>OX638346.1 GCA_951813515.1 uncultured Pseudomonadales bacterium
GTCAAACTGCCCAGTTCAGAACTGAAGAGCCGGCGCCTGTGCAAGCGGTTCGATCTGTACAAGCGCGAGTACGACTACTACGACCGCCTCGGAGCGCACGTTCCGTTACAGACGCCGACGCTGCTATACGGCGACTTCGAGGCGCGAAGCCATCGGTTCGTCCTCGTGCTCGAAGACCTGGGCGCGATGAAAGCCGCAGACCAGATCGTCGGAGCTTCGGCGCAGCAGGCAAGACGCGCCGTTCGCGGAATTGCCGAGCTGCATGGACACTACTGGAACAAAGCCGGTCACCCGGACCTGTCAGGCGCTCGACAAGATCTGAGCGCGAAGTACAGGCCCTTGGTGCAAACCGTCTATCTCGCAAACCTCCTGACGACGATGCGTCTTTTCGACCGGATGTTCTCGAAGGAGACCCGGCAGATCGCCGAGTCCTATGGCCCATGCGTGGCCGAACACATGGGCATCCTCGCCGCCGGACCCATGACCTTCACCCACGGGGACTTTCGCCTCGACAACATGTTCTTTGGCGACAATGAGGAGTTTGCCGTCATCGACTGGCAGGTTAGCTCGATCCAGAGCGGACTCTACGACGTGGCGTACTTTCTTGCGACGAGCGTTACCAGTGACGTTCGCCGCCAGGTGGAGCGCGAAGCGGTCATGGAGCACCACGAAATCGTTCGCAGCATGGGCGCAAGTGACCTCACGTTCGAGGAATGCTGGGGACTGTATCGCAACAACATCCTGGGGCGCCTCATCACGGCCATCATCACCACCGGCGGACTGGACCTGAACGACGAGCGGAGCTACGAACTTGCCGAGATCAGCCTGCAACGAACCCTGGCCGCCATCGAGGACCTGGATGCCGGCGAACTGATTCCGCGCCGCCGCCCGATTCTGGTACCCGCCGGCTTCTTCTCCCACGTTTCGAGGGGCGCGTACAACGTCTGCAAGGCCCTGAACCGGGCCTGAAGACCGCCGCTGCCGCAATCCTCCACTACGAGGCGGCGGAACCCTCCACGGGGGCACGTTGCAATCCTGCAGGCGCGCGGCGGAAATCTTCGCGCACGATGACCAGCGCCGGCACGAGAAACAGGATGACGACGCTCGCAAACACGATGCCCGTCGCCAGGCTTACCGCCATCGGGATCAGGAACTGCGCCTGGGTGCTGGTCTCGAACAGCATCGGCGTCAAGCCGAGGGCGGTCGTCGCCGTGGTCAGGAAAACGGCGCGAAAACGCAGCCGCGCGGCGGTAACCACCGCCTCGATCGCCGATGCCCCGGATTCCCGGCGCAGCCTGTTGTAGCGGTCGACCAGCACCAGCGAGTCGTTCACCACCACGCCGGCGAGCGCCACCATGCCGAAGATCGATATGAACGACAGATCGTAGCCCAGGAGGAAGTGGCCGATCAGCGCGCCCGCCGCGCCGAACGGCACTGCGGCCAGGATGATGAATGGCTGAACGTAGCTTCGAAGCTGCGATGCCAGCAAGGCAAAGATCACCAACAGCGCCACGAGGGTCAGGTGTCCCAGCGCGCCCAGGTCACGGGACTGTTCCATGCCAAAACCCGCCTGCGCGACCTGCAATCCCGGATACCGGCTCACCAGCTCGGGCAGCACATCCTGCTGAATGCTGTTATTCACCTCTGTCGGCGTCGCCATTGCCGTATCCACCTCACCCGTAACGGTAACGACGCGCAGGCCATTGACCCGATCGATGGACGAGTAGCCACGGGACTCGGTCACGCGCGCGACCGCCGAGAGGGGCGCTTCGGCTCCATCGGCCAGGCGTACCCTGACATTGAAGAAATCCTGCGCGCTCTGACGTTGTTCCGGGGGATACCGCACCATGACCTTGAGCTCCTGGCGTCCCCGCTGGATCCGGTGCACTTCGGCGCCGAAGAAGTTGCCGCGCAGTTGCCGTGCGATATCGGTCGGGGTAAGTCCCGCCGCCTCGCCAGCGGGAGTCAGCTCAATGTCGTACTGGCGCTTGCCCGGACTGTCGGAGTCCTGAATCTCGTACATCGACGGATACCGTCGATAGGCTTCCTTCAGGTCGTCTACCGCCGCCGACAGCGTCGCGTCGTCCTGGTGGGCCAGTTCGTATTCCACGTCTGCCCCGCCGGGCCCGGCAAACTCCGCCGAGAACGTCAACCTTTCCGCGCCGGGCACGTCGCCTGCCTTCACGCGCCACAGGCGTTCCAGTTCCGTGGCCGCCAGCGTGCGCAACGGCTCACGATGCAGTTGCACCTGGACCGTGGCGATGTGGCTCGCGATCCGCATCGTCTCGGTACCGCCCGGGCCGGTGAACTCTCCCGGCCGGCCACCGACGGTAACGCTCAACGCGCGCATCGACGTTCCACCCACATCCTCGTTGACGGCGTGTGCGGCAGCGACGATCTTTTCTGCGGCCGCGCGCGTCGCCGCGAATGGCGTTCCCACCGGGAACTCGATGTCCGCCCGCATGCCGTCTGATTCCAGCGTCGGGAAGAACAGGAACCTCACTGTCCCGCTCAGCATCAGCGACGCCGCCACGGCAAGCAGCACCATCCCGCCGAGCAGCGTCACGTAACGATGGCGGACAGCGGTTTCGATGGCGGGCACGAGGCGGTTGTCGCGAAAGCGCCGTACCGCGCCGGCCACCGCCGCCTGAAACGCGTCGAGAGGCCATCGGCTCCAGGTTCCCGGATGCGCCAGGTGCGCGGGCAGGATGAAGAACGCTTCGATGAGAGACATGGCAAGCACGGTCACCACAACCAGCGGCACCACCCCGAGAATCTGACCGAAGGTCCCGGTGACGAACGCAAGCGGAGCGAACGCGGCCATCGTCGTCAGGACGCCCACGAGCACCGGACTCCGCACTCCGTGCGTACCCGCGATGGACGCCTGGGGCCCGACATGGCCCGCGTCCCATTGCGAGGAGATGTTCTCCCCCACCACCACTGCGTCATCGACGACGATGCCGATCACCATGATCAGTGCGAACAGCGACACCATGTTGATGTTCACGTCGAGAAAGTCGAAGAACAGGAACGCGCCGAGAAACGATATCGGCACGCCCATCGCGACCCATAGCGCAAGCCGCAGGTCCAGCATCACGACCAGGAACAGGAACACCAGCGTAAAACCGAGCAACCCGTTCCGTACGAGAAGGCTGATCCGGTCCTTGAGGATCTCGGTCTGGTCTTCCCACACCGCCACATCGATACCGGGGGACGGCCGATAGTCCGCGAGAAGTTCCTTGATGTCCTCTGCGATGACCAGCGCATCCTCGGCTTCGGATTTCTGTACCTGCACGAATACACTCTGCCGGCCGTTGTACTCGTGGATGAGATCCACATCGGCGAAGCCGTCGCGGATGTTGGCAACATCCCGCAGTCGAAGCACCGCCCCATCCGGCGCCGAGCGGACGACGATGTCCTCGAATTCTTCGCCCCGCTCCCGCTTGGCGTTGGTACGCAACAGCAGGTCGCCGCCCGCCGTGCGCAACTCGCCAGACGACAGGTTGAGTGACGCCCTGCCCACCGCCTGAGCCACCTGTTGAATGCTCAGGTTGTATCGGCGCAACGCCTCCTCGCGCACCTCGATGGAAATCTCGTAATCGCGGGTGCCCACGAGCGAAACGAGCGAGACCGACGGCAGCGCGAGCAGTTCCTGTTCCAGCAGTTCGGCACCGCGCCTCAGTTCCGCTTCCGACAGTTCGGAGGACACCACCATTGTCATGACGTCGCTGATGGTCTCCGCGCGAACGACACTGGGTTGCTCGGCGTCCTCCGGCGGAAAGTCCGAGATTCGCTGCACGGCCGATTCGACATCGTCGTGGACGCGCGCCGCGTCGACGAAGTCCTTCAGTTCGACGGTCACCGTGCCGACATTCTCGGAGGCCTTGGAAAGGACGCGGTCGACGCCGTCTATCCCGAATACGGCTTCCTCCACGCGTCGGGTGATGCCCTCCTCCACCTCTGTCGGCGTCGCCCCCGGATAGGCCACCCGGACATTGATCACCTGCGGATCAATGGTCGGGAATATTTGCGCCGTGAGTTGCGATCCGGCGAAGAACCCACCGACGAGCATGAGCAGCATGATCAGGTTCGCCGCGACGGTGTTGTGAGCGAACCACTCGATCAACCCGCCGTCTCGCGGCGGGGGATCCCCGAGAAAGACGTCGCTCAAGACCCCATCCTCGCGAAGAGGGGATGCTGCGCGAGGTGACGACCGCCGCTACGCCAGCTTCGAAGAGACCCCATCCGCTGTCCGTGCCGATTGCTCAAGAGGGCGGATTATGAACAGTCTCCGTCGACCTGTCGCGCGCGTCGGCGGCCGGGTCCGACAACGAACAGGCCATGGCTCGGTGGTCGGACGGGTCTTTAGGAATCGACACGTCGACCAGCCTGAGCTGTCGCTGCAGTTTCGCGGGCATCGTGACTGTCTGCGGCACGCGTCGACCGTGGCGGGCGACGATTTCCAGGCGGGCGGGCGACACTTTGCCGTCTTCGTCGGGAACCTCGTAGTCGCAGCGTTCCGCGCCGTCGTCACCGGCGCTGCGTTTACCCAGGAACATCGCGTAGCTCTTGCGCCCGTTGTTGAGCACGAGTTCTTCGCCGCACCGCGCCGTCACCCAAAAAAAAGAAATGAAGTCTACGCCCTCGGGCGCCGGTTGATCCTCTTGCGGCTCACCGTCTCGCACCTGGCGCAGCACACCTTCCGCGACGTGGATTAGCCGGCTCCTTTTCTTTCGTGCGAGTTCATGCATGCGAAACGATTCCGGTACCGCGCGCGCTTCTTCGATACGCCCCCGGACGTCGAAGCGCGCTTCCCAGGGCGCGATTCGAGCCCAGATGTCCGTCGTGTGCATGTGCCCGCACAGGCGATACCGACCGTCACCGGTCTCGGCGTGGATACGTGCCACGCCGACCCGTATGCCCCGCATGAACACCTTGTACTCCAGTTGCAGGGCAAGCGTGTCCGTCAGAGTCACCGGCTCGGCGAGAACCGAGGTCACGGGAAACACCGTCGCCGCCGGGGCCATGCATAACAGTCCGACCCGGAAAGCCTGTGACGCGAATCGTCGCATCAGATATATTCGAGGGTTCCGAAGTCGGTGGGGGGTCTCATGTCTTACCCGATCAAGTCGTTCACGACAATCGCGCTGGCGTCATTTCTCCTGGCTCACGCGTCGACCGGCAACGCCGACGACAACGCCGAGTTCCAGCGCGTCTACCAACAATACAAGCAGCACATGGAAGCCAAGGAAACCTCCAAGGCCCAGGACGCTGCAGAACAAGCCTACACGCTGGGCTCGAAGCTGTTCGGGAAAAGGAACGTCAACACGGCGAACCTTGCAGTCAACTATGCCGTCCTGCTGAACGACTCCGGAGACTACAGGCAATCCAGGAGGGTTCTGCGGGGAAAGCTTGCGGTCCTGGAGGACCACTACGGCACCGATGCCATCGAACTCGTACCCGCCCTGGTCCAGCTTGGCCGCATGAAGTTCGACCCCCAGCGGCCCAGGGAAGCGCTCGAGCATTTCAGCCGCGCCTCCTGGCTGGCGGGCAATCACGAGAGCAAGCTGTATCGCGCCGAGCAGTGCTTCGATATCGCCCGCGACCTGCTGCAACGCGGGGGCATTCGGTTCGCGGAGCAATACATCCAGAGCGCCCACGCGATCTACGCGGAAGAACTGCAAGAAAACGACCTGCGGCTCGGGCTCTCTTCCTTCCACATGGCCATGTGGGCGGCGGGAAGGCAACAGTTCGAAAAGGCCGCCGAGCATTTCAATGGCTCTCTCGTCGCGTTCGAGACGGACGACGATCCCATGCGACAGATGGAGAGCACCATCCGACAACGTCTCGTCGAGACCTACGAGAACATGGAGCAGCCCGAACTCGCGACCGAACACTGCCTGGCCCTGGGCGCCCGCCAGCCATGGTCGCAACCGCCCAGGCCCATCTACAGGGCGAGGCCAGTGTTTTCCCAAGAGGCAATCGACGACGAGCTTTCGGGAGAAGTCGCGCTCGAGTTCACGATCGACGAGCGGGGCTTCGTGCGCAATGCCGCCATTACCCAGTCTTCCGAAAAGGCGCTCAACGACGTCGCCATCACGATGATCCGAAAGTACCGCTACGCCCCAAGATTCGAGGAGGGCAGGCCCGTCGCGACCGACGGTGTCGAGTACGTCGCCACGCTCTCCGCCGAGGCGAGATCTCGACCGGGGGCGCGTGATCGGCGCGGGCGCCGGGGCGACTCTTCCCGCGCGCGCGGTCGCGACCCGCGCCAAAACGACTATCCGGGGGGAGTCGACGACTAACTATCGTCCTCCCCGCCCGCGGGAGACGACTCTGCGCTCCCCTCGACGTCTTCGCCGGTCTCGTCCGCTTCGACAGCGAGGTCCTCTAGCGGGACGCTGAGCTGTTCCGCGATGTAGGACGAAACGCCGAAAACGCCATCGAACCGGCTGGACGTCGCAGCGTACTCATCATCCTCGAGGGCGAACAACGCGACCTCGTGAGACCCCGCATCGTCGGCGATGACGAACCGCACACCAGGTTCCGGCGGCAACTCCGTATCGACAAGATCCAGCACGTTGAGGCTGCGAATACGGTCGACGAACGTGTTCGTCTCGTCCTGGTCGAGTTCCACGCCATCGGTTGCCGCCCAACCGGCCTCGGTCGATGTGAGCGTCCACTCGGCATCCGCCGACCTGCGCGCGACGGACTGCATTTCCCCGTCCGGCTGAAGCAGCGACTTCTGCAACCAGTCGGATTGCTTCGCACCCGCTTCGTAGTTCGAGAACGTGATTGCATAGACCGGCCCGCCCGCGGCATGGCGCGCATGCACCTTTCCGAATGTAGGCGACGTCCCAAGGTAAATGTCGGCCAATGTCTCGTCGCCCGCCCCGATCGTCACGTGGCGCTGGTGCGCGTCTTCGACGACTTCGAACCGTTCCATGGCCGACTCGCTCGTGGCCACGGGCCAGCCGGCGCCCACTTCGGACAGCTTTTGCAGCACACCGTCGATCTTTCCTGCATCAGCGGGCAGGCCGTCCGGCGAGCCGTCAGACAATTGCCATTCGCCATCAACGCGCGCGACCGTCACGGTGCTGTCGGCGTCGGCGACAGTCAGCGTATCGACACCCTGGGCGTCAAAGCTCAGGAAAACGGGTGGCGCGTCTCCAGGACGGGACTGCAAGCCCCAGACCAACGCGACGATGATCAGTTGCGCGAGCAGGACGGCTCCCAGGATCGTCTGTCGGTTCATTCCGCCTTTCCTCCGATCACTGAAGCCATGCCGCCTGCCGTCGACGACGCCGCGAGCGCCATGCGACCTGGAGGACAAACACGCCGAAGACGGCGATCACCGCGATGGCGTAGTTGATGTACTCCCATACGCGCTGGGCGTTCTCATCCATCGGCGGGAGCGTTCGATTGAAGTGGCCCCGGCCGCGAATAGTCAGGAGGGCCTGGTCTTCCACGGCCCAGTCGACGAGATTTGCGATGAGCTGGACCGAGTTCGCATACCGCGTGCCGTCGGCGGAACCGATCATGCCGAGGGTCTGATCCGCAAGGAATGAACTCGACCCGATCACGATCAGCCGGGCCGACTCCGGCGAGCGCTCGATAACGCTGGTCACGGCGCCTATGCCATCTTCTTCGGCCTCCGCTTCGTCCGTTTCCGGGTCCAGGCCCACGTCTCCGGTTCCTGGCGCGTCATCCTCCACCGGGGCTTCTTCCGCCTCTTCTTCCACGAGCAGCGGCGACTCGTCGAAGAACGAGTCGAAGCGTCCCTCGATCATCCCCGCCAACGTCACGACTCCGACCTCTCCGCTCGGGGCGAACGGCACGTCGCCGTCTTCGCCCAGGTTTGGCATCACATCCGTCGACGTGGAGCGCCACGCCGCCGGGGAACTCCTTAGCAGCGCCGTGACAGCGCGCTCAGCATTGACTTCGGCGTTGATATCCACCGGCGACCCCCAGGCAAACGTCACCTGCGGCAATTCCGAGACCGGCATGAAGTCCTGGTTCAGCCCCTCGTCGCGCACATCGACGAAGTACGGATAGTCGAGCATGACGCGTTGCTGGAAGCTGAAACCTCCCACCTCTCGCCACACCGGCACCGGGAAGGCCGAGTTGGCGGCATCCATGACGAAGGACTTGTCGATCGAAACGCCGTGATGCGCGAGCCAGTCGTCGAGCCCGGTATTCTTCGACATCGCCATGAGCGACTGCGGACTCAGGCGCACTTCGAACGCGCCGGCCGCCACCACGACCGTGCCTCCGCGCATGAGAAACTGGTCGATCGCGAAGACCTCCTTCGCCCCCAGCGCTCCGGGGTCCACGACCAGCAGCACGCCCGATCCGGCGCCCAGTTCGCCCGAACCAAGATCCGCCGCCGCGACGTCGAAGTCCACGGTCAGGAAGCTTCGCAGGCTTTCGAACTGATCCCCCTGCGGCATCGGCATCTGTTGCTGCATGTACGGATTCGGCGCGGGCGGAAGGTGAATCGCGACCCTCTTCAAGAGGCCCTCGGCAAACCGTTTCAGCCCCTCACCGAGGCCACGCTTCAGTCCTTCGGCATCGAGCGACTCCGGTATCGGTATCTGCACGACGGTTTCTCCGTCCGAAAGGGTCAGGTAGTAGAAGAACGTCTCGCGATCGAACAGGCTTGCCGCCATCGGTGTAAACCCGTAGCGCTCGGCGATCTCCGTCGCGAGCGCGCCGTCACCGGCATCCGGGTCGCGTATCGAGGAGGTGAGCTTCCCGCCCGACTCGGCGATCATCTCGTCGAGCACCACGCCGAGTTCGGCCTTCAGGTCCACCAGGACGGCGGGTAGGCGCTCGTCCGCGGAGATGTATCCGGTGAATTCGACCGGGTCGCTGATGGCGTCGAATATGTCACCCCCGCCGCGAAACCCGTACAGCACTTTCTTGATGGCGCGCGTGATGTCGTACTCGGGGTTGCGCAAACGCACGTCGAGATCGGATTCGCCGCTCACCTTGACTTCGATCAGGTCGCGAAAATCCAGCACTTCATACTCGTCGCCGTACTGGATCAGCACGTCGAAGTACGAACTCACGAGACTCGACTGGTAGCGGTCGGCAACCTGGAAGGGCACCGGGCGGATGCCGTACTTCGAGTTCGCCTCATCCTCCATTTCCGGGGATGCGGCGGGGTCGACCAGTTCAAGCCGCAGGCGACCGTCGGCCGCGACTTCGTACTCCGTCAGCAGGTCACGCATCTCGGGCACCAGCGGCGCAAGCAACGGATGCGTCTTGGCGCTGAAATAGCCCCGGACAAGCATCGGCTCCTGCAGTTGCGCCAGGTACGATCGGGTGGCATCAGAAATCGAGAACTGCCTTCCTTCCGTCACATCCCACCGCAGCGCGGCATTTCCCGAGAGTCCCAACAACCAGAAGTTGGCGACGACGAAATTGAGCGCGATCAGTGCCGTCGTGCGATGCGCGTTGCGGTGCCGCGCCTCCGGCCCGTCATCGGCCCAGCCGTGGCTTTCGATTGCGTAGACGTTCAACGCCAGGAAGACGCCGATGATCGACACGTAGTAGTAGAGGTCGCGCAGGTCGAGAACGCCTCGCGTGATGGACTCGAAACGTGAACCCGTACCGAGGGCGCGCAACACGTCACCGACTTCGTTGTCGAACAGTTCCGAGATGAAAGGGCTTCCTATCAGGTAGAAGGCGCCGCAGGAGAAGGTGGCGAGAATCAGCGCGACTATCTGGTTGTCGGTCTTCGCGCTGACGAAGAGGCCAATGGACAGGTACGCCGCGCCAAGCAGCAGCGCTGCGACATAGCCGGCGAAGACCGGACCCCAGTCCAGGTCGCCGATAACCGCAACCGTAACGGCGAGCGGCAGGGTCAGCGCCAGGGCAACCGCCAGCAGCGCCCAGCAGGCGAGAAATTTCCCCAGCGCGAACTGCCAGGCGCTCGTGGGCACGGTGACCACGAACTCGAGCGTGCCGACGCGGCGCTCGTCGCTCCACATGCGCATCGTCAGCGCCGCCGCCAGGAAGACCAGCAGGATCGGCAGCCACTCGAACATCGGGCGCACGTCCGCGATGTTGCGCGCGAAGAACGCCTCCCCCCAGAAAAAGATGAACAGCGTCACGCCGAGATAGGCGAGCAGAAACAGGTACGCGATGGGCGAACCGAAAAAGAGCGCAAGCTCCTTGCGGAGGATGGCGCGGACCGTGTCCCACAGCCGCGCCAGGTCGCCGACGCCCCCCGCAGGCATTCGTTCCAAGGAAGCGTCAGACATCGGTGTCACTCACGCTGCGGAAAACCGTCTCAAGATCGCGTTTCTCCCTTTGCAACGCATGGAACGCGATCCCGGCGCGAACCAGGCAGCTTGCGATTTCGGCGGCAGTTTCGTCGCCGGGAGGCCGATCAAAGCCGAGGAACCAGCCGCCTTCAGTGGCATCCACATCGACCCGCTCACCGACCGCTTCCTTCAGGGCTTGGCCGGTAGCGTCCGTTCCCACGAACAGGCGCTGACTCTGCTGCAGGTCGGCGAGTTTCTCGTCCAAGGCGAGTTTGCCCGCCCGCAGGATCATCACCCGGTCACACACGGCGTCCACTTCCTGCATGATGTGCGTCGACAGGATGACGGTGGCGGATTCGGCCAATCGGCGGATCAGGTCGCGCATCTCCTGCGTCTGGGCCGGATCGAGCCCGCTCGTCGGCTCGTCCAGGATCAGGAATCGGGGCGCGTGCAGAATCGCCTGGGCCACACCGACGCGCTGCTTGAAACCCCGGGACAGCGTGTCGATGACGTCCAGAGCACGTTCGTGCAGACCGGTCGCGTTTACCGCCCCGCGAACGACCGACGATCGATCCGTGGCTGGCACGCCGCGAACCGTAGCCGCGAATTCGAGATAGTCCACGACCGTCATGTCCGAATACAGGGGCACCGTTTCCGGCAGGTAGCCGACCTTGCGCCGTACTTCGGCCGCGTGTTCGGTCACGTCCTGTCCGTCTATCTCCGCCGAGCCCGAACTCGGCTCGAGGAAACCGGTCAGGAGCTTCATGATCGTCGTCTTGCCGGCACCGTTGTGGCCGAGCAGACCGACGATTTCGCCCTGCCCAATGGTGAAGCTCACCGAATCGGCCGCCACGTTTTCGCCAAAACGCCGCGTCAGTTCCCGCGCTTCAATCACTCGAATCTTCCCGGCTCACTCAAAGCGGCGCATATTCTTAGAATGTTGCCGACGAATTTCAACCCGCTCGCGCGCCTGTCTGCCCTCGTCGGCCATTTCATCTCATGCAACGGCCATGCGCACCGACGGATTCATAGCCTCCACGTAGTACGATCCAACTTCGGCAGGAAAGTTCGCAAAGAGATCGAATCGTGCGAGACGTAGCGGGCAAGGTCGCCTTCATCACGGGCGGGGCGAGCGGCATCGGCCTGGCCATGGCCCGGTCCTTTTCCGCGGCCGGCATGAGAGTCGCGATCGCGGACATCGAGGAACACGCCCTCGAACGGGCCGCCGCGTCCTTCGCGCCGAACAACACCCAAGTTATCGCGCTGCGCGTGGACGTCGCGGACCGCGAATCGGTGGCGCGGGCCGCCGACGAGACAGAGCGGGCATTCGGCAACGTACATGTCGTCTGCAACAATGCCGGCGTCGGGCTCACCGGTCCGCTGGAAGAGACGTCCTTCGCCGACTGGGACTGGGCCGTCGGCGTCAACCTGCACGGCGTGATCAACGGCGTACAGACGTTTGTCCAGCGCATCATCGCGCACGGCGAAGGCGGCCACATCGTCAACACGGCCTCCCTGGCGGGACTAGTGGCCGTGCCGGGATTCGGCGTCTACAACACCACGAAATTCGCTGTCGTCGGGCTGTCCGAAACGATGCGGGCGGAGCTCGCCGCCCACGAAATTGGCGTTTCCGTGCTCTGTCCCGGCTTCGTCAAGACCCATATCTTCACGTCGGAACGCAACCGGCCAGAGACTCTTCGCGCCAAGTCGCACGTCGTCGAACCCATGGACCTCGCAGCCTACGAACGATTTGTGGAAAGCATGCTCGACCCCGCCATTGTGGGCGACATGACGCTCCATGCCATCCAGCAGAACGAGGCGTACATACTCACCCATCCCGAACTCGCCACGGGCGTGTCCGCCCGGCTGGCCGACATCCAGGCCGCCACGGAACGCTGGCGGCAGTATCGAGCGGAGCGCGGGATTCCGGGCTAGCAGCCGATCGAGGCGCGGGATGACAGGTGGGCTCTGGGCGAGAGCGGAACACGGCGCGCCCGGAGGGGTCCACAGGTCTCGGTACGCTACTCTTTCGTCCGCTCCATCCTGCTTCCGGGCCGTAGCGCGCGGACCACCCGGGCGCCCATGCTGATCAGGGCCACGAGGCTGCTTTTCGGCAACGTGAGCATCTGGGCATACCAGTGATTCATGGTGTCGATGAACGCCATCATGTCGGCGAGGCGCGTCATGGCGACGCCGCTCACTTCGGGGTCGGCCTCGGCTTCGGCGATGCACTCCTTCAGCGCCAGGCGAACCGGATCTATTTCACGGGCCTTGCGGCCTTCGGCGATGCGCGTGACGATCTCCCACAGGTCCGTCTCGGCCTCGAAATAGTCGCGCCGGTCGCCGCGCACGGAGACGCGGCGCACCAGCTTCCAGACCACCAGCTCGCGCAGCGAGTTGCTGACGTTGGAGCGAGCGATCCCGAGCTGGCTCGAGATCTGCTCCGCCGTGAGCGCATGCTCGGACAGGTACAGCAATGCGTGAATCTGGGCGATCGAACGATTGATCCCCCAGTGCGTGCCCATGTCACCCCAACGGAGGATGAAGTTCTCAACTGCCGCCGGCAGCGTTGCTTCGGTAGTTTTGGACATATCAGAAATATCTGGTGCCACAGGCGAGAAGTCAAACCGTTCGTCGCCTGACCTGCCTCGAGTATCATTCCCCGCCCCGGAAACAGACGCTGGCAAATCCATGGCGGCAATCGAGTCAACTCCAACCGTTTCCGTACAGTGACGCCCCGGGCCGCCAACAGCGCTGGGCTCCACCTGCGACTGCTGGCGATGCTCTACGATGCCCTGGTGCTCCTGGCCATCTGGATCCTGACCGTCGTGCTGCTGGTCGCCGCAGCGGGCACGGCGGTCTCCGGCTTCTGGGTGCAGATTCTCCTTGCCGCCGAGGCGTACGCATTCTTCGTCTTTTTCTGGACACGTCGCGGCCAGACGCTCGGCATGCTGGCATGGCGGCTGCGGGTGACGGACGGCGATGCGCCCATCAGCCTGCGACAGGCCCACCTCAGGATCGCCGGCGCGATCCTGAGCCTCGCCTGCCTCGGTCTCGGCCACACATGGATGCTGTTCGATCGCGAGCGCCGGACATGGCCGGACATTCTCTCGGCCACCAGCGTCGAACGCGCCGACCCGAAGCGGTAAGATAGGCTTCAAGAGACGCGAATAATCGACGGAGTCGGGATATGCGAATCGCGGTTTTGGGGGGAGACGGGTTCATCGGGTGGCCAGCGACGCTGCACCTCTCCAATCTCGGCTTCGAAGTATTCATCGCAGACAACCTCAGTCGGCGGTGGATCGACACGGAACTCGGCGTACAGTCCCTGACGCCCATGGACTCCATCCAGGAGCGCAGGCGCGTGTGGCGCGAAGTCACCGGCCACGACATCGGTTTTGAACGCATTGACGTGGCGAGCGATTACTCCGGCTTGAAGAGTTGGCTCGACGAATTGCGCCCCGACGCCGTTCTGCACCTGGCCAAGCAGCGCGCGGCCCCCTATTCGATGAAGAGCGACCAGCACAAGAACTACACGGTCTCGAACAACGTCAACGCCACTCACCAGGTCCTGAACGCCCTCGTCGAACTCTCTCTCGACGCCCACCTAGTGCACATCGGCACCATGGGCGTATACGGCTATGCGAACGTCGGTGCAACGATTCCCGAAGGCTATCTGCCCGTGGACATCCGTCTCGACGACGGCAGCAGCTCCACGCTGGACATCCTCTATCCGGCCAACCCCGGCAGCATTTACCACATGACCAAGTGCCTGGATCAGCTCATGTTCCAGTTCTACGCCAAGAACGACGGACTGCGCGTCACCGACCTGCACCAGGGCATCGTCTGGGGCACCCACACCGACCAGACCCGCCGCCACGTGCAGCTCATCAACCGTTTCGACTACGACGGCGACTACGGCACCGTGCTCAACCGGTTCCTGATCCAGGCCGCCATCGGCCACCCGCTGACGGTGCATGGGACAGGGGGCCAGACGCGGGCGTTCATCCACATCCAGGACTGTGTCCGCTGCATAGAACTGGCGTTGAAGAATCCTCCGGAACGCGGCGCGCGCACGCAGATATTCAACCAGATGACGGAGACCTATCGCCTGCGCGACCTCGCCCACATGATCTGCGACCTCACCGGCGCCGAAGTCGCCTGGCTGCCGAATCCGCGCAATGAGCCCGAGGAAAACGAACTCGTGGTGAGGAACGACCAGCTGCTCGACCTGGGTCTGCAACCGACGACGCTGAAAGAGGGGTTGCTGGAAGAACTCGTCGATGTCGCGAAGAAGTACGCGCACCGCATCGACCGCAGCCGCATCCTCAGCACCGCCGCGTGGAGCAAGGAGCGGGCGGAACGCCTCGCCGGCAGCAATGGCAACGCGATCGGATAGTCCGGAAACTTCCGGCCCGTCCCAACCATCCCCCGCACCCGCGGCCCCACTCGAAACAGGCTGCACGTGTTCGCCTACGCGACCCTGGTGACCAACTCCGACTACGTGCTGGGAGCGACGGCGCTGGCACGTTCGCTGAAGCGCGCCTCGGCCACCTGTCCTCTCATCGTGATGGCCAAGCCCGGAACGCCCGGGCTCGACACGCTGGAAGGCGAAGGATGCATCGTCCGCGAAACCGAAAAGCCGGCGATGTCCAGGGCTTTCCAGTCACGTCATAGCCGCGCGGCGCAGCATGCGAGGAGCCCGTTCACCAAGGGCGAGAAACCCGAATTCCACGACCCCATCGACAACTTCATGAAGCTCGAGTTGTGGCGCCTCGAAGAGTACGAGCGCATCGTCTTCATCGACGCCGACGCCATCGTCGTGCGCAACGTCGACAAGCTGTTCGGCTATCCCGAGTTCTCCGCCGCTCCCAACCTCTACGAGACGCTCGCAGACATGCACCGCATGAATTCCGGCGTCTTCGTTGCCAGACCCAGCCGCCGGACCTACGAGGACATGCTCGAGCGGCTGGACACCCCGGAAGTGTTCTGGCGTCGAACGGACCAGACGTTCCTCGAAGCCTACTACCCGGACTGGCACGGACTGCCCTACACGTACAACGTCCTGCAGTACATATTCTTCAACCTGCCCGATCTGTGGCATTGGCCAAGCATCAAGCTGGTCCATTACCAGTACGAAAAGCCCTGGCAGAGAGATCACCCGAAGCGCGAAGCTCTCGCGCCGTTGATCGACCTCTGGTACCGGGTGCTTGAAGGTCGGCCGATTCCGGACGACATTCGCGCACCGGCAACCGCATGAGAGTGCCCCACAGCCGTGCCTCCGGCCCGCCTGTGGCCCGGCCCCGCTCGTCGCGCATGGAACGATCGCCTCCGGTCGCGAACGCTCCCGGCGACATTCGTTCCATGCGCGTTGCGCTGACCGGCGCGAGCGGGATCGTCGGCCGCTTCATCGCCTCCCGCCTCGCCCGCGAGGGCTGCGACATCGTGGCGCTGGCGCGTCCCGGGAGCGACCGAACGGGTTTTGGCTTCCCCGTCACCTGGATCGAGGGCGACCTGGACACGGAGGCGGCGCTGGACTCGCTGTTGCAGGGGGCGGATGCGCTCGTGCACTCCGCCTACGATCACCTTCCCGGTCTTTATCGGGGCGGCGAGGGCAATGATGTGGAGGGGTATTGGAGGACAAACCTGTTGGGAAGCCTGCGCCTGCTGCACGCCGCGAACGGCTGCGATGTCGGCCGCGTCGTCGTCCTGTCCAGCCGCGCCGTTTTCGGTCGCCCCTCGGCGACACGAGTCGGCGATAGTCATCCGACCTCTCCCGACACCCACTACGGCGCGCACAAGGTCGCCCTCGAAGGCCTTGCGGGCGTGTATCCGCGTACGACATGCATACGGCCCACCGGGGTCTACGGGATCACGCATCCCGCATCCCGCAGCAAGTGGTTCGACATGGCGCGCGATGTCGTCGCGGGCCGACCGGTCACGACCGCGCGCACATCGACCGAAGTGCATGGGGACGACGTGGCCGCTGCCGTGTGGCAATTGCTCACGGCGCGCGAAGCCGATGTCGCCGGCCGCGCGTTCAACTGTTCTGACCTCGTCGTCAGCACCCGCGAGATCGCCGACCGCATGTACACCACCCAAGGTATCGCTCACGGGGCTCGACCGACGCTGCCGCCGGAGATGCCACCGCCGGACATCATCATGCGCTGCGCCGGCCTGCGCTCCCTCGGCTGGCGACCCGGCGGACGGCGACGGCTGCAGGCGACGATTCGGGCGCTGCTCGACGCCGCTCAACGCATGAATTGATCCAGGCACTGCCCCGGGAAGTGTCCCACGCGATCTCGGGAATTCGATCTACAGGTAGTTGTATCCGATATCTCTGCACGCCCCACGAATGGGATCGATAAGCAATGCGTCGATCAGCGCACGGTGCAAGACCGGCGTCTGGGAGAATGGCGAAGCAGGCAGTACGCGTTCATAAAGGGCGATCACAGGGCGATTGGTGAGGGACGAAGGGTAATAGACGCCGTCGATATCCCCGTAGCATGCATAGAAGGCGCGAGACCAGTTTTGGGCGTATGTCCTCGGTCCGCTGACGAGTTTCATCGAACCGCCTGCGCGCGCGCAAAAGGTCGCCGTCAGATCGAGCAATCGGACATCGCGAACGAACATGGAGGATACAAGCCATGGCTGGTTTCGATATCGGTCGACGAGTCGGCCCACTTGGAACACCTCCGCCAACGCCGTGGGAACGTCGCGGGCCAGGTAGATGATGCCCCGCTCCTGTATGAAGGGTTGGCCGGCGGCGTCCGGTTCATGGTGATCGAATCGGGCACCGGTCGGACCGAAGTATCGCAGCGAGTTCCAGGTCGACGCGTACGGACCGCCCCGGAAATACACTCGATGGACGGTCATCCCGGCCGAAACCGTGAAAATGGGCGGCACCAGTCGCCGCAGGAGTTGTCGATCTGGCGAAGGGGGCAGTTTTGTCCCACGTTTTGGAGAAAGGGTCACGGCGTCGGTGCGCGAATTTGTTCAAGCATGCGGCGTGTTGAAGGCCCGTATTTTGATTATCGGCCCACGACAGATGACTTACGAGACGCGACGGCGACGCTATAGATCGGCCGCAATCAGCAGGAGCCTGTTCATTTCGTACCCCGCATTGAGCCAATCGAGCGGCGACACGATTCGCTCTACATCACCGTCCACGAATAAACCAGGATTGGGCGAGTGATACCAGTTGTAGACCGCCACCGGATGCGCGCTTGGGTTGAGGACCCTGTTGACGCTTGCGATGTTTGGTACCAGACCCTCGGCCGAGAACTGGAAATCCGGTATGTGTCGCGTGCCGTCCAGCAGGAAACTGTAGAGCGAACGATCACCGACCATCTGACGAATGCGGCTCGTCGCCACGCCCAGCCGCTCGCTCGCGTTCCTGCTGGAAAGGCTGCGCACGACGATTGCTGCGTACCTGGCCACCGTATCGGCCAGGGGATCAGAACCGGACTCTCGATCGAGGCGCAGACCTCCTTCCAGCAGTACGCGTTGTTCTGCCTCGGTCAATCCACTCGCCGCAGGTTCATAGGCCGTCGGCGCCATGCCCCGAAGAACGGCGTCCAGCGCTTCATTCAACGTTTCCGGCGTTTCCTCCAGACCCCGGCTGGTCATGAACCCCATCGTTACCCGTTCTGTCATCGTAGAACCTTACTCGTCATAACGACGTTAATACGCGTTAGTATAGTGTCGCTGGCGTGATCGTCAATGCTGCGCAATTGCCTTGTGAATCAGACGCGCGTTGCGCCGTCTCGACGCGAAAGCGTGATGGTCCACGCCCGACAATCCCGACATCCGTTCGTCCGGATTCCGCGCTGCACGAAAACACTCCGCGCTTCCCGGGAGACAACGCTTCCGAATGTGTCGGAATTGCTTCAAGTTCTGTCGGAATATTGCTCGAATTTGCGTGCGAAAACGCTTCGTGGGGTGTAATGTTCGGCGCAACCGCGCTGTCATCCCGTGAAATTTGGGTGAAGCCGAGTTCGAGGGGAAAGACACGACGGTAAACTGCGTTGACGTCGTCCGGCCAAACATGTCGGCGACCGAACGTTGCCCCACACAATGGGAGCGACAAGGAGGGAAACAGTGGACGCAACCGAAAACCAGCAAACACCGTGGATGCACAACGTGGTCCGCGTCGTTCTATCAGGCTGCCTGATCGCCTTTTCGCCGCAAATTCTTGCGCAGGAAGACGAAGGTGCCGAAGCGGCCGAGGAAGAAGAGGCCCCCACTATCGAAGTCGAAGAGGTGGTGCCCACAGCCGAAGACGAGGAGCCGATGGCCGACGAACTCGTTGTCGTCACCGGCTCGCGGCTGAAACGCGACACCTATTCCAGCATCGCGCCGCTGCAGATCATCACGGCAGAAACGTCGCGTGAAGCCGGCCTGATCGACGCAGGTGACATCCTGCGCGAATCGACCGCATCGGGCGGCAACCAAGTCGACCTTACGTTCCAGGGTTACGTGCTCGACAACGGTCCCGGCTCCACCGAGGTTAGCCTTCGAGGCCTGGGCGGCAACCGCACCCTGATTCTGATCAACGGCCGCCGCATGTCGCCCGCCGGTCTCGAGGGCGCGCCGGTCAGTCCTGACGTCGGACTCATTCCTGGTTCACTCGCCGCACAGTACGACATACTGCTCGACGGCGCATCGTCGGTCTACGGTTCCGATGCCATCGGCGGCGTCGCCAACGTCATCCTGCGCAACGACTTCGATGGCTTCGAGATCGACGTGACCCCGACGGTTTACAAGCACGACGGCGGGGGATCCTCTGTCGCGACGCTGACCTGGGGCAAGAATTTTGACCGCGGTTTTGTCGGTTCTGCCGTCGAATGGAGAAACCTGGAACCCATTACTCTTGCCGATCGCCCATGGACCGCGGGTTGCAGTCAACACGAAGAAATCGACCAATCCGGGCAGAGGCGCCAACAGGAGGTGTTCTACTCCACCGTGTACGGCATGGATTGGGACGATTGTGCTCTCGGCTCCCTCGCAAGACGGGTCAGTGTTCCCCGTGCAGGGAGCATTTACTACACGCCGGGCTATAGCAACGGAGGTTGGCCGAACTTCTCGGAGTCGTCCCTGTACGGCTCGATCGGCGTCGACGGCGACGGCGACGGCAGGACGGACGTCTCCTTCCGGAACCACGACATCAACGGCCGGGAGCAGTTCGCACACCTTCGCCCCGACGTATCGCAGACCTCCGTCATGGCCTACGGCGAGTACACGCTCGAGGGCGACATGAACCTCACGCCGTTCTTCGAGTTTCTCCACGTCAAGCGCGACTTCTGGAGCGATTCCGGCGCGTTTCAACTGTTTCCGCGAGTACCCGCGCGAAACCCGTTCAACATCTGCAACCCCGAAGCCGAGAACGGCGTCGACTGCGGGCTCGCCTGGAATGCCCTCATGACCAACCCGAACTTTGTAAGTCAGTTCAGCGCCAATTTCGCCGGCTTGTGCGCCGGCAGGTACGGGCTTCCTCAGTCACTCTGCACGCCCACGGTGCTCAACCCGATCTTCGGTCTGATCAGCCCCCCGCTGGGGCCACAGCCCACTCTGCCTATCGTCTCCGTGCGCGGCGACCGCACCCAGTCCTTCGCTGAAATCGCCTACACCCGAATGGTGGGAGGTGTTGAGGGCGACCTGCCGTGGTTGGATTTCGGTAGCCTCAGCAACTGGAGTTTCGACTTCGGCATCGTGCATTCCACGTCGGACGGCACGAACAGGCGACCCGGCATCCGGGAGGACCGGCTCGAGTTGTCTCTAGGGTGGTATTCGACAACCAATACGCCTTGCGAAAACGACTTGGGAGTGGAACTCGCATCCGATGCCGCAGCGGGTTGCGTCCCCGTCAACATGTTCGCGCCGTCCCTGTATCCTGAGAGCGTCGTCGGCCATTTCGCCACCGCCGAGGAGCGAAATTACCTCTTCGACGACCGCGACTTCGAGACCGTCTACAACCAGACGCTGGTCTCCTTTTACATGACCGGCAACGTGTTCCAGCTCCCCTCCGACTGGATCGTGGGGGGGATCGGTATCGAGTACCGCCTGGATGACCTCGATTCGATTCCGGACAACGTCGCCCGCGACGGGCTCTTCTTCGGTTACTTTGCCGACGGCGGTGCCATCGGCGACAAGTACACCCGGGAGTTCTTCGGCGAACTGGAGATCCCGGTGATCGCGGGGCAGCCCGCCGCAGAGGAACTGGTGTTCAACGTCTCCGCGCGATACACGGATGACGAGTTCTACGGCGGCGCCTGGACGCACTCCTACAAGATGGCGTACCGACCCGTCAATTCGCTGCTGTTCCGCGCCACCACCGGCACGTCCTACCGCGCGCCGAACCTGCGGGAACTCTTCATCGTTCCGCAGACCGGGTTTCTCAACGTCTACGACCCGTGCCTGATTCCAGGCAATGCCCTGAATGAGTTGAACAACGAATATATTCCGGAGAACGACTCCCGCGAGCAGATCGTACTAGACAACTGCCGGGCGAACGGCGTCGATCCGACAGTGGCCCACAACAACGGGTTCAACACCTACAGCGTGGAAGTCGGGGCGGGCGGTTATACAGGCCTCGACGAAGAGGGCTCGGAGTCCCTGTCCGCAGGCTTCGCCTTCGAACAACCGTTCACCAACGCCTTCGACCTGTCCATCGGCATGAACTACTACGAGATCGAGGTGACGGATTCGATCATCGAGCCATCGCCGGGCTACATCGTCTACGACTGTTACAACTCGCCGAACAACGTCAGTTCGTTCTGCGATCGCATCCAGCGCGAATCGGATCCCGTGGAGCCGTTCATGGACTTCATCGACCGGAGCTTCATAAATCGCGACAGTGAAATCCACCGTGGCGTGGACCTGAACGTCGCCTACGATGATTCCTGGACGATCTTCGGGCGGGCCATCGATGTCTCCGTCGACCTCAACATGCACCGTCAGATCGAAGCTTCGGACCTCT
Source organism: uncultured Pseudomonadales bacterium (assembly GCA_951813515.1). Taxonomy (GTDB): domain Bacteria; phylum Pseudomonadota; class Gammaproteobacteria; order Pseudomonadales; family Azotimanducaceae; genus VXNE01. The sequence continues at coordinate 21,250 of OX638346.1, forward strand.
TCACCAACGAACAGGGAGTCGAGGATTTCGACGACGACGCCAGGGAGTGGGGCTACAACGAACTGACCGGACAGTTAATCGTCCGCGCCGACTACGGCAAGTGGAGATTCGCGTGGACCACGATCTACCTCGGCAGCGTCGCCCAAGACCCCGACTTTCTCGACGACTGGGAAGACGCCATCGTTGGATTGTCCGATACCTGCTTCGGGCCGCCGGATGACCTCCTGTGCCGGGACGTGGGTTTCGCCGAAGAGTACTTCATGCACAGCATCTCCCTCCGTCGGAGGGGCGACGCGTGGCAGATCCGCGGCGGTATCCGCAACGTGTTCGACGAGGCGCCGCCGAGGGTCGACGGCGACGAGGTCCTGTCCGTGAACAACGCGCCGATCGGCTATGGTTATGATTACCTCGGCAAAGGGTACTTCCTGAACGTCAGGTACCTGCTTGGAGGGGTGGGCTCTCTATAAGGGCACGCATGGAGCGCTTCGTTGTAGTTGGAGGACAGAAAGCGATGATGGAAGGGAAGCGCGCGGTCGGCATGCGTAACACGCTCACCGCCGCGCTATGCCTCGGCAGCCTGGTGGTCGGCGCCTCCGAAGCGCCGCCGGAACCCTATCCGCTCGAAAACTGGGCACTACGCGCAACCATCAGCAACGTCTCGCTATCCAGGGACGGCACCTACATGGGGGCGATGCGGATTCCGACGCGCGGGGCCAACCCGATCATCGAGGTGTACGAGGCGGCCGATCTCTCCAAGGAGCCGTTCCGGCTCGACGCGGACCCCATGGAGATCGTCCAGTACGACTGGGTGAGCGACGAAGCGCTGGTTTTCATATTGCGCCAGAAGGTCCGCGACAGGATCGAGGGCTTCAACCAAGGCGTCTACGAGTTCAAGTTCGCGATCCTTGACGTGCCGAAGAAAAAGACGACCGAACTGGGCAACCGCAATATTCAGGTGGCCCACGTCCTTCCCGACGAACCGGACAAGATCATCATCGAGTACTTTCCGACGGACACCCAGGGTCCGGGCGCAAGGTCGAAGGACGCGTACCGGTCCCGCTCCTACCACATCATGGACCTCAAGACCGGAAAGACAACCTTACTCATTCGCGGCAGGCCCACAACCGGGCGCATCTTCTTCGATGCGGAGGGGAAACCCCGGTTTACCCAGGGCTTCGACAGGAACGCGCAGTCCTTTGTCTGGTACACGCGCCGGCCCGGCACGTCGGGCTGGGAGGAGGTGCATCGCCAGCACGAGGACGAGTTCGGGTTCTTCGGGATCGACGGCGTCGACGACATGGAAGCCGACAGCATCCTCGTGACGGCCCTGAACGGCGAGGATACCTACGGGTTGTGGTCCCTCGACCTCAACACCAAGGCCATGGAGCCGATCTACCGCCGCTCTGACGTGGACATCCTTGGCGTTCGCCGACACAGCAACCGATGGACTCATATGGGCAAGGTCACCGGGGTCGTTTATTTCAAGGACAAGTACCACGTCGAGTACTTCGAAGATGCCGATTCCGCGCTCGAGGCCGCGACCTACGCGCAACTCGAGAGCATCGTTCCCTACGCGCACTACGTGCGGATCGTCAGCCGTTCCCGCGACGGCGCGACGATGGTCGTGACCAACAACGGACCGAGAGACCCGGGCACCTACTACCTGCTGAAGGACGGCAAGTTCCAACCCATCGGTAGCCGCAAGCCCCTTCTCCGCGGCGAGGATCTCGCGGACCTCAAGCGCATCGAGTACAAGTCCCGGGATGGCCTGACGATTCCCGGCTTCATCACCGTTCCGCAGGGCGAACCGCCGTTCCCCCTCGTGGTCATGCCGCACGGCGGCCCGTTCGTGCACGAGACCATCCTGTTCGACGAATGGGCGCAGCTGCTGGCCAACAACGGATATCTCGTGCTGCAGCCGCAATATCGCGGCTCCCAGGGCTACGGGATGGAGTTCTACACCGCCGCGTTCAAGGAAGGCGGCGAAGGCGGCTACGCCATGCAGGACGACAAGGACGACGGCGCCCTGTACCTGGTCAAGGAGGGGTTGGCAGACCCGGACCGGATGGCCATGTTCGGCTGGTCCTACGGGGGCTACGCCGCGCTGGTCGCCGCAGCGCGCACCCCGCAGATCTACCAGTGCACGGTCGCGGGTGCTGCGGTCGCGGACCGGATGATGCAGGTCAACTACTTCCGCGACAACATCGATGGCGCCGAAGGCCTCGCCTTTGTGAATACATGGCTCAGGAGCATGTCACCCATCGAAGACGTGGAGAAGGTGAACGTACCGATGCTGATCGTCCACGGCGACGTCGACCAGCGTGTGCCGGTGGACCACGCGAACAAGTACCTGAAGGAACTGGACAAGCACGGCAAGTCGTACAAGTACGTGGAACTGGAAGGCGCCGATCACTTCTCGAACACGCTCTTCTACGACCACAAGATCACGTTCTACACCGCGCTGATCGAATACCTGAAGAACGACTGCGGGCCAGAAGGACTGTAGCGACCGCGCGCGGCGGGCTCTATTCCGGCAAGTCCTCCCTCATTGCCCGAAGTATTTCGAGCATGTAGCTGTCCTTGGCGCGCGCAGTTTTCTGCTTGACCTCGATGAGGGTGTCGAGGTCCAGAATTCTGACACTGACATCCCGATCCAGCTGTACGCCTTGCGATCTGCTCCACAGCGTTGGGTAGTCGTCGTCCTCGCCGATCGAACCCAGCACGTCCAACGGACCGAAGCTTGTTAGCAGGAGATGATGACCCGACTTCGCCAGTGCTTCCCTGGCGGGGCTGACGTGTCGGGGCAGATGTTCGCGATAGTGCGCATCCAGTTCTCCCAACGCGCTTGCGAGCCGGTCCAGGTTCTCTCGTGTTCTGGAGTGAACGATGTCGAGATCGAAGGTCGCGACCGGCGCACCGAGCAGCACCGCGCAAACACCGCCGACAACGATGAACTCAACCTCGTGGCGCGCGAGCACACCCAGGATGGCGGAAAAGTCAGCTCCGTTTTCTGCCATTCCGAAGGTTCAGGAGGGCGTTCGCGTTGCTCTGCAGAATCTGAAGGCGTTCTTCCGGAGTCTTTGATGCCATCCATCGGAGCATCGTCAAGTCAACTCCCGATTGCGAATGGGAGCGCTGCCGGGTCGTCGATTTGCTACCGTTCATGCGTGCATTATAGAAGCCTGACCAACTGATCCCAATGGCTGATTCCATGTCGCGCAGAAGCACTGATTCCCTAGCCAGGCCCAACCTCATACGCCCCTTTGAACTTGATCCGGATGCGCTGGAATGGACCGGACGTTGGCTGGGCGAAACGATCTGGCAGTTACTGAACGCTGCGCGCGACGGAGACACCGCCAGGCTGCGCGCGATGCTCGAAGACGACCCGACGCTGGTCAGGGCGGAGTTCTGGTACACGCCGCCGCTGCACTTGGCGGTGCGCGAGGGCCATCTGGACGCCACGCGCACGCTCCTGGACGCTGGCGCGGATATATTCCACCGCTCGCTGTACGCGCAGGAAACCCTCCTTCAAATGGCCCTCGACCGCGGCCACGACGAGGTCGCCAACTTTCTGCGCGACGAGTTGGGACGTCGTGTCTCCTCCTCCGGCGCCCGCCACGCTATCCATGACGCCGTATCCGCCGGCGATGCCGACACTGTGGAGGAGCTCCTCGCGAAAGAACCCGACCTGGTGAATCGCGGCGATCACCTGGGCCGGAGACCCTTGCACTTCGCCGTCGAAGCCGGTCGCGCGGACCTTGTCGACCGTCTCATCGACCTCGGTGCTGAGATCGATGCGTCGGGATTCAGCAGCGACGACCGTCTCGGCGGCACCGGATTCCGGCCGGTGGTTCTGGCGCTCTGGCACCATCCCTACTGGCAGCAGCGCAACGACTATGCCATCGCCCGCCAGTTGCTCGAGCGGGGGGCGCGCTATTCGATTACCGTCGCCGCCGCCCTGGGCGAGGAGGAGCGCGTGGGCGAACTGCTGGCATCGAATGCGGGTCTTGCAAACGAGCAGGAACCGGGCGGCAAGCGGCCACTTTCAGCCGCCGCCGAGCGCAACCATATTGGCATCGTCAAGCGCCTACTCGACGCGGGGGCGGATCCCAATCTCGACGAAGGTCCCAACTGCCCGAAGGGTTACGCCCTGTGGGCGGCGGCACATCTCGGTTTCTTCGAAGTCGCGCAGATGCTCCTCGATGCGGGCGCGGATCCCAATGCCGACGTGGAGTCGTCGGGGACACCCACCGGGACGCCGAACAAGGAAATGCGCGCCCTCCTCTACCGACACGGAGGACGCATGCCACTGGCGATGCACTTCCACGAGGGCAACATCGACACCATCGCCGCCCTGCTCGACACGAAACCCGAACTGTTCGACGAGATGCGCGTAACGGAGGGTTTCACCATGGCGGTGTCCGCGGGCCACGACGCACTCGTCCGCCTCATGCTGGCGCGCGGCTTGCGTCTCCCCGCCTCGGTCACCTACTGCCAGGCCTACCTGTGGCGATCACTCGACCTCGCCCGGTTACTACTCGACCACGGGATGAACCCCAACCTGCCCAACTGGCAGCAGGTACGCCCGCTGCACTACATCGCCGAGAAGGGCGACATCGATGCGGCACGACTGTTTCTCAGCTACGGCGCCGACCCCAACGCCATCGACGAGGAGTACCGCACCACGCCCCTCGGCTGGGCGGCGCGACGTGGACAAACCGAATTCGTCCGCTTCGGGTTGGCGAACGGTTTCGATCCGGCGCTGCCCGGGGTGCCAGCCTGGGCGAGCCCGTTGGCCTGGGCTAAACGCAGGAGCCACGAGGAAGTTGCCAAGTTGCTCGAAAGCCAAGTCACGAGTTGATACCGCGGAGCAACCGATCTCGACGTCGTCCGTTGATAGAGTCTGATGTATGAACTGATGAACGTGTTGACCCGAACGATGACCCAGCAGTACTCAATTGCACATGCCCGCGGCAACCTCCCGAGCCTGATTCGGGAAGCTGAAAACGGCCGAACGGTGGAGCTGACGCGATGCGGCGAACTCGTCGCCGTGTTGGTTGGACGCCGAACATTCGAACCGCTCTCCACAGGTCGACGCGGATTCGTGGATGCCTATCGGGACTCCAGAGAGGCCTTTGACCTCAATGCGCTCGCCCTGGATCCGGACGAACTGTTTGAAGGCACGCGGGATGCGGTATCCGGGCGCCGAATATAGGAGATTTCCAAGATTTCGGCGGGCGGCGGGTCGAAAGTTGGGCGCGAGCAAAAGGCAAGACACGGCACTACTGACGGACCAACTGCGAGCGGAACATCCGTGACCCCGCGGCCACCTGCTGGCATTGGCGTTACCGCCATTTGGCTGTTGTGGCTGGCACCAGCAGCCCTGGCCGATACGAACCGCACGGTCGCCCAACCCTCTCTCGAATCGGCGGTCCTGAAACCCCGCGAAGTTCTCGGCAACCTCGAGTGCACCATGTTGGCCGGGCGGGGCGCCGCCAGCGGCTCCGCGGTGGTGGTCGTGAGGTCAGAAACGGGCGCCAGGTTTTCCGTTGTGGACGGTGGAGGCAGCTTGGTGGCGGGGACCCTGCCGTTCAGGCCTCACCAATTCCGGCTGGGACGGCAGCAGGACGGCACCCCCGTAGTAGGGCTCGGAGATCTTCGCCTCAACTCCAAGCAGTTTCGTCCGGTGGCCTCACCCGAACCTGTGCGCGTGTACGTAGGCGAGCAAATTGCGTATGACTCGGACAAGGCCTGGGACTTCCTCGTGGCGCACGATGGTTCGTCATTCGCGGTCCATGAACCGATTGCCGGCGGTGCCTCCCGGCTGGTTGTGCATGACCTTGAACTCGGCAAAGAGCGTTACTTCGACCTGGGTACCCGTATGACGCCGGTCAACCCATACGAGCGTGATCACATGATGTTCTACACCCTGGACACCAGCGAGATCATGTTTCAGTCCACGCGCGCCGATGCCATGGGCATAGGGACCTACTGGTTCTACCCCCGCAACGACGGACCAGTCGGGCGAGTTGCCGTAGAAGATGACTTCGGCGCAGTGCTCATTTCGCGCCGCGAGGGCTATTTCGCGCATCGATCGGGAGACCTGATGTCCGACGGCAGGTGGAGACTCACCAGACGCACGTTCGACGCCACCAATGCCACCATTGATGTCGTGTGGAGCAGGACGCTAGACCTCGAAGAGTTCTCCGGCAGGATGTCCCTATCGGACAACGGCCGGTGGTTGGGCGTGCATGGATGGAACTTCCACGTGCTGGACACCCAGATCGGCGATACCGTATTCAGGTATCGCACCGCGGGCTATCCGCCGCAGCACTTGCCGAGGCTGGTCAGCGTGGTTGGAGAAGGCGCATCTGCGTCCGATGTCGGAAGACTGGGTAGCATCACCTTCCAGGGCGACAACATGCTTTTCTTCCGACAGTTCGGCCGGTATTACTGCTTCACGCCACCTGGAGAGGAATACGATGATCTCCGCTATCGGAAGTGCCTACGTCACCATAGGAAGACCGGTCGCTACAAGGCCGTATACGACGTCTACGACATGAAAACGATCTCGCTGGACGCCCAGCCGACCTATCGGGCCGAAGTGTACCGGGAGACCAACTGCATGGAGGGGAACATGCCTTTCCAGGGGCTGCAACGCGTTGGCGAGAAACTGACGTATCTGAGCGAACCCCGCTAACCAAACCCACACTGCCGCTACCAGTCCTCCAGTCGAGGCGTTTCCCGCAGGGTGGGTAGCGTCTCGCCATCGCATCGACCGTCGGTGTTTCGGACACCTTCCCCGACCTACGTGGTTAACGTATAGTTGTGAACCGTGCTGTTCATAGAGACATCGACATTCACCAGGCTACTGCCCAGACATCTCGACGACGACAGCTACGGGGCTCTGCAGACCTTCCTGAGCACCCACCCGGAAGCTGGCGACGTCATACGCGGCTCCGGTGGCATACGGAAGATCCGGTGGGCGGCCACGGGACGCGGGAAGCGCGGCGGTAGCCGCGTGATCTACTACTGGCTAGCGAAGGAGGACCACATCTACATGCTCACACTTTATGGGAAAGGCGCGAAGGCCGATCTGACGTCGGCGGAACGCGACGCGTGGCGCAAGGCCGTGGAGGAAATCGACAATGGATGAACGCAACATCGCGGCAGAGGTGCTCGACGGCCTCCGCGAAATCAGAGAGCACCGGTCGGGCAGGCGGACGCTCCGAACCACCCACGTTGAACCCCGGCCGCTCCCCGAGCTCACACCGGACGCCATCCGCAGGATCCGTGCCAGCTTGGACATCTCCAGGGCCGTATTCGCCCACATGATCCGGGTCCCGGTCCGCACCGTTGAAGGGTGGGAACAGGGCAGGTCCAGCCCGCCTCACTCGGCCACGGCGCTCATCCTCATGGCGGAGAAATACCCTGACACCTTCGAGCGCCTAGCCTCCCTGTAGTATCTGCTCGACACGGGAAGTGCCTTATCCACGACCCATCCGATATCATAAACTCCCGCGCAACGAGTCCTTCATGCCCTCCACCTGCATGTAGTCGGAAAATCTCGCTGGACTGAATGGAAGCCCTCGGCGGCTTAGATCTGCAGTGCCGTGGAGACGTCCGGCACGTCGGCCCAGCGGCCCGGATCCGTGTGTCGCATGATCGCGATGGTCTTGATCACTTCGGGATTCGCCAGGCCGTGCGGCTTCTTGCCGGTCAGGACGAAGATGATGTTCTCCGCCTGCATGACGGACGTTTCCGCGATGAACACCGGAGACATGGCGGCGACGTGCGGCGTCACGTAGCAATTCGGAAGACGCAGGAGCCGGCTGTCGGAAGGCAATGGTTCGATTTCCGTGACGTCGAGTGCGGCGGCTTCGATTTCGCCAGCTTCCAGGGCATCGGCAAGCGCTTCCTCACTGACGATGGGTCCTCGGGCGGTGTTGACCAGCAACGCTGTGGATTTCATGCGCTTGAAGGTTTCGGCATCGAAAAGGTACTGGGACTCGGCCGTCGCCGCGCTGTGAATGGTGATGTAGTCCGCCTCGGCGGTCAGCGTCTCGAAGTCCACCAGCGTCACGCCGTACAGGTCGCCGGCAAGCTGGTTGACGTACGGGTCATAGGCAAGAATGCGGTTGACCCCGAATCCCCGTGCGCGGTTGGCAAACGCGCGACCGATGTTGCCGAAGCCCACGATGCCGACAGTGTGACCGGCCAACCGACGCATGGACGTGGTGAAGGTGCCCCGCGAGGCCGGATCGTCCGCCCAGGCACCGGCGCGCGTGCTCGTGACGGCATCGTACAGGCGCCGGGTCATCGACAACAGCAGCGACATCGCATGATCGGCGACCTCGGTGGTGTTCGAACCCGGCACGTTGCACACCATTACCCCGAGCTGCGTAGCCGCTTCAAGGTCGATGGAATCCACGCCGACGCCGAAACGGCTGACCGCCTTGAGGTTCGGGCAGGACTCCATCACTCGCCGCGTCGTCGGCGGCAGGATGCCCACCTGCGCACCGTCGGCGTCGCCGATCATTTCGATCATCTCGTCCTCGGTCCGGCAGCCGCCGTCGCTGACCTCGATTCCCGCCGCCTCGTAAAGTTCTTTCTGTCGGTCCCGGGCCCCGCCCTGCAACACTACTTTCACCGGATCTCCTCTGATTGATGGATGAAGTTCTTACTGACGCCAATCGCAATTGGCAGAGAAATAATACTGTTTTTCAACAGGTTGTCAGGGTGTTGGGCGGAGCGGACGTTCCGCCGGTTTCATGGGGGTTCCCCAGAACACCTCTTCGTTTAGCCATGTTATGACAACTTCCTGCTTTAACCTAAGGTATGTGCCTCATTTGTGTGTTGTGAGCCTCGCCGTCCAGCGAGGCGTTCTATACTCGTCCCGCTCCCATTCCCTACCGAGATACGGTTCAATGACAGGATCCGCGATGCCCCTCGTCCTCTTGCTCGTGCTGATTTCAGCAGGAGGCGCAACCTCCGCCACAGGCAGTGAGATCGGCGACCAGCAGGAAAAGGAAGCATCTATGGCCACCACGCTTGAGTTGCCTCGCGCAACGCCGGAAGAGGTGGGAATGTCGGGAGTTCGACTGGACAAGGTCAGCGACGTTGTCCAGAAGTTCATCGACGAAAGCCGCATACAGTACGCCGTAGTCGGTGTCGCCCGGCGTGGCAAGGTGGTCTATTTCGAGGCACAGGGCGTCTCCAACCAAGAGCCCGTGCAGAAGGATGCGATGTTCCACATGGCTTCATCCACCAAGCCGATCCTGGGTGTTGCGGCGATGATGGTGATCGAGGAGGGCCTCATCAGTCCGTCTGATCCCGTCGAGAAATACATCCCCGAGTTCAAGGGCATCAAGGTGGCTGTCCTCGACGAGAAGGCCGACAAGAAAACCAGCGGCAAGAAAGGTTTCGAGAAAGAACCCGGGTATCGACTGGTCGACGCCCATCGTCCCGTCACCATTCACGATCTGCTAACGCACACCTCCGGAATCTCGGGTAGAGCCCTCGGCAGGACTCGGGAGATACAGCACGAAGGCGACACCCTGGCCACATGGATACCGATAGTCGCCGAAGGGCCGCTTAATTTTCAGCCGGGAACACGCTGGGGCTACGGCGGTGGCCTCGATGTGGTCGCGAGAGTCATCGAAATCGTATCCGGCATGCCATTCAACGAGTTCGTTCAGAAACGCATCTTCGACCCGCTGGACATGAAGGATACGCACTGGATCGTGCCGAAAGACAAACTGCATCGCATGCTGGTGTTCGTCGAAGGCAAGGCTGGCACGCCCACCACCTATTTTTCGGGTTCGTGGGGCCTCGTCAGCACTGCCCGCGACTACCTACATTTCGAGCAGATGCTGGTCAACAAGGGCGAACTGTTCGGCAATCGGCTGCTCAAACCGGAGTCGGTCGAGATGATGTCCACCAACCAGGCGGGCGACCTCTTCGACAACGGCGGAAAAGGTGGCGCTGGCGTTGCTTTTGGCTACACGGTATCCATCACGGTGGATCCGGAGGTGGCGAACACGGGCCGAAGCACGGGGGCCTTCGGCTGGGGTGGTGCTGCCGGAACCGTCTCCTGGACGGATCCCAAAGAGGAGTTGGCCGCGGTCATCATGGTTCAGCAACTCACGGAAATGCCGTTGAGGATTGCAGAGGCGATTGGCGCGGCCATCGACGACTGACGATCATTCATCGTCACCGGACTCTTCCGGATAGTCGGCCCCCGCGATGCTCCTCTCGATACTCGCTTCCCAAACGCTGAGTTCTGCAACCATTCGAGAGGCGATGTCCGGTCGCTGTCTGATCAGGTTGCTGGACTCCGACGGGTCGCCGACGACGTTGTAGAGTTCGAATTCGCCGTCCTCGCCACTCGTGTAGTTCCGTACCAGCTTCCAGTCGTTATCCAACCATGCCCGTCCGGCGGTGCACCTGAATCCCAACGGCTCTTCGCGCCGCGCGGGCTCGTCGTTCGCAAGGACGGACGCCAGCGAAAGACCGTCGTTCACAGGATTGATGGAATTCGGATCGAGACCCGCGACATCGATCAACGTCGGAAAGATGTCCGTCGTGGCGGACGGATAATGCGAAACCCGGGGCTCGATGGTCCCCGGCCACTCGATGATCGTCGGCACGCGTATACCCCCTTCGTAGAGATCCTTCTTGAATCCCCGCAGGTGCCCGGTGGAGTCGGGGTGGACTCCCAGGTGCTCCCCATAGTCGATATCGGTGAGTCCGCCATTGTCGCTGGTGAACCAGACGAGGGTGTCCTTCGCGATTCCGAGGTCTTGAAGTCCTTGCCGGAGGGTTCCAATGGACCGATCCATGGCCGCCAATTCGCCGAGCTGCAGGGCCGAACTCCTATCGGTGCGGTCCAGGTAGGGGGCAACATCCGCCTCTGTCGCGTCGAAGATCCGGTGAGGCGTCGAGTACCAGACCACCACGAACACTGGGCGATCCTTCTTGGTTTCCCGGGCAATGAATTTGAGTGCTTCGTCAACGATCACCTCGGAACCGTCACCTTCGAACTGTTCCGGGACGCCGTTTCGGCTCAGCACCGGGTTCAGGTTGAATTGCGTGGAGATGCTCAGCCAGTAGTCGAAGCCAAGTTCCCCGGGACTGAGCGGGTCGCTTGCTGGGATCAGGTGATCGGGGTTTCCGCTCCCGTTCAGATGCCACTTGCCGAAGTGCGCGGTGGAATAGCCGGCCTCCCTAAAAGCCGTGGACAACATCATTTCCTGCTTGTTGATCGGATCACCCACCACGAAAACACCAGTCCGATCGTTGGACCGGCCGGTCAATACGGCGGCGCGGGTTGGTGAGCACATGGGGGCAGTCGCATAGAACCGATCCATCCGCAAACCGGTTGCCGCCATGTCGTCGAGGTTCGGCGTCTTGAGGAGCGGGTGACCGTAGTAGCCGGTTTGCGTCCAACCGTGATCGTCGGACATCACCAGTATCACGTTGGGCTTGTCGGCCATTGACGGTACGGACAGCGCTATCGCTCCCCAGAAGACGAGTGATTTGCCAGTCCAACTCACAACAGATGCTCCCATTTGAGTGAACCTTCCCGAAAAGCCCTACCGATTGCCCAACAAAAACATCAACGGAATATGAACACGCTCTCGCCACGCTCCAGGCGAGTGATCGGCACCGTCGAAGCGACGCGTGATCCAGTCCTCACCGGATCGATATCCCTTGCTTCGCATCACTTCGTCCATTTTCGATTGATAGGGGCCGTAATTCGCATCATAGGTCTCGGTGCCATGATCGAAATAGATCCGGTGTACGCCGGCATCAGGCCAATGGTCCCTGTACCAGGCAACCACCACGCCATTGCCGATCGTCCAATCGGTGGACAGGCAGGCCGCGCCACCAAAGACGTCGGGATACTCGGCCACGGCATAGGCTGAGATCAACCCGCCCATGCTGGAGCCCATGACGAAGGTGCTCGCTCGATCCGGTTGGGTTCGATAGGTCTTATCGATGAACGGTTTGAGTTCTTCGACCAGGAACTTCAGATAGTTGTCGGAGACGATCTTCCCGCCTTTCATCTTCGGGTGTTTAACAGCCATCCGTTCCCATACCTCGTCGGTGACGGGCTTTTGTGGCATGTATTCCATCCCCCGGTTGGGATCTGCATCCAGTTGCGCCCAGACAGCAACAACGATGGCCGGTGGGATTTCGCCATCCTCGATGAGCCTCGCCATGGTCGTGTCCACATCCCAGAGCCAATCCGTTCCCGAGAACGGCGTCCGACCGTGGTGGAAGATGAACTGGCCGTCGTGCACATAGAGGACCGGATACCGGTCAGGCGATGTCGGGTCGTAGCCCTCGGGCAGCCAAACCTCCACAGGGCGCGGCGCTACGTACTCGGACGGAAAGTCCGGGTGATACTCCATGGTTCCTCTTTGCGGGTATGACGTCATCCTACGGACGGGCTCCTTCGACTGTTCGGATTGAATCGCCGGCGCTTCCGCTTCCGACGCATCAACGCCCATTGCGCTCTCGTTGACGGCAACGAGCGCCGTTATGCCGATCAGGAATTGTGATGCAACGAACGCGACGGCCACGCCACGAAGTGGTTTGATGGTCATTGGCGTTCCCCAATCTCGCGCTACTGTCGCAACCGCTTGGCCCGCCCCTGGATCGGAGCTTCAGCCGGGCATGTTAATGCACTGACTCCCAATACGCCTCGATGGGGAATCGGAAAAGTTTGCCAGATTGGCCAAGCGGTGCGCGATTGTGCCGGGTAGTAGGGGTACCCGGGAGGTGAAAAAGGTCCAAGGCTAGGAGATCGGAATTCCTAGCTGTATGGCCAGTGCGGCGGACCGTGCAGCCAGGAGTACGTTCACGGGCGAGATCTACAGTCTGCGCCCGGTGCTGAAACAAGACGCCTCTGCGTCTGGCATACACGTCACCCAACGAGAATTGGGGCGTCTCCATCTGGGGTAGAAACCTCGACAATGAGCCGGACTATCTCAACTTCGGTCCCGGATTCGGTTACGTCTTCGTAGCATTGGACAATGGCCGGCGCGCCCGACCCGTGGGCAAGACCGGTCGCCGTCAGATAGGCGCGACAGTCAATTTCAACTTCTAGGCCAAGTTGGGTCGTTGACCGAAAAGAACCCGCAAGGGCCCTTCTCTTTGGTGCGCCGGGCATGGGGTGACGAATGGGAATCGCACAGGAGGAAGTCGGTCGAGGCCATACCAGGTGACGGATTCGGACCAGCCCCTGGCGAGGGCCGAAAGGGGTGATACACTTTTTGCCATGCGCAGTTTGAGATACTCCGAACCTCGCACCGCAACACGCAAGTCGCGCTGGCGGCCATCCCTGCGCTCCGCGTCCAGTCCGCATATCGCCTGACCTCCTCCGCGAGCCCCGCGGCGCGTGAGCTTGTATGCATTTTGGAGATCCTTCGATGTTGGATCGATTCGCGCAATATTTCCGGGCGTGGCTCGCACTCTGGGCTTTCGCTCTGGTCGCGGCCGCACACACCGTCATGGCGCAAACGCCACCGTCCGTAACGCTGGAAGAGGCGGTGGCACGGACCCTGGACGCCAATCCGGCGCTGGCCGCAAACGGCTACCGGATCGACGCAGCCCGGGGCCGGTTCGATCAGGCCGGTATCGCGCCCAACCCGGCGCTCGACCTGGCCATAAACGATGCACTGGGAACCGACGATTTTCGTGGGGCGCGGGGTGCGGAAGCCACGTTATCCATCGTCTGGATTCTGGAACGTGGTGTCCGCCTTCGTCAGATCGACGCTGCACGGGCCGACATCTCGCTGCGCGAAGTCGAAGCACAGGTGATGCACCTGGACGCCGCGGCCGAAACGGCCCGGCGTTTTCTGGCCTGCCTGGCCTTCCAGGCGCGCCTGGTCAATGCCGCCGAGGCGATTCGCCTGGCCGAGCAAACCGTCGAAGCGGTTCGCGCCCGCGTTGAGGCAGGCGGCGCCACGCAGTCCGAGCTGTCGCGGGCCGAAGCCGGGTTGGTGCGGGCCCATCTGCTTCAAGAGGACTACGAACATGACCTCGTCTCGGCCAATCACCGCCTGAGCGAGCAGTGGGGCGAAACGCAGCCGGATTTCGGCCGGGCCGTGGGAGATGTCCAGACGCTTCCGGCCGTGGAGCCGTTGGAAACGCTCCAGTCCCGGGTGGATGCCAATCCGGACATTGCGTTCTTCATGTCCCAGCGCCGACTGGCCGAAGCCGAGCTGCACGTCGCGCAGGCGCGCAGCCGTCCGGACTGGCAGCTCCGCGCCGGCGTTCGTCGCATTGGGGCGACCGACGACTATGCGCTGGTCGCAGAAATCACCGTGCCGGTCGGAAGGAGGGGTCGCCACCAGGGAAGGATCGCGGAGACTGTCGCCGACATGGCCCGGGCGTCGGGGGACGCGGGGGCGACCCGCGTGCGCATCGAAACCGCCTTGTTCGTCCTCTACCAGGAACTTCTCCATGATGTGGACGTGGCGGCGACCCTGAGCGACCGCTTGATACCGCTGCTTGCAAGCGCGCTGGCGGACACGCGCAGGGCCTACCAACTGGGGCGCAGCAGCTACTTCGAGTTGAGCGCGGTGCAGTCTGAATTGCTGCAGGCCCGCAACGAACTGCTTGAAACCAGCATCGACGCCCATGGACTCGTCGTCGAGATCGAGCGCCTCACCGGGGTCCCCGTCCTGTCCCCGGCCGGCGCACAGTGAGGTCCGTCATGAACGGGAAACCCATTCTGCCTGCGATGTTGCTTTCGATGCTGGCGGCCTGCGGCGGCGCGCCGCCCGAGGACACGGGCGCGGCAATGGAGGCCGAAGACTTCGAGCACGGCCCCAACAACGGCCGGATGCTCAGGGATGGCGACTTCGCCATCGAACTTGCGGTCTTCGAGGCCGGAGTTCCTCCGGAGTTTCGTGCCTGGGCCACCCGGGGCGGCCGGGCACTGGATCCCCGTGAAGTGGATCTGAGCGTGACCCTGACCCGCCTTGGCAACCGCGTCGATCAACACCGGTTTCAGGCTCAGGCAGACTTTCTGCGCGGCTCCGCCCTGGTTTACGAGCCCCATTCATTCGCTGTCAGCGTGGATGCTGCGCATGATCGCCGTTCGTATCGATGGGACTACGACAACTTCGAGGGTCGCACCCGTATCAGCCCGGAGATGGCCGAGGCGTTCGGGCTTGCAACCGGCATTGCCGGACCTGCCGTCATCGAGGAAGCCGTCACGCTCTACGGGCGCATCATGCCGGATACGGACCGGGTGCGGGCGGTCAGTGCACGGTTCAACGGTGCGATCCTCTCGGTTCACGTCATGCCGGGAGAGGCCGTGAGCGAGGGCCAGCTCCTGGCCTCGGTAGAAAGCAACGAGAGCCTGCAGTCGTACCCGATCAATGCCCCCATTTCCGGTGTGGTTACCGAGCGAATCGCCAATCCGGGGGAGCAGACCGCCGGGAGGCAGCTGTTCACCATCGTCGACACATCATCCGTGTGGGCGGAACTTGCGGTCTTTCCGGGCGACCGGGAACGCATTCAGCTTGGCTCGCAGGTGATCGTGACACCGGCCTCGGGCGGCGCACGCCAGGCGGGCGCCATCTCCTACCTCGACGTATTCTCCGCAGCCAATCAGTCCGTCTCGGCACGGGTCGTGCTCGACAACAGCGACGGTTCGCTGACCCCCGGCACGTTCGTTACGGCTGAGGTCAGGGTCGCTGAGTACGAGGTGCCGCTCGCAGTCAGGCGCATCGCCCTGCAGACCTTCCGCGACTTCACCGTGGTCTACGCGCAGATCGGCGACGAGTACGAGGTTCGCATGCTCGAGCTGGGCCGGACATCGGGTGATTGGGTCGAAGTTCTGGGCGGCCTCGATCCCGGGACCCGCTACGTGACGGAGAACAGCTTCGTGCTCAAGGCCGACATCGAAAAGTCGGGCGCGGCCCACGATCACTGAGCGGGGATCGGACCATGCTCGAATCGATTCTCCGGCTTTCCATCGCCCAACGCGGGCTGGTGCTCGTGCTGGTGCTGCTTGCCGCGATGCTGGGAGCGTGGAATTTTTCCCGTCTGCCCATCGACGCGGTACCCGACATCACCAACGTACAGGTCACCGTCAACACGTCCGCGCCCGGCTATACCCCGCTGGAGGTTGAACAGCGCGTCACTTTTCCGATCGAGAACGCCATGGCCGGGCTGCCGAGGCTCGAATACACCCGTTCCCTGTCCCGCTATGGACTCTCCCAGATCACGGTGGTCTTCCAGGAAGGCACCGACATCTATTTTGCCCGTCAGCAGGTGGGGGAACGCCTGAACGCGGCAAAGTCGGCAATTCCCACGGGGCTTGAACCCGCCCTGGGACCCATCGCCACGGGACTGGGCGAGATCTTCATGTTTACCGTCGATTTCGAGCCGGGCGCGCTCAACGCCGACGGCACACCGGTGACGCCCACGGACCTGCGAACGGTCCACGACTGGATCATTCGCCCGCAGCTTCTGCGTGTGCCGGGGGTCGTGGAGGTGAATCCCATCGGCGGCCACAAGAAGCAGATTCTGGTGGCGCCGGACCCGACCAAACTACTGGCCTTCGGCGTGACCTACGCCGACGTGCTGGATCGCCTCAGGCGCAACAACGACAACCGCGGCGCCGGGTTCATCGAATACAACGGCGCGCAGTGGCTGCTGCGCGTGCCCGGGCGCGCGGAGGAGATGCAGGACATTGCCGATGTCGTCATCAGCGAACGCGACAGCGTACCGGTGAGGATCGCCGATGTCGCCACCGTTGGCATCGGCAGCGAACTTCGAGCGGGCGCGGCGACCCAGAACGGGCGCGAAGTAGTGATGAGTACGGTGTTCATGCTCATCGGCGAGAACAGCCGGACCGTCGCGAGCGCAGTCGCCGACCGACTGGAGGAAATCCAGCCTAGCCTGCCGCCAGGAATCACGGCGACGACAGTCTACGACCGCACCGAACTGGTCGACCAGACACTGGTCACCGTGCGCACAAATCTCCTGGAAGGGGCACTATTGGTCATCGTGGTGCTCTTTGTCCTGTTGGGCAACGTGCGCGCCGCACTGCTCACCGCCGCGGTCATTCCGCTGGCTATGCTCATGACCATCACCGGGATGGTGCAGAGCCGGGTCAGCGCCAATCTCATGAGCCTCGGAGCCCTGGACTTCGGGCTGATCGTGGACGGTGCGGTGATCATCGTCGAGAACTGCCTGAGGCGCCTGGGCGAAGCCGGCGCAGGCGGCATGCTGCGCTTGAGAGAACGGCTGGAGGTTGTCCGCAAGGCCACCGCCGAGGTCATCCGACCGGCGCTCTTCGGTGTCGGCATCATCACGGCCGTTTACCTTCCGATCTTTGCGCTGACGGGCGTCGAGGGCAAGATGTTTCATCCCATGGCCACGACCGTGGTGATCGCGCTGCTGAGTGCCATGGTGCTGTCGATCACCTTCGTACCAGCCTGCGTAGCGATACTGTTCCGCAAACCGGTCAGGGAGCGCAGGAATCCCATCGTCAACGGCGCCCGCTTCGCCTACCGGCCGCTGCTCGCGGCGGCACTTCGTTTCCGCTGGCTGACTGTTGCGGCGGCCGTGGTGCTGGTCACGGTCAGCGGCCTTCAGGCAACCCGGCTGGGCGTGGAATTCCTGCCGAACCTGGACGAAGGCGACATTGTGATGCACGCGCTGCGCATCCCCGGGACTTCGCTACAACAGGCCATCGAATTACAGGGGCAACTTGAAGCGGGCATCAGGGAAATGCCGGAAGTAGAGCGCGTTTTTTCCAAGATCGGCAGCGCCGAAGTAGCGACGGATCCGATGCCGCCCAGCGTTGCGGACAACTTCATCATGCTAAAGCCCCGCCAGATGTGGCCCGATCCCGGAAAGCCGAAGACCGAGGTGGTAGCCGATCTGGAGGAATTGGTGACGCCCTTCCCCGGCAACCGATACGAATTTCTCCAGCCGATCCAGATGCGTTTCAACGAATTGATCGCCGGCGTGCGCACCGAATTGGCCGTGAAGGTATTCGGCGACGACTTCGATGCATTGATCGGCCTCGGGGATCAACTCCAGCAGATTATCTCTGCCGTCCCGGGTGCGGCGGACGTGGCCGTTGAGCAGGCGACGGGATTACCGGTTCTCACGGTGGAACCCAGGCGCACCATGCTGGCGCGCCTCGGCCTTACGATAATGGATCTTCAGGATGTAGTGTCCACGGCCCTGGGCGGCGCCACCGCCGGGGAACTCTACGAGGGCGACCGCCGCGTGGACATCGTGGTGCGGCTCCCCGAACAACTGCGATCCGATCCCGATCGCCTTGCGTCCCTGCCGGTACCGCTGCCCAAAGGCAGCTTCGTCCCCCTGGGCGAGGTCGCCGACCTGAGCGTGGTCACCGGCTACAACCAGATCCTGCGCGAGAACGGCAAACGGCGGGTGGTGGTCACGGCCAACGTGCGCGGCAGGGATCTCGGCTCGTTCGTCGCCGAGGTACGGGACGCCGTACGCCAGCAGGTCGAGATTCCGGCCGGTTACTGGGTCGCCTATGACGGCACCTACCAGAATCTGCAATCGGCCACCAACCGGCTCGCCGTGGTCGTGCCGGTGACGCTCTTCATCATCGCAGTGCTGCTGGTCATAGCGCTGGGCTCGATCATCGATGCCGCCATCATCTTCGCCGGTATTCCGCTGGCGTTTACCGGTGGCCTCGCAGCGCTGATGCTGCGAGGCATACCGTTCTCCATCTCGGCCGCGGTCGGGTTCATCGCCCTTTCGGGCATCGCCGTCCTCAACGGCCTGGTGATGGTGACGTTTATCCGCAGGCTGCGAGCGGATGGGCGGCCGCTGACGGAGGCGATTACGGAAGGCGCCCTGACCCGCCTGCGTCCGGTGTTGATGACCGCCCTGGTCGCATCCCTGGGATTCGTTCCCATGGCACTGAATACCGGGATCGGCTCGGAGGTTCAGCGCCCCCTGGCGACGGTGGTGATCGGCGGGATCGTATCGTCGACTCTGCTGACGCTGGTTGTGCTGCCGGCGCTTTATCAGTTGGTTCACGCCAGGAAGTAAGCCGGATGGAGCAGACGACCGTCACCCTTACGACGTTGGTGCTCTACAAGCTGACGTTGATCGGTATCGGGTTCTGGGCCAAGGCGCCAACGCAAAGCAACGAGGATTTCTTTCTCGGCGGGCGTGCACTGGGTCCCGTCGTTGGCGGCATAAGCTATTCGTGCAGTGCATCATCCGCGTTTGCGTTGCTGGGCCGGCCGCTTGTCCGGGCCGTGCGGCGACCGACGAAACTCGAGTACAAGCGGAGCAATGCGAGTTCCACCGTCTCAAGCCCGTGGCCGGGCTTCTGCACGACGCTTGACAGCGGACCTCAGGGCAAGCTTCGACTTGGCCGTATGGGAGGAACAACGCCGCGCGGCGTCGCGTTCGAGGCGCTGGACAACGGCATCGCAGCCTGAAACGCAACCTGACTGTAAACTACAACTCTGCTCAAGGAATCTAGAAAGAAGCAGTGCAACCGCGTGCGCCAACCCGCACTCTATCGCGAATTTAGTGGGGGGCCAATTGGGGGGCCACAGACAATTTCCCAATAAAAATCAATAAAAACAACGCGTTGAAAACGTGATTGGCGGAGCGGACGGGACTCGAACCCGCGACCCCTGGCGTGACAGGCCAGTATTCTAAACCGACTGAACTACCGCTCCGTACGGGCGTGGTGGGTGTTGCAGGGTTTGAACCTGCGACCTACGGCTTGTAAGGCCGTCGCTCTCCCAACTGAGCTAAACACCCGCGCTGGCGACCGCGTATCTTACTGCCGGCCAGAGGGCTGTCAAATCCGATACGCGTGGACGGCGGGCAGCGACCGGCATTCCAGCCGCATTTGCATGCCGCCGCCGGTGACGAAAAGGCACCAGGCGCCTTCGAAGCGCCTAGAATTGCGCACGAACCCGATGAGTTGCGCATTCGGAGCCGCACATGATCGAAGGCATCGCCTATCTGATAGCCATACTGGTTTCGGGGATCTGTGTCGCGATCCATTACGGCACGCTACGTTTCCTCAGTGCCCGCCCGGTGCATCATCGCCGCCACGGCGTACCGGTGACGGTGGCCGGGCTGATCGTGGTGCACTTTGTCGAAATCGGCCTGTTCGCCGCCGTCTATGCGGCGCTGTCCGGCACCGCCTTCGGACTGGTGCAAGGCGCCGAAACGTTTCTCGATCACGTGTACTTTTCGGGCTCGGCTTACACCACGCTCGGCATAGGCGATCTCGTTCCGCACGGTGCCATACGGGCGGTGACAGCCGCGGAGGCGATCGCCGGTCTCGTCTTCATCGCATGGTCCGCTTCGTTCGCATTCATCCAGATGCAACGCGCCTGGGGTGACGAGGAAGCGCAGTGAACTCGATATCGGGACAACGACGGCGGTGGAGGGGAGCGCCCGAATGAAACGCTGGACGCGACACGTGCCGATCATCGACACGTTGCGTGGCTATCGCCGCACCGACTTCGGCTACGACCTGGTCGCCGGGCTGGTGCTCGGTGTCGTCACGGTCCCGCAGGCCGTGGCCTACGCATTCCTGGCGGGATTGCCCGCGCAGGCAGGTCTGTATGCATGCCTCGCACCCATGGTGATCTATGCCGTTCTCGGTTCTTCGCGCCAACTCATCGTCGGTCCCGTCGCGATCGCCGCGCTCATGGTGGCCGCGACGGTGGGGGAACACGCGCCCGCGCACTCGGACGCCTACCTCGGCATCACCACCATCGTCTGCCTGCAGGTTGGCATCCTGCTCTGGCTGCTGCGGCTCCTCAGGTTGGGCGGGATCGTCAACCTGCTGAGTCATCCCGTGATCACGGGGTTCGTCAACGCGGCGGCGATCCTGATCATCATCAGTCAACTGCCCGCTTTCACGGGCATCGATATTGAACGCGGCGACAACGCGGCGGACCGGCTCGCCCAGATCCTCTCCGGCATGGGGAATCTCGATTCCGTCGCGGTCGGCATCGGTGTCGCAAGTCTCGTCGGCGTATGGCTTGTTCGCCGCTACGCGGGTCTGGCGGTACGGGACCGCGACCACCCGATCAGTCGGACCGGGCCGATGATCGTTGCCATCGCCGGCACTGGCGCCGTTGCGATCTTCGGCCTGAACGTCGATACCGTCGGTTTCGTTCCCGCCGGGCTGCCCGAATTCGTCCCGCCCCCCTTCGACCTCGCGCTCTGGCTGGACCTCGCGCCCGCAGCCGCAATGATCGCGCTGGTCACCTACATCGAGAGTTTTTCCATCGGCACGACGCTGGCGTCGAGGCAGCGCAGCCGCATCGACGCGTCGCAGGAACTCGTCGCCCTCGGCGCCGCCAACGTCGGCGCGGCGTTCACCGGCGCCTACCCCGTGGCAGGCAGCTTTTCCAAGTCGAGCGTCAACGTCGCCGCTGGCGCGCGGACACCGGTCAGCGCGCTGGTCTGCGTGGCGGTGATCGCATCGACGCTATTGTGGCTGACGCCGCTGTTCGTAAACCTGCCGCACGCGACGCTCGCCGCGATCATCATTGCGGCCATCGTCGGCATCATCGACTTCTCGATGCTGCGGGAACACTGGCGCTTCTTTCCCGGAGACGTGGTGGTGCACTTCCTCGCACTGGGCGGGGTGTTGCTGCTCGGCGTGACACCCGGCCTGCTGCTCGGAGTCGGCGCCGCCATCGTGCTGTTCGTGCATCGTTCGAGCCGGCCGCACATCGCCGTCGTGGGCAGGCTCGGTGACTCGGTCCATTTCCGCAACGTTGATCGATTCACCACCGAGACCTTTCCGCATGTCGCGGCGGTCCGCGTGGACGAAAACCTCTATTTCGCCAACGCAAACCAGGTGGAGGACCGGTTCCTCGCGATCGTGGAGCAGCACAGCGAAGTGCGCCACCTGGTGCTGGTGTGCAGCGCGATCAACTTCATCGACACGACGGGCCTCGAAATGCTGCGGCGCCTCAATCACACGCTCGATTCGCTCGGCATCGCGCTGCACTTGTCCGACGTGAAGGGCCCGGTGCGGGACCAGCTCGAGTCGACGAGCCTTTCCGGCGAACTGTCTGGAAACCTCTATCCCACCACCGACGAGGCCATGCGGGATCTCGGCGCTTCGCAAGCCGCAGCGACAGGAGAACACCGGTAGATTCTCGTGCCCCCTCGGGTTGCCGAGGTCGGGCACATTTGTCACTCTGACGCCAATCCAGGGAGATCCGACAACGCAGCATGTATCCAGGGAATTGGGCAAACGTATTTCCGGACAAGGCGGCGGCGATAGACAGCTATGCCGGCGCCCGCAGGACCTATGGTGAACTGAACGACCGGTCCAACCAGTTGGCGCAGTTCCTGTTCGACATCGGCTTGCGGCGGGGCGACCATATTTCGATCTTCGCCGAGAACCACCTCGCCTGGTTCGATGTCGTCTGGGCCGCCCTTCGGTCGGGCTTGTATCTGACGACGGTCAACCGCTACCTGACCGATGAAGAAGCGGGCTACATCCTCGAAAACTCCGAGTCGCAGGTGCTCGTTACAACGCGCGCACGGGCGGAGGTGGCGCGCGGTCTCCACCGGTTCGCGCCGGGCTGCCACACCTGGTTGATGCTCGACGGCGCGATCAACGGCTACCAGGACTTCGAGGAAACCATCGCGGACTACCCCGCCGAACCCCTGGCCGAGGAGCCGGCGGGAGGGGTGATGATGTACAGCTCCGGCACCACCGGCCGGCCAAAGGGGATCCTGAGGCCGCTGCCGGAAGCGTCCATCGCGGAGGACGCGGGTCCGCTGCGGATGCTGCAAAGCATGCTCTGGGGATTCGACGAGAATACCGTCTACCTCTCGCCCGCGCCGCTCTACCACGCGGCGCCGCTAGGGTTCAGCATGACCACGCAGTCCCTGGGCGGCACCGTCGTCTATATGCCTCGCTTCGACGCGGCGCAGGCCCTGCATGCCATCGAGGAGCACCGCGTCACCCACAGCCAGTGGGTCCCCACGATGTTCTCGCGCATGCTGAAGCTCGACGCATCCGAGCGGCACAGCCACGACCTGTCTTCGCACAAGGTCGCGATCCATGCCGCCGCGCCATGCCCGCCGAAGGTCAAGGAGCAGATGTTCGACTGGTGGGGGCCAATCATCCACGAGTACTACGCTGGAACCGAGATCAATGGACTCACCCACGCGGGTCCGGACGAGTGGCTCGAACACCCCGGCACCGTGGGCAAGCCCATCATGGGCATCATCCACATCTGCGGCGACGACGGCGCCGAGCTTCCCGCGGGGGAAACGGGCGTCGTCTACTTCGAGACGCCGGTGACTCCGTTCGAGTACCTGAAGGACCCCGAAAGGACCAGGGCAGCGCAACATCCGGAACACTCCAACTGGACAACTCTGGATGATGTCGGCTACGTCGACGCCGACGGCTTCCTCTACCTCACGGACCGCGCCACCTACATGATCATTTCCGGCGGCGTGAACATCTACCCACAGGAAATCGAGAACGCCCTGATCCTGCATCCCAAGGTGCTCGACGTGGCGGTCATTGGGGCACCAGACGAGGAAATGGGGGAAGAAGTGCGGGCGGTTGTCCAAACTGCGGAAGGCCTCGTACCCGGGCCAGAGCTGGAAGCCGAACTCATCGCGTACGCCAGGGAGAATCTCGCGCACTACAAGTGTCCAAAGGCGATCGACTTCCGGGACGAACTCCCGCGGTTGCCCACCGGCAAGCTCTACAAGCGAATCCTCCGAGACGAATACTGGGGCAGGCGCGGGTCGCGCATCGTTTAGCTGCACCATGGATACATCGTCGTGGGTATTCGGTTACGGCTCGCTCATATGGCGCGCCGATTTCCCCTGGCTGGAACGGCAACCCGCGACGCTGTCCGGGTGGGCACGAAGGTTCTGGCAGGGCTCCCATGACCATCGCGGTATCCCCGATGCACCCGGCAGAGTCGTCACGTTAGTGCGGGCGCTGCATGAAACATGCGCCGGCATGGCGTACCGCGTGGAATCGCACGTATTCGACCACCTCGATGAACGGGAGAAGAACGGCTATGAACGCGTCCCGGTCAGCCTGAAACTCGCCGGCGGGGAAGACGTCGATGGCGTCGTCTACGTCGCGCCTATCGACAACTTCGCCTTCCTGGGAGATGCGCCGCTCGAGGAAATGGCGCGTCACATCCAGGGTTCCGCGGGACCGAGCGGCAAGAACGTGGACTACCTGCTGGAACTGGCCGCGGCGCTGCGCGACATGGGTGCCGAGGACCCGCATGTGTTCGCGTTGGAAGCGGCCGTGCGGGTGGAGCGGCGCCCGTGAACCTGCGCGATCTCCAGTACCTGGTGGCCGTCGCCGAGCATCGTCACTTCGGACGCGCTGCCGACGCCTGTTTTGTCAGCCAGCCGACCCTCTCGACCCAGATCAAGAAACTCGAAGAGCGACTCGGCGTGACGCTGATCGAGCGGGGCAACCGCCGGGTGATGCTGACGCCGGTGGGAGAGTCCATCGTCGCCCAGGCCGCGCGCGTGCTGCGCGATGCGGACGAACTCGTGCAAATCGCCGAGCAGCATCGCGACCCGTTCGGCGGCGAGTTGCGGCTCGGCGTCATTCCCACCGTCGCACCCTACCTGCTGCCGAAGATACTGCCGTCCATCCGACGGTCGTTTCCGAAGCTCTCCCTGCAGTTGGCGGAAGCGCAAACGGCATCGCTTCTTTCCCTGCTCGAAGACGGAAACCTCGACGCCGCGGTGCTCGCGTTGCCTGTCGGCCAGGACGGATGCTCCGAGCGAAAACTGTATTCGGAGCCGTTTCTCCTCGCCGCCGGCAAAGGGCATCCCAAGGCGCGGCGAAAGACCGTGACGCTCGATGACCTGAACGACGAACAGGTGCTGCTGCTCGAGGACGGGCACTGCCTTCGGGACCAGGCCCTCGACGTGTGCAAGACGCACAAGGCGGTGGAAAACACCAACTTCCGCGCCACGAGCCTCGAGACGTTGCGCCAGATGGTCGCCGCTGACATCGGCATCACGCTGATGCCTGCGCTCGCAGCGACCGGCGGCGATAGCGTGAGTTACATTCCGTTCCGGGACGACGCGCCGCATCGCGACATTGGACTGTGTTGGCGCGTCAGTTCACCCCGGCGCGCGCTTTTCGACGCGCTGTCGGAGTGCGTGGTCGGAACGCTCAACTGAGTCACGCACCCGGCGGTTCCTTGTGTATTCGAGCGATGGCTCCGGGACCATGCCAGGTCCGATTCATGCATTCGGTCTCACTCCGACTGCAGCGCGGCCACCGGGTCCATGCGCGCCGCCGAGAGCGCCGGATAGACGCCGAACCCCACCGCTATCGCCACGCAGACGACCACCGCCAGCGCGATCACGGGCAACGACCAGGCGACCGCCCAACCTGCGAAAGCAGCGATCACATAGGCAATAACCACGCCCAGTGCGACGCCTGCGGCCGCGCCCAACAGCGCGATCACGGCGGTTTCGACCAGGAACTGGCGCACCACGTCCGTCTCGCGCGCCCCGATCGCGCGCAGCAGACCGATTTCCGAACGGCGTTCCATCACGCTCGCCAGCATGATGTTCATGATGCCGATGCCGCCCACCAGTAGCGAGATGCCAGCGACGGCCGACATGACGATAGTGAATATCCACTGCGTCTGCGTCTGCTGCGCCAGGAGCCTCGCGGGAATCGTCATTCGCGTGTCCTTCTGGCCGCCGTGGCGCCGGTCCAGCAGGTGCTGCACGGCCTGGGCCGCTGCCGCCGGAGAGACGTCATCCGCCACCTGGATCTTCAGTGCGCTGAGCTCGGCCTCCATGAACCCCATGCGCAAACGCCGTAAACCCGTCTGCAGCGGGAGGTAGACGCGGTCGTTTTCCCCGCCGACCTCACGGCCCTGAAACTCGCCCTCGGGTAGCTGTCGATCCTGCAGGACAGCCACGACCTTGAGCCACAGGTGGTTGACCTTGACGAGACCGCCCAGCGCACCGCCCCTGGGAAACAGCTCGTTCGCGATGTTGCCGCCCAGCACGGCCACCTGCGCGAAACGCGCATCGTCCGCCGCGTCGAACAGCACGCCTTCTCCCGCATCGAGCTGCGTCATGCCGAAGTAGGAGGGGCTCACGGCCCACGCTTCAGCGTGACTTTGCCCCTGGTGGGAGAACAGGTCCCACACGCTGATCCTGCGAATCCCCGCCCAGTCTTCCAAGAAGGGCAACGTGTCCGCCATGGCGAGCGCATCTGACACCGAGAGTCCCGCCGAGTGCTGTCGCGTGTCCCGCTTCGACTCTCCCCGGGGGTCGTCCGCCTCGACGATCAAGTTCCGCACCCCCATCCCCTCGATCATCGCCAGCGCCTCCCGGCGTCCCCCCTCGCTGACCGCGATCATGGCAATCACGGCGCCGACGCCGAAGATCATCCCGAGCAGCGTCAGCGCCGAGCGCAACCTGTGGTGGGCCAGTTGTCCCAGCGCCTGCCGG
Organism: uncultured Pseudomonadales bacterium; assembly: GCA_951813515.1. Lineage (GTDB taxonomy): Bacteria > Pseudomonadota > Gammaproteobacteria > Pseudomonadales > Azotimanducaceae > VXNE01. The sequence goes on from OX638346.1 coordinate 47,740, forward strand.
ACATCGGGTCGCAGCCGCCTGCCGGTGTCCACGATGAATCTGCGGGAGACTTCGACCCACCGGATCGCCGTGTGCGCGTATCGCCGGATCATCAGCTCGCGCTTCGCGGCGCCGAGACGGCCACCTGCTCCCCGGACACCAGGCCCCGGGTGACTTCCACCAGCGTCGGACTGCGATGTCCCAGGTCAACCTGTCTCGGCAGCGGGTCCCCCTGCTCCAGCACGTAGATGAAGGCCTGATCCTGTTCAAAGAACACGGCCTGCTGCGGCAGCAGAAAAGCGTCGCGAACGGTACCGGTCGTAATGGTCGCCGTCAGGCTGCTGCCCACGCGCATCACCTCCGGATCCACCCGGTCGATCTCCGCTTCGACAACGAAATACTTCTGCGGATCGCTACGGTCCCGGGGAACTGCGACGGGTGAAACGCTTGAAATGCGGGCGGCGAAATCGCGCTCGACTTCACTGTCGATGCGCAGCGCGACGGGCTGATCCGGTTCGATCCCCACCGCGTCGACTTCCGGCACGTATATCCTCGCCCTGACCTTGCCGCGTATCGGCAGCAACCCCACCGCCCGGCCCGGGAATACCGACTGTCCCTTGGAGAGCTTTCGACCCCAGGGCGTGCGCGCGTACACGAACGTCCCGTCGGCCGGACTGTGCAACGCCATCTGGGCCAGCGCCGAGTCCTGCTTGGCGAGTTTGTCCTGGCTCGCGTCGCGGCCGCTCTCGATGCGACGCTGCTCGGCGAAGGAACGCTGGTCGTGCGTGATCGCCTGCCAAGCGTAGTACGCCTCCTCCACGCCCAGGTAGGCAAGGTCACCCAGGGCATCGATGTATTCGTTGCGGCTCATCAGGCGGGGATCTATCGTCACGTACGTCTCGGCAATGTCGGTCTCGTCCTCGACGCGCTCCGTCTCGTGGCCGATGCGGGTGCGGTCGATCACACTCCTGCGCACATGGCTGTCGATCTGCAGATCGCTGTCCACGACTTCCAGCACGCTGATCTCGCGCTGCACCAGCACTTCGCTGTCGTCGAACCGCACCACCACCTGTCCCTTCCTGACCTCCGAGTACTCCGGCACCATCCAGGTGATGTTGAAACGCATGTCGATGTTGCTCGGCATGCGAATGGCAATGGATTCGGACGGCACCAGTTCTCCCCTCGCGCGCACCACAAAGGTATGGTCCTGCGCGGTCGCGGAAATAGTCGGCAGGAGGGACGACGAATCCCCGCAACCCGCCACGGCCACTGCGGCGATCAGCAACCGCCGACATGCCCGCGCCGGTCGGCGCGGCGGCGAGATCCATACTCGATGACTCACAGGCGCACCATGTCGCCTTCTCTCAGGCCACCTTCCACGATGAACATGTCCGCGCTGCGCTCGCCGAGCAGGACCGGTTGCCAGCCCTTTCCCCGCAGCACGACTCCAGGCGATCCCGAGCGGTAAACGAGCACTGATGCCGGGATGGCAAACGCTTCCTTCAGCATCGAAAGCTCCACCTCGATCTGCACCGACATGCCGAGCCTGAGCACGGGCGGCTGGCCGGGATCAACCTCTGCGGTGATGTCTCGCACTATGGAATCGGAATATTTCGACCGGCGGCGAACGGTGTTGGCCACTTGGCTGACGCGACCGACCAGATCCGCCTCCCCGCCCGAATCGATGGCGATGCGCACTCGCTGGCCCACGGCGAGGCGCGCGGCGGCATGCTCGTGAATCTCCGCCTGCACGGCCAGTCGACTGTCGTCCGCGAGCCGCACCACCACCAGTCCGGGGTGCACGGAGGCATTCACGTCCACCTTGTTGCCCTCGTAATCCGTGCCAAGCACCACCAGTCCGGCCCTGGGCGCCCTGATCGTAAACGATGCGAGTTCCTTTTGAACCGACGCAAGCTTCACCTCGAGCTGGCGCACGCCAGTCTCGAGTTCCTGCCGCCTCGCCTCCCTTAGCCGAAGGCTCAATGCCTGACGTTCCCGCGCCCGCCCCATGAGAAGGTTCGCGATGCGTCTCTCCTCGACGAGTTTTCTGTATTCGACTCCGGGAATCAGTTCCTCGGGCTGTTCCGCCTTCCGATCCGACTTCCTGGCTTCGCTTTCCGCCGCCGCGAGGGCTACCCTTTCGTCCTCGATCTCCTGCCTCTGCTTCTCGTCAAGCGACAGGAGTTCGCTCCGCTGCCCGGCCAATTGCCCGGACACGCGAGCCAAGTCGTCGTCCAGGTTGCTGCTGTCGAACCGGACAAGCAGGTCGCCCTCCCCGACCCTTTGACCCTCCTGCGCCAGTTCGGCAATGGTCGTCTGCCAGTTGCTGCTCGGCGGCGGACCGAAACGCAGCACCTCGGTCGAGACGACGATGCCGCTCGTAGCGACCGTAACCGGACGATCTGCCAGGTGCACCTCGAAGAACTGTTCGGCGGCCGCGCTGGAGCGCGCGAGCAGCAAGAGAAGCAGCACCCCACATGAAAATCGCTTCATCGGTCGAGCTCCGCCATGACGGACATTCCCGGCATGAACACATTCGGCATGTCCTCGACGGGCACGGCGGTGACGTCGAAGTAGCCGCCCCGGCTCCAGGCCTCGCGCTCTGTCGCCTGGTTGGAGGTCCAATCCACGATCGCGACGATGGACGGCGTCGGGATCGCGTCGGCGACGACGACGATCCTCGTGCCCACGGGCAGTTTCAGTATGTCCGCCTCGTGGACCCGGAACCGGAACCGGAGATCTTCGCGGCTGGCGACGTGCGCGATGAGGGAGCCGCTGGAAAGGGTATCTCCGGGAAAGGTCTTGCGTCCCGTGAACTCGCTTTCGGCATAGATCAGGAAACCCGCCTTGGTCGCATGCACTTGTGTCCGTGCCAAGGCATCGCGCATGCGCGTCGCCTCCAACTCGGCCCTCGCGACCGCCAGTTTCATCGACTCCTGCGCGCCGGTATTCTCCGCCTTCTTGTCGGCGAACTCTGCCCGCGCGCGCTCCAGCGCCTGTTCGGCGGTGGCGAGGGTCAACTGCGCGCGAGAGTGGATCAGGCGTGAAGTCGCGGTCGGCGGCACTTCGGCATCGATCCGCGCGAGGCGCACCGCCGACTCCGCCCTGAGGACCGCCGTTTCCGCATCCATGATCGCGAGATCCAGTTCAGCCTGCCGCCGTTCGTTCTCCTGCCGGCGCCTGTCAAGGTCGATGGTCGCCTGCTCTTCCCGCGCGATCAGTTGCCCGGGGTCGAGTCGAACGATCAGGTCACCCACGGACACGTTGCTGCCTTCCGGGGCCATCCATTCGATGCTTCTCTGCCAAGCGCCCGGCAGACGGGGCATTTCCACGGTCTGCGCCTGGCCGTCTTCAACAATGCCGGTCAGATATGGTGGCGCGGCGTCCGCGGATGTGATCCACAGCATCAGCGCCGGGACCAGGAAAGCGAAGCACCGTTCCGCCGGGCGGCTCGCCGAACGGCGCTCAGTTTCGCGCGCGATCATGTTCCACCTTGCCATCGCGCATGCGCACGACGCGCCGGGCATGGGCGGCAATCTCGTTTTCATGGGTGACCATCAGGATCGTCTGGCCTTCCCGGCTGAACTCGCCGAACAGTGACATGAGGTCTTGGGAAGTTCTCGAATCCAGGTTGCCCGTCGGTTCGTCCGCGAGCAACAGCGAAGGCGCCGCCACCAGGGCACGCGCGATCGCGACGCGCTGGCGCTGACCGCCGGAAAGCTGGTTCGGGCGGTGTTGCATCCAGTCGCGCAGTCCCAGGCGAGCCAGCAGTTCCGGGCCCCGGCGCCGCGCTTCTTCCTGCGCATCGCCGTCCTGCGCGAACCTGAGCGGCAGCAGGACGTTTTCCAGCGCGGTCATACGCGGCAAAAGGTGGAAGCTCTGAAAGACGAAACCGATGTAGCGATTGCGCAGGCCGGAAAGCTGCTCATCGTTCATGCTGGACACCGGTTGGCCGAGCAATCGGTACTCGCCGAGGTCGGGCCTGTCCAGGCACCCCAGTATGTTCATCAGGGTCGACTTGCCGGAACCCGACGGCCCCATCACGGCGACGAAGTCTCCGCTATCGACCTCGAGGTCGACGTGATCGAGCGCATGCACGCGGGCCTCGCCCACCTGGAAGATGCGGCAGAGACCCGATGTCGAAATGACATTTTCCCGTCTTGTCGGCAAGGCAAAACCCCAAAGGACCCTATGGCAACGGAACGGGTTCGAACTGCCTCTCGGTCAGACCCATGACGGCATTCGAACCGGCCCGTATCGCCGCGAGATGTGCACCCGCGCGCGGCAGGATAAGGGCATTGTAGAAGCGCGCAGTGACGATCTTGCCAGCGAAGAAGGACTCTTCCCCATCCCCCGCCGCAAGGTGCGCCGCAGCCACGAGAGCGCTTCGCGTCATGGCGTGCGCACCGGCAACGATGCCGCACAGCATCAGGAGATTGACCGCCCCGGCGCCCGCCGCCGGAAAGTCGTTCCCCGCGTTTGCGAGCATCCAGTCCACGCCCTGCTCCAGCCGGTCGACACCGGCGCGGTAGCTTGCAGACTGGTGCGGCAGCCGCGCGTCGACATCCCTTTCGATGTCCCGCATTTCCGCTATTAATTCGCGAATCGCCGCGCCGCCGTCCCGCAGTATCTTTCGGCCAACCAGGTCCGACGCCTGAATTCCCGTCGTCCCCTCGTATATCGTCGTGATGCGGGCGTCGCGATAGTGCTGCGCCGCACCGGTCTCCTCCACGAAGCCCGTACCGCCGAACACCTGCAACGCGAGAGAAGCGATCTGCTGCCCGGTCTCGGTGATCCAGCCCTTGATGATCGGCGTCATCAAGTCTGCGCGCGCCCGGGACCGTGCGCCGTCCTCGCCACGCGCAGCGCGATCGAGATAGGAGGCGCCGATGTATCCCACCGCGCGCATCGCTTCGATCTGCGCCTTCATTTCCATCAACATGCGGCGCACATCCGGGTGGTGGATGATGGTGACGGGATCGTCGTCACCGGGAAGGCTGCCCTGCACCCTTTCCTGCGCATACTGCAGCGCGTGCTGGTAGGCGCGCTCCGCCACGGCCAGGCCCTGCAACCCGACACCGATCCGGGCCCGGTTCATCATCGTGAACATGCAGGCGAGGCCGCTATGCGCTTCGCCAACCAGGTAACCGACGGCGCGGTCGTACTGCATGACGCAGGTCGGGCTACCGTGAATGCCGAGCTTGTGTTCGATCGATACGGCCTTGACGCGGTTGGGCGGCCCCAGACTACCGTCCGCTTCCACCAGGACCTTGGGCACCAGGAACAGGCTGATTCCCCGGACGCCAGGGGGCGCGTCCGGCAAACGCGCCAGCACGAGATGGACGATGTTGTCCGCCATGTCGTGGTCGCCGTAGGTGATGAATATCTTCTGACCGCTTACGACATGGTGGTCGCCCTCCGGAATGGCGCTGCAGCGGATCAACGCGAGGTCGGATCCCGCCTGCGGCTCGGTGAGGTTCATCGTACCCGTCCAGGAACCATCGACCAGGTGCGGCAGGTAGGTGGCCTTCAGGTCATCGCTGGCATGGGCCTCGATTGCCCGCGCCGCCCCGTGAGAGAGTTCCGAACAGTTCGACCAGGCAAGGTTCGCCGACTGCCACAGTTCCGACACCGCGACGGCCAGCAGTTCCGGCAACCCCTGGCCCCCGAAATCGGGATTGGCGCCGAGTCCGGTCCAACCTCCGGCGCGAAAGTGCTCAAAGGCTGTCCTGAACCCGTCCGGGACGCGCACGCCGGACCCATCCCGGTCGAGGTGGGCGCCTTCCTGGTCTCCGGCCACGTTGGTCGGCGCTATGACCTCCTCCGCCAGTGCCGCGGCCTCCTTGAGCGCCGCGCGCACCAGGTCGGGAGTCGCCTCCTCGAAGCCCGGCAACGCGTTGATCTCGAGCCAGGGGACGAGTTCCTCCAGCACGAACCACATGTCGCGGGTCGGCGCTCGGTACGCGGTCATGGGCACTGTCTCCGCGACGGCGCCAAAGCCCCTCGATGCCCCCGTTGTCCCAGGTGGAGCTTCATGCGTTGTCCTCGAGAATCATCGCCGCGCCCTTCTCCCCGATCATGATAGTCGGCGCGTTCGTGTTGCCGGAAACGAGCGTCGGCATGACCGACGCGTCCACCACGCGCAACGCGGCGACGCCACGAACCCGCAACCGCTCGTCGACCACCGCGTTCGCATCGCCTCCCATCTTGCAGGTGCCGACCGGGTGAAACACGGTCGAGCCCGCGCGCCGGCAATACTCGAGAATCTCGTCGTCCGACTGCGACGCGTCGCCGGGGTACATTTCGCGTTCGACATACGGAGCCAGCGACGGCGCGGCGGCCACGCGCCGGGCGATGCGTATGCCGTCAATCAGGGCGGCGCGGTCGACCTCCTCGGAGAGGAAATTCGGTCTGATCGCCGGCGCCGCGTCCGGCTCTGCGCTCTGAATGTGAATCGAGCCCGTGCTTTCCGGGCGCAACTGGCACACCCCGCACGTCATGCCCGGATCCCTTTCCAATGTTCCCCGCGGGCGCCTGGGGTCATGACTCGCGTGCGCAAAGTGAAACTGCACATCCGGCGTTTCGATCCCGGCACGCGTGCGCACGAAGCCGTGGGCGATTCCCGCCGTGTAGGTGAGCACGCCGCGACGGCGGAAAGCGTACTTCACCGCCTCCACGAGCAGGCGCGCGCCCCGCGTATCCTCGTTCAGCGTTCTCGCATCACGAACGCGCCACGCGACGGCGCTCATGTAATGGTCGCGGTAATTCTCGCCCACTCCGGGCAGGTCGCGAACGACATCAATGCCGAAACTGCGCAAGAGTTCGCCCTGGCCGATGCCGGAGAGTTCCAGCAGTTGCGGCGACTGCACCGCGCCCGCAGCCAGGATCACCTCCCTGTTGGCGGTGGCTTCGACCGTTCGGCTGCCCACCGCATAGCGAACGCCGGTCGCTCGGGCACCATTCCCTTCGACAGCCCCGGGCTCTCCGGTGAGGACACGTTGCGCCAGTGCCCGCGTGGCGATGGTGAGATTCGGGCGGCCCCGTGCCGGGTCCAGGAAGGCGCGCGCGGTGCTGACCCGCCTGCCGTTGCGCTGGGTGACCTGGTAGATGCCGAACCCTTCCTGGGATACGCCGTTGTAATCCGGGTTTTTCGGATACCCGATCTCGCCACCGGCTTCGACGAACGCATCGAGTATCGGGTGACTCTCGACCATATCGGCGACGTTAAGCTCGCCACCGTCGCCACGGAGTTCGCTGCCCCCGCGTTCGAAGTACTCGGAACGCTTGAAGAACGGCAACACCTCCTCGAACGACCAGCCCCGGTTGCCGAGCTGCGCCCAGGTGTCGTAATCCCGCGCTTGACCGCGCACGTACAGCATGCCGTTGATGGAACTGGAGCCACCGAGCACCTTGCCCCGCGGAATGGGAATTCTGCGTCCATGGGTATTCGATTCCGGCTCGGTCTCGAAACACCAGTTCACGCTCGGCCGGTCGATCATCTGCCAGAACCCGCCAGGAATGTGGATGAGGGGGCTCCAATCCCGCCCGCCGGCTTCGAGCAGCAGCACCGAATTGCGGGAATCCGCGCTCAACCGGTTCGCCAGCACGCAACCCGCAGAGCCCGCACCCACCACGATGTAGTCAAATTCCGGCATTGAGTCTCCGCACGTCCCGTCAGGGCAGCACAATAGTATCCGAGCGGGCGGAATCCATGCGCGAAAACAAGCGTCCCGGGTGAGCACCAGCAACACGGAACGGCTGCCTGCAGCGAAAACTCGCAATCGCCGCAGTCGCCGAAAATAATTCCCGATCAGCAGCCAATATTGTTTGATAATGAGAATTATTCCGACTTACAATGCGCCGCATGGCTCTCACACTTCCGGATCTCATCGTCGGTGATCGCGCCCGCGTGGTCGCATACAGCCGCATCGACAACATTGCGCAACGCCTGATCAGCCTCGGCCTGACGCCGGGCACGTCGATCACCCTGAAGCGACTTGCGCCATTCGGCGATCCGGTCGAGATTCACTTTCGCGGTTTTCGACTGGCGCTGCGTCCCCGGGAAGCGGCATGCCTGGAACTCGAACGCCTCTGACACGCGCTGCCGTCGTCGCGATCGTCGGCAATCCCAACTGCGGCAAGACGACCGTATTCAACCGCCTCACGGGGGGTCGACAACGCGTCGGCAACTGGCCCGGCGTGACCGTGGAGCACAAGACCGGTAGCTACGATCATGGCGGCCGGCAAACCGAAATCGTGGACCTGCCGGGCACCTACAGTCTCGGTGGCGGAACTGACGCAGTAGACGAACAGATCGCGCGCGACTACCTGACGCAGGCCAATGCGGATGTCGTCGTCAACGTCATCGATGCCTCGTCCATTACGCGCGGCCTCTACTTGACAACGCAACTGATGGATCTGGGCGTACCCATCGTGGTCGCGCTCAACATGACGGATGTAGCAGCGCGACACGGTATTCGCGTAGATGCCGCTGCCCTGTCGCGGGCGCTCGGTTGCGCGGTCGTGCCCCTCGTCGCTTCCCGCGGGAAAGGCATCGACGCGCTGAAGGACGCGATCGCCGACGCGGTGCGCGACGTGCCCGCACCGACAAATGCCCAGGCAGAACATGCCAGCAGTGCCGCGACCGACCACGCCTCCGATCTTGCGCGCTACCAGAACATCGACGCCCTGGTCGAAGGCACCGTTCGGGTCACGGCGGTGCCACACACACTGACCGACATGGTCGATGCCGTCGTCCTGAATCGCTTTCTCGCATTTCCGATCTTCCTCGGCGTCATCTACCTGATGTTCATGTTCACCATCAACGTGGGATCCGCCTTCATCGACTTCTTCGATATCGCGGGCAACGCCATCTTCGTCGAGGGTCCGCGGACGATCTACGCCTACCTGGGATTCCCGGGTTGGCTTTCCGCCTTCCTCGCCGATGGCGTCGGCGGGGGAATACAACTCGTCGGCACGTTCATTCCCGTCATCGGCTGCATGTTCCTCGCCCTCGCGGTGATTGAAGACTCGGGCTACATGTCGCGCATCGCCTTCGTGCTGGACGGCCTGATGCAACGTGTCGGTTTGCCCGGAAAGTCCTTTGTTCCGCTGATCGTCGGTTTCGGCTGCAATGTTCCGGCCGTGATGGCCACCCGCAGCCTGGAGCGCGAACCGGATCGCATCCTGACCACCATCATGGCCCCCTACATGTCCTGCGGCGCCCGCCTGACGGTGTACGCCCTGTTCGCCGCCGCCTTCTTTCCAGGCAACGGACAGAATATCGTCTTCGGCCTGTACCTGATCGGCATCGCTATCGCCGTCCTGTCCGCGCTGACCGTCCGCAAGTACCTCCTGAAGAACGAGGTCTCCCACCTGGCGATCGAACTACCGTCCTATCATCTCCCCACGATGCGCGGCGTGTTGCTGCATACCTGGCAAAGACTGCAGGGCTTCGTGCTTCGGGCCGGAAAGGCCATCGTCGCCGTGGTGATCATCCTCAACATCGTCAGTTCCGTGGGCACGGACGGATCGTTCGGCCACCGGGACAAGGACACTTCCGCCCTGGCGGCCATCGGTCGGACCATCACGCCGGCGCTGCACCCAATGGGGATCGACGACGACAACTGGCCGGCCACGGTCGGCATCTTCGCCGGCATATTCGCCAAGGAAGTCGTCGTCGGCACGCTGGACGCGCTGTACGCCGTGAAGCAGGACGACCCCGCCGCATTCGATCTCGGCGACGAACTCGCCGACGCCTGGCGCAGCGTCGGCGACAACCTCGTCGAACTGGGCACGACACTGGCCGATCCCCTTGGCATCGGCGTCGGCAACATCGCCGACACGCAAGCCGCCGCGTCCGAGCAGGCGGTCGAAATCAACACGATTCAGGCGATGCGAGGGCTGTTCCACGGCGAGCTGGGCGCATTCAGCTACCTGCTCTTCATTCTCCTGTACATGCCCTGCGTGGCAACGATCGGAGTCATCTACAAGGAAATCGGCGCCGGCTGGGCAGTCTTCAGCACCGCGTGGTCCCTCGCCGTGGCCTACGCGGCAGCAGTGCTCTGCTACCAGGTCGGCACCTTTGGCGCGCATCCCGTCTCGTCGATGATCTGGATAGTCGCCGTGACCACCTTCGCGGCGGTGGCCTTCTACGGCCTGATCGTCTTCGGCCGGCGATATTGTCGGCGACCAGACCTCATTCCGGTGACACAGCTCCGGTAGCACGGCTCCCGGTCGGTCCGCCGCGACAAGCTGAGCCGCCAAATTGCCTGTACATTTGTGCTGCTATAGATTGCATCGAAAATGCAATCATCGGTGGCAGCCGCCAATGAAGACCATCACTGTCCAAAACGTTCCCGCCGATGTCGCCGCCGCGCTGGAAGCGGAACGACGGCTTCGAGGGCTTTCGCTCGACCGCACGGTCCTGGCGCTGATGCACGAGGCCCTCGGACTCTCAAGTCCCAGACGCCGCAGCAACGGACTTCGACAATTCGCGGGAACCTGGACCGAAGACGATTTCAGACAATTTGAAGAGACCACCGCGTCGTTCCAAGCGATCGACGAAGAGATGTGGAAGTGATCCGGTTGTGTCTTGACTCTCGACCCCGGGCCCGGTCAGCTCCCGGATAGTTCCAGTTTGCGCGGTTCGTCAAACAGCCGTTCCCACATGTCGCATACGGACTGCCGGTAGGTGGTGAGCCGCGCATTGGCTTCGGCGGATTCCGGGAGGTCCAGCGTCTGATGATGCACCTCCCCACGCAGGGCGAGGTACGCCAGCACCAGTCGCTCGGCGTCCTCTTCCGGTAGCACACCGGCATTGCCGGCTTCCTCCAGAATTCTGACGTTATCCGACCAGGTGGCGAGGTTCGGATGCTCGTGCGCCCGAGCGAGCACAAGGTATTGAACGATGAACTCGAGGTCGACGATGCCCCCCACGCCCCGTTTCAGGTCATGTTCGTCACGGTTTTGCGAGTCGATGCGCCTGCGCATGTTCTTAACCTCCTTGCGCAAGGACTCGGCGGACCGGGGCTGGCACAGGAATTCCCGCCGCGTGCGCTCGAAGGCCTGCATGAGCGCCGGGTCCCCGGCCACCGCTCGCGCCCGAATCAGTGCCTGGTGTTCCCAGATCCATGCCCGGTTGGCCTGGTAGTCGCGAAACGCCGACAGGCTCGACACCATCAGACCGGCGCTGCCCGACGGTCGCAGGCGCATGTCGATCTCGTAGAGCGGACCGGTATAGGTCCGCACCGTGAGCAGGTGCATCAGCCTTCTCACCATGCGGTGCAGGAACTGGGAAGCCGTCCTTGGCAGGTCGTGCAGGAACACCAGGTCGAGGTCCGAAGCGAGTCCCAACTCCTGTCCTCCGAGTTTGCCGTAGCCCACCGCGATGAACGGCCGCGGACCAGTCGGGTCGTTCGCGCACTGCTCCCACGCGAGTCGAATGGTGTGCTCCAGCACAGCCTCCGCGAGCCAACTCAGGTAGTCGCTGACATGCATGATGGGCAGCAGACCCCTCGCCTCCGCCACCGCCACGCGAAAAACGCGTTGCTCCTTGAACTCGCGCAACGCGTCAACCAGGGCTTCCTCGTCGTCCGCGGCCGCGAGGACCGCGCCGAGTTCTTCCACCAGCGCGTCGCGGCCTGACAACAGGTCCCACGCGTGCTTGTCCAGCATCACCTCCATGAACACGGGATGCGCGGCGATCTGTTCCGCCACCCAGCGACTCTCGCCCGCCAGCCGCACGAAGATCTCCAGTGCCTCGGGGTTCTCCCGCAATAGCGCCAGGTAGGTCGAGCGACGCAGCAGGGTCTTGAAGATCGGCACGAGCCGTTCGACAGCGCGCGCCGGGCTGGGCTGCCGGCTGGCAATCTGCAAGACCTCCGGCATGAGCGCATCAAGCCGTTGCCGGCCATCTTCGCTGACCGACGACCGGTCGCGCGCCTGGGAGAGGTCGCCCAACAGCGCAGCCACCCTTGTCGGCGCGTCGAAACCCGCCTCCGCCAATTGGGCGCGGTCTTCGCGGTCCGCCCACAAGCCGCCCTCCGCACGGGGGGCTCCCGCCCCGATCACGCGATCAAATATGCGCTCCACGTTGTCTCGATGATGGGCCAGCACCGAGAGGAACGCCGTGTAGGAATCGAATCCCATGGCAAACGCCAGCCTCAGCCGGTTGCTGTCGCTCACCGGAAGCCGCTGCGTCTGCCGATCCGCCTCCGCCTGAATGCAATGCTCGGTGTTACGCAGGAACCGGTAGGCGTCGCGCAGGTCTGTCACGGTGCCGACATCGAACTTTTCCGTTTGCTCGAGCTCGGCAAGGGCATCAAGGAACCCGCGCTGCTGCATGTTGCTGAACCGGCCGCCGAGAACGAGTTGCTGCACCTGCACCGCGAACTCCGCATAGCGGATGCCGCCGGGACCGAGTTTCACGTCCTCCGGCCGATGCCGTTCGGCGGCGAGGCGCGCCTTCATCTCGCGCATCGCCTCGAGTGAGCCGAAATCGAGATAGCGCCGGTACACGAAGGGGCGCAGCGAATCCAGCAACTCCTCGCCCCGCGCCCTGTCGCCCGCGCATGCCCGCGCCTTGATCAGCGCGTAGCGCTCCCAACTGCGTCCCTGTGATTCAAAATAGTCCCGCAGGGCGCCGAAGTGCATGACCAGGGGACCGCTGTCGCCATAAGGCCGCAGGCGCATGTCCACGCGAAACACGAATCCGTCGACCGTGACCGGATGCAACAGGTCGATGATTCCCTGCCCGACCCTGATGAAGTACTGCTGGTTGCGCGCACCCGATGACGTCTGTCCGTCTTCCGGGTAGGCGAAGATGAGGTCCACATCGGACGACAGGTTGAGTTCCCGCCCGCCCAGCTTGCCGAGAGCAAACACCGTGAGCCGCTGCACTTCCCCGGAAGACGAGCACGGCTCCCCGAAACGTTCGGTCTCCCGCCGCTCCGTCGCCTCGAGCGCCGCCTCGATGAAGCCGTCGGCCATGTCGGAAAGCGCCCGTGTCGTCTCTTCCAGCGGAGCGGTCCCGGCAAGGTGGCGCCAGACGATCCAGAGCTGGCAGCGATTGCGCAACAGGCGCAGCGACCGCTTCAGGTCGACGGTCTCCGGAGAACCGGCAGTCGCCGTGGCTAACTCGTTCCTGAACCAGGTTTCGTCCCACGGCGCCCCGAAACGGTCCGCATCGAGCGATTCGAGGACCCAGTCGCGCTGCTGCGAAACCACGCGTTGGGCGAAGTCGCTCAACGCCATGACGCGGCGCGACCCCGGCGGGAGATCGAGACCCTCCCGCTCGGCAAACCGATCCGCAAGTTTGGCAAGGACCGCCGGCAACTGGCTGGATTCCATCAACTGCATCCGTCGTCAATGGGTGAGGGGTGAACGGCGCGGCTTAAGCCGCGCAACGGGAGGATTCTAGAACGACCGGCAGGTGCTGCCTACGGTTGCGACATCGCCGATTGGATGTAGTTCTGGATCCCGGTCTTGCCTATAAGCTCGAGCTGGGTTTCCAGCCAGTCAACGTGTTCCTCTTCCGACTCGAGGATGGATTCGAAGATCTCGCGACTGACATAGTCGGACACGGACTCCGAGAAAGCGATCGCTTCGCGCAGCGGCGGCATGGCCTGCATCTCCAACTCGAGATCGCATCTCAGAATCTCCTCGATATCGGTGCCGACGAGCAGTTTTCCGAGATCCTGGAGATTTGGCAGCCCTTCGAGGAACAGAATCCGCTCCATGAGCTGGTCGGCATGATGCATCTCGTCGATGGACGCTTTCTTTTCCGTCTCGCCGAGTTCTCCCATACCCCAGTCGGTGAGCATTTTCGCGTGCAGGAAATACTGGTTGATCGCCGTCAACTCGTTTTTCAGCACGCCGTTCAGGTGTCCGATGATGTCCGAATGCTGTGGCTTCATGAATGTCCGATCTACCGTTCGATCTACCGCTTGGGCGGCATTGAACTATGGCCGCATCTATTGCCGGTGTCAAACTTAACTTTTTGAAATATAAATGAAAATTAATCTCATACGCGATTGGTCGGGAGCCGCGCGGAGATCAGACGACGTTTATGTTTGCTATTACTAATCATTCTCATTTAGAATTCGACCGCGATGTACGTATGCCTTTGCCAAGCCGTCAAGGACGCCGAGATCAGGGACGCCGTCAGGGACGGCCACGCGAGTCTCGATGCCATCGCCGACAAGCTCGGCGTCGGCACCGGCTGTGGCTGTTGCCGGGAATATGCCGAAGCGCTCATAGAACAGCTCTCCCCGGTCGGCAAGGCGTTCCACGAAGCGGCCTGAAGAGCTAGCTCCAAGCACCGAACAAAGCACTCCAATTCGGTCTCCGACACCGGCGCGTACCCGGTGCCTTTTCCATTGTTATCCATTGACAAACAGGTGACGGCGGGCGCTGCCTGCGGTAGCCTTTCCCGTGAGATTGCCTTGGGGGACGCGCCATGGGCGCCAGCCCCAAAACGGCGGGAGCATCTCCACACTGCACTAGCTAAACCATTGTTTTAAAACAATTTACCATGAGGGTATAGATGGACTCCAACCGAACAGAGGTCCTGATCGGGAACGCCTCCTGTGGTGGCGCAGCCACCGAATTCAGCGTTGATGTCCCCGCCTACGAGCGCCAAAGACTGGAAGATATCGGCTTCATGACGGCCATGACGCTGACACTGCTCGGAAACTACGCGCAGACCGGCCACTTTGGCGGTCCCCTCGCCTATACGCCCTACAACGTCGCCCTGCACCTTGTCGGGCCGGACAACGGCGGCCTGCGTTACGACTACCGGCGGCCCAAGCACCCCTTCGGCGACAAACTGCTGCTTGCCGGGGGTCACAATATCCCGACCCTCTACGCCCTATGGATGATCATGGGCGAAGCCATGGCCCGCCGGCACGCGGCCACCGGCGAGGGGCGATTCCGGGTCGACCCCGAGATTGCCATTCTGCCCATCGACTGCCTCGGATTCCGCAGAGGCGCCGGGGTCCTGCCGACGCTGCTCGCCGACAACGGCCTTGCCGACGACCCCCTGTTCGCCCAGGCCAAGCTGCGCGGCATCCGCTCACTGGCCGGCCACTCGGAAACCACCGATCTCATCAACGACGTCAACGGCGGCCCATCGGGCATCGGGATTGCCACCGCAGCCGGCAAGGCCGCGTTCTGGGACTTCATGGGCGCCGGCACCTCGCCGAAGATAGTCGCTCTGGAGGGCGAAATGGCCATGACCTCCGGCCATTCCCAGGAGTTCAAGACGGCCGCCGTGGCCCAGCAGGTCGGCAAGCGGTTGCGCATCCTCCTGTCATTCAACAACGCCGGCATCGACGATTCGTTGATCGGCGGCATAGTGCCGGGGTCCAACGACGGCTATCGCATCGCGGACCAGTGGGCGGCGTACGGCTGGAACGTCCTCACGCTCGAGAACGGCAACGACTACGACCAGGTCGTCGCGGCGCTCAAGACCATGGACGCGTGGGATCCGGATGACCGGCGACCCATGATCGTGGTGGGCAGGACCACAAAGGGCTGGTGGCCCGCCGCGCGGGATGGCGAGATTCCCGGTTTCGGCCCGCAGATCGTCGGCTATCACAGCCACCCTTACGAGATGAAGATGAACGTGCCCTACTTCGTCGCCCTCGCCGAGACCTTCGAGCAGCGCTTCGGCGTCGCCTTCGAAGGTATCCGCGACGGTGCGGTCACCGACGAGGCCGAACGGCTGCGCCAGTTCAAGACCAATATCGACATCGCCATGTCCGCGCTGGAGAAGGACGACCTCGGAGTCTGGCTCACTGATCGCATGGTGGAGATCGGCGACCGCGTGGCGGACGACGCCAACCTGCGCTTCGATGTCTCGAAGGATCCGTTCCAGGATGATCGCCTGCGCGTGGGTGCGCTGCCCGTGGAACCGTGCGCGGTCGAGGGGAAACTGAACGGCAAGGCGCAGGAAGTCGGCGTCGAACTGTTCAAGCAACCCGGCGAGGTCGCCGGTACGAGGCGGGCGATCTCGGAAGTGATCAAGTGGGCGAACCACGTCACCGAGAATCGGTTCATCACGGTGTCCGCAGACCTTTCGAACTCCATCAACGTCGAAAAGGGATCGCTGACCGGACACTACGACCCCCTGACCAACCAGGAGGGCACGCGGCTCAAGGCAGCGATTCAGGAAGCCGGCAACGCGTCCACCGCCGTCGGCCTGGTAGGCCAGAGCGCATCGCTCGACCCCGACGTGCACAGCGGCGTGTGGGCGATGAGCGGCAGCTACGGCGCGTTCACGCCGTTCATGTACCTGCCGGCGCGGGTCTGGAGCCAACAGAACCAGGACAGTCCGTTCCGGCTTGGCGTTCTCAATATTCTCGCGGGCCACTCGGGGCCGGAAACGGCCGCCGACGCGCGGACCCACTTCGGCATCTTCGCGCCCCAGGTCTGGAAGCTGTTTCCGCGCGGCCAGGTCATCGTGCTCAGTTTCTGGGACTACAACGATGTCGCCCCCGGCTACTTCGCCGCCGCCGAAATCGCCGCCCGGGAACCGCTGGTAGGCGTCATCGTTCTCGAAGTCGCACGGCCCGACTTTCCGGTCGCCGACCGCTCGACGTTCGCCGACACCGACCTCAAAGCGGCAGCCAAGGGTTTCTACGTGCTGCGCGATTTCGAATCCGGCAAGCCGCGGCATGGCTATGTAGTGGCGCAAGGGTCCAGTTCCACCGTCAACCTGCTGCGGGCGCTGCCCGAACTGGAAGCCGAAGGCATCAATGTCAAGGTAGTCGCCGCCATCAGCGAGGAGTTGTTCGAACGTCAACCGAAAGCGTATCGGAATGCGGTCCTGCCGCCGGAGGCGAGGCACGACCTGATGATCGTCACGACCGGCACCCAGCGGATGTGGCCCGTGCGCGACGTCGGGCCGCTGACCGCCGAATACTCGATGGTTTCCGACTGGCACAACCGCTGGCTCACCGGCGGCCTCGAACCCGATGTCATCGCCGAAGCGCACCTGGACCGTGACTCGATCCGGGCGGGGGTCGAACGATTCGCCCGCGACCGCGATGCACGTCTCACCCGACAAAGGGAAGCTCTCGCGGCCCTGTAGACGCGACACGACCAACGGTTTTTTGAGGCAGAGCAAGAATGCTTGAGCGTTTCCTCGTCCCGGACCCCGATATTGTTCGCGTATCCGAACACGCCGCGCGGGCCGGCACCCAGGCCATATTCGAACAGATGGGCCTCGTCCGCGACGATGCGGCGCTTTGTGCCGACGTCCTCATCACCAGCGACCTGCGGGGCTGCGAGAGCCACGGCATCTCCAACATGTTGCGGCGATACATCGATTCGTATCGCGCGGGACGTTTCAACCCAGCCCCAAACGTAAGCGCCGTGCGCGAGTCCGCCGTCAGCGCCACGCTGGACGGCGACCGCGGCATCGGCCTGCAAGTCGGCCCGCGCGCGATGGAAATGGCCATGGAGAAGGCCGAAGAGTCCGGCATGGGCGCGGTCGGCGTACACAACTGCGGCCACGTCGGAATGCTCGCCTACTACGCGATGATGGCTATCGAACGCGACATGATCGGCGTGTGCATGGTGTCCGCCGCCGGCGACCACATGATCCCGACCTTCGGTACCGAACCGGTATTCGGCACCCACCCCATCGCCTGGGCGGCGCCCGCCGACAAGTTGCCGCCGTTCGTCTTCGACGTGGCGACCACGCAGATCGCCGCCAACAAGCTTGCGCTCTCCAGGCGGGTCGGGTCGAAACTGGAGCCGGGGTGGATAGCCGACCTGGACGGCAGACCCATCATGGAGCGAATCCATGCGCCCGAGGACGGCCAGAGACGCATGCTGCCGCTTGGAGGCACTCGGGAGAACGGCAGCCACAAGGGCTATGGCTTCGCCGCCATCGCCGACATCATGTCGGGAGTCCTGTCCGGCAACGGTCCGGGTTTTCTCGCCGGCCGGCAGAGCACCTCCCAGTTCGTCATGGCGTTCCGGATCGACGCCTTCACCGACGTCGAGCAGTTCAAGCGGGACATGGACGCGCTGCTGACGAAACTCAGCACGATGAAGCCGGCCCCCGGCCACGACCGGGTCTACTACGCCGGCTTGATAGAACACGAGGAGACCCTGCGCCGAAAAGCCGAGGGTATTCCCTATCACCGCGAGGTCGTGGAGTGGTTCAACCGCACCAGCGAAGAGTTGCAGCTCGGCATACGGTGGCCATGACCGGGATGACAAACAACTACGAGGAGCCCGTTTGATGGATACTGGCGAATTCAGGGGTTTTAACGTCACGCTGCGCGACTCCGGCATCGCGTGGTTCCAGTTCTCGACCCCGGAACGCTTGAACGGCATGACCGTCACAATCAAGCGAGACTTGGTGGAAGCCGTCACCCAGGCGCAGATGGACAACGCCGTGCGCGTCCTGGTGTTCACCGGTTCGGGCAGGGCATTCTGCGCGGGCGACGATCTGAAGGGTTACCGCAACGCGGAGATTCCAGGCTCGCCGCTGGTTCCCGAGATCGAATTCGGCCACGACAGCAGCATCGGCACCTACAACGCGCTGCGCACCATCTCCCAGCGCGTCAATACCACCGTGCGGTCGCTCGACAAGCTGACTATCGCCGCCATCAATGGGGTCGCGATCCAGACCGGTTTCTCCCTGGCGCTCGCCTGCGACTTCCGCATCGCGGCCCGGGGCGCGCGGGTGGGCAGCGCGACGCTGCGCTTCGGCCTGCTGCCGGACGAGGGCGGGCAGTACCTGCTGGTGCAACTGCTCGGCGTCGCGAAGACGATGGATTTCCTGATGAAGAAAAAGATCGTAGAAGCCGACGAAGCGCTGGAACTCGGCCTGGTACACGAGGTGGTGGAACCCGACGAACTCGAGGCAGCGACCATGGACCTCGCCACGGAACTTGCCAACGGACCGCAGGTATCCATGCGGCTCCTGAAGCGCTCAGTCTACAACGCCGCTGAAATGAGCTGGGAGCAGAGCCTGGACGAGATCGCGGCCAAGACCGGGATCTCCGACCATCACCCCGACTCCCGAGAGGGTGTCCGGGCGTTCCACGAGAAGCGCCCGCCCAAGTTCAACGACTGGCTGGAGTAGGGGCAACCTCCCGATAACGGCCTGATCGAACATGAGGAAACCCTGCGGCCAAAAGCCGAGGGTTTCCCCTTCCCGGCGGGGTCGTGGAACGGTTCCCCGCACCAGCGAGGAACCGCAGCCATGGATTCGGTGGCCGTGGCGGTCCACGGCCGAAACGTCACCGGCCTTCGAACTTCGGCTCGCGCTTCTCCATGAAAGCGCGCATCGCCTCCCGTGAGTCGCTGCTCGCACCGGTTCGCGTGTGACGTTCCGTCTCGAGTTCGATGTACTCCCGCAGCGGCATGTTCTCGGCATTGATGAAATTGCGCTTCATCTCACCGATGGCCAACGGCGCCGACTTCGACAGGCGTTCGGCTATCTCGCGCACGTCGTCGCGAAACGTCTCATCCGGGAAGGTCTTGAGGACCAGGCCCATGCGCTCCGCCTCTTCGGCGCTGAACTTCTGCGACATGAAGAACAGTTCCCGCGCCTTGGTCGCCCCGACAATCCGGGGCAGCAGCCACGGTCCTCCCATGTCGCCGGATATGCCGACGCCGAGAAACGCGGAATTGAACATCGCCCGCTCGCTCGCGTAGCGCAGGTCACAGGCGCACGCCCAGCCCAGGCCGGCGCCGGCGCAGGCGCCATTGATCGCGGCGATGGTGATTTTCGGCATCTCGTGGAGCAGCGTCGTGGTGTGGAAGTACTCCTTCTTGTTCGGCTCCTGGCGTTCGCCGCTGGTCGAGGCCCTGAGGTCCGCGCCCGGACAGAACGCGCGACCGGCGCCCGTAAAGATGACCACGCGGACGCGTTCGTCGACCGCCACCTCGCGCATGCACTCATGCAGTTCCCGGTTGAGCGTCCCGGTGATGCCGTTGAGGCTCTCGGGCCGGTTGAGCGTAACGGTGGCGAGGTTGCCGTCGATTTCGTAAAGGACGGTTTCGTAGTCGGACATGGTCTCTACCTGGTGCGAATGTGTGGCGGAATCCTAACTCGCATGTCAGCGAATTGCCCGCTGCGGCTGGTCATGTTCCTGAACTAGTGCACGCAACCCCGTGCCGAGGTCTCGAACACCGTTTCGACGACGCCGTTGCGCACGCCGACCATGCGGTCCCAACGATTCACAGTGACGTCCTGCTGGTGCGTGAGCAGGAAAAAGTGCGCACCGATTTCCAAAGGCAGGACGCCTTCGCTGGACAGGACGACGCCGTGGTGGTCGATCCTGGCCACCGCGATGCCCTCGAATCCTTCCAGGGTCGGGACGCCGTTGGGCGCGCCGATGGCATCGACGGGCACGTCTCCAATGGCCGTATGCGCATCCGGGCGCGCGTAGACGCGGCCCATGACCCTGGCGGCAAGGCGAAACTCCCGCATGTAGGCGTAGGGGACCTCCATGACAGCATAGGTCCCGCCCTCGATCTCGGTGACCTCCGGATACGTTGCCGCCACGTCGTAGGTCCACGACTCCCCGGTCGAGACGACATCCACCGGAATACCCACCGCCTCGATCGCCTTCTTTGCTTCCAGCACCCGCTCGATGGATCGCCCCCCTTCGGCAAACCGCTGAGCCCGGTTCGGCGCGCGAACCAGCGGCACCTGGTGGCTCATGACGCCCCGGAACCGCAGATGCGGCGTACCCACCACCATCCGCGCCAAGGCGACCGCGTGCTTGATCGAGCGCACGCCGGCGCGTCCCATGACGGTTTCGATTTCGATCACGACGCCCAGGGTTGCGCCGGCAGATCGGGCCCCGGCGAAGAGTTTTTCGATCTGCATCTCGTGGTCGATGGCAACCGTCGTCTCGACCCGCTTGGCGAGCATCCCGAGGCGACGAATCTTGTCGGCGTCGACCACCTGGTTGGCGATGAGCACATTGCCTGCGCCCGCGTCCGCGAACACCTCGGCTTCGGACACTTTCGCCGCGCACACGCCTCCGACCGTGCCCCCGGCCGCGATTTGCATTGCGAGTATTGCGGGCGACTTGTGGTTCTTGCCGTGGGGTCGCAAGCGGATGTGCCTGTCGCGGTAGTGGCTGGCGATGACGCCGATGTTGTGTTCCAGGGCGTCCATGTCGACCAGGAGCACCGGCGTCTCAAGCGCTTCGGTGGGCGTCCCGATCATCAGAAGGCTCCGCGCGCGCTGATGGGCCACACAGTCTCAAGGCGGCCCTGGCGTACGCCGAACACAAAATCGTGCAAGGCAAACGCCGTGGCGATGTCGGCGGGCACCAGTTGCAGCCAGTCGCCAATGGCGAACGGTGGCTCGTCCGGCGGAGAGAGCACGATGCCGTGTTCCGCACTGCCGCCCGTCGCCTTGAGGCGGTCGCGTCCGAGGATCGCGGGGTCACCGTGATCGCGGCCCACGGCCTTCTGCCCGCAGTCGTGTATCGCGCGTCCGTTTTCGGGAACGCTCGTAATCCGCGCCGAGACCGTGACCGCACCGTCGAACGCGGCAGCACCCCAAAGCGTAAGGCCGTCATCCCTGGTCCGCTCGCCCGCGTTCGAGGCGATCACACGAATCGATCCCGCCAACACCTCCGCGCGGCGTTTCGACGCGCTGGTCACCAGCGGCCGCAAGATTCGGATATCGTCGAAACCATCCGAGGCGAAGATCTCCGCCTCCGCGATGCTGCGCACCGCGATGCCGAATACCGACGGGAGCGCCACCTGGCGTCGCGCGATCGCCGGCGTCTTGTGGATCCAGACCTCGGCGCGCACCCGACCGGCCATGGAAGCGAAGTTCATATCCAGCCGGCCCAGGTCGACCAAAAGCGCCGGCGTATCGAGTTCCTCAACCGGAGTTCCAGCAGGTTTTTCTATGGGTCTCTGCACGGTGCTTCAACCTGTGTCGACCTCAACCTGACAAAGTCGGGAATCGATCCCTGTGCCAAAATCACTTCTTCGCAACGAAATGGGAATCTCCATGGCCCGAATAGAGAGTGTCGCCGCCGAACTGCTCCACGACAAGTCGCTGGTCAACGTCGTCGTTCGCGTGCGCGACTCGGACGGCGTCGAGGGCGTCGGCGAAGCCTGGTGGGGAATTCTCGATCCCGAGCAGCCGGGCAGGACCGCATCGCCCATCATCGCCGTGGTCAACGACATGCTGGCGCCGCAGCTTTCGGGCCGCGACCCCGAGGCCATCGAACGCCTCTGGTACGAATTGTGGGACTGGGGCTACCGGTACGCGGACCAGGGCATTTTTCTCATGGGGCTCTCCGGCGTGGATCTCGCGTTGTGGGACCTGAAGGGCAAACGCCTGGACGCCAGCGTTGCCTCGCTTCTCGGCGGCCCGGTGAGCGATGGCATTCCCGGCTACGCGAGCCTTCCGCGTCTGCGGGAACCCGACCGTCTTGTCGCCGAAACCGCGCGCGCCATGGAAGCCGGATTCACGGCGGTCAAGCTGCACGAGATCGACCCGGAACTGACCGCCCTGCTGCGCGAGGAGTTCGGCGACGCCGTGCAGATCATGGTCGACGTCAACGGCCACTTCGATCCGCTGGAAGCGATCGCCGTAGGCAGGCGACTGAGCGAACTGGGCGTCACGTGGTTCGAGGAGCCGGTGCGGCCCATGCGCGACCATGCCGCGATCGCGCGCGTCGGCGAATCCATCGAATGCGATCTGGCCGGCGGCGAGAACGAGTACACGCTGGAAGACTTCGATCGCCTGCTGGCTTCGGGAGCGCTTGCCTACCTGCAACCCGAGATTACCAAGATCGGTGGCCTGACCGCCGCGCGACGCGTGGGCGTCTTGGCCGAGTTGTACAACGTCGCGCTATGTCCGCACAACTTCCGCCTCGGCCCTTCGCTGTACGCGTCGGTGCAGTGGGCGTTCACGTCTTTCGCGTCGAAATGGATCGAGGTTCCCTGGGTTCCGTCCGACGAGGCGTTCTCCTTTCCCGTGGCGCTACCCCCTATGCGCGATGGCCTTGTATTGCCCCTCGAAGAACCGGGTCTCGGCTGCGGCTGAGCGCCTCATGCAACGCTCCGATGACGATCCGATTCCGGCCGGACACGGGCGAGTGTCATAATCGCGATCCCGATGGCGGGGATTGACATGCCAATCACGGCATTCCAGCCAAAGAACTGCATGACAACCCCGGCGGAGAGCGAGCCGGTGGCCGAGATACCGAACACCGTGGCGTCGTTGATGGCCTGGGCGCGAAACCGCTCATCCGGCCGGTGGGCACTGCCCAGGAGCGTCGTGCCGCCGACGTAGAGGAAGTTCCAGCCCACGCCGAGCGCAACCAGCGACGCGCCATAGTGCAGGACCTCCCGTCCCGCGAAACCGGCGATCACCGTGATGCAAAGGATGATGGCGCCGGCAAGCATCACGCGCTGGCTTCCGAACCTGCCGACGAGGTACCCCGTTGCGAGCGAAGGCGCATACATTGCCAGCACGTGCGCCTGGATCACTGCCGCGGTGTGGTTCAGCGAATGGCCATCGACGACATGCATCGAGAGCGGCGTGGCGGTCATGATGAAGGACATCACGCCATAGCCCACCGCCCCGCCGAGGACAGCCACGATGAACACCCGGTTGCGGACAATGGCGCCGACCCCGCGCACGTTTTCCGGGACCACCCGCGCCGTCTGCGGCATCCGCAGTCGCAACAGCAACAGGCCGACAAGGGCGTAGCATCCCGCTACCGCTACGAATGTTCCGGCGAACCGCGCGCCGCCTATCCAGTACTCGCCACGCGCGGCGAACTCCGGACCCAAGACCGCTCCCGCCAGGGACCCCAGGAGGGTGATGGAAACCGCCCACCCTGCCGATGACGCGGGGACGCTCTCCGCCGCCGCGAAACGGTATTGATGCGCGAAAGCATTCGCGACGCCCATGAGCAGGGCAGCCCCGCAGAACAGGACGAAACTCTGCTCGATCATTGCCGCAAAGGCGCAGATCGCGCCAACGCAGCCCACTCCCGCGCCGAATGCGAATCCGCGCGCGCGACCGACCCGGGACATGGTCCAGGCGGCGAACACCGTCGCGGCGGCGGTACCGACGATGAGCAGCGACATGGACAGCGTGGCGAGCGCCGGCACGGGCGCCATGACGCTCCCGACAATGCCGCCGAGGGTGATCACCGCCACGGTTCCCGTCACCGCGGCGGCCTGCGCCACGGCGAGGATCACGACATTCGCGTTGAGGGTTTCCGGCAGACGCAAGATCGACTACCAGGGCAACCGGTCCAGGTCGACGTTACCGCCGGACAGGACAATGCCGACACGCTTTCCGCGCACGTCGATCCGCTCTTCGACGAGGGCGGCGAGAGGCACCGCTGCCGACGGTTCCACCACGACTTTCATTCGCTCCCACATGAGACGCATCGCGCGAACGATGGCCGTTTCGCCGACGGTAACGATGTCGTCGACGAAACGCTGGACCAGCGCGAAGTTACGAACTCCCACGGAAGTCAGCAAGCCGTCGGCTATGGTTTGCGGCGCAACCGATGGCAACCGCTCGCCAGCGCGAAACGACCGGTAGGCATCGTCCGCCCCTTGTGGTTCGACGGCGATCACGCGAATCCGCGGAGAACGTGACTTGACCGTCAGGGCAGTGCCCGCCGCGAGTCCGCCGCCGCCGATGGGGACCAGGACCAGGTCAAGGTCCGGCAACGCGTCGAGGAGTTCCAGCGCGACGGTTCCCTGGCCGGCGATGACGCGCGAGTCGTCATAGGGGTGAACGACTTCCGCCTTCGTCCGGGCGACAATGGCCTCCAGCGACGCTTCCCGCGCGGCAAGCGTCGGCGCGCAGAAGTCGATCTCGGCGCCGTAGCCAGCCACTGCGGCTTTCTTTACGCGCGGCGCATTGCCTGGTATCACGACCCGGCAGGGAATGCCGCGCAACCTTGCCGCGAGCGCCAGCGCGGCCCCGTGATTGCCCGAAGAGTGCGTCGCGACACCACGATGCGCTTCTCCCTGCGACAGTGCGAATACGGTGTTGCAGGCGCCGCGGAACTTGAACGCCCCGGCTTTCTGGAAGTTTTCGCACTTGAAAAAAAGCCGCGTGCCGAACATGGCGTCCAGCGTCGACGACGTCAGGACGGGGGTGCGGATGGCGTGACCGCGAATGCGAGCCGCCGCATCCCGCACGTCGCGGACGGTTGGTAGGTCCGCGGTCAAACAACGATCACGGCTGTCCATGAGCAATGCGTATCCTTGTCCGGTCGCCGGTT
Organism: uncultured Pseudomonadales bacterium; assembly: GCA_951813515.1. Lineage (GTDB taxonomy): Bacteria > Pseudomonadota > Gammaproteobacteria > Pseudomonadales > Azotimanducaceae > VXNE01. Next base: position 72,975 of record OX638346.1, read on the forward strand.
CTCAATGGGTATGCCCACAATGCCCCGACTGGAGGTTGCCAGGCAAACATTTTGTAGGCACCATCACAACAATGGTATGGGTTGCCTGTAGAACTTGATATGGGCAGTATGGGTCTATGAAGACGACGCTAGACATTCATGACGAACTATTATCGCGGGCAAAGCATCATGCGAAGAACACACGACGTCCACTGCGCGCCGTGGTGGAAGATGGCCTCCGCCGCGTACTCTCGGACGACGCACAATCTCGCGAATATGTGCTTCCCGATCTAAGGGTCGGGGACCCGCGCGCGGACGATCCGCTTGAGCGATATTCCTGGCCAGAGTTGCGTGATCTGATCTACGGCGATCCCGGAACCCGATGATCGCGGTCGACACCAACCTGCTCGTCTATGCACACCGACGGGAATCGCGCGTCGGCGAGACCGCACATGCCCTCTTGACCGCCCTCGCCGAAGGAGATCGAGTCTGGGCGATCCCCTGGCCATGCTGCTACGAGTTCTTGAGCGTCGTGACGAACCGTCGCATCTGGAAGGAAAATGCTTCGACTCCGACACAGGCATGGCGTCAGTTTCACGCTTGGTCCGAGTCGCCATCCAATAGCATGATCGGCGAAACCCGCGACTTCGTAGGAGTGTTGCGCCGGTTCGTACAGCGCGCGCATGTCGTCAGTGGAGTCGTCCACGACGCCCGCATCGCTGCCATTTGCGTGGCGCACGGCGTCGAGACCCTGTTCACCCGGGACCGGGACTTTTCGTTGTTTCCGGAGATCCGCACGCGCGATCCCCTCGCCAGGAAATAGCGCCAAACTCGAACCTGGCTCGCTGCCGAATTTGAACCTGCGATGCCCCAGGTCGAACGGGTCGGCTACATCTGGAAGCGTACCCTCCCGTACACGAAACGGCCTACGGTGTCGAAGGTGCGCACGTCCGTATTGTCATTGAAACCGTCAAGCGAGAACGACGGATCTTCATCGAGAACGTTGTCCACGCCGACGGTCAGCATGGACCTGCCGCGCCATGCGTCGAACCGCCAGTTCGCCTGCAGGTCGTGGTATACCGCACCGTCCAATGTCCGTTCCAGGATGTCCCCGGTAAATTGGTCTTCGTATTCTTCCATGACGTCGTCAATGAACCGAATGTCCCAGGAAACGTCGACGTTGTCATTGAAGATATAGGCCAACCCCAGTGAATATTTCCACTCCCCAAAGTGCCCATCCTGGTCATCACGGAACCACCGCGCATGTTCAATCACGGTGCCGTCCGGCTGAATCACGTCGTGCGCGAGTATGCGCGTCAGGTCGAGGCGAACATCCAACTCACCTACCGGCAGCGGGAGACCCTGATAGGCGAGTGCCAGATCGATGCCGGAAGAATCCAGTCCCGCTGCGTTCGCGGTCCGATTATCCAGTTGTCGCACGTTGCCGTCGGGGAAACGGTCAATCCTGTCGCACAGTTCACCGCGCATCGCGCAGGCGTTCAGGATGAAGTCCGCACCGAGTCCGCCGATCGCATCCACGAGTTCGTAATCGTAATAGTCGAGCGCCAGGGACAGCCCCGCAAGTGCCGTTTCCGGCGTCCATACCAAGCCGACGGTAAAGATGTCCGCCTGTTCCGGAGTGAGTGCCGGGTTGCCGCCCACACGGGTTCGAACCTGGGTGCTGATGATCTCGAAACCCTGGTCGGGAACACGCGGGTCCATGCAGATACTCCCGCCCACACGACCACCGGAGCAGGGATCCGACAGGGACGGGAAGGAGGATCCGGCACCGCCAAACAGCTCGCCGACATTCGGGGCGCGGAACGCCGTGGAGAAGCTGCCCCGCACCACGACATCGCCGCCGACCCTCCACCGCAGACCGATCTTGGGGTTGGTAGTCGAGCCGAAGTCGCTGTATTCCGAATACCGCACCGCCGCCTCGACCTCGACAAGCTCCGCCAGGGGTTGGTCCGCGAACAACGGCAGCACGATTTCCAGGTAGCCTTCGATGACGTCGTAGCCGCCCGAAGTGGGTTGCCGCGGCGTACCGGTCGCTGCATCTCCCAGCGCCGCGACCCTCGGATCCGGCATATCGAAAGCGAACTCGTCCCGGTACTCGAGCCCGAACGCTGCGCCGACAGCGCCGGCGGGTACTTGGAACAATGACGGTGTGGTCAACGAGACGGCGAACATCCGCTGGTCCATGCCGAAAGTCTCGTCAGTCGTGAAAGTGATGTAGTCGAGCATCTCCTGCGTGACGCTATTTTCCCCGAAGGTGTTCAACGGCACACAGTTCTCGGTGTCGTTGGCGCAGCGCAGATTCCCCGGCGAATCGCCGATGGTCGGACCCACCGCGTTTGCGACGCGTTCAAGATCGTAGATATGCCCGAAACGGGACGCGCGTTTCGACTCGCCATAGGACGCGTGGGCCTCCCAGGACCAACCGACGAGCGGGCCCTCGAACCAGTCTCCGTGCAGACCGACCAGGAGCCTCGCGGTATCCTCATCGTTCGGTGAGGTGCGCGACCCGCCTTCGACCATGCGCCGCCGCCAGTCAGGAATATCCGCGCCCAGCGGGTTATGGAAGTTGTCTTTCGAATACGGCGCCGGATGGCCGAAGAACGCCAGCGGCGCGAGCGGAACTTCCGCCAGTTTCTGCTCGGACGAACGCACTACGTATGTCGTTTCGAGATGTCCCGAGAGGTCTCCCAGAAGACCCACGGGCAAGTCATCGAGTTCGCTCTCGCCAAGGAAAGACAATGATGCCCGCGAATTCGGTTGCCGCTGGTAGTTGGACGGCGCGTAGTTGTAGGAGTCGCCCCCAAAGTAGTCGAACGTGCGGAAGTCTCCGTACTCCGGTCCCAACGTCAGGTCGCAATTCCCCTCGAGAACGCCGTCTCCGTTGCAGTCGCGACCCGCCGCTTCTTCTGTGAAACTCTGGTAGCGCCCCCAGGGCGGAGCCGAACTGCCGAGAAAAATGATCTCTCCCGCCGCATAGAAGAGCGGCGTCTGGGCCCACTCGCGACCGGTGACCTCGATTTCCTCTTCGTCGGTAAAGGACGCTATGAAGATCGAGTTCCCGGGACCTCCGATAGTCAGGTCCACTTGCTGACGGGCTCCGCCGCCTCGCGTCGAATCCCCCGCATATGCACTCAACTCGAAGCCTTCGAATTGCTTCTTCGTAATGACGTTGACCACGCCCGCCACGGCATCCGAGCCATAGACTGCCGACGCTCCGTCCTTCAGGACCTCGACCCTCTCGATGACCGATGTGGGTATCGTGTTGAGGTCGACCGCCAGACCGTTCGCGCCATCATCCACACTGGCCACGGCCCGCCGACCGTTGATGAGGACAAGGGTTCGTACTGCGCCTATACCGCGCAGCGAAATCTGCATGACCCCGCCGCCGCCGTTGTTGACCTGTGTCGTCTGCGCGCCTCCCGCGACAGACGGTATCTCCCGCAACAACTGCCCGATTGAAGTCGCGCCGGAACGGGCGATATCTTCCGAGGAATACGTCGCCACAGGCGCCACGCCATCCAGGTCCGCGCGCGGTATCCTCGAACCCGTCACGACGATCTCCTCGATCACGGGCTGGCCCTCCTGCGCGAACGCCGATTGCGACACGGGCAACGATAAGCACAATGCCATGAGCAGGCATCCCGGGATATGCAGGCACCTCGGCGCCATCGCGATTTCCCTGTCCATCAAGAGTTCAATATGTTCATTTTGGTTGCTCCTCCGTCAACGGGTGCAACACGAAGCCGTGATCACGGCATCATGTGCAGTCCGAATCTCTTGCGGTCAGAAAGTGTAGTGAGCCAACACGCGTTGTATGCGTCGTTAAGCGACATGAATATGAAGACACCCGTCATATCCGACGTGCACCGCAACGCCGAAACAGTCTGCGACAGTGGCTGCGTTGCAGTGGCGACAAGGTATCCTCGCTCGGGTAAAGTGACGCCCGCATGACGCAACAAGCCCCTGATCGGAGCCCCATGAAAACACTGGTCATTTCCGACGTGCACGGCAACGCCGAAGCCTTGTCCGCGATCCTCGAGAAGGAACGCGACGCGAAGATGACTGTCTTCCTCGGGGATTCGATTCTCCCCGGTCCGCAGCCGAACGAAACCATGGAGTTGCTCCAAGGGTTGTCCGGCATTTCCATCATGGGCAACCACGATCTGGAAATGCTGGAGCCTCAGCGCGCCAATGCTCCGGCCTCGTGGCAGGCCTTGCTCGACTGGACCTTCGACGTGTTCGACCCCGCCGGCTACGAGTATCTGCGCAACATGCTGCCGGGCGGGGACTTCGAAGTGGATGGAATCAGGATGTGCCTGCGGCACGGAAACCTGCCGGGAGCGCTTCGCCGCGCCCTTCCCGACTCGCCGGACGAAGCCCTGGCCGAACTGGCGGACGGCAGTGATTGCCCGTACGTGCTTTTCGGCCATTCCCACGTCCAGTTCAGGCGCACACTCAAGGGACAGGAATTCATCAATCCCGGAAGCGTTGGACAGAATCGCTGCGGCAAGCTCCTGGCCTGCTATGGCGTGTTCGAAGACCGCGTATTCCACCACCGCCATGTCGAATTCGATCCAAACCCATGGCTCGAGGCCGTGGACGGGATCACCGCGCTCGACGACCACCCCGACTTCCGCGAGTGGCTAAAACAGGGATTGCTCAGCGGCTACGGTGTTGGCGAGCGGGAACCGTGGACACGGTACGCACAGCAAGGCTACTTCTGACACCAGTGTCGTGTCACGCCAAGGCAGGCGTCAGGTCTTTTCTTCGAGCAGTTGGCGATATATCCGCAGGTGGCGCAGCGACGAAACTTCGTCTCCGCGCAGCTCGAATATTCGCGCCAGGTTGTAGTGGGCATCCGGCACGCCGGGCGCGCGGTGGTAGTACTCCGCCGCCGTGGACAGCTCGTCCAGTTCGTCGAACACCGTACCCGTGTTGTAGATCGCGAGTTCGTGTCCGGGGGCGGCGTCGAGCGCCAGACGATAGTGGCGTTTGGCCCGTTTCAGATCGCCTTCCAACTGGAACAGCCGACCGAGGTTGACATGCGCGTCCGCATTTTCCGGATTGAGGGCTATGGCGCGGGCGTAGGCTTCCTTCGCTTTGGGCACGTCGGTGTCCTCGTAGTCCAGCCCCAGGTTGTACCACTCGTGGCTGCCCAACTCCTCCATGTCACTGAAGTCGTCCAACTCGCGATCGGCGATGCGGGCGACTTCAAATGATGCTTCTGCCGATAGGGGCGTGCCGAAGTCGAGATGGCCCTGCCCCGATTCCGCGTCCCAAAGTTCCTTTGCGTCCCGGACCACCACATCTTTGCCATCGGCGAAGATGCGCAGGGAAGCGAGCGGCGTCGCTTCGGGAAGTCTGCCCTTGAGCTTGGTGAGCGCGGAAATCGCCTTGCGCGAGGGGACCTTGTCGTCCAATAGCCCCTTGGCGGTACGCAATAGCACGACATCCTGAAACGAGAATCGGTACTCGCGGCGTCCGCCTCGCTGCGGTTCGACGATGCCCCGCTTGACGTACTGCCTCACCTGGTCGTGACTGAGGCCAATCAGGCCCGCCACTTCTCCCGTGGTGTATCCGGCCGCTGACCTGTTGTTGTCCACTTCTGCCATCGGCTATGGCTTTTTTCGGCCTCTACTCTCGGCTTCTACGCCTTCGCGCGGCGTTTCGTCTTCGTTTCGCCGCGCCCGTTTGCGGCGACGCCTTTCCTGGTTGATCCTGACGAGGTTTCCCGGCGCGCCGCACGTTTCGCCGGCTTCGCGTCTCCATCCGCGTTGACGGAAGCCTTCAGCGCTTCCATCAGGTCGATGATCTTCGCTTCGGGGCGCTCTTCCGGCGCGACCGATACGTCCTTGCCCTCCACCTTTTGCTGGATCAACTCCAGCATGTGCGCACGAATCCCATCTTCGAACCTGTCCGGTTCAAACGCCTCGTTCGTACGTTGCTCGATGATCTGAATGGCGAGGTCCAGTTCTCCCTCTGCCACTTCGACCGAGTCCAGGGGCACCTCGTCAAAAGTCCGCAACTCCTCTTGGTACTTGAGTTGCTCCAACACCAGTCCATCGCCCATTGGACGCACCAGCACCAGGTGACTGCGGCCCCGCTTGGCGAAGTTGGCCAGCGCGGCGCGGCCGGTTTCCTGCAATGCCTGCTTCAGCAAATGATAGGAGCGTGCCGCCCCGGTATCGGGTCCCAGGTAGTACACGTGATCGATGTAGATTCGCTCCACGTCGGACAGCGGGATGAACTCGGCGATGTCGATCGCATTGGTCGACTCGACGTTGAGCGCTTTCAGCTCCTCCGCCGTGAAGGTCACATACTGGCCCTTGGAGAATTCATAGCCCTGGATCAGCTCGCTGCGCTGAACTACCTCCCCATCGGTCGCACGGATATACTGCTGCTTGACTCTCGACACCTGTGTGCCATCGTCACTCAGATAGTTGAAACGGATTGCCCTGGTGGTATCCACCGTCGAGTAAAGCTTGACGGGGATGGAGACCAGGCCGAAGGATATGGTTGCAGAACCAATGGGACGCGCGGCCATCTGACGTACTCCGCGATGTTTTGGCGACTATAGCGCAGCTCCCATATGCCCTCAACACGGGACAGTCTCGCGAGTTACCGGCGCAAGCGGGCCGCCGGATCCACGCCCGAGCCCTTCGCCGACCGCATCGTCCGCACGTCCGCCGCAGGCTTGCGCCGGTCTTTTGTCGTCCAGCAGCATGACGCCACCCGCCTGCACTGGGACTTTCGACTGGAGATAGACGGGGTCTTGCGCTCCTGGGCCGTGCCGAAAGGCCCATCCCCGAACCCCGAGGACAAGCGGTTCGCGGCGCTGGTGGAGGACCACCCCCTCGACTATGCCGACTTCGAGGGTCGCATACCGGACGGCAACTACGGCGCGGGCTATGTCATCGTCTGGGACTGCGGCACCTACGTCGAACTGTCACCATTCGACGCCGGCTTCGAAGAGGGCAAGCTACTGTTCGAGCTCAACGGCCACAAGCTGCGGGGCCGATGGACCCTGGTTCGCATGAAAGGCCGCAGCGCGACGGGTCGGCAAGGGGCGGGAAGGGAATGGCTCCTCATCAAGGAGCGGGACCAATGGGCGGGAGCGGCCCCGCCGCACGACGATTCCGTGTATTCCGGTCTTACGCTCAAGGACATGCAGGATCCGCGCAGGCTTTCCCGACGATTGGCACGGCGGCTGAACAACCTGGAGCCGCGGCCCCCCAAGTCCGGCGCGTTGGACATCAAGCCGATGCTGGCACGCCCCGGCGAAGCCTTCGACCGGGAGGGCTGGATCTTCGAGATCAAATACGACGGCTATCGGCTGCTAATCGAGAAGTCCGGGAGCGCAGTCTCGCTCCGATCACGCACCGGAAAGGACCTCACGGCTAGCTTTCCCGAAATCGCCAGGGCTGCCGAACGTCTTCCCTACGCGCAGTTCCTCATCGATGGGGAGGCGGTTGTGCTGGATGAACAAGGCATGCCTAGTTTCTCGCTCCTGCAGCACCGTGGACGCGCGGCCCAGGGAGTTCCCGGCGCGGGCACTTCGGCAGATCTTTCCGCTATCCACTACGCGTTCGACCTGCCGCAAGCCCTTGACCGCGACCTCCGGGAAGTACCCCTGGTCAAACGCAAGGCGTTGCTTCGGGCCATGCTTCCGTCGGCCGGCCCGATTCGATACTCGGACCATATCGAGGAGTCTGGAATCAATGCCTACCGGTCGATGCGCAAACTCGGCATCGAGGGCGTGGTGGGCAAACGCGCCGATAGCCCGTATCGGAGCGGGCGGTTCCACGACTGGATCAAGGTTCGGGGCGTGCGCACCGGCGATTTCGTCGTCGCCGGCTGGGCGCCGAACAAATCCAACGCAAACGACGTCGGCGCACTGGCCCTGGCGGAGTTCCGCAACGACCGCCTCACGTTCTGCGGACGATTGGGGTCCGGTTTGAGCGGAACCGTGCGGGAAACGCTCATGCAGCGCCTGAAGGCCCTCGGGCCAGGCGATGCGCTCGACGCCGATCCCGAGATTCGTTGGGTGAGGCCAGCGCTCGTCTGCGAGGTTGCGTACAAGGAGTACACGCGCGATGGGCGATTGCGCCAGCCCTCCTTCCAACGGCTTCGGGACGACAAGCCGCCGCGCGAATGCACGAGCGCCTACGATGATCCGAATCCGGCGCGTCTCCAGGCGGCGCCGCGACGCGAAGTGATCGTCACCAATCCAGACAAGGTGTTCTTCCCCGAGAAGGGTCTCACCAAGAATGATCTCGTGTCCTATTACGAACGCGTGGCGGAGTGGATGCTGCCCTACCTCAGGAATCGACCCTTGGTTCTCACGCGATTCCCGGACGGCATCTACGGCAAGTCCTTCTACCAGCGCGACGCACCCGACTTCGTGCCGGACTGGGTCAAGCGGACATCGTTGTGGACACAGGCCGAGGATCGAGACATCAACTACTTCATGGTGGACGACGCCGCGGCATTGAAATACCTGGCCAACATGGGCGCCATACCGGTGCATGTATGGCATAGCCGCATCGACAGTCTGGAACGACCCGACTGGTGCGTGCTCGACCTGGATCCCAAAGAGGCGCCGTTCGAGGATGTGATCGAGGTCGCCAGGGAAATCCGCGACCTGCTGGAGGAGATCGAACTGCCGGGCTACCTCAAGACCAGCGGGGCCAGCGGACTGCACATCATGCTACCCATGGCGCGCCACCTTACCCACGATCAGTCCCGTTCCTTCGGCGAATTGCTCGCCCGCGTGATAGTGGCGCGACGGCCCGACATATGCACGGTCGTCCGGGCCGTGCGCAAACGCAGCAGCAAGGTCTACATCGACTACATGCAGAATCGCCATGGCCAACTCATCGCCGCACCGTTTTCCGCCCGCGCCGAAGCCGCCGCTTCCGTGTCGATGCCCCTCAAGTGGTCGGAACTCAACGGCAGGCTCAAGAACGCCAACTACCACATCGAAAACGCGCTGCGCCGATTGAAGCGCGCCGGCGACCCGATGCGCGACCTGCTGACGGACGAACCCGACCTTGAGCGTAGCCTGTCCCGCCTCGCCGAACTGGTCTAGTGGCATCTCGGCCAAGGGCACCGCGAAGTCTTGACCACGCAACGCCGCTTCGACTACTTTGTGTGTGATTCATTGTGTGGCAGGTAACACATGGCGACGAACTTGGCGATAGACCCGGCGCTACTCGACAGGGCGCTCGAAGTCGGTGGCGAGAAGACAAAAAGGGCGACTGTCAACCGCGCCTTGCGGGAGTTCGTCGCCCGGCGGGAGCAGGAACGCATACTGGAGCTTTTCGGTAAGCTCGACTGGGACGAGGAATTCGACTACAAGCACGAGCGACATCGCAGGTGACGTTGTTTGTGGATACCAGCGTGTGGTCCCTGGCGCTACGGCGGGATTCGGCGCCCGAAGGACCAGAGGTCGGGCGTCTAAGGGAGGCGCTCGGTGGCGGCGAGATGATCTACACGACCGGCGTGGTCTTGCAGGAGTTGTTGCAGGGCTTTCACGGGCCAAGAGCGAGGACGCGAATCATCGAACGATTCGCAGCCCTCGCCATGATCACACCAGTCCGCGAGGACTACATTGACGCCGCCAGATTACGCAACGATTGCCGCCGCCATGGCATTCAGGCAGGAACTATCGATGCGTTGCTCGCCGAGATCTGCGTTCGCCACAGGCTGGTAATGTTGTCGACGGACCAGGACTTCAGGCATATGGCCGCACGGACAAAGCTCGTACTCTGGTCCGCCCCTTGAACCGGCCCGCACATTGCCCGAGCCGGATGTAGAAATATTGAATATCTATGATTTTCAATAGGTAATTTACGTCCTTGGGGAATGATGCCGGGAACAAACTGCGCCGGCCGGATGCGCCCTATCGCATCCGAGCGCGATCCACAATCGCGGTCGGCGTCACCCGAAAGCTACGCAACGACCTCTCGCGCGAGCCCCGCTTCGGCCAGGTCGTCCCACAGGGTATCGGGTATGTCGCGCGCGACGAGATCGAGATTGGTGTCCAACTCGTCCATGGCCCGGACGCCGGGGATCACCGCCGCCACGGCGGCGTGGCGTAGCGGGTACTGCAACGCCGCTGCACGGGGGTCCACACCATGGGCCTCGCACATGCGCCGGATGGCCTGGGCTTTCTGCCACAGGTGATCGGGCGCCGGCTTGTAGTCATAGGTTGCCTGTCGACGATCATCGGTAGCGAGAAGGCCAGAGTTGTAAGGCCCGCCAATGATGATCGAGACGTTCCTCTCGACGCACTTCGGCAGGAACGTGTCCAGGGGTTCCTGTTCGAGCAGCGTGAAACGACCGGCGAGCAGAAAGCAATCGACATCCATCATGTCCATCACGCGGCTGCAGACCTGCCATTCATTGACGCCAAGCCCGATGGCACGCACGACGCCCTGCTCCCGAAGCTCGCGCAATGCAGGCAGCGCGCCCCGCCGGGCCGTTTCGAATATACCCGGCTGCGCATCGCCGTGTGTCCAGGTGTCGATGTCGTGACAGAGCAGGATGTCGATGCGGTCGAGGCCCAGACGATCAAGGCTCGCTTCCATCGAGCGCCGGACGGCATCGAAGGAGTAGTCATAGCGTATGGCGAAAGGCTCATTGTCGCGCGCACGCGCGACGCGTTCGCCGTGTTCCCGGGCAACAAGCAGGCGTCCGACCTTGGTCGACAGGACGAAGGAGTCCCGGGGCAACTGCCGTAGCAGGCGACCGACCCGCTTCTCGCTCAGGCCGTGTCCGTAGAGTGGCGCGGTGTCAAAGTAGCACACGCCTCCGTCCGCCGCGCGGCGCACGATCGCGGCTGCCTCGTCGTCGGTGATGAGATCGCCCACCAAGCCCAGCGGCGCGCCACCGAAACCGAGTTCCGTCACGGCGATGTCGGTCGTGCCGATGTTTCGCGTCGCGATCATTGAGTCCTCACATCACGCTTGGGCAGGCCTACAGGGCCACGTCGGAATGGAAACAATAGGCGATGGCCATGTTCCGAGCAATCGCCGGTTCCTGACCCGACAGACATGTCCGACCTTTCGCGGCGTGGACCTCCTACGCTCGTTCAGGCCAAATGCGCGTTTCAACGCATTCGCTCGAGCGATACCATCCAACCGTTCCCGAGTTCTGGAGTGCTCATGGGCCTCACGACAGCGAAGATCGAGTTGAGAAATCCTCGCCTTCCGGACCTGCCGCCAGTCATTGTCGATGCCCTCGCGGACACCGGCTCGGACCATGTGTGCATTCCGGAGCACATCCGGCGGCTCCTGGCCCTTGAGCAGGCCGACACGAAGCGGGTGACGCTCGCCGATGGAACTTCACGCGCCGCACCCTATGTTGGTCCGTTGCAGCTTCGATTCGGCAACCGTACCGGCTTTGCCGGGGCCGTAGTGATCGGCGATCAGCCACTCCTCGGTGCCATCGCACTGCAGGACATGGACCTGGTGGTCGTGCCAAGGTCACGCGAGGTCGTTGTCAATCCGTTGAGTCCCGATGTCGCGATCGGCAGCGCGCGGACGACCCGCGGCCGGTTCAGTCGGGCCATCAGCGCGACTTCAGCGTTTCCTCGATAAACGCAATCTGTTCCTCGGTGACGGGTTCGAACTGCGGGATCACGCACCGCGGTCCCCAGGGACCGCCGAAGCCCACATCGTAGCGTCCCTGGATCGTATCGTTCGCGCAGATCTGCATGGAGCGGCGCTCTATGCGAGTAACGCCGTTCCTCCTTAGTCCCGGACAACGGCGTTCGAACTGCACGACATACTTCTTGCCGCCGCGCAAATGAAACACGACCATCTGGTCGCTCAGGACCTCGGTGCGATCAATACGCCCCGCCACGATGCAACGTTTGGGTTCGTCGTAGGCTGTCTCGTCGGGTCCCGCCAGGATCTCCGCAATCACCGCGTCCAGATCCTGCTCCGGCTCCGACGCATCACCGGCCGCGCAGACCCCATGCAGCATGAGGGTGGCCACGATGGCAGCGAAGCGCCATGGTCTCCTGCGGTTCACGAGTCGGAATCCGCACCGACACCCCGCGCGGCGCGCAGGCTCTCGACCTGTCCCTCATCGATTTTCTCGAATTTGCCCAATATGCAGTTCATGGAGTCGTCGAACCCCGACCGGGACCGGCCACGGAAACGGTCGCGCTCGCAAACCCGACTTCCGTGCGTCTGAAAGCTGGGGATCATGTCCCACCTCAGACCGCGACAGCGACCGGACAGCCGATTGAGCCAAATGTTGCCCCTTCGACCATGAAACAGCACGATGCTCTCGTCAACAATCTCAACCGCGTCGAAGCTGGTGGTGGAAATACAATGTCTGCTGTCCCGATACGCATCCTCATCCAGCGGATTGGCGAGGATCGTTTCAACATCCAGCGGCTGGTCGTCCTCTTTCGCTTCACCATCGTCGGCGGCGTACCGAGGCGGCGTCAATACCACAACCATTAGTGCGACTATCAGCATCACGTAACGCATGCGCCCTCCTCGCAACCCGCTTCCGCTGGACTCGGGAAAGACATCCGGGGTGTTTTCCCTTCCATCGAAAGGTCGAACGTACTTGCTGAGGGCGAGTGTACAAGTTCCCGCAGAGAGCGGCTACGGATTGCGTCTCCAGCAAATGGACCCAGGCTCGGCATACGGCAGTCCAGCGCGTCAGGCAGCTATTCCCGACAATTTGATCGCCGTTTCAGCCAACAGTTCCGTAGCGCCGTGCCACATGACCGAGAAAGGCGTCAGTGCCAAGCGGGGCGCCCGTCGCCTCGCGAAGGATCTGCATGGTCGTCTTCGCGCTTGCGTGCGCGTGGACATGGCTTCTGAGCCAACCTGCCAACGGACCGAATTCCCCCTGGCCAACGCCATCGGCAACACCCGCCGGGAGTGCCGCCGCGAACAACTGGGCCGCCGTGAGCGCGCCCAACGTGTAGGTCGGAAAGTACCCGATCAAGCCCGTGAACCAATGCACGTCCTGCATGCAGCCGTCGCGGTCGTTTCCGGCGGTGGTGAGACCCAGGTACTCCGTCATCTTCGCGTCCCAGGCATGGGGAATGTCCGTGACGGACATGGAGCCATCGATGAGATCCTGTTCAAGTTCGTAGCGCAGGATGACATGCAGTGGATACGTGACCTCGTCCGCGTCCACCCTGATGAAACCGCGCGACACGCGGGTCGCGGCGAGGTGCAGGTTCTCCGCTGACCATGCCGGGTCGTCATTGTCGCCGCCCAGGGACGTGCGCACGATGGGCGCCGCAAACTGCAGGAATTCGAGGCTCCTGCAAACCTGCATCTCCATGAAGAGCGACTGGCTTTCATGCAGCGCCATGCCGCCGGAACTTCCCACGGGCTGACGACGCCAGTCGACCGGCAGCCCCTGTTCGTACATCGCGTGACCGGTCTCGTGCAACACCGCAAACATCGATTCGAGGAAGTCATCCGGGTTGTAGCGCGTCGTGATTCGCGTGTCGTCCGGGTCGCCGCCGCAAAACGGATGATGGCTGGTGTCCAGTCGGCCCCGATCGAAATCGAATCCCAATCGTCGCATCAGGTTCCGCGCCAACGCCGCCTGTTGCGCGTCGGTAAACGGTCCCGGCATCGGCATCGGCTCCCGCTGGACGTCGATGGCCGCGTCAATCATCGGCGGCAGCGCCGTTTTCAACTCTTCGAAGATGGGATCGATCACCGATCGACGCATTCCCGGCTCGTATCCGTCCATCAGGGCGTCATACGGATCCATTCCGAGGGCGGAACCCAAGCATTCCGCCTGCCGCCGGTTGAGTTCAACGACCCGGCTCAAGGGTTCCACCATGGCGTTCCAGTCGTTCTCCGCGCGCTTCAGGCGCCATGCCTGTTCGCAACGCGCCGTCGCCCGGCTGAACTCCACCACCAGTTCTTCCGGCAGCGCCCGCGCCCGGCGCCAGATACGCTGAATCTCGCGGGCGTTGGCGCGCTCCCAATCATCCAGTCCCGTCTCTTCAGCGGCCGCATCGGCCCATTCGCCGACGCGCCGGTCCGAAATCATGTTGTGCACGACGCCCGCGAGCGTCGCCAGGGCCTCCGCCCGGGCCTCTCCCCCGCCACGAGGCATCATTACCGCCTCGTCCCAGGACAGCATCGCCTGGGCATGCTGCAGATTGCCGATGCTCGCGAATTGACGGTGCAATGCCCGATAGGTCATGGAATCCCGCTCGGGGTCACCGCAGGCGATCCACGGCGCGAACCGCTGCCCCCGCAAGTCGGGGCAAGCGAGTGTAGGCGCTGGTCGAACCGGCTCCGCTGTTCACGATCATCGCCACCGCGAGGTTGCGCGACGGATCGCAGAACGCCCCGCTACTCCCGTAGCCGTAATGGCCGAATGCGGCGGGTACTCGGGTACCGAGAACGAGTGCCCGGTGATATCCCAACCGCCACTGCATCGGCACGAACAGCACCTTGTCGCGCCCTCGATTCTGCACTCGACCGATCTCGGATATGGTTGCGCGCGACAACAGGCGCACGCCATCGAGTTCGCCGCCGTTTGCAATCATGGCGTACATTTTCGCCAATGACCGTGCGGTGAAGTGACCGTTGGCGGCCGGTATCACAGCGGCGGCCACGGCGTCGTCGTTCCAGTCGAAGGGTTCCGAGAAGGGCATCATCGAAGCTCGAAACTCCGGCAATTCGATACCGACGGAGGTGAGGGCCGCTTCGACACGTTCCCTCACCGTCGCGCGCCAGTCGTCGGTCGACGGGCTCGGCGGCTCCACCGGCACATCGAGCAATGTCGCCCGGCGCGCCATCTCCTCTTCTGGCAAGCCTATGAACACATCCTTGAGATCGAGCGGGTCGACCAGTTCTTCCCGCAGCACGCGCTGAAACGGCCGCTTCGAGACAGCCTCGATCAAACCGCCGATCAGCCAGCCGTATGTCAGTGCGTGATAGGCACTCACGGCGCCCGGCGCGTGGACGGGCGCGGCATTGGCGACAACACCCTTCATGTGCTCCCAATCGAGCATCTCGACGGGGCGTTCGACCATGTCCGCAATTCGATAGAGGCCTCCTTCGTGACAAAGCAGTTGCCGCACGGTTATGGCGTCCTTGCCATGCACGCCAAACTCGGGCCAATGTCGCGCAACGGGGTCGTCATAGGCCAGGCGGCCCTGGTCAACGAGGATATGCAGCAACGTTGAGGCCACACCCTTGGTGGTGGAGAACGACAGGCAGAGGGTGTCCTCGCGCCAGGGACTGCCCTCTTCATCCCGCGTGCCGCCCCAGAGGTCGACCACGCAACGTCCCCGATGGTAGACGCAGACCGCGGCACCGCCTTGGCCTGTCCTGGGAATCGCCCGTCGCAGCGACGACGCGACCTCCGCGTAATCCGGATGGACTGTTCCTTCCAGCATGGCACCTGTTCCAATCCTTGCGCGGCGAAGTTTCCCATGGAAAGCGCCCAAAGTCGCGCGGGAAGCACGGTCCCGTGATTCCCGATAGGGCATAATTCGCAACGCCGATTGTTTCCCTGCCTGAACTCCCCGCACATGACAACAGCGTTCGATGGAATTTGCGTTGTGGACCTATCGGACCGACTGTCCGGCGCCTTCGCGGCACGTCTGTTCGGCGACTTTGGAGCCGACGTGATCCTGGCCGAACCCCCGGAAGGTCATCCCCTGCGGTCCGAACCGCCGTTTCTGGACAACCGCCCCGGCATCGAGCGCAGCGTCGCGCACGCCTACGCGAACTGGAACAAACGCTCTATCGTCCTTGACGGCAGGGATACCCTCGAGAACCTGGTCCGCGCTGCGGACGTCATCATCACGACACGCGACACGTTGGCGGGAACGCCGTTGGAGGGCTTGCTGGCAGGGCTTGGGCCCGATGCGGTCCATCTTTCCATCACGCCCCACGGTCTCGAGAGTCCCTTGACGGGGCACGCCGGCAATAACCTGACGGCGAGCGCTCGAGTGGGCTGGGCTTACATCAACGGCTATCGCGACGAGGCTCCGTTGCAGATGCCGCTCGACCAGGCCGGGATTGTCGGCGGCGTAACCGGATTCATTGCCGCGGCGGCCGCCCTGAACCGCCGCAGCGCCCGCCGTGGCGCGGAACGCGTGGATGTAAGCGAAGTCGAAGCATTCGCGTTGACGGTGCATCCCTGGGGCGTCGCCGCCGTGTACGAGGATCGGGGCACGACCGTGGGACCAGTCGGAGGCCGGCGACGCGGTCAGGCCGGACCGCTCTGGGATCTCGCGGACGGCCAAATGGCCTTCGCAGTCGGCGATTTCCGCAACTGGACGCAGGCGATGGAAGCGATGAACCTGGCGGAATTCGGCCGGCACCGGGAGCTCATACCCGACATTGGCCGACACTCCCAGGACCTGCGCGAAGTGCGCCGCGCCATGACCCGAACGCTCCCGTCGCTGGAACGCTGGCCGCTGTTCCACACGCTGGCGAAGCTGCGCTGCGTCATCGGCGTACTGCAGGACATCGACGACATCGTCAACAATGAGCAACTCAACGCGCGCGACTTCATCGTGCGGACGCGCATCGAAGATACCCCTGTCCGCGCCGCCGGCGCGCCAGCCAAGCTCCATCCCTTTCCCTGGCGAGTTGGCCGTCCCGCGCCCCGTCTCGACGCGCACCGCGACGAGATTGTGGCCACCCTGTCAAAGAAGACGGCTGGAAAGGTCAATAACGACTCCGGTCCTGGTGAAGGTTCAGGCGAAATCCCGCTCGACTCCGGGCCGCTCAGCGGCGTTCGGGTACTGAGTTTCAGCCAGGCCTGGTCCGGCGCATTCGCCTCCGAAGTGCTCGCCCTGCTGGGAGCGGACGTGGTGCAGGTCGCATCCCTGGACCGGCCAGACGTGTTTCGGCGCGTGTACAACCGGGTGCCCGCGGCCGTCGCAAACCCGGATCGAATACAGCATCCACTCAACACCCAGGGCCTGTACAACTCGGTCAACCTGCACAAGCGCGAAGTGACCATCGACCTCAAGAACCCGCACGGCATGGAGATTCTCTGGCGCCTGCTGCCCCGATTCGACATCCTGGTGGACAACTTCCGCCCGTCGGTGATGCCATCCTGGGGCATCACGCTGGAGAAACTGCAACGGCTCCGGCCCGGCATGATCTGGGCATCCGTGTCCGCCTACGGTGACGACGGTCCGTACCGGGAATACCCCGGCAACGGCTCAACTACGGAACCGATGGCTGGCTTTTCGTCGCTACACGGCTACGAAGGCGACCCGGGCAAGAATTCGGGCGGCCTGTATCCCGACCCCATCGCCGGCTATTTTCTTGCGGCGACGATCATGGCGGCGCTACGCCAGAGAGACACTACGGGCGAGGCTCAGCGCATTGACCTGTCCATGATGGAGGCGGTCGCCGTGGTCTGCGGCCAGGCCATTCTCGAATACGACGCCACGAACGCCCTGCCGCGCCCCCAGGGCAACCACCACGAACGGATCGCTCCGCACAACACTTATCGGGCCCGGGCTGGCGAGTGGCTCGCGCTGGCCGCCGAAACCGACGCCGCCTGGGACGCGTTGACGACGCACCTCGCCGATCAGCGCCTTGCCGATCAGCGCTTTTCCACCATGGCATTGAGAAAGGAAAATGAAACGGAACTGGACGCGCTCATCGGCGAGTGGTGCAGGGAACAGGACGCCGCGGATGCCGAGCGTGTCCTCGGCGCCCTCGGCATCGCTGCTGCAAGGGTCGTCCCGCTGTACGAGCTGTACTCCCGGCCTGACCCGCACCTGCACGCGTCGGGGTTCATTTCGTCCATCGATCACCCCGAGACCGGAAACACATGGCTGCCCGGAAGACCCTGGCGATTCTCGTCCGGACCCTCCGTCCCGATCGCACCCGCACCCTGCGTTGGTCAGCACAGCAGGGAGGTGCTGATCGAGGAACTGGGTCTCGACGACAGCGAATACGAAGCGCTCGTTGCCGCCGGCGTCACCGGAACCCTCAACGACTAGCCCAACTTCGACAACTCAGGGTGTCCGCCTCTGCAAGGCCGACGGGGCGACCATCGCCGCCAGCCTGCGCGGCAACTGGCGCTGACCCTTCCCCCGCAATCCGAGCCGTTTCGGAAGCGGGAATTCCTTGTGTATTGACCCCAAGGAGGTCTCCCGACCAAGCGGAAGCGGTATACGCACGAGCAGATAATTTCGATCCCAAGGAGCACGAGGCCGGCCAGCCGGTTGGCGAGTTGGCGCGCCCGTATCTCAGGTTTTTGGGCACCATGGGCGAGGCCGCCCCCAAGGCTTGAGTTGGTTTTTCGGACCAAATTTGTTCGCCATTTCAATCAATGCCTGTGATCTGCCCGCCTCACGTTGGAGATTGATAATGGATTGGCCCTCAGCTCTGCTCTGCTCGAATAGCGCGAACATTTCATCCGTGGTTTCCAAAACTGCCTTGCGGAACTTCGTGCTATGCCCGTATTTAATGAATAGTTCGAAAACAATCATCAGGGCGTCCAGACGACCATCCAAGTACGGGTGATCATGTCCCTCGCTACCTTGGACATGATCGAGTTGTTCGATCCTCTTGTCCGTCTCAACAGGCATGGTGTTTCGCTCCTCTTCTATCCTCATCCGCGCTCACCAGTTTACCGGCTTCTTCCGTTCGCCACCCTCGAGGCGCCTCCGCCCCCCTCCGCCCCCCCGCACTCTACCAAGAGACAGCCCGAAGCTTCCCGCGTTTCTGCAATAATCGGGCGATGGAACTGGCCTCCAGGGAACTCGGGTTGGCAACGCGACAGGACGCGCCAGCGCTTGCCACCATGTCGCGCGACTACATCGAGCGGGGCTTGGGATGGCGTTGGCGAGTGCCGGCGATCGAGAACCTGATCGCGAGTCCGGACACGGTCGTCCTCTGCGCGCGCCTGCCGGCGACGCACGGCAAGGACATCGTCGGTTTCGGCATCATGCAGTACGCGCTCGAAGAGGCTCACCTGATTCTGCTCGCCGTACGGCCGCGAATGCGGCGCTGCGGCCTGGCGCGCGAAATGTTGGCCTGGCTGGAGAAGACGGCGGATGTCGCGGGCATCAAGAAGATCGAACTGGAAGTCCGGGAACGGAATGTCGGCGCCCGCAAGTTCTATCGCAAACAGGGGTACAAGTCCCGATCCTCCATTCCCCGCTACTACGACGGCATCGAGACAGCGGTACGCATGGCAAAGAAGCTGCGATGACGCAATCGATCAATCGCGACGAACGCCTGCTGCGCAGCGCGCTGCTGATCATCGTGCTGTTCATGCTGGCAGAAGCGGTGGGGGGATTGCTTGCGAATTCGCTGACCTTGCTGGCGGATGCCGCACATATGCTGCTCGACGCTGCCGCGCTGGGCATTGCCTGGTTCGCCGCGCGCCTCTCCCGGCGCGAAGCACACGAACACATGAGTTACGGCTACCACCGCTCCGAGGTCCTCGCCGCATTCGTCAACGGAATGACGCTCGTCATCCTGATCGTCTGGATCATGTTCGAAGCGGTGACCAGGCTGCGCGAGGCAGAACCGATGCTTCCCGTCCCCGTGCTGGTCATCGGCACGCTGGGTCTAGTCGTCAACATCATCGTCTACCGCATGCTCCACCGGTCGCAGAACCTCAACGTCCAGAGTGCGGCCCTGCACGTGCTTGGCGACTTGCTCGGCTCGGTGGCTGCCATCGCGGCCGCCGTGGTCGTGCTGATCTTCGACTGGGTGTATGCGGATCCGCTGCTCGCCGTCGGGATTGCCGCGATTCTCTCGCGAGGCGCGTGGCGGGTGCTACGCCAGTCCAGCCACATACTGCTCCAGGGCACTCCCTCCGGAATCAACGTAGAGGAGATTCGTACGGCGCTCGCAACCAGCGTGGCCGGGTTGCGGGACATTCACCGCGTGCACGTCTGGTCTTTAAGCAGCAACAAGCAAGTGCTGACGCTGCATGCCGACCTTGTCGACGGAACCGACCAGAGTGCCGCGATCGGGCACATCAAATGCGTGCTTCTCCACCGCTTCGGCATCGATCATTCCACCATCCAGGTGGACCTGGACGATTGCCCCGACGATTCGCAGCGAGTCCCGTGATGCCTGGCCCCCGCAAGGTCCTTGTTGTCGACGACGATGCTCACATCCGCGATGTCGTGTCCTTCACGATGCGGCGCGCGGGTTTCGAAATACTGGAAGCAACCGATGGACGCGAGGCGCTCGAGATGGCCGAGTCCGGGACACCCGACCTCATTCTGCTCGACATCCTCATGCCGGAGCTCGAGGGCATCGACGTCTGCCGGGCAATTCGACGGACCTCCAACGTGCCGATCCTGTTCCTGTCCTCGAAAGACCAGGTGGTAGACCGGATTATCGGGCTGGACGCAGGCGGCGACGACTACGTAACCAAACCCTTCAGCCCACGCGAACTCCTCGCCCGCGTTCAGGCCATGTTTCGCCGCATCGACGCCCTTCAGGCAAACGACTCGGCAACCGTCGAGTCGGGCCCGCTACGGATCAATATCGATGCACGGTTGGCGTATCTCGATGGCGAGGCGTTGACGCTGACACGCACGGAGTTCGGCATGCTGGCTACGCTCGGGCGGCAGGCTGGTAATGCCGTGGACCGGGAAACGCTGATGCGCGGTGCCTATCCCGCGCGACGCATCGTTAGCGATCGAACGATAGACAGCCACATCCGGCGCCTGAGGGAAAAGATGCGCGCCGCTGGCACCGATCCCATTCGCACGGTGCATGGCGTCGGTTATCGCCTCAGTTTCGACTGATGTTCCGGCTCCGGCTTCGGACCGTTCTTCTCGTCGTCAGCCTGTTCGTCCTGGTTCTTCCGGTCGCGAGCGTCCAGCTGCTGCGCCTGTACGAAAGCGCCCTCCTGCGCCAGACCGAATCCGCGCTGATCACCCAGGCCGCGTTCATCTCCGCGTCGTACCGCGCCGCTTACGACATCGTCCTTGATCCCGCCACGACGCATTCCAGTACGTCCCCGAGAGCGCCTCGCCTACCGCAACTCGACTTCGTCGAGTCTCCCGTTCACCCTCCGTTTCCGCCGGCCGTTGCCGCTCCTGCCGCGGACCCGTTGGCGCTGCGCGCCGGAACAATCCTGACGCCAGTGCTTAAGGACCCACAAACCCTTGCCCTTGCAGACGTGCGCGTGATCGATGCGAGCGGCATTGTCGTAGCCACCACAGGATCCGACCTGGGGCTGTCGATCGCCCGCAGCGACGAAGTGGTTGAAGCGCTCGCGGGCGTCGACAGCAGCCGATTGCGCCGCCGCGAACCTGAACAGGAACCACCCCCGATCGGTCGCGGCGGCGCTATTCTCGTCTTCGTCGCCAGCCCGATCCTGCTGAACGACCAGGTCGTCGGAGCGGTAGTGCTGTCGCGGGCGCCGGTCAACATCTTCGACACGTTGTATGCGAAACGTTATCTCCTGCTCCAGGCGGCGGTGCTCATCCTGGCCGTGGTGGTGGGCATCGCGCTCTTCACGTCCCGCACGCTGGTCATGCCGATACAGCGCATAGCCCGAGGCGCGGAACGCCTTGCGCTGGGGGAGACAGCGGAATTCGAAGCGCAGCGTCCCTATCGCGTGGTGGAGATCGCGCGCCTCGCGGACAGCGTCGCCGCCATGGCCAGGAACCTGCAGCAGCGGACCGTCTTCCTGCGCGACTTCGCCCAGCACGTGAGTCACGAGTTCAAGACGCCGCTGGCGGCGCTGCGCGGGACCGTCGAGGTCCTGCACGACCATCTCGACAACATGACGCCCGAAGAGCGGCGACATTTCCTCGACAACGCCCGTTCGGACGTGGAACGGCTGAACCGCCTGATGCAGCGTTTGCTGGAGCTCGCCCAGGCCGATATCGGCAGCGGCGACGAGGTCACCGACGTGCTCGACGTGGCCCGAAGCCTAGATCACGCCACGGTGCGCGCGCCGCCCGATGCCAGCGTGCGCGCGCGCATCCGACGGGAATCGCTGGAAGCCGCGCTCACGAACCTGGTCAACAACGCGCGGGAGCACGGCGCATCGCGAATCGACGTACGCGTTGAGACCCATGGCGACGACATCGAAGTCTGGGTGGAAGACGACGGGCCCGGTGTATCCGATGGCAACCAGGGCCGGATATTCGAACCGTTCTTCACCACCCGCCGCGACGACGGCGGGACGGGCCTCGGGCTCGCGATCAGCCGCTCCCTGCTGCGCGCGGCGGGCGGAACAATCGAACTGGCGCCCGCAAAGACCGGCGCGGCGTTCAAGATCACGCTGGTGGCAGCGGACGAAGAGAGCCCGCCCCACACCAGTTGAACCGTGCGACTCTTGACTCTCTCCCAACGTGAGGTCCTATCGTGACTGAGCTGGTCTTTCCTGGGAGAACGTCATGCACATGGTAAGCGAAACGTCGGCGCTGTCGGGACTGACAGTTCGGGCGCTGCACCACTACGACACCATTGGCCTGCTTCATCCGTCCGCACGCTCTGCGACCGGCTATAGGCTTTACAGCGATGATGACATCCGGACCCTGCGACGCATCGGTCGATACCAGGGTTTTGGCTTCCCCCTGGACGAGATCCGAAAGCTGTTGGCCGTATCTGCGGCCGACCGGCTTGTCATGCTGCAGAATCATCTTGAGGGGCATGCCGCGAAGACCCGAGAGATCGTCCACGCCATTCGTCATGAGATAGGCATGGAAACCGGCAACGCGTCGGAACCACGCGGTCGACTGGAACGTGCTAGTACCCTGGTCACCGAATACCTCGACCGATCTAGTTCCGAGCCGCTAAGCCGGCTATCTCACCTGCTGGACGAGGCGCTGAACCTGCTGCGCCCCCTGACCGCGCGTTCGCGGATGGACCCTGGGGCAGTGCGCCTAGCGAACTTCATCTATTTCTGCCGGCACGACTCGGCCAATGTGGCAGAGCTATGTCAACGGTATCTCGACCAGGACGGGACCTTCGAAGATCGTTCGACCGCGACAATCCAGCTTGTCCTCGCCCTGATTGGGCTTGAGCGGCACGAAGACGCCGTCACGGTCCATCGAGCCCACGTCGAGTACGTTTTGGCACACCGTCCGGCGACGGAGTGGCCCGAAACGATGGAGAATTCGACAATCTCGGGAAGCTGGTCACAAACGGGCAGCAGCTCGGAATGGATTGCACTGTTCCGGAAGGTCGACGCCGGCACGGTGCCCACGCCGGAGAACCGGAGCGCACGCTATGAACTCCTGCATACGGCTGTCATGACGATGGGGCTCCTCGACTTTACCAAGTACACCGACGAAATCGATTCCCTGATCCAGCGCATGGCGGACGTCCTCGCCGAGGATCCGGGCTGGTCCGATCGCATCTGGGCCGAACAGAGGTTCGAACAGCAGAAGGTTGGCAATGCAATACGGCAGGGCAAGCCGGAAGCGGCCACGGAAGCCGTCGACGCTTACCGGACGTTTCTCGAAAGCTGTGACTGGCCAGTCGAGACGATCGGTGTTTCCTACAGCAACCTCGGCGCACTCATGCACTGGGAACGGCACCATAAGTTGGCGATGGAATTCTTCCTTCGAGCCGAGCAACTGCATAGGCTCGATGGCTACGGGCATGCCTGGTTCGCGTCAGCTTCCCTCGCGGCCGGGGCACCCCGTGAGCGCGTGATCGAACTCCTCCGGGGCGCCGGGCGCCGTCTCGAAGGTGCCGATGCGATGCGCATCTTCAACCAGGACGCGGTGCTGTCTGCGGAGAAGGAAAGGGACGACCTGCTTGACGCACTGTTGCTGGCAACTGCCTAGCACACGTTCCTCGGGAGTCTCTACCAGGGGCCCCAAGCGTCCTCAGGTTCCTTTCTGCGCCGTGCTGCGGATCAGCGTCATGAACGTTTCGTCAAGCTCATGCTGGCGGGCGACGATGTTGCCGAGAGCGTCAACCAGCACATACGTGGGATAGCCACGTACGGCCCATGTCTGGAGGATCTCGTGCCGCGGACCGATGTGCCAGTTGGCCCAGGGCATCGGCTCTTCGGACTGAAACTCCGTAACCGTGTCGACTTCCTCATCGACGCTGATCGAGAGGATCTCGAAACTGTCCGTCGGCAGCTCGGCGCTCATTTCTCGCAGGTCCGGGAGCGACTTGACGCAGGGGCCGCACCAGGTCGCCCAGAAATCGATCAGCACCGTCTGGTTCCCGAATGCGGAAAAGTCCTCGCCGACGCCATCGAGGCGCTTGGCCGTGACGTTCGGCAACTTGCTGCCGACGGTGAGATGGTTGAGGTTGTACAGCAGATTCCGTTCGGCCTCCGCCAGGGTCTGGAAGGGAATCGGCGTGCCGTCGTCGTCGAATCGACGGCGTTTCTGGAGTTCCTCGTCCTCCACGCCGGCACTCAATCCCTGGGCGATCGCGAACGCACGTTCGCGGTATCCCTCGCGGTCCTCCGCCGGAGTTGAAACCTCGTTCACGAGTCGCAGGTAGCGCGCGGCCCGGTAGTAGGCGGCGGTGGCCCTCGTGACGGCATCCGTCGCCGACTCGGATAGGCGCTCGAAAATCGCCTCCACCTCTTCGTCCTCACCCGGCTGGGTATTGAAATCGAGCATCCAGAGGAGCTTCGGCCAACTGTCGTCCTCGGGAAAGTGCTCCGCGATCGTCCGCGCGCCCCGCGCCACGAGATCGGCGGATCCAGGCGACCCCATGGTGTGTTCCATCATGAAGACGGCGGCATCGCGCGTGCGTTCGTGCGCTCCATCCAGATCGAGGATCGCACTTGCGGCGGCGACGGCGCTGCTGATGTCCGGATGCGCTCCCCGTTCAGTCTCGCGGCGCTCGCGCTTCTCCTCCGGGGAAGCGTCGGATTTCCCGATCTCGTCGTCCAGCGCGTGCCACGCCTCGTCGACGTCGATGTACGCCTGGACCACCGACCAGTCGGGTTCGGCGGCGACCGTCGCCTCCCCATCCGCTGCATCGATGGCATCGATGACGATATCGGCAAGCAGGACCTGGGGCAGAACCGCAGCCTGGGCCAGTGACGCGCCCTTGGGAAAGTAGAGGTACAGGGGAACTCCAACGCGGCCATAGCGGCCGAGCCATTCGGTGATCACCGGATCCTGGTTGGTCCAGTCGCCCTCGAGGACCCTGATGCCGCGATCGCGGAAAGCCGCGCCGACCTCTTTGGATGCAAGCGCTACCCGCTCGTTGACTTTGCAGTTGATGCACCAGTCGGCCGTGAAATAGACGAATACCGGCTCACCGGACTCCACGTAGTTGGTCACTCTATCCGGCGTGAACCGTTCCAATTCCAGTTGACCCAGCGTGCCGACATAGTCATCCGCGCCCGCCGTTGGATCCATCCGGTAGTCCTCGACCTTGGTGCCAGCGACGAGCATCGCGACGAGTCCGACAGCGGCCACGCCCCGCCATGGCCAGGGATGCGCACTCCCGAATACGCGTCCCCAGGCCCACAGCGAGAAGGCGAGAAAGACCGCCGCGAGAAGTCCCAGTGCCATCGAACTCGCGCCGAGTTGCTTGCCCAGGATCCAGAAAAGCCAGACGGCGAAACCAA
Source organism: uncultured Pseudomonadales bacterium (assembly GCA_951813515.1). Lineage (GTDB taxonomy): Bacteria > Pseudomonadota > Gammaproteobacteria > Pseudomonadales > Azotimanducaceae > VXNE01. The sequence continues at coordinate 98,493 of OX638346.1, forward strand.
GCATGGGAAACGCGAGGAAGCTCTTGAACGTCGCCATCCACGCACCCGGCTTGGGCATGATGGCCCCCAACGATGGAATGAAACTGATCAGCAGATAGGGGAACGCCAGTCCCACGCCCAGGGCCAGGAAAATCCCGAGGGCAACGGGCGCCGGCTGCACCAGCGCATAGCCCAGTGCGCCTGCCATGAACGGCGCCGTGCAAGGCGTAGCCACCACGACGGCCAGCAGCCCGGTAAAAAACGCCGCCCTGCGTTCGCTGCCCACGGTGAGCGACTGTCCGATCCCGGCCGCGCGCGCGCCGAACTCGAAGACGCCGAGGAGGTTCAGGGCGATGGCTACCATCAGCAATGCCAGCCCCAGGTTCACGAGCGGGAACTGCATCTGCATACCCCAGCCTACGGCCTGCCCCGCCTCTCTCAGGACGACCAGGGTGCCGCCCACCACCGCAAACGCGACAAGAATTCCGGCCGTGTACAGGAGGCCGCTCTGCTGCGCCTCCCCCCGGTCAGAATGACCCATCCTCACCAGGCTCAGGGCCTTCATGCTGAGGATCGGAAAGACGCATGGCATCAGGTTCAGGATCAGCCCGCCGACGAAGGCAAACAGCAATGCAAGGGCAAGTGGCATGTCGTTCAGGGCGACTTCCGACAGCGGCAACGACACACCGGCAGCGGCAGGCGGGATGGCATCGGTTGCCCCCTGTACGGCGATCTGAACGGCCTGCCCGTTTCCAGCGCCGTCCGAAAAGCGCAGGACGGCCGGGAACTCCGTGGCCTCAGCCGCCTTGCGGCCCGCTTCCATGGAAACCACCATGCCTCCCGGAGCGAATGACGCAGACTGCCCCGCGTACTTGACGACGCGCCGGGGTTCGACAAACAGGTAGGGGTCGCGCATCTCGGCGACTGAATCGGGCGTTTTCACCGAAACGCGTACGGATTCGTCGTCCCGCTCGAATTGCGCAGGCCAATCAACAACTTCGGGCAGCTTCGCGCGTGCGGCGGCGAACGAGTCGGCCTGGTTCGAATCGAGGTCTCCATCGCCGAAGGCCAAGGTCAGGGACAGCGAAGCCTTTTCCGGAACGCATAGCTCGTCGTCGCAGACAACCCAACGCGCCTCCCCCTGCAGATCCACGGTATCGCCCGCCTCACCCGCCGGAACCGTGATCTCGCTCAGGAGAAGGATCGGTTCGTCGAACCCGTAGGTAACGAGATCGCCGAAGGGAATGACGTGCGGAGCGGGAAACTGCAGTTCGGACGCCGAGAATCCGGCGGGCAGGCTCCAGCGCATGGTCGCCGCCAGGCCCGCGTCGCCAGGATTGATCCAGTAGGCGTGCCATGTCGGATCGGGTTCAAGGCGAAGCGCGACGGTCAACGTTCCCCCGTCCGCCGGCATCGAGGCCTGTTCCGCGATCAACTCCACGCTGGAATAGTTGGTCCGCACCGGTTCGGCCACGGCCGACTCGACGAGCGAAAACGCGCCGAAGATCAGGACCGGTATGACCCATCTCGACGGACGCTGCAGGTTGTTCCACGCGGTCGTAAAGTTCACGGATGCCAACCCCCGGTTGCGCGAGCATGTCCGGACTCGGCCGAGCCGCTCGCCATGGATGAATGCCCCACTCTTCGCCCACGGAACAACGAACCCCAGTCGCTGGCGCTCCCGGAAAACGTATGTTCCATGCGAGTGCGACCATGATACACGGGACAGGTTCCCGCCAGACGACCGATGAGCCCCTGTGAGAACATTGCGCCGTCCTCACGTAGCGCCGGAAGGGAACTGACAATTGAGAATCAGGATCGTCCCTGTGAGCGTAGGGCTTTTCTTCCTGGCTGCGGGCTGCGGAGGTGGCGGAGACACGAATCCGTCGCCTCCCATTCAACCACCCCTGCCTCCTCCTCCGCCTCCGCCTCCGCCCGTGAGCACGCTCTTTGTCGATGCCACTGAAGAAGCGGGCATTCAGTACCAGCACGGCTACCTGAATCCACCGGACTTGAAGGACCTGGAAGAGTTCGGCGGCGGCGTCGCGGCAGGCGACTACGATGGCGACGGCCTGGTGGACCTCTTCATCGCGCGCGGCGACATCGGGCCCAACCTCCTGTACCGAAACCTGGGGAACAACGTCTTCGAGGATGTCGCGATGAGCGCCGGCGTCGCCCACACGAAGTCTTCATCTGAGAACTATCGCCACAGCGGTCCGGCATTCGCGGATGTCGACGGCGACGGGGACCTCGACCTGTTCGTCGGCGGTATCGAATTCGATCCGAGTTTCCTGTTCCGCAACGAAGGCGATGGAACGTTCACGGACGTCACGCCCGGCTCTGGCTTGGACACGCTAGGCGCTCGATACACGGTGTCGGCAGGATTCGGCGACTACGATCTCGACGGCGACCTCGACATGTTCCTTACGCATTGGGGCACGGAGGATGGGCCGGGCGTCAGGTCGCATACCGAACACCTGTGGCGAAACGACACGCGGGACGGGAACATCCGTTTTGCCGATGTCAGCGTGGAAGCAGGTATCGCGCCAGATATCTTCAACGACGAGCCAGTGGCATCGTCCTTCGGCGATGGCGTCGACTACACCTTCACCCCCACTTTCGCGCGAATGAACGATGATCGCTATCCAGACCTGCTGATCGCGGCGGATTTCCTGACGTCGAAGTTCTACATCAACAACGGCGACGGGACGTTTCGCGACGCCACCGACCGCAGCGTCATTCAAGACCGAAACGGCATGGGCTCGGCGGTGGGCGACTACGATGGCGACGGCGACCTCGACTGGTTCGTCACGTCGATCTGGAGCGTCCCCGATGAGGTGGGCGAACAAATCTTCGAATTGGGCAACCGGCTGTATCTCAACACAGGGGGCGAACTGTCAGATGTGACCGAGTCGGCCGGCGTCCAGGACGGCGGCTGGGGATGGGGCGCGTGTTTCGCGGACCTCGACAACGACGGCGATCTCGACATCTACCACACGAACGGTTGGTGGGTGCCTTTCGAACCGAGCAACTTCCATGTCGACGAAAGCAGGTTCTTCCAGTCCGACGGTAACGGCACGTTTCTTGAAGTGTCCGAAGGCGCGGGACTTGCGGATACCGAACGCGGCTACGCCATCGCATGCGCGGATTTCGACAACGACGGCGACATGGACATCTTCCAGGCGCACCGCAACGAGACCAACGCCGGCACCCTGTGGCGGAACGACACGAGCGGCCGTCGCTACCTCAGGGTGGAACTGAATGGCCTACCCCCCAACACGGAAGCCGCCGGCGCCCGCATCCGGGTCACCACCGGAGAGCGTACGCAACTGCGCGAGATCATGATCGGCAGCAATTTCACATCGCAGAATCCGACGGTACAGGTCTTCGGGCTTGACGATGCGGCAGAGGTAGAGGTGTTGGAAGTCGAATGGCCGGACGGCGAGTCGACGACGATGCGCGATGTCGCCAGCGACCAGACGCTACGGCTCGACCACCCCAGACTGTGAGGCAGCACCCAGCGAGGCCGTGGTGGGAGACCCCAACAGCTCCGCGAGCTTCTCGTCGAGATGGTGGCCGCGCAGGTCCCTGGCAAGAATTTCGCCGGTGGCGGATTCGACCAGGTAGTTCTTGGGCACCCCGGTCACGTTGTAGGCGCGCGGCGCATCCGCGTCTTCACCCATCCCCAGGTTGGCCCAGGGCAACTGCTCTTCCTCGGAAGCCACTTCCCAGTCCTCGCGATCATTGTCTATGGTGAAGGAGACGATTTCGAATCCCCTGTCCCGGTACTCGGCATAGGCCTGCTTCATGTGCGGAATCTCGACACGGCAGGGCCCGCACCACGATGCCCAGAACTCGACCAGCACGAATTTGCTGTTGGCCCTGACGTCAACGAGCCGAACCGACTCACCGTCAAGCGTCTGCGCTACGAAATCGCGGATCCCCGCACCGACCGCAAAGCGTTTTCTCTCGGCCAACCGCTTTGCTTCCGATGCCTCCGTGCGCGCGAGGCGCTCAACCACCCAGGGATCGTCCGGCGTCATCTCGGCGAGTCCGCGCAGGGCATCCAGCATCCAGGGGCCGCCAAGCCACGCCGACTCGATGGTCAGGCGACGAGCCAACGGATCCGGGTGCGTGGTGGCGGTTCGCGCGCGGGCTTCCTGCTCCAGTTCGAGAATCCCGCTGAAAACGGCCGCCGCCTGGTCCGTGCGCGCTCTGCGCTCGGCTTCGGTTTCTCCGTCCACGGAAGGAAGAAGCTCCCTGTACTCTTCCTGGGATTCCATGTAAGGCGCGGAACGCCGCCACGAGTTGTAGACCGCATCGTTGTAGCGGCCGCCCTCGACAAAGAACCGGCCGGGCCGGTCCATGTGCAGTCGCAGGTTCCCGGGTTCCAGGATGAAAGCGTTCCCTTTCATGGGCGCGAAGCGCTGGCCTTCGTGGCCGCGGGCGTCGAGCACGTAGAAGTACACGACTCGCGGGGTCTCGACCGGGGCCTCGACCCGGAACGTGCCGTCTGCCGACAGAGGTGCCCTGGCAACAACGTCGAGAGTCGACTCCATGCTTACCGGCTTCGCTGCACTCGAGGTCGCTGCGGCCATCATACCCCCGCTCGCCCGTTTGCCGCCGGGCGAGGATTTCGGGGTCCAGACGACGAAGTTGCCGCTGCTGTAGTGGGCCGAAAGGTCGCCTTCAAGGACGAACTCGCCGGCGAGTGCCGGCGAACCCGCCATCAGAGAGAACAGCGCCCAGACCGACAGTCGCAGGTTCATAGCCACGCAATCAACGAGAAGCGCTGCTCGTTAGAACAGCCTTCCCGACGCGAGTTCCCGACACGCTTCTAATCGCAGAGTCCCCGCACAAGCGCCTACAGCGACATGTGCAGCGTCAGGTTGAATACCCGGCCAAACTGTGGCGATCGGGTGGATACGACCGTTTCGCGACCACTAAGGCTCGATCTTTCCGACTCACCGAAGGCGTCACCCAGGTTGTTGACCGTGAGAGTGACACGAGCGCCCTTGGCCCAGGCCGGCGAGGGCAGCAAGGTGCCTTCACCGATATCGTAGCCGACCCTCAGGTCGATGATCGTGGGCGGCTCGTAGGTGCTCGTCACACCGGCGAGCGTACTACCCGTCTTCGCGCTGGTCGAATAGTCGACGCTCATTTCCAGCCCGCTAGCGTGGCTCCAGATCAACTGTGCGGTCGTCGCCGAATCGGGTACAACCCCGACTGCGGTGCTGCTGAAGGTATGCCCTAGGACGCTGACCGGTTGATCCGTCGCGGGATCGACCACCACATCGTATTTCGACGTGCTGGAATGCCGGTATTGCACGGAAAAGTCGCCCAGATCGGTGGAAGTCGAGTAGTAGACCTCCCAGTCGACTCCGGCGCGATTCACTGACGACACGTTGATCCAGCGGCGGTCCTGGAACCACAGGTCATTTGCGGCCGAGTACATCGTGTTGGTGGGCGGGTTGTTGCGGTCGATGATGAAGTTGTTGACACGACTGATGCGATCCTTGAATTCCGTCTCGCTCCAGGTGACTTTCATGCCAAGCCCCGGCACTCCGATAGGGTTGAACTCGACGCCAGCGCTGAAGGTGTCCGCAGTTTCCGGTTTCAGGTCCGGATTGCCGCCGTCCAGTATGAGGGTATCCGCGAACGTCAGCCGGCCATCGGGTTCCTGCACGAGAAGACCCCGGAACGGCTGCGCGGCGCGTTCGCTCGTCGTCCGCAGCAACTGGTTCAGTTGCGGCGCGACAAAGGCGGTCTGCGCGTTCAGGCGGAAACGAAAATCTTCCCGGGGCGAAAGTATGAGTCCGGCGCCCCAGGTAGTCGCATCGCCCGGATCGGCGATATCCTGGGTGCTTTCCGTACCCAGATCGATCTCCCTGTAGGTCACATCGGGCTTGTCGTAGGAGTCCCACCGGGCTGACAGGCTGAGAGACGCGACATCGTCCATGAGCGGGACCAGCGCTTCGGTATAGACAGCCTGGTTGGCTCGCTCCGCCTCGGTGTTGAAGGACGCGACGTCGCTCAAGGGCGACGTATCGACTGTGCCGATCTGAAACTCGCTCTGACTGTCGAGGGTGGTGTTGTGTCGACTGTAGCCGAGCAGCAACCTGACATCGCCCGCCGGCACGGACCAGACCACGCCCCGTACGAGCGCATCGAAGCGCGTCTGCGCGTTGGTGCTGGTCGCCAGCAGGGACGGAGTGACGTATGCACTCAGGTCGCTCCACGGGTCGATGGGTGGGATCGGCGGCAAGGTGACTCTGCAGAACCCGAAAGAAAAGACTCCCCCTTTCTCGGCGCAGGACTCGACCGTTTCGCCGAAGAGGAACTGAGACCGCGGCAACCCATTGGAACGCATCCCGGTCTGCAGGGCTACCCTGTCCAAGGTTCTCAGACGGTTGGAGTCCGTATCCTCGGTGCTGAGTCCGAAACCGGCCTCCCAATCCCAGCTCTCGTTAAACGAACCTTCCAGGTCAAGGCCGTAGTTGAGCGTCTCACTCTGCGATTCCGTGGCACTGAGACCCAGATCCCGGCGCTGGCCACGCAGGTGTATGGGGCGATCGAAGGGATTGAATGGATTAGCGCCATGGAGGGTCAAGCCACCAATCCCCAGGTGGCCGCGGTTGTATGTCGTATCCCGGGTCTCGTAGCGGACGTGCGCCGTCGCGCTCAACTGCAGCCCGAAATCCCGTTCGACACTCGCCGAGAAGCTGTCTCGCGTCTCCTCGGGCAGGATGTGGCGACCGGTCAGGACCTCCTGTCCCCAGTTCGCCATTCCGAACTGGGTGATATCGTCGACGCTGGAGTTCGAGTTAAAGCCCTGCGGCAGCACGACGTAGTTTTCGGCGCTCGCCCGGGCCTGATCCTCGGGTGAGAGAGCGTTGTATTCAGCCAACGTGAGCACATCGCCGTCCAGGCGATACACGACCGGGAAGGACGAGCCGTCCGCCCCGCAGCAGAAGCGGACATCGTCTTGCGGGCCGTTGGCTACCGACAAGTCGAGCAGGCTGGTTTGCCGATCCGCGGCATCCAAGCCGGAATGCCCCGAACGGCTATAGTTCAGGCGAACGCGGGTGCCTTCCAGCTCCAGCGCGCCGGCGACCGAGCCGCGTACTTCGTCGTAGGCACCTCCGTCCGGCCAGTTGTAGTTGAGATCGAGTTCAACGCCTTCGTAATCCTTGCGCGTGATGATGTTGACGACGCCGCCTACCGCATCGGAACCGTAGATGGCGGACGCGCCGTCCAGGATCACTTCGATGCGCTCCACCATCGAAAGTGGAATCTTCGAGACATCGGTCACGCCGCCCAGAAAACCGTTGTAGCCGGTGCGCTTGCCGTCGATCAGGATGAGGGTCGACTCGCTACCCAGTCCCCGCAGATTCACGGTCGACGCGCCCGTGAAGTTGCTGACGTTGTTGAGATTGCTGCCGATCGTCTCGCTGGTACTGTTCAGGTTCTGCGGCAACTGGCGGAGCACGCGCTCAAGGGTCGCTTCGCCGGTGGCGTTGATGAATTCCTCGCCAAGTACGACGAGGTTGCCCGCCAACTCTCCCGGCGTACGGGCGATGCGCGACCCCGTCACCACGATCTCTTCGATAGGCTGTTGCGGGACAACCGGAGCGTCTTCCAGTTCTGTCTGAGGCGTCACCTCCGCTTCTTCGACCTCCGTCTGTGCAACGTCGGCTTCGGCTTCTTCCTCGTCGGCCTCCTGCGCGCCAGCGAGCGCAGTCGTCCCGATCAACACCGCCGCCAGGAACGAGCGGCACAATGAATTCAGGTACTTATTCCCCCCCGTCACAGCGGGGTGCACGGTAGTTATGGTCATGATCACTCTCCACGTGTTTATCCGAATCCGTGGGGCGCCCGCATGTTTCGCAGGAGCCCGACCGAGATCGCGCTTTGGTTTCGCGCGATCCCTGAATCCGGAGGTTAGGCCATCGAGCCATAAGGATATACCTCTTTCCCATGTGCAACCATGGTCGCTGGCCGGCTCTCGAAACGCCGATCAGACCGGTCGCGTCACCCGATCCCGGTCAGTAGCCGAGTTCCTTGTCGATGATGCCCGCAAGGCGCTCGCCGTCGAGAAATCGGCGGAGGTTGCCGACGAAACGGTCCATGTTGCGGGGCGCTCGAAACTGACTCGCGCCCGCGGTGTGCGGCGTCATGGCGACGTTCGGCAGCGACCACAGGCGGCTGTCGGGCGGCAGGGGTTCCCGCGGCGCCACGTCGAGCGCCGCGCCAGCGATGCTGCCGGACTCCAACGCTTCCACAAGGTCGTCCTCAACCATGATCTCCCCCCGGGTAACGTTCACGAGGTAGGCCGTGGGCCTCATCCGGGCAAAAGCCGCCGCATTGAACTTGCCGCGCGTTTCCGGCGTCAATGGACAGCAGACCGCGACGACGTCAGACGTTTCCAGCAGCGCATCGAAATGGTCCGGGTTGAGTACCTCGTCCACTTCCGGCGAAGGCGCCACCGGGTCGCGGTCAACGGCCTGCACGTCCATGCCGAATCCCGCAGCGCGGCGCGCGACGGCGCGACCGGTCCCGCCGAAGCCGAAGATGCCCATCATCGCGCCGGTAAGCTCGATCTCCCGGATACGCATCTCGGGCCGGTGGTTCCATCCGTCGGGGCCGAACCGGAGCGCCGTGGCGAGCTGACGCGTCAACATCAGCAGCAGACCGAAGGCGTGGTCGGCGAGATGTTCACCGACTAGCCCCTTTTCGCTCGTCAGCACCACGTCGCTCTGCTTGAATTCGTCGTAGAGAAAACTGTCCACGCCGGAGGAAATGGCATGCACCCAGCGGAGCTTCTCGGCCGCGGCGAACATCTCCTTCGATACGTGGCCAAGCACCACGTCCGCGTCCACGACATCACGGACCGCATCGCGCGGGCTCGAGACAACGACTTGCTCTGCGCCAGCGTCGTGTATGCGGCGCAGGGCCGTCTCCGAGACTTCCCGTAACGTCAATCCAGGGATGATCAGTACCTTCATGCGAACACCACTTCCGCTATACCCAGATCGGAACCGAAATCGCCCGACCACCTGGAGGGCCCTGCCACCGGGCAACGCCCGAACGAACCCGTGATGACCCGCTGTCCGGGATGCAGCGTTCGGCCGAACCGGGACAACTGCGCCGCCAGCGCCGCAATCGAGTCGAAGTGATCCTCGATGTGACCGCGCGCGGCCACCGTTTCCACCGCCTGCCCGTCGCGGGCGAGCGTGACGACGAGGGACTCGAAGTCGACCCCGGCGACCGCCCGGGGAACGCCTGCCACGATGCCCCACTGCGAAAGGTTATCCGCCAGCCGCTCCGGCGCCGGCGCATCCGCCGGGAGGCGCCGCTCGTTGATCTCGAATCCCGGCGCAACGTTCTCTACCGCGTCGAGAACTTCGTCGCGCGACACCTCGCCCGCGAGCTCCCGGCCAATCGTGAAACAACACTCGTTCTCCACGCCCACGCTCACGAACGCGTCCAGGTCGATGCGGGCGCCCGACGCGAAGACGCGACTCTCGAGGACGTAGCCGAACGGACGAAAGCCCGCGCCCATGGAGTCACGCGCCTGCCCCGAAGTCAGGCCCACCTTCCAGCCACCAAGGGTTTCTCCGGCAGCGAGCTTGCCTTCCAGGGTTTCGAGCTGGCGGCTCAATCCGGCGTGCAGGTCACGTAGTGCGGGCGTGGGCAAGTCCTCCACCTCAGGCGTATCGATACGTCACCGTATGCTACCCGTACGAGGAAGCCGCGGTACAGCCGCCTTCGGCTGGCCGACACGCCGCCCTATTGGATCAGGCCAGCCCGATCGCGCAGCACGTCGTTGCTGCGCTCCATGTGGAACATGCCGCGCACGATCATCAACTCGCCGGTCACGTGCGCGGCGGCATCCGAGGCGAGGAAGACGCAGGCGTCGGCGACGTGTTCCGTTTCATTGGGGAGCAACAGCGGCGGCACCTCCGTGCCGTCCTTTCTCGTGGCCGACGGCGCGTAGCCCCTTTGCCTCATGTACGGGGTCACCGTGACACCGGGCGCGACGCAGTTCACGTTGATGTCGTGCCCGGCGAAATTGATCGCCAGACTCTTGGTCAGGTTGATCATGCCGGCTTTCGCGGCAGCGTAGGCCTCGAGGCGCGGATTGAGATTGATCCCCGCGGTGGAGGAGATATTGATGATCTTTCCGCCATCCCCCTGCTCGATCATGACCTTGGCCGCGGCGACATCGCACAGGAACGCGCTGTCGAGATTGAGGCCAATGGTCCTGTCCCAGTCGGCCAGCGTCGCTTTCATGACCCCGGAGAAGCCGCCGCCGCCGGCATTGGCGACCATGATGTCGAGCCTGCCGAACTTTTCCAGCGTCCTCTCAATCAGGTTGTCCACCTGCTCGGGGACAGTCACGTCGGTGGCAATCGCCAGCGACTCGCGCCCCATTTTCCGAATTTCGCCCGCCACCCGATCCAAGCGTTCCTGCTGGCGCGCGCCGACCACGACGTGGGCCCCCGCCTCGGCGTAGGCCTTGCTGATCGCCTCGCCTATGCCACTGCCGCCACCGGTGACGATGGCTATCTTGTCTTTCAGACCAAAAGCCGACATCTCTGTTGTCTCCTGCCTCTCCGACACGTCACTAGCTGTAGGCCGAAGCCCACTCCGACCCTCTCACGACCAGCGTTTCCCCGGTCATGAGATCGGAACCCGCCGAAGCGAAGTAGACGACCGCGTTGGCGATGTCCTTCGGATCCCCCGGGAGTTGCAGCGGCTTCGCGCCGTCGGCCGACTGCAAGATTCGCCGTTTCAGGTATTCATCTTCCGGCATGCCGGGAATGGGTCGGTCCGGCACCTTCACGCTACCCGGCGCAACGCAATTCACATTGATGTTGTGGATCGCCCAGCTTATCGCCAGCGACCTGGTGAGATTGATCACCGCCGCCTTGGCCGCAGCATAGTGCGGCGCATTCTCCTCCCCCTTGATGCCGGAAGAGGAAGCGATGTTGACGATCTTGCCGCCTTGCTGCTCGATCATCTGCCTTGCCGCCGCCGCGCAGCAGAAGAACGTGCTGTTGAGATTGAGGGAGATGCTGGCCGCCCAGGCATCCGGCGTGATTTCCTCGGGCTTGCCGAATGTGATGCCGCCGACGTTGTTCACGAGAATATCGACGCTGCCGAACGCATCCAGCGTCGCAGCGACCATGGTTTCCACCTGCATCGCATCGGTGACATCGGCCGGGATGGCCGCCGCCTGCCCGCCGTGTTCCCGAATCTCCGCCACGACCCCGTCGAGGGCGTCTCGATGCCGGCCCACCACGGCGACCTTCGCGCCAGCGTCGGCCACCGAAAGCGCGATGCTTCTTCCTGTCCCGTGTGCGGTTCCGCCGCCGCCCGTAACGATGGCGACCTTGCCAGTCAGTTCAAATCTCGACATCCACCTCCCCTTTCCGAATGTCCGCGCCGACATTGTCGCGTGCGGAGACCGGGTCGCATCGAGTGCCTCCGTTGATGAGATGGCACAGCTTCGCGGATTTGGCCCGCGCGAACAACCTTGGCCCGAATGGACTCCCCCAATTGGACATTGGTGTCACGACCCTAGTGCCGTGAAATCCGTCATCCTGCTGGTGCCGTGTTTCGCCCCCGCCCAAGCCCTCGGTCTCGCCAATCCCGCCGGTCCCGGATCCTGCCCCTAGGGCATGTAGGGGGTCGGGCTCGGACCCAGTTGCGTCTCCAGCATGGACTGCGCCATCCGGACGAATTCGCACACTATCGGCCGCGTTTCCCTCGGGTCGATGATGTCCTCGATATTGAACGCTTCGGCGGTGCGGAACGGCGACGACAGCGCTTGCAGGCGTGCCTCGATCTCGGCGCGCTTGGCTTCGGGATCATCCGATTCGTCGATGACGCGCCGGTACGCCGCCGACACGCCGCCGGAGATGTGCATGGAGCCCCAGTGTGCCGACGGCCAAGCCACGCGTTTGAACATGCCGCTGGGGCGGTCATGGCATTGTCCGGCGACGCCGTAGAGCTGCCGGACGATGACGGACATCCATGGCATTCGGGTGCGCAGCGTCGCGCACACCATCTTCGCTCCCGCGCGCACGATCCCCTGGCGCTGCTGATCGGGTCCCACCATGAAACCGGGCTCGTCGGCGAAATAGATCATCGGCAGGTGGAAGGTGTCGCAAAGCTGGAGGAAGCGGATGACCTTGGTACCCGCGGCCACATCCATCGAGCCCCCGAGACGTTTCGGATTGTTGAGCATGACGCCCACGGGATAGCCGTCGACCCGCGCGAGTCCGACGATGCGCGAGCGTCCGTAATGTGGCGTGATCTCGAAAAAGGAACCCTTGTCGAGTACGGCATCGAGGATCGCATGGGGATCGTAAACCCGGCGCTTCTCGCGCGGGATCAGGTCCAGCAGGGCCTCGTCCCGTCGGTTCGGATCGTCGCCCGTCTCGACCCTCGGCGGCAGCCGCCAGACGTTGTCCGGAAGGTAGGAAAGGAACCGCTTGAGCATGTCGAAGGCCTGTTCCTCGGTCTCGGCAAGGTTGTCGATGACACCGCTTTCGTAGACCTGGCTGCGCTCGTCTCCAAGATCCTCCTTGGTGATGTCGATTCCGAGCGCAGCCTTGACGACCGGCGGACCGCCGGGGAACACCTGGCTCGTGCCCTTGACCATGACGTTGAAATGGGCGAGGCAGGAGTCGACGGCAGGCAGCCCCGCAACCGAACCCAGCACCGCCGAAACCACGGGGACGCAACAGAGCAGGTCCTGCACGCCCGGCGTCGTGGGGTTGGTCGGGATGTACGTGCGACCGATCTGCTCGAATGTCCTGACACTGCCTCCAGTCGCATCGAGCAGCCGGACGAAAGGCAGGCGCCAGTCCAGCGCCATCCGCTGCGCATGGCCGCTCTTGTTGCCTATCGGCGCGTCTGACGCGCCGCCCCGGACCGTGAAGTCGCCAGCGGTCAGCACCGCTTTGCGACCGTTCAGGCTGGCCACCCCGATAACCATGTTGGAGGGCCGCACGTGAATGAGTTCATCGTTCTTGTAGGTGGCCGCACCCGCGAGTTTTCCTATTTCGCGGAACGATCCGGAGTCGGTCAGCAGATCGATTCGTTCCCTGACAGTGAGCTTGCCCCGCTTTCGCTGCTCGGCAACGCCGGCCGCTCCGCCCATCTGTTCGGCGAACGCCTGGCGGCGCTTCAGTTCCTCGATTTCGGGTTTCCAGACCATGATTCTTGCCCCGCTACAGGAGCTGCGCGTAGCGGTCCAGCACCGGCAGCACTTCGTCCTCGCCCGCCGACGGCAGAATCAAAACGGCGCGATGAATGCCAGCCTCGCGGTAGCGGTCCAGCACCTGGGCATCCGCTGGCGCGCCAGAAACGCTGATGGAGAGGGTCGCCATGTCGCGTCCGGCAGCATCGGCTACCGATTTCAACCGCGCCAGATTCTCTGCCGGATCGAATCCACCGCGCGCGCGGGGGAACCAGCCGTCACCGAACTCCACTATTCGGCGCAAGGTATGGACCGACTCGCCGCCGATCAGGATCGGCGGATTCGGCTCCTGTACCGGCTTCGGATATGACCAGACCGGATCAAAGTCGACGAACTCCCCGTGAAATTCCGGCGTCTCTTCCTGCCAGACCGTCTTGATCGCCTTCGCACGTTCGCTCATGAGTCGGAATCGAGTCTCGAACACGGTGCCATGGTTCTCCATCTCCTCCGCGTTCCAGCCGGCGCCAATGCCGAACTCGACGCGTCCGTTCGACAGCACGTCGAGACTCGCGACTTCCTTGGCGGTAATCAACGGGTCCCGCTCGGTCAGGAGGCAGATTCCGGTCCCAATCCGAAGTCTCTCGGTGGCAGCCGCGGCAGCCATGAGCGACACGAACGGATCGAGGGCGTGCCAATAGGCCTTCGGCAGCGCGGCGCCGCCGGGCCACGGCGACCGCCGGCTGGTCGGGATGTGGGTGTGCTCCGGCACGAACAGGGACTCGAAACCCCTCGCCTCCGCCTCCCGCGCCAGCACATCGATGCGCATGGCGAAGTCCGTCGCGAACATGCTGACGCCGATCTTCAAGGTGTCACCTCCTCTCACAACACTCCCGTAGGGTATAGCTTAGCGCCAATAAGAGAATGCCCTGGCGGGCGCGCGAATCTACGCAGGATTGTTGCCGCTGTTTCTCGCGCGCCGGTCCGGGCCGTAGTATTTCTCCAGGTAATCGAGCACCTTGCGGCGATCATCGTCCCTGAGCGGCGCCATCTCCTGGTCCCGCACCATTTCCACCAGGACTTCCTCCCACACCGCGCGGGTCAATCCCTGCTGCAGCACCAGGTCGATCGAATGGCAGGCGCCGCAGAATCCGAACACCTCCAGCCGGCCCTCGTCCGCCGGCATGCCACCGAATAGCGCCTCTTCCTGCGCCTCGGCCCGGGCGTCATTTTCCGTCCCCGCCGCAAGCGCGACGCATGCCACCAGGACGCAGGCTATCGAGAGGCAGAACCGTCGCATCGCTTCACGGCCGCGCCAGCGCGCATATGTCACCAAGGGCCGCGATGATCGCGCAGGATTTTTTTCGTGTGCGCGTGCTCGCGAGCGGAAGCATAGCCGTGCCTTATGGTGCAGCGAGCACGTACGCGCACACGGAAAAAAGTGCCCCACAGTCGACGCCTTCGGCGCCGCCAGTGGCCCGGCCCCACCGTGCGAGGGCGCGGCAGCGTGGTCTGTTTCTCGTCCGAACGTCGAAAAATGAACGTAACTTGTTAAAATACGATGACCTTTGTTGATTCGACAAGCGCCTTGGTGAGATATGCGCGCTAACCGACATGCACCGAGACGTGATGCATCGCATTGTTGAGATAGCCCTTGGGGTTCCACGCCGCCCGGAAAGGTTGGCTTGCGCCGGCCACATCCGTCGCCCGCGCCCAGACCTCGAAATAGCCGGATTGCGGAAATGCGATCCGGCCCGCAAATCGTTGCCAGGCATGCGGATTGTGCGGCGGCGAGAGCTGCGCCCGCTGCCAGGTGGCCCCGAAGTCGATAGAGAGGTCCACGCCTGCCACTTCAGAGTCGCCGACCCAAGCGTGTCCCGCGACATCCAGTTCCCGTCCCGTGACGCGCTCTCCGGTCCGGGGCCGTGTAATCAGCGACTTGACCGGCATGGCATGAATGATCTCGAGATCTTCCTCGGGCACGGAGGTGCCCGGCGCGACCGGATAGCGCGGGACACGGTATGACGAACCGGTCATTTTCGGACCGTCGTGCACAACATCACGCAGCCAGATGCGCGTGAGCCATTTCTGCGAGCAGGAACCGGGCCAGCCAGGGATCACCAGGCGCAAAGGCGCACCGTTCATGGGATGCAGGGGCCCGCCGTTCATGCCGAACGCGATCAGGTTGTAGGGATCCATTGCCTTTGCAATCGGCATGCCGCGCGAGATCGACAACTTGCCCGGCGCACCCGAGAGGTGCCTGTCGGCACCTTCGTGCGCAGTGTAGATCGCGGAAGGTTTGACGCCGGCGGCCTCGAGCACATCGGCCAGCCGCACGCCGGTCCACTCCGCGCAGCCCACCGCTCCGTGGGTCCACTGGTTGCCGCGCGCAGGCGGCTCGAAGCCCGAGCGACCGTTGCCTCCGCACTCGATGACGAGACGATGTGTGACCACCTCGAAACGGCTGCGCAAGTCGTCGATGCGCAACGTCATCGGCCGCTCGACCAAGCCGTCGATGCGCAGTTCCCAAGCAGCGGGATCCACGTCCGCGGGCACGATGCCGTTGTTGCGGATAAAGTGCCGCGCCGTGGGCGTGACCTCGTCGTCGAGCAGGTGCGGCGGCGCCTCGGCGTTGAGCGGACGCTCGCTCAACACGGTCAGGCCGTCCTTGCCCTCGATTCCGACAGGCGCGGCGGCGGCAATGGAAGCAAGCCTCGGGCGTCCGAGCGGGACGGCCGAACCCACCAGCGCACCGATCGCCGCGAGGTTGGCGCGTTGGAGAAAACTGCGACGGCTGCTGCCGACAATGACCCTCGACTCATGTGCCTCGCTCATGGCCCTTCACCCCGCCGATGGAAATCTCCTGCACAGGCGAACCTTGCCACAAACGGGACGTTACTCACTAGCTCGCAGGCTTCCTTCTCCTGCCGCAGGATCTGTGTTTCCTTGACGATCGCTCCAGAGCCTGCATATCGCATCCGCTTCCCGGACGATCACGAGGTGCAACGGAGCCAGCAAGGCCACGCATCCCACCTCCGCCACCCGCACGTGCAAGCCGTCATACGCCCCGGCGGCTGTTGCCAGCATCACCAGGGCGATCACCCCGGCCGTCGCGCCGAAGCCGCGCCAGCGCACGCTTCCCGACTCGGCCAATCGCTGCATGCGCCAGGCGACGTAGAGCCTGTCCCAGCGATTCCCCGAGGACGTCCAGACACGAACGTGGTGCCTCGGCCACCGGGCGAGCACCTCGCGGGCGTACCACGGCCACCAGAACCAGGCCGCGAGCACAAGCCCGGAAGCGGCCCAGAAGCTGGACTGTTTCAGCAGTTGTCCCGAAGGAGTAACGGAGAACAGCGCCACCGCCAGGCCGAAGCCAATGACCGCGAATGCCAGCAGCCAGCCGACGGCAAAGCCCGCAAACCCGAGCGTGCTGAACAGCAGACGCGCCGCCGACGTGCGTTTCTGAACGCCCAGCGCCCGGGCGCCGCCGAGAAGGAAGAAGGGGAGCAGCAGCGCCAGCAACGGGAAGCGATAGGTGGGATCGCGGAACAGCAGCACGACGATCACTGCCAGCGCAATCGGGAAAACCAAATGCACAAGCTTGCTCCCGCCCCTAACGATCTGACGCCGGCCTAACATACCTGCTGATCGAGCTTGACAATCTTTAGGAGAGTAGCGACGATCCGTAGTGGAGGCTTTGGGGCGCTTTGGCGCTTCATTGCCTTTTTTCTTTCGTCACTGGCCTTCATCCTGTTCAGCCTGCGTTCGTAGGTCCGTGATGTGAGCAAAGCTCCATATCCCGAATCGGGGATTCCCTTGCCGCTCCCGCACCGCGCGGCACCGAAGGCTAGCAACCTGTTTCGCAAAAGGTGCCAGTTCTTCTCTTCTGGGCTTTGTCATTTGCGGTGTCCGGAATCCCCAAGAACAGGTGGCTTTGCGACTTTTCCAGTTCATCGAAGACCACAACTCCCTGCTCGCCCGCGGTTCTGTCCTCCAGGAAATAGAAGAACCTCTCGAACAGATAGGCGTAGTCCTTTCTCAAGCCCCCCGCAGCAGTGGGAGGCGCATCAGTTTCGACAATGCTGGCAAAAGCGAAGCACTTAAATCTGTTACAGAGGTCGAAAACCGAGGTGACATACTCAAGTTTTGCCAGTGCCAATGCCTTCAGCATCCGCCTGTCCGCCCGGGCACCTTCGTTTAACGCCTCACGCGCCAGCCCCGGCAACTCCGCCGCGTCCACATCCGCTTCCAAGGTCCGGTGACGGAAGACCTTTCTCTTCAGGACCGATTTGCCCTTAAGCTCGCGAGGCCCGGCGCTGTACCGCCGACCGAAACAACGAAACTCAGCCTCTTGCAGCTGGGTGATGACGCTGCTGACAACCCGATCCTGGATTGCCACGCCAGCCAGAACCTCGTAGGGCGACGCCTTTCGATCATGACCGCTTTCGTCGATGAACAGGAACCAGGCCACGGCGACAGACTACAACACAAGCCAGCGCCGCACCTGACCTCCCATCCCGGCTATTGCGTGGCGGCGGTGCTGTAGGGATCGGCGGCGTCGCGCAAGCCGTCGCCGAGCAGATTGAACGCCATCACCGTCAACACCACGAACAGTCCCGGCAGCATCTGCCACGGCGTGAGTTCGATCACCAGCGGGTTCTGCGCCTGGAACATCAGCACGCCCCAGCTTACGACCGGCGGCCTGAGGCCGATGCCGAGGAAGGACAGCGCCGTCTCTCCGAGGATCATCCCGGGCACCGCGAGGGTCGCGGTAGCGATGATGTGGCTCGAAAAACTCGGCAGCATGTGCTTGTGGATGACCCTCGGCGTGTTCGCGCCCATCAGTCGCGCCGCCATCACGAAGTCTTCTTCCCGTAGCGCCAGGAATCGACCGCGCACCTGCCGCGCCAGGGAGGTCCAGCCGAACAGCGAGAGAATGATCGTGATGCCGAAGTAGACGAGAAGCGGCGACCAGTGCACCGGCAGCGTCGCGGACAGCGCCATCCACAGCGGCAGGGAAGGCAGGCACTGCAACACTTCGATCACCTTGTTCACGGCGCGGTCCACAAGACCGCCCAGGTAGCCGGCGACACCTCCGAGCAGGATGCCCAATACGATGGTCAGCACGACCCCCACGAGGCCGATGGAAAGGGAGACCCGGGCGCCGTAAAAGACGCGGGAGAACATGTCCCGGCCCAGGGGGTCGGTGCCGAAGAGGTGTATGTAGGCATCCTCGTCGACGGTGAACAGGTGGCGGTCTATCTCGAACAGGCTCCACATCTTGTAGCGTTCGCCCCGGGCGAAGAAGCGGATGGGGAACTTCCTGTCGGTGTCTTCCGTGTAGATTCGGATCCATGTCTCCGGGTCGACCTCCATGTGGTAGGCATACACGAACGGGCGCAAATGAAAATCGCCCTCGGCGTCGAAGAAGTGGACGCTCATGGGCGGCGCGTTGATGGCCTCATCGTTGCGCGTCACGGTCCCGTAGGGGGAGATGAACTCGCAGAACGCGGCGAGGGTATACAGCGCGATCAGGAAGGCTCCGCTGACCAGGGCCAGCCGATGGCGCCGGAAACGCAGCCACATCAATCTCCGCGGCGATATGGCGACGACGTCTTCGCCCAGGCCCGCGGCTGCCGCAACTACGGGATCGATCGCTGCCTCACTCAAAACGAATCCTCGGGTCTACCCACGCCAGCAGCAGGTCGGACAGCAGGATGCCGACGACGGTAAGGATGGCCAGCCACATCAGGAGGCTTCCGGCCAAGAACATGTCCTGGTTGAGCAGCGACTGCAGCAGCAGCGGGCCAATGGTCGGCAGTCCCATCACCAGGGACACCAGCGCTTCGCCGGAGACGAGGGCTGGCAGCATCAGCCCGATGTTGCTGATGAAGGGATTGATGGCGATGCGCACCGGGTACTTCAGCACCAGCTTCACCGGCCCGACGCCCTTCGCCCGGGCGGTGACCACGTAAGGCTTGTTCAGCTCGTCAAGGAGGTTCGCCCGCAGGATGCGCATGGTGAACGCTGCGGAGCCCAAGCCCACGATCACCATGGGCAACCAGAGGTGCGCCAGCATGTCAACGACCCGCGCCCAGCTCCAGGCGGCGTCCTCGAATTCGGGCGAGAACAACCCGCCCGTACTCACCCCGAACCATTCGAACCCGAGGTGCATGAAGATCAGCGCCAGCAGGAACGGCGGCGTCGCCAGTCCCACCAGGGCGATGGTGGTCATCACGTAGTCGCCGATGGAGTACTGGCGAACCGCGGAATAGATGCCGATGGGCAGGGCCACGATCCAGGTGAAGAGCAGCGCCGAAACGGTGATCGACAGCGTAAAGCCCAGCCGCTCCCACACCAGGTCGTTCACGGGCCGCTCGAAGACGTAGGAGTACCCCATGTCCCCCGTCAGGAAGTTGTACGCCCATAGGGCGTATTGCTGCAACATGGGCTTGTCCAGGTTGTACTGGGCACGCAGGTTCTGGACGTATTCCTCTGTCGGGGCGATGCCTTGGGCGGCCAGACGATCCAGCGTCGACGAAACGACGTCGCCTTCGGGCAACTGGATGACGGCGAAAATGATGACCGAGATGATGGCGAGGGTGGGGATCAGCCCGAGAAGTCGAGATACGACGTAAGACCGCACTTAGTTTTCCCCTCCCTGCTCCGCCGCTTCGTCGATGTACCAGGTTGCCGGGTGGTAGGGCGTCGTCCAGCGGTTGTCGGCGCCCCAGATGCCGTTCGGCACCACGTTCCTGAGCCGACTGGAGACCGCTATCGGATGCGGCGCATTGCCCACCGTGCCGATCGCCCAGAGATGCTCCGCATGCGCCTCGAGCAGCGTCTTGGCGGCCTTCGCGCGGCGCGCCTCGTCGGTGGCGCTCAGCAGTTCTCCGCCCCAGTATTGCAGGTTGCGGATGAGTTCGGGCGGCTCTTCGCCGATTTCGCCGCCGGTCTGGTGATACCGCCCCCAGTGGTTCCACATCGTCATGTCCCAGCCGCTCCGGTGCGGATAGAACCAGTCCGGCCAGTGCGGAAACAGGATGTCCGTCACCTTGTCCGCGTGCCACGCCGTCATCTGCATCTTGTTCGCCTGGGCCCGTTCCGTTTGCAGACGCCTCTCGATGGTCTTGAGGCGCAGGTCAATGCCCACCTCCCGCCAGTAGTCCCGCACCAGTTCCAGGCTGATCCCCTTCGGCGTCTCGAAATCAATGAACTCGAGCGTGATGATCAGTCTCGACCCGTCGGCGTATTCGCGCAAGCCGTCGCCGTCGACATCGAAAAGGCCGAGCTCGTCCAGCAGCTCGCGGGAGTAGTCGGGGTCGTAGCGGATATGGGCCTGGGAGAAGCGCTTCTCGTACCAGCGGCTGGATGGATGCGCCGTCACCTGGCTCGGCGTGCCCTGGCCGAAGTAGATGACCTCGTTCATCTGGTCGCGGTCGATGGCGTGTGAGAGCGCGCGGATGAAGCGACGCTCGCCCTTGCCCCACACGAGATCCCGGTACTTGAGGTCGTCGAAGTTGTAGTTCGGCTGGATCGCCACGTCGGCGACGTGCAGGCGGCGCCAGATGTGCACCCTATTCACGCCCTTCCTCTCCCCGAGCTTGAGCAGCGGGATGTTCGGGGTGTCCAGCGTGTGGCCAGTGAAGTCGAGCTGGCCGGTCGCGGCCTGGAACGTGATCATCTGCGAGTTCTCAAGCACGACGATTACGTCGACCGCGTCGATGTACGGCAACTGGTTGCCGTCCGGATCAATCTTGAAGTAGTACGGGTTGCGTTCCAGGCGCAGCTTGGTGGGCGTGCGTTCCACCGGCCTGAAGGAGCGCAGGGTAGGCACCTTCGGGGCGTCCTCGTTGCCCCACCCGCGCAACTGGTTGAACATCGCCATCCAGGTGACGTGGTTCTTCTCCTTCACCAGCGCTTCGAGTTCTTCCCGATCCCGGTACGCCGGGTGGTAGTCCTTCAGGAAGTGCATGGGATCGACGAAGTGGCTGCCGAAGAAGGCAAAGTAGTTGGCGAACATCGGGTTCGGTTTCGGGAACACGTACTGGAAAGTCAGGTCGTCGACGGTGACGAACTTCGCTCCCTTCACGGCCACGTTGGTCAGCGGCTGCATCTCCGGGTCCAGCCAGTCGTGGTTGAAACGGAACATGAAGTCGTCGGAGGTCAGAGGATGGCCGTCGGACCACTTGATGCCGGGCCGCAGGCGGATGGTCGTGACACGGCCGTCTTCGCTCACGCTCCAGGACTCGGCGAGGTTGGGCAGGACGTTGCGCAAGTCCGCCGAAATCGTAAGTGCGTGCTCCCAGGCGAAGAACTGCCACCCGTCCCAGAGCGTGATGCGGGCCTTGCCGCCGTACTTGCCGATGCGCTCGTAGGGATGGCTGACGACGGGGTCGTCGGGCAGTCGATCCGCGACCGGGGGAAGATCGCGGCCGTCGAGCAGTGGGCTCTGGGAGAACTGCGTGATGCCGAGTTCGCTGGCGGTCTTCGGGGGAGCGAACCACTCCGGCGGCATGTTGCTTGCGAAGGGTGCCCCCTCGCGCTCCCCGGCTGAAGGCTCCACCGCGATGTCTTCTTCGGCGACGCAGACCGTTGCGCCTATCGCAAGGCAGACCCACGCACCGAGGAGGCTCGACTTCATCCAGCCATGATGGCGACTGGCCTGCCGCGCCGTCAACAAGGGCGTTCCGCGGCTGCGGACCAAAGTGACGATGTTGCGCGGCATGTCATGGACTTTGCTACTGCTCTTCGGGTGACTCGTCGATGTACCAGGTCGCCGGATGGTAGGCCATGGTCCAGCGGTTGTCCGCGCCCCAGATGCCGTGCGGCCACACGTTCCTGAGTCGCCTCGAAACCGCCACGGGCTGCGGCGCATTGCCCACCGTGCCTATGGCCCAGAGATTCTCCGCATGGGCATTGAGCAGCGTCTTGGCGGCTTTCGTGCGGTGCGCCTCGTCGGTGGCCGTCAGCAACTGGCCACCCCAGTGCTGCAGGTTGCGGATGAGTTCGGGCGGCTCTTCCCCGAGTTCTCCATCGCTCTGGTGGTACCGGCCCCAGTGGTTCCACATGATCATGTCCCAGCCAATCCGGTGCGGATAGAACCAGTCCGGCCAGTGCGGAAACAGGATGTCCGTCACCTTGTCCGCGTGCCACGCCGTCATCTGCATCTTGTTGGCCATGGCCCGCTCGGTCTGCAGGCGACTCTCGATGGACTTCAGGCGTATGTCGATCCCCACTTCGCGCCAGTAGTCCCGCACCAGTTCCAGCGCGATCCCCTTGGGGGTCTCGAAATCCAGGAACTCGAGCGTGATGATCAGCGACGATCCGTCCGGGTATTCCCGCAGGCCGTCGCCATCGACGTCGAACAGGCCGAGTTCGTCCAGCAGTTCCCGCGAATAGTCCGGGTCGTAGCGGATATGCGCCTCGGCAAAACGCTTCTCGTACCAGCGGCTCGACGGGTGCGCGGTCACCTGGCTCGGCGTGCCCCGGCCGAAGTAGATGACCTCGTTCATCTGGTCACGGTCGATCGCGTGGGAGAGAGCGCGGATGAAGCGCCGCTCGCCCTTGCCCCACACCAGTGCACGGTACTTGGGGTCGTCGTAGTTGTAGTTCGGCTGTATGGCCGTGTCGGAAACGTGCAGGCGGCGCCAGATGTGCACCTTGTTGAGG
Organism: uncultured Pseudomonadales bacterium; assembly: GCA_951813515.1. Taxonomy (GTDB): domain Bacteria; phylum Pseudomonadota; class Gammaproteobacteria; order Pseudomonadales; family Azotimanducaceae; genus VXNE01. Next base: position 121,351 of record OX638346.1, read on the forward strand.
CCCTTCGCCTCGCCCAGCTTGAGCAGCGGGATATTCTGCGTTTCGAGCGCCAATGCGGCGAAGTCCAGCTGGCCGGTGGTCGCCTGGAAGGTGATCATCTGCGAGTTCTCGAGCAGGATGATCGCGTCGACGGCGTCGATGTACGGCAGTTGGTTGCCCGCAGGATCTATCTTGAAATAGTAGGGGTTGCGCTCGAGGCGCATCTTGGTGGGCGTGCGCTGCACCACCCTGTGGGCGCGCAGGGTGGGAACCAGCGGGGCGTCCTCGTCGCCCCATCCGCGCAACTGGCGGTACATGGCCAACCAGGTGACGAATCCCTTTTCCTTCACCAGCGCGTCCAGTTCGTCCCGGTCGCGGTAGGCCGGGTGGTAGTCCTTGAAGAAGTGCATGGGCTCGACGAAGTGGCTGCCGAAGAACGCGAAGTAGTTGGGGAACATCGGGTTCGGCTTCGGGAACACGTACTGGAAGGTCAGATCGTCTATGGTGACGAACTTCGCACCGCGCACGGCCACGTTCGTCAGCGGCTGCATTTCCGGGTCCAGCCAGTCGTGGTTGAAGCGGAACATGAAGTCGTCGGAGGTCAGCGGATGACCGTCGGACCACTTTATCCCTGGACGCAGGCGGATCGTCGTAACGCGACCGTCTTCGCTGACGCTCCAGGACTCCGCCAGGTTGGGCAGGATATTGCGCAGGTCCGCGGAAATCGTGAGCGCGTGCTCCCAGTTGAAGAAGTGCCAGATATCCCACAGGGTGATCCGGGCCTTGCCGCCGTACTTGCCGATGCGCTCGTAGGGATGGCTGACGACGGGGTCATCCGGCAGGCGTTCCTCCACCGGAGGCAGGTCCTGGCCGTCCAGCACCGGGCTCTGCGAGAACCGCGTGATGCCGAGTTCGCTCGCAGTCTTCGGCGGGGCAAACCATTCGGGCGGCATGCGTGCCGCTTCCTCTCCGGCGACGGAGACAGCTGCGCCCACCGCGATGCAGACCCATGCGCCGGCAAGGCTCGGCTTCATCTGCAGCATACGGTGGCGCCACGTGGCCATGCGTCAATTGAAGCGGCGTGGACGAAACCCGTCCGGGAGCTGAAAGAACCGGCAGTCAAGGCAGTCAAACGTGATTCGGCGCAAGACTCCATTACTCCTGGTCGTCCGATTCGTCGATGTACCAGGTCGCCGGGTGGTAGGGCGTCGTCCAGCGGTTGTCCGCGCCCCAGATGCCGTTCGGCACCACGTTCTTCAGCCGCCTCGAAACCGCCACAGGATGCGGCGCGTTGCCCACGGTGCCGATCGCCCAGAGGTTTTCCGCATGGGCCTCGAGCAGCGCCTTGGCGGCCTTCGTGCGATTCTCCTCGTCTGTGGCAGTGAGGAGTTGGCCGCCCCAGTCCTGCATATTGCGGATGAGCTCGGGCGGCTCTTCCCCGAGTTCTCCGTCGCTCTGGTGGTATCGGCCCCAGTGGTTCCACATGATCATGTCCCAGCCGGCCCGGTGCGGATAGAACCAGTCCGGCCAGTGCGGAAACAGGATGTCGGTCACCTTGTCCGCATGCCACGCCGTCATCTGCATCTTGTTGGACATCGCCCGCTCCGCCTGCAGGCGTCTCTCGATCGTCTTGAGGCGCACGTCGATGCCCACTTCGTGCCAGTAGTCCCGCACCAGCTCCAGGCTGATCCCCTTGGGCGTCTCGAAGTCGATGAACTCGAGCGTGATGATCAGTTTTTTCCCGTCGGGGTATTCCCGGAGGCCGTCACCGTCCACGTCGAATAGGCCAAGCTCGTCCAGCAGCGCGCGGGAGTAGTCCGGGTCGTAGCGGATGTGGGCCTTGGCGAAGCGCTCCTCGTACCAGCGGCTCGACCAGTGCGCGGTCACCTGGCTCGGCGTGCCGCGGCCGAAGTAGATGACCTCGTTCATCTGGTCGCGGTCGATGGCGTGCGAGAGCGCGCGGATGAAGCGCCGCTCGCCCTTGCCCCACACCAGTTCGCGGTACTTGAGGTCGTCGAAGTTGTAGTTCGGCTGTATGGCCACGTCGACGACGTGCAGGCGGCGCCAGATGTGCACCTTGTTGACCCCCTTTCTCTCTCCGAGCTTGAGGAGAGGTATGTTCTGGGTCTCAAGCGTGAAGGAGGTGAAGTCGAGCTGCCCCGTGGCGGCCTGGAAGGTGATCATCTGCGAGTTCTCCAGCACGATGATCACGTCCACTTCATCGACGTATGGCAACTGGTTGCCCGCAGGGTCGACCTTGAAGTAGTAGGGGTTTCGCTCCATCCGGAGCTTGGTGGGCGTGCGTTCGACCACCTTGAACGAGCGCAGGGTGGGCACCTTCGCGGCGTCCGCATTGCCCCAACTGCGCAACTGGTTGAACATGGCCATCCAAGTGACGTGATTCTTCTCCTTCACCAGCGCGTTGAGTTCGTCCCTGTCCCGGTACGCCGGGTGGTAGTCCTTGAAGAAGTGCATGGGGTCGACCCAGCGGCTGGCGTAGAAGGCGTAGTAGTTGACGAACGTCGGGTTCGGCCTCGGGAACACGATCTGGAAGTTCAGATCGTCGATGACGACGAACTTGGCCCCCCGCACGGCCACGTTCGTCAGCGGCTGCATCTCCGGATCCAGCCAGTCGTGGTTGAACGAGAACATGAAGTCTTGGGAGGTCAGGGGATGGCCGTCGGACCACTTGATTCCCGGCCGCAGGCGGATCGTTGTGACGTGGCCGTCTTCGCTGACGCTCCAGGACTCTGCGATGTTCGGCAGGACGTTGCGCAGGTCCGCGGAAATCGTCAGCGCGTGCTCATGCGGCAGGAAACGCCGGTGGTCGAAGAGCGTCACCCGCGCCTTGCCGCCGTACTTGCCGATGCGCTCGTAGGGATGGCTGACGACGGGGTCGTCCGGCAGCCGATCTTCCAGCGGGGGCAAGTCCAGGTGGTCCAGGATGGGGCTCTGGGAAAACTGCGTGATGCCGAGTTCGCTCGCGGTCTTCGGCGAGACGAACCACTGCGGCGGCATATTTCCTGCGAAGGGTTCCACCGCGGGCGCCTCTTTGCTTGCGAGGGGCGCCTCTTCTGGTTCCCCCGACGCGATGTCCTCTTCGGCAATGCAGACCGTCGCGACCATCGCCGCGCAAACCCACACAAGAGCCAGGCTCACCTTCATCGGGCCATGATGGCGACTGCTCTGGGACGGCGTCAACAAGGGCCGTTCCGAAGGCGCCCGCTACGGATGCTACCGAGGTGGAGATCGTGCTCCGCTGTCGTGATACGCGTGCCCCACAGCCGTAGCCTTCGCTCTGCCTGTAGCCCGACCCTGCTCATCGCCCATGCAACAACCACGTCCGGTCGCTGGCGCTCCCCGGAAGCGTCTGTTCCATCGGAGACATGAACCTCCTCTGTTGGAACCGAAACGCAACAGCGTCGGGTGCCCTCGCGACGGCGCAGCCCACGTCGCATGCGGTTTTCAGCACTTTCGCCCGTGCGCGCAGGTCGATGTCGTACAACGTACCGAAAGGCAAACCGGCATGATTCGACTGGTACACTATGCGAGGCGAACGGAACGATGAATGCGACCGTGATCGACACGCTGAGATTCGCGGACAGCCTGAAAGCGGCAGGTTTCGAGGCGCCGAAAGCCGAGGGCCTGGCGCGCGCTCTCGGCGACGAACTGGCGGAACGGATGCTCACCAAAGGCGATCTCGACGACGCCCTCAGACCTATCAACGGCAAGTTCGACAGCATCGACTCCAGGTTCGAGAGTATCGACGCCAGGTTCGAGAGCATCGATGCCAGATTTGAGAGCATCAATGCCAGGTTCGACCGTGTCGATGCCAAGTTCGACGGTGTCGACGCTAGGTTCGACGGCGTCGACGGCAGGTTCGACGGCGTCGACGGCAGGTTCGATGGCATCGACGGCAGGTTGGACGCCATGGACGCCAGGTTCGACGCCATGGACACCAAAATCGACTCCGTGCATCGCGAACTCTCCGGCAAGTTCAACACCCTGGTTGGGATGATGGCCCTGGGGTTCACGCTCCTCGTCGGCCTAGGCGGGTATAACGCTGTTTCCCCCCGCTTCGACGAGACGGTCAGGCAAGCGCCTGAACCGCGTCAGGAGCCGACGGCACTGCACGTCACGCCTGCCTCCCGGCTGTTCGCCGAGGTCTGAGCCAACCGCTCTTCGCGACTTGCCGACGATGGCGGCCGAGCCGCCCAGGCGGGCCGCCAGTTCACCTCGCATGGCCGCCGCGCGGGCCGCAAACACCGCGAAGGCTGTCCGGAAGCCCTCAATACCCAACGCGCTCCCTCGCCAAAAGTGTGCGGTTTTCAGTTGCCATTGACAGGGGAGCGCGAGCGGCACTCCCCACAAGAGAAAGATCCGAGCCAAAGGCACCAGCCATTGGGGCACAGCTATCGCTTCTCAGGTCCTTCGTCGAAGTACCACGTCGTCGGATGGTAGGGGAGCGTCCAACGGTTGTCCCAACCCCAGACACCGGTCGGCGTCACGTTCTTGAGGCGCGTGGAGACGACCACTGGATGCGGCGCCTGTCCCACCGTGCCGATAGTCCAGAGGTTTTCCGCCGCTGCCGCAAGCAGCGCCTTGGCCGCCCGAGCCCGATGCGCCTCCGTGGTCGCGGTGCGCAGTTCATCGCCCCAGTTCTGTAGGTTGCGAATGAGTTCGGGCGGCTCTTCGCCGAGTTCGCCGTCGGTCTGGTAGTACCGCGCCCAGTGGTTCCACATGGCGATGTCCCAGCCGGAACGGTGCGGGTAGAACCAGTCCGGCACCAGGGGAAACAGGATGTCGATCACCTTGTCCGCGTGCCATAGCGTCATCTGCATCCTGTTGGCCTGGGCGCGTTCGGCTTGCAGGCGTCTCTCGACCGACTTCAATCGCACGTCGATACCCACTTCCCGCCAATAATTGGACACGAGTTCCATGGTGATGCCCTTGGGCGTCTCGAAGTCGAGATACTCGAGCGTGATCGTGAGCTTCGATTCGTCCGGGTATTCGCGCAGGCCGTCACCGTCCACGTCCCCCAGGCCGAGTTCGTCCAGCAAGACGCGGGCGTAGTCCGGATCGTAGCGGATGTGGGCGTCGGCAAACCGTTGCTCGTACCAGCGGCTCGACGGGTGCGCGGTGACCTGGCTCGGCGCGCCCCGACCGAAGTAGACGACCTCGTTAATCTGCTCGCGGTCGATCGCGTGCGAGAGGGCGCGGACAAAACGCCGCTCTCCTCTGCCCCACAACAGCGCCCGATACTTCGGGTCGGGGTAGTTGTAGTTCGGCTGTATGGCAACGTCGCTGACGTGCACGCGCCGCCAGATATGCACCTTGTTGACGCCCTTTGTTTCGCCGAGCTTGAGCAGGGGGATGTCCTGGGTCTTGAGGGCATAGGCGGCGAAATCGAGTTGCCCCGTCGCCGCCTGGAAGGTGATCATCTGCGAGTTCTCCATCAGGATGATCGCATCCACCGCGTCGATGTACGGCAACTGGTTGCCAGCGGGGTCTACCTTGAAGTAGTAGGGGTTTCGCTCAAAGCGCATCTTGGTGGGCGTGCGTTCAACCACCCTGTATGCGCGCAGGGTCGGCACCTTCGATGCCTCCTCGTTACCCCAGCCCATCAGGGTCCGGTACAGGGCCATCCAGGTGAAGAAACCCTTTTCCTTCGCCAGCGCATCCAACTCGTCCCTGTCCCGGTACGCCGGGTGGTACTGCCTGAAGAAGTGCATAGGGTCGACAAACAGGCTGCCGTAGTGGGCAAAGAAGTTGGCAAACATCGGGTTCGGCTCGGGGAACACGTACTGGAACGTGAGGTCGTCGATCTGGACGAACTCCGCGCCCTTCACGAGCCGGCGCGTCACCGGGTTCATTTCCCGGTCCAGCCACACGTGGTTCAACCGGAACATGAAGTCGGCAGCGGTCAGCGGCGCGCCGTCGGACCACTTGATCCCCGGGCGCAGGCGAATGGTCGTGACCCGGCCATCCTCGCTCAGGCTCCACGACTCCGCCAGGTTGGGCAGGACGTTGCGCAAATCCGCCGAGATCGTGAGCGCGTGTTCCCCGCTGAAAAACTGCCACTGGTCCCACAGCGTGATGCGCGCAGTGCCGCCGTACTGGCCGATTGTCCTGTACGGCTGGACGACCACCGGATCGTCCGGCAGGCGTTCCTCCACGGGAGGAAGGTCCCGGCCGTCCAGCATCGGGCTCTGCGAGAATCGCGTGATGCCGAGTTCGCTCGCGGTCTTCGGCGGGGCAAACCATTCCGGCGGCATCGGCGCCAGGTCGACTTCGGCGACACAGACCGTCGCGCGCATCGCGAGGCAGACCCACACAAAGCCGAATCTCTTGCGAGGAGCGCCTCCTCGCGCATTCTCTCTTCGGAGGGACACCCTCGCGCACCTCTTTCTTGCGAGGGACACCCTCGCGCGCCCGGGGCGGCCGAAGGCTCCTCTCGACTTCATGGAGCCGTGGTGGTGACGGTGTGCGGACGCGTCGACACGGCCGGCTACTCCTTGTCCGGCGTTTCGTCGAAGTACCACGTCGCCGGATGGTAGGGGAGCGTCCAGCGGTTGTCCCAGCCCCAGATACCGGTCGGGGTCACGTTCTTAAGGCGCGTGGAGACGACCACGGGATGCGGCGCCTGTCCCACGGTGCCGATAGTCCAGAGGTTCTCCGCCGCCGCCGCGAGCAGCGTCCTTGCCGCCTTCGTCCGCTGCGCCTCGGTGGTCGCAGTGCGCAGTTGGTCTCCCCAATACTGGAGGTTGCGGATGAGTTCGGGCGGTTCCTCGCCAAGTTCCCCGTCGGTCTGGTAGTGCCGGGCCCAGTGGTTCCACATGGAGAGTTCCCAGCCGGCACGGTGCGGATAGAACCAGTCCGGCACGAGCGGGAACAGGATGTCGGTCACCTTGTCCGCATGCCACAACGTCATCTGCATCCTGTTGGCCTGGGCGCGTTCGGTCTGCAGGCGTCTCTCGATGGACATGAGGCGCAGGTCGATGCCCACCTCGCGCCAATAGTCCCGCACGAGTTCCATGCTGATGCCCTTGGGCGTCTCGAAGTCGAGGTACTCCAGCGTGATCGTGAGCTTCGACCCGTCGGGATACTCCCGCAGGCCGTCGCCGTCCACGTCGCGAAGCCCCAGTTCGTCCAGCAGGTCGCGCGCATAGTCCGGGTCATAGCGCAGGTGCGCCTCGGCAAAGCGTTGTTCGTACCAACGGCTCGAGGGATGGGCCGTCACCTGGCTCGGCACACCCTGGCCGAAGTAGATGGCCTCGTTCATCTGCTGGCGGTCGATGGCGTGAGAGAGCGCGCGGACGAAACGCCGCTCTCCCCGACCCCACACCAGTTTCCGGTACTTCGGTTCGTCGTAGTTGTAGTTTGGCTGGATCGCCAGGTCGCTGACGTGCAGGCGGCGCCAGATGTGCACCTGGTTGACCCCCTTCGCCTCGCCGAGTTTTAGCAGTGGTATGTCCTGGGTCCTGAGCGTGAAGGCTGCGAAGTCGAGCTGGCCCGTGGCGGCCTGGAAGGTGATCATCTCCGAGTTCTCCATCAGGATGATCGAATCGATCGCGTCGATGTACGGCAACTGGTTGCCGGCGGGATCGATCTTGAAGTAGTAGGGGTTGCGCACCAGACGCATCTTGGTGGGAGTGCGCTGGATCACCTTGTACGCCCGCAGGGTCGGCACCCTAGAGGCTTCCTCGTTGCCCCAGCCCCACAGGGCCTGGTACATCGCCATCCAGGTGACGAATCCCTTTTCCCTGACCAGCGCGTTCAGTTCGTCCCTGTCCCGGTATGCCGGGTGGTACTGCTTGAAGAAGTGCATGGGATCGGCGAAATGACTGCCGAGCTGGGCCGCGAAGTTGGCGAACATCGGGTTCGGCTCCGGGAATGCGTACTGGAACGTGAGGTCGTCGATCTTGATGAACTTCACACCCCGAATGAGCCGTTCCGTGACGGGGTTCATTTCCCGGTCCAGCCACACATGGTTCATCCGGAACATGAAGTCGTCTGCGGTCAGCGGTGCGCCGTCGGACCACTTGATTCCCGGGCGCAGACGAATCGTCGTGACCCGACCGTCTTCGCTCAGGCTCCAGGACTTCGCCAGGTTGGGCAGGACGCTGCGCAGGTTCGCCGAGATGGTGAGCGCATGTTCGAAGTTGAAGAACTGCCAGTTGTCCCACAGCGTGATGCGCGCGGTGCCGCCGTACTTGCCGACATTCCGGTACGGCTGGACGACCACGGGATCGTCCGGCAGGCGAGCCTCCACCGGAGGAAGGTTCCGGCCGTCAAGCATCGGACTCTGGGAGAACTGCGTGATGCCGAGTTCGCTGGCGGTCTTCGGCGGAGCGAACCACTCGGGAGGTAAAGGAGCTACATCGTCGGCAATGACGCATGCCGCCGCGACGACCGCAAACAGTGCGCCGGAGCTGCGCAGTCCGGCCATCATGGAGACGCTTCGGCAGTGTCCGGCACGTCGCTTCTCAGGATCGGCAACAGTACCTGCATGACGAACGAACGCGTCGCGCAGAAAGCCTCCCGTACATCCGCAGCAGAACAATCGGACAGCACGGATTCCAATGCGGCGGCCTCTCGCGAATCGATGGTGAGTTCGTACGCCCTGCGCACCTCGACGATCCGGCCGGCGAACCAGCAACGGTTCGCTTCGGGTAGCCAACTGGCGGCGTCCCTTGCGCCTTTCTGGCGGTTTAGGGCAGGCGCCGCCAGGGTCAGGTTTCGCAACTCCGAAGCGAATCGACGCCTGGTCTGTCTGTCCGCCGCGCACAGGCCGCTGTCATGGGCCTCGGAAACGGCGACCATGTGTTCGATTTCCGTCTCTCGGCTGGAACCGAATCGCGCACACGTGTAAGGACTGAAGATGTCTCCCAAGCCGGCGATGATCTCGTCCTCCACGGACTGCGGATACCGGTAATCGTTGCGATCATACGGCGCGCAACGGTGCTCGGGTGCGACAACCAAGCCTCTCCATGTCGTCTCCTCCGCACTCACCGCCGCGCACAGCAGCAACATTCCGGCCGCATACCGATACATGCGAGGGACTCTGTACGCAAATGGAGCAAGGCACTGTGCGACATGCGCCGTTTACGTGCAAGCGACAGCCTCTACCGTTGCCATCGCGCGAAAGCACCGTCGATTCCGACGGCGTCGACGGCGCTGCCATCGCTCCCGAATTCGCCAAACTGTGGAAGATCGATCGTCGGCCAGGGGCAAGTCGCGGACAGCACCGTCAAACGCCTGATTGCAGGCGTCCCCTGGCGGGAAGCCGTACTTGTCGATGAACTTCCGTGGAACGGGTCGGCGATGCCGGAATATGGTGATGGGTGATTTCTCCGGAGCCCGTTTGTTCCCACGCGTGTTGTCCGGTAGCGTATCCGCCCTCCTCCCGCGCCAGAATCACCATGCCAAGACTATTGATCGTTATTGCTGCTTGTCTTTTTGCTACTTCAGTCGAGCCCCAACAGACTTCGGACCCTGCCATGACCACGACTCGCGAGTTACCTTACGGAAGTCCGGAAGAGGTCGGCATGTCCGCTGAACGGCTGAAGAAAATCGATGACCTTGTCCGGGAGTACGTAGAGGACGGTCGCATTCAGGGAGCCGTAGTTGGCGTCGCTCGACGCAACAAGGTGGTCCATATGGAGGCCCACGGTGTCCTTGATGAAACGACCCGGAGCCCCATGCGGAAGGACGCGATGTTTCACATGGCCTCCTCGACCAAGCCGGTGCTCGGCGTGGCGGCAATGATGCTGATCGAGGAAGGTCTGATCAATCCGGAAGACCCGGTCGAAAAGTACATTCCCGAGTTCAAGGGCATCCAGGTGGCCGTTGCCAAGGGGTCTGCTGACAAGGACATCGTCAAGTCCAAGTCCAAGTCCAAGGAAGATCTCAAAAAACAGAAAATTCCCGATTATCAACTTGTGGACGTGAACCGGCCTCTGACCATCCACGACCTGTTGACACACACAGCCGGACTCCATACGGGCGGGACCGGGACAATGGTCTCGAAGCTGGACAGACCCGGATCATCAGACACCCTCGCTTCCTGGATCCCCAGGGTGGCGGCGGGTCCGTTGGACTTCCAGCCGGGGACCCGCTGGGCCTACAGCGGCACTGTCGGCCTCGATGTGGTGGCGCGGATCATCGAGATCGTATCGGGTACGCCGTTCAACGAGTTCGTTCAGACCCGTATCTTCGATCCGCTGGACATGAAGGATACGCACTGGAATGTGCCAGAAGACAAACTGGGCCGGATGCCGGTTATGCGCAATGACAAGGGACCCTGGATCAAGTCCGCCGACTATTTCTCGGGTTCCATCGGTCTGGTCAGCACCGCCCGGGACTATATGCATTTTGAACAGATGCTGGTCAACAATGGAACCTTGTTTGGCCATCGCCTCCTCAAACCGGAATCGGTTGCCATGATGTCGACCAACCAGGTGGGGAATCTGTTTAACGAAACAGCGAAGGGAGGTTCGGGACGCGGGTTCGGCTATACGGTTGGTATCACCGTGGACCCCGAACAAACCAAAGACGGTCGAACTGCTGGTGCTTTCGGCTGGATGGGGGCTGCGGGTACCGTGTCCTGGACGGCGCCGAAAGAGGAACTGACGGTTGTGTACATGGTTCAAGGGCCGACAGAGTTGCCCTGGATAATTGCGGAAGCGGTCAGAGATGCGATCGTCGACTGACCTGTTTGACTCCCATGGAACAAACGCCTCCGGGGAGCGCCAGCGATCTGGGGAGAAGACTCAATACCTGACGCGAACAGGTGCATTAAAGCGTAGTTCCTGAGAACGTCGAAAAACAGCGACGACCCTGGAACATCCAGTCGATCCCCTCCTCAACCGCACAATTGGGGTCAAGCGCTCATTTCGCCGTTCACGCGTGAAGGCGCGCGTCGCTGTGCGAAAATCCGTGATGACTTCCAGGGAATGCGATTGCGAGAGATGACATGAACCCGATGCGACCGAGAGAAGACCAGTTCGTCGGCGCGCTCATGGGCTGCGCCGTTGGCGATGCCCTGGGCGCTCCGCTGGAAGGCAGGACCCGCGAGGCAATCGCCGAGGTCGCCGACCTCACGACCGAATTCCGTCCACACGAAAGGAAGACATCGCGGCGACCGGCCGGGCAGATCACCGACGATACGCAACTGACTGTCGCCATCGCGAAGAGCATGGTCGATTCGGGCGGCGTCGATGGCGCCGCGATTGCCGCCGAGTTCGTGAAACTGTGGGAGACCGGCGAGATCGTCGGCCAGGGGGGAGTCGCGGACCGTGCCGTCAAACGCCTGATCGCAGGCGTCCCCTGGGGGGAAGCCGCACTTGCCGACGATCTCGCGTGGAACGGCGCGGCGATGCGCGTCAGTCCGATCGGTCTTTGGAACTTCGACGATGCCGAACAACTCGCCAGGGACGCGACAACCTCCAGCATCGTCACGCATCAACACCCATTGGCCATTGCCGGCGCGATCGCGACGGCCACCGCGGTCGCTCACGCGAGCACCACGGCGTCCATCGTCACGGCCGACTTTCTGCGATCAACGAGCCAGTCCATTGCCGAACAAAGCCCCGAATTCGCGGCGCATATCCTTGCGCTGGGCGATTGGCTCACGCTCGACGAGACCGCTGCGCTGGAAGCCATCGTCTCCGCCAGCGGACAACAGCCACACCCGAAGGGATTTGGCATTTCCGTACAGGTCGAGGCCACCGTTCTGGCTTCGCTGTACGCCTTCCTCAAACATCCCAACGACTATTGCGCAACGGTGGAATGGGCAATTCGAGCCGGCGGTGACGTCGACACCACCGCGGCGATCGCCGGGGCCATCTGCGGAGCACACCACGGCGTTGGCGCCATTCCCGACCATCTTGTCGCAAGCGTAAAGGACAGCGCGGAGATACAGAACCTGGGAGCGCGGCTGTTTGCGGCACGGTTCCCGCCGGGCGGCTAGAGCAAGCTCAACGGTCAGGGCGCCAGGTCGGGCGCCAGGTCGAATTCTGGCTAATGCCTGACCCAATCAATGGAGTTTGTCACGGGGTCCCAGCACCAGCGCAAGGCTCCCCGCGTTCTTTTCCTTCAGCTCCAACCACACCTGTCTCGCATTGTAGAACTGCGAGGAGTCGTATAACCAGGCATAGCGTCCGTCCCTGTCGTAGCCGCGCTCCAGTGCGATGCGGTTAATCGTGTCAATGTCATCGATACCCGGCCAGAGGATACCGGCCTGACAATAGGAGGTGTCAACGAAATACCGGCGGAACGAGACACCACCTGGTTTAGGCCGCCTAGCATGCATGATGGCCGAATGCAGTATGACGATGGAGCCGGGTGCCAGACGACTGATGGTGATCGACCCCGGCAGGTCGGCATACCCGAAGATTCGGGGCGCGGTTCTTTCCATCGTTTGCGTATGTGACCCGGGTAATAGCAGCAGATCGCCCACCTCGCCATTTAGACCATCGAGATACATGAAGACATGTACCATGAGGTGCGAACGGTTGGACTGGGGCATTTGTTCGTAGTCGTGGTGCCATGGCTGCCCCGGTTCCCCCTCGGCTTGCCAGCGTGCATGAATATGGTGATGGGTAAACCTGGAACCACCCATCAGGTCCGACACCCTTCCTACGATCCCTGGGTCCGAGGTCAACAATCCGAGTTCAGGATAGCTCAAAAAAATTTCCAGACGGTTGGCGGGGCTGATGCCATTTTCCATCATTCGATCAACATCACCCTTGATACGCTGATTGTGTTCCGGATCGAAGTAGCGCTCCAAGACAAGATATCCATCCACTTTGAATGCATCGACCTCTTGTTGAGTCAGGTGATTCATGATGGACTTCCCGGTCCGGATTCCACTGGACAGCTCCTGTCTAATGGCTCTGGGCGATAGGGTGGTGGTGCAGGAACCGTCTCGCCGTCGTATGGATCAACCGCCTGGTCGCAACAGTTTCTCCGGACGTCATTGTTCCCACGCGAGTTGTCCGGTAACGGACCCGGCATCCTCCCACACAAGAATCACCATGCCAAGACTATTGATCGCTATTGCTGTCTGTCTTTTTGCTACTTCAGTCGAGCCCCAACAGACTTCGGACCCTGCCATGACCACGACTCGCGAGTTACCTTACGGAAGTCCGGAAGAGGTCGGGATGTCCGCTGAACGGCTGAAGAAAATCGATGACCTTGTCCGGGAGTACGTAGAGGACGGTCGCATTCAGGGAGCCGTAGTTGGCGTCACTCGACATAACAAGGTGGTCCATATGGAGGCCCACGGTGTCCTGAGTGAAACGACTCGGAGCCCCATGCACAAGGACGCGATGTTTCACATGGCCTCCTCGACCAAGCCGGTGCTCGGCGTCGCGGCGATGATGCTGATCGAGGAAGGTCTGATCAATCCGGAAGACCCGGTCGAAAAGTACATTCCCGAGTTCAAGGGTATCCAGGTGGCCGTTGCCAAGGAATCTGCTGACAAGGATATCGTCAAGTCCAAGTCCGAATCCAAGTCCAAGGAAGATTTCAAAAAAGCAGAAAATTCCCGATTATCAGCTTGTGGACGTGAACCGGCCTCTGACCATCCACGACCTGTTGACACACACAGCCGGACTGCATACAGGCGGGACCGGGACAATGGTCTCGAAGCTGGACAGACCCGGATCGTCAGACACCCTCGCTTCCTGGATCCCCAGGGCGGCGGCGGGTCCATTGGACTTCCAGCCGGGGACCCGCTGGGCCTACAGCGGCACTGTCGGCCTCGATGTGGTGGCGCGGATCATCGAGATCGTATCGGGCACGCCGTTCAACGAGTTCGTTCAGACCCGTATCTTTGATCCGCTGGACATGAAGGATACGCACTGGAATGTGCCAGAAGACAAACTGGGCCGGATGCCGGTTATGCGCAATGACAAGGGACCCTGGATCAAGTCCGCCGACTATTTCTCGGGTTCCATCGGTCTGGTCAGCACCGCCCGGGACTATGTGCATTTTCAACAGATGCTGGTCAATAATGGAACCTTGTTTGGCCATCGCCTCCTCAAACCGGAATCGGTCGCCATGATGTCGACCAACCAGGTGGGAAACCTGTTCAACGAAACAGCGAAGGGAGGTTCCGGACGTGGTTTCGGCTATACGGTTGGCATCACCGTGGATCCCGAACAGGCCAACGATGGTCGAACGGCTGGTGCTTTCGGCTGGATGGGGGCTGCGGGTACCGTGTCCTGGACGGCGCCGGAAGAGGAAATGACGATTGTATACATGGTTCAGGGGCCGACAGATTTGCCCAGGAAAATCGCAGAAACGGTCAGGGATGCGATTGTCGAGTGAGCTGAAACGGCTTCTGATCCATCCCTAGACTCAACGGAGACCAGATCGTGTGGTGCAGATTAACGTCGCGGATTTCGGATGAGAATATCGACGCTCTGCTTGGACGGGCGGGTGTAGTTGTTTCCTCATCTGGCAACAGAGAGTCTCTACATTGGGTAGGGAAGGACTTCTTTGTGAGCGAACTGCCAGAAAATAACAACTTTGATTTGTTGAGACGGCTCCACCGGGAGCTATGGCCGGAAATCTCCAGCGTAGTGGCTTTTGATGTGCCTGTGATCGATCACGCCAGCCTGTTGATAAAGGGTGCTGGCGCCGCGGGAACGGCGATTCACCAGGATCGCCCCTACTGGCTCGGGAAAGAGGCGTCACCGACGATTTTTTCAGTGTGGATTGCTCTCGAAGACATGTCGACAGAAAGGGGCGGTCTCATGCTGTCGCGTGAAAACGAAGTCGGCGTCAGTGAAATGTCGTCCTTCAATACGGGATCCATCCTGGAACATGAGGAGAGCGGGGAACCCGCGGGTGGATTCCCGATTTCGATTACGGATCAAGTGGCCTCTCGAATGGCGGAGTCCATGCGGTTCATCGGCATGGCAAAGGGAGAAGCTGTTGCGTTCGACAGTTTTGAACCGCATATGTCAGGCCCCAACGTTACGCCCGACCCGCGACTTTCAATGAAGATTGCCTATGCTGAAGGAAAGGAGAAGACCCGATACCTGACGCGAACAGATACGTTAGAGCGTAGTTCTTGAGAACGTGAGGAAGTGGCTGAAGATTGCGCTTTCGGTCCTTGGCACCATTGTTGTTCTACTCTTGGCGCTCGTACTGATCGGGCCGAGCGTTTTCGGATGGATGGTTGCGCCCGGCCACCGCTTCGGTGACAAGCCGTTGCCGGAAGCACCCGACTATACGTTGCGCGCGCATTGGTCGGCCTGGCCCGACGATGCAAGTCCCGCCGAACGACGACCCGACGGCGTACCGTCCACACCACAAGAAGCACGGCCGGCGGATGCGTTCTTCTTGCACCCCACCACCTACGGTGGCAAGGAACACTGGGTGCAGCCGATGGACGACGAACAGACAGGACGCGAGACCGACCTGGGCACGATTTCGCGGCAAGCCTCCACGTTCAACGGATGCTGCCGGGTGTACGCACCACGCTTTCGGCAGTCGAACATCATGGGTTACCAAGAAGACGAAGACATCGACAAGATCATGGATGTTGGGTACCAGGACGTGCGTGCGGCGTTCCGCCACTTTGTCGCAGAAATCGATCCGGACAGCCCCATCGTCTTGGGGAGCCACAGCCAGGGTACGTTCCAGATGGTCCGGCTGATCATGGAAGAAATCGAGGGGACGCCGCTGATGGACCGGCTGGTCGCGGCGTATGCCGTCGGCCACTCATTGCCCAGCGCATTGATCGATGAGGGGTTTCAGGATATCGAGGTCTGCAATTCGCCCACACAGACCGGTTGCCTCATCACCTGGGATGCGCACGAGGGGGACAGGACGCCGTCTCCCTGGAGCAACCGCGACGACCAGAAGAACTGGAACGGCACGGATTACTCAGGCTTCGCCCCGAGCCAGAACATCTGTGTCAACCCTGTCACCTGGCGAACTGACAGCCGCCCGAGCGACAAGGCAGATCACCTCGGAGCACTCACGATGTGGACCAAGTCCACCGTACTCGATGCGTCGCTGGGCGCGTTGGTTCGAGGCACGGTATCGACCCATTGCGAGCAGGGCGAGCGGTCCAACTGGTTGTTCGTAAATGCTGATCGGGATCCCAAACTGAAAGACCAGGGATGGTGGTGGTCACTGTTCGGGCGAAATCTGCACGGCTCGGATTACGACCTCTTCTGGGCCAACATCCGGCAGAATGCAGAAGACCGCACCCGGGCCCTGATCGAGGCGCGCGAGATTTTGGCGAACTAAACGCATCGTCTCCCGCAGGTTGTTGCCGCACGGCTCCCACGGGGCGTCTAATGTAGGCGCAGCGGCTTGGCGTACAGTCACATGAACAACGCGGTGGTCACAGACAAGGGCTACGTCTTCGAGCAGACCCGCAGCGGCGCGCCAATCAAGGCCTGGACACAGGGCGTTCCCGTCGACGAGAGCGCGTGGAACCAGCTTCGGAACGTTGCGCGGCTGCCGTTCGTGCACAAGCACGTCGCGGCGATGCCGGACGTGCACTTCGGGATCGGCGCCACGGTCGGCTCGGTCATCCCCACTTCCGGCGCCGTCGTTCCGGCCGCTGTCGGCGTTGATATCGGCTGCGGCATGATGGCGGTGCGGACATCGCTGGCGGCGAGCGATCTGCCCGACAACCTGGGCAGGCTGCGGGCCGAGATCGAGCGCAGCGTTCCGCACGGACGCACCCTGGGCAGGGGCAAGGACCGGGACAAAGGCTCGTGGGAGGACCCGCCCGCATCGGTCGTTTCGCACTGGCAGCATCTCCAGGCGGGACTCGACGCTATCGTTTCCCGCGCGCCCAAACTTCGCCGGCCCGCCAACCGCGCCATCCTGCATCTCGGCACGCTGGGAACCGGTAACCACTTCATCGAGATCTGCCTCGACGAGGATGACGTCGTCTGGGCCATGCTCCATTCCGGTTCGCGAGGCATCGGCAACGCCATCGGCCGGTACTACATCGAGCTGGCGAAGGACGACATGCGCCGGTTCTTCATCAACCTCCCCGACAAGGACCTCGCCTATCTCGTCGAGGGCACCGAACACTTCAGGGAATATGTCGACGCCGTGTCCTGGGCGCAGTCGTTTGCCTTCGTGAACAGGGAAGCGATGATGGCCCGGGTGCTTTGCGCATTGCGGGAGACGGTCAAACCCTTCGAGCAGACCGGCCATGCGGTGAACTGCCATCACAACTACGTCGAACGGGAAAACCACTTCGGCAAGAACGTCTGGGTGACCCGCAAGGGCGCCGTTCGGGCGCGAAAGGGCGACCTCGGAATCATCCCGGGGTCGATGGGCGCACGATCCTACATCGTGGCCGGAAAGGGCAACGCGGACGCGTTCCATTCGTGTTCGCATGGGGCGGGACGCACCATGTCGAGGGGTGCTGCCAGGCGTACCTTTACGCTGCAGGACCACCGCGATGCCACCACCGGCGTCGAGTGCCGCAAGGACGAAGGCGTGATCGACGAGACGCCCGGCGCCTACAAGGACATAGACGCGGTCATGGCGGCGCAGACGTCGCTGGTCGACGTGGTACGCACGCTGAAACAGGTGGTCTGCGTCAAGGGATAGACAGTCGAGTTGTTGGGCCGCGTTAAAGCGGCACCCGGCAGCGTCATTTCCTGGCGTTAGATGGAACCCGTGTTAAACACGTCACACCCGGAGGGTCGACAGAAATTATGGCACTAGATCAGAACGATCCCCGCACTGGTCCCAGATGCGCAGCACTTCGATTCGATCATCGATGACACGGTAAATGACCGAAAAGGGCGTACGTTGAATGGTGAACTCACGCACCCCAGGGATGTCCTCAACAGGGTGCCCGATTCCGGGGTTTGCGCGAATCACGCTGCAGGTCATGCGGTATTGCTCGGCTGCACGCTTTGCTCCGGCCGGGAACACCCTCGTGTAGTAGGTGCGCATCCACAGCAAGTCCGAACGGGTGGAGGGCAGGAAAACGAGGTTCATCGTTCACCTTAGCGGATTCGAACATCAGGCTCCGGTGGCGGAAGCTCCGCGTCGGAATCCCAAGAGGCAACCCAGCTGTCCATGGCTTCCTGCGAGATGAACGCACCTTTTCCGGCCTCAGCGAGGGCAGCACGGATCGCGGCACGCTTTTCAACCCGATTGCGCAGCATTGCTTCGATTGCCTTGACTGCAAGATAGGATGCGGATCGATCCTCACGCTTGGCTTCTTGTTCAAGGCTCTTCTTCAGACTCGCATCGATTCGCAGGCTAAGTCGTTCAGTGGCCAAGTCGCATCTCCTCCTTGCATGGGTAGGCTAGCGACTGACATGGTATGACAAACTGGCCGGAGCTAAAACACAGCCGCCGCCAAGGCGACGATGATGGTTGCAATAGCCACTGACACGATCGACGCCAGCCATTGAGCCGCCGCGATGTCGCGGTATTATCGTACCCACCGTTACGGGAGGGCATCAATATGCGCAACGGCTATCGCGTAATCGACACCGACTCGCACCAAATGGAGCCGCCGTCGATCTGGCGGGAATACATCGACCCGGCGTTCGCCGACCGCGCGCCGGAATTCGGCGACATCGGTCACGGCCGTGCCGGCCTCACGGTGGAAGGCGAACCCATCGCCAAGCAGGACGGCACCTATCCCATGCACGCCGAGGAGTTCCACGCAGCCTCCAGGCGCGCCTCACAAGAGAAACACGAAGCTGCGCGGGCGGCTGGATTCAGTCCCGAAGTCCGCCTGTCCGACATGGACGAATACGGGGTCGACGCCCAGGTGCTCTACCCCACCCTGGGCGGACAGATGCTCGGCAGGCCGTTTCGCGATCCGGAACTGCTGGCCGCCGTCTGCCGCGCCTACAACGACTGGAGTCTCGAGTACTGCGGCCGCGCCCCGGAACGCCTGCGCATGTCCGCCATGCTGCCCATGCAGGCACCGGACCTCGCCGTCGAGGAAGCCAAGCGCATGGCCGACCGCGGCGCCGCATGCTTCTTCGTGCGCCCCAATCCCATCGACGGCCGCAACCTGCACCACCGGGACTACGACGAGGTGTGGCGCACGATCGAAGAACTGAAGCGCCCGGTGTGCATCCACGACTCCGGTTCGCCCTACGTGCCTTCTTTCGGAGACCGCATGGAAACGCACACCGCCGGCCACATCCTGTCGCACCCCTTCGAGGCCATGGCGGCGATGATGAGCCTGATCTGGTTCGGCACCATCGAGCGCCATCCGGAGCTTTCCATCGTGCATGTCGAGGCGGACGCCGGCTGGCTGCCTTACTGGCTGCAACGTATGGAGCAGCACTGGGACTTTTCCGGCAATGCGGAACATCCGGACCTGAAGAAGCGGCCCACCGAGTATTTCAAATCGAATTTCCTGGTGGCATGCCGGGGCGACGAGATGACGCTCGGCGCCGTTTGCGACCTGGTCGGGGACGACTACGTGACTTTCAATACCGACTACCCCCACGCCGACGGCACGTGGCCCCGCGGCATGGAAAACCTGGAGCGGCAAGCATTGCCGGAGGAAAGCGTCCGCAAGATCTTCTGGGACAACGCGGCCCCGGTCTTCGGTCTGGCGTGAACATCCATTGGGCGGTTGACCTGAACGCATCGTAAGACAACGAGACGGAGGCTTTACTTGGTGGACATTCAGGGCTTGTTGCTCGCTGCTGCGGCTGGTGCGGTCTCCGGACTGGTCGCGGTCATCATCTTCGACGCCTTGGGCAGACCATCCTGGCGACCAAAGAGGAAGAAACCGCCGAAATCGGAGTGAGATAGTCGCTACCCGTCACCGGGCACCCGGCGGACCGTTCGGTCTGACACTCCGAGACTGCGCTTTCGAAGCTAATGCGCCCGGACGATGGTGTGGTAGCGGGAGCCGTCGAACCTGTCGAAATACTCGCCGAGCCAGGGATGTTCGATCTGGCCCAGGTCGTCGCTTGCGTCGAGATGCCGCTCGGCGACATAGGTGCTGTGTAGCGCGCCGTCCACCAGCACGTGATACCAGGGCCGATCCTTCGGTGGCCGACTCCTCGCCATCTCCTCGTACCACTCCTCGCTCAGCCCGAACTCGGCGTCCACGCCGAACACGACGCCGCGATAGCCGAACCTGTTGTGCGAGACGATCTGACCAACGAAGAACCGTGCGTTCACGGGTGCTTCCTCAAGCTCGAACGATGTTTCGATTATCCGTCAAATCCTGGCTTTGCGTTACGCTTGCCGAAACCTCACCCGGAGATCCATCCATGACGAAAGATCGCCTGCTCGACCACGACTGGCGCGAACCCGTGCCCTATCCCGATCCCGCCGTCGAGGTGATCGACCGGCGTTTTCGCCAGTACGTGCTCGGCAGCGCGGCGCTGGAAAGACTGTGGACCGGCGCCCGCTGGACCGAAGGCCCCGTGTGGTTCGGCGATAGCCGCCACCTCGTATTCAGCGACATACCCAACAATCGCATGCTGCGCTGGTCGGAGAACACCGGTGAGGTCGAGGTGTTCCGGGCGCCTTCCAACAACGCGAACGGAAACACCCGGGACCGCCAGGGACGCCTGGTCACCTGCGAGCACGGCAGTCGCCGGGTCACGCGCACCGAGCACGACGGGACCATCACGGTGCTGATGGATTGCTTCGAAGGCAAGCGCCTGAACGCGCCCAACGACGTCGTCGTGCACACCGACGGCGGCATCTGGTTCACCGATCCGGGCTATGGAATCATCTGGAACTACGAGGGCCACAAGGCGCCGTTCGAACTTCCCACCCGCGTCTACCGCATCGATCCCGATACGTTTGCGGCGACCGTCGTCATCGAGGAGATGGAAAAGCCGAACGGCCTGGCGTTCTCTCCGGACTACTCCGTGCTTTACGTCGTCGACACCGGCGCGTCGCATACGCCAGGCTACCCGCGCCACATCAAGGCCTACGACGTGGTCGGCGGCACGCGCGCCGAAAACGGCCGCGTCTTCTGCGACCTGGGCAAGACAAGTCCGGACGGCCTGCGCGTCGATACCGACGGCAATGTCTGGTCGGCGGCCGGCTGGGCCGGCGATGCAGAAAACGGCGTCCACGTGTTCGCGCCCGACGGCACGAAGATCGGCGCGATCCATCTCAGGGAGACCGTCTCCAACGTCTGTTTCGGAGGCGTCAAACGCAACCGGCTGTTCATGACCGGCTCGCAGTCGATCTATTCCCTGTACGTGGAAGCGCAGGGCGTGCCATACGTTTAAGCCATTTCCGGTCGACGGACGCCATCGGGCGCGGTTGATTCGCGCGGCACCCGCAGACAGGATAGGGCCATGAAGATCGTGCACTTTGCGGATCTGCACCTCGATGCGCATTTCGCATGGACCGGCGCGAGCGGCGATGCCGCGCGGCGGCGGCGGCAGGCGTTGCGCGACGCGCTCGGCCGCATCGCGGAACTGGTGCGAGAAACCGAGGCCGACGCGCTCTTCTGCGGTGGCGACCTGTACGAGAACGACCGCGTCGCACCGGACACGGCGGAGTTTCTTCGCGAGACCTTTGCCGAACTCGATCCAGTGCGCGTTTTTCTCGCGCCCGGCAATCACGACTGGTACGGCCCGCAAAGCCTCTACACCGTGGTGGAATGGAGTCCGAACGTCCACGTGTTCGCGGAGCCAAGGCTACAGCCCGTGAGAATCGACGTCGATCTGACGCTCTGGGGCGGCGCGCATTGCGTCCCTGCAAACACCGGCAACTTTCTCGACGGATTTCGCGCTGATGGACCGGGGGCGCATATCGCCTTGTTCCACGGCTCCGAGCGATCATGGCTGTCCGCCCAGGGCAATGACAAGCAACCCCATGCACCATTCGATGCATCCGAAATCGAAACAGCGGGTCTCGAGCATGCATTCCTTGGCCACTACCACCAGCCCAGGGATGCGGCCCGGCACACCTATCCGGGAAATCCCGAGCCCCTGGCCTTCGGCGAGGAGGGCGAACGCGGCGCGGTGATCGCGACCATCGATGCCGGCGAGATTCTTCGAGAACGGCGTCGGGTCGCCGACGGGAGGGTCCACGACGTGCGTCTCGACGTCACCGGCTGCGCCACGCGTGAACAGGTAAGGGACCGCCTCGACAAGGCTGTCGCTGGTCTCTCCGGCCTGGTTCGCTTGACCGTCAGTGGCGAGATCGACTCTCGCGTCGAACTGAACGAAAACGAGCTGCGCGACATCCTTCTTGCGCGCTTCGAAGCGGCGCGTATCCGCCGGGGCGAATTGCGTGCCGGGTACAACCTGGATGCGATACGCCAGGAAAACACCGTGCGGGGCCAGTTCGTCAACGACGTGCTCGACTCGGACCTGCCCGGGGACGAGCAGCGGCGCGTCCTGATGACAGGCTTAAGGGCGCTCGATGGCCGCGACGACCTTGAGGTGATGTAGTGCGCTTCGAGTCGATAGTCGCCCATGCCTTCGGGCCGCTCGTCGATGAGACCCTGGAGCTGGCACCGGGCATGAACGTCGTATACGGGCCGAACGAAGCCGGCAAGTCAACCTGGCACGCAGCGCTATACGCCGGACTCTGCGGCATGCGGCGCGGTGCCGGGCAGACGGCTGCCGACCGCGATTTCGTGCGCCGCCACAAACCGTGGAACGGCACCGGCGCATGGGAGGTCGGCGCGGTCCTGTTGCGCGATGACGGCGTTCGCATCGAGTTGCGGCATGATCTCGCCAACAGGACCGGCACCGTGAGCGACGCGGACATTGCCGATCGCGACTACGCATCGGAAATCGTCCGCGACGGAGCGCCTGACGGAGCGGTCTGGCTGGGCCTGGATCGCAGGTCGTTTCTGGGTACCGCGTGCGTCCGCCAGGCCGACACGCTGCGCGTATTGCAAGCGGCAGAAGGCTTGCAGGAGGTCTTGCAGCGCGCGGCCGACACTGCCGGCACCGACGCCACCGCGGCGGCGGCCAACGATCTGCTGGGAAAGTGGCACAGGGACCATGTCGGATCCACCCGCGCCTTCACGAAACCCCTGGCCATGGCGAAGAAGGAGTTGAATGCGTCAGAGAATCGCCTTGCGAACGCGCGCAATGCCCACCAGGAATACCTTCATCGACGCGCCGAGGTAGAGCGACTGCACGCCGCGGCTGATCGGGCCGCCCGCGACTTGGCACGCATGGAGGGCAGTGGCCCGCTACGCAGCCCGGCGGAGCATGCAGCCCTGGCGGCGCAGGTCCAGACTGCGCTAGCCGCCTGGGCCTCGCGTCCACGGATCACCAGGCCAGCCGGACCGGATATCGAACAACTGGCGACCCAGCTCGCACAGGCGGAACAGCAGTTGACCGGACCGAGTACCGGGCGCAGCCTCGCGCACTGGCTCCTGTTTCTCCTTGCTGGCATCGTGGCCGCCACGCTCTCGTTTCGATTCGTCGGCCCGGAGCTTCTCGCGCTTGTCCTGGCCATCCTCGCCGCCAGCGGCATCGCCTGGCGGCAAAGACGCTCGCGGCAGGACGCCCTGATTCGGGAGCGACAAGCGCGTATCCAATCGGAAATCGAGCGGCGCCGCGAGGATGACCGGCGCTACGACGAAGACCTCACAAAGCATGACGAGGCCGAGGATGGCCTACATCTCGCGGCGGACCGATGCGGCATTGCCGAGGATGAAACGGGGACGCGCACGATGCTGCTCGAACGCTGGCTTGCGGACTGGCGGCGAGAAATGGAAGCGAACGCGGCGCAGCAACGACGACTCGGCGAAGCGCAACGCGAAGCCGCCGACGCCATGCAATCCTACGCCCGTGCGCGGGGCGGACTGGATCAATTCGCCCGAGGCATGCCAGACGTATCGGCGGCCGAAGAGGCCGAGCAGACCGCTCGGCTTGCGCACGACAGGCTCGAACGGCTCGATGCCACCCTGCGCATGACGATCCAGTTCCTGGGCCGCGCCGAGGAACGCGTTCATCGTGACATCGCGCCCAGGCTCCGGGCGAGCGTTTGCAAGCACCTGTCCCGAATCACGGATGAACGCTACACGGACTGCCGCATCGATCCGCAGTCCCTCTCGGTCCAGGTCAGGAGCGGCAACGGGCCGTGGCGACGGGCCGAGTGGCTGTCGCACGGCGCATCGGAACAAATCTACCTGCTGCTGCGCATGGCGCTTGCCGAACACCTGTCCGCTCCTGACGAAAGCTGTCCCCTCATACTTGACGACCCGATCGCCACCAGCGATGCAGAACGAAGGAAGGCCGTGCTCGACACGCTGCTCGCCATCAGCGAATCGACCCAGGTGATCCTGTTCACCCATGACCTGGACACCCGGGACTGGGCGCGAAAACGATTGTCGGAACCCCGCGGACACCTGCGGGAACTCGACCGTGCGGGAGTACCCGCGTAGAGGGATTTACCTCCTATGCGGGCCCGTCAGGCATGATGATCCTGGGGACATCGGCCTCGTTCTCGGAGGCCCTTTCCGCATCCGCATCGCAAGAGTAGAGATCGACATCACCTTGCGCGTAGCCCCCGAACTTCAGGTGCTCTCGCAGGCTGCGGTCCACCACGTCCTCCATCTCCGCGTCGAGTTCGTCAGAGTCGAGCCGCGGAAACCGCTTCACTAACGCCTGCCGGTTGTAGACGAACGTGCGCTTCATCGATCCTGAAATGAATCGCTCCTCCGCCAAACCGAATTCGAAGCGGATACGGACCGGCACCTCGACCAGCGCCGAACCCGTTTCAATCACGTGCTTGATCACTTTCTTGTCGACTACCCAGAGCATGGGTCAGCGCCTCGCATCAGCCCGGATTGGCATCCTTCTTGTGGAAGATGGCCACGCCAACCAGTGCGCCGAGGGTGCCGAATATCTCGAACATGATGACGTTCATCACAAGCTGAACGCCCAAGAGGACCGCGCCGGCCCCTTCCCCTGTCGCAATGTCGCGCACGAAGTCGGGGAGTTCCACGCCCGCCTGCTCAAGCTGCGCGAGGACTTCAGCCGCCTCCGAGACGAAGGGCACCAGGCCCAGGGCCATGAAGATTGCGCCGACGAACGTCGTGACGACGCCACCGATCACGCCGGTCAGTACCCCGACGACGGCGCCGTCGGCGTAGGGCGCCTTCGGGAGGGGCACATGCTCCTTCAGGTAGAAATAGACGGCCAGTACGCCGCCACCGATATACAGCGCGCAGCAAACGGAGTTCAGCATGCCGACGTATGGCAGTGCGGCGATGGCTCCGAATACGCCGCCACCCATCAGCGCCGACTTGAACTTGGGATTGTCCATCATGGGGGATCACCTCCTGTCTGTGTTTGAGTCGCCTGCAACTCGGCAATGGCGAGCAACGGCAATAGCCCACATGGGAATGCAGCGACCAGACCCGTTGCGAATCGAACCACTGCCGCGCTCTCGAACGTCACGTCTACCGCAAGCGGAACCATGAACACCAGGATCCACCGCGGTCGCTTCGCCAGCCGCGTCGCGAGGTTCGGCAGGCGCGGCCAGGCGGCAACCCCGAGAGTGAATCCTAGGTACAGGCCGGTGCAGCGCGCGCAGGCGGCGAGCGGCTCGCCGAGCACGTGAAAGCTGCGGCCCGGAATCTGGTGGCAGACCGGATGGAACAACCAGCGCAGCGCATCCGCGTGCGGCCAGCCCGCAGACGCGAACAGCGCGGGCGCGAATACCAGTGCCATCCACGCCAGGCAGGCCAACAGCAAGCCGTACGCCCACGGCGATTGCAGACTTTCTCCGGTCACGTGCTGATGGCTGCCCATCGCCCGTATCGCAGCCATCGCGGAGGAGTCGCAGCCGCGCGCCGGAACTGGCTCACGCCAACATGCGATGTGTCGCCGGGGCGAACTCGGGCAAGTCTATCCCATGCGGACACGCCTCGGCGCACGGTTCACCGGTACACGACAGGCAGGCGGAGGCGTTCTCCTCAAGCTTGGCGTATTCTTCGCGGGCGAAACGCACGTCGCCATAGTCGGTCGCATACATCCGCGTACGCAGCACGTCGGGAATGGGCACGCCGTAAGGACACGCCCCTTCGCACAGGGAACAGGCGTGGCGACAATAGGTAATTCCGTTGGCCACGGCATAACGCTGGAGCAGCGCGACGTCCTCGCTCGACACCGGCAGACCACCGGAGCCGCCGAGATACTCGTCGATCTGGTCCTGCTCCGTCATGGAAATGATCAGGGCGTCCACGTTCGCATCCGACAGCACCCAGCGAAAGGCGGCCTGGGAGAATGTCGCCCCGCCGGTCTCGAAAGGCCGCATGTCGTTCAGTCGCGCGCCCATCAGCGTCTTCATGGTCACCACGCCCACATCTTTGGACTTCGCCTTGGCGAGAGCACGGGGCAAGTCCGGTTGCTGTGGCAGCCGGCCGAAGGACTTTGTCATGCTGGACAGGAACGACGGATCCTGACCGAAGTTGTACGCCACCAGCACGACATCCACCAGGTCACGGTCAAAGACGTAATCCAGGCACTCGATCAATCTCGATCCGTGACCCGACATCCCCGTGAAGCGGATCTTGCCCTGCTGCTTCGCCATCGCGGTGAACTCGTGCCACTCGGGATTCGCCATGCGCGCGACATCGTTCACCGCGTGGTTGAAATAGACATCGATGTAGTCTGTGCGCAAACGCCGCAACGACGTATCCAGCGCGCGCATCAGCGACACGCGCGACTCGTCCGCGCCGGCGACGAACTTCGATGCGATGTAGACCGTGTCCCGGCGACCTTCAAGCGCCCGTCCGATCGTGTGCTCCGATGCCCCCGCGCTATAGCCGTCCGCCGTGTCGAAGTAGTTGATGCCCCGATCCAGGGCGTGGTGAATCAGGTGCTCGCCGCCACGCCGCAACCTGCTTGAGCCGAACGAAATGTCGGAGATCTTGAGTTCGGTGCGGCCCAGGCGCACGTAGCCGCGCACCTCGCCGGTGGCAGGCGCCTCCTGGCCCGCAGCGACCGATGCAAGCGGTATGACACCCGACACGGCCCCTAGGCGCAAAACATCACGACGACCGATTGCTGGCATGACACGTTCCCCCGTGGATTCGTCCAGCCTAGATTACGTCCGATAGTCGAGCGTGTCACTTCACCAATCCGATATACTGCCCCTGCGTCAGGTGCGGCCTTCTCAAAGACCGCCGAAGGAGACCGCCATTCCCCTGTTAGAAATTTACATGATCGTCGGGTTTCTGCTGGCGGCGTACTCCGTGGTCGCCAACGACTCGATCCAGACCCTTGGGACTTTTCTGTCCTCGAACTCGCACCGGCCGTGGTGGGTACTGTGGTTGTTCGCCGGGAGCATCCTCCTCGTCGTGCTCTTCTACGGCTGGTTCGTCAACGACGGCGACCCCGCTTACGGACGCCTGGAAAAGTTCCCGGTACCGGAGGGCGGCGTGTCCTGGATTCATGCCATTCCGCCGCTGGCGCTGCTGATCCTCACGCGCCTCGGAGTGCCGGTGAGCACGACATTCCTCGTGCTCACCGTGTTTGCCGTCACCAGCGGCGAAACGAGCAACCTCAACGCCATGCTCACCAAGTCGGCCCTCGGCTACCTGGTCGCTTTCGTCTCCGCCATCCTGCTGTTCAGCTTCGTCTTCAAGCGCGCCACGGAGTACTTCCACCGGACGCGGGGCGAGGAGATACCGGCCTATTGGGTGGTGCTGCAATGGGCCTCCACCGGCTTTTTGTGGAGCCAGTGGCTGATACAGGACCTCGCCAATATCTTCGTCTACCTGCCACGGGAACTCTCCCCCCTCTGGCTGGTGTTCGGCGTCGGGGCCCTGCTGGCCATGCAGGGGTACATCTTCTACCAGTTCGGGGGCGAGATTCAGAAGATCGTCACGAGCAAGACCGATACCACCGACATTCGCGCGGCGACCATCATCGACTTCATCTACGGCATCGTGCTGCTGATCTTCAAGGAAATGAGCAATATGCCGATGAGCACCACCTGGGTGTTCCTGGGGGTGCTGGCGGGGCGCGAGTTCGCGCTGTCGTTATACCTCGCCGACACGCCGACACGCGGTACGGCGCGCAAGGTGATTTCCGACGCCGCGAAGGCATTGTCGGGACTCGTCGTCAGCATCATTCTGGCCTTCGGCCTGCCCTGGCTACACGGGATGTTCTTCGGATAGCGCCTTGCGAGAACCGGCCCGTTCTCGGGCGCCCTAACGCAGACGCCGGGCAGAAGATGCCGATGGCGAACCCAAACACCGGGATTTCGTCCACGCGAGAATCACGAGGAGATGATTGAACGGAACATCTCGACAACGCGTGGTTCAAATGCTATGAGGATCATGAACTCCGATTCGGGCTTCACCGATGAGCGAACGTTACGAAGGACAAACCCCCTCGCTCCGTCGACGGACGAGACACGCGGCATCCGATGTACTGGAGCGACATCGCGGCCGACTCGTTGAGGGCTGCATCGCGTTTCTCGTCGCCATCGTGCTGGCAAGCGGCACGTACACCGTTGAGAACGAAGAACTGGCCATGGTCACCCGATTCGGCAAGGTGATCAAACCAGAGGTCGGTCCAGGCGTGCGGTACCGCTTCCCGGTCATTGATGAGGCCTATGTTCATCCGACCGATCACGTCCTCGGCTACCGCGCCTCCGACAGTGAAGGCGGGACAATCAGTTTCACGATCCCGTCCGCAGGCACAAGCGTGCTCGAAGTGGAGCTGGCGCTGCGGTACAGGATCAACGACTTGAAGAACTACCTGTTCGCGCCAACCGATCCGCGCGAACTGGTCACCATGCTGGTTCGAGAGGAGCTGGCCAGGGTCACCAGCCGCATTGAACCCGCATTGACCTCGAATCGGAACAGCATTCAGCAATACCTGTTCGATATCGTGGCCAGCCGCCTGGATTCCGAAGATGTCGGCGTCAAGATCGTCTCTCTGGAAATCGTCGATGTGAGGGAGGTCAAGCAAACCCTGTATGCGTTTCGGGACGTGACCACGGAACGCGCGACAGGGACCGGCTGACTGGTTCGGCCAAGGCGCCGTTCCCATCGCCCTGTCCTGCCAACCGCGCAAGGCGTTCCGACTCAGCTATCGCCCGTACCCGTCGCGGGACGGCGTGCGTCAAGAGGATCCTCCCGAAACAGCTCCGTCAATAACGCGTACACCTGCGGAAAGCCATCGGCGAGAATGTCCGGCCCGGTGAAGAAGGTCTCCACGGCGACAGCGAAGAACTCTGCGGGGTCCGACGCCGCGTAGTCGTCGATGGGAGGTTCCAGGTCGCGCTCCACCATGTCGCAAAGCTCCGCGTAGGCCGCCGAGAACGTTTTCGGCCACCGTCCGTCCGACATGCCATCGGGCAAGGGCGGCAAGCCATTGAGATGTCCCGAGAGTTCATCCAGCTTGTGGGCGAACTCGTGGATCACCACGTTGGTGGGGAAGTACGCCGGTTCGTTGCGACGAGGGATGGCATCGTCCCATGCCAGCACTACCGCGCCCCCTTGCGCGGCCTCCCCGGCGAGCTCTTCGTGACCCGTATGGACAATCCCGTCCTCGTCTTCCACTTCACGTTGGGCAACGAATCCTTCTTCGTAGACGATAACCGTGCGGCAGGCATCGAGGGAGTCGAAGCCCAGGTTTACGACCAGCCTGCATGCCTGGGCGGCAATGGCGGCCCGCACCGTATCGTCGATGCAGAAGCCGCGCGCGCCGAAAAACTTCTTCTCCGCAATGAACCTGGCCGCCATCGTCCGCACTCGTGCCCGGGCTGCGGCATCCAGTCCGTCGAACAGGTCGGAGTCGTCGACGATGCGGCGCCAAAGCGCGTCGCCGATTCGATGCTGACGAATGCGGCGGGCAATCAGCCAACGCGTAACCGGGTTAGCGCGCATGCCGAACTAACCGCCAGCTTGTACCTGCTGCCGCCAACCGCCTCGTCATCCGGGGATCAGGAGTCGGCGTCATCCGCATCGTTCTTGAACAATGCGTCCAGCTCGGCGCGCGCCCTGTCCTCCTTCGACGGGCCAGACGCACCCTCGGCGGACGCCTCCGGAGCATCGCCGCCGAACAGCGCGTCCAGTTGCTGCCGTGCCACGTCCCGCCGTGAACCCCGCACGTCTTCGTACGCTCCCGTCAGCGGACGGAAGAACTCACAGAAATTGGCGGTTTCCTTTTGCACGGGAGGATCGGCGCGGTCGTCGTCGCATTGGCCAGTCAGGCTCTGATCAAAATGAACGCATAGCCGACAACAGTGCAGGTCCTCGAAACACTTCGGGCAGTTCGCATGACGACTGATTGGGCGCGGTATGTCCTCGAGAGAGCGTCCGCAGTTCCAACAAACGACAACGCTCATCGAAATCCCCCACCGTCGTGCGATCCTGCCGCACACGCGGCAGGATCGTAGCCGCTACGCCGCCTGCTCCGCTCCGTAGAATTGATCGCAGTAGCGCCGAAAGCGAAACAGATCACCGTCCGCGCGACTGAGCACGGGTTTCGGCTGGTAAAGCTGGCGCGACCATATCTCGGCATCCCTGCCAACCTCGAGCACAAGGTCGTTCAACAGCACCTTCGGGACAACCCTTTGCCGGATGAACACGGGCAACAACCGGAACCATCTGGAAGCGTCTACTGGATCAACGGCCAGCGAATAGTCGATATGGTCCCCGTCGACGGGCGTCGCCATAATCCACAGCCGCACTTCGATATTCGGTTCGAGTCCATGTACCTCGACCGTCGATATGCCCAGCCCCCAGACGCCAACGTCGATCGCGGTCCATATCTCGAGCCTCTGCAGCCCCGGAGTGAGTATCCCCTTCCTGAATTCGTAGGACGAAGACAGGAAGGGTCCTTCGATCTTTGTCGGCTTGAGTTGTTTCAGTTCACGGTATCCGTGCACGTGCGCGAGGTGGCAGAGATCGACCGAGTTTTCCGTCGTCGTCTGCGGATGGGCCCTGAGTCGAAGCCGTTTCAGGACCCTGCCCTCCCAGCCATCCGGACACACGTCCGGAATATGCCACTCCGGCGCGCGGCCGGCGTTGTCCCAATAGGCAAAAATGTATCCGTTGACCTCGGCGACCTCATACAGTTTCAACCGCGCGGATCTCGGCGGCGGCGCATCGCGCGCGCCCACGCACTTTCCACTCACGTCGTATTCGAACCCGTGGAAGGGACACACGAGTTTGCCGTCGCGCACCATGCCTCCCACCGACGGTCCGAGGTGAGAACCCAGGTGGGGACAGAACGCATCCGCGACGCAGACAGCCCCATCCCGGTCTCGCCAGACGACGATCTCCTTGCCCATCCATGTCTTCTCGATGAGCTGTTCTTTTCGAAGGTCGGAAGCCAATTCGAGGACGTACCACCCATCGGGAAACGGGTGCAACGGTCGCAGGGGACGTTCCATCGATCGGCTGGATGCAAGCGTCTGCATCGCTGGATTATCAATCACCTAAGTCAGGTCTTCAATGTCGGCAAACGCACGCGACTCACCGTGCACGGAACCATGTCGCGTTTGTCGCCTTCGAACCTCTTGGATATATTCGACGGTTCAACCGAAAGAGGAGACCTGACCCGTGGGATTCGCATTGTCAGACATGCAATTGACCAGCCCCGCATTCGACGCCGGAGGAGCCATACCGTCGCGCCATACCGGAGAGGGCGAGGATGTCTCCCCGGCGCTTGCCTGGTCCGACGCGCCCGACGGCGCGAAGTCGTTCGCCGTCATCTGCCATGACCCGGACGCTCCGCTTGTGACATCGGGACGGTACGGCTACGTGCACTGGGTGCTATACAACATTCCCGGAGACGTCGCCGAACTGGCGGAAGCGACCGAAGAGTTCACCCAAGGCACGAGCGATTTCGGCAGGCTCGGCTACGGCGGCCCGATGCCGCCCCCGGGGCATGGAGTGCATCAATACTACTTCTGGGTACTGGCGCTCGACAGCGAACTCGACCTCGAAGGCGGCCTCGACATGTGGACCCTGCTGGACAGGATCCAGGACCACACCATCGGAATGAACCGCCTGGTCGGTACCTACCGGCGCGGCTGACGCGCCGCGAGGCGCGCGAGGGCGACGGTCCTGCCGTCCGGGTCTTCCACGATTTCTTCGGAATGGCCGAGAATGTCCAGGTGTCCCGCCGCGTCTCGCAAGACGCCCGGCGCGACACGAAATGCCGGATCCTGCGGGCCAGCCACCGGCCGGTCCGTCGCCAGGTGCATTTCCGCGATCAGATGTCCGCCGGGGGCCAAATGGCAGGCGAGATCACGGACCAGGTCGACGTCGACGTAGTGGATCATGACGATCAGGTCGAACACGCCCGTCATACCGTGACCGTTATCGAGATCGCGCGTTATCCACTCTATGGACAATTCGCGTGCCCGCGCGGTGGCTTCGGCGCGGACCAGCGCGACATCGGATATATCGATTCCCGTCACCGCGAAACCCCGCGAAGCGAGGTACAGCGCATTGCGCCCGGCGCCGCAAGGGACATCTAGCGCCCGCCCAACCGTGACGTCGGGAACCCAGCGTTCGAGCCATGCGCTCGGATGGGTTCGGTCCTCGTACGCGCCGAGACGGTAGCGCTCGTCCCACTTCTCCCGGTCGGCGCCGCTCACGGGCCGTCCCGCCCCACAGGGCGAACGCCGCCGCGCATCGAATACGGGATGGCGGCGGAATGTTCCAGCGCCGCCCGACATGCCGTGACGACAAGGGGTAGGTAGACTGACATAGCGGACGAATTCTATAGCGGTCCCACTGGAGAGGTCGAACCGATGCGCATCGTGAGCTGGAACGTCAATGGACTGCGCGCCTGCGTGCGCAAGGGATTCCTCGACTTCCTCGAAGCATCCGGCGCAGATATCGTGTGCCTGCAGGAAGTCCGGGCTTTTGCCCACCAACTGGAACCGCGGGTGCTCGCACCGAACGGCTGGCACGCCAATTTTTCTCCCGCACAGAGGCCGGGCTATAGCGGGGTCGGGATCTACTCACGCCGGGCGCCGACGCGCATCGAAACGAGTCTCGGCGATGAACGTTTCGATGCCGAGGGGCGCATGATCATCGCCCACTTTGGCCGCAAGGCGGTGGCGTCGGTGTACTTCCCCAAGGGCAGCGGTCGCGACCGCGACAACAGCCGGGTGCCCTACAAGCTCGATTTCTACGCCTCGGTGATTGATCGTCTTCAGACGCTGCGCCGCCGAGGTCCGGTGTTCGTAGCCGGCGACTACAACACGGCCCATGCGGAAATCGATCTCGCGCGACCGAAGCAGAACACCAGGACCAGCGGTTTCCTACCCGAAGAACGGGCCGAACTCAGCCGCTGGATCGAGGCCGGCTGGGTCGACACGTTCCGCGCGCGGCACCCCGGCGAACCGGGTCACTACACATGGTGGCGACAATGGGGCGGCGCCCGCGAGAACAACGTCGGGTGGCGCATCGACTACGTGCTGGCCTCAAAGTCCGCCGCAAGGCGCGTGAAGGATGCCTTCATCTGGCCTGAAGTGACGGGCTCCGATCACTGCCCGGTGGGCGTGGACGTGGCCTGGTGAGCGAACCAGCCGGCAGAATCCTCGGCGCGTGGCGACAGATCGACGCCACGATCCGCCCCACCGGTCGGGTCTTCTACGGCTGGTGGATCGCAGCCGCTGCCAGCGGAATACAGATGCTCTCGGCTTTGTTGTGGATGCAGTCCTACGGCGTCTGGTTCGTCGTTCTGCAAGACGAGTTCAACTGGAGCAAGGCGATCGTCTCGGGCGCCTTCGTCATGACGCAGATTCAGTTTGGTCTGCTCGCGCCAGTGCAGGGCTGGCTGGTCGACCGATTCGGTCCGCGCGCGATCATGCGCATTGGCCTCGTGATCTTCGCGGCCGGTTTCATGCTCTTCAGCCAGGTCGAGACAATCCTCGCCTTCTATCTCACGTTCGCGCTGATCGCGCTGGGTTCGAACCTCGCCGGATTCCCCACCGTCATGGTGTCCATCGTCAACTGGTTCAACAGGCACCGCTCGAAGGCTATCGCGGTCGGACAACTGGGCCATCCGCTCGGCGGCATATCGGTACCCATTATCGTGTTCGCGCTGCAGGTGTTCGGCTGGCGCGAGACCGCGCTGGTCTCGGGCGTGCTTGTACTGCTGCTAGGCCACCCCCTCACGCAGCTCATGCGTCACCGCCCGGCACCCCACGAATTCGTCGACGGCATTGCCGAAGGCACTCCCGCAGAACGTGCCCTGAGGGATACGTCCCGCCAGGGATACTCCATCCGCCAGGCGATGCGCACCCGCGCCTTCTGGTTGATTTCCATCGGCCACGCGTGTTCGCTGCTGGTCGTTTCTGCCGTGATGGTGCACCTAGTGCCGCATTTGACCGAAGGCCTCGGCTATTCACTGACCATGGCAGGAGGCGTCGTCGCCTTCATGACGGCCTGCCACATTGGCGGCCAGTTGATCGGCGGGTATTTCGGCGACCGCCTGAACAAGCGGCTGATCTGTGCCGGTTGCCTGGTGGTGCACGCCGTCGGATTGCTGCTCATCGCGTATGCGGCGAACGTCGTCATGGTGATCGCCTTCGTCCTTCTTTACGGCACTGGAATGGGCATCAGGGGCCCGTTGGCAGTGGCGCTTCGCGCCGACTACTTCGGCCCGAAGGCATTCGGAACGATCCTGGGGGTTTCCATGTCCATCGCCATGATCGGGATGTCGACCGGGCCGCTCGTCGCCGCATTCACGGCAGACGCGTTCGGCAGCTACGAGATCGGCTTCAGCGTATTGGCAGCCGGCGCGGCGGTCGGTGCAGTGTGTTTTTTCGCTGCAAAACCGCCAACCGAACAGCCAGGCTGACCGCCACCCGCCTTGCGCTATGCACGCCGGCGGGCCCGCCCTGCGGTGTATCCTCCTGCCAGAGATGGCTGGAGACGACATGGCGACCGCACGCGAGCCGGATGTGGGGCTCCTCTACCAAGTAGACGAAAGGGCTCCTCTGCCACTGGTTGCCTGCATCGGATTGCAGTATGCCGTGCTTTCCGTCTCAAGCATGATGCTGATGCCTACGGTGGCGTTTCGGGCTGCCGGCGCATCCGAAACCGCAGTCGTTTGGGCGGTCTTCGCGTCCCTCGTCATCTGCGGCGCCATCACCGCGCTGCATGCGCGTCCCATCGGCCGCTTCGGCGCGGGCTACGTGCTCGCCATTGGACCGAGCAGTGCAGCCATTGCGGTCACCGTCGATGCCCTGGACGCCGGCGGCCCGGCGCTGCTGGCCATGCTTGCGATCACCGCCTCGCTGTTTCAGTTCGCATTCGCCCTGCGGATGTCCCTGCTGCGC
The DNA here is from genome assembly GCA_951813515.1 of uncultured Pseudomonadales bacterium. Lineage (GTDB taxonomy): Bacteria > Pseudomonadota > Gammaproteobacteria > Pseudomonadales > Azotimanducaceae > VXNE01. The sequence continues at coordinate 156,571 of OX638346.1, forward strand.
CGCCTCCTGACGCCGACCGTATCCGGTACGGCACTCATGCTGATTTCGGTCACCATCATCCCGGTCATGTTCGGCATGCTTGACGACGTGCCAGCCGAACAACCAGCTACGGCCGCACCCGCTTGCGCCGGCGCCACGTTCCTCGTCGTCGGCGGGATCATGCTGAAAGGCACCCCGGCGCTCCGCACATGGGCGCCGGTCATCGGAATAGTCGTCGGCTCCGTCGTGGCCGCGTTCTACGGACTCTACGACGTGGACCGCGTCGTCGAGGCGTCCTGGTTCGGAGTGCCCACCGATTGGCCCGGACACTTCGCTACGGTGGCCGACAACTTCGACTTCGCAACTTTCGCCGGAATGGTGCCCGCCTTCGTGCTGTTGTACCTGATCTGCACGATTCGATCCATGAGCAGTGCGCTCGCAATCCAGACCGTGTCCTGGCGCGAGCCGCGCGCCATGGATTTTCGCCCCGTGCAAGGAGCGATCGGCGGCGATGCCCTCTCCAACCTCGCCGCCGGGCTGGCCGGCACGATGCCGAACGGCGCCCACTCCGGGACTGTAGCGCGCACCCAACTGACCGGCGTTGCGGCACGGCCAGTCGGCCTCATGTTCGGCACCGCCGTGATCCTGCTGGCGCTTTGCCCCAAGGTCGTGGCGCTGGTGCTGGCCGTCCCAGGCCCCGTTTTTGCCGGCTACGTGACGGTGATGATCGCGGCCACTTTCACGATCGGCCTGAAGATGGCCGTATCGGAAGGCGCCGATCACCGACAAGGGCTGATCATCGGCCTGGCCTTCTGGATCGGTGCGGGATGCCAATACGGCTTCATATTTCCGGAATTCGTCGCCACCTTCGCCGGCGGCATGCTGAAGAGCGCGCTGACGGCCGGGGGCCTGGTGGCAATCCTGCTCACCGCCATCCTCGTGCTTACAGCGCCGCGCCGGCAACGCCTCGAGACACGGCTTTCCGTCGCATCACTCCTGGAGCTACGCGACTTCGTGCACAACTTGGTCAAACGCCACCGGTGGGGCTCAGCCATGACCGACCGTCTGGAAGCGGTCGCCGAGGAAATGCTGTTGACGCTCTTGCGCGACGATCAGGAATCCGCCGAGCGAGAGCGGCGACTACTCGTCATCGCGTCCAGCGAGGGCAACGCAGCCACGCTCGAATTCATCGCCGCGGGTGGTCAGGAGAACATCGAAGACCGGCTCGCCGTACTCGGCGAAACGGCAACCGAAGAGTCCTTCGAGCGCGTCGAGCGCGATGTGTCGCTCAGGCTATTGCGCCACCTCGCATCCGAGGTCCGGCACCGTCAATACCACGATGTTGATGTCGTGACCGTGCGCGTAAACGCGCCGACGTGACGGTGGCCGCAAGGGCGACGATCCCTTTGGCGCTAGCCGAAACCGTGTTGACTCCGATGGATTTGGGAATCGAAGGTCTGCGTGCTCTTGAACCACTCGTGGCGCCCATCGGTCGCCTCATCGTAGACCTGCGCTTCCAGCGCCTGCATCTGCGCCGCAGAGAAGTGTTCGAAGTCACGCGCGATTGCAAGGTCCTGATGCAGGTCGGCGTCCGACTGAATGCCGCACACGAGGGTGCTGATCGGCAGCGATAGGGCATAGCCTCGACACTGCCCAGCGGTCAGTCCAAGTTCGCTTACGATCTGGCCACGGCCGCCCAGGCTCTTCATGCCGATCACACCGATGCCCCGTTCGGAAAGCACGGGCAGCGTCTCCTTCTGAAAGCTGCGGTAGTGCGCATCCGGGATGTTGACCGGCATCTGACAGGTATCCCATTCGAAGTCCTGCGCGAGCATCCGGGCCAGGATATGGGGACTCTTGTGGCCCGTGAAGCCGATGAACCGAACCTTGCCGGCGTCACGGGCTGCAACTGCCGCCTCAATGGCGCCGCCGGCCCTGAAAATCCACTCCGCGTCGTTGTCATAGTTCACTTCGTGGAACTGCCAGACATCGATGACGTCGGTGCGCAGCCTCCTGAGGCTGTCTTCAAGCTGCTGCTGCGCGGTTTTTCGGTCCCGGCCGCAGACCTTGGTCATCAACACGACCTTGTCCCTGCGTCCTTCGAGGGCGATGCCCATACGGCGTTCGGATTCACCACCAGCGTATTCCCAGGCGTTGTCCATGAAGGTCACGCCGGCGTCGACAGCCTCCTGAATCAGGCGAACCGTTTTCTTCTCGTCGATGTCCGGTCTGACGCAGTGGCCTCCGCCAAAGCCGACAATCGAGACGGTCAGTCCGGTCCTGCCGAGTTCGCGAACGGGTATTCCCGCCTCGTTCTTTTGCATGCGTTCCTCGTCGCGTCGCTGATTCGTCTTTTCAAGACGTGATTACAGTAGGCAAAGTCAATCTGCCGGGCCGAGCCCTCCCCAAAAAAACAAACGCCTCCGAAGAGACGTTTGTTCAATGCCAATGGCCGGGACGCGTGGGGCTACGCATCGAGCGTTGGAATCCCCACACCCTCTCCGCCAACTATTCGTGGCGGCCCGGCCTTTTGCCGGTAGGTACTAGGCCGGGAATCCGCCTACGATTCCGAGCTTGACCCAGTAGGAGTCGCCTCCGCCCCCGCCGATCCACTTCTGGTACCAGCCGTCGGTAACGGAATCTTCGGGGATGAGTCCCGCCCAAGGGTCCGATTGCCGGACGTGGACCTTTACCTGGCCTGGCCGCCATTCCAGGATCCTGGCTGGCTTGCTGCCGACGTCGATTCCCGGGCCTCGCCCCTGCCTCACGCAAACGGCGCCGCCCTGGATCCAGTGCCACGTCACGGTGTTGCCTCCCTCGACCTTGCCGAAGGACTTCAAGCGCGCTTCGTCCTCGACCGGGCCGTCGGTGAAATCAAGCGAATACCGCTCTTCGCCCTGGTAAAGCACTTCGGCTCTCACCGAGCCCTCGCCGTGCGTAAAGCTGATCTGGTCAGCGACGTACTTCGGCCATCCCCAGATGACGCCTTCGCGCGTGTGGTGCAGGAACGGCACCGGTGTGCTGACGCACATCCACGATTCAAGCCCGTCCGGACACAACACCTTGATCGTGAACCGGCCTTCCTGGAAGCGGGCGGCCTTTCTACCGAACTGGTTCATATCGAGCAGGCTCGCTCCGACGATCGGATGCTCCGGCATCGCCAGCGGCGCCGGGATGAAGGAGCGGTACAGATCGAGATCTGCGGGCTCGATCACGGTATGGACACCCTGGGTGCCGGCTCCGAGAGCGATCAGCTCATCCAGTTGTTCGTCGGACATCACGTTCCTAACGTTGCCCGGGCCTTTGCCGCCGTTGATGAAATACGTCTGGCTGTGATCCTCGACGAATGCCTGAATGGCATCCATCCTGACCCTGGCGGCGTTCATCCTTACGACTTCCACCTTCTTGTCCAGTTCCTTGTCGCCGGTCCGGTACCTTTCGGACTCGGATCGCGAAAGCGCGAGTTCGGACGCGTAGTTCACCGGGTCGGCATATTCCGGCGGGCACGCGATCGACGTAACGTGATTGGGATCGGGTGCGACGACTTGGTAGGGTACTTCGAGATTGAACTCGAGACTTGCGTCGAGATCGACTTCTGGTTTCAGTATTGCTGCCATTTTGGCTTTCCTCTTTCCTTCTCTCTTCTCTTACTTGCTTCTCTTGTCTTGCTCGTCTGATTCGGATCAGTCGAATTCGGGAACTCTGATCGAAGCATTCGATCCCACTTTCGTGACGGAACCGCCGCCTACTGTCGCGAGCTTGGTCATGACGGAGTCGCCTCCGCCGCCCCCGATGAACTTCGAGTAGTAGCCGTCCGTGACGGAGTCTTCGGGTATCAGGCCCGCCCATGGATCCGAAGGCCGGACATGGACCTTGACCTGTCCCGCCTGCCAATCGAGTATCCGGGGCGCTGTGCGACCGTTCTGGAATCCCGGGCCCCTGCCCTGCCTGCAAAGTACGGCGCCGCCCTGTATCCAGTACCAGGAAACGGTATTGCCGCCTTCGACCCTTCCGAGCGCTTTGAGCGCCGCTTCGTCCTTCACGGGCCCTGCGGTGAAATCGAGGGAGTAACGCTCTTCCCCGAAATACAGGACTTCGGCCCTGGCCGAATTCTCTTCCCGGCTGAAGCTGATCTGGTCGGCCACGTACTTGGGCCATCCCCAGATCACGCCTTCCCGGCACTGCAGGTTGAACGGCACCGGAGTACTGACCACCAGCCAGGATTCGAGGCCATCCGGACACAGGCACTTGACCGTGAACCGGCCTTCCTGGAAGCGATTGATCGGATTGCCGGAATTCATGTCAAGCAGTGTTGCCCCGACAAGCGGACGCTCGGGCATCTGCAAAGGCGCGGACAGAAACGAGCGATACAGGTCAAGATCCACCGGCTCGATCACGGTGAAGATGCCCTGGGTGCCCAATCCCCTCGCGATGTGGTCTTCGAGCTGCTCGTCGTTAAGGCTCGGGACCAGGCTGTGACCGGGGCCTCTTCCCCCGTTAATCGACCAGTTCTGGTTCGGGTCGTTGACGAATCTCTCCGCGCGGTCCGTACCGACTCTCGAGCGGGCCAGTTTCAACTGTATGGCTCTTTGATCGGCTTGTGGATCGCCCTTTCCAACGTCGCTCCCGTCACTCGGTCCGCCGTAGTTCTGCGGCAAGACCAATTCCTCCGGAATCGACCGGGTTACAACGTTTTGTGACATTACTTCTTCTTCGAACTTTGGGTTCGCGGCCATGGGCTCCTCCCTCTTACATTCGGCTGTAAGCTAGCACTCTGCCGCAACCGGCGCAATGACGGCACGGATATTGCTAGATATTGCTATAAGGGAGACTTAAGGGAAAACCCAACTGAATCCACGGTCTCGCCAGGTGCGGACGCAACCCCGCGCAATTGCGGCAACGTAGGACTTGGCGCTATGTTTCCTGGTCCGCCTCAGTCGCGAAAATGGGGTTCACCCTTGCCCGATCACGCCAACTCCGAGCAGCCGTTCAGCGGCGTGCGCGTCGTCGAATTCGGCCAGTTCGTCGCCGTGCCGTTCGCGGCACAACTGCTGGCGGAAGGCGGCGCCAGCGTGATCAAGGTCGAACCGGTGGATGGCGACCCGGCCAGACGATTGCGCCCGCTGGCAGCCGTCGAATCAGGCGATGAACGAAGACCCATCGCACCCGAGACGCGCACCTTCCTGTCCCGCAACCGGGGCAAGCGGTCGCTGCCGCTGGCACTGCGCCACCCGGAAGCGAAGCCCGTAATCGACGCGTTGCTCGCATGGGCCGACGTCGCCCTCATGAACTTCCGGCCGGGATTGGCGGAGGAACTGGGCCTCGGCGCCGGGGTACTCTGCGAACGATTTCCCCGTCTCGTCGTCGGTTCCGTATCGGCGTTTGGCAACCAGGGACCCGAAGCCGGGAACGCGGCCATGGACATCGTCGTGCAGGCGCGCAGCGGCCTGATGGCGGCCAACGGCCGCATCATCGACGGACGACCAGCCACCGGTGACCCGGTGAGCGCGGACTACATGTGCGCCATGACACTTGCCTTCGGCGTCAGCGCCGCGCTCCTTCGACGCGAGCGAACGGGACGGGGCGGCCACATCGACACCTCGCTGCTGCAGGCAGCGATGACGCTCGCAAACAACCAGCTTGTCCGCGCGGAACGTGAAGACGGACCCGTCCATCGGGAGGTACTGGATCGCCTCGACGCACTCCGCGCGGCGGGCGCTCCCTATACCGCACAGGCCGAGATCATCCCCTCGGTACGTGCCCGGTCCATGTCGCAGGTCTATTTCCGGACATACGAGACGGCGGACGCGACCATCGCCGTCGCCTGCGGCAGCCCCTCGCTGCGGAAGAGATTCATGCGCGTCATGGGCCTCGACGATCCGGGCCTCACCGCGAATCCGGACCTGGACCTCGACAGGCACTACGATGCGCTCAAGCCCAGGGCCGAGGCAAAGTTGCGCCAGCGCACAAGCGCGGAATGGGTCGCGGATCTGCAGGAAGCGGGGGTTCCCGTTTCAACGGTCAAGTTTCCGCTGGAACTGCTCGACGACACGCAAACGGCAGCGAACGCCATGTTCCACACGTTCCGGCATCCGAGCGCCGGCGACGTGACGGCATTGTCGCCGCCGGTGAGCCTCGATGCCGAAGGGTTTTCGCCGGCGCCCCCGACCGAGCCGCTCGGTTCGGATACGGTGGCCATCCTGACGGACTTGGGATTCGGCAGCGATCAGATAGCCGCGTTGCTCGACGCGACGGTGACCCGCAGCAGCTAAGTCACGCGACGGCCAGACATCACGTCGTTACACGTCCTCGACCACCCGGTACCACTCCCAGCGCAGTCCCTCGGGCTCGCGCAACCAGACCTTGTTCTGTCTCGCATGGCAGCAGGTCACGTCCTTCTCGAGAGAGTGTTCCAGTCCGCAGTCCCTGACCCGAGCCACGGCCTTGCTCACCTCGGTGTCCTCGAACACCTCCACACCCAGGTGGTTCAGGCGCTCCTCGCCATCGGGCGATTCGAACAGGACCAGCTTGAGCGGCGGCGCTTCTATCGCAAAGTTCGCGTATCCCGGCCTGCGCTTGTGCGGCTTTACCCCGAACATCTTCGAGTAGAACTCCACCGCGGCATCCATGTCGCGCACATTCAGGGCAAGTTGAAGCCGCATGCGGTTTCCTCCTCAATGCCGTGTCCCGAGCAGCGTGGTCTGCCCCAACAGGGTAATGTATCAGTTGTCTTTTGACGCGGATCGAACGGTCTCGGCTCGAATCTCGTGCACCAGTCTCCAGGCTGGGTGATTTGTGACTCTGTTGGCAGTCCGCGAACGCACACGCGCCCCCACGGAACGGAGCGCGCTCCTTTCCAGTGTCTACAATTTCTGCAGGCGGAAGTCGAATCGCTCACCAAGTCTGGTCCCTAGCCTCGCTTGCCTAACGTCGGCAGTACTATCACCATGTCCCCTAATCGATTCAACCAGAAACGCATGACCATCAAAAGAGCGCTCTTGCTGGACGAGGAGACATTAGTTGCGGCGCGCGAACTCGCCCATCGTTACGCTTGCTCGACCTCTGAGGCGATTCGTCGTGCGGTGTTGCACCATCGAGATGCGGTCTTCGGGGTTCCTCCAGCCTGGCGCGAGGAGCGCGTGCATGTACTTGATCGCTTGTTCGATCTATTCGATGGCCACAACCCGGAAGACGAAATACGTCGTCTGAAAGGCGAGGACGAGTATCTCTGATCATGGCGAAGCTGGACCCGAACTCTCCTCAGCCACGCATCGGCGTCGCACGGGAACCAATACCTCCAACGACGCGATGTCCCACTGCCGTCACAGACAGGAATCAACCATGAACCAAGTCCGAACATTTGAAATCGACATTCCGAAGGCGGTGCTCGACGACCTTGCGGCGCGTCTGGAGCGGACGCGGTGGCCGGATGCCGAGACCATCCGTGCCGCCGAGGGTGAACCCCACGACTGGAACCAGGGCGTGCCGCTGGCCTGGGCGAAGGACATTCGCGACTACTGGCTGAACGAGTACGACTGGCCCGCTCGGCAGGCTTATTTCAACGGCTTTCCGCAATTCATGACCGACATCGATGGCCTGGACATCCATTTCATCCACAGGGCAAGCTCCCATCCGGACGCCTTTCCCCTAATCATTACCCACGGTTGGCCAGGCTCCGTCGCCGAATTCCAGGGCATCATCGAACCCCTCGCGGACCCGACAAACCACGGCGGGGCCGCGGAAGACGCGTTTCACGTCGTCTGCCCTTCCCTCCCCGGCTTCGGCTTCTCGGGACATCCCGAGGGCACCGGCTGGAACATCCCGAAGATCGCCGATGCGTGGGACGAAATCATGTCGCGGCTGGGATACGACCGCTATTTCGCGCAGGGTGGAGACTGGGGCACGACCGTGTCCAACGCCCTCGCCGCACGGCATGCCGACCGCTGCGCGGGAATCCACGTCAACATGCCGGGCGGTCGGCCGCGCAAGACGCCAGAGAACCCCACCGAAGAGGAGAAAAGGGCACTTGCCCGCATGCAGCGCCGGCAGGGCAGGGGCGGGGGATACGGCAGCCAACAGAGCTCGCGCCCGCAGACGCTCGGCTATGGGTTGGCCGATTCGCCCATGGGACAGGCAGCGTGGATCCTCGAGAAGTTCTTCGAGTGGACGGACTGCGACGGCGTCCCCGAAAACGCCATCAGCCGCGATCAACTACTGGACAACGTGATGTTCTATTGGCTGACCGACAGCGGGACGTCGTCGGCGCGAATCTACTGGGAGAACGCCCAGAGCCACCTCTCCGGTGCCTACGATGAGCATGCCGTGGAGATCAACGTGCCGACCGGGTGCAGCATCTTTCCCGAGGAGATCACGCCGACGCCGAGGATCTGGGCAGAGAACCGCTACCCCAACATCGTTTACTGGAACGAACTGGACAGGGGCGGCCACTTCGCGGCTTTCGAGCAGCCTGAACTGTTCGTCGAAGAATTGCGCAAATGCTTCCGGGTCATGCGTTAGCGCAGATCGAATGCGCGAAGCAGCGCATCCCGTGGCGGCGCATAGAAGAAGCTGCCGGTGACGGGACGGGAAAAGTGCAGCAGGTGGTCGTGCAGGCCGTCGCCGGTCAGGCCGAACATCGAGTCCAGCAGCCATCGGAACCGCTGCTGGTCAGCGCTGAAGGCGAGAAAATAGAGTCCCGCATCGCTTGACGTCCCGACCGGAGAACTCCTGCGGTAGATCTTGACGGCGTTGCCGTCGCGTTTCAGGTCCGTGCGGCTGACATGGCTGTCCGGTGGCATCGCATCGCCTTCGAGTTCAATGCTGTCCGACTTCGTGCGGCCGATGACGCGTTCCTGGTCGGCCATGGACAACTTCGAGAATCCCGACAAGTTGTGGACCCAACGCTGGGCAAGCACGAAACTGCCCCCGGCGTGTTCGCCGGTCTGAATGAGGGCGGCCGCCTGCTGCGCGTCGCCTTTCGGATTCGCCGAACCGTCCACGAAGCCGGTGAGATCCCTGCTGTCGCGAAATCGAAAGCCATGATCCTCATGGGTGAGGTCGGCGACCGGGTACAAGCTGTCGCGCCACTCGAGTGCCCGGGCAAAGAGTTCGTCGCGCTTCTCGCCATGCAGCCAGACAAACAGGTCCCGCTGCGTTGCGGGTGCACGGAATCCCTCGGCTCCTTCGATGGGCGTGAAGTCGACGGTATCGGGCGGCGTCTCCAACGCCTCTAGTCCGCGCAGCAATCCCCCGCCGAAGGCGACCAGTTGCTCACCCCCGTCGACGGCCGAATCCGCCGGCGCCTCGTCCGGCAACGACGTCACCGCCTCCCGGGCGGTGAATTCAAGGAAGATCTGGTGGGCGGTGCCCTCCCGAAAGATGGCCGTCTGATACGTGGTCATGACATCGCTCTTTGACTCGCCAGGTAGTCGATGGTTCGAAGACGCTGGCCCTACACGTTGAATCGAAAGTGGATCACGTCCCCATCCTGCACGACATAGTCCCTGCCTTCCAGGCGCCGCCGGCCCGCTTCCCTGGCGCCCTGTTCTCCTCCACAGGAGACGAAGTCCTCGTAGGCGATCACTTCCGCGCGAATGAAGCCTCTTTCGAAATCCGTGTGGATGACCCCGGCCGCCTGCGGCGCGGTAGTTCCCACCCGCACCGTCCAAGCGTGCGCTTCCTCGGGGTTGTACGTGAAGTAATCATGTAACCCCAAAAGCCGATGTCCTGCCTGGATCACGCGGTCCAGGCCCGGCGCATCCATTCCGAGGTCGCGCAGAAAGTCCATTCTCTCTTCGGCTTCGAGTTCCGCGATCTCGGCTTCAATCTTGGTGCAGATGGGAACCCAGGCAGCGCCCTGCGCTTCGGCGATCGCCGCGACGGGAGCAAGCAGGGGATTGTCCCGCAACCCGTCTTCGGCCACGTTGGCGACGTACATGACCGGCTTGGCGGTGAGCAGGTGCAGGTCCGCGATGCTCTCTCGTTCACCCTCGGAAAGGTCGAGCGCCCGCACCGGACGGCCCTGGTCCAGCCATGCGCCCACCTTCTCCAGCAGTTCCGTCCGGGATCGCGCCTGCCTGTCGCCGACAGCCGCGACGCGACGCACGCGATCATGTGCGCGTTCCACCGTGTCGAGGTCGGCTAGCGCCAGTTCGGTATCGACAACCTCGATGTCGTCCGCCGGAGCGACCCGGTCTCGGACATTGACGACACCCTCGTCCTCGAAACAGCGGACCACATGTGCGATCGCCTGGGTTTCGCGAATGTGCGCGAGAAACTGGTTGCCGAGCCCCTCTCCCCGGGACGCACCCTCCACCAGGCCCGCGATATCCACGAACTCCACCATCGCCGGAACCACCCGATTCGACGCGGTCAGCCCGGCGACTCGCCGGATTCGCGGGTCCGGAACCGGCACGACGCCCACGTTCGGCTCGATGGTGCAAAAAGGAAAGTTCTCCGCCTCCGCCCCGGCGCAGGTCATGGCATTGAACAGGGTCGACTTGCCGACATTTGGCAGGCCGACGATGCCGCAACGAAACCCCACGCGCTATTCCGTGGCGGGTTTCGGCGCGTGAAAGCGGCTCATCGCCTTGTCCAGTTCTCCATCGACGACAAGTTCCAGCAGGGCATCGTCCATCTCGAGGCTCTCTTCGACGAGCGCGCGGTCGCGCTTGCCGAGTTTCTTGCCGGTGAGAAAACCGATCATGCGGCGCCGACCGGGATGACCGACACCGATGCGCAGGCGCACGAAGTCGGAACGGTTGCCAAGGCCCGCAACCACGCTGGCGACGCCGTTGTGCGCGTGATGCCGGCCACCGTTCTTGAGCCTGGCAACGCCGACCGGGAAGTCGACTTCATCGTGGGCAACCAGTATTTCCCGGGGCTCTATGCCGTAGAAGCGGGACAGCGCGCCCACGGACTCGCCGGAAAGGTTCACATAGGTCGACGGCAGAAGGAACCAGACATCCCGGCCAAGCACATCGCCGCGGCCGACGCTTCCCCTGAACTTGCCGCGTGCCGCCATGGGCACGGCGAAACGGGCAGCGAGATCCTGAACCCATCGTGCGCCGACGTTGTGCGGCGTACCTTCATAGCGGTCACCGGGATTGCCCAGCCCGACGATCAGACGGATGCCAGGCATGTCTCGAGAGGTCCGCTATTGTTTCCCGGGCGGCCCTGTCGTTTCTCGCTAGCCCGCATATCTCACCAAGGGCCGCGATGATCGCGCAGGATTTTTTTCGCGTGCGGGTGCTCGCGAGCGGAAGCATAGCCGCCGCTTATGGTGTAGCGAGCACGTGCCCGCACGCGGAAAAAAGTGCCCCACAGTCGGCGCCTTCGGCGCCGCCCGTGGCCCGGCCCCACCGTGCGAGGGCGCGGCAGCGCAGTCTGTACCCGGCAGAACCTCCACGAAACGAATGCATCTGATTGAAACGCAATGACAACCAATCACTCGACAAGCGCCTTGGTGATATATGCGGGCTAGCCCTAAGCGTCGTTCTCGCCGGACTCGGCGGAGTCTTCTGCCTCACTTGGCGTCTCCTCCTCGCCTTCAAGCAGCTCTTCCTCACCAAGCTCCATCTCTTCGTCTTCTTCCATTCCGCCGCGCGGCGCCTGAATACTCACTACCGGGGTGTCGTGCTCTTCACCAGACAGCGCCACGATGGACACGCCTTCAGGAAGCGCGAGGTCGGAAAGATGCACCGTCTGGCCCATGTCCAGGTTCTCGACATCGACCTCCAGAAACTCGGGCAGGTCCGCCGGCAGGCACGAGATCTCGACTTCGATCAGATTGTGGGAAATGTTGCCGCCGCTCTGGCGCACACCGACGCAATTGTCTTCGTTGAGGAACCGCAATGGGACGCTGATCTGGATCGCCCTGTCAGCGCGGATGCGCATGAAATCGAGGTGGAGAACCTTCTCGTTCGCCGGATGGCGCTGCAAGTCGCGCAACACCGCTTGTTCGGACTTCCCATCAATGCTCAACCGAATGATCTGGGAAAAAAATGCCTGTTGTTCCATGGCCTTGGACAGCAGCCGGACTTCGACCGCCACCGCCACCGGATCTCTCCCTCCGCCGTAGATCACGCCAGGGACCTTATCCGCTTCCCTGCGCAGTCGCCGGGCCGTCGATTTGCCTCGGCCAATCCTGGATTCGGCTTCCAAAAAACACTGTTCCGCCATGCTACTTGCAACCTCCGGGTGCATTTCCGCGCCGCCGCGCCCGTTGAACCGCGCTGCGGTGCGCGCGCTTCTCAAGCGCCAAAAGGCGCTGGACGCCCACTATTGCGTTCTCAATGTGGCTGGGGTGGCAGGATTCGAACCTGCGTATGCCGGGATCAAAACCCGGTGCCTTACCGCTTGGCGACACCCCAATACAGTGCGCCTCACGACGTGTATCGCCTCGCCGAACGGCTCGTTCGACCATGAAACAACCGCTCATGATCCGGAGCGGCGCGTATTGTATGGCGGGGCTCCGATGTGTCAATGCGTTCCACGGATTCATGGTATTGATGCTCAAGGACCTGCACACGCAGGAAACGCCTCCCAGGGAAGCCTGGAACACTGCCATCGATCAGGCGGGAGGTTCCCGCTGAGAGGCGAACGCGGCGCGTCAGCCAGCCACCGACGCGATCGCCTCGTCGCGAGTACCGTGCACGGCAATGATCTTGTCGAAGCCGCTGATCCGAAAGACCTCGTCGATCTGCTCCGAGAGCGAGCATAGGGCGAATCCGGCATTACGCTGACGCATCGTCTTCGCAACGAGCAGGATCGCGCGAAGCCCGGCGCTGCTGATATAGGAAATACTGGCGAGGTCCGCGACGACGGCACCTTCGGTATCCGCAATCGCATCCATGACCGAGGACTGAAAATCGCTGGCATTCTGACCGTCGATGCGGCCTTCCGGCTTCAGAACGAGCACGCCGTCTGCCTGCTCCGGGTTAACGTTCATCGTCTTCGTTCTCCAAAGAATTCATTCTGCCGGAACTTCGCCATCATCCCAAGTGCCCCCAAGATGGAGGGATTTGAGAGTATCCAACAAATTATAGCCAGATTGTACATCGCTTTTGTGTTTGTTATCCGGCACTGCTACGCATCCCGGCGCAAGTCGTCCAGATCATCCTGATCCGGCATCAGCATGAACTCCGGATAGGCCTCGATGCCAAGTTCCGCCGCATCCTGGCCGAGTGACTCGACTTCGCTCGAAACCCGCGCGCCCATGGTCTTCTTCAGGACCAGCCATATGATCGACGAGACGGCCATCACGAACACCCCCACGGCAGCGATTCCAGCCAGTTGGGCGCCAATATTGCCTCCGCCCGCGATGCAGACCGCGATGGTTCCCCAAATGCCGGCGAAAAGGTGCGCCGGAACCGCTCCCACCACGTCGTCAATCCTGCAGACCTCCAGCAGCTTGATACCACCGACCACCACCACGCCGCCAATCGCGCCGATGACCACCGCCCAGTAGTGATCGACCAGGTCTGGAGCCGCGGTAATGGAGACGAGGCCGGCTATGGCGCCGTTCAGAACGGCGAGCAGGTCCACTCGGCCGAGAATGGGTCGCGAGACGATGATCGCCGCGACGACACCCGCAGCGGCGGCCAGGTTGGTGTTGACGAACACAATGCTCATCGCCACCGCGTCGATGGTGCTTGCCAATGCCAGCTGGGAGCCACCGTTGAAACCGAACCATCCGAGCCAAAGTATGAAGACGCCCAGCGTTACCGCCGGGATATTCGAAGGCGGCGTGGGCTTGATGCTGCCGTCGTCCCGGAACTTGCCGAGACGCGGTCCGATGATGATGGCGCCCGCGAGGGCCGCCCATCCGCCCGTGGAATGCACGATGGTAGAGCCCGCGAAATCCTTGAAGCCGAGTTCATAGAGCCAACCTTCGCCCCACGTCCATGCGCCGACCAACGGATAGATGACGGCGGCCAGGCACGCGGTAAAGATGAAGAAGCACCACAGGTTCACGCGCTCAGCGAGGGTGCCGGATATGATCGAAGCCGTGGTCGCCACGAAGACCATCTGGAAGAACCAGCCCGACATCTTCGAACTGCCAGCGTCGACCACCGCTGACTGCGCTCCTTCGTCGCCCGCAAGCAGGGCGAGTTCATCCGCAGATGGACCGTACAGAAACTGGACCGACCCGATCCACTGCCCCACATCGACGTACATCAGGTTGTACCCGACGAGGTAGTACGCGAGGCCCGCGATGGAATAAAGGCCAATGTTCTTCATGCAGATCATCGACGCGTTCTTGGTGCGCACCGAGCCGGCTTCGAGCATGGTGAAGCCCGCGCACATCCACATGACGAGCGCGCCGCAGATCAGAAACGAAAACGTGTTGAGAACGAACTGGGCTTCCGCGGCGACCGTCGCATGCGCAGCCGTCCCGAGAGCCACCAGCGCCACGGCCAACGCCGATGCCAGCAGTGTTTTTCGGCCTGGAGCCTTGAAGCCGGAAATTCCGCGTCCCATTCTTTCCCCCTTAATGCAACGTTGGCGTAAGCCATACTCGCGCGAAAAAGTATGCCAGTGCGCCTGGATCGGGTCCATTTGCAGTTTCGGGCAACGGCGCCACTGGATACTTCGTCCAGCGCTTCCGAAGGCGGTGGACTCCAATCAGCCTGCTTGGCTCGGCGGGCGTGGGCTAATTTAGCCAATAGTTGGCGAAATCAGCCACAGAAATCGCGATGAACCGTCCGTGCGGACAATCGGAGACTCAACAAAAGCAATAGGTTGGGGTAATTGCGGCGGGTTGGCACGAAATGTGATTCGCATTGTGTCGAGAAGTGCGGGATCAAGCTTCTATAATTCGCGCTCCCGTACCAGGATGCCCCGGCACACACATTGACCCTTCACCAAACTGACGCGCCAGCCATCGAAGCCTGCGGCATCGGCCACACTTACAAGGGAGGCCATGCGGCGCTTGCGGATGTGGACTTCACCCTCGGCACGGGGCTGTTCGGCCTCCTCGGCCCGAACGGTGCCGGCAAGAGCACGCTGTTGCGCATTATCGCGACGTTGCTGAAACCGACACGGGGCAGCATGGCGGTGTGCGGTCACGACGTAACGCGGGAACCGCTGCAGGTGCGCTCTCTCATCGGCTATCTGCCGCAGGAGTTCGGGGCCTGGCGTCTGCATCGAACCGAGGAGGTGGTCGACACCCTTGCCCGGATGTCGGGCCTGTCGAAGCGGCGGGAACGGCGTCGCCGGGTAGCGGAGGTTCTGGCGACGGTGGGGCTTGAGGCGGTCGCCGACCGCAAGGTCAAGAAGCTCTCCGGTGGCATGGTTCGCCGCCTCGGTGTAGCGCAGGCTCTGGTACACGAGCCGCAGGTCCTGATCGTGGACGAGCCGACGGTCGGACTCGACCCGGAAGAGCGCATGCGTTTTCGTCAACTCGTTACGCGCCTGGGCCGGGATCGGACGATCCTGCTATCGACCCATATCGTGGCCGACCTGGGCGGCGGTTGCCGGGAAATGTCGCTGCTGGACGGCGGAAGCATCGTATTTCACGGCACCCCGAAGACCTTGCTTGACCAGGCTTCCGGGCGAGTCTTCGAAGTAACCACCGACGCGACCGGGATGGAACGCATGGAAGCCGCCTTCGAGATCGTCTCCCGCACCCCGGCAGGCAACGGCATCGCGTTGCGCGCCGTCACCACCGGCGAGATTCCCGAGGGTGCCGCGCCGGTCGAGCAGCCCACCCTGGAAGAGGCGTACCTGGCGTTCATGGCCGCCAGGGGTCGGTCCGAAGCCGCGCGTCAGGACGAAGAGACCGCAACGAGCGCTGGCGGGAACGCCGGGTAGTGCGAAAAGCGCTCGCGATCACCGTTGCGGAGATTCGGTCCGCCCGACGCCTGGCACGTACCTGGATATTTGCCGGCCTGGCCCTGGTCGTCGGCGTGGGCTTTTTCGTTTTCTTCAGCTTCCTGCACGGTGCGGGTTCCGGCGTGTCTCCATCGGCGGGATTCGTGTCGCCGCGCTTCACCATGTCCTACCTGGGCGTGTACTACGTCTGGATCCTCATGGCCGGCCTCGTGTTCCTTGCGTTCGATGTCCGCGCCCGCGACCAGCGCGACCGCATCGCGGAAGTGGTCGATGCGCGGCCGACCTCGAACCTGTCGCTCCTGGGCGGAAGACTGGCCGGGCTGGTAGTCGTCGCCTGGCTGCCCGTCCTGGTGATTGCGGTGGCGTTCCAGGCCATCGGAGGCGCCGCGCAACTCTTCGACTGGTGGATGGGCGAGACGGTTCAGCCGGTCTCATTGATCGTTTTTGTGTTCCTCGACGCGCTGCCGGTGCTGACGCTCTGGTGCGCCGTGGTCATGTTGCTAGCGGTCTCGCTGCGCAATCGGCTGCTTGTGGCGATTACCGCATGCGTACTGTTGGGACTTCACATATACGCTGTGGACAACGCTCCCACCTACCTGGTGGGCACGGTCTTCCCGTTCGGCACGCAATACCCTTCCGACATCGTGCCGGCGTACCCAGATGCCACCCTGCTTGCCCACCGCGCATCGCTGCTGCTGTTCGCCACAGGCGCGCTACTCGCGGCGGCGGTGCTGTATCCCAGGCCGGACCGCGCGTTCAGGTCGGTGCGCATCGGCGCGAGTATCGCCTGCATCACCGGCGGTGCCGTATTGCTCGGCATGTTGGTTGCGAACGCGACCGACGACCTGGCCGTCGCGGATCAGTGGGCCGCCGCGCACGAGTCGCGCCGGGACGACCCGTATCCCGGCGTCGAAGAGGTCACGGGCAGCGTGCGCATGGTGCCCGGAGAGACGCTTGGCCTTGACATCGAGATGCGCCTGACCTCCCCCGATGACCGCCCGCTCGACGAGTTGTTGTTCAGCTTCAATCCCGGCTTGGAGGTCGGTGCGGTACGCATCAACGGTGAACCCATGGCATTCACGCATGCGGACGGATTGCTCGCCGTCGGGTTGCCGGGACCGCTCGCAGCAGGAACGTCCGTCCTGATGTCCCTGAACGCGAAAGGGGTTCCGGATTCCGCCTTTGGCTATCTCGACAGCGCCGTCAATCCAGCACGAATGAAAGCCAACAGTTCCGGGCTGCTGGCTTTGGGATCGGAGACCTCCCTGTTCAAACGCCGCTATGTCGCCCTGATGCCGTCCTCCGGCTGGCTGCCCCGTCCGGGCGCGAACTTTGACGTCGAGGATCCGTCTCGACGGCCGCGAGACTTCTTCCACGCGGATCTCGTGGTCGAGGTGCCGACCGGCTGGCTCGTCGCTGGTCCAGGCCGGCGTGAGCCGGTTGGCGACGGCCGGTTTCGCTTCCGGCCCGCCATGCCAGTGCCTGAGATCGGTCTGGTGGCTTCGCGGTTCGAACGCCGCTCCATGCAGGCGGCCGATGTCGAATTCGAACTTCTGTTGAACCCGAGCCATATGCGCAACGTCGCTTTCTTCGCGGAAGCCGCCGACGCACTCGCGACCCGCGTCGAGGAACTCTTTTCCGCCGCCGAAGATCTGGGCCTTGGCTACCCTTACAAAACGCTGAGCCTGGTCGAGGTTCCCGCGCCGCTCAGGACCTACGGCGGTGGTTGGCGAATGGACACCGTCATGTCGTTTCCCGGCGTCATGCTGCTGAACGAATCCGGGTTCCCTACGTCCCGGTTCGAGTTTCAGTTTCGCGACGCCAACTCGCTGGCCGAAATGGAGAGCGCAGAAGGCGGCATCGGCGGCGCCAAGCTTCGCGCGCTCGAGCGGTTCTTTGCGAACGACGTCAACGGGGGCAATCCTTACGCTGGCGTGTCACGCAACTTTCTGACGTACCAGACCGGCGCCATGGGCGTCGGCGCGACGGCATTGGACTTCGTCTGTGCAGCGCTGGCCGAGCGGCTGCTCACCGATAACAACGCCTTCTTCTCCGCCCACCTGTTCCACCGCACCGAAGGCATGCAACAGGTCCTGGCCACGGTCATGTCGAGGGCTTTCGCCAGCAGGGGCGATTGGTCGATCACCGCTTCCACCATGGACCGCGTGACCAACAGACCTTCTGTATGGAACCGCGCCCTCGGCGCCCCGCTGGCCAGCCTCGACACGGAAACGGACCCGGGACAAGCGTTCTACACCCTGGCGCTCAAGGGGCAGGCGACGGCGAAGTCCATCTGGGACGCCCTCGGCCGCGAACGGACGGCCGCCTTGATCTCCGAGCTGCGCCATCGCCACACCAGCGAGCACTACACTGCCGACGACTTCAATGCTGCCGCCTTGACCGTGGGGACGGGCATCGAATCCATCGTCGGAGATTGGCTGCACGACGCAGCGCTCCCCGGCTTCCTCGCATCGCCTGTCGAGGTATTTCGGCTGCGCGACTCGGACTTCGGCCAATCCCGCTACCAGATGCGCCTGCACGTGAGAAACGATGAACCCGTGCCAGGCCTGCTGCGCATCGAATGGCGATCAACCATAAAAAAGAAAACGATTCGCGGCACCAGTGCCCCCATCCGAATCGGTGCGTCCCAATCCGCAGAGATCGGCCTCGTAGCCCAGACAGTGCCGACGGAGGTCACGCTCCGACCCTACCTGTCGCTCAACCGGCAGCCGGTGCGCCTGGACCTGGCCGAAATCGACTTCGACGATCTGGTCGACCAGGAACCGTTCGAGGGATCCCGAACCAGCGACTGGCGACCGCCACCGACTGACGGGATCGTGGTCGACGACCTCGACCCCGGGTTTTCCGGCGACGGCACGGTTGCCGAGCGCATCCAGGACGGGGACATCGCGGAGGTGGACGAGGGGCTCCCATACTTCCGCGCTTCCGGACTCGGTTGGTCTCGGCAGGAGGTGAATGGAACCTGGGGCAAGTACCGCCACACCCTGGCCCGCTCCTGGTCTTCGTCCAGCCCGTCCGAGGCGGTAACCTTCACCGCCCGCCTCCCCCGGGCGGGCAGATGGCGGCTGGACTACCATCTGCCCGGGACAAAATCGCGCAGCCGGTCAGTGGAGACACAGGTAGCTGTCACTATCGGTTCGGGCGGCATGAACGTTGACCTCGGCAGCTTCTGGAACGAGAAACATGGACCCTACGACATGCAACTCGTCGACGGCGAAACGCAAAGCCCCATCGAATTCGACGGCGGGGCGGCGGTGGCCGGCTGGAACAATCTCGGCGAATTCGAACTCGACGCCGGCGAGGTGCGCCTGGTCGTCACCAACAAATCGGTCGGGGAAAACAACGACCGATACACTATCGTGGCCGACGCCATCCGCTGGCTGCCGGTGAACAGCAAGTGAAATCGTCCTCCTACTCGACTTCCCGAGCCCCAGGAGATCGCGAGTGCGCCCGCCTGTGGCCCCGCATCGCAGTCGCGGCCACGCTGGCCCTCGCTCTCTCCGGCTGCGGTCCCGGCGCAAGCGCCCCGCCAGCCGAGTTCCGCATCCCGGTCGAGGTGAGTACGGTGGAGACCGGAAACGTCGAGGAACTGATCATCACAACCGGAACACTGCGCACCCGGGAGATGGTCACCCTGGACATCGAGATTCCCGGCTACGTGCATATCGGACGCGACAAAGACGGGAACCGTCTGACAGAAGGCGCAACTGTCGCAGCCGGACAGACGATCGCCGAAGTCACCGGCGAGGACGCGCGTCTGCACGCGCGTATCGAGTCGACGCGACGCGCGCTGGAGGCCGCCGAGTCGGAGCTCGAACGACGCCGCGATCTGTGGGCTTCCAGGCTGATTGCGGAGGAGGAATTGCGGCAGGCGGAAGTGCAGTACGAAAACTCGCTGTACGAGTTCGAACGCAGCAAGCTCAACGCCGCCAAGTCGAAGATCACGACACCTATCGGCGGCGTCGTCCTGCGCCTGGCCCGAAACAGCGACGGACTGCCGATCGCCGACGGCCAACTGGTCGCCCCCGGATTCACGATCGCGCAGATTGCACCGCTCGATGGGCTGATCGCCGACATCGACCTGGTCGGCCCCGAACTCGGCCGCATCCACGAAGGACTCCCGGCGCGCATTCGCCACTATGCTTACGAGGACGCCGACATTGGCGGCGAGGTCATCCGCCTGGCGCCATCGGTGGACATCAACACGCACACATTCCGCGCCGAAGTAGCCGTATCGAACCCGCAGCGGCTGCTCCGCCCCGGCATGTTCGTGGAGGTGACCATCATCGCGGATCAACGCGTTGACGTGCCCGTGGTACCGCGCGAATCCGTCGCCCGGCGGGGCGGGAGAAACGTGGTCTTCGTCCTTACCGGGCAGCGCGTCGCACGTCGCGACATCAACCTGGGTCTCGGCGACGACGAGCAGGTCGAAGTCCTCGCCGGAATCGCTCCCGGCGACCGCATCGTCATTCGCGGTGTCGAGACCCTCACCGACGGCACGCGGGTCAGAATAGTGGGATCGTAGTTGTTCGAGTCGCTCGCCGGACTCGCCGTTCGCCGCCCCGTAGCAGTCAGCGTTGTCGCCCTCGCGGTGGCGCTGGTGGGCTGGCTCTCCTGGGACCAGCTTCCCATCGATCTGCTGCCGGATGTGGAAACGCCCACCGTCGTCGTGTCGCTAAGCTCCGGCGACCGCCCGCCGGCGGAAATGGAACGCCTCTACGGCGAGCGGGTGGAGCAACTCCTTTTCACCGTTCGCGGTATCCGCAACGTCGAACAGGTCGCCAGGTCGGGCAGGCTCGTCGCCACGGTCATATTCGACTGGGAAGCCGACATCGACCTCGGCCTGATCGACGTGCAGAAGGCCGTGGGCCAACTCCAGGCGGACCCGGAAGTCGACGAAGTGCTGGTGCGGCGATTCGATCCGCGCCAGGCCCCGATTCTGACGCTCGGCCTCGTCGCCCCCTCCGGCAAACCCGACCTGGCCGAACTCAAACGCCTGGCCCGGCGCCAAGTGGCGCCCGCGCTCGAACGGTTGCCCGGGGTCGCCGAAGTGCGCGTGGTCGGCGGCAGGGAGCGCGAAGTGCGCATCGCGGTGGATCGCTATCGCCTCGACGCTTTCGGCGTTTCGCTGGGACAGCTCGAACAACGCCTGTTGCAGGAAAACGTCGACATTCCGGCCGGCACCCTGGAAGAGGACAACCGCATCTTCCAGATTCGCGCCCTGTCCCGTTTTCGTCGCGTGGAAGACGTGGGCAACGTCGTCGTCCGATACCTGCGCGACGATTCCGGGCGGCAGCAGGCCGTGCGCGTGTCGGACCTCGGCGGCGTCGAGCTGGTCGACCGCGAGATCGACCACCTGGTCCGCGTCGACGGATCGGAAGGCGTGGGACTCTCGATCTACAAGGAGGCCGGCGCCAACACGGTGGGCGTATCGACGACGGTTCGCGACGCCCTGGGCGGCCTCGACGACGACCTGCCGAATGTCGACGTACGGGAGATCACGGACGATGCCGGCATCGTCGTCGACGCGCTGGATCATCTCAAGACCGCCGCGGTTGTCGGCATTGTTCTCGCCATCGCCGTACTCGCAGCGTTCCTGCGATCTGCCGGCGCCGTCCTGATCGTGGCGGCCGCAGTACCGGTGTCGCTGTTCGCCGCCCTGTTCTTCATGGGTTTCCAATCCTACAGCCTCAATATCGTCACCCTCGGCGGACTCGCCCTCGGCGCGGGAATGCTCGTCGACAACGCCATCGTGGTAGTCGAGTCGATCTATCGCCGTCTTACCGCAGGCGATGCTCCCGGCCTGGCGGCTGCCCGCGGGACCGGCGAAGTCGCCGGCGCCATCACGGCAAGTACGCTGACCACCTGCGTCGTGTTCCTGCCGGTGCTGTTCGTTCAGGGCCTCGCTGCCCGCCTGATCGATGGCATCGCGTTCACCGTGACCATCTCGCTGATCGCATCACTTGGCGTGGCGATCATGCTGATACCTGCGCTGGGCGGCTGGTTTCTGCGCGGTTCTCGAGACGAGACGCGGCCCGGCCGCAGTCGGGTCGCACTCGAATCGTTGGTCGCCAGGCTGCTGCAACGGCCGTTGGCGGTCGTCCTGTTCGCCTCCCTGGCCGCGGTCGCCGCGGTTGTCTCGCTGCTTCGGCTCGGGACCGAATTGCTGCCGCCGACCGACCCGCGGCAGTTCTCGATTCGACTCGCGGGGCCGTCGGAGCAACGGGTGGAATCGACCGCCCGTGCAGTGGCGGGGATCGAAGACCTGCTGCAGCAGGCGGGAGGCGGAGCGCTGGCGGCGACGCTTTCCGAGGTCGGACGCTTGCCCGAAGACGACCGCTTGATTCGCAGCGAATTGACCGAAGAAAACACTGCCCGGGTCATCGCCCGCATGGATGTCGAAGGACCGACCGGGCGCCAGGTTGCCAGCTGGCTCGGCCCACAACTGGCCAGTCTGCCGATGACGGACGTCAATTGGGAGATTGGACGGTCGGCATTGACCGACGCGCTCGGAACAACCGGCCCGCCGATCACCGTAGAGGTGTCCGGTAACGCGCTGGAAGACCTGCGCGACGGTGCCGAGCGGATCAAGCAGCGCCTCGAAACCCTGCCCGAAGTGTGGAACGTCCGGTCCTCCTTCGAAGGCGGACCCCCGGAGCTTCGCGTCACGCTGGACCCCGCCATGTCCGATGCCCTGGGCGTGAACTTCCAGACCATGTCCCGCGTCCTGGAATCGAGCCTCGACGGACGCGTCGCAACAATCCTCTCCACCGGGGACGAAGAGCGCCGTGTCACCATTCGCCTGCCCACGCCTCGCCGCGAAGACCTGGGCGATGTCGCGTTCCGCACCGCGGAGGGCCGCCTGGCAGCAATCGGGCAAGTTGCGACGTTCACCGAAGTTGCGGGTGCGCGGGAGATATTTCGGCGCGATCAACGCCGCACGGCAGAGGTCACCGCGCAGATCGCGGAGGGCGTCTCGAAGCCCCAGGCCGTCGCCGCCGTGGAGGCCGGCCTTGACGACCTGTCGCTACCGCCCGGCACACGCAGCGCGTTGCGTGGCGAAGAAGAGCAGCGCGCGCGCACTTTCGCCGAACTGCAACTCGCGGGCGTGTTGGCGCTTGTGCTCGTATTCATGGTGCTTGCGGGCACGTTCGAATCCCTGGTTCACCCCGTGACCGTGCTCAGTGCCATTCCACTCGCCCTGATCGGAGTGGCCGGCGCGCTGGTCTGGACAGGAGAGCCGATCGGCGTCATGGCGATGCTGGGGCTGATCGTGCTCGCGGGGATCGCGGTGAACGATGCCGTGCTGCTTATCACCACGGCCCGCCAGCAGATGGCGGCGGGAAGCGATCGCATTCGCGCCCTTGCAGCGGCGGCCGGGATTCGGCTGCGTCCCATTGCCATGACCACCCTGACCACGGCGCTTGCACTTGTCCCACTCGTCCTCGCTGGCGGCGAAGGCGCATCTTTGCGCGCACCCATGGCGCTCACCATCATCGGCGGCATCGTGGCCTCGACCATCGGATCGCTCCTCGTGCTGCCCTGCATCTACCTCCTGGTCGACAGTGCGGCCGGCCGCCTGCGCAGGCTCGCACAGTGAATCTCCTGGACCTCCCCGTGCGCCGGCCCGTCGCGGTGGCCATGGCGTTCCTGGCGCTGGTCATGATCGGCCTGGTGGCGATGCAGCGTATTCCCGTCGAGCTTTTCCCCAACGTCGAGGGCGATCGGCTATGGGTCAATTTCTCGAGGCCCGGCAGCGAGTCCGAAGCCGTGGAACGGGAAATCCTGTTGCCGCTGGAGGCGCGGGTGGCGGCGTTGCCGATGGTGCTGGAGACGAGCGCATCGATCCGGGGCGCGGGCGGCAGCTTCCAGGTGCTTTTTGAACGGGGCGTCGACATCAGGGTCCGCGAACTCGAACTGCGCCGCATCGCGGCGGCGATCGAGCGCGAACAACCCGAAGGAACATCGCTGAGCGTGAGCGGCTCCGACACGTCCAACTGGAGCACCTTCGTCATGATGATCAATGTGCTCGGCGGGGACGTCGACCGCAATGCGCTGTTCGACGTCACGGAAGAGTTGATCGCACCACGTTTCGCGGCCGTCCCCGGCGTCACGGAGGCCATCACCTCCGGCGGCGCACCGCGTCAAGTGACCCTGACCGTCGATCCGGCCAGGGCCGTGGCCCTTGGCGTGACCCTCGACGAAATCACCGGCGCGGTGCGGCGCAACGTCGGTCACCTGCGCTATGTCGGCAACCTCGAGGCTACCAGCGGCATCACCGATGTAGTCCTCGACGGCCGGTCGACCGGTATACACAGTCTCGAACAAGCGCGAATCGCTCCGGGGAAACCGGCCCAGTTGCGCCACGTGGGAGAGCTCGACTTTGGCATCGGCATCGAACGGTCCCTTTTTCGTGTCAACGGAAAGCCCTCCGTCGGCATCGCCATCTACCAGGAGCAGGGGGCCAACCTGGTCCGCCTCGGCCATGACCTTCGCGCACGCGCATCGGAACTGAACGCCGAAGTCGGCGAAATGGGACTGGAACTCGTGATCGGCACCGACGCCGCCGAAGAGGTCGAGAAACAGATCGGACGCCTCGCCCGCCTCGGTCTGTCTGGATTCGGCATCGCCCTTGTCGTTCTGTACCTGTTCCTGCGGCAATGGCAGGCCGTCACCGTCGTCGCTGTCGCGGTACCGGTCAGCCTGCTGTCCGCCTTCGCCATTCTCTACCTGTTCGGAGATACCCTGAACCTGCTGACGCTGTTCGGCCTCGCGCTCGCGATAGGGCTGCTCGTCGACAACAGCGTCGTCGTATTCGAGTCGGTGCAACGCTCCCTCGACCGGGGCACGGCGCCCGATGCGGCGGTGCGCCAGGGACTCCGCCGCACGGTGCGCGCCATAGCGGCGGCCAGCCTGACCACCGCGGTGGTCTTTCTGCCCCTGGTGCTGGTCGAGGTCGAAGCCGGCATGACGAGTTTGCAGAAACAGCTCGAAATCGCCGTACGGGCATTTCTCGTTCCGTTGGCCACCTCTCTTTTGGTCGCCGTCGCCCTCGTCCCGCTTCTCGCACATCGGCTGGCGGCGCCCGCAGCCGTCCGCCGCCTTTCAAGGCGACGCGAGACGCGCGCCGCGCGCGGGGGGATGGCGCCGCCGGACCCCGTGCGAATCCTGTTCGGCGGCATGGTTGCAAGCGCCCTGCGGCGACCGCCCGCCTGGTTAACGGGAACCGTTTTCGCGCTGGTGCTCACGATCATGGTGGCCATACCTTCGATAGCCTTCGGTTCCGGCGGCGAACCCGCGCGCGCCGACACCGTTCAGCTCATCGCGCGCTTCGATCAGGGCGGCTCCTTGAAAAAATCCAGCGATGCGCTTGCCACGCTGGAGTCGGCGCTCGGCGCCCTGGATGGAGTCGAGACCATCGAGACAGTCATACGGGAACACGGCGGATCGATCACCGTGGAACTGGTGGACGAGGCGCAACGCCCGGCGGACCTGGATGCGGCCGTCGTGCGCAGGGTGGCGCGAACGGCGGCAAAGAGAGTGTCCGGTGGATTCGAACTGCTCAACCCAGGCGATGATTCGCGCGGCGGCGGAAAGGGAGGCGGGGCCTCGCGAGAAGGCGGCGGCTTCGGCGGCGCGCCCGGAGAAGTGGTCCTGTCGGGCCCGGACAGCCGCCAGCTTGAACGCCTTGCCAGGGATGTCAGGGCGCGGCTCGATGCGATCCCCCACGTGGAGAACTCCTGGCTGGCGGAAAGCCCCGGCCTTGAAGAAATCTGGATACAGCCGCGCAGGCCGGCGTTCGAAGCGTACGGAATCACCATCGCCGATGTACTGGGAAACCTCGGACTGGCAGGCAGAGAAGGCCGCGTGAACGCGACGGGCTTCGCATTGCCGAGCGGAAGGGAATTGCCCGTCGTGATGGAACGGATCGACGCGCGCACCGATGACGGGGGCCGCGAACTGCGCAACTTGCGGCTGCAGACGGCAGCCGGCGTCGTTCCCATCGCAGCCCTGGCCGATATCAGGCAGATGCCAGCCCGACCGACAATCGAGCACAGGAATGGCCGCCGCGAAACCCGCGTGTTCTACCGGCTGGGAGCCAGCGTGGCCGCAAGCGGGTCCGCACGTGAAGCCGTCGAAGAGCAGATAGCCGAAACGGTACGGGCGGTGTCGAGACCACGCGGATACACGGTGGAAGTGTCGTCGGACGATGAACAGACCAGTTGGCTGCAGCGCGTGCTGGTCCCGGTGGTGCTGCTCCTGTTTCTCGTGCTCGCCCTGACTTTCGAATCGCTGACCTTGCCCGTACTCGTGCTGTTGGCGGTGCCGCTCACGGTCATTGGCGCAAGTTGGGCACTGGTCGTCGCCGGCATGTCCCTGGATGCAATGGCCGCGCTTGGTGCGATCGCCCTGTTCGGCCTGACGGTCAATCCGGCCATCCTGCTGGTGGACAGGATGCAACAGAAAGTTCTCGCCGGGGGATGGACGCCCGGCGCCGCGGCGTTCGCTTCCGTGCGGGAGAGGACCCGCCCGGTCCTTATGACGACCGCCACGACGATCGCGGCACTATGGCCGCTGGCGATTTCGACCGGCAGGGAGAACGAGATCTGGCCGCCATTCGCAACCATCGTCATCGGCGGTCTCGTCACGTCGGCACTCCTGACCCTGCTGATCATCCCCGTCGGTTTCATTCTGCTGCACCGCCTCGACCGGCTGTTCGGCCGCGTCGGTCCCTGGCTGGTCGTCGGCTGGCTCGCGGTCACGTTAAGCATCATGCTGTGGTTCACCCAATCCGGACTCGTTACCTCCCTGTTCTGGCAGGTCGTTGTGGCGATCCTTGTCGGCGGCGGTGCGCTTGCAATCACCGTCGCCATATTCCGCAGGCCCGAAAGGCATGAGCCGGACACCAATTCGGGTCCGCCGGCACTCGAAGCGCGCAACCTGAGAAAGGTGTACGCACTCCCTGGACCCTTGCGGCAAGCACTTGCGGCGCCACGAGTCTTCGCCGCGCGGGCCCTGGCCCAGGGCACTTTCGACCCGGGGGCTCTCCGTGCTGCGACAGCCTTCAGCCAGAAGGAGGCCCGCGAGAGGCTGTTACCGGCCCTGGTGTTCACGTTTGCACCCACAGCGCTTGCCGTGCACGCGGAAAGCAGCGGCTGGCGCCTGTTCTTCTGCATGCTGGCTGCGGCAGGCCTCGTGGGTCTCCTGCGACAGATTCGCCGCAGCCGGGGGCACCTGAACGCCGTCGGCGCGGTGGCGCCCGGTGGCGTCGAGAACTTCCTTGCCGCAGGGGTGCCGTGGGCCGCGCTCGGCGCGTTCACGTGCGCCGCGCTCCTGCCACAGTTGGGCGGGAGCGTCGCGGCCGCGAATGTCTTCTGGCCCGTCGCCGGCGCGCTGTTGCTGGGCGCCTGGCAACTTGCCCGACGCAGCGCCGCCGCCCAGGCCAGGGGACAGGTCAGGGAACGCGCCGGCGGCAGGTTCCTGCGCTATCCGCGCACGGTCATGCGCCGCTGGGCGCGCCGCCTGGGTGGCCTCGACCTGCCAGCGTCCCCGGTCGAAGCGCTCCTCGGCACGAATTTCAGGATAGAGAGAGGCATGGTCGGTGTTCTCGGGCCGAACGGCGCCGGCAAGACCACGCTTCTGCGCCTGCTGACCGGCATCCTGGATCCGACTCGAGGCACCATCACGCTGGGCGGCGTACGTCTCGACAAGGTGCAAAGGGTGCTCGCGCGCTGGGTCGGCTATCTGCCCCAGGACGCCGGACTGCCCGCCGGGCTGTCTCCCAGGGAATACCTGCGCTATTTCGCGGCGTTGTATGACTTGCCGCCGTCCGAGCGCCATGAACGGGTCGAGTACCTCCTTGGCGAAGTCGGCCTTAAGGACCGGGCCGAAGACCGCATCGGTTCGCTTTCGGGCGGCATGCGACAGCGCGTGTCCGTGGCGCGCACGCTGCTGCGGTTGCCGCCGATCATCGTGGTCGATGAACCCACCGTCGGCCTCGACCCGAGGGAACGTATCCGCTTCCGCAACCTGCTCGCGAACCTGGCGCGCGACCGCATCGTGCTCTTTTCCACGCACGTGGTGGAAGACGTCGCCGTCGCGTGCGAACGCGTCCTGGTCCTCGCCGGCGGCCAACTGCTGTTCGACGGCGCCCCCGGGGAATTGGCCGAAGCGGCGCGCGGAAAGGTATGGGAGATGCAAGCGTCCGCCCTGGATGGCGACGAACTTCCGCCGGGCACCATCCTTGCGGAAGAAACACCGCTCGGCGACGGTCGGATCACGCGACGGGTGCTGGCGGAGCGATCTCCGGATCCGGACGCCAGAACGCTCGAGTCCAGGCTGGAGGACGGCTACCTGTGGTTGTTGCGCGGTACGGGAGACGCCGCATGATGGGCGCGCTTTCGGGTCAACTCGAAGCGTTTCGCCTCGCGGGCATGACGATCGCCGGTCATCGCTACTGGCTGTTGCCGATCCTGCCGCTCGGGTGGCTTCCGATCAGCGCATGGATCGGTTCGTCAGCCGGTTTCGAGCCGGCATCCGCCCAAGGTGCCCTGATTGGACTCCCACTGACGTTCCTCGCCATATTCCTCGGCTTGCGGGTCATCGCCGGCGAGATCGACGGGCGCAGCCTGGAAATCGCCTACACGGTTCCCGGCGGCTGTGAACGCGTCTGGTGGACGAAGCTCGGTGCCGGGCTGCTGCTCCTCGTCGCGGCGGAAATCCCGCTGGCCGTCGCGACGTGGATCTTCTTTACGCCGTTCCCCTTCGACGCGCTGTACGGCGCGCTCCAGGCAGCACTTTTCTACATGGTCCTGGCCATGGGAATGGCCACGCTGTTCCGCAGCGAAACGGCCGGAGCGATGCCCACCGCCGCCATCCTGGGCTTCAACGGCATCGTCACGCAGTTTGGGGACAACCAGGTGCGGGTCTCGCCTTTCTGGAACCCGCACTCACCCGACCTCATTGCCGGCGGCGTTTCGGACCCGAGCGAAATCCTGGCCTGGACCGTGCAGAATCGCATCGGCTTCGCCCTGCTCATTGCCGCAATCCTCGCCCTCGCCTTCATGCGCGCCGGGCGCAGGGAACGCATGCTCGACCAGTAACTGCTAGCCGAACAACGCCCGCACCGGCTGCAGCCAAGACCTCGGCGAGACTTGGCCGACCTCGACCTCCTCGCAACCGGTGAACGCCGCGTAGTCGATCGCCGCGTCCCGGAAGGCCGACAGGAACGCATCCGACACGTCGCCTTCAAGGAACAGCGCCTTGATCTCGAAGCGCCCTTCGGAGCGATGTGACTTGCAGTCCATCCGGCCAAGGAAACGGTCCCGATACAGCAAGGGCAGCACGAAGTAGCCGTAACGTCTTTTTGCTGCGGGGACGTAGCACTCGAGGGTGTAATCGAAGTCGAAAAACCGGGCGGCGCGCTGGCGCTGGATGATCACGTTGTCGAACGGCGACAGGATGCGGACCATCGGAGCGAATCGCCTGGGCGCGGCATCGAACGTACCCGGTCGCGCATAGATCGGTTCGCCCGCAGCGGTCTGATACGTCAGGAGCCCGCCCGCTCCAACACGCTCCTCGAGCTGCTGGCGCACCGTGGCACGCAGCTCCGGGTCGCGGCGCAGGTAGTTGATGTTCCGTGCTGTTGCGAAACCGTGGGCACGTAGCGTCACGTCGATGAGATGGTCGGCATGCTCCCGCGCGCTCGGCTCGCTCACATCGACCGTCGACGGCAGGAATCGCTCGGCAAGCTCGTAGCGCTTCTGAAAGCCTCGTCGTTCGATGCTGAGCAGTACGCCCTCCATGAACAACTGCTCGAGCGCCCGCTTGGCGGGCTTGCGGTCCCACCAGCCCGAGCGGCGCCGGCGCGTGTCTTCGAAATCCCTGGCGAAAAGCGGGCCCTCGGCGCGAATCCGATCCAGCACCCACGCGCGCAGGCGCGGGTCCCTGTCGCGGTGCCACCAACCCCACTCCCCGTGGGCGACGCCGCGCATCATGGGCAGGGCGAAGCGATAGTCGCGCATCGGCAGGTAGCAGGCCGCGTGGCACCAGTACTCGAAGGCGCGATGCGCCCCGACGAGACGGTTGAGCAGCGATTCGTCGTAGCTGGCGACGCGGTTGTAGAGGATGTGGTGATGCGCCCGCGCGACCACGGATATGGTGTCGATCTGGACGTGGGCGATCTGGCAAAGGACCTTCTCCGCTCCGGCCATCCCCGACCCGAGCTTGCGCTTTCGGGCGAGGCCCTGGTGTTCGAGCGCTACGCTGCGCAACATGCGGGGGCTGGGCGAAGGGTTCATATGGACTCCGGGCTGGGTCACCGGGCGCCGAAGGTCCATTGCCGGCAAACGATGGTGACACGATAGTCGCCCCGGGTCACGGTGAGCTTCCGCGGCTGGCGCCTGCCGTCCCAATCGTCCCAGGCGCCGACCTCGACGTTCCAACCCAGTTGCGTGAACGTGTCGGCGTCCAGGCCGCTGACCGGCCACGCCGGTGACGGGCGGCCGGTGATCCAGCTCGACAACGCGCGAATCGGAATCTCCAGCCGAAGCTCGCGGCGAATCCAGTCACGCGCATCCGCATCGATGACGCGCTCACCCCGGGATGTACGCAACGCCAGCGTGTCACCATTCGCGACGAGGTGTGTTCGGCCCTGGCCCAACGGCCCCCAGAACTCCACGTCGAAACCGGACTCGTACTGTCGCCAGAGAAATTCTGCGCTCGTGCCCGTCGTGCCGGCCACGGCTCCAACGCGTCCGGCAACGCTGAAATCCAACTCCCCGTGCATCGGCGGCAGCGTCGAGCAAGCGCTGGCAAAAAGCGCCGTCAACCAAAAAAAACCATTGACCAGTAGGGGGTTAGCGCTTCTCGGTCGCCCGATTCGCGGGGCCGAGCAGGCGCACTCATCTGGTACCATTACGGTTTTCCATCGTCGCGTTCAAATGGCCCTTCTGGCTTACGGCGTCAGTTTCCGAACCGCGCCCATCGACATGCGGGAGCGCATCGCATTTGCGACGCGGGAGTTGCCGCGTGCGCTCTCTCGTCTTGGCGAAGTCCGGTCGCTGTCCGAGGCCGCGATTCTCTCGACCTGCAATCGTACCGAAATTTACTGCGCGCTAGATGCACCGAATCACAAGCCGGTCGCGGATTGGCTTGCGCGGGAGTGCGACATCCCGGTTGACGAACTCGATGGCACCGCCTATTCGCTATGGAACGACGACGCGGTGGCACACGTCATGCGGGTCGCCGCCGGTCTCGAATCCCAGGTGCTCGGCGAGCCCCAGATCCTGGGCCAGGTCAAGTCCGCGTTCGATGCCGCGCGGCAAGCTGACGCCGTAGGGCCGGAACTCGACCTGCTGCTCCAGAGTTCGCTCAACGCCGCCAAGCGCGTGAGAACCGAAACGGACATCGGCAAGAACCCGATCTCCATCGCCTACGCCGCCGTCACCATGGCGCAGCACATCTTCGCCGACCTGTCGATGATCGACGCGCTGCTCGTCGGCGCCGGAGAGATGATCAATCTCGTGGCGCGTCACCTGCGCCAGGCGCGCGTCCGCAACATCGGCATCGCCAATCGCACGTTCGATACCGCCGACGCCCTGGCACGCGCGAACGGCACCGGCAGCGCAATCCGCCTGGATGAACTCGAGAAGCACCTTCCGCAGTACGACATCGTCATCAGTTCCACCGGCAGCGCGAGCCACGTCATCACGAGAGACATGATCGAAAGCGCGATCCGCCAGCGGCGCCACAGGCCGATGTTCCTGGTGGACATAGCCGTGCCGAGGGACATCGAACCCGCCACGAGCGATCTCGAGGACGTGTTCCTGTACTCGATCGATGATCTCACCGAGGTCATCGAGGACAACGCGGCAATACGACGCGAGGCGGCCGAACAAGCCGAGACGATGGTCTCGGAAGGCGTCGAGCGCTACGTCAGGGAGCGGCGCGTGCGGGACAACCAGGTACTGCTTCGCCAGTTTCGCCAGCGCGCCGAGGCGGCCCGCGACGAGGAACTCGCCCGCGCCCTGCAGCGCCTGGAGGCGGAGAACGATCCCGAGAAGGTGATCGAACGACTGGCGCGAGACCTGACCAACAAGCTTGTCCACGGGCCCATTGCGGCGATCCGGGACGCCAGCGCCGACGGCAGATCCGACATTCTCAACTACCTGCGCTCGCGCTACGGATTGGATTGACATGCTGTCCGCGACCCTCGTAGCCAAGCTGGACCAGTTGATCGACCGCCAGAACGAACTGTCGTCGCTGCTTTCCGATCCCGATGTCGTTGCCGACCGCAACCGCTACACCGCATTCATGAAGGAGTTCGCGGAACGCGAGCCCGTGCTGGTCGCCTACAACGCCCTGAAAGAGGCGACTCTCGCACTGGACGAATCCAGATCGCTGCTCGACGACGAGGATCCGGAAATGCGGGAACTCGCCCAGGAAGAGGTCGAGGTTCGCCAAGCCGAAGCGGAACAGGCCGAGCGGGAGTTGAAACGCCTGCTTCTGCCCAAGGATCCCGACGACGCGCTCGACGTGTTCCTCGAAGTTCGCGCCGGCACCGGCGGCGATGAAGCCGCGCTGTTCTCGGGAGACCTGTTCCGGATGTACGGCAGATACGCGGAGGAGCACGGCTGGCGCCTCACGAAGCTCTCGGAGCGCATCGCCGAGCACGGCGGCTACAAGGAAGTTGTCGCCCGCATCGCAGGCAAGAACGTATTCGAACGCCTGAAATTCGAGTCTGGCGTGCACCGGGTCCAGCGCGTGCCGGAGACGGAATCCCAGGGACGGACCCATACCTCGGCCTGCACCGTCGCGGTCTTGCCGGAACAGCCGGAGATAGAGGCGGTGGAAGTCGACGCCAAGGATCTGCGACTCGACACGTTCCGCGCCTCGGGCGCCGGCGGTCAGCACGTCAACAAGACCGACTCCGCAGTGCGCCTGACGCACCTGCCGTCGGGCATCGTGGTCGAATGCCAGGACGAGCGGTCCCAGCACCAGAACAGGATGCGGGCGATGTCGCTGCTGAACGCCAAACTGCTCGACCAGGCACGCGCAGAACAACGCAACGAGCGCGATCAGACGCGCCGCAACCTCGTCGGCACGGGTGACCGTTCGGAGCGCATCCGAACCTACAACTTTGCCCAACGCCGGGTGACCGACCACCGCATCGGCCTGGTGCTCTACAAGCTGGAAGAGATACTGGACGGAAACCTGGATGGTTTCATCGACCGACTGACCGAAGAACACCAGGCAGACCTGCTGGCTGGCATGGGCGAGGGCGAGTGAACACGCTCGGCACCTGTTTCTCCCTCGCTTGCCGGGCGCTTCCGCGGGCGGAGGCCGAACTGTTGACGGCACACGCGTTGCAACAGCGGTCGAGCTTGCTCTACGCATTTCCCGAACGCCGTGTTCCGGACAGGCTGGCCCTGCAACACGCGGCATGTATCGACCGCCGCCAACGCGGTGAGCCAGTGGCCTACATCACGGGAGAGCGCGGATTCTGGGACCTGACGCTGACCGCGGATCGTCGCGCGCTGATTCCCCGCCCGGAAACGGAGTGCCTGGTCGAAGCCGCCCTGGAGCGCATGTCCGGCGCACCACGCGTACTGGACCTCGGAACCGGTTCCGGCGCCATAGCGCTGGCCGTGGCGGCCAGTTGTCCGACGGCGCGCGTCGAGGGGGTCGACTGCGATCCCGATTGCCTGGACCTCGCACGGCGCAACGCCGAACTCCTCCGCATCGGCACTACCTTTTACGAGTCCGATTGGTTCTCGGCGGTCGAAGGCAGGTACGACGCGATCCTGTCCAATCCTCCCTACGTTGCCGAAGGCGATCCGCATCTCGACCGGGGTGACCTGCGCTTCGAACCGCGCGGAGCGCTGGTGGGCGGCAGCGACGGTCTGTCGCATATCCGTCGTATCGTGCGCGAAGCGCCGGACCACCTTGTTGAAGACGGAGTCCTGCTGGTCGAGCATGGCTACGACCAGGCCGAACCCGTTCGCAATCTGTTCCGGGACGCGCAGTTCCACGGCGTTGAAACGCTGACCGACCTGGCTTCTCTCCCGCGCGTCACCCTGGGACAAAGGACGTGAACGACGAGCAACTCCTTCGCTATAGCCGGCAGATCATGCTGCCGGAGTTCGACGTCGCCGGACAGGAGCGACTCCTGTCCGCCCGCGTGCTGATCGCCGGCGTCGGCGGACTCGGCTCGCCGGCTGCGCTGTACCTCGCCGCAGCCGGCGTCGGCCACCTTACCCTCGCCGACGACGACGCCGTCGACCTGTCCAACCTGCAGCGCCAGATCGCCCACGGTGAAGCGACCCTGGGCCAGTCCAAGGCCACCTCCGCAGCCTCGGCGATCTCCCGCATCAACTCCACGGTCAGCACGGTCCCCCTGTGCCGCAGGCTCGAGGGCAACGTCCTGGCGGCGGCGGTGGCCGATGCGGATCTCGTGCTCGATGCCACCGACAACATGGCGAGCCGCGTCGCCATCAATCGTCTGTGCGTGGACACCCGGACACCGCTGGTCTCCGGAGCCGCGATTCGCATGGAAGGGCAAGTTGCCGTATTCGATGCCAGGGAGGCGGACTCCCCCTGCTACCAGTGCCTGTATCCCGACGGGGAAGGCGAAGAACTGAACTGCGCCGACAACGGCGTCATCGCCCCCCTGGTCGGCATCGTCGGCACGGTGCAGGCCATGGAAGCCGTGAAGCTGATCGCCCGGGTCGGCGATACGCTCGTGGGGCATGTGCTCTATCTCGACGCCAAGCGCATGGAGTGGCGGAAGTTCACGCTGCCGAAGAACCCGAACTGCGCCGTTTGCGGCACGCGCGCGGAACCGGCGAACTGACCTTGGCCGACGATTGACCTTGGCCGACGATATAGTCGATGTCCTGATCATTGGCGCCGGCGCATCCGGCGCCGCCGTCGCGTGGAGCCTCGCCGAAACCCGAATGCGCATCATGTGCATGGAACAGGGCGACTGGATGAATCCCGCCGAGTACCCGAGCACCCGGCGCGACTGGGAAGTGCTGCAGGGACGGGACTACTCGATCAGCCCCAACTTCCGCCACCGCGCCGCGGACTATCCGATCAACGACGACGACTCGCCGATCGCGGTCGCCAACTTCAATGCCGTCGGCGGCAGCACGATTCTGTATTCAGCGCATTTCCCGCGCTTTCACCCGTCAGACTTTCGCGTCAGGTCTCTCGACGGCGTCGCCGACGACTGGCCGATCAACTACGCCGTCCTCGACCCCTATTTCGCCGAAAACGACCGCAACATCGGCGTAGCCGGCCTGGCCGGCGATCCGGCCTATCCGCCGCACGATCCGCCCCTGCCCCATGTGCCGATGGGTCGCATGGGTGAAAAGATGGCAAGCGGTTTCAACAAGCTCGGCTGGCATTGGTGGCCGTCGGACAGCGCCATCGCGACCCGCCAGTACGAAGGCCGCGAGCAATGCGCCAACCTCGGCCCGTGCAACGCCGGCTGCGCCACGGGCGCCAAGAGCAGCGCCGACGTCACCTATTGGCCCATGGCGCAACGCGCGGGCGTCGAACTGGCGACCAACTGCAGGGTGCGGGAAGTCACCGTGGACGCGCGGGACATGGCCACCGGCGTCGTCTACTACGACGAAAACGGCGTCGAACGTCGCCAGCGCGCAGAAGTGGTGATCATGGCATGCAACGGTGTCGGCACTCCGCGCCTGCTGCTCAATTCCGTTTCCTCGCGCTTTCCCGAAGGATTGGCGAATCGGTCGGGGCTGGTCGGCAAGAACCTGATGTTCCACCCCTGGGGCAACGTCAATGGAGTGTTTGACGAGCCGCTCGAATCACACTACGGCCCGCAGGGGTGCTGCATCCTCAGCCAACAGTTCTACGAAACCGATCGGATGCGCGACTTCGTGCGTGGCTACAACATGCAGATCGTACGCGGCAGCGGACCCGTCGGCACGGCGCGCGAGGGCATGCACAGTGGAACGATTCCCTGGGGCGCGGGACACCACGAGGCGTTCGAGAAGTACTACGACCGGACCATCAGGTTGGGAATCTGCTGTGAAGACCTGCCCGAGGAGTGCAATCGCGTCACCCTGGACCCCGAACTCAAGGACTCGAACGGCATCCCCGCGCCGAAGATCACCTATCGACTGAGCGAGAACAGCGAGCGCATGCTGCAACACGGGCTTGAGAAAGGCAGCGAAGTCATGCGCGCGGCCGGAGCATGGGAAATCACGAAACATGGACCGCTCCGCATGGCCGGCTGGCACCTGCTCGGAACGGCCAGAATGGGCATGGATCCGGAACGGTCCGTGGTGAACGCCTGGGGACGGAGCCACGACGTCCGCAACCTGTTCATCGTCGATGGCAGCGTCTTTGTCACATCGGGGGGCGTCAACCCCACCACCACCCTCCAGGCGGTGGCGCTCTACATCGCCGATTCGATGAAGAAGAACCTCGCCAACCTGTTCGACTAGCAGAGGTTAGACCAGGTCCCTGACGCGTTCCGCGACGGCTTCGACGCCTTCGGCAAAGGACAGGTAGTCGACGATGCGGCCAAAGGGATCGACCACGTAGACCGTCGATGCGTGAGACACCTGGTAGTCGTCCGCTTCGCGCGGCGGGGCGTCCTGGAGGAAGGTCTTGAAAGACGCCGCCACGCCCTCAAGGGCTGCGCGGGAGCCGGTCAACCCTACGAAACGATGATCGAAGCGCTCGACGTACGCAGCGACTCTCGCCGGGACGTCGCGCTCCGGGTCCACCGATATGAACACCGGCGTGACGCCGCGCCCGTGCCCGGTGGCGTCAAGTTGCGCCATCACGCGGGTCAGGTTGCTCATGTGCGTGGGGCAGATGCCGTGGCAGTTCGTAAACCCGAAGAAGACCAGCAGGTGACGACCGCCGAAGTCCTTTTGCGTGACCGTATCGCCGTGCTGGTTCGTCAGCGAAAAGGTCACCCTTCCATCGGCTTCGTAATTCCTGGCCACCAAGGCAAAAGACGTGGCGACAGCGGCGAGAACCAGGACAAAGAAACCGATGCTCTTCATTCGCGGCGACATGTTCATGCTGCTTCACCTTTCTCGCGCGGCGAAGACGCCGACCACGCGCCAAAGAACACGGGATACAACCACGTCACCGACAGCGTGATCCCGACCACCAGGAAACCCTGACCCAAAAGTACTTGATCGTCGATCAGATAACTATTGCATAGCCGGTCCGGAGAGATGAGATACAGCCAGCCGAGACGAAAACACATCGCCAGAAACTCTATCTTCACGAGGCCCCGCGCAATGGGGTGCAGCCGGCGCCAACTCCAGGCGAGGGGCATGCCCGCCAACACCACCAGGGAGATGTACTTGGCAGCGGCGACCTCGGACGCCTGCAGCGACGCGTCCAGCCACCGTGGGATCATCCAGAAAGCGAGGGCGAAACTGACCATCAGGATGCCGGGGATACCGCCTCCATTGAGCGGTTCCAGCACCTTGCGCCAATGCGGTTCGACGCTTCGCCCCAGGACGAACCCCACGGCGACCAACAGGGGAATCTCCACCAGCACATGCGTTGCGAGGCTGGCCTCCAACCATGTTCCGGGCGGACCAAGGGCAATGGCCGCCCACCCGGCCAGGACGACCACTATCCAGGTACGAGGTCCGAAAGGGACGCGTGGAATCCGGGCTATCCGCCCTGCAAACGCCACTCGATGGCCTGCAAGAGTCCGGATCGGTCGGCGAAGTCGTAAATGCCGACCACGCGCCCCCGATCCACGAGATAAATCGCCGTGTTGTGCACGAATCCCAGGTTCGGTTCTTCAATGACGATGACACCCAGATCGCGCAATACGGCGTCGAGATCATCTTCATTTTCGAAGCGCGCCGCGTTCCAGAGATCCGGCGCCGCCCCGAAACGCTCAAGGTAGCCCGCAAGCTCGGCGGACCCGTCATGGGCGTGATCGAATGTCAGACTGAGCAGCCCCACCCGGTCCTGCCAGCCGCGCGAAACCAGTTCGCCCTGCAGGTCGCGAAAGGTCGACCCCAATGCCACGCAGACCGTTGGGCACCTGGTGTAGATGAAGTCGACGACCGCTAGCGGCCGCTCCAGGGCCGCCAGTCCGATGGATCTGTCTTCGACGTCGCGCAGCGTCGCATTCGGCAGGTCGTGCGGCCTCTCGGCGACGTCGAGGCGGCGCGCGCTTTCGGCCGTCCAGGCGGCACCCCCGTCCGTGGCCGCCCAGAGGGCCAAAGACCCTCCGAGCAGCACGGCTGCGGTGGCTGTCGCCGACAGCCACCGGCTCATGTCGTCCTGGCGGTCTTCAGGCTAGTCAGGAACCGCACGGCAAACACGACCGCCGCGAGCAACACCAGCGCCCCGAATACCGACGAACTTGCGCTGTACTCCACCCACTCGGGCAAGTGCTCGGCGAAGCGCCGGGGAACGGATGCGTAGCCGCTCAAGAGGAACATGAACGAGAACGCCATGCCCGCCGCTGCGTATACCCAGAACGCCACCTTGTCGATCGTCTTCGTCGCCCCGTTCTGGCCCGCGACGTGGTACATGAAACCGAACAGCATGGCCACCAGTCCCACGATCAGATACGTATGCACATGGCCAGGCACCCACATGGTGTTGTGCATGACGTTGTTGACCGCGATGGTGCCGTCGATGATCGCCGGGACGATGCCTACGCCCCAACCGAATATGGACAGGAAGAGCAGTCCGGAGACGATGTCCCAGCGCATTCCCGAACGGTACACATTCGTCAGCGCGTTGTAGGCGGTCACGATCAGGATCGGGATTCCGCTCAGGTAGGAAACCACCTGGCCAATGATCAATGCCCAGGTCGGCATGACGAAGTCCATCAGCAGGTGATGCGGGTAAACCGACATCACCATGATCGTCGATGCCGTCCACGCGGCCAGGAATACCCGGCTCGATGGCCACGGCCGCTTCGTGTATGTCGGCAGGATCTCATACACCGCGATAACCGCTTGGTAAATCGTCGCATTGATGAATACGTGACCGAAGAAGTAGATCAGGTTCTTGGTCAGTAACGGGTCCACCGCGAACGTCGGCACGAACAGGTTGACCAGAATGAGAACCAGGACCACGGCACCCGCCGTGATGCCGGCGGTGTTGATGATCAGGACCATGGTCGACGCAACAACCGTCGGCGGGGGCGGCTCCCCCTCGCCTCGACCGAACAAATGAGGCCAGCCAAGGCCCTTCGCGAGGGAACCGAACCGGGAAATGATCGCCCGCGCCGCATCCAGGTAAAGCAGGAGGAAGCCGACGCCGATGGACATCAGGCCCAACAGGTAGCAGGCCGCGCCGACGTTGCCCCAGGCACCCATTCCATGGGAGGGCAGCGGAAACAGAAAAGTCCAGCCGCCAGCAAAACCGCCGACAAATATGCCTCCGAGGATCAACACCACGCCCAACAGGAACAACGCCAGGTTGGTCCAGAGGATGCCGACGGTCAGGTCGACGTAGCGCCGCAGGAAATACCACATGACAGCGCTTCCGGCGAGGCCGGAAATGCCAACCATGCCGGCCCCGTGGGCCGTCATGACCTGGTAGAAGATATCGGGCGGCATCCAGAGCCAGTCCGCCTGGCCGACCCGCATCAGCACGCCAAGCGCCATCATGAGCACGAACACCAGGGCGGAAATAGCCAGGTAAGTCAGAACACCCGCGCGGGCGGATGTCGGTAGCGGTGAAATTGTCGCTTCACTCATGCGCCGTCCCTCCCTTGCGTGATTGTCGCGGAAGCATGATCAGGATGTGCCGTAACCTCGAAATTGCTCATCATGGCGTGATGCGCAGTTCCGCAGTACTCCAGGCACAGAAGCTTGTACGTACCAGGCTCGCGCAACGTGAGCTGCAGCGAGTTGACATACCCCGGCATCGCCTGGGTCTGTCCCAACAGCCGCATATTCGGATCGTAGACGCCCAGTCCGTGATTGACGTCGCCGGCGGTAACCTCGAACACCACCGTGTCATCGGCCGTCGCCGAATCCTGGCTCAGGGTCCAAAGCCACTGCCGACCGTCTACCTGGACCTTGACCGCGCCTTCGGCGACATCTCCGCGCGTGGCCGCATACGGCAGGTCCAACGTCGTGATAACCGTGATGAGCACTCCCGCCACCACGATCACCCAGAACAGGCCGGTTCGAATACCGAACGCCTTGGCCTGCACCGGACCATAGTCGACGCTCTCCTTGCCCGCGTTGATCGCAATGAAGACAAAGACGCCTACGACGACCGCCATCAGGACGATGGTCACAAGAAAAATCGTGCCTTGAATCATTCGACTGCCCTCCCCGATTGCCTTGCGGCAATCCATTCTTGGGAAGTTACTCCTGTCGCCTGGTCCGGGCAACGCCAACGGCATCCAGTCGAACGGACCCATGACTTTGAGGTCGCAAGGCGCAACGTCCTGCGGGCCGGCGATTGATAGACTTGGGGAGCACGGTTCGGAGACAGCGTGACGAGCGACAGAATCATCGGTTCCGACGGCGCCCTCGCGGCAGCGCAACGCGAGACGCTGCGGGCGGTGCTGGACATGATCATTCCCGCAAGCGGCGACGGCCGCTTCCCAAGCGCGGCCGATGTCTATGTGCTCGACCATATTCGCGAGTCGGCAAGCCACCTCCTTCCAGCCTTGCGGGAAGATCTCGGCCGCCTCGACAGGCTCGCCGTCGAACGTTCGGGCTCAGCGTTCGCGCGGCTCACGGACTCCGACCGGGCTCGCGTGGTGGAAGAGATCAGGCGTGCCGAACCCGGTTTCCTGAAGTACCTCGCGCTGCAGGCCGCGACCTGCTACTACCAGGATGACCGAGTCCTTCACGCGCTCGGCGTGGAGCCGCGTCCACCTTTCCCAAAGGGTTACGAGGTTGCGTCCGGAGACCTGTCCCTGCTCGATCCTGTCCGCAAACGGGGCAAGCTGTACCGCGACACGCCCTGAGGCATCGTCACCCCGGATCTTCCGCCGACGAGGGCTCGTCGTCCGCTATCTCGTGGATTCGCGGACGTCCGGCGACGAGCCAATAGCCGAGTCCCATCAGCACGGCGCCGGCCACGGCGTTGCCCAGCGTTACCCAGACCAGGTTATGCGCGGCACCCGCAACCGAGACGCCTTCCGGATGCTCCGAGAACAACGAGACGGCGAAGACGGTCATATTGGCGACGGAGTGCTCGAATCCTGCAGCGATGAAAGCGAACAGGCACCAGAAGATGATGATGCACTTCGCGGCGTCGTTGTCGGTCCTCGCCGAACCCCAGATCGCGAGGCAGACCAGCCAGTTGCACAGGATGGCCCGGACGAACAACTCCGTGGCAGGTGCCGTCATCTTTTTTTCGGCAACGGCATGGATCAGATCCTGACCGCCCTCCTGCAGGACCAGGCCGCCTCCGCCCACGACGAACAACGCCCCCAGCAGCCCCGACCCCAGCAGGTTGCCGGCCCAGGTCGTTCCCCAGGCACGCAGGAGGTCCAGGGTTCGAATCGTGCCGGTGAGCCGGCCCATGGTCATGTGCATCGCATGACCGGTGAACAGCTCCGAACCGGCAAAGATGACGAGCGTCAGGGCAATACCGAAACTCGTGCCCATGACCAGGGCGCGCCACGACGGGTCGGCTGTCTGCCCCACCGAGAAGATCAGCAGGATGCCCATGCCGACATAGGCCCCCGCCATCATCGACGCGACCCAGAAACCGGTCGGGTTGTCGCCGAGGTTGCGTGTCTTTTCCCGGGCGAGCGCGGCCAGTTCGTGGATCGTGTCGTCGCCCTTCACATCATCAACCACCCGTCCGGTTTCTGCTCCCTCGGCGCCTCGGCCTCGTCAACCTGACAACGCAGGATCTCGACGCCGCGCTCCGGGCACAATGTCGCGATCGCGACGTGGCCGCCGCCATCGCTCGCATAGGCGGCAACCGGCGAGCCGGGGTAGCACGCCCTGGTCGAGCCCTGGCTGTGATCGCGCCATACATGCACATGGCCCAGGGCGAGATAGTCGAAGCCGGAATCCCGGATCTCCTCATGGGTGATCTGCGAAGACGCCATGCCGACCCGCTCCTCCACCACCTGGCCGTGGGCGAGACCGATATTCCACAACTCGCGATGACGGGGCGGAACGTCCTTGAGCGGCACATTCTCGGGCGCATGCTCCTGCATCGCCCTGCCCCAGATGCGCACGCCGATGTCTTCGAACTCCAGGCAATCGCCGTCCGTCTCCAGCAGGAGATGGACATGACCGCCGTTGTGGCTGCTATGGGCATCGAATTCAATCCGATGCCAGACGGACCTTTCGTCATGCACATCGTGATTGCCGGGAAGCAGGACAACCGGACACGCAAGGCGAGCGAGTTGTTCGCGCACGAAGTCGAAGTCGTCGTCGAGGACGCGACCGTGATCGAACAGGTCTCCGACGATGAGGAGGAGATCGGCTTCCTCTGCGAGCGCGACATCGATAACCCGAGAGAACGCGCGCTCGGCAGAGTTGCGGAAACCGCCCGACGACGCGCTGCGGAAGCGGCCATCGAGATGGACATCGGAGGTATGGACGAGTTTGACCCGACGCGTCGTCATGCGGTTATCGTATCGCGACAAGCGGTCTCAAAGTAGGTTTGATCTACATGGTGTAGTTCGCTAGTCTCCCTCCTCCAAGTGGTGCAAACGCACGCTCACGATGGAGGTTCGAAGATGGAAAGCGTGGTCGCCAATCTGGATGAGACGGTAGACAACATCGACCGATACCAGATCGAAGTACGAAAGGAACCTAGACTAGCCAAACTGATGAAACAGGTGCATGCATGGTACGCCATCAGGTCGAACGACGGAACTTGGCGCTTTGCACCATCGAAATTTATCGGCTACGCGGGAAACAACGCTAGGGCCTACTTGATGGAAGCGCATCACCGGGACGGCCGGTCAACAGAGGCCGTGCTCAAGAACTGGTTTGTCGTTGTCCCGCCTGAGACCCGTCGAGGGGCCGAACTCAACGATGCC
This sequence comes from uncultured Pseudomonadales bacterium, assembly GCA_951813515.1. Lineage (GTDB taxonomy): Bacteria > Pseudomonadota > Gammaproteobacteria > Pseudomonadales > Azotimanducaceae > VXNE01. The sequence goes on from OX638346.1 coordinate 199,409, forward strand.
CTGCGCAGCTTCCTGAAGTCCCACGGACACTCGGGCCCGCGCAAGGAGGCCCGCATTTGCGTGCTCAAGGAGGTTTCCGCGACCGACGCGGAAATCATGGCCGTCGAGGTCCGGGATCGAATAAGTATCGATACCGGAATCTGCGGCGGCCGACCTCATATCCGGGGCACCCGAGTTCGCGTATCGGACATACTGGACCTTTTCGCCCATGGCGTTTCGAGATCGGAAATCCTCGCCGACTATCCCTATCTGTGCGAGGAGGACATGCGTGCGGCCCTGGCGTTCGGCGCGGCCGCAAGCAAGCACCGCGTAATTCTGGTCAGTTGACCTGTGGGTTTTCTGATCGATGCACAGTTGCCGCCGGGGCTGGCGAGATGGTTGACCGACAATGGCTACCCTTCGAAACATGTCTCGGACTTCGACCTTGGCGAAGCGTCGGACAACCAAATAGAGACCAAAGCAAGAGAAACGAATGCCGTCATTTGGTCCAAGGACAGCGATTTCGCAGACCGTGCGCGCCGGCACGGGGGGCTTCAGGTGGTCTGGGTGCGACTCGGAAACACGACCAATATCGCGCTGCAAAACAAGCTGGCACCGCACCTTCCCCGTATCCGAACTGCCTTACGGGATGGGGAGTCGTTGATCGAGATTCGATGACGCCGCACAAAGGGGCTCGTCGCCAGATCGCTGGTGGGCTCGCATCCGGGGCAACATACACCACCATATCAATCAGTCTTGAATGATCTTCGACACCCACATCATCGTCGACTGGTCTGCCCGCTCCAGGCCGAGCCCGGTACGTCCCGCGAGGGACTCCATCTGGTGGTGCGCGGCCAGGAACGGCGCCGCGTGTGACCCGGAATACGCGAGGACGCGCCATGAAGCCATCGATCGTCTCGCCGGGACCCTCGCCGCAGAAGTGGATGCCAACCGCCGCACCCTCGTCGGTTTCGACTTTCCATTCGGATACCCGGCCGGCGTTGCATTGCATTTGACGGGCCGAACATCCGCTTTTGCGCTCTGGGACTGGCTGGATGAACAAATCCAGGATGCCCGGGACAACGCAAACAACCGCTACGACGTGGCCCAGACGATCAACCGCGCCTATCCCGGCGTCGGGCCCTGCTGGGGTCGTCCCGCAAGCTGGCAGCATCCCGATGTGCCGACGCGCAAATCCACTTGTACCCGGCAGGACACCCATCCACCGGATCGTCGCATCGCCGATCGTCGGGCCCAGGGCGCAAAAACCGTCTGGCAACTGGCCTACGCCGGGTCCGTCGGCTCGCAGGTATTGTTGGGATTGCCAGCTCTCAAGCGACTGACGAACGACCCGCGGATCCATTGCCAAACCGCCATCTGGCCATTTGAGACGGGGTTGTCGGCACCCGACGCGCCGGTCGTGATCGCGGAAATCTACCCTTCTCTCCTCAGGCACGAGATTCGCCAGCGCAGGAAACGGGACGAAATCCTCGATGCTGCCCAAATCCGCGTGAACGCGGAGGCCTTCGCCCGTCTCGACAGACAGGGCCGGCTGGCCCCGTTGTTCGAGGGCCATCCGAGCCTTACCGCGGAAGAACGCCAGATTGTTGAAACCGAGGAGGCCTGGATCCTCGGCCTCGGCCACGAAGACGCGCTGCGGGGTGCGCTCAACCCGCTTTAGCTACACTTGAGCGCGCAGGTCACGAGTCTTCACTGGCTAAAGTTGTTCCGATCGGAGCGGAGTTGGGGAAATCGGCGCGTCATGACCACGGTTCTGGGCATCGACATTGGTACGCAAAGCGTCAAGGTTGTCTTCTACGACTTCGAGGCACGTCAGATTGCGTCCATCGGCAGCGCGCCCCTGGACCTGTATCAAACTGATGACGGCGTTGCCGAACAGCGGGCTGAATGGTGGATCGAAGCGCTGCGAAAGGCCACGGCAAGCGTCGAGAAGAGCGTGCGGGAGAGCGTCGTCGCCATCGGTGTTTCGGGTCAGCAGCATGGCTTTGTTCCGATCAACAGATCGGGCGAGGTACCGATACCGGTGAAGCTCTGGTGCGATACGTCCACAGGCGCTGAATGCGATCGCATCGTCGAGGCATTCGGAGGCGGCGAAGCCTGCATCGCAGAAGTCGGCAATCTCATACTGCCGGGTTATACGGCATCGAAAGTTCGCTGGTTTCGAGACGCGCACCCGGACCTATACGCCAGGATGGATACGATCCTCCTGCCCCACGACTACCTGAACTTCTATCTCACCGGTGAGCGCTGCATGGAGGCCGGAGATGCGTCGGGCACGGGGTTTCTCGACATTCGCACTCGCGACTGGTCGGGGAAGATGCTGCGGGCGATCGATCCGGACAGGGACCTGCGCGAATGCCTGCCCGAAGTGCGGTTGGACAACGGTCCTATCGGAACACTGTCGGCACACGCAGCACAGGAGATCGGGTTGACCGCCGGGATTCCGGTGTCGACCGGTGGCGGCGACAACATGATGGGTGCCGTTGGTACCGGCAACGTGACGCCCGGTGTCGTCACCATCAGCCTGGGTACGTCGGGTACCGTGTACGCATACACCCATCAGCCCGTCATCGACCACGAGGGTGCTGTTGCCGCTTTTTGCTCATCCACCGGCGGCTGGCTGCCGCTGCTGTGCACGATGAACTGCACGGTCGGAACCGAGCTTGTGCGCCAGGTCCTCGGCGTCGACATCGCGGGATTGGAGACGCAACTCGCCGCGGCGGAGCGCGGCGCCGGAGGCGTCATCACCGTGCCGTTTTTCAATGGCGAGCGAACGCCGAACCTGCCGCAAGCCAAAGCCTGTATCACGGGACTGGATGCCCGCAATACTCGCCCGGAAAACCTCCTGCGGTCCGTCGTCGAAGGCGCCACGTTCGCGCTGCGCCATGGTCTTGAAAGACTGATTGCGCTGGGTATCGATGCAAAGGAGGTCGTACTCACCGGTGGCGGCGCGAAAAGCAGCACCTGGAGACAGATCGTTGCCGACGTTTGCAATACGCCGGTAACGGTTCTGAAGAACGAGGAGGGCGCCGCGTTTGGAGCCGCGCTGCAAGCGCTTGCAATGCTTGAAGGTGACGGTGCCGACATTCGCGATCTGACGAAACAGCATCTGCAGCGCGACCCGGAGCAGTGCTGCGACCCTGATCCATCCGGTAGCAGTTTCTACAGCGCAGCCTATGGCAACTACCAGCGTGCGGTGCTGCAAGTCGCCGCTCTATACGGCTGATCGGGTCGGGAAGAAAAGGAAGAAAACAGCCTTTTCGCTTGGAACGATGCATGTCACCTATATAATGTTGATTATATAGGTGGAGAAACGGAATGCTCTCCTTCAAGATCACCACCGTCGGCTCATCGTCAGGCATCATCCTCACCAAGGAGGCCATGGCAAGACTTCGCGTCAAGAAGGGCGACACGCTTTTCCTGACGGAGGCACCGGACGGTGGGTACCGGCTGACCCCCTACGATCCCGAGTTCGCACGGCAGATGGCGCTCGCTGAAGATATCATGCACGGCGATCGCGAGATGTTGCGGTTGCTGGCGAAGAAGTGAATGACGGGGCCAGCCGTCCCTGGCGCTGGGTCGGCCTTCAGGTCGTGCTCGCAATACACGACCGTCAACTCGCCGAGCACGGCGGGGCAGACGGGATACGCGACATCGGCGCAGTAGAGTCCGCTCTGGCTCGTCCCGCGAACCTTGCCGCATACGGAGACCCCGACGCTGCCGAGTTGGCGGCAGCATACATGTTCGGACTGGCGGCGAATCACGGGTTCGTCGACAGCAACAAACGTACCGCCTGGGTCACCGGACGCGTCTTCCTGGCCGACAACGGATTCGTTCTGGACTTCGACTCCGTGGAGGCGGTCCAGGTCATGCAAGGTGTTGCAGCGAAACGCATGATCGAGACCGAACTCGCCCTCTGGCTCCGGTCGCGACTGCATAACTGATCGAGAACGGGTAGCGGAACGCGCTCCGCGAGCGGTGCCTTCTCCCGGCTTGACCGACGGCCCAGGGGAAATGTGATAGCGTTCTGTTAGCAATCCCCTCCGGAGGACTTTATGGGAAAATACGAGCCCCTGGGAAAGTACCTGGCCGACCAGTCGGCCGACTCGTGCACGATCGCCCTCTCCGATGTGGAAGCAATTATCGGGAGGCCTCTCCCCCCAAGCGCCCGGGCGCACCAGGGCTGGTGGGCGAATGACAAGACGCACGTACAAGCGCGGAGCTGGATGCACGCGGGCTGGAAGGTTACGCAGCATCATCTATTGCGCCGGGAGCACGTCCACTTCACGCGAATCGTTCACGACACCCTCCACGATGAGAGCCCTCAAGTTTCTCAGGTCATCGTACGCAACCTTGACACCAGGGTAGTCGCCGAATTGAAGCGGAGAGCAAAGCAGAGGGGACGTTCGCTCGAAGGCGAACTGAGAATGATCCTGAGCGAAGCCGCGCGCCCGCAAAGGACGGAACTCATCGCCCAGGCCGACCGCGTCCGGGCCATGACGCCCGGTCCCCTGGAAGACAGCGTCACTCTGCTGCGCCGGGACCGCGACAGCCGATGAACCTGATCATCGATGCAAGCGTCGCGTGCAAGTGGTTCTTCGAGGAGAACCTCTCCTCCGAGGCGCGCGCCCTGGCCGAGTCGGATGCCACGTTTTCGGCGCCCGACATGATCCTCGTGGAATGCGCAAACGCGGCCTGGCGGAGGGTGCGGGGCAAGACCGTTCCCGAAGCCCAGGCGAGAGCCTTCCTGAAGGCCCTGCCTCAATGGTTCGAGTCACTGATTCCGTCAGGACGACTGCTCGAGGCGGCTTTCGAAATGGCCTGCGTCCTGGATCATCCCGTCTACGATTGCCAGTACCTTGCGCTTGCCGAGGACAAGGAGACGCGCCTGGTCACCGCAGACCTTGCATTCGTGGACCGAGTCGGTCGCTCTCGGTGGAAGGACCGGATCGAGAGCTTAAACGACCAAACTACCTGAAATCAGTTCCCCAGCGCTCGTCGTCGGGATTGTGTTCCTTGCGGCTCAAGTCGGAACGACGGCGCCTTGGATCAGGACCTGGGCGCTGCGATACAGCGAGCCCTCGCGGTTCCTCGCGCAGGGTGCCGCCGATTCGCGCTGGCCGACGACTGGGACGTCGTCGCCAAGCGCATGGAGGAGTCGCTGCAGTCCATCAGACTGCGTCCGATAACCGTTCCAGTCTGAGACTCCGAGGCCCGCCTGCGGCGTCAATCGTTCGGGGCAGCCTCGTCTGCCGACGACTCCTGCTCGACGACCCGCTTCGTACACGCCGTGCCGAAGAGTTCCGGGTAGACGTCGGGATACTCGGACTCGCAGAACGCTATGGCAATACGGGTCTGGTTCACGACGTACGCTTGCACCGCCGCCGAGTCCGCCTCGCTCAACACGTGGTCGAAACCCGGCATGCCAAGGGATGCATAGACGCCAGCGCGCACGATCGACTCCCAGCGTGCGTGAGCGTCGGTGGACATGTACTTGAGGTCCGGCAGGGCACTACCAGACGTCACGCCGGCGCCATGGCACGAGGAGCACCACGTGTGATAGAGGAGTTCGCCGCTCGCGATCACTTCCGGTGTGGCGTCGATTGCGGGAGGTTCCGGAATGTTCACATGCGTGACGGCAGGTTGCGGCAACTCGGCAGTGCCACCCAGCTTGAATGCCAGGATGCGCCCTTCGGTCAGCACGTTGCCCTTGTGCCGGGGCACACCGGAAAACACGGTGAAGGAGCCACCCCATCCCGCGACCACCGCGATGTACTGTTCGCCATCTATGGCGTAAGCGACCGGCGCGGCGATGATCCCCATGTGCACCGGCGTTTCCCACAACAGTGCGCCCGAGTCGGCAGCGTAGGCGGCGAAGTAGCCGTCGGACCGGCCCTGGAAGACGAGGTTCCCAGCGGTGGACAACAACCCGCCATTCCATGTGGTGGGATGCTGTACCCGCCAGACCTCCCGCTGTTCAACCGGGTCCCACGCGGCCAAATGGCCCTTCATGCTCCGCAACACCTCCACCTGGCCGTCGACCGTCTTCGGCGGCAGCAGCGGCACGATGTCGATACCGGTGTTGAACGCCCCCGGTCTGTATTCGAAGTCCGGGGCCTGTCCATAGGGGAAGGCGGTCTCCAGCGCCGGAATGTAGACGTATCCCGTCTCCGGGTTGTAGGCCATCGGATGCCAGTTGTGGCCGCCGTGTGCTGACGGGGTGATGAGTTGGACCGCTTCGGAGTAGCGGGCACCGGGTATTTCCACCGGCCTGCCCGTTGCCGGATCAACGTGGCTCGCCCAGTTCACCGGCACGTAGGCCTCGGCCGAGATGAACGTGCCGTCGGTGCGGTCCAGCACATAGAAGAAGCCGTTCTTCGGCGCCTGCATGATGACCTTGCGCAACGTGCCGTCGATCTCGATGTCGGCCAGGATCATGTGCTGGGTGGCGGTGTAGTCCCAGGTTTCGCCGGGCGTGGTCTGGTAGTGCCACGCCATGGTGCCGTCATCCGGGTTGAGCGCGGCGATGGAGGCGAGGTAGAGGTTGTCTCCCCCGCCGGGACTTCGGATTTCCCGGTTCCAGGGCGTGCCGTTGCCGACACCTATGTAGAGCAGGTTGAGTTCGGGGTCGAACGCCATCGAGTCCCAGACCGTGCCGCCGCCGCCGATTTCCCACCACTCGCCGTGCCACGTGGCCGCAGCAGTCTCCATGGCCTCGTTCTCGAACGGCTCGGATGGATCGCCGGGCACCGTCCAGAACCGCCACCGCTGCTCTCCTGTCTCCCAGTCATAGGCGGTGACGTAGCCCCGCACCCCGTATTCGCCTCCTCCGTTTCCGATGACGACGAGGTCCTTCACGACCCTGGGTGCGCCGGTGATCGTGTACGGCCTCTCCCGATCGATGGTCAGGACTTCCCAGACCACCTCCCCCGTGCCTGCATCAAGTGCAACCAGCCGCCCATCGAGCGTCCCGACAAAGACACGCCCCTTCCACACGGCAACGCCCCGGTTCACGACATCGCAACAGGCGAACTTGCCCCACTCCTTCGGCACCTCGGGGTCGTATCGCCAGATGAGTTCTCCAGTGCGGCCGTCGTTGGCGTACACCCTGCTCCAGGTGCCCGTGGAGAACAGGACGCCGTCGACGACGATCGGAGTCGCTTCCAGGCCTCGCGAATCCCCGGTGTTCCAGTACCAGGCGAGGCCCAGATCGCCGACGTTCTCGTCGTTGATACCCGCAAGGGGACTGTGCCGCTGCTCGTCATACGTGCGGCCATGCGCGAGCCAGTTGCCGGGCTCAGAGTCCGCGGCCAGAATCCGGTCTGTCGCCACCGTGGCTGTCGCCACGCGGATGACATCCGCACGCGAGAGTTCGGGCTCCGGGGTGCATCCCCAAAGCAACGCCACCGCGCCTGCAAAGAAAACCGCCTTCAAATGCCACATCGCACGACCCAACTCTCGACACCGGAACCAGATTACACCGTACCGGGACTCGCCCGGCAAAGCAGGCGACTGGCCGATCCGGACCTGGTCCCGATCACCCGGGCAAGCTCAGCATCCTTGAACTCGACCCGCATTGGCACATCAAGCGCACCTACACGAACAGGGGCGCATTCTCACATCGATCCACGTCATTCGCTGTCATTGCGGCATCGATGGATCGGGGACAATCGTGGACATCCTGCACGGTGCCAAGGGAGGCGAACATGCTCTGCGACAGCCGCGAAACGAACGGGTTTGGGACGGCTGGAAAGGCTATGTTACCTTTCATCGGCACCGCGCGAGGGGCCGGTCGGACGAGATGGAGGAACCCACTTGAGCGAAACGCTTGCCATCGAACCGAACGCCGTTGAATACCCCACGTCGGACGGCAAGCCGTTGGCCGAATCCGAACGCCACTATATGTGCCTCACCAGCGCGGCATACGGCATAAGAAAACACCTTGCCGGACGCGACGATGTCTACGTGGGTTCCAACCTGATGGTGTTCGACGAGCCAGGCAATCCGCGCAGGCATCTATCGCCGGACATTTTCGTGGCGTTCGGTGTCAGGCGCGGCGTGCGCGACCTGTACAAGATATGGGAAGAGAAGCCGCCGGCATTCGTGCTGGAGATCACCTCGGCGTCTACTCGACGTGAAGACGAGCGCACAAAGCGGCAACGCTATGCCCGGTGGAGCGTGCGTGAGTACTTCCTGTACGACCCTCGCGGCGAGTGGCTGACGCCGCCGCTGCAGGGCTTCGAACTGCACGGCAAGCGCTATCGAAAGATGCGCGATGCCGCGCTGCCCAACGGCCAACCGGGTTTGCGCAGCGACGCGCTGGCTCTCTTCCTATGGCTCAAGGGTTCCGAACTCAGGCTTTTCGATCCGGCCACGGGGCGTGACCTGCCGACGCCGGAGGAAGAAGGCGCGGGTCGCCGCGCTGCGGAGCAACGGGCCGAGGGGGCAGAGCGGCGAGCCCAGGCGGCGGAGCAACGGGCGACCCGGTCGCTGTTGAGCCGTCAAGCGGCGTTGAAGTTCGATACCGCGACGGGCAGTTCTCTGGCCGCATTGCTGGACGGGGTGACCGAGGCCGAGGACTTCGCCAGGGTAAGCGAGTGGTTGTTGCTTGCACGGCCTCAGGCGGGCGACGAGCTACTTGCCCGCGTAGAGACCATGCTGGCCACGCAACGTTCCTCCGCGGACGACACCTGAAGCAGCGAACGAACCGCAGGGCGGTCTCTGCTCGCGTCTTGAGCGTCGCCGCCTGTCGGAGCGCGGTATGATTGGCCTGTCGTTCAGCCGCTGTGTGATCGATGCCATATTCGTCTTCGCTCATCAGGGCCATACGCAGTCCGACCGACGCGTTTGAGACGCTTGCGCGGACGGACCCCGACCCGCTTGCCGTGTTCTTCCGGCAGATTGTCTGGCTGGCCCTGCTGCCACCGGTGTTCGCATTCATCGGCGCGTCGACCTTCGGCTGGAGACTCGGTGCGGCACAACCCCTCTACCTGCCCAGCGATGCGCTGACGTTGGTCAGCATCGGGTACTTCTTCACCCTGCTCTTCGGTCTTGTCAGCACCGCGTTTGTCGGGCGTTGGATGGCGCCCACCTATGGCGCCGACGGCAGGTTCGGCATCCACCTGGCGCTGGTCGGCATAGTCGCGGCGCCGATGGTCGCCGGCAGCGCCTTCCACCTGTTTCCGCACGTGTTCATCAATCTGCTTGCGCTCATCCCGGCACTCATATGGAGCATGTACCTGCTGTACAAGGGGCTCCCCATCGTCCTCGGCACCGGTCCGGAGCGAGGCATGCTGATGGCGTCCGCGCTCATCGCCTACCTGCTGGTTGGCGCGGTGACCGTGCTCGGCCTGACCGTCGCCCTATGGGCGAGCGGCATCGGCCCCTCCATAGGCGTCTGATCATGGCGAATGCACCGGACGCAGCTGCTGCTGAACCCATTCGGGGACCCATCCGGGAAACCTATCGCGACCGCGTTGTCACGGCGCTGGTCGCGTTCTCCATCATCTGGTCGCTCCTCGGCATGGCCGCGGGCGTATACATCGCGGCGGAACTGGTGTGGCCGAGCCTCGACTTCGGCTGGGAGTGGCTGTCATTCGGCCGACTGCGTTCGCTGCACACCAACGCCGTGATCTTCGGATTCGGCGTGTCCGCGTTGATGGGCACCGCGTTCTATAGCGTCCAACGGACCTGCCACGTGCCGCTGTTCGCGCCTGGACTCGCCTGGTTCTGCTGCTTCGCATGGCAGATCGGCGTGCTTTGTGGCGGGATTTCACTGCTGGCGGGATGGAGCGGCGGCAAGGAATACGCCGAACTGGAGTGGCCGTTCGACATCGCCATCGCCGTCGTCTGGGTGTGCTTCGCCGTGGTCTTCTTCGGCACCATCGCGAAACGCCGGATCAAGCCGATCTACGTGTCCAACTGGTTCTATGGCGCGCTCATCATCGTCATCGCCATGCTGCACATCGTCAACAGCCTCGCCATACCCGTGTCGATATCGAAGTCCTATTCGCTGTTCGCCGGTGCCCAGGACGCCATCGTGCAGTGGTGGTACGGACACAACGCCGTCGGCTTCCTGTTGACCGGCGGATTCCTCGGCATGCTGTATTACTTCCTGCCCAAGCATGCCGGCCGGCCCATCTGGAGCTATCGGCTGTCCATCATCGCCTTCTGGGCGTTCACGTATAGCTATATCTGGGCCGGGCCGCACCACCTGCACTACAGCGCGATTCCCGAGTGGGTGCAGTCCCTCGGCATGGTGATGAGCCTCATCCTCCTGGCGCCATCCTGGGCGACGATGGTCAACGGCATCATGACCGTGGCGGGGGCCTGGCAAAAACTCCGCGTCGACCCGGCGCTCAAGTTCATCGTGCTGTCCCTCGCGTTCTACGGGCTCGCGACGTTCGAAGGTCCCATGATGGCCATCAAGAGCGTCAACGTGGTCAGTCATTTCACAGACTGGACCGTGGGTCATGTGCACTCCGGTGCGCTCGGCTGGAACGCCATGATCACCTTCGGCACGTTCTACTTCCTTGTGCCGCGCCTCATGGGTACGGCGCTCTACAGCGTCAGACTCGCCAACATCCACTTCTGGCTCGCGCTGGCCGGGACGATGCTCTATGTCCTGGCGATGTGGGGCGCCGGCGTCTCCCAGGGCCTGTTGTGGCTCAGCCTCGACGAGATCGGCGAACCGAGTTTCAGCTTCAAGGACATCATGGCCAGCATGGCCCCCTACTATGCCTTGCGGCTCGTCGCCGGGATCGTTTTCCTCGCCGGGGCAGGGTTGCTCGCGTACAACCTGTTCATGACCATGAGGGGACGGCGCACCGTGTCGGCATCGCCTCCCGCGTCCGATTCGGAGTCGCAACCATGAACGCGGTCGGTCTGCACAGAAAGTTGGAAGAGAACGCCGGACTGCTGATTTTCGGCATCCTGTTCGTCTCGGCCATCGGCGGCCTGGTGCAGGTGCTGCCGAGCGTCATGCAGGAGTCGCTGGTCGCGCCGGAGGCCGGCGCGCGACCCTACGGCCCGGCAGAGTTGGCGGGTCGGGACATCTACATCCGGGAGGGCTGCGGCACCTGTCATTCGCAACAGGTCCGGCCCCTGCTGGCGGAGATTAAACGCTACGGGCCGTATTCCCGGGCCGGCGAATCGGCTTACGACCGGCCGTTCCTGTGGGGATCGAAGCGTACCGGACCCGACCTGCACCGCGTGGGTGGACGCTATACCGACCTGTGGCATCGGCTGCACCTCCTCGACCCGCGAAGCGTGGTTCCCAACTCGATCATGCCGGCTTATCCGTGGCTGGGCGAACGGCCCGCAAACGTCGGCGATACGATCCAGAGGAAGATGCGAGCACTCAGGATGGTGGGTCATCCCTACACAGAAGCCCAGATCGAGGGCGCGCCCCAGGCCCTGGAAGGAATGATGGAGGTTGACGCGCTTGTCGCCTACCTGCAGGGTCTCGGCGTCTCAAGTGATGGAGCGGCGCCATGACCTGGTTCATCTTCATCGGCGACATGGTCGTGATGCTGTTCATGGTCGTCCTGGCCGCCTGGGTCTTCTACCGGGGGTCGGACGAGGTCATCGACCACTCGGCGCGGATTCCGCTGGAGGATGAGCAACCCGCGACCGGGACCAGCGCAGATCCCCACGAAGGAGACGCCCGTGGCTGAATTGCCAAGCGATTTCTGGACAGGGTGGATCGCCACGATCACGGTCGCCAGCCTGGCCGGCCTCGGCTGGCTGATCTACAGCGTCTATTTTGCCGCCGACACGCATACCGAACAGGATTCGCCGGTCTGGGACGGCGAACTGCGGGAAGGCGCGCATCCCGCGCCCCTATGGTGGTTCTGGCTGATCTTCGTGTCGCTCGTCATCTCCGTGCTCTACCTCATGCTGTATCCCGGCCTGGGCAGTCACGCGGGCGCGCTGAGATGGTCCCAGGGGGGCGAACTCGAGAGCAGCATCGCGGACTTCGAGAGCGAATTCGGCGTGGCGCGACGACTGGCGGCGGAGGCAGACATCCAGGAACTCTCGCAAGACCACGCGCTGATGGCATCCGCCCAACGCGTCTACGACCGCAACTGCGCCGTCTGCCACGGTTACGACGCGAAAGGACTGACCCCTTACTTCCCGGACCTCACGGACGACGCATGGCAATGGGGCGGCGGCGCCGAGCAGATCGAACAGTCGATTCGGGACGGACGCCACGCCGTCATGGTCGGCTGGCTGCAGGTGCTCGGGGAAGACGGCGTCGACCAACTCACCGACTACACCTTGGCGTTGTCGCGGGGAGCAGCGGAGAATCATGCCGGCCAGACTGCCTGGATGCAGTTCTGCGCGGCGTGCCACGGTCCCGACGGCGCCGGCAACCCACTTCTCGGCGCGCCGAACCTCGCCGACGGCGTCTATCTCTATGGAGACGATATCGACGCCATACGGCACTCCATCGCCATGGGAAGAAACGGCCAGATGCCGGCGTTCGGCGAACGGCTCGACGACACGCAGATCCGGCTTCTCGTGGCACTCCTCACCCCGCCGACGGGCCGATAGCGGCAGCGTCAACCCACAAGAGATACACTTCGCGACTTCCGATCACCCGGCGCCGACCACGCAACCTGATGTACCAGAACGAATTCGCGGCGGACCTTTCGCCCCACGAAATGACCGAAACCGACGAGTTCCGCAGCCTGTGCCAGAGCGCGGCAGACCTAGGGATCGCGCACAGCAGGGACATCGCCTATCGCTCCCGGCAGACCGTCGTGCGCCGGCTTCGATTCCACTTCACGGAATGGGGAAGCCCCGGTGCGCCACCCGTCCTGCTGCTGCACGGGACGAACCAATCCTCCCACTCGTGGGATCTCGTCAGTCTTGCCCTCGCATCGTCCTACCACGTATTCGCGCTTGATCAACGCGGCCACGGTGACTCGGAGTGGAGCCGCGAACTCGACTACTCGACGGTCGCGATGGCAGACGACGCGATCGCCTTCGCTAGCGATCGCGAACTGACGCGGCCGATCGTCATCGGCCATTCGATGGGGGGACGCGTCGCCCTTCTCGCAGCGCTCCGGGAGACCGACTTCGCCCGCGCGCTCGTCCTGGTCGATTCAGGCCCCGAAATGAATGCGCCGGGCGGCAGGACAATCCGCAATTTTATTCGCAACAACCGCGAGTTCGACAATCTCGAACAGTTCGTCGACAACGTCGTCGCCTACGATCCCTACCGCAAGCGAGAGCACGTCGAGCGGACGGTCAAATACAACATGTTCCAGCGCGCCGACGGCAAGTTCGTCAGCAAGAACGACCATCGCCGGACGGCGAATTCCCGTACCGCGATCAGTCTCGAGGATGTGAGCGCCCTGACACGCCCGACCCTGGTGGTGCGCGGCGAAAACTCCAACGTGTTCACACCCGAGGCGGGCGAACGACTGACAGGCACGCTGCCCGACGCGCGCCTGGTGACCGTTCAAGATTGCGGGCACAACGTGCATTCGCAGAACACCCCAGGCTTCCTTGCGGCGGTGGAGCCGTTCCTGGATGAAGTAGCGGGCGCGTGAACCTCGATCAAGAGCATTAGCGCCCTCCATGCGGACGAATGAAGGTCGGAATGGTGTTTGCCGATCAATGACCTGTGATACAGTCGTAAAACGTTTTCCTGATCGATAAAACAGCATGGAACAAGTGAAAGTGTCCTCGAAATTCCAAGTCGTCATACCCAAACTGGTGCGCGAATCCCTTGGCATACGACCCGGCCATCGCTTGCAGGTTGTTCCCTACGGCGATCGTATAGAACTCGTCCCGCTGCGCAAAGTCAGCGAGATGAGAGGATTCCTCGCCGGGATGGATCCGCATTTCGAGCGCGAACCTGACCGCGACCTCTGACGATGGCTACGGCCAATCTGGTCGATTCCTCGGGTTGGATCGAATACTTCACCGACGGCCCCAACGGCGGAATCTTCGCCGATCCACTGTCCGACGAAAGCCGGCTCGTCGTCCCCACCGTGAGCATGTACGAGGTATTCCGGGTCGTGCTACGCGAGCGCGGTGAGGACGATGCGCTTCGCGTCGCCGCGCTGATGGGTCGCGGTCGGGAAATCCCCCTGTCATCCGCCCTAGCGCTGGAGGCCGCGCGGCTTGCGCACGAAGGGCAACTAGCGATGGCGGATGGCATCATTCTCGCGACAGCGCGCGTCACCGGAGCAACACTGTGGACCCAGGATAGCGACTTCGCAGGAATACCGAACGTCCGCTACGTCCCAAAATCTCCAGGCTGACGCTACGACCCGCTGGCTTCAATGCGGCGGTGTTGGCTCCACCGCAACGTCCCGGACCCAGCGATCAGGATAGGCCGCAGATGGGTCGAAGCCGAAACGCAGGGCCAGTTCGCGCACCAGCGCCGCCCGAGCCACGGTCAGATCCGAAGGACCGCCGAGATCGGAGCCTTGCGTGACATCCATCCCCACCAGGCCACACGGGTTGATGCGAGAAAATGGTTCCAGGTCCATCGCCACGTTGAGCGCGAGGCCGTGGTATGCGCATCCGCGTCGAACACGTAAACCGAGGGCGCCGATCTTTCGGCCCTGGACGTACACGCCTCGGGCGTCGCCGCGTGCTTCGGCCTCGATGTCCCAGCCGCGCAATACCGCGATGATGGCACCCTCGATGCCGCCTACCAGGGACCGAACGCCGATACCCATGCGGCCGACGTCGAACATCGTGTACGCGACGATCTGTCCCGGTCCGTGATAGGTGACTTGTCCGCCCCGGTCCGTGGCCACGACCGGAATGTCGCCGGGCGCCAGCACGTGTTCCGACTTGCCGGCCTGGCCCTGTGTAAAGACGGCCTCGTGCTCCGTCAGCCAAATCTCGTCGGTTGAGTTCGCATCCCGTGCATCGGTGAACGCGCGCATCGCGTCGAACACCGTTCGATAGTCGGTGCGTCCGAGGTCGCGCACGCGAAGCGCGATACCGCCGACCTCCCCAATACTCGATTCCGTCCGTTCCACCATTGTCACGACACCCGGATTCCGCGAATTATAGTGGCCGGCCTCTTGCGACCGGCAGGCCAAACTTGCGTTAAGCTATCTGCGGCAGGAAAGGAGAGTAGATGGCCACCACCAAAGATAAAGTCGACAGACCGAAAGCCCGCAACCTCCCCAGTCGACGATTCGAGATCTTCGCCAATCCCGAGATGAACGAGCGCTACACATGGCAACGCGCCGACTGGTCGCAGGCTACGGCAAATTGGGAAATGAGCGATCTCATCGAAAAGTATGGCGATGAAGAAGTTCGCGACAAAATGACCGAGGTGCTCAAATCCTATGCCGGGGGCATGGTGATAACGGGACTTTTCGCCGAAGGCGGCATGGAAAACCGCGGCAAGCGCCCGCGAAGAGGCTGCAGCCTGACGCACATCTGGGTCGGACCCGGTTTCCCGCTATTCCGACACAGCCATCCGGGCAGCGGCGACTGTCTCTATTACGTCACCAATGGCGAACTCATCGTCGGCAGGCGCAGCCTCGGACCCGGATCGGGGTTCTTCATACCCGCCGGCATGCCGTACAAGTACACCGGCGGCCCGAACGGGGCCGAACTGCTGGAGTTCCACCCGGGAGGCGGCGACCCTGACCAGCCGGGCTTGAAGGTCGACGAGCGGACAATGGATTCGATGCAGCGGCTCATCGACGATGCCAACGAGAACCGGCACAGGTGGAAGCGGCCCAGGAGAATTGGCGACACCACCAGGGCCGAAGCCGAAGAAGAAACGTCTGACGGTTGATAGAAGGCCCACCCAAGGAGGGCCGAGTGTCCTCACGCATCAACGGCACCATTGCCCGGCTGGCCAACGACCAACCGGTCTTCTATACCGGTAGCCACACCGGCGCCGAACTCACCTTCGAAGCCGGGATGGCGATGGCAGAGACCTGGGCCGACTACATCAACATCGGCATGGAGCACGGCCCGCTGGACATCCCGGGCCTCAACCGGTTCATGCAGGGCATGGCGTCGGTGCGCACCCCGACGCCCATTGTGCTCGTGGAACTTCCCTTCGAAGGCCGGAACCCGGATCTGGTGAGGGCCAACGCCTGGCAAGTGCGCCAGTTGCTTGCCACCGGCGTGCACGGCTTCCTGCTCTGCCACGCCGAGCGACCCGAGGCGGTAGCCGCGGTGGTCGAGGCCATGCGTTATACCTTCCGCGATGGCACGCGGGGATCAGGCGGCCAGGCGGCCGCCGCGGCCGTCTGGGGCACGACGCCCGGGCAATACCTGGAATGCGCGGACCCGTGGCCGCTCAATCCGGACGGGGAACTGTTGCTTGGCCTCAAGATCGAGAATCGGCAGGCACTGGAGAATGCCTTTGAAACCGCGCAAGTCCCTGGCGTGGCGTTCGCCGAGTGGGGGCCTGCGGACATGGCCATGTCGTACGGCTTTCGGGAGGTGCCCTCCGACCTCGGGCGGCCCGAACTGGTAGCTGCCCGGCAGCGCGTGCTGGACGCCTGCAAGGCCGCAGGCATCTTCTTCCTCGACAGTTGCACCGAGGAAACCCTGGCGGGGAAGCTGGCCGAGGGTGTGCGCATCAGTCATGGCACCGAACGGCTGAAAGCCCTGGCCAAGAAATTGATGGCCTGATTCCCGGCCATCTCCAGGCGCGCGTGGCCAATGTTGTGACCCTCGAAGAGCGCCCCGAACTTGCAACCCAATTCACCAGATGACGGAGGAATCCATGGCCAGTGAACAGATGCGCGCCCACCTCGAAAAGATGCGAACAGCCCCAAGGCGGGAGCAGCGAACAATTCAGGAATGCCGCGCCAGTGTCGAGGACGGGCTATCCGATCAGCCGGTTCCTTCCAACGTCGATATTGGCGACCTCGAAGTCGCGGGTCGACCAGCGAGAAAGTACGTCGCCGACGGCGCGCGCACGGACCGGGCGATCCTGTATCTCCACGGCGGCGGCTATGTCATGGGGTCGCTCGACACCCACAATTCCCTGATGGCGCGTATGTCGGTCGCGTGCAATGCGGTGGTCCTTGGACTGGACTACCGGCTGGCACCCGAGCACCCCTACCCTGCCGCGGTCGAAGACGCCGTCGCCGCATTCGAGGTCCTTGCCCAGGGAACCGACCCGGATCACATCATGATTGCCGGCGACTCCGCGGGCGGCGGCCTGACCCTGGCGTGCATGCTGGCGCTGAAGGACACGGGGATGCCGATGCCCGGCTGCGCCGCGCTTTTGTCGCCGTGGACCGACCTCACGGCCAGCGGCGACAGCATGCGAACCGAAGCCAGGAGCTTTTTCCTCGATACAGCGGCGAAGTATGCCGGGGAACAGCCACTCGATACGCCGGGAATCTCGCCGCTGTTCGGTGATCTCAGCGGGCTGCCGCCGATGCTGATCCAGGTTGACGCGACGGAAGACCTGTTCGATGACGCATCCCGTCTCGAGCAACGTGCCCGCAGGGTCGGGATACCGGTGGACCTCGTCACCTTCGATGGCGCATTTCACGTGTTCCAGGTCTACGCCCATTTGCCCGAGTCCGAGGAAGCGCTATCCGGCATCGGCAAGTTCTTTTCCCGGAACATCGGCTGAGGTCGAAACGCGCATCGCACAGAGACGCCCCAGGTCTTCGCAGGTGTTCAGTCCCGCGCGCCCGCTTCCCTGACAAGCGTGACGATGCGTGCCAGATCCGGCGATGGCACGGAGTCCCGCCGCAGCCAGTCGAGAATCTCCCAGTCCCCGTGCTCCAGGAGTTTCCGGTATGCCGCCCTATCGGCGCGCGTCAAGCCGGCGTACCGATGCGCGGCGAACGGGACCAGGTAGAGGTCGAGTTCAAGCATGCCGCGTCGGCTGCGCCACTGTATTCGTCGCAAGTCTTCGCTGTCACCGCCGCTGTTCACGCAAACGCACCCACCTCCCGCAGGACGCGCGAAGTGTCCGCCGCACGCCGCGCAAGCGGCTACACTAAACCAATGTACCGGTTCCGCGTAATGTACAGACCATCCGACGACCAACGGGCAGGAGCCTGATGCGGCGATAGCCGCCACCCTGAGGGCACGATCATGGCCACGCCCGATGATGACCGCAACGTAGTGATTCTTGGCGGTGGTTTCGCCGGCGCCTTCAGTGCCAGGTATCTGCACCGCGCCTTGCCCCACGACGTTTCCGTGGAACTCATCTGCGATCGCAACTACTTCGTCTTTCAGCCGCTATTGCCGGAAGTCGCCGCGGGAACCATCAACGCCCTCGACGCCGTAACGCCGCTGCGGCTCATGCTGCCGAAGACGGCGGTTCGGCTGGGATCGGTGCGCGAAGTCGACTTTCAGGCGAAGACGGTCGAACTGCTCCAGGGCGCCAAGCGGCAGCCGGTAATCCGGCATTACGACCAACTCGTGGTTGCGCTGGGGCAGACAACGGACCTCTCGCGCACCCCCGGATTCGCGGAACACAGCATGACCATGCGGGACCTGGCGGATGCGTTCCGTCTGCGCAACCACGTGGTGCAGTGCCTCGAGAATGCCGACATTACCGACGATGAGGACTTGAAACGCCGGCTGCTCACCTTCGTCGTGGCCGGCGGCGGGTTTTCCGGCGTCGAGGTGGTGGGAGAACTCGCCGACATGATCGCCGGCGCGTTGCGTTTCTATCCGAATGTTGGGAAACACGAGATCCGCGTGATCGTGATCCAGCGAGGTCCGCGCCTGTTGCCTGAACTGCCGGACAAGCTTGGAGACTACGCCGGAGCGAGACTCTCTGCACGCGGGATCGACGTGATGACGGGGACGAGCTTGAGGGAGGCAACCGCCAGCGCCGTTGTCACCGTCGACGGCGAGAAGATTCCCACCCAGACGGTGGTGACGACTGTCGGCAACGCGCCGACGCCGTTGATGCGTTCACTGGGACTCCCGTTTGATCGGGGCAAGGTGGAGACGGCAGCGACTCTGGCGGTCCCTGGGTACGACGGCGTATGGGCACTCGGGGACTGCGCCCTGGTGCCCCTCGGAGACGACGGCTATGCACCTCCAACCGCGCAGTTCGCCCTGCGCGAAGCGAAATGCGTTGCCCGCAACATCGCCGCCGTGCTGAAAGGACAGGCACCCGAACCGTTCGACCACTCGACCAGAGGCGCGATGGCGTCTCTCGGACACTACCAGGGCGTCGCGGAAGTATTTGGCGTCCGCATGTCCGGGCTGATCGCCTGGCTGCTGTGGCGGAGTTTTTACATATCCATGCTGCCCGGTTTATCCACCAAGCTGCGGGTCGCCTTGAACTGGGCCTTCGACTACGTGTTGCCGCGCAACCTGGTCCAGCTCGACACGCGGGAAGAGCGCGGTTCGTACTTCGTCCACCTCGCCAAGGGCGACGTGCTGTTCGATACCGGCAACATCGTCGATGGCCTCTACGTCGTTGTCTCCGGCTGTCTCGAATCGCGTGTTCCCGGCGGCTACGAGGACTTCGTTCGCATCGTCGGCGAAGGCGATCACTGGGGCGAACGCAGCCTGGTGGAAGACTTCAAGACCCAGGGCACGCTCACCGCCGTCGAGGACACGCGTGTGCTGGTGATTCCGCGGCACGACTTCCTCAAGATACGCGACAGTCTCGACGTCGTGGACAACTACTTCAAACGCATCCCGGACAAGATCTATCCGCCGGCAATCAGGGCCCGCCGGGCGGACGGCGAATAGCAGCGAGTGCGCTACGTCAGTCAATATCTGGCCGACGCAGTTTTGATGGCACACGTGCTGTTCGTCGCCTTTGTCGTGGGCGGGCTCCTGTTAACGGTTTGCGGCGGCCATCTCGGGTGGGCCTGGATAAGGAACACCTGGTTTCGAGGGGTACACCTGGCCGCCATCGGTTTTGTCGTGGCGCAAACGTGGCTTGGCATGGTCTGTCCCCTGACCACGCTCGAGATGTGGCTTCGAATCCAGGTTGGCCAACCCACCTACGAAGGCAGCTTCATCCAGTACTGGCTGCATCGGATGCTGTACTACGACCTTCCCGCCTGGGCTTTCATCGTGGCCTATACCGTCTTTGCGCTGCTGGTCGTGTGGGCATGGGTGCGTTTCCCGCCCGGGCGTTCGCGATTGGGCGGCCGGGATTGCGCCCCTTCACCCCGGCACCGATAGGACGACCGCGGCAGGATCAACGGGATGACGGGCGCTCGGTTGGGGCGAACCATCAGGCTCGGGCAAGTCCGCGCAAATGCGGCGAGCGGCGCTATACTCGAAACCGGATGCAAGGAGAACCCCATGGAACGCATCATCCTTTACCACAACCCTGGCTGAGGCCAGTCACGCGGCGCGCTGGGAATCCTGCGCGAGCGAGACGTCGAGTTCGATGTCATCAACTATCTCAAGGAGCCCCTGAGCGAGGAAACGCTACGCGAGTTCATCGGCATGATCGACGATCCGCCGGCGGACCTCGTGCGCAAGGACAAGAACTTCAAGGACCTCGGGCTGAACGCCGGCGACTACACCACCGAAGATGGCGTCGTCGCCCTGCTCCTGGAGCACCCGAGGTTGATGCAGCGGCCGGTCGTGGTCCGCGGCGACCGCGCCGTCATCGCGCGGCCGTCTGACAAGGTGGAAGCGCTGCTCTAGCAACGCCGAGGCGCGCGTCCTGCCGTCAACGAAAGTTCGGCATCACTTCTTCCGCGAAGAGCTGGGCGGGCTCCTGGGTGTCCCTGCCGAAAAACTCGATGATGAACATCGTGCAGCCGAGCGCGATGTGCTTGTCGATCTGCTCCGAGCAGCGCTCCGGCGTGCCGGTTATCGCCAGCGGACCCTTCGGATCGCCCAGGTGTCCACCAAAAATGCGCGCCGCCGTGTCCGCCATCGGCTTGGCTGCGGCTTCGTTGGGCGCGATGGTGACCAGGCACTGCTGGCTGCCGATGATCTCGGAGGGATTGCGCCCCAGTTCGTCGCAATGCCGTCGCAACACATCCATCTTGCGGCCAAGATCGGCCTGATGGCTCGCCAGGTTGTTCCAGATATCAGCCTCCCGGGCGACGATCCGCAGCGTGACCTGTTCACCCGCTCCGCCAACAAGGATGGGTACCCGTCGGGGTGGCTTCGGCTGGCAGACCACGTTTTCCGCTCTCACGAACTCGCCCGTGTAGGTCACGGATTCTTCTTCGCCCCACATTCGCTTCAACAGTTCGATGGTCTCTCCCAACTGGCGAAGGCGCTCCGGGACAGACAGGAACGGCACACCGAAATCCGTGAACTCCCTCGGCATCCAGCCACCGCCCAGCCCTGCGATAACGCGCCCGCCCGCGATGTTGTCGACCGTCGCGATCACCTTGCCGAGTTGCGCGGGATTGCGCATTCCCGCAGGGGTGACGAGCGTGCCAATCTCGATGCGCTGCGTGATGGCGGCGATGGCGGCGATCATCGACCAGGCCTCCAGGATCGGTATCTGTGGCGACTGTGGACCGTAGAGGTGGTCGCAGACCCACAGCGAGTCATAGCCCATCGCCTCAAAACTCCGGGATGCTTCCGCCGCAGCCACCCAGGGGCGCTTGATCTGCGGGACGGTAACGCCGAAGTGGGGCCTGTGTCGGGCAGCCGTCATGACCGATCTCCAATCAACGTGGTACGCTGATCGAGCATACCAGCAGCGCCCCACAGTCGGCGCCTTCGGCCCCGCTCGCCGTCCATGGAGAACTCCGGTCCGGCAGAAGGAGCGTCCGGCCGGAAGGCGCATCCACCAGGTGATCAGCCATGAAGGAAAACGTCGCGTTCGAGGTCATCGAGGGTTGGGAGAAGCTGCCGGAAGGCTGGAGCTTCGTCGAAGTCGCCGGCGTGGCCACGGATTCGAAAGACCGCGTCTACGCCTTCAATCGCGGCGAACATCCCATGATCGTATTCGATGCCGACGGGAATTTCCTCGACGCCTGGGGCGAGGGACTGTTTACCAATGCGCACGGCATCCATATCGGTCCCGATGACCGCATCTATGCTGCGGACAACTTCGATCATACGGTTCGCATCTTCTCTCCCGACGGCACCCTGCTAAGAACCCTCGGCGAAAAGGACCAACCCTCCGATACCGGGTACGTTCAGGGTCGGATTCCCGTACAGCACGGTGGTGATCCGTTCAATCGCGTGACCGACGTGGCGCTGGACGGCGTCGGGGATCTGTATGTCGCCGATGGCTATGGCAACGCGCGCGTGCACAAATTCTCCGCCGACGGCGAACATCTTTTTTCATGGGGCGAACCCGGTTCCGGTCCGGGAGAGTTTCGCCTACCCCACGGTATCGCCATCGATGAGGATGATCGTGTGCTCGTCGCCGACAGGGAGAACTCCAGGATCCAGGTGTTCTCGCCCAGGGGCGAGTACCTGACAGAGTGGGCCGGTATCAGCCGACCCGACGATCTGTTCATCGATCACCGCGCCGGCTTGATGTACGTTGCCGAACTCGGCGGATGGGCCGCAGACGCCGAAATGCCGCCCCACGCGCCGCCTGCAAGCGTCTGTACGGTCGACCTCGACGGCAGCCTGGTTTCACGCTTCGGCAGCGGGGATCCGGTGCGCGCGGGCAACTTTTTCGCACCCCACGGAATCTGGGCCGACTCGAAAGGCGATCTCTACGTCGCCGAAGTGATCGTCAGCGTTGCGCGCAATCGCGGCTTGGTGCCGCTCGACTGCGCAACGCTGCAGAAATTCGCGCGAGTCAAATCCGACTAGCGCCATAAAATCCGTCGCCCTGACGGGCACCGCATTTTACCCCCGCCCAAGCCCACCTACGATCCTGCGCCTTGATCGGCACTGGCGTTCCGTTCTAAGGCGCAGGCCCCTAGCCGGTGACCCTGGATACAGGGCACCGGCTACATCGGACCGTCGCGCTCGCCAAACGCCGTATCTTTTGCGACCTGACGGGCCTCTATCCTCCGGGAGCGAATCGCACGGACAAGCCGTATATGCGCGGTTCCGTCAGGAAGTAGTTACGGAAGAAACCGGAGGTGTCGGTCGTGAGGTACTTGCCCGTCACGATTTCCTTGTCCTGCACGTTGCGAATCCAGGCTCTCGCCGACCAGTTGCCGCCGCTCTCGTAGATCAGCGACAGGTTGTGCTGGCCCCAACTGTCGATCTCGTCGCCAACGGTATTGAATTCGCGCGCGTAGGAGTCGCTCTGCCAGTAGTAGTCCCACCTGAGCGTCAGCAACGCAGCGGGCCCCGTATTCCAGGTATGGGACACTCCCACCTTGACCGTATGCCGAGGCGCGTTCGGCAACACATTGCCATCGAGATCGACGGGAATGCCGTCCGAGGTTTCAACGCCGGCGGCCGCCAGGAAATTTCGCGAAAAGAAGGCCGGTATCGATACCCCCGCAGCATTCGCCGGGTAGGAAACCGACGCAACCGTCAACCCGTTGCGAACATCGAGGGCCGCCGGCACCTGGAGCGCCGCAGCCACGAGCGCCGCAGTGATCTGGGACTCGCGCGCGACGTAGTTCACGCCGGTGAGCGAACCGGGATCGATGTTGTTCAGCAGAACAAACTCCGAGTTGCCTCCGGTCCGATTGATGGGATCGACCGATCGGCTGCCCTTGATGTCGGTGAAGAGCGACCCGTACGCGAAATCTACCGCGAAGCCCGGCATCCCCTCTGGATGCCAACGCCCTTCGACTTCCAGTCCGCGTATGCCGGAGTCGATATTCTCGTTGATCGAGCTGTTGTTCCGGAGCCGGGTTACCTGCAGGCCCGTGTAGTCGTAACTGAACACTGAGCCGTTGAGAACCAGTCCACCGTCCAGCAACGTACTCTTGACACCGGCCTCGATAGCGGTGACCTGCTCGGCGTCGAAGGTAAACGCGGACGCATCCTGGAACGCCGGCGGGATGGCCGGATTGAAGCCTCCGGGCTTGTAGCCGCGACTCAGGAATCCGTAGACCATGGTGCTGTCGTCGATCTGAAAGTCGAAACCGGCCCGGCCGCTCATTTCCCGCCACTGGGCTTCGCTCGGACTGCCAGTAACAAAGCGCGTCTCACCGAAGCCGGGCACCGGCGTCAGGACGTTCGCGATCGCGGCGAACGCCTGCGCGCCAGCGGCGAGACCCGCGTCCTGCGCGATGACCGCCGGATTCTGGGACAGCAGTGCGCCGACCGTGGCCTGAAAGATCGGCGGCAGCGGTAGCCCCGCAATGGCTTGCGGCACGAACTGGATCGGCAGCAGTCCCGCCGCGATCTGCGCTCCGATTGCCTGGGCCGCGCCTATCGCCGCGACGGAGCCGATGGCCGTCGGCGCGTTGGCCTCGTATACGCCCTGCGCATTCCAGAATTCCAGCATCCGGCGTGAAGCTTCGCTCAATGGCGCGGCGGGATTCGAAGCCATGCCGACCATTTCTCCGAACAGTCCACTTCGCAGCCAGATAGGATTGGGTCCGAACACGCCGCCGAGCGCCGCGCTCGCGTTAATCGAATTGAACAACACGCTGGTGTCGCTGGCGCTCTTGTTGTCCTCGTTGAAGCGCAGTCCGAGCGTGAGCTTCAGCCGGTCCGATACGTCGTAGTAGAGTTCCCCGAAGGTTGCCCAGCCGTCCTGCTCCGCGCCGGACTCCGGATTGTTGGCGTTGTAGAAGAAACCGGGGAACAGGGGCGGGAGCCCCAGTGCCGGAGCGCCGAATACGCTGACCGCGTCAAGCTCGTTCGACAGCACGTAGTAACCGCCGTAGTTCTGGCCGTCATGACGGCTGGCCCCGAGCAGGAAATTCAGCGGTCCGTCGAACTCCGAGTGTATCTTGGCCTCCAGCGTGTAGTACTCGGAATGGGAATCCTGCTGGTCGTAGCCGAAGGACCGGCTCTGATGCGCTGGCAGAATGCAGCCGCCCACGGCGCCCGCAGTGCCCGTCACCAGGTTGCAAGTCTCCGAGCGCCACTCTTCGCCCGCCGCGCCCGCAGGTTCGGATACCGGCCAGATCCCGAGGGGATTGAGCGGCGTCGGCGCCAATCTCGGCCCGACGTTCATGAAGTAGTCCTGCTGGGCAATGAAATCGTTGACTCGGCGCCCGCCGATCAGGCTCGCCCGCAGGTTGTCGAAATCGTAGTTGAGGCCGAACGCCCACACCTCTTCCTTCTGCCAGAACACCGGGTCGAAGTCGGTGTGCATCTCCCTGAAACTGTCCATCTGGGGACGGGGAAAGTCGTACAGGGCCGTCTGCGAGCCATCGGCCCCCAGGGGCAGCATGCCTCCGAGGCCCGCGAAGATACCTGCCGTGGTGGCGCTGAGGTGCGGCGTATCGCGCCCGAACGCGTCGGCGAGGCATCCCGTGGTGGGCAGCGGATTGCGTGCGCACACCTGGTTGGTGATGCGCGCACGGTCGTCATCTTCGTTGGTGCGGTGGTATTGGAGCCATGCGCTCGCCCGGTCCGTCAGATCCCAGGAGAGGGTCGCCCTCGCCGCGACGATGCCGCGCCCGTCGACGCTTTCGTCGATGCCCGGCAGCATATTGCCCTCGCTATCCCTCTGGCCGTAGGCGCGATTCTGGGTATAGCCATCCCGATTCAGCCTGAACGCGGCGACGCGAGCCGCGAGCCCGCCAACGATGGGCAGGTTGATCGCGCCCTTCACACGCGAGTGACTGAAACTGCCGGTCTCGACATCCGCGAAACCATCGAATCCGTCCGTCGACGGCATCTTCGTCACCAGGTTGATGGCCCCGCCTGTGGCGTTGCGCCCGAACAAGGTGCCCTGCGGGCCGCGCAGCACCTCGACCCGCTCCATGTCGAAGAACTCCATGGTCTCGAGGTTGCTCGGAACCGCGACTTCGTTCACATGTGACGACACTCCGGATTCTCCCGAACGCCCCACGACCAACCGACCGATACCGCGAATGCTCAAGGTCGAACTGCCGAAGTTGGTCGCGCTGAACGACACGTTCGGCGTGTTGAGCTGCAGGTCCGAGGGGGTAATGATCTGCCGATCCCTGAGCATATCGTCGGTCAGAGCCGTCACCGCAATGGGCACATCCTGAATACTCTCCGCCACACGCTGCGCGGTTACGATCACCTCTTCAACCACGGTTCGACTGCCCTCCGCCGACGACTCCTCGTCCGCCGGCGCGGATACCGACGGCACACCGATCAAGACCGCACCACACAGCGCGAAACAACTCACGATTTGACGATGCATGCTTCTGACTCCCTATCGGGGCCACCACCCCGGCCGAATGAATATTCCACAAAATCGACTGTCGGACGAACACATATCACTTTTTTCAATGGGTCCGTCCGCCTTGAGAATCATCCCCGGCCCCGCCCGGCAGACTGGGCCGACGAGTTGCGTTCGTTGGGTCGTTCCCTAGCCGCCGAAGACGTATCTCAAGGACAGGCCGTACACCTGGGGCTCCGTAACAAAATAGTTGCGGAAGAACCCCGAAGTATCCGATGTCAGGTACTTGCCTGTCACGTTCTCATCGTCCAACAGGTTCCGCACCCAGGCCCTGGCGGACCAGGCACCGCCGCTCTCATACACCAGCATGAGGTTGTGCTGGCTCCAGCTATCGATCTCGTCGCCGACCGCATTGAACTCGCGGGCGTACGACTTGCTCTGCCAGTAATAGTCCCAGCGTAGCGTCAGCAATCCGGTGCCCACTTCCCACGTATGTGCCAGACCGAGTCTCGCCGTGTTGCGAGGTGCGTTGGGGAGCTCATTGCCGTCGAGATTGACCGGGATGCCTTCCAGCGTCTCAACGCCGACAGCCTCCAGGAAGTTCCGAGAGAAATACGCCGGAATTGCCACGCCTGCAGCATTGGGTGGGTAGAAAATGTTCACACCGAGATTGCCGCCGATGAGCGCCTGGGTGGCCTGTGGCAGCGATGCAAAGAATGCCGACAGAAGCTGTGGCGTAATCTGCGACTCACGCGCAACAAAGTTGATCCCGGTGAGAGAGCCCGGATCGACGTTGTTGAGCAGGATATAGTCGGGGTTGCCACCTGTTCGATTGACCGGATCGATGGATAGCGTGTCCTTGGCTTTGGCGGACAGGAGGCTGTACGCAAAATCGACTGCTAACCCCGACATTCCTGCCGGCCGCCATTGTCCCTCGAGTTCCAGACCGCTGATGGCCGCATCAACGTTCTCGTTGATCGAACTGTTGTTCCTGATGCGGGTGATCTGAAGGCCCGAATAGTCATAGGTGAACGCCGAGGTGTAAAGGGTAAGCGCTCCGTCGAGCAACGTGCTCTTGACCCCAACTTCGAAGGCGCTGACCTGTTCCGGTTCAAAGGTAAACGCCGATACGTCCTGAAATGCTGGGGGAATGGCTGGATTGAACCCTCCGGGCTTGTACCCTCGGCTGAAAAAGCCATACAACAAGGTGTTGTCGCCCAACTGGTAGTCGAGGCCGATTCGGCCACTGACCTTCCGCCAACTCGCCTGACTCGGACTGCGAGTGACGAATCGCGTCTCACCGAATGCGGGTGCGGGGCCTAGCGCATTGGCAATCGCGGCGAACGCCTGCGCGCCCGCAGCCAGGCCCGCGTCCTGGGCGATGACCGCCGGATTCTGGGACAGCAACGCACCGACGGTACCCTGGAAGATCGGCGGCAGCGGCAGGCCCGCAATGGCCTGGGGAACGAACTGAATCGGCAGCAGACCCGCCGCAATCTGCTGCCCGATGACCTGGGCAGCGCCTATTGCCACCAGGGAACCGATAGCCGCCGGCGCACTGGCCTCGTAGACACCGCCGGCGTTGTGGAACTCCAGAATCCTGAGCGATGTTTCGCTCAAGGAAGCGGCCGGGCTGGCCGCCATCGCAGCCATTTCGCCGAACAGGCCGCTGCGCAACCAGATGGGATTCGGCCCGAACAGACCGCCTACCGCTGCAGTGACGTTGGCCGAGTTGAACAGCACGCTCGAATCGCTGACTACCTTGTTGTCCTCGTTGAAACGCAGTCCAGCGGTCAACTTGAGACGCTCCGTCGCATCAAAGTAGACCTCTCCGAATATCGCCTCCCCGTCCTGCGGCGGACCACCGTCCTCCGGATTATTCGTGTTGTAGAAGAATCCGGGATAGAGCGGCGGCGCACCGAGGGCAGCGGAACCGTAGCGGCTCACGAGATCCAGCGTGTTGGCGAGCACGTAGTAGCCGCCGTAGTTGGTGTCCTCCTGGCGACTGGCGCCCAGAAGGAAATTGAAACGTCCGTCAAAGTCGGAGCGCGCCTTTGCCTCCAACGTGTAGTACACGCCATTCGCGTCGGCCTGGTCGAAAGCGAACTGAAGATTCTGCAGCGTCGGCAGAATACAGCCACCGAACGTGCCCGACGTTCCTTCCGCCACGTTGCAGGTCTCCGAGAGCCACTCAGCGCCCGCACCGCCCGCCGGCTCGGATGTCGGCCAGATCCCCGCAGGGTTCTGCGGCGTCGGGTTCAAGCGTGGCCCCACATCCATGAGGTAGTCCTGGCGCGACAGGTGTTCGTAGTCGCGCACCGCGCCAGTGACACTCACGCTCAGCTTTTCGAAGTCATAGTTGAAACCGAACGCCCAGAGGTCTTCCTTCTGGTGGAAAGTCGGTTCCAAATCCGTATGCATCTTCCGGAAGCTCTCGATCGCCGGTCGCGGAAAGTCGTATAGCGCGGGATTGGCACCGTCCGCGCCCGGCGGCAGCGCGCCGGCCGCACCACCAAAGATCCCTGCCGTCGTTGCACCAAGGTGCGGCGTCTCCCATCCGAACTCGTTCGGCAGGCACCCGGTGGTCGGCAGCGGATTGCGCTTGCAGACCTGGTTCGTGATACGGACTCGATCATCATCCTCGCGGAACACGCTGTACTGCACCCACGCATCAGCCCGGTCCGATATGTCCCAGGCGAGCGTTGTCCGCGCAGCCCAAATGTCTCGGCCATCGATGTCGTCGTCTATCCCGGGAATGGTCTGACCCGCCGCGTTTCTCTGGCCATATGCCAGATTCTCGATGAAGCCGTCGCGCTCCAGGTTGAATCCGGCGATGCGCAGGGCAATGTTGGAGGTCAACGGCAGGTTGAGCGCCCCTTTCAGGCGGTTGTGGCTGAAGCTGCCGGCTTCGACGTCGGCGAAACCTCCGACGCTTTCGAACGAGGGCATTTTCGTCACAACGTTCAGAGCACCGCCGGTGGCATTGCGGCCGAATAACGTGCCCTGCGGACCGCGCAGAATCTCGACGCGTTCGATGTCGAAGAACTCTATCGCGTTCAGATTGGTGGCAACCGCTATCTCGTTCACGTGCGACGAGACTCCGGCCTCGCCGCTACGAGAGATGACCAGCTGTCCGACGCCGCGAATGCTGAAGTTTGAACCACCGAAGTTTGTCGCGCTGAAGGACACGTTCGGCGTGTTCAACTGCAAATCCGAGGGATTCACGATCTGACGGTCCGCGATCATGTCGTCGGTCAACGCGGTCACCGCGATTGGGACATCCTGGATGCTCTCCGCCACGCGCTGCGCCGTAACGATCAACTCCTCGACGGTCGGAACCTGCGTCTCGACCCCCGCCTCGGCGGCTTCCTCCTCCGCTGCCTGTGCCGAGCCGCTAACCGCAACCCCCCCAACAACCAAAGCAGCGCCGCACAGCCCAATCATGTTTTGACGTGTCATACCTTCATCTCCCCCGAGGTTCTGGCGCGAATCCTGCCACTAAACTCCTTTTTCCCGGACGCGTCAATTTGCACGGGACCAATGTGGAACACTGCGAAGCAGGTTGTTCCGTAGACTGCCCCATAGCCGGGGCCTGCGGAGCCCCGTCCATGGCCCGGCCCCCCTCGTCGACCATGCCACAACCGCTCACGGTCGCCGACGCTCCCGGAAGCGCTTGTCCCATGGAAGTGCCCCATAGCCGGGGCCTGCGGAGCCCCGTCCATGGCCCGGCCCCCCTCGTCGACCATGCCACAACCGCTCACGGTCGCCGACGCTCCCGGAAGCGCTTGTCCCATGGAAGTGCCCCATAGCCGGGGCCTGCGGGCCCCGCCCATGGCCCGGCCCAGCGCGTCGCCCATAGCCGGGGCCTGCAGCCCGGCCCCCTCGTCGTCCAGATCGCGTTTCTCAGTTCACGAGATCGCTAAAAAAGAAGTAGATTCCCTCGAAAAACCGGGCCAGAGACTCCAACTCCGTGACCGCCTCTCTGGCGATGAGCGGCGACGCCGCGAGAGTCTCGCCATCGAGGGTCACGCGCAATTCACCGACCTCATCGCCCTCGTTGATCGGCGCCTCGAGCACCCCTGGAATGTCCAGCGATGCCTCAATGTCGTCGTAGCGCCCACGCGGAATGGTGACGTATATGGTCTCCGGGACGCCCATCGACACCTCGTCCACGCTGCCGTAACGCACTTCTGACGTTTTCAGCGGCGCCTCGGTATCGTATAAACGATGCGTTTCAAAGTAGCGGAAACCGTAGGAAAGGAGCTTCTGGCTCTCCCGAACCCTGACCGCATCGCTCTGGGTACCCATCACCGCCGAGATCAGGCGCATCCCATCGCGTTCGGCCGAAGCCACCAGGCAATAGCCCGCATCCTTGGTGTAACCGGTCTTGACACCGTCAACCGTGCGGTCTCGCCAGAGAAGGCGGTTGCGGTTTGGCTGTTCAATGCCGTTGTACTGGAATGACCGTTCCGAGTACAACGCGTAGTGGTCGGGGAATCGGCCAATGAGTTCCCGCGTCAGGATCGCCATGTCGAACGCAGTGGTGTACTGGTCGCCGTGGGGCAACCCCGTCGCGTTCGCGAAATTGGACCCCGACATCCCGAGCAGCGCCGCGTGCTGGTTCATCATGTCGGCGAAGGCATCCTCTCCTCCCGCGACGAACTCCGCCAGCGCGACGCTCGCATCGTTGCCGGACTGTATGACCACGCCCCGGACAAGATCTTCGAGAACTACCGTCGTACCTTCGCGAACGAACATCCGCGACCCCGGCGTCTGCCAGGCGTTGACACTGACGGGCACGTCGTCGGCTGCATCGATGCGACCCGCCTCCAGCTCGCTTGCCACGACGTAGCCCGTCATGATCTTCGCGAGGCTCGCTGGCGGCAATGGTTCCCGGCTGTTCTCTTCCGCAAGAATCTTCGACGTGTCGGCATCCATCAGGATGTAGCCCTCGGCCGCTATGGCCGGGTGATCCGGCAACACTCGCGGCGCTGTCGGCTGCCCCCAGAAAGGCGCTCCCAGCACGACGACAGCGAATCCGAACGCCGTCTTCACCACGGATTGGGCAAAACGCGGCGTACACGAACGGGGCGACGGATCCTGTGACACTAGCATCTTCACTCCTTGACGATTTGCGGCACAGCACCGTGGTGGAAGGTCAACAACGCTTGCAGGCGTGCTGCTTTCGTCCGATCCGAAAACGGGCCAATGCGAACGCGGTAGAGCGGATCGTCGGGGACCTGCACGATATGGACCTCGCCAACGATGTCCGCGTCGATATTCCGCCGGAGGTCATCGGAGAGGGAATGGGCGAGGTCTCTGTGCGCGAACGCACCCGCTTCGAGAAAGTACCGATCCACCGACGCTCGTTCTTCATGTTCACGGGAACCGGGACTCGCTTCTGACTTGTCAACGACGGTGACGCGGACCCGCGCCGTGCCCCGTTTCACCATGTCGAGCTTGACCGCGGCCGCATACGACAGATCGATGAAGCGCCCGCCGTGAAACGGTCCCCGATCGTTGATCCGAACGATGGAGGAACGACCATTCTCAAGGTTCTTCACCCTCGCATACACCGGAATCGGTAGCGTGGGATGCGCCGCTGTAAGCTTGTACATGTCGTACGTCTCTCCGCTCGAAGTCCGGCGACCATGGAACTTGGCGCCATACCACGAGGCCGTACCGATCCGGTCGTAGCCCTCGGCCGTGGGCAATATGTGGAACGTGCGGCCAGCTTCGGTGTAGGTGTTGTTCCCGGTGGGACTACGCGGTTCTTGCCTCACCACAGGGTCCGGGAGCCGCTTGAGATCCGGCGGCGGAGATGCCGGAGCGCGATCGGTCTCCTCCGGAACCGGCGGCGGGCGAGAAACCGTGCCGAGACATCCGGACAAGGCGATGCAGAACACAATTGTCGCTGATACGACCGGCGCGCCACGATCACGCGCAGTCCGGTCACCAATGCGGCGCCTGATGCTAGCCAGCACCTTCCGCAACCGCTACCGCCACGCGCTCGAGACGCTCCCTCTCCGACCGTATCTCCTGCCCCAACTGCCATACGGCAAGGGCGTACAAGCGGCTATGGTTGTATCGCGTGATGACATAGAAATCGTGCAGGCCAAGCCAGTATTCCGCGCCTTCGTCACCCTCCATCCGGAACAGGGCCGCCTTGGCACCCGGCGGAACGCTGTCGCCTATCACGCCCAGCCGCCTCAACTGCTCGGCATCATAGTCCGGCTTCAGGCTCCGGTTCACGGCTTCGTCGGCGACGGGTTCCTTCACTTCAACGCGCACCGCCGCCGGGCCATTTCCGCGCCAACCGTGCTGGGCAAAATAATTGCCAATGCTGCCAAGGGCGTCCGTGATATTCGTCCAGATATCGCGCGTCCCGTCACCGTCGAAGTCCACGGCAAAACTTCGATAGCTCGACGGTATGAACTGGCCGTACCCCATCGCTCCCGCGTAGGAGCCTTTCATGGCCAGCGGGTCGATGCCTTCTTCGCGGGCCAGCAGCAGGAACTCGGTCAGTTGGCCACGAAAGAACGTCGCCCGCGGGGGGTAGTCGAAAGCCAGGGTGGTCAGCGAGTCGAGAACCCGAAACGAACCAAGATTGCGACCGTATCGCGTTTCCACGCCGACAACGGCAACGGTGATTTCCGGCGGCAGCTTGTAGACGCGCTCCACGCGACGCAGCACGTCGTCATTCGCGCGCCAGAACTCGATCCCTTCGCGAATCCGCGTTCGCGTGACGAAGATCCTGCGGTACTCATGCCATTGTTTGCGTTCGGCCGGGCGCGAAATCGCCTCCAGGATGGATTCCTTGCGCTCCGCAGCCCCCATCAGGGTCAGCAGCGAGGTCGAGTCAAAGCCGTGCTGCACGGCAACTTGCTCGACGTAGTTGCGGACCTCCGGTCGTTCGTCAAAATCGGCCCATGCCATGGCCGAACACACGACGCCAACCGCAACGGCCAAACCGCGTTTCAGCAACATTACCTCCTGCCAGCT
Source organism: uncultured Pseudomonadales bacterium (assembly GCA_951813515.1). GTDB lineage: Bacteria > Pseudomonadota > Gammaproteobacteria > Pseudomonadales > Azotimanducaceae > VXNE01. The sequence goes on from OX638346.1 coordinate 232,524, forward strand.
CGGTGGGTGTGAATGGACATGACGATACCGCATCCGATCAATACCGAAAGCGCCGAAGTCCCGCCGTAGCTCACCAGCGGCAACGGTACGCCGACGACCGGAACCAACCCACAGACCATCGCAATATTAACAAAGACGTGGGCGAAGAACGTCAACATTAGTCCACCCGCAAGCAGGCGCCCGAACCTGTTCGGCGCCAACGTCGCGAGATGCAGTCCGCGCGCCAGGATTACGAGATAGAGGAACAGAAGAAACAGAATTCCGACGAAGCCCCACTCTTCACCGATGACGGCGATGATGAAGTCGGTACTGCTCTCCGGCAGGAAATCGAGGCGGCTCTGAGTGCTTTCACGGAGGCCCTTGCCAAACAGGCCGCCCGAGCCTATCGCGGTCGTAGACTGGATGATGCTCCACCCCGCGCCCAGGGGATCGTTCTCGGGGTTGAAGAGGGTCCGAATGCGTTCCTGCTGATAGTCGCGCAAGGACATCCACAGAACGGGGGTCGCGGCAACACCCAATGCCAAGGCTCCGAACAGCCAACGCCAGGACACACCCGCCAGGAAGACGACGGCCAATCCGCTCGCAGCCACCAACACACCCGTCCCCAGGTCCGGTTGCTGGACGACGAGCAACACCGGAGCGGCGGTAATCGCGAATGCCACCAGCAAATCCCTGAACCGCGGAGGAATTCGCCGGTCATGGAAGTACCAGGCCAGCATCAGCGGCAGCGCGATCTTTGTGAGTTCCGAGGGCTGGAATCGTGGCAATCCGGGAAGATCGATCCAGCGCTGCGATCCCTTGGCCGTGGTACCAAAAAGGAGCACGACCAGCAGGAGCACCAGTGCCGCCCCATAGATCGTCGGAGCCCAGGAAAGGTACCGGCGTGGTTCGATCCGTGCGACTACAACAAGCACTACGAATCCCAGGACCATGCGCACCAACTGACCCTGGAAGGTCGCCGGGTCCCGGTAGTGCACCACGAGGCCCAGAAGGATGACGGCGAGAATCGAAATGCACAACACTGCATCGAGCCGCAAGGCGGGCACGCGCGCCCGAGACGTGCCCGGGAGGGACATTTGCCGTACGAAGTCGTTCGCCACTAGAGCCTTGCGTACTGCGGCAGCAGGTAGGCGTCAATCACTTTCCTTGCGACGGGTGCCGCGACCGAGCTGCCGCCGCCGCCATTCTCCACCAGCACGCTCAACGCGATCCTTGGATCGTCCGCTGGCGCGAAGGCGATGAACCACGCGTGCTTGCGTTCACGCTCGTCGAGGGCTTCCTCGTCGTACTCCTCGCCCTGCCGAATCTCGACCACTTGCGCCGACCCGGACTTTCCCGCCATGCGGTAGCCGATGTCCTGACCGATGTAGAACCACGCCGTGCCGTTTTCCCGAAATCCCTGGTTCCCCCGATGCACGACGTCCTCCATGGCATCGATCAGCATCTCCCAATCCTGCTCTGTCGGACCTCGAACCGGCTGCGGCGGCGATGGTGCGTCGAAGCCCGAAAGCCCTGTGTCGCTCGACAACAGCAGGCGGGGCTGCACCCATCGACCGCGATTGGCGATCACCATCGCAGAGGTGGCAAGTTGCAGCGGGGTAACCAGCAGGTGGCCCTGGCCGATACTCATGTTCACGGTGTCGCCCAGGTACCAATCCTCGCCCCGAGCGCCCTTTTTCCATACGCGCGTCGGAAGAACGCCTTCCACCGCATCCACATCCAGGGCAGTCGCCGACCCAAAGCCGAACTGGGAGGCGAACTCACCCAGCGAATCGATACCGACTCGCGTACCGAGTTGATAGAAGTAGACATTCGATGATCGAAAGATGGCCTTGCGCAGGTCCACGATGCCCTGCCCCCCCGAGTTGGTGGTCGTCCAACTCCAGTCCCGATACACGCGCGACTGACCCGGTAGCCGAAACTCGCCCGTATCGATGATCGTCCGTTCCCAATCCGTGACGCCGGTGGTCAACCCCGCGAGCGCCACGATCGGTTTGAACGTGGACCCCGGCGCATAGGTTCCCCGGGTCGCACGATTGAACAGGGGTGTGTCCGGCGATCCCTCAAGCAGGCGATACTCTTCCTGCGGTATTCCGGTAATAAACGGATTCGGGTCATAGCCGGGACTACTGACCAGCGCCAGGATACCGCCGCTACGCGGATCCAGGGCGACGATGGCCCCGCGGCGTTCGCCCAGGGCAGCGTACGCGGCTGTCTGCAACCTGCTGTCCAGGTGCAATGTGAGATTCTGTCCCGCAACCGCAGGCTCTTCGCCCAGTTCCTCCAGCTTGCGGAGGACCCGCCCACGAACATCGATTTCGACGTGACGATACCCAACTTCTCCGTGTAGCAACCGTTCGTAGAACTGCTCCACGCCGAAACGGCCAACGAACTTCGTTCCGCTGTAGCGGACCGCGTCCAGCGTATCGAGGTCGTCTTCGCTGATCCGGCGGACCGAGCCCACCGCATGCACCATGAGACTTCCCAACGGGTAGTACCGCAGGTTCTCGTCGTCAACCTCCACACCCGCCCATCGGTGACCGTTCACCCTGATTCGAGCGACCTCCTCGTCAGTGAGATTCACCTTCAGCGCGACGGGTTCATACGGCCGGCGTGGTTGTTCAATCCGACGCCTGAACCCGGCTATCTCGTCATCGGAGATATCTACGAGCGATGCGAGTTCGCCAATGGCGGTGTCCAGATCAGCTATTCGCTCGGTCACCACCGCCAGCGTACGAATTGGCCTGTTGTCTGCCAGTAGTACGCCACGCCGGTCGTAAATCAATCCCCGGTCCGACGCGATAGGCTGAACCTGGATGCGGTTCTCGTCGGCGCGCGTGCTGAAGATGCCGTGTTTGAGAATCTGGAGATCGACGAAACGCGCCAGCAGGCCCAGCATCAGGACCGCGGCCACCAGGAAGATAAAGATAGCGCGCGTAACGAAGCCCCGCGTTTCAATTTCATGGTCTTCCATGGAGGCCCCCGGTACGTGACCGGAAGACCGGAGCCAACTCCACCTCGCCACGGAGCGCAAGGGTCTCGGACTGCGCCCCGGAAGGCCCGGGTTGCGTGATATCAGGCATTCGTACACGACGCGCATTACATTTCAGCCAACGGCGAGGCCAAGTCGCTCCACAACCGCTCCAGGTCATAGAAAGCGCGCGTATCGGTCTGCATTACGTGCACGACCACGTCCGCCAGGTCGATCAGAACCCACTCGCCCGTCGCGGTGCCTTCCATGCCCAGAATCTGCGCCGAACGGCGCTTTGCCGCATCGTGCACAGCGTCGACCAGGGCCCGGACATGACGCCTGGAAGTACCGGTCACCAGGACCATGTAGTCAGTCACGTCGGTCAATTCAGCCACCTCGAGGACGACGACATCCCGTCCCCTGCGATCCGCGATCGCCTCGATGACCAGATCGCGCAGTTCCCCCGGCCGCATCAAACGCGATTCAGCGATGGTAGAGGCCCCGCCTTTTGATGTAGGTCAATACGGGCGACGGTAGCAAAGCAGACACGTCTCCGCCACGGGCGAGCGTGTGCCTGATTTGCGATGCCGAGACGTCGAGCATGGCGTGCGATATTACGAACAGGCATCCGCGTCGGCGCCGAGCCAGGCACGCCGCGTCGTCGACCCGGCTGAATCCCGGCAGTGGCGTCACTTCCGTCCCCGGTCTCACCACGACTGCGATATGGCAACTCTTGGCAAACGACCGGAATCGGTGCCAGGTCGCAAAGGCATCCAGGCCATCGCTTCCCACTATCCAGACAATGGGATCACCTTCACCGAGCGATTCGATCGTATCGATGGAATATGAAGGCCCGTCGCGCCGCAACTCGATATCGGAGGCCTTCAGTGCGGCATCTCCGGAAACGGCGAGACGCAACATTTCCCATCGATCCGCCGCGCTGGCGCGGGTCGCGCGATGGGGAGGGCGGGCGGCAAGAACCAGCGTCACCAACCCCACGCCGAGGGCGTTCCCCACAGAGCGGGCTGCGTGAAGGTGGCCCACGTGTACCGGATCGAAAGTACCCCCAAGATAAGCTCGCACCTTCAACGCCGGGGATCTTCTCCGCCTGCAACGTACCCGTCCATTGCGCGGATAATACGCCCCGCCCATGATCGCGTCACGCGACCAATCCGGCACCCATGCAAGTGCCCCGCTCCGCGGGCGCGTCAGGCCGCAAACGTGTCGTGCCGTCACTCTTCGACGTAGCGCGTTCGCACCGTATACACACTGTCTCCGGTGAGAACCGCGCCACGGGCGAACAATCGTCCATGCTCCCAATTGGAAAGGCCCAGTTCCGGCTTGTTGAGGGCGAACTGACCGTCCACCCAACGCGTGTGTCCATCGCCGACGAAGGGCGCATTCAATGTCTCGAAGAACCTTCGGTGCTCGTCTGGATCTTCCGAGATGAGAGCACCCACAAGGCGCGGACTCTGGGCATTGAACAAGGCAACCGCTTGGTCGAGGGAATCAGCCCGGACTAGTGTGATTTCCGGTGCTTCCTCCCACTCCCATTCGATGCCGAGGTCTTCCCGGGAAATCACCTCCGCCTGTCTTTCGACGACTTTGCCCCGGGCGCGCCCGATTCGAACCTCGCGTTCGAAAAGCGCCGGCGGGACAAGATCTTCATCGCCGGCCGCAACGTGCAGCTTGAACGGCTGGCCGCGGGCGTCACCTGCTTCGCGAAGGCCTTCCAGAACAAGCCGCGCATGGTCCCGCGCCCCGGGCCCGACAAGGCAGCACGTATTCAACGTATTGCAGACCTTTCTGTCGAGCGACCTCACCACCGCCCGTTTCAGGCGGTCGCCCTGGGCCATCTGCGACGCGACGACCCATGCCCCGCCCGTGCCGTGCAGGCTCACCGGCGTACCGGCACCGCGAGCCAGGGCGCCGAGCAACTCCACGGTTTGTCCCGATCCTCGCGCTACCGCCAGCGACAGTCGCTGATCGAGAAAGACCGCCCACCCCGCTGCGTGGGCTGCGCTGTCCACCAGCGAAACCGTCCCTTGCGGCAATCCCGACGTGCGAAGCGCAGGGTCAATCACCAGCCGCATGATGCTGCGGGCTGTTTCCAGTGCGTCGCTGCCAATGCGAAATACCACCGTATTCCCCCCACGCAACACCCCGCAGGCGTCCGCGAGCACGTTGGGACGGCCTTCGAAGACGAACGCCACAACCCCGAGCGCCGCGCCCACCATCTCAACCCGGAATCCGTCATGGCGGATGGTCTCCAGCAATGCCCCGCGGCGCGACGGAGTGTTCGCCCAGCCGCGCATGCCCTCGATCATCTTCGCGCGCATGTCGTCAGATACCGCAAGGCGCGTTGTCGATCTGCCGCGCGCGCGGGCACCCTCGACATCTGTCACGTTGACGGCAGCGATTTCTTGCCATACGGGGTCGTCGGCAAGCGCTTCGGCCGCGTGCTCGTAGAACGTCCCGATGGCGTGATCATCCACCGATCCCATGCGCTCGAACGCCTCGGCGGCGCGGCCGACCGCCGTACGAGCCGCAGCGGCCTCTTCCTGGGGGATGCGCAGCAGTCCCGCCGCCGAATCCGCGATCACACGATCTCCGGGCCGGAATTCGGACGCGAATGCCTCATCGACGTCGAACGCCGTACCATCCGGTGCAAGCACTGTCGACCCGGCCCGCAGCGCTTTCATTGCCCTGGTCATCGACAAGTCCCGGGACTGCGATAGCGGAATGCCATCAAATCCGGCGGCACGATGCAATCGAGGGTCACGCCCTTCAGGTCCTGTCGCGGGTCGCGGCCTCGACCAGGCGCCGAATCTCCGTCAGGCGATCCAGCGCAGACGGCATCTGCAACAGGGTTTGCCTGGTCTGCGGCGGGAACGGCAGCACTTCGGCCAGTCGCCAACCCAGCGTCCGCGCATCTTCCAGGTCTACATCCTTCCCTTCGCTCCCTGACCAGCCTGATGCGGCCGGATGCTGCATGATCTCCTTCAGGAGTGCGGTCAGTTCTTCAAATCCCCGAGTCACGGGACAGGCGCCTTCTTCAGGCAGAAACTCGACATCGCCTATAAGGAGGTGGTCAGGCTGTTCCCGGGTCGCCGAAATGCGGAACTTGTCCCCACCGCTGATCCTGATGGCGAGTTGACCCGCGTCCGCCTGGTCGAAATCGACAATGCGCGCCAGGGTGCCGACATCGTGGATTTCCGGTTGTCCCATGCCGCCGCCATAGGTATCGGCGCCACTGCTGATGAGCACGACACCGAATCCAGAGTCTTCCCGCATGCAGCGACGCACCAGGTCCAGGTATCTTGCTTCGAAGATTCGCAGGTCCATGTGGCCGCCGGGCAAGAGGACCTGACCGAGGGGAAACAGCGGCAGTTCGCTTGAGGAAGGCTTCGCCATCGCCGCACCTTAACACGTACACTTGGCTCGGCGTGGACCTCACCCAAGTCATTGTCCTGGCCCTGATTCAGGGTATTACGGAGTTTCTTCCGATCTCCAGTTCCGCGCACCTCATCCTGCCAGCGCAACTGACCGATTGGCCGGACCAGGGCCTCCTGTTCGATGTCGCGGTGCATCTCGGTTCGCTCACCGCAGTCGTCGTCTACTTTCGCAGCGAATTGACACGGTTCGCCGCCGACGCATCTCGACTGCGCGCCGGCGCATCGACGGCGCTCCTGTCCAGGGTCGCGATCGCGACGATCCCCGCCGCGATCGCCGGCCTGCTGTTCAAACCGTTCATCGAGTCGGAGTTGCGCACCGTCGGCGTGATCGCCGTCACAACCATCGCTTTCGCCATCCCGCTGTGGTGGGCGGACCGCGGCGTCACGTCCACAAGGGACGAGCACGCGCTGTCCTACCCGCAGGCAGCCATCATCGGCCTCGCCCAGGCGCTGGCCCTGGTTCCGGGCGTCTCCCGTTCGGGAATCACGATCACAGCAGCACTACTTGTCGGTCTGGGAAGGGAAGGCGCAGCACGTTTTTCCTTTTTGCTGGCGATTCCCACCATCGCCGGAGCAGCGCTGCTGGCCGCCGTCGACGCCCGGAACGCTCCCGAGGTAGTGGCCTGGACGGACCTGGGGCTGGGCTTCACCGTGTCGGCGGTCGTGGCATACGCTTGCATCGCGGTCTTTGTCGCGCTCGTGAACCGGACGGGCATGACGCCCTACGTTGTCTACCGACTGGTTCTCGGCGTGGTGCTGCTAGGGTTTCTTGTCTGAAATGGTGGCGCCCTTCGCGGCGTCCAAGCGCCAGGTCCTGGCGCCTTTGGCCGGGATCAACGCGCCCGTCGGAGCCTTCAGCCGGGGGTGCTTCCCCGACCGCTAACGCGTAAGGAAGTGCCGGCGTTTCCCCCGTCGCCGGAGGCGTACTTCCATGCAAGGCCTGCCTGGCGGAAGTCGCGGGAATCGAGGTCGTTTCCGAACTGGTAATCCGCCCAAGTCAGTACAGTGCTCTTGCCAGCGCATCTGACCCTGGCTTCCTGGCGGGCGGACCATCCATAGGCGAGCGCGACTGCGCTTTCGCCAGTGTGCGGACACTATGGCGGGGAACCACTCTCGTCGTGAGTCAGCCCGAAATGGAATCGAGCCAACGGACATGCCTAGAACGGAATGTCGTCGTCCAGGTCGTCGAGATCATCCGGGGCACCCGCTGCGGGCGCTGCGGGCGCCGCGCTCCGCCCGGGCTGGGCTCGCTCCTGCTCGGCACCGCCACGAGGAGGCGGGGCATAGCCTCCCGGTGCATCACCCCGGCTATCGAGCATCTGCATGTCACGGGCGACGATTTCCGTCGTATAGCGAGTCTGCCCCTCCCGGTCCTCCCAGGAACGGGTTTGCAGGCGACCCTCGATGTAGCACTTTGAACCACGGCGGAGATACTGCCCGGCGATTTCCGCCAACCGCGCAAAGCACACGACCCTGTGCCACTCCGTCCGCTCCTGCTGCTCATTCGTTTCGCGATCGCGCCACTGGTCCGAGGTGGCGATGCTGAAGGTCGTCACTGCGCTGCCGCCCTGCGAATAGCGCGTCTCCGGATCGCGGCCCAGGTTGCCTATGAGGATGACCTTGTTGATGCCCCGCGCCATGGCTCGTCTTCGTTCGTGGAGAGGTGGTTCAATATAGCGCAAGGCACATCCCGAAACTACAGACATTGCCGCTTCGCCATGTGGGACAATGGCACTGTTGCGGCAGCGTTTTCGACCGCGTATTTTCGCGGGTTTGACTGGACGACAAGGCGGGAATGAACCCATCGACGATTGCCGTGCGCGGCGCACGCACGCACAATCTGAAGAACATCGATCTCGACATTCCGCGCGATCAGCTGGTCGTAATCACCGGACTGTCTGGATCGGGCAAGTCGTCGCTGGCTTTCGACACCCTGTACGCCGAGGGTCAGCGGCGCTACGTGGAGTCCCTTTCAGCTTACGCCCGCCAGTTTCTCTCGATGATGGAGAAGCCCGACATCGATCACATCGAAGGGCTATCCCCCGCGATTTCCATCGAACAGAAGTCCACGTCCCACAACCCGCGTTCCACCGTCGGTACGATCACGGAGATCTACGATTACCTGCGCCTGCTCTTCGCCAGGGTCGGTGAGCCACGCTGTCCCGAGCACGGAACCACGCTCGACGCCCAGACCGTAAGCCAGATGGTCGACCAGGTGGCCGAGTTGCCGCAGGGTCGCCGCGTCATGCTCCTGGCGCCGGTAGTCACCGAACGCAAGGGCGAGCATCAGCACATCCTGCGCGAACTGGTCGCCAACGGGTTCATTCGCGCCCGCATAGACGGCATCGTGACCGATCTCGACCATCCGCCGACGCTCGACAGGAACAGGAAACACACCATCGAGGCCGTCGTCGACCGCCTGCGCGTGCGCGGCGACATGCAGCAGCGCCTGGCCGAGTCCTTCGAAACGGCGCTCGAACTCGGCGACGGCGTGGCCACCATCAGTTTCGACGAGGACGACGATCCCGCGGGCGACCTGGTGTTTTCCTCGCGATTCGCCTGCGCCGTCTGCGGCTACAGCATCAGCGAGCTTGAACCGCGCATCTTCTCTTTCAACAATCCGGCCGGCGCATGTCCCGACTGCGACGGCCTGGGAGTCGAACAGTTCTTTGACCCGGAGCTCGTGGTGGCGGACCCGGGACTTGGCCTGGCAGCGGGCGCGATCCGCGGCTGGGACCGGCGCAACGTCTACTATTTCCACATGCTCAAGTCCCTCGCCGCGCACTACGGCTTCGACCTCGAAACCCCGTTCCGGAGGCTCCGGAAGAGACAGCGAGACGCCATCCTCTACGGCTCGGGCGACGAGCGCATCAATTTCGGCTATATCAATGATCGCGGCGACCGGATACGCCGACGTCACCGATTCGAAGGCGTGATCCCCAACATGGAGCGCCGTTACCGCGAAACGGAGTCGTCGCTGGTGCGCGAGAGTCTCGGCAAATACCTGCGCGTGCGTCCGTGTCCGGCGTGCGACGGCGCGCGCCTGCGCGAGGAAGCCCGCCACGTGTATGTCGATGGCGCCACGGTCCCCGAAATCACGTCCAACTCCGTCGAGGATGCGCTTGCGTATTTCACCGGCCTCGACCTCGGCGGCAAGCGCGGCGCAATCGCCGACAAGATCGTGAAGGAGATAGGCGCCCGGCTGCGGTTCCTCGTCGACGTCGGCCTCAATTACCTGACGCTCGACCGTAGCGCCGAGACGCTCTCCGGAGGAGAGGCGCAGCGCATCCGCCTGGCAAGCCAGATCGGCGCGGGCCTGGTCGGCGTCATGTATATCCTGGACGAGCCGTCCATCGGCCTGCACCAACGCGACAACGCCCGCCTGTTGCGCACCCTCACCCACCTCCGCGACCTCGGCAACACCGTGCTGGTCGTGGAGCATGACGAGGAAGCCATTCGCACCGCGGACCACATTGTCGATATCGGTCCGGGCGCGGGCATTCATGGCGGAGAAATCGTCGCCGCGGGCAGCCTCAAACGAATCCAGACAACCGAGGCGTCGCTTACGGGCCAGTACCTGTCCGGCAAGAAGCGCATCGAGGTGCCGCGCCGGCGCGCACCGATGGACCCGCAACGCACGGTTCGACTGGTGGGTGCGACGGGCAACAATCTCAAGCAGGTGACGGTGAACATCCCGACCGGGCTCTTTACCTGCGTCACAGGTGTCTCCGGTTCGGGCAAGTCCACGCTGATCAACCAGACGCTCTACCCCATCGCCGCTCATCACCTGAATGGCGCGAGCGGCATTTCCGCCCGCCCCTACGACGCGATCGAAGGACTCGAACACCTCGACAAGGTGGTGGACATCGACCAGAGCCCCATCGGCCGCACGCCCCGGTCGAATCCGGCCACGTATACGGGCGTGTTCACGCCCATGCGCGAGCTGTTCGCACAGACCCACGAAGCGCGCGCACGCGGGTATCGGCCCGGACGGTTCAGTTTCAATGTCAAGGGCGGTCGTTGCGAGGCGTGTCGGGGCGACGGCGTCATCAAGGTCGAAATGCACTTCCTGCCCGACATCTACGTTCCCTGCGACGTATGTCGGGGCAAGCGCTACAACCGCGAGACGCTGGAGGTGAAGTACAAGGGCAGGAACATCCAGGAAGTTCTGGATATGACCGTCGAGGAGGCGCGCGAGTTCTTCGATCCGGTCCCCGTGCTGGCGAGAAAGCTGCAGACCCTGGTGGACGTCGGGCTGTCCTACATTCGCCTCGGCCAGAGCGCCACCACCCTTTCCGGCGGCGAAGCGCAACGCGTCAAGCTGTCGCGCGAACTCGGCAAGCGCGATACGGGCAAGACGCTCTACATCCTCGACGAACCCACCACGGGGCTGCACTTCGAGGACATTCGTCAACTGCTGAACGTCCTGCACCGGCTTCGAGACCAAGGTAATACGATCATCGTCATCGAGCACAACCTCGACGTGATCAAGACCGCAGACTGGATCGTCGACCTCGGGCCGGAAGGCGGCGACGGCGGTGGCCGAATCGTCGCAGAGGGCACCCCGGAAACGGTGGCGAAACACCGTTCCTCCCACACCGGCAAGTTCCTGAAGCGCAGTCTTGGGAGGCGGAAGCAGAGCCCTCAGCCGGGGAGCGCGAGGGGTGTCCCCTCGCAAGAAGAAAGCCCTCAGCCGGGGAGCGCGAGGGGCGTCCCCTCGCATGAAAAGAGCCCTCAGCCCGGGAGCGCGAGGGTGTCCTTCGCAGAAGACAGCAGCGCGAGAGGGAACCCCTCGCAAGAAGACCACGTCGCTGCGCGAACCCCGTCGCTCGAACGCGCCCAAACGGAGGCAAACGGCCAGTGATCCTGATCGTGGGCGGCGGCCATGCCGCTGGCCAGGCGGCAGCCAGTCTCCGCCAGGGCGGGTACGACGGGGAACTCCTCATCGTCTGCGACGAACCACACATTCCCTATCAGAGGCCGCCACTATCGAAGCAGTACCTCGCCGGAGAACAGGGATTGGACCGCGTCTACCTGCGTCCCGAAGCCTTCTACCAGAGCAGGGACATCGAACTGCGCAGCGGTACGCGTGCCACGGGAATCGATGCAAACGCCAAGGTCCTCGTACTCGAGGACGAGTCGACCATCGCCTACGACAGGCTGCTGCTGGCCACAGGTGCTCGGGCGCGAAGGCTCAACATCCCGGGCGCCAGGCTCCCCGGCATCCACTACCTGCGTAACATCGCCGACGCCGACAGCATAAAGGCGGACATGGTTGCCGGGCGTCACGCCACCATCGTGGGCGGCGGGTACATTGGTCTCGAAGTCGCCGCCGTGGCTGTGCAGGCCGGACTGACCGTGACGGTCCTTGAAATGGAGGACCGCATACTCAAGCGGGTCGCTACGTCCGAGATGTCCGCCTTCTACCATGCGCTGCACATGGACGCTGGAGTAGACATACGAACCGACTCATCCGCGTCCCGGTTCGCCGGCACCTCCCGGGTGGAAGAGGTCGTCTGCGCCGATGGCACGCGAATCCAATCCGACCTGGTTGTCGTCGGCATCGGCATCGAGCCGGACATCGAACTGGCGCAGTCGGCCGGACTCGTCTGCGAAAACGGCATCCGGGTCGATGAACACTGTGCCACGTCCATTCCCGACATCTACGCGGCCGGAGACTGCACCAACCATCCGAACCCGATCCTCGGGCGCCGACTGCGCCTCGAGTCCGTACCAAACGCGATGGAGCAATCCCGCATTGCGGCGACAAACATGACCGGAAAGGACGAAGTCTATGCGAGCGTGCCCTGGTTCTGGTCGGACCAATACGACCTCAAGCTGCAGATGGTCGGATTCTCGACCGAGGCCGATTCGCATGTCGTTCGCGGCGATCCGGCTGCCCGCCAGTTCATCATGTTCTACTTCAAGGAGGGTGTCCTTACGGCGGCCGACGCAGTGAATTCGCCACGAGAGTTCCTGGCGTGCCGGCAGCTCGTTGGTCGCAGAGTGGACCCGGCGAAGCTCGCCGATCCCGATGTCAATCTCAGGCAATTGATTGGGTAGTGCCCCTCCGCTGGCTCTCTTCGTGCGAGGGGACACCCCTCGCGCTCCCCGGCTGAGGGCTCTCTTCCTGCGAGGGGACACCCCTCGCGCTCCCCGGCTGAGGGCTCTTCTCTTGCGAGGGGACGCCCCTCGCGCTCCCCGGCTGAGGGCTCTTCTCTTGCGAGGGGACGCCCCTCGCGCTCCCCGGCTGAGGGCTCTCATCGTCGATGGAAGTTCCATGGCAACGGGGCTATGGTTTAATTCCGATTGCACGCCTCATGGACGGCCTGCGGATGCGCCAGCGCGGCCCGCTGCTGCCGCTCAAGGGACAACGACCATGGGGCGTTCGAGGGGGGCACAGCCGCAAAGCGAGAATCCTGAGGACATTCGGCATGAGCGACGTACTGGACGACACTCGATCGAAGACACTCGATCCAGACCTGAAGGATCTCATCGAGACCAATGACCGGTCGAAGAAGGGTTACATCTTCTGCATCGCGTGCGAGCACGTCATCGGCCACGTCAATGATCGCGTTGACATCATGGGCGCACACGAACACAGCATGACGAATCCCTACGGCGTCACGCACACGTTCGGCTGCTACTCCGAAGCCCCCGGAGTAGACCTGTTTGGCGAGCCGACAGCGGCGGATACCTGGTTTCCTGGTTTCAGTTGGCGCCTCGCCTGCTGCGAAGGATGCGGACAGCACATGGGCTGGATGTTCGAGCGCAACAATGAGTCGTTTTGCGGCTTGATCGTTTCCCAGATTCGGGCCGGGTAGTCGCGGGTAATCGTGGATCAAGGGGCCGTGTTCGACCCGGAGGCATTCGATGTCATTACATTGGACTGCTACGGTACGCTGATCGACTGGCAAGGCGGGATCGTCGACTATCTCCAGCCCGTGCTGGAACGCCACGACGCGCACGTCACCGATGACTTCATCCTCGAATTCTTCGCCGCCACCGAACCCGTCCTGCAGCGGGAAGGCGGCAAGTACGAGGACGTCCTGCGCGGCATCCTGGATCGCTTCGGCACGCGCCTGGCTTTCGTGCCCACCCCCGCCGAACGCGATGGCTTCCCGGCGAGCCTCGGCGAGTGGAAGCCATTCCCCGATACCGTCGATGCGCTAACGCGTCTCGGCGAACGATTTAAGCTCGCCGTGATCTCCAATGTCGACGATGCTCTCTTTTCGCAAACGAAGTCGACACTCACCGTCGAGTTTGCCCACGTCATGACTGCGGAGCGGGCCGGCGCGTATAAACCCGATAACCGCATCTTCGAGGCCGCGCTGACGGCTATCGGCTGCGGTCGAGACAGGATTCTGCACGTTGCCCAGAGCCTGTTCCACGACATCGCCCCCGCCAACGCGCTAGGACTCGCCACGGTCTGGATCGACCGAAACCAGGGGTCGCAGGGTGCGGCGCGGGAGACCCAGGCGCAGCCGACCTGGACCTATCCGACACTCGGCGAATTCGCCGACGCCGCCGTCGGCTGACAGGCGCAATGTCTCGCGACATCAGCATCGACATCGCCAAGGAGTACCTGCACTTCTCGGCAGCCCATTTCACCGTGTTTTCGGCAACCGAGCGGGAGAACCTCCACGGCCACAACTTCCAGGTTGAAGCGACCTTCCGTGGCCACGTCGGTGACGACGGCCTGTGCTTCGACTACAACGTGGTCAAGACCAGGCTCAAGACGCTTTGCGACGCACTGGACGAGATCATGCTTTTGCCGGGCCGGTGTCCCCACCTCGAGATCAGCGTGCAGCAGAACCACACCGTCGTCGCGTTCCATGACGAACGGCTGCCATTCCTGCACCGGGACGTCAAGGTGCTGCCGGTGCGCAACGTCACCGTGGAGGAGCTTGCTCACTGGCTGATCGGAGAGTTGACCGGCGAACCCGAGATCGCCGCGCTACCGGTCACGGAGATCGAATTGCGCGTCTCTTCCGGGGCCGGGCAATGGGCACGCGCCACCTGGACATCGCCGTGAAGCTCCTCGTCATCACCGGCGCTTCCGCGGGTATCGGTGCCGCGGCGGCCGCCGCCTTCCTCGCGGACGGATATGCCGTGGTCAACATGTCACGGCGACCCTGTCCGGTAAGCGGCGTCGTCCACGTTCCCTGTGATCTGGCGAATCCCGACTTCCTGGACGCCGTGGCGGATGTGATCGGACCATTGGCGAGGGACGCAGAGCAAACCGTGCTGGTCCACAACGCGTCGCGGCTGGAACATGACACGGCGACCACCACGCCAAGCGATGCATTGCGCCAGGTCATCGAACTCAACGTCATCGCCGCCAATACGCTGAACCAGCACCTCATACCGACCATGGCCGCAGGGTCCAGCGTTCTCCTCGTCGGTTCGACTCTGTCAGAAAAGGCCGTGCCAGGCAGCTTTTCCTATGTCATCTCGAAACATGCCGTCATCGGCATGATGCGGGCGCTCTGTCAGGACCTCGCCGGATCCGGTATTCACACCGCGTGCATCTGTCCGGGATTCACCGATACGGAAATGCTGCGCGAACACGTTCCGGCGGATGCGATGGCCGCCGTGGCCGAAATGTCCGCCTTCGATCGTCTCATCGAACCAGCCGAAATCGCCGAGACGCTTCTGTTCGCCGCAGCCCATCCAGTGGTGAACGGGGCGGTCATCCACGCCAACCTCGGTCAACGCGAGCGCTAGGCTAGTGGACTCCGCCGGAACAGAACGCCGCATGCTCGAGGGCGCGACGGAACCGCGCAAGCCCGAGAGGATTGACCTGAGGGAACGCCGCGAGCGGGTGTTCCTTGTGCTCGCGGGCTTTTTCCTCTGTGCGATGACCCTGCTGAACGTCATCGGCATCACGCGTTTCATCGAACTCGGACCGATGACCCTGGCGGTGGGCGTGTTGCCCTACCCCCTCACCTTCCTCTGCACCGACCTCATCAGCGAACTGTACGGACGCAGGCGGGCGAACTTTCTCGTCGGCGTCGGTTTCGTTCTCAACTTCTTCATCCTGGGGTGCCTGTGGTTGGGTAACGCAATTCCCGCCGCAGATGTCGACAAGCAACCGCCCTGGCAAGTGCTGGAACTGGCGGAACAGGTCGCGCTCCCCAACGGTGATGTGCTCTCCGGCGGCGTCGAGCTATTCGGGCTGATTTTCGCCTGCACGTCGGGCGCCGTATTCGCCTCCATGATGGCCTACCTGGCCGCGCAATTCTGTGACGTGCAGGTGTTCCACTTCCTGAAGCGCCTCACCAGGGGCAAGCATCTCTGGGTACGCAACAATTTCTCGACGTTGACCAGCCAGTTCGTCGACTCTGTCACGGTGATCTCGGTCACCTTCGGGGCGGCATTCCTCGCCGGGCAGTACACCATCAAGGCGATGCTGATCCTGATCGGCAGCAACTACGTCTTCAAGGTCTCGGTCGCGCTGATCGATACCGTGCCGTTCTATATCGGCACGCACTATCTCAAGCGCTACCTCGGGATAGACAACCTCGCGACCTACTGAGTTTCAGTCAAGAATCGAGGCGACGGTCTCCACGGAACGTTCCAGGTGAACGGCCTCGACGCCGCCGATGCGCAGTCGCGTAACGATGAGGTGTGTCATGCCCAGGTCGCCTCGATATTGCTCGATCTGGTCACGAACCGCGGCAGGTTCACCGACGATGGCCCAATCGTCGACACTGCCCCCCGCTCGCCGCGACGCGCTGGCGGAATCCGCCCACCTGTCAAGCCTGTCGCGCACTCGCGCAACGAGTCTCGCATCCGAGGACACGAACACCGTGCGCATGACCGGGACTTCCGGGGGCACCTGCCGGTCGGCGGCTTGACACGCTTCGGCATGGAGCCGGTAGTTCTTCTTCAGTCGATGCCTCGATTCCATCGGCGACGCCAGGTAGGGCGCTCCGAGCGTCCCCGCCTGGGCAAGCGCCTTGGGCCCGAAGGCCGCGATCCAGATCGGAGGATGCGGTCTCTGGAACGGTCGCGGCGCGACGACTACCGGCTCGGCCCCTTCCGCCAAGACGACCGGTTCGCCCCGCCAAGCCCGGATCATGTGTTCCAGGCACCACTCGAACCTGCGCCGCTTTTCCCGGGCGGAGACCGAAAATGCGGAAAGCAGGGATGCCGAGTATCCCCGACCGACGCCAAGGACGACGCGACCATTGGACAGGCGGTCGAGCACGGCCACCTGTTCCGCAGCCTGCAGCGGATTGCGCAGCGTCAGCAGAAAGGAAGTCGTGCCGAGCAGTATTGTCTCTGTCCGGGCGGCCACCGCCGCCAGGAGCAGGAGCGGCTCCGGCACTGCGCCGCCGCGTGAAAAGTGGTGCTCAGGGAGCCAGAATGACCGGTATCCCCACGACTCCGCGAGTTCTGCCTGGCGAGCCAGCACTGCCGCGTCCACAGCGTCCGAGATTCGCCACGGCGTGAGTCCAATATGCAACGCGCCCATCGCGCTTACCGAAGAAACCCGACGCCTGCCAGCTACCCGTCCGGCCGCTGGGCCAGGAGCATCGCCGCCATCGTCGCGCGCACCGCCGCGAGATGACGTTCGAGGGCGAATGCCGCGTACAGCGGATCGTCCTTCAGCAGCACGCAGCGCTCGTCCTCCCCGCAATCGAATCGCGTCGGACGACCAAAAGTGTTCCCCGCGTCGCCGTACTCGCCGAACTCGCCCGGGTCTCCAAGCGTCCAGATTGCTTCCCAGGTGCCAGGCAAGCCGAGCATGGGCGCCTGCACCGCTGCCCGCGTATCTTCAGCCGTGCGGTGCAGCACGTCCGCAAAGGTCTCGCTGCCGCCATCGAGCGGCATGCAGTAGTCGCCGATAGCCTCCTCGACGGCGCGTTCATCGACGTCATAGGTGTTGAAGCGGTCAGCGAAACTGAATCGCCACCAACGCGTCGTGAAGACGGGCACAGCATGGGCAGGGGACGTCATATCCTGGATAAGGTTGACGATGACGCCGAGATTGGCGTACTTGCGACTCAGGTCGTCTGCGGCGGTAAGCTTGGTTACCGCCGAGTCGAAGTGCTCATGCAACCGCGTCTGGATGAACCAAAGCAGCCGCTTCCGGTCTTCGCCCCTGCCATCGTAGTACGGCCATCGCGCCACCTTGCGCGAGAATCGCCACTCCGCCCTGGCGACATAGCGCACTTGCAGCGCTGTCAGGCGCGGGACATCGAGGTCCGACACGCAACGATTGAACTGCATCGCGGCGATGAACGTAAGCTGCTGGTGTGCGCGTCCCTCGTATGCAGACACGCAACCGCAAGCAAGAATCACCGCGAGGCAGCACATCCAACGCGCGGCGCTCGGATGGGCGTGGCCGGATTTTGCGGGGTCAGTCTCATCCATCCTTTTCGCCGTCGCCTCGCGATGTACTCGAATCCTCCCAGGAAACTCGGACCAATCGCTCGCCGGTCACGAGGGACTCCGAGATCGCCGAAATGCTCCGAGCCGTTCCCGGCCAGATCCAGTCGGGCGCCACTTCGGCAGCCGGCACCATCACGAATCGTCGTGCGTTCGCCCTCGGGTGCGGAAGGGTCAGACGGTCAGATTGGCGCTCATCGTCGCCAAACAACAGGAGGTCGAGGTCGAGTTCTCGCGGCGCGTTACGGATCGGCACTGCATCACGCCCGTAGCGACGTTCCATGGCCTTGAGGTCTTTGAGCAACGCTTCGGAATCCGTCGAATCTACCACAAGCAGGGCGACCGCGTTGACGAAGTCGCCCGATCCCGGCGGACAATCGACCGGGCTCGTTCGCCACAGGGAAGATGCGCGAAAACCCGGGCCGGACAACGCCTCAAGCTCGGCGAGCACGCGCTTCACGATATCGACGCTCGCGCCCATATTCGAGCCGAGGCCAACAAGAACCCGCGTAGACACGGAAGTATGTCCAATCAGCTCAATTGGTCGCGAATCAAATCGGGCGGACCGATATAAGTCAAACCCCGAGCCTCGATGGGAGGTCGCCAAAGAGCGCCAGAGACCGTGGGACAGGTGCTTTGGTCAAAGCCGAATGAAGCCGAATTTGCCCGCGCGGTAGACACGGAGTTCGACGGCGCGCGCGTTCTGAATGCGCTGCCACAGGTCGACCAGGAAATAGATCCGCCGGCCGTTGGCGCCGTCGATGACGTCTCCGGAGCGAAGGCCCCGGACCCAGGCAGCCGAGTCGCGGTCGACGTCGACCACGAGAACGCCGGCGCCGTTCTGCGGATCCCCGGCGGCGCGAAAGTCGGACAGGGTCGCGCCAGCGAGGCGCGGGTCGACGCGGTCGCCGTCAACCTCGACGACCCGCTTGTCGTCGACTTCCATACGGAACTTCCGTGACTGTCCATCCCGCACCGCGCGCACGTCGACCTTGTCACCGACCATGATGATCGCCTCGGCGCTTTCGTAGTCAGCCACGGTGCCGATATCCCGCGTGCCGATACGTGTCACAACATCCCCGGCTTCGATGCCTGCGATGTCACCGATACTGCCGGGTTCGATCTCCCGAACGAGGACGCCCTCGCCCGCCTTGACACCGAACACTGCGGCCTCCTCGGGATTCAGCGCGATGACGTCCAATCCAATGCGAGCGCGTCGTACCTCGCCATGCTCCACGAGTTGCATCATGATCGCCTGGACCAGGTCGCTCGGAATCGCGAAGCCGATGCCGAGGCTGCCGCGAGAACTCCCGGGCGAGACGATGGCGGTATTGATGCCGACCAGTCTGCCCGTCAAGTCCACCAGCGCGCCCCCGGAATTGCCCGGATTGATGGACGCGTCCGTCTGGATGAAGGCCTCGAAACGTTCGATACCGAGACCCGTGCGCCCCAGCGCACTGACGATTCCGGAAGTCACGGTTCGTTCGAGGCCGAACGGGTTGCCGATGGCGACGACAAAGTCCCCGACGCGAACCGCGCTGGAGTTGGCGAACTCAAGCGCTGCCAACCCGTCGCCTTCGACCTGCAGCACCGCAAGGTCTACTTGGGGGTCGGAACCGACAAGCGTAGCCCGGACCCTTCGACCGTCCGCCAGGCCCACGACGATTTCGTCGGCGCGTTCGATGACATGGTGGTTGGTGACGATATAGCCATTCTCCGCATCGACAATCACCCCCGATCCCGTGCTCTGTTCGCGCCGAAAGGGTCGCCGCTCTTCGGGTATGCCAAAGAACTCGTGCAGCGGACTCCTGATTCGTACCGACGTATGGATGGATATGTTGACAACGCCCCGAGTGGCCCGATCCAGCATTGGCGCCAGGCTTGGCACTTCCGCACCACGCGATACCTGGGGCGGCAGCGCCGCTCCGCATGCGAAACCGAAGAGCAGGAGCGCGAGCGGCAGAAACAGTTTCATCGAATTGGTCCGGACACTTTCGAACATCACGGGTCCCATCGTAGGCACTTGACAGCCGAGCATTCCCCGTTGGACCCGTGGATCGCGTGGAAGTGCCCCACAGCCGGCGCCTTTCGGCTCCGCCTTTTGCATGCGAGGGGTATCCCCTCGCGCTCCCCGGCTGAGGGCTCCTGGCCCGGCCCCGCTCGTCGTCCACGCGCTCTGGAGCGGGCGATGGGAGTCGAACCCACGTCTCCAGCTTGGGAAGCTGGGGTAATGACCGTTATACGACGCCCGCGTTCAAACGAAGGTCGCCAATCCTACTACAGCAGCCTCGCAGGGGACGAGCACACTGTGCGCGACAGGCGCCGATTGCGTCCCGCAGCGACAGGAGGGACCGCAAGCACAGACAGCGTGCCGGCGCGATCATCCCCCGCCTCCGACAACCTCCGATCCGCGCGAATCCGCTTCGCGCGTATGCATGTCAGCGTCCCAGACTGAGTGCCGTGTTGTTCACCAAGGGTCCGCCCGAGCCCCCGCTTCGGGTGAGAATCTGGATACTGATGGGGCGTGACGACTCGACGTCGCACGACATCCTTAAGTCGGTCCAGGTGGTAGCCCCGATGATCTCCGCCACATGATCTGCCTGCAGGTGCGCAACGGTCCAAGCGGGGATCTCTCCATTGGCGATGCCGGCGCTTGCCCTGTGAACGCGTCCGGTCGATCCAACCTGTCTACCGTCGTCGTCAAAGCACTGCAAGCTGACATCCGTGCAGCCCTGTCCCGACTCGCAGCGGATACGCAGGTTGAGAACATTGCCGCTGGGACTGCTCGGTGCGGGGAGCGAATAGGCTCGCGCCACATGGATGAGCCCGTTAGGCTCACTGTCGAGGATTGCCGTGTTGTTCACGAGCACGTCGTTCGCGCCGGACTGGGTCCAGACCTGAGCCGAAACCCGTTCAGGACTGCGCACCTCACATGCGAGTCGTCCTTCCCAGCTTGCATTCCCCGAAAGCCGGAGAATGTCTGCGGCATCGAGCTCCGCAGTACCGCCAGCGCGCACATCGTTGGACAATGAGGCGTCGAGCGGCATCCCCGATTGATCCGCGCAATCCAGCATCACCGGGCAGGCATTGGAGCTTTCGCACCTGATGCGCACCCAGCTTCGGTCGCGTGCGGTTACCGGGGCAACGGCATACGCCCGGCTCTGGACCGGCCCTGCCGAGTCCAGTTCCACCAGGACCGTGTAGGTTCCGGTGGTATTCGGATCCTGTCCCTGAACCCGGAGGTAGTAGGTGCCCGGGGTCAGCTGATGGACGATGCGGAAGTTTGTGCCGGGACCACCGTCGCCAGCCGTCACCAGGACACCGCCGTCTTCCCCCTCCAGCACACCCAGGGTGTCAGTGCTCCCCGAGGTGCTCAGAACAACCGTAGTCGGGCTTGTGACGACAATGCGGAAGTAGTCCACATCGCCACCCAGTTCCAGAATCCCGCCGATCATAACGGATGATCCGACGCTGGTGGCGGCACGTCGGATGTTGCCATGGTCGTCGTCCGCGCTCCCGGCTGGATGTACGCCGGGCGCGTGCGAACCAAGGCCGAGTCGCAGATCCCAGCCGGTTAGTTGGCCTTCGTCCCGGCTCGCGGCATCGACAACCACCAGTTCCCAATCGCCCGTCGGATCCTCGCCGTAGAACGCGTTGCTGAGGAGATCCCACTCCAATAGTCGAGTACCCCGTGCACTACGCCAACCCAACGTATCGTTGAAAGCCGGGTTCAGCACGCTTCTCGTCCCCGCCGGGGATATCAGTTCGATCGAGAGGTCATGGGGAAACGGGTGATCGACTCGAACCGTTACCATCGCCGACTCCACCCTGGCGGCGGGATCGAGGTCACTGACCCGCAACTGGTCCCTTGCACCGTTGAGGTTCGAATCCGCAATCGACAGCGCCAGGGAATCCCGCGTGTAGGGCAAGGTCTCCCAGTACTCGCCCAGGCTATCCGATTTATGGACCGCCGCCAGATTGAGGGCCGCGTCTACGTCTATCGCGCCGAAGCCGTACCAGTTGTGGAACCGATAACCAGCCGCGTTCCCGGTCCAGCCTTGCTGCAGTTCGTAGTACCCACCGCTCAGGAGGCGTTCCACCGGCGCGATCCCAGGATCCACCTGCCGTGCCGTCCGGGCGAGAATGTGCTTGACATCGCGCCAGGTCAGATCCGGGCGCGCCTCGAGCAGCAGCGCGATGGCACCCGAGGCATTCGGGGCTGCAGAGGACGTGCCGCTAAAGGTGCTGTCGTAGTTGCCGTTGGGATTCAAGGAGGCGTCTCCCCCGAGGCCCACCCCCGAACCACTGTATCCCCTGTCGCGCCCCATCTGATCCGTGGTGATCATGGCGGGCCATGTCCGCCCAAACTCCCCGGCCGGAGCGGAAATCCACAAGTTGGCACCGACCGAGGCGTAGCTCGCTCGCACGCCGTCGGCATTCAAGCCTCCGACCACAATCAGGTAGGGCAGATTACTGCTGGCGTCGGCACTGGCCGACCTGCAACCTATGTCATTGTTCACGCGTAGGAAATAACCCCAACAGCTCCTGAACGCGTTGCCGGCAGCCTTGACGTAGATGGCGCCCAGCCCTTCGCGCAGGTTCTCGACACCACGCCTGAACAGATCGACTGTCTCGGGTGGGGCGTTCTCGACCCAGTCGCGACCGAAGCTCATGTTGAAGATGTCCACCGCTGACGAGTCGGGGTCGGCCCTGGACATTCCTAGCGAATCGAAATAACTCCGGGACAACCCACTCCAGACTGCCGGCAGAAAGTTGTAGCCGCGTAGCAGGACGTCCGGCGCCACGCCCCTCCCACCGATGCCGTTGTCGCTTGCGGCAGCCGTGATGCCCGCCACCGAAGTGCCGTGATCTTCGTTGGAGGGGTAGAAAGGATCATGTTGTCGCGAACCCATTGGGGTGTCGGGTGCCAGGAAGTTCCAGGACTTGCCCGGTTCGACATTCTGCTCCAGGTCCGGATGGCATATCTCCAGACCGGTGTCGACGACCGCAACCCGGACACCTGCGCCCGTGGGAGCGGTCGAGTCCGCAATGACACCGCCCATGTTCAGATCCTCCCCGGGCACGCCGCCGTTGTTCGCGAAAGCTGCCTGCCCCTGGTTGTCGAGATTCCACTGCTCATCGACGAAGGGATCTGGGTTGCGATGGCCAAGTGCCCCGCGGCGACTTACCTGATCGCAGCGGGCCCTGATGGTGGAGGAACCGCCACTTTGGCTGCCCACGGTGAAACCGAAGACAGCCGAGTTGTTATCGCGGTTGCGCGCCGGCTCTTCAGGAGAATCGCTTATCTCGACCTTGCCGTAGTAGCTGATGCCCTCCGACGTGTCGGACAGTTCACTGAAATACAATGTGATCGGCCATTCCAGCTCACCCCCGGGGGAAATCGGCGGCAATACAATTTCTCCGCTCAGCTCCTCATCCTCACTAAAGTCGGGATTAATGCCGACCTCCCAGGTAACAGTGGTCTCCGAAGATGCCGCTGCTCCGAGGTTCTCGTACAAGACGGTGACGTCCAACGCGCCAGTCGCCAGACCCTCGTCATTGAAGCCCAGGACCACAGCGGAAAGATCGGCTGCAGGACTATCCTTGTGGGCAGAGTCGTCGTTCTGCGCCTGCATGGGGCGAACGCGGGGCCGTCGCAACTGCACCTCGGCATCGGTTACCGACGGATGCGATTGCAGTGCCTCGGCAACCTCGGCAGGATTGACTTCCGGCGGCAAGCGGAGCAGTGCCCAGCCTGGCGGATAGGCCTTGCCGTCAAGAGCGCCGGCGGCGTCGATGACGGCTTCGAGGTCATCGGGGTCGTTCAACACTACCTTCAGTTCCGGCAGCACATCGACGAATCGTCCCTCATTCGGCAGGAAGGCCACCGGCCTCGCGCGACCATCCAGAACCCTGTGCGCCCAATGGGTGCGGCCTCGGAACTCGACCCGGTAGACGCGAAAGCCGTTCTCGTGGGCGATGTCGGCGCGTAGCGACCCGACATGCTCCATGCCTGGCATCGAGTCCCAGGGCAACACGAGTACCTGCCCGACGGGGCTCGGCGCCATCATGGCACGGGCACTATCGTTCGCCAGCGCCACGGGATGGTAGAAAACCCATACGACAGCGGCCAGACTCGCGCGGAACAGGGATCTCATCAAACGGCCAGAGCGTACGGACACAGGGGACACACTCCCTCCTTGCTGGAACTCTCCTTAACCATCGCCCAACGTAGAAGAAGCCGCGGCTTGTTTCCCTACCAGAATTGATAGGTTTGTGGTGCCCCCGTCCCGGCGACCGCGGTTTGCCGCCACACCCAACGACGACGTCCCGCCACGACATCGGCAGATGGCTAACCCTCGGGGTCGGCGTCCTCCGCAGCGACGCAGCGGAACGTGAATACCATGATCCCGGAACCGGCGGTCCGGCTCTGGTAGCGGTCGCCTGCGGTCTTGGCCATCGAACCGCAATGCTCTTGCGCCACCGGGTACGCGGCGCGCGCAATCCATACGACTTGGGCCACGTCGTCCCCATCCAGCCCGTGGGTGACTCTCACCTCGGCCGAGTTGTGGTCGGCGGAGGCCAATTCGGCCGAGTAGATGTAATCCGAGAACTGGGGTACGACACCCGCGCATCCGGCCAGGACCAGAGCCGCCACTGACGCCGGGAACAGTCTTGTGTAACTCATGGATTGCCTCCTGTTTCTGTTATTGAACTTCTCTTTTGTCGAAGAGACCCTTCGCTGGCCTCGCGAATCTCGGGGCGACGGTCCGGTCCCAGCCTCCCGCCAACTCTATTCGGCGACCATCATCGCGTTGACGACGTCCTCGTCTACGCCCGCGTTCACGAGCGCGATGATTCCGGCTGTGGACGTGTCGAAGTCATGTTCGGACGTTCGAATCTTCGTCACGATGACCGATATAGGAATGCCCTGTTTCGACATTTCAATCACATCCCTGTTGCGGAGCGTCTTCGCCTGCGCCTCTTCACGGCGTCGATCCTCCCGCGCGTCCCGATGCGCCAGATCGACAGCCACCTGCTCCTCCAGGTCCTGCATCGCCACCGCAAGCCCCTTCGCCTTGCGCGCACTGGCGATAGCTTCGCTGACGATGGCGCTCTCCGGTCGAAGTTCGGCTGCGGCAAGCAGGAACTCGAGGGCAGCGTCGTATTCGCCCCGCAACACGCGCAGGATGCCGACGTTGTAGTGCGCGCGTGCCAGCAGCTTGTCCTTGACCCTTGGCGTCACCTTGCAAGTCGCCAGGTTCGCCTCGCTCAACTCGTGGGCTCTATCCAGATCGCCTGCCCGAAGTGTGAGGTAGGCATTCCTGAGGCCGCACTTCTTGTCGTCGTAGAAGATCACACCGATCTCCTCGGTCCAGGGCAGGAACATCCGACGCACCTCGCGCACAGCCGAGAACATCGCCCTGTCCAGCAAGTCCAGCGTCGTCGGCTCGTCCGGATATCCGGCCTTGGACGTCAATGTCCTCTGTGGACTGGCATAGGCTAGGTCCCGAGCCGCGAAGATTCGGCCCGTCGTAAGGTCCACCGTTCGAACAGACAGCTTGAGGAACCCCTGCGCCGCCAACCGATAGACCGTCTCCCACACTTCCTCCTCGGTCCCGTCCTCGTTCTTGACGGTTCTCTTCACCTCTTCCTTGGAGAAGTTCGTCTCTGCGGCACATCGCTGCACACTGACGACCACCATGGCCGATGGTCCGAGCATCCTGCCCATCTCAAGAGCTGTCGACTGGTCCACATGGCCGCTGAGCGCGAAGTCGTGTTCCGCGAGAATGGTGCGGAGGTTTTCCCGATCAATGACATCCAGTCCGTGCGACACGAAATCGGTGACCAACGCGTGCACGATCTCCTCCGAGCACTGACCCGTTGCAGGGCCGAACACGATCCGGTCCACGTGCAGGTTCAGGCTCGGTGGGTGTTCGACGGGCACAGTCACCGTCGGATTCCCCAATCGCTCCCAGAATTGCGCGTATGCCGTGTGGGTACAGGGAATCGCCAATACCATGGCCCAACAGCCAAGCAGTTTCCTCACAGGTCGTCCTCCCTGGACCACCGCGTACCCGAACCTCGCGATCACACCACCAGCCATCCCTCGCCCATCGTGCGCAGCATAGGAAAAGAGCGGGGCTCGTCCCCTACCAAAATTGATAGGTCTGTACCGCCCGCTCGTTCAAGGCGGGCAGGTTCCCCGGCGCGACATTGCCCAGCAAACCGTTGATCCGAAGGAACGAGTGTCGCCAGCGGCGGCCGCATAGCGACTCCGTTGCACGCAACGCTCCTTGAACGCGGTCAGTCGTCCTCGTCGAATATCCCCGGCGTCGAAAGCACGACCCTGACGAGGTCCGCCTGGCGGGAAAGGCCGAGCCGGCTCAGGGCCTCCCGGATGTGCCACCGCACGGCGGCCACGGTGCGATGCGTCTCCGCCGCGATGGCTGCCGCCGTGCCGCCGGCAGCCAGCGCCGCGGCAACCTGGCCCTGCGCTGGCGTGAGACCTAGCGCCGCGGCCACACGCCGTGAGCTGACCGGTGGCGTGGAGAACGGTTCCGCAAGCAGCACACGGGCGGCACAGCGCTTCTCGAAGGACAGCGGCCCTGTCGCTCCCACAGGTGTGGCGTACAAAACAAGCGGTTCACGAGACGGGCGGGCAATCGGCATCGAACCTCCGCATTGTCTGCTGCAGGCCGCATCGAGCAGCCTGGCGATGCCAGCCGCCTGCTCCGGCGATACAGCGGTCGGGCGCCCCCCGCGAACCGTCAGGCCATCGTCTCCCGCCAGCAGGGCGCGGGCGCGGTCGTTCGCCTCGACGATCCGGCCCGAGCGATCCAGCAGGAGCATCCCGATGCGCCGCGAATCGAGCAGCCCCGGCGTCCTCAGGCCATCGGACCGCGCCTCCATGAGGGCGTAGCGGACGCGAACGAATTGGCGCACATGGGGCAACAACTGTCGGATCGCGTCGACCCGTTCGCTGGTCCAATCGCCGGGATGCCCGCCACCCGGGCCTACCAAAGACCACGCAATCTGCAAATCTCCGTTGGTTGGCATCCGCACGTTCAGGCAGTTTTCTCCGGCATTGGGGACCAGGTATTCGTTGTAAGTCACAGACGT
This sequence comes from uncultured Pseudomonadales bacterium, assembly GCA_951813515.1. Taxonomy (GTDB): domain Bacteria; phylum Pseudomonadota; class Gammaproteobacteria; order Pseudomonadales; family Azotimanducaceae; genus VXNE01. Next base: position 259,470 of record OX638346.1, read on the forward strand.
CCGGCGCGCGCGGTCCGACAGAAGCCCGTTCGTGTGCACGAGCTCGTTGCACGGCAACCGGGCAGCCGCCGTTAGACGCTCGTCAATCGGCGCGTAGTCGAGGTATTCCCGCTCCAGTTCCGCGTTAGGCTCGCCGCGCAAAAGGAGCCACCGGAGCCGAATGTCGAGCCCGCCCTGCTTGAGAAAGCGACCAAACAGTAGGTCGTTGCCCCGAAGCCCGCAGGTCTCGTCGATCAACGCCGATGCGGCGGGCCAAACCGTGTGGTCGAGTTCCGCTTCGCGCAACAACGCGACGATCTCCTCAATACGGTCTCGGATGGACATCGCCAGCTACCACTTGTGCCCGATGCGCCATAGGCTTTCAGCTTCGCCGGAACGAGGCATCCCGACAAAAGGACGCGGCGTATGGCCGTTTGACTAACGCCACCCGCCCGGGCAATTTCCTCGCTTGGGTCATCCTGTCCCGCTGCTCGAGACGCAAACTTCCTATCCGGCCATCTCAGTCTTGGGCGAGCAACGATTACACCATAAGAAGCATGTACTATTCGTGTGTACTATCTAGATATTAGTGAACGTTTCGTAAACCTGCGTCAGGCGCGACTCAGCGGCGAGGCTGACTGCGCCACCCGGGTTCATGCACAGGGTACGGATCCCTTCAGGAGCGCCTTTCGAGCGAATCGCGACTGGGAGGCACCGTGCCGCTCATCCATTGCTGTGAGCAGGGCTCTCGCCCTACCCAGGCCACCCCCTACTTGTCGTGTGTCTGGGCCTTTTCGATCCGCTTCCGCACGGTCTCAGGTATGTGATGGGGTAACCGGGGCTTGTTCATAACCGGGGGCGGCGTCGCGACCGGCGCGGTGCGTGGCGGTGTCTTGACCCGTGGAGCGCGTGGCGGTGTCGTGACCCGCAGACTGCGCGGCGGCTGCGCAACCGGCGCGGTGCGTGGCGGCGGCGTCACCGACCGGGTGCGCGGCGGCGGTGCCACTGACGGCGCCCGTTGCGGTGGCCGGAATCGAGGCGCCGACGGTCTTTGGCCGACGGGCGGACGCACTGTCGGCAGCGCGCGACTTGTTGCCGTCGGCTGCGCTACCGGGCGTTCGACGCGCCGGCTCACGTCACGCGGCAGCCCCGGCGACCGCGGTCGCACGGTGTGTTCCGAACTTCTCTTCGACCGAACGAACGGCTTCGTGGACGCAGGAACTTCCAGCCTTCTTCCCGTGTTGCGCCGCACCCTGTCCGGCGGACTGACCGGCGGGCTTGCCGTGTCTCGCGGAGTCGTACCTACCAGGAGCTGCGGATTCGGGTCGGTGCGTGAATGCGATCGACGCGGCCGACCTTCCGAGTCTCTTTTGCGCCTCCGGTCCCGGTCGCCTTCCCGCCGGTCTCCCCGTCGGTCCGCCCGGCGTCCATCGCCATCATTGCGGCGTCGGTCATGGTCCCGCCCCCGGTGGCCAGCCTTTCCATGCTTTCCGTGCCGTTGGCCCGCGTAGCGTTGGCGGTGTTTGTGTCCGCTGTAGTCGCGGTACACGACGATGGGATACACGCGCGTGATCCGGTTGTGGTAGTAGTAGCTGTCATAGATGCCGTAGTAACGGGGCGGATAGTAGGTGGTCGTCGGATACCGCACGGGGTACGAAGCAGGGTAAACCGTGTCATCGGTTCGATAGACCCGCGTCACCCGCGCGGGCGCCTCTTCATACACCTCCTCCGCTACGGGTTCGACCAGGGCAATCGACTCGCGCTCCTCCCGGCAATCCTCAACCTGATCGCCAAACTCCCGCAGGAACGCGTTGCTGAATCCAGCCTGCCCGAGCCGGTGCGCGTCCTCATCCGCCAGCGGCTCGCAGACGTTCCTGTGACGGACGAACTGCATGATCGTCTCCTCCGAGAAACCGGCCTCCAGCAAGGTGATGAGCTGGTCAGCTTCAGAGGGTTCCTCCAGCGGCACCGCGGCACGCTCCAGCATCAACGAGATGACTTCATCGGGCACGTTCGCCTCGCCGAGCGCCAGCAAACCATCCATGTCGATCATGAATCGTGCGTTGGTCACTTCTATCAGGCGCTCGACTTCCGACTCGTCATAGCCGTTCCGGGTCAACTCGATCACGTCGAACACGGACAGCGCCATCGCCGCCGGACTACAGAAGGCAAGCGACAGGCTCAAAAGAACTGCGGATTCCCGTTTCATCTCGCTTTATCCCCCGGTAAGCATTTCAATGGCCCACAGTATAGGCCCGCAGATCGCGAATGCCCCGCGCTACTCGGCGACCAAGCCACTTAAAATCAATGACTTACACCGCCTACCTGTACGCCCCATAAATCCGGTGCGAAGTTTTTTGCGGTTGTCCGGCGAAGCGCCTGTCATCGCCTTGTCTGGGGATGCCGGAGTGCAGCACCTGGCACGATGCGCGATGGTGGTCCCATTCCCTGACGCGGCCTTCGCCAACCCGGCAAACGCGAACGTCAAGCGCGCCCAACGAATGATGTATCGGAAAAGTCCTCGAACACCGGTTCCGGCAATGCGGCGCCGCGCGGGAACGGAGCCGAGAATCCGGTCGGTTCACGTGACGGATGACCCGGGAGGCCCGAAGCAGCCGGCATCACCTTAGCGGCCGACCCTGACTAAAGGTCGGCGCGGTGCCCCGTCAGGCCAATTGCGCTACCGCCCGCCTCGCCATCACGACGACGAGATGGGCTCGATATTCCGCCGAGGCGTGCAGGTCGGAGTTGAAGTTGCCGCTCGGGATCGAGACACCGTCCAGCGCAGCGACAGAAAGACCACCGGCCAGCGCCGCTTCGAGTTCCGCAGAGCGGAAGGCGCATGGCCCGGCGCCCGTGACGCCGACGCACACGGTGCCGTCCACCTCCGCCACCATCACGCCGACGATAGCATAGCGCGAGGCCGGGTTCGGGAACTTCGCGTACGCCGCCCTGGCCGGGATGGGAAACTCCACGGAAGTGATGATCTCGCCCTCTTCGAGCGCCGTTTCGAACAGGTCCCTGAAGAAATCGACGCCGGCAATCGAGCGCCGGTTCGTGTGCACGGTAGCGCCCAGGGCCACCACGGCCGCGGGATAGTCCGCCGCCGGGTCGCTGTTGGCGACCGAGCCGCCGATGGTGCCCCGGTTACGCACATGGGCGTCGCCGATTCCCTCTGCCAGATCCGAAAGGGCGGCAAGGGCATTGCGCACTTCGCTCGAAGCCGCGACGTCGGCATGGGTCGTGAGAGCGCCGATGCGTACCGTCGCGCCGACATCGAGGCCGCCGAGGTCGTCGAGCCCGCCCACATCGATCACATCCGATGGCGCTGCGAGGCGTTGCTTCAACGTGGGAATCAGCGTCATGCCACCCGCGAGATAGACGCCGTCGTCGGCGTTGGCCCGGAGGTCCGCCGCCTGCTCGACGCTGGACGCCTTGCGATAGTTGAACTGGTACATCGAGTCCTCCTCCTATCCGGCGCTGCCCAACGCCTTCCAAATGGTTTCCGACGTTGCCGGCATTGCCAGGCTCTTCACTCCGAGCGCATCGGTGACGGCGTTCATCACCGCCGCCGTGGCGCCGATCGCACCCGCTTCGCCGCAACCCTTTACGCCCAGGGGATTATGCGTGCACGGCGTCACGGTGGTGTCTACCGTGAAGCTCGGCACATCGTCCGCCCGCGGCATGCAGTAGTCCATGTACGAACCGGTCACAAGCTGACCGGCCTCGTCATAGACGCCGTGTTCAAGCAAGGCCTGGCCGATGCCCTGGCACAGGCCGCCGTGCACCTGTCCTTCGACGATCATCGGGTTGATGACGTGGCCGAAATCGTCCACCGCGACGAATGCCATGATCGTCGGGACGCCCGTCTCGCCGTCGATCTCCACCTCGCAGACGTGGGTGCCGGCGGGATAGGTGAAGTTGCCCGGATCGTAGAACGCCTTCTCGGAGAGCCCAGGCTCCAGTTCATCCAGCGGAAAGTTCGCCGGAACGTAGGAAGCAAAGGCCACCTCCGCGAAAGTCATCGAACGGTTCGACTCGCGTTCCGAGAACACGCCGTCCTCGAAGTCGATATTGTCATCGGTGGTCTCGAAGTTGTGGGCGACGATCTTCTTGCCCTTGGCCACGATCTTCTCCGTCGCCCTGGTCAACGCCGAGCCGCCCACCGCGATCGAGCGCGAGCCGTAGGTGCCGAGGCCGTAGTCGGAACGCCCCGTGTCGCCGTGCACCACTTCCACGTCGTCGATAGAAATGCCGAGCTGGTCCGACACGACCTGGGCGAAGGTGGTCTCGTGTCCCTGGCCGTGACTGTGTGAACCGGTAATCACCGTGACGGAACCGGTGACGTTGACCCGCACCTCCGCGCTTTCGAACAGGCCCACGCCCGCTCCCAGCGACAGGGCCACCTGGGAGGGCGCGAGTCCGCATGCCTCGATATAGCTTGAAAAGCCGATGCCCCTCCTGTTGCCGTTCGCTTCCGACGCGGCACGCCGGGCCGAAAAACCCTGGTAATCGGCGTGCTGCAGGGCCTTGTCGAGGCTCGCCTCGTAGTCGCCCGTATCGTAAGTCAGGGCCACCGGGGTCTCGTAGGGAAAGTCGTCGGGCTGGATGAAGTTCCTGCGTCGAATCTCCGACGGATCCATGGAAAGCTCGCGCGCCGCGGTTTCCACCAACCGTTCGACCACATAGGTCGCCTCGGGCCGTCCCGCACCGCGATAGGCGTCTACCGGCGCGGTGTTGGTGAAAAGCGCACGCACTCCGACATGGATCGCCGGCGTCTTGTATTGGCCGGCCATCAGCGTGCCGTAAAGGTAGGTCGGCACGCTCGATGCGAAGGTCGAGAGATAGGCTCCCATGTTGGCGATGGTGTTGACCCGCAGGCCAAGGAACGTGCCATCCGCCGACAGGGCCAGTTCGGCCTTCGTAACGTGGTCCCTGCCATGTGCGTCGGCCAGGAACGACTCGGAACGCTCCGCGCGCCACTTGATGGGTCGCCGCAGCTTACCGGCCGCCCATATCACCGCGGTTTCCTCCGCGTAGACGAATATCTTCGAGCCGAAACCACCGCCGACATCGGGCGATACGACCCGAAGCCTGGATTCCGGCGCTACCTGCACGAAAGCGGCCAGCACGAGGCGCTCGAGGTGAGGGTTCTGGGAAGTTGTGTAGAGCGTATAGACGCCGGATGCCGCATCGTAGTCGCCGACGGCGGCGCGGGGTTCCATGGCGTTGGGGATCAGGCGGTTGTTGACGATGTCCAGCGATGCGACGTGGTCGGCTGCGGCGAAGGCCGCGTCGGTGGCGGCGCTGTCTCCGAGTTCCCAGTCGTAGCACTGGTTGTTGGGGACCGGTTCGTGAATCTGGTCCGCCTGGTCCGCGGTGGCCACATCTACCACCGCCGGCAGTTCATTGAAATCCGTGACCACCGCCTCCGCACCATCGCGCGCCGCCTGCAGCGTATCGGCGATGACGACGCCGTAGGGTTCGCCGACGTAGTTCACGCGGTCCACCGCGAGCGGCGGATGGGGCGGCTGGATCATGTCCGAGCCGTCTTTCGACTTCACCAGCCAGCCGCAAGGTAGGTCGCCGATGCCGTCCGCCACAAGATCCGCCCCGGTATACACGGCCGCAACGCCGGAAACCTGCAAAGCGGCGGCCCTGTCGATGCCGCCTATGGTCGCGCGCGCATGCGGCGAGCGGAGGAATACCGCGTACGCCTGGCCCGCCTGGTCGATGTCGTCCGTATAGCGACCGGCGCCGGTAATGAAACGCGCATCTTCCTTGCGCCTGACGGCTGCGCCGATGCCTGTCTGTGTGTCAGCCATGCTCGTCTCCTTCCTTGCTCCCCGGTTACATGTTGTCGCGCGCAGCGAGCACCGCGCGGACGATGTTGTGATATCCCGTGCAACGGCAAAGGTTGCCTTCGAGCCCGTCGCGCACCGCCTGTTCGTCAAGATTCCCATTGGTCTGAACGAGATCGATGGCAGCCATGATCATGCCGGGGGTACAGAACCCGCACTGCAGGGCATGACATTCGCGAAACGCCTCCTGCATCGGATGCAGTTCGTCCGCCGTGCCGATGCCCTCGATCGTCGTCACATCGGCACCGTCCGCCTGTCCCGCGAGAACCGTGCACGACTTCACCGCGCGCCCGTCCATGTGCACCACGCAGGCGCCACACTGGCTCGTGTCGCAGCCGACGTGCGTGCCGGTAAGGCCAAGGCGTTCGCGGAGCACCTCAACCAGCAACGCGTTGTCCGGCACATCCAGGGTGTGCGAGGTGCCGTTGACCGATAACGTAACTTCCACGTGAATTTCCTCCGCCTAGAAAAGAAATAGCGCCGCAACCAACAATAGCGCCAATCCCACCCCCCATACCAGACGCTTGCGCCGAGCATTGCCCGAAACGGCGGGAGCACTGTTCACGGTAGCCTGCTTCGCGTCAGCCTCGGCAGAATCCGTGCCGACGATCCCGGCGAACGTCTCGAAGAAGCCGTCCGCGGTCTTCCGCGCCGCGGCGTCGATGAGCCGCTGTCCGATCTGGGCAAGCTTGCCGCCGACGGTGCCGGCGGCCGTATATCGAAGCAGGGTGCCCTGTTCGGTTTCCGAAAGGGTCATGGATGCCGTGCCCCTGCCGAAGCCCGCCGGGCCGCTATTGACGGCGAGTTCGAGGCCATAGCTCTCGGGCGCCTTGACGTCGACCAGGGAAACCGTGCCCTTGAACGTCGCACTCACGGGTCCGACCTTCGCCTTGACTTCGGTGGCGTAGCGATTGTCCTCGATCCGGTCGAATCGCTGGCAGCCCTGGATGCACTGGCGCAGGACTGCCGGATCGTTGAGAGCGTCCCACACGCGTTCGCGCGGCGCCTGGATCGAGTATTCGCCCGACTGCTCCAAACCCGGTATTCCCCACAGATTCCCCGCCCGCACGAATGTCGCATGAATGCAGACATCCGGCAATACGTTTCGCCCTCAAGCCTCTAGCCCGCATATCTCACCAAGGCGCTTGTCGAATCAATAAAGTTCATTGCATTTCAATGAGGTACGTGCCATTTTCGACGTTCGCGCCGGAAACAGACGGCGCTGCCGCGCCCTCGCTGGTCTTTTTTTCACGTGCGTGCACATGCTCGCTTCACCATAAGCGGCGGCTATGTTTCCGCTCGCGAGCACACGCACGCGAAAAAAATCCTGCGCGATCATCGCAGCCCTTGGTGACATATCCGGGCTAGCAACCGTCGCCCATGCAACTATTGCCGCCGGTCACGGGCGCTCCCCGGCGGCGTTCGTTCCGTGACGGGCATCGCATTGAATCAGGTCGCTTTCGTCGTCACTAACGTGGCGTCTCGGGTGCAACGCCTCAAGTGCGGCGGTTCTCTGAACCGGGGCGAGACCGGCGAGCGCATCAACCGCTTCCAGGAACGCCGCCCAGTCACCTTCCCGCCGGTACAACGCGGCGAACGCAGGATATGCGTCCGAGTAGGCGCCGAGCGCCACAAGGTAGGCGTTGTTGACCGTTTCCACCAACCCATCGAAAGCGCCGCCGCCCAGCAATGTCCTGTGCTGCCGATAGCAACGCCGGAGTGTTTCGAGCACCCGGGCCTTGTCCCGGTAGCGCCTTTCGTCATCGCCTTCCCGATAGACCGATTCCAGTCCCGCCCTGGTCGCCAGGAGCAATGCCCGCAGGCGCCGCCAACCCTCGCGTGAGGCGAGGTGTCGGTCAAACTCCGCTTCGCGGCCGCTATGCCGAAACCACAGGCGCGCGCCGGTTTCCCCGGCGAACTGTGCGAACGACTCGTTGAAGACCGCATCGTCCTTGACCCAGATCCGCCGGTGGGAAATCTCGTGCAGCAGGAGTTCGGCCAGGCGAGGTTCGGACCATTCGATGAACGTGCTCAACAGCGGATCGTCGAACCAGCCCAGGGTGGAGTACGCCGAAACACCGGCGACGTAGGTTTCGTAGCCGCGGCGCTGAAACCCGGCTTCTGCCCTCAGGGCGGCGTTGCGGTCGAAGTACCCGCGATATGGCACACAGCCGACAAACGGATAGCACCAGCGATGGCCATCGACAGACAGCGGCGCCGCCGCGAACAGGTTCCAGACGACGAACGGTCGGTCAATCGCCGCGTAGCGCCGATACGTGTTTCCGGTATCGAGCTCGAGTTCCGACCGTGCGAACTCCACAATACGGCGGGCCACCAGGAGACGGTCCCGGAGTGCCGGCCCCGTGTCGGGATGGGCGATGACCGACTCGACGGGCCGGCTCGTCCGCATGACTTCAAGCTGTCCGGCAGCCGCCTGCGTGTAGTACTGCAAAGCCGCGCAGCCGCCCAATAGCCAGAGAGTTGCGAACAACGCACCCGTCCGCCATAGGCGGGGCCACGCCAGTGAAGCTGTGTCAATGGGTTCGCCAGGAGCTTGCATGGCATCGTCGAGAGGATCGCTGTCGCCGCTGATCATGTTAGCGTGCGCCTGACAAACAACGGGCGCGCCGCCCGTGTGTTCATTGCCCATGAAGCAACATCGGTAGCCTTCCCGAGGAACTTTCAGTAGGCTCCCGCGCCAGAGTTTCCAGGAGGGAGCGGATGATCGAACAGCGCATCAGGCACGACTGGACGGTCGACGAGGCGATGGCCCTGTTCGAGCAGCCACTTAACGACCTGCTGTTCGCCGCGCAGTCCATCCACCGCGAATACCACGCACCGAACGCGGTACAGATCAGCACGCTGCTCAGCATCAAGACGGGCGGCTGCCCGGAGGACTGCAAGTACTGCCCGCAGAGCATCCACTACGATACCGGCCTCGACACGCACAACCTGCTGCCCGTCGAGGATGTCGTCAAGGCTGCCGAGCGCGCGCACGCCGCGGGCGCGACGCGGTTTTGCATGGGTGCCGCGTGGCGCAGTCCGACCAACTCCCAGACCCGCAGGGTGTGCGAGCTGGTGCGGGCGGTGAAGGACCTCGAGATGGAGACCTGCGTGACGCTGGGCATGCTGACCGAGGACCAGGCGCAGGCCCTTGCCGAGGCGGGTCTCGACTACTACAACCACAACTTGGACACCTCCCCCGACTACTACGGAGAAGTCATCACGACGCGCACCTACCAGGACCGTCTCGACACGCTCGCCCACGTGCGGGACGCCGGCATGAAGGTCTGCTGCGGCGGCATCGTCGGCATGGGTGAGTCGCGCAGGGACCGCGCCGGTCTGCTCGTGCAGTTGGCCGGCCTGCCGGAACACCCCGAGTCCGTGCCGATCAATAACCTCGTGCAGGCCGAGGGAACGCCGATGCACGGCAGCGAAGCGCTGCCGCCGCTGGAAACGGTTCGATGCATCGCCGTGGCGCGCATACTCATGCCGCGCTCGGTCATACGACTTTCGGCGGGGAGAACCGACCTGTCGGAGGAGGCCCAGGCGCTCTGCTTCCTCGCCGGCGCCGGCTCGATCTTCTGCGGTGATCGCCTGTTGACGACGCCGAACCCAAGTTTCGAGTCGGACATGGCCATGTTCGGCCAACTCGGCATCGCACCGCAGGCGCCCTGACGCCAGCGCCGAACTTGCCGGGACCGCCGGCGCATCGGGCACCATGCGCTACTACGAAGACATCCCTCTCGATCATCACTCCGTCATAGGGACGTATTCCCTCTCGGAAGCCGCGATCATCGACTTCGCGCGCGCCTGGGATCCGCAACCTTTCCACACCGACGCCGACGCGGCCCGCAGGTCCGTGTTCGGCGGGCTGGTGGCCTCCTCCGCGCACCTGTTCGCGATCTGTACGCGGCTGTTTTTCGACCAGGCCGACCCCATTCGGGTCGTCGCCATGCTCGGCAAGGACAAGCTGCGGCTGCCGAATCCCGCCCGCGCCGGAACAACGCTCACCTACGAGACCCGCTGTGCCGACAGGCGCGATTCCGCCAGCCGCGACGATGTCGGGATCGTCACGCTGGCGGACAAGGTGACCGATGACGCCGGTATCGTTGTGCTGACGCAGGAGGTGTCGCTGATGGTTGCGCGTCGGCAACGACTGTAGGATTGCCGCGCATGATCCTCATGATCGACAACTACGATTCGTTCACCTACAACGTTGTCCAGTACCTCGGCGAACTCGGCGCCGAGATGGAGGTGCGCCGCAACGACGAAGTGACGGTGGACGAGATCGAACGGAGCGCCCCCGAGAAGATCGTCATTTCGCCCGGGCCGTGCACACCGGACGAGGCCGGCATTTCCGTCGACACCGTCCGCCGCCTCGGCGGCCGGATTCCGATTCTCGGCATCTGCCTGGGGCACCAGAGCATCGCCCAGGCCTACGGCGGTGACATCGTCCGGGCGCGCCGCGTCATGCACGGCAAGATGAGCGCCATACATCACGCCGGCTGCGGCGTGTTTGAAGATCTGCCCGACGGTTTCGAGGCGACCCGGTACCACTCCCTGGTGGTGAGACGGGAAACGTTCCCGGACTGCCTCGAAGTTACCGCCTGGACGCGGTTCGAAGACGGATCAAACGACGAGATCATGGGTCTTCGGCATCGCGAGTTCGATGTCGAAGGCGTACAGTTTCACCCGGAGTCTTTCATGACTCGTGTCGGACACGACCTTTTGCGCAACTTTCTCGACCGGTAAGCTGGTTCGGACCACCCTCCAAAGACAGCGGTAGCAGACACATGGACATACGCGAAGCCCTCGAGCGCCTGACCAGCGGCGAGCATCTTGACCGGGAAGGGGCGCGGGACGTGTTCGAGATCATCATGGCGGGAGAGGCGACACCAGCGCAGATCGGCGGCGTGCTGATGGCGCTGCGAGCGCGAGGAGAGACGGCGGCCGAGATCGCGGGCGCCGCCGAGGCCATGCGCGCTGTCAGCCTCAAGGTGAACGTGGCCGCCCCCGACCTGGTCGATACCGCCGGCACCGGCGGCAGCGGGGGCGCCAAGCTGTTCAACATTTCCACCGGCGCGGCATTCGTGGCCGCGGCAGCGGGCGCGCACGTTGCGAAGCACGGCAACCGGGGAATGACCAGCGCCAGCGGCAGCGCCGACGTGCTCGAAGCGGCGGGCGTCAACCTCTCGCTGCGACCGGATCAGATCGCGCGTTGCATCACCGAAGTCGGCATCGGCTTCATGTTCGCGCAAACGCACCACAGCGCCATGCGGCATGCCGGTCCCGTCCGCGTCGAACTTGGCGTGCGCACCGTCTTCAACCTGATCGCTCCGTTGACCAACCCAGCCAATGCGAAACGCCAGGTGATCGGCGTCTTCGCATCCGCCTGGCAGCGAACCTTGGGCGAAGTGGCTGCACTGCTGGGCGCCGAGCACGTGCTCATCGTGCACAGCGACGGGCTTGACGAAATATCGGTAGCCGGTCCTTCCAGCGTCGTCGAGTGCAAGTCCGGCGAAATCACCGAGTACTCCATCCACCCGCGGGACTTCGGATTGACAACGCATCCCACCGACGCGTTGCGGGCCGAATCCCCCGCCGAGAGCCTAGCGTTGATCAAGGCCGCCTTCAGCCAGGAGAACGAAGCCGCCGCTGACGTTGTCGCGCTCAACGCCGGCGCCGCGATCTACGTATCGGGGGTCGCCCTCAGCTTGGCCGACGGCGTGGCAATGGCGCAGGACGCAATCGGCTCTGGAATGGCTGCGGAGCGCATGCAGGAACTTGCACGCCTGTCGAGCCTGATGAGCGAACAATGACGGTCCTTGACCGGATTCTTGTCCACAAGGGGGAAGAACTCGCACAACGGCAACGCGTTCGGCCCCTCCGGAAGGTGCGCACAGCAGCAGAGTCCGCCGCGCCCACGCGCGGCTTCGCCGACGCGGTCAAACGCAGGAAACCCGCCGTCATCGCCGAGTTGAAGAAGGCGTCGCCCAGCAGGGGCGTGATCCGGGAGCACTTCCACCCGGCAGCCATCGCGGCAAGCTACGAAGCGGCGGGAGCGGCGTGTCTCTCCGTCCTGACCGATGAGGCCTTCTTCCAGGGATGTGACGAAGACCTGGCACAGGCGAAAGCGGCAACGCAGCTCCCGGTGCTGCGCAAGGATTTCGTGATCGACAAGTACCAGGTTTTCGAAGCACGGGACCTCGGCGCCGATTGCATCCTTCTCATCGCCGCAGCCCTCGACCCGGAACGTATCGAATCGTTCAACGAACTCGCGGGGCAACTTGGTCTGGATACCCTCGTCGAAGTGCACAACGCACGCGAACTCGACATCGCCATGCGGACGGCACCGACTCTGCTCGGCATCAACAACCGGGACCTGCGGACGTTCGACACCTCACTGGACACGACGCTTTCGTTGCTCGCCGATGTGCCCGAGGAAACGACCGTGGTGACCGAGAGCGGCATTCGTACCCGGGAGGATGTTCGCCGCATGCGCGATGCCGGCGTCGAGGCGTTCCTCGTAGGCGAGGCGTTCATGCGCGCCAGCGATCCCGGCGATGGCTTGCGCGAGCTGTTCGGTGCGCTCGCCGCCGAAGGGGCCGGTTGATGGCCGCGCTGAAAACCAGGCCGACCGACGCCAGCGTGTACGCGTTCCTCGATGGCGTTGACAACCCGAACCGGCGCGAAGACGCCCGGCGCGTCATCGAAATCATGCAGCGGACGACGCAAGAGCAACCGAGAATGTGGGGAGACAGGATCGTCGGGTTCGGCAGCTACCACTACAGGTACGCGAGCGGGCGCGAGGGTGATTGGCCGCTGATCGGACTATCACCCGGCAAAAGGAATCTCGCGCTCTACATCATGCCCGGCTTTGACAATTGCCAGTGCCAAGCGCTCCTCGCGAGGCTCGGCAAGCATCGCACGGGCAGATCCTGCCTTTACGTGAACAGGCTCCGCGACATCGATATCAGCGTCCTGGAAGAACTCGTTCGACAATCCGTCGCCGAGATGCGGCGACGCTATCCGCGCACAGGCGACTAGTAGCGCCGGGTCGTCCTCTCCCTGCGCGGGCGCGCCTGGTTCACGGTGAGCTGCCGACCGCTGAGTTGGGTAGCGTTCAACGCCTTGATCGCCTCGTCCGCCTCGGCGTTGTCCGGCATGTCGATGAAGCCGAATCCCTTGGATCGCCCCGTCTCTCTGTCGGTGATCACCTGTGCATCCTGCACCCGTCCATGTTCCTCGAACATCTTCGCGAGATCCTCGGAAGTGACGCTATACGGCATGTTTCCTACATATATCTTCAATTTAAGCCTCCTGTGGCGGTTTTCGTCCTCTGTTCCGCCGATCCTCAAGTAGACTCAATGATGGCTGAATCGCTCCGAAGCACTGCTACATTCGATTGTGGTCCAAGTTCATTTCACCTCCCCCCTGCGCCAGTCCTGCGAAAAGACCGCATCTTGGCAAAACCTGAGAAAGGCAGACAAAGCGCAACCGAGTCATAGAACCCGCCTACGCCTTAGCGCACAGTATGGGCGGGCACCCTCCAAATGTCGAGCTTCACGCCAATCGGCTTGGTCGCATTGGAAACCACTCCGGCACGGATGACGCAAGGGCCGGTGGGCCGAAATGGGCTTTTGAGGGACCCGCAGACACGAAGAACGCGAGGGGACACCCTCGCGAAGAATATCGCCCTCAGCCGAGAGCACGAGAGAATTCCCCTCGAAAAAGAACCAAGGCTGAAGGCACCGACAAGTGCGACGCTCGTGTCGGGGAGGTTCATAGAACCTCCCCTGAACTAGGTGTCGAGGCCTAGCCGTCGTCCGCGTCGGCAGGCATCTCCGAGGCGTCCATGGCATCGTCGGCGGATTCACCCGCCCCGTCGCCTTCGTCAGCCGCTTCGCCTTCGGCCGCCGGCTCAAGGTCCGTCATCGGCTCTTCCGCTGCCGCTTCGCCTTCGGCTGCGGGCTCAAGGTCCGTCATCGGCTCTTCCGCCGCCGCTTCGCCTTCGGCTGCTGCTGCGGGCTCAACGTCCGTCATGGGCTCTTCTGCCGCCGGTTCTTCCATGGGCTCTTCCGCAGCGCCCTGGTCAGTGGATCCGGCTTGCTCACATCCCACGAGCACCCCTACTGCCAGCAGGGCAGCGAATAATCGAGTCAAGTTCATGTGTCCTCCTGTCACAAGTAGGGCTATGTTGCCACATCACTGTCGCCGCAACACTCCCGTAACTCCGAGCATACTCGAAAAAGGCCGCGCGTCGCGACCTCGACCTGCCGCAGGGGCAAATCCACTCCGATCAACGTCACTTGCCTGAAGCGAGCAGAATCGCGACGACACGCTCGATATCGGCATCCTTGACGGACTTCAGTTCGCGCATGCCGCGATAGATGTCCGAAGCCGCTTCGTGGAAGCCCGACGGCAACCCCGCCTCTGAGAAAGTGGCAGCGATCTCCCGCATCTCCCCTTCGAACCGCCATGCCTTCGGGCTCGTTCCCCTCGCGGCCGCATCGCTCCTGGCCACCAAACCAGGCTGCGAGATATTCCACTCGGACAACAACGCGTCCTCTACCCCCTGCGATGTCGCCAGCGCTCGAATTGCGAGCACCAGGGCAGACGAGCCCTTGGTGTAAGCGGCATAGCACATCTTCAGCGCCGACGCCGAGCAATCCACCGTTCGAGCGTCGACCAGGGTTCCCTCGAACCAGGACGCGACCTGGTATGCCAGATCGCCCGACAGGTAGAGACGCGTCGCACCCGGCCGGCGCGCGGGCGGACCGATGATCCCGCCATCGACAAAACCGTCGCCCACGATGTCCGCAATACGCCTCGATGTCGCGGGCGAAACCGCGTTCGCATCAACGTAGACGCCTCTGAACCCACTGTCGTGGACACTTCGCGCCACGTCCACCGCGGCGCCCGGCGGACATACGGATATGACGTTCTCCACGCACGTCAACGCGCTTTCAAGGGTTTCGATCGAAGCCAAATCCGCAGCCGCGGCCCGACGCCGCGTCTCATCGCTTCGGGACTCCGAGACCCACCGTACCGCGTGGCCGCTCGCCCGCAGCGCAGCGCCGATGGATGCACCCATCTCGCCCGGGTGCAGAAGCAGAATGGATTCACTCATGTCTCTTCCTCAGTTACTCGGCCCAGACGAAAGGTCTGGCCTGATTTCGCCGCAGCCGGTGATTGCCTCCACCGCCTTCGCGACCGACAACAGGAAGCCGTCACGCCGCATGGGTGAGACAAGCTGGACGCCTACGGGCAGACCCGACGAGAAGCCGCCCGGAAGGGACAGGGCCGGACAGCAGGTGACGGTGATCCAGCTACAGCTCTGCATCCACTCGATGTAGGTGCGCATGCGCCGCCCCTCGATCTCGCGAACCCATTCCGTCTCGACGTCAAAAGGGAGCACCTGCGTTGTCGGCCCCAGGAGGACATCCACGTGACGAAAAAACTCCGCCACGCGCGCGACAAGGGCGGACCGAGCAGCATTCGCCCAGTCTTCGTCCGCGGGAGTCAGGGCTTCACCGGCTGCGGTATTCCAGATGATCGTGTCCTTGAGCTGGGACTTCTCCTCCTCGGCGAGGCCCCCGAACCGCGCCCGGAAACGGGCGGCGCGGAGCACGTGGAAGATGCGGGTCGCGTCTGCGAAATCGGGACACTTCTCCACGATTCGGGCACCGGCCTCCTCCATTTTCTCTGCGGTCACGCGGACAACCTCGCGTATCTGGGGTTGAACCGGCAACCCCCCGAAATCGTCGCTCACGGCCACCCTGAGGCCGCGGAGTTCGGCCGGCGTCACGCGCCGAAAGGTCTCGCCCGGCTCGGTCAACATGCCTGCGGCGCGATCATGCGGACCGACGATGGCGGAAAACAGAAGCGCCGTATCGTCGACGTTGCGCGCCATGGGTCCCGGCGTCGAAAGGCCGCTCCACGCGGTGACCGCAGACTCGGAAGGGACACGGCCCGGCGATGGCCGGAAACCGACGACATTGCAGAATGCAGCCGGGTTGCGCAGTGACCCGCCGGTGTCGCTGCCGTCGGCGATGGGCATGAATCGCGCCGCTAGCGCGACTGCGGCCCCGCCGCTGCTGCCGCCGCAGGTACGAGAGATATCGTAAGGATTGCGCGTCGCACCGAAGACCCGATTGAATGTCTGCGACCCGGCGCCGAATTCCGGCGTATTCGTCTTGCCGAGCGTGATGGCGCCGGCAGCCTTGATGCGCGCGACGACAGGGGCATCGGCAGTTGGAATATTGTCCGCGTGCAGCGTCGAGCCGTAGGTCGTGCGAAGTCCCCGGGTGGCAACCAGGTCCTTGTGCGCGACGGGCAGACCCGCAAGCGGCCCGCGCAACGCTTTCGTCGCCGCCATCTCCCGCGCCTGCTCGAAGCATCGCGTGACCACGGCGTTGAGGAGCCCGTCGTAGCGTTCGATTCGGTCGATGTGGGCATCGACCAGTTCCAGGGCGCTGACCTCCCCGGCGTCCAGGAGTTGCCGCTGGTCGACCGCAGACAGGAAACAGAGATCATCCGACGCGGACATGCGCCATGCGGCCCGTCACGTCGCCCGTGTCAGGCCCTACCACCTCGACCGGCTGTCCTGGCCTTGCCTTTCTTTTCCTTTTTCGGCCGGCTTATTCCATACGTGCCGCGGCTGATCTTGCCGCGTCGTGTACGGGCATCTCCCTTTCCCATGCTTTTCTCCGTCTGGTTTTGCTGTCAGTCCCTGCTGTCACAGGCCCCAGCATTCTAGCTCGTTGGCAAACACCAGGGGACCACCGTAGTGTTCCCTGATGGCGGCCCGGCTGGCGCTTTCCCGGCCCAAGGTGCGGCTGGTTCGATGGCCAAGAAACACCATGCGCGCGTTCGCGCGCTGCGCGATACGGCCGATCTGCGACGGCCGCACGAACCGTTCCCGCACCTCGCCGCGCGCGAAGTCCGGAATGGCAAGGTGGCTCACCAGCGCGTCCACATCCTTGGCAAATCCCGCGATAATGTCGTTGCGATTGTTGAAATTGCCGGTGAACACAATCGATTGCCCCGCGATTTCTACCCGCCACGCAAGGCTTGGCACGTCGCCGTGATGCACTGGGACGGCCGACAGGGTGATATCCTTCGTGCCAAACCGCGCCCATCGACGCTGTCCCGTGGCGGGTACGCTACGGGCGTTGATCTTGTATCCACCGGGGCTCGCGAACGACAGGTATCCCGCCAGGTGCGAGTACGCACCGCCGGGTCCGATGAGGCGTTCAACAAACTCCCTGGTGGAAGGGTAGGCGTCGTCGCCGTCCGGGCCGAGAACGGTCAGCGGCCGAACCCTGTCCGCATTGCGAGACCCCGCGACAAAGCCCGGAAAGTCAGCCGTGCGGTGGGCTAGCAGGTTGGTAAAGACGATGGCGTCGAGGTCGCGAAAGTCCGCGCCTGCCTCGTCAAAGCGCAGGGAGCTGCCGGGACCGGGGTCAACCAGCAGCAGCGCGCGGTCGTCTCGCCAAACCAGGTAGCTCGCCGCGCTGCGGCGATCGTTGAGTTCCTCGCCGCCGGATCCGAGCGTCTGGACCCAGACGCCCTCGTCCCCGCAAAAAGGTTCGTTCGGCTGCGCAACGGCGCAGGTTGCAGCCAGGACGCAGACAAAAACCCAACCGGCGTGTCGAGCGAATCGAATCATTGCAACTGCTCCAGGGACTTGAGCGCCGCGTTTGCGTCCGCCTCGTCCGGCATTCGCCAATCGCCACGAGGAGACAGTGCCACGGTACCGACCTTGGGTCCCGCCGGCAACGTCGTACGTTTGAATTGGGCTTCGAAGAAACGCCGGAAGAAAACCTTCAGCCAGCGCATGATGTCCTCGCCCGAATAGTCCTTCCCGAAAGCGAGCGTTGCGAGCGCGTAGATCTTGGCGGGTGCCGCGCCCGAGCGGATGTAGTGGTAGAGAAAGAAGTCATGCAGTTCGTACGGGCCGATGATCGCCTCCGTCTCTTGCGCCACCGCACCGCTATCGGACGGCACGAGTTCCGGCGTGATGGGGGTGTCGAGCACGCGTTCCAGCACGGCCGCCAGTTCGGCCCCGGCGCGATGGCGCCCATACCATCGGACGAGATAGGCGACCATGGTCTTCGGCACGCTGGCATTGACGTTGTAGTGTGCCATGTGATCGGCGTTGAATGTGCACCAGCCGAGAGCGAGTTCGGACAGATCGCCCGTACCCACAACGACGCCGTGGGTCTGATTCGCGATATCGAAGAGGATCTGCGTGCGCTCGCGGGCCTGGACGTTCTCGAACGTCACGTCATACGCGCCGTCGTGCCCGATGTCGTCTAGGTGAGAGCGGACCGCTTCCTCGATGGATATTTCCCGAATGGCGGCCCCCGCCGCCTTTGCCAGTCGCTTGGCAGACGCGTTCGTGTGAGCGGTGGTGCCGGGTCCAGGCATGGTGATCGCGAGCAGCGAGTCCGCGGACAAGTCGTTCAGGGACAGGGCATCGAGGCAGACAAGGAACGCCAGGGTGGAGTCGAGCCCGCCGGAAAGACCGATGACCGGATGCGTGCTGCCCGCGGCGCGCAGGCGGCGCGCAAGTCCGGTCGCCTGAATCGCGAGCACATCCTTCGCCCGCGCATCGAACTCGTGCTCATCGTCCGGTACGAATGGATGCTTCGGGTAGCGACGCAGCGTGTCCTCGAGGCGTCGCCGCGTGCCCGAGGCCGTCACCGGATAGGCGTCACCTCGCCGGCTGCCGGCGAATGTCGAGTTGCGCCCACGCTCGCGGCGTAGTCTCTGGCAGTCGAAATCCACCGCCAGAGTGCAGCCGTCCAGCAGAAATCGCTCCGACTCGCCAAGCATCCAGCCATTCTCCGCGGCCAGCAGGTGGCCGCCATAGACGACATCCTTGGTCGATTCACAGGGACCGCTCGACGCGTACAGGTAGCCGCAGACAAGCCGTGCGCTCTGCATGCGCACGAGATCGCGCCGGTAGTCGGCTTTCGCCACGAGTTCGTTGCTGGCGGAGAGATTGACAACGATGTCCGCCCCGGCAAGGGCGTGGCCCACGCTCGGCGGCAACGGCGACCAGAGGTCCTCGCAGACCTCGACGGCGAACCGCGTTCCGCCGATGTCGAACAGTTGCCTCGGGTTCATCGCAAATCGGCCGAGGCGCTCGTCGTCGACCGCGACCGCGACCTCTTCGCCGGATGCGAACCAGCGCTTCTCGTAATACTCCTCGTGGTTCGGTAGCGCCGACTTCGGCACCGCGCCCACGACCCGTCCGCCCGCGCAGACGAATCCCGCATTCAGGAGGCGCCCATCGGGGAGGCGCCAGGGAGCGCCGACGACAAGGGCCACGTCACCGGTTTCGACCGCTATCCTGGCAAGCGCTGCCTGCGACGCCGCAAGCAGGTCCTCGGCGCCGAACAGGTCTTCGCAGCTATAGCCCGTGACACCGAGTTCCGGCGTGATGACCAATGATGCGCCGCCGGCGGCCAGTTCCCGATACACATCGAGGAGCGCCTCGGCATTCGCCGCCGGATCGGCCACGCGCACCGGTGGCGCGGCAGCGCCAACCCGAACAAAACCAAACTGCGAGTAGTCCATGCGGGGATTCTAGCCCGGAACGGGCGCCCGGGAAGGCTGCTCGCCGACGGCACTCGACCGCCGTCCATGACGAATCGCACGAACAAAACGTACAATCCGCAGCCTAAACGCACGGGACATGGGCGCGGAAGACCAGCGTGAACTTCGAATTCTCGGAAGAGCAGAACCTGCTGCGCGAACAGGCGGCCGGATTCCTGCAGGACCAGTGTCCACCGAGCGCGGTGCGCGCAATCCTGGAAGGCGCCGCGTCATTCGACACCGAACTGTTCCGCGGCATTGCGGAAATGGGTTGGACAGCCGCTGCCATACCGGAAAAGCACGGCGGTCTCGGACTCTCCTACCTGGAGCTGTGCGTGATCGCCGAGGAGCTTGGGCGTGTCGTGGCACCGGTGCCCTTCTCCTCGTCGGTCTACCTGGCGACGGAAGCACTGCTCCTTGCCGGCAACGACGCGCAGCGGGAAGCCTGGTTGCCGAAACTCGCATCCGGCGCCGCGATCGGCACGTTCGCGCTTGCCGAAGGGACGGGGCAACCCTCGCCAAACCGCCTTGAGACGGCATACGAGAACGGCTGCCTGAACGGAACGAAGGTGCCGGTGGCAGACGGCGACATCGCGGATTTCGCGGTAGCCGTCGCCAGGTGCGGCCGAGGGGACGGCGCAAGCCTCTACCTCGTACCTCTCGATGCCGACACCGTGACTCGAACTACGGTTGCGACCCTGGATCCCACCCGGTCCCATGCCAGAATAGATTTCGACAACGCGCGCGCGGAATCTCTCGGCGCTGCGGGAGAAGGCTGGGGCCTCACACGCAGGATTCTCGATCGCGCCGCCGTGCTGTTTGCATGGGAACAGGTGGGCGGCGCAAACGCAGCGCTGGAACAAGCGAAAGAGTACGCGATGGGCCGCTACGCCTTCGGACGACCGATCGCCGGATTCCAGGCCATCAAGCACAAGCTCGCCAACATCTACGTCAAAAACACGCTTGCGCGCTCGAACTGCTACTACGGCGCCTGGGCGTTGTCGACCGATGCCAGCGAGCTGCCCCTGGCCGCCGCCACAGCCAGGGTCAGCGCAATCCAAGCCTATTATTTCGCTTCCAAGGAGAACATCCAGACCCACGGGGGCATGGGGTTCACCTGGGAGTTCGACTGCCAGTTCCACTACCGGCGCGCGAAGCTCCTGTCCGTGAACATCGGCAGTGAACGCACGTGGCAGGACCGACTGATTTCCGCGATCGAAGCTGGCCAGGCCGCCTGAGAGGAGACGCACCATGGACTTTAGCGACACTCCCGAAGAAGCGGCATTCCGGCGCGAAGCGCGGGAATGGCTGCAAGCCAATGTCCCCTCGAAGGACGAACTCGAGGGGCTCGACGAGGTGCAGCGCGCCAAGCTTTGGCAGATGCGCAAGTACGAAGCCGGCTGGGCCTGCATCCGCTGGCCCCGGGAGTACGGCGGACGCGGCGCATCGGCCATGGAGCAGGTCATCTGGAACCAGGAGGAATCGTCCGTCCGCGTCCCCCAGGGCGTATTCGCGATCGGCCAGGGGATGGCGGCACCGACGATGATGGCGTGGGCGACGGAAGAGCAGAAACTCAGATACCTGCCGCCGCTTGCGTCCGGCGAACACATCTGGTGCCAGTTGTTCAGCGAACCCGCTGGCGGCTCGGATCTCGCAGCGTTGCGCACCAGGGCGGAAAAGGACGGTGACGAGTGGGTGATCAACGGCCAGAAGATCTGGACCTCGGGTGCGCAATTCAGCAACTACGCGATCCTGGTCGTTCGCACGGACCCGGAGGTGCCAAAACACAAGGGGTTGACCTACTTCTTCATCGACATGAAGTCGCCGGGCATCGAGATCAAACCCATCAGGCAGATTTCCGGCGAGTCGAACTTCAACGAAGTCTATTTCACCGACGTGCGGATTCCCGACGAACAGCGTCTCGGCGCCGTGGGCCAGGGATGGCAGGTCGCCATCACGACACTGATGAACGAACGCCTGGCCATCGGCAGCGGCGGCGGACTCGGCTTCAGACAGGTGTTCGAACTCGCCCAGCGCATCGAGATCGACGGCCGTCCCGCCATCGAGGACAGATCGGTGCGCGCCCGCCTCGCCGACTGGTACGTACAGGAGTCCGGCCTGCGTTTCACCGGCTACCGGGCCATGTCGGCCCTGTCGAGGGGCGAGATGCCCGGGCCGGAGAATTCCATCGGCAAACTTGTCGGCGCCTCGAAATCCCAGGACATGGCGTCGTTCGCGATCGACCTGCTGGAAATGTCCGGCATCGTCACGGACCCCGAACTGGCATGGCGTTCGGGAATGGTCCACGACACGTTCATGGGCGCTCCGGGCCTGCGCATCGCCGGCGGCACCGACGAGATCATGCTCAACATCCTCGCCGAACGCGTGCTCGGAATGCCCCAGGACGTGCGCGTCGACAAGGGCATTCCGTTCAGCCAGGTGCCGACCAGCGCTTCCTGAAGCCGAACCCCGGCGAGCGCGGACGGGGCAACGTCTCCGGGGAGCGCCCGCGACCCGGGGCGGTTGATCCATGGGCGACGAGACGGGCCGGGCCGGAGCCCTCAGCCGGGGAGCGCGAGGGGGAACCCCTCGCAAGGAGAAAATCGGAGCCGCAGGCTCCGGCTGTGGGCACTCGCAACAGGCCGGCGCGACGACAGGCCACTTGCAAAAGCGTCGAACACCCCAACCTATGCGGTTGAAGACAACTGATCCGCTAACGGCTCCACGGGGTTCGACATGCGAATGGACAAACTGACGACACGGATGCAGACGGCGCTGGGTTCGGCACAAAGCCTGGCCCTCGGGCACGACCACCAGTTCGTTGAACCGCTCCACGTCCTGATCGCCCTGCTCGATCAGCCGGGCGGCGGCGTCCGGCCCCTGCTCGCCCAGTCGGGCGTCGATGTCAATGCCTTGCGCGGGCAACTCACAGAGATGCTGGCGCGGTTACCCACGGTCACCGGCGGGGACGCGGGCGACGTCCAGGTCGGCAATGCGCTCGCGCGCACGCTGAACGTCACGGACAAACTTGCCCAGAAACGCGGTGACGAATACATATCCAGCGAACTGTTTCTGCTGGCGTCACTCGAAGCCGGCGGCGCCGTCACGGATGCGCTGACCACCCATGGCGCCAGCCGGGAAGCCATCGAGGCGGCCATCGACCAGGTTCGTGGCGGCGAGTCCGTATCCGACCCCAACGCCGAGGAGAACCGCCAGGCCCTCGAGAAGTACTCCATCGATCTCACCGAGCAAGCCGAGCAAGGCAAGCTCGACCCGGTCATCGGCCGCGACGACGAGATCCGCCGCACCGTGCAGGTGCTGCAGCGGCGCACGAAGAACAACCCGGTGCTCATCGGCGAACCCGGCGTCGGCAAGACCGCCATCGTCGAAGGTCTCGCGCAACGCATCGTCAACGGGGAAGTGCCCGAAGGGCTGAAGAACAGGCGGCTGCTGGCCCTCGACATGGGCGCTCTCATCGCCGGGGCAAAGTACCGGGGCGAGTTCGAAGAGCGCATGAAGGCCGTGCTCGGCGACCTGTCCAAACAGGAAGGCCGCATCATCCTGTTCATCGACGAACTGCATACTCTCGTCGGCGCCGGCGCGGCAGAGGGCGCGATGGATGCCGGCAACATGCTGAAACCCGCGCTCGCCCGGGGCGAACTGCACTGCGTCGGCGCGACCACGCTGGACGAGTACCGGGAGAACATCGAAAAGGACGCGGCGCTCGAGCGACGGTTCCAGAAGGTGCTCGTCGATGAACCCACCGTCGAGGACACGATCGCGATTCTGCGCGGCCTGAAGGAGCGCTACGAGGTGCATCACGGCGTCGACATCACCGATCCGGCCATCATCGCTGCGGCGACCCTTTCCCAGCGCTACATCACCGACCGCCAGTTGCCCGACAAGGCCATCGACCTGGTGGACGAGTCGGCAAGCCGCATACGCATGGAGATCGACTCGAAGCCCGAACCCATGGACCGGCTGGAGCGCCGGCTGGTGCAACTGAAGATCGAACAGGAAGCATTGAAGAAAGAGACGGACGCGCCCTCGAAGGAACGGCTCGACCGTCTCACGCGGGATATCGAGGCGACGGAACGCGAGTTCGCGGACCTGGAAGAGGTGTGGAACAGCGAGAAGGCGGCCGTCAACGGCACCCAGCAGGTCAAGGAGGAACTGGAGCGCGCGCGTGTCGCGTTCGACACGGCACAGCGTGGCGGAGACCTTCAGCGGATGGCCGAATTGCGTTACGGCACGATACCGGAACTCGAGAAGCGGCTTGTGCTGGCTTCCGAAACCGACCAATCGGATTTCCGGCTCCTGCGCAACAAGGTCACCGAGGACGAAATCGCCGAAGTGGTGTCCGCTTGGACCGGCATTCCGGTATCCAGGATGTTGCAGGGTGAGCGAGAGAAGCTGCTCGCGATGGAAGCCGGCCTCCACCAGCGCGTCGTCGGCCAGGACGAGGCCGTGGCAGCCATTGCCGACGCGATCCGGCGCGCGCGCTCGGGCCTCGCCGACCCCAATCGACCGAACGGCTCATTCCTGTTCCTCGGCCCAACCGGAGTCGGCAAGACCGAACTCACCAAGGCGCTGGCGGAGTTCCTGTTCGACACCGAAGACGCGATGGTGCGCCTCGACATGTCCGAGTTCATGGAGAAGCACTCCGTAGCACGCCTCATCGGCGCCCCGCCGGGTTACATCGGCTACGAGGAAGGCGGCTACCTGACAGAGAAGGTGCGCCGCAAGCCCTATTCGGTGCTGCTGCTCGACGAAATAGAGAAGGCGCATCCCGACGTCTTCAACATCCTGTTGCAGGTGCTGGAGGACGGTCGCCTCACCGACGGCCACGGCCGCACCGTGGACTTTCGAAACACTGTGGTGGTCATGACTTCGAACCTCGGCTCATCGATCATCCAGGAGTTCGCGGGGGAGGAGAACTACGAGGCGATGAAGGCGAGCGTCATGGATGTCGTGGCGCAGCAGTTCCGTCCGGAGTTCGTCAACCGCATCGACGAGACGGTGGTGTTTCATCCCCTGAACAAGGACCAGATCCGCACGATTGCCGGCATGCAGGTCGGATTGCTCAAGCAACGCCTGGCCGAACAGGACATCGCACTCGAACTCACCGATGCGGCCCTCGACAAACTCGGCGAGGCGGGCTTCGATCCGGTGTACGGCGCGCGACCGTTGAAGCGTGCCATCCAGCAGCAACTCGAGAATCCGCTCTCCAAGCGACTGCTGGCCCGCGAGTTCGGCAGCCGGGACGCAATCGTCGTGGATGTCTCCGGGGAAGACCTGGTATTCGCCCCGGGCACGCCTGCCGCAAACGCCGCGGCCTGACGCCTTGGAACCCCGCTACAGTCGGCGGTCCCTCTTCTGGGCGCAGTCGATGCACAGCGCCACCGAAGGCAGCGCGTTCAGCCTGGGTTCGCCGATCTCCTCGCCGCAACTCTCGCAGTACAGGTACTCGTCCGCCTCGATTCGTCGCAACGCGACTTCGACCGATCGAAGTTCGGCATTCAGTTCGCTGTCGATCGCCACGAGCACGCCCTGGTTTTCAAGTTCCACGGCCTGCTCGGCGAAGTCCGGCGGCAACGGTTCTTCACGATGTTGCGTATGCGTCGCGACGCGGGCGACCCGATCCCTCAGTTCTTCCCGCCGTGCTTCGAGCTCACGACGGCGCTTATCCAAATCCATGGCCACACCCTAACGCAACACAGCGTGCTGTCAATGCGGGAAACACGTGGGCTGTGTCCACGAATACCATCAACGCAGTACCCTTACTGTCCGGCGCCCACCCCGCTGAAGCTGCAACACTAGCACGTCTTCTTCCTGCGCCTGCACCGTTTCGACGAATTCCTCCATGTTCCGCACCCGCTGCCGATTCACGGCGACGATGATGTCTCCCTGGCGAAGGCCCGACTCCCAGGCCCGACTGTTCGTTTCGACGCTCTGCACCTCGACTCCCTCCACTCGGCCGAACCAGGGGTGGTCGCGGCCGATCTCCCCGAGTTCCACGCCCTCAAACTTTTCCGACGAGGTTCCTCGGGGGACGAAAATTGACTGCAACTGGCCGATTACGGCCTCCGTTTCGATCCGACCCTCTTCCCGAACGATACCGATCCGAACTGTCTCGCCAATGCGGGACAGGCCAATCCGGTTGCGCAGATCGACAACGTCCTCCACGGGTTCATCGTCGACGCTTACGATCACGTCTCCGGCTTCTATCCCCGCCCTTTCAGCCGGAGAGTCCTCCCTCACAACCTGCACGAGGGCACCGGTAAGTTGATCGAGGTCGAGCGCTTGCGCTATGTCCGACGTCACATCCTCGATTTCCACGCCCAGGCCTCCGCGTCTTATCTCCCCAAACTCCACCAGTTGCTCTACCACCGCTCGCGCCATGTTCGAGGGCACGGCGAAGCCAATGCCGACGTTGCCCTGCGAGGGGGTAATCAGCGCCGTGTTGATGCCGACCAGGCGTCCTTCAAGGTCTACGAGCGGGCCACCGGAATTGCCCCGATTGATGGAAGCGTCGGTCTGGATAAAGTCCTCGTAGCCATCGGGGAAAGGTTTATTGAATCGCCGGCCCAGCGCGCTGACGATGCCCAGCGTCACTGTCTGGTCCAGCTCGAACGGGCTGCCGATCGCGACGACGAAGTCCCCGATCTCAAGCGCATCGGAATCCCCAAGAGGCAGCTCCGACAGGTCCTCGGCCTCGATCTGTAGCAATCCGATGTCCGTCCCTTCGTCGCTTCCCACAAGCGTCGCTTCCACCGTCCGTTGGTCGTGCAGTCGAACCGTGATCTTCTCGGCGTCCTGGATCACGTGATGGTTGGTGACCACATAGCCCTCGCTCGCGTCGATGATGACGCCTGAACCGATGCCGGTGGGCCTTTCGGGTGCCGGAAGCTGGAAGAAATCGAACACATCGGGACTTCGGCCGCGCTGTCGTCCGACGACAGATATGTTGACCACCGCGGGCGCCGCCTTCTTCACGGCCGGTGCTGCCGTGAGTTTTTCCGCGGCATGGCCCGTCAGTGCCAGCGACAGGGCGAAGAGCGCGGGCAATATTCGATGGAGAACTGCGTCCGGCATTTCCTGTGCTCCTGTGTGATTGCCTGCTTGTCCCGGTGATGCGAGCCTTCGGCGTCGTCAGGGGCAACCGGATTGTAGCGTGGTTTCGCGCATCGCATGGACGATGGCCGAGTCGGCTACGGTCGGCGCGCGGAGCATCGCAGGACACGTCTCGACAGTCACCCCATGGACTGCACCGAAGTGACATAACATTGCCGGACACCACACAGGAATCAAGGGGATGTACCCATGGCTTTGACCGGATTCGATCACCTGGTAATACGTGTTTCTGACCTGGATGAGGGGATACGGACGTACCGAGACCGCCTTGGCCTTACCCTCGACCGCACCGACCAGACGGATGCGCTCGGGGTCAAGCAGGCATTCTTCAACCTGCCCGATGGCGGGTTCATCGAAGTGGTCGCCCCGACGGACCACAAAGGCGCCGTCGCCCGGTCCCTGGAAACCCGCGGGGAAGGCATCCACACCATCTCGTTCGCCGTCGATGACCTCGCGGCGACATCAGCCGCCATGAAGGACGCCGGCGCACAGTTGATCGGAGAAGGAGGACCACAGGTCTTTGTGCATCCGAAATCCACCCACGGCGTCCTGCTGCAGCTCACGGCAAAACGGGACTGACCCGGTAAGCGCGTTTTCCGAAGTCTCCCGCCCGAGGACGATGAAGCATGAATGAAGCCACGATCATCCTGATCACATTGGTGGCCTATAAAGTCATGATGATCCTCGTCGGCCTATGGGCCGCTTCGAGAAACCGCAGCGAAGCGGACTTCTTTCTCGGCGGTCGCGGCCTTGGCCCCCTCGTCGCCGGGTTTTCCTATGCGGCCAGCACTTCCTCGGCGTGGGTGATCCTGGGCTTTTCCGGATTCGTATATGTCATCGGGCTTGGCGCCTTGTGGATGATCCCCGGCATATTCGCCGGATACGCGGTCGTGTGGCTCTACTTCGGCCGGCGGCTGCGGCAGGAATCCCGATCGCATCAGCAGGTGACGTTGACGGACTTCCTGCTGCAGGACAGCCAGGGCGACCTGAAACGGGTCGCCGCGCTGGCCGCCGCGGTCCTCGTGCTGTTCTGTTTCGTCTTCTATGTCGCCGCCCAACTGGACGCCGCCGGCAACGCGCTGACCGAGCATTTCGCGATCGCGACGCCCACGGCGATCATAGTCGGGGCGTTGATCGTCGTGTTCTATTCCCTCGTCGGCGGATTCTGGGCGGTGTCCGTCACGGACACCATCCAGGCAGCCATCATGATGCTGGTCTCGCTGGGTGTGCCATTGGCCGCCCTGATTGCCGCTGGCGGACCGGCAGAGGTTTTGGCCGTGCTCACCGCCTCCATGCCGGCCGACTATCTGCGGCTCACCGGCGGCCATGCCGGACTGGTCCTGGGCGGCTTCGCCGTCGGCCTGGTCGGCATGTCGCTCGGCGCGCTGGGCCAGCCGCATCTCCTCGCGCGGCTGATGGCCGTGCGTGGCGACGCCGAACGCCGCCAGGGATTCGCGATCGTGTTCGGCTGGGGCATCGTGGTGTTCGCGGGGATGGTCACACTCGGCCTGTCGGGACGCGCGCTCGTGCCAGAGATCGGCAATCCGGAGGCGCTGTTCTACCGCGCCGCGAGCGACTACCTGCCGATCATCCTGGCAGGTATCGCGACCGCCGCCACCCTGTCCGCGGTCATGTCGACGGTGGACTCGCTGCTGCTTTCCGCTGCCGGGGCGGTTGCCCATGACATGGGTATAAACCGCCGCTTCCCCGGCCATGAAGCCATGGCGTCGCGCGCCGCGATGTTTGGCGTCGCGGCGGTGGCCGTGGTGCTTGCGCTCAGCTTGCCGGACAGCATCTTCAATCGCGTCCTCCTGGCCTGGTCGGCCCTCGGTGCCGCCTTCGGCCCGATCGTGCTGTTCCGAGTCACGGGTCGCGTCGTCAATGCAGGTCCGGCGCTCGCCGCCATGCTGTCCGGATTCGCGGTGACCGTACTGTTCTACTCGCTAGGCGCGGCCCCGGCCGGAGAATCCATCCTTTCCCAGGCCGCCCACCTGCCGGGGGACCCGTTCGAGCGCGTCGTCCCGTGGCTGCCCCCGGTCCTCATTCTCTGGTTTTTTACCAGCAAGCGCGGCACATAGTCGTTCAGTCGCGGAACGCGGCAACAAACGAGTTGTCGGCGAGCGCTGTCAGGTCTGACGGGGTCAGGTCGAGCGCATTCGCAACCCGGGTGAAGTTCGCGTTGACGTAGCCGCCGAAGTAGGCGGGGTCGTCCGAGTTCACCGTCACGAGCAGACCGAGGTCCAGCATCCGCTTCAGGGGGTGACCTGCCAGATCTTCCACGACCGCCAGTTTCAGGTTGGAAAGCGGGCAGACGGTCAGCGGCACCTGGTCCCGGCGCAGGCGGGAAACGAGCGCCGCGTCTTCCAATGCCCTGTTGCCATGATCGATCCGTTCGACGCCGAGCACGTCCAGGGCTTCCCAGATGTAGGAGGGCGGGCCCTCCTCGCCCGCGTGGGCCGTGAGTCTCAAGCCTTCGTCACGGGCAGCGGCGAAGACTCGCTCGAACTTTGAGGGCGGGTTTCCGAGTTCCGACGAGTCCAGTCCCACGCCGATGAACTCGGACCGATAGGGCATCGCTTCTTCCAGTATCCGAAACGCCTCCCGCTCCGACAGGTGCCGAAGAAAGCAGACAATGAACGACACCCGGACGCCACGCTCCCGCGCTTTGCGGGCTGCACGCGAGAGGCCGTCCATGACGTGCGCAAGGGGGACACCCCTTGCAACGTGCGCCTGGGGATCGAAGAAACACTCGACCCGGCGCACGTTGTCCCGTTCGGCACGCTGGAAATAGGCGTCCGCCAGTTCGAAGAAATCGCGCTCCTCCTCCAGAACCTGCATTCCCGCGTAATACAGGTCCAGGAAGTCCTGAAGACAGGTGAAGTCATACGCCTGCCGGATGGCGTCGACGCTCTCGTAGGGCAAGGAGGTGCCATTGCGTTCCGCAAGTTTCCACATCATCTCCGGTTCCAGAGAACCTTCGATGTGAATGTGAAGCTCGGCCTTCGGCAGACCCTGCACGAACTCGGCGTAGTCAACCCCGCGAGAAGCCCGGACCACGCTATTGACCGGAGAGCTGACGCTGCTCCCAGGCGCGGACCCGCGGCACGGCCGCGTCGAACACCCGGCCGTAGTTGAGCCGCTCCACCTGCGCCCGCACGTCGGCGTCGAGCCGTTCCCAAAGTGGGTGGTAGACCTTGTGTGTCGTGACGTAGGCGTCCCAGTTCCTGGGTGCCACCGAGTCCGTACCGAAAAGGAACCGCGTCGGATGTTTCTCCATCAACGCAGCCCATCCGTCCACCGTGTTGGCGTCTCGCACCGCGTACCTGGCAACTTCGTCCCAAGAAATGTCGAGCATCACGTGATCGTAGCGCGAATCGGAGAGCATCTCGTCGAGCAACACCAAGTGCTGATCGGTCGGATGCACGAATCGACCCAGTCCCGTGTGGGCCCAGATCACGGACGCATCCGGATGGGCAGCGAGCACGCCAAGCAGATCGTCGTAGTGGGCCGGTCGTTCGCCCGGCCGGACCCGGGCGACATCGCAATGCAGGATCGCCACCAGGCCGATCTCGGCGACGGTGGAGAGGATCCTGTCCAGTGCTGGATTGCGCAGGCTCGCCGTGTGACCGGTGACTTTCGACGACACGAACTCCTTGTGGATACTGAACTCGCCGATGCCGGAGAACACGCCTGGAAACGTGAGCAGAACGCGGCGGATGTGGTCGGCGGCGTACATGTCGGTGGGGTTGAAACCGGTGATCATCGGGTCAACGCGACGTTTCTGCGCATCGCTCAGCGAAAGGTACTCACGCGCGATCACCGCGTCGACGAACGAGTAGTAGTAGAGGGCGGCGTCCGAGTGCAGGTAGTAGTGGGGCGCGCGTTCACCGGAGACGAAATAGTCCCACTTCTGCTGCAGCGGAATACCGAACATCGCCACCCGGCCTACCCGGTCGCCCACCATGTCGAAGTACTCGCGGGCGGCGATGCCCCGCTGCACGTAGTCCAACAAGTGGAAGTGGGCATCGTTGAACAGCGGCTCGGGTTCCCCCGCATCGACCTCCGCCGCGGGCAGGTGGAAACCGGGAATCAGCAGCGCGATCCATAGATTCCGCCAACCGTGACGAAACGGACTCGAGGTCACCATCGCGGGATCAGGCGGGCACCACGAAATTGCGAACGGAACCCGGCAGGCAGCCGATGATCGCCGCTCGGATGGTCGACCACCAGGCCGCCATCGCAAGGAACAGGCAGCCGATGAGCATCAACGCGATGGCGACACTGTAGAAGGCGGACAGTTCCTCGAAATACCAGGCAACGGCGCCGATCAGGTATGCCGTGGCGGCGACCATGATGGCCCTTCTGTTGACAAGCAGGGCAACGCACGCAAGACACAGGTAGCAGACGACGACGGCGGTGGCCTCGAGCCAGTCGGCGGGCAGGGCGCCCGACTGAACCCACGAGAAGACTGGATGCGCGATCGAGGGTGCCGCGACCAGGTGGAGCCAGAAAGCAACATCCGACGGCAGAGACGTTCGGTCCAGGTCACGCACGTCCCAGTACATCGCGAAGGAAAATGCCGCGATGCCGAGCACGAACATGACGATGTTGGCACCCGCCGTGGGATTGTCGAACGGCGAAAACAGCAACCAGGCGCAGTACAACGCGGCGCCGACGAAGGACACGCCGACCGCGACAGCGATCGGCACCCTGTAACGCCACCAGAACAACGCCGCCGCGACAGCGCCGCACGATAGCGCCGCCAGGGTCTCGAACTTGGGAATTCGGGCGAATGCGTAGACCGCCCCATCCGCCGGTGCATGTTGGGGCTCCACCCACAATGCCCAGAACATGCCTGCGGCGGCGGCGATACTGAACGCCAGCGCGTAGAGTATCGACGCCAGCGCCAGCCGCTTGCGCAACGTGAAATACTCGCTCAGGGCAACAGCGACCACCATGACCAGGAGGCTGACCGGCACGATGCCCCATTCGGAGTTGAACCAGGCGATCCCAGTGAACAGCAGCAACGAAGCCAAGGCGACGAAGACGTCGTTGAAGCCCCTGAAGAGGTGAAACTCTTCTTCGTCGGGGCGGCGCGAACGGGATTCCAGGTAGGACCGAAACGCATCGGCGGCAGTCCCCGAAACCGCACCGTCGCGCACGGCATCGCGCAAGTCCTGTTCCGTAAAGGTGGTCCGGGGTGGA
Source organism: uncultured Pseudomonadales bacterium (assembly GCA_951813515.1). Lineage (GTDB taxonomy): Bacteria > Pseudomonadota > Gammaproteobacteria > Pseudomonadales > Azotimanducaceae > VXNE01. The sequence goes on from OX638346.1 coordinate 291,257, forward strand.
GTTGTTGCCATGGCATCTCAACTATCACAAACCGCCACTGAGACTATACACCCCGAAGCACGTGAAGTTCTTTCGCCCGAGTGCGACAGTTCGGGATCTCCCGCCGCGCGGCCGGACCTACGACGTGTTGCCGAGTTTTCTATATCATCGATGGGTGGACATCGACCAGGCGCGCGCGCGAAATCATGCCCGTGTGGTCTTTACGATCGGGCATTCCAACCACTCCGTAGAGGTGTTTCTGGACCTGTTGAGCCGACACCGCATCGATGCGCTCGCCGACGTGCGTTCCGCGCCTTACAGCCGCTTCAATTCACAATTCAACCGCGAATCCCTCGCCGCCGCACTCAGTCGGCGAGGGATCGAATACCAGTACTTCGGCCGGGAACTCGGCGGCCGACCGGAAGATCCGGCCTGCTACGAGGGCGACCGCGTGCACTATGGGAGGGTTTCCGAGACGGAACGTTTCCGCGAGGGACTCACCGGAGTGATCGACGCAGCAGCGCGACGTCGAATAGCGCTGATGTGCGCGGAAAGAGAACCTCTCGATTGCCACAGAACCCTGCTTGTTGCCACCGCACTCGACGCGCATGACGTGGACGTGCAGCATATCCATGCTGATGGAACACTCGAAACCCAGGCGGACGCAATGCGTCGACTTCTAGACCGATATAATCTGAACCCCGAGGGCGACCTGCTGGGAACGCGCGAACAGTCCATCGCAATAGCCGTCACACTCCGTCCGGGGCGCCGGAGCGCACAGTCCCATGAGGGGCGGACAGAAGGCCGGAGGACCGAATTGTGACAACCAACCATGTACTGATCGACTTTGAAAACGTGCAGCCGAAGAATCTCGCTGCGCTGAGGGATGTCACGAAGGGACACGCATTCAAGGTCTACGTGTTCGTCGGGGCCAACCAGTCCAGGATACCGAAAGAGCTCGCGTTCGAGATGCAGACGCTCGGCCGCGACGCGCAATACGTGGAGATCGCCGGAAGCGGCAAGAACGCCGCCGATTTCCATATCGCGTTCTACCTGGGTGAACTGGCCCAGCCCGGATCGGACGACGAGTTCCACATCGTCTCGCGGGACACGGGCTTTGATCCGTTGATCAGGCACTTGCAGGCCCGCAACATCAGGGCGGCGCGGAGGAAGGACCTGTTTGAGATTCCATGGTTGAAGGAGAGCGAAACCGAATCTCCCGGCGAGAAGATAGACAAGGTTATTAGCAACTTCGATGCCCGCGGGCACTCGCGGCCCCGCAAGGTCAGGACGCTCAAGGCTTCCATCCGCTCTCTCTTTGGCGGCAACGTGACCGACGACGAACTGGACAAGCTCGTAGAGGGGCTGAAGCAACGGAAATACGTCGCCGTCGAAGGCGAGAAGATCAAGTACAAGCCCTGAGCGTTCCGACCCGGCACGAACCCTGTCAGCCCGTCAGGCGGCGCCCCGCTGTAATGCCATCCGGGGCTTCTGATCCGGATACAGCTCGTCGAGCGGAATCGACTTTCCGTCGTCCTGCACGATGCGGCAGTGAAAACGCTTGAGGCGCCGCGGCTCCGGAACACCGCAGGAGTGTGCGATGACTCCGACCTCGTTGACCTTGTCGCCCGGAAGGATGCCTCCCTTCCCCGATTTCGCGCCCTGGGACAGTTTGATCTCGAACATGCGCACGTTGTCGACCGCCGCGATCTCGCGCAATCGCTTGTCCGAAAAACCGCCCTCGGAGTCTCGCACGCCGTATTTCGCCGTGCCGATCTGGAAAACGATGTCGGCACCGCCATCGCGATGCATGGGAGACAGGCCTCCTTCGCCCGTGTTCATCCACACGCCGGCCATGCGCGCGCCGTTCGACAGCGCCGTCACCGCAGGCCGCGATATCGCGCCATAACTCATCCCGGAAGTGTTGAATACGGACGATTGGGTGTACGGATGCTCGCAATACGGCCCGATGGTGACATCCGTCGTATCGACCGCGTCCTGCTCTAGGTTGGATAGGGGCAGTTGACGAAGATGACCGTGCCGACCGGCTTCAGGTTCCTTGTCGAACCGAATGCCGCCATGGTGTCTTCGCCCTTGGCGGCGCGATACACCCAGGAGCGCTCCGAGCGGTTTGAACGGCATCTCCTCGCGGTCCATGGCGAAGAAATACTGGCGGAAGAACTCGCCCAGGTGCTCGAACAGGTAGCGGAAACGGCCGATGACCGGAAAATTGCGCCTCACCGCGTGTCGGGTCTGGGTACGATCCACGACGTACAGGACGGCGACGACCAGCATGCCAAGCCCCACCGTGATAGCTGCGCGAGAAATTCCAGCAGGTCGAACATCTGATCCCCTCCCGGCATATTGATTTCCAGTAACCCTGCATCTATACGACCATCGACATGGTGAAACATTCGTCCGCTACAGGGCTCTTTCCCGGTGTCCAGGCCAGAGCGGTGATGCTCGCCGCCTTCCTCTGTACGCCGGCCACCGATGCCCATGCGTCGGTTTGCGCTCCCGCATCGGCACGGGAGATCCTTGTGGTCGAACAATCGAATCTGAAGACCGCCGAAGTTCACGCGTCCGGCCTGCACGCCGTCGGAGATACGGAACAGTCATACGGAGTGCGACTCTGGCATCGCCCGAAGGGCGAACGCGCCCACACGTTGCGCTTTTCCCACGATTACCGGGCCTATGAGATAGACACGTCGGCGAAGAGAGCGCTGCAGACCAACGGCCACCTGCATCGCCTGGCATGGTCCTACCGGCTTTCCGGGCCGCAGTGGGAGTTGTCCGTGGCGCCGGTGGTGGCCGGATCTTCCAATGCCGGCCGACACCCAAAGGTCATCGATGCCGAGTTCATCTTCTGGCAGGGCTTCGCGCGCTACCGTCGCCCATGGACCCCTTCGGTCGACGGGTACTGGGGCCTTTGCCGCGACGACCGGTTGGGAACGACACGGCTCAGACCCGTGGTCGGCATCGACTGGCGCGTCAACGACAGACTGGAACTGACGCTGGGGTACCCGGATACACGCCTCAACTGGCGCTTTCATCCGCGCTGGCGATTGCAGGCGGACATCCATCCGGCAGGCGGCCGCTGGCGCGTATACGACGACGCCCTCGTGCGGCGGAGTCGGTTCACGATGGAAAGCTGGCGCTTGCGCCTGGAACTGGCATTCCGGATCACCCATGCGCACGAACTGATCATCGGGGCTGGCCGGGAAGTGCGGCGCAAGTTCGCGTTTCGCCTGATCGACGGGACCGACCTCCAGACGGGGGCGAGCGGCACGGCATTCACGGGAGTTCGATGGCGCTGGAGCCGGTAGTGCCGTACGCCAATTGCTTTATTCCATCGCGGCACTATCATTGCGGCATGGATTTTCCCGGACGGACTGACACGAGCATGACGGAGACTGGCACTACGTGGAGTGCCAGTCGGGTCGCCGTATTCGCGTAATGTAAGTATCGGGATGCGGCGGCTCCGAAGCTGCCGGTGCCAGAACCCCGGCAGGCGGCCGCCACCGGGAAATCTTCCATGGAACAAGCGCCTCCGGGGAGCGTCGGCGACCGGGAACGGTTGTTCCATGGTCGGCAGGACGAAGGCACCGGTTGTTATTGAGGGCAAACGAAAATGCAGTTGGTACAAAGCCAAAACGGAGAGAACAACCTCTACCGGATTCGTCACAGCCTCGCGCATGTGATGGCACAAGCCGTGCTGGACATGCGGCCCAACTCGACGCTCGGTTTCGGCCCCCCCATCGCGGACGGCTTCTACTACGACTTCATCCTGTCCGAGTCTTTGAACGAGGAGGACTTCCCGGAAATCGAGCGGCGCATGAAGAGGATCTTGAGATCCGGGCAGCGGTTCTACCGGGAGGATCTCGACGCCGACGAAGCCCTCAAACGCATCGACGAGATGGGAGAGCCGTACAAGCGCGAATACGCCGAAGAGCTTCTCTCCCGCAGCGACCTTGATGGCCTGTCCTTCTACCGAAACGGACCTTTCCTCGACATGTGCGAGGGACCCCACGTGGACACGACCCGCGACATTCCGCGCGACGCGTTCAAGCTGCGCAGCATCGCCGGCGCCTACTGGCGCGGCGACTCCGACAACGTCATGATGACGCGCATCTACGCATGGGCGTTCGCCGACAAGGCGCAACTCGATGCCCATGTCGCGGCCTACGAACTGGCGCTCGAGCGCGACCACAAGAAGCTCGGCCGCGAACTCGACATCTTCCATATCGACGACATGGTGGGGCGCGGGTTGCCCCTATGGCTGCCGAACGGCACCGTCATTCGGGAGGAACTCGAGAAGCTGGCCAAGGAAATGGAGTTCCGGGCGGGCTACCAGCGCGTGGCCACGCCCCACCTGGCCAAGGCCGACCTCTATCGCAAGTCGGGACACCTGCCCTACTACGCGGACGACATGTTCCCGTTGATGGAACTGAAGGAGTCCGACGAGGACGGCGTTTCTGTGCGCGAAGCGTATGCGCTGCGGCCGATGAACTGCCCGCACCACCATAGCATCTTCGCCGCGCGGCCCCGGAGCTACCGGGACCTGCCGCTACGCCTCGCCGAGTACGGCCACGTGTACCGGTTCGAGGAATCCGGCGCCGTCAGCGGGCTATTGCGGGTGCGGGGCATGTGCATGAACGATGCCCATATCTACTGTACCGAGGAGCAGATCAAGGACGAGTTCAAGGGCGTCATGCAGATGTATACCGACGCCTACGCCGTGCTGGGGCTCACGGACTACCACGTGCGCCTGTCGCGCTGGGACCCGGAGGACGCCAAGGGCAAGGACAAGTACGTGGACAACGCCGAGGCGTGGGCGTTCTCGGAACGCGTGCTGGCCGAGGTTCTGGCCGAAATGGACATCGACTATGTCGACGGCATCGGAGAAGCCGCCTTTTACGGCCCCAAGATCGACATCCAGTGCAGAACGGTCACCGGCCGGGAGGAGTCCATCAGCACCGTGCAGCTCGATTTCGCGCAGCCAGGCCGCCTCGGGCTCTCCTATATCGGCGCGGACGGCGCGCCACACATGCCGTACTGCATCCACCGCGCGCCCCTCTCCACCCACGAGCGGATGGTGGCGTTCCTGATCGAACACTTCGGCGGCGCATTCCCCACGTGGCTCGCCCCGGTGCAGGTACGCGTGATCACGGTCTCGGAGCAGTTCGAGTCCTATGGACGTTCCCTGGTCGATCGGCTGCGGGCACGATTCGTGCGCGCCGAAATGGCTTCCTCGGCCGATACGGTGTCGAAGAAGATCCGGGACGGCACGACCCGCAAGATCCCGAACCTCTTGATCGTCGGCGAGCGCGAACAGGCCGACGGCACCGTCACGCTACGGCGTTACGGCGTGAGGCGGCAGGAGACGATGTCGTTCGCAGCGTTCGATCAGTGGATTCACGAGCAGATCGAGTCGCGGGCGCTGCCCGAGGCGTAGGCGTCGTCAGGGCGCAGCCGGGGCTTCCGCATCCACCATCGCCACCTGCTGGTCGAGTCCGATGTAGTCCAGCAGGATGCGGCCGGTTTCGCGCAGCATCGGATCATCCAGCGAGTTTTCCTGCAGTCGGTTTCCCTCTTGCGTCTCCTCCCCGCTCTCGACATTCGAATCGCCATCGGTGAGTGAGGTAACGGCAAGTGGCGCACCGCCACGACTGATCTGCCGCCCGTTCAATTCTTCAAAATCTTCTATCGGCGGTTCTCCCATGGCGGTCAAACGCGCGTTCTCGATGGCAAGCCGTTGTTCCTTGTCCTCCGCACGTTCCTGCTCGCGCGTTTCGCGGTTCAAGGATATGTGCGTTTTGGAACTGAACTCCGCTTCGCGGGCGGTCAGCGCGCGCACATATTCGAAGTCTGGATCTTCTGCCACCCGCTCCCGATGCGCCGCCCGCAACTGGCCGACGAACGGCGCCACCGAATGGGTGGTCGAGTAGTCCGCCGGGGAAATCCGGTCCCAGGGCATCGCATCGTCCAGCGCGCTCTCGCCGATCTGGTCGACGTCGTAAGGCTCTGGCATTTCAATGTCCGGGATCACCCCCTGGTGCTGTGTGCTTTGGCCCGAGATGAGGTAGTACTTCGCCTGCGTGATCTTGAGGTGGCCGCGATTCAACGACAGCAGCGTCTGCACCGTTCCCTTGCCGAAGGTCCGGCCCCCGGCGATGATGCCGCGCTGATAAGCCTGTATCGCGCCTGCAAAAATCTCTGATGCCGACGCCGAGAGCCGGTTGACCAGCACCGCAAGCGGGCCATTCCAGTCGACACGCGAGTCGAGGTCAGGGAACGGCTGCGCACGCCGACCCTGGTTGCGCACCTGCACGACCGGGCCGGACTCGATGAAGAGCCCCGTCAGGCTCTTGGCCTCGTCGAGCGAGCCGCCACCGTTGTCGCGCAGGTCCACGACAATGCCTTCCACGCCTTCCTCTTTGAGTTCTTCGATGAGGCGGATCACATCCCGCGTCGTGGTCCTCCCGTCGCCCCGCCTGCTCGTCCGGGGATCGGCATAGAAGGAAGGTATGTCGATGACCCCGATCTTGCGTTCTCGGCCGGCGAAATCGTATTCAAGGACCTTCTTCTGCGCCGCCTGCTCTTCCAGCATTACCCTGTTGCGAGTGATCTGGACGATCCTGGCATCGCCTTCCCCATCATTTGGACCAATCACCTGGAGGCGCACGATCGAACCTTTCGGTCCCCGGATCAGGTCCACGACCTCGTCGAGACGCATGCCGACGATATCGATGATCGGGTCCGTCTCGCCCTGGCCCACCCCGATAATGCGATCCAGGGGCTTGAGCGCGCCGCTCTTGTCGGCCGGACCTGCGGGAACGAGGCTGTCGATGGATGTGTATTCGTCCACCGACTGCAGCACCGCCCCGATCCCTTCCAGCGAAAGCGACATGTTGATGTTGAACTGCGCATAGTTGCGCGGCGAAAAGTACTCGGTGTGCGGGTCGTATGTGCTCGTGAAAGCGTTGATGTAGGCCTGGAACGCCTCCTCGCTGCGGGTCTCGCGCTTGGTTTGCGTAAGCTGCCGCAACCGGTTGCGATAGCGCTTGGCTAACGTCTCCTCGATCTCGTCGATCGTCCGGTCATTCAGGAGCATCTCCAGCGTCGACGCCTTGATCCGCTTGCGCCACAGTTCGTCCATTTCGTCGCGATCCCGTGGCCATGGTGCATTCTCGCGGTCGATCTCAAGGGATTCGTCCACCGTGAAATCCAGGGTGTCGAGACCATGGTCAACAACTCCGAGGACATACTCCAGGCGGTCGACCAGCCTCTCCTGGAACAGGTTGAATATCTCGAACGCGGGTTCCAGGTCGCCCTGCTTCAGGGCCTCATCGAGACTGAGCCGATACTTCTCATCCAACGCCCGCACATCCGAGGCGAGGAAGTACGCGCGGTCCGAATCAAGCCTGTCGAGGAACTTGTCAAAGACCTGCGACGACACGCTATCGTCGATCTTTCTGCGCGGGTAGTAGTGGTTCTTGCGCAACTCGTTGACGATGGAGACGGAGGTCTTTGAATGCGAAGCCAGCGGGACCAGCGGCTCGTAGGCGCGGCTTTCGGCCCGTGGCGCATCCGACGCGGTGGCCGGAATGAACGTCAGCGCGAACGTTGCAGCGATGGTCCACCGAGCCAGCACTTCCATTCTCGCACCCGTCAACTGCAGTCTGCCCGCCATTTAGTCCCCGAGGGTTTTCAAGAGTTCACTCCTGTGTGTGAACTGTACCCCGAACCGGACCACTTGTTCCATGCTCAAGGAGCCGAGCGGGGCCAGGGAGCCCCGCAGCGGGCAAGCGCGCTACAATCCTGATTCAACCGTCTTCGGAACACCTCCACATGAGAACCTGTCACGCCGCCATCGTTGTCCTGACCGCACTTGGTCTCCCGTTCGAGGCCGAGGCGCAAGTGCAAACCGACAATCGAGCCGAGGGAGAGGCCTTCCTTGCGCAGAACGCCGAACGCGAAGGCGTCGTGTCGCTTCCTTCGGGGCTACAGTACGAGGTTCTCGAGGAAGGCGACGGCGCAACGCCCGGACGCCGCAGCACCGTCGTCGTGCACTATCGCGGCACGTTGATCGATGGTACGGAATTCGACAGTTCCTACTCGCGCGGCGAGCCCAACAGATTTCGGGTAAACGGCGTCATTCCCGGTTGGACAGAGGCGCTCCAGCTCATGCAGACCGGCGACAAGTGGCGACTCTTCATCCCCGCTGACCTGGCGTACGGAGACAGGGGCGCCGGTCCACTGATCGCCCCGGGATCCACGCTCATCTTCGAAGTTGAACTGCTCGAGGTGCGATGAGCCCCGAGATGCATCTTTCGCCTTTGCCGTGCGCCGTGAACCGGTGTCAGGCTACCTTCAACCTTGCGGTGAGTTCCAGTGCGCCCGCCTAAAGCCCCGACCCGGACGATTGTGCTGGCCGCGATCACGGCAGTGCTGGCCATCGTGTGGCTTGCGCGCAGTTTCGAGATCGAGACCAGCGAGCTGACAGGGTTCTTCCTGATGAGCCTGGCTTTAGTGGCAGGCATGGCGATACTCGCCGTCCTCGCGGTGGCGGTCGCAAAGTTGTTTCGCGGGATTCAGGACAGGTCGACGAAGAAACGACGAATGCGCGGCGCGTAGTAGTTGTCGGAATCCAGCGAGAACGCGACCGAGTGGGCACGGCCGAGTATGCGCTCCTGCGAAACGGGCCCGATCTTGCGGAAGTCTCCACTGTTGTCGCGGTTGTCGCCAAGCACCAGGTAGTTGTCCGGCGGCACATCGAAGCGACGGAAGGACGAGGACGTCGTGTCACTGGAGTAGCGAAGCACCATGATGGTCCGCGACTGGCCAAGGATCGTTTCGCGCAAGACCTTGTATGCGCTGGGGGGCTGTATGCGCAGGCGCGCGTACTCCTCCTCCGTCAACGGCTCGTACGTCGCGCTGACGCCGTTGATGATGAGCTGGTTGCGCCGCAACTCCACGGTGTCACCCGGAATACCGACAACACGCTTGATGAACTGCCTGTCGTCGATCGGATTGAGGAACGTGATGATGTCCCCCCGCTGCGGGTCGTTCCAATCCGCCAGGCGTTCCAGCGTAAAGGGGACGCGCAGGCTGTAGGCCAGCTTGTCGACAACGATCCGATCACCGGTGAGGATCGTTGGCTCCATCGAACCGGAAGGCACCTGGTTCCAGTCGGCGATGGCGGAGCGGAACACCAGCATCACCGCGACGAACAACAGGAATCCGCGCCAGTCGAGCCAGATCCTGCGAAGCTTGCCGCCGGCCGGTCCCGTCGGCCGACCGGCGCGGTCTCGTAGCGGACTCATGGGCTACGTCGCGGACGAATGCGGCTGTCTGCGCTCGAATTCCGCCTGCTGCTCAGCGCTGGCAGCTCCCTGGTACTTCGACTTCCACTCTGTGTAGGGCATGCCATAGACGATCTCCCGCGCCGCTTCATAGTCGATGTCGCGGCCCTCTTCGCGCGCCGCTTCCACGTACCACTTGGAAAGACAGTTTCGACAGAACCCCGCGAGGTTCATGAGATCGATGTTCTGCACGTCCTTGTTCGCATCGAGATGTTCCACGAGGCGGCGGAACACGGCCGCCTCGATTGTTCGGGCGCGAGCTTGGTCGCGGTCATCGGTCATGGTGTACTTCTTCAGCGACTAACTACGGTGCGAATGATAATCCCATGCTAGACCTGCTCGCCAATCCCGAGGTGTGGATCGCCTTTTTGACCCTGACGATGCTGGAGATCGTCCTCGGCATCGACAACATCGTTTTCATCTCGATCCTTACCGGGCGGCTCCCGCCGCATCAGCAGGCGCCCGCCCGCTACCTGGGGCTTGGCCTCGCGATGTTCATGCGCATCGGCCTGTTGGCGTCGCTGGCGTGGATCATGAGCCTGTCGGCCGATCTGTTCGAGATTCTTGGCCACGGCGTGTCGGGACGCGACATCATCCTGATCGGCGGCGGCGGTTTCCTGCTCGCAAAATCCACGCGGGAGATGCACAACGCCCTTGAGCATCAAGAGAGCGACCCGACCGGCGCGCCCGTTGCGACCTTCGCGGGCGTTCTCGTGCAGATCGGCCTGATCGACATCGTGTTCTCGCTCGACTCCGTGATTACGGCGGTCGGCCTGGTGGACGAGCTTCCCGTGATGATCGCGGCGATCGTCGTTGCCGTGCTGGTGATGATGGCCGCGGCCGGCCCGGTCAGCAGGTTCATCGACGACCATCCGACCCTGAAGATGCTGGCGCTGTCGTTCCTGCTTGTGATCGGCCTCATGCTGGTGGCCGAGGGTTTCAACGTAGAAGTGCCGAAAGGCTACGTGTACTTTGCGATGGGGTTCTCTCTGCTGGTGGAGCTTCTGAACATCCGCACGCGGCGGAACCCGGTCAAGCTGCGCAAGACCCAGCTCAGCGACCTGATGCAGCTCGCCGATTGACGGAGTGAGAGCGTCCCTAGCTCGATCCGTCTCGCAGGAAAACGAACTCGTCCCTTGACGACTCCGCGTCGCAGTAGCGGTATCCGCCCCAGTCGAAGTCCTTGAGGCCCACCATCGTGTCGATGCGATTCTTCACGACGAAACTCGCCATCAGCCCGCGCGCCTTCTTGGCATAGAAGCTGATGAACTTGTAGCGGCCGTTTTTCAGGTCCTTGAAGACCGGCCGGACCACCCGGCTCGCCCCGATCCGATCCGGATCGAGGACATCCCAATACTCGTTCGAGGCAAGATTGACCAGCAGTTTCGAGCGATGCTGCTCGAGTTCCGCCGCGAGCGACGCGGACAGGGCGTCACCCCAGAACTCATAGAGGTTCTTTCCACGCGGATTGGGCAACGATACTCCCATCTCCAGGCGATAGGGCTGGATCAGGTCCAGCGGCTTCAACACGCCGTAGAGGCCGGACAGGATCCGCACGCGTTTCTGTGCCCAGGTGAAATCGCGCTCCGAGTAGTCCCAGGCCTGCATCCCCATGTAGACGTCGCCACGGAAGGCGAGCGCCGCCTGCTTGGCGTTATTCCGGGTGAACGGAGGCGACCACTCGTTGTAGCGGTCGCAATTGAGTTCGCCCAGCTTCGTGCTGATTCCCATCAGGTCCGAGATTTCGCCTGGCGACAGGTCCTTGAGTTGATCGATCAGCAACCGGGAATCGTCCAGAAACATCGGTTGCGAGAACTTGCGCGTCGTCGGCCTGGACTCGAAGTCCAGCGACTTCGCTGGCGAGATTACCAACAACATGGCATGACCTCCTTGTCGCGAGGCGCTTTCACTACTCGTCTATTGTAAAGGGGTGCACCCTTTCGGCCAAACGGGACCGTGCACAGGCGCAACTACGTGTCCGGCTGATGGGGAGAGAGGTTGTGTGGAGTTTGTCGCCCTCGCCGCGTCCGGGCCGCCGTGTGCCAGATCAGTCGCCTAGAACTTCGAGAGCCCCGAGAAGCGGTAGTAGCTTCAGCAAGGTTTCCCGGAACTCCTCCGGTTTCGCCGTAACGATCTTTTCGGCTTTCCGTTCTCTCCAGGCCAAGGTTTGTACGAGGCTTGCCGCCACGACCGACGGTTGGCCGAGGTTCCCAATGGGCACTTCCGTCGCGCCACCGCGAATGCTGGTGCTGATCGGACAACAGATGAGCAGACCCGTTCTTCGATTGTAGTCCTCGCTGCTCAATACCAGGGCCGGGCGATACTTCCCAACTTCCCTTCCTTTCGTCGGTTCGAAGTCAAGCCATATCACGTCCTTTCTTCCTGGGACGTAACCTGTACGCATCACCTAGAGGCCGATCTCAGATTCCTTGGGATCCGCCAATTCGTCGGCATGTGCTTTGTCCGGCGTGATCCCTGCCAACAGATCGCTCTCACTGTAGGGGAACCGAAGTGAGCCCAACTTCCCGGCTGCCGGTTTGACGACGAGTCCTTCACTGCTGACGTCAACCGTGACCCTAGTGCCCGCTTTCAATCGCGGCACTTCCGCCATGATGCCGGTAACGCGCAGCGCGAGGCTGTTACCCCACTTCTTGATCTCCGCTTCTACTCGCACAATTTGCCGTCGTTTTCAAATGACCGAACCAAGTGTATCCGATGTAGACACGCTGTCAATTCGGCTCACTTGAAATCGTCCAAAACTCGTCGATCCACGCCCCGCGAAGCATCTCGACAAAACTCCACCCACCAGGAGAGTAACGAGAGGGTTGGCCTGGCAGCGATGCGACCTATCCCCCGAACGCCCGAATCGCCTCGCGCGCTGCGTCGATCAGCGGCGTCGGGTAGACGCCCATGACGACGATGGCGGCCCCGAGGACCACGACAGTGGCCGGACCCCACCACGTCGGCGCGGTTTCGTCGCCCGCCTCCATCTGCTTGGTCATGCTGAACACGATGCGCAGGTAGTAATAGACGCCGATGGCACTGCCGATCACGAGCGCCCAAACCAGGAGCCAGAGACTGCCTTGCACACCGGCCGCGAAGAGATAGAACTTGGCGATGAATCCGACCGTGAGGGGAATGCCCGCGAGGGATAACGCAGCGCCCGCCAGAACCGCTGCCAGCAGCGGCCGGCGCCAGAACAGTCCTTCGTAGTCGGCCAGGTCTTCGACATCGTCATCGGCGGACAGGACCGTCATGACGCCGAAAGCGGCCAGGGTCATCACGAAGTAGCCGACCAGGTAGACCATGCCTGTTTCCGCAGCCATTTCCGTCCCCGCCGCGGAGGCTACCGCCAGTACCGCGATCAGGAGATAGCCCATGTGCGCGATGGAGGAATAGGCGAGGAGCCGCTTCAGGTTGTCCTGCAGCAGCGCCAGCACGTTGCCGGCCACCATGGACACGACGGCAATGAGCGACAGGCCGAAGAAAAGCGATTCGAGGGACAGCACCTCCGTGGTTGCGACGTAGCGCAGCAGGAGAGCCGCGACGGCACCCTTGGAGACCGTCGCCACGAAGCCCGTCACGGGCGCCGGCGCGCCCTGGTAAACATCCGGCGTCCACATGTGGAACGGCACCAGCGAGAGCTTGAAGGCGAGCCCGGCAAGAATCATGCCCTGACCGACCCGCAGCAACACGCTGCCGTCGCTGCCCAGGGCCTGCGCGAACACCATGGTTCCGGTCTCTCCGTACACCAGCGCCATGCCGAACAAAATGGTCGTCGAAGCGACGCCCGACAGCACCAGGTACTTGATCGACGCTTCGAGCGGAGCGCGCTCCCGGTCCGGGTAGGCGATCATGGCGTAGAGCGAAATCGACAGGATCTCCATGCCGAGAAGGAAGGCGCCGAAATGCGCCGCGGCGGCCATCGTCATGGCGCCCAGGGTCGCCGTCAGCAACAGGATGTAGAACTCCTCCCGCTGCGCGGCGCGCCGGTCCACGTAACCGTGCGTCAGCACCGCGGTCGCGGCCGCCGCCAGGACGAACAGCGCGGTGAAAAAGTGCGCGTAGCCGTCTACGAGCAGGAAACTGTCCACATGCTGCGTGCCGGCATTTGCGGCGAAGCCGATAGAACCAAGCGTTCCCAACAGGACCGCCAGGGTCATTCCCAAGGTTACCGGGCCGCGGCGGACAAACGACACCGCGAGCAGCATCAGAGTCGTGCCGCCGGCCAGCACGATATAGGGTGCGAGGGCTGTCAAAGCCGGCCCGGTCATGGCAACACCACCCAGAGCGTCTGCACGACGGGCGCCGACAGGTCGAGCAGTTCCTGCGGATGGATGCCGATCCAGACCAGTCCCGCCATCATCAGGACCATCACGCTCATTTCGCGCAGACCGAAGTCACGCATCGAGGGCACGTCCGCATTGGGCGTCCCCTGGAACGAACGCTGCATGAGGTAGAGCCCATAGACCGCCGCCACGACGACGCCAAGGGCGCCGGCGACGGTCAGCGGTATGTTGGCCTTGAACGCGCCAACGAGGACGAGGAATTCGCCGACGAAGTTGCCGAGCCCCGGCATGCCTACCGATGCCACGACGAAGAACATCGTCACCGCACCCATGCGGGGCGCGCGCGTCCACAACCCTCCCATGTTCGACATCTCCCGGGTATGCAGCCGCTCCTGCAGCGAGCCGGCCATCATGAACAGCGCGGCGGTGGAAAAGCCGTGCGCGACCATCGTGACCACCGCCCCCTGCACCGCCAACTCGTTGACGACCAGCGAGCCGGCAACCTCGTAGAAGGCAAAGACGCCAAGCAGGACGAAACCCATGTGGGCCACCGAGCTGTAGGCGACCAGCCGCTTGAAGTCCGACTGGCTGTAGGCCATGAAGCCGCCGTACAGAATGCTCAACGCCCCGAGGAACATGGCCCAACCGGCGAAGTCGGCAGACGCCTCCGGGAACAGCGGCACAACGAAGCGAATCAGTCCGTAGGCGCCGGTCTTCAACAGGATGCCGGCGAGGATGACGCTGCCGGCGGTGGGCGCCTGGGTGTGCGCGTCCGGCAGCCAGGTGTGGAACGGCACGCCCGGGAGCTTGACGACGAAGGCGACGAAGAACCCCAGCATCACGTAAAACGCGATGTCGCCACCGAGGTCCGCGTCCAGCAGGTCGTAGTAGTTGAACGTGATCACTCCTGTCGCGCTGTAGTGGAGATACACCAGCGCCAGGATGGCGAACAGCATCAGGAGTCCGCTGATCTGGGTGAACAGGAAGAACTTCATCGAGGCATAGGCCTTGTCTTCGTGGCCCCAGATGGCGATGAGGAAGTACATGGGAATGAGCATGACTTCCCAGAAGAAGAAGAACAGGAACAGGTCGAGCGCCGTGAAAACGCCGACGACGCCCGCCATCACCCACAGGATGTTGAACTGGAAGAATCCGGGCCGCTCCTTGATCTCGGTCCACGACGAAACCACAGCGACGATGCCAAGGAACAGCGTTAGCGCCACCAGAAGCTGCGACAGGCCGTCCATGGACAGAACGATGCTGATTCCGAAACGCGGGATCCACGGAATGTACTGGTTGGCGTACCCACCGCCGACCATGAACGCGCCAACCCATGTGAGCGTCACGATGAAGGTGGCGAGGCTGATCCACTTCGGGGCCGCCGGGTGGATTCTCTCCGAAAGCCCGGCGACTGCGCCGGCGCCCAGCATGAGCAGGATCAGGGCGAGAATGTTCACTACAGCACTCCCGCCAGCAGGAACACGACAACCAGGCCGACGGCCATGTTCACCGCGTACCAGCGCAACCGTCCGGTCTGGGTCAGCACCACGACCTGGTGCAGCCTGCGCATGACGACCACGGTTCCCCGGTAGACGAAATCGACCGCGTCGGGCTTGTTGACGCGCGCGAGCCAGACAAACGGCGCAACGAACAGGCGGTCATACAGCCAGTCGAAGCCCCAGCCGCCGAACCAGAAGCGTCCAAGAACATCGCCCACGCGGGAGTTCGCCAGGCGCTCGCGATCGACCCTGCCGCTGAAGAAAAGCAAGCCGACCAGGATTCCGAGGATCGGCGCGGCCATGGTGGCGAGCGCGACGGCGGAAGTGTGATCCTGTTCGCTTAAGCCGCCGTCCGGTAGCACGGAACCCACCGGCGACAGACCGAACCAGCCGCCTCCCACGGCGAGCACGGCGAGTATCACGAGGGGCCCCTTCATGTTGATCCCGGAATGGTCGTGGGGCTCGGTCTTGCTCTCGCCGAAGAACGTGATCAGCATCATGCGGGTCGTATACAAGGCCGTGACGAAGGCCGCGGCCGCCGCGGCCGCCCAGAAAAACGGGCCGCCCCATGCGTAGTCGAAGCTGGTCAGCAAGATGGCGTCCTTGCTGTAGAAGCCCGACGTCAGCGGCAGCGCCGCGAGCGCGAGCGAACCGATCAGCATGCTCCAGAAGGCCAGCGGCATCTTGCGCCAAAGACCACCCATCCTGAACATGTCCTGTTCGTGGTGCAGTGCGAGGATGACCGATCCGGACGCAAGGAACAGGAGCGCCTTGAAGAAGGCGTGGGTCATCAGGTGGAAGATCGCCGCCGACCAGGCGCCCACACCGAGCGCGAAGAACATGTAGCCGATCTGGCTCATGGTCGAATAGGCGAGGACGCGCTTGATGTCGCGCTGCACGAGCGCCGTGAATGCCGATATGAACAATGTGACCAGACCCACGCAGACGACCACGAACTGCGCCTCCGGCGACAGCAGGAACAGGTCGTGGGTGCGGGCAATGAGGTACACGCCGGCGGTGACCATCGTCGCCGCGTGAATCAGCGCGGACACCGGCGTAGGACCGGCCATGGCGTCCGGCAGCCACGTCTGCAGCGGCACTTGCGCGGACTTGCCGACGGCGCCGCCGAGCAGCAGCAGGGCGATCAGCGTCGCGGTGGATGAACCCTCGGGCCATGCCTCCTGGGCACCCGCCATGGCAGCGCTGATGTCGATCGTGCCGAACTCACGAAACAGCAGGAACAGGCCCAGCAGCATCGCGGTGTCGCCGACGCGCGTGACGACGAATGCCTTGCGCGCGGCGTAGCCGTTTTCCGGTTCGGTATGGAAAAAGCCGATCAGCAGGTAACTGCAGAGCCCCACCCCTTCCCAGCCGAGGAACAGGACCAGCAGGTTGTCGCCAAGCACCAGCATCAGCATGGCGAAGACGAACAGGTTCATGTAGGCGAAAAACCGGCTGTAGCCTTCCTCGTCCCACATGTAGCCGGTGGCGTAGAGGTGGATGAGGAAACCGACCCCCGTGATGACCCCCATCATGACCAGGGAAAGGCCGTCGAGGTACAGGCGGATCGCCGGCGCGAAGCCACCGACATCCATCCAGGTCCACATCTCGTAGGTATGGCTCGCGAGGCCCGAGCGCTGGAACTCGAGGCCGACAACGAATGCGACTACTGCCGCCAGGCCCACGGATCCCGCGCCGACGATGCCGACAATGCGCTTGTCGAGCCTGCCCTCGGTCAGCAGCAGGATGAGGGAGCCGGCGAGCGGGGCCAGCGGAACAAGCATAAGGAGATCCATCGCCTACCCGCTCAACTCGCCAGCGGTATCGATGTCGAGACTGTCGAAGCGCCGCTCCAGTTGCAGCACCAGGCCCAGCGCCACGGCGACTTCCGCCGCCGCGAGCGCCAGGATCAGCATGAACATGATCTGCCCGTCGGGTTGCCCCCACTTCGCTCCCGCCGCAATGAATGCGAGCCCGCACGCGTTCATCATGATTTCGAG
The DNA here is from genome assembly GCA_951813515.1 of uncultured Pseudomonadales bacterium. Taxonomy (GTDB): domain Bacteria; phylum Pseudomonadota; class Gammaproteobacteria; order Pseudomonadales; family Azotimanducaceae; genus VXNE01. The sequence continues at coordinate 308,389 of OX638346.1, forward strand.
CGACATGAGGAGAAAGATCACGTTGCGGCGCACCAGCACGCCGACGAGGCCCATGACGAACAACGCCGCCGCGAGCGCCAGGACATGTTCGATCGGGATGACGGGGACGGTCACGGCAAATCCTCCCGTCGATCGCCCAGGTACCGCCGTCCGAGGTGGTAGGCGCCGATCAGCGCAGCCAGCAGCAGCATTGCGGCCAGTTCCACCGCCAGCAGGTACGGGCCGAAAAGCGCCGTCCCCACTTCCTTGGGACCGACCACCGTGCCACGTGTGGTTCCCGGAGCGTCGAGGACGATGACATAGAGCATCTCGAGCAACAGCACCCCGACCAGGATCGCGGGCCCGATCCACATGCCGGGCCGCAACCACAGGCGTTCGCGCTCCGCCGAACGTCTTCCGAGGTTCAGCATCATCACGACAAACAGGAACAGCACGACGATGGCGCCGGCATAGATGACGATCTCCAGCGCGGCCGCAAAGGGCGCGCCCAGCAGGAAAAAGATGACGGCGATCGACAGCAGCGAGACCACGAGGTAGATCAACGCATGGGCGGCGTTGCGGCGCGTGATGACGAGCACGGTGGATGCGAGCGCCACGGCCGCCGCGACGTAGAACAATGCGAGCGCCACTAGGCCACCCCGCCCGGTCGTTCAGCGATCATGGCAGCAGGCTCCGATGGTCGGTCGGCGGCGCCTCGTTCAGAGCTTCCCCCTTGTCCTTGCCCTCGATGGTCTTGCCGGCCACGCCCCAGAAGCTGTAGTCCGGGTACTTGCCAGGGCCGTTGATGAGCAGGTGCTCCTTCTCGTACACCATGCTGTCGCGGTTGAACTCGCACAGTTCGAAGTCCGGCGTGAGCTGGATGGCGTAGGTCGGACACGCTTCCTCGCACATGCCGCACATGATGCAGCGGGAAAAGTTGATGCGGAAAAACTCCGGATACCAGCGGCCGTCCTCCTCGCGCTCGGTCTTCTGCAGCGCGATGCAATCCACCGGACACGCGACCGCGCACAGGTTGCACGCAACGCAGCGCTCCTCGCCGTCCGGGTCCCGCGTCAGGATGATGCGGCCTCGGTAGCGCGGCGCGGCGTACGGCATCTCGTCCGGGTATTCCACCGTCTCGTTACGCATGAACGTGTGCTGAAAGACGGTCCAGATGGTTCGCAGTTGGCTCCACATATCGGCTTATCCTTGATGCGGGATTGTTTCCTCCCGGCTCAATGTTCCAGCCACAGCGACGCAGCGCCCGTCACGAGGAGGTTCAGCAGCGACAGCGGCAACAGGATCTTCCATCCGAGCGACATGAGCTGGTCGTAGCGCGGACGCGGAATGGCCGCCCGCAGCAGGACGAAGAGGTGGATGAAGACCGCAGTCTTCAGGCCGAACCACACGACCGGGGGAATGTACTCCGCCCCCGGCAGGAAAGTCGGCGCCAGCCAGCCACCGAAGAACAGCGTGACCACGAGCGCGGAGGTCAGCACCATGGCGAGGTACTCCCCGGCCATGATCAGCGCGAACTTCATGCCCGAGTACTCGGTGTGGAAGCCCGCCGTGAGTTCGTGCTCGGCCTCCGGCAGGTCGAACGGCAGGCGGTGCGACTCCGCGAGGCCTGCCAGGAAGAAGATCAGGAAGCCGACGCACTGCGGGAAGATGTACCACATCCCCTGTTGCGACTCGACGATCGCGACCAGGCTGAAGGAGCCCGCGTGGATCACGACGCCCATGAGCGACAGTCCCATGAAGACTTCGTAGGTCACCATCTGCGCGGCGGCACGCAGGCCGCCGAGCATGGCGTACTTGTTATTGCTCGACAGACCGGCAAGCAGAACACCGTAGACGGCGAGCGAACTCATCGCCAGGAAGAACAGCACCGCGATGTTCGAATCGGTGATGTAGAGGTCCGGGCCGAAGGGGATGATGACGTAGGCCATCAGCATGGAGCCCGCGACGATCGCCGGCGCCATGATGAAGAAGGCCCGGTCGCCGAACGGAGGCAGCCAGTCCTCCTTGGTGAAGAGCTTGACGGCATCCGCCAACGCCTGCAGCACGCCGAAGGGCCCGACGCGATTGGGGCCGAGACGATCCTGCCACCAGCCGAGCAGGCGCCGTTCCCACCAGACGAGGACCAGCGCGAATACCAGCGCGCCCACGGCCACCGGAAGGATGAGGATGTAGCTCCAGTCCACGATCATCCCCTGGCGATGATTTCCGTCGCGCGCTCGAAATCGGGATCGCGCACGAACTCCACCGGATCAGCGGGAAGCGGTCCCGGCATATCGGGCAAACCGCAAACGCAGGCCGCCGTCCCCGGCGTCATGGCCGCGTCGATGCGGACTTCGACGGATACGGGCAACGCGTCGCACTTGACCCCGTCTCCACGCGCGACTCCAAGTTCCCGGGCGTCCTCCGGATTGAGGACGATGTAGGGCGAAGGACTGGTCTCGGCAACCGGCCACGAACGTGCCGACAGTTCGTCGCTACCGAAAATTGCATGCAGCGGCAACAGCCTGAAGCCGTCTCCCGAGGCAAACGCGGCAGGAGGACTTCGGAACGGGCGCGCGTCGGCGCCGTTGGACCCCGTTTCGGCGGCGATCAGCCGGACACCCGGGTCGCCCCCGCTCAATCCGCCGCCCACCTCCTGTTGAAACTTGAACACCGACTGGTTGGAGTTCCAGCCCGGCGACCAGACGTAGGGCACCGCAGCGCCCGGCTGACGACCAGTGTTCTGACCTTCCATCGAGTATGCGAACGGCGTTTCGTCGTCTACCGTCGGCTTCGGCTCGTGTACGTTCACGTCGGCGCGCATCGCCGTGCGTCCGCTGTACCGATGCGGCTGGCGCGGGATCCGCGTGTCGGCCTTGCCCCGATAGCCAGCGGTTGGAGCCGCCTCGGGTATCGCGGCCAGCGCCGGCACGTTCTCCGCACAGGCCCGAACGAGGTCTTCTATGCCGGACCAGTCACAGCCATCGCGTCCCGCCGCCTTCGCCGCGCGCCGTATCCACATCCAGGATGGCGCGATCTCGTCCTCGGCGGCCGGCTCGAACACCTGGTAGAAGCGTTGCGCCCGGCCTTCGTAGTTGACGAAGGTCCCATTGCACTCCGCGTAGGTCGCGGCGGGGAGCAGGAGGTTCGCGGCCTGCGCTGTCGCATTTTCGATCGAGTCAATGACCACGACCTCCGCACCAGAGGCAAGAGCCGCATCGACCCGCTCGTAGTCCGCCCGCCGATACAGGTCGTTCTCCATCACGACAAGGGTTCGGGCCGCACCCGAGCGCACGGCCTCGAGGGCGGCATCAAGAGTCAGACCGCCATCCAGCATGCCGGCGCCGAAACTGTTCGCTTCGTGGGGTGCGATGAGGAGCGCAGGGTCTCCTCCACGGGCACGGAGCGCCCATGCGATATTGGCCGCCGCCTGCATCACTGCGGGGTCTGCCGAGCCCGTCCCGGTGACGATCAACGGTTGCTTCGCTTTGCCGAGAGCGGCGGCCACGCGATCAACAAAGTCGTCTGCGACCGCGCCTTCCGGCGCGGCAAAATCGCCGTCGATTCGGTGGGCGATGGCGTAGCCGGCCCGGGCGATATCCTGGGGCGTCGCGTGCAGAGTATCCGCCGCGATGTCGTCGATGCGTGTGGGCAGGGTCGTCGCCAGGAAGACCGGGCTCAAGCGCCCCTGCGCATGTCCCCGTATCCCGGCGTCCTGCCAATCCGGAATGGCTGCGGCGCCCGCCATCTCGAACGCGGTTCCCCGCGCTGCCTGGCGCATCGCCAGCGCCACGCGCGGCGCTGTATTCAAGACGTCCTCGCCAAGCACGAGCACTGCGTCCGCCGCTTCGACATCGGTCAGCGTGGGTATCCGGGCGCCCCCCCGCCCATGGATGTCGAGAGCCAGCGCGATCAACTCCGCATCGCCCTCGCCAAGACCATTGCAGAAACTGTCCCGGCCGACGAGACTGCGCAGGGCGAAGTTCGCTTCCACGCTAGCGCGCGGAGAGCCGATGCCAACGGCCTTCCCGTCCCGCAGCATCTCGCCGAGCGCGTCGATGGCCGTATCCGCTCCGCGCGCCTCGAACACCTCGTCGTCGACGCGCATCCCCGCTTTCCTGATCCGGGACGGATCGTTGACGAAATGGGAACCGAAGCGTCCGCGATCACAGAGAAAGTAGCCGTTGATCTCGCCGTGGTAGCGGTTGTGCACGCGTTTGAGATCGCCGTAGCGCTCGCTCGGAAAGATGTTGCAACCCACCGCACAGCCCGGGCAGACCGACGGCGCCGATTGCAAGTCCCACTTGCGCGTGTACTGCTTGGAGAAAGGCCGGTCCGTGAACACGCCCGTTGGGCAGACCTCGACCAGGTTGCCGGAGAATTCGCTCTCAAGCTTGCCGTCCGCCGCGCGGCCGAAGTACATCCGGCTGCGGGAACCCAGCGCTTCCAGGTCCGTACCACCGGCGTAGTCGCGGTAGAAGCGCACGCACCGATAACAGGTGATGCACCGATTCATCTCGTGGCCGATGAACGGGCCAAGGTCCTGATTGCGCCAGGTTCGTTTCGTACCTCGATAGCGGCGCTGTGAATGGCCCGTCATGACGGTCATGTCCTGCAGGTGGCACTCGCCACCCTCCTCGCAGACCGGACAGTCGTGCGGATGGTTTTCCATCAACCACTCGATCACCGACTCGCGGAAACGGGCGGCATGCGGCGCGGCAATGGACAGGCGCATGCCGTCGCGCACGGACGTGATGCAGGCCATGACCATGCGCCCGCGCTCGTCGTTCTCGTCGGCATATTCCATGATGGCGCACTGCCGGCAGGCGCCGACAGAGCCCATGGCCGGGTGCCAACAGAAATAGGGCAGATCAAGGTGCTGCGACAGCACCGCCTCCAGCACGTTCTGTCCGGCCTTGGCCTCGTAGCGCTCGCCGTCAACGATAATGGTCGCCATTTACTCTCCGGACCCCCTAGCCGTTGCCTTCGTTTTTGCGGTACGGGCAGCGTCCCTCGCGAACATGCGCCTCGAAGTCTTCGCGGAAGTACTTGAGCGCGCTCTGCAACGGTTCGATGGCGCCCGCCGCGTGCAGGCAGAACGTGTTTCCGGGCGCCCCGATAAACGCCGCGTTCGTCTCAAGGGTATCGATGTCTTCCATAGTGCCGCGTCCGGCCTCGATATCGGCCAAGAGCTCTTCCAGCCACGGCAGACCTTCCCTGCAGGGCGTGCAGAAACCGCACGATTCCTGCGCAAAAAAGTGCTGCAGGTTCCTGGAAATGTCCACCGGACAGATGGAGTCGTCCATCAGGATCATCGTGCCGGTGCCCATGCGGCTTCCCGCCGCGGAAATGGACCCGTAGTCCATGGGCAGATCCAGATGCTCCTCGGGCACCAGGAAATCCGTGGAAGCGCCGCCCGGGAGCAATCCGCGCAGGGTGTAACCGTCCCGCATCCCGCCGGCATGGGTCTCGATGATCTCGCGAATCGTCGTGCCCATCGGGAGTTCCCAGAGCCCCGGATTGTTTACCCTGCCGGATACGCCGTAGATCTTCGTCCCGGCGTCGTCGGTGAGTCCCAGGCCGCGGAACCAGTCCGCCCCCAGGCGCACTATCGCGGGCACGTTACACAAGGTCTCGACGTTGTTGACCACGGTGGGCCGGCCCCAGGCGCCGCTTGCGGGCGGGAAAGGCGGCTTCAGCCGGGGTTGCGCGCGCTTGCCCTCCAGCGCGTTCAGGAGTGCCGTCTCCTCGCCGCAGATATAGCGCCCGGCGGAACTGTGCAGCCTGAGGTCCAGGTTGAACTTGCCGCCGAAGACGCCCTCGCCCAAGTAATGCCTGTCGCGGGCATCGGCAATCGCGCGTTCCAGTGCCCGGTAGGGTTCGAAGTACTCACCGCGCAAGAACACAAACGCGCGTTCCGCACCGATCGCATAGGCAGCGATGATCATGCCTTCGATCAGAAGGTGGGGATCGAAGGTCATCAGGTAGCGGTCCTTGAACGTGCCCGGCTCCATTTCGTCGGCGTTGCAGATCAGGTACTTGGGGCCCGGACCGGCAGCATCTCCCTGCGGTATGAATCCCCACTTGACGCCCGTGGGGAAGCCCGCTCCGCCCCGTCCGCGCAGGTTCGCGTCCTTGACCAGTTCGATGACCGCTTCGGGCGTCATTGCCGTGACGGCCTCGCGCGCAGCGACATAGCCGCCTGCGCCCTCGTAGGCGTCGATATCCACGACGCGGCCGTCGTTCTGCTCGATACGTTCGGTGAGAGGCTTTTCCATTGGACTATTCACGCCTACAACGCCTACTCGAACGGCGCGAATATCTCGTCCAGGCGGTCGGCCTGAACGTCCACGATCAGCTCTTCCCCCACCAGCATCGTGGGCGCGTGATCGCAGGCGCCGAGACAGGGGATGGGCAACAGCGTGAAGCGATCGTCCGGCGTCGTCTCGCCGAACTGGACGCCGAGGTGCGCCTTCACCTGCTCCGCGAGGCGATCTGCACCCATCACGTAACAGCTCACGCTGTCGCAGAGCATGACGACGTGACGGCCCACGGGACGTCGATAGATCCTGTTGTAGAAGGTCGCGACCGCATCCAGCGCTTCGGCGGACATGCCGAGCAGACGCGCGATGGCGAACAGGCTCTGGTCCGACACCCAGCCCCTGTGCTTCTGCACGATCATCAGGGCGTCGATCGCAGCGGACTGGCGATCCGGCAGATGCGCGCACTCGGCCTCGATTTCCGCGACCTCTGAATCCGAAAGGGTCTCGATCAGGTCTGTCACGGCGCCATTATTCCCGCTGCTCTTAACGCCGCTCTTAACGCTGCCAATTGCGCTGTTTTCTGTCATCGATCGACGTCCGCCATGACGAAGTCGATGCTGGCGATGATGGCGATGAGGTCCGCGATCATGAAACCGTTGCTGATGAGCGGAATCATCTGCAGTGCGGGGAAGGACGGCGTGCGGACGCGCGTCCTGTAGGCCATGGTTCCGCCGTCGGCAATCGAGTAGTACGAATTCCAGCCCTTGGTCGCCTCGATCAGCGTCGTCGACTCCGACGGCGCGATGACCGGACCCCAGCTCACGTTCAGGAAATGGTGAATGAGCGTCTCGATGTGTTCCATCGTCCGCTCCTTGGCAGGCGGCGTGGTCAGCCGATGGTCCGCCTTGTACGGTCCGGAGGGCATGTTCTCGACGCACTGCCTGATGATGCGCAGGCTCTGGCGAATCTCCTCGACGCGCACCAGGGCGCGGTCGTACACGTCGCCGTTTTCGGCTGTCGGCACATCGAACTCGAACTGGTCGTACCCGCTGTAGGGGCGATTCTTCCGTAGATCCCAGTCGCAACCCGTGGCCCGAAGAGACGGCCCCGTGATGCCCCAGTCGAGCCCTTCGGCGGTGTTGTAGGCGCCGATGCCGATGGAGCGGCGCTGCAGGATCTTGTTCTTCAGTGCCATTCTTTCGTAGTGGTCGAGACGTTTCGGCATGTAGTCGACAAAGTCGAGCACCATCCTGTCCCAGCCTTCGGGCAGGTCCTGGGTAACGCCACCGATCCGGAACCAGCTCGGATGCATGCGTCCGCCGGTGATCGCCTCGATGATGGAAAAGAGGCGTTCCCGGTCCGCGAACATGTACAGCACCGGCGACATCTGGCCCACGTCCTGGGCGTAGGTGCCATAGAAGACCAGGTGGCTGGATATGCGGAACAGTTCCGCCAGCATGACGCGAATGACCTGGGCGCGCGGCGGCACCTGGATGCCAGCCATCTTCTCCACATTCATCACGTACGGCAGGTTGTTCATCACGCCGCCGAGATAGTCGACGCGATCCGTGTACGGAATGTAGGTGTGCCAGCTCTGGCGCTCGGCCATCTTTTCCTGGGCGCGGTGGTGGTAGCCGATATCGGGAACCGCCTGCACGATCACCTCGCCGTCCATCTGCAGCGCGATGCGGAATACGCCGTGCACGCTCGGGTGATTGGGGCCCAGGTTGAGGAACATGAAGTCCGTGTGTTTCGCCGCACGGCGCATGCCCCACTCCTCGGGCTCGAACCGCAGACCCTCCTGCTGCGAGCGCTGGAACTCCGGCGACATCCGGAACGGGTCCATTTCCGTCGCGCGCGCCGGGTGCTCCTTGCGCAACGGGTGGCCTTCCCAGTTCGGCGGCGTCAGGATTCGGCGCAGGTTCGGATGCCCCTCGAAGTCGATGCCGAACATGTCGTAGGCCTCGCGTTCGTACCAGTCCGCCACCGGGTAGACATTCGTCACGCTCGGGATGCCTGGATTTGTCTCGGGCAACGCCGCCTTGATTCTGAGATCCGCGTCATGGCGCAGGGAAATCAGGTGATAAAACACCGTAAAGGCGGAGTCCGGCTGGCCGTCGCGAAACTCCCGCGTGCGTTCATCGATGGCGGAGAGGTCGAACAGCAGTTCATACCCCTCCTCTTCCTTGAGGCAGCGCATGATGTCCGGCACGCGGGTTGGATCCACCCAAAGCGTCGGAATCCCGTCTACCGTCGGCTGTGTACTGCAGTCACCGAATCGCGCCCTCAAGACCGCCGCGATTGCCGGTTCCTGCGCGTTCTGGACAGCCGCTTCCGCCATGTCGCCGCGCTTACTTCCGGACCAGGAGGTCGTCGGACAACGGCGCGTCGCCGACGCTGTCCGGCTGCGCCAGATCCGTAACCGACATGCGCTCGGGCGTGCGCGCATCGCGCTGGCTCGGCTCGTACTTCCTGACCTTGCCGTCGTCCCCGATCACCCACGACAGCGGCCGCGGCGACGCCTTGATCGATTCCTGCAGCAGCGTCAGCCCCTGCATGAACGCCTCGGGGCGCGGGGGACAGCCCGGCACGTAGACGTCGACCGGCAGGAACTTGTCGACACCCTGGACCACGCTATACACATCGAACATGCCGCCCGAATTCGCGCAGGAGCCCATCGAGATCACCCAGCGGGGTTCCAGCAACTGTTCGTACAGGTGCTGCAGCACCGGCGCCATCTTGCGGAACACGGTGCCGGACACGACGATAAGGTCCGCCTGCCGTGGCGACGCGCGAATGACTTCCGCGCCGAACCGCGCCATGTCGTGCCGGGAGGTCAGCGCCGTGGCCATTTCCACGTAGCAGCACGACAGCCCGAAATTGAATGGCCAGATGGAATTCGCGCGGCTCCAGGCGACCAGATCCTCAAGCTTGGCCGTGAGAACGCTCCTGCCCGCATCGTCCCGGTACGCGTCATCGACTTCCTCCATGGAAGCCCCCGGTTCGGTCCTGATCACCCGCCACCGCATCGCTTACGCGCCCACCGCCTCCTCGCCTTGCCGCTGCCGGGCATATCCAGGCGGGCGGGCGAATCGACTCTTGACGCCCCATTCGAGTGCACCGGTCCTGAACTCGTAGACGAGGGCAACGAGCAGGATAACGATAAACACGGTCGCGCCGGCATAGCCGCGCCAGCCGACTTCGAAAAACGCGACCGCCCATGCGATAAGGAATATCGTCTCGAGATCGAAGATGACGAAGAACATCGCTATCAGGTAGAACTCGATGGAGAAACGCATGTCCTCCGCTTCGCCCTGGGGCACGACGCCGGACTCGAACGGGATGTCCCGCGCGCCCGCGTGTCGGGACCGGTCACCGATGAACCACGACGCCGCCAGGGTGACGCCAATCACGGCCGCGACCACCAACCCGTAGAGCACGAATGGCAGAATGTCCACGGTTTCGGTCATGTATCCCTGCCCGTGTCACCTTGCCGACCGGCAACCCATGACGACCACGCGACCGTCCGGGTAACCATCATTCGAAAACCTCTACACGTTCCGGGGCACACCCGCGCCAACGAAACCATTCGCAGCCCTTCTCCGCAACTCTTTATGTGAGTCTTATGTGAGTTTTATGTGAGTTTGGTTGGGACGCGGCAACGCTGACGGAGCGCGCGGCCAAAACGCCGACACTATACATCACATTGCCCAGCCCGCATATCTCGCAGGCCGGCGGAAAGCGAAATTCCAGGGAGCGCAGCCTCTACCCCGTCAAGCGCTCCGTCAAGCACTCGGTCAAGCCGTTGGCCCGACCCCGACAGTCGGGTTAGGATCGCACAATCAACCTCCAGGAAACGAAGACGGCAGTGAGTGAAGTTGGCGAACAATCGCCACCGCGTCCGCGGGTGATTTCGGTGGCGGCGGCGGCGATGTTCGCATCGGCCCTGGTTCTGCTCGCGGTCTGGATCGTATGGCCCGACCAGGTCGCCAGCAACGGCGGCCAGGTCTTCTTCATCATGCTGTGGACGTTGCTGGCATACGTGTCGTTCCGAGGTGCCGGCTGGGTCCGCTACGCCATCGCCGCGATTTTTGTCGTGGCGCTCTGGGGCGTTGCGAATGCGGCTTCGCCACTGGAATCCATGGCAAACCTCCCATCCTGGGAAATTCTGTGCGGGGCATTGCAGATCGGCGCGTTCGTGCTCCTGTGCCTTCCCCGCGCGCACCACTGGTTCGCCGCCGTGGCGGCATCAGACAACGAGGAATAGTCGCTGCGGACGGCCCGGCACCCTGTCCCGATGCAGCGCGCGTCCGAGGGGCGGGCACTTTTTCTGTGCGAATCCACTGTTACTGCCCTATCAAAGGTGGTATATCTGACCCTTCGCCGGGCGTTGGCCCAGGGTCCTCTTGGGGAAGGGGCCTACAGATGGTGAAGAGAAAAAGCAATTAGGGGAGGCAAAATGCCAAATAAGATAGTGCTTGGCCTGATCGTTCTCGCGGCCGTCATCCATGGGTTGGCGCCCGATGCCGTACCGCAGAACATACTACCGCTCGCACTGGTGGTTCTCGGAATTGTGGCCGCCGTGTTGGCGGCTGACGAGCATCCCACGGCGGCCTTGGTGGTTGCCATTGCGGCGGCTGCCGCGGGAGGTGCCGATGTTCTGGACAACGTCCACTACATCGGAGCGTATCTGGACGACATACTCGACGGATTGGTGATTGCGCTCCTGTCCGGCGCGGCCGCTGTTGTCGGGATGGGAATCTATAACCAGCTCACGGCTTCGGACGACTCGGAATGAACGGTGGGCGGTAGCCTCGGCCACCGCCCCTTCAACGCGTCAGCGCAAGCCGTCATCGGGGCGCGCTGGCGCAACCTGCCCTATTAGCGGCGGGCACTCCGATACAAACTCCCGACCCCTCGCATGAACGAGGGGCGGGAGTTTTTTTTCGCCGGCACCCCTCCTTTGCCGCATCGTTCCGCACTGTGCCCATTTCTTTCGGCGACAAAAAACGAATGTGAGTCGCCTTGAAGACACGACGAGCGGGGCACCGAGAGCGACGCGGCGCAGCCTCCACATCGCCCCGTTCTCAGACATCCATCCAAGCGCTGTCGTCCTCGCAGTGATCGTCGGCGGCCTGGTGCTCTCCCGCCGATAGTCCGCCGCGCTTGCCTGTCCCCGCGTGCGGATAGATCATCTTCGATCGTCGCGTTCGCAGGCAGACCACGGGTGGAGGACCCATGAAAATCACCGGAATCGAGACATTCGTCGTCGACGCGGGGTGGCGGCCGTGGACGTTTGTCGCCGTGCGCACCGACGCCGATATCACCGGCTACGGCGAGTGTTCCGACGGGCGCATGCCCTACAGCGTCGCGGCGGCGGCGCAGGAATTCGAAAAGATGCTCCTCGGCCAGGATCCACGTCCCGTCGAGGCGCGTTACTGGGACCTCTATCGCATGGCGCGGCAGAGTCCCGGCGGGATCGCCGCCAAGGCCATCGCGGGTATTGAACTCGCATTGTGGGATATCAAGGCCAAGGCGCTCGGCGTGCCCGTGTACGAACTGTTCGGGGGACCTATGCGGCGCCGCCAGCGTGTCTACTGGTCGCACTGCGGAACGTCTCGCGCGCGCAATGCCGACATCATCGGCGTGCCGCCGCTTCGGACCTGGGACGACATCAGCGCGCTGGGTAGGGAGGTGGTGGCCCGCGGGTTTACCGCATTGAAGACGAATATCGTCTATCCCGGCGATCCCGCAGGCGTCTACTTCGGCGGTTTTGGCGGCGGCCAGGGCACCACCGACGGCACCATAGACAACGCCACGATCGACCACATCCGCACGCTGATCGGAACATTCAGGGACGCTGTCGGGCCGAACATCGATATTGCGCTCGACCTGAACTTCAACTTCCGCGTCGAAGCTGCGACCCGGATCTGCAAGGCGCTCGAAGACCTGCGCATGATGTGGGTGGAGATCGACATGTACGAACCCGACGGGTTGCGGGAAATCCGCGATGCCACGAGCGTGACGGTCTGCTCCGGCGAGAACCTGTTCGGCCCGCGCGATTACCGGCGCTACTTTGAAGCCCGGTCCATGGACGTGTGCATGATCGACCTCCCCTGGAACGGATTCGGCCCGGCGAAGAGGGTCGCCGACATGGCGGAGACGTTCGAGATCAACTGCGCGCCGCACAACTACTACAGCCACCTCTCGACGCTGCACTCGGTGCACCTCTGCGCCGTGATCCCGAACGTCCGCATCTGCGAGATCGACATCGACGACGTGCCCTGGAAGGACGACCTCATCACCGAGAAAATGGAGTTCGACCACGGCGACGTCTTGATCCCGCACCGCCCGGGATGGGGGGCCGACCTGAACGAGGAAGTTGCCCTCGCCCACGTCTGGGAAAGGGGACGGCCGCCGGGATACATGAACCAGGTGGCGAACGCCCGCGACAACGCATGACATCCGCAACCAGGGAGGGACGATGATCATCCAACTACGCCAGATTTGCCTGGTCGCGCGGGAACTCGCGCCGACCATAAACAATCTCACCCATATATTCGGCATCAACTCCTGCTACGTCGACCCCGGCGTCGGCAAGTGGGGCCTTGAGAACACCCTCATGCCGATCGGACGCAACTTCCTCGAGGTGGTGGCGCCCGTCAAAGACGGCACTGCGGGTGGACGCTACCTGGACCGGCGCGGCGGCGACGGCGGCTACATGGTGATCACCCAGGCCGCCGACAAGTCGACGCAGCGGGCCGTGCGCCAGCGCGCGCGCGATCGCGGCGTGCGCGTCGCCATGGAATCGGAGCGGGAGAACTGGAACATCTGCCAGTTGCATCCGCGCGACATGATCGCGTCTTTCCTGGAGATCGACTGGGACCGGCACGACGACTTCAATGGCAACTGGATGCCCGTTGGCGGCACGGGATGGGAGGACAAGGTGGCCCAGGATGTGACGGTGGACTATCTCGCCGTCGAACTGCAGGGTCCGGATCCCATCGAAATCGCCGAACTCTGGGGGCACGTCACCGACCTCCCGGTGACCCGGGACGGCGCGGTGCTGAGCATTGCGCTCAACAACGTCACGATACGCTTTGTGGAGGCGACCGATGGGCGTGGGGCAGGTCTGGGCGGCATCGACCTCGCCGTTCGGGACCGGGACAGAATCCTCACGGCCGCAAGGGCGCGCGACTGCTACGTGTCCGACGACCGCGTCGACGTATGCGGTGTGCGTTGGATGCTGCAGGACGCCTGACAAAAGCGTCCAGTTCTTCAACTCCGTTAGACCGCGCGACCGGCGGCGACCCCCGCATCCGCCCGCCGGCGGGCGTTTTCCGTGAGATGCTCCTTGCGTATGCGGATTGCGGCTGGCGTGACTTCGACGAGTTCGTCATCGTTGATGAACTCCAGCGCCTGTTCGAGCGTTAGCTCCATGGGCGCGGCGAGCAGGATGTTGTCGTCGCTGCCCGCAGCCCGGATATTGGTCAATTTCTTCTCCCTCAGGGGATTCACCGTAAGGTCGTTGGATCGCTGGTGGACACCCACGACCATGCCTTCGTATACCGGCGTGCCGGGCCTGACCATCAGGCGCCCACGCGCCTGCAGACTGAACAGCGCGTAGCCGACCGCCTTGCCGGTCGCCTTCGAGATCATGACGCCGGATTTGCGCCCTATGTCGAGCCCCGCAACCACGGGTCCGTAACCAGCGGAGGAAAAGGTCATGATGCCGGAGCCGGATGTGAACGACGTGAACTCCGAGCGGAAACCCATGAGCGCCCGCGTGGCGAGCTTGCAGGCAAGCCGCACGCGTTCGGCGCCGTCGTGATGCAGGTCGATCAGTTCGCCCTTGCGCTCGCCCAACGCTTCCATCAGTCGGCCCTGGTGCTCGATTTCGATGTCGAACGCCACAATTTCAAAGGGTTCCAGCCGTTCGCCAGCAACCATGCGCATGATCACGGTCGGCCGGGAGACGGCGCACTCGTACCCCTCACGACGCATGGTCTCGAGCAATACCGACAGGTGCAGTTCACCGCGGCCGGAGACCTTGAACTGGTCCGGATCGTCGGTCTCCTCCACCCGCAGCGCAACGTTGTGCGAGGCTTCCCGCAGCAGTCTCTCTCTGATCTGCCGGCTGGTCAGGAACTTGCCTTCGCGTCCAGCGAACGGACCCGTGTTGGTGCGGAACATCATGGTCAAGGTCGGCTCATCGACCGCCAGCGCAGGCAAGGCGTCCACCGCATTGACGTCGCAGACCGTATCGGATACGCCGATGTCGTCGATGCCGGAGATGCAAACGATATCGCCCGCCGCCGCCGATGGCAGTTCAACCCGCTCCAGGCCCCGGTTCGCGTGCACCGACAGAACCCGCGCGCGGCGCTCGTCACCCGCAGCGCTTACCACCGTCACCGGCATGCGCGGCACTACCGACCCGCGCATGACGCGGCCGATGCCGATCACGCCCACGTAGCTCGAATAGTCCAAGGTGCTGATCTGCATCTGGAACGGTCCGTCGACATCGGTTTTCGGCGGTCGCGCCCGTTGCATCACAAGGTCAAGAAGCGGAGTCATGTCGTCCGCCATGCTATCGGGATCGAGGCCCGATATGCCCAACGTCGCGGACGTGAACGCCACCGGAAAGTCGAGTTGCGACTCGCTCGCCCCAAGCCGGTCGAACAGGTCGAAGACCTCGTCCACGACCCGGTGCGGCGCCGCGCCGTCACGATCGATCTTGTTCACCACCAGTATCGGGTCGAGACCGGCGTCAAACGCCTTGCTCGTGACGAACCGCGTCTGCGGCATCGGACCCTCGACCGCGTCGACGACGAGCAGTACCGAGTCGACCATCGACAGAATCCGCTCCACCTCGCCGCCGAAGTCCGTATGCCCTGGCGTATCGACAATGTTGATGCGGCAGCCAGCGTGTTCAACGGACGTCGTCTTCGACAGGATCGTGATGCCGCGCTCGCGCTCCAGTTCATTGCTGTCGAGCGCGCGCTCGGCAATCTCGACGCGCTCGCCTTTCACCGTCTGCCGAAGCAGGCAGTCCACCAGCGTGGTCTTGCCGTGGTCGACATGGGCGATGATGGCGACGTTGCGAATTTCCATTGGAGCGTCGGGGTCGAGAGCAGCCGCGCATTATGTATGAAGCGCGGCAAGAGTCCATGCGGGATAACGGGCTGGCCGCAACAAGTGCGCGCAAGCACCATGAAATCCGTCATCCTACGGTTCCGGTGTTCACCCCCGGGCTAGAGCCTTTGTTTCGCCCATCCCACCCGTCCCGAATCCCGCGCCTTGACCGGCGCATGTGTGCCGCGTTACGGCGCAGCCTCCTGGTCTTCGCCGGCAGCTCTCTTCATCAAGGCCCGAAGCAGACCGTTGAACCTGACCTTGAGGGTCTCCATGTCCCGGCCCGCATAAGAGCCAAGGTCTTGGGTTGAGCCACCGCGCAACTCGAAGCGCCAGACGGGTCCAGCCGAATCGATGTCATTGGATATGGACAGAAAAACCTGTGGATCCTTCCCCAGCCACAGGCCGAACATGATGTCCGCGCGGATCGTCAAGGCCTCTTCCGGCACCTCGGAAGAGCGCGTATCGGCGTCGAATTCGACATCGATCGTCGCGTTGTCGACACCCCTGATGTGCAGGCGCAATCGCGAACTGGTCAGTGTAAGAACGTCCGATAGTCGCGCAACCTTCGACTGGCAATAGTCGTATAGCGGATGCAGCACCTCGTCGAAGTATTCCCTCAATGCTATCGGTCGGCCCATGCCCCCATCTTCGCTGACCGAACGCTTGAAGAGTTCGATTTCCCGATCGATGTCGTCAACGCTTTCTATCGACTCGCCCCGCGCAGCGCGCAGGTGCACGTTCAGCGAGTATTCGCAGCAATTGGCCACATAGTCGATGAACTCGGCCAAGTCCTCGGTCCGGTCGATTCGTTCGAGCTGCTCTATGTACGCGCTCCTCTCGGAGTCCGGAATGATCGCCACCGTGTACCCGTGATTGATCAGGATCAGGTTCATGAGCAGACGGGCCATGCGACCATTGCCGTCATCGAAGGGATGAATTCGCACAAAGCGGTAGTGGAAAGTGGCCGCGATGATCACCGGATGTTCATTCGCAGCCTCCTGCTTCCGGTACCAGTCGATGAGATCGCTCATCTCCGGCTTCACCTGCTCGGGAGGCGTGAAGAAGTACGTTTCGCCGGTCGATGTCCTTACGTTGTTGGGCACCGTCTTGTATTCACCAATCGATATGCGTCGCCTGGTGGTCTCCCCGTGGGGCGTCATGGCGTCCGCGTCGTAGGGTTCCTTCAGCAAGACGCGATGAAGGTTGCGAATGAACACTTCCGTCAATGCGTGCTCGTTTCGGACAGCGTCTTCGACTGCCTTGACCGCGTCGTCATGCCCCTGGATGTCGAGATGATCGCGCATGGGTTTACCACGTGCAGTCAGTCCGTGCAGGATCAGGTTACGGGCCTCGCCGAGGCTGATCCTGTTTCCCTCGATGGCGTTGGAGTGGTAATTCCACTCGATCCTGAGCTTTTGCCCGACTCTGCCGACCAAGTCGGGGGCAAGCGGGCGACACGCGTTCAACTCGTCCCTTAGCTTGTCAATGCCTTCGAGGGCTTTGCTTCGCATTGCATTCCTCATGGGGGGCAACCGGATTCTATTGGATACTCTCCGGCTTCAGGCGATTTCGCGGGAGGTCGCCCGCCACCCAGCGCAAAGCGCATCGTTTTCCCCACAAGGACAGCCATGTACCATCGCTGCTTCAATTTCGGGGAGCGGCGAAGCGATGGCATCAGTGATCAGGGAAGCGGCGGCGCAGGCAGGACTCAGCGCGGAGCGCCTGCAACGCGTCGTCGATCATCTCCAACATGACTACGTCGGGCCGCAGAAAATCGCCGGCTGTCAGCTCGCCATCGCCCGGCGCGACGAACTTGCGTGTTTCGCGTCGCTGGGTCTCATGGACATCGAGCGCGGGCGGGCGATGGACGACAACCCCATCTTTCGCATTCACTCGATGACCAAGCCGATCACTTCGGTGGCGCTGATGCAGCTTTGGGAACGGGGGCTGTTTCAACTAAACGACCCGGTCCACAGCGTGATCCCCGCCTGGCGCGGACAGGAGGTCTACGCTTCGGGCGATGACGACAACCTGGTCACGCGTCCCGCCAAGCGCCCCATGACGTTTCGCCACATCCTGGGCCACACCGCCGGGCTTTCCTACGGCGGAACCGATCACCCGGTGGACAAGGCGTACCGGCGGCTCGGAGCGCGGCGCGGTCCCGGAATGACATTGCAGACCTTCGTCGAAAAACTCGCTGCTGTGCCGCTGTACTACGATCCCGGCGAGCGGTGGCACTACTCGTGCGCTACGGACGTCTGCGGCTACCTGATCGAAGCGTTGTCCGGCATGTCGCTCGATCGCTATTTCGAACAACACATTTTCGAGCCCCTTGGGATGCCCGATACCAGCTTCAGCGTCCCGGAATCAAAAGTCGACAGGCTGTCCGCGAGCTATCAATGGCAACCCGGCCGAGCCCTGAAGGTGCTCGACGACCCCCAGACCAGTTCCCACCACACCCATCCAACTTTCTTTTCCGGTGGCGGAGGGCTGACCAGCACCACGCACGACTACCTGCGCTTTTGCGAGATGTTGTGCCGGGGCGGGGAACTGGACGGCGCCCGCATCCTGGGCCCGCGCACGCTGCGACTGATGACGCGGAATCACCTGGCGAACGGCCGCGACATGACCGAGATGGCGGTGGGGAGGTTTTCCGAAACCCCTTACGCCGGGGTCGGTTTCGGCCTCGGTTTCGCCATGTCGCTCGACGTGGCGGGAACCGGTGGCCCCAGCGAGAGCGACTTCTACTGGGGCGGCGCCGCGTCTACGATAATGTGGGTCGATCCGGTGGAACAGTTGTCCGTCGTGTTCATGACGCAGCTCATGCCCTACGGCGTTTACAACTTCCGGGGAGAACTCAAGAGCATGATCTATGCCGCGATCGAGGACTGACGCCGGCGCAACCACCACTACATGGCCACAATGCACGGGAGCAAACGCATGGCAACCGAAATGGGAATCTTCGAAACGATCTACAACTGCCGCGCGATGCGGCGGCTCAAACCGGACCCGGTGCCGGAGGCCCTGCTGGTCAAACTGATCGACGCCGCCAACCAGGCGCCGACCGGCTCAAACCAGCAGGGCGCGCGCTGGATCGTCGTGCGCGACTGGGAACAGCGATCGAAACTGGCCGCGCTGAACAAGGCAGCCGCAACGCGGTATATCAGCCAGCGCACGCAAGAGGAACCTCCCGACGAAAGACGGAATCGCCTGCTGGCCGCAGTGCGGTGGCAGATTGATCACATGCAGGAGATTCCGGCGCTCGTCATCGCCTGTTACCGATTCGGGGAGTCGGTGGTCGACAATCCCGATGTCGGGACTCGAGCCGGAGGCTCGATATGGCCAGCGGTACAGAACCTGCTGCTGGCCGCACGCGCCCTAGGGCTGGGCGCCACACCGACAACGTTGGGCCTGTCGGATCGTGCGGCGGTGCGCGAAGTGCTGCAGCTACCCGACGACATGGCCGCTTTCTGCCTCATTCCCGTCGGCTATCCATACGGCAACTTCGGTCCGGTCACGCGTTTGCCGGTGGAAGAGACCATGTGCTGGGACCGCTGGGAGGAATAGCCGCCCCGCTCGTTGATCACGTGGTTCGACATTGCGCACGGGACATGGGGTTGACCGTCGCGCGGCGGGCGTCTAACGTGCGCCGCCCACCCCGCCCGATTCTCCCATGCCCCGCATCCACCTGAGCCCCAACGAAGCGCGCATCATCGGCTGCCTCATGGAGAAGGCCGTGCTGACACCGGATCAGTGCCCGTTGACGCTGAACGCGCTGACGAATGCCTGCAACCAGAAGTCGAGCCGGGATCCCGTGTTGGCGCTGGACCGCACTACCGTCGAACGGACGGCGCGAGACCTGAACGACAAGTCGCTCGTCACGCGCGACGAGAACTTCAGAAGCGGCGTCGTGAAGTATCAGCAGCGCCTGTGCAACACGATGTTCAGCGAACTGACCCTGGCGGAGGACGAGTATGCGGTGCTCTGCCTGCTGCTCCTGCGCGGCCCGCAGACCCCGGGCGAACTGCGGGCGCGTAGCGGACGTCTGCATGTCTTCGAGGAAAGTGACGCGGTTGCCGAAACACTGCAGCGGCTGATGGACACCAGCCGCGACGGCGGCGCCGTGGTCGCGAGGCTCGCCCGCGTCTCCGGACGCCGCGACCACCAGTACGCGCACCTGCTGTCCGGCGATATCGAATCGGTGCCCGCGGACGACCTGCCAGCCAGGGTGGAACCTAGGAGCGGGCGGCTCGCGGAACTCGAACGCCGGGTCGCCGCGCTGGAACTCGAAGTGGCGACGCTCAAGGGTCGGCCGTCGGACCAAGACTGACCGCCGGCAATCTTTTTGCCTATAGCTCGTTGCCTGGCTCCACCATGCCAGGGCGCGGGAGCGGAAAAGCGTTTGTCCGACGTGGCCGCGTTTTGCCCCATTCCCCTCGGCTATCCGTACGGCAACTTCGGGCCGACTACGCTGATAGACGAGACCATGTGCTGAGACCGCGGGGAAAATAGCCGTCCAACCCGTCACCCTGGCTGTCAGCGCCCGGCGCCCTGCATGCCCCGCACGCGGATCGATCCGCCGGTCGTCTTTAGCGTTACACCAGGCCCGCCCCCGTTGACCGAGGCCCGGAGCTTCGACTTGCCTTCGCTCTCCTGTTTCGTCACCGGGATGCCGATGGACACGCGACCCCCGGTCGTTCGGGCATCAAGATCGACGGCGACATCATCGGCAAGCGCCAGGTCGATGCTCCCGCCCGTCGTGCGCAGGTCGGAATCGGTGTCGGGCTGACCGGCGAGCGCGGCGACGATCGATCCCCCAGTCGTTCGCGCGTCGATTGACCCGCGAACCTGCCCAAGATCCATCGAGCCGCCTGTCGTGCGGGCGACCACAGGCCCCACCCACGCTTGGATACTGATGTTTCCGCCGGTTGTCTTCGCCTCGATGCTCCCGGAGGCGCTGCCGATCCGAATCGACCCGCCCGCGGTCTTCGCCTGCACACTGCCCGAAGCGGCGGCAACTTCGATCGAACCGCCGGCGGTGCGGCTCTCCACGTCGCCGGTGATCTCACCCAGCACTACGTTGCCGCCCGCGGTCACGGCGGCAACGCTACCTTCCAGGTTTGCGACACGGACGTTGCCGCCGGCCGTCGTCAAATCCAGGTGGGTCCGGTTGGGAACGGTGACTCGAAACACCGGGGCCGGACCCCGTTCGTTACCGAACCAACCGAACAGGCCCTTGTCCCGCGTACGGGAGCGAACGCTCAAGGCGTCGTCGCCGTGGTCGAATTCCAACAGCACTTTTTCTGCGCGCTCGACGTCGACCTCGATCAGGGTGCCTTGTGAGGTTCGAACGTCGACTTGACCCCAATCGGCATCGAGCACGAAACGGCTGCCCGGCGAGACCTCGAACGAGCGCGATTCGGCCCGGGCATCGTATGCGGGCGCCGACAAAAGTACGGCCAGGGTGCTCCCGATAGCGAGAGCTTTCGTATTCTGCATCATGTCCTCGTTGCGGTGGCGGAGATGGGTCAACCGAATCAAGAGTCGTGCCAACTGGTGACGGTACCTCTGGGCCATGAATCAACGACTTAGACAATTCCCCACCATCGCGGGATGGCGGATTTGACCAGCGGCTGGCGGAATGCGCCAGATCGGCACTTTCGCGAGTCAGTCATCGTCACAAATCGACACAGGCAAAACGGCCTCCGAAGAGCAGGGTCGGCCAGGGCCGCTCACGAGAAGCGCGCCGGAGAGAACGGCGTCGGGTCGATGTGCGTGGGTTTTTCGGCGACGATCTCGGCGACCAGCCTTCCGGTGGCCGGCGCCATCGTCATGCCCAGCATGTGATGCCCGGTCGCCAGCACTCCGTTCGCGAGGCCCGGAACCATGCCGATGACGGGAAGGCTGTCCCAGGTCATGGGCCGCCAGCCGCACCAGGTCTCCAGGACCTCCTCACCCGCCGGTTCGTGGAGATAGTGGCGCGCCGACTCGATCAACTGCCGGATACGCCGCGATGGGATCGTCGCGTCGAATCCGGAAAACTCCATCATGGAGCCGAGGCGAAAACCATCGTTGAACGGCGTCGCACCCACCCGGTGCTCGGCGAACAGCATCGCATGGCGCGGACAGGTCCGGGGCCGGGTCGTGGTGATCGAGTAGCCCTTGCCGGGTTCGATGGGCACCGAACATCCAAGTTTCGCGGCCATCGCCTTACTCCAGGCGCCGCTCGCGAAGACGTAGTGGTCGGCGGTGACGTCGCCCGCGTCGGTGAGCAGCCGCGTGATCTTCCCGGCCGTGGATTCGATGCCTTGCACGCCGCGATTTTCCTCGAACCGTACGCCGCGTGAAACGAGCCGGCGGGTCCAGTTCCGGGTCAGCGCATCGGGACGCAGAAAGGCGTCGCCTTCGTACAGGAATCCGCCAGCAAGACCCGGGCGCAAAGCCGCATCGAACTCCGGCAATTCGCCGCCTTCGAGCCGTGTCGCCGCGATGCCGAAAGTGTCGCGAAGCATCGCGTCCTGGGCAGCGAACCGCTGCATGCCGCGCCGGGACCGAAGCACGTAGAGCAGTCCGATGGGCTGCCACTGGGCCTCGAACTCGCGCGCCTCGAACAGTGCTTCGTATTCGAGGATCGAAGCGCCGAGGATCGACTGCATCGCGCTGCCCGCCGACAAGGCGTGCCGGTGGTTACAGCGTCGCGAGAACTCCCAGAACCACCGCAGCAGCGCCGGCCGCCACTGGGGCCTGACGCGGAACGGCGCGCGGGGATCGACGAGCGATCGAAGTGCCGCAAGGAGATTCGCGGGTTCGTTCAGGGGCAGCACGTGGCTCGCGCAGATATGTCCGCAATTGCCGTGCGAACAGCCGCCGCCGATGCGGTCCCGGTCGACGACGGTGACCTCATACCCGGCGCGTGACAGGTAGTGGGCGCAGGCGATGCCAATGATGCCTCCGCCAACGATCACGACGCGCTTGGCCATGTCAGCCGATACCGTTGCGAAACGGATCCCGCGGATTGCGGATCAGGGTCGTGTCGCCGCAGACAAACGCTTCGCCCGCAATGCTGGGAATGATCTCGCCCTGGTCACCGCGCCGGTAGCGCGCCACGAAACGCGAGCCGATCAGGCTCTCCTGCACCCAGTCCTCGCCGGGTTGCAGTTCGCCATCGGCCGCAAGGCAGGCAATCTTCGCACTTGTTCCCGTGCCACACGGTGAACGGTCGTAGGCCTCACCAGGGCATAGCACGAAATTTCGACTGTCCGCGTCGGCAGAGACGGCGGGGCCAAACAGCTCGATGTGGTCGATCTCTACACCGTCGCGACCCGTGACGCCTTGGCGAGCCAGGGCGGCCTTGATGCGTCTCGTAGCCTCCGTGAGTTCGGGTGCGGATTCGAGCGAGATGGCGGCCAGGCTGTCAATGGAAGTCGCGTCAACGAGAAAGAACCAGTTGCCGCCCCATGCAACATCCCCCCGCACGGCACCGACGCCCTCGACCTCAACGGCGACACCCGACCGAAAGCGGTAGCTCGGGACATTCTCGATGGTGGCTTCGTTGGGCGAGTGCAACAGGACGGAGACGACTCCGACCGAGGTTTCGAGGCGCAATTCCCCGACGTCGGCCTGCTCGAGGTACGCCAGCGTGACGGCCACGCCGATGGCACCGTGACCGCACATACTTATACAGCCGACGTTGTTGAAAAAGATCACGCCCGTCGCGCAGGCCGGGTCTTCCGGTGGGGTGAGGAGCGCTCCCACCAGGGCGTCGGACCCACGCGGCTCGAGGATCACCGAGCGCCGAAAGTCGTCATGGTGCGAAGCGAAACGTCGCAGTCGTTCTGCGATCGGACCATCGCCGAGGTCCGGTCCACCGCTGACCACCACCCGCGTCGGCTCGCCGGCGGTGTGGGAGTCGATCACGCGCACCTCGCTCACCCGCGCGCCCCATGCCACGCATCCCACCAGCGTCGAAAGCGCGCCCAATGCCAGTCGACGAATGCCCGCTGGGAGGAACTCAGTTCGTCGTCAGGATTCAGTGCGTACGCGTACCCTGGGTTTCCTTCGAGGACCATCATGCGCTTGAAATAGAGCACGAGGTCCGGACCTTCATCGAACCTGGCCAGCACCGAGAGCGCTTCTTCGAGGTCCATGGCCCGATGCAGGGCGTCTTCGTCACCGCGGGCAGCTTTTTCGCAAAGCGCGATCAAGTGCAGGACCTCTGCCGGAAACACGTTGCCAATACCGGTGATCACGCCGCTCGCGCCGCAACGAACGATGCCGTGCACCACCTGGGTATCGACGCCCACCACCAGCTCGAGGTCGTCTCGACCCGATGTGATGTGCTCAGCCGCATAGTCGAGCGATGCGGCGCCGCCGAACTCCTTGAAGCCGACCAGGCTGTCGAACTCGCGCGCCAGATCGAAGAACAGCTCAGCCCTGGTCTCGAAGCCGTAGTAGGGGCTGTTGTAGATGACGGCGGGAAGCTCGCCGCCGGCGCGCAGCACCGCCGCGAAGTGCGCGCGTTGGGCGGCAGCCGAAGTCGCCCGGGAAAGCACGCGGGGAATGATCATGAGGCCGGCGGCACCGGTCTCCCGGGCATGGCGCGCCAGGGCTGCCGCGCGCGCGGTGTTCTGGGCGCCGGTACCGACGACAACCGGCACGTTTTCAGCCACCAGCGCCTCGACGCCGTCCCGGCGCTGCTCATCCGATAGAAGCGGCCATTCGCCCACCGATCCGCAATAGACGACGCCCCGCATCCCGGCGGCGACGAGTTCCACGCCCTTTTCCGCGAGCGCGCCGAAATCCGGCTTGCCGCCAGCATCGCACGGCGTCATAAGTGCAGGCAGGCACCCGGCAAAGACGGATCTCGTATCGGACATGCGGGGCAATTTCCTAAACGGGGGCCGGGCCCGGAAAGCGTTCGCGCAGTATGCGTTTCAGGATCTTGCCGCTGGGATTGCGCGGCAAGTCGTCGACGAAGACGACTTCCTTCGGCTGTTTGAAGCGGGCCAGGCGTCCCAGGCAGAACTCCATCACGTCGGCCTTGGTCAACGTATCGTCGCGTTTCACCACGACGGCGCAAGGCGATTCGCCCCAGGCTTCGCTCGGCTGGCCAATCACGCCGGCTTCGAGAATGTCCGGGTGCGCTTCCAGGACCTTTTCGATCTCCGCGGGATACACGTTCTCGCCTCCCGAAATGATCATGTCCTTGATGCGATCCTCGATGTATACGAAACCCTCAGCATCCATGCGCGCGACATCGCCGGTGTGCAGCCAACCGCCCACGATCGCCTCGGCGGTCGCCCCCGGCCGGTTCCAGTATTCGCGCATGACGTGGTCGCCCCGGACCAGGATTTCTCCTGGCGAATCGGGCGGACACTCCTTGCCCTCGTCGTCAACAACCTTCACTTCCGTGTGGAAGAACGCCTTCCCGGTGGAGCCGATCTTCTTCAGCGCATTCTCGGTGTCGATCAGACAGGCGGGCCCGCAACTCTCCGTCAGTCCATAGACCTGGTGAATCTCGATGCCGATGTCGGCGTACGCCTGGATCAGCGACTCGGGCACCGGCGCCGCGCCCGACATGCACCAGCGCAAATCGGAGTGATCGAAGCGATCATGGCCCGGCACCTGGAGCATGAAATTCAGCATGGCCGGCACGGCGATGCCGCTCGTCACGCGCTCGCTCTCGATCAACTCCCACGCCCGCGCGGGATCGAAGCTCCGCATGATGATGCTGGTGACGCCGCGGTACACGCCCACCGAAAGCGGCGTCAGCGCGCCGACATGGAACATCGGCAGCGGCGACAGGAAGCGGTCACCTTCGCGGTAATAGATGGTGGCCGCGATGGTCAGGCAACCCCAAATAGAGGTGTGGTGGGTGTGTACAACGCCCTTCGGCAAGCCCGTCGTACCGGACGTGTACATGATGTAAAGCATGTCGTCTTCCGCGGCGCCAATGGCCGGTTCGTGATCGGACGCGGCATCCCGGAAGTCGGCGAAACTCTGCGCGAAGGGCGCGACCGGTTCATCGTCGCCCGCGACCTGCAACCAGTGCGCAATATCGGTCTTGCCGCCCCGGCGTCGCAGTTCCGCAGCGTTGTCGAGGAACTCCCCGCTGAAGATCAGCCAGGTGGAGCCGCTGTCGGCGAGGATGAACTCGAGCTCGTCCGGCACCAGGCGCCAGTTGAGGGGCACCGCCACCGCGCCGATCTTGGCCAGCGCGAAGAACGTTTCCAGGAACTCCGCGCAGTTCATTAGCAGCAGTGCAACCCGCTCGCCGGGAACCACGCCGGCGGCGAGGAATGCGTTGGCAACGCGATTGCACCGCGCATTCATCTCGGCGAACGTCAACCTCAGCCCCAGATCGCTGTCCACCAGGGCTTCGCGCGCCGGAGTGAGCAGTGCCCGCTTCGTCATCCATTCGCCGATGTTCTTTTGCATGGAGCCCGTTTCCGCCAGCCGGTCCGCCCGAGGATTGTCGCAGAAGCCCGCGCCCCGGACAGCCTTCTTGACCGCAACCCGGTCGCGCAGGGTTGCGTCTCGCGCAGCTGTCACGGCGGGCGGCGCATCCGAACTCGCGGGGTGCGTACTGGACAACCAACGCAAGATCAGGGCCACGTCCTGGACATCCATCATCGAAACGCAGGGAAAGCTGTACATGGCGACACGATCTTGTACAATTCCGCTCCCATCGTGCACTGGACACGGTATGACGTCTGACCTGTACAGGATAGGTGCGGTCTCAAAACTAACGGAAATTAGCGCCGAGCGGCTGCGCGCATGGGAGCGCCGCTACAACCTGCAACCAGCGCACAGAAGTGGCAAGACACGCTTCTACGATTCAGGCCAGATCGAACATCTAAAGAAGATCAAGGTGCTGCTCGACCGAGGTCAGGCGATCAGTCAGCTCATCAAGCTCACGGGCGAAGAGCTTGACGAGCGCCTTGCCGTCAAGCCTGGGCGCGGCGGATCCACGCGCGTCGGTCTGGTGGGCGCGAGCCTGATCCTGGCTGAACGCGACCAGGATCAGAGTCGTCTGAACGTGCTCGGACGATGGGCAAGCCTCGAGACCTTCGAGACCTGTACCGACGTGCTACCCGCGCTCGATGTCCTTCTTGTACAACTTCCTAGCCTAGATTTTGAACAGATACAGAGACTTAGAGAAATAGTCCCGAACACGCGGCTGGTGCTCGCGTGCCGCTATGAACAGGAGGGCGACACCCAGACCGCCAACGAACTCGGTGTCGCCCTGATTCGCTGGCCAGCGCCCTGGTCCGATGTCGAATACGCCTGCCTATCTCGGGCGGCTGCTTTGGGCGTCGACGACCGGGCCGAACTGCGCCGCTTCACCGAGGATGAGTTGCTGCAAATCGCGATGTCGGAGTCCCAGGTGGGGTGCGGTTGTGCCCGCGGTCTGGTGGAACTCATTACGGAACTGGACGCGTTTTCCGTCCACGCCTCCCGATGCGCAGACGGCGAAGCCAAACATCCCGGCGCAACCGCCGCCGAACATGCGCGCATTCGTCTGGAGGAGGCGTTGGAAGCATTTGTTGCACAGCATCGACTCCTGCACCCTGCAGAATAAAAACTATACAACGCTTATACAAAAATACTTGACAACGTATTTTGTACTGTACAGAATGCTCGACACAGTTAGTTTCAGGCGTGCGCGACAAACCTCCCAATAGTCCTCCCCCAAGAGTGTCCTTCCCCAATTGAGGTTTGTCCTCGGCGGTTTTGGAATCCCGGAATCGCCGACACGCCCTTTTAATCACCCCTCTTCCCGCCCACACCAGACGGCGTGCTGTCCGTGGGTGTCCTTGTCGGTACTGTGGGTGTCCTTGTCGGTAACTGTGGGTGTCCTTGTCGGTACTTCGTGGGTGTCCTTGTCGGCACTTCGTGGGTGTCCTTGTCGGTACTTCGAACTTCGTGGGTGTCCTTATAGGGACTTCGCATGGTGTCGGTCCCGCAAGGCTCCGGTAGTTCAGAGCTCGCCATACCGCTGAGTGATCCGATATCATCGAAGCCTGCGGCGAGATGGAATGCGGCTTCACACCGCTTCACACCATAAAGGGCAGGCGCGCGGCGATCCGCAAGAGGCAGCAGCGGATGAACAGGGAACTGGAAACCCTCACCGTCCACGGCGAGAGTCGTGTCGGCTGGGACGAGCACACGCCAATCAACGAGACCGTCGATGCGGACGGAAAACCGTCTCCGAGATTGGCTGCGTCCGACCCCCGAGCCCCGAAACGCCGCGCGTACGATGACCCCGATGTAGAACGCCTGCGCACGCATCTGAAAAAGAACAACGGCATCAAGGGCCTCGAGATCTGTTCGCCCATCGAGGTCGAACGTGCGGCGCGCATCTTTCACAGGGACGGTTTCGTGGTCGTGCGCGACCTGCTGGACGCAAAGCGCCTGCGCCGGTTTCGCGAGGGCAGTGCCCGAGCTCTACGGCAAATCCTTGAGATTCGTGGCAACGGCAAACGCGAATACATGACCGAAAGCGGGCGATTGCCGCACCGCTACAGCTACGGTACCTCCTCCGCTTCCAGGCAATTGCTACACGAGGAGGTCTGGGCTTCGATGATTGACCTGCCAACGACGACGCCCATCCTTATGGAGATATTCGGTGGTCCCGACTTTTCCGTGCTGGGCGCGGGCGGGGATGTCTGTTTGCCCGGCGCAGTCGAGTACCAGCAACTACACGCGGACATCCGGGAATTCAACCAGGTGTCCGAGAAACGGGTCGCCCAGGCGAAGGCAATGGGGATGGAAATCGACGAGGCGGCAAATGGCGGCGATCCTTCGACCGTCGACCACCCAGGCGGTATTAGCGCAGGAAGCCCGGACCTGAAGACTCAACGACGGATCGTTGATTTCACCCCGCCCCTGGTCACGATTAATTTCACGATGACGGATTTGACCTGGGAGAACGGTCCTATACGGCAAATCCCGGGGTCGCATACGTGGCAGATACCGCCCCTGCCGCCAGAGGACGAACCCGAGTGGATGCGCCTGTCTACGCTGGTCGGGGCGCCGGCCGGCGCCGGCGTGTTCCGCGACAACCGCGCCTGGCACGGTGGAACGCCGAATCTCAGTCGGGAAATCCGCGCGCTTCCAAATGTCGAATACGGCGCGCCGTGGTTCGCAGGCGATCGTCGCAAGAAAACCATGCCGCATCACATCTGGGAAACACTGTCGCCCCACGCGCAACGAATCGCGCGCGCGATCAAGGCCGAGCCGCACGAGTGGCCGGTGGGCGCCGGCGTGATGCACCCGCTCAAGTCCGAGCGTAGTGCCGTCGCGCGGCGCGTCGCCAACCGCTCGCGTCCGCCTTGACCGATTCGGCCAATCCTTCTGTTTCAAGTTGGAGTTCCAAGTCGCTACGGAATGGCGAATGGACGCATCCTCAGCGCTCGCCGCCCGCGCACGCGGTGTATCGCGCAAGAAACCAGCGAATCTCCTCCGACAGTCGCGTGGTCGCCGTCGATGCCCCGTAAGCGAACCCGTGTGGCAGACCGGGATAGAAGTGGTAATGCACGGTGCCGCCGGCGTCCTGGTACTCCCGCAACAGGGCGAGGGTCATGTCTCTTGGCACGTTGGCGTCTTCGCCTGGTTGCACAACGAACAGCGGCGGCAGGTTCTGCGCTTCCCCGGCCCGAATTCGCCGCTGCACGCTCGCGTCGCGCATGTGCGCCTCGTCCCGGTAGTATCGAAAATGCGCCTGAACCAATTCATCGCGACCGGTTTCGATGGCGTGTCGCAGGCGCCTCGCCGGATCCGAGACGGGCCACAGGGCAACGACGCAGCACACTCCGGCTGAAAGATCCTCCGCGCCGTCGATGGTCGTCCGGGTGCCGCGATGTTCGGGCAAATCCGGCTGAATCGCAGTCAATAGCGCCAGGTGACCACCCGACGAACTACCGACCAGGGCGATGTGGTCGGGATCGATTCCAAAGTCATCCGCGCGCGCCCGCACGTAGCGAATTCCAGCCACAATATCCTGCACCGCGCACGGATGCTTGCCGTTGCGGCCATCCCTGAAGTCAAGCGAGAACACCGCGAACCCCGCCTCCGCAAGACTGCGGCAAACCACATGCGGAGAGTGACGGTCATTGGTGGTCCAGGCGCCGCCGTGCACCATAACCACGGCTCTGCCAAGGTGTGCGGCACGGGCCCTGCTGACATACGACTCAAGACGAAGGTCAAGTCGATCCGCGACGCGCTCACCGACACGCGCGTAGATGAATGTATCGATGCTGACGCTATCGTCGCCAGCGGTTTCCTCAGGCGGCGACACTGGCCTCGGCCACCAGCACCACGGTGTCGTCGTCTTTCGACAGCCAGACGAAGGCTCCGCTGCGGTCCGCGTCGCCATCGATGGCACCGGTTGCGACTCCACGCGCCGTGATCGTGTCGCCGGGCCATGTTGGATTGGTGAACTTCAGGTCGATTCGCCCGCTCTGCCACCAGGCGTCGTCGAAATGATCTTCAAGGATGTTCGAGGCATACGCCATCGTCATTCGCCCGCCCACGACCACGTCCCGGAATCCGAGCGACTTTGAAGCCTGCCTGTCGGTGTGATAGTTCGCATTGCCGTGAAAGAACTCGCCGCACATCTCCAAGGTGACGGTGCGCGACAGGCCCCCAAATTCCTTTCCTTGGGGCACCGCAAACCTACGCGCCCCCGGCTTCTTCGACGGGTCCCGAAAAGCGACCTCACCGCCCGCCGGCTTCTCGCGCAAAAAGCTCTGGTGGTGATGGGTGCGGAACAGCAGTCCGCCGTCGGAATCCTTGACCGACACCTCGTAGTAGACGACGGAACGATCGCGATGCGGATAAATGTCTCGGATGCGACCGCTGGTGTCATAGGTTGTTCCTGGGCTAATGGGAGCGAAGGACTCCCATCCCTGGCGCATCCACAAATGGCCGACATGGTTGGCGAAGGCGATCTCGTTGAAGTAGGCACTCTCGGCATCACTCGCGATCAGGGTGGGCACCTTGCCGTCGGTGCGTCGCGTCAACGCTAGGCCGTTGTGATAGTCGGCGAGCAACCGATCGGTCACGGTGAACTTCCGCGCGCTGAGTTCCTTGCCAACAAACGGTTCTGTCATGGCGGGTCTCCCCTCTTGTTGCAGCTAGTGTAGTCAAACATGCCACCCGCTCGCGAACCGACTTGATGGGTGTCCCCCCAATATGCCATTGGCACCCACGAACATGGGTGTCCTCAACG
The DNA here is from genome assembly GCA_951813515.1 of uncultured Pseudomonadales bacterium. Taxonomy (GTDB): domain Bacteria; phylum Pseudomonadota; class Gammaproteobacteria; order Pseudomonadales; family Azotimanducaceae; genus VXNE01. The sequence goes on from OX638346.1 coordinate 338,998, forward strand.
GCACCCGCGAACATGGGTGTCCTCAACGGGACCCGAACATGGGTGTGCTCAACGGGACCCGAACATGGGTGTGCTCAACGGGACCCGAACATGGGTGTCCTTTCGGCCATGGGTGTCCTTTCGGCCAAACAAATATGGGTGTCCCCTCGACGCCGAAGATGGGTGTCCTTTCCGCACCGACATTGGCACCCACGAACATGGGTGTCCTCATCGGGACCCGAACATGGGTGTCCCCTCGACGCCGAAACAAATATGGGTGTTCCTTCGGCACCGAAGATGGGTGTCCTTTCCGCACCGTCGACGCAGAAGATGGGTGTCCTTTCCGCACCGTCCTTTCCGCACCGACAGGGGGGTGTCCCAGCGGTCCACGAACATGGGTGTCCCCTGGCACCCATCGCTTCGGGTTGTTCTTCTCAGCGGGCGGGTGTCCATGGTGGCGTCGCATCTTCCCGCGCCCTGGGCGGCGGGAGTGCCTCATGGCATGCGAGGGCGACGGGCACTATAGTGGCGGGCCATGACCCGCGTAATTATCGACTGCGACCCGGGCCACGACGACGCAATCGCACTCGTCCTCGCGCATCGGTACGCACAGGTGCTGGGCATCTCCACGGTATCCGGCAATGCGCCGCTGTCGGAAACGACGGCAAACGCACTCATGGTGACGGCGTTGCTCGATGTGGACACGCCGGTGCATGCGGGCGCCGCGCGTCCGCTGGTCGGGGAACCACGGCACGCGCAAGTCGTCCACGGGGCCTCCGGACTCGATGGCGTCGAACGCATCGAGCACCGACGCACGGTGGAAAGCCTCAACGCCATCGAGTTCCTGCTGGACGCACCGGACAAGGATGTCTGGATTGTCGCCATCGGTCCGTTGACCAACCTCGCGCTCGCCCTGGAACGCGATCCTTCGTGGGTACGCCGCATCGCAGGCATCTCGATCATGGGCGGAAGTGCCACGGTCGGCAACACCACCCGCGTGGCAGAGTTCAACATATTCGCCGACCCGGAAGCGGCGGCGCGCGTATTCGGAGCGGGCGCCGAACTCAGGATGTGCGGGCTCAATCTCACGCACCAGTTGCGCACGACAGACGCCATCGTCTCAAGGTTGCAGAGTGTCGGCACCGCGCGCGCGAGATTCGCGGCCCAGGTCTTCGACTACCTGCACCTGCGCATGGAGGATCTGATCGGCGAGCGCGAGGCTGCCCTGCACGACCCTTGCGCAGTCCTCGCGGTAACGCACCCCGAACTGATCGAAATGGAACCCCGAGCCGTGGACGTCGAACTCGAGGGCACCCTGACGCGAGGCATGACTGTTGTCGATCAGCGGAGCAGTCGGCGGCAGGACCCCGCCAATGCGAGCGTGGCGTATCGCATCGATGCGCATCGAGCGATGGACCTCGTGTTGGAGTGCATGGCCTGATGCAAGCCGTGTCGGAGCTGCGCGTAGTCGCCGATTACGAACCCGCAGGGGATCAACCCACCGCCATTGCCGAACTGATCGAAGGACTCGAGGACGGCCTCGCCCACCAGACCCTCCTGGGCGTTACCGGATCAGGCAAGACCTTCGCCATCGCCAAGGTCATCGAGGCAGTCCAGCGACCGACGCTGGTGCTTGCCCCCAACAAGACGCTGGCAGCACAACTATACGGCGAGTTTCGCGAGTTCTTCCCGCACAACGCGGTGGAGTACTTCGTCTCCTACTACGACTACTATCAGCCCGAAGCGTACGTCCCCGCGTCCGATACCTACATCGAGAAGGACGCGTCGATCAACGCCCACATCGAGCAGATGCGGCTGTCCGCCACCAAGGCTTTAATAGAACGGCGTGACGCGATCATCGTTGCCTCTGTCTCCGCCATCTACGGCCTGGGCGATCCGCAGTCCTATCTTCGGATGGTGCTCCACCTCGACCGCGGCGACCGCGTCGATCAGCGCCACATCGTGCGACGCCTCGCGGAATTGCAGTACACGCGCAACGACACGGCATTCCAGCGCGGCGCATATCGGGTTCGCGGCGATGTGATCGACGTGTTTCCCGCGGAGTCGGAGAAGCAGGCGGTGCGCATCGAGCTATTCGATGACGAAATCGACAACCTTTCGGTTTTCGACCCCCTCACCGGCGAAGTCGAAAGCCGTGTTCCCCGCTACACGGTGTTCCCCAAGACCCACTACGTCACGCCGAGAGAACGCATACTCGCCGTCCTCGACGATATCCGCGAAGAACTCCGCGACCGGGTCGAATATCTCAGGGCGAACGACAAACTGGTGGAGGCGCAACGCCTGGAGCAACGTACCCGCTTCGACCTGGAGATGATCAAGGAAGTCGGGTACTGCAGCGGCATCGAGAACTACTCGCGCTATCTCTCCGGTCGCGAGGCAGGGGAACCGCCGCCCACGCTGTTCGACTACCTGCCGAACAACGCGCTCCTCGTCATTGACGAATCCCACGTCACCATCCCGCAGCTCGGCGGCATGTACAAGGGAGATCGATCGCGCAAGGAGACACTGGTCGAGTACGGCTTTCGGCTGCCGTCGGCCCTCGACAACCGGCCGCTGCGATTCGACGAATGGGAAGGCCTGTCGCCGCAGATGATCTTCGTTTCAGCCACGCCGGGCGGGTACGAGGATGAAAACGCCGGACAGGTGGTCGAGCAGGTCGTACGGCCCACCGGCCTGGTCGACCCGGACGTGATCGTCCGTCCGGCGTCGACCCAGGTGGACGACCTGTTCGAGGAAATCCGGACGACTGTGGCGAAGGGCGAGCGCGTCCTGGTCACCACCCTGACCAAACGCATGGCCGAAGACCTCACCGAATACCTTGACGAGCACGGCGCCCGTGTCCGCTACCTGCACTCCGATATCGACACCGTGGAGCGCACGGAGATCATTCGCGATCTTCGGCTCGGGGTGTTCGACGTGCTCGTCGGCATCAACCTCCTGCGAGAGGGGCTGGACATGCCCGAGGTCTCGCTGGTCGCCATCCTCGATGCCGACAAGGAAGGCTTCCTGCGCGCCGAGCGCTCGCTGATTCAGACCATAGGACGCGCGGCGCGCAACCTGAACGGGCGCGCCATCCTCTACGCGGACAACGTCACCGGGTCCATGCGGGCAGCCATCGACGAGACCGAGCGGCGGCGAGCGAAGCAGGTACGGTTCAATGCCGAGCATGGCATCACCCCGAAAGGGATCGTCAAGGAAATCCCCGATATCATGGAGAGCGCGCGTGCGATTCCCGGCCGCGCCGCGAAGACCGGCCGCCGGTCAGGCGATCGGCGTACGGGCGAGCGCCGCCGGGTCACGCCCGAGAGTCCCGAGGAACTCGGCAAGCTGCTGACGAACCTCGAACGCGAAATGCTGGACCGCGCGAAGAACCTCGAATTCGAGGAAGCCGCCGCACTGCGTGACGAGATCACGATGATCCGGGACGCGCAGCTCATGCGGTAGCGACACCCCTGTCAGAGCGCGCGCAACGCCGCGTCCATTGGCGTAACGCCGTCGAGCAGGCCGAAGGACTTGCCGATGGTGTTGTCGAGATCGAGACACATTGCCAATGCCGCTGCCAGGTTCTCCCGCGAGGTCAGACCGCGACCCTCGAGATCGGCGCTCGCAACGACCCTTTCGGTGGCAGGTTCATCGGTCAATCCGCCGGGACAGACGATGGTGTAGTCTAGGCCGGTTTCGCGCAAATGGTTGTCTGCATGGGCCTTCGCCTTGTGGTAGTGCGCGATTCGCGAAGTGCTGTGAATATCCGCGTTGAGCGAGCTCAGCATGATGTAACGGCGCACGTCGTGGACCTGTGCGGCGACCATGGATCGAATCGCGCCGAGGTAGTCCACCAAAACCGTCTTGTCTTTGCCGGTTTGGCCGCCGGAACCCGCCGCAAAGACGATCGCATCCGCGCCGGAGACGGCGTGATCGATGGGGTATTCCAGGTCGCCGATCACCGTCGGCACTCCGAGCGCGTCGAACTTCGCGCGTTGCGCCGGATCCCGGATCATGGCCACCGGATCGTGCGGTCCTTCCGCAAGGCGGCGCACGAGGCGCGTTGCCGTGTTCCCGTTCGCTCCGATAACCAGTACCTTCATCGCAGATCTCCTTGCGTCACAACCAGCTGCCCGCGTAACCCGCACGTACCGCGCAGTTTCAGTCTCACCAGGTTTCCGAGCGAGAAATCCCGCCCATCTCCGGGCCACAGCCGAGGCCGAAGGCGCCAGCTGTGGGGCACTATCCAGCCCATAGTGTAGCGGCCTTCACGGATGCGATCGCCAGCGCCCACCGGACGCCCGCGCGGCAGCTTTACGGACGGCGACCTGCCGCGCCACGTAATGCGCCTGTCGGGGTTCATGATCATGGGCTTCCTCGCCATGACCCTCGCGCAATTCGTCGAGGCGGTCTATCTCGGCATTCTCGGCACCAGCGCGCTCGCGGCCGTCACCTTTACGTTTCCCGTCATCATGGCGCTCGGCGCCGCAACCCGAGGTATCGGCATCGGTACCAGCGCGGTGCTCGCGCGCGCCGTCGGCGGCGGAGAGAACGAACGGGCGGCGATCCTGGCCAGTCACGGCCTCATGCTCGACCTGTTGTTCAACGTCCTCTGCGCCGTGCTGTTGATCTCTTTCGCCGAGCCCCTGTTTCACCTGCTCGGCGCGCGGGATGCAATCCTCGATCTCGTCGTCTCCTACATCTCCATCTGGGCTCTCGGGTTCCCCCTCTTCGGGTTGGCGATGGTGGGATCGGGCCTCATGCGATCCATCGGCGATCCGGTTTTTCCGGGCGTGGTGATGGCGGTCGGCTCGGGCGTGCAGGTATTGATCGGGCCGTTCCTGATCTTCGGCTGGTTCGGGTTTCCCGCACTGGGCGTAGACGGGGCAGCTTGGGCATTCGTCGTGGCGCGGTCCCTGTCTTTCCTCATGACCGTCTACTGGTTCGCGTTGAAACGTCGCATGATCCGCGCTTCCCTGCGCGCATTCTTCGCCTCCGCACGAACCATCCTCCACGTCGGCCTTCCGGCCATGGCGACCAACCTCATCGAGCCGTTGTCCTCCGCCATCATCACGCGCCTGCTCGCCACCTTCGGTACGGCCGTCGTCGCCGGCTTCGGCGTTGCCGCGCGCATAGACGCGGTGGTCTTCATGGTTGTCATAGCCATCTCGTCGAGCACCACACCCCTCGTCGGACAGAACTGGGGCGCCCGCCTGTTCGATCGGGTCGACCGGGCGCTCGCCCTCTGCTATCGCTATTGCCTGCTCTGGGGCGTGATCGCCGCCGCCATCATGTGGATCGGCGGCCGATTGTTCGTATCGCTGATCAACGACGAGCCGGAAGTGGTCGCCACGGCCACAACCTACCTTTACATCCTGCCCATCACGCTCGGCTTTGCGGGCATGCTCAACGTCGCCAATGGCGCATTCCAGGCGCTATCCCGGCCTGCGCCGGCCTTGATCCTGTCGCTGCTGCGACTGTTCGTGTTCTACGTGCCATTGGCGTTCGTGGCGAGTCGCTATTTCGGCTACGCAGGGATATTCGCCGCCGCCGCGCTCACGAACGTCGTCCTCGGACTGTGGGGCCGCCAGTGGAACCGCAGGGTGATCATCAGGGAACGCGACAGGCTCGAGGCGACGCGGTAGTCAGGGCGCGCGAGAACCGATCTCCAATCGATACGGGGGAAGCGAAGCCAGGATCGACTCGCCGTAGCGAAACGTGACGATGCGGCGGTCCAGCAGCGTGATTCTGCCGTGGTCTTCTTCATGGCGGATCAGCCGGCCGCACGCCTGTACGAGGCGAAGCGCGGCCTCCGGCAGAGCGACCTCGAAGAAAGGCGCGCGTCCCTGGCTCTCCAGCCACTCGGCGAATGCCTGATCTACGGGGTTGTCGGGTGCTGCGAACGGCAGCTTGGCGATGATGACGTGGCGGCAGTACTCGTGCGGCAGATCCACGCCTTCGGCAAAACTCGCAAGCCCCAGGACAAAGCTCGGCTCGCCGGCGTCCACCGCGGATCGATGCGTCCGCAGGAGCGCCTGCTTGGATCCTTCGTCCTGTATGCGGCAATGCTCCCGAATCCGTTCCGGCAGCGCCGCCACGACATGGCGAAACTGCCGCCAGGACGAGAACAGCGCCAGGGCGCTCCCTTCGAGTTCCAGTAGTTCGGGGAGCATCCCGGCGATCTCCTCGGTATGTGCTTGGGCGTCACGCGGATCGGACCGCATCCGGGGCACGTTGAAACTGGCGAGACGCGGATAGTCGAAGGGGCTCGGAATGAAATGTTGCCTGGAATCTTCGGGCAGGCCGGATTTCTCAAGGAAGCGGTCGAAGCTGCCGAGCGCGCGCATGGTCCCGGACGTGCAGAGAGCACCGTAACAGCGCTCCCACAGTCTTTCCCGGAGCGTATCGCCCGGTTGCAGAGGGGCAGAGACAAACTCCAGGTCCGTTTCCTTCTCAAACCTGAGTCGCGTCACCCAGCGCGCCATGAGCCGGCCATCCGTTCCGCTGTCAGCGCCTGCAGCGTAGTCGCGAAACAGCGCTGCGGTCTCCTGGGCGCGCGCCTCCAACTGGCCAGCGGGGCCGAGCCAGTCTTCGACGAGATACGCATTGGGCCAACTGCGCTCGCCTGCCAGCACGTCCTCCAGGTAGCCGCGAAAGGTCGCAAAGCGTTCGGCGAGGCCATTGAAGCTGCCGCCCAGGGGGTCACATACGTCACCGATTTCGCCGGGTACACGACCCAGGACGAATCGATGGTTGGCGCGCTCCTCCCAACCGCGATCGAAGTCCAGCTGACCTGCCAGGTCCTCCGCCTCGCGGATCAGTCCAGTCGCGACAGCGGTTTCGTCCGCCAATGCCGCCGCCAACGTCACCAGCTCCGGCGGCCGGGAAAACTGCTGAGCGCAAGTGCCAACGGTGGTCTGGGCCTGTTCCAGCCACTCCCTCGTTCCGCGCAGCCGCGTGCGCAACGTCAGGTGTTCGCGTGCCTTGTCCGACAGGTGATGCGCCTCGTCAATGACGTAGATGGTTTCCTCGGGCGGCGGCAGGATCACCCCGCCGCCCAGGCTCAGGTCCGCGAGCACGAGATCGTGGTTCGCGACCACGACGAGCGCATCTTCGGCGTTGCGGCGCGCCTGGTAGAAAGGACATCGGGCGAAGAAACCGCATCGGTTGCGCGTACAGCCGCGGTGATCCGTCGTCACCGCAGACCACGCGCGGGAACGCACGCCCTCCTCCCAGGTATCCAGTTCGCCGTTCCAGGTGCCCTCCTCGAACCTGGCGAACATCCCCTGGTACGTGGGCACATCCTGCGGTTCCGGGAGTTCCAGCAGCGACTCCTGGGCACCATCCCCGTAACGCCGTTCATCGAGCCGCTTGAGACAGACGTAACGCCGACGCCCCTTGGCGAGCGCAAAGTCGAAGTCGAGATCCGTGTGGGCCTGCAGGTCCGGCAGATCGCCGAATACCACCTGCTCCTGCAGCGCCACGGTCGCCGTGCTGATCAGCACCCGCATGCCGAGGGCCTGGGCGAGGGGGATGACGGCCAGACAGTACGCGACCGTCTTGCCGGTGCCCGTGCCTGCTTCGACCACGCAAAGACGCGGTTGGCTGCCGCTCACCGCCCGGGTGACGTGAGCGATCATCTCCCGCTGACCCCGGCGCGGCTTGAAACCGCGTCCTTCCAGCCACGACCGATACGCGGTCTGGATCAGGTCCCTGTAGTTTTCCTCCACGGCACGAAATCCCCTGTGCACTCGCGCTGTCCTTCCCGGCCGCGTGCGCATGCGGCATGCCGGAGAGGATCCGACGTTCGGGGCGCAGACCCTATCCTACGCGACCGCAGCGTGAAACGGACTCCTGGAACGCCGATCAAAAGACTCGGGGATGGCTGCGCAGGAAGGAACGAGCCGTCAGATCGGGCCGCCAGTCGGCAGCCCGTTCGAGCCGGGCTAGGAGCCCGCGCCGTACGCGCCTTTCCACAACCACGCGGGGCCGTAAACGGCATCAATCGCGATGGTGCGGTCTAGCGCAGGTCCCCACGCAGCATGAAAGAGTCGACTGGAACTGTGTTTCGCATGGATGCTCATCTTCGTTCGTCGTGATTGTGGCGAGTTCGGTCTTCAATGTGTCAGGAAACCGAACTTGGTACAATACAAAAGCTACTCCTGATTGATAGTCAGCAGCTGATCAGCATCGACGGCCATTAACGTGGTTGTCTCACCATCGAGCCAGCGCACGGTGACATTGGCACGGGTGGCGGCGCCGAGTCCGAAATGTACCTCAAACGGATTATGCGATACGAAGTTGTTGGTGCCACCCAGTTCGCGCACCTGAGAACCATCGTTGGTTGTAACCGTGATATGCGCGCCAACACCGAACGAGTTCATGCCTGTTGCGACCAGCCTGATCGCGAGATAGTGATTACTGGTGTCTGTCTCGTTACGATAGAACACCACACTATCACTCTCGTTGTTAGAGATCACAATGTCAATATCGCCGTCGCGTTCAGCATCGAAGCAGGCTATGCCACGTCCCTGGCCTCGATCGTTGAAGCCTGATTCTGTGGAGCGTTCCTCAAAAAGAATGCCGGACTCCCCCATGTTTCGAAATAGCCTCGCCTGATCAGTGACATAGTCTATGTTAAAACGTTCCCGCCAGCCATTGACATGGGCCAGATCGACGTGTGTGTCATTATCAAAGTCTGCCGCGCAGACACCCCAACCCCATGACCCGTCGCTGGTAGCGGACTCTTCCGTCACATCCGTAAACAAACCATCCCCATCGTTACGGTAAAGCCGGTTCCCGAACAAGTCTTCACCAATATCCAGGTTGTAAATGGAGGTGACAAACCAGTCCATGTCTCCATCGTTGTCAAAGTCACCAATGGCACTACCCATGCCAGACTGATCGACGATGACATCCCGGTCCGTGATTTTCGAAAAGGTGCCATCGCCGTTGTTACGCAACACCTGGCTGGTCTCATAATCTGACGCTATCAGCAGATCACCGTCACCATCACCGTCGATGTCGCTGAAGCTCGCTGTAAAGCTCCAGTCAGTGTCAACTTCGAGCAGCCCTGCTGCAACACCAGTTTCGATACTACGATTCTCAAAGGTGTAGTCACCATTGTTTCGCCATACTGTTTCTGTATCTTCTCCCGGTTGACGCTTCGTCCCCCAATGAGTCACAAAAAGATCAAGGTAGCCATCCCCATCATAATCAAAGAAAGTCGAGGAAACTGCACTGTTCACTACGATCCCTGAGTCAGCGGTGATATCGACAAAACTTGCCTCCACTTCGTTCAGGCGGTTCTCGAACAGAAAAACCAAATCATTGATTGCGCCGATGAAGAGGTCAAGATCACCATCACCATCGATATCACCAAATGCCGGTCCACTGGCCCAGTTGACAATATCCAGCCCAACGTCTGTTGCTATCTCTACAAAGGTACCGTCGCCCTGGTTTTCGTAAAGGTGGTTGGGTTCCGTATCGCCGCCGACGAAAAGCAGGTCAATATCCCCATCGCCGTCGAAGTCCGAAGCCGCGACGCCGCCGCTTGAAAATGCAAGATCTGAGTCGGATTCAGTGCCAAATGCGCGGCGCAGGCCGGCATTCAGGTCTCGCGTAAAGGTGATCTCCGCTTCTTCAACCGGATCGTCGGGCTGCGTTACAAGGGGTGGCTGTGTTGTCGGTGATGAGGAGCTACCACCGCCTCCGCCTCCACAGGCGACGAGGAAAAAAAATGTCGTAAAGAGAGTGTTCCGTATCACAAGCAAGTAGCACGTAGATGGCGTTAAAACCTACGTTCATTTTCGTCCAGCAAAAAAAGGGCCATAACAGGCCCGGATAGAATAGTATTGAGACGTAGCCCCTGATTGGGGGCATACGTCTCGCTACTAGTGTCGGTTACAACTGCGGATTCCAGCGAATCTGGAGTCCAAACTGCCGGGCCTCTGTGAGCGAACCGGTCGCACCACCACGGCCTGCGGCGATTTGCGGAAGGTACTCGAACAAAGCAATATGATCCATCGCGTTCTGCACGTACAGTGTCACGTCCCACTGGTTATCGGCAGAAGTCCACGCGGCCCTCAGGTCGAGCCGATTGTAGGCAGCAATTTTCTGTGATTCGACGTTTTCTACGAAGGGATAACGTTCGCCGGTGTAGGTCAGCGTACCTAGCAGCCTCAAAGAGCCACCACCCAATGCATCGACTGGAGTCTCATAAACCAGCGTTGTCGCAGCTTTGTGTTCAGGCTGCATGGGTAGAGTGCCGCCGCCCCAATTCTTGGGAAACTGATAGACCGACTGTTGAGGCCGATTGCTATTGTCCAAATAGTCCCAAACAGCGTATTCCGCTTCAGGATCGCCTTGAACAATGGCTGAGAACTCACCTAGATCAGACCCCTGGAAGGCGTAAAAGCCACTCAGGCTCAACTTCTCGTTGAAGTTATAGATGTATTCCACCTCTAGACCATAGATGGTGGTGCCGTCGATGTTGTCGGTGAACTCCACCAGAGGCGAATCGCGGTTGGGAAGTGGATTCGGATGGAATGTCGTCGCCGTGTGCTGGTAATTATCGTAGTCTTCAAAGAACGTAGCAGCACGAATATTCAAGCGTTGATCAAGGAACAGGCCTTTGACGCCCAGTTCATAATTGATGAGAGTCTCTTCCTCGATCGGCGGATTGAAGCCTGAAGCTGAGTTGAAACCACCAGCCCGGTAGCCTGTGGAAATCCGACCATAATACATGGTGTTTTCGTCTGGTCGATATTCGAGGCTGATATTCCAGATAACTTTATCCCAGGTTGGGTTCTGGTCACTTGCTTGTTCGATGGGCTTCGTTGTTGCATCCCAAATGATCAAGATGTCGTCTGAGTTGTCATCCCAGGTACCGGCAATATCATGTATCTCTACCGCTTCCCAGAAGAAATCCTGCTCACGCCCTTTGGTATCTTCGGTGTAGCGCAACCCACCAGAGACTAGCCATTGCTCGTTGATGACATAGTCGGCACTGGCAAAAACTGCCTCCGTTGAGGACCAGGCTTCAGTGTTGAAATCGTTCGTTATCATATAGCCTTCTGGAATGCACCGAGTTCCGTAACCTTCATAAATATACCAGCCAGGATTGGCTGCAAGGGCAGCTTCACAGCTTGCGTAACCGAGCGCCTGAGCCCTGCGCTCGTTCTCTGCCGCAGTGATACTCCACCCCTGCCAGCCGAAATTTGTTTGAGAGGTTTCCCAATATGTTCTGTTCTCGTAGTAATACGCACCCAGGATAAAGTTAAATGGGCCGTCGTAGTTAGAAAATAGTTGCAGCTCGTGAGACTTATTGTCGTTTTCATAAGGCGCGTAATGTCTGATATCCGCAAAATGCGTACCGCCATCTGAAGATAGGAGCGGGTCAGCCTCGCTGCCGACTCGGTTGCTGTAATCGCTATCTTTCCAGCTATCCTGGAGGACATCGCTGATGCCCCCGGTATAACGCACAACTAACGTATCCGTGACATCGAAACTGGCATTCATGGTCCAGCTATCACGAAGCGAATGCCCGCCTCCGGGGCGATTCACAGAGATCTCGTTCTTCAGATCTTTGCATTGATTCGCGAGATCAGTGGGATGGCAGTCTTCAACCGCTGGATTGTTGTCCTTAGCAAGGTAGAAAATGTTTGTCGGTTTATCCACAGAACCACTGCAATCAAATGGCTGACCATTGATCACGCCGGGGAAGTCGCCTTCCTGAATATGATTGAAAGCGTTTGCGGCGGTACTGCCTTCGTGCTCCAACCAATAACATTCAAAGGGCTGGTTTCGGTTTGGCTGAAACAGCAGGACGTCCGTTCTGCCGACCCCTGTATCTTCAGTTCGTGCGAAGCGCACATTGATGTCGACACGATCGGTCTCCAGACGAAGTTGCGGCGCATAGGTTGTCTCATCCGGTGCATCGTAGTCGCCACCAAGACCGCGATTCTTCTGAGCACCGTCACCCTCGTAATAACCACCGGTTACACGAAAACTGAAGTGTTCAGTGATCGGACCGCCAAACGCAAGATTGTATCGCTGGGTAAACTGATCGGTGAATTCGGTCAGGACGTTAACGTCCCATTCAGCTGACGGTTTCTTGGTAACATAACTGATCGAACCGGCGATGGAGTTACGACCGTTCAGCGTTCCCTGAGGACCACGACCGACTTCCAGGCGTTCAACGTCAAACAAATTCGGTGCGATGCCTGACGTGGTATGCGAATAAACGCCGTCAATATAGGTCGCCACCGCAAGGTCTCTGTGTGTTTCACCGGCTCCTTTGGTTCCGATACCTCGGATGACGACACCATGACCGATATTCTCGATGTTGTCGCCGATCTGAAGCCCGGGAACAAGGTTTTCGAGATCGCGGGAATTGGTCATACCCAATTCCTCGATCATCCCATCATTAAACGCAGAAACGGTGAGTGGCACATCCATGATGTTTTCCTCACGTTTCTCTGCGGTTACGATCATTTCTTCAATAAAGTCGGCTTTCGTCTCCTCTTCTTTATCTTGTCCGTAAACTGGAGAAATAAAGGCTAAAATTAGCGCCATACGCCCCAGTGATGCCCACATTTCTGTTCGCACAATACTCACCTGTAGTTACTACACTTGTTAACGACCGACGGCGGTGAGACCACAGCGGCGCGGCGATCCACGATCCCGACTAAACTGCGGCACTCTTTCCCGCCTCCCACCTAACGAATATAGGAAATGTCCTTCACTTTCAAGGCACCGAGGCTCGTTTTCACCCATTTTTTCAACAACCCCTTTAGACACTCGATCTCTAACGCCGGGCACCCGACCAAGCGGCCGAAAAAAGCGCCTATGGCCGTGATTGCCGGCCCATCGGCATGTCGGTCTCCCGGGGATGCCGGTTGATGGGCTTGACACGTTCCATGACGCGCCAAGCAGGCAGGCGGACGACACGGAGATCGTCGCCCGTATCCTCGCGATTTGCGACGAGTTCGAAGCCTATGGCTACCGCCGTGCCGGTGCGGCATTGCGCCACCGAAGAATCGTGGTCAACGCCAAGAAACGTGCGGCGGCTGATGCGGGCACACGAATTGCAGCCCCGGCACCGCAAGCGATTCGTCGCCACGACCGACAGCGCACACGACCTGCCGGTGTTTCCCAATCTCGCTCAAGGGTTGGTGCCGGATGGGCCGAAGCGGCGCTGGCCCTGGCAATTGTCGTTGTTGCGGGCCTTCCGACACCTGCCGGGGCTCACGAGCAGGGCAATGCCGAGAATGCCGAACGCTTCAATTGCAGATGGCCGGAGTGGAAGGGCGCCTGCCGCCGCACCCGGCGAAAACCGGCCGGAGCGCCCTTCGGGACCGTTTCGTGTTCGCCGGTGGCCATGGTCCGGCATTGCGGCATTGTACGCCACGTGCCCGGCGGGCTCACGTCGACTGTAGGCCTATGGCGCAAGCCGCCGCGCCCCGTCACTACCCGGGGTGTCGCACAACGTCGCAGCGCTGCTGCGCCGCGTGAGAAGCGGTCGCGGAAAATCCGGTAGTGACGGGGCGCTAAACGCGTCGCGGGCCCTTTGGCGGCAAGGGCTGCTAAACACGCGGTGCAGTCGACTAGGTGCTAAAGGCGTAAGTGGCGGATATCGAAGCGGTCTTTTTGCCATACGCGGCTACGCCGTAGAACGGCACACAAGTGACGATCAAGGGCGCAGGGTCCGAGACGGGCGGGATGGGCTAAACAGAGGGCTTGGGCGGGGGTAAGACACGGCGCCCGTTTGGGCGATGGGTTTTGTGGCTCTAGCCGAATATCCCCAGCCATCCCCTATCGAGAAAGCGACGGCAAGTGCCGAGTTGCTCCGAATAGCGCTGGGCATTGGTGGCCACCCTATCCGCCGCGCCCTGCAACCACTTGTTGCTTCTCCATTTGCCTTGACGATATCCGGTCAGCCCGTCGTGGTATGCAAAGTAGAGGGTTCGCGCGTCGTTCCGGGGGATTCCCAACACGCGGTGGGCACGGTCGAGGTACCAGCCGACAAAATCTATTGCGTCGGAAAACCTCGTGCGGCTCGCGCGTTTGCGACCACTCGCGCGCTTGTAGTCCGCCCATGTCTCGTCGGTCGCCTGCGCGAAACCGTACGCGCTCGACGGTCGGCGCCATGGAATGATGCCGAGGATCCTGTTTCGCTCCGGCCGGGCATCATGCCTGAAGCTCGATTCCTTGTACGTGAACGCCATCATGATCGGAATCGAGATGTTCCAGTTCTGCTCTGCCTTTCTCGCGTGGCGATACCAACCACTCTTCTCGTCGAAGACATCGCAGATGTCGGCGGCGTTGGACGGCATTGACGCGCAACCGTCCACTACCAGGACCACGCCGGCCATGCAGACCGCGAGGCTAACCGCTACCGCGCGCTTCATGCTCAGCCAGCATTGCGACAAAGTCAGTTTCATCCATCACGGGTATCTCGAGCTCTGCCGCTTTCTTCGCCTTGCTACCGGCACCTGGCCCGGCCACCACCCGAGTGGTTGCGCCCGACACGGAACCGGCAACCTTCGCCCCCAACTTCACCAGGTGCGCCCTGGCTTCGTTGCGCGTCATGGTCGAGAGCGTTCCGGTCAGCACCCAGGTTTCTCCCGCGAGAGGGGACTTCGCGGGTCTCGCGGGCGTCGGCCAGTGGATGTCCTGCTCGATCAACCGGGCGACCACTCCCCGATTGTCTTCGTCATCGAAAAAGCTCCGTATACGGGAGGCCACGATGGGCCCCACGTCCGGGACTTCGTTCAACGCTTCCTCCGATGAGCCATTCAAGGCATCGAGACTGCGGAAATGGTTCGCCAGGTTGGCCGCGGTGGTCTCGCCGACCTCACGAATCCCGAGCGCGTAGATGAATCGCGCGAAAGTTGTGTGCTTGCTCGCGCGTAGCGCGTCGATCACATTCCTTGCAGATTTCGGTCCCATGCGTTCGAGCGACTCGACCGCATCGACGTCAAGCCCGTAGAGATCCGCCGGGTCCTTCACCATGCCTCGCTCGACAAGCTGGTCCACCAGCTTGTCGCCCAGACCCTCGATGTCCATCGCCAGGCGCGATGCGAAGTGCTTGAGGCTCTCCTTGCGCTGCGCCGGGCAGGTGAGTCCCGCAGGGCAGCGCGCCACCGCTTCGCCCTCGGGCCGTTCGATCGGCGTGTCGCAGGCCGGGCACCGCTGCGGCATCGCAACGCTCCGCGCGTCCCCGGGTCGTTTCGACTCGATAACTTTCGTCACCTGCGGGATAACATCGCCGGCGCGATGCACCATGACCGTATCGCCCAGGTGCAAGTCAAGCCGCTCCACTTCGTCCATGTTGTGCAGCGTCGCGTTCGAAACCGTGGCGCCCCCGACAAAGACTGGCTCCAGTTTCGCCACCGGGGTGATGGCGCCAGTGCGCCCCACCTGGAACTCGACACCCTTGAGCACGGTGGTCGCCGCTTGGGCCGGGTACTTGTAGGCGATAGCCCATCGCGGCCGTCGGGTCACGGTGCCGAGCGCGTCCTGCATACCGAAATCGTTCACCTTGACGACAACGCCATCCGCGTCGTAGCCGAGACTGTCCTTTTCTTCCAGCAGGAGACGCACATAGTCCAGGCAGGCTTCCACGCCGGCGACACGCACAACGCGTTCGTTCACGCGGAGCCCCCAACGCCTGAACGCTTCAAGCACCTGCCACTGGGTGTCCGGCTCCCAATCGCCGCGCAAGCCGGCGCTGTAGCAATACATCGACAGGGGGCGGGAGGCGGTCAGCTTCGGATCGAGTTGCCGCAGGCTGCCGGCAGCAGCATTGCGCGGATTGACCAACAGGCGCTCGCCGGCGCTCGCCGCCGCCTCGTTGAAGGCGCGAAAACCGTCCAGCGGCATGTAGATCTCGCCCCGCACTTCCAGCGTTGCCGGGTAGGTGTCGCCCAGCAATCGCAACGGGACCGCGGGTACTGTCCGAACGTTGGCCGTAATGTCTTCGCCGCTCGAGCCGTCGCCGCGGGTGGCGCCCCGCACCAATACGCCGTTCTCGTAGATCAGGCTCACCGCCACGCCATCGATCTTCGGTTCGCAGGTGAATTCCAGTTCACCCTCGTAGCCGACCCGAGTCCGGCAACGCGCCTCCCAGTCGATGAATTCCTCTTTCGACGCGCATTTGTCCAGGGACAGCATGGGCAACTCGTGAGCCACGGCGGCGAATCGCGCGGAAGGCTCGGCGCCCACGCGCTGCGTCGGAGAGTCCGGAGTCACCAAGTCCGGATGTTCATTCTCCAGTTCGACGAGGCGATCAAGCAGCGCATCGAATTCCGAATCCGCCAACTCCGGGTCGTCCAGCACGTGGTAGCGATGAAGGTGATATCGAATATTCTCGCGCAGTGCCGCGATTTCCCGGGCGGGAGGTGGCATCGGGGTTCGACCGTCCTTCGCCGTCAGTTCAGGCATTTTGGCACGTTCGATTCGATTCGCCATGGCTGCCAGACGCGTTGTTGCCGACGCTTCCGTTTCCCTATCGCTCGAGGACAATCAATAACGTTTGGACATGCGTTTCCGCGAGAATTCGGCAATACGCTGGCGGTAGTGTTCCTCGGTCTGCCCGGTCAGCCCGGAAAAGTTCTCGTCCCTCAGTTCGCCGTCGAGACTCTGACTGATATCGCGCGCCACTCGCAGCATGTCATCGAACACCGCCGCAGGTTCCGACGGGCCCGGCAACCGCAGGAACAGGCAGGCACCCGGCGTCTCCATGGCCTCCATGTTCGAGAGATCAAAGTTCCCCGGTTCGATGGCGTTGGCCACGGAGTACTGCGGCGTCCTGGTGACCGGATTCAACCGGTGGAATATGTTCATGTCGCCAAACGTAAGTCCGTTGCGCTGGAACGCCGCCCAAAGGTCCGCACCACTGAACCGCCGATTGCCACGGGCAAGCACGTTGATCGCCAGAATCTCATTCTCATCGGGATCCGCAACCAACTGCGGCGGCGGCGCTTCGCGCTCGCGACGCGCAGGTCGCTCGTCCTTGCGCGAGCTACGAGAAATGCGGGGAGAAACGCGGGCAGGCACGATGGCGTCATCCACCTGAGCGACGATCGGTTCGCTGCCAGCTCCGCGCAGGCCATCGTCCGTCTCCTGCGTACCGTTTTTCGGCTCCCTTGCAGTTCTGGCATCGGCCAGATCGGTGGTTGCGGCATCCTCCCCGACAACCTCCATCAATACCGGCGCGGAACCCTCGAAGGCCAGGGGTCGTTGCGTCGGCACGGACTGTTCCGCGCCCGCGACAACGCGTGCACCCCCGTTGGGAAATTCGGCACCCAACCCGTCGTCGTCGTCAAAGCCGTCATCCGGAATGTCCGTTGACAGGTCGAGTGGCAGAGGATCCCCGCGCGAGCGCCAGGCCAGCCAAACGCCATGCATGATGACGAGAGCGATCAGTAGACCGCCGCCAATTAGAATGTAGTCCTCGGACACAGCATCAACCCCGTTTATGTAATGTTTGCCACACCGGGCTTTACGGCGGCCATCGCCGCCGCTTCATCCAGATCCACAGAAACCAGCCGCGACACGCCCGGTTCGTTCATCGTCACCCCGAGAAGCTGGTCCGCCATTTCCATCGTGAGCTTGTTATGGGTGATCACGACGAACTGGACCTCTCGCGACATCTCTTCCAGCAACTCCGCAAACCGGACGACGTTCGTATCGTCAAGCGGCGCATCGACCTCGTCCAGCAGGCATACCGGACTCGGATTGAGCTGGAAGATGGCGAATATCAACGCAATCGCCGTCAACGCCTTTTCGCCCCCGGACAGCACCTGAATGCTCGAATTTCGCTTTCCGGGCGGACGGGCCATCAGGCTCACTCCCGCTTCGAGCAGATCGTCGCTGGTCAACTCGAGATAGGCGTGGCCCCCGCCAAAGACCTTCGGAAACAGGGTCTTCAGATGTTCATTGACCGCATCGAAGGTCGCCTTGAATCGTGACTTCGTTTCCCGATCAATCCTGTTGATCGCCGAGCGCAGCGTACTGAGCGCCTGTTCAAGGTCGTCGTTCTGCGCGTCCAGGTAGCGCTTGCGTTCGGTCTGCGTTTCCAGTTCTTCTAGCGCCGCGAGGTTGACCGCACCCAGCCGGGCAATCTGTCGCTCGATCTTGTCGAGGCGTTCGCGCCAGACCCCGGGGTCGGCATCCCCGGACAGTTCGGCCTCGACCTCATCCAGCGCCCGGCCGGACTGCTCAAGTTGTTCGGACAAGTCAGCGCACCTGGCTGAAACGCCCTCGCGCTCCACCTCTGCTTCATGGATCCGGTTTCTCACCTGCTCGACCGCGTTACCGCTCTGCTGACGTTTTGCTTCGTTGGAACGGATCTCGCTCTCCGCCTGATCCGTACGGCGGCGAATGTCTGCCAGTTGCCTGTCCACGCCAACCTTTTCCCGGAGGTTCTCCTGCAACGTTGCCTCGAACATCGGCAGCGGTTTGAGATTCTCGGCGATGTCGTCCCGGTACTCCTCGGCAAGGGTCTCGAGTTCCGCCCGCTGCTCCTTCAAACGCGAGCGAACCAGCTCGAGGGCAGACAGCTTGGTCGTGAAGTGTTCATGTTCCATCTGCAGCGCATGCAAGCGCCCGCGGCAGGTCGCCGCATCGTGACGCGCCGTCTCCAACAGATCAGCCTGTCGCGAGCGCGCGCCTTGCAACTCGGTGCGCTCGGCGTGCAGCGTTCGCGCCTCCTGCTTGAGCGATGCGATACGCGTTTGCGCTTCACGCAGACGAGCTGTCTCCGCGGACATCTGCGCTGCTATCCCGTCGCGCTCGGACTCGTCGCGACGCTGGCGCGCCTTCGCCTCTTCGATGCGCACAAGACGCACCTCCTGTTCCGTTCTGAGGCGTGACACCGCCTCCGCGTGCTCGCGGTGCTGGTTTTGCAACCGGTCGCGACGCTCGTCGAGTTCGGCAACCCGGTGTCGACCGCTGGCCACGAGCCCGTCCAGTTCGCCAACCCCGGCGTCGGCCTGGGCCAACCTGGTGCCGAGAATCTCCAGCTCGTGTGCGCGTTCGACGACGCCAAGCCCTGGATCCTCCGTCCGGTTGATACGGATCCAATCGGGGCCGAGCCAGACCGCATCCCGCGTGATGATGCTCTGGTCGCTCTGCAGTTCGCCCCGGTGCGCCAGCGCGACATCCAGTGTCTCTGCCGCGAACACCCCCGCCAACATGGCGCCGACCGGTCCCTGGTCCGTACGCACCAGCGCCGTCAAGGAGGGAAGATCGAGGCCGGGAACCGCGCCGTCGATCTCTCGACCTTCGTACAGGACGACGCGCCCCGATTCGAGGTCATCCAGATCACCCGCAAAACGGTCCAGATCGTCGACCCTGATGGCGCGCAGATCGGTCCCGAGGACCGTTTCCACCGCGCGCTCCCATCCTGGATCGACGACCAGCTCCGCGCCGAGCCTCGGCACCCGGTCCAGACCGAGCGCATCGATCCATTCCCGCGCCTCGTGGTTCTCGCTACCCAGCGCCACCTGTTGCAATGCATCCAGAGCGGCATGCTCGTCGCGCAGACACTGGGTCTCGGTGCGCACGGATGCCAGCGCGTTCTCGTCGCCGACCAGGGCCTCGCGCGCCGACGCCAGTTCGCTCGCGCAGGCTGCAAGCTTCGCGCCCGCAGCATCGTAACGTCCTTCAGCCTGTCCCAACTCTTCCGCCAGGTCCTCGGTGGAAAAACTGCTCCCGCCGGATTCTTCTTCGATCTGCGCCAGGCGCCGGCGCAAACGGTTCATCGTCTGCCCGATGTGCTCGACACGGTTTTCTTCCAGGCGCAATTCGCGCTCATTGGCCGATGCGCGGGAAAGGAAATCGGACCACGCGGCCTCGCTCGTGCGCATATCCTCTTCGGCCGTCGTCAGCGCCTCGGCCACCTGATCATCTTCGTTTCGAGCCACCTCGATTTCCGGCACCTTGGCGGCGATAGCCTTTTCCAGCCGCGCCAGTTCGCGCTCGTCGTCCGCAAGCTGGCGCGCCGTTTCGTCGAGTCGGCGTTGGGCGTTTGCGAGGCTGCTCTCAAGCTGGCTCTGGCGTTCGCGATTGAACTTGATGGCCTCCTCGGTCTTTCCGATCTTCGCGCTGATGCCGTGGGCCAATCCCTGCACCCGGTTGAACGCGTCGAGGTGTTCCTGTTGCTCGGCTCGCGCCCGTTCGATGTTCGCGTCGTCGCTCCGCAACGCGCTCAGCGCCTGGTCGTATTCGACTTGCAGGCGCTTCAAGACCCTGTCGCGTGCCGCCAGGTCCTCGTTCATGCCTCGCATCCGCAGCACGAGCAACTCCGCCTCGCGGTCGCGCTGTTCCCGCTTCAGCTCCCGGTAGCGCTCCGCCGCGCGCGCCTGCCGCCGCAAGTGCTGCAACCGGCCATCGAGTTCCTCCCGGATATCGCGCAGGCGGTCAAGGTTGTCCATCGCGCGCCGCATCCGGTTCTCGGTCTCGCGGCGGCGCTCCCTGTACTTTGAAATGCCGGCAGACTCTTCCAGGTAACCGCGCAGGTCTCCCGGCTTGGCTTCGACCAGTTCGCTGATCATGCCCTGCTCAATGATGGAATAGCCCCGCGGCCCGAAACCCGTACCGAGGAACACGTCGACGATGTCCCGCCGGCGACACGTGTTTCCGTTCAGATAGTAGGTGGAGCGGGCATCCCGCGTGACTTCCCGGCGGACGGCGATGCGGCCAAAGTTCGCATACTCTCCGCCGAGGCGGCCGTCGGAGTTGTCGAAGATCAACTCGATGGAGGCCATCGCGCTCGCCTTGCGGGAACGCGAGCCGTTGTTCGTACCATCGAAGATGACATCGGCGATGGATTCCCCCCGCAGTTTGAGCGCGGAGCTTTCGCCCATCACCCAGCGAACGGCATCGATAATGTTGGACTTTCCGCAGCCGTTCGGACCAACGACCGCACATCGATTTCCGGGGAAGCTGACAGCCGTCGGATCGACGAATGATTTGAATCCGGTCAGCCTGATGCCGTCAAGACGCATGCAGCGAGTAGTCTTTCGCTAAGCCAGTGGTAGTTTACCGAAATCGACACCCGAAGGCACCTTTAGAAAATCGTTAGCACCCTGCGGGAACGCCGTGGTCGGGCGTTCTGGCGAATGGCAGGTCCCGATCGGGGTTAACCCGCATATATCACCAAGGCGCTTGTCGAGTGATTGATTGTCATCGCGTTTCAATCAGATGCATTCGTTTCGTGAAGGTTCTACCGGGTACAGACTGCGCTGCCGCGCCCTCGCACGGTGGGGCCGGGCCACGGGCGGTGCCGAAGGCGCCGACTGTGGGGCACTTTTTTCCGCGTGCGGGCACGTGCTTGCTACACCATAAGCGGCGGCTATGTTTCCGCTCGCGAGCACCCGCACGCGAAAAAAATCCTGCGCGATCATCGCGGCCCTTGGTGAGATATGCGGGTCAAGGAAGCCGGCGATCGATGTGCAGGCTCACCGGATCGCCACTCGGGGGACCCACCCGAGTCGCACTCTCCATGTCTCCGGCAACCGCCGTGGCCGATCCGCCGAGGGCGACGCGGGCCACCAGTTCGAGTGCCTCGACTCCCTTGAACCCTCGCCCCGGGAACATGGCATCAGCGTCCGTGAGTTCAACCCGCACGGGCAGATCGCCCGCGGTGAGTCGTTTGACGGCCAGGGGCGGTCCCGGCCGCTCGGCGTCCCGCGCGATCACGAACACGGTCGCGGCCGGGTCGACCTCGAAGGCGGCATCGAGGGAGACGTCCACGGTCGTCGCAGCACTCCCGCGGACGGCATCCGCTGGAAACGTCAGTTCGATGCGCGGTTGCGCCCGGGGATCAACGGGCTGCGTGGATGCTTCGAGATCATCCTCTGCGGCAAGCGCATTTCCCGACGCCGATAGCCGCGCTACTACTTCAACCTGACCGCCCATCGACAACCGCGGCGCCGCTCCCATCCCCACGGTGTCGTCGAGTATGACTGTCTGAGACGCCTCGACCCTTCGACGCACGACCGCCAGGGGCATGCCGCCCTCGACCGGACGGGCGAAAACGATCAGCCACGGCCGGCGCGCCTGGTCCCCCACCTTGACGAGAACTTCGATGAAGGGCCGCGTGGGGTCGAGTTGCGACTGGACAACCCTCATCAATTCCGTGAGCAGCGCGACCCGCGATTCCGGCAACGGCTGCCCAATAGCCCGCGCGAGGTAACCCGACGCTTCTTCGAACGCACCGCCGCGCATCGCATCCATCGCCATCATTTCCAGCATCGCCGGATGGTCGGGACGCGCCGCAAGCACATCCTCGACGACCTGCCGGGTAGCGGCGTTCATGCCGCCCTGGGCTAGGTAGCTCGCCTGTGCCCACGCCGCGTCGACCTCTTCGTTCGGACC
Organism: uncultured Pseudomonadales bacterium; assembly: GCA_951813515.1. Classification (GTDB taxonomy): domain Bacteria; phylum Pseudomonadota; class Gammaproteobacteria; order Pseudomonadales; family Azotimanducaceae; genus VXNE01. The sequence continues at coordinate 361,366 of OX638346.1, forward strand.
TGCCAGGTCTCGAAGCCTGGCAAAGGCACTCGCCGCCGCCTGGTAGTCGGAAAGACGCATCCGCGAATGGCCCAGGAGAAACCAGGTGGTCGCATCCTCCGGATTGCGCGCGACTCGTGCCGCCAACGCCTTCTCCGCGCGCGTCAGGTCATCGACGTCGACGCCGTCACTCGCCAGTGCCTCAGCCGCCAGCGCCAGGTTGGTCGCGTGCGGTTCGCCCCATATGGCGTACAAGCCCACGGCAACGGCGGCCATTGCTACCGCGGTCAACGCGACGAGCCGCACCGGCGGCCGCGTACCCTCGATGTCCTGCGGCGCAGCGTCCGGACCTTGGGCTTTCGACGTGTCCGGCTTCGGGTCTTGACTGTCCCCGGTCCCAGACCCCTCAAGGTCCGCTTCGGGCCCATCCGTCCCTATCAGGTCGAGAGCCAGTTCCTCTTCCAGTTCGACCAGGGTCGAAGTGTCCAGTGTCTGGACGCGACCCTCCTCGATCAACTCCCGGCGACGATCGGCGAAAAGGACGGCATTGGCGTCCGCCCGATCCATCACGCGGCCCCCCGCCCGCCGGACACCGAAGAGGACGTAGAAGACCACGATCGACGCAAAAACCGCCGTACCGGCAAAAACCTCGATCATCGGTCGTCGTCAAGCAGCCGCGCGACCTGCTCCCGCTCCCTTTTCGTCAGGGGAACGCGCCGCCGGAGAACGCCCACACGCGCGACAACGACGACGGCGATCAGCAACAGGACCGGGGGAACCACCCAAAGCGGCCAGTTCGTCATTCGGAACTCGGGATCGTAGAGAACGAAATCGCCGTAGCGTTCCTGCAGGTACACGCGCACCTCGTCATCCGTCGCGCCTTCTTCCAGCAGACGCCGGACCGTGCGTCGCAAGTCGCGGGCGATCGGCGCCCCCGAACTCGCCAGGGACTCATTCAGGCACTTGGGACAGCGCAACTCCGAGAGCAGCACCCGATAGCGGTCGGCCAGTCCGGGGTTCGAAAAGTCGAATCCGTCGATCGCCGACGCACCGAGCAGGCAGGCCACCGCGACGAGCATCGCGCAGACACGCAACATCATCGCAGTGCCTCCAACGCCGCGATGGCGGGCTGTAGCTCTTCTCTCCAAATGTCCTCGTTGACGTCGCCGACGCGCTTGTAGCGAATGGTTCCCTCGGCATCCACCAGGAACGTCTCCGGCGCCCCGTAGACGCCGATTTCGACACCGAAATCGCCGCTCACATCCACGATGTTGTAATCGTAGGGATCTCCGTGCCGCGCCAGCCATCGGCTCGCTTCGGAAGGATCGTCCTTGTAGTTGATGCCAATGACGGAAAGGCCCGTCTCGTTCGCAATGCGCGAGAGTTCCCCGTGCTCCGCCAAGCATGTCGGGCACCAGGTGGCCCAGACGTTGACCAGGCGGCGTTGACCGACCAGGTCCGCGCGGGTCGCCCGCGCGCCCGGCTTCCCCAGGATCGGCAGGTCGAAATCCGGAAACGGCCTGTCGATCAGTGCCGACGGCAACTCGTGCGGGTCACGCAGGGTGAAACCCAGGAACAGGAAACACGCCAGCACCGCAAACACGGCCATCGGGATGAACAGTCGCGCCCGGTTCATGTCGTCGGCGAGTGCCCCACAGCCGGCGCCTTAGGCTCCCGTTTTCTCCTTGCGAGGGGTGCCCCCTCGCGCTCCCCGGCTGAAGGCTCCGGCCCGGCCCCGCTCGTCGCCCAGGGGGATCCCCTCGCCTCCCGCAGGCCGTCCGTTGCGCGCAGTCGACGATAGCGCGGATCGGTCACGGCGAGCACACCGCCGAACGCCATCAACAGCGCGCCCAGCCACACCCACCGAACCATCGGCTTGTCCTGGATCCGAACGCCCCAGGCGCCGTCGGGCAATGCCGAGCCCAACGCGATGTAGAGGTCCCGCACGAATCCAGCGGCAATTCCCGCTTCCGTCATCACCTGGTCGCGCACGGGATAGTGACGCTTTTCGGGATACAGGTGCACGCCGCTGTCCGTGACGAACTCGGCGCGATCCGCAACGTAGTTCGGTCCTTCGATCCTGCGCAACGCGGCAAAGCGATAGGTCACGCCATTCAGCTCCACGCTGTCGCCGACGGCCATGCGGACGTCGACTTCACGGGAGAACTCACTTGTCACGCCAATGCCCATGAGCGCCACGGCAAAACCGATATGCGCAATCGTCATCCCCAGGTATCCCCGCGTCGTGCTGTTTCGGCGCCGCCACACGTCGGCACCGTGCACCAACATGATCCAGATACCGAGCGCCACCGCGACCGCCGCACCCACCTTGAACGCACCGCCGAGCACAAGCGGCAGCACCAATCCCATGCAGAGCGCCGCGACGCACATCAGGCCCGAATTCTTCAACAGCGACAGCGGCGTGCGCTTCCATCGCGCCACCGGCGCCAGCGCCAGGAAGCACGCCAGAACACACATGAGCGGAACGAATCCCCTGTTGAAATAGGGGGCGCCGACCGATGTCTTCTCGCCGCCCGTCATGGCTTCGTGGGCGAGCGGATACAGGGTCCCGTGCAGGACAAAGGCCAATGCGACAACCAGGATCGCATTGTTGACCAGGAGCAGGAGTTCACGGGAAAAGCCGCCATAGCGGGCCCTGCTCATGATGGTCGGCGCCCGCACCCCGTAGATCGCGAGCGCCCCGCCCACTGCAATCGCCAACAACGCGAGAACGAAGAGGCCGCGTTCCGGATCCACGGCAAACGCATGCACCGAGGTCAACACGCCGGATCGCACGATGAACGCGCCGAGCAGCGACAGCGAAAAGGCCGCAATCGCCAGCAGCGCCGTCCAGCTCTTGAACGCGCCGCGTTTTTCGGTGACCGCAAGGGAGTGGATCAGGGCGGTGCCCGCCAGCCACGGCATGAACGAGGCGTTCTCCACCGGGTCCCAGAACCACCAGCCGCCCCAGCCGAGTTCGTAGTACGCCCACCAGCTTCCCAGGGCGATCCCGACGGTCAGAAAGGCCCATGCCACGTTCGTCCATGGTCGGGACCAACGCGCCCAGGCCGCATCCAGCCTGCCGCCAATGAGCGCCGCCACGGCGAAGGAGAACGCCACGGCAAACCCGACATAGCCGGTGTAGAGCAGGGGCGGATGCACGATCAGCCCAAAGTCCTGCAGCAGCGGATTCAGATCCGCACCCTCAGGGGGAGCGGCCGGCAGCAGGCGCTCGAAGGGACTGCTCGTACTGAGGAGAAACAGCAGGAAACCGAAGTTGAGCAAACCCATCGTTCCCAATACGCGACCGAAGATCTCGTCCGGAAGCCGCCGGCAGCCCAGACTCACCGCCCAGGTCCAGACCCCCATGATCAGTATCCACAGGAGAAACGAGCCCTCGTGCGCGCCCCAGGTCGCGCTGACCCGGTAATACCAGGGCAGCAGGCTGTTCGAGTTCTCTGCCACGTAAGCAACGGAAAAGTCGCTGACGAGGAAAGCCCGCACAAGCACCGCGAAACCGATAGCGAGCAGCAGGAGCTGGCACGAGGCGAGCGTCGCCACCAGGCTGCGCCAGACGCTGTTGACGGCGCTGACATGGCCGACGACGCCGAGCGCGAGGGCGACCAGCAGGGCCGCGACCACGGAAAAGTGTCCGAACTCGACGATCACGGCGCGCCCGCGTGGGGATCCGGCGGGGTGGAGGATTCCGCCTCGGCAATGCCGGCCAGTTCCGGCGGCATGTAGTTCTCGTCGTGCTTGGCAAGCACCTGAGACGCCTGGAACACGCGCTCGTCATCCAGTTCGCCCGTGACCAGGATGCCCTGCCCCTCTCGAAACAGGTCCGGCAGGATGCCGACGTAGCGCACGACGAAGTCGGAACCCTGGTAGTCCGTGAGCACAAAGGACACGCCGAGGCCACTGTCGTCGTGTTCCACGCTGCCATCCGCCACCATTCCGCCCGCGCGGATCGTGACGCCCGCCGGCGCTTCGCCGCCCACCACGCGCTCCGGCGGGTAGAACAGATTGATGTTCTCGTCGAGAGCCGTGAGCACCAGCGCAGCGGTGACGGCCGTGCCGCCGAGAACGAACACGATCGCGACCAGGCGATTGCGGCGCCGCGTATTCATTCCGAAGACCCCTTTCGCTCTGGACAGGAGCCATGCATGGCTAGGAATCGTCGGCGGGCAAGGATCGGTCGGGTCGCGAGCACGATCAGCACCGCCCAGGCGATACCGTAGGCGAGCCACACATAAAGGCCGTGGCCACCCATCTGAAGGAATGTCATGAAATCGTTCACGACCCGCTACCCGACTGCGCGCGCTGAAGCCAGTCCCGCACCCAAACGGTATCCGACTCGCGCTCGAGAATCTCGTTGCGCAGGCCCGCAAGGACTACCGCAGCGACAGAGCAATAAAACCCGATGACATTGACCAGCAGCGGTAGCCACATCTCCACGGGCATCGTCGGCTGTTCGGTCAACGAGAAACTCGACGGCTGATGCAGCGTCAGCCACCAGTCCACCGAGTACTTGATGATGGGCACGTTGACCGTACCGACGATGGCGAGCACCGCCACCGCCCTGCCCGCCCGTTCCCGTCCCGGGATAGCCTCACGTAGCACCATCAGTCCGAGATAGAGGAAGAACAGCACCAGCACGGACGTGGTACGCGCATCCCAAACCCACCAGGCGCCCCAGGTCGGCTTGCCCCAGATCGCCCCGGTCAGCAGCGCGACGCCCGTGATCGCCATGCCGACGGGCGCGGTCACCGCAATGAACATGTCGGCGAGTTTCATGCGCCAGACGAGCAGCACGACGCCCGCGACACCCATGGCCAGGTAGAGCGCTTCCGCAAGATGCGCCGTTGGCACATGCACGTAGATGATGCGGAAGCTGTTGCCCTGCTGATAGTCCTCCGGCGCGAATACGAGGCCCCAGACCGTACCGACAATCAGCAGCGCGATGCCGATGATGGCGAGCCCCGCAAGCCACGGCTTCGTCATGTCGAAGAACCATCGAGGCGAACCGAGCCTGTGCACAAAAGCGCCCAACCGACTCACCCTAGTACTCCTGGCTCAGTCTGAGAGCGAAGCCCACCGCAAAGGGCGCGAAAGTCACTGCGGCCGCCAGCATCGCCAGAAGCCACAGCAGTTGCGGCAGGGCACTCAAGCCCGATGCGGCGACGACACTCGCGCCAGCGCCGAATACGAGCACGGGGACGTACAGGGGCAACGCGATCAACGCCACCAGCAGACCGCCGCGACCCAGCCCCGCCGTCAATGCCGCCGCCACCGCGCCGACCATCGTGAGCGTTGGCGTGCCGATCAGGAGGCTCAGCGTCAGCACGGGTAGCGCCTGCGCCGGCGCCTGCAGCATGAACCCCACAAGGGGGGCGAAGAGGACCAGTGGCAGTCCGCTTACGCACCAGTGCGCAGCGAGTTTGCCCAGTACGGCGAGGAATACCGGGCGACCATGCAGCAGCATCTGCTCCAGCGTGCCGTCCTCGAAGTCGCGCCGAAACAGGCTCTCGGCCGCCAACATGCAGGACAGCAGCGCGATGACCCATATGGCGACGACAGCCACCAGGCCGAGCGTCTCCAGGTCTGAACCGAGACCCAGCCCGAAGAGTGTCGCCGCGAGCGCGAAAAAAGCCAGCGGATGCGCCGCTTCCCCCCGCGAACGGAACGCGATCCGCAAGTCTCGCCCGGCCTGGGCAAGGGCGATCACGCCGCGAGTTCCAGGCGTCGTGCATCGGCCAGCCCCAGGTCCTCGTGCGTTGCGCAGACCACCGCGCCTCCGCCGTGGCAATGCGCCTGCGCTATCGAAAGCACGATTTCACGACCGCTTTCGTCGAGGGCGGCGAACGGTTCGTCCAGCAACCATAGGGGCGCGGAACTCGCCACCAGTCGTGCCAGCGCCGCGCGCCTTTGCTGACCTGCGGACAGGCTTCGGCAGGGCACCAGGTGCGAACCGTTCAGTCCGACCCTGCGCAGCGCGGAAAGGCAGTCTTCGCGCCGTGGTTCCCGGCCCTGTAGCGCCAGGTACCAACGCAGGTTCTCCAGCGGCGTGAGCAATAGACTCAATCCCGGCTTGTGGCCCAAATACAGCGGACGCTCCTCGCCAGCGACATCCACGTGACCGGACTCCTCCTTGAACAATCCCGCAATGCACCGCAACAGCGTCGTCTTGCCACTGCCGTTGGGCCCATGGACCTCCATCAACTCGCCCGGCTCCAGATCGAAGTCGATGCCTTGAAACAACCGGCGCCCGCCCGCGGCGCAAGCCAGATCGCGTACCGACAAGAGAGGGCCGTTCAACGGTTCTGCGTCGCGGCAAAACGCGCATTATAGGTGCAAGCGAAGTCTCTTGTGCCGCGCATCGGAGTCCGCGCGGGAGCGCCTTCTACGGATCCGGAAAGCCGTTGCCAGAGTTCTTGCCGGGAATCCTTCGGAGACCGTTCGGCCGCTCCCCTCACAGCTCCCGCAAGACCAGCAGCGGCGGCGATCGGACGAGCTTGCGTGTCCCGAGATAGCCTACGCTGGCGATGAGCGCCATGCCCACTGCGGGACCCGCGATCCAGAGCCAAGGGTGGATGTCGTAGTCGAGTTCGAACACCCGGGTTTGCAGGGCGAACACGGTGATTTCGGCGCCGAGCACGGCGACGATGCCCGCAAACGCGCCCAAGACGGCAAATTCTGCCGCGAGGGCGCCGGCGATCAGGTTGCGCGTACCACCCAGGGCGCGCACCAGGGCATGCTCTTTCATGCGAGTCTCGTGGCTCGCCTGTATCGACGCGATGAGAACCAGCGCGCCTGCCCCCAGCACCAGGCCGAGAATCAACTCGATCGCGCGGGTGACCCGATCGATGATGCGTTCGACCTGGGCGATGATCGCGTCCACCTCGAATACGGTAATGGTCGGGTGCGCCGCAAGGAGTTGGTTGAGGAACCGCTTGCGGTCGGGCTCGAGATGGAAACTCGTCATGTGCGTTGTCGCGAATCCCGCCAACGCCGAACGCGAGAACACGATAAAGAAGTTCGGCTGCAGGCTGTCCCACTCGACCCGGCGCAGATTCGCCACCCGCGCAGACACCGGCAACCCGCCGATATCGAATTCCAGCAGGTCGCCGACGCGCAATCCGTTGCCCCTCGCGTAGTCCGTTTCGACAGAAATCAGTGATTCGGCCGTATCGGCGGGCCACCAGTCGCCCTGTACCAACACGTTGTCGCCGGGCAAGTCATCGGACCATGTCAGGTTCCGCTCGGAACCCAGGCCCGGTCCCAGATCCTCGCCCCGCTCGCCCTCGCGCTCGCGCCAACCACGGGCCGGCTCGCCGTTGACGGTGGTGACGCGGCCCCGAATCATCGGAAACAGGCTGCCGTCATAGTCCGTATGCTCACGCAACAGGTTCTGGACCGCGCCGACTTCGTCGTCGGCGACATTGATCAGGAAATGATTCGGCGCGTTCTCGGGTATCTGGGACCGCCATTCGGCGAGCAGCGCCGTGCGCACCAGCAACAGTATCAACAGGATCATGATCGCCAGGCCGAAAATCGTGATCTGCGCCACGTTCTCCCGGCGGCGGCGCTGCAATCCCGCGAGCGCCAGGCGCCAGGAACTGCCCGCCTGCATGCCGACGATTCGACCGCCGCGCAGCAATGCGAGCGCGACGACGGCGAACGCCCCGCAGACCACGGTCGCCCCCACGAGCGCCCACGCCGTCAGCCAGATGCTTTGGCTGTACCAGACAAGCAATCCGATGCTGCCCACGCCCGCAAACCCATAGGTAATCACGTTCGATAGCCCGCGGTCCGGTTCACGGCGGATCACGCGCATGGGAGAAATGCGGCGCAGGTTGAGCAGCGGCGGCAACGCGAACGCAGCAAGGCACACGAAACCGGTAACGCTGCCAACCACGAACGGGTTGGGTCCAGGCCAGGGCAATCGCACGGGCAGGTACGCCGACAGCAAGGCGATGATGCCGAGATGCACCAGGATGCCGAGCACAAGACCGGCCAATACGCCAACGACGCCGATGATCAGGAGCACGCAGACATACCCCCAAAGGATATCGGCCGGCGTGGCGCCCAACGTCTTCATCACCCCGACATGGCTGTAGTGGCGCCGCGCGTAGCGATGTGCCGCCAGGGCCACCGCAGCACCGCCAAGCAGTACGGCGAGCAATCCGCCGAGCAGGAGGAAACTCTCTGCCCGATCGAGCGCGCCGCCGATCGTCGGACTCGACTCCTTGACGGTACGCCAGCGATAGTTCGGCCGCAGATCGGCGTCAATGGAGGCTTTGAGACTCGCCAGGGCTCCGGAATCCCCCGCCAGAAGCAGTCGATAGGACACACGACTGCCGGGCTGGATCAGTTTCGTCTCCGGAATGTCTTCCACCCGCATCAACAGGCGCGGCCCCAGATCGAGGAAGCTGCGGCCGCGATCCGGCTCCGCCGTCAGGACGCGCGCCACGCCCAGTTCCGCGTAGCCCACGGAAACCGTATCGCCCAAGTCCAGTCCGAGCGCGGGAAACAGGCGCGAGTCCAGCCACACCTCACCGATCGCAGGCACGGTTTCGGCTACCCGATCCTGACCGAAGGGTTCGTCGGCGATCCGCACCGCGCCGCGCAGCGGATATCCGGGACCCACCGCTTTCACCGAAACGAGTTGATTGCGCGCATCGTCGGAGGCGTCCGCGAACAGCATGGACGGGAAGCTGACGATGTCCGTTTGCGCCAGTCCGCGCTCGGCGGCGGCTGCGCGGAACGCGTCGGGGATCGGACGAGAGGAACTGATCACGCTGTCGGCGCCGAGGAAAGTCGTCGCCTCGGCCAGCAGCGCTTGCTGCAAACGATCCACGAACAGGCTGATCGCCGTCACCGTGCCCACGGCGACAAGCGCGGCCGCAAGCAACAGCCTGAGTTCACCGGAACGCCAGTCACGCCCGACCAGCCTCAGCGCAAAGCGGAGATTCACGCCTCGATTCGTCCGGCTTCGAGACTGAGGACGCGAACGCAACGGTCCGCGAGGGCCGTATCGTGGGTCACCAGCACCAGCGTGGTCTGCGACTCTCGATTGAGCGCGAACAGGAGATCGATCACGCGGCCACCGGTCGAAGTATCGAGGTTCCCCGTCGGTTCGTCGGCGAACAACACCTTGGGACGCGAGGCGAAGGCTCGGGCAATGGCGACCCGCTGCTGCTCGCCGCCGGACAGTTGCCGAGGATAGTGCGTCAGCCGGTCGGCCAGCCCCACGCGATCGAGATACATCCGCGCGTCGTCCCCGGCGTCGGATTCGCCGCGCAACTCCGACGGCAGCATGACGTTCTCCAGGGCCGTCAAGCTCTCGATCAACTGGAAGGTCTGGAACACGAAACCGACGCAGCGCCCGCGGACCCGGGCGCGGTCTTCTTCCGGCATCGCCGTGATCCTGTCACCGTCAAGCCAGACATCGCCCGCGGTCGGCAGATCGAGGCCGGCCAGGATGCCAAGCAGCGTGGTCTTGCCCGACCCTGACGCCCCCACCACCGCGACGGACTCCCCGGCGTTGATTTCCAGGCTGACGCTGTCCAAGATCGATAGCTGTCCTTCCGCCGTGGCTACGGTCTTGCACACATTGTCAACGCGCAGAATCGGGGCGGCCGCACTATGGTTGTTCATCCGATTGCTGATGGTCTCCGCGGTTGCGGGCGCGAGTCCCGCGACGGATTCGCGCGCGGGTTCTTCCTCGCGAGATGTGAACCAAACGATACTGGTTTTGGGCGACAGTATCAGCGCGGCCTATGGGATTCAACGCGAGCGTGGCTGGGTGGCGTTGCTCCAGGAACGGCTCGATGCGAGAGGTCGCGGAGCTCGCGTCGTCAACGCCAGCACAAGCGGCTGGACGACCAGCGACGGTCTGGCGCGGTTGCCCATGCTTCTAGCCCACCACCGCCCGGACATCGTCATCGTCGAACTCGGCGGCAACGACGGGCTGCGAGGGCTTCCCCTCGCCAGCATCCGTGCAAACCTGATCGCCATGATAGAGACGGCCAGGGAGCGCGGGGCGCGCGTGATCGTGGTCGGAATGGAAGTGTCGCCGAACCTGGGACCTCGGTACACAGCGGCGTTTCAGGAGATCTACAGGGAAGTCGCCGACAGGACGCGAGCCACCTTGGTGCCGTCCCTGTTCGCCGGTTTCGACCCGACCATGCTGCAGCAGGACGGTGTCCACCCCACCGCCGAAGCACAGTCGATAATCCTGGACAATATCTGGCCGGAGCTACTGCCGATACTGCGTTAGGCGCAGCACTGCCTCAACTTTCCGAAGCGCTACCGCCAAGGCATGGAGGCGACATTGGCGCATCGCCGAAACGGGTCTTCCAGTCGCCGGGTGTATAGGTGTGCAGCGCCAGCGCGTGCACCGGACCGGCGAGTTCCTGTTCCAGCACCGCGTTCACCATGCGGTGGCGATCAAGCAGCCGCCGGTCGTCGAAACACTCGGCGACGATAACTACCTTGAAGTGCGACTCCGACCCCGCCGGCACGTTGTGATTCGAACTCTCGTCGTCCACCGTCAAATGGAGCGGTTCGAAGGCTCCAGCAAGCTTGGTCTCGATACTCTCGCGCACGGTCATTGCGCGAGTTTAGCGCATCGCGCCGAGGTGCCCACGCACCCGGCCCCGCATTTCGGGACAGGCATCTCCGCCACACGTTGGGACAGGCATCTAGGCCATCTCGCCTCCCCGTTCGGACAGGCATCTGGCGCCACCCGAATTTACGATAGTTAGCACCTATCGATTCGGTGGAAATAATCGATTTCACTATTCGCAATGGCTCTGGCATAAACGTTTTCGCATTAGGGACAGCCATCACGCAGGGACAGCCATGACGGCCTGCCTAAAGACAGGGCCCCGGCACGAAGTCGGAGGATCAACCTCCTCCTCAGGGCACCTCGGAGACCTGCGTTTGTCTCGTCGAAAAGGAAGCCTTCGGGCCTTCGGGAATACAGACAGGAGAAACCCATGTCGGACAAACCCACGAAAACGATGACCACGACAGCCGGCAATCCGTTTGTCGACAACCAGAACAGCCTGACCGCCGGTCCGCGCGGACCTGTCCTGCTCCAGGACTACGAACTGATCGAGAAGCTGGCGCATCAGAATCGTGAACGCATCCCCGAGCGGGTGGTCCACGCCAAGGGCTGGGGCGCATTCGGAAACTTCGTCGTGACCGACGACATCACGCGCTACACGAAAGCCGCCCTGTTCTCGGAAGTCGGCAAGAAAACGCCGGTGTTGACGCGGTTCTCAACGGTCGCGGGGGAAATGGGGGCCGCCGACGCCGAACGCGACGTGCGCGGCTTCGCGACCAAGTTCTATACCGATGAGGGCAACTGGGATCTGGTCGGCAACAACACGCCGGTGTTCTTCATCCGGGACCCGATGAAATTCCCTGATTTCATCCGCACGCAGAAGCGCCATCCGCGCTCGAACCTGCGCTCCCCCACGGCGATGTGGGACTTCTGGTCCAGGAGCCCCGAGAGCCTGCATCAGATAACGATCCTCATGTCGGATCGGGGGATTCCGGTCAGTCCCAGGTTCATGAACGGCTACGGCAGCCACACCTTCAGTTTCTGGAACGCGAAAGGCGAACGCTCCTGGGTGAAGTTCCACCTGAAAACGCTGCAGGGACACCGAACCATGACCAACGCGGAATCCGCCAGGGCCATCGGCGAAAGCCGGGAGAGTTTCCAGGAGGACCTTTTCTCTGCCATCGAGGCAGGCGCCTGTCCGAAGTGGAAAGTGCAGGTGCAGATCATGTCTGAAGCCGAGGCCGAGAGCGCGTCTTTCAATCCCTTCGATCTGACCAAGATATGGCCTCACGCGGACTACCCGTTGATCGACGCCGGGATCCTGGAGTTGAACCGCAACGCCCGCAACTATTTCGCCGAGATCGAGCAGGCGGCCTTCAGTCCATCGAACGTGGTTCCCGGCATCGGGTTCTCCCCCGACAAGGTGTTGCAGGCGCGCATCTTCGCTTACGCCGATGCGCACCGGTACCGGCTCGGCACCCACTACGAAGCCTTGCCGGTGAACGCGCCGAAGTGTCCCGTCCACCACTATCACAAGGACGGCGCCATGCGATTCTTCGCCAACGACACCGGCGACCCGGACGCGTACTACGAACCGAACAGCTTCGGCGGGCCCACCCAGGCGAAGCACTCCGGGCAACCGGGAGTCGGGACGGAGCAGCCCTACGCGCCGCAGGAACCTGCCCTGCCCATTCGGGGAGACGCTGACCGCTACGACCATCGGGACGGCAACGACGACTATACCCAGGCGGGCAACCTCTTCCGCATGTTCGATCCTGGGCAGAAGGACCGTCTGTTCGACAATATCGCCGCAGCCATGCAAGGCGTACCGGAACACATCGTTCGACGGCAGTTCGCACACCTCGCGAAAGCCGATCCAGCGTACGCCGAAGGAGTCGCGGAACGGCTCGGATTCGGATCCAAAGAAGTAATGCAGGCTGCGGGATAGCGGGGACATGACGAGGCCAATCACAGGCGAGCCCAACCGGGTGGAAACCCGTCCGGCAAGGCTCGCCTATACCGCAGCCGGCTACGCATCTGTCGGCCTGGGCGTCATCGGCGCGCTGTTGCCACTTGTGCCGACGACATGCTTCATGATTGTCGCGCTGGCCTGTTTCGCACGGGGATCGCCGTCCCTCGCGGCAAGGCTTTTGAATCATCCGCGCTTTGGTCCATCGCTCGTCGCGTGGCAAAGGCGCCGCGCAATTTCCGTGCGCGGAAAATGCCTGGCGATTCTCGGCATGACATTCGCGTTTACCTTCGCCGTCGCGACCAGTTCCACGTGGCTCGTGCCGGGCGTGACCGGCCTCGTACTGGCGGTGGTGGCCCTGTACGTGGTCACGCGGCCGATCCCCGCGCGCTGAATCCGGAACTCCTACGACGCCAGGCGGCGCTAGTGTCGTGTCACTGCGCGCGGCAGGACCGAACGGGACTGATTCGCACTCGCGCAAACAGGCTCACCGGCCCGATCGGCAACCGGGTAGACTGGCACGCGCATGCACGTTTACCTGATCGGCATCGGACCGGGCCGCACCGCCTGTCGCCGTAACCTGCGGCAATTCGTCCTGTGACCCCGACAGTGGTCCAGGTCGCGGTGCCGCGCCCCCTGCGCCGTGTCTTCGACTATTCGCTTCCCGCCGACCTCCCCCGTCCGAAGGTCGGCGCACGCGTGCGGGTGCCGTTCGGACGCACTGAAGTGGTCGGCATCGTCACGGGCTTCGCCAAGACTTCCTCTTATCGACTCAAGCCCGTAGCCGGCGTCATCGATGGCGACGCGTTTCTCGCGCCCGACCTGATTACGCTCGCAAGCTGGCTCAGCGGCTACTACCACCACCCCCTGGGGGAGGTCTATGCAACCCTTCTGCCGAGCGCGGCGCGGCATGGCGCAGTTCCGGACCCGAGATGGCCGCTCTCCTGGACCGCGACGGCGGGCGATGTCGAAGGCCTTGAACGGGCGCCGCGCCAAAAGGCGGCGTTCGAGATGCTGCGGGACCTCGGTGCGGCTGTCCCCGAGCAGGAGCTCCCGGCGCTGGGAATCGATCGGCGGACGCTGGGCGCACTGGCGGACAAGGGACTCGTGCGGTCTGCGGAAACCAGGCCTGTCTATCGGACCGAACGTTCACCGATATCGCTGAATTCGGAACAGCAGGCGGCAGTATCCGCGATCAAGGCCTCCATCGGCACCCGCGCCATCCATTTGCTCGACGGTGTCACCAGCAGCGGCAAAACCGAGGTCTACATGCGGGTTATCGCAAAGATCATCGACGGCGGCGGGCAGGTTCTGGTCCTGGTGCCGGAGATCGGTCTGACTCCCCAAACGCTCGCGCGCTTTCGTCGACGATTCGGGGCGGCGGCAGCACTGCATTCTGCCGAGAGCGATAGCGCGCGACTCAGAACGTGGATGCAATGCAGGTCGGGAGACCACAGGATCCTCATCGGAACGCGATCGGCCGTATTCACCCCGTTTGCCAACCTTGGCCTGATTATCGTGGACGAGGAACACGATGCCTCGTTCAAGCAGCAGGAGGGACTGCGCTATTCGGCCCGCGATGTCGCGTGCAAGCGCGCGCAGCTGCTGGAGATTCCGGCGGTGCTCGGCAGCGCAACGCCCGCGCTGGAGACCCTGGCCAACGTTGCGCGGGGGCGTTACCGCCTGAACGAACTGAAGTCGCGCGCCGGGGGCGCCCTGATGCCTCGGTTCCGCGTGCTTGACATCCGCGGTCGGCGCCTGCGGGACGGCCTGAGCGACCCGCTCCTGCACGCCATCCGGCGACACCTCGGGGCCAGCAACCAGGTTCTCGTTTTCATCAACCGACGCGGGTTCGCGCCGACCTGCCTGTGCTCGTCCTGTGGCTGGCAGGCGCGGTGCGCTGATTGCGATGCGCGATTGACGCTGCATGAGGTCCCACGCGCACTGCGCTGCCATCACTGCGACCGGCGCTACGCGTATCCGGATGCCTGTCCCGGCTGCGGCGCGCAAACCCTGGTGCACCTCGGCACAGGCACCCAGCGTGTCGACGCTGCCTTGCGCGAACAGTTTCCGGGCATCCCCCTGTATCGCATTGATCGTGACACCGCGCGCTCGCCGAGACGACTCGCAGCGCAGCTCGATGACATCCGCCAGGGCGGAGCCGCCATTCTTGTCGGTACGCAGATTCTCGCCAAGGGTCACCACCTTCCCGCCGTGACCCTCGTGGCCGTGATCGACGCGGACAACGGTTTCCTGTCATCGGACTTCCGGGCGCCCGAGCGAACCGCACAGAACATCGTTCAGGTTGCCGGACGCGCTGGTCGCGCAGAGCGTCCTGGCGAGGTCTGGATTCAATCCTACGATCCCGCCAACCCGAACCTGAACGCGCTGATCGATCACGGCTACGCCGGGTTTGCCTCGATTCAGGCGGCTGAACGCCGCGCGGCACGATTGCCCCCGTACGCCGCGATGGCCATGCTGCGGGCGGAAAGCACGGATGCGGCGGCGGCGGTCAAACTTCTACGGCTTGCGGCCGGCGTCATCCGCGACGCTTGGGACAGCCACAGGCGCGAGGCTCTCGGCGGTCCCCCCCATGGCGGGTCAGGAACAGCCATTGAAACGGCAGAAGACAGCCACGAGTTCGAACTGATGGGCCCCGCTCCCGCGCCGCTCGCGCGCCTGCGGAACCGTCTGCGCTACCAGTACATGATCTGCGCACGTCGACGCCGCTCTCTGCACGCCGTTCTATCCGCCCTCGAAACTGCGGAATTGGCAGTCCCCAACGTGCGCTGGTCCATTGACGTAGACCCCCTCGATACGTTCTGATTCTCAAAGTTCCGAGCGTTGACAGAACCCGATGCCTGCACGAAACCAGAGAACACCGCCTCGCCGGTTCAGCGCGTCGTCCTTCGGTGCCGGTCTTGTCGTCGGCATCGCCGTCTCCTTGATCTCGATGTACCTCCTCGAAGACCCCGGAACGCCGGACTCGACATCGGCGGGCGGAGACGGCGCCGCCACCGAAGACGGCGGCGAGGAAGGCGCGCCGCGTTACGAATTCTTCGAAACGCTGCCTGCCGCCGAGGTTTCGACCGACACCGAACCCTACAAGACCCTCACGCCCGGCGGGTACGTGAGACCCTCGACGTACCTCGTGCAGGCCGGGTCCTTCCAGCAGCAGGACGATGCGAACAGATTGCGGGCGCGGTTGATGCTCACCGGAATGACCTCCGACATCAGCGTCAACACGCAGGACGACGAGGGCGAGGTCTGGCATCGCGTCGTCCTCGGACCGTTCGGCAGCATGGGGGACGCCGAGCAGGCGATGGCCAGCCTGCGGCAGCAGGACCTGTCCCCTATTCTGCTGACGGCGCCGCCTGCGGGCTGAAGTGGCGCCGTTCGGGGAAAACGCGCATCGTCGGTTGAAATCCCCCATCGCCCTCCCCACTATCAGAAGCTGACCAGTCTCCGGAGCTTAAGCGCCTTGCAGCAATTCAGAGGGACGACGATATTGTCGATTCGCCGCGGCGACACGGTAGCCCTCGGCGGCGACGGCCAGGTGTCCATGGGCGACACGATCATGAAAGGCAACGCAAAGAAAGTACGGCACCTCTACAAGGACACCGTCCTAGCCGGGTTCGCGGGCGGCACCGCCGATGCCTTCACCCTGTTCGAGCGCTTCGAAGGCACCCTGGACAAGTACCGCGGGAACCTGACCCGAGCCGCCGTCGAACTGGCGAAGGACTGGCGCTCGGACCGTGCGCTGAGGCGCCTGGACGCATTGCTGGCAGTGGCCGACGCGTCGGCCTCGCTGGTGATCAGCGGCAATGGCGATGTCATCGAGCCCGAAGCCGGCATCATCGCGATCGGTTCCGGCGGCGCCTACGCGCAGGCCGCGGCGAAGGCGCTGCTGGAGAATTCCTCGCTGGACGCGGAAACTATCGTCGTCAAGAGCCTGGCCATCGCCGCAGACATCTGCGTCTACACCAACCATCAGACCACGATCGAGACATTGAACGCCGTATGAGCACCATGGACCCGCCCCAAATCGTTCACGAACTGGACAAGCACATCATTGGCCAGGACGACGCCAAGCGAGCGGTAGCAATCGCACTCAGGAACCGGTGGCGACGCATGCAACTGCCCGACGAGCTGCGCGATGAGGTGACGCCGAAGAACATCCTCATGATCGGACCCACCGGCGTGGGAAAGACGGAGATAGCACGCCGGCTGGCCAGGCTCGCGAACGCCCCGTTCATCAAGGTCGAGGCAACGAAGTTCACCGAGGTCGGCTACGTTGGCCGGGATGTCGAGTCCATTGTCCGGGACCTTGCAGACGTGGCGGTCAAGATGCTGCGCGAAGGACAACTGGAAAGGGTCCAGGACCGCGCCGACGACGCCGCCGAGGACCGGGTCCTCGACGCGCTTCTGCCCCAGGCGCGCGGGGGATCCGGACAGGACGGACTCAGCGAATCCGATACCCGCCAGATCTTTCGCAAGCGGCTGCGCGAGGGGGCGCTCGACGACCGCGAGGTGGAAATCGAGCTCGACTCCATGCCGATCGGCGTGGAGATCATGGCCCCGCCCGGCATGGAGGAGATGACCAACCAGTTGCAGGACATGTTCGCGAACGTCGCCGGTGGCCGGACGAAAAGCGTTCGCCTGAAAGTCAGGGACGCGCTGCGGCGCCTGCGCGAGGAAGAAGCCTTCAAGCTGATCAACGAGGAGGAGATCAAGACGCAGGCGATCGAATCTGTTGAGCAGACCGGGATCGTCTTCATCGACGAACTCGACAAGGTGGCCAGACGCTCCGAGACGATTGGCGCCGACGTTTCCCGGGAAGGGGTGCAACGCGATCTGCTCCCGCTGATCGAAGGCTGCACCGTGTCCACCAAGTACGGCATGGTGCGCACCGACCACATCCTATTCATTGCGTCGGGCGCGTTCCATTTGTCCAAGCCCTCCGACCTGATCCCGGAACTGCAGGGGCGACTTCCGATCCGCGTGGAACTGGCCGCCCTGGATCCGGACGACTTCAGGCGCATTCTCCGGGAGCCTCGCGCTTCCCTGACGGAACAATACTGCGCGCTCCTCGCAACCGAAGGCGTGGAGCTCGACTTCTCCGATGATGCGGTGGCCCGAATCGCAGAGATTTCCTGGCAGATCAACGAGCATACCGAGAACATCGGCGCCCGCCGGCTGCACACGGTGCTAGAGCGCCTGCTGGACGAGGTCTCCTTCGAAGCTGCCGGTTGCGGCGGTCGCACCGTGCACATAGACGCCGAGTATGTCGACTCCCGACTTTCCGATATCGCCGAGGATCGGGATCTCTCGCGCTACATCCTTTGAATCCGTGAACACGTTGTGAATCCCGTCGCCGTTACCTACCACCGCGACTCTCAAACCCTGGAGATCGACTACGGCGACACGACGGCGGTATTGAGCGCAGAACTCTTGCGCGTGTTTTCGCCATCGGCGGAGGTTCGCGGCCATTCGGAAGCCGAACGCGTATTGCAGACCGGAAAGAGACACGTCGGGGTCGAGAAGCTTGAAGCGGTGGGCAACTATGCGATACGCATCGTCTTCGACGACGGCCACGATACGGGCATCTACTCCTGGGATTACCTCAGGGAACTCCACGATCGACGCGAGGAGTACTGGCAGGACTACCTGGTCCAACTGAAGCAGGCAAACGCCTCCCGGCTGCCTGCGATTCCCATCGGCCACTGGACGCCTCCGCGCAAGCCGTGAAACCGGATAGCTCGCCCGACCGCAGGTCGGCGACGGTGGATTTCGGAGCCGAACCCGTGACCCCGGGCGAGAAGACCGCCCGCGTCGCGGGAGTGTTTCACACCGTCGCGCAACGCTACGACGCGATGAACGACATCATGTCTCTCGGCCTGCACCGGGTCCTGAAGCGTATTGCCATCGACAGTCTTGCCTTGCGGGAGGGCCAATGCGTACTTGATCTTGCGGCCGGAACAGGCGACATGGCGCGGCTCATCTCGCCCATCGCCGGCTCGACCGGGCGGGTCGTCCTGTGCGATATCAACGCCAGCATGCTGACAATCGGCCGCGACCGCCTGCTGGACGCCGGATTGACCAACGTCGTCCCCGCGCGGGCCGACGCCGAGTCCCTGCCCTTTCCGCCAGCCACCTTCGACCGCGTCATCATTGCCTTTGGCCTGCGCAACGTGACGGACAAGGAACGCGCCTTGAGCGAGATGTATCGCGTCCTCCGCCCGCGCGGACGACTGTTGGTCCTCGAGTTCTCGAAACCGCGCAGCGCCTGGTTGCGCGGCGCCAACCGCTCGTTCCAGAGCCTGTGGCCGCTGGCTGGCCGCGTCGTCGTCGGCGACGCGGCGCCGTACCGCTACCTGGTCGACTCCATCGAGTCGCATCCGAACCAGGCTGCCCTGTCGCTGATGATGCGCGACGCCGAGTTCGCCGACGTGCAGGCGGACGACCTTCTCGGAGGCGTGGTGGCGATGCATACCGCCGTGAAGTCGGACGCCACGCACGGAGGAGGAGCGGCCGCGTGAAGCGCATCGCCAGGATCGCCTGGACAATCGCGAGGTACCGGCTCGACGACGTTGCCCGGGCCGTCGTCCCCGAAAGCAGGCTGATCCGGCTGTCGCCGTTCGGCCTGCTGCCGAAACCGGCGCGTCCTCCCGCCGAGCGGCTGCGGCTCGCGATCGAAGCCCTCGGTCCCATATTCACCAAGTTCGGCCAGATCCTGTCCACCCGCCGCGACCTGTTGCCGACGGATTACGCCGACGAACTCGCAAAGCTCCAGGACCGGGTGCCGCCATTCCCCGCGCAGGATGCGATAGCGCGTATCGAGACGCGCGAGGGCAAGCGCGTCGGAGAGGTTTTTGCCACCTTCGATGAGCATCCCATCGCCTCGGCGTCCCTGGCCCAGGTGCACGGGGCGACGCTTGCCGGTGGGGCCGACGTGGTGGTCAAGGTCCTGCGGCCGGGCATCGAAACCGTCATCGCGAAGGACCTCAAGCTCCTGTACGGAATCGCCGCGCTGCTGGAGCGCGTCTCCCGCGATGCGCGAAGACTGCGTCTCAAGGCCGTGGTCGCCGACTATGAGCGAACGGTCTTTGACGAGTTGAATCTGCTCCTCGAAGCCGCCAACACCGCAACGCTGCGGCGCAACTTCGCCGATTCACCGTTGCTCTATGCGCCGAGGGTGTATTGGCAGTACTGCCACGAGGACGTGTTCGTCGTCGAGCGAGTGGAGGGAGTGCCCATCGCCGACGTCGCGGAGCTGAAAGCTCGCGGAACCGACATGCGCAAGCTCGCGGAACGCGGCGTCGAGACGTTCTTCACCCAGGTCTTCGAACACAACTTCTTCCACGCGGACATGCACCCCGGCAACATATTCATCAATGTCACGGACCCTGCCGAGCCGAGCTATATCGCGGTCGACTGTGCCGTGATCGGGCGCCTGACGGAGGAGGACCAGTCCTACCTGGCAAAGAACCTCGTCGCCTTTTTCCACCAGGACTACGCAAGAGTGGCGAAACTGCACGTCGAATCGGGGTGGGTCCCGCCCGGCACCGATGTCGGCGAGTTCGAAGCCGTGATACGCCAGCTCTGCGAACCCATATTCGAACGGCCGCTGAAGGAAATCTCCTTCGGCAACTTTCTCGTCGCCCTGTTCCGCGCCGCCCGGCGATTCGACATGGAAGTGCAGCCGCAACTCGTGCTGCTGCAGAAGACCCTGCTCAACATCGAGGGCCTCGGACGCCAGCTCTACCCCGACCTCGACCTCTGGTCCACGGCGAAGCCCTTCATGGAGCGCTGGATCGAAGCGCGTTATGGGCCGATCGGCGCGTTGCGGCGACTGGCGGATCGATTGCCGGACCTGCTCGATCAATTGCCTCGGCTGCCCGACCTGCTGCTCGGCGCCGAGTCGCGGATCAAGGACCTGGACCGGCTCGCGGCGCAGCAGCGCGAAGTGATCCACGAAGCGGCCGAGGCACTCGGGCATCGACGCCGCGCCAGTCGCGGGCGACGCGCTGCCGGTGTCGTGCTTACCCTTGCCGGCGTGGTCCTGCTGTGGACGCCGCTCACCGATGCCCTCGGTGGCGGCGAGTCCACGATGCCTGCCATCGGGGTCGCAGCGGTATTCCTGGGCGTCCTGCTGGCGGCACGCAATTGACCCGTAGTCTCCCGCGCAGGCCGGGCCGCAGCGCGCAATGGCGCCGAGGGATCAAGTATAGTTACCGGTCCGAAACAAGCGGAAGACCCTGATGTTCGGACTAGGTATTTGGGAACTCCTGGTCATCCTGGCCATCGTCCTGCTGTTGTTCGGCCCCCGTCGACTGAAGACGCTCGGTTCGGATCTCGGCAATGCCATCAAGGGTTTTCGATCCGCAGTGCAGCAGGACGAGGACAAAAAGGCCACGGACGAGCCGAAGATCATCGACAACGACACCCCGCCCCGCCAGGAACGCGACAGCTAGAACACGAGAGGAGCCGAGCGGATGTTTGACATCGGTTTCTCCGAGCTACTGCTGCTGAGCGTCATCGTCCTGCTGGTGATCGGTCCCAAGCGGCTGCCGGAAACACTGCGCACCCTTGGCCTCTGGATCGGCCGCATGCGCCGGAGTTTCACGCGGGTAAAGTCGGAGATCGAACGCGAGATCGGCATGGACGACGTGCGCCGGCAACTCCACAACGAGGCCGTGATGGAGCAGATGAAGGAGATCGAACGCGACGTCGGCGGCGCGATCAACGACGCGAACATCGGTTCATCGACCGACCTCAGCCCGCAGGGGCCGACCGGCGATCAGGCCGTCGAGCCCTCCGGCCCCCTGACCCCGACCACGCAGGCCGAAGACTCGCCCGAAAAGGCCCGCGATGGCGGATGAGGAGTCCCCGGAGAGCGCCCCCGACGAGAAGCGAGACGAGGCGGCGAATGCGTCTCCGGACGTGGAAGCCGAACACGATGCCCGTGTCGACGACCACGAGATGCCTTTTCTCGACCATCTCCTGGAACTGCGTCAACGCCTGCTGCGAAGCGTCGTCGCCGTGGCTGTCCTGTTCGTACCGAGCTTCATCTTTCGCGAAGAGATCTTCCAGTTCGTATCCGCGCCGCTGACGGCCATCCTTCCCGGCGGCAACCTGGCCGCGATCGACGTCGCATCGCCGTTCGTGATGCCCCTCAAACTCGCGGCGTTCACCGCCTTTATCGTCGCGATGCCCTACGTGTTGCACCAGCTCTGGGGTTTTGTCGCCCCGGGCCTCTATCTTCGCGAAAAAAAGTTCGCGACGCCGATGCTGGCATCGAGCGTCCTGCTGTTCTACGCCGGGATGGCGTTCGCATACTTCGTGATGTTCCCGGTCGTGTTCGCATTCTTCGACTACGTCGCGCCGGAAGGCGTGACGATGATGACAGACATCAATCGCTACCTGGACTTTGTGCTGAAACTGTTCTTCGCCCTCGGCATCGCATTCGAGATTCCGATCGCAACTTTCTTACTGGTGCGCTCCGGTCTGGCAACGGCGGAGGGGATCGCGCGCAAGCGCCCCTACGTCATTGTCGGCTGTTTCATTGCCGGCATGATGCTCACGCCGCCGGATCCCTTCACCCAGGTCCTGTTAGCCATCCCAGTCTGGCTGCTGTTCGAAATAGGCATCCTGATATCCCGCACCTCGCAACGGTCAAAGGATGACTGAGCGGGGTGCCTCCAGCCTTCTGAACGAAAGAACCCCCTACAGCCATGAAATCCGGCGGCCCTTCGGGCGCGCCGTCTTTCACCCCCGCCCAAGCCCTCCGCGTCGTAGCGTTTCTGGGCACTTCACAACGATCCAAATTTACCAATAAGATATTGAATTGTTTAGCAATTATCACGCTTCAGGTTTCGCGCCGATTCCGGTAATCTCATACTCTGTGTGGTAATCAAATTGGGGAAATACCAGTGCCCGCAGGCCGCCTCAACCCCGCTTTCGTCGCGAGCGTCAGGCCCGGACCCAAGACTAGCAGATACGGCGACGGCAACGGCCTGTACCTGGTGGTCACTCCGACGGGCGGCAACGGCGGCAAGTCCTGGGTGCAGCGCATCGCCGTCGGCGGCGTCCCGCGCGAGCTCGGCCTCGGCAGCGTTCGGGACGTGCCTCTGAGGGAGGCGCGGCGGCGGGCGCTTGAGAACCGGCGCACCGCCCGCGCCGGCGGCGATCCGTCCAGGCGGCGGGAGAACGGCATGCCCACGTTCGCGCACGCGTTCGACGCCGTGATCGCCCTGCGCCGCTCCAGTTGGAAGGATCCGGACGCGATGGAGGCGCGCTGGCGGTCCTCCATGGAACGCTATGTGCTGCCCCGCATCGGGAACCGCCGGGTGGACTCCATCAACCCCGCGGACCTGCTCGCCGTGCTGCAGCCGATCTGGGCGCCCCTGGACGAGGCGCGCCGCATCCGGCAGCGCATCGGGCTCGTCATGCGGTGGGCGGTGGCGCGCGGATACCGTCCGGACAACCCGGCCGGGGATATCCTGGCCGCGGCGCTGCCTCAGGTGAGCCGAAAGGCCACCCCGCGGCTCGCGCTGCCGCACGGAGAAGTCTCGCGGGCGCTTGAGAAGGTGCGGCAGTCTAGCGCCGGTCCCGGCGTCAGGTTCGCGTTCGAGGCGATGGTGCTGTGCGCGGTCCGCCCCGGAGAGGCGCGGCGCGCGACGTGGGACGAGGTGGACCTCGAGTCCGCGGTCTGGACGATCCCCGCGTCGCGCATGAAGGCGGGACGCGCGCACCGGGTGCCGCTGTCGCCCCAGGCGCTTGCGGTGTTCCGGGAGGCGCGGGCGATCCGCGACGGCGCGCTGGTGTTCCCGTCGCGCAAGCCGGGCGTGCCGATCGACAAGCGCACCCTTGCGCGACTGACGTCGCGTCTCGGCATCGGGGCGCATCCGCACGGGTTCCGCTCATCGTTTCGCGACTGGGCGGCGGAGTGCACGACCGCGCCGAACTCCGTGATGGAGGCGGCGCTAGCCCACCAGGTCGGCGACAGGACCGAGGCGGCCTATGCCCGCTCGGACCTTTTCGGGCGCCGCCGGGCGCTCATGCGACGCTGGGCGGAGTACGTCTATCCGGACGGCCGCACATCCCGGTCGGCGCGAGGGGAGACGCGGCGATGAGCAGGTTGACCGCCGCGTTCGTACGCACCGTGAAGCCGACGGCGCGCCTCAAGCGCTACGGCGACGGCAACGGGCTTTACCTGCTGGTCAAGCCGGGTCCCAGGGGCGGCGGCAAGTCGTGGGTGCAGCGGCTTGTCATACAGGGAGAACGACGCGATCTCGGCCTCGGCGGCGCGGACCTCGTGACTCTCGCGGAGGCGCGCCAGACCGCCTGGGACAACCGCCGCATCGCGCGTGCGGGAGGCGACCCGAGAGCCAACGGCACGCGCGTATCGCCGACGTTCACTGAGGCGACCGAGAAAGTGATCGCCATGCACCGTCCGGCATGGAGGGAGAGCGGCGGCTCGGAAGCCCAGTGGCGCGCCTCGCTCGAAGCCCACGTCTATCCGCAGATTGGCCGCAAGCCGGTGCACCTCATCGGTACCGCCGACGTTATGGCGGTTCTCATGCCGATCTGGACGTCGACGCACGAGACCGCGAAGCGCTGCAGGCACCGCATCTCTGCCGTGATGCGATGGGCGATCGCGCAAGGCTATAGGACGGACAACCCCGCCGGCGAGGCGCTAGGCGCCGCGCTGCCGAAAGTGGACCGCACCCCGACGCACTTCCGGGCTTTGCCGTATGCCGAAGTGGGCCCAGCGCTTGAGAAGATCCGCGAGCGCGGCGGCAACCTCTCCGCGACACTCGCCCTCGAGTTCATGGTGCTGTGCGCGGTCCGCTCCGGCGAGGCGCGCAACGCCCGCTGGGACGACATCGACCTTGAACGCGCCACCTGGACGATCCCGGCGGAGCGCATGAAGGCGGGACGCGAGCACCGGGTGCCGCTGTCCGATCGGGCGCTTGAGATCCTGAACGAGGCTGCCGCCCTCCGCGACGGCGAACTGGTATTCCCGTCCCCCGGGCGCGACAGGCCGTTGTCCAGCGCATCGCTCGGAAGGCCGCTGACCGAACTCGGTGTCGACGCGGTGCCGCACGGGTTCCGGTCGTCGTTTCGCGACTGGGCCGCTGAGATGACCGAGACGCCGCAGGCGGTGATGGAGGCCGCCCTGGCGCATACCAACCGCAACCCGGTCGAGGCCGCCTACGCGCGCTCCGATCTGTTCGAGCGGCGGCGGGAACTGATGCGCCAGTGGAGCGACTACCTGCACCAGTCCTGAGCTGACCCCGCCGCGACGGCAGCCACCTCAACCAGCTTGCCAGAGCCGATGAACGCCTTACCCGTCAGTCGTCGGGCTCGACCGCCG
This sequence comes from uncultured Pseudomonadales bacterium, assembly GCA_951813515.1. Taxonomy (GTDB): domain Bacteria; phylum Pseudomonadota; class Gammaproteobacteria; order Pseudomonadales; family Azotimanducaceae; genus VXNE01. The sequence goes on from OX638346.1 coordinate 386,263, forward strand.
CCGCATTTGCAGGCACGGCCACGACGCGGCGCTTTGCGAGGCGTGTGGGTTAGACCTGGGTTAGACCGCCGATCCGCCCCAGACCATCAATAGGAATCCCAACACGACCACTGCGATTGCGAGAATGCCGATTACTCGTTTAACGCCAGGATTCATCATGCCGATAACTTCACTACTACTTGCGGGGGGGCGCGGGTTGTCCCCGTTCGATCCCGGACCCTCCGAGATGATCTCAACACACAGTTCCAGGCACTCGTTGCAGATTCTCGCGCCGGTCGCGGAGACCAAGTTCACGATTTTGGTTGTCAGCTTTGAACAGAAACTGCAGCGCAGGTCTTCGTCGCCGTCGGCGGCCGGGCGTGCGGAACCCTCGTTGATCAGGTTCAGACACAGCTCCACACAGTCGCCGCAGATGTAGTAGCCGGTGCCGACGATCAGCTTCGCCACCTTGTATTGCGAACTGAAGCAGAAGCTGCAGCGCCCGCCATCTTGCTCGCATTCTCTTCCCATCTCGGCCGCCAGTTGTCGCGTGAGACGACCAGTCTTACCGCCCACCCCTCCGGGGTCTACGGACATCAGGTCGCGCGCTTCCTGGCGCTGGAACGCATGCAACTCGTCCCGAACTTCGAGGAACGCCTTGAGCTTGCGCCAGCTTGAAAACCCGTATTCCCGGGCGATGACAAGCTGCGTTTGCTGGAGGGTGAGCGACGACGGATCGTCGAAGTAGGGCTCGATCCGTTCGAGTTCGCTCGCCGCGCCGGCTTCGATGGATTTCAACAGCACCTTGGCGCGGGATCGGACGTCGTTGAGGGTGACTTCAGCGGGTATTCCGATGGGGAACGGGTGAATGGCCACCATAGACCTCCTTTCGTTCGCGTCCAGTATCCGCGCCCTCGGACTGAAAAGAGGCTATGTCGACACTATCTCGTCAGATGGGGGCAACCCTTGCGCGGATCGGATGCGCTCTGACTCGCAAGCCCAAACGTATCACTCGGCGCGCGACTTGGCCACTCCGGCCGCCAGGCCTTCCGGCTACGCCCGACGCACACCCTTTGCGCGACGTGGGCGGCGGCACGCTACGCCTGGGGAGCGGGCCGCCCCCTTCCGCCGCATCGCGCGGCCATGCGCTGCGAGCGCCGCGGCCATCGACGATTTCGCCGCCCAGCCCGAACGCGTCCACAAGGCCAGCAACCTCGATTACGGCGTGTCCCCGTGGAACGCGCGCCCCGAGCCGGAGCCCTCCGCCGCCTATTGGTCGCCCCTGCCCGACCCGGAGCCCAAGGAAACGCAGGGCTGGCGCCATTCCATCTACGACAGCGGTTGGCGCGTGAGCCGCCACTGACCGCGCCACTGCGCGGTCGAGACGCGGCAGTTCCGGTCGCCGCGTCTCGGTCGCCGGTTGCTTGTCAATCCGCCCGCCCTTCGCTATGAATATCCCCCAATGCTCGAACGCCACGAAATCCTCAGCGGCGGGACGCGCGTCGATCGCGACTGGTGGATCGTCGCGAAACTGGTTGCCATGACCGTCGCGTGCGCGTTGGTTGTCGCCATTTTGTTCGGCGCGCTCGGGTAGTAGCAATTCACCTTGGCATGGCCCGCGCCATGGACCTTGACCAGCGGCAGCGAGAGTCGCGGGCCGGATGCGATCCTTGTGCGATGCCGGGTCAGCCGGAGGACGGACGCCCCCCGTCGCCATCCATTTGCACGAAGCGCACCAGCCGCGCCGGATCGGTCACCGAGTCCACCCGCCAGCCGACCGACACGCACGCGGCAGCGGCCGGTGACGCGGGCCAGCCCTTCGCGTCCGCCCACCACGCCGCCCGGATTTGCCGGCCGCTTCACGCACCTATGTAAATCGACGAAATCTGCCTTCTGCCGTGCCCCAGCTCCGCGGCGATCGTTTGCCGCGCCTCGGTGTCGATCCGCCGTCGCGCGCCCGTCAGAGACCGCTGCGGCGGTCCGCCCGCCGCCGGCGCCTTCCAGCCCGTTATCCCCTCGTACCTCTTCAACGCGTACGCATGTCGAAGCCAATGCATGCGGTACAGCCCCGCCGCCCGCGTCCGGGTCTCGTAGATCTTCAGTTGCTGCCTGTAGTTGCGCTCCGGGGGGATCAACGCGCCGCCCCCCGCCAGGTCGCGCGCCTCGTCGAGCAGCTTGCGCTGGCTGTCCCTCAGAACCGGCACCTCGCGCGGGCGGCCGCCCTTGGTGGTCGAGCCCTTCAGCCGGATGCGGTCGCCCCGATCGTCCCTCGATGGCGTGAACTTGATCGCCTCCTCGCGGCGCAGGCCGAACGCCGCCTCCAGCCGCAGCGCCATAGCCACATGCGGATCCTTCACCAGCGCCAGCTTGTCCGGGTCGAGGACCACGCTCTTGTCCTCGTTGGTCACGTACTCGCGGTTGGCGATGCCGAGGGCGCCGTTGACCGGCACCACGCCCGGACGCCCGATGTGTTTCGCCCACCAGCGCACGTGGGCCATGCGGTTCTTCATCGTGCCGATGGAGCGCCCCTGGCGCTTCCACTCCTTGACCAGCGCCGCGACGTGCTTGCGCTTCAGCCCGGTCGCCCGCAGGCCCTTGAAGCCGAGATCGTGCAGGGCGTCGGCGATCTGCGCGAGCGCGTAGGAGCGCGCCGCGCGCGTGCCGTGGGAGCCGTCGTCGTGCGCCGCCTGCAGTCGCTTCAGGTCGTAGTTCAGGTCGCGCACCGCAACCCCCTTCCAGCTTGCCGCCTCGCCATCCCCGGCGAACGGCCGGGCAACGTCCTCCCCTGGCCGGAACGCTATAGCCGGTGCCCGCGGCCCGTCAAAGGCCGCGTGTTTAGCAATTCAGCAAGTAGGAGACCGCGCGAAACGCCGTGCGCCGGAGCGACGCCAAGAGCGCCTCTGGAAGCTTTTTTCGGCGGGAACGGAAGGAATCTACCGCGCCCGGCGCCGCGTCAGCGGCCCGGGCCGGCGTGCGGGTTAGTTTTGCTGGGCGATCCGGCTCTGCCCGCAGGCAGTCCGGACCCCGCAACGAATTGCGGTTCGAGCCCTTCGACGCGTATTCCCTTGCCGTCGCATGCGGCGGCCGCGGCGTGTCGTCAAGACACCAGTCCCGCCAGCCATTCGACGCGCCGGCCTCTTGCGCTGGCCCGATAAAGGGCACGACATCGGATCGCTCCTCCGTCGCGCGCGAGACCTCGCGCCACGGCCTGTTGCCATCTGCACGCCCGACTGTTCGCCAGGCCCGCGCGGTTTCCCGCGCGCCGCAGCGCAATGGCCGTCGAGGATACGCCCCCGTTCGCGCGCGACCGCGACGTGGCGTACGGTGCCCTTGCGGCGCGTCGACCGCGCAGCCGCGCAAATTGCGGCGAGGCACGTTGGACACCATTCGGTGCCGTCTCACGCCAGACACTTCGTCGGGCAACGCCCCCGAAAGGCGGCGAGTGAGCGCGACGGACTGTACCATGCCGTCATTACGCCAGCATCAGTCTCGTGTTTAGCAGATCCCTTGCCGCCACTGCTTTTCAGGCCGATTTAGCGCCCCGTCACTACCGGGACTCCGCAACGCCCGCAAATCCGAGCAACCGTCTGCTATACCCATGCAACAAACCCGGTAGTGACGGGGCATGAAACCGGGACAACCGTAGTCATGCCACAGACAAGAAAGCTCCATGGCGATGCCCCTGCCTTCGGGCCAAGGCCCCGCCCGATACAGCCGTTTGCTCGTCCTCATTCTGGCCGGAGGCAACGGTTGCCGCTAGGCCGCCTCTGCTTCCGCAAAGTTGGCAACCATTGGATACTGTATCCATTCGAAATCAGAGGCAAATCGCCGATCCGCCCTATCGCTTTAGAAAACCGTAAACCACAGCAAATAGCGCCATGAACGCTGTGGCCGCGATCCAATAACGCGGCGACATGAAGCCTAATGGATACATCAATACGCCCGCTATGGCGGTGCCCGCGACCAGTGGCCACTTGCTCCATGCGGTCTGCAGCGGTTTACGATTCATCGTTTACGGCAAGGCTGTCGCGTCAGCGTCCAGGCACGCCCCGACTGCGGCTCCTGCCGCCAGGGCGCATGCCAGGCTTGCAGCCGCTTTCGCCTTCTTGCTCTTTGCCTTCGCTCCAGCTTTGGCGCAGCTGAACCATCCGACCGCAGAACCACCTGCGCCTGTGACTGTGGCTCCCGCCGCTTGCGCGACTTTCGCCGCCGCCCTGCATGCGGAGTTCTTCTGTGCCTGTCTCTCCTGTTCCGTGTAGGCGGGCTGCATGCCAGCGCCAGGTCCGTAAATTTGATCGCCGGCGTATCCGCCGAGTACGATCGGCACTACCTCCTCATCATCGTCGTCGTCGTCTGCCCAAGCTATACCGGGCGCGTCCGGGATCAAGGACGATCCAAGCAGACCATAGCCGAACACCAACATGAATGCGACCGCAAACGCGGTCAGGTTTTTGATACTCAATCCTGAGTTCATTTCAAATGCTCCTCTTCTTCAACCGTCTCGCGGTCAACCGCTCGCTCAACGCGACTCCCGAGCCGTCAATTCACAACCGTGTTTAACTCGCGTTAACCGAAGCTGAGAGACGTAAAAATGACCCTTGGATCCGTGCCTCATGCCCACCATCGCAAACCGATTCCCCCAATCCGCCATCGCTTCGGCCTACGGCCCTTGCTGCTCGTCTTCGTTCGCGACCTCGCGGAACGTTTGGAGAGCACCTACGACGCGACCGGAGGCTCGAAATACCTCGACATAGGGCTGGCGATCGGCCAGCTCCATACGGCGGCCCTGGCGGCCACCACCCGAAAGGCTTACGCCGGCGCGCTACGCCGCTTCGACGACTGGCTTAACGAACGACCGCCCACCGACAGGCTCCTCGCGAGGCACCTCGACGAGATGTTCTGGCGGGGCCTCGCCCCGGCCAGCGCCGTACTCGTGGTTGCCGCCCTCCGGCGCGCGGTTCGCGATCTGAACAGGGCTGGCGGTCGTTGCTGCGAGCATCCCGTCGGCCCCGTGACGCTCGAGCGGCTTGAGCGGTACCGTCGCGAAGGCGCCGATCGGGGGCGCGGACAAGCCCGTCCCCTTCTCTGGGAGGACGCCGACAGGATGAGCGAGTGCGCCGAGGCCCGAGGCGATGCGCGGGGCGCGCGCGATGCGGCCCTGGTTGGCGTCGCCTCCCACGCACTGCTACGCGTCTCGGAGGTCTCCGGTCTGGACGCCGAGGACGTGTCGCCGCAACGCGACGGCTCCGCGCTCGTGAAGATCCGTCGGAGCAAGACCGACCAGTATGGAGAGGGCGCAGTTCTCCACGTCTGCAAGGACGCCGCCGAACGCCTTGGGCGGTGGATGACCCTAGCCAGCATCGAGTCCGATCCCTTATTTCGTCCGGTCAATGGCGGTGCCATCAAGGCGGCGCGTCTGGGAACCAGCGCCATCCGCGCAGCGATCAAACGCCGGGCGGCCCAAGCCGGGATCGCCCGGCGCGTATCGGGTCACTCGCTCCGCGTCGGCGCCGCCCAGTCGCTGGCCGAGCGCGGCGTGTCGCTGGTGGAACTTCAGGTGATCGGGCGCTGGACGTCGCCTGCGATGCCGGGCCGCTACACGCGCGGGCAGGAAGCGGCGAGAAGCGCCGTGGCCCGACTCCGAGGCAACAAGAACAAAGTTGCATATGCCGCTTGCAAGTCGAGAAAAATTAGCGTTATGCTCGAGTAACGCGAGTTAATCATCTATTTTTTGTTCTTCTTAACGGACAGACAGACTCTACTACTCATTCCCTGCCAACGTCACAAGCGCCAACCCCTCATTTCTCGCTGGTATTCCTCCGGCCCGCCCGGTGTAGCGTCCCGAAGCCACGGACCCGCGCCCTGCCCATTGACCTGCTTCCGATCCGCTGAGTCTGCTCCACAGCATCGTCGGCTTTCGCAACGGCTCCGGCATTCCCACCGCAACGGGAAACCGCGACCGTTGCCGGGGCTTGCCGCGGCCGGTCCCATCAAGTCGTAAAACGTGCCGCCACGGGGCGCGCGTTCCTACCACCAAACCAGTAGTTGCTCCCGTACCCGTTCTGCACAAACGTCAACAAGTCTAGTTAAATCATTGTGTTGATGGAATTTCTCTGCTGAGGCAGTGTTCAGAATGTGATCGCGCGGGATCGGACTCCCTGCCATCCGGCAGTTTCAGCCGGCGGGGTATCCGGTTTCACCCTCCGATGCGCAGATCCCCGACTGCCGCCTCCACCGAAAGGGGCACCATCTCCCCTCTATTTGCCGTCGCCGCACGTCCAGATCATCGTAGGCGAGTCATCGCGCACTGGCGCTACATGAATGACTCCGTGCACCAGGCGCCCGACGGTTACCTTGAATGACATCGGCATCGCAGCGGAGATGAGTGCAACTGCGCGCCTATCGAAGTGGGCATAGCCTCTAAGAAAGCGCGACGCGTGCATGTGGGCATCGCCGTGGTAACTGAGTGCGCGATTGGAACGATATATTTCTCAGAATCAATATGTTGTGGTCCGATCGTTATCGGACAAGCCCACCTACCACTCTGTCGATCTTGCCGCTAACGCGGCAAGTCCGACAGGCTGTTAGCCTTCGAGCAGAATCGTCACCGGGCCGTCGTTGACCAGGCTGACCTGCATGTCGGCACCGAAGACGCCGGTTGCGACGTGCTGCCAGCGCTGTTTCATCGCCGCGACATAGTGTTCGTAGAGAGCGCTGGCCCTTTCCGGTTCCGCTGCGTGCCCAAAGCTCGGCCGGTTGCCTCGCGAGGTGTCCGCTGCCAGCGTGAACTGCGAGACGACCAGGACGCTGCCGCCGACATCCACCACGGAGCGGTTGATCGGCTTCGACGCGTCGGCGAAAACGCGTAGCGCGAGGGTCTTCGCCGCCAACCGTTCCGCCTGTGCCTCGGTGTCATCAAGGAACACCCCCAGGAAAACGAGCAGCCCGTGGTCGATTCGCGCCGCGGTGTCGCCGCCGATGGCGACCGATGCGCCGGCAACGCGTTGGCACAACGCCCTCACGGCAGGCCCCCTTCACGCGGGCCCGACAGGAACGTCGCGCGTGGCGTCCCGTGCCGGCGTCGCCATTTCCGACCTCCGTAGCGGGCGAAGCCGGGACACCGACCGGCTACAATACGTTGCATGAAGAAAGCCATTGCGCTCATCTCCGGCGGACTCGACTCCATGTTGGCGGCAAAGGTCGTCCAGGAGCAAGGCGTGCATGTCGAGGGACTCAATTTCTACACCGGTTTCTGCGTGGAGGGCCACACCCATGCCATCCGCGAGAAACACCGGTCCAGGCCGCGCCGGAATAACGCGCTCTGGGTCGCGGAGCAGCTCGGCATCAAGCTGCACATCATCGATGTGTCCTCCGAGTACAAGGACATCGTGATCAACCCGAAGTACGGCTATGGCCAGAACCTGAACCCATGCCTCGATTGCAAGATCTTCATGGTCAACAAGGCCCTGGCATGGGGCATGGAGGAGCGGGATTTCGACTTTGTCCTAACCGGCGAGGTGATCGGTCAACGGCCGAAGTCGCAGCGCAAGGAAACCATGCCGATCATCGCGCGCGAATCCGGCGCCGACGACCTCCTGCTGCGGCCCCTGTGCGCAAAGAACCTGACCCCGACAAGACCCGAACGCGAAGGCTGGGTGGACCGCGCCGCCCTGTACGGTTTCCATGGCCGCAACCGCAAGCCGCAGATGGCGCTGGCGGAGTCGTTCGGCTTTTCGGACTATGCACAGCCGGCCGGCGGCTGCTGCTTCCTGACGGACGCCCAATACGCCTCGAAGTTGCAGGACCTGTGGGACGCCCGTGGCGAGCGAGATTACGAACTCGACGACATCATGCTGCTCAAGGTGGGACGCCACATCCGACCCGCCAGCCACTACAAGCTGATCGTCGGGCGCGAGGAAGGCGAGAACCGATACCTCGAGGGCTATCGCAAGCGCTTTCTGCACATGCGAACCACCGGGTTCCCCGGACCGCTGGCGCTGATCGATGGCGCGCCGAAGCGCCGTGACCTGACGCTTGCCGCGCGCATTCTGGCCCGCTATAGCCGGGGCCGCACCTTGCCGCGCGTCGACGTCAGCGCCCACCACACCGATGGTGTGGTGGAAATGCTCAACGTCGAACCGTTGTCGCCGACGGACCTGCCGGCATCGTGGCATGTCTGACGGCACCGCCGACTGAGGTCTGTGTGGCGCAAGAAAACCGTCAACGACTGGACGCCCGCGGACTGCTCTGCCCCCTGCCGGTCATTCGCACCCAGGAGCGTGTCCACGACCTCGCTCCGGGGACACTGCTCGATATCCTCGCGACCGATCCCGGTGTGATGCAGGACATTCCGGCGTGGTCCCGCGTTCACGGCCATGTCGTGGTTTCGACCGAGCAGGATCGCGGGTGTATTCGCATCACTATCGAAGTGTGCGAGACTTGAACCCGGACGAAACGGCGTAACCAACGCACCGACACGCACTAACACGCACCAGAACGGTGCATCATGCCGAGTCGTGCACCACGGCAGGCACCATCGGTCACACCCAGTGTGTCAAGAGTGTGCCGACAAGAGTGCCGACAAGAGTGCCGAGTAGTGGAGTTCGGCCGTACGCGCGCGCCTGTTTCGCCTGCAATGTGCCGCAAGGCAACGAGGACGCCGCATGGCACCGATATTGCTTAACACATAGGGAACCAGCAGAAAGAGGTCGAGTTCCTCGAACTTCGGTTCGTCGGCGGCGTCACGGCGGCTTCGCCAAGTCAATCAATTTTTGCAAAACAACGGAGCGGAATCCGAAATGGCAGAAAACACGTTAAAACTGATCAGCGACAACGATGCGAAGTGGGTGGACCTGCGATTTACCGACCCCAAGGGCAAGGAGCAGCACACGACGATCCCGGCGGGCCGCCTGGACGCGGAAGCCTTCGCGGACGGCATCATGTTCGACGGCTCGTCCGTCGCCGGATGGAAGAGCATCAACGAATCCGACATGATGCTCATGCCGGACGATACGACCCCCGTGGTCGATCCCTTTCGCGACGATACGACCGTCAACGTGCGTTGCGACATCATCGAGCCCACGACGATGCAGCCGTACGGACGCGACCCCCGTTCGACCGCCCGGCTTGCCGAGCAGTACCTGATTTCGACCGGCATTGGCGACGAAGCCTTCTTCGGCCCGGAAGCCGAGTTCTTCGTCTTCGACGATGTCCGCTGGAAGGTCGACATGTCCGGGTGCTCCTACGCGGTATCCGCAGAGGAAGCCGCCTGGGAGTCGAACACCGAATTCGAAGGCGGCAACCTGGGCCACCGTCCAAGGGTCAAGGGCGGGTACTTCCCGGTCCCGCCGGTCGATTCCGGCGCCGACCTCAGGAGCGCGATGTGTAGCGCGATGCAGGCCATGGGGATAGAGATCGAGGTACACCACCACGAGGTGGGGACCGCCGGCCAGGGCGAGATCGGCGCACGCTTCAACACGCTGGTCAAAAAGGCGGACGAACTGCAGATCTACAAGTACTGCGTGCACAACGTAGCGCAGGCCTACGGCAAGACGGCGACATTCATGCCCAAACCGCTGGTGGGCGACAACGGCAATGGCATGCACGTGCACCAGTCCATCTCCAAGGGTGGCGAAAACGTGTTTTTCGGTGACGGCTATGCCGGATTGTCGGAAACTGCCCTCTACTACATCGGCGGCATCATGAAGCACGCCCGGGCGTTCAACGCATTCACCAACGCGACCACCAACTCCTACAAGCGCCTGGTGCCCGGCTTCGAAGCGCCGGTCCTGCTCGCCTATTCGGCGCGCAACCGTTCCGCTGGCGTCCGGATTCCCTACGTGCAGGGAGGCAATCCGAAGGCCTATCGCACCGAGGTCCGCTTCCCGGACTCCGCAGGCAATCCGTACCTGACCTTCGCGGCCATGCTGATGGCGGGCATCGACGGCATTCAGAACAAGATTCACCCGGGCGACCCGTTCGACAAGGATCTCTACGATCTGGCCCCGGAGGAACTCGAAGGCGTTCCCACCGTGTGCGCTTCGCTGGAGGAAGCGCTCGCAGAACTCGATGCCGACCGCGGTTTCCTGACCGCCGGCGGCGTCTTCAGCGATGACCAGATCGACGGTTACATCGAACTCAAGCAGGAAGAAGTGGAAGTGCTGCGCATGACCACGCACCCCGCCGAGTTCCAGATGTACTACTCCGTCTGATCCAACCCCTCGAGCGAACTGCGATGGCGGCACCACGCCGCCATCACGGTTCGCCGGCAAGTGCAATTTCCCGCGCATCGAAGGTGCGCGGTCCTACACCTGGCGCCGACCCCGGCTGTCAGGCTCAACACACGTTTCGAGGCAAACTCCCTGCCTGATGACGGGGCCAGTTCGATTGCAGATCCTGCGTCTGCCACGGTCTCCCGTGACGGCGAGGCGGCTCTCTGGCGCGCTGCTCGCGCTGGCGGCATTGGCAGACGCAGATACGAAGATCTACCGATACGAAGATGCGCAAGGCATCACCGTATTCGCGGACCGAGCCGCCGCAGACCGGCAGGAGGTCGCACTTCCCGGAGTCAACACCTACATCCCCGCAGAACCAAAGGAATCCGTCCCCGCTCCTCCGCCGGCGGATGTGACGGGATCTTACCGATCCCTGTCCGTCACCGGCCCGGGCGATGGAGAGACGATTCGTCGCAACGGGGGCAATGTACGCGTGACAGGGCGAATCGAGCCCAGGATGCGCGAAGATCACCGCGTGGTATTGCTCGTGAACGGCGCCATGACATCGCTCGAAGCCCTGCAAGACAGTGTCCGCTCCCCTGCCGAAACCCACAACGACATTGAATTCGCGCTCACGGGAGTCGCGCGAGGCCCCCACACGGTGCGAATCGCCGTCCTGGACCGGGAGCACAACGTCCTGATTCAGAGTGCCCCCGTCCGTTTCCACCTGCTTCGCGCGGCCACGGGACAACGCCGATAGTCCCGGCCCTTGAGAGTTTTGACAGTTTGACGCCCACGGGGCAACGCACTATTTTGGTGCACACATTTCTCAACTTGTTGCACGGCACCGGGAAAATCCCAGCCAATACGGTGCCCACGGACCGCGAATGCATATGGACCGATTTTTGCAGCGCTATCTCCAGTCCGGTTTTCGCGGGCACAAACGGCGCGACAAAATGATGGCCCAGGCCCCAGAGATACTTGATCAGCTCGCCACGGCTGTGGTCGTTCTGGACAACACGCTGCGCGTCGGCTACCTCAACCAGGCGGCGGAATCCCTCTTCGGCAAGTCCTCCCAGCGCATCGTCGGCAAGGAAGTGCGCGAGCTGTTCGTCGATCCCGCCGAGCGGGCGTCGGCGCTCAGAAACACCCTTGAGACAGGCCAGCCATACACCAAGCGTCGGGCGGTGCTCAAAAGCAACGGCCACGGCGACCTGCGCGCCGACTACTCGGTCGAACTGCTCGACAACGGCGAACTCCTGATCGAGATCGAACCGCTCGACCGATTCTTGAGGATCAATCGAGGCGATGAACACCTCGAACTGCAGGAAACGACGCGCAAGCTGGTGCGCGGACTTGCGCACGAAATCAAGAATCCCCTGGGGGGCATACGCGGGGCCGCGCAGCTACTCGAAAGGGAACTGACGAACGGAGGCCAGCGGGAGTACACGAAGGTCATCATCGAGGAAGCGGACCGCCTGAGAAACCTGGTCGACCGCATGCTGGGATCCAACGAGCGGCCACGATTCGAACAGGTCAACATTCATCGCGTCCTCGAGCGTGTCGTGCAGCTTATCGAAGCCGAGTGCCCGAACCGCATTGTCTTCGTGCGCGACTACGACCTGGGCCTGCCTGAAATCGAGGGCGATCCCGGCAAGCTGATCCAGGCGATACTCAACATCGCGCGCAACGCCAAGGAAGCGTTGGTCGACACGCCGGGTCCGCGCATCAGCCTGTCGACCCGCGCCGTGCGGCAATACACCATCGGGCGCCACCGGCACCGCGTGGTCGTCAAGGTCGAAATTGTCGACAACGGTCCGGGGATACCGGCAGACATCGCCGACCGCATCTACTACCCGATGATCAGCGGCCGGCCCGATGGAACGGGACTTGGTCTTTCCATCACCCAGAACATCATCGGTCAGCACAGCGGCGTGATGGAGTGCGACAGCGCGCCCGGGAAGACGGCATTCGCGCTGTACATACCACTGGAGCAGCCGAACGATGACTGAAGCGTCGAGTGCCAACATCTGGGTCGTGGACGACGACCGGTCAATCCGCTGGGTGCTTGAGCGCGCCCTCGAGCAGGCGGGTTTCACGACACGGTCGTTTGCCAGGGGCGACGCTGTGCTGCAACAGATCCAGACCGCACAGCCCGACGCCATTGTCAGCGACATCCGCATGCCTGGCGCGGACGGTTTCGAACTCCTGGCCTCGGTGAAGGAAACGCACCCCACGGTCCCGATCATCATCATGACCGCCCACTCCGACCTCGAGGTGGCCGTCAGTTCCTACCAGGGCGGCGCATTCGAATACCTGCCCAAGCCGTTTGACGTCGACGATGCGGTCGCCACCGTGCGGCGAGCCGTGGCACACCACCGCGAGACCGCAGCGACAGAAGGACCAACCGAGGAGAGTCCCGCGGCGGAGATCATCGGCCAGGCGCCGGCCATGCAGGAAGTGTTCCGCGCCATCGGTCGCCTGGCGCAGTCGAATATCACCGTGCTGATCCAGGGCGAGTCCGGTACCGGCAAGGAACTCGTGGCGCAGGCACTGCATCGCCACAGCCCGCGTTCAAGCGGACAACTGGTGGCCCTGAACATGGCCGCGATACCAAGGGACCTGATCGAGTCCGACCTCTTCGGCCACGAGAGAGGGGCATTCACCGGAGCGAACTCGCAACGCCTGGGCCGGTTTGAACAGGCCGACGGCGGCACGCTGTTTCTCGACGAGATAGGAGACATGCCGCCAGATACGCAGACGCGCCTGTTGCGGGTGCTGGCGGACGGCGAGTTCTATCGCGTCGGCGGCCGCTCAACCGTCAAGGTGGACGTGCGCATCATCGCAGCCACGCACCAGAACCTGGAGCAGCTTGTACGCGACGGCATCTTTCGCGAAGACCTCTACCACCGGCTGAACGTCATCCGCATCCACCTGCCGAAACTCAGGGAAAGGGCGCAGGACATCCCCATCCTCGCACGGCATTTCCTGCTGGCTGCTGCGAACGAACTCGGCGGAGAACCGAAACAACTCCGCACCGAGACCGAGGAGTACCTGATGACGCTGCAGTGGCCCGGCAACGTGCGCCAACTCGAAAACACCTGCCGCTGGCTTACGGTCATGGCCGCGGGCCGCGAGATCCTCGTCGAGGATCTGCCGCCGGAACTCACCAGCGGCGACGACCCGGCCGGGGTCGCAACCGATTGGCAAGCCGGACTGCGCACCTGGGCGCAGGGGCAGTTCGCCGCAGGCGGCACGGGGGTCCTTTCCAAGGCGCTGCCCGAAGTGGAACGCATCCTTATCCGGGCAGCGCTCGAACAGACCGGAGGTCGCAAGCGCGATGCCGCCGAACTCCTGGGCTGGGGCCGCAACACGCTCACCCGCAAGCTCGCCGAACTGGAGGGGAGGTCCTGACCTGGGCCTGCCCCCGAGCACGACTTAGCCGAAGTAATTGCCGCCGTCGGTGTTGCGTAGCTTGTCCCGCGCGACCACCAGGCGGTGCACCTCCGACGGGCCTTCGCCGATCCGTTTTACGCGCAGTTCCCGGTACCAGCGCTCCAGCGGCATCTCCTTGGCCACGCCCATTCCGCCGAACATCTGTATCGCGCGATCCACGACGCGCCAGGCGGTCTCGGTGCCGTAGAGTTTGCACACCGAGGCATCCACCTTTCCCGGCGCACCGGCGTCTACCTTCGATGCAGCATCGTAGATCAGCAGCCGGGCGGCGCGCAGTTCGACTTCGGAGTCGGCGATCATCCACTGGATCGCCTGCTTGTCCGCCAAAAAGCCGTCGCGGACCGGACGGTTCTTGACCCATCCGCAGGCCATGTCCAACGCTTCCTGGGCGATCCCGATGCAGCCGGCGGCATAGGGAATGCGCGCATCCACCAGCCAGTTTTGGGCCACGCCGAAGCCGCCGCCCACCTCGCCGAGCACGTTCTCCGCCGGCACTTCGCAGTTGTCGAGCACGATCTCGTATGGCGACAGCGCCCGAATGACCTTGATCTCGTTGAACTCGATGCCCTTGAAGTCCGGTTCCACGATGAACGCCGTGATCTGCGGCGGCGAACCGTCCCGGGTACGTGCGAATATGATGCCGTAGTCCGCGCTGCCCGCCGCCGTAATCCACATCTTGCGTCCGTTCAGGACCCACACGTCGCCCTCCTTGCGCGCCCGGGTCTGCACGTTGTTGCGGGGATCCGACCCGCCGGTCGGTTCGGTAAGCGCGACGAACGCGCGCTTCTCTCCATCGATACAGGGAAGGGCGTACTTCTCGATCTGCTGCGGCGTTCCCGACCAGAGGATGATCGGCGGCCCGCCGGCGAACGCGCCCAGCGCCGGGTTGTATGCACCGAGACGGCATTTCGCCCCCTCCTCGGCGACGATCGCCCGCGCCAGGGCGCTGAGGGCATTGCCGCCGTACTCCTCCGGCGTGGTCAACCGCGTGAGTCCCATCTCCGTGGCGATCCCGCGTAGATGCGCGAGATCCTCCGGCCCGCATCCGAGCGCGTCATGCGGCAGCTTGTCCTCGATGGGTTTGACTTCCTCGCGCATGAAGCGCCGGATCTGATCGCGCAGCATGAGCAGCTCGTCCGGCAGTTGGAGACCATAGTGATTGCCATTGTCCATCGACATCCTCCCTCCTCGATCAGGACCACCGCCACTGTGGCGGCTGATCGCTACTATCCTATCCGTTCAAGCGGGGATTCTGGAACGCGAACCCGCCGGGACCCTTGAGTTGAGCCCCTGGGATGGCCCTTCGATGACCGATTCGCGGTAGATTCATCGCATGGACACCATGCCGCGCATCGTCCTCTACGAACCCGAGATACCGCCCAATACGGGCAGCGTGATTCGCCTGGCGGCGAATACGGGCGCCTCGCTCTCGCTGATCGAGCCGCTGGGATTCGAACTCGATCATGTGCGCCTGAAGCGCGCGGGACTCGATTACCGCGAGTTTGCCGACGTGCGCGTGTATCCAGACCTCGACACCTATCTCGAGAGCGTTCGGCCCGACCGGGTATTCGCGTTCACGGCGAAGGCGACGATTCCCCACACCGCGCCCCGCTACCGCGGCGGCGATGCGCTGTTGTTCGGGCCGGAAACCCGGGGGCTTCCGGCGAGCGTCCTCGCCCGCTTTCCGGCAGACCACAGGCTGCGCATTCCCATGCGGGCCCATTCCCGCAGCCTGAACCTGTCCAACGCCGTGGCCGTCGCCGTCTACGAGGCGTGGCGCCAGTTGGGATTCGCGTGAGTCTCTGCTTACCGGCGGCCCTTCGCTAATGTCGTTCGGAGCAAGCAGTTTTCACTCACAGGAGTTTCGGAGATCGCCCACAAAAGGGCACGACGAGCTGTGCAATAATGACTCGAATCCTCGATTTGGTGGTGGACCACGTGAGCCCGGAAATCGTATCGATACTTGCCGTCGGTGTCGCGCTCGCCGGGCTGACCCTGACGGGACTGCGCAGCGTACGTATCGAACTGCACGACGCGCGCGCGGACGTGGGCGACCTACGCGAACGCATTGCGCGCCTTGAAGGCCTGTTCGAGGGTTTCATCCGCAACGTGTCCCCTGGCGAACCGGATCCCAAGTAAAAGCGAGACAGGGCCTTCAACTGTCCACGAGTGACGTTGACGGGGGAAGAGCGTGAGCCCGAAGTCGTATCGATACTTGCCGTCGGCGTCGCGCTCGCCGGGCTGATCTTGACGGGTCTACACGGCCCCGTACCGAAATGAATCCGGTGCGGTCGAATTGAACGATGCGCGCACCGAACTGAACACTGTGAGGACCGACGTGGCCTACCTGCGCGAACGCGTCGCTCGCCTTGAGGGCTGTTCGACGGATTTATCCAGAAAGCGCCTGCGAATGATGCGGGTTCGAACTGAACATCCGGCCGCGAGCCCCGAGTCCGCTTCGAAGCTGAATCATGATGTCGTTGATCGAGAGGCAGTATTGTGTATATTGATACACAATAAATCAGGTCTTGGAACGCAACAGCGGAAAGCTCATCCGCATGCTCCGGCAGGACGGGTGGGTGCATGTCGCCACGAGGGGCAGCCACTGGCAGTTCACGCACCCCGCCAAGGCGGGGCGGGTCACGGTACCGCACCCGAACAAGGACATCCCGCGTGGAACGGTGGCGTCGATCTACCGGCAGGCGGGATGGAACGTGTAGGGAGGACCAACCGATGCGCTACGTATCCTTCATCCACCGGGACGAGACCGGCTACGGTGTCAGCTTCCCCGACTTTCCGGGCTGCGTGTCAGTCGGCGACACGGTCGATGACGCAGTTCGCCACGGCAGCGAAGCCCTGGCTTTCCACGTCGAGGGCCTGACCAACGACGGCGAGGCGATTCCGGTGCCCCGGTCGATCGGCGCCATCAAGGCCGACCCGGAACTGGCGGACTGGCGGCGCGACGCTGACCTCGTGCTGATTCCGCTCCTTCTTGACCGCGGTTCCTCACGAAGGGTCAATATCTCGCTCGACCGCGGCCTGCTGGAAGCCATCGACGACGAGGCTAAACAGCGCCGCATGACCCGCTCGGCCTTCCTGGCAACAGCGGCACGCCACGAGATCGAAGCCACGTGACGCATGGCCAGCAGAAAGGACGAGACTGGGGTTTGAAAGGTTGAGATGACCACCTTGGACAATGGAGACCTCACTACTGTCGGCGCAGTTACTTTGTTGCTGAGCGTCCGAGAGTACTTCCAAAGTAGAGCGTGTGCCCGTCCGGGTCCTCAATCACAAACTCGGTGGTGCCCCATGGGCGGTCGGAAATTCCTTCGATGATCTTCACCCCGGCGTCCTGAACCTGCCGGAAAGCGGCGCCGATGTCGCGCACGCCAAAATGGATGTGAAGATGCTGTCCGCTGCGAACGAAGTCGATGCCCGGGTCGGGATCGTCCACCAGCTTGAGGTGGATCATCCGGTCGCCACAGCGGACACCAGCGTAGAAGTCCTGGTAGCGAAAGGAGAGCACGAAGCCGAGCTTCCCGGTATAGAAATGGATCGCGCGGTCGAGGTCCGTGGTGCGGAGTTGGGGTACGAGCGCTTCTAATTCCATCGGATCCTCCATCGCGTCACTTCCCGACGTGCGTCACTCGCTAGGAGAACCCGCTGGGGACTCCGAGAGCCGTGCGATCAGTTGACGCTGTCACCACGCTCCTCGGCCCTGTTGCGTACCGCCTGCTCGTAAAGCGAGGGAAAGTCCACCGGGGCGAGCATGAACGGCGGGAATGTCCCCTTGGCCGCCACGTTGTCCACGGCTTCGCGCACGTACGGGAACAGGATGTCGGGGCACGCCACGGCCAGAATCCGCTCTAGCGCGGGACCGTCCGCACCCTCGATGAGAAAGACCCCTGCCTGCTGTACTTCGATGATGAGCGCGGGCGAGGTGTCGTCGCCTTGCGGCCTCGCCGAGAGTGTCGCCGTGAGGACTATTTCGAATCGGGTCGGGGAAATCCGATTCGCCGTGGTATTGATGTCGAGGTGGACGTTCGGCTTCCACTCGCTGGCGAACACCTGCGGTGCTTTCGGCGACTCGAACGAGAGATCCTTCAGGTAGACCCGCTCGACCTGCACCCGCACCTCAACCTGCGGTTCAGCCATCGTCAAGATCCCCTTACAACCGGCAGGTTCTGATTGCGCCACTCCGTGATGCCGCCGCGCAGGCGCGCCACGTTCTCGAAGCCCGCCTTGCGCAGGATCGTCCCTACGGCACCGGAGTGTTGCCCCATCTTGCAGGCGACCACCACCGGCTTGACCTTGTGTCTCTCCAGCTCGCCAATGCGGCTGGCAATCGCCGAGTGGGGAATGTTCAGCGCATCCACGATATGCCCTTCACCGAATTCCCTCTTGTCCCGCACGTCCACCACCACCGCACCCTCGCGATTGATCAGGTCAACGAGCTGCTGCGCGCTGACAGCACGTCCGCCGCGTTGCACCTCATTCCTGACGAAAAGCCCCATCAAAACCACGAAGAGGCCACTCAGAATGTAGTGATTACCAATAAATTCAAAGAGTTGTTCCATCTATTCCTATCCGTGCCGCAAACTCTCGGGGCGCGTGCGGGAAGGCGCAATATTATAGAATAAGCGCACCACCGAAGCCGGTGAGATTGATCGCCGATGTCAACAACGCTTCTGGTCGTGCTCGACGGCTGGGGCCATAGCGAAGAGGCCCGCCACAACGCCATTCACGCCGCGCGCACGCCCAACTGGGATCGTTGGTGGCGTAACGCACCCCGCACCCTGCTCTCGGCTTCGGGCACCGATGTCGGCCTCCCCGACGGTCAGATGGGCAACTCCGAGGTCGGACACATGCATCTCGGCGCAGGCCGCATCGTTCGCCAGGAACTGTCCCGGCTCTCGCACGCCATCGATGACGGCAGCTTTCAGAACAATGCGGCCATTCGTGCGGCGATCGAAAGGTCGGCGGGAAGCGCGCTGCATGTGATGGGGCTCGTATCCCCCGGCGGCGTCCACAGCCACGAAGACCACGTTGCAGCCTTGATCCAACTCGCCGCCGACGCCGGCGTCACGGTCCATTTGCACGCCTTCCTGGACGGACGCGACACCCCGCCAAGAAGCGCATCAGCGAGTCTCGCGCGGTTCGATGGCCACGTCGCCTCCCTCTGCGGCCGCTACTACGCGATGGACAGGGACGCCCGCTGGAACCGCACCGAGACCGCCTTCAACATGCTGGTTCAGGGTGCGGCAGAGTACCGATTCGACGACGACGCCTCTGCCCTCGAAGCGGCCTACGCCCGCGGCGAAAGCGACGAATTCGTCAAACCCACCCTGGTCTGCCCCGAAGGCCAGGCACCCGTCTCTATCCGCGATGGGGATGTCGTGATGTTCATGAACTTCCGCGCCGACCGGGCTCGACAGCTCACGCGTGCCTTCGTGGACTCCGATTTCGACGGTTTCCCCCGCTCGCGGGCGCCGGTACTGGCCGACTTCGTCATGTTGACCCGTTACGCCGACGACATCGACGCTTCGTGCGCCTTCGAGCCCCAGATGCCTGGCAACACTCTCGGCGAACATCTGGCCAGGCTCGGCAAACGCCAGCTTCGCATCGCGGAGACGGAAAAGTACGCCCACGTGACGTTCTTCTTTTCCGGAGGACGGGAACAGCCGTATGCGGGCGAAGACCGCATACTGGTGCCGTCCCCGAGAGTGGCGACCTATGACCTCGAGCCTGAAATGCGCGCGACCGAGGTCACGCGCCACGTGATCGACGCCATCGATGAGGACAGCTACGACGCCATCATCTGCAACTTCGCCAACGCCGACATGGTCGCCCACACAGGCGTATTCAACGCCGCCGTCTCCGCGATCGAGACCCTCGACGAGAGCCTCGGCGCCATCGCGGCTGCGCTCGAAAAGCGCGGCGGACAATGCCTCGTCACTTCGGATCACGGCAACGCCGAGCGCATGCGCGATGGAGACCAGGCGCACACCGCGCATACGTCGGCACCGGTGCCTTTGCTCTACCTTGGTCCCTCGGCACTCACGTTCCGGGATGGCGGCACCCTGTGCGACGTCGCCCCGACAATGCTGGCACTGATGGGCCTGCCACAGCCACGCGAAATGACCGGACGTTCCCTGTTCGCCAGCGAGCAGGCTCGGCGACGCGCTTGACGTGCCGGGGCCTAGCGCTAGGGTTCGGGGGCACGGCCTTCGCCCTCTGCCTGCTCGCGGCCAGTGCCGTTCAGGCCCAGACGGATGCAGCCGACGCGGAACAGCGTCTCGACGAGGTCGATCGCGAACTCGGCGCGCTCAACATCTGGCTTGAGAAGGCCGACAGTCGCCTCGCAACGCTCCAGGCGGAGATTTCCCGGGCGGACGACGAAGTCGCCGACCTCAATCGGCGCGTCCGGGATCTTCACGCGGAAATCACCGAGGTGCAGCATTCGCTCGCGTCGCTCCGTGACCAGCGCCGCGAAGTAGAAGAGCGTCGCATCGACCAGGCCCGTCGCATAGCCCGCCATGTGCGTGCGGCGCAGCGGCTCGGCGGAACGGATATCTTCAAGATGCTGCTCAACCGCGAAGACCCGGATACGGTCGACAGGATCGTCCGTTACCACCGGTACTTCGTCCGCGCTCGGCTCGACGCCCTCGACGCGTACGCCCGCACCCTGGAAGAGATCGAAGAGATCGGTCAGGCCACGCGCGACCGGGAATCGTTGCTGGCAGCGCGGGAAGACGAAATGCAGTTGCGAACGGCAACGCTCGGGGAGCGCCGCCGCGAGCGAGAAACGCTGGTCGAGTCGCTGCGCCGGGAAATGCAGGACAAGACGGTGTCCCGCGATCAACTCGTCCGCGACCGCCAACGCCTGCAGACGCTGCTGGCCGAGATTCGCCAACGGTTGAGCGAAACGCCCGGCGTATCCTTCGCCACAAGCAAGGGCCGGATGCATTGGCCTGTCGCCGGCCGGGTGCTGCACCGTTTCGGCGATCCACGCGCCGACGGCCGGCTGAAGTGGGAGGGAATCTATGTCGCCGCACCCGACGGTACCGAAATCAATGCCATCCACGGCGGCCGGGTCGTCTTCGCAGGTTGGCTACGCGGTTTCGGACTGCTCACCATCATTGACCACGGCAACCGCTACATGTCCCTGTATGGCAACGCTGATGTCCTGCTGAAGCAGGCTGGAGACTGGGTCGAAGGCGGCGAAACCATCGCCTCGGCGGGACAGAGCGGTGGACAGGGGGTCAGCGGCCTGTATTTCGAAGTGCGCGCCGACGGGCATCCGACCAATCCTGCGGCCTGGTTGCGCCGCGAATAACCGGATCACCCTTCTCGCTGACCCTCCCCTGCGAGAAGGTCTACGGACGGGCTACAATCCCTGCGATGCGGCTTAGATCGTTGACACTGCTGGCCATCATGGCAAGCATGACCATGGGCGTTGCGTTCGGTATCGTGGCGTTCCAGGAGTTTGTCGGAGAGCTGCGCCCTGGGCGAGACGCATCATCGCTCGGCATCGTCTTGCGCCGCGTACGAGATGCGTACGTGGAACCGATCGCCGAAGAGACTCTCACGGAAAACGCCATACGCGGCATTGTCGACGGTCTCGACAAGCACTCTTCGTTCCTGGATGCCGCGGCACTTGCCGACCTGCGCGAAGACACCACCGGCAATTTCGGCGGCATAGGTGTCGATATCAGACTGGTGAACGGCTACATCACCATCGTCAGGCCCCTGGACGACACGCCCGCAGCCGAAGCCGGACTCCGCCCCGGCGACACGCTGATCGAGGTGGATCACAAATCGCTCAAGGGGCGCACCGTCCGCGAGGCCGCCCAGGATCTGCGGGGCGAACCCGGCACGAAGGTTCACGTGCGGGTGCGGCGCGATGGCGCGGCGACACCCCTGGACTTCGACCTGGTGCGTGCGGATATCCGGGTCAACAGCGTGCGCTCCCGGTTGATCGAACCCGGCTACGGCTACGTGAGAATCGCCCAGTTCCAGAACAAGACGCCGCGGGACCTGCGCGCGGCCGTGCAACGGCTCGCCGAGGAAAGCGAGGGAGGATTGCTTGGCCTGATCATCGACCTTCGCAACAATCCCGGCGGTGTCCTGGGGGCATCGGTGGATGTCGCCGACGAGTTTCTCGACGAGGGTCTGATCGTCTATACCGAGGGCCGGGACCGAGAAGCCGAGATCAGGTTCATGGCCGAGGACGGCGACATCCTGGACGGCGCCCCCCTCGTGGTCCTCATCAACGAGGGTTCTGCCTCCGCCGCGGAAGTGGTCGCCGGCGCGCTCCAGGATCACGGCCGGGCGACCCTTGTCGGCACGACGAGCTACGGCAAGGGATCGGTGCAGTCGGTGCTCGAGCTGGAGGGCAAGCGGGCGATCAAGTTGACGACCGCGCATTACTACACGCCGAGCGGCCGTTCGATACAGGCTTCGGGAATCGATCCCGATATCGCCGTACCTGTTTCAGACACCGACTCGCCCGACGCATACGATGCAATCCTCCTGACCGCAGCAATCCGCCAGTTGAAGGAGAGCCTTCAGCTGGGGAGCGCGAGGGGGTGACCCCTCGCATGAAGAGCCTTCAGCCGGGGAGCGCGAGGGGGTAACCCCTCGCATGGATAGTCCTCAGCCGGGGAGCGCGAGGGGGTGACCCCTCGCATGAATAGCCCTCAGCCGGGGAGCGCGAGGGGGTAACCCCTCGCACGAATAGCCCTCAGCCGGGGAGCGCGAGAGGGTGACCTGGCCCCGTCCCAGACTTTGTTCTGGGAAGAAGCCCCGATCCCTAGCCCGCCGACCAAATCGGAGGACCGAACACTCAGGCCATTCCGACCGGCACGCCGTTGGGCATTTGATAGTCTTCGAGTCTCCCAGAGTCCCCGAGCACGCCCATGAACAACAAAGTCTGCTCCATGCTCGACATCGAGTTCCCGCTGTTCGCTTTCAGCCATTGCCGAGACGTGGTTGCCGCCGTCAGCAATGCCGGCGGATTCGGCGTGCTCGGTTGCGTCGGTCACACCGCAGAATCCCTCGACATCGAACTGCGCTGGATCGACGACCAGGTCAACGGGAACCCATACGGCGTCGACCTCCTGGTGCCGACCAGCCTGGACAGCAAGGAGAGCGCCATCTCCGCCGCTGAAATCGAGGCGCGGATCCCGCCCGAGCATAAGGCCCACGTCGAGTCGATACTCGCCCAGCACGGCATCGACACAAAGGGGCTCTGGGACCGTGATATCGGTGACCACCACGGCGACAACATGCGCGAGATGGGTGCCTCGGTGATCCTCGACGCCGCATTCGCCCACCCCGTCAGGATGGTGGTCAATGCCCTCGGCGTGCCGCCCGACTTCATGCTCGACCGGGCGAGGGAAAAGGGAATCGTCGTGGGCGCACTGGCTGGTGCCAGGGAGCACGCGATCAAGCACGCCGAGGCCGGGGTCGACATCATCATCGTGTCGGGGACGGAGGCAGGGGGGCACTGCGGCGAAGTGTCCACAATGGTGCTGGTCCCCGAGGTGCTGGAATCACTCAAGCCCTACGGTGACATTCCCATTCTCGCCGCCGGCGGCATCGTCACCGGCCGGCAGATGGCCGCAGTGATGGCCATGGGCGCGGCCGGCGCCTGGTGCGGTTCCGTCTGGCTCACCACGGCGGAGGCCGAAACCGCGCCCGTCGTCAAGGAAAAGATGCTGCACGCCAACTCTCGTCAGACCGTGCGTTCGCGCAGCCGGACGGGCAAATACACGCGCCAGCTTCGATCTTCATGGACCGACGCCTGGCATCAGGCCGACAGCCCGGATCCACTGCCCATGCCGCTGCAGGCGCTGGTCAGCGAACCCGCCCTAAGCCGCGTCTCCCAACTGGCGGAAGGCGGTCACAACGGCGCGAAGCAACTCGCCACCTACTTCGTCGGCCAGGGTGTCGGCTTGATGAACTCGACGACATCGGCGCGGCAGGTTGTCTACGAGTTCATGGAAGACTTTGCAAACGCCGCCGAGCGATTGGCCGCAACGCTCGAGGAGGCCTGATCTACTGGCGAGTGTCCGCCTCGTTCATGGACCGACGCCAAGTCAAGTAGCCCCAGACCGCCATGCCCAGGTAGATCGCATACAGAATCGCGTAGCCCTCCAATCCCTGTAGCGAGTAGAGGGCTACCGAGATGATGTTGACGACGAACCAGACGATCCAGTTCTCGATCTTCTTTCGCGCCGTGAGCCACATGGCGGCGAGGCTCATGGCGAATACGCCATTGTCCCAGAACGGATAGGCAGCATCTGTCTGCGTGGCAAACCAGGCGCCGAGGCCAGCCGCCACGGCTAGACACATCACCGCGAGAGTGGCCAGCACGGACCTGCTCGTGCGGGTCACGGGCAACTCTTCCCGCTGTTCGGTGCCGAACAACCAGTAGTACCAGCCATACAGATTCAACGGCAGGAAGGCGACAACATGCAGCAGCAGGTTGGCGTAGAGTCGCGCCTCCCACAGGACCGTGATGGAAACGATGACGTATGCCACGCCCAACGGCCACGCCCAAACGTTCTGGCGAACCAGGAACCAGACGACGACGAGACCCAGCACGGTGCCGATGGGCTCATCGACGAGCAGCCACAGATTCAAGATGTCCGAGAGCAGGTCCATGGGGATCGGATACGGAAGCGAGCGGCCTTTCAGACTTGCGGCATTAGCAAGTTAGACGGGATGATAGCGGCGCTTGGGCGCCGCGAAAACACGGCACACCAGAAAGGGCGGCGGCTTTCGCGGCGAAAGTGGCTGGCCCGGAGCATATAAGTTCCCTGCCGACGTGCCTATTCGATAATCGCCTCTCGAACGATTTCTGCGAAATCCCCGCCGGCGCCCGGCTGTTGCAGCATGAGCACGCCAACTAACTCGTTTTTGGGATCCGTCCAGGACACCGTGCCGGCCGCGCCGCCCCATCCGAAAGCGCCTTTCCCGCGGCTACTGCCTGCGGTGATCGGATCCAGTGTGACAGCAACACCGTATCCGAAACCCATTCCATTTTGTGCCTTCACACCCTTGCCTGAAGTCGCAAAGAGGTCACCAACCTGATTGCTGCTCATCATCTTCACGATCGCCGGACTCAACAATCGGCGCCCAAAAAGCTCGCCATCATTGAGCAGCATCTGCTCGAAATGAAGAAAATCTTCGGCCGCACTGACAAGCCCACCGCTCCCCTTCTCCTTGAAGTCGAGACCCGCGATTACGACACGTTTGGATACTTTTTCGCTCGGCACATGGAAATACGAGTTATTCATCTCCAGCGGATTGAACAACCGTTCCTGCATGAATTCATGAAATGGGGTTTCAGTGACGATTTCGATGATGCGTGGCAATACTTCATGGAAGCCCACATTGCTGTAGGCCCACCGCGTCCCAGGTTGGAAAATCACCGGCGCCTGCGCGAGCTTGGGAACGTAGGCCGCAAACGAATCCTCTTTGGTGCGTTCGATTCCACCACCCGTGAGACCAGACGTATGCGTGAGCAGATGGTGAATAGTCAGCGGCGTCTTGACAGGCACGAGATGCTGCTCCGGATCATCTCCCTTGCCCATGTTGGCTTTGCCTCTGCCCTTGTTGTCGCCTTTCCCCTTGCTCCACTCTTTTTTGCCATCCCCATTCGCCGACTTGGCTGGGACCGCAACTTTCTGATTGGCGAATTCCGGGATGAATTTCGATAACGGATCGTTCAGACTTATCAGCCCTTCGTCAACTAAAACCAGCGTGGCAACGCCAATCACGGGCTTCGCCGAGGAGGCCATAATATATAATGCGTCGGGCTCCATGGCACGGCCCTTTTCGACATCCATTTCTCCATGCGTCGAGAAGTGAACGACCTTGCCGCGTCGGGCTACGATTGTAGCCCCGCCCTGGATACGCCCGGCGTCGATTTGTTCCTGCATCATTTCGTCGATACGACTCAAGACTTCGGTCGACATGCCGACCGACTCCGCCTTGGCCATCGGCATCTTCGTGGGCATATGCATCGGATTCGCTGACAATCCGGAAATCGACGAAACCAAAAACAGTGAAAAGGCTAGAAGAACGGGTGTTGCGTTGTTTTTTTGTAGCACATTCATAGTTGAAGTTTCCTTTGATCCAGGGCTATTGACAAGTTAACTGCTGAAAAACCAATAAAGAGTACTGTATAGATTTACAAGGAAGCTTGAGTTTTGATTTTCAGCTGACCCAAGAAATCAAGCTTGCCAACCGGCACACCTTTTGTTCGCAAGATGTCGTACGCCGTGGTGACATGAAAATAAAAACTGGGTAGTGAGAACGACATCAGAAAGCCCTCGGCGGTAAAGGGCCACCAGGGCGTGCGTACTTCCTTGCCTTCTAATCCGTTCACCACCTCGGCGGTGACTTGCTGCAAACCGGATTGCGCCTCGGCCACAAGATCCTGCAGTGCCTGGTAGTCAAGATCCTCCGCAGCTGGCTTCGGCAAATATTCCCCTGCCTGCGCGCCGTCTATCGCACCCATGGAGTGGGATACAACCTGGATTATCTGAAACCGAAACGGCAGCATATCCGGATAGAGGCGAGTCTCGACGATCTCGTTCAGGGCTATGTTGTTTTCCTCACAGTGAGACCTACCCTTGTCGAGGTAACCTGATACGGCACCGAGGGATTGCAGAAAACGGGCGACGCTGGCGTCATATAGTGAAACAGACATATCTGAACTCCTTTTGTTCGGCCCTGGTCTAGATTACTCCAACCCACCAGCAGGAGGTAACTTGCCAGTACGCCTCTTTTGTTCTATTTCTTTTTTCAGGCTCGGGGGCTGACGCGATTTGGCCTTGAGTTCTGTCTCGAGACCCAGGTCACCCTGCTGCTGCATCCAGCTATCCAGTTCCTTCCCCAAACGAGATTCGATTTTCCGATACTCAGTTTGGCCAGCCAGATTGTTCTGCTCAAAGGGATCATTCTCGAGGTCATACAACTCCACTTCCGGGCGATGGGACAAGAACTTGACGCGTCGCGCCAGGCCGGGATCCTTTTCAGCGTCCTCCTGCCAGGACTTGTAAACCGCGTGACCATGGATCCCATTGATCCAGAATTCATTTTCGAAAGCCAGATTGCGGATCAGCTTATAGCGGTCGTCCCGTACCGCACGGCTGGGGTAGGGTTCTCGGTAACCGAACACCCCGACCGTAGTATGTTGCGCAAAGACGTATTGCCGGTGCGCGCTCCGATCCCCTTGCAACACCGGCAAAAAGCTCCGCCCGTCAAACCCGCGTTTTCCGTCTGGCGCGCCGGTGCTACCCGTGTCCGACTCCTGTGGATTTCCCCCAGCGATCTCGACCAGGGTGGGGACGACATCAATGTATTGAAGCATCGCATTGGTTGAGCTGCCAGATGGGATGCGGCCGGGCCAACGAACAAAACCGGCCACGCGAATGCCGTTGTCATAGAGACTCCACTTGCCGCCGTAGGGCAATTGACTGCCCTGTTCACTGAAGAACCAAACCATGGTCCTGGACGCCTGGCCCGCCGCTTCGATGAATTGAAGCAACCTGCCAACCTGCTCGTCCAGACCACTAATCTCCGCGTAATAGTCCGCTAGCGCGTTGCGCGTAACCTGGTTGTCGTGAAGCCAGGAAGGCAGGGTCAGTTGATTCGCATCGTAGCGTTCCCTCGGTCCACTGCGCCAAGGGGCGTGAGGTTCGTTGGAGGCAAACACCATGAACCAGGGTTGCTGCTCGTCTCGATTAAAGAAGGCTGCTGCCTCGTCGATTTCGGCGGTCCTGGACGAAATATTTTCGAAAGGAAAAGCAACCGCCGGACTGATGTGCGTCTTGCCGAGGAGACCAACCCGATAACCAAGATCTTTGAGGTGATGAAAAACACTGCGCGTTTCCGGATCGACCATGGTGTGATTGGGATAGGCCCCGCTGCGAACCGGATACAACCCGGTATAAAGTGCATGACGCAGCGGTGAACACACGGAGGAGGAGGCAAAGAAGCCGTTGAGCCGCATGCCGTCACGAGCCAGTTGATCAATGTTTGGCGAGTAAACATCCGGGTTCCCAGTGGTTCCAAGGTCGCGCCAGTGAAGATCATCGGCGAGGATGATGAGAATATTGGGTTTGGAGTCCGAGGAAGGGGCAACACTCTGCGTCCAGCCAGGTTGGGGCAAAACCACGACAAGAACTGTGAGCAGTAACAATCGATATCGTTTCATACGGGGTCTCGATCCGTGCATCAAAAAGCGGCCATTGGAGGTGTCGACAAGCATCCCGAAACGAGAGCTTCCAGCCGCGAGGAATTTGTTATCGTAACATGACGCCTGAATGCAATTGATCTGGTGTTCCTCCGGCAAGCGCAAGGACTAATATTGGGGAAAAGATACGGCTATGAAAAAGTGGAGCGAGAAAAGAGCCAACGAATGGTATGACGCTCAACCTTGGCTGGTAGGCTGCAACTTCCTGCCGAGTACCGCAATCAACCAGGTGGAGATGTTCCAACCGGAGACGTTTGATCCTGAAGCCATCCGGCGGGAGCTGGGCTGGGCAAGCGACATCGGGTTTAACACCCTGCGAGTGTATCTCCATGACGTCCTCTGGAAGGAAGAAGTCCGCGGGGGATTCCTGGCGAGCTTCGGCGCGTTTCTCGACATCTGCGAGTCGGTGGGCATGCGATGCATCATCGTTTTCTTCGATGACTGCCATTGGGATCACGACATCAGGCTGGGACCACAGCAGCCTCGAATCACCGGCGTGCACAACAGCGGCTGGTTGAAATGCCCGGGAAGGAAGCTTCTGCAGGCTTACGATGACGGAAGTGTCTCCGGCAGCGACCGCGCACGTTTGCAAAGTTATGTGCAGGATATGATGGAGCGGCACCGCGATGATCGACGGATTCTGATGTGGGACCTCTACAACGAACCCAGGCAACCGGCGACAAAAACCCTGCTGCAAGACGCGTGGACTTGGGCGCGTGAGGTGGGCCCCTCACAACCCCTGACCGGCTGCCACGGCGGCGCCGGGCTCGATTACCGCGACTATCATGCTGAACAGTCGGACGTCCTTACCTTCCACTGCTATCGTACGCAGCATCTGCAGGAGGCAATCGACACGCTCAGGAAGGCCCACCCCGACCGGCCCATCATCTGCACCGAATACATGGGGCGTCCGGACAGTACGTTCAAGAGCTGTCTTCCGATTCTGAAAGAGAACCACGTCGGGGCCATCAACTGGGGGCTGGTCAACGGCAAATCCGGCACGGTCTGGCGCTGGCCGTCGCAGAAGGCTATCCGCGAAATCGTCGAGAAGCCGGGTTGGAGCCGGGCCAGTATCGAAGCCGGCCATGGGTTTGATCGGCCCGCGCCGGGCGAGAACTATCCGGAGCCGGAGGTCTGGTTCCACGACATCTTTCGTGTGGACGGCACGCCGCATGATGCGGCGGAGATCGCGTTGATCCGGGAGCTTGCGGGGAGCAGTGCAGAAAGGCCAGGCGGCGGCCGAAGGGGGTGATTTGCGTCATACTATTTCGCGACAGGAGTAGTCGATGCAAAAGTTAACGATAGGTGACGATTTCCCGAACCTGACACTGAAACTGACAGACGGAGGCACCCTGGAACTTCCCAGGGATATCGACACCAAATTCGGGATCGTATTGTTCTATCGAGGCTACTGGTGACCCTACTGTATCCGCCTTCTGGCTGGATACGAAGAGCGCCGTGCCGCGTTCGCAGAACAAGGTGTCAGCATCTTTGCCGCTGCCGTTGATTCCAAGGAACAATCTCTGAAAGTTGCTGGGCCACTTGGCTTTCCTGTCGCATATGGGGTGACGCGCGAACAGGCAGATTTGCTGGGCGCCTGGTGGGACGATCAACGCGATTTCATACAACCGAGCGAATTCGTCTTGAATCGGCGTGGCAGAGTTCTAATGTCCACCTACAGCAATTCGCCCGTCGGCCGGATGGACCCGGCCGAGATGCTTACCCTGATGACAATGATCAATTCCCGAAGAAAACAGTAGAGGGAGCATCGCCATTTTGTCGTTTTGGCGGTAGCACAATTTACCCATGTTCGGCGTGTACTGTCGATTGACGTGATGCCGTTTCGCGCCTTATTTCCAGTTCGGCGAGGATTTCATCATGGCGTGTCTTGTCGATCCGATAGAAAACCATGAACCCAATCGCCGCAATATAGAGAAACAGATACAGCGGCCCGTTTAGAAAGAGCAAGCCATGGATCGTTTCCGGCAGGAGGCTACCTACTTCGGCGTTTTCGGGAAAGCTGATGTATTCCAGCCCGAATCCTGCAATCAACCCGCCGACTCCACTCGTCGACTTGATCGCGAAACTGCGCACAGCGAAGATGATGCCCTCCGACCGTGAGCCGGTATGATATTCGTGCTCGTCGGCAACATCGACCAACTGCGAATCGACGACAATCATGGCTACCGGTAGGATCATGTAGCCGAGAACGAGGGGTACAAGCAGCCCAACAAGCAGATAGGGCGAATCGTTGCCCGGGAACCAGTCGAGCATCTTCAAGTCATGCGGCAATGAAATCAGTATGCCAGTGATTGCGGCAGCGACGATTAGTATCTGTCTCTTGTCCAGCCACCGGGACAACAGCGCCAGCAGCGGTAGGGCGGTCAATACTCCTGGTAGCTTCGCAATTCCAAACAGGGTCATTTGCTCCGTCGATAGGCCATATACGTAAACATAGGCGTAGGTGCCCACCACACCGAGGATGCCGAGACCGGTGAAGATCGTTATCAGGCTCAAACAGGTCGAAAGGTAGGACGGGCTGCGAATCAGCACCCCGAGTTCTCGGAAGAACTCTCCGTAACGAATCCTTTCACGGGTGTCTATATGGTGAATATGGCGGACTTGATCCATGGTTCCCACCGTGCACACCACAACGGAAACGGCAATTACGACGGCCCCCGCCCCCGCCAATATATAGTACCGTGAAGCGTTCAACAGACCGTTTTCATACTCTGGGGTTGTTGGAAAAATGACGAAATAGACAACCCCCGCCATGAGGATGGCGGTCAGTGATGTCGCGACGGCGTTGTACCCGAAGACCGACGAGCGTTCCGTATAGTCGTCGGTGAGTTCGGCTCCAAGTGCATCATGGGGGATGTTGTAAAAGGTAATTGCCAGCCGCATGAGCACCAAGAAAACGGTCAACCATATGAAGTATCCCATTTCACTGACGCCGTCGACGGGTTGGTACAGGAAGTAGAACGAGATTGCGGCCGGAATTGCCGAAGCCAGCATCAATGGGTGCCGTCTGCCCCAGCGACTTCTGAAGCGGTCTGACATGGCACCCACAAGCGGGTCCGTAATGCCATCGAATACGCTGGCAATCAGAAACGCGGTCCCGCACAGACTAGGTGCAACACCGAGAATCTGGTTATAGAAGAGGACGGTGACCAACCCGCCCGCAGCTACCGTGGCTTCCTGAAAGGCACCTGAGGCGAACAGGACCTTGGTGCGGACCGGGACCTTACGCCGGCGTCTCGTCTCGCCACCGGCGCTCTCGGTATTCGAGTTGGCAGGCGAGTTCTGCATCTTCATCTGAACCGTCAGCCAGGTTGCGCGGTTTCTTCGATCTGCTCGTGAATCTCGACCGTACCGGCATCGCCATCGATGGTGATCATCTGACCGTGTCCAATGCGTTTGGTCCCGTTACCGACACCCAGCACGGCAGGGATGCCGTACTCCCGGGCAACGATCGAGCCGTGCGCGAGGATGCTGCCCATGTCAGTGACGAGGCCCACAGCATGGGCGAAGAGTTGCGTCCACGCGGGCGTCGTCAGCGGTGATACCAGAATCGAACCCGGCGCCATCCTGTCGAACTCCGCGGGACCAAGGATCACACTGGCCGGGGCAGTGATGCGCCCGGAACTGACGGCAAAACCACGCATGGCGTCGCTGCTTTCGTCGTTCCTGATCTGCGTTTCCTTGAACCTTATGCCCGGCACATTGCTGGCTTCGTCGGGCACCGTACCCGGTGGATGGTGACGTTTCCTCGCCTCCCGGAGCTCGCGGCGTTCTGACGCCAGCCTGCCCAGCTCAGGTAGCGCTTTGCCGGATCTGCGCGCTGCAATCGCCTGATCCAGTTCGTCGGTAACCAGGAAGTACGTGTCTTCCGGAGTCAGAAACGTCCCGGCTTCGACCATACGACGACCCAGCTCCGCCGCCATCGGGCGCAGCACCTTCCAGGTATAGCCGAAGTAGAAGGCCACCTCCTCGCGGATGTAGTTGTACTTGCGAGCCAGCCACCACCGGTATCGGAACTGCCAGTATTCGATGCCGGTCAAGAGATCCGACACCTCGGCGAACTTCTGGTCCCGGATGGCCTTCGCCCTGATCTCCTGGTTCTTCGGATCGTAGTCCGGGTCGCCCACCATGGCCTTGATCGTCGCAAACAGGGCGGACGGATCCTCTGTCTGCGTGGGCTCTACGAAATCCATGCTGTATCCCTGGTGCCCGTAGGTGTCCAGGTATTCATCGATGCCTGCCACTACAGCGGCCACCTCGGCATCTTCGCGCGCCCTTTCGCGCAGAACGTCCATCAGAAACTGGGCGGGCGTCACGATGACCAGGTAGGTCAGTTCTTCATGGGCGCGAACCAGTTTCGCAATCTCAAAGAGATCCCGGTTCGCCTGCATGGTTTTTGATTCGATTCCCGAGAGAAACTGACCGCTGATGTAGTTGTGATCAGGCAGGTGGTATTCCAGGAAATCCTGCAGATGGGAGTCCGTGGACTTCGCGACGCCGAACGTGTGGCTGGCATTGCTCGACCAGTAGTTCCCCTCTTCATGACCCATTTCAGTGATACCGGCGAGCAGTTCTTCATCGCTGGCCGTCGCCAGATCCAGTCTCGCCCACTTTTCACCAATACCTCTCAGGCGCGGCATCGTCTCGTCGTGCCATTCGGCCAGTTGCCGATCATTGAAGGCGGTCTTGCTGGCGAACATATAGACCGAGGTCTCGGTCTTCGGCATGGTGACCTGGTGAGCCAGATCGTCGATGTCCGGCGATGCTGCAAATTCGCGGAAGGCCTTGCGATCTTCCTCGGAAAGATCCGCAACCATCAACTCCATATCGTGTTCTTCGTGCTCTGCTATCGACTGCTGTTGCAGTTGTGCCTTGATGGCCGCTTCCGCCTGCCTGGCAAGCGCCGCCTCCTGCGCTTCGAGATCCTCTTCGGTCACCTCCCTGGATTCCTGGTCCTTCTTCGGTTGCAGCTGCAGCCAGTCCGCCCGCTGGTATGCAAAGCCGTTCATGGTGACGAATACCGGACCGCCGCCCACCATGGGGCTTCTGTCCTTGCGTGGCATCTCCAGCCCCTCGGTCAGGTAGAGCTGTTCAAACAACGGACAAACGGGATCCGGCATGTTTTCGACGATTTGTCGGCGAACCAGGGTTTTGGCCGGTGGTGTCGGTGTCCATTCAACCTTGATCGGCTGAACCGGGAGGTTGGTAATTGGACGTGATTGCAGCAGATGCAGCTGACCCTTCGAAAAAGCCCATTCGATATCCTGTGGCTGCCCGTCGTACAGCGCTTCGATCTTCAGCACCGTCCCAATCAACTCGGTCAGCATGTCATCGGACAACGAGGATTGATCCCGTTCTGATGCCGACACATCCTCCATTCTCACACCCTGCTCGCCGTCGGAGATGATCTTCTGCTCTTTCGGACCGATCATGGTTTCCTTGACCGTCCTGTTGGCCTTGTCGACGACATAGGTGTCAGGCGTCACCTGACCACTGACTACCGCCTCGCCGAGACCAAAACTGGCGTTGATGACGATTTCATTGCGCTCCCCGGTGGCCGGGTTAGCGGTAAACAGAATGCCTGAAACCTCTGAAGGCACCATGATCTGGACTACAACAGCCATCGCGACCGAATCCTGATCGATTCCGTTCTGATGCCGATAGCTGATCGCCTGCGCGGTCCACAAAGAGGCCCAACAGTTTTTCACGGCCGCGACAACCGCGTCGGCGCCTGTTACGTTGAGATAGGTTTCCTGCTGACCGGCAAATGACAGGCCAGGCAGATCTTCTGCATTTGCGGATGAACGAACCGCCACCGGGGGTTGACCATCCAGCGCCTCGTAGGCCTGTCTGATCTCAGTCGTGATTTGCGCTGCCAGGTCATTGTCAGCAAAGAGCGTCTGTATATTCGCGGAAGACTGCTCGAAAGAAGCTCTACCCTCCACCACCGCGGGTTTGGCGAGCACCAAAATCTGGTCCTGCAAGTTATTGTCGGCAACAAACCCGCGATAGGCGGCAGTTGTGACCAGAAAACCGCTAGGCACGTGAAAACCGGCATTGGCCATCTTGGCGAGGGACCGGCCCTTACCGCCAACGACTTCAAGCGCGTCGTCTTTTGTAGAAAGTGGTGTGGTATATACCCTCTGTGGGCCAGTCCTGGTATTCACTTCAGTTGCTCCTCTTGACCAAATAGCGGCCTAGGCTGATCAGCCTGTTCCAGTTCAGACACAGTTGGCACCCAGGTGCCGGTAGTCGGACAAAGCGGCAGCGGGGGCGGGAACCCCACGCCGGTACCGGATCGGGTAGCCTCAGGTGAACGCAAATCCCCCGGGCAAGGAGACCCGAACCATGGCAATGCGAATCCGATCATACCGCAGCTTCGGGGTCGACGAACACCTGCCGGCGGTGGCCGCGGAGCGGGACCGGACGATGAACGTCACGGGCAAAGGTCAGAGGATGGGTGAATCTGAACTACTCAATTGATTGCATCATGTTGATCTCAATCGGCAGAGACACAATAATTCGCGCCTCCTTGTGCTGAGGCACCAATCAAATCGGGTACTTTCGTGAAGGACTTGAACGGCAAGACAGCATTCATCACCGGTGGCTCTACAGGTATCGGTTTTGGCATGGCCACGGTCTTTGCCCGCGCGGGGATGAATATCGCTATTACCGATATTCGTGATGAACAACTCGCCATCGCAAAGAAAGAACTGAAGACCATCACCAGCAATGTGCTCACATTTAATGTCGACTCGACCGATAGCAGCGCTATGAAAAGAGCAGCCGACGAACTGGAGAAATCGCTTGGCCCGCTGCACGTACTTTGTAACAACGCGGGAATACCTGGAGGAGCAAAGATACTGGAAACAGACGACACACGATGGCGACTGCTTTTTGAGGTCAATTTCTTTGGGCAAATCAACGGAATCAATGCGTTCCTGCCGCGCATGCTCGATCATGGAGAAGAAGGGCATATCGTCAATACCGCTTCGTTCGCTGGCATCCATGGCCATGGGCATCAGTCAGCCTACGGCAGCAGCAAATCTGCCGTTGTCAGCATGTCCGAATTCTTGAGAAACGATCTCGCCGACACCAACATTTCCGTCTCCGTACTTTGTCCTCATCTTGCCGATACGCCCATTGTTCGAGCACTCAAAGATAGAGCGCCCAAAGATATGGCCAGAATGATCAGTGAAATCGCCGTGCCAACAGAGACGGTTGGCTCTCAAGTCATGAATGCGATATTGACAGACGAGTTTTACGTCTTTTGTGATGGCACGCACACGCGCAGAATGCTTGAAACGCATTGCAGCGATCTGATCGCTGCAATGGACAGGCAGTTTCCGAAGGAGTGATTGGATAGTATGAAACCGGTAGACCCGAGTCCGCACCTCAAAGCCAGGGCATATCTTGTTGACACCACCCTTGTGGACGCCACCCTGGAGAAAGGCAACACCGACCCGAACGGCAAGCCGTGGGTGCCCGGGGAGCGTCGGCACCCCGGCGATGATTCACTGGTCAGGTTGTATCCGGTACCGCGTAGGGGCGATGAGGTCTCGCCCCAGGAACGAAAGACCACTCAAAATCGAGCGTTGGTTCCTATACTCTCATTGTTGTTGGCGTCGCTTCTCGCAACCCTGCCTTTGTCCGCATTCGCCGATCGGCCGAATATTCTGTGGATTGATATCGATGATCAATCTCCCTGGTACAACGTCTATGGAGACACGACAGTCAGCACACCGAATCTGGACGCATTGGCGAGTGAGGGTGTTGCCTTTGAACGTGTATATGTAGCGGTACCCGTTTGTGCACCCAGTCGATCAGCCATGGTTACCGGCGTATATCCGATTCGGGCGGGAACGCATGATATGCGATCCGGACGTGTACCCGAATACCAGATCCACCTGCCTGACGACATCACCACAGTGCCGGAGTTATTGCGTGAGGCAGGGTATGAAACCTACAACGCCCACAAGGATGACTATAACTTCACCTATGATCGGCGTGATCTCTTCACCATAGGCAATCCGCCGCACCCTTATTCTCCCGGTAGTCGTGTAGTCGAAGCTGGGGATGATGAGCTCAATCAGTCAATGAGCAAGCAAAGGCTGTTGGAATCGGGTCTCACTGATGAGCAAATGGCCAAAATGATGGCAGTTGGGGCATTGAAGGATCAGGGCAAAGGAAAAAGCAAACGGGTGGCTACGGGCAACTACAAAGGACTGGTTGGAACCGGATCCTGGCGTGACGTCAAAAAAGGCCCTTTCTTCGGGCAAATGTCCATTCCTGGTGGTAAGGCCGTGGCGGGTATAGAGAAGCAGCTCCGTACGTGGGGTCTAGAGCCCGTGGATCCGGCAAAGGTCAGAGTCCCGGCTCAATATCCGGATATCCCTCAGGTCCGGCAACACGTTGCGAATCACTACAATTCCATCCTGCGTACTGACCATCGGGTTGGGGAATTGATTCAGCAATTCAAGGATGAGGGCCTGTGGGGAAACACGGTGTTTATCCTATACAGTGATCATGGTTCAGATCTGCCCAGAAGCAAGGAATTCCTCTATGAAGAAGGTCTGCATGTTCCGTTTATCATTGCAGCACCCGGCATGGATATCATTGAGCCGGGAAAAAGGGAAGACCTGGTAAACCTGATGGATATTGCCGCCACGACATTGGGACTTGCCGGCATTGAAGTGCCCGGGTTCATGGACGCAAAAGATGTGTTCGCCGAGGACTTCCACCGGGAGTACGTCTATTCATCGGCAGACCGGATGTCCAACGTTATCGACAGGACGCGTTCCGTGATGGGCGAACGGTTTCACTACATCAAGAACTTCATGCTGGACCGACCGCTGTATAACTGGGGGCATCGTGAAATGGCGGCTTCCATACGCGACCCGGAAGGCAAGACCACCAGTTTTATGGCTATGCGCAAGTTGGCCGAAGCGGGTCAGCTGAAGGGCGTCCACGCTGCACCTTACGGCCAACGGGTCTCTGAAGAACTCTACGACCTTCAAGAGGACCCCGACGAGGTGGTGAACCTGGCCGGCAATCCGAAGTACGAAAAGCAGCTTCTAAAGATGCGTGGCCTTCTCGATGCCTGGATAGCTGACACTGACGATAAAGGACAGTACCCGAGATCCGAGGGTGCGATGAGTGAAATTCTCGGTCGGTTTCCACCTGAATGGCTTCACAGTCCGGAGTTTCTTAAAGAATAAAATCGTCGGCTGAGTACAGGAACCACAAGGTGTCCGAAGTACATATACTCCCCCTTGCTGTCACGGATGCAGATCTGAACCTGATCGGTGGCAAGGGAATGAGCCTCGCCAGTCTGTCCGCAGCTGGATTCCCTGTCCCCGATGGTTTTCACGTCAATGCCGACGCCTATCGGGCATACATCGAGACGCATGATCTTCACGACCAACTAATGCGGCTGGCTGTACCAGCACTCGTGGATCAGCGAGTGTCCTTTGAAGCCGCATCCAATGGCATTCAGGCGATTTTCTCGGACCACGATGTTCCCGATAGCATCGCCGGGTCAATTGCATCCGCGTACCGGTCACTCGAGGGTGCGGTTGGCGCGGTGGCGGTTCGGTCTTCGGCCAATGCCGAAGATCTGCCGGATCTGTCATTTGCGGGTCAGCAGGATACGTTTCTCAATGTACAGGGTGAGGAAGCGGTCATCGCGGCGGTGCGAGACTGCTGGGCGTCACTGTGGACCGCGCGGGCGCTCAGCTATCGCCACGAGATGGGTATCGACAACCACCTGGTGGCGATGTCAGTGGTTGTGCAACGCATGGTGGATGCCGAGGCTGCCGGCGTGCTGTTCACAGTGAATGCCATTACGGGCAAACGCTCAGAGCTCGTCATTAACGCAAGTTTTGGGCTGGGGGAAGCGGTGGTCAGCGGGCAGGTGACGCCTGACAGTTTTACCCTTGACCGGGAAAATCTGCATGTCCGGGAGACAATGATCGGCGCCAAGGAGCAGATGATCGTTGCGGATGCGAGTGGCACAGGACTGAAAGCCACTGAAGCCATCAATGAAAAGCTACGCGACTCGGCCTCACTGTCTCCCGCACAGACGAAAGCACTTGCGGAGCTGGCGCTGAGCGTGGAAGCGCACTGGGATGGCGTGCCACAGG
The DNA here is from genome assembly GCA_951813515.1 of uncultured Pseudomonadales bacterium. GTDB lineage: Bacteria > Pseudomonadota > Gammaproteobacteria > Pseudomonadales > Azotimanducaceae > VXNE01. Next base: position 424,344 of record OX638346.1, read on the forward strand.
ACATTGAATGGGCTATCGCGGACGGGAACTGCTGGCTGTTGCAATCGCGGCCGATTACACATCTGCCGCCGCCGCCACTTGAGGCAAAATGGGCGCCGCCGTTTCCCGGGGCGAATCTGATCCGCCGGGGCTGGGTAGAGCACCTGCTGGGTCCTCTGTCGCCGCTATTTGAAACCATGTACCTGCAACTCGGACTGGAGGACGCCTTCCGGAGGCGCGCCGACGGCGCAAAAACCATGCCGATACCGCGACACATCACGGTCAACGGCTGGGCATACTCCCGCACGGGACCAACCAAAATACTCATTCTGCAGAATCGGCTGCGAAAATGGTTGCGCGTTTCCCGGTCAGCGGTCTACTTGTTGGCGGGTTACAAGTTCGGCTGGCTGCTGTTGTGGCGGTACCGGGGCCTGCCCTTGTACCTGTCACGAATTCGCCGCTGGCAAAAACTGAATCCAGCGTCAGCATCGGCGGAAACTCTGTACCTCGCCCTGCGCGCCCTGGTGGATGCCGATGCCGAATACTGGATGTACGCCCGTACCATGCAGGGCTTGTCCAAGATAGCCAACGCAGGCATGACCCGTTTTCTCTCGGAGCATGCAGGCGATGCCGGGTTTCTTCTAGGGAAGGATAACGCGCTAGGTGCGCAGTCCACTGATCTGCTCTGTGGGTATCCATCGAAGACAAATGATGCCCTCGTCGAACTGGCGCGTATCGCAAAGTCCATTCGTGATGACGATCAACTCAAGACCCTGGTGCTGACGACACCCGTCAAGCGTCTCATGGCAACGCTGGAAACCAAGGCGAAGGACACGGCGAGAGACATCGAGAGTTATCTGGACAGGTATGGGCAGCAGATCTTCACACTGGACTTTGTTGAACCGACGCTGCGCGAGGCGCCTGTCGCGATGTTATCCAATCTGCAGTTCATGGTTGCGGGCACCGGCAACCTCGACCCGGTGGCATCACAGGCCCAGGCGCAGCGGCGCCGCAAGATAGTCGCGACCGAGGTGCTGGCGCATCTCGATGAACCTGTGCGCAGTCGGTTTAGAAGGCAGTATCGAAGTGCTTCGAGGGACTCGCGGTACCGCGAGGATGCGATGTTTCACATGGGTGCTGCCTGGGCGGTGTTCCGACCGTTGGCGCTGGAACTAGGTCGCCGCCTTGCAAAAGTCGGTACGCTGTCGACTGCCGACGACATCTTCTACCTGACCAACGATGAATTGCTGGTCGCATTGGAACCCTTGACCGCGGATGGGCGACCCGGCCGAATCGCGTCGTGGGCGATGCGGATAACCGCTAGAGCACTATTGGGTCCTGATGCGGCGGAGCAGATGCTTCGCGGCAAAAACAAGGTCAATCAACAGCCGGATCTCGCCATCCACGGCCTGAAGGAAAAAGCCCGAGAGCAGCGACAGTTGCGGGAAGCCCGGAAACGCCTTCACCCCCCGGCAACCATCCCCAGCGCCTACATCGAAAAGGCCAGGGCCGTGATGACCCAGCACGCCAACGAGGATGAAACCGCAGACGTGATCAGCGGTTTTGCGACCAGCGGCGGCACCATTTCCGCCCACGCGTCCGTGCTGTCTTCGCCGGAGGATTTCGACCGAATGAGACCGGGATCGATTCTGGTCTGTCCGTTCACCACGCCGGCATGGACCCAGTTATTTGCACAGGCAGCGGGTCTGGTCACAGACATTGGCGGAGTTGGTGGGCATGGCTCTATCGTGGCACGCGAATACGGTATTCCCGCGGTCATGGGAACAGGGGTGGGCACCAGCCGCATCAGCCATGGGCAGCGGATCACAGTCGATGGCGATGCCGGTACGGTGACGTTGCACGACTCGAGCTAGTCCATCGATACCATGCCACCAGGTGGCGCCCCTCACGGAATATAACTATCGCCAATCCAAAGGAATTGGTGGGCTAGTTACTCTCTACCCGCTGGAGCCAGGCCAAACCAAATCGATTGATCCGCATCACTATCTCGCATCGCCCGTCGGGCCTTTAAGATAATCTGGCCTGCCTCAGTTCCATCGTAAAACCATTCCTCGGTTGCCCATGGGCCTATAGGGCCCTCTGCCAGTTCACAGGCCAGTTCTTCATAGTAGGTTCGTATGTCGTGAACCGTTCCATACATTGATCTGGCTGGAAACCCAACTTCGTCCCAGCGTTCTCCCTCGACTATTCTCACAAATCTTTCCAGCGCTTCGGGAACTTGCTCAGCACTGATTTTCATTCCTACAGAGGTTCTTCTGTTCCTTTGATATGCACGGTCATAGGCCGCTTTCAAGCCTTGGGCCTCATCTACGGCGGGATGCAGCTCAGTGTTCATTCTTGGCGGAAGTGAGCAAACCAGTGGCTCGCCGCCAGTTGAGCTTATGCTAACAGGAAACTCCCTGATAACTGGACCTTCGGGTTCCTCCAGCAAATCAAATGCAGCTTGCAAAACCTCATACTGGAATTGTTTGTCTCTTGGTTTCCCCAGTGACAGACCTACCGGAAAATCTGTGTGGAGGGCTCTCGGAACTTTCGTGCGTTCCGCCACTTCTCTCATCGGGGTGATGACGACAGTTGACAGACCCGCTGATTCGAAGACGTGGGCAAGCGTACACAAGGTACGCGGACAAAGAGGTCATGTACCTGTTAGCAAAACAACGTCTACGCCCTCTTTCAGCATTTCCTTGGCGCAAAGCGGCCCGGTATCCAAGCGAATTTCCGATACGGTTGGCGACTGGTTACCAGCGAAAGCGTAGTGCTTTTCCGCCACTCCACCGATGAAATCGTCTTCAGCAAGTTCCTCAAGGCGATCAATTGGATAGACAACATTGATATCAGCCGCGAAACCGCCACGATCAAAGTTGACGCTATGATGTCCGAGAGTTAAATCCCTGGCGTGTCTGGGTAACGTTTCGTAATGATAGTCACTGTCACCGAGTTCAAAACCATCCCCACCTTCTCGATATAGAGCGGCAGTTGTGACAATGGCAACCTTGGCAAGATTTAACGGCTTTGGTTCATTGAAGCTGCTCTCGCCGAATTCTGGTAGAGGCACACTTGCCGAGAACTTCCGCATCGCAGCTTTGTCTTTTCCAAAAACACTCATCTTGTTCTAGTCCTTGACGGTTACACAAAAGACCGCACCAGCGATGGAGAAAGTCAAGACTGGCACAATCCACAATGGCGGAGGAGAAATAAACCGGAAATTCAGGACGTAGTCAACGCAAAGTTTGCAGGCGCGATGGACCAAAGTCGCCATCGCGACCGAATCCTTGAGGAATGCGGTCCAGTCCTTTACGTTGAACTGGCGTGCCCCTTCCTGATCTTCTGAATTTTCTCCAGAACGTCAATCAAATAGAGCGACTCTTCCCTCCCAAATTGCGGACATTCAGGCAGGCCCGCGGCCAGGCAGCGATGTACTGCTTCAGTCTGATAGAGAAAACCCTGTTGATTCGGATAGGCCATGGGGATGCTCACGGATTCAGGTGTCGGGTATTCAAATCGATGCGCCGGTGCCGGCGTATTGGCATCCATGTAGCGTGACGGAACTTTCTGCGGCACACGAATCGTGATGGTCGTGGGGCAATGGGCCGGTTGTTCCAGAGTAATTCGTCCCTTGGAGCCGATGATCTCAGTGACTTCCGCGAATTCACTCGGATAATGGATGAAGGACAGCACCGCACTCCTATCGTCAGAGTAGCCGAGTATCCCATGTCGACTGGTAGCCACAATGGACTCCGGCATCGCTTCAATACCGAAGGCCAGGACTGCCGCCTGAATCGTATAGATGGCATCGAAGTCCGCCTGCACCATCAGCACATCCCCAATCATGCCCTGCTCGAGCGCCCATCGGGCGTGTTCCACAGCCGGAAAGAACCGGGTCCAGAGGCCATGCTGAAGCATCACTCCCTGCCTGGCTGCAGCCTCATACATCTCTCTGGCGTCCGCGGATTCGCCGCCCATGGGTTTCTCGCACAACACATGTTTACCCGCCTCAACGGCAAGCAGGACGTGCTCCTTGTGAAGCGTATGTATGGTGCCTATATAGACGATGTCCACATCAGGGGACGCCAGCATCTCGGCGTAACTGCCATAAGCGGACTCAATATCATGCTGAGCGGCGAAGTCCTCTGCGCGTTCTTTCGAGCGGGCCGCAACAGCACTCACAGTCGCGCCTTTGCAGGCTCTGGTCGCCAGCGCCCACTGCCTCGAGATTTGCCCGGCACCAATAATGCCCCACCGCAATGGGAAGGCATCATCATTCGGGTCTGTCAGGCCCAGACGAACATCCATGGGTGCAGACGGAGACAGCCCCGCCTCATCGTGTTGTGTTTTCAATAGGAACTCCCATAAGGCCCTTCATCTACATATTCCCATCCCGGCAGCGGCTGCGGAAGGGATCGCAGACGCACCCTCTCGTTGATCCGATCGGCTCTTCGTCGCTCAAGGATCATCCCGAACCCGTCGGCGCGATGATCAACTCCCGGACCGTGATCTCAGGTGGCTGCTGGTACGCGAACACGACCGCCCCCGCGACATCGTCCGGACGCAGCCCGCCCTGCAGACGGTCCTTGTTGGCCTGATACGCCTCGATCAGATCCACCTGGGTCGACCGGCTGAGCAGCTCGGTATCCACCAGGCCGGGAGAGATCAGGACGACCCGCACTCCGCGTCCGGCCGCTTCGGCGCGCAGTCCCTCGGTGAGGCCGCGGACGGCGAACTTCGTTCCGACGTATACCACGTGATTGGGACCGTACCGGTGCCCCGCGGTTGACCCGATGTTGATGATGGTCCCCGCGCGCCGTTCGAGCATCGGAGCAAAGACCACGGACGTGGTGTTGAGCAACCCTACGACGTTGGTCTCGAACATCCCCTGCCAATGCTCCGGTTCCTGGTCCTTGAATGCTGCGAGGTTCAGCCAGCCGGCGTTGTTGACCAGCAGGTCCACCGGCCCATGCACCTCCTCCGCTTCGGACACCGCAGCGCGGAAGCCCTCGACATCGGCGACGTCGTTCTGCCGGCAGACGGTGTCGGGGAGATCCAGTTCCCGGAGGCGGTCCACGCGGCGGGCGGTCAGGAGCAGCGGATGGCCCGCCGCGCTGAGCGCCCGAGCGATTGCCGCGCCTATGCCGGCACTTGCTCCGGTGATCACTGCCAATGGCTTGGTCATGGGCCTGTCTCATCCACTGCGTACGCCAGCGAGTTTCTCATGCCTGCGGGCGGGCAAGTAGATGCAAACGACCGGGATGCGACGTCACACCCGAAATGGGGGAACTCGAACCACTCTGAATTGACCCCCGGAACAGTGTTTGCCAACCTGATCGGGCATGAGATGAACGACCTGTTGGCGACGTTATGCGAAGCGTTGTTTGCAGCAGTTCCGGGAGCACATCGGCAGTCAGGTCACCATGGCGAACAAAAGACCCAACATTCTCTGGATATACATCGAAGACCAGGATCCGAGATACGGATGCTACGGCGAGACGCTGGTGGAAACGCCCAACATAGACGCCCTCGCAGCCGAGGGCGTGGTATTCGAGCGGGCTTACTCGCCGGCGCCGGTGTGCAGCCCCAGCCGCTCGGCGGTCATTACCGGCAGCTACGCGATTCGTCTGGGCACCCATGTCCAGCGCTCGAGCCGCTTTCCCGGCGAAGAGATCTGCCTGCCGGAGGACCACAAGACCGTACCGGAGGTCTTCCGCGATGCCGGCTACTTCACCTTCAACAACGGCAAGGACGACTACAACTTCGCCCGTGATCGAAGCATGTTGTATACCGCCGGCAACGATGCGCGGGAGCCGGACGGCAAGGTAAACGGCGGGGTGAGCCTGCAACGCGGCAGCGGCGACTGGCGCGAGTGTCCCGCCGATACGCCCTTCTTCGCACAGATACAGACCAACGGCGGCAAGGACGGCTACACGGCCGAGCAGGCATCGGAAATCCTGCAGCGTCTGGGGGTCGAGGATCCGGAACTCGTCAACCCTGACGATGTCACCGTGCCACCGCAATATCCGGACATTCCGGAAATGCGCGAGATGGTCGCCAACCAGCTCAACACCATGCTGGTCAGCGACATCCTCGTGGGTCAGACGATCGAGCGCCTGAAGGCGGACGGACATTGGGGCAACACCATCATCTTCTTCCTGAGCGACCACGGCGCACTGTTCCCGCGCGCCAAGCAGATGTGCTACGAGGAGGGCCTGCACGTACCGTTGATGGCGGCCGCGCCGGGCATGCCGGACTTCCAGAAGCTGATCCCGCCGGGCACGCGGCGCAAGGAACCGGTCGCCACCCTGGACGTGGGCGCCACCTCACTGGAACTCGCCGGGATCACGGTGCCGGAGTACATGGACTCCGCCAACCTGTTCGAGGGACCCCAGCGCGAGCATGTGTTCTCGGCAAGGGACCGCTGCGAATGGGTGGTGGACAGGACCCGAAGCGCCATCGGTGACCGCTATCACTACATCAGGAATTTCATGACCGACCGGCCCGTCGCGCAGCCCAATTTCCGCGACGTGTGGCCGGCGATCATCAAAACCCGGGAGATGTATGAACGCGGCGAGCTGACACCGGCCCAGGCAGCGGCCTATGGACCGAGGCCGGCGGAAGAACTGTACGATCTGCAGGAGGATCCACACGAAACGGTCAACCTGGCGGACGACCCCGACCACCAGGAAATCCTCTCGGCCATGCGCGCGCTCGTGGAGGCCTGGATCGTGGATACGGATGACCGGGGGCAATACCCGGAATCGAAAGCGGCGCTCGCGGTCACCAAGAAGCAGTTTCGGAGGTGGTGCACGGACCCGATATTCGATGATGTTTGATTGCCGCTGTTCGTGCGATTTCGAGAGACCCCAGGAGTTTTCGCGTGTCTCGGCGAAGCCGGTCCAAGCCTGCTTGCCAGCGGCCAAGCACCCCAATTGAACCGATTCTCCCGCAGGCGTACGCTGGACGCATGATCGCCGATACCGCCAGCATCCGTTCGGAACTCGAGCACCTGCGCGACCTGCCAACCCCGGTAAGGTCGTGGCTTGTCGAAGAAGGACTCGACGCCACTGACGACCCCGCCGTTTGGGTCTGGACGCTCGTCGAACGCGACGATGTCGACATGGACACGCTGAACCAGCTAAAGGCAATCGCGCGCGAGGTCGTTCGCGATGCAACCGGTGGCCTCTGGGCCTATGTGCTGGTACGAGGTGCGGACGAAGCCAACGTAGCGGCGTGAGTCTTCCCCGAGATTTGCTGGCGCAGGCCAGGCTCCTCGCGGCCAAGGAACCCAGCAGACCCAAGCAGGCCAGCCTGCGGCGCGCCGTTTCGGCCGCCTACTACGCACTGTTCCATTTGCGTGTCGGCGACGCCGTGCGACGCCTCCTGGCTGGAAGCGACCGTGAAGCGCTGCGTCACTGCCCGGGCCGCGCCTTCGATCACGCCGTCATGAAACGCGTCGCCGTGCAGTTCGCTCAGAGAGGCGTGTCCCCGAAGCTGGAGCCCGGATTGAACCAACTGCCCCTTCAGGAGGAGATCGTCCGAGTCGCGGCGGCTTTCGTCGACCTCCAGCAACAACGCCACGAGGCCGACTACGATATGGGCCGCTCGTTCACCCGGCTCGAGGTCCTAAGTCTCATCAGCGACGCCGAGGGCGCCTTCGTCGATTGGCGCGCCGTACGCCACTCGGTCCAGGCCGACACCTTCCTGATCGGGCTGCTCGCGTTCGAGAAGATTCGGCTCTAGGCGGCTCTCCTACGCCCCACTTCGTCCCCCCAACCCCGCACTATGTGTGCACCTGTCGCACCGATGCCCAGCGAGCTTTGACTCCCGACCGTCTGATATCATAATTTGCAGTCGCGCGGGTTCGGCAGATCGACTGCTCCCGCGACAGGAGGCAACGCGATGAGCACAAGTCTCACCGTCCGGGACATCGATCCCGCCGACAAGTCTGGCTCAGGCGCGAAGCGCGCCATGTCCGCATGTGGATGGAAGAGTTCGTGCGCCGCCTGATCCACGAGAAGCGCGCCAAGACCGAGCATCGCCGCAAACCGTCCGAAGCCTTCGCACGCCACTTCGGTGAGGAGTACGGCGTCGACCTGCCGCCCCCGGCGCGTTGCGGCTACCGGCCGGCGTCATTTGCCGAAGAGGATGGCGAATGACTGCCCCAGCTTGCCTGGTTGATCGACACGAACGTCGTCTCCGAAACTCGAAGCCGAGCGGTTCTGGAACTTTCCGATAGCGGCGATCGAAGTGATGCTCGGCAACGCCATCTACGACCGCTCCTACGAGGAGCGCGAACCGGAGGAGGTACGGGACCACGCCGGAGTGGTTGCTGGTCCTGAGTTTCCCTGGCGTGGACCGCTCCATTCGGATGGAAGATATGCAGCAAAGGCCGGGCGGGAAGCCGCCGCTACCGCAACCAGCGAATCGGCGAGTGCCTGAAAGAACTGGATCTGATCGAAGGGCGCTCGACCGGCGTACCGAAGATCCTGCGTACGATGCGCAACAACGGCTCGCCACCGCCGAGCTTCGAGACCGACGAGGATCGCATCTGGTTTCGCGTCCGGCTGCCGGCGCACGAGGAGTCTTCGCGGTCGGAAGATTGGGCAGAAGCAGAGCAACATACCGGACAGGATCCCGAACAAGATAAGTTATTGAGATGTATAGAAAGAGAGTTGCCCACCGAACAAGTCACCGAACAAGTCGGGCTCTTGGTCCTGGCGCTGACAGGTGAGATGCGCCGCCTTGAGTTGCAGGATCTTCTGCGCATCGCACACCGCCCACAATTCTTGGAGACGTAACTCAATCCCGCACTCGAGGCTGGCCTCATCGAAATGACCTTGCCGGACAATCCCACGAGCAGAAACCAGCGGCACCGTCGCACGTCCGCCGGAGAGGCGCTGGCTCGCCAACTTACGGAGTCCGGCAAGTGAACTCCGCAATCATGGTCTCGAAGGTCTGGAGCTTCTTTAACACGCTGCGCGACGACGGCGTCGGCTACGTCAACTGCCTGGAGCAACTGAGATCGCGGAAGACTCGACTCTCAGCGGGAGACCCTCTATTCGTTGAGGGCAACGGGCCCATCGAACAAATCGGGCGCGTTGCAATCCGGGATCACAAGGGGCTGGCCGCGTGAAGGGTCGTTACGACACGACGGGCAGTGTGGAGGCGCAGTTCGAGCCTGGTTCGAACGGCAGTGTGCTCGTCAACAAGCTCGGCATAGCCGACGCCGAAGAGATGGATGACGTCGAACTCGACCTGTTGAAACGGCTGCACGAGGATGTCTTCGACTCGGTGGAAACGGACCAACGCCTTACCGTTGCTGACATTCGTGAATGGCATCGCCGCTGGCTGGGTAACGTATACGTCTGGGCTGGCAGCTACCGCACACTCAACATGGGCAAGGGTGGCTTCCAGTTTGCGGCAAGTAGTCAAGTCCCGAGGCTCATGGACAATCTGGACCAGGACGTTCTTGCGGTTCGCACTCCCTGTACAGGAATGTCCGAAGATCAACTAGCCGAAGCAATCGCCGTCGTTCACGTTGAACTGATACTGATCCACCCGTTCCGGGAAGAAATGGTCGGTTGTCGCGTCTGCTCGCGAGCGTGATGGCGCTGCAGGCTGGCAGGCGTCAACTGGATTACACGCCTTGGGATGATCGAAAGACCGACTACCTTGCCGCCATTCAGGCGGGCATGACCAACTATGAACCAATGAAGGGCTTGGTCAGGCAAGTGTTACACGAGACGGCAAGGAACGTAGATGATTGATCCTTTCTTCAATCTCTCGCACCGGTTTCCCTGTCTCGATCGCCGTCGAACTGGCCACGCTGCGAATCGTTTGCCGGGTCGCCTTCGCAGAGTCGCGCAGGTGAGGATTGGTCGCGGAGAGCGTCTTGCTTTTCACGTCCTCATTGTAGCCGACCAAGTTTCGACCCCACAACAACGGGAGCGACAAACCGCCGCTACCGCAACCGGCGAATCGGTGAGTTCCTGGAGGAACTGGACCTAGCTCAAGGGTGCTCGACCGGCGTGCCGAAGATTCTGCGGGCGATGCGCAACAACGGTTGGCTGGCACCACGGTTCGAGACCGACGATGATCGCATTTGGTTTCTCGTCCGGCTGCAGGCCCACCAGTCATTCCCACCCAGGCGTGCAATGCCAGCAGCGCACAAGACAACCACTTGGAACATAATGAAAATCTCTCCTCACCCCTCAAGACACCCCCCAAGATACCCCACAAGTTACGTCCAGCAACGCACGCATCAGTCACCGACTTCTTCCCGGAGGCGATCAATCAAAGCGTTTGTGACGATACCCCCGCGTTTCGGAAATGGACGAAAACCGCACTCCGCTTCGGTTTCGCTCGCTTGGTTCAAGTCGTCGTCCTGCTTCTCTCCGGCCAATGATCGCCGCAACAGGCTTGAGACCACGGCCCCCGCAGACGTCGACTCGCGCCGGGCAACCTTTTTCACCGCTATGAGCAGGTCGTCGTCAATGTTCAGGGTGGTCCGCACAACGGTGACCCAACAGAAATTTGATGAAGCGATGCTACTAAATCACACATCACATATGACAGAACGCTGAACGGATGTACCGGGCCTTCGCCCACCGGGTATGCCGCAAGCGTTGCCGTCATCGACTGAGAACGCCTGTTCCATGTGAGGAGCGTTAGTCCAGTCTCCTGATCTCATTCGCCTCCCCCGTGGAGCCTTTCGTGACGCCGGAGACCTTGGAGTTCCTGCTTGAGACGCGCGGGAACTTCCGCGACAGCTCCGGCCCGGCGGCGGTGAGACCGCCATCGACCAGAATCGTCTCTCCCGTCACGAATTCGGAATCGTCGCTCGCGAGGAAGAGCGCGGCGCCGGCCACGTGGTCGGCCGTGCCGTGCGCCGGCCAGGGCTGAGATTTGGCAAAGGCCGCCCTGAGCGGATCAAGATCCTCACCATCGGCCCCGGGTCGGGTTCCCGCCGAAAGCGGTGTGGCGATAAATCCCGGGCAGATCGCGTTCACCCTGATCAGATCGGGCGCCAGTTCGACGGCCGCCGATTTCGAAAGGCTGATCACCGCCGCCTTCGCCGCCGAGTAGACCAGCGGGCCACCATCGCCGCTCAGTCCCGCGACGGAAGCGGTGTTGATGATGGACCCGCCCTTGCCGGCGCTCTGCATGATTCTCGCCGCGTGCTTGATGCCCAGGAATACGCCCTTGGCAAGCACATCGAACGTGTAGTCCCAATCGCTCACGGTGGTCTCGGTGAGAGGACCCACGGCGCCGCCGACACCCGCATTGTTGAACACGATGTCCAGTCCGTCGTATTCGTCCAGCGCGCGCTGCAGCATGGCTTCGACATCGGGCTCGCTGGCCACGTCCGTTCGAATGAACGAAGCAAGCCCGCGATACCCCGCACCGTCAGCGGCGATGAGTGCGGCGTTCCCGGTCTCGGCGTTGTAGTCGGCGATCACCACCCTCGCGCCTTCCTCGAGAAAGCGCATGGCGGTCGCAAGGCCCATCCCGCTCGCGCCGCCGGTAATCACTGCCACCTTGTTCTCGAGTCTCATCGTTCGACCTCAACTTTGTTCCGGGTGAAAATCGATGTTCCGCCACTGGGTATCAACGGTGGATCGTTGGTAACTTCATGGTACGTCCGTCCGGTTTGAAGGGAAGTGTAAGCAACATGAGCATCAAGGAATCCGTCCTGGCGGCGGTTCAGGACTTCAGCGCCGCCACGGCGGCCGGAGACGTCGAACGGCAGTTGGCCTTTTACTCCGAAGAGTGGCAAGGCGATTCCGGCAGGACCAAGGCCGACCTGAGAACGTCCTATCGGGAACAGGACCAACAAGGTAGCAGCGGGGACAAGCGCCTCGTCCTGGATGATGCCAAGGTGGTCGTGGACGGGGATACGGCCATCATCGACCCCATATCGACGCGTTCGTCGGTCGGGGGCGGGTTCTTCCTGTTCAAAATGAAGAGGGAACCGGATGGCGAGTGGCGATGCGTGTACACAGCCGGATCCCGCCACGGCGATGTGCGCTCGGAGCAAGCGCGTAGCGTCAGGGAGCGAATCCTGAGCGACCCGGCCCGACCGGCCTATCACTTCGTGGTGCCGGAAGGTATCGCAATACCGTTCGACCCCAATGGCGCGATTTACTGGAAGGGTCGATATCACCTGTTCTACATCTTCCAGGACACCCAACTGGGCAAGCGATCCGACCACTGGGGCCACATGTCGAGCACGGACCTGTTTCACTGGCACCACCATCCTACGGGCCTTCTCGAAGGCATGTATAGCGGCAACTGCTTCATCAACAAGGACGGCGTTCCAACGATCTGCTACCACCAGGTCGGCCAGGGCAACGCCATGGCCGTGGCCCTCGACGATGACCTGAACGAGTGGAAGAAACTCGACTCGAACCCGATCACACCGAAGACCCGGGAGGGCGACGAGCACCACGGCAAATACCGTTCCTGGGATCCACACGGTTGGGTGGAGGGCGACACCTACTACGCCATCTTCGGCGGCAAGCGACCGGCCATCGCGAAGTCACCCGCCCTCGAAGGCGAATGGAAGTTCGTGGGCGACCTGTTCGCGCACGGCGTTCCCGGTGTTGCGCTCGACGAGGACGTGTCCTGTCCAGACCTCTTCAAGCTGGGCGACAGGCACGTGCTCCTCTGCATCAGCCATCGCCTCGGCTGCCGTTACTACGTTGGCGACTGGAGAGACGAGAAGTTCTTCCCCGAATCCCATGCCCAGATGAGTTGGGTCGACAACGCGTTCTTTGCGCCAGAAAGCCTGGTGGACCACAAGGGCCGCCGCATCATGTGGGCCTGGATTCTCGACGGGATCCAGTTCGGCGTCCGTCCGAAGTTCGGCTGGTCCGGCACCATGAGCCTGCCGCGGGTGTTATCCCTCGGCGATGACGGTCGACTCCGCATGGATGTCCCCGAGGAAATCGAAGCCCTGCGTTACGGCGCTCGCAGGATGGGCCCCTTCACAACCCAATCCGGCACGGACCTGGTGGTGGATGGCGTCGCCGGCGACAGCCTCGAGCTGCAAATCGAGATTGAGGGAACCGGGGCATCGGCGTATGGCGTCAAGGTGCGCACATCGCCGGACGGACAGGAAGAGACAGTGATCTTCCATGACGCAAAAGAGAAGCTCCTGAAGGTCGATACGCGCCGATCCGGGCCCGAAGACGCTCACGGGACCTTGGAGGCGGCTCCATTCGAACTGGAAGATGGCGAGAGGCTCAAGTTAAGGGTCTTCGTCGACCGATCCGTGGTTGAAGTCTTCGCCAACAGCCGCCAGGCCATCGCGCGACGCATCTTTCCGTCGCGCCGGGACAGCGTCGGCGTGCGCCTGTTCTCGAGCGGCGGGGATGCCCGGATTCACACGCTCGAGGCCTGGAACATCACGCCGTCCAATCCGTATTGAGAGTCGCGAGTGCCGCTCGCCAATCGGGAATCACGACTTAGGTCTCGGTCCTCGCACTGCCTGTCAACTTTTCCACTCGACTGGCCACCTCCCCTGCGACCCGAAGAAGTGCGGCGACGAGTTGCTCGTCAACATCCAGCGCTCCCTCGTACTCGGCGACGTTGCGTTTGCGATGTGCTTGATCCAGCACCCGCCATTGCTCCTGCGGAAGGTTGATCGTGTGCTGCAGACACTGAAAGACCAGGTAGCGTGATTGGGACCGGTATCCCTGATGGCGCAGTGCCGCCAGCGCCAGCGCATGAGCCGCGTTGTAGGCGAGGTCGAAACGGCCTTCCAGGCTCAGCGCTTCGTGCGCTGCGTCGTTCAGGCGAAGGATGCCCGAGCGAATCAACCCCCCTAGTTCGCCGACGGCGGTCGGCTCGGCATGCAACTGGCCTATCCGGACCAAGTTATCGAGTTGCGGATGGCTCATCTTCGGTGCCAATCAGAATCAAGTGCTCGTCCGCGAGAACACGGGTGAGGAATGCGTTTCCGGCAGCTTTCCTTTCGGCGAATTCCGCTGTCGTGTACAGGGTCGGTGCGAATCTGCGTTGCAACGTCGTCTCGACGGGCGCTAGCGCCGAGTAGATGTCCTCGAGTATCACCTGGTCCGCGACAATTAACAGATCTATATCGCTCGCTGCGGTATCGGTACCCTTTGCGACCGACCCGTACACCAATGCCAATGCGATCCTATGGGCGAGCGGCTCAAGGGCTTGGCGAATCGGTTCAACCATCGCGACCGTCTTGAGCACCAAACCACGCAGCTCTTCGAACACCGGGGAATCCGGATTGGCCTGATGGTGTTTCTGTTTACCGACTCGAGTCACGGTAACCAGACCGCTGGAAACAAGGCGCTGGAGCTCGCGCTGCACGGCGCCCGAGCCAGATCCGGTCAGTTCGATCAACTCACTTGCAAAGAAACTTCGTGACGGCTGACCGAATAACAGCGACAGAACACGCTGCTGGGTCGTGGTAAATAACGCATCGGCAAGGCTCGTTGGCCGGTTGAGTTGCTCCGCCACCGTCTTGCGACGGGCAGGGCGTGAAGTGTCTGTCACTAGAATACCCATTTCGGGCACATTAAATCCCATTTTGGGCAGGATGCAACCACTGTCCCTCATGCGCGTCTTTTCCGTCGCGTCGGGACAGCGTCGGCGTGCGCCTGTTCTCGAGCGGCGGTGATGCCCGGATTCACGCGCTCGAAGCCTGGAACATGACGCCGTCGAATCCTTATTGAGCTACGCGAGGGCTATTTCGCGCGCCAATCGGGAATCACGACAAGGACCACTGTCGCCGTATCGCCTGTCCGGGTATGCTCCTTGCCAATGAATTGACCACGTATGACGACCATGTCCACAATCGTGTCCAGACGTCGAATACACCCCATCGTCGCCCTCAGGCGGCTAAGGCAACTGATCGCTGATCCCGAAGACACATCGAAGGTGTTCGAGGTCATCCGCGCCGCCTCGGGACCATCGCTGCGAAGAGGCATCAAGCGCTTCGCTGCTCGGGAAGTGGGCCGCCGGGTACTTGAGAACGAGATCGACCTTCTCGACACCATGCGTAATCGGGAACGCCTCGAGGCGCTTCCCTCCGGAACGCTTGGACGCACCTATTACGACTTCATTTATGCCGAGGCTCTCTCGGCGGATGGCCTGGTCGACGCCAGCATGTCCCGGGCCGGCACCCTTTACGACGAGTTGTCTCCGGACATGCGGCGCTATGCCCAGCGACTGCGCGACCAGCACGACATCTGGCACACCCTGACGCAGTACGGCCGCAACGAACTCGGCGAGGCCTGTCTGCTCGGCTTCACCTACGCGCAGACGCGCAATCGCGGCATCGGTCTTATCGTGCTTACCGGTGGGTGGAAGCTGTACAAGGCCCTCGGCACACGCGCGTTACGCGCGATCTGGCAGGGATTCCGTTCCGGACTGCATGCCTCGTGGCTGCCGGGCGAGGACTGGGAAGCGATGCTCGAACTTCCCATCGAAGAGGTCCGCCGGCAACTGGCCATTCGACCTCCGACCGCGTACTGGGAAGTGGCGGCGTAGAGCGCCCCCTACGAACGCCGGACCATCTACGACCCTGGAGACCCAACTGCTCCCGCCCAGTCGCACGCCAGACTCAAGAGGAGCCTTCCGAAACGTGGTAGACGCGCCTGCGCACGCTGCCTGACAGAACATCGACCACCTTGGGGGACAAGTGGCCGCAACTCGTCCAGCCGGTTGCGCACCACGAGCATGATCACCACCGCCACCGGCAGGTCGTTCAGGTTCTGCTCGTGCGCGATCCCGCGATCGACGGTCACCAGCGCATCGAATCTGCGGTCCGCCGCAAGGCGGAGCAGTTCGCCGTTGCCGGTACCCGCCCAGCCCATCTGCGGGACGGTGCGGACCTCGTAGGCAGCGGGAAAGGCCGCCCCGAGCCGCCGGGGCACGGACTCGTCAAGCAACAGCCTCATTCCGCCCGCCGGCAAGCATCACCTTGGCCTCTTCGAGTAGCGCAACGGCCTGATCTCGCGACACCGACGGATAGTCGTTCAGAAAGTCGTCGAGGCGGTCTCCGGCCTCCAGATGCTCCATGAGGATGCGCACCGGAACCCTCGTCCCCGCGAACACCGGGGTGCCACCCAGGATGTCCGGATTCCTGTCGATCAGTGAGCCGCTCATGATCGTCTCCGTCACCGTAACCGTAACCGTAACCGGTTCATTGTCCACGAGGCTAGCCGTTCGACAGTGGATTGCCAACCGGTCGTCGAGCGACTCCCGAGTTGGCGTTTCCACAACACGCGTTATTTGACCGGCACGTTCCCCTCTAGCCGCCTCGCGGAAAGCGAAGGTCGACCGAACTGTCGGCCGGGGCGGGCCAGCGGGAAGTCACCACCTTCGGCCGGGTGAAGAAACGCACGCCCTCGGGGCCGTACATGCTCGTGTCCCCGAATAGCGAATCGTTCCATCCGCCAAAGCTGTGATATCCGACCGGCACGGGGATCGGCACGTTGATGCCGACCATGCCAGCCTCGACGTCGTCCTGGAATGCCCGCGCCGTGCCACCGTCGCGAGTGAAGATCGCGGCGCCGTTGCCCCAGCGGTTGTCACGTATGAGTTGGACGGCTTCGTCGTACGAGTCGGCGCGAACAACGCTCAGCACGGGGCCGAAGATCTCGTCGGTGTAAACGGACATGTCCGTAGTGACGTGGTCGATCAGGGTAGGCGCGAGGAAGTAGCCGTTGCTGTCGAACGCCTTCTCCCGGCCATCGACCACCACCGAGGCGCCTGCGGACGCACCCTGCCGGATATAGTCAGCGACCCGCTCTCTATGCTCTGAGGTGACCAGGGGACCCATCTCGGCTTCCGGGTCCGTGCCGTCTCCCACCACCAGGGCGGACATTCGGTCGCGGATGGCGTCGAGCAGCGGGTTGGCGATGCCTCCCACTGTTACAAGCACCGAGACAGCCATGCAGCGCTCCCCTGCCGAGCCAAATGCGGCCGACACGGCGGCATCGGCGGCGACGTCCAGGTCGGCGTCCGGCAGCACAACCATGTGGTTCTTGGCGCCCGCCAGGGCCTGTACCCGTTTCCCGTTCCTGGTGCCGGTTTCGTACACGTGCTTCGCGACCGGCGTCGAGCCGACGAACGAAACCGCCTGCACGTCCGGATGTTCGAGCAGGCGGTCGACGGCCACCTTGTCCCCCTGCAGGACGTTGAGCACGCCGTCTGGGAAACCCGCCTCGTGAAAGAGTTCAGCGAGCAAGAGCGGCGCCGAAGGATCACGCTCCGATGGCTTCAGCACGTAGGTGTTGCCCGCGGCGATGGCATTGGGGATGGTCCAAAGCGGCACCATGGCCGGAAAGTTGAACGGCGTGATGCCGGCCACCACGCCGAGGGGCTGGCGTATCGTGTAGACGTTGACGCCGCTCGACGCGCCCTCGTTGTACGAACCCTTCAACAGTTCGGCGATCCCGCAGGCGAATTCGATGTTTTCCAGCCCGCGCCCCACTTCCCCGGCCGCGTCGCTCAGGACCTTGCCATGCTCCGCGGTGAGGGCTCGCGCGAGTTCGTCAACATTGGCCTCCACCAGGTTTCGGAAGCGGAACATGAGCTTGGTTCGGGCGGCGACGCTCTCACGACGCCAGGAGTCAAACGCCGTCCTTGCCGCAGCCACGGCAGCATCGACATCCTCCACCGAAGCCAACCCGAGGGCCGCCGTCTGTTCGCCGGTGGCCGGATTGAACACCGGGCTGGTCCGACCCGATGTCGCAGCCATGCTGACACCGTTTATGAAGTGATTGATCTGTTTCATGGTTTACGAGTCCTGCAAGTGGAGGGGTTGCGAGGCGGACGACCGTGGTGTGCGTCGTCGTTTTGCATACGGGCGACGATGCGCTCGAAACGTCTCCGGTGATCCCACGCATCGAACCAGTCGACCGTGCGCTTGTCGATCATCGATCGGCGGGCGCCATGGACTCGAGCCTCAGAAGTTCGGCGCGGAATCGGACGTGCTCCTCGACTGCCAGAGCATCGCCGTGCCGTGGGTTGCCCGCCATGCGCCGCAACCGCTCGTTGATGGCGCAGACCTGTTCGAGTATTCGCGGCGGCGGCGGTGATAGTGGCGGGAGACTTGGCTTCCAGGCCCCAAGCTGGCGCATCGGCTCCCGGTCCCTGTCAGTGACGACCGCCCGCATGTTTCTGGTTCGCGCCATGTTCGGATTATACGATGTTGCTCTGCACAGGGCGGGTCCGCGCAGGCATTCCGCTGCTGTTCGACGGAGTCGCGACGCAACGTTCGATTTGGATTGTCTTGCGTCGATATGGCGATACCCCTATAGTCCGGCACGTCGACAACGACACGCTGAAACCGGTTCGATGGGTGGGATCCAGCAACGCCGACCTGAAGCGTTTCCCGGATTCGGTGCGACGGCGCATCGGCTTCGCCGTGTACCAGGCCCAGGCCGGTTTCCAACACCGCGACGCCAAGCCTCTCAAAGGCTTCGGCTCCGGCGTTCTGGAGGTCGTCACCCGCCACGATGGCGATGCCTTCAGGGCGGTCTACACGGTGCGCTTCGAAGCGGCGGTCTACGTCCTGCACGCCTTTCAGAAGAAGTCCCGACGGGGCATCCGCACGCCGAAGCGCGAACTCGATCTGATCGCCCGCCGGCTGAACACCGCCGAACGACACTACAGGGAGACGCTTAGTGGACAATGAAGCCAAAGATACCGAAGAGACCGCCGTCGAACACGGCAGCGGCAACGTCTTCGCCGACCTCGGCGTGCCGGACGCCGACGCGCATCTTCTGAAGGCCGGACTCGTCAACCGAATCGATGCGATCATCCGCCGGCGCGGCCTCACCCAGACAAAGGCCGCCCGGTTGCTCGGACTTTCCCAGCCCGATGTCTCGCGGCTGCTGCGGGGAGATTTTCGGGAATACTCGCTGGAGCGCCTGCTGCGCCTCCTGACGACGCTCGGCCGCGACGTCGACATCGTCATCCGGCGGCCCCGTTCGGCTGACGGCGGCAGGCTGCGGATAGCCGCTGCCGAAACCGGCTAAGAGACCGCACCGGCCACGACAAGGCGAACCAGCCGCCGGGCATAGCGGCGTCGCTGAGACCGTGCATACGCCTGCAGAAAACACGCAGCTTGTCCTGTTTCAAACCATGCAGGACGCGCAGGCGCCGATGTTTGCAGTTTGCCGGACCTCCTGACACCATTCCCGAGAGGCGAAGGGAGCGGCGACATGGCTTCGACATCGTCTGCAAACTGCCGCGCGACTGGTCTCCAGCCAGTCCGTAGCGGGTGCCGATGCCCGACCAGCCGAGAGCCGGGATAGCCGGATGACCGCAACGCGCCGGCCCCGCCTGGATCCACAGACCTTCCACTTCCCTGCTGACCAGATCCGCGGCGGCCACTATTCCGACAAGTATTTCGTGCGCACCCGGGACGTTCTGCGCCGGGATGGACATTCACCCCAGGTATTGATGCAGGTCTTCTGCAAGACCGCGGGCTGGATCGGCGGGGTCGATGAAGCCATCGCCATCCTCAAGCGATGCAGCGACGACTGGCCTGCGCTGACGGTGCGCGCCTTGTACGACGGCGACCCCGTAGCGCCCTTCGAGACGGTGATGACCATCGAGGGCCCATTCGATTTGTTCGCGCACTTGGAAACGCTCTACCTCGGCGTTCTGGCTCGTCGCAGCCGCATCCTGACCAACACGCGCCGGGTGGTGGACGCGGCACGCCCGAAGGAGGTGCTGTTCTTCCCCGCCCGACACGACCACTGGTCGCTGCAGCAGGGCGATGGCTACGCCGCGCATTTGGCTGGCGCGACGGCGGTGTCGACGGACGCCCAGGCCGCCTGGTGGGGCGGTGTTGGCCTCGGCACGGTACCCCATGCCGCCATCGCAGCCTACGGCGGCAACACCGTGCTGGCCGCGCGCAAGTTCGCCGACCACATTCCCGAAGCAGTGCCTCTCGTGGTGCTGGTCGACTTCGACAACGACAGCGTGGGCACGGCGGTGGATGTCGCCCGCGCCCTCGGCAGTCGTCTCTACGGGGTGCGTCTCGATACATCCGGCACGCTGGTGGACAAGAGCATCGTGCCAAAGATGGGGCAGTTCGATCCGCGCGGCGTGAACCCGCAACTCGTAACGAATGTTCGCGAAGCGCTCGACGAAGCCGGGTTTGAGGATGTGCGCATCATCGTCTCCGGCGGCTTCGGCGTCGCCAAGATTCGCGCCTTCGAGTCCCAAGGGCTCCCCGTTTCCGCCTATGGCGTCGGTTCTTCCCTGGTAGCCAATGACGGCAGCTTCGATTTCACCGCCGACATCGTGCTCAACGAGGGGCGCCCGTCCGCCAAGGTTGGCCGCGCATACAGGCCCAACGCGCGTCTGGAGGTCGTGGAATGACACGGGTGTTCTGGGACGTGGACACGCAGGTCGATTTCATGTG
The DNA here is from genome assembly GCA_951813515.1 of uncultured Pseudomonadales bacterium. Taxonomy (GTDB): domain Bacteria; phylum Pseudomonadota; class Gammaproteobacteria; order Pseudomonadales; family Azotimanducaceae; genus VXNE01. Next base: position 444,754 of record OX638346.1, read on the forward strand.
GCCGGACGGAAAGCTGTATGTGCCCGGCGCCGAGACCATCGCCGACAACCTCGGCCGTCTCACCGACTTCGCCCACGCCAACGGCATTCGCATCGTCGCCAGTTCGGACAACCACGATCCGAACGATGCCGAACTCTCCGACACGCCGGATTTCCAGGACACGTTTCCGCCGCACTGCCTGCGCGGCACGCCCGGGCAAGCGCGGATTCCGCAGACAACCTTGAACAATCCACTGTTGATCGAGCCGGAAGCTGCGGCGAGCGCCTTGCCGACCTTGTTGGAGAACCACGCTGGCGACATCCTGTTTCACAAGCACTGGTTCGATGTCTTCACCAACCCCCACGTCAGCCCGGTGGTCGAGGCTTTGAGCATTACGGACGTCGTCCTTTACGGCGTGGCGCTCGACGTCTGCGTTGCCTGCGCCGTCGAAGGACTGCTGGCGCGACATTCCGCGCTCGCATTGACGGTTGTCGAGGACGCCGTGCGCGGCATCGACGAAGACGGACGCGACGCGATCCTTGGCGGATGGCAGGCAAGGGGGGTCACGATCACTTCCACGCAAGCGGTACTCTGCCCAGACAAGACTTGAGGACTTGACCATGGACAACGACAAGCGGAGAACGGCGCTGGTCACCGGTGCTTCGGCGGGACTGGGCGAGGAGTTCGCGCGACAACTCGCGGCGCGCGGCTACGACCTCGCGCTGGTCGCTCGGCGACGGAGCCGACTGGAAGCGTTGGCCGAAGAACTGCGCGGCAGCCACGACGGCATTCGCATCGAGGTGATCGAGGCGGACCTGTCGTCGGCCTATGCGCCGGACGCGATAGCCGCCCGCGCCGCAGAGCTGGGTCTCGAGATCGACTACCTGGTCAACAACGCCGGTTCGGCGGGTCCCGACCTGCTCGATGACCGGGACTGGCAGCAGCAGGCCGCGTTTCTGCAACTCATGATGATGTCCGTGGCGCACCTGTGCCACCTGTTCGCCCCCGGCATGTGCGAACGGGGCTTCGGCCGCATTCTCAACGTCTCATCGGTGGCCGGACGCATCGCCCGCGCGGGCGACATGAACTACGGCCCGAGCAAGGCCTACGTGATCGCCCTGTCGGAAGCCCTGGACCTGACGCTTAAGCCGCAGGGGGTGAGGGTCTCCGCGCTGTGTCCCGGCTATACGCATACCGACTTCCACGCCGTCGCCGACATGCTCGATACGAAAGCGGCTACACCGGACTTCCTGTGGTACGAGGCTGACAAGGTGGTGCGAGAAGGCCTCGCGGCAGTCGAACGCGGCAAGAGCGTCTATTGTTCCGGGCGGCTCTACCGGTGGGTCGACCCCATTTTGCAGTCAGTCTGGACCCGGCCTCTGGCGCGCCGGGCGATGGGCAGCCGATAGGGGCGACCGGCTGACGCCATGTCTCGCCGTTAGTCCGTCCAGAACGAAGGGTCAGACCGCGCAGACTTCACATCGACGGCACCCACCATGGCTCTGATCTCGGCCGTGATCATGCGGTCTTTCGCTGTATCCGATCGGTGAATGCGCGCACGGCCTCCAGTGCTTCCGCCGCAGGCAACTTTCCGTGCACGGTGTGTCGATCCACGCCCTGGCGATAGGGCTCGGACAGAGCGGCAAACCCAATGATCGCGCGGGGAAGAAACTCCATCGCCAGCAGGCCGTTGCCCGGCCGATCATCGGAGGTGCCGGGAATGGTCCACTCCAAGCGCAGAAAGACCGCACAAAAAGGGATCAAAGGGAGCGTCAGTTGCGAGTCCACTCCGGGTGAGTCAAGCGACCTTCTCTCCTTCGTCGGCATGCAGGACCACCGTGCCCGCATCGCCATCCACACTGATGATCTGGCCGCTCTCTATCCGTTGCGTGATATTGCCGGTACCGACCACCGCCGGAATCCCGTATTCGCGTGCCACGATCGAACCGTGTCCCAGGATGCCACCGATATCGGTGACGAGTCCGACCGCATGGGCGAATAGCGGGGTCCATGCAGGGTTGGTCATGGGGCAGACGAGGATGGAACCCGGTTGCATCCGGTCGAACTCCGCCGGCGACTTGATCAGGCTCGCGGGACCCGTGACCGTCCCGGGGCTCACCGGCACACCGAGCATGGTGTCGCTGTTCGGATCGTTGCGTGCCTGCGTCTCCTTGAACGCGATGGCCGGAATCTCGCTCGCCTCGGCCGGGATGGTCCCCGGCGGATGCAGGCGTTTGCGCGCTTCCCGCAGCTCGCGGCGCTCTGCCGCAAGCTTCCCGTATTCGGGCAGCGCCCGGTTCGCTCTCAGCGCCGCAATGGCTTCCTTCAGTTCGGCGGTCACGCAGTAGTAGACATCCTCCGCAAGGCGCAGGGTGCCGACATCCACGAGTCGCCGACCCAGCTCTGCCGCGAGGCTACGCAACACGGGCCACGCACTGCCCAGGTAGAACATCGATTCCTCCCTGACCCAGTAGAACCGGTGCGTGAACCAGTTTCGAAAGCGGAACTGCCAATACTGCAGACCGTCCAGCAATTGCTCCATGTCCTCGAGCGCCTGCTCGCGCTTGCGCGTTGCCTCGATGTCGTGTTTCTCCGGACTGTAGTCCCTGTCCGCCACCATGGTCTTCAGGGTCGCGAAAAACGGCGTGGGGTCCTCCCGCTGCGGCGGCTCGACGAAATCGAGGGTGTACCCCTGGTGTCCGTAGACGTCGAGGTATTCGTCTATCGCCTCGCGAACCGGACCGCTGTCGGGATGCTGCCGCAGCGCGTCCATCAGACGAGCGGCCGGGGTGGTGACCACCAGCTCCCAAAGCGATTCGTCCGCCTGGATCCGCTTCGAGATCTTGTACATGGCCGCGTTCGCGAGCATGGATCGAGACTTGTACCCGCTCAGGAACTGGCCGCTGGTAAATTGGCGATCTGGCAGGTTTCCCTGCAGGAAGATCTGCAGTTGATGGTCCGTCGACTTCGCGACTCCGAAAGTGTGGCCGGTATCGTCGGTCCAGTAGTCGCCTTCCGCTATGGCGAGCGCGCGGATACCCGCAAGCAGTGTTTCGGGTTCGGCCGCGGCGGGATCGACCTTGCGCCACTCTTCGATGGCGGCGAGCAGCCTCGGCAAGGTGATGTCGCGCCACTTCCCGAGGATGCGTTCGTTCACCTGGGTCTTGTTGAATACACTTCTCCTGTTGCTTTCGGGCAACGTCAATGCGTGGGTCAGGTCTTCGATACCGGCCGACGCTGACCAGTCTTCAAACGCCGCGCGATCCCGTGGCGGCAGGGAGTCGAGGAAAAGCTCCAGGTCGTGTTGCTCCATGGCGGCATCGATTTCCTGGGACTGCCGCCGCTGTTCCTCCGCCTTGCGTTCCGCAGCTTCCAACTCCTCCTCGGTCAGCCGTTCCGTGCGTTGCATGGCCTGGAGCTGCGGCCAGTCCGCACGTTGATAGGCAAAGCCGTGCAGCGTCGCGTATACGGGACCACCGCCCACCATGAGGCTTTTGCCTCCGCGCGCGTGTTCCAATCCTTCCGTCAGGTACAACTCGTCGAAAAGCGGACAGACGGGATCGGGCATGTTCTCGACGATCTGGCGCCGGCAGAGGATTTTCGCGGGCGGGTTGGGCGCCCAGACGACATCTATGGGCTGCGGCGGCAGGTTCGTGATGGGCCGGGATTGCAACAGCCAGAGCTTGCCTTTCGCGATGGCCCATTCAACGTCTTGCGGGAGGCCATCGTAGAGCGCTTCGATCTTGATGGCCGTGGCGCCGAGGGATTCAAGCATGGTCTCGGACAGTGACGACCGGACGCGCTCTCCCGACGAAACAGCTTCCGTGCGGGTGCCCTGCGCGCCGTCGGCCACGATCTTCTGTTCTTTCGGACCGATCGTCGTCTCCTTCGCGGACAGGGATTCCCGGTCCACGACATAGGTGTCCGGCGTGACATGGCCGCCGACCACCGCCTCGCCGAGACCGAAACTGGCGTTGACGATCATCTCCGACCGCTCGCCGGTGGCCGGGTTCGCGGTGAAGAGAATGCCCGAAACTTCGGAGGGCACCATGACCTGCGCCACCACCGCCATCGCCACCGACGCCTGGTCGATGCCGTTCTGATGCCGGTACGCGATAGCTCGCTCGGTCCAAAGCGAAGCCCAGCAGTCCTTGACCGCCGTCACGAGGGCTTCAGCGCCCCGCACGTTCAGGTACGTCTCCTGCTGGCCGGCAAAGGACAGGTCGGGCAGATCCTCGGCATTGGCGGATGAGCGCACGGCCACCGCTGGATTGTCGCCATCGAGCGACGCGTAGGCCTCGGCAATCTCCGCGGCAATCTCGTCCGGAACTTCCGCGACCGCAAAGAGCGCCTGGATGCTCGATGCCGCAGACGCGAAGGACGCCCTGCCCTGCATCACCTCGGGCCTTGCGAGATCGAAGATCTTCCTGCGCAGGTCGTTTTCGGCTACGAACTTCCGGTAGGCGCGGGCCGTGGCGATGAAACCGTCGGGCACGGCGAACCCGGCCTTCGCCATGCGCGAGAGAGACCGGCCCTTGCCGCCGACCACTTCCAGCGAGTCGTCCTGGGCGCAAAGCGGCGACGTGTACTTGGACATATTCGATTGGAAATCCAGCTACTGACGTGCGCTCAGCATAGGAACACGCTTTGGGTCGTTCAACGAAGCGACCGCTACAAGCCCAGATTGAATCACCCAAAAAACGGGTGGCGCGTCTGCGCGTCAGTTGGGGTCAGTCGTCGTCGAGCAGGGTGGCGAGGCCTCGATCACCGTCGATGGTGATCGTCTGCCCGCTCCTGATGCGCTGCGTGGCGTCCCCCACCCCCAGCACCGCGGGAATGCCGTATTCGCGGGCGACGATGGAACCGTGGGCGAGAATGCTCCCGATGTCCGTCACAAGCCCGATGGCATGGGGAAACAACTGCGTCCATGCCGGTGTCGTCAGGGGGCAGACCAGGATCGAATCCGGCTTCATCTTCTCGAAGTCGTCCGGAGTCATGATGACGCTGGCGACGCCGGTCACCGTTCCCGGAGATACCGCGAAACCCCGCAGCACGCGTTGCTCGCCCTCGTTGTTTCGGAGCGAAGCGTAGGGACTGTCGTCTTTTTTTTGCAATGGCGGAATCGCCGATGGAGGCGCCATGCGAAAACGTAGCGCCCGCAAATCGCGTTCCCGGGCCGCCTTGTCCTTCAACTCTGGCCGTGCCCCGTTGTCGATGGCCGCCTGCAGGTCGTCGCTCGTGACGTAAAACACGTCATCCGGGCGCGCAAGCGTGCCGATGTCCGCCAGGCGCCGCCCGAGTTCCAGGGCCCAGGGTCGGAAGACCGACCAGGCGCGGCCCATGTAGAACAACGCTTCTTCGCGGCTCGGGTAGTTGACGCGCGAGGTCCAGTAGATACGCAGGAACTCGAGTCGCTTCCTGCCTTTGAAGAACTTCAACGCCTGCAGGAACTTCGACCGGCGCGTCCTCGCCACCTGTCCCTGCCGGACCGTCAAGTCGTAGCCCGAATCCCTGACCAGCGCCTGCAAACGCTTTGCGAAAGGCAGCGGTGCTTCCGCGAGCGATGGCTCCACGAAATCGAGATTGAAGACCTGCCGGCCGTAGTCGTGCAGGTACCTGTCGATGGCCGCGCCGACCGGTGCGCCGCGCGGATGTCCCTTGATGGCGTCGAGCAGGCGCGGCGCCGGTGTCAGCATGGCGAGTTCACAGAGGGATGCATCCGACCGGAGGTCATCGGCAATGGCGCGCATCGCGAACTCCGCGTCGAGTGTCCTCGAAGAGAATCCCGACAGGAACGTCCCGCTGATGAATCCTTCGTCCGGCGCGGTCTCTTCCAAGAATCTCTGGAATGCGCCGTCGGTGATCTTGGCGGTACCGATGACGCTCCTCAAGGCGTGCCAATAGTTCCCCTCAGCGGTCGTGAGCGACTGCATGCCGCGCAACAGTTCCGCATTCGTCGCTTGTGCGGGGTCGCGTTGTTGCCATGTCTCGATCGCTGCCAGGTAGTCGGGCAATTGCCGTTTCTCCCAGGTCACGATCGCCGGGAACTTTCTGAAAGTGCGAAACGCCGTCATCAACAGGTACATCGCGTGCAGCGGACCGCCTTTCATTTCCTCGATCATGAAGCTCGGCATCTTGATCGCGCGTTTCAGATTCGCATGCCACGGCAGCTTTTTCTGTTCTGCCCGGGTTTTCTGCAAGTGTTTTTCCCAGTCCCCGTTACGCTCGCTGTAGAGGGGCTGGTAGGCATAGCCGTTGACCGTCGTGACGACGAAATTCTTCATCCAGTTCCGGGTGAGCCTGCCCTTCCATTCCCAGCCTTCCGGCCACGTCTGCGTGTCGAAGATCGCCCGCAGGTACAGGTCTTCAAACAGCGGCGACAGGGGGTCTGGCATGTTCTCCGCCACCTGCCGTTTGAGCAACTGGGCGCCCGGAATCTCCGGCCAGGCCACATCCTTCGGCGGCTCGGCCGGTAGGTTCGTGATGGGTCGGGATTGCAGCAGCCAGAGCTTCCCCGAAGAGAAGGCCCATTCGATGTCCTGCGGATCACCGCCGAAGGTGTCTTCGACCGTGACGGCAAGCTCGGCCAGTTCGGACAGTGCGGCATTCGAGAGGCACGCACCCTGGCGCTGCTCAAGTGCCACCTCCGCCGTTCGGGTCCCCTGTCCACCGTCCGCGACGATCATGTGTTCCTTGCTGCCGATCACCGTCTGTTTCGCAGCCAGGCTGTTCCGGTCGACGACATGGGTGTCCGGAGTGACCTCGCCTCCGACAACGGTCTCGCCGAGTCCGAAACTGCAATTCACGATCAGCTCCGTGCGATCGCCGCTGGCGGGGTTCGCGGTGAAAACGATGCCGGAGACTTCCGAGGGCACCATGGTCTGGACCACAACCGCCATCGCCGCCGTCTCGTTCTCCATGCTCCTCTCGTGCCGATAGCCCATCGCCCGTGCAGTCCACAAGGAGGCCCAACAATCCTTGACGGCGGCTTCGACGGCATCCGCGCCGGTGATGTTGAGACAGGTCTCATGCTGTCCCGCGAACGACACGTCCGGCGAGTCCTCCGCAGTGGCCGAAGAACGCACGGCCACCGCTGGACGGTGCCCCAGGGCGTCGTACGCAGCGCTGATCTCCGCCCTCACCCCGGATGGGAGGTCGTGTTCATCGAAGAGCTGCCGGATGCCATCTGTGGCTTTTCTGAACGAAACGACGCCGTCGACGAGTTCCGGCCTGGCAAGGGTCAGAATCCTTGCCTTGAGGTCATGAGCCTCGACGAACTCCCGATAGGCGCGCGTGGTGACCAGGAATCCGCCGGGCACTTCGAAGCCAGCCCTGGCCAAGCGGGACAGCGACCGTCCCTTGCCGCCGACGACCTCTGGAGCATCGTCCGTCGTATCAAGCCTTTCCGTGTACATTGCAGAGGATTCCAGACCAGGCCCGCCCTGGTTCGGGTGTAGGACCAGGTCGTCTATGCCCGGTGACGCAGCACGGTGCCCGCGCGAGCGCCCGTATGCTCGCCGTCGCGCACGTTGACCTGACCGTTGACGATCGTGGCCTTGTAGCCCGTCGACCTCTGGATATAGCGTGGCGCGCCGCCGGGAAAGTCGTGCACCAGCACCGGCTGCAGTTCCGCGACCGAGTCTGGATCGAACACGTTGACGTCGGCGCGCAACCCCGTTGCCAGGGTGCCGCGATCGACCAGGCCCAGCACCCGGGCAGGGCCGGATGTCATGCGGCGAATCCCCTCGCCCCAGGAATAGAGCCCCGCTTCACGGATCCAGTAGGACAGGATGAAGGTCGGCCATCCCGCGTCCATGATCTGCGACACGTGTGCGCCGGCGTCGCCCAGGCTCGGAAAGCAATGCTCGCTGCTGAAAAGGTCGCCCAGTTCCTTGAGGTTCTTGTTGAACATCCTCAGGTTGAACAGTCCCTTCCCTTGGCTCTCGCGGGATATGCGCAGGAACGTCTCGGCCCAGTGCTCGCCGGCGGCGTCGGCCATCGCCTTCAGGCTGTGCTCGGCGGCAACGGTGTAGTCGGGCCTTTCGGCATCGCCGAGGTAGTAGACGTCCCCCATAGATATCCAGGTTTTCTTCTGTCCCTTGGCTTCATCGACCAGGTCGTCACACATCCCGGGGTCACGGATCGCTTCCAGGCGACCGGCAAAATCCAGGTTGCGAAGCCTTTCCCACGTCTTGCCCGGGAATGGCAGGTTGGATTGCAGGCCGAACATGAATCCGGACCCGCGCACCTGGCTGATCGCGGTAATGTCCCGTCCCTTGCACAGGTTGGCCAGATCCTCCGCCCTCTCCCGACCCGAACCCTTCTCGTGGCCGGCGCCATAGCTGAACAGCACGCGGCCCCTGGTGGTGTTCGAGATCTTCTTCAGGACTTCGAAATTCGCGCCGACAGCCTGCATCAGCGCGTTGCGCGGGCCGACGGCCCTCGCGATTTCGACCAGTTCTTCAGGGTCCGCAAACGTCCCCGGAATGGAGCGCCCATCGGGCAGCCTGTGCGGGGGGTAACGGTTGGTGGAGAAGCCGACGGCGCCCTTGTCGATGGAGTCCGCCACCACGTCGGCCATCTCGCGCCGCTCCTCGTCGCTGGCCTCCTCCTCGACGGCGCGTTCGCCCATGACGTAAAAGCGCACGGCGCAATGCCCCACCATGCCGGCAACGTTGATCGCCGGCCGCAGCCGCTCGATGGCGTCGAGATACCCGCCGTAATCTTCCCAGTCCCACGGGAGACCCGTCAGGATCGCGTTCTTGGGGATATCCTCCACGGTCTCCATCATGCCCGCCAGCAGTTCCACGTCCGCGGGCTTGCAGGGCGCGAACGTGACCCCGCAGTTGCCCATCAGCGCCGTGGTGACGCCATGCCAGGATACGGGCGTCAGCGCGGGGTCCCAGCCGATCTGCGCATCCAGGTGCGTATGCAGGTCGACGAAACCCGGCGTGACGAGGTGGCCGGATGCGTCGATTTCCTCCCGGCCCTTGCCTTCTATGCGACCTACGGAAGTGATGAAGCCTTCATCGATGGCGAGATCGCCCGGAACCGGTTCGGCCCCGGTTCCGTCAACGATATGTCCGCCTCGAATCACGATGTCATGTGCCATGCATTGCTCCAGGGTATTCCAGGGTCAAATCGGTCGAGCGCGGCCTACCAAGCCTAATTCGAAGGCGCCTCGCATCCGTCACGGGTGCTCACCGCGTTCTCCGTCGGGAAGTCCGCGGGCACATCCTGCGTGACGTCGCCGCTCGCAGCCCATTCGCAGCCGCGCTGGAACGTCGCGATAAAGCCGACGCACTCCATGGCGACCGGTCGATGGTCGGCCGGCACGCCGCCATCCACATGCCCGAGGGTGGTGTGGAAACACCGGCCCTTTCCATACTGGATAGCCATCAGCACGGGCTCGTGTTCGCCGCTGCCGTGGCCCGAGTGGCTCTCGACGCTGGGGTCGACGTAGGACGTTGCCAGCACGTCGAGGTTTTTCGCCGGGCCACGAAGGTTGAAGTAGAGTTCGTCGCTGGTGTGAAGCCACTTCTCCGGCAGACCCCTGGTGATGGGGTGGTCCGGAACGCGGGTAACAACCTGGTTCTCCAGCCAGTCGATGTGATCGCCGGCGTTGCCGGGACCGTGGTCCCGCACCACCGTGCCATCGCGCCAGTAGAGCCGCGGACCCGCCTTCTCGGTTCGCCTGCCCCAACCACCTACGCCCATGATCTCGTTGAACTCCGGCCACTGGGGAAACAGTTGGCACGAGTGGTGAAAAAGGGCGAGGCCGCCACCCGACTCGATGTACTTGAGAAAAGCCTCGTTGGTCGGCTCGGACCACGGGTCGCCGCCATCGTCGAGCACGACCAGGTCATAGCCGTCGAACTCGGGCCGGAAACCCGTCATGTCGCTGCCCTTTGGATCCCTGGTCATGACATCGACGCTGAACAGGCCTGTCTGTTCGAGGATCTTCTTCACGAGGGGACTGCTGGCAAGCCAGCCATGGTGGCTCTGGCCATTGAGAAGAAGTGCTTTCATAGGTGCTCTCCTGGCAAAGTAACGCAGCGGGATCAAGGACGAACCGCCAAACGATATTAGCACCTGTACTGGGGACGCTTCGTGGAGGACGCGTCCCTTGGGTCCTTGGGTCTCATCCCGCGACAATCGGTTATTCTTCCACCCATCAACCGGAAGGAGCCCTTAAGGGGATGGAGAACCATGGCCAATCCACTCAAAGTCGGCATCGTAGGGGCCGGCGGTATTACCCGCGCACACCTGCCCGCCTACCTGGAACGTCCCGATCGGGTGCAACTCAACGCCGTTTGTGACCTCGTTGAGCCCCTCGCCCAGGAGCTTGCCGGGAAAGCCAGCATCAACGCCGACGCCGTCTACCTGGACATGGAAAAGATGCTGCGCGAGGCCGACATCGAGGCCGTCGACATCTGCACCACGCACAACGCCCATGCGCCGCTGGCCATCGCCGCCGCCGAAGCCGGCAAACACGTCATATGCGAAAAACCCATGGCGATTTCCGTGCAGGAGTGCCGGGACATGATCGCAGCCGCCGACAAGGCGGGCGTGACGCTGATGGTTGCTCAACACCTGCGTTATGCGCCCGAAGCCCAGGCTGCGAAACGCCTGCTGGACGAAGGCAAACTGGGCACGATCGAGGCGGTCCGCACCGAGCTGTTCGGCGGAGGGATGCGGGGACGTCGTCGCCGGCGGCGGCAAGGAGAGCGCTGGATGCAGGACGCGAGGCGGTCCGGAGGCGGCATGATGATGTCCGAACAGGTGCATCACATCGATCTGCTGCGCTACTACGCCGGCAACGTCAAACGGGTGACCGGGGTCTGCAAGTCACTGCAGGAACACATGGTCAACGGCGCCGAGGACCTGGTGTCCGCGACCCTCGAGTTCGAGAGCGGCGCCGTCGGCGAAGTCTGGGCCAAGGGCAACGCGATCGTGCCCCACGGACGGACCTACACGATATTCGGCGATCAGGGCGTTTTCTACGCAAGCACGCCGACGAAGGAGCAGCGGTTGGTCGAAATGGACGGCGCCACGCCGTTTCGGCATTTCGGCCACATCATGGTGGCGCTGAACGAGGACCTTCCGGAGCTCGATCCGAGCAACCCGGAAGACCGCAGAAAGATGTATTTCGCCGAGCCGCCGTTCAAGGTGCTGCCCACGGACGACATCGATCTGCCCAGCCCCAACTACTTCATCAACGAGATCCTTCACTTCGCGGATTGCTGCCAGACAGGCGCGGAACCCATCAGCAGCGGTCGCGACAACATCGGGACGATGAAGATCATCATGGGCATCTACGAGTCGTCCCGGACGGGCGCACCGGTGAATCTGGACGACCTCTAGTGTCGTGTCCCGCTACGCGACTGCGTTCCGGCCGAGGACTCCACCGATAATGCACTAAAGCAAGCCCATGACCGACGTAGCCGTTGAACACTGGCCGATAGGTGGCTGACCCGGACGGGTCTGCCACCGGTTCTCGATAGGATGGGTCGCTACATACTGCGTCGACTGTTGCTCGTCGCACCGACGCTGTTCGGCATCATCCTCAAGAGACCTGGTCTTCTGCGTCGCCACGCCACCGTTATGTGCTAAGGTAGGCCCATGCGAATACACATAGCTTTGCCTGACGCCCTGATCGCCGAACTCGACCAGCGTGCCGGTGCCCGCCGTCGAAGCGCCTTCATCTCCGAACTGATCCGGCGTGGACTTGAGGATGAGAGGCGCTGGGACGACATCGAAGCCGCCCTGGCACAACTGCCGGACACCGGCCATGACTGGGATGACGACCCCGCGGAGTGGGTCCGACAGCAACGCCGCGGCGATAGCCGGCGCACCGGCTAGTGCTCCGTCAAGCCCAAATATGCGAGTGTAGCTGCGAGGGATTTTTGGTTCCTGGCGAGGCGCGACGACGCGGTGTGGCAGGCACCACACAAGGAGGAGCAACGGAGCCTTCAGCCGGGGAGCGCGAGGGGCCACCCCTCGCATGAAGACCACCAGGGGCCAAAAATACCCGCAGATACCCGTAGATTTGGGCTTGACGGAGCACTAACCATGCCACGACTGTTGCTGGATTCCACGGTACTCATCGACGCGCTTCGCGGACGACCGACCGCTACTCGGGTAGCGGGTTTGCGCCGCCGGGGGGTGGAGCCATGGGTCTGCGCCATTTCCGTCGAAGAAATCTGGCGTGGATTGCGCTCGGGAGAGGAGTCGATCACGCAACGGCTGTTTCAGGGACTGCGGCTGGCTCCCCTTGGCGTCGCGGAAGGTCGCCGGGCGGGAACGTGGCGGCGGGAGTTCGCCGAGCGCGGCGTGACGCTCCACCAGGCCGATTGTCTGATCGCCGCGTCTGCCACCCGAGTCGGAGCTGCCATAGCGACAGCGAACACTGACGACTTTCCCATGACCGACGTCGCCGTTGAACACTGGCCGATAGGTGGCTGACCCGGACGGGTCTGCCACCGGTTTTCTGTAGCATGGGTCGCTACATACTGCGCCGAATGTTGCTCGTCGCGCCGACGCTGTTCGGCATCATCCTGATCAACTTCATCATCGTGCAGTTCGCGCCCGGCGGACCCATCGACCAGATCGTCGCCGCAGCGACGGCAGGACCAATGTCGACCACCTCCTCCATCAGCGGCGGAGGCGGTGATTCGGGAGCGGGTGACGTGATACTGGACGCCGGGCAATCGTCGTCCACCTACGGGCTGGACCCGGAGTTGATCGCCGACCTCGAACGCCAGTTCGGCTTCGACAAGCCGGCGCACGAACGATTCCTGAACATGCTCTGGAACTACGTGCGGTTCGATTTCGGAGATAGCTACTTCCAGGACCGTCCCGTTCTCGAACTCGTCCTGGAGCGATTGCCCGTCTCGGTTTCGCTAGGGCTGTGGTCGCTGATCGCCATATACGGCATCTCGATTCCGCTCGGCGTCGCCAAGGCGGTGCGCGACGGCTCGCGCTTCGACATCTGGACAAGCACCGTCATCTTCATCGGCTACGCGATCCCGGGGTTCCTGTTCGCGATCCTTCTGATCGTGCTCTTCGCCGGGGGCAACTACCTTGACCTGTTCCCGCTGCGGGGGCTCGTTTCCGAGAACTGGCGCGATATGCCCTGGCCGGAGAAGATCACCGACTACCTCTGGCACCTGGTGCTGCCGATCAGCGCCCTGACCATCGGCGGTTTCGCGACGCTGACCATGCTGACCAAGAATTCCTTCCTCGAGGAAGTGAGCAAGCAGTTCGTGCTCACCGCGCGGGCCAAGGGTCTGACAGAGCGTCGCGTGCTCTATGGCCATGTCTTCCGCAACGCGATGCTGATCGTCATCGCCGGCTTTCCCGCAGCGTTCGTCGGCATCCTGTTCACCGGCTCGCTCCTGATCGAGGTCATTTTCTCGCTCGACGGCCTCGGACTCCTCAGCTACGAGGCCGTCGTCAAGCGGGACTATCCAATCCTGTTCGGGACGCTCTACGTGTTCACGCTCATCGGTCTGGCCATGCACCTGGTGGGCGACCTGACCTATGTCCTGGTAGACCCCCGGATCGACTTCGAGGCGCGAGAGTGAGTCCGATCGCGCGCCGCCGCTGGGCCAACTTCAGGGCGAATCGCCGAGGCTGGTACGCCCTGTGGATATTCGCCGCCCTGTTCGGCACCTCGCTTCTTGCGGAGTTCATCGCCAACGACAAGCCCATCCTGCTGTGGATGAACGGCGAACTGCACTTGCCGGTCATCAGACCGCCGACGGAACAGGACCTCGGCGGCGAACTCCCCATCGAGGCGGACTACGCAGACCCCTACGTGCGCGCTCTCATCGAGTCCGCCGGGGGGTGGACGGTCGAGCCGATCGTCCCCTACAGCTACGACACCATCGACCTGTACATTGAGAGCGCGGCGCCCGCCGCGCCGTCCGCGCGGCACTGGCTCGGTACCGACGACAGCGCGAAAGACGTGCTCGCGCGGCTCATTTACGGCTTCCGCCTGTCGGTCAGCTTCGGCATCGTCCTGACCGCGGTGGCGTCTGTCATCGGCATATGCGTCGGCGCGGCCCAGGGTTTCTTCGGCGGCCTGGTCGACCTGATAGGCCAGCGCGTCGTGGAAATCTGGGCGGGGCTTCCGATATTGCTCGTGCTGATCATCCTGGCGAGCGTGTTCGAGCCGAACGTATTCTCGCTCCTGGTCATTCTCACCCTATTCAGTTGGATGACACTGGTTTCCGTCGTGCGCGCGGAGTTCCTGCGCACGCGCAATTTCGACTACGTCCTCGCCGCCCGGAGTCTCGGTGTATCGAACGTGACCATCATGCGGCGCCACGTGCTGCCCAACGCCACGGTCGCGGCCCTCACGTTCCTTCCATTCATACTCTGCGGCGCCGTAACCACGCTTACCGCCCTGGATTTTCTCGGATTCGGTCTGCCCGCGGGCTCTCCGTCCCTCGGAGAACTACTCCAGCAGGGCAAGGCCAACTTGCACGCTCCATGGCTCGGTCTCACCGGTTTCTTCACCCTCGCCCTGATGCTGTGCCTGCTGATCTTCATCGGCGAAGCGGTGCGAGACGCTCTCGACCCCAGGCGCGCGGCCCAGGGACCGCCGGGGTTCACCCCGTAGCCGATGGTTGTCAGGCGGACGATATTTCGGATCGCAAACACCGCCGCAACGTTTCATCCAGCGCGGTCAGTTCCAGGCCCAGACTTCTACAGGCGGGGGCCACGTCGACATCGTCGTCATGATCGAGCACGCCGAGCATAGCTCTCGTCACGGGCGGATTTGCGGACAGCCATTCCAATGCGCCCGCCAACACCCGACCGAGAGTGACGGGTAAGGACACCAGCACCGGGCGGCGCCCAAGGACGGTGCCGGCGCGCTGGATGAGTTCACGTCGCGTCACGCGCTCGGGGCCAGCCAGCTCGATGAGGTCGGGCGCGTCCGGGGCCTGGAGCAAAGCGAAAATGGCATCGACGACATCACCCGCATACACCGGCTGTTCGAAGCTGCCCGCCCTGAAGGTGACGCTCAAGGGACCCCTCGCGTGCCGGAGGAGTGCCAGGGAAGCATAGTCACCCTCCCCGAGCACCATCGGAACGCGCAACACCCGCGTCGTCGCACGTCCTGAAAGCAACAGGGACTCGGCCGCCGCCTTGGAGGCGAAGCAGGCGTTCGGAGAATCCCGGGCCGCCCCGACCACGCTCACGTAAACGACAAGTCGAATGCCATCGAGAGCACCAAGTGCGCGCGCCGTCCCCTGATGCGCGTCCACATAGCGGTTTTCCGCCGTTTCCCTGATGATGCCGGCAAGGTGCACCACCGCATCGCAGCCGCCGGCGGCTTCCGCCAGGGCATCTGCGTCCTGATAGTCGACCAGTCGAACGACCGCCCCGCTCTCCTCGAGCATCGCCGCCGCGCGATCCGACCGAACCGCCGCGACCACCTCGCAACCCTTGCGCAGCCGAGCGATCAGCCGTCGCCCGAGATGCCCATTGGCACCGGTAATGAGGATCCGTTCGGGAACCTGTTCCAACATGCGAATAACGATAGCAGACGTTAAGGGACACCCATGCCAAGGCTCTTGGGGACACCCATTGTGAATCTCTTTGGGGACACCCATCGTAAGACTCGGTCGTGGGACTTGAGGACAGTCGCCGGGAACGTCATGGGATCCGCCTTCACGTTTTGGCGGCGGGGAAGGTATAAACAGACGAGATGACCGCGAGACAAACGATCTACACGCCCGCGAACGGGCTCAGCGTCGCGCGGCTCCTGTCGGCGCTACCGTGCGCCTATGCCGTGGCGGTCTCGAACTGGCCGGTCGCCGTCGCCGCGTTCTGTTTCGCGGTCGCGACAGACATTGCCGACGGCCCCGTGGCGAGGCGGAGGGGCGAAGCTTCGCGAGTCGGTGGTCTTGTCGATCACTCCACCGACGCCCTGTTCTGCATCGCGGTTCTTGGCGCGTTCGCGGCGACGGGCCTGTATCCGGTCCTGTTGCCGTTTGTCATCGGCGGGGCATTCGTGCAGTACGTCGCCGACAGTCGCGTTCTCGCCGGAAAGGAACTTCGCGCAAGCCGGATCGGGCGGTGCAACGGCATAGCCTACTTCGTGCTAGCCGGCACGCCAATCGTGAGAAACGTCCTCGGCTGGTCCTGGCCAGCCGACCCCCTGCTGTACGGCCTGGGATGGTTGTTCGTCGCAACGACGGCAATTTCGATGATCGACCGACTGCATGCGCTCATTGCCGCGCGGCGGCGTCCGACCGTCGAAGATCGCTGACTCAACGCGGCTGTATGCCGCACGACGTCAGCTGGCTGTGTCGGCCTCCTCTTCCACGAACAGTTCCCGGTTCGCCCTGGGCAGGAACAGGACCCCGATCAGCGCATTGAACAACACGAAGAACGTGTGCATGACAAGGCTGAATACGCCCACTTCGGGGTAGTCGGGGAACAGCACGGTCCAGAGTACGAGCGCCCCCGCATGGAACGGCAGCGGCAGCGCCGCCGCGAGGAATATCACCGGCAGAAACGCGAGCATCTGGCCAAGGGACACGTCGACCTGGAACAGGTGCAAGGCGACCGTGTAGACAACCACCGCGCCGAGCAGGTTCGGCGCCTTGAACAGGACGGTGAGCAGGTAGTGAACCGGCCGCGCACGGCGAAACGCGACGAGCAGGGACTTGTCACGCAGCTTTGATCCCTTGAATAGCGCACCGCGAAAGTAGGCGATGTGCAAGGGCAGGTAGAGAAACGCGAGGGCGAATACGGCCGGCAGAATGATGTCGAGCGGCAACAGCCTGGATGCTTCGACGACGACGTCGAAGTCGAGCAGGACGCCGCCGGCGGAGAACATCAGCAACTGGTAGATCTCCAGCAGGCCGAGGAAGATCATGCTCGACAGCGCTTCCCAGCCGGCGACGCGGTGGCGCTTCAACAGGTAGAGCGACATCGCACCCTTGCCGACCTGCTCGCTGACCAGTGAGAGGACGTAGGCGCTGGCGCGAATCGGCAGGATGCTGGCGAACTTCAGGTCCGGCGCATTGAACCAGCGCACGACCCGCCACGTGACATGCGCGTCGACAAGGAAGAAGAACACCGAATAGGGAATCATCACCGCGAGCCACAGTATCCAGTCGGCGCCGGCAAAGAACGCCACCAGATACTCGACCACGGTCATGCCGTCCCTGGCCGCCGCCGCCGCGATTCGCGTAAAGACATAGTAGAAGCAGGCGACCGCCACGATCCACGTGACTGCGCGGAAGACGTAACCGCGCCATCGAGGGCTGGCGCTGTCGCCGGATTCGCTCACGATCCTGTTCCGCTGCCGAATCCGCGGTCAATGTTTCGAACGGCGCCCAGCGCGTACCACAGCACCAGTGTCGTCCCGATGAACAGGACGCCGCATAGTCCCAGTCCGACCTGAATGCTCACCGTCTCGGCAACATAGCTGATGGGAAGCACCCCCAACGGCATCAGGCCGTGCGTCATCATGTCGATGGACATGATGCGGCCGCGCATACGCGGCGAGGACTGCAGCACGACGATGGTGCGGTTCATCGACATGCCGACGGCCGAAATGAAGCCCACCGCCCCGACCGTTGCCATCGCCCAGAAATCGGTGGAGGAAAGGGCAATGCCGATGAGCGCGAATCCCCAAAGAAACAGCGTGAAGAACAGCCAGAAACCCTTGCGGCGAAGTCCGCCGAGCTTGGATAACGTCAGGGAACCTGCGATCGCACCGACGCCCATGGCTGCCAGCAGCAAGCCGAGATCGTCCGCTCCGCCGCTCAGCACGTCCCGGGCGAACGGAATAATCAACGTCTGAACCGGCGCGCCGAAGACGAAAGATGCGATGGTCAGAAGGATGAGTCCGCCAATCACCGGGGATCGCTGCGCGTAACGGACGCCTGCGGTGACCTCGCGCATCACGCCCATGCTGCGTCGGCGGCGCGTCTTGCCCGTGTGATGCATCGACATGACCGTCGCAGACGCAACGAAGTACAGACCCGACAACACGAAATAGACGATCCCCACCGCGAAGTGGGAAGTCGTATCGCCACCCGAAAGCAGGTCGATCATGAGCCCCGCCACCACCGGGCCGAAGATGCGCGAGATATTCCACGCCGTGGTGTTGAAGGCCATGGCGTTGAACATCAACGGCTCGCCGACGATGTAGGGAATGAACGAATTTCGCGCCGGTATCGACAGCGCGTTCATGGATCCGTTAACCAGTCCGACCCAGATGAAGTGCCAGAACTGGACATGGCCGGTGATGATGATCACTGCCATGAAAAACGAAATGATCCCGTTTATGGCCTGACCGATGAGGATGATTTCGCGCTTGCGCGAACGGTCAGCGAGCACGCCTCCGACCAGCGACAGGAAGATTTGTGGCAGCGTCGAGGCCAACGACACCCAGGCGAGTTTCACCGGAGATGAAGTCATCTCGTAGACCAGCCAGCCCTGCGCCACGATCTGCATGTTCATGGCGAAGGCGGACCCGACCATGCCGGACCACAACAACCGGTAGTCGCGCAGCTTGAGCGAGGCGAACATCGACCGGTCGACCTGCGCTGCTTCGCTGTCCGACGCCGCGGCACTGCCGCGACGCCCGACAAGTCCACGGCGTATGCGCGCCGCGCGCAGCATTCTCAACAAGATTGACCAAAGCCCGATGCCAAACCGTGCATCCTACCGCACGCGCCGCCACGGACGCGAAATGGGGGTATCGAAGGGGGAAAGTGCTGGTGCCCGAGTCGGGCGGCAGAACCGATCCGCCCCGCATCTATGGGCGGATAGCGCCGCTCAGGAACGTGCAGACGGGGACGCGGAGGTGCGAAGTTCCATATCCACTGCAGCCTGATCCAGTACGGCCTCTTTCTCTGCCGGATCGTCGACGAGGATGTACATCAACGCCAGCGCGCCGATTGTCGCAAGCGTGAGGATCACGGGGAGGGATGTTAGGAAACGCTTCATGTTGTCCACGTCTTGTCCTTGTCGACCGGTTGTTGTTTCTTCCCCCGGGAGCAGCCCGAGCCGATGCGCGATGCGGAACTCGGGACGGCGGCCCTACAGACTCTTGCAGTGTCGCCCACGGCTAACGCGCTGGATCCAGGGGGCCTGGCCACCGCGGCGGGCGACCGGGACGCAATTGTAACCGCGATGACGCGTGCTGGCTAAGGCCAGTCCAACAGGGGCGCACGTCAGATTTGTTGGGTTTGTGGGACCATAAGGGCATAGGCCGCTTGTCTGTACTATACTTAAGTATGTACAGATTTGATGGGAGGTCCACGCCATGCCCGATGCCCACGACATCGACCAACTCGAACGGCAACGCCACGATCTGCTCGGCGAACTAGCCGCGATCGGCCCGTTCCGCCCGGGGCGCCTGATCGAGACCAGGCGCAAGTGCGGCAAGCCGACCTGCCACTGCGCGCGGCCCGGGGATCCGGGCCATCCCGGCTGGGCCCTGGTGCGCCGGGTCGGCGGCCGGCTCGTGAGCCGGGGCGTGCCGCGCGGCGCGCTGTTGGATACGCGCGCGCAGATCGCCGAGCACCAGCGTTTCCGGGACGTGACGCGGCGCCTGGTGGAGGCCAACGAGGATCTGTGCCGGGCGCGGCTCAAGGCCGGCCGGGACGCGGGGCGGGGCGCCAAAAAAGGGGGCTCCGCCGCGCGCTGACGGCGGCTTTCGCGACCGACATGGCCGCCGAGATCGACGCCTTGGCTGGCGCCGGCGCGGCACGCGGGATCGACTTCGAGGCGCTCGGCCTGGCGGCGCGGCTGGTGGAGGGGCGGCTGAACGCGGATCAGCGCGACCGCGCGGGCGCGACGCTGGCGTGCGGCTGCGGAGCGCGGGCGGCGTACGCCGGGCGGCGCGCGAAGACCGTGACCACGGTACTCGGCGCGATGCGCCTGGAGCGCGCCTACTACCGCTGTCCGGCGTGCAACGCGGGCTTCCACCCGCGCGACCGGGCGCTCGGCGTCGAGGGCGCGTCGCTGTCTCCCGGCGTGGTCCGGATGACCGGCCTGGCGGCGGCGCGGGCGAGCTTCGCGGAGACGGCCGCGCTGTTCCACGATTTGGCCGGCGTGAGCATCGACGCCAAGCAGGCGGAGCGCACCGCAAAGGCGCTCGGCCGCGAGATCGCGGCGGACGAGCGCGGCGCTGTCGAGCCCGAGCCGGGCCGCGCCCCGACCATGTGCCTGGGGATGGACGGCACCGGCGTGCCAGTGCGCCGGGCGGAGCTCGCGGGCCGCCCCGGCAAGCAGGCCGACGGCTCGTCGAAGACCCGGGAGGCGAAGCTGGTCGCGGTTTGGGCCGCCGCGACCGACGCGCGCGGCCGCGAGCTGCCGGAGCGAGAGCCCGGCTCGGTCAGCTACTCCGCCGTCGTCGAGAGCGCCGCGACGCGCGACGCCGCGGCTTCGACCGCGCTCGCCGCCGGGTGGTGCTCGGCGACGGCGCGCCGTGGATCTGGAAGATCGCCGACGAGCTGTTCCCCGGCGCCGTCCAGATCGTCGACCTGTTCCACGCCAAGCAGCACCTGTGGGACGTCGCCAAGGCGATCTACGGCCCCGGCACCGACATGGCCGAGCGCTGGGCGAAGCGGCGCCGCGACGAGCTTGACGACGGCCGTCTCGGCGCCCTGCTGCGCGCACTGCGCCGCCACGAGGGACGGGACGAGGCGCGGCGCTGCATCGACTACCTCCGCCGCAACCGCCACCGCATGCGCTACCCGGCGTTCCGCGCCACCGGACTGTGCGTCGCCTCCGGCGTCGTCGAGGCCGGCTGCAAGCACGTCGTAGGCACCCGCTTCAAGCGACCCGGCATGCACTGGTCCGTGGCCGGCGTCAACGCCATGGCCACCCTGCGCTGCTGCGTCCTCAGCGACCGCCTCGACCACTTCTGGACCCGGCGCAAGACCCGCTCCGCGGCCTAATCAACAAATTTGTCGTACACCCCATCCCGAGGGGTGCACGACAATCTTCTGAGTAGCTGTGCGCGGTCCCGGCACGCGGCGACTTCGGCGGCCCTTGCTGGCATCATTGCAATATGCCAGAAGAGGGGCGCGTGTTATGTTGTTGGACATGGATGTGAAGGATCTCGATGCGCGACGCGAGGCGATCCGGCGGGAGCTGGCGTCGATCGGCGACCTGCGGCCGGGGTCGCTGTTCGAGCGCTACCGCAAGTGCGGCAAGCCGGGCTGCCACTGCGCCCGCGAGGGCGACCCGAGGCACGGGCCGAACTGGGTGCTGACGGCGAGGGTGAACGGTCGGGCGCTGACGCGGGCGATCCCGCGCGAGGCGGTGGCGGAGACGCGGGCGCAGATCGACGAGTACAAGCGGCTGCGGGCGCTGACGGCGGAGCTGGTGGAGGTGAGCGAGGGCTTGTGCCACGCGCGGCTGGCGGCGGGGCGGGAAGCGGGCCGGGAGGTCAAAAGGGGGCTTCGCGGAAACCGTCGCGGCGGAGATCGGAGGCGAGGTCGAGCGGCTGATCGGCGCGGGAGCGGCGGACGGCGTCGACTTCGAGGCGGTCGAGACGGCGGCGCGGCAGCTGGCGTTCGAGGTCGTGGGGAGGGCCGTCGCCGCGCGCCTCAACGCCGACCGCTCCGACGCGGCCGGGGCGCGGCTGCCGTGCGCGTGCGGCGCGCGCGCCCGCTACGCCGGCCGCCGGCGCAAGACCTTCGTCACCGCGCTCGGCGAGATCGTTCTTGAGCGCGCCTGGTATCACTGCGCCGACTGCGGCCGGGGCTTCAGTCCGCGCGACCGCGCGCTCGGGCTGGAGGGAACCGCGCTGTCGCCGGCGGCGCTGCGCATGACCGGCCTGGCCGCGGCCCGGGTCAGCTTCGCCGAGACGTGCGAACTGCTGCGCGAACTGGCCGGACTCGACATCGACGCCAAGACGGCGGAGCGCCACGCCGAGGCACTCGGGCGCGAGATCGCCGACGACGAGATGGCCGTCGTCGAGCGCAAGCCCTCCGATGCCCGCACCCTCTATCTCGGCCTCGACGGCACGGGCGTACCGGTGCGCAAGGAAGAGACCCGGGGCCGAAGGGGCAAGCAGCCCGACGGCTCCGCCAAGACGCGCGAGGCCAAGATCGTCGCGGTCTGGTCGGCCGAGACGCTCGACCGGGACGGCCGCCCCGCGCGCGACCCCGGCTCCGCCACCTACAGCGCCGCCATCGAGACCGTCGCCGGCCGCGACACCGACGCCGAACCGCCGCCCTTCGCCGGCCGCGCCCTGCGCGAGGCCGAAAGGCGATGCTCCGGCGGGGCCCCGCGCCGCGCGGTCCTCAGCGACGGCGCGCCCTGGATATGGAACTGGGCGGAGGAGCACGCCCCCGGCGCCATCCAGATCGTCGACATCTTCCACGCCAAGGGGCATCTGTTCGACGTCGCCAAAGCCATCTGCGGAGCCGGAACCGATCTCGCCGACCGGTGGGGAAAATAACGCCGCGACGAACTTGATCAAGGCCGCGTCGACGACATCCTCGACGCCCCGCACGGCCAACCCGCAACCTGCGAAAAGGCCGGGAAGTGCGTCGACTACATCGCGCGCAACCGCCGGCGGATGCGCTATCCCGCGTTCCGCGCCTGGGGCTGTGCGTCTCCACCGGCGTCGTCGAGGGCGCCTGCAAGAACATCGTCGCGAGCCGCCTCAAGCGCGGCGGCATGCACTGGACCGTCGACGGCGCCAACGCCATTTTGGCCCTGCGCTGCTCCATCCTCGGCAACCGCTTCGACGACTTCTGGGAGCGCCGCGCATGCCGAAAATGACCGTTATCCACAAATCTGACGTGCACCCGTTCCTGGGCGAACGACAAACCTACTAACTTCTTTCGTTGTATTCTTGAATACTAGAATTTTCTGCGCAGTGATTTTCAGCGACTCTACGTCAATTGGCATCCCATCGACGCCTTGCCTGACCACCGCCTCAACGGGAAAGGTTGGGAATTCCCCATCGACGACCTTGAAGTGAGCCGGCTGCTCTGGCATGCCAACTTCGATCAAGGGCCGATCAACACCGGACGAACTAGCCGGTGCCCGCCCCTCCCTGTCAGCGCGCGGCGCGGCGCCAGACTCCGCCGCCAGCCAACCACCCGCCTCGATCACAACGTGAGAGACACCTTCCGCAAAGCTCGAGTACGAAAAAAACAGAATCGCCAGAGCAAGACTCGTCATACGGTGTATCACCGCAAGTAAACCCATGCTTCGCAAAATGGACCATAAAGTCCACGACGCGGGACCCTCATGCTCTTGCAACGAGCCAAAGCTCCTTGTGGTTCGGCCCCGCTCGCCTCTGGTAGCGACCGATAGGCTGTGGCTCTAGGCGAACCACCACCGGCACACCGTTACCCCTTAATACAATAAAGCAATGCTACATTTTTTGGCCTCGTTTCCCCCGCACCAGACTCTTCGGTATCCAACTTCCTGGTCCAAGCCAAATTGTCGCTATCGCTTTCCCCCTTATTGCCTGCCAACGTTCCATTTATCCAACGGTTGTCCCTGCGTTTCCTTTCAGACCAGTAAGCATCCTCGTACTTATGGACGTGCTCCCCGTAGCTATCGCTTTGAAGGTGGCCAGGCTCCCGCGGCGTCTTTGAATCTGGATCGATCTGCTCTCCCGACCTATCGATTCCCCTCACAAAGCGTCCATATGCTTCCTCAAATTCTGTCCAGCCATCCGGACACCTCTCGGCGTTAAACGCGACAACCGCCGACCGGCCAAAAGCACCTAGCTCCTCACGGAACGTGCGCAGTTCCCTATCAACGTCTGCTCTAATCTCCTCCAAAGTTGCGATGGGCATGCCGTTCGAGTCGTATTTTGTCCAGTCGACGGAAAGCGCTCCCCGGTTACCGTTTTCGCGGATTATCTGGACAAAGTCTGGCTCAGCCTTTGGCTGAGCATTAAAACTCTTCCTACTACATCGCAAAGTAGTTGAGACCATGTTTCCTAAACTAACCCTGCTCTCGTCGTCGCCTACGTCAGAATCTCTAACATCCCATTGACAGTAAACTGGTTGAGAACCGGTCCATTTGAGCCTAGCGAAGCTGTCAGAGTTGCTACTCTCATAACGAATCCGCAATTGCAGAACATCGCGACGCAGCACGAAGTCCGAGAATTTCACCCCATCTTGTGCGGATGCCAAGCACTGGCTGTAGGCATCCCACGCTCCACTCGCTACATCGCGAACGTATCCCTCGTAACGGTCCTCCTGGCTCCCAGATCTTTTGTCTTCTCGGCAGTATGTACTAGCTAAGCTCTGAACGTCTGTGCTGTTGGATCCGAACGCGGCCCCGAAAGCCTTGAAGGAACCCGAAATATTAGTACTCCGGCCCTGACTTTGGGATTGTTGATAGTCTTCGCAGAAATTGCTCCTTAGTTCTTCAAAACGACTCTGGTGTACTAGCGAACGCTCTTCTGTTTGGGACAGTCTAATGACCTCATAACAGTCTTGTTGTGCGTGCGCTATGGCCGAGAAGGTAATGAAAGCTAAGGTCAAAGTTGCTCTGTTCCATTCTCTTCCATTCACCAAAAGCTTGTTCACTGACGAGACTTGGTACTTCTTCATTATCATCATGGCTAACTTTCCTAAAACTCGGATGGGTCCGCTATTGGCGAAATCGAATCGATGCAGTCAGCCGCTAAGAGCGAGGCCTCTAAATCACATCTCTCACCAGCAAGGGTCTCCCTCACCTCACGAAATCTCTGGATGGTCGCCGACACATTGCGACGAAGTGTTTGCGCTTCTGATAAAGCCTTTCGGTACTCTTTCCTAAAGTCGACGAAAGAAATCGCATCAGTTACCACCCCAAACCCGACGAAGCTGACAATTGAGGCCAGGGTAGCTTCGCCGGTATCTTCATTTTGGAGAAGTGAGCTGATTCCTGCCGCCCCGCCGACGATAGTCTTGAGCCAAGCATAGGGCAGAGAACACGGGAGTGTGGCATCGAATGCTAAGAGCTTGCCGCGGACGCTCCGTAGCTTCTCTTTTGTGGTTTCACATTGGACGCACTGCGCGCCAATGGGGACAGGTTGGCCGAAAGCCGGTGCCGTGGATAAGGCGGGTAATAGGGAAGCTGTGCTGAGCAGCAGAGGTACGAGCGCCTTTCGGCGGACGCGAGGAGTTCTTGACGTCATTGGCGGCGATTCGAGGTTGTAGGGCTCCATCCGACGCACGGTACCTATTGAGCAATCGGCATGTGTGTTGGAACCAAGGCGCGACCGTCACACCATGTTGGGTACGCACCGTCGCATGGCCGCTCACACCTGTCAAGGAGCGTCGTTCACAATCACGCCACCCACTGCGACGACGCCGAATATGGACATGGCGGTGAAGTCCCATCCCAGCACCCAATGGCTCAGCACGGCCCCCGCGAACGCCATCGGCAGTCCGGCCACGGCCACCAAGCGGCTTCCAGTAGCTGCGCAGGAACCCCGCCATCAGCGCATACATGGCGATCAGCACGATGGGAACCAGCGTGCCCAGGGTCTCCAGCATCTGTCTTTCGTCACGGGCGGCACGGTCGACAAATGGGTCCAGTCAACGCGGCGTTTCCGATTGGAACCCAATGCGCCCCCTCTCCCGTCCGTCTCGAGAGCGCGCCACGTGGACAAGCAGCCATCGATGCCTATCATGGGAGTGACGCGACACTTCACATCCGACCAGGCTGTTCGTCAAGTGACCGATCATCTCTCATTCGCATGCGCCGGACCCGGCGACCCACCTGGCCCCCTGCTGGCCGACGCGGCGGAAACCGCGTAGTAGGAAAGGATATTTCGCCATGGACATCGAATTCCGCCCCGCAACCGCAGAGGAGATGGGACAGTTCGGCATGCTCGCCGGCTATGTCTACGGCGGCGCGTACGGCGACGGGCCAGACAATCTCGTCGCCTCCGCCACGCGACCCGAATGGACGCTTTGTGCGTTCGAGGGAGACCGACTCGTATCGAGCTTCTCCACCATCCCTTTCACCATGCGGGCAAACGGCGCCGCATTGCCCATCGGAGGCGTCTCCGCCGTGGGTACGCTGCCCGAATACCGGCGGCAGGGCCTGGTTCGCCAGATCATGACCCGGGCGTTCGCAGACATGCGGGACAGCGGACGCCCCGTTGCCGCACTCTGGGCTTCCCAGGCGGCCATCTACCAGCGTTACGGCTTTGCGATGGCCTCTGTCCTGCGCAGCTATGCGGTCGACACCGTAGATATCGACTTCCACGACGGCGACGATGGCAGCGGCCGCGTCGAGCGTCTGGACGTCGCCTCCGGCCACGATCTCATCAAGGACATCTACGTGCGCTACGTTACCGCCCGCATGGGTTACTTGCATCGCGCGCGGGCGCTCTGGCTGCACAACGCCCTCGAAGAACGCGAGGCGGACGGGCCAATCCACATTGCGTTGTCCCATGGCGCATCGGAGCCCGACGGATACGCCGTCTACACGCTGCGGGAAGGCAGGCGCGATCACCCCGCCCGCACCCAGGAAATCGTTGTCCGCGATCTCGCCTGGCTCTCGCCCGGCGCCTACCGCTCCCTGTGGATGTTCTTCAAGCGTCACGACCTGGTCGGGCGCGTGCGCTGGAACAATGCCCCGTCCGATGATCCGGCGATCGAGTACTTCCTCGAACCGCGCATGCTCGAGGCCCGCGACCACGAAGGCTTCTGGCTCCGGCTGGTGGATGTCGCGGCAGCCTTAAAGGGACGCGGCTGGAGCACGGACGGCGAGATTTCCATCACCGTTCCGGCGGACCCCCTGGCCCCGTGGAATGCCGGCAGCTACCGGCTCACCGTCTCAAGCGGTACCGCCGACGTTACTCCGTGCCCGACGGCTACCGACGTCGAGATCTCCGTCAAGGCGTTGGCATCGCTCTATACCGGTCGACGATCCGCGCGCGAGCTGTCCGCGTGGGGCCTGCTCACCGGCGACGCGGACGCCGTTCGCCGGGCTGATAACCTGTTCGCAACGCGGCACGCACCGCACTGCCCCGATCACTTCTAACCGGAACCGCCCGTGTCAATCGCGATGATCATCCTCACCTCCTTCGGCCTGATCGTCGGTCTGGGGGTGCTGTACCTGGCGTGGCGTTTCGTCGACAACCAGCCCTCGGAGATCGATCCCCGCCCGCCGGCTCCTCCACCCCCTGACCCTCCCGCACCCGAGCCAGGTTCGCCTGTCAAGAACGATGAGAACAGGTACAGACCCGGTCGCATGCAGCCATCCACGATCCTCGGCCTGATCGGCATGACCCTCGGTCTCGCCGCGATCCTCTTCGTGCTGTTCTTCGGGCCATCCAGCCCCCTGCGCTAGGGGCTACGAGAGCGCCACCCGCCAGCGGCATGTAGTACGATTCCGAACCGGGAGCGGGGGCCTGTTGCCGGCACAGAAACGGATCGCGGGAGGAAACGCATGGATCTCGCCTACGGCGAGGAGTACGAGACATTCCGCGACGAGGTGCGCGCATTTCTCGCCGAGCGCGGCAAGGAAGCGCCGCCCCAGTTCTCCCGCGGCAAGTCGGATGCGAAGGCGCGCGACTGGCAGCGGACCCTGATCGAACACGGCTACGCCGCACGCACGATCCCGAAGGAATACGGCGGCTATGGTGCCGAACCGGACGTCCTGAAGGCGCACATCATCGCTGAAGAGTTCGCGAAAGCACGCGTACGGGCCGGTCACATTGGCGACGACCGACTGGTGCCCACCCTGCTCGAACTCGGCACGGAGGAACAGAAGCGCGCCTACATCCCGCCGACGATCCGGGGCGAGATGCGCTGGTGCCAGGGTTACTCGGAACCGAACTCCGGTTCCGACCTGGCGTCGCTGTCCACAAGGGCCGAACTCGACGGCGACGAGTTCGTGATCAACGGCCAGAAGATCTGGACCTCGGGCGCGCAGCATGCCGACATGATGTTCTGCCTGGTCAGGACGGAGCCCGACGCGCCGAAGCACCAGGGCATCAGCTACCTGTTGTTCTCCATGGACACCCCGGGCATCGACGTGCGGCCGCTCGTGACGATGACGGGCGAAGCCACCTTTAACGAGGTGTTCTTCACTGACGTGCGCGTACCGGCGAGCCAGATCGTCGGACGCCGGGGCGAAGGCTGGTACGTGGCAAACGCCACCCTGAAGCACGAACGCGGCGGCCTCGGCGACCCGAACCAGGCCGAGACGCGATTCCTGCACATCGTCGACATGATGCGAAACGAGACCATCGACGGGCTGCCGTTGATGGAGTATCCCGTCTATCGCGATCGCCTGCTGAAGCTGCAGGGACAGATGCTCGCAATGCGTTTCAACGGCATGCGGATCTTGAGCCACGCGATCAAGGGCGAGGAACCGGGGCTGCCGCGCTGGATCGTCAAGCTCAACGGTTGCGAAATGAACCACCAGATGGCGGGAATGGCGGTCGATCTCATGGGCGAACTCGGCGTGCTCTACCGCGGCAGTCCGCATATCCGGGACGGCGGCCTGTGGCAGCAGCGCTACATGCTGGATCTCGGTCTCATCATCGGCGGCGGCACCGCGCAGATCCAGAAGAACCTGATCGGCGAGCGCGCGCTGGGGCTGCCCAAGGAACCGAAGATTCCCGCAGGCCAGTCGTAGATGGAGTTCGGTCTCACCGAGGAACAGCGGATGCTCCAGGAGAGCGTCTCGGGATACCTGGGATCCGCCTGCGCCCTGCCTCGCGTTCGCGAAGCCGCCGACGCCAACGACACGAAACCGGCGGATGTATGGGAGGGTCTCGCGCAGTTGGGCGTACAGGGCATCGTCACGCCGGAAAACCACGGCGGCGTGGGCTTGAGCATGCTGGAAGCTGCGCTGATCGCAGAGTCGCTGGGCGGTGCGGCGGCGCCCGTGCCGTTCGTGGCGTCCTGCGTGATGGCGCCGGTCGCGTTGACGCAGGCGGGTAGCGCCGAGCAACGGGAAGCATGGCTTCCGCGGATCGCTTCCGGCGAAGCCGTGCTCGGTGTCGGCCTGACCGAGCAGATAGGACGCCGGGAGAGCGCCGGCATCGCCGTCGACGATGGACGACTGACCGGCCGTGCCATGTTCGTGCTGGACGGGATGGATGCCGACGCGTTCATCGTTGCGGACAACGACGGCGCGATGCACCTCGTGCGCGCAACCGATACCGAACGGCGCGCACTGACCACCATTGATCGCACGCGGTCCGTAGCGGAGGTGGTTTTCGATTCCACTCCCGCACAAGTGCTGCCGGGTTCCGTCGCCGACCGGGAACCCCTGCTCGCCACCATAGATGCGGGCCGCCTCATGCTCGCCGCCGATACCCTGGGCGCCGCCCAGACCATGCTCGACCAGGCTGTCGCCTACGCCAAGGAACGCCGCCAGTTCAATCGCGTCATCGGTTCATTCCAGGCGGTCAAGCACCTCTGCGCAGAGATGGCGGCCGCGCTCGAACCTTGCCGATCACTGGTCTGGTACGCCGCCCACGCTGTGCGTGCAGTGCCCGAAGAGTCGCGCCTTATGGCGTGCCACGCCAAGGCACACCTGTCGGAGGTGGGACGTTTCGTCGCGCGCACCGCCACCGAAGTACACGGCGGCATGGGCTTCACCGACCTGCTGGGACTGCACTACTGGTTCAAGCGCATAGGCTTCGACCGGCAACTGCTCGGGGCGCCGGAAATCGTGCGGGAGGAAGCCGCGGTCGCGCAGGGCTGGATTGGTTAGGGATTGCAGATGGCAGAAGACGCGGTCGACGTATTGATTATCGGAGCCGGCGCGTCCGGTGCGGCGATCGCGTGGAGTCTCGTGGATACGCGCATGCACATCGTGTGTCTCGAACAGGGCGACTGGATGAACCCCTCCGAGTATCCGAGCGCGCACATGGACTGGGAGTCCCGGGCCACCGAAGCGTTCAGCATCAGTCCCAACCGGCGCGGCCACGCGACCGACTACCCGATCAACGAGTCCAACTCGCCCATAGCCGTCGCCAATTTCAATGCCGTCGGCGGCGCAACGATCCTTTACGCCGGACACTTCCCGCGCTTCCACCCGTCCGATTTTCGCGTGCGGACGCTGGACGGCGTGGCCGACGACTGGCCTATCGACTACGAGACACTGGCGCCCTACTACGACGAGAACGACCGCATGATGGGCGTCTCCGGCCTGGCCGGCGATCCCGCCTATCCGCCGAAACCCGCGATCATGCCGCCGCTGCCCCTGGGCAGGGCGGGCACGAAGCTGGCCGAAGGATTCAACGCGATGGGTTGGCACTGGTGGCCTTCGGACAGCGCCATCGCGAGCGAGCCCTATGATGGACGGGACAAGTGCATCAATCTCGGCGCCTGCACCGCCGGTTGCGCGCAGGGCGCGAAAGCCAGCACCGACATCACCTACTGGCCGCATGCCATTCGCGCCGGAGTCGAACTCAGGACCCGGTGCCGGGTGCGCGAGATCACGGTGCGCAAGGACGGCATGGCCGGCGGCGCGATCTACTACGATGCCGACGGGGTCGAGCGGGAGATCGCGGCGGAAGTCGTCATCGTTGCGTGCAACGGCGTCGGCACTCCCAGGCTGCTGCTCAACTCGAAGTCGAACCTGTTCCCGGACGGCCTCGCGAACAGCAGCGGTCTTGTCGGCAGGAACCTCATGTTCCACCCCTATTCCGCCATACGCGGGACGTTCGAGACGGATCTGGATGGCGCCAAGGGACCCGGGAACTGCATCTGGAGCCAGGAGTTCTACGAAACCGACACGTCCCGCGGTTTCGTTCGCGGCTTCACCTACGAAATCGGCAGGGGCAGGGGGCCGGTGAACACCGCCGTTGACCACATGCTGTCCGGCAAGGTGGCCTGGGGCGAGAACCACCATCGATCCTATCGCAGCGTCGTGAATCGCATCACCGGAATGGTGGGCATCTGCGAGGACCTGCCGGAGGAGCACAACACGGTGACGCTCGACCCCGAACTCAAGGACTCCGACGGCATTCCCGCACCCAGGATCGACTACACGTTGAGCGAGAACAGCCGCAGAATGCTCGATTACTCCATTGCGCGGGCGACCGAGGTGCTGGAAGCCGCGGGAGCCATCGACGTGCAGTCGACCGCCCCGATCCCTCATGGGGGCTGGCACCTGATGGGCACCGCGCGCATGGGAACCGATCCGCAACAATCCGTGGTCAATGAATGGGGGCGCAGTCACGACGTGAAGAACCTGTTCATCGTCGATGGCAGCATCTTCGTCACCAGCGCCGGGGTGAATCCGACACGCACGATCCAGGCGCTGGCGCTGTACGTCGCGGACTCCATGAAGCAGCGTCTCGCCAACCTGTTCGATTAGTGTTTCGTCAAACCGC
Source organism: uncultured Pseudomonadales bacterium (assembly GCA_951813515.1). GTDB lineage: Bacteria > Pseudomonadota > Gammaproteobacteria > Pseudomonadales > Azotimanducaceae > VXNE01. Next base: position 476,045 of record OX638346.1, read on the forward strand.
CCCGAGGCCGGGTGTTGCCCTGTTTGCGCTGGGATTCCTGACGCTATTCCTGCAACTGGCGCTGATCCGCTTCCTCGCGGGAATCATCTGGAACCTGGGCTACTTTCCGAACCTGGTGCTGCTCGCCGGGTTCATCGGCCACGGATTCGGGTTCCTTCTACACCGCAAGATCGGCGATCACGCGTCCCTATGGCTCTACCTCAGCGTTCCCGCGGCACTCGCCCTATTCCTCTTCCTGGTCACTTGGCTGCGGCCGTCAATGCCCGGATTCTCAGACTTCGGAGGCATCGTCGCTGGCGAGCTCTTCTTTACCGCCACCAACAGCGGGGAACGCGAGGGCGGCTTGTGGAAATTCGGATTCTGGTTCGCAGGGGTGGTATCGCTCTTTTTTGGCATCGGCCAGCGTATGGCGAAAGTGTTCCGCCAGTTCCGTCCGCTGACAGCCTATTCGCTCGACATCGGCGGCGCGCTGTGCGGTATCGCCGCGTTCATCGCGGTCAGCTATTCGCAATTGCCGCCATCCGCCTGGTTCGCAATCGCCGCCGCCGCGTTCTGGGCGTCCGCACCGTCAGTGGCCAAGCGCCTTGCCGCACTGCTGCCCGCATTCGCTTTGGTCGCCTTGATCATGGCTCGGCCGGTAGAAGTCGGGCTTCTGCCAGTGGACGGAAGCGTCCAGGTTGAAACCCGTTGGTCGCCCTACCAAAAAGTGCAGCTTCTGGAAGTGACTGGAGGGCGTGACGAACCGTTCCGGCTGGTGCACGTCAACGGTATCAGCCACCAGGAGCTTCGCTCCACCGAGAACATGCGGCGGTTTGCCGGCTGGTACGCTCTGCCCTACCGGGAACGGCAGCGGGAATCGTTGCCGCCGCCACGTTCAGTGCTGGTGCTCGGGGCCGGAGTCGGCAACGATGTGGCGATGGCGCTGGCGTCCGGCGCACAACGGGTGACGGCAGTGGAAATCGATCCGGCCATTCACACGCTTGGCGTCGACCACCACCCGGACAGGCCCTACGCGGACCCGCGGGTCACCTCGGTCATCGGGGACGGCAGACGGTTCCTGTTCGATACCGGCGAAAGCTACGATCTGATCGTATTCGCCCTGGTGGACTCGCTGGTGAAGGCGAGCTCGATGTCGCAACTGCGGCTCGAAAACTATCTGCTCACCGTGGAGGCTTTCAAACGGGCAGCCGAGCGCCTGAGTCCGCGCGGGCAGATCGTGCTCTACAACTATTTCCGCCAGCCCTGGCTGGTCGACAAACTGATGCATATGCTGCGGGTGGCGCTGCCGCCCGGCGCGGAGATTCGGAGCGTCGAGATAGGCGCGCTGGGGGTGTTGATCGCGCAATCCCCACCCGATCCTCCCCAAGAACGTCCCGACTACAGGTCCGGCGAAGCCAGCCTGGAACCCGCGACTGACGACTGGCCGTTCGTTTATCTGCAGAAGCGCTCGCTCGGCACACTCTACTTGACAAGCATGGTCGTCGTGATCGGTTTCGCGGCCCTCGCGCTTGCCGCCTATCGGAGCGACGCCCCCGCAGTTCGACCGCCCTTGGCGACCGCATTCCTGCTCATGGGCTGCGCGTTCCTGCTGCTCGAGACCAAGAGCGTCATCCAGTTCAGCTTGCTGTTCGGCACCACATGGCTCAACACGTCGCTGGTTTTCTTCGGCATCCTCGCCTCGGTGCTCGCCGCGGCGCAAGTCGCCGACCGGTTCGCGGGGCCGCGCTGGCTACCGGTCTGTGCCGCCCTCCTGGTGGCGTCCTCCGCGCTGCCCCTGTTCCTGTCGCCGGGTGGTCTGCTCGGCTTCGACATGGCGATGCGCCTGCTCCTGGCCTGCCTGTTGATGTTCACGCCGGTGTTCCTGGCGAACCTGGTGTTCGGCATCCTGTTCCGTGATCGGGAGGACGCGGAACTCTACTTCGGCTGGAACCTGCTTGGCGGCGTGCTTGGGGGTGTGCTGGAATACGTGAGCATGGTCACCGGCTACCAGGCGCTGTCGGCGCTGGTCGCGGTGCTGTATGTTGCGGTCGCAGCATTGGCCTGGGTGGCTCTGCGGGGGGCACCATCGCGGGCATGATCGATTCCGATGATCGCCAGGTGTTGCAATCTCGACACCAGGAGGGATGAGGAATGCGCGATGTGATCGCCAGCGACAGTCCATATTCCAGTGAGGAGCGCGAGGTGCTGCGCCGGGTCGCCGGCATCCTGATCCCCTCGAGCGACGAGTACGGCATTCCCGGAGCGGACGACGACCTGATATTCGCCCGCATTCTGATGCTGGCGACAGAACAGGCGGAATCGATCAAATCCGGGATCGACGCACTCAACGCGCTGGCGATCGAGCGCCACGACGACAGTTTCCCGCAGTTGAACGAAACACAGCAGACAGGCCTGCTGCACGACGAGGCAAATTCCGGATTTCTTCGCCAAGTGATCCGCTGCACGGCCACCTCCTACTATCAGGACGGTCGCGTGCTGGAATCCATCGACCTGAAATCGACGCCGCCCTTCCCCGGCGGCCACGAGATCGAACAGGGTGACTGGTCCCTGCTGGATCCGGTCAAGGCACGGGCGCCGTTCTACCGGAGCATAAAGGCAGTCCGAAACAGGAACGTGTAGTGCCCGGAAAGCGCGCTGCGATCCGCGACGATGGCCCTGAATTCGTCCGGATCCTTGACCCGGGTTCTCGAGTTGCGATCCGAATTGAGTGCGACGGTCAGGCGAGACAGCCAGAACGCGAGCGCAGCGTAAAGAAGAAATCCCGGAAAGCGGTCGATTTCCACACGCGTAAGGGGCCGTACTCCGCGATAGGCATCGACCAGGGCGGCTGCGCGCCCCGGGTCGAGTTTGCCGTCCGGACCACTGCACCAGTCATTCGTCGCCACCGCCAGGTCGTAAACGAGGTAACCCCACGCCGCGTGGTGGAAGTCGACGACACCGGTCAGCTTCGACTCGTCGAACAGCACGTTGTCGCGAAACAGGTCGCCGTGAACAAGGCTTGCCGGCAGTCCCGCGACATCTTCCCGATCCAGCAGGGCCGCTACCCGCCTGACCGCATGCGTGACAAGGCGCGCATCGGCGTGCGCCAGGCGACCCCGAACCTCTGACTCCCGGTCCCGCAGCCAGCGGACATCGCGGGGGTAGGCAGGCACGTCGAATGCGGGATTTCGGGTCGCTCGATGGAACTCGCCGATGAAACGGCCCAGGGCTCGAAGCTGCTCGACGGAAGGATTGTCGACGTGCTGTCCCGGAAGCATCGGAGAAAGCATGGCCTTCTTTCCGTCTACCGACTCGATGGCGTCGCCCCCGGTGTTTCGGATTACCCGCGCGACGGGTAGCCCGGCATCATGGCAGAGATCGAGCAGCGGAACATAACCGGGTCCGGAATGGGAGGGCTGCTCCAGAATGGTGAGCACCCAATAATCCCGCGCACCGTCCTTCAAGGTCGTAATGAAATAATTGCTGTTTTCGATACCGTGGGAAACCGGCCGGTGATCGAGCAGACGACCCACGTCGTAGCGCGCGAGCAGGTCCTTGAGTCTTGCCGCATTCAGCGGGCTGATCGTTCTCATTCGCGAGCACCTCGAAGCAAACGCCGTCAGCGACGACCTGCACGTGCGGAAGGATCGCCGAGCCGGATGCGCGCCGCGCGTTTCGGTTCATACCACCAGCCATCGGGAAACGCGGGGGCATACCTCGGCTCGAACGCCGGCCTGCCAAACTTGTCCCAATGCACGGTGCGCGGCCGCTCGCGCGTAGACAGCGGAATCGAGTAATACCCCCAAAGCAGAACGCGATCAATCGCCCGGTAGGCGGCGATCACTTCCGACATGGTATGCGCCCCGCGGACCCGGTCTATCAGATCATCCAGCACGGGATTGCGAATGCCCTCCCAGTTCCTCGCTCCGTCGGAATGGAACCTGGTCTTCAACATGTATGTGGGCATGATTCGGTAACCGTCTGCCGAAAGTTTGGCATCGAAGTCAAACTCGCGAAGGCGCTTCGCCCATTCGCTCGATCCCGAGACCCGGTCGATGGCGCCCCGAATGCCGAGCGGCTTCAGGCGCTGGAAGTAAGGCAACAGGACGCGGGCGTCGGCAGCATTCTGCGACAGGAACGTTATCTCGAATGCGTCTCCAGCCGCGTTGACGAGCACGCCATCGACGATGCGCCAGCCGGCCTGGACCAGGAGTTCGCGCGCTTGCTCCAGGTTGGCCCGATACTGTTCACCTGATGCGCCTTCGGCGAAACGGAACGGCCGCTCGAACAGTTCCGCGGGTAGCTGGTCGCGGTACGGGTCCAGCAAGTTGAGTTCGTCGCCACCCGGCAACCCCGTTGCAGTCAATAGCGGGTCATTCCAATAGCTATGTGCGCGCTGGCGGTCGCCGTAGTACAGCGCCCTGTTCTGCCATGCGAAATCCACGGCCAGCGACAGCGCCTGTCGCACCCGGCGGTCACTGAACTTGTCGCGCCGGGCATTGAGCACGATGAGCTGGCCGACTCCTACGAGGTTGCCGGCATTGCGCCGGATCTTCTTCACCCAGCCCATCCTGAGCGCGGGCGTGTCGAAGGCGCCATGCCAGTACCGCGCATCCGACTCCGTCCAGATATCGATCAGACCTTTCCGGAACGCTTCCCTGGCCGTGATGGCATCCCGATAGACTTCAATACGTATGGTGTCGAAGTTGTAGCGTCCCTTGTTGACCGGAATGTCCCTGCCCCAGTAATCCGGATCCCGTCGGTACTCCACGTACCGGCGCGGTTTGAATGCAGAAACCGTATAGGGTCCGCTGGAGAGCGGAGGCACCATGGTAACCGCGGCTGGATCCCCGTCGCGCCAATAGTGTTCCGGAAGAATCCTGACGAACTCGATCATCGTGAGGTGGCGATCCTGCAACGGTGCGTTGAGGTGCAGGGCCACGTGGCGATGATCGATGGCCTCGACAGAGTCGATAAAGTCGAGGAACGGTCCCCACGATAGATCGCGCATACGCCCCTCAAACGTAAACACCACATCCTTCGAGGTGACCGGCTCACCATCCCGCCACCTGGCCTCGGGCTGAATTCTGAATACCAGTGTCAGGCGGTCATTGGCGAGCGCAATGCCATCGGCGAGACGCGTGTAGAAGGCGACGACCTCGTCGCCCGACCGCGTGATCAGATTCTCGTCACGATAGGTGGATCCGCCGGGATCATTGGTTCCCACCGGCCCCAGGGGGGCAAACGAATCGAAACTGTTTCCTGTGGACAGGACCAGCATCCCGCCTTTGGGGGCATCGGGGTTGAGGTATTCGAGATGCGTGTAGTCGGGAGGGTACTTGAGATCATTGAAGAACGAGATACCGTGCCTGAATTCCAGTTCACGTAGATCCAGACCATCGTCGGCAACAGCTGCGACGGGCAACAGCGCGGCCAGGATCGCAGTCAATATGCGGACACGCCAGGGCAACGGCGCCGCCGCCGTCCTGGTCCCGAAGGTGACCTCCGAATCGACCGGTGACGGCGTGGCGTACTCGTCGGAGGTGTTTTGCAAGCCAGACCTCCCCAGCCGGCATGCGCCGTGCGATTCCGTTCCGGGCGCCACGCGCGCTTCGTGCGTGTGGCCAGGCGGTCACCAGTATACTTTTGCGGGCGCACGTTCCGCGGCGGGGAATCGGATCGGGCACGTGGCTGAGGCCCCTCGCTTGCAGGCACGGCGGCAGATCGGACAAACTTCGCTGACGCAAGCCACGAAGTACTGTCCATGGCCGACGCCTTGTCGTCGTTCCGCATCTGCGATTTCACCGGCATACTCGCCGGTGCCGGCGCCACGAAATGGCTTGCGGGTTTCGGTGCCGAGGTGATCCGCATCGAGGATCCCGTCAACGAAGGCCGCTGGGATATCCTGCGCGGCAGGCAGCCGTGGGTCGACGAACGGCGCGGCATCAACCTGGGCGGCGCCTTCAACAACCACAATGTCGGCAAGCTCGGCATCACGCTGAATCTCCGCACCGAGAAGGCCAGGGAGATCCTCGAGCGGCTCGTCGCGGTCTCCGACGTCGTGACCGAGAACTTCTCCAAGGGCGTGATGGAACGCTGGGGGTTCGGCTACGAACGCCTGAAGGCCATCAAGCCGGACATCATCTATGTTTCCAACTGCGGCTTCGGGCACACCGGGCCGTACAGCGAGTTCAAGAGCTTCGGGCCCGTCGTGCAGGCCATATCGGGACTGACGTTCACCTCGGGACTTCCCGACCAGCCGCCCGCCGGCTGGGGCTATTCGTACATGGACCATACCGGCGCCTACTACCACGCCATGGCGATCCTGCTGGCGCTCATCCACCGCCATCGAACAGGCGAAGGCCAGTGGGTGGATCTTTCCTGCACCGACGCCGCCCTGACGCTCCACGGCCCCGCCCTGCTCGACTGGACGGTGAACGGCCGTCCGACCCGGCGCGAGGGACGCCCCCACGCGAACCGCAACTTCTGGCCTCCCATGGCGCCCCACGGCATCTATCCGAGCCAGGGCGACGATGACTGGGTCGCCATCGCCTGCCGGAACCAGGACGACTGGGAACGGTTGTGCGACGTCGTGGATGAGGACTGGTGCCGGGATCCGCAGTTTGCCGACGCGCCATCCCGGCATGCCTCCCAGGATGGCCTCGACGAACATCTGAGCGCGTGGACGGCCGAGCGGACCAAATTTGCTATCCAGGCGCTCCTGCGCGACGCCGGCGTGCCCGTCTCGGCGGTACTGAAACCCGGGGAGCGGATCGACGTCGACCCCAGCACCGGCGCGTTCGGACTCTGGCCGACCGTCACCCATCCCGAAATCGGCGAGATACGCGTTGACGGGCAGCCGGTGCACTTCTCGGAGACCGACTGGCATTACGAGAGGAGCGGCCCCTGTCTCGGCGAGCACAACGAACAGGTGCTGACCGAACTGCTCGGTTTCACCTCAGAGGAAGTTGCGAGCTTCCAGGAAGAAGGAGTCCTGTGACCGGCGCCATCGGCAACTCCAGGCCGCGACCGGGGGCGCTGCAGGGCGTTCGGGTCGTCGAACTGGCGCGCGACCCGATCGCGTTCGCAGGCAAGCTCCTGGGCGACATGGGTGCCGACGTAATCCTGGTCGAACCGCCCGGCGGCGATCCGGCGCGTCGGTACCCGCCGTTCGCCGACGACGAGCCCGGCGAAGACCGGAGCCTTTACTGGTGGCACTACCATACGAGCAAGCGCGGCGTGGTCATCGATCTCGACGACGAAGCGGGCCGCGACCGCTTTCGCGCCCTTATCGCGACAGCAGACGTGCTGCTCGAAGCGGAACCGCGCCAGCGGCTGGAGACACTCGGAATCGACTACGACGATCTGCAGTCGATTCGAAGCGACCTGGTGCACGTCGCGGTGACCCCTTACGGTCGCGCCGATCCGAAGAGCGATCTGCCATTCACCGACCTGACGCTGATGGCAGCGGGCGGACCGCCTTGGAGCTGCGGCTACGACGACCATTCGCTGCCCCCCGTTCGCGGCCCGCTGCAGGGGTTCCACATCGCTTGCCACTTCGCCGTCATGTCGACCCTCACCGCGTTGCTGCATCGCGCCATTTCGGGCACCGGCCAGTTCATTGACGTCAGCATGACGGCGGCCGGCAACGTGACCACCGAGGGCGCTTCCTACAACTGGCTGATAGCGCGAAACACCGTGCAGCGGCAGACCGGCCGTCACGCGTCGGTCAATCCATCGGTGGAGACACAGCAACTCTGCGCCGACGGGCGCTACGCGAACACCGGCGTCGGGCCGCGTCAGGCCAAGGGATTCGCCGCGCTCGACAAGTGGCTCAAAGAACTCGGCCTCTTCGCCGAGTTGCCGGAAGCCGTGTTCCTCGAACTGGGCGCCCAACACGAAGGTCCCCTCGACATTTCGAAGATCGGCGAAGACGACGAGATCACCGCCATCTTCGGGGCCAGCCGCGCCGCCCTCAGGCTCATCGCATCGAAGCTCTCGGCGCAGGAGTTCTTCGTTGGCTGCCAGCGTGCCGGACTCACCGCCGGTGCAGTCAACGCCCCGGAGGAAGCATTCGAGGACGAGCACTTCAAGTCACACGGCTTCCAGGTTCCGGTGTTCCACGAGGATCTCGGCCGCGACGTCGTGTACCCCGGGGCGCCTATCCGGTTGCCCGAATGCCCGTGGGCCATCTCCCGCCGCGCGCCCAAGCTCGGCGAGCACGACGACGAGGTGTTCGCGGAACTCGCCTTACAAGTGGACGGGGGGCGATAAAGCCCCAATCGTCAAACGGTCTTGATGCAAAGAAGCTGTTCAAGCCCAACGAAGTCATTCGGATTCCTCGTGTAGAGGGCAAGTTCGTTAGACGCCGCGGTTGAAGCGATCAGCAAGTCGGCCAAGCGGGACCTGGTTGATCGACCGGAGACGCGCATGGCGGAGAAAACGCGACCGTACATGCGGGCGGCGTTCGTATCGAACGGTAGCGGATCCCAGGTTTGGGTTGCCCATTGGAGTCGATCCTGGCGGTTCGCTCGTTCACCATCGTTGCGAGCGGCATGGGGTCCGGCCGCCAGTTCGGCCAACGTGATAGTCGCGATGGCGGATTCGTCGGGCAAGAGATCGACGTCAATCAAATCCATGTCGATCACCACGGACGTATCCAATAGTCCCCGGGTCGGGGCTGCTACCGCCTCAGCCATCGACAGACTGATCTATCACGGCATCCACATCGTTGCGGAACTGCGCGGCATCGATGGGCGGAGCGCAAGACGCGGCCTCGGCAATGACCGCCCTAGGTGCGAACCGGCGGGGCTGGACGGGACGGAGTTCCGCAATCGGGTCTCCGTTTCGAGTCACGACGATGTGGTACCCCGCCCGCACCTCCCGAAGTACGGCCGCAGATGCATTTCGAAGCTCTCGTTGGCTTATGGTCCTTTTCATGGATCAGGACCGTAGCACATTTGCTACGCCGTGGCCAAAAAAACAAATGGCCAGCGAAACTCCAACGTCGATCAGGCCAGCTTCACGATCATCTTGCCGACGTTCTCGCCACGGAAAAGCCCGATGAACGCATTCGGCGCGTTCCGGATGCCTTCCCGGATCGTCTCGCGCCAGACGATCTGACCATCCTCCAGCCACGAGGTCATCTCCTCCTCGAACGGCTCGCGCAGTTCCGGGAAGTTCCCCACGACGAATCCGCGCAAGGTCAGGCGCAACCCGATGGCAACCAGCAGGTTGCGTGGCCCCGGCGCCGGCTCCGTATCGTTGTAGCGTGAGATTCCGCCGCATATCGCAATGCGGCCCAGCAGCCTCATGTGCGCGAGCGCCGCCTCCAGGTGATCGCCCCCGACGTTGTCGAAATAGACGTCGAGCCCATCCGGCGCACCTTCGCGAAGGTGCGAGAGCAGATCCCCGTCGTGGTAGTCGAAGGCATGGTCGAAACCGATCTCGCGGCAGAAAGCCACCTTTTCCGCCGAGCCCGCGCTGCCGACGGTATTGCAGCCCTTCAGGCGCGCGATCTGACCCGCGATGCTGCCGACGGCACCCGCCGCGCCAGAGACAAAAACCGTTTCGCCCTCGCGCATTTCTGCCGCCCCAACCAGACCGTCATAGGCTGTTCTGCCGGTCATGCCGAGTGGTCCCATGTGTACGGTGACCGGCAATGATGTCTCAGGCAGCCTGTTCAGGCCGCTGCCGTCCGACATGAATCCCTCGCGCCACCCCAGGTTGCTCGAGACCAGATCGCCCTCCCGGAAGTCATCGTTCCGGGAAGCCACAACCCTGCCGATCGCACTGCCGTACATGGCCTCGTTGAGGCTATAGCCCCCCGGGGCCTCGTTCATGCGCCCGCGCATGTAGGGGTCGACGCTGATGTAGAGGTTCTGAACCAGCACCTCCCCTGCCCCGGGATCATCGAACTGCTGATCCACAAAGACAAAATCATCCGGCACGGGCAAGCCGCTCGGACGGCGCGCCAGGTGAACTTCCGTGGACGTCAGTGCCATTGCCACTTTCCCAGTCGCTGTGAAGTTGGCAATTCTACCGCGTGAAAACACTCCGACAGGTTGACCGCGACGGTCGTGTCCCAATCCCGCATACCCCCGATTCCGGCGTTGTTGAAGATGATGTCCAATCGTCCGTATTCGTCGGCGGTCCGTTTGAGCGCGCCCTCGACCTGGTCCGCGATGGACACATTGAGCACGAGCGAAAGCGAGGCCGCGCCCGTGGCCGATTCGTTGATCGCCGAAGCCGTCTGCGCCGCCCCTCCCCGTCCAGGTCCGTGCACGCCACCAGGGCGCCCTCCGCCGCCATGCGCAACGCGCTTGCCCGCCCGATTCCGCTGGCCGCCCCGGTGACGAAGGCTACCTTTCCGTCCAGTCGGCCCATCTGATCTCTCCCCCTGATCGTCGCCGGCAGCCTATCACCATGCCTGCAAGCCGCCTGTGAACAAGCCCGCGAAGAGCAGCCTTTCTATAAGAAATTCTGCTGTGTTAGAATAAATGGAATGGCAAAAGGTTATAGACGTTACGCTTTCCGAGCGCCCAGGCAAAAGCCGGGACGCCGCCGATCCCCGTACCTGTTTCTCGTATGGCTGTTGGTGTTCGGAGGATTCGCCGCCTGGTTGTTCCTCAGGACGGGAGTCTGATTCGTCCCGGAGGCCGAGCCGGGACGGAAGATCAACCGGTTCCGGATAGTCCCGGTCGCGATACTCAGTCCGGCCCGCCACGCTCGCCATCCATGGAACAAGCGCTCCCAGTCGCTTAGGCTTCGCCGACGCGTTTGTTCCATGCGGGTGCCGGGGAGAGAAGAAGTGTTGGCCAACAGGACAGGATCGCCACGCCATTCTTTGGCGGAAATGGCACATGCACTAGCGGACGGCATCACGCCCGCGTCTCATTCCAAACTGGTCTCCGCGCTGCTTTGTGCGCTCTTCGCCTGCGTTTGCCCGACGCAGGCGGCGGCGAGCGGCAGCATCGAAGCACATGGCGACGGTGGTGAAGAAGCCACGCCCTGGACCAGCCTGACGCCGAACGATGCCGACGACCTGTTCCACTTCGTCATCGTCGCCGACCGCACCGGCGGCGAGAGGCCGGGGGTCTTTCCCGCAGCGATGCCGAAGATCAACCTGCTTGAGCCGGCCTTCGTGGTCAGCGTCGGCGACCTGATAGAGGGCTACACCGAAGACCAGTCACAACTCGACCGTGAGTGGGACGAGTTCGAGCGGTTCGTCGGTGAACTCGAAACGCCGTTCTTCTACGCCGCCGGCAACCACGACATGAGCAACGCCCTGATGGCCGAAACCTGGCAGCGGCGCTTCGGCCCTTCGTACTACCGGTTCGTGTACAAGGACGTGTTGTTCCTGGTTCTGAACTCCGAACTGTTCGGAATGGTGAGCGACCCGGAATCCGCCGTCCCGGGACCGTGGACCCAAGAGGAGCAACTTGCCTTCATCGAGCGCACCCTTGCCGAGCATCCCGATCCGCGCTGGACAATCGTGATCATCCACCAACCGCTCTGGGACTACACAGAGGTGCGCGGCGACTGGCCCCTGGTTGAAGAAATGCTGGGTGAACGCGACTACACGGTGTTCGCCGGACACTTCCACCGTTATGTGAAGCACGTCCGCAACGACCGCAAGTACATCACTCTGGCTACCACCGGCGGCATCAGCAACATGCGCGGTCCCGTCTACGGTGAGTTCGACCACATTGCCTGGGTCACCATGACGGATAACGGACCACGGATCGCAAACCTGCTGCTCGACGGCATCCACGACGAGGACGTAGTCACGGCGGGTTCCCGCACGGCGGTTCAACACCTCACCAGAGCCGTCGTCTCGCTTCCCATGCTCGGCGAGGGCGACGACTTCAAGAGCGGCCCCGTCGCGTTCCTGGTACGCAACCCGCTCGACGTCGAGCTTCGCGTCTCACCCCTGGCTCAGGGCGGACCGCATCTGCGCGTCATCGGGGGACTGAAAGATTTCGACCTCGCTCCCGGCGACGAGGAACGCGTCGAAGTGCAGCTCGAAGCAGACACGCCCATCGCGTATGGCGCACTCGCGCCCGGCCGCATCACCTGGTCCATGGAAACCGCCTTCGACGGACGGCCCCTTGCCGTTCAATCAAGATCTGCCGTGCTTCCGGTGGCGCCGCTGCCACTGCCTGCGGGAACACCCCCCACCGTGGATGGCGACCTGACCGACTGGGACACCCTGCCATTCGTGGTCGAGCGGCAGGGGGACATAGACTCTCGTACCGCCGCGCCGGAGGACGTTTCTTTCCGCTTCGGCTTGCTGGAAGCGCAAGGCGACGTCTACTTCGGCATAGCCGTAACCGACGACAAGATTGACGCCTCCGAGCACGATAGCCCGCGTTACCAGGATCACGTGCGCGTCACAGTGGATGGCCGGCCCGATCCCGAGCGCTCGCGGAACTACCCGCTGTTCGAGGCCATGCGCGCGGGTCACCTTGAACAGATCGCCCACGACTACATGACGTTGGCAGACGCCCGCGAGGACAAGGTCATCGCCTTCCTCGACGATGCGCGGGCGGCAGTCGAATGGCGAACTATCCGAACGGCGAACGGGTACAACGCCGAAGCGAAGGTTTCCGGAGCATTCCTGGACGCCGCGCGAGGCGAGCGTTGGGATGTGCTCCGAATCGGCGTCACCGTGGCCGACTTCGACCCGGACGAGACGACGCGCACATACCTCAACTGGCAACCGTGGCGAATGGGCACCGCTCCGGTGGCCGCATCGGGCACGTTCGTGCGCTCGGTCCCACCTGAACCGGGCCCGGAGTGATCAGGCGGCGTAACCCCAGTAGAAGGGAATGTTGAGCCCGGAACCCATGCCGACCTCCAGCACCCGCCCTTCTGCGTGCGGGACCACCTTCTCGCGCTGCCTGCTGACGGGTTTGGCAGCGCAACCCTGGTCAATGCAGCGGGGCAGGATCCGATCGCTGTAGAAGCCCATATCCGATCTCAAGAAACGTTCGGACGATCCTGCCACAAATCACCTGCGCATGGCCTCCCATTGCCCGCCACCCGGAGTTGCGGCACTCTAGTAACCAGGACGGGCGAGTGGGGAGATAGAGATGGGAGAGAGGTCGCAAGGCACGGGAATCGCCACCATCGGCTGGATTCTTCTCGCCACCGGGCTGGTGGTTGCCGCGGTACTGGGTTTCGACGCCTTTATGCAGGCGCCGACGCTCGCCAAGATCATTCTTGCAGGAATCTACGGCGGACTGGGCGTGCTGCTGCTATCGGTATTGCGCCAACGGCTCATCGAACGCAAGACTGACAAGTACCTGGACGTGGAGATCTGACCAATGATTGTCGTCACATCCGAGACCATCACCGGCAAACGCATCGTCAAGACGCTCGGGCTCGTCAGGGGCAACACGGTTCGTGCGCGCCACATCGGACGCGACATCATGGCCGGGCTACGGAATATCGTCGGGGGTGAGATTCACGAATACGCGAAGCTCATCGCCGAGAGCCGCGAGCAGTCCCTCGACCGCATGATCGCCGAAGCCGCGAAACTGGGCGCGAACGCGGTCGTCGCTACGCGCTTCACCACTTCGATGATGATGGGCGGCGCCGCGGAACTGCTGGCGGTGGGCACCGCCGTGATCGTCGAGGACGAACCGCAGGAGTAACGCAATGCACTACGACCTCGTCATCAGGAACGGCTCCATTATTGACGGATCGGGGGCACCCGCCTATCGCGCGGACCTGGGCGTCGTTGACGGAAAGATCGCCTGTATCGGCCGGATCCCCGAGAAGGGAAGCGACAACATCGACGCCGAGGGTCATGTCGTCGCTCCCGGATTCGTAGACGGCCACACGCACATGGATGCCCAGGTTTTCTGGGACCCGATCGGGTCCTGTTCCTGCTATCACGGCGTCACCAGCGTCGTTATGGGCAACTGCGGCTTCACGCTGGCCCCCTGCCGGGAATCCGAGGCGGACCTCGTGTTCCGCAATCTTGAACGGGCCGAGGACATCTCCCGCAAGGCCATGCTAGCCGGCATACGCTGGCAGTGGGAGAGCTACCCCGAATACCTGGATGCGCTGGAGACCGTCCCCAAGGGGATCAACTACGCCGGTTACATCGGGCACTCCGCCTTGCGCACCTACGTCATGGGAGAGCGGGCATTCACCGATCCCGCGAACGACGACGACCTCGCCCGCATGTGCGCCATCGTCCAGCAGGCGGTGCGTGCCGGCGCCGTGGGATTCACCACGTCCCGCACGCCCAATCACGAGACCTCCGATCACAAGCCTGTGGCCAGCCGCATCGCCCGGTGGAGCGAAGTGCGCGCCATCGTCAACGCGATGCGCGAAACGGGCGCGGGCATGTTCGAGATTGCGGGCGAACCGGACCCCGAGAATACGGGCGACTATCAGCGCCGGCTGAAACAGCTAAGTCTCGAGTCCGGCGCGCCGATCACCTGGGGCCTGTTCAGTTCCCGCCAGGCGCCCGACAAGTGGCGGCGCTCGCTCGACCTGCTCGATGAAACGGCCGCCGACGGCGGACGCATGTTCGCCCAAGTGCATTCGCGCGCGCTCAACGTGCTGTACACGTTCGAGTCGTACACACCCCTGGATCCGTGGTACGTCTGGCGCGACATTCGTGCCCTGCCGCTCGCCGAACAGAAGGTGAAACTGCAGGATCCCGCCATCAAGGCCGAGTTGGTGGACGTTGCCGGTCGCCCCAGCGAACGCCACAAGCGGCGCGGCGTGCATCTGCCGCCGCCGGACTGGGACTGGATTTTCATCATGGATTCGACGTCCTCCGAGAAGGAACGGCGCATGTCGGAGGTCGCTGCCGAACGGGGCGTGCCACCGGCCGAGCTGATGATCGACCTCGCGCTGGAAAACGACTTCAGGATCCTGTTCCGCAAACCGCTGAACAACGACGTGGACGAGCATGTCCTCGAGATGATGCGCCACCCGCATACCGTGGTGACGTTCTCCGATTCCGGCGCCCACGTCTCCCAGATCATGGACAGCTCGCTGCAGACGCATGTCTTCAGCCACTGGGTAAGGGAGAAGCAGGCGCTGACCCTCGAGCAGGCCGTGCGCATGGTGACCTCTGTGCCGGCAAGGCGCTGGGGCTTCAAGGACCGGGGTCTGCTGCATCCTGGTTTCGCTGCGGATGTCACGGTCTTCGACCCGGCGACGATCGCGCCGCGCATGCCAGAGGTGGTGCACGACCTCCCCGGGGGCGCCAGGCGATTCAAACAGACGGCGGACGGAATCAAGGCCACCGTGGTCAACGGCGCAGTCCTGTTGCGCGACAACGTGCACACGGGCGCCGTGCCCGGTCGACTGCTGCGCGGACCCTTCGCCAGCGCCTGACGGGCCGCCAACGGGCCCGGGAATCCAGGCTACGCGGCCTGCTCCATGTTCGGGTCGTACTCTCCAAGGGTCGCGGCACCGTTGAGACGCGCCCGCAAAGCGAGCTGGCGCTGCGCCTCCTCTCCGTTCTCAGCCTTGCCATCCCATGCCCGGAGAGCAGGATCCTGCAACGCCCGGCCGTAGGAGAAGCTCAGCCGCCACGAGAGGTCGACGCCACTTGCGTTCATCGTGTTCAGGCGCACCGTCGACTGCAACGCCGTCTGCCCGCCAGACAGGAACACCACGCCAGGTAGCGCCGCAGGCACCGTGTCGCGCAGGCAATCGATCGTCTTTTCCGCGATCTCGTCATCGCTGGCCTGGTCTGGACAGTCCTTGCCCGACAACACCATCGAGGCCTTGAGCACTGTCCCTTCGATGTGGACATTCTGGCGGGCAAGCGCGGAAAACAAGGCGCTGAGCGTCGCCCGGGAGACGAAGTCGCAAGTCTCGATGTCGTGCACGCCGTCGATCAGGACCTCCGGCTCGACGATGGGCACGATGCCAGCGTCCTGACAAAACGACGCGTACATCGCAAGCGCCCACATGTTCGCTTCGATGCAGGCATTGGTCGGGATACCGTCGCCGATGGTGATTACCGACCGCCACTTGGCGAACCGCGCGCCGAGGTCGCGATATTCGATCAGCCGCTCAGCGAGTCCGTCGAGCCCCTGGGTGTATTTCTCTTCCGGATGCAGCGGCATGTCGAGCGTACCCCTGTCGACCTTGATACCCGGAATGCTGCCGGCCGCGGTAATGATGTCCGCGAACCTGTTTCCGGTATCGGTCGACTGGCGCATGGTCTCGTCGAAGAGAATGTAGCCGGACAGGTGCTCCGCCGCTCCCGGCGCGGTGATCAGCAGACCGCGGTACGCCCGGCGGCTGCTCTCGTTGCAGTCGACGCCGATGGAATCGAATCGGCGCTTGCAGGTCGGGTGACTCTCATCCATCGCGAGAATGCCCCTGCCGGGCGCCACCATGGCGTTCGCAGTCTCTTCCAGCGTCTGCCGGTTCATGCTCCACTCCTTGCTCCGTGCTCGCCGATGGCGCGTTGCCGCCAGTATATCTTCGCCGGACACGCTTGGAGAGGCCGCAACCGCGGAGCAGCGCCAACTCTCCCGACCAGGCGAACCGCTCCAGCCGCGACGATCAGCCGCGCTCGACTCCCGGATGACGTACCATGTTGCATGGCAGGAGATCGGCAAGGCCGGTGGTGATGCACCGCTAGCGTCCGTGAATCCTGAACGAAGGGGGTGAACTTGGGTGAACTGCCGAAATACGTGCTGGAGCGAGAGTTTCATGCACCACCGGAACTGGTATGGAAGGCCTGGACCGAGCCCGACCTGTTGCGGCGGTGGTACGGACCGGGAGTAGAGACGACCATCCATCGTTTCGAAGCCAGACCCGGCGGGCTGTGGCTACTGGAGATGCGCTGGGGCGAGAATTCCAGCTACCAGCGGGCAGAGTTCACCGACGTGACCCCGCCCAGGCGGCTGGTATGGTTACACTCCGTGGCAGATGCCAACTGGAACGTAATCCAGAACCCCATGGCACCGGACTGGCCGCGCGTGTTGCTGACGACCGTGGCCTTCGAGGAAGACGCCGGTCGGACCAGGCTACGCTTGACCTGGGTGCCCCACGAGGCGAGCGAGGTCGAGATCGCCGGTTTCAGGGACGCGCTACCCGGCATGGATCAGGGCTGGAGCGCCGGCATGGAAGTGCTCTCGAAGATCACCGCAGATCTTCAGGCCTGAGTCGAGCCCCGTTGCGCCGCCGAAGGACGAACCGATGAAGATGACGACGGAAAGGCAGGACGGCATCTTGTCGTTCCGCGTGGATGGCCGCATCGATGGTTCCAATGCCATCGCCTTCCAGGAGGCCGTTCGAACCGCCGTCGATGATTCCGACCGTGCCATGATCATGGATTGTGCGAACACGAGCTACATCAGCAGCGCGGGTCTTCGCGCCGTTCTCATGACCGCCAAGTCCCTCTCGAACCGGGATGTGCAATTCGCGCTCTGTGCCTTGTCAAACGATGTCCTCGACGTGTTCGAGAAAAGCGGTTTCGACAAGATCATCGCAATTCACCGGTCGAAGGCGGAGGCCCTCGGTTCCCTCCATGATCAATGACGTGGACGCGGACCTACACCGGAGCCGGTCCGGACGCGAGAACGTTCAGCTACAGATCGTCTCGTGCGCCTTTTGCACCAGCGCTTTACCCGCAACCGACGTCGCCTCGGCGAGCAACTCGATCCACTGCTGGCCCTGAGAGGCGACGCGGTGGGCCAGGCCGATCCGCCGAGAAGGCTGGGGCGAGGCAAAGCGAAGAAATTGTATGCCGGGCGCTGCCGCGTGTTCGCAGAGCGCAGCCGTCTCCGGAAGCAGCGCAAGGCCCGCGCCGCTCGCGACAAGTCTCGACAGCGTGGCGAGCGACTCCGTTCCGCGATGCACCTCCTGCATGCGCCACATCAGGCTGGCGCCCAGCACCTGGTCGGCAAAACAATGGCCGTTTCCCAACGTGAGCAACGGACCGATGTCGGCCCGCGCCAGGTCCGCGGGCCGCAGGTCCTTGCCCAGTGATCGACGGATCGAAGCAAGTCGCTCGCCTCGGCCGGCAAGCAGGAAACAATCCTCGAACAGGTCCCGCTCCGGAAGTTCCAGTATTCCGAGCGGCAGGGAGACGATAGCGGCATCGAGACGGCCGGCCAGGAGGCCCGAGACCAGGTCCTGGCCCGGAGCTTCCTGAACATCCATCTCGACGCGCGGCGTGGTGACCTGCAAGCGTTTCAGGATTCCCGGAAGCAGATAGGGCGCGAGCGTCGAGACTATCCCCACGGAAACGCGAAGCGGCCCCTCCTCGAACCGCTTTCCCATCGTCTCAAGAAGCAGTGTCTCGTCCAGAATCCTGAGCGTCTGCTCATGTGCGTCTCGACCCAGCGGCGTGAGAAGGAAACCACGGCTCTCCCGCTCCACCAACCGCCCACCCAAAGATGTTTCGAGTTCGCGAATCTGGAGAGACAGCGCCGGCTGCGACACGTGAACGCTCTCGGCTGCCCGGCTGAATGAACCGTGCTCGACCAACGCCTGAAAATAACGTAGCTGACGTAGAGTGACGGGCATTTTCTGTCCTTATCCGCGAAGCCGTCCCAAATGAAGGGCGTCGGAGGTATGGAATCACTTTGCCAGCCCCGACGATAATTTCCAATACCGTTTTCTTCGGGGGCTTATAATAATTTCCAATATCTCGTTGCAGGACAAGCCTACGGGGTCAGCAACTTGCCCGGATTCATCACGCCTTTCGGATCGAAAACGGCCTTCAATTGCCGCATCAAGGCGATTTCCCTGGGACTGCGGGAATAGTGCAGGAAATCGCGTTTCAGGAGCCCGACGCCGTGCTCCGCCGAGATGCTGCCGCGGCGGTTCCTGATCGCCTCGAACAGGGCCGGGCTAATCCTGTGGCACCGCTCGTAGAAGGCGTCGGCGGAAAGATCCTCCGGCTTGAGGATATTAAGGTGCAGGTTGCCGTCTCCGATGTGACCGAACCAGCACACCTCGAAGTCGGGATAGTGCGTCCCGACCAGTCGGTCAATGTCGTCCAGGAACGCCGGCACATCGGAAACGCGCACGGCGATGTCGTTCTTGTAGGGCGTGTGGGGGGCGATGCTCTCCGTAATGTCCTCTCGCAAGGCCCACAACGACTGCGCCTGTGCATCCGATCGGCTAACGACGCCATCGCCGACCCAACCCTCGCGCACGATGGTTTCAAACGCACCGAGCGCGGCTTCCTCGTCGTCGGCATCGAACTCGACCAGGGCATAGAAGTTCGCTGGCTTTGCGAACGGGCGCGCGACGTCCCGGTGGTCAAGCACCTTGGTCAGCGCAAGCTCGGAGAAGAACTCGAACGCCGAGAGGGTCAGGCCGCGCTGAAAGCTCTGCAGGACGTTCAGCACATCGGCAAAGCGATCGATGGCAAGCACCATGACGCGCGCCGGCGCGGGCGCAGGCAAAAGGCGGAGGTCCGCCTGGAGGATGAAACCTAGCGTACCCTCCGCGCCGATGAAGAGGTGTCGCAGGTCATAGCCGGTCGCGTTCTTGACCAGACCGTTGTTGCACTCGAGCACGTCTCCGGCCCCGGTGACGACGGTCAGTCCGGCGACCCAATCCCGCGTCAATCCGTAGCGGATCACCTTGATGCCGCCAGCGTTGGTCGAAATGTTGCCACCGATCTGGCTCGAGCCGCTCGACGCGAAATCGACCGGATAAAACAGGTCGCGTGCCGCTGCGTATTCCTGCAGCGTCTGCGTCACGACGCCCGCCTCGCAGCGCACGATACGGTCCGCCGCATTGAAGTCGAGCACCCGGTTCATGCGATCGAACGACACGACAATCTCGCCGTCGGACGCCACCGCGCCGCCGGACAACCCCGTGCGGCCGCCCGATGGAACAAGGTGCAGGCCACGCGCGTTCGCGAGCTGTGTCAGCTGCACCACATCGTCGATCGACTGCGGAAACACGATCGCGCTCGGCGCCACCCTGAACGCACGCGTCCAGTCTCCGCCCCACGCCGCCAGGTCCTCCGGTGCCGTTTTCACGCGGGCCGGGGTGAATATTTCTTCCAACTGGCGTTGCATCGTGTCAATGGGCGTCACGTGGGATCCTCGACGTGCCTGGTAACCCTGTAGGCCCGAGCATAAGGCGGGCTACAGGTGAGCGTCGAAAAAGCGCCACATCTGCTGTCGAATCGCCTCGGTTTCGTTGACCAGGTGATGCCGGGCCTCCGGGATCTCCAGCAGTTCGATGTTGTAGATGCGCTGCAGCACCGGAATGTTGTAGGCGCCGTCGACTGTCATGTCGCGCCCTCCCTGCACCACGAGCGGACGCAGGGATGACGGTTCGCTGGTCTCGAAGCGGTACATCCATTCGACCATGGCCGTCACCCATTGCACGGGCAGCCGGCGGCATTGCAGCGGATCCCTGCGCAACAACTCGATGAACTCCGGGTTCTCCGTATTGTTGACCCAACCTCGGCCGACGCTTCTGACCAGGTGTTTCGCCGCCCTGTAGACGAAACGGTTCCAGCGCCAGTTCGTCGGCCGCACCAGGGGCGCCAGCAAGGCGGTGCCGGCAAAGGAACGGGAAAGAGGGCGCGCCGCGTACTGCATCACGACGGCAGCGCCCATGCTCTGCGCGACCACGCACACGGGTTCGGGCAGACGAGACTCCGCTGCGTCGAGCACGGTTTCAAGAGCGTCGACATAATGATCAAACGATTCGATGGTCGCCGCCGCGCCCGTAGACAGGCCATGGCCCTGCTGGTCGTAGGCGAGCACGCGGCGACCGGTGCCCAAGAGGTAACGGATGAGATGGCCGTAAAGGCCGACATGGTCATAGTAGCCATGCACCACGACGGCGGAACCCTCCGGCGTGCTTCGAGGTTCGAATACCTGTGCGGCGAGCCGGTGTTCGCCGTGAGAGACGAGAAAAAAGTCCTGGTCCAGGTCGAGGTCGTAGAAACTGCGGTACGCCGGGGAGAACCCCAACTCCGGACGGTACTCACCTTCACCGCGCACGTGCTTTGAGAATCTCGACCGCGGGAAGCGTTCCACGCTCCACGAATTCCAGAAACGCGCCTCCACCGGTGGATATGTAGGAAATGTCCTCGCGAACGCCATACTTGTCGATCGCGGCAATGGTGTCGCCGCCGCCAGCGACGGAAAACGCCTTCGCCGCGGCCACGCCTTCGGCAATCACCCGGGTGCCTTCGCCAAACTGATCGAATTCGAATACGCCGAGGGGACCGTTCCATAGGATCGTGCCTGCATCCGCGAGAGCGTCGCACCAAGCACGGGCCGTGCCGGGTCCGATGTCGAGGATCATGTCACGCTCCCCCACTTCAGACGGACGGCGCAACACCGCTGGGTACTGCGCGTCGATGGCGGGAGCGGTCATGACGTCCACCGGTAGCGGCACGTCGACGCCCGTCGCGATGCGGCGCGCGGTCTCCAGCAGCGACGGTTCCACCAGCGACGCACCCACGGGATTCCCCGCAGCGAGGGCAAAGGTGTTGGCGATGCCACCGCCGACGACAAGCCGGTCCACGATCCCTGACAGCGACTCCAGCAACTCGAGTTTCGTTGAGACCTTGGCACCGCCGACGATCGCCACCAACGGCCGCGCCGGCGAGTCGAGCACTCGGCCTAGCGCCGTCAGCTCCGCGGACAGCAACGGCCCGGCGCACACCACAGGAGCATGCTTCGCAACCCCGTGAGTCGATGCATGCGCTCGATGGGCGGTCGCGAACGCATCCATGACGAACACGTCGCACAGGCTTGCCAGGGCCATGGCGAGGCCGTCATCGTTCTCCCCTTCGCCCGCTTCGAAGCGCACGTTCTCCAGCAAGGCCACAGCGCCGGGGGACACATCCACGCCATCGCGCCAGTCGCGGACAAGGGGGACAGCGCAGTCGAGCGCCCGGGCCAGGTGCGCGGCCACCGGTGCCAAGGACAGCGCGGGATCGAACTCGCCTTCCTTCGGCCGACCCAGATGTGACACGAGGATCACCGCCGCGCCGCGCTCGATGCACGTTCGAATCGTCGGTAGCGCCGCCACGATCCGCGCATCGTTGGCGACCGTTGCGCCGCTCAACGGAACGTTGAAGTCCTCCCGGATGAGCACCCGCTTGCCCGATAGCGTGTGGTCATCGAGATGCGGGACATCCATCATGGAGAAGTTCCGGTAACGAAGCGTGGCGGCACAGGCCAGGGGCGCTCATCGGCACCGTAGAATGCTAGGACCGGGACCCGGCCGCAAGAGCTATGCCGTCGGATAACACTCGCATGGAACAAACTCCTCCGGGAGCGTCAGCGACCGGAGGCGGATGTTACATGATCGACGAGCGGGGCCGGGCCGCGGACGGCGCCGAAGGCGACGGCTGTGGGGCACTCGCATGGAACAAACGCCTCCAGGGAGCGTCAGCGACCTGGGGCGATTGTTCCATGGGCGACGAGCGGGGCCGGGCCGCGGACGGCGCCGAAGGCGACGGCTGTGGGGCACTCGCATGGAACAAACGCCTCCAGGGAGCGTCAGCGACCTGGGGCGATTGTTCCATGGGCGACGAGCGGGGCCGGGCCGCGGACGGCGCCGAAGGCGACGGCTGTGGGGCACTCGCATGGAACAAACGCCTCCAGGGAGCGTCAGCGACCTGGGGCGATTATTCCATGGGCGACGAGCGGGGCCGGGCCACGGGCGAAGCCGAAGGCGCCGGCCGTGGGGCACTTCCAGGGAACAAACGATTCCGGGAGCATCAGCGACCGGGAGCGATTGTTGCATGGGCGACGAGCGGGGCCGGGTCAGATCGAAGCCAGGTGCGCGGTGGAGCAGACGGTAAAGGTCAGCGGACCATGACGGATTCGGTAGGGCTCGCTCACGGCAGGCGTCACGATGAAGTTCTCGCCCGTCGCATAACGCGACCGGAACAGCCGCGTCGGCCCGGGATCCAGCGCGTAAGGATCGATCTCGCATTCGACCAGATCAACTTGGCCGGTCCCCCGCCGGATCACGAAATCGACCTCTCGCCGGGATTTGTCTCGCCAGTAGAGAATGCTGGCTTCGGGGAATCGCAATCGCAGCGCATCGAGCACCAGGTGCTCCCACAGCAGGCTGCGGTCTCCGTCCCGCCAGCCCCGCTCAAAGGTGACGAAACCCGTGTCGAAGGCGTAGCACTTGGGACGGCTGACGATTTCCTGGCTGCCTTTGCCGTGGAACGGGCGCACGAGATGAATCGCCTCGACGGCGCGCAGCTGCTCCAGGTGCACCCCCACCGTGGGACGGCTCTGACCGCTCATCGACGCGAGCCTGCCGTAGTCGACCTGCCCGCCGCTCTCCCGCAACAATGCCCGGAACAGGGCCAGGAATCCCCGCCGGTTTCGCGTATTGAACAGCGCAAGTATGTCGCGCGCGTAGAACGTGTCGATCCACTCGCCGAAGAACTCGGGGTCCTTGTCGGTAGCGAGAAGCGGTTCCGGGAGCCCGCCGTGCAACAGGCGCCGGTCCAGGTCTGAAACGCCAAACGCCCCGAGGCATTCCTGCCAGGGCACGGGGCAGAGGTGGACCCCTTCCGTCCGCCCGGAAAGGGTCTCCGCCACCCCATCCAGGGCCGACGCCGTTGACGAGGCGACGGCAAGTACTCGTACGCCGGGATGTTGGTCCGCCACGATCTTCAGCACCCGCCCGGGATCGTCCAGGCGATGCGCCTCGTCGATGACCAGCGTTTCGTCTCCGTTCAATCCGGCGAAGAAGAGCTCCGGGTCCGCGAACTCTCGCTGGGTCGAAGGCAGGTCGCAGTTGAGGTACGTCGCATCCTGGAACGTACGGGCGAGGGTCGTCTTGCCGGCGCGGCGAACCCCCGACAACCAGACGACCGATCGGCGCGACCAGGCGTCGTAGATCTTTTGCGACCAAACGGACCGCTGAATCATATGTTTATTTTACATTTGGTAACCTAAATTACATATGCATATTAATTTACGCTTCAACAGGTGCGGACAAGTGGCGACATTGCAGGTTCCTGGACGGATCGATAGCCGAGTCTCCGCAGTACGCCATATTCGTCGGACCTGGCGAGGCGATGTCCCGAGTGGACTAACGAAAAACCCTATGGGATAGAATGCGCGCCTTCATCCTCAAGGGCGCTTGCCGGTCGGAGCCTCGATGGCCGATTTCAGTGTATTCACTTCCGAGTCCGTGTCCGAGGGCCATCCGGACAAGGTGGCGGATCAGATCTCCGATGCCGTCGTCGACGCCATGATCGACCAGGACATCGATTCCCGGGTGGCGTGCGAGACGCTGATCAAGGACGAGCTTGTGGTCCTCGCCGGAGAGGTGCGTTCGAGCGCCTCGGTCGATGTCGAACGCCTGGCAAGGGAAGTCATCTCCGACATCGGCTACAACGATCTCGCCTGCGGATTCGACTTGAAAAACTGCACGATCATCAACGCGCTGGGGGCGCAATCGGTCGACATCGCCATGGGCGTGGACGCAACCGACGACCGCGACCAGGGGGCTGGCGACCAGGGGCTGATGTTTGGCTATGCCGTGAACGAAACCGACGTGCTCATGCCTGCGCCCATCACCTACGCGCACCGGCTTGTCGCACGACAGGCGCACGCCCGGCGCAACTCCCTCTCCTTCCTCCGTCCCGATGCAAAGAGCCAACTCTCGTTCCGCTACCACCAGGGTCGACCCGTGGCCGTGGATGCCGTCGTCCTGTCTACCCAGCACACCCCCGAGGTTTCCCAGAAAACGCTGACGGAAGCGGTGATGGAGGAGATCATCAAACCCGTGGTGCCGGGAAACTGGATGACGTCGGACACCAAGGTGTTCATCAATCCCACCGGCCGGTTCACCATCGGTGGCCCCGCCGGCGATTGCGGACTCACCGGTCGCAAGATCATCGTCGACACCTACGGCGGCATGGCGCGCCACGGCGGCGGCGCGTTCTCGGGCAAGGATCCGTCGAAGGTCGACCGATCCGCCGCCTATGCCGGCCGATACGTCGCCAAGAACATCGTCGCCGCCGGCATCGCCGAACGCTGCGAGATCCAGGTCAGCTACGCCATCGGCGTTGCCGAGCCGACCTCGATCAGCGTCGACACCTTCGGCACCGGCAAACTCGATGAGGCGACGATCATTCATCTCGTGCGAGAGAATTTCGACTTGCGGCCGAGGGGTCTGATCGACATGCTGGATCTGAAGCGGCCAATCTATCGGCAGACGGCCGCCTATGGCCATTTCGGACGCACGGAGGAGAGCTTCGCATGGGAACGAACCGACAGGGCGGAGGCGTTGGCGGCAGCGTTGTAACGTTGGTCGAAAACGCGATGTGACATGCGGGTCAGTTTCGAGTTCTTTCCACCGCGCACGGCGCAGGGACGAACCAACCTTACGCGCACCGCAGCGCGATTGCGCAGCGGCAGTCCCGAGTTCTTCTCCGTAACCTACGGCGCCGGCGGCTCCACGCGGGACCGCACATCAGAGGCCGTCCTGACTCTCCGCGAGGCCGGGTTCAACACGGCACCGCACCTGTCCTGGGGGGAGGACACCGCCGCGGCCATCGAGCATCGCATCGCCGACTACCTTCGAATGGGTGTCAATCGCATCGTCGCCCTGCGCGGCGACATCCCTGCAGGGACCGGATCGCCTTCGGGCGTGCGTTACGCGCAAGAGTTGGTTCGCCAGATTCGCCAGAGCTTCGGCGACGACATTCACATCGAAGTCGGCTGCTATCCCGAAGTCCATCCCGACGCACCGTCGCCCGACGCCGATGTCGCCTTCCTGAAGCACAAGGTCGACGCGGGCGCGAACAGTTGCATCACGCAATATTTCTACAATCCCGACAGCTACTTCTATTTCGTCGAACGCTGCCGGAAACAGGGCATCGAGGTTCCCATCGTCGCCGGCATCATGCCGATCACCAACTACGAGGGCCTGACCCGCTTCTCGGACAACTGCGGCGCCGAGATCCCCCGCTGGATACGCCTGCGTCTTCTGGCGCACAAGGACGACCCCGAATCCCTGCGCGCATTCGGCGCCGACGTGGTGACGAGCCTCTGCGCCAGGCTGCTCGACGGCGGCGCACCGGGACTGCACTTCTACACGCTGAACAAGGCGGAACCCACCGAGGCCATCCTGCGCTCCCTGAACCTGATGCAAGAGGCGCCGCCGGTCCGCAGCGTCGCTGAAACTTGACCTCCATGTTCGCCTGCTGGACTCGACCAGGAGCGCGCCCGCGCGCGGCGGACCGAAACGCAAGGCCGGCCCTGGGGCGCTGATCGACATGGTTCACATCGCTTTCCTGATGGATCCCATCGCCTCGGTGAACCTCAAGAAGGACAGCACGCTGGCGATGATTCGGGCCGCCTTGCGGCGCGGCTGGCACGTCAGCTACTTCGAACAGCGGGACCTGACCTGGAAGGACGACCGCCCCATGGCGACGCTGCGCGAACTCTCCATCGAAGCCGGCTTTCTCGCAGACCTCGACCCCGATCAAGCCGGCACGCACTGGTACCGGCTGGGCGACACCGCCGAAGTCGACCTGGCGACGCTGGACGTCGTCATGGTGCGCAAGGATCCACCGTTCGACATGGAGTACATCTACGCGACCTACCTGCTCGAGCGCGCGGAAGCCCGTGGGGCCCTGGTGGTGAACGCGCCTGGCAGCCTGCGCGACTGCAACGAGAAGTTCTTCGCCACCCAGTTCCCGGACTGCGTTCCGCCGCTCATGGTCGGCAAGCGTCCCGATCAACTGCTCGCGTTCCACGCGGAGCACGGCGACGTCGTGTTCAAGCCGCTCGACGGCATGGGTGGCACCGACATCTTCCGCGTCCGGCCCGACGACCCCAACCTGCACGTCGTAATCGAGAGCCTGACGGCCCTGGGCCAACGCCGGATCATGGCCCAGAAGTACATTCCCGAGATCGAGGACGGCGACAAACGCATACTCCTCATTGACGGGGAACCCGTCGACTACGCCCTGGCGCGCATACCGATGACCGGCGAATCGCGCGGCAACCTCGCGGCCGGCGGCACCGGTGTCGGTCGACGCCTCACCGCCCGCGACCGGTTCATCGCCGGCCGCGTCGGTCCCGAGTTGAAGCGCCGCGGACTGCTGTTCGCCGGCATCGACGTGATCGGCGACTACCTGACGGAGATCAATGTCACCTGCCCGACCTGCATAAGGGAACTCGACGCGCAGTTCTCCCTCGACATCGCGTCGATGCTGATGGACAAAATTGAGGCCGGGCTCGCGAACCGATGAGCGACCCGACGACGGGGATCACGGCCCCTGCCGCGATGCCCCCCATTCCCAGGTCCCGCCAGGGCATCGCAGCCGCGCTGCTGCTCTCGCTGGCGCTGCATGCGATCGTGCTACTGGGCTTGAGCGAATGGTTCGAAGAGGCCTCCGAATCGCCATCCATCGTCAGGGCTTCCCTCGCCACGGTGAGCGGACCGGCTGCGGTCCCCGCGCCGCCAGCGTTCGCGGCCGAACCCCAGGAGGAAAGTCCGGTTACCGAAACCCTCCCGGACACACGCGCTGCGGGAGCGAATCCGGCCTCGGAAACATCTCGACAGCTTGCCGCCAACCCAATCGCGCCCATGGACGCCGCCCCTGAAGGGCCAACCTTGGACTACGCCGCAACCGTGCGCCAGATCGTGAATCTGGATTCGGGCAACGCTGGCGTGCAGCCACGCATCCGCCGGATCGTCGAGAACCGCACCGAGACCTCCGAGGACGACTGGTACCTGGAATCCTGGCGGCGCAAGGTGGAACGCATCGGCAAGCTCAACTATCCCGACGAGGCCCGGGCGCGAAAGATCTACGGCAACCTGCGGCTTTTGGTCGTCATCGAGCCGGACGGAACCTTGCGCGACGTGCGCGTGATCGACTCCTCCGGACACAAGATCCTGGACGACGCTGCCGTACGAATCGTTCGCCTTGCCGCGCCCTACGCGCCGTTTCCGCCCGCCATGCGGGAAGACACGGACGTGCTTGAAATCGTCCGCACATGGCAGTTCAGGAAGCGCGGAAGCAATTCGCCTTCGTAGCACCTGATGGATGCCTGCGTGTCCTCACACATCAACATCGGGACGAGTTCGAGCATTCGGGCCGCCGCCATCGGTCGTTTCCTGCTGTCCTTGCCAACCACCCAATGGTTGATATCGCGCCGAGCCCCGTCAAGCGGACGCGCAACACTTGACCCGAAGCGGATTTCCTGATGAGTTAAGGAAACGCGGGCGCGTAGCTCAGTTGGTCAGAGCGCCGTCTTCACATGGCGGAAGTCGCTGGTTCGAGTCCAGCCGCGCCCACCAAGTCTGCAGGGTCCGCTCCGGGGGATGATTCGCCATCGCCCCGGGCAAGCGCGGAGGCAGGGGACACCGGTCAGCGCGATAATCACCTTGAAATACAGAACGTATATACAAGGACCGAGATTTTGGAATCTCCTCGGAACTACACAGAATGACGCAACCAATAGACCTGACCCGACGCCTCGCCGCAGAGTTCGTAGGCACGGCGCTGCTGCTGGCCGTCGTGGTCGGATCGGGCATCATGGGCGAGCGCCTTGCGGACGGCAACGCGGCCATCGCCCTCCTCGGCAACACCATCGCGACCGGCGCCATCCTGGTCGTTCTGATCCTGGTCTTCGGCCCCATTTCGGGCGCGCACTTCAACCCGGCGGTGACCTTGAGTTTCGCGCTGCAGCGCGCAATCTCTCGGTTGGACGCGCTCGCCTTCGTCGCCGTCCAAGTGGCGGGCGCCATGGCTGGAGTCTGGCTTGCGCACCTGATGTTCAGCGAGCCGATCCTCATGACAGGCACGAACGCGCGTACCGGAATCGGCCAATGGGTCGCGGAAGCGGTGGCGACGTTCGGCCTTGTGGCGACTATCATGGCGTGTGTGCGGACCCGACCGCAGGTCGTCCCCTACGCGGTTGGCCTCTTCATCACCGCCGGCTACTGGTTCACGTCATCCACGAGCTTCGCCAATCCCGCCGTGACCTTCGGAAGGAGTTTCACGGACACCTTTGCCGGCATCCGGCCCATGGACGCACCCGCCTTCATCGCCTTTCAAATCGCCGGCGCCGTCATCGCCACGGCCTTTTGCGTCTGGCTGTTCAAGCAGTTCGCATCGAGCAAGGACTAACGCGGAATCGGCGTGCGGCTTTCGGGTGGTTGCTCGCTCTCGTTCCCCTGGGAGTGTCCGCAGACGAGGCGCTGGTCGCGGTAGCCGCCAACTTTGCGGCACCGCTGGCCGAAGTCGAAAGGGCTTTCGAAGAGACGACGCCGCATCGACTGCGCGTGGCCGTGGGTTCCACCGGCAAGCTCTATGCCCAGATTCTGCACGGCGCTCCATTCGACATCCTGCTGGCGGCCGACCAGGAACGACCCGAACTGCTTGAGCGCGCCGGCCTTACAGTCACGGGCTCGCGCCGCACTTACGCTAGCGGACGGCTGACGCTGTGGAGCGCCGACCCGGAACGCATTCAGGGCGATGTCCCCGCGCTGCTCGCCGCCGGGAGCTTCAGGCGACTGGCCATGGCGAATCCGGCGTTGGCGCCCTATGGCGCGGCGGCGGAGGAAGTGCTACAGGGGTTCGGACTCTACGCAGCGCTGCGCGAGAAGATCGTCACCGCGGAGAACATTGGCCAGACCTACGCCATGGTGGCCACGGGCAACGCTGAAATCGGTTTCGTCGCCACATCGGGATTATGGGCCGTCGACGGGGGCAGCCGATGGGACGTGCCCGCCGACAGGCACGCGCCCATAAGGCAGGATGCCGTGCTGCTCGCGCGCGCCGCGGACAACGTCGCCGCGCGCGAATTCCTCGATTTCCTTCGCGACGACCGGGCGCGTGCGGTCATTTCCGGCTTTGGCTACGGAGTCGACTAGTGGCGGAACTCGGTCCGATCTGGCTGACGGCAAAGCTGGCGGGTGTCACCACCCTGTTGCTGCTCGCCCTCGGAACACCGCTTGCCTGGTGGCTGGCGCATACGCGCAACCGGATCAAGCCCGCCGTCGAAGCGCTGACCGCCCTGCCCCTGGTGCTGCCGCCCACCGTGCTCGGTTTCTACCTCCTCATCCTGCTACATCCCGAATCCGCCATCGGATCCCTCTGGGTCCGGGCAACCGGCGATTCCCTGACATTCTCCTTCTCGGGCCTGGTGGTCGCTTCGGTCGTGTATTCCCTGCCATTCATGGTCCAGCCGCTACAAACCGCGTTCGCGGCTGTGGGACGCGCGCCGCTCGAGGCCGCCGCGAGCCTGCGGGCAAGTCCTCTCGACGCATTCGCAAGCGTAGCCGTCCCCCTCTCGGCCAGGGGATTCCTGACCGCCTCCGTACTCACCTTCGCCCATACCGTGGGGGAGTTCGGCGTCGTGCTCATGGTCGGCGGCAACATCCCGGACGAGACCCGGGTCGTCTCAATCGCAATCTACGAACACGTCGAGACACTACGATACGCCGATGCCCACGTGCTGTCGGCCGGGCTGCTCGCGTTTTCTTTCGTCGTCCTCCTTGTCGTATACAGCATCAATCGCCGGTTCCCGATCCATGCCGTCTGAAACCCTCGAACTGGACGTCACGACAAGACTGGGGGCGTTCGACCTGGAAGCGACCGTCGAGCTGCCCCTGGACGGCATCACCGCCGTGTTCGGACCAAGCGGCGGCGGCAAGACCACGCTGCTCAGAACGATTGCCGGGTTCGAAAACGCGCGCGGCTACATCGCCATGCGGGAAGAGCAATGGCTCGACAGTTCCCGCCGCATCGACGTGCCGCCCCATCGGCGTCCCGTCGGTTGCGTGTTCCAGGACGCGCGGCTGTTCGGTCATCTGCACGTGCGCGGCAATCTGCGCTACGCCGCGCGACGCGCGCTTCCCCGCGGCACGACGGTGGACGAGGTCGTCGACGCGTTCGACCTCGGCCCGCTGCTCTCCCGCCCCGTCGCCGGGCTGTCGGGCGGCGAACGACAGCGCGTGGCGCTCGCCCGAGCCCTGCTGACGAACGCAAGGCTCCTGCTACTGGACGAACCGCTGTCCGCCCTCGATACGGAGCGCAAGGCCGACATCCTGTCGTACCTCGAAACCCTGCCCGTGCCGATGCTCTACGTCAGCCATGCCATCGACGAAGTCGCCCTGCTGGCCGAACGCACCCTGGTGCTGGCCGACGGCCGCGTGCGCGCCTTCGGTGCAACGAGGGAAGT
Source organism: uncultured Pseudomonadales bacterium (assembly GCA_951813515.1). Classification (GTDB taxonomy): domain Bacteria; phylum Pseudomonadota; class Gammaproteobacteria; order Pseudomonadales; family Azotimanducaceae; genus VXNE01. The sequence continues at coordinate 507,178 of OX638346.1, forward strand.
CCTGGAACGCCTCGACATCCAATCCATCACCGGCCGCTTCGAAGCCGGCACCCTGGTGTTGGCGCGCGTGGTGGAACACGACGCGCAGTACCAGCTCACGACCTTGGATGTCGACGGACAGCGCATCGTCATGCCGATGTCGGCGCGGCTGGCCGTGGGCGAGCTCGCGCGGGTGCGCGTACGAGCGCGCGATGTCGCGCTGGCGACGGCACGACCGGAAGCATTTAGCATTCGAAACGTGCTTTCCGGGACCCTGATCGATCTGGTCAGGGAAGAAGACTCGCCTTTCGCCGAAGCCCTGGTCGAGATCGGCGATCAGCATCTGCGAGCGCGCATCACGCGCGCGGCGGCGGACGACCTGGGGTTAAGCATCGGCCAGGGCGTCTACGCCCTGGTCAAAAGCGCCACGTTCGACGACTCACCGTTTTGACCTGACCGCCCTTTCGAGGACAATTGCTGGGGGTCCGGACAATCCGACCGTACTTGGGAGGAATAACATGAGCACAGTGGAACAAGAGGCCACCCTGGACATTCGACCCTTGACCGGTGCCCTGGGCGCCGAGGTGCGGGGCCTGGACGTCGCGGCCCTCGACGACGACGGTTTCGCCGTCGTGCACGCATTGCTGCTGCAATACGGCGCCCTCGCCATCCACGGACAGGGCCACCTCACCCTCAGCCAGTTGCGGGAGTTCGGCATGCGCTGGGGCAAGCTTCACGTGCATGGATTCTCGCCCCTGGAGGGCTTTGACGACGCGCTCCTCGTCCGTGCCGATCCGGGCCACCCCGCCGTTTCGGACCAGTGGCACACGGACTCGACCTGGCACGAAATACCGCCGAAGATCACCATGTTGCTCGCGCGCGAAGTTCCCTCCGTCGGCGGCGATACGGTATTCGCATCGCAGTACAAGGCCTATGAAGGTCTGTCCGATTCCATGAAGGAGTTTGTCGATCCCCTCGATGCGCGGCACGACGGACGCAACATCGATCCGAACCTGGCCAAGCAACCCGTGATGCATCCCGTGGTCATCACCCATCCGGAAACCGGCCGCAAGGCGCTCTACGTGAACGGGGGCTACACCAAGAGCATCGTGCAGCTTGCCGATCGGGAGAGCGAGGCGCTGCTCGGCTTCCTGTTCGCGCACTGCACCCAGCAGAGTTATCAGGCACGGCTACGCTACCAGCCCGGCACGCTCGCGATATGGGACCAGCGGTGCATCCAGCACGCCGGGGCGAACGACTTCAGCGGCGAGGCCCGTGAACTGCACCGCATCGCGGTGTGCTGGGACGAGCGCCCATCACGGTGAGAACCACGCGGTCGCCGCGTTCTTTATCTTCGGTACGAACCTTCGGAACCACCCCTCCCCTACCAGGCGAGGCAAACCGTCCGGATCAGTCGATCGGCGATAGCAATTCCGGTGCGGTGACCAACTGCCGAACGCCGTGAGACCCTGTTTCGTTGAACACGTTTCCCTGTTCCGCCCAGCGGTGCAGGGAGTTGATGTCGAGCCTTGCGCACTGCGGCCGCACGTTCCACGTCACCCTGGCTGGCGAGCACTTGCTCTGATCGTATGACGGCCCGGTCGTAGAACCCCGGAACAGCACCGGGTCACCCGTCGTCGACGGAATGGCCTTGGCCTGGTGCCGACCGTCGACGGTGTTTCCGCCGTACGTCATCGTGGTGAAGTCGAGCGCGTCCGGATCGTTGACGACGAGAAATACCTGGGCCTCCACGCGCAACAGCGGGTCGCTGCAGCCTTCCGGCACGCAGGCGCCGAGTCCCTCGCCCGGCGTCGCCTCGCACGACGTGTGAACCCAATGCACTTCGATGGTGTCGCCGGGCGCGACTCCCTGGTAGGCGCCCGGTGCCGGCGCAAGTTCAGCCTCGCCGAGACCCGGTGTGTCGTTGCAGGCAAAGCCACCGTCGTCGGCGTTGCTGACGAACACGCTGAACCCCGGACCCTTGTGTTCGGCATTGGTGTGCGTGTGGATGTTGCAGAGGTGCATTTCGCTGGCTGGCGGCGCCATCGGGAACGCCTCCGTGTTCAGGCCTGAGGTATCACTGATATCGCGTGGCGTCTGCGGCCCCATGCCGATGCAGAGCTCCCCGCTTGAGGGTTGCGCAGCAGGATTGCCGGATGCCTCGGCTCCTGTCGCGCCAAAGGCATTGCAACTGCCGATCAAGAGGGCAAGCGCTATGCCCGGTTTTCCGCAAGAAACTCGCATGGAACAAACTCCTCCGTGTGTCGGGTTCAATCAACCCCCGTTCCGGATCACGTCGACCTGGTCCGTCGGGACATAGAAATACGATCCGGGCCGGAAATCGTAACCCAGATCACCCAGCAGCCGCCGCTGGCGCGGCGTGCAGCGTTCGAGGACATCGGGGATGGCATCAAAGTCGTAGCACCGGACCCAGAGCTGGCAGTAGTTGTACAGCAGGCACTTGCGCGCGCGGCTCGATTCGTTGCGCGCGGGGCCGTGCCACAACGCATGCGGGAACAGGTAGACGTCCCCGGCCTTGCCAGTGAGTTGGGCGGCGCCGGGCGAATAAGGCGTCATCTGGCGCTCGCCTTCGTAGGGAATCTGGCGCAGGTGACTGCCCGGGAAGACGGTCAGGTTGCCGCAGTTCTCTCCGGCCACATCGGTCAGGAGGTACATCGCCTTCATGGCGATCGGCGGGCTTGACTCACCGACGCGTATTCTGCGCAGGGACTCGCCGCCGTCGGTGTGCGTATATCCCTGGAAATCGCTCGCCGCCGCCCGCACCACCGCCTGCGTCATGCTGAGCAGAATGTATGGACCCATGATGTCGACGATGTAGTCGAACACCGGCGAGCGATCCATCAGGTCGATGAACTCCTGGTCGTAGGTCAGGAGGTCGCGCCGGTCCATGAAACCGGACGGGTCCAGGTCTTCGGCGTGGTCGAGCCAGGCGTAGTGCCCCCGAGGCAACTCCGGTCTGCGGTCCGGTTCCCATCCCGGCACCGTGCGGATCCGGTCTATCTCACTCGAAAGGAACTCGACCTGATCGGCGTCCAGCACCCGTTCCAAGTGAAGGTAACCGTCCGTTGCCCATTGTCGGCGTTGTTCGGCAGTCAGCGTGCGCATGGGTTCAGTGTGGTGTGCCGCCGGCCAGGGTGCAACTTTCGCGCGTTACGCCGAGTGAGTCCAGCCCGCCCGGAAGGGTCAAGCTGGTTGTCGTTTGAGCGCCTTCGCCAACCATTTGACCTGCACGGACTCCCCACTTCCCAAACACCTCGTCGACCCGTTCGGTGCTCGCGAACTCCTCCCGATCCGCCTCCGCGACGGCTTTCTGGATTTCGCCCACCTGCCACTCGTTCAAGTCGACGAAGTCCCGGATGGCCTCTGCAGCCAGGAACGACTTTGACCGTCCGGTTGCTTTGGCAAGTCGCTCAAGGCGGGCCTTCCGATCAGGTGCCAAGCGAATTGTCATCGTTGCAGACACGGCTGACTCCGATGTCTGGAAATGTACACTTCCTAGCGCACCTCGATGCCGAGGAACCCAGCCCTCAGAGCCAAGGCCGACAGGTACCGGGCTAGGACCTGCGCCCGAGCCGCGCAGCCCATGGAGCGACGGACGTGCGCACCGTGCGCCCGAACATGCGCGCGAGGTCTCGCAGCCGAGGCCGTCCTGGGCGTAGCAGGTGCGCCCGGTTGTTGGCGTCCCGGGTCGTCGCCGGCACGCCCGGACCGACGTGGAAGCGGCGGAGCGCCCAACTCCCCGATCCGGACCTTGGCCTAACTCCCACATCCAAAGAGGATCATTGATCGTGCTCGGGAATCCGGCCCGATGATCGGGGAGATAGTCACGAGCGTCACGGAGGAAACCCCGAAGGGCTGCCTGCGCTACGCCATGACACGCTGAGGAGGGGGATGTTGACTGCGGAAAGGTCGCGCGCCCATAGCGAGGCGCCGCTACCGATCCGGGCGCACGAAGTGTCGCGGCCGGGCCGGGCCAAGAGGCCAGCGAAAGGAGAAGCAGGCGTGGCTTAGCCGATTATGGATAGCAACCAATCTACCATTTGAATCAAGATAGGAACCAAGCATTGATGCCAGTCGATGCCCTGACGCCAGCATCTCGGTCGCTTGCAACAGCGTCACCTGCGATACGGGAACTCGTTCGCGACTTCTCCCAAGAGTGCTTTCGCGACGTCATCCGCCGATCTCACCTCGCCCCGGGATAGATCGTGCCCATAGCTCCATATCAGCTTGCCTCGGCCGCCCTCGCGGACGGCTACGCTCAATTCGCCGGAATGGGTGAACGGCAGGGCCACGGCTTGCCAAGCAATACCCGCCCCGACACCACGGCATCCACATCAAGCAGAGCGCAAGTGTCTTCCTTGCTGATCAAGGTGTGGGGATCGATCCGGGACAGCCTGATATTGGTGTCGTCAATGTCCTGAAAGTCGACCGTGTACCCGCCTTCCTCTTGTTTGGCCAGAAGTCGCGTGTAGAGGGCACGCTGAAGGATTTTCGTCTGGTCGGCCATGATGGCTTCCAGCTCCTCCGTTGAAGGCATGTTTCCCTGGCCCGACACATTGATGTCGATGTCGAAAGGCAATATCGCGCAGCGTGCCCGCTATCGCCGCGAGGCCGTCTTGCGATTGCCCCGCGTGTCGTAGCCGTAGTCGGTCTTGTGCTGGAGCTTGTGGCCCGGGAAACGCGTCACCACGTCCGGTGCCAGCGTGCCCGCGATCCGCGTGCGGCCGACCGTCTCGGTCCAGTCCGGCGTCGCGCCGGTGTCGCCGCGATAGTGCTTGACCCCGATGTCGTCGACGAACCCCAGCACCCAGTCGGTCTCGTCGTTGTCGAACGACAGCGTCTGCTCCGTCGTCCGCTGGATGCCGGTCAGCGTGTGCGACTGGCCGGCGCCCCAGTCGGATCCGCCGTCAGCGTCGCCGGTCGCCATGTGTGCCGTGCGCGTCTCGCGCACCACCTGGGTGACGAACTTGGAGGGCAGCGTCAGCGTCTCGGTGGTCTGTACCGCGCCGAGGGTGGAGGTGCCCTCGTAGAGCCACTCCATCGTCTCCTCCGCGTGCGGCAGCGTCGTCGTCACGGTCGAGCCCGCGTGCGACACCGTCTTCTCCGCGTAGCGCACCGCGCGCTTCGACAGCGGCGTCTTCGCTCTCCTGGCGCTCGTGGGGCTCACGTACTTGCCTTCGTACCGCACCACCTGCGCGGGGCGGCCGAGGAACGGATAGTCGAGGCGGTATTGCGTGTAGGTCACGATGCCCGACGCCGAGTCCGTCTCGCGGATCGCGTGGAACCCCAGGAAGCCCCAGTTGCGCGTGTTCTCGACGCCCCGGCCGAGGTATGCGTAGCTGGTCCGGCCAGCGCCGACTGGCGCGACCGTCAGCTCTTCAGTGCGCCACTCTCCGCGTCCATGTCACAACACGCACCAGCACTATCGACTTGCATGGGCCAAGATGCTTCGGGTGACCTTGCCCCGTCCTTGCCTCAAATAGGTGCCACTGGCGTCTCGCTGCCTCCATAGGAACTCGTGAGTTGGGGTTTCGGCTACTTGGCCTTCTCTTGCATTGGGCACGCCGTTGACATCGCCGACAGCGAGGATCACATGTCCGGGCATTTGGCGTACCCGAGCGCCTTCCGCCAGCCCGCGGCCGTGTCGATCTCGCGCAATGGCGATCCCTCGACCATGCCCGGAAAGGACCCGAGTCCGTGGGCGATCATGTACGTCGGCCGATATTCGGGCGGCCCCAATGCCGACAGCATCGAGCAGAGCCCGCCAAGCCGCTTGCCATCGGCGACCAGCGCGCGGAACGCGTCCATGTAACGATCAGCCTGCGACTTGGAGATGCCCCCGAAGCGGTCAGCGAACAGGGCGCCCAGTGCGGCGTGCGCGCTTTGATCGGCGACCCTTAGCGTGTCGTAGTAGGCGTAGACATTGGCGACCAGGAGCAGGTCCGCCATGCGCGCGTAGTCGCCCTCGTCGAGGCACGTCCGGGCGCCCGACGCGATGTCGGCCGCGGTATCCGTGGCCGATACGGCCTCGGCGGCGACACAGTCGAGGGGATCCGTGGCGGCCAGGTTGCCGGCAGTCTCCCAATGGGTGATCTGCTGGCGCCCCGCGCCATCCTCCTCGCTATCCGCAGCCATCGCGCACACCATCATCGCGGATACGACGGCCCAGCCGATCCCGTGGCTGCGACCGGTTCTAAAGGCAACCATTGTCCGCCTCCTCTTGACCAATCCTGTTCGGAGCCGTATCACGGTTGAGTCTCAAGGGTCGGCATCTTCCTCCGCGCGCGAGAACTCGAATCGGCGGCGTGGCGCAAGCGTTCACGCACGACCCCTTCACCGAGTGCAACGTGCTCGGACTGGCGGAGAAGGGGACCTTGGCATGAGTGCGACCACCCCTACGCCGACAACCGTCGTTCACCCCACAGGTCCCGATATCCCCACAACCGGCGCCCCCGGCGCATCCGGCAACGCGCCCGCCGTCCGCACGGAGCACGCTCCCGGCCTCACGGCAGCATCACCTCTTCGGGGTCCAGTCCCAGACGCTCCACGACCTTCAGGTACCAGCCATGCATTTCTCTGCTGACGCCGCGGTTCTTGGATGATTGGATCATTTCGACCACCCCATTACCCCAGGCGTACTCAAGGGTGGGATCCGCCCCTTGCTCCAGCAGGTGGTGGGCGATCTCGTACTCTTTGACCGCAACCGCCGTAATTAGCGGCGTCGCCAGGGAGAGTTCCCGCCGAGCGTTGATATCGGCGCCCGCCTCGACCAGCAGCCGGACGTTCTCGGTTCGACCAAGCAATATCGCCTCGTGGATGATCGTCCTGGCGCCATACACGTTGAGCGCATTCGGATCGCCCCCGTGCCGCAGCAGCGACGCTAGGTACGCCGGATCGTTCAATTGAGCCGCCAAGTGCATAACGGGTTTCAGGAACAGCTGCTCGATCTTCCCCGTGTACTCCCCGGCCGGAGGACGTTCGATGTCCGCTCCGTGCTCGAGCAGCGTCTCGAAGCACTCCAGGCAAAACCGGCCCAAGGACCACTTGAGCAGGTCCATCCCCTCGCGCCCCCGCGCGTTCACGTCCAGGCCCGCGGCGATCCTCTCTTCCAGGCCTCCCGCGTTGCCTCGGCGGATCGCCTTCGCCGCCGCGACCACCTCCGGCGTCGCGAAGTAATGGTCCGCGCTCTCCGGGTGGAACTGAACCGCGCAGCCCGTGTTCATCCCGATTCCCAGTGCGCCGGCCGCGGCCAACCGCGCCATTGTACGCCGCATCTCGTCTACCAGTTCGGGAAGGCTCGGTAGGAGTGCCGCTCCCAGAACGCCCCCGTGTACCGATAGGGGTGCTCGATGCGCGTCCCCGCGGCCTCCGGCAGGAACGGAACGAGATCCTGTACCACGCTCAGCGGGTCACCCGGATGTAGTGGGCGCGAATTTCGCCGGGTGCGCCCGTGCGGTAGCGGGAGTGCAGGCCCGCCGCGTTGAATGTGAGGGTCGGTGACCCCGCGATGGCAAACCGCGCCGCCGACGCCAAATCGTCGTCCTGCGAATGGCCGACCCTGGTCACGATGCCGCCGGGCCGAAAAGGGCATCGAACTCGGAGATGATGGATCGCACCTCCGCCTTCTGAAATCCCATTCGAGCGGAAAATTCCCCGTCGGGATTCAGTTCCAGACATGTCTCCAATCCCAATCGAATCATCCTCAATTCGTCTGTGGTCACAGAAAGCCGTTCAATCTCACCTTCGGTTCGATATATGGCATTGAATTTAAGAATGTAATCATACGCTTCATCGCCAGTTATCCCCATTCTCTTCTCAAGCTCAAGATCGTCCAGCAGTTCTACGGACTCTCCCAGCGAACCGCTTATGGCCCTTAGTTCTTCTCCACTGACCGAAATCGTCGTAGTCGTATCTGTTTCGTCGATAATCTCCACCGCCGCTTACCTTCTCCATCAATGGAGCCTTGTATCGAAATAACGCCGTCCCATTTCTGGTCTGAACACGGTTCCAAGATCAACACGAGACGGATCCCTGATCACTACAGATTGCGTCGCTTCGTCCCAATACGCGGTTCTTCCCCTCTGAAGATGCCTTGTTGCAGTTGGGTTGGCCATCACACGCCTAATGTGTGCTGCCATTTCAGCCGGAGTCTTGAATCCCAACTCCGAAGCATGTTTCGCGAACGCATGTCCGCCGGCAATCCGCTGCGCTGTCGATTCTATCAGTCTCCCGGCTGTCCGATGTGCTGCTGCCGAGGCGGGCACCCGTATCTTTACGCCGGAGGCAGTGCCGGCGACGACTTTGCCGACTCCGGCGGCACCCAGCAGCCCCGTGGCCTCACCGAACACCGGCGCAAGATCTTTGGCTAACGTCCCTTCGCATCCCCCGACGCCGTGGATGCGCTCGCAGTCCGCCTTCATCTCCGCGTGTTTGCGCTCGAGTACTCCTCGCCACCATCCCTGAATCGCCTCGCCCATGGCGGCAAAGACGCCCATGTCCGCCGGCTCTTCGGCCACCGACTCGTCCGGGATTGTGATCGTGGTGGTGACGTTGAAGCTGTACGAGTACGACTGGGTGCTCTGGCCCCAGAAGTATTCGTCGCCCACGTGCCAGACGTAGTGGTCCAGGGTCGGATCCCAGACCTGCGTCCACACCGGCAGCGCGTAGCGGTACGGAACCGACATGACCCCGCTCACCGTGACCGTGGTGGTCACCGTCATGGTGCGCCCGGTCGAGCCGCCGCCCCCGCCGCCGCCAAAGTGCATGCACCCGGAGTTCAGGGCGTCGCACGGCCCCGTTCGGACCAGCCCCGTCGGATCGACATAGCTCAGCGGGTTGTTGCCGACGTAGCTGTAGAGGTTCCACGACTGGCTGGAAGTGGGATCCCCGACAATGGGATCCGGACTCAGGAACCTTCCCAGGCGGGGGTCGTACATCCGCCCGTTCATGTGGATCAGTCCGGTCCGGTCGAGGTGCTCGTGCCGGGTGAATCCCCGCGACACGCGCTCGCCGTGGGCGCCCAGCAGGTCTTCGATCTCCGCCTCGGTGAGCTGCCCCGTCCAGTCCGGCTTGCGCCGCTCCCCGTACGGGTCGTAACCCAGCACAACCAGCTTGTTGCCCGATGCGTCCGTCACCGCCTCCACCGAGCCCAGGTGGTCCCGGTGCGCGTATTCGAACACCGATGTCGTGGTAGGCATCAAGCCCGCGGGGGTCGTCCTCACGTGCACGACCGAGTCCCCTATTCGGACTCGCTCCACCGTGTCGCCGCCGACCGTCACCGTCTTCTCGTACGCGCCCGCGTAGTACTTGCGCGACGTCTTCATGGCCGTTGTGGCGCCGGACGTGACCGCCCACTCGCTCTTCTTGAAGTGGCGCGCCCCGTCCGGGCCGTAGCGGAAGCTGTCCCGCGCGGTCGGCGTGGCGTCGGTCTTGCTCTCGCCGACCGTCACTTTCTCCGCCAGGCCGCGCGCGTTCCACTCGATGAACGTGTCGTCCGCACCGACGCATGGGTCGACCTCGTCGCTATCGTCCGGATCCTTGCAGGCGTAACGCTCGATGTGGCCGCTGGTGTCGTGCGTGAACTCATGCGCCACGTTGCCGATCGTCGCCTCGGTCAGCCGGTTCGTCCCCGGTTCGTACATGTAGCCCGTCACGCTGTCGTCCGCCGACACGTCGCTGGTCTTGTATTCCAGGTTGCCGCGCAGGTCGTAGTCGAACCCCAGCGTGCGGCTCGCCGTCGCCGAGCCCGAGATATAGGTCTTCGCTTCCTTCAGGCGGTTCAGGTAGTCGTAGGCGAACTCCTCTTTCCGCTTGGACCGGCCCGCCGCCGCCCCCGCGACGCGGCTCTCGAGCGAGCCGTCGCTGCGCCAGGCGTAGGCGTTGTCCTGGATCGCCGCCGCGTTCCGCGTCGTGTCGATGCCCTTCAGCCGCCCGAGTTCGTCGTAGGACCGCTCGGTCCGCACGCCGTTGCCGTAGCTCACCGTCTTCGACTGGCCGTGGGCGGTCTGGGCCGTCACGTTCACCAGCACCGTGGAGCCGTGCTTCAGCTTCGCCGCGTAGCCGCGGTCGTTGTACTCGTGCTCGACCGTCACCGACGACGGGTAGTCGAAAGCCGCCCGTACGCGTCGTACGTGTGGCTGCGCGTCAGCGTCGTTGTCGCGTTGGCATCGTCGACGATCGCCGTCGTCACCGTCTCCAGCCGCGCGTCCGCGTTGTAGGTGTACGTCTCCGCGAAGTCGCTGCCGAACGGGCAGTCGCTGGCCTCCGTCCGGACCGTGTCGCGGTCGTAGCTGCGGCGCTTCAGCCGCCCATTGCCGTTGGCCGGGTCGTACTCCCAGGTGGCCGTGCCGCCGCGGCCACGGTCGCCCCCAGGTTCGGGTTCGTCACGCTCTCGCGGTTGCCCGCGGCGTCGTAGGCGAACGTCGTCGTCTGGCAGCCGGTGGTCACCGTCTTGAGCCGCCCGGCACCGTACGCGTAGCGCGTCTCGACCTGCTTAGCTTGAGATGCCGCCCTGCGCGGTGATGCTCTGGCGCGGTTACAGCTCGCTTAGAACGACGTACAGCGGTGGCCTGGCGAAGCGGCGCTTGGTGTCGAGTACGACTACCTGAATCCGCTGACGGGCACGACGATGCGCGTCTCGGGTCGGATGCCGAGCCCCGCGACTCGTTCCGCCGAACACAAAGCGGCAGTCAAAACCATGTCCGTTTACCACGATTGGACAACCGTACGGGTACCGACCAGCTTCGTTTGGCGACGTCCTCCCTCCTCGGTCGTAAAGGAACGTCACCTCAACTACGGCGGCGGGCTGCATCGTCCTCATGGATTTCTCGGGATGGGCATTGACGGCAATACCTCCGGCTTCAGTGTCGAAAGCACCTCATCTAAGACGACGTATGACCGGACGCCTCCATAAACTGTCCACTGAAACGGGTCAGGTCCAAACCCGCCGGAATCGTGCTGTAAACCATCGACGATGACACGGCCACACAGATGCGAGCGCAACGCCGCAAAAGTTGGGTCCCTTGGAGAAACACGATCAGTGGGTAGCCGCCGACGCGCCTACAAGAGACTCAAGTGCAGAGATCTGTGCTTCGAGCCTCCTGGCGGCTTTGTTGAACGGACAGGGTTGCATGTCTCTACAGAACTCTCTCCAACTCTCAAGAGCACTACGGGACTCCTCAAGCGAGGACCGCACAACATCCAGGTGGTCATGGAGTGGAACAAACACCAGCCCTCGTCGGACATTCACCACCACTGGCCAAGCAGGTGCGTCCGGTCGTCCGATACCGAATATGTCTTTCGAAAACACCATCCCTACGGTTTCACGTTCGCCCCCCGGCTCCAAAATGACTGGCGGAGAAACCGACCAGATCTCCCCAATCCGGCGACCAGAATCGGCTTGAAATACTTCTATCGAGAAATGCTCTTCATTCGATGGATCAATACCTGAAGTCGCCACCACCAGGTCAGTTTCTCCTTTTGGATCCGAAAGCAAAGAAAACGTGACTTTCGCTCCCTCCAACGAACAGCACGTCGTCGTTGATAGTAGTTGTCCGCCAGGGCCATATATCAAAACGTCGTAGCGCCATTCTCCAGGGATAAACCGGGCTTCGACCTTCCCGATATCACTAGTTATCGCTAGCGCAGCATCAATGGCAATCGCTTCGCGCCGTGTATCGGTCGGACATTCTTGTTCCACTAGTCGTAGGCCGGATAGGGAATCCTCCTCTGCATGAACGCCGCACGGGAAAAGCACTGTAATACATGCACAGATCCCCATGCTAAACAGGAACCCGTACGTCGGTGCTCCCCACGCCTCGCTCTTCGGTAGCTGGGCCATCATGGTTCCCAATCAAAATAGTCGGCAGGGTCTACACGGGCGTCAGCGAACAGGCCCGGAGTACGCTCCTTCGTCGCGGTCCGGCCCAAGTCGATCAACGACCTTCAGGTACCAATCGCGCATCTCGATGTTCCCAACGCCGCGGTCATTGATCCGGAGTGAGGCGGCATGCGGCTTTGCGCCAGCTCCGCGCGTGGACTCAATCGAGAGACAATGCTCCCCTGAGTCCACCACCACCTCGCCACCAACTCAAATCTAATGGAGGTTGCTCATCGAGCCGATCTAGAGGAACCCGCACGAACCCGCAGTGCACTTTAGTTCCATCTTTCCGCAAATCGGCAAGTGACGAGCCTACATACCTAGGCGAGCCTTGCAAATACTCATACCGAACGTCAGCGAATGTAAACGGCTCCTTCAAACGGAGCAGGATTGCTTCGCCGGCCGGAGCAAAACCACTGGTGGGCCGAACCCCTTCTCTCAATACGGTACAGTGCAAAGGCTTCCACGAAATGGACTCTCCAAGATCCCACGGATCACTCATAACGATAGTAACCGATTGGCCCACGAGCGTAGGAGTCAGATTGCTCATGGCGTGCCATCTACCCTTTTGATTATTACGGGCACTATCCCTGTAGCCTCTCGTTCCATTCCACCTCCTGGCATGCGATTGAGTGGGGGCACTCTCTTTGGAGGAGTGAGCGCGTTTGCCGGTATTTCCATTGTAACTCGCACCTCTGGCGTGTATTCCAACGCGAGGCGTATCCGCGCTCTCCGGGCGCTACGATTGGCCGCGTCGGTCACGAAGTGCGTGCCTTCTCTCCCGCCTCGAAGCAACCCCGTTTCTCTTGTTGCCTCCAGTTCCGCCCTCGACATCCATCGCTGAACGGTCTCCGACTCGTCAGCGATCCTTGTCGCCGCCCCGGCACCTCCCTTTATCCCGGCCTTCGCGAGCACGCGTGCACCGTATCCGACGCCGGTCGCAGAAATAGCGATCTCCCCGACACCGAGGACCCAATCGGTCCACTCGCAGTTGCCCTCCATGTTGCAGCGCACCAGGTCGTAGCCCGGTATGAGAATCGATGCGCCGACATCGGCCGCCGCAATTGCCAGTCCGCCCATGTCCGCCGGCTCTTCGGCCACCGACTCGTCCGGGATTGTGATCGTGGTAGTGACGTTGAAGCTGTACGAGTACGACTGGGTGCTCTGGCCCCAGAAGTATTCGTCGCCCACGTGCCAGACGTAGTGGTCCAGGGTCGGATCCCAGACCTGCGTCCACACCGGCAGCGCGTAGCGGTACGGAACCGACATGACCCCGCTCACCGTGACCGTGGTGGTCACCGTCATGGTGCGCCCGGTCGAGCCGCCGCCCCCGCCGCCGCCAAAGTGCATGCACCCGGAGTTCAGGGCGTCGCACGGCCCCGTTCGGACCAGCCCCGTCGGATCGACATAGCTCAGCGGGTTGTTGCCGACGTAGCTGTAGAGGTTCCACGACTGGCTGGAAGTGGGATCCCCGACAATGGGATCCGGACTCAGGAACCTTCCCAGGCGGGGGTCGTACATCCGCCCGTTCATGTGGATCAGTCCGGTCCGGTCGAGGTGCTCGTGCCGGGTGAATCCCCGCGACACGCGCTCGCCGTGGGCGCCCAGCAGGTCTTCGATCTCCGCCTCGGTGAGCTGCCCCGTCCAGTCCGGCTTGCGCCGCTCCCCGTACGGGTCGTAACCCAGCACAACCAGCTTGTTGCCCGATGCGTCCGTCACCGCCTCCACCGAGCCCAGGTGGTCCCGGTGCGCGTATTCGAACACCGATGTCGTGGTAGGCATCAAGCCCGCGGGGGTCGTCCTCACGTGCACGACCGAGTCCCCTATTCGGACTCGCTCCACCGTGTCGCCGCCGACCGTCACCGTCTTCTCGTACGCGCCCGCGTAGTACTTGCGCGACGTCTTCATGGCCGTTGTGGCGCCGGACGTGACCGCCCACTCGCTCTTCTTGAAGTGGCGCGCCCCGTCCGGGCCGTAGCGGAAGCTGTCCCGCGCGGTCGGCGTGGCGTCGGTCTTGCTCTCGCCCACCGTCACCTTCTCCGCCAGCCCGCGCGCGTTCCACTCGATGAACGTGTCGTCCACGCCGTCGCAAGGGTCGTCCTCGTCGCTATCGTCCGGGTCCTTGCAGGCGTACTGCTCGATGTGGCCGCTGGTGTCGTGCGTGAACTCACGCGCCACGTCGCCGATCGTCGCCTCTCTCAGCCTGTTCGTCCCCAGGTCCGGGTCATAGTCGTAGCCCGTCACGTCGCCGGTCTTGGTCTTGAGATTGCCGTGCAGGTCGTAGCGGAATGTCAACGTCCGGCTCGCGGTCGAGGAGTCCCCCAGGTGGGTCGTCGCCCCCGTCAGCCGGTTCAGGTAGTCGTAGGCGAACCTCTCGCGCCTGACCCCGCTCCCCGCGCGGGCCGTGCGCCTCTGGAGCGAGCCGTCGCTGCGCCAGGCGTAGGTGTTGTCCTGGATTTTCGCCCCGCGCCGAATCGTGTCGATGTCGGTCAGCCGCCCCAGCTTGTCGTAGGACCGACTCGTCCGCACGCCGTTGCCGTAGCTCTCCGTCTTCGGCTGGCCGTAGGCCGTCTGCGCCGTCACATTCACCAGCGTCGTGGAGCCGTGCTTCAGCTTCGCCGCGTAGCCCCGCTCGTTGTACTCGTGCGTGACCGTCACTGACGACGGGTACGTCGTCGACGCCAGCCGTCCGTAGTCGTCGTACGCGTGGCTGCGCGTCAGCGTCGTGGTCGCGTTCGCATCGTCGACCATCGACGTCCGCACCTGCGTCAGCCGCGCGTCCGTGTTGTATTCGTACGTCTCCGCGAAGTCGCCGCCGAACGCGCAGGACGAGGCGCTCGTCAGGATCGTATCCCGGTCGTAGCTACGACGCTTCAGCAGCCCTTTGCCGTTGGCCGGGTCGTACTCCCAAGTGCCCGTGCCGCCGCGGTCCGCCGCGCAGGTGCGCCGCCCCAGCTTGTCGTAGCCGTAGTGGGTCGCGCCGCGCGCGTCGGTGCGCTCGGTCAGCTCGCCGTGGCCGTTGTGGGCGAACTTGGCGCTCACCATGTCGGCGCCCGCGCTCACGGCCGCCCCCAGGTTCGGGTTCTCGACGCTCTCGCGGTTGCCCGCGGCGTCGTAGGCGAACGTCGTCGTCTGGCCGCCGGTGGTCACCGTCTCGAGCCGCCCGGCGCCGTCGTAGGCGTAGCTCGTCTCGACCTGGTTGCCGGCATCCTCGCCCGTCTGCTCGGCGCCCTCGGTGGTCGACACCAGCTCGCCCAGCACGTTGTGCGTCCGCTTCGTCTCGCGCGTCGCAAGCACCTGGTTCCCGTTCGCGGCCTTCACGGTCTCCGTGACCGTCGCCGTCACACCGTTGGTCGCCGCGGCGTACGTGACTCCCGTCGCGCCGCCGTCCGGCCGGGCAACGCCCGTCAGCCGGTCGCGGATGTCATAGGTGTAGCGGGTGTACTCCGCCGTCTCGCCCGCGTGGTGCGGCTCGCTCTCGCAAACCATCCGGCCGCGCGCGTCGTGGAACACGTCCACCCTGCGGTCGACGCCGCCGAATCCCTCCACGGACGTGCGTATGGCGCGCCCGAACATGTCCAGGTAGGCGGTCGAGTCCGGCATGTCCGGCGCCGCGGTCGTGACCTTCATGACGGGGGCCACCGAGTAGCGGGTGCCGCAGTCGGCGGCCGTCGCCTCCACCGCGTCGCACGCGCCGTCGTCGCACGGGGCGTAGGCGGTCGTGGTCTTCACGTCCTCCGTCGTCGTGACGCCGTCCTTTGTGGTCTCCACGCTGTCCCAGTGGCGCGTGCGCGAGGTCTCGCGGCCGAGGCCGTCGTAGGCGTACGAGGTCCGCCGGTTGTTGGCGTCCGTGGTCGTCGCCGGCACGCCCAGGCCGGCGTGGTGCGTCGCGGACTCCGTGTGAACCAGCGGGTTCTGCCAGGATGTGGGGAAGCGGCCCGCGGCAAATCCCAGCACCTCCCAGGTCCGCGCAGAGTCCTCTGTCGTCTCCGACGATTGCCCTCCCGCGTTTGACGCCGGCACTCCTTCGGTCTCCGAGGCCGTCTTGCGATTGCCCCGCGTGTCGTAGCCGTAGTCGGTCTTGTGCTGGAGCTTGTGGCCCGGGAAACGCGTCACCACGTCCGGTGCCAGCGTGCCCGCGATCCGCGTGCGGCCGACCGTCTCGGTCCAGTCCGGCGTCGCGCCGGTGTCGCCGCGATAGTGCTTGACCCCGATGTCGTCGACGAACCCCAGCACCCAGTCGGTCTCGTCGTTGTCGAACGACAGCGTCTGCTCCGTCGTCCGCTGGATGCCGGTCAGCGTGTGCGACTGGCCCGCGCCCCAGTCGGATCCGCCGTCAGCGTCGCCGGTCGCCATGTGTGCCGTGCGCGTCTCGCGCACCACCTGGGTGACGAACTTGGAGGGCAGCGTCAGCGTCTCGGTGGTCTGTACCGCGCCGAGGGTGGAGGTGCCCTCGTAGAGCCACTCCATCGTCTCCTCCGCGTGCGGCAGCGTCGTCGTCACGGTCGAGCCCGCGTGCGACACCGTCTTCTCCGCGTAGCGCACCGCGCGCTTCGACAGCGGCGTCTTGGCTCTCCTGGCGCTCGCGGGCTTCACGTACTCGCCATCGTACCGCACCACCTGCGCGGGGCGGCCGAGGAACGGATAGTCGAGGCGGTATTGCGTGTAGGTCACGATGCCCGACGCCGAGTCCGTCTCGCGGATCGCGTGGAACCCCAGGAAGCCCCAGTTGCGCGTGTTCTCGACGCCCCGGCCGAGGTATGCGTAGCTGGTCTGGCGCGTGCCGCCGATGCCGTCGCTGCGCGTCACGCTCGTCACCACCGGCTTGACGTCTCCGTCCCGCGGCGGCAGCGCCCGCGCGTTCGCCGGCAGGCTGGTGGCGCCGAAAGGCGTGTCGTCCGCGCCCAGCACGAAGTCGTGCGTGCCGGATTCGGTCATCGTCCCGATCGCGAACGTCGTCGCCGCCCCCATGGGGTCGGTCAGTTGGCTGACCCAGGTTCCGCCGGCGGCCTCCAGCCAGCCGATCTCCAGGGGCGACAGGCAGTGGTACGTGCCGGACGGCTCGTAGCCGCAGGTCTGCAGCGCGCTCAGGCGCACTTGGCCAGCGCTCGTTCTCTTGTACGCCAGCCGGTAGTCGCGCACAAGCGATCCGCCGAGCCGCAGATGGATGTACGTCAGCCGCTGCGGCTGGCCGAGGAAGAAGCTTCCGACCTGCGTCGAGTCCAGGTCGTCCCGCGGCTTGTAGACGAACTCGATCGTCGCGTCTTCCGCATCGCCGTAGATGATTTTCCTCGGATGCCGCGCCAGCTTGGTGTCGTCCTCGTAGTACTTGTACGTCATGACGTTGCCGAACGCGTCCGTCTGCCTGTTGATCGACCACAGGAAAGGCGCCGCCGGCTCAGCCGGGTCGGAGCCGCTCGCCTCGCGAGCCGGTTTCCATAGCTGGCTGTCAGCGGTGCGGCCGTACTCGCGCACCGTGCCGTCCGGCAAACGCACCTCGAACCAGTCGCCCGTCGCGCTGTCCTTCAGCACAACCTTCGCGAAGCTCTCCCTCACCGTGCGGTACTCCGCGGGAGCCTCCAGATGCGTGCCGCCGCTGATCTTCGTCAAGGGCTCGCCGTCCAGGCACAGCGCGTCGTCGCTGTTGAACGAGATGCCGTCGCTGTTGTCCGTCCCCTTCACGCAGCGGCGAATGGTCGAGAACCCGCCGACGCGCCAGCCGTAGCCGATCATGTCCGCCGGCAGCTCCTGCTCCGACCGGTGCCGCTCGCGGCCACCGCTGTAGTCGATCGACAGACGCGGCGCGAGCCCGTTGACTCCCGGCACCGGCGCGATCGGCACGTTGACGTAGGCGTCGCCACCCTTGGTGACTCCGGACCTGTAGGGCAGATTGCCGGGGGTTATCGGCAGAATCACCCTGGCCGTCACACGGCCGAGCTCCACGCATTCCTCCAACTCTCCCAGCGGCGTTTCGCAACGCTCCACCAGATAGTGGTAGGTGCCCGTCGCCTTGCCGGTGTATTCCACGCTGGTCCCCAGGTGGTAGCTCAACAGGGGCGGGTCGCCGGGAGCTCCGCTCTCGAGGACCCGATACCTGTCGGCCAGCAGTGTCCCTTGCCAGGACAGGGTGTAGCTGCCCGTGGTGCTCGGGTTCGGCGTCACCTTCACGAGGCCCACCGTCACCTCAACCGTGCCGGTGTCGCTGGCGGTGCCGTCGGAGACCGTGTAGTCGAACGTGTCGGTGGTGCCGGGGTGGCCGCTATCGGGCGTGTAGGTGACCCGCGTGTTGTTGCCGTCATCGTCGCGGGTGATGGTCACCGTGCCGTCTGCCGGCGTGGTCACGGCCGTTACCGTCAGGTCGTCGCCGTCCGCGTCCGTGTCGTTGGCGAGAACGGCGATTTCGACCGCCGTGAGGAAGACCGTCTCCGCGGCGTCGTCCACCGCTATCGGCGCATTGTTGGTCGTCGAGGCCGGCGTCACGGTCACGCTGGCTGTGTCATTGCCGCTGCCTCCGGCACCCGTGCAGGTGACGGTGACGCTGTAGCTGCCGGTGATCGATGGCGTGTACATCTTCATCCCCGAGGTCGCCACCGAGTCGATCGATGGCGTTCCGCTGCACTGGCTGGCATTGGTCGACAACCAGGTCAGCGTGACGCTTTCACCCAGCGTGATGGAACTCTGGTCGAACGACGCAGTCACCATCGGTCGAGGCGGCGTCGCCGAATCCACCGTCACCGAAACGGTGCCGGTGCCGGTGTCCGTTCCGTCGGAAACCGTGTAGTCGAACGCGTCCGCGCCGGAGTAGCCGCTCTGCGGCGTGTACGTGACCAGCGTGTTGTCGCCGTCGGCGTCCGCGGTGATCGCCGCCGTGCCGCTCGCCGGCGTCGTCGCCGCCGTCACCGTCAGGTCGTCGCCGTCGGCGTCGCTGTCGTTGGCGAGAACCTCGATCACTATCGCCGTCTCGAACGCCGTTTGCGCCGTGTCGTCCAAAACGGTCGGCGGCGTGTTCACCGTCACGCTGGCCGTGGCACTTGCGCTTCCGCTGGTGCCGGGGCCAGTGCAAGTCACCGTGACCTCGAAAGTGCCGGCGCTTAATGGCGTGTAAGTCTTCGTCCCCTCTGTCGCCGTCGAGTTGATCGAGGGCATCCCGCTGCATCGACTCGTGTTACTGGAAGTCCACCTCAGCGTGACGCTGTCGCCGAGCGTGATGACACTCTGGTTGAATTGGGCGTCCACCTCAGGACGCCTGTTGACGGTCACGCTCACACTGGCCATGTCGCTGTCGGTGCCGTCGGACACCGTGTAGTCGAATGTGTCCGCGCCGGAGTAGCCGCTCTGCGGTGTGTAGGTGACTCGTGTGTTGTTGCTGGTGATCTTAGCCGTGCCGTTTGCGGGCGTGGTCACGGCCGTCACCGTCAGAACGTCGTCGTCGGCATCCGTATCGTTGGCGAGAACATCGATCACTATTGCCGTTTGGTACGGTGTCCGCGCCGCGTCGTCCACCGCTACTGGTGGAAGGTTGGGCGGAAGCACTACCGTCGCCGTTGCGCGGCCGAGTTCCACGCACTCCTCAAGCTGTCCGAGTGGCGTTTCGCAGGGCTCCACCAAGTAGTGGTAGCTGCCAGTCGCCTTGCCGCTGTATTGCGCGCTGGTTCCCAGGTGGTAGCTGAAGGCGGGCGTGCCGCCGGCGAAGCTCTCAAGGACGCGGTACCTGTCGGCCAGCAGCGGTGATCCATCCCAGGACAGCGTGTAGCTGCCTGTGGTGCTCGGGTTCGGCGTCACCGTCACGAGGTCCACCGTCACCGATACGGTGTCGGTGGCGGTACCGTCGGAGACCGTGTAGTCGAACGTGTCGGACCCGGGATGGCCGTTCTGCGGGGTATAGGTGACCTGCGTGTTGTTGCCGTCGTCATCGGACGTGATCTTCGCGGTCCCGCTTGCCGGCGTGGTCACGGTAGTCACGGTAAGGTCGTCGGCGTCGGCATCCGTGTCGTTGTCCAGTACGGAAATCGCTACCGCCGTACGGAATGGCGTCCTCGCCGAATCGTCCACCGCTACCGGCGCGTTGTTGATCGACACTTCGACTGACTTCGTGGACGACCAGCCGCCGCAGTTGCCCGTCCCCGCGCATGCCCGCACCTGGTAGCTATACGTGCCGTCGGTCTTGCCCGTGATATCTGTTGATGTGCTGCTTCCGCTGTAAACATCGCCGAAGTTGCCGCTGCCGGACTTCTCTTGGAGCTTGTAGCTTGTCGCACCGGACGGGCTCGTCCAGCTCACGGAGTAGCCGCCGTCGGCGTCTGTTGCCGGCACGGTCAGAGTCGGTGCTCCAGGCGGCACCTTCGTCGTCCCAGTCGCCGACCAGTCGCCGCAGTTGTCCGATCCGGCGCACGCTCGGACCCGGTACATGTAGATCGCCGGCGTCTTGCCGGTGTAGCCCTTCGTCGTCGCCGTCAGGCTCTCCGACTCTGACCACATGCCCGATCCGACCTTCTCCTGCAGTTCGTAGCTCGTCGAGCCCGACGGGCTGGTCCAAGTCGCGTCGTAGTTGCCGTCCGAGTCCGTCGCCGGCACCGTCAGCGTCGGCGCACCCGGCGGCACCTTGGTGGTCTTCGTCGCCGACCAATCGCCGCAGTTGTCCGCACCCGCGCACGCCCGCACCTGGTATGTGTAGATTCCCGCGGTATTGCCCGTGATCTCGTGGGATCTGTTCGCGCCGTCATAGACATTCGAGAACGATCCGCCGGCGGGCTTCTCCTCCAGCTTGTACGAGGTCGCCCCCGTCGACGCCGTCCAGCTCGCCGCGTAACTACCGTCGGCGTCCGTCGCTGGCACCGTCAGCGTTGGCGCCAACGGCGGCGTCGTGACCGTGACCGTAAGTGCCGCGTAGCCCGACCCGAAGCACATCTCCTCGTCGAAGATCAGTTCGCAGAACTCGAGCGTGTACTCATAGCTGCCCGCAGCCTTGCCGCTGAAAGACCACGAGGTTCCCGTGCTGTCATAGACCAACGTGCCGTTCTCGTATAGTTGATAGCTCTCCGCAGTGAAAATCGCCGACCAGGACACCGTGTAGCTGCCGTCCGTCGATGGGTTCGGACTTGCCGTGAGATCGCCTCCTACGCTAGCGGTCGCGGTCGAAGACCAGTCGCCGCAAGTGCTGTTGCACGCGCGCACCCGGTAGCTGTATGTGCCATCGGCCTTGCTCGTGATGTTCCTTGAAGTGCCGCTTCCGCTGTAGATATTGGCGAAGCTCCCGCTCCCGGACTTCTCATCCAGCTTGTAGCTAGTTGCCCCGGAAACGCTCGTCCACGACACCGTGTAACGACCGTCAGAATCCGTCGACGGCACCGTCAGCGTTGGTGCCGACGGCTTGACGGTCACAGTGGCGGTGTAGCTCCCGCTGCCACCGGCGCCCGTGCATGTCACCCTGACGCTGAAGCTGCCCGCGCTCGACGGCGTGTACGTCTTCGTCCCGGACGTCGCCGTCGAGCCAATTGAGGGTGAGCCGCTGCATGCGGTCGCGTTGGTCGACGACCAACTCAGCTCCACGCTCTCGCCGAGGGTGATCGAACTCTCGTCGAACGATGCGTCCACCGTCGGCGGCGCGTGGACGGTCACGCTGGCGGTGTCGCTGCCGCTGCCACCGGTGCCCGTGCACGTCACCCTGACGCTGAAGCTGCCCGCGCTCGACGGCGTATACGTCTTCGTCCCGGACGTCGCCGTCGAACCGATCGCGGGCGACCCGCTGCATGCCGTGGCGTTGGTCGACGACCAGCTCAGCTCAGCGCTCTCGCCTAGCGCGATGGAACTCTCGTCGAACGACGCGTCCACCGTCGGCGGCGCGTGGACGGTCACGCTGGCGGTGTCGCTGCCGCTGCCACCGACGCCCGTGCACGTCACCTTGACGCTGAAGCTGCCCGCGCTCGACGGCGTGTACGTCTTCGTCCCGGACGTCGCCGTCGAACCGATCGCGGGCGACCCGCTGCATGCCGTGGCGTTGGTCGACGACCAACTCAGCTCAGCGCTCTCGCCTAGCGCGATGGAACTCTCGTCGAACGACGCGTCCACCGTCGGCGCATCCGGCGGCGGCGCGTTGACGGTCACGCTGGCGGTGTCGCTCCCGCTGCCACCGGCGCCCGTGCACGTCACCTTGACGCTGAAGCTGCCCGCGCTCGACGGCGTGTACGTCTTCGTCCCGGACGTCGCCGTCGAACCGATCGCGGGCGACCCGCTGCATGCCGTGGCGTTGGTCGACGACCAGCTCAGCTCCGAGCTCTCGCCGAGCGCGATGGAGCTCTCGTCGAACGACGCGTCCACCGTCGGCGGCGCGTGGACGGTCACGCTGGCGGTGTCGCTCCCGCTGCCACCGGCGCCCGTGCACGTCACCTTGACGCTGAACGTGCTCGCGCTCGACGGCGTGTACGTCTTCGTCCCGGAGGTCGACGTCGAGCCGATCGCGGGCGACCCGCTGCATGCCGTGGCGTTGGTCGACGACCAGCTCAGCTCCGCGCTCTCGCCGAGCGCGATGGAACTCTCGTCGAACGACGCGTCCACCGTCGGTGACGGCGGGCTGACGGTCACGGTCAGCGCTGTGTAACCCGACCCGAAGCACATCTCCTCGTCGAAGATGAACTCGCAGTAACCGACGGTGTACTCATAATCCGCCGCCGCCTTTCCGCTGACGGACCACGAGGTCCCCGTGCTGTCATAGACCAGCGTGCCGTCCTCGTACAGCTGGTGGCTTGAGGCGTTGGGGACCGCCGACCACGAGATCGTGTAGCTGCCGTCGGTCGACGGGTTCTCGCTCGACGTGATGCTTGCCCACGACGCCGTCGCGAACACCATCCCGATGACCGTGATCGCGAGGCCCGCGAAGCGGGCGATCCTGCTTGTTCTGTTGGGTATTCCTGCCAAGGTCTTGCTCCGTCCGTTCGTCCGGCCGCACCGTGCGGAACCGGGGATCGGCGGGCATTCTGCGAAGGGCGCGAGCGTCGAAACCAGAGAAAACCCCGACATAGTCGTGTTGGGATTTGCGGCTTTTCGCCGCCGGCAACGCGAACGGACTGGTTGGGTCGGAGGTGGCGGGGCCTATCACTCCCGCCAATGTAGATGGCTCGGCACACCGATGGACGGTCGGGATTCTCACGTGGGCCTGTCCACGTCGAGTCCACGATGACGAATCCCGCAACGCGAATGACCTGTCGCGTCGGAATACGCCTTCAGAATGAAAGCGTTAGGCCTGTCCAGGGCTCGGACAAGCCCGACCATTTCAGCGCATTTACCCGGCGGTCAGCCCGCCAGGCCGGTCAGAACAGTTCCAGTTGCCGGTCGTCGCCGACGGCCTGCTCGAAGGACAGTCCGAACGTATCCAGCACGGGTTCCGCCACCGGACGCACCTGTTTCTGCACGTAGTGCTCGCGGTCGAGTTCGGCGGTGATGTTGTCGAGCGGTTCGGGGCCGCTTCGGGTCATGACGTACGAGATCAGCCGTCCGGGGTCCGAACGCGCCTTGCGCGCAGCCGCGACATGCGGCGGCGTATTCGCCGTGTAGGACTTGAGGTCCTTTCGCAGTCCTTTGCGGTAGACCAGGGCGTCGTCAAAGCTGCCGCCGCGCACGTCACGCACGACCTGCGCCAGGTAATCGTCCACCGGTGCATCAGAAAAGAGCCGCGCGTACAGTTCCCTCTGCACCGTCTTCGCCAGGTCGGTCCAGTCGCGGCGGACGACTTCCATACCGACGAATTCCACCGCGTCGCCGCCGTAGGGTACGCCGGTATAGCGCTTGCGCGCGCCAGCGGAACCGTGCCGCACGGACGGCAGGAACAACCGCGTGTAGAGCTTCTCGAACTCCAGTTCCAGCCGGCTCTCGACGTTCCACTCTTCGCACACGTAGCCCGCAATCGCTGCGTTGATCTCCCGCACGAGATTCTCGCCGCGACCATGCGCCCCATCGGGGTCGGCGAGGCTGGAAAGGACGAACAGGCTGTCCGTATCGCCGTAAAGGACATCGAAGCCCCTGTCCTCGAACCACGCCTTGGACCACAGCAGGAAGTGCCGGCTCTGGCCGGTGATAGCGTTCGCGATGGCGGGATTGTGGAAACGGCAGGCGGGGGTGCCGAGGACGCCGTAGAACGAGTTCATGAGGATCTTGATAGCCTGGGAGGCGATGTCGTCGTCAGCGCGCTTCGCCACTTCGCGGGCCTCGGCCAGGCGGTCGAGCATCCGAGGGAGGATCGCCTCGCCTCGGCGAAAGGCGGCGCCGGTCGCGGTGCGGATCACGTCTTCTCCGGCGCCAGTGCCCGCAACGAACGCGAGCGGGTCTATATTGAACGTGCGCATCACGCTCGGATACAGGCTCTTGAAGTCGAACACCCAGACGTTCCTGTGCAGGCCGGTGGTCGGCTCAAGGACATGGCCGCCGGTCTGGGAGGCCGAGACGCGCGCGTCACCCGAACGCACGGTGGGCGCCACGATGTCCCGCTTGTGGAGTTCCGACAGGTAGACGAAGTCGAACGAGGCGATGCTGGCGGAGACGCGGTCCGGCTGCATCCCGGTGAGCCGGCTGCGAGCGAGCGCCAGCGGGACCAGCCGCATCTCTTCGATGATGTCGAGAGCGAGACGCGAATCCGTGCGGGCGTACAGCGCGAATCCCTCGAGGTCGGTCCTGTAGCGGCGGATGATTTCGTCCGCGCGATCGCGGACATCGCCCTCGACCGCCTTGCCCTCTCCCAGAACCGCGCGGGAGACCGTCTCGAGGGAATAGTCGTCGAAGCGCGCGAACGCGCCGCGCACCAGGTCCATGCCGTCGAGCACCAGGCGTCCCGGGATCGACGCCTGGCCGCTGCCGAAGTAGCCGCGCGCGGGACGGATTCTCACGTTGCCCGGTTCGCGGCCAAGATCGAGGCGTTGCTTCACGCGGGCAGCGATACGCGACAGGACGCGCAGGTCGAAGTCGACGACGTTCCATCCCGTGAGGATGTCCGGGTCGATCTCGGTCACGCGGCCGGAAAATGCCGCCAGGGCCGCAGCTTCGTCGACACACGCGATCGCGTGTGCGGGCATCTCGCGACCGCTGGAATCGACGATGTAGACCTCGTCGAAGTCGCGGCCGTAGAGCGAAATGGCCAGCAGTCGGCGGGCCTTGGGATCGGTCTCTATGTCGAACGACAGGATCCTGGGCTCCACTTCGACCTCGGCTGGCGCGATCTCCGGATCGTCGAACACCCAGTCGATGCCTTCGCCGCGCTCGGCACGCCCGTCAATTTCGAGACCGCCCCGGATGTTGTGGTCGATGAGGAATCCCACGGCGAAACGGACATCCGCCTCGAACGTGTCGATGCCTTGGGCGTGCAGCCGGTCACGCAGCACGGGCGCGTCGGGGGGCGTCTGGACATCAATACGTGTGACGCGCGTGCCGGAGAACGTGCTCCTGGACGTGGGGCACTGCCGCGTCGCGCCGATCTCGCGCGCCCGCGCCGCATCCGCGGATGCCACGTAGAAGCTCGGGGTCCTGCGGTGGTCGCGCACGAGGAAGGTGCCGCCCCCTTCCAGGCGACCGAACAGGTGCACGACGGGGACACGGTCGCGAATCCGGTAGCTCGCCTGCATGACGAAGCCCCGTACTCTCATGTGAGGCGAAGACTTCGGGCCACGTTCATGCGTCAATATTAACGCCGACGCGCAGCGGGGTTGACCGACAGGTCTGGCGCTAGGAGCCTTCAGCCGGGGGTGCTTCCCCGACCGCTGACGCGTAAGGAAGTGCTGGCGTTTCCCCCGTCGCCGGAGGCGTACTTCCATGCAAGCCTCCGACGTAGAACGGCACGCAAGTGCCGATCAAGGCGTAGGATCCGGGACGGGCGGGATGGGCGAACCAGAGGGCTTGCGCCGGGGTAAAACACGGCGCCCGTCAGGGCGACGGATCTTATGGCGCTAGTGTCGTGTCACGATGCTACGGCCACATATGCACACCGCCGCAGACCGCGATCGCTTGACCCGTAATGAAGGTGCTGGAGTCCGACGCCAAGAACACCGCGATGCCCTTCAGGTCTTCGGGTTCGCCGAGTCGGCGCAGCGGCGTGTTGGTTTCCGCGTTGCGTTGCGCCTCGGGGTTGTCCCACAACGCCCTGGCGAAGTCCGTCTTGACGATACCCGGACAGATGGCGTTCACGCGCACGCCCGACGGGCCGTATTCGAGCGCGAGATTGCGCACCAGGGCGATGTCCGCGAGTTTCGAGATAGCGTAGGTGCCAAGGTTCTGAGAGGCGGAGAACGCGCCGGTGGACGAAGTGATCATCATGCTGCCCCCGCCCTTCTCGACCATGTCCGGCGCGACCATGCGGCACAGCCAATGGTTGGAACGCACGTTGGTCTCCATGATCTTGTCGAACGCGGAATCCGGAATCTCCGACATCGGGCCGTAGAAGGGGTTGACCCCGGCATTGGCGACCAGGATGTCGATGGGCCCGAGACGCGACCGGGTCTCGGCGACGAGGGCTTCCAACTGATCCTTGTAGCCGATGTTGCAGGCGACCGCGATGGCCGACCCCTCTCCGCACCTGTCGTTGATCTGCGCCACCGCCGCTTCGCATTGCTCGATCTTGCGGCTCGACACGACCACCCTGGCACCGTGTTCCGCAAGGCCCTCCGCCATGCTGAGGCCCATTCCCTTGGATGCGCCCGTCAGCAGCGCAACGCGCCCGGTCAAGTCGAATAGCCCGGTTTCCACTCCCATCGTCAGTTCCAATCTGGATGAAGCCGCGTAGGTTACGCAATCGGTCCACACGATCACAATGGGACTTTGCGCGGCGAATTAATCGTCGCTCGGCATTTCCATTAGCCAAAACGGCGTAGTGATCAACTCGCGCTCCTTGCCTGCGGGGACGAACGTGTGAATTTCCTCGGTTCGCCAGTAGTGCCAGAACTCGTCCTCGTAGCCCGCATCGAGAATCGTGAACGCACCGTTCCCCTCCTGCTCTTCCAGGAAGTCACGTACCGCGTCGAAGGGTTCGACGCCCGCCTGCTGGAAGTGCGCTCGACCCCCGTACTTCTCGTAGAGTGCCTTGAACAGACCTGCCCGTGATCTCCTCACGGGTTGAATTGGCAGCACCCAGACCCCACATATGCAGCGTGGGCAACCGTTTCTTCCCGCGGTTGAAAACACTCACTTTGGACGAGGCGAATGCACTCCATGACGCGACTCAACACAAAAGGGCTTCACGGCAACGACAGTCGTCCGATGCGGCGGTTGGTCCGTGATTTCTGGACCAGCGTGCAGCGGGCGGGGTCACCGCGGGTCACACCCAACACGCTTGCCCTTCCTCGTCCAATGGTACGAGGCCCACGTTCGTGTGAGTCAGGAACCGAGCATGTTTCCGACAGCTCCGTCATCGCATGTGCAGTGGCGGGCGATGGCGTCGAGAGCGGCGATGAACAGATTCCCGTGCCCTGTTGTCACGTGTTCTCGCCGGAACACGCCTGCTGTCACGCAGTGGCTTGACGCGCCTGGGCCAGTTCCAGGAAAGCCTTCGCCAGCTTCGGTCCCGCCCCCGCATCCTCGTGCTTGAAGAACGCGAATCCGTGGCGCGCGCCGGTCTCAATCGCGCGAGCCAGCCACTGCGCCAGGACGCCTTCGTCGTAGGCCTCCCGGCGCAGGCGTAAGTAAAGCCAGTCCGTTGTCGCCAGGACCGCCGGCAAATCCGTCTTCCCGTCGTCGGACACGCAGATGGCCGCTTCGTGACGGCGCAGCACGTCCATGACTTCCTCGTCGAACCAAGAGACATGGCGAAACTCGAATGCCGCCGGGAGTTCTCTCGGCCAACCGCCGAGGAACGCATCGAGCCGCTCGACGTGCTTGCGCAGGTAAGGCGGCAACTGGAACAGCACGCAACCTAGCCGGTCTTCCAGCTTCGCGACGCGCTCGGCAAGAAACGCACCGTCATCGGCCAGCCTCGCCTGGTGGGTGATCCGGCGCGACGCCTTGATAACGAAACGGAAGTCCTCCGGGACCGATTCGCGCCAGCCTTCGAGGACGTGCGTGCGGGGCATCCTGTAGAAAGTGTTGTTGATCTCGACGGCGGGTAGTCTCTCGCCGTAGTAGGCCAACATCTCGCCCGGCGAGATCGTCTCCGGGTAGAAGACGCCCTTCCATTCCTTGTAGCTGTAGCCGCTGGTGCCCGCGTACCACCGCATGCCTTGGGTCTCCCGGGAAGATGACCGACCAGAACATAGCAAAACGGAGACCACGGGAGCTTCACAACGTCGCATCCGCGACCTTTTTTCGCCAGAATTGACCGCCCTTACCGCAACGACGGACCCGCGACAGTGGAGGCAAACATAATCTGGCAAAGGGACGTGGTGTTCTCCGCCCGCGCCGACAGCGGCCACGAAGTCACCATCGACGGCCCGCCGGAACTGGGAGGTACAAATGCCGGGGCACGGCCGATGGAACTCATGCTCTGCGGAGTCGGCGGCTGCACGGCCTTCGATGTGGTCCACATTCTTCAGCGTGGCCGCGCCGAAGTGTCCAAGTGCGAAACACGCGTGACTGCGGAGCGTGCCGCGACGGATCCGAAAGTGTTCACCGACGTCCACATTCAATTTACCCTGGCGGGCGAGGGCCTCACGGAACGCAAGGTCGCACGCGCGTTGGAACTCTCGGCGACAAGGTATTGCTCTGCCTCGATCCTGTTGCAGCGCGCCGGCGTTACCGTGACCCACGGATTCGAACTGGAATGACCTCCGGGAGACGACCACCACCGACCGCCGGACTGCGCCATGTGGCGCTTTTCACGCGCAACTTCGAGGCGACCGTCCGGTTTTACACCGACGTCATGGGCATGCGCATCGAGTGGCGACCCGATGCCGATAACTGCTACCTCACGAACGGCAACGACAACCTGGCGTTGCACCGGACGACCAAGGAACCCGGAGAAGACCAGAGGCTCGACCACATAGGCTTCATCATCGACCGGATCGAGGATGTGGATGCGTGGCACGCGTTCCTTGTCGCGAGGGAGGTTGAGATCGTCAACCCGCCGAAGACGCATCGGGATGGCGCCCGCAGCCTTTACTGCAGGGACCCGGAAGGCACGGCGGTACAGCTCATCTATCACCCGCCGCTGAGCGCCGGAGCGAGTGACGCCGACTGAGGCGGTCCCTGCTCTTTGGGCCGGCGGGGGTACGGCACGGCGCACCCCTTAGGGCACGACGCAATTGTGTCTAGATCCGGTAGGTAGACTCGGTCATGAGCTTCGAAGCCAGGGTCATGGCTTCCTTGACCGGTTCGGGGAATTCGACGCCGCCCTCCCGCTTCGCGTTCTCGCCATGGCGCGTCTCATCGGTACGCATCTCCTCGAGGATCGCCCGGCTGCGTTCATCGGTTTCGGGCAAATCACTGATGTGGCGGTCGAGGTGCCGCTTGACCTGGTCTTCCGTAGCCTCGACGAACCCGAGGCTCACCTTGTCGCCCAGGACGCCGACGGCGGCACCCAACGCGAATGAAGCTGCGTAGAACACCGGGTCCAGCATGCTCGGGCGGCCGTCGAGTTCGTCAAGCCTCTCCCGGCACCAGGCGAGGTGATCGTTTTCTTCGGCGGCCGCGGTCCTCAGGGATTCGCGGACTTGCGGGTCGCGCGCCGTCAATGCCTGGCCTTCGTACAGCGCCTGGGCGCAGATCTCGCCCGCATGGTTCACCCGCATCAGCCCCGCCGCGTGTTTGCGCTCGGCTTCGGTCAGCGTGCCCTCCTCGCCCTCCGGCGCCGGACGCTCCGCCATGCCCCCGCCGGTCAGCGCCCGCAACGCGCGGTCGAATACGCCGATCAGGTCGTCCGTTCCGCTCATGGGTGTGCCTCGACTCGTATTCTGATTCGAATTCGAGGGTATACCCTCGCGCCAATGTTGCAAAGCGGAACGCAACTCTCGCTGACTATTGACGAAGCACTGACCGTTTAGACTCTTTTTTCCCGGTAAGACAAATATGGTAGGAAATAGTGATGGGCAGAGAAAAAGTTGCACTTGATGTCGGAAGGGCCGCGCGATGACAAAAATACTCTTGTCAGCGGCAGGTTATGTCGGGATCGTTTTCCCGCTCGCAGTGGCTTGGCACCTTGCACTTTTCAAAGACCAGTACCAGAGCTTTGGCTATTTCGAAGGTGAGCCAAATGTGCCCATAGGCTTCGCCTCGGTAATCATTCAAGGCTTGGTGTTGGCGGCAATCTACCCACTGTTTCAACCGAACAGCACGGGTTTCGCACGAGCCTTTTTGTTCGCGGGTCTTGCGGGCCTGTTTCTCTGGACGTCGCATGTGTTGGGCTTCGTTGCAAAACAGCAAGTGCCAAACGCCGTTGGCTTTGTCCTGATGGAAACCGGATATTTGATGGTGCAGTTCGGCCTGTTTGCGCTCGTGCTTGGTCTCATCTATCGGGCCGTGAAATAAGGCCAGGTCTGTCCGGCGCGACTGCCTCGCTTCTGACGCTCGATATGCCCAAGCACTTGTTGCTCGGCTTCCGTCAGCGTGCCCTACAGATCGATGCGGAAACCGAACCGGATCCGGTGGACAGACCGGGATGCCGCGGGAAACGCCGCGGCGACGTTGCGGAAACTATTGAACCGGTAGACGCAGTCGCTCCGCCGCGCACACGTCGTCCGGGGCGCATCGCCGGTCAGCGCCGGGGCGGCGTCGATACCGAGAGCCGCGACATCCGCGACCGAGACGAGATCGGCACGGACTATCGCCGCCTGCCCGAAACCCGGTCCCGCGTCGTAGGTGCCCCACTCATCGTTCAGGAGGTTGAGGACGTTTTCGATATCGAGCACCAAGCTCGCACGGTTCTCTCCCACCCATCGGTTGAGGGCACGGATGCCCGGCAGTTCCAAGCGCAACCGCAGGTCCCATACCTGGTTGATGCCCGCGTCCGCGGAGTACGGTGCGTGGATACCGGACTCGACGCCGTTGGCGCCGAGATAGGCAAAGAAGGCATCCCGGTCGAAGCGGGCGCCGTAGGCAACGGCCGGATCGTCGCCTCGCGCGGGGACGTATAGCGGGTTGTTGTCGTAGGGGCTCTCGCCGGCGCCGGCGCGGCCGAAGAGCGCGTTGCCGCGATCGACGTCGAACGTGTACGTGAAGCGGTCGCCGGACCACGCGCGGCCGAAAACGTCGGCACGAACCCGGAATCCCCGCCCGAAAGCGCGTTCGTAGCCGGCGTTCAGCTTGATCGAATGGGTGACCTGGTAGGGGGAGGTGCGCGCGGACGGACGGTTGCGGTCGGCGTCCGCGATGCCCCGCCAGTTGGAGATGCCGCGCGAGGAAAGGCCTTCCGTGACCGCCTCCACATCCTGCCACGCATAGCTCACCTGCAGGTCGAGGCCCGTGTCGTAGCGCTTGCCCAGCGCCGCGGTCAGAATGCTGCTGGCACCTTCGCCGTGATTGTCGAGCGCCACGAGGTTGAGGATCCCGAGGTCGTCGAGATCCGCGTAGATCGTCCGACCATCGGGCGCGACCCCCGTGGGTCCCGCCGCCGCAAGACGCGTTTGCGCGAGGTTGGTCCAGAGGAAGCCGTTGCCCGTCCAGGCCAGGAGAGCCTGCGCCGTCAGCGTGTATCCCGTCCCGAGGTTCAGGCCGGCGAAGGTGAGATCGAGATCGCGCTCGATGCGCAGCGAGGCCTTCCAGTCCGAGGGCACCTTGAAGTCCGGCGCGATGGCGTCGACGGCCGCAGTGCTTCCCGCCGACACGGCGGCGCGCAATTCCGCCGGCACCGTGGTCGGCGAAACCCCGGTTGCGGTGACGCGCGCGAAGACCGTCGGGACCTGGAACACGTTGGACGTCCAGACCTTGGGATCGCCGCCGGAAAACCGGCCGAGTCCGCCGCTCACGACGGTGCGATGCAGGCCCGTCCACCGGAAGCTCAGACGGGGCATCAGGAGATCGAGGCCGTCGAGGCCCCTGTCGGTGCGGATGCCGTAGGTCTCGGCAACTGCCCGACTGAACGCTGGCGGGTCGTCCTGGGTGAAGCGCTCGTAGCGCAGGCCCGCCGTGATTTCCAGGTTCGGCCGCAGTTGCCAGGTGTCCTGCGCAAAGAACGTTGTCTTGCCATAGCCCCACGCCGCCGCGCCGTCCGCGACGTCGTTGGACGGCACGTTGACATAGTCGACGCGGGCCGTGCGGCTCGTGATAGCGGCGAAATCGGAGAATACGAAGCGGCCGTTCGAACTCGGCATGAAGAGGTTGAAGAGATCGAAGGACTCGTGCTCGCCGCCGATCCTCAAGATGTGGTCGCCGAGGACGTAGTCGAGCGCGCCGTGGAGCTGCAGGCGCTCGTCGTCGTAGACGTTGGCGTGGCGGAACCGGTCGCAGCCGGCGACCACGTCCACGCTGCCCGTGATCAGCCCCTCAAGCGGAGTGCCGGAAACGCCGCCTGCGTCGAGGTTGTCGAACTCCAATGCGCCGACGCCCCGGGCGCGGCAATCCTGGCTGCGCGAGAACGCCTTGAGGTTGGCCCGCAGGGTGGTCGAGGCGCGATCGGTCCAGTCGGAGAAGAGTTGTACGGTGTAGGCGGTGAGGTCGACCGGAATGTCGATCCACGCCGAGGTCAGCCGGTCGGCGGCGACGGACGTTCCGGTCTCCCGGCTGCGCTGGTACGTGAACGAAGCCCGGTGTGCCGCGCCCGCGTTCCAGTCGAACTTGAGGAGCGAGCGTTTCGACCCCTCCGGCGTCGCTGCCGATGCCGGCCGTCCGCCGGGATCGTAGCCGTATATGTCGCGCACCACGTCGCGCAGCGCCTCGAAAAGGCCGGGCTGGATGCCGCGACTCGCATCGAAGGCAGTGAAGTCGACCGGCGACACGGCATCGAACTCGTCGTAGGACAGGAATACGAAGAACCGGTCAGCGACGAGCGGCCCGCCAGCGGAGATGCCGTACTCCTTCTCCTCGAAGGCGGCAGGGGTGTACTCCCTGCCGCCATCATACGTGTCGCCCACCTGGTCGCTGCCGTGAAAGTAATAGAACGCCGCGCCGTCCCATTCGTTGGTGCCCGACTTGGTCGTGATGTTGACGAGGCCGCCGGTGAAGCCCGAGGCGCTGACGGAATAGTCGGACGCGACCACGGACGCGGACTCGACGGCGTCGAGGTTGACCGGCGAGCGGCTGGTCGCATAGGTGCTCGTGCCGAGGCCGAAGTCGTCCTGCTGCAGCGAGCCGTCGATGGCGAGGCCGTTGAAGCGCGGGTTGACCCCGCCAACGGAAAGATTCCCCTCGCCGGTCGACTGCGCGAGCGGGTCGCGCAGCAGCGTGCGGATGACGTCGCGCGTGATCGACGGCTGGTCGGCGATGTCGGCCGCCGTGAACGCGGACCCGACCCCGTTGTTGAGATCCCTCGCGGGCACCCGTGCGCTCGCCGTGACGACGACCTCTTCGACGTCGACGGGCACCAGGGTGACGGCGAGTGGCGCCTGCGTGCCGGGCTTGAGCGCGATCGGCGCGAGTTCGCGATCACGGTAGCCGCTCCGCGCGATGCGGATCCTGTAGGGGCCGCCCACCCGCAGCCCCGGTTGGTAGAAGGTGCCGTTCTCGGTCGTCACCGCTGCCCGAACCGTGCCCGAAGGCGTGTGCACGATCTCGACCCGAGCTGCCGGGATCGGCTCGCCGGCGACGGTGTGGACGTGGCCACGCAGGGTGGCTGCCGTCGTGTCCGCGCTCGCGGCGGACGCGGTAAGCGCCCCTGCAGCGCCGAGGAGAACGCAGATCAGGCGGGTCGTGGACTGTTGCATGGTCGATGGGATCCGGTTGAGCAGGCCGGCGATTATAGGACTCCGATATCGCCGAAGCCGACGGAGACGAGTTCGCGAACGGCCCCGGATCGCCGAGGATCGTCCCACGTGACGCGAGCCTCAAAGGCTCAGGTTCCGGATCATCAGAGGACAGTCTTTGCGCCGGATGCCGAACCGCCGCGCCATAGCGCCATGAAACCCATCGGCCCTTTGGGCGCGCCGTGTTTCACCTCCGCCCAGGCCCACCTACGATCCGCACCTTGATCGGCACTACGTGCCGTCCTGCGGCGCAATCTCCTAATCGGCCATCGGCACCGCCGACATGCCCATGCGCGTCAACGCTATCAACGCGTATCCGCGATCGCCCGCGGCACCGCCGCGAATGGCCACGCGGCCGTTGGGGTCAAGTCGGCACGCGGCTTCGCGAAGCGCATCGACCGGCGTCGTGTCGAGGTCCAGCGTCTGTGTAATCGGGTCCGCGACATCCGGGACCGGGTACTCGCCGATGAGAGCCCGGACCGCATCTCCCGGGATTACGAGCAAGACCGTATTGCGCCTCGTCCGATACTCGCCTTGGCCAATCTTGCGCCCGGCAAAGACGATGTCCTCGCCAAAGAAGTCTCCCGCCCGAATGCTCGCTCCGGCGCGCTCCACCGCGCCTTCCTTGACGATGAACACGGCGTCTTCGGCGGACACGCGATCGCCGGCCAGCAGTCGGCGCTCTTCCGCGCTGCGAAGCAGCCTCTGCCAGGAAACCGCCGACATGACTTTCACCAGCGGCGATGCGAGCAGCCGGTCGAGCCACAACTCCACCGGGCCGACGTCCGGCTCCGGAAGACCGTCCGATCGCAGCAGGAATTCGATGGGCGCCAGGTCCACCGACAATACGCGGGTACCAGCGCGCGTCTCCAGGGCGATATCGTCTCCGGGCCGGTAGATCTCGCCTTCGACGCGCCTTCGCCTCCCGCCCGGTTCCACCGCCTCGACCGCGCCTTCGAGGAGGTAGAGGCATCGGTCCAGGCGCCGTCCGCGCCGCAGCAGCCAGCGGTTCGCCGGCAATTCGATCAGGCTCGCGTGTTTCGACGCAATCGCGAGGGTTCGCTCGTCAAGCCCGGCAAACCGTTCGAAGCGTTTGAGCAGGTGCGCCAACATGGACACATCTTCTCAAACCCCCGGTCGTTTCTCTGTCAGCCGTTTTCCCTTTCTATCGCGCGAAATGCGATGTCGTTTCTGTAGTACGCATCCCTCCAGGCGATACGCCCGACGCGGTCGTACGCCAACGTCCGGGCGGCGCTGACGGAGTCGCCGAGGGCGGTGACGCAGAGGACCCTTCCACCGGCGGTGACGACGCGTCCGCCCTCCAGCGCCGTACCGGCCTGAAATACCTTTGTGTCGCCCATCGTGGCATCGATGCCGGAGATGGCATGACCGCTCTCATAGGCGAGCGGATAGCCTCCCGCGGCCATGACGACGCCAACGGCGGCCCTTTCGTCCCATTGCAGGGCCGCGCCCTGCAGATCGCCCGCCAGCGCTCGTCGGCACAGTTCGACAAGGTCGCTTTCAAGCCGCATCAACACGGGCTGCGCCTCCGGGTCGCCGAAGCGGCAGTTGAACTCGATGACCTTGACCGACCCGTCAGGCATGACCATGAGTCCCGCGTACAGGAAGCCCTGGTAAGGCGCGTTCTCGGCGGCCATGCCCCTGACGGTGGGATGGATCACCTCACGCATGATCCGGGCGTGGACTTCCGGCGTTACGACCGGCGCCGGCGAGTAGGCGCCCATCCCCCCGGTATTCGGCCCGAGGTCGCCGTCGTCGCGCCGCTTGTGGTCCTGGGACGTCGCGAACGGAACCACGTTCGTGCCGTCCGCGACGCATATGAAACTCGCCTCCTCGCCGTCGAGATACTCCTCGATCACGATCTCGCGCCCCGCGTCGCCAAAGCTGTCGCCGCCCAGCATGCCCTCGGCAGCGGCAACCGCCTCCGCCTCGTTGAAGGCAACAGTGACGCCCTTGCCCGCCGCCAGCCCGCTGGCCTTGATGACGATCGGCGCGCCGTGGCGGCGGATATGGTCCCGCGCCGCGCGAATATCGGTGAAGCATTCGTAGCTCGCCGTCGGAATGCCGTTGCGGACGAGGAACTCCTTGGTAAAGACCTTCGATCCCTCCAGTCGCGCCGCAGCCTTCGACGGCCCGAAACAGTCGAGTCCCCGCGCGTCGAAGTAGTCGCGCACACCGTCCACCAGGGGCGCTTCCGGCCCGACAATGGTCAGGGCGCAACCGTTGTTGGCAGCGAAGTCCGCCAACGCGGCGAAGTCGCCGACATCGATGTCGACGTTTTCGGTTTTCGCCTCGCTGGCCGTACCCGCGTTGCCGGGCGCCACGTAGACCCGCTCGACCGCTTGCGACCTCGCTACCGACCAGGCGAGCGCGTGCTCCCGTCCGCCGTTTCCGATGATCAGGACATGCATGCCAACTCCCGAATCAGTGCCTGAAATGCCGAATCGACGTGAACACCATCGCCAGGCCGTGCTCGTCGGCGGCGGCGATCACCTCGTCGTCCCGGATGGAACCACCCGGCTGTATGACTGCGCTTATTCCCGCCGAAGCCGCGGTATCGATGCCGTCCCGAAACGGGAAGAACGCATCCGACGCCATCACCGCTCCCGACACCGCGATGCCCTCGTCCTGGGCCTTCATCGCCGCGATCCGCGCGCTGACCACGCGGCTCATCTGTCCGGCGCCCACGCCCACCGTGGCGCCGTCGCGCGCGAACACGATGGCATTCGACTTCACGAACCATGCCACGCGCCACGCGAACAGGAGGTCGGACATCTCCTGCGCCGTGGGAACGCGTTTGGTCACGGTCTGCATGGTCGCTTCGTCAAAGCACAGGGTGTCCGCATCCTGCACCAACACGCCACCGCCGACGCGTTTGAGATTCATCTGGCCCGCCACCTGCGCAAGGTCTCCGACCTCCAGCAATCGCAGGTTCTTCCTGGCCCGGGCAGCCTCTGTCGCAGCCGCCTCCACCCGCGGCGCCACCACCACCTCCGCAAACTGCCTGTCCAACAGCGCCTCAAGCGTTTGCGCGTCCAGGGTCCGGTTGAAGGCAATGATCCCGCCAAAGGCCGATGTCGGATCGGTAGCGAAAGCGCGCTCGTACGCGGCACCAATGTCAGTTGCCAACGCAACGCCGCACGGGTTGCCGTGCTTGACGATGACACAGGCGGGCTCAGTGAAAGACCGGACGCATTCCAGCGCGGCGTCGGTATCCGCGAGGTTGTTGTACGACAGGGCCCGCCCCTGGATCTGGATAAGACGCGCGAGCGTTCCCCGGGGCGGATTCGCTTCGACGTAGAACGCGGCGCGCTGATGCGGATTCTCGCCGTAGCGAAGGTCGCTCTTCTTGTCCAGGCCGAGCGTCAACGCCTGCGGGAAGTCCTCCGTCGACGCCACCGGATCACTCGCGAACCATGCGGCGATCCCGGCGTCGTAGCGTGCGGTATGCGCGAATGCCTTGGCGGCAAACCGCGCGCGCTGCGCCAGGGTCGAGCCGCCACTCTCGAGTGTCTCGACGACCTCCGGATAGTCGTCTGGATCGACTACCGCCAGAACCGCAGCATGGTTCTTAGCGGCCGCGCGCAGCATGGCTGGACCCCCTATGTCGATGTTCTCGATGGCGATTTCACGCGTACAGTCTTCGCGGGCAGTCGCGGCCTCGAACGGGTACAGGTTGACCACCACCAGGTCGATGCGCGGAATCCCCTGCGCCCGCATCACCTCCGCATCGTCTTCGCGCCTGCCGAGGATGCCGCCATGCACCTTGGGATGCAGCGTCTTGACACGGCCATCCATGATCTCCGGGAAGCCCGTATAGTCGGCAACCTCCGTCACCTCGATGCCCGCCTCGGCGAGGGCCGCCCGCGTGCCGCCGGTGGAAAGCAGTTCGATGCCGGCGCCGGCAAGCGCGCGAGCCAACTCGATCACGCCGGTCTTGTCGGAGACGCTCAGGAGCGCCCTCTCAACCTGCAGCTTGGTGTTCATTCAACGTTAGGGATCGGCTAAACGCCAATGGTAACGCGCACACCGCGCAGCATGAAATCGGCAATGCAATGCTCTGCGTCCTTGACGCCGAATCGGCAACACGCTGGTGTCCATTCGTCCACTGATCCGCGGGTGGATGATTTGAAAAGTGTTGATATCGATGCGACTATTCAGCACTGATATCAACACCGGGACGCCCATGCGCTACGTGACCATGACCGAGTTCAAGCAACAGGCCAGTCAAATTCTCGACGCAAGGGAGCCGACCGCCATCCTGCGCAACAGCAAGGTGGAAGGGTACTACCTCCCGGTCGAGTCCCTTGCTTTCAAAACGATGGACGATGCCCGGGTAGCGGAACTGACCCAGTCGATACTCGATCAGCGATCCGACGTGCTTGCCTACCTCGCGAAGCGGTGATTGCGCTTCCAACGGAACAGCAGGTCGCCGACCTGCATGAACAGCTACTCTCAAGACACGGCGGAATACCGGGATCCCGGGCTGGCACATCGGTCGGTGCCGTTCTCGGTCGAGTTCAGACAAATCTCGCATACCAGTTCAAGGATCCGACCGTGGCCCAGGTCGCGGCTTTCGCGGTGTACGCGTTTACGGTCGGACATCCATTCAATGATGCGAACAAACGTACGGCGCTGGCCGTTGGCGACCTGATCCAGTTGATGAACGGTGAGAATGTCGTGGCCAGCGCAGATCAGATGGAGCTTGGCGACCTGGTCATTGAGCTTGCTGCCGGGAACATCGACCAGGACCGCTTCATGAAAAGGTACGTTGAACTGCTCGACCGAGCCAACCCGCCCGCATAGGCGCAGGCCCACTGCTTGGCGGTCTGCCAGCGACGACACCTACACCAACAGCTTCTCGCTACGATAGCGCCACACCGCCAGCAGACCGAACAGTGCGCCGATCGCCACCGTGCTGGTGGCGGAAACAGCGAAGTAAAGCGGGTCGATGGATTCGGCCTTGACAATGCTCGTGATCAGCAGGTGTTGCGAGAGGCTCGGCACCAGCATCATGGAAATGGTGGGCTGCATCGGATTCAGGATGATCAGGAGGATTGGCAGGGTCGGCAACAGCATCGCGATGCCGCTGTAACTCTGCGCTTCCTTGAAGCTCTTGGTAAACGCGGTCACCGCATTCAGCAGGCCCGCGCCAAGAACGGCGATGGGAACGAGCACGGCGAACGCCATCGCGCACTCGACCAGTCCGAGGTCGGCATCCATGCTCACCTCGGCTAGGGGGAGGTAGTCCACGGCAACCGCGAACGCGGCGATCCCGATGATCAGCGCAACGGCCATGAAGAACGCGGTCGCCGCGAATTTTCCGGCGACCAGCGCGCCGCGCGAGACGGGAAGCGTGAGCAGCGGCTCGAGCGATCCGCGTTCGCGTTCTCCCGCGGTGGAGTCAACGGCCACATGCAGGCCGCCGAGAAAGCAGGCGAACAGCAGGAAGTAGGTGAATGCCCCCAGGAGTAGGACCGAACGTCCTGAAGGGGTCGACACGTCGTCGTTGAGAATCGCCAACGGGCGGGCGACGCCTGGGTCCACGCCGCGCAACTGCAGGCGCAACACCCCCACCAGGCTGCTGTAGCTGCGCAGCGCTCCCCGCACTCGCGCTACCGCAGTCTGGGCCGATGCGTTGGCCCTGTCCGCCACGATCCACACCCGCGCCGCTTTCCCTTCGCCCAGGGCCGTCCCGAACTGCTTGTCGATGACCAGGCCGACTTCGGTTTCGCCCCGTCGCACGGACGCCCGCAATTCCTCCCGACTATCGAAAGCAGCCTCTTTCGCCTCGATCAGGTGCTGGCCGAGGTAGCCGACCAGGTTGGGTGCGTCGGCAGCGTTCACGACGGGAATCTCGATCGCCGCCTCGCCCTCGTCAATCGTGCGCTCGACCGTGAAGTTCATGAAGACAGCGAATAACGCGGGGCCGAACAAGGCGCCCGCCAGGCTCGAGAGCACCGCTCGCCGGTCGCGCAGCGTGTCGCGGACTTCCTTGCGAAGCACGGTTACGATCGCGTTCATTTCGACTCCCGTTCCGAGCTGATCGCGGCGACGAACGCATCTTCCAGGTCGCCGCAGCCTGTCTCGCGGAGGATTTCGTCCGGCGTTCCCGATATGGCCACCCGCCCTTCGGAGATGATCAGGAGTTCGTCGCACAGCATCGCAACCTCCTGCATGACATGACTCGAGAAGAGAACGCATCTGCCATCCCGCCTGAGGTCCAGGATTACGTCCCGCAGGGCGCGTGTCGCCACCACGTCGAGACCGTTTGTCGGTTCATCCAGGATAACGGTCTGCGGGCGATGGACGAGCGCGCGCGCCAGTGCCACGCGAATGCTCTGACCGTGCGAGAAGCCCTTCGCGCGCCGGTCAGAGAGGT
This sequence comes from uncultured Pseudomonadales bacterium, assembly GCA_951813515.1. Classification (GTDB taxonomy): domain Bacteria; phylum Pseudomonadota; class Gammaproteobacteria; order Pseudomonadales; family Azotimanducaceae; genus VXNE01. The sequence continues at coordinate 547,259 of OX638346.1, forward strand.
CGCCGATGCCGAGCCTATCGATTACGGTGCGCGTGGCTCTGCCTGCCTCGCGGCGCGGCATTCCCTGCATCTCGGCGTAATAGGCGATGTTCTCGCGCGCGGAGAGATTCGGATACAAGCCCGAGAGATGGGGCAGCGCGCCGATCTGCCTGCGGACATCCAGCGGCCTCGCGGCGACATCGACGCCGTCAACGCGAGCCCGCCCGCTGTCGGCCTTGATGACGGTGCAAAGTACGCGCAGCGTGGTCGACTTGCCGGCGCCGTTCGGTCCGACCAGCCCGGTGACACGTCCATCGTCCGCGCGGAAGCTCACATCGTCCATGGCGACGACATCGCCGAACCGCTTCGTCAGGCCCTCGGCCTCGATCATGGCGGCGGTCCCATGGGCGAGGTGAAGATCGGGAATCCCTCGACCGCTTCCAGGCAGGGATCATCGAACACCACCGGGTCGGCCCGATCGACGAACGTCCCCAACCGCTGCGGCACGCAGCCCGTCGTGAGCTGTCCGTGGGCCTGGTGCTTCAGGGTCACATGTCGATAGTTGGTCAGGCCCAGCACCGACACCTCGGCGTAAGCCGGCGGCGTGACCGGATCGTTTTCGCCTGAAAGCAGGATCACCGGCACCGCGGATTCGACGGGGCTCGCGAAGTCGTCGTCGATGAAACCTCGGGGCCACGATTCGCAGATCTGTCCGAGCGCGTCAGTCTGTGCCGGGCCCAGGAAAGTCTCCTCCAGGGCCGCCCTGTCCAACCGGCCCCAGAACGGCACATCTTCGGTACACACGACGGCGAAGTGCATGCCGAAACTGATGGCTCCGTGGACATCCTCGCTCACCATCAACACCTGCGCCGCCAACGGCCCGTGATCGCCTTCCGAGGACGCGCGCACCAGCATCGGAATCACCGCCGCCGTCTGCGGCGAGTACATGAGCAGCCGTACCATGCCGGCAACCAGGTCATCGGTGAGAGTCAACGTCGTGGCAGCGCCGGTCCTGGGATGCGGGACCTCGATCGTCGGCGGCGACGCTTTCAGACGCGCCAAGAGTTCCCCGAGGCGGTCGCCCAGGTCCGGATACTGTTCCGCGCAGGTGGGCGCCGCCGCGCAGCGCGCGAGCAACCTGTCCAGCGCACGTTGGCCATCGATGGCCATACCTGGGCCAAGGGCGAGACTCGGCGGCACGACGCCATCCAGGACGACGGTGCGCACGCGTTCCGGATAGCGCTTCAGGTAGTGCTGGGCAACCCGGGTGCCATAGGAGATCCCGTAGATGTTGAGCGAAGGGTAGCCGAGCGTCTCCCGGACGACTTCGAGATCGCGCACCGCAGCACTCGTGGTGAAGAACGCCGGATCGTGCGTCAACCCGTCCACACATTCAGCGCCGAGGCGAACGAATGTCTTCGTGTCGAGATAGACCTCGTCGCGTTCGATGTTCTCGCAGCGCAGGGGCGTGGACGAACCGGTACCGCGCTGGTCCACCAGGACGATGTCGCGCGTCCGGCGAACCCTCGAGAACGCCGATGCCATCTGTGCATAGAAGATCGTCGAAGCCTGGCCGGGGCCGCCCGCAATGACGACGAACGGATCCGGCGCCGGCGTGCCTGCCAGCGCAGCGTTCCGCGCCACGAACAGCTCGATGCGCGGGCCGTCCGGTTTGTCGTGATCCAGCGGCACTTCCAGCGTTGCGCACTTCACCGGCACTTCGGAACGGTCGCCGACGGCGGTCAGGACGCAGGGTTCGAAATCTAGCGCCGCCAGCGAAGCAGGCGCGAGCAGCAGCAGTGATGCAGTGACGCCGCGGCGCGCCGCGTCGATCAAACGCTTCAAATCAGTTCCGCAAAGGTGCTTGAGATCGAGCGAGGATGCTCACCGCAAGCTCTCGCGCCTGTCAAGCAACGTGACGTCGACGTCCCGGTCAGACGGATCGGGAAGTTCACAGCCGAGCACGTCGCACGCAAACTCGTAGATGAACCGAAGTTGCGGATCCAATGCCCAGTGGTCGAACCGATATGTGAACACCTGGAACACGAGCGCTGACAACGCAACTACCACTCCGACCCAAAACAGTGCGACCCGGCGCCAGCCGTGCCGCCTGCCCTTCGGCGACGGGCCGTCCGGCGATGGGTCGTCCGCGTTATCGGCATCCGAAGGGCTGGTCTGCGTGGACTCGGCGGACAGGGCGCGGCTGGAATCGAACAGCGCGAGGCAGACGCCGCATCGCACCTGCCCGCCAGCGGCAGCGAGCTGGTCCTGGCGCGCACGGAAACGCGTATGGCAACGGGGACACTCAACCGTCAGCGGTTCTTGCGAAGATTCGGACACGTTCTCAGATGCGTTTCCCGTCCAGGAGCGCCCACCCCTCCAGCCTCTGCGGTGCGCGGAACTCGAAATCCGGGTAGGCGCGCATCACCTCCCCGGCTTCGTCCGCCAGGATACCGGTCAAGACCAACGCCCCCCCGGTGGCCACGTGGCCCGAGAGCCGAGGCGCCAGTTCCACCAGTGTACCGGAGAGAATGTTCGACATGACGACATCGAAAGCCGCATTGACACTGTCGGCCTCGTCGCGAGCCTGAACGTCGCTCCGCCAGAACGCTTCGCTATGCCGCACGTCAAAGCGCACGCCGTTGCGCGCCGCGTTGGTCTCGGTCGCCATCAACGCCTGGGGGTCATGATCAACGCCGACGACGCGCCCGGCGCCCAGCAGCCTGGCTGCGATCGCCAGGATGCCCGAGCCGCAACCGTAGTCCAGCATTGAAACCTCCCGCAGATCCCTTGCCGCGAGCCACTCCAGACACAGCCGCGTCGTCGGATGGCTCCCCGTTCCAAAAGCGAGTCCCGGGTCGAGGCGCATGACCGCTGGATCCCTCTTTGAACTTCGAACGGGCGCTTCGCTGCCGGCGACATCCGTTGCGTCCGGGTCCGATGGAACGACGGTGAGACGGCCGAACTTCCTCACCACGGCAAACCGTCGCCAGGCGTTCAGCCAATCCGCGTCTGCCAGAAAATCGATATCGACCCCCCGACCAGGGAACGCCGAACGCAGCGCGGCAATGTCCGCGCCAAGTTCGAACAGTCCCGCGACCCGCACCTTCGGCCAGGCATCCAGATCGGGTTCCTCCCACGGATCGGGCTCGACCAGCGGTTTGTCGCCGTCATCCAGGTACGTCACCGCAACGGCCCCGAGAGCAGACAGCCTCTCACCGGCAGCTTCGGCAGTTCGCCCCGACGTAGCGATTTCCATCCGTATCCAGGGCATGGACGTCCTATATCGAACGGGCGCGACCCGAGACGCTAGTCCGCTTCCAGCATCCGGACGGCCGCCTGCATCGCGTAGTCGTAGCCGAACGCTCCCAGGCCCGAAATGACGCCGCGCGCGATGTCGGAGAAGTAGGAGCTTCGGCGAAAATCCTCCCGCGCGTACACGTTCGACAGGTGAACCTCAATGAAGGGAATGTCCACCGCAAGCAGTGCGTCACGCAAGGCGACACTCGTATGCGTAAAGGCTGCGGGATTGACGACGATGAACTCGACGCCTTCGCTCTTCGCGCGCTGTACCGCGTCGACCAGGTCATGCTCGGCATTGCTCTGGAAGGCGTCCACGACATGGCCGCGCTCTTCGGCATATTGCCTTGCACGGGCATTGATGTCGTCCAGGGTGTCGGCTCCGTAGATGTCCGGCTCCCGCGTGCCGAGCAGGTTCAGATTCGGGCCATGCAACAGCAGAATACGCGCCACTACGCGGTCTCCCTCCGCTCGCGCGTCAGGGCGCGGGCTCACGATCAGGTTAGCTTCAGGATCATACAGTGCTCCCGTCGCCGGCGTGAGCAGCTATTGGTGTCGCCTCACTCTCCCGCGAGGTACTTTCGCGCCATCCGCAGCATCGACTCCTCGTCCGTGAGCCGCGCCAGGTCTTCGATCTCGACCCACGCCAGGTCGATCGACTCCGCACTGACGCGCATGCGCTCCGGCGACGAAGCGCGAAGAGCGAATCGCACGTCGTAGTGCAGGTGCGCCGGCTCGCCCTTCGAAGCCGGGATCGTGTGAATGTCGATGTCGAGCACCGCCTCGCTGATCGGCCGAACGACCAGGCCCGATTCCTCCCGCGCCTCCCGCAGGGCCACCGCCAGCGCATCCGGCTCGCCGTCGCTGTGGCCGCCGAGTTGCAGCCACTTGCCGAGTTTGCGATGGTGGGTCAGCAGCACCCTGGTGCCGCCCGGATCGACGACCCAGGCAGACCCGGTGACATGGCCGTCGTCATAGCAGTCGCGCTCGAAACAACGCGGCTCGGTCTCGATAAGGCGGCGCACGCGCGCGGCATCCTGTTCTTCGGGGTAACGCGCCCTGTACGCGTCGATCAGGCGCAGGATCTTCCGGGTGGTCATTCCGTGGCCGCCCTGGAAACGCCGGGCGCCGGGCGGGAGGATAAGGCACGCGGCGGGCACGGCGCGCCGGCCTCGCTCCGGGGTGCACCCAGAAAGCGTCGCGCTCTGCTCTCGATCCGGTCCAGATTCCCAACCTGGCACTCCCAGATGACCATGACGCGCCAGCCGCGCGTGCGCAGGGCCCGCTCGTTTCGCCGGTCGCGCGTGCGATTGCCCTTCAGTTTGGGAACCCAGTAAGCCACCCGGGACTTTGGCATGCGCGCGTGCTTGCAACCGTCATGCAGGTGCCAGAAACAGCCGTGCACGAAGATGACGCTCGACCTTCCCGGAAACACCAGGTCCGGGGTGCCCGGCAGGTCCGATCGATGCAGTCGGTAACGATAGCCCATCCCGTGCAGGAGTTTGCGCACGGCCAATTCCGGCTTGGTGTCCCGATTCCTTATGCGGGACATCAGGGCGCTTCGGGCCTCGACGCTAAGGGTATCTACCATGCCGAACTGTCCCGACGTGGCGACGGGCGCCTGGTTCCGTCGCCAAGGTCGCAGTCAAAAATACTCTGACCCCGGCTGAAGGCTCTTTGCTCGAGGGGTCAACCCCTCGCGCTCCCCGGCTGAAGGCTCTTCATGCGAGGGGTGCCCCCTCGTGCTTCGCGGCTGAAGGCTTTTTGTTCGAGGGGTCACCCCCTCGTGCTCCCCGGCTGAAGGCTCCTCACGCGACGCGTGCTCCCTTCGTGCTCCCAGGAAGGTTATCCGTGTCGAACAGCGCCGCGAGCTGTTCCGTCATCGCGCCGCCGAGTTGCTCGGCGTCGGTGATGGTCACGGCGCGGCGATAGTGATGCGTCACGTCGTGGCCGATGCCGATGGCGATGAGTTCGATGGTTGAGTAGTTCTCGATCTGGTCGATGGCGTATTTCAGGTGCTGCTCGAGGTAACTGTTCGGATTCACCAGCAGCGTTGAGTTGTCCACCGGCAGTCCGTCGGAAATCACCATCAGCACGCGGCGATGCTCCGGCCGGACGACGAGACGATTGTGCGCCCAGATGAGCGCCTCGCCATCGATGTTCTCTTTCAGCAGTTCCTCGCGCATCATCAGCCCGAGGTTGCGCCTGGTGCGGCGCCACGGATCGTCCGCCGCCTTGTAGACGATGTGCCGCAGGTCGTTCAGGCGGCCGGGACTGGCGGGCTTGCCGTTGTTGATCCACTCCTCCCGCGATTGGCCGCCGCGCCATGCGCGCGTCGTGAAGCCGAGGATCTCCACCGACACGGAGCATCGTTCCAGCGTCCGCCCGAGGATATCGGCGCACATCGCGGCGATGGTGATCGAACGGCCGCGCATGGAGCCGGAGCTGTCGATCAGCATGGTGACGACCGTGTCGCGAAAGTTGGTCTCTTTCTCCTGCTTGTAGCTGAGCGGATTCATGGGATCGACGACGACCTGGGCCAGCCGCGAAGTGTCGAGAATGCCCTCGTCCAGATCGAACTCCCACGCGCGCATCTGCTTGGCGAGCAGCCGGCGCTGCAGCCTGTTGGCGAGTTTCGACGTGGCGTGCTGCAGCGGCACAAGCTGCTGGTCCAGCAACGTGCGCAGACGGGTGAGTTCCTCCAGGTCGCACAGGTCCTGGGCCAGGATGACCTCATCGAATTCCGTGGTGTAGGGTTGGTAGTCGACATCGATGCGGATACGGCCCATCTCGTCCGGCACGACCTTTGGCGCGTCCTCGTCATCCGCATCCGCCTCCAGTTCGCTCATGTCCATGTCGGCGTCCATCTCGACGATGGTGGTTTCGCCATCGTCGTCTTCATCGCCGAGGGTGTCGTCATCCAGCACGACATCTTCGAGCGATGCTTCGGAGTCGGACTCGGAAGCATCCTCGATGGATTCCGGATCGGACCCGTCGTCGCCGATGTCCTGGTCCTCGAAATCCGCGACCATACCCAGGTCCTTGAGCATCGTACGACACGCGTCGGCGTACTCCGCCTGGTCATGCAGCTTGTCGCGCAGAAGATCCATGTGCTTGCCGGCGCGCTCCTCCACGTAGTCGCGCCAGAAACGCACCACGTTTTCCGCAGATGGCGGCAACTCGCGCCCGGTGATCCGCTGTCGCACGATCAGCCCGACCGCAACGCTCAAGGGTGCTTCCGTCTCGGCGGTGATCGTGTCGAACGCCGCCTGGCGGCACAGTGCTTCGAGGGCAGCGTCGAGATTGCGCGCCACGCCTTCCATTCGCAACGTGCCGATGGACGCGATGCGCGCGTCCTCCACCCACTGGAACATCTCCTGGGCGGGACCCGCGCTCGGCGCGCGCGCGCGGTGGGTCGCATCGTCGTGATATCGGAGCTTCAGCGCGAACTCGTCGCTAACCCCGCGTACGGCGTTCAACTCGTCATCGGCGCAGCCGATGTTCGGCAACGGCAACTGCACGACGTTGCCGCGGAGCGCCGGGCTGCCCTTGCCGAAGTTGACCTCCAGATCGTCGTTGTCGGCCAGCGCACGCATCGTCGCCGCCGTCGCCCTCTTGAAGGGCTCCAGTGGACTGTCGTGTTCAGCCATGGGCAAAGACCCCTTCGCTCACTGCCTGAGCGTCAGACCTTGCGTCGCGTCGCCGAGATCCTCGCCCATGCAGCGCTGGTAGTACTCGGCCACGACCGGGCGTTCGAGTTCGTCGCACTTGTTCAGGAAGGAGACACGGAAACCGAAGCCGATGTCGTTGAAGATGTCCGCATTCTCCGCCCAGGTCAGCACCGTCCGCGGTGACATGACGACCGAAATGTCGCCGTTGACGAATCCCTTTCGGGTCAGGTCCGCGACAGACACCATGCTTGAAATGATGCGTCTGCCCTCGTCGCTTTCCTGCCAGGACTTCGCCTTGCCGTAGACGATCTCCACCTCCTGTTCGTGTTCCAGGTAGTTCAGCGCGGTCACGATATTCCAGCGGTCCATCTGTCCCTGGTTGATCTGCTGCGTACCGTGATACAGGCCCGTGGCATCGCCGAGGCCGACCGTGTTGGTGGTCGAGAACAGCCGAAATGCCGGGTGTGGCCGCACCACGCGGTTCTGGTCGAGCAGGGTGAGCTTGCCCTCGACTTCCAGCACGCGCTGGATAACGAACATGACGTCCGGACGACCGGCGTCGTACTCGTCGAAACACAACGCTGTCGGATGCTGCAACGCCCACGGCAGGATGCCTTCCTTGAACGCCGTGACCTGCAGGCCGTCTTCGATAACGATGGCGTCCTTGCCGACGAGGTCGATGCGGCTGATGTGGCTATCGAGATTGACGCGGATGCAGGGCCAGTTCAGCCGAGCGGCCACTTGCTCCACGTGCGTCGACTTTCCCGTGCCGTGATACCCCTGGATCATCACCCGGCGGTTGTGCGCGAACCCGGCGAGGATCGAGAGCGTCGTGTCGTGGTCGAAATGATAGGCATCATCGATGTCCGGCACGTAGTCGGTGCGCTCGCTGAAGGCGGGCACACTGAGATCCTGGTCCAACCCGAACACGTTACTCACGTTGACCGTGGTATCCGGCATCATGTCGGGCGACAAACCCGATTCGTGAACACTCATTGGCAACGTGGATCCCTAGGTTGAAGTGCCGGTATTTAATCACTTCCGTGGAACAAACGCTCCCGGGAGCGCCAGCGACCGGGAGCGGTTGTTGCATGGTCGACGAGTTGGGCCGGGCCACGGGCCGGGCCTCGGATCGCTGTGCTACGCTCAATTGGAAACCGAACGACCTGTCGGTGGATCGATCATGGACCCGACGTATTCCTCCCTGAACTTCGGTCTGGGCGAGACGCTCGACCTTCTGCGCGACACGGTGAGCCGTTTCGCGAGCGCGGAAATCGCACCGCGGGCCGCCGCAGTCGATAGGGAAAACGCGTTTCCACGCGACCTCTGGCCGCAACTCGGCGAACTGGGCCTGCTTGGCATTACCGCGGGGACAGACTGGGGCGGCGCCGGGATGGGCTATCTCGCGCACTGTATCGCGATGGAGGAGATCTCGAGGGCTTCGGCTTCCGTGGGACTCTCCTACGGCGCCCACTCCAACCTCTGCGTCAACCAGATCGAGCGGCACGGGACGCCGGAACAGAAGCAGCGCTACCTGCCGCCGCTCATCAGCGGCGAGCACGTCGGGGCGCTCGCGATGAGCGAGGCGGGCGCCGGGTCGGACGTGGTTTCCATGCGGCTCGCGGCACGCAGGACGGGCGATGTCTACCTATTGAACGGTACCAAGATGTGGATCACCAATGGTCCCGATGCGGACACTTACGTGGTCTACGCGAAAACGCAGCCCGACGCCGGCGCCCAAGGCATCACGGCGTTCATCGTCGAACGCGAAACGCCGGGTTTCTCGCGTTCCCCCGGACTGCAGAAGCTCGGCATGCGCGGTTCCGGCACGTGCGAACTTGTGTTTGAGGACGCCGAAGTGCCGGCGGCGAACGTGCTCGGCAGCGACAACGGAGGGGTCGGCGTCCTGATGAGCGGCCTCGACTTCGAACGCGTGGTCCTGGCGGCCGGCCCCGTCGGCATCATGCAGGCATGTCTCGATACCGTGGTTCCCTATGTCCACGAACGCGCGCAGTTCGGCGAACCCATTGGCCGGTTCCAGCTCGTGCAGGCGAAGCTCGCCGACATGTATACGCGCACGAACGCATGCCGCGCCTATCTCTATGCCGTCGCGAGCGCCTGCGACCGGGGCGAAACCACGCGCAAGGACGCCGCCGGCGCCATCCTGCATTGCGCCGAGACCGCAACCGCGCTCGCCCTCGATGCCATACAGCTACTCGGCGGCAACGGCTACATCGACGAGTATCCGACCGGTCGCCTCCTGCGCGACGCCAAGCTGTACGAGATCGGCGCCGGAACCTCGGAGATTAGACGCTGGCTGATCGGACGCGAGATCTTCGAAGAGTCGGGTTAGCGCCGCTACCTTAGCTGGGCAAGGGGTAGTACCACACCGCGTCTGCGTTGGTTTCTCCCTCTACCATTGGTGCAACCGAACGCGATGGGCTTGTCCGATCTGCCGGACGACCTGCTTGTCCACACCCGCTTGCGCCGCGAACTTCGGCCAAGATGCGACTGCGGAGACCACCTCATCCACAATCCGTTTAGCGCCCGGTCTGCGCAGGCCCGAACTCTCGGCGAAGCGTTCCAGGTCCGCGCGCTCGAATCCGTCCCGTTTCCCTGCCACGCTCATCTGGTGCTCGCGCGTCCACGTCCCCGCAGGGTTGTACGCATAGGCCACGTCGTACGCGGGAGATAGCCGCCAAACGCCGCGCCGATCCATCAGGAACGCGATGTTCTTCACGTGATCGTCCTGGTTGCGCGCCACGACGTTGAACACCGTGCGCCGGTACTGTTCCTCCACGGCCGACATACCGAGCCCGAGCGTCCGGATGGTCTGCATAACCTGCTCGTAGGCGTAGGCGCCTGCCACGTTGTAGTCGAAGTGACGCACCGCCCCGAACGTCTGCACGTGGATCTTGCGCCCTTGGGCATCGCGGTCGAAGCGTCGGGTCATGAAATGACTCCGCCCGCCTTCGTGGTGAAGCCTGCACTCCGTCATCTCGATCCCGGCGGCACGCGCCATCAGGTGGTAGGCGTACTCGATGCGGCCGTACCCCAGCGGGTCCGACAGTTCCCGCGCCTCGTCGACTGCGACACCGTCGAATTTCAGCAACCAGTCCTCGAACCCATCCCCCTGATCCACCTGGCCGGACCGGAACTCGCACGTTTCCGGGTTCCAGGCCAGCACCGCCTTCGCCCGCGCGCCGCCCGCCGACGTGCCCACGCTGAGAATGTCCTCCAACGCCGCGCGGTCGTCGCGACCGTCCAACCGCCCCGCCAAGCGTCCACGCTCCTCGAGTGCGCGATTCGCGAGTTCAACCAGCTGCGCGATCTCGATCCGACGCATCCGGTCCTGTCGGCGCAGTCCCGGTTCGAACTCGAGCGCCCCGACCCCGCGCCGACCGATATAGCAAAGCCGGTCCACGGGATTGAAATCCTCCGCAGCGCGCCCCGTTTGCGCCAGCCATACGTCGATCAGCGCGTTGCCGTAGCGATCCGGCAGCGCGTCGGCCAGAAGGCCCGGAAGCCCCTTGAAGGCTTCGACCCCGAGTTCCGGGAACGTGTAGGGCGCCTCCCGCGCGGGCATGGCGATCGGCGAGACCTCGATGCCGGCCAACACGAAGCGCGGGTCGTATTGGAAGACCCCGAGGCCGCGCGCCGCATCCCATGACACCGCCCCGATTCGGCGCCCCCACAGCATCACGCTCGCGTCAGTCATCCGGCCCGTCCGACCACGACCAGGACTCCTCGCGCCCGCGGCTCTTCGATGGCCGCGCGCGCCGGCGTTCCCGCCCGCGGGACTCCACACGTTCGATCGGCCGGATGTCCTGCTCCGGAATGCCGCTCATCAACCCTTCGGCGAGCCCAAGCGCAATCGCGATCCTCAGCACGCTGTCCAGGCTGCTCGGCTCGCCCGTTTCCACGCGACGCAACGTCCGCAGCCCAATCCCCGCGTTCGCCGCGAGCGCCGCCTGGGTCACGTTCTTCGCGAGACGCTGCCGAGCCAACCGGACGCCCAGTTCCGCCCGCAGCGAGCGCGACGTCACATCCCTTTGAGTCGTATTATCAGCCATATTCGGCCTCATAAAAGCATTTCGTCGGATTAATCAGCCTTATGTTACCTATAAAGTGTTTATCACGCAAAAGGCAGAAAAATACCTTTTATAAAGATATTTCCCTAAATACCGGCATTAAATGACCTTTTATTTCATTCGGGAAAGACATCGCTGGCTGAACGCCTCAAGACTTGGAACCCCCGCGCACTGATGGAACAGGCACAGCGGACAGCCATCGAAGGGGACTCATCGACTGGCGAAGTTACGTCGCAAGAACGCGGAGACAGCGGGGCCGCGCCGGCGGCCAAAGAGCGCCGCCAAGGGATTTCGGGACTACATTGCGGAAGGGATAGGTGAGGACCAACTCAATGATCGGCACCGTCAAAGCGACGCGAGATCCAGTCCTCACCCGATCAATAACAACTCCGTCCTACGCTTCTTCAATCGCGATCGCCCGCACCCACGTCCCTTCCATGCGCTCGACGTTGAGCGGCAGGCTCATGAAAAAGCAACGATCCTGCTTGAGGGTCTCGATATTGACCAGCGGATACACGATGGGGATGTTGTTCCCGGTCATCGCCCGGTGCGTGGGGCAGTTGTCGGGTTCGGGATCGAGGGACCTGGTTTCCCAGCGGATCCCGGGCACCCCCACGCAGAGCGCCTTGATCTTCTTCTCCTCCGCGAGCCAATAGGCGGTATCCCCCTCAATCCAGGGTGTGTCGTCGTCCCTATTGGTGCTGCCCATGATCAGGATATCGCCTTCCCTCACGTTGGACAGGTGCTCCGGCAGGATCGGTTCCCCTTTCAGATGGTCAAGCTGGCAGACACAGGCTTCGCCGTAGTAGGCGTCCACCGGCATCTCCCAGATGCCTTTCATTCCGTCCGGCAACTCCGTCCAGTTGTCGTTGTGCCCGATGCCCAGTTGCACGTGCGAACCCATGTGACCGCTGACGCCGCCACCGGGCCAGGCCGCGACGGTGCCCACGTTGCACGCCACCAGGTGCTCGATGGTGCCGTCCTTTTCGTTGTAGGTCTCCTCGACGATCCAGGGCATGTTGTAGACGTCTCGCCTGCCTTCCTCGACGGTCTGGTCCATGCGGGTCACCCGCGAGACCAGCTCCCAACTCAAGTCGACGATTCGGTGTCCTTCAAGGCTGATCATGATTCTTCCCCTTCCTCTTCCAGGGCGATGGCCCTGATGAAACTGGCTTCCGACTTCACGAACCGCAGCGGCAAGCCGACGTAATACACCCGGTCTTTGGTCAACCTGTCGATGTTGACCAGCGGATGCGCTATGGGGACGTTGGCGCCCAGCAGCAGGCGCCGGATGGGCGAGTTGTCGGGCGCAGGCAACTTCAGGTCGTATTGCCACTCGATGCCCGGCACGCCGATGCCGATCATCTTGATCCTGCGATCGTGGATCAGCCATTCGCAGGTGGCCGTGGACAGCCACGGCTGCTCGAGGCCGGTAAAGGGGCTCGTCATCAGGACGATGTCCCCGACCTCGACGTTGGAGAGATGTTCCGGTTTGATTTCCTGGCCGCGCACGTCCCCTTCCCGGCTCCTGACTCTCCATCCCTCACCAAGGGGATATTCACTCGGGTCTGTGATGGCGCGCGGCTCGAGATCCTTGAGATTGCAGACCGCCGCCTCACCCATAAAGGTCGTGAGCGGCATTTCCCATATCCCCTTCATGCCGTCGGGCACGCCCGTCCAATGGCTGATATGGCCCTTGCCGCCCTGCACGTGGGCACCGTGGTGCGTGGTCATGCGTTCCTGGTGCCAGACCTCGTCGCCGCCGGGCGGTGCCGAATACAGGGTAAACAGCGAATTGTCCCCCGGGAACCTGCCCTCCTGCATGACCCAGGGCCTGCCGTACGGGTCGGTATTGCCTTCCTCTAGCGAGCCATCCACTCGATAGACCCGGGCCTTGAGGCGCGGACTCAACTCCACAGGCCTGTAACCCTCGAAACTGAACATAGTGTTTCCTTAACTCGAAAAATCGTTTGAATTTGGCCGAAGCCAATCAGATGTAGCGCCCGTAACTCACCCTGCGGGCGCGGTCGAAGAACTCGTCCCACTGCGCGCTGGTGAGACGGCTGGGTTCACCGAATTGGCGGGAGAGCAGATATTGTCTGCACATGATCTCGAGGCGCTGCGCGAGTTCGACGCCGGATTTCAGATTTCCCGCCCGACAGATCATGCCGTGGTTGCCCAGAAGACATGCGTTTCGATCCTTCAGGGCGGATGCCGCATCGTGGGCAAGCGTCTCGGTGCCAAACGTCGAGTACGGCACGCAAGGCACGTCGTCGCCACCGAAGGTCCCCACCAGGTAGTGGAAACCCGGCAGCGGCTCGTTCTGGCAGGACAGGGCCACGCAATAGTCCGAGTGCGTATGCACCACCGCCTGCGCCCTTTCGTGCTGCCGATAGATCTCTGCGTGCATTCGCCACTCGGACGACGGCTTGACGTCGCCTTCCCAGTCGCCGTCCAGTGAAACGCGCACGATGCGTTCCGGCGCGATGTTCGCCTCGGACGCGCCGCTGGGCGAAATCAGCATGCCGTCCTCGAAACGACAGCTCAGGTTGCCCGAGGACAGCTCGTTCAATCCGAGACTCGCCGAATAGCGATAGCACGCCGTGACCTCTTCCCTGACCTTCTGTTCGTCACTCATTCTCCGGACTCCCCGTTTTCTGACCGTCTCATGCGCGCGAGAGCATACTCAAAGAACGTCTCGTTCCCCAGGCCGCCCGCCTTGGTCACCATTGCCAGCGGTCCCGGCGCGCGGCTGAAACAGTAACCGCCCGACAGGTCGTCGAAGGAACCCACCTCCACCTGCCGGATACCGAGCGCGGAAAAAACCTGGCCACTCGTCTCTCCACCCGCAACCACGAGCTTGCGCACGCCGAGTTCGTAGAGAATCTTCGCGGCCTCGCCCAGCAGGCCGTCTGCTCGCGCCGCAGCTCCGTCCTTGCCGAGCGCCTTCTGCGCGCGTTCGACCCCGGCCACGTCCGCGGAAGTGGACACGGCCACCGGACCGTGGGGCAGATGCTCCGCCGCCCAGCCCCGGATCTCGTCGAGCAATTCATCCTCCGATCGCTCGAGATCGATGCGAAATACCGCGTGGCGGCTCTCGAAATAGTCGACCTGGCGCAGCGTCGACGGCGCGCAGCTCCCGGCAATGACCGCCTCGTATCCGGGCGCCGGGGGCAGCACCGTCCGGTCTCCCGGGGGATGATCCGCCGGCAGCCACTGGCGCGCCAGGAACCCGGGCAGCGCATCGCCGCCCGTGGTCACCGCCCAGTCGTTCACCAGTTCGGCGACCCTGGTGACATCGTCATCGTCGACGGAGTCGATCACGAACGCGTGCGTGCCCGAAGCAACCTGCGCGTCGACGTATTCGCGCGCCGCGTCCAGGCCGCCATGCAGCACGCGGTGGGGGATCAGTCCAACCGGTCCCGTCATCTGGGGCTCAAGCACTTGCATGAGGTTGGCATTGGTCATGGGCGTCACCGGGTCGTAGCGCTTGAAAGACTCGGACAGCAACTGGCGGCCCACGAACAGGCGCCCCTGGAACACTGTGACGTTGTATTCCGGGAAGGCGGGCGCAAAGATCACCCGGTCGGCACGTGTCACCGCCAAGAGTGCTTCGGCGGCGGGTCCGATGTTGCCCTCGTCGGTGCAGTCGAACGTCGCGCAGTACTTGTAGTAGATGCGCTTGGTATCGATGGCCCGCAGCGCGTTGCCGATGGCGCTCACTTCCCTGCGCGAATCCGGAGCCGGGATGAGGCGAAGCTTCTTGCCCACCACCACCGCATCGCTCTCGGCATCGAGGTTGCCCAGCGCCTCGGCGGAAGTGACCAGGGGACAGCGGACACCCTCCCGCTCGAGCAGGCTCGCGACCATCATCCCGCCGGTCAGGTCATCCGCTATGATTCCGAGTTCGAGCGCCATGCAATTCCTCCTTTTCGCCAGTATCTCGCGAACAGGGGGACGCGCTCAATTCGACCGGAAACTAGATTCCCCCGTTTACGGAGAGGGTCCTTACATTGCGTTACACGAATCCCGAGACCCTGGTGGCCGACTTTGTCACCCGCGGATTCGTCGCGCTCGCGCCGGAAAGTCTCGGCGTAAGCACCGGATTGCACGAACGCATCTTTGAACTGGAGCGACGTGCGCGTGCCGAGCGGAAACGCATCACCGCGGCCCTGATTCCGGAAGTGCTCGATATCATCAACGCGCCGGGCGTCGTCGAAGCCTGTGAGCGCCTGGCCGGAAGAGACTGGGCGGTCGTGCCCTTCACCCACAACGCGCCCTACCTCAGCGACGCCTTCGATCAGTGGTGGCACAAGGACGACAACGGCCCGTACAACATGCGCAAGGCGCGCCATCACCACGCGATCCAGATCGAGTTGCTGTACTACCCGCAGGCCGTGCGCGAGGACATGGGGCCCACGGCGATCATTCCCTATTCGCAATACTGGACCTTCAATCACGAAGAGAATCACGACAACTTCGCCGGCGCCGACCACCTCGACTTCGACTACATCATGGAGGGCATGGATCGGATCGCCGTGAGCGGCGAGCATTCGAACTACGATCGGGAGGACATTCGCCTGCAGCGAACGGCGCACGACGAGCGAATGCGCGATGCCATCCGCAAGACCGGCTGGCCCCTCGTGGCCCCGTTCGAGATCGGGCCGCTGCGGGCCGGCAGTGTCGTCCTGTGCTCGCACAACCTGTTCCACCGCCGCAACCATCGCCGCGACGACTGGAAGACCTGGGCAGCGAACCCGCGCTTCATGTGGCGCTTCTGGCTCTACCGCACCACCGAGCCGGAAGCGGGAGACGCCCCTGAGGTTGAATGGCGCGGCGCGGACGTCGATCCGATGACAGGAATCGAACTCGGCGAGGCCGTAGCGACCTCGGCGCCAGTCTGGCGTTACCAGGACCATTGGCTACGGTCCGGTCGGCCCCCGCCGAAGGTCGAGCGCGCCGCAGAGACGGCGATCCCGCGTCTCTACGCACGCGGCGACGCGTCCGAGCCCACGCGAATCGCCGCCGCCTACGAACTGGCGTCTGTTGCGGACGAGTCGAGCGCAGTCGCCGCGCTTGGCGAAGGCCTCGCGAGTGACCGCGAGAGCGTGCGTCGTGCGGCGACCTACGGACTCGTCGCCCTCGGAGAAGCGGCCACGCCGACGCTGCTCGAAGCCGTGGTATCGCCGGTCCGGTGGGTGCGCAAGGCGGGTGCGTTTGGTCTCGGGGCGGCCGGCGCCCCGACCGCAGAAATCTTGCGGGCGTTGCGCGAACGGCTCCTCGACGACGAATCCGTTTACGTACGTTCGGTGGCGGCAGACGCGCTGGGATGTCTCGCTCGGCGCGCGGCTGCGCGCGATCGGGAGGAAGAGGTGCTGACGGCTTGCTGCGACGCGCTGATCGACTCGCTCAAGCGGGAAAAGAACCGGCTCGCGATGAACGTGGCGCAGAACCGCAGCATCAAGTTCGTCCGCCCGACGGATGATTGCGATGTCTGCGAAGGCATCGGCGTCGATTACCGCGAGCAACGTTTCGAGCAAGTCCGATCCGTCGTCCGGGAGAACGCGCTGTGGTCCATGGTGATCCTCGCTACGCATCTCCCCGCGCTGGACGAGCGTGCGGTGCGGATGCTGGAGTCCATCGTGCGGGAAGACACCAACGTCTTCGCGGTCGGACTCGCGATGGATACGCTGAACCGCGCGGGACGGCTCTCGGAGGCGATGCTGCAATGGTCACCCATAGCGGATCGGGAATCGCTGTCGCGGTGCAGAAGAACGCTTGACGTCCGGGTGCTTCAGCGAGCGGGCTAAAGCGTCGTAGCCTGACTCTGGCAGACTCTCTCCAGGACCCTCAATCGCAAGGCTTCCACATCGGATTGATACTCGGCCAGGCCGGCGAGATTCCTGGTTTCGAGCGGGTCGTTTCTTCGATCGAAGAGCAGGTACGCCTGGCCCTCCCTGTTGAGGGCAATCTTCCAGTCGTCGTTCATCAACAGGAACTCACCCGAGATCTCTGACAGGCCATCCTCCCGATGGTCGCCACCTTCAAGGGCGCCCGTCAGGGACCTTGCGAACTGCTGGTAGTCGAGGGTGCCACCCGCGAATTCCACCAGCGTCGGACCGACATCGCAGTTTTCCGCGATGCTGTCGTTGACGATGCCGCCCTTGCCCCCCGGAACCCGCACCACGAGGGGCACGCGCAACGCCCCGTCGTAGAAATTCATCTTGTAAATGAGGCCATGGTCGCCGTTCATCTCGCCATGGTCCGATGTGAAGGCGATGACCGTGTTGTCCATCTCGCCACGCGCCTCGACGACCTCGAGAATCTCGCCGATCTGGCGGTCGATCAGGGTGACATTGCCCGCGTAGTTCGCCCGCATGGCACCGATGTCGCCCTCTTCGAAGTCGGGACAGAAGCGTCCCTTGCGAAGGTGATCGAGCCAGCCATCCGGCCGCGGCGCCTGATCGAACGCATCGGCAATCGGTTCGGGCATCGCGCCGGATTCATACATGCTCGCATAGGGTTCGGGGGCATCCCACGGTTCATGCGGCCCGCCAAAGCTGACCCAGCAGAACCAGGGCTCGTCCCGGTTGTAGGACTCGAGGTAGCGTTTCGCCTTCTGCCCGACGTAAACGTCGTAGTAGTCCTCGAGCGGCAGAACGGACGGTCGGGCCACGTACGGCTTGTTGGCGAAGCGCTCCTTGACGTCCGCCCGGTAGGCCTCGAGCAATCCCTTCTCTTGCCACGCGGCGGTCATGTGGCTCAGCACCTCGGCGCTCGCTCTCGGTCCCCCGATCTCATCGACGTCATCCAGGCCCCAGGCATGCAGCAGATCCTCTTTTTGCCGCAGGTCGCCGACGTGGGGATGCAGGTGCGTCTTGCCGAACAGGCTGGTGCGATAGCCGAGCTTGCGGATCTCTCCCATCCAGTTATCGGCGTCCGCCTGCATGGTGTTCGACTGATGGGTCCACACGCCGTTGCTGTGGGGGTACTTGCCGGTCGCCAGCGTCAGCCGCGCAGGCACGCAGACAGGCGTGGTGGTGATGCACTGGGTAAACCGCACGCCATCGGCGGCGATGCGATCCAGGTTGGGGGTTCGCACCCAGTCGCCGCTGGTACCCATGGCGTCCCAACGCTGCTGGTCGGTCATCAGGAACAGGATGTTGGGCGTACTCATTTCTGAACACCAACGGCGAATTACGCGATGACTTCAACGCCGTGCCAGAACGCCACGCGTCCGTCGATCTGGCGCGCTGCCGCCTTGGGCACTGGGTAGTACCACACGGCATCAGGATTGGTTTCGCCGCCTACGACGAGATGGTAGTAGTGGGCCGTTCCCTTCCAGGAACAGACCGTCGTCGTGTCGCTTGCCGCGATCGCGTCTTCTCGCAGGACAGCGCGCGGGAAGTAGTGGTTTCCCTCCACGATCACCGTGTCGTCGCTTTCCGCCACGATCTGGCCATTCCAGACTGCTTTCATGTGTCTCTTCCCTGACGCGGCTCGATCCGACCCCCGATTGTATTTGACATCGCCTGACGGGGCCTCTGGCCGGAGCATGCAGACTCCTGGCGGGATCCCAGCCACTACAACTTGGCCCTCAGCATTGTGGCGATCTCGCCCTTGCCCTTCTCCACCTCGTCCCGGTCCGGTATCGGAATCCCGAACATCGACGCGATGTATTCGGTGGTGGCCCAATCCAGCTCTGCGGCCGTAAGCGCCGTGCTGCCGTCATCGTTCACCGCCTTGAGGTCGGCACCTGCGGCAAGAAGCACCTTCGCGATGTCCACCCGTCCCAGGAATGCCGCAAGAATCAGCGCCGTGGTGCCACTTCTCGGGTCACGTGCGTTCGGGTCCGCACCTTTGCCCAGGGCTACCTTCAATGCAGCCGCGTTGCCTCCCACGATCAGCTCCGCCAGGGCGTCCCAGCCGTAGGGAGACGCGCCTCCCAGCATGGCGACGATCTCTTTTCGGCCCGCCTCCACCGTGGCCCGGTTCACCGGCAATCGCAGCGTCGCGGCGACCTCCTTCGTGGTGGCCCAGTCCATCATGGCGATGTCCAGGGCCGACTGTCCGGAGTGGTTGCGAATGGAGGTATCGCTGCCGAAACCCATCAACATCTTCGCCATCTGGTCCCGACCCAGGAAAGCCGCCGCTGCCAGGGCCGTGCCGCCGTTGCCGTTGCGCGCGTTCACGTTGGCGCCGTTGGCGAGAAGCCACTTGACCGATCCGAACTGTTCGGTGACCACGGCAACCGTCAGCGCCGTCACCTGCGCTCCCGGCATCAGGCCGTCGAGGTCGACGCCAGCGCGTTTGTTCGCCTCCAGGTCGGCCAGGGCGCCCTCGGCGGAGGCTTGCCAGATGTCCATGGTCGGTCCCGAAAGTTCCTCTTCCGCTACCGGCGGCGCGGTCTGAGTTTGCGGCGCGCAAGCCGCGAGCAAGAATACGGCCAGCGCCAAAGGCGGGGAACTCCACCCTGGGAACAAACGTATCCGGGGAGCGCCAGCTGGCAAGAACGATGTCACAGTCATTTCCTCGAGTTCTGCGAGTGGGGGAACATTATGCTCGGAACCTCTCCCCGCAGCATGTGCATGGGCCGTTTGGTTATTCTCACAACGGAATCCCGGCGCCCAGTGCTGTAAGCTGCGGCCCGCCGGGTTGAGTGAACAAAGGGGGTTCTCCATGCCGCTGACCGTCACGCCAATCGATGCCACGCTTGGAGCCGTTGTGACGGGTGTCGATCTCGCCTCGCTCGACGACGCCAGCTGGGAGGAGATCCACAGCGCCTTCCTCGCCTACGGCGTGCTGGTCTTTCCGGACCAATCGCTCGACGAGGAGTCCCAGGGCGCTTTTGCCCGGCGCTTCGGCAGGATCGAAAGGCTGTCGTCGAGGCAGACCGGCGGCACGGTTCAGTTCTCCAACCAGAAGCCGGACGGCACGCTCATGCAACCGGACGAGGAGCGCTACCGCATTCTCAAGGGCAACGAGGGCTGGCACACGGACAGCACCTACATGCCGCTCGCCGCCAAGGCGTCCATGCTGATGGCCCTTGTCGTGCCGCCGAAGGGCGGCGAAACCGAGTTCGCCGACATGCGCGCCGGGTACGATGCGCTCAACGCCGACACCCGGCGAACGCTTGAAGGACTCTCGGCATACCACTCCCTCTACAACTCGCAGGCGCGGTTGGGTTACCGGCACACGACCGACAACCTGTACGGGTTCCACGACAAGGGAGCGCCGCTGCGCCCGATCATCAAGACGCACCCCGAAACCGGCCGCAAGTCCATCTACACGGGTCGTCACGCCTACGGCATTCCGGGGATGAGCGCGGCCGAGTCAGAGTCGCTGCTCGACGGATTGATGGCCGAGGCCTGCCAGCCGCCGCGCACCTACCTGCATCGCTGGAAAGTGGACGACCTGGCCGTCTGGGACAACCGTTGCCTGATGCACCGCGCCCGTCCCTATAACACGGACCATCCGCGGGTACTGCGCGCGTCTCGGATTGCCGGCGAACCGGAGAGCGAGTTGGCGCCAACGTTCGCCGATCCTCGGGCGGCGGCGTTCCATCCATCGTCATCCAACAAGTCTTCGTTGACAGCGTCCTGACAACGATGCCCCGCCGCCTTCTCGCCGTCGCCCTGGCCGAGATGCGGTCCTCGCGACGCCTGGCCCGCACCTGGCTGTTCTTCATCCTCGTTTGGGTGACGGGACTGGCATCGTACCTGTACTACGGGGTGGCACACGCATTCGGCTCACGGGTCCTGGTCACGACAGGAATGATCCTCAGCCCGAAAGCACTCTCCGCATCCCTGGGGAGTTCGATGCTGTTCTGGTTGCAGGTATGCCTCATCTTCCTCGCATTCGATGTGCTTGCCCGGGACCGGCGCGACCGCATCCACGAGGTGCTGAGTTCTCGACCCTTAAGCAACCTCGATTTGCTTGTCGGGAGAACCCTGGGCCTGACGCTGCTGGCATGGATTCCGGTACTGGCCATCGCCATCCTGATATTGGTCCTGGGGGCCGTCGGCGCCGAGTTCGGCTGGTGGATCAGCGACGTGGAGCCGGTGTCGTTCATCGCGATGCTACTCGTCGATGTCCCCGTGTCGCTGGTGGTGTGGTGCGTGCTGATCATCCTGTTGGCGGTCGTCCTGCGAAATCGTCTCGTTGTCGCCATCGCCGGGCTTGCCCTCGCGGGACTGTTCGGCTGGGCTGCGACGGTCACACCCCTGTACCTGATGCCGCTGTTCGGCTTCGGTCCGAACCTGGTGCCGTCCGACATGATGCCGGTATTCCTCGACGGTACGGCCGTGGTACAGCGCCTCTCCACACTGGCCATTTCGGCCGGTCTGCTCGTCCTCGCCGCCGTGCTCTACCCGCGCCTGGACGGAGCTTCCAAAGCCGTCCGGCTCGCGACGGGCGCAACGCTCGTCAGCATCGGCGCCGCAGGTCTTGTCGGCATCGCGGTTTCCGCCACGGACGATCTGACTGTTCGCGAGAACTGGGCGGACGTCCACCGCCCGCTCGCCGGACTCCCCCGCGCCGACCTGGAGCATATCACCGGGACCGTAGACATCAATCCCGGCGAGCTTCTGCGAATAGACATCGACATGCGTCTGCAACCGCCGTCCGCTGCGGGAGGCGAGTTGCTGCTCAGCTTCAACCCAGGCATGGATATCGAGACGCTGCGGATCAATGGAGAGGAAGTCGCTTTCAGCCATGCATCCGGCCTGCTGACAGTGCAAGCGCCTTCGCCGGGGAACGCACCGCTGACCCTTTCGCTTGCCGCAGCGGGAATTCCCGACCCGCGGTTCGCCTATCTCGACAGCGCCATCGACCCGGACAAGGTCACCGGCACGGACTTATCGGTAGCCCAACTGGGCCGGGATGCCAGCCTTTTCGACGACGATTATGTGGCGCTGATGCCCGGTACACGCTGGCTGCCCCTGCCCGGATCGAACTTCGGCGACGAAGCGCCGTCCCGGGGACGGGACTTCTTTACGACGGACATCAGCGTGCAGGCGCCACCCGGCTGGACAGTGGCGGGTCCCGGTGACCGCCAGACCGTCGAAGGCAGCGACCGCGTTCGCTTCCATCCCACCGCGCCGGTGCCTGCCGTCGCCCTGTTCGCCGCCCGGTTCGAACGACGCGCGCTGGGCGCGGGCGGCGTGCTGTTTGAACTACTCATCCATCCTGCGCACGCCGACAACCTGGACTTCTTCGCCCACGCCGGCGAAGAACTGGCGCTGCGGCTGGAGGAAATGTTCAATGCGGCCGCAGATGCCGGGCTGGCGTATCCCTACGAAACCCTGAGCGTGGTGGAAATCCCATCGAGATTGCGCGGTTACGGCGGCGGTTGGCGGCTGGATACGGTGCTGGCGCAGCCGGGCATTCTCCTGCTACGGGAATTCAGTCTGCCCATCGCGCGTTTCGATCTCGTCGATACCGAGGAGTTCGAGGAACGCGAGGGTGGCCCGGCCGCCGCCAAGATCGACATGCTGGCGCGTTCGCTGGAAAACGACTTCGCCGGCGGCAACGTCTTCCACGGTGCGGCACGGAACTTCCTGCGCTACCAGACCGGCGCAACCGGACCCGGCGCGGTGGCGATCGATTTCGTCCTCGAGAGCCTCGCCAATCGCGTAGTGACGAGTCGGCCCGGCTACTTTTCCGCTTATCGCATATCCGCAGATTTCCAGTACGCCACTGGGGCGGCGATGGCAAGCATCTTCGGCGGATCAACCGTATCGGTCTCGAACGCCGTTTACCAAGCGGCAACGAGCCGCCCCTCCGTGTGGGACCGCGTCCTCTCCCAGCCATTATCGCAACTCGATGTCGACAACGACCCGGAGAGGGCGCTCAACGCGCTTATGCTCAAGGCGACATCCATTGCCAATGTCCTGTTCGACGCGCTCGGACCGATTCGCTCGGCCGCCCTGCTCGCCGAACTCCGGGAGCGATACACGGGCAAGAACTTCACGGCCGAGGACCTTGAGCAGGTCGCCGCCTACCTGGGAATCGACCTCGGCGGCCTGCTGGGGGAGTGGCTGCACGAGACCCACCTGCCCGGTTTCCTGACTTCCGCCGCACGGGTGCAGCGCCTATCCGACGGGGAAGACGGAACTCCTCGGTACCAGGTGCTCGTGGACGTGCGCAACGACGAACCCGCTCCGGGACTGTTCCGCCTCGTCTGCACAACGGAGGACCGGACAGACGCCACGCAACCGGTTCGGGTCGCCGCCAATGCATCCGTGGAAGTGGGCATGGTCACCTCCTCGCCACCCAGCAAACTTGCGCTGGACCCCTACCTCTCGCTGAACCGCCTGAGGGTCACGGTATCGCTGCCGGAGATCGACGTCGAGGAAGCGTCTGATTCCCAACCCATCCATGGTTCCCGGCCGAGCGACTGGCTTCCGCCGACGCCCGCCGGCGTCATCGTGGACGATCTCGATGGGGGATTCACCGCGGAGTCCGATACCGAAGACGGCATGGGCATGAACGTTCTTGCCTCACTCTCAGGCATCGATGCCGAGATGGACCAGGGCCTCCTTCTATACACCCCGCCCGTCCATACGGGGGGACAAGGCTGGGTGCGGGAGGTGACGGCCAGCGGCTGGGGGAAGTACCGCCGCACCACGGCCCGCGCGACTGGGACCGGCTCTGCCAAGGCGGTCTTCTCCGCAACCCTGCCCTCCACCGGAACATGGCGCCTCGATTACCACCTGCCCATCGACCCAAAGCAAAAAGGCATTTTCATTGACCGGCAGGGACAGTACGACATGAAGCTCGTCGTTGGAGAGCGCGAACAACCGGTTGAATTCGACGCATCCATCGCGGAACAGGGCTGGAACAACCTGGGCGACTTCGAGGTCGAGTCTGCCGACGTCCGCCTCGTGGTCTCGAACCTCGCCTCCTCGGGCTTCGTCATCTACGCGGACGCGATCCGCTGGACACCTGTGAACGCAGAATGATAGTCAGTCCCTCGCTTGAATCCGTGAGCCGCTCTTTCGGAAGTACAACAGCCGCTACAATGGCCATACGACAAACGGGAGGCCGAACCGTGGGCGAAATCAGCCACCGCACCGTGGAGACGAACGGCATCAACATGCATATCGCCGAAGCCGGCGAAGGCCCGCTGGTCATTCTCTGCCACGGCTTCCCGGAGTCCTGGTACTCCTGGCGCCATCAACTCCCGGCTCTCGCCGCGCGGGGCTATCGCGCGGTCGCGCCCGACCAGCGCGGTTATGGACGCACCGATGCGCCGGCCCGCCTCGATGCGTATACCCAGTTCCACCTCGTCGGCGACATCGTCGGCCTCGTGCGCGCCCTCGGCGAAGATACGGCCGTGATCGTCGGACACGACTGGGGCGCGCCTGTCGCGTGGAACGCCGCCCTGTGGCGCTCCGACATCTTCCGCGCAGTGGTCGGGATGAGCGTGCCTGCCACAGACCGGCCGCAAGGGGTTCCAACGGCGTTCATGAAACAGAGGTTCGGAGACAACTTCTTCTACATGCTCTACTTCCAGACGCCGGGCGTCGCCGAGCACGAACTGCAAAAGGACGTTCGGCGGACCTTGCGCATGCTGCTTTACTCCGCGTCCGGTGCGGGAATCGAAAATGCCTTCCTGCGTCTTCCAAAGACGGCGGGCTTCCTCGATCAGATGGCCGAACCCGAGGCGTTGCCGGACTGGCTCGCCGAGGAAGATCTCGACTATTTCACCGAAGAGTTCCTGCGCACCGGTTTCCGCGGCGGGCTCAACTGGTATCGCAACATCGACCGCAACTGGGAACTCTCAGCGCCGTTCGCGGGCAAACGCATCGAACAGCCGGCCCTGTTCATCACCGGCGATCGGGACCTGACCCTGGCGATGCCGGGATACGAGGAGCGAATGCGCGCGGTCGTGCCGAACCTGCGGGACGTCGTCTCCTTCCCGGGGGTCGGACACTGGACACAGCAGGAGAACCCGGACGGGACCAACGAAGCGATACTGGGATTCCTCGACTCGCTGCACTGACGAAGGCATGTACACATGAAACCGCGCGTAACCGGCCTGGAGGTCCTCCCCGTCACCGTCAGCGCGCGCACGACCTGGCGATTCGTGCGCCTGTCCACCAACGTCGGTGTCAGCGGTCTCGGCGAGGCGTCCGCTGGCGATCCCGAAGTTTCCGACCTGGAAGAGTTCTACGGCCTGCTCGGAGATTCGCTTTCCATTCAAGCCTATCGCCACGCCGGTCTGCCACGAGCCGCCGCCGGTGGGGTTCGCGCAGCCTCGGCGTTCAGCGCCATCGAACAGGCGCTCTGGGACATACGCGGCAAGCTCTTGGGAGCGCCGGTGCACGAACTCCTGGGCGGTCGGCTGCGCGATGCGGTGGAGCTCTACGCCAACGTCAACCGGATGACGGACAATCGCGTGCCGGAAGGATTCGCGAGGAGCGCGGCACTCGCGCGCGATGCGGGATTCCGGGCGGTCAAGGCGGCGCCGTTCGACGGCTTTCCATCGCCACATGCACCATCCGATGCCATCGAGGCCGCGACCACCGCGGGCATCGACGCCATGCTCGCAATCCGTGAAGCCGTCGGCGAGGACGTGGCGGTCAAGGTCGACTGCCACAGCGCCTTCGACTTCTCCCGCGCGGTGTCCGCCGCCGAACGGATGCGGCCCGCAGATCTCGACTGGTTCGAAGAGCCGCTGCCGGTCGATGACCTGAACGGCATCCGGGCGGTGCGTGACGCCATCGACCAGCGCCTGGCGGGAGGCGAACGCGGATTCGGCCTGCCGGGCTTCCTCCCGCTTATCACGGCCGGCGCCGTGGACGTCCTGATGCCCGATGTCACCCTCTGCGGCGGCGTGCTGGAGATGTTGCACATAGCCCGCGCCGCCGAAGCGCACGGCATGACCATCTCACCCCACAACGCGCGCGGTCCGGTGGCCACGGCGGTGGCGCTTTCGGTCTGCGCCGCCGCCGCCAACGTGGAGAGCCTGGAACTCCAGTGGGGCGAGGTGGACTGGCGCAGCACCCTCGTCGACCCTCCCGAGCGGATCGAAGGAGGCATGCTCGCCGTACACGACGGGCCGGGGTTCGGAATCGAACTCAGTATCTGAACGAATCCCCACCAGGACGCTTGAGAGAGTCGCGAAGGCAACCGGCAACCGGCTTCGGATCAGTTTCGAACCGATCTGAAGAAGGCGTCCTCGCTCCCCGGGGGAACCTGGTCCGCTATCGAGTCTGAAGCGCCAGAATGCGATCTACGCGAAACATGCGCTCCTCTCCCCGCATTCGACAGAAGGCGCGCATGCCGAGAAAGGACCTGCCCCGGTAGGACTGCGGCCCGACGCTCAGGGGCACGACAAGCCGCTCGCTCATCGTGTCGTCGGTCTTGAGGTAGGTCATTTCGATCTCGGTGCCTTCCCGGATCGCGCGCTGGATCACCGCCTCCTTCTCCAACGCCGGCATCGCCTGTTCGGACTCCCGGTAACGATACCCGGTGAGAAACTTCTGGATACGCCAGTCCGCCCGAATCGAACTCCGTTTGACGGGGCGTCGCAGCACGATCCCCTCAAACGAAGTGCATCGGCTCAGCGCAACGTACGTCTGGCCAGCGGCGAAGGCGCCGCGCTCCAGGTCAATGACGACGTTGTCGAATGTCTTGCCCTGACTCTTGTGAATCGTGACGGCCCAAGCCAGCCGGAAGGGAAGCTGGGTGAACCGGCCGACGGATTCGGAGGAGATTTCTCCCGCCTCCACAACGAAACGTATGACCTCCCACGTGTGCGGCTCCACTTCCACCGTGCCTTCGCCCCGCAGGCGAATCTTCACGCCACGCCTGCCCTCCTCCCACGCCGCGACCGACTCGATCATGCCGAGGCTGCCATTGACCCAGCGTCCCACCGAATCGTTGTTCAGCATCATGACCTGGGCGCCCGCCTTGAACGCGAGTTCCGTCGCCGTCGGGTAGTGCTCGCGCCCGAAGTCTCCGGAAATCTCCGCCATGGACAAACAACTCCGGCCAGACAGGAAAGCGAGCCGGTCGGCATTGATGCGGTCCGCATTCCGGTTGGTGGTTGTCAGGCTAATGCAAAAGACGTCGTCCGGCGGTTCGAATGCGGGATCGACGCGCGCGTTCAGATGCGCGACGTCGGCATCGTCCACGGAATCGTTGCGCACGCTGTTGAGCAACGCGACGAAGTCCGCATCTTCCTGCCGGTAGACCTTCGTCAGTTCGACGATCTCGAGTTCGTCTTCGACCAACGCCCTGGCACTGAAGAAGTACGGCGTCTCGTAGACGCTTCGAAAGATCTCGCGTTCGCTGCCGGTGACAACCGGAGGCAGTTGGTACAGGTCTCCGACGAACACCATCTGCACACCCCCGAACGGGTCGCCGCCCTGCGGCCCGTGCTTGCGCAGGAACATGTCCACGCAGTCGAGCAGGTCCGCGCGCAGCATCGATGCCTCGTCGATGATGACGGTCCTGAGCTTCCTGTAGATCTGCGGATGCCGCGGTTTGCGCCGGCTGTTGCGCACCTTCTCCGGCGTGACGTCGATACCGAAATTGAAGAAGCGGTGGACCGTCTCGCCGCCCACGTTGAGCGCCGCAACTCCGGTGGGCGCGAGGATGACCGGAGTGTCCGTCGCGTGCTCTCGATAGTACTCGAGCAGGGTCGACTTGCCCGTGCCCGCCTTTCCTGTGATGAAGAGGTTGCCCCGACCGCTGGCGATGCGTTCAAGTGCGCGGGCAAACTCGGGATTGATTTCTATTGCCTGCATCTCAATGGATCACCGCGCGGGGCGCCATATGCACGCGCCTGCCTTCCACAAGCCACGCATTACTCGGATAGCACATTCGTATCGATGAGATAGTTCACAATTCGATTCGGCGAGACCCTGACCGGTCGCGATCAAAGTCAGCGTCGTCGCCGACTTCGGGCATGGCAAGCAAATGGTCAATGAACGAATCCACCGACTTGGAAATCGACTTCTCCAAACCTCTGGTCAACCGGTCGCAGGCACCGTCGCCCTTGTGCCACGGTCCCTGACCGTGAATGCGATTACGACTCCCCAAGGACCACGAAACCAAGCGCGTCGGCCACTACGGCCTGCCGCGCGTCGAGGGTGGCAAACGAAAGCTCCGGCAGGCCGGAAGAAACATACAGGGCGGTGGCAACATGCCACAGGTCGGCACCCCGCAGATAGCCAGCCCGCAAGACGGTCTTGAATTCGGGGGTCAGGGTTCTGTCGGGCAGAATCCAGTCGATTCCCAACACGATGCTTTCCTCGAATTCGAGCTTCTCGCGCTCGAACGTGGCCCGGAGTTCCGCTTCGAGCAGGTTGGAAGATATGAGGCGGTCGAATCCGTCTATCCGGTTGGCCAACGTCGACGCGTGGGGCTCGTCGAAGACGATTGCCGTCAACGCCGAACTGTCCACATAGGCAATGCTCATTCGTGGCGCTCCGTCAGAAAGCGCACCAGCGCGCCAGGTCGCCGCTCAACAGGACGAAGCGCGTGCCTTGCGCGGGACCGTACCAGCGCCCCCTGCCTTTCGAGGTCGCTTAGCCGCTGGTCGAGCGTCGGCTTCTGCCGCCGTTCGATCGGACTGATTTCCGCCACCGGTTCACCGCGATACGAAACCGTTACAGTCTTGCCCTCCCGCACCTGCCGGATGACCTCGGAAAACCGCGCCTTTGCCTCGTAGACTGAGTAGATCACCTCCATGGGTCAATAATATCTAGTCAGACTAGCCATTAAAAGCGCCCCGGGTCGCTGGCGCTCCGGAGGGCGCGAAGAACGGCACCACCTGCTCCCAGGCCGACCGCCAACTGCGCGCGATCCCCGGGCACTTCTGCCTCCGGAGTCCGCAAGCCCTCATTGGGGATCACGGTTTACAGTGGACGCCCTCAAGCAATTCGATTGTCCGCGCGACAGCATCCCTGAGCCCAAACAACACAACCTCTGGTAGTTCGACCAGGTAGGACTCGCCATGGATCGCGCCAATCTCAGTGTCCGCAATCACGCCCCTTGCTTCATTCTTCGTAATAGCCACATCCCGCTTACGAAAGTACCTGATGAGCGACTCGCGCCAAGCTGATCCCAAACGCGCTGCCGGTTTGCGGAGTAGCTGCATCATGACCGAGTCTTCAGCATGCATGTCCAATGCCTCTCTTGGCGCCAGGGCGAGAATTCCTGCGTTGCCAACCTGCCTGTACCATGCCTCCCGGTACTTCAACTGAACCAAATCTCTATACGGTGGCCGTCTCAACTTTGCGACCGCGCGCCACGTACCAATCAAAGTGATGTAGTGGGCGTTCGCATGTAGACAGAGTCGCAACAGGTGGTCCCCGAAGCTTGGATAGGCGTTAACGACAATACGTTCGGCGCCGGCGTTTACGAATCGGTTCCGGATGAACGTGTCGATGGACACCCTTTGTTTCGCTGCACTGTTTGGTAGCGAATTGCCTACGAGAAGCGCGTCCATCGGTTCCGGTAGCACACTTAGGATCTCTGACGGCAAGCTTCGGATGCTGGAATTAAGGCCCTCGGGCCCTTTTGAGTAGATGGGCTTATTCCCGTTCACGTCCCGCGATGCTGCAAAGGAGCGTGGCGTCGGTTCCAGAACGTAGAGGTCGCTCCGACTCCCGATAGCTTGCGCACCATCGTAGTGGTTGAAATCAGGCAACATCGCCTGATGAACGAATCGCAGGCTGTGAATGACAGATTGCGCCTTGTATGCCTTGGCAAGTTGACGATCACCAAATCCGTAGGCCAGGAGCACACGCGTAGGCTCTCCTCGGACCAGGGATTGCACCGCGCGCTGCAGAAAGAGACGCAGTCCTTCCTCGGTGTACGGCGGATCGGTGAAAGCGAGATGGCAGCGTTGCCGCAATGAACGTGGGAAGGAGATGCGCAGATCAGAAAAAACGGGCCTGATCCGGAGCGCGAGCGCGTGACTAATTGAATGGATGAATGAAAGGATACGTTCGTCGATATCGACCACGACGATGTCGGTGGATGGGGAAATCAGCGCCAGAGCGATAGATGTCATGTCCTGATCCCCCACCATCACCACGGTAGCGTCGTGGAGGTTGAACGTGTCGCGCATGTATGTTGCTCGCCGCCACACGGTCTCAGTTGTCGCGGGCACATGGTCTAGCTGCCAGGTCGGAGACGGTCGATCCGAGAGTGCCTCGCTTAGTTTCGAGAGAATTTCAGACTGGTTAATTGCGGTGAGCGGAGAAGGTCCGGCGGCCCCGAGAACCTCGGAAACGGCGCCATGGTGTCCCCTCTCCATGGTGAAACCCGCCGAACGCTCCTGGACGAAAGGGTGCAGGGTCTGCGCGATTCCCTTGATGGAACTGCGAGACAATCCAGTCTTCACGACCAGGTCCGCCATCGATATAGGCTTTGAGGATACGAGCAAAGCGACGACTGCGTGCGCACGCTTTAGGTCGATACCCCATTGGCGTCGGAGCTCGGCAAAGGCCGACTCGATGGCTGGATTCGCATTTTCCATGCGACCACCTCTCCAATCACTGACGCCACTTCGCGGTAACGCGACAGTCAGTCACGCACTTCTCCAGCAGTTGGAGGTTAGCGCCATACAATCCGCCGCCCTGACAGGCGCCGTCTATTACCCCCGCCCAAGCCCACCTACGGCGCACGCCCCCAGGCGAGACTTGGCGTGTCCAGTGACAATCAAGTAGGGGAGCCGTATTGTGTCGTCTGAAGAGGTCGGAGTCCATTCGCTCGACCCCCTGACAACGGGGCGGAACCCTCTCGACGACCTCTGCTTCCTCCCAGTCATCAAGCCAGTCAACGCATGGGATAGCGCAGGTGGTCGGCCTCCCCGGCCAGCGTCCGGGTGCGTCCACCCGCCAATCTCACCAGGACGCGTTCCAGCGACTGCCAGGCGTCGCCGCGCAACGCGCCCTTGGCCTGCATGTCAAGCAGCGCGCATTCGGACAGCGCATGCTCGAGGCCGTCGGCACCGAGACGATGGCCAAGCCGCCTGAGCGCGCGGGCCCGCTGCGGCGGCAGGTAAACGCGTGCGCCGTGAGCGAGGCGCAGGGCGTTACGGAGTTGGGAGTTGACCGCGCCGAGCACCATGAATACCGGTGCGCCCTCCTGGCGCAGCACGCGCACCATCTTGCGCACACGCGCAGGCTGGCCGTCGAAGGCAGCATCGATGAGTTCGAAGGCGTTGAAGTGCGACGCGTCTTCCACGGCAGCCCGCAGCGTCTCGGCGTCCACCGGCGACTTCACGCCGCCGAGCTTCAGTTTCTCTATTTCCTGCGCCCCGGCGAGGAGATTTCCCTCTACCCGATCCGCCAGCAACGCGATCGCATCCCGCGTCAACTCGATGCCAGCGGTTCGACAACGGCTCGTCAGCCAGCCCGGCAGCTCCCGGGCGGTCAGCGGCCAAACTAGCAGCACGGCGCCGGCGGCATCGATAGCCTTGAACCAGGCCGCGGAACGT
Source organism: uncultured Pseudomonadales bacterium (assembly GCA_951813515.1). GTDB lineage: Bacteria > Pseudomonadota > Gammaproteobacteria > Pseudomonadales > Azotimanducaceae > VXNE01. The sequence continues at coordinate 578,761 of OX638346.1, forward strand.
TGGCGCGCTTCCAGTCTCCCGGTCCGAATGAGCAGCAGCACATCGTCGAACGGGTTCGCCACGTAGCGGCGCAATGCGTCGGACGCCTTTCGATCGAATCCCCTCGGCGGGATCCGCAGATCGAGGACGCGGCGCTCGGCGAAGAGCGATCGGTTGGCCGCTTCCGCCTGTATCGCCTGCCAGTCTGTCGCGGTGCCCTCGTCGATTACCTTGCGTTCGGCGTATCCGCGCGACGCCGCCGCCTGCACGATGGCAGTACACGATTCCTCGACCAGGAGCGTTTCTTCTCCGGAGACCAGGTAGACGGCCTGCAAGTCGCCCGCCAGGTTCCGTTCGAGGTCCCTAAGCCTAATCTGCACGCGATATGGCACTCAAGGTGAGTATGATCTGTTGCACCAGCTCGTTTCTCAGTTCCAGCGCGATCAGCGACTGCTCCTCGCGGGTCGCCGCCGGATTGTTCTGGTCCAGGCGAAATGTCCGTTCGGCGCTGATCCTTCGCTCGCCAACGAGTTCCTTGCCCTCCCCGTCCTGCGCCGCGAAAGCGAGGCTCAGGGTGACTTCGTACTCCGCCGTCCGCGCGCCTCGCGTGGTCGAAACGCCCCGGCGCAGTTCGCGCTGGTCGGACAAACGGATTACCGCACCAGCCGCCGACTGGTCTGCAACGATCACAAGCCCGGCCTGTTCAAGCGCCCGGCGCAATTCGGCATCGATGGTGACGCTTGCGTCGGGCGCGATGTGCACACGCTCGAACGTGGCGGTCAGATCCCAAGAACGCAGTTGAAAACCGCAGCCCGCGGCGAGTACCGCGAGCAGCAGCAGGACAGCCCCGTTGAGCCGACCCATCTTGCGCACCGGCGTCACCCCACGACCAGGTTGAGCAGCTTGCCGGGAACGAATATGACCTTGCGCACGGTTCCCGCAGCCAGGTGCCGCGCCACGTTCTCGTTTCCCCGCGCGGCCTCGAGCACGGTGTCCTCGGAAGCGTCCCGCGGCATTTCAATGACTCCGCGCAGCCTGCCGTTGACCTGCACCGGAATCTCCACCGTTTCCCCGACGAGCTTGGCCGGGTCGAAGTCGGGCCAGATCGCGTTGCCGAAGATCCCGTCCGCATGTCCCATGCGGGCATAAAGCTCTTCGGCAATGTGCGGCGCATACGGCGCCAGCAGCAGAAGCAGGGGTTCGAGCTCGCTCCGACGCGGCGTCCGACCGCCCGCCCGGACCGTGTTCAGGTACCCCATCATGGCGGCGATGGCGGTATTGAACTGCAGCGCCGGCGTCTGTTCCGTGACCTGCTTGATGGTCCTGTGCAGCTCTCGCTCAACTTCTCCGTCCGGCGGGCCTTCCTCGCTCGCGAGCACGCCCTGCCAAAGGCGATTGAGGAATCCCCGCGGACCCTGCAACCCCGTCGACTGCCAGTCGCCACCCTGTTCGTAGGGCCCGAGGAACAGGAGATAGAGGCGCATCGTGTCCGCACCGAATCGGTCGATGATGTCGTTCGGCAGCACGACGGCGCCCCGGCTCTTCGACATCTTGCGCCCTTCGCTCAGGACCAGGCCGTGGGCGCGGAACCGGGTGAACGGTTCGTCGAAGTCCAGCACGCCCACGTCATGCAGGGCCATCGTCAGGAAACGCGCGTACATGAGATGCAGGACGGCGTGCTCGTTTCCGCCGATATAGCTGTCCACCGGCAGCCATATCCGTGTCAGTTCCGGATCCAGCGCAAGGTCGTCGCGGCACGCGCTGGGATAGCGCAGGAAGTACCAGCCACTGCAGAGGAAATTGTCCGTGACGTCGGTGTCGCGGTGCGCGGACGACCCGCAGTCTGGACAGGTCGTCTCGAACCAGTCCCTGGCCCGGCGCAGCGGACTGACGCCCGAATCGTCCGGCCTGAAGTCCTGCAGATACGGAAGCTCCACGGGCAGGTCCGATTCCGGCACCGGCACCGGGCCGCAATCGGGGCAGTGGATGATCGGGATCGGCGGACCCCAGTATCGCTGGCGCGAAACGCACCAGTCGTGCAGCCGATAGTTCACATGGATGTGCGCGGCGCCTTTTTCGCCGGCGAGCCAATCGACCACGGCCCGCTTGCCATCGGCAACGGACAACCCGTCGAAACGGCCCGAATTGACCATGACCCCGTCACCGACGTAGGCCTCGGTCAGGGGCGCCGAGGGATCGTCGTTTTCGGCGGGCGCGATCACCCGCACGATGGGCAGGTCGAAGGTCTCGGCGAACTCGAAATCCCGCGTATCGTGTCCGGGCACGGCCATGATCGCCCCGGCGCCGTACTCCATCAGCACGTAGTCGGATATCCAGATCGGGATGCGGGCATCCGTCGCCGGGTTGATCGCGTAGCTGCCAAGAAAGACGCCGGTCTTTTCCTTGTCGACCTTTTGCCGCTCGACCAGGTCACGGGCGGTTACCTGTGCCTTATATTCCTCCACGTCCGCCGACCTGTCCGGCGTGGTGATCGTATCCACCAGGGGATGCTCCGGCGCCAACACCATGTATGTCGCACCGAACAGGGTGTCGGGACGGGTGGTGAAGACGTTGATCACCGCGTCGTGCTCGGCTACGGGGAAATCGATCCGCGCGCCCTCGCTGCGGCCGATCCAGTTGGTCTGCGCCTTTCTGGTCACTTCCGACCAGTCGAGACCTTCGATGTTGTCGAGCAGCCGCTGGGCATAGCGCGTGATCTTGAAGAACCACTGCGGCAGTGAGCGTTGCTCCACCGCCGAGTCGCAACGCTCGCACAATCCCTGGATCACCTGCTCGTTGGCGAGGACGGTCTTGCATGACGGACACCAGTTCGCCGGTGCCTCGCGGCGCTCCACCAGGCCGCCGTGGAAGAGTTTCAGGAACACCCACTGGGTCCACCTGTAGTAGTCGGCCTGGGTCGTGTTGACCTCGTGATTCCAGTCGTACATGCCGCCGAATTGCCGCAGGACCCGCGTGAAGTTGGCGATGTTCTGCGGAATGAGATCGTTTGGATTGGCCCCGACCCTGAGCGCGTAGTTCTCCGAGTGGATGCCGAAGGCATCGAATCCGATCGGCTCGAACACGTCCTTGCCGCGCAGCCGCCAGTAGCGGCCGTTCACGTCCGCGCCGGTGTAGGCAAAGATGTTGCCGACGTGCAGCCCATCCGCCGAGGGATAGGGGAACATCATCAGGTTGTAGTAGGGATCGCGGGCGTTCTTCAGATCGTCGTCGGTGAACAGATTCACGCCGCGCCGGTCCCATTCGTCCTGCCACTTGCGCTCGACGGCTCGAGGATCGTAGCGCTCTGTTTCGACGGTCACGATGCGTTTCGGGTAGTAGAAAATCGGGCGGCAACCCTACCACCAATGACGACCGCGAGGAACAGGATCAGCGGCGCCACGACGAGGATTGAGCCGAATCGGGCGAACGGGGTGACACCGGTGGAACGGCGGAAGACGCCGGTCAGTACTCCCTGCTCGAACTGGGGCAGACTGGCGGTGACCCGACCCTTCTCGTCGACGATGGCGGTAACGCCGTTGTTCGTCGCCCGCAGCAGGTAAAGGCCGTTTTCCAGCGCCCGCATCCGGGCGATCTGCATGTGCTGCAGCGGACCGATGGATTCGCCGAACCAGGTGTCATTGCTCAGGGTGACGAGCACATTGGCTGCCTTGCCCTGTTGCCGCACCAGCTCCGGGTAGGCGATCTCGTAGCAGATCGCCATGCCCAGCATCATGCCGTTCGCGCCGTTGAGCGGCCGCTGGCCGGACCCGCCGGGGCTCAGGACGGACATGGGTAGATCGAAAAAACCGATCAAACCACGCAACAGATTGTCGAACGGCACGAAATCGCCAAACGGCACCAGGCGCTGCTTCCGGTACAGGCCGCTTCCGGCGCCCGTGGCGAGCGCCGCGTTGAAGTACCTGGCACCGTCGGGGCTGTCCTCGCGCACGGCGACCCCAAGCACGAGAGCACCCTCGGCGCGGGAGGACATGGCGGAGAGAAACTCCTGGGCGGCGGGTGTGTTCGCGTAGAAGACGCCCTCGGACCAGACCACCAGATCCCGGTCCCAGAACGGCGCCGACAGCGACGCGTAGCGCTCGAAGGTCATCGCCGCATCGGGCTGCCACTTGATCTCCTGGGGAATGTCGCCCTGCACCAGCGCGACCCGTTGCGCCTGGCCGGGTTCGGTCCAGTTCACGCCTGCGAGGAGCCAGGCGGCGATCCATGGCAACGCGGCTATCGCCCACGATGCCCACTCTCGCCAGGCGACGAGACATGCCGCGGTCAGCACGGCGGCGAAACTGACAAGCAGAACCCCGCCCACGGGCGCCAGCGCGTCGAGCGGCGTGTCGAGCATCGCGTAACCGGCGAACAGCCACGGAAATCCAGTGAGGAACCAGGTGAGAAGCCACTCGAAGAGCACCCAGACCGTTGCGAACCAGGCCGCGGTGAAGGTTGGCTGCGTCGGACGAAAGCGGACGTAAAGCCATGCCCCGGCGGCGGAGAAAAGCGCCATGCCCGCGACAAACACGGCAACTAGGAAGGCCGCCAATGGCGGCGGCGCGTCGCCGTATACGTTTATGCTCACATAAATCCACGAAGCGCCAAGCCCGTACTTGCCCACACCGAACAGCCAGCCGTCGCGCAACGGCCTGGCCCCCTCGCGGGTCAGGACCCAATACAGCCCGGCCGCGGAGACCAGCATGAGGGGCCAGAGGTCGTAAGGGGCGAGGCTGAACGGCAGCAGCGCGCCGGCCGCGAGGCTCGCGGCCGGCCGCGCGCGGAACGCCTCGATGATGGCTCGGACCGGAAAACGGCGACTCTGGGGGATCATGCAACAAGGGCCGCCGCGTCCGCCTCGGCCGGACACGACACTAGTGGCAATTCATCACTCTCGACTGCCCCGGTCAGGCTCGATCATGTAAGGGTTGTCGAATCCGAGTGCACGCAGGACATCGACTTCCGCCCGCTCCATGTCCCGCGCCTGCGTCTCCGCGTCATGGTCCATGCCCCTTAGATGCAGGACTCCGTGCACGACCATATGTGCGAAGTGGGCATCGACGGGCTTGTTCTGCACCTTCGCCTCGCGCGCAACCACGGCCGCGCAGATCGCAATGTCACCCAGGATGTCGGGCATTTCCGCCGCAAAGGAGAGCACGTTTGTCGCCTCGCGCGCACCGCGAAAACGCGCGTTGAGGCCCCGGGCTTCGGTCTCGTCGACCACGCGAATGCAGAGGCTGCGTCCATCGCCGGCCATTGCGGCCCGGGCCCAGGCGGTCATGACATCCCGGGACGGCGACGGCGCGGCTACGATCTGCACGTCGATCCGGGAGGCATTCGTCATCGGCGCATCGCGCGTCGAGACGGCGTTCACGCCGCCCCGTCCTGCTTGTCCCGGCTACCGCGTCTTGTCGCGTCGTCCCGCGCGTATGCTTCCACGATGCGCTGGACCACGGGGTGGCGGACCACATCCTTTGATCCGAAGCGCGTGAAACTCAATCCTTCCACGTCCTTCAGGACGTTCAACACGTGGATGAGTCCCGAACGTTCGCCGGCAAGGTCGATCTGGGTAATGTCTCCCGTGATGACCGCGGTGGATCCGAAGCCGATGCGTGTCAGGAACATCTTCATCTGCTCGATGGTCGAATTTTGACTTTCGTCCAGGATGATAAAGGCATTGTTGAGCGTGCGGCCCCGCATATAGGCCAGCGGGGCGACCTCGATGACATTGCGCTCGATGTACTTGTCGACCCGGTCCATGCCAAGCATCTCGTAGAGCGCGTCGTAGAGCGGCCTCAGGTACGGATCGATTTTCTGTGCCAAATCTCCCGGGAGAAATCCTAGCTTTTCGCCCGCCTCCACCGCGGGCCTTACCAGCACTATGCGCCGTACCTGCTGGTCCTCGAGTGCCTCGACTGCACAGGCAACCGCGAGATAGGTCTTGCCCGTGCCCGCGGGACCGACGCCGAAGTTCACGTCGCACGACCGTATCAGCTCGACATACTTGTGCTGGTTGCCGCCTCGTGGCTTGACGGTGTTTCGCCTTGTCCGGATCAGCGGCTGGTCGGCGTTGCCGGCGCCGTCCGCCAACAGCTCTTCGACCCCGGATTGCTGCAGGTACAGGTGCACGGTGTCCGGCGCGATCACATCCGCGCCTTTTGTTTCGAGATAGAGTTCCGACAACAATGCGCGCGCGGCGCGGACCCGCATCCTCGGACCGCTGATCTGGAATTGGTTGCCGCGACTCTTGATCCGAATGCCGAGCCTGCGCTCAAGTTGCTTCAGATTCTGGTCAAATGGACCGCACAACGCCGCCAAACGGCGTGTGTCGTTGGGTTCCAGGTTTACCTGCGTGGTGAGTGCCACCACGGGCGATGGGTCGTCGCTCAAGAGTGCCTTATGTTCGTTCCCCGTCGCGTAGCATATCGGTACGCATCACCGTGTCAACGCGCGGGAAATACAGCGTCGCAAGGGCTGATGCGGACGGCGACGTGTCCGAGAACCAGACCGCCAGCGCTGCTGGTGATGTTGGCTTCGGTTTTCATCGCCCGCGCGAATCAGACCCAGCCCTTCACGAATCCGTGGTCGACGCGGACCCCGTCGGAACGACCTTAGGGTCGCTGAAATCCCGGGCGTCGAAAATCCTGCGAATGGTGGGGTCCGCGTAGTGGTCCACGGCAGTCCGTACGGCAATCACCAGCGTTTCTCTCCTGGCAACAAGCGCTTCGATGTCGCCACTCAAGCGCGCCAGGCGAAACAGGCTGCGTATCGAGATGAGCAGTTGGGCCTGTTTTTCAAAGACAAACAGCGTGGCGAAGAAACTGGCGGGGAGCAGCAGCAATGCCACGATAGCCCACACCCACCCGAATCCGATTCCGGCCATGATCGGGACAAGCACATACGTTGACAGCAGCACCGGAACCGCTGTCACGAGCTTGAGGGTGGCGATGTCGTCGATGTCGTAGCTGAATCGTGATCCGACCGTTGCAGCAAGCCATGCTGTGGGCAGGAGAATGCTCGCCCCCGGCAGCGCGAGCGGGAACAGCACGGTGACCAGCGTCGTGCGCCAGATGATCCTCTTCATGGCAATGCTGGCGCTGACAAGATGCGAGAGTTGGTAATCCTTCAATCCCAGGACATCCAACTGGGCCTGATACTCCTCGATCTCGGTACGCAGCCGCTGCATGTCCGGTTCCTCTGCAAAGAGCGCATAGCGTTCCACGAAGCGGCGGCTCAGGTCGACATAACTGGCGGGCGTGAGTATTGCCGAAATCGGCTTGTACAGACGGCGAGCGGCGTGAATGAAACGCAGCGTCGACCAGTCCGGGGCACTCAGCGTGACGCGGGAGATTCGCTCGCCAAGTTCTGCCGTGAGTTGGCGCACAGTCTCCATTTCATCGCTCTCGTAGGCCTTGAGACGCGCCTCGTCCACGGGCATCGGCGCTGCGAAGTGCAGCAGGACCTGGCTTCTGAACCGGTGGCGGTCAAGATATGTCAGTCCAAATGGAACAATCGCGACCTCCGCATCTCGGTGCGCGGCGGCGTGCAGCGCCATTCTTGCGGTGCCGGTCTTGAGCGTCGCCAGTCGGCTATCGGTGTGGCTGATGCCTTCGGGGAAAATCGCCACGCAGCCGCCGCTCGCCAGGACGTCGTCCACGCGCTCGAAGGCGCCCCGGTTATCCGCATCGGATCCGTGTTCTTCGCGGCGCAGGACGGGTATCGCGCCAAGCGCCTCGAGCAGTCGGGAGAGTATGGGAAATCTCCAGAGTGTCGCGTTGCCGAGGAAATGAATGGGGGACCGCTCTGCCAAGCTGATCAGCAACAGTCCGTCGATCAAGGCGTTGGGGTGATTGCCGGCAAAGATCACGGCGCCGCGCGGGGGGACATTCTCCAGGCCCACCACCTCGATTCGCCTGTAAAACGTGCTGGCGACCAGACTCAGGAATCGAACCAACCCGCGGTAGAGCATGGCCGAGGGTGCCGTGCAATTTCGGTTGCAATCAAGCTAACAGAATGGTTCAGACGCGGCTATCGCGGACCGCTGCTAGTCGAGAATCTGACCAAGCACTGCGAGCTGGTCGAACACGGTCCACTCGGCGACGATCCGCCCCGCCACAGTTCGCCAGTGGCTGACGCCGAGGATGAAAAGGGGTCTTCCCGTGGCGACAGTCCCGGCGAAGGAGTCGGCGTGCGAACCGGCTGCCGTCCAGCGCGCGGCGATGTCCAGTCCGCCGCTGCCGAACGTCTGGCAGGCGACGTGGTCCAGGGCGACCCGGGGATTGCCGAACGCGCGCCGCAGGTCCGCGTAGTGTCCCGAGATGGCCTCGCGGCCGGAGTACCGCTCGATGGGTGAGCGATATAGCACCGCGTACGGTGCGTAACGGTCCCAGCGAGTCAGCACATCGGCTGAAGCCAATTGCGTGGCGAGGAATTCAGTTGCCAATCGGGTTGCGTCCCTATCTGCGCCTTCCACACCCGGTGTGACCTTGAGCGGCTCCGCCTGGGCGATACGTTCCACTTCACGAGCCATCCAGTCGCGATCCTCTGGACCCACGCGCGCGGCTTGGTTGCGCGCCGCCTCGGCGGGGTCGAAGCCGAGCTGGCGGACCAGCGCAAGGTTGTCGCGCATCAGCCACTCACGGGTGACCACGCCGTTCTCGACCACGCAGTCCGCAACGTTGGTGATGCACACGCGCCGACCCGTCGCCTCGCCGAAGGCGCTTGGACCGCGGTTGGTCATCGGACTCGTGATCCGGTGGGAGGAATAAAATCCGCTCTCGCGATTTCCGGACCAGACGACGTTGTCGCCGAGCAGGAGCCGGTCCGGGAATGCCTCGAGCATCTGCCGTGTGCCGTCCACCATGGCCTGGGTGCCGTGGATCACGCCTTCCATGCCGTACACCTCGACGTCGGGCGCGTAGTAGCGATGGATAAGTTCCACGCCGCGCTGCTCCCAGATCTCGAACGTGATGCCGAGAATGAAGTCGACGATATCGGAATCGGGGCCGTAGGCGCCCCCAGGCGTATTCACGTCGCGCTTCAAGCGGGATGCTCCGGCGCGGGTAGGCCGCTGCTTCCTTGCGAGTGCCCCACAGCCAGTGCCTTCGGCTCCGCCCGTGGCCCGGTCCCGCTCGTCGCCCATGGATCAACCGACCCGGCGGGTCGCTGGCGCTCCCCGGAGACGTTTGTTCCATGCGAGGGGTAACCCCTTCGTACTCCGCGGCACCAAGGCCGGCTGTTGTGCGTCATTTGCATTGGAAGTACATTGTAAGTCAACCCGTCTGCTTCGGACCCGCACGTGATCGAGATAGTCAAAACCGGCATCGACGCCGACACTGCCGCCGAGCGCGATGAAGGCGTCAGGACTGCAGTCGAGGGGATTCTCGCGGACATCGATGCGCGGGGCGACGACGCGGTGCGGGAGTTGTCGGTTAAGTTCGACGACTGGTCGCCAGGCGACTTCAGACTCTCCCAGGACGAGATCGAGGCCTCGGTCGAACGGCTGCCCGCCCAGGCGATCCACGACATCGAGTTCGCCCAAGCCCAGGTCCGGCAATTCGCCGAAGTCCAGAAGGCCGCGCTCGACGACGTCGAAGTGGAAACGCTGCCCGGCGTCGTGCTCGGCCACCGCAACATCCCGGTCAACAGCGTCGGCTGTTACGTGCCGGGAGGCCGTTATCCGATGGTGGCATCCGCGCACATGAGCATCGTCACGGCCAAGGTGGCGGGCGTCGCGCGCGTCATCGCCTGTGCGCCGCCCTACGAGGGCGCGCCAAGCGATGCGATCGTCGCAGCCATGCACCTTGGCGGCGCCGACGAGATCTACTGCCTGGGCGGCGTGCAGGCGGTGGGTGCGATGGCGCTCGGCTGCGAGAGTATCGAGCCGGTGGATATGCTGGTGGGGCCTGGCAACGCCTTTGTCGCCGAGGCGAAGCGGCAGTTGTTCGGCCGCGTCGGGATCGACCTGCTCGCCGGACCGACCGAGACCCTGATCATCGCCGACGACACCTGCGACGGCGAAATGGTGGCCACCGACCTCCTCGGCCAGGCCGAGCACGGTCCGACCTCGCCCGCCGTGCTGCTGACCACGTCCCGGGCGCTGATCGAGGACACTTTGCGCGAGATCGATAGCCAGCTCGAGACCCTGGAGACCGCCGCGGTGGCGGGCCAGGCATGGCGGGACTACGGGCGAATCATCCTGTGCGATACCGAAGCCGAGATGGTCGAGGAAGCGGACCGCATCGCCAGCGAGCACGTGCAGGTGATGACCCGCGACCCGGACTATTTCCTGGAGAACATGACCAACTACGGCTCGCTGTTCCTCGGACCGGAGACCAACGTGGCCTACGGCGACAAGGTCATCGGCACCAACCATACGCTGCCGACGCGGCTCGCCGCGCGGTATACCGGCGGCCTGTGGGTCGGCAAGTTCATCAAGACCGTGACCTGGCAAAAGGTGTCGCCGCAGGCCACCGCGATGGTCGGCGAGTACTGCTCGCGGCTCTGCGCGCTCGAAGGCTTCGCGGGCCACAAGGCCCAGGCGGATCTGCGCGTCGCCCGCTACAGGGGAACCAACGAACCGGCCGGCATGGACCGCGAAGAACGGTCCAGCGGGTCGTGAGCAGCGACAGACACCTTCGCAACAAGCGCCAAACCTACGCAACGCTTAAGGACCTGGCGGCGGCGCCGCAGATCGCATCGGTCCTGAAGCGGGCCTACCACGCGGACGCCGACTGGTTCGGTTCGCATCCGCTCAACGAACGCCATGGCATCGCCGCGATCGAAGACGTCTGGCGCGGCATGCGCCGGGCGTTCCCGGACATGGAACGTCGCGACAGCATCCTGGTCGGGGGCGCGTACGAGGGCACCGACATGGTGGCCGCCATGGGCCACTACCAGGCGACGTTTGTCGAAGACTGGCTCGGCGTGCCCGCCACCCACGGCGTCGTGCACCTGCGCTACGGCGAGGTCCACCGGTATGTCGACGGCAGGATCGCGCACACCTACGCGCTCATCGATCTCCTCGACCTCATGCGCCAGGCCGGCGTCTGGCCCCTGCCGCCGAGCCTCGGGGCCGAGGGCATGTGGCCCGGCCCCGCGACCGGCGACGGTCTGCGGCTGGTCGCCGACGATGGGCGGATCGGCAAAGCCTCCCGCGACACCGTGCTCGCCATGCACCAGGCGATGTTCGACTTCGACGGCGTCAACCTCGACAGCATGGACCAGGCCGAATACTGGGCCGAGCACTTCATGTGGTATGGGCCGGCGGGCATCGGCACCTGCCGGGGCATGACGGGATACCAGGCGCATCACCAGATTCCGTTCCTCACCGCATTCCCGAACCGCGGGGGCGCCGGGCACTACGTCTGCATCGGCGATGGCAGCTACGTCGTGACCGGGGGCTGGCCGAGCGTGGTTGCGACCCACACCGGCAGCGGCTGGCTCGGACTCCCAGCGACGAACAAACCGGTCGGAATGCGCGTGATGGACTTCTACCGGACTGAGAAGGGACAAATCACCGAGAACTGGGTGCCGATCGACGTGATCGACGTGCTGCTGCAGATGGGTACGGACGTCCTGGCACGGATCGAGCATCTGCGCGGCAATCCACGTCACGCCCTGTGAGGCCGCCCTCCCCTACGTCGTCGCGAGCGGCTCGCCCGTCGGATTGTCCCCGCCGTCCACCGCATATAATTCGCACGTCTCCGACGCGCTATTGCGGAACTGTCGCGGCAAGTCGACGGGAATGGACATGACGTCGCCAGGGCCAAGTTCGAAGTCAACGCCATCAACGATCAGGGACAGCGAACCCCGGTGCGCGAACAGCACCTCTTCCTGGGGCCGCGCGTGGACCGGCGTCTCCGACCCAGGTTGAAGGACCACCTTGCGCAACTGGAAGCCGTGGGACCAGTCGAGTTTCCCTGCGCGCATTCCATCCTGCCTCGACGCACCGATCACCGGTGCCTCTGCGACGCCCGCCGTCGTCAGCAATGACTTCCCGGACGGTTCGAACTCAGCTCCGCTAACGACGCATCCACGCAACGCCGCAGTGTCCATCTTCCTCAACCGGGCCACGTCCGCTGCCGTCGTCGGCGGCATGATGGCGGCACCCTCCGGCACGGTCTCGCCACGGGTGAGGTCCACGAGGCTGCCGTCTTGCAGCAGCACGAGGCCGTGGCGCTTCGCCGCCTCGAACACGTACGGTGCCCAGGTGACGTGCCCGGGGTCGTCTCCTCCAAGGACGGCGAACAGGAAGCCGACCGAGTCGCCAATATTCTCGAAGCCACGGAACACGTGGATCGGTATCGAGATGACATCACCGGGTTCCAGGATGACCTCCGCTGTCTCGGCGTTTTCGCCGAGATGGAACGCCCAGCGACCGGAGTGCACCACGAACACTTCCGCCGTCTCGTGGCTGTGCTGAGAGTTGACGCAATTGGGCGGCTGTCGGGCGCCGCCGATATTGAAGCCGTGGGGAATGTCGATGTGGACGTGCTGGTCAGGGCTTTCGGAAACACCCGGGCCAATGATCGTAAAGTTCTCCTTCCCCTCGCTCCCGGGCGTGCGCGTGTCGACAAACGCTGTCGTGCAGGGAATGAGATCCGCGTAGCGGACAAGGCGAGCGTTTAGCTGGTCGCGCGTCCACGTAGAAGCGGTGGAAGTGTCTGGCATGACATCTTGTCGTGATTGGACGCCGCAACGTACTTCGAATGCAAGTTTGCGTCAAGAGATGCTACGTTTCGGCACCCAGATGCTACGCTGGCGCGGGACACGACGCCCCGGCGGCTTTCCGCAAGGAGTTTCGAGATGGCCGAATTCGGTACGCTCAACTGGTCGATACTCGGCGTCTACATCGTCGGTAACCTGCTGCTCGGCTACTTCCTGAGCAAGCGGGTCCCAGGCCGAGGACTTCTACCTCGGACGGCGGACGATACCCTGGTGGGTGATCGGCATATCGGTCGTGGCGACCTACGTCAGCGCGCTGTCGTTTCTCGGCGGGCCGGCGTGGTCGTACGCAGAGAACCTCGCCGTCATCGCCATCCACCTCAACTATCCGATCGTGATCTTTATCGTGATCACGATCTTCCTGCCGTTCTTTTTCTCGAGCGGGGTCGCCTCGATCTACGAGTACCAGGAGCGCCGCTTCGGGCCCACCGCGCGCTCCGTTATGTCGGCGGTGTTCCTCGTCTCGCAGGGGCTGACCTCGGCGGCGATCCTGTATGCCACGGCGCTTGTCATCGAGTTCATCACCGGCATCGACGTCGTCCACGCGATCCTGATCGTCACTGTCATCGCGCTGGTCTACACGATGATGGGCGGTATGGCCGCAGTGATCTGGACCGACGTCATCCAGGCCGGCGTGCTGTTCGTCGGCGCCGCCATCATCCTGGTGGCGCTTGTCGGCGACCTGCCTTCGCCGATGGTCGAGATGCTCCGCGACCTCAAGGCCGAGGGGAAGACCACGGCCCTCGACTTTTCCTTCGACTTCACGAAGGAAGCCACCGTCTGGTCGGGCATCATCGCGATGACCCTGTTCCATACGACGGTCTACGGCGCCAACCAGATGATGGTGCAGCGGACGCTGGCCGCGAAGAACATCGGCGATGCCAAGAAGGCGTACCTCCTGATGGGCTTCGCGGCGTTCTTCATCTACTTCCTGTTCATGTTCCTCGGCACGCTGTTCTACGGCTACTACGAGGGCCGCGCATTCGACAACGGCAACACGATCATCCTTGAATTCGCCTCGGAACTCGCCCTGCCGGGACTCATGGGGATCATCACCGCGGCCGTCATCGCCGCGGCGATGTCGAGCCTGGACTCGTCGCTCAACTCGATGGCCACCGTCTCAACCGTGGACTTCTACCAGCGCTATTTCCGCCCCGACGCCGACGGCCGGCAGTGCCTGCGGGTCTCGCGACGTTTCACTTTGCTGTGGGCCGCCGCGATCATCGTCCCGGCGATCCTCTACGCCGAGAGCGAGGGGTCGATACTGCAGACGCTGAGTCGCATCGGCTCCTATTTCGTCGGCGCTAAACTCAGCATGTACGGACTGGGATTCTTCTCCAAGCACGCCACCGAACGGGGTGTCCTGGTCGGCGTAGTGGTCGGTTTCCTCGTCATCTGGGCCGTCGCCAGCCAGACCGACATCTCCTGGCCCTGGTACTGCCTGATCGGCGGCAGCGTCAACATCGTCGTCTCGATCATCGCGAGCCTGGTCCTCGACGGCAGGCAGGCGGACTACTCGCCGTACACGGTGCGCGGCCAACTACGCAAGTTCGAAGAGGAAGGGCGGCCGCTCAAGGAAGGGAACTGGTACGTCGTGCCGGGCAAGGTCGACCCTGTCGCCTACGCGCTGCTTGGGTTCTTCGTTGTGACCCTGCTGTTCTTGCTGGGGTTCGACATGGTGATCTGAACTCGCGGGGCGGGGGCGAAACACGGCGTTCCTGAAGGGGCCGTCTGACTTCGTGGCTACGCCGCGTCGCCGAGCGCCTCGATCAGCGGCCCGAGATGCTTCTCGTAGCGCTTCCACGCCGCCACGGACTCCGTGTAGATCGGTCGCCGGACCTGGCTCGCGCTCGGGGTCTTGACGAGCCGCTCGGTCTCGTGGAAAGCCAGCACTCCGGGCTCGAAGGGCAGGTCGAGGAAGTTCAGCATGCGGCGGCTCTGGCTCTCGACGTCCGCCACCGTGTCCTCGTAGCGCACGGTGAGAATGCGCCCCGGAAACAGCGACTTCCAGCGTTCGACGAGGTCGCGGTGGCGGCGGTAGTACTGGCCCAGCGAGGTCAGCGAGTGCGCGTACGTCTGTTTCTCGTCGAACGGGATCCGGTGAATGGCCCAGCAATTGGCGACTGCATCGCGCCGGCAGTAGATGAAGCGCGCCCGCGGCAGGGCGATGGCCAGCAGACCGATGTACTGGAAGTTGAGCGGCGTCTTGTCGACCACGTAACGGGCGTCAAGGTCGCCCGTCGCTTCCGCATGCCGGGAGACATAATACTCGCCGAGTTCGCGGAATGACGATGGGTCGAGGAGGTCCATGTTGTCCGGGAATTTCTGGCCTGTCATGTCCCGAACCCGATGCGCCATGTCGTAGGCGTAGCTCAGTTCGCCCGCGCCCGCCACAGCGCTGTGCGTCGCGAGGATCTGTTCGGTCAGACTGGTCCCGGAGCGGGGCATTCCGACCACGAAGACCATGCGCTCGTCCGCACATCCGGCGTCGAATCCGACCCGCGCCGCCGCCGACTCGGCGCAGTTGTAGAGGGAGTCGATGTAGTCTGCGGTCTCCGCATCGTCGTAGGGCCGCGCGGTCGCCTTGACGCCGTTTCCCCGCGCCAGGTACTCGTAGGCCTCGTCGTATGCGCCGCGCTGCTCGAGCGCCCTGGCCAGGCCAAAGGCCAGGTACATGCGGTCACTGCCGGACAGGTCGCCCCGCCCCCATGCCGAGCGCATGGCGGCCAGTTCAGCATCGGTGCCGGTGCGGCCGTTGATCTGCGCAAGCTGGTAGTGCGCCATCCCCATCCCGGGTGCCGAGTCGATCGCCGCCTGGAAGTGATTCGCCGCGCTCGCCCGGTCGCCCGTCTGCTCGTGCAGCACGCCCATCACGTGATGCGCCTCGGGGTGGCGGGGTTCCATCGCGAGAACCTTGTCGAGTGTCTCGAAGGCGTCCTCGGGGGCTTCCATGTCGCGCTGCACGCGGGCCATGTTGATCATGGCCGCAGCGTATTTTGGGCTGAGCGCCGCAGCCTTCTGGTAGTGCGTGAGGGCGTCCGTGTGCTTCGCCTGGTTGAGCAGGATGTCACCCTTGTTGTTCCAGGCCTGCGCAAGGCCGGGATCGAGCTGCAACGCCCGGTCCACGGCCTGGAGACCACGCTCCCACCGATCCGACTCATTCAGCGCGGCGGCCAGGTTGCTCCAGCACTCGGCGAACATGGGTTGCAGCTTGAGTGCGCGCTCATAGGACCGGGCTGCTTCACGCGGCTGTTCCACGAGGCGCAGCACGTTGCCGAGGTTGTTGAGGACGACGGGGTTGCGGGGATCCAGCCGGATGGACTCCCTGAAATGGCGGATGGCGTCCTTCGGTTTCCCCGTGTCCTTGTAAGCCAGGCCAATATTCGCGTGCGCCTGCGGGTCGCTGTCGTCCACCGCCAGCGCCTGCTTGATGAACGCGATCGCCTCCTTCGGCCGCGCCGCGTTGACGCAGAGCATGCCCAGGAGATTGAGCGCATGGACGTTGCCGGGATCGCGGCCAAGGACTTCCCGATAGATCTTCTCCGCCCGGGCGAGATTCCCGGCCTGCTGCGCCTGGTATCCCGCCTCCAGCGCGCGGATGATCGACTCCAACATGGCGCCTATGTAACCCGGTTTCGCCGGAGTGCGCTACCCGGTACGGAGCGCTGCCAATGGGAAGTCACAAAAAAAGCCCCGGCGAGCGGGGCTTTTTCGTCGACTACGACTGGCTGGCCGGCAGCGCGCGGTCAGAAGTTCCAGGCCACGCGGAGACCCATGGTGCGCGGATTCTTGAAGTCCGCCACCGCCCGCCCCTGGCTATACTGGTCGCCGCCGATCTGCACTTCCTCATCCGTCACGTTCTTGACGAAGGCCTGAATGGTCAGTGGAGAGTCGTCGCGGCTCCAGTTGGCGCGCAGGTCCGCCATCGTATACGCGTCCTGATGCGTAAAGAAGTACTCGATATTGGTGGTCTTGTAACTGGCGGAACGGTACAGGTAGAGGCCAGTTTCTACCCGGCCCCTGTCGTTTGCGAGGTTGAACCCGTAGCTCACGTCGACCGACAGGGTGTAGCTCGGCGAGAAACGCGCATCCTTGCCGTCGAGAACGTAGACCTGCGAGCAGGTGTGGTTGCACGGCGTGGTGGTCACGATCTGCTGATCGCCCCCGCTGCGGAACACGCGGTTCAATACCGAGCGGCCAAAGTTCTCGAGCTCCGAGTCGTTGAGCGCGAGACCGCTCCTGATGTTCAGATCCACGTTCGGCATCCAGGTCAGCTCGACTTCGAGTCCCCTGGAGGTCATGGTTCCGCCCACCGATCCGACGGCGACGATGGTCTGACCTTGCGCCACGAAGGACGAGGTGGTCAATCCGGCATAACTGTTCTGATACGCCGCAATGTTCAGCACCATGACCCCGTCGAGAAGCCTGTTCTTCAACCCGACTTCGTAGGAGTCGACTTCGTTCGGATCCGTCAGATCGGTCGAGCCTCCGCCTTCAATGGCCCCGGCGATATAACCGGTCGCAGCCGAGGCGTAAAGCATCCTGTCGTCGGTCATGTCGTACTGAAACGACGCTCTCCAGTCGACGTGGGACGCCTTGCCCGTCTGTCGGCCCGTGGTGCTCGCTTCGGTTTCGACGAACACCGGCCACGACGCGAAGCGGCTGCCCGGGTCCTCAAGATGCGCATCGGTATAGCCCGCGCCAAAGCCGTGGACGCTGGGGCCCCAGTCGACGTACTTGTTGAAGAAGTTTCG
Organism: uncultured Pseudomonadales bacterium; assembly: GCA_951813515.1. Taxonomy (GTDB): domain Bacteria; phylum Pseudomonadota; class Gammaproteobacteria; order Pseudomonadales; family Azotimanducaceae; genus VXNE01. The sequence goes on from OX638346.1 coordinate 596,220, forward strand.
CTCGTCCGTGGATCGCCGCACGCCGGCCGTCACGCGCAGACGGTCGGTAAGCGAGTATTCGGCCTGACCGTAGATGGCCGTCGACTTGGTGCCGCCGTTGCCCTGGTAGAGCCAGTGGCCCCAGGTCACGTTCTGTGGTGCCGACGTGTCCGTATAGCCCCACACGAACTCGCTGCTGGTGTCGCCATCGCCCGAGTCGTCGTAGGAAAAATAGCCCAGCGTCCACAACAACCGCCCGTCGCCAACGTACGTCAGGTTGATGTCGGCCTGGGTGGCGTCGGAATTCACTCGCTGGCCCGCGGCGAGGCCGCAGGATGGCCCACCCCAGCACTGCGCCCAGTAACTCCGTCCAGTGGATGCCGGCGGCGTAACTCCGGCGTTGCGCTCCGCCCAGCTTGTCGGATTGGGCGAGAAGTCCGAGTCGGTGAGCCGGAACTCCTCGTAGTCAAAGCTGCCCACGTTGGCGCGCAGGGTGACAGGCCCCAGTTCCCAGTTGACGAGCACGCTGAACGAAGTTTCGTCGATCCTGCGCAACGGCGTGAAGTCACTGCTGATCCGGTGGATGCCCCGCGTTACCCGGGCGGCCGGATCCTCACCGAAGGTCCCCGCCTGGTTGCGCCCACCGCTTCCCGGCCAACTGTCGTTCTCCGTCCCCGGAATCCGACCCTGGCGCGGCTGCATGACGCCATTGACGCCATCGGTCAAGCCGGTGCTCGGGTTGACCGGTATGCCGAGAATCACGCCAGCGTAGTCGGCATTGCCGTTGGAGTCGTCCTTCCAGTAGGTGGTCGATAGTGTTACGTCGAAGGACGCGGTCAGATCGACGCGCAACTGTGCGCGGGCGTAGACGCTGTCGTCATCCCGCATGCCGCCGTCCTCGTTATAGACGTTCTCGATCAGCGGGTCGCGGAAAGTGTCGCTGCCCGTGACGCGAAACGCCACCGCCTCGCCGAGCGGCACGTTCACAAACCCTTCGAGGCGGCGATACGCATAGTCGCCGATGGTGGCACCGCCACCCCAGTCGAAAGCCGTCGCGTCGGGCTTGCGCGCGATAATGTTCGCCAGGCCGCCGAAGGTATTGCGGCCGAACAGGGTGCCCTGCGGCCCGCGCAGCAGTTCCACGCGCTCGATGTCGAGCCAGCTTGCCAGACCCTGGCCGTAGCGCGGTCGATACAGGCCGTCGACGTAGATCGGGACGGCGACATCGTTGGTGCCCGCCGTCCCCGCGCCGCGGACGATGATGGACGGGTCCGCGCCGACGTACCTGACCTTCAGTCCCGGAACGACCTTGTCCAGGTCGAGGACGTTGGTCATCTGCAGTTCGTTGATCAACTCGTTGTTAATGACGGTCACGGCCACCGGCAAATCCTGCACGCTCGCCTCGCGCTTGGTCGCCGTGACTATGACCTCCTCGATGACGTTTCCGGCCGCACCCTCGGCCGCCCATGCTGGCGTCGCCAGGACCGCCCCAATGGCCGCGGTGAGCGCGGTAACCTGAAACGCCGGTTTCTGTCCGTTGGTTCTCTTCATCGATCATGTTCTCCAGAATTCGCGCCGGCCGGGCACTCACCGCGCAGCCAGTGCATTTCGAGCCGGCAAGTATACGCTGACCGTACTGCGAATGTAAGTTGTCGGGGTGGGTGTAATCACGTCAACGAACATTTTCTAAAGTCATACAATAGTTTTTATTATCAATAAGTTAGACATATAACTCCCGCACTACAAGGACGATGACATCAGGGATACATGTCGGGTGGGATCGATTTTCCAGGTCCCCAGGCAATCATCTTGTGACTTCGGAGTACGTCGTCGCGAATAACTCGCCGGCTGTTCTCGTACCAACAGGCCGCGTTCGACGTGAATCGGGCGCTAACGAACCATGAGAGAGCGGAAGAACGCCCCATCACGCCTGGCGGCCTCTTCGAGGTCCGCACCCTTGAACATGTGGTCGTCTCCCGCGTAGGTGTGGAACTCGTAGCGGCGCGACCGCAGGTAGAGTTCCTTCGCAAGTCGAGCCGACCACACGTAGGCAGCGCCGCGGTCCTCGATCGCGTGGTGGATGATGAGGGGTGTCGTAAGATGCTCCAGGTGCCGCAGGGGCTCGCTTTGTTCCCAGGCGAAAGGTCCGTCCAGACCCGCGATGTCCTCGCGGAGCTTGTCCATCACGTCCTTAGGATGTTCGGCACCGTCCACGGCCAATGGAGCTTCGTAGCGCGAGTAGTAGAACGCCTGGTCCCAGATCTCGCCTCCAACGCTGGACCACAGCGACGCGCCCTTGACGACATCGGTCGCCAGCAGCGCCCTGAGCGTGACTTCTCCGCCCATGGAATGGCCCCACATGAAGACACTCTCCAGATCGGCATCCGCGACGTCGCCGAGCGCGGCGAGAAGTGCGAGCACGTCCTCAGTGTAGTAAAGCGACTCGAGGATCCCGTCGGTGTATTGGAATCCCTCCGAGTCGCTGTGGCCACGATAGTCGGGCACTACCACCAGGAACCCCATTGCCGCGTACAGTTCCGGAATCGCGCGGTAGTAGTCCCCCGGCCGCCAGTCAACTCCCTCAGCGGTGATGCCGTAGCGAGGAGGGTCCGGATGGTGGCCGTGGTTGGCGACCAGCACCGGGAAGCCGCCGGCCGGCTTGTTGCCCCGCGGTGTCGCGATGAGGGCATGGACCTTCAATCCCGCCGAGATGTAGGAGACGAGCTGCGCATCGAAGGAGGCGCCGCCCTCGACATCGCGCACGAATTCGAGACGCGTATCGAACGTCTCGGCCCGCAACTCGTCGATTGACAGCGGCGGCGGCTTGGCAAGGACGGCCGTAGCGGCCAGTGACGCAATGGCGATGAACCACGCCTGGTGTTTGATCAGCATGGTAGGTAGGTAGTTGGCATTTCCGCTTGAGCTTGCGCGGAGGATTGTGCCACGCGCTGGTTGAAGATGATCCCGCCCGATCGTGAGACCCGGCCAAATCATGTGGGCGCTTCAGCCCAAGGATCTGAATGCCATGATCAAGGAGAGGACCAGGTCCATCCCTCCGTAGACCCACTCCTCGGACTCAAGATACTCGGGGCCGTAAACTGCTGCATACAGGATTGGCGCCGTTATCGCGATGAGCAGAATTGCAGTGATCAGGTACGCTGCGACCCGGACCCAGAAGCCCGCATAGGCGACAGGATCTTTCATCGTCACTCCCCGTTTTGCCGGCCTACGATTTCGACATTGTGCATCAGGGGCTGGTCCAGTCCGACGCCGTGTTGGCGATGTAGGCGTCGATGTGCTCATCCTCTTCGAGGAGGTTGGGCAGGTGTTCCCACGGGCGGAGGAGTCCCGTGCTCTGCCCCAATCTGAAGTTGCGCGCGCAGTCTTCATAGACCTGCAGCTTCCCTCTTTCGGCCAGGAAGTCCGTGTAGTAGCAGCGGTGGGTCGCCGAGGGGATGGTGTCCTTGGTCTCGTGCGCGAATTCGTATCCCCAGTCATGCAATCCCGAAGCGTGGTCGCGCGTGTGGCCGTCATCGGCCTGGTACAGCCGAAAGTGGGTCTTGCCGATCACGGCGGTGCAGTACCCGGCGTCCCGGATGTTGCTCACGTGGCTCCGTCCGTGACGATCCGCCTCGGTCCGGTTCCCCCAAAGCGCCGTGTTCGTTGACGTACATGCCATAGCCGCGGCAGGGGTCACGGCCGCCACCGCACCCGGATCGACCAGTCAAGAACGCGCCAGGCACGCCTCAGAGTGAAGAGCCTGCGTCATACGCGCGTCAGACTCGAAGACCCAAGCAGAACAGATTCGCGCGAACATCAGGGGATGATCGGTCCCAGATCCTCTCGTCCTCTTCATCCCATTCTGCCCACGCTGAAGATTAGTCGTCGGCGTGTTCCGACATACGCGACACGAGAAGTGCAGTTTGAACAACGACCGACCGAGACTTGATGCCTTGCGAACGCGCATATGCGTCCACAAATCCGACGTCCTCTTCCGGGAGGCCGATGCTGAGTTTCATTGGACCCCGCCGGTGCTAACGTTGGTGCCACTACGGTAGTGCCATGTGTGTCGCAAGCGCCCGGGACTGCCCAGTCCCCACCACCCCGCTTTCGCACTAGTAGCGGTATTCCTCAATCCCCTCTCCTTCCATCGAGTACCCCGCTTCCGCGAGCTCTGACGCGTAGCGTTCAATCCCGAGCTTGCCCGTCACCCAGACCGGGTCCCACATGCTGGCGATCTCTATCGGTTTCGCGAACGTCACATAGACGATCTGGTTCGGCGGCGGCGGGGGCACATGAATGCAGGCGCCGAAGTAGGGAACGAGCAGGGAACTTGAGACCTTACCCTCGACGATGTCGAGAGGAACGATGAAACCGGGGATCTTCACCATCTGGCCGTTGAGTTCCGGCACGATGCCAGTGGGGATGTGGAAGTTGTCGAAGGGAGGCATGGCGGAGTGGTCGACCCACGACGGCGCGGGAGGCTCCTGCTTTTCGTCATCGGGCAGCAGGTCCTCCCATTCCAGTTCTCGTATCGCAGTGTCCGTGTCAGCGGACGCGACCAGAGCGCAGGCAGCGAGGATCAGCCAGAGAACACGGCGTGCCAATGAAACCTCCATATCCAGCGGCATTTTGTCCTGTACGCAACGTCGCCGCAATCCCGTCGCGCTTCTCGCCTCAGGTCCGGATCGAGAGGCCGTCGGCGAGCGAGAACCGGTACGCGCGCCAGGCCGGCAGCGCCGCGATCAGTCCCGCAGCGAACGTGACCACGACCACCACGGCGCCGTCGAACCAGCCGGGAATACCCGGCGCAAGGTAGAGCCCGAAGCGTTCCAGCACGAACGGGCGGGCGGCGAACATGCCCGCATGGATCGCTGTCACGCCAGCGACGGCGGCGATCCCCGCGAGGATCACGGCCTCGGCGATCAGGAGTCCGAACACCATGCCCGGGCCGGCGCCCATCGAACGCAGCACGGCCATCTCCCGGCGCCGCTCGGCGAGACTGGTCAGAAGCGTCGTCAGCAGGCCGACGAGGCCGGCGGCGATCACGAATGCGCTAACGCCGAGGAGCGCCGTCTCCGCGACCCCCACCAGTTCCCAGAGCTGCTGCAGCGTCACCCCCGGAACGATGGCCATCAGCGGCTCCCGCTCGAATTCGTTGATGAAGCGCTGCAAGCCGAACACCATCAGCCGCGACTTGAGGCCGACGATGCAGGCGGTGATCGCCTCGGGCTCGAGGGCGCCAACGACGGCGCCAGTGGCGTCGACACGCTGTCCGGCGTACTGGCGCGGGTCGTCGTCCGCGTGGATCGCCTCGATGCCCGCCAGCGTCACGTGCACCGTCCGGTCCACCGGCGTGCCGGTGCGACGCAGGACGCCGGTCACCAGGAACGGCAGTTCGTCGTGCTGCTCGAAGCTCACGTCGCCAATGCCGTGGGAGACGATGATCCGGTCGCCGACGGCGTAGCCGAGCGCACTCGCGACGTCCGCGCCGAGCACGGCGTCGTTGACGCGCGTGAAGACCTCGCCCTCGGCGAACTCGAGACTTCGCTCCCGTCCGAAGCGGTAATGGGCGAAGTAGCCCGTGTCCGTGCCAAGCACTCGGAAACCCCGGTGCGCGTCGCCGAGGGAGATGGGAATAGTCCAGGCGACCTCGGGCCGGGCGTCAATCTCTCCGTAGCTCGCCCAGGAAATGTTGTTCGTGGCGTCGCCGATGCGGAACACGGAGTACAAGAGGAGGTTGATCGGCCCGCTGCGGGCGCCGACGATCAGATCAGCGCCCGAAATGGTGCTGGTGAAACTGGTGCGCGCCTCTGTTCGCAGGCGATCGACACCGATCAGGAGGGCGACGCTCACCGCCACCGAAAGGACGGTCAGGCCTGCCGTCAGCCGGCGGTTCGCGAGGCTCCTGACAGCCAGGGAGACGAGCACCCTACCCCGCATCGTCGGCCTCCACCCGGTTGATGGCCCCGATAGACATGTTGCGGTCAAAGGACGGTGCCAGGGCCGCGTCATGGCTGACGAAAATGACCGTACTGCCCACCGACGTGCACTCGTCCACCAGGAGATCGACGAACCTGAGGCGTGCGTTGGCATCAAGGGCGGACGTCGGTTCGTCTGCGATCACGAGCGACGGCCGGCCGATGAGCGCGCGGGCCACCGCGACCCGCTGCTGTTGGCCGATGCTGAGTTCCGTGACACGGCGCTCGCGCAGCGCCTTGCTTGCAAATCCCAGCCGCCCAAGGAGTCGAAGCGCCTCTTCCCGAGGCGATCCCGCCGACTCGATGGCCGCTTCGGCGCGGGCGCGCGAGAACCGGCACGGCAGCACCACGTTATCCACCATGGAGAGATACGGCAGCAGGTTGAACATCTGGAACACGAACCCGATGCGGTCAGCGCGGAACCGGTCGCGCGCAGCTGCCCCGAGTTCCCCGAGCGACTCGCCGAGTACTTCCACCGTGCCCTCGGCCGGTGTCAGAATGCCACCGACAAGTCCGAGCAGCGTGCTCTTGCCGCTGCCGCTGGGACCTTCGAGGAACAGACTCTCTCCGCGGGAGACCGCGAATTCGGCAATGTCGATGACCGGAGGACCCGCGCGATAGCCGTAAACGGCATTCGCCAGCCGTACCGCTGGCGGTTCGGTCGTCACCTCCCGAACAGGCCGCGGAGGTCCACCCGCAGCGAGGCACGCTCCACGGATTCCGCCACCGCACCGCCGGGGCCGACGGCTCGCACTTCGACCTCCGACAGGCGCTCAAAGGACTCGAAGGCCGTGATGGCCAGGGCGTTCAGTCGGTCCGGATGGTCACAGTGGTATCGGATCGCGACCGAGGCATCCGCATGCCCCTCTTCGCCGTCTTGTTCATCGTGCTGGTCGGCATCATGAGCATCGTGCTCATCGGCGTCGTGAACTCCGTGCGCGTCGTGCTCGTCCGCCTGCGCGTCGTGTTCCGCGGCCTCGCCGCGTTCGTGTTCTTCCTCCTCCGTAGAGGCCATCTCCCATTCGACATCCAACTCGACGACCGTGCACGCGGCACCGGCCTGAAGCAGAACGAGGTTCCCGGGGTCGTCAAGAACGGCGAGCGCAGCGGCGACCGCCTCGCGGTCCTGATCGTCGCGCGGCGCGTGCTCGAAACCGACCAGGTTGTAAAGGGGGCTGGCAAAGTTCACCAGGACGTCCGACCCTTCCAGGGCCAGCTCGACCTCAGCCGCACCGTGTTCGTGGGCTCCGTGCGATGTTTCTGCGGCGGTCGTGCCGGCCGCCACATAGCTGAGAACCAATACGGCCGCGCCAGTACAAACTGCGCGCGATGTCACTTCGGACACGTTGTTTCGTTTCCTGATCATCATCGATGGTTCGGGCGGTATGCTCGAGCCGTGCAGTCTAACAGGACGCACGGGCGGCGGAATCCAATGTTCTGTGCTCGTTCGAAGTCGCGTGTTCCGGCGGCGGTCTGTGGCGGCTGTGCGCATCGGGGATTCGCCTGACTCCCGGGTTCCTGCGCGTACGATGCGCTTGCCAGAGTCCGGCGGCACCTTGCGGCCGGGCCACCCGGACTGTGTCCGGTGGTCAGCCGGGAACTCGCCGGGCGGTTTCGAACGGGTCCGGAAGCACCAAACCTCCGTCACCCGCCAAAACCGCACCAGCGATGACTCTAGAAGCGCACGCGCAGTCCCGCTTCGATCATGCGTCCCGGTTGCGGCACCAGGTCCTTGACGACGGACGTGTGCAGTCGCTGCTCGTCGTCGGTGAGGTTGCGCCCGGCGAGGAACAGGTCGACCGTTGTGCCGCTCAGGCGAAAGCGCCAGGCGATGCGCGCACGCAGGTCGTCGTAGGCGTCCGACGGCAGCTCGAAATCCGCGACGTCGTGCTGTTCGAAAGCCCGCACGTAGTCCACGTTGGCCCGCAGGCGGTCGCTCGTGAACTCGAGGGACACGCCGACACGGTCGGGCGGAATGAGCGGCAGGTGGTTGTTGCCGGAGACATCGATTTCCGGCGACACCATGTCGAAGAAAGCCCCGAGGTCGAGCGTTCCGGCGGCCCACTCGGCGACGGCAACGCGGCCTTCCACCTCGAAGCCCGGGAACGTTGCGTCGGCCTGGGCGTACCGGCGCACGTCGAAGCCGGCTTCCTCCTCGCCCGTCGCGGCCTGGTATATGAAGTCCACGAAACTCGCGTAGTAGAAGGTTCCCTGCAGGGACCATCTGTCGCCACGCCCGGTGAGCGTCGCAGCCAGGTTCCGGGCCTTCTCCCGGTCGAGCTCGGGATCCCCGATCTCGAAGACACCCGTGCCGGGGTGCGGGCTGTCCGAGAAGAGTTCCTCGCCCACCGGCGCACGCGACGAGTAGTCGGCCAGCAGCGTGCCCTCCCAGCGCTCGCTGAGCGGCACGATGAGGCCCAGCGAAGCGCTTAGTCCGCTGAAATCACGGCTGTCGCCGTGCGCGGCCTCGTGTGCGACCCGATCGTAGCGCAGGCCCGCCTCGAGACCGAGTTCGCCGAGAGAACGCTCGCCGACCCAGAACAGGCCGCCGGACGACGTATCGACGGGGGGCGTGAAGGCCTCTTCCCCCACCACGGAGAACTGGCGGTCACCGAGCTGGACGCCGAGGGCGCCGCGCCAGCCGCTGGCCGGACCGTGCGTCAGTTCCGCGCGCGCTTCCCAAGCCTTGTTCGCGAATGCCGTTCCCACCTCGCCGGCTTCGTTCTCCACGTGTTCGTAGTCGTTGATGCCGAGCCGCAGGTTGAGGCTCTCGAAGCCGTCGAACGGGTCGGCCAGATCAGCCTCCAGGTCAATGCGCGTCTGCTCAAGGTCGACGACGGGAGTGTCCTCGGCCTCCTCGCCATGAATTCCCTCGTCTTCGTGCTCGTCGTCGGCGTGCTCCTCGTGTTCATCGTCGTGGTGCCCGTCCTCTTCGTGTTCGTCGTGCCCGTGGTCATGGCTGTGTCCGGGGATGCCGTATACGGAGTCGAGGCCACTGACGGAAAGGCCGATAGAGCCGCGGTCGCCTACAAAGGAAAAACCAACGGAACCGCCGCGGACCTCGAGACCGCTGCCGGGCAGGTGTCCATGGACTTCCTCCTCGTCCCCGTGCTCGTCCCCGTGCTCGTCCCCGTGCTCGTCCTCGTCCTCGTCGTGGTGCTCCTCCTCTTCCTCCCGGGCGCGCAGCGCCGCGGACTCGGCGTACCCGGGGATGTCATAGTCGTCCGCCTCGCGGGCGAAGGCGTCGAGGTGCCACGCAAAGTTGCCCCCACCGCCGTCGAGCCGGAACGTCCCGTTCCTGCCGTCGCCGTTGTCGGAGCCGCGCACGTGGAGGGCGCCGCGGACGCGCTCCGGCACTTCGTGTGGGATGCGTCCCGTGTGGACATCCACCACGCCGCCGATGGCGCCGGAGCCGTAGAGCAGGGTCGCTGAACCCTTCAGGACTTCCACGCGCTCGGCGAGAAAGGGGTCGACCGTGACCGCGTGGTCGCCGCTGCTAACGGAAACGTCAAGCGTGTCGATCCGTTCCTCCATGATGCGCACGCGCGCGCCGCCGAGGCCGTGGATGACGGGGCGCCCCGCGCCCACGCCGTAGGAACTGTTGTGAATACCCGGCTCGTTGCCCACGGTCGCGCCGATGTTGTCCACCGCCTTGCGTTCGAGCTCGTCGGCATCCATCACGTCGCTGGCCTGCGCGAGTCCTTCGCCCGCGAGCGGGTGTGCCAGGACGATGATCTCCTCAATTCCCGACGGTCGTTCCTCGTCGGGCGCCTCTCCGGCGGTCGCGGCCACGCCGAAGCAAATTGTCATGGCCGCAAAGAGCCGTTGCGTGTGTTTCATAGTGCATCTCCAAAAAATACGAACAGGCGCGCGACGCCCAAGGACAGTCGCGCACTCGATTACGTTGCGGTCAGGAGATGGGAGGGTCGCGGGGGTGGCCAACCTCGTATGGGCGAGGAGCAAGGGTGGCCGAGAACACCGGCGCGCTGTTGGACCGGCGCCATTCGGACGACCGGGCGTCAACGCATCCGACGTCCAGAACGTGTCCCGGTTCGGAAATCGCACAGAGCGTGCAGTGTTCCTCTTCATGTTCATCGAGGTGCAGGTGCGTATCGGCAACCGATTGCCCGACGCAAAGCACCAACCCGGCAAGCAAAGTCCATCGTTGCAGCAGGCGACGAGGGCTGGGTAACGCGCTCGTCATGCGATCCATATTGCAGAAGCCGACGACGTGGCCGACGTACCCGGAGAGGGAATCCGGTCGCGGCGAGTTGCCCGACCGCAGGCGACTGTCGTCGATGCGATCGGCGATGTCGTACTCAGCATTCCGGTTGTCCATGGGATGTGGTGCCGGAAGACGACTGCAGGCACCGTTGCGATCATTGAAGCGGTACGTTATAACATATCTTTTTCGAGGGAGACAACGGCACATGGCGCTGGAATTGAAACCGCCGATCCATTCCCATAGCACCCAAGGACTACTGAGCAATTCCCATGGACCCGTCTAACGCCAAAGGTGTTCGTTGGAGTCCGACAGCGCGCCTGGACCTGTCCGCGGTCGGGCTCTCGACGCTGTGCCTGCTCCACTGTGTCGCCCTGCCCGTACTCGTAGCGGTGATGCCGGCGGTTGCCCAGGCCGCGGAAAGCGAACTCGTGCATCGAGTCATGGTGCTCGCCGCGGTTCCCGTGAGTCTTCGGGTGATCTGGACGACACGGCCGGTGAACGCCAACAGGCTGTTCGTCAGCGCCGCATTGGTCGGCCTCGGGCTGCTATCGCTGGCCGCATTCGTGGAAGCGGTGTCGCCGTACGAGGAGCCGATCACCGTTTCCGGCGCCGTGATCCTGGCCTCGGCGCATCTTTGGCACTGGGTGCGAAGATGCGGTGGGTGGCATCCACGGCCTCCCGGCCGAACCCGATGAACCTCGATGATCGGCACCCGGTATGATCAGCGGACTCGTGAGGATGCTTCTAATTGGCTAGACGGATAGCGAGAGCGGCACCGCTCGCCGCGAAATGGCGCAAGTTCGCCGAAGAGCGCTGCGCGGAGAAGGGCGAGCGGCTGACGCCGGCCCGATTGGCGGTCTACGCGGAATTGCTGGCCCACAACCAGCCGCTCTCCGCCTACGAACTCATCGCGGTGCTGGAGCAACGGCAGGAACGCAAGATCGCGCCCCTGACCGTCTACCGACACCTGGACTTCCTCATGCGAACCGGCCTCGTCCACCGGCTGCAGTCCGCACACACTTACCTGCCGTGCGACCATCCCGATCATGCTCACGAGAGCCAGTTCCTGCTCTGTTCCTCGTGCGGCCACGTGGACGAGGTGGAGTCGAGAGGACTCGAGACATTGCTGTCCCAGATCGCGGACGAGCACGGGTTTCGGCCGGACAACGCGGTTGTCGAGATCAGGGGATTGTGCGGCAGTTGTGCCGTCAGCGCGCAAACCTGACCGGGAATCGTGTACGCAAGCGCCGCCGATTTGATTTTGTTGACGTATTGGCGGAGAGGCAGACCGCCATATCACCGATTTCGACCGCCTCCCACGTTTCTCGAAGATGCGCGCATACTTCCCATAAATATGATAACCGAAGTGATAGCTTCACCTTCGATGAAACGCCCCAAGCGACTCTCCGCCACCTTCGTCAACACCGTCAATGTTCCCGGCCGATACGGCGATGGACGCGGCGGACACGGCCTGAGCCTTCTTGTGAAGCGCGCGTCCACCGGGGGCTTCTCCAAGTCCTGGGCGCAGAGGATACGCCTCGACGGGAAAGCCGCCAACGTCGGACTCGGTGCCTACCCGGTGGTCACGCTCGCCCGCGCGCGACAGAAGGCGCTCTCGAACGCGCGGATCGTCTCCGAAGGCCGCGACCCCCGCGACCGGGCCAGCCGCGCGCCGACCTTCGGGCAGGCCGTCGAGGAGGTCATCGGGATCCACGCCGAGAACTGGAAGGACGGCGGCAAGTCCGCAGCGCAGTGGCGCGCCAGCCTGCGGGACTACGCCGTGCCGAAGATCGGCGCCAAGCGCGTGGATCGCATCAGCACTGCCGATGTCATGGAGGTCCTGCTGCCGATCTGGTCCACCAAGCGGGAGACCGCGAGGCGCGTCCGGCAGCGCATCGGCGCGGTCATGAAGTGGGCCGTCGCGCAGGGCTACCGCGAGGACAACCCCGCAGGCGACGCCATCTCCGCCGCGTTGCCGAAGAACAGCGTCCGTCGCCAGCACCAGAGGGCACTACCGCACGCCCAGGTGCCCGAAGCGCTCGGGCGGGTGCGTGCGTCGAAGGCGCACCGCGCAACGGCGCTCGCCTTCGAGTTCCTCGTGCTGACCGCCTGCCGCTCCGGCGAGGTTCGGGGCGCGCGGTGGGACGAGGTGGACGACGCCGCGGCCACCTGGACAGTGCCGTCGGAACGCATGAAGGCCAAGCTCGAGCACCGCGTACCGCTCTCGAGGCCAGCGGTGGCCGTGCTCGACCAGGCACGCAAACTCTCGGACAGAAGCGGACTCGTGTTTCCTTCGCCGACAGGTCGAGTCCTGAGCGACAGCACGCTTTCCAAGCTGCTGCGCGAACTCGGCATGGGCGCGGTGCCGCACGGCTTCCGGTCCAGCTTCCGCGACTGGGCCGCGGAGCGCACCAACGTGCCCCGCGAGGTATGCGAACTCGCCTTGGCCCACGTCAACAGCGACCGCGTCGAGGCCGCGTACCGGCGCAGCGATCTGTTCGAACGGCGACGCCAACTGATGGCCGAGTGGGCGAGCTACGTCACCGCGACAGTACGGTGACAGATCCGAAGAACCTCAAGCCCTCTCTCGAACGAACTCCTTCAGCCGCATATAGGTTGGTGTGAGTTTGCCAACGCCGACGGGTCCATCGTAGTACCCCGCAAGCTCCTGAAAACAGCCCGTGCGGCCGATCCGCCGCATGTAGTCCGCGACCTCATCCTCGGGGAGTTGCAACTCCGCACTCAGCTTCCGACAGAAATCATCCCAAAATGCAACTGTCCACTGCATGTCGTTTTGGTCCTTTGCCCTCGGGCATTCGCTAAACCCGTCGAGAATGGCTAGTCCGCGGAGCTCCCTGTAGCTGAGTTCGTCAAGAATCCCAAGGAAGTCTTCGTACTCGTCCACATCCGACAATCCACTGTCCGCCAAGGCTGCGCACTTCAGTAGTCGGCCGAACATGCGAATTTTCTCGCGGCGACGGGTATTCAGCGCGAACTTCGCCGTCGCGAAAAAGCAATGTACAAAATCTTCCGACTCTAGGAGCTCCGGATTCTCAATGCCGTTGCCGTTTGCCAACTCGTCAAAGAACGTCCGCGAGCGATCCTCGCGGATTCTGTCCACCACTCCCAGCGCTGCCACCTCTGCGGTGGAGCCATATGGGATCAGCCCTACCAGCACGCGAAGGACCGGATTTCGCTTGTAACGTTCCGCCAATGCGATTGCACCCGCAGTCACGTCCTCCATCCTTTTCGCCCGATCACCCATATTCAAGTCGGCATCACCAACCGCGATGCCGAAATAGAAGATCACGCCGTATGGGCACTTAGCAACTGCCACCCTCCGGCGCCAGCCGACGCGGAGGTCTGGCCTTTGAGTTTCGAGCAACTCCCGCCACGAGGCATCACTCATCGACGACCGGGCCAGATCCTCTCGGCGGGAAGCTCGTCCGTTCGATTCCGTGCCGTGATCGCGATAGCATCAATGCGCATGACATCGCGAGTCTCAATAAAGCGAAGTGATGCGAACCCGGCGGTCGTAGCGTTTCCGGCCCCACATTCGATCGACTGAGCAAGGCGCGATCACCCTACTTCAAACCCCACCCTCGTCAATGACATGACTCCGCCCGACCGAACCCGCGTTCTCAAGAACATCGCCAATTGCAACGACCCGCAGAGACTCCGGGTGTACATGAAAAACGCCCGAGCCCGCGGAGCGGACGACGTCTATGACGCCGCGTTCCACCAGCTTATCCAGGTTCAGCCTTCCGCCCAGATCGGCACCGTGGCCCATGATGTCTGGCGGACCATCTACGCCTTCGAGCAACTGTTGAGAGAAGAGCGGGGCAAGACCGTCCTGCTATCGCGGACCCGTCAGGCGATCAAAAACAAAGGCGAGGTCCGCACGGTAACAGACCTCGTCTTGAAAAGAACCGCGTCGGACGGGTTCAACATGTTGCAGGAGCGCGATCTTCTGAAGCTTAGTTTCGAGGCCATCGTCGTTGCGCGCTCCGACCATTTTCCGACAGATGTCGTGGAACGGGCACGCGCCCGCCTGCAAGAAGCCGACATGGATCTCGACGGAATCCTCGCCTATTGGTCGGCATTCTGATCCCTTAGTCCCCGAAGACGTTGGAAGGCGCTTTCGTGATGGGCATCGCGTGTCAACCATGATCGGCCATCAACAATTAGTACGCTCGACTCTCGCGACGTTGCTAATCGCCCGGCGGGCCGGTTTCTGACCGGGCGTCGACTTCGCCGCACATAGATCCCACGGACATGACTCGGAGGACCGCCCCGGGCGGAAGCGACTCGATATGCCAAGGGGTGGGCTTCGCTTTCCGCAGCTACGCTGGGAGCACAGGCTCCCGGCGCGCGTCCGATTCTAGAGTACCGGCGTCGGACGTCGGAGACCGCGCGCCGCCCGAAGAGAATTTCGCCGTGTCTCGCTCGAGCTGAGAGATGACCGAAAAGACATAGTCAGCGATGAAGATTGCGTTCAGGCTGCTCTGCGGCGTGGAGTAGTTGACCAATCCATGCACCACGGCATGGCGTGTGGGAATTGGGCTTCCACGTGCTGCTTCAATGTTCGCATCAGAGATGTTGACGAATAAGCTAGGCCTATACTCGCCCGTCCTTGACGCCCGCCGCCCCTTGATCTCCCCTCGTTCCTTGAGATCTCCCGTCAGATACTCGAAGACCGAAAACTCGTGAGCGCCTCCAGTCAGGAAATCTGCAAGGAGAAGGCTCCCGTCGTCAGGCTCGCCTTCCCCCATGCGGCCGTCCCTTTCGCGACCGACAAGCCTCTTGACGAACTCCCCGTGCCGAATGTTGCCCCTCCGACCGCCGAATAGCGCGTTGCGAAAGAGCCTCTCTATCTCCGGGAACAGGAGGCGGCAGACGCTTCGGTAGTGTCCGACTTCGTGGGCGCCCAATGCCTCGCGCAACGTTTCCTTCGCTTCATCGTCGATGCTGTACGTCGACAGCCGTACTTCGATCTTGGACCTTACTCCTCGCCAGTTCTCCTCGTAGTACGCGAGCAGTGCTCGCCGCAACGCCTCGATGTCGTCGAGTTGATTGGTAGCTAATTCGAAGGGCGTCGTATGGTGGGGCATCCAACCACGCTCCATCAGGCGTTCCGCGCTATCCCATCTTGCGAAGGTTGCCGAGACGTGTCGGGCCAGGACGTGTGCGAACGGGGCCGCCGCCGCGTGCAAGCGCGCCAGAGGCTCTAACCATTTGCCTACTTGTCCTGCGACTGCTGCGATGGGTTCTAGTTGGCGAGCTATTTCCCCAACACCTGCGAGCAAATCTCCAAGTGCCTGGTGGTCGACCTGTTCGTCACCACTATCTGATCTTGTCGTCATCCCGATTGCGCCAATTTTATGGATGTGTATACAGCATGCCACGCTGACTCGTCCCCGAAAAAGTCTAAGCGCGACCAAAAGTGGTCGTCGCTACCCTAGGGAAGGTCCTCCAACACCAGTTGGATGTCCGCGCGGTTCCGCGAGACTCGCTTCGAGCGCTATCTGTTCGAGGCGTTCGCCTCCAGGCGGTGATGCTCCGGCGCGCCGCCTTCGGCTCGCGCTCTATTGCCCTTCGGCCAACCGAGCCCGCAAAGCGGTCTCGGCCCATTCGGGTAACGATCGCTGGCGCTTCCGGGCTCCGCCCGGCGAGGCTGCGCCGATAGCCCCGATAGCCATATAACCGCCACCGACCGGGTGATCTCCTTGTTTAGCAAATCGCTAGACAAAATACCGAAGTCGGCCGCGGCGACGCGGATACAGTCCTTCTCATTCCGAATGCCGTCTCGCTCGGGACGCGCGCATCGGTCACCGCTTCCGCCCGTCAACCCCGCCAGCGTCCCGTCCGTCGTAAACCCGGCCAGCGTGCCACGCGTGCTCGACCGGTCAACCCGGCTGGTTCTCCGCTTCGCTCCGACCTCGCGTATGCGAGGTGACCGGTCTGCGCGTGCGTGAGCCCGTTCAGGCGCCGACGCACGCCGCGCCGGCAACCAAAGCCTGAACAGGAGAACCCATATGGACCTCGAACTGCTGCGCGCCCAGTGGAGCGCGACCCTCCCTCCCGGATATCACGTCCGAATTGGCCTGCCCGCCTGCGCCTTATGTGGAGCTACACATAACACGCATTATGTGGCGAGAGTTCTTATGGGGAGTTGCAAAGGCAAGTGGCTGAATTTGATCGATCTCAGCCGCTGGGACTCCACATAAGTGTCGCCGGCCACGTGCGGCGGGCCGCGGTTACGCGGCGGGGTGCCTGGATCTCGCGCCCTCTCCGTCATAGGGCGTGGAGCCACTCGAGCAGGCTGCGGTCGTTCTTCCACGAGGGGATGTCCGGGAACGTCGATCCGTCCGCGATCTTCTCAAGCGCCTTCCGCTTCATCTCGAGATTGGCCCGGGCGTAGATCTGGGTCGTCGTCACGGCTTCGTGCCCCAGGAAGTCCCGGATGATCTCGATCGAGACGCCGGCCTGGAGCAGGTGCATGCCCTTGGTGTGCCGGAAGGTGTGCGGGCTCACCGGCTGCGTGAAGCCCGGGCGGGCGTTCCGCACGGCCTGGACATGCTTGTCCAGAATGTAGCGGACGCCCCAACGGGTGAGTCGCCCGCCTTGCCGGTTCCGGAACATCGGCTCCGCGGACTTCTCGGGGCGGTCCACGCCGTGTTCGCGCAGGTGGTCGCGAAGGAGTTCGGTCGTCGGGTCCATCAACGGCACGGCGCGCATCTTCCGACCCTTGCCGAACAGCCGGACCTGCGCGGGCGGTTCCAGCCGCACGTCGCCGGCAGTCATGTCGATCAGTTCCTGTACGCGCGCGCCGGTGTCGTAGAGGACGCTCAGCAGCACCGCGTCCCTGCGTCCGTCGCGGTGGCGAAGATCGGGCTGCGCGAGAATCTCGGCGAGGCGTTCCTTGGAGAGGTAGCCGATCAGCTTGCGCGGCTGCCGGCGCAACGGGATCGCGAGGATCTGCTGGCACCGCAGCAGGTGCTCGGGTGCCTCCGACTGCACGTAGCGGAAGAAAGAATGCAGCACCGCGAGCCGGTGGTTGCGCGTGTGGATCGACGCGTGCCGGTCGTCTTCCAAGTGATCGAGGAACGACTCCACCAGCGGCACGTCGATGTGCTTCAGGCGCAGCCGTTCCAGCGCGATCCCACGCTGGTCGCGGCAGAACCGCAGGAACAGGGTGAACGCATCGCGGTAGGCCCTGATGGTGTTGGGGCTCAGGTTCCGTTGCGCCGCGAGGTGGTGCGTCAGGAAGCCGGTCAGGTGCACGGAAAAGTCCTCTGCCTTCATGAGTGCGTCCTCCGGGGAATGACGTCGCCGAACGCGGCGTGAGCGCGCTTGGTGACCTCGGGGAACAGCTCGGCTGTCAGATGGAGGTAGTGCGCCGTGCCCACAACGGACCGATGGCCCAGGTAGGTCGCGAGCACCGGCAGCTTGGCGTCGATGTCCGCGCCCTCGCGGTACCAGCGGAGCAGTGTGTGGACGGCGAAGGTGTGCCGGAGATCGTGGAGGCGGGGTCCGCTGCCCAGGCCGCGGTGCGAAATGCCGCAACGGAACAGCAGTTGCCGGAACAACTCGTAGACCGACCCCGAGCGCCACCCCCCGCCGCGGTGCGACGGGAAGAAGATCGCGTCGTCCGGCCGGCCGCCCATCGCCGCGTCGTAGGCGCGCAGACGCCTGACGAGCGACAGGGCGGGAGGCACCAGGCGGTCCTTGCCGAACTTGCCGTCGCGGACGGTCAGCACCCCGCGGTTGAGGTCGACGTCCGCGACCCGCAGCTTGACGACTTCACCGACACGGAAGCCGCAGCCGCACAGCAGGCGGAAGACCTCCGGCATGACGAGGTGCCGGAACGGTGACCTCGCGGTCGGGGCGAACTCGTCGACCGCCTGGAGCAGGCGTCCGACTTCGGCGTGGGTCAGGATGCGGGGCGAGAAACCCCTGTCGCGCTTCGCCGCCAGGGATCGCTCGGGCACGTACGTCGGTTGTCCGGTTCTGCACAGGAACTTGGCAAACTCGCGGACCAGGCCCACGCGGTTCTGTTGCGCGCCGCCGCTCTCTTGCGGGCGCCTGGCCAGCCACTTCCGGGTCGCCGAACGGGACAGCGTCTCGTCCTGCGGCGCTTCGCGGGCCAGGAAACGGTCGAAGTGCATCAGATGGTAAGCCGCGGTGTCGTACCGGTAGCCGATGGCACGCCGCTCCCGCACGAACTGCTCCATCACCGGCGCCAGCGGACTCTCGAACACGGGCTTGCGTTGGCTACTCGACATGGTGCGCCTCCTCGGTGTCCAGTGCGGCGCCGCGTAGCGCTTCGGTGTCGGCCTTGGCGTAGATCATGGTCGTGGCGGACGCGGCGTGTCCCAGGATCTCGGAGATGACATGGATGGGGACCTCCTCCCGCAGCAACTGCGTTGCCAGGTTGTGTCGAAGGGAATAGAGGCCCGGCGGCTGTCCTCTGCGGTTGTCGATCCTTGCGGCGTATCGCCAACGAGCCATGAGCTGGTACAGGTTCTTGCCGCTGTGGAATGGCTCGACCGGCGACGCGAGCTTGAGGAATACCTGGCGATGCTCCGTCTTCGGGCGGCCGAAGCGGAGGTAGTCGATCAGCGCTTCGCCGACCTCTTCGGAAAGCGGCAGCCGGAGCGGTGCGCCGGTCTTGGACTGCGTGATGTTGACCGACGCGGCTTCCCAGTCCAGCTCGTCGAGTCTCAGCGCGGCGATGTCGCCGGGTCGCAGGCCGAGCCGAGCGGCCAGCAGCAGGATGGCGTAGTCCCTCTTCCCCCTCGGGGAACTGCGGTCGATGGCTTCCAGCAACCTGACGACGGCCTCCGGCTCCCAGACCGGCCGGATGGTGGCGTCCGCGACGATGCGGACCGTCGGCAGCACTTGGCTGAGGTCTTGCCGCAGGGTGCCGCGCATGGTGAGGAACTTGAGGAACTGACGCACGCAGGAGACGATCCCCGAGATGGTCTTGGACCGGTAATGCTCCCGGGAAACGACGAAAGCGGTCACGTCGCCGGGCTGCATGTCCCGAGGGCTCTGCACGTTCCTCATCGAGAGCAGGAAATGCAGGAACTGCGCGATCTCCCGAATCCGCCCGGCGAGAGTCGATGGCCGGAGGCGGAGGCGTTCCGTGCAGTACCGCTCGTAGTCCCGCAGGGGCTTCTTCATCGCGCGCGGAAGCGTGCCCGTCAGCTTGTCCACGCTGTAGGGGACGATGCGCCGGTCGCGCTTGAAGTCTCCGAGCACCTTGACGTCGTACACCATGTTGCGGCGCCAGTGGTCGCCTGGCTCGAGGCGCTCTCCGACAGGAGGGCGAAACGCGTCAACGAAGCGAGTGGCCAGCTCATCCGAGTACCCGGGGCCGAGGTCGTTGTCCTGAGCGAATGAGAGGAGCCGGCGCCAGGTCGCCCGATAGCGGTCTCGCGTGCGACTGCTGTAGCCGAGACGCTCGAGTTCGCCGACCGCGAGCGCAACAACCCGTTCCAGTGGAAGGTCGTTCGTTGTTGTTGTGTTGGTTGAATCCAAGATCGATCTCCTGTTCGAAGGGCGGCCGGGGTGGCCGCCGGGAGACCAATCTTCAAATGTTATGTGTAGTCGACAAAGCCTATGTGCCTGATGGGGGAGTGACGCTATGGGCAGCAACTCCACATAAGTCGTTACTCCACATAATGCTGCCACAAGAGATGCAAGAATCCCGTCGCTATCAAGCGCGACGGCAAGCCCGCCACCGCCTGCCAGAGATGCCTGGACCGCCGCGCCGCTTCCTGCCGCCGTCGACGCGCGCACTTCGTTGCGCAAGGCGGGTGTCGCCGCTGCGCCTACCGCAAGCGGGCCGAAGGCGACTTCCTCTGCGAACGCTGCCGCGAGGATCGCGAGATCGAACGCGCGCAGAAGCGCCGGGACGCCATCGAAGCCGGCATCGTCGACGACTTCGCCGCCAAGCCAGACAGGGTTCATCGCGCGAGCAATATGGACCGCGGTATCTCGCCCTGGAACGCGAGGCCGAAGCCCGAGCCATCGGCAGCATACTGGTCGCCGCTCCCGGATCCAGAGCCGCGCGAAGAGCGCGAGTGGGCGCACTCCATCAGCGACACCGGCTGGCGCTACCGGCGCTGCTGAAGCCTTCGCGACCGACGGCGCGGCGGCTTCGGTCGTCGCGTCACGGTTCGTTGTTCCTCTTTCCGATTCCCGCGCCAAGATGGCCGCGCGAGGCGCGTGCAGCACTTCCTACCTCCTCTCGTTCTTCGAAAAAGAACCTTATCCCGCGCGCCAACGCGGGCTCCCTCCCAGCTTCACGAACCTACGTATTGACGAACGATTTCAATGCGGCCATGACCGAGTTCCCGGGAGATCCGCACCCGCGCCGCCGTGTCGATGCGCCGTTTCTCGCCAGTGATCGTGTCGCGCGCCGGCCCGCCCGCTGCCGGCGCCTTCCAGCCCGTCAAGTCCTCGTATCGGTCGAGTGCATAGGCATGGCGCAAACCGTGCATGTGGTCCAGGCCCGCCGCCTTGGTCTCGTCCTCGTAGACCCGCTTCTGCTCGGCGTAGTTGCGCCCCGGCGGGATCATCGCGCCGCCTCCCGCCAGCCGCCGCGCCTCGTCGAGTAGACGCCGCTGGCCGTCCTTGAGCAACGGCACCTCACGCGCCCGACCGCCCTTGGCGGTGGACGCTTTCACCGCGATGCGGTCGCCGCGGTCGGCGTACGACGGCGCGAACTTGATCGCCTCCTCTCGGCGCAGGCCGAACGCCGCCTGCAGCCGCAGCGCCATTCTGACGTGCGGGTCCTTCACCAGAGAGAGCTTCGCCTCGTCCAGGTCGCGGCGCTTCGCGCCGTCGGATACGTGGGAGCGCGGCCGGATGCCGTAGACGGCGTTGGCTTTGACCATGTTTCCCTTGCCGACTTGGTCCGCCCACCACCGCACGTGCGCCATGCGGTTCATCATGGTGGCGTGAGACAGGTCGCGTTCGAACCAGCCGCGCACCAGCGCCTCGATGTGCTTGCCCTTGAGGCCCCCGGCCCGCAGGCCGCGGTAGCCCGCCTCGTGCAGCGCGTTCGCCATCTGCGCGAGCGCGTAGGAACGGTCGCGGCGGGTGCCGTGCGAGCCTTCGCCGGCCCGCCGCTGCAGTTGGAGCAGGTCCCAGTTCAGATCGCGCATGCCGGTTCCGCCGCAGCCGCCGGGGATCGTGCTTCGGTTGCGCCGCTCACCGCAAGGACGCGCGCCGCTCGTCGGGTTCGTCCGCCCCCGGTCCGATGCCGTAGGACGCGTTGTCCTTGCGCACGATGCCCGGCTTGCCGATCTTGTTCGCCAACCAGCGCAGGTGCGCCATCCGGTTGCGCATCGTGCCCTCCGACAGGCCCTGCCGCCGCCACTCGGCGACCAGCGCCTCGATGTGCCTGCCCTTGAACCCCCGCGCCCGCAAGCCCCGGTAGCCGAGACGGTGCAGCGTCTCCGCCGCCTGCGCCAGGGCGTAGCGTCGGCCGCGCCCCGCGGCCGCGACTGCGGCCGGGGACAGGTCGATCAAGGAGCTTAGTTCTAATGGGCGACCCGTTGCCTTGCTCTCAAGGCATCCGGACCCCGCACATGTGCGGTATTGCCCGTCGACGCGTATTCCCTCGCCGTCGCATGCGGCAGCCGCGGCGTGTCTTCCGACATCTGGCCCGCCAGCCTTCGGCACGCTCCGCGCCGCGCGGTCCCGCACGACACTTCGCACCACGACCTGGTGCGCCGCCACGCCGGAGTGTTCCCCGGCCGGCGCGGTATCCCGCGCCCGCGGCTCCCTGGCCGTCGGTGGCATCGCCCCCATCCGCGCGCTACCGCAAACATGACGTGCCGTGCCTTTGCGATGCGTCGACCGCCTATGCTGCGCTGTCGCAGCGAGGCACTGTTTAGCACCTTCCGGTGCCATCACACGCCGGGCTCTTTCGTCCCGGCAAAGTCGCCTATGGCGACAGTGATTGCGGGGCACCTTAACATCGCATCATCACGCCAGCATCAAGAAAATGTTTAGCAGACTCGTTGCCGCCACTGGCCTGGAGGCCGATTTTGCCCCCCGTCACTACCGAATTCTGTGAATCTCGAGGCGCGACGCCCATCCGGATTCACGCTACCCGCGACGTCAGACTGGTAGTGACGGAGCGCCAAGGTTTTTCGCCCAATCTTGAAGAGCGCAATTTCGGCGCGGAGCCGAGTCATCAACGCTAATGGATTAGCCGTTTTCTCTCAGTCGCCCTGACGACAGTTGGCCTGCCGGATGCCGAGCTTTCTTTTCTCCCTTGATCGCCTTTGCCCGGGCGCGCCAGCGCTGATATTCCTCTGGCGATAACCGCTTCCGGAGCTTCCCCCAGTACTGCCGCTCAGTCCAAAGGTACTTTTCACGATTGCAGGAACGGCACGCGAGTACGATGTTGTCAAACCCGTTCGAGCCACCTCGGCTCAAAGGGACTAGATGCTCAACGTCGCGATTCTCATGGATCGACGTGCCACAGTAGTAGCAGGCGTAATTCTGTATTTCCCGCAGCAACTCGATGTCGCCAGGCGTATACGAAGGCTCCTTCGAGGAGCGGATCCGCTCCTGTCGCCGTTGCCGCCCGTCACTGTTTCTGCTGTACGCGCGGCGCCGGTCCCTCTTGCAGAGCGTTTCCAACGCGTTTCGCCACACAATGCGGTCGACGCGATAACCGGTCCAACCGCTCGTGTCGGCGCTGCCGCTGATCGGCTCGTCCTTGCCGCATGGGCACGAAACGAAGTGCGCCTGCGGCGGTGCTCCGCAAGTCGAGCAGGTGGCGTACTCGACAAGCGCTTCGGCGAACGCAGGGAGCATCCCGAACTCGGGATCATAATCGATGACAAACTCAACGGCGTCGTCAACACTCCACAACAGGGAAACAGCCTCCGTGCAAGGTGCATCCCGTGGACCGGCGTCCGAGACCGTGTCCGAGCCTTGGCGATCAAACGCTTCCTTGACGCGATCAACAACGTCGAAGTCCCCCCGTTCAGCTGCCAACCATTCCCTGTACGCAGGGTAGTTACGAAGCATCGGCACGCCTATCTTCTCCAGACTACGCGAAAGAAGATCGCTTCCTTCCGCCGTCAACCGATAGATGCCCCTTTGGACGCGTTCAACCAGTCCGGCATGCCTCATGTGCGTCAGGCATCTGCCGATTCGATTCGCGAACTCCATTCGCTTTCCGGCGGATAGCGTCTCGCGCTCTTCTATGGTGGTCAGCCCCGCCGCATGTGCGGTACCCGCCCACACCTCAGAAAAAGCAATGTCGCATCGGTCTTCGAGAGCGCGAAGCGTCGGTAACATTAGCGCCTGGAAGCTAGGAGTCCGGAAATCCGTGTCCACCGTTCCACCCTCCACAGTCACCCGGCCGTCAGCGGCTTTGTGATCTTCCTTCAAGCCTCACCCCCTCGGACTTTCCGGTCATGCCGGGAGTGTTCCATCCCCTTGGCAATCAATTCGGTGAGATCCGTCGTCCGCCTTTCTCATCCGTACGACGCCACCCGTATAGCACGCCGCAGCCGCCCCCACCCAACGGCCATGGATTCCCAACCGAGTCGCCTGTCCCGCAACCGGTCAATGGCGACCGGAAGCTCCTTCCGGTCGTTGCTAACCGCTCCGCTGCGGGAGAACGCCGCCACCGTCCAATTGTTCACCCTATCCCGGAGTGGCCCCAACAAGACGCCCACTACCGGCGGCGCCCGCTCGCGCCAGAGACCGATCATGGCGTCTCTTCAACACGACGAAGTGCAGCGTGCCCGCCAAGACTTTCGACCTGGCTGCGTTGAAGGATTTGAAGTTACCAAAGAACCCGAGGCGCGCATCCGCTGAAAGAGACTATCGGCACCTAACGAGCTGTCGGCCGGGCACTCTCTCGCCCCGAGGCTACTCCTGCCGATTCCAGTAGTCGACGATAAGCGGGCTCAAAGGGTGAGGGGATCGGGGACTCTGCACCTGCCAACGTCCATGTATGGCATCAAGCGGAAGTACCCCGCCCTCGTCGCCGTGCACCACGGCAACGATTCGACCAACGTTCTCGGTAAGGCCGGCACAGCGCCTGTACAGCATAGCGAGCAGCTGATCGGATCTCTCGATAGCCTCCCGGCTGGCTGCCAAGCATGCCAGTTGACCATTGAACCTGCGCGAACGTACTCCGCATGGTCGAGTCGCTGCGCCAATTCCCGCTCCGTCGGCGGTCGCTCGCCGTGCCGGACCCCAATCGACCGCGCTACGTCGGCAATTATCGTGTCGCCCCTCACGCGGTCATCCTCTTGTTGTGATCGCCCATATCATTGCCAAAAAAGGTGTTACCTGTTTTGAGTCTGCCTTGCGAGGAGCACCTTAGCCTTCGTCGTCCTCCTGCAGCGGTCGGCGGTACCCCAGCCGACGTCCGTCAGCGCCAATGCCATGCGACACGCCTTGCTTTACCGTTCAGTAGCCAGCAGGCCCATCGAAAGGGACCGTCACATGGACTTGTGACGGGGAAGACAGTGGCAAGGTGGGCAGAGATGATCTAGACCCGAACTCGAAATTGCCTTGAATCACGCCCCGTCAACTCAAAGCGGTCAAACTCCGATTCTGAAGCGATGCCTCAAGTTGCCGGTACAAGGATCTTGCGTGGTGTTCGGCAAACTTCGGCGGGAAGGCGTTCCCGATCATCTGGGCAACGGGATATCTCCCCCGGGCTAGGTCGAAAAGGTACCCCTTGGGAAAACCTTGCAACACGGCGGCTTCGCGCAACGTGATCGCTCGGTCCTCTTCCGGGTGAACAAACCGCCCTTTCGAAGGATTGATGCACCCACCGGTAATGGTTGGCGCCGGTCTGCGCCAAGCCATGCGTCCGTAAATGTCCTTGAACCCGTCGAACTTCCGGTGACATTCGAGTTGATCTTCCTCGGGAAGATCGGTACGGCTGCCGCCGTCTTTGGGAATGCGTCGAATCAGCGACAACACATGATCTCCCCGGCGAACCGGATAGTTGTGGATCGGGTCTTCCGAGTTTTCCGGCTCAAGCAGGACCCGTAAGGCTTCCGCCACCGTTCTTTCCCTGCGTGTCGGCATTGCGAAAACCGGGCGATCAACGCGCGAAGCTAGCAGGATCATGCGCCGGCGGCGTTGGGCAACTCCGAAGCGAGCGGCGTCGAATACCTTTGCATCGCACTTGTATCCGAGAGTGCGCAGGCGTCTTCGCAACCTTCTGAGGCGATCATCGTTCATCAGGCCGGGAACGTTCTCCATCATAAGCGTCTTAGGCAGGAGGACTCGCGCAAACCGAGCGAACTCGAACACGAGATCATTCATGGGCTCGTCGATTTCGTATGCGCCGTTGAAGGTCCGCAAGGTCGAAAATCCTTGGCACGGCGGACACCCCGCCAATAGGTCCAAGTCGCCAGCCTTGAGATTGAGTTGTTGCATGATCGCGACTGGTTCGACCGATTGGATGTCGTTTTCGATCAGAAGTGTGCGCCGGTGGTTCTTTCGGTAGGTGTTGACGGAAAGCGGGTCGTTGTCGACGGCGGCCAGAACTTTGAATCCTGCCTTGCGCAAGCCAAGCGACAGGCCCCCGCAGCCGCAGAAAAGGTCGATCGCTGAAAATCGGTGTTTTTGACGGTCCGGCATGGTCAATCGATTCCCCCGGAAAAATCCAGTCCGATACGGGTGACCGAAAGGCCGAGTTTCTGGATTAGATTGAGGGCGTATTCGTACCGCAATTGACTGACGACGGTGGCGGAGTGGCGGTTCACGACGAGTTCGGGAATCTGCTCTTGGAGCCCTTCGTCTGGAATTTTCTGCTGAGTTCGCCATACCGAAAGCTCGAAGGTTCCCTCGAGGAACCGGCCAGCGTTCTCTGCATGAAGCGTTTCCCATCGCGGTGCGGAATCGCTGCTCGCCGGATGGTTGAAACAATAGATTTCAACAGAGTCATTTGATCTAAGAAATACGTAACGATTCGAATGGATATCCTTGGGAAACTTGCCGCTTGGATAAAGCTGGATTGCGACAAAGGGGAGACGATCACCCACCAGTTTCTTTCTCCAATTCTTCATTTGAGACGGCACCATGTCGCAGGCGGGCGAAAGACATAGCCATAGCATGTCTTCCATTGAGAATACGTGCCCGGTCGTCAGATGCCATCCGACCGGTTCTTTGCTGCAAACGAACGCGTTGTGTTCCAGCATTGCTAGTTTTTCGTCCTCGTCACTCGAAAAATCGACACCGAAATGCTGGCGACAGCGCTGGCGGGACTCTCCGGCATTGGCCTCTGCATTTATCAGTTCGAGGGCAAAGTGCTCTACGTCTGGCAGAATCTCGCTCATGAGATTGTCGGAGTGGCGAACGACGGTTTCCGAAACACGCCAGAGTCGTTCGGATTGGTCGGCGCCCATGAGTTGATGGTACCAATAGGCCATCGCATGTTTTTGAGTCAGAGCCTGGGTTTGTGCGACCACGCCGCGCTCGTCCACGACCGCGCGTAGTTTCGTGAGAAACAACCTTGAGGGGTGAGGATTCCAGTTGTACAAAGCCGACCGAAGGTCGTTCAGCAGATCATCATCGTCGGATTTGTTCGAGAAACACACGAATAGCGAATTCCCCTTAATCCATTTGGGCGAGGCGTCGGTGGACCACGTCAGGGTGTCGTCCGTGGCTCTTGTGGTCATCTGACCGAGATGGTCGTCTTGTTTGATATCCAGATAGTAGGCAAGAACCAATCCGTAATGACAAGCATGGATCCCTGCTTCTTCGCAATCGTGACGAAACGTGGTGTATGGCGCCTCTCCGTTTTCCATCATTTGCCCAAACTTTGAAGGGTCGAGCCTCGAATAAAAATACTGCTCGCTCCCTATGCTGTTCCTCAGCCGATCATGAAGCCCCATCGACCCAGTTTCGGCGTCGTCGATCAGATCCACAACCTGATCGCGCTGCTCCTCGGTCAATTGGTTCGGCGTCGGTGCCAAAAGACCCCAGCGAACGCTCTCGAATACAGTGTCGATGTCCTCATTCGTGTAGATGACTACTAGATTGAAGTGATCGTTGCCGATCAGATGCCGAAGAGTCTCGATGGCACGAGCGCCGCCACCGGTAGTCCCTTCGAGGTTATAGTCGAGCACCAGCAAGTCCGATTGATGCAGATGTTCGGCGACGACCGTCTCCGATTCGGGGTCGACGTTTTGGCCATCGTGGATATCAACCAAGAGCGGAGGATCATTTTTTCGAAACCTGCGAATTACTTTTCTGATCCGCTCCGGATTCTTCTGCCAGTTCTTTTGGCTGACGTGCCCTTGGTCCGACTTCAGTGAATCGCGGTGTCTCAGGACTTCGTCGTAGGTTGGATATTGGTCATCGACGATCAGGACCGACCGAATGGGCTTGACAAAGGCTTCGTCGACGAAAGTGCGATAGTGGTCATTCGCCATCGAAATCGGCCCCCCCGAATGAAATGACAAAATTCGCGCCCGATAAAGGCATGTCTGCCGCGTCCGGTTCGTATCGAATCCTGTGCCCGCCGCCCGTCAGATTCGCCCGACAGAGATACAGGCCCACGCCGCGGCCTCCACGTGCCTTTCTGGTGAAAAATAGGCTGAACAGGCTGTCGATGTCTTCCGGTTCGACGCCCGGCCCGTTGTCGGATACAACGGCATCTCGGCCCACGAGATCCAAGACGATACGCCGGTCCACGTTGTCGCTCAATCCCAGCCAATAGATGCTGTTGTTGATCAGATTGATGAATACGGGATAAAGGCGGGACCGTTGATCGAACACGCGAAGGTTTCTGAAACCAGGCGTGGCAATCATTGAAATCCTATTCTTAGTGAGCGTAACGGCGAAAAATTCCGAAACGTAGTCGGCGATTTCCGCTCCGGTAATCCACCGCTGGATCTTCGGGCCAGCCAACCGCAAGGGCGAAAGGAATCTGAGTTGGTCGGTAAGTCCCTCATATCCGAACTCGATGTCCTTCACCGCCGAACTGTCGCGCACGTCCTTCGGCAGTTGATTGAGCGCGGAGCCGATGATGTCATCGTAGCCTTGAAGTTCGTGCCCCACGATTTCCACGGCTATGCCGAGTTGTGCCAGGCTGTTCAATCGTTCCAGCTCAATGCGAAGGTCCGCGATTTCTTCCATTCCGAAGGTGGCCAGGTGTTCGAGATCGATGCGCTCTTGGAGGTTTTGCAGAGCCGCGATATACGGGACGAACAAATCGGCGTTCTCTTCGTCGATCCGCTGCTTTAGCCCGTCCATGAGTTTCGAGACTTCCGAATACGGGAGATTTCCCGTGTCGAACCGGTGCAACAGTCCATCGGCTTCCGAATGGAAAAGGTCTTTCCGTTGGTTGACCAGATCCCTGATCCTCGCGTATTCCGCCCGTTGAAGTGCGTTAATGGACTCGTTCCAGGTGTCGACTCGCCGCCCGATTTGGCCAGCTTGACGTTTGCGCTGTTCCTCCAGGGAGGCGCGCGGGTTGGACGGTCGAATCTCTTCGATCTTGCGATCCAATTCCTCATGCAGCATCTTGAGCGCGGACTCGACCGCGCGCATCTGGCGGCGATAATCCGCGTATCGCGCCTCCAGCGCACCTAGACTCTTAGGTTCCCCCGGAAGCACGAAATCGAAGGTACGCTGCCGAAAATCGTCGAGTGCAATCCGCGCCTTGGCGATATCGTTTTCTGTTTCGACGGTCAGTCCGTCTACGTATTGTTCGACCGATTTTGCAAACTCGGGTAGATCTCGAGAAAAGCGCCTGAGCTTGGCGCTGAACTCTTGACGTTGTCGCTTCCTAAGCCGGGCCCGGGCTTCCGCTGCTCGTTTTCGTCGGTTGTCATCCTTGATTTGGGGTAGGAGTTCCTTTCTCAGCTCCGACGCGGACCCAAAATATTGGCGGGCCGATTGCTTGAGAATGTTTGACACCAACTCCTTCAATGTCTTTGCGGCTCGATTGTCGAGAAGGCCCTCGCGACCGGCCTTGTCCTTGAGGTTTGGGTTACCTTCCCGCGTGATGGCGACTCGGCCGAACATCTGGCGGTGGTTCCAAAACTCCCGCCCAGCGCTTCTGGTGCGACGCGACTCGATTTCAAAGAAGTCGTTGTCCGCTCGTCCATAGGGAAGAACGCGTAGGCCGTCGCGAAAGATCATGAACCCGGAGTATTTGGCAGCAAGCGCCTTGTATCGTTCGAACTCGGCCTTGGAATGCGTCGTATTCGCTCCCCCTCCCGTGAATTCCATCGAACCTATGTAGATCTGGAACGCTCCGAGCAGGGTATCGCTCCGTGTGGGAATCGTTACGTCGTCCGGCGGTTTGATGACGCAATCGCTTCCGACCCATTCGCCAAATGCTCGAACACGCCCTGTAAACACCCCCAGTTCGTCAACCTGACCATCGATGCGATGCTCCATATCGTCGACTTGGCGCTTATCGAACTGCTTGTCGGTTCCCACGATTAGTCGGTGAGCATCCCCGTTCCATACCCGTGCGGCGTAAGTGAATTGAAGGTCGTTCCCGGAACCTGCCTGATCAGTAGGGTCCACGAATGGATCGACGAAGCTGGACAGCGTCTCGAAAAAACGCTCTTTCGCTGCATCGGCTGCAGCATCGCGAACCGAACTATCAATGTGAACCCTGAGGTCGTAGTTGATACCCGAAATGAGCAAGGCGGTCCCGTGTTCAGACTGCCCGGTCCAGACCGGCCATCTTTTTACGTGCCGAGGTTCGAATGACACCCTCGAGATCGAAGACAGAATCAGGCCGGACGGTGTCTGCGCTGGAGAGACCTGGTTCCCTTCAGTGTTCTGAAGCTGATCGTAATCCGCCCATGCGTTACGCAGACGGTCTTTCCGATCTTTGTCTTTCCCGCCGGTGACGTTCTCGGACAGCACGGAGACCAAGTTAGGCATTTGCGAGAATAGGTTTTCGCATTCGTTGAATTCCGTAACGGGAACGTGAATGTCGGAAAGATTGACGAAGGGATTTTCGAACAAGCGCCAGTCGATCAGGGCCGCGACAAATGAATCCTCCTTCCGTTTGGAAACGAGAAGAAGGATCGGGCCGAGATTGGCGCAGGAGAGACGCCCGATGCCCTTTTGCCCTTGCCTCGGACGAGGCTTAAGGCCGTTTCGGTCCGGCAAGGTTGTATCGTTCGCGAGAACCTTGGTCTCTGTCCCGACAATCAGCCACTTTTGCAGCAGTTCTTCGCGTCTCATGCCGTGACCATCGTCAACAATCGCCGCGACGGGTTCTTTGCCGTCGAGTATGTTGAGTTCAACGGTCCGCGCATAAGCGTCAAATGCGTTTTTCCAAAGTTCCGAGATGGCCGTGGGGCAATCGGCGATTTGCTCGCGCCCGAGATGATCGACGGTCCGAGCGCGGGCTTGGAAAGAGCTTTCAGTGATCATCGTGTGTATTCCCTGGTGGGATGGGTCCGTTCACCCCATTGCAACGATGATGATATCTGGTTCCCGAACTGCACAGCTACGCTTGCTCGTCCGCGGACGGACCAGACAACGATAACGAAGTGCCTGGCGTCTCGCATCGCCCTGTTCTTGCGCTTACCGCCACTATTCGTTTCATTATCCTCTACAACATCGGCCTTGCGGAGGGGCACGACCAGCCTCCCGTTTTGCCCATGTCGGGTACGCACGATGGCACGTGCGCGCAGGCTGGTCACTTCGGGCTAGCGAGGTCGGAGCGTGCACGGGACCCGAAGGACACCCTGGTGCAGCCGACGGATCGGGGGGTCGTTCGCGGTTGACCCTGTGGTGGATTGCGGAGTCGCAAGTGTTGAAGGGGTCTTGCATGAGCCACGCCAGCCAGCTAGCTCCTGTATCCGTTGCCAAGTCGTCTGTAGGGATATACAGTACCCGAAGTGGTCGACAATCGCACACCCGAGATCCGATCAAAGATCATGGCTTCTGTCCGACAGAAGGACACCGGCCCCGAAATGGCCGTTAGGCGGATGCTCCACCGAATGGGCTACCGCTACAGCCTCCATCGGCGCAACCTACCTGGGCGACCCGACCTCGTATTCAAGCCGCGACGCAAGGTAGTCTTCGTCCACGGCTGCTTTTTGCACGGCCACGATTGCCGCAAGGGGCGACTGCCCACTAGCCGTGTTGCCTACTGGAGCGAGAAGGTCAGCAAGAACAAGGCCAGAGACGCCAGAAATGTCCGCGACCTCGCAGACCGCGACTGGAAAGTGTGCATCGTCTGGGAGTGCGAAACGGCGGACCTAGACTCCGTCAGACAACGCCTCGTCCGCTTTCTCGAAGGTGGCGCCTCGTGACCCGCCCAACCGTGCTAGACGTGTTCGCCGGCGTCGGCGGACTAGGACTCGGATTCGAGCAAGCCGGATTCGATGTCGTTGCTGCAGTTGAGATCGATCCCGTCCACGCGGCAACGCACGCATTCAATTTCCCACATTGCCGAACGATGTGCGTCGATGCTACCGAGATCAGCGGGACGGATGTCCGCCGAGGACTATCGGCTCCCATAGACGTCATCGTTGGAGGCGCCCCTTGCCAGGGATTCTCCATGATCGGCAAGCGGGCTCTCGACGACCCCAGGAACCAACTCATCAAGCACTTCCTTCGCCTCGTCGTCGAACTCAAGCCTTCCGTCTTCGTCCTCGAGAACGTCCGAGGACTCACTGTCGGCAAACACCGCCAGCTTCTCGATGAGTTGACCGCCGAATTCCAGGCGGCGGGCTATTCTGTGACACTCCCATGGCAGGTTCTGAACGCGCGCCACTACGGCGTGCCACAGGATCGGCAGCGCCTCTTTCTCTTAGGCGCCAACGGCGGTTCGACGCCGCGTTACCCGATGCCTGAGATCCTCTCACCGCCGACGACGTGTCGGGACGCGCTGCAGGACCTACCCGACGCAGAGGACTACGACGAACTCGTTTCCTCAGACACCGTACGCATCGATACGCGGCCCTCGGAATTAGGCGCCTACGCCAGAGAGATGAGGTGCTTGAGCAATGACGCATGGCACTTCGGCTACGTTCGCGAATGGGATCCTCGGCTTTTCACCGCAAGTCTGCGGACGGCACATACTGACGTCTCCCGCCGACGGTTCCGCGAGACCCGCCAGGCCGCCGTCGAGCCAATATCCCGGTTCTATAAACTAGCCGCCGACGGCGTGTCGAACACTCTTCGGGCAGGCACCGACTCCGCGCGAGGTGCATTCACTAGCCCGCGGCCGATCCACTATTGCTACGACCGCTGCATCACCGTCCGGGAAATGGCACGTCTCCACGGTTTCCCGGACTGGTTTCGGTTTCACGTCACCAAGTGGCACGGTGCTAGGCAGATCGGCAATTCCGTTCCTCCCCCTTTGGCGAGAGCAGTCGCCGCATCGGTCCTCGAATCGCTCGGCGTGGCGCCAACCCGCCCCAACGGTTTGGCCCCACTTGGCTCGACCAATCTTCTCAGCATGGACATGACCGAGGCGGCCGCTTACTGGAGCGTGGAAGTTCCCATCGCCAAGCGCGACCGCAAGAGCGGTGCCACCAAGCGCAAGCAGGAGGACATCGAGCGCGACCTCGCTCGCGCCAAGGCATGAGCTACAACAGCATAATCGAGCGTGTCTTCCTCGACCGGTACCGTTCCGGCGACATCGAAGTCGAGTTTGTCCGGGAAGACTTGGTCGATGCGGCAACAGACCTCGGCGTTCCCGTTCCCAGGAACCTCGGCGATGTGCTCTACACCTTTCGTTACCGTCGTCCGCTGCCCGATGCCATTTTGCAGACGGCTCCCAGCGGCCAAGAGTGGACAATTCGCGGCGCCGGACAGGCCGCCTACACGTTTCGACTCGTGACGGTCAATCGTATAGTCCCGAACTCGGCGCTGATGACGATCAAGATTCCAGACGCCACACCGGAGATCGTCTCCGCTCACGCGATGTCCGACGAGCAAGCGCTTCTAGCAAAAATCCGGTACAACCGCCTCTTGGATGTGTTCTTGGGCGTCTCCGCATACTCCCTTCAGAACCATCTCCGGACGACCGTCCCCCATATCGGGCAAATCGAGGTTGACGAGATTTATGTCGCTGTGGACAGCACTGGCAGGCAGTTCGTCTTGCCCGTCCAAGCCAAGGGCGGGAGCGATCAGTTGTCCGTCGTTCAGTCTGAGCAGGATTTACTCTGGTGCCGTGAGCGGCTACCGGAACTGATCTGCCGCCCCATCCTCACCCAATTCGCGGAGGACGATCTGATCGCGATGTTCGAGGTTGCGATGGACCAAGGAGAGATCAAGGTCGTGCAGGAGAAGCACTACCGGCTGGTTCCCGCGTCCGACGTAACTCCGGAAGACCTGCTGCGATACCGAAACTCCTCGTAGATATCTCGCCCGATGCAGATCCTGCGCTCAAAACGAGCCCGAGGCGGTCGGCCCGCGTTTTCTGACACCCAGTGCCGTTGCCCAAGACACCAAAGCGATACAGCCCGTGGCACTAATCGTCGAACCCCAATTCCCTAATGCGCAATCGGTAACTCCGCCTCTTGACTCGCCGACGCCGATTTCCAACCATCACCCAGAGTCCGCGCGTCCAGGAAAGACTGTCCACGTTAGCCTTTACGACCCTACCATCGTCGCGTTCTTCGACGTCGAATTCGCCTCTTAGGATGGCATCAAAGGCTTCCGTGGCCCCGCGTCGGGCACCAATCCGGTAGAAACTCACCGCCGTCCTCAGGGTGCCGACCGTCACGTCTTTGACTGCATCTTCTGGGAAGTTGTGTCCGTCGTCGACGAGCCCGGCGTCCTTGAACGCTTTCAGCGCGTGTCGGATTCCGATCACGCGATGCCCCGCTTTTGTCGTCATTCAGACTCCTTGTCGTCTCGCTCGGCGGCGACAGCCCGCCAGCCGTGGTCAAATGTAAATGTCATGGCCTTCCCCGCAGGATCTTGGATGCGAACCATCGTTGCATCGCTGGTTCCCACCTTTTCGACGACGTAGAGCCAATACGCCACCCGACATTCCTGCGCCCACTCGAACTGGGTTCGGGACATCCCCACCGGTCGACCCTTAAGGGTCCCCGTCATCGCTTTGACTTCGCACCACTCCGTCGCCGCTTCAATCGTGGCGCCTCGATACAGGTCGAACCCGGCGTTGTTGGTTGGCGTGCGTCGCCAATCCGGCTCTTGGTTCAAAATCAACTCTATAGCAGCCGCCTCGAGTTCCATCCTCCTCGCGTGCTCTAGGCCGTCTGGATCGGTCTCGCCACCCTCGCTAACAACGCCAACGTAGGACACAAACCGCGATTCCGGAGCGTTCTCCTCACTTCGGCCACCATCACCTTCGCCGTCCTCCGTCTCGTCGGCGTCGGTGCTTGGTTCGGAGGACGGCCCTTCTCCGTCTCCGCCGTCTCCCTCATTCAAAGTCTCACTATCGCCACCTGGCTTCGCACCCGATGACGGTTCCGAACCCCCATCGGACTCATCTTCGACCGGCGTCCCTCCCTCCGACTCGCCGTCCTCCACATTCCTCGTTGACTCCGGCGGTTCGTCACCCAAGTCAAGGCGCTCTCGGAGTTCGGCCTCACTTGTGACCCCCAGCCGCCGCAGGAGATCAAGGACGCCGGGCTCAATTCCCACTTCCCTCGCCAACCTCTCGACGAGGGGCGGCTTGAAGCGGATCTTCGACTCTAGGAATCCGTTCGGGCACCAGCCGACTTCCTCGAAGATGATGGATGCGGGTTCCCGCAGTCCGCCACACGAATCCGATATCCATCGCTCCTCGTTGAGAACACGCACGAATGCCGCATCGAAAACCGCGACCTTCCTTTCCTGGTAAAAGCCCCACGCGTAGCTGGCGTTGAAGACGCCGCCTCCGCGACGATCATGTAAGTCGCCCAACGCTTCCCAGAGGGTTGCAGCCCGCCTGGTGCGTTCTAACGTCTCCAGCGTTGGGAGCCGTTCCAGCAGCGCATCGAGACCTAGTATTCCCATGTCCTCGATCGTCTCCCACGTAGACCGCTCCAGTCCTTCATCCCGTCTGATCTCGCCTAGCCGCTGCCATGACAGGTCACAGTCAACCTTTACGGGCCGCAGATACCGTGCAGCGCCGGATCGTTCCAATAGCTCCCGCACTTTCTCCCCTCTTAGGCTTGCCACTCGGCCGTCGACCAACAGCACGCCCTGGACGCCTCTAAACAGATCCCGTAACCGCTCCGTCGTTAGGTATACGTCACCGGGCTTCGCCCACAAGCCATGCTCGTTGCCGGCGTCCACGGACCTAACCCACGGTGTGTCCCCCAACGCCTTCACCAGCTTGTCCCGCTGTGACTGGGAATCCGTCTCACCCGCCGCCAGCATGCGCTCAATGTCAGATGCGTATTCCGATTCCGAAACCCCCGCCTCCGCCGTCCGATACTTCGGCAGGACGTTCCGAATGACATTGTCCACCGGGTCAGGTTCAGTGAGATTCAGTGATCGTAGGAACTCACATGCGCCCTCCGACTGGCAGACGGTTTGCCGAACAGTTGGGAAGTCCGTCTCCACCGCCCCTGGGAGGAACGCTTGGGCCTCTCCATCCACCAACGCGACCACATGCGATCCATTGGCCAGCCGAACAACCGGTAACGACCGCACTCGCCGGCGCAACGCGACCTGCGACCCGAGGAACTCGTACATACCCTCGATCCACTCATCGCTCTGGCTTTCAAGGAAGCTCAGATTCAGGCGCGGCAAGAGAGTTTCCGGTGTCAGCTCTCGCATCTCAAGCACCCGAATTAGATACTGTCTCAACGTCGGCGTTCTGTCCTGCGAAATCTGCCCGTCCAACCATCGCAACGGCCTCGTTACCCCTTCGAGCACCCCCAGTTGACCGGGGTCCAGCAGCTCCCGCAACTCCTGGGTCCGCGCCAGACGACCGTCTTCGGCGCTCACGTGCCCGCCCCCGATTGCCGGCAGGAGATCTTCACGGTTGAGTGAATCCCTCGTGCAATCGAACAGTTCCCGAAACATAGATTCCTCGAACCTTCTCGGATCCAAGGGCAGACACGTCAACGCCGTCGCATCCAGCATGCCGTGATCTCGCAACCACCGCATGCTCTCCACAAGGAGTACTGCGGTTTCGCTTACGCATGCCCGGTTCCAGTCGTCCCGTCGCGGGACATTGTCCCGGCTCGGTGTCGTTCGGTACGGCCCCTGAACTAGGAATCCTAGGTCCGTCTCAACGGCCGTCGGAAAAAAGACAACCAGTCGGGAGCGCTCTACCGGTCGAATCTTCGCGCCCCCTTCTTCGTCCTCTGCGATCGACCACGCCACTTCCACATGGCCGACCGGTTGCCCGTCGTCGGCATAGACCTCTCGGGAGCACACCAGCCATTCCTCGTCCACCTCCGGCTCTCCGTTCTTCTGCCCGACGACAGTCACGGA
Source organism: uncultured Pseudomonadales bacterium (assembly GCA_951813515.1). GTDB lineage: Bacteria > Pseudomonadota > Gammaproteobacteria > Pseudomonadales > Azotimanducaceae > VXNE01. The sequence goes on from OX638346.1 coordinate 632,796, forward strand.
GCGGACACCAGGTCCTGCCTCCACTGCCTGTCGGAGATAGAGGCCTGCCGGAACGCCATCAACGCTCCAGCGGACCTCATCGATCTCTCGAAGGAACAGCAACGACGAAGCACCCAGTCGGGACAATCCGTCTGCAATCTCGGCCTTACCCTCGCCGTCATCGGCCCTGAGTGGAATCAGGATGACCGTCTCTTCCTCTTCGCGCTCCACGGGTTCAACTGCCACCGGCCAGACATAGCTCTCGATCGCGAAGTTCTCGGACCCGGAATGGATTTCAGGCCGATCACTGAACGCGTACACCGACTTGAACCCGATCCCGAAACGACCGATCGCAGTCAGGCCCTTCGTACTCTCGCCAATCCCGCATACCCCCGCCACATCTCTCTGGTCGAATGGCACGCCGTAGTGCGACACGCGCAACCTCTCGCCGTCTAGATCGAACGAGACCCCCTTCGGTCCCCGCCAGCCGGCGCGTCGCGCTAGAGCGTCCTCTGCGTTTTGCAGCAGCTCGTAGATGAAGTGTGTCCGGTCATCGTATCGATCCGAGAGGAGCATCCGTCCGATGCGACCGATATCCGTTCCGTAGCGGCGTTCGTTGTCCTTACGTATCACCTTGTAGTCACAAGGCATCAGAGCCCCTTTCTGCTTTTCATGTAGTGCTTGCCCCTCTATTCGATCCACAGTGAAGGCCTTAGCGGCCAACGGCGGCAACAGGCCGTGCGACCATAATGCCGGGTCGCCGCCCCATCCGTAACCGTTTGATCGTGCTGGTTTTGAGGGACGTACCACAATCGCCGGGACTGGATCACGAACGCCGAAGTTCGCTTGCGTCGAACCCCGACCTCCCTTCCTCGGATAAGTGGTCCCGGCGCGCCCGCTTGTCGACAACCGTCCATGTGCCGCATCTCACCCGTCGCCCAACATCGCGTCGAGATCTTCGGCCCATGTACCGCTTCTGCTCGGATGAGCGAAACGGCCCTCCACCCCGACGACTCTTAGCCCGCGCTGCATCACCGTCTCGTACGCCCTCCGGCCTCGGCCAGTGAATACAGCCGCATTCTCGTAGCCCCAAGCCGCAACCACTGTTCCACAGCGCGGGTTGAGTCTCCGGTCGAGTTCTGCGGCCCTGAGTGGACAGGTGAACACTGAGTCTCCGGTGTTCCCCTGTCGAGCGTTCAAAGCTCGAACTAAGCCCGAAAGCGATGGCAGACAGATGTCGGACAGGTTGAGCACCCGAACATGGTCGTACCAACGAGATTCCATGATTGCCACCATCTTGGTCTGAGTCTGATCGGGCACCGTTTCTCTCAAGTCCACCAACTCGCCAACCTGGGCCGGCTCCCTCTGCCGCCATTCGAATGCAGCTTCGTCAGGCCTCGACGCGCCGGGATTCGCCATGATCACGACGAGATCGGGCTCGTCCCGCGATAGGTGGGCTAGTTGGGCATCGTCACGCCGTCTGGTGACGATCTCAAGTGTGCTCCGGCAGCGAATGCCATCAGGTAGTAGCTCGTAGAAGTCGCCGTAGAAATGCACTGGTGCCGTCGATGCTGGCTCGATGGAGACGTAGGTCGAGCAGCATACCCTCACCACCTCACCATTGTGTGCCCGCGATTCGCCGGTTCCTTTCGGCAACGCGAAGCCCGCCTCTAGCGCGACTTTGGGCCCCGAACCAGTCACGACCGACGCGGCGCAATGCGGGTGCTGTTCAGTGTCTGGTGGTCTCTGCTCCGGTCACGCGTAACGGCTTGCCCGAACGGTTGCCCCCATCCACTCCTCCACGCTTGCAGGGAACGCTCCGCCATTATTCTGATATTTTAAGTGATAACTACATTCGCGTACTTAGGTATTTTATAAAACAATTCAGAATCTTACATACCTAAATTGGCGGAGAGGCAGGGATTCGAACCCTGGGTGCCCGCAAGGGCACACCTGATTTCGAGTCAGGCCCGTTCGACCAACTCCGGCACCTCTCCGAACGGTACGGGATGCCAGGAGCATCACAGCTCCACAGCGTCGCCGCAAGCGTCAAATTCTCTTCGACTTCTTCGCGTGAGTCTATCGGGTTCGTAATGGCGGAGAGGCAGGGACTATTCGCCGCCTCCGGCGGCTCACCCCTTTCGGGGCCGCTCGGCGACTGCGTCGCCTGCGCGTTCTCTCACCGCCTGGCGGCGGCTCGAGTCGAACCCTGGGTGCCCGCAAAGGGATGCTCACCGCTTCAAATGCGGCATCACCTCCGCCGCAAACAGATGCGTCCCTTCTACCCGCGGGGCATCGGAGAGATTGACCACAAACATGTCCGCGCCCTGATCGATTTCTTTGAGCAGGGTTTCCGTGACCTGCTCCGGCGTTCCGACCAGGCTATTCCCACCGGACCTGACATTGGGATCGGCTTTCAGGCGGTTGAGTTCTCTTTCGTTCTCGGCGATGAAGATGACCCTGCATATGACTTGCCTGATTTCGTCGTAGTCACGGCCGACCGCGCGACAGTGGGACTTGAGAACCTCCTGCTTGTGGCGATAGGTCTCCAAGTCTTCGAAGACATGGTTCCACCAGTCGGCCTGCTCGGCCACGACGCGCAAGGTGTATTTCTCGCCGGAGCCACCCACCATCACCGGCGGTATCGGATCCGGTACCGGCTCACAGTAGGCATCCTTGACCTGATAGTGCTGGCCCTCGAAGCTGGCCGGGGCCTCCGTCCACATCAGGCGACAGATTCTTATGGCCTCGGCCAGTTGCGCGATGCGTTCTCTCGCCGTCGGGAATGGCCAGCCATACGAGAGATATTCGGCCTCGTTCCAACCGGCGCCTATGCCCAACACGACGCGTCCGCCTGAAATGGCCTGTGCGGTAGCCACCATTTTCGCGAGATGGGCCGGATTGCGAAAACTGTTGCACAGGACCTGGTGGCCGACGGTCTTGTCCGGATAGCGCCCCAGGGCAAAGGACAACAGGGTCCAGCCTTCGCCGACCTTGCGACCGTTGTTTTGCACATGGTCGGGGACCCACAGGGAATCGAATGGAGCCAGGACTTCGTCCAGGTAAGGGAAAATCCGCTCCACCAGGCGGGACCAGACATTGAGGCCGACGGGGATTGACATGCGAACCTCCTGCCCACTCAGCGGCGGGGCTTGTGGGTTCCGTGCGAGTGGTCATAGCGCTCGTGATGCTGGCGCAGCAGGTCGACCCCATAGTCGCCCCCGTTGGGGGTGCGCACGATGGTGTGGATGTGGTTGCGGGACGGCACGGGGTTGTCGAATACCACACCCGGGTGATGGTCGAACTCGATCAGGACAACGGGACTGTGCACCCGGTAGTAGAAGGGTCCGTCGTCCGACGTCGCTCCCATCCAGGAGAACCAGGTCTCGTCAAGGTGCGCGTTCACCTCCCGCATCTTGATGTCGGCGTGATGCTCCCGGGTCCAGCCTACGTATGTTCCGATCAACGATAGCAGCAGGCGGCGCTGGGCATCGCTGAAGTCGCTGGCCGTAACGCCTTCGTACGGCACGACCGCATTGTCGTGGCCGGTCCCGCCGACCATGCGGCCGTCGAAGGGGTGCTTGAGTTCCTGTGGCAGATCGTCGGGGTGAATGGACGGGCGCGTCACCGCTCTCGACTGTTGTGAGTCGTCCAGCGAACGAATGAGATCGAGTCCGGCTCGCTCTTCGGTGACAAACACCCTGGTGCCTTCCAGCAGCCCATTGCCCCCGTCGCAAGGCTCCGATCCCAGGAACGTTGGAGTCATCACGAGGTGATCGCCAATCACCATGCAGTTGATGTTCAGGTGATGACCGTCGAGCTGCCATCCCCAGGGTTCGGAGTCGGATGGCTGGCCGAAGATGGAAAGGAAGTACGGCCACTCGCCGAACTCGTCCGGACTCTCGGAGACGACGGCGAGCAGGCCGTTCAGACGCATGACATCGCGAGCCTGGCCGAACCCTCGGGCGGACAGGGTTGCTGCGAGCAGGTCAAGTGCCAGCTTCCGGGTCGCGTCGGACAGATCCTCCAGCATGATCCCGTGGCGCCAGCAATTGAGATGAATGTTGTTCCAGGTTCGCCACTCGTCCGCGTCGATCGAGTGCAGCGTTTGGCGTCGTTGCTCGACCGTCAGCGCCTGCAGAAAGGTGCGGGCCGCCTCCGTGATCGGCTTTGTCGAGACGCCGTTTGCTGCCAGTGGGTACAGACCTTCCCGCGCAACACCGTCGATCGTGATGCCCCGGACGGGGTCGCCCAGCGTCGACAGGCGCTCGTCAAGCAGGCGCGAGAGGCCCGGACTCTGTTCAACGCGCGTCCGGGCCGACATATGCCCGCCCTTGCGGACCGGGAGTCTTGTCCAATGCTCGGTCATTCTTGCCTGGCTCCTTCGTGTTGTCGGTTGCGTATCACTCGCGTTGGCGGGGATTCCACTTCGTGATTCGAAGCATGATAGTGCGACTGGCGGTCGGTGCGAAACGACCCGGGCGGAGATGAGGGCGTCGATTCGGTTGATGCGCGCCGGTTCGACCGAACCTACAACTCCTGGTTGGTCTCAGACCTTCGGGTGGCGATATGTCTGTCGTGTCTTCGCCCGATCTCTCGGCGCTGTCGGTCAGCAGCTTTAACCGCTATACACGCACCCATCGGAATGGGTCCGTGGTCTCGACCGTCGCTTCAACCCGCTGTCGCACGGAAGGTTGATGCTGAGTTTCATTGGACCGCGCCGGTGCCAACCATGCGCGATGTCGGCCAGGTTTACCCGGCTACCTTGGCTAACCTCAGTCCCCGAAGTCCTCCCGAAATCGGTCAATCTGATGCATGCGTTCATGCAACACAGTGACGATACCGATGTCGCCGTTGCCGAGCGTCTTCCAGTAGACGATATGCTTCTCATACCGGAAGAAGTAGCCATTCACGCCCAACTCGGCCGGGATCGGACGCGAGGTAACACCCCCCCTGCCGCGATCCGGTTAAAGGCTTCGAAAAGGCCAGTGATGCAGGCATCGGCTTGGGCCGATCCCCACCTGGAGCGGGAGTAGCGGTAGATTTCATCGATGCGTAAAGACGCCGCCTGCTGGACGCGGACGGCCGTCATGCGCCGGTGCGTGCCTTGTTTTTCGCAATGACCTCTGACGCCGAGAGAGGATGATACGAGTCGTCCGGTGCCGCGAAGGCGCGTGCCAACTCAGCCTTGAGGCGTTCGAATGTCTCCGATTCCGACCGCTCCTTGTCCCGCCGAATGAGATCGCGAATGTATTCGCTGATGTTCTCGTAGGATCCGGTCTCGCCGACATTGGCCGCGACAAAATCGCGGAGCGTGCCGCTGAGTCTAACTGTCATCGTCATCGTGCCTGGCATCGCCTAGACTCCGTGGAGAATGATCGTATGGAATATAACCAATATTGAACACGGGTTTCAGATGGCAGTTTCTGAGCTTCGGCACGCGGTGCCAATGCTCCATGGCCATTGACGCCCATCCCCGTATTCTTCGAACAGTTCGTAACGCACCCTCGACGGTGGAAACGGCTGTCCCTGGTAGAGGTGGAACCGCCGTTCGGCGGCCTCTCTCGTCTCCGAGATGTACAGCACCCTACTTGACCGAAATGGCCAACCGCCAACGCGGGCGATTTAGAATGTGCGCAGTGCGACCGGGAATTTGCTCGTATGCGCACGACTGGCCACCATCCGACGCACAGGACTGTTAGGGGGACGGCCAGACAGAGGGGATGCAGGGGAAATGAAGAACAAGGTCTTGCCCAGTTTCGAGGCGGCGGTGGCGGACGTGCCCGACGGTTCCACGATCATGGTTCCGGGATTCGGCACGCCCGGGACGCCCAGGAACCTCATGTCGGCGCTGGTCGACCAGGGCGCAACGAATCTGGCCACCATCTCCAACAGCGTCAACCGGGATATCGCCGTCCTGGTTGAGGCCGGCCGCGTCCGCAAGGTGTTTTGCGCCTTTACTGCGCCGACGCATCCGTCCCGAGACACGCCGTTTGTGCGCATGTACAACAACGACGAGATCGATGCGGAGCTGGTTCCGCAGGGGACGCTCGCCGAGCGCATCCGGGCAGCGGGCGCCGGGATCGGCGCGTTCTATACGCCCACCAGCGTGGGGACCGAACTCGCCGAAGACAAGGAACACCGTGAGATCAACGGCCGAATGCACGTGCTGGAATATGCCTTGCCGGCGGAATACGCCTTCATTCGCGCCTGGCGCTCCGATACGTTTGGCAATTTGCAATTTCGCTTCGCGCAGCGCAATTTCAATCCGATCATGGCGATGGCGGCGGAGGTGACCGTCGTCGAAGTGGAGCATGAGATCGTCGAGGTCGGGGGGATCGACCCGGACTGCGTCCATGTGCCCGGTGTCTACGTCGACCGCATCGTGCAGATTCCCCCCGACGGAATCTTCGATTAGGGGAACATCGTGACCGAGGAGAGCTGACATGGCGGATAAACCGAGACTGTCGCGCCAGGCCATGTGCGATCGCATCGCGATGGAATTCCAGGACGGGTGGGTCGTCAACCTGGGCGTAGGCATTCCGACGTTGTGTTCGAATTACGTCGACCCGTCCAGAGACATCATCTACCACTCCGAAAACGGGGTGATTGGATACGGACCCCTCGCGGCCGAGGGCGAAGAGATCCCGCATCTCGTGAACGCCGGCGCGCAGAAGGTGACCGCCGCGCCCGGGATGGCGATCGTGCACCACGCGGACTCGTTCGCACTGATTCGCGGCGGCATGATCGATGCGACGGTCATGGGCGCCTACGAGGTCTCCGAAAACGGGGACTTCGCCAACTGGCGCTTTCCCAACCGCAAGGGCGGAGGCATCGGCGGCGCGATGGATCTCGCGGCCTGCGCCAAGCGGGTGTTCATCGCGCTCGTGCACAACACGCGCGACGGCAAGCCGAAGCTGCTGCATCGCTGTCAGTTGCCCATCACCGCGCCGGGGGTGGTGACGATGGTGGTGACGGATTTGGGGTTGTTCGACTTGAAGCCGCAGGGGTTCCAGGTGCGCGAACTCGCCCCCGGCTGGACGCCGGACGAAGTGCAGGCGCGCACGGAGGCAGAGCTAGCGGTCCCCGAGACGATCCCCGAGTTTCAGTTGCGGAACTGCTAGCAGACCATCTCGGGAGATTAGGCAGGATGACTACAATGGCGGTCTCTCGCAAAATATGAAGGCGGCGCGTCGACCGGTCGCTTGCGCCTCGCGGTCCAGTTAGATGGCTGCGTTCAACCCCTAGATCGCCTACAGTCCCTCACGCCACTCCCGGAGGGGCGGTTACCAACCACCTCGTCACGGGCGTGCCGACGACTGATTTGCAGCGGTCCGCCACGGAGACAGCTTGCGGTAGCGCTTCAGTCCCTGCGTGTTCCGCTGATGCTGTCGGCCCGTTCGCATCGTGGCTTTTCGAATCGGCCCGAAAACAGTTCGCGGCATACCGCAATGACTTCCCGACACGCGAAGACACACTGAAAATTAACGTATTTCATCCTTTACACCACGAAATATATACTCAAGGAGATATCGGTTCCTTTTGGAATCAATGTCGCCACTATCGCTACTTGGAACTCGACATCATTGGGCGAGACAAGCTAAAACCCGATCTCCTCACATGAAAGGGGAGCAGCGCGATTGGAAACAACGAGCAAGCGAATGCTCGCTCGTTCCCACGTCTTCGAAGCGGTGCCTATCGGCTGCCTTAGGGCTGTCTATTGTCTTTTTCGCGCTGGATGTCCTCGGTCGCGGGACTACTGGAGACTTCGACGGCGACGGCCGAGACGAACTGCTCTTGCGGCACCAGGGCAACACGGCATGGGTCTACTACGACATTGAGGATGGAGTCGGACGACGGCAGGAGTTGACACTCGACGTGACCGATGCCGATCGTTTCTCCGCGCTTGCCGACTTGAACGGCGACGGTCGCGATGACGTCCTCATGCGCGCGTCCGACACGCACGCGTGGTCTTGGCACGTCATGGGCGAGCGTGCCGCCGAGAGGCGCGACCTGCGCTCGCTCACCCGCAACCCCCTGTTCACATTTCAAGCCGCCGGCGACTTCGACGGCGACGGCGACGACGATGTGCTGCTGCGCAACTCCAGTACCGGCCAGTTCATCTATTACGAAAGTCGCCTGGACGCGGCGAATCCGCAGACGACTTTGCGGCGCGGTCTCGGGCTAACCGCGAATCTTCTCTTCGAGGTGATCGCGACCGGGGATCTGAACGGCGACGGGCGCGACGACGTGCTCATGCGCCATGCGCGCCTGGGCCACTGGATTCACTACGAGATGAGCCGCGAACGCGGCGTGCTGCGTCGGCCAAGCCCCCGATTCACGCAGAACCTGCTGTTCGAGTTCGCGGGAATCGGCGACCTCGACGGGGACGGCGACGACGACCTCTTGTTGCGAAACATCGGCAGCGGCGAGTGGATCTACTACGCAATGAGAGGCACTACCGGCGAACTGGTGCAGCGCTTCGGGATGCCCCACGACCTGCGTCACGACGCGGTGGCAGTCGCCGATTTCGATGGCGACGGGCGCGGGACCGCCCTGCTGCGACACCCCGATTCGGGTGACTGGATCGCCTATGAAGTCGGCACCACCGAATCTGAGCGATCGCTTGTCTCGGGAATCACTTGGGATCTTGCATGGGTGCCAACCTTGACACCGCTCACCTACGACCGGGCAATTTTCTGCCGTGGCGATGATGAGATTCCATCCTACGTGGGTCGCGTAGAAGGCTACACGGGGAACCTGGACGGGCTTGAGGTCATCTTGACCGGCCCTGGTGCGTTGCACGTGGCTCAGCCGGACAGCGCCGGGTGTTTTGCCTTCCATGCGGCTCCTCGAGGTGAGTACGCTGTCAAGGTCAACGCCGATGGACATCAGACATCGCCCGCCCGCACCGTCAAGCTTCCATTCGGGGCGGTCTACGACGCGGAAGCGTACGCGGTACAGCGGGTGGCGAGCGATCCGTTCAGGTACCGCTGGGAGGAGGACCAGACGACTCCGGCGGGCGCCGAGTACTCGTCCCATGTCGTTCAACCGCGCGTGGTCGAATTCCAGGGGACCGTCGTGGAGGTCGCCGATGTCGCCGCGGCGGAACGGCTGCTCCAGCACTACAACATTCTTCTCATTGGCGAAGACTGGTCACAGGAGCACGCCTACCGTCTCCTGACGACCATGGAGTCGATCCCGCAGGACCAGCAGGATCCCGGCAACGACCATTTCCTGCCCGCCAGCGCCTGGCGACTGACGGACGAGTTCATCGACGGGGACATCACGATTACCACAGCCGAGGACGGCACCCGCGACGTCACGGTCTCAACCGCCGCGTTCGTCAACGCGACCCCTCGAATCGCCACCGTCGACGGGAAGCGCGGAGTCTGGTTCTCGCGGCGCCTGCACCACGCGGCGGTGCGCTTCGTCACTGACAACGGGACCGACGAGTCCGCCTACGAGCGGATCTTCGACGAGCGGTACGGGGTCACGACGGTCATCGACGACTACCCGACGCTGACCGCTCCGACGGGCCACGAGTCGCACCACAACTTCCAGAAGTTCCATGCCGAGGAGATCCTGCTCCTCATCAACATGCTGGAGGAGATGCCAACGGGGGTGCACAAGGTCGAAGGCATGCGCTACCTCGTCCGCCGTTTGAATGGGTTGGAGCATCCGTGGTATCCCGGAGCGCCCGCCGTAGCCTGGACGGACTCGCACTACGTGGAGTTCATGGAAAGCGCTTTCAAGGGAACTCCCGAGGACTACATTCATCGATTGATCCTCCACGAGAAGGCCCACTTTCTCTGGGCGCATCTGTTCGACGACCGGTTGAAGGAGGACTGGATCGAACTCGGCGGCTGGTACGAGGATGCATCGTCGTCCAGCGGGTGGTACACCACCAAGTCCGCCGAGTTCGTTTCCGCATATGCGCACGCCATCGACCCGAACGAGGACATGGCGGAGACGATCTCCCATTTCGTCGTCAATCCCGACCGTCTCCGAGCCCGGTCTATGGCCAAGTACGAGTTCGTGCGGGACCGGATCATGCAGGGCGCCATCTACGTGGCCCGCATCCGGGAGGATCTCACGTTCGAGGTCTACAACCTCTTCCCCGACTACGTCTATCCGGGGAAGATCCGGGCAATCGACATCACCGTCGAGGGAGCGCCGCACGAGGACAAGACCCTGACCGTGGAGGTCGAACTCCATGCGCTTGATCCCGAGAAGGAAGGCGCACACGGGGGCCAGACCAGGATCTCTAGCGAAGTCGGCACGTTCTTCGACCTGTCGCTCTATCCCGTCGACGAGCATGGCGACGGGACGGAGGAGAGCACCCGGCTGCGCGGAACGATAACCATCTCCAAATACGTCAAGGCCGGCTACTGGTTGTCCCAGGGGATCAGCCTCGACGACGTGGCCGGAAACTCGCGGTATTCGAGCGCCAAGGATTTCGGCTGGCGGATGTATGTCGACAACCCTCTCGAGGATGTCAGTCCGCCCGCGTATGTGCCCGGCTCCCTGACCATGGGCACGTCGTTGTGGGAGGAGGACGACACGGTTCAGGTGATTCGCGTCAACTGGTCCTTCGAGGAGGACACGGCCCTGGTCCAGGGCAGGTGTGACGCATACGTCATTGCGAGTCTTGCCGACGTCTACTCCTACGATGGCGCCGGCCCCTACGACGATGACCGATGCACATCCGAGATCTTCATGCCGAACTACATGCCTTCTTCGACGTACTCGACGGTGCGCATCGAAATGCATGACGTAGCTCGCAACTGGGGAGGGGCGATCTTCACCGGTGACGAATCAGCGGAACCGCCAGCCAGTGTCGAAGTGGTGACCACCAATCCCGATACCGAACCGCCGGAAATCGACATCAATCGGATCTGGGTCGACGCCGAACCCACCCACCCCACCGCTCCGAACGGCGAGACGAGGGTCACGGTACGCGTGCGGTACAGAGACAACATCTCCGGCGTGTACGGCATCTGGATGTACCTGCGCGATCCACAGGGTGGCACGCACTACCACTACGTCTATCTGCACTACCTCGACGGTCCCGACGGCGAATACGGAATCTATCCGAGTCGCGACCCGACCAGATGGGCGTCTTTCGAGCGCGTCGTGATCCTTCCGCCCGGGTCTTTGCCGGGAATCTGGGGCATCGTCGAGATGATCGTGGAAGACCGAGCCAAGAACCTGCAGCGCTACAACTTCGTCGAAATCGTCCACTTCGAGGTCGACGACGGCTAGGACCTCAGCGGAGGAACGAGGGATACGGTCGACACCACGCTACGTAGAACAACCGATGTAACGCACCTTGCCGGCGCGCACGAACCCGTCGAGCGTAGCCATGGTCTTCTTGATCGGCGTCGTCGCGGCCCGGCATGCATCTGGTAGAGGTCAATATTCGCTTGTTGGACCCGCAGACCTCCCCCGCAACGCCTCCGCCTCCGCGTGCCTCAACCGACACGCAGCACAAGGAACTCGTAGCCGTAGAACTCCGAGTAGGCATGCCAGATGTCAATTTCGTGCTGGCACTGTTCCGCCAGTTCCTGTGCATCCGGCTCATCGCGATGACGCTTGCGGAATGCGGTCACGTTGTCTTGCAGCGGCCGATAGTAGTCGTCCCACCAAGCCGACGCGGGGAGTGGAAAGTGCCCCACGACCTCGTAGCCGCACGACTCGACGGCTCGTAGCAGCGCGGCGGTGTCGCGGATAGCCGGGTATTCCCCATTCCAGAATGCAGCGCATTCGGCGCGTGGTTCGGGCTTGTTCCAGCACACCTCGGTCAGCGCGACGTGCCCGTCACGCCGCAGCAGCCTGCGCCAGTCGCGCAAGCCCGCTTCGACACCCACGTTGTAGATCGCGCCTTCGCACCAGATCAGGTCGAAGGAGCCGTCCGCGAAGTCGAGGCTGTGCATATCCGCCACGCGCGCTTCCAGTCGATCCGTGAGGTTTAGCCTGCGTGCCTCGCCGTTCAGAGCGTCGATGAAGGGTGGGTGGTTATCGATAGCGACGATGCGCGCAGGCGAACTGTCGGCCAGCACCTGTGTCTGGGCGCCGGTTCCGCAGCCGATGTCGAGCACGCGGGTCCGGGACCCGACGCCCGGCACGAGCCTGAGGGCCCGACGCGTGCTCGCCGCGGTTCCCGGTCCCTGCCGGGGCAACCCGCTGAACAGATCGAAGAACAGCGCGGTGGCTCGATCTGGTGCCACTACCCCTCCTCGCTGGCCTTACTCGCCGGTCCCTCGATTGCAGCCGGGACGTCGAAATCGCGAGGCAGTGTTGGCGATCAAATCCGAACCTCGTCTATCTCGCCGTCCGGGGCAAGATCCATATGGGCGACGTCCAGGCTCGCTCCTGCAGCGTAGGCTCCTTCTCCGCGCGCAACGGGAGGCCCAATCGAATCGCATCCCACGTCGACCACCGGCAGGTTGGATTCTCGAGCACACGCACGTAATAGAAGGCGCGCTCGTCGGGGTCGAAGTCCGGATCCTCCCACATCGCCTTCAATTCAACGTCTCCCTTGTCGAAATCGAAGTCGCAGGTCGCGAGGTCCACGCTGGCCCCGTTGTCGGGACAGCGGTGGCCGTCGGGGCTCGGCTCGAGGCCATCGCCGCATGCAACGTCATAGACTTGCTCCCGCCGGGTGCCATCTTCGAGCCAGCCCTTGACGATCTGCAGGCGCTGCAGCCACGCACTCGAGGGATCCCGCAACGCCCAGGCAAAAAAGCGCGGCGCACCATGTGGGCGCGCCTCGAGATCGCCGCCCATCGGGACCCCGGTGGCGTCCAGCCGGCTTGTGTCGGCCGCGTCGAGATCGTAGCCGGCGAAGAACTTCACGCGAATCCGCGGGCCGCTGGTGGCGAAGGTCTCCTTGCGCCGCAGCGCCGCATAGATCGCTTCGCGCGTGTTGGCCTCGGCCCAGACGGCAGCCAGCCCCGACGCGCTCCAGTCGAATCCGGTGGTGGTCGAACCGGGCCGCCGGTTCAGTTCCGGATTGTCCTCGTCAAGTATCGCCAAACGCCACTCGGGACGCCCATCGACAATGCCAATCTTGCCGTGATACGTGGGCTCCTCGTAGGATCCACCCGTGTTGTGGGTGTCGCTGGAGCCGATGAATCCGAAGCGGTACGGATTGAATCCCTGGCTGTGCTGCAGCTCGAGTCCCATCAGCAACGCATCGCGCACGTACGCGCCCTTGATCTCGTCAATGCTCCTGTCACGCACCTCGAAGTTGGCCCACTCGTCGTTCGGCGACAGCAGCGGATGCGTCTCGGACGTTCCCTTCACCTGGGTCATTTCCACGATCGGCTCGTTGCGCATCCGGATTTCCGCATAGGCCGCATCCATCGGCTCTCCGGCGAACGTGGTTGCCTGGAAGAAGTTCCCTCGGCTCAGATTGGTGTTGTGGGGAATCGCCAGCGCCTCGATGCCCTGTGCCCGCAACCGGTCCAGCCAGGCCCACAGGTCTTCCGGATTGAGGGAATCGAAGGCGGCGAAAGGCAGTTCGGGTACGCGCGCGCCCTTGAAGATAACGTTGCGGTGCAGCATGCCATCCGGCGCCGAGGTGTACTCGAAGCCGACGAAAGTCGTGAATTCACCCGGCGCATAGTGGCGTTCGGCCGCCTCGATGGTCCGTTGCCACGCGTCTCGACGTATCGACTGCGCAAGTCCAGGATCGAGCTCGCCGTCGTGGAGGGCCCGCCCGAAGGCACTGTAAGCCTCGATCACAAAGTCGGGGGTGACCTCGCCGGGACTCGTAACGGAAGATGGGTCGGCCGATTCGCCAAGCGCCGTGATGTTGCCCAGATACTCGGCGTGGTCGGTGACGGCCAGGAAGTCCAGCGGCGCACCGCGCATGCGGATGACCTGGCCCGCCGGATGCCGCAGTGGGGCGCCCTTGGCGTACGCGTAGGCCTCGTCCGGCCCCGTGCGTGCGCCGGACTTGTAGGCGTCGGCCGAGTACTTCGTGTGCACGTGCAGGTCTCCGAAGTAGGCATTCCGGACCGGCGGTTCCGCGCCCGCCTGGAGGGTGAAAAACGAAGCCGCGACCGCCACTGTGCCGAGCGCGCTAGTCATCATGCGCCGGCCCGATGGAGTCGGACCAGAGAGGCGCCCCAGTGTCGATAGCGGAGTCAGCAACATATCAATCCCCCGTTTCTGCTTGCCGGACTCGTGTCCGTCCCTGTCCGCGTCAAGCCGCTCACCTTGAGTCCGGATCTGCCGAGGTTGACGTGTTCCATCAATCCCAACTTGGTCTATATCGCCGTCCGCGGCAAGATCCATATGGGCGACGTCCAGGCTCGCTCCTGCAGCGTAGGCTCCTTCTCCGCGCGCAACGGGAGGCCCAATCGAATCGCATCCCAGGTCGACCACCGGCAGGTTGGGTTCTCGAGCACACGCACGTAATAGAAGGCGCGCTCGTCGGGGTCGAAGTCCGGATCCTCCCACATCGTCTTCAATTCAACGGCGCCCTTGTCGAAGTCGAAGTCGCAGGTGGCGAGGTCCACGCTGGCCCCGTTGTCGGGACAGCGGTGGCTGTCGGGGCTCGGCTCGAGGCCATCGGCGCACGCAACGTCATAGACTCGCTCCTGCCGGGTGCCATCTTCGAGCCAGCCCTTTACGATCTGCAGGCGCTGCAGCCACGCACTCGAGGGATCCCGCAACGCCCAGGCAAAAAAGCGGGGCGCACCATGTGGGCGCGCCTCGAGATCTCCGCCCATCGGGACCCCTGTGGCGTACAGCCCGCTCGTGTCGGCCGCGTCGAGATCGTAGCCAGCGAAGAATTTCGCGCGGATCCGCGTGCCGCTGGTGCCGAAGGTCTCCTTGCGCCGCAGCGCCGCATAGATCGCTTCTCGCGTGTTGGCCTCGGCCCAGACGGCCGCCAGCCCGGACGCGCTCCAGTCGAATCCGGTAGTGGTGATACCGGGCAATCGGTTCAGTTCAGGATTGTCCTTGTCGGGAATCGTGAAACGCCACTCGGGACGCCCATCGAGAATGCCAATCTTGCCGTGATACGTGGGTTCCTCGTATGACCCACCCGTGTTGTGGGTGTCGCTGGAGCCGATGAATCCGAACCGGTACGGATTGAATCCCTGGCTGTGCTGCAGCTCGAGTCCCATCAGCAACGCATCGCGAACGTACGCGCCCTTGATCTCGTCAATGCTCCTGTCGCGCACCTCGAAGTTGGCCCACTCGTCGTTCGGCGACAGCAGCGGATGGGTCTCGGAGGTTCCCTTCACCTGGGTCATTTCCACGATCGGCTCGTTGCGCATGCGAAGTTGCGCATAGGCCGCATCCATCGGCTCTCCGGCGAACGTGGTGGTCTGGAAAAAGTTCCCTCGGCTCAGATTGGTATTGTGGGGAATCGCCAGCGCCTCGATGCCTTGCGCCCGCAACCGGTCCAGCCAGGCCCACAGGTCTTCCGGATTGAGAGAATCGTAGGCGGCGAAAGGCAGCTCGGGTACGCGCGCGCCCTCGAAGATGACGTTGCGGTGCAGCATGCCATCGGGCGCCGAGGTGTACTCGAAGCCCACGAAAGTAGTGAATTCACCCGGCGCGTAGTGGCGTTCGGCCGCTTCAATGGTCCGTTGCCACGCGTCTCGGCGTATCTCCTCTTGCGCAAGCACAGGATCGATCTCGCTGGCGTTGATGGCCCGGTTGAAGGCACTGTAAGCCTCGACCGCAAAATCAGGGGTGTCGCCCGACTCCGAATCGGGCAATGGGTCGGCTGAGTCGTCAAGCGCTGCGACGCTACCTAGGTACTCAGCGTGGTCGGTGACGGCCAGGAAGTCCAGCGGCGCACCGCGCATGCGGACGGTCTGGCCGGCTGGATGCCGCAGTGGGGCGCCCTTCGCGTACGCGTACGCCTCGTCCGGCCCCGTGCGTGCGCCGAACCTGTAGGCATCGGCCGAGTACTTCGTGTGCACGTGCAGGTCTCCGAAGTAGGCATTTCGGACCGGCGATTCCGCGCCTGCCTGGATCGCGAAAAACGAAGCCGCGACTGCCAATGTGCCGAGTGCGCCGGTCATCATGCGCCGGCCCGATGGAGTCGGACCAGAGAGGCACCCTAGTGTGGATAGTGAAGTCAGTAACATATCAATCCCCCGTTTCTGCTTGCCGGACTCGTGTCCGTCCGCTGTCCGCGTCAAGCCATCGTAACCATCGCATGACCCGCACGCATGTTCCATCATCAGTTCCATCATCAGAAGACAAGCACCGTGCGCGACACGAACCAATAGGACGCGATGCTACCGATGCCGTAAAGCGGTGCGTTGATGAGCCATTGCGGCAAGGAGCCTTCAGCCGGGGGTGCTTCCCCAGCCGCTGATGCGTGAGAAAGTGGCGGCATTTCCCCCGTCGCGGGAGGCGTACTTCCATGCAAGGAGCCTTCAGCCGGGGGTGCTTCCCCAGCCGCTGACGCGTGAGCAAGTGCCGGCATTTCCCCCGTCGCCGGAGGCGTACTTCCATGCAAGACCTTTGCATGGCGCACGCAGGCAACCACCGTGAGCGCGACGGCGACGATCACTAGCTGGCCGATCTCGACGCCCAGGTTGAACAGGAATAGCGCCCAAAGCGCATTTGCCTTCGGCAGGCCAATGTCGGCGAGCGCGCCGGCAAAGCCGAAACCGTGCAGGAGTCCGAAAACGAACGCTACGATCCAGGTATGGCGGGCGGTGATGGTCGCCTCGGCACCACGCAGACGTTCTACGGCCAGAAACAGGATCGATAACGCGATCACGGCCTCCACGGGCGCTTGTGAGAGCCGCACGATCTCGAGCGCCGACAAGCCGAGCGTAATGCTGTGTGCGATCGTGAACGCGGTAATCGCCTTGATGAGCGGGCCGGCTTTCGTGAGGAAAAACATCAACCCGATCACAAACAGAATGTGGTCGAAGCCGAACAGCAGATGTTCGACTCCGAGTGTCAGATAACCAGGCAGATTCGCGCGTCCTTTCGAGTCAACTGTGAAATAGGGCGCCTCCGGTCGCAGCAAAGCCGAGATGGACGTCCCGTCGAGCAGCGCAACGTTGACCAGCACATCGGTGAGCGTGCTCGACAGGCCCTCGATGCCGATCACGGATCCCACCAGGCCTCCTGGTCCGCAATCGGCCGTCCAGTGTTGAATCAACGCCGCATTGCGAACATCGTCGACGCTGCGGACCGCGAGCACGCAGTGCTCGGGCAGCACGGGCTCGAGTGGCAGGCGGCGATCGCCGAGCAACGGCTGCTTCCACAACACCTCGAAGACGTTGGGGCTGACTTCCGCGATCCCGAGGTAGGCCGGCCGGACCTCGTGGCCGGTTGCCGAAGCGGCGCAAAAGACGGCGGTCGCAAGCAGCCACCGAGACCTCAACGTTCGACCTCGATCTCGTATCGCGAACGCAACGACTCGTAGTAGCGTGCGTTTGCATCTGCACGGCGTTTCGCGTCGAGATCGTTCACGACCTTCTCTTTCACCTCTTGGTAGCCAGGTGCGCGTGCCTGGGTCCGTTGGTCGACGCGCACCAGGTGGTAGCCGTAGGCGGACTCGACCGGGCCTTGCCAACCGTCTACGGTGAGCTTGGCCAGTGATTCGGAGAACCTGGGACCGAAGTCCTTGCGAACGTCGGCCTCGGAGACGTTAGCGAAGGTGTCCTGCAACATGAAAGGATCGCCGAGTGTGCGCCAGTTGGTCTCGTCGACATGGTGTGCTGCCGCGGTCGCATCCTCGCGCGGCGTCGTACGCGCATCGGAACTGAAGTAAACATGCGAGAAGGAGTATCGCGCCGGCATTCGGTAGCGCTCGGCGTTCGTTTGGAAAAACTCGATAGACTCCGCATCGGTCGGCGGCTCGAGTAGCGCGAGATCCTCGGTCAAAAACGTCAGCTTTTGAGCGAGACGGCGCCGGATGATGACGTCGTTATCGTCGAGACCAAGTTTCCGCGCCTCCCGCACCAGAATCTCTTCGCGAACATGCGCGTTGATCAAGCCGTCGAGCTCGGTGTGAGTCGGCGGGCGGCCCATTTGTATCTGCCATTGATCCTGCATCCGCTCGATATCCAGCGGTCCGACGCGCAGGAGTTCCGGGCCGCTCGAACGCCACGCATCTACGCCAAAGATCGCGGCGCCGATCAACAGGAATGCCACCAACGGGTCCTTGAGGTATTTCACCGCGCTGTTTGAACAGAAAAGTACGGTGTTGTTGGCATGTCACTTCGTTGTTGAGCCCGGGCGGAGTGTAGATTATGCAGAGACGCCGCAACATAAGGGCGCGAGCCCTCGTCCTGGCAACCTCAAGGCCCGGTCACCGAAGGGCACACGGAAAACAGCCCGCACCTTTCGGTGCGGGCTGCGCCATGGTCCAACTCGGCAAGCGCTGAGGGCTATCGGTTATAGCTGAACTGCAACCCGAGTGTCCGCGGTGGGTTGAAGCCATTGTAGCCGCTGCTACCGAGCGTAAAGGGGTTGATCCGATCGGTGACATTCTGCACAAAGACGCCGACCTCATAGTTGTCCCGGGCCAGCAACAGCTTCAGATTCAGGATCCGATTGGTTGGCGTCGGCCGCTCGTTGTTTTCGCTCCTGAACAACTTCGTGCCCCGGTAGTAGGAATCGGCACGCAGCGTAGCATCGAAGCCGGCGAGCTCGAAGTCATACATCAACGAGGCGAAATAGGAGTGTACCGGCGTGAAGCTAATGCGGTTGCCCGCGTCGATGTTGACCCGTACCCCCGCACCCGCTATCTCCCCGCCCGACTGCTGCGTCTGGGTTTCCGCATCGGGGACATACGCGCCGCCCGCATGCAAGCGCAACGAGTCGGTCAGTTTGCCCCGCAGCTCAAATTCGAAACCTCGGGATGCGGCTTTGCCGATGTTGGCATTGACGTCCGGGTTATAGGGTGTGGTGAGCAATGGGTTATCGGGATCCGGCAGAGCCGGGAAATTGGTGCCGGTGCGGACCACGGCATTATTGATGGCCGTGTCATACACGCTCGCGATGATGTCGAGCCGTCCATCCAGGACCTGCGCCTTGACCCCCAGCTCCCAGGACTCTATATCGTCGCCTTCGAAGTTCACTAGTTGGTTGGCGGCTTCAGCTAACTCCGCAGCGCCAGCGACGCCCCGCGCGGCGGCATCCTCATAGTCGTCCACTCGGGACACGAGCCCTGTGTTTATGCCTCCAGTGCGGAACGCCTCCGCATACGTGAGGTAGACCATCGTATCGTCGTTGGGTCGCCAGCTAAGGGTGACCTTCGGCGCCAATTTATCTTGCGTCGCCGGCTCGGCGCGTGGGTTCGTCTCGCTCTGCGGTACCCACATGCCTCCCGGGCCACGAAACAACTCCACCGTACTTTCGGCGTAGCGCGCTCCGGCCAGGATATGGAACTGATCGCTTATGCGATAGCCCACCTCGCCGAAGATGGCCTGCGAATCCCGGTCTTGATAGCTGGCGCTGCTCCTGCGCCCGACACCTTGCAAAAGATTGTGGACTTGCCGCATCTGCTCGAGCGTCATGACATCGGGGTTGAACGTGAAGCCCCCGGTACAGACCACAGGATCCCCATTCTCGGTAACCGCAGGAACACCAGCGGCAGTGTTCGCGTAGGCGGTTCCACTTACCACCCCCAGTGAGCCGCAAGGCTCCCAAAGCCTTGGATCAGGATCGATGTCGATGCGCTGGAGGTAGACACCGGCGCTCCAGTCCAACCGGCTGTCCGTGTTGGAGACGAGGCGCGCCTCAGTGGCCCAGCGTTCATTAAGACTCGAATTGGCACGGACACTGCTACGGCCCCAGAATCCACCGGTCCCGCAACCTACTAACGCACATGCAGCATCGGTTCGCCTGTCCCAAAGTCCCCCGTCGATGGTCCCGAAGGCTCCGCCGACGCTCTGCTCCTCGGCAAAGGTGATGTCGTGGTCATAAAACCCCGAGGCCGCCATCAAGTCTGCCCACGGCAGCTCCCACTCGGCGCTGAGGTTGATGATCGTCGACCACGAATTTCCACCGTCTTTCAATTGCGGCGAGGCCATGTGCGTCACGTAGACGTGGGACGGGCCGTCCTTGTATCTCTGAGTCTCTCCGTCGAACGTGCCGTTCTCCCCGGTTTCGCAACCCCCTATGATGGGGTATTGCGGTACTTGAGGGAGTTGGTCGCCCCGAGGGAAATTGCCGTCTGCGGGGCGTTCCTCCGAGAAGCAGTGGAAGGCGATCCCGGGGCCGCCGATATCGCTTTCGACATAGTAGTACGTCGCATTGAGCGTGAGCGTGTCGGTGGGATAGAAGGCGAGTTGGGCACGTACTCCCCTCTCGTCGATCCCATCGACATCCTCGATGATTTCCGGTCCCACCTTATCGAGAATGCCGGCCTTGTTTCGCGCATAGGGGGTTATGCGCGCCGCCAGCCGCTCCCCGAGCGGGACATTGATCATGGAGTCGATGCGCCACCCCATGTCAGCAGAATGCGACGGGTCCGAAATCCTCGTCGTGAACGCCCAGTCGAAGCCCGCCGGATCGGGCTTCTTGGTGATGTAGCGGATCGCCCCCGCCATGCTGCCTTCGCCGTAGAGCGTGCCCTGCGGCCCCTTGAGCACCTCGATGCGCTCCAGATCGAAATTCGGAAGCCGCGGCTGCCGGGAGCTCGTGCCCGTGACGGGCACGTTGTCCACATAAATCGACACCGGCGAGGTCGGGGCCCGGAACTGGGCAATCCCGCGCGCCACGACCCTGTGCCAAGTGTTCGTGGCGTTGCCGTAGTTCAATCCGGGGATCGCCAGAAACAGGCTTGTGATGTCCTCGACGCCCCGCTGCTCTAATTCGACATCCGTCAATGCCGAGATGGTCAGCGGCGTGTCCATCAGTTGTGTGTCGCGGTACGTGGCGGTGACCACGATCTCCTCGACGATTGAACCGTCTTCAGCCGCCTCTTCGTCGGTTTGGGCCGACGCGGGCAGGCACAAGATCGTGCCGATCACGGCCAAAGCCGCAATGATGAACCGTCCCCGGTTCATAGAATAGGTAGTCATTAATATCCCCTCCAGTTTGGCCGTAAGAATCAAACCGGCGATGTTGCATCGCCCGGGGGGCGGGGTTGTTACACCACGCGCCGACGGGCGATGCCGCGCCGACGGTGTCCTCTCACGTAACAGGATCATTGTACCCCCCCCCCCGCGAAGCGATCAACACCTCGCACTGTCCAGTGTTGTCAACAAATAGAAGTGTCCGGTTCTAGAACAAATAAACTGTCCGGTTTGTCGCGAGGCCGCGCGGGCAAGGCTCGGACGTCGGCCCCCCGGATCGTGGCGACGCGCTTGGCACGACGACGACGTCTACGCGGCGGGCGGCAGTTCGTCGGCCAGGCGCGCGCCGCCCGGGCCGTACGGGCGAGCTTTCGCGGCCGGTGCCAGACCGACAGCGTGCCGGCCGCGGTTCGCGGGCAGCTGCAGCGCCAGCCACTCGAACCGCGTGCAGTTGTCCCGACCCATCACGCGCTCGTGGACCTCGCACAGAATGTCGTCCAGCGCCGCCGGGGCCGGCTGCGGGCCAGGAGCCCGCGCCGTAGAACGGCACGCAAGTGCCGATCAAGGGCGCAGGGTCCGGGACGGGCGGGATGGGCTAAACAGAGGGCTTGGGCGTGGCAAAACACGGCACCCGTCAAGGCGATGGGCTTTATGGCGCTAGTCGGTCAATGTGGGTCCTTGGCCCGCGAAGCTTGTGGCCGAGGGACGAATCCCCCCTCAGAGACTCGCTAGGTCCACTGCCTTGCCGGTGCGTGCCGACTCGTAGATTCCAAACAGAACCTTCATCGAGCCCAGGATGTCCTTGCCGTTGCTGATCGGCTCCTTGCCCTCCCGGGCGCACTCGGCGAAGTGCAGAATCTCATTGGTGAAGCAGTTGTCGCTGGGTAGCCCCCAGGTGCCGGGCGCAAGCTGGTGATAGTGGCCCATGATGTCTTCCATACTCCGCATCTGCCTTCCCGGCTCGCGCCGGTTCATCACGGGTTCGGTTCCCGGCTCGTCCCGCTCCGGCGACGAGACCACGACCGGACCGAAATGGTCGCCCCGATAGATCGGGAACACCGGCAACGAGTGCAGGGCGCCCTTTTCCCCAAGCAGCGTGTACTGCTGGGATACCGGCCCCCGCACCGCACACCAGGAACAGAGCACCGTCCCCACGGCTCCGTTCTCGAACTCGAGCGTGGCACAGAGAATGTCTTCGGCATTGTTCTTGAGTCGGGGCGAGACTGTCCTCGTGACGCCGTTGACCCGCTTCACGTCCCCGACGAGGTGCCTCACGAGGTCCACTTCGTGAATCGTGTTGGTCATGCCGATACCTCCGCCGGCATTCCCATCAAGCATCCAGTGCCCTTCCCGCAGTCTCCCGACGGCGTTCATCAGGATGTCGATACGCGCCGCCCGGATCTCTCCGAGTTCTCCCGCCGCCAGGAGCTGCCGCACCGCCTCTGTTGACGGCGAGAAGCGCAGCATGTGGGCGATCATGAAGGTCACGCCCGCCTTGTCGGCGGCGGCGATCATGTCGCGGCATTCCTGCATGTTGTTGCCCATCGGCTTTTCGACGAGGGCATGTTTGCCGGCCGCCGCCGCCGCAATCACGATCGGCGCATGGGTGTGGTGACTGGTGCAGATGTCTACCCCGTCGATATCCGCTTCCCGCAACATCTTCTCGTAGTCGAGATAGATGTCATCGACGTTGGCTTCTTTGGCGCGTTCCCGCGCCGCCTCTTCAACGATATCGCAGACAGCGGTCAGCTTTACCTGTTCCGGAAACTGCTCGTATACGGGCAGGTGCGCCCGGGATATTCCGCCCGTTCCTATCAGCCCGATCTTGAATGGTTCTGACATCGTTCTCTCCTTGTCTGGTCAAGTCTGGTCAAGCGCGCGCGCTCGGACGCGCCGAAACTTCCGCATACCAGCGCGAGAGGTTCTCGCAGTTCTCCGGCACGGGGACGCGGGCCGCCATCGAGGCGAAGTCGACGGCGCAGAGTGCCGTGATGTCCGCGATGGTGAACGCGTCTCCCGCAACATATTGGGACTGGCCGAGATGCACGTTCAGCCTGTGGTAGAAGCGCAGCAGGGATGCCTGGCCGCGTTCGACCAGGGCGGGGATGGCGTCGACCTCG
Organism: uncultured Pseudomonadales bacterium; assembly: GCA_951813515.1. GTDB lineage: Bacteria > Pseudomonadota > Gammaproteobacteria > Pseudomonadales > Azotimanducaceae > VXNE01. Next base: position 655,912 of record OX638346.1, read on the forward strand.
CCTACGTTCCCACCGAGTCCCCGCTTCGAGAACCTCGGGTAGGCGTTTCGAAACGTCTCGGCGGCGCTCAGCAGCCCTTCGAACTCCATGTGTCGCTGGCGCGCTTCGATCTGTGCCTTGCTCACGGCATCCGTGCCCATCAACGGGGGCTCGGGATGCGTTTCCTCGAGATAGCGACAGATGGCGACCGACTCGTCGAGAACCGTGCCGTCGTCGAGCACGAGCGTGGGCAGCAGGCCCCGGGGATTCACAGCGAGGAAGTCGTCGCTCAAGTTCTCTCCCAGGACGATGTTGAGTTGCTCGGTCTCGCAGGAGATGCCCTTCTCCGCCATGAAGATGCGGACGCGGCGCGGGTTCGGCGCCTGCTCGCTGTCGTAGAGCTTCATCGGTTGCCTCTCGGGGAATGCCGGTACTGGAACGGGGCGGCAGACTATCACACGCCGGTCGCCACGGACGCCGGCGCTACGGTGCCGGGTCCGCGAACCTGAAACGCTTCTCCTCGGGTGGATAGCAGAATCCGAAGTCCGCGCAGCCCTGGTACCCAATCGCCACTTCGATGTCGCCATCGCCCCGGTCGAGGATCGGTACGCGCACGGTGACCTCGCCGTAGTACACCTCCACGTCGCCGAAGAACTCGTCGGTCTTCGGTTCACCGTCGGGAATGACCGGGCTGCCGAGTACGCCGTCTTCACCCGAGAACGCGAACCGGTGCCGGTACAGGTAATAGCCGTCGGGCATGCGCCAGGCCGCGACCAGGAAGCCGTCTTCGGAAAGCTCAGCCGAAAGGGTAAAAGCCTGGTCGACTGCCAGGACTTCCTGCCGTTCCCGTTTCACGGCAAGCGGGTCAGGCCCCGATTTCAGTTCCGTTGCCGCGCGCGCGGACGGGCACGCCAAGACGAAAGCCAGCAGTATGGTGGTTCCAGTTCGGCGCACAGGCATGCGTGCCAATATGGCATCACCGAGACGCCAATTGAAGTGTTCTTCCCGCCGCTATATGTTCCGGTCCTTTCCGCCGTACGATCTACCGTTGGACCGATCCGTCCTGTTTCGAACCTGCCTGGCGCTGCTCGCCGTCGCGCTGCTCGCCGGCTGCCCGCAGAGGCCGCCGGTGGAAGTCGTCGAGCAAGCGGCCCCGACGCCTGTCGCCGAACCACCTGACGTCAACCCCATCCTGGACCGCGCGGAGGCCGCATTTTCCGAAGATCGATTGCTCGGCGCGCCGGACGATGCGCACGCACTGTACCTCGCGGTGCTCGAGATCGAACCCGACAATCCGGACGCCCTGTATGGCATCGAACGCATCACCGAGACGTTCATCCAGCGGGCGCGGGAGGCCATCCGCCAGGAGCGCTGGACAGTCGCGCGGCTCCTGCTCGAGCGGGCCGCGATGGCCGATGCGAACCACCCTTCCCTGCCTTCCGCGAACACCCATCTGCAGCAGTTGCACAACGCCGAACGCCTGCAGTTGGACCTGTCCCGGGACAATGTGCGCGCGAGGGGCCAGGCCTCGGCTGACGCGTTGGCCCGTTTCGGTGTTCACGCACGCATGCCCAACGCGCGCGTTATCATCCGCGCCGGATCCGACGTCGAAGGGCGCTGGATTTACGCGCGGTTGAACGATGCTCGCGGCAACAGGCGAATCCGCGGCGAAATCGTGATCGGCTACCCGCCGCGCGTCGTTGTTTTCCTGCTGCCGGAGACGGCGCCCTAGGACGCGCTCGTTCTCCAAGGAGGCAAGTTGAACTGGAAATTCTGGCAGGCCAGCCCGGAGACGTCTGCGCAGGCGAACTGGGTTGCGCGCGCCGTGGGGATCGCCGTCGGCGCGTACCTGCTCATCGTCGCGTTCTTCTGGTGGTGGTGGGACGCAGAGCCGGACACCTTCGACGTGGTGGAAGTCGCGCGCGAGGCTGCGAACGCATCAGGCGAAGACCTCGTCACCGGCGCCATCACGACCTCCACGCTCATCCGCATGGGCGAGATCCTGCTCGACAAGCGGGGTGGCTACCTCGCGAACGACCTGTTCCCGCCCAGCGTGTGGATGGACAACGTGCCGAACTGGGAGTTCGGCGTCATCGTGCAGATGCGGGACATGAGCCGCGTCATGCGGGCCGACCTGAGCCGCTCGCAGAGCCAGTCCACCGAGGATCCCGACCTTTCACTCGCGGAGGGCAAGTTCTTCTTCAACAACGACAGCTGGATATTCCCGCGAACCGAGGATGAGTACCACGACGGCGTGGAGTACCTGCAGGGCTACAGAGCGCGCCTCTCCGACGCGGACCGGCCGGAGGCGCAGTTCTACGCCCGCGCCGACAACCTGCGTGCCTGGCTGACCGCCGTCGAAACGCGGCTCGGCAGCCTGTCGCAGCGGCTATCCGCTAGCGTCGGCAAGCGGCAGCTCGATGTGGGCCTGGCGGGCGACCGAGCGGCGGCGCAGTCAACGCCGACGCCGTCCGACGCGGCACTGCAGACAAGCTGGTTCGAAATCGACGACGTGTTCTACGAAGCCCGCGGCCAGGCGTGGGCGCTGCTGCACATGCTGCGCGCCGTGGAGCGCGATTTCGCCGAGGTGCTGGAGGACAAGAACGCCCGCGTCAGCCTGCTGCAGATCGTGCGCGAACTCGAGGGCACGCAGAAGACGATCTGGAGTCCCATGATCCTGAACGGCACGGGTTTCGGCTTCACGGCGAACCATTCGCTGGTCATGGCGTCGTACATTTCGCGCGCCAACGCGGCGATCATCGACCTGCGGGCGCTGCTGGCACAGGGCTGAGCGTTGGCTTCGGGTCTCAGTCTTGTGTTTTGGAGGCAAGAATAGTGAGTCAATGCGGCGGTGCAGCAAACAAGAATCTGCCAGAGGAAGGCGGGATTTGGTCCGTCTACAAGGAACCGCTCGATTCCTGCTGCGGTGACTCGGGCAATGACGGCGACGAGACTGAGACAGATCCCATCCTGTCCCTTCACGGCCTGGGCAAGGACATCTGGGCGGACGAGGAAGCCGATGATTACGTGCGGCGTCTTCGGGGAGAGTGGCGGTGAGTCATCGCCAACCGCCAACCCCAGCGCCCAGAAAAGAGCTTGACAGGCGACTCGACCGTATCCTCAAGCAAGGGTCCAATAGCACATCCGCAAGGGATACGTCGCCGGAGAGGCTGAGACTTCAGGCACAAGCTCGACGCGACATCGCAAGGTCCAACTTTGGGTGCTCCTCGCGCTTGTTCGAGACCGCGCCTTCGGTATCATGTCGCGCCCAATCGACCCATAGCGATACACCGTGCGCCGAGCGTGGCGCCGGTTGGTCCGCCATCGCCGCGCGCGGCGGCCCCGAGTCGGCGGAACGCTAGCGGTCCATCATAGAGAATCAACGTTTAAGGGGAACCATGCTGGAGCAAACGATCCTTCCGCCCGTGTTCGGCCTCGTCGGACTTGCGTGCGCCTTCATCGTCTATGCGCTGGTCAAGCGATATGCCGAAGGCGAGGACAATGTCCGCAACATCGCCGATCAGATCCACCTCGGCGCGATGATCTTCATGCGCCGCGAATACCTGATGCTGGCGCTCTTCGCCGGAGTTCTGATCATCATTCTGTTCGCATCGCCGGGACTCGGGCCCTCGACCGCCATTGCGTTCATCGTCGGCGCGCTGTCTTCGGCCGGCGCGGGGTGGATCGGTATGTATACGGCCACCAAGGCCAACGTACGCACGACTACGGCGGCGCACACGCAGGGTGCCCCGGAGGCGCTCTCCGTCGCGTTCTTCGGCGGTTCCATCATGGGCCTGGCGGTGGCGTCCCTCGGCCTGCTCGGCCTGGGCATCGTCTACTACTTTTTTGGCGGCGATCCGCATACGGCGCACCACATACACGGTTTCGGCATGGGCGCCTCCAGCGTCGCGCTCTTCTCCCGCGTCGGCGGCGGCATCTATACCAAGAGCGCCGACGTCGGTGCCGACCTGGTCGGCAAGCTCGAGCAGGGCATCCCGGAGGACGATCCCCGCAACCCCGGCGTCATCGCGGACAACGTCGGCGACAACGTCGGGGATATCGCCGGCATGGGCTCGGACATCTTCGAGTCCTACTGCGGCGCAATGATCGCCACCATCGCCATCGCGGCGACCCTGAGCCTCGTCATGCTTGACAACCTGACCACCGGCCTCGCGGAACCCGACGCCCGCAGCGCACTCATGTTCCTGCCGCTGGCGCTCGCCTCCACCGGCCTCATCTGCTCCATCATCGGCATCGGCATCGTGCGCAGCCGTTCGTCCTCGAATGCCGCGCTCGCCTTGCGAATCGGAATGATGGTCTCACCGGTCATGTTCGTCGCCGCAGCCTATTTCGTCATCAACAACCTGCTCGACGTTTCGACGGCCATCTGGTGGTCCGTTGTGGCCGGTGCCGCGGGCGGCATGATCATCGGTCTCACCACCGAGTACTACACGTCGTCGAAACCCATCGAACGCATCGCCAAGGCGGGAGAAACCGGGCCCGCCACCGTCATGATCACCGGCCTCGCGGTGGGCATGCAGTCCGTGGTCATACCGCTCCTCGCCATCTGCGGCATCATCTTCGTCTCGACGGAACTCGCCGGGCTCTACGGCGTCGGCATCGCCGCGGTGGGGCTTTTGGCCACCGTCGGCATGACCATGGCAGTGGATGCCTACGGGCCGGTTGCCGACAACGCCGGCGGCATCGCGGAGATGGCCGGCTTGGGCGAAGACACGCGCAAGATTACGGACTCGCTGGACGAACTCGGCAATACGACCGCCGCCATGGGCAAGGGCTTCGCCATCGGCGCCGCGGCGCTGGCCGCGCTCGCCATCATCGCCGCCTTCGTAGAAACCGTTTCCTACAACCGCGGCGGCGACTTCTCGCTGCACATCGGCAACCCCGAAGTGCTGATCGGACTCTTCCTCGGCGGCATCATTCCGTTCCTGATCGCTTCCATCACGATGACGTCCGTGGGTGACGCCGCGATGGAAATGATCCAGGAGATCCGGCGGCAGTTCAGGGAAATACCCGGCCTGCTGGAAGGCACTGCGGAACCGGACAACGCCAAGTGCATCGACATCGCGACATCCGCCGCGCTCAAACGCATGCTGCTTCCGGGCGCCATCGCCGTGGCGGTGCCGCCGGTGATCGGTTTCGGCATCGGCGCGGAAGCGCTGGGCGGCGCGCTCGGCGGGGCATTGCTCGGATGCGTGCTCATGGCGCTCACCATGGCCAATGCCGGCGGCGCCTGGGACAACGCGAAGAAGTTTGTCGAGAAAGGAAATCTCGGCGGCAAGGGATCGGAAGTTCACGCCGCGACAGTGGTCGGAGACACAGTCGGAGACCCGTTCAAGGACACCTCTGGGCCGAGTATGAACATCCTGATCAACGTCATGGCGATCGTCAGCCTGGTGATTGCGCCGTTGCTGTAGGTGTAAGGCGCGGCCGTTCAGGAGCGCGCCGCTTATCCCGGCACCGGTGAAGGCTCACGCACTCTCGAAGTCGTGCCACTCGAGCCCCAGTTGTCTTGTGGCACTGCGAATAGTCCCGGTCTTCAAGTCGCGCCCACCCCAGTCGGGAGGACAGTATCGCGTCCGGATCGAGGATTGATCCACTTTCGATGCGATCCACCACCTCGGCGTTTCCGCTCCTGACAACCGAGGGACGCTAACTTCCGAGCGACCTCACGATAGGTCACGGGGCCGAAACGACAGTTTCAAACCATATTGGCTCTTGTGATGATGGAAGCCAGGTACTGCGAGGCAGTGGACGTCCCAAGTCCTCGTACAGCTCGACGACTGCCGCAAGCGCATCCTTGACGTTGCTGAGCGCTTCAGCGACAGAGTCCCCTTCGGTCACCAACTCTGGCAGCAGCGGAGACGTTACGGTGTACCCACCCTCCGCCTGCGGCGTCAACACGAGAGGAAGCTTGTAGTTCATTTTCGGCACACTTCGGCACGATGAGAAACAGACCCATCGTGGTTGTCTCGGGACCGAATTTCAAGCGACGCCCTATCGCATAGCCTCCGCATATCCCGGTTGGGCGCGGCGAAAACCGATGGTGGCAAGGAAGCCATCAACGTCCCGAGGGCCGCGCATCCCGCCTGACCAGTCAACCCCGGTACGGTGCCATGTCCATCCCCGGATACCTCGCGCTGACGCCGGCGATGGTTTCCTCCGTCCAGTAGGGGTGTTTCGGCGGCGGGAAGCCGAGCAGTTCGCGTTCCGCCGGCGTCGCCCGTTCCATCCACCGCCGGAACTCCGGTTTCACGCCGTGCGCGGACCAGCCGACGATGCCGAGCCACTTCCACGCTGCCGGGGCATAGGTGATGAACTGCGCGATACGTCCCCCATCGGCCTTGAACGTCGTGCCGCGGTGGAACGTTCGCATGCTGTAGATGAAGAGCGACCCCGCCGGGACGATGATCCTGCGTTCGTTGTCGAAGATCTCCGGCCGCTCTTCACGGCGGCGGTAGACGCCGGGCCAGCGGATCTTCTCCGGGTAGTGGCGCCACGAACACACCGCAGTGGGCGCAAGTTCCGCTGTCACCTCCGTGTAGTAGACGAGGTAGGCCGTCTGCCAGTATTCCGGGAGATCGGGAGGATAGGCGAGCGTGTGGTTGGCGAAATCGCAGTGCATGGCCTGGTCCCGATCCAGATCCGACCCCCTGTACTTGGCATGCAGGTGCGACTGCTCGCAATAGATGTCGTTATGGCCGACGTTCTCAGCGGCGAATCGGCGCAGCTCCGGGTGCATCGTAATGGCATTGAGGCGGTCGCCACGGTAGGGGAACACCGTGGTCGGCGCGCGGCTCTGGCTCGGAAACACCGGCGCGGGACGCGTCGGGTCTTCGCAGTATTCCACCCAGCCGGGAAGAACTTCGCGCAGGTCGTCCAACGCGCCGGTCAACTCCTCCTCGTCGAGAAAGTTATCGACTACCGCGTACCCGTGCTCCCGGTAGTGGGCAGCATGTGCCTCGGTGATCTTCGACACGCCTAGGAACTGCTATCGCGCCATCTCGGCATTTCCCGACGCGGTGGCTGCCAGGAAACCGTCGACATCCCTGGGTGTGACCCACATGGTGTCGTCCCTGCACCCGCCGAGTCTGTAGTAGATACGGATTCCGCGTGTCCCCAGCAAATTGAGCACGTATCGGGACTTCGGGCCTTCAAGGCGTATCCTCGAGATCGACTCGAGTTCGATGCGTCGGCAGGCCGGTCCCACGTGTATGTGGAGGACACCGTCCACGACCCGATATTTCGTGCTCAGCGTCGTGTAACCGATGATGACCACCGTCGCAGCGGCCAACGCCTGTCCCAGTCCCGCTACGGATACGCCAACGTACGGCACTACAAGGTCGGGAGACGTCAGGGTGAGAGAGGCGAAGATTCCGGCAAAGACCAGGATCGCAAAAACCGGGGGCACAAAAGTCATGCTGAACACCGCCGGTTCCGGGCTTGCGCCCTCAGCTTCAATTGCCATCGCTGTTCCGAGTTGCTACTGGTTCGTTGACGTCCCCGATGAACTTACGTCCCGCAGCGCGGTTTGTCGAGAACGCACTTACCAACTTTACGCGCGCTCCATATCGCCGCAAACTCCGGCGTAACGCCTTTCGGTAGGGACCCATGCAGGACGACACCGACAACCCATCGGCACCCGAACCGACGGGTGAACGCCTCACCCAGTTTCAACTGCTCGCCTCACGGCGGCTGCTGCCGCTGTTCGTCACCCAGTTCCTGGGCGCGTTCAACGACAACCTGTTCAAGGCGGCGTTGATGGTCCTGTTCGTCTACGGCGGCCTCGTCGCCGAAGACCGCACGGACCTCGCGGTCAACGCCGCCGCGGCGCTTTTCGTCCTGCCGTTCTTCCTCTTCTCGGCGACCGCCGGAGAACTGTCCGACAAGTACGAGAAGTCGCGACTCATCCAGTTCGTCAAGATCAGCGAGATCTGCGTCGCCTTCCTCGCCGGCGTATCGCTGTATTTCAACAACCTGACGCTGATGCTGGTCGTGCTGTTCCTGTTCGGATTGCAATCGACTTTCTTCGGCCCGCTCAAGTTCTCGATCCTGCCGCAACACCTGCACCAGACCGAACTCGTCGGCGGCAACGCCATGATCGAGATGGGCACGTTCGTCGCGATTCTTCTCGGCACGCTGATCGGCGCCAGCATTGGCGGCATGGGCCAAGTCACCGCATGGCTGTTCGTGCTGGTGCTGGCGGTGGCCGTGGTCGGCTGGCTCGCGAGCCGTCACATTCCCGTCGCTCCCGCCAGCGCGCCGGAACAGCGCGTGAACTGGAATCTTTTCACCGCCACCTTGCGCCTGATCGGGCTTGCGCGGGAGAACCGGGCGGTTTTTCTCTCAATCCTTGGCATTTCCTGGTTCTGGCTCATCGGGGGCGTCTACCTCGCGCAGATCCCGAATCTCACGCGGGACTACCTGTCGGGCGGCCCCGGCGTCGTCACGCTGATCCTCGCCGTGTTCACCGTCGCGATCGGCACCGGCTCGTTGATCTGCGAACGCCTCTCGGGACGCAGGATCGAGATCGGCCTGGTGCCGGTCGCCGCCTTCGGCATCAGCGTCACGGGTATCGAAGTCTATTTCTCCATCACCGCCATCGACGCCACCGGCCTGCGCGGCGTCTCGGCCTTCCTGGCGGGCGACGGGAGTCTTCGGGTGCTGTTCGGACTGCTCTTGACCGGCATCTTCGGCGGCATGTACGTGGTGCCGTTGATGGCGTTCATCCAGGCGCGCACCCCCGAAGATCGGCGCGCGCGCATCATCGCGGCGGCGAACATCCTCAACTCCGCTTTCATGGTGGTGGGCGCCGTGCTCGCCATCGCCTGGCTCACCGTACTGGACCGCACGATCCCGGAACTGTTCCTGATGCTCGCGGTGATCAACATCGGCGTCGCGGTCTACATCTTCAACCGGGTGCCGGAGTTCTCCATGCGCTTCATCGTGTGGCTGCTGTCGCACACCATGTACCGCGTGACCCACCGCGGGCTTGAGCGCATTCCCGAGAGAGGCGGCGCCATCATCGTCTGCAACCACGTGAGCTACGTCGACGCGCTGCTGCTGGCCGGCGCAGTGCGGCGGCCCATCCGCTTCATCATGTTCAAGCCGATCTACGAGACGCCGGTGCTGAACTTCGTCTTCCGCACCGGGCGCGCCATCCCCATCGTCGGCCGGCGCAGCGACGAGGCGACTTACGAGGCGGCGTTCCGGCAGATCCGGGAAGGCCTGGCGGACGGTGACCTGCTGTGCATCTTCCCGGAGGGCAAGCTGACCCACGACGGCGAGATCGACGCGTTCCGGCCCGGCATCGAGCGCATTCTGCGGGAGACCCCGGTGCCGGTGGTCCCCATGGCGCTGCGCGGCCTCTGGGGCAGCTTCTTCAGTCACCATGGCGGCATATTCCGTGATCCGAAGCGCTTCTGGAGCCGGGTGGAGATCGTCGCCGGAGACCCGGTGGCGCCGCAGGCGAGCGCCAGCGAACTGCGCGAAGAAGTCCTGACGCTACGCGGCGAGTTCGCCTGAGTTCAGGCAGCGGGGCGAAGCTGGACGCCCCGGGTCACGCCTGTCAGTCCAACTCCCCCATCATCGCGAGCAGGTCGCAGACGCGGTTCGAATAGCCCCACTCGTTGTCGTACCAGCTCAGCGCTTTCAGGAAACGTCCGCCGGAAACCTGGGTGAACGAGGCATCGTAGATCGATGAGTGCGGGTTGCCGATGATGTCAGAGGAAACCACCGGTTCGCGGGTGAATTCCAGGACGTTGCGCAGGCGCGGGGAGTCGGCGGCGGCCTGCAACGCCTCGTGCACGCTCTCGATGCTCGCCGGTTGCTCGAGTTCGACGAACAGGTCCACCACCGAACCGTCCGGCACCGGCACACGGGAGGCGATGCCGTCCAGACGTCCCTTCAGTTCCGGCAGGACTTCCCCCACGGCCCTGGCAGCGCCGGTGGAAGTGGGAATGATGTTCTCCGCCGCCGCGCGGCTGCGGCGCCAGTCGGAGTGGGGCACATCGGCCAGGCTCTGGTCGTTGGTGTAGGCGTGCACCGTGTTGATCACTCCTTCCCGAATGCCAAAGCCGTCATTGATGACCTTGGCAACCGGCGCGAGGCAATTGGTGGTGCAGCTCGCGTTGGAAACAATGCGGTGCCCATCCTCGAGCTCGTCCTCGTTGACACCGAGTACGACCGTCAGGTCGACAGGGTCCTTTGCAGGGACAGTGAGCACCGCCCGCTTCGCGCCCGCCTCGAGATGCATCGCGACCAGGTCCCGGGTGACGAAAACGCCGGTGGACTCGACCACGGCGTCGACACCCAGATCTCCCCACGGCAAACGTCGGGGATCCCGCTCCTGGACCATGCGGGCGCGCGTGTGCGGCGTCACGAGTTCGCCGTCCTCCATGGCGACACCGCCCTCGAAGCGGCCCATCACCGTGTCGTAGTTGAGCAGATAGGCCAGCGCATCGTGATCGAACAGGTCGTTGATCGCGACGATCTCGATGTCGTCGGTGGCTTCGGCAATGCGAAACACGGCCCGACCGATCCGTCCGAATCCGTTGATGGCGACACGCATCAGGCGACCTCCCCTGTCCGAGCCTCGAGCCCGGCATACAGGGCGGCGAGGTCCAATATTCGACGCGCATGGCCAAGGGATTCGTGCCAGGCCAGTATCTTGATCAGCTTCGATCCGGCCTTCAGGGTCCCTTTCAGGTCAACGAGTATGGATTGGGAACAACCCTTCACGTCGGAGGAGACAATCGGATCTGCGGTAGTGGCGATCAGTTCGGGCTGGTCCGCCGCTGCGGCAAGAAACAGGTCGTTGACCGCCTGCGCATCCACGTCCGCGTCGGCAAACGCCACGGTCATGTCCAGGAGCGATCCCGCCTGTACGGGCACATTCAATGCGAAACCGCTGAGCTTTCCCGCGACCGCGGGCATCAGCCGCTCGACCCATTGGGGCGCTGGTGTCTCGTTGGGAATGATGTTCTCCGCGCCGGACCGGCTTCGCCGGTAGTCGGGGCCGGCGTAGTCCTGCAGGGTCTGATCGCTGGTGTAGGCATGCACCGAGGTCATGGTTGCATGTTCGATGGGTCCCGCATCCACGACAACCTTGAGCGCGAGCGCCATGGCCGCGGTGGATGCCGAACCCGCGGAGACGATGCGGTCGCCGCCATCGATGCTGTCCTGGTTGATGCCGTAGAGGACCACCCGGTCGACATCTCCGTCCGGGAGTGTCGAGAGGATGACCCGACGGACACCGTTCGTCAGGTGTGGGGCAAGCGTTTCCGAGGAGCGAAACCGGGCCGTGGTGTCGATGACCAGATCCACCTCAAAGACGTCCCACAAGGCATCGGAGGGCTTGCTGGCCGGCAGGAACCTGGTCTTGCGACCGAATCTGCCTCCGACAAGGCACTTGTTCTCCAGCCGCACGGAGACGTCCCGCGCCATCGACTTGTTCACGAGATGATGGAGAATCTCCGGCTTGCCGATGTCGGACGCAGCCACCACGTTGAATCGGTCGTCGTCCAGCGCCAACCGGTACACCTGTCGCCCCACCTGGCCGAAGCCCATCAGACCGATTCGAAGCGGATTCACCGTTTGCCTCCAGCACCGTTGCGGCCGCGCCGCGTCAGGACCATGGGACAACCGATCTCCACCAGCCCGCCTCGCCTGAGTTCAAGCGGGCGGCGCGCTGCTGGATGCACGATCAGGCCCAGGGGCCGGTGATGGCGAACGTGACGCCCGGGGTCTGTATATTGACGAACAGGGTCTTGCCGTCGGGCGAGAACGTCGCGCCCGCCCATTCGGAGTCGCGATAGTCGCCAGCCTCGATCGCGGGCTTGCCGGGAACCCCATCGTCGAGGTCCATGTTGTTCTCTCCCATCACCCCGATGCGGCCGTTGCCGTCCACGCGCAGCAGGCGCGTGCCCCGGGTCTGGAAACCCAGCACGCTCTCCCCTCCCCCGTCCTCGCAGAGGATGATCGTGCCCGTCGGTGACAGGGTGATGTTGTCCGGCGCGTCGGCTTCGTCCGTCGAGGGCGAGACGTATATCGCCGTCAGCCGCTCGGCGGCGGGATCGTATGCCCAGACGCTCCCCGCCTCGGCTTCGCCGCCGGCGGTGTCCACCCAGTAGATGACGCCGTCGTAGTACCAGCATCCCTCGCCGCGCCGGAACATGGCGCCGCCGCCGGCCTCTCCCTGCAGGTAGGGACCCGACTTTCCACCCCCGATCACCGGGGCACCGCGGCTGGTTCCCAGTTTCTCCGGATCGCGATCCGGTTCGGCGATCGTCACCCATTCGATATCGAAGGCATCGCCGGTCTCGACGTCGCCCAAATCCGCGTTTGCCCGACCCTTGACGCGCAGCATTTCGAGCGTGCCGCCCGCTTCCAGCGCGCCGACCTTGCGCGAAGTGTCGTTCGGCAGGAAGCGGAAAAACCCGGAGTGCGGACCGTTGTCCTCGGTGAGGTAGACGATGCCGGTCCGCGGATCGTTCGCCGTCGCCTCGTGACGAAAGAGGCCCATGTCGATGATCGGCCTTCCGCTCGCCCGGCCCGTCATGGGGACCTCGAAGACATAGCCGTGGTCCTTGCCGCCTATTCGGCTGGCGCGCAGGACGATTTCCTCGCAGGTCAGCCAACTGCCCCACGGCGTCGGACCGCCCGCGCAGTTGATCGACGTGCCGGACAGCAGCGGTCGGGAGTCGCGATATACGCCCCCGGAGACGGTCACGCCGGTAACGCCGCCGCCGAATCCCCCCGCCTCGTCGTCCGGCGGCGACCAGTCGTCGTAGACCGGCGCATCGCCGCCGATCAGGCCTGTCATGGCGCGTTCGTGGTTGCGAATCAGGAAAACTTCGTCCGGACTCGACCCTGCGAACGCGGCCATCCCGTCATGGCGGTCCGGAGTCGGCACGCCCCCCTGCATAAGGTCACCGGTCCAACCGAAAGATTGATAGCTGAATCCACCCGGCAGCTTCAGCAGCGGCAAGCCGGTGGTGGCGTCCGCCACCGGACGCAGTGCGCTCTCCGCGACGGCGTGCGCGGTCCTCCAGGCACCGGCGAAGGGAGCGGCCAGGGCCATGCCCCCCGCGGTCCGCAGCAACGTTCTACGCTTCAATCCATAGCTCCTGTCTTCAACGTGCGCTCCGGCACCGCACCCGATCAAGGCGGTGCATAATGCCGGACAGCAAATCCGGACGACAAGGATTATGTCCGACCTGTTCGCAATCTCCAACGCGGTGATCGGCGACGCGGCCAACGAATCCTCTGCACGCATCGAGAAGGAGTGAACCCCATGTCGAAGGTTTCCAGAAGAACCGTCAAGACCGTCGCGATCGTGCTGGCCGTCTACGTCCTCCTCGTCGTGGCGTTCGAGTCGCTGCTCGGGTACTTCCAGCCCGAGGCTCCCGGAACGCTTGTCATCACCACCGTCGACGACGAAGGCAATACGTACGACCGGGTTCTCTCCGGACTTGAGAGCGACGGCAAATCCTACGTCGCGGTGAACCACTGGCCGCGCGCCTGGTACGGTCGCGTCAAGGAGAATCCCAAAATACAGATCACGCGCGACGGCGAGACGGGGGACTTCCTGGCGGTGCCCGTATCCGGCGAAGAGCATGATCGCGTGGCGAAGGACGCTCCCGTCGGAATCGGGTTCCGTCTCATGACCGGATTCGCGCCGAGGTATTTCGTGCGGCTCGATCCCCTGGCAATCGACGAAAACGAATGACGGCGTTTCCGAGCTTCGTCGACAGGCGCGTGACGATCAGCGTGGGAGATATCACTCGCGAAGCGGTGGACGCGGTGGTCAATGCCGCCAACGGGTCCCTGCTCGGTGGCGGCGGCGTCGACGGCGCCATCCATCGGGCCGGCGGGCCGGAGATACTCGAAGCGTGCAAGGCCATTCGGGCCACGGCGTATCCGGATGGACTTCCCACCGGCGAAGCGGTTGTCACCGCGGCCGGACGCATGCCAGCGCGCTTCGTCATCCACACGGTGGGGCCCGTGTATGGAGGAGGAATGCGGGGCGAGGCCGCACAACTCGGCAACTGCTACCGAAACTCGCTGGAAATCGCGGCTCGACGGGAATTGAACTCGGTGGCCTTCCCCGCCATCTCCACCGGCGTCTACGGCTACCCCACGGACGAGGCGGCCGCAGTCTCGTCGCAAGCCATCGAGGAAGCGCTCGGCGCCAATCCATCGATCGGCCAAGTTCGCCTGGTGTTCTTCCAGGCAAGCGACGCGGAAACGTTCCTGCGCCACCAGCGTTTCACGCGATAACCGTGCCTCCCACCGAGGGTTTCGACTTCCGTAGGCTACGCATACATCGAGCGCTGGACACGGCGTTGCCATGGCCCGGGGCGGACCCCGAGTGGACCCGGATCGCCGATCTCGGCAACGCCGAAGTCGGTGCCTACGAGATAGAGCGGCTAGGACCCACCCGGTTTCGCATCGTGGGCTTGCGGGTGACGGAGGAGTTCCGGCGGCGCGGTGTCGGCCACTGGCTTCTGCGCCATGCCGTCGGCACCGCCGAAAGCTGCGGCGCGCGTGATATCGAAGCGCCAGCGATCGGGAGCTTCTTCGAGCACCACGGTTTCCGGCGCGAAGGCGATGTGCTCAGGATGACGTTGACGCCTGAATAGACGACGGGCGTGCTCCCGGCAAGGCACTCACAACGATGCCAGCGCCTTGGCGACTCGTTCGCGAGAGGCTGCGCCGACGTCGCAACTCGCCGCGAAACCGTCCCAATCGGCCACCGCGTCCACCACGCGGTCGATCACTTCGCGGGCTTCCGCATCCTTCAGGTCGGCGACTCTAGCGAGCGCGAGCAGGCGCTCACGGTCGATGTTCTTGCCCCGGCCCAAGACCGAAGTGGCGTGCTCGCCACCCGGACCCGGCGAAAAAGTGAGATCGTATGCGGGAGCGAGCCGCCAACCCCCATCCCGCGACATCAGAAACGTGAATTGTCGAGCATGGTCGTCCCGATTGTGGGAGAGGACGTTGAACGTCGCCAGCGCGAACATCGCCCGACACTCCCGCCGGTCCCGGGTGACCGCCCGGGTCAGCGCAATCAGATCCCTGTAGTCCAGGGACGGCAAGCGGAAGTCCGCATACAGCAGGCCGCTGGCGGTGTGCGCGTGCAGGCGCTTCCCGCCGTCGCGGTCAAAACGGCGGGAAGCGAAGTAGTGTTGCCCCCGGCCGGCAATGAGCCGCGTCCGGGGCATTCGCACGCCGGCCGCTCGCGCCATCGCCGCGTAGGCCTGCTCCATCTGAGCCGAATCCTCCGGATCGTCCGCGCCCCGAAACTTCACCAGGTAGTGGTCGTAGCCCGCCGCTACCTCCGGCCCGTGAACGGCGTCTCCCCGTTCGTTGACGGCCAACAACACCTTGGGACGCGCGCCGCCGGGAGAGCCACCGAGTCGTCCGAGCTCGGCAATCAGATCCGACACGTGCCCGGCCAGGATCCTGCGCGCGTCGGCGGCCAGCCTGTCAAGGTCCAGCGGCGTATTGATCGCACCCCACACATCCGTGGGCGCATAACACAAGGCGCCCATACCTTGATCTCCGACGCAGGCGAGGCGGTCGAGGGGCGTCAACGTTGCCGGTTCGATAGCGAGTTCGCGGGCGCGCCGGTCGACAAGCAGTCGACCCCAGCCGTCGGGCAGGCTGTCGTGAAACACGCCGTGCAGACCACCGAACACCGAGGCGTCGTACGGACGAATCAGCCCGCGCGTCGTGGTATGGCGAACGGGCGAGAGTTCAAGCCCCGATGCCAGAAACGACTCGTCGTACTCCAGGTAGGCCAGGCGGTCACGGTATCCGAGCCGACCGACCGTCTGCACGTCGCCGTCGTCCCACCTGAACTGGACGACCAAGGGCGTCCCGGGCGCGACCCTCACGTGAACCGGCCTCGTTTGCGCGTCCTTGGCTCGGCAAGCACCTGTTCGAGCGTCTCGAACCCTTGGTCGGCCAGCAGCCGTTCGAGTCCCTCCTCCTCCCCGAGCGCGACGACCAGCCGGATGAACGAGACAAGGGAGATCTCGCCCGAGTGTTCAAACTTCTTCAACGTGCCCAAGGCCACGCCGGAGCGCCTCGCAAGTCCCTCCTGGGTGAGATTGCGGGCCAGACGTCGCATCCTCAGTCGCTTTGCAAGATCTTCCGCCACGTCCGCAGGCGGCATAATAGCGTATATATTCATAGCTGTTCAAAAGAACACACCTATATAATAGCTTTTATTATAGCTATTGGAACTCATGTCCAATTCGACTCTCCCGGATACCACGACGACTCTCATTGAGCCGTCGGCCGGAAGTCGGCCGGAGGAAGGTGGCACTTTGGGGCGACACCACTTAGGCT
Organism: uncultured Pseudomonadales bacterium; assembly: GCA_951813515.1. Classification (GTDB taxonomy): domain Bacteria; phylum Pseudomonadota; class Gammaproteobacteria; order Pseudomonadales; family Azotimanducaceae; genus VXNE01. The sequence continues at coordinate 672,265 of OX638346.1, forward strand.
TTGGCGCTTCTCTCCCGCAAGGTCTTACTACATATGAATCGCGTCAAAGACATGCTCAAGGCCGGACAGACGGCGGTCGGTACTACGGGACGCGCGAACGCCGACGTTCCGTTCCTCGGGAACTCCGGCTACGACTACATCCTTTTCGATACGCAGCACTCCACCGACGACATCAAGGGCCTGGCGGGCGCAGTTGCCGCCACCAGCGGCACCCCTGCGACGCCCATCGTCCGGGTCGGGGATCTCCGGCCGGATCAGATCTGTTATGCGCTGGACATAGGGGCGAAGGGCATCGTCGTTCCCATGGTCAACACGCCGGAGGAAGCCGCCGACATGGTGAACTGGTGCAAGTACCCGTTCGAAGGCGTGCGAAGCTCGGCCGGCATGAGGGGTAACTGGGGCGAGTTCGACAGCTATCGCGAATACATGGACCACGTGAACGCGCAGCTACTCATTGCCCCGATGATCGAGACGCAGCAGGCGCTCGACTGCCTGGAGGACATCCTCGCCGTCCCCGGGATCGATGTACTGCTGGTGGGGCCTTCCGACCTTTCGATCAATATCAACGTTCCGCTGGATTACACCAACCCCAAGTATCACGCCACGCTGGACCGCATAGGGGCGGCATGCGCCGACGCTGGCGTCACGGCGGGCATGTACTTCGCTCCGCCGCCGATCCCGCCCGCCGTGCTGGTGGAAAAGGGGTTCCGCTTCTTCACCATACCCTGGCTTGACTGGGCGACGGAAGGTATCCGCAACGGCCTGTCGGCCATCCGGTGACGCGTCCCGCGTGAACCAGGTCTGGCGCCTCGCCCGCCAGCCTGCCAAGGGCTGGCCGAGCGATGGCGACTTCGTTTATTCCGACCAACCCACTGCCCAACCGGCCAGGGGCCAGGCTCTGACGCGCACCGTCTACCTGTCGATGGACCCCTACCAATGGGGCCGCCGCCGGAGCGGTGTTGAAGCCGTCGGCGACGTTTGCCACGGGCGAACGGTTTCGCAGGTTGTCGAGAGCCGGACCGATGGCCATGCGCCGGGCGACTACCTGTTCAATACGAATGGCTGGCAACGCTACGGGCTCACCGGCGAAGGCATCGGCACGTTCGGCTACATGTTCCCCCGCAAACTCGACCCGGAGTTTGCGCCGATCTCTACCGCCGTCGGCATCCTGGGCATGCTGGGCCTGACCGCGTATTCGGGGATCGTCGTGCAGTGCCGGCCCCGGCCGGGCGAGACCGTGGTCGTGTCCGCCGCATCCGGCGGCGTCGGCCAGGCCGCCGGGCAGATTGCCAGACTGCTCGGCTGCCGGGTGGTGGGCATCGCCGGCGCCCGTGAGAAGTGCGATTTCGTCGTCGGAGAACTCGGTCTCGACGCCTGCGTCTCGCACCGTTCGCCAAGCTATCCGGAGGATCTGGCGGCGGCATGCCCGGACGGTGTCGATATCTACTTCGAGAGTGTCGGCGGCCACGTTTTCGAGGGCGTGCTGCCGCTTCTCAATCGCGACTCGCGCATCTCGCTCTGCGGCCTGATCTCCCAGTACGGCAACACGGACGGTGGCGACGCCCATGCCGTCTGGTCGGAAACCGGGAGAGCCGTCTTCTCCCGCAACGGCGTCGAAGTGCATCGGTTGCTCGTTCGGAACTACGTGGCCGAACACCAGGAGCGTTTTCTGGGCGAGATGGCGGACTGGATCCGGGACGGCAAGGTCAGGTACCGGGAGGACATCTGGGCGGGCCTCGACCGCGCGCCCGAGGCTTTCGGGGCCATGCTCGCGGGCAGCAACTTCGGCAAGACACTGGTTCAGGTGAGCGAGGATCCGACCCTGCCAGACGTGCATGGGTCTTCCCGGCGACAGCGCCGGGACGTGCTCGCCTGAGCGACGCTTAAGACGGTACCGGGCTTGTCAATGCGGGTGTCGCCGCCTACACTCCGCTTCCCCGATCCCATTGGTGAAGTGTCAGCGTGAAAGCAGGTATTCATCCCGACTACTCGGAAATCACCGCGACGTGCAGCTGCGGGAACGTCATCAAGACCCGTTCCACCCTTGGGGAGGACATCCACATCGATGTCTGCTCCCAATGCCACCCGTTCTACACGGGCAAGCAGAAGATCGTCGATGCCGGCGGGCGCGTGGAGCGATTCCGCAAGCGTTTCGGGAACCGTTCGGCGATCTGACGCCGGGTCGCCCCGACCCTTACGAACATTCCCCAAGGGGCGAATCGCCCGATCCCTGCGGTTTCCTTGCACGATTGCCGCAGTCTTTATTCGGCATTCAGGCATTGCAACTTGCTGCGTGTAGAATCGTCCAAGTAGTAAGATCATGGCTTGCCGCGCGCGGATTTCGACATGCGTAAACTGATCACACTGGTATTGCTCGCCGTCTCCCTGCACGTTGCCGCAGGACCGGGACCCGGTCAGAAAATGTACGAGGAAGCCCTCGACAAGGGCCTCGTCTACGACGACGAGTCGTGGCAGACATACGTGCAGGAACTCGGTGAGCGCGTGCTCGCGCACACGCCCCACGCGGGCAAGGAGTACCACTTCTACGTGGTCGATGATCCGCAGATCAACGCTTCTGCTTCGGCCGACGGCTACGTTGACATCAATCGCGGAATCCTGGTGTACATGTCCAGCGAGGATGAACTCGCCGCACTCATCGGGCACGAGATAGCCCACGTCACGGCGCGTCACCACCGTGAAATGCGGAACAGGCAACTGCTGGGCAAGTCGGTCGGCCTCGTTGCCTGGCTCACCACGGGCGTCGGCGACCTGATGGGCGTTACCGACACCGCAACCACGCAACAGGTTCTGAAGTTCAAAGTCGAACAAGAGCTGGAAGCCGACCGCCTGGGCGGCGAATACATGGCAAAGGCCGGGTACAACCCGCTGGCGATCATCGACCTCGTACAGGTGTTGAAAGAAAAGGACACCTTCGGCAGGCAGGTCGAAAAAACGCCGGCCGTCTACCACGGCCTCTACCGAACGCATCCGAAGAACGACAGGCGCCTGCACGAAACCGTGGCGTTTGCACAGCAGGCGTTCCACGCCAGGGAAGCCGTCGAACCGTTGCGAGACTTCTGGGAAATGATCGACGGCATGGTCTACGGCGACGAGACGTCGACCGGCGTCGTCAGGGATACGACCTTCTACCACGGCGCCCTGCGTGTCGTGGTGGAGTTTCCGGACGACTGGGTAGTGGACAAGACCAAGACCGAAGTCCGCGCCACCGCGCCCGGCGGCGCCAAGGAGGCGCTCATCACCCTCGGCCGGCACAACCCGGACAGCCAGCTCTCGCCGCTTGAGTTCCTTACCGAAACGCTGGAACGGGATGACATCACGAGCGGTGAACCGCTCGAGATCAACGGCTCACAAGCCTACATCGGGGAAGTCGAGAACGAAGGGACCGACGCCAAGCTGAAACTGATCGGGCTGCTGTATCACGACAGGAGCGCGTACCTCTTCAGCGGTGAAGCGGGGCCGAACGGGGATCCGGAGGCGTTCAGACAGGACTTTGTCGCGACCATGCATGCCGTGCGCAACATGACGGCGCAGGATGCCAAGGTGGCGAACAAGCTGCGAATCCGCGTGATCGTCGCCGAACCCGACAAGACCTATGCCGATCTCGCAAAGCGATCGGCAATCGAGAAGAACGCCGAGGAGCGGCTGCGGCTGCTGAACGCCGGCTATCCGAACGGAGAGCCCCGCGCGGGCAACTACATCAAGGTCGTCGAGTAGCCTGCCTAGAAAATCTCTTCCGGCGTCACTTCGTCCGCCGGCGGACGAATGAATCGACCCGACCCGTCCTCGGTCGGCGCGAACTCTTCCAGGAAGTACTCGAACACCGCACCCTCCTGCGCCGGCCTGGCGGCTCGCCCCGTCGCCGGGTCTATCTTCATGGTAATGACGCCCTCCGGTTGCGGGCGCGTCGTCTCCGGCGTGTCGGCCAGGGCGTCGCGCATGAAATCGATCCATACCGAGAGCGGCGTGGTCGAACCGTATTCGTTGCGGCCCACGGGTCGATAGTCGTCGAAACCGACCCATACTGTCGCGGCTAGATCTTCGGCAAAGCCGTTGAACCAGGTGTCCGCGGCGTCGTTGGTGGTCCCCGTCTTGCCGGCGAGATCGTTGCGCTCGAGTTCCATTGCGCGACGCCCCGTCCCGCGCTTGACCACGTCTTTCAGCATCGAATGGAGGATGAAGGTGTTGCGTCCGTCGACCGCCTGCATCGCCGGCACGCGGTCGTCAGGCTCCGCATCTTCCCCGTCGGCAGCGCGCTCCCCGCAATCGGCACAGACTTCGGGATAGCGAGGCTCGAGCACCGTTTCGCCCATCTGTGTCATCAGGCGGCCGAGGACATGGGGTTCTATCGCGTAGCCCCCGTTCGCGATCATCGCGTAAGCGCGCGCCATGGCGATCGGCGTCACGGCCATGGTGCCACCGCCGATGGCGAGCTGCGCGTTGTACGGGAAGTCGCGGGTATCGAACCCGAATCGACCGACATGATCGAGCGTCGCGCCGACGCCGACCTCGAGCAGCACCCGAATGGACACCAGATTCCTCGATCGATACAGCGCCCGGCGCAAGGGCATCGGCCCGCTGAACTGGTTGTCGTCGTTGCGTGGGCGATAGGCCTGCTCAAGCGTCTGGTCCTCGAACACAAGGGGCGCGTCGACAAAGATGCTCGCCGGGGTGACGCCGTTCGCAAGGGCCGCCGAATAGATGAACGGCTTGAACCCGGAACCGGGCTGGCGCGCCGCCTGCAGCGCGTGGTTGTACTGACTACGCGCGAAGTCCAGGCCGCCCGACAACGCCATCACGGCGCCGTCTCTTGGCCGCAGCGCGACGATGGCGCCCTCGATCTCGGGAATCTGCGCCAGGCGCCACGCTCCATCGAACATCTGTAGCCGAATGAGATCGCCGACGGCGACGACATCCGCCGCCGTCCTGGGAGCGGGTCCGGTGTAGTTAGCGTCGATATGGGGCCGCGCCCATCGCATTCCCTCCCATGCGACGACCGTCTCGACGCCGTCCCCGGTGATCGCAGCAAACTCCTTTTCGCCGACACGGGTCACGACCGCCGGCAATAGGTCGCCAGACGGCAAAACACCTTCCAGCGCGGCGAGGTACGCCGGCAGGCGCGGGTCGGTCATGTCCGCAATCGCGTCCTCGGCTATCTCCGTCGCTGGCACTTCTTCCGTCTCTTGTTCGGCCAGGGACGCAGACGCGGAGAGCGTCCTGGCCGACTCGAATGCGGCTATCGCCAGCGGATCGACATCGGTTTGCACCCGGTCCTCCGGCCCGCGATAGCCGTGGCGCCGGTCGTAGTCGATCAAGCCGCCCCGCAGGGCCCGGATCGCGCTAGCCTGCAGCGCGCTGTCGATGGTGGTGAAGGCCTCGTGACCGAGGTGGTAGATGTCGGTGCCGTAACGGTCCTCCAGCTCCTGCCGTGCCCATTCGGCGACATAGGGCGCCGGCAGATCGATCTCGCGCTGATGCACCGCCGCCGTGATCGGTGCGGCACGGGCCGTCTCGTACGCCGGATGGTCTATGGATCCCTGCTCGAACATGCGCCGCAGCACGAGGTTGCGGCGGCGCACCGCCCACTCCGGTCCGTTGATCGGATTGCCGGCTTCCGGACGCTTCGGTATTCCCGCGAGCATGGCGAGCTGTGCGACATCGAGTTCGTCGAGCGGCTTGCCGTAGTAGGTATACGCGGCCGCCTGTGCGCCGTAGGCACGTTTGCCGAACGGCGCGATATTGATGTAGAGCTCGAGGATCTCGTCCTTCGTCAACTCTTGCTCGATCTTGATCGCCAGCAGCATTTCCTTGAACTTGCGGATGAAGGTCTGCTCCAGCGACAGGGAGACGTTCTTTGCGAGCTGCATGGTGATCGTCGACGCGCCGGTGCGCACCCCGGTGGGGTTGAGCACCAGCCGAATAGTGTCGTTCGCGAGCGAGATGTAGTCGATGCCGCTGTGCTCGTAGAAGCGCTTGTCCTCCGTGTTGATGAGCGCATTGCGAAAATCCATCGGCACGTCTTCCAGGCGGACCGGGATCAGGCGGCGCTCGCCGAACTCGCCCAACAGCGCGCCGTCCGCCGAATAGACCCGAAGCGGCGCCTCGTGGCGATAGTTCTGGTAGGTCGATGCGGCGGGGACTTGCGGATTCAAGTAGAGATATCCGCCAGCAAGAATCGTCAATGCCCCACAGACAGCCCCGAAGACGAGCCAGATAATTGTCCTCAAAGAACGATTCAGTCGCGCGTTCACGCGAATGCCCCTCGCGCGGCGAACGCGCTGCCGGAAGGTCCCATGGTGTTTCGAAGAAAACCCGACTCGCTCATTGGTTTGGACATCGGTTCGACCTCGGTCAAGCTCATGGAACTCTCGAAACGCGACGGCCGACTACGGCTGGAATCGTGCGGCATCGAACCCGTGGCGCCCCGCGTCGGCCCTGAACTTCATACACATGCGTCAGGAACGCATATTAGTGATGCGCAAAGCGTTGGTGAAGCGATTAAACGCCTCGCCCGGCGAACGCGTCCGAAGGCGAAGAGCGCCGCTGTGGCCATCGGCGGGCCCGCAGCGTTCACCAAAGTGATCGTCATGGACGCATCGCTGTCGGACGAAGAGATGGAAGGCGAGATCGCACTGCAGGCGGCGGAGCACCTACCCTACCCGTCCGCAGACGCCCTGATCGACTTCGAGGTGCTTCACCTGAGCGAGCGCGATCCGACCCAGGTCGAGGTCCTGTTGGCCGCGTGCCGCCGGGACGATGCCCAACTGCTCGAATCCGCCGCCGCGACAGGCGGGTTCCGGGTGCGCGTCCTCGACATCGAGGCCTTCGCAATGGCCCGGGCCGTCAATTCTCTCCAGCACGGGGTCGACGGCCGGTCGGTCATTGCCATCTTCGACATCGGGGCCAGCTCGACAACGCTGTCCGTAATCATCGACGACAAGCTGGCGCACATGCGGGAACAGGCGTTCGGCGGCAGATTGCTGACGGAGCTGACGAAAAAGATCGACAGACGTCACGGCACATCGGTCGCGGATGGGGAAACGGCGGCAAGAATCAGCGAAGTGGAAGACGAATTCATCCTGTCAAGGTTTCGCGAAGCGGTCCTGGACCAGATGACGCGCTCGCTGCAGTTCTTCTATTCGGCCAACCCCTCTGAACACGTGGATCAGGTCTTTCTGGCCGGTGGCGTCGCCGCCATGCCGTTTCTCGCCGATCAGGCCTCGCACATGCTCGGTACCCCGGTAGTCGTCGCGGATCCATTTGCCGGCATGGTCCTCGGCGAAGCTGCAGACGCCTCGGCAATGACGCGGGATGCGCCCGCGTTCATGCTCGCCTGCGGGCTCGCGCTACGGGGGATCGAACGATGAACGAGATCAACCTCCTCCCCTGGCGAGAATGGCGGCGCGACCGCGCCCGGAGGACATTTTTCGTCAACCTGGGTCTCTCGGGCATCGCCGCGGTCGCCGTGATCCTGGCGATGGGCTGGTACTTCGACCGCGAATCGCACCAGTTGGACCGGCGCAACGACTACCTGCGGGAACGGATTGCCGAACTCGACCGGCGAATCGCTGATATCGACAGGCTGAACAGCCAGACCGAGCAGGTTCTGTCGCGGCTGGAGGCGGCGCGAGCGCTGCAGGGCAATCGACAGGCGATGGCCCACGTATTCGACGCCCTCGCGCGCGCCGTGGCGGACGGTACGCATTACACCTCGGTTTCCATGGCCGGAGACCTGTTCAACGCGAGCGGGGCGGCGGCGTCCAATGATCGGGTCTCCTCGCTCATGCGCAACATAGAAGACTCGCGCTGGTTCGCCGAGCCGAGCCTGAAGAGCATCAGCGAAACCCGCGATGGACCGCACTACGGCGGCAGGTCCTCCGAGTTCGAACTGACGTTTCGGCGCGCCGATGGCGTTTGACCGCGTCCAGGACTGGTTTGCCGAGTTGCGCCAACTCGACGTGGGCAGTGTCGGCATCTGGCCACGCCCCGCAAAGGCGGTGGCGTTCGCTGCCGTGTTCTGCTGCGCCCTCCTCGCCGGGAAGTTCTTCTACCTGTCAGGGAAACAGGCCGCCGTAACAACGCGTATCGCATCCGAGACCGAACTGAAACGCGAGTATGAACGCAAGGCGCTTCCGGCAGCGCACCTCGACTCAGTGCGCACGCGGCACTCAGACGCGGCGGCCGAGTTCGAGGCGCTGCTGCGCCAATTACCGAAGGATACGGAGGTGCCCGGGCTGATCGAGGACATATCCCGCGCCGCGCTCAGGAACGCCCTCGTGATCGAGAGCATCGACCTCGAGACGGAGCGAGCGGTCGGTTTCTACATGGAGTTGCCGATCGGGATCGCCGTGCGCGGCAGCTTCCACGACATCGGCGCATTCGTGAGCGATGTCGGAGCCCTGTCCAGGATCGTGACGTTGCACGACTTCGAACTCGCACCGGAAGAACACCCGGACCAGACTGTCGGCTCTATGGCGGCCGCAGCCTGTGACGGCGATGACCCCGAACCGACACGCTGTTCCAGCGCCAATGCGCTCAGGATGACCATCCTGGCAAAGACTTACAGCTACCTGCCACGCTCCGCGAACCTGCCCGAGGCCCAAACATGAAGCGTCCGGCACTGCTGACCATGGCGATCCTGCTCGGCGCGACCGCCTGTAGCGATGGCGGCCACGCGGACCTCGAAGCGTTCGTCGAGGAGACTACGCGCAAAGCTGTGCAGACATACCGCCCCGCTGACGCCAACGCAGATCTGCCCGCTTCCGCCCCCTCCCCTGAGCCGTTCGTCTACGCGGCGGGCGAATTGCGCAGCCCCTTCAAGCCTCCGCCCGCGCCCGCATCGATTGCGGCCGTCGGCCAGCCGCTGGTCGCGCCGGACCTTGAACGCGTGAAGGGTCACCTCGAGCGATTTCCCCTCGCGCAACTGCGTCTCGTCGGCAACCTGTCCGGCCGCCGGGCGCAGGTGGCGCTCGTTCAGGACCCGGACGGCAGAATTCATCCAGTGGGGGTTGGAGACTACATGGGCAACGACTTCGGCCGCATACGCGCGGTCGGCGATGTCGGGATCGAAATGGTCGAGATCATTCGCGATGCGGGAGGATGGACGGAGCGTGCCCGCTTCATCCCGCTTGGCGGGGAGGAGGGGAACGACGAATGACCGGGAAGTACCAACGCTTCGGAGTGTTACTGGCGGTGTTCCTGTGGGTAGCCGTCGACGCTTCGAGCGGCGAGGAAGGTGCTGACGGCGGTTCTCCGTCAACGGCCGAAACGGCAACCCCGGAAACCACAGCGCCGGAAACGCACCAGTCCGCGCCCACTACCGCCGCCACGGGTTACAGCGGCGAAGAACTCTCGTTCAACTTCCAGGACATCGAAGTGCGCGCGGCGCTTCTCCTGATCGCCGACTTCGCGGGGTCGAATCTTGTCGCGAGCGATACGGTCTCCGGCAACATCACATTGCGGCTAAAACACGTGCCGTGGGACCAGGCGCTCGATCTGATCCTGCGAACGAAGGGGCTCGGGAAGCGCGTCGAAGGCAACGTGCTCCTCGTGGCGCCAGCGGAAGAGCTGGCCGAACGTGAAAGGCTTGAACTCACGAACCTGAAACAGCTCTCCGAACTGGCGCCGCTCCAGACCGAGTTCATACAGTTCCGCTACGCCAACGCCTCCGACCTGTTCGGCCTGCTCACCCGGGGCGACTCGGACACTTCGGTACTGTCCGATCGCGGCAGCGTCATCGTCGACGAGCGCACCAACGCGGTGGTCCTGACGGACACCGCGGACAACCTCGCCAAGGTGCGAGAGGTGATCGCCCAATTGGACATCCCGGTTCGCCAGGTGCAGATCCAGTCTCGCATCATCAATGCCAACGCGAACCTGAGCGAGCAGCTCGGCGTGCGCTGGGGCGGCGGGGCGCTCAAACGCATCGGTTCTCCCGCTGTCGGGAATCCTTCTTCTGTCCTGAAACTGGGCAGCAGCCGGGAGACCCTGGCGGAACTGCAGGACGTCGCGGCAGAAGGGAGCGGCACGATCACCTCGCCGGACGACCTGGTCGTCGACCTCGGCGTATCCGGCCAGGGCGCTACGCGGCTCGGCATCGGCATCGCCAACGGCATGGACTACCTTCTCGACCTCGAAATCTCGGCGCTCGCAACGGAAGGTCACGCGGAAATCGTCGCCAGGCCCACGTTGATCACGGCAGACAAGCAGCCCGCGACGATTCAGTCCGGCGTCGAGATCCCCTACCAGGAAGCGAGCAGTTCGGGTGCCACATCGACTACCTTTAAGAACGCAGTGCTCTCGCTCGAAGTGACGCCCAGAATCACTCCCGACGAACGCATCATCATGGACCTCCGGGTCAACCAGGACTCGGTCGGCCAGGTGTTTAACGGCGTACCCAGCATCGACACGACGGCGATCGCCACCCGCGTGCTGGTCGAAAACGGCCAGACACTGGTGCTCGGCGGCATGTTCCGCACGGACCGGAACTTCTCCGTGACGAAGACACCCCTGCTGGGCGACATCCCCTACCTCGGACGATTGTTCCGCCGCACCATCGAACGTGACGACAAACAGGAACTGCTGATCTTCATCACACCACGCATCATCGACGAGGCAGGTGCTTCGATCTAGCAGCGCCGTGCAGGCGTCTGTAACTGCCTACCTACAAAGGACAAGGGAAATCGCACATAAGTACTCATGCGTAGCCTTGGCACCGTCCGCCGCCGGAATGGGGGGTTACGCGCTGTGTTGTGTATAGCCACCGTCCCAACGGGAATTGGCGCGGGGTTTGTATGTAGTGCGGTGCGGTGACGAGTAGCCCACCTCAACAGCGACCGCGTGGGGGCCGCCTACCGGCGCACCGACCTGTTCGACCGCCGCCGCGAACCCATGCAGCAGTGGGACGACTACGCCGATTCGCGGGACTGCAGGCCCGGGACCGGCGGGTCGCGCCCCTCAGACGGCCAGCGACTCGTCGGTGCCTTCGGCGATCCGGCGCGCGGGATACGTGACGTACTCGCGCCCGGACTCGTCCTGCCGCTCCCGGATCCGCCGGAAGATGGCGCCCACGTCGTAGCCGGCGCGCGCGGCGAGTCCGTCGCGGACCGCACGCACTTCGGCGATCACCGGATCAGTCTCCTTCGTCCGCATAGCCAGTCTCCATCAGTTCGTTCGGCGTGCAGATCACCGGCGGTTCGTAGCCCGCCTCCCTGCACGCCCCTTCTATCCGTACCCGCATTGCCGCGTTGGCGATGTGACGGAAGTTCCACGTCACCAGGTACTCGACACCGCTGGTCACCGCGATGGCGATGTGCGCGGCGTCCGCCGCAGCTTCGCGCGGAACGGCGCCGAGTTCAAGCAGCCGGCGCGCGAGACCCTCCGCGTCGGGGGACGCATCCAGCAGCGTGATGCCTTCGAGCACCTTCAGGCGATCACGCGCCGCGACGGGATCGCCTGCTCCGGCTTCCGCCAGAACGAGTTCCGACGCCACCAGGCGGAATCTCACGGCGGCGTCCCGCCACCACTCGCGGGTCACCTCCTGGTACGCGGCGACGACCACGTCGCGCGACGAGCGCGCGGTGAGGTAGCTCACGACCGAGGTCTCGATGTAGGCGGTCGGGTTCATCTGCTGCAGGGTCTCCCATCGTCTCCTGATTCGTTCCACACCCGTTGTCGCCCAACGTCGCGCAGTTTGCAACCACTTCATCCGCTCCGTTCGGGACAACGCCAGTCCCCCGGCGGCACACCGCGCCGCTGCCGAAGCCCGGTCAACATCAAGGGCCGGCAGGGCACCCGGCCAAGCCGGGTGCGCACCCTTGACGCGGCGGCGGCGATCTTACGCTGCCCGCAGGTTCCGGGCGGGGCGCACTTTGCCGCGGCATCGCGGGGTTCGTCGCGGCTTCCTCCGACATCCTCGCAGCCCGCCAGCTCCCTGCCCCGCGAGCGATCCCTCCCGCAAACTGTCGCGGAAATCCCGGACCTCGGATTGTCAGTCCGATGTTCCGTCCGGAATGTCGGCCACTCGACGGCCCATGCCGTCGATGGCGCTTCCCGGGAGGGCGCTTCCCGGTGGGACCGGGCCCCAGTCGGCTACGCCGACCCGAGCCCGCTGGCGCGGTCTCGTCCCATGCGGGTGACGGTCCCTCGCGCTTCCGCCCTCCGGGCGGTAGGGCCGCGCTGACAGCTCCGCAGTAGACCGGCACGCCCGTGGGCCGCGTGGTCGCGGCGGGCGGCCGGTTGGAACACGCCAACTTCGCGGAGGAGACCGCAACGGGCCGCCGCTCGTTGCCGCCGCCGCCCGGCGGCAGACCGTCAAGCCGCGTGTGCCGCCCCAAATCGGCACATTCGGTCGTCCGTCTCGTGCGGGAAGCGTGCCACGCGTGCTCGGCCGACGGCCTGCCGCGCTTCAAGGCCTACGTGTGTTCGCCCACAACCCGATGCGCCTCGTTCGGCTGCTGCCGAAGCCGACCTGACCGCCGTCACACGAGTTGCGGCGTTTCAGCGGCGGCTCGCGAGATAGGCTTCGACCTCCGCCTGGCCCGCGACCACCGCCCACTCCAGCGGCGTCCCGGCGTGGTGTGCATCACGCACATCCAGCCGCGCGCCCCCGTCGATCAGCAGTTTCACCATTTCGAGGTGGCCGTGGAACGCCGCCTGGTGCAGCGGCGCGGTGGGCGTGCTGTCGCCCGTGTCGGGATCGAATCCCAAGTCAAGCATAAGGCGGACTGCGGCGAGCCGATTGGATCCGGCGGCATCGACGATCAGTTGCGGGTCGTCGGCCTGCGTCCGCGTGACCAGATCGGATTGTTCTTCCAGGAGCTTCCGGGCCGTTCCCTCGTCCGCGCCCATGCAGGCGGCCACAAACCGACTTGCAGCATCCACCCTCGCCGTGGCTGCGCCATGGTCGGCGAGGTATTGCGCCAGGTCCGGATGCCCCCCGCGCATGGCGGCTTCGAACAGCGTTCGTCCGTCGCCGGCGTCGATCGACAAGTCTGCTCCGTTTTCGATCAGCAGTCTCGCGCGTTCCACGTGGTGGTTGCGCACCGCCCACCGCAACTGGTACGCAAGGACCCGCTCCGGGTTTTCCACTAGTTGGCCGTCCTCTTCAAGCAACCAGTTGTTCCGGTGGTCCCCGTTCAAGCCGTATTCGAGAAGCATCTCAAGGCATCTGTTGGGGGGTGTGAACATCGTGTTGTAGAGCGCCTGGCTATCGTTCGGGTCCGCGCCAGCGTCGAGCAGGAGCCTCGCCAGCACATCGCAGTCCTGGTGTTTCGGCTGGTTTACCGGTCCCATCTCCCCCTCGCCGAAGGCGCCCGTTAGAGCCGTGAACCGATACTGCCCACCCCACATGTAGTACGCGTTGGGATTGGCACCGCGTTCGATCAGCCGCCGCGCCACCGCCAAGGTCGATCCTTGCGGGACATCGAGGCGCGAATAGCAGGCATAGAGCAGCGGTTCCCAGTCGAAATGACCGCCCCGCCTGTCGACAAGAGAAGGATCGGTGTCGAGAAAACCCACCACGGCCTGCGCGTCGCCTACGCATGCAGCGGACCAGATGTCCCGCGTTCCGAGCATCGGATCGGCATCGAGCATCGACCGCGCCCGTTCGCGATTGGCAGGCCTGTCGCTCTGAAAGTAGGCGAGACATGCCAATTGCTGAAAGTCCGAGCCGCCGTCCTCATGGGTGACGAACGTCTCCAGTTGCCGCCAGGTCGCGAAGCCATACCTCCTGGCGATCACGAGTTCAGCGTCCGCCTCGGAGAAGTCGGTACTCCGCGCCGCGTCATCGCCAATCCGGAAGTGCAGCGCGCGAATCTCCTTCATCGCCTCGGCATCGCCCGCCTCGCAACGCTCGCGGAGCGACACGGCGATGCCCCGCATGTCGGAGAGGGTGTGGTTCGTTGGAAGCCGTTTAACCTGCATGGTCACCACCGATTATCGCAGAGACAGTTCAGCGCGGAGGCCCACCGCCAGGTGCGCCCATCCGCGCTAAACTATCCGCCAAATCCGCTGGTTCGGTCCATGCCTCACCGCAACGTCTTTCTCATCGGGATGATGGCTTCCGGCAAGACCACCGTCGGCCGACACCTCGCGAGGGCTCTGAAGCTTGATTTCGTCGATAGCGACAGCGTCATCGAGGACCGCGCCGGCGCGGATATTCCATGGATTTTCGATATCGAAGGGGAGGAGAAATTCCGGGATCGCGAAGAGAAGGTCATCGAGGAGGTCACGCGGCGGCACGGGGTCGTGGTCGCCACCGGCGGGGGCGTGGTCCTGCGGGAAGTCAACCGACGCAGGCTTTCCGAAAGGGGCACGGTCGTGTACCTGAATGCCCCATTCGAATCCCTTGTGACGCGTGCGCGCGGGAACACCCGCCGGCCCCTCCTTGCAGGCGAGGATGCGCGGGAAAAACTTTCGGAACTAATGAACCAGCGCGGCGACCTGTACGCGCAGACGGCTGACATCGAAATCCGCACGGATGAACGTTCACCCCGCACGATCGCCGAACGGATCGTCGCCTCACTGGAGACTTGAAGAAAGTGGCCGCAACCACCGACCTCGTCGTCGATCTCGGCGAACGCAGCTATCCGATTCGAATCGGTCGCGGGCTGCTCGGCTGTCCCGGGCTGCTCGACGAATACGTGCCCGGCAAACAGGCATTCATCGTCACCAACGAAGCGGTCAGGGACCGCTACCTCGACCCGTTGCTGGCGAGCCTGCCTCGAGTAGACGTGGAGTACGCATGCATCGGTGATGGCGAGGCGTTCAAGACGCTGGACACCTACGCGACGCTCATGGACCGACTGGTCACGGGCGGCCATAACCGCACGACCGCTATCATCGGTCTCGGCGGCGGCGTCATCGGCGATATCGCCGGCTTCATCGCCGCGACGTACCAGCGCGGCGTTGCCTTCATCCAGGTGCCGACAACCCTGCTGGCGCTGGTGGACTCGTCCGTGGGCGGCAAGACCGCCGTCAACCATCCCCGGGGCAAGAACCTGATCGGGGCGTTCTACCAGCCGCGCTGCGTGATCGCGGATATCGGCACGCTGGAAACGCTGCCGACGCGCGAACTCAAGGCGGGACTTGCGGAAGTCATCAAGTACGGCGTCATCCGCGATGCGGCCTTTTTCGATTGGCTAGACGACAACCTTGATCGTTTGCTCGCCCTGGACGCCACAGCGCTCGCCCATGCAGTCGCAACCTCTTGCCGCATCAAGGCCGCGGTCGTACAGACCGACGAGCGGGAAACCGGGTTGCGGGCAATCCTGAACTTCGGCCACACGTTTGGCCATGCGCTGGAGGCCTTGACCGGCTACGAGCGACTGCTACACGGGGAAGCGGTGGCGATCGGCATGGTGATGGCGGCGGACCTGTCGTCCCGCTGGGGCAAATTGCCTCGTGCCGATGCGCGGCGAATCAGGGGCCTGATCGCCCGCGCCGGCTTGCCGGTGAAACCGCCGCCGGTTTCCGCCGACGCCATGCTGGAAGCCATGGGCATGGACAAGAAGGTTGTCGACGGACGCATCCGCCTCGTGCTTACAGATGCGATCGGCACGGCGGCATTGACGGACCAGGCGCCGGAGGTCGCGATCCGCGAGACCCTCGAAGCGGGCGACGCACTCTGCGCAGAGTGACCGTCTCCGGCTCGGGTTTCCTCAATCTCCCCGTCGGAACGCCTTGACGAGTTCCTCCTGCTCAATTGCCGGCAACTGGGCATAGTGGCTCAGAGCCATGCTGAAAGTGCCCTCGCCGCCCGATAGCGACTTCAGCCGCGAGTGGTATCCCTGCGCTTCCTTCAGCGGCACCTGGCCTGAAATCTCCGCGCGTCCGCCGGACAGGCCGTTGGTGCCCTTGATCGAACCGCGCATGCTCGACAGGTCGCCCGCGACATCGCCCATGCAGTGGTCGGGAACCGTGACTGTGATGTCGACGATCGGTTCGATGACGATCGGTCTTGCAGCTCGCACGGCGTTGATGAACGCCTGCTTGCCAGCCGCCACGAACGCAACCTCCTTCGAGTCCACCGAATGGTGCTTGCCGTCGTGGACGGTGACCCGGACATCCTGCAACGGGTACCCCGAGATAGCGCCCTCGGCTATGACTTCGCGCACGCCTTTCTCCACGGCGGGGATGAACTGCGACGGGATGACCCCGCCCACCACCGCGTCAACGAACTCGAATCCTTCGCCCCGGGGCAACGGTTCGACCCGCAGGAACACTTCTCCGAACTGACCCGCGCCGCCGGTCTGTTTCTTGTGCCGGTGGTGGCCCTCCGCCTTGCCGATAATCGTCTCGCGATAGGCGATGGAGGGCAGCGACGTCTTCAATGCAATGCCGTACTTGTCCGCCACCTCGTCGAGAGTGATGCGCATATGCAGTTCGCCGATACCGCGCAGCACCGTTTCGTTCATCGACGCGATCTGCTCGAGGCGCAGGGAAGGGTCTTCCGCGCACAGCGTCGTGACCGCTTCGTTCGCCTTCTGCGCTTCGACGTCGGATTCCGCCGCGATCGCGCGCCCGTACATGGGTTCCGGTAGCGGCATGGATCGCATGTGAATTCCATTATGGTCGCGGGCGTCATGCAGCACTGCGTCGAACCGCATGTCTTCCGCCCGGGGGATGGCGCAGATATCGCCCGGAATCGCTTCCTCCACTTCAATCTGCTCCGCGCCATTGAGCTTCAGCAGGTGGGCGATCTTGAACGGCTTGCGCCCGTCGCCGACGAAGATCTGTGCGCCGCGGCGCACGGTGCCCTGGTGGCTGCGGATTGTCGCCATGCGTCCGCGGAACGGATCGATATCGACCTTGACGACGTGCGCCACCGCGTGCAGCGCCGGGTCCGGCGTGACCGAAGCCGGTGGCGCGTCTTCGCCATCTCCCTCGACGAAAGGCGGGGGGTTGCCTTCCTTGGGATTCGGCATGAAGCGCTCGATAATATCGAGCAGTTCCGGCACGCCGGCACCGGTCGTGGCCGACGCGAAGCATATCGGCACCAGGTGTCCTTCGCGCAACGCCTTCTCGAAGGGTTCATGAAGCTGCTCCGGCGCGACTTCGCCCTGTTCCAGGTATAGCTCCATCAGGTCATCGTCGACTTCGACGACCTGGTCGACAATCTGCTCATGGGCATCTTCCACCGAGCCAAAATCCGGGTTGGCGCCATTCGCCTCGAAAAAGACATCGACCACCTTGGTCCCGCCTTCCGCAGGCAGGTTGATCGGCAGGCACTCGGAGCCAAAAGTATCCCGTATCTGTTCCACTACCTCACCGACATCGGCGTTGGGAGCGTCAATCTTGTTCACGACGATCATGCGGCACAGGCCCTGGGCTTGGGCCGCCTCCATGAACTGCTGCGTCATCGGTTCAACGCCCGCCACCGCATCGACGACGATCACTGCGGTTTCCACCGCCGGCAGCACCGAAAGCGTTCTTCCCTGGAAATCCGGATACCCCGGCGTGTCGACGAGATTGACGTGCGCGCCGTCGTGGTCGAGATGACAGAAGGTGGCGCGCAACGAGTGTTTCAGTTCCCTTTCGCGCGCATCGAAGTCGGACACGGTGTCCCCTGTGTCCACGGATCCCCTGTTCGGAATCCTGCCGGCCGCATGCAGCAGCGCTTCGTTCAGTTCGGTCTTGCCCGCGCCAGCGTGCCCAACCAGCGCGATGTTACGGATTTCTTCCGTGGTATACGCCACTTCAAGCCCTCCTTGTGATCAGACAACGGCGAATATAAACCGAAAACGGTTTTCGCCATCACGTTTTTGTTTTGCGTGCTGCCGAGTGTCGTGTCCCGCACGACACGAGCCTACGGCAGCAGCGTCGATCCGGTCAGGAAACGGTCAATTTCGCGGGCCGCCTCCCTGCCTTCGTTGATCGCCCGGACCACGAGAGATTGACCCCCGCGGCAGTCGCCCGCCGCGAACACCCCTTCCCGGTTCGTCTTGTGCACCCCTTTCTCCGCCAGGTAGTTGGAGCGCTGGTCGTACTCGAGACCAAGGCGTTCCGACACGGAATGTTCCGGACCGAGAAAGCCCATGGCGAGGAACACGAGTTGCGCATCCCATACTCGCTCGGTGCCTTCGAGATCCCGGAATCTTCCGCCCTCCAGCGCAACGTCCACGGTGCGCATGCCCGCGAGGCCGCCGTTGCCGTCATCGATGAATTCCACGGTGTTGATGCAGTAGGTCCGCGGATCGCCGCCGAACTTGGCGACGGACTCCTGGTGCGCGTAGTCGACCCGCAGGATGTTCGGATACAGCGGCCAGGGATTGTTCGGTGCGCGCTCTGGCGGAGGCGCGGGGAACAGTTCGAAATTCTGGAGCGACCTGCATCCGTGCCGGAGCGCGGTCCCGATGCAGTCCGCGCCGGTGTCGCCGCCGCCGATGACCACGACATCCTTGTCCCTGGCGGAGATGAAATTGCCGTCGGAAAGGTTCGAATCGAGCAGGCTCCGGGTATTGGCGGTCAGGAACTCCATGGCGAAATACACGCCGGTGAGCTCCCGGCCCGGGACCGGCAGATCCCGGGGCACCGTGGCGCCAGTGGTGAGGAGCACGGCGTCGGACGCTTCCAGCAACGCCTTGGCATCGATGCTGCCGTTGGTGCCGTCGCCAACATTGGCGTTGGTCACGAACTCGATCCCTTCCTCGCGCATCAGGGCGAGGCGCCGCTCAACGATGCGCTCCTTTTCGAGCTTCATGTTCGGAATGCCGTAGGTGAGCAGCCCCCCGATCCGGTCCGCGCGCTCGTACACGGTCACCTTGTGGCCTGCCTGGTTGAGTTGCGCAGCGGCTGAGAGTCCCGCAGGACCCGAACCTATGATCGCCACCGTCTTGCCCGAGCGGGTCTTCGGCGGCCTTGGCACAACCCAGCCTTCCTCGAAGCCCCGATCGATGATCGCCATCTCGATGTTCTTGATGGTCACCGCGGGGTCGGTGATGCCCAGCACGCATGCGCCTTCACACGGCGCCGGACAGACGCGCCCGGTGAACTCCGGGAAGTTGTTCGTCTTGTGCAGCCGGTCGAGGGCTTCGCGCCAGTGCCCGCGATAGACGAGATCGTTCCATTCGGGAATCAGGTTATGGATCGGGCAGCCCTCTCCGGACTGGCAGAACGGCACGCCGCAATCCATGCACCGCGCGCCCTGGGTTTCCAGGTGCCCGACATCGTGCTCCGTGTAGATCTCGCGGAAGTCTAGGACGCGCGACCCTGCGTCGCGGTACGGTTCCGCGACGCGCTCGAATTCCATGAATCCCGTCGTTTTGCCCATCGTTGTCGTCGCTATCCGCCGGCCGCGGCTTGACCGAGTTCGAGTTCTCTCTCTTGCAGAACGCGCTTGTAGTCTACGGGCATCACTCGCACGAAGCGGGGCAGATTCCCGCGCCAGTCCCGGAGTATCCGGGCGGCCACGGGGGATTCCGTCAATTCGGCGTGCTGACGAATCATGTATTCGAGCTCCTCGGCCTCCGGCGGGTCTTCAACGGTCTCGAGTTCGACCATCTCCGTATTGCACAGCCCTCCGAAAGCGTTATCCGGGTCCCACACGTAGGCGATTCCACCGCTCATTCCGGCGGCGAAGTTCCGTCCCGTGGGTCCGAGGATGACTGCTCGACCGCCGGTCATGTATTCGCACCCGTGATCTCCGACTCCTTCGATGACCGCGCGGGCGCCCGAGTTGCGCACGCAGAAGCGCTCGGCGGCAACGCCCCTGAAGAAGCACTCGCCACCCGTGGCGCCATACAGCGCGACGTTGCCGATCAACACCTGGTGTTCGGCCTCGAATCGGCTCGACTTGGGCGGATAGATGATGAGCCGGCCACCGCAAAGGCCCTTGCCGACATAGTCGTTGGCGTCGCCCTCCACCTCCAGTGTCACTCCGCGCGCCAGCCAGGCGCCGAAGCTCTGGCCCGCGCTGCCGTCGAACTTGAAGTGAATCGTCCCGTCGGGAAGCATTCCAGGCCCAACGCGCTTGACGATCTGGTGGGACAGCATGCCGCCCACGACGCGGTTGACGTTGATGATCGGCAGTTCGGCGCGGACTTTCTCGCCACGGGCCAGGGCGGGTTCCGCCAGGCGGATGAGTTCATTGTCTAGCGCGGCTTCGAGACCGTGATCCTGCTCGTGGATCGCGTACACGCCCAAACAGTTCTCCGGCTCCTGGGCCGGCGCCAGGATTTCGGACAGATCCAGGCCTCTCGACTTCCAATGGCGCACCGCCCCGTCCACATCCAGCGCATCCACGCGCCCGATCATGTCGTTGACCGTCCTGAATCCCAGGTCCGCCATGATCGTTCGCAGTTCTTCGGCGATCATGAACAGGTAGTTCACCACGTGCTCCGGCGCGCCGGCGAACTTGGCCCTGAGCACCGGGTCCTGGGTCGCGATCCCCACGGGACAGGTGTTGAGATGGCACTTGCGCATCATGATGCAGCCGAGGGCGACAAGCGGCGCCGTCGCGAAGCCGAACTCCTCCGCTCCGAGGAGCGCGGCAACGGCGACATCCCGGCCCGTCTTGAGCTGCCCGTCGGTCTGCAGCACGACGCGGGACCGGAGGTTGTTCATCACGAGGGTCTGATGCGTCTCCGCAATGCCGAGTTCCCACGGCACCCCGGCGTGCTTGATGGACGTGAGCGGAGATGCGCCGGTGCCGCCGGTGTCGCCGGCGATCACGAGGTGATCGGATCTCGCCTTGGTAACCCCTGCCGCCACGGTCCCGACACCGACCTCGGCGCCGAGCTTCACGCTGATGCGCGCTTCGGGATTCGCGTTCTTCAGGTCGTGGATGAGCTGCGCTATGTCCTCGATGGAGTAGATATCGTGGTGCGGCGGCGGACTGATCAAGCCCACGCCAGGCGTCGAATGGCGGATTCCCGCGATGAAATCGTCCACCTTTCGCCCCGGCAGTTCCCCGCCCTCTCCAGGCTTCGCGCCCTGCACGATCTTGATCTGCAACTCGTCCGCGTTGGTCAGGTACTCGATGGTCACCCCGAAACGGCCGCTCGCCACCTGCTTGATGGCGGACCGCTTCGAGTCGCCGTTCGGCAGCGGCGCATAGCGCGCCGAGTCCTCTCCGCCCTCGCCGGTATTGGACTTGCCACCGATGCTGTTCATGGCAACGGCCAGCGATTCGTGCGCCTCCTTCGAGATCGATCCGAAACTCATGGCGCCGGTGGCGAACCGCTTGACGATCCCCTTGGCCGGTTCCACCTCGTCGACATCGAGGGACTCGCCGCCCGCGCCGGATCTGAATCGCAGCAACCCGCGCAACGTGCTGCGGCGCGTGTTCTCGTTGTTCACGTGCTCGGAGAAGCGCTGGTAGGCCTCGCTACTGTTGCCGCGCGCGGCCTGTTGCAGGTCGGCTACGGCGTCCGGGTCCCACATGTGCGTGTCGCCGCCGCGGCGCCAGTGGAAGTCGCCCGGATTGGGCAGAACCGGGAGGGCGACCGTGTCCCGCGGCGGGAATCCGATGGCGTGGCGGCGTTGCATCTCCTCCGCCAGGACCTCGAAACCCACTCCGCGCACACGGCTCGCGGTGCCCGCGAAGCAGCGCTCCACCACGTCTTCGTTGAGTCCCACCGCCTCGAAGATTTGCGCGCCCTTGTAGGACTGGAGCGTCGAGATGCCCATCTTGGCCATCACTTTCATCATGCCCTTGGCCACCCCCTTGCGATAGGCGGTGACGATGTCCGCATCGTTCGCGATATGCGCCGCTCCGCTGAGATAGCCCTTGCGCCGGGCGTCCCACAGGGCCTCGAACGCGAGATAGGGATTGATCGCGTCGGCGCCGTAGCCGATGAGCAGGCAATGGTGGTGCACCTCGCGGGCTTCCCCCGTCTCCACCAGGATGCCGATGCGCGTGCGCGCGTGTTCGCGCACGAGGTGATGGTGCACGGCGCCCACGGCGGCCAGGGCACTGATCGGTACGCGCCCGGCACTGATCGCGCGATCCGAAAGGACGATGAGACTGTAGCCGTCGACGATGGCCTGGCTCGCTTCCGCCGAGATGCGGTCGAAGGCCTCTAGAAGGCCGTTCTTGCCGGAATCGAAGGGGAAGGTGATGTCGATCTCCTTCGTGCGCCATCCCCGGTGATCCATCCCCCTGAGCGTCGCGAGTTCTTCGTTCGACAGGATCGGATGCGGAATCCGCAGTCGATGGGCATGGCCTTCCTTCGCCTCAAGGAGGTTGCGCTCGGGGCCGATATAGCACTCGAGCGCCATGATGACTTCCTCGCGGATCGAGTCGATGGCCGGATTGGTCACCTGCGCGAAGAGCTGCTTGAAGTAGTCGTACAGCATGCGCGGCTTTTCGGACATGACCGCCAGCGCCGCGTCGTTGCCCATGGACCCCAGCGGATCGCGCAGTTCCTGCACCATGGGCACCAGCATGAACTGCATGGTCTCGGCGGTGTAACCGAAAGCCTGCATGCGGGCCATGAGCGTCAAGGGCTCGAAACCGGCGGCCGGCGCCGGCGGCAGGTGGTCCAGCTCAACCCGCTGCGCGTCGAGCCAGCGCTTGTAGGGTTTCGCCGCCGCCCACTCGGTCTTGATTTCCACGTCGGGAATCATCCGGCCCTGGTCGAAGTCGATGAGAAAGATCTTGCCCGGCTGCAGGCGACCCTTCTCCACCACGCGCTCCGGGTCCACGGAGACTACCCCGACCTCGGAGGCCATGATGCACTTGTGGTCGTCGGTGACGTAATACCGCGACGGTCGCAGGCCGTTGCGGTCGAGCACGGCACCGATGTACGTGCCGTCGGTGAAGGCGATCGACGCCGGACCGTCCCACGGCTCCATGAGGCACGAGTGGTACTCGTAGAACGCGCGCCGCGCTTCCGGCATGTTCGGATGCTGCTGCCAGGCTTCCGGAATCATCATCAGGACCGCTTCCTGCAACGTGCGTCCGGTCATGAGCAGGAATTCCAGCACGTTGTCGAAGGTGCCCGAATCCGAGCAGTCCTCCTCGACGACGGGGAACAGCTTGGGAAGATCGTCCCCGAAGAGATCGGAGCGCACCACTCCCTCCCGGGCGTTCATCCAGTTCTTGTTGCCGAGCAGGGTGTTGATCTCGCCGTTGTGGCACATGAACCGGTTCGGCTGGGCGCGGTCCCAGGACGGGAACGTGTTGGTCGAAAAGCGCGAATGCACCATGGCGAGGTGCGATTCGTAGTCCTCGTCCTCAAGATCGGGGAAGAACGTGAAGAGCTGGTGCGGCGTCAGCATTCCCTTGTAGATCACGATCTTCGTCGACAGGCTGCAGATGTAGAAGAGCTTTCGCTCGGACAGGCCCGTGTCGCTGCGGAGACGGTGTGTCGCATCCTTGCGGATGAGGTACAGGCGGCGCTCCAGCGCGTCGCCCTCGATGCCCGGCGCGGCTGCGATGAAGAGCTGTTCCATGACCGGCATCGCGGCCCGCGCGGCATTGCCGATATCAGCACCGTTCGGATCGATCGGCAGCGACCGCCAGCGCAGGAGCGTCTGGCCCGCCCGGGCGACCGCTTCCGCCACGACGCGCTTGCAATGCGCCCTTTCCGCCGGATCTCTTGGCAGGAAGACGTTGCCGACGCCGTAACGCCCCGGCGGCGGCAATACGGCGTCCATCGATCGCTCTGCCACCCTGCGCAGAAACTTGTGCGGCAGGCCCGTCAGGATGCCCGCGCCGTCGCCGGTGTTCTTTTCGTAGCCGAGCCCGCCACGATGGACCATGCAGCAGTTCATGTTCCCCGCGTCGCGGATAATCTCGCGGCTCGCCCGCCCCTTGATGTCGCAAATGAAACCGACACCGCATCCGTCCTTCTCAAAAGCGGGGTCGTACAGCCCGTGGGACGCTGGCAGTCCCAAAGCGAGCTGGCGGTTCAAGTCAGTCATCGGCATCGATTCAGTTTCTGCGGGGGAACTGGCAAAAATGGCAGAAAAGCACCGCCGTATCAAGTCGCGAGGCGAGATATCCGACAGGGGCTAGCACAGTAAGTCATTGAAACATATGAGATGTCGGCACGCTGAACGCACCTCGCGGCCTCGCGCGATATAACGGTACGTAGTGCCGATCAAGGCGCAGGGTGCGAGACGGGAGGGATGGGCGAGACAGAGGGCTCTGGGCGAGGGTTAGCTCATGTCGCGTACCGATAGGGAACAGGCTTGACCCAGTTTTCGGCCAGTCTGCGTCAAAGTCATACAACCTGACTCCCATGGAGTGCGGACGCTCACTGGATTCGGATGCGTCACCAATCTGACTCATAATGAGCCATGCATTGACTCAATATCGATCGCAGCAAATGGGAATGACGACAAGATCCCGGTTCGAGGTCATCGTTCATACGTTCGTATTCGACCGCGGCCGCATGCTGCTGCTGCGAAGGGCGAATACCGGTTTTCTCGACGGCAACTACTCGCTGCCCGGCGGACATGTCGAGGCCGGCGAGGAGGTGGCAACGGCGGCCGCGCGCGAGGTTGCGGAAGAGGCGCGCATCGAGGTCCTCGAAATCGAGCCCTGCATCGTCATGCCCTATGGGGACGGGGTCGACTTCCTGTTCGAAGCCAGGCGCTGGCGGGGCACCCCTGAAATCGGCGAGCCAGACCGCTGCGATGATCTTCTCTGGGCCAAGCCGGATCGACTGCCGGAGAAAACCGCTCCCTTTATCGAAAAGGCGCTTGAACTGCGACGAAAGGGCATCTGGTATCACCAGTTCGGGTGAGCCGCGGATTCAGCTGTTCACGACGCATGACAAGTGGAGGGCGCAGATGGCCGTCCACTTGGCCAGCCGACGTCCACAACTCGCGACAACTTGCAGCTTTGCGAGCCATCCAGTTCGTAGCAAGATCCGAATTGGTCAAGCCAAATCGGAATTAAATCCTGAACGGCCCTTTACCGGCACCGGCGCACATTGACGGCTCGAATACCCAGCCCTGTATTCGCCTCGTTCGTCGCCTCGGAGTCGGGACCAGCACCGATCAGAATGCGTAGCGCAACCGACCGTACATGAGGCGACCGTTGTAGCCGGCGGGCGAATAGCGCGGGTACAGCCTGCCTGAACTCGGCGAACGGACGGCTTCGTCCGGATAGGCATCGAGCACATTGTCGGCCCCGATTACCACCGCGAGACCCGCATCGAACGCGTACTTCGCCGAAACGTCCAGGTACTGGTATCCGTCGTGGTAGTGGTTGTCATCGGAATCGAACCAACTGCCGAAGTAGTTGAGGCGCGCGCCAAGGTCCCAGCTTCCCGTTGCATGGCTCACCGCCAGGCTGACACGGGACCCCGGGGAACCCCGTTCGATCGAGGCTACCCGGCTGGCGGTTGACGCCTGCTCCAGTTCCTCGATGCTGGTCAGGGTTCGGTTGAACCCGGCCAGCAGGTTCGTGACCCCGAGGTCCGTATCGAAGCTCCGGGTCAGAACGACGTCGAGGCCGGTGGTGCGGGTGTCGTAGTCGTTGGTGAAGTAGCGGATTCGGTTGAAATCCTCCGCCGCCGCAACCCCCGCCGCCATCAGGTCTGCGCGAATCGCGTCGGTCACGTCGAGGTTGTCCGAGAGCGCGATGCGATCCGCAAGGTCGATGCGGAACAGGTCTACGGTCAGATCGACGCCACCGTCAGTCTGGACCAGGCACCCGAGGGTGAAGTTGTTGGAGCTTTCCGCATCGAGCGGCGCTCCTCCCAAGGCCAGCGCCACCGGGTTGGTGGAAGCCACGGTGCCCTGTTCCCGGAACACGCCAGTGGCGGAGTCGACCACCGTCGACAGGTTGTTGGCGTTCTGTTGCCCGGGCGTGGGCGCGCGGAATCCGGAACCGACGGACGCCCGCAACGCCACAAGGTCGTTCATCTGCAGGCGGCCCGCGATCTTGAAGTTGGTGACTGCGCCGAAGTCGTCGAAATCCTCCCAACGCAGCGCGCCGCCAAGACGCAGGCGGTCGTTCACGTCCGCCTCGAGGTCGACATAGGCCGCGATGTTGGCCCGGTCCCACTCCCCGGCGCTCGGGGGATTGAAACCGCCGAATCCGTTCGAGCGGGCGGAGAAGCCGTCGGCGCCGAACGGGCCGGTATCCCAGGAGAGCGGCTCGCCCATAACGATCTTGAATCCCTCGTCCCGCCACTCGAAGCCGGCGGCCACGTTGAGGTCGGATGCCAGGCCCACGTCCATGGCATGCGTCAGGTCGACATTGAAGTTGGTTTCCGTCTGCGCATTCGCGCCGATGTCGAAGGAGCGCGGCGTCGCGGGGCCGTAGGAGGCGTTGACGGTCTCATGGATGAAGAAGTCCAGGTTGTTTCGCCCGTAGCTGACCGAAACGTCGTACGTCAGGCCATTGTCCAACGCGCCGGTGAACCCGCCCACGGCCGACATGTCGGTCATGCTGGCGCCGAACGCCGGCGTGAACCCTTCGGGCAGGATTTCCGCGAACGCGAAACATGCAACGTCCGCGCGGAGCAGGTCCCGGACCGTCACCACGTTCTCCGGCGTGGCGTCGTAGTCGTACATGGCCTTGCAGGTGGGCCCACCGCCGATCAGGATCTTGCCGCCACTGACGTAGACGCCCGAGCGGCCCTGGGGCGAGCGATAGAAGAACGCGGTGGTGACGTCGCGGGTCGTGTAGTTGCCGAACGCGTAGCCGCGCACGCCATTGTCCAGCTCAAAGCCGGTGTTGAGGAAAGCCTTCAGGCCGCCTTCGACCTCCGCATCGCCCCACGGCTTGGCGGGGTTGGCCACCGAGACGCCTACGCCTTGCATGGCCACCGCATCCGGATGCTGCACGCTGCGGTCGGTGGACGCCGAAGTCGTGTACTCGAGGCTCAGGTTCGCAAAGCCCGCCGTACCGACGCCGAAGCCCCGGTTGGCCGAAATCACCATCACGTCCTCCGAGGTGTCCTCGGTGTGGAATCCGTACTTGGCTTCGAGGCTGCCGCCCTCGTCGTCGTCTCTCAGCACGAAGTTCACGACGCCGGCGATGGCATCGGAGCCGTACTGCGCCGCCGCGCCGTCACGGAGCACCTCGACACGCTTGATGGCGGCTGCGGGGATGGCGGAAATGTCCGGACCCTGGGCACCGTCGGAGGCGCCGTTGGAAATCCACTGAATGACAGCGCCGCGATGGCGGCGCTTGTTGTTCACCAGCACCAGCGTGTGGTCCGGCGCCAGTCCGCGCAGGTTGACCGGACGCAAAAGGGCCGCAGCGTCCCGGGACGGGTTGGTGCTGACGTGGAAGGAGGGAATCGTGGTGCGCAGCAGGTTGGACATGTCCCCGCTGCCCTGTCCCAGGAGCGCCTCGGCATCGATGGCGTCCACCGGCACCGGCGCGTCGGTGGCGGTCCGGGGCGCGGCCCGCGTGCCGACCACGACCACCGTCTCAATCTGCGCTTCGGGCTGTTCCGTCTCTTCGCCTTGCGCAACTCCGTGGACAAGCGCCAGGGCGGCAATGCACAGACTTCTGCCGTAGAAATGCTTCGGTTGCATAAGGGAAACCCTCGGTTAGCTGCTGGATTTCGGGGAAGGATTCTTGTCCCGCAGATGACTCCTGAACATCGGCAGGGGGAGCGCGTCAGCGCGCGGCAAGTATACATCAGCACTCCCCGATCAGCAGGGGTCCGGTATCGCCGATTTCGCCAACTCGATAGAATCCCCGTCCCTTTGGAACGTCGGAGGTGGCAATGGCGGATACGGTGAGGATCGCGGTCACGGGAGCCGCGGGCCAGATCGGCTACGCGCTCGTCTTTCGGATCGCGTCGGGGCAGTTGCTCGGTGAGAACACCCCCGTCTCACTGCGACTGCTCGAGATCCCCCCGGCCATGGACGCCGTCAGGGGCGTCATCATGGAAGTCGAGGACTGCGCTTTCCCCCTGCTCGACGGGATCACCGCCACGGACGATGCCAACGTTGCCTTCGACGGCGCTGACATCGCAATCCTTGTCGGCGCTAGGCCCCGGTCGGCGGGCATGGAGCGCGGCGACCTGCTCGAAGCGAACGCCGCCATCTTCTCCGCCCAGGGCGCGGCACTGAACAACCGCGCATCGCGGGACGCGAAAGTGCTGGTCGTCGGCAACCCGGCGAACACCAACTGCCTGATCGCGCAACGCAACGCGCCGAATCTGGATCCGCGTAACTTCACCGCCATGATGCGTCTCGACCACAACCGCGCCAAGGCGCAACTCGCAGCAAAGACGGGCGCTCACGTCGATGCCGTGCGCGGGCTCGTAGTCTGGGGCAATCACTCGGCAACGCAGTACCCCGACCTCCACCACACGACCGTGGCCGGGAAGTCCGCAATGGAACTGGTCGACCACGCCTGGTACGCGGACGAGTTCATCCCGACAGTGCAGCAGCGCGGCGCGGCCATCATCGCAGCGCGCGGCGCCTCCAGCGCCGCTTCGGCCGCCAACGCGATCATCGAGCACATCGGCGACTGGGTAAGCGGGACGGACGATGTCGTCAGCATGGGCGTCTATTCGGACGGCAGCTACGGCATCGAAACGGGGCTGATCTACTCATTCCCCGTCCGCTGCGCCGACGGCGACTGGCAAGTTATCGACGGACTCGACATCAGCGACTTCAGTCGACAGAAGATGCGGGCCACCGAAGCCGAACTGCAGGAGGAACGCGACGCCGTCGCGCACCTGCTTCCCTGAGACTTGGACCTCGAACGACACGTCGTCCTCGGACGCAGCAGGTGGGTCACCGCCAAAGAATCCGTCGAGCTCCGGGTGCGCCGTCTTTTGTGGGCTACTGTCAGCCCATCATCTGCCGCCAGGTGTCGATGTCCTTGACGGCAAGATAGGGGTTCTGCCCCTTCGACTCGGCCAGGGTCGCATTCGGCACGGCGCTGTAGTTGTGCCCCGGCAAGAGCAGCGTATCGTCCGGCAGGGACTTTAGCCGCTGCAGGCTGTGATACATCTCGTCCGGGTCCGAGCCCGGAAGATCGACGCGCCCGCAGCCGTTGATGAAGAGCGTATCGCCGGATACAAGGGTGTTCTTGATGCGGAAGCACTGCGAGCCAGGCGTGTGTCCGGGCGTGTGCAGGAACTCCACTTCGACGACACCGATCGTCAGGGTGTCTCCGGAGTCGACGCGGACCATGTCCGATTCGGATATGTCCGTAACCTTCTTGACGCCGTCCGCCTCGTGCCTGTGCGCGTATATCTTCACCGGCGATTTCTCGAGCAACTCCGCGACGCCGGCAATGTTGTGCCCGCGCATACCGCCGCCGATGTGGTCCGGGTGATAGTGGGTCGCGAGCGCTGCGACGAGCTTGTAGTCGCGCTCCGCAAGATGGCGCAACAGCCCGTCGATATCCCACGCGGGGTCGACGATGGCCACCTCGCGGGTGCTGCGCGAGCCGATGACGTAGGTGAAATTCGCCATTGGCCCGATCTCTATCTGCTCGATGACGAGTTCGTTTTCCTCTTCGCGCATGTGCCGCTCCTGCCGGGAACAGCAACCATAGCACCGCAGGGGCCAGAGTCATGCCGCGTGTCCGATCCTGGCGAATCTGTCCTGCGAACAAACGGCACAACACTGCAAGAACGGCAACCCGGGAATGGCGGGGCAAAAGTTTTGCCGCGTGTCCGATTTTGGCGAATTCGTCCGCCGTCCGATGGAATATAGTGGCGTAATGCTGCCAGCCCCGGATATTTGCCGACGCGCCCGCCTCGCGCGAGATCTTCGCTTCGACGGCCATTTCGTCGTCGGTGTGCTCACTACCGGCGTGTTTTGCCGTCCGATATGCCCGGCAGGGCCGCCGGCCGAGGAGAACGTGCGCTATTTCGCGACCTCTGCGGCGGCGATGGAGGCGGGCTACCGTCCCTGCCTGCGCTGCCGCCCCGAGCACGAAAGTCCATTGCCCGCCTGGACGATCGGCAGCGAGACCGTGGTGCGCGCAGTCCGCATGATCGACAACGGCTATCTTGCAGGTCGCCCGGTACGCGCGCTCGCGGCCGAACTCGGTGTCGGCCAACGGCACCTCAACCGCCTGTTTCGTGCGGAACTCGGCACATCCCCGAAGGGGCTCGCGCGGATGCGCCGAATAGCGCTCGCCAAGCGTCTCGTTGACGAAACGCATCTCGCCATGGCCGATGTGGCACTCGCTGCCGGCTATGGCAGCGTTCGGCGGTTCAATGACGAATTCTCGCGCGTGTTCCGCCACCCTCCCCGGGCAGCGCGCCGCAAACACCGGACAGCGGGCTCCACCCGGATAACCCTGCGGATGCCGACGCGCGAACCGTTCAATGCCAACTGGGTGTTTTCCTTCCTCGGCCGCCGAGCGTTTCCGGGCGTGGAAAACGTGCATGGCTACACGTACCGGAGACGGGTCGGCGCGGATCGAATCTCGGTGTCGCGGCGGGACGGCGCCCTGTGGCTTGAAATGCCTGGCGCCCTCGCTGATGGAACCGCCGATGTCCTCGCGCGCGTTCGACGTGTATTCGACCTCGACGCGGACCCGGACGCCATCGATTCACACCTTCTCCAGTCCCCCGGCTGCGCACCCTGGGTTCGCGTCGCTCCGGGCATTCGTGTTCCGGGGGCATGGGACGCCTTCGAAGGCACCGTCAGGGCTATCCTCGGGCAACAGGTCAGCATCGACCGTGCCACCGACCTGGCAACCAGGCTCATTGAGAGATTCGGCACCGGCGGGTTTCCGGCGCCCGAGGCGCTCGCAAGCGCCGACGTGGGCGCAATCGGGATACCTGGGGCGCGGGCTGCCGCGGTGCGACTCCTGGCGCGCGCGGTACTCGAACGGGGCGATGCCTTCCTGCTCGATCCACCGGCGGCGCGCGAAACACTGCTCCGTATCGATGGCATCGGGCCCTGGACCGCCGAATACGTGGCCATGCGCGTCGCCCGGGACCCGGACGCCTTTCCCGCCTCGGACTGGGCCGTGCGCAAGGTCCTCGGAGCGAACGCGCGCGACACTCTGCGACGTGCGGCGCCGTGGCGCCCCTGGCGTGCCTACGCGGTCATGCACCTCTGGCGCGGTTATTCCGGCAAGCGGCAGCGACCTGTGGCGCTTGTTCCGGGGACGACGAGCAAGGTCGCGGCACCAGCGGGGCACTGATATGTACTACACGTGGGCAGGAAGTCCTGTAGGCAGACTGCTGCTGGCCGGCACCGACGAGCTATCGCTGATCGCGTTTTCGGGCGGCGCGAACAGCATCGCGCCGCAAGCGCACTGGAAGCCGTCGGATGCGCCGTTCCTCCGCGAGGCCGTCGCGCAACTCGATGCGTATTTCCGAGGTGCACGGCGCGAGTTCGACCTCAACCTCAAGCCAACCGGCACGGCGTTCCAACTCGCCGTACTCAACGCGCTCACGACCATCCCCTATGGGGAAACCCGCAGCTATGGCGAGATCGCATCGCAGATCGGCAGACCAAAAGCGGTACGCGCCGTGGGCGCCGCCAACGGGCGCAATCCGTTACCGATCATGTTGCCCTGTCACCGGGTCATCGGCGCCGACGGCAGCCTGACCGGTTTCGGCGGAGGACTCGAGACGAAGCGCTACCTGCTGGACCTCGAGGGCGCCCGCTATTGATGTTCGCGCCGAGGCGACCGCTTGTCGGGATGCTTCGGGCGCCGATCAAGCGTTCTCGCCATCCTGCGCCGTTCGTCGGGGGTGAGTCTCACAGCGACCGCGACCAGTTTCCCGTGGCTCAGCGCCTGGCTTTCCTCCAGGCGTTGGCGGAACTCGGCCAAGGCGGCTGACAACGCTTCCTGATCAAAGGGTTCCGCCTCGAAAGCGGCGCGGATATCGCGCTGCGAACGGCGAAGCTCGCGAAGATTGCGCCTGAGCTCCCTGCGGGTCTCGAGACCCTGGCTCACCTCGCGCCGCCGCTCCTCGTCGAGGAATCCCAGTTGCGGCATTTTCGGCGCCGCACCCATCCCGCCCCTGAAACCGATGTCGCCCGACATGCGACCGGCAATGAAACCCGCGAGCAGCAGGTTGACAACGACCGAGACCGTCAGCGCTCCGATGAGCCATTTGCCAAGCAATTCAGAGGTCCTCTTCGCTGGCCGCGCCATTCACTTCTTCGATCTCGGAGAAGGCGATGACCGCTACGGCCTCCTCGAGGCTATCTGTCTCCGGATAGGTGAAGCCGAGCGTGAATCCCACTGCAAGCGGCGCCGCCGCAAGGGCGATGGGCCGCCACAACGGCCCGACGAGCCAGGACACCAGGTCCATCGGATCTTTTCGGGAGTGCGCGTTCGCAAGGATACGTTGCTTTAGCCCGATCGGTTCCGGCACCACCAATGTCTCGGTGAGCAGTGCATCGAATGCGCACGCGGCCTCGAGTTGCCGCCGGCCGGGGTCGGTTTTCGCAAACGCCAGTCCAGCCGCCCGGTCCTCCCGCGGCCAGTCACCGGGATTCGCGCCGTAGCGGTCGAGGCGTTCCGCAAACTCTTCGTTGGTCATCACACTCCCTCCAGGTTCATATGACTCTGTAGCCGCGTCTTCAGCGTTCGCCTCGCGCGCGCGATCAACGACTCCAGCGCATGTACCGAAACGCCGATGATCTCCGCCGCCTCCCGGTTGGATCGACCCTGAAGCTGGCACAACACCAGCGCGGACCGCTGCCGCTCGGGAAGCGAGGCGATACCGGCGTGAACCGCCCTGCGACGTTCCTCCGCCGCGCTCAGTTCGTCCGCGGCCGGCGCGCCATCGGCCATGGCATCAATTTCCGTTTCCACCGTATCCCGCCGCTTGCGGAACGCGTCCACGCACAGGTTATGGGCGATCCGATGCAGCCAGGTCGTGAAGCGGACGCGACCCGGCTTGAAGGTTCGCGCCCGGTGCCACACACGAAGGAACGTCTCCTGCGCGATGTCCTCCGCATCCGCCCTATTGTTCGTCATGCGGAAGATGTAGCCGTGAACCCTGTCGAGATGCCGGTCCAGCAGGCGCGTGTACGCCTGCTGGTCTCCGGTCTGGACTAGACGCATCAGTTCTTCGTCCGATACCTCGTCCAAAACGACTATTCGGTCTTGTCCGCATCCGCGTCTTCGGATTTCCTGACCTTGCGCCAGCCGCGCTTCTTCTTCCCTTCTCCGGAAGCCTGTTCCTTGCGCAGGGCGCGCATTTCGTCGCGGCTGATCTTGCCGTCCCCGTCCGCATCGGCTGTCTCAAGCCGGGCGACCCTCGGCGACATCTCGCTCGCGGTCAGCACACCATCGCCGTCGGCATCGATCCGATCAAAGGCGCGCCGCTGTGCAACGGAGCGCGCGGCTTGGGGAAGCTGCCCGAACTCTTCCTTCGACAGCTTGCCATCCGCATCGCCGTCCGCCGCGTCGAACACCTTTTCGCTCATCTGGCCCCGCGCTTGCCGGCGTTGCTCCCGCATGCCTTCGCGCTTGCGTTTGCGCATCTCCTTGCCCCTGCGCTCTCGAGCCTCGCGCCAACGCCTGCCTTCTCCGCGCGCTTCTCCGCGGGCCATCCCCGCGGCCGCGAATTCCTCGGGCGTCACCTTGCCGTCGCCGTCCGCATCCACTTTCGCGAACCGCTCACCAGCGGCGGCCTTCATTTCCGCGATGTCCATGGAGCGATCCATCTTCTTCCTGTCCGAGTCATCCCCGGCCAGTGCGGTAAACGCGGCCAGCGTTACGCAAATGCCGACAACCAGACCAACTGAAACTACCTGTCCTTGCACGTTCCTATCTCCTTGCACGTCCTTTTCCTTTTTGGTGCTGAGTACGCCTATGTGTACGCAGTCGCCGGCATTTCCCGTCGGCCCGGAGCATCATGCCGCGCGCGTCACATCGTCAATGGCGCCCGAGAGCGTGTCGATCATTTGGTCCACATGGTTCCCGTCAATGGTGAACGGGGGTCCCAGGACGATCACGTCCCGCACCTCGCCAGTACCGCCGCCGTAGAAAAACACGCCCCGGTCGAGCGCCGCGTTGACGACGCGGCCGGTGACGCCGGCCTCCCGCGGGAAACGTTCGAGGCTCGCGCGGTCCTGCACGATCTCGACGCCGATCAACAGCCCTCGCCCGCGCACCTCGGCAACGTGCGGATGATTCGACAACGCCGCCGACAGGCCACCCTGCAGTTCGGCGCCCATCCTGGCGGCGCGCGCGACCAGGTCTTCGCGCGTCATGATCTCCAGTACCTTGTCGGCGGCGGCGCAGGCGCCCGAATGCGCGGCGAAGGTGTGGAACATGACCGTCATGCCCTCGTCGGCCAGGGGTGCCACGACGGCGTCCGTGGCGAATATGCCGGTGAGCGGCGCGTAGCCGCCGGTCAGCCCCTTGCCGGAGACGAAGATGTCCGGCGCTACCGGCCAGTGCTGGTGGCCGAATGCCAGTCCCGTGCGGCCAAAGCCGGTCATCACTTCGTCGGCGATCAGCAGGATATCGTTCTCATCGCAGATGCGGCGCACGGCCGGCCAATAGGTGTCCGGCGGCACGACGGCGCCACCGCTGGCGCCGATAATGGGCTCCCCGACGAATGCGGCGATGCGCTCCGGGCCTTCGCGCTCGATCGCGTGCTCGAAGGCGTCGACATAGTAGCTTGCGGGATCGTCGCCGGGACACCGCAGGGGATCCGGCGTCGGCGACGAAGGATATTCCGGCAACGCGTGGGCCAGGCCGAACCGGCGCGCTTCGTGTCCGCCGACCCCGGTCGTCGCCAGGGTCGTGCCGTGATAGGACACGGAGTGGCCCACGATTTTGGACTTTTCCGGCCGTCCGCGTGCGTAGTGGTATTGCAACGCGACCTTCATGGCCGTCTCGATACCTTCCGAGCCGCCGCAGGTGAGATGCGTGTGCGTGAATTCCACCGGCAGCCAGTCCGCCGCAAGGCGATCCATCAGCCGTTCACGTGTCGGCGTGAGCCACGGCGGAATGACATAACCTTCCCGCTGGGTCGCCTCGGCGACGGCTTCCACGACCTCCGCCCGTCCGTGACCGATATTCGTCACGATGGCCCCGCCCGCGGCGTCCAGAATGCGGCGCCCGTCCATGTACAGGTAGGCTCCTTCAGCACGCTCCACCTTGCGTGAAAGGGTCCACGGAATAATGGGATAGGAACTGCTCACGGTCTTTGTCGCGCCATCCGGGTTAACGGGGACTGTTTTCGTTCGTCATAATAGCGCGGCGGCGCAAACTTGGACGAGGGCGGCGAAGCGGACCGCGAAAGGAATCGCGTTCGATCGCAACAGGCGGCACCATTGAAATTTGGCGTATTGCAGTTCTTTAGCTGGCCCGGGCGGCGTTTCCCGCTGCCCACCGTGTACGAACGCGCTCTCGACCGCATTCGCATCATGGAAACGACCGGATATGACGCCGTGTGGCTCGCGGAACACCATTTCTCGACCTACAGCGTGTGTCCATCCGTGCACCTCATGGGCATGCACGTGGCCGGCATCACGCGGAACCTGAGAATCGGCACCGGTGTGTCGCTGGCCGCGTTCTACGACCCCGCGCGCCTGGCCGAGGAGGTGGCCCTGCTCGATGTGCTCTCCGGCGGCCGCGTGAACTGGGGAGCGGGCAGAGGTTTCGACAGGAAAGAATTCGAAGTGTTCGGCGTGACGCAGGAGGACTCGTATCCGCGCTTCCGCGAGAACGTCGACATAGTGTTGCGCGCGTGGCGCGAGGATCGCCTCAACTACGACGGGCAGTTCCATCGGTACCGGGACGTCGAGGTGCTGCCCAAACCACTGCAGAAGCCGCATCCGCCCGTGTGGATCGCCTCAAGCTCGCCGGACGCGATTTCCTGGTCCGCAAGCCAGGGGCACGCCATCCTGATGGACCCGCACGCGTCCCACGAAGAATTGGCGGAGAAGTACCGCGCATACCGGCGCGGACTCGCCGAACACGGGCACCGCAACGACCAGGACACGCCCATGGCGCGTCTTGTGGCCATCGGCAAGACCGATGCCGAGGGTAGGGAAATCGCCCGGGCGGGCGCGCGCTGGACCGTCGGTTCGTACGCGAAAGGCCGCCGGGCAAGACACCGAGATCCGGTGGAGCGTTACGTCGACCAAGTCGTGATCCACGGCTCCCCGGCTCGGGTCATCGACGAACTGAAGCGATTGGAGGAGGAATTACCGTTGAAGTACCTGCTCGCCGCGCCACTCAGCCACGCGTCGTTCATGCGGCTGACCGACGAAGTGATCCCGGCGCTTGCCTGAATTCGTGAACAGCGGGGTCGAGTGTTAACGTTGCGCACCGCCCTTGAGACCAAGGAGCCTTCAGCCGGGGGTGCGTCCCCGACCGCTGACGCGTGAGGAAGTGCCGGCATTTCCCCCGTCGCCGGAGGCGTACATCCATGCAAGTCAAGGAACCGTCAATGACGGAAATCAACACCGTCCTCGGGCCGGTATCGCCCGACGACCTCGGGTTCACACTGATGCACGAGCACGTCATGGGCGTGGAGGAAAAGACGATTCGCACGCTCTTCGTGGACAACCCGAGGCGCTTCTTCAGTGGCGATTGAGCAAGAGTCGAGGAGCAATACAATGTTAGAGAGAACGTTTTGACACAGATAACCTTCACCCGACGTCGTCATGTCCCGCTGCGCAGACGAAGCATGACCTTGGCCCGCTACGCCACCCTGCTGGTGCTTGCCGCCACCGCGCTTTCGGGTTGCGTGACGAGTCCCGGCGGACGTCCCCAACTGATGGTGATCTCGCCCGAAGCCGCCATCGTGGAGTCGCGCAGGGCCTACATCAGCACGGTGCAGAAACTGTCTCGCGAGGACCGCCTGCTGAACGATCCGCTGCTCGCGGATCGCCTGCGGACGGTCACCGGGCGCGTCGTGGGCGAGGCGGTGGTGCGCTACCCGCATACGGTCGGCTGGCAGTGGAGCGTGGCGCTCATCGACGAGCCGGAAACCGTCAACGCCTGGTGCATGGCGGGCGGCAGGATGGCGGTCTATAGCGGCCTGTTCGAACGACTCGACCTCACCGACGACGAACTCGCCCAGATCATGAGCCACGAGATATCGCATGCCATCGCCAACCACACCGCCGAACGCATGTCCATCGCGCTGGTCACTGCCGTGGGCCTGATCGCGGCAGATACGATCTTCGACGCAGAGGATCGCGATCTCTCGCGTGCCGCGCTTGCGGCCAATCTCGCCGTCAGTCTGCCCAACAGCCGGGCCGCCGAGTCCGAAGCGGACCGCCTTGGCATCGAGCTGGCGGCGCTGGCGGGCTACGATCCCGCAGCGGCGGTCACCCTGTGGGACAAGATGGCGACGGTTGGCGGCGGAATATCCGTGCCGTTCCTCAGCACGCATCCCGCCCCCGCATACCGCCGGGAGACGCTTTCCGGACTGGTCCCCGAAATGCGCCAGTTGGCGGATCGCGGGACCGGCCAGACGCATCCCGTAGACATCGTGCACTGAGCGAGCCTGCCGGCCTCAGATGGGTGGAGCGCCCGCGCGTCCCGTGAGAATCCAGCGGACCATCGGCAAGTGGGCGCGGCCCAGGAAGATCTCGCCGTCCACGAGATAGGCGGGGGTCTCGAAAACGCCTGCGAGCGACAGGCTTTCCTGCAGTGAATTGAGCCCCGCCGCGTCCGGCTCGAAAGCCTCCACCCCTGCTGCGGACAACAGCCGGGAAACGACATCCGCATCTTCGATGTCGAGGTCGTTTTCCCAGTACTCTCTGAAGGCGCGGTCGAGGTAGTTCCGGAGCGCCCCTTCCGAATACGCCCTCGCGGCCAGCATGCCCATTCCCGCAAGGCTCGAGTCCGGGGCGCGATAGATGTTGCGAATCGTGAGGCCCCTCACACCGGCGTAGCGCTGGATGGAGCTTTCGATGTAGTCAGAGCGAAAGTGCCGGTGGCGCGAACCGCGATCGTTGTCTCCCCGAGCGTGACGGCGCAGCGGCCGAGAGATGAGAGGTAGCCAGTCGATATCGAGCCCAAGCTCGTCGGCCAACGCATAGGTCGGATCCTTGGCAAGGTAGGAATGCGGGTCCTTGATATCCAGGACCACCGCCAACGGTCGAGACGACAGGTAGGGCTCAGCCATCCGAGATGCCGCAATAGGCGATGTCCGGCGCGGATCCCCGACGTCCGCTCAGGAGCCACTGCACCATCGGCAGATTCTCGCGTCCGAAAAACAGGTCACCCTCGACCACGTAGCTTGGTACTCCGAAGATCCCCGCGTCGAAGATGGCGGTTTGCATGGCGTCGTGCTCCTCCCGGCCGGAACCGTGAAGATACGCGCGGAACCCCAACTGCTCGCCCCCCGCCTCCGCCACCGCGGCCGTCACGACAGCCGCGTCTTCGGCGTCGAATTCACGCCTCCAGAAGCGCTCGTAGACGATGTCGAGATACCGCGCCAGCACCGCGTCGTCTTGCTGCTTCTTCATCCAGGACATGCCGATGTGAACGAGGGAGGTATCCCAGATCTTCACCGTGCCGCGCAGGGTGAGTCCGCTTAAACGTGCATAGCGCCGCGCGTCGTGATAGGCATAGCGGACATTGCGCCACTGGGACGGCGTACGATTCGCTTCGGCAACCTTGCCCTTGTCGTCGAGTCGCGCGGAACCGAGATAGCTCGGGATATCGAGGGTCAGCGGGCGCCAATCCACACGAATCCCCAAGGCTTCCGCCAGGCGTCGGGTCGGGTCCCTGGCGACGAACGCATAAGGACTCTTGATATCGATATAGACAATGAGGGGCGCCGTCGAACGGAGCGGATCGAATGCATCGGAAACCGGGCGCGACGGTTCGGACACGGCTCAACGGCGTGAGCGGTGATTCGTGGCGGGATGCACGACAGCTCCGCTACCGATCCGGTAGCCTGGACATCCGCGAGTTAGGTCGAGCCATCGCAGGCGACGCCTTCGGGGTTTGGTTCTTTGTTGCGAGGAATGCCCCTCGCGGTCTGCTGGTGAAGAGTGTTGCTAGGCCCGTCTGGGTTTGAGAACCAGTTGCTTGCGGCCACCACTGGCGGGTCCCTGGCCGCTCACGCCCATCGGTACTTGTTGAATCCTGTTACCGGACTTGAGATACGTGTCAACGTCTGCGGCGAGTTGCTCCCGAGTCCGGGCGATTGCAGCATCGGTGCGTGATCGATTGGCCATGTTGCCTCTCCCTAATTTTCTTTATTGCCTCCCCAGTACGTATAAAGATTAGCACAGCCGACGATTTTTTCAGTCTTGACATGAGGCAATCGGCTTGTTCTCAGCAAAAATGGCACGTTTGTTGCTCGTTGGTTGCTACGAGCCGCGGGGCTGAATACTCGTCCGCCAGGGACCTCTCAGGTCAGGAATTGCCGCCGCACAACGTCAAACGAATAACGGCGGGTTCAGCGTACGACATCGAAGTAAAATCCCGTCTTCCGCAACGGCACGATCAGCCGTTCGGGTACGCGAGATGAATCATCGGGGAAAGTCCATGCGTTTCGATGCCTTGCTCATTGCCAATCGCGGCGAGATTGCCATTCGTGTCGCCCGGGCCGCGGCCGAACTCGGGTTGCGAACGGTGGCCGTGCATTCAATCGACGATGCCGAAAGCCTGCACACGAGGGTCGCGGACGAAGCGGTCGCGCTCCCCGGAAGCGGCGCGCGCGCCTACCTCGACCAGGAAGCCATCGTCGCGGCCGCGCGGGAGTCCGCGTGCGGGGCCATCCACCCGGGGTATGGATTCCTCTCCGAACGCGCGGACTTCGCGCGCCTTTGTGCCGACGCGGGCATCGTATTCGTCGGGCCGAAGCCCGAACATCTCGAACTGTTCGGCGACAAGGTCCGTGCGCGAACGGCGGCGGCGGCGGCGGATGTCCCGGTCCTCGGGGGATGCGATCAGCCGGTGTCCCTGGAGGAGGCAAAGGAGTTTTTTGCATCGTGCAACGGCGGCGCGATGATCATCAAGGCGGTGGCAGGCGGTGGCGGGCGCGGTACCCGGGTGGTGCAGGCGGCCGGGGAGATAGAAGCCGCGTACGAGCGCTGCCGATCCGAGGCTGAAGCGGCGTTCGGTGTTGCCGACGTCTATGCGGAAGAGTTTCTGCCGCGAGCGCGCCACGTCGAAGTACAGATCGTCGGCGACCATCACGGTGATGTCACGCATCTCGGCGAGCGCGAGTGCAGCGTGCAGCGTCGTCATCAGAAGGTCGTCGAAGTGGCGCCTGCGCCAAGCCTCGCCGAGGACGTGAGGGACGCCATCATCGAGGCCGCCGTACGTTTCGCCGGCCGGGAGCGCTATGCCAGTCTCGGCACGTTCGAGTTCCTTGTCGACGCCTCGAACGGCGGCGACGCGCGGCCATTCGCGTTCATCGAGACCAACGCCCGACTGCAGGTTGAGCACACCGTGACCGAAGAAGTAACGGGCGTAGACATCGTGCAGGCCCAGATTCGGCTCGCTCGTGGCGAGACGCTTTGCGACCTCGGTCTCGACGCGCCCGGCATCGCCAGGCCCCGCGGCTACGCCATTCAGGCCCGCGTCAACATGGAGACCCTCGGCGAAGACGGTAGCCTGAGGCCCGCCGGCGGCACGCTAACCGTCTACGAAGCACCGAACGGCCCGGGGGTGCGCACTGACGGTTTCGGCTATGCCGGATATCAGACCAGCGCCGCCTTCGACTCGCTGCTCGCCAAGGTGATCGGCCATTCGCCGTCGTCCGACTTTGGTGCCGCAGTGGCGCGCACCTCCCGCGCGCTGTCCGAATTCCGTCTCGGCGGCGTTGACAGCAACATCGGTTTCCTTCGCAACGTTCTCGATCACGACGACTTCATCGCCGGCCGCGTGCATACGCGCTGGGTCGACGAACACATGGCACAGCTTGCGGCGCCGCGTACAGACATGCCGCAACGGTTCGTGGAGACCCCCCGACCGAACGGCGGCGAAGGCGACGTGAGGGGTTTCGCGGGGGCGCGCGTGGATACCCGGGATCCGCTCGCGCTCTTCGATCACGACGCGAGAGTCAAGTCGGAGCAGACGGTGACGCCGGTGACGGACGCACCGCCGACCGCGGGACCCGACGGTGCGTCCGGTCTGAGTTCACCGATCCAGGGAACCATCGTTTCGATCGACGTGTCCGTTGGCGACGAAGTCCGGTCCGGCCAGCAGGTCGCCGTGGTCGAGGCCATGAAGATGGAGCATGTCATCGCCGCAGACAGCGACGGCGTCGTGCGCGAGATCACGATGGCTCAGGGCGACGTGGTGCGCGAGGGCTATCCCATCGTGTTCGTCGAAGAGGCGGAGGTGACGGGCGGCGCCGCCGCAACCGCCGAACAACTCGATCCCGACTACATCCGCCCCGATCTCCAGCAAGCCTACGAACGCCACGCCTACATTCTCGACGAGAACCGTCCGGAAGCCGTGGCCAAGCGCTACGGGTTCGGCTACCGGATGCCACGGGAGAACATCGATCAACTCGTGGACGAAGGTTCATTCAAGGAGTACTGGCCACTGGTCGTCGCGCGCCAGCACCAGCGCCACGACATGGAGACGCTGCGCCGGAACACGCCGTCCGACGGCCTGGTCGCCGGTATCGGCACCATCAACGCCGACCTCTTCGGCGAAGAGAAAGCGCGCGCCATGGTGGTCCACTACGACTACACGGTGCTCGCCGGAACCCAGGGCGGGCGCAATCATTACAAGCAGGACCGCATGTACGAACTGGCCCACCGGTTCCGCATCCCCCTCGTCCTGTTCGGCGAGGGCGGCGGCGGACGGCCCGGAGACGACAAACGGGGACCGGGCGTGGCGTTCGATACCCATACCTTTACGCAGTTCTCCAAGCTGTCGGGACTGGTGCCGCTCATCAGCGTCATCAACGGACGCACTTTCGCCGGCAACACCGCCCTGGTGGCGTGCTGCGACGTCATCATCGCGACGGAGCGCACCACCGTGGCCATGGGCGGCCCTGCCATGATCGAGGGCGGCGGCCTGGGCATTTACACGCCGGAGGAAGTCGGGCCGATGTCCTTCCAGGTGCCGAACGGCGTCGTCGACATCCTCACGAAGGACGAAGAAGAGGCGGTCGAAGTGGCGCAGAAGTATCTCTCCTACTTCCAGGGCAGCATCGACACCTGGGAAGCCCCGGATCAGCGGCAGCTGCGTCATGTCATTCCCGAGAACCGGCTGCGCCTGTACGACATGCGCGAGATCGTCCACACCATCGCGGACGCGGGCTCCGTGCTGGAGATTCGCGAAAAGTTCGGCATCGGGGTTATCACCGCGTTTATTCGCGTCGAGGGTCAACCGATGGGCGTGATCGCCAACAACCCGCACCATCTCGCGGGGGCCATCGACTCAGACGGCGCCGACAAGGGAGCGCGCTTCCTCCAACTCTGCGACGCCTTCGACATCCCGGTGCTGAGCCTGATGGACTGCCCCGGGATGATGGTCGGACCGGATGTGGAGCGCACCGCGCTGGTACGCCATTGCACGCGGATGTTCAACGCCGGCGCCAACATGACGACACCGCTGTTCGGCGTGGTCGTGCGCAAGGCCTACGGGCTCGGCGTACAGGCGATGTGCGGCGCGAGTTCGCTGGTCGGGTTCTTCACCGTCGCCTGGCCGACCGCGGAGTTCGCCGGCATGAACATCGAAGGCGCGGTAAAGCTCGGCTTCCGCAAGGAACTCGCCGCCATCGAGGATGCCGAAGAACGCGTGCTCGAATTTGAGCGCCGCGTCGCCACCGCCTACGAAAACGCCAGG
The DNA here is from genome assembly GCA_951813515.1 of uncultured Pseudomonadales bacterium. Taxonomy (GTDB): domain Bacteria; phylum Pseudomonadota; class Gammaproteobacteria; order Pseudomonadales; family Azotimanducaceae; genus VXNE01. Next base: position 714,872 of record OX638346.1, read on the forward strand.
GCCATCAATGCCGGCGTCGGAGGCGGCCTCGACGACGTGATCGACCCTGCCGACACCCGCGCCTGGATCGCGAGCAGCCTGCGGCGGTTGCCGCCCACGGCACCACGCGCGGGGAAGAAGTATCCTTTCATCGACACTTGGTAGTCGCTGGACAAAGGAGTAGGAAGAAATGCAGAACACACGCGCCCAGCAGAAGGGAGGAACGATGGTGAAACGATGTGCAGGGATAGTGATCGCGGGGATCGTCGCGTTGTCCTTCAGCAACGCCGGCGCAGACACCGGCGGCGTCATGGCGAAGCTCCTGGCGCTCGAAGGTGAGTGGACGCTGCTCGACGAGAACGGAACCGATACCGGGGTCGTGGGCGCCGTGTTCAAACCCACGGCGAACGGTTCTGCGCTGAGCGAGGTCATGATGCCCGGCGGCGACCATGAAATGCTCAACGTGTATCACACGGACGGCGATCGCGTGCTGATGACCCACTACTGCGCCGCCGGCAACCAGCCGCGCCTTGAAATCGTTCCCGCCGGCGACGACCGCCTCGAACTGCGTTTTGACAGCATCACCAACCTGGCTCACGAGGGTGCCAACCATATGCACCAGGCCGATTTCCAGCTACGCGGGCCCGATCGCCTTACCACGTACTGGTACAGCATGAAGGACGGCAAGTTGTCCGAAGAAGCCACCGTGATCGACCTAGCGAGAAAGTCGCAGTAGTCACGTAGATGCGAGCAACGGCGTTGTCCCGCACCGTCGCCGCGCTCCTGGTCGGCTCGGTTGCAGCGTTCGCCGAGGAGGGACCGCAACCGCTACCCAATCCTCTGTCAGACGCGATCCCCAAGGGCGACATCGTCGTCGCAGCGGTGCCGTTCGTGCGCGCGCCGAAGAGCACCGATCCAGCCAAGCCGGTCGGCACGAACGATGCGTACGCGCGTATCCAGTACCTGATGCCGATCCCCGACGGGTCGGGACGGCTTGTGTTCAACGACCTGCGCGGATTCCTCTACGTGACCGACGCCGCAGGCAGGGACCCCGTCGTCTATCTCGATCTCCACGCACAGGACGTGGGTTTCTACAACGCCGCGTACCCCAACGAAACGGGATTGCTCGGATTCGCCTTTCACCCCGAGTTTTCCGACGAAGGCCAGCCGGGTTTCGGGAAGTTCTATACCGCGTTTACCGCGGTACCTGCCGGCTTCGGTTCGAACCTTGAGGACGACGCACTCCGGCAGCTCATGTTCTACGTGAGCGGACAGGATCAGGGCGACGTGATTCTCGAGTGGACGGCGGCCGATCCCGCCGCCGATGTCTTTGAGGGGAGTCCCCGGGAAGTCTTCCGGATCGAGCAGTTCGCGGTCACCCACAACATCGGAACGGTTGCGTTCAATCCGTACGCCACCGAAGGCTCGCCCGACTACGGGCTGCTTTACGCCTCCATCGGCGATGGAGGCTCGGCCAACGACCCCGAGGAGAACGGACAGGATCTCGCGACTCCGCTCGCGGCGATCCTCCGCATCGACCCCTTGAATGGTGGCGAGAAACGCGCCTACGGCATTCCTGGCGACAACCCGTTTGCCGGTCGCGCCGACGCGGCGCCGGAAATCTGGGCTTATGGCCTGCGCCATGCCCAGCACTTTTCCTGGGACGAGGACGGCCGCATGTTCATCAACGACATCGGCCAGGATCAGATCGAGGAGGTCAATCTGGGCATTCCCGGCGGCAATTACGGCTGGCGCCTCCGCGAGGGCACGTTCGCCACCGCCTTCGGCTGGAACGCCGCCAAGGTCGGCCAGGTGTTCCCGCTTCCGCCCGTCGACGAGGAACTCTTCGTGTACCCGGTCGCGCAATACGACCATGACGAGGGCTACGCCATCGGCAGCGGCTTCGTCTATCGCGGCGCGGCAATTCCCGCACTACGGGGCAGATACGTCTTCGCTGACATCACGCGCGGCAGGATATTCACCATCGAGACGGACGAGTTGCAGCCCGGCCATCCGACGCCGATCGAGGAGTTGCGGCTGTCTTTCGACGGCGTGGAACGCGAGTTGATCGACGTCGCGCGATTTGGAAACACGTATCACGGGGGCTTCCGCGCCGACCTTCGGCTAGGTCTCGACGCGGCAGGCGAACTGTACCTGCTCACCAAGGCCGACGGCTGGATTCGCAAACTGGTTGCGATGCCGGGTTCCTGATAAACGACCGCCGTCGCTCGGTAACACCCATTGGAGGGCCTGAGTCAATGCACATCGGAGTTGGATTGCGGAACATGGGCGATCAGTCGACGCCGGCGGTTATGGGCGCCTGCGCCCGCGCGGCTGAAGCCGCCGGCATGGAGTCGGTCTGGGTCACCGACCACATTGCCATTCCCCCGGACGATGCCGAGGGCTCCGGCGGCCGCTACGTCGATCCCATCATCGCCCTTGCATGGCTGGCGGGCGCCACGCAGAACATCGGGCTCGGCGTCGGCGTGCTCATCCTCCCCTACCGAACGTCGCCGCTGCTTCTCGCGAAACAGGTCGCGAGCCTGCAGGAGCTTTCGGGCGAGAGACTACTGCTCGGCGTCGGCGTCGGATGGATGGACGCGGAGTTTCGCGCGCTCGGCGTCGACCGCCGCCGCCGCGGGCGCATTTCGGATGAGACCCTTGCATTCGTCCACGACTGTTTCGATCACGACGAAGTCGAGGCGAACGGGCAGCCGTTCCTGTTCCGGCCCCGACCCGCGCGACCGCCGATTTACATCGGCGGCGCAGCGCCCCACGCGCTCGAGCGGGCCGCCAGGTACGGCGATGGCTGGTTCCCGACAGGCATGACGCCGGAAGCGCTGCCCGACGCCCTCGCCCGGTACGCGGAATTCTGCGCCATCGAGAACCGGTCGGTCGGCGAGATCGTGGCCATGGGGCGATTGCCACTGAACGAGACGGGTGCCGCAGCGGGGCGCCTGCACGACTTCGCCGAGGCGGGAGCCGCACGTTTCGTGGTGAGCGGCAGCTACACGGACAGCGACGAGTACCGGCGCAATCTCGACATGCTGGCGGCAGCGGTGGCGGAGGCCGGACTTTGACAGGTCTGCACAATGGCGGCGGTCATGGTCTGCCTTGACAACCAATGGCGGCGATAGCCAACATGACCCCGCACCGTAAGGGAGGGGTCGTTTGCGAAATACGACATGGCGGTCGTATCTGCGGCTCCGCGAGGGGGCGTGACTCGATGCCTCGCCTCACGTTGGTTCCCCATAGCGTCGTGATGCCGTGAACAGACGTTCGCTCATTCTGTACGGCGTCGGCGGCAGCATTGTCGGGGCCGTTCGTGCGGAGCCCGCAGGATCCGGCGTCACCGACACCGAAATCACGCTGGGCATGTCGGCCGCGTTCTCGGGGCCGTCGCGCGGATTGGGGATCGAACTGTACCGGGGCGCCAGCGCCTACTTCCAGCACGTCAACGACCAGGGTGGCATCGGCGGCCGGCGCATTGCCATCAAGACCTACGACGACGGCTATCAGCCGGACCCTTCCGTCAAGAACACCATGACCCTCATGCTGGAAGACGAGGTATTCCTGTTGTTCGGCTACGTCGGCACCCCGACCGTGACTCGGGTCCTTCCCATGCTCAAGAAGTTCCAGGACCGGAACATCTACCTCTTCTTTCCGTTCACCGGCGCGCAACCCCAGCGCGAACCGCCGTACGGAGACTTCGCGTTCAACCTGCGCGCGTCCTATCGCCAGGAGACCGCGGGACTCGTCGACAATTTCGTCCGCATTGGCAGAAAGCGGATTGCCGTGTTCTACCAAGCCGACGCCTACGGACGCAGCGGCTGGGCCGGCGTCCGCGCGGCGCTCAAGCGCCACGGCGAGCGCATTGCCGGAGAAGCGACCTACCGGCGGGGCACGAAATTCACCGGCACCATGCGCAGACAGGTCGAAATACTGCAGAAGGCGAAACCGGACGCAGTCATATGCATAGGCGCCTACGCGGCGTGTGCAGCTTTCGCCCGCGATGCCGTCGATCTCGGCCTGCGTGTCCCTATCGCCAACCTGTCGTTCGTCGGCAGCGAGAATCTCCTCAAGCTCCTCACCGAGGAGCGCGAAGAGAGCCGACAGTACACCGACCTGCTCGTGAACTCCCAGGTCGTGCCGAGTTACGAAGCCGTGTCCATCGACGCAGTTCGCGAGTACCGCGACTTCATGCGGCACTACGACCCCGTGGCGCCGGCTGAACTCGTAAAGGAAGCGTACTCGCCGTTCCCCCACAGCTTCGTCAGCCTCGAAGGATTCCTCGATGCGAAGCTGATGGTAGAGATACTCCGCCGACTGGGAGACGCACCTTCGCGCGACGCGCTGCCCCGTGCCGTATTCAGCGTCAAGGACTATGACCTCGGCATCGGGGAGCAAGTGTCCTTCGGGCCCACCCGCCGGCAGGGCCTGCAACGGGTGTACTACACCGTGGTCGATGAAGGGCGTTTCGTCCCCCTCGACGACTGGCGTGAACGCTTCGCTTAGGCAAGAGGATTTGCCGTGAAAATCGCCGACATCAAAGTCCAGAAACTGTTCCAGAAAACGTTGTTCGGCGTGTTCTGCCTGTTCGGGATCATCGGACTGTCGACTTCGATCCTGCTCATCTACACAGTCAATGACTATCTGTCGGAGGAATACGAAGACAACAGCAAGGACATCGCGAAGACCATCGCGGACTCCAGCGTCGACATCCTGCTGAATCGCGACCTCGCCGCGCTGCAGTCCCTGATCGACCAGTTCGTCGAGATCCAGGGCATCAGCTACATCTACATCGCCGACGAGACCGGCGAGTTCCTGGCGCATACGTTCGTGCCGGGAATCCCGGAAGAGATCCTCGCCGACGACCCTACCTCCACGGAAACCGTCGAACGCAATATCGACGGCATGGGCGACTTCGTCGAGGTGGGGAGCCCGATCCTGGCGGGGGTGGCCGGCACCGTCCGCCTCGGCATGGACACCGGCGTCATCGCGCTGAAGGTCCAGCGCGCCATCGGCAGGCAGTTGTACCTGGTCTGCATCATATTCGCCGTGGGCGTGGTTGCGGCGCTGTGGTTCGTCAAGCTGGCGGCAAACCCGCTGCGCGACGTGCTCGCCTACGCGGTGGCGCTTGCCCGGGACGAAGAGGAAGAGGCGTCGAGCCGGAGTCGGGTCCTGGAACGCAAGGACGAGGCCGGACACCTGGCCCGCCTGTTCCTGTATTTTTCGCGGGGCGAGGCGTTGGACGACGACGCTCCGCCAGGGTCGACCGGCCCCGCCGCCTAGGCCATGGTCCTACGCATTCCCACTGCCCCGCGCGGGGTGATACTCGCAGGCTGCACGGCGCTGCAACTCTGCCTCGGGACCGTTTACGCGTGGAGTTTCTTTCAGTCGATGCTCGTGGAGCAGTTTGGCTGGTCGTGGCAGGAAACCGCGTGGGCGTTCAGTATCACGATCTTCTCCCTGGGGATATCTGCGGCATGGGCGGGAGTGAAGCTGCCCCGACTCGGCCCGCGCAAACTGGCGCTGGCGGGGAGCGTAATGTTCTGCGGCGGCTACCTGATCGGCAGCCTCGCCCTGCATATGGACAACCTGATGCTGTTCTACGTAGGACATGGTGTCATGGGCGGCGCGGGCATCGGGTTCGGCTACGTGACGCCGGTGGCGACGGCATCGAAGTGGTTCCCCGACCACAAGGGCATGGCTACCGGAACCACGGTGATGGGATTCGGCATTGGCGCGCTACTCCTGAGCAAGGGGCTTGCTCCGTTCCTGGTGGTGCAGACCCAGCAAGACCTGACGATGGTGTTCTTCTGGCTCGGCATCATCTTCGCCTGCATCCTGATCCCGGTCAGCCTCCTCATGGAAGATCCGCCGAGTGACTTCGATCCCACGAAGTCCGCTGGAGAAGAGCAGGCACCGGTTCCGCAACCTGCGGTTGAACCCGCTCCTCCGGTGAAGGCGTGCCTGACATCGCCCGAGTTCGCGATCATGTGGATCGTGTTCTTCTTCAACATCGCCGCGGGCATCTCGGTCATCAGCTTCCAGTCGCCGCTGTTGCAGGATGTGTGGGGTCTGGCCGATCCGTCGCTTGAGCCGGAAGTGCTTGCGGAATACGGAGCCACGCTCATCGCGGTCACCTCGCTCTGCAACGGCATCGGGCGTCTGTTGTGGGGACTCCTGTCCGATCGTATTGGCCGTGTGCGCGTGTTCCAGATACTGCTCGGCAGCCAGGTCGTCGTCTTCGGCATTCTGATGACCGAGACCAATCCCTGGGTATTCTCGATTCTGGTGTGCTACATCCTGCTCTGCTTCGGCGGCGGTTTCGCCACCATGCCCTCGTTCGTCACGGACGTGTTCGGAAGCGAAAGGATGTCCGCCGTCTACGGCACGATCCTCACCGCCTGGTCGGCAGCGGGCGTCTTCGGTCCGCTATACGTGGGATATCTGAAGGACCAGTATCCCGACCGGGCGGTCACGTACTGTTTCCTGATCGGCGTGGTGATGCTCGTGTTCGGCTACATCTTTACCTTCCTCCTGCGCGACGACCGCATCCGGATATCCCGGCCCACGGTGGAAAGCACCCTGCAGGAGTTCGACATCGAGCCATGCCCGCGCGCCGCCTGACATCAAGGTTTACCGCACTTCCTGGCGCGCCAGTCGCAGGGCTCGCTCGATCCAGTCGCTCTTGGCGTCGGAGTACCAAACTCGGTCGAGCGGGTTCCGGCTCGCCAGTCGATGCTTCAGTCTTCCGTACGCTGCGGCTGCTTCCGGATGACGGCGAAGATAGTCGCGAAACAGAATATGACGGCGAAGTTCGGGGCTGCCCTCGGCACAGACATAGAGATGGTGCTCGGGTGAGTCCGAAGGCGGTTTGAACGCGTATCGCCCATTGACTCCCTTGTCGCCTTCGAACGCATAGCCGATGGCGGCAAGCCCCTCGATGACCTCGTCGAGTTGATCGTCCCGCCCGATGACGACGTCGATATCTATGATCGGCTTGGCAGGCAATCCGGGAACCGACGTGCTGCCGACGTGCTCGATCCGTCGAAGGGGCGCTCCGAGTGCGTCTTCCACTCGCGCCTTGAGCGTCTCGAACGTCGCGGGCCATTCGTCCGAGTAGGGGACGATCACAACCGGATCAGGCATCTTGGGACGCCAACCGTTAGCGGGTGACCTCCACGTCGTGGATGTGGGCGGTGATGGCTGAGACTATTTCGCCGATCACGGGCTCGGGCAGATCGTGTCCAAGCTTTTCGATTTCGAGATATGTCGCGCCCGGAATGACGGCGGCGGTGTCACGCCCCGCCTCGGCTGGAATCAGGGGATCGGCGTCTCCGTGTATCACGAGCGTGGGAATGTCGAGTTCTTCCAGATCGGCGCGCCGATCTCCGTCGGCGAGAATGGCGGCAAGCTGCCTAAGCGTGCCGTCCGGCCGGTAGGCGCGATCGATGGCGCGACGCGCGAAACGGGCACCACCCACTTTTTCCGAGTCGAAGTGCGGCCCCGCGAAGACCTGCCATGTCTGGATGCTTAAGGGTATCGCCGACTCGGCGTCTTCCACCGCCGATGACGCCAGCAGTGCCGCCACGGCCTCCTCGCTCGGCGGCGGCAATTCCGGATTCCCGGTGGACGACATGATCGACGTCAGGCTGTACACCCGGTCCGGATGCTCGATGGCCATGCGCTGGCCGATCATGCCGCCCATCGACACGCCGATGACATGCGCGCCGCCCTGGCCGATGTGATCGAGCAGGTCGACCGCATCCCGGGCCATGTCCGACAGTGAGTATGCGGGGGTCAGGTTTCCCGGGTCGTCGCGCGCCGCCAGCAAGGACGCCAGCGAAGGCGCCGGCTCATCGGACCCGTGGGAGAGGCCCGAATCGCGGTTGTCGAAGGTCACGGCACACAAACCGGCGTCTACTACACCTTCTATGAGCGATTCCGGCCAGTGCACGACCTGGCATCCCAGTCCCTGGATGAAGAGCACGCGGGCATCGGCGCGCGAACCCGCATGCTCGAAGTAAATCTCACCGCTTCTTGCCGTGAACCTTGCCATGGCTGACCGAAACTCTCCCGTGGACCGTGAAAAACAGCCGGCGAATCTTAGCCTATATTCGGGCGCGCGCCGCGCCGATTTCGGACCAGCGGGTCCATAACTGTCCGCGAAGCGCAGGCCACAACGCCACGAAGGCAACACTGGCCGACGCGAACTCGACGCCAGAAGAGGCGACCTCTAACATCAGTTCTTTCCCCTTCAAGGAACAGCAAACGTGGCAGACCCCCTCCGTTTCGGGACATTGGGCGTGGCGCGGATCACTCCCGGAGGCCTGACCGGGCCGGCCGCGGACAACCCCGATGCCGTCGTCGCCGCCGTGGCCGCTCGGGACCGCTCCCGTGCCGAGGCTTTCGCCGAAAAGCACGGCATCGAGACCGTCTACGACAGCTACGACGAGGTCATCCTCGATTCCACCCTGGATGTCATCTACAACCCGCTGCCGATCAGCCACCACCACGAATACACCATCAAGGCGTTGCGCGCCGGCAAGCACGTGCTATGCGAAAAGTCGTTTGCGCTCAATGCGGTGGAGGCGGAAGAAATGGCCGCAGTGGCGCGCGAGACCGGCCTGGTACTGATCGAGGCGTTCCACACCCGCTACCACCCCGTCTTTCTGCGCGCGATGGAGATCTACGACTCGGGAATCCTTGGCCCGATCCAGCGCATCGATGCCCGCTTCGGCATCAGGACGCCCCCAACCACCGACATCCGCATGAACTACGAGACGGGCGGCGGCGCAACGATGGACATCGGCTGCTATCCGATTTCCTGGCTGCGCCACATCTCCCGGCAGGAGCCGGAAGTTGTCAGCGCCGAGGCGCGCGTCGGCAATCCCGACGTGGATCTCTGGCTCAAGGCCGAACACCGCCTTGCGGACGGCGTCGTCGCCACGACGCTGGGGTCCATGATCGAAGAGGGTTACGTTGCAGAACTCCGGGTTCAGGGAGAACGAGGCAGCTTGCTCGTGGATAACCCGCTGCTGCCGCAAAACTCGCATTTCATCGAATTGACCGTCGATGGCAACACGACCCGCGAGACGCTCTCACACCGGCCGACGTACGCGTATCAACTCGACGCCTTCATCGATTCGGTGCGCAACGGCACGCCATTACCGACCGATGCCGAGGACGGGGTAAACCAGATGCGCGTCATCGATGCGGCCTACCGCGCGGCGGGCATGCCCACGCGGTAGGACCCTACACCGCACAAGCAACGGGTTGCTGAGCACTGGTGTCGGCGCAATACGGATCAGCGCATAGACAGCTCCGCCCTGACCAGTTCGGCCTGTTCGGGGGAGATGGGATTGAACTTGCCCAGGCTGCACCCGACGCCGGTCGACCAGTGTCCTCCGATGTTGTCGGCGACGGCGACGGAGTCGAGGTCGCACAGCCGACTGTGGCGCTTGTCGAACGCCAGGACGGGATCGATGCGCGACCCGAGGCAGGCCTGCCGCGTGCGGTTCAGCCACATCCGGTCGCCGAGGCCATAGAACAGGAGGAGTTCCGGGTTGATCACCTCGACATCGGTGTAGGCCGTGCCCGGCAAGCACCTTGCCGGCTCGGAGTTTCCGTTCGGCAGCAGTGCGCTGGCAAGTATCTCGTCGACACTCGGGGACGGCGTCCCGTCAGCGACAGATTGGGGCTGCGTGGCGCAGGCCCCGAGCAGAAGACCGGTGGCCGCCAGGGCCGCGGCCATGCGGAGATTAAGATTCGATGTCTTCATTTGTCGTGGCTCCAGAGTTCATGGGGCGAAAGCGCCTGTCGGCGCGTCAACGGCAGGAATCGTATTGGGGAATCCATGAACGGCGGCTGAACCCAATCGCACATCCCGCAGGACGCACCCGAAGGAAGCGACGGATGTCGTGGGCACTGGCCGACTCGACTGGCCGACTCGCGGCAAGATTGATCAGGACCGGAACAGGTTGTCCGCCAGGAATTCCTCGACCAGGGCATTTGGGACGGCCTCGAACGTGGGTTCCACCACCAGTGGGTCCGCCAAGGGAACCCATTTGAAGCTCTCAGCCACAACGAAGAACGGTGTGTTCGTTTCTCGCGCCGCCTCGGCCAGGGCAAGGGTCCCGACCTTGTTCACGAACGAATCAGTCCCGATGGCATCGGCGCCCACCAGCACCGCTCCCGCCGGACCGACCTGTCGAACGGCATCGGCATCGCTCACGCAACGCGCTCCGAGTTCGGCGGCCAACCTGCGGCCTTCTCCTCCCGGCTCGGAGGTGCCGACGATCACTCGGCTCGGCAGCACGGCGGCGAGCAGATGCCGGACCGTCGAGGATGCGCTATGGGTAACTACGGGTCCCGATATGCCAGCCAAGCGTTCGCGTCCTCGTTCCATGGTCTCCTCGAAGGCCTGGTCGGCACGTGCCATCACGTCGTCACAGTGCTGGATCGCCAGTTTCCCCACATCGTCCGGCCGGCACTCGACCGCCGGCATGCTGTCTATCCAGTACTGCAACAGGCTGCCGATGGCTCCGATTCCTGGCCGCGCCGCCATGAGCGTTCCAGCCCAGTGACGCATGTGTTCGATATCGGCTCCGCCAGCCGTTTCGATATGCGCGCGCAACCCGCGCAGCGCCTGCCTTGCCAATGTGCCCGCGCCATCTACGGTATTGCCCGCAAGCGCGAGCGCGAGTTGGCTTGGAAGAGATTCGTCGTCGCGCATGACGCAATCGAATTTCGTTTTATGGGGTTTTTGTCATTGGACCGGACGCGCTCCCGTATTTCCATCCCAACCGCAGGCGGATAGTATTTCGGCGCGCACGAACCGCGCCCAGACGCGCCCAGAAAAGAAAGGACAGTCATGAGCTACAACAACATCATCTACGAGACCGACGACCGGCTGGCGTTCATCACGCTCAACCGGCCGGAGAAGCTGAACGCCTTGAGCCATGCGCTTCGCGGCGAGGTGTACGATGCGATGCGCGAAGCCGAGGCGAATCCCGCCATCGGCGTCATCATCCTGAAGGGCGCCGGCCGCGCCTTTTCCGCCGGCTACGATCTCACACCCAATCCGGATGAGCAGAGCGACTACACGAGCGACCGGTCGGGCATGCCGGACACCGGCTCCACGCACCCGCAGCACTACGACTGGTCGAGGCATGCATTGATGGGACATTGGTTGATCTGGGAACTTGCGAAGCCGGTTATCGCGCAGGTGCACGGCTGGTGTCTCGCGGGCGCCACCGAACTCGCTTCCATGTGCGACATGCGCATGGTGGCCGACGACGCCCGCGTCGGTTATCCGCCCGTGCGCGCCCAGGGCACCATGGACATGATGTGGGCACCCTGGTTCATGAAGCCCGGCAAGGCGCGGGCGTTCGCCTATACCGGCGACTGGTACAGCGGCGAAGAGATGGAGGATTTCGGCTGGGCGACCTATGCCAAGCCCAAGGACGAGCTCGAAGAGTTCACCGTCAGGTTCGCGCGCCGCCTCGGCCACATCGACAACGACCAGTTGAACTACAACAAGCGCGCCGTGAACCGGCAATTCGAGATCATGGGCATCCGCACCGGCCTGATGTCCGGCACGGACGTGGAAGCGATGTCCAAGCACCGTACCGCCGCCGGGGAGTTCGGTCGCCGCGTGCGCGAAGACGGCTTGAAGTCCGCCCTGGAGTGGCGCGACGGGCCGTTCGGTGATTTCCGCGGGGAATACGCCTCCGCACCGAGAAACCGGGCAATTGCCGGGACGGACGGCTCGAAAGCCAAACCCGGCGACGCCGACTATAGCCGGTAGCGGGAAGCGGCAGCATCTTCGAGTTGAGGCCATTGCTCACCGACAGAGATGCTGCCCGCTTCAGACAAGGAACGGAGTCGAATGGTCAGCAGCGTCGTCTTGCCCGTCTGACGCGCTACCGCGACCACGACAGCAGTCGCGCCAGTCGAATGACCGATCCGGCAGTGTCTTTTGGGATTTCGTACTCCGACAAATCGGGAAGTCGAAGTTCGGATTTGTCAGACCAAGAGATGGCCGTCCTGGTGATCTATTGCCACATCAGGCACGGAGATCGCCCGTTGCCCGCCGGCGCCACGCTTCGAGATCGTCCGGCGTATTTACGTTGAAGAATGACTCAGCGATGACGGACAGGTCCGTGACGCCGATGCCGTTCTGGTCGAGCCAGCGGTGCGCCGCCCTGCCCCCCTGATCGAAGAACCGAACCAGGGACTCGGCGCGATCGCGGCGCATCAGCAGGAACAGGTTCTGGCGCCGGTTGCCATCGTGGGGAACGGCTATTCCCGCGCGCTCCGCGTCCGGGGCCAGCAACTCCACCAGGTTCCCGGCCAGGTAAGGCGAATCTCCGGGACAGGTGAAGATCCAGTCCGTCGTCGCGAACTCCACGGCAGTCGCAAGACCGCTCAACGGGCCTTCGCCCGGCGCACGGTCAGGCACCATCTCGCAACCGAACGGCGCATACGCGGCATCACCCGCGCCGCTCAGCACAACGGTGCCCACCTGCTTGTGAAGACTTTCCAGCACCCATGCGAGTAGCGGACGCCCCGCGACTTCGATCAGCGGCTTTTCGACCCCTCCGAGTCGCCGCCCGCTGCCGCCGCAGAAGACAATGCCGGTGACGTCTTCCGCCTTCACGCCGCGATGCGTTGCCGGCCCGTATAAACGTTGAAGCGGTCGGCCTTGAGGAAGCCGGCCAGGGTGATGCCCTGGTCTTGCGCCAACTCCACCGCCAGTGACGAGGGCGGTCCGATGGACGCGACGAAAGGCGCGCCGGCGACAGCGGCCTTCTGCATCAGTTCGAAGCTGGCACGACCGCTAAGAAGAATGCCGTATCCGGCCAGTCCGCCTTCCGCAAGGTAGGAGCCCGCCAACTTGTCCAGGGCATTGTGCCGGCCCACGTCCTCCCGCACGCGCAGTAGCGCGCCGGACGCATCGAAACTCCCGGCAGCGTGCAGGCCGCCGGTGTGCGCAAATTCGGTCTGCCGCTCGTGCAGCGCGGCGGGAAGCCTCTTCAATGTGTCCGCCGTGATGAGGAAACTGCCGGTTTCCCGATCCTCGATCTGCACGCGCACGGCATCGAGAGATGCCTTCCCGCACACGCCGCAGCTCGACGTCGTGTAGAAATGCCGCAGCAACCCGCCGGCGTCCACGCGCACATGGTCAGCCAGTTCGACGCGGATGACGTTCCGGATGCCCTTGTCCGGGCTTGGCGGTCCGCAATGCTCGACCTCGCGTACGTCTCTCGCGGCGGCGATGATCGTCTCGCCAGCGAGGAAGCCCACGGCGAGCTCATCGTCGTTGCCCGGCGTACGCATGGTGATGGAGATGCTCTGGTCCACGCGTCCTGAGCCGGTCTCGTGGGACAGACGGATCTCCAGCGGCTCTTCGATAGTGACGGTATCGCTGGCACGGCGCGTCCCGTCGTTCGAGACCGCTTCGACGTCTACCCGCATGTTCGCCGCGGGCGTGCCTCTGGCGGGGATGTTCCGAGCGGCGGTCAAGTGTGCGGCAGAAAGTCGGTCTGTTCCGTCAGCCGGACGTCAAATGTTTCCTGCCACGAGGAACGGTGATTCGCAGGACGCACTTCCACCGCGGTCACCTTGTACTCCGGACAGTTGGTTGCCCAGTCGCTCAAGTCCGTGGTGACCACGTTGGTCCCCGTGTCCGGATGGTGGAAGGTCGTGTAGACCACGCCCGGCACGACGCGCTCGGTCACCGTCGCGCGCAGCGAAATCTCGCCCATGCGGCTCGTCACGGCCACCCAGTCGCCTTCGCGCACGCCCCTGAGTTCCGCATCCGCGGGGTGGATCTCGAGCACGTCTTCGTTCAGCCAGTCGACGTTGTCGGTGCGACGGGTCTGCGCGCCGACGTTGTATTGCGTCAGGATTCGCCCCGTGGTCAGGAGCAGCGGGAACTTGCGATTGGCCCGCTCTTCAGTCGGCTGATAGTCCGTCAGGACGAACATGCCCTTGCCGCGCACGAAGGTTTCCCGATGCATGATCGGCGTGCCTGTCGGCGCGTCGTCCGTGCACGGCCACTGGACGCTCCCCACCCGGTCCAGCAGGTCGAAGGAGACGTTGGCGAAAGTCGGCGTCAACGACGCGACCTCGTCCATGATCTCGCTGGCCGACGCATACTCCATCGGGTATCCCAGCGCGTTGGCCAGCGCCTGGGCCACTTGCCACTCCTCCATGCCGATCTTCGACGCCATGACGGGACGCACGCGGTTGATACGCCGTTCGGCATTCGTGAACGTGCCGTCCTTCTCGAGGAACGAGGTGCCGGGAAGGAAGACGTGGGCGAACTTGGCGGTCTCGTTCAGGAACAGGTCCTGCACGATGACGCACTCCATGGCCGCGAGCGCCTCTTCCACGTGCTGCGTATTGGGATCCGACTGCGCGAGATCCTCGCCCTGGATGAACATCGCCTTGAACTCGCCGGCGCAGGCGGCATTCAGCATGTTCGGAATGCGGAATCCTGGTTCCTCGCCGATCTCGACTCCCCAGGCGCTCTGGAACTGCGCGCGCAGCGCTTCGTCGCCGATGGGCCGGTTGCCCGACAGTTCGTGCGGAAACGAACCCATGTCGCAGGCGCCCTGGACGTTGTTTTGTCCGCGCAGCGGGTTGACGCCGACTCCGGGCCGGCCGATGTTGCCCGTCGCCATCGCCAGGTTCGCCATCGCCATGACCATGGTTGAACCCTGGCTGTGTTCGGTGACACCCAGGCCGTAGTAGATAGCGGCGTTGCCCGCATTGGCATAGAGTCGTGCGGCGGCACGGATATCCTCCGCCGGGACACCGGTGTCTTCGGCAACGTGTTCGGGCGAGTTCTCCTCGCGCGCGGCGAAAGCGGCCCACTCCTCGAACGAGGCCGGGTCGCAGCGTTCGCTGACGAAGTCGTGGTCGACCAGGTCCTCCGTGACGACCACGTGCGCGAAGGCATTCATCAACGGCACGTTGGTGCCAGGCAGCAGCGGCAGGTGATGCTCGGCTTCAACGTGCGGTGAGCGGACGAGAGCGATACGCCGGGGGTCGGCGACGATCAGCTTCGCGCCCTGGCGCAGGCGGCGCTTCATCTGGGAAGCGAAGACCGGGTGTCCCTCGGTCGGGTTGGCGCCGATCACCATCATCAGGTCGGAGTGGGCCACGGAGTCGAAGTTCTGGGTCCCCGCGGAAGTGCCGAAGGTCTGCTTCAGACCGTAGCCGGTGGGCGAATGGCATACGCGGGCGCAGGTATCGACGTTGTTGGTGCCGAACGCGGCCCGGATCATCTTCATGACCACCCAGACCTCTTCGTTGGTGCAGCGCGAGGAGGTGATGCCGCCGATGGAGTCGGTCCCGTGTTCCGCCTGGATGGCCTTGAGCCGCCGGGCCGCATGGTCGATCGCCTCGTCCCACGAGACCGCGCGCCACGGCTCGTCGATGCTGTCGCGGATCATGGGCTCGAGGATGCGTTCTCGGTGATTGGCGTAGCCCCATGCGAAACGCCCCTTCACGCACGAGTGGCCGTGATTGGCGAAACCGTCCTTGTCCGGCGTCATGCGCACGACCTGGTCGCCCTTGAGTTCTGCCTTGAACGAACAACCGACGCCGCAGTAGGCGCAGGTGGTCTTGACGACGCGGTCGGGCACGCCGTGGTCGATCACGGATTTCTCCATCAGGGTCGCCGTGGGACACGCCTGCACGCACGCCCCGCAGGACACGCACTCGGAAGAAAAGAAGTCATCCGCCCCGGTCTTGACCGACGCGTCGAACCCGCGGCCGTCGATCGTGAGGGCGAACGTTCCCTGCACCTCGTCGCAGGCGCGCACGCAGCGTGAACAGACGATGCACTTGGATGGATCGAAGGAGAAGTAGGGATTCGAGGCGTCCTCGTCAGCGTCCAGGTGACTCTCGCCGTCCTGGTACCGAACCTCGCGCAGACCCACGGCACCGGCCATATCCTGCAGCTCGCAGTCGCCATTCGCCGAACAGGTGAGGCAGTCGAGCGGATGGTCCGAAATGTACAGTTCCATCACGCCGCGGCGAATCTCGGCAATGTGATCGTTCTGTGTCTGCACCGCCATGCCTTCCTGCACGGGTTCCGTACAGGAGGCGTGGAGGCCACGACGGCCCTCGATTTCGACCAGGCACAGCCGGCAGGAGCCGAACGCTTGGAGGCTGTCGGTGGCGCACAGTTTGGGGACGGGAATCCCAACCTCGGTGGCAGCGCGCATGATGGACGTGCCCTCGGGGACCGTTACCACATGGCCGTCCACCGTCAGCGACACCTGCCGGGTGCACTCCTCGGCCCGAACAGCCGGAGTACCAAAATCGAGGTCGCCGTTCCTCATTTCAACCCAAGTGCGCTACGCACCGGAATGGGCGTCATGCCGCCCATCTGGCACAGGCTCGCTTGCTCCATCACGTCGCAAAGGTCCCGGATGATAGCCAATTCATCGTCGCCTTGGGCGGACGCCATCAGCGACTCCACGGTCTCCCTGCCCCGCACCGCGCCGATCCGGCAGGGTGTGCATTTGCCACAGGATTCATGCGCGCAGAACGCGAACGCGTAGTGCGCCTGACGCACCAGGTCGACGGTGTCGTCGAACACCACGATCCCGCCGTGACCTACGCCGGCGCCGATGGTCGCGAGCGCTTCGTAGGTCATCGGTGTGTCGAGTTGTTCTTCCTTGAGATAGGCGCCCAGCGGACCGCCCACCTGCACCGCGCCGACGGGACGCCCCGAGCGCGTGCCGCCGCCCCAGTCTTCGATCAGCGCGCGCAGGGAGATGCCGAAGGGGAGTTCGATCAGAGCACCCTTCTTCACATTGCCGGCGAGTTGAAACGTCATGGTCCCGGTCGAAGCGCCCACGCCCAGGGCCGCGTAGTCCCTGCCACCCCTGTCGAGGATGTCCGACACCGCGCAGAGCGTGATCACGTTGTGCACCAACGTCGGCTTGCCGAACAGTCCGGCCACGGCCGGCACCGGCGGTTTGGCGCGTATTTCGCCGCGTTTGCCTTCCAGGCTCTCGAGCAGCGACGTCTCCTCGCCGCAGATGTACGCGCCTGCGCCAACGAACAGTTCGATGTCGAAGGTCTCAAGCAGGCCCATGCCCCTCGCGGCTTCCATGGCGCGGGCGAAGATCTCCGCCGCCAATGGATACTCGGAACGCAAATAGACAATGCCCTTGCCCGCGCCCACCGCGCGTCCGGCAAGTAACATGCCTTCGATCAGGCGGAACGGGTCGCCTTCCATGATGAGCCGGTCCGCGAAGGTGCCCGAGTCGCCTTCATCGGCATTGACCACCACGTACTTCTCGTCCGCCGGCGTGTCATGCACCGTGCGCCACTTGATGTGGGCCGGGAACCCCGCGCCGCCCCTGCCGCGCAGGCCGCTGGCTTCGATCTCATCGATGATCTCGAGGGGATCGCAATCGAGCTGGGATCGCAACCAGGCCGGGTCGTAGTCGAAGGGGTCCACCCGGCCGCACCGGTCGAACACCCTGCGTTCCTGCCGGGCAAGCTCAGGTATCGCTTCAACGGGACCGAGTCGGACGGACTCGAGGTCAGCGAGATCGGTGACGGGGCCGTACGCGATCCCGTCGATCTCGATCATGGGCTCCGCCCAGCAGAGGCCATAGGATCCCGTGCGCACGACTTCGTGTCCCGCCTGCGCGAGTCCGGCCGCAAGTTCGTCTGCCCCGAGGGCGACGGCCAGCGTCTCGCGCGGCACGCTCGCCACACTCATTTCTCATGCGAGGGGTTCCCCCTCGCGCTCCCCGGCTGAAGGCTCTCTTCTTGCGAGGGGACACCCCTCGCGCTCCCCGGCTGAAGGCTCTCGATCAACGCCTCCGCCGTGGCGAAGGGAACTGCGCGACCGTCCACGGTAGCGCTGGGTCCCGATGTGCAGAGTCCGAGGCAGTACACCGCCTCCAGGCTGACGCTGCCGTCCGCTGCGGTTTCGCCCAGACCGATGCCCAGCCGGGACGCGGTGGCGGCGGTCAGTTCCCGTCCGCCGACCGACTGACACGCTTCCGCCTGGCAGATACGGATGTGTCTCTTTCCGGTGGGCTCAGTGCGCAGATCAGAATAGAAGCTGACAATGCCTCGAATCTCGGCAACGGTCAGATTGAAGACATCCGCGACGATCTCCATGTGCCGCTGTTCGATGTGGCCGAAGCTCCGGACGATATCCGACAGTGCGGCGATGGTCCCGCCGATATGGTCGACGCGGGACGTCGCGATGTCGCGGACACGCGTTTCTTCCAAGCCAGGGTCGACCACCGCCATAACACCTACTATGGGGCCAAAAATCCGAATGTATCACACGGTTACGTGACCCAACACGAAGCGAAGTCAGCGTCAGGCGACATCGATGGGATGGCACCGCGACCCCCGCGCAGGACCTCGCGAACCGGGTCTAGGACAGTCGGTGCTCCACCCCCATTTCCGCACACGTCTCGGTGAACCAGGCGATGACCTCCGGATGGTAGGGAATACCATTGGCAGTACGATCATTCTCCGCGTCCTGCTCCGGCATGCCGGAGTAGAGAACGCGATCCACCCCCGGCGCTGGCGTACAGGTCCGCAACCGCTCGAGGTAGGCGTCCATGTTCTGCGTGAACGTCTCCGGCTCGGTGAACGCCTTGGTGTCGAGAGCCATGAAGAAGTGGGTCGCACGCCTTTTGCGGTTGGGGCCCCCGCCGTCGCCGCCGAGAATCGAGGTCAGAATCTCCACCATCACCATCAGGCCATATCCCTTGTGCGAACCGGTCTCTCGCGTGGCGCCCAACGGCAAATGTATGAATTTATCCGGTACGGGCGACTCTTCCATGATCGGTGTGCCATCCGCGCGCGCCACCCATCCCGGCCCGAGGTTCGTGCCCATCCGGCGCAATAGCTGGATCTTGTTGCCCGCCACGGAACTCATCGCCCCGTCGAATATGAACGGCACTTCCTCGTCGGTTGGCGCTGCGATGGCGATGGGATTCAGGCCGAGCAGGGGCTCCGCGCCACCGGTCGGCGCCCCGGAGACGCCACCGGACGTCATCGATATGCCGATCATCCCGTGGTCGAGCGCTCGATGCGCGAAATACGCCGCCGCCCCGTAGTGGCCCCCGTTGTAAGCGACAGCGACGCCGACGCCGTACTGGCCCGCCCGTTCGATGGCGAGGTCCATCACGGGGGGCCCAACCGCTAAACCGAGACCGCCATCGCAGTCCACGGCCAACGCGGCGCCAAGGTCTCGCGTGATTTTCCACTCCGGCGCCGGATTGACCATGCCATCCCGAAAACGCGTGACATACGCCCGCATCATGTTGCTGACGCCATGCGTGTCGACGCCCCGCACATCCGCGTAGATCAGCACATCCGTGGCTTGCACCGCATCCTTCTCCGGCATGCCACAGGCCCTGAATAGATTCTCCACGGTAAAGCGCATGTCATCCGGCGCCACCCGCACGGCGATATCGTCAGTCACCTTGAAACGGTCGAGCATGGATTTCTCCTTGGCGGCGGGCAGAAGTCGGCATTTTGGGCCAAGCCGCCGCCGTTGTCAGGTCGGGGTGCAATCGCATGGCCCATGAATGCCACTCGGACGCCGCATTCACGTCAGCAATAGAAGGCCGTTCAGCCATGCTTCGGATAGAATTCGGCTGTCACGCGCGGAGGCGGCGATGTCAGGAACTGTTACCGCGGAAATCCGGTTTATCAATCCCGAGTGGAAGCACCGCAAAGTCCCTCCAGTTATCGGCGACCGGGCCTCCCGGCGCGCTCACACCACCAAGCACACGGTGTCCGTCGAGGACGCGCGCGGCACCCAAACGAGTCTCGACACGGCCGGGTTCACGCTGACTCGACACAAGACCCGCGTGACCGATTTCGGGAACGAATCGGCGATCAAGTCCACCTACTACGAGGAAGTCGCCGACGTCGTAAGGCGACTCGTCGGGGCGGACGAGGTATTCGTCACGCACCATCTGCTGCGAACCGAGGACAGGTCGGACTTTCTCACCGCCTACGCGCGGTTTGCGCACTGCGATTACGACATCACCGACCCCGGGCCCTACAGCGAGCGCGCTCTCGCCGAGCGGCGCGATGCGCTGGACCCGTCCCGAGAATGGACGTTCGCGTGGTACAACACCTGGCAGCCGATCGACCGCGCCGCGATCAGGAACCCGCTGGCGCTGATCGACGCGCGCAGCATCGACCCCAGGGACATCGTGCCCTACCACTACTCCGGTTCCTATGCCACCGGCAGGGGCTCCATGCCGTTGTTCAGTCCGGACCTGCGCTTTTGGTACGTCCCGCGCATGACCGAAGAGGAGATGCTGGTCTTCAAGCAACTCGACACGCGTCCGGGCAAGGCGCTGGTATGTCCCCACACCTCGTTCGATATCGAGACGCCCCCGGGTACGCCGGGACGGCGCAGCATCGAAGTGCGCTGGATGTGCGCATTCGCGAGTTAGTCCCGCCTGTTCCGGCTCAACTATTCGACGGGTCTTCGTCCTCGCTGCAACAGTTCCCGCGCGACCTCGAGGCTCGAATCGGCTCGTCCCGAGGCAGCAGTGGAGTCGTAAGCGATTTCGCAAGCGGCGTTGAACGCATCGGTGCCTGGACGGGGGTAATCGCGATCATTCGTAACCCATAGCCCGGATGCCTGGAGGTCCGCAACCAAACTTCTGTACGCGCGCAGGAAAACGCTTCGGGCAGACGAAGAAGTGACGCCATAAGCCTGCTCCACGTCGTAACACGCATAACGGCAGCCGTAGGCTTCCAGCAACTCCGCCTGGAGATTGGCGCACCCGGTCTGCTTCCAATCGGTCAGGAAGCTGGTCCATTCCTCATCGGTCCAGGTCACGCTATCGCGCCAGTTCGCCCAGAACTGGTCCAGCCACGCAATATTCCACAAGCGACGACCCCCGCCGTCATCCGCCATGCACATGCGATAGCAATTCCCAACCTCCTTCCGGCCTTCTTCGGCTTTAGTCAACGTCTGCGCGTTTACGCCCGACGCCAGAAACAAACAGACGGCGACGGCAAAGGCGGGGGATTTCATCGGATTTCCGGTTCGGCGCTAAATGAACCTTAGCGCGGCCGGAATGAACCGGGCCTGAACCGATGGACAGGCGCTGTGCCCTGTGGCCTCGTTCCGCCGTCCGGGGACATTGCCGATCAGGGCATTCCCGACTTGCTCCAGGACATCGTAGCGGGTACGTAAGTTCGGCAGAAATGCGCCAAACCGTTGCAACCCTGAGCAGAAGCTCGCTGATCCCATGCGGCCTTTTCGACCCACATGGGCACATTCCCCGGCGACCACAACGAGTGAACGTGCGGCCCGGCGCGATGGCATCGCGTCCTGCTGGTCAGGGACTCGGAAGGCGCGTGGGGAGATCCTCCTGTTCCGGGGGCTGACCCCCTTCTCGTCGAAGCAATCGACGCGCCGCCTCGACATCAGCCTCGGTGCCGCGCGTAGCGAAGAACTCGGCCGTTTTCATTGCCGAGATCTTTTCGGCGATCGCCGTGGCCATGAACTGGTTCATACTCGTACCATCTTCCCTGCTGATTTCAGCGACTGCCGCCTTCAAGGATGCGGGTAGCCGCAACGGGTAAGTGGTGGTTTGTTTCTTCATTCCGATATTCCCCTCAAGGCCTGTTGGGGCGTCAGCACCGCAATTCCGAAGCGTTCCGGAGCATCCCCGAAGTCCCGTCTGTTGAATGTGACCAAGGCGTCGGCGATCAAGGCCAATTCACGCTCAGGGGATATTGCCGATCAGGGCGTTCCCGACTTGCTCTAGGACATCGTAGCGCGCGTGGAAGTTCGGCAGGATCATGACCTGGTCGAGGCCCGCCTCCGACAGCGAAGAGAGGATGTCGATCAACTCGTCGCGGGTGCCAATCAGGGCCGATGCGCGCAGCACCTCGGGCGTGAGGAACCGCTCCTCCTCCGGTACGACCCAGCAGTTGTGGCCGCGGTGGATAAACTGGTGGCGGCGTTCGGCGGGAGTCTTTTCCATCATCGCCGTGTAGTCGTCCCAGATGCCGGCAAAGACATTGGACGGTTGCCGTCCGAAGTTGCGCAACTGGTCGTACTGGTAGTGCACGCCGGCCATCGCCATGGCGCCGCACTGGCTCTTGACGCGGTCCGAGTCCACGGCCTCACCGGGTTCCAGCACCACGATGGTGGTCAGGGCAGTCATGTAGTACGCATCGCGGTCGATCTCTCGCCCCGCCTTCGCCGCGCCCGACTCGATCATGTCCCAGACGCGCTGCAGGGCGGCGCCGGAACCGCGGCCGGAGATCACCGCGCCGTCCCCGTGTTCCCCCGCGAGTCCGAGCGAACGGGGCCCAAAGCTGGAGATGTACAGGGGGATGGGGTCCTTGAAGTTGACGAAGCCAGCGTCCGGCATGATGTGCACGATGGGCTGGCCATCGTCGTTCACGGCCTCCTCGCCACGCAGCAGGGGCTTGAGCGTGCGCAGGTATTGATCGAACTCCCGGATCCGATGTGGCGGTTTACCCATGACACGCATGGCGGTGTTCCCCGCGCCCACCCCAAAGAACGTCCGTCCCGGCGCAAGCGCGTTGATCGTGGCGATGCCCGCCGCGTTCACCGATGCGAGACGCGTACCGGTGATGGCGACGCCCGTGCCAAGCTTGATGCGCGACGTGCGCGTCGCCGCCAGGGCAAGCGTCGCGTAACAGTCGGACCACAGCATCTGGCTGTCCGCGAACCAGGCGTGGCTGTAGCCGAGCGCTTCCGCGCGCTCCACGTAGTCGATGTCGCCGATGTGGGAGGCGATACATATCCCGATATCCATGGGGCTCCCCTATTGCCTAGCGAGGCTCCGCCTCAGACCCACACGCATCAGTTTGACACGGGCGTCGTCGGTGTTGAACTGCCAGTTCGCCGTGACCTTCCAGCGGTCCCGGCGGTCCTGCCAGGCTGCGACTTGGGCGCGCGAAACATCGGCGCGGTCGATGCGCTTGTACTGGATGCGTCGTTCCTGGTAATGGCGGCAGGATTGCAGATCCAGTCCTCTTCCGCATCGTTTGATTTGGATAGTATTATCCAATAAAAACAATGATAACTAGTCTATATGCTAGTAATATATACAGTCTCAATCGCCCTCCGCGCCAAGGCCTCCAAGCATGTCCGTCCCGACCGAAGAAGTCGTCCGACATCTCGACTTCGTCCCAGAACCCGCCGTCGATCCCCTCCTCCCCGAAGCAGACCCCGACCACCTCGACTTCATCCCCGACGATCCCGCCGAGCTGCGCCGCGCCGTCACCCGCATGGCCGCCCATATCAACCTCGCCGACTGGCGCTTCGTCAAGCTCATCGCCGCCATGGACCGCACCCGGGGATGGCGCGAGGGCGGCTACTGCAATCTCGGCAACTGGCTCGACCACCGCTGCGGCCTGGGGCCCTGCGCCTCGCGGGAGCGCATCCGCATCGGCCGGGCGCTTGAGAGGCTGCCCTGCATCGACGCCGCGTTCCGCGACGGCGCGATCAGCTATTCCAAGGTGCGGGCAATCACCCGGGTGGCGACGCCGCACACCGAGGCGATGCTGCTGGCGATCGCCGAGGGAAGCAGCGCGGCGCAGATCGAGAGCCTGGTCCGGACCCACGAGCGGGTCGGGGGAAGCGTACGCGGGCGCGCCAGCAGCGAGCAGCGGCGGGGCCTGAGCTGGTACTACGAGGACGGCATGCTGATCATGACGGCGGCGGTGCCGGCGGAGCGCGGCGCGCTGGTGATCGAGGCGCTGCGGCAGGTCATCGACGGCAGGAAGGACGAGGAGGAGGCGCGCTGCGCGTCCCTGTTGGGGGTCACCTATCCCGGGGGGATCGCCGAACTCGCGGCGGACGAAGATGTGGAAGAGGTCGGCGGCGCGGAGGTCGCGAGCGGGGGATCCGACGGGGCGCGGATGCATGCCGCCGGAGACCATGTTGCGACAGCCGAGTCGTTCGTGGTCGGGAATGGTCTCGGCGCTGCTGCCGCGACATCGCGGTCGGCGGCGGAAGGCGCTGGCGCGACTGACGGGAATGGGATACCTGCGCACGCCGAATGGGCGGCGGCCGATGTTTCTGCGGAAACTCAGGCTGATCGCGTGAGCAGGGACAATGGGGAGGTGGTCTCCGCGCGGGTTGCAAGCGCCGATGTGACCGATGTGGACGGAGCCGGAAGTGTTTCCCCGGAAACACCGGCCAATCACGCGGGCGAGGACAACGGCAACGAGGTCTCCACGCTGGCTGCAAGTGCAGACGCGACCGACGCGGACGCCTACGAGGATGTTTCCGCGGAAACGGACGATCTTCCGGACTGGCTGACATTCGAGCTATCGAGCAGGGAACAGCGCTTCGCCGACGCGCTGGTGGACATGGCCGAGCACTGCCTGGCGAGCCCCGCGGGGAACTGGAAGCGGCGCCGCACAGGCCGGCGCTACGAGGTGGTGCTGACCATCGACCGCAACGAGCTGGCCGCGAAGCGGTCGGCGGGCGGCGCGCGCTACCACGTCGAGCCGGACTGGGGCATCGACGAGGAGGACGCCCGCCAGATCGCCTGCGACGCCGACCTCACCGAGTTCATCCAGGACGCGCGGGGCAACCTGCTCAACTACGAGCGCCGGCGGCGGATCGTGCCGGCCCGGCTGCTGCGGGCACTGAAGCTGCGCGACCACAACCGCTGCCGCTTCCCTGGCTGCGCGCACCAGCGCTATGTCGAGGCGCACCATGTCCGGCACTGGATCGACGGCGGGGAAACCTGCCTTGAGAACCTCGTGCTGCTGTGCGGCGCGCATCACCGGATGCTGCACCACGGCGCTTTCCACATCACGATCGAAGACGACGACATCGTCTTTGTCAGCCGGGACGGCGAAGTAATCAAGCCGGCGCTGAACCCGCAGTTCGCGGAAGTTCCCAAGGATGTTTCCGCGGATACCCCGCTGCTGGATTCCGACGCCGTCGATTGCCCGACGCGGCGCCGCAGACCCTCAGTGTTCAAGACCCGTTCCGAACGGGAGATCATCGACATGCTGCACTTCCGCGAAGATTGGGGCCGGAAGAAAAACGCAAGGTTCAGGAAGGAACTTCTGAAACTCGCGCGGGGAACGATCTAGCGCGCAGCTTGAATTTCATGCTTTCGGCCGCCGCGAAGTTGTCGCCCGTTTCGATGCGGGCCGGCTCACCTCGGACGGGGGCGGCGTCTTGCTGCGCGAGGTGGACCACTGGCTGGCCTGATGGCCCGGATCGCGGTCTGCTTCGGACTATCGCGACCCGCGCAAGGTCAAGCACTCGGCGACGGAACCGGTGGCGCGTGGGTGTACTGGATCGCGCTGGGCTAGGAGGATCTCAATAATCACGACGCATTGCGCGGCGACAGCCTGCAAATCAGGCGTCGGCGAAGTCCTCGATCCGGGACCGCCACGCAAGCACCTCTTCCGGTGTTCGCGCCGGCGCGGCCATGTCGGGCCTGTCATCGACTGGTATCAATACACGGTCGGCATCGATCGTCTTGATCTTCGAAAGGTCCTGCGGGCAACTCAAGGAAACCTCGATTGCGCCGGGATCGCGCCCGCACGCCTCGGCGGTCTCGCGCGCCAGACGCACCAGTTCTTCGGGTCTGCCCCGCGCCGGAAAGAAACCATCGCCCAGGCGACCCGCACGCCGCGCCGCGGCTTTCGAGTGGCCCCCGACGTGAATCGGTACCGTGCCTGCAACTGGCTGCGGTCGGCAGTAGGCACCGTCGAACTGAATGAACTCCCCCTGAAACGACGGTCGCTCCTCGGACCAGAGCGAACGAATCACCGCCACGTACTCGTCCGTGCGGGCGGCGCGGTCATGAAACGAAGCGCCGATGGCTTCGAACTCTTCCCTGAGCCAGCCGACCCCGATGCCGAGCAGGACGCGGCCGCCCGACATGAAGTCCAGGGTGGCGACCTGCTTGGCAGTGACCACCGGGCTGAGCTGCGGCAGGATCAGGACGCCGGTGCCAAACTTGATCCTCTCGGTCCTTGCGGCCACGTAGGCCATCCAGATCAACGGATCGGGTCGGGGAAAGTCGAACACGTTCCCGCGCAGGCGACCGTCCGGCGAATAAGGATATCTCGAGGCATGGTTCTCTGGAATCACCGTGTGCTGGACGGTCCAGGCAGACTCGAAGCCCGCTTCTTCGGCGGCCTGCACCAGTTCCACGGCGCGCGCCGCATCGATATAGGGGCCGGTGTTGCAGTAACGCAGTCCGAACTTCATTGCTTGTCTCGCCAATCAGCCGGCGAACGCTTCGATGCGTGACCGCCAGGCCAACACTTCTTCGGGCGTGCGCGCGGGCGCAGCCATCGCTGGCGTACGATTCACGGGCACGAGTATGCGGTCCGCGTCAATCGTGTCCAGTTCGGACAGGTCCTCAGGGCAACTCAACGTGATTTCCAGCGCATCGGGGTCGCGTCCGGACGACTCGGCCGTCTCCCGCGCCAGGCGCACGAGTTCCTGCGGATCGCCCCGCGCGGGAAAGAAGCCCTCGGCCAGGCGGCCGGCGCGTCTCGCCGATGCCTTCGAGTGGCCGCCGACGTGGATGGGCACCGTACCCCCCACCGGTTGGGGCCGGCAATAGGCGCCGTCGAAGTTGATGAATTCGCCCTGAAACGATGGCCGGTCCTGCGACCAGAGCGCCCGCATCACCTCGACGTATTCGTCGTTGCGCGCGGCGCGGTCGTTGAACGAGGCGCCGATGGCCTCGAATTCTTCCCTCAGCCAGCCGACGCCGATGCCGAGCAGGGTGCGGCCGCCGGACATGAAGTCCAGGGTGGCAACCTGCTTGGCGGTGACCACCGGACTGAGCTGCGGCAGGATCAGAATGCCCGTGCCGAGCTTGATCCTGCTTGTCGCGGCCGCGACATAGGCCATCCAGATCAACGGATCGGGTATCGGAAAGTCGAACCTGCCGCCGCGCATGCGTCCATCCTCGGAATATGGATACCGGGATACGTGGTTTTCCGGCACCACGGTGTGCTGCACCGTCCAGGCCGACTCGAAACCCGCCTCCTCGGCGGCTTGCACCAACTCTACGGCGAGCGCCGCGTCCACGTAGCGTCCAGTGTTGCAGTAGCGCAGTCCGAATTTCATCCGTTCCCCCTCTCGATCAACTCGACGTAAAGATAGCGCATCCCGACTGCCCGGGGTTCAGCCAGCCTTGTCTGCCCTGGTGACTTCCCGGTCCACGAGCGCGCGGCAGAAGTTGCCGATCTCGTCCCGAACGCGGCGAAAAACACCCGTGAGTTCACTCTCGCTCATCCAGGAATAGTCCGGGTCCTCGAACGCGCGATGGAGCAGCCGCCGCGCGCCCGGAAAGACCGGGCAAGTCTCCTTCGCGGTATCGCAAACGGTGACCACGAGGTCGTAGTCCTCCCTCACGTACCTGTCCACATGGTCCGAGGTGTGACCCGAGATATCGATGCCGACCTCGGCCATGACGCGGATCGCGAGGGGATGCACGCCCTTCGGGTCCGTACCCGCGCTGTCGACTTCGACACCCGCGCCCCCAAGGTGCCGCAGCCATCCTTCGGCCATCTGGGAGCGCGCGCGATTCCCGGTGCATATCACCAGGACGCGAAACGCGCGCTCAGCCATCGGGATAGGGCGAACGCAGACCTCAGGCGAAGCGTGCCGGCGACCGCGAATCCTCCGCTCGCGTCTTGACGTCGATTAGTACCGTCTTGCCGTCCGCATTCAGGCGTTTCGCCTGTTCCAGCGCAGGCGCCATTTCCGCCGCCTGCGTGACATGGATGCCCTCCGCACCCATCGCCTTGGCAAGGCCGGCATAGTCGCCCTGCATGTGCGAAACGCCGAACTGCTCGCGCGCCGTCGGGAAACCGCCGGGGTAGGTCGCCATGATGCCGTTGTTGAGCAAGATGGTCGTGATGGGAATGCCCGCGCGGGCCGAGGTCTCGATGTCGAGGCCGGACATGCCGAAGGCACCGTCGCCCATGAGGTTCACGCACATGCGTTCAGGTGCTGCCATCTTGGCGCCGATCATCAGCGGGATGGAAAAGCCGAGGTGCGTGGTCTTGCCCCAACCGATGTAGCTGTGCGGCGTCGTCGCGGTATAGAACGGCACGATCTGATCCCGCGGGGCGCCGGCGTCGTGGGTGACGACACTGTTTTCACCGTCCAGCACCTCGTTCATCTCGTGAATGACGCGGTACGGCGACAACGGGCCGTCATCGTTGGTCAGGTAGGGGCGCCACTGGGCGAGCCATGCCTCGCGTGCTTCGGCGACCCGCGCCTTTGTGCCGTTGTCGCGTCCGTCTTCGCCGATCAGGCCCTTGACGGCATCAATCATGGCTTCGAGCGTTAACCTGGCATCGCCGACCAGGCCGATGGCGGCGGCGGTGTCCTTGTTGATCTCCTCGTCGGCGATCACCGAGTGGATGAGGAACTTGTCGCGGGAGAAGCTCTGGCCATAAGGCGTCCAGGTAAGCGAGGAGCCGACAGCGAACAGCACGTCGCAGTTGTCGAGCCATTGGCGCGCCGGACCCGTTGTCGACGAGACGCCAGCCCCGACGGACAGCGGATGGCGCTCGTCGATGGCCGACTTGCCCGGCATCGACGTGAATACCGGCACGTCGAGCAACTCGGCCAGGGTCTGCAGTTCTTCGCAGGCGCCGGCGGTCATGACGCCGGATCCCGCCCAGATCAAGGGCTCTTCGGCGTCGACCAGCTTCTTGGCCGCATCGGCGATCGCCCCGGCGGACGGCGCATACATGGCGGCCGTCGGTGACGCGTAAGCGGGCGCGCCGTCCGGAATCGGCTGCGAGCAGACATCGGCCGGCATCTCCACGAGCACGGGTCCGGGACGACCGGTGCGCAGGGCGTGGAAGGCGCGGCGCATGATATCGCCGGTCTGGTCCGGTCGCATGATGACGTCGACGTGCTTGAGCAACGGTTCCCAAGTCTTGCCGGCAAAGAAGTTGGGGCGAACGAACAGCTTGTCGAGGGCGTTTCCGCCTGGCAGCAGCATAATCGGTGAGTTGTCCCCGTTCGCCTGGGCCAGGCCACCCATCGCATTCTCGGCGCCAGCCTGGGACTGTACCGCAACGATACCGAAACGCTTGCGGTCGGACAGCCTCGAGTAGCCGTCGGCCGCCATCACCGCGCCGCGTTCGTGACGAAAGGCCACCGGACGGATGCCTTGCTTGGCGACCGCCTCGATCAGCGGGTTGGACGGGAAACAGGACATCCAGGTAACGCCTTCTTGTTTCAGAATGCTGGCGACGTATTCGACGCTGTTCATGAAGCGGCTCCGACAATTGACCAAAGCGCCGAATGGTACCCCAGTCGCCGGTTGCAGGTCCGCAAACGGTTAACATTCGGCCATGATCGAAAGAGGTTCCCGGCGCTTGTCGCAGGCGTCGCCCGCCAGGAAGACGGCGGTCATCGCAGTCTCGTCGTGCTTATCCCTGGCCGTAGCGGCAGACCCGTGTAACGCGCGGTTCGGGGAAGAAGCGCTGAAAACGGCCGAAATAGGGGAGATCGAAGGTTGGCCGCTCGAGGCCGACGTTCCTTACTCCGTTGCCTCCACCCGCATCGTTCGCCAGCAAATCTTCAATACGGCAGACGCCGCGGAGAATCGGCCGCTGTTCCGCCTCGCGAATCGCTGGCACGTGAACACGACCGAACGCACGATTCGAACACTGCTGCTGTTCTCGAACGGCGAGACGGTCGATGCCGGCCGCCTCGCGGAAAGCGAACGGCTGCTGCGCGCGAAGAGGTTTCTTTACGACGCGCGGGTGATCGCGAACCGGGTCTGCGAAGGGACTGTCGACATCGTCGTCGTCACCAGGGACGTCTGGTCGCTCCTGCCGACGGCGAGCGTCACCCGCACTGGCGGGGAGAATGAATACGACCTCGGCATGTCCGAGCACAACGTCTTCGGCACCGGAATCGAGATCGACGCGGAAGTGTTCAAGACCCTGGACCGATCCGGCGCGAGCGCGGGTTTCACGAATCCCAACCTGGGCAACAGCCGCGTCGGGCTGGGACTGCGTATCGAGAACGCCGATGACGGAGATGGCGCCGTGGCGTTCATCGGCCAGCCGTTCTATGCGCTCGACGCACGGCGGGCCTGGAGTGTCTCCGCCACGGCATCGGAATCCCGGCGCCGCCTGTACGACGCCGGGCAAGAGATCGCGTCGTTCGGGCTCGACTATCGTCGCGCCGTCCTGTCGCGGGGCTGGTCGAAGGGCCTGGTAGACGGGTTCGCGAACCGCCTGAGCGCGGGTGTCACCTTGGAAGAATGGAACTTCAAGGATGTCCCAGCGGCGCTGTCAGACCTTGAGAACCGCGAGTTTGCGTTTCCCTGGATCGCGTTCCAGCGCACCGGCGACGACTTTTCCAGGGTGCGAAACCTGAACCGCGTGCAGACAACGGAGGATGTCTTTCTGGGCCGCCAGTACGATCTGCTGCTCGGCTACTCCCCGCGCCAGGGTCACGTGGTCTACAACGCCGCATTCCGGGACGGCCGCAGCATCGGCAGCGAGGCTTCCGACATACTGCTCTACGGTGCGCAGGTGTCGGGGTTCTGGAACCGGGACAGCGGTGGCGCGGAGAACCTGATCGCCCAGGCATGGACACGCTACCGGCGCGCCCAGACGCCGAGGTGGGGCCTCTTCATCGACGCCGAAGCGACCATCGCCGACAAGTTGACGCCGGATCAGCAGGTCCTCGCCGGCGGCGACTCCGGGATGCGCGGCTACCCGAACCGATTCCAGGCCGGCTCGCGTCGGTTCCGCATTACTGCCGAGGAGCGGTACTACTCCGGGCTGTACCTCTGGCGCGTGGTGCGGGTCGCAGGGGCGGCATTCGTCGACATCGGCAGGGCCTGGGACTCCGCACACGACAACCCGGTGCTGGCCAACGTCGGTTTCGGCTTGCGGTTCGAGTCGACTCGCACCGACCGAAGCCGCGTCTATCACATCGACTTCGCGTTCCCGGTGGTGGACGAACCGGGCACGCGGAGCCTGGAAATCACGCTCACGGGCAAGCGCAGTCTTTGAGGCGATGCAGCCCCGCTACTTCATTCGATAACGAATCGGCAGGCTCTTGAGGCCGCCCACGAACGTCGACTGCGAGTAGCGCGGCTCGCCGTTAAGTTCGACATGCTCGACCCGGCGCAGCAGTTCTTGGAACAGCGCCGACATCTCCATTCTCGCCAGGTGCTGCCCCAAGCAGGCGTGCGCACCGAATCCGAACGCCAGGTGCCTGACGCCCGGTCGATCCACCCGGAACGCGAACGGGTCGTCGAACACTGCCGAATCGCGGTTCGCCGACGGGTACCAAAGGATGCACGACTCGCCGGTGGCGATATCGGTGTCGGCCACCCTGCAGTCCGCCGTGGCCGTGCGCATGAAGTGCCGGACCGGAGTCACCCAGCGTACGACTTCGTTGATCGCGTTCGGCATGTGGCGTTCCGGATCGCCGCGAAGCTTCTCCATCTCTTCAGGGTGTTCGATCAGTGCCAGCAGACCACCGGCGACGGATGAACTGGTGGTGTCGTGCCCGGCGGTGGCGATGATGATGTAGTAGCCGTTCGTCTCGTGTTCGGGAACGGCCTCTCCGTCGATGCGCGCATTGGCGATCAGGCTGGCGACATCATCGGTGGGATGGGCGCGCCGGCGCCGGCTCAACTCGGCGAAATACGCCTCGAAGTCCGCTATCACCTCCGGGAGCGCGGTGACTTCGAAGGAACGCCGCGTGTCCGGGTCGGAGCTGCCGAACATTTCCTGGGTCAGCTTCATCATGAACGGCTCGTCCTGCTCCGGGATGCCGAGGATCGACATGATCACGCGCAGCGGATACCAGATCGCGACATCCTTGACGAAGTCGCACTCGCCGCCCAATTCGCCGAGGCGGTCGACGTATTCCGTGGCCAGTTGCTCGATGCGATCCGTCAACACGAGCAGGTTGGATCGCGAAAACCACTCCTGGGTCAGCGCCCGGTAGCGGCTGTGGTCGGGATCATCCATCGTCACCAGGGAACGAACGAGGTGGCGCCGTCCGGTAAGCTCCTTGACGATGGCATTCAGGAGTTTGGGCGTGAGGAGCGGGCGCGGATCGTTGACGAACAGGGTCTTGTCGCTTTCGATGGACCGGATGTCCGCATGCCGCGTGATCGACCAGAAAGGATCGAAGCCGTCCGGCGACATGTGGCGTATCGGCGCGTTCTCGCGCAGCCACGCGAGCTGCGCATTCACCCAATCCTCATTCCCCCAATTCGCCGGATTGACGATGGCGGCATCGAGTTCCGGGGATTCGGTAACAACCTGTGATTCCATGTGCTTCGCCAGCGGGCATTCACGCCGTGAATCCCGTCCCGGGCGATCAATTGTACCCAATGACGAGACAGTTGAGCGTCGCCGAGTCTCCCGAGCCGCCGGCCAATGGCTCGATGTTCATCGAATCTCCGCATACCGATTGCAACATATTGGAACTGGAATTGATCGCGGGGCATTGATAGGTTTGCCTTGACCTCTCGGGAACGCGGATGGTTCTTGCTGCGCTGGACTAAAGTACCGAGGAAGAATCATGGCTCCTTGATGCGGGCGATCATGCGTGTCCCTGGACGCGAGAGCATCGGGTGCGCCGCGCCATCCTCATCGTGATCTGACGGCAGGCTGGGACTTTAGTGGACCGAACTAGCGAATTTCAGGAAGCAACTTCCGGAGTCAACCGAGAGTCCTTGGTCGACTCCCTGAAGGCGGCCAAGAGAGGCGATGCCACTGGGCAACTGCAGGTCGCCGCAACGATGACCTGGGCCGCCTTCTCCTGCCCCGACGCCATCAGCCCGGTCTACGACAACATCGCCAGCGTGTGGCTGGGGGATGGAGAGCAACGAGAGATCGACGAGAGCCTCCCGAAGGCGCCGTTAAAGGAGGGGTTCTGGGGAACTTACTGGGCCATCATCGAAGACTCCAAGGCAGGGGTAATTCCGTCCAAGGCCAATGCCCAGATCACGTCGCTGGCCTTCGAGTCGCATCCAGATTTCGTATCCATCGCCGAGCGTTCCGCGCAACACCACTCTCGGGTTCAGACCGCGCTGGCGGGGCCCTCGGCGAACGGTCTGGATCCGGATATGCTGAAATCCTGCCCCGCAGGCAGTCTCGGCCAAACGCTCTACAGCATGATCGTAGGTCACGGCTATAGCCAGGAACTCGTCGACAGACGACTTCACGAGTTGAGTACCCTTCCGGAATCGCTTCGACGCGTGAACTCCCGAGTCCTGCATATGCACAGACCGTGGCAACTGGTTGCCGGCTACGACACTGCCGACGCGCACGAAATCGCCTTCGGCGGCTTTCAGACGGCGCAGTTCGGCCTCAACCAGGCAGCCATGGTCCTCGCGAGCTTCGCAACGATCGGGTGCTTCCTCGCACCGACGGGCTTTTTCATCCTGCTGTACCTCATCGCAGAAGGCTGGCGGCACGGCGAAAACTCCCCGGATTTCATGGGCATCGACTGGGATTCCGAGTGGGACCATTCCATCGACACGATCCGGACGCGTCACGGCATATCCCCGTTTCGGAGCGTCTTCAGCAAGAACCTGTTCGAGGTGTTTGGGACGCCCGGCGCCTGACCGGGCAAGCTGGCTCATTCGCCTGCCGCCAACTCCGCGAGGCCAGTTTCTACGCGGCGGGCTTTCGCCTCGTCCCACCACCACGCGTCGAGGTAAGGAACCCGGTTGAGTGCGTCGTTCCGCACTTCGGAGAACTTGTCCCAATGGACGAGACGGAACCCCGGCTGCGAGCCCAGCGGAATGAAATAGAAGTTCCACAGCAGAACCCTGTCGAGTGCGCGGGTGGCCGCGTACAGATCTTCCGCCGTGTCCGCCTCGATGATCGACTGGACCAGGCTGTCCACGACAGGGCTGCGCACGCGCGCCCAGTTCTGGCCGTAATCGTGGTCCGCGGCATCGCTCCCGAACCAGTTGCGAAGCTGCAGACCCGGGGTAAATGTCGGACCGAGGCGCACCGAGTTGCCGTCAAACTTGCCGGTCCGGCTGCGATAGAGCCATTGCGACACCTCGGGTGACACGCCTGTCGTCCGAATGCCAACACGGTCCAGGTTCCTGACCAGGGAAAGGTTCTGGCGTATCGAGTAGTAGGACACGCCGATGAAATCGAGAGTGAACGGTTCTCCCGTTGCCACATTGCGCATGGTTCCGTCCCGGACCTGCCAGCCCGCTTCCTCGAACAACGCGAGGGCGCGCTTGATGTTCTGCCGTTCGTGGCCAAAGCCGTCACCCGGAGGTTGCCTGAATTCCTCGCCAAAGACGCGCGGCGGCACCTGGTCGCGCCAGGGTTCGAGGAGCGCAAGTTCCTTCTCGCTCGGCAGCCCTCGATGCGCCATCGGCGAGTTCTGGAAAAAGCTCACACCCGGTTTGTAAAAGCCGTAGAAAAGGACGCGATTGGTCCACGCAAAGTCGTACAGGAGCCATAGCGCCTCGCGGACCCGCACATCCCGCAGGTGTGGTCGATCAAGATTCCAGAATATCGGCCACCACAATCCCTCGACCCGGGCCATCGGCCGCAACTCCCGCTTGAAAAGGCCGGCCCTTACCGCCGGAAAGTCGTACTGCGTTGCCCAGTTCTTTGATACACCCTCCTGCCGGACGTCGATCACGTTGCCCTTGTGGGCCTCGATCATGACCTGCTCGTCGGCGAAGTGATCGAACTTGACGCGCTGAAAGTTGTATCGGCCCTTGTTGACCGGGATGTCCCGTCCCCAGTAGCTCTCCTGCCTTTCGTATACCAGCACGCGACCGATCTCCGCGTATGCCAATCGATACGGCCCGCTGCCGAGCGGCGCCTTTACGGTGGTCTTTCCGATGTCACGGCCGGACCAATAGTGTTTCGGCAAGATGCTGAAGGAACCCAACGTGAACGGGAACGTGGGATTGACTTCGACGTCCCGCTTGCGCACGAAACACAATTCGCGGTCGCCGAACGCAAACACCCGATCAAGGTCCGCCAGCGACGTGCGCACGGCGACAGAACCGTGCTCCTGCATCGCCTCGAAGGTGAACAACACGTCGTCCACGGTGACCGGCGCGCCGTCGTGCCAGGTCGCGCCCTGCCGAAGCCTGAATGCGACCCATTCGAACTCGGGACCCGC
This sequence comes from uncultured Pseudomonadales bacterium, assembly GCA_951813515.1. GTDB lineage: Bacteria > Pseudomonadota > Gammaproteobacteria > Pseudomonadales > Azotimanducaceae > VXNE01. The sequence continues at coordinate 750,030 of OX638346.1, forward strand.
GACGACGCCCTGGGCCAGTCGACCGTAGTAGCTCACGGGCTCGTCGATCGCGGGTTCCAGCAGCGCGTCGTAGACAAGTCTCCTGCCTATGTCATAGCCAGCCGCGAGGCGACCCTTCTCGATGATGCTGTTGTAGTTGTCGAATGTGCCGAGAACCGCTTCGCGCAGTTCGCCGGCCTTGGGAGCATCCGGATTGACGTACGCAAAATGCGTGAAATCGCTCTCGTATTTGAGCGGAAGCAGGTGGGAAATTCCGTGCGCGTAGCGGGGATTGGTGCAGGGCTCCTCGCCGACGGCGGGCATCGCCCAAACGCCAGCGATGGCGATCAGCACGGAACCGAGCGGTGTCCTGCTCCACGGGTTTACGGGCAGAGATGACACGACACTAATGTCCCGCTTTCATCCACTCGAACAAGCGGTAGCGGCTGTCGTCCATCCCCATGACCCTGTAGGTCTCCTGCGCTCCGACGTTCTCCATCGCGACGTACAGTCTGAGTCCCTGCACGTCCGGAGATGATTCCACCTCCCCTTTCAGGGCTTGATACATCAACCGAAACACCCCCCGTCGCCGTGCGGCGGGGACCACGTAGACCGAATGGATCCACAAGACGGTTCCGTTGCGCCAGTCGCTCCACTCCGGCACCGTCAGCAGGCAGCCCACCGTCTCGCCGTTCGCTTCGGCCATCCAGTACATGCCCTTGCGGGGATCGTCGAAAACTGCCTGCACGCCCTGTTCCACCGTTGGTCGATCCAGAGCGAACCCCTCTGTCTCTTCCGCCATTCTGACCTGGAAGTCCACGATGTCAGCGGCGTCTTCGCTTCGCCCGGGACGAATCTCCATCACGCGCACTCCGTCATTCGCCCGCCCATCCGTCCCAACCCGCACCCCGCGACTTGATCCGCACTCGCGGGCCGTTCCACGGCGCGGACTGCTAGCGGATGGCCACGGGGTTGATGATCATCTGCACTGCGCCGCGAACCTTCGCGTGGCCCAGCACAAACAGGAACTCGAAAGCGCCGTCGCGCACGAGCGGCCCGGTATTCATCGTTTCCAGTATGTAAATGCCGTTTTCCTTCAGCAGGATGACATGGCCCTGGAACGGCCGGGTCGGATCCGGCGGCGGCACGACATCGACGCCCCACGTGTCCGCGCCGACCGCTACAACGTTCTTGCTCGCGAGGTAGCTCGCAACCTCCTCCGTCTGGCCCGGCTCCGCCGACACCCAGGCTTGCGGGTCCGCCTCGAGCTTGGCCTCGGTCCAGCCCGTGTGGAACAGCACGACATCTCCTTCACGCACCGGCGTTCCCTGCTTCTTCTCCACTGCCTGCACGTCCTCGACGTCGAAGAACTGGCCCGCCTCCATGGACTCGACACCGAAGTGTCCCGCCATGTCGAGCACGATGCCGCGGGCGACGATGGGGGGAATCTTGTCGATGCCGAGCCTGGTCAATCCGGTGAGAAAGGCGAAGTCCCTGGCATCGTTGCAGTTGTAGTACATGCCATCCTCAGAGCCGACGTGGCCGAGCCCGTCGATCTGCGATCCGATGCCGAACCAGCCCTGGAAGACATCGTCGTTATAGGTGGCGTTGGGGAAATTGGGCCGCCCCAGCTGCTGATTGGGCTGCACGACCTGCAACATGAGGCCGCGCGGCGGAAACGCTGGAGTCGTCCCGTCAATGGTGATGCCCAAGCTGTAGACCTTACCCGTCGTGATGAGCTCGGACGCGGCCAGCACGGTCTCCGCAGTGATGAGGTTCGCGCTCCCTATTTCGTCGTCCGCGCCCCAGCGCGACGGTTCGCAGCCGTCCTCGGCGACCGCGCCGGTCGCAAAGACGAGTGCGAAGAGTATCGGCAGGCCCGTGGCCCGCCAGGCATTTTCGCTATCCATGATCAGTCCTTGTCCTTGTATGTGTCGGTTCCGCGGTACGGACCGTCGCGCCACTGCAGGGCGCCCCTGAGTCCTTCCTCCTGCATCTTGTCCTGCCACTGGTAGCCGAACTCCGTGAATTGTCCCGCCGCGTCAAGATCGGTGGAACTCCGGACCGAGGAGTAGATCCCCATGTTCTCGTAGAAGCGGTTCATGTTGACCTTGAGTATGGCCAACTGGTCCGCCGTCATGATGCCGATCCGGTCGGCCAGGGCGAGGGTGTTCTCCTCGAGTTTCTCCTTCGGCCACGCGTAGTTGATCATGCCGATCTCGGCCGCTTCCCGGCCGGTGACGTTCTCACCGGTGTAATAGAGTTCCTTCGCCTTGCGCATGCCGATCACCAGCGGCCAGATGACGCCGGTGCGCGACGTCCCGAGACCGCGCAGGCCGGGATGCCCAAGCTGCGCCTCCTCGTCGGCCACGACGAGGTCCGCCATCATGGCAAGCTCGCAACCCCCGGCGATTGCGTATCCCGACACCTGCGCGATGGTGATCTTCGCCATGTTCCAGAAATACATGTGGATGTCGGTGATCTGCTGCATCCCGGTACGGATTCCCATCAGCAGGCGGCGGCCCTTGTCATCCCTCTGCCGATGCTGTCGCACCACCGCGTCCGACCCGCGGCCCCGGGTCAGATCATAGCCGGCGCTGAATGCCCGGCCCTCTCCCCGCACGATGATCACGTGCACGGACGAATCCGCCTCAAGTTCGTGCAGCGCATCGTTGAATTCGAACATCAACTCCTGCGACAGCGCGTTCAGCTTCTCCGGCCGGTTCAGCGTGATGCGCCCGACCCGGTCGTCGGTGCCCAGCCGGTCGATGTAGATGTAGTCGTAGTCAGCCACCTGCTTCCCCTTTCCGTTTCGTAGGCCCGCTAGTATCACGGCAGCGGCCTTCCACACTCAAGCGGCTTGCGTGCCATGCGGCAACTGGAGTAGAACGAAATGCGGCAAGTCCCAAACGCGGGGACAAGGACAAGGGAGGGAGGCAGCAACGATGGACAACACAGTGTACGCCGGCACCGTTGGCTGGGGCGTCTGGGGCAGCGATGATCTCGGAGAAACCTGGCGCCGGGCCTTCCGCGGCGTCTACGCCGAGTGCCGCATCTGGTCGATGTCAAGCCACCCGGACGAGTCCGGTGTCGTTTGGGCGGGGTCCGACCACGGCGTCCTGCGGCAAGGCCCAGACGGTCATGCCGAAGTTGTTCCGTCTCCGGCGGACGACATGTGCATCTGGGCATTCGCCCAGTCTCCGAAAGATCCGAAGGTCCTAATCATCGGCACGCATCCCGGCGCCGTGTTCCGGTCCGACGACGGCGGAGCGAACTGGCGCGAGCTGCCCGTTCAATTGGTCGAGGAGTGTCTCATCGGACCCCCGCGCATCACGCGCATCAGGTTCGATCCGATCGACGACGACACGATCTGGGCGAGCGCCGAAATCGATGCCGTTCACCGCAGCAGGGACGGCGGAGAAACCTGGGAGCGTCTCGAAAACGGGTTCGACTTCCCGGACATTCACGACATTGCCATCCTTGACGACAACGGGTCGCGCAGGCTCCTGGCAGCGACGGCTCGGGGCCTCTACAAGTCGACCGACGAGGGTGCAAGCTGGCACTTTCAGGCGCTCGACTCGCCGTGGCAGTACACCCGCGGGATGAAACCCCGCGCCGACCTCGACGGTACCCTGTTCCTTTGCAACGGCGACGGACCTCCAGGGTCCCGGGGCACGCTATGGCGAAGCCGGGACTGGGGCGAGACCTGGGAGGACGCGCACCTGCCGCCGACCAACTCTACGCCGTGGATGGTTGCGACGAACGAAGCGGATGCGAACCTGCTGTTCTGTTGCACCAACCTCGGTCAGATGTACCGCAGCGATGACGGCGGCGAGGCCTGGACGAAGCTGCCCCGGGAGTTCGGCGAGATTCGCACCATGCTCTGGCAACCGGCAAGCTAAGCCAGGAGATCATCCGCTCTCCGCCGGCTGCGTTTCGGGGCGGGTCAGGTAGCCCGGCCCCACCAGCGTCTGCCACGCCACGCGTACCCAACGGACCAGCGCGAACGCAAGCCACAGGGACCAGGCCCACATGGCCACCCGGTAAACCCAGGTCGGTAGCGAGACCACCCAGGCAGTGGGCATTATTTCGGCGCTGTGGTCCGCATACCACCGATAGGTCGACTCGTTAGACCCATAGCCCGTGACCTGCATTTCCGGCTGGCCCAGCAGTGCGGCCGGTATCGACCAGACGAGGGCGCCGAGCGCCACGAGGCCGGCGATAGTGAGTACGACCTGTACAAGTCCGTATGCCGTGTCATTCAGCGACTCGAGCGTCTGCCGGGACCGCCACCAGATCACGATGAACCAGGCCGCGAGCAGCAACACGCCGGACAGGTTGCACAGCGATAGTCCCACCGACAACAGCAGCGCATCCGTTGTCGTCAGCGGAAAGTTCGGCAGCCTGGAAAGGGCAAGCGCGACGGCCGCAACCACCGCGACGACGCCCCAGAACAGCGATGCGGCGCCGAGCGTCGGTCCGCCCAGCAGGATGGTCCAGCGGTCGCGCGGAAACTCGACGCGCATGTCGATGTTGTTTGCCGGGCGAGCCAGCGTGATCTCCGGCGTCTCGAAATAGACGCCCAAATCCTCTCCTCCACGCCAGCCGACCTGGTAGCGCACGACGCCCGGAACGATGGGCAACGAGATTTCGCCGGCTTCGGGAAGCGGCTGGCTCTCGCCTTCGATCGCTATGCTCTGAACTTGCGCGCCAGGTGGAAGCCGAACCGGAAACTCTCCCCCCTGCGTTGCACGCAACGTCAAGACCAAGTCGGCCGTGTAGGCGCGGCTACCGGGGCCCACCGTTGTCTGGACCGATTCCACCGTCACGGTATCGCCAGCGACAGCCAGTGGTCTTTCGACATGGAGCCGCACCGACTCGCCCGATCTGGGTTGAAAGGTGATCCCCTGGTGACCGCTGTTGACCGGGGTCAGCCCCTCGTGCCTGAGGTGCCAGAAGTCCGACCCCTGCGCGTTCCATACCTCCCGCCAGCGGTCCACGGACGGCGCCGTGAGTTCGACCGTGTCGGCCACTTCGTAGCGGCTAAGCCATGCGACGACTGGAGTGCCGGGGCCGAACGGCGCTGTCACGACGCCGTCAGCGACGCGGAAATCGTCCGACAGCAGGGTTTCGCCCGCAAGCAGCGGCACTTCGACTTCAAACCCGCCCTCAACCGGCGCCAGGCGTCTCACCACGGTGCGGACGGTCGGTTCGAACTGAAAGCGAAGATTCCGTCGCACCTCCACGTACGGCTGGACCGACGCCGCCACCAGTGCGGCGGACTCGAAGGACGAGGATGGGCCGGAGTCCGACTCCAGCCGCTCGAGCTGAATATTGTCGCCCGCAAGGGTGCCGTCGGCGATGCCGTAGACGCGCCATCCGTGCGCGTCGGCAGTAACGGAACCGGGACGGATGGGGAAGTGGATGTCCAGGCGGCGCAGGTCCGCCACGGCAACCTCCATCCGCACGGAATGCACGCCAGGACCGAGCAGCGCGGCCAAACGCCCTTGGGCGTCACGCGACAGCGGCACACGGGTCGCCCCAACTGCCACCGAGGAGGGCTGCGCAACACGGTCGCTGAGCGGCAGCGGCACCGCGAAGGCTCCTCCGACGTGCACGTCCAGCGTCAGTCGAAGCGAATCGCCGTCGACTTCTACCGCTACGCTGCTCACGCTCGCGCAGTCCGGCAGGCACTCGGGTTTCTCCAGCAGACGTTCTTCCAGCGTATCCAACAGCTCCGCGTCGGGAAGCTGCGCCACCGCATCCGGCGCCAGCATGAAGAGTGCGAGCACTGGGGCCAGGCGCGAAAGCCAGGGCGGGGATCGCGGAAGGTTTGGTCGCGACAACAGGATGAAGAAGCCGAGAACGAGCAGCGACAGCAACGCTCCTATCGCGCTCAGGAAGCGCGTTGCGGGAGGCGGCAACAACGCCAGGTCAAGGGGTTCGTCCGCTTCCACCGGGCCGTCCCAGACCAGGCGCGCCACGTTCCACGACCACTGCGGCGAGCCCGGTCCCGTTTGAATGCGAATGTTGTCCGACTCCTGATCAAATCTCGGCGCGTCGCGATGGGCGGCCGAAACGACGATCTCCTCGACGGGCCCTTCCTGGACCTCGGCACGAGTCTCGTGAGAAAGCGAATCCACGGCCATCGGAGCTTCGAATACAGCCGCCGTGTTCCGCGTTGTCCACAATCCTGCCAACCGGCCCGCGTCCGGCACGGCTTCGAGTTGCGGATAGATCGCCTGGCGCGCGTGGCCGACCGCGAAGTAGATGCAGACCACCGCGACTGGCACGAACGCGATCCAATACGTCGCCCGGAAGACTTTAAGCGTCGTCTCGTGACGCACCGCGCCAAGCAGGGCGGCGACTCCGGCGAGCACGAGCCACCCCCAGGTTGGCGCAGGGTTGTCCTGGTACGACAGCAGCACGGCCAGCGCAACCACCGCCGCCCATGCGGGATTGGCCGCACGCCAGACGAGGATGAGGAGCAGGACCACGATGAATGCGTCCCACAGGCGCCACTTGTCCAGCCACGCCTCGGGGACCCTGTCGGGGCCGCCGGCCCAAAGCAGGCGCCATCCCGGGGGCAGGTGAAGCAGCGCGTCAAGCGACGCTGCATCGACGCGCCAGCCGCTCGCCGACAATCGATCCCCCGCCACACTGACCGCCTTGATGTCAGCGGGTCCCGCAGTCAACTCGACGCCCGGCTCGCCGTCCCCCAGACGAGTCACGAGACGGGGCCGCCCGTTGACGTCGATCCTTCCCGGAACGTAATCCGCCGCGATCCGCGTGTCGCGAGCTACTCTCGCCGCGATGTTGTCCTCGACGACGAATCCGTTGCCGTCGAAGTCGAGCCAGAGCTTGCGCGATATGTCGAAACGCCCCGGACTGGGATTGACATCGCCGCGTTGCTGTTCGACCAGGCGCAACGATTCTCCCGCCGCCAGCGAATAGCCCGGCACATCGGTCCATGGCGCGTCGACCTGCGCGAGATCCACCCCCGCGACGCCCTCGACGCGAACGATTCGCAGGTGGCGCCTGGCTTCGAATCCCCAGGTTTCCGACGACGGCCAATGTCCCGATGGCTCCGGCATGGAGAAGGCATCGAGATGCCGCACCGCGCGAGCGTCCAGGGCGATAGTCCACTCCCCACGCTGTACCTGCACGCTCAGGCGACCGTCTTCCTCGATGCGGGCAGGCAGTTGCGGCTGCAATGCCGTGACGACAAAGTCCGGCGGCAGGGCCACGCCCAGGTCGACGATCCGGCCGTCTCCCCCGACGGAGAGCGAAATCACCGTGGTCAGCTTCTGCGGCACGTCGTCGACCAGCCGCCTGTAGACGCGGACTTCCAGCGTCTCGCGGCTTTCGTCCTCTTCGACTCTCTCTCCGAGCCACAGGCGATCCCCGTCCAGGTTTGTCCGGACCGGCTCACCGTTGCGCGAAACGGTGACCAGGCCGATACCCGGCGGAATGTCGACAAACTCCGGTTCGTCGCTCCAGGCGAGGGACCCGGTCACGTAATGATGGCCAGCGGGCAGACGCAATCGCGGCAACGGTCCGCCGAGCACCACGGCCGGACGACCATCAACACGGACGTCATTGGGCCAACTCTGCCGCGCCGCCGGCAACGGCACATCGGATTGCGCGAACAGCCGCGCTTCCAGCCGGAACACCGCACCATCTTTCCCAACGTCGAGCCCGAGTTCGCGAATCCAGGTACACCCCGTGCGTTCTCCGTCGGTTGCCGTTATCGGACAGGCTACCTCGGGATGCTCGTGCAGCACCCACTCTCGCCACTCGCGGAGTTCATCGGGGACATACAGGTCGGTCGCCGGCTGGCCGAGGGCGCTGGAAGCCCACGCAAGCGCCAGGGCGAAACAGCAGAGGGGCGTGCGCCCCCTGCCGAATAGTCTCATCTCAACGCCTCGCCAACGTCTTCTTGCGGACTAGAGTACTTCACTCCCGACGCAAGCGCTTCACCCGACGGGAGAGTTTGGCCGCTATGCCAGGCGACTAGAGATCGGGAATGGCGACTTCGATCACGTCTTCCAGGCGATCGACCAGGGTGATCTCCATGTCCTCGCGGACCGGCTCCGGCAATCTGGAAAGTTCGGGTTCATTCTCGCGGGGCAGGATGACGTGCCGGATGCCGGTGCGGTGCGCCGCCAGGATCTTTTCGCGCACGCCCCCAACCGGCAGCACCAGGCCCGAAAGCGTGAGTTCGCCGGTCATGGCGATGTCGTCGCGGACATGCTTGTCGCTGTACGCGGACGCCAGCGCCGTAGCCATCGTGATGCCGGCGGAGGGTCCATCCTTCGGCACCGCGCCTGCCGGCACGTGGACATGCACGCCGCAATCCTCGATCCGCTTGCGGTCGATGCGGAGCACGTCCGCCGCGGACCAGATGTAGGACCGCGCCGCCTTGATGGACTCCTGCATGACCTGGCCGAGATGGCCGGTGATCGTGACCTTTTCGTCCTTGTGGGTGAGAGCCGCCTCCACGTAGAGCACGTCGCCACCGGACTCGGTCCAGGCAAGACCGGGAGCAACGCCGGCGGACAGGTTCTCGCGCCCCTTCTCCGACTTGAACTTGGGGGGTCCGAGCAAGTCGTTCAACTGGTCCTCGATCACGTGCGTGCGGGCGTTTTCCTGCACGACTTCCCTCGCCTTCTTGCGGGCGATGCGCCCAACGGTGCGCTCCAGTTCCCGCACACCGGCTTCGCGGGTATACCGGCGAATGATCGACTGCAACGCTTCCTCGTCGAAAACGAAGTCTTCCTCCTTGAGGCCCGCGTTTTCCCGTTGGCGCGGAATCAGGTAACGGTTCGCAATTTCCTTCTTTTCCTGCTCGCTGTAGCCGGTAAGTTCCAGCACTTCCATGCGATCGAGCAACGGGCGCGGAATGCCCTCCAGGGTATTCCCCGTGGTGATGAAGAAGACCTTCGAGAGGTCGAACGCGAGATTCAGGTAGTTGTCCCGGAACTCCCTGTTCTGCGCCGGGTCGAGGATCTCCATCAGCGCCGCCGCCGGATCGCCCCGGAAATCGCGCCCGAGCTTGTCGATTTCATCCAGCATCAGGACCGGGTTGCGCACGCCCGCCCGCCGCACGGACTGCAGGATCCGCCCGGGCATCGCGCCGATGTACGTGCGCCGGTGGCCGCGAAGTTCCGCCTCGTCGTGCAGGCCGCCCAGGCTCATGCGCTCGAACTTTCGGCCCATCGCCCGGGCGATGGATTGACCCAGCGATGTCTTGCCTACGCCGGGCGGGCCGACGAAACAGAGGATCGAGGCCTTGGCGTCCGGGTTGAGCTGCAGTACGGCAAGCGATTCCAGGATGCGTTCCTTGACGTCCTCGAGCCCGTAGTGGTCTTCGTCCAGGACCTTTTGCGCATGGTTCAGGTCGAGGGTGTCCTCGGTAATGACGTTCCAGGGCAGTTCGGCGACAAGTTCGAGATAGCTGCGCGCCACCTGGTAGTCCGCTGCGTTCGGCGACATCCGGGAGAGGCGCTTGAGTTCGCGATCCACCTCCTTCTGCGCCGCCTCCGGCAGGTTGGACTGGCTCAGTTGTTCCTTGATCTCCGCGATGTCGTCGTCGCCCTCGCTCTCGCCGAGCGCCTGCTCGATGGCCCGCTTCTGTTGTCGCAACAGTTGTTCGCGCTGCTGCTTGTCGAGGTCCTCGCGCGTCTGGCTGGCGATTTCCTGGCGCAGTTCCATCACGGAAGCCTGGTGCGTCAGCTTCGCGAGCATGAGTTCCAGCAGTTCCATGGTGGTCTGCGTCTCAAGGATCTTCTGCTGATCCGGCAGCTCGATGCTCTGCTGCGCGAAGCTCGCGATACGGTAAAGCTGCGTGATCGGATTGTCGTTGCCGCCCATGAACTGGGCGAAGACCTGGTCGCCGTTCTGCGAGTCCAGCAGGTTCGCGATGCGCCGCGCCGCGTCGAACGTTTCCGACAGCAGCGCATCCACGCGGGCATCGTTGCCGCTACCGGAGGCTGAAAGCGCCGGAAGTTCCTCGTATCCCAGCTCGAGATAGTCCGTTCCCGGCCCCTGCTCCCCGAGGCGAACCCGGACCAGTCCCTGCACCACGACCACCGCGCCGCCGTCGCCCTGCTCCACGCGGGTGATCTTGCAGATCGTTCCGACTTCGTGCAGATCGTCGATGGACGGTTCGTTGGTGTCCGGTTCGCGCTGCAGCACTGTGATCAGCCGGTGATCGCCATCGAGCGCCGCTTTCAGAGCACTTAGGGATTGCGCCCTTCCCACCTTGATCGAAACAAACAGTTCCGGAAAGACGAGGGTGTCGCGCAACGGCAGCAGGGGTAGCAGTTTCACGGCAAGACTCTATTGCATTCCATCGGTCTTAATGTGGGCGCATCGGGACTGTATTTCAACTTTGAACCCTGGAACAACGACTTTGTTTGCCGACGTGGCGTCCAGCCGAAGTGTAAAGCAATACGAATCCCGCATGGATGCAGCCCCTGTGGTCATGGCGCGAGGCGCTATCATGCCCTTGGGGGACCACCTAGAGGGAAACGGAACGTGGACTTGCATCGCGCGCAGTTGCGCAACATGGCGGCGCTGCAGGACAGGCACAATCGCCAGGTGCATCCCGACTGGCGCAGCCAGGGCTACGAGTACTACCGCGCCGTGTGGATCGAGTGCGCAGAGTTGCTCGACCACATCGGCTGGAAATGGTGGCGCCGGCAACAGCCCGATGTCGAGCAGGTCCGTCTCGAGGTGGTCGACATCTGGCATTTCGGCCTTTCGGATCTACTGCGCGCCAACGCCGTGAACGATGCGTTGGCGGATCACATGGCTTCCCGCGCCGTCGCTATCGAAGGTGCCGATCTTCGCTGGGCCGTGGAGGCGCTGGCGCTCACGGCGCTCGAACGCAAGGCCTTCGACATCGACGCCTTCCTCGACGTCATGAACGCGCTGCCCATGGGGCTCGACGAACTGCACGACATCTACGTCGGCAAGAACATCCTGAACGCGTTTCGCCAGGACCATGGCTACCGCGACGGCACCTACGTGAAGATATGGAACGGCCGCGAAGACAACGCGCACCTGGCTGAGATCGCCGCCAGCCTCGACATCGCGCGGCCGAGCTACGCGGACGACCTGTACGCAGCCCTCGAGGCCCGCTATGGGGCGGCGACCAGGGAATGAGCTGACTACAGACATTCCGGGCATCTCATCCGACTGTCGCGCGGCAGCCCGGTCGGTTCCGAACATCGGCGCGGCCGGCAGTCACGAGTCTGCTGCCGATTCCTCCAGGATCTGTACACACAACTCGACACATTCGTTGCAGATGAAAGCGGCAGGACCCGCGATGAGCTTGGGCACTTCGTGGCACGACTTGTGGCAGAAGGAACAACGCAGCGGTTCGTCGACGGGGCCACTCGCCGGTGGTTCCGACTCCGAATCGGGATCAAGCACTATTGGTTCCGCAGCAAGGTCCGGTCGAGCCTTCAGCAGGCGCTTGGTCAGTCGCTTGATTCGGCGCATCGCCGGGGATTCGAGGCTGAAGCTCCCGAACAACGCCTTCGGTTCGCGATCAGTGGCCATGGTGACCTCCTTTCATTCCCGTCCAGTATCCACGCCCTTGGACTGAAAATGAGTTCCGCCGTCGCCATCTTCCAAACGGTAGGCGGCGGAGACCCGGACAGCGGCTGGAGAAGTTCAGGCGTCTTTCAGCGCGGTGACGAACGCTTCATGTTCGCCAGTCGCCATCGCTTCGCGCAGGGCCGCCTCCACGGTCGGGAAGTCACCGGCGAGCAGCGCGTCGATGGAGAGCGCGAGGCCCGGAAAGACCTTGCTGCGCGTCACGCCGTCGGCGTCCACCTGCAACGGCTGATATGCATCGTCGGCAAGTTCGAACCAGTCGATGCGTTGATCCACGGTGCGCCACACAGTGTACTCGCGCACCCCGTTGCGCTGATAGACGCGCAGCTTGTCGTGCAAGTCGTACGACGCGCTGCTCGCGGCCACTTCGGCGATGAGCTCCGGCGCACCCTCGATGTAGCCGTCCTCGTCCCGGCGCGACTGCCCCCCCGGATCCACGCGCAGCAGCGCATCCGGCTGCGGCTCGTTGTGCAGGTCGAGGCGCACCGTGGCGTTGTCGGACAGCCGGACACCCGCGGTGCCGATAGCGTACAGCCCCAGCCAGAGAATCAGCTTGGCGTGAGGCTCGGCGTGCAAGTCATCCCGCACGGGCGATCCCATGAACACCACTCCCTCGATCAATTCGGCCTTCTTGACATGCGGCAGGCAGGCGTACCGCCGCTCGAACTCGCAGCGCGTCAGCCGGTCGCCCGACTCAAGAATGGGGGGGGGCCGTCTCTCGCCAATCTTGCGCGAGCGCCTCCCGAACTTCCGATGTTGGGATGTCCGTCACTCAATTCCCTCAACGACCATCCGCTCCGCCGTGATCAACATCATAGCCGACGGCTTCAGTCTACGCATTTGCCCAGCCACTCGTGTCATGACCCAGCGCCTACTTGATCAGCTTCGTCTCGGGGAACTGGGCAACCCAGCCGAACCAGAAGGCGCGATAGGCGGGGACTCGCTCGAGTCGCACATCTCCGGAAACGAGCGCGTCTTCCGTGACTTTCCACGTCTCGCCGCCGTCATCCAGCACCCGGTCGTCGTCCAGCAGCCGCTCGAACCCTCGATCGCCGGAATCGAAGACACGGTTGGCACCCGCCGACGTGGTGACGATGGTCAGCGTACGACCTGCCAGCTCTGTTTGAAACACGGGGTGTTTGCGGAGGAACCGGGCGCTGACCGCCAAGGCTTCCTCCTCTCCTCCGGGCGACGCCGGCGAGAGCAGAATAGCCAGCACTTCATCCTTGTTCTTGAGGCGCCTGTCGCGCTCGGGCACGTCAAACATCAGCGCATCGTTCGAGAAGTAGTCCCTGTAGGCGCGGCCCTCCCGGTAATCGCGGTCGTGGCCCGTGTCCAGCGACAGGACCGTGGTGTAGGGGTGAGCGGCCTTCCATTCGCCCCAGCGAGTCGTCACGATCGGGAGGAACTCGAGCTTGAGACCCGAGCCCACCAGTGCACCGATCACCGGCTCTCCAAGCAGCGTGGACCACAGGCTCTTGGTCTCGTGATCGAACATCAGTTTGTTCGAGCGGTAGAGGAGTCCGCTGGTGCCGAAAGTCCGATGCGCGTTGCCGACAACGCTGCGATACGGAATGGCGGTGCCGCACAGCGTGCAGTAGACGAGGGTGACCTCGACATCGCCGACCCGGTCCAGCGCCATCTCGTGCCACGCCAGTATCCGCTTCGGGTAGGCACGGGCTTCGCCGTTGATCGACAGCCCGAAGACGACGTGCCTGTCCCGGAGGTAGCCGGCCTGGTCGGCAGGGATGTACTCCGGGTGATCCAGCGGTGGGATGCCGTTGACCCTCACCCCGCCCCATTGGACCTCGTCAAGCCGGATCAGGGATCGGGCGCCCTCCGGGAAGAAGCTGCCCATGCGAGGATCGATGAGGCTGTAGACCGTCCGTTTGAAAGCAAGGTATTCGGGGTGCGGTTCGTAGGGCTGCTGCCAGACCCATTTCATCCATCGCTGCGTGTCTTCCCCAAACGATCGTCCCGTCTCCCGCCTGAGGAAACGGAACATCTCGGTCCGGGTCTCGGGAAAGGGGGCGACTACAGCCAGTTCGACGATCATTGGCGTATAGGCATCGTTCCAGGATACGCCTATGGCATCCAGAATCGGCCGCGCGCTGTCGCCCCATTGGTCGGCCGCCTGCATGAAGAGATCAAGCGGTGGCGCCTGCTTTCTCCAGTCGTCGACCGACTCGGCGCGGCACTCCGGGACAGGCAGCGCGGCCAGCCCCGCAATCAGCGCCGGGAGACACGCAGCGAACGACCGGATTCCACGACCGAGGGGCCAGGTCCTGCAACCCGCCTTGATGCGCGTCTCGCGAACTTCCGTTGCGGCGCATACTCCAACGTCGTGAATCTTCGTCATCTTTGCGCAAACATGCGCCTTTCGTGGCAGCATCCGTCTGGAGTTTGCGCCCCGCCCTACAGGCGGGCAAGCCTTCGCGCCAACCAATGAAAAGACAGTCGATGCACACCGACCGAAGCAGGCGCGTACTCGCGCATGGGGTCGGACTGTGGGAAGCGGCCAGTCGAGGGGCCGCGTATAACCCCTTGTCGAGGCGCGTCATACAGAACCCGTACAGGGTCTATGCAGCGCTTCGCCGGCGCAGCCCGGTGCATCGAAGCACCATCCTCGGAAGCTGGGTGTTGACGCGGTACGAGGACGTCGTCGCAGCCGCAAGGAATCATGAGCGTTTCTCGAACAATCCGAGGTGGCGGGGGGCGACGACGAGCGTGCTGCCGCCCGCTCCCGACGACTACAGCATTCTGCTCATGGATCCACCTGATCATTCGCGCCTGCGCAGGGTTGCCGCCCGGGCATTCACCAGGTCGCGCCTCGCGGTACTGGGCGAGACGATCGCGCGCACGGCCGCAGAACTCGTCGAGCGGGCCGCGCGGCAGCGCACCATCGACTGGATGTCCGAAGTGGCTGCCCCCCTTTCCATGCGCGTGATGCTGACCATGATGGGTCTCCCCCCGGGAGATCGTGGCCGTTGGGCGGCGTGGGTTCCAGAGCGCGCGCGGTTGCTCGAGATGATCGCCACGCGCCGGGAACGCAGGACGGCGCATCAAGCGGGGGACGAGATACAACGGTATTTCAGGGCGTTACTGCAACGTCGCCGAAGTTCCGACGACGAGGATGCGATCAGCACGTTCGCCAGGCAGGTCGATGCGGGGGACGAAATCAGCATGCCCGAAGCCTGCGACATGTTGAGCGTGCTGATGATTGCCGGAAACGAGACGACGACCAATCTGATAGGCAACGGCATGCTGGCGCTATTGCGCCATCCCGAACAGATGCAGCGCCTGCGGGAAGAACCGGTTCGGATACAGGATGCGATTGACGAGATGCTGCGGTTCGACAGTCCCGTGCAGACCGATTTTCGAATCGCCAAGGCAGAGGTGACCATGCGGGAACGCACGATCAGGCCGGGCGATGGAGTGATCCTGCTGACGGGATCGGCGAACCGGGACGAGGCGGCGTTCGAGAATCCGGACGCCTTTGACATTGCACGCAAGGGCCCCAGGCACACGTCGTTCGGAACCGGCGTCCACTACTGCATCGGCGCGGAACTCGCTCGCATGGAGGCGAGCACGATTTTCGCCGAGGCGCTGCGTTCGACCAGCGTGATCAGACTCTCCGACGAGCCGCACTATCGGCCATCGACGGTAATCCGGGGACTTGCCGCACTGCCGGTGAACCTTGAGCGGAAATAGCCGCTAGTACCGAATATCAAAGCTGGCCGGCGGCTGCTCGTCGACGTCTTCCACCTCCACCGCGTCCACCCGAGCGAGCGCCGGACCGCGCCATGCCCAATCCAGCAGCGCTTCGACGGACCCCGGCGCTCCGCTCGCGAGAAACAGGACCCGCCCGTCGGGACTGTTCCGCACCCATCCGGATAGACCCAGGGACGTGGCCTCGCGCAGGAGGGATATTCGATAGGCCACACCCTGCACCCGGCCCGATACCGATCCTCGCACGGTTCTGGTGGAACCCATGGTTGACGCATCCCAACTGCAACGAGGCAAGAAGACTACAATACCGTTCGGACCGAGGCCGGGCCGGGAGTTCCCCGCCCTGTTGCGCAACCGGAGCGTTGCCCATAGGATGTCATAATATGTCATTGTCCAATAACGCTGGCGGTCGCCATGTCCTGATCGAGTCTTTCGGCGGCCATGCCGGTCTGGATGCCCCGGCGCTCAAGCGCCTGCTGCGCCGTGCCGCGCGCGCGGGAGGCGCGAACGTGCTGTCATGCCATATGCACGGGTTCGGAACCGACGGGGGCGTCACCGGCGTTGCGTTGCTGGCCGAATCTCACATCACGGTTCACACCTGGCCGGAACGGTCGTACGCGGCATTCGATGTGTTCATGTGCGGCACCTGCAATGCCGACCGCGCGGCAGAGGAGATCGCGCGCGCGGTACCGGATGCCCGGCTGAGCATTCGCGCCCTGGATCGACCGGCCCCGGAAACTGCGTCGCGACAGCATGAGGCAGAGGAGGCAGCGGGTAAATGACGCGCGTCCCGGCAATGCTCCGTCCCAATGCCCTGGTCGCAGGCGTGCTCTGTGCGGCACTTCTCTCGATCGCGGGATGCGACAGTGGCGCGGCGGCGCGCGAACGGGCCGAACGCGCGGACGATGAAGTCAAATCGATGCTGTCGCGACTGCGCCAGGATCTCGCGCGAAACCGCGTCCCCAACGCGGCCCTGATCCTGTCGTACGCCGACCGGCTCACCCGCGCCAAGCCCGAGCTGAAACCGATTGCCGACGTCTTGCGACGCGAAGGAACTACCGACGGCAGGCTGTACCAGGGGCTCACCAAGCGGCTTGAGGAAAACCGCTCCGCATTCCCGCCGCCCGACGCGCCCGCGAAGGCTTACGAACCCATCCTCTCGGAATACGCATCGCTACGCGCGGCAGCCGACCCGGAAGAATACAGCCGCGCGCTCAGCGACCCGCTCAATGCTCTCGCCGACTTGTCCGACGGCAGGCTGCCTCGGGTCGATTCCATCAGCGCCAGCGCCTCGCGCCGCGCCAACGCCGCAGACTCCCAGGGCCCGGGCGGTCAGTTGGTCGGCAATCCCCATTATGGCTCCTGGCGCACCGATTCGAGCGGCACCTCGTTCTGGGTCTGGTACGGCCAGTACGCGCTGATCAGCAGCCTCCTCGGAGGTCCCCGCATCGGCTACGGCGCCTGGTCCGGCCGGCGCGACTATAGCTACTACCACGACTGGGGACGCGACACCTACACGTCACCGTCGGACAGGCGGCGACAGAACCAGGTCGAGTCCGGCGCGAGGCGCAAGTTCGCATCGGAAGGCCGGACCTTTCGCAGCCCCTACGTCAGGCAGCGCCAGGGCGCTTCCTCCCGAATCGTCAAACAGAAGGCATTCGCCAGTGGACGCGGCAGCTTTTCGTCCACGCGCGGATTCGGCGGCGGTTCGCGAGGTCCAATCAGAGGCAAATAGAGAGGTCAAGCAAATGTTCGACTCGGTGAGTATCTGGATCTGGGCCATCGTCGTGCTGGACCTCGTGGTTGCCGTCGTGGCGATATGCGCCCTGCGGTACGTGTCCGGACTGCTGTTCGGCGTCGATTCGCGGAACGAACTCGCCGAAAAGGACAACCTCGCCTTCGGGCTGACCCTCGCTGGTGGCGCTGGCGCGGTGGCGCTGGTGCTGGCAGCCGCGACCGCCGGCGACCCCGCTATCGATTTCGCTGAGGAACTTGGCGTGGTCGCGCTCTACGCGGTGCTCGGACTGGTGCTGTTGAAGGTCGGAATGCTCATCAACGACTGGGTCGTCTTCAACGAGTTCTCCCTGAAGGACGCGATCAACGGCGGCAACGCCGCCGCCGGTACGGCCCAGGCCGCAAACCTGATCGCCATCGGCGTCCTCGTGAACGCCGCGATCGGCTATTCCGAGGGTGACCTCGCCACCGCCGTGGCGACGGTGGTCATCGTGTTCCTCCTGGCACAGATCGTCCTGCTCGGGGTCACGCGGCTGCGAGGGCTCATCTACGCGAAACGCAACGAGGGCGCCAAGTGGCAGGCCGCGATCGACGGCGGCAACACGGCGCTTGGGGTCCGCTATGCCGGGCACCTGATCGGCACCGCCCTTGCGGTGTCCGCGGCGGGTGGAATGATCGTCTACCTGGTGCCGCCTGACGCCGGGATGGTCGCCTTGTACGCGGCCCTGCTCGGCCTGGCGGTCGTTCTCGCCGGCGTGTTGCTGCTACTGTCGATGCTGGCGCAACGCGCCATCCTGCACGGCATCGATGTCGTCGAGGAAGTCGACGTTCAGGCGAACATAGGCGTGGCCGCCATCGAAGCCGCGGTGTTCATCGGCGTCGGGCTGGTGATGCATGCGGTCATCGGCTGAAACCTGAGACATACGCGCGAGGTTCAGCACGGCCGTCAGGCAGTTTCTCGTCGCGAGCGCTGCGCGGGCAAGGATCTCGTCGAGGCCGGGTTGAATGGCTAACGACAGCGCACGCGTTCGCCGCCACGATACGGTACTGATTGGCGCGATCGGACTGGTCGCCGCCTGCGGACTGGTCTACGAGTACCTCCTAGCGCACTATGCCGGTCGCATTCTGGGCGCCGTCGAGCCGACGGTGTACGCGATGATCGGCCTGATGATCGTCGCCATGGGGTGCGGCGCGCTGGCCGCCAGATGGATTTCTTCGATCTACAGGGGCTTCGCCTGGCTGGAACTGGGGATCGGCATCCTCGGCGGGACGTCCATTCTGCTTCTGTCCGGCGCGGTGGCGCTTGCCTACTCCCTGCCCGAATGGCTGCGCACGGTCTACAACCTCGACGCTGCCATCGTCGTCGACGGGGGGCTCGCCGCAATGCTGCTCCAGTCAGCGCGCGTACTGCCGTTCGTGGTCGGGTTCATCATCGGGTTCCTGATCGGCATGGAGATACCGCTGATCGCGCGGGTGCGCGAGCACATCCACCAACGGCGCCTGGAACACAACCTGGGCGCCATGTACGGTGCCGACTACATCGGGGCGGGCATCGGCGCCGCCATATGGGTCGCGATCTGTCTCAGGATTCCGATCATCTATGCGGCGGTGGGTACCGCCGCTGTCAACACGCTGGTCGGCATCGCCTTCCTCTCCATCTACCGCCGCCAGTTGCGACCCTCCACGCGCCTCTGGATCGGACACGGACTGCTTGCCGGCCTACTCGTCGTGCTGGCCGTATTCGGCACCCAGTGGACCACGCGGCTCGGCGACACGCTGTTCCAGGACCGCGTGGTCTACCGGCTGCAGACCCCCTATCAGAACGCCGTAATCACCAAGCGGCACGTGGCCCGGGGCAAGCCGGACGTGCTCAGCTTGTACCTGAACGGGCGACTGCAGTTCGCGTCCAACGACGAGCGCATCTATCACGCCTACCTCACGTCCCCGGCGATGGTGGCCACTTACCGGCGCGAGCGGCTATTGGTCCTCGGCGGCGGCGATGGTCTGGCACTTCGTGACCTGCTGCGGTGGAATCCGGACTCGGTCACGCTGATCGACATCGATGCCGAAGTCGTCGGCCTGTTCTCCGGCAAGGATCCGAACGCGCCCGCGTGGCTGAGCCAAACCCTGGTCGAACTCAACGAGGGCGCGTTCGCCGATCCCCGCGTCGTCGTCGTCCAGGCCGACGCCTTCATCGAGGTCGAAAGGCTTGCCGCCGAAGGCGAGACCTTCGACGTCGTGGTGGTCGACCTGCCGGACCCCGGCCACCCGGACCTGAACCGTCTTTACAGCGACTATTTCTATGCCCGGATCGGCCAGTTGCTGTCGCCCGACGGTGTGCTCGCCTTGCAGTCGACATCACCGTTCCATGCCAAGTCGGCCTTCCTCTCGATCGGTAAGACGGTCTCGCACGTCGGCTTCAACACCGAGCAGTTTCACGCCAACGTGCCGAGTTTCGGCGAATGGGGATGGACCATCGGCACCCTGCGCGGGAAACCCGCTTCAGAACGCATTGCCGGCGCCGAGGCCGGGCCGACGCCGGACGGCTGGCTCGACCGCGAGCAGATCCTGGCCGCATTCGCCTTCCCCAACGGCTACTACGCGGACCTCGACGACGTGCGGATCAACCGCCTCGGCAGCCACGTCGTCTATGGCTATCACCAGGAAGCGCTGCAGGAATACCGGGGCGTCTTCTTCGCCGGCCGCTCCGGTAACCGACCGAGGTAGCCAGCGTTCAGGCGATCTCGGCTCTGGCCTCCAGGTCGTCGATGAAACCGAGCGACTGCATGTCGAACAGGCGCCGGTATTGTCCCCGGGGCCGCGCCATCAGCTCCTCGTGATTCCCCTCTTCCACGATCCGGCCGCTGTCGAAGACGAGGATCCGGTCCACGTTCCGCACCGTCGAGAGGCGGTGCGCCACGACGATGGCCGTACGACCTTTCAGAAGGTTGGCGATCGCATCTTGGATCAGGTACTCCGTGATGGAGTCGAGGCTCGAGGTGGCTTCGTCGAGGATCAGGATCGGTGCATCGGCGAGGATGGCGCGCGCGATCGCCACGCGCTGCCGCTCGCCGCCGGAGAGCTTGACGCCTCGCTCCCCGACCAGCGTGTCGTATCCTGCCCCAAGCCTGCCGATGAAATCGTCCGCGTGCGCCTTCTTCGACGCTGCGACCACTTCGTCGAAGGTTGCTTCGGGCCGCCCATACGCGATGTTCTCCCGTAGCGAGCGGTGAAACAGGATGGGCTCCTGCGGCACCAGGGCGATGCCCCGGCGCAGGCTTTCCTGCGTGACTGCCGCAATGTCCTGTCCATCGACGAGGACGCAACCCGTCTCCACGTCGTAGAGACGCTGCAGCAGTTTCACGAACGTGGTCTTGCCGGAACCGGACTCACCGACCAGCGCGACCTTCTCCCCGGCAGCGATTTCAAGACAGAAGTCGTCAAAGATCGCCTTCGGCTGATTGCTGTACGTGAAACCAACGTTTCGAAATCGAATCGTGCCCGCACCCGGCTGGAAGTCGGGAGCGTTCAGACGGTTCGATACCTGTGGCGCCGTCTTCGAGATCTTCACAAGATCGTCCAACTCGTTCACCGCCCGCTGCAGGCTGCGGATTTCCCAGCCGAGTTCGCGCAGATACCCGTTGACGATGAAGTACGCCGTGATGACGTAGACCATGTCGGCCAGCACGGTGGCACCGTCAGCCGCACGACCCAACGCGATCGCCAACAGCCCGCCGAGCATCGCGATGATGAGCACCGACTGCACTGCGACCGGATCCATGCTCCGCGTCCACGCCGCACAGGCACGTCGTTGCCAATGCGAAGACACGTCGTGCAGCAGGCGGTCTTCGCGATGCTCCGCTCCGAATGCCTTGACCACAGAGTTGCAGGTAATCGAATCGGCCAGCGCCCCGCCCATCTTCGTATCCGCATCGTTCGAAAGCCGGTTTGCTGGAGCCACCCACGACAGGGACATCCATATGCTGACGCCGACGAACAGCGCAACGGAAACCGCGAAGTAAAGCCCCATCATGGGCTCGCGCAGGAACATCCCGATCGACAGCGCGACGAGCAGGATCAACGTCGGGCCGAGTTGCACGACCACGACATCGGCAAAGTTGTCGTAGGCCCACATGCCCCGCGTGACCTTGCGCACCGTGGCACCCGCGAACGCGTTCGCATGCCAGTCCGCGCTGAACCGCTGCAGCGCGCGGAAACCATCCATGACGATCACCTGCATGGCTTCGGCGGCGAAGTACATCCACACCCGAAAGTACGCCTGTTGCACCAGGGATACGAGGGCCAGGATTCCAAGCAGCCAGAAAGCCGCGCTCCAGGCCTCAGCAAGGGCAGAGGGACCTTCCCCGATGTGCAACACCGCGGTCACCAGTTCCGCAGACCGGTCGGGAATCTGGACTTCGAGCAGGATGCTCACCACCACGCCGGCAAGGATCAGCGCGAACTTCGCCGGTTGCTGCCGCCAGTAGCTCCAGACAAAAAGAAAAACCTCGGTAAACGAGACCGCTCGGTCGAACATGGGAGCCTCTCCAGTGCCAACATGCCGAGCCGCCGAAAGACCCCCCGCAAGGGGGCTGGCGGAACGAAGCGCGCGATAATGATCCTATGGTCCCCAAAGTCAAGGCCGAGTAAGCAAATTTCGCGCACCGATTTGCGGACTCTCGGCAATTCCCGCCTAGCCCGTTGATCGAAGACCCTTCGAGTGCTTCAGCGAACGCCCGTCCAACTAACGCTTGACCGATGACATAATATGTCATAGTGTGCTTTCGACAGTTACCGCTGTCGGCGGGAACGACCACAAAGGAAACTGGGAGATACGCGATGACCTTGGACGAGCTGGCCTTCCGGCTGAATGATTTCGACGGCGAGGAAGGCACCACCTTCGATGCGCTCGTGACGGAGCAAGATATCCTGGAGGTCACCTGCTCGAACAACGACGAATTCCCCATCCACGTCACCCAGACCGAGACGCAGATCCTCGCGGTGACACCCCTTTTCAACATTTCCGAAGTCGAGCCCGACAATATCGAGGAGCTCAATGCGATTTTCCTGCGCCTGAGCCCCGCCGTGCCGCTGTCATCCATCGGCTTGCAGGGAGAGACCTACATTCTCTTCGGCGCCATGGCGCTGTCGACGCGGTTCGAGGTGATCGCCCACGAACTCGAGGTCCAGGCGGAAAACACCATCGACGTCCTCGAAGCAGTGGAACACCTGCTGGCCTGAACCGAATTCAGGGGATTCACGCGACAAACCGAAGCAAAGCAACACGAGAGAGGCAAACAACATGGGTGTACTGAAAGACCTGATGCAGGCCGTGAGAGGAGGCGCCAACGAAGTCGGCGAGGCTATTGTCGACGCCAACGCCATTCGCATTCTCGAACAGGAGATTCGCGACGCCGAGTCGGCGATAGCCAGCGCAAAGCAGAGCCTGACGCGCATGAAGAGTTCCGAGATTGGCCTCAAGCGGGATCTGTCCACCTTGGGCGCGGACATCGCCGACTACGAGCAGAAGGCTATCGCGGCACTCAACGCCGGCGAGGAGGCACTCGCGACCGAGGTCGCCGAGCGCATCGCCGAACTGGAAGGCGAGCGCGACGACAAGGCCGGCGAACAGGCGGCACTGAACGAGGAGGTCAACAAGATCCACGCCATGATCAAGGCCCGGGAGCGAACCATCCAGAAGAACAAGCGTGAACTGGACAAGGTGCGAACGGTACAGGAGCTGCAGCGCGCCACGGAAAGCGTCTCGCGCAACTTCGCCGCGACGGGATCGAAGGGACACCGGGTATCCCAGGCGCTCGACCGCGTGAAGGCCAAGCAGCAGAACTGGCAGGACCGCATGGAAGCCGGGGAATGGCTGGAGTCGCAGGAAGGTGTCGACGACATCGACGCGAAACTGAAGGCCAAGGGAATCGGCGCTTCGGGCGCGTCGGCGGGATCGGACGTTCTCGCGCGGCTCAAGGCCAGGCAATCGGGCTGACCGAGCCGTGCTTCGAAAAATACTCAGGAGCCGTTTCGGCAAGCGCGACGACGACTCGCCGCGCCAACTGTCCGGTCCGGGCGATCTCGCGGCCGGCGACCTCCTGACGTTCAAGCACCGCCTGCTCCTGCCGCCGGAGGTCCAGGGACAGACGTTCGAGGTCAGCTCGGTGGGCGCGTATCACTTCGAAGACGGCCTCTACGCCGAACTTACCCTGGACGGAACCGGCGGAGACCGGGTCTATCTCGGGTTCGACGCCGGTGACGCAAGCCAAATGTCCCTTTCCCGAACGGTGCCCCGTGCCGATGTGTTGCGGCTCTTCGACGAGGATGCGTTCGCCGCGCTGTGGGACGAAGACTTCGCCCAACTTGAGGTGACCGATCCCCTTCCAAAGTACGAGGGATGGATAGCGGACCGCTACGCGCAGACGAAGAAGTGGGCCGAGGGCTACTACTACGACCGCGACTGTCGCGGCGAAACGCCATCGCGGCTGCAGGACGACGATGCCGAGGAACTGCGTTGCCACGAATGCGAGGATGACTCCGGTCGCTATGGCCTCAGCGTCGAGGTCTCGGCGGACGGCGAGACGGAAGTGTTCGCCGAAGTGAACTGCCCGCCGGACGTCATCGAGTCGATGTGGCCGGGCCAGGGATGAGCGCATCTTCGCGTCGCGCCGTCCGCGAACCGAAGCCGGGGCGGTTTCAGGCTGAACGGCAGGCGCTGCGGAAGATCCAGGTTCACTTCGAGTTCCGCCAGTCGCTGCTGCGCAAGGTCCGCCTCGCCGCGGCGGCGGCGGACCTGAGCTATTCCGACTACGTGAGAAAACTCGTGGGGCTGCCCTTCTCCAAGATACAGCGCCCGCGCATCAGCCTGTCCTTCAGCGATTCCGACCTCCGCGTCCTCGCAGAGCGTTACGCCAAGCCGGATGCCGACCCGCAAGCCCTGAAACGTTGCGTGCTGGAAGAGATCGAGTCACAACTGGACGACGCGTAAGCCATCATCCCGTCGCATTGAAGCACTCGGCATCGCCCTGATAGTCTCTTCGGCGATGCGACTGTCGCGATAACCCCCTTGCCTGCCCCTATGCTCTGGCGACTCCTGCGCCGACGGCGATACCTGCGCTACACGCGGTACGTCGCCGGCGCGATCAAGCGGCGCCTGTATCTGACGGCCGCCCTGTTCGCGGGACTGTTCTGCCTGCACGTGGTGGCGATGATCGTGTTCGAGGACATGACCCCCGGCGATGCCGCGTGGCTCACGATGACCACCGCGACGACGGTCGGCTACGGCGACGCTTCCGCTGTCACAGCCGCCGGGCGATTGGCCACGGTGGTGTGCATCTATGTCTTCGGAACCTTCCTGCTGGCGCAGATCGCCACGTACATATTCGACTATCGCGCGCTGCAACGGGATCGCCGGCGGCGCGGGGAAATCAGGTGGAGCAACATGAAAGATCATCTGCTGGTAATCAACGTCCCGGCCCAGGACGCCGAGAACTACCTGCCGCGGCTGGTGGACCACGTCCGGCGTGCGCCGCGCCTCGGCGACATTCCGATACAGTTGCTGACGCCCGACTTCGAGGACGGCCTGGGCAACGAACTCGTCGATGCCGGCGTCACCCTGTACCGCGCCATGGCCGAGAACTCCGAGAACCTGGCCGCAGCCAACGTCAGCCACGCGCGCTGCATCATCATCGTCGCCGACGAAATCTACGATGCCCGCTCGGACGCGCACACGTACGACATCCTCGGCCGCATCCGCGAGTTGGGAACGCAAGCCACCATCGTGGCCGAGGTCGTGGATGACGCAAACCGCCAACGCATCCTCGAAGCCGGCGCCACCACCGTGATCCGACCGATCCGCGCCTACCCGGAATTCGTCGTGCGCGCGTTGACCGCGCCCGGCGTCGAACAGGTGCTGGAAACGATGTTCACCCACGAAGCCGGACGGCTGGCGCGGTTCGACGCGCACTTCGAGGGGCTGCTCTGGCGCGACGTGGTGGTGAGTTTCGCGCGCGGCAACGCCGGCATCCCGATGGGCTACTTCGACCAGCGCGGCGTACATACAAACCCCGCCCCGGACGAGGTCTGCAGCGGCCACGGCATCATCACGCTGATCAACGACAGCCTCAATGTGACGCCTATGC
Source organism: uncultured Pseudomonadales bacterium (assembly GCA_951813515.1). Taxonomy (GTDB): domain Bacteria; phylum Pseudomonadota; class Gammaproteobacteria; order Pseudomonadales; family Azotimanducaceae; genus VXNE01. Next base: position 775,241 of record OX638346.1, read on the forward strand.
TTGTGGAGTCGTGCCTGCGGGCGTCCTGAGAGAGCGACGGGAGGACACGATGTCACAGGATTCCACACGCACGGGGCAGTTCGGCCTTGTCGGGACCAAGTTCATGCTGTCCGCGCAGGACATGGATCGAGCCGTCGCGTTCTACCGCGACGTGATCGGGCTCGACCTCACGGTAAGCTCGCCCTGGTGGAGCGAGCTGACCTTCGGCACGGCGATCATCGCGCTGCACGGAGGCGGCAGCGGAGAGTTCAGGCGCACCGGACTCTCGTTCACGGTGGAGGACATCGATGCCGCGTGCGAGGCGGTGACCCAGGGAGGCGGTCGCGTCCGGTCCGGTCCGGAGGATCGCGGCGATGAAGGCATCTACCTCGCCGAACTCACCGACCCGGAGGGCAACGGATTCATGATGAGTCAGAACAAACCGTGACGGGCGGGATGCTCCAGCACGCGCGTGACCTGCTGCGGGAGGTCTACGGCTATACCGACTTTCGCGACGCCCAGGAAGAGGTCCTCGCCGCCGCGCTCGCAGGCCGCGACACCCTGGTCGTCATGCCCACGGGCGCCGGCAAGTCCCTGTGCTACCAGTTGCCCTCCATCATGCGGCCGGGAACCGGTCTCGTCGTCTCGCCGCTCATCGCGTTGATGCAGGACCAGGTCGGCGCCCTGCGGCAACTCGGCGTTCGTGCCGCGTTCCTGAATTCGACCCTCGCGTACGACGAGCAATGGCGCATCATCGAAGCAGTGCGGGCAGGCGCGCTCGACTTGCTGTATCTCGCACCGGAGCGTCTGTTGCAGGAAGACACGTTGTCCCTCCTCGCGGGCGTCGACCTGTCCCTGATCGCCATCGACGAGGCGCACTGCGTATCGCAATGGGGCCACGACTTCCGCCAGGACTATCTCGGTCTTGACGTATTGCGCGACCGGTTCCCGGGCGTTCCGCGCATGGCGCTGACGGCCACGGCGGACGCCACCACGCGCGACGATATCCTGGCGAAGCTTGCGTTCGACTCCGGGGCCAAGCGCTTTGTCAGCGGTTTCGACCGGCCCAACATCCGCTACACCGTGCGCGCGAAGACCGACGCCAACGCCCAGTTGCGCGCCTTTCTCGAAGAGCGCCGCGGTGAAGCGGGAATCGTCTACGCGATGACGCGCAAGAAAACGGAATCGATCGCGGAAATGCTGAACGCGCGCGGGTTCACCGCGCTGCCCTACCATGCCGGCTTGCCCGGCGATGTCCGCGCCACATCACAGGGCCGGTTCCTGCGCGAGGACGGTGTCATCGTTGTCGCCACGATCGCGTTCGGCATGGGCATCGACAAGCCCGATGTCCGTTTCGTCGCCCACGTGGACCTGCCGAAGAGTGTCGAGGCCTACTACCAGGAAACCGGCCGGTCCGGCCGCGACGGCGAGCCGGCGGAAGCATGGATGGTCTATGGTTTGCAGGACGTGGTTCGAATGCGCCAGATGGTGGACATGTCCGAGGCCGACGATCAGCACAAGCGGATCGAACGCGGCAAGCTCGACGCCCTGCTCGGCTGGTGCGAGGTGACGACTTGCAGACGCCGCGCGCTGCTCCGGCACTTCGGCGACGATCTCCCGGAGGACTGCGGCAATTGCGACGTGTGCCTGACGCCGCCCGAGACGCAGGACGGCACCACCGCGGCGCAGAAGCTCCTCTCCGCCATCTATCGCACCGGCCAGCGCTTCGGAGCGGGCCACGTGATCGACGTCCTGCGCGGCAAAGACACGGAGAAGATTCGCCAATGGGGGCACGAACGGTTGAGCACCTACGGTATCGGGGCCGACCTCTCGGTCACCGAGTGGCGCTCGTTCGTGCGCCAGCTCATGGTCCAGGGATTCGTGCGCGCCGACGACGCACGCTTCGGAGCGCTGCGTCTGACGGCCGACGCCAGGGCCGTGCTGCGCGGCGAAAGGACGGTGCGGCTACGCAAGGATGCATCCGTCAAACCCCGTGTCCGGACCGTCAGCCAGCGGGAAGTGTTCGAAGTCGATCCCAAGGACCAGGACCTTTGGGAAACGCTGCGGCAGTGCCGTCGGGACCTGGCGGAGGAGGCGGGCGTGCCGCCCTATGTGATCTTCCACGACGCGACGCTGAAGGAGATGCTGCATCGGCGTCCGGTCTCCCTCGAGGAGATGCTGGCCATACACGGCGTCGGCCAAGCTAAACTTGAGCGCTACGGCGCGGCATTTCTCGACGCCCTACACGGAGAGGAGAACCCTGAGCCTGCTGGCGCCCCGGGGAGCTCATCACAAGGAGAGATACGGGAGGAGCTATCGTGGCAGGACCACTAGACGGCATTCGGGTACTCGAGGCGGGCCTGTTGATTCAGGGCCCCCAGGCCTCGCTGCTGCTGGGCGACATGGGCGCCGATGTCGTCAAGATCGAACTCCCGGGATACGGCGACCACAGCCGCAACATCAAGGTCGAACCGGGCGATCCGCGTAGTGCCGTCTTCAGCGCCTGCAACCGTGGCAAACGCAGCGTTTCCCTGAACCTCGGCCATCCCGAGGGCGCGGAGGTCTTCAAGCGCCTGGTTCGAGACGCCGATGTGGTGATCACCAACTTCACACCCGGCACCATGGAAAAGTGGGGACTCGGCCACGACGATCTCGCCGCCGTCAATCCGCGCATCATCTGCGCCCAGGGAAGCACTTTCGGATCATTGGGACCCGACGCCGCGCGCCAGGGCGCCGACCTCGCGGCGCAGGCCGCCGGCGGACTGGTGAGCACCACGGGACGCGACGGCGATCCGGCGTCTCCCGTCGCCATCTTCATCGCCGATCACATCGCCTCGCTGAACATGGTCGCGGGAATCCTGTCGGCGCTGCACCACAGGAACCACACCAGCCGCGGGCAACAGGTCGACGTGTCGCTTCTCGGGGGACAGATCTGGGCGCAAGCCGCCGAATACACTCATCTCATGCTGACCGATCGGGTCGCCGGGCGCGCGAACCTCGGTCATCCGATGATCAGGACCATCTACGACCTCTTCCCCACGGCCGACGGCTGGATCGCCATCGTCGGTGTGCGTGGCCGCGAAAAGGACGCGTTTTTCATCGCCCTCGAACGCCCCGACCTGACCGTCGACAAGCGTCTGCAGGACAGGGAAATGACGCCGGAAGTCCATGCCTGGCTACGTGAAGAACTGGCGCAGGTGTTCAGAACCCGGACTACCGACGCCTGGTGCGACACCCTGCGTGACACCGGCGTTCGGTACGCGCCGGTGCGCGACCATCGACAGGCGCTGGCCGATCCCGGCACCTGGGAAAACGGCTACTTCACCGAAGCGCCAGACCGTGACGGCGACAGCCGCGGGATCGTGGCAACGCCGATCCGCATGAGCGAGACGCCCCTGGAACCGAACGCCGCCGTGCCCGAACTCGGCGAGCACACCGATGAGGTGCTCCGGGAAGCCGGTATCAGCGATACCGAAATCGCCGCCCTGCGCGAAGCGAAGGCGATCTGATACGGCAACCCGTCAATCGGGCACTACTGCTTCGGCGGTCGGCGTCAGCCCCCGCGTTACGCGCATGAGCATCGCCAGCGCCGCAAGCAGCACCACGGTCCCGACAAGCAGCGCCAACGACTCCAGCCGCAGAATCGCGTAGAGCACGGCGTACAAGGCCACGAGCCCGCAGAACGCCGCGCCCGCGAGCCGTCGATTGCCGGTCGAACCGTTGGCGTACCAGGCGATCATCCCCGAAAGCACCGTCGCCGCCAGGGCATAGCCCAGTGTGAAGCCGATGTGTTCCGCCAGGGCCAGGAGCGTCAGGAAGAAAAGCACGAGCGCAGCGCTCGTCACCGCATACTGCACGAAGTGAAATCGGATGCCGGTAGCCAGCTCAAGACAGAGCACGCTCACGAGCGTCAGGAGCACGAACAGGATGCCGTACTTGGTGCTCCGCTCGACGCCAAGATACAGGTCGAAGGGTTCGAAGGCGCTAAAACCCAAGTCCTTGTCCTTGAAATATCCGCCCTCGATCGACGAAATCTCCATCATGCTCGAGAACCCCCGCGCCAAGTGCCCGGTAGTCCACGAGGCCGTGAAACCGCGACCGTGGATGTCGTGCGTGTCCGGCAGCAGGCGGCCATCGAAGCTCGGATGCGGCCAACTGGATTTCATCGCCAACGTCGAACTATCGCCCACCGGCACCGCCGAGAAGCGACCGATGCCCCGCAGATCGAGCGCCAGGGAAAACTCGCCGCCAAGCGTCGCGTCCTCCCCCAGTCCGGCGGTCAGGCCGTTCTCGACCGGTTCGCCACTCGACGGGGCACTCAATCTCACCTCCGCGTCTCGCCACACCAGGGTCGCCTCACGAATCCCGCGCGGATCGGAGATGCCGACACCGAGGAAAGCCAAATCCAAACGTAGCGCGCCGAACCGGTCTTCCAGGTCGTTCACGTCAAGCGGCGCGAACACGCCCTCGGCAGCGACGTCAACACTGAATGCGGCCACCTCGAAAATCCCGCGCCGGCGCATCTCGTGACTGGTCCTCATCTGGATGTCAATGTGCTCGGGCATCACCGCCAGGTAGTTCTGGCGGCGTCCGCTGATGCTGTCGTCAACGATACGGATGTCCAGCCGCTCGGGCGCGACCTCCACCTGATCGGCATCGCGACGCTCGCGCCCGCTGTCATCGATGGGGATGAACATGATGGGCCCGACGATGCGCTGCTCCTCTCCCCAGGAATGGGCAATGCCCCCTATGGCTTCCTCGCGGTACCCCTCCCGGTCACCGGCCGTACATCTCACGAGCCCGAGCGGAATCAACGAAGCCAAAATGAGCGCGGCGACGACGACGAACCGTAGAGAAACCGAGCGCTGGCTTAGCCCAATACCCCGCATGCCCCCAGATGGGAGAGTTGACTCCGAATGTTCCTCGCTCATGGGCAACACCGCATTTCGCCGTAGATGGACAGATGCTAGGAGAGCGTCCCCAGGAGAAGGTGCAGGAAACCCGCAAAAGCGGGAAACGCCCATTCCCGGTTTGCGACCGCGAGCACACCGAGGCACACGCAGTCGTACTGCCACACGTCGAGGGCACTACATCAGCGTGAGCAAGTACACACGGCCGCCGATTTCGACGACCCACAGCAACACGACCGTCGCCTTCGCCAACACGGCCCAGGCCGTCCGTCCCAGGTATTTTCCCATGCCTGTCAGATGGCCAACGAGATGACGCACTGGATTACGAAGGACATCCCAAACACGCGTTCGTCGATTGCGCCGGGCAACCCCATCAAAGCAACATTGGACCGCATGTGACTCAACCCGAGAGAACCCGCGATGAAAATTCTCGGCTACTGCCTGGCGGCTCTCGTCGCCGTTGCGCTGGCGCTGTATTTTGCGTTCTTCTTCAACCCCCAGTCGGAAGAGCAGGAGGCGATGAACGCGGCCTGGGGGCGGTTCGCCGAGAACGTCGGGGACCTCAACGGTGTTATCGAGAACGCTCCGTTCAATCGCGACGAACAGGCCGCTGCGGCGGGGTATCGGCACATCGCCCGCTTTCTCGCCACCTTCCTGGCCGACTCCATGGACTATCGCGACCCGGAATATCCGCGGTTCTCGCGCTTCCCGAACACCGTCGCGCGCATCGGCTGGGACAATCCGGACAATCCCTATCTCGCGTTTCCCGTGCGTGGCGATCACACCTACCGGCTACGCGGGAACACGCGCAACTTCGACCTCGTGACGATCAACGTCTACAGCGGAATGCTGGGCCACACGCCGGTGTCGGACATCCGCACGGTATCGAGCATCGCCTCGGACGATCTCGCCTCGGACGAGAACGGCGACTTTGTCCTGACCTTAAGCGCCACGTCGGCCGAAGGCGACTGGCTCAAGCTGGAGCCGGACGCCTTCATCGTCGTGATACGACGACTGGTCTCCGACTGGGAGAAGACCGATGAGGGACTGTGGGAAGTCCTCAATCTCACCACCCTCGGCAAGGGTTCGCCCCGCCCGACGCCCGAGTCGATCGCCCAAAGACTCGACGACGCCGTCACCCAGACCCGCGACCTGAGAGAACTGCTCACCATCGCGCATCGGATCAGCTTTCAGCTTGCGCTCAGCCCCAACGAGGTGTCGGAACCCGCCGTGGCGGATCCGAATCTGCCCATGGCCGACCCCTTCCAGGCAGCTTCCCGGGGCTACTTCCGACTGCAAGAGGACGAAGCGCTGCTGGTAGAGGCACCCACCGCCGACTGTCGGTACACCAACATCCAACTCGCCAATCCGTGGATGGAGTCGCTCGACTACGCGAGCCACCAGGCGAGCCTGAATCACCGCACTGCCCACGTCGACGCGGATGGCCGCGTGCGCTACGTCATCAGCCTCAAGGACCCGGGCGTTCAGAACTGGCTGGACACCGCCGGCTGGGCCGAGGGGTCGCTCTATGCCCGCTGGACGTATTGCATCGAGTATCCGACCGACATCTCCGCCCGCCTTATCAAGCTCACCGACCTCGACCAGCACTTGCCCGCCGACACGCCGAGAGTCGATCCCGCGGAACGCGCGCGGATCGTGGCGGCGCGGCAGGCCGCTATCAGCCAGCGCTATGCCGGGGGTTCGTAGCGGTCGAATACGGCAACGGCTGGAGCGGCGATCCACGCTCGCCTCCTCGAGGTCACGCCGAGTAGGCCGTCTCGCTCTCCCTGACTCGCAGACTGTCAGACAATCTCTCCGCCTCGCGCAACCGCCTCAGGGCCTCGTCCCGCGAGACGAGTGACGGCGCACGCGGCAAACCGGCAATCGCCCGTTCCAGCCAATTCGCTGGCGGAGGATCCATGAACGTGACCATGCCCTCGCACACGGTCGCCACCAGTCTGTGTTGCTGCCCCGCGTTGTCCAGGAAGTAGACGACGTCAGCAACGCCGGCGACTCGGCGTGCGTTGTCCAACGCACGGGGAAGCCGCCTTTCCTGGGCCTGTCGCGAAATGTCGTGACCTCCCGATGCGGCGCGAAACGTGACTCGGCTCCTGGTTGTCTTCGTCGACTGGATACCGATGAACACCACGACGATACGAAAGCCCGCCGCACGCGCGGAGGAAACGCTGCGAAGGATCTCCTGGCCCGACAGCGTGGTTTCCCGCACGAGCGGCTTTCGCGTCGCGATCAGCGATCGCGTGCGCTGGATCACTTCCCGTCCGGCCCTTACTTCTGCCGAAGTCTGGCTCGAGGTCGCCGCCAACCGTCTCGCGATATCGTCCGCATTCAGGTATTCGCCGGCCTCGTAGCCCGCATCCAGAAGGCGGCGGTACGCCGTGGTCTTGCCCGACCCGTTCGGGCCCGCAAACAGCGTGAAGCGCGGCCGGTCAGTGGTATCGAACGCCATCCAGCGAGACCTTGTACTGCCGGAACAGGGCGAGGACGGCTTCTCGATCATCCGGGTCCGGCATCGGCGTGTAGGATCCGTCGGGGTGGTAAAGGACCGTCTCGCCGTCGATCTCGATCACGCGCGATATCCCCAACCGGTCGCATTCCTCGTTGAACTTGCGACCGCCCTCGTCCAGGACTGCCATGAACTCGACCGGATCAAGATCCTCGATGTACTTCTTGCTGGTCGGCTTCGGCATCGACTATCCCCCAATCCGAGCGTCGCGGCTTATCCGCCCATCAGCGACTGGGCGAACATGTAGCTATTGCCGTTCGGGTCGAGGAACGTCGCCAGCTTGACCATGCCGGGAAGCTCAATCGTTTCGCCTTCGAACTGCACGCCATTGGCCTCAAGTTCGGCGCGCGCGGCGTCGATGTCTTCGACCCCGAACACGGGCGTCGCACCGCCGGTCCCCTCAGCGCCCTGGTTGAGGCCGATGGTGACGCCCTCGGCGGGGGTGCTCACCTCAGCCCAGCCGGCTTCGGCGACCTTGAACATTTCCTGGAAGCCCAGCTTGTCGGCGAACCATGCCAGTGATGCATCGAGATCCTGCACGGGGATGGAAAGGGTGATCGTGCCGTCGTAGTCGGGCATGGGTACTCCTTGTTGGGTTGGTGACGTTGAGACTTGTTGCAAGTGTGCCGCGTCTCGATGGCGTTAGGAAGCCCGTGCCCAACGCGAAGTGAGGGTGAAACGGGTGTTCGACGCATCCCTTGCCCGTCAACAGAAAAAAGGGGAGCAGGCAGCATCCGCCCGCTCCCCCAAATGTGAACTCACTGCTTCAGGCGAACCAGTTCGTTCAGCACGCCGTCCAGGCCGCCGTAGACAGACAGGTTGCCGACCTTCTCGGTGACCTTTTCCAGCGTCTCCAGCTCTTTCAGCCGCAGCGCCACGGCGTTGCTCTCCATGACCTTGGCCGTGTTGAGCAGCGACCGCGTCGCGTTGGTTTCTTCGCGACGTCGGATCACGTTGGCCTGCGCCGCTTTCTCGGCTTCCACCACCTTACCGAGCAGGTCTTTCATGTCGCCCGGCAAGATGATGTCCTTGACGCCGACGCTTTCGACGGCGATGCCGATCTCGGCGAAGCGTTCGCCGACGCGCTCGGCGACAATCCGGTCAATCACCGACTTGTCCTCCAGCAACGCATCGAGCGTGCGCGTGCCGACGGCGGCACGCAGACCGAACTGGATCTCCTTGTACAGGTGATCCAGCGGATCCTTCGCCGCGCGCACGGCCTTTTCCGCGTCCACGAACCGGTAGGTTGCGGTCAGGTTGACGCGCAGGCTGACCTTGTCGCGGGTCAGGATTTCCTGACCCTGCACGTCCAGCGTCTTCACGCGCAGGTCCACGACCTCGACCTTCACGGCGGGGCCGTATGTCCAGAACGCGTGCGCGCCCGGCTCCAGCGAACCGGTCAGCTTGCCGTCGACGTACAGCAGCCCGACGTGCCCATCCGGCACCTCGCGCGTGTAAACGCCGTACTGGCCCAAACCTCGAAGAGGGCTCAAGGCCGCGAGTTCTCGGGCGAGTTTCGCGTCAAGCGCGAGTCCCGCGTCCAGGTCGAACCGGTCCACGCGCGTCTCCACCGGTCCCTTCCAGTAGAGCTTTCGCTCCGCCGGGCCAATGACCTCGCCGATGCGCGCGTTCTGGTATACGACCGCCACTTCGTTGGCACCCGTCTCGACCAGCGTGAACAACCGATCGATGTCCACGCGCTCAGCCTCGACCAGGTAGTCTACGAGCCGGTGCGCGAACATCGGCTCGGCCAGGTCGAAACGCTCTACGTTGTAGCGTCGGCGAAGCCCGCGAAAGCGGTACGTACCCGGTTCAAGGAAACGGATGAAGTCTCCGTCCTTGAACAGGAGTCCGCGTTCGTGCTTCAGCACGATGAATTTCTGAACAAACAACATGGCCTGCCCTCCTCTTTTCTCTCCAATAAATGCGCCCGTTCCCACAACACCGTCGCGGACCGATGGTGCCGACGCATCGGACGTACCGCGCGCGGGCGACGCTCTCTCGCCTCAATTCCCTCGAGAGGGATGAAGCGTTCAAGCGACACCTCGCGGGCGATCCGCCGGATACGACAGCCGCCGGCTCGGCAGGAGCCAAGCCAGCCCACCCGTCGGCTCCGTCGTTGCCGCGCCAGCCCTTCAAGGGCAGACGCCGGGAACGGGCGCCCGTGTAACGAATAACGCCCGTTACCAGCGATATGCACGGTTATCAGCCGTGTGACCTCTTTCAAGGAAGTCGACAATTGGAATGCCGGAATCGAACCGGCAACGCCCAGTTCCCTAAACCGGTGCTCTACCTATTGAGCTGATTCCACAGGTTGGGTGCGCACAGACCGCTCGGTACACACCGTGCGATGGGTAGCGTGAGTGCGCCGGGCGGGATTCAAGAACCCGCGCCATCAGAACGCCGCACGCCGCCCAACCCCAGGTCGGACGAGGCATTTCGCCTCGGCCCTCGCCGCACCGGAAACCCGGCGCGGCGCGATCCAGATATTTCGTCAAGCCATAAAAAAAGCCCTGTTCGATGACCGACCAGGGCTCTCTTCCCTGGAAGGCCGAAGCGCCGCCTTCCAGGAACTACTCCAAGGAAAGTCAACGCACCGTGGTTTCGTCCTCGCACGCACGCGCACCGCCGCGGTCGATGGACTGCGACGGTAGCGACGCACTCGGCAAATGGGCGCCGAGAGGACGCTTTGCCGTTGCCAGAATCAATGAATTCACGTTCCCCAAAATCCGCTTGTGCCGATGGGAGGCGCGCGAGTATAGGGGCCGCTCACGGCTTGTCAACACTTCTGTTGGCACCCCGCTGTTGAAGCAGCGCCAACGCTGGCTGGCTGTTTCGCCATTCCGGTCCATCGGCGAACGCCAGGGCGAATTCGAGCGGCGTAACGTCGCGCACTTGTCCCTCGCAGTTGGATGCGCCCAGGGTTTCGAACTGCACGCTGGCGCGCAGCGCCAGGTCCGCACCGTGCGCAAGCAACAGTTCGAGAAACGGCAAGCAGTGGCCATCCGGCGAGATTGCCGACCAGGATGCGACGGTGTGAAAGATCGGGCTCTGGCCGTGGCTGCCCCCGGCGCGGGCGTTGATATCAGCGCCGCGTGACAACAACAGTCGCCCCATCTCGACCTCATTGTAGTCCGCGGCGATGTGCAGCAGTGTTGGCCCGGGACGGTTGAACGGGAGCCACAGGTAGTCGACCTCTTCGAAGCGCTGATGCACGAGCTGCGGGTCTGCATCGAGCAGCGCCGTCAGCAGATCGATACGGCAGCGCTGGATCGCCATGACCGCCTCGGGCTGATCGTGCGTCGCGCCGGCGTCGAGCAGCAACTCGATGACCGCATGCTTGTCGGGCGTACGCGCATATGTCCCCATGGCCATATGCAGCGGCGTCTCGCCGCCCGCTTCGAGATTGGGGTTGGCGCCGAGTTCAAGCAGCAGCGCGACCGTGTCCGGCGCTTCGTTCAGCATTTCGGTCGCCGCGAGCAGCGGTGTGCCGACGTAGGAACTGTCTTCCGCCGTCGCGGCGTTTACATCGGCGCCATGCTCGACGAGCAGGCGAACCATGTCGATCTTGCCCATTGCGGCTGCGCGAAAAAGCGCCCTTGGCGCCTGGGCCAAGTGCGGCTCTCGGGCCAGCATCGCTCTTGCGATGTCGATGTCGCCGTTGTTGGCCGCAGCGACGAATGCGCCAACGGATTCCTCGAGGAACGTCTTGAGCCTGGCCCAACTCGCGTATCCGCGTTCGCGCGCGATGACGAGTTGGGCATCGTTGAGTTTGAAGTTCGCTCTGTCCTTGACGTAAGGCGCGACGCGTTCGAGCGCGGCCCGGTCGTTGTCCCGGACAGACTTCAGCAGTGACTTCGCCTGCTTCTTGAGGTTCTCCAGGTTCGAACCTGGATATCGGGTAGTCATGAATGACCTCCTTTCATCAAGCCCAATATCCGCACCTTGGACAGAAAAGAGGATCGTGTCGTATCTCTACAACCAGATGGGCATGGCCCTACCCGCGGATCAGGTGCGCTCTGGGGCGCACGCATTCACCGTAACGCTATCCATGGATACGTGCAACACAGGTTTATGCACCGCCGCACTGGCCGTGCCAGGCCATGCCTCGCCTGGCGCCTCCCGCGAAGCCGGTCTGATTCATGACGATGACTCCAATATCCACGCCTTCGGCGAGTTCGTCGAGAGCCCATTGCACAACCTGCTCTGGGCTTCGCCCCCGTTCGAGCTCGGCGTAGGCCCGATAGGCCAACAGAGATCTAGCGATGTATTCGCCGTCGCCCGTCGCGACGATGGCGCCGTGAATACCGGTAAACAAGCCGCAACCGGGCAAGGGGACATCACCCACACGCCCGCGCAGAACCGTCGTTGTGCCCCCGGTGCTGAGGCTGGACGCAAATCCCTTACCGTCCCATGCGACACTGCCTACCGTGTCACAACCCAAGGCCTCGCGTAACGGCGTATCGTAGTTCCAGGCCCGTTCCAGCTCGGACCTCGACCATTCCCCAAGCGTGTCGGTAACGGCCAGTACTTTCCGGAGCCGGGACTGCGCTGCCGGTGTCACCGGATCATGGTCGGCAAAGCCGCAGCGACGGGCAAATGCCGTGGCACCATCCGCCACAAGCACAATTTGCGGGGTCCCGAGCAGGCGTTTGGCGACAGCGACGGGGTTCCTGACACGCTCGATGGCAGCCACTGCGGCAAAGTCCCCACCGCTCGTCATGCATGACGCATCCATCTGGATGGTCCCGTCCAGGCGGAGATTCGAGCCGGTTCCGGCGTTAAAGCGTACGTCGTCTTCGAGGAATTGCGTCGCCGCGATGGCGGCGTCCAGCGCGCCGTTACCACGGGCGATGGCGTCGAGGCCCGCCAGACACGCATTGCGGGGCCCGTCCGAATTGGCCGGGTTCGAACCCGAACCAGCATGGCATACAACTGCCGGCGCGTTGGTCAATGGGATCATTACTGGCACGAGGAGAATGTAATCCAGTGCTCCGACGCTAACAATCGATTCCAAAACTGTTTCTTAGCCGAGCCGCGTTCCGCGGCGCGATGCCGTTCGCGCCTTCAGTCCATGGTTCTTCTCGTCTGTCGAAGGCGGGCGAACAAAGGAGCGCACGTCGGCTTGCCGAGTGCTCCCCAGCAATCTTGGCGCGGCGGGCGTTCGGTATGATGCGAGCCAGGCCTTGCCGATGCCCGGGCATGAACGAGGAGCGACCTGATATGCGTGACTTTCCAACGCGTTACGGCAATTGGGCGGTGGTCGCCGGGGCTTCCGAAGGTCTTGGCGCGGCGTTCGCGACAGAGCTTGCCAAACGCCGCATGCATCTTCTGCTGATCGCGCGGCGCGGCGACGCGCTTCAAGCGGTCGCGGACAGGCTGCGCCAAGATCACCGCATTGAAGTCCGGGTTCTGGTGCTGGACCTCGCGAGCCCGGCGCTCGCCGGGTCACTCTCGGATGCCACGGCCGAACTCGAAGTGGGTGTCATCGTCTACAACGCGGCTTACGTGCCGGTGGCCAGTTTCCTCGAACTCGAAGACGATGCCCTGGACCAACTCCTCCACGTCAACGTACAGGGTCCGGTCAGGTTCCTGCGCGCACTGCTGCCTTCCATGCGCGAGCGGAGGCGAGGCGCGGTAGTGCTGATGTCGTCGCTCGCAGGCATGCAGGGTTCTCCCCGCATCGCCGCCTATGCCGCCAGCAAGGCGTTCAACACCGTCCTCGGCGAGAGCCTCTGGCACGAGTTGTGCGAGCATGGCGTCGAGGTCGTGGTTTCCTGCGCGGGCGCGATCACCACACCGCGCTATCTGAAGTCCACCGACCGGATCCCACCCGGGACGATGACTGCCGACGCGGTTGCCCGCGAGACCTTGGACGCACTGGGGAAGGGCCCGCGCGTGGTGCCGGGTGCCCTGAACCGTTTCTTTGCCGTGCTCTTCGATCGCGTGCTGCCGCGCAGGACGGCGATCCGGCTCATGGCCGAAAACACGAAAGATCTGAAGTGACGGATCATCTGGCAGGGTTGTTCGCGCCCTGGCTCGTCTATGCCGCCATATCCGGGCTGCATCTCGTCCTCCCCGCGCGCCATGTCGAAGGGTATGTGCGTGATGCGCAGAGCGGTGCGCTGCTGCGCTACCGGCTCAATGGCCCGCTCGTATTTGCCGTCAGCATGGGTCTCTGGTTCGCCGCCGGATACAGCGGCCTCATGCCGTGGGACTGGCTCTGGCAGCACCGCTGGTCCGGAGTAACGGGGGCTTTCGTGCTGAGCCTCGCGATAACTGCCGCCGTCGTGTTGTCAGCACCGGACAAGGGCCGTGGCGTGTGGTCGGATCTCTATCTCGGACGCCGCGTCAACCCGCAGATGCTCCGCGCCCGAGCCGACGCCAAGATGCTCCTCTACCTGGTCGGCGCGGTCTATCTCGAACTCAACCTGCTCTCGTTCGCGGCGCACCACTTCCTCGTCCATCCCGACGATCCCTCGCCGGGCATCGTTCTCTACGTCGCCCTGTTCACCTGGTTCGTCTGCGACTACCTCGTGTTCGAGCGCGTTCACCTCTACACCTACGACTTCGTCGCCGAACGTCTGGGCTTCAAGCTCGTCTGGGGGTGCCTGACCTTTTATCCGTACTTCTACGCAGTGGGCCTGTGGTCTGTCGCGGACCTTCCCAACCCGCAAACGCCCGCCTGGCTACTTGCCCTGTCCGCATTCATCTTCTTCGCCGGCTGGTCGCTGGCGCGCGGCTCGAACATGCAGAAGTTCGCCTTCAAGCGGGACCCCGACCGTGCCTTCCTGGGGCGAATTCATCCCGAGACCTTCTCCGACGGCAACCAGAGCGTGCTTTGCAGCGGCTTCTGGGGCATCTCACGACATGTCAACTACCTTGGCGAGTTCCTCATGGCCTGTGGTCTCGCCCTCTCCCTCGGCTGGCCGCTGATGCTCGGCCCCTGGCTCTATCCCCTCTACTACGTCGCGCTGCTCGTCCCCCGCGAGCGCGATGACGACCGGCGCTGCGCCGGGAAGTATGGACCGCTGTGGGAGCAATACCGGGCGCGGGTGCCATGGCGCATCGTGCCGAGGATCTACTAGCATCGTGTCCCGCAGCCCGGGAATAGGTATGCTTTTCATCACTCGACTTTCCCAGCATGGATACGGTCGCGCGCAGGATGAAGGTAGCTATTGGCGACGAGGCCCCCGATTTCGTCCTGCCGGCGGCGGGCGGTGAGACCTTTTCGCTCAGTTCCCTGCGCGGCCGAAAGGTGGTGCTGTTCTTCTATCCCATGGACGAGTCGCCCGGCTGTACGATGCAGGCCTGCGGGTTCCGCGACCACTACGACGAGTTCGTCGCATCGGGCGCGGAGGTGGTGGCGATCAACAGCGGTCGGGTCGCATCACATGAACGCTTCGCCGATCATCATTCTCTGCCCTTCCCCGTTCTGAGCGACCCCGGCAACAGGGTTCGCCGCCGGTACGGCGCATTCACCGGGCCGATCCCCGGACGGGTCACCTACCTGCTGGACGAGAACGGCGTCGTGCGCGACATGTTCTCGTCGATGTTCCGGCCGCTGGAACACATTCGCCGCGCCCTGGAGTGGATCGGTTCGGAGCAGAGCCGAGACCAATAGTCGGCACAGCCCAAGGGGTTCGGGGGGTTCCCAAGCCAATCGCTGCTTGCGGTTACAATCTCGCTTTCGCCATTTCCCGCACCACGACCATGTTCCGAGCAATCGCAATCGTCTCGGCGCTGACACTCAATGTCGCTGCCGATGCGTCCATACCAGGATTCACGGAGGCCGGCGCAGACGATCAACGCCGCCTTGAAGCGACTTTCGACAGCCACCTCGACGCATCCGACCTGCGTACCTGGATGCACGAGTTGGCCGGAGAACCCCATCACGTCGGGTCCAGTCACGGGCAGCGCAATGTCGAGACCATGAAGCGCCTCTTCAGCGAGTGGGGATACGACACCGAAGTCGCGAGCTACGAGGTGCTGTTCCCGGTTCCAAGAACACGGCACCTGGAGATGATCGAACCGCACGCCTTCACGGCTTCCCTGGTGGAACGCGCCGTTCCCGGGGATGAGAGCAGCGCGTCGCCGGACGTGCTGCCCCCCTACAACGCCTATTCGCCCGACGGCGATGTCACCGGTCAGCTCGTGTATGTGAACTACGGCCTGCTGGAAGACTACGAGCAGCTTGAGCGCTACGGCATCGATGTCGCGGGGAAGATTGTGATCGTCCGCTACGGCTACGCCTTCCGCGCCATCAAGCCAAAACTCGCCGCCGAACGCGGCGCAATCGGCTGCCTCATCTATTCCGACCCGAGCGACGACGGCTATGTCCTCGGCGAGGCGTACCCGGAAGGCCCGTTCAAAAACGACAGCGCGGTGCAGCGCGGCTCGATCAAGTACACGCCCCTCTATGGTGGCGATCCGCTGACGCCGGGCTGGGCTGCCACCGCCGGCGCCAAACGGCTCGACATAGAGGAGTCGAAATCGCTTGCGACGATCCCGACGCTGCCCATCAGCCATGGCGATGCGCTGCCGCTACTCGATGCCATCGAAGGCCCGATCGCGCCGCCGGAGTGGCGCGGCGGACTGCCCATCACCTACCGTATCGGACCCGGACCGGCCACGGTGCGCCTGCAGCTCAAGTTCGACTGGAATACCGTCACCGCGCAGAACGTCATTGCGACGCGCCAGGGGGCGGTGTGGCCGGACCAGTGGGTGATCCGGGGCAACCACCACGACGCCTGGAACCACGGCGCGCGCGATCCCGTTTCCGGCCTGGTATCCATGCTCGCGGAAGCGAAAGCGATCTCCGAACTCCCCGAGGCACCAGCGCGAACCATCATCTTCGCCGCCTGGGACGCGGAAGAACAGGGTCTCATGGGCTCAGCGGAATGGGTGGAAGAGCACCGCGAAGAACTCGCCGAGAAGGCTGTGCTCTACACCAACACGGACGGGATGGCGCGGGGTTTCGTGCGTATTGGCGGCAGTCACGCCCTGGAGAAGTTCTTCGACGCCGTGCAACGCGACGTGATCGATCCGCAAACCGGGTGGTCCGTGGGCGAGCGCAACCGCGCCCGCATTCGCGCCAACGGTGATGAAACAGCCATCGAGGCTTTGGACGAAGGCGGAAGGCTGCGTCTGTCCGCACTCGGGTCCGGCTCGGACTACACGGCGTTCCTGCATCACGCGGGCATCACCACTGCCAACGTGTCGGTGGGCGGCGAAGGCCAGGGCGGCACTTACCACACGCTCTACGACACGGTGGAGCACTACGAACGTTTCGTCGACCCAGGCTACGTCTACGGCGTGGTCATGGCCCAGGTCACCGGCCGCGCGACCCTGCGGATGGCCAACGCTCCGTTGCTGCCGTTCGATTTCTCGAGTCTCCTCGAGACGGTGCGCGGCTACGTGACGGACCTCGAGGCCCTCGCCGATGCCGAGCGACAGGACGTCGTGCGGGTCAACCGCCTGATCGAAAGCGGTGCGTTCGCGGCGGCGCTCGATCCCACCAAGGCATTGGGCCCGCCCGCGAGGCGACCGGGCGTTCCCCATTTCAACTTCGCGCCGATACACAACGCCCTGGCCAGCGTGGAACGGGCACTCCACGGCTACGCTGTCACGCCGGATCTCGACGATGGGGTCCTGGGCGAAATCAATCGGCTGCTATTCACCAGCGAACGCCTGCTGACCCGCGAGGAGGGCTTGCCGCGCCGGTCCTGGTACCGCCACCAGATCTACGCTCCCGGTTTCTATACGGGCTATGGCGCGAAGACACTGCCCTGGATTCGCGAAGCCATGGAGCACCGGCAGTACGAGCAGGTGCCGCAAGGCGTGGAAGCGGTGGCTTCGACGTTGAAAGCGTTGGCCGCCCGCATCGAGGACATCAAGGCACTGGCAGGACAGTGAAGGCGCCACCCGAGCATGCGCGCCGCAACCGTGACGCCTGGCAGCAGTTCGCCGCACGCTACGCGGAGTCCGGCCGCGCCGCCTGGGCCAGCACCGATCCTTATTGGGGAATCTGGAAGCTGCCGGAACGGGACCTGCAGTTGCTGCCGGACGACCTGACTGGCAAACGATGCCTCGAGATCGGGTGCGGCACCGCCTACGTGAGCGCCTGGATGGCACGGCGAGGCGGTCGGGTCATCGGTATCGACCCGACGCCGAACCAGCTCGCCACGGCGAGTGAATTGCGCGCCCGGCACGGACTGCCCTTATCGCTGGTGGAGGGTATCGGCGAAAGACTGCCGTTCAGCGACGACAGTTTCGATTTCGCGATCTCGGAATACGGCGCCGCGCTCTGGGCCGATCCCCTGCGCTGGGTTCCGGAAGCCGCGCGGGTGCTTCGACCCGGCGGGCAACTCGTGTTCATGACCAATGCCAGCTTTGCCATAGCGTGCATGCCCGATGCCGAGAACGAGAAGACGACGGCGGCATTGCAACGCCCCTACCTCGGCCTCTACAGCGTCGAGTGGCCAGACGGCGACGAAGTCGAGTTCTACCTGACCCACGGGCAGTGGATCGAGCTGCTGACCGACAACGGTTTCGTCGTGGAACGGCTGTTGGAACTCGGCGCACCGGTCGGTGCCCAGACGAGCATTGCCTGGGCGGATGCCGACTGGGCGCAGTCCTGGCCTTCGGAGGAAGTGTGGTTCGCGCGCTACCGGGCCTGACAGATACGCAAACACCAAGCGTCGTAGCTGTGTCTATCGCGCTCGCGATGCTGGTGTCCTGGCCGAATTCGGCGGCACAGGCCGACGACGAACCCGCGTTCGACGAGGAGATCGTTGTCACCGGCTCCCGTATCCGACGCGACCCGCTCGATGCGCGTGACTCCGTGCTCAACATGGACGCGGACGATCGAGACCGCTCCGGCATCACGTCCCTCGGAGACATGCTGGCGCGGCTTTCCGTATCGGGTTCGCCCCTGACCACGCGGTTCAACAGCAGCGGCAATTTCGGGTTTCCGGCGGACGGCGGCGGCGTGGCGGCCGGCGCTGCGCAGGTCGACCTGCGGCATCTCGGATCGAAACGCGTGCTGGTCCTGGTGGATGGCGTGCGCTGGGTGAACGGTTCATCGGGAAGCGGCGTTTCGGGTGCCACGGACCTCAATACGATTCCGGCTAGCGTCATCGAACGCGTGGAAGTACTGCGCGACGGCGCTTCGGCGATCTACGGCTCCGACGCCATCGCCGGCGTGGTGAATGTCATCACGCGCAGGACCAACGGCTTTGCGGCGAGCGTTTACGGCGGCGGGTACGACGCCGGAGGAGAGACGAGCGACATCGAGGTGTCCCTCGGCGGCGAACGCGGCTTCACCTCCGCTTCAGTTCACTTGAGCCACACCGACCAGAAGCGCGTGAGCGCCGCCGATCACGAGCTTACGCGCTGGCCCAAGCCCGGCACCGGGGTCACCCACGGCAGCACTTTCACACCCCAGGGACGCATCATCTTCACCGACCCGAATACGGATACGTTCGTCAACTGCGCCCTGAACGACGGTGTGTCCGGCATCCCCGTCTACGATCCGGCCGACCCGTGCGGGCCGGACGATGACTACCATCCGTGGACCAATGCCGACCGGTTCAACTACTCGCCCTACAACCTGGCCCTCACTCCCTCGAAACGCACCGGAGCCTTCGCGCGTCTGGAGCACGACCCATCGGACAGACTCCGCATCTACGCCCGGGCGTTCCTCAACCGACGCGAGTCGGTCAACCAGGCAGCGCCCGAACCGGTCTGGGCGGGAACGCTGGCTGAATCCGGCAGCGTCATGGATGCCATCGTGATCGATGCGGCCAACCCATACAATCCGTTCGGTTTTGATGTCGGATCAGGTGCCTTCGTCACAAGGAGGCCATTGGAAAGCGGCCCGCGGATTTTCCGCCAGGACGTGGCAACCCACTACGTCGCGGCGGGGACCCAGGGAGAGCAGACGGTGTTTCGGCGCCCGCTCTACTGGGACGCCAATCTCGTGTGGTCGCGCAATGCCGCGGATCAGACCAAGCACGGCGCCCACAACGCCCGCAAGATGCTGCAAGCCCTCGGACCCCCGGATGCATGCACAAGAATCCCCGGCTGCGTCCCGCTCAACCTGCTGGGAGGACAAGGAGAAGGCCGCGGCACGATCACGCCCGAGATGCTGGACTGGATCGGTTTCGTGCAGCGCGATTCCAGCGAACAGGCGCTCAAGAGCCTTACCTTCAATGTCACGGGAGATCTGGCGGCGTTGCCGGCAGGGGCGCTGGGATTCGCGGCCGGCATCGAACGTCGTTTGCAGAATGGCAGTTTTGATCCCGATCCCGTCGTGTCGGCCGGAGATACCGCAGGTCTGCCGGCACAACCCACGGCGGGCGGATTCCGCGTGACCGAGTGGTACCTGGAAATGGAGGCGCCGCTGGTTTCCGGCGCCAGTGGAGCGGACCTGATCGACGTCTCGGCAGCGATCCGGTACTTCGACTACAGCACGTTCGACAGTGGCAACACCGCCAAGATCGGCATGCGCTGGCGACCGACGCCCCGCCTGCTGTTTCGAGCCACCTGGACCGAGGGTTTCCGCGCGCCAAACATCGGTGAACTGTTCGGCGGTCTCACCCGCCTCGATGCCGTCATCTCGGACCCATGCGCAGGTTTTCTGGCCACCAACGTCGGCCAGAATGTCATCGACAACTGCATCGCTGCGGGCGTCCCGGCCGACGGCAGCTACACGCAGCTAGGCTCGCAGATCAGCGTCCTCACCGGCGGCAATGAACTGCTCGAACCAGAGACATCCGAGAGCGTCACTCTCTCGCTCGCCTGGCGGCCTGGATGGGCGCTGGACCTGGATTGGATCGAAGACCTCCGATTCGAACTCACCCACTACGACCACGAGGTCGACAATGCCATCACGGGGTACGACGCCCAAGCCATGCTCGATGGCTGCTATCGCGATCGCGTGGACGTCTTCTGCCGGCTCATCCAGCGCAACGACCGGGGCGGGATCGCCGGATTCCGCAACACGCTTTTCAACGTCGGGGCGATACAGACCAACGGCTGGGACTTCGGCATTACTCTTGGCGCGCCGTCGGGGTGGCGGCTGCAATGGCATGGCACTTACCTGGCGGAATACTCGGAACTACTGAAAGACACCGAAGGCACGGTCATCGAAACGCGGTCTCTTGCGGGCCAGACGCAAGCGGACCGCGGCAAACCCGCGTGGAAGTCGACGCTCGCCGCGGACTGGACCCGCGCAAGGTGGAACGCGTCCTGGACCGTCCGCTACATACACGGCATGGCAGAGCGGTGCTCCGACTTCCTGGACGGAACCCCGGACAGCCTGACGAACCTCGGCCTCTGCTCGATGCCCGACCACCAGGACAACACGGCCTCGCGAAACCACCTGGCCAGCACGACCTACCACGATGCCCAGACGACCTACACCTTGCCGCGACCCAACGCCGATGTCGTCCTCGCCCTGGGCGTGAACAACTTGCTCGACCGCGACCCTCCGGCAAGCCAGAGCGCTTCAATCAACGGCTACGACGCTTCCGTCTACGACATACCGGGCGGCCGCTTCGTCTACTTTCGCGTGTCTTACGCTACCGACCGGTAGGCCTGTGTCTGACGTCATCATTGCCGCTGTCGTCCTGTCTCTTCCCTTCGACGTCGTGAGCACCATGGCGCCCTCGCGGGATTCTGAAGCGGGACGCGTCAACTGATGCCGGAACCAGAACGCACAACTTCGTATCCGGCGGAACCCGGCAACCGGGCTACCGTCCTGTCCGTGATGCGCGGTATAGCGCTGCCCGTCTACCTGCCATCTTTTTTCTCGGCGATCGCACAGAACGCCATGCAGATCATGCTGCCGCTCTACGCCCTCGAAATCGGCGGCGGCCCCGCGTTTGCCGCCACGGTTGTGGGACTGCGTGGCGCCGGAACGATGCTGATGGATGTACCCGCCGGCATGCTGGTGACCCGCATCGGCGACCGCGGCGTCATGATCCTGGGGCTCGTGACCGCGACGGTAGCAACCTTCCTTGCGGCAGCCGCGACCGAAGTCACCCTGCTGTCCTTCGCCGCGCTCGGTTTCGGCGCCGGTGCCGGCATCTGGGTGCTCGGCAGGGTCACGTTCATCACAGACACGGTGCGCCTCGAGCAGCGCGGCCGCGTGATTTCCGTGATGGCGGGCATGCAACGCGCCGGCGCGTTCGTCGGTCCCGTGATTGCGGGTGTCGGCGCCGACTTGATCGGGTATCGCGCCGTTTTCGTTGGCGCGGGCGTCCTGTGGGCGATTTCCCTCGTGATCGTGATGATCTTCGCGACTAACGCCAGGCCTGCCGAAGGACTCGAGCGTGCCCGCCTCGCACACATCGTGTGGACACACAAGCGGACGTTCGCAACGGCGGGAAGCGTCATGGTCGTGCTGATGTTCCTGCGAACCGGCGTTCGGCTGATGATTCCGCTCGTCGGTGCCGAGATGGGGTTCTCCGCCGCCGAAATCGGATTGGCATACAGCCTTTCCTCCGCAGTCGACATGGCCATGTTCTATCCCGCGGGCATGATCATTGACCTGGCGGGCCGCAGGTGGGCATTGGGGCCCGCCATGCTGCTGCTGGGGATCGGCGTCGCCGCCCTTCCCTTCGCCGGCAGCTTCTGGGCCTTCACTGCCGCAGGGCTCTTGGCCGGGCTCGGCAACGGTTTCGGCACCGGTATCTTCATGACCCTCGGCGGCGACCTGTCGCCCGCGCAGGGACGCGGCGAATTCCTCGGCGTCTGGCGATTGGTGGGCGACGCGGGCGCGGCAGTGGGACCTTTCATCATGGGGCCATTGGCGCAATGGACGTCGATGGCCATCGCCTGCACATCCACCGGCGGCATGGCCCTCGTGGGCATCTGTTTGCTGATAGTCTTCGTGCCCGAAACGCTCCGCCGGCAATCGGCGATCACCTTGGCACGACGCGAAGAACGAAAGGACTCGGGAAGATGAATGGCAATCCTACGACGATACGAGACGGCCTGGCGTTCGGCCTGAACCGACTTGACCACCGATCGCCCCTGCGATTCGCCGCAGACGCAGCGCGACTCGAAGGTCTGGGTTGGCGCTACGGTTTCCTCGCTTCGTCACCGCTCCTGGTGCAGGACCCGTACGTGTTGCTCGCGCACGCCTTGCGGGAGACGCGCTCCATCATCCTTGGCACGCTGATAGAAAACCCCGTGATGCGCCATCCCGCAGTCATCGCCGGATCTGTCTCGACAATCGAAAGGCTGGATCCGGGGCGCATGATATTGGGGATGGGCGTGGGCGACACTGCGGTCCGCCTCATGGGCCGGCGACCCGCCACCGTGGCGTCATTCGAAGAAGCGATCGTCACCATTCGATCGCTCACTGCCGGCGAGGAGTTGGCCGTCGACGCCCCCCGGCCCGCCGTGCTCCGCCATGCCGCGCGTGTGCCCGTCTGGGTAGCCACGCAAGGGCCCAGGACATTGCGCATGGCGGGCCGCGTGGCGGACGGCGTCTTTATCCGGGTCGGCGTTCACGAAACGAACCTGCGGCAAGCCGTCGCGCATGTTCACGCAGGCGCCGCGGAGGCCGGTCGAGACCCGAAGGAGATTCGCATCGGCTGCGTCTTCCACACCATCGCCGACGACAATACCGAGCGCGTGGGACGCATTGGTCGCGCCGCCGCCGCCGGATACTACGAGTACTCGCCGGTGCTGTTCGAAGACATCGGTCTGCCCTGGACCGGCGAAGACGTCGCCATCCTGAAACGGCGCGTCTGGCCGGACTTCCACCACGCCCAGGATCTCGAAGCCGCCGGCGACGTGGTTTCATTCCTTCCGGATGCCGCTGTCGACGCGTTCGTGCTGCACGGCTCCTTCGAAGCGATCACGGACCAGATCAAGACCATTCTCGGGTACGGCCTGCCCATAGAAATCATCGTGCCGCACCCGATGCCGACGCCGTTCCCGATTTCGGAAGGCGGCTATGACTACGCGCGAAGGTTCGCGGAGGAAGTGTTTCCGGCCTTCTGATGCGGATGCGGCCGAAGCTATCCTCCGGGAACGCTTTCCCTGTATCCTTCATGGAGAGACTTGCGGGAGGATTCCAATGATCGAAGTCGGCGCCAGTGCCCCGGACTTCACCCTCAGAAGCCATGCGGGCGAGGAGATATCGCTCGGTCAGTTCAAGGGTGAAAAGTGGGTCGTATTGCACACGTTTCCCCTGGCCTTCACCGGCGGCTGAAGCAGCCAGACCACCAATTTCAACCGTGCGTTGAATCAATTTACCAATGCTGGCGCTGCGCTCATGGGCTTGAGCGTGGATTCCGGCCCGGCCCTGAACGCCTGGTCCACTTCCATGGGCGGCATGCGGCACCCGTTGCTGGCGGACTTCTGGCCCCACGGCGGCGTCGCAAGTTCCCTCGGGATTTTCAATGAGTCGGCGGGCATCGTGAACCGCGCGCTGATCATCATCGATCCTGAAGGCGTCGTGCGACATACGGAACTCCACCAGGGCACGCTGCCTGACCCTGCGGCGGCGGTGGCTAAACTGGCGGAACTACAGGCAGCCTGACTCGCGGGTCAACCTCGCAACGCGTCGACTCAACGAACGTCTCCTTGAGAGCGCGGCTAGAACAGCCGCGCCTCCAAGGACAGCTTGGTATTCCGGCCCGGCTGATTGATCGATGGACAGGCGCGCGCCGCCGAGGCGCAGATGCCCCTCCAAGTGGATGCAGACAAGCGAGCCAAACTACAATTCCAACCACATTCCCTGGCGTCACGAGCATTCATGTCAACGATCAGACTCAATGACGAACAGATGCGTCGATTCATCTGTGATGGTGTGTTGTTGCTCGATAGCGTCCCGGATGCCGGCCTGCATCAGACTATTCTCGATAAAGTCCAATACGTGAACACGCATGACAGCGACGTTCGCAACAATATTCTGCCTCGGGTATCGGAACTTCAGCAGATTATTGATTCACCCACCATCAAGGGCGCCCTGCAAAGCATCCTCGGTGACGACTACATGCTGAGCCCGCACAGACTCTCGGTACCCAGTGAACCGCTTGCGCCAGAGGAACGTAACCTGGAACTGAGCCGCGGTGAGAATGGACCGCCCGTGGGCGAAGGCTCTAGGAGTTTTACGATTTGGCATAAGGACAAACTCGACCATACCCGATATCACGTGCCTCGCTTCCTGTTCCTGTTCTACTTCCCTCAAGATACGCCAGTCGAGAGAGGACCGACCAGGGTCATTCCTGGCTCCCACTACTACGATCAAATCACGGATGCGGATCATGCCTTTGCTTACGTACCTGACCAGGTGAAAGCCGGCAGTTGCCTATTGGCAGCCATTGATATCGAGCATGCCGGCATGACCAATCTCACAGATCAAACCCGGCACATGGTCAAGTTCAACTTTAGAAGAACACGCAATCCGCGGGAGCCCAGCTGGAACGGCGGGACCCATGATTGGCAGGCACCCAATGCGTGCCTGGGGCGCTATGCCCATCATGAGACCTGGTCTTATGTGTGGGACTGGATGCGAGGCATTCACAACACTGGATTCGAACCCGCGAAAGACATCGACCATCACCTTTCCAATCTCAATGGCGCAAACCAACAAGCGCGCCTTGCGGCGATTTACCTGCTGGGGGCGATGGGTGAACCTGCTCTCGAACCCCTGCTGTCGAGCCTCATGCGCGTTGAAGGTCTGAATCGAATCCTGCCGCGCTATTTTCAGAATGCCGATGGCAACGTTGAAACTCGAGGCGATCCACTCGAGCGGCGCTGGGGCGACGGCGCGTATATCGTTCAGGATGAGGCATACGCGCTTTCCTGCCTGGGCGAAGTCGCCGTAGACCCTTTGCTGCAGCTACTCGACCGAGAAGACCCCTGGATCGTCATCAATGCGGCGTTTGCACTGGGTGAAATCGGTAGTCCGGCGGGCCGCGCCGTACCGAAATTGGCAGCTATTCTGGACACGTCTGATGATCGCATCATTCGGGCGGTACTCGATGCCATCGCCTGTATTGGCAGCAACACCATTGCCGCCCTGCCTGCGATCGAAAAGCTACTACTGATGCCTCGTGAGAGCTGGAATACGAATCTGAAGTTCGGGGAGGCCATCGTTGGCGACAGGATTCACCTCAATGCAATCTACGCGCTGCTGCTTTCTGATCTGGACATGGACGACATGGAGGATCTTCTGCTGGAGGTACTGGAGCAACCAACCTCCAATGTGGGCCTGCCTGCTGTAGCACTTGAGATCTTGACTCGTCGTGGTAGCCCAAGGGGTATTCGTCACGCGATTGACTACCTTCAGACTCGTCGATGGGATGACACTCGCTGGCCGGAATTTCAATCCGTCGCGTAGGTGTTTCGTTCGGCCCATCTCAACGTAAGCCACAGCGGGTGGTCTTGCCCGATTGGCCTCCGCCCCATCCAGCTCGGCCAGCGGCGAAGCCAGGTGCTCTCGGATTGGCCGTTGTGGCTGGCAAAAAGGAACAAAAGAATGAAAAAATACATACTCTTCGATAATGATGGGGTTCTGGTGGATACCGAATTCTGGTATCACAAAGCTGGAGAACGCGCCCTGGCTGACATTGGATTTACTTTGGATAAAGATCAATACCTCCGGGACATGAACCAGAGCTTGGGCACTTGGGCCCAAGCCAGAGCGGCAGGTATTGATGAACAAACAATCGGCAGGCAGCGTGAGGTCCGCAATGTTCATTATCAGGAATACCTGAGAACAGAAGCCATCGAGATTGAAGGCGTTGTTGAAACTCTTGCTGAACTGTCAAAATACGTCCGCATGGCCATCGTGACGACTGCAAAACGCGCGGACTTTGAAATCATCCATGAAAAGCGCCAGATTAGACAATTCATGGATTTCATCCTTGTTCGCGAAGACTACAAACTCGCCAAGCCGCACCCGGAACCATACCTAACCGGTCTAAAGAGCTTCGGCGCCACCAAAGAAGAGACCCTGGTTGTAGAGGATTCATCCAGAGGGCTGAACTCAGCCGTGGCGGCCGGTATTGACTGTGCCATTGTCTATAACGATTTCACAAAATCACATGACTTCTCACAGGCCAGCTATCGAATCGCAACTCTGACTGAACTAAAGGATATTATCCTGAGTGTTACCTGAAAGTGCCCCACGGCCGGCGCCTTCGGCTTCGCCTGATCCGTGACCATCTATATTGCCCGTCACGGAAAGACGGTCTGGAACGCCGAGGGCCGGTACCAGGGCCGGCTCGACTCACCGCTCACCGATACGGGCCGGGCGCAGGCCCGCTCGACCGCGGAGACGATGTGCGGCCGTGGCGTGGAGCGCCTGCTGTGCAGCCCGCTCGGTCGGGCGCGGGCGACCGCGCGCGTCGCGGAACGCGCCCTCGGCCTGGTGGCCGAGATCGACCCCGACCTGGCCGAGTACGACATCGGCCGCTGGCAAGGACTGACCCTGGCCGAGGTCGAGGCGGCCTACCCGGGCGAGCTGGCGCGGCGCGAGGAGGACCGCCTGCACTATCGACCGCCGGACGCCGAGTCGATGGCCGACATGCTCGTGCGGGCGCACGCGGTGGCCGGCCGGCTGGACCGGCGCACCACGCTGATCGTCGCCCATTCCACGATCAACCGCGTCCTGGTCGCGGCCCTGCTCGGCTGGGAGGATCGGATCGCGGACATCTACCATCCGCATCACGTGATCTACCGCATCGACCGGGCCGGCGGCTCCACCGGGGTCGCCCACCTCATCGATGGCGTCTCACATGACGGCGCCTACACCTCCGGCCGGAACTGAGCGCGAACGCCGATGGACGACCGCATGATCGTGTTTACGCGCGACGGCCTGACCTTCATGTACCGGGTGGGAGGGATCGCCATCCATGACGGACGGGTGCTGGTGGAGCAGGCGGTCGGCAAGGGCTTCTGCTTCCTGCCCGGAGGGCGGGTTGAGTTCGGCGAGAACGCCAGCGACGCACTGCGACGGGAGGTTTGCGAGGAGCTGGGCGAGCCGGCCACGATCGGCCGGCTGCTGATCACCGCCGACAACCTCTTCGAGTTCGACGGCCGGCGGATGCAGGAGGTCAATCTCTATTTCCTGGTCGAACTCGACGAAGACTCGCCGATTCTCGACCGCGACGGCATGTTCGAAGGTGCCGAGCCCAACGTCATACTCGAGTGGATCCCGGTAGATGAACTGAGGCGCGCGAATCTCAAGCCGGAATTTCTGCACGAGCAAATCCGCGACCTGCCGAGGACCCCGCTCTACATGATCCGCGACGACCTCGGAACGCCGCCCCGATGACGTACCTGGGCAGCGACGTCCGCCTCCTCCTGGGCAGTACGAACCGCCGAAAGATCCGGGAATGGCGCCTGATGCTGGACCAGATCGCCGTGGAGCTCGTCGATCCGCACCAGTCCGGACTTGCGGTTGACGCACCTGAAACCGGAGAGACTCCGGAAGAAAACGCACGGATCAAGGCGATCGCGTACTTCGACGCATCAGGCATCCCGGCGTTCTCGCTCGATGCCGCCCTGTGGATCGAGGGTCTGCCGGACGATCAGCTGACGTCAGCCGAGGAACCAGGGCAGGACATCGAATCCCTTGAATCGAAACCGCGTCTTGCCGCCGTGGACAAGCAAACCGCCGCTGGTCGGGTTGTCCGCAAGGCCCGTCCACCACTCCAGGTTCTGCACCGCGTCGGCGGGAACGGTCTCCCCGGATTTGACTTCGACGGGGACGAGTCTGCCGCCCAGGTCGATCAGCGCATCGATCTCGTGAGCAGTCGCATCGCGCCAGAAGTAGATCGGCGCCTCGCGGCGGCGATTGGCGAAACTCTTGATGAGTTCAGACACGACGAACGACTCGAAGATCGCTCCCCTCAGCGGGTGCCGCGCCAACGTGTGTGCGTCCGGGATGTCCAGCAGATAGCAAACAAGCCCGGTGTCGAGGAAGTGCAGGCGAGATCGTTTGCGCAGCCGCTTGCGGAAGTTGGCGTGATGTGGCGGCAAGACGGTGGCCAGATAGCCGATCTCCAGGACATTTAGCCACCGACGAGCGGTTTGCTGACCTACGCCGACATCGCTCGCGAGCCGGCTCAGGTTCAGTTCCGTCGCGGTGCTGGCAGCGGCCAGCCGGACAAAATTCTCGAAAGCGCGCAGGTCCGACACGGCCAGGACTTCGCTGAGATCGCGTTCGACGTAGGTTCGAAAGTAGTCGCCGAGCCATTCGCGAGGTGACAGGTTCCGGTCGTGTATCCGCGGATAGAATCCTCGAAACAGAATCTCCCAGCGGTCGGCTTTGGGCACGGCAGCCGTCGACTCCGGCAACCGCGCAGGATCGAACAGGTCCCTTTCGAGCAACTCCGGCAACGAAAATGGAAACAGCCGCAGCAACGCGGTACGACCGGCGAGCGTCTGCGAGACCGATTCCATCAGCAGCATATTCTGTGAACCCGTGAGGACAAATCGCCCGTGGCGCGGATTCTCGTCGACGGCGACCTGTATGTAGGACAACAGGTCGGGCGCCCGTTGTATCTCGTCGATAACCAAGTCGTTCTCCGAGGCAAGGAAACCGCGTGGATCCTCAATGGCTCGCGACCTGACATCGGGAGCTTCAAGGGAGAGATACTCGTGGTCGGAGAACAGCATCTGGCAGAGGGTTGTCTTGCCCGATTGCCTCGGCCCCATGACCGTAACGACGGGATTCTGGGCCGCTGCGGACAGTACGGACTCGGATAGGTGGCGGGCGAGCATGGGCAAAGATTCTCCCGGCCCAATGCACTAATGTCAAATCGATGATTGAATCATCAAATTGACATATCCAGTATCAGGAACCTGGCCCTGGTCACCGTCGGCGCCGGCGCGAGCTCAGGTCCCGCACTATCTCTCGAGCCGCGTTTCGGCCTGGCAGGCCTGTCACCCCGCCGCCGGGATGTGCGCCGGCACCGCAATGGTAGAGCCCGGAGATCGGACCCCGGTAAGCGGCATAGCCCATGATCGGCCGGTTCGACCACAACTGGTCGGGTGTCATGGCGCCGTGGAAGATGTCGCCCCCGGGTAGCCTGAAACGCTGTTCCAGGTCCGCTGGCGTCAACACCTGCCGGGCGATCACTGCATCGCTGAAGTTCGGCGCAAAGCGGTCGATGGCGGCGAATACCCTATCGGCGGCGTCATCCCGATGCGTGTTCCAGTCCCGGTCACGGGGGAAGTGCTGGCAGAACAGGCTCGCGACATGTTGTCCGGAGGGCGCCAGGGAATCATCCACGGTGGACGGGATGAGCATCTCTATGACCGGGAACCGCGAATAATCGGCGCGACGGGCATCGAGATAGGCGTTCTCCAGGTACTCCATGGTCGGACCGATGACGATCCCGGAGCAGTGGTGATCCGCGGCCTCGATCCCCGGACGGCAAGCGAAGTCCGGCAGTTCCGCCAGCGCCACGTTCATGCGCAAGACCGCCGACTCGGTGCGCGTGGCACGTATGCGACGCAGGAACTCATCGCCAAGGTGCGTATCACGAACAAGATCGAGATAAAGGTGCTTCGGCGCGGCATTGGCTGCGATCGCGCGACCTCGGCGCGTCGAACCGTCGGCAAGCACGACGCCGGCCGCGCAGCCATCCTCCACAACTACTTCGGTCACCTCGGACTCCGTCTCGACATTCACTCCCAGCGCAAGCGCTTCCGCCAGCATCGCCTCGCTGATCGCGCCCATCCCGCCAATCGCGTGCCCCCAGGCGCCGCGGACCCCGTCGAGCTTGCCCAGCGCGTGATGCAGGAGGCCGTAGGCGGTGCCGGGAGCGTGGGGTGATGCGAAGTTGCCCACCACGGCATCGAACGCCAGCGCTGCCTTTACGTGGTCGTTCTCGAACCACGTGTCGAGGAAGTCGGCGACGGGTTTCAGGAACAGGTCGTTGAGATCACGACGACGTTCCATCGACAATCCCACGACGTTGATCGCGGCGAGTCCCGCATTGACCCAGTCCATGACGCCGCCTCCCACGTTCGGCGGCGTGCGGCCGATCTGTCGGCGCACGATGTCCCCCACCTCTCGAACCATGGCGCGAAAGCCTGCAAGCGCGCGGCCGTCGTTGGCCGAGAAGCGGGCGAACTCGCGAGCGGTCGCAGCGTCATCGTTGTGGACCGTCAACGACTCGCGTTCCGACAACGGCAGAAAATTCGCCTGCGGCCGGGGCACGAAGCGAAGACCGTGGGATTTCAGGCGCAGATCACGGATGACTTCCGGAGCGAGCAGACTCACGGTGTAGCTGGCCGTCGAATTGCGGAAACCAGGATGGAACTCTTCCGTCACGGCGGCACCACCGACGATGGACCGCCGTTCCAGCACGCGTACGCGCAAACCGGCCTTGGCGAGGTAGCAGGCGCAGACGAGACCGTTGTGGCCGCCGCCGATGATGACGACATCGGAAGCGGTCTTGGTCGTCACCGGTCGGACCGAAACATGTTCGCAGCCCTATCCCATCATTCTCGGTAGCCACAGGACGATTTCGGGCACCGCCAACAGGACGGCGACGGTCAGCACGTCGGCAATAAAGAACGGGCCGATGCCGCGAAACACATCCTGCAGCGGTATCGCGAGCGAGGTGCCGCTGTCGTCGCGCAAACCCCGCGCGACACCCGCGACAACGAAACAGTTGAGTCCGATAGGCGGCGTGATGAGACAGATCTCCGCCATCTTGACGACCACGATGCCGAACCATATGGGGTCGTAGCCGAGCGCGATCACGGCCGGATACACCACCGGCAACGTCAGCACCAGCATGCCGATGGCGTCCATGAACATACCGAGCACGGCGTAGGCCAGCAGGATGCAGACGACGATCAGAAGCGGGGGCATGTCGAGTGTGACCACCCAGTCCGCGAAAGCCCCCGGCAGTCCGGCGAAACCGAGGAAGCGCACGAACAGGAATACGCCCCAGATCAGCGTGAATATCATGACCGTCAGCTTGGCCGTCTCCATCAGGGCTTCCCGAAGGCGGCTGCCCATCTGCTTGACGGAACGCTCCCTGTACGCGCGGATAGCGTAGAGGCAAAACACCACGGCAGCGCCGAGGGCGCCAGCTTCGGTGGGCGTCGCGGCGCCGGAGTAAAGCGCCCCGAAAATGATGCCGACGACCAGGAAGATGGGCAGCGCGCCGGGCAGACTGGCGAAGCGCTGCCGCCACGTGAAGCCGCCGATCGAACGCCCGAGTTCCGGGCGGAATGCACACATGCCCACGATCAGGCCGGCATAGATCAGGACCGAGACGACACCGGGAAGCAACCCCGCGAGCAGCAGCTTGCCCACCGACTCCTCGACGATGATGGCGTAGATCACGAGGATCGCGGACGGCGGTATCAGCGATGCCAGCGTACCGCCCGCAGCGATGACGCCCGCCGTCAGGCGTTTGCTGTAGCGGTTCTGGAGCATGTCGGGAATGGCGACCCGGGAAAACACGGCGGCCGTCGCTGTCGACGCACCGGATACCGCAGCGAAGCCGGCGCTGGCGAAGACCGTGGACACCGCCAGTCCCCCGGGCACCCACCCCACCCAACGACGTGCCGCCTCGAACAATCGCGTCGTCAGGCCGGCGTGAAACGCCAGAAAGCCGATGAGGATGAAGAGCGGCAGAACGGACAACGGATAGGTAACGGTTTTCGAATGGGGAATCGTGCCCGCCACGGCCGCCGCCACGTTCCATCCCTTCAGCGCCAGCAGCCCAAGAAAACCGGTCAGCGCGGCGGCGATGTAGACGCGAACCCCAAGGGCGACCAAGGTGACAAGCAGGATGACGCCTGCTATGCCCGCCCACAGCTCGCTGATCTCGCTGATCCCGCTCATCGCGCCGCCCCGCTGTCGCTATCCGAGAGTCGAATCTCGGCTTCCGCCTGGGCGGCCGCGTCCTGAATGGTCGGCACCGCGACAGGTTCCATCCCTGGATGCAGCACCAAGCGCCAGTACCCCGCCAACTGAACCAGCAGCCGGATCAGCAGGACGGACAGGGCCACGGGAACAATGAGTTTCGCCGGCCAGGTCACGAGTTCGATGTCGATCGTGCTGTCGCCGAAGTCGAACGCGCGCTCGAAGTGCCGCCATGAATACGGAATGAGCACGCCGACGATGAACGCAGCCAGCGCCGTTCCCAGCATCTCGGTCAGCCAAAGCCAGCGGCCCCTGAGAC
Organism: uncultured Pseudomonadales bacterium; assembly: GCA_951813515.1. GTDB lineage: Bacteria > Pseudomonadota > Gammaproteobacteria > Pseudomonadales > Azotimanducaceae > VXNE01. The sequence continues at coordinate 807,835 of OX638346.1, forward strand.
GGGCGACCAGGATTTCCATGCGCACATGCGCCCCGACGCGCTGCACGTACGCGATGGACAGGACGGCGAAGCCCACCATCGACACTTCCACGACGTCGATGTAGCCGAAGATCGGTGCGTCGAATACCGTGCGCAGGACAATCTGGGCGACGCCGAGCAGCATCAGCGCGAAGATGAGTACCCCCGCGCAGAGGTTGAGGCCGTTCTCGACCAGGCCGAGATGGCGGTCAGTCCATTGCAGGCGGCGACCGAAGGTGTCGTTCACGGTCGGAGATTCAATCCGGGTCCCGGTCTTCCCCGTAGGTGCGCCCCACCGCCGCGAACACGGCCTCGACCAGCCCTGAAGCGTCAAAGCGCCGCGCGTTCTCGGAAATCCAAGCGTCGATCACCGGTCGCCCGGCCCGCGCACGAAACTGGGCCAGTTGCGCCTCGGTATAGCGGATCTCGTGGAGCGTTTCCTTCAGCATCGGCAGGTTTTCGGCATCAACGTCGACATAGGCCTGTATCTGCGCGTCGATGACCTCCTCCTTCACGTCCTCCAGGAGTTGCTTGTACTGGGGCGGAAGCGCCTCGTAGGCGGTGATCCCGAACACGAGCGGGCAGTCGGCCGTTCCCGGGGAGAGGTTGCCCGTGAACCACTCGGATACTTCGTGGATACGGTAGGAGACATGGCCATAGGTGAACGGGAACGACGCGGCGTCCATGGTGCCCTGCTGCACGCCGGTATAGACCTCCGTGGCCGTGGAACTGGCAGGCGTTGCGCCGAGCAGCTTCATGGCCTGGCCCAGACCGCCTCCGGCGCGCACGGTCAGCCCCTTCCAGCCATCGAGGTCGGCGGGCGGTTCACCTCGGCCGAGGAGTTCGTATTGCGGCAGGAAGGTGGAGGTGTAGATCATGGCGTTCCACCGCGCCATTTCCCTCGCGACCGCCGGGTGGGCATACACGGCTTCGCGAATACGGCGGTTGGCGTCCCAGTCCGACATCGGCAGGAACGGCATCGTCAACACCATCAGCGCCGGGTTCTTCCGCGGATGATAGAAGTTGCAGAACATCGCCGCCTGGAACGCTTCGATGGCGATGCCGTCGAGGTTCTCCCGAGATTTGGACAGCGCTTCACCGTAGTGCAGCGTCATCTGCCAGGCGCCGCCGGTCCTTTCCTCGACGACGGCGGCCAACGCGTCCGCGACCGCGGTGCCAGCACGTGGCTTACCCCACAGCGACACGTCCCACGTCAACTGCGGGCCATCGACCGTCGCGCCCGAGGCCGTGCCCAGCCCAAATGCGACAAGCACGGTCAGGAGAGAAAGGCGCACGACGCCAGCGCCGATAGATCCCATGCGGGTTTCCCGTTAAAGCATCAAACGAGTGTGGTGACGCGCCTCGAACGTGTCAAGGATGGACTCTCGCTACGGTGAGGCAAACTCCGGGCCCGTGAGCCATTCCGCGGGGAACCGCTCGATGACTTCCCGTATCGCCGCGTCGGACCTCGGGTACTGCCCCTTGTCATCCGTGTCCGCGATCCAATCATCGAGCGCGGCGCGCATCGCATCCAGGTGTTTCGCGTATGCCGCATCGCCGGCCAGGTTGACCACTTCGTCAGGATCGTTTTGCAGGTCATATAGCTCTTCCGCCGGTCGCGGTCCATAGGGCGCCGCCTGGGCGGGCGTCAGTTCACCGCGTTCGTACATGGCCCGAATCTCGCCAAACCAGCCAGCCCGCTCCCGATAGCCGAACTGGTACAGCGGCCGGTCGGTCATGAAGTTGCGGATGTAGTGGAAGCGATCGCTCATCACCGAGCGTACGCGGTCGATCATGTTCGACATGCGATCCTGCGAAGAAAACACATACTGGCGCCGGTAGTCCGGCGCGAAAAGGTCTTTCGCATCCATGGATTCCGGAATCTCCAGCCCCGCGAGGCCGAGCGAGGTCGCCGCCACGTCCATCAGGCTGACGGCATCGGACCGGCGCGTGCCCGGCTTGACGATATCCTTCAATCCCGGTGCCGCGATGATGAGTGGCACGTGCAAGCCCTCCACGTAGCAGTACTCCTTGCTGCGCGGCAGGTTGGAACCGTGGTCGCTGAACAGGAAGACCACCGTGTTTTCCCAAAGTCCGTCGGCCTTGAGCCTCGCGAGCAGTTCTCCCACGGCATGGTCGGTCATGACGACGGTGCCCAGGTGGTCCGCGATCCTGTTCCGGATATCGGGAATGTCGGGGTACTGCGGCGGGACCACGACCGACGCCGGATCGACAGGCTTGACACCCAACTTCGGCAACCCCGCTTCCATGGCGGCGATGGCCTTGCCACCCTGCGTGCCTTGCTGGCCAAAGAACGGCGTGCTGTCCGCGACGTCACGCCAGTCGCCGCCGCCCCTCAGGCCCTTCATTTCAGCCGTGTACGATGGGACAACGCTCTTATCGGCCGATATGCTCGATTTCCCGCCCGTGTCAGCACCTGACTCCTTTCCTTCTCGCGGCATCTTTGTCTGCGCTGACGGCGACGTGTCGTTCCCGATGGAGTACAAATCCAACCGGTCGTAGCTGAAGTTGTAGTCGTCCTTGCCGTTGTTGTAAGTCGCGTAGCCAGCTTGCCGGAACAGTTCCGGCACTGTCTTGACGTTCTCCGGCAGATGAATCTGCGCGTATGGGACGCGACCCGATCGCTGGTCGTGCGCACCAATGCGAATCGGATACATGCCCGTGATCTGTGCCGACCGGCTTGGACTGCAAACGGGATTCGCCACGAACGCCCGCTCGAACACGACGCCCTCGCGGGCGAGCGCATCGATGTTCGGCGTCTCTACTCGCGTTTCGCCGTAGGTCCCGTACCAGGGACTCTGATCCTCAACGTAGATCCAGAGGATATTCGGCTTTTGCGGAGCGGTCTCGGCAACCGCCATGCCCGCCAATCCCGCCAGGGCGAAGCCGCACAGGCGCAACCATTGCTTCCCTCTCATCTACCTTGCCCTCGGGGCCCGGACAAGGATTCATGATAGCGACATACGGCAACCCGCGTCGCGACTCTCGGCCCTTTCGGACGCGAAGTCTATTCGAGGGCAGCTTCCTCGGGCTCGCTTCGCGCCGCGAGCCGGGACTCCTCTTCCCGCAACAGATTCCGCTGTTGGCGCAACTCGCTTCTGAGCGTTTCCAACTGCTGCGTCTGGTCGGTCAATCGTTCGCGTACCGACTCGAGCGCGAGCTTCTCTGCCTCCATCGTGGCACGCAGCCGATCCACCGCTTCACGTTCGTATCGGACCCGCTCACGCTCCTGTGCAGCGATCTCTGCCGCCGAAGGCACGTTCATCAGGGGGTCATGGGCGTACTCCAGCATCGTCGCGCGATCTTCGAAATCCAGTTCCGCGCCAGCGAAGTAGTCTTCCCAGAACTGTTGGTGCGCCACCCTCATCCGCAGACTCTCCGTTGCGCCCGGTCGAGGGACATAGAAGACCTTCACCCGAAGATCCGAACGCGCCTGTATGGGAGCACCCATCAGGGCAGTCTCTCCGTCGCGCAACTCCACGAAATCCCCGAAGTTCCAGTCTTCCCAACGAAGGTCCAGGTGCGAATACCACCCGGAGTGCTGCATCATGTCCGAAAACACATAGAGCGATTGCGACCCCGCGAGGCCTTCGAGATCGCTGAAGGTGTCCTCCAGCGCCTCAACCAGGTGGGCGTTGGCAACCCTGCTGTCCTGACCCTGCTCGACGAGTACATCGATCCGGCGCTGCAGGGCATCGCGCTGCGAGCAGAACCGGCTGGCATCGTCGCGCAATGATGCGGACACTTGGGCTGGCACATCGTCGCAGTCCCGCGACCCGCCGCCGTTGCCCTGGTCCTTGGCAGTAGCGACCACCAGGTCGGAGTTGTCGTAAGGCTTGCACAGGCGTCCGAGCAGCATTCGGGGCGATTCGGCATATCGCGTGAGCGCGAATACCTTCAGTTCGGTGTTCACCTCGATATCGTGGGTCACATCGCGCAGCAGGTCGCCGGGAAGTGAACCATACGCGGGGCTCAAGGGCTTGCGAAGGTCTAGCAAGTAGACGGCGTGACCCGCGATGTCGTTCGGCTGGACCAGGCAAACATCATCCTCCGAGGCGCCGTTGAGCGTGCTTCGCAGATACGGCCCAAGGAATACAAGCACTGGAATCGGCAAAACAATAAACAACAGGACGTTCCACCGAACACGTCCGAAGCCCGGTTCCCGCATCTCGGGCCTTCGCGCCGCCCATTTGTTCCTCGCGGTCATTGAAATAGCCTATCCATGCGTTACTCCGGCATGCCTGGCAGCGATATTCGCGTCACTGTTCCTCCACCCGGCATGGAACTGACCGAAATCGTCCCGCCGTATTTCTCCACGAGGTAGTTCGTAGAGGTGAGTCCCACACCGGCTCGACCATTGGTCGCCGCATAGAAGGGCTCGAACATGCTCTCGCGCACGTCCGCCGACATGCCGACACCGTTGTCGATAATCGTGATGGACGCCTTGTCGCTCTCTCCACTCGTCGCAATCCGGATTTCGCCCCTGTCGTCTTCCTCCTTCTCCTGAATTGCCTGCGCAGAGTTCTCGACAACTTTTTCCAGCATCAGGCAGATTTCCGTTCTCGATGCGAAGATGTCAGGCACGTCGCCGCAATCCACCTCGACCGTCGCCACGTCTTTGGCCTGCGTGGCGGTGACGACTTTCTCGATGCAGTCGTTGATGTCGAGCAAGCTGTAGCTCACCTCGCCCTGGCGCTTGGAAAAAGCCGACAGGCGTTCCGAGACCTCCGCGATTTCCGACGCCTAGGCGCGCACCCTGCCGACGATGGCGTTGGCCGACGCTACGACACCCGCACGTTCCGCATTGCTCTGAGAAGCCTCGACCTTGTCGTTCGCCTCGCTGAGCGATTCCATATCCGTTGCGATCTCGTCGGCGGTCGCAGCAAGCTGCTGGCCTACGATGTCCACGAGTATCTTGTGCGACATCAAGAGCTTGGCATTCGTGGAGACATCGTCGTCAACCGCCTCGTTGACCCTTGCTGCAGGTTCAGCGCTGGCCGTCGCCGGTTCTCCGGCGACCCCTACGGAACGCTCGGCAACGGTTGCCGATTCGGCACCCGGGCCGACCGCCTCCGCGACGGTGGCTCGGGTTCTGCTCAACGCGAATACGATCCAAAGCAACAACAACGCCCCGACTGCCGCAAGGATGCCGTTCAGGTAGTAATCGTTGCGTCCCATTTTCTTGTCCAGCTCGAATCCCAGATCATCCGCAAGCTTCGTCGCCAGTTCCGAGATCTCGTTGGACGTGGCCAGCGAGAACAGTTCGTCGGTGGGCGCCTGGCGTTCGAGCAACACCTCGGCGTGGGAGATGAAGTTCGCGAAATGATTCGGCAGCGGCGTCGGCAACGTGGCCGCGCTCGTGCCCAGACGTTCCAGCGCAACCGTCAGGCGACCTTTCGTGGCGTCGGTAGGAGCCGTCAGGTAGGCGTCGATCTCGTTCGCCAGGGTCGACACTCTCCCCAGCATTTCGGGTTCGATACTCGGTGCCTGCACGATATTCGACGCCGCCAGTGGCAGGTAGCGCGTGGAGTTCCTGATAACGGCATATCCCGTCTTGAAGCGCTCGATACGTTCTTCCTTGGCGTCGACCGCGCTGACGAAGGCGCTCACGTCGTTCACCAATCTGTCCGGGACGCCGGGAATGCTCCGAACCGTGGCCAGAAGCGTGCCCGTGAGATAGTTCATCTGCGGGATGAAGGCCACGAGGGAGTCGAAATCGGCGAGCGGATCTGATCTGACGCGGGCTGTTTCTATGCTCCAGTCCGCCGCCAGCTGCTGGATCTGCTGCACGCCGGAAATGGACGACCGGTAGCCTTCCGGATCGTTGTTGCGGACAAGCCAATAGAGGAACACGGTCGCTGCGACAAGCACGAGAGACACCACGGTCGCGATCTTGATGGAATTGTTGGACTTCACTGTGTCAGCTCCCCGGACTCTCCCGCGAGTGTCTCGATAAATGCAACGATTGCGTCCTTGTCTTCGTCCGGCGCTTCCCGCCCCAACTGGAACTCGAACATGGCGTCCACGGCATCGCGCAACGTCGCGGCGCTGCCATCGTGCAGATACGGTGCGGTGTGGGCCGCCATTCTCAAGCTCGGAACCTTGAATGCGTGCATGTCGGCTTCGTTGCCCGTGATGTTGTAACGGCCCATATCAGCCTCCGTGATGTTGCCGCGACGCTTGAAAAACTCGTTGATGACTCCGAACACCTGAAACATGTTGCCGCCTACGTTCGCGCCCTGGTGGCAGGACACGCAACCGTAGAACTTGAACAACGTGTAGCCGCGCTTTTCGAGCGGAGTGATGGCATCCGACTCGCCCTTCAACCAGCGGTCGAAGCGGCTGTTCGGCGTGGTCAGGGACTTGATGAATTCCGCCAGCGCGTCCTTGATGTTCGTGCGGTTGATGCCATCGGGATAAATGTCTGCGAAGAGTCCAGGGTACTGCTCGTCCTGAAACAGCTTGGCCACCACCTCGGGCCAAAGACTGCCCATTTCGATCGCAGACTGCACCGGACCGTCGATCTGGTCGGAGAGCGTTTCAGCGCGACCGTCCCAGAACTGTTTGAAGTTGGACCCTGCGTTGAATACTGTCGGCGAGTTCACGAGGCCGGGCGAATCGTCGATGCCCACGGAAACGCGTCGACCGTCGTCGCCGCCGGAAGAGAGTTCGTGGCAACTTGCGCACGACACGGTATCGTCCTTCGAAAGCCGCGTATCGTGGAACAGCATTCTTCCGAGCGCAGCCTTGTCGCCATCCGTTCCATTGTCCTCGGGAATTGGTTTGATGGGCTCGCCGTGGGCGGCCGCTGCAAACGCGAGACAAACGACAGTCATCGCTATCCGCCCGGCGAGGAGACGTTTCGGGTTTCCTTCAAGAACGCGCTGCAGGTCCATTTGCCGTCTATCACAAGTACATTGGCCGTACGCATCCACAGACTGCCTACGGCAGCCCAACGGCGCGAGTGCTGGGGTGATGCGATCCCAATCAACCCATGCTTCGACCTGAAGAACGGGTTACCCGATTGAGGGCTGCCAAGATTGAGATCAGTCCATCGGGGCGGATATTGTCACTGCGGCGATGCGAACGCGCAACGCGAATAGTCGGTAGTAGTGGACCAACAAACGGCAGTTGGTAGAAAACGTGTCGGATGACGCCTACTACCGATTTAGGTAGGTTCAGCTGTGCCTGGAGCACCGTTCCGACCGATGGGCGATGCCATCGAAATGTTGTGTCACCTTGAGAATCAAGGCGTCGCCCTTCAACTCGCCGGCCACGTCAGCTCGACAGCGCGCCGCCGTCCGGCGTGTCAAGAGTCGCGAGCATTCGATCGAATTCCCTGTGGAATCCGCTGCGGAAATCCTCGCTTTGCAAGTCGGGGGGCGTGTCCATGAAGTATCGATTCGCGAGATGGATGAGCTTGGGTGCAAACGTTGCATCCTTGTCGGGCGTTCCGGTGAAGATGGCGCCGACGATCAACGAGAGGGCTTCGAGCCGCCCTTTCAGGTATTCCGTTTCGTTCATTCACTCCATCCAAACGGGGCCGGAGTTCAGTTCCAGGTCGAGGCATCACCTGACGCGGGTGCCGGGTCGTGGACAACGCCACAGCGGGGCTGTGAGAGTTTCCCGCCTATTCACCAATAGGCGCGGGAAGCTATCCCACACCAGGCATTGCGGCTCTCGTATTCGGCGGGTGGCCCGGCGTTCGGGTCCAGCCCGCGCTGCACGACGTTGTCCGCGAACCAGTCTAGCAGGAAAACTGGAATCCTGCGGCGTCGAGCCCAACGCTCGAATCCATCGCGGCTGCCGCACATCCACCGCACATTCGGTGGCTTACAAACTTCCGCATTGTTAAGATCAAGTCGCCGGATCCTTCCGCCCTGAGGCGCGCCCCGCCAGGTGGAAGGAGTCGGCTATCGCAAGGCATTGATGGGGACGAGTAGTCGGGCCGAAGCGGCCGTATAGCGAGCGGAGGACGGTGGAAGCTCCGCGGTGCGCCGCCGACGAAAATCGCCCTTGAGCCGCCGACCGAACGAATGCGTCGCATTTCAGTAGGCTCGGACGGTTGGCCCCCGAAACCGGGCCGGGTCATCGCACCAGGTGGTGTGCCGTGACCGCTGAGGCTCGCGTCGCGAGGCGCGGGCGAACACGGGTGGTACCGCGACGTTGGGCCGCAGGACGGTCGAACCTTCGCCCCGGGAACAGATGCGTGACGAATCGGCGACGGTTCGCAGCGTCCGTTGTCGGGGCTTTTTGGTTGTGGTTTCGGAGTATGACTGACGATGGGGTTCCCGATGGTGTTCGAGGACGTGCCGAGCCGTTATGACGGCACGCAGCTTGAAGGGAAAGTACTCGAGCTGTGGCGCGAGCATGACGTATTCAACGCGGCCCAGGAACAGAGCGAAGGCCGCCCGCTGTATGTCTGGAACGAGGGGCCGCCGACCGCCAACGGCAGGCCCGGCATCCACCATGTCCTTGCGCGCACGTTCAAGGACATCTTCCCCCGCTTCAAGCACATGCAGGGATATCACTGTCCCCGCAAGGCGGGTTGGGACACCCACGGGCTGCCTGTCGAACATGAAGTAGAGAAGGAACTCGACATATTCGACAAGGCCGAGATCGAACGCCAGGTCGGCGTGGCGGAGTTCACCCGCAGGTGCCGGGAGTCGGTACAGCTCTACATCGACGACTGGGAGCGGATGACCGAGCGCATGGGCTTCTGGGTGAACCTGTCCGACGCCTACTCCACCTTCGACAACGCCTACATAGAGTCGGTCTGGTGGCTGCTCCGGCAAATATGGGACAAGGGGCTCCTCTACCGGGGCTACAAGGTCGTTCCCTACGATCCGCGCATCGGCGCTACCCTCTCGTCGCAGGAAGTCGCGCTCGGCTACAGGGAAGTCGACGACCCATCCGTTTACGTGCGCTTTCCGGTGGAAGGCGCGCGGGACACATCGTTCCTCGTCTGGACGACCACGCCCTGGACACTGCCGTCGAACCTGGCGCTCGCCGCACATCCCCAAGTCGACTACATCTACGCGCGCACCGGCGGCGAAACGCTCATCCTTGCCGAGGCCCTCGCCGAGTCTGCGTTGCGCGATGCCGCGTACACCGTCGAGAAGCGAATCAAGGGCAGCGACCTCGCAGGAATGGGCTACGTGCGCCCGTTCGACTATCTTCCCGCCGAAGGTCCGATCTGTCGCGTGTGGACGGCGGACTTCGTGACCATCGACGAAGGGACCGGCCTCGTTCATTGCGCGCCGGCGTACGGTGAAGACGACCTCCAACTGTGCCGGCGAAACGGCGTACCCGTTGTTCACGGGGTCGGCCTCGATGGCTGTTTCGTGCCAGCGGTGGAACCCGTGGCCGGGCAGTTCTTCAAGGATGCCGATCCGACCCTCATCGCTTTGCTCGAAGACTGCGGGCTCATGTATCGCTCCGAGCGGGTCCTGCACAACTACCCGCACGGGTGGCGCACCGGCGATCCGCTAATCTACTACGCGAAGGATGCGTGGTTCATCGAGACCAGCCGTTTCCGGGACCGCATGGCGGAGTTGAATCGGTCCATCAACTGGGTCCCGCAGACGATCCGCGATGGACGCTTCGGCAACTGGCTCGAGAACAATGTCGATTGGGCGCTCTCTCGCGAGCGATTCTGGGGCACGCCCCTGCCCGTCTGGACCGACGGCGACGGCGACTACATGTGCATAGGCTCGTTGGCGGAACTTGAGTCGCTCTGCGGCCGGAGCTTGGCCGACGTCGATCTCCACCGTCCCGCCGTGGACGAGGTTGCCTTCACCCACCCGGACAACGGTCGCGAGTACCGGCGCGTCCCCGAGGTGATCGACTGCTGGTTCGATTCGGGGGCGATGTCCTACGCGCAGTTCCACTATCCGTTCGAGAACGCCGAACTGCTTGAGAGCCGGTTCCCCGCCGACTACATCTGCGAGGCGATCGACCAGACCCGCGGATGGTTCTACTCGCTGCACGCCATCGCCACCCTCGTGTCGGACAGCGTGGCGTACAGGAACTGTATCTGCCTCGCCCATGTCGTCGATCAGGACGGCAAGAAGATGTCGAAGTCGCTGGGCAATATCCTTGATCCATACGAGGTCTTCGACCAAGTCGGCGCCGATCCGCTGCGGTGGTACCTGGCGTGCCGGCAGGCGCCGGAGGCGCAAAAACGCGTCTCCGTCGACCTGGTCCGAGAGGTCGTGGCGGGATTCATCAACACGTACTGGAACACTTACGCGTTCTTCGTCATGTACGCGAAGCTCGACGAAGTCGATGTCAACGACGACGTGCCTCCCGCCCAACGGCCCGAGATTGACCGCTGGGCGCTCGCGGCGTTGCACGAGGCTGTATCGCTCACGACGCGGGCGCTGGAGTCGTACGACGTGCTGGCCGCGGGCCGGGCGATAGAGTCGTTCGTCGACGCTCTGAGCAACTGGTACGTGCGGCGCAACCGGCGCCGGTTCTGGAAGGCCGCCGAGGGCCGGGACAAGCAGGCCGCATATCTCACGCTGTACGAATGCCTGCACACGGTGAATCGGCTGATGGCGCCGTTCATGCCTTTCCTGAGCGAGGCGGTGCATCAGAACCTCGTGCGTGGAGTCGACCAGACGGCACCGGTCAGCGTGCACATGAGCGAGTGGCCCGTGCCTGACCCCGCGGCCCGCGACGATGCCCTCATCGACGAGATCGAAGTCGTGCAGCGTGTGGTCGGACTCGGGCGGGCGGCGCGCAATGCCAGCGGCCTGCGCGTCCGACAGCCGCTCTCACGACTGCTGGTTCGCACGCCCGACCCCGCGCACGCCAGCATTCTTGCGCGGCACGAGGATCAGATCGGCGAGGAACTCAATGTAAAATCCGTGGAGGTCCTTGCCTCGGATGCCGATCTCCTGAGCTACCGCGTCCGGCCAAACCTGCCGCGCATCGGCAAACGCTACGGTCGACGCGTGCCCGCGATCCGCAATGCACTGGCTGAAGCGGACGGGCGTGCCGTCGCTGCGGCAGTGGCCGATGGCAGGTCGTTCGAAATGAGGATAGACGACGAGACCCTGACCTTCGAACCGGAGGACCTGCTGGTCGAATCGACGTCCGCGGATGGCTATGCCTGCGCGGAAGAAAGCGGTTTTCTCGTGGGCCTCGACACGACATTGACCGAGGACCTGGTGCGAGAGGGCCTTGCGCGGGAACTGGTGCGCACCGCGCAGGATGCAAGAAAACAGGCGGGGCTCGATGTCTCCGATCGCATCGTGCTCAGGATCGACGGATCACCCAACATCGATGCGTCACTCGATCAGCACCGGGCCTACGTGATGGACGAGACCCTAGCGACCCGATGGGGCGAGCCGGACTGGTCGCCCGGGTTCTCCGCCGAGCACTCGCTCGGCGAAGAGCGATGGACCATCGGACTCGCCCGTATCGACCCGCAGTAGCGTGTCTTCAAGCCGCCGTGCTCAGCCTACCCGACGTTCTCCTTCCCAATAGGGTTCGCGCAGTCTGAATTTCTGCAGTTTGCCCGTGGCGGTGCGCGGCAGCTCGTCGCGGAACTCGACCGAGGTGGGACACTTGAAGTGGGCCAGGCGCTCGCGGCAGAACTCGATGATCTCCGCTTCGGTCGCCTCCTCGCCTTCGCGCAGAACGACCAGTGCCTTCGGTGTTTCTCCCCATTTCTGGTGGGGGACGCCGATAACCGCGCACTCCATCACGGCCGGGTGACGGTAAAGCGCATCCTCGATGTCGGGCGAACTGATGTTCTCGCCCCCCGAGATGATCACGTCTTTCTTGCGGTCGACGATGTGAATGTTGCTACCCCCATCCCAGACGGCCAGGTCTCCCGTGCGGAAGTACCCGTTCTGGATCGCCTTCTCGGTCTCCTCCGGCTGCTCCCAGTAACCCTTGAAGACGACGTTCGTTCGGGCGCAGACCTCGCCGACGCTAACGCCGTCCTTGTCCACGGGCCGGCCGTGTTCGTCCTGTAACAGGATATCGACGCCCACCGCCGGCACACCCGCCCGTGCCCGGCGCGCATAGTCGGTTCGCTCCGTTTCATGGTCCGGACGGGATACCGTCAGGATCGGGGCCGTCTCGGTCAGACCGTAGATCTGGATAAACTCCCAACCGAGTTCTTCTTCGAGTCTCTCGATGAACGCTGCGGGTGGCGGCGCTCCCGCAACCACGAAGCGCGGCCTCGTCGTGATGTCGTACCGATCCTTGTCCGGGTAGTCAAGAATGGTCCGCAGCACGGCCGGCGCCATGCAGGCGAACGTTACTTTCTCTCCCTCGATGAGACGATAGATTTCGGCCGCGTCGACGGCCCGCAGGACCACGTGTGTGCCGCCCACCCCGGTGAGCGCGTAGACGCCTCCCCAACCGTTGCAGTGAAACATCGGCAGCGTCCACAGTTCGACGTCGTCATGGCGGACATCCAGGTGCGTCGTAAGGTTGTAGGCGTTCACGTAGACATTCCGGTGCGTCATCATCACGCCCTTGGGTCGCGCCGTCGTGCCCGACGTGTAGTTAATCGAAACGAGGTCGTTTTCGCTGCGTTCGACTGGTGTGGGGGCGGTGTCGGGCTGTTCCGCAATCAGGGATTCCCAGTCGAGCCAACCCTGGGGCACTGCGGCTGCGGATGTTTCCTCGCGATCCTCGGCAACCACGAAGTGGCGCACCGTAGAGAGGGTGCCGCGAATGTCATCGACGACGCGCGTGTACTCGTAGTCCACCAGCACGACCGTCACGCCGGCGTGATTCAGGATGTACTCGTGGTCCGCCGCCACCAGTCGGTAGTTGAGCGGTACCAGAACAGCGCCGATCTGGCTCGTGGCGTAGAAGCTCTCGAGGAAAAAGTGGGAGTTCGGACTCAGGATGCAGACGCGGTCGTCCGGTTGTACGCCAAGACCCAGGAGCGCATGAGACAGCCGGTTTACCCGCGCCTGCAGGTCCGCATACGTGTAGCGCCGCGCACCGTCCACCACCGCAATCTTGTTTGGATAGAGCTGTACGGGACGGCGCAGAAAATCATCGGCGAGGAGCGGAACCTCCATGAGTACCCCCGGTTGTCGTGTCCAGATTCGTCGCCGGCTGATGCTACCGTTATCGGGCGGGACTTTCCGGGAAAGCCGCTCCGTTGTTTTGGAGGGATGCAATCCGTCGACGAAAGCGGTTAACTGATCAGATCCTTCTTCCGGACGACGTAACGCACGGGCCTTGTAGTTTTCTTTAAAACCCCATCGTCAACCAGCAGCCTAATCCAAGTATCCGCTTGGCGTTTGGTCACGCGAAGCGCATTTGCCATTTCGGCTGCCTGTTTCGGTTCCGCGCAGAGGTCGGTTACCAGGGACCGGACCTTTTTGTAGAGTTCGTCTGCGGGATCGACACCCCTTTCCGTGTGCAACGGTTGGATGTCGTCACCTTGCGAATTTGAGTGCTGCCCGTCTGCGGTTCCGGTCTGAATCAGGTCGTCGAGGTGCTCCAGCCATCGACCGCCGAGTTCGACAAGTTGAGGATTGCCGGATTCTGGAGAGTCTGTCCGCTTGATCCGAAGAGGGGTCCATTCATTCTTCAGGTTCTCGACGGCACCATTCCATGTTCCACCGTTGTCGCGCGTACTGCTGACAACGACCGACTCTTCCGCCAGACAATAGACGTACTTGTTGCGTGCCATGGCATTACCGACGAAGAAACGCACTTCGGGGTTGAATGGCGAGACTAGCGTCAGATCTTGAGACATGAGATGCCTGCGGTACTTCGCCGAAGTCGCAGACCGAAACAGATTGTCCGCCAGGATGCCAATAGCAGTTCCCTCGGCGTTAAGCGCACCAAACATCGCGGCCTGATCGACACCCGCGGCACCGCCGGACACCACGGACCTTCCACACTCAGCAGCTCGGCGACCAATGTTCTCAGCGAAGCTGACGTCAGCACTGTCAGCATGCCTAGATCCAACTACCGCTATGCTCTTTGCATTGAGCAAGCTCTTGTTGCCGCACCCGAACAGGATCGCCGGCGCCGTCTGCCGAAGATGATTCTTCAGCCGCGTTGGATACTCGGGGTCCGACCTCGTCAACACCCAAAGTCCCACTCGCTGCCACCTCTCCAGCGCGAACCCGAGCGCTGCTCCCCGGTTAAGCAGGGCCTGGAGTCGCTCGACCGTCACTTTGGGGTGTTTCCAGCCTTGATCAAGATCTGACACGCCATCGGTCAGCAGGTCGCTTGGGACACGCCCTCTCTGCTTCAGCCAATCAGCGAACACACCCCACTCCGTCGGGGTTAATGGATTCGCCGTCCCGGCATCGGACTTGCCAAACGAGACAGTAAGCAGCATCACGGCTTCAGCCTGTGGGGTCACATTCACGTCAACCTCCCGCACTCGCCGCGGCCAACGCGGACGGCCACACCGCCACACACCCGGCCTCCCGAAGTAAGGCGGCGATGACAGTAAGCGTCCACTTCGAGTCCACTACATCGTCCACCAATAGGACACCGCCCTCTGAGACTTGACCCTCAATGGCAAACACTCCATCGAGATTATGGCACTGATGGAATCTGTTCTGCTGCTCCTTCTGGGGATCGTTGTGCCTCACCTTGGCAACGACCGACACAAAGGGTAGAGACAACGCTTCGGCGAGTCGGCTTGCGAAGTCGGGAACGAGTGTGGGATGACGATTCGAAGGGACGCAAGTAACCCATCGCGGCCATGGTTCCGGTTGCCATCGTTCCCTGATCATCTCCACCGCCGCGAGGACGAGGTCGTCTCGAAAATGACCGCGATTCTTGTCGCGTGCCACAACCTCCCCCCACCCGGCATCGCCCCATCTCGACATTATCCGGCCCGATTCTGCGCGGAGTTCGGAAGGGAGATTTCCCGACCAGCCATATTCCCGAAAGGACCCCGTCGAGACCTGTCGATTGCATTCGAGCGGGACCTCTGCCTGGCGGAGAAAACGGGCGGCAGCGGCCACCGTTTCGCGGGCGACTGACGTACCAACGATGGGACCGTCCAAACAGCGCGCGCATCTGCCGCAGGGTATGGGATCAGGATCATCGAGCGCTCCAGCCAGAAACTGCATCAGGCATCCCGGCTCTTCGACGTAGGACTGCAGTTCCCGCCACTCCGTTTCCCTTTGTTTGGTCAGCCTGGCAATGCGATCGGAATCGACCCGATAGGGAACGGCAGTTCTCAGCCATTTGGAACCTTGCCTGATGATCGGCGCAGGATTGTCGACGGACAACACCTTGAGGACCTTTTCGATCTGCCCGAAGCGAAGATTCAACCCTTGTTCCAGTTCCCGAATGCTCATTCCCTCTTCATCTTCGAGCACCTGGAGCACCTCCCTTACCCACTGCTCTTCAGGAAACGCGGTGCGTCGGAAGTAGTCGTGGATTTCACCATCTTCCACACCCGACAAGAGCACACCAATTGCCCGCACGATGCCGCGACCCGCTCGCCCGACCTGCTGGTAATAGGAGATGATCGAGCCCGGCGCCTGGTAGTGCACGACAAAACCAAGATCCGGCTTGTCATAACCCATACCGAGTGCTGTTGTTGCGACCAACGCCTTCACTTCGTTTCGGTCGAGAGCCTGTTCCAGGCGTCGACGATACGCGTCCGAACTGGCGAATCGCTCATCAGAAATGTTCGCGTGGTAGGGACGAACAAGAATGCCGCGCTGATTCAGCCAAGCGGAAACCTGCTCGGCGTCGCGCGTTGTAAGCGTGTAGATGATGCCGGTGCCTGGTAGTTCCTCGATGTGTTCTGCGAGCCACGCGAGCCGCTCCGCCTGCGTCGACAGGCGAATTGTCTGCAGGTGCAGACTTTCGCGCATTAACGGTCCTCGCTGGACCTGTAGCCGGCCAAGCTGGCTCGTCACGTCTTCTATCACGCGATCATTGGCCGTTGCCGTGGTGCCTACTATCGGCAAGTTCGAAGGCATCCGCTGAAGCACGCTCACAAGCCGTCGATAGTCGGGCCGGAAATCGTGGCCCCAGTCCGAAATGCAGTGGGCCTCGTCCACAACAAGCAACCCCACGCGCTCTAAGATCGGCAGCAGCAGTTCGTCCATGAAGGCCTCATTGGCCAAGCGTTCAGGCGAGATCAGCAGTGCGTCCGCCTCGTTAGACAGTACGGCGCGGCGTAGGTCCGGCCAATCCGAGCGATTGGTAGAGTTGATGGTCAACGCCTTGACTCCCATCCGTTCGGCTGCCGAGACCTGATTGCGCATCAAGGCCAGCAAGGGCGATACGATCAACGTCGCGCCGAAACCCCGGTCACGAAGCATCCGAGTCGCAACGAAGTAGACGGCGCTTTTCCCCCAGCCGGTTCGCTGCACCAATAGCAACTGCTCCCGGCGGTTGACCAAGGCGTCAATGGCCTCCCATTGTCCGTCCCGGAATTCGGCATCCTCGTTGGCAAGCAGGCTCCGATGGAGAGCGAGCGCTTCCGATCGATTGGTCATTCACTTCCCGTGGCAGAAATACTCTCGACTTTTCTCGTGCCTTCACCGCGCTACAAAAGGTTCATCAGTCGAACGGCTCTCGCCCCGGAAGGGCACTGCTGATGGCTATAGGCTAGCGCGTTGTCTATTATCCAGAAATACCAAAAACGACTGAATCGGGGGAACCATGAGCCACGACCTGGTCATTCGCGGCGGCAACGTAGTCGACGGCACGGGCAGCGAACCTTTCCACGCAGATATCGCAGTGGACGGCGATCAAATCGTCGAGATCGGCAAGGTCGATGGCAAGGGCAAGGAAGAAATTCAAGCGGATGGATTGGTCGTGTCGCCAGGATTCGTCGATCTGCACACGCATCTCGATGCCCAGATCGGCTGGGATCCGCAGGTCACCTCCGTGTCGTGGCACGGGGTCACAACGGCCCTGCTCGGCAACTGCGGCGTGACGTTCGCGCCGTGCAAACCTGCCGACAGGGAGTTTCTGGCCGGCATGATGGAGACGGTCGAGGACATCCCCAAGGACGCCATCCTGCATGGCCTGCCGTGGAACTGGGAGTCCTATGGCGGCTATCTCGACGCCCTCGAAGCGCTTGGTCCCTCGATCAATGTCTGCGGGCTGGTCGGCCATTGCGCCACGCGGTTCTACGTGATGGGCGAGCGCGCGGTTGAAGAACCCGCCACCGAAGACGAAATCCGGCAGATCGCGGCGCTGGCCGGGCAGTCGGTCAAGGAAGGTGCGGTCGGTTTCTCCACCAACCGCCTGCCGCAGCACCGCCTGCCCGACGGCCGTTCGATCCCCGGCACATTCGCGCATCGCGACGAGTTGCGGGCGGTTGCCCGGGAAGTCGGCGCGCACGGCGGTTTCATGCAGACCGTCTCGGGCTTCCAGGAGTTCGAAGAGGAAGTAGCGCTCATCGCCGACGAAGCGCGCGTCACTCGCGGCGCGTTATTCAGCACGGCGGTCGAGATCGGCGCGGAACGCCTGGACGAAAAGGTGAAAGCAATGCGCGCCGAAGGCCTCAAGGTGACCTCCATCACCGTACCGAGAAGCGGCGGGGGCGTCGGGGGATTGGCGACCAACAACTTCTTCCGCACCCCCGCGTGGAACGCGCTACGCGAACAGGAGTTCGATGGGCGCCTGCAGGCAATTCGGAATCCCGAAACCCGGCGGCTATTGATCGATGAGGTCAAGGCCCAGGGCGAACCTGCAATGCAGGCGATGAAACGCTGGTTCTGGATGGGCGATGCACAACGGCCGCGCTACACCCAACAGCCGAACGAGAGCCTGTATCACGTGGCGCAGGCCGCGGGGGAGCACCCCGTCGAGACGTGGTTGCGTATTAGCGACCAGACCGACGGCAAGGCGCTGTTTCATCTCCGGGCTTTCAACACCGACCTCGAAGCCCTGCAGAAGCTGATCACGATGGATTGGGCGATGCCGGGGCTGGGGGACGCCGGCGCACACGTGAGCCAGATGATCGACTCCGGATGGTCGACTTTCATCCTGTCCCACTGGCATCGCGATGCAGGGGTCTACAGCCTGCAGGAGGCCATTCGCCGGATCACCGCGGTACCAGCCGATGTACTCGGTCTCGACGACCGGGGCACCCTGGCCGTGGGCAAGCGTGCCGATATCAATGTCTTCGATCTCCAGCGCCTGGAAGAGCGGATGCCGAAAATCGTTCACGACTTCCCGTTCGGCGCACCGCGCTTTATCCAGCGCGCCGTCGGCTACAAGGCGACGCTGTGCAACGGCGAGGTCGTTCTTCGGGACGACGAACTGACGGGCGCGCGCCCGGGACGGGTGCTGCGCAGCAACTGACCGGAGCTTTGCCTACTCGCCCATCGGCCTTGAGCGGTCCGTCCCCGAAGAGGCTCCCCGAAGGCGCGCCAAGCCCACGAACTCAATGCAGTACGGGCTTCTTCAGAAAATCGGCGCGGTCTGCGGAGTCGATCCTGTAGTTCCGCACCTGGCCTGCGCGCGAAAGCGTCAGGGGAACGGTCACCCCGGCCGGGCCAAGTCTCCAGATCGCGGAGAGCATCTGCGCGAGGGTCAGCACGCGTTCGCCGTCGACCTCCCGAACCACGTCGCCCGGCCTTATGCCTGCCGCTGCCGCGGGACCACGGCGCGCAAGCCCGCTGACCACGAGTCGGTTTTCGGATTCCATGGTGAACATGCCGAGCCAGGGTCGCGGCTGCACGGCAGAACGTCCAGTGGTCAAGAGTTCGTCAAGCGTGTCATTCAACAGGTCGATCGGGACGAGCATGTTGCCCTGCACGTTCTCGTCCCCGACGACTTCCTGCACCAGTAGGGAACCGACGCCCAACAGCTTGCCGTCTTCTCCGACCAGCGCCGCGCCACCCCATTCCGGATGCGCGGGCGAAGTGAACAGGGCTTCGTCGAGCAAATACTCCCAGTAACCCGCGAACTCCCGCTTGTCGATCAGGTTGGCTTTCAGGGCATGCGCCCGCCCGCCGTGACCGATGACGAACACGCGATCACCGCGTCCGCACGAATCGGCGGTGCCGCGCTGGAGAACCGTGGCTTTCAGCGGTTCCACGGCGCGGACCAGGCCGAACCCGGTGACGTGATCGTACGCCAGGGAATATGCAGCGACCGGTAATCCCTGGTTGCTCGTCAGCCAAATGCTGCTCGCTTCCGCGATCAGGTAGCCAATGGTCAGGACCAGGCCGTCCTCGTCGATGACAACGCCGTTGCCGACTCGTTCGGTTCCGAGCGCAGATGCGGTAAAGGCATCTTCCGGGACGTCCGCCCGCAGGCTGACCAGGGCGTTTAACGCATCATCGAGATCAAAGCTCACATCCTCGGGACTCGGTTGCAACTCCTCTGGAAACGCCCACTCGCCATCCGACATTGTTTCTCCATCCGCGTCGTTCCGCGCACTCCATCATCCCGCTTTTAGACGTCGTACGCCATTCGTCGACACGCGCCCGGGTCGGCGGTGACACTCACGGGAGAAGGTATGATGGAGCGAAGTTGTTAGCCAAAACCCATCCCGGGACAGGCCCCGGAGCATGCAGGATGAGTGACCTCCCAAGAACGATGCTCGGGCGGACTGGTGTCGAGGTCACCCGGCTCGGCTATGGCGCGATGGAACTGATGGACGGCCTCAGGGGGCGCTCGATTGAGGCAGCGCCGGCGAAGCGCGTATTGAATGCCGTCCTCGATGCCGGCATCAACTTTATCGATACTTCGCCGGACTACGGCAATTCGGAAACCCTGATCGGCGAAGCGATCTCCCATCGTCGCGACCAGTACTTTCTCGCGAGCAAATGCGGCTGCCCGATCAACCAGCGCCGATCGGCGTCCGGCGAGAGGCCTCCCCACGTCTTCACGCGACAGAACATCCGCGCTTGTGTCGAACAAAGCCTCAAACGCATGAAGACCGACCACCTGGACCTCGTGCAGTTCCACCACAATCCCACACGAGCCGTGCTCGAGGAAAACGACTCGGTTGCAGAACTCGACGCATTGAAAGCCGAGGGCAAGATCCGCTTCACTGGCATGTCGGGGGACCTGCCGAACCTCAGGGAACAGGTTCGAATGGGCGTGTTCGATGCGTTTCAGATTCCGTATTCGCTGGCGCATCCGGAGCATCACGAGTGGATCACGAGAGCCTCGCGGGCGGGAGCGGGTACAGTCATTCGCTGCGATGTGGGGCGCGGCATCCGAGCCGTGCCGGCCCACGCGAATTTCGACGATTTGCTCAATGGTGTGTCGATGCTGGAATTCTTGCTGCGCTTCACCCTCAGCCACCCACACGTGAGCACCACGATAGTCGGCACGATGAATCCCGATCACCTAGCGGACAATGTCCGCGCAGCAGGAAAGGGCCCACTACCTGACGACGTCTACGAGGAAGCCAAGCGCCGTGTGAGTGGACTCATCATTTCTTCGGAGTCAACTTGACGAGTCCGTGCCGATCAAGGCGCGCGCTTGCGTTCCGTTGCTGACGACCGGTATGCGCGCCAACCGCCAAAGCGGGTGATATCGGTCGCGTTCACCGTCGCCACGGGTTCTGAGATGAAGCCATTCACCCATTCCCCACCCGACAACTCGACCCTGCCGAGGCCCAGGGGTGGGGCGACACCGGCGAGGAAGGGACCGACATTGGACGAGGGGAGCGACCACACTTCCACCTCGATCTCGGACCCGCCTGCCTCGTCGCGAATCATCGCGGGTCGATTGCCGTCGGGCAACGCGTAGAGACGATAGCGGGCGCAGGTACGCGCGCTGCGAACGAGATAACCGCCGAGGCGGGTCAGTTCGGCGTTGCGCGGCTGCCCGGAAAGGTGTGCGCCGCAGACCGCCAGGTGGGTCTCTCCCGGGCGCGCGCCTATCGCAACGTGCTCGCCCAGCAGCCGGGCACCGTAATCCAGCAAGGCGTGATCCCTGCCCGCCGGCGCGATCAGCGTGACGCCGAACGGTAACCCGTTCGGGGACCCGTTCGGTAACCCGTTCGAAACCCTGCCAGCCGGGATCGCCAGTGCGCAGAGGTCGAGCAGATTGACGAAGTTCGCAAAGATCCCGAGTCGACTGTTGGTCGCCACCGGATCGCGCTCGACCTCCTCGACAGTGAATGTCGTCGGCGCCGTCGGAAGGATGAGGAGGTCCACCGTTTCGAATATGCGAGAAGCCTCGCGCTTCAGTTCCGCAAGTTGGTACTGCGCCCGGAACGCCGAAGCCGCCGAAGCCCCCTCGCCTGCCCCGATGATGTCCCGAGTGACGGGATGCATGTCTTCGTAGTGACGCGCCATGAACTCCTCCAGCACGGCGAACCGTTCCGAAAGCCACGGGCCTTCGTAGAGGAGCCGGCCAGCCTTGAACAGCGGGGCTGGATCGAATTCGACCTGGGTGTCCTCGACCGTCGCGAGAAAGGCACGGTAGGCTGCCGCGTGATCGGCGTCGCACGCGGATATGCGTCCCGCGTCGATCACGCCTGCGCGGGGTCGCGAAACATCGAAGCCGGCGAAATCGATCCGCCGGGCATAGGGGTCATCGAAGTCGAAACCTCCAGCAACGTCGGCGACCGCGCGCGCGTCCGCGACGGACCGGGCGAAGACCGAAACGCAGTCGAGGGTGCGGCAGGCCGGCACGACTCCCCGCGCCGACCACCAGCCGAACGACGGCTTGAAGCCGACCAGTCCATTGAACGCTGCGGGAATCCGGCCCGACCCGGCCGTATCGGTACCGAGGGCGAAACTGCACATCCCCAGTGCCGCCGCCACCGCCGAACCGCCGCTGCTTCCGCCCGCGATGTAGTCGGGATCGATGGCGTTGCGCATCACGCCGTAGGGCGAACGCGCGCCCACCAGGCCGGTGGCAAACTGATCCAGATTGCTCTTGCCAATGGGGACCGCGCCCGCAGCCAGCAAGCGGTCAACGACGGTCGCGGACACTTCCGGAACATATGAATAGGCGGGACACGCTGCCGTCGTCGGGCAGCCGGCGAGGTCGATGTTGTCCTTGATGGCGAACGGCACGCCCCACAGGGGATGTCTGGCCGGATCAAGCGTCTCGAGCCTCTCGAGGTGCCTTGCCAACACCTCGTCGTCGAGCACGTGTATCCACGCGCAGCGATCCGCACCCTGTTGTATGGCTTCCCCGACATGCTCAAGGACGTGAGACGGTGTAACCGCGCCTGTTGCGTAAGCGTCGGACAAACCCGCGATGGACAGATTCATGGCCTCATGCCGGCTCGATCACGGCGAGTCTTTGTCCCGGCGCGACCAACTGGCCCCTGGACACGGACAGGGCCACCCTTCCGGCCACCGGCGCACGAATCTCGAACTCCGATTTCATCGCCTCCACCACGACCAGCACTTCATCGCGGGCGACGGGCCGCGAGGAATCCGCCCGCACCGACCAGATGGAGCCGGCCATGGGACTGGCTACCACCGTTACGCCGGGCGCGACCTGCGCCTCCTCCTGATCCGCCGCCCCCTCGGCGAAGGTCGTCTCGAATGTCAGCAGACCCCGCTCGCGCCAACCCGCAAGCTCCGCGTCGAACGCGCGCTTGCGCTTCTCGGTAAAGGATTGGATCTCGCCTGCGTTCGCATCGAGGAATTTCACGTAGTCGCCGTAATCGAATCGGGCGGTCTGGATGTCCAACTCGAGTTCGCCGCGCGGGAACGCTTCGCGCATTTCGAGCAGCGCGTCGGCGTCGACCTCGTAGAACCGGATCTGGTCGAATGGTCGCAAGAGCCAATGCTCATCGAACGCCGAGCCTATCCGGTGACGGTTCCAGACCTGCAGGGTTCGGCCCACGAACTGGTAACCCCCCGGCCCTTCCATGCCATAGATGCAGAGGTACGAACCACCGATGCCGACGGAGTTCTCCGCCGTCCAGGTGCGCGCCGGGTTGTATTTCGTGGTAACGAGCCGGTGCCTTGGATCGAGCGGTGTCGCCACCGGGGCTCCGAGATACACGTCGCCCAAGCCCATCACGAGATAGCTTGCGTCGAACACGATGTCCTTGACGGCACTCGCATCGTCGAGCCCGTTGATGCGCCGAATGAACTCGATATTGTCGGGACACCAGGGCGCATCCTCGCGAACCACGCGCATGTACCGCTCCACCGCCTCCCTGCAGGCGGGATCGTCCCACGACAGGGGCAGCCGTACGATGCGCGATTCCGGCGCCATGGCGTCGACGGGATCGGCTTCCTCCAGGACTGATACAAGCCGCGCCGCGAGCGATTCGGCATTCCACCGGGTATGGTCGAAACGGATCTGCAGCGACCGAATGCCGAGCGTGGTCTCGACGATGCCGGGCACCGCTTCGCGCGCAAGCCGAGCCGCGAAAGCGTGCGCTTTGAGGTGCAGCGCGATGTCGAGCACATGGGGGCCGAACTCGACCAGCAGCCACTCCTGGCCCGCACGTCGGATGACAAAATCCGGGTCTGCTGGCGGTGCCCCGCCCGCGCGTTGGATCACAGGATCCTGCCTGGCCGCGGCAACAGGAGCGCCGGGGAAACTGCCCAGGTCTTCGATGTAGGCATCGAATTCTCTCTCAAGGCGCGCAGCTTGGGCCTCGGTGATCGGGACGAATCGGACCGCGTCGCCGGGCGCGAGTTGGCCAAGCTTCCAGCGATCGGCATTGACCACCGCCGCGGGGCAGACGAAGCCACCAAGGCTCGGACCGTCCGGTCCCAGAATGACCGGCATGTCGCCGGTGAAGTCGACGCTGCCGAAGGCGTACGCATTGTCGTGGATATTCGAGGGGTGCAGGCCGGCCTCACCGCCGTCCGGTCGCGCCCAGGCGGGTTGCGGCCCCGTAAGCCTCACCCCCGTGCGGCTCGAGTTGTAGTGCACTTTCCACTGTGCCGAGAGGAATGTCTCGATGTCCGAGTCGGTGAAGAAGTCGGGCGCCGCGTGCGGACCCATGATCACGCGGATCACTCCGCGTGCATCGTAGTCCGGACGACTGTCCGGCGACAGCTCAGACCGTTCCGCCGCCTCCGGCATGATGTGTACGGAGTCCCCGGCGCGTAGCGGCCTGCCGTTGAAGCCGCCGATTCCGCCTAGCGCGAAGGTCGCAGTGGAACCCATTACCGCCGGCACGTCGATACCTCCGCCAATCAGCAGGTACGCGCGGACACCCTTTTCGATACGCCCTATCCGCAACGTCTGCCCGCGCTCCACCGCGAACGTCGACCAGGACGGAACGGGCGCGCCGTCGAGATCGGCTTCCGAGGGCGGGCCCGCGATCACGCATGTGGCAGCGGTATTGAAGGTCAATTGCGGTCCCTGGACGACGATCTCGAGGCCCGCCGTGTCCGGCGCATTGCCGAGCAGGCGATTGCCGAGCCGGAACGAAAGGTCATCCATCGGACCCGAGGGAGGCACGCCGACGCTCCAGTATCCCTGTCTTCCGGGCAAGGACTGCACGGTGGTGGACGCGCCACCATCCAGCACATCGATGGTCGTCGGCGCATAGTCCAGTTGCGCGAGGCTCGCCGTGGCCATCCGCGCCTCGCGAAATGACGGAAGATCCAGCGCTGCGCCGAGATAGTCGAGGTTGGTCTCGATGCCGTAGACGCTGCTGTCGCGCAATGCCGCCGACAGCCCGTCAAGCGCGTCTGCCCGTGTCAGCGCGTGACAGATGACTTTCGCCAGCATGGGATCGAAATAAGGCGAAACGCTGGCGCCGGAGCGAAGCCAGGTGTCCACCCGCAGACCATCGCGGTCGGGGAATTCAGCGCGCGCGACGTCGCCGGGGGTCGGACGGAACCCGTGATTCGGATCTTCCGCGTAGACCCGCGCCTGCACCGCATGTCCCAGGGGGCCAGCGGACACCAAGCCCGCAAGGGACGGCAGATCATCCGCCGCCAGGCGCAGCATCCATTCCACGAGGTCGACGCCGTAGACGCACTCCGTCACGCCGTGCTCCACCTGCAGCCGCGTGTTCACCTCGAGAAAGTAGAAGGCTTGGGCATCGGTGTCGTAGAGAAACTCGACCGTGCCCGCCATGCGGTAATCCACGCTCGCAAGGAGGTCGCGGGCTTGCCGGTGCAGGTCGCTGCGCACGGCAGAAGGCAGGTTCGGCGCCGGGCATTCCTCGATCACTTTCTGGTGTCGCCGCTGTAGGCTGCAGTCCCGGTCTCCGACGATCAGCACGTCGCCGCGACCGTCGCCAAACGCCTGCACCTCCACATGCCGCGGCGATGCGATCAGTTTCTCGAGGTACAGGTCGCCGTCACCGAAGTTGGTGGCCGCCAGGCGCTGAATACTATCGAACGCCCGCTCCAGCCCATCTGCGTCGTCCACGCGACCCATGCCGATACCGCCGCCGCCAGCGGTGCTCTTCAGCATCACCGGATAGCCAATGCGATCAGCCTCGTGCCGCGCATGCTCGACGCTGCCGAGCAGTCCGCTTCCGGGCATCAGGTTGACGCCGGCTTTCCGGGCGATGGCGCGCGCTTCGTGTTTCAGGCCGAAGCGGCGAAGGTGCTCCGGGCGCGGCCCGATAAAGACGGCGCCGCGCTCGGCGAGGCGCTCGGCGAAACCCGCGTTCTCGCTCAGGAAGCCATACCCCGGATGCACGGCCTCGACGCCCGTGCGGTCGATGATCTCGAACAGCCTTGCCTCGTTCATGTAGGTGTCTGGCGCACCGCCGTCGCCCAGGGCCAGGGCTTCGTCCACCGCGGAAAGATGCAGCGAATCGCGGTCCGATTCCGCGTAGACGCCGACGCTGCCCACTCCCATGCGCCGCAGGGTGCGCGCTACGCGCACGGCGATGGCGCCGCGATTGGCGATCAACACCTTCTCGAACATGTCACCGCGACCAGACAGCGAGTTCGATGGGTGTCGGGTTGTAGCCGTTGCAGGGATTGTTGAGCTGCGGGCAGTTCGAAATCATTACCAGCACATTCATCCGCGCCGTCAACTCGACGTACTTGCCGGGCGCGCTGATGCCGTCTTCGAACGTCAGGCCACCTGCGGGGGTCACCGGCACATTCATGAAGAAGTTGATGTTGTGGGTCAGGTCACGCTTGGTGAGCCCCCATTTCGTATGCGTGTTCACCGCCAGAAGCCAACTGTCACGGCACGAATGCATGGTCTTCTTTTCCAGCGCATAGCGAACCGTGTTGCTCTCGCCCGCGCATGCGCCGCCCAGGGTGTCGTGGCGGCCGCAAGTGTCGGCGACGATGTCCAGCATGGGGTTGCCCTCATCGGAAACCAGCGTCGTGCCCACGGTCAGGTACAGGTTGCGCTGCTCGCGCACCGTGTCGAACGCGCTATACCGCTCGTGCGGGTGATCGGCATTGAAGAACAGCGTGTCCACCGCCTGGTTGCCCTTCAGGTCGGTGATGCGCAGCGTTTCGCCCGCGCGCACCTCCTGCAGCCAGTAGTCACCTGCACCGACAACCTCCACGCGATACGCGTCTTCCGCCGCGCGACTGCTCTCCCGCATCATGACGACGCTCCAAGGCTATCGGAGGCGTCTGTTCCCAAGAGGTACAGCGCGTTGTTCTGGAAACCCCGGCCGTTCTCTTCCCGCGAGAGTCGGCACGGATCATCGGCGGCGACCGGCGGCGCGACGCCGAGGGCATACGCGATCGGCTTCCTTGGATACTCGGGCGACGCATTAAGTGGATGCGGGCAGGTGTGCATCAATACCAGCGTATCCATCTCGAAACGCAGGGTCAGGTTCGCCCCCGGCGCCGAGTGTCCCGCCACGAGCGCCATGTCTCCGCCCTCCGTGACATCGACGCGACTGAACCAGTTCACGTTGGCCGCCATGTCGCGTCGGCCGAGCCCGTACTTGCCGAGTTCGACCAGGAAGCAGTCGCGGCCATTTCGGTAGAAGTCGTTGCGCGCTTCCTGGTAGCTGCTGCTTCCCCATTTCTCCGCGACGATTCCGGCATTGCAGGTTCCGCTCGACGCGTCGTGCCAGCCCACGCTGTCGGCCGTTATCGAACAGAAGATCCGTCCCATGTCCGAATAGAGGCAATGTCCCGCGGTCAGCTTGAAGGTGTGCTGGCACTTGAGCGTATCCGGTAGGTTGAGCCGCTCAAGCGGATTGGCGGGGTTGTAGAAGAGCATCCCGACGTTTCCCCCGCCCTCGACGTCGGTCAGTTCCAGCGTCGTCCCCTGTCGCGCCAGGAACGACCAGTGGGTTCCGCCGGGCAAGGTGTCCCGATACTGCACATCGCTCATGTCTGTTGCTCCCCTTCTTCCTTTCTTCCGTTCTGGTTCTTACACACCGGACTCCAGCGCCGCGATCGTCGGTTCGTTTCCGTTGTTCCGATTCCTGCTCACCGGCACGTCGTAGGTGATGGTGGCGCCGTAGGCGTCCGGATCGTGGGGATCGACGCGCACCTTGTCGAACACGAGCAAGCGCGTGCCCAGGCGGAATCCTTCCGACAGGTCGTGCGTGATCATCAATACCGTGAGATTGAGTTCGCTGTACAACTCCCGCACCAGTCCGTGCATGTCGGCGCGAATGCCCGGGTCCAGGGCGCCGAACGGTTCGTCCAGCAAGAGGATTTCCGGACCCATGATGAGCGTCTGCGACAGCGCCAGCCGCTGCTGCATGCCCCCCGACAGCGCATCCGGGTAAGCGTTCGCGGACGACAGCAGCCCCACCCGTTCGAGCATGCGCTCGCATTGCTCTATCTCGTCGCGCCGGCGGCGGCCGAAGCTCCGGCAAAGGAACTTGGAGCGGCGCAGTTCCAGTCCCACCAGGACGTTTTCCAGCACGGTGAGGTGCGGAAACACGGAGTAGCGCTGAAAGACCACGCCGCGGTCCTTGCCGGGTTCCGGCGCGAGCGGCTTGCCAGCAACGAAGATGGTGCCCCGCGTCGGTTGCTCCTCGCCGAGCAACAGCTTGAAGAATGTCGTCTTGCCGCAACCGGATGCGCCCACCACGGTGACGAACTCGTTCCGCTCCACCTCCAGGTTGATCCGTTCGAGGACCGCCGTGCCGGGATAGCTTTTCCATAGCTGCGAAACGCGTATGAGTGCCCCGCTCGTCATCGGTTCGTCCCGTACCACGGAAACAGGAACGCATTGAGCTTTCGGAATGCCGCATCGAGGAGAAACGCGAGCAGCGTGATCCACGCCACGTAAGGCAGGATTACGTCCATGGCCAAGTATCGTCGGACGAGAAAGATCCGGTAGCCGAGACCCTCCGTCGAAGCGATGGCTTCGGCCGCGATCAGGAACAGCCAGGCGGCACCAAGCGACAGGCGAACGGCGTCCATCAGGCGCGGCATCACCTGCGGCGCTACGACCCGCACGGCGATCTGCCACGTGTTCGCGTCCAGCGTCTGCGCCTTGACGATCTGCTCCCTCGGAAGTTCCCGCACGCGCTGCTCCATGTCGCGCATGATGAAGGGCGCGGTGCCGAAGACGATCAACACCACCTTGGACAGTTCCCCCAAGCCAAACATGATGAACAGTATCGGCAGAATCGCTATCGGCGGAATCATCGACAGAACCCGCACCAGCGGAGACCACGCCGCGGAGAACCACGGGATCATCCCGTTCAGAACGCCGAAGGTGAATCCCGCGAGCGCGCTGACACCGATGCCGATGAACAACCGCTGCAGGCTCGCCGCCGTATCCGCCCATAGCAGGATCTTCCCCGTTCGCACGCTTGGCTCAAACGCCATGCGTCGTATCGCGTCGGCGAAGCTCTCCACGCTCGGCAGGAGCTTGTCCTGGGGGTTGGCCTCAAGACGAATGTCCGAAAAGGTCAGGTAGATGACCACGAGCGCCGCGAACGGCAGGGCCGCGACGATGATCGCCGCGCCCCTGCTTGGACGCTGGTTGATGAGGCGCATCTTTCATCCACTCCGCGGGATGCGCCGGTTACAGCTCTCCGGTGGCCGCCATGTTCATGTAGGTGTCGTCGAACCTGAGCTTCACGTTGCTCGTCGAACCGACGACCTTGCCGCCGGGATAGGCGATGCCGATGAATTCGCTGTTCGGTGCACCCTCACCCAAGAGGCCATGCTTGAACGAAAAGGCAGCCACGTTCTTCATCGTGGTAACGACGTCATCCGAGCGCATGAAATCGACGGCAGATTGCGGCTCGAAGAACATGCGCGTCGCCGCAAGCTGCGCGTTGTATCCCGCAAGGTCCGTCCCGGAGGCCGTCGCCATCAGGGTCTTCGCTTCGTCGCCAGCCGCGCCCGCATCGGACATGACGGCCATGGTTTCGTACCAGGCGCCCGCCAGGGCCTTGCCGAGGCGCGGGTCCGCAGCCAGGGTTTCGGTGTTCACCACCAGCATGTCGATGATCTCGCCCGGAATCATGGACGAGTCGAAGACGTTGGTGACATCGGGCATCGCCAGGATTTCCGACAACAGCGGATTCCAGGTGACGACCGATGTGACGTCATCCGTGGTGAAAGCCGCCACCATGTCGGCGTCCGAAGTGTTGACGACGCGCACATCCCGCTCCGAAAGGCCGATGGAATCGAGCGCGCGGGCGAGCGTGTAGTGCGACACGGAAAGCTCCACCAAGTTGACCTGCTGGCCCTCGATGTCGGCGAGACTTCCTTCTGCGCCCTTCAGCAAGATCCCGTCGTTGCCGTTGGAGAAGTCGCCAACGATCAACGCAGTCGAGTCCACTCCGCCCGCAGCCGGAATCGTCAGGGCATCCATGTTGGTCATGGTGCAGCCGTCGAACTCGCCCGATGTGTACTGGATGATGGACGGAACGTACTCGTTGATTTGGACGACTTCGATCGTGATCCCGTACTTCCCGGCCCACTTGTCGACGATGCCGGCATCGGCGGCGTAGCCCCACGGCATCCAGCCGACGTAGATGCTCCAGGCGATCTTGTAGTCGTCCTTGGCCGAAGCGGGGAGCGCGAAAGACAGCACCACGGCCATCGCCGCGACGCAGAACGGTTTCAGAAAACGAATGTTCATGATTTTCCCTAGCCTTGTTACACACGTGGAGACAAACAGTCTCCCGGGCTTTTGTCCCTCCGTGTAACCTCGCTAAGGGAGGGGCCCGCCGTGGCAGCACGGCGAGCCCGCTCCAAGGGGAGGCCGAAAGCTCTCGGACCAGACGCCTAGAGGAAGGCCGGAACCCTAGCTTTTCTATGTGAACCCAGCCCCGCTCATCGCGCGGACTGTCCTGTCTCACGACTCTTGCAAAGCAATCATCGTGCCACCGACGGCGATGGCGCCGTACGCCACCGGAATCGGCACGTTTTGGTGCAGTACCCTGTGATACGCCGAGCCCCAATGCACTGTATTGGTGCATGCGTGCCCCAAGTGTGTTGCCGGAGGTGCTACATTTCGCGCAGACGCGCTTCCAGTTCGGCGATGCAGGCCTCGGCGACCCGGCGGGCGGCTTGCTCCTCGGCAAGCGCCGAAGCCGCCCGCCTCATGGTCATCGTCGCGTCGGCGAGCGTCTGGAGATCCTGCCCGCTACCGGTGTCGCGAAAGCGCAACGCCTGGTTCTCGACACGCAGGTCCAGACCGAGAACCTCGCTTCGAATCGTTCGCGCGCCGCTCTCCACGCGCGCCGGCAACGGACGGTAGGCGCGACCCCTCAAGCCGAGACCCTGCAGCACCGGATCGAAATACTCGTCCCTCGGGTCGAACAACCAGTACTCACGCACCCCCAGTTCCGCGTACAGCGCGCGCTTTCGACCCAGGTCTTGTTGCCAGGTGTTCTCGGACGCCACCTCCAGCACGAAATCCGGCGCCTTCGGCTCCTCCCAGAGCTTGTACACCATGCGTTTATGCTTCGCCGCGCCGAAGACGACGAAAACGTCGGGCGCCACGGACTTGCGCGGATCGCCCTCCTCGTAATAGATCAGCAGGTCGGCCGACACGTAAACGTCCGGTCGATCCAGGTAGCGAATGTTGAGCACACCGAACGCGTCATGGATCGCCGTCAACTGCCAGTCGTTCTCAGCCAACGGCAGCCCATCGGAACTCGGATACATTGGGTCTTCCGCAGGAAGAACGGTATCTGGTTTCATGGATATGTCCCCTTGTCGGGCGCCGTCGCGCCGTTCGACGCGGCGCCAGCGAAAATATCATGGCCCTGTTTACGCATTCAAACCACGTTCCGCAGCTTGAAGACACGCCAGCGAGGGTTCAATCGCCGATGTCTGAAATCGCCGTGGGACAACAACCCAGCTTGGCCATGGAAGGTCGGCGAGGCCAGTTCTATCTGCTCGCCTACCAGCTATTTCGCAGTTCGCGCAGCCCCACGAATACCTCTTTCGGCGAAGGTTTCTCGGGCAGGTCGGGGAGTGCTTCCCTGAGCCGCTTCACCACGGTCGCGCTGGTAAGGCGAAAGAATGTATTGATCTCGCGTTCCTGGGCGATGGTCGTGACCATGGGATCGTCCGGATCATGCGTCCGTTCGAGCTCGCGCAACAGCTTCGCCGCCGCGTCGTTGTCGGGTTCCCGGTCCAACGTGAACTCAAGGTTGTTGGTGATGTAGTCGTGCCCGGGGTATATGAGGGTGTCGTCCGGCAGTTCGTCGAGCTGGTCCGAAAAGGTCTGGTAGAGCTCCTCCGGGTGACCACCACCGTGGCAGTTGCCGGCCCCCGCGTTGAACAGCGTATCGCCGCAGAAGAGCGCGGGTGCGTCCGTTTTCGACAACAGGCAGATGTGGCTCATCGTATGTCCGGGGGTGTCGAGCGCGAGAAGTTCGACGGTCTTGCCAACGGTGACGAAATCTCCGGCGCTCAGGCCCACGTCGATGCCGTCAATCCGCGGTCCGGCGTTCCTGTGGGCGAGCAGCGTGGCACCCGTAGCCTCTATGACCGGCCCGTTGCCGCCCGTGTGGTCACCGTGTTCGTGGGTGTTGAGGATCTGGGTGATGTCCCAACCACGATCCTTCGCGCGCGACAGGCACTTCTCGAAGTCGAGCGGATCCACGGCAAGCGCCTCGCCGCTCTCCGGACAGGCGATCAGGTAATTGAAATTGCGCAAGGCGTTGCCCGTCCAGATCTGCTCAACAATCACGTCTAGTCTCCTGTCGGTCGCGGCGAAACGGATACCCTACATCAAAACCCTCAGCACTGGAGCAAGCGACTCATGAGATGGGAACATGCCCAGCGGCTTGCTCATTTACGCCCACGGTGAAGCCCAAGAAGTCGTCTATCACGTCAATCACGCAGGCAAACGGTTGGCGGTGGCCGCGTTGGATCTGTCCGGAACAATCGACAATCTATCGGCGCGTGTCGACGAGTTGGCAATTCGAGTTCGGGAAATGCATCAAGAAGCTCACAAGGACCGCCTCGCGGCCTGAGCTGTTTGCCTCCGCAGACTGCACGACCCGGGACCAAAGTCGATTCTCCCGGTTAGGCGGGAACGTAAAAGAAACCGCGGCCCCTACGCCCACGCCGACCTCCTTTGATATGGCCGGCATCGGCCAGCTCGGTCAACAACTTGCGGGCGGAGACCTTGCTGAGTCCCGTCAGATCGGCAACCTCGGTCGAGGAGACGCGCCCTCGGGATCGGCTCCAGTCGAGAAGCAGCGTTTCACGCCCCTCCGGGGCGCGCAACAAGGCGAGTCGGTGGGCGAGCCGGCTTCGAACCGCATCGGAAAGACGAAACGCATCGGGCTGGGCAGGGGGGACTCCCTGGACGGGCGCAATCACCGGTGCTGAACCGGCGGCATCCAAGCGCGCATCCGCCAACCGGAGAATCGCTTCGTTGGCCTCCTCGGCGGAGGATCGCTGAAGAAGCTCTGTCGTGGACTCCGCGTCTACCCAACCATTTCGGGTCAAGTGTTCGATGAGCAGAAGCGAGTCCACATTTCCGGCATGTGCCGGGGTCAGCGCAGCCACCAAATCGACGACAGCGGTGTCCGGGGCGCCGCCGAGCAGTACGACCCGCACGTAGGGCCCATCCACCTCGGCAATGACCGGCGCGGGCCGCCCGATGGCGAGCATGTCCCGCACCATCCTGTCGACCCCAATTCCCTCGCGTTCGGCCAGACCTAGCGCGGCCATCGCCTCGGCCAGATTCCGATACCGGGGCACTGCCGGATGCGTGATGATGTTGGCGGGCGTCACACCACCCACGAATCCTCCCGGCGAGGTCACGGTCAACGTATCGCCGACATGCTCGATGACGGTCGGTCGCGCCGCCAGCCAATCGCGGTGGACAAGCCCGTTCACGACAGCCTCGCGTAAGGTCCTGGGAGGGATCGCCCGGATTCTGCCCGGCGCGAAACCCTCTGCTGTGTGCGTGACCCGGTTGGCCACCTCGCCCGCCTGTTCGACCTCGCGCACCTGCATGAGCAAAGGTCCCGCGCCCTCGATTCTCAGAGTGCTGTCACCTCCCGGCACATCGCGGCGAATGTAGTCGACGCCCGGCCAGGGAGTCGCCACGAACAGCAGTGATCCCGCGTTGGTGAGGTCGCGCGAGTCCTTGACCAAATTCAGTCGGCGGAGCAGATCAGCGTCCGTCGCATGGGCCAGACCGGTATCGGACTCTCCGCGGTTCGCTTCCCGCAGGTAACGCCGGGCAATTTCGATGGCAGCCGGGCTCACATCGTCCAGAGTCTGGCCCGAAGGCTGATCGGACCAGTCGAAACCGACTCGCTCTAGCAACCTCGATTGCCAGACCACGGGATCGACCTCGACGCAGTTCGCACCCACACGCCACCGCAGGTTCCCACGGTACCGTACGGGGGCGAGCGCTTCGATGCAGGTCAGAATAAGGAGACGGCACCCTTCCAGGTTTGCCTGGCGCACCTCCACCGTTAGCTGATGCGACGTGAGTTCCCATATGCGATGGCGAACCCAATCTGCGTCGAGGCGCGTCCCGATCCGGGCGCCATCGTCGGCGATGCCCACAATGACCGCGCCGCCGCCCGGAGTATTCGCCATGCAAGCCATTTCTGCTGCCAGATGGTCGGCGGCCCGCTCGTTGGTCGCCCCACCGAGGGAAACGGTTCCATCGGACCCTCGTCTGCCTCGCTCCTCCTTGAAGTCCACCCGCTCCAGTTCGATGTGGGCGGGCGGCTCTCCGCGCGACAATCGGTGCAGGGTTTGTTCGACGAGCGCGTTGATCGGCGACCGCCCAAGAATGCCCAATCCCATGTTTGGCTACCGTCCGAAACGCTTGCACTCCAAAAAGGAAACTATACTTTGGTACCGACAGTTTTGTTATCTTTTTTGCAGATAAAAGAAAAGTAGGCTGACGATTTGTCAGATTGGTTATCTTTTAGGCCGCCCCTCCTTGGGAGCGAGGTCAACCATCGGTCCTGAATCCGAAAGCAATCCCCGATGAGTCGCGTTCACGCCTTGCGGCACGCCGGGCGGTACAATGCGGCACGGGAAACACCGCACTGGGAATAAGGGCTTAAGGGATGTTCGCGGAAGGATTGTCGATTCGTGGCTTCGATGACGAGGTTTGGCTCGCGATCGAACAGGAAAATCGGCGCCAGGAAGAGCATATCGAACTCATCGCGTCGGAGAATTACGCGAGCCCGCGCGTGCTCGCGGCGCAGGGCAGCGTGCTGACGAACAAGTACGCCGAGGGCTATCCGGCGCGGCGCTACTACGGTGGATGCGAGAACGTCGACATCGTCGAGCAACTCGCCATCGACCGCGTGAAGGCACTCTTCGGCGCGGATTACGCCAACGTCCAGCCGCATTCCGGTTCCCAAGCAAACGCGGCGGTATACCTCGCACTGCTCGAACCCGGCGATTGCGTCCTCGGCATGAGCCTGGCCGACGGCGGCCACCTGACGCACGGGTCGCCGGTGAACTTCTCCGGCAAGATCTACCGCACGGTCCAGTACGGCGTGGATGCCGACACCGGCCAGGTCGACTACGACGTCGTGCAGGCCCTCGCCGAGGAGCATCGACCGAAACTCCTCATGGCCGGATTCTCCGCCTATAGCCGGAAAATGGACTGGGAGCGATTCCGCGAGATCGCCCATGGCGTAGACGCCTACCTGGTCGTCGACATGGCGCATGTCGCGGGACTGGTCGCCGCCGGGCTGTATCCGAATCCCGTTCCCATCGCGGATGTCACCACGTCCACGACCCACAAGACCCTGGCCGGCCCGCGCGGCGGCATCATTCTCGCCCACGCAAACCCGCCACTTGAGAAGAAGCTCAATTCCGCGCTGTTCCCCGGCTCCCAGGGCGGCCCGCTGATGCACGTGATCGCCGCCAAGGCCGTGTGTTTCAAGGAGGCGGCAACGGCGGAATTCAAGCAATACCAAGAGCGCGTGGTGGCGAATGCGAGGACCATGGCCAACGGCTTCATCGACCGGGGCTATCGGGTGGTGTCCGGCGGCACCGACAATCACCTGTTCCTCGTCGATCTGATCGACAAGGACATGACCGGCAAGGCCGCCGACGCTGCGCTCGGGCGCGCCAACATTACCGTCAACAAGAACGCCGTCCCCAACGATCCCAGGTCGCCGTTCGTCACGTCGGGCTTGCGGATCGGTTCCCCCGCCGCCACCCGACGCGGATTCGGCGAGGGCGAATTCCGAACGCTCACGACCTGGATGTGCGACATCCTCGACGACATCGGCAACGACAACATGATCGCGTCGGTACAAATGAAGGTTCTCGACCTGTGTCGCGCCTTTCCCGTATACGCGGCCAACGGCTGAACCATGCACTGCCCCTTCTGTGGTGCCGACGACACCAAGGTCATCGACTCGCGGCTGGTCGCGGAGGGCAACCAGGTGCGACGCCGCCGACAGTGCCTCACCTGCGCGGAGCGCTATACCACCTACGAGACGGCCGAACTCGTCATGCCGCGCATCAAGAAGAGCGACGGCGGACGCGAACCGTTCAACGAAGACAAGCTACGCAGCGGCATCCTGCGCGCCCTTGAGAAACGGCCCGTGGACACGGAAGACGTGGAAAACGCCGTCAATCGCATCAAGCACAAGCTGCGCACCACCGGCGAGCGCGAATTGCCTTCCCGCGTCGTCGGCGAGGCGGTCATGGCCGAGCTCCGAAACATGGACGGCGTCGCTTACGTCCGCTTCGCCTCGGTGTACCGTGATTTCCAGGACGTGCAGGACTTCTCCGAGGTAGTACGGGATCTGAGTACGGTACGCGACGGATGATCTCGGCGGCGGACCGCCTCTACCTTCGCGCGGCGATCGAACTGGCGGAACGCGGCCTCTACACCTGTACGCCCAACCCCCGCGTCGGATGCCTGCTCGTACGCGACGGCATCGTCCTCGGACGCGGCTGGCACATGTGGCGCGGCGAAGCGCACGCGGAGGCGGCCGCGCTCGACGACGCCAGGTCGCGTAGGCCGGAGTCGCCCCGTCCCGCTGAAGGCGCCACGGCCTACGTCTCCCTGGAACCCTGTTCGATACAGGGCGAGACGCCGCCGTGCGCCGACGCATTGATCGAGGCCGGCATTCAGCGCGTGGTGGCGCCCTTGGCCGATCCGAACCCGAGCGTCAACGGCCAGGGGTTCGCGCGACTGCGTGAAGCCGGCGTGCAGGTGGACATCGAAGAGATGTCCGAAGCCCGCGACCTCAATCCGGGATGGATCAAGCGAATGCGCGTCGGACAGCCCTGGGTACGTCTGAAGACGGCCATCTCCCTCGATGGCCGGACGGCAATGGCGAGCGGCGAGAGCCGTTGGATCACGGGCGAGGCGGCACGCGCTGATGTGCAGCACTGGCGCGCCAGGAGTTGCGCCATCGTAACCGGCGCCGGGACCGTGCGGGGCGACGATCCGAAACTCACGGTGCGAGACCCGCGATTCTCCGCCGACGGCCGGACAAGGCAACCGTTACGTGTCATCGTGAGTTCGCGAGCCGATTTCCCCGAGGGTGCCGAAATCCTCACCGGCGAAGGCTCGGCGCTGATCGCCTGCGGTAGCCACGGACCCGAACGACATCCGCACGCCCAGGTGCACCGTCAGGAGCAGGAGCGGGTCGACCTTTCCACCCTGCTCGACCATCTCGGCGCATTGCAATGCAACGAGGTCATGGTCGAGGCCGGCCCGGTCCTGACCGGCGCGTTTCTCGCCGGGGGGCTGTGGGACGAATGGGTCCTCTACATGGCGCCGAAGCTCCTCGGCAGCGACGCGCGGCCGTTGGCACAACTGCCGTTGCAAAGCATGGCCCAAGCCGTTGCAGGTAGAATCGCCCGATCGGAGATGATCGGCGAGGACCTGCGTCTCGTCGTTCGCAAGTAGCGTAGTGCCGCATGGCCGACGAAAAACCCCAACAACGCCCGCTTAATGGAAGTGGCAAGAGCTTCGCGATCATCGCGGCGCGCTTCAATCAATCCGTGGTCGATTCGATGATCGCGGGCGCCCTGGACGTTCTGCAGAAGCACCAGGTCGACGTGGATCGCATGCCGGTGATACGCGTGCCCGGCTCTTTTGAATTGCCCCTTGCGGCCAAGTGCTACGCCGAGCGTCACCCGGACACGGGCGCGGTGATCGCCCTCGGCGTCGTCGTCAGGGGCGAAACGGCGCACTTCGATTTCGTCGCCGGAGAATGCGCGAGCGGCCTGCAGCGCGCTGCGCTCGACACGGGCACGCCCATGGTATTCGGCGTTTTGACGACAGATACCATGCAACAGGCCATCGAGCGCGCCGATCCGGCGGCTGGCGACAAGGGCGGCGATGCCGCGCGGGCGGCCCTTGAAATGGCCGATCTCCTGGTACGGCTCTAAGCCATGTCAATGTGGCCTCGCCGGCACGCCAGGCGCGCGCTGGTTCAGGCGATCTACCAATGGCAGATCGCCCAGCACGACGTCAGCGAGATTCGCTCGCAGTTCGCGGACAGCGGGACATTGAAGAAAGCTGACCGGGCGTTCTTCGACCGATGTCTGCACGGCATCATCGCCGAGACCGAAGACCTCGACAGCGCCTTCGCTCCCTATCTCGACCGCAAGGTCAACGACCTCAACCAGGTCGAGCGCGCAATTCTCCGTGCCGGGACCTTCGAACTCAGCGCCTGCCCGGACGTTCCGTTCAAGGTCGTGCTTGACGAGTACATCAGCCTCGCGAAGACATTCGGCGCGGAAGACAGCTACAAATACGTCAACGGCGTCCTGGATCGCGTCGCGCGTGATTTTCGGGCGCAGGAAGTGCAATGAACGAATTCGAGATTATCGACCGGATCACGCAGATACTTGGGTGTGCCGCGCGGGCCGAGTGCGTGCTGGTCGGTCCGGGCGACGACGCCGCTATCGTTTCGGTCCCGCCGGGATTTGAACTCGCAGTGACAACGGACACCCTCGTCGCTGGTCGGCATTTTCCTGCGGACGCTCCGGGGGACCTCGTGGGATGCCGTGCCATGGGCGTCAATCTTTCCGACCTGGCGGCGATGGGCGCCGAACCTAGCTTTTGCGTGGTGTCGCTCACCGCCCCCACCGCCGACATCGCCTGGATAGAAGCCTATGCACGGGGCATCGCCGAGTATGCGACGCGCTATGGGGCGTCCATCGTCGGCGGCAACATCGCGCGCGGACCCCTCGCCGTATCCATCACCGCGCATGGGCTCATACCGGCCGGAGAACGCCTGTTGCGCTCCGGGGCAAAGGCGGGAGACACGGTTTTCGTCTCCGGCACGCTGGGCGTCGGTCACGCAGCGCTTCTCGCCAACGATCTCCGCTTCTACCGCGTTGAACCGCGCATAGATCTCGGTCAGGCGTTGCGGCGCAGCGCATCCGCCGCCATCGATATCTCCGACGGACTGCTCGCGGACCTCTCGCACATTTGCCGCGCGAGCGGCGTCGGCGCGCGACTGACATTGGAAACCATGCCTGTCGCCGAGGGTGTCGAGCCGGAGACCGCACTCACCTGCGGCGACGACTACGAGCTACTGTTCACCGCCAGCGAACCCCCTGACGTCGACGGGCCGATCACCGCAATCGGTGAGATCGTCAAGGGAGACGGCGTTGCGGTTCTCGACCGTGGCAGGGTTCTCCCGATGGACAAGGCAACGGGATACCAGCATTTCTAGCCAGTCCAGCGTTCTCAAGAAAGGCGATCTCCGAGAGCCCGACACTCTCGTCGCCACGGGTTTCGGCGTCGGTCTGATTCCCGGCCCGCCCGGCACCTATGGATCGCTGCTCGGGGTGTTGATCTGGTGGATAGCGTTTGCACACGCGCCTCTCATCGTTCAGTTCGTCGGCGCCGGGGCGTTGGTCGTTGCCGGCACATGGCTCCTGCAGCGTCTCTGCGCAAGACGCGGCCTCGGCGACGACCCGGCGATCGTTCTCGACGAAGTGGCGGGCGTCTGGCTGACCCTGGCGTGCCTGCCGTCCGACGTCTTTGTCATGGCGGCAGGTTTCCTGCTGTTTCGCCTGTTCGATATCTTCAAGCCCTGGCCGGTTTCCTGGGCGGACCGCCGCGTTCAGGGCGGATTCGGCGTGATGCTCGACGACATCGTCGCGGGGATCCTGGCCGCGATCGCGGCGCACATCGTGCTGTGGCTGCTAAGCCAGGCCGGATTCGCCGTTTCGGCATAGGGCCAGGCTCTCATCCCGCCCAAGCCCCCTTACGAGATGCGGTTCACCGCGGCGTCCACGAGTTCCACGAGCGGTCCGTCCGAAAGACCAAGTGACTCCAGGTGACCCAGCGCGCGTTCGTGCGCCTGCATCGCCATCGTCTGCGCCCGGTTCAGACCCACTGCCGCCGGCACCGTGTTCTTGCCCTGCTCTGCATCGGAGCCCGCGTTCTTGCCCAATGTCTCGCTCGACTGTGTCAGGTCGAGAATGTCGTCGACGATCTGAAACGCCGCACCCACGTCTTCGCCAAACGCGGTGAGCGCCTGGAACCTAGTCGCGTCGATATCGGGCTCGGCAGTCAAGCCACCCAGTTGGACGGAGGCCCTGAACAGCGCGCCGGTCTTGGCCGCATGCATCTGCGCTATCCGTCCGATGGGCAGGATTTCCGCGCCAGTCGCCGAGATGTCGAATGCCTGGCCACCCACCATTCCCTGCCATCCCACCGCCGCGGCGAGGAGTTCAATCATCCGCACCCGGGTGGACGGGGGCACGTTTTCGGCACCGGCGATCACCTCGAACGCAAGGGCCTGCATGGCGTCGCCCGCCAGAATGGCCGTCGGCTCATCGAACGCGGCGTGACACGACGGACGGCCGCGACGCATGTCGTCATCGTCCATGGCCGGCAAGTCGTCGTGTATCAGGGAATAGGTGTGAAGATATTCGACGGCCGCTGCCGGATCCAGCGCGGCCTGCATCGACCCGCCAAGCGCGACACAGGTGCCGCAGACAATCGCTGGGCGCAGACGTTTTCCCCCACCCAACGCCATGTAGCGCAGAGCCTCCACGAGGTGCGGCGCGAGATCCGAGTTCCGGGGCAGGTGTTCTTCGAGGACGGTTTCTATGGCGGTCGCGAACTTCGCGCGGTCAAAGGTCATCGTCACCTGCGCCGCTTTCCGGCACCGGCACTTCGCTCCCGTCCTGAAGCAGCGCCTTGACCCGGAGTTCCGCCTGCTCGAGGACGGTCTGACAGTGACGGGCGAGGCGGGTACCGCGCTCGAAGGCACGCAGCGACTCCTCCAGGCTCAGGGATCCCGTCTCCATCTTCTCGACAAGTTCTTCGAGCTGTGCCAGCGCGTCCTCGAAGTCGATCGAAGCGTCGTTCGATTCTTCTTCGGGCGTATCGTCAGCCGCGTCACTCACACTCGTGACCCAACGGTTGGAAGCGCTTTCGGAAGGACTGCCATCGCCTTTTCCTGCCTGGAATCGAACTCACTGGCCTTCCGCCTGCCCATTCGTCTCGGCGCCGCCCCGACCCGTAGCCCGGGCCGTTTCGAAATCCCCGCCCGGGACCGAAAACCACTGGGCGCTTTCGGCATCAAGGTCTAACAGTCCCATCTCCCGAAGCTGGTAGAACTCGCCGCGTATCTCCCACGCGTCCATCGGGTGATCGCGATCACGCATGTACGCCGCCACATCGCCGGTGTTGACGAGGGTCTTGCCCCCGCCCACCAGGTCCATGAAGGCGTCGTACACGATGCGTGTCTGTCGCTGGGCTACGCTCACCCGCAGTGCCCCTGAAAAAAAGCGATTTTTGCAGATATTGGCTGCGTCCGCCAACGTGACGGCCTACCGATGGTCATCTGATACGCTGCCCACATCTTTGATTGAGCTGAGACACCGGGATGAGCACCCCTCCCAACATGGAACAGTCGCTGATCACTTTCGGCGAAGCGGTCCGCCCCCTAGCCGCGAGTACCAGAGGCAGAATGCGTCAACCACAAACGCAGACCGTCGAGGTGGCCGACATTCTCCACTTCATATCGCGCCACATGCGGGTACTTCAGAACGAGGCCGATTCGATCTGCGACGAGGTCGACCTCATAAGCAAGGGACGTTTCGACTTCGATGCGGACCGTACAGTTCGCCGCATGAACGTTCACGTTGGACGACTGTTAACGAGCTATGACGCTATCCGGCGGGCGAATCCCGGCGAAGCGGATTCGCGGGGCTGGTTTCTTCTCAGAGAACTCTATAGCGACGTCCTGCATCAGATTCAGAACTGGTTCGACGATGTCGTTGAGATGGTGAATGACCCGGTTTCCGGTCTGGAAAAACGAGGCATTTCGAGTGAAGAAAACCTGTCAATCAGGTTGGACCTGAGTCTGTCTCTGCCGAAGGCCAACTCATTGAACCGCTGGACGGCGCGCAGGGCGGCCGAACTCAAGGCGGATTCCCGTGTGCAGCACGTATCAATACTCGGCGGATTGGCAACCCACTTCAGTCTGTCGTCGTTGTTTGGCAACGACAAGTAGACCCATAGACTCCACGCAACACCGTCAAAACGACCGGCGTCCGCATGAGGGTCCGCCCAACCAAGGGGACATATCCTCTGGGGAAAGAAGTCCGCAGATCATCGCCAATCGCTGAGTCGACCATTTGTCCACTGCGTTCCTATCGTGGTCGCGCAGACAACCGTATACTCGCCGCCAATCCATATCAGCGAGGAACGATTGTGGCCCTATTAGGAACGGTCCATTACGAGGTGCGTGACGGCGTTGCGGTTCTCACTATAGACAACCCGCCAGTGAACCCGTTGAGCACCGGCGTACGTTTCTACCTGTCGCAACACATGGAGACCGCGCTCGCCGACGAGGCCGTGGAAGCTGTCGTCATCACCGGCAAGGGGCGCGCATTCATCGCCGGCGCCGACATCCGCGAATTCGGCACGGCACAGAACCCGGACGAGCAGCCCAAACGGCGGGCGACCGAGTACATCGAGGAAAGCGAAAAGCCCGTCATCGCCGCCATCAACGGTACCTGCTTCGGCGGCGGCTTCGAAGTGGCGCTGTATTGCCATTACCGAGTCGCCGCACCCGGCGCGCCGGTCGGCCTGCCCGAGATCAAGATCGGACTGCTGCCCGGCGACGGCGGCACCCAGCGCGTGCCCAGGCTGATCGGCGTGGAGCGCGCCACGCAGGCGATCCTTTCCGGCGATCCCTTCGATACTGAAGAGGCACTTGAAGTCGGCCTCATCGACGCGATCATCGAGGGCGATCTGGTGACTGGTGCCATAGCGTTCGCGAAAGCGAGGATCGCCGAGGGGGGCCCGTATCCCCTCATTCGCCACAAGCGCGACAAGATCGACGCCGATCGCGCCAACCCCGATGTGTTCAAGGCCGGAGAAGCTTACCTGGCGCGGCGGATGCGCGGCCAATTCAACGGCCGGATGGCTTTCGACTCGATCAGGGGGGCCGTCGAGATCGAGGACTTCGACGAGGCCATGCGCGCCGAACACGCGAACTTCCTGCGTTGCGTGGCCCACCCGCAGCGCGCGGCGATGATCCACGTCTTCTTTTCCGAGCGCCAGGCAACGCGGATTCCGGACGTGCCCGCCAACACGCCGACCAAGACAATCAGCAGCGCTGCAACCATCGGTGGTGGATTGATGGGCGGCGGCATCGCCATGAGCTTCGCCGACGCCGGCATCCCGGTGAAGGTACTGGAAGTGAACCAGGAGGCGCTCGACAAGGGCATGGAGGTCATCGAGCACAACTATGGCCGCATGGTCAGGAGCGGCAGGATCAGCGAGTCGGAGCGTGACGCGCGCCTCGGCCTGATCGAGGGCGTGCTGGAATACGATGCCGTCGCCGACGCGGACATCGTCATCGAAGCCGTCTACGAGAACCTGGACCTCAAGAAGGAGATCTTCGCGAAGCTCGACGCCACGATGAAGGAAGGTGCGGTGCTCGCCAGCAACACGTCGGGTCTCGACCTGGACCAGATGGCGGCGATGACCCAGCGCCCCGGTGACGTGGTCGGCGCGCACTTCTTCAGCCCCGCCAACATCATGCAGATGCTCGAGGTGGTGCGCGGAGTCGAAACCAGCAAGAAGACCCTCGCCACGGCCATGACGCTCGGCAAGACGATGGGCAAGATCCCGGTCATGGCCCTGAACGCGCCCGGATTCATAGGCAATCACATGCTCGGCGGCTACACGCGCCAGGCCGGCGAGATCATCCTGCACGGCGCACTGCCCGAGCAGGTGGACAAGGTGATCTACGACTTCGGTTTCAACATGGGTCCGTTCGCGATGGCCGACCTGGTCGGCCTCGACCTCCGCTGGCGCGCGCGCAAGATGTCAGGCGACAAGGACAAGCCGCTTTCCGCCATCGTGCCGGACAAGCTATGCGAACTCGGCCGCCTCGGGCAGAAGACGAACGCCGGCTTCTACACCTACCCCGAGGGCAGCCGCCGGGGACAGCCGGATCCC
This sequence comes from uncultured Pseudomonadales bacterium, assembly GCA_951813515.1. Lineage (GTDB taxonomy): Bacteria > Pseudomonadota > Gammaproteobacteria > Pseudomonadales > Azotimanducaceae > VXNE01. Next base: position 851,518 of record OX638346.1, read on the forward strand.
GCGGTCGCCCAGGTCATCGCCCAGACCCGCGCCGAACTCGGCTTCGAACGCGAGGAATTCGACGAAGGTGAAATCCTGAAGCGATGCCTGTACCCGCTCATCAACATCGGCGCCCAGTTGCTCGACGACGGCATCGCCCTGCGGGCCAGCGACATCGACGTGGTGTACGTCTACGGCTACGGCTTCCCGAAGTACCGGGGCGGGCCGATGTACTACGCGGACCAGGTCGGGCTGGACAACGTATACCGGGACATCCTGGCATACCACCAGGCGTACGGAGACGCCTGGCGCCCCGCGCCGTTGCTGCAACGACTCGCGGAGGAAGGCAGTTCGTTCGCGGCCTGGGACGCAGCAAAAACGAGAGGCTGACGAACAGGTGCAAACCACTGACGGCCATCGCCTTTCTCGTGCGCCCCGCTTCACTCCAAAACAGGGACAGTATCTGGCCTTCATCCATGCCTATACGAGGATCAATCGGAGACCTCCCTCCGAAGCCGACATGCAGCGCCACTTTCAAGTGACTCCGCCATCCGTCCATCAAATGGTTCTCAAACTCGAGCAGGCAAGGCTGATCGAGCGCGTTCCCCGAGAGCCACGAACGATACGAATTCTCGTTGACCCGGAAGATCTCCCCGTCCTGCGATGAAACTTCAAATGCGGCGCTTCCTCCGATCGCGCGTGTTACCGAAACATGGCACCAATTAGCACGAGCGTGGGACAGCCTCGCTCAAGGTCGCATTGACGGCGGAGCCGCCCTTATACTCGGCGGCTCGGCGGTTCCAAGGCATATGACTTTCCGTCGTCGCGGTGACCCGTAGGTCACTCTGTCACATACGTCGTTTGCCGGGCATATGACCCGAGCGCCGCCATCAAGGAGTTGCCATGAGCATTGGAATCGTCGCGAAACTGAGATGCAAGGAAGGCACGAACGCCCAGTTCGAAGCGGGGTTCAAGGCATTGCAGCAGGTCGTAAAGGACAACGAACCTGGCTGCGACTTCTACCTGCTGTTCAAGTCGCGAAACGATCCCACGACCTACTTCGTCATGGAGCAGTACGAAGATGCGGACGCGTTGGCGCAACACGGCCAATCCGACGCCTTCAAGGCATCAAGCGCCAAGCTCGGCCCGGTTTCCGGTGGCAGACCCGAAATCGAGTTGATGGACCTGGTCGAGTAAAACACGATGAAACACATTCCCCTGTTGCCAAAAGAAGAGGCTGACCCCGAACTGAGAGAAGCCTGGGACGCGTTGCCTTTCGACCTCGCCATATTTCACGTCTGGGCACACGCGCCCCAGGCATTTCTGAACTACAGACTGTTCAACCACACGGTCTGGCAGGAAGAAGAGGACGGCATGCCGCTGCGGCTGAAGGAGATGGCGGTCGTGCACGCCAGCGTCCTCGCCAACTCGTCCTACGAGTGGGGAAACCACGCTGTCACCATGCTGCGCCGGGGCGGGACGCAGGCCCAACTTGAGGCGATCATCGCCGGCGACCTGAAATCCGACGTGTTCGACGAAACCGAGAGGCTCGTGCTGCAGTTCACGGACGAAGTCGTGCTGGACGGTCGTCCCGCCGAACCGACGCTGACCGCCATGAGCGAGAAATTCACGCACAAACAGTTGACGCAACTCGTGTTCGGCATCTGCGCCTACATGACGAATTCGCGGCTGGCGTCCCTCGGCGGCTGCGAGATCGGCGACGACATCAACTTCGGCCTGAAGACCGTCTCGCCCGAACTCAAGGAACGCCTGCTAGAGGTCGCGAACAGCAGGTAGCGCGTACCGGCGCCATGGAATCCGCCGGCAGAGCGGCGGAGATCCTATTCGAGTTCGATCTCGATACCGCCGACCAACCCGGCAGCGAGATTGTAGAGCGCCGCGTAGATTGCACCGCCGATTGCGCCGGCCAAGGCGTAGAGGATGGGCCAGCCAATCAGTCCGATGAGCCATCCCGGTACGCCGCCGTAGGAGCCCAAGCCGCCTCCGGCGAACGCGAACCCAATCCCGAGGAGAACACCGAAGAACGCGGCCAGGACTCCGGTGACCTTCGCCGACGAAACGACGCCAACGCGTTTCAATACCTGCATGCATTCCTTCCCTAGCCTGAGCCGAACAGCTACACAGACTACATGCTCGGGCTACCCTTGTCGTGACCGACCGGTGACAACCGCCCCGTTCTTGACCACCCTGCGATGATGGCCGCGGTCCGCCGCCGCCGAGATGTCCCGGGAAGGATCGCCGTCGACCAGCAGGAGATCCGCCGCCGCGCCTTCGACAATGCGTCCCCGGTCGTCCAGGCCCATGAGGTCGGCGGCATTCGACGTGCCGGCCCGCAACGCCTCCAGGTTGGTCATACCGACTTCCACCATGTACCGAAGCTCCTCGGCGTTTTCACCGTGCAGGTTGAATGGCGTCCCTGCATCCGTTCCCAGGGCGATGCGACCGCCCGCGTCCCGGAACATGCGGATCGACTGCTCGTGCGCCTCCGCGCAACGGGCCGCCTTCTCGACCACGTAGTCCGGGATGCCCGCTTCGACGTTGCCGAGGATGTTGCGCAACGCGGCCAGGGTGGGCACCAGGAACGTGTCCCGTTCCACCATCTCCCGGCAGCACTCCTCGTTCATGAAGATGCCGTGCTCGATGGAGGTGACGCCGCCCCGGGTGGCATTGAGAATGCCCTCGGAGCCCTGGGCGTGGCTGGCCGTCGGACGGTGAAAGCGCTTCGCCTCGGCGATGCCGACGGCCATTTCCTCGGCCGAGTAATGCGCGTCCTCTGGATTGACGCCTGGAGTCATCACACCGCCGGTCGCCATGATCTTGACGAGATCGCAGCCCGCATGGACCTGTTCCCGGACCGCCTTCACGACCTCGTCTGGACCGTCCGCCACGCGACCGACGCGGTTCCCGTGCCCGCCCGTCATGCAGATCATCTTGCCGGCGGCGCGAACGGTGGGCCCGGGGAAGCGTCCCTCGTTGCAGGCGTCGCGCACCGCGAACTCCTGGTATTCGCGGCCCCCGCAATCGCGCACCGACGTGATTCCCCCGCGCAGGGTATCGGCGGCATGTTCCAGCGCGCGAATGACAGCGTGCGCCGCGTCGAGCTTCTCGAGCACCGCCATCGGGTCGGGCTCGCCGCGGAACAGCAGGTGCACGTGGCAATCGATTAGCCCGGGCAACAAGGTACCTTCCGAACAATCGACCGCTTCGCCGGCAAAGCCGTGGAACTCGCCTTGCGGCGCGACCCGGCGGATGCGTCCATCTTCGACGAGCACCGCGTGGCCGTCGATCATGCGTTCGCCATCGAAGATTCGTCCATTGCGGTAGAGCGTGGTCATGCTGCAACTCCTCCCCCTATCAGTCCTTCCGGCGCGGCGCGCTGCCCACTCTCGCCATGCCGCCGTCCACCGCCACGACCTCTCCGGTCACATAGCGGGAAGCATCGCTCGCGAAGAACACTACGACATCGGCGACATCCGCGCCGTAGCCCCAGCGCTTGAGCCCGATCCGTTCTTCCAGTTGCTCTGCGAGGCCCGGCACATCGCGGCGGTCCGCCTCCCAGATCGAAGTGACGATAAGGCCGGGGCTAAGCGCGTTCACGCGAACGCCATCCGGGCCCCAATCCGCCGCCAGCGCCCGTGTCATCGCGTCGACGGCGCCCTTTGTACCCGCATAGGCCACCCTGCCGAGGGGACCGCGAAGGCTTGCGATGGACGAGATATTGATGACCGAACCACCGCCGCGGGCGATCATCGACGGACCGAGTCCCAGGGTGAGCATCAAGAGCGAGCGAACGTTGATGGAGAACACGCGATCAAAGTCCTCCTCGGTCAACTCGTCGGGTTTTCGCCGCATCGGAATGCCGGCGTTGTTGACCAGGATGTCGACCCCGCCCACGGACGCCAGGATCCGCTCGGCCAGTTCCGATCCCGCGCGCGGTGCCGACAGGTCGGCTTCCAGTGTGATGGGATCGTTGGAAAGATCGCCCGCCACCCTGTTCAGATCGGAAACGGTACGCGCAGTGAGCACGATCCTCGCTCCAGCGGCGTCCAGGGCGCGGGCGCTGGCCTCTCCAATTCCGCGGCTGGCTCCCGTGACAACCGCAACTTTTCCCTTCAACTCGTTCATTCACGTCCTCCCGTGCAGGCAGCACTATAGACCGGTCGCGACAGACAATTCACCGGAACTTGCGCGACGGCCCCTACTCGTCCACGCTGGAACCACGCTGACGGGAATCCCATGACGAACGGCATCATCGACGACTTCGAGGCGCGCCATCACCCCTTCGAAGGCTGTTTCAACTTCCGTGACATAGGCGGCTATCGCACCGCCGATGGCCGCTCAATCAGGTGGGGCCGCTATTTTCGCGCCGGGCGCCAGGACCGGATGACTCCAAGCGACGTGGATCGCGCGGCAAAGCTCGGAATCAGGACGCAGATCGACCTGCGCCGGCCGGATGAGGTAAGCAATTGCGGCCGCGGTCCCTTCGAGGCGCTTGGCGCCCGGTACGTCGGTCTTTCCGTGCTTCCGGATGGCAGCTACGAACAACTCAACCGCGAGACCGGCACCCTGGGAGAACGCTATCTCGCGTACTTTCAGTATTCCGCCGAGCCGTGGCGCCGCGTCTTCGAAGTGCTGGCCGACGACGCGTCCTATCCGGTCCTGTTGCACTGCACGGCCGGAAAGGACCGCACCGGCGTGATCACCGCGCTACTGCTCTCCGTGCTTGACGTGGATCGGACCGTGATCGAGGCCGACTTCGCGCTCACCAATCGCGACGTGCCTCGCCACGTGAAATTCGTCGTGCGCGGCCCGGGATTCCCCGAGGGCATGAGCCGCGAGGCGTTCACGCGGTCCGCCGGTGTGCGCGAAGACGCCATCTGCGTGTTTCTCGACGGTGTCAAAGAACAGCACGGCGGCCCGGTCCAGTTCCTGCGCGACCTTGGTGTCGACGACGCCATGCGGGGCGCTATTCGCGAGAATCTATTCGAAGACGCGCGGTGAAGTTGGGAGCGCGTTTACGCTCGCCGGTCAAGCGGGTACCGTTCGCCACTGACGACAACCAGGTGAGGCCTAATGGAAACCTACGCAGCCATGCGCACGACATTTGCGGCGCGCGACTTCACCGACGACCCCGTGCCCGACGAGGTCCTGCACCGCATCCTCGACAACGCGCGCTTCGCGCCGAGCGGCGGCAACCGGCAGGGCTGGCACGTGATCGTGGTTCGCGACGAGGCCAAGCGCGCGGCTCTCGGCCCATTGATCGAACCTACCTACCGGCGATATCTGGCGGAGGCAAAGGCTGGGGCAAACCCGTGGAACACCATCGAACCTGCCCGGATTGACCAGGCGACTATCGATGCAACGCCGATTCCGCCGGGCCTGATCGAACGCCTGACCCATGCGCCCCTGCTTCTGCTGGTTACGGTGGATCTGTCCGTGGTCGCCGCCATGGACCAGAACCTGTCCCGCATTGCCGTTATTCCCGGCGCATCGATCTACCCGTTCGTCTGGAACATCCTGCTCGCGGCGCGGAACGAGGGACTCGGCGGCACGCTGACGACGTTTGTCGTCGCCATGGAGCCGGAAGTGAAAGCGTTGTTCGGGATTCCCGAGCGCCACGCGGTCGCCGCCATGTTGCCGATCGGCAAACCCGTCAAGCAACTCACCCGGCTGAGGCGCAACACGGTGCAAGCGTTCGCCACGGTGGACGCGTTCGACGGCGAACCCTACCGTGCCTGAAGCCCGCTTCCAAGTTGCGTGAAGGAACTCCCCATTCGTACACAGAACGGATGCTCCGAGGCCCAATCGTGAGGCACTTCACCGCCCGCGCGACGTTCGCGGTCGCCTCCCTGGTGATGTTCCAGGTATTTTCAGGCGTGGCATTTGCGGCCTCCCTGATCGAAGGCGTCCATGTTCCCGACCCCGGATTGCGGGACTCGCTCGAGTCCAATCTCGGGATATACCCTGGGGACCCGATCACCGAAACTGCGCTGGCGGCCGTCAAGTCCCTGAACCTCAAACGCAGGTGGGAGAGTCTTCCCATCGCCGACCTCACCGGCCTTGAGTTCTGCCACAACCTCGAAGTCCTCCGGATGGAACACCATCGTGTGGCGGACCTGGCCGTTCTCTCTGGACTGCTAGGCCTTAGGGAGATCTACCTTCGCCACAATCAAATATCGGATCTGACAACCCTCACCGACCTGACGGGGTTGAAAGTTGTCGAGCTTGCGGGAAACCGGATCACGGACATTTCCGACCTCGCTGGCCTTACGCTGATCCGCCGCCTTGATCTCAGCAGCAACGGAATTGTCGACCTGACGCCCCTGGCCCATCTTCCTGACCTGAAGGAGCTTTACCTATCTCACAACTTGATCACGGATATTTCACCGTTATCGGGTCTGGTCGGGCTGGTCGAACTGTTGCTGGACCACAACCGCATTCGGGATCTCAGCTCGCTCGCCAATTTCAGACTTGGAGTTCTGGATCTGTCTCACAATCAGATCGATGACCTTGCGCCCCTGGATGTCGGCGAACTCTATATCTTGCGACTCGGCCTCAACGACAACGAGTTAACGGACATTTCTCCACTATCGGAACTCCACGATGGCTTACACATTCTGAATCTTGCGGGCAACCGAATACAGGATCTGACTCCGTTAGTACACCTTTCCCGAATCGAGAACACGATGTTCCTGGGACACAACGACATAGCGGACATCTCGGCGCTTGCAGATCTGCGAGTGCGTACCCTGCACCTCAATGCCAACGGAATCGACGATATCTCGGCCCTCGCTACGGTTCAGGGGCTCCAGCATGCCTTGCTCTCCGACAACAGCATCTCCGATATCTCCCCCTTGGCGTCGATGGACATGTTGAGCCTGGTTGATCTGCGCCACAACCCCTTGGACGAAAACGCAGACTCCTTCAAGACCACGATTGAGACTCTCAATGAGCAAGGGACATACGTGTTTCATGAAGACGATCATGGCGACACGTGGAGTACTGCATCAGACCTCGCCTTCGGTAGCACCGTGACAGGCAGAATGAACGAGCCAGACAGATACGACGTCGACGTGTTTCGCCTGCAGCCGGAAGAGGAGACGTTTGCCTCGATCATCGACTTCAGTAAAGGCGGAATCGTTGGCATTCGGGTGTTTACCGAGACCGGCGATCTGTTGGGAGAGTGCCACCCCGCCTTCGAATGCAGAGTTCAAGCGTACCTGGAACCCCAAGCGCACTACATAGAAGTCTGGACCGACCACTCTACTGCACGCTACGAAATAGGTCCCGTCGAGCATGTCATTCCCGAGATCCCGGATCCCAATCTTCGCTATGCGATCCAACGACACTTGGCAAAGCCCCTCGGGCAATCGATAACGTCCATCGAAATGAAGGAGTTGTACTACCTCATTGCGCCGCCGTGGGAAATCGCCGATCTCACCGGACTCGAGTTGGCCACAAATCTGCGTTGGCTAAATCTGTCGGGCAATCGGATTTCGGACATTTCTCCTCTACAGCAAACGACACGCCTGGAATCCTTGAACTTGAGCGGAAACGCGGTGGCCGACATCTCGCCGCTACGAGAGTTGGAAGACCTCAAGGACGTGAATCTCAGCGACAATCATATTTCTGATGTTTCTTCGCTTGCCAACAAGACAAAGCTGCGCAATCTCACGCTGGATCGCAATGAGATCTCCGTCATCGCCCCGCTGGTCAACCTCGATAGCCTTGAAACACTGAGCATTGAAGACAACCTTATCTCAGACCTTTCCCGCCTCCCGACGTTCAAGGAACTCAAGTCTCTGAACATGGGCGGCAATACGATATCGGATCTGACGCCCCTCAACCGAAATCGTTTACCCGCCCTATCGGGTCTGTATATCCAAAGAAATTCGATTGCCGACATACAACCCTTAACATCCCTGCCATCGCTCAACTGGCTAGACCTGTCGAAGAACCGCTGACGCGTCCCCGATAGGGGACTCCCTGTGGTCGTTATCGAGCCTGGATTTGACCGACAATCAATTGGTTGATATTGGACCGCTGCTGTCCCACGGGGAACTCGATTACCTAACCCTGGGCGGCAATCGGATTCGGGACATTTCCGACCTGGAGCCATGGCCGTCAACATTGAAGCACCTCGAATTGCAACGGAATTCAATCCGGGACATCGGACCGCTGGTCCGCAATGAAGACTACCCATACGGCGTGTACATCGACTTGAGACACAACCACATCGAAGGACAGGATGTACTCTCCAACATCAAACGGCTTGGAGGCACAGTGCAGATCCATGACGATCACGCTGATGCGATCAATGAGGCCGCAACTCCTTTGGGCATTGGAAGCCGACAATCGGGCGTCATTGACCCGTCGTACGAAACGGACGTCTTCGAGTTGGCGACCGGCGGTGGATTGAACATCGCAGTCTACACGACCGGAGACCTGGATACCCATGGCTGGCTGTACGACGTGTCCGGGCGCGAACTCGCGTACGACTCGGAGGGCGGCGAACGCGACAACATGCTCATTGAAGGGCGTTTCGAACCGGGCCTATATCGTATCGTTGTGGCGGCTCAACAAACCCTTCGCTACCGCATGAAACACGGCCCCTATGTGATCAATGCGGGCGTGCGAATCCGTAGCGAGCCTACTTTGACAGTGTCTTGGGATAGTTACCGGCCGGATCCATCCAATATCGGTTTCGCAGTCTTGGCAACTCCCGTGGACGGTAGTGAGTCGCGAAGCTGCACCGCGTCCGCAGACGCTACGAGTTGTGTGCTGGCAAACCTGAACCCGGGGACGGTGTACCAGATTGGCGTTCAACTGAGGACATCAGACGGCAGCCAACGAGAGCTCCGCAGGTTCGGTGTTTCCGAAGGCACGTCGACGGGCCCGGAAGAACTACGGAACTTTTGGCGGGGTTGGAGGTTGTTCCTGTTGGTCGACGACCAGAATTAATGTGGTTTGTGATCCGCGCGAGGACCCCCTCCCGTCGTATGGACGGTTGACCCTGAACGCGATGGGGAGTCAATGAGACGCTTGTTGTCCCACTTCGCGCTCTTGGCGGGATTACAGATGGCGTTTGACGCGCAAGCCGCGCCCGCCGACTCCGCCGCGTCCGATAGGAGTTTCGTGGATGCCGAACCGGCTGCCGTGCCTCGACGCGAGCTTCGATCGGCAAACGCCAACGAAGCTATCCTGGTGCCTCGCTACGACACCGTCGACATCGCCGTCGACGGAAAGCTCGACGAACCCATCTGGCAGGAGGTTGCCGGCTACGACAACATGGTCGTGGTGGAGCCCGAAACGCTGGGGCCGACCCGTTTCCGCACCATTGCGCGGTTCCTGTACACCGACCGGGGTCTCTACATCGGCGTCTGGAACGAACAGCCTCCCGAGACGCTGATCGCCCGGCTGTCGTCCCGGGACGACAACATCAGTCGCGACGCGTGGGCGATCACGTTGGATGCGTCCGGCGAGGGACTCTACGGCTATTGGTTCACCGTCGCGTTGGGCGGCTCCGTCAGGGACGGAAAGATCCTGCCGGAGCGCAACTACTCGCAGGAATGGGACGGACCGTGGGATAGCGCGACGGCGGAACTCCCGGACGGTTGGAGCGCCGAATTGTTTCTGCCGTGGTCGATGATGACGATGCCGCCCTCGGACGGCGAACGGCGGATGGGTTTCTACGCTTCGCGCAGGATCGCCTACAGCAACGAACGCTGGGGTTGGCCCGCCCTGCCATCCAGCGGCGCGCGATTCATGTCCGCGTTCCAGCCGATGAACGTACCCGACGTGGCGCCCAAACGGCAGTTCAACCTCTTTCCCTATGCCTCCGCGGCGTTGGACAACCGCGACGATGACAACGACTGGAGTGCCGGCGTCGATGTGTTCTGGCGACCGTCGACCAATTTCCAGGTCACGGCGACAGCATTGCCGGATTTCGGAGCGGTCGAGTCCGACGATGCCGTGATCAACCTCACCGCAAGGGAGACCTATTTTCCGGACAAGCGCCTGTTCTTCGTGGAAGGAAGCGAGATCTTCAACACCTCGGGACGCTCCGCCGCAGCGTTCCAGCGCCGCAGCAGGGGCGCCAGTTCCCAGTTCAGCGGCGCGAGGCCCACCGTATCCACAAGCCGGCGTCCCCCTTCGAGTGTGCTCAACACGCGTCGCATCGGCGGTGCACCGATCCTTCTGTACAGCGACGATATCGAGGTCGAGAGCCATCGCCTCTCGCAGCCGACGGACCTCCTCGGTGCCGCCAAGGTGGTCGGGCAGACGGGTGCGTTGCGATACGGCATGCTGGCCGCGGTCGAAGACGACCCAACGATACCGGTAACGGTGACCGACGAAACCGGCGCCATGATCGATACCGCGATCATGGGCGAGGGGCGCAACTTCGGCGTCGCGCGTGTCCTATACGAACGATCCGGCACGGGACGGCAATCCTTCGGCTACATCAGCACGCTCCTCGACCATCCCCTGCATCGTGCCCTGGTGCAGGGCATCGATACGCAGTTTGCGCGCGCGGACGGCAAATGGCGGGTGGAGATTCAGACCCTCGCGAGCGACGTGCGCTGCACGCCCGCCAGCGACGACATGGAGCGCCGTCCGGCCTGCCCGGACGACTCAGGCGGCAGGCAGCGCGGCTACGGCGTCTGGGCAGATGTCGATTTCACACCGCGCCCGGGAATGCGGCACAGCCTGCGCGTCGACCTGTTCGACGAGCATCTCAACATCAACGATCTCGGTTTTCTCGGCCGCAACGATCAGTACGGCGCCTTCTACAGCCTGTCGTTGGTAAACACGAATGTGCTCGGCCTGCGCCGGCTCGGCACCCGTTTCGCCGTCGGCCGGTTTTGCAACGGCGAGGGTCTCGTCACCCTTGACGGCATCTCTTTCATGAACGCCTTTACGTTCCGCAACAAGAACGAGTTGCGCACGACGCTGCGCTACTTTCCGGAGCGCTGGGAGGATCTCGAGAGTCGGGGCCACGGCGCCTACCGGATCAGTTCCCGCAAGGGCGTCGAACTGTCGTTCGGCACCGACACCAGCAAGACCGTGAGCTGGAGCGCGCAGTTCGTGGCCTTGAGCGAGGATCTCGGCGGAGTGGGCTACACCTTCGGTTCCGGCTTCACCTTCAAGCCGGCGGATCGCTTTTCCGTCGACCTCGACGTCAACTACCGCGAACGCGATGGCTGGCTCCAATACGTATTCGACGAAGGTGATTTCGCAACCTTCTCGGCCTCCGACCTGCAGCCGAAGCTGGCGATGGACTTCTTCATCACGGCCCGCCAGCAGGTGCGGTTGACGCTGCAATGGGCCGGCATAAGGGCGAGGGAACAGGAACTCCTGCAGATCGTCGAGGGCGCACCACATCTGCAGCCCCGGGTGCGGGAAGACGGCGTGGAGAGCGACGACTTCACGATCAGCCGCCTGGTGGCCCAGTTGCGCTACCGGTGGGAGATCGCGCCGCTTTCCGACCTGTTCGTCGTCTATACGCGCGGAAGCAATCTTCCGAACGCCTACGACCTGGACGATCCCATGGCGTCTCCGAGAGACAGTTTCGGCCAACTCTATGGCGACGCGTTCGCCGACCCCCTGGCCGACCTCCTGGTCGTCAAGCTGCGCTACCGGTTCGGACTTTGACCCCCCAGTCAGTACACGCGGAAGTCGTTGGCCAGCGTGTGGTCCCAGCGATGCGTCATCAGGTAGTCGAGCGCGCGCCGTAGCCCTGCCCGATCCTCCCCATGCCGCCGCTCGGTGAGCGCTTCCAGCGCCATCGCATGCACGTAGCCCGTCTCGTCGTCGAGGCTCGAGACCAGCAGGTCGTCCAGTTCCTCGACCGGAATATCCGAGTTCAACAAGGCGCACATGGCGTTGAACCGGGCCTGGTTCTCGCCGGTCCAACCCGCGCGCGGGCTTGGCTCCTGCCAGTCCGGATTGTTCACGGTGAGCAGCCTGCGAATGGACGGCAGGGCAACGCGGGTATTCGTGCCGACAAAGGCCATCGCGTCCAGGCTCGCCCGCGCCACCTGGGGGAGTTTGTGTTCCAGCAGCTTCGCCAGCGCGGGCATGGCGCAGGCGGCGGGCTCGCCGATCTCGCCGAGGGCGAAGGCGGCGTTGATCTTGATCCAGTCGTCGTCGTGCCCGAGCAACTCCAGGAGCGGGCCCACGGCGACCTCCCCCATGGCACCCAGTGCATACGCCTCGTCCTGCGGCACGACGGCACCGTCATTCCAGTGGCGAACCAGACGACTTTCGTCATCCGGCATGAATGAGTCCCGCGCTCTCCGTTTCGGGTGGTACGGCGGAGGAATTTCGCGCTGCAGGCCAGCGAACTGGAGCAGGCTTGCTCGCAGCGGCTCAATGGCTTCGGCACCCATGGCCGCCAGCCCGTAAATCGCTTCAAGCCGGGCCTTCTGGTCGGCACCGTTGAGCTTGCCCATCCATTTCTGTGCGTCGCCGGACGACGCGTCGGCCCGGCCTGCAAATCGCGGGGCGCCACGCATCCAGTCCCAGATATAGGACCAGGCCCGGCTGTGGTCGAATTGCGCGAGGCGTGCTTCAGGTGGCTGCCAACCGACTTCGCCCCCGTCCCAGCTTGGCCCGGTCGGGTTGCGCGTACGCAGGTAGCAGAACTTGAACATGTACCGGCTCGAATCGGTCCGGTTGCTGAGCGCCCCATGGGCGATATCAAAAGCGGTCAGCATGCAGGTGCCGGCCTTGATCTGGTCGCCGACGAGCCCAAACGGAAAGTCGCTTTCAAACAGGAGGGCGTGCAGGTGCGTGCCTGGAATGACCCGCGTCGGACCGCGCACGGCCGGGGTGTCCTGCGGAAAGTAAATGATCATCGCGATCCGGGGCACGTGGTGCCGGAACCGGCCGAGCGGGCACTGTCCATCCTGGTGCCAGCCGCTGTTTGCCGTGGACCCTTCGCCCACCGGCGGTTTGTGCTCGAACCCGGTCAGCGAAAGCGCTCGTTCCGCTTTCGCGAGCGGTTCGTTGGCGTGCATGTAGCGGTGCGGATGCAGCATGTAGTCGTCGCCGAGCACGCTTTGCACGGCGCCGTGGATGACCGGGTCATCGAGTAGCTCCTGCAGCTCGGCGATTCGGGGCAACACGTTGTTGCCCATGTTGAATTCCTGCCGGTTGCTCCACTCCATCTTCTCAAAGATGTCCTGGTGGAACTCGGGGGGGAGGCTGCTGTCGAGCAGGATCACGCCGTCGCAGATGAACCGTCGAACCTGCTCGTCCGTGAGCTTGATCCCGTTGGGTTTCACTCGGCCTTCCCCCTCCATCGTTGCGGACACTAGAACACCCGCTGGCCGTTCGCCAGCGTGTGGTCCCAGCAATGCGTCTTCAGGTAGTCGAGCGCATGCAGCAGCCCCGCCCGGTCTTCGTCGTTACGCGGCCGAGTGAGGCCCTCGAGCGCCAGGGCCTGCACGTATCCGAATACATCATCGAGGCAGGTAACCAGCACGTCGTCCACCTCGTCCATGGAGACATCGGAACTCAGCAGGGCAGACAGCGCATTGAACCGGACCCCCATCTCGCCGTACCTGTCGCCGCTTGAGCCCAAGGGCTGCCGCCAAGCCGGATTCTCTACCGTCAGCACCCTGCGGATGGCGGGCAACGCGGCGCGCATGTTGGTACCTATGCAGCCCATCGCGTCCAGCGTCGCCCGCGCGACCTGGTGCAGTTCGTGGTCCAGCAGTTTCGCCAGTTCGGGCATGGCGCGGGCGGCGGGCGGACCGACCTCGCCGAGGGCGAAGGCGGCGTTGATCTTGATCCAGGTATCGTCGTGGCCGAGTAGTTCCATGAGGGGTTGCACGGCGACTTCCCCCATGGCGCCCAGCGCATACGCCTCATCCTGCAGCGTATAGGCGACATCGTTCCAGCGGCGCACGTTCGGATCACCAATCGGCACGAAAGCGCCCGACTTGTCGATCATGTAGGGACACGTGAATTCGCGCTGCTGGCCCGCATTCTTGAGCAGGCTGTCGACTAGCGGTTCGACGGCGTCGGCGCCCATCGCCGCCAGTTCATAGATGGCTTCGAGCCGGACCTCCTGGTCGGTATCGTGGAGCGAACCCATCCAATCCTGCACGTCCTTCGACGCGGTCGGCTTGCGGCTTGTAATACGCGGCGCCCCGCGCATCCAATCCCAGATGTAGGCCCAGGCCTTGCCGTGGTCGTACCTGCCAAGGCGCGCCGCCGGCGGCCGCCATTGCACCTCGCCCCCGTCCCAGCTCGGCCCGACCGGATTCCGCGTGCGCAGGAACACGAACTTGACCATGTAGCGGCTCGCATCGGTCCGGTTGCTGAGCGCGGCGTGAGCGATGTCGAAAGCGATCAGCAGGCACGTGCCCGCCTTGATCTCATCGCCGACAAACGCGAACGGGAAATCGCTCTTTCTGAGGTAGGGCTGAATATGCGTGCCCGGAATGACCCGCGTGGGACCGCGCTCGGGCGGAGTGTCCTGCGGAAAGTAGAGGATCATGGCCAGCCGGGGCACGTGATAGCGCGCCCGCGACATCGGAATCTGCCCATCCTGGTGCCAGCAACTGTTTCCCGATGATCCGTTGCCCATGGGCGGACCGTGCTCGCTTCCGTTCAGCGTGAGGATTCGCTGGCCCTCGTCGAGCGGTTCGCTGGCGTGCATGAAGCGGTGGGGGTGCAACATGTAGTCATTGCCGAGGACACTCTGCACCGCGCCGTGGATGACCGGCGCATCCAGGATCTGCTGCAATTCCGCAATCCGGGGCAACACGTTGTTGCCCATGTTGAATTCATGGGTGTTGTTCCACTGGATCTTGTCGAAGATCTCCTGATGGACCTCGGGCTCAAGGCCGCTATCGAGCACGACCACACCGTCGCAGATGAACCGCCGGACCTGCTCGTCCGTCAGTTTGATGCCCTCGGGCTTCATGCTGTGATCCTCGCATCCCCAAGCCGAAACCAGCAGTGTTTCGGCACGTATATTATGCACCCGGTGCGGCGCGATCGGCGTGGCCGGGCCAGAATCGGAGATGAGGCATGGAAATCGGCGTAGGCCTTGATGCAAGGCTGGGCATGGGTTGGGCGGACCAGGCAGTACTGTCCCGGGAAGCGGCAGAGCTGGGCTACAAGAGCATCTGGACGCCGGAGGGCGCGGGACAGGACTCCTTTCATCTCTGTGTCCAGCGGTGGATGGCAAGCCGGGAAGCCGTGCCCGAGGGTGTCGGGACCGGCATCGGTGTGTCCCCCGTCATGTACCGAACACCCGTGTCTTTCGCCATGGCCGGAGGCACGGTCAGCGAGATCACCGGCGGCCGATTCGTCATGGGCATCGGTACCGGCGCCGCGCACAGGCCCGCGGCCCGGCGTGCCGTGGGATTGGGTCGAATATCCGCCCTGGCCCTCATGCGCGACTACCTGACAGTGATCCGAGGGCTGGTGGCAGGAGATCTGGTCGACCACGAAGGAGAGACTGTCACGCTGCGGAACATGCGCCTCGGCATCTCACCACCGCCCCGTACACCGGTCTACCTGGGAGCACTGGGTCCGAGAATGCTGGAACTCTCGGGGGAGCTTGCAGACGGGGCGTCGCTCAACTGGTGTACGCCGGAGCAGGTTGCCTGGAGCCGTGAACGGATCGACGCGGGCGCCGCCCGGGCCGGCCGCGAACCGTCAGAGATCAAGATGGCGGAATACATCCGCATCTGCGTCGACGACGACGTCGATCTTGCCCGTATCGCACTGGCCAACGCTACGGCCGGATACGCGCTGGGCGGCAGCGTCCCCACGGAGCGGGAGCGGCAGTTCGGGTACCGCGCCCACTTCGAGCGCATGGGGTTCTCAGACGAACTGGCGGAACTGGACGCGATGCGGACCGAGGGCGCGAGTCCCGACGACGTGGCGGAAGCCTTTCCAGAGCATGTGTTGCGTGCCGTTGGCTACTTTGGACCGGCCGACGGCGCGGCGACGGCCTTCAAGCGGCTGGCCCAAGGGCTCGACACCGCAATCGTTCGCGTGGTGGCCGCGAGGCCGGGCCTCGACTCGGTCCGGGCCGCCATGCGGGCCTGCGCACCCGCGATGGTCGAAGCGGCTTAGTGGTAGAGGTCCTTCTTTGACCCCAGCGCACTTCCGAGCGATTCCTCGTAGGCAGCAACGTACTTCCTGGCGCGCTGGGTGAATGACACGCGGTCGCCCTGGGTCGAGTACTCGGGAACGCACCCATGCTGGAGCAGGATCGCGAGTCGCGGGCCGTACTTGTCGATCAGCTTCTGCGGCACCTTGCCGATGTAGTCCTCGATCGGCCGAATGAACGGTCGCACAAGGTAGACCGTCGCGCTCACTCGCAGCCCCGGCGCGGTGCGATTGAACGCGCCGTGCCAGGTATTCCCGTGCCATATGGCCAACGAGCCTGCGGGGGCTTCCAGGAGCACGGCCTGGTCCTTGCCACCTTCCTCGTAGGGCAGGAGGGTGGCTTCCTTTTCCGTGGGCTTGCGGCACCACTTGTGACTGCCTGGCACGGCACACGTGGCGCCGTTTTCCCGATTGAAGTCGGTCAAGAGATACGTGCACTGGGCCTGGTAGGCCTGCGGCGGGAGCGGTTCCGGCACCGCCGAGTCCGAGTGCAGCGGGAAGTTGCTCCTGTTCGGCCCCTTCATCCAGCAGCCCATGGACGACAGCACCGCGCTGTAACCGATCAGGTACGTGACCAGGGCGAGCAGCGGCGGGTTCATCAGCGCCTCGGCGAACACCTCGTCGTCATACAGGATCAGGTTCATCCGGTCGCCGAACGGCGAATCGACGACGTTGGGCTCCTTCAGCATGATCGGAGGTGGCGCGTCTTTCCCTTCTTTCTTCGCTTCTTCTTCCGCTTCCTTGGCGAACTTCTGCCCGTCAAAACCCTGCAGCAAAGGTGGTCGATTGGCGTGCGTCGCGCCGGTCACCACATCGGGGCGCTCGCCGTTGCGCTGCTCGGCGATGTCGAGCAGCGCCGCCAGCATCCGCTCGGCGAGGTTGTTCGGGTTCGCGATCTCGGGCGGGATGACACAGAAGCCCTTTGCGTCGAGATCTGCGACATAGTCCTCCAAGCCTAGTTCACATATGTCGTTCCATGCCCGATCACGGGGCTCCAGCGCGGTTGCTGCTTCTGCCATGGCTCAAGTTCCTCCCCAACTTGCGGTCATTCTACGCCCGAAAGCACGGCCCGACAGGCGGCAGGGCCCACGGCCTGCCGCGTCGGAATGTCGTCCGCCGGCGTTTCCGCCCGGGGTCGCCTTAGGCGTAGTGGTCGCCCTTCGACCCCAAATCGACCCCAACCTCCTGCTCGTAGGCGGAGCGGACCTTCTCGGCGCTCGCCGTATTCGCCACGCGCGAGGCCTGGGTCGTGGCCCCCGGGACACATCCTTGCTGGAGCGCCATCGCAAACCGTGGCCCGTGCCTGTCGATCAGCTTCTGCGGCACGCGGCCGATGTAGTCCTCCAGTGGCCGCATGAACTGCCGCACGAAGTAGACGGTCATGCTGACCCGCAGCCCCGGCGCTATGCGGTTGAAGGCACCGTGCCAGGTGTTGCCATGCCAGCAGACAAGCGAGCCCGGCGGGGCCTCAATCACGACGGCCTGATCCTTGCCTCCTTCCTCGTACGGAAGGAGCGCGGCCTCCGTGTCCGTCGGCCGGCGGCACCACTTGTGGCTGCCGGGCACGATACACGTCGCTCCGTTCTCCCGATCGAAATCGGTCAACACGTACGTGAATTGGGCCTGGTAGGCGATCGACGGCAGCGGATTCGGCAAACCCGAGTCCGAGTGCAGCGCGAAGTTACTCTTGCATGGACCTTTCATCCAGCAGCCCATGGACGAAAGCACTCCGCTGTGGCCCACCAGGTACGTAACCAGGGCGAGCAGCGGCGGATTCATCACCGCCTCCGCGAACACCTCTTCCTCGTTGAAGATCAACGCCATGCCATCGCCGAACGGCGAATCGATCGCGTCGTCCTGATTCAGAAGTGCAGGATCGGTCGCTTCCTTTCCGGCTTCAATTTCAGATCCGTCCTTGCCATATCGCGCCGAGTCATAGCCATGCAGCAAGGCCGGCTTGTAGGCGTGGGTGGCGCCGGTGACGACATCGGGACGTTCGCCGTTGCGCCGTTCGGCGACATTGAGCAAGGCCTCGAGCAACCGCCCGGATAGATTGTTCGGATTCGCGATCTCCGGCGGCATGACGCAGTAGCCGTGCGCGTCGAGGTCCGCCACGTAGCTCTGCAGGCCGAGATCGGAAATTTCCTTCCACGCGCGTTCGCGAGGTCCGAGCGGCTTTATTTCTTCGGCTAGTTGTGCTGGTTCTGCCATGATTTGAGTCCTCCCCTGACTATGCGACCATTCTACGCCCGAATTCGCAAACGCGCAGACGGACGACCATTCGGCTCCCCACGGCCCGAAAGTGGTCATATAATATGTACACTTATTCTTCGAGTGTGGCAATGAAAGCCGTCGGCGCAGCGAAATTCAAAGAACAGTGCCTGTCGTTGATCGATCATCTCGACCCGGAGGGTCTGGTGGTAACCAAGCACGGCAAGCCGGTGGCGCGAGTCCTGCCCTATGAACGCCGGTTCGCTCCCCTCATTGGCAGCCTGCGGGACAAGATCGGAATTCACGGTGACATCATGAGTACCGGGTCCGTCTGGCAGGCAGATGTTGAATCTTGACACGCACGTTCTGGTTCATGCCCTCGGCGGCGACCTGCGCCGGCGTGAAAAGGAACCGCTGGAGCGAAATGAATGGAGCATTTCCGCGATCGTGCTCTGGGAACTGGCCAAGCTGGTCCAGTTGGGGCGAATATCGATCGATCTCAACGACCGGGAGGTCGTGCGGACCTTGAGCGGAATTCACCTCTGGCCGATCGATCTGGCGGTCTCGCTAACCTCAACGCAACTCGATTTCAGCGGCGATCCGGCGGACGAACTCATTGCGGCGACCAGCGTTGTGCATGACGTTCCGCTACTGACCCGAGACCGCACAATCCTGCGCTCGCGGGTCGTTCCGTTCGCCTGAACATCAGCGCTACCTGAGCACACCGCCCTCGCGCAGTTCCTTGATCCTGGCCGCGTCGTAACCGAGGACCTCGGACAGCAACTTGTCCGTATCCGCCCCCAGGCAGGGCGCCGGGACACGGACGCCGTTGGGCCGCCGATCATGCCGCCACGGGATGCCCACGTGGGCGCGGCGACCGACCTCCGGGTGCTCGAGCCGCTCGATGAAACCGCGCGCGTTGAGATGCGGGTCCTGCACGATGTCCTCGGTCGTGAAGCTCGGAAACGCGGCCACACCCTGGGCCTGGAGCAGCCAAGTGACTTCCCATCGGTCCTGTCCGGTGGTCCATTCTGAAACGATCTGTTCCAGCACGTCCTCGTTCTCTTTGCGCGACGCGAGCGTGAGAAAGCGGTCGTCGCCGCCAAGCGCGGGATCGATGAGCGCCGCGAGCTTCAGCCAATCGGCATCGCCCGCGCACGCGATGGACACCCACTCGTCCTCTCCCCGGCAGGCGAAACAGCCGTGGGGCGCCATCCAAGGGTCCCGATTGCCCATGCGTTCCGGCTGAGTGCCGTCGAATGCGTACTGCATCCAGGCTTCGAGCGCCAGAACACCGGTCGCCTCCCAGAGCGAGATGTCGAGGTGATCGCCGACACCTGTCCGCTCGCGCTGCTCGAGCGCCGACACGACGGCCCAGGCAGTAGTCATTCCGGCGGTCGGATCGGGTATCGAGGGGCCGAACAGTTCGGGCTTGCCACCGATGAATCCCGTCACCGACGCCAGCCCCGTAAGCGGTACCAGCGCCGGACCGTATGCCAGGTACTCGCGATAAGGCCCGACCTGACCGTAGCCGCTGATGCTCGCGAGGATGATGCGCGGGTTGATGCGTTTGAGTTCGTCGTAACCCAGTCCCAGGCGGGCCATCACGCCGGTCGCGAAGTTCTGCACGACGACGTCCGATTCGGCGACAAAACCCTTGACGATTTCGATACCCCGCGGATCGCTGAGATCGACCGCTACGCTCTTCTTGCCCTGGTTCCACTGGTTGAACATGCTCGCGCGATTCAGTGACGGCTCCATGCCGTCCGGCGGGTTCGACATCCCGCCCCTGCGGTAGAGATCCGGACGCGTGGAAGACTCGCAGCGTATGACCTCTGCACCGAGGTGCGCGAGATGCATGGCGGCGAACGGTCCCGCCCAGACCCACGACAGGTCGACGACCCGAACGCCCTCGAGCGGACCGCGCGCCTTCGACTTTGCAACGTCTGCCTTCGCCCTCGCGGCGAGCGCGGACTCCCCTTCCGCGAGTACTTCGTCGTTGTGCTCGCCGAGACGCGGCGCGGGACGGCGAATCTCTGCGCGTCCGGACGTCGTCAGCACCGCCGGAGCCAGGTATTCGACGGGTCCGGTCTCCGGGTGGTCGACGGTCACGAAACCGTCTCGAGCGCGCAGGTGCTTATCCGACGCGACCTGCTCGAAGTTCATCACCGGCGCCAGGCAGATGCGCCGGGCCTGGCCCGCATGGAAGAGTTCGAACGCATTCCACCCCGAGATGAACTCCTGGTAGAAGTGGCGGAGGGCATCGTAGTTCTGGTGCCGGGTGCGCTGGTTCTCAAAGATTGGAAGCTGGACCCAATCCGGATGGCCCATGAGCTCCACGATCCGCTCCCATTGGCTCTCCTCCATGCTAAGTATGAGGATCGGGCCGTCACGGGCGTCGAAGGTGCCCCAGGGATTCAGTTCGTAGCGCTTGCGAACCACCCCCTGGTAGGTATACCCCGGGATGGCGCCTTCCAGGCCCGACGCGACGTAGGCCTGCTCGGATAGATCGATGTAATCGCCCACCCCCGACCGCCGCGCGTCGCGGAACGTGGCAAGCGCAGCCGTCGCCCCGGCAATGCCCGCCATCATTCCAGATTGATTCCCGAACACCTTGAGCGGCGGCAATGAGGGGTCGGTGTGCGAGCGCGGACAGAGATTCGCCCAACCGCCCGCGTTCGAGACGGTGATCTCCTCCGCGGCGAAGTCGCGGTAGGGTCCCGTAATGCCGAAGGGTGTAATCGAAAGCGCGACGAGCTCAGGATGAGCCGCCCTCAGCGTCGCCGGATCCAGCCCGAGAGCTTGTGCCCGCAGCCGCGGGTAGTTGTGCACCAGGATATCGGCCCATTCAATGAGCTTGCGCAGTTCGGCACGGCCGCCCTCGTCGTCGAGGTCGAGACAGACACCGCGCTTGTTCAGGTTAAGCGCCAGGAACGCTCCGCTCTGCTCCGGGTCGTTCCTGTCGCCCGGAAACGGTCCACGGCGCCGGGTCCTGTCGCCCTCGGGAGTTTCGATCTTCACCACGTCGGCGCCGTGGTCGCCCAGCAGCTTCGCCGCGTACCCCGCGGAAAAACCGCTGCCAAGTTCGAGTACGCGAGGCGGTTGCGTCATCGGCGATCACTCCCCTGCGAGAGAGCAATTCGCCTGTACCAGTGTCGATAACGCGTTGGATCGCGCCTGCAGTTCAACAAAATTCCCCTCGGTCTCCAAGGGCCAGAGGCTTGGCCCCGTACAAGTCTACCTACATTCGCAGTTGCCAGATAAGTGTGGAATTACCGTTATAGCGGTAATAGTGGGCACGTTCGTCGCGATGCTAATCGGTTATCCAATCGTCCTCGTCTAAATTACCGTCTTAACGGTAAATATTAGCGAAAATACTTGATCTCGAATCATTGGGGTTCCAATATACCGCTATACCGGTACAAATCTGCGAATATCCATGAATGTCACTTCGTCGAATCTGATCGGGAGTGCAGTCAGGTTCCATCGAAGACGCGGCGGCTTGAGTCAGCGTTCCCTAGCAGACCTAGCCGGGGTCGGCAAGACCTCCGTGTTCGATATCGAAAAAGGCAAACCCACGGTTCGGCTGGCCACCCTGATGGCGGTCTTGCACGTCCTCAACATCGACCTGGTACTCGATGGCCCATTGATGGCCGAGTGCAGGACTGCCTTGATTGACCCGTCCGGGAATCCGCCCGCGGAACGTGATGAGGACTCGATTCGGTGAGACGGGCAACGGTCTCCGTACACGGCGAACCGGCAGGCGTGCTTGAGGAGCACGGGCCGGCCAGCTTCGTCTTCCGCTATCTCGACACCTACGGCGGCGCCCCGGTGTCGCTGACCATGCCGGTATCGCAACGGGAATACCGGTTCGAGGGGTTCCCGCCCTTCTTCGAGGGATTGCTCCCGGAAGGAGAGATGCTCGATGGCCTGCTGCGCCAACGCAAGCTTGATCGAGGCGACCTGTTCGGGCAGCTCGTGGCAGTGGGCGAGGATGTCGTTGGAGCGGTCACCGTCGTCGAGGAGACGGTGTGAATCGTTGTCCCATCACCTACGAGCCCTGCGGCGAGGCGAGACATTCCCGTGCGGGGCTGCGTCTGCTATCGCCCAATCTCGAACGCCTGAACGACTTTCCGTACGACGCGGCGCGGCAGCGGCGGGAGGCGGTTGTCCGCGGCGGCAAGATGTCGATGCAGGGTGTTCAACCCAAGCTGAGCGTGCGGCTCGACGCCAAGGCCGGCGTTTTCGTGATCGTCGATCAGGGCGGTCGATTCATTTTGAAGCCGCAGCACGGGGTGTATCCCAACCTGCCAGAGAACGAGGGCCTCACCATGCACCTGGCGAAGCTCTGCGGGATCGAGGTGCCGGTGAGCGGGATCGTGCGCAGCATCGACGGCACCTGGTCCTACTTTGTGCGCCGCTTCGACCGGACGGGACACAGCCGCAGGGTCGCGGTGGAGGACTTCGCCCAGCTCGGAGGTTTGAGCCGTGAAACCAAGTACGACTTCAGCATGGAGCGGCTGGTGGGACTATTGGATACGTACTGCACGTTTCCAGCCATCGAAAAAGTGAAGCTCCTAAAAAGAAGCCTGTTCAACTTTCTCGTGGGCAACGAGGACATGCACCTCAAGAACTTCTCGCTGATCAGCCGGCAGGGCAAAGTCGAACTCGCGCCCGCCTACGACTTCCTCAGCACTACGGTTGCCTACCTCGCTCTGCGCCGACCCATCGATTCCATCGAAGAGATCGCGCTACCGCTGCATGGGAAGAAACGTGGTCTCGGCCGCAAGACCTGGATCGACTACTTCGCCAGGGAGCAGCTGCAACTTCCGGACAAGGTGATCCGCACCGTCCAGTCGGAACTGACCGGCGCCGCTTCCGCATGGCAGGCACGCATAGGCGACTCGTTCCTGCCTCCGGTCCAGAAGGACCACTACCGGACCCTGCTGGCCAACCGCTTCGCGGTGCTCGACTTGTAGGGAAGAGCCACCCACCTAACGGGTCCAATTCGGCCGCTGCACAGCGTGCGGGCTTCGCGTGCCAAGCCGTTAGCGCAACGTGGTCAGTTATGCTTTCACGTTGGAGCGCACACGGGAGAAGGGAATATGGCTGAGCCATTGAAGGTCGGGATGGTAGGCAGCGGGAGCATTTCCAACTCCCACATGGCCGCGTACCTGGAGCATTCGGACCGGGTGCGGCTCACCGCCGTGTGCGATGTCATCGAAGCGGCGGCGCGGGATTACGCGGAGAGAGCGGGCGTCGAAGCCGTCTACACGGACCTCGATGACATGCTGCGCGACGCCGACATCGATGCGGTGGACATCTGCACCGGCCACGATCAGCATGCCGGCCCGGCGATTGCGGCCGCCCGCGCCGGCAAGCACGTGATCGTCGAGAAAGCCATGGCGCACACGCTCGAGGACTGCCGGAACATGATCGAAGCGGCCGACGAAGCAGGTGTGACCCTCATGGTCGCCCAGCACCTGCGTCACGGGCCCAACGCCCGCGCGGTAAAACGTTTTCTGGACGAAGGCGCCCTGGGCGAGATCCGGGCGATCCAGACCCACGCGGTCATCAGCATCGTGGGCTCGAAACCCGCCGGGCACTGGATGACCGACGGCAAGCAGGGCGGCGGCATCCTGCTGACCAACACCATCCACCACCTCGACCTGCTGCGCTTCTATATCGGCAACGTCAGGCGCGTGACCGGAGTCTGCAAGTCGCTGCAACCGCAACTCATCAACGACTGCGACGACATGGTCGCGGCAACGCTGGAATTCGAAAACGGCGCGATCGGAACCGTGTTCGGCAACTGGACGACATCGCCGTCACACGAGCCGATGTCCTACGTCATTTACGGGCGCGACGGCACCCTGCACACCACCCGACCCGAGACGCCGGAACAGCAGCGGGAGCAATTCGGCGCCGTCATGTGCTGTCTCAGATCCGCAGACGAGGTACAGGCGCCTGCCGCACGTCCGCCGGGCGCCCTGCGGACATTCAGGACCCGGACCCGCCCGTCGTTCGAGCCCCTGGAACCGGATTACACGGATCTTCCCACTGCCGTCCCCATCGTGAACGAAATCCTGCACTTCGAAGAGTGCTGCAGAACGGGGAAGGAACCCACCAGCAGCGGTCGAGACAACCTTGAAACGATGAAGATCGTCTTCGGGATCTTCGAGTCCTCGCGGACGGGCAAGGCCGTCGACCTGGCGGACCTGTAGGGATCGAAGCGTCCCTGGGCCGCAATCAGAGCAGTCGCTCGCCGTTCAGCGTGTGGTCCCAGCGATGCGCTTTCAGATAGTGAAGCGCCTGCGTTAGTCCGGAGCGGTCCTCCCCGTTGCGCGGCCGCGTGAGGGCTTCTACGGCCAGGGCCTGCACGTAACCGTTGACGTTGTCGAGGCAGGCAACCATCAGGTCGTCCACTTCGTCCATGTCGATGTCGGAGTTCAGCAAGGCGCACAGCGCATTGAACCGGACCCCGACCTCGCCGTACCGCTGGCCGGCGACCCTTCCCTCCTGCCAGGCGGGATTGTCCACCGTCAGCACCTTGCGGATAGCGGGCAAAGCCGCGCGGATGTTGGTCCCTATACAGGCCATCGCATCGAGGCTCGCCCGCGCGACCTGGTGGAGTTCGTGGTCAACTAGCTTCGCGAGGTCGGGGACGGCGCAGGCGGCGGGCGCGCCGATCTCGCCGAGGGCGAAGGCGGCGTTGATCTTGATCCAGGCATCTTCGTGCCCGAGCAGTTCCATCAGCGGACCCACGGCAACCTCGCCCATGGCTCCCAACGCGTACGCCTCGTCCTGTAGCGTGTAGGCGACATCGTTCCAGCGGCGCTCGTTGGGATCGCCTACAGGCACGTACTCGCCCCACTTGTCGAGTATGTACGGACAGGTGAATTCGCGCTCCTGGCCGGCGTTGGTGAGCAGGCTTTCCATGAGCGGCGCGATGGCATCGTCACCCATCGCGGCCAGTTCGTATATGGCTTCGAGGCGGGCCGGTTGATCCGTGCCGTTGAGCGATCCGATCAGTCGCGGCATCTCGTTTGATCCAGCCGCGTTATTGACTGCGGAACGCGGCGCGGCGCGCATCCAGTCCCAGATGTACGACCAAGCCCTGGTGTGGTCGTACTGGCCGAGGCGTGCCTTCGGAGGCTGCCAACCCACCTCGCCACCGTCCCAGGTTGGCCCTACCGGGTTCCGCGTACGCAGGCAAATGAACTTGATCATGTAGCGGGTCGAATCGGTAAGGTTGGTCAGCGCCGCGTGGGCGATATCGAAATCGATCAGGAGGCAGGTGCCCGCCTTGATGTCATCGGCAACGAACGCGTACGGATAGTCGGTCTTTCTGAGGTACGGCTGCAGGTGCGTCCCCGGAATGACCCGGGTCGGGCCGCGCTCGACCGGGGTGTCCTGCGGGAAGTAGAGGATCATGGCGACCCGGGGCACGTGATAGCGCGCCCGGGACATCGGAATGTGTCCGTCCTGGTGCCAGGCGCTGTTCCCCGACGAGCCTTCTCCCATGGGCGCGCCATGCTCGCTACCGGTAAGCATCAGTTTCCGCTCGGCCTCGTCGAGTGGTTCGCTGACGTGGCGGGATCGGTGAGGACTCAGGATGTAGCCGTCGCCGAGGATGCTGGTCAGGGCCCCTTGGATGACCGGGGCGTCCAGTATCTGCTGCAACTCGGCAATCCGGGGCAGCACGTTGTTCCCCATGTAGAACTCGTGCTCGGCGTTCCACTCGAGCTTGTCGAAGATCTCACGATGGACCTCGGGTTCGAGGCCGCTGTCGAGCACCAGCACGCCATCGCAGATGTAGCGCCGAACCTGCTCGTCGTCCAGCCTGTTGGCGAGCCTACTGGCGAGCCTGTTGCCGTCGGGCCTCACTCGGAACTCCAGCTCAGAATACGTACTTGCCGTTTGCCAGCATGTGGTCCCAGCGATGCGTGTGGAGATAGTCGATGGCGTGACGTAGCCCCGGGCGATCCTCGCCAGCGCGCGGCCGCGTGAGGGCTTCGAGCGCCAGCGCGTGGATATAGGCCGATTCATCGTCGAGGCAGGTAACCAGCAGGTCATCTATCTCGTCGGCCGGGATATCCGAGTTCAGGAGCGCACACATCGCATTGAACCTCACCTGAGTCTGGCCGCTCCAACGACTGGTGCCTGTCACCGTCCAATCCGGATTGTCGACGGTCAGGAGCTTGCGAATGGCGGGCAGGGCGGCGCGGATATTGGTGCCGATGTAGGCCATCGCATCCAGGCTTACTCGCGCCATCTGGTGGAGTTCATGGTCCAGCAGCGCCGCCAGGTCCGGCACGGCGCAGGCGGCGGGCGCGCCGACCTCGCCCAGCGCGTACGCGGCGTTGAGCTTGATCCAGTCGTCGTCGTGCCTGATCAGTTCCATCAGCGTACCCAATGCGACCTCGCCCATGGCCCCCAGCGCGTACGCCTCGTCCTGCGGCACGAACGCATGGTCACTGAAACGGCGGTCGTTGGCATCGTCAATCGGTACGAAGGCGCCCGCCCTGCTCTTGTGGTACGGACGCGCGATTTCGCGCTGCTGGCCAGCGGTTTGCAGCAAGCTCTCCCGCAGCGGCCCGATCGCTTCGGCGCCGATCGCGGCCAGTGCATAGATGGCTTCGAGCCGGACCGGCTGATCGGCGGAGTTAAGCGAACCGAGCAGTCGCTGGATCTCGTTTGACCCCGCTCCGCCGTTGGAACGCGGCGCGGCGCGCATCCAGTCCCAGATGCAGGACCAGGCCTTGCTGTGGTCGTACCTGGCGAGGCGCGTCTTCGGCGTCTGCCACTCCTCGTCGCCGCCGTTCCAACTCGGCGCCACCGGGTTGCGCCTGCGCAGGTAGATGAACTTGAGCATGTAGCGCGTCGAATCCGTCAGGTTGCTGAGCGCTGCGTGGGCGATATCGAAGTGAATCAGGAAGCACGTGCCCGCCTTGATGCCATCGTGAACCATTGCGAACGGATGATCGCTTTGCTGCACGAAAGGCTGCAGGTGCGTGCCCGGAATGACCCGGGTGGGGCCGCGCTCGACCGGCGTGTCCTGCGGGAAGTAGAGGATCATGGCGATCCGGGGCCGGTGATGCCGCGTCCGGCCCTTCGGGATCTGTCCGTCCTGGTGCCAGGCGCTGTTTGCGGACGATCCTTCGCCCATGGGCGGTCCGTTCTCATGGCCGGCGAGCGCCAGGGATCGCTCCGTCTCGTCGAGGGGCTCGGCGACGTGCATGTATCGATGCGGATGGAAGATGTAGTCGTCGCCGAGAACGCTTTGCACCGCGCCATTGATGACCGGGTCATCCAGTACCTGCTGCAATTCGGCGACACGGGGCAACACGTTGTTGCCCATGTTGAACTCCCGGGTGCTGTTCCAATGGAGCTTGTCGTAGATTTCACGATGGACCTCGGGTTCGAGGCTGCTGTCGATCACGACCACGCCGTCGCAGATGAACCGCCGGACCTGCTCGTCGTTGAGTCTTATGCCATCGGGTTTCACTTCGCGTTCCTCACTTGACCCGGGGGATGACCTCGTCGGCCATGAGTTGCATGGTCTCTCTCACCTCTTCGCGCGAGAGCACGTAGTCCATCATCATGCACATGATTTCGTCGGCGCCGAAGTCTTCCCGCAGTTCATGAATGCGGTCCACGACCTCGTCCGGCGTTCCGAACAGGTTGGATCCGCGCTCGGGAGCGTTCGCCGGGCGCGTGCGTCCCGTTTTTGCGGCATGTTCCCGGTGCATCTTGTCTGCGCGTTCGATCGCGCGGTTGGCGGCCGCGCGCGTCGGCCCGACGTGAGCGCTGATGCGGATCACCACCTTTGGCTCTCCGCCGTGGCCAGCGTCCCTCCACGCCTGCCGGTAGTTCGCGACATCCTGCTTCAACACCGCATCCCCGCGCTCGTTGTGCGAACTGCCGCCGCCGATGGCGATCCAATATCCGCTTTTCCCCATGGGCACGAAACTCTGCTGGCTGTCCAGGGGCAGCACGATCTGCGGATAGGGCTGCTGCACGGGCTTCGGGCTGACCCGTCCGGGCGGGTCCAGTATCGGGTAGTCGTAGAACTCGCCGTGATATCCCGAGAACTCGTCCTCCGCCCAGGCCTGCTTCATCACGGCCAGGTACTCGAGGAAATGTCTCTGGCGCCGCGGGTCGCCGATCGTATTGCCACCCGCGCCGTAGATGAAGCGACCGTCGCTGACCTGGTCGATGATGGCGATCTGCTCCGCAGTCTGGATCGGGTCCGCCGCCGGCAGACTTTCCAGGACATACTTGTATCGGTCTGCGCTATCCCCGCGTCTGTCTATCCTGGAGGCGCCTTCCGGGACATCGGTCGTGAATTCCTCGTCCGGGGCCCGAAGGTGCGGAAGATGCACGGCGGTGCCGATCCGGATCCGGCGCGTGCGGGCGGCGACCCCGCAGGACATCAGCAGCGGATTGGAACCTCCCAGCGGGGTGCCGCCAGCCCACACCGTATCCCAGCCCATCTCGTCGGCGGCGGCGATCTTGTCCAGGTCGTTGGCGTAGCCCTGGGCCAGCGACTCGCCCGGCTTCGCGCCCCAAAAGGTCAAAAAGCCAATGTCCATAAGAAAATCTCTCCTTCCCCCGGCGTCGGGGTCTCGCACCGCACCAGGACATGCGAGCGATCCAAGCTCCCAATTCTAACCCCTCAAAACCCTCTGTGTTTCGAGGCCGGTTACTTTCCCTCATCTTTGAGTTCCACGGCGCCACAACTGATTCACGAGAGCGTATCGGCTAGGCTTGTGAGTTCCGCCGCTCCGTCAGACAGTCAACCGCAAGGCATCGCCATGCCCATCCCTATCCAGCCGCTGCAGGAAGCAGAACTACCCGAGCGCACGCGGCCGATCCTCAAGATGATCGGCCCTGGCGTGGTGATCGCCGGACTCGCCATCGGTTCCGGCGAACTGATCATGTGGCCCTGGATCACCTCGGTGGTCGGCGCGCAGCTACTCTGGGCCGCAGCGATCGGCATCTTCCTCCAGCTCTGGGTCAACATCGAGATCGGGCGATGGACCATCGTCACCGGAGAAAGTCCGTTCACGGGCATGGCCCGGGCAATCAAGCTCATCGTGTATGTGTTCGTTTTTGTCATCTTCGTCGGAAAGTTCCTGCCCGGATGGGCGCGCGAAACGGGCATCGCGCTGCGCGACCTCATTTTCGGCCCGCAGCACGACAGCCCCCCGTGGCTCTGGACCGCACTGGTGTTCGCCCTGGTCGCGGCCATCCTGTTCGGCCCCAAGGTGATCTACACCGCCGTGGAACGGTGCATCATCGGACTGATCGTCGTCATCGTCGCCGGTCTCATCTACGTCGTCTGGGAGATCGGATCGATCGAGATCTTCCTCGCGATGTGGGATGGCCTCATCAACCTCTTCAGCTTCCCGGACTTCCCCGTGGACGTGCTGGCCGATGACGGATCGGTCCGCGATCAACTGACCTTCAACCGGTTCTTCGGCGCGGTGGTGTTCGCCGGCGCGGGCGGGCTCGGCAACCTGTACTACGCCTACTACCTCCGAGAGAAGGACATCGGCATGGGCGCGCGGATGCCCTCGCTCATGAGCCCCGCCCACAAGCACGAAGTGAAGGAAACGGACACCGGCTATGTCTATGCCGACACCCCCGCCAATCGGCGCCGTTTCCGGGACTGGTTTCGCTACGTGGTGGTCGACCAGACGCTGTTCTTCTGGATTCTCGGCAGTTTCACCATGTTCCTGTTCATCTTCGGCGCCCTCGCCGTCCTGCACCCCATCGGCCTCGTGCCCGACCGGGGCAGCCTGGTGTGGGATCTCGCGTCGATCCTCGAACAGAGCATGGGTACGTTCGGCCGCTACCTGTTCCTGATCGTGGGCATGGCAGCGCTGTTCAGCACCCAGCTCGGCGGCATCGATGGCGGCAGCCGTATCTTTTCCGACCTTCTCCACACCAACTTCAAGTTCGGCCGGTGGCTGAACCTCGAACAGTGGTACCTGGTGCTCGTCATCACGACGATGGTGATCGGCGTCTTCAGCGTGTGGTTCTTCGGCAGGTACGACATCGCCGGGCTCGACTTCCTTTTCATCGCCGCGCTCATCGGCGGATTCGTCATGGCGGTCTACGTGCCGCTGATCCTATACATGAATCTCACCTATTTGCCGGAATCGGCGCGACCCGGATGGGTCAACATCGTATTCATGGTGCTCGCGTCGGCCATGTACATTTCGTTCGCCGGGTACACCGTCTACACGAAGGCGGTGGAGATCCTGGCATAAGCGGTTCGTTCCGCTTGAACAGGGTCTGTGACAGCAGCGGTCAGGTGTTGCGACCCAGGCGCGGGTTGCGAAGTTTCTCCTGCTGTTCGTAGATGCTGCCGCCTTCCACGCGCGGCAGGCTGAGGCGCACCGGCAGGTCCTTCATTCTCGGCTCCAGGGTGGGCTTGCCGCGCACCACCCGATTGTCCATGTCCTCGAGGGAATCCCCGGAAGGAACAAGTGGCCATGCGTCCGCCGCGCAGAACCCGATGAAGAACATGCGCCGCGGCTGTTGCGACCGGTTGGGCCTGGAGCCGTGCACCATGCGAACGTGGTGCAGCGTGATGCCCCCCGCCCGAACCGTGACTGGCACGGCACCGTCGGGCTTGAATTCAGGATCCGTGATGGCACCCACGAAAAAGCCATCCTGGTGGTGGTTCCAGGTCCTGTCCCGGTGACTGCCCGGAATGACCATCAACGCCCCGTTTTCCGCCGTCATGTCGTCCAGCGCGATGCCCACTTCGAGCAGATCGTCGTTGGTGTGCGGGTAGAAGGCCCAGTCCTGGTGCCACTCCACGGCGGAGCCATCGCTGGGATTCTTCATGTTCACCTTGTTGTTGTGGAACCTCAGGTCCGGCCCAAGGACGCATTCCACGAGATCCAGGATGGGATCGTGGCGGGCATATTTCGCATAGGCCGGGTGCCTGGTGAGGGGGTGCTTGATGCGGCGTAGACTGGGCAACGTTGCACTATGTCCCGGCTCGAGGTCGAAGATCTCGTCGTTGGAGGTGACCTTCCGGGACTTCTCGACGAACTCGTCGGTCACGCGCCGTAGCTCCTCCAATGCGGCGGCGGTCAGAACGTCTTCAATGGCCAGGTAACCATTGGTTTCGTAGGACGCGATCTGGGCTACGCTGAGCATGGAAAGTTCCACTACGGGACAGGCGAAACAAAGCGCATCCTTGCGCTGGCGTCAAGACAAAGCCGTCTGCGCCGCAACATGCATCAGTTTCTTGCATAGGAGTACGCTGCCAGCGACGGGGGAGCGCCCTACCACTTCCTTGCGCATCAGCGGTCGGGCAATCTCCCCCGGCTGAAGGCTCTTAAATTTCTTGAAAATGTATCTTTGACATGTGGATTTTCAAGGATTATGGTCGGCGATCATGCTGATTCCTCGTTCTCAAGCGATCAGCCGCATTGCCCAATCCTTCCGCGTACATCCCGCGGTAGCGCTTACCGGCCCGCGCCAATGCGGCAAGACAACGCTCGCGGAACTGCTCGGCAAGGACTACGCGGCGAAGAATCGGGATGATTCCGTCACCTGGTTCGACCTGGAACGCGCGGCGGACCGGCGCCGCCTGCAGACGCCCGAGCAGGCCCTGTCTCCCCTGACCGGCTTCGTGGTCATCGACGAAATCCAGCGCCAGCCGGACCTGTTCGAAACACTGCGGGTACTCCTCGACCGCCGTGACGAGCCAGCGCAGTTCCTGCTCCTTGGCAGCGCCTCACCGGCATTGGTGGCGGGCGCGTCGGAGTCCCTGGCCGGTCGCGTCGGACTGATAGACCTGTTCGGGTTTGACATCTCAGAAGTTCCGCGATCAGCCTGGCGTTCGCTGTGGCAGCGGGGCGGATTTCCCCGCAGTCATCTCGCTCCCGACGAGGAAACTTCGTTCCTGTGGCGAGAGACGTTCGTGGAGACTTTCCTGTTCCAGGACCTCCCGCAGCTCGGAATCGCGGTGCCCGCAGAGGCGCTGCGCCGGTTCTGGACCATGGTCGCCCACTATCACGGCCAGGTCTGGAACGCCGCCGAGTTCGCCCGGGCCATCGGCGCGGGTCAAGCCGCCGCTCGACGATACCTCGACATTCTGGCTGCCGCCCAGATGGTCCGCGTACTGCCCCCCTGGTTCGAAAACCTCAAAAAGCGCCAGGTGAGGGCACCGAAAATCTACGTGCGCGACACCGGAATACTGCATGCGCTCCTGGGTCTCGGCACCGAGAACGCCTTGCTCGGTCACCCGAAGGTGGGTGCTTCATTCGAGGGTTTCGGCATCGAGCAGGTCCTGTCCTGTTCCGCCCGTCGCGATGCGTATTTCTGGGCGACGCACGCGGGGGCGGAACTCGACCTGCTGGTCAGTGTCGGCGGCGAACGCTTCGGCTTCGAATTCAAGTACAGCGACGCACCTGGCACGACGAGGTCCATGCGCACCGCCCTAAGGGACCTCAGCCTCAAGCACCTGTGGGTGATCTATCCCGGCGATGAAACCTATGCCTTGGACGAGCGCATCACCGTGCTTCCGATCCGCGACATCCCCGACCTCTCGTTCGAGTAGGCAGTAACGTCCGGTGCCTCGATGGTTGCCGCCGGGCAGGTTTCCCGAACCGAAGCAACCGGCGCCCGTTGCGCCGCATACTATCGAGGAATATAGTCCAACCAAGTCAGACCAATTGCAAATCCAGATGGAATCCATTGTCACCCTCAGCGACGCCAAGGCGCGTTTCTCGGAGATTGTCGAGCGGGCCACCCAAGGCGAAGAATTTGTCGTTACCCGGATGGGGAGGCCGGTAGCGAAGGTCGTGCGTTATGGAACCCGAGTGCAGCCGAGGAAGCTCGGTGACCTCGCTGGTCAAATCCGGATCAGCGAAGATTTCGATGAGTGGCCTCCCGACCTTGAGGAGGCACTGGGCATCAAGCCGCATTAAGCCGCGTTCATGAGGTATCTGCTGGACACCCACGCGCTGCTCTGGGCGCGAGCCGCGCCGGCACTGTTGTCGGAAGAAGCCCGGACCGTATTCGAATCAAACGACACGACGCTGTATGTGAGCATGGCAACCTTGTGGGAGTGCGCCATCAAGCGATCCATCGGCAAGCTCGAACTGCCCGACAACTTCTTCGAGATCATCGCGGATGACTACGAGGTTCTGGGCATCGAGATTTCGCATCTTGTGGCATACGCCGAGTTGCCCATGCACCATCGAGATCCGTTCGACCGATTGCTGGTCGTGCAAGCCCAGCTTGGCGATCTGACGTTGTTGACCCGCGACCCGAACATCGCCAGGTACGACGTATCGATCATGGTGGCCTGAGAGCATCCCGCAAATTTGGGGTTCGAGTTGGCATGCCACCGATGCGCCGCCATGTCCGCCTCAAACCGCCGGGGGAGGAGCCAACGCGCTGTTCCCTTCAACGCATGCGCGGCCGCCCTCAGCCAATGTAGCGCTGGACCTTGTCCATCATGCGGCGCATCGCATCGGCATCCTGGGGAGGCAGCCAGAAGATGATGCGATCGACGCCCTCGTCGATGAATCGAGACGGCCAGTAGTCGTCGTCAGGCAGCAGCGCGAAGATCGAGATGTTGATCGTCGAGGGATCCCTGCCCGCTTCCTCGGCCAGTTGCCGCAGCTTGCCCACGCCTTCGAGCACCTGTTCGGGCCAGCCCGCGCGTGGCAGCCACCCGTCGCCGTACTTCACGATCCGGCGCAGGGTGTGAATGGTCTCCCCGCCCAGGAACAGGGGCGGATGCGGATCGGAAATCGGCTTCGGCCACGCCCAGATCGGATCGAAGTCGACGTGGTCGCCGTGGAACTCGGCCTCGTCCTCGGTCCAGATTTTCTTTATGGCCTGCATCTGCTCCTCGAGCCGCTTGAACCGCGTGTCCCACTCCGTGCCGTGATTCTCGGCTTCTTCGCGATTCCAACCGCCGCCCATGCCGAACTGGAGGCGTCCTCCCGACTGGAAATCGAGGGTCGCCGCAGCCTTGGCGGTAGTAATGGTGTCGCGCTCGATGATGAGGATGATGCTCGTGCCGAGCTTGATCTTCGACGTGACCGCAGCGGCAGCAGAGAGCGTCACGAACGGATCGAGCGTGTGCTTGTACTCCTCCGGCAGTTCCGTGCCCTCCGGATAAGGCGAGAGGCGCGATGTCGGGATGTGCGTGTGCTCGGGGACCCACAGGGAGTCGAAGCCACGATCCTCGACTTCGCGCGCGAGGTCGGTGACGGGCATGGAGTATTCGGTGATGAAATTGAAGATTCCGACGTTCATGGAACTAAATTACCTTGAAGAATGATGAAACACGCAGGCGCTAGAGATCGTCCAGGTCGACGGTCCTGCCCGTCCGGGACGATTCCAGAATCCCGAAGATGATCTTCATCGTCCCGATGTTGTCCCGGCCGCTGCTGATGGGCTCTGCGCCTGTTCTGCAGCATTCCTCCCAGTGCAGGATCTCGTTGATGAAGAAATCGGGGCTGGGCTGATCGCCTTCCCGTGTGGGGAGCGGCTCGAAACCCGGATCCAGCAACTCCCGGACCTTCTCCGCGGAAAACTCCTCGCCCGCCGCCTGCATGACGGGAAGTTGCGATCGTATCCGGTCTTTCTCCTCGGTCTTGAGGGCGAACATGATGGGGCCGAACTGGTTCACCCCTCTGGCATTCTCGGGCAATGGCGGAGTCGAGTGCAGGCTGCCCTTGCTGCCGTAGACCATGTACGACATCCCCTCGGGCGCCAGGCGCGTGGTCCAGTTGCCGTACACATCGCCGATGACGCCGTTCTCGAATTCGAGCGTCGCGAAGAAGAGGTCCTCCGCGCCGTTGGCCATCTGCGACTCGATAGTCCTGCAGACCCCGTTCACCCGCTTGACGTCGCCGACGTAGTAGCGCAGCAAATCCAGGTGGTGGACGGAATTGACCATGAGGATGCCGCCGCCGTGTTTGCCATCGCTCATCCAGCTTTTGCGCGGGCGGCGGCCCCCGCCCATGATCGCGTGGGTTCGAACCGCCTGGACCTCGCCGATGTGGCCCTCGTCGATGAAGCGTTTCACCGCGGGCGCTTCGGGGGAGTATCGCAGGTGCTGCGCGACCATCAGCGTCGCGCCCGACGTGTCGGCGGCTTCGATCATGTCCCGGCAGCCCTGCAGCGTGTGGGCCATCGCCTTTTCGACGAGCACATGCTTGCCGACGGCAGCGGCGGCGACGGCCTGAGGCGCATGCAGATCGTGACTGGTGCAGATATCGACCGCATCGATGTCGGCCTTTCGCAGCATCTCGCCGTAATCCAGGTAGATCTCTTCGACCCCCGTCTTTTGGGCGTATTCCTGCGCCCGGGACTCGACGATGTCGCATACCGCCGTGAGGTGCACACGCTCGGGATGTGCGAGGTAGGCGTTCATGTGTCGATTGGATATGCCCCCGGTGCCGACCAGGCCAACCTTCATTGGTTCGGACATGTTTTCCCCCTTGCCTTCGGGTGGAAGAATACCCGATTGTCCGAAACCGGTTGACTAGTGTCGTGTCACGCGAGTTCTGGCGCTTCAGAGTTCGCCATGCGCGTCAATGCAAGGCGTGGTCCGCAGGGAATATCTGGCATATTCTCAAGGGCCACAACGCGGCAGTGGCGTGCATGGCGATCTCCCGAAGGGCGCGCCCCACGGGGCCTGTGGCGGTGTTGCGCCCCTTGGAAATGGAGCCGACCATTCCCGGCGGGGACGCGCCTTGCCACAGACCCCGTGGGACGCGCTGAAGCGTCATAACTCGTGTGACACGACACTAACCGTGATCGCGAGGCTCCGCGGGCAGGCGTAGAATGCGCAGAGTGCATCGGGGAGGGAGCACCATGGCGGAAGCAGCGAACACCCTTGAGACGGGCCTCGACCGTGCGTGGAATGACATCTGCGAGCTTGGACTGCAGTCCTATGTCGCCGATCTCGACGCTTACGGCTACACGATCATCCCACCCGAGATCGCGAGTCCGAACGGCCTCGCGGACCGGATGCTCGACGCCATGCTCGACATCGCCGAGCGGCGCAACGGCGAGCGGCCGGACCTCGAGACCGGCGCCACCCACGCCCACATGCAGGTGCAGTCGATGTCCGCGCCGGTCAAGAAGGGGCGACCCAAGAGCCGCATGCGGGGCGTCAACAGCGGCGATCGCGATTCCCCCGTCGGCGACGTAATGCATTCGCTCCTGCTCGAGAACCCGGTGTTCGAAGAGTCCCTGATGAACCCCGTGATGCTCGCGCTGGCGACGTACCTCTGCGGCTACAACGCGGTGCTGTCGACCATGGCCTGCTGGATGAAGGGGCCCAACGAGACCACGTTCAGGCTGCACACGGACAACCCGATGGCATCACCGCTGACGCAGCAGTCCGTCGTATGCCAGAGCACCTACTGGCTGACCGATTTCAACAGGGAGAACGGCGGCACCGCGATCGTTCCCGGCAGCCACAAGTGGTGCCGCCACCCGATCGGCAACGAATGTATCGTACCGGCCAACCCCGGCGACTTCGGCAACGCGCAGGCGGTGCCGGTGGAGGGCAAGGCTGGTTCCCTGATCGTGTGGCACGGCAACCTCTGGCACGGGGCGTTCAATCGCAGGACGCCGGGCCTCCGGGTCAGCGTCACGAACTACATGGTGCGGCCGTACATCCGGACGCTGGAGGACTTCATCGGCAAGATTCCGCAGGAAACCCTCGACCGCAACCCCACGCGGTTCGCGATCCTGACGCAGCAGTCGGTCATCCCCGGCTACCACACGGAAGAAGACCGGGCCGAGAAGGCGGCGTACGCCGAAAAGTACATCTCCGCTTACGCGAGCGAGTACGGCGGAGGCGAGAAAGACCTCTACGCGTGACGGGTCCGTTCCGTTGCCATCCGGGTGGCGGGAATAAGCCAAATCAAAATTGGATTTTGAATTGGCCTGGTTTCACACCAACGTATTTCAGCGAGACGCTCCCGCCGTCAGGAGTCCCAAGAGTTGAGCAGCAGGTGCCGATCCCGGGTCGGTGCGCGTTTCAGGTCGTACTCCCAAGGCTCGCCCGACCACGGAGCGTAATCCCAGCGCACCGTCATCAGGTAGTCGAGAGCAGCGTCGAACGCATCCGGCGTACCCAATCGTCGCAGCGCCTCGATGGACCATCCCCGCACATGGTGGTGGCCGTGGCCGAGATTCTCCCTGAGCGCCTCCACCACTCCGGGAAGCGAACCGGCGCGTGTTCCGAGGCGCGCGACCGATATGGCGGCGTACTGGCGCACGAGGGCATCGTCGTCTGCGACCGCGTCAACCAGTTCTGCCGGCGCTTCTGCGCCCGCCTGGGTGACCGTGCCGATGGCTTCGGCGGCATACTGGCGCACGCGTGGATCCCTGTGGCGCAGGAGTCGGGTGAGGGTTGGCAGCGCATCGATGGCGCCCGGGCCGATGTCGCCCAGGATGTCGGCAATCGCCGCGAGAAGCTCCGGGGCAGCACCGTCGACAAGATCGAGAAGCGGCGCGACCGCCGCAGGCCCCAGCGGCGTAAAGCCGTATCCGGCAATGCAGCGCAGGGCGACATCGGGACTCGTCAGCGCTTCCACCAGCGGTTCGATCGCGCCGATATTGCCTAGCGTATAGGCGGCGCCGATCGCCTCGGCGTCATCCATGCTGCGCAAGGTCTGGACGAGCGCGTCGGTGTCGTCGACGACGCGATTGATTCCCTGCGTCGGCACGCCCCGATACCAGTTCCAGACGTATTCCCAAATGGGCTCCTCCGGGTCTCCCGAGGCAATCCACTCGGGGCTCCTGTTGTCCCAGGTGGGCGCCGTTGGTTCCTGGTCGCGCGTGAACAGGAACTTCACCATGTGCCGCGGGCTACCGGTGGTATTCATTCCGAAGCGACCGTGGGCGATATCGTGGTGCACGATGGTGACGGTGCCCGCATCGGCGATGATGGGAGTCCTCGTCGCCTGCCAAGGGGCGTCGAGGGCTTCCACTTCTTCGAAGAGCGCGGCGTTCTCCACGCGAAATGCCGCAAGGTCGCGCTCGTACCGGGCTTTGGCGTCAGGGTCGCTGTCGATGCTGGCCTGGGTTTCCGCCTCCACCCTGTTCCGCAAGTCCTGCGTGCGCCCGCGCAGAACCGCCCGCTGCATCTCGAGGGCACGTCGCGGGAAATACTGGCTGCGCGGGGCAACCGCAGTCGGGCCCATCTCCAGGGACACGTCCTGCGGGTAGTAGAACATCATCAGGAAACGCGTCGCGTGGTGGCGCCGCCCGTCCACCATGTGGTGCGAATGGTAGTCGCCGTCCTTGTGCAATCTGCCGTCGCCGAGGTGCCACGGCTCGATGGCTTGCACGGACTGGGGAAAGTTGACCTGGTCGTGCCGATGGAAGTGCAGGTAGTAGTCCGGGCCGAGGATCGACACCAGGGCGCCGTGGACGGCCGGGTCGTCCAGCAGTTCCCGCAGCTGGGGCACCACCGGCAGGATGTTGTTGTGACCCGGACCCAGTTGTTCGTCGAGCGGCTCCAGGCGCCCGCACATGTCGTCGTGATATGACTTCGGAAGCGTCGATTGGAGGGTGATGTAGCCCTCCCGGATAAAGCTCTGCATCTCTTCATCGGTGAGCAGGATGGGGGTGTCACGCATTGGATTCGACCGCGAGTACTTGTCCGTGACAACGATAGTACACCCGAGGCAACGCACCCTCGGCACGCGTCGCCTGGCGGCATCCATACGGGTCATACCCAGCGAAACGAGAAGGATGGTCCTTGTTTTCGCTGGCTCGACCTACGCGTCGAGTAGTCGCACCCCTTCGAGACGCGAGGCCCCGGGTCAAGAGTGCAGGAAGAAACGGTGACCGCCCACCGACCCCTCAACGTCGTCCCAGACGGGGTAACGGACCAGAACGGCAATCAAGAAGCAACGGCATCATTCGCTCTCCGAGATCACCTCGCCCGCCGCCCGTGCGCGCTCGATCCGGGTCGCTTCCGCTGGACCCAGTCTCTTGAGCAACAGCAGCAGGAGCACCAACGGAATCACAAGCGACAGTATCGAGAGCATCAAGCTCGAACGCAGCGCCTCGCTGGCTTGCATCCCGCCCGCCGTCAACACGTCGCTGACCTCCCCAACCATGTAAGGTCCCAGGGCCAGCCCAACGGTCGCCATGAGGATGTAGAACGCCGAAGCCGTGGCGCGCATCCTCGGCATCACGAGGTCGTTGACGGTGCTTGCCGCCGCCCCGATCCAGCAGGAGGCGAACATGCTGACAACGAAGTTGAACACGTACGCCCAGACCAGGTGGTTGGTCAACAACAGGGCCAGCGTCAGGGGCACGGTGAATACGATTGCAACAAGGCCTACGTATACGCGCGCGTTCACGGTCCTGGACTTCAGCCTGTCCGACAATATCCCGCCCACCGTTATCCCGAGCCAGCCGCCGACGGCATAGGATCCGCCGAGCACCAGCCCCGCTTCGGTCGCGCTGATCCCGTACATGCGGATGAAGTACGGCGGTGACCACGCGCCAAAGGCATAGGCGACCAGGGACATGGAAGAGAAGCCCACCGCCGCAAGCACGAAGGCTGGGCTTCGGAACATCATCGCGAACGTCGGCGGGTCCCGTAAACCGAGCGACTGGATCCAGGAAAACGCGGCATACGCCCCTATCCCCAAGGCGATCCACTGCTCGGGGTCGGCCGTCAGTTCGATCAGGCCCCACGCCGCCAGCGCGATCACGAGAGCACCGGCGAGGTTGCGCCTCATCACGTTCCCGGAAGCCTTCTCCCGGGCAAGGGAGAGCAGGGTGAAAGGCGGCAGAACCGCCATCAACTCCCGCGCAGTCGCGCGAAACGGATGCGGATGCTTCGCCGTCACGATCCCTTCGCTCTGTCCGCGCCTGGGTTCGCGCAAGGCAAAGACCCAGACGGCCAGCAGGAGACCAGGGAGCCCCACGGCCAGGTAGGCTGCCTGCCAGCCCCTCAAGCCGAACGGCGCAAGGCCTGGATCCGGGTAAGCGGCGTTCCACCCGTCGACAATCCAGCCGCCGAGAAAGATGCCGATGCCGGCACCGATGTAGATGCCGCTGGAGTAGATGCCCAGCACGGTTGCCCGCAGCCTGGGCGGAAAGTAGTCCGACAGCATGGAGAACGCCGCCGGCGTCGCGCTCGCCTCCCCGATGCCCACGCCTACGCGGTAGCTGGCCAGCGCCGCGAAACTGCGTGCCGTCCCGGAAAGTGCCGTCATCAGGCTCCAGAATCCCAGCCCGATGGCAATCAGGTTCTTCCGCGTCCAAGTGTCCGCCAGCTTGCCTAGCGGAATACCGAACAGCGCATAGAAGACCGCGAAAGCCGTGCCGTACAGGAAACCGATCTGCGCATCGGAAATGCCGATGTCAGCCTTGATCTCCTCCGCGAGGATCGTAACGATCTGACGATCGATGAAGTTGAAGATATAAACGACGACAAGAACACCGGTAACGTAGCCCGCATACCGCCCGCCAACGGCTGGCGGGTCCCGTTCCTCTCTATTGGGCATCGCCGGTCCTTGATCCCCCAACCGCTGGCACCCTAACAGATGTTTCCGCTCCGGGCGTCAGGCGGCGACGTCCGCGCGCCGACCTGTTGCAGCCGACGCATGGATCGCATCGATGACGCGCATGTTTGCGAGCGCATCGTCGGCCGTGAGACGCGTCGGCTCGCCGTTGGACAGGGCATTGCAGAGATCCAATAGCTGCGCACGGTAGGGATTGACGCCGGTCACCTTGACGGTCTCTTGGTGGAAATCTTCGTGGGGGTCGCCGCGAGTCAGCGTGAAACTGGTCTCAAGACCCTCGCCGATCTCCTTCGGAATCGACCAGTCGCCCACCGGAACCATGATCGCCCCTTCGCTGCCGACAACCTCGTAGGCCACCCGCCAGGGCCAACCGAAGCCGCAGTCGAACTGCGCCGTCACACCGTCATCGAAATGCAGGCTGCCGACGAGGGTCTCCCAAGCCTGTGTCCCGGTGGCCAGAGTTCCGGCGACAGACACGGAGAGCGGTTCGGCTCCTGCGAGATAACGAATGCAGCTTACGCAATAGCAACCGAGGTCCATGGCCGCACCGCCCCCGAGTTCGGCGCGCAGGCGCCAGTTGCCTCGCGGCACCATGGGGGACGAGAAGGTCGCCCGGACGAAACGGACGTCCCCGACCGCACCCTCGAGGATGCGCTGTTTCACGGCGAGTATCTGCAGCTGGTAATGAAACATGAGCCCTTCCATCAGGATGACGCCAGCGGACTTCGCTGCCTGGACCATCGCTTCAGCCTGGCTAGCGTCGATGGCGAACGGTTTTTCGACGAGGATGGCCCGAACCCCGCCACGGGCGCCTTCGAGGACATTTTGCTGGTGAGACGAGGGCCACGACGCGTCGATAAGGATGTCGGGCCGCTGTTCCGCCAGCATCTCCCCTAGATTGGAATAGGTATTCCCTATCCCGAAGGCTTGCGCAAAACTTGCCAGCAAGTCCGCGTTGACGTCGCAGGCACCGACTGGCTCCACCTCGGGGATGTCCCGCCATAGCGGCGCCAGGTTGTATCTCGCGTGGCCGCCGCAACCGACGATCGCCAGCTTGAGTGCATCGCTCATGATTCTCCACGCGTCTCCGGGCATACCGGAGGATCAGAAAAAGCCGAAGCGAAAGGATACCGCGCGGCAACGGATGACGAACGCCCTGATGACGCACATGAAGGGGTCGGGAAACCGGACACACCCGCTGCCAGCAAGACCGAATTCCCATCTGCCACGGGCGCCGCGCGTTGACTTGTCGCAAGGAGCGTGCGACAAACACGTGGACCGAGACGGATGGGGAGATCTGAGATGGGCGCACTCGAGGGGATGCGAGTTCTTGATGTGACACAGTACGAGGCGGGGACGTCCTGCACCCAGGCGCTCGCGTGGCTTGGGGCGGATGTGGTCAAGGTGGAGCCACCCACGGGCGATCCCGGGCGCGGCGGGCCGCGCGCGAACGGTGGCTACTTCGTTTTCTGGAACAGCAACAAGCGCAGCATTGCAGTCGACCTGCGCAAACCAAAGGGACTCGAACTGGTTCTTGACATGGTGCCGAACTACGACGTGTTCGTGGAAAACTACAGTCCGGGATCAATGGAACGGCTTGGACTCGGCTACGACGTCCTGAAAGAGATCAACCCGGGAATCATCTACACGCGCATCAAGGGATTCGGGCTGGACGGCCCATGGTCCAACTACAAGTGCTTCGACATGGTCGCCCAGGCCGCCGCTGGCGCGTTCTCCATCACCGGATTTCCCGATGGGCCGCCGATGCGGCCGGGACCGACCATGGGCGATGCGGGCACAGGCGTGCAAACGGCGCTCGCGGTCGCTGCGGCCTACGTGCAGAAGCTCAACACCGGCAAGGGCCAACTCATCGAGATGTCGATGCAGGAATCGATGACCTACTACCTCAGGACCGCCATTTCGCACGGGAACTATGGCGAGAGAGCCTCGCTGCGGACAGGCAATGGCCGTTCGCCGACCTCGAGGCTGTACAAGTGCAAGGGAGACGGACCGAACGACTACCTGTTCCTGATGGGGACCACGGATCCCATGTGGGAGCGTCTGTGCGAGGTGATGGGGCGTCCCGATCTGCTCGAAGATCCAAGGTTCGCGAGCAAGGACGCACGCACGGAAAACGACCCAGCGCTGACCAAGGAGATTGCCGCCTGGCTTGGAGAGCGGGACAAGTACACCGCCATGCGCGAACTCTGCGAAGCGGACGTGCCCGCGAGCGCGGTCCTGGATACCAAGGACCTGTTCGAGAATCCGCACCTCCAGGAGCGCGGCTTCGTGCACGAGATCGATCACCCGGCGCT
Source organism: uncultured Pseudomonadales bacterium (assembly GCA_951813515.1). GTDB lineage: Bacteria > Pseudomonadota > Gammaproteobacteria > Pseudomonadales > Azotimanducaceae > VXNE01. The sequence continues at coordinate 894,731 of OX638346.1, forward strand.
CGGCAGGGTCAAGATTCTCGGGTGGGCGCCCCGGCTTTCGGAAAGCGAAGTGCCGATAAAGCCTGCGCCGACCCTGGGCCAGCACTCGCGCGAGGTCGTCGCCGAAGATCTTTCTCTCACTAGCGATGACATTGAGACGCTGGTGGCCGATGGCGTGATCTATGCCTAAGGCATCGGGTTAATGTGTGGCAAAGAGGGAAGCCGCATGACTAGCATCGAGGGCACCGCCACAAGGCCGAAGCGCTACATCTCGGAGCGCGGTCCGTTCGAAATCGTTGCCAATCCACCGATGAGTGCGGGCTATACGTGGGAGGGAGTCGACGCGGACAAGGCGGTGGAGAACTGGGAGATCGGCAAACTCGCCGAGAAGTACGGCGAAGCGACGGTCCGAAAGAAGCTCGCCGAGATGCTGGAAGCCCTCGCCGGAGGCATGGTGATCACCGGAATATTCTGCCAGGGCGATCGCGACCCCAAGACCATGCGCCAGCTCAACCCGACCGGCATGAGCCTGTCCCACACCTGGATCGGACCGCACTTTCCGGTTTTCAGCCACAGCCATCCCGCCCACGGCGACTGCCTCTACCTGGTCGTGGCCGGCGAGCTTGTCATGGGCCGGCGGCGGCTGGCTGCGGGGTCGGCTTTCTTTCTCCCCAACGGACATCCGTACAAGTACTCCGGCGGCCCGGAAGGGGCGGAGTACCTGGAGATTCGCGCCGGTCCCGGCGTCGAGGGCGCCCCCGGCATGGTGATCCACGAACACTCGCTGGACTCGATTCAGCGGATCATCGACCAGGCCAACGCACACCGCCACGAGTGGCACGCGCCGAAAGAGATCGGCAGCACGGGACTACGCCAGGCCGAGAAGTTCCTCGGCGCGCAGGGCATCGGATAAACGCAAGGTTCTGACGCGACGCAAGCATGAGACTGAACGGCAAATTTGCGCTCACCACCGCCGCCGGCCAGGGCATCGGTCGGGCCGTGTCCGAGACATTTGCGCGCGAGGGCGCCCGGGTGCTGGCAACCGACATCAATCCCGAAACGTTGTCGAGCCTCACCGCCTGTGAAACGCGGGTGCTCGACGTCACCGACGCCGACGCGATCACGGCGCTCGCCGAAGAGATCGACACGCCCGACGTGCTGTTCAACTGCGCGGGCTTCGTACACCACGGCACGATCCTCGACTGCGACGATGACGCCTGGCGGTTCTCGTTCGAACTCAACGTGACCTCGATGTACCGGATGATGCGGGCGTTCATTCCGGGCATGGTGGCGCGGGGTTCCGGAAGCATCGTCAACATGTCGTCCGTGGCGTCAAGCATCAAGGGTGCTCCGGACCGCTTCGTCTACGGCGCGACCAAGGCGGCCATCATCGGCATGACCAAATCCGTCGCAGCGGATTACGTGACGGCGGGCGTCCGCTGCAACGCAATCTGCCCGGGGACGGTGGACACGCCATCCTGGCGTGACCGGGTATCCGCCGCGGACGATCCCGACGCGGCACGAGAGGCATTCGTCGCGCGTCAGCCCATGGGGCGCGTGGGCGCGACTTCGGAGATCGCGGCACTCGCCGTCTACCTCGCTTCGCAAGAGTCGGCGTTCACCACCGGCACGGCACAGGTTATCGATGGCGGCTGGAGCAATTAGCCCCGTCATGCGGATCCTGCGGCAGACACGTCTCCAGTGGTCGGCACCCGTCCTGGTCTGCGCCATCGCCCTCGCGGCGCAGCCGGCGTGGTCGGAGAAACCCAGCCATGGCCTCTCTTACTTTGGCGATCTGAAGTATGGGCCCGATGTCGCCCACTTCGACTACGCCAATCCGGATGCACCCAAGGGCGGACGCATCAGGCTGCCCGGCATAGGCACGTTCAACAACCTGAACCCGTATGCGCACAAGGGCCGCACCGCCTACAACATCAGTCCGAGAGGGGGACTGGGCTCGCACATCCTCGACCCCCTGATGCGCAAGTCGGATGACGAACTGGCATCGTATTACGCTTGGCTCGCCGAAAGCGTGGTGGTCGCCGACGACTACAGTTGGGTGACGTACAAGCTGCGCGAAAACGCCTACTGGCACGACGGCAGACCCGTGACGATCGAGGACGTCCTGTGGACCTTCGACACGATCAAGACCAGAGGGTCGCCCGAGTGGAGAATGTCGTACAAGGACATCGTTCGGATCGAGCAGATCGATGAATGGTCGTTCACATTCCACTTCAGCGAAGAGGCCGAAAAGACCCCGCAACTCGTAATCGAGACCGCCACTTTTGCGCCGATACCCAAACACTTCTGGGAAACCCGGGCGTTCGAAGAGACCAGCCTCGAACCTCCGCTGGGCAACGGCGCGTATCGCATCGGAGAGGTCGACCCCGGCTACAAGGTGGTATTCGAGCGGGTCGAGGACTACTGGGGCCGTGACCTCAACTTCGCCGCCGGCCACTTCAACTTCGACGAGGTCGAGATCATGTGGTTCTTCGACAAGCGCGTGATGCTGCAGGCACTGCGCGCCGGCGTGTTCGACTACTGGTTCGAAGAGAACGAATCCGACTGGGCGACCGCCTACGATTTCGAAGGTTATCGGAGGGGGCTCTTCAAGAAAGAGACCTACAGGATGGGATTCGCCTACGGCATGCACTTCGGCGTGGTCCTGAACACCCGAAGGCCGCCGCTGGATGACATTCGCGTGAGGGAAGCGCTGACATTGGCCTACAACTTCGAGTGGGCCAATCGGGTCTTCTGGCACGATGGAATGATCCGCAACAACAGCTTTTTCGTCCGCTCGGGACTGCAGGCCTTTGGATTGCCCTCGGATGAAGAGATTGCGTTGCTCGAAAACTATCGCGGGCAGGTTCCCGAGAGCGTCTTCACGGGCCCCATCGAGTTGCCCAAGAACGACTCTTTCGGTCGGAATCGCGAGACGTTGCTCCGGGCCAATGCGTTGCTGGAGGAAGCGGGCTATGTCATCCACGACTTCAGGCGCGTGCATACCGTCACGGGCGAACCGCTTGCGGTCGAGTTCGTAGTCACCAGCCACGAGCACGAACGAATGCTGACGCCCTTCGTGGAGAACCTGGCGCGTCTGGGGATCGATGCGCAGTTGCGCAGGATAGAGAGCAACGCGATGACCAATCGCCTGCGCCAATACGACTTCGACGCGACCGTGCGCAAGGTCTACACCTGGAAGGTGCCCTTCCCTACGCGCATGAGAGAGATGTTCACCTCACCGTATGTGGACACGCCCACCATGCCCAACTACGCCGGCATCAATAACCGGGTGGTCGATTCCCTGGTGGAGACCGTCACCAAGGCGCGTTCCGAAAAGCTGATGAACATCGCAGGGCGCGCCCTGGATCGCGTGTTGCTCCACAACTTCTACGTGATTCCCGACGGTCATCCCGTCGGACGGCACATGGTGTACTGGGACCGATTCGGTCATCCGCCGCTGGGCGTCCCGCACATGAACTGGCAGGGAATTCCGTACCTGTGGTGGTTCGACGAGGAGAAGAGCGCACGGGTAGACGCGGGCATCGCCGCACTGAAGGAGAACTAGCGCCATGAAACCCGTCGTCCCTTCGGGCGCGCCGTGTTTCACCCCCGCCCAAAGCCCACTGTTTCGCCCGTCCCACCCGTCCCGCACCCTGCGCCTTGATCGGCACTACGTGCCGTTCTACGGCGCACGCTGCTAGCGCCCCAGGTGATGCAACCGACAAGTCCCAGGCGGACGACCCTTGTCCTGATGTGCGTCATGATCCTGGCGACGGCTCCGGCGTGGTCCGGGGAGCCGAGCCATGGCCTCGCGTACTTTGGCGACCTGAAGTACGGACCTGACATCGCGCACTTCGACTACGCCAATCCGGATGCGCCCAAGGGCGGACGCATCAAGCTGCCGAGCATCGGCACCTTCAACAACCTGAACCCGTACGTCGACAAGGGCCTTCTCGCCCACTACATCAGCCCGAGAGGCGGATCTGCGGGTTCCTTCATCCTTGACCCCCTGATGCGCAAGTGCGAGGACGAACTGGCCTCCTATTACGCCTGGCTCGCCGAGAGCGTGGAGGTTGCGGATGACTTCAGTCGGGTGACCTACAAGCTGCGCGAGAACGCCTACTGGCACGACGGTCGACCCGTGACCATCGAAGACGTTCTGTGGACCTTCGACATGATCAAGAGCAAGGGGTCGCCGATGTGGAGGAGCCTCTACCAAGACATCGTTGCCCTGGAGCGGATCGACGACTGGTCTTTCACGTTCCACTTCAGCGACACTGCCGAAAAGACTCCGCAACTCGTCATCGAGACCGCCACCTTTGCGCCGCTGCCCAGACACTACTGGGAAACCAGGGCGTTCGACGAAACCACCCTCGAACCTCCGCTGGGAAACGGCGCGTATCGAATCGGCGAGGTAGACCCCGGCTACAAGGTGGTGTTCGAGCGGGTCGACGACTACTGGGGCCGTGACCTCAACTTCGCCGCCGGCCATTTCAACTTCGACGAGGTCGAGGTCATGTGGTTCTTCGACAAGCGCGTGATGCTGCAGGCCCTGCGCGCCGGCGTGTTCGACTACTTCTTCGAAGAGAACGAGTCCGACTGGGCCACGTCCTACGATTTCGAGGCTTACCGAAAGGGACTCTTCAAGAAAGAGACCTACAGGATGGGGTTCGCCTACGGCATGCACTTCGGCGTGGTACTGAACTCCCGCCGGGAACCGCTGGATGACATTCGCGTGCGCGAAGCGCTGACCCTCGCGTACAACTTCGAGTGGGCCAACCGGGTCTTCTGGCACGATGGAATGATCCGCAACAACAGCTTTTTCGTCCGCTCGGGGATGCAAGCCTTTGGACCACCCTCCGCCGAAGAGCTTGCGTTGCTGGAACCCTTTCGCGGACATGTTCCCGATAGTGTCTTCACGGAATCTATCGAGTTGCCGAAGAATGATCCCTTCGGCCGCAATCGCGACACTTTGCTCCGGGCCGACGCGCTGCTCGAGGAAGCGGGCTGGGCCATCCATGACTTCAGGCGCGTGCATGCGGTCACGGGCGAACCGCTGGAGCTCGAGTTCATCGTCACCCGCCACGAGCACCTGCGGATGCTGACGCCCTTCGTCGAGAACCTCTCGCGCCTGGGGATAGATGCATCGCTGCGCAGGATCGAGAGCAACGCGATGACCAACCGTCTGCGCGAATACGACTTCGACGCGACCATTCGCAAGGTCTACACCTACAAGGTGCCGTTTCCCACCCGCATGCGCCACGCGTTTACCTCCCCGTACGCGGACAGGCCCAACATGACCAACTACGCCGGCATTTGGAACCCCGTGGTCGACTCCCTGGTGGAAACGATCGCCAAGGCGCGCTCGGAGGACGTGCTGAACACCGCCGGTCGCGCCCTCGATCGCGTGTTGCTTCACGGCTTCTACGTGATTCCAGATGGCCATCCCATCGGACGGCACATGGTGTACTGGGACCGTTTCGGTCATCCTCCCCTCGGCGTACCGCACATGAACTGGCAGGGAATGCCTTACCTGTGGTGGTTCGACGAGGAGAAGAGTGCCCGGGTAGATGCGGGAATCGCCGCGCTGAAGGAGAATTAAAACCATGAGAATCACCGATGTTCGCACTGCGGTAGCGCGCGTGCCGGTCGAAAAGCCCACCGCCATAGCCACGCGCCAACTCAGTGCGCGGGAATACATCCTGGTCTGGATCGAGACCGATGCCGGCCACACGGGGGTCGGCTATACCTACGCCGGCACGGTGGGCGGGGCGTCAACGTACGAATTTGTGCGGGAAGCGTTCCATCCCCTGCTTCTCGGCCAGGATCCGAGGCTCATCGAGCGTCATTGGGCGGCGATGTACCAGGAAGTACTTCTGGCCGGACGCCGTGGCGCGGCCTTGCGGGCCATATCCGCCGTCGACACCGCGCTCTGGGATCTGCTGGGCAAGATCGCGGACCTGCCGCTATACCAACTCCTCGGCGGCTGGGCCGACGAAGTTCCGGCCTATGCCTCCGGCGGCTACTACCGTCCGGGCGACCCGCTTGAGAACGTCCGCGACGAAGTCCTGTTCTACAAGGAACTCGGCTTCACCGACTTCAAGATCAAGGTGGGCGGCGCAGACATCGAGGTGGACGTCGATCGGGTACGGACAGCCCGGGAGACGATCGGCCCGACCAGCCGACTCGCGCTCGACGCCAACAATGCCTGGCGCTGGCCCTTCGAGGCCATCCAGTTCGCCAGGGCGGTGGAGGAGCATGACATCTGGTGGCTGGAAGAACCGCTCTCCCCCGATGACATCGCCGGCCATGCCGAGATCGCACGGATGCTCGAAACGCCCGTGGCGACGGGGGAAATCCACGCCACCCGGTGGGATTTCCGCGACCTCATCGCGCAGCAGGCGGCCGATATCCTGCAACCCGATGCCGGCGTCCTCGGCGGCATTACCGAATACATGAAGGTCGCCCACGCGGCGGCCGCATTCAATCTGCCGGTGGCGCCGCACTGGCACGCAAACGTGCACGCCCACCTGGTGGCGGCCGCTCACAACAGCATCACGGTGGAGTATTTCGCGCTCGAGCAGGACATCTACAACTTCGAGCGACTGGTGACACCCGAGACGCGCCTCAAGGTCAGGGACGGCCGTATCCCGCTGCCTCAAGGGCCGGGACTCGGACTCGAACTCGATGCGCAGGCGCTCGACCGCTGGCGCACGGACTGACCGGGGAATACTCCGCCAGTTGCAATAGATGGGCGTTGGCTGTTCTTAACTGACGCCCGACAGGCTGTGGCCTCGGGGCTCCCGCCTTCTTCGCGCGACCATGCGCGTGAATCCCAGGTTCCTGCCCGCGTCCACGCGAAGCATCTCGACGTGAGACCCCTCGCCCTTCCATTCTCCCGATACTGAATCGGAGGTCATCCAGTGTTTCCAGCCGTCGGGCAGCATGTCCGCCAGTTCCACTGTCATGAAGCCGCTCCGTTCCCAGTTCCGGCGCCACCATCGGGGACTGTGAAAGCTCGAGAAGTCCCAGTACCAATGCGGTTCGAGGTGTTCGGGCGGATCACCAGAAGGGAACTCCTGGACGAGGCCCGGGACGACAATCCCGACCTGGCCTTCGGGCTTGACGAACCGAACGAGGTGATTACCGAGGTACAGGTCATCGGTTCCGAAGTAATGGTATGCGTCCATGCTCACGATGGCATCGAAGAACTCTGCCGCGAACGGCAGGCTGCGGGCTTCCGCGTAGATGGGGAATACGCGATCCTCCAGACCCGCTTCGCGGATTCGCTCCCAGTTGTTGCTGGCCGGGACCCAGAGATCGGTCGCCCATACCTGCAGGTCGAACTCTTTGGCGAGAAAAATGGAACTGATCGCCGTGCCGCAGCCGAGATCCAGGACGCGCATCCCGGGCTTGAGATCCATCAACCCGCTCAAGGACTCGGTCAGCCACAGGACATTGGGTCCCATCATGTGCCGAATGGTCCAATCGACGTCGTACTTCGCCGACCGTGGGAAATCCGCGGGTCTGAACGCCTCTGTCAACTCTTGCTTCGTGCGGCTCACTGTCCGGCATCTCCGGTTGTCGTCATGGATGTGCGGAAAGATGGCACCTTGTTGATCTCCAAAAAAAAGCTCCAGCCCCGGCCTAAGCCGGGGCTGGAGCCTCCGTTCAGCGAGTAAAGCCTACTTGGCAGGCGTGCTCTTGACCTTGTACATCGCGCCACCACCGCCGCCGAGGCGGATCGAGCGCTGCCAGACGCCAGGCGATACGCAATTTTCCGGGATCAGGCCGGCGTGCCGGTCTTCGGGCCGGAAGTAGGTCTTGATCAGACCTGCTTCCCATTCCGCGTAATAGGTGTCCGCAGGATTTCGCGGGCCACCCCGTCCCTGCCGGATCAGCTGCATGCCGCCACCCTTGACGTGGAAGGAACAGGTATTGCCCCCTTCGGTGCCTTGATCCTTGAGCTTCTGAATGGTGGCTTCATCAACGCCACCCGGCGTGAAGTCCATGGACAATCTGACCTTGCCTTCGTAGATGATCTCGGAGCGGTCGTGTTCCACCGTCATCTCGTCGCACACGTACTTGGGCCATCCCCAGACGTTGCCTTCCACGGCGGTATAGAAGTTCGGCACCGGCACGCTGATCACCAGCCAGGATTCGATCCCGTCAGGGCACTTGGCCTTGACCATCACCCGGCCTTCCATGAAGTTGACCGGCCCTCGGTTCATGTCCCAGTAGGAGACCATCACCGCCGGCTCGTCCGGCATCGTGAGCGGCGGGTACATGTACGATTCGTAGAGGTCGAGATCAGCAGGCTTGATGACGGTGGTGTGGCCGAATGTGCCCTCTCCCCGCTTGGCCATCTCCTCGGCCTCTTCCATCGTGAGCCTCTTGGTCGGCGCCCCACGAGGCAGGTCCATGCCGACGATCTCGTCCCGGTCAGGGTCGTCGATCCATCGGGCGACGTTTTCGACCAGGATTCTGGCCAGGATCTCTCGATCCATCTCTGTCTTTATCTGGCCCCTTTGCATTTGCTTGCCGTCGGCATGCTTTTCGGGGGGGTATGTAACGATCTTACCCATGTGACCTCCTTTTCAGCCCTCTATTCCATTCAACTCGTTCATTGTGCCCCGGCGTGGTACCCCGTGTCACTCCGACCCCATAGCTTAACCCGAATCTCGGGCGATGGGGCCAACCAGCCGGAATCCGCTCGCCTTGTCCCGTGATTTTCGCCGCATCAGCCCCGACAGACACCGGTATCCCGGTCAAATCGGGTACTCTGTTTGACGACCATTAGTAGCCTGGAGAGGTCGAAAACATGTCCGCGCCCCTGAAGGTCGGCATGCTGGGCACCCGCGGCATCGCGAGAAACCACATGACCCCCTACCTCACGCATCCCGAGCAGGTGCGGATGACGGCCGTCTGCGACATGGTGGAGCCGCTCGCCCGCGACTACGCGAAGGACGCGGGCGTCGAAGACGTCTACACGGATTTCGACGACATGCTGAAGAACGCCGACATCGATGCCGTGGACATCTGCACCAATCACGCGGCACACGCGCCATGCACCATCGCCGCAGTGCGGGCCGGCAAGCATGTCCTCGTCGAGAAGGCGATGGCGAACACGCTGCAGGCCTGCCGCGACATGGTCGAAGCGGCCGACAAGGCGGGAGTGACCCTGATGATCGCGCATCAACTGCGTCATTCGCGTGAAGCCAACGCTGTAAAACGGTTCATCGACGAGGGCCACCTCGGAGAAATCCAGGCGGTTCGCACCCACGTCACGATGGGCGGCCCGAAGAGAGGCTGGATGTGCGATGCCGAGCCGGGCGGCGGCGTCCTGCAACTCAACTCCATCCATCACATCGATCTGCTGCGCTACTACGTCGGCAACGTCAAGCGCGTGATGGGCGTCTGCAAGTCCGCGCAGCCGCACATGGTCAACGGCGCCGAAGACGTGGTCGCCGCCACCCTCGAGCTGGAGAACGGTGCGATCGGGGGGCTGTTCGCAAGCTGGACGACCGACATCACCCCCGAGAGAGCCGCCTACCTGTTGTTCGGCACCAAGGGCACGGTGCATTCAACTCCACCGGTCAACCCCAGGAGCCGCGAGAGTCCGACCTCGCATTTCGGCACCATCATGCATGCGCTGAAGGACCCGGACGAGAACCTTGATCGACGCAACGATGCCGACCTGCAAAGGTTGAGACATCCGCCTTTCGATGTCCTTCCCACCAGGGAGGCCGATCAACCCACGGTGAACCTCTTCGTCAACGAGGTCTTGCACTTCGCCGAGTGCATCAGGACCGGCAAGGAGCCAACGAGCAGCGGTCGGGACAACATCGAGTCGATGAAGGTGGTCTTCGCCATTTGCGAATCGTCCCGGACCGGCAGGGCGGTCGACCTCGCCGACCTTTAGCGAGTCATAGACGAAAGGGAGATCCAGGGAACATGTCCACGCCACTGAAAGTCGGCCTGCTGGGTTGCGGCGGCATCGCAAGAGTCCACATGACGCCTTACCTCACGCATCCCGACCGGGTGCAGCTCACAGCCGTCTGCGACATGGTGGAGCCGCTCGCGCGGGACTACGCGAAAGACGCGGGCGTCGAAAACGTCTACACGAATCTCGACGACATGCTGTACAACGCGGACATCGAAGCGGTCGACATCTGCACTAATCACGCGGCACACGCGCCCATTACCATCGCCGCCGCGCGGGCCGGCAAGCATGTGCTCGTCGAGAAGGCGATGGCAAACACGCTGCAGGCCTGCCGGGACATGATCGAAGCCACCGACAAGGCCGGCGTGACCCTGATGATCGCTCACCATCTGCGCCACTCGCGGGAAGCTACCGCGGTGAAGCGATTCATCGACGAAGGCAACCTCGGGGAGATCCAGGCGGTTCGCACCCATGTGACCATGGGGGGTGGCGGAGGCGGTCGCCCGGGAGGCAAGACCTGGAGCAGCGACTTCAACATGGGCGGCGGCGTCCTGATGCTCAATTCCATCCACCACATCGACCTGCTGCGCTACTACATCGGCAACGTCACGCGGGTGATGGCGGTTCGCAAGACCGCGCAGCCGCACATGCTAAACGGCGCCGAGGACCTTTGCGCCGCGACGCTGGAGTTCGAGAACGGCGCGATCGGCGGCCTGTTCGCAAGCTGGACCACGAACGAGACCCCCGAAAGAGCGGCCTACCTGATCTTCGGCAGCGAGGGGACACTGCATTCGACTTCACCGGAGAATCCCAGAAGCAGCGAGAGCCCGATTCCGCATTTCGGCACGATCAAGTACGCCCTCAAGAATCCGGACCAGGACCTCGATTTCCGCAACGATGCCGATCTGAAAGAGCTGTTGCATCCGTCCTTCGATCCGCTTCCCACCCTCGAAGCGGATCAACCTACCGCCAACTTTTTCGCCAACGAGGTCCTGTACTTCGCCGACTGCTGCAGGACCGGCAAGGAACCAACAAGCAGCGGCCATGACAACATCGAGTCGATGAAGGTGCTGTTCGCCATATACGAGTCCTCCCGGACCGGCAGGGCAGTCGACCTGGCCGATCTGTAGCTCAACTAAGGCCGTATCGCTAGGGGCCGGAGGGCGTGGAGCTCGTCCCTCCAGAGGAACAACGTCTCCGCCCCGTCGCCCTGTCGCGCCTTGAAAATGTTCGGAGGTCGATCAGAATCGAAGACCTCATCGTAGACAGGATCCTGATTGGCGCCCCAGATCAGCAGTCGCCAACGCTCGACATCCCGCGGCGCACCAGCGACAACGACCAGGTGGGGATCCTCGTTCGCCTGGAACCGGACGCTGAGGCCGGAGATGACGGTAAGTCCTTCGAGCGGGAAGTGGAACAGATCGTCTCCGTCAATCGAGACCACTTGCACGGCATTTCCGTTGAGCAGCAAACCGCGCCTGTCGGATCGATCAACCACGGCGACTGGCTCATCCTTGCCGAACGGTGCCAGCTCGCCCAAGAGGTTCCCGTTCTCGTCCCAGACCTTTACCGGGCCGTTGTACTCGTAGCCCACAACCCAGGCAGGTTCGGTGCGCGTTCGCGGTGCCAGCACCAGCTCGTACGAGCTGGCATCACGGCTCCAGACAGGCCTTCCCGCGCCGTCCAGGCGTTCCACCGTGGACGCCGAAGCATAAAACTCGATTACGCCGTCACCATCGAGGTCGGCAGGTAGCAGTGCGGTTGGAGGAGGTGTCCGATCAGGGCGATACGCCCAGACCAGTTCGCCTCCGAGGCCACGAACTTCCGTTGGTTGGTAACCACCGCCTTGCCGGACGATGAGCAAGCGGCCGTCGATTCTGGCTAGCGTCTCGGACCCGCTTAGCAAGGGCCCATGGCCTCGAACGATTCGTAAGCGGTCCTTGATCCTGAAGTCAGTGGGGGCCAGAACCTCGACGAATGCGGACCGGAAGACGGCAACCTCGTCGCCAGGCGACCCGTCTAGTTCGGCGGCGACATACCAGGGCGCCCAAGCGGAAGTGGAGACACGGATCTTCTCGAACGACTCGGTGCCGACAACAACCCGGGGTTCACCCAATCGTGTCTGTGCCTGCTCACGCGAATACACCGACGTCGGAAACAGCTCTGGGCGAGCGAGCCCGAGAACAGTCAACCCCCAGATTACCGCCGAGACCACGACGACCGTCGCGCGCAACGCGCGGAATTCGAACCGCCACAGCCGACCCATCAGCCAACCGAACGCCGCACCGGCGGGGATGAAGACGAGGACAATCAGGATGGGCGAAAAAGCCAACGCAATGGCCTGTGTGGAGCTTTGCGGCCACAAGAACACGCTCGCGCGATAGCCGGTCTCCGCAGCCAGGGCGCTCGCTCCCGCGCCTCCGAGTACCCACGAATTGGATGTGAGCTTGTGGCCAAAGCAGATAACCCCATAGGGAACTGAACCCCAGACGGCAAAAAAGAGGAGCGCAATGATCAAGGCGTAGTGAAACTCCTGAGTCATCACCGCCCACAAGCAGGTCAGTAGAACGATGGCCAGGCCGCCAGATGCGAATCCGTACGCGATACGCCGCGGCCACATGCGGTTGCACTCCGTCATGCGATCAATTCGTGGTGCCACAAGGATTCGAGCTGGGACATCTCACCTGTTTCCCCGGTGTGTTTGCCTTCCATAGTGCCTTGTAACACGTTCTGCGGATGGCCATTCGACCAATCGGCAGATCACTTCGCCATGATCTCGATATGATGGGAATACCGCCCAAAGAGGAGTCAACGCTATGGACTTCGGCGAGTTCGCAGCCACGGAAGCCGTCAATCCCGTGTACAGGCGGATCAAGGAACTTGGTCTTGAGAGCCACGTGTTCGACATCGAGACCTACGGCTTCACCGTCGTGCCACCGGAGAAAGTGGCGTCACGGGCGTTATTCGAGCGGGTCCGGGAGGCGGTGTTGCGTATTGCCCGGGACAGGACCGGCGTGGACCTGCAACTGGACCGCAACGGCAGCGCCGGCAAGATCGAGACCGCGGCACGAAGCAAGCACCAGTTCCTGTTGTTCTGCCTGCTAACCGAGGATCCGATCTTCGAGGAATGGGTCCTGAACCCGACATTCACCACCCTCGCGGACTACTTCATGCGGGGTCAGTACCAGTTGTCGAATCTGGGTTCGTTCGTGAAATGGAAAGGCGGACCCGAGAGCCTCGGCCTGCACGCCGACGGCGGCACGAACCAGGATGGCCGCATGCCCTCCTGCGGAGATGTCTTCAACTCCGTCTGGGCGCTCACGGACTACACACTGGAACACGGCGCCATCGCGATGGTTCCGGGCAGCCACAAGTATTGCCGCCTCCCCGTCAAGGGCGAAGGCGAAGACGTCGCGGTGCCGGTGGAAGCCTCGGAAGGCTCACTCATCCTGTGGCACGGCAATACCTGGCACGGCGCATATCCCAAGCTAACCGACGGTCTTCGGCTGAACCTCACGACCTACGTGTGCAACAAGCGCCTGAAGCCGCAGGAGGACTTCCTAGCCAACGTGACGCAGGAAATGCTCGACCGCAATCCGGTCGAATTCGCGCACCTGGTGGGTGCCGACGACTGGATGGGCTGGACGGACTCGCAAGGGCCTCGCTACAAGTACACCCGGCTCAACGCCCCGTTGGGGGCCATGAACAAGAACGTCTATTGAGGCGGGCGGACGGAATCACGGTCACGCCCCCAAACGCTCCTCCTACTACCCCCGCGTCGACTGCGCGGATTCCGTGTCGGTCTGGGGAGCCATCGAGGCCAAGTGCGGCGCGACCGCGTTGTAAAGCCCAAGTGCCGCGATCAACCCCAGGACCAGGAACACGTACTTGCCCTGGGTTTCAAACCTCCCGCGCAATCCGTCGAACTTCGCATCCATGACCTCGAACTTGGCGTCGAGGTTGGCGATCTGCCCTTTCAGCTCGTCCACGGCGCGGTCGAGATCCTGCTTGGTCGCGACGCCGCCAGCCAGTTCGTCGTTGAGAGCGCGCGACATGGCTTCCGCCTGCCGCGTCTCCACCCCAGCGGCCTTCAACCGGTCCGCATAGCGCAAGGTGTCGATCACGGAAGCTTCCATCGTCTTTGTCCGCGCAACGAAAACACTGCCGGCGCGGGTTCTGGCACCCAGATGTGCCAGCCAGCGCTCAGTTGTCGATCAGTTGTAGAGGTCCTTGGCCCGGAGCACTCCCCCCAACTCCTCCGCATACGCCGACACGAACTGCTCGGCGTAGGAAGCCTTGGCCGCTTCGTCGATCGGATTCTCGTAGCCAGGCACGACGCCCTGCTGCATCAGGATCGCGAAACGCGACGGGTGCCGGTCCAGCATCTCCTGCGGGACTCGCCCGATGAAATTTTCCTGCGTGCGTATGAACGGTCGCACCATGTAGACCGGCACGCTCACCCGCAACCCCGTGGCCGTGCGATTGTACGAGCCGTGCCAGGTCTTGCCGGTCCAGACGACCAGCGAGCCCGCCTTGGCCTCGACCGGAACAACGTCCTGGTTTCCGCCTTCGCCAATGATGGCTTCACGGCCATCCGGGTTGCGGCACAACCTGTGGCTGCCCGGCACGAACGCCGTTCCGCCGTTCTCCCGGTTGAAGTCGGTCAGCACGTACATCAACTCGCACACCATGGACTGCGGCGGCAGCGGTGACGCTAGCGGCGTGTCGGTATGCAGCCTGAAAGTGCTCTTGTTTGGCCCCTTCATCCAGCAGCCCATGCCCGAAAGCACCACGCTATAGCCGCACAGATACGTGGCCATCGCGAGCAGCACCGGGTTCATCAGCGCATCCTCGAAGACCTCGTCCTCGAAGAAGATCGAATGCATGATGTCGCCCACCGGCGAGTCGGGCGCATCTCTCTGACCCAACGGCATGCGGCCCTTGGGGCGACCTTCCTTGACCGAAGACCCCCTCGGGGTGATCGGCAGGTTGGCGTGCGTCGAGCCGGTCTCCATATCGGGCCGTTCACCGTTGCGCCGCTCGGCGATGTCGAGACATGCCGCGAGCATCCGGTCGGCCAGGCCGTTCGGAGATGCGATCTCCGGCGGG
Organism: uncultured Pseudomonadales bacterium; assembly: GCA_951813515.1. Classification (GTDB taxonomy): domain Bacteria; phylum Pseudomonadota; class Gammaproteobacteria; order Pseudomonadales; family Azotimanducaceae; genus VXNE01. Next base: position 909,765 of record OX638346.1, read on the forward strand.
ATGACGGTGTAGCCGTGGGTGTCGAGATCTGCGACGTATGTCTGCAGCCCGAGCTCACATATCTCGTTCCATACGCGATCGAGCCCGGACTCGGAATTGGCGATTGCTACTGCCATGATTGTCCTCCTCCCCTCTTAACCGCCCCAATTCTACGCCTGTCGGCACCGGTGTAGGCGACGGTTCGAATGGGAGCCAGCAATTGTTCATCCATCCACAGCATGGACGATCATCATTCAAGCGATGAATGGAATTCTCCACGCCTTCTGGATCGCACCCTGGTCGACAGCAATCAATGGCGCCCTGTCCGCAGGGGTTCAGGCGAAGACGCAGCGGTGACCAATGGCCCGGAATCTCCGATCGGTGGCACCATGCCGGGTTTGCGGGAAGGGAATGTATGATGGCCGCGCGGACACTTCGCGACCATCACCACTGGTTGCTCGTACGCAGACACCACACGCCTGAGAAACGAAAAAAGGGAAGGGAAACATGGCAGCACCAATGAAAGTCGGCTTGATCGGCACGGGCGGCATTTCCAATCGGCACATGATCCCCTACCTCGAGCGTCCTGACCGGGTGCAGCTCACGGCGGTATGCGACATCGTTGAGCCGCTTGCGCAGGAGTACGCCAAAAAGGCCGGCGTCGACGAGATCTACCTCGACTTCGAAGAGATGCTGCAAAAGGCCGACATCGACGCGGTCGACATCTGCACCGGCCATTCGTCGCACGCGCCGTTGGCCATCGCCGCCGCCAATGCCGGCAAGCACGTGATCGTCGAGAAGGCGATGGCGCACACGCTGCAGGGCTGCAAGGACATGATCGCAGCCGCCGACGAGGCGGGGGTGACCCTGATGGTTGCCCAGCACCTCCGGTATTCGCCCGAATCCCGCGCAGTCAAGCGGTTCATCGACGAGGGCAACCTCGGGGAGATTCGGGCCGTTCGGACCCACACGATAGGGGGCGGGGGCGGCGACAGGAGGCCTGACGACTGGATGAAGGACGGCAAGGCGGGCGGCGGCGTCATGCTGGTCCAGAGCGTCCACCACCTGGACCTGTTGCGGTTCTACGTCGGCAACGTCAAACGGGTGATGGGATTGTCCAGGTCCATTCAATCGAACTTCCTCAACGGCGCCGACGACCTGGTCGCCGCGACGCTCGAGTTCGAGAACGGGGCGGTAGGCGATGTGATGGCGAGCTGGTCGACGCCTGTGTCGCCGGAGGGGATGTCGTACATGATCTTCGGCAGCGAAGGGACCGTGCACTCGACGCCACCCACCCTGGATCAGTCACTCGAGGCCCCGGTTCGGCAGTTCGGCACCATCATGTATGGCGTGAGAGACCGGAAGCGGGAGGAGGAACAGACGCGAGCAATGCAATCAGGTCCGCTGCGGCGTCCCCTGACCAGGGAGCGGCTCGCATTGATGATGCGCCGGCCATCCTTCCAGCCGTTGCCGACAGGCGACAACGACCTGCCCAGCGACGACTACTTCATCAACGAAGTCCTGCATTGGGAGGAGTGCTGCAGGACGGGTGACGAACCCATCAGCAGCGGCCACGACAACCTCGAGACGATGAAGATCATCTTCGGCATATTCGAATCGTCACGGACGGGCAAGGTGATAGATCTCGCCGACCTGTAACCACGCAGCCCGACATCGGCCAACTGGACTCCCGGCGATCAGGTTTCCCTGACGTACGACTGTAGACACCGCGACCGCCGCCGAGTCCGACGACGAGCGGGTTTGTCGTGCCGCGTGAGCGGTTCCATCAAGCAAATGCAGAAAAATGACGAACGAACCAAACAATGCAATCCCCTACAGGCACGCGAGGCGACTCGCGACGCTGTTCGCCGCCTGGTTTGTTCCAACCACCGCCTTGGACCTGTGGATTACCTGGTTCGGGATATACCACCTGCCTGAACGCATGGCGAAGTTCGGCATCGTCGAGGGGAATCCGTATACCGATTTGTCTTCGGTGGAAGCGTTCGTCACGCCCGAAGTCATTGTCTTGGTGATCGGCCTCGCCCTTGTGTTCGGCGGCGGCGTGCTCAAGATGCGGCGCCTGCTCGCCGACGGGAGGGACCCGGCGGATCTTCGACGCATGCGCTATTGGGCTTTCTGCAGTCGGTACTACAAGCCGGGCCAGTTCGCGAGCCTTATGATCCTCCTCCCCATGGCGATCGCGATCGGCCGCGTTGAGCCGGTGGTCAACAATGTCATGTGGCTTGCGATAGGTTGGGGACCGACCGCTCTGTTCGGCAAGTGGAGTGTCTTGCTGACGATTGCGACGTGCACGATTGCCCTGATTCCCGCGTACTACATGATTCGCAGGTGGACGCTCTAGCGCGGCAACGTGTGACCTCAGCTGCTTTCGTGAAGCGGACATTTTGTTTGTTCTCCATGGACCCCGAGCGTCCGCCTTGACCATACGTACGCTATCCCGTACCTTCAAGTCTTTGCGAGGAAGCGAGCAGGCATGACCACCATCACTGCAACCGAGGCCCGGGCAAACCTTTACCGGCTGATGGACGCTGCGGCGGAATCCCACGAACCGGTGTTGATTACCGGCAAGAGGACCCGGGCTGTCCTCGTTCCGGAAGAAGATTGGAGGGCCATACAGGAGACGTTGTTCCTGCTCGCCGTTCCAGGCATGCGCGAATCCATTCGGGAGGGTATGGAGACAGGCATCGAGGATTGCAGCGAGGAACTTGATTGGTGAGTTGGCGCCTCGTTTACACGAAGCAGGCCAACCGGGACGCGAGAAAACTGAACGCAAGCGGGCTCAAGCCGAAGGCCCAGCAAATTCTGTCGATCATCGCGGACGACCCGTACCAGAATCCTCCACCCTTCGAGAAGCTCGTCGGCGACCTGACCGGCGCCTACTCGCGCAGGATCAACATCCAGCACCGTCTGGTGTACCAGGTACTCGACGACGATCGCGTCGTAAAAGTCTTGCGCATGTGGAGTCACTACGAATAGTCATCGACGGCGTTCACCCAACGCCACCGGTACTTACGTCAGTTCTGAAAAGACCTCTTCGTCGTGCTCGCCGAGCTTCGGGGCACGGCGCCAAATCCGCCAGGGGCTGGCCGGCAAGGGATACGGCGCGCCCGGGTATGTGATGGTGCGTTCGATATCTTCGTGGTACACGTCCACGTGGAATCCGCGCGCCTTGATGTGCTCGTCCTCGAATGCTTCCTCGGGCGCATTGACAACGGCGGACGTAAAGCCCTTGCGTTGGCTTTGGACGAAGAACTCCTGGGCCGTGAGTGTGGACGCGATCAGCTTCATTGCCTCCCGTCCCGCGCCGAAAATGGCCGTTACCGCGTCGTCCTCGCCGATAAGGCCCATGTTGAGGTGCCCTTCCCAGTTGGCACCCATCTCCAGGAACACCGCTTCCGGCAACTGGCTTTCCAGGTCAAGCTCCTTCAGCCATTCGTGCAACAGGGCGAACTGCTCCTGGTTGCGCGCGCCGGCACCGGTCGATGCGAGCCGACCGTCCGCGCAGAGTTGGCTGGTTTTCGTGGTTGGCGTGACCGACGCGTGGCGCCCCGTCTGGCGCTGCACGGTGGTCTGAGCGGTGAGCCAGCGGATGCTCGAGCCTTCCGTCGTGACGTTCAACGCGGCGTGCTGGCTCAAGTCGATGAACTGGCCCTCGCCGCTGACGCCCCGATACGCCAACGCAGTCAGCACCGAAAGAAACCCGAAGTTCGCCCCGGTCTGATAGCCCTGCTGCGGCCCGCGCACCGGCGGCAGCGAGTGATCGTCGTAGCCGCAACTCCACATCGGCCCGCCGCCCGCCAGGAGCGTCAGGTCGGTCGCGGGCAAGTCGCTCTTCGGATCGTTGCGGCCGAATGGCGTGACCGAGGCATGAATCAGGTCCGTCCGATGCTTGATCAAATCGTCGTAATCCAGACCGAGCGTTGCAAGCCGGTCGGGCGGCTCGCCCTCGATGAGAACATCGGCGGTGGCGACGAGCGCTCGAAAGCGGTCTCGCCCGTCCTCGTCGTCCAGGTCGATCACCACGCTCCGCTTGCTGCTGTTGTAGTGCCACCAGTACAGGCTTCGGTCCTCGCCGGGCGTGTCGTCGAGGAATGGCGGATAGCCCCGGCATGGGTCGCCGCCCGGCGGTTCCACGAGGATCACGTCCGCGCCCATGTCGCCGCAAAGCTTGCCGACGAAGGCGATCGGCTCCCGGGCAAGCTCGATCACGCGAATCCCGGTCAGCGCGGTCATATGACGCCTTCCTCCCGCAGTTCGTCGACCTCCTTGGAACTCATACCCAGCAAGCGGCCCAGGACCTCTTCGGTGTGCTCGCCGAGGCATGGCCCCCCACGCTCGATAGACCAGTCGGTCTTCGAGAAATGCACCGGGTGGCCCTCCACTCGAACCGGGCCTATCTCGGGATGCACGACCTTGCGCCAGAGTCCAAAGTTCTCGGTGCTCGGATCGAGATCAATGCGCTCCTGGGGTTTCTGCACTGCGGCGGCCGACACGCGAACCTCATGCAGTGCGCTCTGGACTTCGAATTTGTTTCGCTCTGCCGTCCATTGAGCAATGTGCGCGTCGAGCGCGTCCTGCGACGCCAGGCGTCCTTCCAAATCGGCGAACACCGGATCCCGACACCAGTCTTCATCGATGACGGAAGTCAGCGCTTCCCATTCGCCCTGGTTGCGGCACGCGATGGCAACCCAGTCGTCGTCCCCGGCGCACGGGTAGACGCCGTGCGGCGCCATGGGCGGCCAGAGGTTGCGGTTGCTGTCCGGATGCCCCGGACGCCGGGTCGGCCGCTGATTGACCGTCCAGTCGAGCAGCGCCGGACCGTGCAACGTGAGGGCGGCCTCGGTACCCGCGAGGTCCACCCATTGCCCTTCGCCGGTACGCTGCCGGTGGATGATGGCGAGCAGGACCGCCATCGCCATGTAGTACGCGCCGGTGTGGTCCATGAAGGAATAGCCCCAACCGGCCGGCTCCTGGTCACGCAACCCCGACGCGAACGTCAACCCGGATATCGCCTGCACCACCGGGCCCCAGGACTTGAAGTCGCTATAGGGTCCACGGTGGCCGAAACCGCTGTGGGAGACATAGATGATGTCGGGCCTCAGCTCCTTCAGCCGCTCGTAGCCAAATCCCCACCGATCGAGCACGCCCTTCGAGAAGTTCTCGGTCACGACATCGGAGATCTTGACGAGTTCGGCCAAGATTTCCTTGCCACGTTCCGTCCTCAGGTTGAGCGTGATGCCGTGCTTCTTCGTGTTGTGGTTGTTGAAGCTGCCGCTGAGGTTGACGCTGCTGTTGCCGTCGACGGTGGGCGCCCTGCTGCGCAGGATGTCCCAGCGACCCTCATTCACCGGATCTTCGATGCGAATCACCTCGGCGCCGAAGGAAGCAAGCCACTTCGTCGCCCCCGCTCCCGCCAGTTGGCCGGTGAAGTCGCAGATGCGGAAGGAAGACAGCGCTTCGGGCATCGTTCGGGTTCTTGAGAACAGCTTCTCGACTATCTTACTCGATGGTGCGGACGCAATTTGCCCGGCCAAAAACTGAAAACGTGAAAATTCGAACAATGCGTTCGAGATTTCCTGTTTCGTGGTGATCGACGAGGTGCAACGCAGACACTGCGTAGACTCTGGGTGATGGGGAGCACACTACCATGGTCAGACGCTCAAACCTCTCCGAACTGGGGCGATCATTCGGCATGTCCGATCACCCCTCTCCCCGACCGTCACGGGTGCGTGGAACACGTCCGATAAAGCTAAACTTGAAGCTCCCCCATCCGGACGCGAAAGAGGACTAGGACATGGCATACGAGCACATTCTGACCGAGACCGCCGGAAGGGTTGGCATCATCCGGTTCAACCGGCCGGAGAAGCTGAACGCCATGAACGATCAATTGCGCGAAGAGACCCTCACGCAGATCGGCATCTGGAATGAAGACGACAGCATCGGCGCGATCGTAGTCACCGGGGAGGGGCGCGCGTTCTGTTCCGGCGCCGACCTCGACGACTTCGCGGTTCGGGAAGAGCGCAACCGGGAAGCCACGGCAGCGTCGTTCCGCACCGGACCGCAGCCCATGCGCTGGACGGCCGGGGGCGCGCGCGGCATCACGCCGTTCCTGATGACGTCGAAGCCCACCATCGCCGCCGTCAACGGCTACTCTGTCGGGATCGGCCTGACGTTCATCCTGCCGTTCGACATCCGCATCGCATCGACCGACGCCCTCTTCAGCATCCGGTTCATCAGGGTGGGCCTGATGCCGGAGCTTGGATCCACGCGCCTGCTGGCACAGCTCGTTGGTCTCGGGAACGCAGCCGACATGTGCCTGACGGGCCGCATGGTGACGGCCGCCGAAGCCCTCAGGATGGGGCTGGTGATCAAGGTCACGGAACCGGATAACCTCCTCGAAGCCGCCGTCGAGAAGGCTACGGAGATAGCCAACAATCCGCCCCAGGCCGTGATGTTCGTGAAGGAGTTGCTGCGTCAGAATCCGCTCGATCCCGACATCGACCGGGTTGGCGAGCGCGAGGGCATCCGCGACCAGATCGCGCGGCGCCACCCCGACCACGCCGAAGCGCTGGCGGCACTCATGGAGAAGCGCGCACCGAAGTTCGGGCGGGGCTGACCTACGAGCTGACCCAGTGGTGATACAAGGGCTTCACCTGCTCCGGCATCGCTTCGTATGTCTCTACGGAGATGCGGGGCATGGGCGGCGCCGCGGTGTCGCCGAACTCCTCGGCCATGCGGATACCCTCCGGCGACTCGGGATCGATCGGCTGCAGGTTGAGCCACCACGGCGCGTAGCACACCCGCATCGCCACCCGGGGTTGCTTGCCGTCGTAGTCCGCATTGGCATGCCATAGCCGGCTGTCCAGCAACACGACGCTGCCCGCCCTCCCCGACACCTGGATCTCCGTCGCGCGCGGCGCTTTCTCGTCGATCATGGTGTCCGTAGTCGGATCGATCCCCGATCGGTGCGTGCCAGGCGCGATGATCGTGCCTCCGCTATCCGGCAGAAACGGCGACAGCATCCAGATAGAAGTGAGGTACATCACCGTATCCGGAAACGGGGGCAGGATGCCCGCAGCCGGACGCGTGCCAAAGGGCCAGTCCACGTGCCATTGCTCGCGGACGTCGCCGGGACGCCGGAAGGTCGGCCCCATCCAACCTACGCGGTAGAACGGTCCCCAAAGCGCTTCGAGAATCGCCAGCATGCGTGGCTCGGCGACGTGGCGTACGAACTCGCTGTTGTGGGCGAGAAAGCTACCGTCCTGCCGGTACTCCGGTGACGCCATTGTCGCGAGCACGCTATCACGTACGGCCCCGACTTCCGCCTCGGGAATGACCCCTTCCAGAATGCACCATCCGTCGACCCGCAAACGCAACAGGTCGTGTTCGATCGTCGGCGCAGTCTCCTGGACTGGCATCGAAACGTCCTTTTCTTCTAAACAATGACGTGAGGGCCTCGCCAAGGGAGTAGCGATTGAGCAATGGTCGGGGCGTTATTCCCCTTCCAACAAGGTCAAGACGTTACCCACTTCTCGAAGGCAAGTTCTGGATCCTAAAACGACGTTGGATCGAAGAGCTTGACGTGCGATGCCGTCTCCCCCTCATAGGCGAACTCTACGTTGAGTGCGACATATTTTGTCCACAACCGCCAGACACTTCCCCACCTGTCGTCACCCGGATTCGCCTGTTCAACCGGTAAGCCCAGTTTGACCGCCTCCTGCATGGATATAGCCGCTCCGTGGCTCTGCGAGTCATCCAGAAGAGGGCCTCGCAGCTGCCGCGCCATCTGTTCAATCTTCTCCTCAGATCGGCCCGAAACGCAGGCTAGAGCTTCCGTCAATTGTCCTTCCGCACGCTTTAGAGCATCGCGTGCCTGTTGAACCATCAACGCTGTGATGTCGCCTAGAAGCGATGCGTGGATCGGATAGGTTTGTGGATTCGCTTGAACGCGACGTTCAGCCTCCTCTACTGCGGCAATGATTGCTTTTCCTGCCGCCAACGAACCAGATAACAAGAACTGAGGATCCACAGGACCAAGATCGCTGGTAGGACCCATGTAGATTCGATCAGCTCCGAGGGAGAAAAGAGTCCCGGCACTCTTTGCCTGATCCGGCACAACAACTGTCAGTTCTTTGCACCGACACTGCGCTTGGCGAATGAGTCTCAGCGCAGTCTCACCATCTCCGCCAGGAGTCGAGAGAAGAATGTGAAGATCCTGCTGGGGATCGGCGTCGTATAGAACTTCCTCGAAGAGCGTCACGCTTCTTGAGAACAGCGTGTCACTCATCACGACCAGTCGGCAATTGTAGGCCTGCTGGTACTGACGAATCAGTTGCTGGCGCTCATAGCGAAGCGAGTTTTGGGCCTCGAAAAGCGGGCTGCGAGACTGCGAGGTGCTCCCTACCAAGGGTTGCCACTCCTCAAGTCAGACTTTGTTGAAACGAAAACGTCGCCGGTTTTCCCTGCCGTGCTTTCCTACCTTCTTGATGCGCTCTCTTCGCTCTCTCGATCCGCTCGTGCCAATCCGAATCATACTTCGCTGGCGGCGGAGGCGCTATCGGCGGCGGTGCACTCTGCACTTCATCTTTCAGTTCGGGATTTGTCATCGACCAATCCTCCGTCATTGGCGCGTCCAGCGGTTGGCACAGTCGCTAGCTCCCGCCGTCTGTGCACAAGAGTGCAAGGCACCTTATCAGCGGCAACTCAGGTGTCAAGGACGCGTCAGGACGCGTCTCGTCTGGTTCCCAATGCATACTTGGCTCCTCCGCACTCGCGGGCCAATTCCCAACGTGTCCCATCTTCGGAAAGATGGACCGCTCGAGGACGGGAGCCACTTCGGGTCCACGATGACGAGTGCAGCTGACTGTCGGCGATCTACTCGTATTGCGACTTAACGTTCGCCACACCTTTCGAGTAGAGTGTCGCAATCGCTCAGGGGGAGGGAACAATGCTCGTCGAGATCGCTACGGAAGGGGCGGTGCGCACCGTCACCATGAACAGGCCCGAAAAGCTCAATGCGATGAGCGACGAGATGCTCGATGAATTGCGGGCCGCATTCTCCGCCACCCCTCCCAACAGGGAGCGCGTGACGATCCTGCGCGGCGCGGGTCGCTCCTTCTGCGCCGGAAGGGACATCGGCGGGTCCATGAACGTCTCCGTCGAGCCGGTGTTTCACGCGGTCGAGACCTATCCGCTGCCGGTGATCGCCGTCGTGCAGGGGCACGCCATCGCCGGCGGCTGCGAGATCGCCCTGCACTGCGACTTCGTCGTCGCGTCGACGAATGCGCGCTTCGGCATGTCGCTCGCGCAGATCGGCCTGGCGCCCACCTGGTTCCTGGCGAAGAAACTGCTCGATGTCGCCGGGCCGGTCGGCACGCGCGAGATACTCCTGCTCGGGGACCCGTTGCCGGCGACAAAGCTCCACGAACTGGGGATGATCGCTCGGGTTGCCGAACCCGATGAACTCGAGGCTGCCGTCGATGCCCTGGTCGATCGTCTCGTACAGAATGCGCCGCTCTCGGTTCGCGCCATCAAGGCGCTGCTCCTGCGCGAGATGACGTTCCGGGATGGCATCTTCCACGCAGACGTCGACAACCTCGTTCGGCAGGTACGGGATAGCCAGGACGCCGTCGAGGGCAAGCGTGCACGGCTTGAGCGGCGGCGCGCCAACTTCCAGGGCCGTTAAGCGTTCTTCAGTTTGCTGAACCAGCCCTCCCCGAGCCGCATCACAGCTTCGTTGAGAAAGGACCAGAGAAAGGGTCCACTAACGAGCTTCGATCACGGTCCTTGCCTGCCTCAGCACGATGGTGCAGACGCGATCAATTCGAACGCTGCGAACCCCTAGCTCCGAATAGCCGACCCGCTCCGGACCGTCCAATGGCTCGTCGTCGATCACGAGGGACCTCGACATGGCGTCGGAATCAAACACCCAATGACAAGAGACGCCGACGTTGAAGTCGTCCGTGCCGTGCACGTAGCCGTTGAGGGAAATCCGGTGCGTGATCGTCAACAGATGCTGGTCCGAGAACTTGAAGCCCGGTACAAGGATGTGTTCGTCCCTCGTGTATTCCCAATGATCGGGTGCTAGAAGACTGCCTGAGTCGATCTTGCGATCACGACACTCAATGCAAGTGGACTCGACCATGTCCGTGAACAGCACCGTCAGGTCGTCCAAGGCGTCGCGCAACGCTTCCACCGTGGGTCGAATGTGTTTGGAATACGCCTCATCAAGAATGCCGACATCCGTCGCTGAAGGTGCCGGAACTGCTCTAGCTTCGGCGAAAGCCGCGACTTCTCGGCCCACCTCCAAGCGTTCGAGCGCATCGCTCAACTCGTCGAACGGCACGACCTCCGCAGTGCTTCGCGACTGGCGATCCCTGCCTCCATACACCACGGCCTTGAAGGAGATATCCGGAATCGTCCTCGCCACTGCATCAAGGGTCGCAAAAGCATCCGAGGGTATGGTTGCGCCAGCCTTGATTTCGATCGCCATTTGTCCGTCGGCGCCCTCAAACAATAAGTCGCACTCCAGTCCACGGCTGTCGCGGAAGAACGACAGATTTGCCGAACGCCCTCGGTTCAATCGGTATTTCAGCGCTTCGACGACTACCATGTTCTCGAACAGCGCTCCTCGCAGCGGATGTGTGGCTATCTGATCCGCGCCTTCGATTCCGATGAGATGCGCAGCAAGCCCCACGTCGTAGAAGTACAGCTTGGGCGACTTTACGAGCCGCTTGCGGATGTTGGCGTGGAACGGGGGCAGGCGGAACGCGATGTAGCTCGCCTCCAGCACGCCGAGCCAGTTCCGTGCCGTCGTGTGAGAAACGCCGGCATCCCTGCCCAGGGCCACCAGATCTGTCAGCCGTCCGACCCGGCCCGCGCACAGTCGCACAAAGCGCTCGAAGTTCGAAAGGTCTCGGATGCCGCCAAGTCGTCTCACATCGCGCTCAACGTATGTCCCGAAGTAATCGCTCAAAGCTCGCCTCGGTTCGATGCCCTGATCGTGGACCCTCGGATAAAAGCCCGAGTAAAGGACTTCATCCAAAGCTCCCGGCGCTCCAGCCCTCACACGTTCCGCCAGCGTGAACGGCAGGAGCCGCAGGAGAACTGTGCGGCCTGCCAGCGATTGGATGATGGCTTCGGACAACTGGAAATGCTCACTGCCGGTCAATATGAAAAGGCCGTTGTGTCCTCGCTCGTCGGCGAAGACCTGAAGGTAGGAAAGCAGTTCGGGAACGCGCTGAATTTCGTCGATAATTGCGCCCCCTTCGAGCCGGGAAAGGAAACCGTGAGGATCGGTCGCGGCGAAATCGCGTTGGTCGGGTGCCTCCAGATTCGCGTACGCCAACTGCGGAAAGGTCTCGCGACATAGTGTCGTCTTTCCGGATTGCCTCGGTCCGGTCACCGTAACGAAGGGATACTGCCCGAACAGGTCAAACAGACATCCGGTGATCTCGCGTTCGATCATGAAATCAATTGTACGCCTCAAGTAACAATATGAAATTGTTACTTTCATATTGCACATGATCCTCCTTGGGTCGAATATGATTCAATCGGCAACATGGTCTGCATTGCGGCCTGATCGACAACACAACTAAACACGGGAGGAAACAAGTGGCAGCCCTACCAGAGATCACGACACTCGACGAGTTCGAAGACGAATACAGAAAGGGCGCGGGCACGATCCTGCCGTCCCGGGCTTCGAAGCTGGCGAACCTCGACAATATCCGCCGCGCCGGCGACGGGATCGGCGACTACAACCCGTTGTATCGGGATCCGGAGTACGCCGCCAACAGCCGCTTCGGCATGATCACCGCCATGCCCGCGTTCGTGTACTGCACGAGCCTCGGGGTCGGCGCGGCGATCAACGGCGCAATCGACGGCTCGCGCGTGGGGAGCTTCGCCATGAACTATGCCGGTGGCGAACTGGAGTTCTTTCGGCCGATCTGGCTTGGGGACACCATATACGTGCAAGAGCAGGTAGGTCCCGTCGTCCGGAAGGAGAGCGGGCGCATCGGTCCGTTCTGCATCTGCACCGGACTGGTGACATACACCAATCAGCGGCACGAGGTGGTGGCAACCAAGCGAACGCTGATGGCGCGCTACAGGATCCTTGGGGGCGGCACCGAAACGATCACCTATGACCGCGAGAACAAGACCGACGTGCAGCAGGAATCGCCGGACCCGCTCGTGTGGGAGAGGGAGCGCCGCGGTGCGGACCCGCGCTACTGGGAAGACGTGGTCGAAGGCGACGAAATGCCGCCGTTGAAGAAAGGCACCTACACCGTCAACGAACTCTTTTTGTTCACCTTTGGGGCGATGGGCACGCGGCGAAGCACGCGCGCGTCGCTCGGCGGCCGCCTCGAGTCCCACGACCGCTTCGACGCGGACCACGCCAAGAAGCGCCGCAGCATGCCGGGCCAGTTCGACTTCGGCCCGCAACGGGTGTGCTGGCTGACGCAGATGTGCACGGACTGGATGGGGGACGACGGAACGTTGAAGAAGTTGGTGACCCAGGTCCGGCATCCGAACATCGTCGGCGACACCAACACGATCTACGGCACTGTCGCGAGCAAGTATGTCCAGGGTGACGAGCACCTCGTGGACCTGGACATCCGCAACGTGAACCAGTCCGGCACGGCGAGCGCGTTTTCGCGCGCAACTGTCGCGCTACCGACGCGGCGTTGACAACACCAGAGGCTCGGGCCAGCGTGGAGGCGTCGTCCATGCGGTTGTCTATCGGCGAGCAACGCCACCCCTGTTCCGCGACCAACTCCGCATCCGGCGGCGGCGACCAGTAGGGGCTTTGCGTTTGGCTGCGTTCCAGGACACGCCGCAGCAAAACTTGTCCGTCACGCGCGGCCAGACTGGTCGTTCGTATTCAACCCTTGCTCTGTTGGTCCTACCCTCGTTGGGCTAGTCTTGCCGGCTTTCAGTCTTCCGGGGTGGTATTGGTGGCAGAGCGTAGCAGTCGAATACGATACGAGGTGTTCGGGGAGTTCGAAGTCCGGCGGAAGTTGAGAAAGGACGGGAGACGGACCCTCGATTTTTCAAAGGATGCACGCAACAACTTCTGGGAGGATGTCGAGCGCGCTCGAGCGGGCCTACGGTCGGGCGCCGGCTGCTACCTTTTTGCCGTCCGGGCGGGTAAAGGGATAACGCCTTGGTATGTCGGTCAATCCAAGGGAGCGTTCGAGAAGGAATGCTTCGCCTCCCACAAGCAGAGCATCTATCGGGACGTGATGGACGACACGGCCAGAGGTACGCCCATTCTGTTTCTCATCACGCGTGTGACTCCAACAGGAAAGTTGTCCAAAAGCGTACAAAAAAATGAGGCAGACTTCGTTGAGCGGAAGCTGATTCACGATGCGACCAACGCCAATTCTGAACTGAAGAACATCCATAACGCGAAGTTCGTCAGAAACGTGGAAATCCCGGGCGTCCTGAATAGCCCGCAAGGCAAGCCGAGTGATGCCGTCAAGAGCCTCAAGGTGGCGCTTGGAACATAAATGAATCGGTCTTGAGACCGACGTCTCACAGGTTGCTTCTGCTACGTTTTGCTTACGATGACTCGCTAGTCGCGCAACGAAATCGGTTCCGCGGGCGGTCCGCTAACCACGAGTTCTTCCACGAGGTGCGCCAATGATCTCGGCGCGAACTGATGATCGGTAGCAGCCCGCAACTCCGTCACTGACCACCAGCGGAACTCGTGGAAGATTCCCACCTCGCTGGCTTCCGGGTTGTTGCCCGCCGTCGGCTCGAATCGCCGCGCGCGCACGAGGTAGATGTCCTCGTGCTGTTCGGTGACCGGGAGGCCCTCCCCAATACCGCGACCAAACCGGTGCACCCGCTGCCATAGCAGGCGCGGCTCCGCCTGCACGGCAAACCCGGTTTCTTCCCAGACCTCGCGCCGCAGGGCGTCCAAACGGTCCTCGTCCGGCTTGATGCCGCCGCCCGGCAACAACCAGAAGTGGCCGGGACGGTCGGGCCGCTGCATTCGCAGGAGCAGTACGCTGTGGTCGGTCTCCGACAGGATCAACGCACGTACGGCTTGTCGACGTCGCATGCAAATCGCCAAGGTGTTTTGGGCTTTCGGTCAGTGCGGAGTAAACCCTTCGGCTAGTACACCTCTGTCCGTTCACTTCCCGGTCGGGAATGACGATCCATGCTGCGCACGTCGTTGCCGCCGTATTTGCGCTCGCCCCGCACCAACACGTGCTTGCGATCATCCGGCAGCGAGAATTCGTCGGCGCTGTGGTAGCCGAGCGTCATGCTCATGCGGGTGCCATTGGTCTGGTTTTTGCCTGCCGCATGCAGCAGCAATCCATCCATGGCGAGCAGCCCTCCTGCGGGCATGGGTAGCGGGATCGCCTGGGACCAAGCAATCTCAAACAGTTCCTCTTTCTCGCGAGGGGAACCCCCTCGCGCTCCCCGGCCGAGGGCTCTCTTCTTGCGAGGGGTACCCCCTCGCGCTCCCCGGCTGAGGGCTCCCCGTTCGCGAATATACGCATAGTCGGAAAGCGTCGACAGGTGATGAGAGCCCGGAACCACGTAGGTGCAACCGTTCTCGAGATGGGTGTCTTCGAGGTAGACGAGTACCGAAAGCAGGTTCCGCGACCACACCCGGCAATCCCGGTGCAACTCGATCGACGCCAGCGACTTCCGGTCGCGCATATAGATGTGGTTGTGACGATTGAGCATGAACTCGATGTTGGGTCCCAGCAACGACTCCAGCGGGTCGAGAATCTCGTCGCACGCGATGGCTTGCTGGAAGACGCCGCCCCGGTCCCAGAGGCCGGATATTCGGTCCACTTCGCCATCGCGACGCGCGACCGGCTCGACCTCGTTACGGATGTCCTCCAGCGCCGCGGCCTTCAAGCCCTCCACCAAGTCCGCCGACAACCTTGTCGGCAGTTTGATGAAGCCATTGTGCCGGAAGAGGTCCACCTCCTCGGGTTCGAGTGTGGATCTGGTGCCTGGTCCTTCCATCTTTTTCGAACCTCGCTGTTGTCGTTCACGGGTCCAATCTGTCCGACTTTGCGCTTCGCTCCGCGCAATATCAATAGCGCCGGACTACGCGCTACAGGCGCGAGGGCATCAGCATCAGTTCGGGTACCCGCGCCCGCGCCGGCAGCGATGCCACGAACAGGCATGCCTCGGCCACGTCCTCCGGTTGCAACGCGTGCGCTATCACCTCGGGCGGCGTCGGCGTCGGCCGCTTGAGCACGAGCGGCGTGTCTGTTAGTCCCGGGAAGATCACCGTGGTACGAACGCCGTTGTCCTGCTCCTCCTTGAACGTCCCGTGCGCCAGTCCCACCAGCCCGTGCTTGGCGGCTTGGTAGGACACACCGGAGGCATCCGGAAGCTGCACCGCGACACTCGACAGGTAGATGATGAGTCCTCCGCCCTGCCCCCGCATGGTCGGGAGCACGGCCTGTGTGCAGTGGAAGGCGCCGTTCAGATTGGTGGCGAGCATCATGTCCCAGTTTTCCGGGGTCAGTTCGTCCAGGGTACGGTCAGGGATATTCGTGCCAGTCGCGTAGACGAGCACGTCGATGCGGCCAAATCGCTCGACAGTCCTTTCTATCGATCGACGGATCGACATCGTGTCCTCGACGTCCATCGGGCAGACCAACGTATGGCCGCCTATCTCCTCAGCCAGTGTCTCGAGCCTGTCCTGGCTACGGGAAGCGAGCACGATGGCGGCGCCAGCCCCTGCAAACGCAAATGCCGTCTCCCTGCCAATGCCGCTGCTGGCGCCCACGATGACCGCCACTTGATGCCTTAGCGCGTCACTCACGGCTCAACCCTCCCTGACAATGCCCTGGATTGTGCCCAAGTGCCACGCACGGCATAGAGTCCGGAGCGTTCATCCGGAATGGTTATCGACATCCGCCAGACACGCGATATTTGGATTGACTATTTGCATTCTAAATGCATTATTTAGACCTATGGATTTGCCGTACATCAAACGTTCGCTGGAATCCGTCCTCAAAAAGGCAGCGTCCGAGTTCCCGGCCGTCGTACTGACCGGGCCGCGACAGTCCGGCAAGACTACCCTACTGCAGCATCTCTTCGGGAGTCGTTGCCGGCATGTTTCCCTGGAGCCGCCGGACGTTCGCGCAACCGCCGCAGAAGACCCGCGTGGCTTCCTGGAACTGTATCCGCCACCGGCCATATTCGACGAAGTGCAATATGCCCCCGACCTGCTTCCCTACATCAAGGAAAGGATCGACGCGAACCGCGCCAAGAGCGGTCAATACCTGTTGACCGGCTCGCAGAACCTATTGCTCGCGGAGAAGGTGACGGAATCGCTTGCAGGTCGTGCGGCCATTCTCCGCCTGTTACCGCTATCCAGACGGGAAACGGAGGGACGGTCGCAATTCCCCCTTGCCTGGGAGCGCAAGCGCGAGGCATCGTCAAGGTCGACACTTGCTTTCGGCGACCTGTGGAAGCGATTCCTTCGCGGCGGGTATCCGGAACTTGCGATACAACCCGACCGCGATAGTTCCCTCTGGCATGCCAGCTACATCCAGACCTATCTCGAACGGGACGTGCGCACGCTCCGGCAGGTTGGGGACCTGATCCAGTACCAGAACTTTCTCCGCATCCTGGCGGCCCGAAGTGCGCAGCTAGTGAATCTGACAGATGTCGCCCGGGACCTCGGGGTAGCGGTCAACACCATCAAGGCATGGCTCTCCGTGCTTGAGGCCACCTACCAGGTGATCGTGTTGCGCCCGTATTTCACCAACATCGGAAAACGGCTCGTCAAGACGCCGAAAGTGTATTTCACAGATGTCGGTACGCTCTGCCACCTGGCGGGCCTCAAGGACCCCGAACATGCCGCCTCGGGACCTATGGGCGGTGCCATCATGGAAACGGCGGTGCTCTCCGAAATCGTCAAGACGCTGACCCATCGCGGCTTGGAGCCGAGAGTCTATTTCTGGCGGACCATGTCGGGATCGGAAGTGGATTTCGTGGTCGAGACCGAATCGGGGCTCGTCCCGATCGAGGTCAAGCTATCCGCTACGCCGAAACCGGCCATGGCCGCGACCATCAAGAACTTCCAGGCAGATGCGGAAGGCAAGGCGACGTCCGGGTACGTAGTGCATCCCGGCGACATACGCCTGCCCCTGGGTTCCGGCGTGACCGCGCTACCCTTCGCCGATCTGTAGCGAATCGGCTCATGAACGATGCGCCTGCCCGAGTCGACTCGTGCAACAATTGGATCCTTTCCCCGGAGGCAACGTATGCGTAACGACGAATTGGGCACTGTGATCGTGCATTCCGAACTCCTGAGCGACGGCCACATCGAAGCGATCCGCGCCGCAGTGCCAGGAACCGAGGTCGTCAGAGTCGATACACCCGAGGAGTGGGAGTCGCGCCGCGCCGAGTTGGGGCCGAATGTCGAGGTGGCCTTCGGATTGCGCGATATCGGAGACCTGGCTTCCGTGCCGCGTCTGCGGTGGATTCAGACCATCGGGGCCGGAATGGACTGGCTGCTCCGCCTGCCCGAAGTCGCCCAGAGCGATATCGTGGTGACCAACGCCTCCGGCGTGGCCGCGGTGCCGATCGCCGAACACATACTCGCCCTGATGTTCGTGCTTACGCGCCGCATGCATCGCTTCGCCAAGGCCCAACGCGATCACGAGTGGTTTCAGCGCGGGCGCTGCGAGGAAATCGACGGCACCACCATGGGCATCATCGGACTCGGCCCCATCGGCCTGAAGACAGCGGAGAAGGCGAAGGGCCTCAACATGCGCGTACTCGGCCTGCGACGCGACCCATCGCGCACTTCCCCGCACGTCGACCGGATGTTTGGCCCCGACGGGCTGCATGAACTGCTCAAGGAGTCGGACTGGGTGGTGCTGGCCGCACCCCTCACGGAGGAGACGCGCGGAATGATGGGGGAACCGGAGTTCCGAACCATGAAAGAGACGGCCTACTTCATCAACATCGCACGGGGACAAATCGTCCAGGAAGACGTACTGATCCGTGCGCTCCAGGAGGGGTGGATTTCCGGGGCGGGCCTCGATGTATTCGCCCAGGAACCCCTGCCCACCGACTCGCCCCTGTGGGACATGCGCAACGTCATGATCACCGCGCACTACGCTGGCGCCACGCCCCGCTACGCGGATCGCGTGACCGGTATCTTCACGGAGAACCTTCGACGCTACCAGGCGGGCGAGCCGCTGATGAACGTCATCGACAAGGAACGGACGTACATCAGCAGCTAGTGGATTGACGACTAGCGCAACGACCGGAAGAACGCCCGGATATCCTCCACGACCAGTTCGGGTTCCTCGAAGGCCGCGAAATGGCCGCCGCGATCAAACTCGGACCAGTGCACGACGTTGCAGCTCTCGGCGAGTTCATCCCGCGTCCGGGACATCCCGGGGAAGACGGCATACCCGCTGGGGGCTTCGATCCGGCCACCGATGCGATTGGCCTCGTTCTGCGCGTTTTCGTAGTAAATGCGGGTGCTGCTGTGGATGGTTCCCGTGAACCAATACAGCGAGACGGTGGTGAGCAACTCGTCCTTGGTGAAGCTCGATTCGATGTCGCCGCCGCAGTCGCTCCAGGCGTGCCACTTCTCAATGATCCAGCCGGCCAGTCCCGCGGGAGAGTCCGTGAGTCCATAAGACAGCGTCTGTGGCCGCGTACTCTGGATGTGGCCGTAGCCGCCCCCGGTTCTGCGCCAGGTTGCAAGCGCCTCAGCGTCGTTTCCCGACTCTCTTCTGGACTGCATGCCTCCTGCGAGACGGTGTATGCCGACCACCCGCTCGGGGAACTTCCAGCCGATCAGGCCGGTTATCGTCGCGCCCCAGTCACCGCCGTGCGCGCCGTAGCGGGCGTGGCCCAGATCGGTGAACAGCCGATCCCACATCTCGGCGATGCGTGCCGGTCCGTAGCCGGGCCGGGTCGGAACCTCCGAGAAGCCATACCCAGGAAGAGACGGCACAAAGACATCGAAAGCGTCTGCGGGGTCGCCGCCATGGGCGCCGGGATCGGCCAGCGGTTCGATGACCTTGTCGAGTTCGTAGAAAGTGCTGGGCCAGCCGTGAGTGAGCACGAGCGGCAACGGATCCGGTCCCTGCCCGGCGGCGTGTATGTAGTGCAGGCGGAAGCCGTCGACCTCGCGCAGGAAATGGTCGTGCCGGTTGAGTGCGGCTTCCTGCCGACGCCAGTCGAAGCCGTCTGCCCAGTAGGCGCACAACTCCTGCAGGTAGGCGCGATTCGTGCCGTAGTTCCAGCCGCCGCCTTCGATCTCGGTGGGCCAACGCGTGCGCGCAAGACGCTCGCGCAGGTCCGTCAACGCGGCGTCCGGGACTTCGATCTGAAACGGTGTTGCGGTCATGTCATTCTTCGACGCCCGGACGCTAACGCCGCTGATCGTAGTGCCACGGCTCTCCCGACGTGTGCGCGTAATCCCAGCGTGTCGCCATCAGGTACTTGAGCGCTGCGTCGAGTCCATCCACCGTTCCCAACCGTTGCAGCGCCTCGATGGACCATCCCCGCACGTGGTGATGGTCGTGATAGAGGTTGTCCTTTAGGGCGTCCACGATCCCGGGAAGCGCAGCCGCCCGCGTGCCGAAGCGCGCCGCGGTGAGCGCGGCGTAGTGCCGAACGATCGCATCGTCGTCCCGGAGCGCGTCGACAAGCTCTTCTGGCGCTCCCGATCCCGCTTGGCCGACGATGCCGATCGACTCGATAGCGTAGTGACGTACGACCGGGGCATCGTGGTGACAGAACTGGGTCAGGACAGGCAGGGCGTCGACGGCGCGCGGACCGATGTCGCCGAGAATATCGGCAACCTGAACGCAACGCTCGGGGCCCGCGCCGTCGAGGAGACCGAGAAGCGGTGCCACTGACTCCGCCCCGAGCGGCGGGAAGCCGTATCCCGCGACACAGCGCAGATCAACGTCGGAACTCGTCAATGCTTCCAGCAACGGATCCACCGCGCCGAGATTGCCGAGCGTGTATGCCGCCCCTATCGCTTCGGCGACATTTGCGCCGCGGAGGCGCTCGACGAGTCCGTCCGTATTCTGGTCGGATCGATGTGCCCTTCTCGGCGCGGCCCCCAGGTGCCAGTTCCAGATGTACTGCCAGATCGGTTCCTGCGAATCCGCCGTAGCGGTCCAGTCTGGAGTCCGGTGGTCCCAACTCGGTGACGTGGGGTCCAGGTTTCGCGTGTACAGGAACTTCACCATGTGGCGGGGAATGTCCGTCCTGTTCGCTCCGAAGCGCCCGTGGGCGATGTCGAAGTGCACGATCATGACCGTTCCGGCATCACCGGAGAGAGGGATTTTGTCGTCTTCGTCCAACGCGCTGCGCAGGAGATACTGGCTGCGGGGCACGATACCCATAGGCCCCATCTCCAGGGTCGTGTCCTGCGGGTAGTAGAACAGCATCACAAAGCGCGTCGCATGGTGGCGTCGTCCGTCCACCATGTGGTGCGCGTGGCGCTCACCGTCCTTGTGCAACCGGCCGTCCCCCAGGTGCCAGGCCGTCATGGTCCGCACTTTTTCCGGAGGGTTCACGTGATCGTGACGATGGAAGTGCAGGTAGTAGTCCGGCCCCAGGATCGATAGCAGGGCACCGCGCACGACCGGCTCGTCCAGCAACTCGCGAAGCTCCGGCACCATCGGCAGCAGGTTGTTGTGCCCTACGAGGCCGTCTTCCTCGAGCGGCTCGAGACGTGCGTACATGGCGTCGTGGTATGACTTCGGAAGCGCCGACTGCACGATGACGTACCCCTCGCGGATGAAATGTTGCATCGCTTCGTCGGTGAGAAGAATAGGGTCACTCATTGGAAGAGATCGTCTCGTGTCTTGTCATGGGGGCGAAATACCGTCGACTTCCAAAAAGCGACGTGGATCACCGTACATAGAATAACGCATCACCGACAGCCTAGCTTGCTGGCATATGAAAGCGTTGCTAGCATATGCCAGCAATCAGTTCATTTTGTCTTCTCGATTGACGGGCTCCCTATGGCCAGCTTGAGCGTCAGAAAACTCGAAGAGGAGACGCTGTCACGATTACGTATCCGCGCCGCAAAGCATGGGGTGTCCATGGAGGAAGAGGCGCGTCGCATTCTCAAAAATGCAGTCAACGCTCCGGATCACCTCGGCGATCTCGCGATTCGGATCTTTGGCCCAGAGCATGGCGTCGATCTTCAGCTTCCGGAAAGGACACCCCATGAACCGATGGATTTCAGCGAATGATCCTGCTCGACACGAACGTCGTTTCAGAGGTGATGAAGGCGCGGCCGGTGGAAACCGTCCTGGCTTGGCTGAACAGCCAGGAGTCGGAGAAGCTCTACGTGTCCGCCATCACCATTGGCGAGATCACCTATGGTCTGCGTATCTTGCCTGACGGCAAACGCAGATCGGAGCTTCGTGAACGATTCGAACAGTTCATTGGTCGAGGCTTTGATCAGCGCGTGCTCGCCTACGACGAATCTGCTGCACGCCTCTACGGTGAGCTGATGGGCGATCGCAAGGAACTCGGACTTCCGTCGAGTGTGCCCGATGGCCAGATTGCTGCAATTGCCCGTTGCAACAGCCTGGCGGTGGCGACCCGAAATATCCCCGACTTTGAAGACTGCGGCATCGATTTGGTCAATCCCTTCGAGTTCGGGCGCTAAGGGCGCATCGCTCGCGAAGCCGCAGGAGTTGCCAGTTCCGCGCAGCACGGCGTGTACTGGTTCTCGGATCAGGACATCGTTCGCGGCAGTTTCTTCAACCGCCAGAGGCCGGGAATGATCCAGGGACCCTGGTGCTTACCCTGGCGATGGCGTCCGGCCTGCGGTTGTCCATCAGCAAGGCCGGGATCACGGACACGGCGAAGACGAGCGCGATGGCGACGAACGCGTCTCTGAATCCCAGCATGCTGGCCTGTCCGCTGACCAGCGCGGACAGCAAGTGGAACGCTCCGATACCGAACCCTTCGTGGGTCTCCGGCGTACCGCCCGCTTGCGCATACATCGGCGCCAGGCGCGTGAATAGGTCGAACACCTCGGCGTTCGACGGTGACTGCATCGTGCTCAGTGCTGCAAGCTGCATGCTGGTGCGCTGCTGGAGATAGACCGTCGCGAAAGTGACGCCGAAGGCGCCCCCGATCTGGCGTATGAAACTGATTGTGCCCGTGCCGGCCGCGAGGAGTTCCAGGGACAGGGGTCTGACCGAGGCTGCCGTCAGGCTGGGAAAGGCGCACGCCATACCGAGCCGCCCGATCAACAGCCAGATGACCATCGTGACGAACGGCGTGTTGTGGTCCGCGGTGCCGAACAGATAGGCGTGATATGCGAATACCAGCAACCCGATGATGATCATCTTGCGCGGCGCCACCGAGTCGCTGATGCGGCCCGCGACCGGGAAGAAGATGCTCATGATGAGCGTGGAAGGCAGCAACAGCAGCGCCGCGTCCGTGGCGCTGAGTCCCTGCACCAGTTGCAGGAAAATGGGCACCAGGTAGGTCGACGCGTACATCCCCGCGCCCAGCACGAGGGTGATGATGCACGCGGCGAGGAACCTCCGGTTCAGAAAAAGCGTCAGCCTGAACATCGGGTGCCCGGTATTGGCTTCCCAATACAGAAACCCGACGCCGGACACGATCCAGACGAAGGCGAGGGTCGCGATGCGATCGGATCCCCATCCATGGATGTTGCCGTCGGCCATCAGGGTCAGAAAACTCGTGATGGAGACGATCAGCAGCCCCACGCCGGTCCAGTCGAAGCTCGGCGATCCGGCGTCCGGCTCCCGCGCCGGGAGGAACAGCATCGAGAGGGGAACGCTCGCCATCGCGAAAGGCAGGGCCATGAAGAACACGTAACGCCAGCCCAGATTGTCGATCAGCCATCCGCCGAACACGGGTCCGCCGGCGGCGCCGAGGACCATTCCGAGGCTGTATATGCCCATGGACGATCCACGCCGATGGACGGGAAACACTTGGAACAGGATCACCATGGAGGTCGGCATCATCAGTCCCGACCCCGTGCCCTGGATGACCCGTGCGAGGATGAGTTGCTCCCCCGTGGTGGCGAAACCGCCCAGCACGGAGCCGGTGGCGAAAATCAGCATCGCGCCGACGAATGTGGCGCGCATCCCGTAGGTCTCGATGGCCCAAGCCGCCAGCAGCATGGTGACCGTCGATGCCCCCAGGTAGGCCGTGGCGAGCCACTGGGCTTCTTCCGGCGTCATGCTGAGCGCACCCATGACGGTGGGAATCGCGATATTGATGATCGTGCCCGTCAGGAGCGTCGGAAAGTGGCCAATGATCGAGGTGGCCGTTGCCCACCACCGGTAGCGCGGCCCATATTGCGCGAACAGCGCCTGGATGTTGCGGGTCGCTTCGATATCCTGAGGGACGGGGTACGGACTAGATGGCAATCTCCACCTCAACCATCATGCCGGGCTTCAGCACCTTGCCGTCCGCCTCGATGTCGATCAGCACCTTCAGGCGTTGGGTAATCTTGGTGAAATTCCCGCTCAGGTTGGGACTCGGCAAGAGCGAAAACTGACTGGTGGCGGCGTCACCCACACGAAGGATCTTGCCGGTGAACTCGCGATCGGGATATGCGTCGACGGAGATCGATGCCGGTTTGCCGGGCTCGATGTGACGAATGTCGGTTTCCTTGATGTTGGCGACCACCCAGATCTTGCCGGGGTCATGCATGATCAGGATCTGTTGCCCCTGGCGAATGTACTCGCCCCGGTCGGCGAAGATCTCGTCGACGATGCCGAAGATCGGACTACGCACCTCGTGATCGTCAAGATTGGCCTTGAGGATGTCTCGCGACGCTTCCGCGCCGACGATATCGTGGCGCATTCGCTCCAGTTGATTGTCGAAGACCTGTAGCTCTCCCTCGTTCGCCCGGGCCTCGGCCAGGGCCGCGTCGGCGGCCGCGATCTGCGCCTCGGTGGTGCGGGCGCGTTGCTCCGCCTGCTGGAAATCGGACTGCTTCCGCTCCCAGGTCTCGCTGGTAATGATCCCCTGACCGTGCAACGGCCCCGCCCGCTCCCAGTCCGATCTTGCGCGCACGAGTCCGGCCACCGCGGCCTGATGCCCGGCGCGCGCGGCGGTCAACTCGGAATCGGCGCGGACAACCTTTGCCGCAAGCCTACCGGCCAGCAGTTCCCTTTCAGAGGCGATGCGCTCCAGTTCAGCGCGCGCCGAAGCGAGGTTTGCCTGCGCGTGATCCAGTTCCAGGCGCGCCTGGCGGTGGTCGATGACGGCGACCACGTCGCCGGCAGCGATCTCGCGGCCGGCAATCACCTCGATGCTCGCGACCCACCCGGGCACGCGGGTGCTCACGGTCACCATGGGTGATGTGATGCGAGCGTCCGAAACATGCACGTGGGCGAGACGGTCCTGGAGCCAGTAGCCGGACCCTATGATCGACAATAGGGAGATGATGGCCACGGTCACGTTCGTGACTCGCCGCCGTCGCTGGTCCGGATCGACTGCACGATCCTCGACGGGCGTGAGGCGCGAGGTCGGCGCGGGGGATTCGGCCGTTGGTCTAATCGATTCCGACATCTCTCGCCTTCGCAATGATGGCTTCGAGCGCCATGCGACAGTCCGCCAGCCGTTCTGCGGGAATGCCGTCCAGCAGCCGCCGGCGCAGCGCGGCTGCGACCTCGTTCAGCTCCCCGAGGACGTCGTGGGCGCGGGCGGACAGGTGCACGGTGTTGGCGCGCCTGTCGCCGGGGAAGGGTCGACGCACGACGAAGCCTTCCGCGGCCAGGCGGTCGAGCAGACGTACCAGCGTGGGCGCCTCTACCCCCATGAACTGCGCCAGTTCCTTCTGCACCATGCCGTCGCCGTCGCGTTGCATGAAAGCCAGGGTCCGCCAGGTCGAATACGTCAACCCCCGGGGACGCAGCTCCGATTCCAGGTGGTATCGCCACATCGCTGATGCCCGAGCCAGGATGAAGTCGATCGGCAGGTCCGAATCCGCAAGAGAACGCGATCGATGCGGTGCGGCCACGAAGAAGCCCGATAAATAGTTAGCAAGCTAACTATTTGCCATGGCACTTATATTGTCAACTGCGGGGCGGAGCTACGATCCCAATAACCATCAACTGATTCACGGAGATTTGTCAGCCAGGCAATCCAGTAGCCGTTTCTACCCATGGGCACGAAGCTCTGCTGGCTATCAAGGGGCAGCACGATCTGCGGATAGGGCTTGGCAGCGCTGTGGGTTTGGTCGACGCTGTATGAGGTGGGGTGCTCGAGACTCGATCAGTCGCTCTGGATGCTGCCTTGGGTGTTCGGTGAGCTCTGGGCGTTGTCGCTGTTGACTCACGCCGTCAGCTGGTGTCTGGGACTGGGCGAAGCGGACGGGTCAGGTTGCAAGGAGAGCAAGGCTGATGGACGCCGGGACAATGGCTGATCGGCGGAATGGCGGACTAGGATCGGTTATCGAGAACAGACTACCGTAGAAACGACCGCCTGACGCCATGCCGCGACCGCCATACAAGTAACCGCCGTTTCGCGCGACCTTTCCGTCTCCAGCGTCCACCGCCACATTCTCAACGGGCTCAACGGACGCCTCTGAAGACTTCCCCCAAGCGCCCCCGTCAATCAACCGTACTTCGCAACCATTCCGTTTCGAGCGGTTATTCGTCCAATCCGCCGCAAGAACGACCAGGCCTTTGTCGAGCAGAAGAGTGGCGCGATCATCCGTTGCATCGTCGGGTATCGTTGCCTTAAGGGTTTGGCAGCTGCGGCGATGCTATCGCGGCTGTACACGACGACGAAATTGTTTGTGCACTTCTTCCAGCCCTCGTTCAAGCTGGGCGGCCAAGCGCCGCGAGGGCGCCCTGGGTCTGCAAACGTTAACGTCCGCCAGGCACGCCATGCCATGCCAAAGACTGCTCGCAGATACTCCAATACTGCGGCAGGTGCGTGACCGTATTGTCCAGAACAGCTCAGTTTGGCCGCTTACCTTGCGGAGTCGTCTTCGCGGGCCAGCACCGCTGTGGAACGGCAAATACGGCAGCTGGCTCCCGTCCGCACGTCGAAGACCATGGTTGCTATACTCCAAACCGATCACGACTCATCGTCAGTACAAGATTTTCCAAGAACGCCACTGGGGAGCGCCGTGTGATCTATCAGAAGGCCCTAGATGCTGCGTGCGGGGACGCTACCCCTAGGAATATTCCGCCGGAGCTGATGTGGAGATCGGGACCGTGTCCGGAGACCCTCCCAGTGACAGATTGATTCCCTTGCCACAACCGGACCCGGCGCAGCCACGCTCGAACGCCCGAAGTTTCTTGCCCGGCTGGATGCCGAAGGCGCATCCCTGCCGCATTTCGTCCAGCAGGAGTCCGACGACAGATGATCCCCGTGCAGATACGGCATACTCTCGCTGGTGCTTGAAGTCGAGTTGTAAATGGCGACGGTTCGTCCCCTACAGCCTCACTCCCCGCACTCAGCCGAACGCGGATACACCGCACAAAAGTTCTCCGTGTACCGCTCCCAGGGTGCCGGTGCCTGCGCTACCAGTGATTCCGACGAAAGAGCCCCCATGAAAGCCGACCAGTCCTCAGGCGCTCCTACCCTCGCCGCCCGCAGCAGCACGAGGGAGTGAAACAGAAAAAAGGCATCCCCCAGTCTTCGCTGCCCTAGAACACCAGCCTCAGCATGAATTGAGCGGCGCAAATCCGTACCACGCATCAAAAGCCGAATCTCGAGATCGGGTGTCATCGTGCCTTGCCGAAAGTCCTCCCATACCCGCGCTACGTTGTCCGACAATTCGACCGGTCGCACCACCCGCGCCGCTCTCTCGATGAACACCTGACCAGCACGCGGGTTCGCAACGCCTTCCGTTGCTTGGCGATCACGCCTCCAACGGAATCTGACGATGTCTCCGAAGACCCGTGCGCGGCCTTCGTCCGTCCTCATCTGAAAGGGGGCTCCGAAATCGGAGTTGATGTAGCTTGATTCTCCCGCAGTCCTCGCACTCAAACGGACGTCGCGTCTCGCGGTTCCGCTGATGTTCGAATTCACACGAGCTACCAACTCTTCATCGTTGATGCCCACGCATCCCGTGCAGGTATCCAAGAAATGCAGGGCACTCGCGAAACTGGTCCCAGCAAACTCAAGTGCTACCGAACCGTCACCGTCGTGTTTTACAAATCCAGCATCCTGACTGAAGTTCGCCGGCAATACGTCCTCATCAAAAAGGGTATATAGACTGGTCCCTCCACTATCGACAAACAACGCAATCGGAACCAATTCGGCGTAGTCGATTGCGTAACGCGCCTCCTCTTCGCCGTCATCCACAAGGATGTAACCGGGATAGGAACCAGCCGCCCCAATTTCGAGTTCGACTATCAAAGGATGTCCGGACCGAATCACCACTTCGCTATTCTGCGACAGCACGCCGCCGATGTTGCTCAGCACGTCGGGGCCGAAGACATCGTATCCGTCTCGGTGATACGCAACACCGGAGCGATCCATACTTTTTGTTCTCAGGCAGCCTCCCGCTGCTGTGCCGCCCGGCGCTTCTCCACAATCGCTTCCCGATCCCTGTTGATTAGGGTCGACATCATCACTTAGCCCTTTCCACCGCGGATTCGGAACCGCCTTTGCGCCGTGTTCCGTTTGGACCCACATATACCTCTTGCTATCGTCACGGGGGGGCAAATTTTCCGGGCTAAGGGGTTGATAGGGGTTCGGACAGGCCCGACATAACACGTTCTGCTCTTGGGCGACGCTGTCGCCAGCAACACACAACACCACCGCAACGAGTGATAGTGTCGCCGGTAGCGCCCTCGCTAGTCGTGAATGACTCACCCCAGATGCATGTATCACTACCGCCTCGTGGCCTTGTGAAAGGCGTTTCGGAGGGCTTCGGCCTCGGTCTCACTCACGTGGCAAGCCACCCAGTCACGTAGCACTTTGGCCCTCTGCTCCTGTGGCAGTTCAGCCAAATCTGCTTTTTTGTTGATGTCTTCGAGTGTCTGCTTCAGCCATTCCTGCCACGGAAAGTTCCTCCCGCCCCCGCCGAGGCCTGGTTTCCCCTCGGTCGCATACTTCGAGAGTCGGTTCCGCAGGTACGTACCGAGAATCTCGTTCCATAGCACAGGATCAATTACTGGAAGCCTTTGCGTCCCAATCGACTGAGAAAACATTTCGCCACGACTGGCGCCAGGCGCATACCGGGGTTCTCCCCGTCGCATGCGATCCACACCAAAGAGATGCGCCGTTGGCCCATCGCATTGCCACCCTATCGCGGTCTCAACACGACGTTCCACCTCCACCCAGCCCAATTCGAAAGTTGCAGGAATAGCCCGAAGATCGATCAAATCAGCTTTAGCCAGATTGTCTTCCGACGGGAACTTGGTTGTCGATGTACACGACATCAGAATCAAGCCGACCAGCAAGGCGTTCACATAACGGAATGAGTGCGACACAAACACGGCTAGCTCCTTCTATCTATTCATCTATTCTGATCACGATCCGGACTAAGTAAGTACGCGGCATCGCTATCCTTGAGGTCTTCATTCTCCTGGATCAGATCGTAGGCGCTTTGATCGGAGTCCGTGGTTGCCGTGGGGTCTGCTCCCGCATCGAGCAACACAATGACTGCCTCTGGATCCTTACCTTCGAAGGCCGCCCAGTGAAGTGGCGTCCAGCCGCGATCGTCTCGTGCAGCCACGTCCGCACCCTTGTCGAGCAACCACCTGACTACTGGTGTAGCGTCGCCACGAGTAAAAGCCAAATGCAGTGCAGTCGAACCCACAGCCTCGGGCATGAGTTCAAGCATTGGAGTTGAAGAGCCCACGCGAAGATTGACATCCGCACCATCTCTTAACAAAGCAACGAATAAACTTATCATGGCTTCAGAAGAAGGTACCATGACCAACAGCTGCAAGGGGGTCAGCCCGAGAGTCGTACAGGCCTCATTGACGTTTTCAAGTCTGTTGGTTTGGGCGAGGCGAGCCACAATCCGCTCATTGGATTGCCTGCCGCGGTCTCGTTCCTGTGCCTGCAACACAGCACCTACTGCATAGCATGCGTCGATCGGGTCGCCCGATGGCACTTGGAGCGATTCCTGCGATGGCCTTTGTTTCGGTTGTTGCGACGTCGCCCCTACGGCACAAGCAGAAAATGCCAGCAAGAGCATCAGGGTGGTGATGATTCCACCAAACCGATTCTGTTCACAATCCAACTGCACCGGAACCTCCTCAAGCTTAGACTGAATCACAGCCGCGCTGGCGCGTCTCGAAGCAGGGAACCAGGACTGCGGGGACGACTCGGCCAAGGCGCGAGGATGCGCTTTTCGCGACGACTTCTCGCAGGCGACGATGTAGATGGAGCCCAGCAGTGGCCCTGGTCTTTTGGGCGATACTCTACGCACTTGGTCACTGGATTCACTTTAGCCCGCATGTCTCACCAAGGGCCGCGATGATCGCGCAGGATTTTTTTCGTGTGCGGGTGCTCGCGAGCGGAAACATAGCCGCCGCTTATGGTGTAGCAAGCATGTGCCCGCACGCGGGAAAAAGACCAGCGAGGGCGCGGCAGCGCGGTCTGTTTCTGGCGCGAACGTCGAAAATGGAACGTACCTCATTGAAATACAATGACCTTTACTCATTCAACAAGCGCCTTGGTGATATATGCGGGTTAGGGCAGTATAGAGCACCGTAAGACGAATCAAGTCTCAATGCATCGGAACTTATCTGGGAAGAATTCTTTTCCGAACAATGAAAAAACCTTGCCTCCAAGGCGTCATATCCAGGCCAGTACCAGAATCTATGTGACCTTGGCGGGTATTCGACGACCGATGGCCGTACCGCCCGATGGCGAACATTTCAGACACCCAGCGGTCATTGACAAAATCTTGGACCACTTGGGTCTTGACCAATCACGTGATCCACGCAGCTCACCACACAACCGTTCGCCATTTGAAAACCTATTCGAACACACCGGACCCTGCGGGGCAAATCAGCCCGAAAGCTGAATTACCTGCGTCGCGACCCGTTCGACGAACGCCGCGTCGTGCTCCACGAACACCACTGTCGGTCTGTCCCGCAGCAACACCTCTTCGATCTGTTCTCGGGCGTCGATGTCGATGAAGTTCAGGGGTTCGTCCCACAAGAGCAGATACGCCCCGGCGAGAAAGGAGCGCGCTAGATCGATCTTCTTCTGCTGTCCGTGGCTCAGGTCTTCGACGCGCCCGTCGAGAACGTTACCGCGCACCCCGAGGACGGCCATGATCTGGCGGAATCGGGACTCGTCGAGGTTCGCTTCGATTAGCCGATCGCGCAAAAGCCCCGACCTCCATTGGGGATGCTGGTAGGTCCTGGCCACCGTTACATACGCCGGCCTCGAGAGCGTGCCCGCGTGTCGATGCGGTGCGCGCTCGATCTGGTCGAGCAGGCTCGTCTTGCCGCTGCCGTTTGGTCCGATGACGGCGACTCGGTCGCCCGGCGTTACCGTGAACGACAGCTTGGCGAACACCGGCTCTTCGCCGCGCCACAGGCTCAGGTCGTTCGCGACGACCAGCGATCCGGCGGCCCTGGCACCGGGCGTGGGAAGTTGCAGGTGCCGTTGCTTCTCCACATCGACGAGCGTGCGACGTCGTTCGTCGGCTGCGTTTCCGGCTCGACGTTCGGCGATGAGCGCTTTCTTCATCTGCCGCTTCGCGCGGTTTGAAGCAAATCCCTTGTCGCCGTGCGGCGTCATGTCGCTCTCGCGTTTGAGGGCGCCGGCGCGTCGGTCCGCAGCGACTTGCGTGCGTCGCGCGATGTCCTGCTTCAATGCCGCATTCTCGCTCCGTTGCCTCGCGAGCCGTTGGTGGAAATGTTCGCGCCAAGCCGAGAACGACGTACGCTCGACGTCGACGGTATCGGGGTTGAGCGCAACGACGTGATCGCAGCAGTCATCGAGCAACGCCCGGTCGTGGGAAATCAGCAGGAAGCCCGGCTTGGAACGCAGGTAGTCCGCGAGCTGGGACCTGCCGGCGGCATCCAGGTGGTTGGTCGGCTCGTCAATCAAGGGAAAGCGGTGACCTGGGAGTCTTACCGTACCAGCGCTCCTGCTGCGCGAGTTCGTATCAGACACGAACAGGCTGGCAAGAAGGCAACGTGTCTGTTCACCGCCCGAGAGATTCGAGAACGGTCTGTCCCAGGATCGCTGGTCGATGCCAAGCGCGGTGAGTTCTACTTCGATGCCGCTTTCGATGGCATAACCGTCGGCCTCCTCGTAGGCGTCGAGAAGCTCGCCATAGCGGGCAATGGCATCCTCGCCACCATCCGCAATCAGGTCATCCATCGCGGTCTCCCATCGGCGAAAAGGTCCGACCGCATCCTTGACGACGTCTCTGACGCGCTCCCCGGGGTCAACAACCGGACGAGGGAAGTACGCGGTCGGTATCCGCTCGATCCTGCCGCGGTCGGCAACGAGTTCGCCGTGGATCAACCGCAGCAGGGTGGTCTTGCCGCGACCGTTTCGACCCACCAGGGCGCACCGCCACTGGGTATCGATGACGAGATCGACGTCTTCGAAGACGTTGTCTTCGGAACCGGGATAGCCGAAGGTCAATCTCCGGCAGATAATCGTAGACATGCGAGATAAGCCTCATGTGGCAGGGGCGTGGGAACGCTGGGTCTGCTGGGCTTATCGCATCGGTCTTCGCTTGCTTGCAGTTCGTGGAAAGGACGAAGCCAGAATACCATGTCAGGCCTATCCCGAACATGTACCCAAGTCTGTCACAACGAAGATCGCGCCTGGCGCCGTGGATGCCCCTGACACTCTCCATGGACGGTCTATCGTGCTTTGGATACGGCTTCCCGTCTTGATTTTTCTCGTTCGCGCATCTCGGCGATGCGTTCTTCAAGTGAATTCAGGCCCAGTTCCCGTCTCCGTTCATCAACACCAGTTGGGTCCTGGATGGGGAACGGAATGGGCCAACCTTCCGGGTCCTGGTCGAACTGAGTGCCATATATTTGCATTTCACCGGACATGGTAAGCAACCTGTCTCTCAGGAAGGCAAGCTGCCACCCATCTGCGTCTTTGTCATTGACAGCGACTTCCAATAGGCCAGCACAGCGGGACATGAAGTCAGTGTCGGTGACAGCATGTTGTGCAATAAGCCACGCGGCTTGTGCTGCCTTGTGTCCAACCTTGGAGATAGTGGGCCAGCCCACCCTGTCAATAATCTCCTCCAGCGCCCCCGCATTCCCTTCGTGAATCTCACGCAGCCTCGGGTGATACGGTTGATGCGGGCCAATTTCACCCGCGTGCGCCAACTCCGATAGCGTCTTCTGATCCAATTCCGCCATCGAGACCAACTGTTGCGCGAGCTCTATATTCAGGTCAGGCGCCTGTCTGGATGACAACGGTGCCCGCGTCTCCGTCCACCTCCAGGGTCTGACCGCTCTCGATCCGCTGGGTGACGTTGCCGGTGCCGACCACCGCGGGAATGCCGTATTCCCTGGCCACAATGGAGCCATGGCCCAGGATGCCCCCGATGTCGGTCACGAGCCCGACAGCATGGGCGAAAAGCTGGGTCCAGGCGGGGGATGTCATGGGGCAGACCAGAATGGACCCTGGCTGCATCTGGTCGAACTCCTGGGCGTTCATGATCCGGCTTGCCGGCGCGGCGATCGTGCCGGGACTCACCGGGATGCCGCGCAGGGTATCGCTTGAGTCGTCGTTCTTGAACTGGGTCTCCTTGAACTTCAAGCCGGGGTTCTCCCTGGCTTCTTCCGGTATCGTGCCCGGCGGGTGCAGGCGTTTGCGCGCCTCCCTGAGTTCCCGGCGTTCAGCTGTCAGGGCGAGATACTCCGGCATTGCCTCGCCGCGCTCGCGCGCTGCCAGGGCGGGTTTGATCTCATCGGTCGTGAGGAAGTAGAGGTCACTGGCCTCGCTCAGGGTGCCAACGTCCACCAGCCGTTGCCCCAACTCGGCCGCCACGCGCCGCAGCGCGGGCCAAGCCGTGCCGAGCACGAAGCAGGACTCCTCGCGCATGGGGTAGTACTGGTAGGCGAACCACATCCGGTAGCGGAACTGCCAGTATTCGAACGGCGGCAAGAGTTCGCGGATCTCGGCGAGGGCCGTTTCCCGTTTGCGCGTCGCCTCTGCCTCATGCCCGGCCGGGTCGTAGTCGGCCCGCTGCACCATGTTTTTCAAGGTCACGAACATGGCGGACGGGTCTTCCTGCTGGGTTGGCTCGCAGAAATCGAGGCTGTAGCCCTGGTGACCGTAGGTCGCGAGGTAGGTTTCGATGGCTTCCAGGACAGGGCCGGTGTCGTCGCGTTGCCGGAGAACGGTCATCAGGCGCCGCGCGGGCGTGGCGATCACGACTTCGTAGAGCGCGGGTGCCGCCTTGATCATGGTGGCGATCGCGAACATGTCGTCGTTCGCCTGCATGATCCGGGATTTGAAGCCGGACAGGAACTGGCCGCTGGTGAAGTGATGGTCCGGCAAGGCCTCCCTCAGGAAAGCCTGGAGCTGATCGTCCACGGATTTCGCCACGCCGAAGGTGTGTCCGCCGTTGCTGGTCCAGTACCAGCCCTCCGCCTTGGCGAGTTCGGCTATGCCTGCGAGCAGCGCGCCGTCATCGGTGGCCGCGAGGTCGGCCGCCTCCCACTTCCTGGTGGCGTCCTGAAGCTCGGGCAGCGCACGATCCCAGAAATCCTTGTGTTGGCGGTCGTTGGTGAACGTCTTGTTGAACGCGATGTAGGTAGGATTGTCGCTCTCGGGCATGGTGATTGCGTGGGGCAGATTTTCGCTGGCGAGTGCGGCTGCCATAGCTTTGAACTGGGCGCGTTCGTCGTCGGACAGTGAGGCCAGGAACAGGTTCAGATCATGGGCTTCCTGGGCTTTGGCTTCCGGCTTTGCGGCCTCCTCGTCCCGCTGACGCCTCAGGTTGGCTCGGAACTCCTCGTCGGTCTTGTCCGAACTGGTGCCGAAGATCTGAAACGCGAAGCCGTTGAGGGTGGTGTACATGGACTTGCCGGTATGGCGGCTGACCAGCCCAGTGTGAATATAGAGTTCGTCGAACAGCGGGCAGGTCGGATCCGGGATGTTTTCGACGATCTGCCGGCGCACCAGGCCGAAGATCCCGGGAGGCGCTTCCCATTCCACCTCGATGGGCTGGGGCGGCAGGTTCGTGATGGGTCGCGACTGCAGGAGCCAGAGCTTGCCATCTGCGACAGCCCACTCGATGTCCTGTGGCTGGCCGTCGAAGTGCTCCTCCACCCCGGCGGCGAGTTCGGCCAACTCGGTCAGGAGTTCGTCGGGCAGGGACGATGCATCGCGTTCGCCCTCGTCCACGTCCACCAGGCGCGTGCCCTGGCTGCCGTCAGAGATGATCTTCTGCTCCTTCGTGCCGATCATGGTTTCTCTGGCCGTAAGCGTCGACCGGTCGACGATGAACGTATCCGGCGTGACCTGACCGCCCACCACGGCCTCGCCGAGGCCGAAGCTGGCATTGACGATCATCTCGCCGCGCTCGCCGGTGGCCGGATTCGCCGTGAAGAGGATGCCGGCAACATCCGCCGGCACCATGATCTGTACTACCACCGCCATGGCCACGGCGTCGGACTCGATGCCCATCTCGTTGCGGTAGCTGATCGCCTGGGGCGTCCACAGCGAAGCCCAACAGTTGCGCACCGCTTCGAGGAGGGCCTCAGGTCCGCTGACGTTGAGGTAGGTTTCCTGCTGTCCGGCGAAGGACAATCCCGGCAGGTCTTCCGCGTTCGCCGACGATCGCACCGCCACGGCGGGATCGTCACCCGGGAGCGCCTGGTAGGCCGCCGCGAGGTCTGCTTTCAGCCCGGCGGAAAGCTCGCATCCGGTGATGAGGGCCTGGATCGATCGCGACGCCGACTCGAAGGACGCGCGACCGTCAATGATCTCCGGACGGGCGAGTTCGAGGATGCGCGCACCGAGTTCGTTGTCCGCCACGAAAGCCCTGTAGGCAGCCGTCGACAACAGGAATCCTTCCGGTACGTCGAACCCCGCCCGGGTCATCTGGGCGAGGGAACGGCCCTTGCCGCCGACGGTTTCCAGGGCGTCATTCGTGGTGTCGATGGGAGTGATGGCGGGAACTTTGTCGTTCATCCGTGTGGTCCTTGTTGTCAGCTCGTGAAAAAAATGATCTCCGGGAGTGCCGTCACTTCGATGCGGTGCCCGTAGCACCCTGAATCATCGTTTTCTGAATGGCGTCGCCGAGGATGACACAGCCTTCCTCAAGCAGCTCCATGGGAATATTGAGCGCGGGCAACAGTTTGACGACCCGGCCCTTGCGCCCGGCGGACTCGATGACCAAGCCACGCTCGAAGCATTTCGCGACGACCGCATTGGGATCCCCAGCGTCCGTGAGATCTATACCCCAGATAAGGCCCATCCCTCGGGTCTTGATGTGGGGATTTATCTGTTGGATGCGCTCGTCCAAGAACTTCTGGACGAACTCTCCTTTTCGCTCGACTTCGGCCCGGACGTTCTCTCGTTTCCAGTACTCCAGCGCCGCAGTACCGGCGACGAATGCCAACTGGTTGCCACGGAACGTGCCGTTGTGCTCTGCCGGCAACCAGAGATCGAGCGCAGGCGTCAACAACACGACCGCAAGCGGAAGTCCATAGCCGCTGATCGACTTCGAGAGCACGACGATATCGGGCGTGATTCCGGCCCGCTCGAATGACAGAAACGGGCCTGTCCGTCCGCACCCGACCTGAACGTCGTCGCAGATCAACAGTATGTCGTGGCGTTTGCACAGACCGGCGAGGCGACGTATCCAGGCGTTGTCAGCGACGATGACGCCGCCCTCCGCCTGTATCGTCTCGAAAATCATGGCAGCCGGCTTGTCGATGCCGGAGGATTCGTCTTCGAGCACCGCCTCTATGTAGTCGATGGAGTCGAAGGTGCGCATGAAGCCGTGTGGGTAGGGCATGAAACTGACGCCCTGCAGAGGGATTCCCGAACCTCCGCGATGGTAGCGGTTTCCGGTCGCCGACAGACTGCCCAGGGACATCCCGTGATAGCCGCCCATGAAAGAGAAAATACCCGTACGCCCCGTCGCCTTGCGCGCGATCTTGAGTGCCGCTTCGACCGCGTTCGCCCCCGTGGGGCCACAGAACTGCATCTTGTACACGTAATCGTTGGGCGCGAGTACGTGCCGATCCATCGCCCCGAGAAAATCCCTCTTGGCCACGGTGTAGAGGTCCAGCCCATGCACGATGGAGTCGGAATCGAGGTAGTCGATGAGCTTGCGTTTGATCGCAGGTTCGTTGTGCCCGTAGTTGAGCGCACCGGCGCCCGCCAGAAAATCGATGTAACGCGTGCCGTCCGCCGCATACATGAGGGAACCTTGGGCCTTGTCGAAGACGGTCGGGAAAGTCCGACAGTACGAGCGCACGTTCGACTCCAGCCGCTCGAAGATCTCCGTATCCGACATGGCGTGTTCCTTCGTTTGGGGCGTGCCACAACGCCGATATCGAAGTAAACTTCGCAGCGCTAAACCCGGTGGACCCGGTACAGAATATGGGATTCGCCTACCAATTCAACATCTTGAACGGGATGGAATCCCCCATATTTGGTTTTCGCGCCGACCCCCTTCGCCCTGCGTGAACACGACTGCTCGATCTTTGTGCCGAAGCGTTCGAGAAGGTGATTCAGCAGGCCATCCTTGAGTGAAGCCGCTTGTCGCATACACTTCACGAGTGCGACTTTGTTTTTTCGAAATGACGTAGGCCAATCCAATGGAAGTAAGCGAGGAGATAGCCCGGTACTTTCGAGCGGCCCAGATCGATGAGATACCTGAGGATCTATCGAAGCCTCGACACATTCTCAGCGTGATGAGCGTAGAGCAGCGTCGCAAGAACCAACAACGGTGTGCTTTCGCCACCGAAATCTGGAACGCGGCAGAAACAGACGCCGGCCGACGCGCCGCCCTGGATGCGTACCGTGCCAATGGTCATGTCGACCATGGTGCTTTCAAGGTCCTGGAAATGTTCCTGGGAGGGGCGCGCAATCGACTTCCGCTGACTGAGATCGAATTCGCGATGGACCAGCTTGGTCTCACCGATGAGGACAACGGCGTACTTTCTGATGCAGAGAAAGCGTCGCTCGACGGCGATGGTTACGTCAATCTCGGGCCGCTACTCGATGCGGATCAATTGCAAAAAATGCGTGATCGCTACGACGCGGCAATAGAGGAAGAAGGCGCGCGCCCGGAGAACGCAGAGAAAAGGGGGATTGGTCGGCTCGCAGACACCGTGGTCAAACCAATGAATCGTGACGGTCTCCTGGACCCACTCTTCATGCACCCAAGGTTGCTTGCCGCGGTAAGACATATCCTGGGTGTCCACCTGAAATACATCGGATCCAACTATCACTGCCCAATGCCAGGCTACGGCCACCAGGGAATCCATTCGGATTTCGTGTGGGGCGTAAAGGGAGAACCTCAGGTCGTGAATGCCGTGTGGATGATCGACGAGTTTACCGACGACAATGGACCGACGCGCGTGGTGCCGGGCTCGCATCGCTGGGGCGTGCACCCAAGCGGGGATCTGGTAGGCGGTGCGCCCCGCGACCCCAACGCACCCGTCGAGGGCGAGGTGAAGGTCACCGGTAGCGCCGGTTCCTGCATCGTTTACAACGCCCATTTGTGGCACAGCGGCACGCAGAATTGCACCAATAAATTACGACGCGCACAGCATGCGTTCTTTTCGCGTTCGCATCGCCCGTCGTCCACCGACGTGCCAGCGGTCATCGACAAAGAAGTCTTCGCACGTCTTGGCAGGTTAGAGCGCGCGGTATTGGATATTGAGTAGGGACTTAGCTGTCTTCCGGCGCGTTCTGTCTAGTAGGGAGATTTCCATGAATACTCGCCTGGAATTTTTCGCGAAGAGTTCAAAACCCAGGTTGCTGTGCCGGAGTTCGGACCGGCAGAATTGCGCCAACGCCCGTTACAGGATCCGCCACCAAGGTGCAGCGAGGATACCCTCGCTCATTTGCAGGACCTCGTTACCGTCGTGCAGAAGCAGGCCGCCGGCGAACTGATCCCCGTATTCCTGCCGAAACAGGCGCAGTCCGGTCGTATCTGCGTACCGCGGGGCGCCAGCTTTGACCTCGACGGCCAGCAGGCGATCGCCGGATTCGATCACGAAATCGACTTCGCGATCCGTTGTCGTGCGCCAGTAGAGCACCTCTGGAGTGGGGATCTGGCCCTCACGCCACACGAGCAGGTCCACCAGCACCAGGTTCTCCAGGTGGGCACCCGTGAGTTCGTTCGCGCCGCCGAGCCAGAGCGCGAGCGCCGGGTCGCTCCAATAGAGCTTGGGGCCTTTTATCAGGCGCTTCGTCCGGTTGACCGAATACGCGGGTAGCCGGATCGTCTGGAAGGAAGTTTCGAGCAGGTTGAGGTGGCGCTGGACGGTGGCACGGGGAATTCGGGTGTCGCGCGCGATTTCAGCCTGGTTCACCAAGCCGCCGAGAGGGTGGCTGGCGGCGCGCATGAGGCGCCGGAAGTCCACGAGGTCGCTGACTGCCGAGAGCACCTGAAGGTCGCGTTCCAGATAGGTGCGAACATAGCCGTCAAACCAGAGGGCCCGAGCTTCCTGGTCGGGCAACTCCAGAGCGGGGACGGGATAGCCGCTGTCACGTACCGACGTGCGCCAGTCAGCGGGCGCATCTTCCTCACCATCCAAGAGTGCGGCCCACTTGTCCACTGGAGTCGATAGCAGGGCCGACCAGATTCCGGGCACACCCCTGCCGAGCCGTTCCCGTCGGGTGAGGGGCCAGAGATTGACGTAAGTCGCACGACCGGCCAGGGACTCGGAAACGCGTTGCATCAAAAGCAGGTTGGCTGAACCGGTGAGCACGAAGCGGCCGTTCTTGCGCGGCCTGTCGGAATCCACGACGCGCTTCACGGCGAGAAGCAGGTCGGGTTCCCGCTGCACCTCGTCCAACGCCAGGCGCGGCGCACTCCGAATCAGATCGTCCGGCGCAAGACGCGCCTGTTCGCGAACATCGGGGTCGTCAAGGGTGAGGTAAAGATGATCCGAGAGCGAGGGTTCGTGTTGCACCAGCGTGCTCTTGCCTGTCTGCCGGGCGCCCATGAGGACGACGACCGGGGAAACGGCGAGCGCTTTGCGGAGCAGACCGGCGGCGAAACGTGGAATGTAGGTAAATATGCTCATATTTGGGGAATTATACGGATAGCTTGACAAGCGCCGCCCTGAATCTATACGATTGACTTGACAGACACGGAGTCAATCGCGATGTACAAAGCACCCGGCAAAGCCTTCCGAAAGGGCATGAGCCTCATCGAAATCATGGACCGCTTCCCCGACGAGAACGCGGCCCGCGAGTGGTTCGAGGGCGTCATGTGGGAAGGCGAGCGTTGCTGCGGCCACTGCGGCGCGATGAGCACCCGCGAAGTGCCGAAGGCCAAGCCGATGCCGTATTGGTGCCCGGACTGCCGATCCTATTTCAGCGTCCGCACCGGCACGATCCTCGAGAAGTCCCGCGTGCCTCTCCGCAAGTGGGCGATCGCCATATACCTCGAGCTGACGTCGCTCAAGGGCATCAGCAGCATGAAGCTGCACCGGGACATTCGCGTGACGCAATCAACGGCGTGGTTCATGCTGCACCGGATCCGGGAAGCATGGAGCAAGGACGGCGACGACCAGTTCTCGGGGCCGGTCGAGGTCGACGAAACATTCGTCGGCGGACTGGAGAAGAACAAGCACGCCGACAAGAGACTTGGCCAGGGGCGCGGCAGCGTCGGCAAGGCGGCCGTCATCGGCGCTAAGGATCGCGCGTCCAATCAGGTCAGGGCCAAGGTCGTCGACCAGGAAGACGGCCGCATCGACCGTCAATGGTTCGTCGTGGACAACACCCATGCCGACGCCGACGTGTACACCGATGACGCGCTGATCTTTCGAACCTTGCCCTTCTACCATGAGGCCGTGAATCACGGCGTAGGCGAGTACGTCCGCGGCGAGGTCCACACGAACGGCATAGAGAGCTTTTGGGCGGTCCTCAAGCGCGCCCATACCGGCGTCTACCACAAGATGAGCCCGAAGCACCTTGATCGCTACGTCCGCCAGTTCGCGGGCAAGCACAACATCAGACCGCTCGACACGATCGAGCAAATGACGGTCGTCGCGCGAGGACTGGTCGGAAAGCGGCTGACCTACGACAAGCTCATCGAGGACAACGGCTTGTCGTCAGGGGCACATTAGGGCAGCATTCAGCCCTCATGACAGAGCAAGAAGACCTCGCCATCAAAGGGCAAACCGTCAAGGAATTGTCCGAGACTCGGCAACGTTTGGTCTGCTATGAGGCCAAAGCGGAAACCTACCGGAAGCAATTTCAGTCCGCCGAAAATCTGCTGTCCACGTTCAACGCGGACAGTCATGTCATGGACCAGAACAAGTGGCCGTCCTATGCCGACGTGGTGTCGGTATGGAATGGCGTCGTGGACAGCCGCAAGCGCATCGACCAATTGACTGAACGCTTGCGCCAATGGGGCGCCTTGCCCTGACCCGATGAACCGAATGAACGGATGGTGGGCTGCACTCATCCTTGTCGGCCTAATTCTGCTGTTCCTCGCCGCAGGGGCGCGTTGATATGTGGCGCAATAATGTAACGTTATTGCGCGCCAATATTTAGCGAGCGGGCGGGGACGGCTCGGAAATTCCCAGGTGGTCCATGATGGTTCGAACCATGCCGGTCAAGGCGGTCATGTCGAACCGTAGCAGTTCTATGTCGGCCCGGATGCCCTTCTCCGCGTCCGCCAAGTCGCCCTTGGTAGCGAGCGTTGAGTTACTCATTTGCGGGATCGAAGGCACCGCCGCCCGCAATGCGCAATCCTTTGCGCATCACATCTAGGCGATCGTGAATCGGCTTTAGCTTCACGTCCAACTCGCCATCAATAATGTTCGTGACGAGTTCAATCAAATCTGCGCTGTTGACGACAGCCGAAGCCGTAGCATTAGCGATTGACCTGACATCAGCGTCCGTAATCGTTCGATTCCGACCTCTATCGCCTTCGGGGTTTGCGGCCATGCTGCGTCCTCCCGTTGGTTTTGGTTCGCGTCGGACGCAGCAGCGCCCGCGCCAGATCTTCCGGCTTTGCGTCGCCGTAGTCGGGTCGTTTCGGTGTGGTGGTCATAGGGGAGGATATCAGACAGGGTTTCGAGGACACTGTATCACAACTCGCCGAAGTCTCGAATGCAGTCCTGCAGGCGCTCTTTCTGCGCATCTGTCGCGAGTCCCGCATTCCAAACGGCAAACAAATCCTGACACTCCTGGGCGTATTCCTGGTTTGCCTGTCGTACCGCGTCATTGAGTTCTGCCTGCGAAGGTGGCTCGCGGCTGTAGATGTAGGCGGTGCAGCTGCCGATAACCAAGCAGATCAAACCGGCAGGCGTCAGCAGCAGCTCCAATAACGGCTCCCACCATGCCATCTTCGCATCGTTCTTCATCGTTTTGGCGCGTCTCGGTTCCCCGACCGCACCCATTGATTGCAGATGACGATTACCCATGATTCGCTCCCCGTGCGCCGATAGCCTTCAAAGGCTCGTGCAGTACGATTGAAACTCGTCCCACCCGTCCTCGAAGTCGCGGAGAGAAATCAGCAGCGTTTTCCTGATTTCGCCGCCTATCCGGCCTTCCACGGTCGCGGATTCGCCGAAATCCAAATAGGCGCTAACGGGAAAGCCTCCGCTCGTGCTTTGGTACCATTCGGACACGATTCTCTGGATCGCCCTGGGCGGCGCATCGAGGGCCGAGGTCGTCAGGCCGTCCTGCCAAACGACCGCCATCGTCAGTTCGATTCTCTGCGCGACAGGCATCGATTCGTACAGCCCGACGACTTCCCTGCACACGATTTGAACGCTGAACGGCGTGATGCCTTTGCGCTGGATGTTGATTTCGAGGCGGCCGGTCCCGCCGCTCGAGCCGTATTGCTCCGATTTGAACGTCCAGGCGTTCTTCCCCGCTTCGGCGACCGAAGCGCAGAAAAGGATGGCGAATAGCGACAGCAAGATTCTCATGGTGTTTCCTCCCTGTTACCGCTTTGGGTGAAAACCATGATGAGCTCCCCTTGCGGTTCGCGCGTTGGGGTTGCGATTGAAAGGCGGGCTGCGAATACTCAGACCGCCGCGCGACGGACACAACCCAATGCGCGGCAGAGCCTTGGGTGAGGTCGAGTCTTGCCCAAGGCTCATTCCTTTTTTCCCGGCGATTGGGTGCCGGGTCGTTGTCACACTTCCCGAAAAAAGGAATCCCGCCTATTCGCCTGCGCTGTGGTATTCAGCGGGCAACCCGGCGTAAGGGTTTCGGGGAATGTGACGGAAAGGAAGGTAGGCTATCGGGCGGGGCGCGTCAAGTTAAATGTATAATTCCCCATATTTGTGGCGATTATTGCTCACGATATGGGCGAATTTCAAAGAATGGCGAGACAACCGACTGTGTAACCCAAAAGGTATTCGTCGAGATTCGAGGCGAATCGGCGCGAACGTTGACCCTCGGTTTCCCCAAAAAGATCAATAACCGTCCTATCCGCACACCATATCGGTCATGCTCTCGTTACCCCATCAAGCCGTTGTCTGCACCGCGCTCAATTCCTGGGTCGATAGTCAAAGGCATCGGTTCTCGTCGCATGATCCCGTTGACCGTATCCGGTCACAGGCAGTTTGCTGCCGTCGAGTTGTGGTTCCACGTATCTCGAGAACCAGTCGTCCAGTTCCCGGCGCAGCGCGCGGATGCAGTCCGCGTATCCGGGCTGAATGAATAGATTGACGCGCTCCTCCGGATCTTCCGCCACGTTGTAGAGTTCATGGGCGCCGGCCGGGTAGCGCCAGATGAGTTTCCATTCCCGCGAGCGGATCATGCGTACCGGTCCATACTCGTCGAATACGAAAATGCTCTCTCTTTCCCCACCGGCCTGACCCGCCAGCAATGGCGCGAACGATCATCCCGGCAACCCGCCCGGTAGACGATCCGCGGCGCCGGCATAGTCCAAGAAGGTAGGCAGCCAGTCGTACTGGCTCAGCAGATCGGTATTGACCTGGTTTTCCGGGACATGCCCCGGCCGACTGATCAGGCAGGGGACCTTGACGCCGGTATCGAACAGGTTCTGCGGCCAGGTTGCGTTGCCTTTGCCGTAGATGCCGTGATGGCCCATGTTCATGCCGTTGTCACCCATGAATACCACCAGCGTATTGCTCCTGAGATCCTGGGATTCCAGCCAGTCCAGCAAGCGACCGACATTGCGATCCATCTCTTCAATCGAAGCGAAATACCCGGTCAGGTGCTGCTTTCGCTTTTCGGAATCGATGGTGGTCGAAGCGCCTGTCGACGGCCTTTCAAACGTGTATCGCTGAAAGCCCGGCGGCACCGGCTCGTCCAGGCCGGGCGTCGATTCGAAGAGGCAGTTGTCATAATAGTCATCCCAGGTCTCCTCCGGGTGATGCTCTCTTCCCCACGGCCTGTGCGGCGCCGTGTAGGTCAGGGTCAGGCAGAAGGGCCGGTCCTCATCGACCTGGTCCTCCAGAAACTCCAGCGCATTGTCGGTAAAGAGATCGGTCGCATAGGTATTCTCGTGCAACCTGACTGCACCGCTTTCGACCATGGGGACATCCCTGTAGCTGGACTGGCCATAGGGCATCGGATACCACTTCTGGAAACCGCAGCGTGGCTGCAGGCAATCGCCCAAGTGCCACTTGCCGGAAAGGCAGGTGTCGTAGCCGACTTCGGCCAGCAGATCCGCATAACTCGGCATGCCGGCCAGAAAG
Source organism: uncultured Pseudomonadales bacterium (assembly GCA_951813515.1). Classification (GTDB taxonomy): domain Bacteria; phylum Pseudomonadota; class Gammaproteobacteria; order Pseudomonadales; family Azotimanducaceae; genus VXNE01. Next base: position 953,528 of record OX638346.1, read on the forward strand.
TGAATACTGTTCGCCGGCACATCGAGGTTGGGCCTGCCCTCCCGATCGTGGGGCATGCTCACAAAGTCATGCACGCCATGCTGTGAGGGAATCCGACCGGTAAGGATCGATGCACGGGCGGGCGAACACACCGGCGAGGCACAGAAGAAATTGTCGAAGCGGATTCCTTCCCGCGCCAAGCGGTCCAGGTTGGGCGATCTGATCTCCGCGTTTCCGGCACAGCCCATGGCCCACGCGCCCTGGTCATCGGACAAGATGAAAAGCAGATTCGGTTGTTCAGGACTTCGACTTGCCATCCGTGGGTCGCTCAAGTCGTCTGCACCAGTTCGATGGTGACGAAGTCGGGGCCCTTCAGGAAGGCGATCCTGGCCCGTTCGCCGCGCGGCCTCATGAGGAACTCGGCGCCTTTGGCTTCGAGATCGGCTATCGCCGCCGGCAAGTCATCGACGGCGATGCCGATATGGTCCAGCCCGAGGCAACTGTGCGGACCTGACGCCGCCTGGGTCACGTTCTCGGTGACCGTGGAGATCAGGATGATCTGATCGCCCAGCATCATGTTCGCCCGCGGCAACCCGTTGGCCCCTTTCGAGGCGACGAGTTCCGCGCCGAACATTCTCTCGTAGAAGGCGCCCGCCGCCATGGCGTCATGGCTCATCAGGTGAATGTGGTGTGGGCGGTAGTCGGGCATCAGGATTCTCCTCGAGGTGTCATGCGCTGCATCCAGAAAACCCGCGATCACTTCACCGGCATCACGAAAGCCAGGCCCAGTTCCTCGGCCCGTTCGAACAGGAAGTCGCGCGCCTTCTGCAGTTGTTCTGCGGTCAGGTGTTCGATCATCAACGACACGTCCGCGTCCAGTTTGTCCAGTTCGGCGAGATAGACGTCGTGGTCCAGCATGCCGTTACCCGTGTAGGTCTCAATGAGGTGATAGGGATACCTGTCGACCGTGACGACGTCCTTGGTGTGGCAGCTCAGGATGTGCGGGCCGAGCGTGCCGAAGCATTCTTTCAGCAACGCGCCACTGTCATAGAAGGTCTTTGGGCTTGCGATGATGTTGACCGGATCCAGGTGGACGCCGAAGCCGGGGCGGTCGATGGCTTCGACCAGCCTCAGGTAGACCCCGGGTTCATCGGGCAACAGCCACCTTTCTGGCTCCAGGGTGAGCTTCGCCTGCTTTGGCTGCACGCGATCCAGGATGGCCTGAACAGCCGTGACCGTGTCCTCGAAGGCGCGCTCGCTCTGGTTGTCCGGGTTCGGCGTACCCCAGCCTTCGGGCTCATACGAACCGCCGTGGATGACGCAGCAGCGAATCCCCGCCTCGTCCGCGTACGCGAGCTTGCGGGATATTTCGTCCAGGTTTTCCTGCCGGCGAGCCGCATCGGTCTGCAGGATGTTCAGGCGATAGGCGCCAAGTTCCGCGGGAAGGATGTTCGCTTCCCCGTACGCGGCCAGGATTTCGTCGCGCTTCACCTTGTCCTCCACCTCCCGCATGAAGGCGGCGGAAAAACCGTTTTCCTGGTGGTAGCTCACCAGCGCCCCCGGTTCTTCCTCGATGTCAAAAGTGGGTCCACCCAGTCTCATCGTCCCAATCTCCCAGCCAAACCAGTCCCAACGAATGCAATCCTATTCTCACACATGGGCAGGATGCTTGATTGCGCCGCAATCGCTTTTAGAATGGCCTTTCGGTCAAGACATCGCCCTTCGCGGATTGAGGTATCGAATGCGGCGGTCCGGTCACATCGGCTGGGTGGTTGGGATGCTCCTTGCGACTGCGGGGTGTCAGACGACCGTAGATTTCACCGACGACCGCATTTCCGATGCCGACCTGCTCTCGGGCGAGGCGATCCTGGGCGAAGCGATATCGGGTGCCGAGCATCCCGACATCGATATCGTCGCCACCAACGAGGACATGCGCGAGTTCGTCGCGGACCTCCAGGAAGTGCCCAACAAGGCCCGGCGCTTCTGGAGATTGCTCCAGCGGATGCGCGATGTCGGTGACGTGCCGAGCCGCTACGACGCATATGCGAACCTGACGGCCCGGGAGGCATTCGTCGAGAGACGCGGCAACTGCCTCTCATTCTCGAGCCTGTTCATCGCTCTGGCCCGGGAAGCGGGCTTCGATGCGCAATACCAATTGGTCGACATACCCCCGGACTACGACAGCGTCGACGGCATGGTCGTGTTGAACCGGCATATCAACGTAAGGGTGACCGGCGTACCCGGACGCAGCCCGATCACGATCGAGTTCAGCAGGGAGTACGCCAACAGCATTCACGACCGGAACGCCGTGGACGACGGCTACGCCCTCGGACTGCACTACAACAACCTGGCCTTCTCCCATGCGAGGGAAGGCGACCAACGCAGCGCGCTGGTCTACCTTCGCAAGGCGATCGACCAGACGCCCGACAACCCGGACCTATGGACCAATCTCGGCGTGTTCTACGCCCAGCGGGGCCATTTCGACCACGCGATCGCCGCATACCGCCGCGGATTGTCCCTCAACGCCGACCACGGCCCGGCCATCCGGGGACTCGCGAGCGCCCACGAAGCGCTCGGACAGGGCGCCAACGCGCGATTCTACGAACGGCGCATGGCGCATTCGCGGATTCGTGACGGCTACGCCTACTACATCCTCGCGCAACGCGCCTACCGGGCAGAGATGCCCGCCGAGTCCCTGGAACTCGTATCGCAAGCCATACGCCTTTACCGCAGGGACCACCGATTCTACGAACTGCAGGGCGAAATCCACGACCAGCTAGGCGATCAGGATGCGGCCCGGGAGAGCTACAAGCGCGCCCGCATTCTGGCGCGACGATACGAAACGAACCCAACCCAGATACTTGGAGTCCAGGGGCCGGGGTGACCTCGCCTGATGTCGTCAATCAACCGTATTTCGCGACCATCCCGTTTCGGGCGGTTATTCGTCCTATCCGCTTGCCCGCGGTGGGTTTACTCTGTCACCTTGTATCGATCCCACTAGCGGGTTTCTCCCGAAAACCATACTCAATACATAATGAATGTACGTAAAACGTCAGCGGTCTTGGACGCTTTTCGTCTGAAAGAGCGCTTTATTCGTGCATTCATCCGGCGGTACTTCAACGATACGCACATTCTGGAGGAAATCTGCCAGGAAACCATCACCCGTGCGCTGGAGGCTGAGAAGGTCCGGCGCATCGAGACGCCAGATGCATTCGTGTTCGGCGTCGCCCGGAATATCGTGCGCACCGAGATTGATGCGCGGTCCAGGTCGGTGCTGGATCTTGTGGATGAGTTTACGCCGGACGACTTTGTCGAGGACGGGCCCTCGGTGGAGCAGATTGCCGACGATCACGAGCGTATGCAGCGCTTCGTCGCGTCGGTTCTCAAACTGCCGAGGCGGTGTCAGCGGGTGTTTGTCTTGAAAAAAGTCTATGGCTACAGCCACCGGGAAATCTCCGCGAAGCTGGGAATTTCCATCAGTACAATCGAAAAACACGTTGTGGCGGGGATGAAACGCTGCCGCGAGGATTTCGATGATGAATCCGTGGGCGACCACCTCGCGGTCGTCCCGACGTCTCTAAAAGGGCACAAACGAACATGAAGCGAGCGACCCCCAGCACCGAAGTCATCCGCCTGGAAGCTGCTGCCTGGCTGGCGCAACTGGAAACTGGTGAAATGGACAGCGCGGACCTGGCGGCGCTGCGCGAATGGATGGGCAGAAGCCACAGGCATGTGGCGGAAATTCGGAGCATCGCAGAGCTGTCGGCGTCGATGAACGTCATGAACGACTTTGCGGGCCCGCTTGAGGAGGCGGCCGCTACCTTCGAGCCGGTGCTGAGGAAGCGACGAGGGAGAATGCTGTATCCGGCCTTGGGCCTGGCCATGCTGTTCGTTGCCGTGCTGGTCCTTTTTACCCAGTTCAACGAGGGCGAGCCGGAGCGTTCGCTGGTTACCCGGGTCGGTGAGTATGCGGAACATGAACTGGCCGATGGCTCCCACGTCGCGCTGAATACCGACAGCCGGTTGGAGATTTCGTTCACCCCGCAAGTGCGTGAGATCACGTTGCTCAGGGGCGAGGCGTTGTTTACCGTTGCCAAAGATCCTGACAGACCCTTCGTAGTCAACGCGGGCAGTCGCCGGATAACAGCGGTCGGCACCGCCTTCGTTGTTCGGCTGGTGGACGAGGACGTGGAAGTCTCAGTCACCGAAGGCATGGTGGCGGTATCCTCCATGACAATACGGGCAGCAGAGGTCGGCCCGGCGGTAGAAAGCGCAGCACCCATTCAACTGCAGGAGAAGCAGACGCTGAAACTGCCGGTGAACGAGACCGAGACGGCGCCGCAACCGGACATCAGGCCAATCAGCGATAGCGGCCTGCGGCACAAACTCGCATGGCGCGAGGGTCTGCTGTATTTCTACCGGTCGCCACTCACAGAAGTGGTATCCGAAGTCAGCCGCCATACCGGGATGCGCATCTCGATACTGGACCCCGAGTTACAGCAAAGGGAATTCGATGGCCTGTTTCGCGTGGGCGAGACCGAATTGCTCCTGGAGGCGCTGTCGATCCACGGGGATATCCAGATGACCCGGGTGGGCACGGACACCGTAATGTTGAGCCGTGCAGTTGACACCCCGGAATAATTGGCGGTTTTTTTTCTTCATACCTACTAGTGAAGTAGGCCGTAAGTTGTGAGGGGAGACATTTGCGGACTGCAAGGACCGAAATTCGGTACTGCCTGCTGACCGTGTTGTTGATGACAGGCATATCGGCCCCGGCTGATGGACCGACATTCGAGCTGGATATTCCCGCCGGGACAGCCGATGTCGCCCTCAAGGCGCTGGCCGAACAAACCGAATTCCTGACGTTGTTTCAGTCCAATGATGTGGATCAGGTCCGGACCCCGGGGATAAAGGGTCCGTTCACCGTGGAGGAGGCGCTCGCGCATATCCTCGCTGACACCCCGTTGGCTTACGACCTGGTAAAGCGAGGAGTGATCGTCGTACGACCCAGCAACGCGTCGGCGTCGATCAGATCAGAGGAGCCATTAATGGAGAGCGAAACCATGCAAAACAAGCAGTCATTATTCAAACGAGCGACGGCATTACTGGCCGCGGTCGTGCTGGCGCCGGTAACAGGCGCGGCGGAAGCACAAGCTGCAGATGCAACAGATGCAGATGAGGAAATCATCGAAGAAATTGTTGTCACGGGTATCCGGGGCAGCCTCCAGCGATCGCTGGAACGGAAGCGAAACGCCGATCACTTTGTCGACGCGATTACCGCGGAAGATATCGGCGCATTTCCGGATCAGAACCTGGCCGAATCCCTGCAACGGGTGAGCGGCGTCGCCATCGACCGCAAGTCGGGTGAGGGCGCGTTTGTCAGCGTTCGCGGACTCGGTCCGCAATTCGTGCAGACGACGGTCCATGGGCGTGTTTCGGCGTCCAACGTCGCTCCGGGAGACTTCGACGGCATGGGTTCGAACAATACCAAGTCGCGCGCAGTCGGCTTTCACGCATTCCAGTCCGGGCTGGTGCAGGCCGTGGAGGTCCACAAGTCGCCACGGGCGGATCACGTCGAGGGCGGCCTCGGCGGTTTTGTGGACATCCAGCCGCGCAGACCCCTTGAACTGGGCAAGCGGCACGCCGCCTTCTCATTCGACTCCACGCGAAATGAGCTGGCGAACGACACGGCGCCCGGTGTGTTCGCGATGTACAGCGACGTGTTAACCGATAACCTCGGTTTCATGATGTCAGCACAGTGGGACAATCGAGTCTTTCGCACAGACAACCTGCAGGGATGGTCGCATGTTTTCAGAACAGTCAATATCGACGGCGTGGAGATAGGTAGCGGTTATTACCCGCAGCAGCTCAATGCGGAATTACATACTACGGATCGTGATCGCCTGAATGTCTCCTCGTCCGTGCAATGGCAACCGTCGGATAGCCTCGATATCACATTCGATGTGCTGTATACCAACAACAAGACTAATGAGGCCGATTACTGGCGGGACTACCGTGTCCGCCAGGGCAATAACAGGATCACCGAAGCAGAGTTCATAGAAGACAACGGTACGACCATATTCACCAAGATTTCCACCACGGCCGGTTTGTTCCTTTCGAACCAGACGGAGACGGTCGAAGCGGAAAACGTGAATCTCGGTGTCAATCTGAAGTTCCAGGCTACTGACAACGTTTCCGTCAACTTCGATGCGTCGGTCTCTGACACGGAAGCGCCCATTTTCCTTTCGGGTGCTCTGATGCGAAACACCGGCACGCAGATGACCTGGGAGAAGTACGGTTCAGGCAGATTACCGTCGATGACCTCGGCCGACCCAATAACTGACCCCGATTGGTATCACGTCGTTTGGTCGACGAAAGCAGGCCATTTGGTCGATGATCGGAGTTCACAATGGCGAGTGGATGTCACCTATGAGTTTGACGGGGACTGGCTGGATACGATCCAGGTTGGTGCCAGAACGTACCGGCAGGATCGCCGTGACAGGTCTCGATACCTGGGCACCACCACCTGGCGGGGGCAACCGATATCAGCACACGGCGGTGGCGTTGCACACCCGGCAGAGGGAGACTTCCTCTCCGGACTCGGTATGAATTTCCCGGCGAACACTCCTGCCCCAAACCTTGACTTCCTGGCGAATGCCCTTGAAACCGTCCCGGTATCGGCACTTCAGCCTTGGCAGATGCATACGGCGGAGTCCCAGGCCAACTTCCCGGACTTTAGCCTGCCTTTTAACGAAGACCTCAACCACGACGACGATGGCAACGCGATTTACGCCATGGTGACGTTTGCTGGTGAACTCGGCAATACGCCGTATACGGGTAACTTCGGCGTGCGCTATGTGGACAACAACACCGGGTCGATCGGGGAAATCACGGAACCCGTCCATATCGACTATAGCGACCCATCGTCGCCTCAGATCATTACTTCCCCACCTGCGTTTACCGAAATCGCCCATGCTTACACGGAGATATTGCCCGCCCTGAATCTACGATTCGATCCCACAGACGACATCGTCGTGCGGGTTGCGGCAGCAAAAGTGATGACTCGCCCAAGGTTTCTTGACCTGAGTCCGCGACTAACCGTTCAGGCGAGGAACCGTACCATGCGTGGCGGCAACGGCACGCTAGACCCGACCACCGCGGTGCAGTTGGACCTATCGGTGGAATGGTATTTTGACGACTACTCGATTGCCTCGGTTGGCCTTTTCGCCAAGAATATCGAAGCGTTCGTTCAGCAGGAACAAACTCCAACCCCATGGCCCGGTATCATCGATCCCGAGACCAATCAACCCCTTGTGTTAATTGCCTTTAGACCGCTTAACACCGGGAAGTCGGACCTGGTCGGTACTGAGCTGGCGTTTCAGCGCACACTTGCGGGTCTACTCCCGGCACCGTGGGATGGTCTCGGCATAATCGCCAACTATACGTACATCAATTCCGGGTCGGACTTCTTGAACGAGCTGACGGGTGCGGCCTACGGTATTTCGGGATTGTCCGAAAACACGATCAACCTCACCTTGTTCTACGAGAAGGGTCCGTGGAGTGGTCGCGTATCCTACAACTACCGGGATGATTTCAATGATTCGATTTCCGATGGCCAGGGACATCCCAAATTCGTCGACGCGTACGACCAATGGGATGCATCCTTCGGTTATGCCGTGAGCGAAAACATCTCGATTATGCTGGAAGGGATCAACCTGACCGACGAAAACGTGTACTACTACAACCTGCTGGGGACCAGCATGATGGAGCACGTCGTGCAGGCAACCCACGCAGGTCGTCGATTCCAGGCCGCTGTACGCTGGAGACTGTAGTGCGCAGCTAGACCGATGGCAGCCCCTGGTGATTCGCAGCTCTCCCCCATAGTCGCGACATCACCAGGGGGCCATATGAGGCTGGTGTCCGCCCTGTTGTTGCTGTCATCGGTTTGTCTTGCCGAGACACCTCAGTACCAGCACGGGATTTCACTCCTGCACGACCTGAAATATCGCGCTGATTTCACGCATTTCGCGTATTCGAATCCGTTCGCACCCAAGGGCGGGAGCCTGACGCTGTCGACGACGCACCCGATCCGAAACTTCTCTGGCGCCTGGGGTATGGACGCGGGACCTGCCCCAGGTCTGCACAGGACCAACGATAGGTTGTTCGTGAGGTCGGCGGATGAATTGTCAGCGGTGTATGGTCTGCTTGCGGACGGAATCGCGCTTTCGGCGGATCTAAAGTCGCTGTTCATCAGATTGAACCCCCGGGCGCGCTGGCACGACGGTGCTCCGATTACCACCCGTGACGTGCGTTTTTCGTACGATGCTCTAGCGTCGTTCACTACTGCCGCGATCAGCAAGGCTTATCTCGATTCCTGGATCGAGTCGTTCGAGATTCTAAACGACAGAGAACTGGTGATCCGCCATCGTGACGTGTTCACCCATTTCAATCTGTTGGCGATGACCACGTTCCCGGTTAAACCGGCACATTACTATGCGGGCCGCGGTGACCCATATGAAATCTCGCTCGAGGTACCACTTGGCAACGGGCCTTATCGGGTTGCCGGTCACAATCGAGACCATGTCCAGTACGAGCGCGTTAAGGACTACTGGGCTCGTGATCTGCCGGTAAACCGTGGTCGTCACAACTTCGACAGGATCCACTACGAAGTGTACCGGGACGCCACGGTGGCACGGGAAGCGTTCCGCAAGGGCTTATTCGACCTTTACGTGGAAAGAGATGTTCGCTACTGGCATGCCGCAAATGACATTCCCGCGCTGCAGTCAGGTCGTCTCTTGAAGGATACGCGTCAGGTTGCCAGGATCATTGGGCAGCAGTGGTCGTTGGTATTCAATACCGAACGCGAGATGTTGCGTGACCCAAGGGTGAGGGAGGCGTTGACCCTGGCCTACGACTTCGAGTGGCAGAATCGTGTGCTTCAGCATGATTCCCAGCGCAGGGCGCTGAGCTACTTTGCAGGCTCGACACTTGCGGCGACGGGATTACCCAGCGAGGAGGAGGTGGCGCTGCTGGCACCGTTTCGTGACCAGATCCCCGAACGCATTTTCACGGAACCCTTTGCATTGCCCGTATCGACCGGGAACGGTCTGAACCGGGCTGTGCTGGACCGGGCACGTCAGCTGTTAGCAGACGCGGGCTGGGTGATCGTCGATGGTCGCCTGAAGAATGCGCGGGGTCAGCCTTTTACGCTGGAGATCGCAACGCAGCATGCCTGGGCGAAACGTCTGCTGCTTCCCTATATCCAATCGCTTGGTACTCTGGGCATTGACGCGCGTTTGCGGCTGCTCGAAACCGTCCAGACGGTCAGGGTGAGGCAACAACGGCAATTCGACATGTTCCTGAGTGACATATCCTTTGTTAACCCACCGATGGCGTCATTGCACTACTATTTCAGTTCCGAATATGCCGGGCCGGGAGCAGGAGCCAATCTTGGGGGTATTAGTGATCCGGCGGTCGATTTCCTGATCAAACGCGCCCAGCGTACACCGGATATGGAAACCGCATCAGTTGCCTGCCGGGCCCTGGACCGTGTCCTGTTATGGGGGTTCTATCACATTCCCCTCAATATGCCGGAGGAGGAACGTTTCCTGTATTGGGATAAGTTCGGGCGCCCCAAGGACGATGTGGCCAGTTTCGGATACCTGACGGACGGACTCGCTCGCGTCATCGACACCTGGTGGTTCGATGATGCCAAGGTTGGGTCACCCGTGGGACTACGCCAGTAGGTTCGTTGGCATAGGTACTCTGCGCCTCGCTCAACTGTTCGATCACCGTCGGCGTTTTCACGTAGGCGGGGGCGATGCCGTTTCCCGTCACCCCGTCACCGGCCACCACCCGCGACAGGTCAGCTAACGGGCGCTTCCCAGGAGACTCGCCAGCCGGCGCGACACGGACTGCGGCGACCCGGTCCGCCGCGCGAGCAGCGCGTAGAACGACGGCACGATGAACAGCGTCAGGAAGGTCGCGAGCGACACCCCGGAGAACACCACGACGCCGAGCACCATGCGGCTTTCCGAGCCCGCCCCCGTCGCGAGAATCAGCGGGATCGAACCCATGATCGTGGAGATCGTGGTCATGACGACGGGCCGCAGGCGAATGCCCGACGCCTCGATGATCGCTTCTTCGAACGAGCGGCCGGCATCGCGCATCTGGTTGATGAACTCGACGATCAGGACCCCGTTCTTGGCGGCGATCCCGATCAGCATGACGATGCCGATCTGGCTGAAGATGTTGATCGACAGTCCCGTCAGGTAGAGACCGAGCAACGCGCCCGCCACCGCCAACGGCACCGTGACGAGGATCACCAGCGGATGCACGAAGCTCTCGAACTGCGCGGCAAGCACCAAGAAGACGATGAGCAGCGCCAGGCCGAAGGTGAACGCCAGGCTGCCGCTCGTCTCCTTGTATTCAAGGGACTCGCCCTGGTAGTCGATCCGCGCCTGGTCCGGGAACGACTCCCGTACGACCTGTTCCAGAAACTCCAATGCTTCGCCCAGGACGGTGCCCGGGGCCAGCCCTGCCGTAATGGTGACGGCACGCAGCCGGTTGTAGCGGTTGAGCGAGCCGGGGCCGGCCTGTTCGTCGACATGAATAAGGTTGGCCAGGGGGATCAGTTCGCCCGTGGAATCCGATCGCACGTAGATGTTCGAAAGGTCCTCGGCGGACGCGCGCTGGTCGTCACGGGCCTGCAGGATGACGTCGTACTCCTCGCCGTCCTTGACGTAGGTCGTGATCCGCTGCTCGCTCATCATCGTCGACAGCGTCCTGCCGATGTTCTGGACCGAGACGCCAAGCGCAGCCGCGCGGTTCTTGTCGATTCGCACCACCGCCTGGGGCTGGGTCTCCTTCAGGTCGCTGTCGACGCGCTGCAGGCCCGGGAATTCGCGCGCCCGCTCGAAGATGAGGTCCCGCCACTCGGCGAGGTTCTCGTAATCGGGACCGCCGAGCACGAACTGAACGGGTCGGCCTCCGCCCATGCGGGACAGGCCCGAACGCACGAACGCGAACGCGCGTACGTCGGGAACATTCCGCCACGCCGCGTTCACACGCGCCGCGGCGTCACTGGTGCTGATCTCGCGCTCGCTCCACGGCTTCAGGACGACCATGATCACGCCGCTGTTGGACGAGTTGCCGCCCCACCCGGGAACGGCCATCACGACGACCTGCGCGAGGCCCTCGTCGATCATCTGCCGAGCCGGAACCTCGAGTTTCAGGGCTTCGCGCTTCATGCGCTCGATGCCCATGCCCTCCGGCCCCGAGAACATCGCCATGAACGCGCCCTGGTCTTCCTCCGGGACGTACTCCCGCGGCACCGCCTCGAGCAGGAAATAGGCGGCACCCAGCGTGCCGACCGCAACCAGCACCGCCACCCAGCGGTGTCGGATGAGTACGCGCAAGACGCTGATGTAGCCGCGTCTAAGCCGGGAGAAGCCGCCGTCGATCCACCGCGTCAGCCGGTTTTCGCGGCCCGAAGCGCGCAGGAACTTGGAGCACATCACCGGGGTCAGCGACAGCGCGAGGACACTTGAGAACACCACCGCCGCTGCGATGGTCACCGCCAGCTCACCGAAGATGACACCGATGTTGTCGGTGAGGAACATGATCGGCGTGAACACGGCCACCAACACCGCGGTTGTCGCGATCACCGCGAAACCGACCTGCCGCGTCCCGTTGTACGCGGCAACCAGGGGCGTCTCTCCCTCATCGATTCGCCGATGGATGTTCTCCAGCACGACGATGGCGTCGTCCACCACGAGCCCGATGGACAGCACGAGGGCAAGCAGGGTGATCAGGTTCACGGTGAAACCGAATGCCGCCAGGGCGATGAAGGCCGAGACGAGGCACACCGGGATCGTGACAACCGGTATCGCCATGGTCCGGATAGAGCCCAGGAACACGAGGATGACCAGGCTCACCAGCACGGTCGTGATGGCGATGGTGCGGTAGACCGAGTTGATCGCCGCGCGGATGAACACCGAGTCGTCTGATCCCTTCGAGACGTGCATGTGGTCCGGAATCGCGTCGTTGATCTTGTCGATCTCGGCCCCCACCTGCTCCAGCGTCTCGAGCGTATTCGCCTTCGACTGCTTGATGATTCCGATGCTGACCGTCGGCAGGCCGTTCGCACGGAAGATCGAGCGGTGGTCCAGGGGCGCCACCTCGACGGTCGCAACCTCGCCTAAACGCACCAGGTGACCGTCCTCGCCTCGCGCGACCACCAACTCGCGGAAGTCTTCGGCGGACTCGTAACCGCGCGCGAGCCGAACCGTGAGTTCCCGATCCGCGGTCTCGAGGCGGCCCGCCGGGAGTTCCAAGTTTTCCCGGCGCAAAGCCGACTCAATGTCAGTGACCGTGAGGTTCCGGGCCGCGAGTGCCAGCCGGTCCACCCAGATCCGCATCGCCGGACGGGCCCCGCGCACGCCGGCATTGGCAACGCCGGGGATCGCCGCGAAGCGATCGGCGATGTAGCGCTCGGTGTAGTCGGTGAGTTCCATCCGGTTCAGCACCGAACTCCGCACGTTGATGTACATGGCCGGGCGTGCATCGGAGTCCTGTTTGCGGATCTCCGGCGGGCGCACGTCCTCCGGCAAATAGCGCACGGCCCGCGAGACCCGGTCGCGGACATCGTTCGCGGCGGAGTCGATATCGCGGTCGAGGTCGAACTCCAGGTTGATGCGCGAGCTGCCGTCGGTACTCGACGAACGCAATGCCTTTACGCCCTCGATGCCGCTGATCTGATCCTCGATCACCGTGGTGACCCGGCTTTCAATGACGTCGGACGACGCGCCGGGATAGGAGGTGCTGATGGAAATGACCGGCGGCGTCACGTCCGGATACTCCCGCAGCGGCAGGAGGTTGAACGAAAGTACGCCGAAGGCAACCAGGGCCAGGCTGATGACGGTGGCAAATACCGGTCGCTTGACGGACGTGTCAGATAGCCACATGGCTAGTCGACGCTCGCCCGGGGAGCGCCGCCGGGATTCGTCCCGGCCGTTCCGGCACGGCGCACCGGGCCTCCGTCCCGAACCTTCATGACGCCTTCGACGACCACTTCCTGGCCCGGCGCGATGCCCGCACGCGCTTCAGCCCAACCGTCACGGCGGATGCCGAGATCAATCGTCGTCATCGCCGCGCGTCCATCCGTCACCGCGTAGACGAACGTCTCCATGCCGCGCTGCAACAAGGCGGTCTCGGGCACCATCAGGGCGTCGCGACTCGCGGTGGTCAGCTTCACCGTCATCAACATGCCCGGCCGCAAGAGCGCATCCGCATTGTCGATATGCGCCCGTACGGTCACCGCCCGGGTTACCGGGTTGACTCGCGAGCCGACCGTCCGGACCGTGGCGTCGAAGGTCCGGCCAGGGAACGCCGCGCTCGCGGCCGTCAGCGAGAGTCCCGGATGAACGACGCCCAGATGCACCTCGGGCAACGCAAAGTCGAGCTTGATGACCGAAATGTCGTCCAGGGTCGTGATGGACGTACCCGGGGTGATGAGCGTCCCGGCGCTCACCTCGCGGAAACCAAGCAGGCCCGTGAAAGGAGCGCGGATCAGTCTATCGTCCAGACGCGCGACGAGGGCCTGATAACGAGCCCGGGCCTCGGACAGCCGGGACTGGGCCTCGTCCACGTCGGATACGGGGATGCTGCGCTGTTCGAGAAGGTTCTTCAGCCGATCGTACCGGTTCTGGGCGTCCTGCCTGACGGCTTCCTCCTCCTGTAACAAGGCGGTCTGCTCTTCGTTCGTAAGCTCGACCAGGACGTCGCCCTGCTGGACGAAATCGCCGTCGTCGAAGCGGACGTGTCGGATCGAGTCGGTGACTTTCGCGGTAATGGTCACGGACTCGTTCGCCTGCGTCGTACCGATTGCCTCGACGATGTCCGCAATGGAGCGGACCGCTGCCGTTTCGGTGACCACCAGCGGAGCCCCGCCAAACCCGCCCCGGGACGAATCCGCGGGATCTTCATCGCTACAAGCCGCGCCAAGGAGGAGTATCACTACCCAGGACCTGGCCCTACGCACGCCAACCTCCATACCCAAGTCCACCTATGGTACGCCGATATCGACCGGAAGCTTCACTCGGGCACTTGGCCTTGGGCTCGTTCGCGGCCCTTCATCTTGGAGCGTGTCGATTTCCCCTCTCTTGGCCAGCACGATAGTCGGCTTCGCGATTCAGCCAGAATCGGGTATCGCATTTGTGCACACCAAAACGGTAAACCATTTGCACTTCCCTCGCGATGAAACGAAGGTCCCTGTGATACGCTCGAATTCGCCGCAAATCTCACCGTTACCGTCGATAACATCGAGCAAAACAAGGTCATGGTGCACGTTGCCATCTACGATGCGACATTGTCGCAAGGATCCCGATATGCCACCAAACATAGTCCTGTTCATGACCGACCAGTTGAGGCGCGATGCATTGGGCTGCTACGGAAACGAGATCTGCAAGACACCCAACCTGGACAGGCTCGCCGCCGAAGGCACGCGGTTCGACCAGGCCTACACGGTCAGCCCGGTATGTTCGCCCTCGCGCGCTTCCCTGATGTCGGGGCTTTACCCCCACAATCACGGGGTGATGATCAATACCCACATCGCACCCGCCTGGTGCCGGGGACTTTCCACCGACACTCCCACTTTCAGTGAACGCTTGAAGAAAGCGGGATACGCGCTGGACTATGCGGGCAAGTGGCATGTACATCAGGACCTGGGGCCGGAGGAATTCGGCTTCGATCGTCACAGGCAGGGACGTGGGGCCAGGGGAGTCGTTCCCGGTACGGAATCAACGATTGGATTTCCCGGAAGCGATTTCGCGGTCGCCGGTACCAACCCCCATTCCCACGAAGAGGGCAAGACCTGGCAGGTGACCAACGTCGGCCTGGAAATGCTGCGAGAGAGAGCCCGGGGAGACCAGCCGTTCTTCCTGCGCATCGACGACGTGGCGCCCCATTTCCCCAATATCGTCCCGGAACCCTATGCCTCGATGTATGACCCGGCATCCATTCCGCCCTGGCCGAATTTCGATGAGACGTTCGAGGGCAAGCCCGCGGCGCACCTTCGCAAACACCGGGAATGGTATCTCGAGGACAAGGACTGGTCCTGGTGGCAGAACGTGGTTGCCAAGTACTACGGTGACGTCACCCTGATCGATGACTGCGTGGGGCGCGTGCTGGATGCCATCCGGGAATGTGGAATCGAGGACGACACGATATTCGTGTTTTCCACGGACCACGGGGACGCCACGGGCAGCCACAAGCATTTCGAAAAGTCCGGGACCATGTACGACGAGGTCTTCCGCATCCCGCTGTTGGCAAGGATCCCCGGGGTTGAGGCCCGACAGGTGCCGGAATTCGTTCGCCTGATGGATCTGATGCCCACGTTTATCGAATGGGGCGGAGGGGAAATCCCGGAGGAACTCGACGCGAAGAGCCTGGTGCCGCTGGTGCATGGCGAAAGGCCCGCCGACTGGCCGGACAGCGTTTATTGCGAAAGCCATGGCGAAGTCTGGGGCTACAGCACCCAGCGGATGGTTCGCACCGAACGCTGGAAGTATGTGTACATACCCCACGATCTGGACGAACTCTACGATCTGGAAGCGGATCCGGCGGAGATGAATAACCTCGGCGAGGATCCCGGACATGCAGATGTCCTCGAACAAATGAAGGCGCGCCTGATCGGCTGGAACGATGCGACGAAGGACATGTTCCAGTGGAATTGGGTACGGTGGTCCTTCCCGGACCCGGTAAATCCCTTTACGCGAGTCGCATCCCATTCCGGCGAAGGAGAAGTGACCTGATGCCACGACTGACCATCGGCATGATTGCCTGCCTGATATCCGTCCACGCACTCGCGTCCCCCAACGTGATTCTGGTCATGGCCGACGACATGGGTTGGGCACAGACCGGCTATTACGACCACCCGGTCCTTGAGACACCCAATCTGGATGCCATGGCCGAGAATGGGCTGCGCATGGACCGCTTCTACTCGGGGGCGCCCGAGTGCTCCACCACTCGTGCGACGGTGCTGACCGGCAGGACCAACGACCGCACGGGAGTGTTCACCGTTGGCAGCGCCATCAACAAGCAGGAGAAAACACTGTCCGTCGCCTTTCGCAATGCCGGATACACCACCGCGCACTTCGGCAAATGGCATCTCAACGCCATGGCTTCTCCCGACGCCGACAATCCGATGCCACTGTCCGACCCGCACAACCCCGGTGAACTCGGGTTCGATTACTGGCTCAGCGCCACCAATCAGTTCAACCTCAATCCGCTGCTGAGTCGCAACGGCACACCGGAGCGCATCGACGGGGAGTCGTCGGAAGTTCTGGTCGACGAAGCCTTGCAGTTCATCGAGCGGGCGCACAAACAGGACAAGCCCGCCTTCGTCATGATCTGGTACGCGTCTCCTCACCGGCCATTCGAGGCCCAAGACGAGGACATGGAGGCGTTCGCCGACTTGTCGGAAGCCTCCCGTGTCCACCATGGCGAGATCGTCGCCATGGACAGGTCCATCGGCAACCTGCGTCGGGGTTTGAGAGATCTGGGTATAGCCGACAATACGCTCGTCTGGTTCTGCAGCGACAACGGCGGCCTGCCCACGTTTACGGTGACAAGCGCGGCCGGAAACGTATATCCGGGCATCAATCCGGATTCCACCGGCCATCTTCGCGGGTCCAAGCACGCCTTCCACGAAGGCGGCATTCGCGTCCCCGGCCTCATCGAATGGCCCGGCCACCTGAAGCCGAGGACATCGAATTTTCCCGCCAGTACGCTCGACATGTTCCCGACGCTGATCGAAGTGGCGAGCCTTGATCCGGACGACATCAATGCGGTGCATGACGGCGTCTCCCTGATGCCGGTCTTCACTTCCGAGCCCGCGGGGAGAAGTCGTCCCCTGGGCTTCAGGGTAGGGGGCCAGTACGGCTGGTTGGACAACGACTACAAGCTCATCTTCTACCGCGACTACACAAAGGCGATGGTCGACGGCGTGTGGGACGCCGAAGCGTTCGCGTCATTGTCTCAGGAGTACGAACTGTTCAACGTGGTCGAAGACCCCTCCGAGCAGGACAACCTCATGGAGAAGGAACCGGAAATCGCGGCACGAATGAAGGCCGAACTCGATGCCTGGAATGCATCGGTCGACAGGAGCGTGGAAGGTGCCGACTATGCGGAAGGCAGGGTCCTGCCCTCCGGTCGCGAAGAGCCCGAATAGTCCTACGACCCTTCAGGCGTATACCAGATCGGCGAGGAGTAGGCGCGCTCCTGAATCACGGCCGTTGGGGTCTGCTTGAACTCCTCGGCGCCATAGAAGCTCGCGTCGTAGGTCGTCCAGCGCGGCGTCGGTATCTGGATCACCCGCACGTAATAGAAGGCGGCTTCGCTGCGATCGAAGTCCGGGTCCGTCCAGGTGGTCGCGAGTGCTGGACTGCCGATGGAATTGAGATAGCTCGCCGCCTCGACATCGACGGTCGATCCCACGGGAGGGAGTTTGCCGTCATCCGTCGTGGTGCGGTCGCCCGACCAGGCGACGTCGTAGACCTTCTCGTGCAGTTCGCCGTTCGCGTCGCGCCATCCCTTGATGACCTGCACGCGGTCCAGGTTCGCCCCGTCGGGGTCCTTGACGGCCCTTAGCAGGAAGCTGGGCGCCGCGCTTTCCGATGGCAGAACCAGGTCGCCTCCCATGGGCACGCCCTTGCGATAGCCGATCTCGGCCAGGTTCGGACTCAGCGCGTCATCGCCCTCGTAGTCCCATCCACCGAAAAAGCGCAACGTGATGCGCGGGCCGGTGGTCGCATAGACCTCGCGCCGCTTCAAGGCGGCGAAGATCGCGTCGCGCGTGTTTTCGGTGGCCCAGACCGCCGCGTAGCCGGCGGAAGCGTAAATGGCCTGGGTCATCCGGCGCCACGGGTTGGGTTCGTTGGCGCCCATCTTGCCCCAGAAGTTGTCTTCATCCGCGGTGGCGAGGCCCGTGTGGGAGTCCGTCGAGCCGATCATCCCGAACTTGTAGGGGTTGGCCCCGAGTTCCGTGGCGAAGCCGAGACCGGTCTTGAGCGCGCTGCGAACGTAGGATCGCTTTGCCAGCTCCTCCGGCGGCAGTTCGCTTGCCATGCCTTTCGAAGCGGAGAAATTGCCCCACGTTTCGTGCTCGGCGAACTCATCGTCGGGAGAAAGGGACCCCAAGGTCTCGCTGTCGCCCTTGATCTGGGTCACTTCGACGATCGGCTCGATGGACGACCGGATCCTGGCATAGTCGCGGGTCAGCGGCTTGCCTTCGTAGTCGAAGGTCCCGAACATGTTGCCACGGCTGAGGTTGCTGTTATGGGGAATGGAGATGGCATCGCTGCCGGTCTCCTCCCGGTAGCGCTCGAGGTGAGCCCACAGGTCCTCCGGGTTCGAACTGTCGTACGCGGAAAACGGCCGCCGCGACATGGTGTGTTCGGGCGACCCCGCGAACATGACGTTGCGGTGCAACATGGTGGGAGAACTGCTGCTGTACTCGTAGCCGACAAAGGTGGTGAACCTGCCGGGATCGTTGTGCTCCTCGGCGATGGCGACGACGCTCCGCCACACGTCGAGCCTGAAGTCGTCGTCGATTCCGTAGTCGCCCCTCGGTGTCTTGGCCATACCCAGCGCATGGCTGCTGTCGTTGTACTCCTCGAGGCTCTTCGCCCCCAGGACATCGGATACCGCCGGCGTGCCGGAGAGCACTTCGAAATGGCGCTGGCTATCCGCCGTTTTCAGCATGTCGGCATCGCCGGTGGCGAGACGCGGCGCAACGCCGAGGTTCTCGGCGTGATCGGACACCATGAGAAAGTCGAGCGGGCGACGCAATCGCGCCTCGCCGCCGCCGGTGGCGCGTATGGTCTCTCCCTTGGCGAATCGATAGGCCTCATCGGGCGTTGTCCGGGTACCCATGCCGAAGGCGTCCCCCGAAAGGTACGTGTGCACATGGGTGTCGCCCCAGTAGACGTTGTTCGGGTAATCCTGCCTGACGGGTGGAGAGTACGGCTCCGCAGCATTCGCGACGGTTGCCAGTATAGAGATCAAGATCAGCCCGCAAATTTCACCAACTTTCGTCGCGAGGGCGTCGAGGCGCCGTCCTGCGTGGTCGCGCGGACCGCAAGGCGATGTAGGCGTACTTGACGGTACGTCAAATCGACTGGAGGGAGCACGGCCACGCAGGGCGGATGCATCGGCGTCCGCAGCAGGAAGTTGGTTAGATTTGCGGGCCAAGATGGGGCGCATCGTCCGGCTCCTTTTGGTTAACTGTGCGTATCCGGGCTAGTGTCGTGTCCCGACCCGCTCGCTGCGAAAAAAAGCGCACCGGGGGCCGTGGCCCGCGGTGCGCTGTTGGTTGACTATGGCGTGTCGGTCTGTGGCGTTCTCGCCAATCGTCCTAGTTGAGTTGCCACCTGACCTGAATGCCGATTTCTCTGGGTTCGACCATGGTGCCATAGGGACTGCCGACACCTTCCCGCGGTGACCACTGGTGCAGCGCGGCCTGGTCAAGCGTATTCTGCACATAGCCGGATACCCGCCAGGCGGAATTGGCAGACTGCCAGTTCGCCCGGAGGTCCCAACGGGTGTAGTCAGATACCGCGTACGCCTCGACGTTACCGTGTTCCACGTACTGCTTGCTGCGATAGTTTGCGATCGTCAGCAGCTCGAGCGTGCCCCAGTCTGCACGGATCGGTAAATCGTAAGCCAGCGTCAGAGACGTCTTGTGCTTGGGCGAGTTCGGCAACTGCTTGCCTTCGAACTCGATCTCGATACCGGTTCCCCAGTAACGATGAACCTGTGGATCGCCATTGCCGTCAATATACTCATGGAACTGCCACCCGACTTGGGCGCCGGGAAGGCTGAATGGGTAGATTGAGAGAAAGGGACCAATGTTGGTATCCAGGTAGTTGTAGAACCCGCGCAGCGAGAGGCGATCATTAATTCTCCAGGCGCCTTCCAGCTCAAGACCGGCAATCGTGGTGTCGTCAATCGCCTGGGTCGATCTGGTTGTTACGCCACCCTCAGGATCCATCTCAATTTCAGCAGCGGTCTTGAAGCGGCCGGAGACTACCCAGTACTTTTCGAAGTCCTGGAAGAAAACCGTCGCGGACAACTGCAGCGCATTATCGAAATAAAGCCCCTTCACGCCAAGTTCGTAGTTGGTCATTTGCTCGGCTTCAAACCAGAATTCATCCAGGCCTGCGCCTTCCATCAGACTGAAGGCTCCCTTAGAACCACCCGGACGATAGCCGGTGGAGATACGGCCGTAGATCATGACATCGTCATTAGGACGATACTGCGTGCCAATGTTCCAGGTCGTGTCGCTCCATTTCCCCAGGGCCTTGCTGGGAATGATGTCGCTACCACGCACGCCCCACTGCACGACCGCAAAATAATCCTCACAGGGCGAGGTATGGTTGCAGCGGGAGAAATCCACGCCGGAAAGACCAAAGGCGGTGCCATTACCCTGCTGCTGCTGCCCTTTGTTGTCTTGATCACGACGAATACCACCGAAGAATGTCCAGGTATCGTTCATGACGTATTCGCCATTGAAGTAGATGCCCATGGACTCGTTCCAGTTAGTTGCCGTGAAAGCAACCCTTTGACCATTGAGATTCGCATGGAAATTTGTGAGGCCACTGACTGAGAAGTTCACCAGTTCCGGGTCACCCGGACAGGCGTACACGTTTTGCAGGTTAGCGACTCGGGCCCGGGGTTCATCATGGGTGTAGAGATCACGCAACAGGAAGTTCTGTCCGCCGCTCAAGCTACCCCCGGAGCCATAAAGGGCCTCGATATTCTCACGACAGGCAGCCGAGGTGTCGTTGTACAGCCAGTCGTTACCACGAGTACCCCGGGTACCTGCACCGAAGTCCCAGGTCCTGCTATTGGACGGCCGCTCGCCGTCCAGGTAATTGGCGCCCAGCGTGAAATTGAACTTACCGTCATAGTTTGAGGTCAGCGTGATCTCATGACTGGTCTGCTCCGACAGGCGGGCGCGGTTGAGGCGGGTGTCGTTGAAGGTACCGTTGCCGCCACCATCCAGGGCACAATATTGGCTGGTCTGGCCCGCCTGGAGCATACCGCCCAATACTTTAGGGTGATTGGCAGGGCAGACACCGCCACCCTCACGGGGCAGCTGGTCAGGGTCGTCCAGGGTCTCCCTGACGACATCGTGATAGCCATACCTATAGGTCACATCGAGGCTGTCAGTCAAATCGAATATCGCTTCCAGGGATAAGTTTTCCGATTCGGCATCCTCGTAGATCGGTGCGTTGAAAGCGATCTTCCACTGCAACTCATCGGGGTCGCAGATGATACCGAATTCATCCCGTGTGCCGTCGTTGCTGATGTTCGAACAGTTAGTGACCGATGGCGCGACATCGGCGCCAAAGAATGGATTCAGCTGCGGTATATCCTCGCCGGTCAAGCGATCCGTGAAAATAGCGGGTTGGCCGTTGCGATCCAGCAGGAACTCATTGACCGTGTCGCGGGACCCCAATGGCAGTGATACCCAGGGTGTACCGTCGTCTGTCTGGTAGGTGTAGCGGGCGGTAATGTCCCAGCGGTCGTTGGTCCAGCGCAGACGCGGCGTCCAGATGACCTGATCCGGCTTGCCGCCGTCAACGCCACCGGGATAGACGTTTTCGATCCTGCCGTCACCGGTGTAGGTGGAGAGGCCCAGACGATAGCTGAAATCGGAGTCGCCAATGGGTCCGCCGAAGGCGGTCTGGAGGCGCTGCGTCGAGATATCGGTGACCTCCGCGTTCACGCGCATGTCGAAGGTATCCGTCGGCTTGCGCGACCAGAGATTGATGGCGCCGGCGATGGACGCCTTGCCCCCGGTAGTGCCCTGTGGCCCCCGGCTCACTTCGACTCGCTCCATGTCGAACGTACTATCCGTCGCGTAGCTCAGGTTCGTATAAACGCCGTCGATATAATAAGCCACGGAAACGTCCGAGTAGAAGTTGACGCTCCGGTCGTTTCCTACACCACGCATGACATAGTGACCGTCCTCACCCTTACCGCCACCCTGAGTGCGGTTACCTTTCTGCAGACCGGGGACCAGAACCTCTAGGTCATCGGCATTCTGCACAC
Organism: uncultured Pseudomonadales bacterium; assembly: GCA_951813515.1. Lineage (GTDB taxonomy): Bacteria > Pseudomonadota > Gammaproteobacteria > Pseudomonadales > Azotimanducaceae > VXNE01. The sequence goes on from OX638346.1 coordinate 975,623, forward strand.
CGAGTCTCTCGATGATCAGGTCATTGAAACCGGTGACCGTCATGGCGCGGTCGAGCACGTTGGTCTCGCCCCGTTCGCCGGTGACGAGAATCTCTTCGATGTATTCGGTGTCGTCATCCTGGGCGTCAGCGTCGGCGTCGTCGGCCGAGTAGGCGGGCAGTCCGAAAAGGACGAGTGCCATGCCCAAAGACGCGGTTGATGTGAGTTTCACGAGTCTCTCCATGTCTTTCTCCATTTACATGCCATCCCCACGCAAACAGCCGCCACCGAAGACTCTTGCCGCCGTGCAACGGCGGCAATCGCAAAGGCAGGCGTTGGTCGAGCTATTCCGCCCGACCCTGCCAGCGTGGGCTCTGTAGCGAGGTTATTACACCCAACGTCAATCGCATGCAATCCCACAAAGTGGGATTTCCCCCATAAACCGGTCGGGTGGCGCCGATCAAAAGGACGGCGGGCTATGACGGGCCGTTCCGGAAGATGTCCGTCGCGAATCACACGCCGCCGACCGTCCTGGTCCCCGGCTGGTAGATTGAGAGTGCGGGTCGACCTCAATCTATGCGGCCTATGCGGCGAAGACGCGTTCAACCTTGATTTTCTGTTCCAGGTCGCGCGACTTGGCAAGGTCATAGGCCAACTGCATCCCAAGCCATGTTTCGGGTGTAGAGCCGAATGCTGTTGACAGCCGGTAGGCCATTTCGATCGAAACCGACGCCTTTTCATTGATCAGATGGGAAAGCGTCTGACGCCCTACGCCGAGCCGCCGTGCGCCTTCCGATACAGACAGCGCCAATGGTTTCAAGCAGTCTTCTCGCACAATGGACCCGGGGTGTACAGGGTCTTTCATTGCCATGTCTGGTCACCCGTTGGCAACGATTGTCCGGTGTACCTTCAACGTCCGCTCCGCCAGCTCGGTCATGCTGATTTCCTGGAACCCGATCACGTTGGGCCTGATCGTGTCGTTCAGCGGCGCGATCAGGGTGGAATCCAGTGCCGTCGAGCCATTGGCTATGCCCACGATGGAACCGCAGGTCGCACCATTGCAGTCCGTGTCCCAGCCGCCCTCCACCGAGCGGCAGACAGACTGGTGGAAGTCCATCTGTCCGAAGATCATGGAGCCGATCACGACCAGGGCGTTGTTGACCGTGTGCACGCCGCTCAGGTCACCGTAGTGTTCCTCGACCCAGTCCATGTAGGCGTGAAAGTGCCCCACAGCCGGCGCCTTCGGCGTCGCCTGTGGCCCGGCCCCGCTCGTCGCCCATGAGTCCCCACAGACCGGCGCCTGCGCCAATGCGGCCCGGCAAGCCTCGGCCAGTCTGCTGTTCCGCGGAATCTCCGACAGGCCGATGTCGATCAACTCGATGGGATCGCTGACGACAAACGCCGCCGCCATGATGGCGGCAAACATCATTTCGCCGTAGATGCCGTTGGCCCGGTGTGTCCAGCAGGCATCCCGATACGCGAATTCCGCCGCCAGTTCGGGATTGCCGGCGCACGCGTAGCCCCAGCCGTCCGCGCGGATCTGGGCGCCGATCCATTCCCGGTAGGGATTCCGGTTGATGCTGGTGTATTCGGGTGTCACCCAGTCCGACCGCGCTTTCTTCGGAACCGCATTGTTGTAGTTCATGATCGCCTGTGCTTCGGCGGTGCAGATCGCTGAGTAGGGCAGGCTCTGGTTCCAGACGCTGGCCACATCGCGCCACTTGAAGCCGGGACCGTAGTCTTCAAGGACCCGCAGGGCGACCAGGGTGTAGTGGATGTCGTCGTCCGGTTCCATGAAAGCGATGTTCTCGCGCTGGGACAGGGGGCAGCCAATCTGCAGGTCGTCTCCGGCGTCCACGCCACTGAAATAATAGTCGAGCGGCCAGTGCTGCCGGTTTTCCAGGTACGTCCTGATGGCCTTCCGCCCACGCATGCCCTGTCGTCCCATGATTCCGATGCCTTCCACCGGCTTGCCCAGGGCGCAGCCGACGGCACGCCCGGTCCAGGCGCCGTGAAACTTGTCCAGCAGGTCGATTTCAGCAAGGCCGCCGAGCTGTCTCGGACCATCCGGACGTTCCCTGCGAATGCCTTCCAGGTCGTTGGGCTGGACATAGGTGAACTTCGGATCCCTTGGCAGCTTGTCGAGGGCCTTGTAGAGGATGTCCACCGCCTCGAAGTTCATCGCGTCTTTTTCATCGTCCAGCGCAGCAACCTGTTGCTTCAGGTCTTCCGGTACGGGGTGGCCCTCGTAGTCCCTCTGTATCAGCTCCAGTTGCAGCAACGCCAGGGGGTTCGTCCATCCACTGAAAATCATCTGTCGGTTCTCTTGTTAGCCAGGATCGGAATGTCAAATCTGTCGACCAGCACCGCGATCGTTAACCGGACAACGGCACAGGAAGTAGTGCGTGCCGGCGTCAAACAGTCGTGGGAAAGGGTGGTCTGATCATCATGGTAGCAGTCGGTTGGCTACTCCGGCACCGACCTGGCTCGCGTGCAGAAAGCTGGAGCGGAACTGAATGCCCCAGTGCCTCTCGACCAGGGTCGCAATCCAGAACGTATCGAAGCTGTGATACACCGAACCGTCGGCATGGCAACGATCGTTTCGTAGCGCGATATGGACCTTGTCGTTGCCGCTGTGCACCACTTCGAGGCTGGCCACGGTGGTGTGATGCCATCCCTCCTCGGCAAGCCTCGACTCGCCACGCTTTGAAAGCTCAGCAAAAATCTCAGCGCTTTCGATCCTGGTGAACCTGCCATTGGCCAGGCGGATGTGCGGATAGTTCAGCGTCTCGGCGTGACGCTCGTGGTCCTGCGCATTGAACGACTCGATAAACGCGTGCACAGCCGCAATGGCGGCTTTCTCAGACTCTTGATTCATGGCTGTTCGGCTCCCGAGGTTGGCGGCACTGACTGGGCGAACAACCATTCGATCAGGTCTGGATCACGGTACGCAGGCAGCCAACTCGCGTGATTCACCCCCGGGTATTCCGTGTACCTCGGCTCTCCGCCCGCATCCTGCAGAGCCTTCACCAGCTCCCGTGAAACCTCCACCGAGATGACCTGATCGTCGTCGCCGTGAAAAATCCACAAGGGGAACCGCGCGAATCGTTGGCCAAGTTCAGCGGGGGACAGGCCAATGAACCTGTCGCCGGCACAAATGGGCACCGCTGCGGCGAAGCGGTCAGGTCGTTCAACAAGCGACATCCAGGCGCATTCGCCGCCCATGGACAAGCCCGTTACATACTCGCGGCGGGTATCGATGGAGAACTCCTCCTCGAGTCCGTCAAGAATCTCGTGGATGGTCCGGATAAGCACCCGCATAACACGCGTTCTCAGCACACGCCCACCGTGCGCACTCTGAACGTCCCGTTCGGCATGTCTCGGAATCTGGGGCGCAACGATAAAGCAGGGATGTCTGGCTTGATGTTCAGCGTCGGCCCATTCCAGCGGGCAAGGGCCTTCGAGATTGGCCAGGTTGTCGTTACCCCGCCCGCCGGCACCATGGTGGAACAGCACCAGGGGATATTTCTTGCCCGCGCTGTAGTCACGAGGAATGAACAAGCGATAAGGGAGCGTATCTCCGCTTGAACCGGTGAAGACCCGGGCCTCGTAGTCGTCAATGATCACTCGCAACTCTTGCATGGAAGTACGCCTCCGGACACGGGGGAAATTGCCGGCACTTCCTCACGCGTCGGCGGCTGGGGAAGCACCCCCGGCTGAAGGCTCTTGCATGGAAGTACGCCTCCGGACACGGGGGAAATTGCCGGCACTTCCTCACGCGTCGGCGGCTGGGGAAGCACCCCCGGCTGAAGGCTCTTGCATGGAAGTACGCCTCCGGACACGGGGGAAATTGCCGGCACTTCCTCACGCGTCGGCGGCTGGGGAAGCACCCCCGGCTGAAGGCTCTTGCATGGAAGTACGCCTCCGGACACGGGGGAAATTGCCGGCACTTCCTCACGCGTCGGCGGCTGGGGAAGCACCCCCGGCTGAAGGCTCTTGCATGGAAGTACGCCTCCGGACACGGGGGAAATTGCCGGCACTTCCTCACGCGTCAGCGGCTGCGGAAGCACCCCCGGCTGAAGGCTCCTGGAGTTGATGCCAGCGCGCTGTGCCGGACTGTCTGCCGATCCGGCAACTGCAGGCGATGCCAGCACCAAATGCAGCACCAGCCGTCAGGCTGTTGAGTTCGCGCCGGTCCTAGCGCTCCGAGAGATACGGGGCCAGGGTTTCGCCCTCCACCGTCACCCTGTGCATCAGGCGTCGTTCCTCGGGATAGTCGTCGAGCGCGTAGTGCCAGGTGGCGCGGTTGTCCCAGAACGCGACGCTGCCCGCCTCCCAGCGGAACCGGCAGGTGTGTTCTTCCCGCGCAGCGACCCCATAGAGATACTCGAGTAGCGGGCGCGACTCTTCATCCGTCCAGCCGGCGATGCGCACGGTGAACGCGGGATTCACGTAGAGCGCCGGCCTGCCCGTGCGCGGGTGACGTATCACCACCGGATGCACGGCGTCCTGCGTGGCTTTCTCGGCGTTGTGGTAGCGGTCGTCGTCCCGCTTGGGGTAAGCGCTCCTGCCGAAGACGTGGCGGCTCGAGTGCTCGGCGCTCAATCCCGCCAGGGTTCGCCTGAGACCCGGGGAAAGCGCCTCGTAGGCCTTGTACATGCTCGCGAACATGGTATCGCCACCGGCGCTCGGCACCTCAAGCGCGAACAGCATCGAACCGAGCGCCGGCACCTGGTCGTAGGAGTGGTCGGTGTGCCAGCCGCCGCCGATATTGCGCTCGTGGCGAGGCTCCTTCAGCACCATGGCGACCTGCGGATGTCCCGGAACGGGCGCGAAGAAACGATTGACATTGATCGGGCCGAATCGCCGCGCCGCCGCCAACTGATCATCGGGGGTCAGCGCCTGGCCGTGGAGAAACACCACGCCGTATGCCGCCTGTGCATCGGCGATGGCCTCCACCTCTTCATCGGACATGGACTGCAGTTCGACGCCGTCGATCTCCGCGCCGCAGTCGTTGTCGAAGGGTCTGATTTGCATTTCAGCTAGTTCCTAATGCAGTAGCGACGAAACCTGCCCAGTTCGTCATATTAGTTCATGTGCTCCGGCATCTCACTGCGCTTCGCGCAGGCCATTGCAGGGCTGGTGGACCGCCAGGTCAACGCCCCGGTGGCAGGTGACAGTCGCGCGTGAAGCGTTGCGGGTCGTGGGCCGAACCACCCGCACCAGTCCGGCAAGTCGGGAACGATCCGTTCTCCGCTGATCTATTCCGTGCGACGGCCTATATCAGATTGGCCTCATTGGGCGACGACGGCTTGCAGTTCATCCGCGGTCCGTGGCCAGCGCACGCGCCATCGTTTATCGCGCCAAGCTACGGGTTCGTCCGATCCCGGCTCGAGGTCCAGATCCGCAGTGATCTCTTTGATGGGTGCGAATGCTCCCGCGAGCGGGTCCAGCGTCAAGGTGTCGGCCATCGAGCCAAGGCGACGGAGCGGCGCCGCGTAGCCCAAGCGGCGGGCGTAGTCGATGAGGATATCGGGGTTCAACTTGGGCGCAGCAGTTGCGACCGCCTCCGCCAACACCTCCACCCCGCCGACGAGTCGCGGACGGTCCGCCGCATCTAGGACGGCGCGATGCAAGTCCGCGACGTAGGAATTGCCGCACCGAATTCGACCAACATCGAGTTTCTCCAGGGGCTCGATGACCACGTTGAGCCCGCGGCCGGAGATCGTCTTCGTCCGCACCCGGCGTATGGCCGCAACTTGGATGGTGCGTGCCGGGTGGACGATCAGGTCGTGCTCGTACAGAGCGCTTCGATAGGCAATACGATGCGGCATCCCGATAAACGCCGCACTGACGGAAAGCGCAATGTCCTCGGCGGCCGCAGGCGTGCCGAGCACCCCTAGCTGGCGCAAGGCATAGTGTCCGCGTCGCACGCGATCAATCAGCCCGGCTATCTCCATGCGTTTGAGGAGGTTGGCCGTGGCCGATTTCGATTTGCCGAGACGTTGCTCGACCTCCCTGAAAGTGAACGTCGAACGTCCCTCGGCGATCAGTTCGTTGGCGAGCGCCAAGCCCTGCTGTGGTGTACCGAAGGTCATAATTCATCCAAAACGTGAATTGTGAACGATTATGCACAAATTCGGTGTGCTAGTGCCACCTGCGCAACGGTGCTGACGGACAGAACAACCGGACGGCAATCTATCCGGCGACGCTCCACCTTGATCGGAGTGCCCGCCGGAGTCTGGTGCGAGACGTACTCCCGACGGCGACCTGCGTCGAACCGCAGCCTTCAGGCATGTGCCGCGATCCCTTTAGTCTCCGTACCCAAAAAGCGGCAAGTCCCGCAGGAACTGGCGGGCTGGAACGACTCGTTCCCCGCTTGGATACGATTCCGCTTCCGCCATTTCCGCCACAAGTTGCGTTCGCCTGACCGGTTCGTCTTTCAGGAATCGACGAAGATTGGCACTCGGCTCGGTATCGGCCCATTTCACTTCGATGAGATGCTGCGGCACTCGATTCTTCGTGGCGACGAAGTCGACCTCCCTCCCCTCCTTGTCGCGGATGTAGCAAATGCCAAGCCGCTCCCCTTCGACATCCTCCAGGCGATGGACTTCCTTCAGGAGCGCACAAGCGACCAGGTTCTCCAACTTGACGCTGTCGTCTCCGATGACCATGCCGTTGTCGTAGAAGTAGTACTTCGGCTGCTTGAGCAACGCACGCGCGATGTTCCTGTGATACGGGGGCACCGCGAAGATGACGTAAAGATCCGCCAGCAGCCGCATCCAGTTCTGGATCGTGTTGGGGCTTTTCTGTAGGTCCCTGGCCAGCGAGTTGACCGAGACAGGGCTTCCCACCCGCGATCGGAGCATTTCGATCAGGGTCTCGATCGTCTGAATGTCCCGCACCGCGGTCAGCGTGAGCAAATCCTCCTTCAGAATGAGGTCGATGTGGGAGCGCTTCCAACGATTGTAGTAACGCTCGCTACCATCCAGGAACGGCTCCGGAAAGCCGCCAACTGTCATCAATCTACGGAAGATCTCGTCGGATTCGAGATCGGTATTGTCTGCCGCTTCCTTGACATCGAGCGGATGCAGCATGAACTGAAAATGCCGACCCGCGAGGGAATCGCCGGTCTTGCGGAAGGCGTCGAGTTTCGCGCTACCCGTGACCAGCAAACGGGGCGGTATGCCCTCGACGTCGTAAATCCCCTTGAGCCAGGACTTCCAATCGTTCATCTTGTGCAGTTCATCGAAGATGATCAGCGACTTCTCCCGATCCCATCGCTTCCCGGCGATCAGCAACCGGTGTTCCGCGAGGTCGTGATTGAGGTACTGATGGTCCTCGCTCAGCATGCGCGAAAGCGTCGTCTTGCCAGATTGCCGAGGTCCCGTGAGCAAGATCACCTTTCGCTCAAGGTCTGCGAGAAGGGCTTGCTTCAGGTATCTTTCCACTTCGCCTGGAGATTGATCGGATGCGACTATTTTTCACTCGACTGAAAAATAGTCAAGACTTTTTGTCAGTTGGCTGCAAAATAGTCAGTTGCATAGAGGCCTCCTTCGGATCACTCGGCCGATGCTTGCTTGTCGCGTCAGCCAAGATTTCGGTTCTGTTTCTCCGGGGGATATCATCCAGGCGATGATCGTTGTGCCGCGCAAGGAGTCAGGGCAATGGTAGATCCACGGGAACTCAAGCCGAGCATTGTCACGCTCGAGCGTCCCGAACATCACTACGTACTGCTGGTTGCAGCCGACGGCAGCATGCTCGGTCTCGACGGCAATGGTGATCCTGCGCTGTTCGACGAAGCCGATGACCGAGTCATCTGGGATCGAACGACCCGGAGCGTCAGCCACGTCGTAACCGGCAAGGACTTGGCGGCCGACACCGGTAATGACACTTTAACGTTGCCCGTGGGTTCAAATGACGTGACCTTTCGCATAGGCCGTGGTCCAGAAAAGCTGCCGTCCGAATACCTGGCGCACCTGGAGGAGCATGGCTGGGTGTGTCTCAATTCCATCCTTCCCCCGGAGATCGTCGAACGGCTGGAACGGGTTGCTTGCACGGGTCCCTACGAACATCTCGAACAGAACAACGGCATGCCGAAGATCTGTCAGGACGCCGCCGTCGGCAAGGCGGTCGCGGAACCGGTATCGCTCTGGGTGCTCCGTGCGTTCCTGGAGACCGGCGACATTCACCTCGGCCACCCGCCAGGTTTCAACGTCCTGCCCCCTGAAACCCTGGCGCAGGCCGGCCGGCGCTGGCATTCCGATATTCCGTACACGCGATCGTCGAGTCCCCAGCCCGTATTCCCCCGCAAGGGGCCTCCCAAGGCCTGCAATCGCAATACCTTCGTATCGGATTTCACCCACCTGAACGGCGCAACGATGTTCGCGCCGGGATCGCACCTCGTTGACTCCGGACCCCCCGATGAATGGAACGCCCCCCTGCAAAACGGTGAACTGCCTTACAGCGGACCACAAGCCACGGTTCTCGAAGCCCCCAGCGGCAGCATGATTCTCTATGACGCGCGAACCTGGCACCGGGCCGGCTACAATCGCAGTGACCACAAGCGCGGCATGATGGCCACAAATTACGCGACACCGGACGTGGTACCCAAACGGGACACCAGGCCCGCTTGCGAACGCCTGCATCGGGCGCCGGCCTACCAGGAGCTGAATGCGAGAGAGAAGCGGGACGTGACAGATCTGCTGATGAAAGTACCGGACTTCGTGCCAAGTCAGTAGAACAAGCGGCTTGTGCTCGTTCGCCAGGCATGGCGTCGGCGCACACGGCCGTGGAGGATTCATCACCGCAGTAGATCGCCGCTCCAGCCAAGCCCCGCCTTGTGCGCCCAGATCACCAGTTTTTCAACCTGCAAGAGACGATCATGACAGACTCATCCCCCTATACGCCCCCACCGGTCTGGCAGTGGGACAAGGAAGCCGGCGGCACCAACCGCCCGATCGCCGGCGCCACGCACGACAAGACGCTTCCTGTCGGCAAACACTCCCTGCAGCTCTACTCGCTGGCAACGCCCAACGGGATCAAGGTGACCGTTATGCTCGAAGAGCTGCTCGAACTCGGTATCGCCGAAGCCGAGTACGACGCCTACCTGATCAACATCGGCGACGGCGACCAGTTCGGCAGTGGCTTCGTGGCCCTCAACCCAAACTCGAAGATCCCCGCGCTCGCCGATCACAGCACCTCGCCGCCGACCCGCGTGTTCGAATCGGGCTCGATCCTTCTCTACCTCGCCGAGAAATTCGGCGCTCTCCTGCCAACCGAACCCCGCGCCCGCACCGAATGCCTCTCCTGGCTGTTCTTTCAGATGGGCAGCGCCCCCTACATCGGCGGCGGCTTCGGCCACTTCTACGCCTTCAGAGAGGAGAAGATCGAGTACTGCATCAACCGTTTCGCCATGGAGACGAAACGCCTGCTCGATGTGCTCAACCAGCGCCTGGCCGAGAACAGATTCCTCGTTGGCGACGACTACACGATCGCCGACATTGCCAACTACGGCTGGTACGGCGCGCTCCTGCTGCACAACCTCTACGGTGCGGCAGAGTTCCTCGATGTCGCCTCATATACGCACGCGGTGCGCTGGGCCGAGGAAATCGAGGCGCGCCCGGGCGTGCAGCGCGGCCGGCGGGTCAACAGGCCCTGGGGACCGGAAGAGGAGCAGGTGGCGGAACGGCATGGGCCGGAGGATTTCGAGTAAGCGGGACGGCGGCGACATCGCCAAACTCGGGCGCTCAGGGGAATTCGGAAGCGTCGGCGCGGACATCGGTCGTCTGCCAATGCTGGCGGATGACGGTTGATTGTCGGCATCGGTCATTGGTGGAGGCGGCGGAAGTCCCATTCTTCAAGAGTCGCATGGGCTGTCGAGACCAGTAGAGTGCAGGATGGCCCTGTTGGTCCTGAGGTTGCTTCCCCTTGTCTCCTGCCTTCGCCGGCTAGATTAGGGTCTGAAGGAAATCCAACGCCGGCATGGCCCTAATGCCTTCGCGAGTCACATAGTCGCGTTCTCCCGTTAGGGCAATTTGGAGAGCATCCACAGCCGGGAAGCGGATTTTCATGTAGCGAAGTCCACGGTCGATGTCGCGGTCCGCGAGCTTGCACTCCACGAACATGAGGGGGCGTCGATCCTCGAGTACCACGAAGTCGACTTCTCGACCGTCGACGTCACGGAAGAACCGAAGTTCGAGGTCGCGTCCCTGGGTGTCCTGCTGGAAATGGACCCATTTCAGCAGGTGGCAAGCCACCAGGTTTTCGAACCGGCAAGCGGGGTCGGCAACCACCGACCAGTCGAAGTGATAGTGCTTGCGCTCCTGCTTCACGGCACGGATGCGTGGCGCCCCGAAAGGCGGAATCCGAAAAAGCGCGAACAGGCGTTCCAGTGTGTCCAGCCAGGCGGCGACGGTCTTGTGCGCCACCTGCAGATCCTCGCGCAGCGCGTTGATGGACAACGGTGAGCCGACGAGGTCGGGTAGCCGGAGCATCATCTCCTCCAGCCTACCGAGATCGCGAATGCTGGTCGTCGCCGTCACGTCCTCCTCGATCAGACGCGTTCGGTTCTGTCTCGACCAGCGTCGCGCCTCGACCTCGTTGCCACCCAGGAAGGGCTCGGGGAAGCCGCCGAGGCGCAATAGTTCGGCCAGTCCTTCGGCATCCTCGATGCCGGTTTCGGCCACCGAGAACGGATGCAGGCGCAGCAGGTGATAGCGCCCCTGCAGCGAATCGCCACCGAAGGAGAAGAGCTCCAGCCGGCCGCTACCCGTCACGAGTATCCGTTGACCTTCCGCCTTCGTGTCGTAGAGACCCTTGAGGAAGTTCCGCCACGGCCGGTACTTGTGGAGTTCGTCGAAGACCCAAAGATCGGTCGCGGGCAGTTCCAGGCGCAGGATGCGTTCCCGGTCTTCAGGGACATCCCAATTCAGGTAACCGTCACGCGCTCCCGGCAGGTCAAGTGCCAATGTGGTCTTGCCCACTTGGCGCGGCCCGGCGACAAACACCATCTTGCTCGCCAGGTCTTTCCGAACCTGGGGCGCCAGATATCGCGTCGAGACATCCACCGGCCGACGGTACGACCTTTTTGGACCAACGTCAAATTTACTCGCGAGTATTTTTGACCTTTATACAAGAAACTCACACGTCGCGACGTCAGCTCCTAGTCAGGGGCCGGTGTTACGTATTGTCGTACGCGTAATAACTTATTGTTTTATATTGATTAATGGTGGAGGCGGCGTCCACCATACTGGAAGCCCGGCGGGAAGAACGAGCAGAACTGGGCGCTCGACGATGCGCGACTACGTGTTCCCCCGGCTCGGCGACATGCCGGTTCGACGCCGTCACCGGCAAGGACGTCATGGCCGTGCTACTGCCGATCTGGACCACGAAGACGGAGACCGCCGGGCGCGTCAGGCGGCGCATCAACGCGGTGATGAAGTGGGCGGTGGCGCAAGGCCACCGCGCCGACAACCCGGCCGGCGACGCGATCTCCGCCGCGTTGCCGAACAACAACGCGCAGGTCACCCACCGGGCCGCGCTGCCGCATCCTCAGGTGGGCGCGGCGGGCGCAAAGGTGCGGCGCTCGGGCGCGTACCGCGGCGCGGTGCTCTCCTTCGAGTTCCTGGTGCTCACCGCCGCCCGCTCCGCCGAGGTTCGCGGCGCGACGTGGGACGAGATCGACCTCGACGCCGCGGTCTGGACGGTTCCCGCCGAGCGCATGAAGGCGGCCCGCGAACACCGGGTGCCGCTGTCAGACCGGGCGCTCCGCGTCCTGATGCAGCAGTGGGCAGCCTACCTCGCCGCAACCGCGTGACCCCGCGATCGAAACGCACCAAGGCGCAGCGACGTCGCACATCCTTCGCCGGATACTTGTAACCGCGGAGCCTCTCAACGCGGCCTAAGGGAGTCCTATATCTGCTTCAGGAATCCCCGCGCCAACACTTCCATGAAGTCGCTTGAACCACAATAGATGAATGGCACATGGTGCTGTTCCGACAACTGCAACATTCTCTCAGTCAAATCGGGAGACGGGTCGGCGTCGGTAACCAACAGAACGACCGCAATGACAACGTGACCATCATCCACACGCGAGCGGAATGCGTCCCCAAGCTCATTGCCTACTTCTGGTCCTTCTAGATATGTGTGGTCCTTTATCTGCACCGGGACTATCCAGTTCCGATCTTGGTCGAACGGGTTGGCGATCATGATCTCCAAATCCGCCCCCCGCTCAAGCGGCCCGCCTGTGTGGCGAACGGTCACGGGGAACAGAGGCTCTACCGCACGTCCGACAACCGTCTCCCACTCGCTACCCTCCAGCCCAAGCGGCAGGCGAACAGATAGCTGCTGTGCCAGAGCTGTAACCGGCCCGGCAACCAAGTCTGATACGATGCTCTCAGCCCGCCCAAGGGCGGTGGCCCCGACGGCGAGACTTCGCGGTGGTCCTGTAAACCCAATGATGCGTTCTAGACACGCTGAATATTTCGGTATGCGCCACAGCCTCCCTGGATACCGCAAACTCCTACGCAGGCCCCCTTCCACGAGGGGGTGTTGATTGGCAACGCCTATAGGCGTCAGCACGTCTACCGGCCTCAAATGCCCAAAGTCAACCAACTCTCCGTCGACTTCGTACGCGTACGGACCGCTGATTCGAACCAGCGTAAAGAGGCCGTCGTGGGGCATATTGGGCACCAGCACCACATCGCCCTCATTCATGTAGTCGCCAGGTGGACCATCACCCATCCGCCAATGCCGGCTCGCGTCAACCTGCTCCTTGGTGAGAGGCTGGCCTTCTTCCCATGCCTTCTCGATCAACCGCAAGTCTTGCTCTTCGCACCATCCCCATCCTTGCCGTAGCCGTCCTTCTGCCAACTCACGCTTCAGAAACTCACGGTGATCAACCGAGTCCCTGCTGGTCCTCATCGCCCAGTACATTGCCCTATGGTGCATTGCGTACGGGCAGCTCGACAGTACGTACCCGTGGCCGTCTGCGTTCCACTTCCGCCTTGACATCTGCGGGCGTTCTCCCATCAAATGTCTTTGCGGATTCGTCGGCTCCACCGTTGACCAAGGCTTCAACCGGGGCCGGATTGTCGGCGGCCATTGCCCAATGAAGCGGCGTCGCACCTACTCTGTCCCGAATGTTCGGGTTAGCACCGCTTCTCAAGAGCAGACGGACGACTGCCACCGAGTGTTCCTTGTTCCGGACGGCCATGTGAAACGGCGTGTACCCTGCCTCGTTTCGCGCTCTCAAATCTGCTCCCGCCTCGACCAGTGCGGCGACCACTCCACCGGCATTGAAGCCCGCTGCCGCGTGCAGTGGCGTGAACCCGTTCACGTCCCTAGCTGAGTGGTCGGCGCCGCCACCGAGTAGCGTCAGCGTAACCGCAGGGTTGGAGTTGTGCTCCGCGGCAAAGTGGAGCGGTGTCCACTCGTGCTCGTCAATCGCGTTTGGATCGGCGCCAGCGTCGAGCAGCACCTTCGCAACTCTAGGGTTAGCGTTGTGTTCTCCCGCGAAATGCAAAGGGGTCCTCTCGGTGGAGAAACTCCTGCCTTTTGGATCGCCGCCGGCGTCGAGCAGCGCCTGCATCACAGCCTCGTCCTCATTTTTCGCGGCCGCAACAATGAGCACTCTTGCTGTCGGCTCAGCACCTGCCTCGAGGCAGGCGACGACTTCCGCGTAAGTTGCTGACGCATACGCCGGTGAGTCCAACGGGTACGTGCAATCGGCTTTCTCTTGCGCTTGTGCCGACGCTATCGACAACGCCAGTGTGAGGAGGTAAAGGGTTCGGACCACGGCTGTTGATCCTGCACATTCGACCGCGAACACCATACCGTAACGACCGTCGCGCCGCGACTATGACGGTCGTCGATGCATGCCAAATGCCGTGACGAAGAGAGCAATCCGACACGGCCTCGCACACCGTTCCGAAGCTCCCCCAACGCCACCAGCACGTACATCGTCTACAATGGTTGCTCCCTTTCTCCATTCTCTGCCGAGGTTCGCTGACGCTCCCGAACTCAGGCTGCGGCAGCGACACAGTCGGCCCACTAATGGATGAGTTGCGGTGGCGCTCGGATAGATCCGCTGCGGCGCGGTACGGCATTTCGACGCCGTCACTGTTGACGTACGCCAAGGGCGACTGTGAATGACGAATTCCTTCTATTTTCCCGGTCCGCGACAGGTTCGTCGCAGGAGACGTCGCTGCACGACCTGCGACACGACCCTGTCGCCTGCGATTCCTGATCAAGCCCCGACGCTATGGGACGGACTTGAAAGTCGCGGCCCCCAGCGGCGGGACGGCGTTTCCGCCGAACCCGTGCACGATCTCGCACGCAGCCCCTCCGCGCACCTGGTCGCCACCGTGTCCGTCCGCAGCGTGGGCCCTCCGTCACCGCCTCAGCGCCGCGCCACTGTTTTGCGGTTTCATCGTCTAGTCCCTGTGCTACGTCCTGCGACATGACCCTATTGGTGCGCTTCCGGGTCACACCCCCACGCTGGGGAAGGGTCCTCGCGGACGCCGTTCCCAGCGTGGGGCTCGCTTTCGCTCCTAGACGTGCACATTCTTCCAGTAACATCCGCCACGCCCAACGCGATGCCGCCGGGCACGGCACGCTTGACCTCCACCGCCGACCGCCCTACAGTGCGGCGCAATTCCCCGTAGCTCCTTGAGCTACATGACCGGCGTATCCGCCGGCATTGAACGGTGCCCCACCATTTCAAACAACGGGGAACTGCCGTCAGTGGCGGCTATCAGCGAGTCCCCTGCTGAGACTGTGGAGAGCCCCACAAGGGCACCGGATCAAGCAGACCGCAGGTAACCCAACGAGACGCCTCGATTTTCACCTTTACCCGACTGACCAAAAGGAACACCGCGTGAGCAGTGCCGACGGCGTCCGCAAGGACGGAACGGGTGCGAAGAGGATGACCGGACCATCTCAACCGCGATTCCGCTCAGCGCCGACCGATCAACAAGCATCGGTCGGACGCGAGAAATTTCTTACTCATCGCCGACCGCTTGTCCCCCACCAGGCCCACCGGCTTGTCGCTGTGCTGTGCCCGCCCCTGCCTCTCCCACCGCCCGATCCCCGACTCCGGTCGCCGCTGTGGCCACTCCGCCCGTTGCACGAAAACGCGCCTTGTCCGCCGATCTCCACAGGATCCCCGCCGCGAATCGCGCCCCACATGGTTTCCGAAAAACGCGGGGGAATTGTGCAGATGGCTTGACGGCCGGTCATAGTAAAATTGCGATCATGACTGACGATGAACGAATTGCCCGCATCTATCTGGAGCGACAAGACGTCGTCGCGCCGGCTGGGTACGAGCGTCAGCGCCGAGAACTCATCGAAGACTTCGAAGACGTCATCGAGAACCTCAAGAGGCGCGCAAAGAGGTTTCGAGGTCCACTCGCTCGGCAAACGGGGATCCTATCTCCGGCGTCCCTCTTCGAAAGTCCTCTTTGCGCCCCTTCGTATGCAAGGAGCGACATCAAATGAGGACTTCACGGCACAAATCCGACCGTGTTCAAACAATCGAGAATCGGCACAAAGACGCGGCTCATCGCTCTGCGATTCTTCAATTCCTTCCCCAAAAGGCAATCACACCGCGAAATCTGTGGCTGACGATGTTCTTTTGCATCGTCGTCACCGCAGCCTTGGTTCATCTCAGCGGCGACGATCCCCTTGGCGTTTCCGCAGATGCTGAAACGCGCGTTTGGACCAACGCCGCCAATACCGTTCGGGGAAAAGCCGTTGCGCCCGCATTGCGTGATTCCTTTTATTTCTATGATCCTCCAGCAAACGATGCGTTGGTCCGGGCGAAGCGGGAACTCGCCGACCTGAAGGCGCGGGGGACGGGATCCGGCCCGTGGCCCGGCGTGGAACCTTACTACTTGGCCGAATCGGGGAAATATTTCCGCGAATCGCGTTGGAAAGAACTCCATCCAAATTCGGCATTGCCCCAACCGCGCTATCGGTCTGGTTCGGATTGGGTGACGGAAGACGATTTCAACAAGACGGCTTATGCCTACAGCATAGCTCTCGCAGAAGTCGCAGTTGAGCAGGCCACCAGTAAACAATCACCTGCGCTGGTTCGTTCCGGATGGCGCAGAGAGATCATTACGAATGTTGTCGAGCCATGTTTGGATGTCGCAACACACCACAGCGCGCCGTCAACCTCTGATCAAAGGGCATTCAAGATATTGCTCCGATATCAAAACAAGCAGGAACAGGAGCGTCTTGTGGATACGATGATTCCGAAGGTCAGGAATCTTGCGCGATCCGAACGCGCGGTACTGTACGAGGAGATGCGCCGCGAATGTTTTGCGGGAGTCAGCGGCACTGGCTATCGGCGCGACTAGCCGGTCCTGCACGGCCGGAAGATCTGGCGCGGGCTGCTACTACATCCAACCCGCCCAAGCAACCCAATGGGCGCTCGTGACAACGCCAAACGCCCGCGAAACCTGCCTATTGGTTTGACGGCGGGAGAGACCGCGACGTGAGATACAGCCGAAGTAGTCCGCCTACTCAGGCGGCCAGCCAAGAATTGCCCGTGCTCTCGGGCCAAGTCGACACGGGATCACAAGCTCACAAGGTTGGTCTTCGTCTAATGGGAGTGCTGAAAGGATGGACGATGGCAGCGGACACAACAAATGAGGAAGCGCCGCTTGCGAGAAGGCTCCGCAGGCTATTGAGGTTGGACGCCAAGTATCCCGGGCGGCTGTCGTCTCGGGAGAACAGCCGACTGGAGTACAAGGAGAGTTTCAACTGGGGCAGCCGGGCAAGGTATGCGAGGACGATGGCGGCGTTCGCTAACAACGTGGGCGGCTTTGTCGTGTTCGGTGTCAAGGACTCGCCGCGCGATCTTGTAGGTCTCGCCTCGGCGGGATTCGACCGCATCGACACGGCGAAGGTGGCCGGATACCTCAACTCAACTTTCGCGCCCGAACTGGCTTGGGAGATGTTTGCCTTGGAGGTGGCAGGCATGCGCCTCGGGGTGATCGCGGTAGAGCCGGCACCCGCGAAGCCGGTGATATGCGTGAAGGGGGACGGCAAGGAGTTGCAGGAGGCCGAGATCTACTATCGGTACCGGGGCAGATCGGAACGGATCCGTTACCCGGAGCTCGAGCGACTGATTGGCGACCGGCTTCGCCAGGATCGGGAAGCGTTCATGAAGCACCTGCGACGAATCGACCGTTTGGGGCCGGAGAATGTCGGCGTGCTGGACTTGGCGGGCGGGGATTTGACGGGGAGCGAGCAAGGGCTACTGTTGGGCGATGATCTTGTCTCGGAACTGCGGGTTATCCGCGAGGGACAACTCGTGGAAGCGGACGGAACAGGAACGCCGACGCTTCGCTTGGTAGGTGACGTGCACGTTGTCGACTCGGAGACGCTACGACCGGTGCGGACGGTGGTGAGAGGGTTCGCAATCGGCGAAAAGGACATCATGCTGGGGTTTCTGTTGCAGGAAAGCCCGGATTCGGGGGTGGAGTACGTCAGACAAGCGTGCCGGGAAGCCTCGCTGAACATGCCGATCTACCACTTCGCAAGGGTGGCCGGCATGGGACCGAAGGGGTTGGCAGACCTTGTGGTGGGTGAGGTGCGCGGTCGTAAGCGGCTGTTGGAGCGGATGGATGGCGCAACGGTCATCCCGATGGGCTCGTTGGGGGCAGCGACGATGTCGAGTAACCAGCGGTTGGAGGTCTTGGAGGCGTTGGAGAACGACGAGGAAGATGGATTTCTGCGTCACGGTACGCAGAGGCTGTTCGAGGCGATCACCCACTACCGGCCGGTCGAAGCTCCGGGAAAACTGTTGAAGGTGCTTGCCGACCTAGTGCAGGCCGAGTTTGAGGGTTTGGGCTCGAACCAGCGGTCGATGTGCCGGAAGGCGGTCGCCCATCTCGACGAGGTGTTGAATCGAGAGGCGTGGGCCCAGATGGAGGATTCATGACTGAGCGTGCGCCCGACGTGAAATTTGCCGGATAGGAACTGCGAGAGTGGGACGTTACTGCTACCTCTATCTGGATGACGTCGCGGTGTGCAGCGCGCGCCCGTTCGTCCCGGACGAGTGGCGAGCCGTGTTCCAGGAAACCGACCGGGTGGAGGTTGGACAAGAGTCGGAGGAGACCGTCACGGCCGGTATGGTCTACGAGACAGTGCGCGACACCTTCATCGCGCGCCTTGAACTGCTCGGCTGTTCGGAACGGCTTGCCCGCGAACGGGTCCGTGACCAGATCGCAAAGGCGAGAATCTGGTGGGAGTCGCGGGCCGAAGAGACCGGGGAAACGGCAATACCGGAACTGACGGCCCTTCGGTCGTTGACGACGGCCGAGTGGTACGCGCGTGTCCAGAAATGGACTGGGCCGCCACAAGACCGGCCGAAAGCAGAAGACCTGATCGACCGGAAGATGGAGGACGAGGACTGGGTGTGGTTCGACGACTACGGGCTTCTGATCCGCGTGAGGGCCCTGCTGGACGCATCCCCCGACGTAAGCCGGATTCGGCTGGATGCAAGGGAACTCGTGGACAGCGAGTGGATCGACGGTGAAGGCCCGATCTGCGATCGAAGCACCGAGGATTGGACGAACGCGATGTTGCCCCTGGCACCGATCATGGTGCTCGCGGAGGGCAAGTCCGACATACGGGTGTTGGAGAAGTCCCTAGCGGTGCTATTTCCAGACCGCCGCGAGTACTTCACCTTCTTTCGACATGATGAACTGGGCGTGGAGGGGGGAACGTCGTTTCTGGTGAAGATGCTGAAGGCGTTCGCGACGGCGCGCGCTCCGCTGCGCCTAGTGGCGGTGTTCGACAACGACGCGGCAGGCATGGCGGCGCTGCGGGAGTGCAGGGATCTCGTGTTGCCGTCGAACTTCGCCTTAGTCCCGCTTCCGGACATTGAGCTGGGTAGGAGGTACCCGACGCTCGGGCCGACAGGGAAGCACTTTTCGGATGTCAACGGGAGGGGCGCGGGGATAGAGCTCTATCTCGGCACGCAGGCGCTCAGCGTGAACGGCGAACTTCGGCCGGTCCGATGGACCGGCTACGACAAGCGGGCCAATGCGTATCAGGGCGAGGTGGCGGGGAAGGGGAACGTGCAACGGGCGTTCGAAGAAGCGATTCGCGACATGTCGGAGGAGGAGGCGCGGAGCGCGTTACCGGAGCTGGTGAGTGTTTGGGAGAGGATCTTCGCTGCTGCGTCTCCATGGGCGGAGGGCGTTCAACGCCACGCGCTACGCCAGCAGGATCTGATGGATGTGGAAATCTGAATGTTCCGCTCGACAACTCTTGATGGTGGGCGCAACGGCATGCGAGGCGGCCGTGTCTCAATGTGGCGCTAGAAAGAGCATGCCTGTGGTGTAGCAGTCGGCTAAACGTGGCGGACCAGCGGCTCGGTGCGCATCGGAGGCTCGCTGGTGGGGACGATGCGGTATCGGCGCGCGGAGCGCGCAAGCGACCGTCACCCGCATAGGCAGAGACCGCTTGCGGGCTCGGGTCGCCGTAGGCGACTAGGGCGCGGGCCGAAGGCAACGCCAAGAGGCGGAGCCCAAATGCGAAGCGGTAATGGGGCATCCCCGCGACATCGTTCGCGGGGACGAAGCGGGCTGTCTCGGCCTGTTCTGAGCGGGAACCGCCAACAGTAGGTGACAGACGGACATGACAGAGCGGATAGAGGACTTCGACGGACAGCGGCGGTTTGATGACCGCTCCGCGTGCGATCGTCAGCCGGGTCCGGCGCGGAGTGTGGACGTGAGCGGGCGGTGCGCCGACTGCTGGGGCCCGATTGCGGGAACGAAGCAACCGGCAGGCGAGTGGCAGCACATCGAGTGCCTGGTGTGCAGGAGGGCCGTTGACGGGAATGACGCGGCGTGCGAAGCGGAGGCCATGCGAGTGGAGGGCGAGGACAACATGGCCGCCGCACGCATCGGCCAGCGGGCCAATTACAGGCCGGACGCCCGCTTCGTGCTCAAGCTCCTGCCGGAAATGCATCGCGATAAGGCGAAGGTCGATCAGCGCATCGAAGCGAGCCTCGCGCAGGGACGGAAGCGTTGGCGGCTGACACGTCACGAGATCCCGCCAGGGACAGCGGGTTACCTGTACGCGCAGGCGCGTGCGTTCCTTGCCGGCGTTGAAAACCTCTCGCGGGAAAAATCCGCGATCTCCCTTTCGGATTTCGAATACGGAGAACCGCAGGTAGTCGGCGTCGAGAAGTCGCCGGCCGACGGAACGCTGCGGGTCACGGGAAGCGTACCCGTCACGTACCGGAGGCCCTCGGGCCGCGAACTGATGGCGAGGATGGGAACGGCGCTGGTCGCGGGAATGGCAGGGGCCTTCGCCTGCGAGGTTGGAATGAAGGCGATCCTCGTCACGCGGCTGGGCGGGGCCGCGAAGACGCACGACCTGCTCAAGCTCTACCGGGAACTGCCGGACGACAGCCGCGGGCGCCTCGAAGGCGACTTCCCGGAGATCGCGGACGTACTCGGCCACAGCCGGGAGACGTTCGGCAGGTGGCGGTACTTCGAACAGGGCATCGGCGAGGACGCGATTCGGGCGCTCGTAGATACCGATCGCGTGTGGGGGGTCGGCAAGGCGGCCCGGGTGATCGCCGACGAGTGCGTGGTCGCGGGGCTGAACTACGAGATCGACATCGACACGAGCTTCGAGTTCGATTGGCGACCGGGCGACATGAGCACGGCACAGCGGATCCACCTGTCGCTGGAGGGCGGAGAGTCATCGATCGTTTGGGAGGAGTTGCTGCAGGCCGGAACGGACGACGGATCAAGCGGCCGCGAGGAGTAGACGTGGAAGCCAACGGAACCGAATCGGTGGCCACCTAGCGAACCGCGTCACTGGCCTCGATCAGCGAAGCTTCCTCCATCTGAGATAAGCAACAGGGATCCGGGTCTTGGACGATTGGTGGCTGTGGTTGCAGGCGAACTTCCCAAACCGGCAGATTGCCACTGGCATCTGGCTCTTCATTGGGTTCGTGCTGTGCTTTCTGAGCAGGAACATCCGCTCCAGCACTGGAGGGGTTCTGAAAGCGCTCGTGCAACGGAAGTTGGTCATCCTCGTCGGATGGACGATCCTCAATGTCGGTGTTCTTTGTTGGCTTCTGTCCATGATCGGCCTTTGGGGCCGAGATCAGCTGACTGCGACCGTCCTATGGACTGCCCCCGTCGGGACTCGCCCTAGCTGGCCGGACGCTATCCGCGGAGAACGACCAAGGCTATTACAAGCGTCTGGTGGTGGATTGTCTGAAGATAACGGTCGTCCTGGAGTTTCTTGTCGTGGGCTACTCCTTTAGTCTGCCGATCGAATTGTTGCTCGTGTTCATCATGACATTCCTCGCATTGTCAATTGAGTTCTCGCGAGCGAAGGATGAACTGGCCTCGGTTAGCACGTTCTTCGAGTGGATCGTCGCCGGCGTCGTGGCGTTCGTGCTGTGGAAAGCCGTCTGGGGCATCTGGGACCGGCCCGACGCGTTCTTCACGACCAAGACGGGACGCAATTTCCTGCTCCCGATGCTGCTGACCGCCGGGTCGATCCCGTTCTTCTACGTTCTGCACTGCTACTCCAACATCGAACTCGCTCGTATTCGGATAGGCCAGAAGACCTTTCAATCAGACGAACTGAAGCGATACGCAAGAAGACGGTTTTTCCTTAGGTTCATGGCGCGACCCCGGCTCCTCCTCCGTGCCGCCAGGCAATTCCACAGCCTGCCCGCAGAGACTAGGGATGACGTGAATCAGATCGTCGCGGATGTTGTTGTTCGAGAGCGGCGCCGGAAGAACCCGCCCACGGTGGACGGAAACCTGGGCTGGAGCCCGTACTTGGCCTGCGAGTTCCTCAAGCCGGAGGGGTTCGAAACAAGTGACTATCACAGAGGGGCCAGAGCGGATTCACGGTGGGCAGAGTCGAGTCCCGTCGACCTCGATAGCGAGATCCTAGCGAATACGGCTTGCTTCTATGTCGAAGGGCTTGAAGATCAAGCGACTACCCTGAAGCTCAAAGCCCATTTCAACCGTGCGTCTGACCCTGCTTCGGGCAAGGCAAGGTTCAATCAGGTTGCTGAGGTCCTTCTCGAACGGAGCATCGCCGGGGATTTCCGGCACGCCCGGGCGACGGTTCAGTCGGGCGAGGATTTCGTTCTGACCATCCACGGGACGCGGATTGCACGGGAAACCGAGCCGTATCCCAACCAGGCTGGCTTTGTACTGAGTTGTATCCTGTCCCGCGGCAACACCGCCGTCTAGCGTTGGCGGCCGATGCGTAGGCTTGTCCAATCCGGACGCTGCGTGGGACCGGCGTGTTGTGGCGGCGCCGGTCGCGCGGCGCAGCGGAGCCGACCCTTCCGGCGCGCCCTGTCTCAACAGACCGCTCGAACGCGCAAGGAGTACCACTTCAAGGCTTCAAAAATTGTGGTACGTTTTGGGGTACGAGTTCTATAAGGATTTGTTTTATATTTATATTTGGTGGAGGCGGCGGGAGTTGAACCCGCGTCCGCCGGCACTCGGTCTTCGGCTCTACATGCATAGTTTCGTCTATTGCTTTAGCCCCTTCGACGACCCGGCGAACAGGGTGTTGATGAGCGATCCCCTATGTTTTAGCGTTCGGCACCGGAGCACTTGCCTCGCGCGATCCTGTGAACTTGCCCCCCCGATGTCACGCCACAGGCATCGAGACATCGGGGTTAGCCGTCAAGCGGCTAGGGCGTAGTTTTCGTCGTTGGCAACTATAAAAAGTTGCAGCGATTGATTAACGAGAGTCACTACCCTCTCGGCATGCACCTCGGACGTCATTACCGCCGTCGAAACCGCATCGCCCCCAAATTTTTCGCTGCTCCTGCAGGAAAAGGGCGCCGAGTATAGCAGGGTCGAATCCGGGCCGCACAGGCTACAATGCGCACGGTGGCGGACTCGGGCGAATGCGGAAAATATCAATCAAGTTGTTGATTCTACTGGTTTCTCTGGGGGCCAGTGGGGATCCGTCGGAACGCATCCAGCACTACGCCGAGCGGGCTGCAGAGTATGTCGAAGCGCGCAACTATGCCTTGGCGCGCGCATACCTCGAACCCGTGCTGATCAGTCCGTGGATCAGCCGCGAGGGACGCGCGCGCGCTTACGTGACGCGGGCGTTCACGTTCGAGGCGGAGCGGCTGTACGTATCGGCTGCGCTCGACTACGTACGCGCGCTGGAGTTCGACCCCGATCAGACGACGGCGTTCGCCGCACTTTCCTACCTCTACGACCAGGGGCTCGGCGTCGCGCAGAACAGGGATGAGGCGTTGCATCTTGCGCGCGAAGCGGCGCAGCTTGGCGACGGCTATTCGCGGGTCTACGTCGGCGTGGCGCTCATGGATGAGGACATCGACAAAGGGAGGGACTGGCTATTGCGGGCGGCCGAGGACGGCTATCAGCCGGCGTATGAGTACCTGGCGCAGAGCTTTCGGGGCACGGTCGCCGATGAGCCAGACCCGGAAGAGGCAAGGCGCTGGTACGAAGCCGCAGCGGAAGAAGGAAGCATCGCCGCCTCGCTTGCGATCGCGTACATGTATCGAGACGGAGAATTCGGCGAACCAGACAGCAAGGAAGCCGCCCGCCGCTTCTCGATCCTCGCCGATGGCGGTTCCGCGGATGCCAAGGCGGCGCTGGCCCACCTGCATCTTTTCGACCACGAGGTGGATCGGGATGTCGCCCGCGCATTCGCGCTGTACAACGAAGCGGCGGAACAGGAGGTCACGAGCGCGTACACCGCGCTCGGCTACCTGTACGAAACCGGGACGGGCACGGAGGTCGATCTGGAGACCGCCAGGAGCTGGTACCGCCGCGCGGCCGAAGAGGACGATCCCGTCGCACAGTACCGGCTGGCGAGCCTCATCTTCCAACCCGCGCAGGAGGACAGGATAGCGACCGCGCTTTACTGGTTCGAGCGGGCCGCGAGCGTCGGGCACGCCGACAGCGAAAACAACGCGGCATGGATTCTCGCGACCTCGAGGCACGACCGCATCCGAAACGGCGTCCTCGCGTTGCACCTGGCGCAGCGCGCCGTCGCCCAGGACGAGAGTCCCGGCACGCTCGACACCCTGGCCGCGGCCTATGCCGAGAAAGGCGACTTCGCGCGCGCCGTTGCGACCCAGCGCAGCGCCATCTCCGCCATTTCCGCGGAAACCGAGAATCTGCGGGAAGAGTTGACGGGCAGGCTCGCGAAATACGAGGCGCGGGAGCCCTGGCGCGAATGAAAGAGGACAGCGGGGATCCGGACTGTCCGACTCGCGACAGCTCTCGATGATCTCCGATCCTGCGACGCCCATGGCACGCGCAGACTTTTCGGCATCTGCTCCCTACATCTCAAGAGTGTCCCGCAAGCGGCCAAGCGCCTTCTTGTGGCTGCGCGGACTCATCCGTCGAATGTTGTACAGCTTCCATTGGATGGCTGGCCACTGGTCCAAACCGTCGAACGGGAGTAGCGACCAATCCGGTTCTCCCTGCTTTATCGACAGGAGAAAACGTAGTTCAAATAAATTCCTGATTGACGCTTCAAAGGCGACAATATCGACTTGATTCAAACTAATCCCGGACATATCCAGCCTAAGCGCCGCCATCAGCGCGCGGCACGGCTCAACGCGGCGGGACATCGGCGCGGTGTCCTGCCCCAGTCTGCGGTCGAGCAGTCCGAGCAGCGCCACACCCCGGGTGAGCGCGGATGGTGGCGATAAGGATTCGATGGCAAAGCAATTGGCAACCGGAGCGCCGTTGGAGCCATGCACCCGATACCCCGTAAGTGTTTGCCCTGTCTTCTTGCCGCAACAGAATCCATGGAGTACAACTCGGCCAGTCAGCCACCTTCAGGACGGGAAATCTCCATGGGCGTCGTCCAGGTCACCGTCACCATCCGGAATCCCGCCGAACCCGAGCGGTCCTGGGACGGCTTGTTCCTGGTCGATATGGGATCGACCGATTGTGTCGTTCCAGGTCGCGCTCTGCGAGAAATCGGCATACAGCCGAAAGGACGTCGAACTTACGAACTTGCGGATGGCCGCGAGGAGACCGTGGACATCGCCGTTGCCGAAGTCGAGTTCATGGGCGAGATCGTCGGGGCCACCGTCGGTTTCGGCAACGACCACATCGAGCCGATTCTCGGACTAACCGCACTGGAATCCGTCGGTATCGAGATCGATCCAGTCTCGCAACGCCTGAAGCGCAGGCCGTCCGTCCGCATGAAGGGCCGCATCGCGCGACGACCCGACCAAAACAGGTTCGCCGCCGCATAGCGCTTTGCCGACGGACCGATTCTTGATACTTGGGCGTGGTCTGCACCCAGTCCGGATCGAGGACACGTCCCGATTCACTCCAGGATCGTGGCGAACCGGGTCCAGCGCGGGCCTACCAGTGTTTGCCTAACCCGCGCCCTTCGCACCCTGAACTTCAATGCTTCGGACCCATCTGCCCAGCCGCTCCAGTTCTTCGCGCGGCATGGCGGGGTCGAACGGAATGTAGAGGGCGTCGGACAGCCGGTCGGCGCCGGGCGTTGCGGTCTCCCCATCGGACACGGCGGACAAGCGTCCCGACATGGCATCGAAACCACGATCACGGAGCGAGGCGGACAGCGATTCGGGATCGTCCGAGAGCACCGGAAACATCCAGTAGCCGTGCGGGTCGGCCGCGCGCCCTGGAACTTCGACATCGGGTCCGAGTGCCGCCATCAACGTGTGGCCAGCCTCGACGCGTCGGGCAACAGGTGAGGATCCCCGTTCCAGCCTGCGGTCGAGCATTCCGAGTAGCGCCGCGCACGGACGCCGGCGGATGCTCGCGATGAACGCGTTATTGGCCACGTTCCGGGTCAGGCCATGGATCCATTGGCTCGAGTCCGCGCCAAGGGCGTTGGCCATGGCAATGACGATGCCGAACGCGCGCGGATGCGATGCGGTCTTCAAGGCCCCGTAGAGCAGGACGCGACGCAGATACTCGCCCGTGGGCTGGACGGCGTCCCGCGCGTGGATTCGCTTCATCGCGGCGCATGTGTCCGGATCACGCACGTTCGCCAGCGCGCCGCCGAGCGCCGTGGCGGTCTTCATGGGTCCGAAAGAGAACAGCGAGAGGTCCGCTTGCGGATGGCCGGTCCAGTCCGGTCCCGCATAGGCCTGGGCACAATCTTCCACCACGGCTATGCCGCGCTCCCGAGCCATCGCGAGCGCCGGATCAAGATCGAAGCGCCCGCCAAAGAGGTGCGCGAGCACGACTGCCCGCGTGCGCGGGGTCACGCATTGCTCAAGCGCGCCGACATCCCAGGCCGCTGTGGTCGGATCGATGTCGAGTGGAACCGGGCGCAATCCGTGATGCCGGGCGACGCGGGGCATGTCCGGCACGGTCAACGCGGAAAAGACGATCTCCGAGCCGGCTTCCCAGCGTTGCGCCCGCAGGTACAGGTCGAACGCGGAGCGGACCGTCAGGCACGCCAGGCTGTCCGACTCCGTCGACCACAGGCGCTCCACCCGCCTGGAGACTTCATGCACTGGCGGCGGCGACAGGCACGCGCCAAGAGCAAAGATCCAGTCCGCCCAATCCAGGTCGATGTCCTTGCATGGCCACGTGGCGAGCGTGTTCAGCGTTCCGACGTCCGGAGGTGTTTCGGCACCACCGTCCTTTCGATTCCCTCGAATGCCAGTTCTGTCACCACGGCGAGAAGCGCCGCCGGGATCGCACCCTGCATGATCAGGCCGGTGTCGTTCAGGCTGAGGCCCGTGACGATGGGGTCGCCCAACCCACCGGCGCCGATGAACGCAGCGAGCGTCGCCGTGCCGATGCAGATCACCGCCGCCGTGCGAATGCCGGCCAGCATGCTCGGCATCGACAGCGGCACGAATACGTGGCGCAACTCCTGGCCTCGCGTCAATCCCATCGCCCTAGAGACGCGCTGCAATACCGGATCGACGGTGACGAGCGCGGTGACGGTGTTGCGGACGATGGGTAGCAGGGAATAAAGGAATAGCGCCACGATGGCGGGTACGACGCCGATGCCGAACAGCGGGATCATGAGCGCCAGGAGCGCGATGGATGGAATCGTCTGCATCAGTCCGGTCATGTAGACCACCACGCGCGACAGCCAGGCGATGCGGAACACGATGAGACCGAGGGCGATGCCGACGCAGGTCGCCGCAGCCAGCGCGATGGCGGTCAGCAGGACGTGCCGGGCCGTGTTCCGGCGCAGTTGCTGCCAGAAACGTGATCCAACCGCATCGGTCTCCACGCCGATGCCGTCCAGGTAGCCGGCGGCGGCTTCGGCAAAGTCCGCCCCCCCGAACATGACGGAGGCGTTGATCGCCTGCATGCCCGCGTCGTCCAGGGTGTTCGCCACGAGCCCGAGCCTTGCTTTCGCGGACGCGGGCAGGTCCGCGCGCACGAGCGGGGCGGCCAGGTAGCTGGGAAAGAAGTCCCTGTCATCGGCCAGCACCTTGAGATCGTAGCGCGTCAACTCGCCGTCCGTGGAGTAGGCGTCCGTGACATGGATGGCGCCATCCGCCAGCGCCTGGTAGGCGAGTCCGTGCTCGATTCCCTGCGGCACCCACTCGAACCCGTAGACGCGGGAGAGACCCGGCCAGCCGTCTTCGCGTTCGAGAAACTCGTGGCTCACGGCGACCTTGAGATCGTTGCGCGCCACGAGGTCGGAGATCGTATTCAGGTCGAGGTCCTCCGCCAGCGCACGCGGCAACGCCAGCGCGTAGGTATTGTTGAAGCCGAACGGCGGCAGCAGTTGCAGTCCAAGGGGGGCGATGGCCGCGTTGAGATCATCGAAGCCGAGCTTCGCTTCGGACTTCAGGATCGCCTGCGACAGGGTGCCGGTATATTCGATGTAGACGTCGATCTCCCCGGCCACGAGCGCCTCGTAGCAGATCAGGGTGCCGCCGAGGCCCATGCGGCGCTCCACCTCGAACCCGCTGGACTCGAGCAGTTGCGCGGCCACTTCGCCCAGGATGTAGGACTCGTTGAAGTTCTTGCTCGCGACGACGATGGGTTCCGCCGCGCTCACCGCTCCGTAAAGCGCAATCAGGATGGTCGAGAGGCGGCCAATCACAGGTGCGTTGCCACGAGGCGGGCGACGTAGCCCGGGCGCGGCGCCGCCAGCACCGCCGAGGTCTCTCCAGCCTGCAGAACTTCGCCCGATCCGACGATGACCAGGTGTTGCGCCAGCTTCACCGCCTCGCGCATGTCGTGGGTGACCAGGAGCGCGCTCACACCTTCGTGCCTTTGCGCGTGAACGAACTGCTCGTACAGTTCTATCCGCGTGATGGGGTCGACCGCCGAGAACGGTTCGTCGAGCAGCAGGAGGCCCGGTTTCAGCATGAGCGCCCGGCATAGGCCGACGCGCTGCTGCTGGCCGCCGGAGAGCTGGTTCGGGTACCGGTCGGCCAGAGACGTGTCGAGACCCATCTCCTCCAGCAGTTCCGCAAAGCGGGCTTCGATGGCGTCGCGCGACCAACCTTCGAACCTCGCGAGCAGGTCGACGTTCTGACGCACCGTCATGTGCGGGAACAGGCCCGCGCCCTGGACGGCGTAGCCGATGCGACGGCGGAATGCCTCGATGCCTTGCGCGGGAACCTCTCCGCCCAGCACGTGAACGGTGCCCTGGTTGGGTCGCAGGACACCGTTCACGAGTTGCAGCAGCGTGGTCTTTCCGCTGCCGCTCTCGCCGACGATGGCGGTCGTTTCACCGGACGGACACGAGAAGGTGATGTCGCGAAATACCCAGTCGCCGGCAAAGTGCTTGCCTACGCCCGAGAAACTGACGCAGGAGTCAGTCATTCGAGGGTGCGGCGTTCGAGTTCCAGGCCGTACGCTTGCAGCGCGCCCAGGATCTCGCCGTCGCCCTCGCTGGCGGCCAGTCGTTCCTCCACATCGCGCCGATACTCGGCAACGGTCAGTCGCCTGGGGTGTTCCGTGGTCAGTCGGTCGACGACGTGGCGCTGCCAGGCCTCTCGATGAGAGGCGTCCAGAGACTCGGGACGCAGGCGTGCGCGCAACCGGTAGGCAAGCGCCTGCAGACGGGCATCGGTGAAAGAAATGTCCGGCCAGGGGCTCCCGGCGCGCAGTTCGCGCCGGAGGTCTTCGCACCGGACCCGGTCCGCATCCGACATAAAGCCTTCGTAGAGGCGTTCCTCCACGTCGCGCGGTTCATCGTCGCGGGCGCTGTCACGCCGGGCATAGACATTCGCGATCTTCCTGTCGAGATCCGGCGCCGCGGTCAGCGCGGCCTGCCGCTCGAGCAGGAGATCGCGGTCCAGACCCAGGCGCTTGGCATCCGATGGGCGCAGTACGTTCAGCGGCGCAAGAAATGGACAACGGTTCAATCGCACCTGGTGCAGCGGCGGGCGTTCTTCCGCTTCCTTCGCGAACAACGCCTCCGCGAGATCTTCGGCGGAGTTCTCGATGAGCGCGGAAACAACGCGGCCGAGATCGGCCACGATGACGCTGGCTTCGATTTCCGGGTGCTGCGCGATCGCCAACACCGGCGCCGTTCCGTAGCGCGCGCTTCCAAAAGACCTCGCGGCATGGATGCAGATCCGCTGTCCGAACGGCAGAAGCAGGCGACGCGCCGCGTTCCTCGACCGCTGCCCTAGGCTCCACTGGTACAGCTTCGGCTGGTGCTTCCTGACCAGGCGGGCGACCTCGATCGTGGCGCGCACGTCAGACAGGGCGTCGTGCGGAATCTCGTGGGTCAGACCGTTTGCTTCGGCGATTGCCTGCAGGCGAAACGAAGGCCTGTCGTCAATGACGGGCCACTCCACGCCGTCGGGCCTCAACGCGGCGGCAGCGCGGACCAGGTCGATGATGTCCCAGCGGGAATTGCCGTCGCGCCACTCCCTCGCGTAGGGGTCGAACAGGTTTCTGTAGAGGGTGTAGCGGATGAACTCGTCGTCGAAGAGCAGGTTGTTGTAGCCCACGACGCACGTGCGCCCGGCATCGAAGATGCGATGGATCTCGGTCATCGCCTCCCACTCGGAGCAACCTGCCGCCAGGGTGTCCGGAGAGATTCCCGTCACCAGGAAAGACTCGGGCCACGGCACGATTTCGGGGCCCATCTGGATGTAGGTGGAGAACGGCGGTTCGACGGGCTCGAGATCGAAGTCAGTCCGCAGACTCGCGAACTGCACGATCCGGTCATTCGCGGGCGAGGTTCCCGATGTTTCGATGTCGTACCAAAGGAAGGTTTCGGCGGGTTCTTCCATGCGCGAGCCATGGTACGCGCTTTCGCAAGCGCGAGCAGCCCGGGTGCCAGACATGGGTGTCCCGAAGATGCCTGTCCCGTATGCCTGTCCCCAACGTGGCTGTCGACATGGGTTTCCCGAAGGTGGCTGGTCCCAGATGGGTGTCCCGAACATGGCTGTCCTCAACGTGGTTGTCCTCAACGTGGCTCCACACATGGGTGTCCTGCATGGCTGTCCCGAACATGGGCGTCCCGTACGTGCCTGTCCCGATGGTGGGTGTCCCAAATGGGTGTCCGTACGTGCCTGTCCCCAGATGGGTGTCCAAGCGCGAGCAGCCCGGGTGCCAGACAAGCGTGTCCCGAACATGGCTGTCCTCAACGTGGCTCCACACATGGGTGTCCTGCATGGCTGTCCCGAACATGGGCGTCCCGTACGTGCCTGTCCCGATGGTGGGTGTCCCAAATGGGTGTCCGTACGTGCCTGTCCCCAGATGGGTGTCCAAGCGCGAGCAGCCCGGGTGCCAGACAAGCGTGTCCCGAACATGGCTGTCCTCAACGTGGCTCCACACATGGGTGTCCTGCATGGCTGTCCCGAACATGGGTGTCCCGTACGTGCCTGTCCGGAAGTGCGTGTCCCCAGATGGGTGTCCCGAACGCGCCAGTCCCGCATGGCTGTCCCCAACGTGCCTTCATGGCTGTCCCGAAGGTGGCGGTCCCGAAGGTGGGTGTCCGTAGGTGCGTGGCGCGCGGGGTGTTGGTGTGCTAAAGATGCGCGGCATGGATACGCTGCGCGGCGGCATCTCGATGGCTTGGATTGCGGTCCACACCACGCTCTGGTGTGTGCCGCTGTATCTCATGGGGTGCGTGCGGCTGGCGATGCCCGACGGGAAGTCGCGGGTCGCGATCGGTAGCTGGATGGATCGCATCATCGATGGCTGGGTGGTGAGCAACCGACTGCTCGTGTGGGCGCTGCGGCTCTCCGTCATCGACGCACGCTTCGGCGACGCCGAGCGGCTCGCCCGCGACGGCTGGTACCTGGTGGTCAGCAATCACCAGTCGTGGGTCGACATCATCGTCCTGCAGAACACGTTGCTCGGTCGCATTCCGCCGCTCAAGTTCTTCACCAAGCGGGAACTGATCTGGGTGCCGCTGGCCGGGGTCGCGATGTGGTTCCTGGGGTTTCCCTACGTGCGGCGCTACGGCCGCGAACGGCTCGAGCAGAACCCGGAACTCGCCGAGCACGATCGGAACGCGACGCTCAAGGCCAGCCAGGGCTTCGCCGAGCGTCCGACTTCCGTGCTGAGCTTTCTCGAAGGCACGCGTTTCACGGCGGCGAAACATGCCGCCCAGGGGTCTCCCTACCGCCACCTGCTGAGACCCAGGCCGGGCGGCCTCAGCTATGTCGCGACGGCGCTTGACGACCGCGCGACCGCGCTCGTGGACGTGACCATCCACTACCACGGCGACGTGCCGGGATTCTGGGATTTCCTCTGCGGCCGCTGTCGCCGCATCGATGTGGCGGTCGACACCCTCGCGGTGCCGGAACCGTTGACCTACACGGGGAGCGACAGGCGCGAGGTTCTCAACCGGTGGGTTGACGAACTGTGGCGGGCGAAGGATCGCCGCGTAGCCGAGACTCGCGTCGCCGAATAGTCCCGGCGCGGATTGTCGCTACTCGAGAACCGGGCCGGGGGCACTCTCCTCGAGTTGACGTTCCAGCGCTTCGAGGCGTGATCGCAACCGGGTGTATTGAGCGCCCGACTGCTGCCGGGAGCCGTCGATCGCGTCAATCGCTTCCTCGAGACTCACTATACGCGGCTCCAGCGACGCTCTCAGCGTTGCGATCATCTGGCTCGACGTATTGACCTTGTCGACCAGGTCCCGTTGTTGACGAACGAGGGTTCGAACCTGCTGCTGCACATCGGCCAACCGATCGATGATCTCCCCCTGCTGTTTTAGCTTGGTATCGTTGCGGGACACGGCACTCCTGAGGTTCGCCAGGCTCGACTCCACGCTGTTCAGGGCGGACTGATGCTTGGTGACGGCCGCCTGGTTGTCCTGGATCCAATTCTTGTTGCGCTTGTTCGCGATGTCCCAGACCTTGCGGATTTCCGACTCCCAGAAGTTCAGTTGCTCGTCGGTGTCTTCCCCCGCCTCGGTCATGGTTTCATCCGTCGCGCGCAGACGCGCCTCGAGGTGTTCCAGTCGCCCTACGGCTTCCGCCCGTTCACGCTCGCTTGCCAGCAGTTCCTGCTGCTGGTTGAAGACGAACCAGCCGCCGATGCCGAAGCCCGCGATCATCAACGCGAGAACGATGCCCATGCCCATGCCTCTCCCCGCACCGCCGCCATTACCGCCACCTCTCGGCGGGCGACCGCGTGGGCGCCGCGGCAAATCACCGGGAGTTGCTGCTATCGGGAGATCGGACTGGGGTTGAACAGGCTCGCTCAA
Organism: uncultured Pseudomonadales bacterium; assembly: GCA_951813515.1. Lineage (GTDB taxonomy): Bacteria > Pseudomonadota > Gammaproteobacteria > Pseudomonadales > Azotimanducaceae > VXNE01. The sequence continues at coordinate 1,008,251 of OX638346.1, forward strand.
GGTACGGAACTCACGCGTTGCGAAAACAACGGAAGTTTAGGCAGAACTACGCCGCTGGGGAAGCGGGAATCGGCGCTCGCCCCGCTGAGCGAGCGCCCAAAAGTGCAAGAGCTACAGTATCTTCACGATGCCCCAGAACACTGCGGTCAGCACCAGGCTGCTGACGATCACCCCGCGTACCGATGTCATCGGGCCCTGCTTGCCGAAGATCGCGTTGACTTCCAACGCCGCGATGATGATGAGACCCACCACAAGGGCGGTCATCTTGTCGTCGAACGCGCCCGAGCCAAAATGCGAATGCGCCCCCATCAGGAACAACATGGGCAGCGAAAAGAGCGTATTGGTTCGAGACGCCAGCGCCGCTTTGGGCGCGGCTGCCGCAGCTTCCGGAAGCGCTTCGCCGCCGCCCTTGATCTGTTCGTTGGAAGCGATGACGATCTTCTGGTTCGGCCAGATGATGAGCCAGACGTTGAGGAACATCAGGGTCGCCATCACGGCGCCAAGGACGATGTCCACGCTGAGACCCGCCATGATGAAGTAGAGCAGTATCAGGCCTGTGACGAACGTCAGTGCCGCAGCCCAACGGAACCACCAGAGCGCCCGCGGCGCCAGCTTGGTGAAGGCGTCCACCCGAGCGTTGTCTTCGGCCTCCTTGAAATACTCCGTCTGCACAAAGTTGAAGTAGTAGAGCAGGCCTATCCAGGCAACGCCCGCCACCATGTGGCCCCACCGCGCCAGGTAACTGATGACTTCTTCCATCGTCCGACCCCGTTCGTTGTTGTTCGCCCGATAATACTAGTGCCCCGCCGCGCCGCGCAATGCGGGTCTGACGGACGGGAAGAGGAGTCCTATGAACCTGCGCGGCTCGGGCGTGGGGAACGTCTGTCGGGGCCTATCCCTCCGCAAGCGGTCGCGAAGAGGGAGCGACGGGCAGTTTCGTTTCCTCCTGCAGCGTCTCCGACGGTTCCATTGTGGACGGGCCGAAGCGGGGAACAACGGCGTTATAGCTCCCGAGGCCCGCGAGCAGCGTAAACCCCAGGGCCATCACGCCGACCAGAACGTTGAACTTGCCGGAGAGTTCCCGATGCACGGAACCGATCTCCGCACGCAGCGCATCGAATTTGGCGTCGAACTTGTCCTCCATCGCGTTGAACTTGGAGTCCATCCCGTCGAGCCTAGCGTCCACCACGTCGAGCCTAGCGTCGAACTTGCTTTCCATCGCGTCGAACCTGGCGTGGATCGGTCGAAGCGCCTCCTGGAGATCTCGCCTGGTGAGCATCCGCTCCGCCAATTCGTCGCCAAGGGCACGCGCCATGCCTTCCGCTTGCGGCCCTTCGAACCCCGCTTCCTTCAGGCGGTCGGCAAATCTCAGCGTGTCGATCACCGTCGCACTCATTGCCCGATTGCTCTCTGCGTAGTGTAGCAGTCCATAGCGGTCGCCTTCGGCAGCCGGTGGCCGACCCGACCCGCTGTCTGTGGACAATCAAATCATGCCTTTTCGGGCTATCGCCCGCTGTGCGACATCGACGCGCGCCAGCACGCGAAGAAGCTGATAATCGCGCGCGACTGCAGCCGTGATTCGCGTTCTTGACATCGAGGCAAGGACTTGGGATGGCCGCTCTCGTTGGCCGTCTCCGGCTGCTTGCAAAATGAGGCAGACAGAAAAAACCCCGCCGAAGCGGGGTTTTTTCTGTTGGAGGGAAGGCTACATCATGCCGCCCATATCCGGCATGCCACCGCCACCTGGCGGCATGGCGGGCGGATTGTCTTCCGGTGCCTCGGCAACCATGGCTTCGGTCGTGATCATAAGACCCGCCACCGAAGCAGCCGACTGCAACGCCGTGCGGACAACCTTGGCCGGATCGGGAATGCCCATCTCGATCATGTCGCCGTATTCGCCGGTGGCGCCGTTGAACCCGTGGTTGTCGGGAAGTCCGCGCACCTTGTCGAGCACCACGGCACCCTCGTCACCCGAGTTAGTCGCGATCTGACGCAGGGGCGAGGTCATCGCGCGTCTGGCGATGTTGATGCCGACATTCTGGTCTTCGTTGTCGCCCGTGAGGTCCTCGATTTTCTGCAACGCGCGAACCAGGGCAACGCCCCCACCCGCCACGATGCCTTCTTCCACCGCTGCGCGCGTCGAGTGCAGCGCGTCTTCCACGCGGGCTTTCTTCTCTTTCATTTCGACTTCCGTCGGCGCGCCGACCTTGATCACGGCAACGCCGCCGGCCAGCTTGGCCAGGCGTTCCTGCAGCTTCTCGCGGTCGTAGTCGGACGAGGTGTCTTCGATCTCCTGGCGGATCTGCTTGATGCGCCCTTCGATGTCCACCTTGGTGCCCGCGCCATCGACGATGGTCGTGTTTTCCTTGGTGCAGGAAATGCGCTTGGCGGTGCCGAGATCGTCCAGGCCCGCGCCTTCGAGGGTCAGGCCGACTTCCTCGGAGATGACCGTCGCGCCGGTCAGGATCGCAATGTCCTGCAGCATGGCCTTGCGGCGGTCGCCGAATCCCGGCGCCTTGGCGGCGGCGATCTTGACGATGCCGCGCATGTTGTTGACCACCAGCGTCGCCAGCGCTTCGCCTTCGATGTCTTCGGCGATCACCATCAGCGGCTTGCCCGCCTTGGCGACATTCTCAAGCACCGGCAGCATGTCGCGAATGTTCGAGATCTTCTTGTCGCAGAGCAGGACAAAGGGGTCTTCCAGCTCCGCCGACATGGATTCCTGGTTGTTGATGAAATACGGCGACAGGTAGCCGCGGTCGAACTGCATGCCTTCGACCACCTCGAGTTCGTTCTCGAGTCCGCTGCCCTCTTCCACCGTGATCACGCCTTCCTTGCCGACCTTCTCCATCGCCTCGGCGATGATCTCGCCGACCGCGGTGTCGTTATTGGCGGATACCGTTCCCACCTGCGCGATGGACGTCGAGTCCTCGCACGGTGTCGAAATATTGCCGATGTGCTGAACGGCGGCGATGACCGCCTTGTCGATACCCCGCTTGAGGTCCATCGGGTTCATGCCCGCGGCAACCGACTTCAAACCTTCGGTCAAAATCGACTGCGCCAGCACGGTCGCGGTGGTCGTGCCGTCGCCGGCTTCGTCGGAGGTCTGGCTCGCGACTTCCTTGACCATCTGCGCGCCCATGTTCTCGAACTTGTCCTTCAGTTCGATTTCCTTGGCCACGGAAACGCCGTCCTTGGTGACGGTGGGTGCGCCGAACGACTTGTCGAGTACGACGTTGCGACCTTTCGGTCCAAGCGTCACTTTCACCGCGTTGGAGAGAATATTCACTCCTTCCAGCATTCGGCCCCGCGCATCGTCTGCAAAATGTACTTCCTTCGCGCTCATTGATTATTTCTCCTGGATTCCTCTGTTCGTCTCAGTCCGTCTCAGTCCGCCGTGCGTGGATCAGTCTTCCAGCACGCCGAAGATTTCGTTTTCGGAGAGGATAAGGAGTTCCTCCCCATCGACTTTCACGGTGTTTCCGCCGTACTGGCCGAATACCACCCTGTCGCCGACCTTCAGGTCGACCGCGCGCACGCTGCCGTCGTCGAGTGCCTTACCAGGTCCCACGGCGAGCACATCGCCCTGGGACGGCTTTTCCGACGCCGTATCCGGCAGCACGATTCCGCCGGCGGATGTTGCGTCTTCTTCCACGCGACGCACGACCACGCGATCATGGAGGGGTCGAATGTTCATGTCCTGATTCTCCCGAGATGTTGTTCCCAATCGACGCGCTTGGCCGCGCCTTCACCTAAGTCTGTTGTTCCTGCCCAGCAAAGGGCTCACTCCCGATTAGCACTCTTTACTTGAGAGTGCCAAGTCGGAGGCGTGCATATGATAGGGGCGGTTTATCGATATTCAACCCCAATTTTTCGAAAGATCTTCGCCGCCGGCCAGCAACGACGTCAGCGGCGTCTGAAACGGCCTTCGATGGTACGCCCTGCTTCTCCCGCATCCATCTGCCCCGTCGACACAAACCGGCGCAACAACTCCGCGGCAAGGCGCCTGCGCAGGCTCGGAGTGAGCAGGACAAAGCCGGCCGTGTCCGTCACGAAGCCGGGTGTCAACATGAGCGCGCCGGCCAGCGCCAGCATCACTCCCTCGACCATTTCCGTCGCTGGCACTTCGCCGGCATTGAGCCGCGCCATCCCGCGCATCAAGGTCGCGAACCCCTGCGCGCGGATCAGGCCGACACCGATGACGGCGGTGAGCACCACCAGGCCGATGGTGGGCCACGCGCCGATGATTCCCCCGACCTCGATCAAGATATACATTTCGATCAGAGGCGTGAGAACGAAAACCAGTAACCACTTACCCATGGACACCCCCGGCACGCAGCCGACCGATGCAAGCGTAAACCTTCGCCAGCGCATCTGGCAGGTCATCGCCGAAATTCCCCGCGGCACCGTCGCGACCTACGGCCAGATCGCCGAACTCGCCGGCCTGCCCGGAGGCGCGCGCCAGGTCGGACTGACGCTGTCGCAACTACCCGCGGGAACCAAGCTGCCATGGCATCGGGTCATCAATGCGGCCGGACGCATCTCGATCGCCGATCCGTCCCGCCAGCAGGCGCTGCTTGAGTCGGAGGGCGTGGTGTTCCAGGACGACCGCGTGAGCCTCAAACGATTTCGCTGGCGCACGGGCTGATACCATGCCGCTTTTGCTGAAACCGGCAGACGCGTAGTGGAACATTCTGCGGAGTCGCAAGCGCTAGGGGTTCGGGATTTCCTTCACCCAAAGGTCGCCGCGCTCCTGTTTCTCGGCTTTGCGGCCGGCCTGCCGCTGTTACTCATCTTCTCCACGCTTTCGATCTGGCTGCGGGAAGTTGGCCTCGAACGCGCCACGGTGACCTATTTCAGTTGGGCCGCGCTTGGCTATTCCTTCAAGTACGTCTGGGCGCCGCTGGTCGACAAGCTCCCGCTGCCGATCCTGAGCGGTCGCCTCGGACAACGCCGGGCATGGATGCTGGTCGCGCAGTGCGCTGTCATCGGAGCCATCGTCCTGATGGCGCACAGCGATCCAGCCACGCCGCAAGGGCTCCAGGTGATGGCCCTGGGTGCCGTGGCGTTGGGGTTCTCTTCCGCCACCCAGGACATCGTGGTCGACGCCTATCGCATCGAGGCCGCCGAAGGGGCCGATTCGATGCTGGGCGTACTGTCCGGCGCGTACATGGCCGGCTACCGGTGCGGCATGGTGGTCGCTGGCGCCGCGGCCCTTTTCCTCGCCACCGCTTTCGGCACCACCGCGGAAAACTACCTCCACGATGCCTGGAAGTGGACGTATCTCTGCATGGCCGCCGCGATGCTGGTGGGGGTCGGGACGACGCTGACCATCACCGAGCCGGTTCGCAGGAACCCATCGCACTACTTCCACGACACCTCCGACTATGCACGTTTCCTGCTGCTCTTCGCCATCGTCGTGATTACGATCATCGTCGCTTTCGTGGCTTCGTCCAACCTGGCGACTGGCGTCGACGCCTGGTTGTCCAAAACGGCAGGACTGAACGACACGCTCGCCGGATTCCTCGCCGAAACCCTGCGCCTCGGCGCGGCGCTCGCCCTTGCACTGGGCGTAGCCAGACTCTCGGTTTCGGTGGGCGTCGTTCGCCAGCAAATGATGAACGACACCTATATCGCGCCCATCGCCGACTTCTTCGCGCGCTACGGCCGCATCGCCGTGCCGATACTGCTGGTGGTCGGCTTCTATCGCGTATCCGATATCGTCCTCGGAGCGCTCGCCAATGTCTTCTACGTCGACATGGGTTACACCAAGATCGAAATCGGCACCGCTAGCGGCCTCTTCGGCATTGGGATGACCATCCTTGGCAGCTTGCTGGGCGGCTATCTCGCCCTCAAATTCCGGGTGATTCGAGTGCTGCTGCTCGGCGGGGCGCTCGCCATGGGCACCAACCTGCTGTTCATCGCCCTCGCCGCCTCGCCGGGGGATCTGCAACTCCTGTATATCGTCGTCGCGATCGACAACCTGAGTGGGGGGCTTGCGACGGCAGCGTTCGTCGCCTACCTGTCGAGCCTCACGAGCCTGTCCTTCACGGCCACGCAGTACGCCATATTCAGTTCCCTCATGACGCTGTTTCCCAAGGTGCTGGCCGGCTATTCCGGACAAATCAGCGAGGCGGTCGGCTATCCCACCTTCTTCACCATCACTGCGGCGATCGGGGTGCCCGTACTGTTCCTGATATATTGGCTGACGCGCCGCATGGCCGAAGCGAAGGAGTCCAGTGCGTAACCGAATCAGGCGCGTCGTGACGCGCACCGGCGACCGCGGCGAGACCTCGCTGGCCGGCCCGGAACGCCTTCCCAAGCACCATCCCCGCCTCGAGCTCATCGGCGCGCTGGACGAGGCGAACAGCTTCATCGGTTTGCTGGCCGCACGAATTTCCGAACACCACAGGCCAGCGCTGACGCAGATTCAGTCCCGCCTGTTCGATGTCGGCGGCGCCGTCGCCATCGGCGGCACCGCCGTGGACTGGCAGCCGCTCGTGGCGCAAATCGAGGCCGAGACCAAGGAACTCAACAAGGCCCTGCCGCCCCTCAAGGAGTTCGTGCTGCCTGGCGGCGACGAGACCGTCGCCCGCGCCCACGTGGCGCGCAGTGCCATGCGCCGGGCGGAACGCGCATTCTGGGCCGACGCGGAGAACCTCGCAGACCTCGTCGAAGCCGGCGTCGGCGCGTATCTCAACAGGCTATCCGACTACATGTTCGTCCTGGCGCGAACCGCTGCCCGCGAAGACGGCGTCGCCGAGATCGTCTGGGAACCCCTTGATCGCGGCTGACGCCGTCCGCCCCGGACTCGCCACACCAGCGTCGGTGGCCGGGCCCTTCTTCACGCCTTAGCACTTCTCAGTGCTCAAGGGTCACCCTCCGGATTCGTCCTGCTTGTTTTCGCCCCCCTCCTTTTTCGGGGCAACAGGATCGTAGATGTAGCGACCGACAACGGCTGCCGCGAGTGCGACCAAGACGGGAAGCACGCCGCCTGCGGTTTCCTGGGTCTCAAACATGGTCAACTCTCTCATGAAAACACTCCGTCTTTGCTTGGTGGTGAAACCCACTCTACGAGTGCTGAATCCAGGGCGAAATGGGCGTTTTCCTCTATCCGTGCGCGAATTCCGCGGAAAGTTACGCGCGCCCCGATCGATCCCGCAGCAGCGACCTAAGTTATCCTTCGTCAGCCCGCTCCCGGGGACCTGAGTGAGACCTGAGAACACCCATGAAGAACATCGCCATCTGCTGCGACGGTACCGGCAACGAGTTCGGCCAGAACAACACCAACGTCGTCGAAACCTATCTCGCGCTCGACAAGGACGAACGCCAGATCGCCTACTACGATCCCGGCGTGGGCACCGGCGGCTGGGAGTACAACGAGGAGCGCGGGCAACTGCGCGCGATGGGAGACCAGGCCACCGGCCACGGCCTGCAGAAGAATGTGGAGGACGCCTACCGTTTCCTCGCAAACCACTACGAGGAGGGCGATCGCGTCTACCTGTTCGGATTCAGTCGAGGGGCCTTCACGGCGCGTTCCCTCGCGGGGATGATCTTCAAGTGCGGGCTGCTGCGCGCGGGCCAAGACAACCTGATCGAGTACGCGTCGAAGATCTACAACACCGAGAACAACGAGGGCGTCGCCAGCGGATTCCTCGAGGCGTTCGGGCGACGTTGTCCGATTCACTGCATCGGCGTCTGGGACACGGTCGAATCTCTGGTCATGAATGCGGGCAAACGCTTCCACGACGCGACCCTTAATCCCGAGGTCAGCTTCGGATACCACGCCCTTGCCATCGACGAGAGGCGCGAGGACTTCCTGCCGAGCCCCTGGGACGAATCACGGGCAATCGAAGGACAGACGATCGAACAGGTCTGGTTCGCCGGCGTCCATTCCGACGTCGGGGGTTGGTACGACGACCGCGGGCTGTCCAACATCTCCCTGCACTGGATGCTCGGCAAGGCCTCGGCGTGCGGGCTTCGCCTCACGATGCCGACGGAGGAAAGGCTGCAACCCAACCCCCACGGGAAGGGCCATCGCTCCGACACGGGATTCTGGCGAATACGCGGCCGCGGCGCGCGAAAGATCCCCGAAGGCGCGCGAATACACAGGAGCGTGACCGCGCGAATGAAAAACGCGGCCAACGGGTACCAACCCGAAAACCTGCCGAAGAAATGCGATGTGGCCGACTGAAACGAGAGCGCAGCCGGACCCACGATGACCGACTGGTATCCAAAGCGCAGGTTTGGCGATCTCCCGGGGGAAATGGCCGAACGCTTCGGATCCCGGGAAGCCCTGGTCTTCCGCGATGCGCGCTACACGTTCTCCGAGGTTGCCGACCAGGTGGACCTGGCAGCGAAGGCGCTCATGGCGTTGGGCGTCGAAGCCGGCGATGACGTCTCCCTGTGGCTCAACAACCGCGCCGAGTGGCTCTTCTTCATGTTCGGCCTGGCCAGGATCGGCGCGGTGCAGGTACCCGTCAACACGCGGTTTCGGACCAACGATCTCGAATACGTCCTGCGCCAGTCGGACAGCGCCATGCTGATCACGCACGATATCTCCGGACCCATCGACTACCTGGCGATGGTGCGCGAAGTCGTCTCCCTGCCCGATGAGGGCAATGTCGTCGACGATAGCGACTTTCCCATGCTGAATCGCGTCGTCATTGTCGGCGACGGAAACTATCCGGGAACCGTCGGCTGGGACGCCGCGCTCGACGACGCCGACCGCATTACGGATGCGGATCTCGAAGCCAGGGCGGACGCGGTGGACCCGGACGATCCCGTCTTCATCATGTACACCTCGGGCACGACCGGATTTCCCAAGGGCGTGCTGCACAACCACAACCTGATCCGCAATACCGAAGAACGGGCGTACCGATTAGGGGTTACCGAAAAGGACGTGATCCTGAACTACCTGCCCCTGTTCCACGCGTTCGGATATTCCGAAGGCTCGCTCCTGTCGATGGTTTCCGGCGCCTGTCACGTCGTGACGGAAACCTTCGACCCCGACGAGGTGCTCGATCTCGTCGAACGCGAACGGGCGACCATGGCCAACGGTTTCGACACCCATGTGCAAGGACTCTGCGATGCGCAGGAAGCGAGGCCCCGGGACGTTTCCAGCCTGCGCACCGGCCTTTTCGGCGCCGGGATGCACAACTCGACGCCCGTGATCCGCCGGAGCTTCCGCCTCCTCAAGCCGATGCATGCCGTCTCCGGATACGGCATGACCGAGGTATGGGTCGGCGCCATGCTCGGTGCCCTGGACGACGATGAGGAACATCGCGCGGAAACGTCGGGATATCCCGCCCCCGGCTATGACATAAAGGTCGTCGACCCCGACACCGGGCGCGAACAGCCCGATGGCGTGCCCGGCGAAATCCGCGTTCGCGGCTACTGCCTGATGCTCGGCTACTACAAGAAGCCAAAGGAGACGGCGGAGTCCTACGACGAGGACGGCTGGTTCTGCACCGGCGACATGGGAGAACGCCGCGCGGACGGCTACATTCGCTTCATCGGGCGCTACAAGGACATGCTCAAGGTCGGCGGCGAAAACGTCGACCCCATGGAGGTCGAAGGATTCCTGCTCGAACACCCGGACGTCCAGCAGGTGGCCGTGGTCGGCATCGCTGACAGGCGCCTGGCCGAAGTGCCCGTGGCGTTCGTCGAACCGAAGGCCGGCGCCGAGGTCGACGAAGACGCGATGATCGCCTACTGCCGGGGCAAGGTCGCGAGTTTCAAGATTCCCCGCCACGTGGTGTTCGTCGACGCCTTTCCGATGACCGCGTCCGGCAAGATCCGCAAGGTGGACCTGCGCGCACGGGCGTCGGAACTGTTCGACGCCGAATAGACGATGTCGCTCGATCTGCTCGAAGCCGACTTCTCCGAACCGGGCAGGATTCGCGCGGTGTCAACCACCCGGGGAAGCCCCGGCGACGACGACGAACTGGACCTGGGCCGATCCAAGGCGCCGAAACGCCTTGCCGAGAACCGCGCCCGCCTGTTTTCCGCTATTGGCAAGACCCGCGTGCAGTGGCTACGCCAGGTGCACGGGACCAGGGTCCACCATGCCGGGCGTGTCGGCGATGCCGTCGAGGCCGACGCCGTGTGGACCGATGTTCCCGGAGTGGCTATCGCGGTAACGACTGCGGATTGCATACCGGTCGTTGTCGCCGGTAGCGCATGCAGCGTGGTTGCCGTGATTCACTGCGGTTGGCGGGGTACGGTCGACGGCATCATCGAAGCAACGCTCGGCGAATTGCCGGTCGAAGCGAGCGAACTGAAGGCGTGGCTCGGCCCCGGCATCTGCGGACGGTGCTACGAAGTCGGCACCGATGTCTACGAAAGGGCTGCCATCTGGGCGAACGCCCCCCGCACATTTACGGCGACCGGGGCTGAGGGCAAATGGCTGTTCGATCTGCCGGCGTATGTGGCAGGCAGGCTTGGGTCAGCGGGCGTGCCCGAGGTTTATCAATCAAACGCCTGCACTTTCCACGAGGACAGGTTCTTCTCTTATCGTCGCGACGGAGCAACGGGGCGCATGGCCATGATCGCCTGGATCGACCTCCGGTAACCCGAAACGATCAGTCCTCTCGAACCTGATCCAGGTAGAACGTATTGCCGTCGGGGTCGGCAAACATCGCCATGTAGCCGCCCCAGGGTTCGCGCGTCGGCGGCCGGGTGAACTCGACGCCGGCTTCGGTCAGTCGTGCGTGGGCGACATCCAGATCCTCGACCGCGAAACCGATACCGGTGTGGCGGCCTGCGCGTTCCGGGTCTCGCACGACAGCGAAACCCGCGCCCGGCGTATCGAACTCCGCGTAACCGAAGTCAGCATCCGAGAACTTGAGGGCAAGGCCAACGCGATCCCGAAAGAAAGCCACCGCGCCGTCCAGGTCCGAGACCGCCACGTTGACGTAGGCTACGCGCATCTCCGGGGTCATATTTGTCTCCATCTCGCTGCAAACGATCTGCCAATGACGAACCTGTGCGACCCGGATGCGGCGCTGCTGCTCTTCGGCGACCGTGTAGTTCCGGCAGACCTCCTCGTTGCCGGGATCCGGGCAGGGTCTGACGGGTCATTCCTCGACGATGTGCGCAGGGCCGGCCAGCCAGCGATATCTGGATCACGTTATAGCCGCGACAGGGACTGCCGCCTGCGTGGCGTCAGGACTTGCATGGAAGTACGCCTCCGGCGACGGGGGAAAATGCCGGCACTTCCTCACGCGTCAGCGGCTGGGGAAGCACCCCCGGCTGAAGGCTCCGACGCGGGCTGGTACCTGGTTGTTCCGGGGCGGATGTTCAGGAAACGGACCCCCTCATCCCCAGCCGTGAACTTGTACTCGGAGTTCTTGCGGATGAGCAGGATGCTTTGCGGACCCATCACCTGATCGTCCATTCGCATCTCGCCCTCGAGGACGTACATGACCTCGTCTTCGGAGTGGCTATGGAGCTCGGTCGCAAAACCGGGTTCAAAATTCATGATGAACACGCAGATTCCGTCCTTGGTGTGTTCCCCCACGATCTGCGCGCCCGTCCGGTGTCCATTCTTATAGTTTTCGGCCAGCCAGGGCGCGTCGTCCACACTCGTGATATTGATTGTGCTCATATCTCACCTCCCGCCAGGTCAGAATACCCGTTTCACAGGGTCACCGCACGACGCCTCCCTGTCGGCTACAAGCCGATTGAGTAATACTACCGGGAGAAACCGCGCGGCCGGGAGCACGAGGAGGAACACCATGAGCGAAGCCCAATACGACAGAACCAAAGAGAACATCGGCAACGTGCTCATCCTGCAGCACATCAACCTGTGCGTCCCGGACCTGTACCTCGCGACCATCTTCTACGTGTCGGGCATCGGCCTGACGCGCGACCCCTATGTCGACTTCGGCGGGCCCATCATGTGGGTGAACGCGGGCGAGCAGCAGTTCCACCTGTTGCAGAACACGGCCCAGAAATGGCGCGGCCATATCGGCGTGGTGGTGCCGAGTCTCGACGACCTGAGGACCCGCCTCGAACGGGTCGGAAAGACCCTGGCCGATACCGAGTTCGCCTGGAGCGAAGCGGACGGTTTCGTCCAGGTGACGTGCCCCTGGGGCAATGACATCCGCGTCTTCGGACCCGACAGCTTCCCGGGCTGCTACCTCGGCATCCCGTACGCCGAGATGCTCGTCGCCCCGGGCACCGCCGAAGGCATCGCGAAGTTCTACGAGCGCATCCTGAACACGCCGGCAACGGTTGCGGACGACAATGAAGGCAGGCGCGCCGAGGTCTCGATGGGCTTCGGACAGCAGCTCATCTACCAGGAGACCGATGGCGCCATCCCCGAATACGACGGCCACCACATCGCCATACACATCGCCGACTTCTCCGGGCCGCATGCGTATCTCGCGGAGCACGACCTTCTGACCGAAGAATCGGATCAGCACCAGTATCGATTCCAGGCCATCGTGGATCCGGACAGCGGCGAGACGCTGGCCGAGCTTGAGCACGAAGTGCGCAGCCTCAAGCACCCCATGTTCAAGCGCGATCTCGTCAACCGCAATCCCGGGCAGACGTTCTTCAACTACGTCGAAGGGCGCGACGCGTTCTACCCGGGGTGAACGCGCCGCCATGCGTCACGTGGCGGGGAGTCGGATCTCCGCGCCAAGCTGGCGGACGACGGCCAGGCTGTCGCTGACGACCTCGTAGTCCACGAGCATTCCGTCCTGCAGCCGGAACATGCTCACGTTCCTGGCCTCGATCGGTTTGCCCGTAGGCTGCAAGCCCCACATTTCCATGGTATGCGTCGTGCGCAGGCGCCATACGCCGACGACCTCATCGTCCGAGGCAATGATTCGCTCGACATCAATCTCGAAGTCATCAAGGCGCGCGCGAAACCTGGACACATGCCTCTTGAGGGCGGCCGGTCCACGAATGGTCTGCGAATGGTCGACCATGTCCTCGGCGGCAAACCCGTCGATCAACTCCAGCTTGCCCTGGGCCACCACCTCCGTGAGATAACAGCGCATCACTTCTTCGCAACGTTGTCGCGTCATGGCCTTGCTCCCCGGTAGACTGCTCGATCATACGCTGCACAATTCAGGTCAGGTGCGTCAGGCATCAAGCCTGGCCGACCCCAGGAACACCGCCCGATATGCGCAATACCGTCGTAGCGATACTTGGACTGCTGCTGACCGCCGCGTGCGGCGGCGGGGGATCGAGCCCCCCCTCGCCGCCGGCGCCGCCTCCTGCGCCACCGCCGCAACCTCCCGCCCCGCCGCAGGGCCAAGCTCGATTCACCGACGTGACAGTGCGGTCCGGCATCAACTACCAGCATGGCTACCTGAATCCCACGACGGGGTCGGAGCCGGAAGAGTTCGGCGGCGGCGTGGCGAGCGGCGACTATGACGGCGACGGTTGGATAGACCTTTTCGTTCTGCGCGGCGACATCGGGCCAAACCTGCTCTACCGCAACCTGGGCGACAACGTATTCGAGGAAGTCGCCGAGACGGCCGGTGTGGCGTACACCAAGTCTTCGAACCAGAATTATCGGCATAGCGGACCGGCATTCGCCGATATGGACGGCGACGGCGACCTCGACCTGTTCATAGGCGGCATCGAACACGATCCGAGCTTCCTGTTCCATAACGAGGGCGATGGCACCTTCACTGACGTGACCGCGGAATCCGGAATCGACACTATCGCCTCCAAGTACACGCTCTCGGCGGCGTTCGGCGACTACGACCTCGACGGCGACCTGGACATGTTCCTCACCCATTGGGGCACACGCCGGGGCGTCGGCGAACCCGTCAACACCGAACACCTCTGGCGAAACGACACGCGTCACGGCGTCATCAGGTTCATCGACGTGAGCCTGGAGGCCGGCATTTCGCCGAGCATCATTTCGCCAGACCCGCACAAGTCGCTCGGCGTCGGATTCGACTACACGTTTTCTCCGACTTTTGCCCGCATCGACGACGATCGGTTCCCCGACCTGGTGATCTCGGGGGACTTTCTCACCTCGATGTTCTATCTCAACAACCGCGACGGCAGCTTCCGAAACGCCACCGACCGCAACGTGTTAGTGGATCAGAACGGCATGGGCACCGCCGTGGGGGACTACGACGCGGACGGTGACCTCGACTGGTTCGTCACGTCCATCTGGAGCCAGCAGGACGAATACGGCGAGCAGGCCTTCGAGCTGGGCAATCGGCTCTACAACAACGTGGGCGGCGCGTTCGTCGACGTTACCGACGACGCCGGCGTGTACGACGGCGGCTGGGGCTGGGCCGCGTGCTTCGCCGACTTCGACAACGACACCGACCTGGATATCTACCACACCAACGGCTGGAGCGTGTCCTTCGAGCCGGATAACTTCCACGCGGACGAGAGTCGACTGTTCGTGGCTGCGGGCGACGGCACGTTTATCGAGGACGCCACGACCGCCGGAATCGCGGACGATGAACGCGGCTATGCGGCCGTCTGCGCGGATTTCGACAACGACGGCGACGTGGACGTGTTCCAGGCCCACCGCGACCCGGACAACGCCGCCACCCTGTGGCGCAACGACACAACAGGCAACGAGTACCTGAGAGTGCGCCTTGTCGGTCTGCCTCCGAATACGGAAGCGGCTGGCGCCCGAATCTGGGCGACAGTCGGGGAAAAAGAACTACTGCGCGAGATCGTTATCGGCAGCAACTACACGTCGCAGAACCCGACGGTGCAGGTGATCGGCCTCGGCGGCGCGTCGGTTGTCGACAGGCTCGTCGTTGAATGGCCCGACGGCCGCGAGACCACGCAAACACAGGTCGCCGCCGGACAGACGCTGGTGCTAGAGCATCCCGACCTGTGACGATGGGTCCGTTACGCGCTTACCGATCTCCGTAGCCGATCCGCCGACCTCGTCGCCCCAGCTAGCTGGCGCGAGCGAGCGGACTCCGCAACACCTGTCCCGACTGGGCACCGGTGTGCTCGTTGTTGCGCAACATCACCTGGCCGTTGACCACCGTCGCGGCGATGCCGTCGGCGGTCTGCTTGTAGCGCATCGAGCCCCCCGGCAGATCGCGCTCGACGGTGGGCAGGCGCGGCCCGACCGTGTTCGGATCGAACACGAGAAGGTCCGCGGCGAGCCCGACTCGCACCAGGCCTCGGTCGTACAGGCCCCACTGCCTGGAAATGTCGTAGGTCAACAGCCGCACCGCTTCTTCCATCGTCAGCTTCTGCTCCGCGCGCACCCAGTGGCTCAGGACGTGGCTTTGCAGCGAGCTGTCCATGAGTTGCGCGACGTGGGCGCCGGAGTCCGACAACGTCACCACCGTGTGCGGGTGTTTCATGATCTCCAGCACGTGATCCTGGTTCAGATTCGTCGCAGGGCGCCGCCACAGTGCCTTGAGGTCGGTTTCGAGCGCCAGATCGATGAAGAGTTGCGCGGGGTGGACACCGCGCTCGGCGGCGACGTCCGACATGCTGCGCTGGTCGCGATCGATCAGCGTGTCCATGATGAGTATCCGGTCCCAATCCGGCGGACGCGTGTCGAGGCCGCCGAAGGAGTTGCGGAACGCCTTGCCTTCCGGATTGTCGGCGATGCCGAGGAGCTTGGCCCGGACGGCCGGATCCCTGAGCTTGACCTTCTGCTCCTCGAGCGGCAGCGCTCGGATCTCCCGCCAGTGATCCCAGGTATCGAAGGGCGTGCGGGCCTCGAAACTGAACATGACATCCAGGGTGCGCGAGTGCGCCTGGGCGAACATGCGTCCGCCGGCGGCGGTGACTTCGTCCAGCAGCGCCAGTTTTCCACGCCAATAGGGCTCCCCCCCATCCCCGGCGGCCACACCCCACGTCATGGGCACGCCGGACTCGATGCTGAGTTGCCTGATGCGATCGTGGTAGTCGCGGGTCCCCTCGGGGTCTCCAACGGTGATGTCGCCGGCAATCTCGAACACGCCGGCGCCCGTTTCGCCCATGGCGTTGACGATGGCGCGAACCTCGCTCCAGTCGGAAACGGCGCTCGCCACCGGCTTGTCGGTGAACAGGCGATGCGTGCGCGAGGTCGAGAAGCCGATCGCGCCCGCGCGCACGGCCTCCTGCACGATCCGGCACATGGCGGCGAGTTCGTCTTCGGTCGCCTGCTCGGTGAATGCGCGTTCGCCCATGACGTAGGTGCGAAGCGCGGAGTGGCCGATGTAGCCTGCATAGTTGATGCCTTTCGGCACGGCCTCCACCGCATCGAGGTAGTCGGGGTAGGTCTCCCAGGTCCACTTGATGCCTTCCTGCATCGACTCGCGGGCGATGTCCTCGGCGCGCTCGAGGTTTCGGATCGCGAGATCCTGCTGTTCTTCGGGACAGGGCGCGAGGGTGAACCCGCAGTTGCCCATCACCACGCTGGTGACGCCGTGGTAGCAGGAAGACGAGCCGATGCGATCCCAGAACACCTGCGCGTCCATGTGGGTGTGGCCATCGATGAAGCCCGGGGACACGATGTGTCCCTCGGCGTCGATGGTCTCGGCGCCGTTTTCGCGGATGCGGCCGATCAGCGCAATCTTGCCGTCCGAGATTCCGACGTCGGCATGGAACGCTGGCGCGCCCGAACCGTCGACAATGAAACCGTTCTTGATGACCAGATCGTATGGCATAGCTCCCTCTCCTACTGCTTTGCTTACGTTGATTAGTGCGTGGTCTGTGCGAGCGGCCCGCGCAGTACCCGCCCCGGCTGGGCGCCGCTGTGTTCGTTGTTCCGCAACAGCACCTGGCCGTTGACGATGGTCGCGGCGATACCGCGCCCGGTCTGCTTCAGGCGCATCTCGCCCGCCGGGAGGTCGTGCTCCACCGTAGGCATGTTCCCGCCGATGGTCTCCGGATCAAACACCACGAGATCCGCTGCGAGCCCCATCCGCAACAGCCCGCGATCATGCAGGCCCCATCGCGTCGCGGGCTCGTAGGTCAGCATGCGCACCGCCTCTTCCAGCGTCAGTTCCTGCTTCTTGCGCACCCAGTGGCTGAAGACGTGCGTCTGCAGCGAGCTGTCCATGATCATGCCGACGTGGGCGCCGGAATCCGAGAACGTCACCACCGTGTGGGGATGGCGCATCATCTTCAGCACGTGATCGTCGTTCTCGTTGGCGGTGGAGCTGCGCCAGATGAGCTTGAGATCGTGCTCGAGCGCGAGGTCGATCATGAGCTCGACGGGCTTCACCCCGCGTTCGGCAGCGACTTCTGCAAAAGAACGATGCTCGCCCTCGACCGTGTCCATGATGAGCAGC
The DNA here is from genome assembly GCA_951813515.1 of uncultured Pseudomonadales bacterium. Classification (GTDB taxonomy): domain Bacteria; phylum Pseudomonadota; class Gammaproteobacteria; order Pseudomonadales; family Azotimanducaceae; genus VXNE01. The sequence continues at coordinate 1,025,488 of OX638346.1, forward strand.
CGGTTCCAGTTCGGCGGCCGTGCCGGGGAGATGCTGCCCCAGGAGTTGGGGAACAGCTTGTCACCGGGGTTGGTGGCGATGTCGACAAGCTTGGCCCTGATGGCCGGATCCCTGAGTTTGACCTTCTGCTCTTCGAGCGGCAGTGACCGAACTTCGCGCCAATGGTCCCAACCGTCGAACGGCGTGCGGGACTCGAAACTCTGGAGCAGGTTCAGTGAGCGCGAGTGCACCTGGGCGAACATGTTCCCGCCCGCGGCGGCCACATCATCCAGGAGCCGGAGATACGTCCGCCAGTCCTGCGGCTCGCCCGGGCCGCTGATAAGTCCCCATGTATATGGCACGCCGGACTCGACCGCGAGTTGCAACTGGCGACCGAAATAGTCGTCCTTGAGCACCGGGTCCCGATAGGTCTGCTCGCCAGCCATCTCGAACACACCGGCGCCGGTCTCGCTCATGGCGTTGACGATGGCGCGAACCTCGCTCCAGTCGGCGACCGCGCTGGCCACCATCTTGTCGCTGTAGAGCGTGTGGATGCGCGAGGTCGAGAAGCCGATGGCGCCGGCGCGCACAGCCTCCTGCACGTTGTGCGCCATGGCGGCGAGTTCGTCTTCGGTCGCCTGCTCGGTGAACGCGCGCTCGCCCATGACGTAGGTGCGAAGCGCCGAGTGGCCGATGTATCCCGCGTAGTTGATGCCCTTCGGCAGGGCGTCCAGGGTATTGAGGTAATCGGGGTAGGTTTCCCAGCTCCACTTGATGCCGGCCCGCATCGAATCCGGAGAGATGTCCTCGGCCCGCTCGAGATTACGGAACACCAGCTCCGCCTCTTCTTCCCGCGCCGGCGCCAGCGTGAACCCGCAGTTGCCCATGACCACGCTGGTGACGCCGTGGTAGCAGGAGCACGAGCCGAGCTTGTCCCAGAAAACCTGGGCATCCATGTGCGTGTGGCCGTCTATGAAGCCCGGGGCCACCACGTGGCCTTCGGCGTCGATGGTCTCGTCGCCGTCCTCCCGGATACGGCCGATCATCGCGATCTTGCCGTCGGCTATTCCGACATCCGCGTGAACAGCAGGTGTGCCCGAACCGTCGATGACGGAACCGTTCTTGATCACCAGGTCGTATCGCATCCTCTCCCCTGCAAATCCATGACCGGAACAGGCTAGCTTATCACGCAGATCAGGCGGAGAGGCCCCGCCCCTGCGGCCCCTGCGGGTAGTCGTTGACAGCTTCGCGCTGCAGGCGTACAAAGGTCCGGTTACGTGAGAGGACACCGTCGGCGCGGCATCGCCCGTCGGCGCGTGGTGTAACAACCCCGCCCCCCGGGCGATGCAATGTCGCTGGTTTGATCCTTACGGCCAAACTGGGGAGATTCTAATGACTATCTATTCCATGAACCATGGACGGTTCATCATTGCGGCATTGGCCGTGATCGGCACGATCTTCTGCCTGCCCGCGTCGGCCCAAACCGACGAAGAAGCGGCTGAAGACGGTTCAATGGTCGAGGAGATCGTGGTCACCGCGACGTACCGCGACACCCAACTGATGGACACGCCGCTGACCATCTCGGCATTGACGGATGTCGACATCGAGCAGCGGGGCGTCGAGGACATCAAGAACCTGTTCCTGGCGATCCCGGGACTGAACTACGGCAACGCCACGCAGACCTGGCACCGGATCACGGCGCGCGGCGTCGCGCAGTTCCGATCCCCGACCGGACCGATCGCGATGTACGTGGATAACATCCCCGTACAGGGCACGGGCACCCGGCAACCGCTGCTTCCGAACTTCGACCTGGAGCGCATCGAGGTGCTAAAGGGTCCGCAGGGCTCGCTCTACGGCGAGGGCAGCATGGCTGGAGCTGTCCGCTACATCACCAGGAAACCCAACCCCGAGGCCTTCGACTACGCCATCAAGGCGCGGTTTGAGGACCAGACACAGTCCAGCGACCTCGGGCACCGCATCGACGCCATGATCAACGTGCCGTTCGGGGAGAACCTGGCGGCACGCATCACGCCCTACTCGCGGAACAAACCGGGTCTCCTCGACAAGTACGGGCCCGAGGTCATCGAGGATGTCGATTACGTCGACGAGCAGGGAGTCAGGGCCCAACTCGCGTTCTATCCGAGCGACAATCTCACGATCAATGCGACCTATTACCATGTCTATGCCGATATCGGCGGTCCCGGTATTGCCCACCATTGCTACGTGGACCGACGCCCCGCGGGCAATATCCCCGACAATGACCGCGAACCCGAAGTACCGCCCTATCCCGTCGTCGAGGGTTGCGAAAGCGGCCCCAACGGTACGCTCGACGGGGAGACCGGATTGTTCAAGGCCGGGCCCGACAAGGTCTACCGGACGCACATGGCCTCGAACCAGTTCAACGACGGCGGGGAGTCATGGTCGACGATCATCAACCTCACCGCCGAATGGTCGCTCGGCTGGGCGGACCTGAGCGTATCCACGGGGGATTATCAGCACGACATCACCTATGGCGAGGAGACGAGATCGGGCTTCACCCGGCCGGGATCGACCTGGCCATCCGCCTTCGATGCCGCCTGCAAGATCGTGGGTTGCCCGTCCGGCGGATTCTGGGCCCGCAGCTCCGTGCGGGCGCACTCGGACGTCAATGAACGCCAGGCTACTGAAGTGCGCCTCGTCTCCACCACCGACAGCCGGTTGCAGTGGAGCGTCGGCGCCTTCAGCCAGGACCTCCAGAACTCGGACGATCCGAAGAGCTGGGAGCACTGCGGCTCACTGGGGCCGAAGCATGGCGTCATCTACGGGGGTCCCCAGTATCCCGACATCACCTGCCAGCGCAACGGCCTGAGTTTCGACCCCTCGAAGCTGTCCCTCGAGCAGATGCGGGAAGTGCACCGCCTCCTGCAACAGAGCCTCATGCGGACGGGCGGCGCGGGCTATACCGTGCGCGACGAGCAGGCCCTCTTCGGCGAGGTGAGCTACACATTGAGCGACCAGTTCGAAATCCTGGGCGGCGTGCGCTACGCCGAGAGTTCGTTCGCTGCATACAGCGGCCCGAGCGGCCGGTGGGTGCCGCTTTCCGAGGCGACGCAACGCGGCGAAACGCAGACGCAGGAAAAGGCGGCGCCGAAGGTCACCCTCACGTGGCGGCCCAACGACAACGTCATGATCTACGGCACATGGGCGACCGCGTTCCGTGCCGGCGGCGTGAACGCCGGGCTCACGACCCGCGTCACCGAGTACGAGGAACTCGCCGCGCGGGGTGTCGCTCAGGCCGCGGAACTCGCCGAACGCGCCAGGGACTTGCTGACATTCGGCGGCGACGACATAGAGTCCCTGGAACTCGGAGTAAAGGCGACGGTCCTGGATGGACGCCTCGATCTCACGCTGAACGCGTACAACATGGAAATGAACAATGCCGTCGTCTCAACCGCCACCTCGTTCCCGGCTATCCAGAATCCCGACAGCCCACTGCCGATAGCCGACGCCTATACCGAGAACGTCACCGACAACGTCGGCCAGGCGTCATCGCGCGGTGTGGAATTCGAGGTGCGGGGTCAACTGACCGACGCGTTGAGCCTGCACGCGGGCGGTGCGTGGGTCCCCGACGCGGAAACCCAGACGCAGGAGGCGGGCCGATTTGTAGGCGGGGTGCAGCTTGTCGCCATCCAGGCGGGCAACCGCATTCGCTTCACGCCGACATTGAGCTACTTCGCCTCGTTGATGTATGACTTCGACCTGATGGGTCACGACGCCAAGTTGCGTGGCGACGTCTACCACAGGGGCAAGGAGGTGTTCAGGACCGAGAACAACCTGCGGCCGACGCCGACCTACACGTTCCTGAACCTGAAGCTCCTGCTCAACCGCGACAACTACGAGTACGGCGTCTACATCAAGAACGTCAACGATGCGATCGCCCCGTTTGCAATCGGCGACAGCGGCTATCACGGCTTCAACCCGCCGCGGTCGTTCGGGCTGGAGTTCAGCTACACCAAGTAGCACCCAGTACCTTCCGAGTTGACCCTTGGCAGCCCGCACCGCCTGGTGCGGGCTGCCAGTGTTCGCATTGACAGGTTGGCGTCGTTTGGTGTACGTAAGGGAGTGTAGTTACGTGAGAGGACACCGTCGGCGCGGCATCGCGGCCGGCGAGTGGTGTAACAACCACCCCCTGGGGATGCAACGTCACCGGCTCCGGTCTCAAAAAAACCGAAGAGGGGGAAACTGATGACTACTTATTCCACAAACTGGCGCAGCTTGAGCATTGCGGCATTTGCCGTGATCGGCATGGTGCTCTGCCTGCCGGCGACCGCCCAGTCCGACGAAGAAGAGGACGACGCGGCCGAAGACGAGGAGATGGTCGAGGAGATTGTGGTCACCGCCACGTACCGCGACACGATGCTGATGGACACGCCGATGTCCATCTCGGCCATAACGGACGTCGAGATCGAGATGCGGGGCGTCGAGGACATACAGTCGCTGTACCTGTCGATACCCGGACTGAACTACGGCGTAGCGACGCAGACGTACCACCGAGTCAACGCGCGGGGCATCGATTCCCTGGCGTGGGGCGACACGGGTGCGGTTTCGACGTACGTCGACAACCTGCCCATAGCGGGCTACGACGGCTACCGGGCGCCGCTGGCGCCGAACTTCGACCTAGAGAGGATCGAGGTTCTCAGGGGACCACAGGGTACGCTCTACGGCGAAGGCTCCGTGGCGGGAACCATCCGCTATATAACCAAGAAGCCGAACCCCGAAGGGTTCGACTACTCCTTCACCGGGAAGGCCTACAAGATGCAGTATTCCGGCGACCCGGGACACCGCATCGACGGCATGGTCAATCTCCCGCTCGGGGAGCGGCTGGCGGCGCGCATCACCGGCTTTTCGCGCTACAGAGCGGGACTCATCGATCGCGTGACCGGGGGGCTGCAAGTCATCGAGAAGGATGTCGACTATATCGACGACGGCGGCTTCCGCGCCCAGATCGCGTGGTATCCCAGCGATTCGGTCTCGGTCAACGCGTTGGCCTACTACGTGGGAAGCGACGTCGGCGGTCCCGGGATTACTTTCCACTGCTTCCGAGACTATCGCCCGGTGACTCCAACGCTCTCGGAAAACGATTCCGAGCGACGGCCTCAAATCCCGCGATACATGAACCCGGAGGACTGCGAGACCGGTCCTAACGGTGCCTGGGACGGAAAGACCGCGAAATGGAAGGCGGGAGGAGACAGTCTTTACCAGACGCACCTATCCGCCCCGAACGCTGTCAGCGGCGGAGCGTCCAAGACCTGGATCTACAACTTCAGCCTTGAGTGGGAGGGACCGTGGGCGGACCTGACCGCGACCACGTCAGTCTACGACCACCAGATCAGGTGGACCGGCGAGCGGGCGCCCCGCTTTGTCGTGGATCAGGGTTTGGACCGGGAGATCGACAGGATCTGCGCGGAGATAGTAGGTTGCGCGCCGCACGCATTGCACAACGAAGTCGGCACATGGGTCTGGCAGGCTACCGACCGCGCCTCCCAGGAGATCCGCCTGGTCTCCAACTGGGATCGCCGTCTGCAGTGGACCATCGGCGTATACGCCGCCGACACCGTCATCGCGCCCACGGACGACCACTACGGCGCCGGAAATTGCCCGGACCACGTCACCTACAAGGCCCCAGACATTGAGTGCGGCAGGTGGGCGCTCGCGTTCGACCCCGCCGTGTCCATCGAGCATCAGCAGGCGATCATACGGGAACTGAACAAGGGTCCCGGCCGTCCCGACGGAATTTCATATCGGTCCCGGGTGGAGGCGGCCGTCTTCGGCGAAGTGAGCTACCGCCTGGGTGATTCGTTGGAACTCATCGCCGGGATACGTTACGCCGAGATCGAGACCGGTGTGGATATCGGCCCGACTGGTGTTTGGGTGCCGAGAAGCGAGGCGAACTCAGTCAACGTGTACGCCACCGACAAGGCCGACGCGCCCAAGTTCACCGTCAAATGGCGACCCACCGAAGACATGATGGTCTACGCCATGTGGGCGAGCGGGTTCCGCGCCGGCTCCCTGAACCACCGGATGGGCCAGCGCGTCGTCGAATTCGACGAACTGCGCCAGCGCGGCATCCCCGGCGCCGAGGACTTGTATCACCTCGCCCAGCGCTACCTGAGCGCGGGAGGCGACCAGATGGACACCTACGAACTCGGTATCAAGGCGGAGGTTCTTGACGGTCGGATCAGCTTCACGGCCAACGCGTACCTGATGGACTGGACAAACGCGCTGATCTTCACGGACGCCAGGTTCGACGAGCTTACGGACCCCGCTACCGGAGCGGTCGTGTCCAAGATCGACTCCATACCGGGCCTGCTCAACGCCGGCGCGGTCCAGACCGCCGGTTTCGAGTTCGAGGCGCGGGGCCAACTGACCGACTCGTTGAGCTTCCAGTTGAGCGGCGAATATGTCCCGAGAGCGGAAAACGAGGTAGAGATTCGTCCCGGAAACACCCCGGGCGTGGTTACGACCGTGCCCTCCTGGGCCACTTACCCGCCGGGCAACCGCATGCGCGGTACGCCGGTGTACGCCGGATTCGCCGCGTTGTCGTATGACTTCGAGCTTGCCGGCTACGATGCCTTGCTGCGTTCGGATGTGGTCATCCGCGGCACCAAGAATTACAGGACAATCGCCAACAAGCGGCCGACGCCCACCTGGGAGACCTTTGGCGTGAAGCTCCTGCTGAGCCGCGACAACTACCAGTACGGTGCCTATATCGAGAACATCCTCGATCATCCGGCCCCGTCCAACATTGGTGACGGCGGATATGTCGGCTGGCACCATCCGAGAACATTCGGCGTGCAGGTGAACTACAACCTGTAGTACCCAGCACTTTGCCGAGTTAAACCTCGCAGCCCGCACCGCTCGGTGCGGGCTGTTTTTTTGGCTGTTGCTGACCGCACGCGCGACAGGTTACGGGTCCCGGAATGCGATGTGTTCCAGATCAGACACATTTGGTACTAGATTTGGGTGCCGTCGGATAACGAAGCGACCGGCATCGGGCGCAATGTAGGTCTATCCACCCAACGTACCTCTGTGGTAACGAGGCGAACAACCGGTTGGCGATTCGCCTTAGCTCCCCGTTGGGTATTGCGTGTCGTGGGACTCAAGTTCCGCTCTATTCGACCGACATGATCTTTTCGCTCAAAAATGGTCGCATAAAGACGACGAGCCTCTATCGATGAAGCAAGGCATTCCTGCCGCCGAGGCGAAGACGAACTTCGGCGCACTTCTGGAGAAGGTACAACGCGAGCCCCTCATGATCTCTAAGAAAGGCCGCCCGGTCGCCGTCCTGATGTCGATGGATGAGTTCGCGGCGCATCAGCGAATCAAGCTCGAGCAACTCCGTCGCGAGGTGCAGGCCGGGCTTGCAGACCTGGAAGAAGGCAAGGTCATCAGCGGCGCTGAGGCCTTTGAAGCGATGGATCGAGAACTCGGAGATTGATACCTCGGTACGACTTTACGCAAAGGGCGCTGGCCGACTTGCGAGATATCGCTCGCTGACTTGTCCAAGATGAGCGATCGGGTGGGGGCCACTCGGATACGAAGTGCTGTTCATCGACTCCGAGCACAGGGCTTCAGTCGGCGTTCACCTTCGGGCAACGACTGCAGCTACGATGCTCGTTGGCACCCATGACCACGCGGCTCGAACCGCTTACGGCAGGTCTTCCAGGATGCGGCGCGCAGCGACGGCCCGGATGCCCTTTGCGAGTGGAAACGTTTCTTCGCCTGCATGGATCACGTCCAACCGTTCGAGTTGCAAATCTTCGGCCGCGTTGCGCATGGAACGCGTAACGGCGGGCGAACTGGTGCGTTTCACCTCCAGGCCCCGAAGTCGGCCGCCGCGGTTCACGATCAGGTCGATCTCGGCACCCGAGTGGGCGGCCCAGAAGTAACACTGCCGGTCCTCTACCCCGAGCGCGCGGATCGCATTCTCGAGGATGAAGCCTTCCCAGGAGGCACTCACCTTGGGGTGTCGTTCGAGTCGCTCTCGACTGTCGATGTCCAGCAAGCGGTGAAGCAAGCCCGAGTCTCGGACGTACACCTTGGGCGATTTGACCTGGCGTTTCCCCAGATTCGCGCTCCAGGGCTTGAGGCTGCGCACCATGAATGTCGCTTCCAGCGCGTCCAGGTATCGTCGGACGGTGTGGTGCGAGACGCCGAACGCGCGGGCGAGTTCCGAACCGTTCCAGACCTGGGCATGGTAGTGGGCGAGCATGCTCCAGAACCGTTCGAGCGTTGCGGCGGGGATCGTGATTCCGAGTCGCGCGATGTCTCGCTCAAGGAACGTGCTGACGAAATCCCGCCTCCAACGATAGCTGCCAGCATCGCTGCGCGCCGTGAAGGACGCCGGGAAGCCGCCCCGCAACCAGAGTTGATCCATCCGCTCCGGCCCGGTCTCGGCCAGCGAGAAGACCGGTAGTTCGTAATAGGCGATGCGACCGGCGAGCGATTCCGAACTCTGTCGCAGCAACTCGGGAGACGCGCTCTCCAGAACGAGAAATCGGGCCGGAAGTGGCCGGCGGTCGGCAAGCACGCGCAAGGTCGGGAACACGTCGGGACGCCGTTGCACCTCGTCGAGGACGACCAGGCCCTCGAGTTCGGAAAGCGCCAGCATCGGATCGCCCAGGCGCGTAAGGTCCGTTGAGGACTCCAAATCGAAAAGGTGCGTCGGAGCCCAATGCTGTCGTGCGAGTTCCCGGGCGAGCGTGGTCTTGCCGACCTGACGAGCGCCGACAAGGGCTACGACAGGACTGTCCTCCAACAATGCCTGAATGCTTCGCAAGTGCTCGGTACGTGGCAACATGGCGCCAAAATATCACGAAAATTGGAAGTTGCACGTCCAATTTTCAAATATATGGGGTGAGCCGGGGGATGAGCGCATCCGGCCCCGACATCCTCGATCACCCGGCTCCGATCACGATTGGAGGTGGCCGCCATACTGCTTGCCACAGGGTGCGAGCCGCCTCATTGGGGCATTGGGAGGTCTTTCGCGACAGATTTCTCACGCACCTTCGTACATAATATTGGGTGTGCATGGCCTTTTTTGTCGTGCGACACCATCAACATTTTGTGGAGAGATTTGATGAGAATTCCTTACAAGAGCCGGGGACGGCTCGGCATTGCGGCACTCGCCGCAATCGGCACGGTCTTTTGCCTGCCTGCGTCGGCCCAGTCCGACGAGGACGAAGGAGAAGCCGCCGAAGACGATCCGATGGTCGAGGAGATCGTGGTCACGGCCACGTACCGCGACACCGATCTGATGGATACGCCCCTGACCATCTCGGCGCTCACCGACGTCGAGATCGAACAGCGGGGGATCGAGGACATCTCGAACCTGTACCTGTCGATCCCCGGCTTGAACTACGGCATGGCCACGCAGACGTACCACAGGGTTTCGGCGCGCGGCATCGACAACCTGTCATTCGGCATGTCGCCGTCGGTTTCGACCTATGTGGACAACCTGCCCATATCGGGCTTCAACGAATATCGGCAGCCGCTGGCGCCGGTGTTCGACCTCGAACGCATTGAAGTGCTGAAGGGACCGCAGGGCACGCTCTACGGCGAAGGCAGCATGGCGGGAGCGATCCGCTACATCACCAAGGGACCCAGCCCGGAGGGTTTCGACTACGCCGTGACGGCGAGAGCCTACAGCCCGCAGTATTCCAACGACATCGGGCACCGCATCGACGGCATGGTCAATATCCCGCTCGGCGAGCAGTTGGCGGCACGCATCACCGGCTACTCACGCTACAAGGCCGGGATCATGGATCAAGTGTCGGAATCCGAGATCGGAGAAGATGTCAATTTCGTCGATGAGATCGGCGGCCGGTTCCAACTCGCTTTCTTCCCAACAGACAGTCTTGAGATCTCGGGGTTTGCCCACTTGGTCTCGACCGATATCGGCGGCCCCGGGATTGCCCACCACTGCTACGTGGACCAGCGTCCCGACAATGGATCCCTGCCCAATGACGTAGGTGGGCGGGGCCCCGAGAATCCGCGCTGGACGCCCCTGAGAGGGGGTTGCGAGTCCGGCCCGAACGGCACCTGGGACGGCAAAACCGCGAAATACAACGAGGGTGGCGGGGCTGTCTACGACACCCACCTGTCCGCGCCGGCATTTGTCGGAGTCGACGGCGGCGCGTCGGAATCGAGCATTTTCCACGTGAGCCTGGAATGGGAAGGACCCTGGGCGGACCTGATCATGTCCTCGTCGTTCTACGACACCGAGATCGCGTACGCCGAGGAGCAGAGGGGAGGCTTCTCCCTGCTCACGACTGGCCGCTTCTTCCAGTCGTGGGATGCTGCATGCGCACAGGTAGAAGGTTGCCAGCGGGGCGTCGACGCCTACGACAAGGACGGCCCGATCGACGCCCGCAGCAGCGCCTCGGGCGGCTGGAGCTACACCGAGCGCTCGGCCCACGAGGCGCGCCTGATTTCCAACAATGACGCCAGCAGGTGGCAGTGGACCGTTGGTGCCTACGTCACGGACACCGAGGTCGGGCCGCTGGAGAAGAACTGGGGGCCCTGTGGCGCGACCGGGCCCTGGGCCTTGACCACTTACACGGCCCCCGACATCACCTGTGTGAGCGCACGCTACGCGTTCGATCCCAGGGTGCCTGTCCCCGTCCAGCAGGATGTCATGCGCATCCTCCTGACCACATTGGACAGGCCGGGCGGCGCCATATATGAGACGCGCTCCGAGGAGGCCATATTCGGCGAGGTGAGCTATCGGATCAGCGAACGGTGGGAAATCCTGGCCGGATTGCGCTGGGCCGACACGGGTGCTTCCGTGCACGCCGGCCCGGGCGGCAGGTATACGACGCTCGAAGAGGCGTCACAAAACAGCAAAGTGGATACCAAGGACGCGGAGGAACTGGACACCGGAGCCTATGCGCCGAAGGTCTCCCTCAACTGGCGGCCAACCGACGGTGTGTTGATTTACGGCATGGTTGCAAGCGGCTTCCGCGCGAGCGGCGTCAACAGATGGGTCGCGGGCACCGCCGAAATCTATCGGCAGGCTGTTGCGCGAGGAGTCCCGGGAGCCCAAGAGAGGCTTGACGACGTGACCCAGCGACTCACGTTCCGTGGCGACCAGATCAGAACCTACGAGCTCGGGCTCAAAGCCTCGATCGGGGAAATCGACTTCACGGCGGCAGCGTACCGAATGAACATGACGGATGCCGTGATTCACGATACAGACGTGATTCCGGGCCTGGTCGATCCCGAAACCGGACAGAACCTGGTCAACGTCAGCTACGCATTCGCCCGCAAGAACGCCGGCGAAGCCCAATCCACCGGGCTGGAACTGGAAGCGCGCGGCCAACTGACCGACCGGTTGAGTTTTCATATCGGCGGCGCGTGGGTGCCCGATGCGGAAGTCCAAAGTCAGGCGGTGTCCCGGATCAACCCGCAAGCGGTTCAGCGTGTCAACGTCAAGGAAGGCAACCGCATGCAGATAACGCCGGTGTACAGCGGGTCCGCCTCACTGATGTACGACTTCGAACTCTTGGGCTACGATGCCTTGTTGCGTGGAGACCTCAGCTTCACCGACACGCTGTTCAGGAGCACAAACAACGAGCGGCCGTCTCCAACCTGGGAGTTGCTGAACGTGAAGCTCCTGCTGAGTCGCGACGAGTACGAATACGGCTTCTACATCAACAACATCTTCGATCACCCGGCCCCGTTCGGGATTGGAGATAGCGGGTATCACGGCTTCCACAACCCGCGGACATTCGGCGTGCAGTTCAACTACAACCTGTAGCACTCTGCCGAATTAACCCTTTGCAGCCCGCACCGCATGGTGCGGGCTGTTTTTTTGGTGCGCCCGGATCAAGGCGCGCCCTCCCGTCGTCGTGCAAGTTCACGACGTTGTTCCTATTCTTGGACATGTTCAGACAATCGGGGGGAGCCATGAGGCTGAAAGACCAGGCGTGTGTAGTGGTCGGCGCCGGTCAGACGCCGGGGGAGACCATCGGTAACGGCCGCGCCGCTGCTATCACCTACGCCCGGGAAGGCGCTCGCCTTTTGCTGGTCGACATCGACGAGGCACTAGCCCTTGAGACGCAATCGATGATCGCCGACGAAGGTTTCAGCGCCAAGGTCATGACGGCCAACGTCACGAGAGAGGATGATTGCCGCGCCATCACGACCACGGCGGTCGATCATTTCGGGCGCATCGACGTTCTGCACTACAACGTCGGCAAGAGCCAGGGCGACAGCGAAGTGACCGAACTCGGGCGCGAGAACTGGACCGACATCATGGAGATGAACCTCACCGGATGTTATCTCTGCTGCAAGTACGCGCTGCCGATCATGCGCGAACAGAAATCCGGGGTGATTACCGCCATCTCGTCCATGGCGGCCGACGGCGCGCACATGAACATGACCTACGGCGTCTCGAAGTCCGGCATGAACTCGCTGGTCCAGTCCATGGCAATCCACAACGCCAGCCACGGCATTCGCATCAACGCGATCATGCCGGGCCTGATGGATACGCCGATGGCGATCGAGCGACGGGCGAGCGAGCAGAACCGTGCCCGCGACGAGATCCGGGCCGACCGTGCGCGCCAGGTCCCGCTCCTGGGCCGCCAGGGCACCGGCTGGGATGTCGCCAACGCGGCGCTTTTCCTGGCGTCCTCCGAGGCCAGCTACATCACCGGAATCTGTCTTCCCGTCGACGGTGGACTATCGGCTCGAGCACACCTGTGATCACTCCCACTCCCTTGCACATGGAGACCGCGCGGCCATAACATCAATCTTTCGGGTTATGGAGGGGATAGCCATGTTGAAGCGGATAGAGTTTCGTCCGCGAGTAGAAGATCTCGTGCGATTCATCGAAGAGACGGACCCTGACGATATTGTCGAAAAGACCATTGCCAAGCTCCGAAACGGAGTGACGGGCCATGAACTCCTGACGGCGAACACATTGGCCGTCGTGCGTTCCAACGACGTGCCCCCGTCGCATCACGGCGGTCCGGTGCATCCGATCTGCGGCGTCCACGCGATTCACGGCATCGCCAAGCGCCTGCCTGGCGAACTGTCCATGCTGCCCCTCATTCAGCACACGGCACTGTGCAATCACCACGTCCATTCGCCGTACATGGGGCCCTACCTCATGCCGAAGATCGAGCCGCTGCAGGCATCCCCGGAGGAGGTGGAGCCCGGTATCCGGCCGCACAACGTCACGTCCCGCGTCAACATCCCCAGCCCGAGCGAACCCAACGCGATTGGCGACACCCAGGCGGCGTTCCTGCACTGCATCCGGGCGATGGAAGCACCGCTGGGGGAAAGGTACTACCTGTGGCTCCTGGACCGGCTGTCACACGGCGAAATGCTCGACCTGCTCCTGCCGCTCGCGGTCAGCCGGAACAACTGGGACGACCACTACTTCCTCTATCCTGTGTACACCTTCCGGACCCTGGACTGCCTTGGCTGGGAATGGGCGGACGTCTTGCTGCGCCCGGCCGTACGCTACCAGGCGCGTCTGATGGGGCGGCTCACCATCGGAGACCCTCTCGATTTTGTTTGGGTCGAGAGCCTGCTGGACAAGTACAAGCTGCTCGAGATCAATATCCCGAACGCTACTTCGGATGCCGAGACCGAGCGCATCGGCGAACTCGGCATGAAGCTCGGACAATGCGAGAACTATTTCGACACCATCGAACCTATGGCCCAGGCGCTTGCCGGCGGCCTGTCGCTTGAGGGCGCGGGCGAAGCGTTGTCGATCGGCGCGGCTGCCGCGTATCTGAGCACGAGCTACGGCAACCCGATGGATTCGCACCTGCACACGGGGTCCACCAATCGTCGCTACGTGCTGCGACAGGAAGGCGTCAGTCTCAGAAACAAGATTCTGAGTTTACTGACCGGGTTTACGGGGCCCGAGGTTCTGCTCGGCGCCAGGAAGATCGACTGGACCTGCAACATCGAGCCGGGCAGCACCAGCGCATTGCCCGACCGCAGTCAGGAGTTCCTGTTGGATGCGATTACGGACAACATCGACAGTCAGCCGTATATTGACTGGCACCAGATCAACAGCGTTGCGAACGTCGTTCCGCCCGAGGGGATCAAGGAAGGGGTTGCGATGGCGCGCCAGTATGCCGAGAAGGGCTACGATCCCGTTCCCTACTTCAATCGGCTCGCGGAGATTTCCTGCCGGGACGACTTCACGGAAATGCACTCGGTCAAGCACTTCCAGGCGATCGTCGACGAGTACTACGCCACGCGGGAGCCCTACCGTTGGCTGCACCTGGCATCGGCGACCAAGTCCGCCGGGATCATTCAGACCGGCCGCGAGCACAGTGTTTACTGGCAGACGAAAGAGCTGTTGAAAGCCGCCTGAACGCAACGAGAAGCGCGGAGCTTTTCCTCTACCAGCCCACCCAGTGGTGGAACAGGGGCTGCACCTCGTCAGGCATGGCGCGATAGGCCTCTACCGGAATACGCGGCATCGGCGGCGCCGCGGTGCGTCCAAATTCCTCAGCCATCCGCTTGCCCTCTGACGACTCGGGGTCGAGCGGCTGCAGGTTTAGCCACCACGGCGAATAGCACACCTTCACGGTCACCCGCGGATTGGTACCGTGGTGCTCGGGATTCGTGTGCCACAACCGACTGTCGAACACGAGGACGCTTCCGACCTTCCAGGGCACGTGCATCTCTGTCGCGTGCGGCGTGTCAGGATCGATCCGGTCGTCCATGAACGGATCGACGAGGGACCGGTGGCTTCCCGGCGCGACGATGGTACCCACGGTATCCCGCGTGCGCGGCGAGAGCATCCAGACAGTCGTCAAGGCCAGGCAGGTGTCGGGAAACGGCGCCTTGATTCCCGCGCTTCGGGGCAGCCAGACGGTGCCGAAGGGCCAATCGATGTGGAGCGGCCCGCGGCTCGTGCCCGGCTCCAGGATGAGCGGGGTCGTCCAGGCGACGCGGTAAAAACGTCCCCAGATCGCATCAAGCAGCGCCGTCATCCGGCCGTTGGCAACGTACCGAACGAAGTCGGCATTGTGGGCGAGGAAGTTCCTGTCCTCGAGGTACTCGCTCGACTCCACCGTCCGGGTGACGCTCTCGAGCACTCCCTCGACTTGCCCCTCGGGGATCATGTCGTCCAGAACGCACCAGCCGTCGACGCCCAGGCGCAACGCGTCCGCGCTTACGGTCGGCGCAGTTTCGGTCATCGCCGCGTTCCCACGTCGCCGCGGTTACGCTGCGTTCGGGAGCTTCCTGCTCTCCAGTGCCTCAAGCACCCTGGGTGGCGACAGCGGCAGATTCCTCATCCTCACGCCGATCGCATTGCCAACCGCACACGCGACCGCGGCAAGCGGAGGAATGATTGGCGCTTCACCGACGCCGCGCACTCCGAAAGGATGCATCGAGTTCGGCACCTCGACGATGATCGTATCGATCATGGGCAGGTCGGATGCGACCGGGACACGGTAGTCGAGGAATCCGGGGTTCTCCAGCGCGCCGTTCTCGTCGTACATGAACTCCTCGTTCAGCGCCCAGCCGATGCCCTGCACCGCGCCGCCCTGGAACTGGCCCTCGACGTACGACGGGTGTATGGCACAGCCGGCATCCTGGATGGCCGTGTAGCGAAGAACGGTCGTCTTGCCGGTGTCCGGGTCGACCTCGACGTCGCAGAGATGCACTGAAAAACAGGGTCCCAGACCGCTCTCCGCCCGCAGCGACGCGCTGCCCGCAATCGGTCCGCCGGTGTCTGGCGCGTTCCGACAGATATCCTTGATCGTCAACTCCTCCTCGCGGGTGGTGTTGATGGCCTTCCCATCGCGCCACTCGACCTGTTCGGGAGTGACGTTCCATCCCGATGCCGCGCGCTCCTTGAACTGCTGGATGACCTCCTGGGCCGCGCGCGTGACCGCCTGCCCCGAGGCGTTGATCGTCCGGCTGCCGCCCGCGCCGTCAGTGTGGGCGACGCTGTTGGTATCCGGAATCTCGGCCCTGACGTCGTTGATGGAGATGCCAAGCGTTTCCGCCGCGATCATGGCAAGCGCTATCCGCGTGCCGGAAAGATCGGCGCTCCCGGTCAACACCGATGCCGATCCGTTTTTGTTCATGACGATCGACGCACTCGACGTGCCGCCGCCGTTGCGCCAGAAGCCCATGGCCACCGAACGGCCCTGGTTTTGGCCGAGCGGCACCCGGTAGTGGGCCGACGCCTTCGCCTTTTCGAGGCACTCGACGAGACCGAGTTCGCGAAACTGGCCGATGATGTTGGTGCCGCCGGAGCGCAAGGCATTTTTGAGCCGGAGTTCGATCGGATCCATCCCAAGCTCGTCGGCGAGTTCGTTCATGACGCTCTCGGTGGCGAAGGTCGCCTGGGGCGCTCCCGGTCCGCGATAGGCGCGCACCTTTGGCTTGTTGACCACCGCCGAAAGCCCCTCGATGCGGACGTTGGGTACTTCATAGGCCGAAAAGACGCAGCGCATGCCGCCGCCCAAAGGCGCTCCCGGGAACGCGCCCGACTCGTATGCGAGGAACGCCTGCATCGCCGTGATCGTGCCGTCGCGCTTGGCACCGATCTTGACGGTCGACTTGCTGGCGGCGCCGGGACCCGCACAACGAAACACGTCTTCGCGCGTCATGCGCATCTTGACCGGACGTCCGGAGAGCTTCGACAGCATCAGCGCCATGGCTTCGAGATACACGGCGGTCTTGCCGCCAAAGCCCCCGCCGATCTCCGTCGCTATCACCTTCAGCTTGTCGACGTCCATGTCCATCTGGTCCGCCAGGTTGTCGCGAATGTTGAAATGGCCCTGCGTGGTGGTCCAGATGGTCGACTGGGCGCCTTCGTCATAGGACGCAAGGCATGCAGATGGTTCGATGTAGCCCTGGTGAATCGTCGGCGTCGTGAACGAGCGTTCGATGACCACTTCCGCTTCCGCGAAACCCGCTTCCACGTCGCCGATCTCGTTGACTTCCCGCTCGTAGACGTTCGAGAACTTACCGTCTTCTTCAAATTCTTCGTGCAGCAGCACGTCCCCTTTCAGGGCATCGTCGAGGTTCATCACCGGCGGCAACGGTTCGTAGTCGACTTCAATAAGCTCGACCGCTGCCATGGCAATGGCCCGGGTCGATGCCGCTACGGCCGCAACGGCGTGTCCGTGGTAGAGCACCTTTTCATGGGCAAGGTTGTCGCGGGCGATAGTGCCTTGTCCGCCAAACGGCAACCTGGGGAAGTCGGCCGCCGTCACCACTGCGAATACACCGTCCAGGGCCATCGCCTTCGACGTGTCGATTGACCTGATTCGCGCGTGCGCATGGGAACTGCGCAGCACTTCCCCGTACAAGGTCCCAGGAAGGGTGACATCAGCGCCGAACTGCGCCTTGCCCGTTACTTTTTCCCAACCATCGTGACGAATTGGCCGTTTGCCGATCTCAGCATAGTCGTTCATGTCGCATCGAAAATTTCAGTCTGTTTCAGTATCCGAGCATATCAGCCTACGCCAAAGAACGGCACGCAGACGGGCTGGAGTCGTCTCCGACACTGGGTGCGTGACGAGACATTAGATTCGTTCCACGGCCACTGCCCTGCCCGTGTCTATCGATTCGTACAGCGCGAGTATCGATGCCATGTTGCGCAGGGCGTCCTCTGCCGGAAACTCCGGTTCCTTAGCCGTCAGGATGCACTCCGAGAACTCGTCGATCTGCACCTGGAAGCGGTCCGTGCTGGTCATTTCCATCACCTCGGGCGCCGCGTCACCCCTGACCACGATCACGGGAGGGGTTTCGGTGAAGACTCCATCGAGAGTGATCTTGCCGTTGGTGCCGAACACTTCGAGCAGCCCCCGCTGCGGGCCTTCGAGACAGCACCAGAGGTGGCCCACGGCGCCATTGGGGAATTGCAGGAGCGCGTTCGCGGTGGTGTCGAACCCGACGCCGGGGCGTTTGCGTTCGAGTGCCATCGCAAGCACCGGCTCGACACCCATCGCATACCGAAGGGCATACACGCCATAACACCCGAATCCCATGAGGCTGCCCTCTCCGCGGGGGTCGCCGGGGCGGCCTTCCCGGTCGTCGTCCATGGTGAAGGAGAGCCCGGCTTCGAGGTGGATCACCTCCCCGATCTCACCGTCTGCAACGAGTCTGCGGATCGTGCGCATCTGCTTGTTCCATCGGGGCGTGAACCCTTCGATGAGAACGACGTTGTTGGCATCCGCTGCCGCGATCATCTCCCGCGCTTCAGCCATGGTCACGGAGAAAGGTTTTTCGCAAATGATGTGCTTGCCGGCTTCGGCGGCCTTGATGGTCCACTCATGGTGCATGGCGTTCGGCAGCGTGTTGATCACGGCGTCGATCCCGTCGCTATCAAGCATCTCCTGGTAGCTGCCGAACGCGAGTGGAATGCCGTGTTTTTTTGCCGCCGCCTGCGCGGCCTCAAGGTTGCGGCTGCTGACGGCGACCAGCTCCGAGTTCGGCGACGTTCTCGCGGCGGGCACATGGGCGTAGAAACCGATCGTCGCAGTGCTGATGAGTCCGTATCTGACTTTCTCTGGCATCCGGGTCTTTTCCTTCAACTTGTGGGCCGTCGTCAATATATGCCACCCTTCCGGCGGACGCTCGATCACACCGCCTTGCGCAAGGGTCGCTCCCGAGCGAATACATCCCCGTCGGGACTCGCAGCCAAGGCCAGCAAAGAAACGGAGGGATCATGTCCAGACCACTCAAGGTGGGTTTGGTGGGCACCGGACGCATTGCCAACCGGCACATGGCCCCTTACCTGCAGCATCCGGATAGGGTGCAACTGACAGCCGTGTGCGATGTGGTCGAACCCGCGGCACGGGACTACGCCAAGAGGGCCGGCGTCGATGACGTCTACCTGGACCTCGATGACATGCTGCGCCGGGCCGACATCGATGCCGTCGATATCTGCACCCGGCACGATCTGCATGCGCCGCAGGCCATCGCCGCCGCAGAGGCCGGCAAACACGTGCTGGTCGAGAAAGCCATGGCGAACTCGGTACAGGAATGCCGGGACATGATCGGGGCCTCCGACCGCGCGGGCGTGACCCTGATGGTTGCGCAGCACCTGCGCTACTCGCGTCACGCCGCCGCAGCCAAGCGCTTCATCGATGGCGGCGGACTGGGTGAGATCGAGGCGGTCCGGCACCAGTCCACGTCGGGCGGAAACATGCCCGACGATACGGGCCATTGGATGCGTGACGCGAAGTATGCGGGCGGCGGCATGTTGATGGTTACGGTGGTGCACCATCTCGACCTGTTGCGTTACTTCGTCGGCAACGTCAAGCGCGTGACGGCAATCTGCCGGACACTGCAGCCATACCGGCTGAATGGGGCCGAAGACGAGGTCACCGCGATCCTCGAGTTCGAGAACGGCGCCATCGGCAACGTGTTCACCAAGGGGAATGCGCGGTCTCCCGAGCCGGCCTACTACCTGGTGTACGGCAACAAGGGCACGCTCGCTTCCACTCCGCCCGAACCGACGCGAAAAATGGCGATTACCCAGTTCGGTCGCCATAGGGTGTCCCTCAACACCGGCGAAGTGCTCGACGTGCACAACGAGGACGACCTGAAAAAGATCCTGCAGCCGGAGTTCGAGCCCCTCCCCGCAGATCCCGCCGACCAACACAGCGACGACTACTTCGTCAACGAGGTTCTACACTTCGAGGAGTGTTGCCGCACGGGCCGGGAGCCCATCAGCAGCGGCCGGGACAACATCGAGACGATCAAGCTCATCATGGGGATCTACGAGTCTTCCCGGACGGGCAAGTCCGTCGATCTGGACACGCTATAGGGCCGGATCAGCCGTAGGCGTCGCTCTTGCGCCCTACCCCGACCCCGGACTCCGCCCGATACGCGGAGACGAACTGCTCGGCTCGCGCCGTTCCCGACACACGGTCGCCCTGGGTCGAGAAACCGGGCACGCACCCCTGCTGCAGCACGATGGCGATCCGTTGCCCGTACCTGTCGATCAGTTCCTCGAGTTTCTTCTCCGGGATCTTGCCGATGAAGTCCTCCAGCGGCCGCATGAACGGCCTGTAGAAGTAGACCGTCACGCTGACGCGAATCCCCGGCGCGGTGCGATTGAACGCGCCGTGCCAGGTGTTGCCTTGCCAGATGATCAACGAACCCGCCGGCGCCTCGCACGCGAGGGCCTGCTCGCTGCCGCCCTTCTCGTAGGGAAGGAGGACCGTCTCCTCGCCCTCCGGGTTGCGGTTCCACTTGTGACTGCCCGGCACAATGCAGGTGGCGCCGTTCTCCCGGTTGAAATCCGTCAACACATAGGTGCATTGCGCCGCGTAGCTTTGCGCGGGCAGCGGCTCCGGGATTCCGCCCGAGTCCGTGTGCAGCGGAAAGTTGCTCTTGCAGGGCCCCTTCATCCAGCAGCCCATGGCCGACAGCACCGCGCTATAGCCGAGGAGGTAGGTCACGAGCGCGATCATCGGCGGATTCATCAGCGCCTCGGCGAACACGTCATCCTCGAAGAAGATCGAGTGCATCCGATCGCCGAAGGGCGAATCGACCGCGTCGGGGTGCGGCGCAGCGATGTCCGGAATCTCCTCCTCGACCTGCGACCGGCCATACCGCTCGTTCTTGGCGCCGAAGCGCATGTTGGGTTGGAAGGCATGGGTTGCACCGGTCACCACATCGGGACGCTCGCCGTTGCGGCGCTCGGCGATATCGATCAGGGCGTTCAGCATCCGCCCGGCGAGGTTGTTCGGGTTCGCGATCTCGGGCGGGATCACGCAGAACCCGTGGGCATCGAGACTTGCAACGTGTTTCTGCAGGCCGAGGGCACGAATGTCGTTCCATGCGCTCTCGCGCGGTTCAAGCATGCTTGCTGCTTCTGCCATGATGTATTTCCTCCCCGGGATTTATCCTATCACTCCGGGTCAGCGTCCTTTTTTGCAACGACATTGATGGAACGAACGGATCCGGAAGCTGGCGCGAGGGAGTCTCCCGACACAAGGCCAGGGCTATCCATTCTGAAGCCCATTCTGCTGCTCATTCTGCCGCGAAATGCGAGAACGTGATCGCGATCAAACCCATACTCGCGTCCGAGGCGGACGGCCTCGTCATCGCTTGCCACTTGGAATAACAACGGCCAGACCGAGTTCTTGCGTAGCTCCGGGTCTTCTATCTCGTCGATCACTTCGATGACGTGATCGATGTCCAAGTCTGTGTCGGAACGCGTCAAAGAGGATGTGATCGAGGCCATAGCCTGATCGCGTGTCCGGCCAGGCGAGAGGTCGCGTGCCCATTCCAACGCGGATTCCGCATCGTTCCGAGCCCACAATTGGGAGACCAAGGGTACCAGGTTGTCGCGTACCGACTCGTTCCCGATCCCTTCCAACAAAGCGACCGCGGCTTCGGGATCCCCAAACGCCAGAGACCGCACGACCGATCGATAGGAGGCCGGTTGAAGCCGCTCGGGTAGCGTTTCAATGAACGCCATGGCGGCGCCGACATCTTCCTGCGCGAACCGCCGCACCACGTTCACCATCAGATCGGGGTAGGCAGACTCACCCTCGTATCGAGACACCCACGCCAGCAACTCTTCTTTCGACCCTTCCATCGCGCCCGCAAGCCCGGTCAAAAAGAGAGCACGTTTACTGCCTGTCAACGTGTCAGCGAAGGCATTCGCCGCTTCGAAGTCGCTCTGACCCCAGCGCCGTGCCAGACTGTTCAGGCCGTCGCCTGAAACCCTAACGTTCTTCCCCGCGAGCCAACGTGCCGCTGCCTCCGGGTCCGTCTTTGACCAGGCTTTCGTCAGCTCGTAAATCGCGGATTCCCTCAACGGTGCGGGCAGGCCGTCAATCATCTCCGCCGCGGCCAACGGGTCATCCGCAGCCAGGCGGTTCACAAGCCTGGACAGGCGCTGGTACTGACTCCCCATTCCCGTCCCGGCCACGATCGATTCAAGCTCGGCGCGAGGATCCTGCTCGGCGAGTTCGTGCTGATCCACCGCCTCCAATATCGCATCGCGGTATATCGAGCCCGAAAGGTGCGCGTCGATCATCCTGCGCGCGGCGTCGGGATCAAACATCGCAATGGCCCGTGCAACCGCCGCGATCGACTGGTTCCGATCGGGGATACCCTCCAGTAGCGATGGGTTATCAACGAATATCTCCGGATACGCGAACAAGGCGAGCTGCGTCATTCGGTTGGCCACGTCACCAAGTTCGGGATCGTCCCTCGCCGCCATGATGGCCGCGGCACAGTCGGCGGCAAGCCAGGCGTTCATCGCGAGACGAATGGCTCGGTCCCGTTCTGCGGCAGGTCGCTCCAGCGCGCGCAGCAGGTCGGCGCGCGGATCCGCGCGTGCTGCCTGGTCCGATACGGGAATCCCGCGCGTCGAGGAGTGTTTCCGGTCAGCGATCACCGGAGCAGAGTCCCGTACGCCCATCTGACCGACAAAGAACCCTACGGCAGCGGCGGCCACCGCGAGAAAAACAGCCATGAGAAGAAAAGTGGGGGTGCTCATACCAACCTTCGACCTCTCAATGACATCGCCGCAATCATACGAAACGGCACCTCACTCTTCGTCAGTGGCCGCCGTGATCCGGAAGGTGCTGAAAGTTGTCCTGACAGAGCCCGGCCCACGCATGCCGATTCGGCCTTCCCGCAACTCAAGCACGGCATCGCGATCAAAGCCATGGTCGCGTCCCAGACGCTGGGCCTCGTCATCGCTTTCCACAGCGCGCAGCAACCACCAGACCGATCCCTTGCGCACGTCCGGGTCTTCTATCTCGTTGATCAAGTCGATGGCGCGATCCATGTCGAAGTCCGTGTCGGGACCCATCATCGAGGGTGCGATCGAGGCGATGGCATGATCCCGTGCCCGGCCAGGCGCGAGGCCGCGTGCCCAGTCGAACGCGGACTCCGCATCGTCTTGCGCCCACATCCCGGCAACCATGGGCAACAGTTGACCGCGCACCGATTCGTTCCCAATTCCGTCGATCAGGGCGACCGCAGCTTCAGGATCCCGGGACGCGAACCGCTGCGCCACGCTCATCATCAGGTTGGGGTAGGCTGGATCGTCCTCGTATCGCGACACCCACGCCAGCACGTCGTCATTCGACATGCGCCCGGCCGTGCTCGCGAGCCCGGTCAAGAAGACATCACGTTTTCCGCCTGTCAACGTATCCGCAAACGCGTTCGCCGCTTCGAAGTCGCTCCGTCCCCACCCCTGGGCCAGGCTGCTCAAGCTCTCTCCCGAGACCTGGGCGTCCTTCTGCGCGAGCCAGCGCGCCGCTTCCTCCGGGTCTGCGCTTGACCAGACAGCCACCAGCGCCTGAGTCGCGGGTTGCTTCAACCGTGCTGGCAGGTCTTGTATCAGCTCCGCCGCCGCTGCCGGGTCATCCGCAGCCACGCGGATCACCAGTTCGAACAACCGCTCGATCTGCTTCCGCATGCCCTGCTCCGCCAGGATAGACTCGAGTTCTGCGCGAGGATCCTGCCCGGCACGTTCGATCCGATCCACCTCCTTCAACACCGCACCGCCGAACATTGAGCCCGAAAGGCGCGTATTGACCATCCCGCGTGCCGCGTCGGGATCAAACATCGCCATGGCGCGTGCAGCCAACGCGACCGACTGTCGCCCATCGGGGATTCCCTCCAGAAGAGATGGGTCATCGACGAACAGCTCCGGATACGCGAACAGGGCGAACTGCGTCATCCGGGCGGTCAGCTCACCAAGCTGAGGATCGCCCCGCACGGCCATGATTGCCGTCGCTCCGTCGGCGGCGAGCCACGCGTTCATCGCGACACGAATGGCACGGTTCCGTTCTGCGGGAGGTTGCTGCAGCGCATGCAATAGCTGAGCGCGTGGATTCGAGGCCGCCGCCTCGTCTGCTGCCGCAAATTCATATTTCGGGAAGGTAGCGGTAGCGGTCCGCTCAGAGATCAAAGAGGAATGGTCGTCCGGCACGCTGGCTCGGCCGGCAAAGAAGCCTATGGCAGCGGCGGCCACCGTGAGAACAACAACGGCGACCGTCAGAACGATAGTGGAGGTCCCCATACCATCACCTTACCTCCCGCTCGTGCCATTCGATCATCCACGAGCGAGGATGCGACCAAAAAACGCGTGCCCTCATTCGCGTGCGCCAACCAAAAAACAGCCCGCACCGCGCGGTGTGGGCTGCTTTCCTTTCCTGTGTCGCGCCCCACGTGATGCAGAGGACGCCCATGTCGGCTTAGTGGTAGGGGTCGCTCTTGTTCCGCGTTCTTACGCCGTGGGCCTTTTCATAAGCGTCGATGTACTGGTCCGCTCTCGCCGTATACGAAACGCGGTCACCCTGGGTCGAGTAGCCGGGGACACACCCCTGCTGCAACACCATCGCGACCCGCGGCCCATACTTGTCGATCAGATCCTCAAGCATCTCCTCGGGAATCTTGTCGATGAAGTCCTCCAGCGGGCGCATGAACGGCCGGTTGAAGTAGACGGTCACGCTGACGCGGATTCCGGGCGCGGTGCGATTGAACGCGCCATGCCAGGCGTTGCCATGCCAGATGACGATTGAACCCGCCGGGGCATCGCATGCGACGGCCTGCTCGCTGCCGCCCTGCTCATAGGGAAGCAGGGTCTTCTCGTCGCCGATCGGGTTGCGGTTCCACCTATGACTACCCGGTACGAGGCATGTGGCACCGTTCTCACGATTGAAGTCGGTCAACAGGTACGTGCATTGCGCCGCATAGGCCTGCTGCGGCAACGGCGACGGCATTCCACCGCAGTCCGTGTGCAGCGGGAAGTTGCTCTTGCAGGGCCCCTTCATCCAGCAGCCCATGTTCGATAGCACCGCGCTGTAGCCCAGCAGGTAGGTGACCATCGCGAGCATCGCCGGGTTCATCAAAGCCTCCGCGAACACCGGGTCCTCGTAGAAGATCGAGTGCATCCGATCCCCGAAGGGCGAATCCTCCTTGCCGAGGTCAGCCGGTGATTTGAGCGCTGGCGTCTGGTCGTTCAACTGGGACCGGCCGTACCGCTCGTTCTTGGCGCCGTAAAGAAATTTGGGTTGATAGGCATGCGTCGCGCCGGTTTGCAGATCGGGGCGCTCTCCGTTGCGCTTCTCCGCGAGGTCCACCAGCGCATTGAGCATTCGCTCCGCGAGGTTGTTCGGATTCGCGATCTCCGGCGGGAGCGTGCAAAAACCGTCGTGGTCCATATCCGCGACGTACTTCTCCAGCCCCATTTCACTGATTTCGTCCCATATTCGGTCGCGGGGTGCGGCCGCAATTTCTGCTACTGCTGCCATGACTTTCCTCCTCCAGTCTCCATGATCTGGATTCTACAACTAATCTTGCACTCCACGCTTGGATGGTGTAGCACGCGATTGCTGCTCCTGCGAACAGGTCCGCGCTCACCTCTCAGGAGCAGTCTCGCTCCGCAAATTTCCACCTGCCGTCGACGCGTTTCATCGTATTGCGGTACTGGCCTCTGCCACCGACTTCATTGCCCCGTACGAATATGGACTCGACCAGCATGGTGGCGTCGTCGCCGTCACCTTCGATCAGGAAATTCGTTGTCCAGTGCTGGCCGCCGGGCGGGCCGAAGGATCGGATGAATTCAATCAGTGCTTCACGACCACGAACGTCGTGATTCGGCGGTGCGAAGAACCTGCCTTCTTCGGTGAACGTGTCGGCCCAGGCTTCGGCATCCCGGCGGTCGATGGCGTGGTTGTAACGTGCGACCAGTTCGATCATTTCCATGCGGTCTTCGGCGGTCAGCGGCATTGCAATCTCCCTTGGCCCTATTGAGGTGCTCGATCAACCACGACATAGCGGCTCGCGATGCGCCACTCACCGTCGACCTTCCTGTAGGTGTCGCTATAGGTACCCGTCGCTGCCACCGCTTTCTGGTAGTAGACCGCGAAGTACATGATCCCCTTCGCTTGCGTGCTCGTGCCTTCGATGATGTGGTTGGTGGTCCAGTGCAGCGAGTCCTGGGGATCGGCCGCGCCGCGCAGCTTCCGAATGAACTCCTCCCGGCCAACGGTCCTTTCGCCCCCCTCGTACTCGTAGACGGCGTCGTCCGTGTAGCAATCCGCCCGTCCTTCGGGATCCCGATGATCGACGGTCCGGCCGGCCCGATGGATCACGTCCATGATCGCCACCCGGTCCGCCGCGCCGAGCGACCCGTCGTCTTCGGTTTCCGCTCCAGATCGCGTAGGTTCGATGTTTTCGTAACGCTGATGCACGATTTGCCACCGGCCGTCGCGTTGCTTCGACAGCCTGCTCACAAAGTTCCCCGACACACGCAGTCCGCCGCCCTTCTCGACGACCGCAACCGAGGCGGTGCAGCCCGCCGTGCCGCCGTCTCCATCGATTGCCAGGCTGTTGACCAGGTGCCGCCTCGGCGCGCGCGGGCGAACCGGGCGCTCCGCGTCCGCGATCTGCGCCCTGCCGCGGGCCTGCCAGGAGCCCGCGATCTCTAGGATGCCGTCGGGCGCGAACAACGCGGCTATGGCATCGCAATCTCTCGCATCCGACGCGTGGAAATACCGCGCCAGCAGTTCCGAAATGGCGAAACGGTCTTCAAGGGACAGAGGCACGGTTCCTCCCGGTGGTGTCAGGGGCAGAGCACGACGCAGCCGCGATTCAGTTGTAGACGTCGTCCTTCGGCCGGAATCGCACGCCGGACTCCTTCGCGTAGGCGGCGTTATGTTTCTCCGCCCGCGCGTCCTTGTCCCAGCCGTCGTCCTGGTTCCGATAGCCGGCCGCGACTCCCTGCTGTGTCAGAATCCCGAAACGCGGCGGATGCCGGTCGAGCATTTCCTGGGGGATGATGTCGCGCAGGTCCTCCTGCGTGCGCATGAAGTCGCGGGCCATGTAGTTCGCCACGCTCACGCGCAGTCCGGGCGCCCTGCGGTTGTAGGCGCCGTGCCAGGTATTCCCGTGCCAGATCAGCAGGGATCCGGCCTTGGCCTCGACCGGCACCACGGCCGGGTTGCCGAAGTCGCCCGGATTGGCGGGCACGATGCACTCGTCGCCGACCGGCTGGCGGCACCACTTGTGGCTGCCCGGCACGAACGCGGTCGCGCCTTTCTCCCGATCGAAGTCGGTCAGTACATAGGTGCATTGGCATACGAAGGGGAACGGTCCCAACAGTTCGTCGGGGACCGACATGTCCGTGTGCAGGTTGAACGTGCTCCTGTTCGGCCCCCGCATCCAGCAGCCCATGGACGACAGTGTCACGCTGTAGCCGCACATGTACGTCGCAATCGCCAGCAGCACCGGGTTCATGAGGCCCTCTTCGAAAACTGCGTCCTCAAACAGGATCGAGTTCATCAGGTCGCCGTGGGGCGAGTCGGCATCGTAGGCGGCAGCCTTTTCCAGCCCCAGTTTGAGCTTGCGATCCCTTCGCGTCTGAAAGGAATCGAATCCCGATTGGTAGGGCGTCATGCTCGCGTGGGTGGAGCCCCCTTCGAAATCCGGCCGCTCTCCGTTTCGCCGCTCGGCGACATCGAGACAGGCCTGGAGCATCCGCTCCGCGAGGCCCTTCGGCATGGCGATCTCGGGCGGGATCACCGTATAGCCGTTGGCATCGAGATCCGCGATGTATTCCTCGATGCCGAGCCGGACAATCTCGTTCCATATGCGATCCCGGGAAGTCGGAGTCTCGGTTGCTGCTTCGGCCATGACTGTGTCCCCCTATACGATGTGCTACATCCTACACCCGTGACCAATGGGTCACGGTCGCCTGCCGCTCACAGTTCACGAATCCGCAAGGAACGAAACTCGAGTGCGCCGGTTTCCCCCTGGATGCCGATGTGACCGGAAGCATTCGTGATGTTGTCGGCCTGCAACAGCTCC
Source organism: uncultured Pseudomonadales bacterium (assembly GCA_951813515.1). GTDB lineage: Bacteria > Pseudomonadota > Gammaproteobacteria > Pseudomonadales > Azotimanducaceae > VXNE01. The sequence goes on from OX638346.1 coordinate 1,053,286, forward strand.
ACGCCGTTCAACGCCGTGGTGACCCTATCGCCAACAGCTCTGATGAAAAGCGTCTGCCATTCTCCTGTCGGTCTCGACGTCTCTCGCGCCAGCGCATCGTTGTAGTTGGTTTCGCCGGCGGGCGTTCCATGACGGAAAAGCGCGCCTACGGGTGGATACGGGCTGCCGCCGAGCGGGTTCAGCATCTGCACTTGGTAACAGCTATCGGGCCAGCCCCGCGAAAACGGCTCCGTCCCCATGACCCGAATGAAAATGCCGCTGTCGGCATCATCGGTCATGAAACGAAACTCGACCTCGAGCTCGAAATCCGCGTACTCGCTATCCGACTTGAGCCATCCGTCGGGCTCCTCAACCACGAGCACGCCGTCGACGATCGTGAAGTTGTCGTGTTCCGTGTCCTTGATCGTCCATCCGTCAAAAGTGCCGGAGAAAAGTTCTGTGTAACTCAAGTGCAGCGTGCCCGGTAGTTCCCCAAAGAGACGATGCTACTACGAAACAAAAACCCCGTTCACTTCGCCGAAAGCATGTGTGATATTCGTACACATGCTCATGAAACAACAGCAACCTTCCGATCCCCTGGAGTCGACTGCCGACCTTGACGCCTTCTTTCGTACCTGCGACGCGTTCGAGGGTCCCATGGTGGAACCCGATTGGGAGGAGCACCTGATGGTGATCAATGAAACCCTTGAACGCGGTGGCTCGAAAACGTGACTTTCGTTAACACGAACGTGCTCATGTCACCAGACTGAAGAGTCGTTCAATCCGTCGCCCGCAAACGGCTCAATTGGCCGGGCCATTCGAGAAGCCGATGGTCAGCGGTCACCAGTTGGTGGCCCTTAAGCGCAGTGGCAACGATCAGCCGGTCGGCGGGGTCGCCGTGCAGGTCTTGCAGAACTCCCGCCCGGATTCCCACCTCGCCGTCGATCGCGATCTCGACCAGGCCCTCGTCAAGCAAGCTCGTGCGCCATGCGCCGATGTCAGCCGACAGCGAAAGCCGCCTCTTGTTCACCAGCATCGCGACCTCCCAGAACGTGATCGCCGATACGGCTGCTTCACCGCTGGCCCAGGAACGATTTAAGGCTTCTCGCGTCTGCTCACCAATCCTGCGGTCATCGGACAGCAGCCAGATCAGGACGTGGGTGTCGAGAAGGATCATGGATCCAATACGCGATCCGGGTCGGCCTCGGCCTCCCATACGACGCCTGTCGGCTCGACGATGTCGCCCAGTATCCGAATCTTGTCCCGATCACGTCCGAAGGGCGCTCTCGGCTTTTTCCGGTAGGGCACTAGTCGGGAGATCGGACGCCCGTTCTTGGTAATGACGATCTCCCCGCCCGTTTCCGCAACCTCGTCCATCAGCTTCAGACACTTGGCCTTGAACTCCGACGCCTTCACGGTTTGGCTGACGCCTGCTTCGCTGCCGTCTTCTTTCATGGCATTTTCTAGTACATCGGCTTTCGGTGGCGGTTATTGTACATGGTCATGACCATAGTCATATTGTCGTGACTCGACGGTAATCCTTTGGGCTGAGCCAACTCTGATAAGCTGACGGCGGAATCTCGTTCCAGTCCGATGCTTGTGGGAGGAGCAGCATGAGCGCCGTTGAGCAAGCCGCTGACCTGGACGTTCGGCCTTTGACCGGCGCCCTGGGTGCGGAAGTGCGAGGCCTGGATGTGGAGACCCTCGACGACGAGGGTTTCGCCACCGTGCACGCGCTGCTGCTGGAATACAGCGCTCTCGCACTACACGGACAGGGACACCTCACGGTGCCCAAACTTCGGGAGTTCGGCTTGCGCTGGGGCAAGCTCGACGTGCACGGGTTCACGCCCTTCCAGGGGTTCGACGACGTGCTGCAGATTCGGGCCGATCCTGATCGCCCCCTGGTCACCGAACAATGGCACGCGGACGCCACCTGGCAGGAACTTCCCCCGAAGATCACGATGCTCCTTGCCCGGAGATTACCCGCAGTGGGCGGTGACACGATGTTCGCGTCCCAGTACAAGGCCTACGAAGATCTCTCCGACGCGATGAAGGCGTTCCTGGACCCGCTGGACGTCGAGCACGACGGCCGGATCATCGACCCGACGCTCACCAACAAGTCCGTGACGCATCCGCTTGTGATCCGACATCCGGAAACGGGCAGGAAGGCGATCTTCGTGAACCTGAACTACGCCCAGCGCGTCGTGCAGCTCGAAGCCCACGAGAGCCGGGCGCTGCTCGACTTCCTGTTCCTGCACTGCTCCCGCAACCGGTACCAGGCGCGCTTTCGCTACGAGCCCGGCACGTTGGTCATCTGGGACCAGCGATGTCTGCTGCATGCCGGGGCCGCCGATTTCATCAACGAGGTGCGAGAGCTGCATCGCATCGCGGTGATGTGCGACGAGCGGCCGTCGCGCTGATTCTGGTCGATCCGCTGCGCTTGACTTAACCGCTGACCGGCGACCGATTATCTTCGGTTCCGCCTGTCGCCAACACTCAGCCTTTCTAACGACCCGCTCAAGAACTGTACTGCGCGGGTCAGTCGGACCTGGCCCGTTTGAACAGACGCTGGATCGAGTTCCTGTCTCTCGCGTTCCAGCACCAGCCTTTCGACACGATTGAACATGCCCACGTAGAACACCCCTGCAATAAGTGAGAAGACGCTCGCGATGGGAAAGAAAAACACCCAACCGACCGCTTCGGCGAGGAAGCCGGTAAGCGATGCTCCGGCCAGGACGCCAAAACCCGACAGGCTCGATTGCAGCGCGTAATCCGTGCCGGCCTGTGCCTTGGATGCCCAGCGAAAGCGGGAGATGGTGACCGGGTAGCTGAAAAGCGCCGTGACAAACCCCATCAGGGAGATCATGACGACCAGCACCGGAAAGGGGGGAAGGGACTTCAGCGCAAACATGGAGAACATGAAGACCTCGAACGGGATGGCGCAGACGCCGATCAGCGCTGTCCTGCGCAACCCGATCCTTTCGACCAGCAGCGGCGTCGCGGCGGCCGTCAGGGTCGAACCGACGAGGCTGACGATGGGGCCCATGGTGCCGTATTCGGTCATGGTCAGTCCCTTGTCGGCATAGAAGGCACCCAGCATCGGTCCAATGAACCCGGCGCCGAATCCCCAGAAAAACGCAAACGGAAGGATGTAGAGCGACTCCGGACGCAGAAACGTCACCAGGATGTTGGCCCACTCGCCGCGCGCCTGGCGCTTTCGACGGGCCTCGGGCGGGGGGTGTTCGCGACGGATCATGGCTGGTGTCACAGCCAGAAGAAGTAGCGACGAGGCGGCCAACATTGTCGACCTCCATCCGAACCGTTCAACCAATGCGACGGTACCGTTGCCCGCTACGCCAGCGATCCCGGCCAACCAGTTGATGATGGATGTGCCGGTAGGCCGCTCCCTATCGCTCATCGCTTCGGCGGCATACGCATCTATTGAGGTGTCCTGGGCAACCATCACGACGGCCTTGAACAGGAGTATTCCGGTGATGACATACACGGCGGCCACCGACGGCGGAATGAACGCGAGGACCGAGTAGGCGAGCGCGCCGACCACTGTGCAGGGGAGTATCCAACTCTTGCGATAGCCGAAACGTTCGCTGCCGAAATTGTCCACGGCGATCGACATCAGCCACCTGAACGAGTTCGGAAGGTTCGGAAGTGCGAGCAGCCAATACATGTCCAGTGGCAAGCCCTGCTTCCTGAACATGAAGGGCAGCGCGTAGCTCGTGAACGACTGCGGGAAGCTCTGCGCCATGTTCAGGACGCCGACGATAATCAGCTTCCTGAAGTCGATTGGCGGCGCTTCTGTTTCCCGTGATGCCATCGCGGATCTTCGGTCCATCCCCCTGCCCCAAACGACCGCAATACTCCCCAGGCGAGCCGTCAGGTTCGTGCTGACCGACTCGCGTGCGGTAACTACGCTTGGGCTTGAATCGAGTCAGTCTATACCATCCCCGAATGCGCGAGCCCATCAGACGCTATCGACGCCCTCCCTGCGGCTGATAGGCTTGGTGCATCGATTGCGGGAGACCAGCATGAAACTAGGGGTCAGTTTCCAGTACCCGGAAAAGCTCACGCCGTCTCACCTGAGCTACCTCAGGAACATGGGCGTCGAGACCATCGAAGTGCGGATGTTCGCCCAGACCTACAACTTCGATGATCTTCGGCGTATCCAGGACAAGGTCATGAAGGCCGGGCTCGATATCCACGAGGTCATGCTCCAGGACATGTACAACCGGCCGTCCATCACGACCGGAGGCGCCGACCGCGACAAGGACATCGCGGTCTTCCAGAACTTCCTGCGCGACCTTGGCAAGGCCGGCATCCGACATACGACCTATGCGTGGCACTCGGGCGGCGCCGGCATGACCGGTGAGACGACCTCGCGCGGCGCGCGAACACGGTTGTTCGAACAGGCCGCAGCGCTGGCCACGCCGAACGTCTACGACCGCACCTACTCCGACGACGACATGTGGGAAACGTACTTCTACTTCATGGAGCGCATGCTGCCGGTGGCGGAGGAGGCCGACGTCCGCCTCCAGTTGCACCCGAACGACCCGCCCCTGACGCACCAGGGCGTCGCCCGGATCTTCCGTGATGTCGCATCGTTCCGGCACGCCTTCGACGCGGTGGACCACAACCCGTACAGCGCCACCCTGTTTTGCGTCGGCACCTTCTCGGAAATGCCGGGAGAAGACGGCACGGGCGAGGACATCGTGGCGGCGATTCGGGAGTTCGGACCCGCCGGCCACATCACCCAGGTGCACCTGCGCAACACGTCGAGTCCCATTCCGAACTTCCAGGAGACGTTCCCGGACAACGGCTACCTGGACCTACTCAAGATCGTCTGCGCGCTGCGAGAGGTCGGGTTCGACGGCATGATCACGCCGGACCACATCCTTGACTGCGGCGACGGCAAGGGTACGGGCTCCATCGGAGAAGCGTACGCGCTCGGTTATATCCGGGCGCTGATCAAGGCGAGCGAAGCCATGGTGGGTTCATCCTGACCGGAAGGCCGCGCTTACGGGCTAGCGAACAAAGGATGAAGACACGGCGTCGAGTTTCTCGCGCACCGACTCGTCGAGCGTCCAGCCAACCCCTCCAAGGTTGTCGTCGAGGTGTTCCACCGTATCGCTGCCCGTGATCGCCAGCGTGATTTCCGGATGAGACAGCACCCATGCGATGGCCAACTGCGCGGGCGTCTTGCCGAGTTCGGTCGCGAACTCGATGACCGTGGCCATGACCCTTTGCGCAGCTTCGCCCGCCATCGCAGCGAATTGCTCTCGGGGACGGGAGGCCCATAACGATTCCGGCGGCGGCGGAGAGCCCGGCCTGTAGAGCCCGCTCAGCAGTCCGATGTGCAAAGGACTGTAGGCCATCGCGCCGAGGCCGGCATCCCGCAGGAACGGAAACATCTCCTTTTCCAGGTGCCGATTGAGCAGGCTGTACATGTTCTGCACCGCCATGTAGGGAAATGCGTTCAGCCGGTCCGCCACCCAGAGCGCCTTGCAAACCTGCCAGGCCTCGTGGTTGCAGCACCCCACGTAGCGGACCTTGCCCGAGTGCACGAGATCGTCCAGTGCCCTGACGCTTTCCTCCAGCGGCGATAGTTCATCGAATCGGTGCACGAGGTAGAAGTCGATATGGTCCGTATCGATCTGGCGCAGCGACCGTTCCACCTCTCGCATGATGTGGTACCGCGATAGTCCCTCGTCGTTCTGCCCGGGACCGATCCTGCTCGCCACCTTCGACGAGATCAGGACATCGTCGCGCTTGCCCTTGATCGCCTTGCCCAGGACGGCTTCGGAAGTTCTGACATTCGCCCGGTCGTCCATGAACCCGTATATGTTCGCGCAGTCGATGACGTTGATACCTTGATCGATTGCGTGTTCGATCGCCCTTTGGGCTTCGGCGGGGTCATTCTGGCCCCGTAGTCCCAGGCCGAACGCCAATCGGCTGACCCGCACACCCGCTTTTCCGAAGTTCACATATTCCATGGTTTTCCTCTCAGGCCTCCCCTCAGGACAGAAAAAGCAGGCAAACGGGCCTTGGCGCGCCGGTTTCGCAGACGACATCGCCCGGCCTCCCGTCCTCCAGGGCGAAAACGACGATGTTGTCCGAGTTCTGGTTGGCCGCGAGCAGCCACCGGCCGCTGGGATCGAGGGTGAAGAACCTGGGATGCACGCCGCGGGTCGGCGTATGTTCGGCCTGTGAGAGCCGACCCGTCCCGTCGACGGCGAAGCTCACGATGCTCTCGTGCCCACGATTGCTGCCGTAGACGAAGCGGCCGTCCGCGGAGACCGCGATTTCCGCAGTGGTGCTGGAGCCTGCGAAGTCGTCCGGCAACGTCGAAACGGTCTGCAGGACCCGCATCGGGTTATCGCGGTCGCTTTCCAGCAGGTCTATCGTATTGCCGAGTTCGTTGATGACGTAGAGGATCGGCAACGTCGGATGCCGTTCCACGTGCCGCGGCCCCGCGCCAGCGACGAGCTGGGTCACGGTGGGTTCACCCACGAACGCACCCGTGGCATCGATGCGATACCTGTAGAGCTGATCGTTGCCGAGATCCGGCACCAACATGTCGCGATCTGTTACGAGGTACGTCTGGTGGGCGTGTGCGCTTTTCTGGCGGACCGAGTTGGGACCAGAACCGGTGTGTTGCACAAAATCGACGCGCTCGCCGATCGCACCGTCATCGATCCGGAACGTCGCGACGCTCCCGGTCGAGTAATTCGCCACCGACAACCAGTCGGCGGTAGCAGCCAGGTGGCAGGGGTAGGTACCGTCCGTAGGAACGGTGTTCAGGAACTCGAGGCCGTCCGAAGTCAAAGCGAATGCCGACACGCGACCGGGATCCAGTTCGTTCACCGAATAGACGAACTTTCCGTGCTGGATAAGGAACGCCGGGCTTTGCGCCTGGGCCGCAAGTCCGCGCACCGTGAGTGCGCCGGTCGCGTCATCGAATGTCGCCTCGTAAATCCCCCTCGATCCACCTGGTTCGGGTTCGCGCGGCGTGTACGTGCCTATGAGGAGACGATTCACGGTCATGTGGCCGGCCACTGTCGGAAACGCGTAAGCATATCGGGCAGGGCACACCCTGTGCGAATTCGCCGTCGGCAGTGCATCCGATCAGGCCAGACGCGGACCTTCTGGACCCCGTTGGTCTTTCTCGTGCGAAAATGGAGCCGAGTTTTCCCCGAGAGTCTCGTATGCCTGGTCAGGAACTCGGCACGATTGTTGTCGCGCTTCGCGTAACCGAACAGCACCTTGAGGCCATCCGCGCCACGGCGCCGGAGGCCGAGATCGTCAAGATAGACGGCCGCGAGGAGTGGCGCGCCCGCCGCGCCGAGCTGGAGCCCAAAGTCGAGGTGCTCGCCGGCGTGCAGAGCGACCTGGACCCCGCCTCCATGCCCCGGCTGCGCTGGATGCAGACCGGTGGGGCGGGCAACGACTGGTTGCTCCGATCGCCCCACATCGCCAACAGCGACGTCGTGCTCACCAACGGGTCCGGCGTCGCCGCGATACCGATCGCCGAGCATGTGCTGGCCCTGATGTTCACGCTGTGTCGCAACTTTCACGGCTTTGCCAGGGCGCAGCGCGACCATGAGTGGTATCGCGGCGGACATCTCGGCGAAGTCGACGGCAGCACGATGGGAATCGTCGGCCTCGGCGCGATCGGCGAGAAGACGGCGGAAAAGGCGCAGGGGCTCAACATGCGCGTATTGGGACTGCGGCGCGACCCGACGCGCACCTCGCCTCATGTCGACCGGATGCTGGGTCCGGATGGGCTGTTTGAGCTGCTCGAGTCGTCCGACTGGGTGGTCGTGGCCAGTGCGCTCACGCCCGAGACGCGCGGCCTGATCGGCGAGCCGGAACTCAAGCGAATGAAAGACACCGCCTGCCTGATTAACATCGCGCGGGGCCAAATCGTGCAGGAGGAGATCCTGGTCCAGGCGCTCCAGGAAGGCTGGATCGCGGGAGCGGGCCTCGATGTCTTCGCGCAGGAGCCGCTGCCGTCGGGCTCCCCTCTCTGGGACATGCCGAACGTCGTGGTCACATCGCACCGCTCGGGTTCCACGCCGCACTACAATGACCGCCTCGTCGAGATCTTCATCGAGAACCTGCGGCGCTACCGGGCAGGCGAGCCGATGATCAACGTCGTGGACAAACAGCTCACCTATTGACAGGGAAAACAAAGATGACAGACACGGTCAGATACGGACTCATCAGCACCGCGCGAATCGGCTTCAGCGCCCACGTGCCAGCGGCCAACGTGTCGACCAACTCCGAAATAGTCGCCGTCAGCAGCCGCGACCTCGCAACCGCCGAGGCGGCGGCACGGGAGCATGGCATCCCATTAGCCTTCGGCAGCTACCAGGAGATGATCGACAGCGACGAGATCGACGCCGTGATCAACACGCTGCCGAACTCCATGCACCACGAGTGGACGATCAAGGCCGCCGAGGCGGGCAAGCACATCCTTTGCGAGAAGCCCCTGTCCGCGACCATGGTTGAGGGACGCGAGATGAAGGCCGTAGCCGAAGCCAACAACGTCGTCCTGGTCGAAGCGTTCACGCCACGCTGGACCAGGCAGAACCGCACCGTGCGCCAACTCATCGCGGACGGCGAGATCGGCGACGTCACCTATCTCGAGTCCAGTCTTGCCTTCAGGATGAGCAGACCCGACGACATTCGCCTCAGCAAGCCACTGGCCGGAGGCAGCCTGATGGATGTCGGATGCTACGCCGTGTACGCGGTGCGCTACGCCATGGGCGTGGAACCCGTGTCAGCGATGGCATTCGACCGCAAGCGGCGCGGCGTCGAGGTCGACACCACGCTGAGCGGCTTACTGAAATTCCCGAACGGCGCCGTGGGCCACATCTTCTGCAGCTTCGACGGACCGCGTCGGACCGTGTTCGACGCGGTGGGCACCGAAGGCACGATTTCCGTGAACGGCGCCTTCCGGGAAACCATGCCCGTGACCATTACCCGGGGTGACGAAGCGCCCGAAGTGATGCAGATGTCGAGCAGAAATCGTTTCGAGGTGCAGATCGACGAGTTCTCGGAGTGCGTCCTTACAGGGAAACAGCCGGAGTTTCCGCCGGATGACGCGCTACGCAACATGGCGGCGATACTGGCCCTTTACGAGTCTGCGGACTCGGGCAGGGCGGTGGAAGTGGAGCAAATCCCGCCCGGCTGATCCGCCCGTCTGTCAGGCCGTAGTCGAACCGCTCGGTGGGCGCAGGGTCGACAGTACATTGGTGGCGGCGCCGATCATCGACGAGACATCGCTCAGGTTCGCGGGCACGATCAACGTGTTGCCTTCCTTGGCCAGATTGCCGAAGCGTTCCAGGTAGTCCTCCGCGACGCGAAGCTGCATGGCCTTGTCGCCGCCGTCGCTGTTCAGCGCGTCGGCCACCTTGCGCAGCCCTTCCGCAGTGGCCTCCGCGATCGCGAGGATGGCTGCGGCTTCCCCTTGCGCCTCGTTGATCTGCTGCTCCCTGACCGCTTCCGACTCCTTGATGACGCGCTGCTTCTCGCCGTCAGCCTCGTTGATCTTGGCGTCCCGGTCGCCTTCGGACTGCAGCACCGTCGCACGTTTCTCGCGTTCGGCGCGCATCTGCTTCTCCATGGCGGATACCACGTCGTGCGGCGGATTGATGTTCTTGATCTCGTAGCGAAGCACCTTTACGCCCCAGGGTTCGGACGCCTGGTCGAGTTCCTCGACGACACGCAGGTTGATGTGGCTGCGTTCCTCGAACGTCTTGTCCAGTTCGATCCGGCCGATCTCGCTACGCAACGTCGTCTGCGCGAGTTGCGCGATGGCGAACAGGTAGTCCCCGATACCGTATGAAGCGTTGCCTGCATCCATGACCTGCAGGTAGAGGACGCCGTCCACCCCAACCTGCACGTTGTCCGACGTGATGCAGATCTGCTCTTCGACATCGATGGCCTGTTCCTTGAGCGTGTGCTTGTACGCCACCCGATCGAGAAACGGGATCAGAATGTGGAATCCCGCGGTCAGGGTCCGAGAGTACTTGCCCAGGTTCTCTACCACGTACGCCCCTTGCTGGGGAACGATGACCGCGGTCTTGATGACGACAATAACGGCCAGTACCGCGATCACGATGGCGACAATCAATCCTGTGTCCATGAAAATTCCCATGATTACCTCGATACCTGGTCGGAGGCTCCTGACGAATCCGCCGACATCGCCACAATATTGACCGCTGCACCGCTCAAGCCCACTATCCGAGCCTGCGTACCGGCGTCAATCGCCACGGTCCCCACGTTGTTTGCGTTCCACTCGCTGCCTCTCATGGCTACGCGGGTTCTGCCGCCAGCGGGCACATCTTCCGCGACTTCGACCACCTCCCCCACCGTCGAGTTGTCGAATCCCTGCGCACCGCCCCGCAACCGGTCGTAGAGCTTGCGCCGAAAGAACACCATGGATGCCACGGCGAGGACACCGTAGAGAACCCATTGCCCCCAGACCGGGAAGGTCGGGTCGCCCAAAACCGCGATGCCGACCAGAACGGCTGCGGCGCCCAGGAAAACGAGGTAGAAGGCCGCGTCGATGGCTGCCAACTCCACCACCATCAACACGACGCCAGCAATCAGCCAAGCCCACCAAGGCATCACGAATCCACCGAGCAACGAAGTCCGAGTCAGCTTGCCTCACCGTGGTATCGATGACAAGCCAACGGCAATCTCCGGCCAAAAAACAACCGGGCGCAAAACATGTAGCCACCGGCGTTGAAACAATGGTTGCCAGCGGGGTGGGACGACCCTACAATCGCGCGCCTTCCAATTCGCGGCCAGTTACATGACGCGAGTGCAATCGACCGCCATCCTCGTCCTTGACGCCATGTCGAGGGCGGAGTTGTGCGTTCAACGGGAGGCGTACTACGCCGCCTCGATGAGAAACGCTATCGGATAGGTACTTTTCCGCACGCCGTTCGGGAAACCCTCTGGCAACCCCGATGCGCTTCCAGCCATCGGGGTTTTTTGTTGATTGACGGTGTGAACCGTCCTTTCGGGAGAGAGCAGCATGTCGACGCCGACGCGACGACAATTGGAAAAGAACTACCAGCGGATACTCGCGCTGGCGTTTTTCCAGGTCTTCCTGGTCCTGATGCCCGTGATCGTGCTCTTTTTCGAGAGCCGGGGCCTGACGCTGCCCGAGATATTCCTGCTGCAGGCGTGGTTTGCGACCGTGGTGCTGATCATGGAGGCGCCATCGGGCTACCTGGCCGACCTGCTCGGGCGCAAGCGCGTCATCGTGACCGGCACCTTCTTCCTCGGTGCCGGGCAAAGCGTCCTTCTGTTCGCGGAAGGATTCTGGCAGCTCGCGCTGTTCGAGAGCTGCTTGGGTCTTGGTCTCAGCCTGATGTCCGGCGCCGACCTCGCCCTGCTCTACGATACGGAAATCGCCCTGAAGGGCGACTCGCAGGGAAGCGCCCCACGGCCCCGCAAGGCGGTGCGGCGGCTTTTCACCACGCGCAACGTGTCCGAAGCACTCGCGGCGGCGACGTGCAGCGTGCTCATGATCTGGTCGATGGAGGCCGCCGTCTACGCGCAGGTTGCCGGTGGGTGGATCGCATTTCTGCTCACTTTCGGCCTGGTCGAACCGCCGGGAAACAGGCTCAGCCGAGACAGCCACCTGCGAAACATCGGCACCGTGCTGCGGCACCTGCTGATGAACGGTTCCGTGCTGCGCCTCACGTTCCTCGCAATGTCGGTCTGGGCGCTGACCACGATGTTCGCGGTCTGGCTGCTGCAAAAGCACTGGCAGCAACTGGGGATCGGCATCGTTCACTACGGCTGGCTCTGGGCAGCGCTGACGTTCGTATCGGCCGCTGCGGGCCGCTATGCGCTGAGTCTGGAGGACCGTCTCGGCAGTACGGCGATGCTGGTGTTCGTGGGCATCGGCCCGGTGCTGGGGTACCTCGGCCTCGGCACGCTCGGCGTCCTCGGCGGCGTGTTGACAAGCGTGGTGTTCTTCGCGTGCCGGGGCTTCGGTCACGTGGTGCTGAGCGATGCATTGAACAAGCGCGTACCAAGCGAATTTCGGGCGACGGCGAACTCTTTCGCGAGCCTGGGATTTCGCGCCGCCTTCGCACTGACGGCGCCGCTGGTCGCGGCTGCGCTCAATCTCTGGGGCATGGAGACGACGTTCCTGCTCCTCGGCGGGATGAGCCTCGTCATATTCGCAACACTCGTGGTGCCCCTGATCGGCGCCGCGAACCGCGCGCAAGAGGTGGGCAAACCCGGCGGCCCAGGCGTGGGGTCAGGTGCCAGGTCGGAGACGACGCAGCGGGCGCACGCTACACAGGAAGGTTAAACTGGCTGATCCTCGTGACGCAGGTTCTTGCTTTGGCAGAAATGCGACATGCCGTGCCGCCAGCACTTGTGGACTTCGCGGACGCTCCGCTCCTCGCGAGCGCGACGGAGGCGGGTACCGAGCGCCTTACCACCTTTGACAGCACGTCTTGCCGGCACGCGGAAGCACAGGGACCGCGGTCAGGGTCATCACGCCCTGATCGCCTGTGACAACGGCGACTCGGGAGAACCAGGAATGAAGAACTCACTGACCCCTCGACTATTCGCCATTGGGCTGCTGTGCGTCGTGTTCGTCATGGGCTACGACCACCATGAGCGCCGGAACGCGCCCGGGAAAGCACTGGAGATGCTGTTCGCCAGTGCGAACGGCGCAGTTCGAGAGCCTGACATCAGGCTAAATCAAGAGACCTATGGGTTATGGGAGGGAGTCTGGGAGGAGGAAGGGTGGATTTCACCCGAGACCAGCATCCATTTCGAACTCGACATCACCGCGGGACCGCGAGGTTTCGAATACGAAGCGTCCTATCAAGACGTTCCCTATGGCCCCAACTCAATCCAGAGCGCAGGCAGCGCGCGGTTCGGTGGCCCCTACCGGGCGGTTGATTCCGCGACGGGGCACGTGTTCTCGCTGTTGGTAGATCCGAATGACCATCACTCCCGTTTCATCAAAGTTGAAGTGCTTGACGGATCCACAGGTTCGCTGGAGTGGGACGCCGATGCGGGCCCGGAGACCCTTGGCGGCAGGTTCATATTCCGCAGGTCGACGTACCAGGCCGGTTTCGATTGCAACAAGGCGACGACGCCTGTCGAAGTGACCATATGCGGCGATCCACTGCTGGCGCGGGGCGATCTCGAGATGAACAGCCTCTACTCGAAACTCACGAAGGGAGCGGGCGTCGATGCCGAGGCCGTTCGATCCGACCAGCGGGAATGGGTTCGTCAGCGAAATTCGTCCTGTCAGGGTGACGGAGTCGCGAATGCGTCTTGCCTTGCCAGGATGCTCGCGGATCGCCTCGTTGCCCTGGAGCGCCTGAAGAACCCTTCGCTGGGTGCGGGGCCACGTTTCGACCGTAACTACGCCCTGGCCCTGCTGGCGACGGAGGCGGATCTCCGGGAGAACCTGCCGGCGCGGCTCGCCATGTATCCAATGGTGTTGTCGCCGAGCGCTAACCTGGACTGGCGTGCGGACGAGAGCGGCGCGTTATACGAGCAGACGTACTACGACACGAAGGTGGTGTGGCCTGCGGATATCGTCTTCCAGTATTCGGACATGTTCTTCGTCGGGGCGGGCGGTGATGTCTGGACGGCGACCCATCTCGCGTGGCCGGATTCCGCCAACTTCGCCGAGAACGGCTGGTCCGCAGAGGACATCCCATCGAGCGCGAAGCGCAATCCCTCCGAATACATGTCCGAATACGGCTGGGATATTCGGCGTCTCGAAATGGATGCCGGCAGGGGATTCCTGACGGTTTCGTCCGAGGCTGAAGGCGCAATTGATGTGCTCGAGTACATATGCGCCGAGTCAATGGCTCGGGATGTTGAACCGAGTGTTCCATGGGACGAGGTCCGATCAGCGACACCGCCCCCAGTGAGGGCATGGCTGGACCGGCATCCGCCGGAGTTCATGTCCGGCTGCTAGTGTCGTTAGGCGTCGACCACCTCGATGTCGAACGCGGCGGACATCAGCGCCCTGGTGTAGGGCGTCTTGGGGGTCGTGAAGACCTCTTTTGCGGCGCCCTGTTCGACGATGACGCCGTCCTTCATCACGATGATCTCGTCCGCCAGCGCGCGGACCACCTTCAGGTCGTGGCTGATGAAGACATAGGCGATCGAATGGCGCCGCTGAAGGTCTCGCAGCAGGTCCACGATCTGCGCCTGCACGGACATGTCGAGCGACGATGTCGGCTCGTCGAGAACGATCAGATTCGGTTGCAGCACGATGGCGCGGGCGATCGCGATGCGCTGGCGCTGGCCGCCGGAAAACTCGTGCGGATAGCGGTCCTGCATGGCCGGGTCGATACCCACTTCCCGCAGCGCCTCGGCAACGATTTCCCGCCTTTGAAGGATGGACAGTTCCGGTCGATGCACGCGCAATCCGGCGCCGATGATCTGATCGACCGAGAGCCTCGGCGACAGGCTGCCGTACGGATCCTGGAAGACGATCTGCATCCGCTCGCGCATCGGGCGTATCGCCTTGGACTTCAGTCCCTGGATCTCCTGCCCCTCGAGTTCGATCCCGCCGGTACTCTTGATCAACCGCAGCATGGCTAGCGCGAGCGTCGTCTTGCCGGAGCCGGACTCGCCGACTATGCCAAGCGTGTGTCCCGCACGAATCGTCACAGAAACCTCGTCCACGGCCTTCAGCACGCGGCGCCGCGCGAACATTCCCTTGGCCAGGTTGAAGTGCACGCTGACGTCCTTGGCGCGCATGACCACCGGCGCGTTCGGGTCCGATGGTGTCGCCTCTCCTTTCGGTTCCGCCGCCAGCAGGTGCTTCGTGTATGTGTGCCTCGGCGCGCTGAATATCTGTGTCGCAGGGCCCTGCTCCACCAGTTGGCCGTCGGTCATGACGCAGATGCGGTCCGCCATCTTGCGCACGATGCCGAGGTCGTGGGTAATGAGCAGCAGCGACATGTTGAGTTGCCGCTTCAGATCGTCGAGTAGCGCCAGTATCTGCGCCTGCACCGTCACGTCGAGCGCGGTGGTGGGTTCGTCGGCGATCAGCAGGTCCGGTTCGTTGGCCAGCGCCATGGCGATCATGACGCGTTGCCGCTGGCCGCCCGAAAGTTCGTGCGGGTAGGCCCGCAGCCGTTCCTCCGCGCGTTGCAGACCCACCAGGTTCAGGAGTTCCAGTGCCCGCGCCCGCGCCGCGTCCCTGTCCATCGCGCGGTGCACGAACAGGATTTCCCCGATCTGCTTCTCGATGTGGTGGAGCGGATTGAGCGACGTCATCGGTTCCTGGAACACCATGCCCACGCGGTCTCCGCGTATCTTCAGCATTTCGTCCTCGTCCGCCCCGATCACCTCCTTGCCATCGACCTGGACCGAACCGCGGGGGTGAGTGGCCTGCGGATAAGGCAGCAACTGCATGACCGACAGTGCGGTAACCGATTTGCCGGAACCCGACTCGCCAACGAGCGCCAGCGATTCGCCGCGGTCGATGTGGAAGCTGACGCCACGAACGACCTCCTCGCCCCCAAAGGCGACCGCCAGGTCATTCACATCGAGAATCCGGTCGCTCATCGGGTTGCTCGCCTCGGATCGAATGCATCGCGCACACCCTCGCCCACGAATACGAACAGGGTCAGCATGACGGCCAGGGTAAAGAAGCCCGCGAGTCCGAGCCAGGGCGCCTGCATGTTGGCTTTGCCCTGGGCCAGCAGTTCACCAAGGGACGGATACCCTGCCGGCAAGCCAAAGCCGAGAAAGTCGAGCGAAGTCAAGGTGACGATCGATCCGCTCAGCAGGAACGGCAAATAGGTGAGCGTCGCGACCATCGCATTCGGCAGCAGATGTTTCCTCATGATGACGGAGTCCGACTCGCCCAGAGCCCGCGCGGCGCGCACGTAGTCGAAGTTGCGCGTGCGCAGGCATTCCGCGCGGACCACCGCGACCAGGGACATCCAGTTGAACAGCAGCAACAGCAGCAGCAGCGCAACGGGGTTCGGTTCGATCAGGCTGGACAGGATGATGATGAGGAACAACTGGGGCAGCCCTGCCCAGACCTCGACCAGCCGCTGGCCGAACAGGTCGATGCCGCCGCCGAAATACCCCTGGGTGGCGCCCACGGCAATACCGATGAGGGAGCTGAAGAAGGTCAGTGCCAGGCCGAACAGCACGGAAAGACGAAACCCGTAGATGATGCGGGCGGCGACGTCGCGCCCGATGTCGTCGGTGCCCAACAGATGGCGCATCGACGGCGCCTCCGGCACCGCGCCCTCGGTATACAGGTCGATCGTCTCGAAGCTGAACTCGATGGGCGGGAACACCCACCAGCCGTCTCCGTCCTTGATCAGATCCTGCACGAAGGGCTCGAGGTACTCCGCTTCGGTCTCGAATACACCGCCGAACTCCGTTTCCGGGTATTCGAACAGGACCGGGAAATAGAGTTCGTCCTTGTAGCCCATCACCAGCGGAGCATCGTTCGCGATGAACTCGGCGAACATGCTCAGCACCACCATGCTGGAGATGATCCACAGGCTCCAGTAGCCGCGCTTGTTGGCCTTGAAGTTCTCCCACCGGCGCCGCGTGAGGGGCGACAACCGAAACCGGTCACCGGCCCCGACTGAACCGTCCGTCTCCGGAGTCACCAGGCGCGTGGCCACCTATGTTTCCCTCGTTTCGAAATCTATGCGGGGATCGACGAACGTGTAGGTGATGTCGCCGACAAGCTGCATCACGAGGCCGATGAAAGTGAAGCAGAACAGTGTCCCGAACATGATGGGATAGTCGCGCCTCAACGTTGCCTCGAAACCGAGCAGTCCCAGGCCATCGAGCGAAAAGATCACTTCGATCAATAGCGCGCTGGTAAAGAGAATGCCGATGAATGCGGCCGGGAACCCTGCGATCACGATGAGCATCGCGTTGCGGAAGACGTGGCCGTAGAGCACGCGCCTCTGGTTCAGTCCCTTGGCCCGCGCGGTGAGAACGAATTGCTTCGAAAGCTCTTCCAGGAAGCAGTTCTTCGTCAGCATGGTCAACATCGCAAAGCCGCCAATGGTGAGGGATGCCACCGGCAACGCCAGGTGCCAGAAGTAGTCCACGATCTTGCCGAAGAAGGACAGGTCGTCGAAGTTGGTGGATGTCAGCCCCTTGAGCGGAAACCAGTCGAAATAGGATCCACCCGCGAAAAGCACGATGAGGAAGACGGCGAAGAGAAAGCCCGGAACCGCGTAGCCGACGAAGATGACGCCGCTGGTCCAGGCATCGAACCGCGTGCCGTCCCGCACCGCCTTGGCAATTCCGAGCGGTATCGAGATCGAGTAGATGAGAATCAGCGACCAGAAACCGAGCGACAGCGACACCGGCAGTCGTTCGATCACGAGATCCACCACCGGACGGTTCTGGTAGTAGCTCTCGCCAAAATCCAGGGTGAGATAGTCCTTGACCATCTTGAAATAGCGTTCATGGATCGGCCGGTCAAACCCGAACTGCTTCTCGATGGCCGCGATCAACTCGGGATCGAGGCCCTGGGCGCCCGCGTACTGGGTGCGCGCCGTGTCGGCCATATCAAGTTGCGGCTGCGCATCGACCGCTCCGGCGATCCGGGCGGTGGCCTCGACGTTCTGGCCGGTGAGGTTCGCGATCATCTGGTCGACCGGACCACCGGGGGCGAGCTGCACGATGAAAAAGTTGATCGTGATGATCCCGACCAACGTCGGAAAGATCAGCAGTAGCCGCCTTGCAATGTAACGAAGCACGCGCGTCCCCCTTGCGCCTCGAGAAGTTCATCCCCCGGTGCAGAAGTCGGAAGGAGGGAGCCGACCCTCCGAACGCGCGAGCCTACCAGCTTGTCGGACTTGACGCATTCGGCAAAATCGACGAGACGACGGGTGGGCCTCGTCGGGGCCGAATCGCGACGCCCAAAAGGGCAGCGGATCACATGACGCGGATGCGGGCAAACGGAATCCACCCATCGTCATCATCGGAGCGGGTCGGTCTTCAGTTCGACCAACGTGACTCCGTCCGTCGGGACCGGTTGCAAAACGACGCATCTGAGCGGAATCCGGTCATCGGGCGTCCCTACCCTGGCGAGGGCGGACGTGGTCCGAACGTTCGAAGAAGGAAGTCCATAGCCATCTGCTGCGCCGGCGTTCACCGTATAGCCCATGTCCGCCATGGACTGCACCGTGATCGCGCTCATGGGAAGCCGCGCCCCGGACGACCGGAAAGTTCCGATCATGAGTTCGCTGTAACCGAACACGGAGATCCGCCAATGCCCGTCGACGCCACCCGCATCGTCGTCGTTCTCCACGGGCACCTTCGCACCCGTATAGCTCGTCCCACCGGCAGCGTCGAATGCCACGATCGCCTCCGCACCGGTAAAGTGCGTGTCCGGCAACGGGGAATTTGGGTCGGCACCTGACGCCGGATCACTCAAGAGACCGAGTGCGCGCCAACGGGTGCCGAACCCGAGGGCGTGGGCCATTTCGTGTAGCACGAGATTGTGAAGAAGGGCGGAAGAAATGCGTCCGATGTCGTCGTCGTCCAGTATGATGGACGATACGGCTGGCAATCCCGATGAGGTGCGGACCCATCTGGGGCCTCCACTACCCAGCGTACCACCCGGGCCATCGATGTCTTCAATTCGGACGTAGATCCTGAGATCGTCGATGACGCCGGGATGCACGCTCGACGAGCCCGATATGTAGACAGCGCCGATGTCGTCCGCGATGACATTCACCCAACGCGCGGCTGCCGCTTGCATCGCGCTGGCGACTGCGTTTCCACGCGCAGTGCTCCAGATGATTTCGATGTTGAAGGAGCTGGTGTCCATGAGGTCTCGCCGCCAGTCCTCCGTATCGCTCTGTCCTCCGGCGCAGGTGTAGCTCATGGTGCCTTCCTGCGTCGAGACGAAGGTGACCTCGATAGTGCAACTACCGCCGTACTGGCTCGAATCGTCAAAGGTCTGCGTGACGGTCCCCGTATTCGGCCCGGTGTTCACATACGTGTAGTCCCCCCGATGTTGATTGCTCTCCACGAAGCGACCGCCTGGCAGGAACTGGATGAAATAGTTTTCGGTCGACAGGAAGTTCGGGACGAAGAGCGCATCGAAGGCACTCTGGCCCGCCGGGGCCAAGCCTCCCCCTCCTCCCAAGCCGGGAGTGCGTCCTTGGGACGTATCCGACCATGCGCCCACCCCTTCGTCGTTGATGGCGCGTACCCGCACTTCGTACTGCGTCTGCGGTGACAGGCCCGTAATGTTCGCCTGCGTCTGCGTCCCTTCGTGGCCTGCGTCCAGGTAGTCCTCCGCGCCTCGGGACCGGTATTCCACGTCATAGCCGGATATCGCCGGACCCGTGTTCACCGGCGCGTCCCAATCCACCCTGAGTCCCGTCGATCCGAACCCCGATAGCGCCGGCGCGACCGGCTGGCCCGGTGGCTCATTTACGTCCAGCACCAGGATCCGGACTGCAATCCGCCCCGTCCCCCGACTCGCGTGAGAAGCCTCAACCTCCACCGCGTAGCTCGACCGCGTCTCGTGGTCGTACATCACTCCCTCGCGTGTCTGGAGCTGACCGCTCGAACCGTCGATCACGAACGCACCCGCGTCCGCGCCCGCCAGGCTGTAGCGAAGCGTCCCGCTACCGACCGTCGCTTCCACCGGTGCGCCCACATCCACGCCCGACCCCGCGTTCTCCTCGACTTCGCGGTCCGCACGCTCGCCTTCCACGAACCTCGGTGGTGCAAGCAGCGTGGTGCCGACTGCCGACAGCGACCAGTCCCCCTCCCCGGCCTCGCTCTCCGCCCGCACCCTAACCTCGTACTCCGTGATCTCCGCAAGACCCGTGATGGTCGTCTCGGTGGCAGTGCCGTCGTGGTTCCATTCGGCGTAGCGCGAAACCCCCACCGCCCGGTATTGCACGTCGTAGTCCGAGATCTCGAACACCAGGCTATCGGGCGCTGTCCAGGACACCGTCAGGCTGTCGTGCGTTATGTCCGACAGGCTCGGTTCCGCCGGTTGCTCCGGCGTCTGGCGCCACCAGCGCGATCGCGTCAGCCAGCGCAGCAGGCCGTCATCGAGTTCGGCTGTCGCTTCCGCTGCGCTCGCGACCCCGGATTGGACACCGGACACGGCAAGGAACGAAAGAACCGCCGCAAACAAGGCTGCAATCATCCGCTTCATGGCTTACCGCGCTGGCCCAGCCCGGAGCAGGCGTGTCCGGTCTTCCGCGCCCGCATCGTGCCGTCGAAGAGACCTTGTCGCACAGAAGTACCCGCTCGCACGGGACGAATACGAGCCGCTTCGCCAATCGCCCGAGAAGCCGTCAGCCGAGATCTCAAGCACCTCCAGCACCATGTAGGCGCCATCGGGAAGCACCGTATCCCGCCTGTTCGCTGCTGACCCTAGGCGTAGCAGGATGTTCCGCGCCCCGTCCCGGTCGAACTCCAGCACAAGGACACCCGGGGCAGCCGGGGCATCGCTACCGATGTCACCCACTTCGTGGGCACCCACCGCCCGCAGATCCACGTCCGCCGCGCCGTATAGCGGCGTGGATGCGCCTCCGAACGACCCCAGTTCCGGTGCCTGCGGATAAAGCGCCACAGTGCCCCGTACCGAACCGGTATCGACAGCATCGACCCGTCGTACCAGCGTCAACTGGTAACGCCCCGCATGGTCAATCAGGGTAGCATCCGAACCCGGCACTTCCGATGTGGGGACACACGAAGAAAAAACGGGTTGAAGAGCATCATCCGCAGCGGACGGTGCGGCAGTCGACCACCCGAGCGCCACGGCCAATCCCGCCAATGCCGTCTGTTTCAAATTCTCGACCGATGACACGGACCCCAGCGAGACAATCACACCGAAAGTGCTCCATTTCAAGCGCGACTTGAGGATAGGGTCTTCGATTCCGGGGACGGGTATCCTAGGCTCTCATTCGCGAGGTCTCGAGGCCGATGTGGCTCGGACGATGTTGAAATTCATGAAAGCGCTGCTGTGCAACCAGGTACTGATCGGGTCCTTCTTTATCCTCGCTTTCTGCGCTGCGCTTGCACTCTTGATGGCCGTGCTTTCCTGGCTCAACTACCGCGACCAGTACGGCATCAGCCTGGCGGACTTCTTCAAGTTAGTGTTCTAGCCCGCATATGTCACCAAGGCGCTTGTCGAATCAACTAAAGGTGATTGCATATCAATGAGGTGCGTTCCATTTTCGACGTTCGCGCCGAAAACAGACTGCGCTGCCGCGCCCTCGCTTGTATTTTGCCCGCGTGGGCGCACATGCTCGCTGCACCATAAGCGACAGCTATGCTTCCGTCTCTTCTCTTGCGAGGGGTTTCCCCTCGCGCTCCCCGGCTGAGGGCTCCGAGCACGCCCACGCGGGCAAAATCCTGCGCGATCATCGCGGCCCTTGGCGACACATGCGGGCTAGATCGTCGCCCGGGACGACCAGAGTTCACGCACGGCATCCATCGGCGCGGAGACAACTTCCGGCGTTTGGGCGAATAACATGGTCCGGCGCGAGTCCACGTCGTACTCCGGCCAATCCGGCACTTCCTCGTTCGCCGGATCGCCGTTACGCGCGAAGGCGAGATAGCTCGCCATGACACGACGCGACAAGCGCTCCACCGCTTCGCCCGTGCCACAGAAACGTTGCATTCGAGGCAACCCATACGTGCCCCAGACAAACGGAATGTCGAGCGAGTGGCAGGCTTGCAGGCGTCCTTCGCGCGCCGGCGATTCGTGGTCGAACCGATACATCCACACGGGCGCCTTCGGGGTCGATGCGCCCGAATCCGTCGCGTCCACTGACCGCCCGCCTTCTGCGGCGTGGGCGCGCAAACGGCATTCCGCGGTGCGGATGGCCGGAATCCGGAACGACCGGTCGGTGGCGATCGCGGCCCAGATGTCGATCGGATCGGTGCGCAGGCCCGCGGCGGTTCGATCCTGGACGTAGCACTCGACCGCTTCCGCCGCACGAGTACCGAACGGGCCGCGCGCCAGTTGCGACAGTTGCGCCGCGTCCATGTTCGCCATTTCCCTGTCGAACGCCGTGAACAACGTCGACTCGTCCCGGGTGTGGCCGATCATCAGCGGCATGCTGTCAGTCGTGTCGCGCGCAAGAACCGTTGCCGCATCTTCCGCGATCACGTCGCCGTCGCGGGTAGGGCCCCAGCCCGTGCCCGCCATTCGCACCTGGTAGCCGAGAATGTCGGTCGCCGATACTTCGCGTAACCGTTCGAAGCCGCCGAAGTGCTGCGCGAGCGCCCGCGCCGTGGCGTGTGCGTCGTCTGCCATAGTCTGGCGTTTCAGCGAACCGCTCATGGGGACGGCTTTGTCGAAACACCCTTGCGCCGACGGCATGGCCATCAACTGCGCAATGTCGAATCCACCGGCAGACTGCCCGAACACCGTAACGTTGTCCGGGTCGCCGCCAAATGCACCGACTTCCGCACGCACCCAGCGCAACGCCGCGACCTGGTCGAGCAACGCTTCGTTGCCAGTCGCACCCAGCTCCGGTGCATGGAGGAATCCCAGGGCACCCAGCCGGTAGTTCAAGGTGACCACCACCACATCGCCGATCCTCGCCAGGTGTTCGCCGTTGACGCGCGGCTGCGAACCCGCACCCACGGTGTTGCCGCCGCCGTGAATCCAGACCATGACGGGCCGCCGAGCATCGTCAGGATTCGGAGTCCATACATTCAGATAGAGGCAATCTTCGCTGACCTCATGGGTCGCGATGCCGATGAGTTCGCCGCGGTCCCCGGGAATGATCGACTGCACGGCGCACGGGCCGAACGCGAGCGCTTCGCGCGTGCCCGCCCAAGGGTCCGGCGGCACAGGCGCCCGCCAGCGCAGGTCACCGACCGGCGGTTCGGCGAAGGGAATGCCCTTGAACACATGCACGCCATTTCCCATCGCCCCTCGCACCCGCCCGTAACTCGTTTCAACCACGCTCAATTTCGACCTCCAGAATCTGTTCCCGCCATCGCTCAGGCGAGCACCGTCTTCGCCGCCTCGCCGGGTTCCTCGCGTGCCAGCTTCGGCAGCAGATAGCCAGGCAGCCTCTCACCCATCGCGTCATGGATCTGCCGGGCACGCGCCTGGGTTACATGGAACCCGTGCGTGCCGAGAACCGCATCCGGCATGTGCAGGTAATACGGCAGAACGCCCTGCTCGAACAGTCGTTCGGACAACGCACAGAGTGTCGGCGCCGCGTCGTTGACACCGCGCAGCAGGACGCTCTGGTTAAGTAGCGTGCTGCCTCGAATTCGCGCCAGGCAAGCGAACGCTCGGGCCGTATCCGCGTCGAGTTCATGCGGGTGGTTGGCATGCGCGACGATGACGACGCGCAGGCGTGTGGAATCGAGGACATCGAGCAGGTCCTGGGTGATGCGGGACGGCAGCACGATGGGCAGGCGCGTGTGGATGCGCAGGCGTTGGACATGGTTGATTTCATCGAGGCCTCGAATCAACCGGCCCAGCGAGGCGTCGGTCAGCACCAGCGGATCGCCTCCCGACAGTATGACTTCGGTGATCTGACTATCCTCTCGCAACGTGGCAAGTGCCGCTTCGCGACGGTCAGGACCGTGATCCTCGTAAGGGAAGTGTCTGCGGAAGCAGTATCGGCAGTGGATCGCGCATGCCGATGTCGCGATCAGGAGCGCGCGACCCCGGTATTTCTGGATCACGGCGGGCGCACGCGCAAAATCCTTCTCATGTAGCGGATCGACGCTGAATCGCGTCCCGTCGGGGAGCACTGATACAGGCTCCTGCTCCTCAGCAGTCGGCAATACCTGGCGCAGCAGCGGGTCGCTAGGGTCGTTCCACCGCATGCGCGCGACGAATCCCCGCGGAACTCGCAGCGGGAACCCGGCACTCGCACCGTTCTCGAGGTCGCCAAGCGGCAATCCCAGCATGTGACCCAGTTCTGCCGGGGAAGCAACGGCGTCCCTCAGTTCGCTCCGCCAGACGTGCGGCTGCCAGGGAACGGGATCGGCAAGAACCATGCTGTCGGACCGTCCAGGGTGGCCAACCATTCTAAACGCCGAGCCTCTGCACCCGCGACCCCGTGCTCGACCGCGTCAGACCGCGAAAGTTTCACCCTCAACCGCGGGCGCGCATCGGGTTCGGCCACTTGGCGAAAGTCTGCACTGATTTTGAGACATCTCCCACAAAAACTCTCGCAGTTGACCTGCTTCGCTCCCGCTCCGACGCATCTACTATCGCCGGGATTATCAGAACCAATCGAGACCTTCATCCGCGATGACCCGAAATCTGGTCCTGCTGTTCGCCGCGATATTCGTCCTGACGACCGCATTCGACATCTGGACCACCTGGGTAGGCGTCAATCAGCTCGGCTATACCGAACTGAACCCGCTCACCGACACCAGTTCCGTGCAATCGATGGCCATACCCGAGATCTTCACGCTTTTCATCGGGATCGCCATGGTCGCCGCGGGCGCACACCTTGCCAAGGAGCTGCGTCCACTCACCGACGAAAGGTTCTCACCGTTCTACAAGAGATTCCTGACGGTCGAGAAGTTCTTTCACCTCCTTGTGCTATTCCCGATGTTAGTCGCCGTTGTACGAATCGTGCCAGTACTCAGCAACGCATCCTTCATATTCTACGGTTGGGGTCTATTTGAAATAGATGCGTGGTGGACAAATACGATTGTTATGATTATCTTCTTTATGATACTGACCCGTCCCACGGCTTATTTCATATACCTTGTCTGCCGCGCTTCGAAACCCAACGCCTGACAATCGCCTCCAAGCACGCCAGTGGACGAGAGAGGCATGAAATTTAGGCAATGTCGCACGCAAAGCCACGCACCTATCGTTCTTTACCCATGATAGCGACTCGGTAAGATAACCCCCTCATCTATTGCTAATGGAGTATGTCATGAGGGAACTGACCAGACTTGAAGCTGACCAGGCTGCGGGTGGAGGAGGACCGTTGGTGGTTGTATTTCTCGTCGCCGTAGGCGGAGGGATCGTCGTCTCTTACGCGTATGAAAAATCCGGCGGTCTCGAGGGAATCAAGCGGGGCGTCAAACGTGTCGCCAAGGCTCTCACGGGACCGGAGAAGAAACCGGAGTGATGCGATGGGGCACTGGGTCGACAACGCGACACACCGACGTCGTGTTCCGCCAACCGCAGTGGCCTCAAATGGTCTGACTCGAAGGTCGAGAGTCAATCCACATGGCGAGGGCCGACCGCGATTGGGCAATCGCGGTCGGCCTCTCGTCAATTCAGTTGCTCCCCAAATTCCCTCTCTCACCAGCACAAAGTGCTCTCCGATTCCGCAATGATCCGAAATCTGGCGCTCCTCTTTGGCGTGACATTCACGCTGACAACCACGTTTGACATCTGGACCACCTGGGTGGGCGTCCATCAATTCGGCTATACCGAACTAAACCCCTTCACCGATACGAGTTCAATCCGGACCATGGCCATGCCGGAGGTCATCACGCTATTCGTCGGAATGGCAATCGTAGCGACGGCGGCACATTTCTCCAAGACGCTGCGTCCGCTCCCGGACGAGGGGTTCCGGTCCTTCTACAAGAGGTTCTTTTCGAAAGAAAAGCTATTGAAATCTCTAGTCTGCCTCCCCATCCTCGTTGCTGTAGCGCGAATCGTAGCTGTTCTCAGCAACACGTCCCTCATCCTCTACGACCAGGGCCTCTACGGAGTTTCCACACCGTGGCTGAACATGTTCGTGCGGGCTATTGTGTATGTACTGCTAATTCGCCCTACGATGTACTTCATATATATAATATGTCGTCGTTCGCCTCATTAGGCCTAACCAACACACATATCCATACCACTCGATCCAAGCCATGGCCACCCCATGGCGGCAGCTCCAACGTCTGCATATGGCTAATGTCTGCGTACAATTCGGGAATATTCACATGCCAATTTCTGAAATCACCCATTGGCCGATGCCATTCGCATCACCTAGGCTGTCCTCGTTGAATCAACAAAAGGAGCATTCAATGAGAGAGTTAACGGTGTCTGAAACCGACCAAACGGCTGGCGGACTCTGGCCAATTGTTGTGGCCCTGGTAGGATCCTACGTTGGCCAGTTGATGGTCGACGCGATGGGAGGGGCTGACGGGATCGACGAAGGAGTGTCGGAGGTCTTTCACCTCTTCACCACGGGAACCACCAAAGCGTACCGGGATTTCTGCGAAAAGTATCCCGAAGCTGAGTGCTGATAGCTGGTGGATCGGCGAGGGGCGATGAACCGTAGGGATTCGGTTCATCGCCCACTCAGACCAACATGAGCCTAGCATTCGATCGGCGGCAAACGTCACTCGTGTGGCAGATGCGCTGAACGCAGGACCGAACCCGTACCCGCGTACTTTCCTTTCTCGCCACACCGACGGCAGCAACAACGCCATGTCCCGCAACATCCCGCAGCTCCGCTTCCCCACAACGGGCGGTCAGATTTGACACGCGTCGCGCTCGAATGCAAGTTCCCAAACAACAACGCGCGGGTCCCACCCCCGCAAACATTCCACCGAAGGCCTAGGGGCACGACCATGACCGCCGATACACCGATTTTGACCGAACGCCGGGGCAAGAAGGACGGCATTCTCTGGCTGACGCTAAACCGTCCGGAAAGACTGAACGCCCTCACCTTTCCGTTGCTGCGGAAACTGCGCGAGATTCTGGTTGACGCCCGTTTCGATCGGTCAGTGCGCTGCATTGTCATCACGGGCGCCGGCAGGGGGTTCTGCTCGGGCATGGACATGAGCGGTGCCGCGAATCCGGATCGGGAGCCACCGCCTGCCGACAGTAGAATCGATCCCGAAGGGAGTCGTCTGAATTTCCGCCACGAGACCGAGACCTATATCGCGCTCAAACGCGTCGAGGTACCGATCATCGCCATGATCAACGGGCCCGCCGTCGGGGCGGGTCTTGACCTGGCGAGCCACTGCGACCTTGCCGTCGGTTCCACTGCCGCCCGCTACCAGGTCGCCTACGTCAAGCGGGGCGTATTTGCCGACCTTGGCGGTTTCTGGTCGTTGCCGAAGATCCTGGGGTGGCGCAAAGCGATGGAACTCATGATGACCGGAAGGTTCATGAGCGCCGAGGAAGCGCACGAAGCCGGTTTGACCAACTACCTGGTGGAACCCGACGCGTTGGAGCAGAGGACCATGGAACTGGCGCTCGAGGTAGAGGCGGGGCCACCCATCGCCCAGAAACTCGGAAAAACACTGGCTCTGCGCACCGCCAATTTGGACTTCGACAGCGCCATGCAATGGTCCGAATCCGCCCTTCCGCTAGCGACCCTTTCACGCGACTCCGTCGAAGGCATGAAGGCCTTTAGAGAAAAGCGGGAAACGGACTTCCTAGGCTACTAACGGGGGAAGGTTCGGGGTCAGTCCTCCTTGGCCTCACGATTGATCAGGGAAGGCCTCGGCACAAACAGAGGTTCGTCTTCGGCATCCCCCGAATCCAGTGTTTCAGGTCTCGGGGCGCGCCAGGCCGTGATCTCCCTCGCCGTGTGCCAACCTTCGAAGTCCCTGTCCAGCAACACGAAGAATGCCCGTTCTTCGTTGCCAAAGACTTCAACGCAGACGAGGGCATCCTCGTTTCGGTACCCGGCGCGTGAAATTGAAATGACTGGCGCGCCGAACTCCGCGCGCAGAGCCCAGGCAGACTTGTCCGGATCGTCGACTAAACGTACCCGGTCCGAGTATTGGGAGAAGTCGAAGCCCTCGTCGCCACGGTTGGCAGCCAGGAACCGTTCGAACAGCGCCGCGGGAACCGCTTCCTTCATGACACCTTCCGACCGGCAATCCGACGGTCGGCTGAGGACGACCACATCGCCCATGGGAACTACGAACCCCGAGAAGAGGCTCGCCATGATGTCGGCTTCCCGCGGCGGTTCAAGCGGAGGCGGTCGCATGAGGTAGATGCCCCCCGCGAAAACGAGCAGGAGGGCCGCGCCGGCGGCGAGTCTGAATTTCACGAACAACGCACGGCGCGGCGACCGCTCGTACACGCGGGCATCAAGCCCGTCTAGCGTATCTGATCAGCGGTTACCCCTCAGGGTAAATGATCTCCCCTCCGCGCACGGTGCAGACCTTCTGCCGCACGGCGTCACCGCCGCCGCCGATCCACCGCGAATAGAAGCCGGGAGCAGTAGCGTTCTCAGGTATCAGCTTCGACCATGGATCCTCCGGCCTGATGTGGACCGTGACCATGCCGGGTTCCCAGGCAAGTTCTCTCGCCGGTTGACCTCCGCCTCTGCCGGTACCCCTGAGCAGGACCGAACCGCCCTGTATCCAGTGCCACGATATCGAACTGCCCCCTTCGACCCTTCCCAGGGCCCGCAAGGCGGCTTCGTCTTCCACCGGGCCGGGGGTGAAATCGAGGGAGTAGCGAACACTGCCCTCGTACCTGGCCTCGGCCCTTCGGGGCGTGAAGGTGATCTGATCCGCCACGTACTTGGGCCAGCCCCAGACGACGCCCTCACGGGTGTGGTACAGCGTCGGCACCGGGGCGCTCAACAACAACCAGGACTCGATCCCGTCGGGGCACAGCGCCTTGACCGTGATCCTGCCTTCCTGAAAGCGCGTCAGGTCGCTGGCCTCCCTGTTCATGTCGAGGAGCGTCGTGCCCACCATCGGCACCTCCGGCATTTCCAGGGGCGGCGGCAGGAATGAGCGGTAGACATCCAAGTCCGCCGGCTCGTGTGCGGTAAAGATACCTTGCGTCCCGGCGCCCATTTCGATCAGCTTCTCGAGCTGCTCCGGCGTCGCTGGCGGTATCTCCGGGTTTCCGGGGCCTCGACCGAGGTTGACGAGTTCCCTCGCGTTGGGATCCTCGGCAAATCGGGCAACCGCGTCCATCAATGCGTTCGAGCGGCGTTGGCGAATTGCCGATAGCTTCCTGTCCAATTCAGCATCGCCTTTCCCGAAATCCTGGTTGTCCATCGGGGTTCGCTGTGGCAAATCTGAAGCTGCTCCTGCGTATTCCTCCGGAATGAAAACGCTTTTGATCATGATTAGTCCTCCCAGTAATTTGAATCGTTTCTGTTATATCACGACCCGTCGCGCGGGGACCCGTTCGGGGACCCGTACTGCGCGACGACGCCCTCCTCCAGCAGTCCGCAAACGGTTGCGTCGTCAAGGCCGAGTTCTTCGAGAAGCTTCACGCTGTGCTCCCCGGCGAGACAGGCGCCAGCATAGTGTCCACCCCGCTCGAAGCGCACCAGGGGTCCCTGGCGCCTGTACTCTCCCCACTGCGCGTGATCCGCGGTCACGACAAGTTCCTCCGCCTGCGCGTGCGGGTCCCGCAGCAGGAACTGCGCGGGCCAGTGCGCATCCGCGCGCACGCAGGCAATCCCATTGCCGTTCAGGCGCGCCTCCCAGGCGTCCGCATCGTCGGTGCGGAACTTCGCCTCTAGCGCCCGCTCATCTCCCGCACCCAGCCGCGCACGGGCTTCGTCGTCGTCCACGTAGAGGAATACCCAGCCGGACTTGCACTCGTACAATCGGCACCAGGGCCCCAGACCAAGACTTTTCTCGTCCACCACCGGCCGTTCCGGTTTGCCCGGATAGGAAATGAAGTCGTCCCAGTTCGCGTACGCGTTGGCACCGAACATGTCGACGAATATCCGCTGTCCCTTGCCGGTCAGATCCCGGGCCAGAAGACCCAGCGAGGCGGTGGTCGCAATGACCACCGACGTGTTCGGATCAGGATTCGTGTCGTTCGCCCGGAAAAGCCTGCGGGCAACCTCGCGCACTTCGTCGAGATCGAGCGGCCCGTCCGGCGGCAACCCCCCCATCTGCCAGACGACTCCGCCCATCGCCGCCCCGGGTATCGGATGCGTCGAAGGACGTCGCGCGCCGGGCCCGCTGCGCCCGTATCCGTTCGCCGACAGGTAGACAAGATCCGAATTGACACCCGCGAGGGTGTCGTAGTCGAGGCCCAGTCTCTCCGGTACCCCCGGACGGTAGTTGTGAATCAGGATGTCGGCCTTTGCCACGAGCTTCTTCGCGATCGACCGCGCCTTCGCCGATTTCAGGTCAAGACAGATGCTCTCCTTTCCGGTGTTGCACCGAGCCGCGCCCAGCCCCGCCATCATTCCCCGAAAAGGGTCGCCGCCGACGGGTTCGAACTTGATCACCCGAGCACCCATATCCGCAAGGATCGAAGCGCCCAGCGGCGCGGCGATAATGGTTGCCGCTTCGATGACGGTCACGCCTTCCAGGGGCCGCGTCCGCACAGGGGTCTCCTTCGATCCGCGGCGGCGGCCAGCAGACGACCCCGCGCACAACAGTTCGCGCGCTCGAGCGAAGCTGACAGGTTGGGGCGCCCCGCCGATTCGCGCTGGCGTCTGTGTCAGGTCGGCAAGCGGTCCGAGTTGCGCGATCCCATCGAAGGTCACGACGTGACCGTTGGCAACGACATCCGGATCGGCCATCGCCGCCTGCGTGGTCTGGTAGGGATGCGCCGCAACGCCTCCGTGACCGATGAATTTCTCCATCCAGTCGTCGAGACTGGCCGATTGGATCGTCTCGAGCATCCGGTTACGCAAATCTTCGACTTCGGGCGAACCATCACTGGGCGTTCGATCGCCCGGTGTCTCTACGCCCGCGACGGCGAGGAAATTCGCATGCAGGTGCGGCAGAAGATTGCCCAACTGAATCCAGCGGCCGTCCTTTGTGCGGACGCTGTGGTAGTAAAGGCGCGGCATCACGGTCACCGGGTCCGTCGCCGTCTCGGGCATCGACAGGAGGCCGCGTTCGCGTAGCTGCGTCATCTGCACCCCGTTCACGTCGTAGGGCAGCAGGCCCCGCATCAGCGAAGTATCGAAGGCGAAACCCCGCCCGGACGTCCGGCGTCCGTGCAGGCTTGCAAGCAACGCCGCCGCGACGCTTTGCGATGCGGTATGCGTTGCCACCTGCACCGCCGCGTAGCAAGGACCCCGCCTGGGGGCGACGCCTTCCAGACTCATCATCCGACCGAACTTGGCCGCCACGACCGACTCGACGGCCGCATAGTCCCGGTAAGGACCGTCCTCGCCAAAACCCGATACGACGCCGTACACGAGATCAGCCCGATCTTTCGACAAGCTGTCGTAGTCGAGGCCGAGCGCCTGTCGACGTTGCCGATCCAACGTTGTCACGACCGCATCCGCACCGTCGACGATGAGCGAACGCAGCCTGTCCACCGCTTGCGGATCGTCGAAGTCGACCTCCAGCGTCGATTTGCCGCGCAACCACGTCTGCGACGACGGCATGGCGCGAAACGGATCCCCGCCCGGCGGCTCCACCTTGACGACTTCGGCGCCGAAATCCGCAAGCACCATGGTCGCGAGTCCCGTCACCGGGCCAAGCCCCAGGTCGACGATCGCAATGCCCTGCAGTGGTCCGCTCACTTTCCCTAACCGACGCCTCAACTTCCCGGGGATGGTATCCCAATGCCAGACGTTCTCGGTGGAGCAGGGCATTTCCACGAGCCATAACCATATTGCGAACTAGTGTCGTGTCCCGTAAGTTTCTGGTACTTCAGAGTTCGCCATGCGCGTCAATGCAAGGCGTGGTCCGCAGTGAATATCTGGCATATTCGCAAGGGCCACAACGCAATTTGCATGCGAGGGGTTCCCCCTCGCGCACCCCGGCTGAAGGCTCCGGCGTGCATGGCGATCTCCCGAAGGGCGCGCCCCGGGAGCGCGAGGGGTACCCTCGCATGAAGACTGTGGCCTGTGGCCGTGTTGCGCCCCTTGGAAATGGAGCCCACCATTCCCGGCGGGGACGCGCCTTGCCACAGACCCCGTGGAACGCGCTGAAGTGCCATAAACTTGCGGGACACGACACAAGTTTGGCGGCGACAGAGAAAATCCATTAGGTTTCGTTGCTCACCAAAACACCGGGCTCACATGATGTCGTCAACAGATCAGTTCCTGGCCAGCAACGCTCGCTATGCCGACGCTTTCAAGAAAGGCGACCTGCCGATACCGCCGGCGAAGGGCGCCGCGATCGTCGCCTGCATGGACGCCCGCATCGATCCCGCGCGGTTATTGGGCCTGGAGGAGGGCGATGCGCACGTCATACGCAACGCTGGCGGCGTTGTCACCGACGATGTCCTGCGGTCTCTCGTCATATCGCAGCGCCTGCTCGGAACCGAGGAGATCATCCTTATTCACCATACCGATTGTGGCATGGTCACTTTCAGGGACGATGCCGTGAAGGACCAGATCGAAGCCGACACCGGCATCCGCCCCAGTTTTTCCCTCGAAGCGTTCGCCGACGCGGATGAGGACGTGCGCCAAAGCATCCGCCGCATTCAGGCCAATCCGTTCGTTCCCGTGAAGGACAAGATTCGCGGCTTTGTGTACGACGTGAGGACCGGGCAGCTCAACGAAGTCGAATAGCAGTCCTGCCGGCATGCGTTTCCTAGGCCGCACGCTCCGTCGAGAAATGCCTTAACACCAGGTACAGGGCGGCGGCCAGGCCGGCCGTGGAGAAGATCATGCACATCACCATGATCTGGTAGCGCGCCGCCACAAGCGGGTCGACACCCGACAGGACCTGTCCGGTCATCATGCCCGGCAGGGCGACGAGGCCCACCGCCAGCAACGTGTTGATCTGCGGGATGAGCGCGGCGGTCATCGCCGCCTGTCTCGCCGCAGGATATTCCACGCCGCGGCTACGCTCCGTCTGATACCGCTCCCCCGCCAGGCTGATCGTGTTCATGCTGTTCGCGAACACCATCCCGGCCAGGGGAACGACGAAACGCGGTTCGTACCACCTCGGCAGGTCGAGGATGACCTGCGTCACCAGCACAAGAACGGCGACTCCGGTGACGCCTATGCCGACCAGGACCGTCGCATAGGGCATCACTCCGCGGTCGGAGAGCGGCCGGAGCGCGATCCAGGCGGACATCGCGATCATGAACACCACGACCGCTACGACGATCCACGGCTGCTCGGCCTCGAATACCAGGGTCAACACGTAGCCGATCAGGAGGAGCTGCACGAGCATGCGCAGATTCGCATAGATCGCCTGCCAGGGGTTCAGCGACCATGCGTGCATGATCGCGAGCAGCACCGCTACCGGTGCGAACCCGATCAGGAGATTGACGATCGGAATGGTCGCGACGGTCGAGTTCATGGGAACCTCCCTCGTAGAACGCCCGGATGACGCGGGAGGGCCTTGGGCGCACGATCCGCCAGACGGCCACCATCGCGCCAATGCCGCAAGCGACGTTTCAACAGGTGTGGAAGGGCGCTTCCACAGGCTCGCCGTTCAGTCGTCGATGCCGCCCACGCACATGTACTTGACCTCGAGGAATTCGTCGAGGCCGTATTTCGATCCCTCGCGGCCGATACCGGACTCCTTGAAACCCCCGAAGGGCGCTATTTCCGTGGAGATGATTCCGACATTGATTCCTACGATGCCGTACTCGAGCGCCTCGCCGACCCGCCAGATGCGGCCGATGTCGCGGCTGTAGAAATACGCCGCCAAGCCGAACTCGGTAGCGTTCGCAAGCTCGATGGCTTCCTCCTCGGTGCTGAAGCGGAACACCGGGGCGACGGGGCCAAAAGTCTCTTCCCGCGCCACCTTCATGGCCGGCGTCACGCCGGTGATCACCGTCGGCTCGAAGAACGTGCCGCCGAGTGCATGACGTTGGCCGCCCGCGACCACCGTGCCGCCGCCGTTGACGGCGTCCTGTATATGGTCTTCGACCTTTTCCACCGCCGCCATGTCGATCAACGGTCCCTGGTCGGTCTCGCCTTCGAGGCCCGGTCCCACCCGAAGATTGCCGGTCGCCTCGGCCAGCTTCCGGCAGAACTCGTCGTGCACCCCCTCCTGGACGAGAAAACGGTTCGCGCACACGCACGTCTGTCCGGTATTTCGGTACTTGGATGCCATCGCGCCTTCCACGGCCGCATCGACGTCCGCGTCATCGAAAACGATGAAGGGCGAGTTGCCGCCGAGTTCCATCGAGACCTTCTTGACGGTGCTCGCGCACTGCTCGAGAAGGACCTTCCCCACCGCCGTGGAACCCGTGAAGGACAGTTTGCGCACGATGGGATTTCCGGTCAGTTCTCCGCCGACAGCCGAAGACGGTCCCGTGACCACGTTGAAGACGCCTGCCGGAATCCCAGCGCGCGTCGCGAGTTCGCCGAGAGCGAGCGCCGAGAGCGGAGTTGACGAGGCGGGCCGCGCGACCACCGTGCAGCCGGCGGCCAGCGCCGGGCCCGCCTTGCGCGTAATCATGGCGTTGGGGAAGTTCCAGGGGGTGATGGAGGCCACCACGCCCACGGGTTCCTTCGTGACGACGATCCTGCGATCGGAAAGGTGCGTGGGAATCACATCCCCGTAGGCGCGCTTGGCTTCTTCCGCGAACCACTCGATGAACGAGGCGCCGAAGAGGATCTCGCCGCGAGACTCCGCCATCGGCTTGCCCTGCTCCGCAGTCATGATGATCGCCAGGTCCTCCTGGTGCTCCAGCATCAACTCGTACCACCGCCGCAGCACGCTCGCCCGTTCCTTGGCGGTCAGGGCGCGCCAGCCTGGATAAGCGGCGTTGGCCGCTTCCACGGCGCGCCGGGTTTCCGCCGTGCCGAACGAAGGCACCACGCCGACGGTTTGCCCGCTGGCCGGGTCGATGACATCGAAGGTCGCGCCGGAGTCGGCGTCTACCCAGTCACCCCCCACGTAGCACTGCTGCCGGAACAGGGCGGGGTCGCGCAAGCGAACGCCGCTGACGATTTCAGCCAATGAAGTAGCCATTTCAAGATCCTCCCGATTTTTCGACTTCCGATTCTAGCGCGGACCCGGAGAATCCTGCGCGGCGAAGCAAGAAGCGTTGGCGAGAGAGGCCGGAGGAGGTGCCCGATCCGGGTGCGCAACGCGCGTCGCGATCAGGCCACCTGGTCTTGGGTTCCGCGCGCCCTGAGTCCGTCAATGTCCATTTCGCGCAGGCCAAGTTCAATCCTGAGTGTATGCGCCTTGCCCGCGAGACCTTGCAGATCCTCCGGTCTGTGAGCGTCCGAATTGACGATGACCGGGGCGTCGCACTCGGCGGCAAGTTCCCAGAACGGCCTCCATGGATATAGCGGAAAGGGATTGCCCGGCGACTTGCGAGCCTGCTTGCGCATGCCGAGCGCGTTGATTTCCATGCCGACAGCGTACTCGCGAGCCGCATGCAGGATGTCCCGGGAACAGGCGGCGGTCTCGCGATCCCAATCGGCGTAGCAGTTCCCAAACAGGTCGGGATGCGCGATGAAGTCGAACAGACCCGTCGCCATCATGTCGATCACGTAGTCCGCGTAGGCGCGAAGGCTCGCGGCATTGCGCGTGCCGCCATAGGTTCCTACCCACTCGCCGCGGTACGGAAAAAAGTGTGCCGCGCCGACGAGATAGTCGAATCCCTTCTCTTCCAGCAACTCATCGGTGTAGAAGGATCGGAACTCCGGGACGTACTCGCATTCCATGCCCTTGACGATATTCAGGGACGGGTAGTCGACACGAGCGCGATCCATCGCGCGCACATAATCGTCGAGGCCCGCGTACTCCATCCGCCCCGAGAGCCAACGGTCGTCGGGCAACGCCGAATGATCGGAGAATCCCAGGGTCTCCATACCCAGCGCCAGCGCTGCCTCGCAGTAGTCCGCCACATCCCCTTTTGCGTGCTTGCAGCGAAACGTGTGGGTATGGAAGTTGTGCTTGTGTTCGCTATCCGGAATCAGGGCAATCGAACTGCTCAATTGCCGAAGTCCCAGGTTTCGCCGGCGTGGTAGCGGCGCAGGATGTTCTTGGCGATAAGAATCTTGTGCACCTCGTCCGGTCCGTCGGCGATGCGCAGGGTGCGCGCGCCGGTGTAGAACCCGGCCAGGGGCAGGTCGCCCGAAACACCCTTGGCGCCGAACACCTGGATCGCACGGTCGACGACGCGATGGTACGCCGCCGGCACGAATATCTTGATAGCCGAGATGTCGGTGCGCGAGTCGGCCCCACTTTCCATCTTGTTGGCGCAGTCGACCACCATCAGGCGAGACGCCTGGATGTCCATGTAGGAGTCGGCGATGAAGCCCTGCATGAACTGCTTCTCTTCGAGCTTTTCGCCGCCGTGGACGACGCGGGTCGTGATCCTCTCAACCATCAGGTCGAAGGTGCGCCACATCGATCCAACGGAGTTCATGCAGTGGTAGATGCGACCGGCGCCGAGACGGTCCTGGGCCGCCTGGTGGCCGCTGCCCGTTCGACCGAGCTGGTTTTCCTTCGGCACGCGGACGTTCTCGTACTTGATCTCGCAGTGACTCGACGCCTTGCCCCAGACCGGCACGCCGCGAATGACGTTCACGCCGGGCGTGTCTTTCGGCACGATGATCTGCGTCATCCTGTCGTTCACACCACCCGGATCGTCCGGGTCCGACGTCCGGCACATGACGATGAAGAAGTCCGCCGCATGACCGTTTGACGTGAACCACTTGTGGCCGTTGATGACCCACTCGTCGCCATCGAGTTCCGCGCGCGTCTGGATCGACCTCGGATCCGAACCCGCGTTGTGCGGTTCGGTCATCGAGAAACCCGACTGCATGCGCCCTTCCGTCAATGGAATCAGCCATTTCCGGTGCTGGTCAGGCGAACCGTACTTGACGAGTATCTTCTGGTTGCCGGAGTTGGGTGCCACGACACCGAACAGTGACGCCGCCCCCGGGCTGTAGGCGAGCACTTCGTTCATGTATGCGTGCTGCAGGAAGGACAGGCCCATGCCGCCGAACTCCGGGGGCAGGTGCGGAGCCCAGAGATTTCGCTGCTTGACCTTGTCCCGAATCTGCCGTCGCAGGTCGTTGGCCTCGGCAATGGACTCGCGCGACGCTCTGGATCCGTCAAAGGAATAGCCCCAGAGTTTCTCCTCTACCGGCAGGATCTCTTCATTGATGATTTCCGCCGTGGCGAGCCGGATCTCATTCACCTCGTCATCGAGGTGCGGAACCGGACTTACGTTCATTGCCATGGGTGTCCTCTTGCTGGTTTCCCAATGATTTTCTGTCCAAATCAATGTACCAGCTTTCGCCGAACCCCGCGCAGGACGCTCACCCGATATGGCTATAATCGAGCGGGTGAACGAACTCACCTATCCCTACGCCACGCATCCCCCCCGTGGAACCACCGTCGAAGTCGCAGAAGGCGTGCGTTGGCTGACCATGCCCATGGGCGGGTCGCTGAACCACATCAACCTGTACCTGATCGAAGACAGGGACGGCTGGTACGTGGTGGACACCGGCCTCGGCACCGAGGAGACCGAATCGCTCTGGCGCGACCTGTTCGCCAACGAACTCAACGGAGACCCGGTGAAGGGCGTGATCTGCACGCACATGCACCCCGACCATATCGGCCAGGCCGGCATGATCACGAAGGAGTTCCACTGCCCGTTCTACATGACGCGCGCCGAGTATTACCAGGCGCGCGCGTTCGCCCTCGGCGGCAATGCGAGCAGCCAGTACGGAGCCGACTGGCAGGGCGTGCAGTTCTATCGTCGCTACGGAATGCAGGACGACTACGTCCAGAAGCTCGCGGCGCCGACGCGCGGCGGCGTATCGGGGGGTTGGAGGCAGCGACGCGGCAATACGGCAGCGCCGTTCCCCCTCGGCTTTCATCGCCTGCAAGACGGCGACACAATGACGATCGGAGATCACGATTGGCAGGTGGTCGTGGGTGCCGGCCATTCGCCCGAACACGCCTGCCTGCATTGCAAGAGCCTCGGCGTCCTCATCTCGGGAGATCAAATCCTCCCCGTCATCACGTCCAACGTCAGCGTCCATCCCACGGAACCGGAAGCGAACCCACTGCACATATGGATGGAATCGCACGACAAGTTCCTCGACACGCCGCCGGAAACGCTTGTTCTGCCCGCGCATAATCTTCCGTTCTACGGCGTGCGCGAACGGTTGCGGCAATTGATCAGTCACCACGAAGATCGCCTGTTGGCCATAGAGGAGCACTGTGTCCAGCCGCGGCTCGCCGCCGAACTGCTGCCCGTGCTGTTTCGCCGCAAGCTCGACGCCCGGCAGACCATGATGGCCCTGGGCGAAGCCATTGCGCACTGCCATCTGCTGATGCATCGCAACCGGCTGCAACGAACGCTCTGCGAAGACGGACGCTACCGGTTTCTTTCCATCGACCCGGACCTCGAACGGCGAGCACACCCGGAACAGCACGACGCGCCCGACGACCAACCGATCCTGGTGTAAATCCCTGACTTCCGAAGAGCTCACCACAATCGTCGTGGCCACCGCCCGACGACTCATTCGTTGGCGAAAACGAGGTCAGCGCGTGACCTCCGAAGAGTTCAAGACCATGGTTGCGGCCACCACGCTGCTGCTGCTTCGTTGGGGAATTCGTTACGTGCCGGTGGGAATGCGCAGTGTTGTTGGCATCCTGTTGATGATCGTCGGCGTATTCGGGTTCCTGCCGATCATTGGCTTCTGGATGATTCCCGTGGGTCTCGGCTTCATCGCGCTGGATATTCCGTGGACTCGGCAGCATATCCACAACTGGATGGATCGATTGGAGTATCGGATCGAGCGGTCCGATAGCTTGGCGTCGGGCGCTTGAGCGAAAGCCTTCAGGCTCGGAACTACGGGCGGGCGGTTATATGCTTCTAACCGGACGGTTCTTGGAGTTTTTTCAAGCATTCTGATAAGTTAGCGCGTTTGCTGCAGGATGCCCGTGCGCCCTGCCAGGAGGTTTCGCGACATGACCGACGACGCGGTTCGCGCGCCATGATCGGGAACGAGGGTCCAGGGCCGCGTACCGTTGTGCGCTTCGCCGGCGACTCGGGCGACGGCATCCAGGTGCTCGGAGGTGAATTCGCGAAGGCGGTCGCCATGGAGCACCACGACCTGTTGACGCTGCCCGATTTCCCCGCCGAGATTCGCGCGCCCGCAGGTTCCACCTTCGGCGTGTCGGCGTTTCAGATTCAGTTCGGCGGAGACGGCGTACTCACCCCCGGCGATGAGGCAGATGTGCTGTTCGCGTTCAATCCGGCAGCGCTCAAGACCAACCTGGATACCCTGAAAAGGGGCGGCGTGATCGTCGTTGACACGGACGCATTCTCCCCGCGCAACCTCAAACGCGCGGGCTACGCCGTGAACCCGCTGGAAGACGGCTCCCTCAGCGAGTACCGGCTCATGTCCATGGCTATCACGCACCTCACGGCGGAGGCGGTCGCACCCACAGGCGTCGGCAGAAAACAGGCGGGACGTGCGAAGAACTTCTGGTCCCTAGGCTTGAGTCTCTGGCTCTTCGGCGGCGACCGGGCGCCCACAATCCAGTGGATCGAAAGCAAGTTCTCCTCCATGCCGGATGTCGTGGCATCGAATGTCGCGGCCTTGAACGCCGGCCACGCCTATGGCGAAACGATGGAACTCGACGCGGGAGACGCCGCCCTCGGCGTCAACGCCGAACTCCATCACGGGGTGTTTCGGACCATTACCGGTACCGACGCGATGGGCCTCGGGCTGGCGGCCGTCGCCGCACTGTCGGGACTGAAACTCACGTATTCCTCCTATCCCATTACGCCGGCATCGGCGCTTCTGCATTTCCTTGCCTCGCTCAAGGGCCGGGGCATCGTCACATTTCAGGCCGAAGACGAGGTGGCTGCGATCACCGCGGCCATCGGGACCTCCTATGCGGGAGGGCTCGGCGTGACCGCCAGTGCCGGGCCGGGGCTGTCGCTGAAGACAGAAGCGCTGGGGCTTGCCGTCGCGGTGGAACTGCCGCTCCTCGTCATCGACGTACAACGCGCGGGACCGTCCACCGGCATGCCCACTAAACCCGAGCAGGCCGACCTGAATCTCGCGCTCTACGGTCGCCACGGCGAGGCCCCGCTGCCCGTGCTTGCGCCCGCCACGCCGTCGGAGTGCTTCCGCATCATGATCGAGGCCGCGCGGATCGCCACGACCTACATGACGCCGGTCATCGTCCTGTCCGACGCCTATATCGCCAATGCCGCAGAACCCTGGGAATTGCCGGACACCGACGCGCTGCCTCCCATCGCGCCCGCATTCCGATCGGACCCTGCCGGTTTCGAGCCGTTCACGAGGGATCCCGAGACCCTGGCGCGGCCATGGGCCAAACCCGGGACGCCAGCGCTCGCCCATCGCATCGGCGGCCTGGAGCGCGCCGATGGCAGCGGCAACATCTCTTACGACCCCGAAAACCACCAGCGCATGACCGACCTGCGCGCGGAGAAGATCGCGCGGGTGGCGGAACAGGGTCTCGAACACGAAATAGACAGCGGTGCCACCAGCGGTGATCTGCTGGTAATCGGCTGGGGTTCCACCTACGGCGCCATCGAGGACGCCGTGAGTGGACTGACACGCGCCGGTTTCTCCGTTGGCCATCTGCACCTGCGGCAAATCTGGCCGCTGCCAGCCAACCTCGGTGCGATCCTCGCCCGTTTCGGAAACGTCGCCGTGGCGGAGATGAACCGCGGCCAACTCGCGCGCCTCATCAGGAGCGAGTTCCTCGTGGACGCCAGGAGCATCACGCAGACCAGCGGCCAGCCATTCAAGGTCGGGACCATCGAAGCGGCGTTGCGCGACCTGCTCGACGGCCTCCCCCGACCGAGGAGCCAGATCGGATGAACCAGGTCATCAAGCTGACGCCGAAGGATTTCGAGACGGACCAGGAAGTGCGCTGGTGTCCCGGGTGCGGCGACTACGCCATCCTGAAATCCATGCGCAAGACCCTGTCTGAAGTCGGACGCAACCCGGACGACGTCGTCGTGGTATCGGGCATCGGTTGCGCGGCGCGGCTGCCCTACTATCTCGAGACCTACGGATTCCACAGCATTCACGGGCGCGCGCCGTCGCTCGCGACCGGCATCAAGCTCGCCAATCCCGAACTCGACGTGTGGGTCGTCGGCGGCGACGGCGACTTTCTCGCTATCGGCGGCAACCACCTGACGCACATCCTGCGGCGCAACGTCGATGTCAACCTGATCCTGTTCAACAATGCCGTCTACGGCCTGACCAAGGGCCAGTTCTCGCCGACATCCATTCCGGGGACGCGCTCGCCATCGACTCCCGACGGTTCGGTCGACCCGCCGGTCAATCCCGCGACGCTGGCGCTCGGGGGCAACGGCAGTTTCGTCGCGCGCACGGCGGACACCCTGCAGGACCACCTGCCCGAAGTTTTGCTCCGCGCCCACGCGTTTGTCGGCGCCGCCTTCGTGGAAGTACTGCAGAACTGCATCGTCTACAACGACAACGCGTTCGGCGACCTGACCAGCAAGCGGCACCGGGCCGAGAACACGGTCATCGTGCGCCACGGCGAGCCCATGCTGTTCGGAGCGGACAACGACAGGGGACTGATCTACGAACCGGTTCGCGGCGAGTTCCGCGTCACCGGCAATGCGAGCGAGGCAAGCTTGCACGACGAAACGAACTGGGCGCTCGCCGCAGCGCTCGCGCGCGTGAACGATCCGGACCTGCCCACGCCGCTCGGCGTCTTCTACTGCGCTCCGAGAGAGGACTTCGTCAGCGCCCGCGAAGACCTGATCCCCTACACGCCGCTATCCCCGGGCGACCTGAAGGACTTGCTCTACACCGACAGTTGGCGCGCCTGACCATTTGTTCTCGCACTCCATATGCAGTCCGGACTAGGTCCGACCAAACCCTAAAGAGGCGCAGGTCCTATAACCCAGTCTGTGTAGCTTGAACGCCTCAATCTGGTCGATTGAGTTCGGCAATCGCCTGCGCGGGAGTTCCGAGCGTAACGAGGTCTCCTCGCCGTGCCGCGTTGATCGCCTCGATGGTCTCTTGGTTGGGAACCAGCGGATCGAAGGGTAGCTTGCCTTCCGCAGCGACCCGAACGAGCAGAATGCGCAGCGCCTCGGATATCGTAAGGCCTGAAGCAGCCAGGATGGCCGCAGCATCTTCCTTGATCGATTCTTCGAGCTCGGCATGAATCTTGACAGTCATCGCAACCCCGCGATCAACGCCACTACCGATGATTCTAACGCCAACAAGACCGCGCATTGAAAAGGTGAGACACCAGGAGCGAAACGGATCAGTTCATCCTCCAGTATCCGATGAAAGAGAGCGCACAACCTGCGATGCCACTCAGCACTTGCTGGAGCGGCATGGACTCAGAAAGGCGGTGTCGAATCTCCCTATAGCGTATCCAGATCAACCGGCATCCCGGTCCGGGAGGACTCGTAGATGCCCATGATGACTTCGATCGTGTTGACGTTGTCGCGACCGCTGCTGGTCGGCTCGGCGCCGGTCCGGCAGCATTCCGCGAAGTGCAGGATCTCGTTGACGAAGCCGTTGGCGGTGGCCAGACCCGTGCCCTCGGTCGACAGCGGCTCAAAGTCCGGTTGGAGCTTCCTTATGAACTCGTTCCGGCGCTCGGCGTCCCCGCGCATGAAACGTCGCATCTCCGCCGCGTGGGACAGGTATTCCTGTTCCTTTTCCGGTGACTTGAGGGAAACCATGAGGGTGCCGAAATGGGGCGTCGGCGTCTCGTCGCTTTCAACCGCCAGTTCGGCGTACAGGGTTCCCTCGCTGCCCATCAGGCAGTACGACCTGCCCTCGCGAGAAAGCGACGACTTTGCGAACACGTGCCCGACGGCGCCGGTCTCGAACTCGAGGGTTGCGGCGACCAGGTCTTCCGCCCCGGGCAGCTTGTCCGGCTGCAGGGTCTTGCAGATGCCATAGACGCGCTTCACGTCGCCGACGTAGTAGCGCAGCAGGTCGATATGGTGGACCTGGGTGGTCATCATGACGCCGCCGCCCGCGTATTTCGGGTCCCGCATCCAATGCCCCCGACGTTCCATGCGACCGTATCCGCCCGCGACCATGTGCGTACGCACCGCTTCGATCTGCCCCAGTTTCCCGTCCTCGATCAAGCGTTTCGCGGCCGCTGCTGTCCGCATGTAACGCAGGTGCTGGGCCACCATCAGCGTCACCCCTGACTTGTCCGCGGCTTCGACCATCTCGCGGCAGTCCTGCACCGAGTTCGCCATCGGTTTCTCGACGATCACGTGCTTGCCGGCCTCGGCGGCGGCGATGGCGTGCGGCGCATGCAGGTCGTGCCTGTGACACAGGTCGACGGCTTCGATGTCGGCTTCCCGCAGCATCGTGTCCAGGTCCGTGTCGACCGCATCGGCGTTCGCTCTCTTCGCATACGCGCTTGCGGCGTCTTCGATGATGTCGCACACGGCCGTCACCCGTACCCGGTCGGCGTACTCCAGGTAGGCCGGGAGGTGCGAATTGGCGATGCCCCCGGCACCTACGAGGCCAACCTTCAATGGTTCCGACATGTTTCCGTTCCCTTTGCACGCGGCATTTGTGGACAAGGGAGAATAACCTATAGTGCTGGAGTCACCGGAGCTGAACACGGCATGCGACTGTTGACGGCAACTCTCGCATTCGGCGCGACACTCGCCGTCGCGGCGCCCACGTACAAGCACGGCGTCTCGTTTTTCGGCGAGTTCAAG
The DNA here is from genome assembly GCA_951813515.1 of uncultured Pseudomonadales bacterium. Lineage (GTDB taxonomy): Bacteria > Pseudomonadota > Gammaproteobacteria > Pseudomonadales > Azotimanducaceae > VXNE01. The sequence continues at coordinate 1,096,760 of OX638346.1, forward strand.
TACCCGCCCGATTTCGAGCACTTCGACTACGTCAACCCGGAAGCGCCCAAGGGCGGTACGCTCGTGCTGGCGACCGGCGCCAACTGGAACTCCTTTACGCCCTACCTGCACAAGGGCATCTCGATCCCCGGGGTCCAGCATTCCATGGGGTCGCAACCATTTCTCTACGATGGGCTGTTTGTTCCGGCGGACGACGAGATCGGCACGTTCTACGGCAACCTCGCCGAGGGAGTCATGGTCGCCGACGACTTCAGTTGGGTACGCATCCGGCTCCGGGGCGAGGCGCACTGGCACGACGGCGTGCCCATTACGGCGTCGGATGTGAAGTTCACGTTCGACCACATTCGCGAGAACTCGGGCTTCAATCTCCAATCGGCGTTCGGGATGGTCGACTCGGTGGAAGTCCACAACGAACGGGAACTGACATTCCATCTGCTCGACATCAATGGTCTGAACGCCGCCGTGGTCACGAGCATCGGCAAGATCGCGATACTGCCGGAACATTATTGGCGGGAGCACGACCCTACCAAGACAACGCTGACCCCACCGCTCGGCAGCGGCCCGTATCGCGTCAAGGAGTTCAAACAGTCACGCTATCTCCTGTACGAGCGCGTTCCCGATTACTGGGGCAGAAACCTCGGCATCAATCGGGGTCGCCATAATTTCGACTACATACGCTACGACTACTACCGCGACGGAACGGTGGTGCGCGAAGCGTTCCGCAAGGGACTGGTCGACTATCGACGGGAAACCGATCCGCGATACTGGTTCAACGGCTACGACATCCCCGCCCGCCACAAGGGCTGGATCGTGATGCGCCGGCACAACTTCCAGTACTACGTGGGATTGATGCGGGGCATCGTCATCAACGAACGCCGGGAAAAGCTGCAGGATCCTCGAGTACGAGAAGCGCTGACGCTGGCGTTCGACTACGCCTGGTACGGGCGCAACATCGCCCAGGGATTCCACAGCCTTCCTCGAAGCTACTTTGGCCCACCAGAATTCTCTGCGTTCGGCCGACCGAACGCCGCTGAACTCGCATTGCTGGAGCCTTATCGCGATGCGCTGCCGCAGCGCCTTTTCACAGAAGCGTTCGAAATGGGCCGGTCAGAGGGGATGGGACGCGACCGCGCCGGGCTATTGCAAGCGCGGGAGTTGCTCCGACAGGCCGGTTGGACGGTGCGCGATGGCATCCTCGTCAACGGCGCCGGCGAGCCGTTCACGCTCTCTTTTCTCATCCGGTCGGCCGGCGACCGGCGCCAGATCCTGCAGTACGTGGATCAACTCCGGCGGCTGGGATTCCAGACCATTGTTCGCATGGTCGACTCGGCGCAGTTCATCAACATCATGAAGGACTTCGACTATGACTTCTGCTTTGCCACGCTCGGCGTTGCCCAACCGCCGGGCGTCGAAGTCGTCTCCTACTGGCATTCGAGCAATGCCATGCTGCCGCAGACGCGAAACCTCTCGGGCATTCAGAGTTCGGCGGCGGATGAAATGATCCTGCGCGTCCTCAACGCGCGCTCGCGCGACGAACTCTCGGCGGCGCAGAGAGCCCTTGACCGCGTTCTCCTCTGGAATTTCGACATGATCCCGCTCATGCAGGTGGAGGGGCCACACGTCGTCTACTGGGACAAGTTCGGTCGACCGCCGTACGACGCCGAGTTTCGCACCAGCTTCCCTGCATCGTGGTGGTACGACGAAGAAAAGGCGGGGCGGATACCGGCGCCCGATTAGAAGGGGTCGGGCATCCGCCAATCAGCCCGGTCGGGCATGGCTCCTCCCGGTTTGCGCTTTCCTAGCCCGACTTCGACAACTCAGGGTGTTTTCGGGCTGATTTGGCGGGATGCCTCCCCGTAAGCGTTTGTTTTCATTGGGCGGGACGTTGCGCCGGGCGCTGTAGTGCCGACCTTGGTCCTTGACGGGCGGGCGCATTCGGGCAGGCTATCCGTCCATGTTCGTGCGCGCCAAGAGACGCATCGAGGACGGCAAGGAGCACCGCTACTGGAGCGTGGTGGAGAACTGCCGCAACCCGGACGGCCGCGTCGCGCAGCGCCAGGTGCTGTACCTGGGCGAGATCAACGACAGCCAGCGGGCGGCGTGGTGCCGGTCGGTGGAAGTGCTGTGCGGCGGGTCGGGGCCGAAGCAGGTGGCGCTGTTCCCGGCGGACCGGGAGGCGCCGGAGCTGGACTGCGAGGTGGTTCGGATCGAGCTCGGGGCTCTGCGGCTGCGCCGCGCGCGCCAGTGGGGGGCGTGCTGGCTGGCGCTCGTGCTGTGGGAGCGCCTGGAGCTGGACCGGTTCTGGCGACCGCGGCTGCCGCCGAGCCGGCAGGGCACGCGCTGGCTGGATATCCTGAAGACGCTGGCGTGCTACCAGCTGATCGATCCGGGCAGCGAGTGGAGGCTGCACCGGCACTGGTACGAGCACAGCGCCATGGGGGATCTGCTGGGCCGGCCCGCGGAGGTGGTGGGCGGCCACACGCTGTATCGGTGCCTGGACAAGCTGGCTGTGCACAAGCGCGCGTTCTTCTCGTTTCTGCGGGAGCGGTGGGAGACGCTGTTCGACGCGCGCTTCGACGTCCTGCTCTACGACCTGACGTCCACCTATTTCGAGAGCGACCCGCCGTTTTCGGACAAGCGCCGGTTCGGTTACAGCCGGGACAAGCGCTCGGACTGCGTGCAGGTGGTGATCGCCCTGGTGGTGACGCCGGAGGGCTTTCCGCTGGCCTACGAGGTGATGCCGGGCAACACCAGCGACAAGACCACGCTGGCGGACTTCCTGGAGAGGATCGAGGCGCAGTACGGGCGGTCCGAGCGGGTGTGGATCATGGACCGGGGCATTCCGACCGAGGAGACGCTCGCGGCCATGCGCGCGGGAGATCCGCCCGTGCGCTATCTGGTCGGCACGCCCAAAGGCCGCCTGACGCGGCTGGAGAAGTCGTTCGCGGGGCTGCCCTGGCGCGAGGTCCGCGAGTCGGTCGAGGTGAAGCTTCTGGCCGAGGACGGCGAACTCCACATCCTGGCCCAGAGCCGCGCGCGGATCCTGAAGGAGCGCGGCATGCGCCGGCGCCGGCTGAAGAAGCTCTGGCGGCGCCTGCGCGAGTTGCGCGCGCAGTCGCTGAAGCGCGACGAGCTGCTGCTGAAGCTCGGCGCGGCGAAGAAGGAGGCGGGGCGCGCGTATCACCTGGTCGAGATCCGCCTGCCCGAGGCGGGGCAGGCCGTGACCCCGGAGACCTTCGCGTTCGCGCTGCGGCGCGACCGGCTGCGCCGGGCGCGGCGCCGCGAGGGCCGCTATCTGCTGCGCTCGAACCTGGCCGGAGAGGACCCGGAGACGCTGTGGCGCTACTACACGCGGCTCACCGAGGTCGAGCAGGCGTTCAAGGAACTCAAGCACGATCTCGCCATCCGGCCGGTGTTCCACCAGAACGAGGAGCGGATCGAGGCGCACATCTTCGTCGCCTTCATCGCCTACTGCCTGCACGTGACCCTGAAGAACCTGGCGCGGCCGCGCGCGCCGGGACTGACACCCCGCGCCGTGTTGGAGAAGTTCGCCACGACGCAGATGGTGGATGTCCATTTGCCGACCACCGACGGGCGGCATCTCGTGCTGCCCCGGCGCACCGACCCGACACGCGACCAGCAACTGCCGCTTCATCAACTCGACCTGAAAATGCCGGAGCAGCCCCCGCCCCGAATATCGACCTGACCCGGCTCGCGCGACTCATCCCCGTCGGCACCTTGTAGTGCCGACCTTTTGCATCCGTCCACCTTGAATCAATGACTTGCGCGCCGAAAACCGCTGAGTTGTCGAAGTCGGGCTAGCGTCAGACGTCAACCTTGAGAGCCATTCACGTCACTCTCATCCGTCACGAAGCTGCGTACTATGAGAATCGCCGTTGTGTTGTCTTCGATGACAGTACCAAGGACCAGAAGCAGCGGGCTGTCGGACGAAGCGCCAACGCTGATTGCCTCTTCGGAGCAGGCGTCAACCTTTAGCGCCTGGGATACTCCGCCTCCATCTCCTCAACGATTTCCGCCCCGCGCGAGGTCGCGCCGGCGGTCTCGGCAAGAACCTCTTTCACCGACATCGAGGAGGAGCCGGACCCTGCCCTCCGCTCCATCGCCGAAGCGGCGACTCTGAGCGGGCAACTCCGGGCCGTCCAACCGAACGCCCATGTCGATGCGCTCAGAGGACCCGCAGGGCCTCCAGCGCGTCGTTTGCGCACACCTACCAGAACAAGCTCGTATCGAGAGAACGTCCTCTCTGCCGGTCTTTCGCTCGTAGAGCACGCGCAATTTCTCGCCGAACGACTAGCCGTCATCAGACAATTCCCTCGTAGGCATAGCAACATACGCGCAGCATTTGCCCGCGTCGGCTTCCGGTGCTGGCCGGTAAGCCGCCCAGACGCAGACCGTGTCATACCGGGCGGCCAAGCCGTCCACAAATTCGCGGGTCAGAGCCGCTCCACCTGCCTCGCCAAGCACGTGCGGCAGGGCAAGATGAACGTCGCGGAACAAGCAGGAGTTCTTGCGTTTTTCCGCAATCTCCACAGCGTCGACGCATGCATGCCTGCGCACCATCGGTGATTGGCGTTTGCCGCAATGCGCTCCTCCCCTTTTTATGACGCGTTCTGCGAATTGCGGGATGTTGCTTCGCACGTTGGTCAGCGGACAGGGAAGCGGGGTTGCGAGACTGTAAGACAGGGAAGCCGCAACGGAATCGCCGCAGCTTCTGCCGTACACCTTGATTGAAAGACTACCCGGGGCCATTGAATGAGAGTGTAGCGAGAGGGGGCAACCATTTCGATAGCCTCGTCGCCGAAGTGATGGCGCGGCCGCCATGCAACCGCGTCCGGCACGTGTTCTGGATCATGCGCAAGAATGCGTCTATCCAGCGCTGCGTCGACCGCTTCGCGCCAACAATGGACCGTCGTCCCAGTGCTCCCCACGCCCGTTGGCTGAATCAGGTTAAGTTCTACTAAGGTAAGGTCTGAACAACCGCCTGTTTGGCGGGTGAGATCGAGTCTCGTGGCGATTTTATCTCTGGAATGCATATTGGAGCGTTCTCATATTGCACAAAGCGATCTTGAGCCGTCGCCGCGGCACCGCTTTCCGTCCCGCGGGCGCATCCGTCCCGCGTCAGCCGGTCGCGTAGCGTCCGGCGATCAGCAGATTCGCGAATCCGAGCAGCATCGCGATCCGCTCCGTGTTTTTCGCCAAGCCCCGGTAGCGCACCTTGCCGTAGCCGAAGTGCCGCTTCACATACAGGAACGGATGCTCCACCTACGCTCGCACCGAAAGCCTTGCCTTTCTCGGCGGCCTCCTCGGCCCCTCCTTGTCCAGCAGCCGGCGCTTGCCGGGCTTCATCGCCACATGCCACTCGACGCCGGAGCCGGCGTACTCCGCGCGCTTCCCGACGCCCTGGTAGCCCGCCGTCGCCCCAAGCCTCGGCCTGCCCGCCGCGCAGCACCAGGTGCGCGTGCGACACGTCCGCGCCGTTCGCCGCCGTCGTCGCCAGGCTGTGCGCCAGACCCGACTCGGCGTCCACCCCGATGTGCGCCTTCATCCCGAAGTGCCACTGGTTGCCCTTCTTCGCCTGGTGCATCTCCGGGTCCCGCGCGCGCTCCCTGTTCTTCGTCGAACTCGGCGCCTCGATGATGCTCGCGTCCACGATCGTACCCGTCTTCAGTCGCCGACCCAGCGACGCCAGGTGCGCGTTGATCTCCGCCAACAGCGCCTCGCCAAGCCCGTGCCGCTCCAGCAGGTGCCGGAAGTGCAGGATCGTCGTCCCGTCCGGCAGCGGACCCGTCAGCCGCAATCCCGCGAAACGGCGAACCGACTCCACCTCGTACAGCAGATCCTCCATCCCCGGATCGCTCAGGTTGTAGAACAACTGCACGCAGTGAACCCGCAGCATGCTCCGCAGCGGGTACGGCCGGCGGCCGCGGCCCGCCTTCGGATAGAACGGCTCGATCCGGCTCTCCAGCCGCTCCCACGGGATCAGCCCGTCCATCTTCTCCAGAAACAACTCGCGACGCGTCCGTCGCTTCTTCATGTCGTGCTCCAGTTCCGAAAACGTCGACTGTTCCATCGCTCGCCCATGTCATCCGTGACCGTTCAACCGATGATATCAGCCTCGACTTGTTCAGACATTCCCTAATCGATTGTCCAGCTCAACGTGCTCAATCCGACGAGTTCCACGATCTCTAACCCGACTTCGACAACTCAGCGGTTTTCGGCGCGCAAGTCATTGATTCAAGGTGGACGGATGCAAAAGGTCGGCACTACAAGGTGCCGACGGGGATGAGTCGCGCGAGCCGGGTCAGGTCGATATTCGGGGCGGGGGCTGCTCCGGCATTTTCAGGTCGAGTTGATGAAGCGGCAGTTGCTGGTCGCGTGTCGGGTCGGTGCGCCGGGGCAGCACGAGATGCCGCCCGTCGGTGGTCGGCAAATGGACATCCACCATCTGCGTCGTGGCGAACTTCTCCAACACGGCGCGGGGTGTCAGTCCCGGCGCGCGCGGCCGCGCCAGGTTCTTCAGGGTCACGTGCAGGCAGTAGGCGATGAAGGCGACGAAGATGTGCGCCTCGATCCGCTCCTCGTTCTGGTGGAACACCGGCCGGATGGCGAGATCGTGCTTGAGTTCCTTGAACGCCTGCTCGACCTCGGTGAGCCGCGTGTAGTAGCGCCACAGCGTCTCCGGGTCCTCTCCGGCCAGGTTCGAGCGCAGCAGATAGCGGCCCTCGCGGCGCCGCGCCCGGCGCAGCCGGTCGCGCCGCAGCGCGAACGCGAAGGTCTCCGGGGTCACGGCCTGCCCCGCCTCGGGCAGGCGGATCTCGACCAGGTGATACGCGCGCCCCGCCTCCTTCTTCGCCGCGCCGAGCTTCAGCAGCAGCTCGTCGCGCTTCAGCGACTGCGCGCGCAACTCGCGCAGGCGCCGCCAGAGCTTCTTCAGCCGGCGCCGGCGCATGCCGCGCTCCTTCAGGATCCGCGCGCGGCTCTGGGCCAGGATGTGGAGTTCGCCGTCCTCGGCCAGAAGCTTCACCTCGACCGACTCGCGGACCTCGCGCCAGGGCAGCCCCGCGAACGACTTCTCCAGCCGCGTCAGGCGGCCTTTGGGCGTGCCGACCAGATAGCGCACGGGCGGATCTCCCGCGCGCATGGCCGCGAGCGTCTCCTCGGTCGGAATGCCCCGGTCCATGATCCACACCCGCTCGGACCGCCCGTACTGCGCCTCGATCCTCTCCAGGAAGTCCGCCAGCGTGGTCTTGTCGCTGGTGTTGCCCGGCATCACCTCGTAGGCCAGCGGAAAGCCCTCCGGCGTCACCACCAGGGCGATCACCACCTGCACGCAGTCCGAGCGCTTGTCCCGGCTGTAACCGAACCGGCGCTTGTCCGAAAACGGCGGGTCGCTCTCGAAATAGGTGGACGTCAGGTCGTAGAGCAGGACGTCGAAGCGCGCGTCGAACAGCGTCTCCCACCGCTCCCGCAGAAACGAGAAGAACGCGCGCTTGTGCACAGCCAGCTTGTCCAGGCACCGATACAGCGTGTGGCCGCCCACCACCTCCGCGGGCCGGCCCAGCAGATCCCCCATGGCGCTGTGCTCGTACCAGTGCCGGTGCAGCCTCCACTCGCTGCCCGGATCGATCAGCTGGTAGCACGCCAGCGTCTTCAGGATATCCAGCCAGCGCGTGCCCTGCCGGCTCGGCGGCAGCCGCGGTCGCCAGAACCGGTCCAGCTCCAGGCGCTCCCACAGCACGAGCGCCAGCCAGCACGCCCCCCACTGGCGCGCGCGGCGCAGCCGCAGAGCCCCGAGCTCGATCCGAACCACCTCGCAGTCCAGCTCCGGCGCCTCCCGGTCCGCCGGGAACAGCGCCACCTGCTTCGGCCCCGACCCGCCGCACAGCACTTCCACCGACCGGCACCACGCCGCCCGCTGGCTGTCGTTGATCTCGCCCAGGTACAGCACCTGGCGCTGCGCGACGCGGCCGTCCGGGTTGCGGCAGTTCTCCACCACGCTCCAGTAGCGGTGCTCCTTGCCGTCCTCGATGCGTCTCTTGGCGCGCACGAACATGGACGGATAGCCTGCCCGAATGCGCCCGCCCGTCAAGGACCAAGGTCGGCACTACAGCGCCCGGCGCAACGTCCCGCCCAATGAAAACAAACGCTTACGGGGAGGCATCCCGCCAAATCAGCCCGAAAACACCCTGAGTTGTCGAAGTCGGGCTAACGCCCTGAACGACGACTGATCGATTCCAGCGCTACTACGAGGAGATCGCCCGTCAATTCAAGCGGAAGTGGCGGCACGACCTTCGCAATGTCCTGCGACGCCTGCCGACCAATTGCCTGGATTTGCCGAGGCGGAATGAAAGAACACGTCACCGAACTTGCGGCCCACAGTACTTAGCAATGTGTTGTATGTCTTGCTCTTGTCAAGTGAGCACTTAGTCGGTCGTTGTAAACTATCGGATATAGCGTTCCCAGACAAAGAGGAATAGTCAATGAATGTAGGAAAAACGCGTCCCGTGACCCCGATCCAGCAGCAAAAAAAACTATTTGATCGAGGGTTCGCATGGGCTGACTGGCTGGCTTCTTGGTTCTACTTTGGATTTAATAATGTCGCTTCCGTAAGGATTGCTGTTGAAGGAGTTGCTGTCTTTGCCCTTGTCATAACGATCATTGGTATATTTGGGGAAATTGAACAGCGCAAGGTAGACCGTGGAGTACGGGTTGCAACGCTTTACGCTCAGATCGCCCAACTACGTGCAATCCCAGATGGAAAGAGGTCCAAGGCGTTGGCGGCAAGCGTTGAGACCCTCGCGCGCGACGGCGTACCAATGTCTAACCTAGTGCTGAGCGAGGCCGAGATCCGTGTGGCAAACCTACGAAATGCGTATCTCATAAGCGCGGATCTCAGAAATGCCGATTTTTGCATGACAGACTTTAGTAGCGCCGATCTCAGAAGGGCAAACCTAAGCGCTGCCAACTTCAGAGGAACGATCCTAGAAAACGCGAACTTTAACGGGGCAGATCTTCGTAAGACGGATCTACGCAAGGCCATAGTGGCTAGACCGAACACTAGACACCCTTACCCCCCTCGAATGCTCTGCGAGGCGGGTAATCGATCCCTAGACTTGCTAGCACGTAACGACATCTATTTCCGCTCGACAAAGGCGAATAAAGCGAGCTTCAGGAACGCGAATCTGCATGGTGCATGGTTGATAGAAGCTAAGTTGCGCGATGCCGACTTCCAAGATGCAGTCCTCACAGAAGCACATCTGACGGCTACCAATCTACGCGGAGCAAATCTGCGATGTGCGAACTTAACCGATGCAGATTTCTGTGGGACCGATATAGTGCCAAGGTTACGCTCGGCCATATTCCCAAGCTCCGATCTTCGAAACGCAAACTTGTGGCACGCGGTGCTCCAGCGTACGCAATTCTGTGATGTGGACCTAAGTAATGCAATCCTCATAGGAGCAGATCTGCGTAACGCCCAGCTGGTGGGAGCGAATCTAAAAGGGGCAAACTTGACGAAAGCCGACCTTAGCGAAGCAGATCTCCGACTCACGAACGTCAATGCGACAATTTTCCGCGGCGCAAACCTCAGCGGGACAGACCTCAATGGCGCGGTCGGGCTTTGCGAAGCTCAAGTCGCTATGGCATGTGCGGAAACTGGAAATCCGCCCATTTTACCGAAGTCAGTAAAATGGAATGGCGTAGTATGTCCGAAGTTGACAAATGGGGTTGGAAATAGGCGTGCATCGGACTATTTGTTTTTAGAACCGCAGAGAAGCTTGTCTTGTCTAGTGTCACCTATTTCTTTCGCTGACGACAATTAGAGTTTTCGTTTTCGCACCACTGGATTCGAGGTGCTGAGAGCCAAACCTATCCACGCCTGGTCCGCCCATATGCAGCGGTTCTTCGCGGAGCGGCTGATCGCCCAGAAAGAAGCCTGCGCACATACAGTGGCGAGCTACCGGAATACCTTTCGCCCAATGCTCGATTAGGCCATCCGTCATTCTGGACGGCAACCCACTGATCTGTCGGTGACCGACATCGATGCGGATCTCGTCGCCGGGTTCCCCTACTTCGTGGATCTCGTATCGTGTGACATACCCACTTCCGAGAGCCGTTCGGTGTATCGAATCGAGACGTACTGTACGCCTCCATCGCTGTGATAAATCAGTGCGTGACGTCCGATTCTGCGGTCATACAGCGCTTGCTCCTGTGCATCGAGGGCGATGTCCGTGCGCAAGGAGTTCGAGACCCGCCAGCCCACAATGCGTCGCGCAAAGGCATCGATGACAAACGCGACGTAGACAAATCCCCGACAGGTCGCCTGATCCGATAAAGTAGGCAACCCTGCGCTGTAGTTCTTTCAGAATGTGATGATGAGGTGTTGCGTACATGCCCTCGAGGGCACGCGTCACGTCTATGATCTGATCTTCGTAGGCAGAGCGTTTGAGGGCGTCAGCCAGCAACCCGACAAATCGCGACACTCCCTGGTAATTGGGCGTTCGTCATTCTCGGAATAACTCACATGCCTCGTCGACCTTTCGGGTCTAACGCTCGGGGGCTTGCCCAAACGGCCGAGGTCACCCGCAGCATACGTTTGATAGAATCCAGGACTGTGATTCATGCGACCAAAAAGTCGGGCAGCCCACTGGTCGACGCAATCGGATATCGTTGCCGGCGGTACCAACGGCACCCTGTGACTGACCGAGACGAGATCGAGCAATACCCCGCCACTTGCGAAAAACCGTGAGGGCGGAAGACTCGACTGTTCGTTAAGCGTGCCTCTCCGCCAAAACGCAGGCCTCCAACGGTAAATACAGACAGTCGCTCCAATCGGGTCCCAGCTATAGAACGCGGCAGTCGGTGCGAGTTCTTCGAGCAGGTCCGCTCCTACAAACCGCAGAATCTCCCCAGCGGGAAGGACTGACATGCGCTCCTCAACATTGAGCCTTTTGTTTAAGGTCAGGCCATAGAACGCGAGCGCATCGCATCCTTCATCTAGCGCTCCCAGCACTCCGGCAGAATCATCCTCGACCGGCTGGAGGAATGCGTTCATCTCACGGACGGCTACCCGAAAGCCGTCGACGGGCATCTCGCTTGCCCGAGCCCAGCAAGCCCGCAATCAGGTCTCCAACGGAGCCGAATTCAGGATCCTCAACCAAAAGTTGCTCTCCCCAACCGTGCGCCCCGGTACGGCCACCTGCTCAAGCTGAGAATGAGAAGCGCTTCAGGGAAACTTGCAGCACGTCGGTGTGCGCGGGCGCAGTCGTTTCCTCTTGCCCGCACCATTGGGGTTTTAACAGAAACGAGTTGCGATAGGCATGATAGTCGCGGAACGAGGGACCAAAGCGCCTGAGGTTGTTGTGAAACGTATCAGTGGTGACGTCGACCCGTTGGCGTGTGTCGAGGAAAAGCCGAGTCGGATGAGCATGAGGATTTTGGTGATCAGGCACCGCTTTTCGGGATTGTCCCTCCCCTTGGTGAGGCGGGTGCCCAATCGGATCCATTTGCGGCACCATTCATCCGTTTTTTTCCTGCGGCCGTTACAGCGAAGGCCGTCTCGATCCTGGTTATACCGCCTGGTGCCGTGCGACCCGCTCCACGCAGACTCGCAAATATTGTGTCCGTGGCTTTCCCAATCCTTGATCGGGGAGTCGGCGAAAGGCAATGACTCTGAGAAAAAGTGCCGCGCTATTGGGCGAACAGAATGGAGGCGTGAAGCGAGATCTGCGCGGCGCAGAAACGGCAACGATACCGGAGACTTCCCCTTCGCTATACACGACATCATAACGGTGGCTGATGCCGCCTGGTCCAGCATCGGAGCCGTACAGCAGTCCATAGTTCTCGCACATTCGGTTGCGGCACATGGACCAACCGAACTCGAGGCCGCCAAACGCCGGTAAAGGAACCGACTGAAGTGCTGTGGGTATGGAAGCTGGTTGCGGGATTTGCTCGCCTCAATTAACTCAAAAAATGCGACTTCCATCGAATCTCCATTTTTCGACCAACGAAGTCCGACCGGCTTTGGTCGGGGCGGCCGGATTTGAACCGGCGACCACCACACCCCCAGTGTGGTGCGCTACCAGACTGCGCTACGCCCCGATGGGAGCGGCGATTCTACGCCGAGTGCGGCGAGTCTGCACGGAGGCGGGCCGGTCTCCAGGCCGCTCGCCGGAAGGTGTCAGGAGCGCAGGTCACGCAGGACCTCTTCCAGCTCGCCGATCAGTTGTTTCACTACGATCTTCGACTGCGTAGTGTCTTCCTTCATGTCTTCGCCCGACAGCCGTTTGCGAGCGCCCGCAATGGTATAGAGATGCTCGTACAGCAGCGATCGGATCTGCCTAACGAGCATGACGTCCTTGCGCTCGTAGTAGCGGCGGTTGCCGCGGCGCTTTATGGCGCTGAGTTGCGGGAACTCCCGCTCCCAATAGCGCAGCACATGCGGTTGCACATCGCACAGCCTGGCGACATCGCCAATGGTGAAATAGATCCTGTTTGGAATCGGGGGGAGTTCGTCAGCCTGCGCAGCCACGCGACAATCCCCTTAACGTGAACTTCTCTGGACTGTGCCGCGGACCACACCTACCGGGTGATCAGGGCACCGATGTAGCGGGCTATTCTGGTGGGCCCGCATAGGCTTCAACCCGCGCCTTCAGTTTCTGACCTGGCCGGAACGTGACGACGCGGCGAGCCGTGATGGGAATCTCTTCGCCCGTCTTGGGGTTTCGGCCCGGGCGTTCGCGCTTGTCGCGCAGATCGAAGTTGCCGAACCCGGAGATCTTCACGCGCGTGTTGTCTGCCAGGGACGCGCGCACCTCCTCGAAGAACAGTTCGACGATCTCCTTGGCCTCACGCTTGTTGAGTCCAAGTTCGTCGAACAGACGCTCGGCCATGCGAGCCTTGGTCAGGGTGTCTGTCACTGGAAATCCCCCACGCCCTTCCAGATTCCCCGTATCCAATGGCGTCTATGGACCTGCCTCGGCCTGGTTCAGCGCAGACGCGCCCCGAATCTTTCCGCCAGGCAACTAACGACAGCGTCGACAAACGTATTGGTTTCGTCATCGACAAGAGTGCGCGATACGTGTTGCAACGTCAACCCGATACCGAGACTTTTTTTATTGGAATCAATGCGTTCACCCTCATAGACATCGAATACCGTGAACTCGGTCAGGAGCTCGCCGAGCACTTCCCGGACAGCCGATTCCACCTCGCGGGCCGGAACGGCCCTGTCGATGACCACCGCCAGATCGCGCCGCACGCTGGGGAATCGCGAGATGGCTTCATGCTGGCGTTCCCGCTGTTCAACCAGAGCGCGGGCATCAAGTTCGAAGACAAACGCCCGAACGCCAAGGTCCAGCGATTCCTCTATCTCGGGATGCAAGCGACCTAGACGCCCGATGACCTGCTTTTCGCACAAGACGAGCGCGGACTGGCCCGGATGCAGCACCGGGTCTGAAGCAGGCTCGAAGACGTACGAACCGCCACCCATCGCCAACAATCGCTCCACATCGCCCTTGACGTCGAAGAAGTCGAGCGGCGCGGACGGTGTCGACCAGGACTCTGGCGCGCGCTCCCCGCAGGCGATGCCGCCGATGCGGAAGACCTCTTCCGTCCTCGCGCCAGGGAAGCACTGTCCGTACTCGAACAACCGGACGCGGCGTTGCTGACGGGCCAGGTTGGTCTGCAACGCGCCGACAAGACCGGGAAGCAGGTTCGAGCGCATGACGGATTGATCCCGCGACATCGGGTTGGCAATGCGTACAGGGGAATGCACGGGATCGAGCAACTGCATTCTCTCCGGCGCCACGAAGCTGTAGGTGATGGCCTCTCGATAGCCGAGGGCGGCCAGGACATCGCACATCGGCCTGAATCCGGCGAAGTCCCGGGGGATGGTCCTCGGCGAGAGTTCGCCAAGCGGATAGCTGTCAGCCACCTGGTTATAGCCATGGATACGGCAGACCTCTTCGACCAGGTCTTCTTCAATGGCTATGTCGAAACGATGGCTGGGCGCGGCAATCTCCCAGCCCGCCTGCCCGTCCCGGTCGGTCTTTCGCGGGGAAAACTCGAGGCGCGAAAAAATCCGGTCGACGTCGGCTTCGGGCACTTCCTCCCCCACCAACAGGTCGAGTCGCGAACGGCGCAGGCGTACGCTCGGCGGTTGAGGCACATCTCCGGCGCTCTCGGTGACCACCGTCGGTCCTGGATCTCCGCCGACGACATCCAGCAGCAGTCGCGTTGCGCGCTCTATCGCGGCCTCCTGCAGCGCGTAGTCGACGCCGCGCTCGAATCTCTGCGAGGCGTCGGTCTGCATGCCGTAGCGGCGGGCCGTGCCCATGACCTTGAGCGGCGCGAAGAACGCGCACTCAAGAAAGATGTCCCGGCTCGACTCCTGTACGGCCGAACGTTCGCCACCCATCACGCCCGCCATGGCAACGGGTCCGCGCGCGTCTGTAATCAGCAGCGTCTCGTCATCCAGGTCAACCTGGCTGCCGTCCAGCAAGGTGAACCTCTCGTCCTCCTCTGCCATGCGGACAATGATGCGCTCGTGCAGCATGCCGAGATCGAAAGCGTGCAACGGCTGGCCGAGTTCAAGCATCACGTAGTTGGTGACGTCCACCACCGGATCGATGGACCGGAGACCCGAGCGGCGCAAGCGCTCCATCATCCACAACGGCGTCGACTTGCCGGTGTCGACGTTGCGCACGACGCGGCCGAGATAGCGGGGACAACCTTCGCCAGCGACTATCTCGACCGGAAAACGGTCATCGATGCGGGCCGGGACCGGCGAACAGTCGGGTGCCTGGATGGGCAGGTCGTTGAGCACTCCGACTTCCCTGGCGACGCCCTTGAGCGACAGGCAATCCCCCCGGTTCGGTGTCAGGTCCAACGTTATGCAGCAATCGTCGAGCGCCAGCGCTTCGCGAACGTCGGCACCCGTGGCACAGGCGTCAGGGAGTTCGAGGATGCCGTCCGCCTCGTCTCCCAATCCGAGTTCCGCCGCCGAGCACAACATGCCGTTCGATTCCACGCCCCGGATATCGCGGGCGCATACCTCGACACCGGGCAATACCGCACCCGTTCGGGCAAATGGGGATTTCATGCCGGCGCGGGCGTTCGGCGCCCCGCAGACCACCTGGTGCGAGTCCGATCCGTCTGCGACCCTGCAGACATAAAGGCTATCGGCGTTGGGATGGGGTACGACTTCCAGTATCTCCCCCACCACGACGCCCGTGAACGCCGCGGCCGCATCCGCCGTTCCATCGACTTCGAGGCCGGCACCGGTGAGCTGTTCGCAAAGGGTCTCGGTATCGATGTCCGGATCGACCCATTCGCGCAACCAACGTTCGCTGAACTGCATGGTGCCTAGTAGCCCTCCAAATCAGGAGAACTGCGACAGAAACCGGACATCGTTGTCGAAAAAGAGGCGCAGATCGTCAACGCCGAAATAGAAGGCGGCGAGCCTGTCAGCCCCGAAGCCGAATGCAAATCCCGTGTTGCGCTCCGCATCGATGCCGGACATTCGGAGCACGTTGGGATGGACCATCCCGCACCCCATGACCTCGACCCAGCCGGTACCGCTACAAACGCGGCACCCCGAACCTTCGCAGTGCACGCACTGGGCGTCGACCTCGGCGGATGGCTCGGTAAACGGAAAATACGAAGGCCGGAACCGGACCCCCACTTCCTTGTCATAGAAACGGCGCACGAACCCGACCACCGTGCCCTTCAGGTCGGCGAAGCTGATGCCCTCGTCCACGACCAATCCCTCCACCTGGTGAAACATCGGCGTATGCGTGAGGTCGGACTCACGCCGAAACACCCGGCCGGGACAGATGATGCGGATAGGGGGTCGCGTCTTCTCCATGACGCGCACCTGTACGGGCGACGTATGCGTTCTCAGGACGTGGCCGCCTTCGAGGTAGAAGGTATCCCACATCGTTCGGGCTGGATGATGCGGCGGCAGGTTGAGTGCTTCGAAGTTGTGATAGTCGTCTTCGATCTCCGGGCCCGTCACGACCCCGTAGCCGGCACCGAGGAAGATGTCCTCGATGCGCCGCATCGTCTGCGTAATCGGATGCAGGCTTCCCGGGTTCTGGCGACGGCCGGGCAGCGTCACGTCGACGACATCTTCGCTGAGAGTTCTGGCGAGTTGCTCCGCCGTCAACGCCGCTCGGCGCGCTTCGATTGCCTGTACCACGGCGTCTTTCGCCGCATTGTTCCGAGCGCCCGCCGCCGGCCTCTCGGAGGGATCGAGGAACCGCAACGACCGGGCCAGCAATGTCAACTTGCCCTTTTTCCCCAGGTATTCGACCCTGACTTCGTCCAGCCTCTCGGGACTGTCGGAAGCACTGACCGCACTTAGGGCTTCAGCCCTGATGTCATCCACATCCATGGTTGTTCGTTCCGTCGAGCTGTGCGGGCACGCCCGGGTGCGGTCTGTCGGGTCAGGCCGCCAAGGCTTCCTTCGCCTTCGCCGCCAACGCGCCGAACGCCTCCTTCTCGTTTAGCGCGAGATCGGCAAGCACCTTGCGGTCCAGGTCGATCTCCGCCTTCTTCAATCCGGAGATGAAACGGCCGTAGGTGAGGCCGTGCTCTCGGGCCTGCGCGTTGATGCGCACAATCCACAGCGACCGAAACTGGCGTTTCTTTTGCCGTCGATCCCGGTAGGCGTACTGCCCTGCCTTGATGACGGCCTGTTTGGCAACCCGAAAGCTGCGGCTACGCTGGCCGTAGTAGCCCTTGGCCTGCTTCAGCACCTTCTTGCGGCGCGCCCGTGCGACTACTCCTCGCTTGACTCTCGGCATCTTCGCTCCTGTTGCGCGTTGTGACGCGCGCTTTCAATCGTGACTCCGACGTGCGTCCCGTTGGCTCTATCGCGCTTTCTTCGGCAACATGCGTTTCACCGACCGCTTGTTGTCATCGGACACCTGTTTGAACGCGCGCAGGTGGCGTTTTCGCTTCTGCGACTTCTTCGTCAGAATATGATTCTTGTTGGCCGGCCGATATTTGAAGCCGGCGCCCGAGCGCCGAAATCTCTTGGCGGCGCCCCGGTGGGTCTTGATTTTCGACATTTACGAACCATCCCGGGCAACAGCGCCTTCGCTGCAACGCCCTGATCACATGGTAAAAGGCATCCCAAAACGCCCCGAACATCGGGGTTACTGTCAAGGGATGCGCCGGAGTCCGGGGTCATCCAGACTCTTCCTGCTGCGCTGCTCTCCGACGGAAACCGCCGGTGGCAGGGCCGAGGCTTGCGGGTAGCGTTTTGCCTACCTGCCCTCCGCGGCGTTCTTAGCTTCTGTTCAGCCCTTCTTCCGTTTTCGCGCCGACAACACCATCGTCATCTGGCGGCCTTCGAATTTGGGGGCGGTCTCAACGGATCCGTGTTCCTCGAGGTCAGTCTCGATTCGCTTCAACAGCTCCAAGCCGATCTCTGGATGCGCCATCTCGCGTCCTCGAAAGCGCAAGCTCACCTTGGCCTTGTCGCCGTCCTCGAGAAACCGCACCAGGTTGCGCAGCTTTACCTGGTAGTCTCCTTCCTCCGTGCCCGGCCGGAACTTCATCTCCTTCACCTGGATCTGCTTCTGCTTTTTCCGCTGCGCGGTCTTAGCTTTCTTCAGATCGAAGAGATGCTTGCCGTAGTCCATGATCTTGACCACGGGGGGATTGGCGTCCGGCACGATCAGCACCAGGTCCAAACCCTCACTTCTCGCTTCGCTCAAGGCATCGTCCCGAGGAACGATACCAACCTGTCCACCGTTGGAACCGATAAGGCGCACTCGCGGAGCGTTTATGTTGTCGTTCAACAACAATCGCTCTTTCTGCGCCCGCGCTGCTGCTCTCTTAATAGGCACTTTCTCCGTTACTTAACCAATACCCGCGACCCGCGCGGTCATGACCGCGCCACGCGGCGAATGCGGATTCTAATGCCTTGCCGCGTCCAAGACCAACCATAGCGCACATCACGTCGCGCAGGCATGCATCGGGACGATCTCCCACAGCACCCATGGAGCATCGCTTAACGCGTTGTTGATCGCTCCTCGGCCGCAATGATACGGTACCGCGCCGACGGCAGGCGCGTAGCTCAGTTGGTTTAGAGCACCACCTTGACATGGTGGGGGTCGTTGGTTCGAATCCAATCGCGCCTACCAAGTTCCACCACCTGCGGAATGATCGGAACGCTTCGGGATCGAAGGCGCGAAGCGTCAAACCTGGACCAACTCGATGCTCACGCCGTCCGGCGCGGCGACGTAGCAAAGCAGGCTGCCCGGTGAGAACTCCCAAGGTTCGACCGCGAGTACCGCGCCCTTTTTCTTTATCTCTTCGCAAAACGCCCGCAGATCGCCTCGGAACCTGAAACCGAAGTGGTCCACGCCCCACTCGTCATGGCTGGAGTAGTCGCCGAAGTGCCGCATGTCGCGAGGCGCGGAAGGATCCTCTCCCGGCCGGCGGCCACGAATGATGATCGTCGTCGCGCCGACGCGAACATTGATTTGCGGCGCGCCCCTGAGCTCGTAGGAGGCCTCCACTTCGGCGCCGAGGATGTCGCAATACCAGCGCGCGGCCTGCTCGGGGTCTTCGCTGATGAGATGGATATGGTCGAAACTGAAACGCGGGTCATGCATCGCGAACGTCCTCCTGGTTCAAGTCCATCGGATCAAGCCCTCCTGCATACAGGTCGCGGCCAGGGTCCCGTCGGCATCGAAAATTCGGCCCGTGGCGAGGCCTCGACCGGATCCCGTCGCTTCCACCGTCTGGTCGAACAACAGCCATTCGTCCGCCCGGACCGGATTGTGGAACCACATCGCGTGATCGAGACTGGCGCCGGTCAATGCAGGGTCCTGCCATCGACGGCCGTGCGGCAGTACGACGTGATCGACCAGCGAACTATCCGACAAGTAGACGAGACCCGCCTGGTGCAAACCGGGACTCACCGGCAGTCGCTCCGATATTCGCATCCACATGCGCTGATCCTCCAGGACCGGCTCACCGGGGGGAGCTACGGGAGGATTGATGCATCGCGTGTCCATCGGCCTCGACTCGATGTCCCACTCCTGCTGCGCTCCCATGCTGCGGCTGAACGCCGTGTACGTCAGGGCAACCTCCTCCGGCGGCGGCACGTCCGGCCTTCGATGGCCCGCGAACGATTCCCCGCGTTCGGCAATGTGATATGAGACCACCATGCGGAACAGTTCCCTGCCGGCCTGAAAGGCGCCAACGCTGCGGGAACTGAAGGAACGACCATCGCGCACCCGTTCGACCTGCATCTCCACCGTCGTTGAAACGTCGCCGGGCGCCAGGAAATACGCGTGCAGCGAATGGGCATGGCGGTCGTCCATGACAGTCCGCTCGGCCGCCGCGAGAGACTGCGCCAGCAATTGCCCCCCATACATTCGACCTTCGCGCTCGGGTGCTTCGGGGGCGATGAAGCGGTCCGGTCCCCCTTCCACCAGGGCCATCATTCGCATGAAAGCGCCAGCGCGCCCGGCAGGCACTAGGAATGACCAAGCGAGAGCAGGTTTTCCAACGGCTGGTACAGCTCTTCCAGGTGGGCGATGTCGCCCGCCTCCAGTTCGATGTCGACGGCGGCGACAAGCTGCTCGAGTTGGGAGATCCTCGACACGCCGACGACCGGCGCCTTGACCTCCGGTTTGCTCATCAACCAGGCCAGGGAAACCTGCGCCGGTGACCGCCCGAGCCTTTCGGCGACCTCGACCACGCGTTCGGCGATGGCGAAGTCCGCGTCGCCCCGGTAGAGGCCTTCCGTCCGTCCCCGGTCCTGACCGGTAGAGCGGTTCGTCGTTCCGCCGCCGAATCCGCCCCGGTACGATCCGGCAAGGATCCCCCGCGCGAGTGGCGACCACGGCATGACGGCAACGCCCGTTTTCAGGCAGTAGGGATTCATCTCCCGTTCTTCCTCGCGGTAGATCAGGTTGTAGTGGTTCTGCATCGAGATGAACCTGGTCCATCCGTTCGCCTGCGCCATCATCTGCAACTCCACGAACTGCCAGGCGAACATCGACGACGCACCGAGATACAGCGCCTTCCCCGCCTTCACCACGTCGTGCAGCGCTTCCATGGTCTCCTCCACCGGCGTCGGCGCGTGGCCGGGAATGCCATGGGGATGCCGGTGGATGACAAGGTGGTCGATGTAGTCGAGACCCAAACGGCCGAGGCTCGCATCAACGCCTTCCATGATGTGCTTGCGCGAGAGCCCGCCCTGATTCGCGCCGCGCCCCATGGGCATCGAGACCTTCGTGGCGAGGACGTATTCATCCCGGCGGACGAGTTCCCGCAGGAGTTTCCCGACCACCCTTTCGCAAGCGCCGCGACCGTATACGTCCGCACAGTCGAAGTAGAACAGGCCATTGTCGAGCGCAGCCTTGAAGATCGGGCGAGCGTCATCGATGCCGAGCGTCCAGTCGCCCTGGTGGCCACGTCCCGGCTCACCGAAATTCATCGTGCCGAGGCAAAGCGGCGACGTGCGCAGTCCGGCATTCGATCCGAGTTGAATAGGTTTCAGCATGCGTCGTTCCTCGCATTCGAATGTGGACCGGGGCGGTTTCCAGTGTAGCGCGGTTCGTCCTGATCCAAACCAAGCGTAGACATTCTCCTTGACTGAAGGAGGTATTGCACAACAATTCTCCCTTTCATAAGGATATTTATGTACTATTTTCGCCTTACAAAAAGGTGATATTGCCTCATGAGCATCCAATCCTCCATTCTGCGCCAAGTGGTCGCGGAGCAACTGGCCCCGAACCGCGCTCCTCCCGCGTACACCTCGCGCCGGGTCGTCGGGCGCGTGCGTTTCCCCGGCAAGGCCACGGTCGTGACGGGCATGCGTCGCGCTGGCAAGACCACCTTCCTGCACCAGCTACGGGCGGAACATGCCGCGGCGGCAGGCGGGCGGGACGGCGGCACACGCGCAGACGACACCGTTCCCTTCATCTCGTTCGAGGACGAGAGACTGGTCGGGCTGTCGGCCGCGCAACTGGATCAGGTGCTGGACGAGCAATCGCGCCATTCGAGCGTCCAACCTGCCATGTGGTGCTTCGATGAAATTCAGCTCGTGCCGGGCTGGGAGCGCTTCATTCGGCGTTTGCTCGACAACTGCGGAGAGGCAGAGATCTTCGTCACCGGTTCATCGGCCAGCCTTCTCTCCCAGGAGATCGCCAGTGCCCTGCGCGGTCGCGCCTGGGCCGTCCTGATCCACCCCTTCGCCTTCGACGAAGCCCTTCGCCACCAGGGGATGGACCTGCCAGACAGCCTCGAAGCGCTGCTCCGTCCCGAACGATTGGGCTACGAGCGGGCGTTCATGGATTGGCTGACGCAAGGCGGTTTCCCCGAAGCGCAAGGGCTGGATGCGGCTTCGAGGCGCCAACTCTTGCTCGACTATGTGGACGTCGCCATCCTGCGCGATGTTGTGGAACGCCATAGCGTATCCAACATCACCGCCCTCCGCTGGCTCGTCCGCCACATGCTGGCCAACGCCGGCGGCCTGTTCAGCGTGGAGAAATTCCATGCGGCCCTGAAGTCGCAGGGCATCGCCGTCGCCCGGGACTCGGTGCATCAGCTAGTGGGCCACCTGCAGGACTGCTTCCTCGTGCGTCTGGTCTGGATGGAATCCAAGTCCGAGCGCCAGCGCATGGTGAACCCGCGCAAGGCATATCCGGTCGACCCTGGCCTAATTCCGCTCTTCGACCGCACCGGCCGCGCCAACCTCGGCCACGCCCTGGAGACGGCGGTGATGATCGAGCTTGAGCGCAGACGCTCGGAAGTCACCTATGTTCGCACGCCGCAGGGCTTCGAGGTCGACTTCCTCGCCCGTGGCGCGGACGGCAGCAGGGAGCTGATCCAGGTGTGCGCCGATGCCTCGGACCCGGCCACGGCGGAGCGCGAAATGCGGGCGCTATCGGAAGCCGGCGAGCAGTTCCCGGATGCGCGTATGCGGCTCTTGACGTTGGATCGCGACGGACTCCCCGCAACGGCACCGGCCGGGGTCCTCGCCCAAGAGGCAGCGGCGTGGATGCTGCAGCATCCGGCCGCGGCAGAGCCAGCGTAGCTGACGAGTGACGTAACCCTCGGGAGTGCACACCTCAAAGGCGCCGGCTGCGGGGCTTCCAAGGCTTGGTCACGCAGTTACGCTTCTCCGTGGTTCGGGTACCCAGCGGATCAGGATGACGAGCGCCGCGACCTGCACCCCGATCGTGATCAGGAACAGGGCGATATACGACACCGCCGAAACGATCAGGCCGCCGAAAATCGGACCCGCGGCGGCAAAGAAATTGACCGCCGTGCCCGACGTCGCGAGACGCAGCGCGACATCCCGCGAACGACCGAACTCCAGCACCATGTTCTGGCCCGATTGGTGGAAACCGCCGGAAGCGATGCCGACGACGGCGAAGAACAGCATCAGGTCGAACAGCGACTGCATGAACATCAGGTACACGTGCGCCGCGATCCACACGCCAAGGGTTGCGACGAGCACCACACGATTGCCCATCCGGTCCGCCATCGCTCCCCAGGCCAGCGTCGTGGTGTTCGAGGCAAGCATCCACACCATGGTGACGAGTCCCAGCGTCGCGCCCGTGACCTCCATCCGCGAGTCGGCGAACAGTATGTAGAAGGGCGTCGCCATGTTGCCGAAGGAGCCGAGCGCGCGCACGCTAAAGAATCGCGCGAACGCCGGGTCGGTGCGCAACAGCCGGGCGATGCGGACAAGGATCCTGCGCGGGGACTCCCGCGGGCGCACGTACCTCGCCTCGGGCTCCCGGGTGATCAGCATCGCCGCCAACCCCATCGCGGCAACGAAGAACGCCAGCAGGAAAACCGCCCCATAGCCGTTGCCGAGAACATTGTGCTCGATGAAGTAGCTGCCACAGACCCACGACGCGCCGGCTGCCACCAGGCCAGCGAGGAAGTGGCGGGCCCCGGAAACGATGCCGCGACGGTTCACCGGAATCACCTTGGCCCGCAACAGGTGCGTGGCGACTTGCGAAATGCCCTGGAAGAAGCCCATCAGCGTCATGAGCACCATGAAGGCATGCACGGTCGCGTCGGCGGCAAGAAAAAAGGCAGCCAGGGACAGGCCAAGAATCTGCACGCGCATGAGTGCGTTGGTGATGAGCATCGTCTTCAGCACCCGCGGGCGGTGTCCGATGATGGAAGCGCCGATGAACGGCGATACGACGGTGCCCATACCCTGCAGGGAGCGGGCCGCGCCAACCACCAGTTCGGATCCGGAAAGGCCAAACAGAAAAGCCGGCAGAAACGTGGGTGCCGCCACCAGGCGGAAACCCGTCTGCCCGAACATCCCGTTCAGGAGTTGCGCGATGGTGTTTCGTTTTAGATGTCGCCGCACGAAGGCGGCTTCGTCCTGCGCCGTGGCCGGGGACGACGCGCCTCGTCCGGACTGCCGCGCCAGCATCTAGGAGCCTTCAGCCGGGGGTGCTTCCCCGACCGCTGACGTGTAAGGAAGTGCCGGCATTTTTCCCGTCGCCGGAGGCGTACTTCCATGCAAGCCTAAGCCGTAGAACGGCACGCAGTGCCGATCTACGGCGGAGGGTGATAGGTGGGCTTGGGCGGGGGTGAAATGCGGCGCGCCCGAAGGGCCGGCGGATTTCATGGCTAGTCTTTGGAAGTCGCGCTGCCGGGAGACCCGTTTGATCGTGGAAGCGGCCAAGTAGCCGCGCGGCGCGCGAATCGCGAATTCAGGGAACGGAGGACGGTCCCTCCCGTCAGTGGGTTCTCTCGAAGCGTCGCGCCTCGCGCTGCAGCTTCTTGAGATGGCGCTTGACCGCCGCGGCGGCCTTGCGCTTGCGAACTGCCGTCGGCTTTTCGTAGAACACGCGGCGACGCACCTCCGACATGATGCCCGCCTTCTCGCAGGAACGCTTGAATCGCCGCAGGGCGACGTCAAACGGTTCGTTCTCTCTGACCTTTACGCTCGGCACTTCACACTTTCGCTCGGAAAAACCTACGCATCGTACCCGGCGGGACCCCTACCTGCAACCGCACCTTGATCGTGTCAACGCAAAGTAGAAGTGTCCCCTTCTCTGCAAAGTAGAAATGTCCCCTCCGCACTCTGTCGGGGACTGGCTCTTCTCCTCGACCTTGCGCGGAGGGAGCGTAGCGACCGGAGCGCAAGGTCGCGCGGCGTCATCCGGCGGTCGCCTCCGCCGCGGGATTGATCGGGCGCCGCCACGGATGATCCGGCGCGGGCTTCCACGCAGGCCGCGTGCGCTGCTCCGCCTTCCCCTGGCGGCGCACCGAACAGCCTGGTTCGACGTTTGCCTCACGTCTTTGGAAACGAGAGCACTGTGGGGAGCGATCTCGGGGGCCGATCTCGTCAGCTACAATGAGCTTTGGCTGAATCGTTCGACAACGGGAGAGAGACATGGGCATTCTAGTAGGAATTCTCTCCGGCCTCGCGCTCTATATCTTCACGGATCTGTCTGCGGGTATTTGCTTCATTTTCGGTCTCGTCGCCTGGCCCATAGGTACCGTCGCCAGCATCATGACGAACGCGCAGGAGGATCGGAAATCAATGAGGCGTCTGCTTCAACGATTCGAAGAGTCCGACCGGTAAGGACTCGCTATCAACATGAAATCGCGGGCTGGTTGCATGTCGGAAGATGCAAAAAAAGACCCGGGACAGGCCTCACGCCCAGCCCAGTGGCTCAATCTGCCCGCACTTCGCGCCCCTATCCTGGCCAGTGCTTCTCCCGATAGGAGAGTAGTGCCGGTCCCCACAGTTCCTCCGTAGAGTTGTTGAGGCGCGCAAAGAAGATCTCCCGTTGCTCGCCCTTTCGTGAAGCAAACACCGGCTCTGCACCGGGACGAACATCGATACAGGCGACCATCCGGTCGCCAAGGGCATGGAAACGCACGGAAAGATCGGTCACAGCCACTGGTCCCAGCGCGTTCTTGACCGCTGTGGTCAACCAGAGTTCCCAACCATCGCGGTCGCGTCCGTGAACAAACTGGTAGTCCGGCTCGATTCCGACGGGGCGGCCGTCATCGTCGATGCCGACGAGCAGCGTGCCGCCGTTCGTGTTCATGAAAGCGGCGATGGATTTCACGACTGCCCAGGTAATGGCATCGTCCCGCTTTCCCGTGTGTAGGTTAAGCCGGGCCGTCGATTTGAACTCTACAACGGAGGACTCGCCTCCTTCGATCAACGAACGCACACCGCGATCAAGGGCCATCCCGTCCTCCGCAAACGGACTCTCGCTGCGATCCGGTTGACGGTTTACCGGTTTGCCCATTGCGCGCTCGGCATGTCGCAGCAGACTTTCGAAACGGTGGTTGAAGAACTGAGCAAAGTCGTCGCGGCGCAGAGCGACCGGATCAATGCCATGTGTGCGGAGGAAGCCGTCGAGCACATGTGACTCTATGCCGTCGCGCTCGATGCGTGAAAGGTAGGCGCTGGGCGCGCTGCCGCCGATGCGACGGTTCGTGTGCGCGTCGAGTGCGGTCTTGTTCACAATGGAATTGTAGATCGATGATTCGATCCCATGCGTCTCGCACCAGTGCCGAGGAAAGATGTGGTGGATATCTATCGCGTCCTCCATGTACGCATGGACGTCGATCGGCCGTCCGGTCTTGAAGTCCCGGCCTCCTTGCTTCATTTGGAGCGCATAGAACCCCTTGTACGCGGCGCTGTTGCGAGTGCGCAATGTGAGCAGCCGGTCGGCCTGCAACTGAGCCGCCTGCACCGTGCGAGGAACCGTCCAATCCGGCCGTTCCTCGATCCATGCGATGCAATCTTCCAGGTCGTTCGCGAACCGGGTCTCCGTGGCGCCGCCGTACATCTCGCCAAGCACACCGCACCAGAACCACTGTGCAAGCCGCTGTTGCGACACGTAGGACTCGGCTTTCTCTTGCAGCCAACCGAAAATGGCTCCGAGCGGCAGCAACTGGGTCGCGTACGGCAAATCCCGGGGTCGGAAGATTCGGTGGCCGTGCAAGAACGGCACCGCACGCGACAGTCCATGTTCGGCGATATCCGCCCATTTCAGGTAGTCGTCCAGAACCAGGCGCAGCACGTCGCGGCGCTTGCACGAGACCGCAGGAGCCTTGTCGTCGTCAGGATTCGCCCGCGTAAGCGTGTGGCGTCGGTGGTAGGTGGCGAGCAACGTCACGATCTGCAGGAACGCCGTGCCATCGACTTCCGTCAGCAGTTCATGCTGCGCCAGGCGCTCGTGCCGCGCGTCCCAGTCCTTGCGAAGCTCGAAATCTCCGGCGGCGTACGTTGCCGTCAACAACTCGAATACCGTGAGCGTGACGCCGCCTGTGTTGACTTTTTCGAACACTTGGCAGACCGCTTCCTTCGGAGTCGACTTCGCCAGATCGATCGTCGGCACATGATATTGCTCGAACGGTTTCACCACCGCTTCCTGAAACTGCTTCCACTTCTCTACTCGTTTCGGTTGGTCGCCGGAACCAGATGACAGATACGCCATCTGCCAGTCCATGGTGTCACTGCTGTCGAGGACAATATCCAGAGGAAACATCTCCTCCGCGATTTCCAGCTCGCGCGTGCTCAGATCCCGGTCGATCACGCGGCCAAAGTCGCTCCGCAAGACTCGGTCCGACGGGACACTCAAGATGCCTTCCTCTTCCCGGTCTACCAACGGATCGATGCATTTGTTGATGTCCGCGTAGTAGTGTCGATTCAACTCGTTGCCGCGGCTGTCTCGCGTAGCGACTGGCGCGTCCGACTTCAAGGCTTGAAACAGCGACGTTAGCCTCTGCTGGCCGTCGAGCAGAAGCATCTCGGGATCTGGTGTGGCTGTCTCCGTAACCCCTTCGAGCAGTCGCGCCTTGAAGTTGACGTCGGGATTGCCAGCCACCAGCTTCATTACCGCGCCAATGGGATACGAGAGTGAAATCGACGCCAGCAGGCTTCGGATGTGATCGTCGTCCCACACCCAACCCCGCTGGAAGTCCGGTAGTTGCAAGACCCCCCGCGCCGCCTCATCGAGCAGTTGTGCCAACGGCAATTCATCGCTCGTGAATTTTTTCTCCATCCACAGTTCCCCAGCGTCTCGCCGAGATTCCCGCATATAGGAGGGCTCCAACGGCGCGCAAAGCCATCTAGCCTACGTGGCGGCCCTAGCTACAGCAAGATCGAGAGCATTGGTGTCTTGGTTGGGCGGCGGGTCAGTCCAGCGACCAACGAAGGCGGAGGGCCGTCTACGCAATATCGCCGTCTCCGGGCTCCGAGTCCGACCGCGCTACAGGGCTTCCTCCAGGATATCCCATCCCCTGCCCGCATATCTCTGCACGGTCTCCCGGTCGGCCTGGTTCAGAACAAGCCGACTGGCGCGGTCGCCGATCATGCGGTCTATCTCGAACACCAGCTCCTCGATGCGTTCGTGTTCCGCCGGAGTGACCGGGTACCTGTTGGCGATCCGCATCATCCGGACACCCGCCTCCCGCATCGAGTCATTTCGGGGCAGGTTCTCCCTCGACAACGCGCCGGTCCCGTACGCCTCCTCAAACGCGCGAACGGTGTCGCCCCCGAACACGAAGGCCCTTACGCGCTCTCGCCCGAACAGTGCCCGAGCTTCGTAGTAGAAACCCAGGTAGTCGAGATGGCAGCGGAACCACGGGTCCCGCATGGCGTCGCTGAAGTCGATGTCCCGGCCGTATATGTGCGGCGAATCACCCGTGACCGGGTTGCGGAGGTATTGCGCGTACAGCGCCGCGGCGAAGGACGCCGGGTCCCGGAACCAGATGCACAGTTCGAAGTCGAACTCGTCCGCCAGGCCCCGCAGCATGCCCTTCGCCTCGGGCGAATAGTCCCACCAATGGTTGAAGATGCCTTCGGTGCTCAGGATGACCGTGTGCGCGCCCGACGGCATGTCTATCAAGGCTGATTCGATACATTCGCGAAAGCGCGCCTCGTCGCCGGCCATGAGTGCGGCGACAAGTTGCTGGTGCTTGGGTTCGCGCCGGTTCGACGGCGGCGGATACCAGAAGCCGCGTTGCGCGAGCAGGTTCCTATTCGCATCCAGGCACCACTGCAGTGCGGACGTTCCCGTTTTCGGCGTGCCGCCGTGCAGGATCATTCGCCGCCGCTTCCCGCCATTGCGCGCACCGGCAAGGGATATCCGGGGCGCGGGAACGGTGGCAACCGCCTTCTGAGCCGTACCCCGCTTGTAGTGATCGAAGAACATCGACCTGCTCGACTCGCTGATCACCGTGTTGGCCCGCCTTGCCGCAGCCTCGCACGCTGCATCGTTGGCGACTACGGGTGCGATCAGGCCGAACGCGTCGAGGCACTGGTGATAGTGGAGCACGCGAATTTCCTGATTCGGATCAAACGACAGCGGCGTCGGCCGCTTCTCGTGGCAGGGATAGTTCCAGTTCGCCGGGAGATGGCCGTAGCTGCGTCGTTCCGATGCCAATGCCATGGCGAAGGAGACCTGGTCGATGTGGTCGCCCTGGGATGGTCCCGGAAACAGCTCCTTGTGGTCGAAGAGGAACTCCGCCCATCGCCGCCACGCGGCGCGCAGATTGCCCACCAGGCCCATGGGGATATAGATCAATCCGCCGTTGAAATTCGTTTCGATGGTGTCGCCGGCATTCCAGTCGCAGGGCATGATGCGCGGCAGCGGCACGCGGGCGGCGGAGAACACGCTGCGGAGGGTGGGAAGAGGCGGATTGTGATGGTCGACAATCTTGCCCCAGATGCGTTCGCGATCAGGCACGTCGAGCTCGGAGAGCACCACGGTGTCGGAATCGAACAAAAAGACACCTTCCCGGCCATCCGTCTCCTGGCTCGCGAAGTAGTCGAGTTGCGCGATCTTGTTGCAGTACTTCTGGTCCAGGTATGGCTCGATGACCAGTACCGTGTAGCCGCTCTCCGCGAGCCTGTCCTTCACCGTTGCGCTTACGCGATCAGTGCACTGGACCACAAGCGCCTCCCTGGGCGCCGCGCCGCAGGCCTGCAGCGTGAGCAGCAGGCTCTCGACCTGGTAGGGATGCGCCGGCACGTTGTCCAGCACCATCGAGTAGCAGTAGGGATGCGCGGACATCGTCGGATCAGGGGCTTTCTCTTTGCGAGGAGTCGCCCCCTCGCGCTCCCGGGCTGAGGGCTCCCCCGCGGTCGAAACAGCGTAGCAACGGCGGATAGGCGCGGCAATAGCCCAACGGATCCGTCCCTTCAGCGGACGAGAGTACAATCGTGCCGGCGAAATTCAGGCATCAGGCGTCGTACTCGGCGTTCATCGTTCAAGGTTTGCCACGTGCTCGTTCTCGGTATCGAAACATCCTGCGACGAAACGGGGATTGCCCTGTACGACTCGCGCGACGGCCTGGTCGCCAACGTGCTTTACAGCCAGGCCGCCACGCACGCGGAATATGGCGGCGTCGTGCCGGAGATCGCATCGAGGGACCATATTCGGAAGACCCTGCCCCTGATCCAGCAGGCCCTGGCTGACGCCGGCAAGCAGGTCACCGACATCGACGGCGTTGCCTACACGGCTGGTCCTGGATTGATCGGGGCACTGATGGTCGGGGCGGGTATCGGCCGCGCACTGGCGTGGTCGAGGGGCATCCCCGCGCTCGGCGTCCATCACATGGAGGCGCACCTGCTGGCGCCCCTGCTCGCCGCCGAGAAGCCGCCGTTGCCATTCGTGGCGCTGCTTGTTTCCGGTGGCCATACCCAACTCGTGCGGGTCGATGCGATCGGCAGCTATACCCTTCTCGGCGAGTCCCTCGACGATGCCGCCGGCGAAGCTTTCGACAAGGCGGCCAAGATGATGGGACGGGGCTATCCGGGCGGACCCGTAATCGCCGCACTGGCGGCCAGCGGGCGCGCTGGACGATTCCGTTTCCCGAGGCCAATGACCGACCGTCCCGGACTCGAATTCAGCTTTAGCGGCCTGAAGACATTCACGGCCAATACCGTCCGCGACCTTGAGCCCCTGTCGGAGCAGGATGCGGCCGACGTTGCGCTGGCATTCCAGGACGCCGTGGTCGATACGCTCGTCATCAAGTGCCGGCGAGCCCTCAAGGCCACCGCGATCGACGCCCTGGTGGTGGCAGGCGGCGTTGCGGCCAACACTTCATTGCGCGAGAGAATGGCGAAGTCGGTTCCAGCCGTGTACTACGCACCGCCCGAACTCTGTACCGACAACGGCGCGATGATCGCCTTCGCCGGCCACGAGCGGCTCGCCACCGGTAGCACCGAACCCCTGGCCATCGCTCCCCGTCCGCGCTGGCCCATCCACGAACTCGAGCCCGCCAGGCCCTGATTGCCGCGTGAAGATCGAGATCAGTCAACTCGAAGCGCCCGCCATCATCGGCGTTCGCGAACGCGAACGGCGAATTCCCCAAACGCTGCTCGTGGATATCGAATTCTGGGTCGATCCGCCCTCCGCCGATGAGATCGATGCGGTCGTCGACTACTCGGCGGTGGCTGAACTCGTGCGGCGACACCTGCGGGAGGGACGCTTCCAGTTGATCGAGACTGCCGCGATGACCACGGCACACCGAATCGCCGAAGTCTTTTCGCTTGCGAGCGTGCGCGTTCGGGTCACGAAACCCGCCGCTTCCAGCGACGCCCGCTCGATCTCCGCGGAATTCAGCCTGTCGGAGTAGCTGACGGATTTTGTGGCTCTATGCCGCCAGTTCGGTGCATCCCACCCGGGTGATGCTGCGATCCTCCAGGCAATAGGCCGTCAGGTGACGACCCCAGACGCAGCCGGTGTCCAGGCCAATCATGTCCCGTTTGCCCGTCGCCCCGTCCAGCGCCGCCCAATGTCCGAACAGGATCGGTTCGCGAATCCGGGACGGAAACTCGAACCAGGGACGGAAACCCGCAGGCGCCCCCTCGAGTCCGCCCTTGTGCGAGAAGTCCATTTCGCCCGCGGAGCTCATGAGGCGCATTCGGGTGAAGTAATTGGTGATGATCCGGTGGCGGTCCATTCCGTCCAGCGCATCGGACCAGACGCTCGGGGAATTGCCATACATCTGCCTGAAGAAGTTCTCGTACGTGCCGTCGTCGCGCATGACCGACTCCACCTCCCGCGCATGGGTCTCCGCCTGGCGGAGCGTCCAGATGTGAGGCAGGCCCGCATGCACCATGACAAAGCCGTGCTCGCGGTGCATGAGGGGAAGACCGCGCAGCCAGTGCGCGATCTCGAGGCAGTCGGGCGCCTCCAACATGTCGGCGAAGGTATCCGAGGCCATCGGGCGATGTCCGCCGAAAACGATGGCTAGAAAGTGCAGGTCGTGATTGCCGAGAACCGTCACTGCGGACGCACCCAGGGACTTGACGAATCGGGCTGTCGCCAGCGACTCGGGTCCGCGATTGATCAGATCGCCAGCGAACCAGAGCCGGTCCACGGCGCGGCGATAGCCGACCTTGGCCAGCAGCGCCTCGAGCTGCGCGAAACAACCCTGCGGATCACCGATGACATAGGTCGACACGACGGCTCTCCTCAATGCACGACGTTGGGCACCGCCAATGAGAACACGGGGATCGGAACGCGGAATTCGACACCGTCGTCGGCGCGAAATTCGTAGTGACCCTGCATGGCGCCCACCGCTGTCTCAAGGATCGCGGCACTGGTGTAGCGAAAGCGTTCGCCCGGGACCAGGCGCGGCTGCCTGCCCACGACACCCGGACCGTGGACTTCCTGCTTCTCCCCGTCTCCGTTCGTGATGATCCAGTGGCGGCGCATGAGTCGCGCCGGCCGGCCACCGGTATTCTCGATCACGATGGTGTAGGCGAAGACATACCGATTCGCCGCGGGGTCCGACTCTGACGGGACGTAGGCCGGCTTTACGGTGACCTTGAACCCGTGGTCGTTCATGCCGCGGCTCGGCGAACCTGGCGGAAACTGGATGACGAATGTCGGCGTCCGTTCGACATCATGGACGCGCGGAAAGGACCCAGTCAGTCATCCGCCCCGCCCGTGAAGTTGATTCGACATCGCAACGAAACCGGATACTCCTATCTCTTCCGCCCGTGAACCCGGATCGATTCCAAGGGCAGGCAGGTCCAGATCGAGCGATTGTAAGGCATTGCCCAGCCGTTTGCGGCGCTGCCCGAACGCCGTCCGCACTACCGTCTGCAGTGCTTCGAGATTCTTGGCGGGAGTGTCAGGCGTATGCGGGGTCAGACGAACGAACTTCGAGGTGACTTTTGGCGGCGGCGAAAATGCGGCGGCGTCAACCGTCAGCAGGGGTTCGACCTTGCAGTGATACTGCGCCATGACCGACAGGCGTCCCCTGGCACGCGTGCCGGGGCACGCCGCGAGGCGGTTCGCCATCTCAGCCTGCAGCATGAAGTGCGCATCTCGCAGCGGCAGGCCGCTCGCGCACCCGTCGAACAGGCGCATCATGATCGGCGCGGCGATGTTGTAAGGCAGATTGCCGACGACGCGCACGGGGCCGTCCGCAACGCTGGCGAGATCGGTCTGCAACACGTCCGCTTCGATCACCTCGACCCCCGGGAAGCGATGCCGCAGTGTCCTTGCCAGGTCGCGGTCCACCTCGACCACCGCCAGGTTGTCGCATACGACCGCGATCGGCGTGGTGAGCGCACCTCGACCAGGACCGATTTCGATCACGCGGTCGCGAGGATCCAGGGCCAGTATCGAAACAATGGCGTCCACCACCGATGCGTCGGTCAGAAAATGCTGACCGAACCGCCTGCGCGCGCGCGGCGAAGCTGCTCGCCGCATCACCGCGATGTCGTCATCGACTGGCGGGCGATTCGTTCACCCGCCGGTGCGCAACTCCACGAAAGCTTCGTCGCGTATCTCCTGCATCCATTCCTGCAGTTCTTCCTGGAAGCGGCGCTCGTACAGGACCTGCACGGCCAGGTTGCGGCGGGCGTCGTCCGAGACATCCTGATCGCGGCGATCCACCACCTGCGCGATGTGCCAGCCGAACTCGCTCTGGAACGGCTTGCTCAGTTCACCGACATCGAGCCCGGCGATTGCCGCGCGAAACTCGGGCACGTATTCGGATCCGTCGCTCCAGCCGAGTTCTCCCCCGGCCATCGCGCTTCCCGCATCTTCGGAATATTCCGTGGCGACTGCGGCGAAGTCCTCGCCTGCGACGATGCGGTTGAGGAGCGAATGGGCGAGATCCCGCGTCTCTTCAGGGGTTCGGATCGCCGACGGCTGCACCAGTATGTGGCGCACGAGCGACTGCACCTGCCGCTGCTGACTCACGCCACGTTTCTCCAGGAGCTGGATGATGTGAAAACCCAGGCTGTTGCGAATCGGGTCCGCCGTCTCTCCGGGCGCCAGGCCGAGAACCGCTTCGCCGAACAGGCTCGGCAGTTCGGCTGCCCGGCGCCAGCCCAGGTCGCCGCCCTCGAGCGCGGTAGCCGCCGCCGAGTGCTCGACGGCCATCTGCGCGAAATCCGCGCCGTTCCTGAGCTGCGCGATGATGTCGTCCGCTGCTGCCGCCGCCCGGTCAACGGTCGCTTCGGAAGCGCCGCTCTCCAGCGCCAGGAGGATGTGCCCGACGCGATACTCGTCGGAGGTCAGCTCGCGAAAAGCCGGCGAATCGATCAGATCGTCCACGTCCTGGTCGGAAATCGAGACGCGACCGCGGATCATCGACTGCTGCAACCGCTGCAACTGCAACTCGCGGCGTATGTCTTCCCGAAACCTGCGGTAGCTCATCCCCTCCTGTTCCAGGGCTTCCCTGAACTGATCCAACGTCATCCGGTTCTCGGCGGCGAAGGCAGTCACGCGTTGGGTCAGTGTCTCGTCGTCGATATCGATGCCGCGCTGATTCGCCATCTGCAACTGGATGCGCTCGCTAATCAGGCGCTCCATGAGCTGACTCATGATCGCGTCCGGCGACGGTTTTGCCGCCGCATCGCTCTCCATGATGCGCTGGTAGACAGTGTTGTAGCGTTCGGCCAGTTCGGATGCCAGCACGACATCGTCATCAACGATCGCCACAATTCCCTCGAGTTTTTCGATGTCCGCATGGATGGAGGCCGTCAGGGCCACAGCCGCCGCGGCCAAGAATCGTTCAACGTTCAATTGGGTCGCTCCTCATCCTGTCCTCCTGAATATGCGGGCTGGATATTCCAGAACGCAACATCTCTTCAACGCTAGCGCCACAAAATCCGTCGCCCTGACGGGCGCCGCATTTTACCCCCGCCCAAGCCCTCTGTTTCGCCCATCCCGCCCGTCCCGGATCCTGCGCCTTGATCGGCACTGGCGTGCCGTTCTAAGGCGCAGGCCCCTAGCGTCGTGCCCGCACCGCTCCCGAGAGAGGCTCCTCGCGGTATCCCGGTATGCCGCGGGACAGCAGCGATTCCACGCGCCCGCCGACACCCGCCAAGCCACGAAGCACGAATTGCACCAGCACGCCCTCGTCGCTCTCGACCTCCGCCAGCGCGCCCACCGGCGCCGGCTCGATGAGGCGACGATACAACAACCGCGTCTGCCAGCAACAACTGGCATATTCAAACCCGGCAATGACCTCGTTGCTGCGCGCGTTCTCCACGTCGTAGTTCCACTTGCCGATCGCGCTCCACCGATCGCTCAAGGGCCAGATCGCGGAGACCTCACCCTGATCGATATCAGCATCCCGGCGCAAGCGTCGCGCGAGATTGAATATCCGGTCGTTGCTGCTCCGATAACGCAACGCAACGCCGAACTCCCGCGCGTCGGCGCGTTCGGGGTCCCAGACGCCGCCGCCTCTCACGGTGAACGCGCCGATTCGCGCCGCGAGTTCGCCGGCGAAAGCGGAGGCGGCGCGCGCGGCGATGCCGTCCTCCGGTCCGCGCAGCGTGACGCGCTGGTCTTCGAAGAAAAAGATCCTCCCGACGCTCGCCCGGATCCTCTCCCTTCCGGTTGCGCGGTCCAGCAGCCGGCTCGTCACGCCGATGGACAACTGGTTCGCATCGCCGATTCGGTCCAACCCCGAGAATCGGTCGCGCCGGAACAGTCGCGGATAGGAGAACGTCGTGAAGGACGTGTCGAACAACGGCAGTTCGTCCTGTTCCTCGTAGCCCTGGTACAGGTAGTAGCCGCGCGGCTCCAGGGTCCAGACGGTGCTCTCGCCGAGGTCACGGTCAAAGAACAGGCTACCGTCCACATCCGCGAAAGCCACGGCCCGCTCCGGCGTGGTATCGGCCGTATGCGAAGGAGCTTCGAGCGCGTAGCTGGTATAGCGGTAGCCTGCGCCGAGTTTGAGAAATCCCCAGGAGCGGTGAATCAGCAGTTGCATGCGCGACTCAACGTGGGCGCGCTCACCCGACAATGACTGTGCCCGGTTGCTGGCCGACTCCCCCGGCGGGTCGAATGCGGTCCACGACGCTCCGAGCGTCCAGTCCAGGGGACCCATGAGCCGACCGCCATAGGTCAGGTCCAATGACGGCACGCGCCGATGCGGCTCCGGTCTCTGTTCGAGCATCTGGAATGCCTGGGCCGAAAGACCCACGGACAAGCCGTCTCCCGCATAGCGAATTTCGGCAAACCGCCGCAGGTGGCCCTGGCCGACGATATCCTGGTCTATGCCCAAGTCCCGGAAATAGTCGGCGTCGCTCACCGCGGAGTAATCGATAAACGTTGTGACGCCGCCGAAGCGGCCGCGATGGCGCACGCGGGAAAGCCAGCGATTCGACGCGCCGTCGCCCTCGGTCTCACCAGCATATAGGCGATCATCCGGCAAGCCGGCGCCGACCACCGTCGTTTCGGCGATACCATTGAGGTGGCGCAACTCCGTCGTCAGGCCGGTGCCCCGATCGGAGACATGGCGAGGAGTCAGCGTCACGTCGTAGTTCGGGGCAAGGTTCAGGTAGAAGGGCGTGGCGAGATCGACCCCCTCATCCCCCGAATAGCCCGCATTGGGGAACAGGAATCCCGTCTGGCGATCGGCGGAAACGGGAACACGCAGCCTGGGCGAATAGAAGATCGGCACACCCTTGAGCTTTACCACCACGTTACGGGCGCGGGCAAACGCATCGCCCTTTGCGATGGCAATGCGCCTGGCTTCGACGCGCCACGTCTCGGTTCCCGGCGCGCATCGAGTCAGCTGTGTCGACTCGACGGTCAGCGCGTCGTCCGACCGCTCCAGGAGGGTGGCCGCTCCGCGAAATTCCGGCGCAAACAGGACGAAATCGACATCCTCCAAGCGCACCCGGTCCCCGGCCACGTCGAACATCGCCGAAGTGCCGGCCAGGGCCACGCCCGGCTCGGTGAAGAGCAGGCCATCCGGAAACGAGATCTCGCGCCCCCCGTCGACCTCGCGAACCAGCGCGCGCTCGCCGACAATCCTGCGATTGCCCTGCTCGAAGGAAACCGCGCCGAAGAACTCCGTGTTTCCATCCGGCGTATGCGCCAGCCGATCGCCGCGCAAACGGGCAGGGAAGGATGCCGACGGCTCGCCGAGCGGCGCGGAAAACTCGCGCTGCACGTACATGCCGGCGCAGTTTGCCGGGAGGCTCGCGCTACGGCGCGAATCCAGGTCCGCCCGCGGAACCCAATGCGTATCGACGGCCGAAACGGCCCCTGCGCACGGCGAGACGAACGCAACGGCAACGACGAGAGCGGCGAACCATTTCACTCCCGAAGCATGACAAATGCAGGGCGCGCGTCATAGTCTCGCCGGGTTCCCGCCGAATCCTCACAGCCATGCCGCGTTAGACTTCGGCGGCGCAAGTGGATGGACGGCGTTGTCATCTCATGAATGACCGTGTTCGGCAACTGGAAGCCTGGTGCGCGGAACAGATCGGCACACTGGTCGCTTTCGAGCCGCTCGCACAGGAGGCAAGCACACGCGAGTTCTATCGCGCGACGACTCCGGATGGCTCCCGCATCGCCATGGACGCGCCGCCGGAGACGGAGAACAATGCCCAGTTCTGCACCCTTTCAGAACTGTTTCGTGCAAACGGGGTGCCGGTGCCGGAAGTAGTCGCGTTCGACCCCCGCGGGTTCTTGCTCGTTTCGGACTTCGGCGACCGCCGATTCGATCACGCCTATGCCGAAGGCAGGGAAGAGGAATGCCTGGATCTCGCGCTGGATGCCCTCCTGCGCATACAGTCCGTCGCGTCCGACATCATTCCCCGCTACGAGGTTTCGCGCTTTCGCGACGAACTCGGCATCTTCACCGAGTGGCTGGTGGGGCGATTCCTGGGACTCGATGTGCCCGCGTTCATCGACGACAGCTGGGAGGTGCTGATTGCTGCCACCCAGGCGCAACCGATGGCCACCGTGCACCGCGACTATCACAGCCGCAACCTGCTGCTGCGCGACGATGGGAGTCTCGGCATCGTCGACTTTCAGGACGCGCTGTTCGGTCCGGTGACCTACGACCTCGTCTCACTGCTCCGGGACTGCTACCACGTATTTCCCGAAGATGCCGTCGAGAAATGGCTCGGGAGGTACCGCGTCCGTGCGAACTGTGGCCTCGACTCGCGGGACTTGCGCCGCGCCTTCGACCTCACCGGCGTGCAGCGCCACCTAAAGGCCGCCGGGATCTTTGCCCGGCTCAAGTTGCGCGACGGCCGGGACAGCCACCTGCGCGACATCGTCCCCACGCTCGAACGCGTCGTCGACGTGACGGGCGGCTACCGGGAACTCGCCGACCTGAACTCCTGGGTCGGGAACGTCGTCGTGCCCGCCGCGCGACGCAGGGCAGAAGGGCCATGAAAGCAATGATTCTCGCGGCTGGCCGGGGGGAACGGCTGCGACCGCTCACCGACCGCATACCCAAGCCCCTGCTCCCGATTGCCGGGGAAGCGCTGATCGTGCACCAGATTCGCTGGCTGCACCGCGCCGGCATCACCGAGATCGTCGTCAACCTGCATCATCTCGGCGAGCAGATCGAGGAACGCGTCGGAGGCGGGCGTGATCTCGGCGTCAACATCCACTACAGCCACGAAGCAACGCTGCTCGACACCGGCGGCGGCGTGAAAGCCGCACTGCCGATGCTCGGGCCAGCCCCGTTCCTGCTGTTGAACGGGGACATCTGGACCAACTATCCCTTTCGCCAGCTGACCGAGCTCGAACCTTGCGTTGGCCACCTGGTACTGACACCTAAACCCGCCCATCGCGAAACCGCCGATTTCGCGTTGGTTGAAGGCCGCGTTCGGCGCAACGGAAACAGCTACGATGACCTGGTGTTCACCGGCATCGCCGTGCTCAATCCGGCACTGTTTGCCGACGCCCCCGAGGGACCATTCAACATCGCCCGCACGCTCTACTTCCCCGCTGCCGCAGCGGGGCGCCTGACGGGAGAGGTGTTTCGCGGCGCCTGGTTCGACATAGGCTCTCCCGCACAATTGAAGGCCGTTCGCAGGCTCACCGACTGAACGGGTGACGGATTCGCCCGGATTCTGGAACGCCATCGTAAGAATGGGAGTTCCGACAGCCGGGAGAGAAGTCGCGGAAACCCCTGAAAAGGGGTTGACCCCACTTGAATCATTCGCCAAAAAACCCTTCATCACCTGCGGCAACACTGTTGCCGTGCGAGAGATATTTTCCGGAGGAAAAGATGAAGAGATTTGCACGAATAGCGCCACTGGGGTCACTGGGAATCGTGCTTGCGATGTCTGGATTGTTCGTTCACGCGGACGGGCCGGTGCATGGAAACGTCTCAGACGAACGGCGAATCGGCCTGATGTTCAAATACCAGATGTAACAGAGTGCTAACGGACTTCCCAACGGGGTCCGAAGCTTTTCAAAGGGCGCACCTCGAAAGGGGTGCGATCTTTCTTTGGGTGCAGTCGGATCGTCAAAGGACATATCTGGCACAATCGGCGCCCTGCGAAATAGCAACAGTCGGAGATCGACAATGCCCGTCATAGACATGTCAACCATCAAGCCCGTCGGTGAATTTGGCTCAAGAGCCTGGGGCGAAGCCTGCGTCGAGGCGGCCATCAAGATTCTTGAAGCCGCCAATCTACCGGCTTCAATCACCTGGGCCTTTAGCGAGGATTACACCCACCCACCTGCACGACTGATGGAGGGAGGCCGCACGCACGCGGGCTACTACCTCATGGTCAAAGGAGGGGAAGTCACCGGTGGAGACGGCATTCTCGAGGAAGCACGGACGATTCCCGGCTTTCACGCCAAGGTGCCCTGGGCCGCCATCTGCAATCAATCCGCTGCGCTCTACGGCAGAGAGGGCATGAGGCAACGGGCCGCTGACCAACAGGTACTGTTTGCGGCAATCGCAGACTACGCAGGTCGCGAGAACCCATTCGGCCTGGACATCAACAAGGAAGGAAAACCCAGCGTCATGCTGGATCCCGTAGGCCCTTGGCCCGCAGAAGTCGGTGCTGCCCTGGGAGAAGGCGCGGAAGAAGGGAATGGACTGCACAACATCGCCGCGACATTGCAGATGGACTCACCGGAATATGCCGACCTGCCGGTCACTGCGTTACGCGTACCGATTTTTGCCGAAATGACAGATCAGCAAAGGGCGGATTTTGTCCGGCTTTGCGGTATCGAGATGTAAGCACGGTGGGACAGGCGCCGCCTGGTGGTCCTGCTGCCGCTCTCCCGTGGGTACCCGCCTGGGGCTTACGCCCAAAGCCGCGCATCACGAAAGTGCCGACTTCGCGCTGGCGGACAACCCGTGTTCAGCGCAGTGGGAACGATTCGGACGACCTGGTGTTCACCGGCATGGCGGTGCTCAAATCCGAACCGTTCGACCGTGCGCTCGAGCGCCATTCAACATCGCCCACGAGATCTACCTCGATACCGCCGCAACCCTACGGGGGAGACGTCTTCGCCCACCTGATTCAACAACTCCCACGCCCAGTCGAAGGCGGCTTCGCAGGCTCACCGACTGAACGCGTGGCGGAGTGTCGTTTCGGCACTCGGGAACCGCGCCAAAAAAATGGGGGATAGCCGTTTTGATGGTCGGTCGAGAGACATTGACGGCGCATGGAGTATTGGCTAAAAGCACCCTTTCACGCCTGCCGCAATACTGTTGCAGCGGGAGAAAACAATTTCCGGAGGGAAATGATGAAGACACTCACGTTGATGGCGTCACTGGGAATGGCGCTCACCGTGTCCGGACTGCCGGCCCATGCGGCCGACGAGGCCGATGCCGCTGAGGCGGAAGCCGGGCAGGACGACACCAGGTACATCGAAGAGATCATCGTGACCGGCGAGCGCGGCGAACAGAGTTCGCTCGACCGCGCCATGACGGTCACCGGCTTCAACGCCGGCATGATCGAGCAACTGGGGATCCAGAACACCGACGACCTCGAGGTTCTCGTACCCGGCCTGCAGGTCGGTGTCCGAAGCCATGCTGGCAAGAACGAGGACGGACACCTCGTCATGCGCGGCGTCGCCAACGACCGCCGCATCAACTTCTTCCAGGACTCTTCAGTCGCCGTCTACATAGACGGTGTCTACAGTCCCGTCTCCTACGGTCTCGACGGCGGCATGTTCGACGTCGAGCGGATCGAGGTGGCGCGCGGTCCCCAGGGCACGACAGGCGGCAAGACCGCCATCGCGGGGGCCGTCAGTTTCGTCACCAGGAAGCCGACCGACGAATGGGACCTGAAAGCCTCGGCGGAGATTACCGACCAAGCGTCATACGAATCCAACCTGGCGTTCGGCGGCCCCATAGGGGGTAGCAATTTCTCCTACCGGCTCGCCGTAAGCCGCCTGACCGGCGACGGCCTGATCGAGAACGTCGGCGCGGGACCCGATGCGGGCAAGCCCGACCGGCTGCAGTACTCGCCGCAGCTACGCTTCAAGAATGATCGCTGGGACATCACCGGTCGGTATAGGAAGCTGACTGATACGGGCGTCCACAAAGTCTCGCTCATCATCGGTGCCCGTAATACAGAGGAGCAGTATTATCTCCTCAACGATGGCACGCCGCGGTGTGAGACAGACCGGGACCCCACCTCGCCTACATATAACGATTGTATCCGGGACTCAGCCGGCAATATCGTCTACTACCTCAATCCGAACTATGGACTGGGCCAGAACCCGGCTATCGAAGACTGCCCCGGATTCAATTCCGATGGTTCGCGCGACGCCGGATTGCCCGTGGTCTGCGAGGGCAAATACCTGCAACTGAAGACCGAACTGAATGCGCCCCTGAGCGAGAACAACTCCCAGGAAGCGGCCACCCTGGAGGCGCGCTATACACTCAACGACACGCACGAGATTGTCTACCACTTCGGCGACCGCGATACGCGTACGGATACCACCAACGATCTGGATCAGACCAACCGACAACCGGGTGGCCGTTGTCTGGCCATTCATCCTCGTGTGATTTCCGGAGAACTCCAGGAAGGGCAGAGGCATCCTCGCTGCTCATTGGATGAAGCCGGCAACGGCGTGTACGTTGACGGTCTATCCAACTACCTGCGCACCTCCGATCAACAGAGTCACGAGATAGCCTTGGTCTCAAGTAACGAGGGTCCACTCAATTACACGTTTGGCTACACATCTCTGGCCGGTGACGAACCTTATGTGTATCGCGACATATTCAATGGGGTAGAAACAGGCAACAATGATCTGAACAATGCCATTTTCTACACGGATACGACAGCCGCGTGCGAAGCTTCACTCTCGGGGAACGGATTGTGGAGGGACATACTCGATCAGAGCAAGCCCGCAAACAAGGCGGCTCCCTTCTGGGTGAGCGGTTGCTATGGTGCCGACTACTCCGCCAACTGGAGCGACGTCACCAATGGGCCAGTTCATGCCAATGGAAGCGGCGTCCGCGCCGCCTTCTATGGCAATGTGACGTATGAGCAACAGGCCGTCTACGGCAACGTGGAATACATGCTGAACGACCAGTGGAAGGTGTTTGGCGGGGTCCGCTACAACGACGATCACAAAGAGCACGTGCAGAACGACTTCAGCACTAGCAGCCAGCGAACGCTTCCCGACGGTACGGTCGTCAATTTCGTCAACGGCATATTCAGAAGCAAGCACTACGATGTTGCCTGCTGCGGGTATGTCGGGCTCGAAACCGACGCCGACGGAAACGCCATACCTGATGATCGGACGCTGGCCGATTCCAAGGTCAAGACCTGGCGAGTAACAACCTGGAATATCGGGGCTGAATATACGCCGTCAGACAACACGATGTGGTATGGACGGATCTCCAGGGGCTATCGCGCCGGCGGCTTTGCAGGCTTTGGCAACAAACTCGGCGAGGCGTTCGACCCGGAATTGATGATCAACTACGAAGGTGGCGTCAAGGGACTGTTTTTCGACAGCACCGTGCAGTTGGAGCTGAGCGCGTACTTTCAGGATTTCAGTTCCTTCTGGACCCAGTCACAGCGCCTGCGAACGGTTGAAGAGAGGAGGCCAGGCGAGTCCCTTTATATTGGCGAGACCAATGCCGTTGACGGCACGGAGATTGCCGGCATAGAGTTTCAAGGCGCATGGAGGATCAACGACCAACTGAGCCTCCGCGGTTTCTATGAGTATATGTACTCGAGCTTCGGCGACTACCAGACCCGGTATTGCTGTACTCCTCAAGGCACAACCGCGCCCGCATCTACTACCATGATAGAAGGACCTGACGGGGCCCTGATAGAAGTCGTCGATACGGGAACGGTCAACTTTGGCGGCCACCAGCTACGGATGCAGCCGGAGCACAAACTTTCGACGGCCCTGGTTTACGATGTGCCGATACCGGCGCGCCTGGGCACGCTGGACGTTGTGACCCTCATGAGCTGGCGTGGCAGCATGTATCCCGACGAAGGCAATCTTGAGATATACGCGATTCCCGACTACACCAGGTGGGACATCCGCGCGAACTGGGTAGCTCCGAACGGCAAGTATACGGTTACGGGTTGGGTGACCAACGTGCTCGACCTGGTACAGGTTCAGAGCTATTCGCCTCGGGACGGCAATGGCGTCACCGCACCGGTACACGGAAGTGTCACCGACGAACGCCGAATCGGACTGACGTTCAACTACCAGTTGTAATACGACCGCGCCCCTTCGCGGGGCCAGTCTGATCCAAGGGCGCACCTCGACGGTGCGCCCTTTTTTTCATGGGACAAACGCATCGAGGGAGCGCCAGCGACCTGGGGCGGTCGATCCATGGCGACGACCGGGACCGGGCCACAGGCGGCGCCGAAGGCGCTGACTGTGGGGCATTTCATGCCGTATGATCCGGTAAGCCGTCGCCCGCCATTCTGATTGCATGCGCAACCTTGCCGTTGTTACCTGTATCGTCATTGTCCTCAGCGCCTGTTCCGATCGGGAATCGTCCGTTGCCGACGAACCGGTTGTGGCGGGCATCGATTCTCCCGACCGGGATCTCGCGGATCACCTGGAAGCATTGATTCGGGCGGTCCGCACCACGCCAGGATCGGCACCGATGCGGGGCCGCCTGGGGATGGCCTACGATGTCAACGGGTTCCAGGCCGAAGCGCTCGCCACTTACGCCGAGGCCGAAGCCCTCGATCCCGGCGACTTCCGCTGGCCTTACTTCAGCGCCCATCTCCTGGCAGCGACCGACGAGCATGCACAGGCCCTCGAGACGCTCGCGCGGGCGCTCTCCATTGACTCCGACTATGCCTCCGCATGGTTGTGGCAAGGAACCTGGCTCCTCGAGCTCAACCGACCCGCTGACGCAATGATCGCGTTCGAGCGAGCCCGCGATCTCGGTGCCCGGGACGCAGCAGCTTTCGGGCGCGCCAAAGTCATGGTCGCTCAAGGCCATTACGACCAAGCAGTCGAATTGCTCGAATCCCTGGCCCTGGCGACCGAAAGCCCGCAGATCCACCGGACCCTCGGAGAGGCATTGCGGGGACAGGGCCGAACGGAGGAGGCGCGCGTGGCCATGATTCGGGGGAGAGATGCCGGACCCGTGAATTGGGGAGACCCGCGCCGGGACCAACGGTCCGCGCATGTCCGCGGGCATGCCAGCTATCAACTGGCGCAGGGTCTCTCGTCCTCCGGCCGGATCACGGAAGCGCTCGCAATCCTGGAGAGGCTGCAGGGGTACCACCCGGAGGCGAATTGCGGACGCGACCAGGACTCCTTCCTCGCGTGCAACCTGATGAACTCATTCAGCATCGCATACGACCGGAACGGCGATCCCGAACGCGCCCTGGCGACCGTGCAGCGCGGCCTGGCGCTGAACGCCGACTTCGCTCCCTTCCACCTGACGATTGCGAATCTCTACCGCCAGCAACGCGACCTTGATCTCGCGCTTCACCACGTGGACCGAGCCCTGGAACTGAATCCCGCCAGGGGCTACGCGCACGAACAACGCGGCAGGCTGCTGTTTGGCATGGAGCGCCATGCCGACGCAAAAGCCGCTTTCGAGTCGGCACTCGGCCTGGAACCCGAAAAGCGCACGACCCTGTTCTACCTGGGTCTGGCCGAGGTCGAGCTTGGCAACTGGACCCTTGCGGTCGACAGGTTCGAGCGCGTCGTCGAACTTGAACCGGCCTTCGCGCTTGGCCACGTCTTTCTTGCGCGAAGCCTCACCGAGACGGGCCGCATCGACGAGGCGCGCAAGGCGCAACGCGGTGCGCGGGAGTACGGCGCGGACCCGGAAGAACTGCGTGTGACTGAACTGCGACTGCGCGAACTCGAGGCCCTGCAACAGTCGGAAAACTCTGGATGATGCACCGGCTCCTGGCTTGCCCTGCGGTGCTCCTGCTTGCCTCCGGGTGCACCCCGCCGGAATCCGCGTGGTTCAGCGAAGAGGCTGCCGTTCGCGGCATCGACTTCGCGCACCATTCGGGTTTCGAAGGACGGCCGATGATGCCGGAGATGATCGGCGGCGGCGCGGCGCTGGCTGACCTCGATGGTGATGGGGACCTGGACCTGTACCTGGTCCAGAGCGGGCGCGTCGACAGGATGCTGCCCGCTGAAGTGTCTGCGAATCGACTCTATCTCAATCGCGGAGACGGGCATTTCGACAGGGTCGAAGATGCTGCGGGCGCCGGCGACCGAGGCTATGGGATGGGGGTCGCCGCGGGGGACTACGACAACGACGGCGACG
Organism: uncultured Pseudomonadales bacterium; assembly: GCA_951813515.1. Lineage (GTDB taxonomy): Bacteria > Pseudomonadota > Gammaproteobacteria > Pseudomonadales > Azotimanducaceae > VXNE01. The sequence continues at coordinate 1,141,721 of OX638346.1, forward strand.
TCGACCTGTATGTCACCAACCTGGGCGCCAACGCGCTGTTCCAGAACGACGGTGCCGGGCGGTTCACGGATGTCTCGGTTCACGCAGGTGTCGGCGATCCGGGCTGGAGCACGGCGGCAACCTTCCTCGATCTCGACGCGGATGCCGACCTCGATCTCTTCGTCGTCAACTACATCAACTGGACGCCCGAGATCGAGCAGGATTGCTATGGCAAGGCATTCGTGGCGACCTACTGCGGTCCGACGGCCTACGACGTGCCTGCAATGGACCGCCTGTACCGCAACAACGGCGACGGGACCTTTACGGACATCACCCTTGACGCCGGAATCAACGTCGCTTTCGGCAACGGTCTCGGCGTTGTGGGCGCCGACTTCAACGACGACGGGCTCACGGATGTCTTCGTCGCCAACGACGCCATGGTCAACCAGTTATGGCTGAACCTCGGCAACCTGCGCTTCGAGGAAGCGTGCCTGCTGTGGAGCTGCGCCATGGACTCGGACGGAATCGAGAAGGCCGGCATGGGAGTCGCCGCGGCGGATGTGGACGATGATGGCGACAGCGACCTGCTGGTGGTGAATCTCCACGGCCAGAGCGACTCCTTCTTCATCAACGAGGGCGCCTATTTCTCGGACGCGACGAGGCGCGCCGGTCTTGGCGCGCCCAGCATGCGATATACGCGCTTCGGCGTAACGCTGGCCGACTTCGACAACGATGGCTCGCTGGACCTCTACGAGGCAAACGGCAATGTGGGATTGACCGAACCCGTCGAAGACGGCGATGGCTATGCCGAACCCAATGTGCTCTACCGTGGCGTGATCGGACCGGGTGCCGTCCGCTTCGAGGAAATCAAGCCGCAGGGCGGCGTCTCGCGCCCGCTCATCCATACCAGCCGCGCGCTCGCTGTCGGTGACGTCGACGAGGACGGTGGCCTCGACCTGGTCGTGGTGAATCGCGACGCCCCGGCATATCTCCTGATGAACCGGGCAACGCGCGGCAACTGGGCGCGTTTCAGGGTGCTTGACGCCAGCGGCCGCGATGCCCATGGCGCCACTGTCTCGGCGACGGTCAATACCACGCGCATGCGGCGCGATGTGCAACCGTCAGCGAGCTACCTCGCTTCCAGCGATCCGCGGGTACATTTTGGTCTCGGAACCGAAACCGAGACCCGCGACGTCGTCGTGCGCTGGCCCGGTGGCGAGGAAGAAGCGTTCGGTGACTTCGGGGAAGGCGCCACCCACGAACTGCGCCAGGGGCACGGAGAGCCGCTGCCGGGATAGGGCGGCGTCCAGCCATCGCGAACCGCCAATTTGTGATCGAAAACCGCGTTGAGACGATCCGGTGTTCACGGACATAGCCGTGCTCAATTCCGCACTATTCGCCGACGCGTCCCAGGGCCCTGAGGCAAGCGAAAAAACTGGGGCAAAATCACCCCGAAGGCATGTTGACGGCTCTCCCTCCGCGCTAGGTCAAATGAGATACTGGCCGTCGTTTACAAATGCGACTTTGGAGAAAACGCAATGAAAAAATTCTTTCCAATTGCGTCACTGGGATTGGCGCTGACGGGACTCCCAATCTACTCGGCCGATGACGCCGATGACGGGGCGAAGAGCTACATAGAAGAAGTCATCGTGACCGCCGAGAAACGCGAAGAGAACCTGCTCGACGTACCGGTCACCATGACGGCCTTCAGCAGTCAGATGATTGAAGAACTCGGCATGACCAATCAGGATGACCTGGAGCAACTGGTTCCTGGCCTGCAGTTTCAGGATGAGGGCCAACTGACCGGCCAGGGCACGACGATACGCGGTATTGGCACGAGACTCGCCGGTGAAACCCACCCGGACCTCGCCGTCGCCACCTATGTGGACGGTGTCTACACGCTCGGGGTCTACGGCGATGCGCCCAACATGTTCGACTTGGAGCGGGTTGAAGTCGCACGTGGCCCGCAGGGCACGTTGAACGGCCGGAACTCGATTGCCGGGTCAATCAGTTATTACTCCACGAGACCCACCGATGAGTGGGATCTTCTGGTACATACGGAGTACACCGACCAGTTTACGCAGCGATACGGTGTTGCCTTCGGTGGCCCGATGACGAAAAACTTCAGCTTCCGACTCAACGGTAGTTACTACGAGGGTGATGGCGCCCAAAAGAATATCGGTTTCGGCGATGATTACGATGCACCGGACCAGAAGTTCATCGCGCCACAGCTGCGCTTCAAGACCGATAGAATGGATTTGAATCTACGCTACACCAAGCTGGATGACGACGGCGTTCCCCGAACGCAGGTGCTCTTGACTAATTTCGACACATCCAGCCCCACTGATTTTCTTGGGAATCCGAACGCGCATTACCGGTGGGAAGGTCCAGTTCCATCCGTGCCAGAAGGATGTCCGCCTCGCACGCCCGGCTGGGAATGCGGTGATATCAAGAACGAACTGAATGTGAACCGGTCTGCTGTTGGCGGTAGTACCGCCGAAAGGCAGTCCATCGCTTTCAGTTTCGACATTAGTGACAGCTACACGCTGCGCTACAACTTTGGCGACACCGACAACTTTTCCCAGGTTCAGAAAGACCGCGACATGACCAACCGCGTGGCAAGCGCTAGTGATCGACTCGTCGCATCCGACGCACCAGTACCCTTAAAGGACGAGGCGAATCAAGTTTTGTACGGCTACAAAGAGACATCTCATGAGTTACACCTGGTGTCGAACCTGGACGGTAAGTTCAACTACATCCTCGGTGCCTATACATACGAGAATACCATGGAGTGGATCGTAGCTTCCCTGGTCTACACTAATGCTTGGGCAAATGTGTCTGCTGAAGACGCTGCGGCAGCCAGCCGTTTCGGTACTTGTGCAAATGCGCTTGCCTTTCTTGTTGGTATCTTTGGAGCAGCCTCGTCGCCGGCGGAAGCGGAAGCAATGGGCGTACCCGGCAACTACTGGCGATGTCCGGAAGGTGACGACCACAACCAATGGTTGAGTTTCGAGTCTAAGGGCAGCTCAGCGACGGATGCTTTTTTCATCAACGGTGACTATCAGGTCAACGATCAGTGGCTGGTCTCCGGCGGTCTTCGCTATACGGAAGACTTGAAGACTCAGGACTTTAACGGTGGCTGGGCCAAGTTCGGCTTTGGTTTTGTCGAGGGCATACCCCTTGAAATCATTTTCGACGATTCAGACCCCAATCCCCGAGTCTGGGACAAGACCATTGGCCACATTTCTCTGGAGTACACTCCAGATGAAGATCGTCTGATCTACGGACGAATTTCGACCGGATACCGGGCAGGTAGTTTCAACCCCAAGTCCGATGCGGTCCCGACGTTCGTTAAAGAAGAGACGTTGATCAACTATGAACTCGGCATGAAAGGGATGTTCATGGATGGACGACTTCGGTTGACTTCGGGCGTTTTCTACAACGATTTCGATGACTATCAGATTACTGGCTCAATTGAGCCTCAGGACGCAGGGGGTCGCGTCACCGACGGTCTGTTCAGTCAGTTTTCTGCGTCACCCATTATTGAGTTCACGAACAACATCAAGGATACCAAGATATGGGGTGGCGAGGTTGACTTCATCTACTATCTGACCGAAAACTGGCGTCTGAGCGGTTTCTATGCCTATCTCGACTCCGAGATTGGCCCGCATTTGGAGGTCGTTCGGGGACACCCCAATCCGCAAACGGGTACTTGGGATCATATTGATTTCATGACCGGCGAGCCAACCACCAGTGAGTATATTCTTCCCACGGACATGACCGGCAACCAGTTGCCCATGCAGCCGAATCACAAGTTTGCTGTATCCGCAAGCTACGAAACACGGCTGTCGGGTGCAATTGGCGGTAACCTGCAGCTACTCGGGATCTATAGCTGGGTTGACGATCGTGCATCGGATCTGAGCAACTTCGATATCTCGACGCTGCCCGCGTACGGGCGAGTCGATCTTCGTGGCACCTGGACCTCTCCAGACGAAACCATTACCACGACGCTGTTCGTGCAAAACGTATTCAATGAAATCGGTGTGATCGAGTACCTGCATCTATCCACCATCGCTGGCGCACCGGCGTCGGGCACACTGACGGAACCGCGTTCGGTAGGCATGGAGATTCGCTGGAGACCGAACTTATAGCTACATAGGTCCGGAGCATTCTCAAGAGCGCACCTCAAAAGGGTGCGCTCTTCTTGCCCAACACCAAGCACAGTCATCGTCGGGCGTACATTCTTGTGTGCTCCGAGCAAACAAGGAAGCGGGACAAACCCTATGACGCGGAAGTCTTCTGACGCGCTTGAGGAGGGAGAATATGACCGACATGGGCCTGTTCGACGCCATGTATCACTGCCGGGCAATGCGTCGCCTGAAGCCAGATCCGGTACCACGAGAGCTCCTGTTGAAGCTGGTTGATGCGGCCCACCAGGGACCCAGCGCCAGCAACAAACAGAACGACCGGTGGCTCGTCATCACCCGCGCCGATATCAAGCAGAAGGTTGCCGACCTGAACCGTGCCGCAGTCGACCGCTACGTAACGCTCGCTCCCGATGCACCACCCTCCGCATTCAAGTGGCAATACGACAACCTTCAATCCGTACCGGCCATCATCGTTGGCGGCCTCGTGCTGGATCAGAAAGGCGACAGCTTTCAGGATGGATACGCTGCCGGCGGCTCCATCTGGCCCAAGGTGCAGAACCTGCTGCTGGCAGCTCGCGCCCTGCAGTTGGCCGCATGCCCGACCAACCTGCCGTTGTTCGGGGATCGAGCGGCTGCCTACGCGGCCCTCAACGTCCCCGCCAACATGGAGCTCGCCTGCGTGATTCCGGTCGGCTACCCCATGGGGCGTTTCGGTCCGGTTACCCGGCGGCCGGTGGAAGAGATTGTCAGTTGGGATCAGTTCAGCGACTGACTCGTCGCTCGACCGGCACGGCCCCGAGCGTCACGAAGATCGTCAGCAAATGATCAAATCGTCGAAGGTCATATGACGATGTCTAGGAGAATACAGGTGAGACCAAACACCACATTTGATGTTGACCTTACAGAGGAGCAGATCGCGTCTTACCGCGAAAACGGTTTTCTGAGCGTTGAACGCATTACCACCGACGAGGAAGTGGGGTGGATCAAGGAGATCTACGATCAACTCTTTGATCAGCGGGCAGGCGAGGACAAGGGTCTGTTCTATGATCTGGCAGCACCACGGGGACACTCTGGACGTGACCTGCTACCCCAAGTACTTGGCCCGGACTTTACGTATCCAGAACTTCGCGAAAGCCAGTATTACAAAAATGCGCTCAAGCTCGGTACCGCCCTGCTTGGGGTCGACGAAAAGGTCACCGCAGGCGGGCACATGATTTTCAAGCCAGCGCAATACGGCGCCGAAACGCCGTGGCACCAGGATGAAGCCTATTGGAATCCAGATGTATACCTTAACAGCCTCAGCGTCTGGTTGGCTGTGGATGCAGCGACGGTGGAAAGTGGCTGCATGCAATTCATTCCGGGCTCGCACAAAGAGGAAGTCCGTTGGCATCGGCACATCGAAAACAACCCGTTGATTCACGGATTGATGACCGATGACGTCGATCCGACCAAGGCCGTTGCCTGTCCTCTTGCACCGGGGGGCGCAACCTTCCACCACAGTCGAACCCTGCATCACACTGCCCCAAACACGACGGATAATCCTCGCCGCGCTTACATCCTTGTGTGTTCCGGGCCGACAAAGAAGCGCGACAAACCTGCGCCCCGCCCCTGGACCGACGACGAGCGGGAGGCCCTGGCCAAGGCTGGAATTGACGTGCAGGTCTTCTGAAACTGAGTTCGGCCCACCGAAGTCAGAAACTGATTCGCGCTGCCTTCTCCGCATCGAACCACCAGCCATCCGGGAACGGCGTTACATACATCTCGTCTGGCAGGTCGGGCCTGCCGAATTTGTCCCAATAAACGATGCGGGTGTCCCCGAGGGCATCCAGCGGGAACTGGTAATAATTCCATAGCAGAACACGATCGAGCGCCCGGCAGGCGGTCACAAACCCATCGAGGTGTGTCGCACCGAGCGCTGCCTCGACCATGGCATCGACCGCCGGGTCGGCAAGGCCGGAGGCGTTGAGGTAAAGGGTCGATGAGGAATGAAAAAAGGGTCGCAACTCCCAGGAGGGTGGCACCTCGATACCGCCGTACACCAGGATAGCGTCGTAGTCAGCGTTGCGCCGGCGATTGTAGTAGCCGGTGCTGTCGATCATGCGGATATGCCCCTGGATGCCCAGTATCGAGAGCGAACGCGCGTAGGGCAGGAGAATGCGCTGGTCTGCCCGCGAAAAGGACAGGAACTCGATCACAAAGGGTTCGCCTTCAGAATTGACCATCACGCCGTCTACGACCCGATAACCGGCTTCCGCGAGGAGTGTCCGCGCCCTCGACAAACCGTCACGATCAACGCCCACGCCATCTGTGCTGGGGAAGGAAAATGGGTGGGTGATTACCTTGGCGGGCAACTGCCCGCGATGCGGTTCGAGAAGCGCTTTTTCCGCTTCTCCCGGCAATCCCGAGGAAGCGAACATGGAGTCGGCAAAGAAGCTGTTGGCCCGGGTCAATTCGCCCCCGTGCAACGCCCGGATTTGCCACTCGAAGTCCAGTGCGTGGAACAGCGCCTCGCGTACGCGAATATCGTCGAATGGTTGGCGCCTCGCATTCAGCGCCAGGCGATACCGGGCGCCGCTCTGATTGCCGGACGCCAGTGTGCCCAGCACGAGCCAGCCGCGGTCGCGAGCGGGAACGTCGTAGGATGACAGCCAGTGCCGCGAGTCGGTCTCGGTCCACACGTCAAGCAGTCCCGCGCGCAGGGCTTCGCGGGCGATCGTCGCGTCCAGATAACGTTCGTAGCGAATGGTATTGAAGTTGAATTTGCCACGATTCACCGGAAGATCCCTGGCCCAATAGTCCGGCACCCGCTCGTATGTGACGTAGCGACCTTGAGACACGCCTGTCAGTCGGTAGGGGCCGCTCTGTGGCGGCGGCGTCGTTATCGGTTCACTCAGATCCCGGTCGCGCCAGTAATGCGCGGGCACGATGGGCATGTAACCGAGGATGAAGAGTTGTTTGGCGATGTCCGAGTCGGCACGAATCTCGACGGTGAGTGCATTCAGGATGTTGACGTCAGTAATCCAGGCCAGCGCCCCCGCCCACCCGTGGGCCATGATGTCAGCGCGAAAGGTCTCCACCGAAAACTTGACATCCGTTGCGGTAATCGGTCTGCCGTCGTGCCACCGTGCCTGCGGGCGCAGCCGGAAAACGATTCGCCGACGGTCGGCGCTGAGGGCGATAGACTCGGCGAGACTGCCGTAATAGCCCGAGGGTTCGTCACCGGCGCGCTCGATCAGGTGATCGTAGGACCGGTAGAATCCCGGCGGCTGGTACATCGGCGACACGGTACTCAAGGGCTTGAGCCAGGGCAGCACCAGCGTACCGCCCTTCGGGGCGTCCACGTTGAGATAGTTGAAGTGCGGGAAGTCGGCGGGATATTTCAGTTCGTAGTTGGGTATCTGCGAGACGCCGTAGCGGAACTCGAGCGGTTGCGTATCGGCAACGGCGTGCGCCAAAAGGTGTATCGACAGGGCGAACAGCAACAGGGCGGATTTCTTGCTTCCAGTGCGCGGTTTTTCCATGCGATACCACTTGTATGCCGCCGTATCGTACGCGCCCACACTACGCCAATCGTAGCCGGAGTTCAGTTGGGATCAGTTCGGGAGCTGATTCGTCGCTCGACCGGCAAGGATCCGAGCGTCACGAGATCACCGATCCTGCACATCCTGTTGGGACTAACCGTCTTCGCCGGCGGGTCGATGTTCGCCAGCGAGCCCAGTCACGGCTTCGCGTACTTCGGGGAACCCAAATACCCGAAGGACATGGACCACTTCGACTATGTGAACCCGGACGCGCCGAAAGGAGGGATGGCCAGGGTAGCCGGCATCGGTACATTCAATAACCTGAACCCTTTTGTCGACAAGGGAATACTGGCCCTTTACATCGACCCGCGCATTTTCTCGATCACCCATGAGCGGCTGATGATGGAATCGGAAGACGAGCTGGCGACCTACTACGGTCGCCTGGCCGAGACCATCGAGGTCGCGGACGACTACAGTTGGGTCGAATACACGCTGCGCAAGGACGCGTACTGGCATGACGGCGTGCCGGTCACCGTGGACGACATACTCTGGACCTTCGATGCGTACAAGAACAAGGCGTCCGTCAGTTGGCGAAGCGCGTATCGGGACATCGAGCGGCTGGAGCGGACCGGACCCTGGTCGTTCAAGTTCCACTTCACCGAATCCGCCGAAAAGACCGGTCAGTTGATTATTCAAACCGCGATGTTCACGCCGCAGGCCAAACACTTCTACGAGAATCGCAGGTTCGACGCAACGACGATGGAACCTCCTCTCGGCAATGGTCCCTACCGGATCGCGGAAGTGGACCCCGGACACAAGCTGGTATTCGAACGGGTCAAAGACTATTGGGCCAGAGACCTGGGCATCACCAGGGGCATGTACAACTTCGACCGCATCCGACTGACGTATTTTTTCGATCAAAGCGTCATGTTGCAGGCGCTCAGGGCCGGGGTATTCGACTATTACCGTGAACAGAACGAGAAGAGCTTTCACACGGCCTATGACTTTGTCGGCCGCCGCAAGGGCCTGTTCAAGGCCGAGACATATACCATGGGCGGTGCGTATGGCATGCACTATGCCGTCGTGCTGAATATGCGAAAAGCGCTATTCAGGGACATCCGGGTACGGGAAGCTCTTACCCTGGCTTACAACTTCGAGTGGGCCAATCGCGTGTTCTGGCACAACGGATTGGAGCGCAACAACTCGTATTTCGTGCGCTCTGGACTGCGGGCCAGGGGATTGCCGTCGAAGGAGGAACTGGCGATCCTGGAACCGCTTCGCGACCGGTTGCCGAAGCGGGTATTTACGCAACCTGTGGGGCTACCGAAAAATGCGCCTTACGGACGCAATCGAGACACGCTGTTACAGGCTGACGCGCTACTGAGTGAAGCCGGCTGGGTGGTTGAAGATCTTGTGCGCGTCAATGAGAAGACGGGTGAACCATTCGCCTTCGAATTCATCGTTTCGCGCTCCGATTTCGAACTCATGCTGACGCCCTACGTGGACAATCTCAAACGCCTCGGCATCCGCACCGTGCTGCGCAAGGTGGAAAACAACCTGATGGTCAATCGGCTGAGAACCTACGACTACGACGCAACCATACGAAAGTTCTATACGTTTAACGTCCCCTATCCCTCCCGAATGCGCAGCCAGTTCACTTCGCAGTATGCGGATCCGCCGAACATGTTGAACTACGCCGGGATCAAGGATCCGGCTGTGGACTTTCTTGTCGAGAAGATCGCCCGGGCCAGGACCGAAGAAGAAATGAACACGGCGGGGCAAGCCCTGGACCGCGCACTATTGTGGAACTTCTATGTCATTCCCGATGGACACCCCGTTGGACGGCATGCCTGTTACTGGGACCGGTTCGGACATCCACCCATCGGGGCCGAATACATGCGGTGGTCCGGCTTTCCCAACCTCTGGTGGCTCGACGAGCAGAAGAATGCCAGGGTGAATGCGGGTATCGCCGAGATGGATACAGACAGGGAATAGCATGCGCATCAACAACGGCGGACCCGCCGCCAGCCTCGACGCCATCGTTCTCTTTGCTTTCGACGACCACAGCATCCCGTTTCAACACGGCGTGAAGCTGAACCTCGTAGGCAAGCAGGCCGGTCACGGCAACAAACCGGCGGTGCCGCTGGGAGAGGCGGGTGCCCACGACAGCTTGTGGATTGCTTATTACGGCACCGTCCTTGCGATCGATGGCGAGCTGTGGATGTGGTACCTGGGGCAAGGCCCGGACGCGCACTGGCACCAGCGCGTCTGCCTGGCAAGGAGCAAGGACGGCCGCACCTGGGAGAAGCCCGACCTCGGGCTGGTCGAGTGGCACGGCAGCAAGCACAACAACCTGGTGGACATGGGGGAGGACATGCACGTGCAGGCGTGCGTGATATTTCACGAGCCCGACGAAGTCGACCCGAACAAGCGTTTCAAGATGGCCTTCGAACCGCGCAAGCACTCGGCGCGCATCTGTGTCGCATATAGTGCAGATGGGCTGGTCTGGCGGGAGTCACCCAGGAATCCGGTGGGAGGCCGGGTCGAAATGGCGGGCGGGACCAAGGTGGATGGTTGCTACTACCTGGCCGGCCAGGGAGGGAAACACGCTGTGGGAGTGCGCCAACTGGTCACCTGCGCCTCCTACGACTTTGAACACTGGACCGATGCAACCTGCTCCGGCCTGCGGCGTAGCAACCTCTCTCCCCAGCCACTTGTGGCGGGCAAGAACACCGGCGAGCAGGTGCACCTGGGCGCAGCACTGTGGAACCGCGGCAACGTCATCATTGGCTTTTTCGGCAAGTGGAACGGTCATCCATCCAACGACCGGCGCATGGTGACCATGGACCTGGGCTTGGCCGTCAGCAACGACGCCCTCCACTACAGCGAGCCGATTCCAGACTTTCCCATCGTTTCAGCCGCCGAAGAGGGCGGGGGGATGAAGCGCAGAGAGTCGCTCACGCTTAACTTCCCCGCCCTGATCCAGGGCCAGGGTTTCGAGAACGTGGGGAATGAGACCTTGTTCTGGTATGCGCCGTGGCCGGAGGAGGCGAGCGACGGAGTGCGTGTCACCAGTTGGCCTCGGGACAGGCTGGGCTACTTCTCCCCGTACGAGGGCGGAATCTGGGTGTACGGGGACGGATCGGGCCCGCATTTCGTCTCCGCCCCCATCGACCTCGAAGGTGCCGCGGCACGACTTGCCGTGAACGTGGAAGGCATCAACGCGCACAGCTCCATCACCGCCGAGATCCAGGATCAGGCGTTTCGACCGGTTCCGGGCTACGATCACGGCGCCAGCCAGGGCCCCGGCGGACCCGGCCTGGCTCAGACGATTACCTGGCAGAACCGTGACGTCATCGACGGAGTGACCGGCCCGATCCGGGTGCGTGTGGACTTCGGCGGCGTGCGCCCGGAGGACGTCCGGCTATACGCCGCATATCTCGACCCGGCGTGACGGCGGGCGAACTCTTACCAAACGATACAGGACACACAGTATGGCCGAACTCCCCGTTGAAGCAGACCCTGGCGAACTCACCCGACTCGGGCTTGAGACCTACGCCCATGAACTGGATGAGCATGGATTGACGGTGGTCCCGCAATCGGTCCTCGGACTACCAGATGAGTTCTTCACTCATCTGCGAGATACCGTGTTGGCGGTGGCGAAACAACGAATCGGTGCCCGTTTCGATCTGAACCAGGGTCTGGACCGACCTTTAAGGGGCCGCCCGGCAGAGATCGGTCACGTCATGATCACTCACCTGGTGGATCAGGTCCCAGCGTTTGAACAGGTGTTGACACATCCAGTGAAGAAGGCGCTGATGTCTCACCTGCTTGGCGTGACCCATCGGCTCTCCCATAGTAGTGCCTGGATCAAGTGGCAGACGCCCGACGACTGGGAGAAGGTGATGTCCACTGGAATGCATGCAGACCAAAGTCCCATGCCTACTCCGTGGAACTGTCGCGCGCCGCATATCGCCAACATGAACTGGCTGCTGACCGACTACACCCGAGAAGACGGTGCGCTGTCCTACGTTCCCGGGAGCCATCTGGAACAACGATTTCCTCCTGAGAAGGAGGCGATCGACCGAGCTGTACCCGTGGAAGCCCCTGCCGGATCGCTCGTCATCTTTCAGGGCTGTACCTGGCATGGATCTTTTCGAAAAGAAACGCCTGGCCTGCGCATCAGCTTGCATGGGGTACATTGTCGACCGTATATCCTGCCGGGGCAGGACTATAAGGGGCAGATCCCGGAAAGAACTTACGCAGCCAGTAATGATCCTGACTACCTGCGCATGATCATGCGCGAAGATGAAGAGATGCTAGTACGCCCACCCTCCCCACTCGACATCTGAGGTCGGGGTCAACGCCATCTCAAAATTGGGGCAAAACAATGTGCCGACCGGTGAACACAAGCCCGAAGGAACCCCTTATCGGCTGGATGCGTGAAATACGGAGCGATATGATCCCGGGGAACATTCAAGCGGGGGAGAGGACAATGCTCGCGAATCGCACCGAACACCGATTGGGTCTTCTCATGCTTGCCATGGCGGTGTGGGCATCGAGTGCCTGGGCCGACGTTCGGGCCGATTTCAGCGCGGCCTACCGAGCGTACGAGCAACACCTTGAAGCCAATGAAACCGAACAGGCGCTGGCCGCAGCGAAAGACGCGTACCGGCTCGGATCGAAAGCGTTCGGCAAGGACAGCGTGAACGCCGCAAAACTGGCGATCAACTACGCCGCGTTGCTGAGCGATGTCGGACACTACAGGAAAGCGCGCAGGGCTCTGGACGGGAAACTGGAAGTTCTGGCAGAGCATTACGGCAACGGCGCCGTTGAGCTGGTTCCAATCACGATGCAACTCGCGCGCGCTGCAAAAACACCCGACGATGCACTCGAGTACTTCCGACGCGTTGCCCGCCTGAGCAAGGGCTACGACGACAACCTGGTTGAGGCACAGAAAAACTTCGAGATCATGACGATCCTGCTTAGGGGCGGCGGCGACGTATTCATCGAGCCTTATGTCGACAGAACCTACGAGATTTATTCCGAACGGCTGCAACCGAACGATTTCCGCCTCGGCCTGATGTCCTACCACAAGGCGAGATGGGCGGTCGCCAGGGGCCACCACGATCAGGCCCTCGGCTATCTCCGTGGCGCGCTCATCGCCTTCGACAACCCCGAACGGGAACGCATGGGCGGTCTCGAGCGAACCGTGCGGATGCAAATGGTCGAAACGCTGGAGGAACTCGGCCAAAGCGATGCGGCCACCGAGCACTTGCTGTTATTGGGAGCACAGCAGGACTGGTCTCCCCAGGCGGAACCCGTTTACCGGCGAGCCGCGGTCGTCCCCATGGACACAATGAAAAAGCGGGCGAAGGGCGCGGTGACGCTTTCCTTCACCGTCGACAAGGAGGGTTTCGTGGTGAACCCGACCGTTGCCGAATCCACCGAGCCGAGCTTCAACGACGCGGCACTGGCGATGGTCAAGGCGTTTCGCTACGCCCCCCGGTTCGTCGAAGGCAATCCGGTGGCGACGGCGGGGGTAAAACACACCGAGGACTTCTCCTTCGGTTCGTCGGCAACCGGCTTCGCAAGAGCGAACTTTGAAAGGCCTCCCGTCCGCGGATTCATGAACGTCGACTTCAACGACATGTCCGAGTGCGAAGAGGCCATCCCCGATGATCGCGTCTGCGGGTTCATGATGCCCGGAGTGAAATGACCTGGCCGATACGCCCCATTCGCCCATGACAGGGGGTTACTGGATCGCCCCGTCCATCCTCGCCGCAGACTTCGCCCGACTCGGGGAAGAGGTCACTGACGTGCTCGATGCCGGTGCCGACACAGTGCACTTCGACGTGATGGACAACCACTACGTGCCGAACCTGAGCGTGGGCGCATCGGTGCTGCGCGCCTTGCGCGGATACGGCGTCACGGCGACCGTTGACGTGCACCTCATGGTCCAGCCGGTGGACCGCATCATCGGCGACTTCATCGATGCAGGCGCGGACTACATCACCTTCCATCCCGATGCGACCGACAGTGTCCGCGACTCGATCAAACTCATCCACGACAGCGGCGCCAAAGCCGGCCTGGCGCTTAGTCCCGGTGTCCCCGTGTCGGAACTCCAACCGGTTCTCGATGAACTGGACCTGGTGCTGGTGATGTCGGTATACCCTGGTTTTGGCGGCCAGTCGTTCATGCCGGAGAGCCTCGATACCGTACGCGCGGTTCGTAGCCGGCTGGACGAGACGGGAAGCAGCGCGCGGCTTGAAATAGACGGCGGCATCAACGTCGACAACGTCGGCTCCGCCGCCCAGGCAGGTGCGGACATGTTCGTCGCCGGCACCGCGATATTCGGCACGGACGACTACGCGCAGACCATTCAGTCGTTTCGGGCGGCGCTCGTCTGACCCTGTGTCCCGGCAACCACTCCCTGATCCGGTCGCGCTTCGCCCCGGTGAACGTGCCTTCGGCCGCCCGGTGACGCGCCCGCTTCAATAACCGTGTCGGGCCGCAAGGTCTGCCAAATTCGTCACGGTGATTCGGGACGTCAAGGGATAGCTCCTCGTGCCGGGACAGACGACGGTGAGGTGGTCCAATGCGAGGTCGTCAAGCGCGGAATGCATGGAACGAGTGGCCTTTGGCGCCGACGAGTACTTGAACTCGAAGGCGAGCCGCTGGCGTCCCCGCTCGATCAAGAGATCTAGCTCCGCGCCGGTGTGGGTGCGCCAGAAATAGCATTCCTCCGGCGAAGCGCCGACAATGTGCGTCACCTGTTCCAACGCGAATCCCTCCCACGAGGCACCGACAGCGGGATGACTGCGAAGCGCCGCCATGTCGGGTAGGTCGAGCAATGCGTGGAGGATGCCGGAGTCGCGGAAGAACGCTTTCGGTGATTTCACTTGTCGCTTGCGGATATTGGCATGCCACGACGGCAGCAGGCGCGTCACAAAGGTGCCGCTCAGAATGTCCAGATAGCGCCGGATCGTCGGTTGCGACACATCCATCGAGCGGGCAAGGTCGGAGGCGTTGAGCACATTCCCGTGGGAGTGCGCCAGCATCAGCCAAAGACGTCGCATCGTTCTCGGCGCCATGTCGATCCCCAGCGCGGGAATGTCGCGTTCGAGGAAAGTGGCGACATAGGCCTTGCGCCAGTTCATGCTGTCGGCGTTGGATCTTGCCAGCCAGGAGCGGGGAAACCCGCCGCGCAACCACAGCCGGGGAAGCGGTCCCGTTTCGGTGGCGGTAAACGGCGGCAACTCCACGTAACCGATGCGCCCCGCGAGACTCTCGGAAGACTGACGAATGAGTTCCCGCGACGCGCTGCCGAGGATGAGGTAGCGTTGCGAGGGCGTCGCGCGATCCACGAGTACGCGAAGCAGGGGGAATAGCTCAGGGCGACGCTGGATTTCGTCGATGACCACGAGCCCGCGCAACGGCGTAAGCGTCAGTCGCGCGTCGTCCAGTCGGGCCAAGTCCTCGGGATCCTCGAGGTCGAAGTAATGCACCCACCTTCGCCCCGACGACTTGATGTAGTCCCGTGCGAGCGTCGTCTTGCCGCACTGCCGCGGCCCCAGGATGCCTACCGTCGGATGGCTGCGAAACAGCGTCTCTATGCGTTCGATAAACGCAGTCCTTTGCACTTATTTAACCCTGAAAATTGAAAATCATGTTTTGTATTTTCAGAGTTAGTATTTCGTTGTCAAGCACATCGAAGCCGATCCACATTCACAGTCCCACTTCCCCGTCAGCAGGTCAGGGAAGTCAAAATAGCTGGGCAAATTCGTTCCCTCCCGCAAACTGCCACATGGTAGGTTACGGGAAACGCTTGCGTCATGCGGGTCAGGCGCAGGGTTTCGCGCCCGGATATTGCGGCAAGCAGTTACTCGGGTAGAAATGGAAATCTACGACGCCTATCTTTTCGATCTCGATGGCACATTGGTCGACACCGCGCCCGACCTCATGGCCGGACTCAACGTCTGCCTCGCCGAACATGGCTACACGGAGGTGGACGAGGAACTGACTCGCCGCTGGGTCGGGCACGGGGTCGCCAGGATGATCGAGCAGGCGCTGGCACATCAAGGCCGTGAAGAACCACCCGCGCACTTGGCGAAGTCCATGTTCGATCGGTTTCTCGAGTACTACGCCGCGCACATCGCCGATGAGAGCGCGCCCTACCCCGGGGTTCGCGAATCATTGGCTTCCCTCGGCCCGCGAGCCAGCCTCGGCGTCGTCACCAACAAGGTGAGCCGCCTGACTACCCGCCTGCTCGACGCGCTGGACCTTGCCAGTCCCTTTGGAATCGTCGTCTGCGGCGACACGCTTGACGTATTCAAGCCCGCCGCCGACCCCGCGCTGCACGCCTGCGCTTCCCTCGGCGTGGACCCCGCCCGGACGCTGTTCGTGGGCGATTCGATCACCGATGTGCAGTGCGCCAGGGCGGCCGGCTGCAACGTGGCCTGCGTCCGATACGGCTACCCGGGCGGCATCGCGCCGGAAGACCTCGGCGCCGACCGTCTGATCGACTCCCTGGCCAACCTCGTTTAGAAAGCAGCACCAACAGTTGCGATACTCTAGCGCCACGGCTTGATGCGGGCCTCAAGAACGCTACTGCGCTCGGGAACGGTCGCACCTTCATGACGTCACGGATCGATTGCTTAGCACGATGAACCAGCACGACTTCGACAGACTGGCAGCGGCGGGCTACAACCGCATTCCCGTCGTGCGCGAAGTCGCGGCGGATCTCGAGACGCCCCTTTCGACCTACCTCAAGCTGGCTGACGGTCCCTACAGCTACCTGCTCGAGTCCGCCCAGGGAGGAGAGAGGTGGGGCCGCTACTCGATTATCGGCCTGCCATGCGACACCGTCATCCGCGTCGTCGGCGACACGGTCAGCGTCGAAACCGGCGGCAAGACCGTTGAATCGACCCAAACCGACGACCCGCTTGCATTCATCGAGGCCTACCAGGGCCGGTTCCATGTCCCCAGGGGGGAGTCGGCGTCCGCCGACTTGCCGCGCTTCATCGGCGGCCTGGTGGGATACTTCGGCTACGACACCGTGCGCTACACCGAGAAGCGGCTCGCACATTCGACGCCTCCCGACCGGATGCATACACCGGACATACTCCTCATGGTGTCGAACGACGTCATCGTGTTCGACAACCTGAGAAGCCGGATGCAGCTCATTACCCTGGCGGATCCGGCGCTTCCGGACGCGTACGCCAGTGCAATGGCCCGCCTCAAGACGTTCGCATCCAACCTGGCGGCGCCCGTGCCGCCGATCCCGGAGACCACCACTTTCGAGCCACCCCGGGAGGACGATTTCGTATCGCAGTTCGGCAGGGATAACTTCATGCAGGCGGTGAAGCGGATCCAGGACTACATCCTCGCCGGCGATGTCATGCAGGTGGTCCTGGCGCAGCGCATGTCGATCCCGTTCAACGCCGCCCCGATCAACCTCTACCGTGCCTTGCGCAGCCTGAACCCCTCGCCGTACATGTACTTCATGCATCTCGGCGACTTCCACATCGTCAGCTCATCGCCGGAAATCCTCGCGCGGGTCGAGGATGGCATGATCGTCAACCGCCCCCTGGCCGGCACCCGCCGGCGCGGCCACACACGGGAAGAGGACCTCGCGCTTGAAACCGAGCTGCTGAACGACCCCAAGGAGATCGCGGAACACCTGATGCTGATCGACCTGGGTCGCAACGATGTGGGACGCGTCGCCGAAACCGGATCGGTGAAGGTCACGGAGCAGTTCGTGATCGAGCGGTATTCCCACGTCATGCATATCTCTTCCAACGTCGAAGGCCGGCTCAAGGCCGGCAAGACCGCGATGGACGTATTGCGCGCGACATTGCCGGTCGGCACGCTGTCCGGCGCGCCCAAGATTCGCGCGATGGAGATCATCGACGAACTGGAACCCGTAAAACGCGGCATCTACGGCGGCGCCGTCGGCTACCTGTCCTGGAACGGCAATATGGACACGGCCATCGCAATTCGTACCGCTGTCGTGAAGGACGGCGCCCTCTACATCGACGCGGGCGGCGGTATCGTCGCGGACGCCCTGCCCCATCTCGAGTGGAAGGAGAGCATGAACAAGGGTCGCGCCATCTTCCGTGCCGCCGAAATGGCCGAACGGCGGCTGCAAGAGAACGACTGACCGGGCGCGATCAAGCACACCCGCAATGAACCCACCGGCGATGACAGTCCTCCGCAAAGTGCATGCGACCGTGCTGGCGCTCCTTTCCGCGACGTCACTGCTCGTGTCGGCCGGAGAACTCCCGCTCGAGGGGTCACGGCAAATCGCATTCGAAACGGATGCCGTGACGTGGCTGTCCCTGGACGTTTCACCCGACGGTTCGACCATCGTCATGGAGGCGGTCGGAGACCTGTATGTCCTGCCCGTCGAAGGCGGCACTGCCCGCCGCATCACCAGCGGCATGGCGTTCGACTCTCAACCGAGGTTCTCTCCGGACGGCAAGCGAATCGTTTTCGTGAGCGACCGGGACGGCAGCGAGAACGTGTGGATCGCAAACGCGGATGGCAGCGAACCGCGCAAGCTGTCCTCCGACAAGGGGACGATCGAGTTCGCGTCCCCGTCGTGGTCGCCCGACGGCACACACGTGGTCGCATCGCGCACCAAGTGGGGATTGCGGACCTTCGAGTTGTGGGCCTATCACGTCGATGGGGGACGCGGCGTGCAGATCACCGAGGCCAAGAGTGGCTCCAACACCCCCACAGACGATCGCGAGAACGCGCTCGGCGCCGTTTATTCTCCGGACGGACGCCACCTGTATTACGCGCGCAAGGACGGCGGATTTGCCTACGACGTGCGGCTGCCCCTGTGGCAAATAGCGCGGCTCGACCTGCGTGACGGCAGAGAAGATTACCTGACCCGCGCGCAGGGCAGCGCGATGCGTCCCTTGTTGTCCCCAGACGGTTCCGTGCTTGTCTACGTGACCCGTTACCGGGGCGAGAGCGGGCTCAGGTTGCGAGATCTTGACACTGGGGAGGACCGCTGGCTGGCCTACCCCGCACAGCGCGACGACCAGGAATCGCGATTCACCCGCGACCTGTTTCCGGGTTATGCCTTCACGCCCGATGGATCGGCGGTCGTCTATACCCACGAAGGAGGCATCCGCCAGGTCGATACGGCGACGGGAGAGATTTCGTCCATCCCCTTTACGCTCGATGTCGACCAGTCCATCGGACCGCGCCTGTATTCGCCCTACCGCCTCGGGCTGGGTCCCGTGAAGGCCCACCTCGTACGCGGCCTGGCGCCCTCGCCATCGGGCGACCGGCTGGCCTTTTCCGCGCTGACGCGCGTTTTCGTCCGCGATGCAGCTTCCGGTAAGGAAACGCCGGTCACCAACGAGGACATCCCGGCATTTCATCCGGCGTGGTCCCCCAACGGGCGATGGCTCGTCTACGTCACTTGGTCGCCCGGGGGTGGTCATATATGGCGCGCCCGCGCAAACGGGCGCGGCGCGCCGCAGAGACTGACGCAGCGCGCGGCGTTCTACAGCGATCCGGCGTGGTCGCCCGATGGCAAGAGAATCGTCGCCCTGCGCGCAGCAAGCTATGACCGCCTTTACCGGATCTGGGATTTCGGCGAACCCGAAGGGACGAACCTCATCTGGTTGCCGGCCGACGGCGGCAAGACGCGGGTGGTGACGCCGGCCCGCGGCTACCGGGCACCCCATTTCGGGCCGGCGCCCGATCGAATCTACGTCTACCACTCGGGCGGACGGTCCGCACTCACATCGATGCGTTTTGACGGAACCGACCGACGCACGCACCTCAGCGTGGAAGGCCCCGGCATCTACTACACGGAAGGCGACGTGCCGGCGGGCGATGTCCAGATCTCGCCGGACGGCCGGGCCGTCCTGATAACGCACGCCAATCAACTGCATGTTGCGAGGTTGCTCAGCCGCGACCTGACAGATGTCGAGACCAGCATCGACGCGCCGTCCATTCCCATGGCACAACTTACCGATGTCGGCGCCGACGAAGCTGCCTGGAGCGCCGATGGCGACACCATCTACTGGACCGTGGGCAACCGCGTATACCGGCGTGCGCTGGCTTCGGTCGAGTTCGACCCGGACGAGAACAACAACGCGGCGGGCAAGGAGGAGAAAGAAGACCCCGCACAGGACGACTCGCCGGAAATCGCCGAAGAGCACTCGTCGGTCGTGGGCGCCACGATCGAGATCTACCTGCCCCGCCACGAACCTGACGGAGTGTTGGCACTGACCGGCGCCACCGTCATTTCGATGGAACCCGACGCCGAACCCATCGAAGACGCGGTGATCGTGATGCAGCGGGGCCGTATCACGCAAGTCGGGAGCACGGACGAAGTCGAAATCCCCCACGGCACCTCGGTCATCGATGTCTCCGGGCGTTTCATCGTCCCGGGCTACGTCGACACTCACGCCCATGTTCCGTTGCTGCAACGCGTCATCGACATGAGCAACTGGGCGCTCCTGGCGAACCTGGCATACGGCGTGACGACGGTCATCGACGTGCAGCCAAGCACTGTGGATATCCTCGCCCACAAGGACCTGATCGATGCGGGGCGCATGATCGGGCCGCGCCTCTTGTCCACCGGCCCGGGCATATTCAATGACAACCGCTTCGGATCGTACGAACACGCGCGCAGGGTGCTGTCGCGCTACAAGGATCACTACCGGGTACGCAACCTCAAGTCCTATATCGCCGGCAACCGCGAACAGCGCCAGTGGATCGTGCAGGCCGCGGAAACGCTGGGACTCATGCCGACGACGGAAGGCGCGCTCGACATGAAGCTCGACATGACCCACATCATCGACGGCTTCAGCGGCAACGAGCACAATTTCCCGATAGTCGACCTGCACCCGGATGTCGTGCAACTGGTGGCGCGCTCGGGCATCGCCTATACGCCAACACTGCTCGTAGCCTACGGTGGGCCCGCGGCGGAAAATTACTTCTTCACCAGGGAGTCACCCGCGAACGACACGAAGCTCAAGCGCTTCACTCCCCCGCAACTGCTCGCTGGGCGCACTCTGCGGGTACCCTGGTTCGCCGACTCCGAGCATGTTTTCCAAAGGGTCGCCGCCCAGGCCGCCAAGATCATCCGTGCGGGCGGCCATGTGGGCGTCGGTTCGCACGGCCAACTGCAGGGACTCGGCTACCACTGGGAACTGTGGGCGCTCGCGAGCGGCGGACTGACGCCTTACGAGGCCCTGCGCGCCGCCACCTTGCATGGCGCCGAGATGATCGGAGTTGCCGAAGACATCGGCACGATCACGCCCGGAAAACTTGCCGACCTCGTCGTGCTCGATGCCGACCCCCTGGCGGACATACGCCACTCCGACGACATCGTCTACGTGGTCAAGAACGGAGAGGTGTTCGCCGGCGATACCCTGGACCGGGTATGGCCCGTCTCCGAGCCGCTACCGGCACAGTGGTGGCAAGAACTCGAACCGCCTTAGCCCACCGTCCTGTGGACCGGCGCGGAGAGCTTTCCCCTAGACTTTCGACGCCACGGCATCCCAGTAGCGCCCGATCGCGTCGACGTGACCGGCAGGCTCGTCGAATCCATGGTTCATGGTGATGACGGATGTATGGGTCACGCCCATGTCCCGCAACGATTTGAGCCGGTCCAGTTCAGCGCTTCCGCAATCGCCCAGGGGCTGAATACACTCCACACCGATGTCGTCCGGGTCCCGGCCAGCCGCACGGGCAGCAGTGCGAATGGACTCAATCTGCGCCGCAAGGTCATCGTTATAGAAGGGAAACCAGCCGTCCGCCAGCCGCGCCACCCGGTCAAGTACCTGCGGCGCCATCCCGCCCAGCCAGACGGGAATGGAACGCCGGGACGGCAACGGGTTCAGCCCGACATCGGGAATCCTGTGCCACCTGCCCTCGTATTCGATGGTCTCGTGCGCCCAGAGCCTGCGCATCACCTCGATCTGCTCTTCGCTGCGCACACCCCGATTGTGAAAGTCCTCCCCGAGCGCTTCGTATTCGACGTCGTTCCAGCCAGTGCCGATGCCCAGCCGCAGGCTGCCCCGCGACAGCACATCGACACAGGCGGCCTGCTTTGCGACAAGCGCAGTCTGCCGTTGCGGCAGGATGAGGACCGCGGTCACGAATTCCAGCGTCCGCGTCAGACCCGCCAAGTAGCCGAAGAGCACGAACGGCTCAAGGAACTGGCTCTCCGACGTATAGGCGCCACGCCACTCGGGGCGGCTTGCCGGGTTGGCGCCGAGCACATGATCGAAAACGACGACATGGTCGTAGCCGGTCTCCTCGGCGGCGGTGGCAAAGCGCGCGACGTCCTCCGGGTCGGTACCAATCTCGGTCTGGGGGAATGCTACGCCTAGTTTGATATCAGTCTCCCGAGGTCAAGAACGTTGAATTCTGCGGCAAGTCCTGTCCGGTGCGCTACTCAAGCGGCCCAGGGCTCGAGTTTTTTCGGCGCCAGTGCATTCTTCAGCGAGACATAATTCGGCAATCCGTTCACGTACCGCGGATACGCCTCGCCGGCGATGAGTGGCTCCAGGTAGCGGCGCGCCGCTGCCGTGATGCCGTAGCCATCCTTCCTGATGTATGCCTTCGGCATCCTGCGTTCGACGTTGGCCACGCGCTTGAGCGGCGCCTCACCGATGCGCCACCCGTACGGTTTGTCGCACGTGCGCACGACGGCAGTCATGACGGCGTTCTTCCCGGCGAGCGCGAACTCCACCGCCGCCTCTCCCACCGCGTAGGCCTGCTCCACATCGATACCGGAGGCGATGTGGCGAGCAGAGCGCTGCAGGTAGTCGGCCACCGCCCAGTGATACTTGTAACCGAGGGCCGAATTCACGATTTCCGCGAGCACCGGAGCGACGCCGCCGAGCTGTGCATGTCCAAACGCGTCGCGGGTACCCGCTTCCGCCAAGAACCGGCCGTCGGCGTAACGCGTCCCTTCCGATGCGGCAATGACACAGTACCCGTTTGCCTCGACCGTCTCCCTGACCTTCTTCAGGAAATCCTCCTCGTCAAAGGGTGTTTCCGGAAACAGGATGAGGTGCGGAGCGTCATGCCGGTCGTGTTGCGCGAGTCCCGCTGCGGCGGCTATCCACCCTGCGTGGCGACCCATTACTTCGAGAATGAACACCTTGGTGGAAGTCTCGCACATGGACGCGACATCGAGAGCTGCCTCCCGAATGGAAACGGCGACGTACTTGGCCACAGACCCAAAGCCGGGACAGGTGTCCGTAAGGGGAAGGTCGTTGTCGACGGTCTTGGGAATGCCGATACATGCAATGGGATAGCCTTCGCGTTCGCCCAATTCGGCGACCTTGTGTGCCGTGTCCTGGGAGTCGCCACCACCGTTGTAAAAGAAGTAGCCGATATCATGGGCACGGAATACGGCCATGAGCCGGGCGTACTCGCGCTCGTCCTTCTCGGGCGGTGCGAGTTTGTATCGGCAAGAACCGAAAGCGCCCCCGGGGGTCTCGCGCAGCGCCGCTATGGCCGCAGGCGTTTCCCTGCTCGTGTCGATGAGTTCTTCACAAAGCGCGCCCAGGATACCGTTGCGGCCCGCGAAGACCTTGCCGATCCGGTCTCCATGCCGCCTGGCCGTCTCGATAACACCGCAGGCCGTTGCATTGATGACGGCGGTTACCCCGCCAGACTGCGCGTAGAATGCATTCCTTCGCGAGTCGCCGCCCGGCACCCCTCGTGTGTTCGACATGCGTTCGTCCCTTTCCGGCAAGATCCCTCGATTCCCCGCGTGGATTGTGGGCCATTTGTGCGACAATTTCTCGCATGGTCTCCCTTGTGACGCTCTTCTGGAGGATCTGCATTCTGCGTGCCGGTCCGGAGTCGGTGCCCGCGCGGGTCTGGTTCGCGGTGGTCCTGCTCATTGCCGACATTGCGGTGGCGCTCCTCCACCACCGCTTGACGTTTTCGGAAGACCCGGAGGCGCTTACGATGTTGCAAGCGTTGGGCGTCGGCCTTGTCAATATCGCGATCATCGCTGCGGTTACCCGGTCCGCACTGTCCATCCGCAAGCTCGACGAGCGTTTCCTGGCGACACTGACCGCATTGATCGGCACTGACTTGATGATCAGCGTCCTCATCGTTGTCGCAAGCGAACTCAGCAAGCTGATGGGAGTGTCGCCGGTTATCGCAACATTCCTCCTCCAGGCCTGGGGCATCGTGGTCTGGGGGTTCATCTACCAGCGTGCGTTCAACACCACCCTCATGTTCGGCATCGTCATCGCTTTCGGAGTTGGCATCTTTGCGCTTTTCGTCAGCCTCGCCGCCGTCGGTGTCCTGAGATAGTGCCCCACAGTCTCTATTTTCTGGGCATTGGAGGCACGCTCATGGGAGGGCTCGCCCGCATTGCGCGAGAGGCCGGATACCAGGTCTCGGGGTCCGACAAGGTTCTCTATCCTCCCATGAGCGATCAACTCGCGGACGCCGACATCAAGGTGTTCGAGGGTTTCGACCCCGCGCAGCTCGACCCGCCTCCCGACCTCGCCATCATCGGCAACGCACAACTGGGCCGTGGCCATCCCGGGATCGAGCACATCCTGAACCGGAACCTCCCTTACATGTCGGGCGCCCAGTGGCTGGGGGACGTGGTGCTTCCGGGTCGCTGGGTGATCGCCGTGGCAGGTACGCACGGCAAGACAACGACGGCCAGCATGGTCGCCTGGATATTGGACTACGCCGGGCTCGCGCCGGGGTACATGATCGGAGGCGTGCCGCGGAACTTCGAGTCATCCGCGCGTCTGGGCGACAAGCCGTTTTTCGTGGTCGAAGCCGACGAGTACGACACGTCCTACTTTGATCGACGCTCCAAGTTCATCCACTACCGACCACGAACGCTCATCATCAACAACCTGGAGTACGATCACGCCGACATCTTCGACAGTCTGAGGGCGATTCAGACCCAATTCCACCACCTGGTTCGCGCCGTGCCCGGCGAAGGCCTGATCGTCGCTCCGACGAGAGACCGCGCGGTAAACCAGGTTCTTGCCATGGGTTGCTGGACCCCCGTTGCGCGCTACGAGTCGACTGCCAGACGGCGCAGGCGGCTTCCAATCGACAGCGGCGACACCTGGCACACGGAGAATGCCGATCCTGCCGGCAGTGCGTTCGATGTGTGCCTGAACCGCAACCCGATCGGTCGCGTGAGTTGGGACCTCCTGGGTGAATTCAACGTTTGCAACGCGCTCACGGCCATCGCCGCCGCCCGCCACGCAGGTGTATCCGCCGAATGCGCCGTAGAGGCGTTGTGTCATTTCAAGGGCGTAAAAAGACGCCTCGAGCTATTCGCCGAACGCGACGGCGTCAGGATGTATGACGACTTCGCCCATCATCCCACCGCTATCCGCGCAACCCTCCAGGCCCTGCGGCACAAGGTCGGCGCCGAACGTATCGTCGCGGTAGTCGAACCGCGCACGCACACCATGTCGCTGGGCTCGCTGCGTAGCGAACTCTCGCACTGTTGCGCGCCCGCAGACGAAGTGATCTGGTTCCGGGGCGAGAACATCCAGTGGGATCTGAAAGAGTTGACCCGCAGCGGCGTGGTCGAGGCGAGCGTCGAAGTCGACATCGATAAACTGGTGGCGCGTCTGACCAGACCCAGCACATCTCCGTGTCACGTCGTCATCATGTCCAACGGCAATTTTGGCGGCATTTGCGGAAAACTTGCCGAAAGGCTTGCGCGGGAGTGAAAGACGGCATCCGATCAATGCAGTAGCGCTTCATCCGCACGCTGCATGATTACTCCTAATGAGCCATACGCTGTTACTCGGAGGCAGCATCTTCCCCAGCCTCCTTTCCGGCGTTGCAGCGACTCACGTCCAATAGTTCCGCGCTCTTCGCAAAGACGTGGCGAGGGGTGCCGAGCGCTTCCTTGAGGGCCACGTCCCGGTCCCAGCGGTTGTCGATGGCGGCAATCGCCTTTGCGGCGGATAGGTCGATGTGGTCGAGATGGTAGTGGGGAGAAACGAGCGGAAAGAACTGCAGGGGCCAATCCGTGCCGTAGACCAATCGCTCGTCCAGTCCAGGCACCGCCAGCGCCTGCTTCAGGAATCCGAGCCTATTGACCTGCGTCAGGCTGGAAATGTCCGCATGGAGATTGGGGTAGCGGTCGAACATCGGCAGGATTCGCTCGAAGTTGCCCTCTCCCTCGTTCGTGCCCGTAGTCCCGATGTGGGCTGCGATCACCGTGACGCCAAGGGAAAGTGGCAGCGCCAGCCGGCGGGGGTCGCCGTACTCGTTCCTGGCGGTTGCAAACGAACTCTCGTGTCCGGCATGGCTCAACAGGGGAAGGTCGAGCGCGACGAGTTCCCGGTAAAACGGGGTGATCGCCTCGTCTGCCGGATCGATGTGCATGATGTTGGGTATCCACTTGATCAATAACGCGCCCTGCGCCTTGACGTCGTGCAATTCTCGCAGCGAATCGGGGCGGTACGGATTGACGCTGGCACCGAAGCAGAGGTTCTCGTAGCGGCGCGTTTCGCGGGCAACAAAGTCATTCGGCACGTAGAGCTGCGTGGCCTCGCGATCCAGCTTTCCCTCGGCATCGATGACACCATCCAGCGCCAGGACCACGGCCTTGTCGACTCTTCGAGACGCTGCGACGTGGGCGCTGATCTTCTCGATAACGACATCGTCACCCTCGCCGTGCAGTTCTTCTTCACTGACGCCGAAGGCACCCAGGTAAATGGGGAAGCGCAAGCTCTCCCGCATTTCCCTGTTGATGAACGCACCGCTGCCCCCGGCACCGACTCCCGCCGTATGCACGTGCATGTCAAGAAAGCCGCCATCGGTCGACGATACGATCGACTCGTCCACGGGGATCGCGACATAGACGAGCAGTGAGGCAACGACGAGGCCAATCAGGGCCGCCGTCAACCTGCGTGCAATCGTCCTGGCGATCCATGCCGGACGTCCCTTACTCAATGCACTGGCGCGCATATCTCACCAAGGCGCTTGTTGAATCAACATAGGTCAGTGTATTTCAATGAGGTACGTCCATTTTTCGACGTTCGGACGAGAAACATACCGCGCTGCCGCGCCCTCGCTTGTGTTTTTTCCGTGTGCGCGCACGTGCTTGCTCCACCATATGGCACGGCTATGCTTCCGTCTCTTCTCTTGCGAGGGGTTTCCCCTCGCGCTCCCCGGCTGAGGGCTCTGAGCACGCGCACACGAAAAAAATCCTGCGCGATCATCGCGGCCCTTGGTGACATATGCGCGCTGACTTCCCGTCGGCGATCAAGACATGGGATTGTGACGCCAAGGTCTTACACCCTCAATGGTGGGTTTCTCACAGTCCGGGAGCGTTGATCACGCTATAAACCCACTTCCCCGACACTGGGATCATCGCGATGCTCTGGAGGCTTCTACCCGGAAGATGCGTTCTATGCCAGGGCCACGGCGATCAGGCCATGGACCTCTGCCGGGCTTGCGCAGCGGACCTGAGGCCGAATGTCGGTGCCTGTCCCCGCTGCGCGATCCCAACGCCTGTCCGCGAGGGGACGTGCCCCGCTTGCCAGGTGGCACCGCCGCCGTACGCGCGCGCCGTTGTGCCGTATCTCTATGTTCCTCCCCTCACCAGGCTGATCCACGGCCTGAAACACGGCAACGGACTGATCGAGGCACGCATCCTGGCAACGCTGATGCGCGATGCGCTGGCTTCCGACGACCCGCCGAATCTCATTCTGCCGGTGCCCTTGACGTATCGCCGTCGCGTTCAGCGCGGATACAACCAGGCAGCCCTGCTCGCCGCGCAGATCGCGCGCCAGGTCGGCGTGCCAGTGGCTTACCGCGGGCTCAAGCGCATCCGCCACGCCACGCCGCAACGATCCCTCGATGCCGCAGCCCGCAGACGCAACCTGTCGGGTGCCTACCGGGCGTACAGGGACTTCTCCGGAAAGGACATAGCGGTCGTCGACGACGTAATGACCACCGGGGCGACGGCAGCCGAAATCTCCCTGACACTGCTGGATGCGGGCGCCACGACGGTGCGCGTCTGGGCCGCCGCGCGAACCCAACGGTAGTGGGTTGAATCTACGGGCGAGTCAAATCGTGAGCTTCGACCGAGACCGGTTCAGCGGATTCCGCGATCGCAGCCCGATCCGCGCGAGTCGGCGACTTCCGGGTCAGTTCGAATCTCCGCTCGAGGTCGCGCTTGTGCCGCAACTGGTTCGCGTATTGCATCAACACGAACTTGCGGTGTTCCCTCGGGCAACCATCGAGTGCCTTGTAGAACGCCTTTCTCACCTGGGGATCCAGTTCGGCACAGCCGTCGAGCGCAAGCACATGCGTGGGATAAGTCTTGAGGTTGCGAACGATCATCCGGTCCACGTGCGCTGAAATGTCCTCCGCCTGCTCGAATCCGCGCTCTACGCGCTCACCGAAGGACACGTGAACCCTGCCCTTGAAGCCAAAGATACCCATCGCCATGCTGCGGATATCTTCCCCTTCGTTCTTGTCGTACTTGCCATCGCGATCCATGAAGTACAGTTCTTTGGCCTTGATCGCGGCACAGGGATCGAGTTCGTAGGAGATCGACACCGGCACGAGAGCCACCCGTTCAAGCCATTCATCGAAGGAGCGGAACTCGTCCCGGTAGGCCAGCAGGAACATCTTGAACAGCGCCGGATTGGATTGATCGACGCCATCCTTGGCCCGGCCCTCCCGCTGCGCGATCCAGACAGACTCCCCGGCTTCGATGCTGGACCGGATGTAGCTCGAGGTCTTCATCAGCGAGGCGAACTGGGCTTTCGCGCCAGTCTCTGCCCGCGCGATCGAAAAGCTCTTGTTCAGACGCATCAGGTCAATCGCCGTTCCGTTCGTCAGCAGGTTGTCCCCCACTGCGATCTGGGTCGTCCTGCGGCCCGACAACCACAACGCGTAGTTCATGAAACCGGAGTCGAGGGCGATGTCGCGATGGTTGGAGACGAAGAGATGTGGCTGGCTCGGGTCAAGGGCATCAACGCCATCCCACGT
This sequence comes from uncultured Pseudomonadales bacterium, assembly GCA_951813515.1. GTDB lineage: Bacteria > Pseudomonadota > Gammaproteobacteria > Pseudomonadales > Azotimanducaceae > VXNE01. The sequence goes on from OX638346.1 coordinate 1,170,366, forward strand.
GAAACCCGTTGTGGTCCGGCGGATCAGCTTTTCGAAATACGCCGTCAGCGCAAGCTGCAGCGCATCTACCGAGTCGAGTCCGCGCACCTGCCGCGTCAGACCAAGCTTCGTCGCCGCCAACGTCAGTCCGGGAGCAAGCCGGTAACACCATGGCGCGACGAATCCGGCGACCCCGCGCAAAGCGTTCGGGTCTTCCACCAACCGGTTCAGTACCGCAGGTACTTCCTCGTCACGATAGGGACGAATGTCGTCGAAGGAGTCCACAAAGCGCAAAGTTAACCCATTATCGCCACAGTTCCTACGGTTTTCCGGCTTCTCGCCACGCGACTACGGAGACAAATCGACCACCCCCAGGCGGTCGCCAGCGAACGAACCCAGGTAGTAGACGCCGTTGTGTTGCAGGGCAATGGTGGCCCCGCCCATCGGCGCGCCTTCGTGCGCGATCATGACCTGCTCGGAAAGGTCTCCCGGGTCGAGAGCGACAATCTCGAAGGGCATGCCGCAGGCCCCTTCGGGAACCGAGCTACAGGCCAACAACTGCGCCAGGGATCCCGTATGCGATGCGACGAGCAGACGTCCATCCTGGGACCAATAGCTGTTGTCCAGGGGCTTCATGGTGCGTTCGGCCACGACCATTCCGGTAGCCATGTCGATCTTTCGGGCACCGCGAAAGGTGTTGAGAAATGCATGGCGCTCGTCGTGCGACTTCTCAATGCCGTTCGGGAACGGCGCATCGCTTCCAGACATTTTGCTGAAGCCTGCCGTCCGCGACCAGGCGTAGGCCCAGCCTGTGTCGAAACCGAATTGCGCGCGAAGGAAGGCCCAGGCATCGCTGCCCTGGTCCAGCATGCGCGTGACCCAGAAACCACCGTTACGCATCAGGACGACGTCGTTGAGATAGCCGCCTTCGGGAGCTTCGGCACAGCCCCGCCAAGTCAATGCGCCATCCCCGGCGACCTGGAACAGTTCCACCGACTCCCTGCCCGCATGGTTGACGACGGCGAGTTGATGGCGTCCATCCAAACGGGTCTCGATGTCGATGCCGTGGGGCGAGAACGACTCGGGAAAAGCGCAATTCGGGTCGCCCCATTCCGGCTCTGCTTCGACCGATGGCTCGGGAAACATCGGGGTCAGCGACCGCGTGGCCGGTTCATACAGGACCAGGTTGCCCGGACTACCGTCCATGCCGCCGAATTGACTGACGATGATCCGCCCATCCGGGGCCAGAGCCAGGTCTTCCGGATTCTGAAACCGGCAATCGACTTCGATGCCGAAGGCGTTCTCGCAACCGAGAATGGGCGTCAGGCTGTCGCCGCCACAGCCCGCCAGCAGGACAGCCGCAATCCCGCCAGCGAATAACAACCGAATACCCGCGCTAATAGTCGGCATAGTCGTCTTCTGCCAGCCGGAAGCGTAACGTGCTGACGACACCCGAGGTCTCTACGGCCTCGCCGCCCACCGTCGCCGGGCGGAAACGCCATTGGGCGATAGACGCGAGCGCCGCCTCCTCGAAGACGCCTTCCGGCTCTGCCTCCACGACCTCGGGGTTGGCCACCGCACCCTGCACGGTGACGTCGTAGCGAATGACGACATGGCCCTCTATGCCCTCCGCCTTGGCGGCAGGCGGGTAGACCATGTCGGCGCCTGAAAGGAACTGCATGGGCGAAGAAGATGCGCACGCCACCAGCAGCATCGGGAGCAGGATGGCGGTCATCGCCTTCAGGCAGCGCCGCCGGAGGCGCCGGCTTTGGGACACTTCCACTACGAGCACGCCGGCCCCCGGGAGAAACGCTGGGCAAGATGCAGGGCCACCGGCAGCATGTATTCCCCGTGAGGTTCAAGCGCCGCGTCGGGAACGTGCGCCCGCCGACCGCAAAGGTGGGCGTCGAGTTGGTCGGCCAGGAGAGAGAGCGTCGCCGAGACGCGGGTCAGATCCTCGACGATGCCCTTACCTGAGCATTGTTCAACGTGGTCGCGCTGACTACGCCATCCAGCGACGATGTTCCGCAAACGATGTGCGTCGCGCATAGCCGCCACGCGCCGGGCCGCAAGACTCTCGGCGGGGATAAAGTCGACCACGCGATCGAGCGGCGTGTCCGCATCGTAGGGCCGTGCGGCATCGACGGTCCCCGGGCTCGACCCGCCCAGCAGTCGTGCATACCACTTGACCGGTTCAAGCATTTCGATCAGCGGCATCAGTCCAATGGCGTCCTCCCGCGACAGTCCCGACCAAATCAGCCTTCGCCGCACATCCCTGTCCGGATCGACCACGCCCATGTGAGCAAGGGTCTCATGGGTGGCCACCAGCCTCCGATACATGTCGTCCGTGTCCCGCACATCGCCACGAGACCAGAAGCGTTCGGCAATGGCGGGCATGCGGCTCCACAGTCTCGTGTCGAGCAGCTCGTCGGTCACCAACTCCGTCCACAGGCATGCTTCTCCGCCCAGCACGCGCCCCTCTTCAGTGCCGTTCTCCTCCGTCGTCCCGGCATCCCATTGGCGCGACAGGGACAGCAGGCCATCGCGCACATGCGCAAGCCGCGGATCACCGGCAAAGTCTGCCGCCGCGCCCGTTGCGGGGTCGCATGCATAGTGCAGATCGGCCGGATAGAACAGGTCCAGATAGTAGGGCGCGGAATACACTGTGTCGAAACCTGCGCCGAGCGCTCGGGCGCGCGCACCCGCACCGCGCCAACTCTGGATGACGACGCTCCGGGGCAGATCCGGCTGGATGACTTCGTCCCATGCCATGGGCGACTTGTCTAGACCGTGCAGGATCTCTGCCATGCGCACGTTGAACGCGGCTTGCATCGCGCGCGCATCCTGTCCGCGCGGGAGCATGACTTCGTCGCCGCCGAAGTGCGCGTGCGAATCAGGAAACACTTGCGCAAGTTCGCCAAACAGCGTAGTTACGGCGCGCATGGCGTGCTGATTGTCCGGATCGAGACAGGACGCGTGCACGCCGAAACGTCTGCTGACCGCGGAAACCCGCTCGCCGAGCCCCCATTCCGGGTGGACCGCGAGCCAACTCGCCGAATGTCCCGGCACGTCCAACTCCGGTACCACGCGAATACCGCGCGCCGCGGCGCGTCTCACCAGGGCCGTGAGCTCATCCTGCGTGTAGTGTTCGCGGGGGTCCGCAAGTTCGGGGTACGCCTTCCCCAGGAACCGAAATCCCTGATCGTCACTCAGGTGCAGGTGCAAGACGTTGAGCTTGTAGAACTCCATCAGGTCCAACGTCCGCTCCAGGGTGGCGATGGAGATGAAATGGCGGACCGTGTCGATCATCAGGCCGCGCCAGGCGAACCTCGGAGCATCCTCGACCACGCAATGCGGGAAGCAATGCTCCTGGCCCCGGCGGCAGGCCAGTTGGACCAGGGTCGCAAGCCCGCGTAGCACGCCCCATTCACGGGGGGCTTCGATGCGAATGCGTCCCGTCGAGATCTCGATTCGGTAGCGCTCGTCATCCCCGAGCGCCGGGTACTCCGAGGCGGGTCCAGACACGATATCGAGCCGGGCTCGGCCATGCTTCGGGTCGTCCGTCGCAGATTCGCGGAGGATCGATGCCAGGCGGCGCTCGAAACGCGATACCGCCGCCGCCAGCCGCGGTGATGCCGCGCCACGGGTCTCGAGTCCGCTTGCAGACGTATATCCGCTGCCGGGGATCACCTTCTGCGGCAGGGGCATCAGGTTCATCCGTGCGCCACCCGCTTCAGGTTTCGATACAGGTGGCGACAGTCTTCGCCGAAGGATGCGAGTCGATCCGCCACGTCGCTGCGCAGCACGGCAAGCGCATCGTCGCCCAGCGCCCGCCCGAGCGCAGCGGCATAGACCGGGATCGCGGCCCACTCATCCACCGTGTCGCCGGTGATCTCGACATGATATTGCAGCCCATAGGCGCGAGTGCCGTACCGGAACGCCTGTACGGCACAGTGCTCCGAACATGCGAGCACAGTCGCCGCCGCTGGCAGCGACGAGACCTCCGCAGCGTGCCATTGCAGCACCGTTATCGAAGAGCCCATGCCGCGAAACAGCGGATCCACCTTGCCTGCGGATGTGAGTTCCACCGGCATGACGCCCACTTCCGGGGTCTTCGAAAGTCCTGCCGTACCGCCCAATGCCACCGCGAGGAGTTGATGGCCCAGGCAGACGCCAAGGAACGGGCGCTGCATCTCGACGACGAATCGCCTGATCGCCGCCTTCTCTTCAACCAGCCACGGGTGCTCGGATTCCTGCCAGACATCCTGCGGACCACCCATGACGAGCATCAGGTCGTAGGGGTCGAGATCGGGAATCGTGTCGCCTCGGTCGAGTTCGACCACATCCCAGGTGTAACCGTCCTCGCGAAAGAGGTTCCGAAACATCCCCGGATGTTCTACCTTGGCATGTTGGAAAACGACGATTCTCATGGCCCTGCCGGCGTCACCGGTTGCCGCAGTCTGCCATAGACCGTCGCGCAAGCGCGCCGACGTGCCACGAGAGCCAACCTTGTCAAACGCCGACGGGACAGCGACCATCGGCGCAACGTTTTGAAACTGGATGTCGGATTGGACATAAAGCAACGCATGCAGGCGGTGATTGCCGCCGAGGCCGAGGCGATCGGGAGTATTCGCGTCACCGACGATTACGTGACGGCGGTCGAAAGACTGAAGGGCTGCCAGGGGAAAGTGATCACGACCGGGATTGGCAAGGCTGGCCATATTGCGCGCAAGTTCGCTGCGACGCTCTGTTCGACTGCCACCCCCGCGGTGTTCGTGCACCCCGCGGAGGCAGCACATGGCGACCTCGGACTCGTGGACAAGAACGACATCATGATCGCGTTCTCCACCAGCGGAAAGTCCACCGAGGTGCTGGAGATCATGGAGTTCTCGCGCCATCTCGGCGTTGCGGAAATCATCGGTGTGACTTCTCACCCGGATTCGGAATTAAGGGGCCTGTCCGACATCGTGCTCGACATGGGCGTCGTCTCCGAAGCTTGCCCCCTGGACCTGACGCCGAGTTCTTCCATGGCCGTCATGCTGGCGATCAGCGATGCCATCGCGCTCGCCCTGATGGAGTCAAAGGGCGTGACAAAGCGCGATTGGGGCATGCGCCACCACGGCGGCTACCTCGGTCGTGCGGCACGGACGGACAACATGTAGGCATTTCGCGCCGGGCGCGCCCAATGATGGGGACGTCAGGCGTCTTCTGACGCGCGGGCTAGCGCCTCGTCCAGGATACGTTCCGGATCGAGCCAACCCGTTTCATCCTGCACATCCCGGCAAAGTTCGAGCATCGCACCAAGGCGAGGTCCCGGCTCGAATCCTCTGCCGATCAGGTGACGCCCCCCGACAACATCCGCCGGTGCGCTGCGATCGACCCCGAGATTCCTGGCCCGCGCGAGGAATCGCTCCGACGGCGTGCCCGCGGTCTGCGCCAATCGGGCGAGGAGTTCCAACGTTGCGCCCGCCGCACCAAGCCTACGCGACAAAAGCCGGTAGTCTCCCGGTGCGGCGTCGTTTGCAACGAACGAGGCCGGCTTCCGGCTGTGCTCGGCGAGCGCCGAGACTGCCCTGACAACATCCTTCGGCGCGCGCATACGCGCAAGCAGGGCGTTGATGTCGTCAGGCCCCCGCCGAGAGGCGTCGCCCTCCCCTTGTTGCACGGCATGGCACATCGCTGCGAGCATCAACACCAGGTCATCGTCGCCGCCTCGACGCAGCTTCGCCGCCGCATCCAGTGCATTCAGCGTGCGTGACCACGCACAGGTGTGCGAGCCTCGCGTCAACGCTTCCAGTTCCGGAAAGAACCGCAACAGCGTCGAGTCCCGCAGGAACTCAAGCCCCACGGACGGGCGTTTGCCCTTGAGCAACAGCTTGCGGAACTCCTCGAACACGCGTTCGGGAGAAACCTCCCGCAAGTCCAGCCGCCCACACAGTTCCACCAGCGCCGCATCCGCGCGCATGTCGAAGCGCGCGCTGAACTGCGCCACACGCAGGCCGCGCAGCGGATCCTCGGCAAAGGTGTCTGCATCCACCGCGCGGAGCAGCCTGCGCTCAAGATCCCGACGGCCACCGTAGGGATCCAGGACTTCTCCCGTCAGAATATCGAGACCCATGCTGTTGACGGTGAGATCCCGGCGACGCGCCGCGGTCTTGAAGTCGAGGTCCGGGTCGCACCTGACCTCGAAACCACGATGCCCTGGCGCGACCTTGCTGTCGCGCCGGGGCAGCGAAAAGTCCGCATCGAGTTCCTTCAGGCGCAGCACGCCGAAAGCCCGACCCACCGACAACACGCTGCCGTGTCGCTGAAGCAGGTTTCGCAACGCGTCCAAATCAATCCCGTAGACCTCTATATCGAGATCCTTCGACGGCTCGTGGCGCAACATGTCCCGCACGTAGCCGCCGACGATGAGCGCGCGGCCGTGAGCCTTCGCAATCTCCCGGGCGATGTCCCTGACGCGGGCGTCGATCATGCGGTGCATCATACGAGAGTAAGCGGGAAACGGCAGTGGGCCGGGCGGCCCACTGCCGGGAATGTGGTAGCTACGGGCGGACTCGAACCGCCGACCCCGCGATTATGAGTCGCGTGCTCTTACCAGCTGAGCTACGTAGCCACAACAGGGGCGCGGATTGTCGGAACACGACCGCCGCTTGTCAAGGGCCGACACCCGCTTCCGGAGAATAAATCGTTTGTTATTAGCTAGTTAAGAAAATCGTGGACAAGACCTCCCACACCTTGATAATGCATGCAGATTTCCCTATATAAGTCATAACCGACGCACTGGAAGGAACACATGGCCGAATTCAGAACCCTTGCAAGCAACACGCGTCCTGCCGTTGAAGTCAACCAGGTACTGCGCAACACCTACATTCTGCTGGCGTTCACGGTGGCGTTCGCCTGCGTCACCGGGACCGTAGCGGCAGCGTTGAACGTGCCGTTCTTCGGCGGGATGGCCGGTTTCATCGTCTATCTTGTCGGTTTCTTCGGCCTGTCCTACCTAGTCAACAAGACGGCGAACAGCGTCTGGGGCCTGTTCTGGACCTTCATGTTCACCGGTTTCATCGGTTTCGTCGCCGGACCGATCGTCAGCTACTATGCCGCAGTTCAACCCGGGGTGGTCGCACAGGCGCTCGGTGTCACGGCGGCCACGTTCTTTGGCCTTTCGCTCTACACGATCACGACCAAGAAGGACTTCTCGTTCCTGCGATCGTTCCTCGTGGTCGGATTCTTCGTCGTAATCGGCGTCATCATCTGCTCGTTCTTCTTCGATCTCTCGGCATTCGCTGCAGCGATCTCCGGCATGATGGTGCTGATCGCCTGCGCGCTCATGCTGTATCAGACGAGCGCGATCGTGCGTGGCGGCGAAACGAACTACATCATCGCCACGAACAGTCTGTTCGTCTCGATCTACCTGCTGTTCATGAACCTGCTGAGCCTGTTCGGCATCATGGGGGGCGACGACTAGACGAGCAAGGGTTGCTTCGGCAACCGCGCCCACTTCCATGGAACAAACGTCTCCGGGGAGCGTCAGCGACCCGGGGCGGTTGATACATGGGCGACGAGCGGGGCCGGGCCGGAGCCTTCAGCCGGGGAGCGCGAGGGGGAACCCCTCGCAAGAGAACAGCCTTCAGCCGGGGAGCGCGAGGGGGAACCCCTCGCAAGGAGAAGACCGGAGCCAAAGGCACCGGCTGTGGGGCACTCAGATCTGGGTCAATTGCCGGTAGGCTTTCTGCAGGGCTGCCGGCAAACCCTCCGTTTCCTCGATCACCATGTAGTGCGTTTCGGGACACATCCGCCGCAGATAGTCGTGGCCGGACCGGTCGACGGTCACGCAAAAAGTGTGGATTCCCGCGCGTTCAGCTTCCTCCAGGGCCTTCGCCGTATCGCGCACCCCGTATTCGTGGTTGCCGCGCTCAGGTCCGTAGTCGCAGTCCTGCGGGAACCCGTCGCTGACGATCAACAGCACCTTGAGCGCGGCACCGGCAGCGGCGAGCTTTCGCGCCGCGTGGCGAATCGCCGGACCCATCCGCGTACTGCGCTTTGGCTTCATCGCCGCAATGGCTTCAAGGGTCCGGCGGCGAAAGGGTTCATCGAACTCTTTCGCGACATAGAACTCGATACAGTCTTTGCCGTACCCCGAGAAACCATAGACGCCGTATTCGTCCCCGATACCCTCGAGCGCAGTGGCCATCAAGGCAACGGCTTCCTTCTGAATGTCGATGATGCGCCGGCTCTCGCCCGGCGAGGGCGGCCTGTCCGCAGACGCATCGTCGTCATCAAACCACGGGTCGCGAAGGTCCTGTGGCGCGGTGTCGTTGGTCGGAGGTTCCGCCGCTTCGACCGGGTCGTCAGTGGACGCGGACAGGTCGACCAGGAATGCGGCGCCGACGTCACGGCGCGCACGCTTGCGCTGGCTGTACACCCGATCATCCGGTGAGACGCCGGCGCGCAGGTCAGAGCGAACGTCGACCAATGCGCCCAGGTCCAGCTCGTCCCCATCGGCCACCTTGCGTATCCGCTGGTAGCCGATCGGCCGTATCTGCTCGAAACGTCGCCGCACCGCCCGCGCGTAGGGGCGAACAGATCGCATGAGTCCGCGTCCACCGTCGTCCGTGGCATCCCTGGGATCGATGTCTATTTCGAACAGCCGGCACCAGGCTCTCCGGTAGCGCCGGTCGAGGTAGTCCCACTCGTCGTAGAGGAAACTGCGCGCGTCGAGGGGCGACGCCCCGAATCGATACCGCAGTTCGGAACGCTCCGAGTCGATCCGGCGCTGCAAATCGTCCCGCGCACGCACGAGGTCCTGTCCGACATTGCGAACATCGCCGTCACCCTTCCCCTCCCCAACCTTGACTTCATCGCCACTCGACAACTCGACAACTTCCATCGCAGACACGTCGGCGTTGGCGTCGTCGAGTTCCTTTTCCCAATCTTCGAGGCGAGCCTCCCTCTGCGCCCACTCCATGTGCCCCGGAAATGCACCGTCCCCCGATTCCTCGACGTCGACGGCAAACATCCCGTAACACTCGATCACCGCTGCTGCGGTGTCATATACCGTCGCATCCGGCGCGCACACGCGGTCGATCACCGGGCGCAGAAAGTCGACCGGCGCATCGCGGTGTGGGTCTAGCGCCACTTTGTACTTGCGCGCCCCGGGATACCTTCGCAGGGTTTGCGCCTCAACCCGGGCCGACTCGATCACATGGAACAATGATCGGGCCACCGGCGGCGTATCGAAGTGATTGAAGAATAGTGTCAGGTCCGACTCGCGGTGGGCCGGGGGCAGGGGACGGGCGGCGAGTCCGGGGATTCGGGCCCGGGCACGGTCGATATCGAAGGCGAACGTGCCGAACTCGCGAAACCCGAGCTGCACCAATACGCGCAACCGGTATATCGCCGCATTCAGCGTTTCGTCGTCGAAGATGTCGATGCGAGCGGGCAGGTATACGCCGGGGTCGGCAGCGTCTTCATCGCCCACCTTGAGATGACAGTGGCGACCAGCGATCCCCTCCGCGAACAACGCGAGGGGGCGTTCTACATCGGCGAGGTCGACCACGCTAGCAGCGTGCGCCGTAGAACGGCACGCAGTGCCGATCAAGGCGCAGGGTGCGGGACGGGTGGGACGGGCGAAACAGTGGGCTCTGGGCGGGGGTGAAACACGGCGCGCCCGAAGGGACGACGGATTTCATGGCGCTAGGGCAGGATCACATCGACGATGTCGGCGACCGCTTTCTGCACGTTCGCATCGTCGGACACCGTCTGCACGATCGCGATTTCCGCGGCGCGGCGCGGGTCGATGCCGCGCCGGATGAGTTCTCCCGCGTATATCAGGAGCCGGGTGCTCACGCCCTCCTCAAAGCCGTGTTCGCGCAGGTTGCGCACCTTGACGCCGATGGCCGCCAGCCGATCCGCGACATCCGCAGCAACGGCGGATTCATGCGCGATGATCTCCGCCTCGGCATCGCTTTCCGGGTAGTCGAAGCTCAAGGAGACAAACCGCTGCCGCGTGCTCGTCTTCAAGTCCTTGAGGACGCTCTGATAGCCGGGGTTATAGGAGATCACGAGCAAGAAATCGTCATGCGCGGCGAGCAACTCGCCGGTCTTGTCGATCGGCAGAATGCGGCGGTGGTCGGTAAGCGAATGCACGAGCACGGTGGTGTCCTTGCGCGCTTCCACGATCTCATCCAGGTAACAGATGGCGCCGGTGCGTGCGGCCTGGGTCAACGGCCCATCCTGCCAAACCGTCTCGTCGCCGCGCAGCAGGTACCGCCCGACCAGATCGGTAGCCGTCAGGTCCTCATGACAGGAGACCGTGACCAGAGGTACGGCAAGATCGCCCCTCGGTCCATCGGAAGTCTCGTAGAGCCGCCACGTCATGTGCTCGACGAAGCGGGTCTTGCCACATCCCGTCGGCCCCTTCAGGAGTACCGGCAGACGGCCGTGGTAGGCGGCCTCGAAGACCTCTACTTCATCGGCGAGGGGGAGGTAATACGGCTCGCTCACCCCGGATAGAACGCGTCGCGCCCGTTGATGTAATTGCGAAACGACTGCGCCGGGTTTCGATTCACCAGGTTGCGCATGTACATGGGGTGCCGGAGGCTCCGGACCTCGTGTTCGAGTTCCGCCAGGGTCTCGCCGGAATCCGGGTCGACGATGGCCTGGAAGCGATACTGGTGCTGATCGGTCTCTTCCGTCACCAGATCTCGCTCGACCAGGAAATTGTGCGGACTGGAGAAGTCCGATACGTAAATGGCGATGTGGTGTCCATCGTAGCCTGAAATCTCCTCCGTCGTCTCGTTGTAGATCAGCCGTTGATCAAGTCCCGTGGACACTTCGACGCAACGGCCCCCCTCGTTCTCAAGCACCTCTGCGGGCGCGAGGAATACTTCCCGGTAGAAATCGGCGATACCCTCCGCAACGCCGGGAGATACGTCCATTTGCGCATACGCGATGCCGAGGTAAATGCCGGGAAACGCTTCCGGCGCATAGGCGCGAATGGCGTTGCCCCATGGACAGGTCACGGCGATGTGATCGTTCTTCTCCGAGAATTCGAATTGTGTACCGGCCAGCAGTTCCGAAACGGAGTTGAGCCGTCGCTTCAGGTCGTCGAGGTCCGGAACGACAACGCCGATGTGGCCACGCCACTTCTGGGCCGTGCTCTTCGGCAGGTGGAATTGCTGCGCGCCGGCATTGATCCACATGTTGCGGGTGCCGAAATCGACGTAGGGATCCCGGGTAAAGCCCAGCCCCGTGACGTAAAAAAGCGCCGCGACCTGCTGGTCCGGCACCGTCAGGTTGATGTGCTCCATGTTGAGCACATTGCCGACGTTCTCTTCGCTGCGATTGAACTCTTTCGCTTCTGCCATTGTTTTCCTCGCGTTCTTCACGGCACCGCGCCCCGTCGAGTGCCCTTTTTCGGCCCGGCTTCCGCGAGCGATCACGGACCGCGCTTCCGCCGATTATAGCCAGTGCCGGGGCGAGGCGGCGGATTGGTTGAACCAATCCGCGCTCCGGTAACAAGGGCTGACGCGACGTCCGTGAACGGCGATTCCACGCTCGACGGATGCCCAGCGCCGTCGTTCGAAGAAACGCCCCAAGGCCGGTGGCCTCCGATTCGCGCAGCACCCAACCCCTTTGGCCGCCACGGGCTCGACCGGTAGTACAATCGCTCGTCGCAAGTCCTCATGCAATGGTGAGAGTTTCGGCAAGGTCTGGGTTCGAGTCGAGTCTTGGAAATATTCGTGTTGCACCGCCATCTCAATCACGAACGGTTGACGCTGGCCGCCATCGACGATGTTATCTCGCGCGGCAGGTGGAAGGATTGGGAGGATCTCCGACACGCCGCACTGAATGATCGCGAAGTGATGGCGAAAATTCAGCGTATCTGCGCCCACTACGCCGACGACCCCTACCGTCAGCGCCATCGATTCTGGACAAACTATGTCAAAGCCCATAGCTGATTTGCCAGACTGGGAACGATTGTTGTCGGTCGCGGCGCGGTTGCAAGCGATCATTCCCGGCGCAGTGCTAGTCGGCGGAACCGCTGCGGCCGTCCATGCGGAGCATCGTTTGTCGATGGACGACGACCATGTGCTTGGCGATCTCCGTGAACGGTTTTCAAGCGTGCTCTCCCAACTGGAGGAGGTGGCGGGGTGGAGAACCGCGAGAACGACGCGTCCCGTTCTGATTCTCGGCAGTTTGGACGGCATCGAGACCGGGGTCCGACAGCTTATCCGCAGCGAACCGTTGGAAACCGAGGTTGTCGAGCGGTTCGGCGTTCCCTTGACCGTCCCGACATCCGCCGAGATGCTGCGCATCAAGGCTATTCTGATTCTGAAGCGCAATGCGACAAGAGACTACGTGGACTTCGTCGCACTCGCCGAACACATGGGCGTCGCGGCCACAACGGAAGCCCTGCGCCCCTTCGACGATCTGTACCCGCAACAGAGCGGAGAGTCGCCCCGGCAACAGTTGCACGTTCAGCTATCGGGGGCGATGCCCTATGACCTTGAAGATACGGTTCTCTCGGAGTACAGGAACCTCGATCCCCGGTGGCACGATTGGAATACCGTACGGAACGCCTGCATTCGCACATCGGTAGCCGTTTTTGACCGACTCTGCGACTCTGGGGAACCAAACGGGTCCTGACCCGGACACTCGCCATCCAGACACGGCACCCGATTGGACCTGCCTTGTTGGACTTCGAGCACGGCGATCAATTACGCACAACGCAAAAGGCGTAGAGCCTCGCAGGTGGCGGGTGTAGGCTCAAAATACTGATTTCTCGAGGAGCATGCGCATGTTGTATCGACCATTCGGCAAGACGGGCCTCGACGTGTCCGCGATCGGTTTCGGATGCTGGGAACTGGGGGGCAGCTATGGGCGAATCGACGAGTCCGACGTCATCGCCGCCATCCACAAGGCGCTCGATGTCGGCATCAACCTGTTCGACACGGCGGAGGGCTATGGTTTCGGTCAGTCGGAGAGCATTCTTGCCAGGGGCCTCGGGTCCCACCGGGACGACATCCTACTGGTCAGCAAGTTCGGCATCGGCTACGGCGGAACCGGCAAGACGTCAAGAGACTCCACGCCCGAACGCATGACGCAATCCATCGAGACGACCCTCAAGGCGCTGGATACCGACCACCTCGACGTGTACCTCGTGCATTGGCCGGACCGCGACACGCCGTTCGAGGAAACGATGCGCGGCCTCGAAGATCTGGTCCAGCAGGGAAAGACGCGTTTCGTGGGGGTTTCCAACTTCAAGCAAGCCGAGATCGCCGACTGCATGGCCGCCCGCCGCGTGGATGTCGGACAGTACGGATACAACCTGTTTGACCGGCGCCTGGAAGCGGAGGTGTTCCAGTACTGCGGGGAGCACGGGATCGCGATGATGGTCTACGGCCCGCTGGCCCACGGTTTGCTGACAGGCACGTTCAGCGCCGACACGCGGTTCAACGAGGGAAGAGACTGGCGTTCGCGCGGGGATGCCTTCAACCTGCCGTTGTTCACCGAGGAGAACTTTCCGCGCAACCTGGCCGTGGTGGAAGAACTGAAGTCGCTGGCGGCAGAACGCGGGATGGCGATCTATGAACTCGCCCTGGCATGGGTCTTGAGGAATCCCGTGGTGAGCGTAGCGCTGGTTGGCGCGCGTACCCCATTCGAGGTTGAAGCAAACATGCACGCACTCGAACGCACGCTGTCCGACGAGGACATGGAGATGATCGAGAGTGTCTTCGAAAAGCACGGCGTGGACACGCGACCGGACATCTGGATCGACTGACACGGCGTTGCTCCATCGTCGATGTGCTCGCAGGGGAACCGCAAGTGCTACGACTCCGGCTCCCCCGCGCGAAACGTCCAATAGGAATTCAGCAGGTAGTTGCAGATGGTGGCGGGAATGATCCCGCAGCCCTGGAGCACCACGGGCGCGGCGTCGGGGAACAACATCGAAAGCAGGACGAAGGTGGCGTAGCTCAGCGCCAGTGTCGTCAGCGACACCAGGTTGTACTTCAGGCCCCGAATGCGCCCGCGCCCTGTCATCGCGCGATCGGCGAAGGTCCAATAGTTGTTGAGCAGGAAATTAGAGATGATGGAAAGCTCGATCGCGATGGGCGAGGCCAGGAACTTGTGCACACCGAGTCCCAGGGCGAGCTGGAATGACCCGAGATTCACCAGCACGCCGGACAGCCCGACCAGGGAGAACTTGAGAAACGTCTTGTATCCGGCGACGCGCATCCACCAGACGCTGTAGAAGAACTCGATCAAGTCCCGAATACCCAGCTTGGTCTGGCCCCGTTCTCGATCGCGAAAGTAGATCGGCTCCTCCACGATCCGCGCGCCGGACTCGATCAGCCGATGCAGCAACGCGATCTGAAACGCATAGCCTTGCACCCGAATGCGCTTCACATCGATTTCCCTTAGCGAAGCGGCTGAAATCGCCTTGAAGCCCGAAGTGCAATCGTGAACCGTCACGAGACCCGCGATTCGACGCGCCAGGTAGTTGCCGCCGCGGGATAGGAGGCGGCGTCCGACGCTCCAGTCCCGGTCCACCGCGCCCCCGGAGATGTACCGGCTTCCAATCGCGGCATCCGCCCCGTTCGCCAGGCGAGCCAGCAGCTTTTTTGCGTCCGCGGGATCGTGGGAGAAGTCCGCATCCATCTGCACGACGACTTCGGCACCAAGCGAGTCCAAGGCATGCGAAATACCCCGAACATACGCGGCGCCCAACCCGCGCCGCTTGCCTTCGAGCAGATGCACGCGGGAGTCCCGCTTCGCAAACTCCCGGACGCGGTCTGCCGTGCCGTCCGGGCTCTCGTCGTCGACGATCAGGAAGCTCGTCTCCTCGCCCGGATAATCCGAGGCGAGGCGCGCGAGGAGCAGCGACACGTTCGGTGCTTCGTTGTACGTCGGAATGACGAAGCAGACGCGGGGAGCGGTCACTTGCGAAGCGTCTTTCATCTCGTGAACGAATGTGGCCGAAGCATTGTTATTACGACAAGAAACCTGAAGTCGGCCGCCGGCCGTTTCCCCGCGTCTGAACGTAGTCACCCTACAGGTTCGGCGTGCGGACATTGCGAGCCTCTTGCAACATATTGTAAGCGCGGTCCACAGCGGCCCACAGGTCGGATCGCAAGTACGCCTGGCTCAACGCATAGGTGGCGCCAGATTCAAGCAAATGCCTGCGCAGAAGCGACATCGGCACCGATAGCCGGACGCGGCCCCGCCGATAGGCGTCAATCGAGCCCGCGAGCTTTTTCCTGTCACCGACTCCGCGGGCGACATATCCCTGTAAATGCGCCAGTACATTGGTGTGGCCAGCCCGGGAAACGGGCCTGGATAGCGCGCGCATCAAATCGCGAATGTAGGGCTTGGCCACGCTGTCCGCGGCACTGGAAAGGTCAGAGAGAAGATTCCCGAGCTGCCGGTAGGCCGGCACGTCGTGCGCCATCACCAAGTACTTGTAAGCGGTATGAAAGGCGATGAGTCTCGCGGCGGTCATACCCAGGGCGTTGGTTCGCCGCCAATGCGCGTAGACGAGGGTACGCAACACAAAGTTCGCGCCCGCCGCGGGATCGAATAGCTGCCCGCCCTCCACCGCAGGCAGCGCGGGCAGTCTGCGCAGGACCTGCGCCGCGTACACGCCGCGAACCGTGCCCGGCGTGTCGCCATTGAACAACTTGACGCCGGACAGCCCGCAGCTTGGCGATCTCTGCATGAAGACGTAGCCATCGACCTCATCGAGCGCCGGCAACTGACTGTCCGCATAGGCGCGCAATTGGGCCGTCACGTCGGTCAGCGACCCGGAACCGCCCGATTGCTCGCCGAACACTCTCGCCCGGGGCGCATCCGGATCGCCCACCAGGCGAATCGGATCCCGCGGCACGCCAAGGCCGATGCCCACTTCCGGGCATATGCCTCGAAACACGTACAGGCCATCCAGGGCCGCGTGCGGCAGCGCCTCACGTTTGTCACCGCCGTCGTACCTGACATGGGCACCCGTGAGGCAATCGCTTACCGCGACCGTCAGTGGCAATTCGGGAAAAGGCGGTAGTTCTTTGGCATCCATCAATGCACTGCGTCATGCAGCCTTGTTCCCAGTGGGATGGACACCGGGAGTACAATTCCCAAGACACTCATGCATGCGAGGCATTTCGACGTGGGCCTTTTTGCCAAGTTGACGGAGAAACCCTGGTTGCCAGACCGATCGGGTGTGGCGCAATTGCGCACCGGCGGATTCACGGCGCACAACAGGAAGGTCGCGCTGGTGATCTTTCTGGCAGTCGTCGGCGTTCTGTTCTCACTGTTCATCGCCGCGTACCACATGCGCCTCGAGTTCTCGACGGATTGGGTCGCAATGCCCGAACCAACGCTACTCTGGTTCAATTCCTGCGTACTCATTGTCGCTAGCGTCGCTTTCGAACGGGCACGTGCCGCCGTCGCCCGAAGCGACGTTGTGCGCGGTCGAACCGCATTCCTCGTCGCCGGCGCATTGACGATCGTATTCCTCATCGGCCAATTGGTCGTGTGGCACCAGGTCGTCGACCTCGGATATTACGCCCAAACCAATCCCGCCAACGGATTCTTCTTCGTCCTCACCGGCGTACATGCCGTACATCTCCTCGGCGGACTGTTCGCGTGGTGGCGCGCGGCGCGCCGAATGTATCGGACTGCCGATATCCGCGACGCGCGGGTCAGCGTAGATCTTTGCGCGATGTACTGGCACTTCCTGCTCCTGGTCTGGCTGGGCATGTTCGCGATGCTCCTGAACACCTGACAACAACGGAACGCGACATGGGTAACGTCGTGGCGATTCGCGATATCGAGCGGCTCGAACTCGATATCGAAGGCATGACCTGCGCCGCCTGCGTCACCCGCCTGGAGAAGGCGCTCTCCCGGGTGTCGGGCGTTCGCGATGTCACGGTGAACCTCGCCCTGGAACGGGCATCGCTCGAGATCGAGACCAGCGCGACGGGTGTCGAGACGCTCGCCGACGCCGTGAACGGCGCCGGTTTTTCCGTTGGGCGGGACAGCTTGTCGTTCGCAGTTGGGGGCATGACCTGCGCCGCCTGCGCAACGCGAGTGGAAAAGGCGCTGCAACGCATCCCCGGGGTGCTTGAAGCGAGCGTGAACCTCGTGGCGGAACGCGCGAGCATCAACGTCATCAGGCGCCAGGTACGGTCAGAAAACGTCGCGACCGCGTTGCAGCGGGCCGGATATTCCGCGGATTTCGATCCGCCCGAGCCAGACGCGCAGGTGCAACTCGACGAGGCAAAGGCCGCCAATGAGCGGCGCATCGTCATCCTTTCCGCCGCGCTCACCACGCCACTCGTTCTCGGCATGTTGTTCCAGGTACTCGGCTACGAGGATCTGCACGTGATGCCCGCGTTCGAAGTCCTGATAGCGACACCGATACAGTTCGTTATAGGCGCGCGTTTCTACCGCGGCGCGTTCAACGCCCTGCGCGGCGGATCGGCAAACATGGACGTGCTCGTCGTTCTCGGCACGACCGCCGCGTACGGATTCAGCTGGTACCTGCTCCAGACCCTTGGCGAGGAAGCCGACGGCCAGCTCTACTTCGAGGCGTCCGCGGTCATCATCACCCTGGTGCTGCTTGGTAAATACCTGGAAAACAGGGCCAAACGCGGCACGACGAGAGCGATTCGCGCGCTGATGGAACTACGACCGCCGACGGCGCGCGTGGAACACGCCGACGGGACGATAGTGGAGATTGGCATAGCTCGAGTGGACAGCGGCGACATGGTGGTCGTGCGTCCCGGAGAGCGGATTCCGGTGGATGGCAAGGTCGTGGATGGCGCCAGCGATGTCGATGAATCCCTGGTCACCGGCGAAAGCGTGCCCGTGGCAAAAACCCCCGGCGATACCGTCACCGGCGGAGCCATCAACGGTGCCGGCTTGCTGAAGGTGCAAGCGACCACCGTCGGCGAGGACTCGACGCTCGCGCGGATTGTGCGCCTGGTGGAAAACGCGCAGGCGGGCAAGGCTGCCGTACAACGCCTGGTAGACAGGATCAGCGCGGTCTTCGTCCCCGCCGTCATCGTCATCGCCCTCGTCACCTTCGTTGCCTGGATTGCCGTCTCCGGCGATGCGGAACAATCACTCATCGCAGCCGTGTCCGTGCTCGTCATTGCCTGTCCCTGCGCCCTGGGCCTGGCGACGCCCACCGCGATCATGACCGGCACCGGGGCGGCGGCGCGCGCTGGCATCCTGATCAAGGATGTGGATGCCCTTGAGCAGGCGCACCACATCGACACGGTCATATTCGACAAGACCGGCACGCTAACCGAGGGTCGACCCCGCGTCGCGCGAACAGTTGCGGGGACTGGCGACGACCAGCACCTGTTGACCGTCGCCGCTTCCGTTCAGCAGGGCAGTGAGCACCCGCTGGCACGCGCGATCACGGAACATGCAAGCGAGGTCGGACTGACGATGCTGCCATTGCGCGAATTCGAGGCCGTGCCCGGCTCGGGCGCGCGCGGCGTCGTGAACGGGACGCTCACCTGCCTCGGCAACGCGGAGTTCATCGCAGAGCACGTCGCCATCGACGCCGCTTCACGCGCGAGGGCGCGGGACTGGGAGCGCGAAGGCACCACTGTCGTTTTCGTCGCCGAATCCGGCCGTCTGCTCGGTCTCATCGGCATCGATGACCCCGTAAGAGACACCGCCCCGGCTGCGATCGATGCGCTACGCGACATCGGCGTGCGCGCAACCGTGCTGTCAGGCGATTCTGAGACCGTAGTCCGGCGCGTTGCCGAATCGGTGGGAATCAACGACGCCGAGGGCGGCGTACGACCGGACCAGAAGGCACGGATCCTCGAGGAAATGACGGCTGGCGGACGGATTGTCGGCATGGTTGGAGACGGTATCAACGACGCGCCGGCGCTGGCGTCGGCAAATGTGGGGTTCGCCCTGGGCGCGGGCACGGACATCGCCATGGAAACCGCGGGGGTGACCCTCATGCGGTCGGATCCGCGCATGGTCGCCGGTGCCATCAGCGCAAGTCGCGCGACATTTCGCAAGATCAAGCAGAACCTGTTCTGGGCCTTCGCCTACAATGTGGTCTGTATTCCGCTGGCGGCGCTTGGGCTTCTGAGCCCGACGATCGCGGCGGCCGCGATGGCTCTCAGCAGCGTCAGCGTGGTCGGAAATTCGCTGCTGTTGCGCCGTTGGCAACCGTAATTCGCTTGAGGGAGTTATGCATCACCTGGAGATCAAGATCGAAGGCATGCAATGCGACGGCTGCGTCGCCAGTGTGCAGAGGGTCCTCACGAGCCGCCCCGGCGTCGACGCGGCGCAGGCCGATCTCGATTCCGGAATCGTCGCCATCGATTTCGATCCGTCCAGGATCGATCGCCCCGGACTGGAAGCGGCGATCGAGGACGCCGGCTTCGATATCGCGGCTGGCTGAACCTTCCGTCCCGGCAATCGCCGGGGCGTTCCATCAGTGATGTTGGCCACGACGGGGAAACGCCGCGTTGCCGCCGCGCCAGAACACGTCCGCATGGGCCAGCGCCATCATGAACCACATCAGGTTGTGGGACGAAATGTGGACGGGACCAAGGCTGTAGCTGATGTGCGTTCCGGTCGCGGCAAGGAGGCCCAGACCCAGGAAGGCGATGGGCCAGATGCGAGGGTAGACGTATTTCAGCATTCGGATATCCAGATTCTGCCAAGGGACAGGTCAAAGCATAATTGAGACCCTCGGCACGAGGCACCCCGGCGCTGCCGTTCTGGCAATCCGAGGCGTGGAAACGGTCGCGCCCGGGTCAGGCCGACGCGTTCAGCGAGTTCAGCCAGGTCTCGGCAATGATCAACGCGGCGGTATCGTGGCTGCCCCCGCGTTGGTTCGCCTCGAAGGTCGAGAGCCGCTCATCGACGAACTCGACGCCGATACCGTACCGCCGCTCCAGCCTGCCACCGAACCGCCGAGCGGCTTCAGACATGTCGCTTTCGCTGTCGTCCATGTTGAGCGGCAGTCCAACGATGAGACCCTCCGGTTGCCACTCGCGGACCAACGCGTCGAATCGGTCCCACAGGGGAATCCCGTCGCGGGCCTTGATGGTGGAGATAGCCGTGGCGGTGCCGTGGCGACGCTCCGCGACGGCAACACCGATGGTTCTCAGGCCGAAATCGAACGCCAAGTGAGGCATATGTGCCGATCATACGCGCTGTGGGGTCGCCGCGGACGGTTCGTGCAGGTGACTCGGCCAATGACCAAAACGGTCCCAGCGGCGATGTTCGCCGCGCCAGATGCTGGCGAAACCAAGAGATCGCCAAGCATAATCAGATGTCTGTAGGCCGAGACCGCAATCAGCATGGCGCTTCGCACATGTCTTGCTGACTTGACGCAAATCTCACACGGGGAACAACATGGTCAACAACCACTACATCGACCGGCCGCGCAGCTTGGCTCGAACTGTCAACGCCAGCGTACTATCGCTCGGCTTCTCGCTTGCCGCCACAGTCGCAACCGCCGACGCGGGCCGGCTTGACAAAATGCCGCCCCTGATCGATCGCGAGGTCTTTTTCGGCGACCCCCAAGTCTCCGGTGCCCGGCTGTCCCCCGACGGTAAATGGATTTCGTTCCGCAAGCCGTACTCGGGCGTCATGAACGTCTGGGTGAAGGCCGTCGACGCGCCATTCGACGCCGCGCGACCGCTGACCGCCGACACCAAGCGGCCGCTGGGCCTCCACTTCTGGACCGAGGACAGCCGCTACGTGGTGTTCGTGCAGGACGAGGGCGGAACCGAGGACTACCACGTCTTCGCGGTCGACCCGGCCGCCGACGCCGACGAGGCGACCGGCGTTCCGCCGGCGCGTGACCTGACACCGATGGAAGCCATCCGCGCCACCATCTATGCCGTTCCCGAGGGAACCCCGTCGCAGATCATCGTCGGCATAAACGACCGCGATCCGGCGTTGCACGATGTCTACCGCCTCGACATCGACACCGGAGAACGCGAGCTCCTGATCAGGAACGACACGAGTGTCAGCCAGTGGGTGACCGATCTGGCAGGCGTCGTGCGGCTAGCAATGCGGCAGCGACCGGACGGCGGCACAGACATCATCGTCGTCGAAGACGGCGCGCTCGGTCGGGTGCTGTACGCATGCGGCTGGGAGGAGACCTGCGCGGCGAGCCGGTTCCACAAGGACGGCAAGCGGGTCTACGTCCGGAGCAACAAGGGCGTGGACCTCATCGGGCTGTTGCTGGTCGACGTCGCCACGGGCCGGGCGGAACTCGTCGACTCGGACCCGGAAACCGAAGTGGACCTCCTCGGCACCTGGTTCTCCGATGCGACCGAGGAACTGGTCGCCACGGTGTACGCCGGCGACCGCGTACGAATCTACCCGCGCGGCGAGCGCCTGAAGCGCGAACTGGAGTGGCTCCGCGAGCGTCTGCCGGACGGGGAGATCAAGTACCAGTCCTCGACCGAGCAGGAAGAGCTTTTCCTCATCACGGTCGCGAGCGATGTGAATCCGGGGGCCGTGTATCTCTACGACCGGAACGGCAAGACATTGGAGAAGCTCTACGACTCGCGGCCGGAACTCCCGAGCGATCTGCTCGCGAAGATGCGACCGATTCGTTACGAAGCCCGAGATGGCCGCGAAATCCCCGGCTACCTCGTGACACCCAAAGGCATTGCCGCCGAGAAGCTGCCAACGGTGATCGTCCCGCACGGCGGCCCATGGGCTCGAGACTTCTGGGGCTACAACTCCATCGCGCAGTTCCTCGCCAACCGCGGCTACGCGGTGATGATGCCGAACTTCCGGGGCTCCGCGGGTTACGGCAAGCGGTTCCTGAACGCGGGCAACGGCGAATGGGGAACCGGGATCATGCAGCACGACATCACCGACGGCGTGCGTCACCTCATCGACGAAGGCGTCGCTGATCCCGATCAGGTGGCGATCCTGGGCGGCTCCTACGGCGGCTACGCGACGCTTGCGGGCGTCGCATTCACGCCGGATGTCTATGCCGCCGGCGTGTCCATCGTCGGACCGTCCAACATCATCACGCTGCTGAATTCCATTCCGCCTTACTGGGGCCCAATTAGGCAGCGATTCCTGCGGCGAGTGGGCGATCCCGACGATGCGGAGGACCGGGCGCGGCTGCAGTCGCAGTCGCCGTTCTTCCACGCAGACAACATCAAGGCACCGCTCCTCATCATCCAGGGCGCCAACGACCCCCGCGTCAAGAAGGCGGAGTCCGAACAGATCGTCGTAGCGCTGCGCGACCTCAAACGGCCCGTGCGGTACGTGCTCGCCCCCGACGAAGGCCACGGCTTCGCGGGACGGGAAAACCGGCTCGCCATGTTCGCCGAGATCGAACGGTTCCTCGCCCAACACCTGGATGGACGCTTTCAGGACGACATGGCGCCCGATGTGGCCAAGAGACTCGCCGCTCTGCGCGTCGACGTCGCCGACGTGGAAATGCCGAAGGCTGCCGACTGATGCCCTTGATCGACTTCGTTCTCAACGGCGAGCGTCGGCAAGTGGAGTCGAATCCGGATGTGCCGCTGTTGTACGTGCTGCGCGGTCTCGGAACGCCGGGACCCAAGCTCGGCTGCACCGCGGAGCAATGCGGGGCGTGCCGAATACTGGCCGACGGTGATCCGATTTATAGCTGCACGGTGCCCGTGGGCGACATGCGCGGACGGCGCCTCGAAACGGCGGCCGGCATCGACTCGCCCGTGCGCCAGGCGCTGATCGACGCCAACGCGACGCAGTGCGGCTACTGCCTGCCTGGGATCGTCGTCGTGGCCGAGGCGCTCTTTCGCCTCAATACGCAACCTTCTCCCGAGGAGATCGAAGCTGCCCTCGACGGACAGCTCTGCCGCTGCGGATCCCATCCGCGCGTCCTGCGTGCCCTCGGAGCGATCCCCGCCCGCGCGCCGACACCGTTGCGCCTGGAGTCGCCGGTCAATCGCGATTCGAGCCTTCCGCCGCCACTCAAGGCCGAGCCCTCTCTCGATCATTGGATTGCCATCGAACCGGGCCGCATTGTCGCCATGACCGGCAAGGTCGAACTGGGGCAGGGAGTCCTGACGGCTTTGCGTTTGATCGTGGCGGAGGAACTCGATGTCGATATTGGGCGCGTTCACATGGTGTCGGCGGAAACCGGCGTGACGCCGAACGAAGGCTTTACCGCCGGATCGATGTCGCTTGAGACCAGCGGTGCCGCCCTGCGCCAAGCTGCGGCGTGGGCACGCCGGCTCATGCTGTCAGCGGCGGGGCGGGAACTGGGTGTACCAGTCGATGCGATGACCGTGACCGACGGCGAGATCACGGCGCCGGGCGTCAACCAGCCCATGGACTACTGGCTGGCGCACGCCGGGAGATTCGATTTCGACATCGTTGAGCCGACGCCGGAGAAGAGTCCCGCACACTACCGTCTCGTTGGACGGGGGCATCATCCACGTCTCGATATCGAGGCCAAGGCGAGCGGCGGGCACACGTTCGTCCAGGACCTTCGATGCGACCTTCACGCCCGCGTGGTCCGGCCACCTTCGCCGCATCACCGGCTGGAGCGTCTCGAGGTCGATCTCGCTCCCCCGGCGGAACTTGTGATCGACGGCAGCTTCATTGCCGTCGCACATCCCGACGAATACACGGCTGCCGTA
Source organism: uncultured Pseudomonadales bacterium (assembly GCA_951813515.1). Lineage (GTDB taxonomy): Bacteria > Pseudomonadota > Gammaproteobacteria > Pseudomonadales > Azotimanducaceae > VXNE01. The sequence continues at coordinate 1,193,987 of OX638346.1, forward strand.
CTCGCCTCGCGGGTGCGGGAACGCGCGGTTTGGCGCCGGGAGGGCGAGATCCGAACCGATGGAACGCTGAATGATCACCTCGTCCGACATGCGATCGACCGTGACGATTCTGCCCCTGACGTCGAACGCGGGGGCTGTCACCGAGCGACCTATTCTCGACCGTTCATCATGCACGCTTCCCTCGCCCCATCGGCCGCGCGCGCCAAGTTCCATGGGGGCCGTTTGGAGGTTCTTAGCTCGAGCCAGGGCATAGAACCGCTGCGCGGATCCCTTGCCCGCGTGTTCGACATGCCGCTCGAAGACATCGCAATCGCCCACGTCGACGGCTCGGGATGCTATGGGCACAACGGCGCAGACGACGCGGCCCTGGACGCCGCCCTTGTGGCCCGGGCGTTGCCGGGCCGCGAAATCCTGGTGCAATGGCGGCGCGAGGATGAACATGCATACGAACCCTACGGTCCCGCCATGCGCATCGACCTGGCGGCGAACATCAGCGCCTCGGGCGATGTGCTGAATTGGCGTCACGATGTCTGGAGCTTTCCCCACGGCGGCAGGCCGTCGCCGACAAGCCCGGGCGTCGACCTGTTGGCGGCCTGGCATCTGGCGCGGCCCTTCAAGCCCAGCCTCGCCGTCGCCGGGTCGGTCGCGGTTGGCGGGATGGACCGCAACGCCGAGCCCCTTTACCGGTTTCCGTCGCAGGAGGTCGTCTCCCATCCGGTCGCCGACTCGCCCTTGAGAACCTCCTCGCTACGCAGTCTCGGGGCGCAGATGAACATCTTCGCCATCGAGTCTTTCGTGGACGAACTCGCCTTCGCGGCCGGGATCGATCCGATAGAGATTCGGCGGCGGCACCTGGCGCACGACCCGCGCGCCTTGCGAGTGCTCGATGCCGTCCTCGATCTCTCCGGCGGCGTACACGGCCCCCGTGGCATGGCGATCGCGCGCTACAAGAACCAGCAAAGCTGCGTGGCGATGATCGTCGAGGCCGCAGTTTCCGACGACGCGACCGTCGCGGTTCGGCGCGTGTGGATCGCGGCCGACGCCGGACGCGCGGTGGATCTCGACGGCCTGGTCAATCAACTCGAGGGCGGCACGGTGCAGGCGCTGTCGTGGTGCTTGAAGGAGGCGGTGGCTTTCGATGCCGACGGCGTGACAAGCGTGGATTGGAACAGCTACCCGATTCTGCGCTTCAGCGACGTCCCACGTATCGAAACGGTCATTCTGGACTATCCGGGACGGGGTCCGCTCGGCGCGGGCGAGGCCACCGTGGGACCCGCGTCCGCCGCCCTTGCCAACGCGGTCTTCGCCGCCGCCGGAGTTCGCGTCCGGGACCTGCCGATGACCCCCGAAAGACTGCGCGAAGCGGCTGCGCGCGCGTAGGCGTCGCCCGGCAGCTCGGGCGTTGGGAGTCAGGCGTTGCCCGATTGACCCGACATCAGCGAAATGTCGATGCCGAGGGTTTTCGCGGCCGTGTCGAGACGTTCGTCGAACGGCACGTCAAAGATCAGCGCCTTCGATCCACGACAGGTCAACCAGGTGTTGGCTTCCAATTCGCCTTCAAGTTGTCCGGAGCCCCAGCCTGCGTATCCGAGCGCCACCACGAATCGGCTCGGCCCTTCGCCCCGACCGATAGCCGCGAGCAGGTCTATTTCTGCCGTGAGCGACAGACCATCTCCGACGGCAACGCTTTTTTCGACTCGAACATCGTCGCTGTGCAGGATGATGGCAGCATTGCGCTGCACCGGCCCGCCCTCCAGGACCACCGCCTCGACATCGGCCGTATTCGGCAACTCGAGCTGTTGCAGGACATCCGCGAGGGTCAGCTTGAGCGGCCGGTTTACGACGATGCCCATGGCGCCCTTATCGTTGTGGTCGCAGACGTAGGTGATCGTGTCCCTGAAATAGTCGCCCGCCATGAGCAGGTTCGGCATTGCCAACAGGAATTGGTTCTTGACGCGCTCCGTCTTCATACATCGATCATACGCCCTGGTCAGGAACGTTGCCTTGTCGAGCGTGTCTTGCGAGACTGGCGCGACTCCCACCTTCCGTGGAACAAGCGTCTCCGGGCCGGAGCCTTCAGCCTCGGGAGCGCGAGGGTGTCCCTCGCAAGGAATACCGGGCCTAAGGCGCCGGCTGTGGGGCACGTTTACGGACAAGCGAAGCCAATTGCATGGCAATCCTGCGATCAACAATCGATACAGAAGACCCGTCCTTCAAGGACAATGCGGAACACAACCGTGCCTCGAGCGGCGCGCTGCGCGATCTGGCGGGCCGCATCGCCCTCGGTGGCGACGAAAGATCGAGAAACCGACATATCGGCCGCGGCAAGCTGCTGCCCCGGGATCGCGTAAACGGACTCCTGGATTCCGGTTCGCCGTTCCTGGAAATCGGGCAGTTGGGCGGCCACCAGCTCTACGACGACGAAATCCCTTCAGGGGGCATCATCACCGGCATCGGCCGCGTCGAAGGCAAGGAGTGCATGGTCGTTGCAAACGACGCGACGGTGAAGGGCGGCACCTACTATCCCGTCACGGTCAAGAAGCACCTGCGCGCGCAGGAAATCGCGCTCGAAAACCACCTCCCTTGCGTGTACCTGGTGGATTCCGGCGGCGCGTTCCTGCCTTTGCAGGCGGATGTCTTCCCCGACCGCGAACACTTCGGACGCATCTTCTACAACCAGGCGAACCTGTCCGCAGCGGGCATTCCCCAGATCGCCGTCGTCATGGGGTCATGCACCGCGGGCGGCGCCTATGTGCCCGCGATGTGCGATGTCGCCATCATCGTGCAGAACCAGGGCACCATCTTTCTCGGCGGCCCACCCCTGGTCAAGGCGGCCACGGGCGAAGAAGTGGATGCCGAAAGCCTGGGGGGCGGGGATGTTCATACGCGTGTCTCCGGCGTCGCCGACCTGCTGGCCGCCAACGACGAGCACGCGCTCGCCCTCGCCCGGGAAACGGTGGCCGCCAGCCACCTGCATTATCGGTGCACGGTAGATGTCGCCGAGTCCCGCGAACCCGCCTATCCGGCCGAAGAGCTCTACGGCATATTGCCTCCGGACAGCCGCACGCCCTACGACGTCCGGGAAGTGATTGCCCGCATCGTAGACGCCTCCGATTTTCACGAATTCAAGGCCCTGTATGGGGAGACGATCGTCTGCGGGTTCGCCCGCATCAGCGGCATTCCCGTCGCGATCCTCGCCAACAACGGCATCCTGTTCTCCGAGTCCGCCCTCAAGGCCGCCCATTTCATCCAGCTCGCAGACCGGCGCGGAGTGCCGCTGGTGTTCCTGCAGAACATCACCGGCTTCATGGTAGGGCGCAGGTACGAGAACGAGGGGATCGCGAAGGATGGCGCAAAGATGGTCACGGCGGTCGCTTGCGCGCGCGTGCCAAAGTTCACCGTGATGATCGGCGGTTCCTTCGGTGCCGGAAACTATGCCATGTGCGGCCGCGCCTACGGTGGCCGCATGCTGTGGACATGGCCCAACTCACGCATCTCCGTAATGGGCGGAGAGCAGGCGGCTCACGTGCTGGCTACGGTTCAGGGCGACTCCATGGCTGCGCGGGGCAACGACTGGCCAGCGCCGGAAAGGGACGCGTTCATGGCCGGCATCCGCGATCAATACGAGCACGAAGGACACCCCTATTTCGCCAGCGCGAGACTCTGGGACGACGGCGTGATCGATCCCGTGGACACTCGACGCGTGCTCGGACTCGCCCTGACCGTCGCAACAAGGGAACTCGAGGTGCAACCCGGGCGTTTCGGCGTCTTCAGGATGTAGCGGCGTGATCAAGACCTTGCTTGTCGCCAATCGGGGCGAGATCGCCTGCCGCGTCATGCGCACCGCGAGCCGACTTGGGCTGGAAACCGTCGCCGTCTATTCCGATGCGGACGCCGATGCGCTACACGTTCGGCATGCCGACCGCGCAGTGCGTATCGGTCCGCCGGTGGCGGCGTCGAGTTATCTCGATATCGACGCGGTAATGGGAGCGGTCGCCGCGACCGGGGCGGATGCGGTGCACCCCGGGTATGGCTTCCTTTCCGAGAACGCGGAGTTTGCCGATGCCTGCGCCGACGTAGGGTGCATCTTTGTCGGTCCCTCATCCTCCGCGATCCGCGCCATGGGTTCGAAGATCGAAGCCAAACACCTGGTCATGGACGCGGGCACACCCGTCGTTCCCGGCTACCTGGGTGAAGATCAGGATCCCGAAGTCCTGTCCGAGAAAGCGCAGGAGCTTGGTTTTCCGCTATTGATCAAGGCTTCGGCGGGTGGCGGCGGACGCGGTATGCGGCGCGTTGACGACGCCGAGAGCTTCGGGGCGGCGCTCGATGGTGCCCGGCGGGAAGCCACCGCTGCGTTCGGCGATGACCGGGTCCTGCTCGAACGCCTGATCCAGCAGCCAAAGCACATAGAGGTGCAGGTACTTGGAGATAGCCACGGAAACATGGTGTACCTGTTCGAGCGGGACTGTTCCACCCAGCGACGGCACCAGAAAGTCGTGGAAGAAGCACCCGCGCCCACCGTAAGCGACGCATTGCGGGCCACCATGGGCGAGGCGGCGGTACGCGCCGCGCGCGCCATCGACTACGTCGGCGCGGGCACGGTCGAGTTCATCATGGAGGGAGAGGACTTCTACTTCATGGAGATGAACACGCGCCTGCAGGTCGAACATCCGGTGACGGAGGCAATTCTTGGCCTGGACCTGGTGGAACTGCAACTGCAGGTCGCTGCGGGAGAGCCCCTCCCCTTCGTACAGGAGGACTTGCGGATCGATGGCCATGCCATCGAGGTTCGCATCTACGCCGAGAACCCGAAACGCAACTTCCTGCCGTCCTCCGGCAAGCTGCACCGCGTAGCCTGGCCCGGAGATGTGCGCGTGGACGCTGGCGTCGAGACCGGGTCGGATGTCCCCGTTCACTACGACCCGATGATGGCGAAGATCATCGCCTACGCGCCCGAGCGGTCTGCCGCCATCACCGCGCTGCGACGAGCGTTACATCGCACGGAGATCGTCGGAGTCGAGCACAACGTAGGCTATCTCGCCAACATTCTGGCGCACCCGGAATTCGCGAGCGGCACCTACACCACCGGACTTACCGCCGACGCGGCGGCATCGTTGACGCCCGCCGACGATCCCATGCCACTACTGCTGGCCGTCGCTTCGCTGGTAGCCGTGCCGGCGGGGGCGGGCCCCTGGGAAAACGCCGACGGATTTCAACTCAATCTGCCGCACACCCAGAGGCTGCGGATGCGGCGGAACCGGCAGAATTTCGAAGTCCGCGTCACGCGAAGTGGTGGCGGGGTTTATCGAGTGGAGAGTCCCGACGGCGCTGCCGACGTGGGTGAGATTGTCTTGGGCGACCGAAGAATCGAAGCGCGTGTCGACGGAGAACCGGCAAGGGCCTCCGTCTACTCCATCGGCGCCAACGTGTTCATCGTCAGGGACGGCGCTACCGAGCGTATCGAGTTACAGAGCGTAGCCGTCGGCGATTTCCAGAGCATCGCCAATCCGCAAGGCAATATCGCCGCGCCTATGCCGGGTTCGATCAGCGCTGTCGCGGTTGCCGCCGGCGACCGCGTCAAGGCCGGTCAGACCCTGATGGTGCTGGAGGCAATGAAGATGGAGCACAACATCGTCGCTCCCGGGGACGGCAAGGTCACGACCGTCAACGTGGCACCCGGGGATAGGGTGGACGAGGGGACAGAACTGCTCGTGTTGGAAGACTAACCCGCCACTGCCGACGAACGCGGCGCGCGTCATGCTATGTTTAACTTTCCTGACCGCAACCGGACCGAACAGATTGGCCTACGACAAACCGATACCCCCGCACGGACAACATACCCAGCCCTTCTGGGACGGCGCAAGAGAGGGCAAGCTGATGCTCCCCCGGTGCACGAGCTGCAACCGCGTTCACTGGTATCCGAGACTCATCTGCCCGTTCTGCCACTCGACCGATATCGAGTGGATTGAAGGAAGTGGCGAAGGACGCATCCACACCTTTGCGGTGCAGCACCGCGCCTTTGGCGGCTGGGCAAAGGAGGTGCCCTACGTCACCGCATACATCGACCTCGCCGAAGGCGACCGCATGTTGACCGTCCTGCGCGGCGTCGATCCGAACAACCCCGAATCCATCGAGATCGGCGCGAGGGTGACCGTCGAGTTCGAAGCGGCCGACGAAGATACGCACATCCCCTTCTGGCGTATGGCGGAGGGCTGATCATGGCAGCAAATCTCAGGAACGCCGCAGCCATCGTCGGCGCGGCCGAATCGAACCAAATCGGTTATCCCAGCGAACGCGGGCTCAAGGTCACGTCGCTGCAGCATCACATCGAAGCCATAAAGAACGTCTCCGACCTGACAGGGATTCCCATCTCGGACATTCAGGGCGTGTTCTCCGCCGGGTGGTCGTCGCAACTGGCGGAGCACCTCGGACTGAAGCCGCGCTACATCGATACGACATCCGTCGGCGGGTGTTCCTTCCAGATCCTCGTGCACCACGCCCTCTCCGCCATCCATGCGGGCATCATCGATGTCGCGCTGGTCAGTCACGGCCAGGCGGGCTGGTCCTATCGCGGCGCCGGCGGCGGAGGCGGACGCAACGTCGCAGGGGAAATCGATCCTGCGGCCGAGATGACGATGCCCTATGGCGTCTTCGGCGCGCCATCGAATTACGCCCACGCCATGGTCCGGCATATGCACCGCTTCGGCACGAAGCCGGAGGACTTCGCCAACATCTCCGTGGTGACCCGTCAATGGGCCATGCTGAATCCGCGGGCGATCATGTTCTCCAAGGAAACCAATCCGTACGGCGGACCGATCACCGTCGAGGATGTCATGAATGCGCGGTTGATCGCCTGGCCGCTGACGCTATACCACTGTTGCCTGGTGACGGACCACGGCGGTGCCGTCCTCGTTGCGCGACCCGAGATCGCTCGCAGTCTGCGCACCAAACCCGTGTGGATATCCGGCGCAGGAGAGTCCATGGGGCATGCCAACATGCTGGAAATGGAGGACTTCACGGCGACCTCCGCATCGCGGTCATCGGCCACCGCCTATGAAATGGCGGGCCTGGGGCCCGATGACATGGAAATGGCGATGATCTATGACTCCTTCACCATCACGGCGGCCATTACCGCCGAGATGCTCGGTCTGGCGCCGAGGGGCAAGGGCTACACGCTGTGGAAGGAAGGCCACGCCGCCCCTGGCGGCCGCCTGCCAATCAACACCAACGGCGGCGGCCTGTCGTTCAACCACTCCGGCATGTACGGCATGCAGCTTCTCGTCGAAGCCTATCGGCAACTGTCCGGAACGGCCGAGGACGGCGTTAACGGCATTGAGGGCAAGCAGACGAGAGCCCGGACATGCGTCGTGAACGGCACGGGCGGGACGTTGTCAACGACCGGCACCCTGGTGCTCACTGCGGACTGACGATGGCCACCTACAACGCCAGGGCTGCCCTACCGAACGACGAATCGGGCCCATGGGGACCTCCGGTCGAGATCGCCTACGACCAGCGCGATGTCCTGCTGTACGCGACCGGGATAGGTACGCGGGATCTGCGTTTCGTATACGAGCGACACCCCGAGTTCAATGTATTTCCAACGTTTCCCATTCGTTGGGGCGGCGCAGGCGCTCCGTTGGACCGGGATCTGATCCCCAACTCTCCCGGGCCGCTCAGCATCGACGCGGAACGGTATCTCGAGATGCTTCGCCCGTTGCCCCTCGAGGGCGAGGTCAGCGTGCGATCCCGCGTGATTGGCGCCCACCCGCGCGGGAGGGGCAATGGCTTCGTCGAATTCGAAAGCGAAGTAACCGACGCCGACGGCAACCTTTGCGTGCGCATGGCAAACGGGTCATTTCGCCGGGGCGTGGAGAAACTGGGCGACATCGAACCCTTCGAGGGGGCCGGCCGCACCTACTCCGAGAGGATCACTCTCCCCGACAGATATCCCGACGTCGTCCGCGAAGTCCACATCGCCGACAACCAGGCCCACATCTACCGGTTGTCCGGCGACTACAACCCGCTTCACATCGATCCGGAAGCGGCGCGTTTCGGAGGATTCGACCGGCCGATCCTGCATGGACTGTGCACATTCGGCCACTGCGCGCACGTTCTGCTCGACGGGTTCTGCGATGGCGACGCGGCGCGCTTTCGAAAGATAAAGGTACGCTTCTCGGCTCCGGTATTCCTGGGCGACACGTTGCAGGTTCGTGCCTGGCGCGACGGTAGCGGCCGCGCGTTGTTCGAGGCGAAGGTGGGCGAGACGACCGTGGTGTCGAACGCGTATTTCGAGTGGGGATAGTGATCCCCCGGAAACGCTCAGACCGGTAGGGCATCGGGGCCCATGCGCCTGCACTTGATCGACGGCACGTTCGAGTTGTTCCGCGCGCACTACGCGAGGCGACCGCCGCGCCTATCGCCCTCCGGCCAGGACGTGAAGGGAACCGTCGGTGTCGTCTCCACGCTGCTCAGGCTTCTTGAGGACCCGGTTGACGCCGCAACCCACCTGGCGGTCGCATTCGACAACCCGGTCGAATCGTTCCGCAACCGCATCTACTCCGGGTACAAATCCGGTGAGGGTCTGGACCCGGCAGTGACCGCACAGTTCGACCTGGTAGAGGATGCGGTGGCCGCGCTCGGCATCGTCGTCTGGTCGATGGACGACCATGAGGCGGACGATGCATTGGCGACGGGCGCCATGCGCTGGCGTGACGAGGTCGACCAGGTGCGCATCCTTTCGCCCGACAAGGATCTTGGACAGTGCGTCGACGACGCGCACAACGTCGTGCAATTCGATACGGTGCGGCGGCGCATGATCGACGCCCGGGGCGTGCGCGCGCGCAACGGCGTCGACCCCGAGAGCATTCCCGACTGGCTGGCGCTCGTCGGCGACACAGCGGACGGCATTCCCGGCATTCCCGGATTCGGGCGAAAGACAGCGTCCGTTCTACTGCAACGCTACCGCACGCTGGATGCGATCCCCAATGACCCTCGAACCTGGCCCAGGGAGATACGGGGAGCGGCAAGGCTTGCCGCCAGACTTGACGCGATGCGCGAGGAAGCCGCCCTGTATCGCAGACTCGCGGTCCTGGTCACGGATGTGCCAATGACCGAGTCCCTCGAAGACCTGCGCTGGCGCGGTGCCCTCAGGGGGAGATTCCAACGCATCTCGGCGCGGGTTGGCGGCTTCGGCGTCAACCCGCGCCGTTGGCGCTGACTTCAACTCCCCCTAGTCGGGGTCGGAGGCGGACAGCGCTTCGGACAATGCCTGTTCTATCTCGTCCGGCGTGATGCTCTCTGCAAGTGCCTCTTCTTCTCGACGGCGCTTGCGATCCGCGTGGTAGCTCAATCCCGTACCGGCGGGAATCAGCCGACCCACGACCACGTTCTCCTTGAGTCCTCGCAGGCTGTCTCGCTTGCCTGTAACGGCCGCTTCCGTCAGCACGCGCGTGGTCTCCTGGAATGACGCAGCAGAGATGAAGGACTCTGTCGCCAGGGATGCCTTGGTGATGCCCAGCAGGATGCGCTCGAACGTGATCGGCGCCTTGTCTTCCGTTTCAAGCTTTTCGTTTTCTTCCATCGCGGTGACGTACTCGATCTGTTCGCCACGAACAAACTGGGAATCGCCCGGATTGATCACTTCCGCCTTGCGCAGCATCTGGCGCACGATCACTTCAATGTGCTTGTCATTGATCGTGACGCCTTGCAATCGATAGACCTCCTGGATCTCGTTGATGATGTACTTCGCAAGCTCCTCGACACCCTTCAGCCGAAGGATATCGTGTGAACTCGGGGGACCTTCGGACACGACTTCCCCCCGTTCCACGTGCTCGCCGTCGAACACCGAGATTTGACGCCATTTTGGAATCAGCGTCTCCACGGTTTCGCCTTCGGCGGACGTGATGACGAGCCTGCGCTTGCCCTTGGTCTCCTTGCCGAAGCTCACGGTTCCCACTCCCTCCGCGAGGATAGCGGGCTCCTTCGGCTTGCGTGCCTCGAAAAGGTCCGCGACCCGCGGCAGGCCGCCAGTGATGTCACCACCCCTGGAGCCTTCCTGCGGAATCCGCGCAATGACATCGCCGACGCCCACCTGCGCACCGTCTTCGAGGTGCAGGATCGCACCACTGGGAAGCAGGTAGTGCGCCGGAACGTCCGTCCCGGCGAGATTCACGCCCTCCCCTTCATCGTCGACCAGCCTGACGCTCGGACGCAGGTCCTTGCCGGCGCTCGGACGATCCTTTGGATCCAGTATGCTGATATTGATGAGTCCCGTCAGTTCGTCCGTCTGCCGGTCGATCGTCACACCTTCGTCCATGTCCTGGAAGACGACCTTCCCGGCAACTTCCGTGACGACCGGATGCATGTGCGGATCCCAACGCGCGATCAACTGACCCGCGTCCACGTCCACAGCTTCGCTAACCAGGATGACCGCACCATACGGCAGCTTGTAGCGCTCCCGCTCACGCCCTCGCGTGTCGGCGATGGCGATCTCGCCAGAACGGGACACCGCGACGAGTTCGCCAGTTTCGCGGGTGACCGTCTTCAGGTTGTGCAGGCGCACTGTCCCGCCGTGCTTCGCCTGAATGTTGTCGCTTGCCGTGGCGCGCGACGCCGCACCGCCCACATGGAAGGTGCGCATGGTCAATTGCGTACCCGGCTCGCCGATCGATTGGGCGGCAATGACACCCACCGCCTCGCCGACGTTGACTTCGTGACCCCGTGCCAGATCCCGTCCGTAGCACTTCGCACAGACGCCGTAGCGCGTCTTGCAGGTAATCGGCGAGCGCACATGGAGTTCGTCGACGCCCAGCGCCTCGAGACGATCCACCCACGCTTCGTCCATCATCACGCCAGCCGGCACAACCACGTCGCCACTTGCGGGATCCAGTGTATCCAGGGCGACCACGCGCCCGAGAACTCGCGCCGCCAATGGCTCCACGACATCGCCTCCTTCGATCATGGCGCTGATCAACAGGCCATCGTCGGTGCCGCAGTCGACTTCAGTAACGACGAGATCCTGCGCCACGTCGACAAGACGGCGCGTCAGGTAACCCGAATTAGCGGTCTTGAGCGCTGTATCGGCCAAGCCCTTGCGTGCGCCGTGGGTGGAGATGAAGTACTCGTTTACGGTCAATCCCTCGCGGAAGTTCGCTGTAATCGGCGTTTCGATGATGCTGCCATCCGGGCGTTGCATCAGGCCTCGCATGCCAGCGAGCTGGCGAATCTGGGCCGGGGACCCCCGGGCTCCGGAATCGGAGTACATGAAGACGGAATTGAACGAGTCCTGCCGTTCGATTTCGCCTTCCCGGTTTGCCACCGTCTCTTCCGAGATGCCGGCCATCATCGATCTCGCTACGACTTCGTTCGCCCGCGACCAGATGTCCACGACCTTGTTGTACTTCTCGCCCTGGGTCACGAGTCCCGACGCGAATTGCGACTCGATCTCCTTGACCTCCGATTCCGCGCTTTCGATGATCGAAGCCTTGTCGTCCGGGATGACGAAGTCGTCAACGCCGATCGAAGCGCCGGCCACCGTGGACTCATAGAAGCCCCTGTACATCAGTTGGTCGGCGAACATCACCGTCTCTTTCAGGCCCACGTTTCGATAGCAGGCATTGATCAGGTTGGAGATCGCCTTTCGGCCCATCGGCTGGTTGACCAACCCGAACGGCAACTCCGGGGGGACGATCTCGTACAACAGCGCTCGGCCGGTCGTCGTCTCGACCATGTCGGTACCGTGCACGTCCTCGATACGCACACGGATCTTCGCATGCAGATCGACGATGCCCGTCTCGTAGGCCCTATGGACCTCTCCAATGTCGGCAAATGTCATGCCCTCGCCCAAGGCATTGATGCGTTCCCGGGTCATGTAGTAGAGCCCGAGCACGACATCCTGCGCCGGCACGATGATCGGTTCGCCGCTCGCGGGGGAAAGGATGTTGTTGGTGGACATCATGAGCGCCCGGGATTCGAGCTGCGCCTCCAGCGTGAGCGGCACATGAACGGCCATCTGATCCCCGTCAAAGTCGGCGTTGTACGCCGCGCAGACCAGTGGATGAAGTTGAATGGCCTTGCCTTCGATCAGCACCGGCTCGAACGCCTGGATTCCGAGGCGATGCAAGGTCGGTGCCCGATTCAGCAGGACCGGATGCTCACGGATCACCTCGGCGAGTATGTCCCAGACCTCGGGTGTCTCACGCTCGACCATCTTCTTTGCAGCCTTGATGGTCGTCGCGAGCCCGCGCTCTTCGAGCTTGCCGAAGATGAATGGCCTGAACAGTTCCAACGCCATCTTTTTCGGCAATCCGCACTCGTGGAGTCGAAGCGTGGGTCCTACGACGATGACCGAACGACCGGAATAGTCGACCCGCTTGCCGAGCAGGTTCTGTCGAAAACGTCCCTGCTTGCCCTTGATCATGTCCGCCAATGACTTCAGAGGACGCCGGTTGGAACCGGTGATGGCACGGCCCCGGCGACCGTTGTCGAGCAGCGCATCAACCGACTCCTGCAGCATGCGTTTCTCGTTGCGGACGATGATGTCCGGTGCGTTGAGATCCAGCAGGCGCTTCAGACGGTTGTTGCGATTGATGACCCGACGATAGAGGTCGTTCAGATCGGACGTGGCAAAGCGCCCGCCCTCGAGCGGCACCAGCGGCCGCAGATCGGGAGGCAGCACCGGCAGCACGTTCATGATCATCCATTGCGGCAGGTTGCCGGAGTTGACGAACGCCTCCATCAGCTTCAGCCGCTTGGACAGCTTCTTGATCTTAGTTTCGGAGTTGGTCGCCGGAATCTCTTCCCGAAGCCGCGCGATCTCCGCGTCCAGGTCAAGGTCCGAAAGGAGTACCTGCACCGCTTCCGCGCCCATCTTGGCAACGAATTCGTCGCCATGCTCTTCGAGCTTGGCGAAATACTCGTCGTCGGTCAGCAGTTGACCCACCTCGAGATCCGTCAGCCCGGCATCGATGACGACATGCGACTCGAAATAGAGCACTCGCTCGATATCGCGCAGCGTCATGTCCAGCAGCAAACCGATTCGCGACGGCAGGGATTTCAGGAACCAGATATGGGCTACCGGGCTGGCGAGGTCCACGTGGCCCATGCGCTCGCGGCGCACTTTCGCCAGGGTGACTTCAACTCCGCATTTTTCGCAGATTACGCCCCGGTGTTTCAGGCGCTTGTACTTGCCGCACAGGCACTCGTAGTCTCGCACCGGACCGAATATCCGGGCGCAGAACAGACCGTCGCGCTCCGGCTTGAACGTCCGGTAGTTGATGGTTTCGGGCTTTTTCACCTCACCGAAAGACCAGGACTTGATCATTTCCGGCGACGCCAGTCCGATTCTCAGCGCATCGAACTCTTCGAGTCCGCTTTGCTGCTTCAACAGATTGAGTAGATCTCTCATCGCATGCCTCCCGCGCTATTCGCTTTCCAACTCGACGTAAATGCCCAAGGATCTGATCTCCTTGACCAGTACGTTGAAGGACTCCGGCATGCCGGGTTCCATACTGAAATCATTGCCGACAATGTTCTTGTACATCTTGGTTCGGCCGGCCACGTCGTCCGACTTCACCGTCAGCATCTCCTGCAGCGTATACGCTGCGCCGTACGCCTCCAGCGCCCAGACTTCCATTTCACCGAACCGCTGACCGCCAAACTGCGCCTTGCCACCCAGCGGCTGCTGTGTGACGAGACTGTACGACCCGGTGGAGCGCGCATGCATCTTGTCGTCCACCAGGTGGTTCAGCTTCATCATGTACATGTAGCCGATGGTCACCGGTGAATCGAATTTCTCACCGGTGCGGCCATCGTATAGCGTTGTCTGTCCGCTGGTCGGCAGACCGGAGAGTTCGAGCATCTTCTTGATGACCTCCTCCTTCGCGCCATCGAAGACCGGCGTGGCAATGGGCAACCCGTCGGCGAGGTTCCCCGCAAGTTCAAGAACTTCGTCGTCATCAAGTTGACCGAAGTCTTCCCTGCGCCCTTCGAACCCGTTGTATACCTCTTCCAGGTACTCTCGAATCCGCGCTGGCGCACCGCCGTTGGCATCCCTCGCTTCAAGCAACTTCCCGATTCGCTCGCCGATACCCTTGGCCGCCCATCCGAGATGGGTTTCAAGGACCTGGCCCACGTTCATCCGCTTCGGCACGCCGAGCGGATTGAGGACAATGTCCACCGGTTCTCCGTTTTCGTCGAACGGCATGTCCTCGATCGGCATGATCGCGGAGATCACGCCCTTGTTGCCATGCCTGCCCGCCATCTTGTCTCCGGGCTGGATGTGCCGCTTGATAGCCAGGTACACCTTGACGATCTTCAGGACGCCGGGTGCCATTTCGTCACCCGACTTCAGTTTTGCCATCTTGTCCTCGAAGCGTGCGTCGAGCACTGACTTGCGCGCCTTGAGTTGACGCTCCGCCTTGTCGAGCTGCTCGTTCAGAGCGTCGACCGCCATGCGAATCTTGAACCAGTCGTCTTTCGGGAGCGTGGCCAGGTATTCCGCATCAACGGTGTTGCCCCGGGATTTCCCCGGAGCGCTTGCCACCTTGTTGCCGCTCAAGGCGCTCTGCAGCCGCTGGTAGGTCGCCGTCTCGACAATACGGTATTCGTCGTCGAGATCCTTCCTGATCTGGGCGAGTTCTTCCCGTTCGAGATCCATCGCCCGCTTGTCTTTCTCGACACCGTCACGCGTCAATACGCGAACGTCGATGATGGTCCCCTTGACCCCGGTGGGTACTCGGAGCGAGGTATCTTTCACGTCCGAGGCCTTCTCGCCGAATATGGCGCGCAAGAGCTTCTCTTCGGGCGTCAACTGGGTCTCGCCCTTCGGCGTCACCTTGCCGACCAGCACGTCGCCGGCAACCACTTCGGCCCCGATGTAAACGATGCCTGACTCGTCGAGCTTGCCCAGCGCCGACTCGCCCACGTTCGGTATGTCGGCGGTAATCTCCTCCGGTCCGAGCTTCGTATCCCGGGCGATGCACGACAACTCCTGGATGTGAACGCTGGTGAAGCGGTCCTCCTGCACGACCCGTTCGGATATGAGTATCGAGTCCTCGAAGTTGTAGCCATTCCACGGCATGAACGCGATACGCATGTTCTGGCCGAGGGCCAGTTCTCCCATATCGATGGAAGGCCCATCGGCGAGGATGTCGCCCTTCGCGATGTGGTCCCCTTTCCTCACCAGGGGCCGCTGGTTGATGCACGTATTCTGGTTCGAGCGCGTGAATTTCGTCAGGTTATAGATGTCGACACCCGCTTCGCCGGCGTCGGTTTCCTCATCCGCGACCCGAATGATGATGCGCCCCGCATCCACGCTGTCCACCGTGCCGCCGCGTTCCGCGATAACGCACACGCCCGAGTCCCGTGCCACGTGCCGCTCCATGCCGGTGCCGACGAGCGGCGTTTCCGTCCTTATCGTCGGTACCGCCTGGCGCTGCATGTTTGAACCCATCAACGCCCGGTTGGCGTCATCGTGCTCAAGAAACGGGATCAACGCTGCCGCCACGGACACGACCTGCTTCGGAGACACATCCATGTAGTCGACGTTGCCCGGGGTTGTCTTCGTGAACTCGTTCTGGTGCCGAACATCGACCAGGTCTTCGACGAGTTCGCCATTCTCCACCTGGGAGTTGGCCTGGGCGATCACGTACTCGGCTTCGTCGATGGCCGAAAGGTATTCGATCTCTTCGGTCACCTTGCCGTCGGCGACCCTGCGGTATGGGGTCTCAAGGAAACCGTAGTCATTGGTCCGCGCATACGTCGCCAAGCTGTTGATCAGGCCGATATTCGGACCTTCCGGCGTTTCGATCGGACAGACTCGCCCATAGTGGGTCGGGTGCACGTCGCGCACTTCGAAACCCGCACGCTCTCGAGTCAGACCGCCCGGGCCCAACGCCGATACCTTGCGCTTGTGGGTCACTTCCGACAGCGGATTCTGCTGGTCCATGAACTGCGAGAGCTGACTTGAGCCGAAGAACTCCTTGATGGAGGCCGCGACAGGTTTCGCGTTGATCATGTCCTGCGGCATCAGCCCTTCCGACTCGGCGAGCGAAAGGCGCTCCTTGACCGCCCGTTCGACGCGAATCAGGCCGATACGGAAGGCGTTTTCCGCCATCTCCCCGACGGACCTGACACGTCGGTTGCCGAGATGGTCGATATCGTCCACGGAGCCCTTGCCGTTTCGAATATCGATCAAGGTACGCAACACTTCGACGATGTCTTCGTTCGACAGCGTCCCGGAGCCAACGATCGCGTCTCGACCAAGGCGGCGGTTGAACTTCATCCGTCCGACGGCGGAGAGATCGTACCGTTCTTCCGAAAAGAAGAGATTCTTGAACAGATTCTCTGCCGCCTCCTTCGTCGGCGGCTCGCCTGGACGCATCATTCGATATATTTCGACCAGGGCGTCGAGCTGGGTTCGCGTAGGATCGTTGCCCAGCGTATCGGAGATATACGACCCGCAGTCGAGATCGTTCGTATAGATCGTTTCGACGGTCTTGACGTTCCGCTCTCCAAAGTTGTCCATCATTTCGTCATCGATCGTCGTGTTGCAATGGACGATGATTTCGCCGGTCTCCGGATCGATGACATCCCGCGCGAGGGTGCGGCCGAGGAGGTACTCCCTCGGGACATCGAGACGTCGCAGACCGGACCTTTCCAGCAGACGGACATGGCGCGCAGTGATGCGCCGACCCGACTCGACGATGACGTTGCCCGCCCGGTCCATCATGTCGAAGCTGGCAACCTCGCCGCGCATCCGCTCAGGCACGAGGTCAACCGAGTAGCCATCCTTCTTGAAGTGAAAGACGTTCATGTCGAAGAACATCGTCAGGATTTCCTCGGACGTAAATCCAAGAGCGCGCAGCATGACCGTGGCCGGCAGCTTCCTCCGGCGGTCGATGCGGACAAAGACCAGGTCCTTCGGATCGAATTCGAAGTCGAGCCAGGAGCCGCGATAGGGAATGACCCGGGCATTGTAGAGGAGCTTCCCGGAGGAGTGCGTCTTGCCACGGTCGTGATCGAAGAAAACGCCTGGCGACCGATGCAGTTGTGAGACGACCACCCGCTCGGTACCGTTCACGATGAAGGTGCCGTTGTCGGTCATGAGCGGCACTTCGCCCATGTAGACCTCCTGCTCCTTGACGTCCTTGACGGCCTTGTTCGACGATTCTCGGTCGTAGATGATCAATCGAACCTTTACGCGCAGCGGCGCGGCAAAGGTGGTGGCACGCAGCACGCTTTCCTTGACGTCGAAGACCGGCTCTCCGAGACGGTAGTCGACATATTCCAAGGCCGCATTGCCCGAATAGCTGACAATGGGGAACACGGAACGGAAAGCAGCGTGCAAACCGACATCCTGGCGCTGACGCGCGGTAATGTCGCGCTGCAGGAACTTGTTGTACGACTCCAGCTGCGTCGACAGGAGATAGGGCAATTCCATGAGCTCCGGCAACTTGCCGAAATCTTTACGGATCCGCTTTTTCTCGGTGAATCTATACGACGTCATTCGGGTCTCCCGTTATTTGGGCAAAAAGCCAGCACCCACTTGCACGAACGCAAGCGAACACTGGCTTGTCCTGTTGTGATTTGTATACCAAGAAGTCTTCAGCTGGCCGGGTTCCCGTCACGTTCGTGGCACGCCCTCTCCGGGGACGCCTTACGCACGGGACCCAGCTTCACGACACCGAAGCGCCGACATCGCTGCGTCACTTGACCTCTACGGTTGCGCCGGCTTCTTCCAACTTCGTCCTTATCTCATCCGCTTCATCTTTGCTCACGCCTTCCTTGACCGGATTCGGCGCTTCGTCCACCAACGCCTTGGCCTCCTTCAGGCCAAGTGCCGTAATGGCGCGAACCGCCTTGATCACGTTGACCTTCTTCTCGCCGATGCCGGCGAGGATCACGTCGAATTCCGTCTGCTCCTCCTCGGCCGCCGCATCTCCAGCACCGTTCGTCGGCACTGCAGCGACTGCCACCGGAGCAGCAGCGGAAACGCCAAACTTCTCTTCCATCGCGGAAACCAGATCGACGACTTCGAGTACGCTCATCTCCGAAATCGCATCCAGCACTTCGTCTTTTGATATTGCCATTTGGTTTGTCTCCCTTTGGGGCGCGAAAACCGCGCTTACCACCTACCGACCGAAAAAATTCCGACTGCGAATCTCTGCCGCCGCCACCTTCCCGTCGCGCACCATGCGCTACGGTTCCGAACCCGTGCTTTCCGACTGCCGCGCGTCGCGCACCGCTGCCAGCGCACGCACCACATTGCCGGGCACTTCGTTCAGCGTCCTTGCCAGTGCATCCACCGGCGCCAGGAGTGTCCGCATCAACCTGGCGCGGGCCTCATCCAGCGTCGGCAGGGACGCTATGCGATTCAACTGTCCCGCTTCGAGCAGTTCACCATCAACACTCAGCGCAGTGACTTCAAGCGACCTGAACTCATCGACGTATTTCTTGAGCAGACGCGCCGCGGCACCGGGGTCGTCGTTGGAAAGCGCGAGCAGGGTCGGCCCCGAGAGCGTCTCCTTCATGCACTCATGGACGGTACCTTCGACAGCGCGTCGCGCCAGGGTGTTTCGAATCACCCGGAGCGAAACACCGCTCGAACGCGCATCGGCACGCATGCTGGTCATTTCCGCCACGGTCAGACCCCGATAGTCCGCCGTCGCCGCAGAAACGGCCTCCCTGACCTCGGCGTTCACCTCGGCAACGATTTCCTCCTTGCGTGCAAGCGGGAAGGGCATGCCGTCACACCTCCAGGGACGCTTGATCAATGGCGATACCGGGACCCATCGTCGTGGACAATGTCACTCGCCTCAAGTATTGCCCCTTCGCCGAAGCCGGTTTCGCCTTCTGAAGATCGGAAAGCAGCGCTTCCACGTTCTCCTTGATCTGTTCGGGGTTGAAATCCACCTTGCCCACGCAACCATGAATGATCCCGCCCCGATCCGCCCGAAACTGGACCTGTCCAGCCTTTGCGTTCCGGACTGCTGTCTCCACGTCTGCGGTCACCGTGCCGGTTCTCGGATTCGGCATCAGTCCCCGGGGACCCAGAATGCGCCCAAGCTGACCCACGACTCGCATTGCATCCGGCGCGGCAATGGCGACATCGAAATTCAGCTCGCCACCCTTCACCTGCTCCGCCAGATCTTCGAGACCCACCAGATCGGCACCGGCCTGGGTCGCTTTCTCGGCATTCTCGCCCTGGGCGAACACCGCCACGCGCACTTCCTTACCTGTTCCGTGAGGCAAGGTTGTCGCGCCACGCACAACCTGATCCGACTTGCGGGGATCGACACCGAGGTTCACCGACACGTCGACCGACTCCTTGAATTTCGTGTTCGACATCTCTCCGAGCAGTTCCACCGCCTCCGTGATGGGATATGCGCGTTTGCGATCAATCTTTTCCCTGACCAGGCGCATGCGCTTGCTCATTTTTTTTGGCGGCCCTTGCGGCGTTTGCGCCTCGGCCATCAGACAACTCCTTCGACTTCTATACCGGCGCTACGCGCACTGCCGGCAATCGTGCGGACGGCGGCATCCATGTCGGCCGCAGTCAGGTCGGGATCCTTGATCCGTGCGATCTCCTCGAGTTGCGCGCGCGTCACCCTGGCGACCTTTTCCGTGTTCGGCGTGGCACTTCCCTTGTCGATGCGCGCAGCCCTGCGCAAAAGGACGGATGCCGGCGGGGTCTTTGTGATGAACGTGAAACTCCGGTCAGCATAGACGGTGATCACCACGGGTATAGGCATACCCGGCTCTTCGTTCTGCGTGTGGGCGTTGAAGGCCTTGCAGAAGTCCATGATGGCCACGCCGTGCTGCCCTAGCGCCGGACCGACGGGCGGACTCGGGTTCGCCTGTCCCGCCGGCACCTGAAGCTTGATGAAGGCCTGTACCTTTTTTGCCACGGTCGCTTATTCCCTACTGTTCTCGCGGTTGTACCCGCTTGCCATCAGCCCTTTTCGACCTGGGAAAAGTCCAGCTCCACCGGCGTTGATCGACCGAAAATGGTCACCGCCACATTGAGCCGGCTCTTCTCGTAGTTCACTTCCTCCACGACCCCGCTGAACTCCTTGAACGGGCCGTCCACCACGCGGACCAGCTCTCCCGCCTCGAACAGCGTCTTCGGCGTTACCTTCTCGCTGCCGACCCGGATCCGGTCGAGAATTGCCGCAGCCTCCGCATCGGACAGCGGCGCCGGGCTATCGGCCTTGCCGCCGATAAAGCCCATCACGCGCGGCGTCTCCTTTACCAGGTGCCACGTTTCGTCATTCAGTTCCATCTGCACGAGCACATATCCTGGAAAGAACTTGCGCTCGCTGCGACGCTTCTGACCGGCGCGCATTTCCACCACTTCCTCGGTCGGGACCATGATTTCCCCAAAACAGTCGGCGAACTTCGACAGTTCAACCCTTTCCTGCAACGCACGCTGCACCCGCTTCTCGAATCCCGAGTACGCGTGGACGACATACCAACGTTTCGACATTCGACTATCCGATGACCGACGAAACCAACCAGCTCAAAAACGAGTCGAGACCCCACAGCACCAGGGCGAACAGCAGCACGAGGAGGACTACCATGAACGTCGTCTGCGTCGTCTCCTGGCGTGTCGGCCAGACCACCCGGCGAATCTCCGTGCGCGCCTCCTTCGCCAAGTCCCACATGGCGCGGCCGCGCTCTGTCTGCAAAACGACGAAACCGGCCAACACCGCGAGAGCGACCAAGGCAAGCACGCGGTTCAGCAGCGCCTGTTCGCCGAAGTACCAGTTGCCGAAGACGCCTGCCCCGACAATCGCTGCCACGGCAAGCCACTTCAGCCGATCCAGTATCGGGTGAGGCTGATCGGCCTCCGGCCTGATTTCCCGCGTCGTCTGCCTTGGCATGTCTACTTCGCTGTCCGAAGCACCCCCTTTTTTTGTCTGGCGCGTCTGGCAGGCCAGGAGGGAATCGAACCCCCAACCTGCGGTTTTGGAGACCGCTGCTCTGCCAATTGAGCTACTGGCCTGTATTGCCTGTGCGGCCAAATTGCGACTACCGTCACTCGGCTATCTCGGTCACGACTCCGGCGCCCACGGTACGTCCGCCTTCCCGGATCGCAAACCGCAGACCTTCATCCATCGCGATCGGACTGATCAGCGTCACGTCCATGTTCACGTTGTCGCCCGGCAGGACCATCTCCACATCCGCGGGCAACTCCACCGAACCCGTGACATCCGTCGTCCGGAAATAAAACTGTGGGCGGTAGCCCTGGAAGAACGGCGTATGTCGCCCGCCCTCGTCGCGGCTCAGTACGTACACTTCCGCCTTGAATCGCGTATGCGGAGTAATCGAACCGGGGCGGGACAGTACCTGACCCCGCTCGACGTCGTCGCGCCTGGTGCCGCGAAGCAGCACGCCTATGTTCTCACCGGCACGTCCCTCGTCCAGCAGCTTGCGGAACATCTCGACGCCGGTGCAGGTAGTCCGCGAGGTCTCCCGGATACCGACAATTTCCACTTCCTCACCCATCTTGACGATGCCGCGCTCCACGCGACCTGTCACCACCGTGCCTCGGCCGGAGATCGAAAACACATCCTCGATGGGCATCAGAAACGGCTGGTCGATAGCCCGTTCCGGCTGCGGAATGTACTCGTCGAGTGCCGCCAGCAGCCGCTCCACGCTGCCCGTGCCCATTTCCGAGGTATCTCCCTCCAACGCCCGCAGGGCGCTGCCGATGATGATCGGCGTATCGTCTCCGGGAAAGTCATAGTCGTCGAGCAGTTCACGGACTTCCATCTCCACGAGTTCGAGGAGTTCCTCGTCGTCCACCATGTCCGCCTTGTTCATGTACACGACAATCTTGGGAACTCCCACCTGGCGCGAAAGGAGTATGTGCTCCCGCGTCTGCGGCATCGGGCCATCGGCAGCCGATACAACGAGTACTGCGCCGTCCATCTGCGCCGCGCCGGTGATCATGTTCTTGACGTAGTCCGCATGACCCGGACAGTCCACGTGCGCGTAGTGCCGCTCATCCGACTCGTATTCCACGTGCGCCGTGGCGATCGTGATTCCTCGCGCCCGCTCCTCGGGTGCGTTGTCGATCTGGTCAAATTCCTTGATGTCGCCGCCACGCGCCGCTGCGCAGACCTTGGTCATGGCCGCCGTCAACGTGGTCTTGCCATGGTCGACATGACCGATCGTGCCGACGTTCACATGGGGCTTGGTGCGTTCGAATCTCTGTTTGGCCACTTTGGTTATTCCTCTTAAGACCCTTGTCGATCCCTGCTGTTTCCTTGTGTTTTCGCTGCGGGTTTCCAGCGCCGACTGTCGCTTCCCGTCTACCGCGCCTGACGCCGGCGGATTCCCGAGGTTCGCCGTCTTGCGTTGGTGCTCACAATCGGATTTGAACCGATGACCTCGTCCTTACCAAGGACGCGCTCTACCGACTGAGCTATGTGAGCGTTCAATCCCTCGCTCTGTTTCGATACCGACCGACCCTGTCCGGTTCTGCTCGCCAGGCGCTCTCCCGCGTTCCTTCGTCTGGAGCGGGTAGCGGGAATTGAACCCGCGCCATCAGCTTGGAAGGCTGAGGTTCTACCACTGAACTATACCCGCGACCCGCGATCATCGGCACTTCCCCCAAGTCCCTCCGCAGGTGGTGGAGGGGGTAGGATTCGAACCTACGAAGGCTTAGCCGTCAGATTTACAGTCTGATCCCTTTGGCCACTCGGGAACCCCTCCGGAAACGCCCGGACAAAGGGGCGCAATTTTGCGCCCGCTCATGCTGACTGTCAACGTCAGCGAATTGATTTTTTACGTGATTTTCTATTTCCCCGGCAATCCGGAACGAAGGACCGCAGTGCGCAGACAACCTGGTGCCGCCACAAGGAGTCGAACCCTGGACCTTCTCATTACAAGTGAGCTGCTCTACCGGCTGAGCTATGGCGGCTCAAGAAACCCTGCGCCCATCTGGCGGGTGGCGAAAGATAGACGATGCCGCAGTCGCAGACAACCCGAAAGTCAGCGCTCCGGGCGCAGCGCCAGTGAATGCTACATCTGCACCAACTTGAACGTCGTCCCGGGGTTGCCGATGAGCTCCAGATGGCAGTGTCCGCGCTTGTTCGAAACGCGGTACTCCATGTCCGGATCGAACCGGAAGAACACGTAACTCTCCGGACAGCGCAACTTGACCTCGGTGATTTCTCCCTGAACGTCCGTGACTGCAAATTCGTCCTTGAACAAATGGTAGAACCAGGAGGCGCCTTTCTCCAGCAATCCCGTCACCGCGTAGGCACGATCATCGTGGCGCAATGCCCTGAGGTTCTCCATCGTTGCCTCGAGCGCAGACTGGACCGACGCCTCAAGTTCATATTTGCCAAGCGTCTCGAACGTCGACGCTGCCCGCTCGTAGTCCTGGGTCCTGACCAGCAACCAAAAGCGTTGGAGTTGCAACGCAACGTACAACTCCTCGGGCAGACGATGATCCTGGAAATCCTGGGAGACAGCCCGGTCAAGGGCATCCAACTGCTGGTGTGCGTCGCCCCACCTGGCGTAGTAATGGAATTTGGCGACATGGAGGTAAGCATCCTCATGGAGGTTGAACTGGCCGCGGGACTCCAGCGCCGACAACTCACTGTCCGCCAGCGGGCGGTCGCCTCGCTCGATCGCACTCATGAGCGCCTTGCTCAATTGGAGGAAACCACGGCGGACGCCTCCTCCCTCACCCTCCAACCCGAACCAGTAGTACATCGCGTACCCGGCATCGACAGGCCGGCCCTTCAGGTGAGCGGGTTCGAAGGTGGAATTCCTTAGCGCCCCGATGGCGGCACGCTGGAAGCTGCCGGCCCCCATCGAGTCTGTCACGGCAATTTCGTACGCCTTGCCGTCGGTGCCGACCATGAAATCCAACCGCACCCAACCCTCCATGCCTTTCGACTGCGCAAGTCGCGGGTAGCGGGGCGTCTTCATGTCCTTGCGCACCGGACCGGAATATAGCTCCACCGGGACCGGTTCAGGCACGGTCTCCGACGCAACCTCGGCCGGGCCTTCGTCTGTCTGACCCGCGACCATTCCGGGACAAGCGCACCAGAACAGGAGACAGACGGCGAAGATCGGAACGCAACGCGGGTCGCCCGTGACGGGCGGACGGCGCGCCGTGGTTGTATCTTGGCGATCTTGAAGATGGTGCAACATCGGACGGCGGCCAATGGGCGGGTGGCGAAAGGTAGACGATGCGGGGATTGCAGGCAAAGGGAGAATCAGCCGTCCCAGCACGACGCCAGGGGAATGCCGTGCGGCCTTCGGGCGGGCGGTTTGTCCGCGTATACCAAATGGATGGTGCGGTGACGTTCGATACGGGCGACATCCACGTCATAGCCCAGCTCCGCGACTCGCTGTCGGCGCGTCTCGGCAGGACCAGGCAGCCCGAAAACACCGACGGCCACGGCATTGTCCAACTTGCCGTCCGAGATCACATGTCCATTGATCGCCTGGTTCCTGAGTTCGCGCAGCATCCGCATGGCCAGATCGCGGGAAACCGACGGTTCCACGTGCACCACGTAGTCGGGACGGCTCAGGATGTCCCGATCCCGAACGATCGCCCGGCCACCGTCGTGCCGAATCCCTTCCGCCAGAGCCTGCGCCGCATCGTCGCGGTTCAGGGGACCAAGCACGACGCACTCCGAAGAATCCCCTGCCATGATCGGGGCCCCAGGGCCGTGTGACTGCGGGACGCTGTTCATCACCTCGAGCGTTCGCTCAAGCCAGATCAAGGAGAAGGTCGCGGCGTTGCCTGCGACCAGAAACCAGAACAGGAGTGACAACGTTCTCACCGAAGGGGGTCGCACATCCGTCCGTATACTTCCCGTTTCGGCCCGTCAGGGCAATGCCAGGGCCAAGCCATCGAGGACCAGGTCGGGCTCGACACGAACGGGCAAGGAAAGGCGCACCGCGAGATCGTCCGCATCGCCTCCGGTGAGAAACAGGATCGGCGCTTCGCCAACCTCCCGCGAGAACCGCGCAACCGACCATTCGACAAAGGAAGTCAGCATGGCCATCGTGCCGCCTCGCACCGCCTGCTCCGTATCGCGTCCGGGCAACAGGTTCGGTGCAGGATCATCGGCCACCTGAACACGGGCCGTATTGCGTGCCAGTGTCTTTGCCATCGTCCGAAGCCCAGGCACGATATAACCGCCGACATGACATCCATCACGCGTCACGAAATCGAGCGTCGCCGCGGTACCGACGTCGGCCACCACGGCGGGTTCCCTGGCCGAATTCCATGCGGCGACCAGGGCAAGCCACCGATCAACGCCAAGCAGGTCCGGATTTTCGTACCCACAGGTAACCCCCGCCAGTCTTGCCCTCGTCTCGGCAAACTCGGGACGCACACCTAAGGCCGCCTCGAATCGCGCCCGGACGTCGTCGCGTTTAGCCGCCACACACGCAATGCAGACTCGGTCCGGCGTATCCGCGAGCGTTGGCGGGACTACCCCCGACGCAACCCCCCGAGCGTTTCCGAAACGCCATTTCGTCCGCGTGTTGCCGATGTCCACATCCAAACGCGTCATGTCCGCAACGACACCTCACCGCCGATGAAACTTCTGACATCCGAGCCGGTTCGCAACTGCAAGGCACCATCGAGGCCAACTCCGGCGACGGAACCGGTTACCTCCTCGGTGCCGACGATGACGCGCACATCCTCGCCATGGTATCGATGCAGGGCATTGTACGCAGGCCTCATCCGCGCGAACCCGTACTCCTCGAACTGCTTGCACATGTTGTAGACCGCGTCGACCACCATCCCCGCCAAGCGGTTTCGCGATGCGTTGCGCACGTGCTCGGCGACGTCGGCGACAGCCTGATTCACCAACGGCGCCAACACCGGCAAGCCGCCGATATTGATGCCGATCCCGATGACGACGCAGGCCGGTTCCTTCGCCGCAGGCAGTTCGATCAGGATGCCGCACAGTTTGCGCCGATCGACAACGATATCGTTCGGCCACTTGAGTTTCACATCTCTTACGCCCAGTTCGGTCAACGCACCGGCCACCGCCATCCCCACGGATAGCCCCACTGCCCCGATTTCCCTCAGCGGCCGATCAATGCACACGCCCATACTCATGGCGAGATTTCGGCCGAACGGACTCATCCACTCGCGACCCCGACGACCTCTGCCGGCCGTCTGCGCCTCTGCCAGTAGCACCTCTCCATCGATGTCGCGCGTGAGTCCCGCTCGCATCAGCGCGCTATTCGTCGAATCGACGTGTGCCCGGACGCAAAGCCGCGTGAGCCAACCACGCGCGGTATCGCCCAATTGATCGCGTATGCGATCGGCACGCAGGAGTTCGATATCGTCATCGAGGACCGCCAGGTCCCCACGGACGGCTATTCCGTAGTTTCCAAGCTGCAGCCTGTCAGTCGCGTCCACCTTTGCGACGCCCTCGACAGCAAGTTGTTCGAAAACGTCGGGAAGACTCACTACGTTGGCCCTGACAAAAGCTCAAGAGCAGATGCGGCCTATCACAAGCCGGATCGGCCATGCCGGATCCCCACGATCCGGAGATCGCCCGCAACCATCGTCTCGCCACGAGAACGCCATTGCCGACCAGTCAGATAGTATGATCTGTTGGAGATTTGGCCAACCGGTACAAGCATTGCGAAGACTAGGCGGCACATTGAGCAAGGCGTGCCGGTCAGGCATGCGACCGACCGCCTGCCATTATCGGGAAAGGCACTGACGCCGCCGGCCGAGCGATGTCTGAGATCCTTGTTGCTGGAGGCGGCATAGGCGGTTTGACTGCCGCCCTATGCATCGCCCGCCGGGGATTCCCGGTGCGTCTATTCGAGCAGGCGCCGACATTCGAAGAACCCGGCGCCGGCCTGCAGCTCAGCCCAAACGCGAGCCGCGTCATGCACGACCTCGCGCTGAAAGCTCCGCTACGGTCAAGCGTCTCGCAGCCAGAAGCGATCGAGATTCGGCACTGGAGAAGCGGCCGGGTGCTTGCCGCTTATCCACTCGGAAAGCGCGTACGGGAACGCTACGGTTTCCCGTATTACCTTGTTCTGCGCAAGGACCTTGTCGATTGCCTTGCCAATGCCGCACATGACGATGCCGGCATCGAATTGCAAACAAACGCACGCGTGGAACGCGTTCACCAGAGCCGCGCCCACGTGGCGGTGTCCATCAACAGGAATCGACACGTCGGATCCCTGCTGGTCGGTGCCGACGGTATCCATTCGGCCGTTCGAACGGCGCTATTCGGTAGCGAGACGCCTTGGTATAGCGGCGACATTGCCTGGCGCACGCTCGTCTCGTCAGAAAACCTACCCGAGGCAATGCTCCGTCCGGTGGTAACCATCTGGTGGGGACCCGGCAAGCACTTTGTGCACTACCACGCCGGCGACAGCGGCCTGGTCAACTGCGTTGGTGTTGTTCCGGGGCTGGACGACGAGCAACCTTCCTCCTGGATCGAACGTGCCGACCACGCCGAGTTCCAGGAGGACTTTGCCCGATGGCACCGGGATGTCCGAACCTTGATCGACCGGACAGAACCCGACGGTTGTCGTAAGTGGGCATTGTTCGACAGGCCACCGATGCCGCGCTGGACGGATCACCGCATTACACTTCTCGGCGACGCCTGTCATGCGGCGTTGCCGTTCATGGCCCAGGGCGCCGCCATGGCAATGGAAGACGCCGCCGTACTCGCGCGGTGCCTAGCAGAAACGACGGATGTTCCCACCGCTCTCTCTCGCTACGAGTCCTTGAGACTAGGCAGGACTGCCCTAGTCCAGCGCCGATCGCGCAGCCATGCAAGGATCTTCCATCTTTCCGGCGTGAGCGCATGGATGAGAAACCAGACCGTCCGGTTCATTCTCGCCCATCTATTTCACAGTCTCTTCGCCTACAACGCCCTCGACCCGCATGACGCTCCATGACCAGACTGAAACCGCGCTGGCCATTTTCGCCAGCGCCATAAATCCGTCACCCTAGGGGTGCCGTGTTTCACCCCCGCCCAAGCCCACCTGTCACTCCTGTGGATCTTGCGCCTAACGCCGTAAGTCGGACAGACTGCTAGCAAAAAAAAACCGGCCCACATGGGGCCGGTTTTCTTTTTCAACGCCTGACGATGTCCTACTCTCGCATGGGGAGTCCCCACACTACCATCGGCGCAGAGCCCTTTCACTTCTGAGTTCGAGATGGATTCAGGTGGTTCAGACTCGCTATGGCCGTCAGGCAAACCATTGGCCCGAAGACACCTCGCTCCGGCGACGATGTCCTCGAACAACAAACGCATGATGAAGTCACAAATGTGTCAAAACAGTGTTACTTTTTCGATTGGCATATATATAGATTGCACACCCGGATCGGGGTGCGCGCTCGATTATATGGTCAAGCCGCACGGGCAATTAGTACGGGTTAGCTCAACGCCTCACTGCGCTTACACATCCCGCCTATCATTCTCGTAGTCTTCGAGAGCCCTACAGAAATCTTACGATTTGTGAGATCTCATCTTGAGGTGGGCTTCCCGCTTAGATGCTTTCAGCGGTTATCCCTTCCGAACATAGCTACCCGGCAATGCTACTGGCGTAACAACCGGAACACCAGAGGTTCGTCCACTCCGGTCCTCTCGTACTAGGAGCAGCTCCTCTCAAATCTCAAACGCCCACGGCAGATAGGGACCGAACTGTCTCACGACGTTCTAAACCCAGCTCGCGTACCACTTTAAATGGCGAACAGCCATACCCTTGGGACCGGCTTCGGCCCCAGGATGTGATGAGCCGACATCGAGGTGCCAAACACCGCCGTCTATGTGAACTATTGGGCGGTATCAGCCTGTTATCCCCGGAGTACCTTTTGTCCGTTGAGCGATGGCCCTTCCATACAGAACCACCTGATCACTAAGACCGTCTTTCGACCCTGCTCGACTCGTCAGTCTCGCAGTCAAGCGCACTTTTGCCTTTACACGCTAAGCATGATTTCCGACCATGCTGAGTGCACCTTCGTGCTCCTCCGTTACTCTTTGGGAGGAGACCGCCCCAGTCAAACTACCCGCCACACACTGTCCTCAACCCAGATAATGGGCCCAAGTTAGAACCCCAACGTAGCCAGGGTGGTATTTCAAGGTCGACTCCACGAAGGCTAGCGCCCTCGCTTCAAAGTCTCCCACCTATCCTACACAAACTAAGTCAAAGTCCAGTGTGAAGCTGTAGTAAAGGTTCACGGGGTCTTACCGTCTAGCCGCGGGTACACGGCATCTTCACCGCGATTTCAATTTCACTGAGTCTCGGGTGGAGACAGTGTGGCCATCGTTACGCCATTCGTGCAGGTCGGAACTTACCCGACAAGGAATTTCGCTACCTTAGGACCGTTATAGTTACGGCCGCCGTTTACCGGGGCTTCGATCACAAGCTTCGGCCGAAGCCTAACCTGATCAATTAACCTTCCGGCACCGGGCAGGCGTCACACCCTATACGTCCTCTTACGAGTTTGCAGAGTGCTGTGTTTTTAGTAAACAGTCGCAGCCACCTGGTATCTTCGACCTCCAACAGCTCGGGGAGCAAGTCCCGTCACCGTCGGCGGCGCACCTTCTCCCGAAGTTACGGTGCTATTTTGCCTAGTTCCTTCACCCGAGTTCTCTCAAACGCCTTGGTATTCTCTACCTGACCACCTGTGTCGGTTTGGGGTACGGTCGCTCAATGCCTGGAGCTTAGAGGTTTTTCTCGGAAGCGTGGCATCAACGGCTTCCCGGTCGTATAGGACCGGTTCGTCATCACATCTCGACCTTGGGATCCCGGATTTGCCTGAAACCCCAGTCTACATGCTTGAACCTGGACAACCATCGCCAGGACCGCCTAGCCTTCTCCGTCACCACATCGCAGCAAAGAGCGGTGCTGGAATATTAACCAGCTACCCATCGACTACGCCTTTCGGCCTCGCCTTAGGAGCCGACTTACCCTGCGCCGATGAGCGTTGCGCAGGAACCCTTGGTCTTCCGGCGAGGAGGATTTTCACCTCCTTTATCGTTACTCATGTCAGCATTCGCACTTCTGATACCTCCAGCGGACCTCTCGGTCTGCCTTCACAGGCTTACAGAACGCTCCTCTACCGCGCGCGCCAAAAGGCGCGCGCCCGCAGCTTCGGTACATGGTTTAAGCCCCGTTAAATCTTCCGCGCAGGCCGACTTGACCAGTGAGCTGTTACGCTTTCTTTAAAGGATGGCTGCTTCTAAGCCAACCTCCTGGCTGTCTGGGCCTTCCCACATCGTTTCCCACTTAACCATGATTTGGGGACCTTAGCTGGCGGTCTGGGTTGTTTCCCTTTCGACAACGGACGTTAGCACCCGCCGTCTGTCTCCCTCGCTGCACTCGTCGGTATTCGGAGTTTGCATGGGGTTGGTAAGTCGAGGTGACCCCCTAGCCCAAACAGTGCTCTACCCCCAACGGTGATACGAGAGGCACTACCTAAATAGTTTTCGAGGAGAACCAGCTATCTCCGGGCTTGATTAGCCTTTCACTCCGAGCCACAGGTCATCCCCCAATTTTTCACCATTGGTGGGTTCGGGCCTCCAGTCAGTGTTACCTGACCTTCACCCTGCCCATGGCTAGATCGCCCGGTTTCGGGTCTACTGTTACCGACTATGTCGCCCTATTAAGACTCGGTTTCCCTACGGCTCCCCTAAACGGTTAACCTTGCCAGTAAGAATAAGTCGCTGACCCATTATACAAAAGGTACGCAGTCACCGCGTCACCAACGCGTGGTAAACCACGCGCTAGCAATAACGGCTCCCACTGCTTGTACGCATCCGGTTTCAGGAACTATTTCACTCCCCTCACAGGGGTTCTTTTCGCCTTTCCCTCACGGTACTGGTTCACTATCGGTCAGTTGAGAGTATTTAGCCTTGGAGGATGGTCCCCCCACGTTCAGACAGGGTTTCACGTGCCCCGCCCTACTCGATTTCACACAAAGACTGTTTTCGCGTACGGGGCTATCACCCGCTATGGCACACCTTTCCAGATGTTTCCGCTAACGTGCCAAAGTGCTTAAGGGCTGGTCCCCTTTCGCTCGTCACTACTAAGGGAATCTCGGTTGATTTCTTTTCCTCCGGGTACTTAGATATTTCAGTTCCCCGGGTTCGCTTCGCCAACCTATGTATTCAGTTGACGATAACTCCCAAAAGAGAGTTGGGTTTCCCCATTCGGAAATCCTCGGATCAAAGCCTGTTAGCCGGCTCCCCGAGGCTTATCGCAAGCTACGACGTCCTTCATCGCCTTCAACTGCCTAGGCATCCACCGAATGCGCTTGTTCGCTTGACCATATAATCGAAAGCGCATGTTGCGTCTTCAATATATATAGCCGAGTAACACCGGTTTTGGAACAGCGCCAGCCGTTACCGGCTTGCACTGATACCAAGACACATTTGTTTTTTACGTCGATACCTTAGCTAGACCTGGTATCGACGTGTGTGCGTCAAGATCCAATGACCTGACGCACAGACTTCATCATATATAAGTTGTCAAAGAGCGCGTGTCGAGCGGATTGTCCACTCCGAAACGCAAAGTGAATGGTGGAGCCGAGGAGGATCGAACTCCCGACCTCCTGCTTGCAAAGCAGGCGCTCTCCCGGCTGAGCTACGG
Source organism: uncultured Pseudomonadales bacterium (assembly GCA_951813515.1). Lineage (GTDB taxonomy): Bacteria > Pseudomonadota > Gammaproteobacteria > Pseudomonadales > Azotimanducaceae > VXNE01. Next base: position 1,225,604 of record OX638346.1, read on the forward strand.
CCCCGGCAATACTGGTGGGTCTGGGTGGATTTGAACCACCGACCTCACCCTTATCAGGGGTGCGCTCTAACCAACTGAGCTACAGACCCGGGTCGGTGCATCCACAACAAAACCAGTGGCACACCTGCCATCGCTTCCGCAACACCAACAAACCATTCGTGTGGGCGCACCCACCGAAGTGGGCGCGTCAACGCGGTCCGTGACTTTCGTCGCTTACCGCGTCGACTTCGATTCCGATCGAGTCAAGGCTGGTCCCGTTCCCGCCGGGCGCGAACGCCTGGCATGCGGGACTTCAAATTTAAGGAGGTGATCCAGCCGCAGGTTCCCCTACGGCTACCTTGTTACGACTTCGTCCCAGTCATGAATCACACCGTGGTAACCGTCCTCCCGAAGGTTAGACTAGCTACTTCTGGTGCAACCCACTTCCATGACGTGACGGGCGGTGTGTACAAGGCCCGGGAACGTATTCACCGCGACGTTCTGATTCGCGATTACTAGCGATTCCGACTTCAAGGAGTCGAGTTGCAGACTCCTATCCGGACTACGAGAGATTTTTTGGGATTCGCTCCCCCTCACGGGATCGCAGCCCTCTGTATCTCCCATTGTAGCACGCTTGTAGCCCACCATAATAAGGGCCATGATGACTTGACCTCGTCCCCGCCTTCCTCCGGTTTGTCACCGGCAGTCTCCTTAGAGTTCCCGGCATTACCCGCTGGCAAATAAGGATAAGGGTTGCGCTCGTTACGGGACTTAACCCAACATCTCACGACACGAGCTGACGACAGCCATGCAGCACCTGTCACACGGTTCCCGTAGGCACCAATCCATCTCTGGAAAGTTCCGTGGATGTCAAATGGTGGTAAGGTTCTTAGCGTTGCCTCTAATTGAACAGCATGCTCCACCGCTTGTGCGGGCCCCCGTCAATTCATTTGAGTTTTAACCTTGCGGCCGTACTCCCCAGGCGGAGAACTTATCGCGTTAGCTGCGCCACCAAGCCCTCAAGGGGCCCAACGGCTAGTTCTCATCGTTTACGGCGTGGACTACCAGGGTATCTAATCCTGTTTGCTCCCCACGCTTTCGCACCTCAGCGTCAGTGTTAGTCCAGGAGGCCGCCTTCGCCACTGGTGTTCCTTCCTATATCTACGCATTTCACCGCTACACAGGAAATTCCGCCTCCCTCTACTACACTCTAGCCCGTTAGTTTGAAATGCAGTTCCCAGGTTGAGCCCGGGGATTTCACATCTCACTTAACGAACCGCCTACGCGCGCTTTACGCCCAGTAATTCCGATTAACGTTCGCACCCTCCGTATTACCGCGGCTGCTGGCACGGAGTTAGCCGGTGCTTCTTCTGCGGGTAACGTCAAGACCCTGGGGTATTAGCCCCTGGCTTTTCTTCTCCGCTGAAAGTGCTTTACAACCCTAGGGCCTTCTTCACACACGCGGCATGGCTGTGTCAGGCTTTCGCCCATTGCACAATATTCCCTACTGCTGCCTCCCGTAGGAGTCTGGACCGTGTCTCAGTTCCAGTGTGGCTGATCGTCCTCTCAGACCAGCTATGGATCGTAGCCTTGGTGAGCCATTACCTCACCAACAAGCTAATCCAACGCAGGCTCGTCCAATAGCACGAGGTCTGGCACCGACTTGCGCCGGCGCGTCGATCCCCCGCTTTCATCGCCGGTCGAAACCGGAGATCACATGCGGTATTAGCCCGAGTTTCCTCGGGTTATCCCCCACTATTGGGTAGATTCCTACGCGTTACTCACCCGTCCGCCACTTTACTCGCCCCCGAAGGGACTTTCTCGTTCGACTTGCATGTATTAGGCCTGCCGCCAACGTTCAATCTGAGCCATGATCAAACTCTTCAGTTAAAGAAGTTTTCGGGCTCGGTGGCGATAAAGACCGCCGCCGATCCCAAGACAAGTTTGCCTCGGCTCTTTCGTTCACGAGCGCCCACACGAATGGCTTGTTTCGTTTTCAATGAGCAGGGCCGCGCGCATTTCACGCGGGCCAAGGGGAGCGCATTATACGCTCCAATCGACGGCTGGCAAGCAGCGTTTTAAGTATCGCTTTGGATCGCGGCGAACGGCGCGGGTGGGCCGCCTGCCACGTGGGCCGGATCAACGCCCGGACCCGGCACAGCGCCTCAGGCGTGGGCAACCAGATGCCAGCTCTTCTTGCCGCGCCGGATGAGGTGATAGCGACCAAAGAGTGCGTTCGACGGCGACAATGTGCGCTCAATGTCTTCGGTCAGTTCGCCATTGACACGAACCGCCGCGCTTTGCACCAATCCGCGCGCAGCAGTCCTCGAGCGCGCCAGCGGCGTTTCCGCCATGACAGCAACCAGTCCCGCGTCTGCCTTGATCGTGGTGCAACCGATACCGTCGAGAGCGAGCTGTTCCAAATCCGGCTCCTTCAATGACTCTACGGATCCGCTGAACAGCGCGTCGGTGATTCGCCTGGCGGAGGCGAGGCCCTGTTCCCCGTGCACCAGTCGCGTGACTTCCGCTGCCAGAAGTCTCTGACCGTCGCGCGCTCCGGGATTCTCGGCGACCGCTTTCCCGACCGCCTCGATTTCCTCGATGTCCAGAAAGGTCAGTTGGCTCAGGTAGGACATCACGTCTCGATCCGACGTGTTGAACAGGAACTGATAGAACGTGTAGGGCGACGTCTTCGCCCCGTCGAGCCAGACGGCTCCATCCCCTGTTTTGCCGAATTTCGTTCCGTCGGCCTTTGTCGCCAGTGGGATCGTCAGCGCAAACACTTTCGTCTCCAGCGTCCGCCGAACCAGGTCGACACCGCTGACGATATTTCCCCACTGATCGCTGCCGCCGATCTGAACGGTGCATCCATACCGTTGGGCAAGCTGCTTGAAGTCCATCGCCTGCAGGATGCTGTAGCTGAACTCGGCAAATGAAATGCCGCTCCCCTTGGCTTCCAGCCGCGACTTGACAAACTCGCGCTGAATCATCGCGTTGACCGAGAAGTGTTTGCCGACATCGCGCAAGAAGGTGACAACGTCAAGTTGCCCGATCCAATCGAGGTTGTTGACGACGATCGCTCCCGTCTCCCCGTCGAAATCGAGAAACCGCTCCGCTTGCCCACGCACCCTCATGGACCAGTCCGCGACAACGTCCCGAAGATTGAGATTGCGCTCTTCTGTCTTGTCACTGGGATCACCGATCAACCCGGTGGCACCGCCAACGAGCAGAATGGGCCGGTGACCAGCCCGTTGAAATCGCCTCAATGTCAGCAGCAGAAACAGGTTTCCCATCTGGAGACTGTCTGCAGTAGGATCGAAGCCGGCATAGACGACGCGCGCGCACGGTGCGAGATGAGCCTTTAAGCCCGCCTCGTCCGAAACCTGCGCCACCAGGCCCCTGCTACGGAGGTCACCCAGGACCGAACTTCGTTGGGAGTACTTATCCAAGCTTCCAAAACCAGGCAATTTCTTTATACTCGGCACCTTGCCACTCGCGTGAGTTCCATAGTCTGCCCCGCGGCGGAAATCGAACAAGAGTATCAAGAGTACCAAGAGTATAAAGCTTGAGCAGGGGAAAAGTTCCGGTATCCCACCTCTATATCTGCGCGGCTTTGGCGGCGATACTTGGCCTCACTTTCTCTTTCGGCCGAGACGTATCGGAAGCAACAACCACCCTCGAGTCGAACCCGCCGTACGCCGAATCTGACCTCGACGTGCGCAGCGGCCTTGCGGAACCATCCCCGGAATTCGAAGCAACGACCGCGCAGGTAGTAGTCATCACGCCGGGCGAAAACCTATCCACGATCTTCCAGAAACAGAACCTTCCGCCCGGAGACCTGCAACGAATACTTGCCAGTGGCCCTCTGGCGGATCGGCTGCATAAAGTGTATCCGGGCCACAAGCTGACGTTCATCACGGAAGAAGACGACGACCTTGTTCGCTTCGTCTATTCGTCCGGTCCGCTCGAACGGCTCATTTTCGAACGCTCCGGGGAAGCGTACGAGGTTCGCAGTGAAGTCAAGACGCCCACAATACGCGCTGCCTTCAGGCACGCGCTGATCAAGCACTCGCTGTTCGTCGCCGGGCAGCGCGCGGGCCTGGAAGACCCTCTCATCATGCGCCTGGAAAAGATCTTCCAGTGGGACATCGACTTCCTTCTGGATATCCGGACCGGCGACGAATTCTCGATTCTCTTCGAAGAGCTGTACCTGGACGATCAACTCATTGACACCGGGCGCATTCTCGCGGCCCAGTTCGTCAACCAGGGAGAACTGCATCGGGCGGTCCTGTATACCGATAGCACGGGTATAGACCGGTTCTACAGCCCCGACGGAGAGAGCATGCGCAAGGATTTCCTCCGGGCACCGCTCGAATTCACGCGCATCAGTTCAAACTTCAATCTGAAGCGACACCACCCACTGTTCAAGACTTCCATGCCGCATCGTGGCATCGACTACGCAGCGCCCGTCGGCACACCCGTGCTGGCCGCCGGCGACGGTACGGTGCGCATCGCCAGCCGTACCCACGCAAACGGCAACTATGTGGTGTTGCGTCACGGCGAAACTTTCGAGACCAAGTACCTGCACCTGTCCAGGATCGCGCGCGGCATCCGCGGAGGAACCCGCGTCGAGCAGGGCAAGGTTATCGGATACGTGGGCGCGACTGGCTACGCCACGGGGCCCCACCTCCACTACGAGTTCCTCGTCAACGGAGTGCACCAGAACCCCCGCACCGTAGAACTGCCGAAAGCGAAACCCATTCCTGCCTCCGAGCGGAGCCGTTTCGAGCAATCGACGGCAATCATCCTGGCGCAACTCGACAACCACCTGTCGGGTCAACAGGTCCTTGCCGCGCGGTAACGAGTCAGGTCGCACCGATGGCTCTTCATTTCATCGGCGCAATTTCGGGAACAAGCGTTGACGGACTCGACCTCGCATTGATCGATGTCGATCCCGTCGTGCCGCGCATCATCGACGCCACTACCGAACCGATTCCAGGCCCCCTTGGCGATTCCCTGCGGGCGCTCGCCCTGCCGGCAACCGGCGACGTGAACCTGATGGCTCGGGCTGATGCCGAACTGGGCGAACTCATAGGCCAGGCCGCCCGCGCGTTCGCTGGAGACCGACCAGTCAGGGCCATCGGTAGCCATGGACAGACCATTCGACACGACCCTCGCGCGAAACCAGCCCACACCATGCAAATCGGAGATCCCCATCGTATCGCCGAGATCAGCGGCATCGACACTGTCGCCGATTTCCGTCGGCGGGACGTGGCGGCCGGAGGCGAGGGAGCCCCGTTGGTACCGCCCTTCCACGAAGCGTTGTTCAAACCTCCCAAGGGCGAACGCGTGGTGGTGAATGTCGGCGGCATCTCCAACATAACGATTCTCTCGCCCGACCTCCTGACCGGTTTTGACACGGGTCCCGGCAATGCCTTGATGGACGCATGGATTAGAGAACACCAAGGATTGGCGTTTGACCGGAACGGAGCGTGGTCGGCAACAGGAAGGGTCAATCCCGACCTGCTGACCGACCTCGAACAAGACGGGTTTGTTCGCGCACCACCGCCGAAGAGCACCGGCAAGGACTTCTACAACCTCGACTACTTGCGAATGCGCCTCAAGGGTTCCGAAGACCCCGCCGACGTACAGGCCACGCTGACCGAATTCACCGCCGCAAGCATCTCCTGGGCGATCGAGAGATGGGCGCCTTCCAGCGCCGACATCGTCGTATGCGGAGGGGGTCGGTTGAACGACGACCTCATGCACCGTCTCGGACGACGGATGGGGAGTAGACGCGTGATGAAGACGGAGAGCCTGGGCGTCGATGGCGATGCCGTCGAAGCGGCAGCCTTCGCGTGGCTTGCATACCGCTTCCTCGAGCGCCTGCCGGGGAACTCGCCGACAGTCACCGGGGCTGCCGGACCTCGCGTGCTCGGCGCGTTTTATCCCGCCAACAGGCAGATCAGATAGCGAAGGAGTTCCCGCAACCGCAGGTTGAGGAGGCATTCGGATTGGTGACGACGAACTGCGCCCCCTGCAAGTCTTCCCTATAGTCGATCTCCGCACCGGAAAGATACTGATAGCTCATCGCGTCCACCAGCATGGTGACGCCTTCCCGCTCGATCACGGCGTCATCCTCTGCGATCTCCTCGTCAAAGGTAAAGCCGTACGAGAAGCCGCTGCAGCCACCGCCCGTGATGAAGACGCGAAGCTTCAACATGTCGTTGCCTTCGCCCTCGATGAGTTCCGCGACCTTTCCCGCCGCACGGTCGGAAAAACCAATATCAACCACAATGCTCTCTCAGGTGTCTCGATCGCCGTCGCCCGGCAACTCGAAAACGCGAACGTTGCCTTGATCCTCGTCTTCTTCGAGGCAAAGGATCTTACCGTTCACCAAGCCGCCCAGTTCGACACCGATCTGCTTATAGGACACTTCGCCCCTGACCCGGCCGGTCGCCGTGACTTCCAGGCGCTCTGCGGCAAACACGTTGCCCTCCACTCGGCCCGCGATGACCACGTGCGCCGCTCGAATGTCGCCCTCTACATTGCCGCCCTCGTCTACGAACAGCGTGGCCGAGACTTCTTCCTCGGTCGTAATCTTGCCCATTACCGTGCCGCTGACATACAGCCGACCAGAGAATTGAATGTCGCCTCGCACCTTCGTGTCCGGCGCGATAAGGTTAGCGCTCTTGTCGCTGTTATCGACCCTGGTTTTCTTCATGAGTCCGCCTTCTTCCGCCAAACTCTCCGCTCCTCCGGGCTTGAACCACTTCATCTTCTAGCCACTTCATCAACTATGCCGCACTCCATCCCGGTTCGCGGGACTATTTTACAGACCACGCGAACACCCGTTCGAACCGCCGTCCGGTGTCCACCTCCGCCGCGACCCTGATCTCTTCGGGCATGAATCCACTGGGGAAAGTCATTTGACCACCAAGATCCTCGAAGTAGAGAAGTCCGAACTTCAGTGGATACTCGCTCTCTTCCGACAACTCTGCAAGCGATAGCGATCGCTGCTCATTTTCCATTTCCCCAACGACCTCGAGCGTGAGACTCCCTTCGATCCATTGGTCCCGGTCCGCAGCCTGGGTCAGAACCAACGTGTAGACGAATCGGTCAGCGTCTCGCGTCTTTGAGATATCGATCCGTTCGATGTTGAACCCCGCATCTTCGTCCAGCGGCGCCACTAGTCGCCTGTAGAAACGCGCTTCCTCTTCCAGCGAATGGATCCGATCCCCGAGCGTCTTGATCGTGCGGCGCAGCTCCTCGTTCGCACCTGCATCCACCACCTGCGCCAGATCCAGTCCACTGAACCAGGCAAGTTCATCCGTTTCATCGCAATCCATCGCCGGGAGCAACTCACTCCCGCTTTCGCCCTCACAGCGATAGCCACCGAGCACGAAACAACCGTATCCGAAGGCCCCGATCAAGACCACGGCCAGAGATGCCCATGCCGCCCATTTCATGTGAGGATCGCCAAACACCATGTTCCGTGCGGGCCTCCCGTCATTGTCGTCAGTCCTGCGAAGCAATTGGCACGGGGGACGATTCCGGCACCGTGCCTCACGCCGACTATACTATTGGCGTCCTTACGCGTTCGACAACGCGCATACGCAAATGCAGACCCCCCGGGAGATGGCTGATGCTCTGGCTAAAGGCGTTCCACCTCATCTTCGTCGTTACCTGGTTTGCGGCCCTTTTCTACTTGCCCCGGCTGTTCGTCTACCACGCCACGGCCACCGACAAGCCCGGGATCGAACGATTCAAACTCATGGAGCGTCGCCTCTACCGTGGAATCATGACTCCATCCGCCGCACTCACGGCTGTCCTCGGCGTCTGGCTCCTGGTTCTCTACTGGGACGCCTATGCCGACGCGGCTTGGATGTGGGTCAAGATCGCGGGCGTGTTGGCACTGTACGCATATCACGGCTATTGCGGTAGGCTCGTGCGTCGGTTCGCCAACGACGAGAACACCCTGAGCGATACATTCTTCCGGTGGTTCAACGAAATACCGACCGTTCTGCTCGTCGTGATCGCGATCCTGGTCGTCGTCAAACCACTCTGACATGCACTGAACGAGAGCCTCATCCCCACGTGAAACGAAACGAATCCAGGCGACTGTACCGCCGCGCCCAGGAAGTCATTCCCGGCGGCGTCAATTCTCCAGTCCGCGCGTTCAGGGGGGTCGGCGGCTCCCCCGTGTTCTTCGCGTCGGCGAATGGACCGCACCTTTTCGATGTCGATGGCAACCGCTACATCGACTACGTCGCATCCTGGGGTCCGATGATCCAGGGCCACGGCTTCGAACCCGTAGTAAGCGCGATCAGGGACCAGGCGGCCAAGTCGCTTGGCTTCGGCGCCCCCACACAACGCGAAACGGAAATGGCCGAAAAGATCGTCGACACGGTGCCGGGAGTCGAAAAGGTACGGCTGGTCAACTCCGGCACCGAAGCGACGATGTCGGCCATTCGACTTGCGCGGGGCTTCACGTCGCGAGATCTCGTCATCAAGTTCGACGGCTGTTACCACGGCCACTCGGATGCGCTGCTGGCGAAGGCCGGTAGCGGCGTCTTGACACTGGGTTTGCCGAACTCTCCCGGCGTGCCCGAGTCCGTCGCGCGGCACACGCTGACGTTGCCGTTCAACGACGCGGAGGCCGTGCGCACCGCATTTTCGCAGTATGGGGACCAGGTCGCCGCTGTAATCATGGAACCCGTCGCGGGAAACATGGGCTGTATTCCACCCTTGCCCGGATTTCTCGAAGCCGTGCGAGGGATCACTGCCGATGACGGGGCGCTGCTCATCTTCGACGAGGTGATGACGGGATTTCGCATCGCTCGGGGTGGTGCGCAGGCGCTATACGGCGTATCGGCCGACCTGATCACCCTTGGAAAGGTGATCGGCGGTGGCTTACCGGTTGGCGCATTCGGGGGACGCGCAGATGTAATGGATCACATCGCACCCGAAGGTCCGGTGTACCAGGCCGGCACGCTGTCGGGGAACCCCCTGGCGACGACGGCTGGCCTCACATTGCTCAACACCCTCGACGACGCCTTCTATGCCCGACTGGACGCACAGACCGAAGCGCTCACTAAGGGACTCAAGGAGCTTGCGGACCGGAACAATGTTGCCGTTCGCATCAACAGCGTTTGCGGCATGTTCAGCATGTTCTTCACATCCGCTTCCCGGGTCGCCTCCTTTGAGGACGTCTCGCGCTGCGATGTCGCGCGTTACAACCGGTTCTTTCACGCGATGCTGGACGCGGGCGTCTATTTCGCTCCCTCCGCGTTCGAATCCGCCTTCGTTTCCGGCGCGCACACCGAAACGGAAATTGACGCCACCCTGGCAGCGGCCGAACACGCCTTCGCGCGACTGGACTGATGCCACAAGCGAATCCGGGTTCTTACGACGTCTATGGCGTCGGCAATGCGCTGGTCGACATGGAGCATTCTGTCGACGACGCGTACCTGCGCAGCCATGGTATCGCCAAGGGCCACATGACACTGGTCGACGAACTCCGAATGGAGACGCTCCTCGAGTCCCTGGACGTGCGCGAAGCGACACGCATGTGCGGGGGGTCCGCAGCCAACACCGCGTACGCCGTCTGCGGATTTGGTGGCACGAGCTACTATTCGTGCCGGGTTGCCGGCGATGAAGCCGGCGCGTATTTCCTCTCCGAGATAGGCGCCGCAGGGGTCGATACCAATCGACATGACTCACGGGTTCCGGGAACAACAGGTCGTTGCCTCGTCCTTGTTACCCTGGATGCGGAACGCTCCATGAACACCTGTCTCGGCGTTTCCGACACGCTCGACCCAAGCGACATCGATACCGACGCGCTCTCTCGAGCCAGCTATCTCTACATCGAAGGCTATCTTTCCTCTTCCACCTCCGGTCGCGCGGCCGCAGTGCGAGCGCGGGAGGCAGCCGAGGCCGAAGGCGTTCGTACCAGCATGACCCTGTCCGACCCCACCATGGTCGAGTTCTTTCGCGACGGCCTGACCACCATGCTGGGCAATGGCGTGGACCAGCTCTTCTGCAATGAAGAGGAAGCACTGGCCTGGACGCGCACGGACCGAGTCGACATCGCCGTGAACGAACTGCGCGACATAGCCCCTTGCGTGAACGTCACGCTCGGCAGTGCCGGATGCCTCGTCGCGACGAGCGCTGGACGCCGCAGCGTCCCGGGATTTCAGGTGGCTGCGAACGATACGACCGGGGCGGGCGACATCTACGCCGGCGCCTGCCTGTATGTCCTGACCCACGGCGGGGCAACCGAGGCGGCGGCGAGATTTGCCAACTACGCCGCAGCGCAACTTGTGACCCGGTATGGTGCGCGCCTGCCGAATGTCGCGGCTTACCGGGCACTACGTAACGAATTCCACGGCTAGGGGCCTGCGCCGAAGAACGGCACGCGGTGCCGACCAAAGGCGCGGGGTGCGGGACGTGTCCCGCTTGCTCTATAGCAGCACGGCGAGTGCTCTATCGAGGGTGATCTCTCTTGGGGAGACCGTACATCCGTATGCGATGACCTCGACGCCGGCGTCGGCCGCCCGACGCAACGCGGCACCGTACTGCGGATCGATGTCGTCCGCCGGCGTTACACGACGGATACCCGTGTGCGGAACGCAGTACAGCAGGACGCTTCGATAGCCGATCGCGACGCAGCACGCCAGCGCCTCGACGTGCCGCCTCGCCCGCTCGCTCACGGCATCGGGAAAGGCTCCCAGGCAGCCTCGAGCAAGAGTGACGCTCTTGACTTCCACATATGCCACCGGATCCTCTTTGGTGTCGGTTTGGTAAAGGCCAAAGTCGAACCTTCCGTGGGATGAAGAGCGGGGCCGCGCCGGAACCGGGACTTCGCGGCGGAAACAACTGGTCAGAAGTTCCGGAATCCGCCCCGCAGCGAGCGCCTCGGCGACAACAGCATTGGCCCGCGCGGTGTTGACGCCGATTCGGTTCCCCGCTTCCGTCTCGACAATCTCCAGGGTATGCGCGTACTTGCGCTGGGTTCGCGAAGATGTGGAAAACCAGACGGGGCTGCCTGGAGTATCGCAACCAAGCATGGCGCCGGTGTTCGCGCAGTGCATTGTCACCACACCCCGCCCGGCAATTTCCACATCCGCCAGGAAGCGCTTGTAGCGACGTTTCAAAACGCCGGGCAACAATGGGGGCTCGAATCTCATGCGACGCGCGTCATTGATTGAACGGAAGTATTGTCCAAACAGTGGTTGATTTGATAGCTTTCGCGCCTTCGCGAGTCAGCAGGTTTGAGGCCGAGAAGGACCATGCCCGCAAAGAACATGAAAACCTCGTCAGGATCCGGGTCGACGGGGCTTGAAGCCGCCGCATTCGTTTTGGTGGATTCTCCGTTCAGGAACTTCGTGCCCTACGACCCGGCCGAAGGCGAGCCGTATATGGGTCAATCGCAACTGGACCATTTCCGGAAAATGCTGCTCGATTGGCGCCGCCAACTCATGGAGGAGGTTGATCGAACCGTCAACCACATGCAGGACGAAGCCGCCAATTTCCCCGATCCAGCGGACCGGGCGACCCAGGAGGAGGAGTTCAGCATCGAACTCAAGACCCGCGACCGCGAACGCAAACTCATCAAGAAGATCGCCGAAACGCTGGAACGCATCGACACGGAAGACTACGGCTACTGCGATACCTGCGGCGTGGAGATCGGCCTGCGCCGCCTCGAAGCTCGGCCAACCGCCTCGCAGTGCGTGGACTGCAAGGCCTTGTCGGAACTGCGCGAACGGCAGCTTCACGCCTGATCCCTACCAGTTCGCGTTCAGCCTCCAGCCGGGGAGTGCGATACGTCGGGCGCTTTGCGCCGACTCCTTCCGGACCTCTCCATTTCGGCTCACTGCTCACCGCCGTTGCCAGCTACCTGGAAGCACGGTGCATCGAAGGCGAATGGAAGCTACGCATAGATGACCTCGACGCTCCACGCGTCGAACCCGGCGCCATCGACGAGATTCTTCGAACGCTAGAGTGTCACGGCCTATGCTGGGATGGAGGAATCTACTACCAGAGCACGGCCACGGACCGCTATGAAGCGGCCATCGAGACGCTGATCGGCCAGGCGCTGTGTTTCGATTGCACCTGTAGCCGCAGGGACCTGCGGAACCACGTTGTCTACCCGGGAACGTGTCGGCATCGACCCGCGCGACAGCGCGACAACGTGGCGATACGGATTCGTGTCCCGCCGATAGAGTTCGAATTCGAAGACCGTCTAGGCGGTTATTTCGCACACAACCTGGCCGAAGACGTCGGCGATTTCGTAATTGTCCGTCGCGACCGGATTATCGGCTACCAGCTCGCCGTGGTGGTCGATGACGATGCCATGGGAGTCACCGATGTCGTCCGTGGCTCGGACCTGTTCGACAATACGCCCCGCCAACTATTCCTGATTGAACATCTCGGTTTCTCGGCGCCGCAGTACACCCACGTCCCCGTGATCACCGAACGCAGCGGCGTAAAGTTGTCGAAACACACACTCGCCACCGCGATAGACAATCGCTTTCCCGCGCAGAACCTGCGCACCGTTCTCGATCTCCTGGGTCAAAACCCGCCCATGCTCGCAACCGTGGATGCCCTGTTGGATTGGGCGACCTCGTACTGGCGACTCTCGGCGGTGCCACGAGGCGCAACCCTGGAGACCTGGCAGAGCATCTGATCCCGGGACACCATCGCGATGCCTTGGTTCGGAATAGCCTCACGCTCCGGTTGAGTTCCACCTTGCTTGCGCGGGGCCCTCTCGCGCTCCCCGGCTGAGGGCTCTCTTCTCGCGAGGGCAAAACCCCTCGCGCTCCCCGGCTGAGGGCTCTTTCTTGCGAGGGGAAAACCCCTCGCGCTCCCCGGCTGAGGGCTCTCTCTTGCGAGGGGAAAACCCCTCGCGCTCCCCGGCTGAGGGCTCTCCAACCGTCTTTTGGTAGCATCGGATTCTATGTCGCACGTTCTTGTTGTTGAGCCGAACCCTGGATACCGCGCGCATCTGTGCGATCTGCTGGAACGCAATGGCTATGCCGTCGACCACGCTGCGCGATTTCCGCAATCAATCGGAAAGACGTTTGCGGCGGTCGTGGCCAACGCGCGCCTGGCGGAGCCCGGCACCGTCTTGCCGACGGACCAGAACCTCCCTCTCATTCTGATCGCCGACCAGGCAAACATACGCGCCGCAGTCGACGCCATTCGAGAAGGCGCGGCCGACTACCTGCCGCGCTCTTTCGAACCCGGAGAACTGCTGGAGACGCTTGAACGCGTCATCTCTCTGGATGCCGAGGAGGCTCAGCAACCGCCCCGATACGACACTTGGCTCCTGCGTGGCTCCTGCGCGGCGATGCGGGAACTGTTCCAGAGCATAGAGATGGTCGCGCCCACCGAGTCAACCGTGTTGATTGAAGGGGAGCCCGGAACCGGCAAGGAACTCGTGGCCCGCGCGCTCCACTCATCCGGGCAGCGTCGACAAGCACCACTGATGACCCTTAACTGCGCGGGCACTCCCCAGCCGCTCATCGAATCGGAACTGTTCGGCCACGGCCCGGTCAACGCCCCAGCCGCAGGACTTCTGCAGGCCTCAGACGGCGGCACCCTTTTTTTGAAAGAAGTCGGCGAGTTACCGCTCTCGACGCAAGACCGTCTGATCGACTTCTTCCGCGGGTCTGCAACGCGAAACGCACCCTCGTCGGGCGTCGATGGCAACGCGCCAGTGCCTTTGCCCGATGTCCGCGTCATCGCATCGACGCACCACAACATCGGGCGTTTGGCGGAGAACGGGCAGTTTCGTGAAGAGCTGTTCCGTCACCTTAACTCGGTGACGCTGAAGGTCCCGCCGCTGCGCAGCCGCGGCAAGGATATCGTCGAACTCGCCAAGGGGTTGCTTGCCCGGCATGCCGTTTCCATGAACAAGTCCGGATTGAGATTCTCCGACGACGCGCTTGCTGCCATTGCGGAGTACCACTGGCCCGGAAACCTGCGCGAACTCGAAAACGCCGTCGAGCGCGCTGTCATTCTGTCGGGACACAGCGTGATTGGAGCGGAACTTCTTGCCATCGACGCCGGTCGACTGCAGGACGCCAGCCGGATGGACGGCGAATCGGATCAAGGCGCGATTGACGACGACCCGGGAGACCATGTCTCTCTGGAGGACTATTTCGTCAAGTTCGTTACCGACAACCAGGAACGATTCACCGAGACCGAACTGGCCGCAAAGCTCGGCATCAGCCGAAAGAACCTCTGGGAGCGGCGCAAGCGCTACAGCATTCCCCGCCGGCGAACGCGTACTCGCCGACCGCGACGGGACTTCGGCTAGTGGACTGACGGGCCCGCCGAGCACTTACCTGCACGTCGGACTTTCCCTTTTTCGACCGGCAACCTAACATCCCCTACGACAAACCCGATCAGCGATTGTTTCTTTGAGCGAAGCGCCACCTCTCCAGACCGTCAATCCGCAGCTTGACCAGAGCGTCCTGTCGGCGAACGCGGTGACCGTCGTCAAGGCGCTACGCGAAGCGGGATTCGACGCCTACCTGGTCGGTGGCTGCGTGCGGGATCTGCTGCTTGGCAGGACGCCAAAGGACTTCGATGTCGCAACGGATGCCACGCCGGAGGAAGTCAAGGCCGCTTTCTCCCGGGCGCGTCTCGTTGGACGACGATTTCGCATAGCCCACGTACAGTTCCGCAGAGAGTACATAGAAGTCTCCACCTTCCGGCGCGGCAATCCCGAAGAGACGGACGAAGGCGAAGCCGGCTTCGATGGGAATGATCGCTCGGTGGATGGCGTCATCCTGCGAGACAATCTCTACGGGACGCGAGATGAAGATGCGCTTCGGCGCGATTTTACTGTCAATGCCCTCTACTACGATCCCATCGATGACGTGCTGCTGGACTACAGCAATGGCTTGCGCGATATCAGCGATCGTACGCTTCGAACCATCGGCGACCCGATGACCCGTTTTCGGGAAGACCCTGTTCGCATCCTGCGAGCGGTAAGGTTCGCGGCCAAGCTCGATTTTCGATTCCATGCCGACACCGAGCGCGCCATTGCGCCGCTCGCCGAACTATTGACCGCGATATCGCCGTCGCGCCTGTTCGACGAGTTCAACAAGCTGTTCATGCGGGGACACGCTGTCGCTGCGTGGGAGCTCATGCACCGCTTCGGCCTTCCCGAAATCCTCTTTCCGCTGTTCGAAAACGAGGATTCCATCGTCCGTGCGGCGCTGCAGAGCACCGACGAGCGCATCCGGGAGGACAAGCCGGTGACGAGCGCTTTCCTGTTTGCCGCCATGTGCTGGCCGGAGTTCCAACGGCGCAGTGCGCTCTCTGCCACCGCAAGGAATGCAGCGGACGAACGCCTGAAGGCCGCCCATGCGGTCATCGGCGAACAGGCGTTGACCGTCGCAATTCCCCGGCGCCTGACCTTTTTCATCCGCGATGTGTGGCGACTGCAGACGCGCCTGGAGCGGAAAACAGCGCGCGGCATGCTCGATCATCCCCGATTTCGGGCGGCTTACGACTTCCTCGCGATTCGCGCGAAGGTGGGCGAAGCGGACCCTGATCTCGTGCAATGGTGGACCGACGCGCAGACGGAACGAGGGGCGGAAGGGGATAGCCCGACGACGCAACCTCGAACGCAACCTCGAAGGCGCCGACGCCGACGGTCTCGTGGTCGCAGAGCCGCAGATGGCCGCCAGGTTCGTCCCCAGTAGTGCTTTCCATGGTCGGCGGGCGGGGCCGGGCCAGAGCCAAAGGCACCGGGGACGGGACTGACCCATGAATGTGCATCACACCGGTTCGGCCAGTTCCGGCATGACGGATTCCGCCCGCGACCTTCCCGGTTACATCGCGATCGAGGGACCTATCGGCGTCGGCAAGACTACGCTCGCCAAGCGGCTGGCAGAATCCTTCGGTTATCCCCTGTTGCTGGAACCGTCCACCGAGAACCCGTTCCTGGATCGGTTCTACCGGGAGGGGCGCCGCCACGCGCTGCCGACGCAACTGTTCTTCCTCCTGCATCGAGCGCAGCAAGTTGCCCAGGTCAGAAACGACCTGTTGGGGTCCGTCCTCGTCGCTGATTTCCTGATCGAAAAGGACAGGCTTTTCGCACAACTCAACCTCGACGAGAACGAACTGGAACTCTACGACCGGATCCACGAGGCCCTGGATCTGAAACCCCCGTCGCCTGATCTCGTCGTGTACCTGCAGGCGCCCGTGTCAGTGCTGTTGCGCCGCATCCGACGGCGTGGGATAGGTTTTGAACAACAGATGGATGCCAACTATCTCACCGCCCTGTGCGCGGCCTACACCGAGTTCTTTCACTACTACGACGAGGCACCTCTCCTTATCGTGAACGCCGCAAACGTTGACTTCGGCAACGACCAGCACTTCGATTCCCTGGTGGAGCGGCTCACCGAAATGGAAGGCACTCGCCAGTACTTCAATCCCGATCCAACGTTGTTGTAAGCAAGGGCCCGCAATGAGCAGCCAGAAACGTACCGCGCCGGTCTCCATCAACACCCTGTCGGCCATGAAAAGGCGCCAGGAGAAGTTCGCGGCATTGACGGCATACGACGCCCTGTTCGCGGAACTCATCAGCAACGCCGGCGTCGATGTCCTGCTCGTGGGCGACTCCCTCGGCATGGTCTTGCAGGGCCAGGACAGCACGCTGCCTGTCACGCTTGATGACGTCATCTATCACATGCAATGCGTCAAGACGGGGAACAGGGGCAGCCTCATCATGGCCGATCTGCCCTTCATGACCTACGCTTCGTCGTCGCAATCGCTGGAGAGCGCTGCGGCGCTGATGCGCGCCGGCGCGCACATGGTGAAGCTTGAAGGCGGCGCCTGGCTCTCCGAATCGACGCGTCTGCTCACCGAGCGCGGGATTCCGGTCTGCGCGCACATGGGACTGACGCCCCAATCCATCAACCGGTTCGGAGGCTTTCGCGTACAGGGACGCAACCCCGAACAGGCCAACGAGATCATCGAGGAAGCGACGATACTCGAACAGGCCGGCGCGTCGATACTGTTGCTCGAATGTGTGCCCGTGTCATTGGCCAAGGCGATCACGGAGCGCTTGAGTATTCCCGTCATCGGCATCGGCGCGGGGCCGGACACGGATGGTCAGATCATGGTGATGCACGACATGCTGGGCCTGACGCCGCCCTCCATGCGCGTTCCGAGATTCGTCAAGAACTTCCTCCCCGAGAGCGAGACGGGCATTCCGGGTGCGTTCGAAGCGTACGCTACGGCAGTCAAGGAGGGTGTTTTCCCCGGTCCCGAGCACTGCTTCACCTGAGCCGTTCGGCGAGGGATCGTTGGTTTCAAAAGTGAAGACGGTTCGGACAATCCAGGCTCTCAGAACCGCACTTAAGGGCGCGGCGGGAGTCGGTCTCGTGCCGACCATGGGCAATCTCCACGAAGGCCACATGGCACTTGTCAACGCGTCGGTGCAACGCTGCGCTACTACCGTCGTCAGCATCTTCGTCAATCCGCTGCAATTCGGTCCCGGCGAAGACTTCGACAACTATCCCAGAACACTCTGTGCCGACACGGCAAAGCTGGAATCCGCCGGCGTAGACTTCATCTTCGCGCCACCAGAACGGGAAGTCTTTTCACCAGCGGAAGAGGCGGTGAAAGTGACGCTTCCGTCCCTGTCCCGGCTACTTTGCGGGCGCAGCCGTCCCGGCCATTTCGATGGCGTGGCCACGGTCGTCGCCAAGCTGTTCAACATCGTTGGAGCCGACTATGCCTTCTTCGGCGAAAAGGACTGGCAGCAACTCACGCTGATCCGATCGATGGTGCGGAACCTCAACATTCCCACAACCATCGTCGGCGTACCCACCGAGCGCTCTGCGGACGGCTTGGCACTGTCGAGCAGGAATCTATACCTGTCGGACGCCGAACGCGCGGTCGCGCCAGCCCTGTACCAGACCTTGTGTTCAATCCGGAACGCCATCCGCGACGGCGACCGGCGCTACCGGGTTCTTGAGCGACATGGACGACAAACGCTCGACGGGGCTGGGTTTGAAGTCGACTACGTCTCGGTGCGCGATGCACACACGCTCCGCAATCCCGGGACCGGGACCGAGCGTCTTCGCATTTTGGCAGCCGCCAGGCTTGGCAGGGCGCGCCTGATCGACAACATCGACGCAGGCGCGCCATGACGGGTCCGGAAGACCTGGCGTCCTGGAGAGCGCTTACGGCCCTCTCCGCGCAGGAAGGGCGTGTTCCCAAGGCGTGTTCCGGACCGATGCGTCTCGGCACCGGCGGATTGCTCATGGACTTCTCCCGGCAGCGCGTGGACGACGAAGTCATTGACACGCTCCTCACCCTCGCCGACGAAAGTGGCCTGCAGTCCGCCATCGAAGACCTGTTCGAGGGTCGCATCGTCAACGCATCGGAAGGTCGGCCCGCCTTGCATGCCGCAATTCGCGCGCCCCGCGACGAAAGACCGGCAGCGGTGGCCGAAGTGATCGAAGCTGAACAGGAACGAATGTTCGATCTCGCAAGGCGCGTACGAGACGGTCGCTTGCGCGGGGCAACGGGCAAGCCTTTCTCCACCGTGGTGCACATCGGCATCGGAGGTTCCCGTCTCGGACCGGAACTTGCCGTGAGGGCGCTCGGCGGAGAATTGGAGATTCGCTTTCTCTCGAACGTGGACGGCACGGCCGCCATCCGAACGTTCATGCACCTCGACCCCAACGAAACCCTGGTCGTCGTCGCGTCGAAGTCTTTCGAGACGCTGGAGACCATGAGCAACGCCCGCTATGCGCGAAGCTGGCTGCTCGAGCGCACCGGAGATGCCGACGCGGTGGGGCAACATTTCATCGCGGTGACCGCCAACACCGACGCCGCGCGCCGGTTCGGGATTCCCGAGTACCATTGCCTCGCGATGTGGGACTGGGTCGGCGGTCGCTATTCGCTCTGGTCGGCGGTCGGGCTACCGATTGCGCTCGCCCTGGGAGAGGCGGGATTTCGCGAACTCGCCGATGGCGCGCACCACATGGACCGTCACTTCCGCACATCGCCTCCAGCCGAGAGCCTCCCCGCGATGCTGGCGCTGCTCGGCATCTGGAACAGCAATTTCCTGGGGGCTTCGACTCACGCGGTGCTGGCATACGACCGCCGCCTATCGGTTCTGCCGCAGTTCCTGCAGCAACTGGAAATGGAGAGCAACGGCAAGTCGGTCCGCAACGACGGCCAACGGTCGGGCGTGTCGACGGCCCCCGTGATCTGGGGCGGCGAGGAAACCGACGGCCAGCATGCGTTTCATCAACTGCTGCACCAGGGAACGCGCACCTTCAGCTCGGATTTCATTGCCGTCGTCGACCCCGGCCATGACCTCGCCGACCAACACCGCTGGTTGATCGCCAATTGCCTCGGCCAGGGCCAAGCCATGCTGGCAGGCGCCCCGTTGGAAGACGTTTCTTCCGACGCGCCACATCGGGCGGTCACCGGAAACCATCCGTCGACAACCATCCTGCTCGACCGCCTCGATGGCCGGAACCTCGGCATGCTGCTGGCACTCTACGAGCACAAGGTGTTCTGTCAGAGCGTGATCTGGCGTATCAACCCATTCGACCAATGGGGCGTCGAACTCGGCAAGCGGCTTGCTGACCGCGTCTACGATGCCCTCGGCACAGGCTCCGCCGACACCGTGGACGCGTCAACGGCCAGCTTGGTCCGCGCGTTCAAATCGCGCAGCGGATAGCCCCGACAGCAGATTTGCAATCTGCCGGACAGTCCGCTAAATCAGCAGCAATTGGCCATCCCGGCCAAGGCGCTTAAGGAAAGACGACATGGCGACGATCTACCCGGCTCCCGAAGACTTCAGGCGCAAGGCGCACATCGACCGAGAGATGTACCGGGAGATGTATCAGCGTTCCATTGCCGACCCGCGGGGCTTCTGGACGGAGCAGGCCGAGCAGATCGACTGGTTTCAGACTTGGCATACGCTATCGGAAAGCGACTTCCCAAGCGGTCGCGTCGCTTGGTTCAAGGGCGCGAGACTCAACGCCGCCTACAACTGCATCGACCGGCATCTCCCGGAACGCGCCGACCAGGTGGCCATCATCTGGGAAGGGGACGAGCCCGATGCGTCCCTTTCAGTCACCTATAGCCAACTGCGCGACGAAGTGTCGCGCCTCGCAAACGCGCTGAAGCAACGCGGAGTGAGCAAGGGCGACCGCGTCTGCATCTACATGCCGATGGTGCCGCAGGCCGCCTATGCAATGTTGGCATGCGCGCGCATCGGCGCCGTGCACTCCGTCGTGTTCGGCGGCTTCTCTCCGCAATCGCTCAAGGAACGCATCCTGGACTCTGACTGCCGGGTGATGATCACGGCAGACGAGGGAGTTCGCGGCGGACGCATCGTCCCGCTCAAGGAAAACACCGAGCAGGCCCTGGTCGAGTGTCCCAACGTGCATACCGTACTCACCGTGCGCCGCACCGGGGGCCAGGTACCGTGGCGCGACGGTCGCGACGTCTGGTACCACGAACTGGTGGACAGCCAGTCTGCCGAGTGCGAATGCGAGTCAATGGATGCCGAGGACCCGCTTTTCATTCTCTACACCTCCGGCAGCACCGGAAAGCCCAAGGGCGTGCAGCACGGCACGGGCGGCTATCTGCTATACGCGGCCATGACCCACCGACTCGTATTCGACTACCACGACGGTGACGTCTATTGGTGCACCGCCGATGTCGGTTGGATTACCGGGCACTCCTACATCGTCTATGGACCCCTTGCGAACGGCGCGACGACGTTGATGTTCGAAGGCGTGCCCACCTACCCCGACGCCTCCAGGGCGTGGCAGGTGGTCGACAAGCACCGCGTGAACATCTTCTACACGGCACCAACCGCGATCCGGCAGTTGATCGCGTTGGGCGACGACTACGTCACCTCGACATCGCGCGCCTCGCTCAGGGTGCTGGGGACCGTCGGGGAGCCGATCAATCCGGAAGTATGGGAGTGGTACCACCAGGTCGTGGGAGAAGGGCGCTGTCCCGTGGTCGACACCTGGTGGCAGACCGAGACCGGCGGCATCATGATCGCACCGCTACCCGGTGCCACTGACCTGAAGCCGGGATCGGCGACGCTGCCGTTCCTCGGGGTGCAACCCGTATTGCTAGATGGCGATGGCAACCCCATCGATGAGGTCGAGGCATCCGGCAGCCTCGCGATCGCCTCATCGTGGCCGGGACAGATTCGCACCGTCTACGGCGACCATAGCCGCGTCGTCGAGACTTACTATGCCCAATATCCCGGCTACTACCTCACGGGGGATGCCGCGCGTCGCGATGCCGACGGCTACTACTGGATAACCGGCCGCACCGACGACGTGTTGAACGTGTCCGGTCACCGCCTCGGCACGGCAGAGGTGGAGAGCGCCCTCGTGCTCCACCCATCCGCGGCCGAAGCCGCGGTGGTCGGATTTCCTCACGCCATCAAGGGCGAAGGCATCTATGCGTATGTCACGTTAATGGTCGGCACCGACGAGGATCCCGACAAGCTGCGCGACGAACTGGTTCAGCTTGTGCGGCGGGAGATCGGACCGTTTGCGCGACCCGATGCCATCCAGTTCGCTCCCGGCCTGCCGAAAACGCGTTCCGGCAAGATCATGCGCCGCATCCTGCGCAAGATCGCGGCCGGCGACTTCGAGGACCTGGGCGATACGAGCACGCTGGCCGAACCCGCGGTGGTCGATGATCTGGTGAGCAACCGCGCCTGAAGGGCGCAGCGCTCACCAGCCGGGAACCGCGAGGGGCAACGACTAGTGTCGTGTCACACGATACTAAGCAGCGTAGTTTGGAAGCTCCTTCATGGATAGCCTGATGCGGCCTCTCTGGTCGACGTCGAGCACGACCACGTCCACATCCTGACCTTCCTCGAGGTAGTCCGTGACCTTCTCCACTCTCTCCCGGGCGATCTCCGAGATGTGCAACAGACCGTCCTTGCCAGGAAGAATGTTCACGAAAGCGCCGTAGTTCTCGATGCGCGCGACCTTGCCGTTGTAGATCCTGCCGACTTCCGCCTCGGCGGTGATTTCCTCGACCCGGGCGACCGCGGCATCCTTGGCTTCCTTGTCTTCGGCGTAGATGCGCACCGTACCGTCGTCTTCGACATCGACCGTGGCGCCTGTCTCTTCCACGATGCCCTTGATGGTCGCGCCACCCTTGCCGATGATGTCGCGGATCTTCTCCGGATGTACCTTGAGGGCCACCATTGCCGGCGCGTGATCCGACAGGGACTCGCGCGAGACGGCGATGACCTTGTTCATCTCACCCAGAATGTGCAACCGCGCGGCGAGCGCCTTCTCCAGCGCGGTTTCCATGATCTCCTCGGTGATGCCGTCGATCTTGATGTCCATCTGCAGCGCGGTGATGCCGTCGCCGGTGCCCGCAACCTTGAAGTCCATGTCGCCGAGATGATCCTCGTCGCCAAGTATGTCCGTGAGCACCGCAAATCGGTCTCCGTCCTTCACCAATCCCATGGCAACGCCCGCAACCGGCGCCCGCAGAGGCACGCCGGCATCCATCAGCGCAAGGGATGCCCCGCATACGCTGGCCATGGAACTTGAGCCATTGCTCTCCGTGATCTCCGACACGACGCGAATCGTGTAGGGAAAGTTCTCAAGATCCGGCAGTACGGCGCCGATGCCCCGGCGGGCGAGTCGACCGTGGCCGATTTCCCGTCGCTTCGGACCGCTCATGAATCCCGTCTCGCCGACGCTGTAGGGCGGGAAGTTGTAATGCAACATGAACTGATCGTTGTATGTGCCCCGCAACGCTTCGATCCTGGCTGCATCCCGCAGCGTGCCCAGGGTCGTCACGACGATGGCCTGCGTCTCGCCTCGGGTGAACATTGCCGAGCCGTGCGTTCTCGGCAACAGGCCCACCTCGACGTCGATGGGCCGAACCGTGTCCAGGTCGCGACCATCGATACGCGGCTCACCAGCGAGGATGCGTTCCCGCACGAGGGTTTTTTCCAGGTTGGCGAACCCGTCGCTGACGTCGCCTGGTTCAACCTCTTCGCCGGAGATCTCCTCGACGGCCTCGGTGCGCAATGCGCGGACGCGGGCCTGTCGAGCCTGCTTGTCGGTAGTGCTGTACGCCTCGCCGAGATCCGCACCCACCTTGGCCTTGAGGCGATCGAGGAGCGCGCTGTCTTCCGCCGGTGCCTGCCATTCCCATCTCGGTTTGCCAGCTTGAGCGACAAGTGCATTGATTGCCTCGATCGCCACCTGCATTTCCATGTGCGCGAAGATCACACCGCCGAGCATCTGGTCTTCCGTCAATTCCTGCGCTTCGGACTCCACCATGAGCACGGCAGATTCGGTACCGGCCACGACCATGTTGAGCAAGGATCCCTCCAGCGCTTCATGACCCGGATTCAGCACGTACGCGCCATCCACGAATCCGACCCTGGCCGCGCCGATGGGACCCGCAAAAGGTACGCCTGACAACGCCAGCGCGGCGGACGCCCCGATCATCGAAACGATGTCCGGATCCATATCCCGCTCGGCGGACATCACGGTGCAAATCACCTGCACCTCGTTCATAAACCCCTTCGGGAAGAGCGGCCGAACCGGCCTGTCGATCAGACGGCATGTAAGCGTCTCTTTCTCGCTTGGGCGTCCCTCGCGGCGAAAAAAGCCACCGGGGATCTTGCCAGCGGCATAGGTCCTCTCCTCGTAGTTCACCGTCAAGGGGAAAAACCCCTGGTTGGGGCGCGCCTCTCTTTCGGCGACTGCGGTACATAGCACCACCGTTTCGCCCATCGACGCGAGCACACTGCCCGACGCCTGTTTGGCGACCCGGTTCGTCTCAAGAACCACCTTGTGGTCGCCAAATTGAAATTCCTGTCGTATTGGATTCACTTCTTTCTCCTGTTGGCGTTCTAGCGCCTCAACCCGAGTTGCTGAATTAACGCCGTGTATCTTTCGCTGTCCTTGTCTTTCAAGTAGTCGAGCAACTTCCTTCTCTGGTTCACCATGCGGATCAAACCCCGGCGGGAATGATGATCCTTGGCATGCTCGCGGAAGTGTGTCTGCAGCGAGTTAATGTTGTGTGTAAGGAGCGCCACCTGGACTTCCGGCGAGCCGGTGTCGTTGTCGCTTCGCTGGTGCTCCTTGACGATCTCGTGTTTGGTTTGTGCGGTCAGCGCCATTTCCTTTGCTCCAAATCTGTCAGTCGCTGTTTCACTGTTGTCTCATTCAATTCGTGGGAATCAGGCGTCTCGGCGCCACGCGGCCGTCGTCGAGGACTTCCCCTACGCCAAGAAAACGCCCGCCGTTGCCTTCCGAAGCCTCCGCAGAGGCCGCTTCGGCGAGCCGCACCCATCCACTGGTGGGGGCATGCGGCACGATCACAGGTTGTCCTTGCCGCAAATAGTATGCTGCGTCACCCGTCAAAGTAACCTGAGGCCATTGTCGAACCGCGCTCCACACGGGCTGCAACCTGGCATCGAGCAACTCCCTGTCACTCTCTTCCTGGCCCTCGCCGCGGGGCGGGGCAAGCATCTCGAACGTCACCAGGTCGCTCTCGTTGAACGGTCCCGCCATGGTTCGTCGGAGCGCCTTGACATGCGCGCCACAACCCAACGACTCGCCGAGTTCGTGAACGATGGTGCGCACGTACGTCCCTTTGCTGCAATGAATGTCGAGCGTGAGTTCGTCGCCCTCGAATTCCTTGATCACACAGGAATAGACCGTCACCGACCTCGCCTTTCGCTCAACCTCTATTCCCTGCCGCGCGAGCTTGTACAGAGGTTGGCCCTGGTGCTTGACCGCGGAAAACATCGAAGGCACCTGCTGGATCTCGCCACGGTACGCATCGAGCGCCTTGTCCAATGCTGCCCTCGTCAGCCTGCCGACCGGCCGTTCACGCACGACCTTTCCGTCCGCATCGCCGCTGTCTGTGCTCACACCCAGGAGAACCCGCGCCGTGTACTTCTTGTCGGACTCCAACAGGTAGCGGGAAAACCTGGTCGCGTCGCCGAAACATAACGGCAGCACGCCGGTCGCCAGCGGATCCAGGCTTCCGGTGTGGCCGACCTTGCGCGCGGCGAAGATCTGCTTGGCCTTCTGCACGGCGTCGTTGGAACTCAAGCCCTGCGGCTTGTCGAGCACCATGATGCCGTTGACGTTCCGGCCCCGGGGCCGCTTGCGCGCCATCAGTCGCCCTCCGATCGTGCATCTAGTGCCACAGCTTCGTCGATCAGCGCTTCGAGCCGGGGACCCGATTCGAGCAAATCGTCGTAATGGAATCGCAGGCGCGGCGCCTTCCGCAATCCATCGCGTCGCGCGACTTGTGAACGAATGAACCCCGCTGCATTGCGCAACGCCTCGATGAGATCGGTTCGGTCGGCATCCGTGGCCGCCGACAGCGAACTCACATAGACGTCGGCCACCGAAAGGTCGCGGCTGGCGCGGACATCCGTCACGCTCGTCAACGCGAATCGCGGATCTCCGGTGCCCCGAAGCAGTATCCGCGATAGCTCTTCGCGCAGGTACGCACCCACGCGAAGCACGCGTTCGCTGTTGGAATCAGATGGCATACGATCACGCAACTGGATGGTCTTTCCGGATCAGAGGGTCCGGGCGACTTCTCCGGATTCGAAGACTTCGATCTTGTCGCCAATGCGCACATCGTTGTAGTTGCGAACGCCGATGCCGCATTCGAGGCCACTGCGCACTTCGGCGACATCGTCCTTGAAGCGCCGCAATGACTCCAGTTCGCCTTCGAAAATGACCACGTTGTCCCGCAGGACGCGAATCTGCTTGTTCCGTCCGACGGTTCCGTCGACCACCATGCAACCCGCGACCTGGCCGAATCGGGGCGCCGGGAATACGTCCCGAACTTCCGCCATGCCGACAATTTCCTCGCGAATCTCCGGCGCCAGGAGACCCTCCAGGATTCCCTTGACGTCGTCCAGAAGTTCGTAAATCACGCTGTAGTAGTGCAGGTCAATGCCTTCTCGCTCGATGACCGCCTTGGCGTTGTTGTCGGCCCGCACGTTGAAGCCAAATATCGCGGCGTCAGACGTCAACGCCAGCATTGCGTCGGACTCCGAGATGCCGCCGACGCCGGCCCACACGATATTGACGGCGACCTCATCATTGCCGAGATTCCCGCACGCTTGGGAGATTGCCTCGAGAGAGCCGCGAACGTCCGCCTTGAGCACGATCTTCAGCACGCGCTTCTCGCCTTGCGCCAGGTCAGCGAAGATGCTCTCGATGTTGGCCGCCTGCTTGACGTTTCGTTGCGCCTGGCTCTGGTCCGCCCGGAAATCCGCCAGCTCCCGTGCGCGGCGTTCGTCCGCCACAACGGAGAAATCGTCCCCCGCCTCCGGCGTCGCGTTCAGACCCAGTATCTCGACCGGAACAGAGGGACCCGCTTCTTCGACACGTTCTCCCCTTTCATTCATCATCAGCCGCACGCGCCCGAAGTGTTCGCCGGCGATCACGATATCACCGCGTTTCAGGGTGCCGTTCTGCACCAATAGCGTGGCTACCGGACCCCGTCCCCGGTCAAGCCGGGATTCGACCACCACCCCTTGTCCCGGCGCATCGGGGACCGCCTTGAGCTCCAGTATTTCCGCCTGCAGGTTGATTGCCTCAAGCAGTCGATCAATGCCATCGCCGGTCTCGGCCGACACTTCGACAAACTGGGTGTCTCCGCCCCAATCTTCCGGGATGACATCGAGGGCCGAGAGTTCATTCTTGATGCGGTCCGGGTCCGCACCCTCCAGGTCCATCTTGTTGATCGCCACAATGATGGGGACTTCCGATGCCTTGGCGTGCTGCACGGCTTCTTCGGTCTGGGGCATTACGCCATCGTCACCCGCAACCACGAGCACGACGATGTCCGTGGCGCGCGCACCACGCGCTCGCATCGCAGCGAACGCGGCATGGCCGGGCGTATCCAGGAAGCTGATGTCGCCGAACTCCGTGGTCACCCGATAGGCACCGATGTGCTGGGTGATTCCTCCGGCTTCACCGGCCACGACGCGCGTGTTGCGGATATAGTCGAGCAGCGAAGTCTTGCCATGATCGACATGGCCCATCACCGTCACGACGGAGGATCGCGGCTCGCTTTCCCCTTCTATCGTCAGCGATTCCTTGTGTTCCTGCTCGATCTCATCTGTCGCCACCAGTTTCAGGTGGTGGCCCATCTCTTCGACGACGAGTGCGGCCGTCTCCTGGTCCAGCGGCTGGTTGATCGTGGCCATCACACCCATATCCATGAGCGTCTTGATGACCTCCCCGGCCTTGACGCTCATGCGCTGTGCAAGTTCGCCCACCGAGATGAATTCTGGCAGTTCGACTTCGTGTTGAATCGCGTCCTGGGGTCGCGTGAACTCCCCGCCCTTGGTCTCCACCGTGATACTGGTCGGCATCACGCGTCGCCTGGGCGGACGGGCCTGGCGCTTCAACGATAGCTCTCGGCGGCGAGACCTGCCGTCTCCGAAGTCGTCGTCCCTGGCTCTGCCCCTATCCCTTGAGCGATCAGCCCTGTCCTTTACACGCTTTCCGACGCGTTCCTGGGTCCTCGCCGATTCCGCGGGGGCGGCCGATTTTGCGCTTTCCGCAGCTCTCGCGGCCTCGGCCGCCTGCTTCGCTTCCTCTTCCAGCCGGGCGAGCTGTTCTTGCCGCTGCCGTTCCTGCTCCTCTTTCTCGCGTTGCTGTCGCGCGGCGTTCTCGCGGATCTTCTCCTCCGCCGCCTTGCGCGCCAGTTCCTGTTGCCTGATCCTCTCTGCTTCGATTTCGACTTGGCTTGGCTTCGCCTCGGAGGTGGGCCTTGCGACGACCGGAGGTCGTGCGGCTTCGCCACCCTTGACATAGATGCGCCGCCGCTTCCGCTGCACGGAAACCGTACTCCCACTGCGGCCCTGACCCGACCTGAGCATCGAGCGCGAGGTTCGCTTCAGGGCGATTCGCCTCGGAGCGCTCGGTGCAGGTTCCTTGCCGCGTCTCGAGTACGCGAGCAGCACCTTCTTGTCTTCGTCGCTAACGGAATCGTTCTCGCTCCGTTGCGGCAGGCTGGCATCGCGCATCTGCTTCAACAGGCGCTCCACCGGCACACCAACCGCGACGGCGAGTTGCTTGACCGTTACTTCTGCCATGCGGCTCAGCTCCCTTCGCCGTCCGGTGGGGATAGCGCTTCGACCTCGGATTCCGCTTCTTCAAACCAGGGTGCCCGCGCCGTCATGATCAGCGCGCTTGCTCTCTCTTCGCCAATTTCAGCTTCGATTTCGAGCAGATCCGGCGTTGCCAGCTCCGCCAGGTCTTCCCTGGTGACGATCGCGTTGGCGGCAAGCTTGTAGGCGAGTTCATTGTCCATGCCGTCAAGATTCAACAGATCCTCGGCCGGCTCCCCCGCTTCCGGATCGCCCAACGCCATCTCTTTCGCGAACAACGCGTCCTTGGCTCGGGTACGGAGTTCATCGACCAGTTCCTCGTCGAATCCCTGGATCGCCCGAAGTTCTTCGATCGGAACGTAGGCGACTTCTTCAACGCTGGTAAATCCTTCCTCCGCAAGGACGCCGGCGACATCCTCGTCGACGGAAAGTGACTCCATGAACCGTCGAATGTAGGACTGTGCCTCGTCCTCCTGGCGTTGTGCCGCCTCCTCGTCGCTCATGATGTTGAGTTCCCAGCCGGTAAGTTGGCCGGCAAGCCTCACGTTCTCGCCCTTGTGGCCGATCGCCTGGGCAAGATTGTCCTCACGCACGGCGACATCCATTGAGCGTGAATCGTCGTCGAGCACGATGGACACGACTTCCGCAGGTTGCATCGCGTTGATGGCCAGTTGCGCCGGGTCCTGATCCCAGAGAACGATGTCCACCCGTTCCCCGTCCAGTTCGCTGCAAACGGCCTGAACGCGCGAACCTCGCATGCCGACACACGCGCCCACGGGATCGATGCGGCCATCATTGGTATACACGGCGATCTTCGCCCGCGATCCGGGATTCCTGGCCGCCGCCCGTATCTCGATGATGTGCTCGGCGATCTCCGGCACTTCGACCTTGAACAGCTCGATCAGCATTTCGGGATCCGTGCGCGACAGCATGAGTTGCGGCCCGCGGACTTCGGGTCGGATTTCCGTCAGCAGCGCGCGCATGCGATCACCCACGCGGAAAATCTCCCTCGGGATCAACGACGTTCGCATCAACATCGCTTCAGCGTTATTGCCGAGGTCCACGATCACTGCTTCTCGCGTCGTTCGCTTGACCGAGCCACTCACCAGTTGCCCCACCCTGGGCAGGTACTTTTCAAGCACCTGGGCGCGCTCCGCTTCCCGGACCTTCTGGGTAAGGACCTGCCTCGCAGCCTGCGCTGCGATGCGACCGAACTCCACCGATTCCACGGGGATTTCGAAGAGGTCGCCGATCTCAAGCGACGCATCCTTTTCCTTCGCCTCGTCCGGCATCAACTCCGCATCCGGATTGGGGAATTCGTCTTCTTCGAGTTCCCGTTCCGGGTCGATGACCAGCCAGCAGCGAAACGTATCGTAGTCGCCGCTAGTGCGGTCGATCGCGACCCGAAACTCCGCATCTTCCGCATACCTCTTCTTCGTGGCGGTCGCGAGCGCGGATTCAAGCGCCGCGAAGATGACCTCTTCCGACACGCCCTTCTCGTGAGACAGCGACTCCACAACGGTGAGCATCTCTTTACTCATCTACCGACTCCCCTGGCACGACTCTTGCTTTCATCACCTGTTCCAATGGAACCGAGCAGGTGGCCTCGTCCATGCGCAGGACGACATCCCCACCTTGCACGGCATCGATCAGGCCGACGAATTTGCGGCGCCCTTCCAACGGGAACCGCAAGCGCAGGTCCACCGCCCGTCCGATATACGCCGCGTACTGGTGGGGTTTGAACAGAATCCGGTCCACGCCGGGCGACGAGACTTCCAGCGTGTGGACCGTCCGAACCGGATCGTCCACGTCCAGAACGCCGTTCAACTGGTGACTGACTCGCTCGCAGTCCCCCAGCGTCACCCCGCTCGGCGTGTCGATATAGACTCGCAACGTTGCACGATTGCCACCTGACAGGTATTCCAGACCCCACAGTTCGTACCCTAGTCCCGTTATCGTCGGCTCGAGCAATTGCTCCAGTTCCTGTTCCCTTCTTCTCACTTCGTTGCGCCGACATTTGCCTACACATACAAAAAATGGGCGATCCCGCCCATTTCACCGTTCGTTCGCGCACTTCACGCACGCGTCGGGCCGACTCACCGCCACTGACGCGAGTGAGACTCCCAACCTAACGAAGGACCCCCATTCGAGGGACCTTCCTGCGGGCTGCACCCTCCATGCCGTCGTTGGTAGCGGGGGCAGGATTTGAACCTACGACCTCCGGGTTATGAGCCCGACGAGCTACCAGACTGCTCCACCCCGCATCAGCAAGAGCGGAATTATAGCTGACAGGCGTATCCGTGCAATCGCCAATACCGGGCGGGTTCCGGGCGGGTGCACCCGGTGCGAAAACCGGCTGATTCTCAAGGCGCCATGGTCGTCGAGGTATGCTTGCAAACTCATGCGAGCCACGTCGTGACCCGATTCCCGTGAAGAACGTACCCGTAGTCGACATCGCTTCCCTGGATGAAGATACGCTTGCGCAGATCGACGCCGCCTGCATCGAGTGGGGGTTCTTTCACATCACCGGCCACGGCGTTCCGGAAGTCATTTGTGATCGAACGCTGTCAAGGATGCGCGAGTTCTTCATGTTGCCGCGGGCGCAGAAACTTGCCGTCGAGCGCACGGCGTCAAACAGTTGGGGCTACTATGATCGCGAACTGACCAAGAACATGCCCGACTGGAAGGAGATCTTCGATGTCGGGCCGCCGGGAAACGTGGGTCCGATGGCCAGCAGACCGCAGTGGCCAACCGAGCCAGCGGCGTTTCGCCCTGCGATGGAGAGATTCTCCCGGGAAGCCGAACGCGTGGCCTACCGGGTACTGATCGCGATCAGCATCAATCTGGGCCAGCGGCCGGAAGCGCTGGACACTTTCTTCGGACAAGGTCATACCAGCTTCCTGCGCCTGAACCACTATCCCGTATGTGACGACCCGGCGCCACCGGACTCGTCGACCGTGCCGGAACGGGGCCACCTGGCGATCGGCCACCACACGGATGCTGGCGCAATCACCGTGCTCCTGCAGGATGATCAACCCGGCCTCCAGGTGTTGCACGACGGCGCCTGGTCGAACGTGGCGCCAGTCCCCGGCACCCTCACCATCAATGTCGGAGATGTCGTACAGGTTTGGTCCAACGACCGTTATCCGGCACCGCTACACCGGGTGACGGCCCACGCCAGTCGCGAACGATTCAGCGCACCGTTCTTCTTCAATCCAGCCTACGAGACGGACTTCGCACCGCTGGCTGGACCGCCGCGCTATCGGGCGATCAACTGGGGCGAGTACCGTTCCGCGCGAAGCGCCGGAGACTACGCGGATATCGGGGAAGAGATACAAATCTCGCGCTTTCGAATGCCAGCCTGAGGGAGAAGGATCCGGCAGCGGCTCTTCTCCCTGGGCGTGGCGCCATGAAATCCGTCACCCTCCGGTGCCTGTTTCACCCCCCGCCAGGTCCGACCGTTAACGCGGATGCAGCCAAGTTGGAAGCAATTCGTAGGCGTCGAGACCCAACGTCCGGTCATAGGACACGTCCGCATCGTCGAGCATCCGTGTCAGGCTGCCATCGTTGAATGCGTCAAACGCTTCCGTGCAGCCGCCAACATGCTTCCCGGCAAAGAAGATCTGCGGGATCGTCGGCTGTCCGGTCCGCTCGAGCAATGCGCCTCGAATTTTGCCGCCCCAGTCGTCTTCCCGGTATTCCGCCGAGTCAAGGTCGACGGTGTAGAGCGGAATGGACGCCCGCTCGAACAGTTTGCGTACGGCCCAACAGAACTCACACCACTGCAGCGAGAACATGACCACCTGTTGCGAGTCGCGCACGGTCTCCTCGACAAACCGCGCAGCCTTCCCATCGACTCCGTTTGCGCCGTTCGGCCGTGGCGCGGCAACCGAGGCATCGAATCGATAGCGCGGGGTCGACTGGGAGATCGCTATCTCCTCATCCGTCATGTCCGCGCCGATATCGTCAAACAGGGGCGTCGACAGATAACGTTCACCGGTATCGGGCAACATGCAGAGGATGTTGGCGCCCGTTTCGGCACGGCGAGCGACCTCCAACGCACCCGCGAGGGTGGCGCCGCTCGATATGCCGACGAAGATGCCTTCCCGGCGCGCCAGCTCGCGGCACATCGACATCGCATCGTCGCCTTCGACGCCGAGCACTTCGTCCACGTATTCGGCCGACACTGCGTCCTCGGTCAGGCTCGGTATGAAATCCGGGCTCCAGCCCTGCATTAGATGCGGGCGAAACTGTGGGTGGCTCGCGCTGGGCGCACCATCCTCGTCGCGCTCCTGTGCGATGCCACTTGCCAGTACCGGCGCATTGGCAGGTTCGCAGACGACGATCCGCGTGTTCGGCGACTCCGCCTTGAGCACCCGCGCGACGCCCTTCAATGTGCCGCCCGTGCCATATCCAGTCACCCAGTAGTCGAGGGGTTCATCGGTGAAATCACGCAGGATCTCCCGTGCCGTCGTACGGGAGTGCATATCGGCGTTGGCTTCGTTCTCGAACTGGCGACAGAGGAACCAGCCGTGTTCTTGTGCGAGTTCCACCGCTTTTGCAAGCATCCCGCTGCCCTTTTCCGACGCGGGGGTCAACACCACCTTCGCGCCGAGGAATCGCATGAGCCTGCGGCGTTCAACGCTGAAGTTCTCCGCCATCGTCACCACCAGCGGGTAGCCGCGCTGCGCGCATACCATGGCGAGACCGATTCCCGTGTTGCCGCTCGTGGCCTCGACCACCGTCTGCCCGGGTTTGAGTTCGCCGCGGCGTTCCGCATCTTCAATGACCCCAAGGGCGAGCCGGTCCTTCACCGAACCCATGGGGTTGAACGCCTCGACTTTCGCAAACAGGTTCACACCAGCCGGACCGACTTTGCTGAGGCGCACCACCGGCGTATTGCCTATGGTGGCCAGGATGCTCTCGAACTTCGCCACTTGGCCTTGTCTCCCGATGCCCGAAGGGCGTGGATGCTACAACACGCACGGATACATACAATGGCGGCGTGGATCGGATAAACGGGCGTGAACGATGAAAGTGGTACGGGTCTACGCGGGCGACGATGGCGAGTCGCATTTTGAGGAGGTCGACATCGAGGTGCACCCGCAGGGCGGGATCGGACGGCTGTCCAAGCTGATTAACGGTCCGGGCGTGATGTTCCGGGAGGTCGACGGAGACTACGACCTCGACTTCCACCATGCCCCTAGGCGACAGTTTGTCGTCAACCTGCGGGGTGCCGTGGACATTACCGTCGGCAGCGGTGAAACCCGAAGGCTCCAGTCGGGCGACATCCTGCTCGCCGAGGACACCACCGGCCAAGGCCACAAGAGCCGCGCCGTCGACGGCCGGCCGCGCACGTGCCTGTTCGTGCCCATCGACGAGGACGTGACGCTGCCCTGACCTGACGGGGCCATGAGCGCGAGCCACGATAGCTTGAGGTCGGTCCATGAAATTCGTGTGCTGCGCACCGTGATCCTGTTGCGTCATGGCCAGCAAGACGCACGCACGCCCGGCGATCTGGGCGGACTAACGGAGACTGGCTTTCGCCAAGCGGCGTCCGCAGCCAGGCGACTGTCGATCGAACCCATCGACCGCATCGTTTCCAGCGGCTTTCGTCGCGCCCGCCAGACTGCTGAGGCAGTTGCCCGCCAGCATGCATCTGTGGAGATGGAAACCGACGAGGACTTGTGCGAGTGCGTCCCGTCCGTTCCGAGAGGCCAGGAGATCTTCTATCCCGACGGCGTGAAGGCGACCCATACCGATTCCTGCCGGGAAGCCCTGGATCGTGCTTTCGCGCGGTATTTCGAGTCCGGTCTGGACGGCACGACACTGCTGGTCGGCCACGGCAACGCCTTCCGATACCTGATCTGCCGCGTACTCGGCCTACGACTCGACGACTGGGCCCGGTTTGACATGCACAATTGCGGGATTTCGCGCATCGCCGTCAAGACCTACCTTGGAACCCAGGTCACCGGCTTGAACGATACGGGGCATTTGCCGCCGGAGCTGCTCACCTACGGGTGATGCGGGGATGCCGAAGGCGCAGATTCGTCAGATTGTTGGTGCCGAAGAGAGGACTCGAACCTCCACGGGCAAAAGCCCACTACCCCCTCAAGGTAGCGTGTCTACCAATTTCACCACTTCGGCACTTGACCCCTATATGTCCGGAACCTCGAACGGATCCGGTTCTGTCGGCGGCGTTTCGGTGCCCGCGTCATCCTCAATCTCGAACTCCGGGATTCCGACCTCTTCCACGGTCGGGATGCCGATACCGCGCAGGCTCGCCGCGCGTTCCTTGGCCGTGTATGCCAGGCCGAAAGAGATCACGAAAAAACCGATCGCGAGCCACGTTGTCAACTTCATCAGAAATGACGCGCTGCCAGCCGAGCCAAACACGGTATTCGAGCCGCCGCTGCCGAACGCCGCACCTATATCGGCACCTTTACCCTGTTGCATCAGGATGAGTGCTGTCAGTGCGATCGCATCAGCGACCAGCAGGATAAGCAGGACGGTTTCCAGATTTTCCATGTCAATGATCCGCCGCATAAATGATTGCATTGAAACTGGCGGGTTCCAATGAAGCGCCTCCGACCAGACCTCCGTCGATGTCATCTTCGGCGAATAGCGCACCTGCATTTTCGGCTGTTACGCTGCCGCCGTAAAGGATGCAGGCATCCCGGTCTGGCAGCGCGCCCCGTATCGTCGCGTGCATCGCCTGGGCCTGCGCCGGCGTTGCCGTCTCCCCGGTACCGATCGCCCACACCGGTTCGTATGCGACGATTGCGCCTGCCGCCGTCGAGCCGTTCAACACCGCATCGAGTTGCGATAGCACTACAGCGCCCTCGCGCCCTTGCCGACGTTCTTCCAGCGTCTCGCCGACGCAAAGGATCGGAATGAGTCCCGCCCGCACCGCCGCCCTGTACTTCGCGGCGACGACATCATCGGTCTCGCAAAACAGTCGACGTCGTTCGGAATGGCCGACCAGGACATAGCGCGCTCCCAGTTCCTCCGCCATCTCCGCAGCGATCTCGCCCGTGTATGCGCCAGCCTCCTCGCCATGCACGTTCTGCACGCCGATCTGCACGCCTTCCAACCGCTCAACCGCCAACGACAGATACGCTGCGGGCGGAAAAAGAACCACGTCGACGCCTTCGCGACCCTCGACGGAGCGCGCGAACTCTTCGATCCGCGACCGCGAACCATGCATCTTCCAGTTTCCGGCAACTATCGGTCGGCGCATTGTCCCGGGGTGCCGTTCGGCGAAAGGCGCGCAATGGTATCAACTAGCCGCCGTATGACAACCGGCTCGCCGAACGGCTTGCCAATCGATTCCCGTGTGTTCAAAGACTCGCGGAACGCACGACATTCGCCAGGGCCTGTGCGTGTCCGGCCACTTCGTCGGCATCTTCACCTTCCACCATGACCCGAACTACCGGTTCAGTTCCCGACGGTCGCAGCAATACCCGACCGCGACCCGCAAGTTCGCCCTCGACGTCACCCACCGCATCGGACACATGAGTACACGCGGTCGCCGCGGCTGGATCCTTGCAACCAACGTTGATCATGGCCTGGGGCAGTCTCACCATTCCCGAGATCAGTTCCTTCAGGGATCGATCGTTTTCGACCATGGCGACCAGGACCTGCAGCGCCGAGATGATGCCGTCGCCAGTGGTGGTGAGCTGCGAGCAAACGATGTGGCCCGACGACTCGCCACCGAGCCCCCAGCCAAGCCGTCGCATGGCTTCAATGACAAACCGGTCGCCCACGTCGGTGCGGGCAAACGGAATATTCTCCTTCTCTAGAGCACGTTCGAGACCCAGGTTGCTCATCAGGGTTCCGACTACCCCGCCCCTCAGGCGTCCGTCCCCGGCGGCGTGCCGCGCGATGACGTACAGGAGCTCGTCTCCATCCACCAGGTTCCCGTCGTGATCCGCCATGACGACACGATCACCGTCGCCGTCGAATGCGATGCCCACGTCGGCACCGACTTCCACGACTTTTTCGGCCATCGCCTCGGGATGCGTGGATCCACAGGCTTCGTTGATGTTCATGCCGTCAGGTTCCGCGGCCAGGAGGACAACCTCGGCACCAAGTTCCGAAAAGACGCTGGGCGCGACGGCATAAGTAGCGCCATTGGCACAATCAAGAACGACCTTCATCCCGCGCAGCCGGAACTGCCGACCGACCGTGCTCTTGCAAAACTCGATGTAACGTCCCCGAGCATCGTCGAGCAGCACAACCTTGCCGAGTTCGCTTGAGCGAACCGTCTTCATCGGCTGTCCGATCCGCTCCTCGATGGCGAGTTCCATCGCATCCGGAAGCTTGTGGCCCCGCGCGTCGAAGAACTTGATTCCGTTGTCTTCGTAGGCGTTGTGCGAAGCGCTGATCACGATTCCGGCGCCCGCCCGGAACGTGCGCGTGAGATACGCCACCGCAGGCGTCGGAATCGGCGTCAAGAGGCGCACGTCCGCCCCGGCCGACACCAATCCCGCCTCCAGCACCGACTCGATCATGTAACCGGAGATGCGCGTGTCCTTGCCGATGAGTACGAGCGGCGACCCCTCGGCGGCAAAGACCTTGCCCACCGCCCAGCCGAGGCGCAGGCAGAACTCCGCCGTAATCGGCGCCTCCCCGACACGGCCGCGAATTCCGTCGGTGCCGAAATACTTCCGTCCGTTGTTCATATTCCGCCTTCGCTTCTCAAACGCCATCCCGCGCATGCGCCAGGGTCGCCTCGACAACTTTCAGTGCGTCGACCGTTTCCCCGACATCGTGGACGCGCAGCACTGCGGCACCGTTGACAGCCGCTAGCACCGCGGCGGCAATACTGGCAGGCAGACGGGCATCTACCGTCCTGCCGGTAAGCTCGCCAAGAGTGCTTTTCCTCGACAGTCCCACCAGGATCGGCAACTCGATCGATGATAGCGCACGCAGATTCGCGAGCAGGGCCAGGTTGTGGGAGACGGTCTTTCCGAAACCGAATCCAGGATCGACCAGCAGCCGGGTCGCTTCGATTCCCGATTCGAGACTGGCCGCGACCCGCTCGTCGAGGAAAGCCCTTACGTCATCGACCACGTCCGCATAGACCGGCCGCTCCTGCATGGTCCTTGGTTCGCCCCGCATGTGCATCAGGCAGACGCCGACATCCGAAGCGGCGAGCAGTTCGAGCATGCCGTCGCTACGGGCCGCGCGGACGTCGTTGACCAGTTCCGCTCCGGCCCGAATTGCCGCAGCCGCAACTCCCGTCTTGCAAGTGTCTATGCTGATGACCGCGTCGAGGCCCCGCACGCGCTCGATAATCGGCACCGTGCGATCTATCTCCTCGGCTTCGGAAACGGGGCTTGCGCCGGGCCGCGTGCTTTCTCCCCCGAGGTCAACGATAGCCGCTCCCGCGTCCACCATGGCGACTGCGGTCTCTACCGCGGCGTCCGCTGCGATGGAGCGGCTTTGGGCGAAGAAAGAGTCGGGGGTCGCGTTGATGACGCCCATCACGCGAGGGCGGGACAGATCGACGGTCCGCGACCCGCACACCAAGGATGGACTTGCGCCCAGATCAGGTCTCTTCTGCCGGGCCACCGATCGGGCCCGAACCCTTTTCTTCCTCGCTTTGCGCGGGCTCGTCCTCGGAGCTCTGCACGCCCGGCGATCCTCCGGATGGATCGACAGACGGCGCGCGGGGTTTGGCGCCCGCCATGATGTCTTCAATCTGGTCCGGAGTCAGGGTCTCGTACTCGATCAGCGCCTCTGCCATCGTATGCAGCTTGTCCTCGTTCTCGGTGAGGATGCCGCGAGCCTTGGCATAACACTGCTCGACGATACGGCGCACTTCCTCGTCGATGGCCTTTGCCGTGGCGCCTGAGATCGGTTTCGGTTTCACGCCGGCCGACATGCCAAGGAAGACCTCACCGTCGTCTTCGTCGTACATGATCGGTCCGAGATCCTCGGAAAGGCCCCACTTGGTAACCATGTTGCGCGCCAGTCGAGTCGCCTGCTCGATATCGTTCGAGGCGCCCGTGGTCACGCCATCCTTGCCGTTGATCAGTTCTTCCGCGATGCGACCGCCGAACAGGCTCGTAATCTGGCTCAGGACGCCACGACGGCTCAAACTGTAGCGGTCCTCTTCGGGCAGGAACATGGTCACGCCAAGGGCGCGGCCACGCGGCACGATGGTGACCTTGTAGAGCGTATCGTGCTCGGGCAACGCCCGCCCGACGATGGCATGGCCCGCTTCGTGGTAGGCCGTATTGCGCTTTTCCTTCTCGGACATGACCATCGACTTGCGCTCCGCGCCCATCATGACCTTGTCCTTGGCCTGCTCGAATTCCCCCATCATCACCAGGCGTTTCCCCGCCCGGGCGGCGAACAGGGCCGCCTCGTTCACGATGTTCTCGAGATCGGCGCCCGAAAAGCCCGGCGTGCCGCGAGCGAGAATCGACGCGTCCACGTCGTCACCGAGCGGCACGCGACGCATGTGGACCTTGAGGATCTGTTCCCGGCCGCGAATGTCGGGGAGCGCCACGACGACCTGGCGATCGAAACGCCCCGGACGCAGCAGCGCGGGGTCGAGCACATCCGGTCGGTTCGTGGCGGCAATGACGATGATGCCGGCGTTCGCCTCGAAGCCGTCCATCTCCACCAGGAGCTGGTTCAACGTCTGCTCCCTTTCGTCGTGACCGCCGCCGAGCCCGGCGCCGCGATGGCGGCCGACGGCATCGATCTCGTCGATGAATACGATGCAAGGCGCCTGTTTCTTCGCCTGTTCGAACATGTCCCGCACCCTTGAGGCGCCGACGCCGACGAACATCTCGACGAAATCCGAACCGGAAATGGAGAAGAACGGAACCTTCGCCTCGCCCGCGATGGCCCTCGCGAGCAGGGTCTTGCCCGTACCCGGCGATCCCACCATCAACGTACCTCGCGGAATACGGCCGCCGAGGCGTTGGAACTTGCTCGGATCGCGCAGGAATTCGACGAGTTCGATCACATCTTCCTTCGCCTCGTCGACGCCCGCCACGTCGTTGAAGGTCGTCTTGATCTGATCTTCGGAGAGAAGCTTCGCCTTGCTCTTGCCGAACGCGAGGGGCCCGCCACGCCCACCGACGCCACCCTGCATCTGGCGCATGAACAGCATGAAGACGGCGATGATGATGAGGACCGGGAAGCTCGTTATGAGAAGCTGCGACCAGATGCTCTGCTTCTCTTCTTCCTTTCCGGTGATCTCGACCCCGTGCTCGTACAGGTCGTCCACCAGCTTCGGATCGGCGATTGGCGGCCGCAGCACCTCGAATTCATCGCCGGTCTTTTTCGTGCCCAGGATTCGTTCGCGGTCGATCTCTACGGACTGGACTTGATCCCCGCGCACAAGCTTAATGAATTCCGAATAGCTGAGATCGTTCCGTTCCTTGCCCCCGTCGAACTGCTGAAAGAGCATCAGCAGCACGGCGGCAATGATCAGCCATAGCAGCAGGTTTTTTCCCATATCGTTCAAGCGCCTAACCTCGATCTGCCCGCAATGCCCGGCGCAGACGACCAACCATCCATCCTACTCCATATCGGCAACGGCATACACCTCGCGCGAACCGGCCCGGGATGCCGGGGGTTTGGCCAACGCCACCCGGACAAACGCCGCGCGAATTTCCAGCATCGCTTCGTCGAACCCGGCGCCCTGGAACATCTTGACAACCAAACGGCCTCCCGGGTTCAACCAGCGCGCGGCGGCGGCCACCGCGCACTCCACCAGTTCCATGCTGCGCGCCTGATCGACGACCTTGTTGCCACTCATATTGGGGGCCATGTCGGACAACACAAGGTCTGCGCCACCGCAAAGGGCCTCCTCTATCTGCTCCTGCACCCGGGGATCGCCCGCATCGCCCAGCACGAACCGGGTACCTCGGGGCGTGTTCGCCAACGGCAAAAGGTCCACCGCCACCAAACGCCGACATCGAGGGGCAAGGTATTCGGTCCAACCCCCCGGCGATGCGCCGAGTTCCAAGGCCACGCAGGACCCGGCGGTCAGCCGAAAACGCTTGTCGAGCTGTTCGAGCTTGAACAGCGCGCGGGATACCGCACGGCCAGCATAGGGATCACGTTGCTGTCGCGAAAGCCATCGGCCGCTCGACCCCGACCGCCTAGCCATGTCCGATCACCGGGTCAGATGTGCTCGATCTCGTCCACGATGTACTCGCGGTCGCCAGCCGGCGTCAACACCATCGCTGTGTCGCCCTGCGATCTGCCGATGATCGCGCGCGCGATGGGCGACATCACCGAGATCTTGCCGAACTTGAGATCCGCCTCATCCTCACCAACGATCTTGTAGCGCACGGTCTCGTCCGTCTCGCAATCGCTCAGGGTAACGGTTGATCCGAATACCACCTTCCCTGTGGGACTGATACGCGTGATGTCGATGATCTGCGAGTCGGCGAGCTTGTTCTCGATGTCTCGGATCCGGGCTTCTATGAAGCCCTGCTGTTCCTTGGCTGCGTGGTACTCGGCGTTCTCCCGCAGATCGCCGTGCTCTCTCGCCGCAGCGATTTCCTTCACGATGTTGGGTCGGGCAGTGGTCTTGAGTTCGGCGAGTTCATCGCGCAGCCACTGTTCGCCCTCGACCGTCATGGGCCAGGTCATGGTTGTTCTCCCACGCCGCTGCGGGACGCCCCGCGGCGGGCATTCCCCTCGTCGTTCACGGAATCGCCACCCGTGACGCGTCGGTTGGATGCAAGGCCCCTGTGCAGGTCCTGCAACCGTCGTACACGCTCAACCGGTCCGTAACGCATCGCTATGCAAAAGGCCTCGCCACCCGCCAAGGTCGTCGTGTAACACACCTTTTGTGCCAAGGCGAGCCTTCTGATGATCGATGAGTCGGCGATGGACTGACGACCCTCCGTCGTATTCACGATGAGATCGATCTTTTCGTTCTTCAACATGTCCGTCACGTCCGGACGACCTTCGGTCACCTTGTTGACGGGACGCGCTTCGATTCCGGCTTCCCTCAGGACCCGGGCGGTGCCACGGGTCGCGGAGAGTTCGAACCCGAGCGACGCCAGATCGCGTCCGAGCGCCGCGACAAACGGCCGATCCGATGTCTTCACGCTGACGAATGCCTTGCCGCCCTGGGGCAGCACTTCGCCAGCGGCCAGGGACGCCTTGGCGAATGCCTCGGCGAAGGTCTCGCCAACGCCCATCACCTCGCCGGTGGATTTCATCTCCGGGCCCAGTATCGGATCTACTCCCGGGAACTTGATGAACGGAAATACCGACTCTTTCACGCTGACGTAGTCGGGTACCGTTTCCTCCGTAAATTCCTGCGCCTCCAGCGAGACACCCGCCATGCACCGCGCCGCGATCTTTGCGAGCGATGTGCCGATGCACTTGGAAACGAACGGCACGGTTCGGGAGGCTCGCGGGTTGACTTCAATGACGTACACGTCACGATCCTGCACCGCAAGCTGCACGTTCATCAGACCGATCACGCCGAGTTCGATGGCAATGGCCTTGACCTGCTGCCGGATCCTGTCCTGGATCTCGGCGTCGAGACTGAAAGGCGGCAGGGAGCAGGCCGAATCCCCGGAGTGCACGCCGGCCTGCTCGATATGCTGCATGATCGCGCCGATCACGACCCGGTGTCCGTCGGAGACGGCGTCAACGTCCACCTCCACCGCCTGATCAAGAAACCGGTCCAAAAGCACCGGTGCCGAATGCGACACGTCGAAAGCATTGGACAGGTATCGCCTCAATTCGCGCTCCGAGTAGACGATTTCCATCGCCCGGCCACCCAGCACATAGGATGGACGAAGGACCATGGGGAACCCGATCTCACGCGCCGCCACGAGACCTTCGTCAAGGTTCGTCACCGTTCTGTTGGACGGCTGCTTCAACCCGACTTTTTCGACCACGGCCTGAAATCGCTCCCGATCCTCCGCACGGTCGATCGCGTCCGCGCTGGTGCCCATGATGGGCACTCCCGCAGCATGCAGCTTGTCCACGAGTTTCAGCGGAGTTTGTCCCCCGAACTGCACGATCACGCCTTCCGGCTGTTCGACCTCGACGATGGCCAGCACGTCCTCAAGCGTCACCGGCTCGAAGTACAGGCGGTCGGACGTGTCGTAGTCCGTCGACACCGTCTCCGGATTGCAGTTCACCATGATCGTTTCGAATCCGTCCTCGCGCATGGCCAGCGCCGCGTGTACACAACAGTAGTCGAATTCGATGCCCTGGCCGATTCGGTTCGGGCCGCCGCCGAGCACCATGATCTTTCGTGCATCGGTCGGTGCCGCTTCGCACTCCTCCTCGAACGTGGAATAGAGGTACGCAGTGCTTGCCGGGAACTCCGCCGCGCATGTGTCCACGC
The DNA here is from genome assembly GCA_951813515.1 of uncultured Pseudomonadales bacterium. Classification (GTDB taxonomy): domain Bacteria; phylum Pseudomonadota; class Gammaproteobacteria; order Pseudomonadales; family Azotimanducaceae; genus VXNE01. Next base: position 1,268,080 of record OX638346.1, read on the forward strand.
GCTTGAAGACCGCCCGCAATCCAAGCCGCCGCCGGCGTTCTCGAACCGCCTCTTCGCTGCAACCCGCCAGTTCGGCGAGACGCTCGTCCGAAAACCCGTCCCGCTTCAGGCGTTTCAGTTTCTCGGCGGTGAGGCTCTCGATGCCGGTAACCGTGGCCTCGCTGGCCACCAGGTCCTCGATCTGCGCCAGGAACCAGGGATCGATGCGCGAAGTCTCCTCAACCTCTTCGACGGTCTTGCCAAGACGGAAAGCGTCCGCCACATACAAGATGCGGTCCGCTCCCGGCAATGACAGTTCCTGCGTCAACTGGCGTTCGCGCTCGTCTGGCGAGTCGGAGTCCAACACCGGATTCAGACCCGTCATGCCCGTTTCGAGACCGCGCAGCGCCTTCTGAAACGATTCCTTGAACGTGCGCCCAATCGCCATCACCTCGCCGACCGACTTCATCTGCGTCGTCAGGCGGTCCGAGACCTCGCTGAATTTCTCGAAGGTAAACCGGGGAATCTTCGTCACGACATAGTCGATTGCCGGCTCGAACGATGCCGGCGTCACGCCGGTAATGTCGTTGGCGAGTTCGTCCAGCGTGTAGCCGACAGCGAGCTTGGCCGCCACCTTGGCAATGGGAAAGCCCGTCGCCTTGGATGCCAGCGCGGACGAACGCGAAACCCGCGGGTTCATTTCTATCACCACGATGCGACCGGTCTCCGGTTCGATCGCGAACTGTACGTTGGAGCCCCCGGTTTCCACGCCGATCTCCCGCAGCACGGCGATAGCCGCGTCACGCATGCGCTGGTATTCCTTGTCCGTCAGGGTCTGCGCCGGCGCCACCGTGATCGAGTCCCCGGTATGCACACCCATGGGATCCACGTTCTCGATCGAACAGACGATGATGCAGTTGTCCCGGTTGTCCCGGACGACTTCCATCTCGAACTCCTTCCAACCGAGCAGCGATTCATCGATCAGGAGTTCGTTTGTCGGCGAGAGGTCCAGACCCCGGACACAGATGTCGACAAACTCTTCGCGGTTGTAGGCAACGCCACCACCGCTGCCGCCGAGGGTGAACGACGGTCGAATTACACACGGGAATCCCAGCCTGGTCTGCACCTGCAACGCTTCCTCAAGACTGTGCGCCATGGCCGACCTGGGCGTCTCAAGCCCGATGCGCTGCATCGCACGGATGAAACGCTCACGGTCTTCCGCCTTGTCGATAGCTTCCTGGCTGGCACCGATCAACTCGACACCGTTCGCCTCCAGGACACCCTCGCGTACGAGATCGAGGGCGCAGTTGAGTGCCGTCTGCCCCCCCATCGTGGGTAGCAGGGCGTCCGGTTTTTCTGCCTCGATGATGCGCGCGACGGTGCGCCATTCGACCGGTTCGATGTAGGTCGCGTTGGCCATGGCCGGATCGGTCATGATGGTGGCCGGATTCGAGTTCACCAAGACGACGCGGTAACCCTCGTCGCCAAGCGCCTTGCACGCCTGCGCGCCCGAGTAGTCGAACTCGCAGGCCTGGCCAATAACGATCGGCCCCGCACCGAGAATCAGAACGCTTTCGATGTCGTTGCGTCTAGGCATCCTTCAGGCGACAGTCAGATCGATACCGAATCAGATTTCATCGACGACTTCGACGGGCGGGCGAGAGTATCGGAACTGCCGCGCTGCGCTTCGACGCTCTTGTCCATCGACTCTACGAACGCGTCAAAGAGGCCCGCACAGTCCCTCGGACCCGGACTCGCTTCCGGGTGGCCCTGGAATCCGAATGCCGGTTTGTCCTTGCGCCGGACGCCCTGGACAGTCCCATCGAATAGCGACACGTGGGTGGCTTCCAGGCATTCCGGCAAGCTTGCCGCATCCACCGCAAAGCCGTGGTTCTGGCTCGTGATGATCACCAGCCCTGTTCGAAGATCGCGCACCGGGTGATTCGCCCCGTGGTGACCGTGCGGCATCTTCACCGTCTTCGCTCCGCTGGCGAGCGCGAGCAACTGGTGGCCGAGACAGATGCCGAAGACCGGCATATTTCGATCGACGATCTCGCGGATGGCGTCGATCGCATAATCGCAGGGGTCGGGATCACCAGGACCGTTGGATAGGAACACGCCGTCCGGGTCCATCGCCAGCACATCTTCCGCCAGCGTCTTCGCCGGTACCAGCGTTACCTCGCAACCGCGGTCGACGAGCAGCCGCAGGATATTGCGCTTGATTCCGAAATCGTACGCGACAACGCTGCGCGTCGCGTCGCCGGCCTTCGCGTAGCCGCCTTCCGGACACCATACGCCTTCCCTCCACGTCGCGGTGTCACCGCGGGTGACAACCTGCGCGAGGTCCATGCCCTCAAGTCCCGGGAACGCCCGCGCGCGACGCAGTGCCTCCTCCGCATCGACGTCCGGTCCCGCGGCGATGCAGGCGCCGAGTGCCCCCTTCTCGCGGATGAGCCTGGTCAAACGCCGCGTGTCGATGTCAGCTACCGCAACGACCCCCCGTTCGCACAGGAATTCCGGGAGCGTAGCAGCCGCCCGCCAGCTACTCGTACGCAGCGGCAGGTCCCGGATCACGAGCCCTTCAGCCCAGACCCGATCGGACTCCACGTCTTCCGGATTGGTACCCGTATTGCCAATGTGCGGATAGGTGAGCGTCACGATCTGCCGGGCGTAGGACGGATCAGTCAGAATCTCCTGATAGCCCGTCATGGCAGTATTGAAAACGACTTCGCCAACGGCGACGCCGACCGCTCCGATCGAGGTGCCGTGAAACAGACTGCCGTCGGCCACGGCCAATATCGCGGGATCCGCGCGCGTCAAACAAGACTCCGGCGTAAAAAAGCCGTCGGCCCCGGCGCGACGGCTATGGCAAATTCTATGTGAAGCGATGCAACGCGACAACAATGCATCGCTATCTCCGGAGCAGATTCTCCACCAGTGCCGTCACGCACTCGTGCTGCGCCTGTTCGCCGCGCCGCTCGGCATCGATGATGCCCGCGAGCCTGCTCACCGCTGCGTCGAAATCGTTGTTGACGACGGTGTAGTTGAACTCGTCGCAATGCGAGATATCGTCCACCGCCTGGCGCCACCGCCGTTTTATCTCCTCGGCACCGTCCTGCCCGCGCACCTCGAGCCGTTCCAACAGCGCTTCCATCGAGGGCGGGAGCACAAACACGCTGAGCGCATCCGGGAACCTGGCCCTCACCTGCGCCGCACCCTGCCAGTCGATCTCCAGCACGACATCGCGGCCACTGGCCAATGTCCTGTCCAGTTGCTCATGGGCCGTCCCGTACGCATTCCCGAAAACGGTCGCGTACTCAAGGAATGCGCCGGCGTCCCGCATCGAGGCGAATGTCGCCGGCTTGACGAAGAAGTAGTCCTTTCCGCTCACCTCGTCCGGGCGTTTCGGGCGCGTGGTGTGGGAAACGGACACCGCAAGCCTCGTATCGCGTTTGAGCAGCGCCTTGACCAGGCTGGTCTTGCCGGCACCCGAAGGAGCCGAGATGACGATGAGTCGGCCTCGCATTCGACTCACTCTACGTTCTGCACCTGTTCGCGCATCTGGTCGACAACCACCTTCAGTTCGACCGCGCGCTGCGCGCACTCCGATGTGATCGCCTTGGCAGTCAGCGTATTCGATTCGCGATTGAGTTCCTGCATCAGGAAATCGAGACGTCGCCCCTGGGGACCACCCGCGCCGAGGCAATCGCGACATGCCTGGGCATGCATCACCAGCCGGTCCAGTTCCTCCGCGATGTCCGCTTTCTGCGCCAGGAGCGCAACTTCCTGCTCCAGTCGACCCGAATCCACGTGGACCGCGTCCAGCTCGCGAATGCGTCCGATCAACCGGTCACGCACCATGGGCGCGAAAGAAACGGCCAGAGTCCTGATGTCCGCAACCATTGCCTCCAGGGCGGACAGCTTCTCGCGCAACAACGCATCGAGTTTCCCGCCTTCGGTGCCCCGGTGTTCCACCAATCGGCGCAGCGCGTATTCGAAACCGGTCAAAGCCTCGGCCTTCAGCGCATCATCCGCCGACTCCCCGTCCGGCTCGAAGACTCCTGGCCAACGCAACAATTCCAGGGGGTCGGGCTGTCCTATTCCGGGCGCGGCGTTTCTCACGTCGTCCAGCACATCGAGAAGTGCCACCAGGTGCGCCCGGTTGATCTCAGGCACCGAGGCGACCGCCGATTTCGTCAGGCGCAGGGTGGCGTCTACCTTCCCCCGTGACAGGACATCCCGCAGGTGTCCGCGCAGTGCCGGTTCGATCTCCCGAATCCCCGCCGGCAGGCGGAAATCCACTTCCAGGTAACGACTGTTGACGGAGCGGATCTCCCAAACCAGCGAGGCTGACTCGAACTTCGCGAACGCGGTCATGCTCAGGATCATTCGGGCGATTCTAACGCGTATACTCGTCGCGCTTGCGGGAGGGACCGATGTCCAGCAAAACATGGCGGCGACCGAGCGGCAGACAACCGGATGCGCTGCGCCCGGTGACTCTCACGACCGGTTTTACGAAACACGCGGCGGGTTCGGTCCTGGCCACCTTTGGGGACACCCGCGTCATCTGCACGGCGAGCTTCGAGAAGGGAGTGCCACGTTTCCTGCGCGGCACCGGTCGCGGCTGGCTCACCTGCGAATACGGCATGCTGCCCGGGGCCACGCACACGCGGACCGACCGCGAGGCGGCCCGCGGCAGGCAAGGCGGTCGGACGATGGAAATCCAGCGGTTGATCGGCCGCGCGCTGCGCGCCGCCGTCGACCTCGAACGATTGGGCGAGCAGACGATCCGCATCGATTGCGACGTCATCCAGGCGGACGGCGGAACCCGAACGGGATCGATTACCGGCGGCTGCGTCGCGCTGGCCCTGTGCCTCGAACGCATCGCGCCCCAGGCTTTCCGGCACCTGGTGGCGTCGGTCTCCGTTGGCGTATATAAGGGAACTCCGGTCCTGGACCTCGACTATCCCGAGGACTCGAACGCCGACACGGACATGAACGTCGTCATGATCGAAGGCGGTGGCTTCATCGAAGTGCAGGGCACCGCCGAGATCGAGCCGTTCTCGCGAGAAGCGCTCACCGAAATGCTTGCCCTGGCCGAGTCGGGCATCGAAAGACTCTTCGCCGAGCAGCGACGCGCGCTGGAAACGTGATGCGCGCGGACGAATTCCTCGGCCTGTTGCTACACGAGAACGTTCTCCGATTCGGCGACTTCGTGCTCAAGTCCGGGCGTCACAGCCCCTACTTCTTGAATCTCGGGGCCTTGAGCAACGGACCCGCGCTCGACCGGCTCGGCGCCGCATACGCCGCCCGGGTCTCCACCATGTCGCCGTTGCCCGAGCTGCTGTTCGGACCGGCATACAAGGGGATACCCATCGCCGTCGCCACATCGGTAGCGCTGGCGCGGGACTACGATGTCCACATCGACGTTGCCTTCGACCGCAAGGAAACAAAGGAACACGGCGAAGGCGGACGCATCGTTGGCGGTCCCCTGGAGGGTCGCCGAGCGGTCATCGTCGACGATGTGGTGACCGACGGCGAGGCGAAGATCCACGCCTTCAAACTCCTTGAGGCCGCCGGCGCCCAGGTGGTGGGCGTACTGGTCGCGCTGGACCGCCTGGAACGCGTCGACGGCGAGAACACGGGCATTCAGTCCCTGGCCCAGCGGCTCGGCATCCCGGTACTCAGTATCGTCACGCTGGACGATGTCGTCCGTTACTTGCGGGAGCACGGTGAAAACGCCGAAGCCCTGGAAACGATACTGCGTTATCGCAGCCTTTACTGCGTCTCCTGACGCCTCAACCGCTCGCACTCGCGCGAAGGGCTACCCCGCATATGTCACCAAGGCGCTTGTCGAATCAATAAAGGTCACTGTATTTCAATGGGATACGTTCCATCTTCGACATTCGCGCCGGAAACAAACTGCGCTGCCGCGCCCTCGCACGGTGGGGCCGGGCCACTGGCGGCGCCGAAGGCGTCGACTGTGGGGCACTTTTGCCCGCAGGCGCGCACATGGTCGCTACACCATAAGCGGCAGCTATGCTTCCGTCTATTTCTTGCGAGGGGGTTCCCCTCGCGCTCCCCGGCTGAGGGCTCCCGAGCACGCGCCTGCGGGCAAATCCTGCGCGATCATCGCGGCCCTTGGTGACACATGCGGGCTACGTGATCTGCGTGCCGACTCCGCCGTCGGTGAAGATCTCCAGCAGCGTCGCATGGGGAATCCGGCCGTCGATGATCTGGGCCGAAGCCACACCGGCCGTCATGGCATCCAGGGCACAGCGCACCTTGGGCAGCATGCCTCCCTTGATCTCCCCGTCGGCGATCATCCTCTCGATTTCCTCGCGGTTCGGCGCAACCAGCGTCGAACCGTCGGGTTTCAGCACCCCGGGAGTGTCCGTAAGCAGCACCAGCTTGGCGGCGTTCAGGCGCGCCGCCAGGGCGCTCGCCACAAAATCGGCGTTGATGTTGTAGGAGACGCCGTCGTCGCCGACCCCGATGGGCGCGATGACGGGGATGAAGTCACGGGCGACCAGGGCGTCAAGCACGCCGGGATTGACCTCGGCGATCTCGCCGACATGTCCGATGTCGACGATCTCGGGCTCCTTGAACTCCGGACGTTCACGCGTCAGCCTGAGCCGGCGCGCCCTGATGAGGTTGCCATCCTTCCCGGTCAGGCCGGCAGCGCTACCCCCCTCGGCGTTGATCAGCGAAACGATCTCCTTGTTCACCAGTCCGCCAAGCACCATCTGGACGACATCCATGGTGGCCGAGTCCGTGACGCGCAGGCCGTCGACAAAGCGGGTCTCGATATTCAGCCGCTCCAGCAACTCGCCGATCTGCGGGCCGCCGCCATGCACCACCACCGGGTTCATGCCGACGAGTTTCATCAGAACCACGTCGCGGGCGAAGGCGTGTTTCAACGCCGGGTCCACCATCGCCGCGCCGCCGTACTTGATGACGACCGTCGAGCCGTGAAACTCGCGGATATAAGGCAGCGCCTCGATCAGGATCTTCGACGTGTCTTCGCGTGACATCTCTGGTTTTCTCCTAGAACGTCAGCGCCGGGTCTATGGCGGACAACTGCGCGCCGAAAGTCGCGCGGATGCGATCCAGCGCGGTCGCGTCGTCAGCTTCGAAGCGCAATGTCAGTGCCGGCGAAGTGTTCGATGCGCGCACCAGTCCAAAGCCGTCGGCGTAGTCGACACGAAGCCCGTCGATTCTCGTCACCGTTCCGGGGCCGAAATCGGCCGACTTCGACAACTCCTCGATGATGCGAAACTTGGCCGACTCGGTGGTCGGGAGCTTGATTTCCGGAGTCGTGCAGGGAACCGGAAAGTCCGCGAACAACGCATCGATGCCGCAGTCTCTCGAAGCGGCAATCTCGAGCAGGCGCGCACCCGCATAGATGGCATCGTCGAAACCGTACCAGCGTTCGCCGAAACAGATATGGCCGCTGAACTCGCCGCCGAAGAGGGCGCCCGTCTCCCTGATCTTCGCCTTGATGTGGGAATGTCCCGTGCGACTCATGATCGGGTTCCCGCCAGCTTCGGCAACCACTTTCTCGAGATGGCGCGAGCACTTCACGTCGTAGACGACGTCGGTGCCCGGATTGCGCCGGGCGATGTCGCGAGCGAACAGCATCATGAGGCGGTCGGGCCAGACGATCGCTCCGCTCTCGGTAACGACGCCGAGGCGATCGGCATCGCCGTCGAAAGCCAAGCCCATGTCCGCTTCGTGTTCGCGAACCGCGGCGATGAGATCATCGAGGTTCGCGGCGTCGGCCGGGTCCGGATGGTGATTCGGAAAGCTGCCGTCGACATCCGCATACAGGCTCACGACTTCGCACCCGAGTCGTTCGAAAAGCGCTGGGGCCACCACACCACCCACGCCGTTTCCGCTGTCGACGACGATCTTGAGCGGACGCGCGATGGCGATATCACCAACCACCCGATCCATGTACGAATCGATCACGCTGACGGATTCCACCGCACCGCGCGCTCTCTGCGGGCAGTCGTCGCGTTCGATGCGTGATCGCAGGCCGGCAATCGCTTCGCCCGAAAGCACCGCGCCGCCGATCACCATTTTCAGGCCGTTGTACTCGGGCGGGTTGTGCGATCCCGTGATCATGATCCCCGTCCGGGTCTCGAGCGCATAGGTCGCGAAGTAAAGGAGAGGCGTCGGAACACGCCCGACATCGACGACATCGCAACCGCCACCGGTGAGGCCCGCGATGAGAGCATCACGCAGATGCCCAGTGGAGTGCCGGCCATCGCCGCCTACGGCGACGCGGCGGAAACCCTGTTCACGGGCCTCGGCCGCAAATGCGCAGCCAATCCAGGAGACCGATTCGGATGTCAGATTCCTGTCTACGAGACCGCGAATGTCGTAAGCGCGAAATATCTCCGGCGCGATGTGTCGTTTCATTCCGTCACGCGTGACGCGTCAGATCACCCCGCGTCGTTTCGCTCCTGCGAAGAAACAGGCTGGCGATGGCATCGATCAGCTTCTCCGCCACCGTCTCCTTGGAGTCGATGGGAAATACGGTTTCGCCCGAGGGCTCGATCAGGGTCACCGCATTGCGGTCGCTGTCGAAGCCGATGTCCTCTTCCGACACGTCGTTCAGCACGATCGCGGCGCAACCCTTCCGCAAGAGTTTCTCGCGCGCAAAGCGCATGGTGTCGTGGGTCTCGGCGGCAAAACCGATGGCGCAGGAACAGACCTCGGCGGCGCGGGCCAGGATGTCGGGATTCTCCCGCAGCTCAAGCCAGAGTTCCGGGGACTCGTCGCGTTTCTTGATCTTGCGGCCCGGGGCCTGGGCGGGGCGATAGTCCGCCACCGCCGCCACGCCGATGAAGATGTCGGCTTGCTTGAGTTCGGCGTCCACCGCCGCGTACATCTCCCGCGCCGTCGTCACATCGATGCGTCGAACGTCCGCCGGGGTCTCCATCGCTACGGGCCCGCTCACCAACGTGACGTCCGCACCCGCATCGCGCGCGGCACGCGCCAGGGCATAGCCCTGCTTGCCCGAGCTGTAGTTCGAGATGTAGCGCACGGGATCGATGGGTTCCCGCGTGGGTCCCGCGGTCAACAGTACGCTCAAGCCTTCCATGGACCGGGGCCTGCCTCCGAGGTGCGAGGTCAGCGCCTCGACGATCTGCGCCGGCTCCAGCATCCGGCCCGGGCCGGTTTCTCCGCAGGCCTGGTCGCCCTCCCCGGGGCCGAGGATCTTCACGCCCGCTGCTTTCAGGCTGGCCACGTTGCGTTGCACCGCGTGGTGTTCCCACATTTGCCGGTTCATTGCCGGGGCCAGGAACAGCGGTGCTGCGGTCGCGAGGCAAAGGGTGGTTAGCAGATCATCAGCCATGCCCGTCGCCAGGCGGGCGATGACATGGGCAGTCGCCGGCGCTATGACCACGGCATCCGCCCATCGCGCGAGTTCGATGTGGCCCATCGCCGCCTCGGCTTCCTCGTCCCACAAATCGCTCCGAACCCTTTGCCCCGCCACCGCCTGAAGGCTTGTTTCCGTGACGAAACGCACGGCGCTTCGCGTCATGACAGGGATAACTTCTGCCCCCGAGCCGCGCAAATCTCGCACAAGCTGTGGGGTCTTATACGCGGCGATTCCGCCCGCGATACCCAATAAGATGCGTCTGTTCTGCATGCGAATGTCAAAGCGCCCGCCGCGCTTTTCCTTTTCCACCGCAAACCACGGCATGAAAGACGACGCCAACGATACCAGAAGTGCCCTGTTGCAGCCGCCCGCGGGCGGGCGCGCCGACTGCGCATGCGCCGCCGAGCCCCGGAAACGCATCCTCGACCTCGGTCCCGACTCCGCCACCAAGACGGAACTCCTCGCGGCAATTCTCGGCGTCGAAGAGTCGTCTGCGAACCCGTTGCACCTGGCCGAATCGCTTCTCGCCCGTTTCGGCGACCTGCACTGCCTGCTTCACGCACCGCCGAATGCGCTGGCCACGTGCGAAGGAATCGGGCCAGTGAACACTGCGGCCATACTCGCGATGCGCGGACTCATGGACTGCTACCACACCGAGATCCTGACACGCGGGGAAATCCTCTCGAGTTCGACCGGGGTGCGGCGTTACCTGGGCTATCGACTTTCAAGGCGGGAACGCGAGGTGTTCGGTGCGCTCTTTCTCGACACCCGGCACCACCTGATCTCCAACGAAGAACTGTTCTTCGGTTCGGTGGACCGGGCGATGGTCTATCCCCGGGAAGTCATCAAGTCCTGCCTTAAGCACAACGCCAGCGCCGTCATTCTCTACCACAACCATCCATCGGGCGTTCCCGAACCTTCGGCGAGCGACATCCAGGTCACGTCCCGGATCGCGATGCTGCTACAGGAACTGGACGTGCGCCTGGTCGACCACGTCGTGGTCGGCGCAACGGAACAGGTGTCTTTCGCCGAACGCGGGCTGCTCTAGTGGATTTGGTGGGCTAGGGGCCTGCGCCTTAGAACGGCACGCCAGTGCCGATCAAGGCGCAGGATCGTAGGTGGGCTTGGGCGGGGGTAAAATGCGGCGCCCGTTAGGGCGACGGATTTTATGGCGTAGGCTTATGTTCGTTCGGGCGCAATCGACAGATGAGCGGATGAAAAGCACCACAATCTGGTTGTCCTACGACCTGGGGATCAACGGCGACTACGAGGGCCTGTACTCCTGGTTGGATACCCAGGGCGCCAAGGAGTGCGGAACCAGCGTGGCGTATTTGACGTACACCCATTCCGGCGATTTGATGGAGTCGCTGAAGGCCGAAATCAGCAGCAACGTAACGTTCGACAAGCGCTCGAGAATCTACGTCGTCAGGAGAGACGGACAGACGATCAAAGGGGGCTATCTGGTAGGTCGTCGCAGGGCCGCACCCTGGGAAGGATACGGCGAGGTAGAAACCGATCTGGACGACCTCGAATGACCCGAGTCGCTGGCGGACTCTTGGTTGACACCGGCTTCCTGTTCGCGCTTCGCGATGGCAGAGACCAGTTTCATGACCGCGCCAAGTTGAAGCAGGACTGGTTGAACGAGTTGCCAGTCATCTTGGCCTGGCCCGTGTTGTACGAGACGCTGAATACGCGATTTGTTGGCCTTCCCGGCGCAGTCGATTGGTTTGACCGATTAGTCCTATCGCCATCGACAGAGCTAATCGACGACTCGCACTATCGAAGCGCCTGCTACCGCACCGTTCATACCACTGCCCGCCGGGGTCGTCCCTTGAGTCTTGTGGACACCGTTCTTCGCGCCATCATCGAAGACAGCAACGTCGCCGTTCAGGCAATGCTGACTTTTGACCCCGGCGACTTTGCCGATGTCTGTCGACAGCATTCTGTTCAACTGCTTTGATTTTTGATACATGCAGCCGCCCGAGGCGTGCGGTGGTCCATGGTGCGCGGTCCGGGCTCGTCGATACGGTTGTCCGATTTGGTGGCACGGAGAGTGAGCGTTACCGCGTCGGCCATCAAAGCAGGAACGGCGAAGGCAGGGTCGTCGGCTGTCGCTGTACGGAGCCTCAATCAAGGGGGCGCGAGCGTCGCGCTGTCGGTTCGTCGTCCGGCCAGTGGACCAATTCCCCCGGATTTGGTACAAAGCGCCTCCCCTTTCGACTGTTGAAACGATGTCCCAGGTCTGTCAGGTCACCGGCAAGCGCCCGATGAGCGGGAACAACGTCTCGCACGCGCACAACAAGACGCGTCGGCGCTTCAAGCCCAATCTGCACTATCACCGTTTCTGGAGCGAAGGCGAAAAGCGGTTCATCCGCCTGCGCGTTTCGGCGCAGGGGATGCGGCTGATCGACAAGAAGGGAATAGACGCCGTGCTGGCCGATATGCGCAAGCGCGGAGTCCGGGTGTAATCGAGCGGATATAGCCATGCGAGAGAAGATCAAACTCGAATCCAGTGCCGGTACCGGCCACTACTACACGACCGACAAGAACAAGCGGAATACGCCGAACAAGCTCGAGTTCAAGAAGTACGACCCGGTGGTGCGCAAGCACGTCATCTACCGGGAAGCGAAGATCAAGTAGCCGGCGCCTTCGGCCCACACTCTCCGGGGCTGCTTCTCGGGCTGTCCCGCCAACAGCTTTCGATTCACGAGCGGTATCCCCTCGCGCTCGGTCTGTCAATTATGATGCCCGGGTTCCCGGATCGCCTTCCGGCGCAGCCCGATGCCCGAACTTCCTGAAGTAGAAACGACCCTGCGGGGTATCACGCCGAGCCTGCTGAATCGGCGTATCGTCTCACTCGATGTCCGAGAGCCGCGCCTGCGCTGGCCTGTCCAGATTCCATCCGATGTCTGCGGGAAACGTATCGTCCGGCTCACCCGCCGGGCGAAGTACCTTTTGTTGTACGTCGACGCTGGAGCATTGATACTGCACCTCGGCATGTCGGGACACCTGAGGATCGTGTCCGGCAATGTACCCCCTGGCAAACACGATCACCTGGACATCCTGCTCGACCACGGCCTGGCGCTTCGGCTGACCGATCCGAGACGCTTCGGCAGCCTGCACTGGCAGCCCCACCCTGTCGCCGACCACTGGTTGCTGCGCAATCTCGGTGTGGAGCCCCTTTCCGATGCTTTCACCGGCGACTACCTGTTCGCCAGGTCGAGGAGGCGTCGCGCGGCCGTCAAGAATTTCCTCATGGATGCGCACGTCGTGGTGGGCATCGGCAACATCTACGCCAACGAAGCCCTGTTCAAGGCTGGCGTGCGCCCGAGAATCGCCGCGGGCCGTCTGAGCCGGGCGCGCTACCGGGAGATCGTGGCCAGGATCCGGGAAACACTCACCACGGCCATCGGTCAGGGTGGGACGACGTTGCGGGACTTCGTCGGAAGCGACGGCAGGCCGGGGTACTTCGCGAACGAGTTGTTGGTCTACGGTCGCCAGGGGAAGCCGTGCCGACGCTGCGGGGTGATGCTAAAGGGCCTGCGGGTGGGACAGCGCAGCACCGTGTACTGCCCGAACTGCCAACGATGAGCCCGTCAGGGCTGTTTCGAGCAGGGCCCGCCGCTGATTCGGCCGGCTGTCCGGCACGCGTCTGAGCAGAACTTCGACGCGCCGTATGGGACGAACCATTCGTTGCAGGCCCGACATTGCGCCGGCTGGGATGTCGGCGGTTCGAGTTTGCCCGAACGGCGCGCCTCCAGGAGATTGCAGATCGTCGCGTTGCGTTTCGTCATGTCGCGAAACTCCCGGTCGCCCACGTCCAGGAGGTCGATGATCGTTCCGACATCGAGTCGCGGCGAGCGCAAGAGAAGCGCGACTGCCTTCTCTTCGAGCGTCATGTTCACATCACCTGGCGTTGCCATGCGACCGCCTCTCGGGGGAGCGGAAGAGCCACTGTAAACGGTGTCTTCGCCGTCAGCCAGCGCGGACCCTGGCAGGCGGGACGGACAGGCCCGCGACATCGGTTCGCATCCGGTACACGGATCCTTCCCGATCACCTCCGGTGCCCGCCGAACCGGTCACTACGTAAAGGTCGCGCAAGTCGTCACCGCCGAAGCAGACGCTGGTACACATCGGTACGGGCGTTTCGACGTGCTCGCGCAACCGTCCGTCCGGCTCAAAAACGCGGACGCCGCCACCTCCGGCGACCGCAAGCCATACGGCACCGTCTTCGGACACCGCGAGCCCGTCGGGCGAACCCACCTCCACGCTTGCGAACGGCTGTTTCTCCCCGAGGCTGCCATCCTCGGAGACCGCGTAGCGGTACACGGTCTGACGCCGGGAATCCGAGTGGTAGAGCGTGCCGTTGTCCGGCGAGAAGCCGAGACCATTGGTCAATACGATGTCTGTCGCAACGACACGGCTGGTACCGTCGAGATCGATCAGATGGAGGTCGCCGGGCATCTGCTCCCCCTCCTCGAACACCGGACTGCCGAGCGAACCCGCATAGATCCGTCCGGCAACGTCGATAGTGAGATCGTTGTAGCCGAAGTTGCCGTTGTCCAGGTCCCGGTCAAGCAGCACGACGGTGTCACCGCCGGCAAAGCTCTTGAAAGAGATGTTGCGACCGCCAACGACCATGCCGTTGTTCTCGTGCAATGCCATGCCGCCGATGCCCCGCCGATAGGGGAAGACCGTCGAGACACTCCCGTCCAGGCCGAGACAATACACCCCGCCATCGTGGACATCGCTGAAGATCAGTCCCCTGTCCGGCACCCAGACCGGGCCTTCAACCAGGGTGTAACCGTGGGCCAAACGTTCCATCTGCTATCCCCGGGTTCTCCGGCGGTATGTGCCTTGGCTGGCGTGAAGCCTCAGCCAACCGTCAGGTCGTCATCCAGCCGAACTGCTGCGGTTTGCGTCCTGCCCCGATGCTGATCGGGATGTTGACCATGGCCGGTCCGTCGAACGCCATGGCCTCTTCGAGGGCGCCGCGCAGATCCGCGGGATCTTCCACGTAGAAGCCCTTGCCGCCCAACGCTTCGACCATGCCCTCGTAGTGGGCACCATAGGTCAGGACCGATGGCGGGACTCGCGCGCCCTTCTCCAGCGGTCCGACGCCACCGCCGATACCGCCGTTGTTGAGCACGACCAGTTTGACCGGCAGGTTGTAGCGAACCATCGTCTCGACCTCCATGCCGGAGAACCCGAAAGCACTGTCGCCCTGCACCGAAACGATCGGCTTGCCGGGATTGGTCACTGCCGCCGCCACGGCAAATCCCAGACCGATGCCCATCGTGCCGTAGGTGCCCGCGTCGAGCCTGTGGCGCGGTTGGCGATTCGGCATCTGCGTCCTGCCGATATCCATGGTTGACGCGCCCTCGCCGATGATGATGGCGTCGTCCGGAAGCCATTCCACTATGTCCCGATAGGCCCGGTAGTAGTTCATGGGAGACGATTCGTCCTGGCGCATGGCCTCGACCGTCGCGACGTTCGCATCCGCCTTTTCCTTCAGGGTCGTACGCCAGGAAGTTTCGGCAGGATAGAACCACTGCCTTTGCCCAAGTGCCTGGTTCAGTTGCCCAACCACGGCCTTGCCGTCGCCAACGAGCGCCACTTCGGTCGGCACATTGTGGCCGATTTCCTCCTGCTCGATGTCGAGCTGGACCACCCGCACGCCCTCCTTGAACCGGGGCGGCAGGCCAAAGTGCATGATCCAGTTAAACCGTGCGCCCATGAGAAAGACGAGATCCGATTCCCTGAGCGCGGTGCTGCGCGCGGCACCAACGGACAACGGATGGTCGTCCGGCATGACGCCTTTGCCCATGGGCGAGTTGAGAAACGGCAATTGCGTGCGCTCGATGAATTCGCGCACCTCGTCCTCTGCCCGCGACCACGCCATCCCCTTGCCGAGAATGACGAGCGGGTTCTCGGCCGACTCCAGTGCGTCCAACGCCTTCTCGACGGTTGCCGGGTCCACCTGTGGCCGCGGCGGATCCTCAACCACGACGCTCGCCGGCACGTCGCTCTCTTCGACCTCCTGGCTGATGATGTCGTCCGGGAAATCGAGATAGACGGGCCCGGGGCGACCGTTCAGGGACGTTCGAATCACCTGCTCGACCAGGTACGGAATACGCTTTGCGTCTTCGATGGCGCGCGAGACCTTGCAGTACGGCGCCGCGCGTTCCAGTTGGCGTTCTTCCTGGAATGCCCCCATGCCGTTCTGGTAAGTCGGGGATGCGCCGCCGATGAGAAGCATGGGCCAGCAATTCTGTTCCGCATTGGCGAGGCCGGCGAGCGCGTGGATCACGCCGGGGCCCGAAACCACCAGGCATACCTGCGTACGCCCGGTGAGATATCCGGCCGCCTGGGCAGCGTAGCTCGCTGCCTGTTCATTGCGCATGCCGATGTACGTAATGCCCTCTTTCTGCGCCGCAGCGGCAATGCCTCCAACCGGGTAGCCGACTATCCCGAACATGTAGTCGGCGCCCTGCGCCTTGAGGCTGCGCGCCATCAGCGTGGCGCCATCAACGGTGGCCATGATTGCTCTCCCTTGGTCAAATCGGTCGCGGTGAAAACGCGGCTAAGCTATCAGACTGTCGGACTTGGCGCACTAGGCAACCGAACCACCGGGCGGATCGCTTCCTCGAATCCGTGCCCGCGGCAAGGACATGCCGGCAGGTCGAAATCGACTCTTGGCCGAACGGGGAACGAGGGTTCGAACAAACAGCGGCCGGCGCGTCCTCTCGTGGAGTTACCGCTGTTCGGTTAATCTCGCCTCAACCAGGGAGGGACCATGACTGCTGAGACCAACGTTCGCCACATTATCGAAGCTGCCGACGCCGCGGGGCGCGAAGCGCTGACTCCCGATGAGGCCAAGCGCATCTGTGATGCATACGACATTCCGTCCGCCGCCCAGGGCCTTGCGACTTCAGCATCCGAAGCCCTCGCCATGGCAGAACAGATCGGCTACCCGGTGGCTGCGAAGATCGTGTCCCCCGACATCGCCCACAAGACTGACGCCGGCGGCGTGGCGCTCGACATCGGTGATGCGACGGAACTGGCGAGCGCCTACGACAGGATCGTCGCCAATGCCAAGGCGTTCGACGCCGATGCCGCTGTCGATGGAGTGCTGATACAGCGCCAGGTCGAACGGGCCCAGGACACGCAGGAAGTGATCGTCGGGGCAGTCACCGACCCGGTCTTCGGCAAGCTGGTCGCCTTCGGCCTCGGCGGGGTGTTCGTGGAGGCGTTGGGTGACATCACGTTCAGGCTGGCGCCGGCCACGGTCGATGAGGCGTCATCGATGCTCGACGATATCGCCGGTTCCGAAATCCTCAAGGGCGTGCGCGGCGCCGCAGCGGTCGATCGCAACGCGCTGGCGACGCTGATCGCAAATGTGAGCCGGCTGGTTGCCGATTTCCCCGAGATCGCGGAGCTGGACCTGAATCCGGTGTTCGCGAGTTCCGACGGAGTCCTCGCCGTGGACCACCACATGCAACTCGGTCCTCCCGCAGAGTCGCGATATAGACCAGGGCACGACGCCATACTCGACGCCATGCGGCGCATCATGCAACCCGACGCCGTGGCGGTCATCGGGGCATCCGCCGAAGAGGGCAAGATCGGCAATTCCGTGATGCGAAACCTGATTGACGGCGGTTATGAAGGCGCCATCTATCCCGTCCACCCCCGGGCCGAAACGATACTCGACCACACCTGCTATTCGAGCGTGACCGAGGTCCCCGGTGACATCGACATCGCCATCTTCTGCATACCGGCACCCCTCGTCGCACGCGTGCTTGCCGATTGCGGCGCGAAGAAGATTCCCGGTGCGGTCCTGATTCCTTCTGGTTTCGCGGAGGTCGGCAAACACGCCCTGCAGGAGGAAATCGTCGCCGTCGCCCGCGAGAACAACGTGCGATTGATGGGGCCCAACATCTATGGCTTCTACTACACGCACAAGAACCTCTGCGCCACGTTCTGCACGCCCTATACGGAGAAGGGCAAGGTCGCGCTGTCGTCCCAGAGCGGCGGTGTCGGCATGGCCATCGTCGGGTTCAGCCGCTCGGCGAAGATGGGCGTTTCCGCCATCGTCGGTCTCGGCAACAAGGCCGACATCGACGAGGACGACCTGCTGACGTTCTTCGAGCAGGACCCGAACACCGAAGTCATCGCCATGCACGTCGAAGACCTGAAGGACGGCCGCGCATTCGCCGAAGTCGCGGCCCGGGTGTCCAAGAGAAAGCCCATCGTCGTGCTGAAAGCCGGGCGCACCGGCATGGGTGCGCGTGCCGCGAATTCCCACACCGGCGCCCTCGCCGGCGATGACCGTGTTTACGACGCAGTCCTCCGCCAAAGCGGCGTGATCCGTGCGCATAGTCTCAATGACATGCTCGAGTTCGCGCGCGGACTCCAGGTGCTGCCAACGCCCCAGGGAGAGAATGTCCTCATCCTGACCGGCGCGGGCGGTTCCGGCGTGTTGCTGTCAGATGCCTGCGCCGACAACGAACTGACGCTGATGCCGATGCCGGCCGACCTCGACGCAGCTTTCCGGGAGTTCATTCCGCCATTCGGCGCCGCCGGAAATCCCGTGGACATCACCGGAGGAGAACCGCCCACCACGTACCGCAGCACCATCGACCTCGCACTCAACGACGAGCGCGTGCATGCGCTTGTGCTGGGCTACTGGCACACCATCATCACGCCGCCGATGGTCTTCGCCGAACTGCTCGCCGAAGCCGTCGAGGAGGCGCGGGGCAAGGGGATCGACAAGCCCGTCGCGGCATCCCTCGTCGGCGATGTCGAGATCGAGGAAGCATGTGACTACCTGATGGAGAGGGACATCCTCGCGTATCCGTACACAGCCGAAAAACCCGTCGCGGTACTGGGCGCGAAATACCGGTGGGCCCGCGCGGCGGGACTGCTGTGACCGCGCCGGCCACCAATACCCGGAGCAGCCACCAGAACGAAGCGAGCCCATGATGCAGTCGTATACACACATTGAGGTGCAGCCAGTCACGCCAACCATCGGCGCGCTCGTCAGGGGCGTCGATCTCGCCACCGTCGACGACGAGACCTGGCAGGACATTTTCGATGCCTGGATGTCACACTCGGTGCTGTTTTTCCGCGATCAAACCATGTCGCCCGAACAGCACCTCGCATTCGCGCGACGTTTCGGACCGCTGCATGTTCACCCCGCGGCTCCGTACGCCAACGGTATCCCGGAACTCATGATCATTCGGACAGACCGGCACTCGAAGCGGAACAACGGCTCAGGTTGGCATTCCGATGTCTCCGCCGACGAGGAGCCGCCGCTTGGAACCATCCTGCACCTGCACGAAGTGCCAAGCCGAGGTGGTGACACCCTTTGGTCAAGCATGTACGCCGCCTACGACGCCCTGTCCCCTCGGCTTCAATCCTTCCTTGAATCGCTCACGGCACGCCATACCTCCAACTACGACGGGTACTACGGTGACCACACCCCGCAGCGTGCCTTTCCCAGCGCGGTACACCCGGTAGTGCGCACCCATCCGGTAACGAAAAGGAAGGCCCTGTTCGTAAACTCCAGTTTCACGCGCCGCATCCTCGAACTTACCGCACCCGAAAGCCGCTCCCTGCTCGACTTCCTGCTCGACCATGTCCAGAACCCAGCCTTCCAGTGCCGGTTCAAATGGGCACCGGGCTCGGTCGCCATGTGGGACAACCGCTGCACTCAGCATATGGCAATCTGGGACTACCATCCGATGACCCGCGCCGGATTGCGGGTCTCCATCAAGGGCGACCGGCCGTACTTGCAATCGACTGGATGATCCAGTCGGCGTCAGGGCTCGGCAGCTATCGCTTCCGGCGGGAGTCAAGACATCCGACCAGCCTGACCTTCAGACCTCCCACCAGACACGGTCGTGTTGTCGCTCAGCGTTGTCGAAACGCCATCCTGAGATCCCGCCACCGGAACGCATGGGACAACGCACCGATACATCGTGCCTTGGCGCGAGCAAGCAGCTCCAGGACTATTGCTTCCGGCGCCCACCGCCGGCGAAGGGATTTGGCCGCCGTTTCTGGCGCTCCCTGAAGCGGCCCACGCGGCACAGGGCTTCGACTTCCCGGCTGACCGGCGGACATTCGCCGCAGATGAGGCTTGCGATCCATTCGCCGGCGAGCGCCGACGATGCGACGCCTATGGATCCATGACCGGTGCTGACATAGGTATTCGGGCCTGCCCTGCCAATCACCGGCGTACGATCCGAGGTTACGGCCCGAACCCCCCTGAAGAGGCTCCTCGACGCGCCCGGCGCGCGACCGAAGAGCTTTCGGAACCGCGCGGCGTTGGCTGCGGTGGCCTCCCCCGGGGGCCATGGCCGATATTCGTAGGTCGCGCCGACCCAGCAGAATCGGCCCGCGGGCCTGGCGTAGCCATCCGCAAGCACGGGCAGGCGCAACTGGCCATCGTCAAACATGTCGGCCTGTCCCGCGAGCGGCGCGACTTCGAGCTCTGGCAGGTGTTCGGTGATTCCCGAGCCATTTGCAAGAACCCTGATGCCGTCCTCGGGCTCGCCGGACGTTATGCGTATTCGCGGATGGTCGAGCAGGGACCTGCATAGCGCGGCCCCGTCGATGGAGGCCGCGGAAGGGAAATACAGGCCGTCTTCGGCGACATCGATCCCAGCGAGGTCGGAGGCTTCGCGCGGCGATACCCGTTCTACCCAACCCGATGGCAGGACATTGCCCAGCGCATGCAAACGTGCGGCCTTGGCATTGGGTCCCGGCAACTGCAGCGCTCCGGTCGAGGTCATTCCTTCGCGCCCCGAGTAGAACCAGGTCGCATACGCGAATGCGTGGGCGCGAAGCGAAGCCCCGGCGCTGCCATCGTTCAGCAGGCGCGCATGCAGGACTGCGCCGGGGATCGCGGAAGCGCCGTGGGCGACCGCGGCGTCATGCACGGTCACTTCGACGTTTCTTTCCGCCAGGGCTCGAGCGACCGAACATCCCGCCAGGCCTGCGCCGACGACCGAAACGGCATGCGGCGGGGCCGGCGGCGATATCGGGTCGCCGGGGATCACGCCGACGACAGTGTGTCGCTTGTGACCATGCTGATCGACGCGGGTCACCTCGAATCCGGCCGTCGCAAGCGCGCGCCTGACGACGCCGGCGGCCGTGAAAGTCGTCACCGTCGTCCCCGGACCGGAGAGTCGCGCGATGGCGGCACAGGTCTCTTGTGACCAGATGGCGGGGCTGCGAGGCGGAGCGAAGCCATCCAGAAACCAGGCATCGACGGCGCGCGAAGGCCCGGCCTCGATGTCGGCCAACCCCGCGGGGGCATCGCCGAAGTAAAGCGAAAGGCAAACGCGTCCCCCCGCCAGGCGTCGGCGGTGCCAGCCGGAAATACCTGGCGGCAAGACCCGCGACAACTCGCGATGCAGGGGTAACCCGGAACATCCGGCGGCGCGCGCGATGTCACCAGCCGAAGGGGGCGCATGTTCGAAGGCGATATAGTGCAACCGACCGCCGGAACGCCTGAGGAACCGCTCCCCGACGACGGCGAAATTGAGACCCGTGCCGAAACCGAGTTCTCCAATCGTGAAGTCGGCAGCCGAGCCGAATCGCTCGTCCAGCTTTGCGGGAGCGATGAAGACGCGCAACGTTTCGTCCGGACCGTCGACGTCATGGTAGATGTCGCCTTCATCGAGAGACACCGGCCGCGCGCCTTCCCATCGCAACGCGGCGGGGTCCAGGGTCCGGTGGACCGGAGCTTCATCCACGACGCGGGATCCTAAGCAAAGTGTTTACCGGACCGAGATCGTACTCTCATGCATTCGACTTGTGACGGGCTGGTCCCGACAGCGGGGAATCGCCCCGTCCGGGGTCGTCTTGACGCACCGACAGGGCAGCGTACAGAATCCGACATTCCCATCGCACGACAAGCCGCAAAAGTGGTATCTTTCGCCGTCCGCCGTCGTGGGACCGCAGCGTCCCCACCGATCGCGAACAACGAGAATTTATTGAGGGGGTCAACCTGGTGAACCTGGCGGATTGGTGGTACGGCCTCGTCGGCTTTTCGATACCGGTGATGGTCGTCTATACGCTGGCCACGTGCCACATCACGCTCGTCTCCGTAACCATCTACCTGCACCGGCACTCCGCGCACCGAGCCCTGGAGCTGCATCCGGCGGCGCAACACTTCTTCCGTTTTTGGCTATGGATGACGACGGGCATGTCGACCAAGGTCTGGACGGCGGTTCACCGCAAGCACCATGTCCTGACCGAAACCGAAGACGATCCCCACAGCCCGCAGATCTACGGCCTTGCCCCCATACTCTTCCGGGGCGCCGAGTACTACCGTGACGCCATCACCGACGAGACGCTTGAGAAGTACGGCCGGGGCACGCCCAGCGATTGGCTCGAACTGAACCTCTACGGACCCCACTCCGTGCTGGGCATCGCTTCCCTCGCGGTACTCGACGTCCTGTTGTTCGGCACGCTCGGCGCCACCGTGTGGGCTCTGCAGATGATGTGCATTCCCTTTCTTGCCGCCGGCGTCGTCAACGGTGTCGGTCACTACTGGGGCTATCGGAACTTCGAGTGTCCCGACGCCTCGCGCAATGTCGTGCCGTGGGCGATCCTCATCTGCGGCGAAGAACTGCACAACAACCATCACACCTATCCCAACTCGGCAAAGCTCTCCGTCAAGCCCTGGGAGTTCGACATGGGCTGGGCCTGGATTCGCCTCCTACAAAGACTGGGTCTGGCCAAGCCGCTCTACACGGGTCCCAAGGTCGCACGCGCGGACGGAAAGACCTCCATCGACATGGATACGACCTGGGCCGTATTGAACGACCGATTCCGGGTCATGGCCCGTTACGCGGAAGAAGTGGTGGCGCCCCTGGTCGAGCAGGAACGCAAACACGCGGACGCCTTTACCCGGCGCCTGCTCAGGCGTTCCAAGCACATCCTCTGTCGCCACGACACGTTGGTGAACGAACGCCAGCGGCGGCATATCTCCGAGGTCGTCGGCGCAAGCCCGATATTGAAGACGATCTACGAAAAGCGGCTGGAACTCGCCCAGTTGTGGTCCGAGAAGGGCCGCGGCGCCGAGCTCATGGAAGCCTTCCGCACGTGGTGCGCCGAGGCGGAGGAAACCGGTATCCAGGCGCTCAGCGACTTCGTCAGGGATCTCAAGTCGTATACGACCCCGACGCCGGTCCGCGCACACGACAACTGACGGCCCGCCGCACGGCCTTAAAGCGCAAGCCCGGATCGTCCCGACTCGCGGGATTACATTCTTTCGACTGTCCCTATGCCCAACAGGCCCAGTCCCTTTCTCAAGGTCTCCCCGGTCAGGGCGCAGAGCTTCAGGCGATGATCGCGCACCGGTGCGGGGGCATTGAGAACCGGGCAGGTCTCGTAGAACCTCGTGAAGTCTCCCGCCAGACCATGCAGGTAGCCGGTCAGGTAGTGCGGCAATGCCTCGCTCGCCGCCTGCTCCAACGTCTCCTGGAACCGTAGCAGGGAGACGCCGAGCCGTCGTTCCGTATCGTTCGAGATGGCGGGAGCATCGGTGAGGCATCGCGGATCGATCCCGCCGCGCCGAAACAGGCTCCGAATGCGCGCATAGGCATATTGCAGGTACAGCGCCGTGTTGCCGTCGAAGTTCAGCATCGCATCCCAGTCGAAGACGTAGTCGCTCGCCCGGTGCTTTGAGACATCCGTGTACTTGACCGCGCCGATGCCGACGACGCGGGCGATACGATCCGCTTCCTCGCTGTCGAGTTCCGGGTTCCTTTCGGTCACCAGGGCCCGCGCGCGACGTACCGCTTCGTCAAGCAGGTCCGCAAGCTTGACAACATCGCCCGAGCGGGTCTTGAAAGGCCTGTTGTCGCGCCCCAGGATCGCGCCGAATGGATGATGCTCCAGCTTGCACGTCTCCCGCGCAAACCCCGCTTTCCTGGCAACCGCGAAGAGCTGGCGAAAGTGCAGCGACTGTCGCGAGTCGACGAAGTACAGTATTCGATCCGCACGGTAGTGCTCCGAACGGTAGCGCACCGACGCGAGATCCGTGGTCGCGTACAGGTAGCCGCCATCGCGCTTCTGCACGATCAACGGGGTTTCGAGTTCGTCGAGGAACACGCACTTCGCGCCGTCATCCACCGTGACCAGGCCGGCGCTTTCGAGATCGGCGATGACATTCGGCAGATCGTCGTTGTAGCGGCTCTCCGCATCGAGGTCCTCATCGCCGAGCGTGATGTCCAGGATCTCGTACACCGAACGGCAATGCGCCAGGGAGATATCTATGAATCGCCGCCAATATGCGCGCACCCGCTCGTCACCCCGCTGCAGGGCGACCACCGTGCGGCGCGCGCGGTCCGCGAAATCGTTGTCCGAGTCGAAACGCCTGCGTGCCTGCGCGTAGAACACCTCCAGGTCCTTGAGCTCCGGCGCGGCTTCCTGCACATCCTCGAGATGGGCTACCAGCATGCCGAACTGCGTACCCCAGTCGCCGACGTGATTCTGTCGAATCACGTGGTGGCCAAGCGCCTCGAGAATGCGTGCCATGGCATCCCCGATCGTCGTCCGCAAGTGCCCCACGTGCATTTCCTTGGCGAGGTTTGGAGCGGAGTAGTCCACGACGATCCTCTCGGGATGCAGGGTTGGCTCGATTTCGACGTTAGCGAGGTGTGCGCTGACAAACGCGGGAGACAGCGTGATGTTGACGAACCCGGGACCGGCGACCGCCAGGGTCTCGGCGAAATCCACATCTCCCAACGCTTCCACGACGCCTTCGGCGAGCTTGCGTGGTTGGGTTCGGGCTGTCCTGGCGGCCGCCATGGCGCCATTCGCCTGGTAGTCGCCAAACTCGGGACGCGTGGCGACGCCTATCATCGGCTCGGCGCCAGCGACGCCAGCCGCCTCGAACGCTGCCTCGATGCGCCCGTGCAGGAACGACCGGAGGTTCATTCGTCGTGGGTGGAGACTTCCTCCGCCCGCCAACCCCGGCTACGTTCCACGGCCACAAACGTGACGCGGGCGCCTTCGCGCAACTCCCGGTCACCGCTGCCGTCGTCCCGGATGCTTCGGCGGTGCACGAAGACGTCGCCGCCGACATCCCGGATGATGAAGCCGAACCCTTTCGTGGGATCGAACCACTTGACGACGCCGCTTTCCCGTTCCCCGAGGGGTTCCCTCTCACCACGGGTTTCGCGCTCCCGACGGGGTTCACGCTCCTCCCGGGGTTCCCGTCTCGCCCGGGGCCGGCGTTCCCTCCTGGGCCTGCGCGCCGGTTCCTCGCGCCTGCTCATCCTCGCAATCGCAAGGGCGGTGACCAGGCAGGCAAGGAAAGTCAGAACAAGGAGCCCCACGTAGTCGCCGGGGAGCAAGCGATGGGAGATTTCGGTGACGACCGCCGCCGCGAAGGCAGCAATTGCGATAGCAGAGAGAACGACAGTGGAACGCTTCATGAAAATCGACGCACAGGTGAGGATGTGTCGGCTAATAATAGCGCGGGATAGCCGAACGGGCCGCTCCCCCCGTTCGGGCCGGGCAGAACCCGGCGCCAGACAAGCCCGCGCCGTAAAACGGCACGCAAGTGCCGATCAAGGGCGCAGGGTCCGGGACGGGCGGGATGGGCTAAACAGAGGGCTTGGGCGGGGGTAAGATACGGCGCCCGTCAGGGCGACAGATCTTATGGCGCTACCGCCTGTAGGCGCGCTGGATGACGATGGGTTCCACCGGCACGTCCTGCATTCGATCGAGCGTGGTCGCCACCGTTCGTGTGGCCGTCTCCGCTCGTCCGATCTCGTCCGCCACTTTCATGCCGTCGATCAGTCTGCCGAACACGGTATAACCGGGCTGGCCCCTCCTGTAATCGAGATGCGTATTGTCATTCAGGTTGATGTAGAACTGCGCGCCCGCGGAATCGGGAGGTGTGCCGCGCGCCATCGACAACGTGTACTTGCGATTGCCAAGCCCGTTCTGCGACTCGTTGACGACAGTTCGAGGCGCTTCCCTGTATTGCATATCGGCAAGGTAACCGCCCGCCTGAACGACAAAGCCTTCGATGACGCGATGGAAGATCAAGCCGTCATAGAAACCCGAGTCGACCAGGTCAAGAATATTCTCGACCGTTTCGGGCGCTTCAAGGGGAAGGAGTTCCGCCGTCAGCGAGCCCTTGTTCGTCTCAAAGACAACCACCGGCGACTCGACCGATTCGGATGCGGAGGAAACCGTCATGAACAAGCACCCCGCAGCCATTGCGATCCACGACCGCGCCCGAAACAACCCGTCCATACAGCTTCTCCTTGTGCCCTGTCGTCATGCCTACGTGGCCGTCCTCGCACTCCTTCCTCCTATCCGCCGCCGGCGGCGATGGCTTTGAGATACTTGCGCACGGTTTCGGCAAGGCCGAAATCGAGCGCATCGCTGATGAGAGCGTGGCCGATGGAGACCTCGTCTATATTGCCGATCGCAATGAAATCCGCCAAGTTGTCGAGATTCAGATCGTGCCCCGCGTTGACTCCGAGACCTATCTCCACCGCGAACCGCGCCGCAGCCAGGTACGACTGCCGACAGTCCCGCACCCGCGCATCGTTCAGGCCGTGATGCTCCACCAGTTCTGCGTAGGGTCCCGTATACAGCTCAATCCGGTCCGCGCCGCACGCCTTCGCGCGCTCGATCTGGCCTTCGTCCGGATCCATGAACAGGCTGACCCGGGCACCCCAATCCCGATAACGGGCAATCGTTTCGGCCACGCGCGAAGCAGACTCCGGATCCGACAGGTCCCAGCCATGATCAGAAGTGAGCTGGGAGTCCGCGTCCGGCACCAATGTCGCCTGCTCGGGACGCGCGTCCTCGATCAGGCGATCGAACCCCGGATAGCCATTCCGGCGCGGGCCGGCTGCAGGGTTGCCTTCGATGTTGAACTCGACGCCAGCGTGCTCCGGGCGCAGAAAACAAGCGAGCGCGTGGACATCTGCCGGATGAATGTGACGTTGGTCGGGACGCGGATGCACGGTGATGCCCTGCGCCCCGGCGTCGATGATCGTCCGGGCCGCATCGACGATGTCCGGACGCCTGCCCTCGCGCGCATTGCGAAGCCAGGCGATCTTGTTGAGGTTGACAGAGAGCGCGGTCACCAGGAACGGTGCCGACGAGACCGTGATCCGAGCCAGACGCCGATCAGCAGTCCCGCCAGGATCAGACCGCCCCCGACCAGCATCCACCGCATCTCGACATTGCCCTGGAGTTCTTCGCTCTGCGCCAACAGGTCATCTCGCGCGCGCCGCAACTCCGCGTTGGCCTCCGAAAGCTTGACGTTCTCTTCCTGGGTGGCGATTGCGCTGGCCGAAACGCGTCGTATTTCTTCAAGCTCCTGCTCGAGTGCGGGAACGCCGGCCGCTGCCTCGGCATGGCGTGCCGCTTCGTTTCGCGCTTGCTCCAACTCGACGGCCAACTCCGACGTGTCTCCCGAGAGCAGCGCTTCCAGGCGTTCAATCTCCGCCTGGGCCGCCGCCAGCGTCTCGCGCGCGATGGGCTCGGTCAAGAGGTACTGCGAAGGAACCCAGCCCTCTCTCCCGCTCGGGGTTCGCACCTGCGTGAACCGCGTGGTTTCATCCTCGCCAAGCACCTCGAGGGCCGTGCCACTCTGCAAACCCCAGTGGATGATTCGGTGCTCGCCGGAGGGGCCGCTCCGCAACGGCACGTGCAGCACATCCGAAATGTAGCGGGTTTCCGCCCCCGCATCGGAACCCACGACACAGGCGCAAACCAGAATTGCTGTAGCCGCAGCGCGCATCATGATCCTTCCGCCTCCTCGATTTCGCTGGCAAGCTGGCCCGTCGCGGCAAGGTAGGCAACGCTTCCAAGCGTCAGCAAGAGCGGAATGCCGAAAGCGGACACGAACTTATAGAGCACCCAGGCCTGCTCGCTGAAGCCGTAGGCGACCGCGAGATTCGCCACCCCTGCCAGGCACATCGCCGCGCCCCACCCGAACGTCAGTCGGGCCCAGGTCGGCTCGGGCAATACGAGCATCTTGCCCATGGCCCTTTGGATGTAGTCGCCGCGTCCGACATATCGGCTTCCAATGATGGCGGCGCCCATGATCCAGTAGACGATCGTGGGCTTCCACTGAATGAACGTCTTGTCCTGCAACGCGAGCGTCAGGCCGCCTGAAATCAGGGCGACCCAGATCACTACCAGCATCTGCCGACTGATGGGCCAGCCCTTGACCTTGAAGATGACGAACTGCAGCACGGCAGTTGCCATCAAGGCCGCAGTCGCGACAAATATGTCGGTGAAGACATAGACGCCCACGAACGCAACTACCGGCAAGAAGTCGACTAACTGCTTCATGCTTTCGCGGATGCTCCGTGTTTCAACGATAATAGCCCCTATGAGCCAATACTTCAGCGTCCATCCCACGCATCCGCAACAACGCCTGTTGGCTAGAGCGGCGGAAATAGTCCGCAACGGCGGCGTCATCGCCTACCCGACGGACTCCACCTACGCGCTGGGTTGCCATATCGGCGACAAGAGCGCGCTCGACCGGATCCGCAACATCCGACGGCTGACGACCCGGCATCTTTTCACGCTGATGTGCCGCGACCTGTCCGAACTCGCGACCTACGCCACGGTAAACAACACCAGCTATCGCCTGATCCGGCGCTATACGCCCGGACCCTATACCTTCATCCTGAGAGCGACGCGCGAAGTGCCGCGGCGCCTGTTGAGTCCCCGACGCACCATCGGTTTGCGGGTGCCGGACTGCCCGGTAACACTCGGACTCCTGGCGCAACTCGACGAGGCGATGATGTCGACAACGTTGCTATTGCCCGGAGAGGACTTTGCCCTGACCGAAGGCAGCGACATTCGTGATCGGCTGGAGCACGCGATCGACCTGGTCATCGACGGCGGTGCCTGCTCGCGGGACCTGACCACCGTAATCGACCTCACCGGCGATGCGCCCAGCGTGGCGCGGGCGGGTCTGGGACCGTTCGAGCTATAATTCCGCCGCGTTGTACAGGATTCCACGGACTTGAGCAGCACTGACTCGGACCGGCGGGTTGTATCCGGCATGCGTCCAACCGGCCGCATGCACATTGGCCACTATTACGGCGCTCTCCAGAACTGGGTGCAGTTGCAGCACGAATACGAGTGCTTCTTTTTCGTCGCCGACTGGCACGCGCTGACCACCCACTACGAAGACGTTCCCGATATAGAGCAGCACACGCTCGACATGGTGATCGACTGGCTGGCTGCGGGAATCGACCCCGGGGCCGCGACGATCTTCGTGCAGAGCCGCGTCCCCGAGCACGCAGAACTCCACCTCCTGCTGTCCATGATCACACCCGTGAGCTGGCTGGAACGCGTTCCGAGCTACAAGGAACAGCAGAAGCGGCTG
Source organism: uncultured Pseudomonadales bacterium (assembly GCA_951813515.1). GTDB lineage: Bacteria > Pseudomonadota > Gammaproteobacteria > Pseudomonadales > Azotimanducaceae > VXNE01. Next base: position 1,296,840 of record OX638346.1, read on the forward strand.
AACGATCGGGACCTCTCGACTTACGGTTTCCTGGGCTATCCGCTCCTGCAGTCCGCCGACGTTCTCATCTATCGCGCCAGCAGGGTTCCGGTAGGGGCCGACCAGACCGCCCATATCGAGGTCATGCGCGAGATCGCGCGGCGGTTCAACTACATCTACGGGCGCGATCCGGGTTTCGAGGCGCATGCCCGCGCGGCCATCGACAAGATGGGCAGAAAGGCGGCGAAGCTCTACCGCGACGCGCGCAAGCGGTATCTCGAGCGTGGCGATCACGAAGCTCTCGAGATCGGGCGGGCGCTCCTGTCCGAGCAGCGAAACCTGTCCATCGGTGACCAGGAACGGCTGTTCGGATACCTGGAGGGTGGCGGGCGCATCATCCTTCCGGAGACCAAGGTGTTGCTGACCGAAACGCCAACGGTTCCCGGCCTCGACGGCGAAAAGATGTCGAAGTCGTACAACAACACCATTCCCCTGCGCGAAGACCCGAAGGAGGTCGAGCGCAAGATAAGGACCATGCCCACCGATCCCGCCCGCGTGAGACGCCACGATCCGGGAAATCCCGAGAAATGTCCCGTGTTCGCCATGCACAAGCTCCTGTCGGACGAATCCGTGCGCACCTGGGCCGACGACGGTTGCCGGTCCGCCGGGATCGGTTGCATCGACTGCAAGGGTCCGCTCATCGACGCGATCAACGCCGAACTGGCGCCGATTCACGAGCGCGCCGAACAATTCGAGGGCAACGAGGAACTGGTGAAGTCCATCATCGACGAGGGATCCGAAACGGCGCGGGACATCGCGCGGGAGACCATGGAAGATGTTCGCGCGGCCGTCGGAGTCAACTACCGATGAACGACGGGGAACGCGAGGGCGCACGACTCCAGGACGCGCGAAAGGCCGGCAACGAAGAAAACGTGGTCGCCATCGTTGGCGATACGATCATCAAGTCGCTGCCCACCGATCTGTACATTCCCCCGGATGCACTGGAAGTGTTTCTTGGCGCGTTCGAAGGTCCCATGGACCTGCTGCTATACCTGATTCGCCGGCGCAATCTCGACATCCTCGAAATCAGCGTATCGGAAGTCACCGATCAGTACATGCGCTATATCGAGATGATGACCGCCATGAAACTCACCTTGGCCGGCGAGTATCTGGCGATGGCCGCGACCCTGGCCGAGATCAAGTCGCGGCTGTTGCTGCCGCGGACCGAGGCGGTCGAAGAGGAAGAAGAGGACCCCCGGGCCGAGTTGGTTCGAAGACTGCGGGAGTACGAGCGTTTCAAGGCTGCCGCCGCAGACCTCGAGGCGCTGCCCCGCCTCGAGAGGGACATCCAGCCAGCCGCCGCCGCGCTGCCCACCTTGATCGAGCGCAAGATAGAGCCGATGGTGGAAATGAAGGATCTGCTGCTCGCCATGGCCGATATCCTGCACCGCGCGGCACTCAATGAACGCCACGCCGTCGCCATGGAAACCCTGTCCGTCCGCGAGCGCATGTCCTTGGTGCTCACGGCAGTCAACTCGCGGCGCGGATTCGTTCCCTTTACCGACCTTTTCGACGTCGAGGAAGGCAAGCAGGGCGTAATCGTGACCTTTCTGGCATTGATGGAACTCAGCCGGGAAGGCGTGATCGAAATCGTGCAGCGCGGATTCCGTGCGCCGATATACGTACGGGCCGGCACCTGATGCTCAAGCAGAAAGAAATTGAACAGGCGCTCGAGGCCGTCCTGCTGGCCGCGGAAGAGCCTGTTTCCATCGACCGGCTGATCGGCCTGTTCGACGCCGGGGACCTGCCTGAAGGAAGTCCGCGACAGGCCATCAGGACGGCCCTGGCCGAGATCGAGTACGCGCTTGAGGGACGCGGCTATGAGTTGAAGCGGGTCGCGAGCGGCTACAGGTTCCAGATTCGGCAATCCATGAGTCCGTGGGTGAGCCGTCTGAAGGAAACGCGGCCACCCCGGTTCTCCCGCGCCCTCATGGAAACGCTGGCGCTGATCGCCTACAAGCAGCCCGCCACCCGCGGCGACATCGAAGCCGTGCGCGGGGTAAGCGTCAGTCCGAACATCATGCGCACGCTGCTGGAGCGCGGGTGGATCAGTGTCGTCGGTCAGCGAGCCGTGCCTGGCCGACCGACCCTGTATGGCACTACGCGCGCCTTCCTCGACTACTTCAATCTCAGGAGTCTTGACGAACTGCCCCCACTCTCGGAAATACGGGCGCTGGTCGACCCGCACGTCGCGGAAGGCGACGGGGAAATCGAAACCGGTTCGGACGCAGAATCGGCCGACACGGAAGAAACCGATACCGCAAACGAGGAATCAGCCCGCCCGTTGGCGGAAGTCGTTCCATTGCCCACGCCCAAACGGTAGCCGCGCCCGATCACGCAGAATGGAGCCCAGGTGTCGGACAAGCTGCAAAAGGTGCTCGCCTCCCACGGCCTCGGATCGCGCCGCCAGATGGAGAAGTGGATCGTCGCGGGACGCGTCGCCGTCAACGGTCAGGCGGCGACAATCGGGGATCGCGTAGACGAAACCGACCGCATCGCCGTGGACGGCCGGCAGCTCGTCCTTCGACGCACGCAAGCCCCCCGCGTACTGGTCATGAACAAGCGCGAGGGCGTCATCTGCACGCGCGAGGACCCGCAAGGCCGCGAGACCGTGTTCGAGGCATTGCCCCGCATCCGCCAGGGGCGCTGGCTGAACGTCGGGCGGCTCGACATCAACTCCAGTGGGCTCCTCCTGTTGACCACCGACGGCACGCTGGCGCACCGCCTGACGCACCCCTCGACGGGAATCGACCGCGAATACGCGGTCCGCGTAAACGGTGAGCTTTCCCCCGAAGACATCGAGCGCCTGTTGAGGGGGGTGGACATCGAAGGCGAAACCCGCCGTTTCTCTGACCTGCGCTACTACGACGGCAGCGGCCGCAACCACTGGTACCACGCGGTGCTCATGGAAGGACGGAACCACGAAGTTCGCGATCTGTTCGGAAGCCTGGGACGCATGGTTTCGCGACTCAAGCGGGTACGCTACGGACCCGTCATCCTGCCGTCATGGCTCAAGCGCGGACAGGTCACCGAGATGGGTCCCGACGACCTGGCAACGCTCTACGGTCTGCTGCGCCTGCCCATCACGCAGCGGGCGTCACCACGCAAGACGTCTTCACGCTCGCTGCTGATCCCGTACCCTGAACTTCCTTAACCCACCCTTAGCCCGGTTTCCGTGCGTGGAGCAGGTAGTTCACGTCCACGTCCCGCGTCAGCGCGCAACGCCGCGTAAACGGGCTGTAGCGCATGCCGTCGATCGAAACGAGTTCCAGCCCGGCGTCGCGAACCGCCCTCGCCAACTCTGCCGGACGGATGAACTTCGCATAGTCGTGGGTTCCCCGGGGCAGCAGCCCCAGGATGTACTCGGCACCCACCACGGCGAGCGCGTAGGCCTTCGGATGACGGTTGATCGTTGATACAACGACATCGCCCCCCGGCGCGGCGAGCCGAGCCAGGGAACGGACCGTCGCCGCCATGTCCGGGACGTGCTCGAGCATTTCGAGGCAGGTGACCACCGAGAAGGCTTGAGGCTCCTCCTCCACGAACTCCTCGGGCGAGGCTCGGAGATAGAGGATTTCATTCTCGACGCCGGATTCGATCGCATGCAACCGCGCGACCGCCAGCGGGCCCTGGGCCACGTCGATCCCGGTGACATCGGCACCGAGCGCGGCCAGGCTTTCTGTCAGGATTCCGCCGCCACAGCCCACATCGACAACCCTGGCGCCCGACAGCGCGCACCGCTCCTGCAGGTACCCGACGCGCAGGGGATTGATGTCGTGCAGCGCCTTGAAGTCGCCGTTCGGATCCCACCATCGATGCGCCAACGCCTCGAACTTGGCGATCTCTGCCGGGTCCACGTTTGGCACGGTAGTCACGCGCGCATCCTGTCCGGCCACTCCCGCGCCCGGGCCATGACGCGATCGATGTCAAGGGTGGTGAAGCGGCCCCGCTCATACAGGCAGCGACCCCTCACCCAAACGTGACTCACATGCCGGCCCGCCTGGGTATGCACCAGTTGCTCGCGCACATCGTGCACCGGCTGGACAGATGGATGATCAAAATCCACCGCAATCAGGTCCGCCGACTTGCCGCACTCGATGGAGCCGATCTCATCCGAAAGCCCCAGCGCGCGCGCGCTGCCAAGTGTCGCCATCTTCAGCATTTCCGCCGACGGCGCCACGGCCACATCGTTCGCAGTAGCCTTCCACGCGAGCATCGCGGTGCGCAACTCCTGGAACATGTCGAGCGAGTTGTTCGAGGCCGCACCATCCGTTCCGAGCCCCACGGTGACGCCCGCATGCTTCAGGTCGCCGACGCGGCAAAGGCCGCTGGCCAGCAACAGGTTCGAGTGCACGCAATGAATCACCCGCACGCCGCCGCGCGCGATGCACTCGATCTCGGCATCGTCAAGCTGGGTCATGTGCACCGCCTGCAGGCTCGGCGTGATCAACCCCATTTCGGATAGATAGCGGATCCAGGACATGCCGGTACGCTTCCTCGCTTCGGCGACCTCGGTCTGGGTCTCATGCAGATGCATGTGTATGTCCGCTCCGACTTCATCCGCCAGCGTCTGTATCTGTTTCAGCGCCTGTGGTTCCACCGCATAGCACGAGTGTGGACCAAAGGCGACCTTGATCAATTCCTGGTCGCGGTACTGGTCGTGCAGTTCGACGCCTCGGTGAATGCACTCGTCGATGTCGCGCGCGCCCGCGGTTGGCGCGTTCACCACCGGCACCGCCAACTGCAGCCGGAAACCCGTCCGCACCGCCGTGTCGGCAGCGACCTCCGGATACCAGTAATGGTCGCTGGCGCAGGTCGTGCCGGAAGCAATCATTTCCGCCAGCGCAAGCGCCGTGCCGTCGGCAACGAAATCGCGATCCACGATGCGCTTCTCAAGAGGCCACACGACTTCGTTGAGCCACGTATCGAGCGGCTGCGAGCAGGCCAGGCCGCGCATGAGCGACATCGCCAGGTGGCCGTGGGCATTGACCAAACCCGGCATCAATACGTGGGAATCGAGTTCGATCGTTTGGGCTTCGGGATACAGCCCAACGAGCCTGTCGAGCGGTTCAACCGCCGCAATGCGCCCACCTTCAACCGCCACGCCGAAATCCTCCCATACCACCTCGTCCGGTACGATCGGGAGGAGATAGCGCGGTTTGAGAATGGTCGCCGACATGCGAACAAGCATACTCAGGATGCTGAATCCGTGCCCGGACCTTGAGCAAGACCAACAACGTCGCGCCTTTTGGTAGATCACGGTAAGACCCCGCCCGCCCGGCGACCGCTCTCCTGGCGATAGAATGCAACCAAGGAGAGACACTGAAACGAAGCTCATGCCGATGACCCCGGTAGAACAAACAACCTGGCTGGCTCAGGTCGCCGAAGAGATCGTCGATCCGGAACGGCCCATCGTCGATCCGCATCACCACATGTGGCGGGGCAGATACGTGCTGGAGGACCTCTGGGCCGACACCGAGTCCGGGCACAACGTCTTGAAGACCGTCTTCATCGAATGCAGGTCGGAGTACCGGCAGGATGGTCCCGAGCACCTGCGCCCGGTCGGCGAAACGAAATTCATGGCCCGCATCGCCAAGGCGAGTCGCGGCCACGGCCGTGCCGAAATCTCGGGTATCGTCGCCTACACCGACCTGGCGCAGGATTCCGGCAGGGTACGCACCGTGTGCGATGCCCATCGCGACGCAAGCGACGGCCTGTTCCGCGGCATTCGCCACGGCGGAGCGCACGAACCGGGCCGGACGTCCCTGTGGGGAGATCCCGCCACGCAGCCCGAACTCTACTCCCGGGAAGATTTCAGAAAGAGTGTCGCGCTACTCGGCGAGATGGGCCTCGTCTACGAGACGTGGCACCACCACAATCAGAACCGTGGTTTTGCCGACGTGGCCGAATCCGCCCCTGGAACAGTGATGGTGCTGAATCACCTGGGTTCACCCGTTGGCAGCGGGCGCTTCGCCGACAGGCGCGAGGAAGTCCTGGCCCAGTGGAAGCGGGACATGGCGGAACTCGCCGCGTGCGAAAACGTGGTCATGAAGCTCGGCGGGCTGGGCATGCCGAGCTACCACTTCGGCTGGCACCTTCGGGAAACACCGGCAACATCGGATGAAGTCCTCGCGGCCCAGCGCGACTACTACCTGTATGCCATCGACTGTTTCGGCCCGGACCGCTGCATGTTCGAGAGCAATTTCCCGGTGGACAAGCTATCGATGTCCTATCACGTCTACTGGAACGCCATGAAGAAGATCGCGGCGGGATTCTCCGGGGACGAGAAGGACATGCTGTTTTCCGGCACGGCGACCCGCGTCTACAACCTCTGACCGCGAAGTCGGGACCCGTTTTCGGGAAGATGGTTGTCGCACATCCGCGACAGCGCGCCCTCGCCAACCAGGGCGAGGGCTGCGCTTCGATGCCGGCGTTTAGTGGAAGGGGTTGTCCTTGTCCCGCGTATTGACCCCGGACACCTCTTCGTAAGCTTCGATGTACTTCTCCGCTTTCGCGGTGAACGACACCCGGTCGCCCTGGGTCGAGTAGCCGGGAATGCAGCCCTGCTGCAATACCATCGCCACCCGCGGCCCATGCTTGGCGACCATCTCCTCGAGCATCCCCTCGGGTATCTTGCCGATGAAGTTCTCCAGCGGCCGCATGAACGGCCGGTTGAAGTAGACCGTCACGCTGACCCGGAGCCCCGGCGCCGTGCGATTGTACGCGGCGTGCCAGGCGTTGCCATGCCAGACGACCAGCGAGCCGGCCTTGCCTTCAATGGGGATAGCCTTGTCGTTCTCGGCCAGGATGGTTTCGCGGCCAACCGGTGCGCGCCCGTACTTGTGACTGCCCGGTACGATCGCCGTGGCGCCGTTTTCCCGGGTGAAATCCGTCAACAGGTACGTGCACTGGGCAGCATAGGCCTGCGCCGGAAACGGTGACGGCAATCCGCCCGAGTCGGTGTGCAGGGGAAAGTTGCTCTTGTTCGGCCCCTTCATCCAACACCCCATGTTGGACAATACGGCGCTGTAGCCCAACAGGTACGTGACCAGCGCCAGCAGCGGCGGGTTCATCAGCGCCTCTGCGAACACCGGGTCATCGTAGAAGATCGAGTGCATCCGATCACCGAAGGGCGAATCGACCAGGCCGGGGTTGTTCGTTGCGACGGCTGGAGTCTGGTCCTTCAGTTGGCTCCGGCCGAACCTGTCGTTCTTGGCGCCGAAGAGCATGTTCGGTTGATAGGCGTGGGTTTCACCAGTCTCCATATCGGGCCGCTCGCCGTTGCGCTTCTCGGCGATGTCGAGCAGGGCGGTGAGCATCCGGTCGGCCATGCCGTTCGGGTTCGCAAGCTCGGGCGGGACCACAGTGAAACCGTGGGCGTCCAAGTCTGCGACGTTCGATTCCATGCCGAGTTCGCATATGTCGTTCCACGCGCGCTCATGGGGATCAGACGTGTCTGTTACTGCTGGTACTGCTGCCATGATTCCTTTCCTCCCAGAATTTATCTCTCCGATTCTACGCCTAGCCTCAGAATTGCGCCAAGCTCGCCGCGTTGCCCCATTGCCCCGGCCTGCAACCGAAGACATACAGATGTCCCCCGCATTCGCCTCAAACCTCTCTCAGGGTCACGTCGCGTTCGTTTATGAGATAGATACGCAGGTCCGTATCCAGTATGAACATCAGGGCATCTCGTCGCGCTCATCGAGGCTCGGCTGGTCGCGGGAGGGGAGGCAGCCGCGGGACCTGGAGTCAAAATACGCCCTCCAGTCCTTGCCGCGCGGCCTCAGTGTCAGTTGATCGCCTTCCTTGATGACCTCTACTTCCGACGTATTGAACCGGCACGCCGCCGGGAGCCGCACCGCCTGGCTGCGTCCGCTCCAGAATACTTTGGCGACGCCTCTGTAGTCGGGCGCCTTGCTCATGTCCCTCTCCTCGGGATAGATCCGGCCACAGTATCCAGCGAATGAGAAATATCAAGCCACATCAAATGCGTTCGAACGCCATTGAGTTCCTACCCCGGCGCAGCGAACAAAAGACGGGGAGATAGACGACGGAATACACCGCGATGCCTGCGGCGACAGGAGACCCCACCTTTTGCATGACATGAAGCAGGCCCATGCACTTCCCTTCTGGGGCAAAGGGGAAGCGCCGCCGAAAACGGACCTCTGCATCCTGTCCATAGACCGCAGGAATGCCGGCCAAAGCCAGCCCGGTTCCCACCACCCATGAAGGTGCAACATGATTGTCAGCGCCTTGTCCGAAGGGCCGACGGGTTTCATGGCGCAAGCCCGCGCCGTAGAACGGCACGCAGGTGCCGATCAAGGGCGCAGGGTCGTAGGTGGGCTTGGGACTAGCGCTGAAGAATTGTCTCCAGCACGACCGATGAATTCGTACGCGTAATTCCGTCGAGGGAAGCGACGCTGTCCAGCAATCGATTCAGCTCGACGGTGGACTCCGCCGCGATCACGGCGATCAGGTCGTATTCGCCGCTGATCGCGTAAATCGCCGTGACCTGGGAGATTCGACGCAGGCCTGCGTGAGCGATTCCCGTCTGCGCCTGGTCCACCTTGATCAGAACGTGCGCTTCGACCAGGCGGGATTCGTACTCCCTTCCAACCTCCACCGTAAACCGTTCGATGAGCCCATCCCGGACGAGGCGGTCGATGCGGGATTGAACCGTGGAACGGGAAACCCCGAGCCGCCTGGAGATTTCCGAGGTTGCCGTGCGGGAGTTCTCGCTCAGCAAGGCAATGAGATGTCTGTCGAGACTATCCAATTTGACGAATAGTCCTCAAAATTGAACGAATCAAATAATAAATTTGTCAAATTTTACTATCAATTTCGACAGGAAACTCGTCTAGCATGATCGGACGCTCTCGAAGCGAATGGTGCGGCATGAACAGGGTCGCGGTCATAGGCGCGGGACAAATCGGGGATCTTATCGCCACCCTGCTGGTCGAGTCCGGTGACTACGACGTCACCCTGCTCGACTCGAGCGAAAACCAGCTTGCCAGGATTCGCGACCACCCGAGACTGTCAAAATCTCATCTGGACGTCGCGGATACGCTCGCCCTTCAGGCTGCGGTCGAACGACACGACGTCGTCGTCAACTCGGCGCCCTACCACCTGACTGAATCGATCGCCCGGGCAGCCGCCGAAGGATGCGCCCACTACCTTGACCTTACCGAGGATGTCGCCAGCACGCGGGCGGTAAGTACCCTCGCCATCAACGGGAACTCGACTTTCATTCCCCAGTGCGGCCTGGCGCCGGGCATCGTATCGATACTGGCAGCCGATATCGCGCGCGAGTTCGAAGAGCTGGATACCGTCAAGCTGAAGGTGGGCGCGCTGCCGAGGTATCCGTGCAACGCGCTCTCGTACAACCTCACGTGGAGTCCAGAAGGGGTCGTCAACGAGTACTGCAATCCGTGCACCGTTATCTTCGACGGCCAACGCATGCAAGCCCCACCGCTAGAGCAACGAGAACTCCTGTTCATCGATGGCGTCCAATACGAGTCCTTCAATACCTCGGGCGGTCTGGGCAGCCTTGCTTCCACCTGGGATGGAAAGGTCCGCAATCTGAGTTACCAGTCCATTCGATATCCCGGCCACGCGACCATCATGCGCGCGCTATTGCGCGACCTGGGCCTTTCCAACCGTCGGGAACTGTTGCTGGACATGTTCGCGCACTCGCTGCCGGTGACGAATCAGGACGTGGTGGTCATTTTCATCGAGGTATCCGGTAGCCGTGACGGGAGGCTGGAACAGGTCACCTACACAAACAGGATCTATGGCCGGGAATTTGCCGGACGCGACTACACCGCGATTCAACTTTGCACCGCTTCGAGCGCGTGCGCCGTACTGGACCTTCTGGCGGACGGACACATCCAGAGCCGGGGATTCGTTCGCCAGGAAGACATTCCCCTGCCGGACTTTCTCGCCAATCGATTCGGACACATCTTCAGGAAAGACGATGGGGCCACAGGACAACAGGCAGAGGTAATGTGAAATGAGCATCCTGGCGGACAATCTCACCGCGAGTCTTCCTTACGCGAGACCCGGTCTGGGTTCGCGGCAACGCGCAAGGGAGATCTTTCGAGCGCTCGAAATACCGGTAAGCGTGCTGGCTTCCGGTGAGCAACCGGCGTACTCCCCGGTCGATGGCCAGATGACAGCAACCCTGCACCATTGCTCCAGGGACGATCGAAGCGACGGCATCGAGACGTCCCGGCGCGCATTTCAACAATGGCGCGATGTGCCGGCGCCGCGACGCGGAGAAGTCGTCCGGGCATTCGGCGATTCGTTGCGCGCCCACAAGCCGGCGCTCGCAGCATTGGTTGCGATGGAGTCCGGCAAGATCTACTCCGAAGCGCTGGGCGAAATACAGGAGATGATCGACATCTGCGACTTCGCCGTCGGCCTCTCCAGGCAGTTGTACGGCCGGACCATGGGCTCAGAGCGTCCCGGTCACAAACTCATTGAGTACTGGCACCCGATGGGCGTGGTGGGCGTCATCAGCGCCTTCAATTTCCCTGCAGCCGTCTGGTCGTGGAACCTGACCGTCGCGCTCGTGTGCGGGAATTCGGTGATCTGGAAGCCGTCCGAAAAGGCGCCACTGACTGCGATCGCCTGCGATGCGCTCTTGCGAAGAATCTTCACGACGCACGCGGAAGTGCCCGATGGTCTCCACCAGTTGTTCATCGGCGGTGCACAAGCGGGCCGAAGACTGGCCCAGGATCCCGGTGTAGCCGTCGTCAGCGCCACGGGCAGTACGGCGATGGGTCGGCGGGTCGCGCCAATCGTGGCTCGGCGCTTCGGGCGCTGCATCCTTGAGCTTGGCGGCAACAACGCCATGATCGTGACACCGTCAGCCAATCTCGAAATCACCGCAGAAGCCATTGTGTTTGCCGCAGTGGGCACGGCCGGACAGCGGTGCACGTCGCTGCGCCGGGTGATAGCACACGAATCCATCATCGACGCGCTGATCGATCGAATCGTTCGCCGCTACGAAAGGATCCGGGTAGGTAGTCCGTTCGACCCGCGCATGCACATTGGCCCGCTGATCGACCAGGGCGCCTACGAGGCACTGCGATCAGCCATATCCGAACTGAAATCCACAGGGTGCCGCGTCGAAGGCGGCGCGCGCGAAACAGGACCCGGCGGGGATGCGACGTACTACGTGCAACCGGCGGTCGCGCGCGTAGGCAGCGACCATGAGCGTCTGCAGGCGGAGCTGTTCGGACCCTTGCTCTACGTCATGAGCTATAGCGACTTTGCCAAGGCCATAGACCTGCAGAACAATGTGCCGCAGGGCCTGTCGTCGAGCATCTTTACAAACGACATCAGGGAGTCGGAGACATTCCTGTCCCACTCGGGTAGCGATTGCGGCATCGCCAACGTCAACACCGGACCGAGTGGCGCCGAAATCGGCGGCGCATTCGGCGGCGAGAAGGACACCGGCGGCGGGCGCGAGTCCGGCTCCGACGCCTGGAAGGGTTACATGCGGCGCCTGACCGCGACCGTCAACTACTCGGATTCGCTACCACTGGCCCAGGATGTTGCCTTTGGCGTCGATCCGGGTTCCGGAGCGGAGGGTCGCACGAACTAGCAGACTGTCGGACTTGGCGCGCAAGCGCCAAGATCGAAAGGATGATAGGTGGGCTTGGGCGGGGTGAAACACGGCGCCCGCCAGGGTGACGGATTTCGTGGCGCTAACCCGGCGTTTCTAGCTGTAGAGATCCTTGATCGGCCGGGGACCCGTCTGCCCGATCTCCTTCGCATAGGCGTCCGTGAACTTTGCCGCGCGGGAAACCTTGCGCTGACCGTCTTCCGGGCTGTGGCGGCTTTCCACCGTGCCCTGCTGCATCACGATCGCGAACCTCGCGGAGTTCCGGTCGAGCACTTCCTGCGGGATCCTGCCGATGAAGTCCTCCTGCGGCTTGATGAAGGGCCGCACCATGAAGTTCGTCACTCCGACGCGCAGTCCGGGTGCCGTGCGATTGACGGCGCCGTGCCAGGTGCCGCCGTGCCATACGAGCAGGGAACCCGCCTTGGCCTCGACCGGAACGACCTGGTCGTTGCCGCCTTCGCCGACGATGGCCTCGCGGCCCACGGGTTGGCGGCACCACTTGTGACTGCCCGGCACGAACGCGGTGGCGCCGTTCTCCCGGTTGTAATCGGTCAATACGTATGTGCACTGGCATACGTAAGACTGCGGCGGCATCGGCGCCGGCATGGGGGAATCCGTGTGCAGATTGAAGTTGCTGTAGTTGGGGCCTTTCATCCAGCAGCCCATGGCCGACAGGATCACGCCGTAGCCACAAAGATAGGTCGCCATCGCGAGCAGCACCGGGTTCATGATCGACTCCTCGAACACCGGGTTCTCCCAGTAGATCGACTGCATCAGGTCGCCGTGGGGCGAATCGATCTCCTTGCCGGAGACAGAAGGCAGGCGGCCCCTGAGTTTCCCGGGCCCCTTCTCCCGCGCCTGTGCCGTTGTCTCCACTCCCAGGTGGGCGTGTGTGGAACCGGTCTCCATGTCGGGCCGCTCGCCGTTGCGTCGTTCCGCGATGTTGAGTACCGCCTCGAGCATGCGCTCGCAGAGGCCGTCGGGATTTGCGATTTCCGGCGGGATCACCGTGTAGCCCATCGCATCTAGTTCGGCGACGTAGGGTTCGAGGCCAAGGTCGCGAATCTCGTTCCAGACACGCTCGAGATTGGTGTCGTAAGTGCTTGCCGCTGCCATCAGTTTCTCTCCATCTGAATCCATGAAAGTGCCCCACAGCCGGCGCCTTCGGCTTCGCCCGTGGCCCGGCCCCGCTCGTCGCCCATGGAACAATCGCCCCAGGTCGCTGACACTCCCCGGAGGCGTTTGTTCCATGCAAGTCTACTCGTATTTTGTCCAGCAACGAGACGCCGAGGCGCGGGCGGAAAGACATACCTCATGCGCTGCTTCTGCGAGCTTGTCTCGCGCGCGGAATCGGGTAGCTCTGCTCCACGTAGGGGCCGCGATCCTCGAACCCCGCGAGCAGCCTGAACAGCGCCGGATCGTCGCAGTCCTCGGCGAGTTCCCGGGGGAACGTCCCGCGTATGTCCTCCTGCGACGTCACCATGCGGTGTCGATAGTAGTTGGTCACCGAAACCCGCATGCCCGGGATCTTGCGTGGGAATGCGCCGTGCCAAGTCGCACCGTGCCACACGATGAGCGACCCTTTCGGGCACTCCGCCGGAACAGCCTCATCCGCAGCCTGCACGGGCCGCGTCACGCGCCGGTGCGATCCCGGAACGTAGGCCAGTGCCCCGCCTTCCTTCGTGTAGTCGGTGAGGCACCAGTTGGTGTTGGCGGACAGGGCATTGCGTCCCCAGGGCAGCGGACTCTGACTCTGGTCCGCGTGCAGGCCAAGAGTCGACCCGTAGCCGCGGGTGCCGTGCCACTTCACGAACGAATTGTGACTGCTGAATCGGGCGTTGTTCCCGCCGATCATGTGGCGCATCAAGGCCACGGCCACCGGATTTATGGCCAGGTCTCGGAAGACACGGTGAATTCTGCCTAGCGTTTGGAGCAGGAACTGCGACGGTACGTTCTCGTCGCCGGTGTACCCGATCAGGCTCCCGGGATTCGGGCTGAAATCCAGGTCCGCGTGAGGACCCCGATCCAGGCTGAACGGGCATCCGACCAATGCTTCGGCCCGTTCCAATACGAGATCGAGCATCTTGTCGAAGCGGTCCTCGGCCACGCCGTGTACTTCCGGCGGCACGATGGTCAGGCCGTTGACTTCGAGGTCGAGGATGTAGGGTTCGAGGCCGAGTTCGCGCGCCGCCTTACTCAGTTTCGTCGGATGTCCCGCAGTTGGCATGACGATCCCTCTCCCGGATCAGGCGCCCCTACCGATTCACATTGGCTTATACCAGATGGGTGAAGTGTAGGCGCGCTCTTGCGTGACCATGGGTATCCCGTCCGGCAGATCTTTCAGACCGTAGAATTTCGCATCGTAGGCCGTCCAGCGAGGGGTCGGGATTTCCAGCACGCGCAGGTAATAGAAGGCGGCTTCGGCGCGGTCGAAATCGGGGTCCATCCACACCACGGCCAGCGCCGGGTCGCCAATGCTATTGGTGTAGGAAGCATCGGCAACATCGACCGTGCTGCCCACCGCTTCAACCTCGCCCCGGGCGTTCTCCGTGCGGCCATCGGACAAGGCAACGTTGTAGATCGCCTCATGAAGCTCGCCATCTTCGTCGCGCCAGCCCTTTATGACCTGCACGCGGTCCAGGTTGGCCCCGTCTGGATCCTTCACGGCTCGGATAAGAAAACTCGGCGCTTTCCCGTCCGGCGCCTGCGTGAGATCACCACCCATCGGCACGCCCCCGGCGTAACCAACTCGAGCCAGGTCTGGCCGCGCGGCGTCAGCGGCGGAGTAGTCCCAACCGCCGAAGAACCGGACGGTTATGCGAGGGCCGGTGGAAGCGTAGACCTCTTTGCGCCGCATGGCGGCAAAAAGCGCGTCCCGCGTGTTTTCTTCCGCCCATACGGCTGCGTACCCGGCCGCCTGGTAGTTCCATCCGGTTATCACACGGTTTCGGCCCGGTTCATTGCCCGGCATCTTGCCCCAGAAATTGTCCTGATCGGCGGTCGCCAGCGCGGTGTGGGAATCCGTACTCCCGATCATGCCGAACTTGAAGGGATTGACCCCCAGTTCCGCTTCCGTGCTCAAGCCCAGCTTCAGGGCGGAACGGGCATAAGAGTGAATAGGAAGCGGTTGAGGTTCGCTTGAAACCTTGGCCTGCTCTTTCGAGTCTGTCGAAGCATCGCCTTGCTTCTTCGAGTCAGGCTGGCTCAGCGTGACGCCCCACCTGAATACCTCGTAGGCGGCAAACTCATCGTTAGGTGAGAGCAACGGGTGGGATTCGCCATCCCCCTTGATCTGCGTCACCTCATAGAGCGGCTCCCAGCGTGACCGGCTCTTCACGTATGTCTGGTCGAACGGTTTGTCCTGATCAGTAATAGGCGCGAACATCCTGTTGCGGCTCAGATTGCCATTGTGAGGGATCGCAAGCGCTTTCCCTCCCAGGCGTTCCTCGTAGTCCTCGAGGTATGCCCACATATCCTCCGGGTCGCTGCTGTCCAGGCTGGAGAACGGCACGACCTGGCTGGTCAGTTCGGGTCCGTCCCCAAAAACGACATTCCGGTGACCACTCCCCGTCCATTCGTAACCCACGAAAGTAGTGAACGTGCCCGGATCGTTGTGCTTTTCTGCGTCGGCGACAACCTGGTCCCAGACGGCCCGATGAAAACCCTCGTCGATCCCAAAGTCGGCCCCACCCAGACCTACGCCTAGACCCTGGTTGGCTTTGATAGCTCGCAGCGTGGCGGCATTGAAGGAGTTCAAGGAATCTTCGGTGTCTGCATTCAGGGCTTCCACAAGGGAAACGGAGTAGTTGAGTGACTGAACCGTGAGCTTGCCCGCCTCCGTCTTCGACAGGGACTCGTCTCCGGAGTCGACCCGCGCGATGACGCCCATGTTCTCCGCATGATCCGACACCATGAAGAAATCCAACGGTCGGCGCAGACGAACTTCGCCGCCGCCCGCCGCCCGGATCTTCTCCCCCTTGGCGAAACGATAGGCGTCATCCGGCATGAGCCTGTTGCCAAAGATATAGCCGTCTACCGACAGGGCGGTGTGCACGTGCGTATCGCCCCAATAGACGTTGTCCGGGTAGGACTCGCCGACGTGCGGGGAATAGGGTTCCGCGGCGATCATGCTGAGCGGCGTGGCGGTTAGCGCGAGAACAAGCAATCGCGCATTCCATGTAGTGGTTTCCATGGTTCATGTCCCCTTCGGCAAGTTCCCCGCGAGTGGCCTCCCGAAACGACGATGGGCAGGCCGTCTGCGAGTCTAATGCATTCGGATTATCCTGACCCGGTATACGATATTCAGCAGGGTCGCCGACGCGGGAGAAGGAGCGGATCGTGAACGAATCCACCAGGTACGATTTCTGCAGCCACGATTGGATCGCCGTTGCGCGCGGGTTCATAGAACAACAGGCCGAGGGTGCCGACCTGACCGGGATCAGCGTCACGTTCAACGAAGTCTTCACCGATCCTCCCGCCCATCTCGACCCCGAAGGTCTCGGCAAGATCGGCTGGTATCTGCGCATAGCTGACAACCGCATCGACGTCCGCCCCGGCGTCCTAGCAGAAGCCGACGTGCGCGCGACCGTCGACTATCAGACCGTGCTGCCGGCGGCCCGACGACTGTCGACCGACCCGCCGCTGGACGAGGAAACGCAGAAGGCGCTCGCGGCCAGCATTCAGCGCGAGGGCGACGCGTCGGTCCTGAGCGGCCTCAAGTGGCTCTCAGGCCTGCACGACGTGCTGGCGATCAGGACACTGTAACCGGGTCCATTCGCGCTTGCGCCATCTTTGGTAGGAGACGCAAACCATGACCACCTTTGGTGACGATCTCGTCCGATCGCTCGACGAGGCACTCGAGCATGCGAAGGGCAAGGGTCCTGCCATTGTGCATCCCGCCCTCTCGCCACGTGCGGTGCGGGAAGCCGTCCACCTCACCCAAACCCAAATGGCGCCTCTGGTTGGCATGAGCCCGTCAGGCTATCGAAAGTGGGAACAGGGCACTCGCCGCGTTAGCGGGCCCGCTGCCGCATTGCTTGAGGTGATTCGAAAGGAGCCGGACGCTGTCAGACGCGCCCTGTTGTCCTCTTAGCGTCCTTTCCGCTCCCCAGTGGGCTTTAAGGCGTCAATCACAGAAACACGATGAATTGCAGCCGTCAAAGCGAATCCAGGTCGACCCACTCTCCGGTTCGCGATGACTCGTAGATGCCCATGATCGTCTTGATGGTCCCGATGTTGTCACGACCGCTGCTGATGGGCTCTTCGCCGGTGCGGCAGCAATCCGCGAAGTGCAGTATCTCGTTGATGAAGCCGTTGGCGGTCGGGAGATCTTCGGGGTCGGTGGCGATCGGGTCGAATTGCGGATTCTGCACCGTCGACATGTCGGGATTGTCCTCCCTGAGACGGTAAAGGATGTCCCCGAAATGGGGTATCGCCCCTATCTCCCGCTGTTCCGCCGTCGGCCTGGTCGAGACGATCGTGCCGCTGGAACCGAATATCTGGTACGACGAGCCTTCCGGCGCCAGGTAGGTGGTTCCGTTGGCGAACAGGTTGCCGACGGCGCCGCTCTCGAACTCAAGGGTTGCCGAGGCCATGTCTTCGGCACCGTTCAGCATGTGCGGCTGGATCGACTGGCAGATGCCGCTCACCCGCGTCACGTCTCCGACGTAGTAACGCAGCAGGTCGATGTGGTGCACGCTGACCATCATGAGAATGCCGCCGCCGGCCACCGCCTTGTCTCGCCCCCAGTTGCTTATGCCGTGAGTGCGTATCCTCGGGCGGCCGCCGCCCTGGATCGCATGCGTCTTGACCGCCTGGACCGTGCCCAACGCGCCTTCGTCAAGCATGCGCTTCACCGCCTTCGCCTCCAGAGTATGCCGCAGGTGCTGGGCGACCATCAGCGTCACCCCGGCCTTGTCGGCGGCTGCGATCATCTGCCGGCATTCGTCGAGCGAGATCGCCATCGGCTTCTCGGTGATCGCGTGCTTGCCCGCTTCGGCCGCGGCGATGGCTAACGGTGCGTGCGCGTTGTGCGCCGTGCAGATGTCCACGGCATCGATGTCCGCCTCGCGCAGCATCTTCCCGAAGTCCGTGTAGATCGCGTCGACCTGGTTCCGCTTCCCGAACTCGATCACGGCGTCCTCAACGATGTCGCATGCGGCCGTAAGCTGGACCTGGTCGGGAAACTGCTGGTACGCGGGCAGGTGACGGCGGGAAATGCCTCCCGTCCCGACCAGTCCCACCTTTAGTGGCTTCGCCATGGCTTTCGGCTCCTCAGTTACCCTTGGTCAAGGAAGAAGCATAGCTGAATCGCGTATCGCTTAATCCGGTTGGGAGTTACTCATCCGGGCGGACGGTCGACGAGAACGCCCTCGCGTTGCAAACGTACCGTCTCCTCGGCGTCAAAGCCGAGCCAATCCTTGAGCACCTGCCGATTGTGTTCTCCCAGACGCGGCGCGACGTGCCAGTACGACCGCTCGAAATCGCCGTCGATGACGACCGGCGAACCCGGCATCGGCGTCGACGGCAGATCCTCGCGTTCGAGCCGAACGAAAAAGCACCGAGCGGACACCTGGGGATCGACCAGCAAGTCCGGCGCAATGTTCACAGGACCCGCCGCGATTCCCGCCGCCTGCAGGCGTTCGGTGAGATCGTGCTTGTCGTGGTCCGACGCATCGCCGTCGAGGATTCTCTCCAGAGTCGCGCGTTCGGCTTCGGTTTTGCACGTCACAGCGATCCACTCATCCTCGCCCCGTGCCCGCAGCACGTCGGAAAAGGGATGCGCGGGATGGGCGTTCCCTATCGGTTGGGGGTTCCCGCCAAGCTGCCTCTCGACCAGGAATTCGCCCATAAGGCTCACCCCGGACTCATGCATGGAACGTTCGACGAACGCACCCCTTCCGGTGGCTTCCCGCCGGATGAGCGCCGTCACGACCGCGGCCGCCGCGGTCACGCCCCCAATCGGGTCCGGCAGCGCGACAGCGGTGTTCCGCGGTTCGGCGGGCGAATAGCCCATGACCGCGTTGAGGCCGGTCATCGCTTCGACGGAAGGGCCATACGCGACCCTGTCGCTATAGGGCCCCGTACGTCCGTACCCGGGCATGGACACGTAGATGATCTTCTCGTTGGCTGCGCGGAGTACGTCATAGCCGAGGTTCAGCGCCGGCATCGACCGGGCGCTGAAGTTCTCGATCACCACGTCGGCTACCCGAACGAGGTCCAGAAAAACCCGATGCCCTTCGGGCTTCTTGAGGTCGATGGCGAGGCTCTTCTTGTTTCGGTTCAGTTTCAAGAACGTGCCCTGCCTGTTCCAGGGGTCTTCGCCCTTCTCGCCCCCGGGGTAGTTGCCCGCGCCCGGAGTCCCCGAAACGCCTCCGCGTCCCATCGGCCTTTCGACCTTCACGACGTCCGCGCCGAGATCGCCGAGGATGCGCGTGCCGAGCGGCCCCGCCCAGACATGCGTCAGATCCAGAATGCGAACGCCCGCCAAGGGTGGCGTAGCGTCAGGGATCAGTCCATCTTCGCGAGCTATCGCCGAGTTGCGCCCTTCAGTTCCGCCGGCTTTCGCGGCTTCGACGGGTTCCCAATCGCGTCCGCCGGAGCGCTCGTCACGGAACCGGAACCCCAGGGACGGCACGCGGACTCCTTCAACGGTGCGCCAGAACTCACGCTCCGAGAGGTGCGGATCCACCAGCACTTCGTCCAGACCCTTGAGGGCACCCGTCGGGACGCGCGCCAGTTCCCCCAGGCGTTGAATTTCCGCCCTGGTCTTTTGCCCCAGGACCTCGACGATAATCTCGTCCAGCGCCTCCTGGTTCTCGTTGCGCGCCGGGCCGGTGGCGAAGCGCGGATCGTGCTCCAGTTCCGGCCGTCCCAGCATCCGCGCAAAAGCACCCCAGAAACGATGCGTCGCGGTGATGTGAAACCACCCGTCCGCGCATGGGAACAGGTTGGCGGGGTACAGGACACCGTAATTCGAGCCGTGGCGCGTGCGCACCCTGCCGCTGCAGGTCCACATCACCGTCGTCATCTGCGACAGCGACAGCAATGTCTCCAGCATGCTGATGTCGATCGACCGTCGCGGGGATCCACGGGATCTATCGATGGCGTGCAGACAGGCGGAAGCGGAGATGTATCCGTATTGTCCCGACTGGTACTCGGTGTAGTGGCCCGGCAGGGTCAAGGGCGCGGCGCCCGGGTCTCCCATCAGGTACGTCTGCCCGGCCATGGCCTGCAGGGCGGACGCGCTGGCATGCCATTGACGCCGGGGGCCGGTCATGCCGAAGGGCGTGATGGCGACGCGAATGCCGTCCAGCGATTCCCAGCCGAGGGTTTCGAGTTGGTCCGGCATCCCCTCCGCAATCACCACGTCCGCCTCCGCCGCGAGACGCCGAAGCGCATGAGCATCCGTGAAGTTCACGCGCCGCTTCCCGGTGTGCAGGAAGATCTCCATGGCACGCTCCGACACCCAGGCGTCCGTCACCGGCGGGATGGCGCCTTCGACACGAACGACCTCGGCGCCCCCATGGACAAACATGCGCCCGCAGAACCCCGCCGCGAATCCCCCAAGCTCCAATACCGTGGTCATGCGCCCACGCACATCGCTGCGTTCACGGCCATGGAGCAAGCAACCATCGCCTGACTAACGGGGCAGCGGTGGAGGAACCAACACTTCCACCGTTTCTCCGACGGTCGAGATGACGACCCATTTCCCAAGGCGGGTGTTTACACCTTCTGCTGCGAACATCTCGATGGGGACAACGAAAACAAACGATACGTTCATTTCTCAGGGCGCCAAGAACGGATAAGGCATTATCCTTTCTTTTCTTCGGTGAATCCCGCCAAGTCGATGACTACGCCCATGTCGGCGCAGGGATCACATCAGCGCAAGTACGGTGTCGATAGTGGTCTGCGGGAGATCGCTTACCGACTTCAGGCGTCGCTTCAGGATGTCACGATCCACCAGATCTCTCTCAAGCAGAGCCCGGCAGAATGCTCTGTCCTTCTCCCGATTGGCAACAGCTTTCGATACCCAGAGATCGTGGATATCGAGACACAGCGCCCGGACACCGCTGGTGGCCGGCGACTCGTAGCTGACCAGTCTGCGGCGCCAACCAGACGGCAGCACGGCCGTGCCCGGTGTCACGCCCCGCGCGTAGTAGCCAAAGGCCTCCTGAAACATCGAAAGTTCGCCAATTGAGCCGTCAATGAGGTCGGCCATTGATCCATCGTCATCCTCGACCGCGGAGATGTCGACTTCGATCGAGTGTTCCGCCTCAGGTATCTGTTCGTCAACGGACCCATGGACCGCCTGGCTGCCGATTACCAGAACCTCATCGACGCCGAGAATGGCACCCGCTGCCCGGATGGCGTGTTCGAACTGCGTTCGGTTCATGCCGCCATCCCTGATCGAAAGTCCGCCAGCACCCGTCGTCGTTCGGCGGCGGAAAGTAGCCCTGAAAACGGGGATACCTGCCGCATATCGCGGGCCAGTTCGCTGATATCCATAATCTGATCCTTCATCATCCTTGGCGGAAGATTCAGCCAGGCGGACCACAAGGACAACAGGTGCCCAGCATGCGGATGCAAGGTCTGGAGCCGTTTCAGGTTTTTGCGCGCTTTTTCCAGCACCGGTCCTGGATTCCACGCCAATCGTTCGGCGATGACCTGGTGGTAAGCCAGGCTGCGTCGATCTTCGCGCGTCAGTGCTGCCACGAACCGGATTTCCAGCTCCAGACCGAGTACGGTGGCCAGCCTGCGAACCGTTCTAAGCGTGGGAGACTTCGACCCGGATTCATAGGCAGCAATGGTCGACTGCGAAGTGGCACCCATTGCGGCCAGTTGGGCTTGGGTTAACTGAACCTGATGTCTCAGCTGGCGAATGATGTTCACGACAAAAAATATATCCCATCGGATATATCTTGGCCACTCGCATGGAACAAACGCTTACGGGAGCGCCAGCGACCGGAAGCGGTTGTTGCATGGACGACGAGCTGGGCCGGGCCACGGGCGGGGCCGGACCGGACGGGAGCCTGCACGCAGAGGAGCGAGGCGCAGGCCGATTATTCTGACACGCCCTCCCCGCACGGGGTTGCCTCCCTGCGACGGGCGCCGCATGACGAGGACAGACCAGGACTTCGCCCGTAACCGCCGGCAACTTTTGCGGGGAACGCCACGGGTCGCACGACCCCACAAAACCGCTCCGAAACGCCCGGCCGAGCAGCCGTTCGTGATAAAATTCGGACCCAATCCCATTGGTTAGACGACGCCACCCCTATGTCCGATTCCGGGCCCGATACGACTGGCAGTAGCGGCCAGGTACGCGGTCGAGAAATCCTGCCGGTCAACATCGAAGACGAGCTCCGGCAGTCCTATCTCGACTACGCCATGAGCGTGATCGTCGGACGCGCTCTTCCTGACGTTCGCGACGGTCTGAAACCCGTGCACAAGCGCGTGTTGTTCGCCATGAACGAAATGAATAACACCTTCAATCGGCCGTACATGAAGTCGGCGCGCGTGAGCGGCGAAGTCATGGGCAAGTACCATCCACACGGGGAAGCCGCGATCTACGACACGATCGTGCGCATGGCGCAGGACTTCTCCATGCGCTACGAACTCGTCGACGGCCAGGGCAACTTCGGCTCCATCGACGGTGACCCGCCGGCAGCCGCCCGCTATACGGAGGTGCGCATGGCCAAGTTCGCTTCCGAACTGCTGGCCGACCTGCAGATGGACACCGTCGACTTCGTCCAGAACTACGACGAGACGCTGACCATGCCCGAGGTGCTTCCCGCCAGGGTCCCCAACCTGTTGCTGAACGGCGCTTCGGGCATCGCGGTCGGCCTCGCAACCAACATACCGCCGCACAATCTTCGCGAAGTGGTCGACGCCTGCATCATGTTGATCGACGCGCCGGAAACCACCGTCGACGGCCTGATGGAAAAGATCCAGGGACCGGACTTCCCCACGGCCGGCATCATCAATGGCCGCGCGGGCATCGTGCAGGCCTATCGCACCGGCCGGGGCCGCATCAAGGTTCGTGCGCGCGCCGAGGTTCAGCACGACGAGGGCTCGAACAAGGACACCATCGTCATCACCGAGATTCCCTACCAGCTCAACAAGTCGCGCCTGCTGGAGAAGATCGCCGACCTCGTGCGCCAGAAGAGGATAGAAGGCATCACCGAACTGCGCGACGAGTCCGACAAGGATGGCCTGCGCGTCGTTATCGAGCTCAGACGGGGCGAACAGGGGGAGGTGGTGTTGAACAACCTCTACGCCCAGACCCAGCTTCAGTCCGGCTACGGAATCAACTGCGTCGCGCTGGTCAGGGGCCAGCCGAAGCTGCTCGGTCTGAAGGACATGCTCGTCGCCTTTCTCGCGCATCGGCGCGAGGTGGTCATCCGGCGAACCCTGTTCCTGCTGCGCAGGGCGCGTCGCCGCGGCCACCTGCTGGAAGGCCAAGCCGTGGCCCTTGAGAACATCGACGAAGTGGTGGAGCTGATTCGAAATTCCGCCACGCCTGCCGCCGCGCGAGTGGAACTGATGGCCAGGCGCTTCAAATCGGATACGGTGGCCGAACTGATCGAGAGGAGCGGCGGCGAAGCATGCCGTCCGGAGGAACTCGACGCCGCATACGGCTACCACGACGGCGTCTATCTCCTGTCCGCAGAACAGGCCCAGGCGATCCTGGACATGCAGCTTCAGCGCCTGACGGCACTGCAGAAGGACCGGCTCCTCGAGGAGTACCTGGAAATCCTGCAGGAGATTTCCCACCTGTTGGAACTCCTCGAGTCGGAGAAGCTGCTGAAGGACGTGATTCGCGACGAACTGAATGCGGTGAAAGAAGAGTACGGCGACGAACGCCGCACCGAAATCCGCAGTTCCGAAAGCGACCTGACCGCCGAAGACCTGATCAACGAAGAGGACATGGTGGTAACGGTCTCCCACGCCGGGTACGCCAAGACGCAGTCCCTGGACGTCTACCAGGCGCAACGGCGCGGCGGCCGCGGCAAGGCGGCCACCACGGTCAAGGACGAGGATTTCGTCGAACACCTGTTGATCGCCCACTCCCACGAGACGCTCCTGTGCTTCTCGAACCAGGGCAAGGTCTACTGGCTGCGAGTGTTCCAGATCCCGCAGGGCAGCCGCGGCGCCAAGGGTCGACCGCTGGTCAACCTGCTCCCGCTGGACAAGGACGAACGCATCACGACGCTGCTGCCCATCAAGGACCTGTCCGAGGATACGTTCGTGTTCATGGCCACCGCCTCCGGCAAGGTAAAGAAAACGCCTGCCGAACAGTTTTTCCGTCCCCGGACAAGCGGGCTCATCGCGCTCGATCTCGAGCCCGGCAACCATCTCGTCGACGTCGCGATCACCGATGGCTATTCCGACGTCATGCTCGTCACAAGCTCCGGCAACGCCGTGCGCTTCAAGGAGTCGGACGTGCGCGCCATGGGACGAACCGCCAGGGGCGTGCGCGGAGTCCGCCTGCGCAAGGGACAATCCGTGATCAAGTTGATCATCCCCAAGGAGAACGGGTTATTGCTCACGGCCAGCGAAAACGGGTTCGGCAAACGCACCCGTATCGATGAGTTCGCCGTCAAGGGCCGTGGAGGACTCGGCGTTATTGCCATGCAGACCAGTGACCGCAACGGACCCATCATCGGCGCCGCGCAGGTATTCGACGGCGATGAGATCATGTTGATAAGCAATCTCGGGACGCTCGTCCGCACGGGTGCCGACGCCGTCCCCACGGTCGGCCGCAATACGCAGGGCGTCAAGCTCATAGCGCTCAGGGAAGACGCCAAGCTGGTCGGGCTCGAACGCATCGTCGAAACCGAAAATGGCGACGACAATAGCGGCGACGGCGACAGCGGCGATGAAAACGAAGACGACGGGTAACCGTCGCGACAACGACAAGGCAACGACAAGACAACGACAAACAGTGCCGCGCGCCTACAACTTCTCCCCCGGTCCGGCGGCGTTGCCCGACGCCGTGCTCGAGTGCGCCCAGGCAGAGATTCTCGACTACCAGGGCCGCGGTCTGTCCGTGATGGAAATGAGCCACCGCAGCGCCGAGTTTGTCGAGATCGCCGAGCGCGCCGAGGCAGACTTTCGCAACCTGTTGGGCGTCGGGGACGACTACGCGGTGCTGTTCCTCCAGGGCGGTGCCACGCTGCAGTTCGCAATGGTGCCGATAAACCTGGCGAGCGAAGACGCTGTCGTCGACTACGTGCACACCGGCCTGTGGGGCACCAAGGCGATCGCGGAAGCACGCAAGCTGTGCCGGGTGAACGTGGCCGCGTCCTCGGAAGAGGACAACTTTAACCACGTGCCGCACGTGGACACCTGGCGCCTGAATCCCGACGCCGCCTATGTGCACGTCACGGGCAACGAGACCATCGGCGGGGTGGAGTTTCACGAATATCCGAATACGGGCGATGTACCGCTGGTCGCCGACCTGTCTTCGACTTTGCTGTCGAGGCCGCTCGACGTGGAACAGTTCGGCCTCATCTACGCCAGCGCCCAGAAAAACCTCGGGCCCGCGGGTGTTACCGTCGTAGTCGTGCGCAGGGACCTGATCGGGCGCGCGCGCGCAAATACGCCATGCACGCTCGACTACAGCGCTCATGCGGCGGCCAACTCTATGCTGAACACGCCGCCGACCTATGCCTGGTACCTTGCCGGACTGGTCCTTGAATGGCTCAAGCAGCAGGGCGGACTCGAAGCCATTGCCGAGGTCAACGAGAGGAAGGCGCGCAAACTCTATGCCGCGATGGACGGGAGCAACTTCTATCGCTGTCCCGTGGCGAAGCGGAACCGATCGTGGATGAACGTGGCGTTCACGCTCGCCGACGACTCCCTCGACGGAGCATTTCTTCGAGCCGCCGAAGAGCGGGAACTATTGAACCTCAAAGGTCACCGCAGCGTCGGGGGCATGCGGGCAAGCATCTACAACGCCATGCCTGAAGCCGGCGTGGACGCATTGATAGACTTCATGGCCGCGTTTGAAGCGGAGTACGGATGAGCGAAGACACCGGTGACAAGCTGGACGCCCTGCGGACGCGGATAGATGCGATCGATCGGGACATCGCGCGGCTTCTGAACGAGCGCGCTGCGGGCGCGACAGAGGTGGCGAGAATCAAGGCCGCCGAGAACAGCGATGAAGCGACCGTGTTCTATCGACCGGAGCGGGAGGCCCAGATCCTGGAGCGGGTAGTGGCAGAGAACGCCGGTCCCCTTCCCGACCGCGACCTGTGGCGCCTGTTCCGGGAGATCATCTCCTGCTGCCTGTCGCTCGAACAGCCGCTCACCGTCGCCTATCTCGGTCCACCGGGCACCTATACCGAGGCGGCGGTGGTCAAACACTTCGGTCACTTCGCGATCAATCGTGCCCAGAACTCCATCGACGAAGTGTTTCACGAGGTCGAGTCCGGCGCGGCGCACTGTGGCGTGGTGCCCGTCGAAAACAGTACCGAAGGCATGGTGAACCATACCCTCGACTGTTTCATGGCCTCCCGCCTGCGCATCTGCGGGGAAGTCACGCTGCCGATCAACCACGCGTTCATGTCGCACGAAAAGGAAGAGGCCATCACCGCCGTGTATTCGCACGAGCAGTCGTTGGCGCAATGCCGACGTTGGCTCGACACGCACTATCCGAACGTGGCTCGCACGCCCATGGTCAGCAATGCCGAAGCGGCGCGGGTCGCGGCCCGAACCCAGGGGGCGGCCGCCATCGCCGGCGAAATGGCGGCAGAACGTTACGGTCTGCGCGTTCTCGCCACGAACATAGAGGACGAGACGGACAACGAGACACGGTTTCTCGTCATTGGCGACCAGATGGTTGGTCCGAGCGGCAAGGACAAGACGTCCCTGCTGGTGTCCACGCGGAATGAGGCGGGAGCGCTTCACCGCGTCCTCGACCCGTTTCGCCGTCATGGCGTCAACCTGACGCGTATCGAGACCCGCCCATCCCGCGTGAGCAACTGGAGCTACATCTTCTTTATCGATTTCGACGGCCACGAAGAGGCCGAAGAGATCACCGCGATGCTGGACGAAGTGCGCTCGGTCTCCACGGAGGTGCGTTCGCTCGGTTCCTATCCCCAGGCCGCCTTCTAGCCCCTTGTCCCTATTGGAGAACATCAACGAGCGCGTCACTGGCCTGACGCCTTATCAACCCGGCAAGCCCATCGAGGAGGTGACGCGCGAACTCGGCGTGGTCGATGTCGTCAAGTTGGCAAGCAACGAGAATCCGCGCGGCCCGGGTCCGCGCGTACGCGCCGCAATCGAAGGTACCGTTCGGAACCTTTCGCGCTATCCAGACGGCGGGGGATATCGCCTGAAACGGGCGTTGTCAGAACGCCTCGGCGTAGGAACCGATCACATCACCCTGGGCAACGGATCTAACGATGTCCTGGAACTCGCCGCCCGCGTGGCGATATCTCCCGGTACCCTAGGTGTCTTCGATGCGCACTGTTTTGTCGTCTATCCGGGCGCGGTCGTCGGCGCGCACGGCGTGCCAATCGCCACGCCATCGAAACACTGGGGCCACGACCTGGACGCGATGCGCGAATGCATCACCGCATCCACGCGCATCGTCTTCATCGCCAACCCCAACAATCCCACCGGCACCTGGATCGACCATGACTCGCTGGTCGCTTTCCTCGAGGCGCTACCGCAAACGGTCTGGGTAGTGCTCGACGAAGCCTACTGCGAGTATGTCGCCCGAACTGACTATCCCGACGGCGTGCGCTTGCAGGCGGCATTTCCAAACCTCATCGTGACACGCACTTTCTCGAAGATTCATGGGCTCGCGGGCTTGAGGATCGGCTACAGCGTGTCGTCACCGGAGTTCGCGGATCTCATGAATCGCATCCGGCAACCGTTCAATGCCTCGAGCGTTGCATTGGCCGCAGCTGAAGCCGCTCTCGCCGACGACGCCTTTGTTACCACGAGCAAGGCGATCAACGATGACGGGATGGAACAGATTGCGGCGGGACTCGAAGCCTTAAGTTTCGACTACATTCCGTCGATTGGAAATTTCGTGTCGATGGACTGTGGCCGGGATGCCGCACCCGTATACAACGCGTTGCTCGAGAAAGGTGTCATCGTCCGCCCATTGGCAAACTACGATATGCCCCGCCACCTTCGCGTCTCCATCGGCCTGGCGGAAGAGAACGAAACCTTCCTCGCCGCCCTGCGCGAGGTGGCATAAACGTGCCCCACAGTCGTCGCCTTCGTCGCCCATGGACCAATCGCCCCGCGTCGCGGCCGCTCCCCGGAGGCGTTCGTTCCATGCGAGTGCCCCACAGTCGTCGCCCATGAAAGTTCTGCTGCTCGTGGGAACGGGCCTGATCGGCGGCTCGTTCGCACTGGCCGCGCGCGCCAGCGGCCTGTTTGACCGGATCGTCGGCATCGACTCGAATCCCGACGCGCTCGATACCGCACGCGCACTCGGCATCGTTGACGGAGGCGGACAGTCATTCGAACCCACAGCCGTCTGCATCGCCACCCCGGTTAGCCGGATTGCCGAATGCGTCGCGGACGCAGCTTTGCGCTATCCGGGCACGCCCATCTTCGATGTCGGCAGCGTCAAGGCGACCGTTGTGGACGTCTTGCGTGCCAGCGGCCGGGTGCCTAGTGATTTCGTGCCGTGCCATCCAATCGCAGGATCCGAGACAGTCGGCGCTTCCGCTGCCCGCGCAGACCTGTTCCAGGGACGTTCCGTGATCATCACACCCGTCGACGAGACGGACCCCGGCGCGGTCGCGAAGGTCGAATCCTGGTGGCGCCAGGTCGGCGCGGCAGTCACGCTGGCCGATCCCCACAGCCATGACCGGATTGTCGCCGCGACGAGCCACTTGCCCCACCTTGTCGCCTTTGCCCTGATGGAACTGCTCCACGAATTCGACGACGCCAACCTGTCGGCATACATCGGTGACGGCTTTCGCGACCTGAGTCGTATCGCGGCGTCCGATCCCACGATCTGGAGCGACATCCTGCAGGAGAACCGGGAGGCGGTACTGCGGCTCGCGGACCAACTTGCCGCGCGGCTGACCATAGACGAGGACAAGGCGGCCCTGAAGCACCGCGTTGCCAGCGCCCGCGGTATGCGCGTCGGCCTTGATGAAGGCCCCGATTATTCGTGAGCACGCAACCGCCCGTCATCGCCATCGATGGCCCCAGCAGTTCCGGCAAGGGAACCGTGGCGTCGAAAGTCGCAGAACGGCTTGGCTGGAACCTGCTGGACAGCGGAGCGCTCTACCGGGGCGTGGCATGGGCGGCCCTGCAACGCGGGATCGCCCTCGACGATGACGCAGCCCTTGCGTCGATGACGCGCCAACTCGTCTTCGATATCAAGCCCGGTTCGATCCACATAGACAACGCTGACGTGACACAGGCAATCCGGGAGGAGCCCATCAGCGTGGGATCCTCTCGCGTCGCACGCCTCGGACCCGTGCGCGACGCGTTGCGAATCGTACAGACCGGAATGCGACGACCCCCCGGACTGGTGGCGGATGGACGCGACATGGGCACCGTCGTATTCCCTAGCGCCGAGCTGAAGGTTTTTCTTGACGCCAGCGTCGAAGAGCGGGCGCGCCGTCGCCATAAGCAGTTGATAGATAAGGGGTCGAATGTTAGTCTGTCCGACCTTTTCGCGAGCCTGGGCGCCCGCGACGAGCGTGACAGGTCACGCCCCGTTTCTCCGCTGCGAGCAGATGACGACGCGGTGATGATCGATACCACTTCGATGTCTATTTCGGCGGTGGTTGACGAAGTGTTACGCCACGCCGTCCAGCGCTCGCTCACCGGCGGCGGGGCGAAGAGCGGGACATAGGCTAGGCCGACGGAGCAGCAGGAACGAGAACGTATGGCAGAAAGTTTTTCCGAGCTATTTGAAGAGAGCATGAATACGGTGGAGATGGAGCCTGGCTCCATCGTCACCGGCACCGTGGTTGACATCGACAGCGAAGTCGTAGTCGTCCACGCCGGGCTGAAGTCGGAAGGCGTCATTCCACGCAACCAGTTCATCACCGAAAGCGGCGATTTCGAAATCGAGATCGGCGACCAGGTGAAGGTCGCGATGGAAATCGTCGATGACGGATGGGGGGCAACCCGCCTTTCGCGCGAAAAGGCGCGCCGCGCCGAGTGCTGGGAAATGCTCGAGGATGCGTTCGAGAATGCGAAGGCGATCAAGGGCGTGCTGAACGGTCGGGTCAAGGGCGGTTTCACCGTCGACATCAATGATATTCGCGCCTTTCTGCCTGGCTCGCTGGTAGACATTCGACCCTTGCGCGAAACTTCGCACCTCGAGGGAAAGACCCTCGAATTCAAGGTCATCAAGCTCGATCAGAGACGCAACAACGTGGTTGTCTCACGTCGCGCCGTCCTCGAAGACGAAAACAGCGCGGAACGCGAAGAACTCCTGGCCTCGCTGCAGGAAGGGCAGCGCATGAAGGGAATCGTCAAGAATCTCACCGACTACGGCGCGTTTGTCGACCTGGGCGGCATAGACGGCCTGCTGCACATCACGGACATGGCCTGGCGGCGCATCAGGCATCCAAGCGAGATGGTCAACGTGGGCGACGAGGTGGAGATAAAGATCCTCAGGTTCGACCGCGAGAAGAACCGCGTATCGCTTGGAATGAAGCAACTCGGCGACGATCCGTGGGTGAACCTTTCCCGCCGCTATCCTCCTCGGACGCGCGTGCAGGCGGTTGTAACGAACCTCACGGACTACGGTTGCTTCGCCGAGATCGAAGAGGGCGTGGAAGGCTTGGTGCACGTCTCCGAGATGGACTGGACCAACAAGAACATTCACCCGTCACGAGTGGTGGCGGTCGGCGATCAGATCGAAGTCATGATCCTCGACATCGACGAGGAACGTCGCCGCATCTCGCTCGGCATCAAGCAATGCCGCGAGAATCCCTGGGACGAGTTCGCATCCCACTACAGCAGGGGCCAGCGGATCTCGGGGCACATCAAGTCGATCACCGATTTCGGCATCTTCATCGGCCTTGAGGGTGGCATCGACGGACTCGTGTACCTGTCCGACATCTCCTGGAACGAACCCGGAGAGACCGCCGTTCGCCGATACAGCAAGGGCGAGGAAATCGAGACCGTCATCCTTGCCATCGATGCCGAACGCGAGCGAATCTCGCTAGGTATCAAGCAACTCGACCAGAACGCGTTCATCGACTACGCCGACACCAATGACCGGGGCAGCATCGTCGAAGGGACAGTGCTTTCGGTACAGCCGAGAGAGGCGATGGTCCAGCTCGCCGATGGCGTCGAAGGCACCCTGAAAGCGTCCGAGATCAGCGTCGACCGGGTGGAAGACGCCCGCAACGTCCTGAAGGAAGGCCAGTCCCTTTCGGTGAAGATCATCAACGTCGACCGGAAGAACCGGTACATCGGCGTTTCGATCAAGGCGAAGGAACAGGACGACGAGCGCGCGAACCTGCGCGAGCACCGGATCAAGGAGGCCGAACGGCGTGGCCCGACGACCCTCGGCGATCTGATCAAGCGCCAGATGGACAGGAAGACAAGTTCGTCCGAGTAGAACAACGAAAGGTTGGCACGTCATATGACGAAGTCGGAACTCATCGAACGCATTTCCGCGCATCAACCGCACCTCTCTCCTCGGGATGTCGAATTCGCCGTGAAGACGATGATCGAGCACATGTCGCAAACGCTGGCGCACGGCAACCGCATCGAGATCAGGGGATTCGGCAGCTTTTCGTTGCACTATCGGGCGCCCAGGATCGGGCGTAATCCTCGAACGGGGGAGTCCGTCGGCCTGACCGGGAAGTTCGTCCCGCACTTCAAACCCGGGAAGGAGCTGCGGGACCGCGTGAACACGAACCCGAACACCTCCGACTAGTGTCGACTTGACGACACTCCGGCGTCGCCCGCCCGCCTGATGAGGCGTTTGAAGACACTCCTCGCGCTCCTGCTGGCGATCTGTCTCGTCGCTATCTCGGCGCTGCTGCTGGCAGACAACGCGACACCAGTGAGCCTCAGGCTCCTGAACCATGAGACGCCACCCGCACCCGTCTTCTGGTGGCTGCTCGCCGCCCTGATTCTCGGTTTCCTGATCGGCGCCGCGCAGTGCATCGGCGGACACTTCCGGCGCAACGCGGTCGAACGAAAACTCCGCCGCGAACTCGGCCGCGACCAGAGTCCCAACTGACGTCTGCGGACGTTAGTTCTCCCCGGCGTCACGCCTTGCGCCGGTAACCCACAACGTATACGTTCGGCACTCCTTCAGATCGGAACAGTTCCATGACCTTCACGAATCGACCCGCCCCCCTCCGGGCCCTTGTCGGCGCAGTCGCCCTCGTTGCTGCGCTACCTTTCGCGGCCTCTCAGGGCGACAAGGACTATCGGCATCACACCATGGAGGCGATCGGTGGCCACATGCAGGCGCTGATGGACATCCTCCGGGGCAAGGTCGATCACTCGGAGCATCTCTCGGTTCATGCGGCGGCCCTGGCATCGCTCGCCGAGATTACGCCGACCCTGTTTCCTCCCGGTTCCGGCGGCGACGACACCGAAGCGTTGCCGGCGATCTGGGACAATCCCGATGACTTCGCGGAACGCCTAGACCTCTTCAGGAAAGCGGGAGCTGGCCTTCGCGCCGCCGCCGAGACAGGGGGCGATGTCATGGCGGCAACCCGGGAGGTGGGCCAGGCGTGCAAGGGCTGCCACGACAACTACCGGAAGAAATAACCCGTCGTTACTCGATGGCTTGCAGCAGCAGCCACGGGATGACGGGAGCGCGGGAACTTGGCTTGGCGCTCGCGCCACAAACGCCGCCGCCCTGACGGCGCCGTCTCTCACCCCCGCCCAAGCCATCTCCCCCTGCGTCGGTCTCTAAGCGGTCCAGAGCAACGCGCCGTACACCAGCGCCCCGGCGGCGGCAGCGGTAAACAGTCCTCGCAACAGGTACTGTTCGGTGGGCGGGTGATCTACTTCCTTGCGCCCCGTGAATATCGCTAGCGGGATCGGGTTCCGCATCATCGCGTAGATGGCGTTGGCGGCGATGTGGGTCGACACCAGCGCGATGATGATCCAGAAGACGCGATGGTGTACCCAGGTCATCGCCGCCGACACATCGTCCCCCACATGACGCGTGAGCGGACCTTCGTTGAAGATGTCGTCGGTCGAGAACAGACCCGTCACAGCCTGTACTGCCAACGCACCGATCAACACGAGGGCGAGCACGATGCCCGGCGAGGTATGCGGGTCAGCATTGCCGGCGCCCGTGAAATGTTCCACAAACCGGCGCGGGGTCGTCCGATAGTGCGACAGCCGGACATAGCGGCCGCCCCAGAGCCACCAGCCCACACGAAAGAGCAGCAGCGCCAGGATCGCGAAACCCGAACGCTGGTGCCAGTCCATCAGGGAGATGTCCCCGGCCAATCCCGTGTAGAGGGAAAACAGGACGCACAAGGCAAGCGCCCAGTGCCATAGGCGAAACGGCAGATCCCAGACCCGCGTCATAGCCCCGGCGGGATGTCTACGAATCGTTGGTTGATCTGGAGGTGGACCCAAATACTCGCGAAGTAGCCTAGCGCGATCACCGGCGTCCATTTCAGGTGGCCGAAGAACGTGTACCTGCCGCGAGCTTGTCCCATGAGCGCCACGCCTGCAGCCGACCCGATGGACAGCATGCTGCCTCCGACGCCCGCCGTCAGCGTAACAAGGAGCCACTGGTTCAGGTCCATCTCCGGATTCATCTGCAGCACCGCCACCATGACGGGGATGTTGTCGACGATGGCGGACAGGATCCCCACCATCGTGTTAGCGATTGTCGGGCCCAATTCGACGTACATGTAGGCCGAGACCATGTCGAGGTAGCCGATGAATCCCAGACCGCCCACGCACATGATGACGCCGAAGAAAAAGAGCAGCGTGTCCCACTCGGCGCGGGACACTTCGCGGAAGCTGTCGAATCCCTGGATGTCGCCCACCTCCGCACCGCGCCCCACTCTCACCAAGTTCGAGGTCCTGTTCAGGTAGTGCCCGAATATCTTGAGATAAGCGAGGCCGGTCATCATGCCGAGGAACGGAGGCAGGTGCAGGAAGTTGTGGAAGGAGACTGCCGTGGCGATCGTGCAGGCAAACAGAAACATGATGCGCTTGGCCCCGCGCTTCATGACGACCTCCTCGTCCTCCACGGACGGGGTTTCGTTCCTCACCGCGAATGACATGAAGAGCGCGGGAATGATGTAGTTCACGACCGACGGCACGAAAAGGGCGAAGAAGGTGAAGAAATCCACCAGGCCACGCTGCCAGACCATCAATGTCGTGATGTCTCCGAACGGGCTGAACGCCCCACCCGCATTCGCCGCCACCACGATATTGACGCAGGCGATACCGATGAACCGCCGATTGCCCCGGCCAACGGCCAGGACCACCGCACACATCACGAGCGCCGTGGTCAGGTTATCGATGATGGGCGACAGGAAGAAGCTGATGACGCCCGTGATCCAGAACAGACGGCGGTAGCTGAAACCCCTGCGGACAAGCCAGGATCGCAGCGCGTCGAAGACCCGCCTCTCGCTCATCGAGTTGACGTAGGTCATTGCGCAGAGCAGGAACAGGAAGAGCTCGCCGAACTCGACCAGGAAATGTTTGACCGCTTCGTGGGTCTCCGCCCCCGTGCCACCACCGGCATATTG
Organism: uncultured Pseudomonadales bacterium; assembly: GCA_951813515.1. Classification (GTDB taxonomy): domain Bacteria; phylum Pseudomonadota; class Gammaproteobacteria; order Pseudomonadales; family Azotimanducaceae; genus VXNE01. Next base: position 1,331,193 of record OX638346.1, read on the forward strand.
GGCGGCGATGATCGCCCAGATCACGCCCGCCGCGAGCATGACGGGCACGGACTTCCTCAGGTGCGTGAACTCTTCGACAATGACGAGCGAGTAGGCCAAGACAAATATCGCGATGGCCGCAAACCCAACCCAATGCGCCGTGAGATCCATATTTCCTCGCTGCAGTCAGGCGCCGACGGTCGACCGCACGTGCGAGCGGCCAGTCAACGCGGGGTTCCAGGCAAACAAGTCTGCCAAACGCCGACCGTTTCGGCTACGACGCGTGCGAGGTGTGTCAACGCAAAGTAGAAATGTCCCCTGTTGTCCCAAGTAGAAATATCCCCTCCGTCACTCGGGTCAGGGATCGGAAACTCGGGCAGCCGTTGGCCTTCGCTCCCGACCTTGAGCGGAAGGAGCGTAGCGACCGGAGCGCAAGGTCGCGCGCCGTTATCCGGCCGCCGCCTATAGCGTCGCCGTGATCTCCCCGAGCTTGCGCGTCAGGAGCCGGTTTTCCCGGTAGTCGATGGGGATGACGACCAGGCTGGGGCCGTCCTCTGTGAACGACGATGCCAGTGCGTCCTTGAGATCGCGGCTATTGCCACAGTAATGGCCGTGCCATCCGAACGCCGAGGCCAACTGCATCCAGTCCGGGTTGTCGAAGGACAGTTCCGTGTGCCGGCCAAACGTGGTCTCCTGTTTCCAGGCGATGAGGCCGTATTCGTGGTCCTCCCACACCAGCACGGTGATATTGACGCCAAGACGCCTCGCGGTCTCCATTTCCTGCACGTTCATGAGAAACCCGGCATCGCCGCAGATCGCGAGGATGCGTCGATCCGGATACACGATGGCGGCGGCGATCGCACCCGGAAGGGCGAATCCCATTGAACAGAATCCGTTCGGAATCAGGCATGTATTCGGCGCGTTGCAGTGATAGTGACGCGCGATCCACATCTTGTGGGCACCGACGTCGGACAGCAGGACATCCTCGGGTCCAAGCACTGCCCGGGAGTCCGCAATCGCCTTCTGCGGCCTGATGCTGCCCTCGGTATCGTCATCCGCGTGCTCCATGATGTCCGACCACATTTCCCGGCGCAGCGATCTCTGGTTCGACAGGTCGAAGGAGAGTCCCCCCGCCGCATCCACGCGTTCATTCAACATCCACAGCATGTGCGCCAGGTCGCCGACCAGTTCCACCTCCGGGCAGTAGTGCTCATCGACCTCCGCGGGCAGGAAGTCGGCGTGCACGATGCACTTGTCCGCGCTCGGGTTCCAGAGCCGCGGGTGGTACTCCACCATGTCGAACCCCAGAGACAGCACGAGGTCGGCTTCGTCGATGGCGAGATTGATCCTGTCGCGCGCACCGAGCCCGGCGGTGAAGAGACAGTAGTCGGCATCCATGTCGACGCAGCCTTTCGCCATGAACGTACTGACCACGCCAATTCCGGTCTTTTCGCAGAACCGTTGCAACTGGTTGCTTGCACGTCGCCGGATGCAACCATTGCCGGCGAGAATGACTGGATTGCTCGCTTTTCGCAGAAGCTCAAACGCCTGGTCCACGATCTTGTCGTCCGGGACAGATCGTCGAAGGCGTCTCGGAACAAGAGGCCGAGCAGACGTCTCGAGGCTCGCGACATCTTCCGGCAGCTCGATATGCACCGCCCCCGGTTTCTCCGTCGTCGCGACGCGCACCGCCTTGCGCACGATCTCGGGAATGGTGCCGGGGGCCCGCACGGTCTCCGCCCACTTCGTCACGGGTTCGAACATCGCGACGACATCCATCACCTGGTGTGATTCCTTGTGCAGTCGATGCGTCGTGCCCTGTCCCGTGAGCACCAGCATGGGCGCGCGGTCCATGTTGGAGTCCGCCACCCCCGTGATGAGGTTCGTCGCGCCGGGCCCCAGGGTCCCGAGACACACCGCCGGATGGCCGGTCAATCGCCCGTAGATTTCCGCCATGAAGGCCGCACCCTGCTCGTGCCTGGTAAGCACGAAGGTGATCTGTTTCGAGGCCTCGAGCGAGATCATGAAGTCGGCATTCTCTTCACCGGGCACGCCGAATATGTACTCGATGCCTTCCTTCTCCAGGCACTCGACGAATAGATCAGAAGCCTTCATGGGTGTTCCTTGAGTTTCCGCGCATGCAATCTTTAGGGTATGCGGTGGCTACGGGGGTTCACTATATCTGTAAGGATGAGGTACCTGGATACCCGAAGAGGTGCCAAGCGGAACCCGGCGCAGTATGCGCCGGAAGGCCAGACTTCCGTCGAGGCGGTAGCCGCGCACGCTCACATCGACACGCGGTGGAAGGTACATGTCCACCTTCGCCGATGTTCACACGGCATGACAGCCACGTCGACGGGCTTCGAAACGTCATCCGGATTGTGGCGGTTTCCCGTCGCCCGGATTGATAACATGGCCAGCGGGCGAGTCGACGGAAACGGATTTGCGATGACAGAAGACCAGGCGCGGGAAATGCGCGATGCGACGCGTGCGGACGCAGTCGCCAAGGTTGTCGGCGACGTGCTGTGGCGATTCAACGAAGAGCACGAAGAGGCCATCACCGTGTACGACGTCATCGGCATGGTCATGGAAGACCTGATCCTCCAGGGCATGTGCCCCGCATGTCTCGCGAATGCGATCGACGTTGCCTATTCGAACGCCAACGCCGCCCGCGACGTGCACATCACCGATGAGCAGGCGGTGCGGCGGCAGAACAAGCCCGACGTGTTCCATTAGCCGAGAAAACCGTCGGCGGCTTCGCCTGCGGTGTGTTTCACGCCCGCCCCAGAGCCCTCTGCTTCGCCCCTTCCTCCCGTTCCGCAACGCGCCTCTCTCGCGATGCCTTGCCCGCTAGGCAATTGCGATAGCATGTCGGCAATCACCCGCTTTCGCTTAAGGACCGACGCTCGGGAGGCGCAATGAAGTACACCGACATCACCTATGAGACGGACGACCGTGTTGCGTTCGTGACACTGAACCGGCCGGAGAAGCTGAACGCTCTCAGCAACAATCTGCGCGGGGAGGTGATGGACGCGATGCGCGAGGCCGAGCACGACGACAACGTCGGCGTGATCATTCTGCGGGGGGCCGGGCGCTCCTTCTCGGCGGGTTACGACCTGACTCCGGCCCGCAGCGCCCAGGACGACAGTTTCGTCGACCACAGGTCACAACTTCCCGACACCGGCAGTACCCACCCCGGGGCGACGCAATGGGCGCGGCACGTCGTGATGACGAACTGGATCATCTGGGAGCTGGCGAAACCCGTCATCGCCCAGGTCCAGGGACATTGCCTTGCCGGCGGCACCGAACTGGCGACCACCTGCGATTTTCGCATCGTCGCGGAGGACGCCCAAATCGGTTACCCGCCGGTACGCGCCATGACCACCATGGACATGATGTGGGCGCCCTGGCATCTGCCGCCGGCAAAGGCGAGGGAATTCGCTTTCATGGGCGATTCCTTCTCCGGCAGCGAAATGGCGCGGCTCGGCTGGGCCAACTACGCCGTGCCAAAAGAAGAGCTGGGAGAGTTCACGGAGAAATTCGCCCGTCGCCTCGGCTTCATCGACAACGAGATGCTGATGTACACCAAACGCGCGGTGAACCGGCAGTATGAAACCATGGGCATACGCACGGCGTTGCACTCCGGAACGGAGATCCAAGCCTTGAGCTCCCAGCGCGCCGCAGGCGCGGAATGGGGACGCCGCGTGCGGGAAGACGGATTGAAGGCTGCGCTGGAATGGCGCGATGGCCCCTTCCGGGATTTTCGCGGTGCCTACGACAGCGCGCCAAAGGACCGCGCCGTGGCCGGCACGGAAAAGAAGGGCGAGGAGTAGGCCTCGAGGAAACCCGTTCCGCTCCCGGGTTACGACAGAGCCCATGGCCTACGACTTCGATTCGGTCATCGAGCGCGCGGCTACCGCGAGCACCAAGTGGGTCCTTTACGGCCCCGAAGTCCTGCCGTTCTGGGTGGCCGACATGGACTTCAAGGCGCCGCCGGGACTGCTTGCGGCGGTGGAACAACGCCTCAGTCACGGCATTCTCGGGTACACCCAACCTCCACCCGCACTGGAGGACGCCTTTGTGGCGTGGCTGCTGGACCGTTTCGGCTGGTCCGTCTCCCGGGACTGGCTCGTGTGGCTGCCGGGGGTCGTTCCCGGTCTCAACCTCGCCGGACGCGCTGTCGGCGCTCCGGGTCAGAGTCTCCTGGTACCCGTCCCGGTCTACCACCCGTTCCTGTCCGTGCCCGCCAATGCGGGAAAGCAAGCCATCTTTGTCGACCTGGTTCGCGAAGGCGGCCGCTGGATCATGGATATCGACCGGCTCGAAGCGGCGGTGCGGCCAACGACATGTGCGCTGCTGCTGTGCAGTCCGCAAAACCCGACGGGCCGCGCATATGATCGCGGCGAACTCGAAACGCTGGTGGACTTCTGCCTGCGGCACGACCTCACGCTGGTGAGCGACGAAATCCACTGCGGCCTGCTGCTGGATTCGACCGCTTCGCATGTGCCAACCGCAACGCTGAATCCCGAACTCAGGAGCATCTCGCTCTTCAGCCCGAACAAGGCATACAACATACCCGGCCTGGGTCTGGGCGTGGCTGTCATCCCGGACCCGGCCTTGCGCGATGCGTTCGAGAACGCGGATCCGGGTCTCGTCGCCGAAATCTCGCCGCTCGCATTCGCGGCCGCGTCGTGGGCCTATACCGATCGGTCAGATTGGCTCGCCGCAGTCACCGCTTACCTGGCGCAGAACCGGGACCTGCTGGAAGAGACGGTCGGAATGCTGGACGGGGTCGAAATGACCCACGTGCAGGCGACCTATCTCGGATGGCTAGACGTCCGCACCCTTGGGCTTGAGGATGCCAACTCACACTTCGTGCGATTCGGCATCGGCCTCTCCGACGGCGAACAGTTCGGCGCCCCGGGATTTCAACGCTTCAACTTCGGCTGTCCGCGCGTCACCCTCGAGCAGGGTCTGTCGCGCCTGGCTGAAGCGGTCCGAAACGCGTAGACCGACATCCATGGACCGGCCCGCGCAACCCGCCCGGATCACAGCCGCAATCGGCGAGTTCATCCGACTCGAATCCGCCGGCGGAATCCTTCTGCTCGCCGCGGCCATCGCGGCCCTTGTCGCCGTGAACACGCCTTTCGCGACGGCATATGCGGGACTGGTGGACACCACCATCGCCGTGCAGGTGGGCGCGATCGCCATCGAAAAGCCGCTCCTCCTGTGGGTGAACGACGGGCTGATGGCGGTGTTCTTCTTTCTCATCGGACTCGAGGTCAAACGCGAATTCCTGGAGGGCGAACTGTCCTCCGCAAGCCAAGTGGTACTGCCGGGCCTTGGAGCAATCGGAGGCATGGCGGTCCCGGCGGCCATCTATGCGTCGCTTAATTGGCAGGATCCGCTGGCACTCGATGGCTGGGGGATCCCGGTCGCCACCGACATCGCGTTCGCACTGGCTCTGTTAAGTGTCTTCGGTCGACGCGTACCGCCTTCGCTCAAGATTTTCCTGCTGACGCTCGCCATCTTCGACGACCTCGCAGCCATCGCGATCATCGCGATCTTCTACTCGGCGGACCTGTCCCTCACGGCGCTGCTTGTGGGCATCGCCGCGCTGGGCGTCGGTGTGATCCTGAACCGACTCCACGTAACGCGGGTGACGGCCTACGTATTCGTCGGTGTCGTGTTGTGGGTCGCCATGTTGAAGTCGGGCGTGCACGCGACTCTTGCGGGCGTTCTCATCGCCTTCTGCGTTCCCATGCGCGGCCCCGAAGGACGCTCGCCCCTGAGACAGCTCGAAGAGGACCTGCACGCCCCCGTCGCGTACGCGATCCTCCCCGTGTTCGCGTTCGTCAACGCGGGCATTGCCCTTGGCGGGATCGGCATCGACGACATGCTTCATCCCGTGACGCTCGGCGTCGCGGCGGGGCTTTTCCTCGGCAAGCCCGCCGGCATCGTCGCTTTCGTCGGAATCGGCGTACTGCTGCGGTTCGCGTCCTTGCCGAATGGGGTCACCTGGGGGCAGGTACTGGGCGTCGCCTGGGCCTGCGGAATCGGGTTCACGTTGAGCCTCTTCATCGCGGGTCTTGCTTTCGAGCACGGTAGCGGCGATTACTTCGCGGGAGACCGACTGGGAATCCTTGTCGGATCGGTGGCTTCGGCCGTGGCGGCCTGGCTGGTATTGCAGTGGAGCTTGGGGCCGGGCCGGGAGGAAACCAGCGAGCAGGCCTGACGCCGGGAGGTCAGACCTGCTGTCCCGGACTGTCCTCTTCGCCTCGGAAGATCTCTTCCACGTGCTCCTCCGGCAAGGGCGCGGTCAGTTTGGACACGACGAAGGTCACGACCACACCGACGCCTTCGCCTATCGCGGCACAGGAAATGGGATTGCCCCCTTCCCCGGCCAGCCAGGCGACGATCGTGTGCAGCACGCCCATGCCTTCCACCCAAGATGGATTCAGTACCTGCCCGTGCAGAATGGCGAACGTCGCAAAACCGGATATCAACCCCGCATAGGCGCCGCGGCGGGTGACACCTCGCCACAGAGCCCCCAGGACCAGGGGTCCGGCAAACGCCGCCATCATGCCGCCGACGCCAATCCAGACGATCAGCGCGATGTTGCGCTGCATGAAAAGCCAAGCCAGCAGCGTGCACAGAATCAGCACCACCACGGTAGACCAGCGGCTGATGAGAAGTTCCATGCGGTCGTGCTCTTCCTCCGTGGCGTTCGGCGCCAGGTACCGCGCAAACGTTCGCCGATACAGGTCGTTGGCGATGACCTGCGACGACGACACCACGAGGCCATCCGCGGTCGACATGATTGCGGCGAGGATGCCGACGCCGATCAGCGCCGCCAGCCAGGTCGGGAACAATTCGATAAACAGAATCGGCAGCGCTTCGTTCGGGTTCGCGCCCTCATCGTAAAGCGAGTCCCCTACCAGCGCGCGAGCCACCAGGCCGCCGAGGCCCAGCATGCCCAGTGTCAGACCGAAGGTGAACGCGAGCTTGATGAAGGTGCGCTGCTGACCCGTGTCCTTCAACGCCCAGAGCTTGTTGCCGAGGTGCGGCAAAAGCCCCAGCGGCAGGTGCGCCAACGGTATGCAGGCGATCGACCACCACGAGTGCAGCAGCGGCGTGCTCTTGTTCAGGGGGCCGACGAGATGGTCATCCTGCGCATCCAGGTTGTCGATCAGGCCGGACAGTCCGCCTTCCACGCCAACCGCGAACATGAACAGGAATATCACCACGACCGCGAGGATCAGCATCATGACCCCCTGGGCAGCGTCAGTGAGAATGTCCGCATGGGCACCGCCCATCACGACGTAGATCGCCAGCACAGTGGAGGTCACGATCAGCGCCCACATCTTCGGCATGCCGAGCATGACCTCGAACATCACGAGGCCGGACACCAACTGCCCGACGATGTAGAAGAACAGCACCAGCGACAGCAGGGAGATGACGACACGGATGCCGTCGGATTGATAGCGATCACCCAGGTACTCCGGAATGGACCGATTGCCGAATCGATTCCCCGACGTCGCGATGAGACGCATGGAAATGAGCACGCCGAAGTAAACGCCGATGGGGTAGAGGAAGTTGCTCCAGATGGTGGCCGTGCCGAATTCGTAGGCGAGGCCCGGCCCGCCGAGAAATGTAGCGCCGCTGGCCGTGGTGGCCGCGAAAGCGAAGGCGAGCACCCAGGGGCCATAGGCTCCTCGCGCCGTCGCGAAGTCGTCGGCATGCTTGACGCGCCGCTTGCCGATCACGCCAATCGCGAGCATGGCTCCCGTGTAGAGAGCGAGGAAGAGCCAGGACCAGGTGATCAGGGTCATGCGGAACGTTCCTCCTTGCCCCACAGCCGTCGCCTTCGGCTTCGGTTGTTTTTCTGCGAGGGGTCCCTCCTCGCGCTCCCCGGCTGAAGGCTCTTTACTTGCGAGGGGTGCCCCCTCGCGCTCCCCGGCTGAAGGCTCTTTACTTGCGAGGGGTGCCCCCTCGCGCTCCCCGGCTGAAGGCTCTTTACTTGCGAGGGGTGCCCCCTCGCGCTCCCCGGCTGAAGGCTCTCTTCTTGCGAGGGGTTCCCCCTCGCGCTCCCCGGCTGAAGGCTCCGGCCCTTCCCCGCTCGTCGCCCGGCATCTCGCGCATCAGGGAAGGAGCGGTTCGTCTGCTCTCGGGGCACATCTCTCTCCATCGCAATAGTCACTCGATGGTCGCCTCAAGGAAGTCTCTCGGCGAGACCACGCGAACGCCCTGTCGGTGACTCTTCGGAAAGTGCTTGAGATTACCGGTTACCAGGTACTCAGCGCGAGCGCTTGCAGCGACTTCGAGGAACGGCTGGTCGTTGGCATCCGGCAACCGGCTCCGCAATGGCGTCGCCGACAGCACCTCTCCCGCAGTCGCAATTCGCGACAACAGTGTCTGTATATCCGTTGGTCGGAAAGCGAAGGCCGGGCGTCGGAGGACTTCGTGGTATTCGCCGAGAATTCGTGCGTCGTAACACACGCGGTGCGTACCTTTGGCAATCGCGCCAACGATGAACCCCGGAGGACCAAAGGGCGACAGTAGACCCGACACCAGGACATTGGTATCGACGACGATTCTCAACGTTGTCGAGCGGCGGCGATCTCGGCATTGATCTCATCGAGGGACATACGATCCACTCCGGCCTCGCGCGCGCTCCGCTGCATCGATTCGATCGCCCGCAACGCTTCAGCCTGGCGCAGGGTCGCCAGTGTGTCGTCAAAGGTCTCCGGCGACGTTGCCGACAGGAGCGCGATCGGTTTACCGTTTGACGTGACCACGAGATGCCTTTCCTGATCAAGGGATCGCCAGACCGCCGCCGACTGATTGCGTAACTCTCTAACGCTGACAAAGTTCATCTTTTCCGACCAACGCGAGCCATTTCGGTAGCGCAATTGTGTATTCGAACGTAGCACGCTGCAACCCTTCATGCAGAATCCGCACCGGAGGACCACCTTGCCTCATTCCTCGCCCCATGCTTGAACTGGCGCGAATCGCTGCTACGATGCTTGTTCTGGAGGGCAGCATGTTGCTGCCCGCTTTGTTTTTTGTCCCGCGCAAACGGCAGGGCCTACGCCAGGGCGAGGACCGGGAGGCCGACTGCGCGGCAACTGCAACCGAAGGGCGTAACCATGACCAGCATCATGCCTACCTACAATCGTCTACCCGTGACATTCGCCCGGGGAAGTGGAGCGCGCCTTTACGACGACGCCGGCAGGGAGTACATCGACGCGCTGTGCGGAATCGCCGTCACCGGTCTCGGCCACGCGCATCCCCGCGTCAGCGAGGCCATCGCCGAACAGGCGCGTACGCTCATCCACACTTCGAACCTCTATGGCATCGCCGGGCAGCAAAAGCTCGCCGACCGGCTGACCGCGCTTTCCGGCATGGACAACATCTTTTTCGGCAACTCCGGTGCCGAGGCGAACGAGGCGGCCATTAAGATCGCGCGGCTATACGGTCACGAGCGCGGCATCGATGTCCCCCACACGGTCGTGATGGACAACAGTTTCCACGGCCGCACCATGGCAACGCTCACGGCCACCGGCAACCGCAAGGTTCACGCCGGCTTCGAGCCGCTCCTGGGCGGCTTCGTCCGCGCACCCTTCAATGACATCGACGCGGTACGCAGTATCGGGGAGAACGACGACAACGTCGTTGCCGTCATGGTGGAACCGATTCTCGGAGAAGCCGGCATACACATCCCCGAGGACGACTACCTGACGCGTCTGCGCGCGTTGTGCGATGCCAACGACTGGCTGCTGATCCTCGACGAGGTGCAGACGGGGAACGGCCGATCGGGCAAGTACTTCTGTTATCAGCACAGCGACATCCTTCCCGATGTGGTCACCACCGCCAAGGGGCTCGGAAACGGGGTGCCCATCGGCGCCTGCCTGGCTCGCGGAAATGCTGCCCGAATGCTGATCGCCGGCACCCACGGCTCCACCTTCGGCGGCAATCCGCTGGTCTGCGCGGCGGCGAACGCGGTTCTCGACGAACTCGAAGGCGGGTTGATCGAGCGTGCCGGAGAACTCGGGGAGCGCATGCTCGCCGGACTGCGTGAGGGTCTCGCGGGCAGCAACATCGTCAAGGACATCCGCGGCAAGGGACTCCTGTTGGCCGTCGAACTCGATCGGCCGTGTCCGCAGATGGTGACCGATGCGATGCAGGCCGGCGTCATTCTGAATGTCGCCGCAGACAGCGTGGTCCGGCTCCTGCCACCGTTGATCCTCTCCGACGAGGATGCAGACCAGGTCGTCGCCACCGTCGTCCGCCTGGTCAAGGCGATGGCATGAGGCCATGCAAACGCGACACTTTCTGACGTTGCGGGATTTCAGTCCCGAAGAACTCCGCCAGATCCTGAACCGCGGCGCGGAACTGAAGCGTCTCCAGGCCGCCGGCACAGCGTGGACGCCTCTTCAAGGCAAGACCCTCGCCATGGTCTTTGGGCTCAGTTCGACCCGCACCAGGGTGGCATTCGAAACAGGAATGCACCAACTCGGAGGACACGCGATCAACCTGGGTCCGGCCGACTCCCAAATCGGGCGGGGAGAACCCGTCGAAGACACGGCTCGCGTGCTCTCCGAAATGGTCGACGTAGTGATGATCCGGACCTTGAGCCACGACGAGGTCACGGCGTTCGCGCGCGCATCCAGCGTGCCCGTCATCAACGGCATGACTGCCCGATTCCACCCGTGCCAACTGCTCGCCGACATGCAGACCTACGAGGAGGTGCAGGGGCGAACCATCGAAGGGCGTACGGTCGCCTTCGTGGGCGACGGCTACAATATGTGCAACTCCTATATCAATGCCGCCCGCCAATTCCGTTTTCGTCTAAGGATCGCGGCGCCCGAGTCACATCAGCCCGATGGCGATCTGCTCGCCGACACCGACAACGCCGAGTTGGTCGAGAGCCCCAAAGCGGCGGTCGAGAATGCCGATCTCGTGGTCACCGATGTCTGGTCTTCCATGGGGCACGACGAAGAGGCCGCAGAACGCCGGAACGTCTTCGACGGCTACCAGGTCAGCCCCTCGCTGCTGGATCTCGCCAACCAGGACGCGATCTTCATGCACTGCCTACCGGCGCACAGGGGAGAGGAAGTCAGCGAAGACCTGTTGGATGACCCCCGATCGGTCGTATACACCGAGGCCGGCAATCGACTGCACTCGCAAAAGGCGCTGCTCGAGTTCCTGCTCGCAGACCGTTAGGGACTGCCATCAGATATCCCCGGGTATCCGGGCCTTCGCGCGCGCCGCTTCCGGCGATACCAGCCCCTTTTGCACCAGCCCGCGCAGGCATTGATCCAGGGTCTGCATGCCGAGGGCCGCACCGGTCTGCATTACCGAGACCATCTGCGCCGTCTTGTCTTCCCTGATCAGGTTGCGTATCGCCGGCGTCGCCAGCATGACTTCGTGCGCCGCTACGCGTCCGCCCCTGACCGCCTTGAGCAGGGTCTGTGAAACGACTGCATGAAGGGACTCGGATAACGCCGAACGCACCATGTTCTTTTCCCCTGCCGGAAAGGCGTCGACTATGCGGTCGACGGTCTTCGCCGCAGACGCGGTGTGCAGGGTGCCAAACACCAGGTGTCCGGTTTCCGCCGCCGTCAACGCCAACCTGATCGTTTCCGTGTCGCGCATCTCGCCCACCAGGATGACGTCGGGGTCTTCCCGGAGCGCGGAGCGCAAGGCCGCGTTGAAGCCTGCGGTATCGCGAAGCACTTCGCGCTGGGTAACGAGGCATGACCGGCTGGCGTGTACGAACTCGATAGGGTCCTCGATGCTGAGAATGTGTTCCCGCCGATTGGCGTTGATGCAGTCGATCAGCGCCGCCAGCGTCGTGCTCTTGCCGGAGCCGGTTGGACCGGTAACCAGCACCAGGCCCCGAGGCGCCATGGCGATTTCCCTGAACACCGGCGACAGGTTCAGCTCGTCCATGGTCGGGATCTTCGAGGGAATCATGCGGAATGCGGCGCCCGCGCCACGGTTGTGCTGATACGCGTTGACCCGAAAGCGCCCGATCCCGCTTGCCTCGAATGCGAAGTCCGTCTCGAATGACTTCTCGAACGCTTCCCGACTCCTCCGGTTCATGACCGTGCCGAGCATCGCCCGGACCCCGCGGTCAGGCACCGACTCCTCGTGCAGGCGCCGCAGTTCGCCATCGACGCGGACCATGGGAGACAATCCGGCGGACAGGTGCAGATCCGACCCGCCGGCCGCGATGGCGCGCGAAAGAAGATCGATTATTTCCACGCCCGCGAATACTCGATTTGCCGCAATGCCCTTCGACCCGCAAAGTATCCGTCGACGAGACCGCGAGACACATGGACAATCTCTGCAATCGCGTGCCGCTGGTGCTTAAATGACTTCAGTTACTCAACCCGGTGTTTCGTGAGAAATGGGGGCTGGACCTTCGGTTGCTCGCTCGGTCGCCTGCGTTCGGCACGCAATCGCCCGCGCTGCGCTGCGCTCCGGCCGATCACCCGAGGACGTATGCCTGCTCGCGGTATCGAAAACACGCTCGGCCGAAGAGGTCGCCGCTGCCGCGGATACCGGCGTTGAGCACTTCGGCGAGAATTACCTGCAGGAAGCGTTGCCGAAGGTACGGGCTCTCACCGGGCGCGACATCAACTGGCATTTCATCGGCGCCGTGCAGTCCAACAAGACCCGGGACATCGCCCGAAACTTCCAATGGGTGCACACGCTTGATCGAAAGCGGATCGCCAAGCGACTAAACTCCAGCCGCGCAGGAATGGACCCGCTCGACGTGTGCATCGAACTCAATATCGATGCAGAACCGCAGAAGGCCGGCATCGCACCCGATGCCGTGGGCGAGTTCATCGATGCGGTACGCGACCTCACCCACCTGCGGCTGAGAGGTCTGATGGTCATACCGGCGCCGAAGGAGGATGTGCAAGCCATGCGCGACAGCTTTTCGTTGACGAGGGAACTGCTGGACCGCCACCGGCCGGCGGGCGGACCCCATTGGGACACGCTTTCCATGGGCATGAGCGACGACTTTGCCGTGGCCATTGAGGAAGGCGCCACCTGCGTGCGGATCGGCACGGCAATCTTCGGCCCGAGGGGCGCGTGAAACGGATCGCATTCATCGGCGGCGGCAATATGGCATTCGCCCTCGTTGGCGGCCTGCGGGCAGCAACCAAGGCGGGTGACACGCCGGACGGCCAGCTCGACATCGTCGTGGCCGATCCGATACCGAACCAGCTCGAGCGTTTCGAAGGTGTTTCCACCACCCAGGTCAATGCCGTCGCGGTCGATGCCGCAGACGCCGTGGTACTGGCTGTAAAGCCCCAGGTCATTCGGGAAGTAGTCGAAGCGCTGCCCCTGACGACCCGCCAACTCGTCATATCCATCGCGGCCGGCGTGCCCATCGAGGCGATCTCTCGCTCGACGTCCGCGAAGCAACCGATCGTGAGATGCATGCCGAACACCCCGGCACTACTGCGGGCGGGCATATCCGGATTGACGGCAAATGGATTCGTCGAGCCCGGCATGAGGGCCCTGGCCGAGAGGATTCTGTCTGCGGCCGGCCAGGTCGTCTGGTTCGATGACGAGGACAGCCTGCATGCCGTGACGGCCCTGTCCGGCAGCGGACCGGCCTACGCGTTCTATCTCCTCGAAGGCATGATCGAAGCCGGTGTCGAACTCGGCATCGACGCGGCTACCGCCGAGCGCCTCGCGACAGCCACCGTGCTGGGCGCCGCTCGCATGGCCGAAGCAGAGAGTGTCGGGCCGCGAGTCCTGCGCGAGCGCGTCACCTCTCCGGGTGGCACGACGGAACGTGCCCTATCTATACTTGACGCTGCCCGCGTGCGGGCAAAGTTCAGAAGGGCGATCGAGGCCGCCTGCCAGCGGTCGCGAGAGCTCGCGGAAGAGTTCGGCAAGTAACCGGGAATTGCGGCAGGAAGCATGGTCGATCCGTTTGCCTTCATCATTCAATACCTGCTGAGCGCAGTCTCGGTGCTGTTCCTCGTGCGCTTCATTCTGCAGGCGACGCACGCAGACTTCTTCAACCCGATTTCCCAGGGCATCATCCGGTATACCGATCCGGTACTGGGTCCCCTGAGGAAGGTCATTCCGACCTACAAGAACCTCGATCTCTCCGCTTTCTTCGCCACCTGGATCACATGCGCGGCTACGATCGGCATCGTTGCCGCCATGACCGGACGTTTCGACAACATGGTTGTCGTGGAACTGCTGCAATCTCTCGGGATTATCGTGGGCGCCGTGGTCGCGGGCGTCTACCGGACCTTCGACCTGTTCCTGTTCTTCTATTGGATCGCCATCTTCGCGATGATCATCATCTCGTTTCTTGCCCCCACGACCTACAATCCCGTCACCTCCCTCCTGCGCGACATCTGCGAACCCGTGCTCTCGCCGGCGCGCCGATTGCTGCCGGTGATGGGTGGTCTCGACCTGTCTCCCATCATCGTGTTTCTCGTGATCCTGCTGCTGCAGAATTTTCTCCTGCCGGGTTTGTTCAGGGCGCTGTTCGGGGGCGGCCTGTAGCCCCCGCCACCCAAGTCCTCAAGTCAAAGCCACCATGAAGACCCTGCCCCCCAAATCGGTCGGCGTGGTTGTTCCCGAAACCGCGCGTTTCGGTCCAATCGACCTGCAATGCGGCGTCCGGCTGCCGCATTTCGAAATCGTCTACGAGACCTACGGAACGCTCAACGCCGAGAAGTCGAACGCCGTGCTGGTCTGTCACGCCCTGTCGGGACACCATCATGCGGCCGGGTATCACAGCATGGACGACGACAAGCCGGGGTGGTGGGATGTATGCATCGGCCCCGGAAAGCCCATCGACACGAACCGCTGCTTCGTCGTCAGCCTGAACAACCTCGGCGGTTGTCACGGCAGCACCGGGCCACGTTCCACCAATCCCGAGACCGGGGACCCATACGGGCCGACGTTTCCCACTGTGACAGTCAAGGACTGGGTGCGAACGCAGGCCATGCTCGCCGATGCCCTCGGTATTGATGCGTTCGCCGCCGTGCTCGGCGGCAGCCTGGGCGGGATGCAGGCGATGCAGTGGGCCATTGATTTCCCCGACCGGGTGCGGCACGCGCTATTGATCGCGTGCGCGTCGAAGCTCTCAGCGCAGAACATCGCCTTCAACGAGATCGCACGCCAGGCGATCGTCACAGATCCCGAATATCACGATGGCAACTACATCAAGGTCGGATCCAACCCCGATGTCGGACTGCGCCTGGCGCGCATGCTCGGCCACGTGACCTACCTCTCCGACGACAGCATGGGGGACCGCTTCGGACGGGAACTCAAGTCGGGAGACATCGCGTCCGGACATGACGTCGAGTTCCAGGTGGAGAGTTACCTCCGCTACCAGGGAAGCATGTTCTCGAAGGTCTTCGACGCCAATACTTATCTCCTGATGACGCGCGCCCTCGACTACTTCGATCCCGCCCGGGACTACGGCGACAACCTGGTCGAAGCCCTTTCTCACGCCTCGTGCAAATTCCTGGTCATCTCCTTCTCGACCGACTGGCGCTTCGCCCCCGAGCGATCCGACGAAATCATCGACGCACTGATCGAGGCGCAGAAGGACGTCGTCGGCGCCACCATCGACGCGGCCCACGGCCACGACTCGTTTCTCCTCCAGGTGCCCCGATACCTGGACGTGCTGTCGGCCTACATCGACCGCGTCGCCTCCGAGTGCGGCCAATGAGAGAAGATCTCCACATCATCGCCAACCTGGTCGAACCGGGAGCGCGGGTGCTCGACCTTGGATGCGGCAACGGCGAATTGCTCGCGCACCTGCAATCGAACAAGGGCGTCCGCGGCTATGGCATGGACATCGACCCGCACCAGATCAACGCCTGCATCAAGGCGGGCGTGAACGTCATAGAGCACGACCTGAACGATGGGCTGGCAAGGTTTCCCGATTCGAGCTTCGACATGGTCGTGATGACAGAGACCCTCCAGGCGGTGCGGCGACCCGACCTGCTGCTGCGGGAGATGCTTCGAATAGGCGGCGAGTGCATCGTGACGTTTCCCAACTTCGGGCATTGGGTGTGCCGGGCCTGGATCGTGTCGCGCGGCCGAATGCCGATGGCGAAACACCTGCCCCACAACTGGTACGACACGCCGAACATTCACCTCTGCACCTTCGCCGACTTCGAGCGGCTATGCCGCGAAATCGGCATTGCGATCATCGAACGTTTCGCCGTCGACTACGGTTACAGGAGTCGGCGCCTGATCAGTCGCTTCCCCAACCTCTTCGGCACCACGGCGTTCTACCGCCTCGGACGCGCCAGCACATGAGTGCGCGCGTTGCGATGGCAGTCGTTGTACTGGCCGCGGGAGTGTTTTTCGCCGAGCAGAAGCAGTCGTTCGACGGCTACGAAGTCCATTATTCCGTCTTCAATCCCAGTTTCCTGCGCGCGGAAGTCGCCGAGCGGTACGATGTCGTGCGGGGCCGCGACAAGGCGCTGATCAACGTTTCCGTAACGGACGGCGAGCGAAGCGTGTCGGTACCGATGCGCGGGAGCGTCAAGAACCTGCTCGGGCAATCGCAGGCGCTCGACTTTCGCGAGGTGCGGGAAGGCGAAGCCGTCTACTATCTCGCGATGCTGACCTACCAGGATCGGGACACGTTGCGTTTCGAGATCACCGCGGACCTGCCCGCCTATGGACCGGCCGTGCTGAAATTCCAGCAGACGCTGTATTGGGAAACCGAGCGTCGGTCAGCACCCGCAGACTGAGTCGGATCGCATCGGCCGATCGCACAACGGGTTAGCCGAGCGCGAGGCTCAGCACCAGCAAAACGCCTAACGTCAGGCTGACGAGTTTCCAGAACAGCGTCGGGTTCTTCTCCAGGAGCGGGGCCGCCTCGGCGCGGCCAACCAGTTCCGGGTTGGGCCGATCCAGGTCCGTGACGAGTTCGGACAGGGCCTCGTAGCGACTGTCGGGGTTCTGCGAAGTCGCCTTGGCGAGGGCCAAGTCCACCCATCTCGGCAGGTCGCCACGGCCAGCCTGGGCGAGTGGGACATACGGCCGATTCAAATACGCCTTCGCATCGCGGGCGAGGGGCGGCTTGTAGGGCAAGGCGCTGGCCAGCATCTCGTAGGCCACGACGCCCAGGGCGTAGATGTCGGTGGCATGGGTAACCGGCCGGCCCAACAGGCACTCCGGTGCGACATAGCCGACCGATCCGACGGGGTGGGTCTCGCGAACCGCGTTGTCGAGTTCGTCGAACCCTTGGACGTACACCGTGCCGAAGTCGACGATCTTGGCGTTGCCGTCGCGATCAATCATGACGTTCTCCGGTTTGAGATCGCGATGCACCATCTGCAGCCGCTGGAAGGCGCGCAGGCCTTTGGCGATGTCAGCCACCAAGCGCCGGACTTCGTCGATGGCAGGTTGCGGATTGTCGAGCATCCATTGGCGCAGGCTGCGGCCCTCGATGTACTCGGCCACGTAGTAAAGGAAGCGGCTTTCCGGGCGCGGCAGGATCTTCATCACCCCCGGGTGATCGATGCGTTTGCCGATCCACTCCTCACGGATGAACCCGTCGAGGTACACGTCGTCGGCGGCGAACGATTCGGAAGGCACCTTCAATGCCAAGCGCCGTCCGGACGGGTCTTCGACGAGGTACATGTGACTGCGCGTCCCACTCGCGATGGTGCGCAGGACTCGGTAGCCGTCGATGCGCGCATCGGCCCGGAGCACGGGCGGGATGACCTGCCGCGTAAGTCGGCGGTGCGCTTCGTCGATGGCCTCGTCCGGCGTGTCGTCGATGCGTACGAGCAGGCAGCTCAAATTGTCCTCGCTGCCCCGTCGCAAGGCGGCGTCGACGATGGCTTGGGATACGCTCTCAAGCGTCGTGTTCCCGGTCGCACACGCCACGCGCTCGCGCAGGTGTCGAACCGGGAGCGCATCGTGTACGCCGTCGGTGGTGAGTACGAAGACATCGCCCTTCGCCAGGTCTTCGGCCAGGTAGTCGACCTCGATGTCCAGGTCCATGCCGAGTGCATTGGTCAGCATGGCGTGGCGGCGGTGATCGCGGGTGAGTTGTTCGAGTTCGCCGTCGCGGAACCGGTGCACCCGGCTATCGCCGACATGGAAGATGTGCGCCGTGCGACCCTTGGTGACCAAGGCACTCACCGTGGTCGCCATCCCGTCGTGGTGGCAAAACCAGCGGTTCAGTGCGTTCAGCACCCGCGCGGCGGACGTCTTCACAGTCCAGGTCTCGGGCGTGGCGAGATATTCGTCGATGAATTCCGTGACCACGGTCTGGCTGGCCTTCGCGGCAAGCGCGCCGCTCGACATGCCGTCGGCGATCAAAGCGACCGCGCCCTTCAGCCGGTCCGGTGGCGACGCCGCAAACGCGTCCTCGTTGGCCTCCCGGGCGCCGGCAACCGAGGTGCCGCCGTAGCTGACCTTCAGTTCGACACTGCTCGTGGCTACTTGCACGACGGTCTCCGTCGCCCGACCGGGTTCCGACGGTGTGGATTCGCGCCCGCGGGCCGCTGCGGGGGCGACCTTTACGGACCCTTTTCTTGCGCCATCGACCGCAAGGTTAGCCCGCGGGTCAGGCAACTTCGATCAACTCCACGGTGCCGTCGTCGCGGATCTCGGCCATGTGGCCGCGCGGCTCCTCCATGAAGAACAGGACCAGGAAACCGAGTACCGCCGATACGCCGATGATAGCGAAGAACGCCTCATAGCCGACAAACGAGAAGATCGTCAAGTAGCACACCGCGCCGATGTTGCCGTAGGCACCCGTCATGCCGGCGATCTGCCCGGTTAGCCGTCGCTTGATCAGCGGAACGACGGCGAAAACGGCACCTTCACCGGCCTGTACGAAGAACGAGCAGGCCATCGCGGTGATCACGGCCAAGACCAGCGGCCACGAGGAGTCCACCAACGCGAACGTGAAATAGCCGATGGCGAGTCCGGCGATCAGGATCAGGAGCGTCGGCTTGCGGCCGAAGAAGTCGCTGATCAAGCCGCCCGCCGGGCGGGACATGAGGTTCATGAAGGCGTACGACGACGCCAGCAGGCCAGCCTGCACCATGTTGAGGCCGAACACGTCGCTGAAGAACAGCGGCAGCATGGAGATCACCGCCAGTTCGGAACCGAACGTGGCGAAATAGAGCATGTTCAACACCGCGACCTGCTTGAATTTGTAGCGGTGCAACTCGGGTACTGGTTTCTCGAAGACCCCTTTGTTCACCCGCCACGCAGCCCAGATATCGTAGCCGTATCCGGCAAGCAGGAACGCGTAGATGGTATTCGCGGCGTTGTCCGAGAGCAGGTCGACGCCGCCCGTCGACAGTTTCCAGGTCAGAAGGGCGAGCGCCAGGAAGATTGGCGCCTTCATGATCAGCAGCAGGTAGAAGTCGCCCTTGCTGGTTACCTCGATGGCACCGAGGTTCTTCGGCTTGAAATACGTCGAACCCTTCGGCGTGTCCGAGACGTTGAAGTAGTAGAGCAGGCCGAAGACGATGGCCAGCACACCCGTCGTGCCGATGGCGTAGCGCCAGCCGTCATCGCCCCCGAACAAGAGGGCCAGCGTGGGCAGCGACATCGCCGCAGCGGCGGAACCGAAATTGCCCCATCCGCCGTAGACGCCCTCGGCGCGCCCGAGTTCGTGGGCGGGGAACCACTCTCCCACCATGCGGATGCCGACCACGAAGCCAGCCCCGATGCAGCCGAGCAGGAAGCGCGCGACCGCCGCCTGCACGAACGTGTCGGCCAACGCGAACGCGAAACAGGGCACGCTCGCCACCAGGAGCAGGATGGAATAGACAAGCCGCGGGCCGAACTTGTCGGTGAGCATGCCGATCAGGATCCGCGCGGGGATCGCGAGCGCCACGTTCAACGTGAGCAGCGTCGACACCTCCGCCTTGGTCAGTCCGAGCGAGCCCTGGATCGCGGACATGAGGGGCGCGTGGTTGAACCAGACCACGAAGGTGACGAAGAACGCCATCCAACTCATGTGCAGCACTTTCATCTTGCCGCGGAAGGCCAGCAGGTTGAATCCGGCTACGTCACTTGACATGTATTGCTCCTTGTCTAAATGCCCACCCGAATCCGTTGGGGCAACCCTCGCGGTCGCCCGTATGGGGCATCCGGACCTGCTCCGCCAGCGGGACGGGGCAAGCCCTTCCCCTACGCCGGATGGATCCGTAGCGGGTTGTTCGTTAGTGGTCCGTCGGCGCAACTCCGACGGCGGGGTTCGCGGCCAACCCGATGTCCCGGGCGTGTTCCTCGAATCCCTTGTTTTTCCAGAAGAAGGCGCCGGGCATCGTGGTCGGCACGACGACCACGTAGAACAGCGCTCGGCCCACGGTTGCCGAGCCCAGGCACAAGAGCGCGGCAACAAGCCAAGGCGCCGGCTGCGTCACCCCGGCAACCGTGAGGGCGCCAACCAGGATCAGGTTGCCCAGCAGCAGCGCATTTCGGAGTCGGTAGACCTGGCCGAAGGTCGTCGTCTGGACATGGTGCGACACCGCACCCTCATGTTCCGCGGCGCGCATGTCCCGTGATTGCCCGATGAGGCCGGCGATCTCCAGCGCCAATCCCGCCACGATCGCCCAGCACAAGAGCGGTGACCACCCGGGCGCCAGTGCCAAGCCGATCCAGCCGCCGAGCGCCAGCGACGCACCTACGAAGGACGTGGTCGTCTGCCAATGGTTCCAGAACGGCCTAGCCGGTATCAGGTAGCAGCGGACCATGTAGAAGATCGTCGCGACTCCCGCGACAACGGCCGCCGCCCCGAGGGCCGACGCGACACGCGTCCATCCGGCGAGATCGGCGATGAGATACAGGCCCGTCGCCGCGCCGAAGGCAGCCGTCGCGAGCGCTTCGCGGCTCAGGTTGGAATGCCGCAGGTTATTGAAGCCACGATAGAAACGCAGGGTCTTGCCGAGGTGGGCGGTGGATGCGGCCATGCCAAGGCCGACGAGGACGAGCGCGGTCAACGCAACCAGGGCACTCCCCTGGCCGGCTACGAACGTCGTCGCGAACGCGCCGACGGCGGCCTGCACCGCCAAGGTGAACGCCACCAGTGGGTTCTCGCGGGACGAGAGCCGCGCCCAGTTCCACTGCCTTTGGACGCCTTCCTTGGGATCGACAACCGGCCGGAACCCGGATCCCGCGCCGTTACGCCGATACTTCACCGGTGACGAGTCAGGCCGCGTGACCTCGTGTGGTGTCGGATTGGCCTGCTGGAAGCGAATGTTCGCCTTGGTGATGGTCGGGTCGGGGAATCCGGGAATACTGGTGTCGGTTTGCTCGCGTCGCTCCGGGACGTTCTCCACGACACCAAAATCCAGGGCATTGCCCACGCAAGCCGAGACGCACGCGGGCTTCAGGCCGACTTCCAGCCGATCAACACACATATTGCACTTCTCGACCTGGCCAGCCACCGGGTCGAGTTGCGGCGCGTTGTAGGGACACACCCAGGTGCAATAGCCGCAACCGAAGCAGATGTCCGGGTCCTGGATGACGGCGCCGTACTCGGGGTGCTTGGTGTACGCGAGGGTGGGGCATCCTTTGAGGCAGACCGGGTCGTCGCAGTGATTGCACGCCATCGAGATGTTGATGCGCGTGTAATCGGGATAGGTGCCGCCTTCCACGTAGCCGACCGAGCGAAAGCTCAAGTGCGGCGGCAAGTCGTTCTTCTCGCTGCAGGCGGCTTCGCAGGCATGGCAGCCGATGCAGTTGTCCGCCGTGAAATGGAACGCGTGCTGGCGCGTGCGGTTGGGATTGTCGCCGATCCCCGCATCGCCGTTGATGCGGAGGCTCACGCCCTTGTCGCCGTCGGGCAACAACTGAATCGGGTTGCCGTACCGGTTTAGCGTCTGCGCGGTGGCATCCGCCAACTTCGCGTAGTCGGGTTCGTCGACGCGGAGGGGAATCACCTAGTACGTCCTCAAAGCCCTGTTCCACTCGGCCGCGTCGGACTGGTCCACGGACTCGATCCGCACCGCACACTGCTTGAACGCGGGCTGGCGCGAATAGGGATCGAGCAGGCCCAGCGTCAGCCGGTTCACGCACTCGTGAAAGTGGAACGGAATGAAAACCATGTTCTTGGGCACGCGCTGCGTGCGCTGCACCATCACCACGGCGTCGCCGCGCCGGGACACCATGCGCGCATAGCCCATTTGATCGACGCCCAGTTCATCCGCCGCGTCCGGATTCATCTCCATGTATGGCGTCGGCGAGTGTTTGTTGCAGTCGCCGACCTTGCCGGTCTTGGTCCGGGTGTGGAAATGCTCGACCACACGGCCGCTGTTGAGCCAGAACGGGAACTCCTCGTCCGGACGCTCGTTGTTCTCGACGTACGGCAACGCCAAGAGCCTCGCCTTGCCGTCGGGGAATGCGAACGTGCCATCGCCGTAGAGCCGCGGCGAACCCCGGGGAGCGCGAGGGGCTTGCCCGTCGCAAGAGCGGTCATCGCCCTCGCGCATCGGCCATTGGATGCCGCGCGCGGCCTCGATCTTCTCGTAGGTCATGCCGGAAATGTCCAGGTTTCGATCCCGGCCCTTGGAAAGCTGTTTCATCTCCTCGAATGCGGCTTCCGGGGTATGCGGCCAGTTCATCGCGGCGGCACCCGGCCAACGCTTGGCAAGCGACGTGAAGATCCAGAAGTCGGGCTTGGAGTCCGCGAACGGTGCCGTCACGGGTCGGGTGAGATTCACGCGTCGCTCGGTGTTGGTGAAACAGCCCTCCTTCTCCGCCCACACCGATGCGGGCAGGAAGACGTGCGCGTAGTCTGCGGTTTCGACATCTTCGTAGGCGTCCTGGACAACGCAGAAATCGAGGTTCTGCAATGTCTTCCGAATGCGCGGCGTATTCGGCATGGATGTCATGGGATTGGTGCCGATCACCCAAAGCGCCTTGATCTGCCCGGTCTCGATGGCCGGGAAGATGTCGGTCTGAAAGAGGCCGCGCTGTTTCGGGAAGAACTCCGGATCGACGTTCCAGAACTTGCCGACCTCGTCCCGGTGCGCCGGGTTCTCAAGCTGCCTGTAGCCCGGCAAACCGGAACACGACGACCACTCGCGCGTGCCCATGGCGTTGCATTGGCCCGTGATCGACAGGCTCGTACCGCCGGGCTTGCCGATATTGCCGGTGGCCAGGTTCAGGTTGTTGATCGCGCACACACCGTCGCTACCGTGCGTGGACTGGTTGATACCCATCGTCCAGATCGCCATCGCCGCATTCGCCTTGCCGTACAGGCGCGCCACCGTGCGGATGGTGTCCTCGTCGATCCCGCAGATATTCGCCGCCGTCGCGGGGTCGTACTCGGCAACCGTCTCCGCGAAGTCCTCGAAACCGTCGGTGTGGGCCCGAATGTAGGCCTCGTCGTGCAAACCCTCTTCGAGGATGACGTGGCACAGGCTGTTCAGCAGCACCAGGTCGGTGCCCGGGGTCACCGGCAGGTGGATGTCCGCGAACTGGGCGAACATCGTCACCCGGGGATCGACGACGATGACCGGGAATTTGCGTTTCTCGAGCGCTTCCTTGAGGCGCCAATAGATGATCGGATGCTGCTCCGGCAGGTTCGAGCCGAACGCCAACAGGCACTGCGTGTGCTCGAAGTCGCCGTAACAGCCGGGCGGGCCGTCGGAACCGAACGAACGCTTGTACCCCGACACCGCGGAAGCCATGCAAAGCGTGGTGTTGCCGTCGTAGTTGTTGGTGCCGATGACCCCGCGTACCAGCTTGCCGAGGGTGTAGAACTCCTCGGTCATGATCTGCCCGGTGGAGATGACGGCCACCGCGTCGCGTCCGTAGCGGGCCTGGGTCCGTTTGAATCCATCCGCGACGCGGTCCAGCGCCGAGTCCCAGTCGGCGCGTTGCCAGTCCTCGAGAATCCGGTCGCGCACCTTGGGCACGCTGCCGCGGCCGGGTGCGGCGAAGATCTGCGCCTGCGTCAGCCCCTTGATACACAGCTTGCCGCGGTTAACGTCGGCACCGCCGACCCCGCGTGTCGTCACCGGCTTGCCGAGCGCATCGACACCCACTTCGATGGAGCAACCGACCGAACAGTAGCCGCAGGTGGCGTACTTCCACTCGGCAACGGCCTTGTTGGCGATGCGAATTGGATTCTTGTGGCGCCGTCCGAACAACATGGGAGAGCCCTCAGCCAGGGTGCGCGAGGGGTTTCCCCTCGCAAGAAGAGGGCTGCGCGAGGGGAAGCCCCTCGGAAGAAAAGCGGCGAACCTGGACGTGGCCGTCGAGCACGCGCGCATCGAACGTTCGTACGGCGACCGCCTCGTCCTCGAGGCACTCCCCGGTATGGAGACTAAAGTGCTGCTTGTAGATCGGGGACGCGACGACGAGTTGTCCCCTGACGTCGCCAACGATGCCGCCCGACAGCACGGGCGCGTTGCTGAACGGGTCGACGGCGTCGATGGCGAACATCTGATCCCACTGCGAGATCCGAAAAACCGCCACCTGGGCATCGCCCACGAGCGCCCGAACGCCCGTGTCGGGGACAACGGCATCGAGTGCGCAAACGGTGGTCCAATCGGCATTGCTTGGGTTGTGCATAGTCCAGGTTCCTTAAGCCATTTCAGATTCGAGCGCCGGGCGTCGCTGCCCTCGTTCGCGGACGAAAACGAGGGAGTCGTCGGCCTGCTCGCTGTTGACGAACGTGCGGAAACGTTTGAGTTTCTCGGGATCCTCGACCGTGGCCTTCCATTCGCACTGGTAGGTGCCCACCACGTGTTCCATGTCGGCCTCGAGGTCAGCGACCAATCCAAGCTGGTCGTCGATGATCACGGACTTGAGATAGTCGAGACCGCCTTCGAGGTTCTCCATCCACACCGAGGTGCGCTGGAGACGATCGGCGGTGCGGATGTAGAACATCAGGAACCGGTCGATCAACTTGATCAGCATCTCGTCGTCGAGACCGGTGGCGATCAAATCGGCATGGCGCGGGCGCATGCCGCCGTTGCCGCAGACGTAGAGATTCCAGCCGATCTCGGTGGCGATGACGCCGACATCCTTGCTCTGCGCCTCCGCGCATTCCCGGGTGCAGCCGGAAACGGCGAACTTGACCTTGTGGGGCGCCCGCAAGCCCTTGTAGCGGTTCTCGACGGCGATCGCCATGCCTACGCTGTCGAGCACACCGTAGCGGCACCAGGTGCTGCCGACGCAGGACTTAACGGTGCGTACCGCCTTGCCGTAGGCATGGCCGGTCTCGAAACCGGCGTCGATCAGTTCCCGCCAGATGAGCGGCAACTCGTGAACCTGCGCCCCGAACAGGTCGACCCGCTGGCCGCCGGTGATCTTGGTGTAGAGGTCGTATTTCTTCGCGACCTGCCCCAGCGCGATCAGCTTGTCCGGCGTGATCTCCCCTGCAGGGACGCGCGGCACGATGGAATACGTGCCGTTCTTCTGAATGTTGGCCAGAAAGCGGTCGTTGGTGTCCTGCAGCGGTGCGTGCGGCGTCGTAAGCACATGGTCGTTCCAGCACGCCGCCAGGATAGACGCGACGGCGGGCTTGCAGATATCGCAACCCAGGCCCCGACCGTGCCTCTCGATCAACTCGTCGAACGCGGTGATGCGTTCCACCCGGACGAGGTGGTACAACTCCTGGCGCGTGTGCGGGAAGTGCTCGCAGAGGTCGGTGTTGATCTCGATGCCGCGCTGTTCGAGTTCCACATTCAGCAACTGCGTGACCAGCGGCCCGCAGCCGCCGCAGCCGGTGCTGGCCTTGGTGCAACTGCGGATCGCGCCGAGCGTGGTGGCCCCATCCGCGACTGCGTTCACGATCGTGCCTTTCGAAATGTCGTGGCACGAGCAGATCTGGGCGCTGTCCGGCAGTGCGGCGACAGCACCTGCGGGCATGCCGCCGCCCTCGCGCTGCGGCAGGATCAGGGCGTCCGGGTGATTCGGCAGGGCCAATTCGTTCTGCATCGTCTGCAGCAACATGCCGTAGTCGTCTGTGTCGCCGACCAGAACCGCGCCGAGGAGCTTCTTGCCGGTCTTGTTGACGACAATGCGCTTGTATACGTGGTCGCGTTCGTCGATATACGTGTAGGTGGTAGCGCCCCGGGCTCGACCGTGGGCATCGCCGACACTGGCGACATCGACGCCGAGCAGCTTCAGCTTGGTGCTCATGTCGGCACCGCGGAACCTCGTGTCACGGTTCCCGGCCACCGCCCCGGCTGCGACCTTGGCCATCTCGTAGCCGGGCGCGACCAGGCCGAAGATCCGCCCGTCGTAGAGCGCGCACTCTCCAACCGCGAAGATGTGGGGATCCGAGGTGGCGCAATATTCGTCGATGACGATGCCGCCACGTTCGCCCACCGCGAGTCCGCATTCGCGGGCCAGTTCGTCACGTGGTCGGATTCCTGCGGAGAACACCACGACATCGGTTTCGAGCGTGTCGCCGTCGGCGAACTCCATCCGGTACCGGGCCGACTCGCCGGCGACGATGCGCAGGGTGTTCTTGCCGGTATGCACCGAGACGCCCAAGCTCTCGATCATGCCGCGCAGCATCGTCCCGCCACCGTCGTCCAACTGCGTCCCCATCAGGACCGGCGCGAACTCCACGACATGCGTTGCAAGGCCCATGTTCTTGAGCGCATTCGCGGCCTCGAGACCGAGGAGACCGCCGCCCACTACGACACCGACCCGGGCATCCGTTCCGGAGGCCTTGATGGCGTTCAAGTCTTCGATGGTGCGGTAGACGTGGCAGTGCGGTTGCTCATTGCCCTCGATCGGCGGCACGAAGGGATAGGAACCGGTGGCGAGGACGAGGGTGTTGTAGTCAATGCGCCGACCCTTGTCGGTGTGGACGGCGTTCGATTCGCGGTCGATCTCGACGACGCGCTCGCCGACGTGAACCGTCGCATCCGACGGCGGTTCCTCCAGTGCGAGGTCGTCGGCACTGCTGCCCGCGAAATACTCGCTAAGGTGTACGCGATCATAGGCCCGGCGCGGTTCCTCGCCGAACACGGTAATCGCCACGCCCGGAACGGCAGCGGCGAGTCCCACGAAGCGATGGCCGACCATGCCATTTCCAACCACGACGACGTGTCGGTCGGCATCGGCGCTGCTCTCTGCTGCTGCGTTCATGCCGAACCATAAAGCAACAACCGTGCCAGCACATAAACCACGCGTTAATCAGAAACTTAGGTTCTCTCAACGCTGGGATTTTGCTGCACCATGTAATTGGTTCCGCACTGCTATGAGGCAGAACGGCTTCCGCGTCCTCTACGGCGCACCACCGACCTCGTCCAGCGCCTGCACCCTCGAAGCCGCCATCCGGAAGCTCGACAAGAACCACCTCCTCATCCTCGACGACATCGCGCACGTGCGAAAGGACCAGGCCGAGACCAGCGCCCTGTTCGAACTCGTCAGCTCGCGCTACGAGCGCCGCTCCATGCTTATCACCGAAAATCAGCCGTTCGGCGAGTGGGGATCTGGGCCGCAACTGCGGGTGGCGCGGCGGGGCGGCCATGGCGGCAGACGAAACAGAAGCAGCAGATGAACGCGCACCTGACCAATATTTGGTTCGGAGTAAAATGCCGGAGTAAACGCAGCTTGTGGGGGGCCGATCATATGGACGGCATGAACCAGGCTCAGGCACTGCCCCGGCAAGTGACTGTTCTCGCCAGCGCCAACGCGGGCAAACTGGCAGAACTCTCCAGTCTGCTGGTCCCCGCCGGCATCGAGCTGCGTCCGATGACGGCATTCGGCCTGGAGTCGCCCGAGGAAGACGGGGCGACGTTCATCGAGAACGCGTTGATCAAGGCGCGCCATGCCTCTTCGGCTACGGGCCTGCCCGCGATCGCCGACGACTCCGGCCTGGTCGTTCCGGCCCTCGGCGGCGCGCCCGGTCTCCTGTCATCAAGGTATTCCGGTGAAGGCGCAACGGCCGAGGGCAACAACCAGCGTCTCATCGCGGCACTCGACGGGATCGAGGACCGCCGCGCGCATTTCTACTGTGCACTGGTGTACATCGAACGCGTGGACGACCCGGCCCCGGTAGTCGCCACCGCTGCGTGGAACGGCCTGATTGTGGACACCCCGAGGGGAACGCACGGGTTCGGATATGACCCGCACTTCTTCGTACCCGAGTTCAAGGCGACTGCCGCCGAACTCGAGCCGCACACCAAGAACGCGCACAGCCATCGCGGCCTCGCCGCCAGGCGCCTCGCTGCAGCCCTTCGCCAGCGGGACGCGCCATGAGCGGCCTTTATGTGCACATCCCGTGGTGCGTGCGCAAGTGCCCATACTGCGACTTCAACTCCCACGCGCTCAATCGAGCATTGCCGGAGGCGGACTACGTCGACGCCCTGCTCGCCGACTTCGCGCGTGAACGCGAGCGCATGCCGTTCGACATCGCATCCGTCTATTTCGGCGGTGGCACGCCGAGCCTGCTGCCGGCGCGTGGCTTCGCGCGGCTGCTCGACGCATTCGAACTGTCCGATGGCGTGGAAGTGACCATGGAGGCGAACCCGGGGACCGTGGAGACCGCTGGCGCCATGAAAGACTACGCCGCCGCCGGAATTGGTCGCATATCCCTCGGCGCCCAGTCGTTCCACGATGGAAATCTCAAGCGACTTGGACGGATTCATACCGCCGAAGAAACGAGGCGCGCCGCGGCGGCGATCACCCGGGCGGGTTTCGACGAGTTCAATATCGACCTGATGTTCGGTCTGCCCGAGCAGACCGCCGCGGCGGCCATCGCCGACCTCGAGTGCGCCATCGCACTCGAACCCACTCACATTTCCTGGTACGAACTCACGATCGAGCCGAACACCGCATTCGCGATACACCCTCCGCCGCTTCCCGCCCTGGACGAAAAAGCCGACATCTCCGAAGCGGGCCAGGCAGTTCTCGAATTACAAGGGTTCGGGCGCTACGAAGTATCCGCGTACGCGCAACCCGGCTCGGCAGCCCGCCACAACATGAACTATTGGACCTTCGGCGACTATTCCGGCATCGGCGCCGGCGCCCACGGCAAGTTGACCCTGCCGACCGGGATCGTGCGCACGAACAAGGCCAAGCAGCCTGGGCGTTATCTTGAGGATCAATCCCCCGAAGACACGCCGGTCGAGGCGAAAGACCTGCCGCTGGAATACATGATGAACGCCTTGCGGTTGGTGCGCGGGACCGACGAAGCCGCTTATCCCGAGCGCACGGGCTTGCCGATCGAGACCATCTCCGGCGAGATCGCGCGATTGCGCGCCGAGGGGTTGATGCGGCAAGACCGTATCGGACTCACCGATTTCGGGTTCTCTCACCTGGATACGGTCGTCGCCCGATTCTTTTAGCGCCTCACTGCGTCTTCGCGTAGGCGAGATTCCAGACCGCTCGACCAGATTCGCGCCCACGGACTTCAAAGTGCGTCTCGGGGCGCTCAAGGCCGCGTTCCGAAAACCTCCCCGCACCCGCCTCGTTGGCGAGCGTTGGCTCTCCGTCAGCCGCCTTCAGCATCGATCTCGCGTACGGCTCCCAGTCGGTCGCCATCAACAGCCTGCCGCCCGGCGCCAGCACGCGCGCGACATCGCCGACAAAGGCCGGCTGCACCAGGCGGCGTTTGACGTGCCGCCGTTTCGGCCACGGATCGGGAAAATAGACGGCAACGAGGCGAACGCTATATTGCGACGTTCTTCGTGCAGCGCGAGGACATCGAGGATATCCTGCAGCAGACTAGTATGGAAGCGCTGACGTCACGTCCGGCGAGCCGTAACGGATCGGATTTGTTTCCTGCAGGACGGTGAGATGGTCGAACAGGGCAGCCATGCCGACCGGACATTACCGGGAGTACTTGATGCTGCAGGGCGCTACCGATGACCAAGATTACCAAGGAGAAACGGATAGCGACCAGCGCAGCATTGTCAGGTTGTCACCGTGTCAGTTTTTAACGTGAATATTGGAGAATCCATGAGCTTACAGTCGGACTATGCAGAACGAGTTTATGCAGGCGTATTGGGAAAATCTATCGGCGTATACCTGGGCCGTCCCTTCGAGGGATGGACCTATGACCGTATACAGGAAAAACTCGGGGACATTGAATACTATGTCCACGACAAATTGGATGTGCCGCTCATCGTTACTGACGATGATATCTCCGGTACATTTACCTTTATTCGCGCCCTGGATGACTTCAATTCTGACCCCTCGATTAAAGCAAAGAACATCGGTCACAGCTGGCTCAATTACATTATCGAAAAGCGATCCATACTCTGGTGGGGTGGCATGGGAAACTCAACCGAGCACACGGCGTTTCTGCGACTAAAACATGGTATCGAGGCGCCGATGAGTGGTTCCGAAGAAATGAACGGCAAGGTCGTTGCAGAACAAATTGGTGCTCAAATATTTATCGATGGCTGGGCGATGGTAAGCCCGGGAAATCCTGATCAGGCCGCGAGACTCGCAAAAGAAGCCGCGAGTGTTAGCCACGATGGTGAAGCGGTTTACGGTGCCGTAGTTCTGGCGGTGATGGAGTCCATGGCGTTCGTCGAATCCGACATGAATAAATTGATCGATAAAGCGCTCACCTATATTCCCGCTGACTCCGTCATTGCGCAGCTGATTGACGATGTTCGAAAATGGCATGCGGCAGAGTCGGATTGGCGCGCCACAAGAGAAACTCTGGCAGCTAACTACGGCTACGACAAGTACGGCGGTAACTGTCACATGGTGCCCAACCACGCACTGATTATGCATTCATTGCTGCATGGCGAAGATGACTTTTCCGAAACCATGAAGATCATCAATACCTGTGGTTGGGATACTGATTGCAATTCCGGGAACGTCGGCTGCCTGATGGGGATCAAGAATGGACTTGCCGGTATCGATTCCGGGATCAACAAGGGGCTTGACTGGCGTGGACCGGTAGCGGACCGAATTTATCTGCCAACGGCGGAGGGCAGTCGCGGAATCAGCGATTGCGCCCGCGAGGCGGTGAGCATCGCCGGGATTGGTCAGCGCGTTGCCGGCGAGGCGCCGTTGGCACCGAAGCATGGTGCCCAGTTTCACTTTGCGTTCCCTGGTGCCGTACAGGGCTTCATGGCGACCGAAGGTGAAGGCGAGGCCGTCAACGTCGCGGGTCACAGCGAATCGGGCGAGCGTAGCCTGCAGATATCTGCCAACGGCAGTGTGCACTGCGGATCACCGGTTTTTTCGCCAAGCAAGCAAGTGGCCCAGTACTTCGAGAAGCGAGGTTATGGCCTGATGGCATCACCGCGTATACACAGTGGCCAAACGGTAAGCGCACGTCTCACCGGTGGTGGCGATGTCACCGCCTGTCTGTATGTTCGTTCATTTGGCGTCGATGACGAACCTTTAGTTTTCTACGGCGATACGGTTTCACTTGCCGAGGGCGATGCAAGTGAACTGTCCTTGGTCGTACCAAAAGGAGCGAACCCGGTGTTTGAGGTTGGGGTGAAAATCGTCGGTACCGGTAGCGTATACCTTGACTGGCTTACCTGGGGAGGAACACCCGACGTGGATCTTATTCCACCCGACCATACTAAGGGCATCATGTGGAAAAAAGCCTGGATCAATGCCGTGGATTCCCTGTTGGGCTGGGGTGAACCGTTTCGCCTCGTGCACAACGAAGGTGTTGGATTAGTGATTCAAGGCACCCGAGACTGGCAAGACTACAGGGTCACGGCAGATGTGAAGCCTCACCTGGCAAAACGGACTGGTATTGCAGCGCGTGTGCAGGGTTTGAAGCGCTACTACGCATTTGAAATAACCAATGACAACAAGGCGCAACTGGTCGAAGTGCTGCACGATGAGAAAGTTCTGGCGGAATCCGATTTCTCCTGGGAGTTTGGCCAAACCATGGAGATGTCCCTAGAAGTGAACGGCAATCAGCTAACCGGAAGCATCGATGGCGAAACTGTGTTGATATCCACCAGCGATACATTCGCCGATGGTGCGGTTGGCCTGGTGATTGAAGAAGGCAGGACTGCTACGCGTTCGGTAAGAGTACAGCCGGTCGCTTGAGTGAAGACATAGTGTGAACCGACCACCATAACGATCCGTTCGATAGACTATTAGTCGCTCAGGCGCAGTTGGAACAACTTACCCTGATAACGGCTGATCGCAAGCTGGATTTCTATGCCGTGGACCTAACGCACACCTGACCAAAATTTGGTTCGGAGTAAACGCAGCTTGTGGGGGGCCGATCACATGGACGGCATGAACCAGGCTCAGGCACTGCCGCGCGCATTTCTACTGTGCACTGGTGCGCCTCGAACGCGTGGACGACCCGGCCCCGGTCGTCGCCACCGCCGCATGGAACGGCCGGATTGTGGATGCGGCAAAACCGTATCGGACTCACCGATTTCGGGTTCTCTCACCTGGATACGGTCGTCGCCCGATTTTTCTAGCGCCTCACTGCGTCTTCGCGTAGGCGAGATTCCAGACCGCTCGACCAGATTCGCGCCCACGAACTTCAAAATGCGTCTCGGGGCGCTCAAGGCCGCGTTCCGAAAACCTCCCTGCACCCGCCTCGTTGGCGAGCGTTGGCTCTCCGTCAGCCGTCTTCAGCATCGATCTCGCGTACGGCTCCCAGTCGGTCGCCATCAACAGCCGGCCGCCCGGCGCCAGCACGCGCGCGACATCCCCGACAAAGGCCGGCTGCACCAGGCGGCGTTTGACGTGCCGCCGTTTCGGCCACGGATCGGGGAAATAGATGGCAGCGAGGCGAACGCTCGACGACGGCCATTCCGCCAGAATCGTTGCCGCATCCCCCTCGACAACCCTTACATTGTGGAGTCCGAGCGCGTCGCATCGCAGGATGAGCGAACCGATGCCCGGCCGGTAGACCTCTATGCCGATGCAGTCCCAGTCGCGGTGCTCCTCGGCAAAACACGCCAGCGCGTTACCCGTGCCGAAACCCACCTCGACCATGACAGGCCGGTCCGAAGGTTGAAATCGAGGGATAAGGTAGTGGTCACCGCGATCAGCCAACGCCCGTGCCTGGCCCCTGGTCGCGCGACCTCTTTGGCCGGCATGGACCCGCCGGGGCCTCTCGCTGGACACATCGGCCGGGGACGGATCACGCCCGCTTTCTTTACATTGCCGATCCATTGCCTATCGCGGCCTGGATGCTGGCCTTAAGTCTAGGCTGCGGCGAGCGCGCTCCGCAGCTTCTTCATCGCCTTGGCTTCGATCTGGCGTACCCGTTCCGCCGAGATACCGTATTGCGCGCCCAGTTGTTGGAGCGTCGTCTTCGGTTCGTTGAGCCAGCGCAACCGCACGATTTCCTGGCTGCGTTCGTCGAGCTGCCCGAGCGCCTCGCGCAGTTGGGCCATGGATTGCTCGGTCCAGTCCTCTTCCGCGACGATCTCCGCCGGATTCATGGAATCGTCGCTCAAGTATTGCGCCGGCGACGCGACAAAGTCCTCGCCGTCGTCGCCCGCTGCTCCATCGAACGCGGCGTCCTGGGCCGCCATCCGACCCTCCATCTGCAAGACCACTTCGGGCGTTACCCCGAGATCCTCAGCGACCGCTTCGGCTTCCTGCGGCGAGAACCATCCGAGCCGCTTCTTGGCGCTGCGCAGATTGAAGAAGAGCTTGCGTTGCGCCTTGGTGGTGGCGACCTTGACGATGCGCCAGTTGCGCAGGATGTACTCGTGCATCTCGGCCTTGATCCAATGCACGGCAAAGGACACGAGGCGCACACCGACTTCGGGATTGAAACGTTTGACCGCCTTCATGAGTCCGACGTTTCCTTCCTGGATCAGGTCGGCCTGCGGCAGCCCGTAGCCCGAGTAGCCCCGCGCCATGTAGATGACGAAGCGCAGGTGGCACAGCACCAGCTCGCGCGCAGCAGAGAGGTCGTCCTCGTAGTAGAAGCGTTCCGCGAGCTTGCGCTCTTCCTCCGGGGTCAACACCGGGAACGCATTCACGGTCTGAATATAGGTATCCAGATCGCGACCCGGCGATAGACTATCGAGAGATAGTACGTTCGCGGTCATCTTTTGATACCTCCGGTAACGTTGGTCAACGATATTAGCACTCTCCCCCTTAGAGTGCCAAATGCCCAAAAGGTTCTCCGCGCGAGTGCCGCAGGCAGTCCTGACTCGCCTCTGCGCAGCACTTGGCGTACATTCCACCGCCATGCACATCGAACCCCTTGATATCCCCGACGTCAAGCTCCTTACGCCGGTAAAACACGGCGACCACAGGGGCTTCTTTTCCGAGGTGTACAACCGGAAAACCCTGCGAGAGGGCGGCATTTCGGTGGACTTTGTACAGGACAACTGCTCGCTTTCAGCCGACGTGGGTACCCTTCGGGGACTGCATTTCCAGACACCGCCGTTTGCCCAGGGCAAACTCGTCCGGGTTGCGCGCGGTTCGATATTCGACGTGGCGGTGGACCTGCGCCGGGGGTCACCGACCTATGGCCAGCACGTAAGCGCAACGATCTCCGCCGAGGCCTGGAACCAGATCTGGGTGCCGGCGGGTTTTGGGCACGGGTTCATGACGCTGACCCCCGACACCGAGGTCATCTACAAGGTCAGCGACTACTACGCGCCGAACCACGACCGGGGACTCCTGTGGAACGACCCCGAACTCGGCATCCGCTGGCCAATCCCCGATACCGGCGCGGTCCTCTCTGACAGGGATCGGGAACATCCCACGCTGTCGCAACTGGACAGCCCGTTCGAGTACGTCCGGGAGTAGCTGGCAGCCAGACGCCTCCTCAGTTCCCCGCGTCCCGATATTCCCGGACCACGTCTTTCGTCTCGCCCTGCGCCCTGATTTCGCCGTGGTCCAGCCAAACGGCGCGCTCGCAAAGCTGTTGCAAGGTGGCGAGGGAGTGACTGACGAGCACGATCGCCCGGTCTTCGGTGAACCGCTCGTGCATGATCCGTTGAGACTTCTCACGGAAATCCAGGTCCCCGACGACGAACGCTTCGTCCAGCAGCAGGAGATCGGGTTCCAGGTTGATCGCGGTCGAGAAGCACAGGCGCGCGCGCATACCCGTCGAGTAGGTGCTGACCCGGCGATTCATCGCCTCTCCCAAGCCCGACATCTCGGCGACCGCCCCGATGCGTGCAACCGCCTCCTTGCGAGTCAACCCCATCAGCATGCCATGCATGACGACATTCCTGGTGCCGGACAACTCGCCATCGAACCCCGCATTCAGCGACAGGAGCGCGCTCGACATTCCCTCGTCGTCGACGATCCCCGAGTTGGGTTTCAACACGCCCGACATGACGCGGACCAGCGTCGACTTTCCGGCGCCGTTGGAACCGATGATGCCCACCTTGTCACCGCGCCCCACGCGCAGGCTCACATCGTTCAGCGCCCTTACTTCCTCGACATTCGAAAAGAAGCCCTCGTCAGAATAGACGACAGACACGCCCTCTAGCCGCATCGAGCGAAATCCCCCCAAGCCATCACGCTAGTTCCACCTGCTTGAGACGCCGGTTCGTCGCGATCAAGGCACCGAACAACCCGAGCAGCCCACCCACTCCCAGGAGCGCGCCCACGAGTGGCCCGCCCATTCCCTCAATGGTCAGACGTTCCTTGTAGCTGTCAAACAATGTCACGAGTGGCGCCTCCAGCGCGACCAGCGAACCTGCGACCAGCATCGCCGCCACCATGCCGCCGCCAACGCCATAAAAGAGTCCGAAATACAGGAACGGCCTCCTCACGAACGCGTCCGTTCCGCCCACGAGCTTCTGCACGCTGAGTTCTTCGAGCCGCGATTCTATGACGAGGCGCACCGAAGATGCCGTAACCAGCGCGGCGCCGAGTCCGAATACGGCGGCAAGAATCCAGCCAACCCGTCCAACGAAGTCGGATATGGCCGCCATCCGCTCAAGCCAGGCTTTCTCCAGGACGACTTCGTCCACCCCCTCAGCCGCACTCTGCTCCGCTATGAACCGCTGCAACTCCCCCTCACTAACCCCGTCGGCCACGGTGGCCCTGACCGATGCCGGCAGCGGGTTCTCTCCGAGAACTTCCAGCGCGTCAGTTATCGTGAGGCCTTCGCTGAACTCCGCCAGCGCCTGTTGCGGCGTAATGACCCACGCCCGCTCCACCTCCGGCTGGGCATCGAGCCGGTCCGCAATCCCCTCGGCAACGCCGATTTCGATGCCGGTCTGCAGATAAACGGTGAAACTTGGACGTCCATCCCACTGTCCCGCGGCAGCAGCCAGGTTGCGTTGCAGGAGGTAGAGCGCCGCCGGAAGCGCCAGCGAAATGCCGATCAGAAGCCATACCAGCAGACTCGACCAAAGTCGACGACAGGCGAGGGTGAAGCAGTCCCGGCTCACACGCCAGTGGTCGCGTATCCAGGCGAACCGTGGACGCTGCACCGGCGGCCAGGGATCTCTATCCCCGCCCATCATGCGCCCGGGGCCTCGTCCCGAATGACTCGACCACTGTCCAGTTCTATGACGCGCACACCCATGGTTTCGATGAGGTGCTGGTCATGAGTCGCGACGATAACCGTCGCCCCGATCCGTCGAAAGTTCACGAACAGACCCATGACCTCTCGCGATAACGCGGGATCGAGATTGCCCGTCGGTTCGTCCGCCAGTAGCAGGTTCGGACGGTTGACCACCGCCCTGGCAATGCCGACGCGCTGCTGTTCTCCCGCCGACAGGTGGCTCGGGTAGAGTCTTTCCTTGGCGAGGAGGCCAACCATCGAGAGCGCGGCCCGGGCCCTGGTGGCAATGTCCCTGGCACGCATGCTCGTCACCACCAATGGCAGGGCGACGTTTTCCAGCACCGTGCGATCGGACAGCAGGTGATGGTCCTGAAACACGGCGCCGAGGTGTTGCCGATAACGCGGAATCCGGCGCCTCGGAAGCTGGCTGATGTTGACGCCATTGACGACGATCTGTCCCTGGGTCGGGAGCTGCAACAGCAGCAGGAGCTTGAGGAAGGTGCTCTTCCCCGCGCCCGAATGTCCCGTGAGAAAGGCCATCGAGCCTTCGTCGAACGTGAGAGACACGTTGCGCAGGGCCTCCTGCCCGTTGTCGAACCTCTTCGTGACGTCGTGCAGGGCAATGCTACCCATGTGCTTTCTCTTGCCCGTTCTCCAGCAGGGCGTCCACGAACTCCCGCGCATCGAAACGCCGAAGATCCTCGACCCCCTCCCCGACACCGATGAAGTACACCGGCAGCGCTCGGACAGGGTCGGACGCGACCTTTCGACCGTATCGGCCGTCTCGGCCGTCGCTCGAAACCGCGTTCTGCGCCGCGATGGCAAACAGTATTCCCGCCCTTGCCGTGCCGTCGAGCTTTGCCACGATCAATCCGGTGAGCCCGACCGCCTCGTCGAACCGGGCCACCTGGCTGAGCGAGTTCTGACCGATTCCCGCATCCAGCACCAGCACCACTTCGTGCGGCGCGGTGCCGTCGAAACGTGAAACGACGCGTTTCACCTTCCTGAGTTCCTCCATGAGGTTGGTCTTCGCCTGCAATCGACCCGCGGTGTCCGCAAGGACCACATCAATGCCACGCGCGCGCGCCGCCTCCATCGCATCGAAGATCACCGAAGCGCTATCGGCGCCGCGATCCTGGGCGATCACCGGCACTTCGTTGCGCCGGCCCCATTCGATCAACTGTTCCACCGCCGCAGCTCGAAACGTATCGCCCGCCGCCAACAGCACCGAGCGTCCCTGGTCGCGAAGCTGCTTCGCGAGCTTGCCGATCGTCGTCGTCTTGCCCGCGCCGTTGACCCCCACCATCAGGACCACGAACGGCCGCCGCTCCTCATCGACCTCGAACGGACGGGTCATGGGAGCAAGCATTTCCTCCAGTTCCTCACGCAGCGCACCGCGCAGAGCGCGAGTGTCGGAAAGTTCCCTGCGCGATACCCGTTTCGCGATCGCATCGACGATGCGCTGGGTGGCATCGACGCCCACATCGGTTCCGAGAAGCGCGGCCTCCAGGTCATCCAGCGCGTCCTGATCGATCGAACGCTCGCCCAGGAACAGGTTGCCCGCGGCTTCCGCGAGCCGGTATCGCGTCCGGGATAGACGGTCCCAGATGCCCGTTCGGCTATCTTCCTTCAATGCAAACTCATATATTCGGCCAGCGGCAGCATCACGGTCCGAACGGCGCCGATCATGGCGAAACGCACGGTACGCATTATCGGCGGTAAGTGGAAAGGGCGAAAGCTCCAGGTCATCCAACGACCAGGTCTCAGACCCACGATGGACCGCGTTCGCGAGACTCTCTTCAACTGGCTCGGTCCCGAGGTGGAGGATGCCCGCGTGCTGGACCTGTTTGCGGGAACCGGCGCCCTGGCGTTCGAAGCGCTGTCGCGCGGGGCTGCATCGGCAACGTTCATCGAGCACGACCCGCGAACGGCGAACCTGTTGCGGGCCCAGGCACGGCGCCTGGAAGCCGCATGCGAGATTCACAACGTTTCCGCATTGCCCTGGCTGCGCCGGCAATCGGTCTGGAACTGGAACATCGTCTTCGTCGACCCGCCGTTTGAACCCCCGCGTCGGGGACAACATGCTTCGGGAAAGCGATCGCTGGCGGAAGAGGCTCTCGACCTGCTCCGGCAACGCGAGACCACCGTATACGTCGAGTCGCGGGCCGCTCTGGATATCCCCGGCTGGACGACGATCAAGCAGTCCCGCGCCGGCGACTGCCGCTTCCGGTTGGTGAGCCCCAACCGTTTGGGCTAGGATGAATGAGGTCAGACGCCCCAAGCGGCGACCATGCGTGTCGCCATGACAGGGTGTTCATTCGCACTCCCCGGCTGAAGGTTCCATGACGACCGTCGTATATCCAGGCAGCTTCAATCCGATCACCAACGGACACACCGACCTCGTCAGGCGGGCATTGAAGCTATTCGACCACGTCGTGGTCGCCATCGGAACGTCGGCGCACAAGGATCCGGCAGTCCA
The DNA here is from genome assembly GCA_951813515.1 of uncultured Pseudomonadales bacterium. Classification (GTDB taxonomy): domain Bacteria; phylum Pseudomonadota; class Gammaproteobacteria; order Pseudomonadales; family Azotimanducaceae; genus VXNE01. The sequence continues at coordinate 1,370,045 of OX638346.1, forward strand.
CCTCGCAGAACGGGTCGAGCTTTGCCGGGAAGTGCTCTCCGAATTCGGCGACCGCATCGAGGTTGAAGGGTTCAACACGCTGCTCGTCGACTACGTGCACACGAAGGGAACGACATTCATCCTGCGCGGACTGCGCACCATGGCGGACTTCGAGTACGAGTTCCAGATGGCGGAAATGAACCGTTCCATGGACGACTCCATCGAGTACGTATTTCTGCCGCCGTCACTCGAAAGCTCAATGGTGTCCTCCTCCCTGGTGCGGGAGATCGCCGCGCTACACGGCGACATATCGAGATTCGTTCACCCCGCGGTTGTCGACTACTACAGGAAGCTCCGGGGCTCCAGCTAGTCGGGGCAGCTCCGCGCCCCGCTAAAGCGTTCGATCCCGCATCGCGTCCGCCATCTTCGCCCAGTGACGCTCCGGCAACACGCCGTGGCCAATGTCCTCGAGGACCAGCACCTTCGCATCCGGGAACGCTTCGACATGGAGTTTCAGGGCCTCGGGAGTAATCAGGGGATCCTTCTCCGGGTGCACCACGAGCACTGGAACCCTGACCTCCGCCAAGCGCTCGGTGCGATCACCAGCGGTCGGCATCACGGCGCTTTGTATGTCGCCCCGCGTAAACGGCGCGCCCCGCTGCGCCGATTCCTTCCGGCGAGCCCCGTAGTCCTCTGCGTCGAAACTCTCCCTCGCCATGTCTGCAAACCTCTCCTTGTGCAGACGACTCAATCCCTCCGGATCCGTGGGGTACGCTGGCATGGCTCTCCGCGGCCGCCGTGGACCCGCACGTCTGCCGGTCGTGGTGGCGAAGGGCACGAGGGACAGCACGCGATCCGGATGTTCTATGGCGACCAGGTGAGAGATCGTCGCGCCGAAGGCGAATCCCGCCACATGCGCCTTCTCGATGCCGAGCGCGTCGAGCAGCCGCACCGCGTCCGCCGCGAGGTCGGACATGGTGTAAGGCAGGTTGTCGGGATCGATGACATCGATGTCGGTTCGGGTGCTCAAGCCCGCGTCACGATGGTCGTACCGGATGACCCGAAACCCGCGATCGGCGAGCACTTCGCAGAACCCCCTGGGCCAAAGCGTCAGATCCGAGAACCAGCCGGTGAGCAGCAGGAACACGGGGTCGTCCCGGTTTCCGAATGCCTGGTAAGCAAGATGCAGCGTACCGGTCGGAGTAGACACCGTAGCGAACTGGTCGTTAAGCAAACCGTCAGTCATGGTGCCTTACCACGCGTAGGCTTCGGGGGCGGGTCCCGGGCCCGGGAAGAGTCGATCCAGCCTTTGCAGTGTTTCCTCATCGAGTTCGATATCGATGGCTTCGACACTCGCCTCGAGCTGTTCCATGGTGCGCGGACCGATGATGGGCGCCGTCACGCCGGGCTGGTGCGCGACCCAGGAAAGCGCAACGCTTGCGGGCGGGTGCCCGATTTCATCGCACAACGCCTCGAACGCATCCGCCTGCGGGTGCCTGTCCTGGATGGCCCGCCGACCCGCGTTGCTGTCCGGTTTGCCTCCCAGCTTGCCGCTTGCGTGCGGACTGTAGACAAGGAGCCCCATCCCGTAATCAAGGCACGCCGGTATCACTTCGAGCTCCACGCTCCGGTTCGCCAGGTTGTAGATGCTCTGCTCGGACGCGAAACCCAGCGAATTGCGCCGCCGCGCAGCCTCCTGCGCCTGCGCGATGTGCCAACCGGCATAGTTGGAACTGCCGACATAGGTGATCTTGCCTTGGGCGATCAGTAGCTCCATCGCCTGCCAGAGCTCTTCCCAGGGCACGTTTCGGTCGACGTGGTGGGTTTGGTAGAGATCGATATGGTCCGTCTGCAGGCGCGTGAGGCTCGCCTCCACGGCGGAGCGTATGTTCGCCGCCGACAGTCCGTGCTCGTTCGGACCCGTCGGCCCCGTGTCCGTGTCCCCCCAGACGTTGGGCTTGCAGTACACCTTGGTTGCGAGCACGATTTTTTCCCTGCGTCCCCCGCCCTGGGCCAACCAGCGTCCGATCAGTGCTTCCGACCGGCCCGCGTTGTAGTTGTTGGCGGTGTCAAAGTGGTTGATGCCGAGTTCCAGCGCGCGGTCCATGATGGCGAACGAGTCGGCTTCGTTCGTATAGGAAGAGAAGTTGACCGTGCCCAGGGCGAGCGGGCCGACCCGCAATCCCGTCCGGCCCAGTTGCCTGTACTCCATGAATCCCCCAGATGGTGTTCGGAAGTGCCCTTGGAAGCCTAACGCTCTCCGGTACGCTCCTTCCATCCAGGGTCGAAATGATGCGATCCGGCGGACGGGTTAAGCTCCCACGATACGCCAGCGGAACAAAGGCCTCGATTCAATGAAAACCGTCCAGATGCTGGGAAATCGGAAAGTGCGGGTGCTCGACGTGCCGGAACCCGAGCCGAAGGATGAACGGGTGGTTGTGAAGATCATGTCGTCCGCGCTGTGCGGATCCGAAAGCCATACCTACCATGGTCCAAACACGGTGGAGGCGCCGCGCTACAACGCAGGGCACGAGGGCACCGGGATCGTCTGCAAGGTCGACCGCTCCTCGGTTGTCAGGGAAGGCGACCGCGTGGCGCTCTACGCCGGCACCCCCTGCGGCCAGTGCCGCTATTGCCTCGCGGGCCACTGGGTGCTTTGCGAGCGGCGCGACTCGGCGCCACAGCGCTTTCCGGGCAACCATTCCCAATACGTCACGGTAGGTGACCGGGCATGCCTGCCGTTGGCGGACGACGTCTCCTTCGAGATCGGTTCCCTGCTCGGCGACGTCCTGGGAACTCCCTTTCGCGCGATCAAGCGGCTCAACGTCAACGCCTTCGATACGGTTCTGATCACCGGTCAGGGTCCCATCGGCCTGTCGGCACTCCTGTTGTGCAAATTCCTGAACGCATTCGTCATCGTCCTCGACATCAACGAGTATCGGCTGAACCATGCGCGAAAGTGTGGCGCAGATGTGTGCGTCAACCCGGTCGAAGAAACCGACGTGCTCGCACGGTTGCAGGAAGCCGCCGGACCCGAAGGAATCGACGTTGCCCTCGACTGCTCAGCGAATCCCGATGCCCAGACCCTTTGCCTCGACGCGCTGCGGCGGGGCGGCAGGATGGCGTTCATCGGCGTAACGGACCAGGGACCGAGGATCAACACGATCGAGCATTTCACCAAAAAGGAACTGGAACTGATAGGCACCTGGTACTCGAGGCCGGGGGATCATCGGGAGCTGGAGACACTGGTGCGCCGGGGACTCCAGGCTTCCGAACTCATCACCCACGGTTTCGGAATTGACGCGGCGCCCGAGGCGTTTGATACGTTCTTCGGCGGGTCCGCAATGAAGGTGATGCTCGACCCGTGGAACTGAATGCCCCTATCGTGACCAAGGAGGTCAAAATGCGGCGGAACATAGCCCTTGTCGTACTACTGTCAGGAATCGTTGGTGCAATCGCATACGCGGCGGTGCTCGAATTTCGGGTCGCCGATCTAGAGCAACGGGTGGCCATTCTCGAGAAACCGGACCCGCATATCATCCCTGCGAATCCCGATTGACGGCAGGAAGCAACTGCCGTCGGTCAACGGGTACCCGGGTCGCGGCGCCCGCCATACAGTCCGACAACGACCAACAGCGCGACCTTAACGAACTCCAGCGCCGTGTAGATCCAGTGCAAAGACGACGGCGGCAGGGACTGCCCGTCGATGATCGTCTGAACCCTGGCATCGAGCATCGGCAGCATCCATGCGTACTGGCACAGAAGGATCAGCGCGACAGATCCAAGTAGCGCGAGTTCGCGGCGCCTTGGCGCGGCGATCCAGATCGAAGTTCCCAACGCCACCACCGCAGCGCACTCGATCCACTTCAGGGCTTCGAAGGTCGCCCGGCCAACGGCAAGTGCGTCGGCGAGGGACAGTGACGGCGCGAGGAACTTCACCGGTGTCGCAACGAAGCTCACGCCGAGCACCAGGCCCGCCCAGAGCCATGCAAGGAGCGTCACCGCCAATCGCGCCCGGTCCTTCGATTCGTAAGCGATGTTCACCGGCTCAACGTCCCGACATCGCCTGTCCCCACCTCAGTCGGCGGGCAAGGCGTAATTCACCATCCAGTTGATGCCGAACCTGTCCGTCCACATGCCGTAGTAGGAACCCCAGAACGTGTCTTGCAAGGGCATGGTCACCGATCCTCCATCAGACAACTTCGAGAACATCTCGTCGCAGTGTTCGCGACTCTGGCCAACGATGGAGATGGAGAAGTTGTTGCCGACAGAGACCGGGGAGCCGAACGGACCGTGGTCGCTGCCCATCAGTACGCTGTCGCCGACGCGCAGCGAGACGTGCATGACGTTGTCCTTGGCTTCATCGGGCACCTGCATGTCGTCAGGGCCTTCAGCGAAGGTTGCAAAAGCCTCGAACTCGCCGCCGAAGACGGACCGGTAGAACTCGAACGCCTCGCGGCAGTTGTCGTCGAATGTCAGGTAAACGTTAAGAGACATGGGGTTTCTCCGGTTGAACGGAGAGACAGTCGCGCGGCCGCCACGTCAAACGCGTTCTCTCAGTTCCGCCACTTCCTTGCGAAGCCTGGCCAATTCCGCCTGGTCCGCCTGTGCCCTCTGCCATATCGGCGCCGTGTGACTGTGTGGTCCGTAAGCGCTCGGCGGGGTGAGGATGGCGCGCTGATTCTCGGTCAGGTCGCCATAGTGGTCAGCGTTGTAGTAGCACGGCCCCCAGGCCACCGCGTGGGGGCAATACTTGTAGAACACGGTTCGCCGTTCTCCGCCGCCCTCCCAGGGCACCGTTCCGTGGGCGCAGGCTTCGGTGAAGATGATGGCATCGCCCGCCTCGGCATTGACCCGGTCCACGAACGGCGGCACGTCGGCCTGCTTCATGCTGACGCGCCGTTCCGGCGGCAGCGGAAAGTTCACCTTGTGACTGCCCGGGACGCATGCAAAGCCGCCGATCGAGGGGGTCACGTCGCTCAGCTCGAAAGCGGCGGTGATCAGGCCATTGAAGAACTTGCCGTTGTTGTAGCGGTAGTAGCATTGACCGCCGTCCGATGGTCCCACGATGTCCCTTGGACCTCCCGCGCCCTGGTGACCGCCGCCGTGAAGGTAGAGTCTGCTCGGATGCTCCTCGTTGACGACGTTGATGTAGTCGTGGTCCAGCCGGTAGCCGGCGCCGAGCAGTGTCTCGAGATAGGGGGCGATGGTTGGCAGGTCGATGAGATCGATGTAAGTGCCACCCCACTCCAGCAGGGAAGGCGCCGACCAGGCGACTTCCGAATCCGCCCGTAAGCCGGTCCGGTCCGAACCGAAGTGACGCCTTTCCCCGGCCTTGCGCCGGGCCTCCAGGCGCGCGGATAGATCTTCCACCTGTTCGGCCGATAGCGCATTCTTCACGACGATGTAGCCGCGAAGATCAAAAAGGTATTTTTCTTCGTCGTTCATCGGCCTGCCAATACCCTGTGCTGTGCGAGACCAGATATTCTAGGGAATTGCGCAATGGTCTGGCCATTGCGACCATAAGGACGCGCGGGGCAAATATGCCAATTTTCTTGATCACAGTGTTGTCTCTGGTCCTGGCGACTTGGGCGAACGGAGAAGAGTACGTGCCAGACGTTGATTCATTGCCGCAGGATGGCGTCCCGAAGGGCGTGGTGACAAAACACATCTGGGATGACAGTCGCATCTATCCCGACACGACCCACGATTACTGGGTCTATGTGCCCGCCCAATACACCGACGCCGAGCCCGCTTGCGTGATGGTCTTCCAGGACGGCCAAGCCTACGTCCACCTGGAAGGGCCCGTGAGGGCGCCGACCGTTTTCGACAACCTGATTCACAAGGGCGAAATGCCGGTGACCATCGGCATCTTCATCAATCCGGGCAGCAGCGAACACGTCGACGATCAACGTAGCGCACAGTATGTTCCGCTCACCGACGCCTATGCCCGGTTCCTGCTCGAAGAAATCCTCCCGGAGGTCGGCAAGGACTACAACCTTGTCGACAACGCAGAGGGCCGAGCCATCGGCGGCATGAGCGACGGGGGGCTCGCCTCCTTCACGGCCGCGTGGGAACGCCCGGACGCCTTCAGCAAGGTCATCAGTCACATAGGCAGCTACACCCGGCTTCGCGGCGGGTCCGAGTATCCGTATCTCATTCGGCTGACCCGCGGAAATCCAAAACCCATTCGGGTGTTCCTCCAGGATGGAATGAACGACCTGAACCTCGAGCAGGGCAACTGGACGCTCGCCAATCTCAGCATGGAGTCCGCGTTGTCGTTCGCGCGGTATGACTATCGGTTCGAGATGGGCACCGGCGGGCACAACCTGGCCCACGGCGGCGCGATCTTTCCCGATACGCTGCGGTGGATCTGGCGCGACTATCCCGGAGTGAAAGGCGCGGACGCTGCACCGTCCCTGGACGCCGTCATCGGTCAATGGGACGTCACCACCAACATCCTCGGCGAGGTCGGCAACAGCGTCCTGACCATTGCTGCGCAGGAGGACGTGCTTGTGGCAACGCTCGTCGACGCCCGGGACGGTGAGATCGAGGTCGCCGCCATCAGCTTCGATGACGACATCCTGAGCTACGAGTACGAAGCTCCTGCATCCCAGATGAGTTGGGTGCAAGTCAAGGGCGACGATACATCGAGCAGGATGCTTTTAACCCGGTTGAGGGTGTCGGCAGACACGTTCAAGGGAGCAATGAGCGGCAAGGATAACGCTATCGACTACCCGGTATACGGCAAACGGAGAAGCAAGGCGACCAAGGCGGACTGAGTAACCAGGGGCGCGGACACTTGCGGCACACCACAGGAGACCCGAATACTCGGGTTCATTCGCAGTTACCCGCTTCGATCCCCTCGTGGAGCACGGCGTATTCCTCCTTGTTCTGACCTGCGTCAGCGAAGGTCACCAGCCGGAACTCTTTCTCGATTCCATTTTGCGTGACCACCCGCGTGTAGACGGCGTCGCCCCACCAGCCCGATTCGGCGATGCCGCCGCCAGCTTCAACGGCCGTATCCGTGGCGAGAACCTGCGGCCCCCTGACGAAGGCGACCGCGTTGCTGGTCTTGTCGCCGTCGGGAACCCGGCGGATTTCAAGGGGGATCTTCACGCGCACCGTGTCCCCCGGCGACCAGACGCGCTCAATCTCGATCAGGCGGCCACGCGAAGGGGTGTGGGCCACTCCGTCAACTGTCGCCTCGAATCCCGGCGCCCAGGAGGGTGCGCGCAAGACGACCGAAAACCGGTCTGCCTGTTCCGGTTCCACCTGCACCTCAAGGTCGCCTGTTCGGGGATAGTCACCGCTGACATGCAGCGTGACTGTCCTGCGCCTGCGCCTCTCGCCGCTGCGGTAGGTCAGCACATGCCTGCCCGGAATATACTGCAACAGCGCCGGCTTGCCGTTCAGAACGCCAGACGCGAAAGTCGGAATCATCGCGATGCCGCGGGGAATGCTGCTGGAGCAGCAGGAAATCGCGGGGGTCAACTTGGCGTCGTGACCGTTGTAGTGCTTGCGTCCAAGCAGCGGCACAAAGTAGGTCACCTCGCCGGTACGCGGAGACTGCGCGGCGAGCAGCGCATTGTAGGTCGTGCGCTCAAGTTCGTCGGCGTAGCGCACCTCACCCGTCAGTTCGAGGAGGTGGCGCGTCAGTTGCAGCCAGGTCACCGTGACGCAGCCCTCTCCGGCCGCCACGCCCGGCGGCAGCCTGTCATCCGGCGTGAACTTCTCGTGGTAGCTGGCTGTTCCGGTGATGTAGAGACGCTTCGTCGAGATGTCGTCCCACGCGTTCCTGCAGGCGGCAAGGTAACGCTCGTCGGGATCGACGCGGTACAACTCGAGTAGCCCCACCAGGTTCGACAGCATCTCGTAGGCCTTCCTGTTGGCGGTCCTGTAGACGTTCCCGTGTTCGAGCAGGCTCGTGAGAAGGTGACAGCCCTCCTCTTCGGACCTCCAGGTCTCGGGATCGCTTTCGTCTTCCCAGGCATCGATGATCGCGTGACAGAACTCGAGGTATCGCGGCTCGCCGGTCAGCCGGTAAAGAAGGGCCATGGGCTCAAGCACGCTGGTCGTGGCCATGCCCTGGTGGGAACTGGCAAGTCGCATGCTTCTTTTTTCTACAACGAAAAGTTCATACATCAGGTCCGCCGCACGCCTGCTCGCCTCCAGCGCCGGTTCATGGTCGGTGGCCTGGTAGTAGGTGAGCAAGCCGATGAGGTTGTACTTGTGCGTCCAGACATCCCAGACCGGGCCGTCCCATCCGACCCCGTCTCCCTGGCCGAATTGGTCCGTCTCCTTGTACGTGCCCAGGTACCCATTCGGGAGTTGGGTGCCAATGAGCTTCGTGACGGTGGAGTCCAAGCGCGTCCGGAGCCGATCATCCCCCGTGAAACGCCACGCATGGGTTGCCGCATGCAGGTACTTTCCGACGTGCTCCCCGGCCCACCATTGCTTGCCCGGTCGATTGAGGTACGGGTCGAGAATCATGTCCAGGTCCAACCGCAGCAGACGTTTCTCGACGTTGATTCTCATGCGGTCACCAATCCAGCCCTCGTACCGGGTGCCCCCCGGGTCGGCTGGCTCGAAGGCTATCTCTACCTTTGTCGGGACAGCGGACATCACTCGAGACCTCCCTTTGCGCCGCCCAGGGAAAACGAAAATACTGTCGCCTCTCGGAACGCGAATTGCAGCCGGGCCGGCCTGGTCTTGATCGCGTCCAGGGCGCCATCGTTCCGCCACCGCACGTCGGCATCCGACACCGTACTCTTAAGTGGCTGGCTTTCGCCCAGCACCTGCTTTCCTTCGCCCAGGACACGCACGACTAGGCTGCCCCCTTCTGCAATGTTGGCTGAAACCCGGAGCGGGGCCGTTCCGTCAAAGATGGGCGTTGTCGTTACCGTCGCCGGCTCCGTCGCATCCGACGTCCTGTAGCCGGCGAAACCGTCTAGGCGCAGCGTCGCCAGGCAGAAGAACCCATTTCGCCAGCTAGTATGAAGCCCGTCGCTCCCGCCGTAGTACAAACGGATTTCGTCCTCCAGGAAGACCGGACACGCCGCGGCGTACACGCAACCCCAGTCACACTCGCCTTCGTCGCCATTCGCGATGAAGGGGGTTCCGGGAGACACGCGATGCCATGTTTTCGTATCCGGACTCCAGGTCAGCTCGGTCCAGACACGGTCCGTATCCTGGTCGTGAATGGCGACGAGTCCGATATATACGCCGCCGTGAAAAAAGACCGGCATCGCATATGGCTGTTGTTTCTCGTCCAACCCCTCCAACACGATCCGGGTCTTGTCCCAGTTCAGGAAATCGACGCTCGATGTCCACGCAACCTGGCGACCGAGCGGCTTGCTCCACTGGCGGGTTATTCCCACGTACCTTCCCAGCGTCGGCGCCCAGAAGGCGTTGTTGTGCGTATCTCCCGCGCTATTCGCTTCGGGACAGGCTATGGGAGGCTCCCAATGGATACCGTCGGCGGAGAACGCAACGGAGAGGATCTCGGACTTGAGGATCGCCTTGTAACGGCGAGTCGGGTCCGGGTCCTTAAGGTCTTTGAAAATCCCTGCGCCATGGGGCCCCGCCTGAAGCGCCCAGGTGTCTCCGCCGCCTCGCCAGAGAATGTTGTTGGCTTTGCTTCCGTCGTATTCGACAAGCCCCAGGTCGGGCTTGATCCAGGTGAGACCGTCTTGCGAAGTGGCGTAGCAAATGGCCATTTCGCGGTTGCGAGGGGCTCGATATTTCACCTCTTCGCGCTGCTGGGAGCTCATCCCCTTCGACGAATTGTCGACGATAAACGGGCTGTACCAGCACTTGTACAACCCCTCGTCGTCGTCATAAATGACGTTGGCGTAGAGATTGTCGAAGCGCATCTCCCATGGCTTGTCCTCACCGAACAGGGGATTGCCGCTGTGCTTCCTGGCAACCCCCAGCGTGAGTTCCGCGTTCTGCGCATCTTCCACGATGCGAGTATCGAGGAGGAGGTATCGCCGCTGCGCCGACCCGTGCGCTCGCGTTCTGTCCTTGTCCACTGTCTTTTCCTTCCGCGCTACGCCGTTGTGAAACTTCCGAAAAACGACCACATGACACGGTGCGTCGAAACACCGTTCAGGTTTTCCGGCCACCAGTGCCCCACCGTTTCCAGTCGATAGTGTTCGATTCGCGCTCCCTGTTCGCACACATCGTGGACAACGTGCGTTTCACCTTCGGACACGGTCCGGCTCTCGTTCTGACAGTTGTACCGGTCGCGCCAGAATTGCACCAGGCTCGGTATGTCCCGCATCGTCCCGACAGAGTCCCATGACTTCCAGTCCCACGTATCCCCGTACGCGATGATGCGATCCTCGACACCGTGAACGTGCATGATCGGAACGTTGCGTTCGGGATCACAGGATTTCGGCGAGACCGGCATGGTGCCGGCGAACGAGGCTATTGCCGCGAACCGGTCACTCATCTGGCACGCGAGTTCGTAGGAGAACATGGAGCCCAGCGAATAGCCGACCGCGTAGACCTCCGACGCATCGACCGGATGGCTGGATGCGATGTCATCGATCATCGCCTCGATATAGTCGATGTCCTGGCGCGACTGGGCATCGGTATTCAACTGCCACGCACCTTCGTTCGGCGGCACCAGTTTGCCGACCGGAAAAGCGAGGATGATCCCCTCCTGTTCCGCCAGTTCTTCCCATCTGTCCTGTTGCGGAAAGACCCAGCTTCCCGCGTCCCCACCCATCAGGAATACCAGGAGTGATGCGGGGCCCTCCGGCGGATTCGTCGGCACGAACAGGTGGTATTTCCTGTCCACGCCGTTCACGACGATCTCGTTGATCGGGTGGTGCTGCCTCCACTTCTCGTCACTGTTGACCCAGTAGGCAACGGCGGCGGCGATGACGATACCCAGGACTATCAGCGCTTTCTTCATGCTATTCCTACGCAGACTAGTACAGGCAGGGGCAGCGTACCGCAACGCATCGCTCCTGATGGAGGCATGGCCGTTGAGGCCAGGCGATGCGTTCTATATTGTCACCCTCGCTGTTCCTGCCCAGAGAGAGTTCCAGTGATGAATCCAATGATGCTTCTGGTTTGCATGCTGGTCTCCGTCAGCAGCGTAGCGGCAGACAACCAGGTCAACGACCCGCATCACGAGGGAGGATCAATGACGACGACGCTTGAACTACCCCAGGCAACGCCGGAAGAGGTGGGAATGTCCGGGGAACGACTGAACAAGGTCAGCGATGTCGTCCAGGAATTCATTGACGCAGGCCGTATTCAGGGTGCCGTGGTTGGTGTGGCGCGTCGTGGCAAAGTGGTCTATTTCGAGGCGCAGGGCGTTGCGAACGTCGAGACCCAGCAGCCACTGCAGATGGATGCGATGTTCAACATGGCTTCATCCACGAAGCCGATTCTGGGCGTCGCGGCGATGATGGTGATCGAGGAAGGGAAGCTAAAGCCGTCTGATCCTGTCGAATGATATATACCTGAGTTCAGCGATATGGCGATATAAAGGTAGCTGTCTTCGATGAGGTTGGTAAGGAACAATCCAAGTCCGAGAGAGCGCCGGAGTATCGGCTCGTTGACGTCGATCGTCCCGTCACCATCCACGATCTGCTGACGCACACTTCCGGCATCACGGGTCTCGCCCGCAGCAAGGGCGCAAAGAGGCCAAAGGCAAGGGATAGGAATGAAACCCTTGCCACCTGGATTCCAAAGGTCGCCGCAGGCCCGTTGAGTTTTCAGCCGGGGACGCAATGGGGCTATGGCGGCGGGCTAGATGTGGTGGCAAGGGTCATCGAGATCGTATCCGGCATGCCATTCAACGAGTTCGTGCAGGAGCGCATCTTCGACCCGCTGGATATGAAGGATACGCACTGGATCTTACCGAAAGACAAGCTGCCCCGAATGATGATCTTCGTCGAATGTAAGGCCGGCTCGCCCACCAAGTATTTCTCAGGCTCTGCCGGCCTCGTCAGCACGGCTCGGGACTATCTGCATTTCGAGCAGATGCTGGTCAACAAGGGCGAGCTATTCGGCAACCGGATTCTCAAGCCCGAATCCGTCGAGATGATGTCGAGCGACCAGGCGGGGGACCTCTTCGGCAAAGCCGCTAAAGGCGGTTCGGGCATGGCATTTGGTTACACCGTAGCCGTCACCGTCAATCCGACATTGGCGAAAAACGGCCGAAGCGCAGGTGCTTTCGGCTGGGGCGGCGCTGCCGGAACCTCTTCATGGACGGATCCAAAAGAGGAGCTGGCTGTTGTCATCATGGTGCAGCAGCCCACGGGAGACTTGCCCACGAGGATCGCGGAGGTGGTTGGGGCGGCCATCGAAGACTGAGGGTAGCGGAGCGCGTGTTATATTGCGGAGCCCGCAATAACACGGGGGAACGAGGTGGCCATACGGCTTGTGAGCGACGGGTTCATTGCTGCTTTCAGGGAGCATATTAGGAACGCGCAGAGCCTACGGGTGGCCTCAGCATGGTTGTCGGACAACGATGCGCTGAAGGCGCTAGTTTCCCGAAGTGGGATCAAGGTCAAGGCCATTATCGGCACCTATGGAACATCGACCGATCCGGCGGCCCTAAAAGATCTGGTGGACAGGTTTGGTCACAAAAGCCTACGGATTGTGGCGCCACCTGAGTTGTACCACCCCAAGCTGTTCTTGTTCGAGAAGCAGGATCGAACCGTCGCGTGGATAGGGAGTGCGAACTTCACCAAGGGCGGGGTGAAGACGAACACGGAACTGGTACTGGAAACTGACCAGGCGCGGACAGTGGCCCCATTGGAGAAGTGGTTCGACGATCAGTGGTTGGATCTGAAGGGCCAGAAAGTCGCCGCTGCCATACGGGAGTACGAGAAGCGGTGGCAGGCTGCGCCTAAGGAGCGTGGGAAAGAGGGTGACCCCTTGAGAGATCTGGTTGAGGGCCGAGAGATGCCATTGGTGGCAGGCGAGATCCGTATCCACCCTGAGCCGAAGGCCCGCAACCGCTTTCCCGGCGAGTTCCAGTTCGCTGACGGCCAGAGAGAAGCATACGACAGCATCGCGGATGGGCTTCGGCGGCTCCTGCGGAGGCTAGCAGAGGGGCGGGACGAGTTCTTCGAAAACTGCGCTCGGAAGCCCGCTTACAATAAGGGTCGGAATGAGGATCGCAAACGCCGTCTCATCAAGTGCAACACAAAGGAACGAGCACGGCCGAAACTCGCTGTACGACCGCAGATTTCCATAACGCGCCTCGCGGACTCCGAAACCGATGGCGAAGCGTGGTGGCTTTCCGAGGACACGAACACGCCGGGTAAGTGGGCAATGACCAAGGCGGCCGTCGAGGTCTTCAACGAGATGTCAGGCGACGGGCGACAGCTGACCCTGTTGGACGAATCTCTGAACTCGTGGCCCGGTACGATCTAGGCGATCGTCTCGCCGAACCATGAGCATAGAACTGCGTAAACGCCCAGGTTCCACGATCACCGCACTACAAGGTGTCGTTCACGTTGGTGACCTGCCCGGGCAGCTAGGCTAGGCGCCACCGACTGGGTTCGGCCGGTTCGTGATGGCTTCGAGCCGCTTTCCAAGGAGCGACTTCAACTCGGTCGTATTGCTGTATTCTGGGCGCCTCTTGGGCCTCAGTCGGCGAGAGCAGATCGATCAAGTCCAAGACTATCACCCCCGCCTCATCGAACCCATCCCGAGCCTTCGTGGGGTCGTCGTACGGAACTCCTCGTGTGAGGGCGGATCCACACCCAACACGACATCCTCGTCGTGATGAACGTATACGCCACTGTGCCGATATTCCCTGAACCGCACCCCCGCCAGCATCTTTCGGGTACTGTCCCGTAGCTCCTTCATGTCCGCTTCAGCAAGCAACGGCAACCGTCTCGCGGCGCCGGCAATGTCCACGCTCAAACTCTTGATGGCAGCGCGCAATGCCTCCGATCGGCTCGAGTCGGACATGCTTTGCAGCTCGAGTCTCTCCTCAAGAGGCCATGTGTCCTCGTCAACCACCTTTGTCGGAGTCGCCGCCGCGAAGTATCGCTTCCCGTCCTCAAGCAACGCCAACAGGCGAGGATCACCCTATTCTCCGTTCCTCAGGTCGCAGTTGACCCTCCGCTGCACCATGACTGCGGTGCTAGGCATCGAAAGACGCCGCATTGCAGCCGCACTCTCCGGCTGACGCAATGACCTCCGCATGGGCCAATACGACACACGAAACGTGAGCAGATCGTCAGCGCTGATCCTTATCGAGGCCCGCGAGCCAGATAGACCACGCTGTTGACGTAATCGACGTTTGACACGAACCATCCCGCCGCCAGCCAGCCGTTCTTCGCCTGCGTGCGCGAAGGCTCGTTTGTCCACCAGAGCCATCCCGTACGCCTTCGGCACGCGCTCCTTGGCAGCTCCGAACCTATGATTTCTTCGACTCGCTTGAACCGCAGTTCGCACCCTGGCTCCTGCATTCCTTCGAGGTAGCGTCTCAAAGGAGCGTACTTGCCCACGTACGGCACTGTGCTCCTCCGCCTCCCCACAGGTTGATTCGAGCTCTCTCCGCAGGAATTCTCTAACAAATCCCCGGTATCACCGGCACCACGTTCGTCCCTCGTCCCGCCTTCATCCATCTCCGCTGCTTACTCCTCCACGCTCGCTCGTCGCCCAACACGATCCCCTCCCTACCTCAGTCCCCCGCCAGCGGCTCAATTCCAATCTAGGCGCCCACCAAGAAGCAGAAATCGTGCTCCATGGTGGGCGAGGGTCTCGCGCCCCTGAACGCGTTGGCCTGCGAGCGCTTCGGCCGTGACGATACCCCTCCGTCCATCAGACGGGTCGATCGACCGAGTCCCGCTTCCAACGACTCGCGCAACATGTCCATCGCCTCGCTCTTGCCTAGTCGCCGCCCGCCTATCCTGATGACGATCCTCGCAGCCCCGTCCAGCAACTGCCTCATGCCCGCCCAGGCTTCAATCAGGAACGTGCAATAGCTGTCCAGATGGTAGTGCCGTCCATCACCTCTAGCCTGCCTGTCCGTCGCCTTCTCGCCCAAGAACCATAGCCGCAACCACTGGTCCTCTCGATAGTTCGTCGTGTCAAGGTAGGGTGGGGAGGTGATGACATCCGTCACCTTGCCTCGCAGGTGCCGAAAAGTTGAAGCGGCATCCCGCGCATCACCCAGCACCACTTCACCCCTCATCGCGGGCGGCGGTGTCCGGTACCGATACCCAGTCATGTGCCTCAGTATCGAGAATACGTCTCTTTCCGGAGGTTCGCAGTTGTGTCGCCTCCACCACCGGACCGAATAGGCGGCCTTTGTGCTGATAGTCCTCGGCATCCGGTTGCTAAAGTAGTTCGGGCTTCGGTGCGACTCCCCATGCAATGCGCCCAAACACAGAGCCGCGACAAAACGGTCCGTCCTGTCAGATTGCCAGTCCAGCGCGTCCCTAAGAAACTCGACCTGCCGAAGCGTATCCGGCGCGAAGCAAAGCGAAAAGAACTCCCCAAGTTCTCCTTGGTCGGGGGTAACCTGCGACTCTAGACACTCCGCCTCCAATTCCGAGAGCCGATGGATCACCTCCAACCAGGTCGGCGAGTCGCACTTCGCGCCCGTGACGCACGCCGCCACCGGATGTATGTCGCAACCTGCCGCGCTGCGTCCGCGAACGAGGCTCTCGAAGACTGCCGTGCCTCGCCCGCAGAACGGGTCATACACGACGCCGTTGAACCTCGATGCCGCCAGGTGTTTCTCCACGAACGTCTCCGGGAACATGGCGAAGTAGGGGCAGATCGAGTGAAAACGATGTCTCATGGCTGCCCTTTGGCATCTTTGAAGTATTTTGCAACCCAGTCCGCCGCCACTCGCAGTTGGTCGAATGCTTCGATCGCCAGCCCTTGCCCTATGAGCGTCTCTGCTTCCAGCACACGTTTCGGAACCCTGATCCGATGCATCACGTTGCCGAGGACCAGGACATCATCACGGAACTTCTCCTCCGGCCGTGCGAATGGCACTACATGGTAGGCGACCCATCCCGTCACCGGAATTGGACTGAACCACCTTTTCGGAAAAACCTCCTTCACCTGATCCCTGATCGGCTTGTCCTTCCAGTCGCCTCCAGTCGCCACCTGCGCCACCGCCAAGAGGAATCCCGGCAACCCATCTGTCTGTTCGCGCCATGCAAAGATGTCCACCTTGTCGTCTTTCGGCGACGCGGGGGCAGATGGGTGGGGATCGACTGCTCCGTCCTTAAGATCCGACCAGATTTCGGACAGCTTCGCCAAGAAACCACTGCCGTCAGGCCGAGGAAACCCAAAAGACCACGCTGGGCCCCCAACCTCGGCGGCGAGAGCCGCCGTTGCGAAGTACTGAAAGTACTCTCGAAGTGCTCTCACTTCGTCCTTCGAAGGGTGGAGCTCGGACCCAAGCAACGGCGTAATCGCCCGCAGATTCGAAAGGATGAGCGAGACCAGGTAGGCCGCCTGGCCCAGATCGGGCTCATCCGCCACGAAGCAAACGGTGCTGCCCGGTTCGTCAGTTACGAAGGGATACGCCCTTCCTAGGACGCGTTGACGCAAGCCAATTGTCGTAACCGCCCCAGTCGCTACCGCCTCCCGCGTTTCGATCTCCTCGTGTACATCTTCGAACTCCGCTTCCGCATTCAACCCCAAGGCATTCACGATGTCGGCGGAATACGACTGCCCTGCCGGCGACAACGCCGCCTTCAATTCGAGGTAGTCTGCCGCCAAGTCAAGATCGGGTGGGTTGATGCCCCCGAACGCGTCGGGAGGAAGGTACACGGGGGCAGTCATTCGTCGACCGATGTCGCATCGCGGACCCTTCTCATCAGCCGCTGATGAACCATCTGCGCCGTTTCCGAGACATCACCAGCGATATCGACCAAGGTAGTGTCCTTACCATCGAAGCCTCGCAGATTGTTCGATGCAACCCGCATCTCGTCCCGCGCCCTGAGCAAAGCACCAGAGAATTTCCGCTCCACAGACTGCGTGCTCGCATGCGCGTTCGTCAACGAACCCTTTCCCCGCAACACCAACAGCCCCTCCGGGCTATCAAGAACCTCCGCGAGCCGCTTGATGTCCGGGTTCTGCGACTGGATGACGGGTTCGACCTCTTCCGTTTTCGACCCGTAGATCCAATGCAATACCTCCTTTAGCCGTTCCAAATTTTGTTCCGGGATTGGGTCTGGTTTCGGGTCGAAACGCGACCAAGCAGCTTCGAGGCCCAAGAAATCCATGTAAGGCGCACGGGAAAGTGCCGTGTAAAGGTGCGAGAAGCTGAACCGGGGAGTCACTCTGTCGTCAATCGAAAACACGCCCTCCTTTTGTGCCTGCTCTAGGACATACACCGCGTTGACCATCCTTTTGATGGTGTCGTGTTTGTCGCCGATCCGCCCCGCTATCTCCGAGAGCGACGTCTCGTCCTTACGGTACCACTCGGCCGCGAACTTCGCCTTAGCGTACGACTCCCATCTCGCCGCCCCGTTGATGTGCTTGAATCCGATGAACGACCAACTGTCTTCTCTGACCGCCACCCTATAAACAGACACGCGCTCCAGCGTTGGGATGTGCTCGTTCGGTATCTCGGGGACGACGATCCTTACCCCGCACTCCTCTGTCACCCGTCTCGCCAGTTCAACATCTCGGAAGAGCCGCACCGCAGCGAGCCGCCTGTTGCCCTCAAGCACCGTCAAACGGTCTCCATCCTCCTCCTGCACGACGACTAGAGGTTCGATGTCCAGATACCCGTTGGCGGCGATTGACTGCAGCAATTCGCTTAGATCTTCGTCCCGATACAGCTGTGCGATGATCTCAGAATCCGTTGCGTCGAGATCGAGTCCGATCAGCCGCGGATTCCGCCAATCCAGCACAAGGCTGTCAACAGACACGGAAGCCACTTGCCGAAGCGGCGGCATCGTCGACTCAATAGCCTCGCTCATCTGGGTGCTACTCTCCTCGTTACCGGCCATCTAACTTCTAACACTGCGTTCTGCGACACTTGCGCCGACATCCCGGCTCCCCATTTTCATGGTCGGGGAACCGACTTACCTACCATCCAACCAGCCGCTGATTACGATACCATCGACGCGCTGCGACGGTACAGCGAGGTCCCTCCAGCCCGCTGCCACGTTACCAATCACTGCTGCCGGATTGATGAGAGGCACAGTCCTTTCGGGCCGGCTATCGTGCTGCACACCGAGCCTCGGCACTAGGGGGCTTCCATCCCTACTGCGGACGCGGCCCGACCGTACTGTCTTCCCATTGGCCTGGACCGCGCCCCCCGCACGTACAGTACTACGCGCTCCGGACGGCTCTCCCCCCATCGCCCGCACTGCTCATACCGCCCTAAACTCGCAGATTCCGGAAATCAAACCTTGACTCGCGCCGTCGTCCGTCCCAACGCGCGCCACGACAATGCTCAATCCGCCCCTATTGTTCCGCCAGTTCTCGGGCCTTCAGGCGGATTCGCCAGCAAGGACAGTACTTCCTCTCCACGCCGTTCAGGTCAATTTCGGTGATCGGGAGATGCTATCTCCACCTGTCGACACTGCAGCCCCAGTACGTGGCGCAAGACCTGCACCGACGACGAAACGACGACCGGCAACCCTGCCGGGGATGTCGCGCGTCTGCGGGACAGACCGGCGAACACCGAACGCCCGTTCGCGATCTCTTCCCAGACGAAAACGTCCCGAGTTCAGCACCGATCACACCATCCGCACGGACGGTCACCCTCGAAAACGAGGAGAGACGCTCTCAGCCGCCTCGTTCAACCCGACCCATCGAGTTGTTGAGCGATGCAGGCTACAGGTCTCATTAGCTGGTCGTCAGCTGCACCAGCTTGATCCCGTACTTCTTCGCCAATTCCCGCGTCTCAGCATCGAATACGTGAGCCACAAGGATCGCCTCGACGTGGCCCGAACCCAGTGCCTCCGATCGTTCAACCTCCAACAATGCCCGATATTTCACCGCTTGGTGAGCCCCGGGTAGCGGCACAATCGTCTCAACTTCGACAACTGCCGCGTTGCCGTTGGGGAGATCGAACTTTACGTCAACGCGATCTCCGCTCAGGAAGCCGTGCTCGATAGTGGCCGTAGACGCGACCGGCAGCCCGATCAATTCCGGCTTCGCGGCCACTAGGTTCTTTAGCATCAAGTGTTCATCGCCTTCACCGCCGCCACCTCTTCCTGACGACCTTCTAGGCCCAGGCCGGGGCGGTTTGATCTCCAGCGCATCACCTAGTGCTCGGACAAAGGTGTCTCTCTCCGAACTGTCGCCGAGCCGATGTACCAAATCTTCAATGAAGCTCCCTGTGCACTTACGGTCCAGATACCGAAACAATCCAGCTCCCCAAGAAGTGGAACCATCTTTGTTGCGTCGTTGGTATTTCCAATACCGGCATTGCCTTGCGATGTCGTCAGGCAGAATTAGGTCCATAGTCCCGTCCGACTCGACAAAGTTACCCCTTCCATCAACGCCGACATTGCCCACCCTATAGCACGCGAAGATGATGCGATCTTGCTCTGGACGCTCTGGGGCTCTTGTCGTCAGAAGCACAATGTCGCCCTTCGCAAGCTTTTCCGCGTCTATCGGGATGGGCTCTCCCGCGCGTGGTCCCGTATGGTAGGTGCCCGTCCAAAACTTGAACGGCTTCCTCGACAGTAGTTCGCTCTCATAGCACACGCCCACCTTGGGTCGCCGTCCCGCCCTGCCACCATCGCAATACTGTCGGCACTCGTTCTTCGGGTCGCTGCACCATGTCCGGCGGTCCATTTCCACATTACGCACGATGATGTGCTCCGAGCAGACGCCCCGGTAGCCAATTAGTCCACCAAAGGCCCCTCCATCGTTGTACGTCACCTTGAACGCCAGTCCGTGGGGTCGGCGAGAAGCCGGTTGATTGGCACGTGGGCTGGTCTCCTCAATGCCAGTCAACACATGCAACCGACCGTTTTCGACCATATATTTCAAATGTTGACGATGCTCGGTCGGTTCGTACTGCCTTCCTGCATTCGGAAGCAGCCAATTCCTCGACCTCAGATCGGCAAAAAGCGCCGCTCCGGTCATCGGACCATCGGACAGTTGCCGATAAGTCTCAGCAATGCGTCCCCTTGCTTCAGGATAGGCGTGTCCCTCTTTCAATCCGTAAGTCGCTTGGTCAACGCCACCCGACTGCCCGATGGCGGTCAATCCGCTCTGTCCCGTCAGGAAATCCATTCGTGCAGTCTACACACCTGCGCCCACATAAGACGATAACAGCCGACACCCGGCTTGCTCGCCGCCATCAATCGCCGCGTCCGCCCGATCTGCCCTGCCCTTGCGGACACTGCCTCGTTCTAACTCGTCTATCGATTCACGTATGCCGGTCCCCGCGGTCCCTACCTCCCACTGCCTGAAACACTCCCGTCCGTTAGGTCTTGGACCTGACACGTCCAAGCTCCGCCACTCACCCCTCACTTTAGCCAACGCCAATGTGCAGCCAGTGGTGATAGACGGTTACCAACTCCAGGGCCTCGAAACAGGTCCAGCACCAAGTCGCGGAACTCAGTGTCTTTCGGAATCGCTTCGGCTGGCGTGATGTTTTTCATGCCGTTGTCGCCGAGGCTTCTACTACTATGCCACGACACCAACGTGTTCTCGGTTAGGCGGATAGGCCAGTTCGTCGAGACGAAGTCGGACCGCGACTTGAAACGTGCAATGAACAGCAATACTTGAACGCGTTGAGACGTGTATTTAGGCGATTGGGCACAGAAGGCCGCCCTCGAAGCGCGATCAGCGGTGGTGAAAGAAAAGCGCCCGTCAGGTGTCGCGCGGAACTCAGCGCCATCGTCGAATGGCACCCGGAGACGTATGGAACGGGACTCGATGATCATCGGAGCGTCTCCTGACGTCCTGCCCATTAACTTAACCACTACAATCAGCACAGGGACCATAGCAGCCTGGGCTATCGGCCACCCACGACCCGGACCCCGGGCGTATACAACGTTCATGGAATCCACATCTAGCTCGATTTTTGATCGGTCCATGAAACGCACGAGGAGGCCCCTCATGGCTGGTTGTTCTTCACTTTCGGTTCGTCCGTTTGGTCGATTGGTGGCCGAGGCGCGACATCCTCAATCGTCACGACGCCTTCAGCCGTCGCTATTAAAGCGGTGATTTGCTCTGGTTCGTCGTAAATGATGACCAAGAACTTCTTTTCTTCGTAGGCATAAACACAGAGCATCCGATCAGTTTCTTTATCACGGTTGAGAAAGCCGATCAGGATAGCTTCAGTGGTGTCCGGCAATTTTTCGGCCACATGGTCCTTGTACCACTGACAGCGCATCTCATGTACGTCGTTCCAGAACTCGATGACTGGAAACGGTGGTTTCTCATCGCCGGTACTGGCGACGCTGGCTGTCGATGCGGCTAGGATCATTGCGAGGCCGACTAGTGCGTTTTTCATGGCTGGTCCTTTGGGTTGGCGGTCCGAATCGAAACCGTATAACAGATACACAATCGAACGGAGGTAGGTGTCACGTCGAACACCGCCTACCCGGCACGAAACCGTAATTCTCCCAGAGCCTTTTCGCTTGTCCGTACTTACTTGATTTGTTGATCCCACCGATCAACTACCACAGGCGTTACGACAACTACCCCATGCATACCGGCAGAACCCAACCTGACGAGGCTCCGTCTCAGACCCACAAGACATGTGATTTAACTTCCATACTTTTGATTTACTTTCACATTCATGTGTTCGAAACCCAACTGTCAACACAAAACGCACTCAAGGATTCTAGTGTTTCGTCAAGCCCAAAGATGCGAGTGTAACTTCGAGGGATATCTGGTTTCTGGCGAAGCGCGACGCCGTCGCGTGGCAGGCCCCTCTCAAGGAGGATCAGCGGCACTTGCGTGCCATTCTATGGCGCGGGCTCATGGTCCGGCGCGGGAACATTGACTTCGGGAAAGTACCCGGCGAGCCCGTCCATCACCTCACGGTGTTCGTCCTTGACAGAATCCGCGGCAAGATTGGTCCACTCGTTGGGGTCCGCTTCGTGGTCGTATAACTCTTCGGTCCCGTCGTGATAGCGGATGTATCGCCAACGTTCCGTACGTATCGAGTGATTCTGGAAACCATAGGTGCTGACCACCGGGCGCGACCAGGGCAGATCCGGTTGCTTCAGCAGCGGCACGATGGATTGCCCGTCCATTCCCTCTTTTGGATCCAGACCCGCAAGCTCGATCAGCGTTGGATAGATGTCGAGCAAACTGACGACGCGGTCGCTGCGAGCATTGCGGCCGGCAATTTCGGGAGCGGAGATGACGAGCGTTGTTCTCAAGCCGTCCTCCCACAGCGTGTGTTTGCGCCAGTGCTCCTTCTGCCCCAGGTGGTAACCATGATCACCCCAGAGCACCACGATCGTGTTGTCGGCGTGGGGTGATTCAGACAACGCATCAAGAACCCTGCCAACCTGCGCATCGGCAAAGGTGATGCTGGCAAGATAGCCCTGTACGGCTGCTTCCCACTGGTTGTATTTCAGGACGTTCGCATGATCGCCCCCGGGCGCCGCATGGTCCCTGTCATTCGAAATGTCCAGCACCTCGGCAGCAAGCTTGCGACCGAAGGGCGGAATGTCGTCTAGGTCATTGTCGATGACCTTCGGCAACACGACTGATTCCCGGGGGTGCATCTCGAAATACTGTCTCGGAACCTGCCACGGCAAGTGCGGCTGGTACGTGCCATAGGCCAGAAAAAACGGCTTGTCGTGTCGGCCTTTGAGTTCGGCAATGATGCGATCGGCACTCTGGGCATCCATCATTTCGCTGTCATCGGCATCCAATGGTCCCCAGGGGGCCCACATGCCTTCTTTGGGGGATTTGGATTTCTTATTCGACGAAGTTCCCTTTTCGGCGGCAGTTTTCTTTGCGGTCGATTTCCGCCCTGAAAAATACTCGTCCCAGGCGTCCTCATCCTCCGGCAGTCCCAGGTGGAATATCTTTCCGGCACCCTTGACGCTGTACCCATGCCGACGAAAGTACTGCGGTAGCGTGACGGCATCCGGTAGTTGCTCCCGGAGTTCCTCGAAATTGCCATAGACGCCCGAGTGCGCCGGCATGACACCCGTAAGCAGGCTGACGCGTGAAGGATTGCAGAGCGGGGCCGCCGCATAGGCGCGGGAAAAGGTCACCCCCTCACTGGCAAGGCGGTCGATGTTCGGCGTTCGGGTGCCGGGATGGCCATCGAGATGGCCTACCCAGTGGTTCAGGTCATCGACGGCTATGAACAGGACATTGGGACGGGGTTCCTCGGCCAACGAAACACTGACGTTGAACAACGCGGCCAGGAACAGGATGAGGCTCCATTGCCTTCGTTCCCGATCCCGACCAGGGCCATCGTCCACCACTGTCCGCTCCTTGACTACCGCACCCACAGAAGGGCGCGAAATTCTATGAAATACAGCCCGTTAACGCCACGCTAGTCCGGATCTTTGGTTGTTGGACGGCCGAGGGTTCGTGTAGTGTCTGCGCGCCATCTTGTACGAACACCGACACCTACCGTGGTGCCGGCGGACCTGGAAATGAAATTCCTGAAGGCGAAACAGTACCAACCCGAAGCCTTGGAGCTCTTTCGCGCGATCTCCGCGGAGGTTCGTGTCTGCCTGCCGAACGCCCGCATCGAGCACATCGGCGCGTCGTCCGTACCGGAAGCCATGTCGAAGGGCGACCTCGACATTTTTGTCGGCGTGCCAGGAGATGAGGTCGAGAAGGCCGTACGACGCCTGAACGGCTTGGGTTTTAGAGAAAAGACGGGAACCCTGAGAACCGAGTCGCTCTGCATGCTTGAGACAGCCAAGTACGGTTCTGGCGTTGCGATCCAGGTTGTGGCAAACGGATCCCGATTCGAGATGTTCCTGGCCTTCCGCGATCGGTTGAGAATCGATTCGAGACTGTTGCAGAGCTACAACGAATTGAAGCTGGAATCCATCGGGCTCGACGAGGACTTGTACAGGGAGAGGAAGTCGGCGTTCATCGAGAAGACGCTTTCCAGCGCTGCGACGAGGCCGAACATGAATGCGCCGGGAGCGGTCGTGTTCGACATGGACGGACTGCTGCTGGACACGGAGAAACAGGCGCTTGAGGCCTTCCTGCACGCCTGTTCCATACACGGCGTCACGCCGCATCTCCCGACCTACTACCGTTGCATCGGCCGCTCGCACGACACGCGACAGATTCTGATCGACGGCCATGCGCCGGGTTTCCCGTTCGACGACGTGGTGAAGGAATGGATCGCCTACTCCGCCGCCAACTTCAAGAACCGGCCGCGACCCGTCAAGGCCGGGGCGCGCGAAATCCTTGAAACCGTGCGCAAGGCAGGATTGCCTTGCGCCTTGGCCACGTCAACGCCGGAGCCCGGTGCTACGGAACGATTGTCGGCGGTCGATTTCGACCGTTACTTCGATGTCATGGTGACCGGCGACCGGGTCGAGCGCGGCAAGCCCGACCCCGAGATCTACCTGGTCGCGGCCGCCGAACTCGGTATCGACCCAGCCCGTTGTTGGGCGTTGGAGGACTCCGCCAACGGTGTGCGCGCCGCGCTTGGCGCCGGGTTCTCGGTGCTGCAGATTCCGGACCTCGTCGAACCGGACGACGACGTCCGGACGCTTGGGCAGGTCATTCTTCCTTCGCTGCAGGTTGCCAACCAACTCCTCCTGGACGCCTTGGCGCGTTAGTCGTCGCGCCGGCACCAGTTCGGCGAGCATTCCGCCGGTGCTCTTTCCAAGCATTGCACGGGCTTTGTCGCTCCCGTCCATGGCGTGTCTTTAGCACGAATTCTCGACATGCTCTAATTGTCCGCTCCGTGTTCGGGATCCTCGACCTATGAAAAGACGTCAGTTGCTGAAAGGTGTCGGTGCGGCAGCGCTATTCCCGAACGCGTTGAGCCATGCAACCCAAGGCAGGAAAACCAATGTCATCCTCATCATGACGGACGATACCGGATACGAGGTGTTCGGCTGTTACGGGTCACAGCAATACAAGACCCCGCGCGTTGACCGGTTGGCAGAGACCGGCATGCGGTTCAACCATTGCTACTCGAACCCGGTATGCGCCCCCAGCCGCGTCAAGATCATGACCGGGAAGTCCAATGTCCGCAATTACGTGCACTGGGGCATTCTCGATCCCGGTGAAAAGACCCTTGGACACATGATGAAGGACGCAGGCTATGCCACCTGCGTCGCTGGAAAGTGGCAGCTACAGGGCGGAGGTTCATTCGTGCCCGAGAAAGAGGGGACGGGCACCTTTCCCGGGGATGCCGGATTCGACGAGCACTTTTGCTACGACCTCGACAGCGGCGAAAAAGACTATTGGAACCCGATTTTCATCGACAACGGCCAATCCAAAGCTCTTCAGAACACCTACGGCCCGACGCTGGTCAATGACTACGTCCTGGACTTTATCGACAGGAAGAGAGAAGAACCCTTTTTCATCTACTACCCAATGTGGCTCACCCACGGACCGTTCATGCCAACGCCGGACAGCGCGGATCGGTCGTCCACCTCTTCACAGGGGAACTTCGAGGACATGGTTGCCTACATGGACAAGATGGTAGGTCGTGTCGTCGACAAGCTCGACGAGGCCGGATTAAGGGAAGATACGCTGATCCTGTTCACGGCTGACAACGGGTCGCCCGGTGGAAACAAGGGAGGAATCGTATCTGAACTGCACGGCAGGAAGATCGACGGAGGGAAGAGCAAACCCACCGATGCCGGAACGCGTGTCGCCCTGGTCGCCAACATGCCGGGCACGGTCCCGGCGGGCAGCGTCACCGACGACCTGGTCGATTTCAGCGACATGATGCCAACAATGGCCGCCATGACCGGCGCCCCGTTGCCCACGGACGATGTGCTCGACGGCGTCAGCTTCGCGCCCCGACTCCACGGCAGACCAGGAAAACCCCGAGACTGGATCTATATGTACAACGAAGCGATTCCCGGTCCAGTGCCCGACCCCACGATATTTGCGCGTGATCACCGCTGGAAGCTATACAACGACGGTCGACTGTATGACATCAGCAAGGATGTGCTCGAACAGTCTCCCGTTACGCACGGCGGCAGCGGCGCCCGAGCGAAATTGCAGGCGGTGCTGGATTCGATGCCGTCAGAAGGGCTGAAGATCTACCGTCCCGAGACGGATCCAATGGCGGGCAGAATCAAGTAATCACCAGGGCCCTGGCGGTCGCGCCGGGCGAGGAAGTCATATCGTGCGATTGTTTCTTAAGTTGATCTTGGTGCTTGGATGCGTAGCAAACGCCTACGGCGCCGACGCTACCTCCCCGAATGTCGTTCTCATTTTTGTCGACGATCTCGGCTATTGCGATACCGAACTCTACGGCTGCGATACCGTCCCGACACCGAACATCAAGCGGATCGCCGACGAGGGCGTTTTGTTCACCGATGGCTACGTGTCGAGTCCCGTCTGTTCGCCTTCCCGCGCAGGACTTCTTACCGGCCGCTACCAGCAGCGTTTCGGGCACGAATTCCTTCCCGGGTTCGCTCCGGACGACGACAATGGTTTGCCCCCGGAAGAGGTAACCCTGGCAGATGCCTTGAAAGAAGCCGGTTATGTGACTGGCATGGTGGGCAAGTGGCATCTGGGTTTGCAGGAACGATTCAATCCGGTCAATCGGGGGTTTGACGAGTTCTTCGGCATGCTCTCCGGGGCCACCGACTATCTCGACCCGACGCGAGAGGATGCCAGGATCATGCGTCGCGCAGGGGCGGATCCAAATGCGGCGGAATCATCGTCGGAGCTCCCGTGGAAGCGCCGTAGCACAGACTCCTTGATGCGAGGAACCACTCTGGTCGAGGAAGATGACTACCTGACCGAAGCGTTTACGCGCGAAGCGGTCGAGTTCATCAGCCAACACAAGTCACGACCGTTTTTTCTCTACCTGCCGTATACCGCCGTTCACGGCCCGCTTCAGGTCACGCAGGAATATTACGACCGTTTCCCGCATATCGAAGAGGAGGGCAATCGCATCTATGCCGCGATGACATCAGCCCTGGACGATGGCGTCGGCGTTGTCCTGAATGCGCTCCGGGAACATGGCCTGGAAGAGAACACGCTGGTCGTTTTTCTTAGCGACAACGGTGCCGGCGTTTCCGACGTCTGCAGCAACGAACCGCTGCGGCTGGGCAAGCAGACGATGTTCGAGGGAGGCGTCCGCGTGCCCTTCACCATGAAGTGGCCGGCTCAAATCCCCAAAGGCATGACCTACGCACATCCGGTCAGCGCGCTGGATATCTTCCCGACGGCTGTCACCGCCGCTGGCGTCAAGCTGCCAACCGATGGAACCCTCGATGGCGTTGACCTGATCCCGTATCTCAACGGTTCGAACAGTGACGAGCCCCACGACAAGCTTTTCTGGCGGGCCGGTCCCATATGGGCGGCGAGGGAAGGGGATTGGAAACTGATCTACGCCGCGGACCGATTTTGGCTTTACGACCTGTCTACGGACATCGGGGAGATCAACAACCTCGCCGACAAGCGCCAGGATGTCGTGAAAAGGATTACCGCAAGCTATACACAGTGGAACGCCGGGAACATCGAACCGCTTTGGCCCAGTTTCGCCGCCAAGAACATGCCTGCTTTCTCGGTGGACGGCGTCCCGGTGAATTGGACGTTTTAGCGTGCTTCGCCGTCCGCTGCTCTCAACCCCCGCTTGCGTCACCAAGGCGACACGCCTGGTTTGTGCGCTTGCCCTGCTTCCACTCAGCGCCCTGGCCGGCGAAACGTATTCGCCATATGCCGACGATTCCTTCCCGTCCGATGTCTACTGGGGCGATACGCACGTGCACACCGCAATGTCGGGTGACGCCTTCATACTTGGCACCCGGTTGATGCCGGACGAGGCGTATCGATTCGCCAAGGGCGAGACGGTTCGAGGGACCGGCGGCCAGGAAGCCCGTCTGCGCCGGCCGCTGGACTTTCTCATGGTCTCGGATCATGCCGAGAATCTTGGCGTATTACCTCTACTGGCGGTGGGCGATGGCTCGGTGCCGGCAACCGAGGCAAGCCGGCGCTGGGCGTCGGTACTTGCCGGCCTTCCGCCTCTACGGGAAGCACTCCAGGCGAAGGACCTCGATGCATACAATCGCGCGTTCCAGCGCCAGGCTTCGCTAAAGATCGGGGGCGCACACACCGCCGACTATGGCCTCGACAAGAGATTTCGGCACGCGGTCTGGGAAAAGGTCATCGCAGCCGCGGAACGGCACAACGACCCGGGCACGTTCACCGCATTCATCGGCTACGAGTGGAGCGCGCACGCGGCCAAGAACAAGCCGAACATGATCCACCGAAACGTGCTCTTTGAAGGCGGTCCCGACGAGACCCGCCAGGTGGTGCCATTGTCCCGCTTCGACACCAATGACCCGGCGGACCTGTGGGCATACCTGCAAGACTACGAGGACAAGACGGGAGGCAAAGTGCTTGCGATCCCCCACAACTTCAATCTGAGCGGGGGCCACATGTTCCGGCTCAGCACGCTTGACGGCCAGCCTTTCACGAAGGCCTACGCGCAGACGCGTTCGCGCTGGGAGCCCATCGTCGAGGTGACCCAGGCCAAGGGGGACGGCGAGACCCACCCGCTGACATCGCCGACCGATGAATTCGCCGACTTTGAGACGTGGGACAGGTTCACCAGCACGCCGGCCAAGGGCGACAAGCCTGCGGCGGGATCGAAACAAGGCGCGGGTCCGGCGGCTGCGGGATTATCGCAGCAGGACCCTGTCGCGCTGGCAGCACAATCCCATGCCCGTTCCGCCCTGAAGCTGGGCCTGGGTCAGGAAGCGGAACTCGGCGTCAATCCCTTCAAGTTCGGCATGATCGGTAGCACCGATACCCACAATTCGCTTTCGGCAGCCAACGAAAACAATTTCTGGGGCGGTTCGGGGTTGAAAGAACCCAGCCCATTCCGCGCGCCGGCCCAGGCGCAGTATGTCGCTGCAGGCTATGCAGCGGTATGGGCAACCGAGAACACGCGGGAAGCGCTATTCAGCGCAATGCGTCGCCGGGAAGTCTATGCGTCTACCGGCCCGCGCATGACTGTGCGCTTTTTCGGCGGCTGGGATTACGCGCTGGAGGATGCGACGCGGCCGGACCTGGCCCGAATCGGATACGCCAAGGGCGTGCCGATGGGCGGCGACCTCACCGAAGCACCACGTGAGAAAGCGCCGAGTTTCCTGATTCGGGCGGTGAAAGACCCGGATGGCGCCAACCTGGACCGGGTGCAGGTGATCAAGGGCTGGCGCGGTGCGGATGGCGAGTTGCACGAGAAGGTCCATAACGTCGCCCTGTCCGATGGCCGGGAAGAAAACGCGGCGGGCGAGGTCAGGCCGGTAGGCAATACGGTGGACCTCAAGAACGCCTCCTACACGAATAGCATCGGCGACCCGGAATTGGCGGTGGTGTGGACGGATCCCGATTTCCGCAAGGATGAACGCGCCTTCTATTACGTGCGTGTACTGGAGATCCCGACGCCTCGCTGGACAGCGCACGACGCGAAATTCTATGGGTTGACGGATCTGCCGGACGGGATCCCCATGGTGACGCAGGAGCGCGCCTATACCTCGCCGATCTGGTATACGCCCTGAGGCGGATCGCATGGCGATCCTTGTCTCGCGTTACAAGATATTTCGTCGATCTACGGCACGGTACCTGGCCGGTGAAAGCGAGGGATAGGACGTTTTGGAAGGCGTAGCGGTCCACAAGCGCGTCGTCGTCGGCAAGGCGGGAGACCGGGACCTCCTCGGGGATCTTTACCTGCCGACCGTGGCCACCGGGTTGCACCCGGCCATCGTCGTCGTGCACGGCGGCGGCTGGCGCAAGGGCAGACCGGAGAGCGTCAGGGGATTCGGTGAACTGCTCGGACAGGCCGGTTTCGTCTGCCTGCTGGCGGACTACCGCCTGACGGCGGAGGCGTGCTGGCCAGCGCAGATCGAGGACGTGAAGTGCGCCATCCGGTTCCTGCGCGCCAGTGCCAGCACGCTCGGCGTGGATCCCGACAGGATCGGTATTGTCGGCGACTCCGCCGGCGGACATCTCGCGCTCATGGCGGCGGTACCCTGCACGTTTGAAGGCAGCGGGGGACACGCGGCGCACTCGAGTGCGGTCGCCGCAGTCTGTTCGATGTATGGTCCGACGAGAGTTGCATTTGACCGGGAACGCGCAAATCACGTCGCCCTGATGGGTGAGCAGGCGAACGAGGAGGACTACGACAGGGCCAGCCCGATCACCTACGACCTCAAGGACTTTCCGCCGTGCCTGTTGCTTCATGGCGTCGAAGACAAGGCGGTGCCGGTCTCGAACAGCGTCGACTTCCACGACAGGCTGAAGCAACTCGGCCGGCCGGTCGACCTGCACCTGTTTCCCGGATTGGGACACGCGTTCGATCGGAAAACCGCCGAAGAAGGCGCGCGAATGGTGGATGTGGCGGATCCGAAGTCCGTCCACGGAAGGACCGTCGTTCAGATCATCGAGCGGTTCTTCGTCCAGCACCTCCAGACGGAGCGATAGGTGGGCTTGTCCGAAGAGAAAATGGCCAGCAAGCAAAGCAATAAGTGCGGTTGGGCGATCCAAGACTCAGCGCAGAGAGTCGTCACTGTCCGCCGATGAGTGAGTTAAGGCTCTGTAGCTAAACAGGAGTTCCAGCATGAAGTTGAGGCAAGTCGACTACGAGAGCTTGAACGCCAAGCAAAAGGAGATTTTCAACTTTCAGAAGTCCGCCGCGATGCTGGCGGACTATGGATTCAACTGCATCAAGCTTGCGGACGACTGGCTGGGCGCGGACTTCCTCGCCTACCACAAGGATGGAAACGAGACGCTTCGCGTTCAGCTCAAGGGTCGCCTGACCATTGACAGGAAGTACTGCGGGCGGGGCCTTTGGATGAACTTCCCGGTGAGGGAGAACTGGTATCTGGTGGAACACGACGAATTGTTGAGGATCGCAGGCGAAGAGACGACGTGGCTGAGCACGTCCTCTTGGAGGAATAAGGGCCAGTACCATTCGCGAAGCCCATCACGGCCTCTACTGAAGCGGCTGGCTCCCTACCGCGTCGGCGGGCCGTCCCCAGGCGATGTTGTGCGCGACTGAAACCGCCCGAATTTGGGGCGACTCGATCAGTGAGCGCGTCAGCAGTGCGCGGTCGCTGAGCGGCTCGATGCTTGCCGCCGTGCACGAGGATCTTTGCGAAGGTTGCCCCGTCCCAGTCTGGCCGGACGGAAACGCAACGTCGATCAATCCCCTGGTGGTAACGCTGGGGCCTTCCCCTGGCGGATCGCCAGACCGCGGAGTTGAGGACCCTGCCGGAAAGGCTCTGCAGCTTCCAACGGCGGGAGTGAGGCACCCACACACGACCTACGAGGACAAAAGAGGATTCTGGCGCAAGATACGTTTGCTGGCGCGCACGGTTGTCCAGTCGGGGACAACGAGTAGCGAAGATTCGTATGCGCTGTTCGGCAACATGAACCTTGACCCGAATCGAAGTGGCAAGGCCAGTGATGTGCGGATAGATCCGGTCTTTGGCGAGTGGGTGTTGCGGGCCATTCGAGACAAGCTCAGGCCGAGGTTTGTGATCTGTGTGGGGCTGAAGAGTAAGCCGGAGGCCGTCAGGCTCCTGTCGCAGGCTTTCGATGGATTCGACTCGGCAAAACCGCACGCCGAGCACCCGCTGGAGTGCTATCAGCGAAGCCGCTATGCATTCCGCGAATGGGACTGTACAGGGCCGCATGGGAACCACATCAAGCTCGTGCTGTGGCCGCAGCACCCGAGCCGGGCGCCATTCACGAATCTGGAGATATGGCGCGACGCTTGTCAGGAATTCGCGGATCGCCATCGAAGTGTCATCCGACCGTAGGCATGGATGGCCGTAGCGGACTCTCCTGCGCCTCGGTTTGAAGTGCGGGGAAACACTACAACGCGGTGGGCTTGGGTAGCGGTGAAACAGGGCGCCCGTAAGGGCGACGGATTTCATGGCTCTAACGCGGGCGCGCTTCCAGTTCAGCGATGCGGGCCTCTACGGCCCGAAGGGCCGCCACGGTCTCCGCGTGGGTCTTAAGATGCTGCCCGGTCGCGGGGTCGCGAAAGCGCAGCACGCCGCTTTGCGCACACAAGTCGAGTCCCAATACTTCGCTTCGGATCGTCCGGGCGCCGCTGTCCACCAGCGCCGGTAACGCGCGATAGGCGCCTTCCCGCAAGACAAGACCCTGCAGCGGCGGATCGAAGTACTCGTCCCTTGGATCGAACAGCCAGTATTCGCATACGCCCAGTTCCGCGTACAGCGCGCGCTTTCGACCCAGGTCTTCGCGCCAGGTGTTCTCCGACGCCACCTCCAGAACGAAGTCCGGCGCCTTCGGCTCCTCCCACAGCTTGTACACGTTGCGCATGTGATTCGCCGCCCCGAAGACGACGAAGACATCCGGTGCGACCGACTTGCGCGGGTTGCCCTCCTCGTAGTAGATCAGGAGATCGCCCGACACGTAGACGTCCGGGCGGCCTCCGTAGCGGATCTTCAGCACCCCGACAGCGTCCAGAATCGCCTCCAACTGCCAGTCGTTCTCAGCCAAGGGAAGGCCGTCCGAACTCGGATACAGCGGATCCTCGGCGGGAATAAGGGGATGCTGCTTCATTGGACCGCCCGCTCGCCTCGCGTGGCCGCGCCGTTCGGCGCATCGCCAACGAAAATACCATGGCTCAGTTTTGGCATACAGACCGCAATCGATGCGCCCATGAACGTGACGCCGCGGAGAAGATCGTGCAATCGGCCCAGGCTGCAATCCATGTGCGACGATCGCCCTACGCGATGGCTGTCGACGATCGGAGACTGTGCCGGCTTGCCACGGAAGGAAGTCCTGGACAATAGAACTGACGTTAGTTTGATGAGCGCAGGCGCGCTTCCAGTTCAGCGATGCGGGCCTCTGCGGCCCTAAGCGCCTTCGTCGCCTCAGCCTCTGCCGCCGCGGCCTCCGCGTGACTCTTCAGATACTGCCCTGTCGCGGGGTCGCGAAAGCGCATCACGCCGCTTTGCGCACACAAGTCGAGTCCCAATATTTCGCTTCGAATCTTCCGGGCGCCGCTGTCCACCAACGCCGGCAACGCGCGATAGGTGCCTTCCCGCAAGACAAGACCCTGCAGCGGCGGATCGAAGTACTCGTCCTTCGGATCGAACAGCCAGTATTCGCGCACGCCCAGCTCAGCGTAGAGCGCCCGCTTTCGGCCCAAGTCCTCTCTCCAAGTGTTCTCTGACGCGACTTCCAGAACGAAGTCCGGCGCCTTCGGCTCCTCCCAGAGCTTGTACACGTTGCGCCTTTGCTGCGCCGCCCCGAAGACGACGAAGACATCCGGCGCGACGGACTTGCGCGGGTTCCCCTCCTCGTAGTAGATCAAGAGGTCGGCCACCACGTAGATGTCCGGGCGATCCCGGTAGCGAACGTCAAGCACGCCAAAGGCGTCATGTATCGCCCTTAGCTGCCATTCGTTCTCAGCCAAGGGAAGGCCGTCCGAACTCGGATACAGCGGATCCTCGGCGGGGATAAGGGGATGCTGCTTCATTGGACCGCCCGTTCGCCTCACGTGGCCGCGCCATTCGGCGCATCGCCGTCGAAACTACCATGGCCTCGTTTACGCATTCAAACCGCTTCTATGAGCTTCATGAGCGTGACGAGGCGGCGAAAAACGCGCAATCGGCCAAGGCTGCAATCCCTGTGCGACGATCGCCCTACGCCATGGCTGTCGACACTGCGGACGCCTTCGACGACCTCCGCATCTGGACTTGATGCGATGTGATCGTCGTCGGAAAGTCCCTATAGCGTATCCAGATCGATGGCCCTACCCGTCCGGGATGATTCCTGGATGCCTGCGATCACCTTCATGGTCTCCAGGTTGTCCCGCCCGCCGCTGATCGGCTCCGCGCCCGTCCTGCAGCACTCCTCGAAGTGCAGGATCTCGTTCACGACGCCGTTCTCCGTGGGCAATCCCGCGTCCTCCACTGGAAGGGGCTGGAATTCGGCACGAGGACCTCGCCGCTGGCCAGCTTCCACCGGTGACTTGAGCGCGTACATGGTGGTTCCGAAGTGGCCCACCCCCGGTCGCCCGCGCGTAGGCGGCGTCGAATGCAGGGTTCCCTTGCTGCCAACAACCATGTAGTACTGACCCTCCGGGACCAGGCTGGTGGTCCAGCTACCGAAGACGTCGCCGACTGCGCCGTTTTCGAACTCCAGGGTTGCGGCCACCAAGTCCTCGGCACCGTTGACCATCTCCGGCTGCACCGACTTGCATATCCCGGTTACACGCTTGACGTTGCCGATGTAGTAGCGCAGCAGGTCCACGTGATGGATCGTGTTGGTCAACAGTACGCCTCCGCCTGCGTTGCCGTCGTTCATCCAGTGGCCGCGCGGATTGATCGGCACTGCGGCCATGATCGCGTGGGTACGAACGGCCTGGATGTCTCCAAGATTTCCTTCGTCGATGAACCGTTTGACCGCTGCGGTTTCCACGGTATATCGCTGGTTCTGGGCCACCATCAGGGTCACGCCGGCATTGTCCGCCGCTTCGAGCATCTCGCGGCAAGCCGGCAGGTTGTGTGCCATCGATTTCTCGACGAGCGCATGCTTGCCCGCGGCGGCGGCGGCAAGGGTCTGCGGCCAGTGCTGGTCGTGACTGCTGCAGATGTCTACCGCGTCGAGGTCGACCTCCCGCAGCATCTTCTCGTAGTCCGTGTAGACGACATCGACCGCCGCTTCCTTCGCATACGCCTGCGCCGCCGGCTCGACGATGTCGCACACCGCAACAAGCTGTACCCGATCCGGATGGTCCAGGTACGCGGTCATATGGGAATGGGCTATCCGCCCAGCGCCGATCAGTCCGACGCGCAACGGGTTCGACATGATTTCTCCGCTTTTCTATTGAATGCGCGAACCGGGAAGGCTGGCAATGCGCGGCCCCTCCTGAAGGGCCGCGCCCTGTCTGCAGCCTTACCCTCTCGACGGAAGGGCCACTGTCGCGCGCGTAAAGGCGCTCGCGGTTCCCGACTGGTTCACGTTGCGAATGTCCAGATCCACCAGGTGCTCGTCACCCTGCACATACTTGCTTGCTACGGTCCCGTAGATCGTGTTGGTGTCGCCGACGACATTCGGATGGCGAACCTGGGTCACCATCTTCTTCAGCGTGCCGTCGTCTCCCATCCAGTCCGTCGCCATCTGAGACAGCCAGCACACGCGCTGTGGTCCGTAATCGAACTGGCCGGGCATGCTCCTGCGGCTCTTCGCGTACGCGGCGTTGTAACGGCCGTGGGACTCTATGCGATCGCCGACGGACGCCCGCGTGCCACGGCGAGTGCCGCAGACGCCGAAGCTGAAGAGATACAGTTCGTTGACGGTATACGTGCCTTTCTTCAGCGGCGGCATTTCGTCGCCCTCGGCGACATCTTCCCAGTAGCGGGTCTCCGCGCCGCGCCGTTCCCGCTCCCAGACCAGCGGGTCGGGCGACTCCTGCTGGACATCGGTCTTGTTGTCCCGGTCGTAGGTGATCGTTTCGGTGCCACCTCCGAGGATCCTGTAGCGGGCCATCAGCGTTCGCTTGGTCGACACGACCTCGTGTCGCTGATTGGTGTAGGTCACGAGCCCGGTGCAGATGCAGAACGGTCCGATCCTGCCGCTCTCCTTGCGAACCACGGGTCCTACCCGCTCGTGGATGGTGATCGTGTCTCCGAGCCAGATCGGGCGGAAGAACTCCAGTTCGCCCCCCGCGTAGTTCATGGCGAATCCCCCCACCCGGGCCCCGTTGATCGCGCCGTTGATCGCCGCGCTGACTCCGAGGCTGACGCTGTAGACGAACGCAGGCATCGCCGTGATCATGCCGAAGCGACTGTTGGCGGCGTGCTCCGGGTCTCGGTACAACGGGTTGTAGTCGCCGATGCCGTCGCCGCAGCGCTGGATGTTGTCGAGGTTGGCCTCCTTTGAAGAGGTCGCGCCCGGCAATGCCTGGCCGGCGCCTTTTCTGTATTCCTCCTCGAACTCGTCGATTGTCTCGATGGGCTTCGTTTCTGCCACGTGTCTCTCTCCTGTTGAGCGAACCGACAATGAAGCCATGATGCTGGCCGAATTTCCAATCAATCGAAACGCGTCGACTTTCCATCCAACTTGCGCTTCACTTGTGCCTACGTCAGGTTCCTACCAAAAGGGGGCACAAATGAAGGCCGTTAGCGTTCGTCAACTAAAGGACAATCCTTCGGCGGCTCTTCGAGCTGCCCGAGAGCAACCGGTCATGGTGCTTAGACGCCACCAGCCCGAGGCGATACTGATACATCTCAGCGACGACTCGCTGCTCGGCGAACCGGGTGTTCGACGTGCAATCGCTACGGCGCTGCATCGCGAGCAAAGCCTCTCCCTTGGACAGGCGGCGCGGTTCTCCGGCCTTGGCATCGCTGAATTCATCCAGCACATCTCGCGGCTCGGCATACCCGTGGTGCATGGATCAACAGCCACCTTGCGTGAGGACGCCGAGGCAATCGAGAGATGGCAGAACGACTCGTCGCAGCCGACGCAAGCCCGCTGATTGGTCTCGCAGGGGGCTTTTTGATGAGCGAGGGGGACGCATGAGCGCATTGGCGGAATTTCGCGCCGAGACGCGCGCGTGGATCGAAGCAAACCTGCCGCCGGGCCTGCGGGGTGCGGGCACGGTCTTCAACGGAGGCAGGAAGACACCCACCATCACACCCGACGCCTTGCGCTGGGCCGAGGTTTGCTACGAGCGCGGCTACACGGCGCCCACCTGGCCGAAGGAATACGGCGGCGCCGACTTGACCGCCGACGAACAGAAAGTGCTCCGCGAAGCAATGCTCGCCGCGAACGCGCCGCTACCGCTCGGCGGCCATGGCCTCACGATGATCGGGCCGACACTGCTCGAGTACGGGACCGAGGATCAGAAGTCGCGCCATCTTCCCAACATCGCAAGCGGCACATACCGCTGGTGCCAGGGGTATTCGGAGCCGAACGCCGGGTCCGACCTCGCTTCCCTGCAAACGCGCGCCGACGATCACGGCGACCACTACCTTGTGAACGGCTCGAAGATCTGGACCACGGGCGCGCACCACGCGGACTGGATGTTCTGCCTCGTCCGAACGAATTTCGATGCGCCCAAGTGGGAGGGCATCAGCCTTGTCCTGTTCCCGATGTCCGACCCGGGCGTCACGGTGCAGACAATCACCTTGATCAATGGCAGCCAGGAGTTCTGCCAGTGCTTCTTCGACGACGTCGTCGTGCCGAAGGTCGACCTGGTCCACCGGGAAAACCAGGGTTGGGCGGTAGGCAAGCGACTGCTTCAACACGAGCGAATGCCGTCGGCACAACGGACGGCACCGCCTGCGCTCGACGGCATTGCGAAACGGTACGCCGGTGAGGCCGACGGCCGGATCGGGGACGCGGCGACGCGCGAGGAAGTGCTGGGAATCAACATGGACGCGCGGGCGTTCCAACTCACCCAGCGCCGCGCGGCCGAAGAAAGGGAAGGCACCACGCCGACGTTCGTGACGTCGATGTTCAAGTACTACAACTCCGAGTTGCTCACCCGCCACATGGAGACGCTCACCCGCATGTGCGGCACCCAGGGCCTCGGTTGGGACGGCACCGCGTTCACGGCGGAGGAATTGGCGAATACCCGCGCCTGGCTACGCGTGAAGGCGAACACCATCGCCGCCGGAAGCTCGGAGATTCAGCTCAATATCATCGCCAAACGGGTGCTGGGACTGCCCGACTAGCTAGTTCTTGTTCGAAACCTCTCAACCATTTGATTAGGTTGATAAACATTATCTGAAAGGCAGCTTGGCGCCGGTTGCCTTGCGTCCCGCCCCGCAGCACCGCCTGGGCGAGGAGGGCTCCAAAGCGCGACCGGCCCGCAAGCGTCGAGGTGTTTCGGATGCAGGCTCCACAGACGCATCCCTTCGATTCTCCAAACCGATGATCGTTTGACAAGCCACATTCCCGCACGTTGCGGGACATGAACACGGCGACATGCGACCGTAATTGACGCATTCGACTGCTAGCGTGTCCGTCTCGAAGGACGACGGGAAGAGATGACGAATGCTGAGCGGATACATGCGGCGTCTGATCCTGGGATACCTGTCGAATTTGGCGGCGCGAATTAACCGCAATACGTCCATCGGCAGGAGTTTCGCCGAATCGGTGCTGGAATTTGCTCACGATCTTGATTTGCCGGGCTATGAAGAAAGCCCCGAATGGCTTCGGGACCTTGGCAAGCACGAGGCGTTTCCCGCCGACGAATGGGATCGCCTGTGCAACGCCCTCGCGACCGAGTACAAGGCGTCGAAGCGGGCGCGCCACGACCGGACAGCGCGGAGGATCCGAAACCTGGCGCGTTACATGGGGCTCTCGCGGGCAGACGTCGCCGTACTCGAATTCCTGCTGCGCTACGAGACACATCCGGCCGTCGAGAGCATGGCCGACAACATCCTGGATCGGCGCGAGTTCACCAGTCGCCACAATTCAGTCTGTTCCGTTTCGAACTGGACTCTCGCCTACGCGCTGGGCATGTCCATGGGGACTTTGCGGCGCCGCCTGGCCGCAGACGCCCCACTGGTGCGATCGGGCCTCGTGTCGGTCGATAACGACGGCGACTTCAACCTGCTGGACCGCCTCCTGCGGATCTCCCATGCACCTGGAGACAGCAGCGCGGACGTTCAGCAACTGCTGTTCGACACGGCACCGCCAGCGGAACTCGAGTGGCAGGACTACGACCATGTGGCAGCCGGCCGCGATCACATCGAGCGGCTGATCCGGGGTGCGCTGAAGACCGGCGAACGCGGCGTTAACGTGCTGATATACGGACCGCCCGGGACCGGCAAGACGCAGTTCTGCCGGACGCTCGCCCAGCGCCTCGGGGTGACGCTCTACAGCGTCGGCGAAGCGGATGAACGCGGCCGCGAGCCGAGTCGGGGCGAGCGGCTGCAGGAACTGCGCCTGGCGGAGCGCGTGCTGGGGGACAGCCAGAACTCGATCCTGCTGTTCGACGAGATGGAGGATCTGCTCGCCGACCCGAATTCGATTCTGGGATGGCTGCTCGGCGGGGCCAGTCCCGGCAGGCGCGGTGCCAACGGCTCGAAGGTGTTCATGAACCGGCTACTGGAACAGACGGCGGTGCCCACGTTGTGGGCGACCAATTCGGCCCACGACACCTGTCCCACGGTACTCCGGCGCATGATGTACGCGCTGGAGCTGCGTCAGCCCACGCCCCGCATCCGTGCCCGAATCTGGCACCGGCAACTCAAGCGGCAGGGGATTCCGGCGCGCGAATGCGAAGCCCAGGCGTTGGCCCGGGAGTTCGACGTCACGCCGGGCGTTGCGGCCGGCGCCACAGCCGCCGCGAGACTCGTCGAGGGCGGCGACATCGGCACCGTGCGCCAGGGCGTGCGGAGCCTGTCGCGGCTGCTTCACGGCGACAGGCCGCCCAAGGGGGAGTTTCAGCGCTTCGACCCCGCCCTGGTTCGAGCCGACACCGACCTGACCGAACTGGCCGACTCGCTCGCCGAACGCGGCGCCCGGCGGCTTTCCCTCTGCCTTCAGGGCCCGCCGGGCACCGGCAAAAGCGCTTTTGTCCGCCACCTGGCCGAGCGGATGGGACTCGAGGTGTTGCAGAAACGCGCTTCGGACCTGATTTCCATGTGGGTGGGAGAAACCGAGGCGCAGATCGCCGAGGCCTTTGCCGAAGCGCGCGACCAGCAACAGTTCCTTATCTTCGACGAGGCCGATTCGCTGCTTGCAGACCGGCGTTTCGCGCACCGGAACTGGGAGGTCAGCCAGGTGAACGAGATGCTCACCTGGATGGAGAACCACCCGCTGCCGTTCGCGTGCACCACCAACTACGGCGAGCGCCTCGACCCGGCGACATTGCGGCGCTTCGACTTCAAGCTGCGCCTCACCTATCTCGACCCGGGTCAGGCAATGGCCGCGTTCCGCACGTTCTTCGCGCTGGAGCCACCGGAGGAGATCCGGTCGCTGTCCAGCCTTACGCCGGGAGATTTTGCGGTCGCCCGCAGGCGCGCGGAAGTGCTCGGCAGACTCGATGACGCGACGTCGATCGCCGCCATGCTGCGCGAGGAGTGCGACGCCAAACCCGGCCAATCCAGTCGAATTGGGTTTAGAGTGCAGTTCGACTGAAACGGGCGATCCTGGAGTAGCGACATGCGGTACGAACGGCTGACTGACATCGTGCGTCTCGCAACCCGGCTGCAGGGATTGCGGGGCGGGATGACGATGGACGACATTGCGGGCGAATTCCGCGTCAGCCGCCGTACCGCCGAGCGCATGCGCGGTGCCGTGGAAGCGGCATTCGGGCCGCTCGAGACCGTGGATACCGGAGACAGACGCCTGCACTGGCGGCTTCGGTCCACCTCCCTGCGTGGACTCGTTCAGCTTTCCCCCGAGGAACTCGCCGAACTCGAGTCCGCAGCCAGTCACCTGGACCGGACCGGTCCCGTCGAGCGGGCGGACACGCTGCGGGAACTCGCCGCCAAGCTGCGCGCGCTGCGGCGGCCGCTCAGCGAAGGTGCATTCGAGGACGACCTGGAGGCGTTGATGCTGGCCGAGGGTCTGGCCATGCGTCCCGGACCGCGACCCGGCATCGAACACGGCCTGCTGCCCAGGCTCAGGGACGCGATCAGGGCCGGCCGCAAGGTGGAATTCGACTACGTCGCGAGGTCGTCCGGACGGCACAGCCAGCAAGTGGTCGAGCCCTATGGGGTGCTCTACGGCAACCGTGCCTACCTGGTCGGACGTCCCCAATGGAGAAACCAACCACAGCTCTGGCCCCTGGCGAACGTGAGCAACGTCCACGTAACCGGCGAGCTGTTCGAGCGGGACCCCGACTTCAACCTGCAGCGATA
Source organism: uncultured Pseudomonadales bacterium (assembly GCA_951813515.1). GTDB lineage: Bacteria > Pseudomonadota > Gammaproteobacteria > Pseudomonadales > Azotimanducaceae > VXNE01. The sequence continues at coordinate 1,410,949 of OX638346.1, forward strand.
CGCCGAGCGCTCGTTCGGGGCGTTCCAGGAAGAACCCATCGACGTCGAACTGCGGTTCGACGCTGACGCGGCGCCCGATGCCGCCAGCTTCCTGTTCCACCCCAGCCAGGCCGTCATCGACAACGGGGACGGCTCACTGACCGTGCGATTCCGAGCCGGCGGTCTCACCGAGATGTGCTGGCATCTCGTCACCTGGGGTCCGGTTGTCACCGTGGTGCAGCCAGTCCGGTTGCGCGAGCGCCTGCGGCAGATGTGCGCCGACCTTGCGGCGCATCACGCCGATCCTGCCGGTTCGGCGATCCTCGACAGCGCCTGACGGAGCTTGACCGTAGCCAGCGTATCGCGCGCGCAGTAGGCGCGCAGATCGTCGAAAACCCGCTGGCGCTGCGCGTCGTCCGCAGTCTCTAGTGCGCCCACATAGCGCACCGCCGCCGTCTGTCCGTCCGCGATGGCAAGGTCGCCATAGCCGCTGTCCGGGGACAGCACCGGCAACACGTTCTTGAGGGAGAACGAGCCCCGAAAGTCCGGGTGATAGTAGGCGCGCCGCACGACCTGGTGCAGATCGAATAGCCGCGCCACCATGTTGCGGAGCGCATCGGCCCGGTCCGGCAGCGCCCGGATGAGCTCCCAGAGCACCCGCCGCTCGTAATTCGTATAGGTGCAGATAGTGCCTTTGCGCCCCACGGCTTCGATCAGACGGTCAGCGAGTCGCGGCCGGGGATCGTCCTTGCCTTCGTGGAGGTAGTCCGCGTGCGCGAGCGGCGATCCTTCACGCTCCGAGTGCACGGAAAAGAGGAAGGGGATCGGGTCGTAGGCGCGCGTGCCCGCGAATCGCGGGATGGCCGGAGCGAACGTCTCGAAGTCAAGGTGATGGATCGGGGGCGCGACCAGGGCAAACTCGCGGCGGATGTCACCGTGCGTCTGTGCGCGCCCCTCCCGCACCGCGCGGCGCACGATGCGCTGCAGGGCAGACAGCGGGAACTTCGCCGGAATGTCGCGGATCTCCTCGATACCACGTGCCCGCAGCCGGTCACGCCGCTTGGCGTGAAGCCCCGGCAACTCGCGGACACCGTGATCGAGCGTTGCCTGGCCGCGGGAGCAATGCGCGAAGTACGGACAGTCGTAAGGCACGGAGCACTGATCGCCCGGCGCGATGTCGGGCGCGACGTCGCTCGCGATCAGCGACCGCATCTCCCGCGCCTGTTCCGCCACGGTGTCGCGCATCGATTCCGCCTGCTCGAACACTCCATGCAACCGGAACAGCCGATCGAGGTCGAGATGCTTCCCGTCGAAGACATAATTCTGGTCCAGCGTCATCACTGCGGCGTCGCGCACGTCCAGCCCCGCGCCACGCAGCAACCGAAGCTGGAAGGCAAGGTCGAGGACGAAGACATCCTTGAGCTTGGTCGTGGACTTGACCTCCACCAGCCTCCAGCCGCCGCCGGGCAGTCGCTCAATCACGTCCGCCCGGCAGAACAGGCCCTGGTACTCGAAGGCCGCCTCGAACAACGCGGGCGCAACACCCTGCTCGATGATCCGGCGCGTCTCCTCCAGCGCCTCCTCGACGTGCTGGTGATCCTGCGCGACAAAGCGACCGCCGGGGTAACGCCTGCATGCCAACTCGCCGACCTCGTGGCCGGTATCGAAGATCGCCTGGAGCGCGTCGCTGGTTTCTGCGGCCAGATGCGGCGCGCGAAAATCGTGCCAGAGCCGCAAGTGGCACTGGGAGCCGGAGAGGAAGCGCGATTTGGAGAGTCGGGGGCGGTCGGTCACGAACGGTCAGATACACCTCGGATCGACAGATCCGGCCTTTTTGATCCATTGCTCAATGAAGTTGGCGAATGTGCATCCCAGATCCCCGTGCCGTTTCACGATGTTCGCGACCTCGTCGAAGTAGATGTACTTGAAATTGTCCTTCCTTGAACTGTCGTTGGTGGGTTCAGGGTCCGCTTTGGGCTGAATGAAGACGACTTCTGTTTCTGAACATTCCCGCCCTTCGAACTTCAAGCCTTCGACTGCGTTGGTCCAGCCGCGAACAACTCGGTCTTCTGAGAAAGACATCTCGTACAACTGCTCCAGCTCGTCGGTCTTGGGCACGAATCCCGCTCGAGAGAGTTGATGCAGCAGGTGAACGTATTTCCGCTTGCTCTTGCTAGCCTTGGCCAAATCTCTGACACCTCGAACGAGGAGATTGAAATCGGTATCCCGAGCCTTGCAGAGATACTCATCTTGCTTGGAGCGTTTCGATCCCATGTCGGTCTTGAGTTCAACTAGGTACGCCGAGCACTTGTCCTCTGCAAACACGGCGTAGTCGACGTTGTAGGATTGGTTGCAGCCAGGTGTTGGGTGGAGTTCCTGACGTTCCTCCTTGGTGTACAACGAGCCGATACGTAGCGGAAACTCTGGAATCAGCGTCTCGTCCATCTTGCCAAATCGGTCGCGCAATATGTCGCGCAAGAACAACGCAAAGAACGGCGCCGAACGCCCCTCGAGCGGATAACCCGGTAGATGCCGCGAGCGATTCAACAATTTGAAGACGTCGCTGACGGTTGGAGATTCGCTATCTGTCATGTTCCTGGTCCTCCCAAATGGTTAAGGCAACAGTTCGCTTCAAGGACTCGAAGAGCATCACGCATCTTCGATCGGCGGATCCTGCCGGCGAACCCTATGGGCTGCCTCTCAGACAGTTTGGAACCCTGCCGCTTATGCGGTTTGCATAGCAGGCAGCCCCTTCGCGTCGATTTCGCCCCTTTGCGCTTGTGGTGCATTATTACTCCGTCCGACGCATGATTTCCTTGATTCGGAACCACATCGGATCATGTTCCCTGGCGCGGCGGTCATAGATGTGTGCTCTCGCGAGGTCGATGTATTCCTGTCTCCTGTCGCGCAACGTCTCGGGGTCACCTACGTATTGGTCGAACTCCTGCGCCGGGTCGAAAGCCCCCTTGATGCTGTTGCAGACACCGCAAGCCAGCACCCAGTTGTCGGGAGCCTTGCTCACTTCCTTCGGGTAAAACGACTTTGGCAACAGATAATCCACGCTGCCGACACCGTAACCCAGCCGATCCCACAGCAGATCTATGCCGCAGTATTCGCAGTGTCCATCCGATCGGGACATGGCAAAGGCGTAGGCGCGATGCAGACGACACTCCCCAGCCAAGGCCTCCGCCCGCTTTCGTACCAGGGGATTCAAATCCATCGTGCCGTTCCCTGATCCCAAACAAACAGGCAAAGAGCCTATCCCAGCAGGGCGACAGATCCGGACGCAGCCTCACAACTTTCCAGGTCGCGGCGGAGACTTACGCCGTACCGTTGGTTCCGGCGATGCGCCCGACCAGGGAGGGAAGGCTAATCCGCAGAAATCCGTATACCTGGGCGTGACGGAGTACCAGCCTGCGGACGCAGAAAGGGCCACCCGGCGGGCAGCCCTTTTCCGTTCGGCTCGACGCCCGTCAGGCCGCCGCTTCTTCGCTCGACTCTCCTGCACTCACCTCTGGCAGATCCTCGCCCTCGGTACGGGCTACCAGGGCAGTAACGGTCAGGTCGCTGGTCACGTTGACCGAGGTCCGGCACATGTCGAGGATCCTGTCCACGGCGATATACAACCCGATTGCTTCGAGCGGCAAGTCCAATACGGTCAGGATCAACGTGATGGCCACCAGGCTCGCCGCCGGTATCCCGGCTACACCAATGGAGGTCAACAACGCCAGCAGCACCACGAGGAACTGATCGGCGACAGTCAGATCCGCGCCGAAGGCCTGTGCGATGAAGATGACGACCACGCACTCGAACAGCGCCGTGCCATCCATGTTGACCGTCGCACCCAGCGGCAGCACGAAACTCGTGGTGCCCTCCGAGATGCCCGCTCGCCGTGCGCTGCTGAGCGTCACCGGCAGCGTGGCGGACGACGAAGCCGTGGAGAAGGCCATTAGCTGCGCGGGCATGATCCGGCCGTAATAGGCATACGGCCTGACGCCGCCCACGAAGCGCAGGAGCGCCGGCAAGGTCACGAAGAAGTGCGTCGCCAGCGCCAGCAGGACGGTCAGGGTGAACCAGGCGAGCGCCTCCACGAGCGTCCCAAGCGGCACCGTCAGTAATGCCTTGCCCACGAGGGCGAACACGCCGTACGGCGCGAACTTCAGAATCCACCGGGTGATCAGGATCATCACGTCGTGGATCCCTGTCCAGAGGTTGGTCAGCGTGTCTCTTGGCGAACCTTCGATGCGCGACATGAAATAGCCGAACACGACGCTGAAGAAGATCAGCGCGAGAAGCTCCATGTTCACCGCCGCCGCGAAGATGTTGTCCGGGATGGCGCGCGCGATCACGTCCACCAGGTCGCCAGCGTCGCGTCCCTCGACGCGCGTCAACTGGTCCGACACGTCCGGCATGTTCTCGGACAGCGCCTTGACCGACTCGCCGCCCCCGGGATTGATCACGTTGACGAGCACCAGGCCGGTCACGACCGCGATCAGGCCCGTCGCGACGTAGAAACCCACGGTCTTGCCGCCGACCCGGCCGAAGTGTTCGCGCCCTGCCATGTTGTAAACGCCCATGATGATCGACGCCACGATCAGGGGCACCACGATCATCTTCAGCGCATTGAGGAAGAGGCCGCCGAAGAAGTCGAAGATCTCGACCAGCGGCACCCCGAACACGGTCGTATCGGCATCCGCTACCAGGCTGACAAGTAGGGCCAGGGCCAGCGCCACCGCTATCTGCCAATGCAGTGGCGCGTTCATGACTCGGGACCACACGTTCGTTTCTTCCTGCGCCATTACCTCCCCCTTTGAAGCCCTGCGCCCACCCACAGTCTATACCGGAACCCGCCGAGCGCATCCAAATGATGAACAACGATTCGCATGCCAAGGGACAGTCCGCGTTCCCTTGGCGCACAGTTCTGTCTGTTTTCTATGCTTCCGGCATGCACAAAGCGCGTCCGAATCTCTTCGTTCCCGGCCCGAGGCGCATGGAAACCCGTCGGGCGAGAGCGATGTGGTGGCGACCGGGCATCCCGAGCCTGATGCGTCACATTGGATCCGCCGCGACGACCGCCACTGGATAGGGATCCGCTTTGGGGAGGCGCGGCAACCGGACCCAAAGGGGCCCATTCACCGCCGCGCTGTAAACTGATTCAAAAAGCGCGCGAGACCCTCGTTCCGCACGGGCATCGCGCGGATATGCCGGGCGAGCGAGCGCGGACTCACCCCGCAATGGGTGATGAGCAAGGCGCACTCATGCGGCGCAAGGCTCGACAACAACCAACCCACCGCACAACTTCCATCACCATTCCGGGTCGGTTCTCCATTTAGCGACTCCAATATGCCCGCCCCGTCCACGCGCCCCTTGCGACCAGCGCAGTGTTTGCGCGCAATAACGCCAGCGATATCCTCAGCGTCGGGTTGGCGTCGTCGCGCGGCGGCGGGTTGTCGGATCATGTATAGGGCGAAGTCCTCGTCGGAGCGAAGTCCCTGCGGTGTTTTCGACATGGAGATCATGCTCCCGGCGCCCCCCCATCCCCGTGCGAGAGGGGTCTTGACTGAAGAGCCGCTACCACCCGTTTCCGCAAGTCATCTTCAGACCAACGGTGCTGCGGTTCGATCAGGGCTTTCATGTCGTTGCCAGACCAGCCTCTCGGCAACGCGCCGATGACGGAGGACACGGTCGTTAGCACGCGTGGACTCGTATGGGCGCAAGCTTGCGCGAGCGCCGCACGGTCATGGATGGTCGCGGCCACCACGTCGTAGGCGTCGCGCACCGTAATTTCCCCAGCCCGGTACATTCGCCAGGCGATTTTCGCATAGAGAATTTGTGCGCTGCTTTGCAGCCGGAGCGTCGTCCCAGCCAACCGCGTGGGCACACTCGGTTCGAGCACGACGCTGCTGGGCATTACCGTAGCTTCGACGTCCCCGATCTCCGTGTAGGTTGCGATGTCCTCGCACCAGGTTCGCTCTCGTGAACAATCTACGATGCCCGCGATCCTTTCCTCGATCCGGGAGCGTTCCCGGCGTGTGAGTCCGCCGTAGACCGTGGGATCACAGAACAGGTCGACGTCAAACGATTGACGGTGGCCCCACCGGGAGGCGAGTACCGTACCACCCCCGAATGAGATGTAGCGCTCATCGACAACGCCCGTCAACGCGTCAAACAACGCCTTCGCCACGTCGCATTGAGGGGTTGGAATCCGCTCTTCTCGAATCGCCCCCACCATGTCGCCGTTCCATCCGGTCACACCCGGAGTTTAGTCGATTCGAGGCCTCCCGGATCGGACGAAATCGACCGATTGCGGGAGGGGCGTTAACATCGACCCGGCCTTGATTCGACGACCCGATGATGTGAACCCGCAAACCAGACGTATCCACGACAACGCCGAGATTCTCGGAGAGTTGCTGGGCTTCAGGGCCGAACAAGAAGTATCCACCAGTTTGCTCTCGCTTAGGCTCGACGACGCCTACCATCCGCGCATAGACCTCCTGTGGAGTCTGCCACTGAGCGTTGCGCAACGGCAAGCAATCGCGTGGGCATTGGGTGTAGATGACGGCGCAACAGAGCGCATCGAGCATCTGCCCGTCGTTGGACTCGAGATCGAGGGCACGCAACCAACCACCAAGACGCTGGAAGCCGACATAGCGAACCTTGCGGCGCTCGGCGCTCCGTTGGGCCTATTGGTCGTTTCTGAGAGTGGGGAAAAGGGCATCTATCGCCGCGCCGCAAGAGCCATACGAACCACTCGGCGCGCATTCGGAGACGTATCCGTTCTCCCGGTGGAAGCATCATGGCTCGAAGAGTTCAAGAGCGAGGACTGGCACACGGGAGAGCTGCCGCCGCCCGTGTTATCAAAGAAAGCCCCGGCTGGAGGCGAGAGTCGCAAATGGTCCCATACGACTCGAAGAGTTTTGCGCCAGAAGGGCGAGGAGGCTGGTTTCGTCGTCGCCGAATCCTGGAATCCACCGATAATCAAGGCTACGTTCGAGCTACAACGGGCCAAAACCGGAGAATTGGCGCATACGACCGATCCCAAGATCGGGAAACGCTCTCCTATGCGGAAAGCCGGCGACTACCTGATCCAAAGCGAGATCGATCTCGCGTGGCTATTGCCCCTTCCGGGACGCCTGCGGACCTTTCTTGAGAAACTGGACGCACTCGACCCATACAGTCGCGAACACGGGCTAGGTTTCACCGAACTGTGGAGCCATATCCCGGTTGCCGCGTTTGAACTGGAGTCGGGGCAGGGCAAGCACGCCGGGGGCGCACTGCTGAACTTGGCGGCGTACAGCGTGATCGGAGTCTTGGGCACTGAGACCCGCCGTGCAGAGGAAAAGCTGAAGCGAACCCTGCGGACGTATCAGCCAGCTCTCGGGCTCCGAAATGTCTTTGTCAGGAGAATGCCATGAACTTCCGTGTTGCCCTCGTCGTGCCCGACCAGCGCGTTTCATGCGAATCGGGAAGCAAGACGTATTGGAATGATCATTGCCGCTACGAGGATCTCGAGGCCGCCTGCCATGACGATCAAATCGATCTGGTCGTTTTGCCGGAACAATACTCCGAAGGATTGCCAGGTGACGAGATGGAGGAATGGGCCATTGGCGAATGGTTCGAATACTTGAAAGTTCCCGTTCTGATGGGATTCAAATCCAAAGAGGGATTTCAGATCGCCATCTACGTAAATCCGAACTCCTCTCGCTCCGAGACTCGGTTGCACCGATATGTAAAACACTCGTCGGCCGATCAACTGGCATTCGAATGGCCCGGTTACGCTGGCAGCAGCGACGCAATGTTCGACCCAGTCGTTGTCGGGGAGGCTCGCATAGGCGTGCAAGTGTGTCACGACATGTTCTACGGCCTTATAGGCCATCGGCTCCGGCATCGCGGTGCAAATTTGCACATCGTTCTCTCCGGCCGAGATGTCCACAGGCGAAAGTGGTCAAACGTGCTCGCTGGACGCTCCTTGGAGCTGAAGGCCCCTTTCCTGTGCACAATGGCGAAGTGTGGGGAAACAGGGTCTGCCCGCGCCCTTGCATTCGATCAGGGAAGACAACTTCTGCCGGCTGTTTCGATGGTGAACTCCGAAGGATTTGCCGGATTCGAAGTGTTCGATCTCGGGGACCGCCACCTGGAACCTCCGCACCGTCAATCTTCCTCCGACATGCGTTACCGTGACATATCGATCAGCCGAAACCCATCCGTATGTGCAGACATTCATTTCAATCCCCGGTCTGGGAAGATCTCCTTGAAAGGCCGTCGCGAATTGGACTCTGTCGACAAATGGCGCGTCTTTCGAACAACAGCAGGTCCGGCAGGAGTGCTGACTCTACCGATTGACGCACTCCACGATGGCCTCGCGGTTCATCGCCATGACGTACGCCCAAGTTCATTCGCCCATCACATCGTGGCGTATGTCGGCGAGCCCCACGACTTGGATGAAGCGATCACCCTTACGAAACTTCGAGCCATCGAGCACCGCGTCGCCGTTTTGCTCGCGGGCAACGCCACTTGGGAATGCATAAAGACGACGCGCTACAAGTATATCCAGCGTCTTCGTCCGCGGAATGGCGTGTTCAACCTCAATGCAGAGTGTCTTGGTGGAACGGCGTCCGCGTTGGCGGGAAGAGGCGTATTGGGCATACCGAGACGACACTTCGACAAATACCGCGCTCTGCGACTGCATGAAGAAGAGTCGTGATGGCGAGAGCATGAAGGCAAGGGCAAAAAAAGACGCGTAGATACGTTCAGATCTGGGCCTGACGGAGAATTAGTTAACCGACTTCGATCATCTCGAAGTCTTCCTTCCCAACCCCGCACTCCGGGCACACGAAGTCATCCGGGACATCCTCCCAGGGGGTCCCTGGCGGGATGTCCTCGTATTCGCAGCCTTCGGCTTCATCGTAGATCCAGCCGCAGACAATGCACTGCCATTTCTTCACGGGACGACTCTCAAGTCCGGAGTTTCAAACGCACCAGGTCCAGCGAGATGTGCGACGCCTTTGCCAGCAATGTTCTAACATCTTCGGTTACCGCCGGGTCCCGGTTCGCCGATTGTCCGTGAACAAAAGTCGCAATCCGGGCGGCCGAACGGAAAGGCGAATGCTACCGCTAAACGTCCCCGCTCCATAATCGCGAATGAAAGTGCCCCACGACCGTCGCCTATCGGCGCCGTCCGCAGCCCGACCCAACTCGTCGCCCATGGATGAACCGTCCCACGTCGCTCCCGCTCCAGGAAACGCTTGATCCATGCGAGTGAGACTCTCCGCCTACGCGCAGCTCATGCGCCTCGACAAGCCGGTCGGCACGTTGCTGCTGCTGTGGCCGACGCTGGCCGCGTTGTGGATCGCCGCCGAGGGAGTCCCGCCGTTGCCAATCCTCCTCGCGTTCGTTGCCGGAACGTTCGTCATGCGTTCCGCCGGCTGCGTGATCAATGATATCGCCGACCGCAACTTCGACGGTCGGGTGGCGCGCACGCATGACCGGCCGCTACCGGAGGGGCGCGTTTCGCTGGTCGAGGCATTCGCGCTCTTCGGCGGCCTCCTCGTTCTGGCGCTCGCTATCGTAATGACGCTGAACACCGCAACCCAACTGCTCGCGGCGGCCGGGGTCGTCATATCCGTTGCCTATCCGTTCCTGAAGCGATGGACGCACTGGCCGCAGGTGGCGCTCGGCGCGGCATTCAGCTGGGGCATCCCGATGGCCTTCACGGCTACGACCGGTAGCGTGCCCGGCATCGCGTGGGTCCTTTTCGCTGCCAGCGCATTCTGGATCATCGCCTACGACACGGAATACGCGATGGTCGATCGCCGTTTCGACCTGGATATCGGCCTCAAGTCCTCCGCGATCCTGTTCGCCAACTCGGACCGGGCAATCATCGGCGCGCTGCAGTGCCTGGCGCTCGTCCTTTTCTTCGTAGGTGGCTTGCAGGCCGGGTTCCACCACGCCTTCTTCGCGGCGCTCGCCGCAGCCGCCGGTCTCTTCGTCTACCACCAATGGTTGATCCGCGAGCGCGAAGAGAGCGCCTGCTTCAAGGCGTTCCGCAACAATGTCTGGGTCGGCTTCGCGTTGTTCGCCGGCGCGGTGATCGAGTACGGGGCGCGCGCACTCTCATGATCGAGCGACTGATCGAAGTCATCGGGCGGACAGCCGCATGGCTGACCCTCGCCATGGTGGCTGCCACCTGCGTGACGCTGGTCCTCCGCTACGGATTCGACATGGGCGCGATCATGCTGCAGGAGTCCGTGCTCTACATGCACGGCGCCGTATTCATGCTCGGGTTCTCCTACACGCTGAAGCACGACGAGCATGTCCGGGTCGACCTTATGTACAGCAGGATGTCCGACCGCAGACGGAGCATCGTCAATCTCGGCGGGCATATCGTTCTCATGACGCCACTTTGTCTCGCCCTCACGTACTTCAGCCTCGACTACGTCACGAACTCCTGGTCCATCCTGGAAGGCTCGCAGGAAGTCGATGGAATCCGCGGCGTCTATCTGCTGAAAACGCTGATCCCCGCCGCGGCGTGCCTGCTGCTGCTGCAGACCGGCCTGCTCGCGGTCCGGGAAATACAACGGTTGAGTGCCGAAGGGGGCATCCCCAGACACAACTCGCATGGCTGAATACCTGCCGCTCATCATGTTCGCGGCGGTGTTCGTCACGCTGCTCGCCGGCTACGCGGTGGCCCCGACACTGGCTGGCGTGGCGCTCCTGTTCGCCTTCGGCGGCGCCCTCTTCGGCGTCTTCGATCTCGGCGATCTCGGGTTCCTGCCCAACCGCATCTTCGGCATCATCACGAACCAGACGCTGATCGCGGTGCCCCTTTTCGTCCTGATGGGCGTGACGCTGCAACGCACGCACATCGCCGAGACACTGCTCAACAGCCTGTCGACGCTCCTCGGCTCCATACGCGGCGGACTTGGCATGGCCGTCACGGTGGTCGGCATGTTGATGGCGGCGAGCACCGGCATCGTCGGCGCCACCGTCGTCACCATGGGGCTCATCTCCCTGCCGGTGATGCTGCGGCACGGCTACGACAGCAAACTTGCCACCGGCACCATCTGCGCCACCGGAACCCTGGGCCAGATCATCCCGCCGTCCATCGCCCTGGTGCTGCTCGGCGACGTGCTGTCGAGCGCATACCAGCAGGCGCAACTGACCCAGGGCGTCCTCTCGCCGAAGACCGTTTCGGTCGGCGATCTCTTCGCCGGCGCGCTAGTCCCCGGCCTTGTTCTGGTGGTCATGTACCTGGTCTACATTGCCGCCGTGGCGTTCTTCAAGCCGGAACGCGCGCCCGGCGCAGTCCGCGATACCGGCGACGACCCGGAAGGATTGCCCGATGCGCGCCGGGAACTGCTGCTCGGGCTCGTGCCGCCTCTCGCCCTAATCGTCGCGGTGCTCGGCTCCATCCTCGGCGGCTACGCGACGCCTACGGAAGCGGCGGGTGTCGGCGCGGCGGGGGCCTTGATCCTCGGGGCCGCCTACCGCGCGTTGTCCGTGAACGTGCTGCGGGAGATCGCGCTTTCTACGCTCAAGACCACGTCCATGGTGTTCCTGATCCTCGTCGGCGCCTCGGTGTTCTCCCTCGTATTCCGGGGCTACGGCGGCGACGAACTGGTGCAGGGCGTGTTTCTCGACATGCCGGGCGGCGCGTGGGGCGCCATGGTCATCGTGATGGTGACGATATTCCTGCTCGGCTTCGTGCTCGACTTCATCGAAATCACTTACGTCGTCGTTCCGATCGTGGGTCCCGTGCTGCTCTCCATGGGCATCGATCCGATCTGGCTGGGGGTGATGATCGCCGTCAACCTGCAGACGTCCTTCCTCACGCCGCCTTTCGGCTTCTCGCTCTTCTATCTGCGCGGGGTGACGCCGCCCGAGGTTCAAACTATCGACATCTACCGCGGCGTCGCTCCGTTCATCGTCGCGCAACTCTGCATGCTGCTGCTGCTCGTGGCCGTGCCACAACTCGCGACTTGGCTTCCTGGGGTCCTTTACTAGCGTGCGTTGAGGTAGGCCTGCTCCGTCACGGCATGGTACTCGCGCATTCTGTTCAGGAACTCCGTGTACGAGTCGAGGATGCGCTGCGCCAGTTCGTCGTCTGCGGACTCCGCCAGAACTTCGGCGGATAGCTTTCGAAACTCGTCGAGCACTTCGTCCGGCAGGCGTCGGATCTCCACGCCGTGTTCCTCGACCAGGGTCTTAAGCGAGTCGGCGTTGCGCGCGGTGAATTCGTCCAGCATGTCCTGGTTGGTCGCCCGGCAGGCCGTCTCGAGGATTTTCTTCAGGTCGTCCGGCAACGCGTTGAACGCATCCTGGTTGACGATGGCTTCGATAGTCGGGCCGGGTTCATGCCAACCCGGATAGTAGTAGTAGCGCGCGATCTCCTGGAATCCGAAGGCGAGGTCGTTGTACGGCCCAACCCACTCGGTGGCGTCGATGACACCGGTTTGCAGCGACGTGAAGATCTCGCTGCCGGGCAAGCTGACAGCCACGCCACCGGCGCGCTGAAACACCTCGCCACCGAGCCCCGGGATACGCATCTTGAGTCCCTGCAGGTCGGCGGGGGTATTGATTTCCTTGTTGAACCAGCCCGCCATCTGCACGCCCGAGTTTCCCGCCGCCATCGGGATCACGCCGAATCGGCCATATAGCTCACGCCACAACTCAAGGCCCCCGCCGTGGTGCAGCCAGGCGTTCATTTCCAGGGCCGTCATGCCGAAGGGCACGGTCGCGAAAATGGCGGCGATCGGGGCCTTGCCGCGCCAGTAATAGGCAGCGCCGTGGCCCATTTCGGCGCTGCCCTCGGACACGGCGTCGAACACTTCGAACGCCGGGACGAGTTCGTTGGCGGCATAGACCTTGATCTTGAGGCGCCCCGCCGACATCACGTCAACCGTCTCCGCAAGCCGCTCGGGAGCCGTTCCCAGGCCGGGCAGATTCTTCGGCCAAGTGGTAACCAGCTTCCACTCGAACTGGGACGGCGGAGTCACCTCTTGCCCCGTGGCACTCTGATCTTCCTGCGGCTCACACCCGCCGAGCAGCGCTGCGACGACGGATACCAAAGCCAACGCGCAAGAACGCGAAACCCGGTTCAATCCAACGTCTCCAACTTCGCGTAACCCAACATCAACCATTTCGATCCTTCCTTGATGAAATTCACCTCAATCCGTGCGCGTTCGCCGTTTCCCTCGCTCTGCAGCACGATGCCCTCTCCGAACTTTCCATGCCGCACGCGCTGTCCCACGCGCAACCCCGACGAAGACTCCCCTGGGGTCCCAGTCCTTCGCACCGGCCGGGACACGGTTCCGCCCATCCGGACTTCCTCCAGGGTCTCCGCAGGGACCTCCAGCAGAAACCGCGACGGGCGATTGACCGATTCGGTACCGAAGAAGCGCCGAATCTGCGCATAGGTGAGATAGAGCTGCCGCATGGCGCGCGTGACGCCGACGTAGGCGAGGCGGCGCTCCTCCTCCATGCGGCCGGGTTCCTCGGCCGACCTGCGATGCGGGAACAGCCCCTCTTCCAGGCCGGTGAGAAATACCAGGGGGAACTCGAGCCCCTTGGCCGAATGCAATGTCATCATCTGTACCGCCGACCCGCCCGCGGTCTGGTACTCGCCAGCCTCGAGGGCGGCGTGATCGAGGAACTGGTCAAGTTCCGACTCTTCCTCCTCGGCTTCTCCTCGCGGGTCCACGGGGAAAGTTCTTGCTGCCCGGAACTGCCTGCACGCAGTGACGAGTTCCTCCAGGTTTTCCTTGCGCGCTAGTCCACGTTCGCCCGGCTCCTTGCCGTGGTGTTCCAGCAGCCCGCTGGCATCGATGCAGTGGCGGGCAATCTCGTCCAGTCCCGCGTTTTGCAACCTCTCAGACATCGTATCGATCTCGTCGATGAAGTTGCGCAGCACGGTCGCCATCCTGCCGCCGATCTCGCCGCTCGCGATACCGTCTTTCGCCGCCTGCCAGAGGGATATCTCGTTTGCCCGGGCCAACGCGCGCACGCTGTCGATGGTCCGTTCGCCAATGCCTCGGGGCGGCGTATTGACCACCCGCTCGAAGGCGACATCCGCATGGCGCTGGTTCATCAGCCGCATGTAGGCCAGCGCATTCTTGACTTCGGCCCGCTCGAAGAAGCGCAAACCCCCGTAGATGCGATACGGGATGTCGGCCACCAGAAAGGCCTCTTCCAATACGCGAGACTGCGCATTTGATCGGTAGAGCACCGCGACTTCGTTTGGCTCGCCACTCCGCAGCCACTCGCGGGTGCGCTCCGCCACGAATCGCGCTTCGTCGACTTCGTTGAACGCGGCGTAGACCTTGACCGGCTCGCCGTCTCCCGCGGAAGTCCACAGGGACTTGCCGAGGCGGCCCCGGTTGTTGCCGATCAGCCCGTTGGCCGCGTCCAGGATCTTGCTGGTCGAGCGATAGTTCTGTTCCAGCCGAATGATCTGCGTGTCCTCGAAATCATCGGAGAACCTTTGAATGTTCTCGATCTTGGCGCCGCGCCAACCATAGATCGACTGGTCGTCGTCCCCCACGGCCATGACATTGCCGGTGTCCCCGGCAAGCAGCCGCAGCCACGCGTACTGAATCGTGTTCGTGTCTTGGAACTCATCGACCAGTAGCTGCCCGAAGCGACGCCGATAGTGGGTGAGCAGCGCCTCGTTGTCCCGGATGAGTTCGTGGCAGCGCAGCAACAGTTCGGCGAAATCCACCAGGCCGCCCCGGGCGCAGGCGGCTTCGTAGGCCTCGTAGAGCCTCTTCAGTGTCCTCGCCGAAAAGTCGTCACCGCCTGGGATCTCGTCCGGTCTTCGGCCTCGATCCTTCTGCGCATTGATGAACCCGGCGACCTGTCGCGCGGGCCATGCCCCCTCGTCCATGTCCTGCGCCTTGATCACGCGCCGGATCAGGCGGAGCTGATCGTCGGCGTCGATGATCTGGAAGTTCTGCGGCAGTTTCGCGTCCTCCCAGTGCATGCGCAGGAGCCGATGGGCGATGCCGTGAAAGGTTCCCACCCACATGCCGCTTACTTGCGAGGGGTGCCCCCTCGCACTCCCCGGCTGAAGGCTCTCGGGCATGTCGAGCAGGGCCTCCGCGCGGGACCGCATTTCCGCCGCCGCCTTGTTGGTGAACGTGACCGCCAGAACGCCCTGCGGACTCACGCCTTCCACTTGGACCAGCCAGGCGATGCGATGCACCAGCACACGGGTCTTTCCGCTTCCCGCGCCGGCGACGACGAGCAGGTTGCCCAAGGGGGCGGTGACGGCTTCCCGCTGCCGCTCGTTCAGGGGCCCGATGATGCCTGATACGTCCAACCGCTACTCGACGGTGACGGACTTCGCCAGGTTTCGCGGCTGGTCGATGTCCGTTCCTTTCAACACCGCGACATGGTAGGCGAGCAGTTGCAGGGGCACCGTGTAGACGATGGGCGCGATGGCATCGTGCACGCTCGGGACTTCGATCACGGTGATGCCGGGGCCTTCGCGGAAACCCGCTTCGGCGTTGGCAAAGACGTAGAGTTGACCACCCCGCGCACGCACTTCCTGCAGGTTCGACCGAATCTTGCGCAAGAGGTCGTTGTTTGGCGCCACGGCCACCACGGGCATCGCTTCGGTTACCAGCGCGAGCGGCCCGTGTTTCAGCTCCCCGGCCGGATAGGCTTCCGCGTGGATGTAGGAAATCTCCTTGAGCTTCAGCGCGCCCTCCAGCGCGACGGGAAGCTGTGGCCCTCGACCGAGGAACAGCGCGTGCTGGCGACCGGAGAACTCCTCCGCAAGCACTTGCAGACGTGATTCAAGCTGCAGAACTTCCTCGATGGCGTCGTCGAGCGAGTGCAGTGCCTGCACCAGTTCCGCCTCGGTCTCCGCGCTCATGCCATGCCGGCGCCCAAGCAGGATCGTCAGCATCAGCAAGTCAGCCAGCATGGCGGTAAACGCCTTGGTCGACGCAACACAGAACTCCGCGCCCGCTTGCAGCATGATCGCCATGTCCGACTCGCGCACGATCGAACTCGTCGCAACGTTGCAAATCGCCAGGGTATGACGAAAGCCGATGTCCTTTGCGATACGCAGGGCCGCGAGGGTATCTGCCGTTTCCCCTGACTGCGAAGTAGTCACGAATAGGCTGCCAGGGGGCACTACGACGGGGCGATACCGCCATTCGCTCGCGATCTCCACCTGGCAGGAGATACCCACGTATTCCTCGATCCAGTGCCTGGCTACGCAGCCGGCGTAATATGCCGTGCCACACGCGACGATGGTCACGGCCTCCGTTTCGTCGAGGATGCTCGTCGTGCGCACGCCGAACGCGCGCTCAAGCACTCGCGTGCTGCCGATCCGTCCTTCCAGTGTGGCCCGCACAGCGCCAGGCTGTTGGTGAATCTCGCGCTGCATGTAGTGACGATAATTGCCCCTGTCCGCCTCATCCGGAGCATGCTCGACCCGCACCGTGGAACGCACGACGCTCTCGTCGTTCACGTTCCACACCTCTATCCCCTCGCGGCGCACGTCTATCAGGTCGCCTTCCTCGAGCAGAATGAATCGATCCGTCACGGGCCGCAGCGCGAGAACATCCGAGGCGATGAAGTTCTCGCCGAAACCGACCCCGACCACCAGCGCAGTGCCCGCCCGCGCGGCGACAATGCGGCCCGGCTCATCGCGACACAGGACGCCGATGGCGTACTTGCCGTCGAGACGCTTGAGCGCCGCGCGCACCGCTTCCAGCAGATCTCCCGTCCGCTCGTAGCACTGATCGATCAGGTGAACGATGACCTCCGTATCCGTCTCGGACGTGAACTCGTATCCGTTCTCGATCAACTCCTCCCGCAGGGGCTCGAAATCCTCGATGATGCCGTTGTGGACGAGGGCGATCCGGCCGGAGGAGACGTGTGGATGGGCATTGCATTCGTTTACCGCGCCATGGCTCGCCCAACGGGTATGCGCGATGCCCGCCGTGCCGATCACAGGCCGATCATCCAGGCTATCGACAAGCGCCTGCACCTTGCCCACCGTACGCCGGTTCACGAATTTCGCCGATCCGTTGTCATCGGCACCGACAATCGCGACTCCTGCGGAGTCGTAGCCCCGGTACTCGAGGCGTTGCAGACCTTCGAGGAGGATGCCCGAGACATCGCGGCTGGACACCGCGCCAACAATGCCGCACACGACGCTATTCGTCCGCGCGGGGCTTGTCCCCGCGCTGCCTTTTCTTTTCGACCCGCACCGTGGAACGCACGACGTTCTCGTCGTTCAGGTTCCACACCTCTATCCCCTCGCGGCGGACGTCTATCAGGTCGCCTTCCTCGAGCAGGATGAACCGATCCGTCACAGGCCGCAGCGCGAGAACATCCGAGGCGATGAAGTTCTCGCCGAAACCGACCCCCACCACCAGCGCACTGCCGGCGCGGGCTGCCACGATGCGATCCGGCTCGTCACGACACAGGACGCCGATCGCGTAGGCTCCATCGAGACGCTTGATCGCCGCGCGCACCGCTTCAAGCAAGTCTCCCGTCTGTTCATAGCATTGGTCGATCAGATGAACGATGACCTCGGTGTCCGTATCGGACGTGAATCGATATCCGTTCCCGGTCAATTCCTCGCGCAGAGGTTCGAAGTCCTCAATGATGCCGTTGTGCACCAACGCAATACGGTTCGAGGAGACGTGGGGATGCGCGTTGGACTCACTGACCGATCCATGGGTCGCCCAACGCGTGTGCGCGATCCCGGCGGTACCCCGCACAGGCCGCTGGTTCAGGCTGTCGACCAGCACCTGCACCTTGCCGACCGTACGTCGGTTCACGAATTTCGCCGATCCGTTGTCATCGGCACCGACAATCGCGACTCCTGCGGAGTCGTAGCCCCGGTACTCGAGGCGTTGCAGACCTTCGAGGAGGATGCCCGAGACATCGCGGCTGGACACCGCGCCAACAATGCCGCACACGACGCTATTCGTCCGCGCAGGGCTTGTCCCCGCGCTGCCTTTTCTTGCGAGGGGCAAGCCCCTTGCGCTCCCCGTCTGACGGGCGGTTTCTCTCGCGTTCCTTCCGGGCCTGGGGTGAACGCCACTTCTTGATATTGCGTTGCCTGCTGCGCCCGACAGCAAGGTCTTTCTTCTCGACCGCCACCGTAATCGTCGATCCCGCTCCAACATAGGCGTCGTCGCCGATCTCGACGGGTGCCACGAGTGTCGCGTTGGTGCCGACGAAGACGCGATCACCGATAGCCGTTTCGTGTTTGTCCACGCCATCGTAGTTGCAGGTGATCGCGCCGGCGCCGATATTGCAGTCTTCGCCAACCTCCGCATCGCCCACGTACGCGAGGTGGCTAGCTTTGGTGCCAGCGCCCAGGCGCGCCTTCTTGGTCTCTACGAAGTTACCGACCTTGACGCCTTCGCCAAGCTCCGTGCCGGGCCGAAGGCGAGCAAACGGCCCGATCGTCGCGCCCCGGTCAATGCGTGCGCCGTCGATGACGGTATTTGCTTCCACGCACACGTCGTCGCCGAGCACCGCATCCCGAATAAAGCAGTTAGGTCCGATGCAGACGCGTTCGCCGAGGACCACTTCGCCCTCGAACACGGAATTGACATCTATGGTGCAATCCGCCCCGGCCTTGAGATTGCCACGCAGGTCGAATCGCGCAGGATCCCGGAACGTCACCCCTTCCCGCATGAGCTCTTCCGCGCACCGTTGCTGGTAGCGCCGCTCGGCCGCCGCAAGCTGTACCCGATCATTCACGCCGGCAAAGTCCTCAAAGGAAGACGCCCTGATGGCCCTGACCGATACGCCGGCGGACTGCGCGGCCTCGACGATGTCTGTCAGATAGAATTCGCCTTGGGCGTTGTTGTTCCCGAGTCCGGCCAGCAACCGTTTGAGCGACGCGGCCGGCGCGGCAAGGATGCCCGTGTTGATTTCGGTGATCTGGCGCTCTGCCTCCGTAGCGTCGGTTTCCTCCACTATGGCCGCAACACTGCCGTCGTCGTTGCGGACCATACGCCCGAGGCCCGACGGATTTGCGGCAATGGCGGTGACCACTGCGACGCAATTGCATTCCGCGCTCGCACGGGCGCATTGCGCCAAGGTCCGACCATCAGCCAATGGGACGTCGCCGCACAGCACCAGGACGGTCGCTTCGTCATCCACCTCCGGCATCGCTTGCGCCGTCGCGTGACCAGTTCCGAGTTGCCCTTTCTGTTCAACCCAGTTCAGATCCGACCCATCGGCGCAACGTGCCCGGATTTCCGCGCCATCCGCGCCGACAACCACATGCACGCGGGACGAATCAAGCTTCCGTGCCGTCTCAAGCACGAGCGCAAGAAGCGGCTGTCCCGCGATCTCATGCAACACCTTGGCCCGGCTGGATCGCATGCGCTTGCCCTGTCCTGCGGCCAGAACGACGATTTCCAGATTCAATTTGGCTTTGGAAATTGTCGGACGCCCTCCTGCCGCGATTCGCGTCGAGAATGCAACGATTATAGGGTGCGACGGTGGGAATGCTCGTTCCTGTATGACGCTTGGTTAACAAGCGGTTCCGGCACCGTCGTGCATTTCGGCATGGCGGGCGTGATTGCACCGCAGGCGAACGCGAGAGTTGAAGCACTGAATCGTCATCTCGCCACAATAGGGAAAGACGAATAGGACACGCTGAGAACAGTCGCTGACCTTCGATGTGGACCCGGGCGCTCATGAGGTGTGAGGCGATTTCTGCTACGATTCAAATCAAATTTATCCGAAATATGATTCGTAAGAAGCGCCGCAATGGATCAGACAACGCAACAATCATGGGTTTGGACGCAGCCCGGATGGCCGGGTTTCGTCTGGGACGATGCTGCCCTGCAGGGCTACGTGTCGCGTTTCGTCACCGACGCCGCCTGGCAATCCGGCGCCCTGGCCTTCGTTGGCGGTCCCAACGATGTGGAAGTACACCTCGAATGGCTCGAAGACGAGGCGATGCAAACGTCGGCGATCGAGGGGGAAGCGCTGCAACGCGAATCGATCCGGTCGTCGCTGCTGCACTTTTTCGGGCTCGAGGCCTCGCTGCATGCGCCACCCGCAGAACGAGGCGTTGCCAAACTGGCCATCGACGTCTATCGCACGTTCGGCGAAGCCCTAAGTCACGAGATGCTGTCGGATTGGCACCTGACATTGATGTCGAGCAGTCCAGTGGTTCGTGAGCTCGGGAGGTACCGATCCGGCCCGGAGTCCGCGCAGGTCGTCACCGTCCAGCGCGGCACCATGCGGAGCGCGACGCTCAACTACCTGGCGCCCCCGGGAACGCGAGTTGCGAGGGAGGTGGACGCCTTCGTCGACTGGTTCAACCAAACCACGGAACACGGCACGGACGCAGATGCCCTCCCGATCGCCGGTGCCGCGCACCTCTACTTCGAGTGCATCCACCCATTCGAGGACGGTAACGGTCGCATCGGAAGGGCGCTCGCGGAAAAAGCACTTGCCAGGTGCTTGGGCCGACCCAGCCTGATCCCGCTGTCGAGGACCATCCATGCCAGACGCGGCGAGTACTACCGCGCCCTCGAAAGTTGCCGGTATTCGCTAGACGCCGGCCTTTGGCAAACCTGGTTCGCACGTACGGTCATTGACGCGCTTGAGCAGGGCCGGCTGCGATTGATCCGTCACGCGGCGCAGGCCCGTCTCCTTCGTGCCCTTGAGGAGAGGTTAAACAACCGTCAGGAGACGGCACTTTATCAGCTGTTCCGGGAGGAGCCGCGGGGATTCGAAGGTGGCTTGAGCGCATCGAATTATCAGACGATCACCGGGGCGTCGTCCGCCACGGCGAGCCGCGATCTCTCCGACCTGGTCCGGAAAGGGGCGCTGCGGCGCACTGGGCGAGGGCGGCACACGCGCTACTGGCTGAACGCTCCTGAACTCGACGAGGTTCGCGCCAACCCGGACGAATCCGGCACCGCCGGCGCGACCGGGCCACGCACCAAACAACATCGCCGATCAGGGCTACCGCCGCCGAGACCGCGCCTCCAAGACTCCCCCGGCGGCAGCCACGGCGACTAGTCAGAGCGTCGCGGGGACGCGGCGAGCTTCTCCCAGCGCTTCCCATGGCTTGTTCCGATTGCGCCCATATCCGCATTCCGCTGGGGCTCGGGAGGCCTCGCTTCTACGAAATCGGCGCTTGATTTTTTTGTGGCGACGTTGGAAGGTAGCTCCTGTTTTGCGCTGTACTCGATCATCAAAAAGAGCGGAGGATTCCAGCGAAACACTGCGCAAATGAACGATCACCAATTGAGATCAATTGAATTATTCGTAGGGGCCGGCGGGCTTGGAATGGGCATCGAGCAGGCCGGGTTCCAACACGAGCTCGTTGCCGACTGGGACAGGCACGCGTGCGACACCATTCGCGAAAATCAGGCCGATGGCCACCACGCCGTCGCGGGATGGCCGCTCTGTGAATGCGATGTGCGAGAGTTGGACTATTGCTCCGTTGGCAAGAGTATCGAACTTGTCTCTGGAGGACCGCC
This sequence comes from uncultured Pseudomonadales bacterium, assembly GCA_951813515.1. Taxonomy (GTDB): domain Bacteria; phylum Pseudomonadota; class Gammaproteobacteria; order Pseudomonadales; family Azotimanducaceae; genus VXNE01. The sequence continues at coordinate 1,432,410 of OX638346.1, forward strand.
GTGTCAGCCGTTTTCGTTAGGCGGAAAGCACCACGGCCCCTTGGATGACCGCGACATGTTCCCGGAGGCAATCCGAGCCGTGAGGGAACTCTCGCCGAAGGCGTTTATCTTCGAGAATGTCCCGGGGCTTTGGCGTCCGGCATTCTCTCGCTACTTGGAATACATTCGCGACCACCTGACGTTTCCTGAACTAACGCCTCGAGCCGATGAGAGTTGGCTCGACCACGCCACTAGGCTCCGGAAACACTGCAACACCGAGAACGCGAGCCGATACGAAGGCCTCGCGTACCGTACCTCGCTCCGCATCGTAAATGCTGCCGATTTCGGTGTGCCGCAAAAGCGAGTGCGAATGATCATGGTCGGCTTTCGTGCCGACCTAAACATTGATTGGTTGTTTCCCGAACCAACCCATTCCCCGGACGCACTGTTGTGGGACAAGTGGATATCCGGTGAGTATTGGGACCGGCATTGCATTGCCGAAAAGGATCGGCCCGAGATGCCAAGCAACGTGTGCCGTAGCGTTGAACGCCTAAGCGGTTTCGATTTTCCGCTCCCTTTGAAACCTTGGCGAACCGTTCGAGACGCGATCAAGGGACTGCCGGATCCAGAGTTTGATTCAGTAGCGAGCCAGTGTGTGCTCAACCATCAATTCAATCCCGGAGCAAGGGCCTATCCGGGCCATACGGGAAGCACATACGACGAGCCCGCGAAGGTCCTCAAAGCTGGGGATCACGGCGTGCCGGGAGGGGAGAACATGCTCGCCCGAGGCGACGGCACATGTCGGTATTTCAGCGTCAGGGAAGCAGCGCGACTACAAACGTTTCCCGACAGCTATCGGTTCCCCGGGTCATGGACGGAGACGATGCGGCAGATCGGTAATGCAGTTCCTGTCGTCCTCGGCCACGCAATTGCAGACAGCGTCAGGCAATGCCTTGTGGCGGCCACCTCTCGGCAAGCTGGAGGAGCATATGCCAATGGAACCGCCCTACAACCCGCTTGACACAAGAAACCTGGGCGAGAACGTTGCCAACGCCCTGCTGGAACGCGAGCCGGTCGCGCTGCCCCCACCTACGTTCCGTGGCGCCGGGATTTACGCCATCTACTACTCCGGGAGTTTCGAGCCGTACAAAGTTATCGCCCAAGCGAATCGACAGGACATTTGTTCGATGCCCGTCTATATCGGGAAAGCGGTTCCTGCTGGCGCGCGGAAAGGGGCCCAGCGCCCACGCGCCATTTCGGGCAACGCGCTTGCGAACCGTTTGAATCAGCACGCAACCTCGATCGATCACGCCAACAATCTGAACCTGCGGGACTTCTCGTGCCGATATCTCGTGGTTGACGATATCTGGATACCGCTTGGTGAGTCGTTGCTCATCGAGCGATTTTCCCCCATCTGGAATACGCGGATCGACGGGTTCGGCAATCACGATCCCGGCAGCGGGCGGCGCAACCAGGCGCGGTCGCATTGGGATGTCCTTCATCCGGGACGCCCATGGGCAACGAAGCTTAGGGCTGACGTGACACCGGATGATGTCACGAAGTTGATTGCTGGCTAGCAGCGTGCGCTGTAGAACGGCACGTAGTGCCGATCAAGGCGCGCGATGATAGGTGGGCTTGGGCGGGGGTGAAACACGGCGCGCCCGAAGGGCCGACGGGTTTCATGGCGCTAAGTCAGCGCCGTGCCCGCACCGCCGCCTCTCGACCAAGGCAGCGACCAAGCCATCCGCCCAGGTGCGGTTGCTCCGCGAAGTCGATACCGGCCGCCCGCGCCCAGGCGAAAACGCTCGCGACGTTGAGATCGGCGACGCTGAACGTGTCGCCAAGCAGGTAGTCGCGATCCGACAACGCGTCGTTCAGCACGTTGAATGGATGCTGCAACGTCGCGATACCGGCCGCTGCGGCCTCCGGATCCTGTTTGCGGCCCCGCAATCCGCGTGCACTCAGCAGTACGTCGAGCAGGGTGACCTCTACCGCGGTCATCACCCAGAAAGACCAGCGCAGGGTCTGCGCTTCGTCTTCGAGGGTTTTCGGCGCCAGTTTCCCGTGCTTCTTCGCAAGATAGATGTTGATGGCCATGGACTCGGAGAGCGTGACGCCATCGTCGTCGATCGCAGGCACCTGGCCCATGGGGTTCGCCGCCACGAGGTCTTCTGTCGGGACGAGGGCGTCCTCCTGGAAGCCGTACTCGTGCCGAAAGTCGAGCCCAAGTTCGTGCGCCATCCACAGGGTGCGCATGGCCCGGCTCATCGGTGGCCCGTAGATGGTAAGCGTCATGGGGTCACTTTACATCCCATAACGGGATAACTTAGGCTTTCGCCATGCGGATCATTGCGAAGCGTACCTTGCGCATTTTTTTTGGGAAAAGGAACCTCGCGCGGAACAACCTCTGAAGGCATGGTACTCGATCGCGGCCAAAGCGGACTGGTCCTCACCCGCAGACGTAAAGGCAATCTACGGCAATGCGAGCATCGTCGGCAACGACCGGATTGTGTTCAACATCGGCGGAAACCGGTTTCGTCTTGTCGTCCGCTTCGACTACACGCATCGAATCGGGTTCGTGAGATTCGTGGGGACGCACGCGGAATACGACATGGTGGACGCGGCCAAAGTCTAGGAGATGGACATGCATGTCAAACCCATCAAGAGCGAAGCTGACTACGACGCAGCACTGGTCATGATCGATGGTCGGATGGGGGCCGAGCCGGACACGCCGGAGGCCGACGAATTGGAGGTGCTCGTGACTCTCGTCGAGGCGTATGAAGCGGTACGCTGGCCGATATCCTCGCCCGATCCGATCTGCGCGATCAAGCACGTCATGGAAGCCCGAAACCTGCGACAAAAGGACTTCGCTGCACTGATTGGTTCCCAGCCGCGCGCTTCGGAGGTGCTCAACCATCGACGGCCCTTGACTCTGCCGATGATCAGGACGTTGTCAACCGAATGGGGGCTTCCAACCGATGTGCTCATACGAGAGTACCCGCTAGTAGAGACGACACGAAGCAGGACGAGCGGCGGTCCCGCACACAATCATCCCGCGTAACGTTCCGGCTCGGCTGCGCGCAGCGGTCGTACTTCCCGAGTCGTCAGCGCCGGCGTTTCCTCAGTTCTTCCAGCGTCCGCTGTCGACCCGCGGCGTCCGCCAACTGCGCCGTGGCAAGGGAGAAGTCGAAGTCGGCGGCCTGTTCCGAAAGATCGCGTTCTGCCCGGTCCTTCGACTCCACGGCGGCGGCTTCGTCTATGTCATCGGCACGCAATGCAGTGTCCGCCAGCACGGTCACGATGCCCGGCTGCACTTCGAGGAATCCGCCAGACGCGAAGAAGATATCCTCTTCCCCGTCTTCGAACCGAAGCGTCACCGGCCCCGGCCGGATGCCGGTCAGAAGCGGCGCGTGCCCAGGCAGGATACCCAGTTCCCCGATGGTGCCGGTCGCAATGACCATCGTGACACGGCCGGAGAAGATCTCTTTCTCGGCGCTCACGATGTCGCATTGCATGGTCGTGGCCATGGCTTGCTCCTTACGCCTCTGTTTATGCTTCTATGGTCTGCGCCTTCTCGCGCGCGCTGTCGATGTCCCCAACCATGTAGAACGATTGCTCTGGCAGGTCATCGGCTTCGCCGTCGAGGACGGCCTTGAAACTTCGGACAGTGTTCTCGCGCGAAACGTATTGGCCCTGCTGGCCCGTGAACTGTTCGGCGACGAACATCGGCTGCGAGAAGAACTGCTGCATCTTGCGCGCACGATAGACGAGCGACTTGTCGTCCTCCGACAGTTCGTCCATGCCCAGAATGGCGATGATGTCGCGCAATTCCTGGTAACGCTGCAGGGTTTCCTGCACGCCACGCGCGGTCTCGTAGTGTTCCCGGCCGACGACATTCGGGTCGAGTTGCCGGCTGGTGGAGTCGAGCGGATCCACTGCCGGGTAGATACCCAGGTCCGTAATCGCGCGATTCAGGGTGACGGTGGAGTCGAGGTGCGCGAACGTCGTCGCCGGCGACGGGTCGGTCAGGTCGTCCGCAGGCACATAGATGGCCTGGACGGACGTGATCGACCCGGTCTTGGTGGTGGTGATCCGCTCCTGCAGCGCACCCATTTCCTCGGCGAGGTTCGGCTGGTATCCCACGGCGGAAGGCATGCGCCCGAGCAGCGCGGACACTTCCGTGCCGGCCAGGGTGTAGCGATATATGTTGTCGATGAAGAGCAGCACGTCGCGGCCTTCGTCGCGGAACTGCTCGGCGAGCGTCAGGCCGGTGAGTCCCACCCGCAGCCGGTTGCCCGGGGGCTCGTTCATCTGGCCGAAGACCAGGGAGATCTTGTCCAGCACCCCGGCGTCCGTCATTTCGTAGTAGAAGTCGTTGCCTTCGCGGGTACGCTCGCCGACGCCGGCGAATACCGAAAGGCCCGAGTGCTCGATGGCGATATTGCGAATCAGCTCCAGCATGGTGACCGTCTTGCCGACGCCCGCACCGCCGAAGAGGCCTACCTTGCCGCCTCTCGCCATGGGGCACATGAGGTCGATGACTTTCACGCCCGTCTCGAGCAGTTCAATGTCGCCTTTCTGATCCTCGAACGTCGGCGGATCCCGGTGGATGGGCAGTCGCTGGCGGGCGTTGATCGCGCCCTTCTCGTCGATGGCATCGCCGAGGACGTTCATGATGCGGCCAAGGGTTTCCTCGCCCACCGGGACGGCGATCGGCTGACCCGTGTTCGTGACCGAGAGGCCGCGCGCGAGGCCCTCGGACGACCCCATGGCGATGGTGCGCACGACGCCATCGCCGAGTTGCTGCTGCACCTCGAGCGTTAGTCCACGATCCGTGACGAGGAGGGCGTCATAGACTTTCGGGACCTCCTCCCGCGGAAATTCGACGTCGATGACGGCGCCGATGATCTGAACGATTTTGCCGCTGCTCATGCGTGTGATTTCCCCTGTGTTGTTCCTTTACTACGCCCGGTTGCTAGACCGCCGCCGCGCCGCCGACGATCTCCGCGATTTCCTGGGTGATCGACGCTTGGCGCGCGTTGTTGTACAGCAACGTCAGTTCGCCGATGAGTTCTTCCGCGGCATCCGTCGCGTTCTTCATCGCGATCATCTTGGCGGCCTGTTCGCAGGCGGTGTTCTCGATCACCGCGTGGTAGACCTGCCCCTCGATGAACCGCGTCACCAGGCCGTCGATCAGTTGCCTCGCATCCGGCTCGTAGATGTAGTCCCAACGGCGCTTCAGCGCATCGTCGTCTTCCGGATCGAGGGGCAGAAGCGGCTTGATCGTCGGCCGCTGGGTCATGGTGGTGACGAACTCGTTGGAGATGATGTCGAGACGGTCGATGTCGCCTGCCTCGAAAGCGTCGAGCATCACCTTGACGCCGCCGATCAGCGTCTCGACCGATGGTTGCTCGCCGATATTGTTGATCGTCGCCACGACGTTGCCGCCGAACGCGCGAAAAAAGGCGGCCGCCTTGTTGCCGATCAACGTCAGGTCGATCTCGACGCCTTGCGCATCCCACTCCGCCATCGTGCGCACCAGTTCCCGAAACAGGTTCGCGTTCAGGCCGCCGCAGAGCCCCTTGTCGGTCGACACGACGATATAGCCCATGCGACGGACTTCGCGGGCGTTCATGTAAGTATGCCGGTACTCGGGATTCGAGTTCGCCAGGTGGCCGATCACCTGCCGGATGTGGTTCGAATATGGACGCCCCTCTTCCATGCGCTCCCGCGTGCGGCGCATCTTGCTCGCCGCCACGAGCTGCATGGCACCGGTGATCTTCTGCGTGTTCTCCACGCTTCCGATCTTCTTCCTGATTTCCTTGCCGATGGCCATCTCGTTCTACCGATACGCTGCGTTCTGCAGTCAGTCCCCGTAGCTATGCGTGGATTTGAATGCTTCCACCGCTTCTTTCATGTGTGCCTCGATCTCGTCGTCGTGCGCCCCCGACTCGGTGATCTCGGCCATCCACTCGCCGTGTTCGGTACGCATGTAGGCAAGCAGGTCGCGCTCGAAGTCGAGTACCTGTCCCACCGGCACGTCCTCCAGGTATCCCGCGTTCGCCGCGTACAGGGACACCCCCATTTCCGCCACGGTCATCGGCGCATCCTGGGGTTGCTTCATCAGTTCCTCGATGCGCTCGCCGTGTTCGAGCTGCCGGCGCGTCGCCTCGTCGAGATCCGATGCGAACTGCGAAAACGCGGCGAGTTCCCGGTATTGGGCCAGCGCCAGCTTGATGCCGCCGGAAATCTGCTTGATGAAGGGCACCTGGGCGGCACCTCCAACTCGCGACACCGACAACCCCGGGCTCATCGCCGGACGGAGGCCGGCATTGAAACGGTCCGTCTCCAGGATGATCTGGCCGTCCGTGATGGAAATCACATTGGTGGGGATGAATGCGGACACGTCCCCGGCCTGGGTTTCGATGATCGGCAGCGCCGTCAGCGAGCCGGTCTGGCCCTTGACCTCGCCACCCGTCTGCTGCTCCACGTATTCCGCGTTGACTCGCGCCGCCCGCTCCAGCAGCCGCGAGTGCAGGTAGAAGACGTCGCCGGGGTAGGCCTCGCGGCCCGGTGGACGACGCAGCAACGAGGAAATCTGCCGGTACGCCCAGGCCTGTTTCGTCAGGTCGTCGTAGATCACCAGCGCGTCTTCGCCGCGGTCGCGGAAGTACTCGCCCATGGCACATCCGGCATACGCCGAGATGAATTGCATCGGGGCCGGCGCCGATGCGCTCGCCGCCACGACGATGGTGTGGTCCATGGCCCCGTTTTCCGTGAGCGTGCGCACGATGTTCGCGATCGTCGACATCTTCTGGCCGATCGCGACATAGATGCACTTGACGTCCGAGTTCTTCTGGTTGATCACCGCGTCGACCGCGATGGCGGTCTTGCCGATCTGACGGTCGCCGATGATCAGTTCCCGCTGCCCGCGGCCGACCGGAACCATCGCGTCGATGCACTTGATCCCCATCTGCACCGGCTGTTGGACGGATTGGCGCGCGATTACGCCCGGGGCAACGCGCTCAACCGGCAGCGTGGCCTGCGCTTCCAGCGGGCCTTTGCCATCGATGGGACTCCCCAGGGCGTCTACCACGCGACCAAGCAGTTCCGGGCCCACCGGCACTTCGAGAATCCGCTTCGTGCAACGCGCCGTCATGCCTTCGGACAGGCCCTTGTAGTCGCCGAGCACCACGACGCCGACGGAATCGCGTTCCAGGTTCAGCGCCATGCCGTAGAGTCCGCCGGAGAATTCGATCATCTCGCCGTACTGGGCTTCGGCGAGGCCGTGGATACGGATGATCCCGTCCGATACGCCGATGATGGTTCCCTCGTTCTGCGGCTGCGACGCGATATCGAGGTTCTCTATCCGCTGCTTGATGATGTCGCTGATTTCTGAAGGATTGAGTTGCTGCATTCGGTTTGTCCTCGTTCGCGTCGTTCCCGCTAACGGCCGCCTAGGCCGCGCGTCCCGTCGCCTACGCTTTAAGTTCTCGCCAGCGACTCGGCCAGCTTGTCCAACTTGCCCCGCACCGAGCCGTCGACGACGGTGTCGCCGGCGCGAATGACGGCGCCGCCAATCAAGCTATCGTCCACGGCCGTGCTGATCTCTATGTCCTGCTCGAAACGCCGCTTGAGCGCCGCGCTCAATCGCTCGACCTCGTCGTCCGTCATCGCCACGGCTGAAGTCACTGCTACGTCCAGCGTCTTCTCTGCCTCGGCCTTCAACATTTCGAACTGCTCGCTTATCTCCGGGAGCAGCGCCAACCGCTTGTTTGACCCAAGGACCTGAATGAACCGGCGCACCGGTTCCGTCACCTCGCCGAACTCCTGCCGCAACAGTTCAATCAGTTCATGTGTTTTCTGCGCGTCTGCGACGGGCGATGCGACCAGGGCATGCAATCCCGGCTCGCGAAGCGCCCGCGACAGGAAATCCAGGATTCGCGACCAGCGGTCCCGCTCGCCCCTTTCGGAAGCGATGTCGAACGCCGCATTGCCGTACGGCCGCGCGAGGGTAGCGAGTTCAGCCATCAGACCCTCTAAAGCTCTGCCGCGAGCCGGTCCAGGAGTTCGCCATGGCGGCGCCGGTCGATGCTGTCGGACAGAATCCGCTCCGCACCCTGCACCGCGAGCGAGGCGACCTGCCCCCGCAACGCCTCCTTGACGCGGTTGACGTCCTGTTCCACTTCCGCGGCGGCCGCCTGCTTCAGGCGTTCGCCCTCTTCCCGCGCTTCGGCCCTGGCCTGCTCGATCATTTGCGCGGCCTGGCCGCGAGCCTGATCGACGATCTGCCGCGCCTCTTCCCGGGCCTCGCGGAGCCGTTCGTCCGCGCGGTCCTGCGCGGCTTCCAGGTCTTTCTGCGCCTGCTCCGCCGCTTCCAGGCCATCGGCAATGGTCTTTTGCCGCTCCCGCATGGCTTGCCGGAGAAACGGCCAGATGAACCGGTGGCAGAACCACACGAAGATGAGGAAAACGGCGGACTGTGCGAGGAGCGTTGCGGTGATGTTCATCTGCCTTGCCTCTCTTTAACTGGCTTGTTTCCTGGCCGGCTAGCGCTAGTTGACCGCGAAAATCACGTACAGACCGATACCCACCGCAATCATCGGCACGGCATCCACGAGGCCGAGCACGATGAAGAGCTGGGTTCGGAGCATCGGCAAGAGTTCCGGCTGGCGCGCGACGCCTTCCAGAAACTTTCCGCCCAGAACTCCCACGCCGATGGCGGCGCCGACCGCGCCAAGCCCCATCATCAGGCCACCCGCGACATACTTAAGAACCTCTAATTCCACGATTCAGATACTCCTTCTAATGCCTTTCGGCCGTTGACTGTTTCGGTTGGTGCCCGCACCCGCTGGCATCGTCTCTCCGTCCATCAGTGCTCTTCCTCGACGTCGTACGCCTGCGCCAGGTAGACCACAGTCAGGACGGCGAATATGAACGCCTGCAGAATGATGATCAGCACATGGAACACCGCCCAGGCCCACTGCAGCACGCCGCCGAAAACCCCGATCACCCAGCCCGAATACATGAGGGCGATGAGGATGAAGATCATTTCGCCGGCATAGAGATTGCCGAACAAGCGCAAACCCAGCGACAGGGGCTTCGCCACCAGCGTGACCCCCTCGAGAATGAGGTTGATCGGCGCCAGGATCTTTGGAAACGGGTGGAAGGCGAGTTCCTTCAGGAAGCCCAGCGGGCCCTTCTCGCGAATGCTGTAGAACAGGATGAGGGCGAATACGGTAAGCGCCATGCCCATCGTCACGTTCGGGTCGGTGGTCGGCACCACCTTCATGTAGGGCACGCCGAGCGCGTGGGCAAGTTGCGGGATCCAGTCCACCGGCACCAGGTCCATCAGGTTCATGAGGAAGACCCAGACGAAGATGGTGAGCGCGAGCGGCGCGATAAGCTCGTTGCGGTGACTGAATATCGACGACACCGTGTCGTCGATGAAGTCCACCAGCATCTCGACGGCGTTCTGCAATCCGCCGGGCACCCCGGCGGTGGCGCGTCGCGCCGCGGTCCAGAACACGGCGCAAAAGAGGACGCCGAGCGCGATCGCCCATCCCATCGAGTCGACATTGACCGCCACGAAGCCCATATCCATCGCTTCCTGCGCGGTGGATGCGAACCCCCAGGTGCCGTCCGGATGGCGGCCATACGTGAGGTTGGTCAGGTGATGCTGAATGTATTCGCTTGAGCTTTCGGCCATGTCACTCGCGTTGGGTCAAGCCTGTTCTCGTCTTCCGTCAGAGCGCTGCTTCAAGCGCTCCCCCATGTGTTCCGGGCTGTTCAACCGTCCACCCAAGGCAACAGCGGCGCGATCATCTGCACCAGGATCGCCACCGTCAGCGCCGCAAAAAACCCCAGCGGCTCCAACGCAACCAGGGACACGGCGACAGCCATCAAGACCGCTGACAGCAACCACTTGAGTGCGCCATGGCCAACCAATCGCCGGGCCTCGCGCAGCCGTGCATCGTCGCTGTCGAGGGACAACCGCCGTGCAATGCCGAAGGCGAAGAGTGCATTCGGCAGCACGATCACCGCTCCCCCAAGCAGAGCCGAAGCCGCCTGGGGAAGACCACTAAACAACATCAACAGGCACACCGCCCCAACGGCGGCGACTTGTAGGCCCACGATGCGAAACGGTACCGTCATCGCTTACGCGCTAACGGCGCCGGGGGCGCGCGACGGGCGCATTATACGGATGCTCACACGCGATGGAAGCGCCTCGCCCGTAGACGTCCCGTAGACGGGCAAAACCCGCCTGCGCGCGCCGGATTTTGCAGGCTTTCCAACTAGCGCAGACGATCCAGAATGCCGTCGAGTTCGTCCAGGGTGGTGTATGAAATGACCACGCGGCCCCTGCCCTTGGCGGTGTGCGAAATGGCTACGGGAGCGCCCAGCCTGTCCGACAGTTCTCGCTCGAGCCGCAGGGTATCGGGATCGCGTGTCGGCGGCGTAGAAGGAGTCGGTGCCGCCTGCGCGCGCCGCACCAACGCCTCCGTCTGACGGACTGAGAGCCCTTTTTCCGCCGCTATGCGGGCGATCTGCCCCTGTGTCGTTTCGTCCAGCGGCAGCAACGCGCGGGCATGGCCCATTTCAATGGCACCGGATTGCAGGAGTTCGCGCGCGACATGACCGAGGTCCAGCAGGCGCAGCAGGTTGGATACGGCGGGCCGGGACTTGCCCACGGCGGTGGCGACTTCTTCGTGCGTCAATTCGAAGTCATCCAGCAGTCGCCGCAATCCCGTCGCTTCTTCCAGCGGCGTCAGTGCTTCGCGCTGAATGTTCTCGATCAGCGCCATGGCCATCGCTTCACGGTCGTCGGCCTCCCTGACAATCGCCGGGATACGGTCCACGCCGGCCTTCTGCGCGGCGCGCCAGCGTCGTTCTCCGGCTATCAGCTCGTAACCGCCCCCGGACCGGGGTCGCACTACTATGGGTTGCATCAACCCCTGGGACTCGATGGACGCCGCCAGTTCTTCGATCCCTTCCTCCGGGATCTCGAGGCGCGGTTGATGCGGGCTCCGATACACCTGGTCCACGCCCACTTCCTCGAAGCCCGGCGTCTGGGCGATGGGCATCTCGGCCCGCGAGCCGCCCAGCATTGCGTCCAATCCGCGTCCGAGGCGTCTTCTTTTATCCACTATTTCAGACCGGCGCCCACACCATGCGCCCTGGTCCCGCATCAGGCGCGGATCATACACGTTCCCGCCCGGATGCCGACACATCAGCCCGGGACATTTGCTCCGCCCATCATGTTGCTCCCCACATTTCTATGAATGATGATGGGACCGAGGAACACATGCCGCGCTACTACCTATTACCTATCGTTGCCTGTCTCGCCATCGGCGGCTGTGGCGGCGGAGGCGGATCGCCAGCTCCGCCGCCGCCAGGACCGCCCCCGCCTCCCCCGCCACCTCCTCCGCCGCCTCCTCCGGAGATCGTCTTCGTGCAGGTTGAAGACGCTGGGCTCGACAGGCCGTACAGGGCGGAGTTCGACGACTTGACCGTGCCGGAACGATTCAGCGGCGGTGTCGCTGCGGGAGACTACGACGGGGATGGGGACGTCGACTTGTACGTGGTGGGCGGCGACCTGGACCCCAACAGTCTTTACGAGAACCAGGGCGACGGTACTTTCGTCGACACCACCGAGGAAATGACTCCCGTCATCACCCACAAAGGCAGCGGACCGGCCTTCGGTGACATCGACGGCGATGGCGACCTCGACCTGTTTCTTGGCGCCGTGGAAGGCGGGCGCTATTACATGCTCGAGAACCGCGATGGTGCCTTCTTCGACGAAACGAACGGTTCCGGCATCGAGTTGAGCGCTTCCAACACAGTTTCCGCGACCTTCTTCGACTACGACAGCGATGGCCATCTCGACCTGTTCCTGTCGCACTGGGGCGTTGCCCGGAAAGCGGGGGAGGACACCGAGACCGTCTGGCGCAACAGGGGCGACGGCACGTTCGCGGGCACAAGCATCGAGACGGGCCTCGCCGACGGCCTCCTCGAAGGAGACACCGACCGGTCGTTCACGCCCAATCTGGGCGATATCGACAACGACGGCGACGGCGACCTGCTCATGACCGCCGATGAAGGGGAAAGCCAGGTCTTCCTCAACAACGGAGACGGGACATTCGCCAGGGCCACTGATCGGAACATCGTCGTCGACCTAGCCGGATCCGGCGCCGCCCTTGGCGATTACGACAACGATGGCGACCTCGACTGGTTCGTCTCGTCGAACTACAACCTCGACGCCCCGAACGGCGACCGATTGGGCAACAGGCTGTACAGCAATACCGGATCCGGCGAATTCGAGGACACCACCGACACCGCCAACGTGGCCGACGGCGGCTGGGGCTGGGGAACCTGCGCCGCGGACTTCGACAACGACGGCAACGTCGACATCTTCCAGGCGAACGGCTGGGGAGAGGAACTGGGCAAGGACTTTCGCGACGACGCGGTGCGCTTCTTCTATTCGCAGGGAGATGGCACGTTCGAAGAACGCGCGGCAGACTTCGGCCTTGACGATGCCGGGCAAGGTAGAGGCGTCGCCTGCTTCGACGCCGAGCGCGACGGCGACATCGATATCGTCGTCACCAATGCCAGCGCGAACCACATCGTCTACTACCGAAACGATACCGACAACGACAACCATTACCTCACCGTCAAGGTCACGGCGCTGGGAGCGAACACCTCCGGCGTCGGCACCCTGATCGAAGCAAGGACGTCCGCTGGGACACAGGTCCGCACGGTGGGCGGAACCAACAACTACGCCTCGCACGACCCGCTCGAAGCGCACTTCGGCCTAGGCGACGCGACGACCGTCGACATCCGCGTGGTCTGGCCCGACGGAGAGGTGAGCCGGGAGAACGACGTCGAGGCCGATCAGGTCCTCATGCTCGAGCAGCCCCTTCCGCAACTGCGGCTGGGCGTCCGGCAAGGCAGGGGCGCCGGCTTCTACACCGAGGGTGCAGCGGTGGAGCTTCGCGCCCTGCAACCCATTTCCGGCTACCACTTCAGCCACTGGTCGAGCAGCGGCGGCGGCGCGTTCGAAGATGTCTTTTCGCCGGAGACCGTGTTTACCATGCCGGCCGATAGCGTCAGTGTCACCGCGAACTTTGTTCCCGGCGTAGCCCCGGACCAGGATGCCTCGGTGGCCCGGCGCTGGAACGAGGCGTTGCTGCAATCGATCCGGAACGATTTCGCGCGTCCTGTCGTTCACGCCCGAAACCTGTTTCACGTGTCCGCCGCCATGTACGACACGTGGGCGGCCTACGCGACGACCGAGGTCCCATGGCTGCTGGGGCGCACGCGGGCCGGCGAGTCATGTGCGTTCGACTCCGCGGCATTCGCCATCCCCGATGACCCCGAGGCATTGAAAGCGGCGCGCGAGGAGGCATTGAGCTTCGCCGCGTACCGCCTGATCGAGCATCGATTCACGCGCGCACCGGTATCGGGGCAACGCCGGATCACGCGGGACATCGAAGCCCTGATGGGTTACCTGGCGCGACGCTTCGGCTTCGACGGCGACAACGACTCCGTCGATTACAAGTCGGGATCACCCGGAGCCCTGGGCAACCATGTCGCCCGCTGCTACATCGACTTCGGCATGGCGGATGGCGCGAACGAGGCCAATGACTATGTGAATACCGTCTACATGCCGGTGAACCCCCCGCTCGAACCGCATCTGCCGGGGAATCCCGACATCGTCGACCTGAACCGCTGGCAACCGATGTCCTTGCGGGAATTCATCGACCAGTCGGGGAATGCCGTCACCGGCACGATCGAACACCTGGGCCCGGAGTGGGGCCAAGTGGTGCCGTTCGCTCTCTCGGAGACGGACCTCACGCTCTACCGGCGCCCGGGCGAAACGTTCGACTACTGGGTGTATCACGATCCCGGACCGCCCCCCACGATCGACGGCACACTTTCGGACAACTACAAGTGGAACCACTCCCTCGTGGCGATCTGGTCGAGTCATCTCGATCCGGACGGCCCCGACGACGTCAACTGCGAGCAAGGTTCGACGGAACCTGTCTGCAGGGGGGCACAACGCGTCGACATCTCCCCGGCGAGCCTCGGCAACATCGCGGTCGAGTCCTACCCCACCGCTTTCGAAGACTACCCGTCGTTTTTCGACACCAACGACGGCGGCGACCCCGGTGCCGGCTACGACGTCAATCCCGCCACCGGCCAACCCTACGAGCCGCAAATGGTGCCGCTGGGAGACTATGCGCGCGTGCTGGCGGAGTTCTGGGCGGACGGGCCGGACTCCGAGACGCCGCCCGGCCACTGGTTCGTGATCCTGAACGAGGTCAACGACCACCCGCTGCTGGAACGCCGCTTCGCCGGCGGCGGGCCGGAACTCACGCTCCTGGAATGGGACATCAAGGCCTATTTCATGATGGGCGGCGCCATGCACGACGCGGCGATCGCGGCCTGGGGCATCAAGGGCTGGTACGACTACATCCGGCCCATTTCCGCGATCAGGGCGATGGCGGACCGGGGGCAGAGCAGCGACGCGAACCTCGCCTCCTACGACGTGGACGGCATTCCGCTTTCCGAAGGCTATGTCGAACTCGTGGCGGAGGACGACACCCTGGCCGGCGAAGAGGGCGAGCACGTTGGGAAGATCAAGCTGCTCGCGTGGCGCGGGCCGGACCACATCGGCAACCCCAGGGTCGACGCCGCTGGCGTGGGCTGGATCCTGGCGGAAAACTGGTGGCCGTATCAGCGACCGAGTTTCGTCACGCCGCCGTTCGCCGGCTATGTCTCCGGGCATTCGACCTATTCCCGTACGGCCGCGGAGTTGATGACCTTGCTGACGGGCAATCCGTACTTTCCAAGCGGCATGAGCGGTTTCGAAATCGTCGCCAACGAGTTCCTGGTATTCGAAGAAGGACCCAGCGAGGACATGGTCCTGCAATGGGCCACCTACCGGGATGCGTCGGACCAGACCAGCCTGTCCCGCATCTGGGGCGGCATCCATCCGCCCGCCGACGACATTCCCGGCCGCCTGATCGGGCTCAAACTCGGTCCCGCCGCGTTCGAACTGGCGTCGGACTACTTCGACGGGGCCGTCGAGCCCTGATATCCACTTCCCGCTGAAATCGCCCAACGTCTACAGTCGGTCGAGCCGAGCCTCGACATCCCTCTTCTCCCCCCGGACACAGCCAGCGGTCATGGATTTCGGACCCTTAGTGACCGGGGAGGCTCCCCGATGTGGGTTGGCACGGCCCTTGCCCTCGCGTCCAATACCGCTATACAGTCCGTCGCTGACGCCGGAATTGCGTCTTTTGCTCGCCACCACGGCTTTCGACCTGCCCGGAGGCGGCGCGAGGCATCGATCCCAACTGCGCCCGGAACCTGGACCCAATGCCTGACAACGTACTCGAAATCCGTGACCTGGCGGTCGATTTCAAGACCGACATCGGTACCACCCAGGCATTGCGGGACGTCGGATTCGACGTGCCGAGGGGCAAGGTCACCGCCATCGTCGGCGAGTCCGGTTCCGGCAAGTCGGTCACCGCGAACTGCATCATGCGGCTGATCCAGCCCCCGGGAGAGATCATCAGCGGGCGGATCGACTTCTCGCCGACAAGCACAGAGCCCTTCGACATCGTCTCGCTTCCAGACAAGGATCCGCGCCTGCTGGACCTTCGCGGGGGGCTGATCAGCATGGTGTTCCAGGAGCCCATGACCGCACTCTCGCCGGTCTATACCGTCGGGAACCAGGTTGCCGAGGCGATTCTCTGCCATCGAAATGTCTCGAAGAAGGAGGCCTGGGCGGAGGCGGCGGACATGCTCGAACGGGTCGGAATCGATGATGTGCCCCGGCGGATTTACCAGTACCCATTCGAGTTTTCCGGCGGCATGCGCCAACGGGTCGTGATAGCCATGGCCCTGGTCTGCAATCCGGAACTCTTGATCTGCGATGAACCGACCACGGCGCTCGACGTCACCATTCAGGCAGAGATCCTGACCCTGATACGCGACCTGCAGCGGGACCTTGAGAATACGGTGCTCTTCATCACCCACGACCTCGGCGTGGTGGCGCAGTTGGCCGACCAGGTCGTGGTCATGTACGGAGGGCGCGTATTGGAGATCGGCAGCGTGCGCCAGGTGCTGAAGGATCCTGTCCATCCCTACACCCGGGGCCTCCTGGCGGCGATTCCCGGTCTTGCCGAGAAGGGTCAGCGGCTCGAGACGATGGCCAGCGTGATCGGCGACGCCGATATCGTCACCCCGCACCCGCTGGTGCGCTTGCCTGATGGCAGACAGGTGCGCCTGGCCCCCGGGGGAGGCAGACATGGCTGAGCCATTGCTTGAAGTCGAGGGCTTGAGCAAGGCGTTCGATGGCGTCATGGCCATCGACAGGATCAGCTTTTCCCTCGATGACTCGGAGACCCTCGGCATCGTGGGCGAATCCGGTTCCGGAAAGACCACCCTGGCGCGCTGCATCCTGCGGGCGATCGATCCCGATGCGGGGTCCGTGCGGTTCCGGGGCAGCGGCGGCTGGCATCAACTGCACGACATGCCGCACGCCGATTTGATTCCGCTACGCCAGGAAATGCAGATGGTGTTCCAGGATCCGTTTTCGTCCCTGAACCCGCGTATGACGGTGCAGGAGATCCTGGAGGAGCCGCTCATCATTCACAAGATCGGTACCCGGGCGTCGAGACGGGAATCGGTCCTGGACATCCTCGACCGGGTGCAGATGGAGTCCGACGCGCTGACGCGGTATCCGCACGCCTTCTCCGGTGGTCAGCGTCAGCGGATCGGCATTGCCAGGGCCCTTGTTCTCCGCCCGAAGCTGGTGGTCTGCGACGAAGCCGTTTCCGCGCTGGATGTGTCGGTGCAGGCCCAGATCATCAACCTGCTGGAAGACCTGCAGAAGGAGCTGGGGCTCACCTACCTGTTCGTTGCGCATGATTTGAGCGTCGTGCGTCACATCTGCGACCGAATTCTCGTGATGCACCGTGGGCGCGTCGTCGAAACGGGCCCGATCGAGGAGGTCTTCAACAACCCCCGGGAGGACTACACGCGCTTGCTCCTCTCCGCGATTCCCTCCCCCGATCCCGACGTGCCGCTGCAGCCGCTCGATCGCCATGCACTGGGCCTTTAGGGCGCATTTCGCCGAAAGGATTTTTGCGCCTTTCAACCGCCCGATGTGGTGTATATTGGCCTGCCCAGTCTGGACTGAGGAATGCGCGTGAGCGATGCGCCCCATCTGGATCTCGACACCTCCTGGATGGAACGGATGGGGGAGTGGGGTACCGCTGCCCAGCCCGGCAAGCGCGGCCTGACGCTTGAAGACATCCGGATCGGCCCATACGGCGAACTGCCGGAAGAAAGCGACAACATGTCCGGGCGCCCGCGCGGCGCGGCCGAACGGCCCGAAGCCTATCGGATCGGTGGCTACACGGTTCGATCCAAAAAGGAGATCTGGCTCGACAACGCCACCTTCCTGTACGAAGAGGCGCTGCAAAGACAGTGGAGCTCGGCCACCGACATTCCGTGGGAGACCATCGCGCCGCTCGCCGACGATATCGAAGAGGCGGAGTGCGCCTTGTGCACGTTCTTCAACGAAGTCGAGTTCGTCGCCGGCGACGTGCCCGCCCGTTGGGTCGCCAACATCTCTCCGGATTTCTTCGAAGCGCGCAATGTTCTCCTGGCCCAGGTGCAGGACGAGGCGCGCCACATGGACGTGTTCCGCAAGCGCGCGCTCGCCAACGGCGGCGGTCTCACCCGCGTCACCGGCGCCACATCCGGCTTTATCGGCGGCATCGACCTGTCCCGGGATTTCACGGAGATGTCCTCGCGCATGCACGTTTCCGGCGAGGGGGCGGTGCTGACCATGTTCCGCATGGGCGAACTCGTGGGCCAGAACCCCGCCGAGAAGCGCATGTACCGGCTGTGCGCGCAGGATGAGGCGCGCCATGTCGCGTTCGGCATCATGCATTTGCGCTACCTGCACGCGACGGCGCCCGAGCGGCACGAGGAGATCGAGGCGTACCTCGACGAGGCGGAGAACCTGCCTTTGGCCGGAGGCACCAATCCCGCCGGGCCCCAGGCCGAAACCAGCGAGGCGCTGGCGATCCTGCTGGGCGGGGGCAAGCAGCATTACGACGAGGGGTTTCGCATCCTGCTCGCCATACGCAAGCGACAGCTCAAGGAGTACATGCAGCGCGTGGTCAGCGCCGGATTCGGCGAGCGCTTCGAGAACGGTCGCTCGCCCGTGCCCGGGCGTATCGCCGAGCTAAGCTGACCTCGCCCTTCCAAGTCCTTCCCGAGGAGGCCAAGGCGTGACCCAGACGTCCCGCGTCAAGAATCTCACCGCTTCGGTCGCGCACATCGATGTCCCACCGCCCAAGCTGCAATGGATGGGACATTCCATGCAATGGGGTACCCGCGTGACGAAGGGCGAACACGGCCTGCGGCTTGGCGACCTCAACGTCGGAATCTACGGCGAGATACCCCAGCATTGGGAGGACCAGTCGCGACGGCCGCGCGGCGCGGCGGACCTTCCCGGAATGCCGCCGCTCCCCTACCACCTGCGCAGCAAACACCAGGTCTGGGCCGACAGCGCCGCCGACCTCTACGAAGAGGCGATTCAACATCGCTGGATTCCCGCGACGGACATTCCGTGGAACGCGCTCTCCCCGCTTCCCGACGATGTCGAACGGGCCGTCTGCCAGGTTCTGACCGAACTCATGCAGGCAGCCAACGCGGAGCTCGAGTGCATCACCTACTGGCAGGAGCAGATGTCCTACGGATACCACGAGGTAAAGCAGCTCCTCGCCGTCACGGCCCTGACCTGCGCTCGCCACATCGACGCGTTCCGCAAGCGCTGCCTCGCGAACGGCGGTGGACTTGGACTCGAGAGTCGCGGTCGGATGAACCGGGCCATACTGGAAAGCCGCGGCGGCTGGACCGAAGCGGTCGTCTATGTCTACGTACTCCGCGGCTTCTACATTCAGAATCAGTACCGGTTTCTGCTGGCCCACGCGCACAACGCCGCGGAGCGGGTGATCTTCGCCCATTGTCTTGCCGACCACGCGCGGCACATGACCTATGCTCTCGACCACCTGAAGTACGCCATCAACCAGCAGGACGGCCAACGGGCGGTCATCCAGACGCTCCTCTCCATCGGCGAACGCACAATGGCGAGGGAAATGGAGGAACCGGTGCAGCGTTCGGCGCTCGCCGTCGTCTTCGGCGGCGGCATCGAAGGCGGCCGCCAGGAGGGCATGGCGACGTGGCATGCGCTGGTTCGGAGCGCCATCCACGAATACCTCGACGCGTGCGAATGGCTCGGGGTCAAGCGCAACATGATCCATCGAAGGTTGAACGCCTTGCTTCCCTCCGACGAGCAACTCAAACCACCGGCAAGGGATTGACGCGCGCATGGCGGCATTTCCTTCCGTCGAGTGGTTCAACGCCGTGCGCGAACGGTACAACTCGGACGAGACGTTGCACACCGGCGGCGGGGGCCCCTGCGAGGCGAAGGCTGCACTGTGCATCGGGGACCACATCTACCTGCTCGAGTTCGAGGGTTTCGAATGCGCCGAAATCCGACAGATCGATCGGAACGACATCGATCACGTCGATTTCTGTCTCGACATGCCCCTGTACGAATGGGTCGACATGGTCAACAACATCCAGCAGCACGGCGAGGCGGACCTGCACCACACCCTCAGCACGATGGATCTCGAACTGGAAGAGGGCCTGGCTCGCGCTCCAGGCGACGATCAGTACAAGATGGACCTGTTCTACCGCTACAACCAGAACTTCCAGGACTTCTTCAACGCCTCGGCGGGCGTTCCAACCACAATCACGGTCATGGACTGACCCTGGGAGAACTGCGTGCAACTTTCGATAAGGCGCCTGAAATCCGCCCAGTCTGCGGTGAATGCGTCCGACGCTTTCCGCGCCCTCGGCAGCGTCGACGTCAAGGTCGTCATGGCGTCCGGGAAATCCGCGTACCTGGCCACCTTCCGGGCATTCAGATGCTCGGATGTCCGGCGCATCGATGCCGCCGAGACGCGCGACGGCGACTTCGTAATCGAAATGGCGCCGCGGGAGTGGGACGACTATCTCGACGAACGACGTGTGGGTGAAGGCAAGTCGCTGGCAGAACTCGACCTCGAGAGAGCGATTGTCAAAGCCGCGAATCCCCGGAAGAAGCAGGACTTCTACCGATACCACCAGTCCCTGCAGCAGTTCGTCGATGCCCTCGTCGATGTCGTCCCGACGAGCCGGCGAGCAGGCAGGCCGACCTACTGATGCCCCTCTATCCGTATCGCTGTCGGCGCTGCCAGGCCGTTACGGAACTGCTCTGGTCCGGCTTCCAGCCGCCGGATCACGTGCCTTGCGAGGCCTGCGAAAGCGAGGAGACCTACCGCGTGATCGGTGTCAACGCCTACCACCGGTCTGACGCCCAGAAGACTGCGCGGCTCGATCCGAAATACGACAAGCTGGTCAACGCGACCGCCAAGTCGGCCGACGCCGCGAGTGAGCGTCACCTGCTGCGCCGGATGAAGCCGTTCGAGTAGCTTCGCGGTGCCCGTGGACCACGGGCTCCCGCTGCAGCGCTACATCTCGATTGCCAGGAGCCGGAGAAAGTCCTTTTTCTGTTCTTCGGTCATTTGCTCGAAAATCGGCACCCGCATCTCGGTCACCGGAAAGTCCACGAACTCCGGTGACTGGACCTGCATGGCGGCGGCGATGTTGTGCAGGCCATTGCCTTCTTCCGATCCGGCCATCAGCGGGCCGCTGACCGTATCGGGCCAATACATCTCGGAAGGTTGCTTTTCGCTGTACGGGTTTTCCCGGCCGACATGTTTCTCGATCGCCGCACGCAACGCTATTTCGCCCTCGCGGCGTTTCCGCCCGCCCTCGCGGCCGTAAAAGGCGCCGGACTGATTGCAGAGGGCGGCCCATCGGGCGCGGATGTGAAAACCGCGTATGGCCAGCGCCTCTTCCGGTTCACCGTCGCCGCCGGTGATCTTTCCATCCTTCACGATGATGTAGTACCCGGCCTTTTGCCGGCCGCCTTCCATGAGTCGCGCCGGAGGATGCGTATAGCACTCGGTGAACGCCCACTCGAAGCCTTCCGGCAGATCCGCAGCCTCAAGGATCTTGACCGCCGCAGCGGCGCAGGCTTCGCCCCACTCCTTCGACCCGAATTCACCTTCCTTCTTCAAGGTCGACATATCAATTACGTAGGACATTTCCCCTCACACGTTGCGAATCCCTGGAAATCGCGAACGTAGCATATTCCCGAAACCGGCATATCGAGCCGTTCGGGGAACAACGCCTTGCAACCCAGGCTCGCGTGCAAATCCCCACCGCAACCAGGCATGTCAAAACGTTTGTTGAATCCCTCAAGTTCGGTTAGGGTGCGGCGTTTCAGCGTCTCGACCCGAGACGCCGTCAGCGGGGAAGCAAGTGAAGATCGCCGTTGTGCGTGAATCGCACGCGTGGGAGCGTCGCGTCGCCCTGGTTCCGGAGTCGTGCGCGAAGCTGGTCCAGGCAGGTTTCAGCGTCGCGATCGAAAGTGGCGCCGGCGCGGACGCCGGGGCCGACGACGAGGCCTACGTCGCGGCGGATGCCGTGATCGAGACCGATCCCCGGGCGTTGGTCGAGTCTGCGGACATCCTCCTGAAGATCAATCCCCCGTCCAATACCCGCGAGCGTAGCGAAATCGACTGGATCAAACCGTCCACGGTCATCGTGGCGTCGCTGATGCCCTTGCGGCATCCGCGAGAGATGAAGGCGCTCGCAAAGACCGGCGCCATCGCCTTCTCCACCGACGCGATTCCGCGCACGACGCGCGCGCAGGCCATGGACACGCTGTCTTCCATGAGCAGCATCAGCGGGTACAAGGGCGTGCTGCTCGCCGCCGCCGAGCTGCCCCGGTACCTGCCGATGCTGAGCTCCGCGGCCGGCACGGTCTTTCCGGCGAGGGTCTTCGTGATCGGGGCCGCGGTGGCCGGACTGCAGGCGCTCGCCACCGCCAAGCGTTTGGGCGCAACGGTGACGGCAACGGACGTCCGACCGGAAGTCAAGGAACAGATCGAGAGCGTGGGCGCCAGGTACGTTGGCATCGAGCTCGAGGAAGATGCCTCCGCAGGCGGCGGCTATGCGAAGGAACTCAGCGAGGAAGATCGGCAGCGCCAGCGCGACATGCTGGTCGATGAGGTAGCCCGATCGGATGTCGTCATCACCACTGCCCTGATCGGGGGCGTCTTTGCGCCGAAGATCGTCACCTCGGAGATGGTCCGCTCGATGCGTCCCGGCTCGATCATCGTCGATCTCGCCGCCGACGGGGGCGGCAATTGCGAGGACGCGGTGCCAGGAGAAACCGTCGACCTGGAAGGCGTGCGGCTCATCGCCCCGCTAAACCTGCCGGCGACCATGCCAGAGCATGCGAGCCTGCTGTTCTCCCGCAACGTAACGCACTTCGTCGAGACGTTTTCTGACGAAGGCACGTTCGAGGTCGACACACAAGACGAGATCCAGGCGGGCTGCCTGATCACGAGAGACCGCGAGATCGTACACGAGCGCACCCGCGAGGCGTTGCATGCGCTGGACTGAGGACGCCGAGCCATGAACCGCCGTCGTTATTTGCCAAAGCGGGCGATCACCGTCCTGTCCGTGATCATCGGCGTGGCGGGCATCGCGCTCGCCGCGTCGTCCGATCCCGGCACGACCGTCGAGACATCCGCGTCTTCCGGGCATGAACCAGGTTCGGTCGACTACTGGCCCATGGTGTTCGTCTTCCTGTTGTCGACATTCATCGGGCTCGGCGTGATTCGGCGCGTGTCGCGGCTGTTGCATACGCCGCTGATGTCCCTGACGAATGCGATCTCGGCTATCGCGGTCGTCGGCGCGATTCTCATCGCGGGCCCGGACTTCCCGCCGGAGATTCGCCTGCTCGGAGGCATCGCGCTGTTCGCTTCCGTCACCAATATCGTCAGCGGATTCCTCATCACCGACCGCATGCTCCGGATGTTCAAGCAGGACAAATCCGAATGAGCCCGGGATACGTAGAACTCTTCTACCTCACGGCGACCGCGCTGTTCATCTTCTCGCTGCACTGGATGAACGATCCCAAGACGGCGCGCAGGGGCGTGGCGGCGGGCGCTGCGGCCATGGTGCTCGGCGTGGCAGCGACCTGGGCGCAGCCGTTCGTGGTGAACCATGGTTGGCTGGTGCTCGCGGTCGTGGCGGGAATCGCCGTCGGCTACCCGCTGTCCCGCGTCGCGCTCACAGCCGCGCCGCAGCGGACCGCCCTGTCGCATGCGTTCGGCGGTCTTGCGGCCGCGCTTGTCGGCATCGGCAAGTATTACCTGTGGCTCTCCGAAGGCCCGGAAGAACTCACCACCTTCCGCATGGTCGCGATCATTGCGGAGGTCATCCTCGGATGCGTCACGCTCACCGGCAGCCTCTTCGCCGCCGGCAAGCTGCAGGAGCTCAAGTGGGTTCCGCAACGCGCGGTGACCTATCCGCTGCAGAACGTGTTCAACATCGCGCTGCTGCTCGTCGCGATCGGAATCGGCGCGTGGCTGGTGCTCAACCCGACCGCGCCGGCTGCGGCCTTCCTGTTTCCGGCCGTCATTGTCATCGCCCTCATGTTCGGCGTTCTCCTGATCATCCCCATTGGCGGCGCCGACATGCCAACGGTCATCGCGATCCTCAACTCCTATGCCGGTCTTGCGGCAGTGGCCATGGGTTTCGTGCTGGAGAACAACCTGCTCATCACCGCCGGCGCGCTGGACGGATCGAGCGGCTTGATCCTGTCGATCATCATGTGCAGGGCGATGAACCGGTCGTATCTCAACGTGCTGTTCGGCGCCTTCGGTTCGGTCAAGCAATCCGCGCCCGAGGGCGCGGCGCCCGGCGTCTACAAGGCGGACACGCCCGAGAGCGCTGCCCAGATCATGGAGCAGGCCAACAACGTCGTGATCGTCCCCGGCTACGGCATGGCAGTGGCCCAGGCGCAACACCGGGTGCGGGAACTCTACGACCATTTGAAAAGGCGGGGCGTGACCGTGCGCTTCGCCATTCATCCGGTTGCCGGGCGAATGCCCGGACACATGAACGTGCTCCTTGCCGAGGCGGACGTGCCGTACACCGATCTGGTCGAAATGGAGGACGTCAACCGGGATATGCCCCAATGCGACGTCGCCCTGGTGATCGGCGCGAACGATGTCGTCAATCCGGCCGCCGCCCTGGACGAGTCAAGCCCCATCTACGGGATGCCCATCATCGAGGCACAGAAGGCGCGGACGGTTTTTGCCATCAAGCGCTCCAAGAACCCCGGTTTCGCCGGCATCGACAACGCCCTCTACTTCGATGAAAAGACCTGGATGCTCTTCGGCGACGCGAAGCACGTCGTGGGCGAACTCGTCAAGGAGCTTTCCGAGAAGGCGGGCATTCACTAACGCACCCGCCAGGGCGACAGGTCGCACCAGGGAGCCGGAGAATCAGTGGGCGAGAGACTGAAGGACAAGGTCGCCGTCATCACCGGGGGCACCAGCGGAATCGGCGAAGCTACAGCGGAACTCTTCGTAGAAGAAAGCGCCACCGTGGTTCTGACGGGCCGCTCCGTGGAGCGAGGCGAGGCCGTCGCAGAACGGCTGGGAGATCGCGCCACTTTCGTCAACGCGGACGTCATGTTCGAACACGACATCAAGCGGGCGATCGATACCGCCGTAGCCACCTTCGGCGGTCTCGATATCCTGTTCAACAATGCCGGCGGGCCCACCGAGGGGCCGCTGACCTCGGTGACCGAGGAGGCCATCCAGTACGCCATGCGGCTGTTGTTTGCCAGCGTCGTGCTGGGGATCAAGCATGCCGTTCCGCACATGGAAAGGCGCGGTGGCGGGTCGATCATCAACAACTCCAGCATCGCCGCCATCAGGGATCACCAGGGCGACCTCCTGTATTCCGCCGCCAAGGCGGCCGTGACCCACTACTCCAGGCTGGCTGGAACACGATTGGGCCCGAAGGGCATCCGCGTGAACTGCATATCTCCCGGCGCCGTTGCAACGCCCATCTTCTGGAGACACGTATCGCCGGAACAGCCCTTGAGTCCCGAAGAGACCGAGAAGCGGCTCCAGCAGGTTCGGGATCGCCTGTCCCGCCATGTGCCCCTGCCGCGCGCCGGTTCAGCGATGGATGTCGCGATGGGCGCGCTCTATCTCGCGAGTGAAGAGGGTCGCTACGTGAATTGCCACGACCTGGTGATCGACGGAGGGCGCACCAGCATGTTTCACGAACCGTCGTAACGCCTTTACATCA
This sequence comes from uncultured Pseudomonadales bacterium, assembly GCA_951813515.1. Lineage (GTDB taxonomy): Bacteria > Pseudomonadota > Gammaproteobacteria > Pseudomonadales > Azotimanducaceae > VXNE01. Next base: position 1,457,703 of record OX638346.1, read on the forward strand.
TGGCCGGCCTGCCTATGTGTGGTCCGAAACCTCGATGCAGCGACCGTCGCGGGACACTTCGGTCGGGTCAATCCTCCCGACGTCCCAGAACCAGGTCCCGCAAGGTCACCATGCCCACGGCGTTGCGCGCTTCGTCCACGACCACGGCGCGTGAAAGGCCATGGCGCGTGAGCAGCCGCACGGCGTAGCGCACAAGCATGCCGGGGGGCAGCGTCACCACCGGCTTCGTCATCACTTCGTAGACGCTGACGCGCTCCGGCGCGCGGTTCTTGCCTATCACTTCCTTCGCGATGTCCGCCACTTCCACCAGGCCCACTTCGTCATCCGCGTCACGTCGCTCCACCACGAGCGAACTGACGCGATGTTCTCTCATCATCTGCACGGCTTCGCTGACCGTGGCCAGGCCATCGATGCTGTAAAGGTCGGTGATCATGGCACCTTCGACCCGGGTTTCGCGCTTCTCGCTCATAGTTCCTCTTCCAATTCTTCGCGCATTACGGACAGTTGCGAGGACAGTCCTACCGCGTCCTCGGTGGCGATCTGAAAAGCGACACCCGCGCCCGGCTCCTCGTCGAAGCGCCCCGCGCTACGTATCCGCTCAAGGATATCTCGCGTGCGCGTTTCAACCACCAGGAACAACACGACGTTCCCGGGCGCAGTGAGGTCGAGGCCAAGGAAGGAGTGTTTCGGCGCGAGCCCCTCCCCGCGCACGCTGGTGATGATCGTAACCCCGGTGGCGCCACCGTCACGGGCAGCCTCGACCACCTTGTCGGTCTTGTCGTCGCTTACGAGCGCGACGATCAACTTCATTCTCATGGCTTCAATTCCTCCTTTGGCATGCCTCGTCGGCGTCGTCTCATATTGCGCCTGCCCCTCACCCAGTCGGCGACCGTCGCATATCCGAGTACGGACATGATGGGGAAGACGCTCGCGAAAGCAATCAGTCCGAATCCGTCGATCAGCGGGTTGCGTCCCGGTACGCTGGCCGCGAGGCCGAGGCCGAGCGCGGCCACGACGGGTACCGTGACCGTGGATGTCGTCACGCCGCCGCTGTCGTAGGCGAGCGGAATGATGGTCTCGCTGGCGCGGAAGGTCTGCGCGATTACCACCACGTAGGCGGCGATGATGTACCACGGCAGCGGCGTCCCGGTGACGATGCGGAAGCAGCCGAGGGATACGCCGGCGGCGACGCCGATGGCCACCGCGATGCGCAGCCCCCAGGCGCTGACCGCCCCACCGGATACCTGTTCCGCCTTCAGCGCCACGGCGATTAGCGGCGGCTCCGCCACGGTCGTCGCGAAGCCGATAGCAGCGGCGAAGACGTACACGAGGGCGTAGTCGCGCCAATCCACGCCCGCATCGGGGGACGCGTCGCCGACGCTCGCCTCGGTCAACTGGCGCGCCATCGTCTCGCCGATGGGAAAGAGCGCCTGCTCAAGGCCGATCAGGAACAGGGCCAGGCCGAGCAGCACGCAGACAAAACCGGTGACGATGCCGCGCAGGTTCGGCGGGCGCTGCCTCAGCACCACGAGTTGGAAGGTGACGAGAATGGCGACGATCGGCGCCACGTCGAACACGGTGCCGGCCACCGTGGTGAGGAAGTTCATTGCGAAGTCGGCGGCGGCGCTCACGCGATCAGGCCGAAGGTGAGCACGAAGATCATCGGGTTCAGGCACGCGAAGGCAATCAGGCCGAAGCCGTCGGTCATCGGATTGCGGCCCTTGATGGCGTTGGCGAGGCCGACGCCGAGTGCGGTGACCAGGGGCACGGTGATCGTGCTGGTGGCCACTCCGCCCGCGTCGTAGGCGATGCCGATGATCTCGTCCGGCGCGAAAGCGGTCAGGGCGGTGACGATCACATAGCCGCCGATGATGAGGCGGTGGATCGGCCAGCCCTTGAGGATGCGCAACACGCCCAGCACGATGGCCACACCGACGGAAAACGCCACCACCATCCGCAGATTGAAGGCGTACGCGTCCTGCGCCGCTGCTTCAGACGCTATGGCGCCCGCCTTGGCGGCAACCTCGGCCGCTTCCGCAGCAATCGCGATCAGCGCCGGCTCGGCCACCGTCGTACCGAACCCCAGGCAAAACGCGAACGCCAGGAGGGCGGCCGTGCTGCCCTTGCGCGCGAAGGCCTGCGCAATCGCTTCGCCAAGCGGAAACAGACCGCTCTCCAACCCCTGGATGAAGAGCGTGAGCCCCGCGACGACGCAAATCAGGCCGACGATGACGTTGGCGAGATCGGGAAACGGCTGCTGCAGGACGACGATCTGGAAGAACGCGATGACCGCGATGATGGGTGCCAGGTCGCGCAGGGCGTCGCTGGCTCGTCGCCACACCAGGAGCAGGATGTTCATCGCGACGCTTCACCCATCGGCGCGCCGAGTATAGCCGCGGTCTTTTGCCGAAAGATGACATTTCGCCGATTCGCGGGATCGCCCTCTGCAGTTCGCCTACCCGCGACTTCCTTAAGGCACGCGACTTGTCGCATCATCGGCGACCACTCCAGGCAACGGGAGGAGGCGTCATGTCCCTCGGAATCAAGCCCTTCGAACACGGCCTGCATGATCTCGGGACCGGTGGCTATGCGTGGCTGCAACCCGATGGTGGCTGGGGCTGGAGCAACGCCGGGCTGATCGTTTCCCAAGGCGAAGCACTGCTCGTCGACACCCTGTTCGATGTCCGGCTGACGCATGAAATGCTGGATGTCATGCGCGCAGCCGAGTCTGCCGCGGCCCATATAGACACCCTCGTCAACACGCACGCCAATGGCGATCACTGCAATGGCAACGAACTCGTGGCAGACGCCGAGATCATCTCTTCCAGGGCGACCGCAGAGGAGCTTGCCCAGGAATCCCCCGAGCGTCTCGCCCAGATGATGCGGCTCGCGCCGGGCATGGGAGAAGTCGGCGAGTTCCTGCAATACTGCTTCGGCGACTTCGACTTCGAGAACATCTCGCAGACGCTGCCGACCCGTACCTTCGAGGACACGCTGCAGATCGCCTGTGGCGACAAGGACATCGTGTTGAAGCAGGTAGGGCCCTGCCATACGCGGGGCGACATTCTGGTCCATGTCCCGGCGGACAAGCTGATGTTCACTGGGGACATCCTGTTCGTCGAGGGCCACCCGATTCTCTGGGCCGGGCCCGTCGGCAACTGGATCGACGCTTGCGACTACATCCTTGGCATCGATCTTGAGACCGTCGTTCCCGGACATGGCCCCATCACGGACCATCGCGGAGTCCGCGCCGTGCGCGACTATCTCGTCTACGTGCGCGACGAGGCGCGGAAACGGTTCGACGCCGGCTTGACGGTCTACGATGCCGCCATGGACATCTCCATGACGGACTACGATGCGTGGGGTGATGGCGAACGCATCGTCGTCAACGTCGCAACGCTATATCGCGAGTTCGGATACGCGACCCCCATCGTGGAGCCGGCGGAGCTGTTCGCCCTGATGGCGAAAATCCACAAGGCGCGGCGCCGGTAGCGCCCGGTTCACACGAACGTCGCAAGCTCCCCCAATGCATACCGTTCCAGCACCGGAACCCGGGAATCCGGCGCCGGATAGCCGGCAACCAGCAGGAGATAGGGGCGTTCATCGCGCGGGCGGTCGAGTAGCGCATTCAGGAAACGCATGGGGCTCGGCGTGTGCGTCAGCGTCGCCAGTCCCGCATTGTGCAGCGCGCCGATCAGCAGTCCGGTCGCGATGCCCACCGACTCGGACGTGTAGTAGTTCTTCAGGCGCTTCCCCTCCTCCTCTTCGCCCGCCGGGACGAACGTGAATCGGCGCAGGAACACGGCGATCAGCACCGGCGCCGTGGTGAGAAACGGCTTGCTGGCATCGGTTCCGAGGGGAGCAAGCGCGTCGAGCCACTCCTTCGTCGCGCGACGGCCATAGAACTCCCGCTCCTCGTGCTCGGCCGCTTCGCGGATGGCGGCTTTCTTCCCGGGATCCGTCACAACCACGAAGTGCCAGGGCTGACGGTGGGCGCCGCTCGGGGCGCTTCCGGCGGTCAGCAGCGCATGTTCGATGACATCGCCGGGGATTTCGCGGTCAGAAAAGTCGCGCACCGTGCGGCGGCGGCACATGAGCGCGTAGAACTCTTCGGCCCTGGCTTTCATCTCGGCCACGGGGCGCTCCTCGAACGCGAGCGGCATGAATCCTTTCACGGGACGGCTCCGGGCTATGACGGCTGCACGATTGTAGTTCTTCGAACCCGGTTGGTCCGAAACGGAAAACGCTACGGGGTCGACCGTTTGGCGGCGATTTCTTCCGCGAGCGCCATGTAGGCCGTGGCCCCCGTCGAGCGCCGGTCATAGAAGATCGCGGGCAGGCCGTGGCTCGGCGCCTCGGCGAGCCGCACGTTGCGCGGGATCACGGTGCGGAACACCTGGTCGCCGAAGTGGTCGATCAACTGGCGCGACACTTCGACCGTGAGGCGAACGCGGGGGTCGTACATCGTCCGCAGCACCCCTTCGATCGCGAGCCCCGGATTGCCGCGCGCGCGGGCGCCTTCCAGGGTGTCGAGCAATGCGACCAGGCCTTCGAGGGCATAGTACTCGCACTGCGTCGGAATCAGCACGCCGTCCGCCGCCATCAGCGCGTTCAACGTCAGGACGTTGAGGGCGGGCGGACAGTCGATGACGACATAGTCGAACCAGCAGTTTGCCGGCGCCAGGCATTCGCGCAGACGCCCGACGCGGTCCTCTACGGCCAACAGTTCGACTTCCGCCGCGGTCAGGTCCGCGTTTGAGGGCGCGAGGGCAATCCCGGCTACGCATTCGAGCGCAATGTCTTCCAGCGCCGCCTCGCCCACAAGCCATTCGCAGGTCGATTTCTCCAGCGCCCCCTTGTCGATTCCGCAGCCTATGGTCGCGTTTCCCTGCGGGTCGAGATCGATCAGCAGCATGCGCGCCCCGGTCAGCGCGAGGGACGCCGACAGGTTGACGCTGGTCGTGGTCTTGCCGACCCCGCCCTTCTGGTTCGCAACCGCTATGACGTGCATGCGTCGTCCAGGCGCTGAACTGCCGTAATGTGCCGCTGCGGTTTGCCGTCGCCCACGACAACCGCTTCGGCGCGTCGAATCCGCCCCCCGGCGAAAGCGAGGCCTGCCAGGGAAGACGAAGACTGCAACAATGCGCATCCCCCGGGTCGCAGGAGGTGCCGCGTCATCTCCCAGGCCTGCATTGGCTTCGCCACCGCGCGGGCGGTTACGGTGTCATACGGCGAGTCCGGATTGAAGTCCCGGGCATCCTCCAGCACCACCTCTGCATTTTCGATCGCGAGTTCGATCAACGCCTGCCGCAAGAACCGCGCCTTCTTTTCGCTGCGCTCCACCAATGTCACCCACCACTGCGGCCCAGCGATCGCGAGCGGGATGCCCGGGAACCCGGCGCCGGCGCCCACATCCGCGAGCCGCGCACCTTCGATCCACGGCACGAGGGACAGGCTGTCCGCGATATGGCGCGTTTCGAGGCGGTCCGCATCCCGCCGGCTGACGAGGCTATAGGCGCGGTTCCAGCGCTGGACGAGCTCGCTGAACGCATCGAGACGCATTCGAGCGCGCGGTTCGAGATTCACGCCGTCCGACGCGCTGCGCGCTCCCCGATCGGTTCGGACTCTGCTCCGGCCGGGGCAGACCCGTCAGGCCGCCCCGCAAGCCGCTTCGCGTGGATCAGGAGCAGGGACAGGGCCGCTGGCGTGATCCCGGGGATCCGGGATGCCCGCGCGAGTGTCGCCGGCCTCGCCAGCGAGAGCTTTTCCTTCAGTTCGTTGGACAGCCCTTCGATGCACCCGTAGTCGAGCCCGGCAGGCAGAACGACGCTCTCCTGTGCCCTTACCTTCGCGATCTCTCTATCCTGGCGCTTGATGTAGCCATCGTACTTCGCCTGGATCTCCGCCTGCTCGAGGGCCAACGCGGGGATGTCCGCATCCACGGCATGGACGGCCACGAGGTCCGCCGCAGTGACTGCGGGACGCTTGAGATAATCGAGAAGATTCGTTTCCTTCGCGACGGCTTCTCCGCATCGGGCTTCCAGCCGCAGACAGAGTTCGCCGCCCGGCGCCAGGGGGGTGGCCCTCAGGGCGGCATTGGCCCGGCCGATCGCGTCGCGCTTCGCTTCGAACCTGCGCCAGCGGTCAGCGTCCACCAGGCCGAACTCCCTCACAACCGGCGTCAATCGGAGATCCGCGTTGTCCTGGCGCAGTCGCAGCCGATACTCCGCGCGACTGCTGAACATGCGGTATGGCTCGTTCGTGCCGAGGGTGACAAGGTCGTCAACGAGGACGCCAAGGTACGCCTCGTGCCTCTGGGGCGTCCACGGATCGCTGCCCGCCACTTTGCGCGCGGCGTTCAGCCCGGCCAGCAACCCTTGGGCCGCCGCTTCCTCGTAGCCCGTGGTGCCGTTGATCTGGCCGGCGAAATACAGCCCCGAAACCGCCTTCGTCTCAAGCGAAGGCTCGAGCCCGCGCGGGTCGAAGAAGTCGTACTCGATGGCGTAGCCGGGCCGGGTGATCCGCGCCTGTCCGAAGCCCTCGATGCTTCGCACCAGCGCGAACTGCACTTCGAAAGGCAGGCTGGTGGATATGCCGTTGGGATAGAGCTCGTGCGTGTCGAGGCCTTCCGGCTCGACGAAGATCTGGTGCGAGCTTCGGTCGGCGAACCGCACCACCTTGTCCTCGATGGACGGGCAATACCGAGGTCCGACACCCTCGATTTCCCCGGCGTACATGGGCGAGCGGTCGAGTCCGCTGCGGATGATCCGGTGCGTCTTAGCGTTCGTGGCGGCGATGTGACACGCCACTTGTCGCGGATGCTCGCTCCCATCCGAGATGAAAGACATCGTCGGGCAGGGCTCGTCTCCCCACTGCGGTTGCATGCGGGCGAAGTCAACGGTGTCGCCGGCGATCCGCGGCGGGGTACCAGTCTTGAGCCTGTCCACGGCGAACGGCAGGGCGCGCAAGCGGGCAGCGAGGGCGTTCGAGGCAGGATCTCCGGCGCGCCCGCCAGCGTGACTCTCAAGGCCGATATGGATGCGTCCACCAAGAAACGTTCCTGTCGTCAGCACGACTGCGGGCGCGGAGAACGCGAGGCCCATCGCCGTGAGAACGCCCTCGACACGGCCCTTTCGGATATCGATGTCGACGACCGACTGCTGGAATATGGCGAGATTCTCCTGCGCCTCCAGCATCCCGCGAATCGCATTGCGGTAGAGGGTGCGGTCCGCCTGGGCGCGCGTCGCCCTCACCGCTGGTCCCTTGCTCGCATTGAGCGTACGGAACTGGATTCCGGCAGCGTCCGTCGCGAGCGCCATCGCGCCGCCCATCGCATCGATCTCTCTCACCAGGTGGCTCTTGCCGATGCCGCCTATCGCGGGATTGCAGGACATCTGCCCAAGGGTCTCGATGCTCTGGGTCAATAACAGCGTGCGGGCACCTGTCCTCGCGGCCGCGAGCGCGGCCTCGGTCCCGGCGTGTCCGCCGCCGACAACGATGACGTCGTAGGTTTCGCTATGGAGTGTCATGGGTGCCTGTCCACTGCCAGCATGTAAGCTTATTTCCCTATGCAGAAGCTGGCAAAGATTTCCCCCAGGAGGTCGTCGGGCGAAACGCGTCCGACGATGAGCCCGAGGTGTTCGTGGGCCTCTCGCAGGTCCTCGGCGACCAGCTCGCCCTGATTGGCCCCGAGGCGCTCTGCCGCTGCGGCCAGCGCCTCGCCGGCACTTGCAAGCGCATCGAGATGCCGCGCCCGCGCCGTGAACATCCCTTCGCCCGCCCGGTATCCGGCCGCATGCTGAATTTCCTTCGCAAGAGCATCGATACCGTCCCCGGTCAGCGCCGAGATGCGCACGACGCCCGGCGAGAGGCGACCGGTCGTCCGTCCGCTCAAGTCCGCCTTGTTCCTGGCTACGATCGTTGTAGCGGTCGCGTCGGTCATCCCGCGGGCCCGCGGTTTCTCCCCAATGTCCCCCGAAGTATCCCGGTCGTCCACCACCCAGAGGATGACATCCGCCATTGCCATCGCGCGACGCGCTCGATTGACGCCCTCTGTCTCCACGGCATCGCCTGTTTCCCGCAGGCCCGCGGTGTCGACCACGCGCACGGGCATGCCGTCGAGGTCGAAGTCAGCATCCAGCGTATCCCGCGTCGTTCCAGGCACGTTCGTGACAATGGCGCGGTCCTCTCCGGAAAGCCGGTTCAGCAGACTCGACTTTCCGACGTTCGGCGCGCCCGCGATAACGACGTTCAGGCCGTCCTGCAAAAGCGCCCCCTGGCGTGCGTCGGCGCGCAAGGCCGAGAGGTGGTTTCGCACCGCTTCGAGCCTTTCTCCGACATCCGACTCGGAAAGGAAGTCGATCTCCTCGTCCGGAAAGTCGATCGCGCCCTCACAGAAGACGCGCAGCTCGAGAAGCTCACGCTCGATCCCATGCACGCGCTTCGAGAACGCGCCCGACAGGGACCGCAGCGCGCCCCTGGCCGCCTGGCGCGTGGCGCTGTTGACGAGGTCGAGCACCGCCTCCGCCTGCGCCAGGTCCATCTTGCCGTTGACGAATGCCCGCTGCGTGAACTCTCCCGGTTCCGCACGCCGTGCGCCGAGCGACAGCACCCGTTCAAGCAGCATGTCGAGCACCACGGGGCCGCCATGTCCCTGCAGTTCCAGCACGTCCTCGCCGGTCAATGACTGCGGCTCTTCGAACCGGATCGCTATGCCGCGGTCAAGCGCCTCGCCGTCGGCGTCCTGAAAATCACAATAGACCGCGCTGCGAGGCGTGAGCTTCCCGCCGGTCAAGGCCTGCGCGATTTCCCGAGCCAGGGGACCGGACACGCGCACGATGCCCACGCCGCCCCGCCCCGGGGCTGTTGCGACCGCAGCTATGGTGTCGACAGTCGGCATGGCGCACGCCACACGGTCAGGCGCTCTCCGCCTTCTCCATTCGATAGTTCGTGAACCACTGCTGCGCCATGGACAGGAGGTTGTTCACCAGCCAGTACAGCACGAGGCCCGCCGGGAAGAACATGAACAGCACCGTAAACATGATCGGCATCATCTTCATCATGCGCGCCATCATGGGATCCGGCGGCGTCGGGCTGAGCATTTGCTGCGCATACGTCGAGATGCCCATCAGGATCGGAAGGATGAAGAACGGGTCCATGGCAGAGAGATCGTGGACCCAGCCGAAGAACGGCGCCTGCCGCAGTTCGACGCTCTCGTAGAGCACCCAGTACATCGCGATCAGCACCGGCATTTGCAGCAGCATGGGGAGACAGCCGCCCAGCGGATTCGCCTTTTCCTTTTTGTACAGTTCCATCATCTCCTGCGAGAGCTTCTGGCGGTCCCCCGCGTGGCGCTCCTGCAGGCGCTTCATCTGCGGCGCGAGCTTGCGCATTTTCCCCATCGACTTGTAGCTGGCATGAGACAGCGGATAGAGGATCAGCTTGATCACGAGCGTCATCAGGATGATCGCCACGCCCCAGTTCTGCGCGAACGACTGGATGATCTCGAGCAGGCGGAAGAGGGGCACCGCCAACCACCAGAGGAACCCGTAGTCCACGGTGAGATTCAGGTTCGGCGCAATCTCTTCCAGGCGGGCCTGGTCCTTCGGACCCGCATAGAAGCCCGCGCCCGCTATCGCCCTCGTGCCCGGCGCAACGGTGAACGCGGGACCCGTGAAGCCAAAGATATAGGTCCCGTCGCCGCCGCGATTGGGATAGCCATAGTAGGTGTTGAGGTGGTCCGGGTCCGCAACCCAGGCGCTAAGGAAGTAGTGCTGCAGCATCGCGATCCAGCCGCCCCTCACCTCGGCGCGAAGCTCCTCGTCCTCGAGATCTTCGAAGTCCACCTTGTCGTAGCGCGAGTCGTCGGTTGTGAGCGCGGCGCCCAGATAGGGCCTGGGGCCGAGCGTGAACCCCTGCCCGGCTTCCGGCCGCATCGCATCCCGCTTGAGTTGGGCGAACAGGTTCACCGTCATCGGCTGCGCGCCCTGGTTGTCGATCTCGTACTCGAGTTCGACGTAGTACGAGGCGGGGTCGAACAGGAAGCGTTTTTCCACGTAGACGCCCTCCTCTTCGTGGCGCAACACGACTTCCTCCGGCCGCTCCTCTATCCGGTAGGACTTCAGCGCCGAGGTGTAGCGTGGACGCCCGGAACGCGAGTCGATGCCATCCGGGCCGGCAAGCCCGCTCTGGGCGATGTAGGTGTGGTCCGCGCGGCGGTCGAGCAGCACAAACGGGTTGTCCGGCTGGTCGAGGCTGACCGGATACTGCGGCAGGCGGACGCCGACGATGTCCCCGCCGAGCGGATCGATCCAGGCTGTCATCGTCGGTGTCGACACCTCGATCAGGCGTGCGCGCTCCACCGCAGGGTCTACCGCATCCACCGGTACCAAGGCGTCCGCAACGGCTGTCGGCTGGGGCACATCGAAGTCGTAATCGGTTGGTTCATCAACTTCCGCTGGCGTTTCCGGCAATGCTCCCGGCTCTTCGACCACGGGGGCTTCCGCCGGTTTTGGTGCTGGTCGGCCGTAATCCTCGTGCCAGGCGAGCATGAGCAGGTAAGCAGTGATGCCCAGCGCGACGAGGAGAATGATGCGTTGGATCTCGGTGCTTGGCAGGTTCAGGTTCACGACGGGCGTTCTCCTGTTGGGCTTGGACCGCCCGACCTCAAGTCGCGATGCGGCGGCACCGGATCATGGCCGCCGGGCGCCCACGGATGACACCTGCCGATGCGCTTTAGCGCCAACCATCCGCCGACAAACGGGCCATGCAGCCTGATCGCCTGCATTGCATAGGCGGAGCAGCTTGGGTAGTAGCGGCAGCACGGCGGAAACAGCGGGCTGATGACGAGACGATATGCGTGCAGCATGCCGATCAGCGCCTTCCTGATCACCTTGGGCGCTTGGATGTTCCTGGTTCCCTGCACAATCTCTCCCAAAGTTCATCCGCCGCCCGCCGTATCTGGGCTGCTTCGCTTTCCCGGCCGTCGCTGCGGCCGGTAACAACGATGACGATGTCGCAGTTCGGCAACCTCCCGCGAGCGTGCCGGAACGATTCGCGTATGTTGCGTTTCGCCCGGTTGCGGTCTACGGCGCGTCGCAGCACCCTTCGCGGCGCGACGATTCCAAGCCGCGAGGCGCACATTCTATTCTCAGCGGCGATGAGGCGTAACGGGCCGTTGCGAAGACGGCAACAAGGCCTGGTGAAAACGCGATCGAATTCCGCCTTGCGCGCGAGACGCGCACCGGGCGGGAAACGATTATCGCCCTGTTCCTGGGTGGATGTCATCGCGCGTCGCGGTCCCTGACCGGATGACCGCAGCCGGAGTTGGTCGCTAGACCGACAGCCTTTTCCGGCCTTTCGCCCGGCGAGCCGCCAACACCTTGCGACCACCACGCGTCGCCATGCGGGCGCGGAAACCGTGCGTTCGTTTGCGCTTGATCACGCTTGGCTGAAATGTTCTTTTCATCAGGCGCTTGCGGTGGATTGGAAACGGGCGGGCGATTGTAGGTAACTCGCGCTTCGGCTGTCAATTTCCATGATTCGGTCGGCCTTTCGGGCAACACGTCTTTCACCCCCGTCCAAGCCCGCCTGTGGCTCTGTCGGTCTGGCCGCGGACGCCGCTAGCTGTCGAATAGCGCCTGCTGCACCAGGTCGCAAAGCACGTGGCCAATGACGATATGCACTTCCTGGATGTGCTGTGTGCTCTGCGCCGGGACCACGATGCACGGGTGCGACGCGCCTCGCAGGTCGCCGCCATCTGCTCCCGTAAACCCGATCACCGCGATGTCCATCTCCGCCGCCCGTCTGGCTGCTCTCAACACGTTGGGAGACCGGCCGCTGGTCGTGATCGCCAACAGCACGTCCCCCGGCCGGCCGAGTCCTTCCACCTGGCGCTCGAAAACGCTCTCAAAACCGAAATCGTTTGCGGCTGCGGTCAGAAAGGACGTATCGGTGGTAAGGGCTACGGCGGCGAGGGGCGGCCGCGCAAACGCCTTGTCCAGCACGTTGACGAACTCCGCCGCGATGTGCTGGCAGTCCGCGGCACTGCCTCCGTTGCCGCAGAGCATGAGCTTGTTGCCATTCTCAAACGCGGTGCCGACGATCCGCGCCGCCTCGAGGATGCTGGCCTGGCACTCGAGAAGCGCCCCTTTCTGGGCCTCGATCGCGCCCCGAAAATGTGCCTGGAGGCGTTCTGCCTGGGGCTCTTTCATGCCGACTCCTCGCGGCGCAGGATTTCCCCGATGCGATTCGCGGCATCGAGAAGGTTCTCGACCACGTAGTCTGCGCCCTCCTGCGTCTCTGCGCCATCACGCCCCGATCGCACGAGAAAGGTCCGGGCCGAGACGGCGCGGCCCAGGCCGATGTCGCTTCCCTTGTCGCCAATGACGAAGCTCCGGGTCAAGTCGAAGCCGAGTTCCGCTCTCGCCTGGCGCACGAGGCCCGGCTTCGGTTTGCGGCAATCGCAGCCTCGGTCCGGATGACAGGTGCAGCAGTAGATCCCATCCAGCTCGACGCCCTGGGCCTCGAGCAGTTCCGCCATGCGAAGGTTGACCGCCCGCAACTGCGCCTGGTCGAAATAGCCCCGGCCGACCCCCGACTGGTTCGTCACTATTGCGAGCCCGAGCCCGAAGGAACGCATGCGCGCCAGCCCCTCTGCGGCGCCCGGCAGGACTTCCACTCCCGCCGGATCGGCCAGATAGCCCCGGTCTGCAATCACGGTCCCATCCCGATCCAGCAGCGCTGCCCGGGCATACGGCGTTGCCATCAGCGCCCTCGACGCAATGTCCGAATTGGCAGTATGTCGGAGTTCCCGCACCAGCGGCAACATCGCCCGGGTAGGGCGGCGGTTCGACGCGACAGGTCCCGCTCTGGTAAAAATAGCGGTCAGCCAGATGGAGAGTTGTGAGCATGTTGCCGAAGTCCGTAATCATCAACGACGACACGATGCGCGAGGGCCTGCAGATCGAGCGGGCCGATATCCCGGTCGACGACAAGCTCAGGCTCCTCGATGCCCTGGGCGAGACCGGCGCCAAGTGGGTCTCTATCGGCTCGTTCGCGCATCCGAAGTGGACGCCGCAAATGGCGTGCATAGACGAGATTGCCGAGCGCTTCGTGCCGAAACCCGGCGTCAAGTACACCGCGGCGGTGTTCAACAAGGTGGGTTTCGAGCGCGCCGACAAGTACTACCCGAAGATAGACGTACGGAGCAGGCGCGGCTTCGGAACCAGCGTGGAGCTTTGCGACACCTTCGCGCGACGCAATTACAACCGCAGCCAAGCGCAGCAGATCGCAGCCATGGACGACACGATCGACGCCGCCAAGAAGGCGAACGCCGACCATGGCTCCATCGGCATCGGGAACCCCTTTGGCTCGAACTTCGAGGGTCCCTTCTCCCTGCAACAGCGCCTGGACCTGTTGCAACTCATGCTCGACAAGTGGCACGCCGCCGGCATTCCCGTGACCCGTTGTTCGTTCCTGGAAGCGATGGGCTGGAACGTGCCGCACGAGGTACGGGACACGATCCTTGCAATCCGCGAGCGTTGGCCGGAGATCACCGACTTTCACATGCACCTGCACAACACCCGTGGGCTCACGATGGCGAGCTACTACGAGGCGCTGCAGCTCGGGGTGCGCGAATTCGACACGTCCATCGGCGGCATGGGTGGCTGCCCATATTGCGGCAACGGGCGCGCTGCCGGACACCTGCCGACGGAGGACTTCGTCGATCTCTGCCACGAAATGGGTATCGAGACGGGCTACAAGCTCGACAAGCTCATCGAAGCCGCGGCTATCGCCGAAGAGATCGTCGGCCATCCCCTTTGGGGACACGTTTCGAAGGCCGGGCCCCGCCCCCGGGGGGACGCGATGTATCCGCGCGAAATGCCTTTCGTGGAAACTCTCGAAGAAGCGGCCCACTTCCGAAAAGGCTCTGCTGTCTACGAGGGGCAGATCGCCCCCTGGCGATCGAGTGACGCCTTGCGTCAATAGAACCCGCTTAACCGCGAAATCGCAGGGAACCAAACCACATGGCGGTAATCGAGTCGCGGCTGGATGTCCGTTCCGACGCCTACCGCGAGAATCGCGAGCGCATGCTCAATGCGCTGGCACAGCTCGACGGGCTTTACGAGGAAGCGGCGCAGGGCGGCGGCGAAGAGGCTATGGCCCGCCTTCGGTCACGCGACAAGATGCCATTGCGCGAACGCATCAGCCTGGTGCTCGACCGCGATTCGCCGTTTCTCGAGATCAGCCCCCTGGCCGCCTGGCGTTCGAACTATGCGGTGGGTTCCGGGTTCATCGTCGGCATCGGCGTCATCGAGAACACGGAATGCGTCATTCTCGGCCACGACCCTTCGGTTCGCGCGGGCGCATTCAACCAGTTCAACTCCAAGAAACTCATGCGCGGGCTCGAAATAGCCCGCGAGAATCGGTTGCCTTACGTGCAGTTCGTCGAATCTGCAGGAGCGGACCTGCGAGGAGAAGGCGGTCGCAGCGACCCCGAGGCGTCGATCCGGCGCGAGATCACCCACTTCGCCGAGTCCGGCAGACTTTTCTACGAAATCACCGAGCTTTCAAAGCTGCGTATCCCCACGATCTCCGTCGTGTTCGGCGCTTCCACCGCCGGCGGCGCCTACCAGCCCGGCATGAGCGACTACAACATCTTCATCAAGGGCCAATCGAGGGTCGCCCTCGGTGGCCCGCCACTGGTGAAAATGGCGACCGGCGAAGACGCCGACTACGAGGATCTCGCCGGCGCCGACATGCATACCCGCACCTCCGGCCTCGGCGACTACCTGGCGCAGGACGAACTCGACGGCATACGCATGTGCCGCGAAGTCGTCGCGCATCTCAACTGGCGCAAGCTCGGACCCGGTCCGACGATGCCCGCCGACGACCCCATCTACGATCCGGAGGAGTTGCTCGGCATCGTCAATGAGAACCTCCGCGTACCCTTCGATATGCGGGAAGTGATGGCGCGGGTCGTTGACGGATCCCGTTTCGAGGAATTCAAACCTCTATATGGCCCCACGCTGGTCACGGGCTGGACCTCCATCAACGGGTATCCGGTCGGCGTTCTCGGCAACAACGGTCCGCTCATGTCGGAGTCCTCCGAAAAGGGCGCGCAGTTCATCCAGCTCTGCAACCAGATCGATGTGCCCATGCTGTTCCTGCACAACATCACCGGCTTTATCGTGGGGACGGACTTCGAGCACCAGGGGATCACCAAGCACGGGTCCAAGATGATCAACGCGGTAGCCAATTCCACGGTGCCGCACCTGTCGATCATCGTCGGCGCTTCCTACGGCGCCGGGAATTACGGCATGAGCGGTCGCGCGTACGGGACTCGGTTTTCCTACACCTGGCCGACCGCGAAGATCGCGGTCATGGGCCCGAAGCAGATGGCTGGCGTCATGACCATCGTCCAACGGGCAGCAGCGGAGCGGCGCGGGCTCGCGTTCGACGAAGCGGCCAATGAACGACGCGCCGAGACGGCGGAATTCTGGGCGGAAGAACGCTCAAAGGGTCTTTACGCGACTTCCCGCGTCGCGGACGACGGAATGATCGACCCCCGGGACATGCGCACGGTCGCGACCTTCTCGCTTTCCGCCTGCCACAGCAACAAGGTCGAAGGAACCAAGGAATTCGGCACGTGGCGGATGTAGAAGCGGTCAAACCCATCCGGCGGCTACTGATCGCCAATCGCGGCGAGATCGCGCGGCGCATTCAGCGCACCGCCCACGATATGGGGATCGACACCGTCGCGGTGTACGCAGACGGCGATGCCGGCGCGCCCTTCGTGAGCGAGGCCGACATCGCAATCGCCCTGCACGGCACGCTCCCCGGCGAGACATACCTTGACGCGGCAAAGGTGCTCTCCGCCTGCGCGCGGGCGGGCGCCGACGCCGTCCACCCCGGCTACGGATTCCTGTCCGAGAACGCCGAGTTCGCCAAACGCGTTGCGAGGGCGGGCTTGCGGTGGGTCGGACCGTCCGGGGAAGCGATAGCCGCGGTGGGCGACAAGCTCGCAGCCAAGGAGCTGATGCGGCAGTTGGGCGTACCTACCCTGCCGGCGATAGAAGTAGACGATGACACGGACCTGGCCGCCGCCGCGCGGCAGATAGGCTTTCCGGTGCTCGTCAAGGCGGCCGCCGGCGGTGGCGGACGAGGAATGCGAATCGTGCAGGCGGGCGAGCACATCGCCGAGGCCGTCGCCTCCGCGAAGCGGGAGTCCCTCGCTGCTTTCGGTGACGATACTGTGTTTCTCGAGCGCTGGCTCACGAAACCGCGGCATGTCGAAGTCCAGATTCTCGGCGACGGTCACGGCAACCTCGTTCATCTTTTCGAGCGCGAGTGCTCCATCCAACGGCGCCACCAGAAGATCATTGAGGAGGCGCCTTCCCCAGCCGTCGACGCGGCGCTACGCGCAAGGATGGGAGAAGCTGCCTTGGCGGTCGCAAGAAAAATCGGCTACACCTCTGCCGGCACCGTGGAGTTTCTCCTGAACGGAGGCGACTTCTGGTTCCTCGAGGTCAATACCCGCCTACAGGTCGAGCACCCTGTAACGGAAATGGTCACCGGCCTCAACATCGTGCGAGAACAGCTCCGGATCGCCGAGGGCGAACCCCTGGATTTCACCCAGGATGACCTCTCGCTGCGAGGTCACGCCATCGAAGCCCGGCTATACGCGGAGGATCCTGCAAGCGATTTCCTTCCCGCGGGAGGTTCCGTGCTCGAGTGGCAACCCGACGAAACGACGAGCGCACGATTCGACTCTGGCATCGAATCCGGCAGCGAGATCAACCTCGATTTCGACCCGATGATTGCAAAGGTCATTGTCGCGGCGCCTACTCGGCGCGAAGCGGCAAGCCGGCTGGCAAGGACGCTGGAAAGGACGCGTCTGCAGGGCGTGACCAACAACCGGGACTTTCTCGTAGCCACCCTGCGCACACCCGCGTTTCTGCGTGGCGACACCACCACGGATTTTATCGAACGCGTCGGCCCGGACCTCAGGCGCGCCTGGTCGACGATGGAAACGCACCACGGCCTGATTGCGGCAACGATTTACGGTCAGGCACGCCGGCGGGCCACGGCGAAGGTCCTGCAGAACCTGCCGAGCGGCTGGCGCAATTCCCTGATGCCACCACAATCCGCATGTTTCCGAAACGGTGACATCGAAACCAACGTCGATTACCGCGCCCGGCGGGACGGCACCTACGATTTCACTATCGAAGGGGATTCCCATCACGTCACGGTCTTCCGTCAGGATACGCACGGCGTCGACATCGAAGTGGATGATCGCCGGTTCCAGGCGGCGGTCCGCCGACACGCCGACCGCTGGTTATTGCACGGTCCCGATGGTGACCTCGACATCGTCGAGGTGCCGCGATTCCCGACCGGCGCCCTGGCGACAGTTGCGGGCGGACTCATCGCTCCGATGCCGGGCAATGTCACAAGTGTCCGGGTGACCGAGGGCGATTCCGTCAGCCAGGGCCAACTGTTGTTGACCCTGGAAGCGATGAAGATGGAACACCGGATAGCCGCGCAGAAAGCGGGCAAGGTTGCGCGGATCCTCGTGCAGCCCGGCGACCAGGTAGACAACGGCGCACTGCTGGCAGTGCTGGAGGATGAATGATGACGACAGAGGCCACGCTGTACGAGGTAAGGAATGGCGCGGCGTGGATCACGCTGAATCGACCGGAGAATCGAAACGCACTGTCCGCCGTGCTCGTTTCCGAACTGCACGAGCACCTGCTGGCCGCTGACGGGGACGCTTCCGTGCGCTGCATCGTCATCACCGGGGCTGAACCCGCTTTCTGTTCCGGCGCCGATCTGAAGAGTCCCCCGGGGCAAATGATCCGAGGCCGCAGATCAGTGCCGTACCCCAAGGTGCTCACGGCGATCGTGGAGAGCCCCAAGCCCGTCATCGCCGCCGTGAATGGCGCGGCTTTCGCCGGCGGCCTGGGACTCGTTGGCGCCGCTGATATCGCAATCGCGGTCGAGGATGCCCGGTTCGCTTTCAGCGAAGTGCGAATTGGGGTAATTCCGGCCGTTATCTCGGTGGTATGTATCCCCAAGCTGGGAACTCACCATGCGATGAGGCTGTTTCTCACAGGTGAACGGTTTACCGGCGCACAAGCAGTACAGATGGGTCTGGCACATCGTGCGGTGCCAAAGGATCAGCTCGTTGACGCGGTCAATGAGGAGATTTCGATGATCAACCTGGGCGGGCCGAATGCTGTACTGGAGTGCAAAAGGCTGGTGCGACGCATACCGATGCTGTCCATGGAGGAAGGTTTCGAAGAGGCCTCCACGTGGAGCAGTCGCATGTTCGGCTCCGACGAAGCCGCCGAGGGAATGGCTGCGTTCCGGGAGAAACGCGACGCAACGTGGGTCACCTGCAACAAAAACAAGAAATAAATTGAAAGATAGACAATTATTGCTGTTGTTGGGGTAGGCCATCTCTGTGGAAATCACCTCCAACCTGTTCTCGTCGTAGGAAATTTCCTACACGGTTTCGTGTGATGTTCCCCTTCGGAATAGCTGCATTTTCCGGTATGGAGTGGGGAAAAAGTCGCCGCTGAAATTTATCCACAGGTTGTTCCGTGGGAGTGCACAGCTTTTTCCATCCGGGTCGTCCTGGGAGCGTGCCTAGCACCGATCCGAAAATCATTCAACCTGTTGTTTTTATTATATTTTATGTGAGGTCTGGAAGTTTTTTCACTGTTTCGTGTACCGGATGGTTGCCTTCATGCTTAGAATGGACGCCGACAAGAAAATTTCTGCGGGGTGGGGGGATTTCCGTGGTGGCGGTGGTTTGGCAGGAATGTTTGGGCGGGCTGGTCGAGGAGTTGAGTTCGCATGACTACAATACGTGGATTCGCCCCTTGCAGGCGCGGGTCGACGAGTCAAGGCTGACCATCCTCGCGCCGAATCGCTACGTGCGCGAAAGGGTCCAGGAAAGATACCTAGAACGGATCGTGGAACTGATCGAATGGCACGGCGAACCGGGGAGTCCACTTTCGGTCGAACTTGAAGTTGGGAGTGGTGATCGACAGCCCGGGACGCCGTTGCGAGCGGAGGGAGACAGCCACGAGGAAGCGCTCAACAAGACCTTCACCTTCGACACTTTCGTGAAGGGTATCTCGAACGAAATGGCGGTGGCGACTGCGGAATATGTCGCCAAGAATCCGGGAAAATCCTACAACCCCCTGCTTCTCTACGGCGGGGTCGGTTTGGGCAAGACACATCTGATGCACGCGGTGGGCAACGAGGTCTTGCGCCGTTCTCCCAAGATTCGAGTCACCTATCTGCATTCTCAGGTGTTCGTGCAGGAGATGGTGCGAGCGCTGCAGACGGGCACCATGCAGGCGTTTACGCAATATTATCGAAAGGCCGATATCCTGCTCATCGACGACATCCAGTTCTTTGCTCACAAAGCGCGTTCACAAGACGAATTTTTCCATGTTTTCAATGGCTTAATTGAGCAACGCAGGCAAATGGTGCTGACCTGTGATCGTTATCCGCGCGACATCGAGGGCTTGGAGGAACGCCTGAAATCCCGGTTCGTTTGCGGTGTTTCGGCGGAAGTGGATCCACCGGACCTGGAAACCCGGGTGGCGATTCTGAAGAAAAAAGCAGAAATCGAGGGCTATGAACTCGATGACGAAGTGGCGTTTTTTATCGCCGACCATATTCGATCCAACGTTCGCGAACTCGAAGGGGCGCTGCGCAGGATTCATGCGTATGCCAGTTACACAGGTTTGCGCGTCAACGTTGAGCAGGCCAGGGAAGCTCTGCGGGACTTGTTGGCAATCCATGATCGGCAGATCAGCATCGACAACATCCAGACGGTGGTTGCCGAGTATTACAAGATCAAGAAGTCGGATCTGCTGTTGCGACGCAAGACGCGGTCGATTGCGAGGCCGCGGCAGATGGCCATGTACCTCACCAAGGAGTTGACGAAGCACTCGTTGCCCGAAATAGGCGAGGCATTCGGTGGCCGCGATCACACTACCGTGATCCATGCCTACCGGAGAATTGCGGAACTGAAGCAGAGCAGTAGCGACATTGCGGAGGATTACCGCAATCTCAGTCGGAGGCTGATGAGTTAGTGTCGGCGCATTACACCAGGAACGAAGCATGAAATTCAGCACTGACCGAGGCACGTTGCTGCGAGCTCTGTCTATGGTTGCGGGGGTCGTGGAGCGGCCGCAGCAGACCCAGGTGATACTTCCTGTCCTGTCCCACCTCCTGTTCGATTGCAACGAAGACGGTCTTTCGATCACGGGGACGGACCTTGAAGTCGAATTGAACGTGCGCGTGCGCGAGGGGGTTGAAGTTCAACAACCGGGCCGCGCCACCTTGCCGGGCCGCAAGCTGGCAGAGATATGGCGCTCGCTTCAGGAGGACTTGCCGGTCACGGTGGAGATGGCTGACCAGGTGACCGTGCGTTCGGGCCGGAGCCGTTTCCTGCTTGCGACCTTGCCGTCGGAAGAGTATCCGGAAATGGAGACGGGGGGAGAAGGTGCCACCGAACTTTCCGTGGCGCCGGGAGACTTGCGGCGCCTGGTGGACCAGACCAGCTTCGCCATGGCGCAACAGGATGTGCGCTACTACCTTAACGGGTTGTTGCTCGAGGTGACTGACAGCCATATCCGGGCGGTTGCGACCGACGGGCACCGGTTGGCGATGTGCACCGTGCCGGGAGGTGCCCAGGGAACTGACCGCGTGCGTGCGATCATTCCCCGAAAAGGCGTTGTGGAGCTCGGTCGTTTGTTGGCCGACGCGGAAGAGCAGGTTGAACTGTCGGTGGGGGCGAATTATCTGCGGGCTATGCACGGGGGATATACCTTGACGACAAAGTTGGTGGAAGGACAGTTCCCCGACTACATGAAGGTCATTCCAGAGGTTGGGGCGCGTCAGCTTTCCGGCGATCGCGATACGCTGCGGCAGTCTTTTCAAAGGGCGGCGATTATCGGCAGCGACCGGCGCAGTGTTGCTCCCCTGGTGCGACTCGCGGTCGAACAGGATCGTTTGGTCGTGAAGGCGAACAACGCGGAAACACAAGAAGAAGCAGAAGAAGAGTTATCCGTCGACTACCAGGGAGAAGCCTTCGAAATCGGCTTCAACGTCGATTACCTTCAGGATGTCCTGGGAGTGGTCGATGCGGAAGATGTCCGTATTTCCATATCCGACAATGGCGGAAGCGCCCTGATAGAAACCGGCGGCGCGGAAGAGTCCGTGTTCGTAGTCATGCCTATGCGCCTATGACGACGTGATCGTCGAGCGCCTCGAGCTCAGAAACTTTCGAAACATCGCGGCCGCAACACTCGAACTGTCGCCGCATTTCAACTTCCTGATCGGCCCGAATGGGGCCGGCAAGACGGTGGTGCTTGAGGCGCTTCACCTTCTTTTGCGCGGACGATCTTTCAGATCAGGAAGGGTATCGTTTCTTGTTCGGCACGGAGAGCCGGGCTTGGCCGTGCAAGCGCTGTGTAGAGATCCTGTTCGGGGTCGAGAACATGTTTCGCTGTCGAAGGACCGGGCGAATCGCACCGAATTGCGGGTAAACGAAGAACGCATCAAGAAAACGTCCACAGTTGCCGGACTGCTGCCGCTTCAACTCTTGCTGCCAGATCTCGCGGACATCGTGTTTGGTGAACCCCGGGGACGACGTCAGTGGTTGGACTGGGGGTCGTTTCACGTGAAACACGACTACATCGAGACGTTGCGTCGCTATATGCGGGCTTTGCGGCAACGCAATGCACTGTTGCGAAGCGGAGATTCCCAAACCCTCGACACCTGGACGGATCGCATGATCGAGATGGGAGAAGTCGTGGTCGAAACGAGGACGGAGTACGTTCAGACGGTAAACGACGAGGTTATTTCCTGTGTAGAGGCCCTGGCGCCCGGCCTGGACATACGAGTGGGCCACTATCCTGGATTTGAGGGCGATTCTTTCGCCGAAGAGGTAGGCGCGCATACCCCTGGCGATGTAAAATTGGGCTTCACGCAAGTTGGACCGCACCGGGCGGACGTAAGGCTCGAAGCGGACGGCAACGCGGCCGCCGGCGTGCTATCTCGCGGCCAAGGTAAGCTCGTGGCGAGCGCCATGAGGATCGGTCAGGCCAGAGGGTTGTTAACCAACCAGTCCCGGCCAAGCCTGTTTTTGATCGATGACGTGTGGACGGAGCTGGACGACGATCACAGCGCGCGATTTATGCGGCTTCTCGACGGAATGGAGTGTCAGATCCTGGCGACATCAACACATGAGCCCGTGGCGGCACGCAGCGTTTCGGCGGATAGGGTGCGCGTGTTTCACGTGAAACATGGGCAGATTGCTCCCGCCGCCAACCCAGCCGAAATAGGCGCCGAAAATGGCCTCTGACCCGACAAAGTACGACTCCGAAAACATCAAGGTATTGCGCGGTCTCGACCCGGTTCGCAAGCGCCCGGGCATGTATATCGGGGATACCGATGACGGCACCGGCCTGCATCACATGGTGCAGGAACTCGTCGATAACTCGATCGACGAGGCGCTCGAAGGTTATTGCGACGAAATCAGGGTGATCCTTCATCCCGGGGAGGCGGTGACGGTAACCGATAATGGCCGCGGTATTCCGGTCGACATTCACTCGGAAGAAGGCGTATCTGCGGCCGAAGTCATCATGACGACGCTTCACGCAGGCGGGAAGTTCGACGAGAGCAGCTACAAGGTCTCCGGGGGTCTGCACGGCGTCGGCGTATCGGTGGTGAACGCGTTGTCAGATGAGTTCCGTCTGACCGTCCATCGTGACGGGGAGACGTTTCAACAGACCTATCGGCGCGGAGATCCGCAAGCGCCGCTGGCGGCGGTTGGAGAAACGGACCTGCACGGCACCGAATGCTATTTTCGGCCCTCCACGGACACGTTCCGCAACATTAGCTTCCAGTACGACATCCTCGCCAAGCGATTGCGGGAGCTCGCTTTCCTCAACTCGGGGATCTCCATCTGGTTGATCGATGAGCGCGTGGGCAAGGAAGAGCGTTTCCTCTATGAAGGGGGCTTAAGGGCGTTCGTCGATTACCTGAACCAGAACAAGACGTCGCTGAACGAGATGGTTCACTTTTCGACGCTGAGGGCAGACGGCATCGGCGTTGAAATCGCCATGCAGTGGAACGATGGCTTCCAGGAGCAGGTGTTCGCCTATACGAATAATATCCCCCAGGGTGATGGCGGGACCCATGTCGCGGGTTTCAGAAGCGCGCTGACGCGGACGCTCAATCAATACATTGACCGCGAGGGTCTCGCGAAGAAAGACCAGGTCGCGACGACCGGTGACGACGCGAGAGAGGGAATTGTCGCGGTTATTTCGGTCAAGGTTCCTGATCCGAAGTTCTCCTCGCAGACGAAGGAAAAGCTGGTTTCGAGCGAGGTGAAAGGCGCCGTCGAGCAGGAACTTGCACGACAGTTCTCCGAGTATCTCGATGAGCACCCGAACGATGCGCGAACCGTCGTAATGAAGATGATCGATGCTGCGCGGGCGCGCGACGCTGCGCGTAAAGCCCGGGAAATGACCCGCCGGAAGAACGCGCTGGACATCGCCGGATTACCCGGAAAGCTCGTGGATTGCCAGGAAAAGGACCCGGCTCTGTCGGAACTCTACCTGGTGGAAGGAGATTCGGCGGGCGGATCCGCAAAGCAGGGCCGGGATCGCCGCACCCAGGCAGTACTCCCGCTCAGAGGCAAGATTCTGAATGTAGAGAAGGCGCGGTTCGACAAGATGCTCTCCTCGCAGGAAGTCGGGACGCTGGTGACGGCGCTGGGATGCGGAATCGGGCGCACCGAATTCGACTTGGAGAAGCTGCGCTATCACCACATCATCATCATGACGGATGCCGATGTCGACGGATCCCACATACGCACCTTGCTGTTGACGTTCTTTTTCCGGCACATGGTGGAGTTGATCGAAAATGGGCACGTCTACATCGCCCAGCCGCCCCTGTACAAGATCAAGCGCGGTCGTCAGGAACAGTACGTCAAGGACGACGCCGAACTCGACCGGTACTTCCTGCAGTCAGCGCTAGAGAACACGAAGCTTCATGTCAACGCGGACGCCCCGGCGATGGCGGATACGTCCCTCGAAGGGCTTGCTCAGCGATACCAGGATCTTCTTGGTCGGCTGAGGTCGCTCTCGCAGCGCTATCCTCTCGCCGTGACCTGCGCGCTGCTTGACGTCCCGCGCCTCACGCTTTCCGATACCACGCGTGAAGCACCGGTTCGTGAGTGGGCGGACACATTCGAAACGCGCCTGAAGGAAATCGAGCCAAGCTACACGGTGGACGTGGAATACGACGCGCAGCACCACATTTTCTGTCCGCGTGTTCGTGTCACTACCTATAGCGGTACGGTGGACACGCGGCTTGGGTACCAGTTCTACGTGTCCCGGGAGTACGCGGAGTTGTGCGAACTGGCCGACGATCTGGATGGCTTGCTGGAAGAAGGGGCATACGTCGCCAGGGGGGCCCGCACGGAACAGGTGAGCAGGTTCTCTCAGGCTTTTGAGTGGATGCTGGACGAGACGCGCCGCGGCGTGGATCTTTCGCGCTACAAGGGCCTTGGTGAGATGAACCCGGAGCAGCTATGGGAAACGACCATGGACCCGGAAGAGCGCCGCATGTTGCTCGTAAACGTCGATGATGCGGTGGCTGCCGATCGGATGTTCACAACCCTGATGGGAGACCAGGTGGAGCCACGTCGCGCCTTCATCGAAGACAACGCGCTGTCAGTGGTCAATCTGGACGTCTAGCGCCAAACCCGCTGAACCATCCGCCCGCCGCTCCAGTTCGGACATCTCCCGGCGCAACCAGTCTTCAGCTAACTCATTGATTACTTGCGATGTTTTGCCATTGGCGTCAATGGGCGGCGAGATTCGCACTTCGATTGTTCCCGGGTTCTTGATGAATTGGTGGGCAGGCCAGTAACGCCCGCCGTCGTGCGCCACTACCAGCACGGGAGTGCCGGTGGATGACGCGAGGGCCGCGCCGCCCGGCTGAAACCTGCCCTGTTTGCCCCAGGGCATGCGGGTTCCTTCCGGAAATAGCGATATCGAGAAGCCCGCCCCTAGTCGGTTGGCGCCTACCTTCATGAGTTGCCGGAACGCGTCGATTCGAGCGTGACGGTTGATGGCGATCGGCCTGAGCAACAGGAAGGCCCAGCCGAAAAAGGGAATCCAAAGCAATTCGCGCTTGATCAGGGTCGTCTGCGGGCGCAATAGGGTCTGCGCGAAGAGCGTGTCCCAGGTGCTTTGGTGCTTGACCAGCAGAATGCAGGGCTCGTCGGGCAGATGTTCCCGACCGCTGACGTGTGTGCGTATTCCGCAAGTGACGGATAGCCACCACAACACGAAGTGCGTCCAGGCACCGATCACAAACACGAACCGGGCCTTCGGCGGCATCGTCCAGGCGATTGCCAGGGAAAGGCTGCCCCAAACAATCGTAGAGACGATGTAGCCCAGGTAGAACAATGCAGCTCGCATCGCAGGTATCAGCATCATCCACAGCGTCCCGGCTGGTTGGCCGAATTTGACCTATATATCATTTCCGGACGCGGATGCAGGATACAGGTGGATGTCCGGAAAGCCAGCCGCGACCCAAGGCAGCCGCCGCCGTTGAGTGGAAGATGCACATTCTGAAGCGCGCCCTCGCTCGATGTCTCATTGCGGGTTTCCGCGTGATGGCCTGTCTGCCGCTGCGGGCGGCAAGGGCGGTCGGAACCGTGATCGGTGCGCTAACCTGGAAGCTGAAGACGCGGTCCGCGCGGATTACTGCGATCAATGTCGACGCGTGTTTTCCGCACCTGTCTCCCGCGCAGCGAGAAACGCTCTGCCGGCGGAGCCTGATTGAAACCGGCCGGTTAGTTGGGGAGATGGGATTCGCCTGGTATGGCAAGCCGGAAGCGTTTGCGCGTCGGGTCCGTATCATCGAGGGTGCCGAGCTGCTCGTCAGGTCGGCAGAGACAGGCCTGCTCGCCCTCATGCCGCATTTCGGCAACTGGGAGATACTGGCCTATGTTTTTCGCAAATCGAGGGTGACGGGCCTCTATGCTCCGCCGAGAATCCCCGGGCTGGATGCAGAGACGATAAGGGGGCGTGGCAGATGGGGCGCAACGATGGTGCCGGCAGATCTCAGCGGGTTGCGCGAGGTGAAGCGCACCCTTAAGGAGGGAGGCCTGGTGGGCATCCTGCCGGATCAGACGCCGCCACCGGAGGCGGGCGTGCGAGCGCCGATCTTTGGGCGGCAAGCCATAACGATGACGCTCGTGCATCGGCTACTGGACGAGGAAACGCGAGCGATTCTGGCGACGGCCCAAAGGACGCGCCATGGATTCGACGTCCGCATGTCGCTGCTGGATGACCGGATTCGTGACCCGGATGTGGTTGTGAGCGCCACCGCGATGAACGCCGCGATCGAAGCCGCTGTTGCGCACGAACCGGCGCAATACCAGTGGGAGTACAACAGGTTCCGCTTCGCGCTACGCCGAAAAGACGAGGATGGAGACCATAAAGCGTTATGAAACAGATAGTTACCAATGTAATGCGGTCTGGTGGGCGACTGTTGTGCGCGGCTTGCCTGCTGGTAGTCGCCCACACGATCGCGGAGGCCGAGATAGGCCGGGTGTCGGTCGACAAAATGATGCAGGAGGTCTATGCGGCGAAGCGCGCCGTCACCCCGGACAGGACCGAAGTCTCCTTTCCTGTCGACGACCTCGTGTCGATGCTACCCGGCATGGCGCGGGTGGTGGTGGCGGACGGTGCGAAGCCAATGCCCGCTAGTGTCAGGGCAATCTTTGCAGTCAGGCAGCCGGGGGAGAGATCGGAGACACCAAAACCGTTCACATGAGACAGATCGACGGTCAGACCTACGTTGTAGCGCGGCGGTCCAAACGAACTTTTCGATCCTGGCTCCTGAAGCGGCCCGACGACCTGTTCGAGGGGAGCGTCGTGCTCGAACGTATAGTCGGCCTCGAGCCCGACGGTATCTCGTTCCACCTGTCGGTTGAAGAAGTGTCCGAGCAACTGTTCGCACTGGCGGACGCCGAATGGGAGAGCGATCACCACGAACGCGTACTGGAGCAGATCTCCGGGATATCGATCAACGAGGCGGTTTTCAGTGACCTGGAGGGCAGAAGCCGGCGGTTCGCGGAGTTCGAGGGGCGGACGCTTCTGCTGCACATCTGGGCGACGTGGTGCCCGCCGTGCATCGCGGAGATGCCGACGCTGGAAGCGTTACAGGACCGTTACCGAGAGAGCGGACTGACGGTGGTCAACCTATCGGACGAAGCCGCAGATGTGTTGCGGGACTGGTTGTCAGCAAACCCCTCGACATTGGTGCATGGTCGTGTGGACGCGTTCGCGTTTCTGCTCGGAGACCCGCCTCCCGACGGGGTGGATGGTTCCCTGGGCTCCCGACCGGTTTACGTGGTCGTTGATCGAGACGCAGTCGTGCGTACGATTCGCCAGGGATTTGTGAAGAGTTCTGTTTCCGGCGCGACGAACGCGGAGTCGCCTGACGAGCCCGAGCACTTCGTCGCCGACCTGGTACGACCCCATCTATAGCCAACTGGCTGCTTTACGCTCTTTAAAATGTTGAAAATATAGAAGTTTATTCATTTTCAACAGTGCGGGGATGAGCCCTTAACTGCGCCAGTACGCGGGCGTCAACAGCACCAGCAGGGTAAAGATCTCGAGTCGCCCAAGGAGCATGGTGAGGACGAGCAGCCACTTCGCGACGGCCGGCAGGTCGGCGTAGTTGCCCGCGACCGAGCCGAGCCCGGGGCCTAGGTTGTTGAGACACGCGCCGACCGCCGAGAACGCCGTAGTGAAATCGACGTCCGAGACGCCGATCAGCAGGCAGACCATCCCGAGAAAGATCACCATGTAGGCCGCGAAAAAGCCCCAGATGCTGTCGACGACCCGGTCCGGGATGACTTCTTTTCCGACTTTCAGGGGAAACACGCCGTTGGGGTGGATCAACCGCCGAATCTCGCGCACTCCCTGGCGGAAGATCAGGAGGATTCTCATCATCTTGATTCCGCCTGCGGTGGAACCGGCGCAACCGCCCGCGAACGCGGCGAAGAGCAGCAGAAACGGAGCGAAAGAGGGCCACGCGCTGAAGTTCGTCGTGGTGAACCCGGTCGTGGTAGTGATGGAGACGGCGTGGAATATGCCGTCGCGCACTGGATTGTCGGCGGAACCGGGATACCGCAGGAGAACCCAGACCACAAGGACGGACACGACCGCGAGGGCGGCGACGTAGGTTCGTACTTCCATGTCTCGGAAATACCGGCCCGGCTGGCGCCAGGCGAGAAAGTGGAGGCTGAAATTGATGCCCGAGATGACCATGAAGAAAATGGCGACGGACTCCACGGCGGGGCTGGCGAAATACCCGAGGCTCGCATCGTGGGTCGAGAAACCGCCGATCGCCACCGTCGAGAAGGCATGGCAGATGGCGTCGAACGGCGACATACCCGCGACCCAGTATGCCAACCCGCAGGCAAGCGATATGGTGAAGTAGATCAGCCATAGCGCCTTCGCTGTCTCGGCGATTCGTGGCCGAAGCTTGGTGTCCTTGATCGGCCCAGGGGATTCGGTTCGGTACAGTTGCATGCCCCCCACGCCGAGCATGGGCAGCACGGCGACCGCCAGGACGATAATGCCCATGCCCCCCAACCACTGCAGGAGTTGCCGATAGAACAGGATGGAGCGCGGCAGTTCATCGAGGCCGGAAAGGACGGTCGCGCCTGTTGTCGTGAGCCCGGAGAGCGACTCGAAGGCGGCATCCGTGAACGAGTCGGCGAGACCCGGCGAGAGGTACAGGGGCAGTGCTCCAAACAACCCCAGTCCGACATAGAAAAGCGCCGTAATGAGGAAGCCCTCGCGGCTGCGAAGTTCCGCCTCGCCGCGACCAATAAGCCAGAGCACGCCGCCGGTGGCGACCGTGATCAGGAAAGCGGTGAGAAACGTGGACAGGGTGTCCTCGCCGTAGATAAACGCGACGATCATCGGCAGCAGCATGGCAATGCTGAACACGCTGAGGAGCACGCCGGTGGTGCGAAGGATGACGCCGAAGTGCATTAGGGTCGTGACCTGCGGGTTTCTATCGCCTCAGCGCGTTCTGCGGGCCACGCCACGAGCTAGATAAAGGACGGGTCCGCCTGGAACAGGCGGCCGACTTCGGCAATGCGGCGCTTGCGCCTGTCCGTCAGGAACAGGATGACGTGATCCTCTGGCTCGATCACGACATCGTCGTGCGCGATCAGGACAGCATCGCCCCGGACGATGGCGCCGATCGTTGTGCCCGCGGGCAGGGGGAGGCTGTCCAGGCGTTTGCCGATGACCTTGCTGCTCTTCGCGCCGCCGTGAACCACGGCTTCCATGGCTTCTGCGGCGCCGCGACGGAGGGTGTGCACCTGCGTCACGTCGCCGCGTCGGACGTGCGCGAGAATCATGCTGGTAGTTGCAAGCTGCGGTGAGATTGCGATATCGATGTCGCGGCCGACGACGAGGTCTATGTAGGCGGGCTTGCCGATCAGCGTCATCACCTGCCTTACGCCCAGGCGCTTGGCGAGCAGCGACGACATGATGTTCACCTCGTCGTCGTTCGTAACGGCGCAGAAAACATCGACTCGCTCGATGTTCTCCTGCAGCAACAGCTCCCTGTCGGTGGCATCGCCGAGGATTACCACCGCAGACTCGAGGCGTTGCGCGATTTCGTTGGCGCGGTCCTGGTTGTGTTCGATGACCTTCACGGAGAAACGTGATTCGATCGCCTTGGCGAGGTATTCGCCGATGCGCCCACCTCCGGCAACGAGCACGCGCTTGTAGGGGCGTTCCGCCTCCCCGAGCGCCGCCATGACGCCCCTGATGTGTTGCGTCGCCGCGATGAAGAAGACCTCGTCATCCGCTTCAATCGTCGTATCACCCTCGGGCAAGATGGCGCGGCCCCGTCGGAAGATGGCTGCGACGCGCATGTCGGCCTTCGGCACGCGCTCTCGCAGGTGGCGCAATTGGCTGCCGGCCAGCGGCCCATCCTCGCGCACTCGCAAGGCGACCAACTTGACGCGGCCGTTCGCGAAGTCGAGAACCTGCAGTGCGCCGGGCCTCTGCAGCAGTTCGCTGATCTGATCGGTGACCACCCGCTCGGGATTGATAACGAAGTCGATGGGCATGTGTTCGCTGCTGAAAAGGCTTGCACGGGCGTGGAAGGAGTCCTCGCGAATGCGGGCGATCTTGCGCTCGGTCTGGAACATCGTGTAGCACACCTGGCATGCGACCATGTTGACTTCGTCGTAGGGGGTCACCGCGATCAGCATGTCCGCTTCCTCGACGCCGGCCCTGCGCAGCACGTCCGGCCGGGAGGCATGTCCCAGGACGGTGCGAATGTCGAGACGGCGGCGGAGCTCCTCAAGCCGGGCGGCGTCGATATCCACAACGGTGATATCGAATGCTTCGCTAGCAAGGTGCTGCGCCAATGTGCCACCCACCTGCCCCGCCCCCAGAATGAGGATGTTCATGGGGTTCCGGCCTTGCTGATCAGCGCGAAGAAGAACCCGTCCGGGCCCCCTTTTCGCGGAAGGAGCAGGCGCCCGGGTCCCGCCGCTTGACCCCAATTGGTACGGATCGGCCGCACCACCGCGTCGGGGGTCTGTTCCAGGAATTCAGTCACCACGTCCTGATTCTCGGCCGGCAGTATGGAACAGGTACAGTAAAGCAGCGTGCCGCCGCATGAAAGCGTGGGCCATACGCCGGCGAGCAAGGCACGCTGGCGCTCGACGGTGCGCGCAAGACCCTCCGGCCGGCGATTGACCTTGATGTCGGGATGGCGCCGCAGCGTCCCGGTGCCGGAACAGGGAACGTCGAGCAGAATGGCGTCGAAAGGTGTGCCGTCCCACCAGGCGGTCCCGGTGGCATCGCCCGCGATGACGCGGCGAAAGGAGTGTCCGAGGCGTCGGGATTCCCGGTTCAGGTGAACGAGACGCGTCTTGTCGCGATCAAGCGCTGTCAATACCAGCGACGGATCGCGTTGCAGGAGATGGAACGCCTTGCCGCCTGGCGCGGCGCAGGCGTCGAGCACTGCGGTTGCTGGACGCGGATTGAGCAGCGCTGCCGCGAGTTGGGCGCCCTCGTCCTGCACGGCGATCCATCCGCGCTGGTACCCGGGTAATTCGCTTGCGGGCACGGGCTGTTCGAGGATGACGGAATCCGTTGTCATGCCCGGTCGGTGTGGAAGCCCGGCCGTATCGAGTTGCCCGCGATACCGGTGAGGGTCGACCCTGGCGGTATTGACTCGAAGCGCCATGGGCGCGCGGCTGTTGTTGATATCGAATAGTTCCGGGCAGGCCTGGGGATGGGCGGCCTGAAAGGCGTCGATGAGCCATTGGGGGTGATCATGCCGCGCCTGGTCGGCCGTGTGCTTCACGCGGGTCTTGGCGATGCGCCGAAGCACGGCATTGAGGAGTGCCCGCGCCCAGGGTTTGCGCAAGGCTGCGGCCGCTGCGACGGTCTCGGAGACGGCGGCGTGATCCGGAATGGCGGTGTGGCGAAGCTGGTAGGCGCCAATCATCAGGAGCGCGTACACGTCCTGATCGGCCTTGCGCATGGGTCGCGCGAGCCGTGCGTCGACTTCCGAGCGGATCGAAAAATAACGCCGGCAAGCGCCGTAGGCGAGTTCCGTCACGAGCGAGGGCGCGCCGGGCTCGATGGCGTCCCGCAGCGTGCGCCCCCGGCGAACCGCGTCGAGGGCATGGGCCGCCTTTGCCCGGAGATCAGCGGGGGACATCGAAACGTGTGCCGGCGGCGAAAATCTGCGGGTAGCCGTTGGCGGCATCGCGGGCAGCCATCGGCCGCCCCCTGCCGCGGGAAAGCTGAACGGTCCGTAGCAATAGCGCCCCTTCGCCACAGGCGACCGCTACGCCTTCGGGGGTGTTCGAAACGGTTCCGGCGCACTCGAACGGGTCGCGGGGAGAACCCTCGGCCACGGTCGGTCGTTGCAGCGAAACCGCTTGCGCCTCCAATACGCGCACGCGCTCGGCGTCGATCATTGCGTAGGCGGTGCGGCGATGTACCAGCGCGCGCACCTGGCGCGCTATGCTCGGGGCGGAACTCCTCCAGTCGATTGCGGCGTCCGCGCCGGTGATCTTTGGCGCGAGGGTGGCTTGGGCGTGATCCTGCGGAACAGGTTTGAGCGCGTGGAGCGTTGCGAGGGTTTCGAGCAGCGCATCTGCGCCGAGATCCGCCAGGGCAGCCGTCAGGGATACTCCCGTGTCGGTCTCTCTGACGGCGGTGGAACGGGACAACAGCACTGGTCCCGTGTCGAGACCGGCGTCCATCTGCATGATGCTGACGCCAGTCAGCACATCGCCTGCCATGATGGCGCGCTCCACCGGCGCGGCGCCTCGCCACCGTGGCAGCAGCGATGCATGGACGTTGATGCACCCGCTCTCGGGGGCATGGAGTGCCGCGTCGGGAAGAATGTGTCCGTACGCGGCGACAACGAGGACGTCGAGGCCTTCGAGGTGCGACACGTCGTCGCCGATGCGAGCGGGAGTACGGACGTTCAGGCCGTGGTTCTCGGCCAACGAGCGCACGGGGCTTGGGATGAGCCTGCGCCCCCGGCCGGCCCTCCGGTCGGGCTGCGTGAACACCACCCGCACCTCGTGGCTGGAGTCGATCAGCGCCTGCAGGATCCGGACCGCGAAGCTGGGCGTGCCGGCAAAACCGAGGTTCAACGGCGGACGCGTTCTTCGCGCTGTTGTTTAGCGAGTTTCTTTCTGATGCGGCCGCGCTTCAGGTTGGAGAGATAATCGACGAACAGTTTTCCTTCGAGATGATCGCATTCGTGCTGGATGCACACGGAGAGAAACCCCTCGGCCTCGAGCGAAAAGGGTTCGCCATGCTCGTCGAGAGCGCGGACATGAATCCTGTCTGCGCGGGAGACTGTCTCATAGAAGCCGGGAATCGACAGGCAGCCCTCTTCGAGGAGTTGCGTCCCGCCGATGATCTCGATTTCGGGATTGATGAAAGCATGCGGGTCGTTCCGCTCCTTCGAAACGTCGACCACGATGATTCGCTTGTGCACATCGACCTGGCTCGCCGAAAGCCCCACGCCCGGTGCGGCATACATGGTCGCGAACATGTCGCCAACAAGCTCGCGGATCTCTTCCGTCACCTCGCCCACGGGCTGCGCGCGAGTGCGGAGCCGGGGGTCGGGATATCGGAGGATTTGAAGCGGAGCCATCACTCAGGCCATGGTGCAGCGCGAGACCATGATTTTAAGGGCTGCGGTCGCACTTGCCCAATAGGCTTTGGCCCGCACGGTCCGGTGGCGCCGACTGATGCCAACATGCGCCCAGACGTACCGACACAGCGTTCGAAACGCGCTACAAACTCGGTGCCATGGAATGTCTCGATAGATCCGCGTTGCCACAACGGCTGGCAGCCATTCCCGACCCGCCCAGCAGGCTGTACCTGCGTGGCGCAGCGGACGTGTTGGGGGAACCGGGAGTGGCGGTCGTGGGCAGCCGCAGGGCGACCCGCGCGGGCCGCGACTTTGCTCACGGCCTGGCTCGTGACTTGGCTGCCGGTGGCCTGGCAGTCGTCAGCGGGCTCGCGTACGGCATCGATGCGGCGGCGCATCGCGGCGCGCTGGCAGCGTCCGGGCGGACAGTAGCCGTGTTGGGCAGCGGTCTGGACCGGGTGTATCCCCGTGCGCACGAAGGGCTGACCCGCGACATCCTGGCCGCCGCCGGCGCAGTGGTCACCGAATATCCGCCGGACGCGGGTCCCCGCAAACACCGCTTCCCCGAGCGCAACCGCCTGATCAGCGGCTTGACGCTGGGTGTTGTCGTTGTTGAGGCGACCACGCGAAGCGGCTCGTTGATCACCGCACGGATGGCTGCCGAGCAAGGCCGCGAGGTGATGGCGGTGCCGGGGCCGGTGACAAGTCCGCTGGCAGGAGGGTGTCACCGCCTCCTGAAGAGCGGCGCGGCGCTGATCGAAGATGCCGACGATGTCCTGTTCGCCATCGGCTACGAGGGTGGTGGCGCCGCTGGCTCACCTCCCGAACCGCCGGAGGAACTCAAGGTGCTGCTGGAATTCGTCGGCGCGGAAACCACCACGCTGGACCGCATCGTGGGCGCGACGGGCCTGTCTCCGGAAGCGGCGTCGGAGGCGCTGGTGCAGCTTGAGCTGTTAGGGTTTGTCGCCGCCCACCGGGGGGGATATATTCGCGCCATCCCTTAAGCATTTTGGAGGACTTGATGTCCTGGGTGGCGATATTGATGGGCTCGGAGTCCGATTGGCCGACGATGCGTGGATGTGCAGACGTCTTGGCGGACCTCGACGTTGGCTTCGAGGTGCGGGTGACATCGGCACACCGGACGCCCGTTGCGACGGCGGAGTACGTGGCTGACGCACTCTCGCGGGACTGCGCGGTATTCGTCTGCGGAGCGGGAATGGCGGCGCACCTCGCGGGAGCGGTGGCTGCGCAGACGGTGCGCCCGGTCATCGGCGTGCCCATCGCCAGTGGCGCGCTGTCGGGCTTCGATGCGCTGCTCTCCACTGTCCAGATGCCGAGCGGCATTCCGGTAGCCACGGTGGCCGTGGGGGGCGCCAAGAACGCCGGCTACCTTGCGGCGCAGATAATCGCCGCAAACGACCCGGAGTTGTCCGGGCGACTGGACGACGACCGGGAAGCCAACCGCCAGGGAGTGGCGCGTCAGAACGCATCGGTGCAGAACGACCTCGCTGGCGACGCCTGAGTCTTGACCAACCTCTCGGCGAGGCAGCGGCAGTCGTGCCGCATCGGCGCGGTGCTTGACTTGCAGACTGCGGCAGATGTCATCGTGGGGGGCGGTGTCGTGGCGCATGCCCTGGAGGGCGTCTGGGGACTCGCCTGCGATCCTTTCGACGAAGGAGCCGTGAAGAGAGTGCTGCGCATCAAGCGCCGGCCGCAGCAAAAGGGACTACTCGTCGTCGCAGCATCGGCCGGATGTTTCGATGCCGAACTCGCATGTCTGACCCCGGCTGCGCGAAGCGCCGTCGTAGAGAGCTGGCCGGGCCCGGAAACGTGGGTCGTCGGAAATAGCCGCTTTCCCCGCTGGATCACAGGTGGGCGACCCACGGTCGCAGTGCGTGTGCCCGGGCACCGACAGGCCAGGGCGCTGGCGCGGCTTTGCGAAAGGCCCATCGTCTCGACATCCGCCAATGTGAGCCAATTCCCTCCGGCCACCAGCGAGCTATGCGTGCGCAAGCACTTTCAGCGCCGGGTCGATTTCGTTCTGCCGGGCGCCACGAATCGCCGAACGGGGCCTTCCCGTATACGTCTCGCGGCAGACGGGCGCGTGCTGCGGTGATGGACCGCTACGCCGTCATCGGCAATCCGGTCGCGCACAGCGTGTCGCCGCGAATACACGGTATCTTCGCAGCGGCGACGGGCCAGGCGCTCCGCTACGAGAAGATCCGAGCGGATGCCTTCGCTCCGGCGGCGGCGGAGTTCTTTCGCGCCAATGGCCGGGGTCTGAACGTCACGGTGCCATTCAAGGAGGAAGCATTCGACTGGGTCGACCGGGTCGATGACGCCGCGCGCGAGGCCCAGGCAGTGAATGTCGTGGTGCCGGAAGAGATCGGCTACTCCGGCCACAATACCGACGGCCTGGGCCTGCTGCGCGACCTGCAGGAAAACTTGGGCGTGACCCTGGCGCGCCGGCGTGTTCTTGTGCTGGGCGCCGGCGGCGCGGTTCGGGGCGTACTGGGTCCGCTCTCGCGGGCTGGCGTGGCGGAGCTTGCGGTGGCGAATCGTACACAGAGCAAGGCGCGCGCGTTGCAGCAGACGTTTCACAATATCGACGCCATTGGCCTCGCCGACGTGAGCGGCGAGTACGATGTCGTGATCAACGGCACTTCCGCCGGGATGGCCGGTGAGGTTCCCGAGTTCGACCCCCGGGCGGTTCGGAACGCGTTCTGTTACGACATGTTCTACGTCCCGGCGGGCGACACTCCGTTTTGTGCCTTGTGCCGCCGACACGGTGCCGCGGGAGTCGCCGGCGGCCTTGGAATGCTCATCGAGCAGGCAGCGGAATCGTTCTTTCTCTGGCGCGGAGTGCGGCCGGAGACGGCGGGCGTTGAGGCAGCCCTGGGGTTGAGCGATGGGTGACGTTGTCGTGGAGACTTGCTGACAGAATGAAATGGCTCGTTCTCGGCGGCATCGCGCTTGTGTCGGTCGTGGTCGTGCTGGGCGCATACACGCGCCTGGTGGACGCCGGCCTGGGATGTCCTGACTGGCCAGGCTGCTATGGGTTTATTTCGGTGCCGGCGACACCCGAAGACATCGCCGCGGCCGAGGCATTGTTCCCCGACTCGCCGGTGGAGCAGGACAAGGCATGGGCAGAGATGGTGCATCGGTACTTCGCCGCATCGCTCGGGTTGCTCGCGCTGGCCATATGGGCGGTGGCCTGGCGGCGACGCATGCCATTGACCATTCCCATCGCTTTCGTGGTGCTGGTTGTGGCCCAGGGCATCTTCGGCGCGTGGACCGTTACCCTGAAGCTCTGGCCGCAGGTCGTCACCCTGCATCTGCTCGGGGGGTTCGCAACGCTCGCCCTGTTGTGGGTTTACGGCCTCAGGATCGGGGCGGTCCGTTCGTTTCCAGTGCCGGGGCAACTCAGGGGCCACGTGGCGGCAGCGATCGGGATCGTCGTGTTGCAGGTTGCCCTCGGCGGGTGGACATCCTCGAACTACGCGGCGCTCGCGTGCCCGGATTTTCCGGCCTGTCATGGAAGCCTGCTCCCGGACATGGATTTCCGGGCGGGTTTCAACCTGGCCCAGGATGTGGGACCGAACTACCTGGGCGGGAAAATGACGAGCGACGCGCGGGTAGCGATTCAGATGACGCATCGGCTCGGCGCGTTCATCGTGCTGTTCGCCGTTGGCTGGCTCGCCTACAGGCTGACCGGGCCGCTTCGCTGGACGCTGGCCGGCGTGCTGGTCGTCCAGTTCGGCCTGGGCGTGGCCAATGTCCTGGCACAGTTGCCCCTGGCGGTGGCGACGCTGCACAACGCTGGGGCTGCGCTATTGCTGCTGGCGTTGATTACGTTATACGCTGGCACTATTGACGCTTCTCCGCGGACACAGTTGGAGAGGGAAGCGTCGGACCCTGGAACACCGGACGACCTCGAACAGCCTTAGCCGCCCACGCGGCGCGCTGCGGCACGATTGCAGATTTTTGGCATGGAAAATGTAGCTAACTGGCGCGACTACCTGGAGCTGACGAAGCCCCGGGTCGTTGCGCTCATGTTGCTGTGCGCCGCGGTCGGAATGGCGCTTGCCAGCCCCGGTCTCGAGGACCTGTCGATCATGGCGTACGCGCTGGTCGGCATCGCCCTTGTTGCGGGGTCCGCCGCCGCCGTGAATCACATCGCTGACGCCCGGATCGATGCGCGCATGGCGCGCACCCGCAACCGGCCCGTAGTGCAGGGCAGGGTCACGCTTCCTTCGGGAATCGCGTTCTGCGCGGTAACCGGGGTTGCGGGGATGCTCCTGCTGTACCTCCTGGTCAATCCGCTGACCGCCTGGCTCAACCTCGCCTCCTGGGTGGGCTACGGCCTGTTCTATACGTTCTATCTCAAGCGTGCGACCCCGCAGAACACCGTGATCGGCGGCCTGTTCGGGGCATTGCCGCCGTTGTTCGGCTGGACGGCGGTCACCAACGCCGTGGGGCTGGAGGCGCTGTTGCTCGTGTTGATCATATTCATCTGGACCCCGCCGCATTTCTGGGCGCTCGCGCTCGACCGCAAAGACGAGTACACGGACGCCGACATTCCGGTGTTGCCGGTGACACACGGCGAGCGAACCACGCGCTGGCACATCTTCGCTTACACCGTCCTGCTGGTGGCGGCGAGCGCCCTGCCCTACGCCATGGGCATGAGCAGACTGCTTTATCTCGTCGGCGCGCTGGCGCTCGGGGCGGTGTTCATCTACTGGGCCGTGGCGCTGCTATTCGGAACGCGGGCGGACGCGCCGAAACGGACGTTCCGCTATTCGATCGTCTATCTCACGGCGCTGTTTGGCCTGCTCGTAGCCGATCATTATTTCGTCGCGTAGGGGGCAAACGACCGGGTTCGGCCTCGCGAATTTGTAATTGGCTGCTGCGCTCCTTTATGCTGGCCACCTTCCCGAGGTGTCCCGATGTCTGAATCCGCGAATCCCGCGGACGAGCTAGCCGAGCAATACGCCACCGTCCGAAAGGAGACGGAGCGTCTATGCCGGCCGCTCGCAGTGGACGACTACGGCATCCAGCCTATGCCCGATGCGAGTCCGCCGAAGTGGCACCTCGCACACACCACCTGGTTCTTCGAGACGTTTCTCCTGAAGCCTTTCCATGACGGCTATACCCCGTTCGACGATGCCTTCGAGTTCCTCTTCAATTCCTACTACAACGGCGTGGGCGAACAGTACCCGCGGCCCAGACGGGGCCTCCTTTCGCGCCCGACCGTGGAAAAGGTCTTCGACTACCGCGCCCATGTGGACGCCGCCATGCAGGACCTGCTTGCCCGCGAAGACGAAATGCTTGGCAGCCGCACGGTCCTTGGGATCAACCACGAACAGCAACATCAGGAACTGATTGTCACGGACATCAAGTACAACCTGGGCACGAATCCGCTGCGTCCGGCGTATGACAGCGAACTCGACGGTCGGCCCGGCGAGGCGCGTCCGGCGTCGTTCCTGTCGATCCCGGGCGGACTGGTGGAAATCGGCGCGCGCGGCGGAGAAGGATTCACGTTCGACAACGAAACGCCCCGGCACAAGGTGTGGCTGGGGGAGTTCGCGCTTGCGGATCGACCCGTGACGTGCGGCGAGTACTTGGCATTCATGGATGACGGGGGCTATCGGAATCCGTCGCTTTGGTTGTCCGAAGGCTGGACTGCCGCGCGGCAACGCGGTTGGAACGCGCCTTTGTACTGGTACGAGCAGGACGGTGAGTGGTTCGAGTACAGGCTTAACGGGAGCGGTCCCGTGGACGGCAACGCGCCGGTTTGCCACGTCAGCTTCTTCGAAGCCGACGCCTTCGCCCGATGGGCGGGGGCGCGGTTGCCGACGGAGGCGGAGTGGGAAACCGCAGCGTCGTCACATGAAGTGGCGGGCAACTTCAGCGACAGCGGTCGATTGCACCCCGCGTCCTCCCTCGACGATGGCCTGGCGCAGGTTTTTGGCGATGTTTGGGAGTGGACGGCAAGTGCTTACGGCCCCTATCCCGGATTCAAGCCGTTACCGGGAACGCTCGGCGAATACAACGGCAAGTTCATGGCAAACCAGATCGTTCTGCGTGGCGGTTCCTGCGCGACGCCTCCCGGGCATGTGCGGGCGAGCTACCGAAACTTCTTCTATGCCCCGGATCGGTGGCAGTTTTCCGGAATCAGGTTGGCGAAAGATGCGAAGTAAAGTGCGCCGGCGGGAGTTCCGGTTCTTTGACCGGCAACCGCCCGTTCCAGACGCGAGGGAGGAACTCGTCGCGGGGCTAACCGCGCCAGCCAAGGCCGTCTCACCGAAATACTTCTACGACGAGGCGGGATCGCAACTGTTCGAGGCGATCACGAAACTGCCCGAGTACTACCTGACGCGAACGGAAACCGGGATTCTCGAAGACAACCGGGACGATATCGCGCAGTGGGTGGAGCCCGATGCTTGCCTCGTGGAATACGGCAGCGGGTCGAGCGCCAAGACGCGCATCCTGCTCGAAACATGCCGTCCCGCCGCCTACGTCCCGGTGGACATCTCGCGCGGGCAGCTGCTCTCTTCCGCGCGGGAGATCTACGAGGACTTCGGCGACCTGGCGGTATACCCGACCTGCGCGGACTACAGCCGGTCGTTCGAACTGCCGTCCATCGCGACCGGATTGCGAAAGGTCGGATTCTTCCCCGGGTCCACCATCGGAAACATCGAACCGGCAGAGGTTCCCGATTTTCTGAGAGGCGTCGGCCGCGTCATCGGCCCCGGCGGCCGTTTCATTGTTGGCGTCGACACAAAAAAGGCGGAATCGATGCTCAACGCCGCCTACAACGATGCCGCTGGCGTGACCCGCGCGTTCAACCTCAACATCCTGCGCCACATAAACGCGATTGCGGGCGCGGACTTCGACATGACGAAGTTCGAGCACGAAGCGCACTACAATGGGGAACGCGGTCGGGTCGAGATGTACTTGACGAGCGCGGAGCGCCAGACGGTTCGTGTCAACGGCGCCTTCATCGAGTTCGGACGGGGGGAGCGCATCCACACGGAACACTCCTACAAGTACGATGCGGACGGATTCGCGATCCTGGCCGAACAGGCCGGACTTCGCTGGCTAGAGGCACGGCGAGACGAAAGCTGCCACTTCATGGTTGTCCTGCTCGAAAACGCTGGCGACTAGCAGGGCAAGCGTTTCCAACATCCCGCCGACGCCCCCAGCCCATATCCGCTGAACAGCAAATAATGATTATTCATAGTTATTGGGAACATATTTGGTATATTCGCTGTTCAGGAAATAAAGACGATTTGCGATGGCAAGTGTCGAGGTAACAGAGCGCGAAATGTTGGAGCAGTTCCTGAAGACCTTGCGGGACTTGCCAGGAGTGCGTGCTGAATCTGTCAGGTTGTCGGCGCAACCGCTCGGTCGGAGGCGGGGACGACATGACATCCAAATTGACCTTTGCGTGGCGGGCAATACCGTTGACCTGCGGATCGAGACAAGAAAGGCTCTTTACCCTCGCGATGTACGTCAACTCTTGTGGCAGCTCAATCATGATCGGCGCAAAGGGAGGGGCACGAACGAGCACGAGATCGTTTCGGTGCTCGTCGCCGAATCGATCTCTCCGGGAGCCAAGGAATTGCTGAGGGACGAACGGGTAGGTTACTACGACGCTGGAGGGAGCCTCTACCTGCCTGCGCGCGGTGCCTATGTCTATGTCGACTTGCCGCCACCCAAAGCCTTCTCGAGGGCCGTGCGATCTCTTTTCTCGAAACGCCGCACGCAGATCTTACATACTTTGCTCATGCGACCTGAGCATTGGTTCAGTGTCGAGGAGCTTGCGCAACAGGCTGGAGTATCGCGGACGACCGCATCGCAGGTGCTGAGAGAACTCGAACGTTTCGATTGGCTGGCATCGCGAGGCCAGGGACCGAACAAAAGGCGTCACCTGCAGGACCCCGGCGCCTTGCTGGATGCATGGGCCAGAGAACTCGCCATCATGCGCCGTCCGGCGATGCGCCACTACTATGTTCCTCGGATGCGGGCGAATCGTCTGGTCCAAAAACTCGCCAAAACCCTCGCTGCACAGGGGGTAGCGTATGCAATGACCCACGAGGTTGCGGGTCAGCGTTACGCGCCCTTCCTGTCGAACGTCTCTCAGGTGCGCTGCCGATTGCTTGTGGGTCCAGCCGCGAATCGAGCTATCCATGAACTGGGCGCGCGCATTGTCAACGAAGGGATCAACCTTACGGTCATCGAAAGCCAGTCGCTCGGTGAGCTAATGTTCCGACAGGAGCTGGATGGGATTTGGCTGGCGAGTCCGATTCAGGTCTATCTGGACCTGGTTGGGAGCGAAGGTCGAAGCAAAGAACTGGGCGAGCATCTTCGCCGCGAGAGGATTGGATTCTGATGGCGAAACCAGCGACGCGCGATGGATACTCCGACCAGTACACAACGGATTGCGAGCGCGTCTTGGTGACGCTGCTTCGCGGACTTGGGCCATGGAAGGATTCCGTTTTCTTGATCGGCGGCCTGACGCCGAGGTATCTGGTGCCCGCCGAACTCCCCGGCGTGCCGCCGCATGCTGGCACGCTTGATGTGGACATCGTGGTGGATCTTCAGATCCTGGCGGACGTTGACGCGTACCATACGCTTGAAGACAACCTTCGGAAGATGGGTTTTACGCGCGCCGAAAATACACTTGGCCAGAAGTTGTCGTGGCGTTGGAAGACCGAAACTGAACGAGGCGCGCTCATGGTGCTGGAACTGCTTTGCGACGCCCCTGATATTGCGGGAGGCCGAGTTAGTCCCTTGCCCACTGATAGAGGAATCTCGGCGCTCAATATCCCACACTCGTCTATCGTGTTCGACCTGTACCAGGTAGCGGAGGTCAGGGCGGAGCTTCTCGATGGTAATGGCATTGCCGCCGAACGCGTGAAGCATGCCGATGTGGTGAGCTTCACGTGCCTAAAGGCGTTCGCGTTCGATCAGCGTTTCGAACGGAAGGACGCACATGACATCATCCATTGTCTTGAGCACGCCCCTCAAGGCCTGGACGCGGTCGCCGAGAGCTTCCGCATGGCGATAAGCGGGACGCATGGCCCAGTGATCCAAGAATCGCTGGCGATCCTGCGCGATCGCTTTGCTCGAGAAGACAAAGTAGACGGCTATCGGAAGGACGGTCCTGTCGCGGTAGCGAAGTTCGAGATGGGAGACGGCAACGGACCGCAACAGCGAGAGGCTCGATTGCTGCGACAACGCGAGGCGACTGATGTAATCGAAGATCTCCTGGAGAGAGTCGGAAGTTGACCGATAGCGTAGGACCTAGAGGGGGAGGAGCAGCGTGAACAAAATCACCGAACTGCAGACGTATCTCTACGATCTCCAGGGCTACCTGGTGGTCGAGGATGTCCTCGATGCCAACCAGGTGGCGGTCCTGAAAGCGAAGGTCGATCAGCGGGACCTGTCCGCGTTGCCCCCAAGCCACCGCTTCGGCGGCGCCGGAGGTAGCGCGGAAACCGGGCCGGGTTTTCTGGCATGGGGAGAGGAATTCGTCGCGCTCATGGACCATCCGTTGGTCATGGTGGCCATGCGCGCGCAGCTTGGCGACTGCTTCCGCCTGGATCGGATCTTCGGCATGCATATGCGTCGCGGCCAGAAACAGAAGCGGCTGCATTCCGACTACGGGGCGTCGCAACCGTTTTCGCGCGCCGAGCCCGGGCGTTACTTCACGCCGCCGCTCCATGAAGCGCTCCATGGATTTGGCATCGCCGCCTGGAACCTGACCGACACGGGACCCGAACATGGGGGTTTGCGGGTCATACCGGGCAGCCACAACAGCCACTACAAGCTGCCGCAGGAGATCCGGGAGGAAACGTACGACGATGTAGTCACGATCATTGAAGCGCCGGCGGGAAGCGTCACGTTCTTCTCCGAAGCACTGACGCATGCCACATCG
Organism: uncultured Pseudomonadales bacterium; assembly: GCA_951813515.1. Taxonomy (GTDB): domain Bacteria; phylum Pseudomonadota; class Gammaproteobacteria; order Pseudomonadales; family Azotimanducaceae; genus VXNE01. The sequence continues at coordinate 1,500,922 of OX638346.1, forward strand.
ACCTGGAGCGCCGACCATCACCGCTACACGCTGCTCTACAAGTACTGCGCATCGCAACTCTCGTGGTCGCGAGCGCGGGTCACGGCGCCTGAGCACCTGCCGCTGACGGACAGGCAGCGGCAACTGCTGGAAGAGCCCGCGGGCGCCCACTGGTTCTTTCGAAGCCTGTTTGAAGAGGACGCTCCGGCAGGCACCAAGTCATGACAAGGCCGACGATCGATTGGCCGCTGTTCGGTGCGAGCGCGATACTGATCCTGGGCGTGTGCGGGGCAATGGCCCTGGTCCCCGAACAGTCTTCGGTACTGGTTGCCGGGGTATACGACTGGATTTCCGGCCATCTCGGTCTCTTGTACCAGTGGATGACCCTTGGCGCGACCGTCGTGCTGTTGATCGTCGCATTCGGCAAGTACGGCCAGCGCCGGCTGGGTGGGGAGGATGCGAAGGCGGATTACTCCAACTTCTCGTGGATGGCGATGCTGTTCTGCGCCGGGATTGGCGCTGGGCTGATGTACTGGTCCGTCATCGAGTGGGCCTACTACCTGGATACGCCGCCACTGGGGCTCGAAGGGGGTTCCCCAGAGGCGCAGGAGTGGGCGGCCACCTACGGCATCTTTCACTGGGGCCTGTCGGCATGGTGCATCTATTGCCTGCCGACCGTCGCCATCGCCTACCCCTACTACCAGCGCAAGATTCCGTACCTGCGGCTGTCGACGTCGCTGGTCGGCCTTTGCGGCGACGACGTGGTGAACAGGCCGCTCGGCCGGGTTGTCGACTTCGTCTTCGTCATCGCCCTGGTGGGGGGCACGGGCACGTCGCTAGGGCTTGCAACACCGATGATCGCCGCTTGCGTCAGCGCCCTGTTCGGAACCCCCGAGTCCTTCGCCCTGGAGGTCGCGGTGCTGTTTGTGGTGGTCGGCCTGTTCGCGTTCAGCGTATACCTCGGGCTGGATCGGGGCATCAAGCGCCTGAGCAACATCAACGCCGCGGTGGCGGGTCTCTTCGTGCTGTTCGTGCTGTTGGCGGGTCCCACCTACTTCGTGCTGAAGCTCGGCACGAACAGTCTCGGCCTGATGGTGCAGGAGTTCGTGCGCCTCAACACCTGGACGGACCCGATCCTCGAAACCGGGTTCGTGGAGGACTGGAGCGTTTTCTACTGGGCCTGGTGGCTGGCCTATGGTCCCTACATCGGCGTATTCGTCACGCGCATCTCGCGCGGCCGGACGCTCAAGCAACTCATTCTCGGCATGGTCGGCTTTGGCACCCTGGGTTGCGCGATCTTCTTCATATGCATCGGCAATACGGCGATGTGGATGGACTTGCAGGGCATCGTTCCGGTGCGCGAACTCGTGGCCGCCGGCAGCGCGGATACGGCGATCGCACGCATTGTCGAAGCGTTGCCGCTGCATCCGCTGCCGCTTGTCGCCTTCATCGTGGTGACGTTCATCTTCATCGCCACGACCTATGACTCGGGGTCCTACGCCATCTCCGCCGCGGCAACGCGACGCCTGGTGGTCGGCGTCAATCCGCACCGCTGGCATCGCGTCTTCTGGGCGTTCTCGCTCGCGATACTCCCCGTCACGCTCATGCTGGTGGACGATGGCCTGGATGCGGTCAAGTCGGCGGTGCTGGTGGTGTCGCTGCCGCTGCTGGCCATCGGCGTGGCGATGGTGGTGTCGTTGTTCAGGACCTTGCGGGGACCGGACCCGCCGGGGTAGCCGCCATCGGCCGCGTTCGGTGGGGAGGCGATCAGTCTTAATTACACGTACGGAAGCCGCCTCCAACGAAGAGGGACACGCCGCCCGCTAGGGAGATGGGTCTCGCAGCGTTAGTTCGAGCAGCGGCCGCCGCCGAGTACGCAGAACCGCGAACAGTGGGGGTGGTTGAGGGTCACTTCGCCCATGCTGTCGGCAAGCCGTGAGCCCATGCGGGACGCTTCGACGTAGGGAAGCAACGTACAACTCACGACTTCCGGCGCGTCCGCGCCCTTGCGCTTGATCACCATGCGGGAAGAGGCGCACATCATGTCGTCGGGCCGCACGCCTAGGAGACCCCAGCATTCCGTGGAAATCTCCGGGGTGTCGGTGCTCTCGTTCATTTCGGGGAACAGCACGAGGGACTCGGGCGAATACGCGTCGACATCGACGTTTTCAGCCTGGAACAGCGCGCGAAATCCGTCCCGTAGCGCCGTCTCGTCGTCGCCCCAGCGCTGCCGGCCGGCGACGCGTGGGGCGAAACCGTGAGCGCTGAGCCAACGAAGTCCCTGCATGGTTGGCACCCAGGAACGGCGCCCGCGTTCCTGCTCGTGCAATTCCTGCAGGAAGTGATCCACCGATACGCGCAAGACCAAGCGGTCGCCGAACTCGGCCAGCAGTGCCAGCAACCCGTCGGCGCACTTCATCATCGGGCGCATGGCGTTGGTCAGCACCAATACGCGGTATCCGGCCTGCAGGCTGGATTCCAGCATTGGCAGGGTGTCCGGATTCATGAACGGTTCGCCGCCGGTGAAACCGATCTCCTCGGTGCCGAGACCGAGCGTGGCTACTTCGTCGAGGTACTCCTGCGCTTCCTCCCGGCCTAGGTATACCAGGCGGTCATTGCTGGGGCTGGACTCGATGTAACAGTTGTCGCAGGTCAGGTTGCAAAGCGTGCCGGTGTTGAACCAGAGGGTGCGCAGTGTGCGCAGGGCCACCCGGGCGCGCGGTTTGCCGTCCGCTGTCCAGTCGGGGTCGAGGAACTTCCCATTGAGAACGACGGCGTGACCGTTCGCTTGCGGCAAGGCAGCGGCGGGCCGGTCCTGTGCCGGTGTCCTGACAATGATTTCGGCCATCAACCGATCCCCTGCTGCATGCCGTCTGAAAGCCTGATCCGCCTGCCGGATGAAATGTTAGGCGGTATCCCGAAAGAGCGCCACGAGACGGTCGCGCCTATGCGTTTGACGTATTCATCCTGTCGAAGTTCTTCGCCCTCGGGGGCGCAGGCCGGAAAAAGGCTGGTACGTCGGCGCGGTGAGACCTATTCGGGCGTTGGGGCGGCGGGGTCCAACACTCCTTCGGCCACGAATTCGCGCCATACGTCAGCGGGGATCTCGGTCTGCAGGAGGCGATGGTTCTCTCGCGGCTCGTCGGGGTTCCTCGCGCCGGGGATGACTGCGGCAACCACAGGGTGCGCCAAGGGGAATTGCAACGCCGCGGCAGCCAGTGGCACGCCGTGACGTTCGCAGATCGCCCGCATGCGTCTTGACCTATCGACTATTTCGGGAGAAGCGCGCCCATACATGTAGGAGGCCGTTTCATCGCCTGAAACCAGCCATCCGCCGGCGAAGGGCGCTGCCACGATCACGCCGATGCCGCGCTCCTGGCAGAGAGGGAAGATGCGACGAAGCGCGCGAGTCTCGAGCAGGGTGTATCCGCCCGCGACCGTGAAGAAATCGAGGTCGACCAGGTCGGCGATGCGCTCGGTGAGCCGTTCGTGGGCGCCGTCTTCCCAACTGTAGGCATTACGTGACTCGAGGTTGCACCCGCTGCCGATGGCCTGGATGCTCCCCTCGGCGCGCAGCGTCTCCAATGCGATAGCGCCGCCTCCGCCGTCGCGGGAGAGTTCGTCCAGGTGGTGCTCGGCGCGTTCGACCGTCTGGTAGCCGTAGTCGAGGTCGTGAATGGTGAGCGAATCCACGGTCGATGTGCCGAGGCGCTGCAGCGAGTCCCGGTGCTGCTCCAGGATGCGGTCGTGGGTGTATTCGAACTGCAGGCGAAACCCGGTGGCCGGGTCCCTCGGCGTACGTTCCGATCCGCTGGGGGTCTTGCTGCTCGCCTTCTTGTCCTCTATCGGCTCCGGCACGAGGGACTTGCCGATCTTGGTGTTGATTCGGTACTGATCCCGTTCCGCCATGCCGGAGAGGGCCAGCCCCAGGCGCCGCTCCGACCGTCCCATGCCGTAGAAGGGTGCCGTGTCGTAGAACCGGACCCCGGTGTCCCAGGCGGCAGCCACCGTGTCGAGGCTCGTCTGGTTCGTGATCCACCCCATGCCGATCGTTCCGCCACCGAAACCGAGGGGGGTGACCTGCAGGCGGCTCTTCCCGACGTTGCGTTTTCTTGTGATGTCCATCAGAGAATCCAATAGTGTCTATTCAGCGCCTTCGCGCTCGAAGATGTCCACGTTTGTCATGAATGTGTTCCACACTTCCGTAGGTTTCGAGTGCGCTTCGTCCTCGAATTGCCGCGCCAGCACCCACATGGCATGAATCCTATCGTGGCCGTTGGCATCGACAGCGAGGCGGCAGGCAAACGAAGCGACGGCATGCAGGTTGGTGCCGGCATCTCGCCAATCGACCTCGAACGCCAGCAGCTCGCCGTTGAGTTTGCCAGAGACGGGGTAACCTCTGTCAGATGTCGCCCGGCCCTTTCGAGACCGGAACTCGCCCCTGACGCGTCCGCTCGCGTCCGTCTCGAACGTTACCGTGGAGCCGTTCTGGTTGACCCAGGTGCCGTTGATGTCCATTCGCGCCTCCGACGCCGATTCCGGGAAGTGTGTTCACGAGCGGGTAGCGGATACTATTAGCCTTCCCGCCACCGAGCTTCAAGGTTACTACGCAGAGCCATGTCGTCGTCTTCGCCCAAAGCGCCGCTTGATCGCGCGCGCTCTCTCGTCCCGCAGATTTCGGCGCTGGCCGACCGAATAGACGCGGCGCGGGAATTGCCGCGGGAACTCTCCGACGCGTTGATCGAGGGAGGCATATTTCGGCTGCTGGTGCCGCGCTCCCTGGGCGGTGAAGAAATCGACTGGCTCGAGTTTCTCGACGTGGTGCGGACCATTGCGGAAGCCGACGGCAGTACCGGCTGGTGCGTGAACCAGGGCGCGGTATTCGCCACGACGAGCGCCCGTTGCCGGGAACCGATGGCGCGGGAAGTCTGGGGCAACCCGCGAACGGTGGTTGGCAACGGGCCGCCCCAAGGTTCGGAGTCCGTCGAGGTGGATGGCGGCTACAGGCTGACGGGCCGTTGGATGTTCTCGAGCGGTTGCCGACATGCCAACTGGATTGCGGCGGTGGCATCCGGCCGGTTGCATCTGTTGCCCCGGGAGGAAGTGGAGTTCCTGGACGTGTGGCAGGTGCAGGGCTTGCGTGGAACGGGGAGTTTTGGTTTTCAGACGCGCGACCGGTTCGTGCCCGAATCCCGCGTGATGCATATGCCCGGCAAGACACGGGAGGAAGGACCGCTCTACGTCATCTCGCAGCACCTGCTTTTCGGCTGCGGCTTCGGCTGCGTGGCCCTTGGCGTGGCTCGGGCCGCCATCGATGCTGCCATCGACCTCTCCCTGACCAAGGTAGGGCGCTACGGCAAGCGACCGCTGGCCGAGAACAGCGTCGTGCAGCAGCAGGTCGGCATGGCGGAAGCGACCTGGGCCGCAGCCAGGGCATTGCTGTATGAGAGCGCCGGCCACGTATGGGAGCGGGTGCGCGAGACCGGCGAGATCACGGTCGGACAGCGCATCCGGCTGCGCATGGCGGGAACGCATGCGATTCGCCAGTCGGCAAAGGCCGTGGACATCGTCTACAACCTGAGCGGTTCGGACGCCATCTTCGCTACGCGGGCGATTCAGCGCCGGTTCCAGGACGCGCACGTCATTACGCAGCAGGTCCAGGGCCGGCAGTCTCACTACGAAACCGTTGGCCAGTTCCTGCTGGATCAGGACCCGGAGGGCGTGTTCTGACAAGGGGGCAGCGCGGCGGTCTACGAGTTGCTGCGCTCGATCATCCTAGAGGTGGGAGCGGCGATCACGGCGGCTAGGAGTCGGGAGGTGTCCCGATGACGAGGATCCCCACACATCACAGCAATCGTGAAATTCACGCTAAAGACACGTTAATTGGCTAGGTATTAGCGTTAATTTCACAAAACGCGGCTGCGTTTCTCGGCGCGCCGTGACATTCTTAACAGCGAACGGTTCTACTGGAATCGGCGGTGAAGTTGGAGAAGAGTGGGAATCAAGCAGCTCTCGATTGAAAGCCGTGAGTCGCTGACGCGACGTTTCAGACGATGTCTCCGGATTCGGCAGCGAGGGTGTGTCCAGGACGTTGTGAGCCGCGCGGTTTTTTTGACGTTCCTCGTTATCGTATCGGTCGCGGCATACATCTGGTTCGGGGCTCAACACCGCGCTGGGAGTCTTCCGAAAGACACATCTGAATCGGTTTTTCGAGGGCCGTCTATGGGTTCCGCAACCACGCTCCCAGCAACATCGTCATCTTCGTCGTTCGCGGAACCGATTTGGCGAGCCGTCGACGAACGAGCCGCCGGTCGCCTTCCACGCTTCGAGGAAGATTGGTCGGAGGAGGGTCGTGTCCTAGTGGACGTGTCCAGCGCAGTGGGCGAAGCAGGGACGTGGCGGGTAGGAGAGCGGGTGACCATCGACATCCCTCAACTGGGAGATCGCTATCAAGCAACCATCGACCGGATCGACGACGGGCCCGGCGGATATTCGCGTTCCGCTCGCGGATTGATCCGCAGCGACAATGGGCAGAATCGACGCGCGGTTGTGACCGTCGGGCCGACGCGCGTGTTGGCGTACATCGACACCCCACAGGGTTCCTACCAACTCGTGGGTGACGCCCGTTTGGGCTGGCTGCTGCCATCTTCGAGCATGATGGAGGGCTGGGACTTCAGCCGGCCCGACTACATCCTCCCGGATGGGGCTGAGCCGAGCGGTGCGTATTAGGCCTCCACCGTACCGAGTTTGGTGTCTGCTCGTCGCGTCGGCCTGGGCCGCTTCCGCGATGGGCGGCGACCGGCGCGACATCGTGTTCGATTGCCCGTGCGGCGCCGAATGGGTCGCCGGGAATCCGGGCGAACCAGGAACCCTCACTGTGACGGGCGGCATTCGCAGCCACCGCACCGTCGAGAGCGGCGAGGTGCGTCTTTCCGCCTCGTGGCGGCGAGCTGGTGCGGACGACCCATCCGTGGGTCAACTATCGGCGGGACAGGGGCGCGCAAACCAATGGTCAGTGCCGTTTGCCGAACCCGAGCCCGATCTAGCCATCGGGGTATATCTGTGGGAGCAAACCGGACTGGATTCCCAAGGGTCCACGCAATGGCACCGCCACGAGGGGCTCGCGCTATGGCCCGTTCCTCGAGGAGACGGGTCCGGCCCGATGCGCTTTGTAGACATCCTCACGGACACGGATGGAGACGGCGTGGGGGACGTCAACGAACAGCTGGCCGGCTCAGCGTGGCAAGATCCCGACTCGCTGCCCGGGGATTCGGTCATCCATATCCTGGCACTTTACACGGCCGCGTTTTTTGAGGCCGAAGCGGGCTACCCCTACACGCGCCTTTTGCATGACATGAGCGTCGCCGACGCGTTCTTCCGCGACAACGAGACAGGGATCCGGCTGCAGCTCGTCGGCATGAGTCAAGTCGAGCTGGGCGAGAGCGGCTGGGCTGAGACCGAGTCCCGCAAGGCGTTGATGGACGCCCATGGCGCGGACATGACGATTCAGTTCGGTCCGATCGGAAGATGCAACTCGGGCGGCTGCGCCCAGGTGGGCGCCAGTCGCGCCGCCCTTTGGCGGGACGCCCAGTCGTGGGTAAGGGGAGTAAACACGCTGGTTTCGGTGCATGAGTTGGGTCATGCAATGGGGCTCGCGCACTCCGCCCGCCAGGGCGAGACCTACGGCGCGTGGCACTGGTCGCGCGGGCACTATGTCACGCCGAGGGGCGTCTTTCCGCGATACGGCACCATCATGTCCTACGGAACCAACCTGCTCGGAGGCGTCTTTTCCGATCCGGGAGTCGATTGCGGCGTCGGCCCGTGTGGGGTGTCCGGCGAGGAACGGGACGGCGCCGACGCGGTAAGGAGCCTAGACCTGCTTCGCTTTCAGATCGCCGCGCACCGCGCGCCAGCGACCGATACGGACGGGGACGGTTTCGTAGACGCGGCCGACGCCGCGCCCAACGATCCGGATGACTGGTTCGACATAGACGGCGACGGCATAGGCGACAACGCCGATCCGGATGACGACAACGACGGCGTGGCCGATGTCGATGACGGGTTCCCGCTCGACCCGGAGGAGTGGGAGGATGCGGACGGCGACGGCATAGGCGACAACGCCGACGAGGAGGTTGTCGATCTGAGTCCGTTTCGCGATCCGGCGTTGCGCGCCGCGGTTGAACAGGCTTTAGGCAAAGTGGCTGGTGCCACCATAACTGCGAGGGACATGGCGTCGTTAACGCAATTGCAAGCCAATGGACTTGGCATTAGGAATCTGACCGGTCTGGAACTGGCGACAGGGCTTGAACGGCTCCGCCTCGAACGCAATCTTGTTGACGACCTTACGCCACTGTCCGGGCTCACGCGCCTCCGAGAGCTCTACCTGACGAACAACCCCGTAAGCGACATCTCGCCAGTACGCGAGTTGACACGAATCCGCCACCTTTATCTCAGCAACACGCGCGCCGAGTACGCCGATGTGCGATCGCTGCCGTATTTCGACGCGTTGGAACGCCTAGGCCTCAATGCGATGGGGATTCAGGACGTGTCCGGGCTCCGGAGACTTGTCAATCTGACGCATCTCAATCTTCAGGACAACCGCATCAGCGACGTGTCGCCGCTGGCCGCCGTGACCTCCCTGAGGGGACTCAACCTGCGGGACAATGACATTTCCGACGTCAGCGCCCTCGCTGCACTTGTCGCCCTACGCGATTTCCTCATGCTGGACGGCAACCGCATCAGCGACGCGACGCCGCTGGCCGGCCTGACCTCCTTGAGGGTGCTCGGCATCGGGGACAACGATGTCGCAGACATCGGACCTCTCGCGGGGCTTATCCGACTAGATCGGTTGTATCTGGGTGGCAATCGCATCGCCGACGTGTCGTCGCTGGAGAACATCGTCGCATTGTGGACGCTCGACCTTCAAGACAACGCCATTGCCGACGTCGGACCTCTCGCCGGGTTGGTCCGTTTGAAGAATCTGTATCTGAACGGCAATCGTATCGCCGACGTGTCGCCGCTGGCGGACATCGCAGCTCTAGGCTGGCTCAACCTCGCGCACAATGCGGTTTCCGACATCGAACCCCTCGCCGGGCTGGTCCATCTGGATCGACTGTATCTGGAAGGCAACTTCATCGCTAATGTATCCCCGCTAGCGGACATCACCGACCTAAGGACACTCGACCTCAAGCGCAACGCGGTCTCCGACATCGGACCCCTCAAGGGGCTTGTCCGTCTAAGGAACCTGCATCTGGATGGCAATCATATCGCCGACGCGACGCCGCTGGCGGACATGGCCGACCTAACGACACTCCGACTTGCAACCAACGCGATTTCGGACATCGAACCCCTCGAGGGGCTTGTCCGTCTAAGGAATCTGCATCTGGATGGCAACCGGATCGCCGACGTGTCGCCGCTGGCAGACATGACGGACCTCCGATTTCTCCGCCTGGCTTCCAACGCGGTCGCCGACATCGGGCCTCTAGTCGAAGGGTCTATCTTCCGCAACAAACCCGCTGGCAAGTATGTCGGTCTCAGCGGCAACCCGCTGGACCGCACTTCGACAGAAGAGCACATTCCGGCGCTCAAATCGCGGGGCGTCAACGTCCGGTTTACGTTCTACGGCAGCGGGGCGCCTCCCCCTGTGTTCGTCGATCCCACGTTGCGCGCTCTGGTCGCCGAAGCTATGGCCTGGTCTAGCCGGCATGTGGACGATCCAGCGACCGAGTGGGACATCGGTCACATCAGGACATTGCGCGTGAACGGTCGCGGAATTGCGAGCTTGGTGGGGCTCGAAGGTGCTGTGGGACTGAGCACGCTACATGGCGCATCCAACCGAATCTCGGATCTTTCCCCCCTGTCGGAACTCGCCAACCTGAACGGGCTGGACCTGCGCGACAATCACATCTCTGACATTTCGCCGCTGATTGCACAGGACACCCTGTCCCAAGGTGACTGGGTTGCCCTGGGCGGGAATCCACTGAGCGAGACTTCCCTCAACACGCATGTCCCGGTGCTACTTGAGCGCGGAGTGCAAGTGAGCGTGAATGCGATTACGAGAACGCTCGTCGCGGGCGGCCTGTCGCTCCGTTTCGATGCTTCGGGGTACTTCGGAGCACTACTCGGCGACGGCTTCTCCGCGAAGGTTGCCGTCGACGACGCGTCCCTTGCGACCGCGAGAATTACCAGGGGCGTGCTGAGAATCACGCCCCGGGAAAGTCCGGGCATCGTGGTAGTGACCGTCATGGCGACGGGCGATGGCGATGCCGAGGAGACGCTGGAGTTCATCGTGACGGTGCGCGGGCCTTGGGTTGTGCCCTTCGTGGCCAGCACCGGAGATCCGTTCCGGGAGGGGTTTGTCCGCGTAGTGAACCGCAGCCCGGAAGCTGGCGAGGTGCGAATCAGCGCGATCGACGACAACGGGATGCGCCGCGGTACGGCAACCCTTTCCTTGGCCGCGGGCGCGGCGGTCGAGCTCGATTCCGAGGATCTTGAACGCGGGAACCGAGCCAAGGGCCTGACCCGACGCATCGGGAGCGGTTCGGGCGACTGGCGGCTAGAAATCGAGAGTGTCCTGGACGTCGAACTGCTCTCCTATGTTCGTAGTACGGAAGGGGTCCTGGCGGCAATGCACGATGTGGTCCAAAGCGAAGGCGGCGTCCGCCGCGTACCCATCTTCAATCCGGCCAGCGAGATCGATCAGGTTGGCGCGCTGCTCCTCAAGAATCTGGCGAACCGGGACGCTGAAGCGTCGATAACGGGCATCGACGGTGCCGGTGCGTCCCCCGGCGGAGAGGTGCGAGTGGACATTCCCCCCCAGGCGGCGGTCACCCTGACGGCAGAAGAACTCGAGGTTGGCGGACGCGGCCTGCGAGGAAGGCTTGGCGACGGCGAAGGCAGGTGGCGGCTGCGCATCGAGTCAGACGGCGATCTCGCCGTGATGAGCCTCTTTTCGAGTCCGGAGAAGCATCTAGCGAACCTGTCCACCGCTCCCGATGCGGCGTTGCTGAGCGAAGAAGGCGTTCACACGGTTCCGCTGTTCCCGTCGGCCTCGGATTCGTTCGGTCGGCAGGGACTCGTGCGCATCGTCAACCTTTCCCGTCAAGACGGACAGGTGCGCATCCGATCCCACGACGACTTGGGACGCCGTTATGAGGACCTGATGCTCGTCTTGGGCGCGGGACAGACGGTCGAACTCACTTCCGACGACCTGGAACTGGGCAACACGAACAAGCGGCTTTCCGGAAGCACGGGATCCGGAACAGGCGACTGGCGGCTGGAGGTTTCGAGCGAACTCGACATCGAGGTGTTGGCATACGTCGACTCACAGGACGGTTTTTTGATAGCAATGCACGATGTGGTGCTTCGGAACGGGCGGCGGTACGAAGTGTCCAGCTTCAACCTGGAGAGCGACAACGGCGAGACGAACTACCTGCGCATCGTCAATCCCGGCGCACGGCCAGCGAACGTTTCGATCGCCGGGATCGACGACGCTGGGGAGTCGCCCGGAGACGGCGTACGGCTCAGCATTGCCCCTGGCGCGGCTCTCGAACTGACGGCGGCCCAGCTCGAAGGAGGGGAGCATGGACTGGAGGGGAGGATCGGCGACGGCGGGGGTCCGTGGCGCCTGCAGATCGATTGCGAACAGCCCATCTTCGTGATGAATATGCTGGAAACGCCAGCGGGTCATCTGACGAACCTGTCCACGAGTCCGCGACCTTGATGATTCTCCAACGACCGCAAAGGCGATTCGACATCCATACGGCCTGTCCTCCAGCCTAGGATTCGATGGACGCCAACAGCAGTTGGCGAAGTGTGGAACAACATTGGACGATCATCGCGGATGGAGGGCGGCGAAATGAGCGTCTAGGAGCGCAGTGACAGAACGCGGGGGAACTTCAAAAATCCCGGCTGCCGTCGCACCTGGAAGGAGGTCATGGTTCCCAACATTTTCGGTTACGCGACGAAGGAACTGTCGCAGGATGCGCTAATCTGCTGGCTGGTAGCTTGTGCCCGGCAGTCGGAAGGGAAACTGCGCGAGCTGGGGATCGATTTCGTGCAGGCGCTGATGCGCTCAGGGAAACGGACGGCGATTGACGTTCGGGACGGTGAATCACGTCCGTACGAAGGAGGGTGTGAGGTCGTACAGGTGCTCTGCGAACCCAAGCAGCAGTACGGGAAAATCGACGTCTACTTCCAGGCCACGGTCGATGGGAAGACCGTGAGTTTCCTGATCGAAGACAAAACGCACACCGAAATGCATGGGGACCAGCTAGAACGGTACAGGAGGCTCGTCACTGATGACAATCAAAGAGAGGATTTGGTCAAGGCTGTGTATTTGAAGACCGGGTATGTATTCGATGACGAGCGCGAGAGTGCGGAATCAAACGCCTACTCGGTGTTTGAAGGCGCCGATATGCTCAGCTTTCTGTCCGAGGACGAGCGGGCGGATACGAACGAGATCGTAAGGCAGTATGTGGAGTATTTGAGGGGGCAGCTGGATGACAGACGGAGCGCTCTCAAGTCGTGGAATCTGGACGAAGGTTTCGTGCAATGGGAGTTCATGGTGCGCTTGGGGCAGGTGCTGCGGTTGAGCGGAAACAAGTGGCCTGCGCGATGGTTCAACATTGGCGGGGGCGCGTGGACACAGTATCCGCATTGGGAAGATCGCGGAGCGCTGTTCTGGAGGCTGGATTCGTGGAAACCGCTTCGCCTTATGGTCGACACAAGCAAAGCTGGGGACGATGCGCTCGAACGTTGGGACGGGTGGTCGAGGTCATTCGAAGATGCTCGGATCGAAGCGGGGCTGCGTCCAGCGAAGTTTCGCTCGGTGAAGAGCAGGAACGGCACCGTTGTACGCGAGGGGACTGTCGGGGCGGTCAACATCGCGTGTTGTCTGCGGAGGGAAGGATTGGACGCGAGTGTGGAGAGAGTTCGTAGATTGCATCGGGCCTTCATGACATCGCTTGAGGAGGACGGCTTGTGTTAATCGCCGGGCACGCCGGGCATGACGAACGTTCGCGCTGCAGACGGCTTGGGAAGGTGATCGTTGGTGGGATCTACTAGCCTGCTAAACGCCACAAGTTTATTGTATTTCAATAGGTTAGAATCCGGTAAGCGGCTACGCCGTAGAACTCTCCCACTTCTCTGGCGGGGCGAAGGAGTTGAAGCCGAGATTCGCGCGCAATGCTACGGACGCATCTGCGGTGTGCGGGTCCAGGCGAATGCCGATCGCGTCGGCGACTCGGGTGATGCCGTTGAAACCGGACGCGACCAGGATGGCATCGCTCGTCGCTTGCGGTCCGAGGTCTTGACCACCCCTTTCGCGCAGGGCTGCGACTTCCTTCCATCGCCAGCCGGCAACGGCTTCCGCCAACTCTACCAAGAGCCCCGCATTCGGTACTCCGGCGCGGTCCGAGATCGAACCCGTGACCAACTTCAGGTCCGCTTTCTGACCGGTGTCTTTGGCGCTCTCCCGGAGCGACACGGTATGCGCCGTGGTTCAGTAGAAACACTCGTTCATGGCTGACACGCGTGAAGCGACGAGTTCGACTTGGGGACGGGTCAGGGCGAAGCGCGTTTCGGGAGTCCTGTAGTAGGAAGTGTCGAACGCTCCGAAAAACAGGTCGCGCGCGCTGGGCACCATGGCGAGCGATCGAAGAATGTTGAACTTTCCCTCGCGCGCGATGGGCACCCACGCCCCGGCATCGACGACATCCTTCGAACTCTCCGGGGTCGGCGCGCCGGGTTGCGCCGGCGGCAGGTCCGGCAGACCGAGACCCACGCCCCGCGCAAATGTGTCGACGACGACGGAACTTGCGACGACAGCAACCAGTTCGACATAGGCCTCCGGCCGCATGCCTGCCGCGATGACGTGGTCGAACCAGCGGCGCGTCAGGTGGCCTGAATCGTTGCGTATGCCGTGGATCGCCTCGACGGCTTCCGGTGGCAAGCTGTTGCTGCCGTCATGTTCGATGCGGTCGATGGTTGCAAAGGTCGACGGCGCGCGGGGGTGGCAGACAGGGCACTCGGGTGCCGAGCGTGTTTCCTGGACTATCGCGAGTCGCTCGGGCCCGCTCCACCAGGCGCCGGGCGCGGCGATCGCACGGAGCGCGTTGTTGTGTGCTGCACTGGTACGGCTCCCCACGGGAAGTCCCGCGCCGGAATAGTCGATCCCGATCAATGCTGGTCCTTCGCGTTATGGGGATCGGAACCGTGTTCCCAGGTGGCAGCGTAGCCGTGGGGAACGCGTTCTGTCGTTGTATTCCCGCTGATCCATGTCTCGGAGCGTTTCCTTGACGGCCAGGTTCCGAAGCCCGGGAGCTTGATCGCGAGGGACGTGAAATCTATGCCGGCGACCAATCCGCCGAGGTTGATTTCGATGCCCTCTTCCAGTGCCGCCAAAATGCCGAATACGCCGAACGCGGAGAACTGGTAGCCAGTGCCGCTTGGCGCCTTTCCGAACATGTCTCCATTGCCGAGAAAGTCCTTGCCGATCGCCGTCGGGGGCAGGTCCAGTCGAAGTTCAGGGACCCGCCGCGCCACGAACGCGGTAAACGTGTTGCTGTTCGGGCCGGGCCAGGTCTTGTACTCGCGCGGGTAGGGATAGGCCTCTATCGCAGCCTCGAGCTTGTCGATGACTGCATCGACGTCGTCGCCGCGAACATCTGCGAGCAGGAGGGGACGGCTGGAAAACCACTCGCCGTCAGGATTGCCGCGCCTGCGGACGAGCGCTGGCTCGCCGCGCCGCAAGCGCCAACCGATGATCTCGAAGCGTTCGTATTCGTCCGCATTGGCGCGTTTGGCGGTGATCCAAGTGTGCACGGCGGCACCGCCGCGCGAACCCCAGGTGCGCGCGCCATAGACCTGGATGATGGCGGGCCGCATGATCGCCGGGTCCGGAGCCTGTCCGGTCGACGCATGGCTCGCGTCCCGCCAGTGCGTCTGATCGGTGGATGCGCGCCACGCGATGGAAATCACGGCGGGCGCAACGAATATGGCTAACAGGACCCAGATCATCCGCGGCGACCAACGGCGAACGCGGACCAACTTGGACGTTTTCGAGCTCTTTGTCGAGAGATGATGACTTGCTCCCATGATGCGGTAGACGTTAGCTTTATCGGTTTTCCCTTTCGCCAAGGAGTCCAAATTGATCGAACTGCATTATTGGCCGACACCCAATGGTCGGAAAGCCACGATCATGCTTGAGGAATGCGGCCTCGACTACACCATTATTCCAGTTGACATCTACATCGGCGATCAGTTCAAACCGGAATTCCTGCGCATCAGCCCGAACAACCGCATGCCGGCCATCGTCGATCACGATCCCATCGGCGGGGGCGAGCCGCTGTCGGTGTTCGAATCCGGCGCGATTCTGGAGTATCTGGCTGACAAGACGGGGATGTTCCTGCCCAGGGAGGGAGCAGGCCGCTACAGGGCGCTGCAATGGGTGCATTGGCAGATGGCCAACCTCGGCCCGATGATGGGCAACGCCAATCACTTCAAGAACTATGGCAGGGATCTCGTCGATGACGTGAAGTTGCTCGAATACGGCAGGAAGCGGTTCGTAGGCGAAGTGGACCGTCTGGCCGGCGTCATGGATGCTCACCTGTCGGCGAATCGCTATCTCGCGGGTGACGAATACACCATCGCCGACATGATCACCTGGCCGTGGGCGCGGCTGATTCCCAACATGGTCTATGACGGATCATGGGAGGGCGTACCGAACCTCTCGCGGTGGAGCTACGAAGTCGGCAATCGTCCCGCGGTGGACAAGTGTTTCCGAATGCACAGCGATTGGGGGAGTCGCGAACGCACGGAAGAGGAGGAGAAAGCGCGGCGCGAGCTGTTTTTCAACCAGGATGCCGAAAAGGTTCGCAAGTACCGGGAAGCGGCGGCCAAATCCGTGTCCTGAAGCGGTCGCCTTTTGGGGCGGTTCTGGCGTTGGGTGAGGCTGCTAGAGAGCGCTGATCGCTTCCCGCATCTTCTCGATGTGCTGATCGGCCGTCAGCCCGCCGCCGAGGGTGCGCAGGCAAATGTGCGTCAGGCCGGCATCTTGCCAGCCTTGCACCCGGTCGCGCCATTCGGCTTCGCGGGGTCCGACGACAGCCACGCCGGCCTCTCTGCCGATCGCGTCAGGATCCCTTCCCGCCTCTGCTGCCGCGGCGTCAATGTCCGCTTTCACGGCCGGATACTCTTCCGGAGAACAGAGAGCGAACCAGCCGTCGGCCTGGCGTCCGATGCGCCGGCGTATCCGAGGCACGGGCACGCCGCTGGCGCCGATCCAGATGGGAATCGGCCGCTGCACCGGCAGGGGGTTGAGACCAGCGCCCTCGACCGTGTCCCAGCGTCCCGCGAAGTCCACGGTTTCCTGCGTCCACAAGAGCCGCATGAGATCGATCTGCTCCTCTATGCGCGCTCCCCGGGTGTGAAAGTCGGTGCCCAGCGCCCCGTATTCGGCCGAACTGCCGCCCACGCCTATGCCGAGGCGCACATGTCCGCCGCTCAGGGCATCGAGAGTGGCCGCCTGTTTCGCAAGCAGGACCGTTTGCCGGGCGGGGGTGACGATGACGGATGGGACCAACTCTATCGCCTTCGTCACGGCGGCGACGTAGGCCAGTATTGTCATCGGCTCGTGCAGGTGTCCGCTATTCGGGCGCAACACTTGGTCCGGGACACGCAGGTGGGTGTAGCCGAACTCCTCGGCAGCCTGGGCGAACGCCAGAATGGCGGATAGGTCGTCCTTGAGTTCGCGCACTGGAAGCGATATCCCGATTTGCATATTGCCCTGGTCGTTGCTGAGATCGAGCGACAGTTTACTCCTTCCGGGGCGTTCCGCGCTTATCGTAGAATCGAGCCGATGTCCGATTCCCAAGGTCCCCTGCGTGCGGTGCGTATCGTCGATCTGACCGACGAGCGCGGCATCTATGGCGCGAAACTGCTGGCGGACCTGGGCGCGGACGTGGTGCGGCCCGAGCCGCCGGAGGGGGATCCGTTGCGACGCCGCGGGCCGCACCTCGAAGAAGCGCCTGGCGGACCCACGTCCCTTTGGCATGTGTTCTTCGCGTCATCGCGGCGCTTTTTCAGTGTCGACCTGGATACCGAGGCGGGGAACGCGCAACTCGATGCGCTGATCGACCGGGCGCATGTCCTGCTCTGTTGCGCCGGCGCGTTCGGTGCGGAGTCCGAGCGTCTCGATGCCGCCCTATCGCGCCGGCCCGAACTCGTGGTGGTGGAGGCCTCCTCGTTTGGCAAGGAAGGCCCGTGGCGCGACTACCTGGCGCCGCACATCGTCGCGGGCGCGCTGGGCGGCGCAGTGGCGCCCACGGGGGATGTCGATACGCCGCCGCTGAATGTCTTCGGCGATCTCAACTTCATGGTATCCGGCGTATACGTCGCTCTCGCAGCGTTGGGAGCGTTACACCACGCGCGGGAACGGGGAACGGGGCAGCGCGCCCACGTTCCGGTCCACGAGTGCATCGCATCGTGCCTGGAACAGGTACTGATGTGGTACTGGTATCACGACCGTCTACCGATGGCCAAGGGTCCCGTTCTGGAGCGGCGCGGCGGCCTGCACTGGACGAACGCATTCCAGACGATGCGGGGCCGGGACGGCTGCATCTTCGTCACCGGAGCGCCGAACAGGGATGCACAGTTGGCATGGCTGATCGAAGAAGGCGCGGCGGGGGACCTGTGGGATCCGAAGTACCAGGATCCGGAGAACCGGGAGGAATACACCGCGGTCCTGATGCAATGCCTGCGGGAATGGGTGGCGACCCGCGAGGTGGGACCGTTGTTCCTGGAGGCGCAGTCGCGCGGCATGGCGTATGGCGCAGCGGTTCCAATCGAGCGCACGGCGGACAACCCGCATCTCGCGGCGCGAAACTGGTGGACGGACTATCTGCCCACGGTTCGCGGTCCGGGTACCCCGTATCACTTCAGCGACACGCCCTGGAGGATCGGGCCCTATGGCGATGTCGTCGCGGATACCGAGGCCGTGCTCTCGGACATCGGGTGGGCAAAGGGACGATGAGGCCCCTGGAGGACGTGAAGGTCCTGGACTTCACCCATGTCCTCGCGGGGCCTTTCGGCACGCGCGTGCTTGCCGACATGGGCGCGGACGTGGTGAAGATCATGTCAGCCGTTCGGGAGCGGGGACGCGGCGAGGATTCGCCGTACTCCCTCATGTGGAACCGCAACAAGCGCTCGCTCGCCCTCGACATGCGCCGCGAGGAAAGCCGTGCGCTGGCCCGTCGCCTGGCCGACGAGGCGGACATCGTGATAGACAATTTCTCGCCCGGCGTGCTCGACCGGTGGAACGTGGGATACGAGATCGTGAGCGAGACCAATCCGGGCGTCATCTACGTGCAGATGTCCGGGATGGGCGCGACCGGTCCCTGGTCGAGCTTCGTCACGTATGCCCCGACGATTCACGGACTCGGGGGCCTGACGCACCTGACGAGCGTCCCGGGCCGCGGCGACATCGGCATCGGCTATTCCTACAACGACCACCAGGCGGGATTGCATGCCGCCGTGGCGGTGCTTGCGGCGCTCGAGGGCCGGCGCAGTACGGGCAGGGGCCAGCGGGTCGACCTGTCGCAGTTCGAGGTCGGCGTGAACTTCGCCGGCCTGGCCCTGCTGGACTGGTTCGGCAACGGGAGGTCGGCGTCGCCGGTCGCCAACCGGGACCCCTACGACAACAACGCGCCGCACGGCTGCTATCCGTGCGCGGGCGCTGCCAGCGATGCGCTTGTGGACGAACGCTGGGTCGCGATCGCCTGCATGAACGACGACCAGTGGCGGCGCTTGCGGGATGTGATGGGCGACCCGGAATGGGCCCGCGATCCTGCCTTGACCACGGCCGCAGGGCGCTCCGAGGCCGGCGACATGCTGGATCAGAGAATTGCGGAGTGGACGCGAGGGATCGAGGCGGAGGTCGTGATGGAACGTTGCCAGGCGGCCGGCGTGCCCGCCGGCGTCGTGCAGACCGGCCTCGATCTGGGTGAACGTGATCCGCAACTGAAGCTCTCGGGATTCCTGGTGGAGATCGAAGAGCCGCATCCGAGCGCCGGCCAGACCTATGCGGACCGGCTTCCCATCTACTTCGATCGCACCCCGTGCGACGAATACCGGCCTGCGCCCGTAGTGGGCCAACACAACGCCGAAGTGCTGAGCGAGTGGCTCGGCATGTCCGAGGAAGAAACTCGGCGCGGCGAAGAGGCGGGATACTTGAGCTGAAGCCTTCGGAGCGATCAACCGACCCGGCTTATCATTCGTGGAACTATTCGAAACGTGGGTAGACCTATGCGCATGAAGGTTGGGAATTCCTGTTCGTTTTGGGGCAACCCCGCTTCGAAGGTGCGGTGCAGGCGGTGATAAATCCGGTAGCGATCAGGTAACGTTCATGCCTCTTCGCGGGCGCCAATCCATGGGAAGGAACTGAAGAATGTACGAAGAAATCATCTACGAAATTGACGGTTCGGTCGCAGTAATCACGATGAACCGGCCGGAAACGCTCAACGCGCTGACCGACCGCACGCAGGCCGAGATCCGGCATGCGCTCGATCAGTCGGAGAGGAACGAGGCCGTGATCGGAACCGTTCTCACCGGCGCAGGCCGAGGTTTCTGCTCCGGCGTTGATATGAACGCGCTTGGCGCCATGAGCGAAGCGGGCCGACGCCTGGGCGACAGCTATGCGAATCTTGCCGCCAGTCCCGGGAACCCGGACCATGATCCCAACTTCGAGATCGGCCTCACGTTTCTTCTCGGTCTGCGCAAACCCCTTATCGCCGCAGTCAACGGTGCCTGCGCAGGGCTCGGCTTCAGTTACGCGGTCTTCTGCGACCTGCGTTTCGCCGACAGGAATGCAAGGTTCGTCACCTCTTTCTCGCAGCGCGGGCTGATCGCGGAGCACGGCGTAAGCTGGATGTTGCCGCGCCTGATCGGTCCCGCCAACGCGCTCGACATCCTCTGGACCGGACGGAGGTTCGAGGGTGAAGAGGCCGGCCGCCTGGGACTCGCCAACCGCGTGTGCGAACCGGGAGAGTGCGTCAACGATGCGAAGACGTATCTTCGCGAAATCGGCAAGACAGCGGCGCCTAAGTCACTGATGATGATGAAGAAGCAGATCTACCGACATCTCAATGCCGATGTTCGTGCGGCGATGGTCGAGTCGACCAAATGGATGGACGAAAGCCTTGCCCGCGAGGACTTCAAGGAGGGGGTTGCATCGTTTGTCGAGCGCCGCCCACCCAAGTTCTCACGGATCAAGGTCGACTGAGGTTTCCCCAAAGGATCAACTCCGGTCCCGTGCGCCAGGGCCCTTAGGCGCTATCAGAGTGCGACAACGACCTCTTCGTATTGGTTGATCGCATGTGCAAGGGCATCATGCCGGTTCATTTCAAGGGCTTCGCGGAGCACTTCGGCCAGTGTATCCAGCAATTCATCCTTGGTGCGTTCCTGAGCATTCACTCCTGGAACCTCGGCAATCCATCCGATCCGCCAGCCTTCTTCCTGCGAAATGATCGCGGTCCAAGGGCGACGTTCCATCGTCATTCGTCTCCTGCCTATGACGAGGTAGAGCAAGCTGCGGCGAAAGGCGGCATTACCCGCGTCCCACGAGCGGCATCTTGGTGGCCATGACGGTGAGGAAGAGGACGTTGGCGTCGAGGGGCAGGCTCGCCATGTAGAGCACTGCGCGCGTGACGTTGTCGATGTCCATTGTCGGTTCGACGAGCACGGAATCATTCGCCTGCGGCACGCCTCTCTGCATGCGCCCCGTCATGGTTGTCAGCGCATTGCCGATGTCGATCTGGCCGCAGGCGATGTCGTACTTGCGTCCGTCGAGCGCCGTCGACTTGGTGAGTCCGGTGAGGGCATGCTTGGTTGACGTGTACGCTGCGGAGTTGGGCCGGGGGGCCTGGGCGGAGATGGACCCGTTGTTGATGATGCGGCCGCCCCTCGGCGTCTGGTCTTTCATGATGCGGAACGCTTCCTGGGTGCACAGGAAGGAGCCGGTCAGGTTCGTGTCCACCACTTGACGCCACCTCTCGACTTCGAGCTCTTCAAGCAGCCCTCCGGCACCGAGGCCGGCATTGTTGAAGAGCACGTCCAACCGCCCGAAGCGCGCCTTGGTCGCGGCAAATAGCGCCGCGACGGCGTCGGGGTCCCTGACATCGGTGGGTACGGGCAGCGCGCGTTCCCCGGCCCCGGATTCGGCGGCCGTGGCCTCAAGCAGTTCCTCCCGCCTGCCGGCCAGTGCGACTGCATAACCCTCTCCCAGGAAACCCAATGCGGCGGCTTTTCCGATGCCTGATCCGGCACCCGTGACGATGGCAACTTTTTGATGACTCATGCTTCGGCGACTTCACTCATGTGCGTAGGGTTCTGGCACGGCGAGCGGTTGCTGCTTGCCGCGCAGATCAATGGTAGCACCGTGTTTCCAACGGGTTCCGGACGGGTTTGTGCATGGCAGCCCGCGGGTCAGTCCGCGAGTTCGCCGACCGGCGGGATCAATTCGATTTCGAACAGGCGGGGCCAGCGTTTGCCGGTGACGAACAGCCTGCCCTGGTCGGCGTCGTAGGCTATGCCGTTCAGCACGCCGACGCTCTCGGTGCGAAAAGGCGCAGGCAAGATGCCCTTGAGATCCAGCCAGCCGCGTACCAGGCCTGACTTGGGGTCAATGACGGCGATTCGCGTGGTGTTCCAGACGTTGGCGAAGACGTGGCCTTCGATGAATTCGAGTTCGTTCAAGGCGGTGAGCGGCTGATTGCCCTCGCGCACCTGGACGCGATGGGCCTCCTGCAGGGTCTCCCGGTCGAGAAAGCGCAGGGATGCGGAGCCATCACTCATGATGAACTGTGTCCCGTCCCACGTCAGCCCCCACCCTTCTCCCACATATGCGAACTGTCCGGACTGTGCCAACGTTTCGGAGTCGTAAATCAGGCCAAGACCTGCACGCCAGGTGAGTTGAAAGAGTTCATCGCCGACCGCGGCGAGACCCTCGCCGAACAACTCTTCGGCGAGACGTGTTTCCTCGAGCAGCCGCCCCGAGCGCAGGTCCACATGCCGGACGGACGATGTTCCGTATCCTCCGGTGCTCTCGAACAACTGGCCGCGATGGACGACCAGCCCCTGAGTGACCGCATCCCGGTCGTGGGGGTAGCTCTGCACCACGCGGTGTCCAAAGTCCACCGGCACGGCGGGTCCGCCGGTTGCGGAAAGGCTTACCGTGAGAAACAGCGCCCCAAGGCGCCTCGTGGGAGAGATCGGCATGGCACCGCGCAACATGCCTCACCTGCATGGCGGCGCGCAAGAAAAGCGCAGCCCGGGCTGTTTGGCAGAGGCGTGTGGTACGCTCCGCGCCGTTTCAAAGGGGGAGGCCTGCGCTGTATACGCAATCCGAAATTCCGGCGCCTTATCGATGCGTGACCCAATCCGTTTCACCTGATCGGGGGACGAACACATGAGCCAGCCGCGTCGAGTGGTTGTAGTCGGCGGCGGCAATGCCGCATTTTGCGCTGCCATTGGCGCGCGCGAACAGGGCGCGGACGTCGTGTTGCTCGAACGCGCGCCGTTCGAACTGCGCGGCGGCAATTCACGATTCACCGCTGGCGGCATGCGTTTCGCGTATGAGGGCAGCGAGGAGATTCGCTCCCTGGTTCCCGACCTGAGCGAGGCTGAACTGTCGCGGACGGATTTCGGTGCGTACACACGCGATCAGTTCTATGACGACATGTGCCGCATTACTCAATACCGCACTGACGCCGATCTCGCCGTCAAGCTGGTGGACGAGAGTTTCGACACGCTGAAGTGGATGGCCGGGCACGGTGTCCGTTTCCTGCCCATGTACGGTCGACAGTCGTTCAGGATCGGGGACACCGTCCGGTTCTGGGGCGGTCTGACCATCGAGGCCTGGGGCGGTGGCCCGGGACTGGTGGACAGCCTGACAGATATTGCGAAGGGAATGGGCATCGATATCCGATACGGCGTCCGGGGCGAAGCGCTGGTGCCGGGCGGTGTGCGAATCGGGGCGGAAACCGTCAAGGCGGATGCCGTTGTGCTCGCCTGCGGCGGCTTTGAATCGAATGCCGCGTGGCGCGCGCAGTACCTCGGCGCGGGTTGGGAACTCGCCAAGGTTCGGGGCACCCGCTTCAATACTGGCGACGGCATTCGCATGGCGATCGAGGCAGGGGCGGCGTCGCGCGGCAACTGGTCGGGCTGCCACGCGGTAGCCTGGGACATGAATGCGCCCGAATTCGGCGACCTGGACGTGGGCGACAATTTCCAGAAGCACTCCTACCCATTGGGGATCATGCTGAATGCCGAAGGGAATCGCTTCGTCGACGAGGGAGCGGACTATCGCAACTACACCTATGCGAAATACGGTCGAGAGGTCCTTGCGCAGACGGGACAGTTCGCCTGGCAGATCTTTGACGCCAAGGTTTCCGAGCTATTGCGTGACGAATATCGTATTCGGCAGGTAACCAGGGTCACGGCAGACAGCCTGGAAACGCTGGTACAAAGGCTGGACGGCGTTGACGCCGCTCAGGCCCTGACGACATTGCGCGCGTACAACTCTGCAGTCGACGCAGACACCCCGTTCGATCCTGCCGTGAAGGATGGAAGGGGCACCCGCGGGATCAGTCCACCCAAGTCGAACTGGGCGAACACCCTGGACACCCCGCCGTTCGAAGCCTACGGCGTGAGCTGCGGCATCACCTTCACGTTCGGCGGCTTGCATGCGGACACGGAGTCGCGGGTCATCGGCGTGGACGGAGCGCCCATGCCCGGATTGTTCGCCGCTGGCGAACTGATGGGAGGCCTCTTTTTCTTCAACTATCCGGGGGGCTCGGGCCTGACTTCCGGGGCCGTGTTCGGACGCACCGCCGGCCGGAATGCGGCGCTGGTCGATTGAAGAGTGGGGTGCCGACACCGCGCGTGACGCGGGCCGGCCATACCCCCTCGGAGAGCCGGCGCATGGCGGACCATGCGCCGGAGGTCAGCCCTCTTCTTCGTCACCCAGCGAGATACGGGACTCGTTGCGCTTGACCGTCGCTTCGCCGATTCCGCGAACCCGCGCCAGATCTTCGACGGTCTCAAACCTGCCGTTCGCCTCCCGATAGGCGACAATGGCTTCTGCCTTGGATTGGCCGACACCGACCAACACCCGGGCGATCGTTTCCGCGTCGGCCGTATTCACGTCGACACGTTCCTCTTCCGCGCGCGCACCAAGTGCAACCGCGAGCGCCAGGAGCACGAACATGGAAACGCGTGCCATTGATAACGATGGCCCGGATTGTCTCTGTGGCTGCGGGACTACAGAGGCTCTGGCAAACACTGGAAATTTCATATTGGTTCTCCGAAAAGTGGAGAGACCAACTTATCTCGGACGGGTGCAGCGATATTAGCGGTGTCGGATTGAAATGGCGTGCGATGGAGGTGATTCCTAGGGTAGGAAATCGCTTACGAAACCTCGCTTCAGGCGCCCGCCACTGCCCTGCGAGCGCCGCTATTCAGGTAGCCGACGAGATGCCCGGCGAGGTCTCTTGCATCGTCCTCGGCACCGTGGATGAAACTCGACTTCCGCCGGCGCAGGAAGTTGAGCCCGAGTGCATAGACGCCGGGCACCGTGACGACCCCGCCGTCGTGGCGCAGCCTTCCCTTGTGGTCGAGCGCCGGAAGATCGAGCCATGAATAGTCGGCGCGGTATCCGGTCGCCCACAGGATGCTTCGAATGCCGTCCGCGTGGCCAGTTTGCAGGTCTATTTCGAGCGGCGGGGCATCGGGAACTCGCGTCGGCTCGAAACGGTGCGGCGTATCGACACCGCCGTCGGCGCCGTTGTCAATTGCCCACTCGTCGATCGTGTTCAGTAGCCGGTTCATCTTCAGGTCGGCCAAGCGGCACACGTTGCGCAACCCGCCGGAAAACTGCGCCTTGCCGTTCCGCACTGCGGCGAGCCGGCCAACCAGTTTCACGCCGATATCGGTCAACGCGTTGATGTCGAGCGTGGACCTCTCGGGCGTGCCTACCAGTTGTGGCGACGGCACGTTGCGTGCGCGCACGATGTCATCCATTTCGTCGTAGCGCTGATCGAGAATGCCGGCAGCTTGCATCCACCACAGGATGTCCCGCCCCCGGTAAGTTCGCGGCAAGCGTACGTGCTCACCTACGGACAGTGTCACGGGTCGTCCGGACCGGTGAATCTCTTCCGCAAGCTGGACGCCGGTCGCCGACGCCCCCACCACCAGCACGCCCCCAGGAGGAAGCGTATCCGGATTGCGGTACTGCATCGTGGTCAGCGCGTGAATCGATGGCGGCAGTTCGCTTTCGACGACGGGCACGTCGGCCAGATTGCAGGCACCGCTTGCGAGCACCACGGTGCGGCAACGCCATTCGCCCTGATCGGTGGCCACCCGAAAGCCGTCGCCCGAAGCGCCCACCGAAGTGACTACCGTCTCTTCCTGCACCGGCGCGGAAGTCGTCGCGGCGTAACCTTCAATGAACCCGATCACCTCGGGCATTGTCATGAATCCGTCGGCGTCACAGCCCCCGTATCGGTATCCCGGGAGACGGCTCTGCCAGTTGGGGGTCAGCAATCGCAGGGAGTCCCATCGCTCCGTGCGCCACGAATTACCGACGCGGCCCCGTTCCAGTATGACGTGGTCGACGGCGTGCTCGCGCAGGCAGTGGCTCATGGCAAGCCCGGCATGGCCGCCGCCGACGATGACGGTAGTTACTTGCTTGATCGAATCGCTCCGCTTGGAAAATAAGCGGACCTTCCCACGTCACGTCACTTCGACGTTGACATTCGTGGGATTGGTGATGATGTCGAACACGGCGGAGCGCTTTTGCGACTGGGCAACAAGCGCTTCGATGTCTTCCTTCGACGCATCGGCATCGATGTCGAAGGTCACCTTGACGTCGCTGAATCCGTTTCGCACATCCGGATCGCCACCCAGAATCCCCTGGATGTCCATTGCGCCTTCGAGATTCGCCTGCACCGAGCGCAGTTGGATCTCCCGGTTCTGTGCCACGGCGGCCACGCCGGCCGTCAGGCAACTCGCAAGTCCGACGAGCACGAACTCGACCGGGGTCGCGCCGTTGTCCTCGGATGCAAACACCGCCGGATGGTCGGCATCGAAACTGAAGGTGGTCTTGTGCTGGTGCTCCTCGCCGAGGCCGTGGTAGCCGTCCACGGAGGATTTGCTATGCGTCCCGTTGACCCACGTGCAGGAAGCGCGCCAGTTGAACTTGGCGGCTTCGGGGGCTTCGCTCAACGCCTCGCGAGCTGCGAGAAGCGCGTCGACGTTTACGCCGTTTTGAACTTTGGATTCTGCCATTCGACGATCTCCTGACTATATTCTCGTTCGCCGGGAAGCATCGCGCTTGCCCGGATTCCGGCGCGACCGCTAGCCGCAAGGAGAACTTCTCGCTCTCCCGACCCAGGTCGCGCCTTGCCTGGGAAAGGCATGAAACGACAATGATAGCGCCTTGGGGGCGCAATCGTCAGGAGAACAAACGCATAAGCAAATAGCCTGAAGGCAGCTTGCGCGTAGGTCACCAGCGTCCGACCCAACCGCCCACTGGACGGCTGCGAAGGCAAGGCATTGATTGCGCGGTTGGATCAGTTAGAGTCGGCGGCGGCATGACCTGTTTTCGGGCATGGGAGGACGCGATGGACAGTCGAGGGCTCTTCGTTGGTTTCGCGTTGGTCCTAGGTGTCGTCGCGGCTGCGGACGACGCGCCAGAAACCGACCCGCAGGTCGAGTTTACGGTGGCATACAACGCCTATCTCGATGCCATGGAGGCATCGCAATACTCCACGGCTGTGTTGCATGCGGAACAGGCACGCGAACTCGGGGCACAGGTCTTTGGCGACAATGACGAAGTGACGGCGACATTGGCCCTCAACCACGGCCTCGCCCTCGCCAGGGCGGGTTTGAAAAACGCTGCATACCCGGTCTTGAAGGAAGCCCGCAAGCTCGTGGTGCAAGCATTTGGTCGCGAGTCCGAGCGACTCTTTCAACTCGATATGTCATTGTTTGACAACGCACCGCGGGACGCTGCATCAGGGCACCTGACGAGCATGTTGAAACTCGCCCGGCTGCACTATCGGGAAGACGGCGAGGCGATGGCCCTGCTCAAGCTGCACGCGGGCAGCTTGGCTTGGTGGGACCGGCGGGCGAGAGGCATGCTGCGTGAAGCGGCGGCCACTTTCGCCCTATCGGGTCAGACCGAGCCAGAGGCGCATGCGCTGTTCTTCATCGGCAAGATCGACCTCGGTCTCAACAGGTATCGAAATGCCGTCGAGGCGATGACCCAGGTCGTGGACCTGCTTCCGCCCGATCACCCGACCGTATTGATGGCGCGCGCCAACCTGGTGGACGCATACGAACACCTCGGTGAGAGCGAGCGGGCCACCGAGCATTGCCTGGCGATCGGACAGACGACGCCCTGGGGAGGTACCGCAGACTACCAGCCGCTGTTCAAGCGTCCGCCGACGTATCCCCGGGCCGCGCAAGTCAGGGGCCTTGAGGGGTATGTCCTGCTTGAGTTCACCGTCGACAAGAAGGGCTTCGTTCGCGACCCCTCGGTCGTCGATTCGCGGATGCGTGGGCAGCGCGGCGCGGCGGGGAGGGAGTATGTTGGCGAGTTCGAAGCCGCGGCAATCGAGGCGGCCAGGAAATTTCGCTATGCGCCAAAGTTCGTCGACGGGAACCCGGTGACGGTGGATGATGTAAGGAACTTGATCAAATTCGAATTGCGCGACTGATGCCGCGTTGGATTCGGCTAGCAGCGTGCGCCATAGAACGGCACGTAGTGCCGATCAAGTCGCAGGGTCGGGACGGGTGGGACGAGCGAAGCAGTGGGCTTTGGGCGGGGGTGAAACACGGCGCGCCCGAACGGACGACGGGTTTCATGGCGCTAGCAGCTAACGCCACCCCTAGCCGAGCGCCTCGATGGCTTCCAACGTCTGCGCGAGGCTCGTCACGCCCTTGACTTCGATGCCTGGCACGGGGGTTTTCGTCAAGTTCGCCCGAGGCGCGATCGCCTGTTCGAATCCATGTTTCTGCGCTTCACGCAATCTCTCCTGGCCGTTCGGCACGGCTCGAACCTCGCCGGTCAGGCCGAGTTCGCCGAAACAGACCAGGTTCCGGGGCAGCACGCGGTTCTGGAAGCTCGACAGGACGGCGAGAACCGTCGCGAGATCCGCCCCGGTCTCGCTGATGCGCACCCCGCCAACGACGTTGGCGAACACGTCCTGGTCGGTCAGCGACAGGCCGCAGTGGCGATGCAGGGCCGCCAGGTGCATGCCGATACGCTGGGGATCGAGGCCGACGGCGATGCGCCTGGAGTAGCCGCTCCGGGATTCGTCCACGAGTGCCTGCAACTCCACCAATAGCGGCCGGGTGCCCTCCCACGTAACCGTGACGACGCTCCCTGGAGACATCTCCTTTGGCCGCTGCAGGAAGATGGCGGACGGGTTGGCAACTTCCTTCATGCCGGTTTCCGTCATCGCGAAGACGCCCAGTTCGTTGACGGCGCCGAAGCGGTTCTTTTGACTGCGCAACGTTCGGAACCGCGTGCCGGCCGGACTGTCGAGCATGACGAAACAGTCGATCATGTGTTCCAGCACCTTGGGTCCGGCGAGATTGCCTTCCTTCGTGACGTGACCGACCAGGATCACCGTGGTGAGCGTCTGCTTGGCGAGCCTTGTCAGCAGCGCCGCCGATTCCCGCACCTGGGTGACGCTGCCGGGTACGCTGCCGGTGGATTCCACGTGCATGACCTGAATCGAGTCGATGACCATCACGCTGGGTCGATGCTGCTGTGCCAGTTCGGCGACAGCCTCGACCCGTGTTTCCGCCGCAACCAGGAGGTTGTCCAGGGGCAGGGCCAGTCTGCGGGCGCGGTCGGCGATCTGTTGCAGGGACTCTTCTCCGCTGACGTAGAGCATGGGCGCGCGGCGCGCGATGGCGGCGGCGACCTGCAAGAGCAGCGTGCTCTTGCCCGCGCCCGGGTCTCCTCCGATCAGAACGACGGAGCCGGGTACGAAGCCGCCCCCAAGCACGCGATCAAGCTCATCCATGCCCGTAGACATGCGTTCCAGCGCTGCGGTTTCGATTTCGGCCAGCCGTGCAACTGTCGGCGGCGTGCCGCTATAGCCCGTGGCGCTGGCGCCCGGCGAGGCGGTGGCGCGCTGGAGCGTGAATTCACGCAACGTGTTCCACTTGCCGCAGGCGGAACACTGGCCCTGCCACTTCGGGTGTTCGACGCCGCAGTCGCCGCAGACGTACGCGACCTTAGCCCTGGCCACACGAATCCTCAGTCAATGGCTTCGTAGTCTCCGCGATCGGCGCGATCGAGTAGTTCGAACTTGGTGAGTTCCTTGAAGAACCGCATTTCCACGACCCCGGTGGGGCCGTTGCGTTGTTTGCCGATGATGATCTCGGCAAGCCCCTTGTGTTCTGACTCCTTGTTGTATTCCTCGTCGCGGTAGATGAACAGGATGACGTCGGCGTCCTGCTCGATGGCCCCGGATTCACGCAGATCCGACATGCGGGGACGCTTGTCTTCGCGATTCTCCAGGGCACGGTTCAATTGGGACAGGGCGACCAACGGGCAGCGAAACTCCCTCGCGATCGATTTGAGCGTCCGCGAGATCTGGGACAGCTCTGTGGCGCGATTTTCACCGGCGTCCTCGGCAGTCATCAACTGCATGTAGTCGACGATGATGAGCTTCAGCCGCCCCCGCGTAGTCCGGGCCACCCTGCGGGCGCGCAGACGCACCGCATTGGGAGTCAGTCCACCGGCATCGTCGATATACAGCGGCTTTTGCTTGAGCTGGTTGACGGCCCACTCCAGCCGAGGCCAATCCTCGGCGTCCAGGTTGCCGGTACGCAAGCGGTTCTGGTCGATGCGGCCGAGGGATGACAGCAATCGCATCACCAATTGCTCTGCTGGCTGCTCCATGGAGAAGATGAGCACCGCATCGGCGTCGTCGTCCGCCTGCATGACGGCGTGCTCTGCGATGTTGACGGCAAGGGCGGTCTTGCCCATGGACGGACGCCCCGCGATGACGATGAAATCCGAGTCCTGGAGGCCGGTGGTGAGCCGATCCAGGTCGGGAAAGCCAGTCTCGAGGCCGGTCAGGGCATTGGGGTTCTTGGACAGTTCATCGACACGCTCGAAAGCGCCCTGGAGCAACGGTTCGACCGGTGTCGGACCATCGTCCTGCATGCCGCCCTCTGCGATGTCGAACACGGCCTGCATGGCCGAGTCGAGAAGGTTGTCGGTGGAGCGACCGTCAGGTTCAAACGCCGACTCGGTGATGCCGGAACCGGCGCTGATGAGCTGTCTCAGAATGGCCCTTTCGCGCACGATGTCGGCATACGTCCCGATGTTGGCTGCGGATGGCGTTCCTTCCGCGAGTTCCGCCAGATAGGCGATGCCGCCGACGCGATCAGCGAGGTTGCGCGCCTGTAGTGCCTCGGCAACGGTCAACACGTCGAGTGGCTGCAGTTCGTTGGCGAGCGATGCCATGGCTTCGAAGATAATCTGGTGTTCCGGCCGATAGAAATCGCGCGCCTTGATCTTGTCGGCCACGATATCCCAGGCTTCGTTTCTGATCATCAATCCGCCGAGCACGGATTGCTCGGCTTCGATTGAATGCGGAGGAACCTTTAACCTGGTCGGGGAGGAAAGGTCGGTAGAGGGTTCTGCCATGGGTTGAAGGCCGCTCTGTCGAAACCTAACGATCTAGGTTCCCGCACAAGCCGTCAAGGTATAGCCGGCCTAAAGTCACGTAAGACATCGCCTAGACATTGCAAGGGCGCTGCAGCGCCTCGACAACGCTGTGGACAAGCTGTAAGCGACCGGTTGAATCCGGGGCGTTGGTGTTTGCGTTTCGTCGCGTCTCGCGCCGTGGGTGCTACTCGGCGACGACGTTGATGCCGACGCTCGCGGACACCCCGGGGTGGAGCTGGATCTCGACCTCGTACTCGCCGACCTGGCGAATGGTGCCCTCGGGCAAGCTCACTTCCGTCTTGGAAACTTCGTTGCCCTGGTCGGTCAGTGCCCGGGAAATCTCCACGGTGCCGACGGAGCCGAACAGCCTTCCTTCTTCGCTGGCGCGAACCATCAAGGTCACGGAGACGTCTTCAAGGGCCGCGGCGCGTGTTTCGGCGGCGGCGAGCTTCTCGCCGGCTGCCGCTTCGAGTTCGGCGCGGCGCCCTTCGAACGCTGCCCGGTTTTCCGGGGTGACGCGCACGGCTCTTCCGGTAGGGATGAGATAGTTGCGCGCGTAGCCGTTCTTGACCGAGACCTCGTCTCCCAGGGTTCCGAGCTTGCCGATGCGTTCGAGCAGGATGACGTTCATTTTCTCTTGACCTCGACCCTACTTGTGCTGATCCGTGTACGGGACCAGCGCCAGGTATCGGGCACGTTTGACCGCCGTCGCGAGCTGCCGCTGGTAGCGGGCGCTGGTACCGGTGATCCTGCTGGGCACGATCTTGCCGGTTTCCGTGATGTAGGGCGCGAGAAGGTCGAGATCCTTGTAGTCGATCTCCTTGATGCCTTCAGCGGTAAATCGGCAATAGCGTTTGCGTCGAAAGTTCCTGGCCATCGGTTAGGACTCCGCGTCCACGGTTTCGGGCTCGTCGGACTCTTCGGCTGCGGCCGCAGCCGCGGCATCCGCCTCTTCCCTGGCCCGTCGCAACGCACGGGCCGCGGCCTCTTCTTCGCGCCTGCGTTCCCGCTCGCGGTCCTTCTCCTGCTCCCGGAGTTCTTCCTCGTAGATCTTGGAAGATTCCGTGATCGCGTGCTGGCGCCGGATGATGAGATTGCGGATTACCGCGTCGTTGAAGCGGAATGCGCTCGATAGCTCTTCGAGCGTCTCGGCGTCCACTTCCACGTTCATCAGCACGTAGTGCGCCTTGTGGATCTTTGCGATGGGATAGGCGAGCTGGCGTCGGCCCCAGTCTTCCATTCGATGGACGGTGCCACCTCCGCGTTCGATCATCTGGCGGTAGCGATCCATCATGCCGCGCACCTGTTCCGACTGGTCCGGGTGCACCATGAAGACGACTTCGTAATGTCTCATTTCAATTCCTCCTCTCGGGTTCGCCTCCGCGTTCCAATGCGCGTGAAGCGAGGATGGACAATCCGGATTCTACTGGCGCGTTCGCACGACTTCAAACAGCAAGATTCCCGTAGCCACCGCGACATTCAGGCTGGAAACCGCGCCGGCCATTGGAATCCGGACCAGGTGGTCGCAATGTTCCATTGTGAGCCGCCGCAGGCCCTTCCCCTCGCCGCCCACCACGACAGCGGTGGGGCTGGGGATCTCAAGCTCGTGAAGGGTTGTCTCGGCATCCTGGTGCCCGCCGATGGTCCACACCCCTTGCTGCTTCATCCAGGCCAGTCTGCGTGAAAGATTCGTCACGGCCACCACGAAGAGGTGTTCGAAAGCGCCGCTTGAGGTCCTGACCGCCGCCGCTGTCAGCCCGGCGGCATGGCGCTTGGGCAAGAGCACGGCGTCCACGCCGGCCGCCTCCGCCGACCTCAGGCATGCGCCGAGATTGCGGGGATCCTGGACCTGGTCCAGCACCAGGATGAAAGGACACTCGAAGGTGGGCCAGCGGCGTTCCAGCTCTGCCTCGGTGGCGGGAGCAACGGCATGGCATTGCGCGGCGACGCCCTGGTGAGGGCCCTGTGCCACGCGATCGAGCATGCGCCTGTCCACGGACTCGACGCGTATGCCCGATGCCCGCGCCTCGTCGATCAATGCGGCCAGCGCTTCCGATCGGCGGCCGGCGGCAACCCACACCCGGCGCACGCGACCTGGTTCCGCCTCGAGGGCGTTGCGCACGGAATGTGCGCCGTAGATCCAGTCGTCGGTCGGTTCCTTCATCGAAGTCGTGCGCGCTTTCGTCGCGCCGGGACAAGGTCTACGCGACGCGTCTCGACCGAGACCTCCCGCAGCACGACTTGGAGTTCGTCGCCGAGGGTAAAGCGTTGGCCCGAGGACTCGCCCACCAGGGCCATCGACTCCGGGACGTAGTGATAGTAGTCGCGTCCGATATTGGAGACGTGCAGGAGCCCCTGGACGAAGACGTCGGCGAGCCGTAGGAACAGCCCGAATTCCGTCACGCCGACAACGACGCCGGAAAACTCCTCGCCTGTCCGGTCCTTGATGTAGTCGCACTGCAACCAGTCGGAGACGGCGCGGGCAACATCGTCGGCGCGACGTTCGGTCATGGAGATATGTGCTCCGGTCTGCGAGAGCCACTCTGCAGAGGGGGGCGCCTCGCCCGACTTGATCATGCGATGCACCGTGAGATCGGCGTAGCGTCGAATCGGGGAAGTAAAGTGCGTGTACTGCGGCAGGGCGAGGCCGAAGTGCCCGACGTTGCGTGGGTCGTAGCGGGCCTGGTGCATCGACCGGAGCAGGAGCATTTCAAGCAGCCATGTGTTCCGGGGACTTTCCCTGAGCGCGCGGGACATGAGGTCGCGCAATGCCCTAGGTGTCGTATCGCGAGCCGATAGCCGGATACCCGCGAATGCGAGGGCGGTGACAAGCTGGTCCAGCTTCTCTGCCTGTGGTGCCTCGTGGACGCGATAGAGCGGCGCATCCAATCGCCTGGCTGCGCACACGTTCGCAGCGACCATTGCCTCTTCGATCATGCTGTGGGCATCGTTGCGCTGCGTCAGCGTGACGGAGCTGACGCGGCCGTCTTGGAGGGAGAGGTGAGTCTCGCGGCTGTCGAAGTCGACCGAACCCCGTTCTGAGCGTTGTGCCCGCAGCGCCCGGTACACCTCGAACAGCGCGGCGAGGCCGGGGGGCTCCGCTGCCGCTTCTTCGTACGTGAGCCTCGCGTGCGACCGAATGACGGCCTCGTAGAACTCGTTCGACGACACCGTTCCCGCCGCCGATACCTGCATGTCGCAGACGAGCGCGAGACGCCTTTCGCCTGGAACCAGCGAGCAGATGCCGTTGGAAAGCGATTCCGGCAGCATCGGGATGACGCGGTCCGGCAGGTAGACCGAGTTGCCGCGCCGACGCGCTTCGATGTCGAGCGGGGAGCCGGGTTTCACGTAGTGCGCGACATCGGCAATGGCGACGACAAGTCGCCAGCCGCCCTGCGGCTTTGGCTCGGCATACACCGCATCGTCGAAGTCGCGCGCATCCGGACCGTCGATGGTGACGAGCGGCAGCGCGGTGAGATCCCGGCGTCCGACCGTGTCACCGGCCGTCACGCTGCGGGGCGCTTCGAGTGCATCGGGCCAGTCGACGGGCACGCGGTAGCTCGATAGCAAGGCGGTAGCCGCACGGTCGGCTTCGTTTCCTGCGCGCAGCACGGACAGGATGCGGCCGCTGTAACGGCCCTGGTCCTGCCACAGCAGCGACACCTCGACGATATCGCCGTCGCGGGCGCGCCTGTCGTCGTCCTCAATCTCGATGCGTCCCCTGACCGTCGGGTCCAGGGACTCGACGAAGCGTCGCTGATACCCCTCCACGACGTATCCGATGAGAGGTTCGGCGGACGGCTCGACCACGCGCAAACCCCCGTCCCGTCGCGCGCGCCAGCCAGGTTGGCGGCGAGTCGGGAACTCGATGCGGTCGCCGGGTCGGACATTCGATCCGCGCGGCAACTCGTTCCCGGAGCCTTCGACCACCAGCTTGCCGTGGGATTCCACGACCTTGACCACTTCCGGTGCGTTGTCCAGCGCATAGCCGCCGTCCGCCAACCGCGTGACCTCGCCCAGGTGTTCGAGTCCGCGCAGCAGGCGCCGTAACCGATGCGTCCCGGCACCCTTGCCAAGGCGAAAGTGCCGGACCAGGTCCTCCCATTGGGGAGCGTCCAGCGACTTCAGGGCGTCGCGGATATCGCTCGCCAAAAGTTGCGTCTCAGGCAGGTCCTTCCTACGTCTACGACGTCTCAAATTGACAACTCCTTGAGACGATGGGTACATTGCGCGCCCCGTTTCCGGTGCCGGACGCCCTCGACCCATGCAGGCGACCGGACCGCTTCTTCGCCGAGGTGGTGAAATTGGTAGACACGCTAGCTTCAGGTGCTAGTGGGGGTAACCCCGTGGAGGTTCAAGTCCTCTCCTCGGCACCAAACCCGTCCGACCGTCGTGCGGCGAATGACCCCGCGTCGCGGATGAACCATCGTTCAATCGCTGCGTTGTGCGGGCAGCCCGGAGCAGTCTTGATCAGGGGATCGGCAGGTAGCCGCGGTCGACGCCCTTGGTAAGCACTGCCACCGCGTTGTGCGGGTGCAGGCTTTCGTGGTGTTCGACGCGCACCCAGTAGTCGACGAGCCGCGGTTCGCGCTCCAGCGCGGATTTCACCCGCCGCGCGGCGTCCTCGCAGAACATGAGGTTGGAGGCGTTCAGCCGTGCGAATTCCTGCTCATCCTCGCGTTTGACCGCAGTCTGCACAGGCGTCTGGACAGCATCCTCGACGGCATCGACCAACTCGGTGATGGGGAAGCTCTCCAGCCTGTGGTCGAACTTGACCAGTACCCGCGCGATGCTGCGCTGGGCGTGCGGCGTTGCGACGAAGCTCTCTTCTGAGCCTAACCACGCCTTAACCGCGGCGGCGTCCACTTCTCCGCTGGCGCCGAAGTCGTGCTCGAACTGTTGCTGAACGAGTTGCCGGGAGAGCGCCGCGGAACATGGACAGGTGCTGGAATAGTGCACTCCGACCGCGAGCTCCACGTGCGTTTCGCCATCGATGTGGGTGCCCTTGATGGACACCGGGTAGGCGTTCCAACCCGAGTTTTCCGTCACGAGGGCCTGCCGGCGCAGGTAGTAGTCGAAGTCGAACTGGACGAAGGCGCGGCCGGAAAGACCCCGATGGGATTCGAGCAGCGAAGCGAGCAGGAGTTTCAGTCCGGCGACACTCAAGGGTCGCGTTTGCGAATGTTCGTCGAGAATCAGGTACAGGCGGGACATGTGGATGCCCTTTGCCTGCGGGTCGGCCAGATCGACGTATATCTGCACCCGTGCCTGAACTTCCCGCACATTGCCGCCGTCGCGAATGCGCAGGGGTTGATGTACGTCGCCCATGCCGACCCAGTCGAGGGTTTCCTCGGGGTTGCGCAGCTCCCGGCTGGCAATGTCGGGCATGTCCGTGACCAGCACGAGCCCGGGTGTGTTCTTTGCCGCCTGGTCCATATCACTCATCGGTTGCATCGCCCGGTTCAAGGCGATTTGCGTACGTTTTCCTGTCCATCGCCGATTGATCTTGACCGATTCTATGCGAAACCTGGTCAAACGTCTCCGCACTCATTTGGACATCGAAGCGCGCTCTTCGTCCGTCAGCGTGCGCGCTTCGTCTTCCAGCATTACCGGGATGCCGTCGCGGACGGGATAAGCGAGACCGCTCTGCCGGCACCAGAGTTCGTTCAGTTCGCGGCGATAGACGAGGGGCCCGCGGCTGACCGGGCAGACGAGGATTTCGAGCAGCCTGGAGTCGATCATGGCGCGAAGGGATCCTCGAGGATGATGGTGTCGTCCCGTTCCGGTCCGGTGGAGACGATGTGGATCGGCGTCCCGACGGCGGTCTCGACGCGGCCGAGGTACGCACGGCAGTTCTCCGGCAAGGCATCGTAGGTGCGAACGCCCAATGTTGACGCGTTCCAGCCGGGAAGCTCCTCGTAGACGGGTTTGACCTGGCTGTACGACTCGTTGCCGAAACTCCCGCACCCGCCGTCTTCATAGCCGACACATAGCTGGATCCGCTCGAGATGGTCCAGCACGTTGAGCTTGGTCACGCACAGTCCCGAGATGCTGTTGCTCTGGATGACGCGCCGCAACGCCACCGTGTCCAACCAGCCGCAACGGCGGGGCCGACCGGTGGTGGAGCCGAACTCGTAGCCCTTCTCGGCCATCCACTTGCCGGTATCGTCGAACAGTTCCGTCGGGAACGGCCCGGAGCCGACCCGGGTGCAGTACGCCTTTACGATACCGAGGACGTAGTCGAGATGCCGGGGGCCAAAACCGCTTCCCGTGGCGACGCCGCCGGCGGTGGTATTCGAAGAGGTGACGAACGGGTACGTGCCGAGATCGATATCGAGCATCGCGCCCTGGGCGCCTTCGAATACGATGTTGGCGCCCGAGTCGCGCAGGGAATGCAGGATCGCGCCAATGTCGGCGACAAGGGGGCGCAACGATTCGGCAAGTTCCTGTGCGCGGTCCAGTGTCTGTTCGAAGTCGACGGGGGCGGCACGGTGGTAATTCTCCAGCACGAAGTTGTGGTACTCCATGACTTCGGCAAGCTGGTGGGCGAACTGTTGCGGATGGAACATTTCGGCGAGACGCAGTCCGCGCCGCGCCGCGCGGTCCTCGTAAGCGGGGCCGATGCCGCGACCGGTGGTGCCGATCCTGCGATTGCCGAGGGCCTTTTCCCGCGCCGCATCCAGGGCGATGTGATAGGGCATGATCAACGGACACGCCGGGGAGATGCGCAGGTGGCTGCGAACGTCGACGCCTTTCGCTTCGAGTTCCTGAATTTCTTCCATCAGCGCGTCCGGCGATAGCGCGACGCCGTTGCCGATGAGGCACTGCACGTCGGGACGCAGGACGCCCGACGGGATGAGGTGCAGCACGGTCTTCTCGCCCTCGATGATGATGGTATGTCCGGCGTTGTGTCCGCCCTGGAAGCGCACTGCCGCCGCCGCCTGTTCGGTCAGGCGGTCCACGATCTTGCCCTTGCCCTCGTCGCCCCACTGGGCACCGAGCACGACGACGCTGCGTCCCACTTCAGTTTCTCTCGCTAGTTGACCGCGCGCTCATGGACGCGCGGGCGGATGCGGTTCTACGGCGCCGGCTGCTAGCCGTCTCCGGTGTTCAGGTATTTGAAGAACTCGCTATTGGGATCCACGATCAGGAGGTCGCCCTTCTGGCTGAACACGGACACGTAGGCGTTGATGCTCCGGTAGAACTCGTAGAACTCCGGGTCGGCGCCGTAGGCCTCAGCATAGATGGCAGCCGCGCCGGCATCCCCGTCGCCGCGTATCTGCTCGGCTTCGCGGTATGCCTCGGCCTCGAGAACGACGACCTGGCGGTCCGCATCCGCGCGAATGCCGAGGTGGAGTTCGCGACCGGTCGCCCGGTACTGCTGCGCTTCGATCTCGCGTTCCGAGGTCATGCGATCATAGACGGCGGAAGACACTTCCGGCGGAAGGTCTATCTGCTTCACCCGGACGTCTATGACGTCCACGCCGACATCGCGTCTCATTTCGTTGTTCAACTGCTGCGTCAAGTCCGCCATCAGTTGATCCCGCTCTCCCGAAATGACCTCATGCATGTCCCGGCGACTGATCTGGTTGCGCAAGCCTTCGTTCACGCGCTGTTTCAACAGGAGTTCCGCCCTCGTCTGGTCGCCGCCCGATGTTGTCTCGTAGAAAGTCTGGACGTCGCTCACCCTCCACTTGACGAACGAGTCCACCATGAGAGGTTTCTTTTCCAGCGTGAAGTAACGTTCCGGCGGCGAATCCAGGGTCTGGATACGACCGTCAAACTTCTTGGCGTCGTCGGCGATGGGCAGCTTGAAATGCAGCCCCGGGTCCAGGTCGACCTGTGTTACCTCACCAAAGCGAAGCACGAGAGCGCGTTCGGTCTCGTGTACGGTGAAAATCGCGTCGGTGAGCAACACCACAATCACGACCACAAGGGCGCCTAGCAGCATATTGCGGATTGACATCATCGGTCTGCCCTCTTGCCTGTCTTCACTTCGCCAATTCCTGACCCGTTACCGCGTGTCGCGTCGAGTCGCAGGTAGGCGTTCGCTTACGATTTGGTCGATCAACTGCCGCAGTTCGGACTCTCCGACGCCACCGGTAGTGCCGCTGCTCTGCATGAGGCGATCAAGCGGCAGGTACAGGAGGTTGTTGCCGCCCTCGACATCCACGACGATTTTTGAGCTCTGGCTCAAGACCGACTGTATGGCGTCGATGTACAGGCGGTCGCGCGTGACGTCCTCCGCCAGGTGATACTCCTTGAGCAGTTTCGTGAACCGATCTGCCTCTCCCCTGGCCCTTTCGAGCACCCGGTCGCGGTAGGCACTGGCCTCTTCGAGTTGCCTTTGCGCCGCGCCGCGTGCTTCCGGAACGACCTTTTCGAGGTAGGCATTGGCTTCGTTGACAAAGCGCGCCTCGTCCTCCTTGGCCTTCTGTACGTCGTCGAATGCATCCTGCACCTGGTCCGGCGGCCCGCTCTCGTCGATGTTCAACGTCGACACCAGGAGGCCGGTCCTGTAGAGGTTCAGGTAGCTCTGCAGGCGCTCTTGCACTTCGCTACCCAAGGCGGCACGTCCCTCGGTAATAACGTTGTCCATCGTTGAACTGCCGACGACATGCCGCAGCGCGCTCTCCATCGCGTGCTCCACACTCTTGTCCGGTTCATTCACCTGCACAAGATAGGAAACGGGATCGTTGATGACGTACTGGGCCGTCATGCTGATATCGACGATGTTCTCGTCTTCGGTGAGCATGAGCGCGTTGTGGGACTTCTCGTTGAGGCGCGTAGTGACTACTGTTTCCACGCGGTCGATGATCGGAGGGTTCCAGTGCAGGCCCGGGAGCTTGACCTCGTCCTGGGCCTTGCCGAAGCGGAACACCACACCGCGCTCCTGGGCGTCAAGCGTGTATATGCCCCACACGCCGTAGCCGACAATAAGCGCTGCGAGCACCCCGGCGTAGACCTTCAGGTTTATGCCGCCACCGCTACCTCCCCCGCGGCGCCCGAATATGCCGGAAAGTTGGGATTGCAGCTTGCGAAGCGACTCGTCGAGATCCGGGGGACCTTGATCGCCGCCTCGGCCGCCCCACGGGTCTCTTGGCCCGCTGCCGCCTGGATCATTCCACGCCATGGGTAATGGGAGCCCCGTCGCTCAGTTATTGGGTATCGATGCGATTCTATGGGTGACCATCGTTCCCTGCAACATGGTCCCCGGCCTCCGATGCGGCGAACTGCAGGGCTTTTTCTCCCTGTTGGGACACGATTTGCGAACGTCGGGACCAGGCATCATCGGGGCTATTTCCCCGTTGCGGTCGTGGCAGCCGCTCGGCGCGGGACTGCGTGGTTGCCCAGAAGCCTGGCGGCCTCGGCGTGGTCGAGTCGGACCTGCAACGCGAATGTGCCGTCTTCCTGGACGCTCTCCGCCAGCACCGCCCCAACGGCGTAGAGGCGTGCCCGGAGTTTGCCCGACCCGGAGCCCAGACGGATCGTTATCGGTCGGGGGCCGACGCCGAGGGCGCGTCCGAGCGCCCGTTTCAATGTCGGCAGACCGGTCTTGTCCCGGGCGCTCACGACGACTCGCGCCAGTTCGTTCTCACACTGGTCTTCGAGAACGGGTGAACCCTGCTCATCGAGGAGGTCAGCCTTGTTGAGAACCTTGATCGTCGGAACATCGGCGGCGCCGATTTCCTCCAGCACGGCATCCACTTGGCAGACGAGGTCTGCCGCGTCAGGCGCGGCGGCGTCGACGACGTGAAGCAGCAGGTCCGCTTCCGAAACTTGCTCCAGTGTGGCTTTGAAAGACTCAACGAGACTGTGCGGAAGATCGCGAATGAAGCCCACCGTGTCCGCCATCACCACCTTGCCGACGCCGTCTATATCGGTGCGGCGCATGAGCGGGTCGAGGGTGACGAATAGCTGGTCGGCAACGGTCGTGCCGGCGTCTGTCAGGGCGTTGAACAGGGTCGACTTGCCAGCATTCGTGTAGCCCACGAGCGCAACGGTCGGGATCCCGGTTCTTGCCCGGCGTCGCCGGCTTCGCTGGCGCTGCCGGTGGACGCCTTCCAGCCGCGCCCGGACACGCCGGATCCGGTCTCGGAGAATGCGTGCGTCCAGTTCGATCTGTTTCTCACCGGCGCCGCGCATGGCGAGTCCGCCGCGCTGCCGGTCGAGGTGGGACCAACCCCGCGCCATGCGCGTCTGCATGTGGCTGAGTTGCGCGAGTTCGACCTGCAACTGGCCCTCGCGGGTCTGGGCGCGGGCCGCGAATATCTGCAGGATGAGTTCCGTGCGGGTGATCACGCGGCGGTCCAGCCGCTGTTCGAGGTTGCGTTGCTGGGCGGGAGTGAGCTCCTGGTTGACGATCAGCAGGTCCGCAGCCTCGGCATGCATTGCCGCTGCCACCTCGTCCACCTTGCCGCTACCCATGAACCACTTCGGGTGCGGACGAGGGCGCCGAGCCTGGATGAGCGCGACGGGCTCGACCTCGCTGGATCGCACCAGCTCCGCCAGTTCCTCGGCGGCGAGCCGGGGGTTGGTCTCGGAGGAGTCGAGACGCACGTTGAGCAGGACGGCGCGGGACCCCGCCTGCGGACGGTCAAACAGCATTTCGGTTGGTGCGAGGACGGCTGGTCTCAGGCGTGTTCGCTGACTTCGCCCGTGGTCTCGTCGCGCATCCCCGGCGGTCTGAGACGGACGTTCCGGGTAGGAACCACGGTGGAGATCGCGTGCTTGTACACCATCTGGCTGACGGCGTTGCGCAGGACGATGACGAACTGATCGAAAGACTCGATCTGACCTTGGAGCTTGATGCCGTTGACGAGATATATGGAGACAGGAATCCGCTCCTTGCGCAGCGTGTTGAGGTAAGAGTCCTGAAGGGGGTTCCCTTTCGACATGGTCCTGTCCTCGATCCGGGACGCGCGCTCAAGCGGGTCTATAACCGATCAATTGTGCTGGCTTGGTCCAAAAATTGCAAGATTCGGCGGGCGGATTCGGTGGGCGGACCTTCGATGGACCTGAGGTCCCGCCAGCTTCGAAGCCATGTGGCCTGCCGCCGTGCCAGCTGCCGCGTTGCAGAAACGGCCTGCCTGCGCATTTCGTTCGAATCCAGGTCCCCGTCAAGGTGGCGCCACACCTGCCGGTATCCCACCGCGCGCATGGAGGGTTTGGACAGGTCGAGGCCGGGCATGGCGCGCAGGCGCGCGACCTCATCGACGAGACCGCGTTCGAGCATGGCGTCGAAGCGGTCGGCGATTCGGGTCGCGAGGTGTTCGTTCGAACTTAGCGCGATTTCGACCAGCCCGCAGTCGAGGCGCTGCCGCGCGCTGCGGGCGGTAGAGGTGGACCACCACTGCGAGATCGGCATGCCCGACAGGTGGAACACTTCGAGGGCGCGCTGAATGCGTTGCGGATCGTTGGGATGGATGCGTGTCGCGGCAGCGGGATCTATGCGCGCGAGTTCGTCGTGCAGGGTCTTCCAGCCCGTTCGCGCCGCGCGCGCCCCGATGGCGGACCGCGTCGCCGGATCGGCGCTTGGCAACGTCGACAGACCATCCCGAAACGCTTTGAAGTAGAGCATCGAGCCGCCGACCAGAACGGGTGTTCTGCCGCGATTCAGGGCGCTCGCGACCGCCGCATCGGCCCCGGTGAGGAAGTCTGCGGCGGAAAACGGCTCGGTGGGTTCGCGCACGTTGATCAGTGCATGGGGATACCGAGCCAGCACTTCGACGCCGGGTTTTGCCGTGCCGATGTCCATGTGCCGGTAGACCATCGCCGAGTCGACGCTGATCAGGTCGACGTCGGTGAGGTCGGCGAGCGCGAGGGCGGCGTCGGTCTTGCCGACGGCAGTGGGCCCCATGATGCACACGGCAACGCGCTGCTTCATGTAGCCGGCTTGGGCGGGGGCAAGGGGCGGGCGCTAGCGACCGCGGAGGAACAGATGGTCGAGTTGGCGCATGCTCTGCACGAAGTACGTGGGACGCCCGTGGTTGCATTGCCCGGCGTTGGGCGTCGTCTCCATCTCCCTCAGGATGGCGTTCATTTCCGGCACCGAGAGGCGGCGATTGGCTCGTGCCGATCCGTGGCACGCCATGCTTGCGAGCAGTTCCTCCGCGCGCGTCTGAATCGCGTCGCTGGTGCCGAACTCGGCGACTTCGTCCAGCAGGTCGCGAACGAGTGCCGCGACGTCGACGTCTGCCAGCAGGGACGGTACCTCTCGGATAACACAGCTGCGGGGTCCGGTCCGATCGATGTGCATTCCCAGGTCTCGGAGTTTCCCTCCATGCGTCTCAACGATATCGGCCTCGCGGGGCGTGATGTCGAGACCTAGGGGGACGAGGAGTCGCTGTGCCGTCAGCTTGCCGCCCCCATAATCGGTCTTGAGCTTCTCGTAGGTGATGCGCTCGTGGGCGGCATGCATGTCGACCACGACCAGGCCCTCTTCGTTCTGGCTCAGGATATAAACCCCGTGAAGCTGGGCCAGAGCGTAGCCGAGGGGCGGAACGTCGCTGCCCTCCTCCGCCGGCGCGTCGAGCACGGTTGCTGCCGGCGCGTCGGCAATCAAAGAGGAGAGGCTCATGGAGGTCTGCGGGTAAGACGCATGTCCGTGAGCGTTTCCGCTGGGCGGAAGCCGTCCGGTCGTCGCATCGCCGGTGTCGGGCCGCACATCTGTAAGCAACCGATGCAGGGATGCGAAGACGAAATCATGCACGCGTCGGGAGTCGCGAAAACGAACTTCGCGCTTGGTGGGATGCACGTTGACGTCGACGCTCCCGGGGTCGAGTTCGAGGAACAGCACGAAAACCGGATGTCGTCCGTGGAACATCACGTCCCGGTATGCCTGTCGCACCGCATGTCCCGCCAGCCGGTCCTGAACGGCGCGGCCGTTGACGAAAAAGAACTGGGCGTTTGCCTGGGCGCGGGTGT
Organism: uncultured Pseudomonadales bacterium; assembly: GCA_951813515.1. Lineage (GTDB taxonomy): Bacteria > Pseudomonadota > Gammaproteobacteria > Pseudomonadales > Azotimanducaceae > VXNE01. Next base: position 1,544,576 of record OX638346.1, read on the forward strand.
GGGTGGGTAGGCCAATCCAGCCGCTCAGACGCAGGTCACCGTTAACGGTGTCGATGGCAATGGACTGGGAAAGAAAGTCCTTGCCCATGATCGCATCGAGTTCCCGTCCGGCAGGCAACCTTTCCATGGTGCGCTGTCCGTGCCTGAGTTCGAAGGCGACATCGGCGTGTGCGAGAGCCAGTCGTCGCACCACGTCGCTCACGTGGCCGGTTTCGGTACGCTCGGTCTTGAGGAACTTTCGCCGGGCCGGTGTGTTGTAGAACAGGTCGGCGACCTCGACCGTGGTGCCGGACGGATGGGCGGCGGGTCCGAAAGCCTGCTCCGTACCGCCCGCCACGGCGAGGGTCATGGCGCCGTCCGTTCCGGTCGCTGACGTGATGGAGAGTCTGGATACCGAGGCGGCGCTCGCGAGGGCCTCGCCGCGAAAGCCGAGGGTCTGGACGCCATCGAGATCATCCGGCTCCCTGATCTTGCTCGTAGCGAATCGGCTGACGGCGAGCTTGAGGTCATCCGGCGCGATTCCGCAGCCGTCGTCCTGCACGACAATGCGCTTGATGCCGCCGTTCTCGATGGTTGTCCTAATCGAACGCGCCCCCGCGTCGAGGCTGTTTTCGATCAACTCCTTGACGATGGACGCGGGCCGTTCGACAACTTCGCCGGCGGCGATCTGGTTGGCGACGAACTCGGACAGCCGGTGGATGCGGGGCATTGGTGTCGTGACGCTCTACGAACCTGCCGTCGCCGCAGGGATGTGGAGCACCTGTCCGACGCGAATCCGGTCTCCCTTGATCCCGTTGGCAGCGCGCAGTGCCCGCATCGACACCCGGTAGCGCAAGGCGATCTCCGACAGCGTGTCGCCCCGTTGAATGATGTAGCGGGTGCCGCCTGCGGCAATGCGCGCCGCGATCAGGGTATCTGGCGGCGGATTCTGCGCGACATAGGCGCGAATGCCGTCGCCGATGGCGCGAGCCAGGCGTCTTTGATACGCGGGAGTTTTCAGCAGGCGAGCATCCTCCGGATTGGTGAGGAAACCCGTCTCAATCAGGACCGCGGGAACACCCGCAGCCCTCAGCACGGCGAAATTCTGCAATCGGGTGGTCCTCTTGTGCAGCCGGCTGGTGGGTGCCATCGATCGCAGAATGGTGTCCCCGATTTCGATGCCCCCGGATTGGCTGAATCCCAGCGAGAGGTCTACGAGTGTCTCCGCGACATGGGGCGGTTGGCGGTTGAGGGAGATTCCGCCGACGCCGCCGACGCCGCCTATCAGGTCGGAACTGTTCTCTCTCTCCGCCAGGATGCGGGCGGCCTCGGAAGAACTGCCGCGCTCGGACAGCGCGAAGATGTGGGCGCCCCGAACGCTCGCCATGCGGAAAGCGTCGGCGTGAATTGAAATGAAGAGATGGGCCGAGTGCTTCTGGACCAATTCGGCGCGCTGCCGCAATCCAATGTAGTAGTCGCCCTCGCGCGCCATGACCGCGTGGTATCCCTCTGTCGCGTTGAGATCCCTTGCGAGGACTCTCGCAATGGCGAGGGCAATGTCCTTTTCCTTGACTCCGCCGACACCCGTGGCGCCATCGTCATCTCCGCCGTGGCCGGCGTCAACTATCACGACGACATCGCGCTCGCCTTCGGGCATTCGGATGACAGGGACCGGTCTCTTGCGCTGGGTCGCATGCAGGTCGACCACGAGCCTGTAGCCGTACGGATCGATGGGATCAAGCTGAAAGTGTTTCGGATCGACCTGCTCGGCGATGTCGAGCACGATGCGGTAGGCACCATCGGGGCGTGCCGCCCGCCGGATCCGCAGAATCAGGTCGCTTTCCTTTTTCGGCAACTTGAGCGCTGTCTGCGGGCGCGTGCCCTGAAGATCGATAACGACCCGAAGCGGATTTTCCAGCGAGAAAATCTTGTAGGAGATTTTCGCGCTGGTGTCGAAGACCACGCGCGTGTGGTCGGGGGCATCGTGGGTGCGGATGCCTTTGAGGTCGGCGGCGTTGGCGCCAGTGAAGGCGAACGGGGCGGCGGCCAGTGCCAGCGCGAGGAGCCCCCGGAGGACGACGCCCCGACTACGGTCCGGAGGATCTGTGATCGACCATTTCAAGCAATCTGCCTCCGCTGATCTCTTGGAGCCAAATATCCAGGTCCGGATCCGGCAAGCGATCCCTTGCGCGCTCCGGCCACTCTATCAATTTTAACGCCGCCGACCCCATCAGGTCATCGATGCCGATAAATTCGAGTTCTTCGGGATCGACGATGCGGTAGAAGTCGAAGTGAAGAATCTCGCGGTGTCCGAGGTCGTAGGGCTCGAGCAGCGTATAGGTCGGGCTCTTCACGGGACCTGTATGCCCCAGGCCGCGCAATATGCCGCGGGCGAGCGTGGTCTTGCCGGCCCCGAGTTCGCCGCGCAGATAAACCAGCTCGTTGCCGAGTTCGATGCCGAGGGCGGCGCCCCAGTCCAGCGTGGCGTCGGCGTCCGGTAGTTCTACGGTCGTTGTCTTCAACGGGGCTCCATCAACGCAGCCAGAGGTGTCGGATGATGTCGCTCGCGACGATCGGTTGCGGCGCGCGACGGCTCGCCGCCAGGTCGCCGGCCGCCGCGTGCAGGGAAACGCCGGCTTCGGCGCCGGCCCGGATGTCGTAACCCTGTGCCAACAGTCCCGCGATAACGCCCGTGAGCACATCGCCGCTGCCCGCGGTGGCGAGACCGGGGTTGCCCGCTGTGCAGATGCCGACGAGAACGCCTGCCTCGGCCACGAGCGTTCCCGCGCCTTTCAGTACCACGACATTCCCGAACCGGGCAGAAATGTCGCGCGCGGCGGTTGGCCGGTCACTTACCGCACTGCCAAGAAGCCTCGCCGCCTCGCCGGGATGCGGCGTCATGACGCTGTCCGCTGGCGCTTCGAGGTTGCGGGATGCCAGCAGGTTCAGCCCGTCCGCGTCGATGACTGTCGGCTTGCCGGTCGTCAGCGCCTGGTCCAGCAGTTGCTCTCCCCACGGTTCTCGCCCGAGGCCGGGACCCGCGGCGACAACGGTACAGGCGTCCAAATGGTCGCTGATGTCGTCGCCTTCGGACACGCCGCGCACCATGAGCTCCGGCATGCGCGCGAGGATGGGTGCGCGATGTTCGGCGCGAGTGAGGATGCTGACCAGTCCGCATCCGGTGCGCAGGGCCGCCTCTCCGGTGAGCAGCACGGCACCGCCCATGCCGTGGTCGCCGCCGATGACCAGGACGTGGCCGAACCGGTTCTTGTGTCCCGAGCGCCGTCGCCGCAAAGGTGGCGGCGGCGAAAGTACGGGGATACCGGCCGCGTCGTCATAGACCTCGGCCGGGACGCCAAGGTCATCGAAGACGACCTCGCCCGTGTGGTCCACGCCCGCGCCGGTGTGCAGGCCGAGTTTCTCGCCGATGAACGTGATCGTGACATCGGCGCGGACCGCCGTGCCCAGTGTCGCGCCCGAGTCTGCGGAGATTCCGCTCGGCAGGTCGATGGAGAGGACCGGCCTGCCCGCGGCATTGATCGCTTCGATGGCAGCGCGGTAAGGCGGGCGAAGTTCTCCGCTTGCGCCCGTGCCCAGCAAGGCGTCCACGATGACGCTACCGGTGATCTCAAGCCCGGCGTCCGCGGGGGATACGCCGACATTGTTGGCCCAGTCGCGCGCAGTGGCGGCGTCACCCTTCAGCCTGGCGGGTTCGCCGATCTGCAGGAGTTGGGTCTCGATACCCGCCTCGACGGCCATACCGGCGACGATGTAGCCGTCGCCGGCGTTGTTTCCCGAGCCGCAGGCCACCGTGATGGCGGGGCATTCGGGCCAGCGCTGCCGCAATGTCTCGAACGCTGCGCGGCCCGCGCGCCGCATCAGGCTGATGCCGGGAATGCCGTGGCGTTCGATGGCGGTCCGATCGAGCTGCCGAACCTCGGCCGCGGTGTAGACTTTGCCCGGGCGGTGCATGGCGGGATTATACGCGCGTGACCTGATGGACCTTGACGCACTGGCGGACGACATCCGCACCTGGGCTTCGGAACTCGGATTTCAGCAGGTCGGCATAACCGATACCGACCTTTCCCGCTGCGCCCCGGACCTGCGCCGCTGGCTCGCTCTAGGTCTGCACGGGACGATGGGCTACATGGCGCGCAATGTCGACAAGCGCCTGCATCCCGAACGCCTCGTCGATTCCACCATGCGGGTCATTTCGGCACGAATGGACTACCTGTCAGGCGATGCGCTGCCCGCGCTTCCCGAGAATGACGGCAGCGCCTACATTGCTCGCTACGCCCTGGGCCGCGACTACCACAAGACGGTGCGGCGGCGACTGGCGCGGCTCGCCAAGCGCATCAACACTCGCGTGGACGGAGGCAGCTATCGCGCCTTCGCGGACTCGGCGCCGGTGCTGGAAAAGCCGCTGGCGGACAAGGCGGGAATCGGATGGACGGGCAAGAACACGCTCCTCCTGAACGAGACGGCGGGTTCGATGTTCTTTCTCGGCGAGATCTACACGAACATCCCGCTTCCGGTTTCTCGCGCCTTCGCGCCGGACGAACGGGAGGACAAGTGCGGCGCCTGCAAGGCATGCATCAACGTTTGTCCCACCGGGGCCATCCTCGGTCCCCGGCGACTGGATGCCACAAAGTGCATCTCCTATCTCACCATCGAGCACAAGGGCACGATTCCCCTTGAATTGCGCGAAGCCGTGGGAAACCGCGTCTTCGGTTGCGACGACTGCCAGGTCGTGTGTCCCTGGAACCGCTATGCCAACCTGACGGCGGAAGCGGACTTCGCGCCGCGTCACGGGCTTGACGGCGCGAGCCTCGCGGAGCTCCTGAGCTGGGATGAAGCGACGTTCTTGGCGAAGACCGAAGGCATGGCGCTCAGACGGGTCAACTACGGACAGTGGGTTCGGAACCTCGCTGTCGCGGCGGGAAATGCGCCCTACGGCGAGAGGCTCGTCGGACTCCTGCGCCAGCGACGGATCGACGCGGACGACATGGTGGCCGAGCACATAGACTGGGCACTTGCGCGCTTGGCGAGTCGGAAGGCGATGCCGCGGTTCAAGGCGCTCTGAAGAAACGCTCGCGATAGAACCTGAGTTCGTTGATCGACTCGCGGATGTCTTCCAGCGCGCGGTGTGCGTTGTTCTTGTGCATTTGCGAGATAAGCTCCGGGCGCCAGCGGAAGGCGAGTTCCTTGATGCTCGAGACGTCGATGATGCGGTAGTGCATGAAGGCGGCGACCTCCGGCATGTACTTGATGAGAAAACGCCGGTCCTGCCATATCGTGTTGCCGCACAGCGGCGATGTGCCCCGTGTCGTGTGCCCCTCGAGAAAGTCCAGCGTTTGCGCCTCGGCCTCGATGAGGGGCACCCCGTCCTGTCGTACACGGTCGATAAGCCCGGAAGCGTTATGGTGCTCGGTATTCCACTCGTCCATGCGGGCAAGCGCCGCCTCCGGCTGTGAGACGGGCAGCACCGGTCCCTCCGCGATCGCGTTGAGTTCGCTGTCGGTGACGATGGTGGCGATTTCAAGGATGACGTCGACCTCCGGGTCGAGGCCGGTCATCTCCATATCCATCCAGACAAGGTGCGGCGGCATGCTTCGCGCTGATGGGGTAACTGCGTCTGGGAGCATATATCATTCGGCGCGACCTCAGACCTCGTCCAGCGGTGTGAATCCGTGACCCAGCCCGCAACCATCACGGTCGAAGAACTTGCCGCACGGTCGTCCAGCGACGATCTCCTCATCGTGCAGGTAACTTCGCCGCCGGTTTTCACCCAGGCGCACATTCCGGGTGCGATGCATGTCGCGCCGACAGACCTCGTTCGGGGTTATCCGCCAGCCCCCGGCGAACTGCCGTCCGAGTCATTGCTGACGGCGCTGTTCCGTCGCATCGGTCTGGCGCGTGGACGAACCGTGGTGACCTGTGACGACGAAGGCGGCGGCTGGGCGGGCCGGCTGGCCTGGACGCTGGACGTCATCGGCCACGAGGACTGGCTCTATCTCGATGGTGGCCTGCATGCCTGGGCCGCGGCGGGTCTGCCACTTGGGTCCGGACCGCAATCGGCGCCGAGTCCTTCCGATATCGAGATTGTCGTGAACCCGGATTCCATCGCGCGAATCGACGCGGTGCGTGAGGCGCTGGGGCGGGAAGATGTGACCATCTGGGATTGTCGCAGCGCCGAGGAATATGCGGGCATCAAGCCGACGGCGGCACGAAACGGGCACATCCCCGGGGCCACGCACCTCGATTGGCTGGACCTGATCGACCGCCGGCGGAACATGCGCCTGATAGAGGACCTCGGTGGCTGTCTCGCGTCGCGGGGCATCCGCAAGGAGCGGGACGTGATCGTCCATTGTCAGACCCATCACCGCTCCGGACTCGCCTACATGGCGGCGCGCCTGCTCGGCTATCCCCGCATCCGCGCCTATCCGGGATCGTGGTCGGAGTGGGGAAATCGCGACGACACCCCGATCGAATGCTGAGTCTTGCCGGGCTCAGTCAGGCGCTCCCGACGCAGGCGATCTCGCGCCTGGCAGGTGTCCTCGGACGAACGGAGATTCGACCGATCTCGCTGGCCCTGGTACGTGCCTTCGCGCACCACTATGGGGTCGATCTGAGCGAGGCGGAACGCGCGTCGCCCGAAGACTACGGATCGTTCAATGACTTCTTCACGCGTCGCCTCAAACCCGGTGTACGGCCCTTGCCTGAGGACGAACGGGAGGTCGTCAGCCCGGCGGACGGATACGTAAGTCAGTTCGGGATCGTGGAAGAAGGGCGACTGTTGCAGGCAAAGGGCCACAGGTTCACTGCGGCGGCGCTACTGACGGATGTGAATCTCGCGCGACGGTACGAAGGCGGCGCCTATGTCACCATCTACCTGTCTCCCAGGGATTACCACCGCGTCCACGCGCCCGCTGCCGGTCGCCTTGAACGCACCATCGAGGTTCCCGGACGGCTGTTTCCGGTGAACGAGGGATCGCAGGCTTCCGTCACAGGCCTCTTTTGCCGCAACGAGCGGTTGGTGTGTGACTTCGACAGCTACGCATTGGTATTCGTTGGCGCGTTGATCGTCGCGAGCATCGAGACGGCATGGTCCGACGGTCCGCAGTCACCCTACCGCATGCGCCTAGAACGCCGGGCCGGAATGCACTTCGATCGCGCCGAGGAGGTGGGACGGTTCCTGCTCGGGTCCACCGTGATCGTATTGTTTCCGCGCGATGCGGTGGAGTTGGACGCCGGCCTGAAGCCAAGCATGCCCATTCGCATGGGGCAGTGCATCGGCCTTCTCACGCAAAGTCAGGCGCGGTCGTAGGGAAAGGGCATGGCATCCGCCAGGGTGTCGACGCCAAGCTTGAGCGCTACCAGGCGATCGAATCCCACCGCGACGCCGGCGCAGTCCGGCAACCCCGTAGCGTGCGCCGCGAGGAATGCCGGATCGATATCAACCGCTCGCTGATTGCGCTCGCAGCGCACCATGTTGTCCTCGGCCATGCGCCGGGCAAGTTCCTCGACATCCTTGAGTTCCCGGTAACCGTTCGCGACCTCGATGCCATCGATGACGAGTTCGAACCGGTCGGCGACGCCGTTCGAGATCCGCGCCAGCGCGGCTTGCCTTGCCGGGTAGTCGGTGACGAATACGCGTTTGCCCCGCAGTTTGGCGATGGCGTCCGCGATGGCGAGATCAAGTTCATCGGTGGTAGCGTCGTCGATATTGAGGGCCGCGAGGCTCCAGAAGGTGCGCCGCTCATAGTCGGAGGGACCAAGAAGCGCATCAATCAGCGCGGCCAGTTCGGCCATCATGTCGTCGGCGTCGAATCCGAGCCGGTACCACTCGAGCATTGTGAATTCGGGGTTGTGCCAGCGGCCGGCCTCATCGGCCCTGAACACGGGACCGATGCTGAAGATCGATGGCGCGCCGGCGGCGAGCAGGCGCTTCATGTGGTACTCGGGAGACGGTTGAAGGAATCGCCCGTCCTGCGTCCGAGTGCACTCGATCGCCGGATCGGTGACGGCGTGTAGACCTAGCGCCGGCATCTGTACTTCGAGGACATCGCGTTCCTCAAAAAAACGCCGGACGGCTCGGAGCATGCGGGCGCGTACCCTGAGCGCTTCGACGTTGCAGGCGGGTTCCCAGGCGAATCCCCGGCCCGGTCGCCGGTCGGCGGTCAACTCTTGACTCGGCCGACGTATTCCCCGGTGCGCGTGTCGATGCGGAGGATGTCGCCGATGTTGACGAACAGGGGCACCTTGACGATTGTGCCTGTCGTCATCGTCGCGGGTTTGGTCGCTCCCTGGGCGGTGTCGCCCCGTAGGCCCGGGTCGGTTTCGGCGACCTCTAGTTCGACGAAGTTCGGTGGCGTGACGGAGATCGGCTCGCCGTTCCACAGCGTGACCATGAAGGGGTCCTGTTCCTTAAGCCAGTTTCGCGCCTCCGCGATGGCCGCGTCTCCTGCGGCCAGTTGTTCGTAGCTGCCGTCGGTCTTCATGAAGTGCCAGAACTGCCCGTCGGTGTAGAGGTACTCCATCTCGACCTCCATGACGTCGGCGGCTTCGATGGTCTCGCCGCTCTTGAAGGTGCGCTCCCAGACGCGTCCCGTCTTCAGGTTGCGGAACTTGACGCGATTGAACGCCTGGCCCTTTCCAGGCTTGACGAATTCGTTCTCGATAATCGAACAGGGATCCGACTCGAGCAGCACCTTCAAGCCGGATCGAAATTGATTGGTCGCGTAGGTGGCCATGACTCCCCCCGTGCTGAAAAATCTGTGCTTAGGCGCAGGAATGATAACGCCATGGTCCGCGCGACAGAACGTTGCAGCGCGCCACCGGCAGATGCCCCTTTGACTGACCGGCCGGTCTGGCAACAGCCGATGTAAAAATCTCCGCGCACGTGTAGTACGCTAATCACGACTAACATTTCCAAGGGTGGTGGATAACCATGAGACAGCCAAATTTCAACAAAGCCTCAACCATTCGCTTGGCCTTGCTAATGGGTGTACTGATCTTTTCGGGCAACGCACTCGCGACCCACACGTTCGAAGATGAAATCGACGAGAACAAGTCGAACATCGAATTGAACGACGACGACATTGCCGGGAACAAGTCGGCGATTGAGTCGAACGACGAGGAGATCGCCAAGAACAAGGAGGACATCGCGTCGAACGACGGGGAGATCGCCAAGAACAAGGAGGACATCGCGTCGAACGACGGGGAGATCGCCAAGAACAAGATGGACATCGCGTCGAACGACGGGGAGATCGCCAAGAACAAGGAGGACATCGCGTCGAACGACGGGGAGATCGCCAAGAACAAGATGGACATCGCGTCGAACGACGAGGGCATCGCCTCGAACATGGCGAGCATCAGATCCAACACTGGCTTGATCGGCGTCAACTCGAGGGGAGTTACGAACAATTCGCACCGGATTGATGCGAACGAGGGGAGAATCGACGCGAACGCCGAGGCTATCGCTCGCAACGACATGAACATCCGAGACCTGAACGACCGATTGTTCGATGTCGACGAGCGCGTCAGCAAGATCGCCGCCATGGGTGCGGCACTTAGCGCCGTACCGAATCTGGTGCCGGGCACCAGCGACTTCTTTTTCGGCGTCGGCGTGGGTACCTACGGAGGCGAGACAGGTCTTGCGGTGGGTTTGTCCGGACGCTTGGGCGAAAACAAGAACGTTGTAATCAATGCCGGTGCGGCCACCAGCAGCGGCGAAACGTCCGCTCGGGTTGGGCTTGGCTTCTGCTTCTAGGTTAATCGCGACATAGGCGGTCCTGTCGCAGGAGGCGATGGCCGCTGCGTCTCGTCGGAGACCGACCTGGATGGACCAGCGGCCAGTGGACAAAATTGCGGCACGCGGTACAGGGTATCGGTGTTGCAGCTGAAACCGGCGTCGCTTAGGTGTCGGTCGTGTCGCGGCGATGGTGCTCGCGTCCGTGGTAGTTGATTGGTCGAGTTGAACGCGCCGGCCGGCGGACCGCGTTTGCGGTCGCTTCAATCCATGGGAATGCGAATGACCCCGCCACCTATCACGTCGCCCAGTTCGATGTCGGTGCGCGGTGAGTCCTTGTGGTCGTTGTGGCAGTCGACGCAGGCGTCCGAAATCGCGAAGTCCGGATATACGGCGGTGAAGTACCGTTGCCCGCATAGCTCCTCTTCGCCGTAGAACTTCTCTTCGTTTTCGAGCACACGTTGCAGACCCTGCTGCTCGAGGTCCGTTCCGGGACCATTTTTCTTGTTGATCGGATGCAGCGAAAGGAGCGAATAGGAGAAGTCTCCGTTTCGTCCGCCACGTGTTCGGCGCCGAAGCGGAACATCTGCGCGGGCAACGGCAGCGCGAACCGCACCCTCCGGAGCGAAGCGGCCGCGAAACCGGCGATGCTCTCCTGCCAGGCCCCATCGCTCCAAAGCCGCTGGAGCAGCGTCGGACCGAATCGGTCCGGCATGAAGATACGGGGAATCAGAGCGGTGCCGAGAGCGGCGACACCGCTGGTTGCGGCGAATACCAGCAGGTATTTGCGAAATCGCGCCAGGCGAGCCTGGACCGCCATCAGCATGGTGCGTTGGATGGCAGCATCGCGCCGGCGACCTCGCGGCCGATCAGGTCCATGATTCTGAGCTGCTGTATGCTCGGAGTCGCCTGGGCGATCTCTCTCTCGGACAGGATTTCCGGAAAGATGCTGCAGGCGTCCACCAGGGCGATCCGGACGACGTCCCTTGGATCGGGTATGTCATCGGAAAGCAGCACTTCCCGGATGTGCAGCTTGACGTCCCGTTGAGCGGCGCCGTCACAAAAGTCAGCGGGGTGACGATCATGTTTCGCAATGTTGCGTGGCATCGAGCGGCCATGGCCGCCCGTGAGCGGCAGTCTACATGCTTCGTTGCGCGTGGGCGTATGTCGCGGCTTGGCGCCGATTGAGTTACATGGCGCTGCCGTGCTACGTTTCCGGGATTCGCCCCCCTCGTAGTGATGCCAACGCCTGTGTTCGAGCACATCCAACGCGTACCCGCGGTGGTGTGGGCGGCTACAGGCGGTTTTCTCGTCGCGTCGGCGGTGCTTTTTGCATTGGTTGATCATGTGCTGGAGCGGCGGGCGGTCGTGCGCATGGACCGTTTTGGCGGCACGCTGGGCGCGCTGGCCGCCGAATTGGCTGTCGAGCCCATGCTGCGGCCGAACCCGGTGGCGTTCAGCAATCTTGGGCACCGGATGACGGCGTTCGACGAGGTGGTCGGATTCAGTCTGTATACCGTCGATGATCGTGTCCTGGTCTTCTCGGGCCGCGACGCGAAAGAGGTAGGGACAGTGCATCACACGCACCCGGTTGCCGCGGACGATACGGTAATCGGCTATGCGCGGATCGTCCTGGATCGAGAGCGTTTCCGGCCGACGGTGGCGGAGCTGGTTTTCGTCTCGGTGCCGTTCTGGCTGATTGCGCTGGCAGCGACCATCGGCTTGGCGGTTGTCGCCCCCCGCCTGACACGATCTTCGAAAGCGCGTGAAGCGGATGTGGAGAATGTCGAGGCTGGTGCCGCGTTCATCCTTGTCATCAACCTGTTCGATCAGAAGAACATGCCGGGAGAGGAACAGGGCGCGGTGCTCGGGCTCGCACTTGAGCGAGCGGACCAAGTCGCGAACATCTATGGCGGCAAGGCGGAGCCATTGCCCGGTACGGGGATCCTCGTGATGTTTGACGGTACCCAGAGCAGTGATCGCTGTTTCGAAGTGTGTTGCGCGGCGCTATTGACTGCGAAGGTGATCGAACTCACGAACTTTCGACGCGCTGCGCGCTCACAGCCAACGTTTCGCTTCGGCCTGCACCGTCGCGACGAACCCGCACCGAACACGACCGTCGAGGAGTCCGAGGAGGCCCGCGAGGCTCTGCTCCTGTCCGCATTGGCCCCGGATGGAAAACTCGCCGTCAGCGAAGACGTGTTCTCCCGGATCGACGGGCCGGACAAACTGGCAGCGGATATGGCGCCGCGCCGGGCCTTGGCCGGAACCAACCTGAGCGGATATCGTCTTGTCCACGCGGCCCTTGGATCGTACGGGAGCGTGATTGAGCGTCAGGCTCAGCTCTTTGCTGGCCGGCGCCGACGTTCTTCCACTTCGAGGGCGGATACCCGCTGAAGGCCTCTCGGCAGCAGGCGGCCGCGCCGCGCGCGTTCGCCCATGTAGCCTTCGAGATCCTTGAATCGCAACCGCATCTTGCGCCCGCCCGCGCGCACGATCAGGCGGTCTGTGTTCGCGATCGGAACGACGCCGACGAGGAACTCCTCGCGGGCCTTGAGCGAGGCCGGGGGGATATTGATGATCTTGTTGCCCTTGCCCCGGTTCAGTTCGGGCAACTCGGCGATGGGGAATACGAGCAGGCGGCCCTGGCTTGTCGCGGCGGCGACGTGACTCTTGCCTGCGACCGGCACTGGCGACATCACCTGGCTGTCTTTCGGCACGTTGAGCACGCTCTTGCCCGCGCGGTTCTTTGTCGTCATTGCACCGACGGTTCCGACGAAACCGTAGCCGGCGTCCGACGCGAGGAGGAGCTTGTCACCCGTGGAACCGATCACCGTGCTGATAAAGCGGGCGCCCTGTGGGGGGTTCAGGCGACCGGTAAGCGGTTCTCCCTGGCCTCGGGATGAGGGCAGCGTGTGCGCGGCGACAGCGTAGCTGCGTCCGGTGGAGTCGAAGAACAGCAGCGTGTCGTTGGTGCGCCCGCGGGCGGAGGCGCAGAGTTCGTCGCCGGAGCGATAGGACAGCGAATCTGCGTCGATTTCGTGGCCCTTGGCGGAACGCACCCAGCCCTTGGCAGACAGGATGACGGTGATCGGTTCGTTGGTCGCAAGTTCCTCGGCGGCGAACTGGCGTGCCTCCTCGGCTTCGAGGAAGTCGGAACGCCGCGCGTCGCCGAACTTCTCCGCGTCGGCTTCGAGTTCGCGCTTGATCAACGTCTTGAGACGGGAACCTGAATCGAGAATGCTCGTGATTTCCTGGCGTTCGTCTTCAAGGGAGCTGCGTTCATCCCGTAGCGCGTCTTCCTCGAGCCTGGCCAGTTGGCGCAGCCGAAGGTCCAGGATGGCGGTTGTCTGCTCGGCGGTGAGGTCAAAACGCGCCATGAGATGTGCGGCCGGGTCGTCTTCCTCCCGGATGATCCGGATCACCTCGTCGAGGTTGAAGAACGCCGTGAGAAGGCCATCGACGATATGCAGTCGGGCATCGATCTGATCGCGGCGGAACATGAGGCGCCGGCGCACGGTGTTGCGCCGGAACCTGAGCCACTCCGCCAGCAACGCCTTGAGCCCGAATACCCGAGGCTTCTGGTCGAGCCCGATGACATTGAAATTGATGCGATAACTGCGTTCGAGATCGGTCGAAGCGAACAGGTGGCTCATGAGCCGCTCGACGTCGACGCGATTGGAACGTGGCACGATGACGACGCGGGTCGGACTCTCGTGGTCCGACTCATCCCGCACGTCGACGACCATCGGCAGCTTTCGCGCCTGCATCTGTTGCGCGATCTGTTCCACGATCTTCGACGAGGACGTCTGGTAGGGCAATGCGTCGACAACGATCTCGCCGTTCTCGCGCGTATAGCGGGCCCGGGCGCGAACCGAACCGCGCCCCGCGCTGTACGCCGCCAGCAGGTCTTCAGGCGGCGTGATGATGAGTGCGTTGCTGGGGAAGTCCGGTCCCCGGATCTGTTCCATGAGGTCCCGATCCGTGGCGTCCGGCTCGTCGAGCAGCCGGATGCAGGCGGCCACCACTTCCCGCAGATTGTGCGGCAGGACGTCTGTCGCCATGCCGACGGCAATGCCGGTGCTGCCGTTCAGCAACACGACCGGAACGCGCGCGGGCAGCAGTCTGGGTTCGTCGACCGTGCCGTCGAAGTTCGGAGTGAAATCCACTGTGCCCTGCCGGACTTCGGACAGCAGCAGCTCGGCGTATTTCGATAGACGCGCCTCGGTGTAGCGCTGGGCGGCGAAGGACTTGGGATCGTCTGGGGCACCCCAGTTGCCCTGGCCTTCGATCAGCGGATAGCGCAGCGAGAAGGGTTGCGCCATGAGCGCCATGGCTTCATAGCAGGCGTTTTCGCCGTGCGGGTGGAAGCGCCCCAGCACTTCGCCCACGGTACGGGCGGATTTCGCGAATTTCGCCTGCGGCGACAGTCCAAGCTGGGACATCGCGTACACGATGCGGCGCTGCACCGGCTTCAGACCATCGCCGACATGCGGCAGGGCGCGGTCGTTGATGACGTACATCGAGTAGTCGAGATACGCCTTCTCCGTGTACTCCCAGAGCGGAACGGATTCGGTGCCGTTCGCGGTGTCCATGGGGGTCGCCGTCACGCGATCACCGCCTGGTCGCCCTTCGCCTCGAGCCAGTCGCGCCGGTCGGACGCGCGCTTCTTGGCAAGCAGCATGTCCATGATCTCCAAGGTTTTCTCCTTCGCCCCCAGGGACAACTGCACCAGCCGCCGGCTGTCGGGGGCCATTGTCGATTCTCGCAGTTGCATGGGATTCATTTCGCCCAGGCCCTTGAACCGCTGCACCACCGGATTGCCGCGCTTCTTCTCGGCGACGATGCGGTCGAGTATCCATTGGCGCTCTTCATCGTCCAGCGCGTAGAAGACCTCCTTGCCGATGTCGATGCGGTAAAGCGGCGGCATCGCGACGTATACGTGGCCGGTTTCGACCAGCGCCGGAAAATGTCGCAGGAACAGCGCGCAAAGCAGGGTTGCGATATGGGCGCCGTCTGAGTCCGCGTCGGCGAGGATGCACACCTTGGCGTAGCGCAGGCCGTCGAGGTTCTCGGATCCGGGCTCCACGCCGATGGCGAGGGAGATATCGTGCACTTCCTGTGAACCGAGCACCTGGCTCGCGTCGACTTCCCAGGTGTTGAGAATCTTGCCCTTGAGCGGCATGACCGCCTGGTATTCGCGGTCGCGAGCCTGCTTGGCGGACCCGCCGGCGGAGTCGCCCTCGACCAGGAACAGTTCGGCCTGCTCCGTATCCTGGTTCGAACAATCGGTCAGCTTGCCCGGCAGGGCGGGACCGGACAGGACCTTTTTCCTTGCGACCTTCTTGCTCGCGAGCAGACGCCTCTGCGCGTTGGTGATCGCGAGCTCTGCGAGCTTCGAACCCTCCTGTGGATTCTCGTTCAGCCAGAGGCTAAAGGCGTCCTTGGCCACCCCCCCGACGAACGCGGCCGCCCGGCGGGAGGACAGGCGCTCCTTCGTCTGGCCGCTGAATTGCGGCTCGGCCAGCTTGGCCGACAGGACGTAGGCGCACCGATCCCAGAGGTCGTCGGAGGCGAGCTTCAGGTTGCGCGGGAGCAAGTCGCGGAACTCGCAGAACTCCTTCAGCGCCTCGAGTAGGCCGCTGCGCAGTCCGTTGACGTGCGTTCCCCCGAGCGGCGTGGGCACGAGGTTGACGTAGCTCTCGGTCACGAGCGCGCCCGGACCGGGAATCCACTGCAGGGCCCAGTCCACGGACTCCTCGCTGCCTTCGGCGCTGTGTACGAATGGCTTCGCCAGGATCGGATCTTCGGGCGGCAGGGAACTTTCCAGATACTCCGCAAGCCCGGACTCATATAGCCAGGTGTCTGTTGCGGCCTGCTCCGGCTTTTCCTCCACGGTGAGGCTCACGCGAAGCCCCGGACAGAGCACCGCCTTGGCGCGCAGGACGTGACGCAGTTTCGCCAGGCCGAACGCGGGTGAGTCGAAATACTCCGGATTGGGCTCGAAGACGATGCGTGTCCCGGTATTGCGCCTGCCGACGGAGTCGACGATTTCGAGTGTGGTCACGGGGTCGCCGTTCTCGAAGCGCTGACGGTGCACGCTGCCGTCCCGCTTGACTTCGACCTCGAGCCAGTTCGACAGCGCGTTTACCACCGACACGCCGACGCCGTGCAGGCCGCCGGAGAAGCTGTAGCTCTTGCGGTCGAACTTGCCGCCGGCATGGAGCTTGGTCAGTATGAGCTCGACGCCCGTCAGTTTGTGCTCCGGATGCACGTCCACGGGCATGCCGCGACCGTCGTCGAGCACCTCGACGGACCCGTCCGCGAATAGCGTCACCTCCACTTCGGTGGCGAAGCCGCTGATGACCTCGTCGACGGAGTTGTCCACCACTTCGAGCACCAGGTGATCCGGACGCGTCGTATCCGTGTACATGCCGGGACGGCGGCGCACTGGTTCCAGGCCGGACAGCACCTGGATCGATTCGGCTGAATAACTACTCGGCAGCTTCTTCGACTCCTGGTGGGTGGGTGGCAAGGCGAGCAACCCCAGTTTCCAGGTTGCCGTTGTCGAGAAGTTCGAGCCAGCGGTATCCCGGGGCGGCATCGCCGTCGATGAGGGAATCGGCGTCGCCGGGCGCGAACTGGAAACAGGTGGACGGGGAGGCGAGGATTCGAACGTCTCCCGCGAACGCGTCGAATGGCTGATGGATGTGGCCACAGACGTAGCCGCGCACGCAGTCGTGGGCGTTCAGCAGCCGCGTCAGCTCGTCGCCGTTGACGATGCGGTGCGCGTCGAATATCGGCGAGCCGATGTCGACGGGACAGTGATGTCCGACCACGAGCGCAGCGCCGTCGGCGCCGGACAGTTCCTCGTCAAGTCGGCGCAGTTCGGTCTCGTGGACATGGCCCTCCACGTGATCTTCGATGTGGGTGTCGATGCCGATGATGTCCCATCCGCGGGCGCTATGGCGGGACGGGGACAGGATCGCGTCGAAGGGATCCTGCTTGTCGTGATTGCCCGGCACATAGACGCACGGACCTTCGTAGCGTGATGTGATCGCGTTGCGAAACCGACGGTAGACGGGCTCGGTGGCAGACTGGGCGATGTCTCCGGTCGCCAGCACCACGTCAGGGGATACTTGGCCGAAAGCCCGGTCGAGCACGGCTTCCAGGGTGTCTTGGGTATTGACCCCGTACATCGTGTCGCGGGGTGAGTCAAGCAGATGCGTATCGGTTATCTGCAATACGGTCAGACCCATTTACGCTTTTCGAATAACCCTCATTCCATCGAACCCAAGGCGTTGCTGGTGCGGACGCTCTTTCCGGCTCTTTCGACGCGCACCGGGCTCCCCGACTCTGCATCGGCCGCGACGCCGGGAGCGCCGTCACGTTCGGACACGGGGAGGAAGCATTGATTCGCGGCATCTGGCTGTTCGATCGAGATGCCGTGCTCGATGCACATGTGCAGGAATTCTCCAAGGAAGCGATTGACCTGCACCTTTTCATCGGGATGCCGCATGTGCGAGTTGGGATATTCGTATACCGCCCGGAACCGGCGCTGGTCCTGGAAAGAGATCACTTCCGCGGACTGGGCATCGTGATACACGCGGACCCCGAGCAACGTTTCCGGCACGTCCTCGGCGTCGCCGCTTCTTCCCCGGGCGCTCGCCTGGCTGAGCTCGATCACCGTCGTGTACTTGTGACGCTCGACAATCCGCAGGATCACCTGCGGCTCGCTGTCGCCGAGCGTTATGGCGAAGGCGCTTCGGTCGGAGTTGACCAGCATCGGCATGAGGCGCATGAGACGCGCATAGTTGGCCTCGCACTCGGCCATGTGTGCGCTGAGATCCAGGCTGTAGCGTTTTTGTCGCGCCTTGTTACACGCCAGTGTCATTGCACACCAATGTCGCCAATTCCTCACCAAACGCAGTTTCTGCGGCGCACGATTCCTGGCGCGTGAATCCAGCCAGAACCGAGCGACGAGAATCATCTCTCGTTTCGTACAAGGAGCATTGTACTAGAAGATCGTTCGGCAGCGGCTTTTGGGGCACAACCGACTTCGGCGGGTGGTAGACTGCGGCGCGCCTTGTCGGGGTGGCGGCAGAAGCGGAGGAATTGGAGGAAGCGATGAAAAAGTCGGCAGCGGGCAGTTGGCTCCGCGCGGCGATTTGCGAGCAGCGGCGCGCGAAGAAGCTGTTGTGGCGCGTGGGCCCGGCGGTCTTGGTGCTGGGTCTTGCCGTGCCTCTCGATGCAGCCGATGATGGGGCGAGCATCCAGGATCTTTATGCGGCGGCGAGGGCGAACGACCCGGTCCTGGGCGCTGCGAAGGCGGATTACCGAGCGCGCAAGGAGGGAGTGCCCCAGGCGCGCGCTGCGTTGCTGCCGAGCCTGTCCATGGGCGGGTCGACCTCCCAGAACCGCCGCAGCTTCCCCGGTTCGCGCATCGACATCGACCCGAACAGCCCGAGCTTCGGCCAGATATTCACGATTCCATCCCAGACCTCGAACAGCCACGGCTGGAACGCACAGATTCGGCAACCCGTATTCAACGCGCCGAGCTGGTTCAACTACCGCCGCGCCCAGTCGCTGTCGGTGCAGGCGGAACATGATCTCGAGAATGCCGAACGCAACCTGATAGTTCGGGTCGCGCGCGCCTATCTCGACGTGCTTCGCGCCCAGGCCCGCGTGGAGGCCGCCCGGGCCGAGGAGCAGGCAGTCAAGCGGCAACTGGAACAGGTGCAGCAGCGCTTCGATGTCGGCCTGGTCGCGATCACCGATGTGCTCGAATCGACCGCTGCCTACGATGCCTCCGTCGTGCGCCGCATCCAGGCGGACGGGGACCACGACGTGTTCTTCGAGACCTTGAAGACCATCACCGGGGTGGCGCACGAGAGTGTCGACAGTCTTGATAGCGCCTTGCCCATTGCGGACCCGGAGCCGAACGACGAGGACGCGTGGGTAGCACGGGCCGTGAACTCCAACCTGGCCATCCTGAGCGCGCGCGAAGGGCTCACGGCGGCGCGGCGCGGCCACCGGGCGGTGCGTTCGGGTCACTTGCCGACCCTGTCGGCGGCCATTTCTCACAACTATTCGACCACCGGCGGAACCGAGTTGATCGCAAGCCAGTCGGAGGCGCAAAGCTATGTCCTGTCGGCGAGTATTCCGATCTTCCAGGGCGGCGCGCTTTGGTCGCGGTCGCGGGAGTCCCGACACAACGTTGATCGGGCGCGCCAGTTTCTGCAGGAACGCGAGTCGACAGTGATCCGAGACACGCGAAACCTGTTCCGCGCCGTCGTCACGGACGTCGTCCGCGTGCAGGCAAGAATTCGCGCCATCAAGTCGGCCGAGTCCGCGCTGGAAGCGACGCAGACGGGGTACGAGGTCGGCACGCGCAACATCGTCGACGTGCTGCAGGCACAGCAGAGACTGTTCCAGTCGCAGTTCGACTACGCCGACTCGCGCTACAACTACGTGCTCGACATGCTCCAGCTCAAGCTGAGCGCGGGGTCTCTCGAGGAACGGGACATCAGCGACCTCGCAGCGTTCACCGACCCGTCAAACCCGGTGGTTCGAATCGTCCCCTGAGGGACGATTTCCGAAAGGGATGTAGGAATAGTGGAATTCGGTATTTCCTGCGGCCGTGTTACCCGTGTCGACTTTGTCGCCGACGCAGAAGACTTGGGCTATGACTTCTGCTGGGTCGGCGACTCGCCGATGCTGGCGTCCAATCCCTGGGCCGCACTCGCACTGATATCGCAGCGCACCCAGCGCATGCGCATTGGGACCGGAGTTGCGATTCCGGGCCTGCGCACGGCACCGGATATGGCCAACGGCATCGCCACGATCAATCAACTCGCACCCGGACGCGTGTTTTTGGGCATCGGGACGGGGAATACGGCGATGCGGACCCTCGGGCGCCCGCCCACGCGGGTGAAACCCTTTGCCGACTACATTCGACTGGTCCGGGGGCTTCTGCACGGCGAGGAGGTCGAATACGCCGAGAACGGTGACCCGCATCCAATCCGATTTCAGCGACCGGGGCAGGGCAATTACGACCTGAGCGGCCCCGTTCCGATCCACGTCGGCGGCTTCGGTCCCCGAGCCCAGGCGATTGCCGGCGAGCTGGGAGATGGCCTGATCACCGGGATTCCGCGGGGCGGCACCATTGGCGAGGCGCTGGCGAACGTGCGTCGCGGGGCGGAACGCGCCGGCCGCAGTCTGGATGGGTTCCTTACCACCGCACTGGTCAACCTGATAGTGCTGGAGCCTGGCGAGGCCCTCGACTCGGAGCGCGTGGTGCAACAGTTGGGCCCGTCCATCATGGCGAATGTGCACTACCTGGTGGACGCAGTCCGGGATGTCGGCATCGAGCCGCCGGACTACATACGACCGATCTGGGACGACTACCTTGCCTTCCACGAGTCGCGCGACGCGGAACATCGGCACCAGTTGCTTCACCAGAGCCACTACAGCTACATCGATGAAGACGAGGCAAATTTCATCACCCCGGAACTGGTGAGCGCTTTCGGCATCGTGGGCGAACCGGATTCGATCATCGAGCAACTCAACGCGTTGGAAGCCGAAGGGCTGGATGCGATCTGCTTCATCCCACCCGGCGGCAACGCGCGCGGCGCGTACCGGGACTTCGCCAGGGACGTGATATCGAGGATGCGGGCGGGCGAATAGACCCTACGCGATGATCTCCTCGAGCCGTGCGAGCAGTTTGTTGCTGGCGCCGCGGTTTTGATCGATGACTTGACGCGCTGCGCGGCCTTGGGTGTTTCGAAGTTCGGGGTCTGCGAGCAGCTCCGCAACCGCGCCGGCAAGGCTCCTCTCGTCGACGGAGCCCAGACAGCCGGCTTGTTCGAACTGTTGCGTGATCTCGGCAAAGTTGAAGCGGTGGCGGGCCATCAGCATGGGTGTGCCGTGAACCGCCGCTTCGATGGGGTTGTGGCCGCCCACCGGCACCAGGCTGCCGCCGAGGAAGGCGGCGTGCGCGATCCCATACCAATAGAGCAGTTGCCCCATCACGTCGACGATAAGTACGTTCGGCTTGTCCTCGTCGGGCGGTCCGTGGGACAAGCGGACCGACGAGTGTCCCGAACGGTCGCACAGGGTGACCACGTCGTCGACGCGGCGTGGATGCCGAGGGACGAGGACCAGCAACAGGTCGGGAAACCGGCGCAGCAGTTCGGCGTGCGCTGACAGCACGATCTCTTCTTCGCCTGGATGGGTGCTGCCCGCAATCCAGGCGAGCCGCTCCGATGTCCACTCGCGGCGCAATCGCGCGACTTCGCTGTCGAGATCGGGTGGGATGTCGAGATCGAACTTGATGCTGCCTGTGACTTCGAGCCGGGCCTTGTCCGCTCCGAGACCCTCGAACCGTCGCGCCGTTTCCGGGTACTGGCAGAACAGGTGATCGAGATCCCGCAGCATGGTCCGGGTCAGGCCCGGGACGAGGGCATACCGGCGTGCTGATCTTTCCGATAGACGGGCATTGACCAGGCATGTGAGAGCGCCCCTCCCTCTCACGCCGCGGAGGATGTTCGGCCACAGCTCGGTTTCCATCAAAACGAGCGCTCGCGGCTCCACGCGGCGCAGGAACCGGGTCACGGCCCAGGGATAATCGTAGGGCACGTAACAGTGATCGACGATCTCGCCCAGGCGCTCGACGACCTGTTCACTGCCGGCGGGCGTCGTGGTCGTAACCAGGAACCGCGTGTCCGGCATACGCGCCTTGAGCGCGCGGATCGTCGGCGCAGCGCCTATGGCCTCACCTGCGGAAACCGTGTGGAACCAGATCACGTCCCGGCCCACGTTTTCGGGGACATGTCCCCAGCGTTCGCCACGTCTCTCGGCGTAAGCGGGCTCGCTCCCGGCCCGGACGAAGAGGCGCAGCCAGACCAGGGGCAGGGCGATTAGCAGGAGCAGGTTGTAGACAACGCGCATCATCTTCTCCGCGCGACGAACGCAGGCGTCAGAGGTCGTCCAGGTCGACGGCTTCTCCTCCCCTGCGGGACGACTCGAAGATGCCCATGATGATCTTGATGGTCTCGATATTGTCCCGGCCGCTGCTGATGGGTTCGCTGCCGGTCCTGCAGCACTGGGCGAAGTGCAGGATCTCGTTGACGAAGTAGTCGGTGGTAGGCAGGTCGACGCCGCTCGTATCCAGGGGCTCGAAGTTCGGACCTGTCCATCCCTGCCCCGGCGCCTCCTCCTTGATCGACAGCATGAGCTTGCCGAAATGCCGCGTCGGACTCGTCTCGCTCTCGGCCGCCGTCGGCGTCGTCGAATGCAGGGTGCCCTTGCTGCCGAAAAGAATGTAGCCTCTCCCTTCGGGCGCCAGCGAACTCCCCACGCCGAATACGTCGCCGATGGCGCCGCTCTCGAACTCGAGGGTCGCGGCGACCAGGTCCTCGGCGCCGTTTTGCAAGTGTGGCGCAAGAGACCTGCACACGGCGGTCACCCGCTTCACGTTGCCGACGTAGAAACGCAGGAGGTCGAGGTGATGCACGCTGGTGACCATCAGCATGCCGCCGCCACGCTTGCGGTCGTCCATCCAGTGACCTTCCCGGGGGCGACCGTTGCCGCCTCCCATCAGGTGCGTACGAACGGCGTGAATCTCTCCGAGCCTGCCGTCGTCGATAGCGCGTTTCGCCGCCTGGGCTTCGGGCGAATAACGCAGGTGCTGGGCGATCATCAGCTTCACCCCGGCGTTGTCGGCCGCGGCAATCATGTCCCGGCAACCCTGTAGCGTATTCGCCATCGCCTTCTCGACGATGACGTGCTTGCCAGCTTGCGCCGCCGCGACTGCGAGCGGCGCGTGCGTGTCGTGCGTGGTGCAGATGTCGACCGCTTCGATGTCGGCGTGGCGCAGCATGTCATGGACATCCAGGTAGACGGCGTCGACACCTGCCCGAGTGGCGTAGTTTCGGGCGGCGTCTTCGACGATATCGCATACGGCCATCAGCCGGACCTGGTCGCGATGATTGAGGAAGGCGGTCAGGTGTCGACGGGCGATGCCGCCCGAGCCGATCAGGCCGATCTTCAGTGGTTCGGACATGTCTCGCATCTCCCCCGTGGTGTTTACGAGCAGGAAGAATAAACGATTGCGGCGCGGGCACCGGAAGCGGACAGCGGCCGGACGTCCCCTGGGACAGGGGTGCTGCGTTTGTGGGCGAACAACGCCCTATGCTAAAAAAGGAGGGCAAGTCCGAGGGGGGAAACCCCCGAACTTACTTTGGGAAGGGAGAGTTGTCATAGACATTGGGTACTTTACTACGTGGCCCGCCAAGCACGGCGAAACGGAAGCGGAATGCTTCGCCAACAACTTCAACGACTGCAGGACCGTGGACGAGATGGGATGGGACGTGGTCTGGACCGCGTCAACCCCGTTGGCCGGCGTGAACCCCGAGCCGTTCGTGCTGTCCGCGGCGATAGCGGGAATGACCAAGCAGATCAAGATCGGGACCGCCGTCCATCTTTTGCATAACCTGAAATTACCTGGGGAGAAATATCTGACGGACGTCCAGGAGGGGGGTCAAACCATCGTCAGAAGGGGGATCGTGGCAGAACGGCGCAGCTACTCCTTCGATCAGTTGTTGCCGCCGGACCCGATCATCATCGCCCAGGAGGTCGCGATGGTCGACCACATCAGCAATGGCCGTTTCATATACGGCGTCGGCGGAGACACCGCCGGTGACCCTGTCCGCCGGAGGCATTTTCTCGAGTTCCTCGAGGTCATGAAGAGCATCTGGACGGACGAGGGGGATTTCTCGGGATTCGATGGGGAGTTCTACAAGTATCCCGCGCCCCCGGCCGGTATGCGGATCAGCCCCAAGCCGGTGCAGAAACCCCATCCTCCGATTCTCCTCGCGGTCGACAGCCAGCAGGGCTTCGTGCCCATGGGAGAAATCGGCTACCGGGTCGGGATCAGGGGCAACATCGACGCGCAACGCGGTACCAAGTACGGGAAAGAGGGGGATTCGGTCCTGAAGCAGGATGTCGACAAGTACCGGCAGGCCTGGAAGGACGCGGGCCACGCGGGCGACCCCGGTGTGGCGATCCGCATTCCCACGCACGTGGCCGCAACCCAGAAGGAGGCCAACCGCTTCAAGGAGGCCCTTGCCGAGGAGCGCGCACAAAGGGCAGTGGCGATGGGGCGACCAAGTCCCGCCGCCGGTCGCCTGGATGGCCGTTCCGCGAACTCGACGGAACTGTTCGGGACGCCGGAAGAGGTTGTGGATCGGATTCACGAGTTGCAGGAACTCTTCGGCGTAGACGAACTGTTGTGCGAACTGCACTTGGGCAACTCGGTCACGCGCGAGAGCATGCAGCAGGTCATGCGGGTCATGACCGACAAGGTGCTCCCGCAGGTCAAGTAAAACTGTCCGCCGAGGTACGCCGAGGTAGCCTGTGGCGAGGCTGGGCGGAGGCACGTATACTCCCGTTGTCTATACGTATGCGTGGTCAGCTCGAACATGAAGAGAAAGCTCACCGTAACCATCGACGCTGATGTGTTGCCGCTGGCCAAGCGCTATGCCCGGTCTCGTGGCGTTTCGCTGTCGTCTGTCATCGAACGATCGCTGTGGGCGGCCGTCGGGGAAGACAGCCCGTCATTCTCGTCACGATGGCGGGGTCGGTTCCTGCCTGCAGATCGCGATGACCCACGATATTCCGCCTTGGCGGAGAAGTACCTCTGATCCTGATCGACACCGACGTTCTTATCGACCTCGCACTGGATCGACGCCCCCACTCAGGGCCGGCTTCCGACCTTGTTGACCGGCTTGAGTATGCCGGTCCGCGGGCATTCGTCGCGTGGCACACCGTCTCCAACTTCTACTACCTGGTGATGCCCGCGCTCGGCGGACCCGGCGCTCGCGATTTCATCCTCGAGCTGACGCGGTTCGTCGAAGTTGCCCAGGCGGGAACGGACGCCATCCAATACGCCGCAACGCTGCCGATGGCCGACTTTGAAGATGCCATGCAGGTGGCTGCGGCACGCGCGTGCGGTGCCCGGAACATCGTCACCCGGAACGCGAGGGATTTCCGACGCTCCCCGATTCGGGCCCTCAGTCCGGAAGAGGCCCTTACGGAGCTATTCTGATGATGCGCGAGTAGGGCGAGCGAGAGGACGACATGGCCATCCTGCAGGACGTTCGGGTGCTGGACTTCAGCCGCTACATCGCGGGGCCGTTCTGCGGCATGTTGCTGGCCGATCTCGGTGCCGATGTCATTCGAATCGAGAAGGTCGACGGCAGCGAGGACCGCTACTACCAGCCGGTGACCGAGGATGGCCAGGGCGGCACGTTCATGGCGCTGAACCGGAACAAGCGCGGAATGACCCTGAATCCGCGCAAGCCGGAAGGTCAGGAGATCCAGCGCAAACTCGTCGCAACGGCGGATGTCGTCATCGCGAACCTGCCGCCGGACACGCTCGCGTCCATGGGACTGGACTACGCGACCCTGTCTGCCATCAAGTCGGACATCATTCTCACCACGAGCACCGCTTTCGGTTCCGGCGGTCCGTATGGATCGCGGGTCGGTTTCGACGGCGTGGCGCAGGCGATGTCCGGCAACATGCACCTCACCGGGTACGAAGAACCCTTGAAGAACCACCTGCCCTACGTCGACTACGCGACGGCATCCCTTAACGCGGTGGGGACCTTGGCGGCGATCATTCACCGCATGCGCACCGGCGAAGGCCAGCACGTCGAAGGCTGTCTCCTGGGTTCGGCGCTCACCATCGCCAATGGCGTGCTGATCGAACAGGCGGTGCTTGAGAAGAACCGCGTCGGCACGGGTAACCGGGGCCAGACCGCGGCGCCCTCCGACACCTTTCGCACCAAGGACGGCTGGCTGCTCGTGCAGGTGGCGGGCGACCCGCTGTTCGAGCGCTGGGCGAAACTGATGGGTGAACCGCATTGGCTCGATGACCCCCGATTCGCCACGGACCAGTTGCGGGGCGACAACGGCATCGACATCAGCAAACGCACCGCGGCCTGGGCCGCCGAGCGGACCACCGCCGAAGCGATGGAGGAACTGGCGGCGGCGCGCATTCCGTGCGGCGAGGTGTTGACGCCCGCCGCCGCCCTCACGAACGCGCAGGTGGTCGAGCAGGGGTTCTTCGAAGCCGTCGACTATCCGGGCCTTTCACGCCCTGCACCGTTGGCCCGGATGCCGCTGGACTTTTCCGGGATTGACCCCGACATCAGGCGGCGGGCGCCTACCTTGAGCGAGCACACCGAAGAGATTCTGGCCGAACTCGGCTACGATGCCGAGACGATCGAAAATCTGCGCGATCGCCGCGTTGTCTGAGGGCGCGACGGATCGAACGCATATCGACGTATAGTTATCAATCATGAACATCACAAGAAAACCGCGCGTCGTACTGATCGCCGTCGTCCTGGTCGCTGCCGGCGCCGCCGCCTCGCTATATGCCCTGGCACCGTCCGGAGAGCGGATCGACTACCGGCTCTCCGCCGTGGAGATGGGTGACATCGAGAGTGTCGTCCTCTCCGCCGGAACCCTGGCCGCGCTGAACACGGTCGTGGTCGGCTCGCAGCTCTCGGGACAGGTGGCCGAACTGCATGCCGACTTCAATGACACGGTGGAGGCGGGAGAAATCGTGGCCCGCATCGACCCGCGGACTTTCGAGGCGCGCGTGTTGCAGAACGAGGCGGATGTCGCTGTCGCGAAAGGCAACATAGAAAGCCGCAAGGCGGATCTGCAGCGGGCCGAGGCAAACCTGCTACAGGCGGAGCGCGAACTCGCCCGCCGGCAGACGCTGCAGGAGCGTGGACATGTTTCCGTGACGGAACTTGATCGGGACATCACACTGGTGGAAACGTCAAAGGCGCAGGTCGCCGTGGCGAAGGCGGCGATCGGCAATGCGCGGGCGACGCTCGAGCAGCGACAGGCGGCATTGGCGCAGTCGAAACTGGACTTCGAACGGACGTACATCCGTTCACCGGTCTCCGGCACCGTAATCAACCGGCGAGTGGAACTGGGTCAGACCGTGGCGGCGAGTTTCTCGGCGCCGGAACTTTTCGAGATCGGCCAGGACCTGCATCGGATGAAGGTTGAGGCGAGCGTCGACGAAGCCGACATCGGTCGCATCCGCGAAGGCATGCCGTGCCGTTTCACTGTGGACGCTTATCCGGACCGGCGTTTCTTCGGGCGCATCCAGCAGATCCGCAAGGCGCCGGACATCGTGCAGAACGTGGTTACGTACAAGGTCATCATTACCGCCGACAACGACGACCTGGCGTTGTTGCCGGGCATGACGGCGAGCGTGCAGATCGTGTTGGGAAGCAAGAGCGATGTGCTCAAGGTTCCCAACGCGGCGCTGCGTTTCGCCCCCCGGGGCACCGTCCGGGAAGCACCGCGCGCGGACTCTCAACCTCCTGCGGCGTCGGCACAGTTCGGCGGCGGCGGTCGAGGCGGCGGGCCAGCGGGAGGCGGCCGCGGCGAGGGCATTGGCAGCGGTGGGCAAGCCGGAGGTTTCGCTGGAGGCGATCGCGGCGGCGGCGGTCGAGGCGGTGGCTTGGCGGAGACGGTCCGAACCGAGCTTGAGTTGACCCCCGAACAAGACAAGAGACTGGACGAGATAACGGAATCGCAACGCGACAACATGCGCCAGGCATTCCGGTCGGCCGGCGGCGATCGTGAGGCCATGCGGTCTCGCATGCAGTCGATGCGTGCGGCCATGGAGCGTGAAATCGAAGACATCCTGACGCCGGAGCAACTGGAGAAACTGCGGGCCTTGCAGGACAAGACCACGGGCCAGCGCCGGGCGACCGTCTGGCTGTTGGGCGACGACGGCGAGCCAGAGGAGCAACGCATCGTTGTCGGCCTGCACGACGATGAAGCGACGGAGGTCATCTCCGGCCTGGAGGAAGGCGAAGAAGTGGTCGTGCGCGCCGTCTATGCGGAGAGCTGATGGCCTTTCTTCGCTGCCACGACGTCCACAAGGAGTACATCGTCGGCACGGAGACGGTGCGCGCGCTCGATGGCGTATCGGTGACCATCGACCGCGGCGAGTTCGTCTCCGTGATGGGCCCGTCCGGCTCCGGCAAGTCCACCTTCATGAACCTGATCGGCTGCCTCGACCGGCCGAGCAGCGGCACCATCGAACTGGATGGCGAGTCCGTATCGGACCTCACGAGTGAGGCCCTGGCGGGCGTGCGCAACCAAAAGATCGGTTTCGTGTTCCAGCAATTCAACCTGCTCGGTCGCACCACCGCCCTGGACAATGTCGCCCTGCCCCTTCTCTATGGAGGCGTGGAGGGGTCCGAGCGCGCCAGGCGCGCCGGCGAGGCGCTGGCGCGGGTTGGTCTCGACGACCGCGCACAACACCTGCCGTCGCAACTTTCCGGCGGCCAGCAGCAGCGCGTGGCGATCGCCCGCGCCCTGGTCAACTCTCCCGACATGTTGCTGGCCGACGAACCGACCGGGGCGCTCGACACCGCGACGGGCACGGAGATCATGAACCTGTTCCAGGCACTCAACGGGGCAGGACTCACGGTGATCGTCGTCACGCACGAAGCGGAAGTCGCCGACTACGCCCGCCGAATCCTGAGGTTTCGCGACGGCATCATCACCGCCGACACCATGGACGAGGTGCAAGATGTCGCTGTTTGAGCTCGTTCGCGTTGCCTTCGACGCGCTGCGCGTAAACATGCTGCGCAGCTTTCTGACGATGTTGGGCATCGTCATCGGCGTGGGTGCCGTCATCGCCATGGTCACGGTGGGCGCGGGCGCCCACGCTGAGGTGGACCGGCAAATCCAGTCGCTGGGCAGCAACCTGCTCTCGATCAGATCCGGTTCCAGGTGGTTTGGCGGGGCGCGCACCGCTGCGGGCAGCACCCAATCCCTGACCGTGGAGGACGCGCGGGCACTGAAGGCGGAGATTCCAGAGATCCTGGCGGCGGCGCCCACGAATCGTGGGTCGGCCCAAGTCGTCGTGGGCAACCTGAACTGGTCCACCACCATCTATGGCATCGATGCCGACTACCTGGTTGCCCGCAACTGGGTGCTGTCACAGGGCAGGGAATTCGAGCCGAGCGAATATCGAAATGGCGCCAAGGTCGCCCTGTTGGGCAGCACAGTGGTCAACGAACTGTTCGGTGCGGGGAACGTGGTCGGCCAGCAGATACGCGTCAAGAACGTCCCGTTCACAGTCGTCGGAGCGCTCAAGGGCAAGGGGCAGTCGGTCGGCCCCTGGGACCAGGACGACACCATCATGGTTCCGTTCAAGACCGCCCAGGGGCGCCTGCTCGGAAAGTCGAAGCACCGCAGCGACTCCGTCCGGGACATCTACGTTTCGGTGAGAGATCCGCGGGCCATGGATTTCGTGCAAGAGGAAATCGCGGAGGTCCTGCGCCAGCGGCACCGCATCGGTCCGAACCAGCAAGACACGTTCTCCATCCGCAACATGACCGAGATGGTGGAAGCGCGCGCCGAGGCGAACCAGATCTTCAACATGCTCCTGGCCGCCGTGGCGTCGGTATCGCTCGTCGTCGGCGGGATCGGCATCATGAACATCATGCTGGTGTCCGTCACCGAACGCACCCGGGAGATCGGTTTGCGCATGGCCGTCGGGGCGAAGGAGCGCGACATCATGCTGCAGTTCCTGGTGGAAGCCGTGACGTTGTGCCTTCTCGGGGGGCTCATTGGCATCGTCGTTGCGCTTACGGTCACCGTCGGCGTGGCCGAGATCGCCGGTTGGCCCGTTCTCGTCGAGTGGCCGATCATTTTTATCGCGGTAGCTTTTTCCGCTGCGATCGGCATTTTCTTCGGCTTTTATCCGGCGCGAAAAGCCGCCGCGAAGGACCCCATCGAAGCGTTGCGCAGCGAGTAGCGCACGGGCGGGGCCGGCGCCGCTCGGCAGCGTCGGCAATAGACACGCGGTCGTTTGTTCGCTTACCTTGCTGCGGTGTAGCCCCGGTACGGTGCGTGAAGCCATGCGGTTGGAGGACGTTTCATGCGGTTCAGCGTTTGCCTGAAAACGCACGAGCCTTTCGACGACCTGGTCGAGGTCGCCACCCACGCCGAGCGCACCGGATGGGATGGCATCTGGTACACGGACCACTTCCACGCTCGCCCGGGAGAGCCCCGCCCCGAATGCTGGATCACGCTCGCTGCGCTGGCCGCGCGGGTGCCGCGCGTTCGCCTCGGCCCGCTGGTCACCGGGAACACTTTCCGCCACCCCCCTGTGCTGGCAAAGATGGCAGCCACGCTGGATCACATCAGCGGCGGCCGCCTCGTACTCGGCCTCGGCTCCGCCTGGTCGGAGACCGAACATCGCCAGTACGGTATCCCGTACTACACCGTGCCCGAGCGACTGCGGCGCCTCGACGAGGCGTGCGCGGTGATCAAGCTGCTATTCAGTCAGTCGTCAAGCGACTTCGACGGGCGCTATTACCAGCTCGAACGCGCGACCCTGGAGCCGAAGCCCGTGCAGGATCCCTTGCCGCTCCTGATCGGCGGCGGCGGCGAGAAGATGACGCTCAGGATCACCGCCAAACACGCCGACGAGTGGAACATCTACGGCACGGTCGCGACGATGAAGCACAAGATGCGCATCCTCGATCAGCATTGCGCCGACATTGGCCGCGACCCGAGCGAGATCCAGCGATCCGCCGCCGCAGCATTGTGGATGAGTGAGGACAAGGCCCTCATCAACGACATGAAACGTCGCGACAGGGGGCAGGGAACCATGATCGGCTCCGTCGAGGAGATCAGGGAGGTCGTCGAGCAATACGCCGCGGCTGGCGTGGACGAACTGATCATCCCGGACTACAACCTCGGCTCGAAGGCGCAGCGGATCGCGACGATGGACGTGTTCATCAAGGAGGTTGTGGGGCGCTAGCGCCATAAAATCCGTCGCCCTGACGGGCGCCGTGTTTTACCCCAGCCCAAGCCCACCTACAATCCTCCGCCTTGATCGGCACTTGCGTGCCGTTCTACGGCGTAGCGTTTTATTTGAACGTAACAAATTGATTATTAAATATATTTAAGCGTTTAGCAGCTAGTCGATCCCACAAACCGACACCTTCCAGAGCCGCGATTCCGAGGAGCGAGGAAATACTTCCAGTCGCCGCTTGACACCATGACGGCGACAATGAACCTTACTCGCTCCCACACAAGGCCCCCGTTTTCTTGGCGCAATTCGAAGACGTTCGACTATGAAACACGCTCGCGGAGGGGTCGTGAGGTTGAGTCACACGCAGTCACTGCCGAACGCGGCACGCCATCGCGAATCGATGCGCATGGCGCCGCAGGGATCACCTGGCCCGGTCGCGAATCCTGGGCTTGAAAGGGCACGGTAGACTACGGAGACGATGTGGAAAATCGGAAACGGAACTGGCGGCTTGCCGTCATGTTTGCAATGACAGTCCCTGGAATGGCGTACAGTGCCGCCGAGTTCGAGCCCTCGGATCTGATCGAGTATGCCAACGAGCAGGGCGTCGCGTTGCATGCACACGTCTTCGCCGCCGAGGTCGGTGAACCTCCGCATCCCGCCATCCTGTTCTTCTTCGGCGGGGGCTGGTCATCGGGAACGCCTCGACAGTTCTATCCGTTCGCCGCCCGCCTCGCCAAGGAGGGATTCGTCGCCATCTCGATGGAGTACCGTGTCCGTCAACGCCATGGGAGCAGCATTCCAGACAGCATGGCGGATGCGTCCACGGCCTTCCGATGGGCGCAGGATCAGGCCGACGAACTGGGCATCGACCCGGCGCGCATCGTGGTGAGCGGCGGTTCGGCCGGCGGACACCTGGCGGCCGCCATCGGCACGATTGCCGAACACCCCCGCTTCGGACCTTCGGCCATGGTCCTCTACAACCCGGTGACCGACTTGCGGAGCTTCGTCGACGTGCCACGACTTGCCGATCTAATCGCGGGCGATGCCGTCGCCGTGTCTCCACTGTCCCACGTCAGGGCGGGTGCGCCGCGGACGATCATCTTCCACGGCGAAGACGACAAGATCGTACCGATCGCCCAGAGCGAGGCGTTTTGTCGGGCCATGACCGCTGCCGGAAACGACTGCGAGTTGAGGCGGTTCGCTGGCGAAGGCCACGGATTCTTCAACGCCGGGCGCAACGCCTTCGATCCCGTGATGAAAGAGACGTTGCGGTTTGTCCTTCCCGAAATTCGGGAGTGATTGCGGGGGGAGATCAGCTCCATGACCGATGCCATCGCTTTCCATCCGTCTCCGCCCGAACGGGCGGAGACGCTGTCGAGCGAACAGGTCCGGCGATTCAATAGGGACGGGTTCGTACGACCTAGCGCCATGAAATCCGCCGGCCCTTCGGGCACGCCGCATTTCATGGCGATAAAGCGAGGGCGCGGTAGCGCGGTCTGTTTCTCGTCCGAACGTCGAAAAGTGAACGTACCTCGTTGAAATACGATGACCTTTATTGATTCAACAACCGCCTTGGTGAGATATGCGCGTCAATCCGCCAGGTTGATCGTCTCCGCGCACTCCTCGAAAACCTGTACGAGGGCGCCGAACGTGTCCTTGGGGTGCAGGTAGAAGTGCTTGAAGTTCGGGCGTTCATCGTTGTAGCCAAGCACCCTGATCCCGTTCGATTCGAAGTGGTCCCGCGCCTCGGCCAGGTCATCGACGGCGCAGGAGATGTGGTGGAATCCTTCGCCGTACTTGGCCAGGTACTCGCCCACGGCGCCCTCTCCCGCCGTTCTCGGCGACACTAGTTCGACCTTCTTGCCGCCGAGGCGGAAGGTGATCCAGTCGAACCCCTCGGCGGGCGATTCTCCGGCGTCCGGGAGCAGCTCGCCGCCCAGGATATCGCAGAACAGATCGCGCGCCCTGTCCATGTCCAGAACGCCTATGGAGACGTGGTCGAGTCGTTTCAGCATGTGGCAGCTTCCTTTGTGACTGGCGACGCCGATGCGGGATGCGTGGCAGATCCGATTCGCCGTGTAAGATGGTGCAGTCTACCGCGAGGAGTGCGACGGATTGGCGGGTAGCCGAAAGGGATCCAAACCATTGTGGCCGGTGCGGCTGGTCGCCTGGCTGATCGTCTTGGCGTGCATCGGAATGGTCGTGACCGCCTGCCAGTACCAGCATGTTGACCCTCCATCGAGTTTCAACCTGAGCGGCACCTGGGTTCTGAACGAACGTGAGAGCGACTCGGCGCCCGATCCGGACGAAATCCGTCGCCGCGAAGACAGGGACGTGCTTCGCGGCAGGCAGCGCGATGCACGGGCGTCGAGCGCATTCGTGGTGCACGACTTTCCCGTCGTGGGCGCAACGCGCATGGTCATCGAACAGGACGACTACTCGATGGGCATCGAATACGACAGCGGTGGCTACAGGGATGTCACCTGGGGTGAACGAACCCGCGACTATTGGACTATTCGGGCGGGCTGGCGTGACGAAGCGCTCGTGATCGAGTCCCGCCGGGATCCGATCAGCGGCACCGAGACCATGCGCCTCGAGGCCGACGGACGACGGTTGCGGGTCGAGGTTTTCGTGAAGACCGGTGGCCAGGATGTGCGCGCGGTGCGGGTGTTTGATCAGCAGTAGTTGGAGCAGGCGAAGCATGGCGGTAGCGGCGCTCTCTACGATCCATCGGGAGCCCCACCGGCCTTGCCGCAATGTCACGCGGCGTCCCGACTACTGATCTTCTCCTACGACCTTCAGATACGCCAACCGAGTCACGAGCGTGGCCACGGCCAAGCCCAAGGCGACAAGGATGATTCCGATCGCTGCCGGAATCTCAATTCCCAACGATTGATCCAAGAAAACAAGCAGAAATACGAAAGCGAGAAGAACCGCGGGCCACAGGAATGCCGTCAGCGCCATCGCGACCAGCACATTTCGCATGGGTCAGCACCTCCTTCGCATCCTGACAAGTGTAAGCGACGAAAGTCGTCCTGGCCGGCTGCCTGACGCTGCCTGACAGGCGCCTGACAGGCCTCCCCCCAACTCTTTGGCGCGGTTGCTTGATATACTGCCGCGCCCCGGTTCCGCCTTAGCTCAGTTGGTAGAGCAGCTGACTGTTAATCAGCGGGTCGCTGGTTCGAGCCCAGCAGGCGGAGCCAAACTCCTTTTTGGTATAGATAGTTGCAGATTCTGCCGTAACGAAGTCCGTCCGCCGGGGAAGCGTGATGTAGACGTAACACTCGGTGTCAGAAGTCATTGTCCAGTTCCCTTGACGTGCGTGAGCGAGCTCGCTCGCGGGTATCCGCAAGGGCAAGTCCTTCGATATCACGGGCAGGACCGGCAAGGTCGGTCATCGGGTCGAGCAGGTCGTAGGCCCACAGGAGACCAACGTAGACGGCAATTCCCGTTGTT
This sequence comes from uncultured Pseudomonadales bacterium, assembly GCA_951813515.1. Taxonomy (GTDB): domain Bacteria; phylum Pseudomonadota; class Gammaproteobacteria; order Pseudomonadales; family Azotimanducaceae; genus VXNE01. Next base: position 1,578,628 of record OX638346.1, read on the forward strand.
GGTTTGCCTTTTTCGGCATCGGCAATCGCCCGGACGCCCGCACCGAGTTTCGCGCCGACATCCACGAGGGTGAGGTTGCGGCGCAAACGCGCGGTTCTGAGGTTCGCGCCTAACTGCGTTAACGCGCTTTCTACGGCGTAAGGCGGTGATGTTGAGAGTGTGTTTTTGGCGACCATGCTCTTAAGAGCACCCTATCCAAGGTTACGCGCGCTTAAGAGCATCATTGCGCGCGTGCCCGCTCGGTGCATCTCGCAGGTACCAACACATCGCAGTTCTCGGCTAGGATGAATCGTGGAGAGGGACTGACGCTGAGGAAGAGGGAAGCTCGTGCGAGCCATTGATTCGACAACCAACCGTTTTGGCGGGATTCTGCCCCGGCCCGAAGTCCTGAAGGACGATCCGGAGTCCTTCTCTGAACAGTTGCGCCACTCCCTGGCGGCGTGGACGAAGGAAGGCTATCTGGTCGTCTGGCTGGAAGTTCCCATCGCCAAGTCGGCGCTCATCCCCGTGGCCGTTGAACAGGGTTTCAGCTTCCACCACAGCGGGGAGGCTTACCTCATGCTCACCCTTCAGTTGAAGGAAGGAGCGTTCATACCAGGCTATTCCACCCACTTCGTCGGGGCGGGCGGCGTAGTGATCAATGAACGGGACGAGTTGCTGGTGGTCTGCGAGAACTACCTGGTTTCCACTAACCGTCCGCCGTTTTTCAAGTTGCCGGGCGGACTTCTGAATCAGGGCGAACACCTGGTGACAGGGGTTATGCGCGAAGTGCACGAGGAAACCGGGATCGAAACCGAGTTCGAACGCGTCGTTTGCTTCCGCCACTGGCACGGATACCGGCACGGCAAGTCCGACATCTATTTTGTCTGCCTTTTGCGGCCACTCACCGAAACCATCGTCAGGCAGGAGGAAGAGATCGCCCAGTGCCTGTGGATGCCCCTGCAGGAGTATCTGGATGCCGACGGGGTGAGCCTTTTCAACAAGGAGATCGTCCGGGCGGCACTGACGGAAACAGGTGTGGTCCCGACAGAGATAAAGGGGCACCGGAATCCGGAACTGCACGAGTTTTTCATGCCGGCGGACCTTGACTGGTGAGCCGGCGGCGGGCGGCAACCTGCCCGCAATACAACACGAGGTAACTGCTATGCCTGATCGGATGCCCGCTGAACCGTACGAGGTCTACGCGATCCGCTACGCGCACCTTGACCGGCCCGCCAGGGACAATTTCATCTTTGGCGATATTCACGACGGCCCGATGCCGCTCGACTTTTTCATCTGGGCGATCGTCGGCAATGGAAGGACTTTCGTCGTGGACCTCGGCTTCGAACACGTATGCGCCGAGCGCCGCGGACGATCAATCATTCGCTTACCATCGGAAGGACTGCAGATGATCGGCATCGATGCAAATGCGGTCGAGGACGTCATCGTGACGCACCTGCACTACGACCACGCCGGAGACCTCTCCTCGTTTCCGAATGCGAAGCTGTACCTGCAGGATCGCGAAATGGCATTCGCGACCGGCCGTCATATGGGGCATCAGCGCATGCGGCAGGTCTTCGACGTCGACTACGTGTGCGACTTCGTTCGGGCGGTATATGACGACCGCGTCGTGTTCATCGATGGTGCGCAGGAGATCGCGCCGGGCATCAGCGTGCATCACATCGGCGGGCATACGGACGGGCATCAGTCCGTGCGCGTATGGACCGAAAGCGGATGGCTAGTGCTGGCGTCAGACGCCGTGCACTTCTATGCCAATATGACCGAGCAGAACCCGTTTCCGATCGTCTACGACGTCGGCGCCATGATCGAGGGGTACGGAACGATTCGCGGGTTGGCGGATGCCGAAGAACTGATCATCCCGGGTCACGATCCGCTGGTCGTCGAGCGCTTCCCCTGTCCGGATGCGACCTTCGAGGGTGAGATCGTGCGGCTTGACCGGGGTCCATCGCTGTAGGGACTTTAGCCACGCGGAATCCGACGTGTCATCAGCCAATCCACGCTCTACGCACGACTGGCCACGCATGAATCTACGAAACACGGAATACCGCATCGGCGGCCGCTGGCCCGCGCGACTCGTGCACGCCAATGGTCGGAGTCTCGATGCCGAGCGCGGCCTGCTGTTGGTGCCATCGTGCCGCAAGCATGACGAAAGTGCTGCGATCGGGTTGCCCTTCGTGCGCGTTCCCGCCCGCCGGGACCACGGCGTGGCGCCGCTGGTGGTTCTTGCTGGCGGTCCCGGCGTACCCGCCATCGGCGCGTTCGAGACCAGCTTCTTCGAACACGCCGAGCGGTTCTCGGAGATCTGCGATGTGGTCACCTTCGACCAGCGGGGCGCCAATGGCGCGCTACCCAACCTCGTCAACCCGTCCCAACCGCGCTACGACCTTGACGCCGTACTGACCCGCGACGGCTTCCTTGACGCGCAGCGTGACAGCGCACGCGGATTGGCCACGTATTGGCGCGAGCGCGGTGTCGACCTGAACGTCTACAACACGGTTGAAAATGCCCACGACGTCAATGACTTGCGCCGGGCGCTGGGCGTGGACAAGGTCAATCTCCACTGCGCGAGCTACGGCTCCCACCTTGGCCTGACGGTCCTCAAGATGCACGGCGAGCATGTCGACCGGGCGATCCTCTGCATCGTCGAGGGCCTCGACCACACCCACAAGCTCCCGGCCAACATCGACCGGCACTACTGCCATCTCAGCGACCTTGCGCGAACCGATCGCAGACTGAAGGGCCAGTTTCCCGACCTCTTCGGTGAGATTGCCGAAGTCCTTGACACGTTCGACCGCGCGCCGGAAATCGTGAAGTTGACCACTGCGAACAGGCGTACGCCGGTCGGTAAGTTGGCGGTGCAAGTCGTGATCGGCCACGCGCTCGGTAGCATCCGAGCCATTCGGGACCTGCCGAACTTCACGCGGCAACTCGCCATGGGCGACCTCACGACGCTGATTCGACGCGTTGAGCGATGGCTGACCGGCCCCGGCGTCCACGGCATGCAAATGGCCATGGACTATGCCTCGGGGGCAAGCGCGGAACGCATGCTGCTGATCGAGGCCCAGCGCGCCAACGCGCTCCTGGGCGACAGCTTCAACCTGCCGTTCCCCTTCGTCGGCGACGCTCTCGGCGTCGATGACCTCGGCGACGATTTTCGCGCTCCGGTGGAAAGCGACGTGCCGACCCTTTTCTGTGCCGGCACGCTGGACGGGCGGACACCGATCGCCAACGCCAGTGAGGTCCGGCGTGGGTTCTCGAACTCTCGCCTGATCGTAGTGGAAGGCATGACCCACGAACTTCCGGCCCTGCTGCTCGACTCGCAGACGGACTTTCTGCAAGGCGTGGATTCCGGCGTTGAGCGACTCAGCCGACCGTTCGCGTTTAATCCCTATCGCACTGGCGCGTGAGCTCACCGTGAACAAACCGGGCTCCGGCGGGCGCGCTCAGATCATGGAACCGCCTATCGGTCGTGAATGCCCTTCCCGTCAGGGCGCCCTTGAAGAACAGGAGCGCCACGAAAGCCTTCATCGGCTGGATGATCCTGCCGTCATGGGTGTAGCAGGGCTGTCGCCACTTCAGCTCTTCGGTCAGTCCGCGTTCGAGAATGATCTCTCTCAACGCATCCGTCTCTTGCCGCCAACGCTAGGAGGCACTAAGTGCCTGATCAACTGCCGGATTCCTAGCGAGTGCGGTCACGTCTCTCCGTACGGAACCGCTGCTTAGCTCCTTCTTCAAACTCGCCTCGGATCTGACAAATGGAGGCAGGACTTAGAGCTCAAACATCTGGTACTGGAGGCGCTCTCCCTCAAACTCGCGCCGTTCCCTTGTCAAGAGCGGTCGCGACGATTGAGCAAGGACAACCGCTTCGTCACCACCCAATATTGAAATCTCGGAGACACGTCTTCCAAGTGAATTGAGACTGTTACCGAGTCGGAGCCCCGACCCGCGAGAGAGGATGTACCGGTCATGAAACGGTGCCTTCTTCGAGGTTCTCGAGTGAACGACCGTTATTTCTGTCGATGGCGGATTGGACTCGCTCAGCTGATTCCATGCCGAGTGGTATGCCCCCGCAATCCCGCCAGGTTCATTGTCTGGGACCCCCTTGCTGGTGAGGATCTTCACATCTACGTCTTCTCCACAAGTGTCAAGGACATCCGCCACGAGCCAAAGATCCTCTGTACCGAAATAGGGATCAATTACCCACACGTACTCGTCCGCCTGGTTCGCGAGCCACCCGCTAATGAACTCGCAGGCTCCGGCGCGATCACCTTCTTCTACGACGATGTGCCTGTCGCTCTCCACCGCGTACTGCCAATCTGGCGTCGACACGACGCCCCTTCCCCGCTCCAAGACGGACAGAAAGAGATGGGCCGAGCGCAACACCGCCTCGAATATGTCCCGCGTATAATTTTCGCCCTCTTTCGCGGTCCGGTATTTTTCCATTATGTTCGCGAATGACCACGAATACATCGGGAAGGACATGGTCAATGGCAGATCTCCCGCATAGCGCATGACATCCCTAAACGTTGTTATACCGGCCGGAACCATCCTTCCTGAATTTAGGGATCCCAACGCATTCCAACACGCCCACGCTAGGTCTGAGCTTTCATCAAGATCCGATAGGTCAACTCCTTTGCGGCTGCCTAAACTCTTTTTCAATTGCTGCCTTTTGACTTGGAGTCGTGTTCTCTCTCGGTACTCTTCGCGTGCCGGATCATCGTCGTACAGGGTCGCCAGTCGCGCTGGCAGATCTGGGTCAACACGGTACGCCAAGTCGACCACTCGACGCTCATATCGTGCTTTTTCCGGCGACCGGGACCGCCGAACAGCTCCAAACGCACCCTCGACTGCCCGAGAAGCTCTGATCCTTCCGCGTTTCAACGAAGCATCGGCAATCGCGCAGTAACGATCGTACTGATCGACAAAGGTGTCGAGTTCCCTAACCTCGTTTTCCGCAACATCCAGAATCTGATTGCCCCGTGCCCGCATTTTGGTGGGCAACCATGAAGCCAACGTTGAAAGCACAAATGTTCGATCAGCGGAGTTCAAAAGTTTCCGTCCCTCATCGACCAACTCCACCCAACTCTTCCCAGGGTTCGGTGCCACTTGCATCGCCAGGGCTCTACAGAGAATCCGGTAACCGTCATGGGCAATCCGCTCCGGGACGGGCAATCGACGTTCAGCAATGTCCAACATTCTTCGCGCGACTTCTGCCTTTTGATCGCGTGTAAGGCTGCCGGTCTGACGCCTTCCGGATGATTCGCGTGCGATCCGCTCGAACACCCAATAGATAAGCTTGTCGTCGTCCGTCTCTTCGCACACCTCCAGCAATATCTGTACATCTGAATAACTGCACCGAGCCTTTAGATCACCTACGTCGTCAAATGGCTCCCCGGGTGGCTGCTTGTTTAATACACAAAACGCCAGTTCCGTGAAGCAAGCGTTCCTAACGTGTACCGGGAAGCTATCGACGGCCGCTTTACATTTTTCCTTGTTACATAACCACGCTACCGGATATGCCGTCACCCAAGACATGAATCGAATGGACCTATCTTCGTCTTGTAGAAGCGTCTCCAGATCGGGCCACAGCCATCTAGCCACAACTTCCTTCAGTTGCGAGGTATGACCCTCTCGCCACAAGTAAAGCCCGAGAGTCGAAAAGAGCTCTATCCTTGAAACAGGTTCATCTACCTTATCTATAGTTTGACAGACTCGGCGGACATCGTCCTCCGTTAGGTTTTTTCTTCGACCCAACGCGAAAGCAGCCTTAGTCAATAGATCCATCACTAGCGAGAGCCCTCTCCTCACACCCTCACTGTGGCGCATTGTCCGTTCGGATTCCTCGAGATGAGCGAATACTATCTTCGCCAACTCGGGACACGGTGATTGCAACGCCGCCACTAGGCCGCACGCGACATCGTATTTCTCGCTCGGACTGGCGATGGAATGAAACTCCTTGATTAGACGTTCCCCTGCCTCCGACTGGAACACACATGATTCGCCTTTTTCGGCGAGATTGGCCACCGCTTCAGCCAAGATTCGCGCACGGCTCGCCGCTGAACAACATTGTTGGATACGGGAAACGACGATCTTCCATGCGTTACTCTCGAGCCGTCCTTCGGAGACCTCTTCTCGTACTCTCCGTGCTGCCAACTCCATTGCATTGTCGAGCCCGGGCCCGGGTTCGATCTTGGCCAGGACTCGGAACAGTATGTCTGTGTCCAGCCTCTCAACTTGGCCACTACACATCGCATATGCCACTTGAAGAAGTCCGGCGTCCCGCCGCTCAAAAGTGTTTAGTCGCAGGGCGATATCCATTGCGTATTCCGGGCGATGTACCGCCAACGCCTCCAGCACGTTCGTCAACGCTACAAGCTGTTCGGCGCCATGTTCGAGTACCCGCGAAAGTACCGTCTCGAACTCGTCAGCGACGACATCCGCAACGGACGTGTGGTCGGCTAGGGTCTTGCGAACGTCCAACGACAATAGTTCCCCGGAGAACCACGCCAGGCTTGACATCTTCGTCTCAAAGTCCGACAGCTCTTCTATCGTGTAGTAGGCGTCCTCCAATCGCTGAACTGCGCGGCTAATGTCTCCGTCGACCATATCGCATCTCACCAGGCAGAGTTGAAGCCGCACGAAATCTACAGTCGGCCCTTGCTTTTGCATGATCGCCCCTTGTCCATCGATCATGGCGACTAGCTTCCGGCGACGCTCCCCATCCCGTTCATGCGGCAAAGGCGTCGCTATTTCTCGGTAAAAGGTGGCGTTGGGAGTGAAGCTGCCAGCAGTGATCGCGTCTTGGAGCGCGGCCTCAACTACCGCAACTGCATCCACCCTCCTTGGGTTTCTTGCGGCCCATTTCCGCTGGATAAACAGCCGCTCGCTGACATCTTCGACCGAGTCCGTCGTCGCGAGCACCTCCCGACCCGTCTTCTCCTGATAAAAGACTAGGCTCGCATTCAAAAGTTGGCGGAGTTTTTTGTCCAGAGGGACTTCGTTTGGGACAACCTCCCCGGTAGATTGCCCGGTCTCTTTTTTCCCTCGACGACTCAACAACGCTGCAACGCTGACACTGGCCATCACAGCCTCGAAAGAGCCCTCCCCCAACTCCTCACCCGTTGCTTCCTTTAACAGGCCGACAGCGAGGGCAGCGTCCACGGGATAGAGTTCGGTTGCGATATCGACCGCCTCCTCCACAGTCAGTTCTTTCTTTTCGATCCCCTCAACGATCTCCCGAATTTCTTCGACGATTCGCTCTCTATCGAATCCCGGCGTTGCCGAAAGAGAGTCAACCGCGACAGAAAGCATGCGGACCCGCTGAGTCAACAATGGCGCGCTATTTGCAACGGCTAATGCGCCGTCCATATCACCGACCGCGCCACGGGCTCGTATCTCTTTCTCCATGCCTGTGGCAAGGGCGAGCTCCTTCAAGATCGATCTACTCAAGCTATACATCGTGAGGGCTCCGTCATTGCGACCCTCGTGGCAAATTCTGACCGCACTCCTGAGAATTGGGTCGACCGATGCGACAGTCCTTTGTTTGAAAAGGATTGAGACCAATCGACTTTCGTTCAGCCATCCCATCAGCAACTCTGAGTCACCCAGCCGATCGAGATAGCTTGGAAGTCGCCTAATTGACTCTTCGGAGTCAGGATTCTCAAGGAGCGTAGTCACGATTTGCCCCGTGGCCTCAAGGACTCTGTCTTTGAGCTTCGTCTCTGCGAATGCGCGAAACTGGTCGGAGCAGAACTGCCATCCGGATGCCCGACTCGAAAGCGAGAGAAAGGGAAGATCTTGGAACCAGCGGTCGATCTGCTCGCTAGACTCCCCGCATTGCTCAGCAAGCGCGCCGACACTCGTTGAGCCCCCGTTGGCGACAAGGAATGCAAGAGCGGTTTCGAGCGTTTCGTTTCGCGCCACCACAAGCGAAGTCCATTCGGCCTGAAGGACGCTATCGATGTCGGTAAGGCTCTCAGGGTTGAGGGATCCTCCGCTCTGACCCAACTGGCGACGGACGCTTGCAAGGAGGTACGGAACTCCTGCCAGTGTCGAGTGATATGTCCGTCGCTGCTCCTTGTCTGCAACAATGTCTTGCAGAAATTCGTCAGTTTCGTGGTAAGCGAATGCCGAAATCGGCAACGGCTTCACGCGAACTTTGCGCGCCTGAGTCTTGAGAATCTCGTCGACATTCCCCGACAACAGCACTTTGAACGGCCGAATTCCGAATGGAAGTAAGTCTAAGATTGCTTCTCTCGTCCCGGTGTCCTTGGCTGCGATGTGGTGAAGTCCATCCACGACAACGAAACCTTGCCGGCGTTTCCGCGCCAGCGCTGTAGCGCATCGCCGCCATAGATTCCGAAGATCGCCATCCGTTATGTCGGCATCCGCAGACAACCGCTTGGCACTCAAGAACCAATGCACCTGATCAGCTAGGTCGTGACGTACGAACGCTTGGTCGTGAGACGCCCTACTTGCACTCCCGAGGAAAGCCGAAAACGACGGCCCGGTTCCGAATGACGCGAACTCGAGGAGCAGCGTTGTCTTCCCATACCCACTTGGAGCCTCTACGCAAATCACGTCGGTTTCCGATCTGAAGATCTGCTCGATGGTCTCGATCAAGTGAGGCCGACGCACTAGTCGAGGAGGAAGGTCAGGCGCAGTAATGGATATGTTGATCGTTTGTACGATTTCTTGGTTCACGCGATCTCCGGTCGTTCTCCACAGCATGGGACGCTAGTTACGGATCGTTTCAGTGTCAATTTGATTGAGACTCGGGCGGGGTACCAGAGCGCGAACTGCCGTCAGCGGCTTCGCTTCTGCCCGGTTGCACGACCTGAGAGCGCGCTACAGGCTGTCCAGATCAACCGCCTTGCCCGTCCGCGACGACTCGAACATGCCGAAAGCGACCTTCATCGATTCGATGTTGTCCCGACCGCTGGTGATCGGTTCGTTCCCCGTCCTGCAGCATTCCTCGAAATGCAGGACCTCGTTCACGAAATAATTGTAGCTCGGCATGTCGGTCCAGCTCGTGTCGATCGGCTCGAACGAGGGACGGATTCGCCTTCGTCGATCACTTTCGTTGTTGGGATCGAGCTCCTCCTTGTACGCAGCCATCATCGTGCCGAAGTGCGGGAACGGGCTTCGGGGGCCGTCGCCAATGTACGGTCCGGAGTGGATGGTTCCCTGGCTCCCCAGCAGCAGGTACGACGCGTGCTCGGGCGTAAGGTAGCTCGTCCAGCTCGCGAAGATGTCTCCGATCGCGCCACTCTCGAATTCGAGGGTCGCGGTGACGAGGTCTTCGCCGCCGTTGACCATCTGCGGCTGAAAGGCCTTGCAGAACGCCATCACCCGCTTGACGTTGCCTACGTAGTAGCGCAGCAGGTCGATGTGGTGGATGGAGTTCAGCAACAGGACGCCGCCGCCGAGGCTGCCATCGTTCATCCATGACTTATCGGGCCCCTGCATGATGATGTGGTTGCGGACCCCCTGGATGTCGCCGAGTTTCCCATCGTCGACAATCTTCTTCACGGCGGTGGCGTCGGCGGAATAGCGCAGTTGCTGGGAGACCATCAGGGTCGTTCCCGCCTTGTCGGCCGCCTCCACCATGTCCCGGCAGCCCTGCAGCGTGTTCGACATCGCTTTCTCGACGAGGACATGCTTGCCGGCTTCTGCGGCGGCGATGGCATTGGGCGCGTGTTGCGCGTGGCCGGTGCAGATGTCCACCGCATCGATGTCGGCATTGCGCAGCATGTCGTCGAGGTCCGTGTAGACGGTGTCGACGCCGGCGTCCTTCGCATAAGCCTGCGCGAGCGGCTCGACCATGTCGCAGATCGCGACGAGGTGCACCCTATCCGGATGTTCCAGGTACGGGGTCATGTGTGCCCGTGCGATTCCTCCGGCGCCTACCATGCCGACTCTCAGTGGTTTGGACATATTCCCCGTTGCCTCCCTGCGTTGTTTTGATTCTGGCCAAAGCGCGTTCGCGCAGCCGCACCTATTTCATGCGGGGAACGATCTCGATGCAAGCTGCGCCCGCCAGGGTCGAACTGATAGTCTGACGGGAATGCTGCAACCCTACTCTTCTGAAGATGCCAGCCGTTCATGATCGCGGTGGATTGCCCACCGACGAACCGATCGACCGTTCCGACCACCAGTGGGAGGATTGGGAGCATGTCACCAACGCTTTGGTAGGCATGCTCCGTCGCCGGGGTCTGATCAATGTCGACGAACTGCGTCGCGGGATTGAGGCGATGGTGCCCGCGGAGTATGAGTCAAGCGGCTACTACGGGCGTTGGTCGGCATCGATCGAAACCCTGCTCGTCGAGAAGGGCATCCTCACCGAAGCAGAGATCGATGCCGTGGCTGCCGAAATGGACTCCGAATGGGGATAGGGATTCGCGCGGGCGACGCGGTCACCGTGAGATCGATCGAAGTCGACCATCACCACCGCACGCCGTGGTTCGTCAAGGGCAAGCCCGGCAAGGTTCGGCTCGTGCACGGTGCGTTCTTCAATCCGGAGTCTCGGGCGCACGGCGGCGACGGCTTGCCGAAACGCCGGCTCTGGCAGGTGGAGTTTCTCCAGAAGGACATATGGGGCGCGCGGTATCGCGGGCGGGCCGATGACGTCCTGGTCGTTGATCTCTTCGAACATTGGCTCGATAGGCCATGACGGACGAACATCCGCCCCTGATACACGCCGAACGTAGCCGGCGCGCCGTGCGCATCCTGGCGATCCGGCGGCTTCTGATCGAAAAGGACGTGGTCACAACGGATGAACTGGACGACATCATCGTGCGTGCGCGTGCCCGGACGCCGGCCGATGGCGCGAAGGTGGTGGCCAGGGCGTGGCTGGACAGAGCGTTCAGAGAACGGTTGTTGGGCGATGCCCGCACGGCAGTTGCCGATCTCGGCTACCAACTGTCCCATGACGCCGAACTCGCCGTGGTCGAAAACACCGTCGATGTTCACCACTTGGTCGTCTGTACCCTGTGCTCCTGCTATCCCACATCGTTGCTTGGTCCGCCGCCCGACTGGTACAAGAGCTTCGCCTACCGTCAACGCGCGGTGGTAGAGCCGCGCGCCGTCCTGCGCGAGTTCGGGCTGGAACTGGCGGACGACGTGCGCGTGCGCGTCGTCGACAGTACCGCGGACGTTCGCTACCTCGTATTGCCTCGTCGCCCGGCGGGGTCGGAAGGCCTTGGAGAGGACGCACTTGCCCAACTGGTCACGCGAGACAGCATGATCGGCGTCGCCGAAGCACGATCCCGCGACCGGGTTTAGAATGGAGGCCGGAAAAGGGGAGGAAAGCACCATGGCAGAAGCAGCCTTCAATCACGATTTTGGTCTTGAGCGCGCCTGGGACGAGATTTGCGAGCTTGGCTTGCAGGAGAACGTGGCGGAGCTCGACGCCTACGGCTACACGATCGTTCCGCCCGAGATCGCGAGTCCGGACGGGTTCATAGAGCGGTTGCTCGAGAAGTGTCTCGATGTCTCGGAGCGGCGCCACGGCGTGCGGCCGGATCTCGAGTCTGGCTACACGCACACCGATCTTGAGCGCGCCAAAGCCGAGTACCGGTACACCGGACATCGGTATCGTCCGGGCGGGCCACTCGGTGATGTGTTCCATTCGCTCCTGCTTGAGGACGAGGTGTTCGAACAGGTGCTGATGAGCCGGGTTCGACTCGCGCTGGTGACGTACCTGCTCGGCTATAACGCGGTAATGTCCGGTATCGGCTGCTGGATCAAGGGGCCGACGAAGGCCATGCTCGCTCTGCATGCCGACAATCCGCTGCCGTCACCCTTCCCGTCGCAGTGCATGGGGTGCCAGAGCACTTTCTGGTTGACCGATTTCAATCGGGAGAACGGCTCAACGGCAGTTGTGCCCGGCAGCCACAAGCTGCTGCGCCAGCCACTTGGGGAGGAAAAGATCATCCCGGCCAAACCCGGCGACCCCGGCAACCAGGATGCGATTCCGCTCGAAGGCAAGGCCGGGTCCCTGCTCATTCATCACCCCTGCCTCTGGCACGGCGCATACAACCGCACCGCGCCGGGGCTGCGCGTCAGCGTGACGTGTTTCATGACGCGGCCGTTTATCCGCACCGGAGAGGACTACACAGGCATGATTCCGCAGGAAGTGCTCGACCGTCACGGACCGCGATTCGCGATCCTGACCCAGCAGGGCATCAAGGCCGGCTACTCGGGCTGGGATGACGAAAAGGCCAAGGTTGCACACGCCGAGAAGTACATCTCCGCCTATGCGAAGGAGTTCGGGGGAAGCTACCGACCGAACGAGTCGTGAGTTTCACGGCGTGACCAGCGCCGTGTTTCGAATCGTGGTCTAGCCGGGCAAGGACCGGCTGGGACTTTTTCGTCAGTCGAGCGGCGTCACGCGATACACGCGCGCAGCCGTGCCGCCGAAGATCGACATCTTTTCGGACTCGCTCAAGCCCGCCCGCGTAGCGATGCGCTTGAACGTATTCCATAGCGTTCGATAGGAGACGCACTCCTTGTCGACCGGAAAGTTGCTCTCGAACATGCACCGCTCGGGTCCGAAGGCCTCGATTGCGTAGATGTAGTACGCGTACATGCGTTCGCAGAGTTCCTCCGATCCGATCGGTTGATCGCGTCGATGCATGTGGAACGGCGGTAACCAGTCCCCAGCGGCCTGCTGTGCGCCGCCGACCTTGAGGACCACGTTGGGACAGCGAGCCACAGCATCGATGCACCGCCGCCAGTTCGCGACTTCGTCGGCGCTCGCATCGGGATCGATCTTTCCGCCGAGGTGGTTGACGATGATTGTCACGCCGGGATACCTGTGGGCCAGCCTCGCCAGGTCTGGCAGGCGGGTGTAATCGAACGAAAAGTTGTCGAACGTCAGGTCAAGCCTCGCCAGCACGTCGAAACTCTCGATGAACCTGGCGTCGTCGAGATCAAACGCGCTCCGGATGCCACGGAAGAGGCCCCTCCCCGCTTCCAGGTGTCCGACCAGGACCTCCTCGACCACTGCGCCCAGTTTCATGTAGGCATGGCTGATGATGGCGCCAATGCGCGCGTTGCCCGTCGCCTGCGCGCTCTGCTCGGCGACGGTGGCGATGAATGCACTCTCTCCGATGGGCTTCAGGTGCTCCGGTCCATCTTGACGATAGCCGGATCGGGCATCGATGAAGACCGTCTGTTCCACGTTGTGGCCGGAGCCGGTGTCCTCCCAGAGGTCCTCCAGGTCATAGGTGCCCCACGGCGAAGGAACCCTCCAGAGATGATGATGGGGATCGATAATCGGCAGTTCGGGGTCGAGCACCGTTTCGGGTGTCTCCCGCGAGAGCCAACGCACCTTTTCGTCGTTGTCCGGATGCGCCATGGAGAGGTCCTTTTGTCGTTTGCCTGGAGCCGGCCGCCTAGCGCCTGGCGCCGGCAGCGATCGCGGCGGCGCGCACGGCTTCGTTCTGCGCGCTCAAGCCCCCGTTGGCGCCGCCGAAACTGATGATTTGGTAACCCTGCGCCATCTTCTCGGCAACACTGGCGGTACCCACGGTACCCCCGACTGGAACCGAGCGCGTCCTGCAGATATCTATGATCTCCGCCATCGCGGCGTCGACATCTGGATGCGAGGGATCCGGCACACCGAGGGAATTGCTGAGATCCTGTGCGGCACCGAGGTAAAAGCCACCGACACCGGAAACCTGCGCGATCGCGTCGGCGTTCTTCACCCCTTCCACCGTCTCGATCATCGGCCAGAACAGCAGGTCGCCCTCGGGATTGAGTGGCCAGAGGTCGGCGCGCTGCCGGTACTCGGACCCGGAGATGCCCCAGAACCACGGGCCAGCGCCGGCGGTACCGCGGACTCCCCGCGGGGTCGGAATCTTCGAGTCCCTGGCCGGCATGTATCGCATCGTGCGAACGATGTTCTCCGCCTGTTCGGGCGTCTCGACGTTGTTGATGAGGACCCCCATGAGACCGAGGTCGAGGGCGTGCTTGACGACCCATTGGGCCTCTTCGCTTGCATAGGGGGCGAACCGCGCGAAGACGGCCGGGTGCGCCTGCGCGTTGCCCCGCTCGAGAATCCCGGCCTTGTCGGTCATGCCGGTCAGGAAGATCTCGAGCTGGTCGAAGCGCATGGCGCCGTGTTCCATGTCGAGGTAGACGAAGTCGATGTCGGGATCCCGCGCCAGCGAACGCGCGTTCTGCAGGGAGAAGTCCGACGTGCTCACGCCAAAGACGTGCTTTCCCTGCGACAGCTTCTCGATGACGGGGTTGAGATGCAGATAGGACTGCTGCGGTGACGGCGTCACCTTGGTTGCAACCACGGGAACCTCCTGCTTGGGAGTGTACATCCGCATTTGCTCCGGGCGTCAACCAACCGCCGAATAGGAGACTCTGGCTGACACGGGCTGGCAGGTTACGTCTTTCCTTTCTGCTCCGTACAATTCGCAGCCCTCAATGCAGCACGCCGCCTTCGGCGGTTGAAATCTGAGCATTCAGGGCTGCATGTGACGGCTCGACCCCCGGTTAACTGTGATCGGGTGGCGGGAATCTCGTTCCCGCACCACCGGCAGGGGGAGATCGGTTCCTCCAATCCGACTTCCTCATTCGAGGCACTTGACTCCCTCGACGCGACTGGCTCATCGAATGGATCAGGCCGAGACGGCAAAGATGACAGCGTGACTTCCTCCGTCTCCTCTAGGCGAAGTTTGGCGATGGACGTGTATTCGCTGCTGACATCCACCCCCAGCCACCGCCGGCCCGTCGCCTTCGCCATTTTGCAGGTCGTTCCAGCCCCACACATTGGATCGAACACGAGATCGCCCGGATTTGACCAGGAGAGGATGTGATCCCTCGCCAGATTCTCAGGGAACATCGCGGGATGCTTGAACGCGTACATGTCGCTAGTCGTTCCATTCTTGCCAACCGCGTAGGACCAGATGTTGGTCCGCACCTTGTGCTCGCTAAGGGACCGTTCCGTCTTACGGTTGAAGCCGTCAGGCCCCTTCAAATAGGGAACCTGTGCGGTACCTGAACGAACGCTCGGACTCCGCAAAGGGTTGAAGGTCGAGGGTAACCCTTTGGTGAAGACGAACATGAACTCGTAGCAGTTGGTATAGGCATGCCTTCGCATTAAGGGGGTGTTCCGCTTCTTGAATATCCTCGCGTCGTGGACGATGAAGCCTGCGTCTCGGAACGCGAAGGCATGCTCAAAGCTCGTTAGAGAGCGGCCGCCATTAATCCGGTCCCCAACCACCCACACGACTACGCCACCCTTCTTTACGACCCTATAGAGGCTTTCGGCTACCGCTGCGCAATCGAAGTCGAAACCCTGCGGAACTATACAAGATCAGAGACTTTCGGAGGTTGGCCAAGGGAAACACTAGGACATCCAAGGGCGAGGTCGACCATCAATCCGTCATCCAGAGAGCCCGATCAGACGACGAGCCACCTGAACCAGATCCGGATCCACCGGTACCCAACCCAACTCCCCAACCCCAGCCCCAGCCCCGGCCACGCCCACGGCCCCGACCGTTCCTTGACTCGAACGGGAGCGGTAGAGCCGCCCAGGTCTCGCCGAACATCGACCCCAAAAACTTTTACTTGGGCGAAGTTGGGCGCCTATGACGTGACCGACTACAGTACGAATACCGAGCAGGTAGTCCAGATCAATACTGATTGTGAGACGTATCTCCGTCTTTTGGCTCTGTACAACAGCCGACCGGACTTCTCGGAGCACCCTAAAGCGGTCGAGCAGGTTGTCAGAAACAAGTGCGAGGGATCCCTCCAGCTCTCGATCTTCACATTGGAGCAGGAGTTCGCTTCTCGCTCCAAGCCCCTAGGCGAAGTGTTCGAGTCCTTCTTCAGCAACAATAGGGGGCGCGTCTGTTTGGACGCGATGGCGTCTAGAGACGTACACAACGCTACTGTACGAGAAATCAAGAATCTCATCGCAAAGGCGAAGTCGAAGGCGGCATCCGAAGCGCGTTGCGCGGACCAGGGAGCCAGGGTAAGCGTCTAGAGGTGTCCCTCTGTTCGAGTCGAACGTGCTTCAAGTGCATCCGGCTATGGCTGCGGGCCAGTAGACTTTGGGCTCGTTTCAAGAGTGACGACATTGTCTGTCATGCCGGATGGAAAGGTCTCCAACTGATCGAACGGCATCGTGCCGTCTTAGATCACTGGCACCTGCCGGTTGTCGTAGAACGGGT
Organism: uncultured Pseudomonadales bacterium; assembly: GCA_951813515.1. Lineage (GTDB taxonomy): Bacteria > Pseudomonadota > Gammaproteobacteria > Pseudomonadales > Azotimanducaceae > VXNE01. Next base: position 1,594,818 of record OX638346.1, read on the forward strand.
CTTCCGGAGGCGGGAACGTCGCAGTGACGGCATCCGCACGGATATCGACGTGCACCTCCACCAGCGGCAACTTGTTGACAGCGTGCGCAAGCACGTCACCGTCCGGTAGAAGCCCGTCTGCGTCGAAGATCGGCTCCGTGAAAATCACCTTGTGCAACGCGGGACCCCGGTTCGCGGGTACGTCGTGACTGAACGATGCTCGGAAAGACGTGCTTTCCCAGCGGCAGCTTCTCGATGACGGGGTTGCGATCCAGATAGGAATGCCGTGGCGACGGTGCCGACACGTTGGTTGAAACCACGGGGAACCTCCTTCTCGGGAGTGTACGCGCGGATGCGCCCACCTCCCACCAAGGCACTGAGTCGAGTGCCGGGCACTTGCAGCAGCGCGTCGAGCCGCTCGATCCTGTTGTTCTATCTCCCACTTTGCGCTTACTCGATTTGGCAGGCAGTTCACAAGGGCTCGCCGCAACCAGACCCAATAGAGCCTTACGGAAAATACCAACAGGCCTATTGTCGCGTTCTGCCACAGGTTCGGTTCCGTGCCGGAATATTCCTGGATCGAAGAGCAGGCCCGTCGAATCTGCTCTAGACTAAGACACGTTGCAGCGTCCTTGACTTCCGTTGCCTCATTTCCCTAATATCCGATTGTCCAGCGTCTCCCGGACTAATATAGCGGTTGGAGCGTGGACTAAATTCGAGGGTCCCATTAGGGACCCTCACACGTATGGGCTACTAGAATTTCCCTTATGCGCACTGCGGCGTTCGTGGACGCGGGTTACGTTTACGCCGCTGGCTCCAAACTCTTGAGTGGAACCAACCTCCCGCGCAATTCCGTCCAACTCAACATCGACGCGGTTCTGGCGGCGTTGCAGGACTCGGTTGCCGTCGTCTCTTCGTCTAGCTCGCTCCTTCGCGTCTATTGGTACGATGGCGTACTTCGTACGGGACCAACTGCCGAGCAGGAGAAGCTTGCTGACTCCGACGGTGTGAAACTGCGCTTGGGCATGATCGCCTTTACTGGCAGACAGAAGGGGGTCGACTCCTTGATCGTCACCGACCTGATTGAGCTAGCGCGCAATCACGCGATCTCGGACGCGATCCTACTGTCGGGCGACGAAGACGTTCGCATCGGTGTGCAAATCGCGCAGAGCTTTGGCGTGCGTGTCCACCTCTTTGGAATCGAGCCCGGCGTCAACAACCAATCGCGCCTCCTCCGCCAAGAGTCGGACACGACAACTGAATGGAAACGACCCGAAGTCGAGCAGCTCCTCGCGGTCCAAAGCCGCGACCCGGCCGACGAACGCCATAGCCCTCAAGCCACCGGCGAATTGCCAACCCACCAGCAGGAGCTTGACTCTGCCACCAGTCGGTTTATCCGCGAACGCTCAGCCGACGACCTGATCCTGCTCGCCGGACTGAACCCCCGCGATTCGATACCGCCGGACCTGGATCGCGAACTACTGGCTTGCACGGCCAGCGAATTGGACCGATATCTGCAGTCCGATGAGCGTGCGTACGTTCGACAGGCCGTTAAGCGTCTTGCCAGGGAACAGTCGTCCCAATAACTCTCCGGCCATTCCGCCCGCAACACCGGGTGCCACCCGGGTCGCGATATCAAAGGAGATGGTGTTTTCTGCCGTCTTTGGGTTACGAACTGCGCGAAGATCGCGACGATCCGTCGTACGGACCCTGATGCCAAGCATTGCTCCCGTAACCCCGCACTATTTCAGGCTGCTCTCCATGTAGAGCATCAGTTCCAGCATCCGGTCGAGAAGGTCTTGGGATGATGACCCTGGGAAATTCCGAATCACGAGTTCCTTGACGAAGAGGTGCGCGATGTAGCGCAACTGGGAAGCTCGGGTCTGGGAAGCGAAGACAAAGTCCCGATGGCCGTTGTTGATGACGATCAGTTCGCGGTCGACCTCGTAGCGCGAACGCCATAACTGACCAGGCGCTTTCTCGTATGTGTAGCCCGGCAGTCCCTGCCGCCCGGGTGACCCTTCGCGACTGGCGACCAGTGAGTCCGTGACGGTGACGAGCGCCTTGGCCTCGCACACGACATCCCGCTGCGTGGCGACGAGCTTCAAGGTCACGAGGCCGGGTTCTTCGGGGGCCTCGAAATCGACGATCTCGGCATGGGGGTCGGCGAGTGAGCCGCCACCCTCGACGATGGTCCAGGCGAAGACCACACCTTCGTCCACCTGTCTGCCCGCGCGGTCCCGGCAGACAGCTCGCAGTGTGCGACTGGAGCCAACCTGCACGACCGAGGACGCGGGCGATACGCGTACGCTGTAAAGCGGACCCGCGATATCGAAGAAGGCTTGCGCCGGCGCCGACTCGTCATCCGGGTCCGGGAGGTCGCCAGCCGTAACTTCGCCTTGCCCCTTGGTCGGCTCCAGAGCCGGACCGGTGGAGGCCTCCGTCCGTCGCCCCGGTGCGCTTCGGTGCACCTCGAACCAGTCGTACTCCTCGGCCGGCAAGGCTAACAGCGCCTCGCGAAATGCGCGCCGGATCGACTTTAGTGTTCGTTCACTGGCACGCTCCTCCTCCGCTCGCTTGAGATCACCGATCAACGCATAGAGCTGACCCCGAACGGATTCGATGCCTTCGTGCAGCGCCGCAAAAGCCTCGTCGTGAATCACCCCGGTGCGCGTTCCGGGCGTCAGGTGGATGAACGGCGCATCGACCACGCCATCGATGTAGCCGCTGCCCCAGGGACCTTCCTGGAACCCGTCAAGGGAGGTCAGCTCCGCGACTCGCGTGCCGTTCCGGTAAAGCGACACGACGCGTTCGGGCGACGGATCGTCGAGGTAGAGTTCAAGCCTGATTTCGCCGAAGCGGGTCACGGGATTGTTGAGTTCGTGAATGAGCCGCCCGTCGAATTCTCGTGGCGTCACGGTGTAGGACTTTCGGGCGGTACGGTCGCTGATACGCACGCAGACATCGGTTTGCCGAATGCGGTCCCGCAGTTCGGAGGCCAGGTACCAATTGAGCTTCTCGCCGCTGAACTGGCGCACCCCCGGCAGCAGGGGCCGAATGTCGAGCGTGGTGCCCGCTTCCGTCAACAAGGCTCGGCTGACCCTCACGGAGTAGCCTTCGCCGCCACGTTGCATGGCCATCTCGTGTACGGAACCGTCCGCCGCCGCCGAACGAAGCTTGAGGTTTTCGCCGAGAGTCCAGAAACTCAGCAGGCCGATGCCGAATTCGCCCTGGATTCGGCGGGCACCGTTCCTTTTCAGGCGTTTCTTGATCGAGTCGCAGATGTGGGTAGCCACGTAGCGGAAGTCCGGCACGCCGGTCTCATCGAGACGAATCCCTTCGCCATCATCGATGACCTTAAGAAACGGTTCGCCTCTCTCGCGCCCCCGGACGATCTGGATGTTCTTCGCTCCCGCGTCGATGCTGTTCTCGACGAACTCCGCCACCGCTTTCAAGGGGTTGTCCTGGGATTGCGCGATGATGCTGATCGCCGACCAGTGATCTCCGATCCTTAGCTTGCCGCCCGCGTTCTTTCTTCGAGCCATGGACAATTTCGCAACAAGAAGTACGAGTTTCCAAGCATTGCGGTGCGACGGCCCAAGGTCAAATCATGACTGGCGTGCTACGTGAAGGTGTTTGCCGGCCCGGGCGCGAGCAAAGGTCAGGGTTCGCAGAAACGTTCAGGCGAGGAGACCGCGAGATTCAGGCCTTCCGGAAGCGCCAACCGTACATCATGCGCCCGTAGTAGTTGAACCACCCGCGTGCTTCGGAGTCCCGAAACGGGTAGTCCGCTCCCATCTGCCTAGCTGTCACGAGGCCGGTTACGAAACAGGTTTCCTGGCTGTTGATGAGCGTGTGGGCGCCGCAGTGCCGCGTTCGCCGCTTGCCCTGAACGAAACGAAACAGGTGGATGAGAACGGCCACGTGGCGCACGTCGTGGACGATGTGTTGAAACCACCACTTCTTGACGATCTTTGATTCGTCGATGGGGCTGATCGGGTTGTAGGTGACGAGGCAGGGCTTGTCGGATCGATGCGCCCAGGGCTGCTGATTGTGCATGATGTAGGAGATTTCATAGTTGTCCGGTCGCGTGCCGTACTGCTCAATGTGATTGCTTCGTGTGGCGAGTGCCTTTACGTCGCTATCCGGAAGAATCGAGGCGTCGGAATGGACAACCGTATGGTTGTGCAGTTCGCTCTCGTAGCGAATCGAAGACAGGAGATATCTCTCCAGGAAGGTCGGCTTGTCCAGCATCATCAGCGTCTGGTTCGCGTTGCATGCGAAAACCACGTCATCGAACGTCTCCGTCCGTCCCGTTTCGTCCTCCACGACGACGTCGGAAGGCCGCCGGTACACTTTCCGAACCGGACGGTCGAGGTAGATCTTGTCTTGAAAGGCGGCCGATAGCTTCCGGTAAATGTTTCGTGTGCCCTGGTCCCAGGTTTTCATGGGCGTTGCGGTCTCTATGTCGAAGAACTCCAGGTATCGAGCGAACAGGGCCGCGGGCATGTCGAACACGTTCGTCGCCATCAGGAAGTTGACGAACATGGGCTTCAAGATCTTGTACCTGAAATCTCCCGAGAACCCGCCGAGGTTCAACACGGTTCCCATGCTGACGTAGTTGAAGGGATTGAGGGCGTTGAGCAGCTTGGACCTGGATCGGCTCAGCCGGCCAAACCATTTCATGCGTCTAAGGATTCGCTGGAACTTCCTGATTTCCGGTTGCAACTGCCTGCGGATGTCGGAGTCGAAATCGTGGGCGTAGACGCCGTCGCGATACTTCACGCTGTAACTGAACCGGGTATCGACCAGTTCGATGCCGTGCTGTCGCATGACGAGCAGAATGTGGTGGTAGACCGAGGGGATGCACGCGGTGACGGAAATATCGAACGGGATGGAGGTGCCATCGTCTTGCGGCATATCCGCCGTAATGGCGTTGCCGCCAACCTGAGCCTGCGCTTCGAACAGCCGAAAATCGAACCGTTCGGGATGCTGGTGGAGTGACCAGGCCACTCCCAATCCGGAAACGCCCCCACCGATTATGGCAACCCTGGCTGGCATCACCGCGCTCCGATTCACTGACGGCTCTCACCTTATCATCGCTGGCGACCCCTCCGCTTGTCGCGATCCGTGGGCGAACGGGCCGCCGGAATGCCCTCGTGCAGTCTACTCCCCGGTGACATGCGACCGCCCACGTTGAGAACGAAGGGAACGCGGGTTAGTCTCGACGCTGCGCAAGCAACCGCCTGTCCACTCTGCACATCGAGGAAGACCTATGCACCTTGGAATGTTCGCCATGCCCCTCCATCCGCCGGACCGTCCGCTCGCGGATACGCTCGACGAGGATCGGCAAGCCGTGCTCCTGGCCGACCGGCTGGGTTTCTCCGAGGCTTGGTTCGGCGAGCACTTCTCATCGACCGCGGAACCCATCGCATCGCCCCTGGCATTCTTCTCGAGCCTCGTGCATCAGACTCGGCAGATAAACTTTGCGACCGGCGTGCTGAACCTGCCGCAGTCGCATCCGGCAATGGTCGCCGCCCAGGTGGCGCAGTTCGATCATCTTTCGCGCGGGCGCTACCTGCTCGGCATCGGCCCGGGTGGCCTCGGCAGCGACTTCGAGCTGTTGGGAATTGGCGACAAGGAAACGCGCTCCGAGATGATGCTGGAATCCATCGAGGCGATGCAGCAGATCTGGGCGCAGGACGCGCCCTACTCGATCCCCGGCAAATACTGGAACGTCAACATCACCGACTTTCGCTTCGATGGCCTCGGCATCGGCGAGATGCTTAAACCGTACCAGCGGCCGCATCCGCAGATCTGCCTGTCCATCATCACGCCCCACTCGCCAAGCGCGAGGATGGCCGGAACGAGAGGCTGGCACCCCGTATCCGCCAACTTCATCCAGGCGCGGTACATCCGCAGTCACTGGGAAGCGTACGCGGAAGGGGTGGAGAGCATCGGCGAGCGGCCAGACCCGGCGAACTGGCGCATCGCGCGGTCGATTCTGGTGACGAACAGCGATTCCGAAGCTGACGAGCACCTCTCCAACCCGGACTGCGGGCTGCATTTCTATTTCCGGTACTTCAGGCGCATGTACCTGAACCGGGGCTCCATGGAGATGCTGAAGCCCGACACCGACATGCCCGATGAGGAAGCCACCGAGGAAGTGGTGGCCCGATCGATGGTGACCTGGGGGTCGCCGTCAACGGTCCTCGACCAACTCGTCGATCTCCATTCGCAATGGGGTGACTTCGGAACGCTCTTGATGGTCGGCCACGATTGGGACAACGTCGAGCTGTGGCGACGATCCATGACGCTGCTTGCCAACGAGGTCATGCCGCGGTTTCGCCAGCACGTGGAAGCGACTCCGGCCGCCGCATCGATGTGAGGCGATAACAGAAGCGCGAATGGGCAGCAACGGCGAGACCGCTTGGGAAGCCTACCGAAGGGAGGGCTACGAGCGGGCCGCCAAGCTTGGCAACCGGGGGCCCATGCGGTTCGACGAAGACGGCCGCCTCGCGCAGGAAATCCTCGACGCCTATCGACGCACGGGCTTCTACGTATTCACGGGTGTCCTCTCCCTCGAGGAATGCCGCGAACTTGAACTGGAGTTCGACCAGGTGCTGGACAACGCGCCGCTCGTCAATGACGGCGAGGTCGACAGGTTCGGTCGCCCGAGCAGATTCTCTCCGTATTTCTCGGTCGAACCGCCGTGGCCATCCGAAGGAGAGGACGTCTCGGATGTGCCCGGCATCGCTCGCATGCTGTCGCACCCCCTGATGATCATGGACTCCGCACTGCGGACGTATGCCCATCCCGACATCCTCAGGATGGTCGCGAGCGTGAACGGGCGGGATTTCGTGCCGTTCACGGAGAGCGTCTTCCACAAGGCGGCCTATCGGGGTGCGCCCACGAACTGGCACCAGGACGGCCGGACCCACTGGGCGGAGGATGGGACGCCCCTGGAACAGCCGGACGGGTCGGGCAAGACCCACGGCTTCAACCTGTCGGTCGCATGGTCCTATTGCACGCCGGAAAACGGCCTTTGGGTAATCCCCGGGAGTCCACCGTCGCCGGTATCTCACGAACGGCGGGAAATGTCCCTCGATTTCGGAGTGGCTGCCGGACGCCGTCCCCATGCCGCTTTCACCGGGCGATGTCGGCCTCGTCAACCGAAGCTCGATGCATGGCTCCTATCCGAACCGGTCCGCCGTGCGCCGGGTAAACATGGTCATGGGGTTCCACAAACGGGCCTCGGCGATCGGCGCGGAAACGACCAATGTCCATGCCTTCGTGCGGCCAAAGGTAGAGACGAAACACGTCAAGTACACGGAAGAAGACGTACTCCACAGAACGCGCATGATTCCCCTCGCCATCGATGCGCGCCGGCAGCGATACCCGGACGAAATACCGTACGGGTACCAGGGAAGCTACATCGGCGGCGGCGAATGGAACGCCGAGGCACGCGCCGAAATCAGCCGGAAAGGCGAGGAGTACTGGCAAAGGGACATCACGCTCTAGCGCCATGAAATCCGCCGGCCCTTCGGGCACGCCGCATTTCACCCCCGCCCAAGCCCACCTACAATCCTGCGCCTTGATCGGCACTTGCGTGCCTTTCTACGGCGCAGGCTTGTAGCCTTCATTGGCTGCGCAGCGGGGTGCTGGGCGAAATCGAAGCCGCAGCTTGGTGCGACCCGACGACGGCGAGGCCGAGAGGGTGTTGCTAGCGCGGGTCATTGATCTATAGCGAACTTGGGAGGTGACTTGATAATGCTTTTTCCGATAACCGGACTGTATGCGGCGTTGCTTGCGGCGGTTGGTCTTACACTGATGGTGCGGGTCGCCCGCATGCGCGCCCGTGCCGGAGTGTCCATCCTGCATGGCGACGATTTGGACCTTGCACTAGCCGTACGCCGACACGGAAACTTCATTGAGATGGTCCCGTTGGCGCTCATTCTCATGGCGCTGGTCGAGGCAAACGGTGCCAACAGTATCCTGCTGCACGCCAACGGCATTGTGCTGCTGGTGGCCCGCATCGCGCACCCCATCGGCCTGACCCTTGATCGCGCCGACCATCCGTTGCGGGCTGTGGGTGCGGTCGGTACGGTCCTGGTGACGTTGGTTCTGGCCGTGGTGGCCCTGTGGCAGGCTGTTTCGGCGATCTAGATTCGGGGCGTTAGGGACGATTTGAGTCCCCGTCGTTGGCGGGTCTAAAACGGGTTGCGCAGGTGGCTCGGCATTGGAGGGAATGGCTATCCCAACGTGAGTCAGTTCACGACCAATAGGTAATGTTGGACTCGCCCTCTGTATCGTCCCGTTGCAGAAAAACCAAGGCGCGTCGCGAGTCTGATGGATCTCGCATTGTCGTCCTCGATAAACGCCTAGAACCGATCGGAATGCAGGTTCTCTGTGGCCCATTCCAGGGCTGCAGATGTCGCCTCCAGCATGTAACCCTTGCCCCAGAAGCGAGGGTGTAGGTGAAACGCGATCTCGGGCATGGGCGAAATGGCGTTGAAGCCAACCATGCCCATGAATATGGCGGGATAGGGCTCAGGACGGAGAATGGACCATCTGAACCCCCAACCGTCACGCGCCGCATGTAGCCAGAACTCCATGATCCTGTCGCTTTGGGAGCGGGTCGTGCAAGGCGTGTCGATGACGTTGCCGTCAAAGTCGACCAGCTCGCCCGAATACCGGCAGACCTCCGGATCGGACCACAGGTCGAAGACGCCGCGGGAATGCGCGGGATCGATTGGCGTCAGCAGCAGTCTGTCGGTATGGAGGACTGGTACTGCGACGGATTTCATGAGACCGGGATGTTACCCGCTGGTTCCGGCTGTCGGTATGGATCTGACTGAAGGATCCTCGGCGATCTGGCCAGCACGAAGGCCCTCGCAGCGAAGCCGAAGACGCCGGGCCGTGGGGCACTTTCATGGCGCCTCGCTCGCCGGAGGATGTTATTGCCTCTATCGTAGTCTTCTCAAGCGTGGGGTGTAGCGCAAGGGGTCATGCTTTCCCGGTCGTCGCGTAGGCAATTCGCCCCTGCTAGCTGCCCAAGAGATGCGCGTAGGTCGTCCGCTCCTGCGCGTTGAGGACCACGCACCGCTCACCCAGGAATCCGTTTTCCATGGTCAATGTTGCCAAGACCGCTGGGCGTGAGCACAGTGGTGGACACGCCGGGTCGCGTTCGATCACCGGACATCCCGCGGCCTTCATCTCGTGGGTCAACTGCCCTTGGCGGATGGAGGCGGATTTGATAGCTCTGATCAACTCGGTGTTGTTATGGGGTGCTGCCATCAGGAACGCCCCCGCCCCCAGGAACAATGTCGCGGCGACGTCTCTCTTTCCGTACCCCTTGGATTCGAGTGATAGTGCGCAGAAGTCGTCGGTCTTTCTGATTTCGACGGCCATGCCGTCGCAGTCAAGTCCTTCGAGCTCTGCGGGTAGCAATGGATGCATGCGGCCAAGACTCGCGGTAGCGCATCCCTGCAACACGAGCAACCCAACGACAATAGTGGTCAGTTTCATATCCCTCTCCAGTTGAAGCGCAATCGCATCTTGTCGTAGCGACGGGGCAGACCGTTTCGCCGTGCGGCGTACCATGCATGGATTGAGACCAATTCGGAGGGAAGGAGTTCCCAGCGGTACTTCGTGCCGTCAGGGAGAACTGAGCCCAAGCCGTTCGTACTGCTCCGGCGGTGCTTGGTTGGCCAACAACGCTTCCTCGAGCAACCCGACCATCCGACCCTCGACGGCAAGGTCCTGAATGGGATTGAACTGGCCCGGGTCCGTTGCCAGGTCTAAAAGGTGCGTCTGGAACATTGCGGACGCGCGGCCCGCGGGCCAATGGACGGAATCTGCATCACGGGACAGCCCTTGGTGAATCCGAGCGGCTCGTGCCATTGCATGTGGGCGAGTGCGTAGCCCGTCAGACGTGCTTATGGCACGATGATCGGGCGCCAGTCGCGGGTTTGCAGCCAATGGCTGAAAAGAAGAAACGCGTTTCGTTGACAGGTGTGACGCTAATTGGCGACCTGCCGGACACCCGCGCCATGGTGGGCTTGCTCGCTCCCTACGCTCGGGGCGCTTGGCATTGGTTCAGTCTGCAGACGACGTTGGCCGTGCTGTCCATCCTCGTCGGGTTGGCGACGCCAGCGTTGGCGGCGGTGGCTATCGATCAGGCCGTGGCGGGGCGCATCGGCTGGGGCTTCCTCGGACTCGCCGGAGCGATGGCCGCTTCGGCGCTTCTCGGTACGGCGAGCGGGCCGGTGGCGTCCCGGTTCAATATTGCGTTGGGCGGCCGGCTGACGCGGCGGATGGTTGCCCATTCACTCAACATAGGTCTGCCTGGTCGGCGGCCGTTCGACGACGGAGACTTGCTGAATCGGGAGGCCTCCCTGGCGCCCGGGATGTCCGGGTACCCGTCAACCATGCTGCGGGTCGGCACCGGACTCGCGATGGTCGCGGGAAGTCTCATCGCGCTGCTCTTCATCCACTGGCTGTTCGTTGCCGTCTGGGTTGTCGGCGTCGGTCTGCTCGCGGTGCTGGCACGGCGTTTCATGGCGGTGCTTTCGGCCGAACAGTCCGGCTACGAAGAGCTCATGGGACGCATGGTGAACGCCTATACGGATGCGCTGGCCGGTCGCCGCACGATTCGCGCTGCCGGCACCGTGGATCGCGAGTTCGAGCGGGTCACGCAGGCGTTGCCCGCGTTGTCCGCGACTACGCGCAACATCCTCAGGGTCATGGGCCGCGGCGCCGTGGTGATGGCCAGCGCGGACACCGGCGTGCTTGTGGCCACCGCTGTCGCCGGTATCTGGTTGCTAGCCGCCGGCGACCTGACCCCGGGCGCGCTCCTGGCGGCCGTGCGCTACGCGCAGATGGCTTACAGCAACGTCGCGGGCGTGTTCGACAACGGCTGGTTCCACATCGCGCTCCTGCGCTCCCAGGCGGCTCGCGTGATGGAACTCGTCGACACGCCCGCCATGAAACAGGAGCCGAGCGAGCCGCCGGCGGATGGCGTGCCTGGCGACATCGAATTGGATGATGTGACCGTGCACGGGAAGGCTGGCGACATCTTGCGCGGCGTTAACTTACGAATCCGGACTGGAACCACGATTGCTCTCGTCGGGGAATCGGGTGTCGGCAAGACGACCCTGGCGACGCTGGTCGGTCGGCTGCACGATCCCGATGGAGGCACGGTCCGAATCGACAGCGCACCGCTCGCGGAATGGTCTTCCGAAGCGCTGGCGAAACGCGTCGCCTACGCCTTCGAATCGCCGGCCTTGCTAGGCGACACCGTCAGGGATGCGATCACGCTCGGCCACGGCGCCAGCGACGCCGAGGTCCGGGCCGCCGCGCGAAGCGTGGAGGCGGACGCATTCGTCCAGCGCCTGCCTAACGGCTACGAAACGCCTCTGGAGGAAACGCCGATGTCGGGGGGCGAGCGGCAACGGCTGGGGTTGGCGCGCGCCGCGCTGAGGGATTCCCCGGCGTTGGTGCTGGACGATGCACTGAGCAGCCTTGACGTGGCGACGGCGGCGCGCGTCTTCGCCGCGTTGGGTTCGTTGTCGGAGGACCGCACTGCCATCATCGTTGCGCATCGAGCGAGCACTGCGGCGTCCGCCGATGTCGTGGCCTGGCTCGTGGACGGGCGCATACACAGAGTCGCTCCCCACGCCGAATTGTGGGGCGATCCGGCGTACCGCTCAGCGTTCATGGGGAGGAGTTCCGAAACTGCGGCGATTGCCGAAGAGGAGGACGGATGACGATTCAATCGCCGATCGCTTACGTCCTCCGACACCGTCGGCGCGTGGTCCGGATTGCGGGCTGGAGCGTTGGTGTCACGCTGGCGCCGATGTTCACCGGGCGGGCCATCGCGAGCGCGATGGACGCGGCGAGTTCGGGCGCCCTGGCGGTTGCATTCATATGGCTCGCGGGATTGTTGTGCGCGGGAGCGGTGGGAGTCTTGTCGCTGATGCGCCTGTCCCGGCTGACAGCGGACATTTCGGCGGACGTGCAGACGGATCTGACCCGCGACGTGGTGCGGCACGCGCTCGCCGATGCGGTGGGTTCGGATCGTGTGCTGCGGTCCGGCGCGGAGTTGACCCAGCACGTGCCGGTGCTCGTGGACATGCTGTCGTTGATGTTGCGCACGGCACCCGCCGGCTTGTTCGCAATCGGCGCTGTGGCGGGACTCGCGACGCTGTCCGGGACGTTGCTGATCCTGGTGGTGCCCTGGCTCTCGGCATCCGTGTTTTTGCTGGCCGCGCTCGTGCGCCGGGATACGCGCAACCAGAGGGCGGTGACGCTGGCGAGCGAGGCTTCCTACGGCGAGATGGCCAAGGTCATACAAGGCGTTCGCGATCTGATGGCGGCGGGCGCGAAGGGATATGCGATGGGGCGCGTCCGGGACCGCATAGAGGCGGCCAACCGTCTGCTACTGAAACAGGGAGACCAAAACGCCGTCCGTTCGGGCCTGGTCAATGCGACCTCGACCTGGCTGCCTGCGCTAACCGCCCTGGCGTTCGTGCCGACGCTGGTTCGCAACGGCAGCCTGACGCCGGGCGAAGTCGTCGGTTCGTTCACCTATCTGCTCGCGGGACTTGCCACGGCGTCGATGTTCGTCACTTCGGTGATGGGGTACACCGTGACCCTGCGGGTGCGGCACGGTCGCCTGGTCGAGTCCGTCGGCGAACACTCGCCGACGACTCGCGAAGAGGTCGATGCGTCGCCGCCGACCCGTTCGACGATCCAGGTGCGCGATCTGACTTTCGCCTATGGAGCGTCGGCTCAGCCCATCGTCGATGGTCTGTGCATCGACATACCTCACGGTGACCACCTGGCCATCGTCGGTCCGAGCGGGATCGGCAAGTCGACGCTCGCGTCCCTGTTTGCCGGTGTGCTGGCGCCGGATGGTGGTTCTGCGGCAATCGCCGGCACCTCCCTGCATCTGCGTGGGGACCGTTCCCGGCTCGTCACGATGATTCCCCAGGAGGCCTATGTATTTGCGGGATCTCTGCGAGACAACCTGACTTACCTGCGGCCATCGGCCTCAGACGAAGAGGTGGCCGCTTCTGCCGAGGCGGTGGGTCTCGAGCGGGTGCTGGAGCGGCTTGGCGGTTTCGATGCCCAGATCGATCTTGCCAAGTCGGGGTTGTCTGCGGGCGAGAAGCAGTTGGTGACATTGGTGCGGGCGCACATCGCGGCGACGCCCGTCGTCGTTCTGGACGAGGCCACGTGCCATTTGGATCCGGCTGCCGAGGATAGGGCGGAGCGCGCTTTCATGGCGACCGGAAGCACGCTGATAGTGGTCGCGCATCGCATGTCGGCGACGTTGCGCGCGAAGAGGGTGATGGTGATGGGCAGCGACGGCATCGAAGTTGGCGAGCACCGCGAACTGATGCAGAGACATGCGCTCTACGCTGACTTTCACGGCATGTGGTCGGCACCAACAACGGAGCAACCGGCCTGAGGATCACGCTGTGGAGTTGGCTTGGCGTGAGCGCCAGGAGTTCCCGCTCGGTAGTTCTCGAGTGCCGCGTGTCGTCAGGGACCGTCGAGCCCTAGCCGTTGGTACTGCTCCCTCGGCGCCTGATTCGCCACTAGCGCTTCCTTGAGCAACCCGACCATCCGCCCCTCGACAGCATCGTCTTCGATGGGGTCGAGCTGGCCCGGGTCCGTTGCCAGGTCGAAGAGTTGCGTCTGGAACACTTCGGGCGCGCGGCCCGCGGGGCCAGTGGACGGGATGCGCATCACCGGACAGCCCTTGGTGAACCCGAGCGGTTCGTGCCACTGCATGTCGGCGAGTTCGCGGACCGAGAACGGGCGGCGCAGGTGGCTCGGCATCAGCGTGTACTGGTAGAGGGGCGCGTTGCCCTCGCCCGGGCCGCGCATGTAGACGTATCGACCGTCGGTGATGTTGACGTGGGCGCCGAACATGCCGTAGATCGTGGTGGCGCGGACCGGGGAGTCTTCGTCGATGGTGGCGCGTAGCGGTGCGCCGTCCATGTCCGGTGGTCGATCCAGACCGAAGTACTCCAGTAGGGTTGGACCGATATCAATGGTCGTTGTCAGGCTGCGTCGCCTGGCGCTGGCGACGGCGCTGCGCGGGTCCCAGGCGAAGAACGGGATGTGCGCGGTTTCGTTGTACCAGGGCATGCGCATCTTGCCCCACCAGTCGTGTTCGCCGAGCAGGAAGCCGTGGTCGGTGACGACGAGAAGCATCGTATCGCGCCACATGTCATGGGCATCCATGAAGTCGATCACCGTGCCGAGGTAGTGGTCGCACTGAGTCAGTAGCGCGGCGTACTGGTATCGCAAGTATTCCACCGCATCCGGATCCTCGGTGACGCGCGCATATTCCGGCCAGTCGAAGTGCGGGCCGTCCCAGTCGGAGTCCTCAGCGCGAAAAAAGTTGTAGCGATCCTTCCACTGTTTCAGGGTGAAGAACGGTTCGTGGGGATCGAAAGTCTCGATCTGCAGGTACCAGTTGTCCTGTTCGTAGTTGGTTTCGAGGAACTCGAGGCCGGCGGCGAAGGTCTGCGCCTGCGGAGTGAGCCGTTCCTCCTGCATGTACTTTCGGTTCACCAGGTCCTGGCGCGTGACGCGTCCGAGGTGATCGGGAATCTCGGGATCGGCGACCTCGGCCTTCCACGCGTCGCCTTCCTGGCCGCGCACGTTCTCCCAGCTCGAATAGCGGTGGTGATACGTCGCGCCCCCGTCTTCCCAATAGTGGTAGTGGTCCGAGACCAAGTGCGCATAAACGCCGTTTTGTTTCAGGATGGTGAAAGTGGAGTCGTCGAACGGCTCGTGCGGGCCCCACGAACGGTGCAGGAAGTTGTGCCGGCCGGTATGCAGTTCCCGTCGCGCCGGCATGCATGGCATGGAGCCGACATAGTGGTTGTCGAAGGTGACCGCGCGTTCGCCGAGTCGGATGAAGTTGGGCGCCAGCGTCCAGTCACAGCCGTAATTCGGCAGCATGTGCCGGTTCAGCGAGTCGTACATGACCATGATCGCTTTCATGGCGATGTCTCCATTTGGCTGGATTCCTAGTTCAGGTTTCGCCCGCGCCTGGCCGCCAGCCGCAACCTCAGGGCGTTCAGCCGAATGAACCCGGCGGCATCGTCCTGACGATAAACGCCGCCGTCGTCCTCGAACGTCGCGACATCGGCGTCGTACAAGCTGTCTTCGGACCAGCGTCCGACCACGGAAACGCCACCCTTGTAGAGCTTGAGCCTGACCCGTCCGTTGACGACATCCTGGGATGCGTCGATCAAGGCCTGCATGACGCGGCGCTCCGGGGACCACCAGTAGCCGTTATAGATGATCTTCGCATAGCGGGGCATGAGTTCGTCGCGCAGGTGCATCACCTCGCGGTCCATGGTGATCGACTCCATGGCCCGATGCGCCTTAAGCAGGATCGTGCCGCCGGGCGTCTCGTAGCAGCCTCTCGACTTCATGCCGACATAGCGGTTCTCGACGATGTCGCTGCGGCCGACGCCGTGGGCGCCGCCGATCTCGTTCAGGCGTGCGAGCACGCGCGCGGGCGTCATCGGTTCGCCATTCAGCGCGACCGCATCGCCGTGCAGGTATTCGAGTTCGATGTGCTCCGCCGTATCGGGCGCGTCTTCCGGCGCGACGGTCCAGCGCCACATCGACGGGTTTGGCTCGGCGCCGGGGTCTTCCAGTTCGCCGCCTTCGTAGGATATGTGCAGCAGGTTGGCATCCATCGAATAGGGGGACTTCTCGCCGGCCTTGGTGAAGTCGACGGGGATCTGGCGCTCGGCGCAGTAAGCCATCAGCGCTTCGCGCGAGGTCAGGTCCCACTCGCGCCAGGGCGAGATGACGGTGATGTCCGGGTTCAGCGCATACGCGCCGAGTTCGAAGCGCACCTGGTCGTTACCCTTACCGGTGGCGCCATGTGAGACGGCCTGAGCCCCGGTTTCGGCGGCGATTTCGACCAGGCGCTTGGCGATGAGCGGGCGCGCGATGCTGGTGCCGAGGAGATATTCGCCCTCGTAGACCGTGTTGGCGCGGAACATCGGGTAGACGAAGTCGGCAACGAACTCCTCGGTCAGGTCCTCGATGTAGATCTCCCGCACGCCGAGCTCCCTGGCCTTGGCGCGGGCGGGCTCGACCTCTTCACCCTGGCCGATGTCCGCAGTGAAAGTCACCACTTCGGCGCTATAGGTTTCCTGCAGCCAATGGCAGATGACCGACGTGTCCAGGCCCCCGGAGTAGGCAAGCACGATCTTCACTGGCGGACTCTCAGATTCGGCGAAGGCGCCATGGTAACGCAGCGGCGAAGCGGCGCGTCACCGAGCCGGGACGGCCATGCGCACCTGTAGCGACAAGGCCGATGGGCGATACCTGCGATCAGGCGCTGATGTATGCTTGGACGAAGCTTGGGCCGCGCGGCTTTGAGGAGCGACGATGATTGAAATGAGCTCCCGATTTCGCGGCTTCCTTCCGGTCGTCATCGATCTCGAGACCGGCGGTTTCGAAAAGGATGTCCACGCCGTTCTGCAGATCGCGGCCGTCAGCCTGGCATGGTCAGCGGACCGCCTGTCCATCGACCAGGTCCGAGGGTGGAACGTCATCCCGCACCCCCTGATGCGAGTTGAAGAAGAGTCACTGAGGATTACCGGTATTGACCTCTCCGATCCGAGGCGCGATGCGCTGAACGAGGAGGACGCCGTGCGCGAGCTGTTTCGGTTCGTCCGTCGCGAGGTTCGCCGCAACGGATGCGAGCGAGCGGTGCTGACTGCCCACAATGCGCACTTTGATCATGGTTTCGTCATGTCGGCCGCCGAGCGCAACGGCGTGAAGCGCAATCCCTTCCATCCGTTCACGGTGATCGATACCGCCTCGCTCGCTGCGGTGGCGTACGGCCACACCGTCTTGAGCGAAGCATGCGCGAGGGCAGGCATCGAGTTCGAAAACGGACGCGCGCACGCCGCGATCTATGACGCCGAGGCGACCGCCAAGCTGTTCTGCCTGACGGTCAACAACTGGGGACGTGTGCATTGGGCTGATCAATAGCCCGCGCCAGCACGCGACGCTTGTCTGGCTACAACCTCGGACTGAGATCCCAGGTTCGGTGATGGGTGTCGGTGGACTCGTATAGCGGCGAATGGCAGTTCATCCACTCGGTCAGCAGTCGGAGGCGAATGCTGCAGCTGATCATGGCCCGCGCCATCTCGTAGACCGAGATGCCGCAATACATGGTGAATCGGCGAATGTCGTAGCAGTCGAACTGCATGATCAGTTCATTGAGGAAAATTCGGTCGCCCCTCTCCAGCTTGCCTGAACGGATCATGTCCCTGATCTGTTCCGGTGAGCGGCTCACCGCGCAACCGGCCATGCGCGGAGCGATGATGCCGCCGATCTTTTCCGAATCGAATTCGCTTCGCCGATGCAACTGCGGGAAGTCGAAGTTATCGAGGCTGATGACGTCCTGCGGTAGCCGCCATGCGTAGGGATCGCCTGGTGCACTGGCGGACTCCGCTAGTCCCGCGCGGGCCGCAGGATTTTGGGGCTCTTGCGCGTCTTGAGGAGGCGTGACCGGCATGGGTGCATTGTATCAACGGCCGCAAATCCCTGAGCGGCTTGAGGCGACCTGGGGCGCCCCAGCGGGTGCGCCACTTTTTCAGTGATCCCCCGTCAGGGGAACGAACATCACCGGTAGCACTTCGCGTCTCGTGGTCGTGCCGTCCGCCGCCTTGTCTATCACCACCAGGTACTGTTCCCACTCCGAGCCCAGTGGCAGGACCATGCGGCCTCCGGGCTTTAGTTGCTGCACGAGTTCGCCGGGCACGTCCTTGCCGACGGCGGTGACCATGATCGCGTCGAACGGCGCCTCCTCCGGCCAGCCGTACCAGCCGTCCCCGGTCTTGACGTGGACGTTGTCGAAGCCGAGATCGACCAGGCGTTTCGAGGCGGTTTCCGCGAGTTCGGGGATGATCTCGATGGTGTAGACCTCCTCGACGAGCTCGGCGAGGACGGCCGCCTGGTATCCGGAGCCGGTTCCGATTTCCAGCACCCGGTCGCCTGTGCGCGGCTGCATGAGGTGCGTCATGAGCGCGACGATGAATGGTTGCGATATCGTCTGCCCGTGGCCGATGGGCAGCGGCTTGTTCACATATGCGCGAATCCTGGCGGACCAGGGGACGAACTTGTCGCGCTCGACGCTCGACATGGCGTCCATCACGCGCGGGTCGAGTTCCGCGACGCCGGTGTAGTAGGCGGTGCGGCGCGTATCGTCCTTTATGGCTTCGATCATTCCCGCCATAGTGGCCTGCGCGAAGCAAGGGCTTCCAGGCAGCGTCGCGAGTGCGACCGAAGCGAGCAGAGCGGCCCGAAGCATCGCTTGCCTTACGTCATTTCTCCCATCCGCACGGCAAATATTGTACGCCGTCGTGCGCGCTTGCGGCGGCTTGCATGGCGCCAGTCTTCTATCCCCGCGATTGCCACCGCTTGCCCACAGAAATTCCACATTCAGTGCGCCAGAAACACCACAGACACAAAATGTAGTGTTTTCTCAAATGAACTGCACTAGTATAGACGCCTTGTGTCGCTCGAAACGGCGGCGTGATGCAACCGGTGGCGGTGCCCGAACAGCTTGCTGCGAGATGCGTCATCGGTTCACTGGTAATGGTCCGCGAACAAGGGCCCAGAGGGAGAACCGCATGCAATCTGATGTCGTCACCAGCCGTTCAAGCCAGGCAGATCAGCTCAACGGAAGCGGCGATGTGACGGCACAGACCATCACCCCATCCCTGGCCGCCACGGCGCCGGGGCAACTCCGGGTCATCAAGCGCAACGGCACCGTCGTCTCGTACACCGACGACAAGATCGCTGTCGCGATTACGAAGGCGTTTCTCGCCGCCGAAGGCGGCACCGCGGCGGCATCGTCGCGAATCCGCGAACGCGTATCGGAACTCACGCAGGCGGTGACGGGCGTATTCGAGCGGCGGTTCCCGTCCGGCGGCACCATCCATATTGAGGACATACAGGACCAGGTCGAGCTTGCGCTCATGCGTGGCGGCGAACACCAGGTCGCGCGCAGCTACGTGCTGTATCGGGAAGAACATGCGCGGATGCGCGAGCAGCAGGCGGTCAAGGAAGGAGCAGCCGCATCGGCGCCCGAAATACAGGTGGTGGGCGAAGATGGCGAGCGGCATCCCCTCGACACCGACAGGATGCGGACCCTCGTCGGCGAAGCCTGTGCGGGCTTGAGCGATGTCGACGCCGGGCGCGTCATGGAGGAGTCCCGGCGCAACATGTACGACGGCATCACCGAGCGCGATGTCGCCACCACCCTCGTCATGACGGCGCGCACGCTGATCGAGGAAGAGCCCGACTACACCTACGTCACCGCGCGCCTGCTCCTCGACCAACTGCGCGCGGAAGCCCTCGCCTTCCTCGACGTTCAGGTTCCGGGCGCGGCTCACTATCGGGCCACCCAGGCGGAAATGAAGACACTCTACGGAGAGGCCCTTGCCGCTTTCGTCGCCCGTGGCGTCAGGCTCGAGCTGCTCGCTCCCGAACTGCAGCGATACGATCTCGAGAAACTCGGCGCGGCGCTCAAGCCCGAGCGCGACCTGCAGTTCGCCTATCTGGGCCTGCAGACGCTCTACGACAGGTATTTCATCCACTCCAATGACGTCCGGTTCGAGTTGCCGCAGGTCTTTTTCATGCGCGTGTCGATGGGGCTCGCCGTCCAGGAAGACGAACCGGAGAAGCGGGCCATCGAGTTCTACAACCTGCTGTCCTCGTTCGACTACATGAGTTCGACGCCGACGCTGTTCAACGCGGGCACGCGGCGTCCGCAGTTGTCGTCCTGTTTCCTGACCACCGTGGCGGACGACCTCAACGGCATCTATAGCGCCATCCGCGACAACGCGCTGCTGTCCAAGTGGGCCGGCGGGCTCGGCAACGACTGGACGCCGGTGCGGGCGCTCGGGTCGTACATCAAGGGCACCAACGGCAAGTCCCAGGGCGTCGTGCCGTTCCTCAAGGTCGTTAACGACACCGCGGTGGCGGTGAACCAGTGCTTCGACCCCGACACGCGCGTGCACACCGCCGACGGCGTGAAGGCGTTGCGCGACGTCTCTGCCGGTGACCTGGTCCTAGGCCAGCGCGGGGCGTACCGCGAGGTGGAAAGGACTTTCGTTTACAACCAGAAACAGACCGATCCGATGGTGGAAGTGGGCGTAAAGCACTCGATTGCACCGCTCAAGGTCACCGCGGGCCATCCCCTGTGGGCCATACGCGGTATCCCCATGGGACAGGCCGCTAGCCGGAGTTACGACTGGATAGCCAAGGGCAAGGCCAACCCCGAATGGGTGGACGCTGGCGACCTGCAGACCGGCGACTACGTGGCGCAGGTCATACCGCAGGAGGTCGTGCCTGTCGCGGGCTTCGACGAAGACGACGCGCGGATGTACGGGGTCCTGCTTGGCGATGGCCACTGTGCGAAAAGCGGACTCGAGTGGGGCGTGTCGGGCAACCCGGCGCGAGACGCCCATCTGGACTTCGTGACCAACTACCTCAACGCCCGGGGCATTCACTTCTGGGTGACCGGTCGCGGCGAACAATACCGGCAGATTCGCTGGTCCGCAGGCATCGGCCTCGAGCGCGATGGCACGACCGGACAATACCGGGGAGCCGGGCTGCACAACCTCAAGTTCACCCGCGAGGACCTGTACGGGCCCAACGGACAGAAACGGATCGCGCGGCGCTTCAGTCACCTGCCCAGGTCTCAGACACTGGCCCTGCTGCAGGGGCTTCTGGAAACCGACGGTGGCGTCAGCCGGGGCAAGGAGATCTACTTCACGAGCACATCCGAAGCTCTTGCCGAAGGTGTGCGCTACCAGGTGCTGCGCCTTGGTGTACCGACGGCCGGCCAGTACCGCGAGCAGTACCGCGAGCGCCGCCAGAACCACGAGGCCACCCGCGACGACGGCTCCAGGACGGAATTCAGGGGCATCGTCAAGAGCTACGACATCCGCATTCCCGCCGTGCCGGAACTGGCCGGGCGGCTGAACTGCAGGTCTCTGACCAAGCGCAACTGGCTCGTCGTGAAGAACTGGGTGTTCAGCCGTGTTCGCAGTGTCACACCGTTGCCGCCACCGCCGTTCGTCATGGACCTCAAGGTGGAAGGCGACGAGTCCTACATGACCACCAGCGCTCTCGCCCATAACGGCGGCAAGCGCAAGGGCGCCGTATGCGCCTACATCGAGACATGGCATCTCGACATCGAGGAGTTCCTGGAACTGCGCAAGAACACCGGCGACGACCGCCGCCGCACCCACGACATGAACACCGCCAACTGGGTGCCGGACCTGTTCATGCAGCGCGTGTTCGACAACGCCGATTGGACGCTGTTCTCGCCGAACGAGGTTCCCGACCTTCACGATCTGTACGGCAGCGCTTTCGCGCAGCGCTACGAGGAATACGAAGCGATGATCGCCAAGGATCCGGGCAGCCTCCTGCACAAGCGCATCCCGGCGGTGGACCTGTGGCGCAAGATGCTGTCGATGCTGTTCGAAACCGGGCATCCGTGGATCACGTTCAAGGACAGTTGCAACGTACGCTCGCCCCAGCAGCACACCGGGGTGGTGCATTCGTCCAACCTGTGCACCGAGATCACGCTGAACACGTCCGCCGACGAAATCGCCGTATGCAACCTGGGCTCCGTGAACCTGACGCGTCACCTCGACAGGAAGAAGCGCTCCCTCGACATCAAGAAGATCAAGAAGACGGTGCGAACGGCAGTGCGGATGCTCGATAACGTCATCGACATCAACTACTACTCCGTGCCCCAGGCGCGCAGCTCCAACATGCGGCACCGCCCGGTGGGACTCGGCGTGATGGGGTTCCAGGATGCGTTGTACGAACTGCGCATCCCCTACGGTTCCGACGGCGCGGTGGAGTTCGCCGACCGATCGATGGAAATGATTTCCTACTGCGCCCTCGACGCGTCGTCGAAACTCGCCAGGGAACGCGGCAGCTACGCCAGCTTCGAAGGCTCCCTGTGGAGCCGGGGCATCCTGCCCATCGACGCGCTCAGGCGCCTCGGAGACGAGCGCCCGGCGGGTTGCCTGGAAGCCGACTTCTCCACCACGCTGGATTGGGACGGGCTGCGCGACAAAGTGCGCAAGCGCGGCATGCGCAATTCCAACGTCATGGCCATCGCGCCTACCGCCACCATCGCGAACATCGTGGGCGTGTCGCAGTCGATCGAACCGACCTACGAAAACCTGTTCGTGAAATCGAACCTGTCCGGCGAGTTCACGGTCGTGAATCCCTACTTGGTGCACGACCTCAAGGAGCGCGGCCTGTGGGATTCGGTGATGGTGAACGACCTCAAGTATTACGACGGCAGCGTGAAGCAGATCGACCGCGTGCCCCATGATCTGAAAGAACTCTACGCTACGGCCTTCGAAATAGAGCCGAGGTGGATCGTCGACGCCGCGAGCCGGCGCCAGAAGTGGATCGACCAGTCGCAGTCCCTCAACCTGTATATCGCCAATGCCGATGGCCGGAAACTTGACATCACTTACAAGATGGCGTGGCTCAGGGGCTTGAAAACCACCTATTACCTGCGGTCGCTAGGCGCGACGGCGACGGAGAAGTCCACCCTCGATAGCACCGGCACATTGAACGCGGTGGACTCGGGTGCCGGTAGAGCCGCCCCCCAGATATGCGCCATCGACGATCCGGAGTGCGAAGCCTGCCAGTAGGCGGATCGCAAGTCGGAGAACGCGAAGCAACGGACGAGACAGACCCTGCCGGGTAAAACAGTGCGAACCGAAGCACGCAAGACACGAAAAACGATAGAGGGGAATCAGAGATAGAGAGAGGAGCGTAGATGCGAAACGTATTGTCCTGGGATGACTACCAAGAAGACGTAGGCGTTGTGGGTGGTCTTGCCGCCGAAAAAAGCGCCGCAACGGCTCGTGAAGAGCCACGCGAAGCGCGGGTTGAACCGGCGCCACAGCCGCAGCCTATTGCCGAGCCGACGCCAGAACCGGAACCGCCGGCGCCGACCGTCATTGCGGAGGCCGCGCCCGAGGTGGCTGTTCAGGCGGTCGAGCCGGAGAGCCGCGACCGCGTCACGGTGGACCAGAAGGCCATGATCAACTGCCGGGCCGATCTCAATCAGCTCGTGCCGTTCAAGTACGCATGGGCATGGCAGAAGTATCTCGACGCGTGCGCGAACCACTGGATGCCGCAAGAGATCAACATGAACGCGGACATCATGCTGTGGAAGTCCGAGAACGGCCTGACCGAGGACGAGCGCCTTATCGTCAAGCGCAGCCTCGGGTTCTTCTCCACCGCCGACTCGCTGGTGGCGAACAACCTGGTGCTCGCGATCTATCGCCTGATTACCAATCCCGAATGCCGCCAGTACATCCTGCGCCAGGCGTTTGAAGAGGCCATCCATACCCACGCCTACCAGTACTGCATCGAGTCTCTCGGCATGGACGAGGGCGAGATCTTCAACATGTATCACGAGGTCGACTCGGTCGCCGACAAGGCCTCCTGGGCGCTGAAGTACACCCAGGAACTCAGCGATCCGACCTTCCGCACTGGCACCCCGGAAGACGACAAGACCCTGCTGAAGAATCTCATCGCCTACTACTGCGTGCTCGAAGGCATCTTCTTCTACTGCGGTTTCACCCAGATTCTCTCCATGGGTCGCCGCAACAAGATGACCGGCACTTCCGAGCAGTTCCAGTACATCCTGCGCGACGAGTCCATGCACGTGAACTTCGGCATCGACGTCGTGAACCAGATCAAGCTGGAGAACCCGCACCTGTGGGACGAGGGCATGCAGGAACTGGCCAAGCAGATGATCCTCGAAGGCACGGACCTCGAAATCCGCTATGCCCAGGACACCATGCCGCGCGGCGTGCTTGGCATGAACGCCAACATGATGGCCGACTACCTGCGATTCATCGCCAATCGCCGGCTCGTCCAGATCGGCCTCGACGAGCACTTCCCGGGGGTGAAGAACCCGTTCCCCTGGATGTCCGAAGTCATGGACCTCAAGAAAGAGAAGAACTTCTTCGAGACGCGCGTGACGGAGTACCAGACGGGCGGAACGTTAAGCTGGGGTTGAACTGGAAACTGTTTGGTCGACGTAGCCGAGCGGTCTGGCTCGGGGCATTAGAGAGAGAAAGTTGAACATGGCTTTACAGAAACCCGGTGAAAAGCCTGGTCGCCCAGGAGAGTACCGGGAAGTCGGACCTCGTGGCGGACAAGTGCCGAAACCACGAAAAGTCACAATTGAACCAGGTGATGCTCCCCTACCACCCGCTCAGAAACCAGGGAGGGGCTGGGAACGGACGGGGCCTCCTAGACCCTAATGTCGCCAAAGCTACAAGCTGCTAGTTTGGTTGACCGCTGTCGGGGCAGCCCTCCAAACAGTACCCGCACACGTCACACTTGAGGCGACCTCGTTCACAGTCACACCAATTCACGGCACCGGCGATGAGAGGAGACTTTCCGCATCCCCCGCAGTAGGCCAAGATCGTGCGTCTTTTCTGGCCGAAGTAGCCGTGGAGGATGCCTTCGGCGCGCAACTCGAAACGCGTGACGTTCTCCAGACCCTCGGTCCATCGGCCGATCAGCGTATATGCTGACTTCAACATGTTCCAAACGAAGCGACCAGGGTCGTGCAACCCGAACGGAAAGTTCCGCGGATTCATGCCCAGCTTCAAACGCGGAGGGAAGATAATGTCATGGATTCCCTTGCGGGCGGCTCGATTCCTTAGCGAGCGCTGATTCGCCAACACGAAAAGGCACACGAACCAAAACACCGATCTCCTCGTCAATCCTGCTTGCCGTACCCACTCCTCCAGTTCGCCCCTGAACTCTTCTTGGATTCCGTCGCCGCACCAACCCGCACTTGGTATGGAACGCGCGGCCGACCACCCGCCGAACCAAGGAGCTAAGTTGCCATGCCGATGCGCTGATTCAGCTTCGGATTGCGCCCAGGCGTAACCGCCGGTGCGTTTTACGATGGATTCTCCGTGGAAGGAATTCACATGCGGAGGCGGATAAGGACGCCACACAAGGGTCTGTGATCTTCGGACTCGTTCCCAGCTTTTGTAGTGCTCGCAACAGTACTCAAGTAGCCATCCGGCGATCCTGTTGATGTCGAGCGAAACAACATCGAGCGGTGCCGATACGATAGTGCCTAAGTGTCGGAGGTCCTTTTTGAACTTCTCAATCTCCGGAAGGTCAACCTGGCCCAGCACAGTGCACTTCCGAAAGGATCCGTAGCTTTCGTGGACCCGAGAGGCGACACCAACGATCGTAACGGCGTCACCCTGGGTTTGCTTATGCTCCTTGACGAAATGGCTCACATAGCGACCCTTTTTGAAGACCCGCGCGTTCTTTACATCCAAGGCTTGTCCATCGATCTGGATGTCATGCGTCCTCCAACGCTCGTCTTCCGGTTCCTCCACTTGTAGAACGGATGTGTCCAAAACATTTGGCGAGACGTTCTCGTAATACCGTAGAGCTGCGACTTCCGCGCTCCTAGCGTGGAGCAGACGCTCTTGGTCGTCCACCGGGGGCCAAGTACGGACAAGCCGTTTGTCCTTATCGTTGAGTCGTACGCGAAAGCTAACCTCCGGATACTCTGCTAAGCACATGGATGCCCATTGCTTTAGTTCCTTCAGTTTTCCCTCCGCAAGCGTTCTAGTACGGAAATATGGCTAGTTTAATGACATGCAATGTACGTAGGCCCGAATCGAACCTGTGCGACGCTCTACAACCAGAAAAACACCCCCGCCAGCGAAGCGCTCATGAGGTTGGCGAGCGTGGCCGCGAAGAGTGCCCGCATGCCGAACCGGGCGATGTCTTCCCGGCGATCTGGCGCGATGGCGCTTAAGCCGCCGAGCAGGATCGCGATGGAGCCGAAGTTGGCGAACCCGCACAACGCGAAGGTGACGATGACAACGGTACCTTCAGAAAACTCGGGGATGCGCGGGGCGAAATCGAGGTAGGCGACGAATTCGTTCAGCACGAGTTTCTGGCCTATGAAGCTGCCGGCTTCGGCCGCCTCGGCCCAGGGCACGCCGACGATCCAGGCGACGGGCATGAACAGCCAGCCGATCATTTGCTGGAACGTCAGATCGGGAGCGCCGAAGAATCCCCCAACCCAACCGATGATGCCGTTGAGCAACGCGATCAGTCCGATGATGGCGATCAGCATCGCACCCACCGCGAACGCGACACGGAGACCCAGCATCGCGCCGTCTCCCGCCGCGTCAAATATGTTGACGGGGCGTTCTTGGTCGAGGTCGGCGATGTCGTTCGTGGGTTCGTCCGTTTCCGGAACCAGGAGCTTGGCCATCATGAGGCCGCCGGGAGCGGCCATGAACGAGGCGGCGATCAGGTATTTGAACTCGATGCCCGCCGCGGCGTAGCCGGCCATGACCGAGCCTGCCACCGTGGCGAGACCGCCGACCATCACGGCGAACAGCTCCGATCTGGTCATGGTTGCGATGAACGGTCGAACGACCAGCGGTGCGTCGGCCATGCCGACGACGACGTTGGCCGCCGCGGACATCGACTCGGGTCGACTGGAACCGAGCACGCGCTGCAGCAGCCCGCCGAATATGCGCACGATCCAGGTCATGACGCGAAGGTAGTAGAGCACCGCGATCAATGCCGAGAAGAAGATGATGACCGGCAGTACCCGGAAGGCGAAGATGAACCCGAAAGAGTCGGAGGCGAGACTGCCGAATACGAACTCGATGCCCACCAGGCTGTATCCCAGTATCTGGCTGGCGGCGCCGGAGATGGATTCGAGAAGGGCGCGTCCCGGGGGGAGGTACAGGGCGGCGGCGCCCACTGCGACCTGCAATGCGAAGGCGCCCCCGACGGTTCGCCAGTTGACCGCACTCCGGTTGGTGGACAGGAGCCAGGCGAGGACGGGCAGCAGGCAGATGCCGATCAGGCCCGTCATGATGGGAGGCGATCCAGTACCTGCTTCAGTGCATCGATGAATGCCAGAGGTTGGTCGAGGAAGACATGGTGCTGGGCGTCCGCCACGGCGACGACGGGCACGTCGCGCCCGATCAACTCCAGGGTGTAGTCGAGGGTGCTGGGCGTGAATGACTTGCTCTCGGCGCCGTATACGATGCCGACCGGTATCGGAATTCCCGTGTAGTCATCGGGTTCGCGGTCGGTACCCTTTGTCGTCAGGGGCAGCTCCTCGTCGAACTTCCAGGCCCAGCCGCCGTCGACTTGCAGCAGCGAATGCCTGGCGATGTAATCCATGATGTAGCGGTTCTCGCAGGGCTGCGGCGGGTACAGGCGAAAACGGTTCTCGGCGGACTCACGGTCGGGATACACCTTCGGGCGTCCGCCGCCCATCAGGGGCTGGTTCGAAGGGGGTTCGTCCGGATGGCGAATGCCCGAGTCCACGAGCACCAGGCCGCCGAAGCGGTCCGGATGCAGGTTGGCGGCCTTCACCGCCATCACGCCTCCGAAACTGTGGCCGACCACCACCACGTCGCTGTCGAGCCCCGCCGCATCGCACACCGAGACGATCTCGCGGGCATAGGTTCCGGCTTCGTAGGTGTAGCGGTAGTCCGAGTCGCCCATCCCGGTCAGGTCCATTGCGGCAACCCGGTAGTCGTCGAGAAGCTGGGGCGCGATGAAGTCCCACCAGCGGCTGTGGGCGTTCATTCCATGAATCAGCAGCATGCCCGGCTTCTCGGCGTCCTCGGCGCCTCCCCAAACCCGGTAGCACACGTCGCATTCCTCGACCTCTACGAATCGCTCCTCGCTCGGGGTCTCCACGGCCTCCCAGAACCAGTCAGGTATCGAACTCGTGGGGGTGTTGTCCCATCTAGCCATAGGAAGACGCTGCAAACCGCTTGAAACGCGGACATTAGCAGACGCGACGGGCTATTGGGTTGGAATGGCTTTTTGGAACCAGCCATCAGGCCAGCTTTTTTCTTGAGAGCGCCGCGTCGAATGCGGTATTTGCGGGAACCTCTGCGGTTAGAATGTTTCAAATGCAGATTGAGGAGTAAATCCCGGTGGCCGAGCCAAACATTGCACAAAGGGGGCCGTTCGCGGTCGAAGTGGAAGCGGGGATGAAGTACTTCTGGTGCGCGTGCGGAAAGAGCGCCAGCCAGCCTTTCTGCGACGGTTCTCACGCAGGCAGTGAATTCACGCCGATACGTTTCGACGCGGACACCAGCGGCAAGGTGTTCTTCTGTGGTTGCAAGCACAGCATCAACAAGCCGCACTGCGACGGGACACACAAATTCGTGTAACTGAACATGCGCGAAGGATCCGGGATGACATTCAGCCATGCTGTCGAGACTTTTCAAACGCAAGCCGCAGACGACGGACGCGAATCCGGCATCGAGGCGCGAAGCGTTGCTCGCGCTCGAGGATTCGGAACAGGCAGTCCTTGAACAAGCGGCCAGAACCGATGCGGACACCGGCGTGCGCACAGCCGCCATCGCCCGTCTGCAATCCGTCGACACCCTTGGCGCACTGCTCGATGAGACGGAGGTAGCGAGCGCCGCTGCAAGCCGACTTGCGAAGCTTGGCGACGACCATGCATTCGCCGCCCACCCGCTCGTCCTGCTCGCCCGCTTTGTCCGAAAGCCTTCGCCGGGCCTCCTCTCCAGGATCGATGACGGCGAGTTGGGTAACGCCATCGCCGGCCTGCCGGATGTGCAAACCCGGGTGGCGATTGTCGGGGAGGTGCGCGGCGAAAATCGTCTCACCGTACTGGAGCATGCGCTTCGCAGCGGCGACAAGACCGCGCATCGCGTCGTACGCGAGAAACTCAATGGGCTGAAGCGGCTCAAGCACGAGCGAGAGGAATTGCTCGCGCGCGCGGAGGAACTCATCGAGGCGGCGAACCGACTGTCGCCTGGGGATGTTCAGTTCGACGCCAAGCGGGAGGCGTTGCAGGTCGAGTGGGACACACTCACGAAGAGCCTCGAGGAAAACGCCCGCCACGTCGAAGCCTCGGGCGGAGTGGCGGAGACGCCTACCGACCTCGAGGCGCGATTCCGACTACCGGGTTCGCCGTCAGCGATGTCCGGGAGAGACTCGTTCCATGGCCTGCTGCACGAGGCGGAAGCGTTGCAGGAGGCCATCGCGCAGGCAGCGCATAGCGTCGAGGCGGCGGCCGAACTGGAAGAGCGGTGGCAGAACATCGGAAACCGCTGGGGAACGCTCGCGGAGGAGTCGGTGCCGCCGGGTGAAACGGCATCCACCTTCACGCAATACCGGGAGGTTGTTGGCGATCTTCTCGCGGCCCTGGATCGGGCCGTTTCTTGCCGGACGGAAATAGCAGAGATAAGCAACGCGCATGCGGGGCTTGAAAGGCCTGCGGATGGCGACTACGAGGCGCGATGGCGATTGCAGTCGCATGCGCGCCGACAAGCCCGGGCTGCGGCGTCGCTTCGCGCGAAAGTCGCCTGGCCGGAAAGATCGCCTCCCCCGGAGTGGGTCGAGCAGCTGGCGGTGGCGCAAGAGGCGTTCGAGGCGGTGGACGAAGACTGTCGCGACGCCTACGCTAGGGTACAGGAAGAAATCGAGAACGCGACCAGCGCCCTTGAGAAGGCGGTGGAAGCAGGCGAGGTGAACGAAGCGCTGCGCCTGCAAGGCGAGGCGAACCGATGGATTCGACACCTTCCGAAGTCCTCCCAGCAGAGGCCGAACGCGAAGCTCGCCTCACACTCGCGCCAATTGCGTGAACTTGCCGACTGGCAGGCCTTCGCATTGCGCGGCAAACGCGAAGCCCTGTGCGAAGAGATGGAGTCGCTCGCCGAGCATCCGCTGAATCCGAACGTGCAGATGGAACGGATCAAGACGCTGCGAGGTCGCGTCAAGGCGCTTGGCCGCATCCAGTCGGGCAGGGACCGGGCGTTGATGGAGCGGTTCGATGCGGCGGCGGAGCGCGCCTTCGCGCCCTGCCGGCAGCACTTCGAGCAGCTTGCGGAGGAGCGCAAGTTCAATCTCGAGCAGCGCCGCGCGATCTGCGCTCAGCTTGAAGCGTTTGTCGAAGAAAACGACTGGGAGCAAGCGGACTTCAAGGGCGTAGAACTGATCCTGAGACGGGCGCGGGAAGAGTGGCGGACCTACCGACCGGTGGACAGATCGCCGGGACGGCGGGTGGACTCCCGGTTCAAGGCCGTGACGGACAAGATCACGGGTCATCTGCGTGCCGAGTGGGAACGCAACGAGGCGACCAAGAAAGCCATTGTCGACGAAGCTCGGGCCGCAGTTGAGGCGAACGGTCCAATACGCGAGCAGACCGATACGATGAAGCGGCTGCAAGCCGACTGGAGACGCGTCGGCCCGACACGGCGTCGAATCGACCAGGCGATGTGGAAGGAGTTTCGCGGCATCTGCGACCAGGCCTTTGCCAACCGCGATGCGGGCCGAGAGCAGCACCGCTCGCGTCTGGCGCAGGCGGTGGATCAAGCAACCGCCCTGATCGAAGACCTTTCCGAAGCCATCGCGGCGGCCGATTCGGCCGAGGACGCGCGCCGCCTGCTGAACGCCTGCCGGGGCAAGATCGATGCCCTGGAGGGATTGCCAAGGGAGGTTGAACGCCGGGCGTATCGCACTTTGTCCGATCACGAGCGTGAGATTGGGTTCCGTGCGGCGCGGCAACGCCTCCGGGCCGAACTTGCGCGAATGGACCGCATCGATGCGCTGGATGCGAGGCTTGCGGAAGTCGAACGGGAAGGCGGTTCGAAGGACGAATGGCTCAAGGAAGCCGGTGAACTGACCGAGCTGTTCAAGCCGCGCCTCGATGCCGAAGTGCCGCTGGACATCAACGCCTTGCGACGATTAGCCGTTGAAGCGGAGATCGGGGCGGAAGCGACGTCCCCGCCGGAAGACCAGGGTCTGCGGATGGAAATACAGGTCGCACGCCTGCAAACCGGGATGTCCGCACGGGACCAAGACCCGGCGGATCCGGACTCGCTACTCGAACGATGGTGTGCCGCAGCCGCTCGGCAAACTGGCGCCGAAGCGTTCAGATCACGCTTTTTCGAGGCGATTCGGCGGATCGTCGAGCACTGATCCGGCTTATCCTCGGGCGCCGCGCCTCCCCTTGTGAATCGCCGGCCGGGGCTTTCCGATCGACTTAGTCTCGACCGACCGATCTTTCGAGGGCGGCCTTGCCGAGTTCCCTGCTGGGGCGCAGCCACCACGAGGAACCGACGACAGCAGAACTCTCGGGGCGCATTGCAACATGTTGCTTCGAAGGGTCGGTCGAAGAGAGCGCATCGTTCTCGGCGGCGCCGGCGTCCTGCACGGCCTGTTCGATCTCCGCCCTGAACCCGGCGTTGAAGGCGCCCGGATGCTTGTTGATGATCGTGCCGTCGGGACCGACCAGCACGTAGGTCGGATAGCCGGTGACTCGCCACCTGCGAACGAGTTCGCTTTCGTTGCCGACATGCCAGACGACCCATTCCAGCGGTTCGTCCGCCAGGTAGTCCAGCACCGTATCGAGTTCTTCGTCCACGCTGACGCCGATGATCTGAAAGCGATCCTCCGGAAACTCCTCCACCATCTTCCGCAGCTTCGGGAACGCATCCTTGCAGGGCCCGCACCAGGTGGCCCAGAAGTCGACCAGGACAACGCGCCCCGCGTAGTCGGCGAGCGTGTCCTCGGTGCCGTCCACGCGCCGTCCGGTCACGTCGGAGACGACGCTCCCGACCATCGTCGAGTCGAGGCTGTAGAAGAGTTCCGCCTCGGCGTCTGCGAACGTCATGGGAACTTCCGTCCCGTCGTCCGACTGCTTCGCCAGGACGAAGGTTTCATCCTCTATTCCAGCGCTCAGGCCGTTGGCGAGTTCCTCCGCCTGTTCCTGCTGTGCGATGCGCTCGTCGGTGCTTAACTGTGGATTGTTCGCGGACTGGATCAGGAAGCTCGCGGCGAAATACCGCGCGGTCGCTTGCGCCAGCGGATCATCAAGGGTTTCCGACAGGTCGATGACGAATGACCTGGCGGGTCCGTAGGCTGACGACAGGCCGTTGACCTGCTTGAGCCGGAGCGGCCATTGATCGTAGTCCGGAAAGTGGGCCGCGAGCGTTTCTGCGCCCCGGAGCGCCCTGGCGGCGCCGCCGCGCGTCGGATGGTCGAGCAGGAATTCAGCGGCCTCGAGGGTCTTCTCGTGGGAACCACCGAGGTCGATAATGGCGAGCGAAGCGACTGCGGCGCGGTAGGGATTTGGGGCTTCGCCCAGTTCTTTCACGCGACGCGCCTTGTCCTCCTCGTCGAGATCGGACTCGCGGATCGCTTTTTCCTCGTTCTGCCACGCGTTCAGTTCGTCGAGGTAGTTTCGGACAACGTTCCAGTCGGAGCCGATCAGCTTCGACAGAGTGGCTTCGCCGAGACTCCTGCTGGGAGGCAGCCACCACGATGAAAGCGCCACCCCCACGCTCCCCGGATTGAGGGAGTACGTTTGCTGCACGAGAAACTCGGCGGCTTCCAGCGAACGCTCATGGTTCGATTCAATGATGGCTCGCGCAGCAGCGACTGCGTGCCAGGTGGGGCGCTTGACGATGTCGGCATCGTAGGTTTCCAGAAATGCTGCCTGAGACTTGATGTAGTCCTCAACGAGTACCCAGTCCGGGCCGATGTGTGACGCCACCGCGTCCAGGATCGATTGCTGCTCGTCCTCCGACGGGCGCGCTTGACCCATGAGGAAACCGGCGGCGTCCGCCAGCCGTTCGCCGTCGGATTGCATGATGGCTATCGCGGCGGCGATGGCGGGAGCCGAGTCGGGCAAACCGAACTCCTGTCGCAAGCGTTCCCGCTCTTCGTCCGGGATGTCCGCATTGCGTATCTCCGATTGCTTCGTCCAATAGGCTTGCATCGCTTCGTTGTACGCATCTATTGCGATCCATTGTTCGGACGAAGGCGTATCGTCGTCCTGGGTAGCGCCCGCAGAGATCTGCACAAGCAAGACTGCCACCAAGACAAAGGGTAGAAGCCACTGCCGGAAGCATCCGCCCGTCGCTGTTTCGTTTGATTTCATAACCTCGTCTCCGTAGTCACAAAGGCCTGCAACTCCCCCGACTCCCATCATCCGCCCCGGATGAACCGCGTTCAAGGCCGATTGCGGCACCCGCGAGCGGTGACGGTCGCCATTGGTCTTGGACAGAGGTCAGGCGGGCAGCTTTAGGATCACCCGAGCGCCGCCGAGGTCGCTGTCGGCGAGTTGCACCGTGCCGCCGTAGGCGGTCGCCAGTTCCACGGAGGCGGCGAGACCGATGCCATGTCCCGAGTGGGCAGTATCGGCGCGCGCGCCGCGTTCGAATACGTACCGCTTCGCCGCTTCCGGAATCCCGTCGCCGTCGTCTTCCACGACTATGCAGATGGCGTCGCGCGATCCCGTGCCGGCACCGTCCAGTTCGACGGCGTTTGATCCGGTTGGGCCGGTGTCGGCGCGGGTTGCGGGGCACTTGTCGCGCCGCGCCGTGATGCGCACTTTCGAATGCGAGTACTTGTAGGCGTTTTCAAGCAGATTGCCCAACACATCCATCACGTCGCGCTCGTCCGCACGGACGCGCACCTGTGCCCTGCGGATCTCCACATCGACATGCTTCTCGACGTATGCCTTGTCGAGCGCGCGGCACAGGCGTTCCAGAACGGGCATGACGGCCACGGGTTCGCGTGGCAGCACCGGCGGCATGGCGGCGGCGCGCGAGAGTTGACGGCTGATCGTCTCCTCCATGCGATCGAGTTGGTCGTCGAAGAGCGTCTTGTCGGGCTTGTCGGGCGTGATCAGGGCGTTCTTCAGGACGGCGAGCGGCGTCTTCAGGCTATGCGCCAGGTCGCCCATCGCCCGGCGGTAGCGTTCTCGGCTCTCCATTTCGTGTTCGACAAAACGGTTCAACGTGTGGGCAAGCTGGGCGAGTTCGGCGGGGTAGTCCTCGCCGATATCGCCGCGTTCGCCGGCGTGCAGCGCGCGGACTCGCTCCGCCATCCGTCGCAACGGGTGCAGTCCCCATCTAAGGGTGCCGAGTTGCAGAACTATCAGGAGGAGCGTGGCGGCGATCACGCCAACCACAAGACTTCTGCGAAACTCGCGAATCTCTGCATTGAACGGGGCCTGATCGTTCAGTACCCAGAACGTCAGCTCCGAGTCCTCAAGCTCTTCGAGAATCACCGTATAGCCAAGGAGGAATCGGGGCTCGGTACCGTCGATCTCGATCTTGTGAAAGCGCGAGTCTCCGGGCGGTGGTCGGGGTCTGGGTGGTGCGTCCACGGACGTGATGGCCATGGATGGCGACCGCCACGCCAGCGTACCGTCCGCTGTCTCGACATAGGCGTAGAGACCCGAATTCGGTCGCGAAAGGCGCGGTTCGCCAAGTTCGTCGGGCAGCAGTATGAAAGGTCCCGCGAAGGTCCCACGGAAAGCAGCGGCATCCGCATCCTTTTTGGTCGCGTCAACGAGGCCATACGCTACGATAAGCATTTGCTCTTCGGCGCTCGCGCGTACGCTGGTCGTGAACAATCGCTCCCAAATCCAGCCGGCGGCGAGCAGAAACAGGCACAGGGCGATGGCGGTCGTCGCCATCAGGCGGCCATGCAGGCTAATGCGCATGGAATGTCACTAGAGTGAGAATCGATAGCCCGCGCCGCGAATCGTGCGGATGGGCACGAGCGTCCCGTCGGGGTCGAGCTTGCGGCGCAGGCGCCCGATAAACACTTCGATGACGTTGCTGTCCCGGTCGAAGTCCTGCTCGTAGAGGTGCTCCGTCAGTTCCGCCTTCGAAACGACCCGGGCCGGGTTCATGACAAGGTATTCGAGGACGCGGTATTCGAACGCAGTCAGCTCCAGCGCATCGCCGTGCAGGCGCGCTTCCTTGGCGCCGAGGTCGAGGCTCAACGGCCCTTTCTCGATCACGGGAGAGGCATATCCCGCGGCGCGCCGTATCAGGGCATCGAGGCGCGCCTTCAGTTCTTCCAGGTGGAAGGGCTTGGTCAGGTAGTCGTCCGCGCCGGCTTCGAGCCCGGCCACCTTGTCCTGCCAGTCGCGGCGCGCGGTCAGAATGAGGATGGGAAAGGCGCGTTCCTGTTTGCGTAGCTCCGCGATCAGGTCGATGCCGTGCATTTTCGGGAGACCGAGATCGATGACCGCAATGTCGTAGTCGAACTCGAGGCCGAAGTAGAGCCCCTTCTCTCCGTCGGGCGCAAGATCGACGATGAAGCCCGCATCCCGCAGGTACTTGTCGACCTGCGCCCGCAGGAGCATTTCGTCCTCGACCAACAGAATCCGCATATCTTTCTCATGCGTGCGGCGTCAGCGCCGCTGCGGTATCGGGCCAAATTTGGCACAGATGGGCCGCGATTGGCACAACAAATTTGGTGAACCTGGTGACCTGTCCCGCCATGCGCGGCATCAGGGCCAGCGGGAGGTGCCGCTTCCGGGCTGCCGTCAAGGCGACGGCAGCCCGGCAGGGCGATCGTCAATCGATGGGCGTCACGCGAACGCGTATCTCGTCGCCCGGATGCCGCTTCATGCGCGCGGTATAGGTCTGGCCAGCGTACTCGTAGCGCACATCGTAGCCGAGCAGCCGATCTTCATCGCGGTACTCGGTGAACGTTTCGCAGACATTGCGCGTTCCGTATCGAACACGCGAATCGCCGCGCGAAGACCTGGCGATGTCGTTTGCGATGCTCGCTCCAAGGACGGCGCCGACTGCGGCGCCCACCTGCTTGTTCCTTTTCTTGTTTCCGACAGCGTTGCCGATGGCGCCGCCGACAACGGCACCGACAATCTGCGCTGTCCCCGGCGCGCGATACTCCGGCAGCCGAACGGTCCGGGGCTCGCACTCTTCGACTGGCAAGGCGTAACGCACCGTCTTGTAGACCGGCGTGACGTCGATCACGCGCGCGGTGTCATAGTGGCTGACCGCGTGCGCGCCGACGGTGAGGGAAGTTGCTGTGACCAGCGCCGCTGGTCTGATCAAACGACGGAATTGCATGGCCATCTCTCAACGATTGAATTCGATGACGAGAGACTAGATCAGGCCGCCTGAATCGTTCCTGAACGGGTCGCTATGAGCCCAGTCCTAACGATCCTCAAACGTGCACCCCGAGACGCGATGCGTTTCGTCGAGTTCGACAAGCACATCGGCACGCCCCGGTAGATCTTCAAGCATCCAGCGCGTCAATCGCTCGTAGTGGGCGACGAAATGCGCGACCTCGGCCTTGTCGAGGCGGAGTTCGGGAGCCCGTTCGCTCTCCTGCTGGAGCCGCCATCGCACCACCGCGTCGAGGTTCGGGACGCGAAGGAAGATGAGGCAATCCAGTTCGCCGAACAGCGGGGCATAGTCGGTCGCCAGGGCCTGGTTGATGTAACGCCGCCAAAGACCTTCGGAATCCGATTCGGCTTCGAGGGCATTGATCGGCTGATCGAGCCGGTCCGCGGGCTCGGGCCGCGCGCCGACGCACCAGCCTTCCAGTAGAACGATGTCGGCGGGCGCAGGAATGTTGAGCGTTTCGTCCGCGCGGTTGTCCAAACCCTTGTTGAAGACAGGAACCGTTACGATGCCGTCGACCTGGAGCGCATCCATGACAGACCTGCAGAGCGGAATATCGTGGGTGCCTGGCGGTCCGCGCGTAGCCAGCAGGGGATGTACGCGTTTCGACAGTGCTTGGCGTTCGGACCGGGTGAGGTAGAAGTCGTCGATGGAAAGACAGGCGACGCGAAGCCCGAAATGCCGACCGGCCGCGACGATCGCGCTGGACAGCGTGGACTTTCCCGCGCCCTGCCCTCCAGCGAGGCCGACCCTCGCCGGCGCTCCGGCGCGCCAGCGAAGGGCAAGGTTCGCCGCCAGTATCCGCCAGTCTTCCGGGATTGCCGGATCGAGGGTGTCAAAACAGGCGCGCGCGGCAGCATCGACAACGAACGGCAATTTGGGCAACCTTTGGTGAATTGAGCGGAGCGACGGACAAGATGGAATCACCGATACGAACAATCCTCAACCTGGAGGAGCGGGTGAGGGCATTCCTCACCGTCGCCGGCGGATACGTTTCGTTGCTTGTGCTGCGACTTCTGCTCGGCTACGAGTACTTCGAGAGCGGCGCCGAGAAATTTGGCGGCGACAACTGGTTCACACGGCTGGATTTCCCGTTTCCCTTCTCATTGGTGTCGGCGGACGTGAACTGGTTTCTCGCGACGTGGTTCGAACTTATCGGCGCGGTGCTGTTGATCGTCGGCTTCGCGACCCGCTACGTGTCCATCACGCTCATCGTGGTCACGCTGGTTGCCATCTATGCGGCGCACCTGCCGACCGACGGATTCGGTTCCATCTCCGATCTTTTCGATGGCTACCGCATATCGCGGGAATGCGCGGAAGGCGTCTGCACCGGCAACTACAAGCTGCCGGTGATCTTCCTCGTCATGTTCATTCCGCTGGCGCTCTCGGGTGGCGGGAAACTGTCCGTCGATCACTTGCTGCAAGGGAACCACAGGCGATTCGCCAGTTTCGACGACAGGCTCTGACCGACGGCTTGCCGGTTCGATCCCGAGAGGTCCCGTCGCTCGGGAGATAGGGACGGTATATCGCCACCATCCATTTTTTCGAATAGCACGGGCCGCGCGAAGTCGTATACTTTTGTTTGTGCAAAGTGATATCGGAGCAGCACCTCAATGGATTTGAACGACAGCAAGACACTGCAAAACCTGAAGGACGCATTCGCTGGCGAGTCGCAGGCGAACCGGCGCTACCTCTATTTCGCGCAGAAAGCCGACGTTGAGGGCGAGAATGACGTCGCCGCGGTCTTCCGTTCCACCGCGGAAGGCGAAACGGGGCACGCGCACGGCCACCTCGAGTACATGGAGAGTGTGGGCGATCCGGCCACCGGCAAGCCGATCGGTACGACCAGCAACAACCTTCTCGCCGCGATCGCTGGCGAAACCTACGAATACACCGACATGTATCCCGGCATGGCCGCGACCGCCCGGGACGAGGGTTTCGACGAAATCGCCGACTGGTTCGAGACGTTGGCCAAGGCTGAACGCAGCCATGCCAACCGGTTCCAGAAAGCGCTGTCCGCGATGGAGGAGTAACGGATTCTCCGGGGCCCTGGTCTGAAGCAACAAGACCAGTGCGAATAACGGGATTCGGGACTAACTGATGGCGGGCAGGGGACCAGTCAGGGAAGGCAGTCTCGAAGCGCCGAAACGCCAGCCGATAGACTGGCGCAATCCGGAATTCGTCGAGGAGGCGCCGCTCTACGCCGAGCTTGAGCGCGTATTCGACATCTGTCACGGATGTCGACGTTGCGTCAACCTGTGCCAGGCGTTTCCGACGCTCTTCGACCTCGTAGACGAATCGGATACATTCGAGGTCGACGGAGTAGACCGCGCGGACTACGTGAAGGTCGTGGACCACTGCTATCTCTGCGACCTTTGTGCCGAAACCAAGTGCCCGTATCTGCCGCCGCACGAATGGGCGGTGGACTTCCCGCACCTCATGTTGCGGGCGAAGGCGCACCGCTACGACAAGGGCGCCACCAAGTGGCGCGACCGCCTCATCACTTCCACCGAACCGCTCTTCAAGGCCGCCTCGACCCCGGGAGTTGCCGGCGTGGTCAACGCCGCGGCCAGCAGCCGGCCACTGCGAAAGCTCGGCCAGCGGGTGGCCGGGATTCATGCCGAAGCGCCGCTGCCGAGTTTCTCTTCCCGGAAACTCTCGTCGCGTCTCGACGACGAGATCGCTGCGGATGTCATTACGGCATCGGACAGAACGCGCGGCAAGGTCGCCCTGTTCGTCACCTGTTACGGCGAGTTCAGCGAACCCGAGACAGTCGAGGATCTCGTTGCCGTGCTGAACCACAACGGCATCGCGGTGCGCGTCCTGAAGGATGCGGGCTGCTGCGGAATGCCCCGGTTCGAATTGGGCGATCTCGAGGGTGTGGCAAGCGCCAAGGATGCGAACATGCCGTCGTTTCTGCGAGCGGTGGAGGACGGTTATGACCTGATGTCCATCGTGCCGTCCTGCACGCTGATGTACCGCCAGGAAGTGCCGCTCATGTATCCGGACGACGACGATGTCGCCCGCGTTGCGGCGGCGTTCTTCGATCCGTTCGAATACCTGATGCTGCGCCACAGGGCGGGCCTCCTGTCGACGGACTTCCACCAGCCGCTGGGCAAGGTGGCCTACCACGCGGCGTGCCATCAGCGTGTGCAGAACGCGGGGGCGAAGACCCGTGACTTCCTGGCGCTGATCCCCGATACACAAGTCGAACTGATCGAGCGCTGCTCCGGCCACGACGGCACTTACGCGATCAAGGCCGAAACCTACGACGCAGCGATGAAGATCGCGCGTCCGGTTGTCGGCCGGGTCAGGAGCGCGGAAGCGGACGTGTACGGCTCCGATTGTCCGCTGGCAGGACGCATGATCGAGCATGGACTCGAGGGAGAGTCGGGAGCCGTCCACCCGGTGACGATGGCGCGCAGGGCCTACGGCATCTGATGCGGAAGCTGGACCGCGCCGGCCTTTGGAGCCTGGAACGCTACGCCCAGGAGCGCGAGCAGTTTCGCGTGCGCGTCATGGCGCACAAGAAGTTGCGCCGCGTGTCCCTGGGACCGCACGCGACCCTGATTTTCGAAGACACCCTGACCATGCGCTACCAGGTGCAGGAGATGCTTCGCACCGAACGCATATTCGAGCCCGCCGAGATCGAGGCCGAGATCGAGGCGTACAACCCCCTGATACCCGATGGCCGGAACCTCAAGGCGACGCTGATGATCGAGTACGCGGATGTCGCCGAGCGTCGCGAGGCCCTGGGGCGCATGGTGGGCATCGAGCATCGCGTCTGGGTCCGAGCCCACGGGCATGCCCCCGTGTTCGCCATCGCCAACGAGGACATGGACCGAAGCGATGACGACAAGACGGCGGCGGTGCATTTCCTGCGTTTCGAATTCGACGCGGCGATGATCAGGTCATTGAAGGAAGGGACGGCGCTTTTCATGGGTATCGATCACGATGAGCTGCCCTGCCGGTTAGAGGTGGCGGCGGCGAGTCGGGAAACCCTGGTCAGAGACTTCGACTAGCGCCGGGTTGTGGAAACTGATGTCCCGAACGTCCGGGCCTACATCGAAGGCTGGGACGCCATCTCCGAGCACCGGACCGGAACGTCGGGTGATCTGGCGACGGCGGAATGGCTGGCGGACACGATTCGTGCCGCGGGAGCAGAACCGACTCTCGATGTCTTTCCGTTCCGCCGCCGAGCGCTTCGCGAGTGCGCGGTACAGGCCGACGGTCGCCGGGCCGAAGGTGTGCCACTGTTCGACGGCGGGCTGACGGACGAAGCCGGTTTCACCTGCCCTCTGACACGGCTTGAAGGGACAGGCGGCGGGATTGCGGTAACGACGTTCGGCCCCGGAGGATCTTCCGAGGCGCTGTCGGCTGCGCGGCGCCGCGCGTATCGCGCCATAGTCGCGGGGTCACGCGCTCCCGATGTCGTCCCCGGACTCGCGCTGGCGAACGCCCCACAGTACGGAAAGCCGTACGGACCGCCAGTGCTGCAGGTCGCGACGCAAGACGGCGAATGGCTGGATGCCGCGGCCGAGGCCGGATCGTCCGCGCGTTTCGTCGCCCACGCGACGATCGAGGACACCGAAGCCTGCAACGTACAGACCCGAATTCCCGGCCGGGATGCCAATGCGCCCCCGCTCGTCATCATGACCCCGCGCAGTTCCTGGTGGACATCCACCGCCGAGCGCGGAGGCGGAATCGCCGCCTGGCTCGCATGCATCCGGCAATTCGCGAAAGAACCGGGCCGCTCGGACGTGCTCTTCACCGCGAACACGGGACACGAACTCGGTCACGTCGGCCTGGCGCACTACATGGCGGGGCATCCGAAGCAAGCGCGCGCCTGGATTCACCTCGGCGCCAATTTCGCGGCCGCCGACTGCCGCCTCGCGGGAGCGACGCTGGCAAGTGGCGTTCGTTACCAGGCTTCCCCGGACCTCTTCGACATGGGCCTCGAAACGTTGGCGGCGTTCGGCATCGCGCCCGCGGAAATCACGCCGGTCGATGTCCGTCCGGGCGGCGAAGCGCAGAATGTCTTTGACGCCGGCGGGAGCTATATCTCGCTCCTGGGCAAGAATCCCTGGTTCCACCACCCGGACGACCGCTGGCCGAAAACCATAGATCTCGAGAAGATCGAGACGATCTGTCGCGCGGTGCTGCGTATCGCGCGCGACCTCGCCGATGCTTGACGTCGTCTTCGATGACGGCAGGCTGCTCGTCATCGCCAAGCCGAGCGGTGTTTCCGTGCTGGATGATCGCACCGGCGCCCCCTGTCTGCTGCCGGCGCTCAAGGCCGCATATGCACGGCCACGCCTCGTGCACCGGCTGGACAAGGGCACCAGCGGCGTATTGCTCGTCGCCCTGGATCGCAAGACGCAGCGAGACCTCAGCCGCGCCTTCAATGCGCGCGCGATACGCAAGCACTATGTCGCCGTCGTTTGCGGCCACCTGCCGTCCGGACGCACCCTCACCATAGACCTGCCCCTCAAACAGGGCCGCAAGAGCCGCTATCGCGTCGCGGGCCTGCGCGAGGAAATACGGCCGACGCGGGAAGGATGGACGATCGACGCTGAGGGTGGCCACGCGAGCAGGACCCGCGTTCGCGCGATCGCCAGGGGAGAAAGGCGGACCGCGGTGGCCGTGCAGCCGATCACCGGCCGCTCGCACCAGATTCGCGTCCACCTCTCCTGGATAGGTCACGCGGTGGCGGGGGATCACCTCTACGGGTCGCCGGCATCGAGCGAACAGGCCCATGAACGCCTCGCGCTGCACGCGCACCGCGTGTCCGTGCCCGGCTACGGAACGTTTTCGGTGCGGGTGCCGGAAGATGTGCTCGGGGCGTTGCGTTGAAACGGGTGGTAGGGATGCCCGGTCACGTGACTCGGGAGAGTCGGCGTTTGTCCAATCTAGGCGGCGCGGCTCCAACCATTGTCGGTGTCCTCGAACTGCACATCACCGAAATCGGAACTATCAAGTTCCGCCAACTGCTCCAGCAGTTCTCTGACTCTAATCCCCGTACGCTGTTCAGCCGCGTGGCTCTCGTAGAGCAGACGAAGAAGCCGATCTGCCGGGCCGTCCATCCGGTTCTTGCCTTTCTCCCAGCGCGCGACAGCCTGATCGCTCTTGTCGAGCAGGTTGCCAAGCGTCTTCTGCGAAAGGTCTAATTCGTGCCGGAGGAAACGAATCTCCGAGCCTGAAAGCACTTTCTTTTCTTGAATCAAACACATTCCGATGGCGACATGCAGCCCATCGACATCGTGAATCCTGATCGTCTCGCCGTGCTTCGTCGTTTCGACCTCGAAACCGTTACGAAGGTACACGTTGTCAAGTCCGCATTGTCGATAGTGGTAGGGTCTACTCATGTTTGGCGATTCCGCTCCTGCTCCCGGACGTTTTCACATTACCGTTACTACGTAGAGTTCGTCGTCGTCGAGCGCAACAACCAACTTCACGGGCGTCCCCGCGCTTCGCCTAGCCAAAACCAGTTTCCAGCTTCCGTCCTTGTCCGGCTCTGGATTGCCTTCGATGTTTCCTAGCCGCAATGTGGTCAATGCTTGACGCATTGTGATCTCTCTTTCCTCCATTCTTTCAAGCGCGTGTTTTGTCCAGTGGATGTTGAATGTCTCTTTCGCCAGCTCCGACACTCGGTTTCCGACTTCGCGACGACCGAGAAATGGAAACGGGGTTAACTTCTTCACCCTCTTCGACATCGACCTATCATTATGATAGACGCGGAGATGTGTCAAGGAGTTCCGCGATCCCTGTGTTGACCGTATCCGGTCCAAGGGATTTAATACGCGCGCCTTCGACCGCGTGGCCGCGCCTGCGGCTGCATGTCTCACCCGGCCAGGTAGCTCAGTCGGTAGAGCAGTGGACTGAAAATCCGCGTGTCGGTGGTTCGATTCCACCCCTGGCCACCAACGAAGGCTGACATGGTTCAGCCACGCGCGAGAATCTTGCCATCGGGGGACAGGCATGACCGGATCACTGTCGGGAGTACGCGTCATCGACATGACGGCGGTGTATTCCGGGCCGATGGCGGCATCGATTCTCGGCGACCAGGGCGCGGATGTGGTCAAGGTCGAACCCCCGCGCGGCGACATGCAGCGCGGCCCCATGCGGATTTCGCGAAACGGACTGGATGCGCAGTTCGCGACGCTGAACCGCAACAAGCGGTCCATCGTCATCGACCTCTCGAAGGAAGCGGGCAAGTCGGTGCTGCATCGCTTCGTCGCTTCGGCGGACATCCTGATGGAGAACTACCGGCCGGGCGTGATGGAGCGCCTCGGTCTGGCTTACGAGTCGCTTTCCGAGTTGAATCCGCGACTGATCTACGCCTCCATCAACGGTGTGGGTTCGACGGGGCCCTATGCCGGGCGGCGAGTCTACGATGCGGTGATCCAGGCCATTTCCGGCATTGCATCGCTTCAGGCGGACCCGACCACGGGTGAGCCGTCGCTGGTGAACACGCTCATTTGCGACAAGGTCACGGCGATGACTGCGGCCCAGGCGATCTGTTCCGCCCTGTACGCCAGGGAACAGACCGGCGCCGGCCAACGAGTCGACGTATCGATGCTGGACTCGGCGCTCTTTTTTCTCTGGCCCGACGCCATGGCCCAATCGCAATTCGTCGGGGACGATGTCGATTTGCTGCCGCTGCGACGGCGCCCCAGCAAGGTGAAGAAGACTGCGGATGGCTACATCGCCACGATGCCCGTGCAGACGCGGGAGTGGGAGGGCGTGTTTCGCGCGCTTGAGTTGACGGAAGTGCTGTCGGAGGAAGAGCAAGCGGTGCGGACCGGCGTAGGCCCCATGCCGCACGTGATGCAGCAGATCGACGAGGCCTATGGGCGCTTCACAACGGATGAGTTGTGTGACCGGCTGGAACGACACCAGGTCCCGTTCGCGAAGATCAACCGGCGGGAAGAGGTCGTCGACGATCCGCAGGTGAAGGCGATGCAGGCGGTAATGGAATTCGAGCATCCGGTGGGCGGCGAGATGCGGCAGGCCAGACCGCCGGGGCGATTCAGCGATACGCCCGCTGGCCTGTTCCGCCACACGCCGGGGCTGGGCGAACACACGGACGAACTGCTTGATGAAGTCGGCTTCTCGCCGGATGAAATCGCGCGGCTGCGAGACTTGAGCATTGTCTTCTAGCCCGACACAAGGTCGTTTCAAACGGGTCCTGCGCGCGCGGGAGGTGCTGACGCTCTCGTTCGGCGCGATGATCGGCTGGAGCTGGGTGCTGCTGACCGGTCACTGGGTCGAGAACGCCGGATCGCTCGGGACGTTGATCGCGTTCGCCGCCGGTGGGGTCGCGATCGCCTTCATCGGGCTCACGTATTCCGAACTCGTGGCCGCGATGCCCAAAGCGGGCGGCGAGCATGTGTACACGCACGCGGCCTTGGGTCCCGGATGGTCGTTTGTCTGCACGTGGGCGCTCCTGATGGCGTATGCGGTCGTGTGCCTGTTCGAGTCCGT
This sequence comes from uncultured Pseudomonadales bacterium, assembly GCA_951813515.1. GTDB lineage: Bacteria > Pseudomonadota > Gammaproteobacteria > Pseudomonadales > Azotimanducaceae > VXNE01. The sequence goes on from OX638346.1 coordinate 1,639,346, forward strand.
GGCCTTGCCGACGGCGGTGGAATACCTGTTTCCGGAGATACGCATCACGACCTTGTGGCACGTACTGGATGCGCCGGTTCACCTGGGCTTCGTGGCGATAGGCGTGGGCGCGACGGTGGTCATGACTTGGATCAATGTCATCGGCATCCGCACCGCGGCCTTCGTGCAGACCGCCATCACGGGCGCCATTCTGCTGGCCGGAGTCATCCTCCTGACAGGGGCGGTCGGCAACGGCGATTGGTCCAACGCTCAACCTCTCGTTGAAATTCCCGCAACGGGGATCCTCACGGTGCTCATCATGGTGCCGGCGCTCATGGTCGGCTTCGATGTCCTGCCGCAGTCCGCGGAGGAAATCGACCTGCCGGCGAACCGGATCGGGTGGCTGCTTATCGTCTCCCTGGTCATGGCCGTCGCCTGGTATGGCGCCATTTCCTTCGGCGTCGCCCTCGCGCTGGACGCCGATGCGCGAACCGCCTCGACCGTCGCAACCGCGGACGCGGCAACGGCGCTCTGGGGCGGATCGTGGGCCGGGGCCGCGCTGATCGCCGGCGGCGTCGGTGGCATCCTCACGAGCTGGAATGCGTTCATCATCTGCGGCAGCCGCCTAATGTTCGCGTTGGCGGAGTCCGGCGTCCTGCCCCGAGCGTTCTCGCGTCTGCATCCCAAGTACCGCACGCCGTGGATCGCGGTGATCGTGCTGGGGGTGTTGTCGTGCATCTCGCCACTGTTCGGCCGGGTCATCCTGGTGTGGCTTATCAATGCAGGTTCGCTCGCGGTCGTCGTCGCCTACCTGTTCGTGCCGATCGCGTTTCTCGTCTTGCGGAAGAAGGACCCGGACCTGCCGCGACCGTTTCGCGTGCGCTACCCGCGCACCGTCGGCGGCATCGCCATAGCGCTTGGCGTTGCATTCCTGTCGTTGTACATGCCGTTCAGTCCGTCGTCCCTGGCGTGGCCTTACGAATGGGCGATGGTGATCGGCTGGGCGGGGATCGGTCTCGTCGTGTGGATTGTCGCCCGCGTCGGAAACAGCCCCGTCAGCGACGAAGAGAAGAGGCAAATACTCGATTACCATCGCACCGAAGGGCGGGCTCCACTGAAGCACACGCGGAGGACTTCTCTGAGGCGCACCTCCCGCTGAAGATCCTGGGGAGAAGCAGGCGTTCCTTCTCCATTTCCGCTCGCTACTGGCCGGACCTCACCGCCGGTAGCCGATACACGCGCGCCGCCGTGCCGCTGAACATCGACGTCTTTTCGGACACACTCAACCCCAGTCTCGAAGCGATGCGCTTGAGCAGGTTCCACAGCGTGCGATACGAGATGGACTCCTTGTCTACCGGGAAGTTGCTCTCGAACATGCAACGCTCGACGCCGAACGCCTCGATGACGTACTGGTAATAGGGGAGCAGGAGCTCGCCAAGCTCCTCCGAACCCATCGGCCCCTCCGGGCGCTGATGCATGTGGAACGGCGGTTCCCAAGGTCCGACCCGCTGTTGCGCCCCGCCGCACTTCATGACGGCGTTGGGACAGGCGGCGATCGCGTCGATGCATTCTTTCCACCGGGCAACGGCGTCTGCGCCCGCGTCGGGGTCGATCTTACCGCCAAGATGGTTGACGATGATGGTGATGTCGGGATGCGCCCTCGCGAGCCTGGCGAGTCGGGGCAGGCGCTCGTAGTCGGGCGAATAGTTGTCGTAGCTGAGGTCGTATTTCCCGAGGATGGCGTAGCCTTCCTCGAATCGGGTGTCGAGTTCCGCGGGCAGTGGGAAGCGTATCCCGCGAAAGTTGGGCGAGGCGGCCATGTGCGCTTCGAGCACCGGCTCGACCGACTTGCCGAGATTAAGATCGGCGCTGCTGAAGATTCCCGTGCAGAGGCGCATATCACCGTACTTGCCGGACCTGCTCATCGCGGCGACGCCGTGAACGAACTCTGTCTCGCCGACAGACCGCATCTCTTCCGGCCCATCCGCGCGGTAGAAGGCCCCGCACTGGGCAAAGACCGTCTGGACCACGTTGTGCCCCGAGGTGCGGATGTCCTCGGACATCTCCTCGCACAGGTACACTTTCTGTTCCCAGCGGACATGCGGCTCGCGGTCGGCGTCCCGGCAATCCCACAGGTGGTGGTGGGGATCGATGATGGGCAGTTCCGGCTCCAGCACGTCTTCCTCGGTTCCCCGGGCCAGCCACTGCTCAAGGGGCGCGTTCTCGGGATATGCCATGGGAGATCCTTCCATTTCAAACGTGGGCCAAGGATAACCTCCCGCGTTCGATTGCCGCGTCCTGGATCGAGTACAATCGCGGCGGCGAAAATGGAGGTAAACGGTGAAACTACTTGCGTGGAAACCCGGAGCCGGAGGCACCGGCTGTGGAGTGCTGCTCGCGCTGGCGACACTTCTTGCAGTGCCGGTTTCGGCCGGGTCGATGTCGGAAGACACGCTCGAGGATATCCGTAGTCGTCTCGCGCCTTTCGGGAGTTCCTGTCTCGAAGGCGACGAAGCGTGCGGTTCGGTTCCGGCTGCGAGCCCCGTCGTGGCCGCGCCGGTGGCCGACGAGCCCATGTCGGGCCAGGAGGTCTATGACCGTTTCTGTTTCGCCTGTCATGCCACCGGTGTGGCAGAGGCGCCGCTGTTCCAGGATGCGGAGCAATGGGCGCCGCGTCTTGAAAAGGGGATGGACGAGTTGTTGCGCACCAGCAACACCGGTCTTGGCGCCATGCCTCCGAAGGGGACGTGCATGACCTGCTCCGACGTCGAGATGGTCAACGCCATCAGGTACATGAGCGCCGCCGAGTAGCAGTCGTCGTGGACTGGCCAGTTAGGCTGGCGGTGGCTCAAAAAAGTAGGGTCTCAACTCCGTGTCGGCGTGCGGCTTGAATGCGAAGTCGGCGCTCGGTCTGATTGCGTTCGCTTCCTCGAGCGTGGCCCAATGACAGGCGCACTCGAGCAGCGATAGCAACGTCTGCAGGCGATCGAATTTTTGCACCTGTACTGCGGACAGACGGTACTGCGTCTTGAGCGCAAGGTTGGTCGTTTCGATCTTTCGTAACGACAGAAATGCTTCGACGAGTCTCGACAGCACGAGCCGGTTGCGCCGCATGGGTTCCGACGTCAGCAGTAGATGACGTGGCGTCGGATACGTGCTGTTCTCCAGGTCGTAACGCACAACGACAAGAAACAGCGGCCGCTCGGGGAACTCGGGCAATCGGACGGGCAGAAAGCCGAAGTGGCAGAAAATGGCGTAGTCGACGTCCTCCCAGAGTTTGTAAATGGTTGTGGCATACGGGGTGGAACACCTGTCGGCCAATTCGGAACCCGTGTATTGGCGGCGACGGTAGATCAGTTCGATGTTCTCCTGCTGGTCCAGCACGAATCGGCAACTCTTGTCCCGCACGAGAGCGCTTAGCAGGCCGGGGTAGGGTGTCGCAGAGCGCTCGACGATGAGTGGGTTGCCCTTCGATGCGCGCCGCACCTGTTGGATGAGCGTCAGAACCTCGTCATCCGCCGACTCTGACGCCCGGCCTGACCAGGGACGCAGCGCGACAGGGTCGTATGAAGGGTTGCCGGTGTGGTTTGCGATGACCTCGCACAGCCGGTAGCCCCGTTTCCCATTTCCGTCGCCGTCGTGGCCAAGGGGCGAGAGGAACTCCATCTTTTCCGCGTAGCGCTTCTCCAGGTCGAATAATTGCAGGAGCAGCCGCGTGTCGTCGGTTACCCGACTGCATGCTATGCGCAACAGGTTGTCAGCTACGATTCGACCCGTCGCGGCGTTGGCCAGGTTTCGGCTGAGCCGCTTGTGGGTCGCATGCAGGGGAATGTCTTCGTCGAGAATCCGGGCGATATCCATCAGCCGCACCGAGTGTGCGTGGTGGATTCCGGTCACCATGTCGCGGACGAAACGCGCGGCAACCTTTCCCAGCCCCTGGGAAATTGCCTGGCAGAACAGCGCTAAATCGTCTCGACGCATCGGCGCACCGCGCAATGGTTCCGACAACGCTAATCCTACTGTGCTTGCAGGACGAAAAGGGTGGGATCGCAACAATATTTTCGGCCTTGAAGGGTCTTCACTCGTCATCTCGCGGACGGCCATTCGCCGGTTTGCACCAATTTGGTGCGAAAAGCGCACAGGAGCGGGGCAAGGTCGGGCGTTCAGGTGGGACGGGCCGACTGAAATCCTCCGAATGGCAAGAACGAGCCCATTAGAACCGGGCTGGCACGGAAAGTGCTTAAGAGACCTAGGCGGGGATGCGGCCGGGATCGCGACCGGTGAACGACTAATAACAAATGCACCGGCCCCGCTTTTCGCCGACATCGGCAAACCGGCATGGGAAAGAGGTATTTGGCCCTATGAAAAAGACAGCAATAGCGATCGCAGCAGCGTTCGTGTCGATCTGGATGGGAGCGGGAGCCGCTGCGGGAGAGGTCTCCGGCAACGTCACGCTCGCCACCGACTACTCCTTCAGGGGGTGGTCTCAAACGACCCGCGATCCGGCGATCCAGGGCGGATTCGACTACGGGTTTGAATCCGGCCTGTACGTCGGCACCTGGGCGTCCAACCTGAAATACGGCGACGACGCGAGCACCGAGATCGATCTTTACGCGGGTTACGGGGGTGAATTCGGTGACGGCAACACCTTCGATATCAGCGTCATTCGCTTCGAGTATCCGAGCGAGGGGTCCAGCCTGGACTACATGGAGGTCGCAGGTTCCATCGGAATCGGCGCGCTCACCCTGGGCGTCAACTATTCCCCCGCATACCTTGGCGAGGGCGGGCCTTCCTTCTTCTACCCGTACGTCGGCTATAGCTGGGCACCGAGCGATGCCGCGAGTCTCGACTTCCAAGTGGGGATGAGCATGGCGGAGGAGGTCGGTGGACCGGACGAGGACAGCTACATGGACTATAGTGTGACGCTAACCGTTCCTACCGGAGGCGTGGACTTTGGTCTCGCCGTCGTCGGAACAAATCTGGACGAAGAAGTCTGCGGTGCCGATTGCGAGCTACGCCTGATTTTTTCGATTTCGAAAAGCATGTAGCCAAACAATGAGTGAGGTCGAACAATGAAACTCATCACTACCATTATCAAGCCTTTCAAACTCGACGACGTGCGCGAAGCACTGTCCGAGATCGGCGTTGCGGGCATGACGGTGACCGAGGTCAAGGGATTTGGCCGGCAGAAAGGGCATACCGAGCTCTATCGCGGCGCCGAATACGTGGTGGACTTCCTGCCCAAGGTCAAGATCGAGGTCGCGATCGGCGACGATCTGCTCGATCAGTGCCTGGATGCCATCAGGACGTCTGCGAACACCGGCAAGGTGGGTGATGGCAAGGTGTTTGTCACCTCGCTTGAGGAAGTTGTTCGCATAAGAACAGGTGAGACTGGGCCAGATGCCGTATAGGCATCAGCGCGCCCGGTGAAATCGGGAGATTTACCACGTGGAAGACTTGATCCAAACCAACTACGCACTAGACACCTTTTACTTCCTGGTGATGGGTGTGCTCGTCATGTTCATGGCCTGCGGCTTCTCGATGCTGGAATCCGGCATGGTCCGCGCCAAGAACACGGCGGAAATCCTGACGAAGAACGTTTCGCTCTACTCCATCGCGTGCATCATGTACCTGCTGGTCGGGTACTACATCATGTACGAGAACGTGGACACGGGCTCGATCCTGCCGAGTTTCGGCACCCTGATCGGCGCGGAGAACACGGTGGAGAGCACCCTCGCAAGCGGCGGTGACACCTACTACTCGAAGCGATCCGACTACTTCTTCCAGGTCGTCTTCGTAGCCACGGCGATGTCAATCGTGTCCGGGGCGGTGGCGGAGCGCATGAAGCTCTGGGCTTTCTTGATTTTTGCGGTCGTGCTGACCGGATTGATCTATCCCGTGCAAGGGATGTGGACCTGGGGCGGCGGTTGGCTTGCCGAAGCCGGCTACTCCGACTTCGCGGGATCCGGCATCGTGCACATGTGCGGCGCGGCGGCGGCGCTGGCAGGAGTGCTCCTGCTTGGACCGCGCGCCGGCAAGTACGGCCCGGACGGACGCGTCAACGCGATCCCGGGCTGCAACATGCCGCTGGCCACGCTCGGGATGTTCGTGCTGTGGTTTGGATGGTTTGGATTCAACGGCGGTTCCGAGCTGAAACTCTCGAACATCAACGAGGCGAACGCGGTCGCGCAAGTATTCGTCAACACCAATATCGCCGCCTGCGGCGGCTTGGTCGCTGCCCTGATCCTGGCGCACATCTGGTTCGGCAAGGCGGACCTCACGATGGCGTTGAACGGTGCCCTGGCGGGACTCGTCGCCATCACTGCGGACCCGCTTTCCGGCACGGCGTTCTGGTCGATGATCATCGGCGCGGTCGGGGGCCTGATCGTAGTGCCTTCCATCGTCTTGCTCGACAAGCTCAGAATTGACGATCCGGTCGGTGCGATCAGCGTGCACGGCGTTGCTGGCATATGGGGCATCCTCGCAGTGGTCTTCAACAATCCGGATGCGACCATCGTCGGGCAGTTGACGGGTATCGTCGGCATCTTCGCCTGGGTATTCCTCGCGAGTCTGGCGGTATGGGCGATCCTGAAGTTCACCATGGGCATCCGCCTCTCGGAGGAAGACGAAGCGGTCGGAGCGGACATTTCGGAAACCGGCATCGAGGCCTATCCGGAGTTCGCTCAGAACTAAGCAACAACTCCTTTCTCAACCACTCAAGGGGCGCGGAATCGCGCCCCTTTCTTTTCCCGCATCCCTCTGGCTAACATGCGCCGCCTTATGCGCTACGTCAGCACACGGGGGCGGACATCCCCCATGCCGTTCCAGGAAGCCGTCATGACCGGGTTGGCGCCGGACGGCGGATTGCTGCTGCCTGAATCGATCCCCGACCTGCGCGGTCGGCTCGAGGGTTGGCGCGGCCTTCAATTCGGCGATCTGGCCGTGGAGTTGTTCGAGGAATTCGTGAGCGACATTCCACGCGACGTACTGCAAGGGATTGTCGCCAAAGCCTTCAGCGCGTTTCGGCACGAAGATGTCACGCCGCTGGTGCGGGTCGGCGACCTGCATGTGCTGGAACTCTTCCACGGCCCCACGCTCGCCTTCAAGGACGTGGCGATGCAAGTGCTCGGCGGGATTTTCGAACACATCCTGGCTTACCGGGGCGGTCGCCTTAACATCCTCTGCGCCACCAGCGGCGATACCGGCAGCGCCGCCATCGCCGGTGTCCGGCAGCGCGCGAACATCCGCATCTTCGTGCTGTATCCGGACGGCGGGACAAGTGCGCTGCAGGAGCGCCAGATGACCACCACGCCGGACGCGAACGTGCACTGCCTGGCGATCGAAGGGAGCTTCGATGACTGCCAGCGGATCGTGAAATCGATTTTCGGCGACCTGGAGTTCAAGGGCCGATTCGATCTCGGTGCGGTCAATTCGGTGAACTGGGCACGGGTGCTTGCGCAGACCGTCTACTATTTCCATACGGCGCTGCGCTTCGACAAGGCGGTCACCTTCAGCGTCCCCACGGGGAATTTCGGAGACATCCTGGCGGGCTACCTGGCCCGTGCGATGGGCGCGCCGATAGACAAGCTCGTTCTCGCGACCAACAGCAATGACATCCTGGCCCGGTTCTTCGCCACCGGCGTCTACTCCCTGGGCCCCGTGCGTCGCACCATCAGTCCGTCCATGGACATCCAGGTCGCAAGCAACTTCGAGCGCTTTCTCTACTACCGGCTAGGCAGCTCCGAAGCACTTGAGGCGTTCATGGCGGACTTTTCGACAAACGGCGCCGCGAGCGTGGAAGACGGTCGACCGATAGATAAGAGCATCCTGCCCGCCGCCGTGAGCGAGGAGGAGACGATGGCAACGATCGGCGACGTCTACGCGCGTCACGGATACGTGCTCGATCCCCATACCGCCGTCGGCGTCGCCGCTGCGAGGCGGTTTCAACCTTCGGGCCCGGTCGTGTGCCTGGCCACCGCGCATCCGGCAAAGTTCCCCGAATCCGTCCATGCGGCCGTGGGTGAGGATGTCGCGAGCCACCCGGCTCTGGAGGGACTCGCGGACCTGCCGGAACGGAAGACGGTGTTGCCGCCGGATGTCGACGCGGTGAAGGAGTTCATCGCGACACACGCATCGGCGTGAACCCCGGGTTTGCCGAGAGTCCGGTCGCCGGGTCGTCGTAGTCGGCGCCGGGCCGGCCGGCGCGACGCTGTCTTGGCTCCTGGCGCGGCGTGGCATTGATGTCACCTTGCTGGAAAGACGGCGAGACTTCGCCCGGGAGTTTCGCGGCGAGGTGCTCATGCCGAGCGGCGTCGAAGCGCTGGATCCTCGTCGCGATGGATCTCGACATCGAGGGCTTGGCCGTTGACTAGCCGTTCGCGGAGATTCGGTTCGACTCGCCGACATCGGCGTGCAGATGCTGGTACTCGAAGGCCCGCGCGAGCACAGATCGCTGCGGGCGCCGAGCACCATGTGCTTGCCAGCCAGCGGCGGATAGTAGGCAATCCTTGCGTGCTGCGGGAAGCGAACCTTTTGGCTTCGACGACCGCCTTGTAGGTTGCAATGGCCGAATCGACCAAGACCCAGACGGACGATGTTCTCGCGCGGATTCGCAGCGGCGAACAGGATGCCTTCGTGGTGCTGATCCGTCGCTACGAGCGCTCGCTCGTGGCGTTGATCCGCAGCCGTCTCGGAGCCGTGGAAGCCGTGCAGGACGTGTTCCAGGAGACCCTCGTACATGCCTGGACGGGCTTACGTACCCGCGAGCCACGCGATGTACGGGCTTGGTTGTACCAGGTGGCACGCAACCGCTGTAGCGACTACCTGCGGGCCGCCCAGCGCCGTGAGTTCGCACTCCCGGATGCGGCGCTCGCCGTGATGGTGGACCGCCGCGGCGTCGCCGACGCCCGGCGGCGACGCGTGGTCGACGAGGTCGTCGAGACCTTCGAGGCACTCCCGGCAAAGGAGCGGCGGGCCTTGAAGTCGTTCTACGTGGACGGATTCAGCATCCGCGAAATCGCGGCACGCGAGGATTCGCCGCCGGGAACCATCAAGCGGCGATTGTCGCATGGTCGCGACAGGGTGCGTGGCCTATTGGGTATCGCATCGGAAAGGAGAAGGATGGATATGAGCAACAACAGCCTCGTCGCCAAGGCGTTCCCCGCCGACCGGCCGAGCATAGGCATCGAGCGAGTCAAGGCCAAGGCTTCGGACGTAGACATGCGCGAACTCATCTGGTGGTTCGCGCTCCCTGAACTCCACGACGAAGTGCATTGGGCGGAGTACCAGCCGGTCGACGGCGGATCGGAGTGGCGGCTGACCCATGCCAGCGCAATGCGGGCGCAACGTCAGGCCGTGATACACGATCTCGAATGCGTCGAGATCGAGGTGAAGGAGCAAGGGCTCACCGTTGCGGGTGTGCCGGTTCCGCCAACGGGTGATCGCCACACCAGGGTGTGGGGCCGATTAACGGACGCCGAGGTGCAATGGATCGGCGTCGAGCGCTTGGCAACCGATGGCACGCGCAAGCTCTACACCTTCCTGGACGACCATTTCGAGGAGGACTTCGGCGCGTCACCGCGCCGCATCCCCGCAGGCGAATACCTCACCGAGGCCCCCGGCGGGTTGTCACGCCGCGAGGACACGCCGGAACGGTTCGCCGATGGAGTGTTCGCCGTCCGCGTGGGCGAGGCGACCTTCCGCTGTACGCGCGTTATAGAACTGTCGCTGGCCCCTGCGGAGTGGGACGTGGTCATCGTGGCGTACGTCGACGCGGCGGGTCGGACCGTGCTGTTTCGTCGCTACGACGACGACCGGCGCGAGGTGCCAGGCGAGTCGAGGCCTCGCCGAGAGATCCTGCCGCAAGCCGAGCAATTGATAGTTGACGGCAACACCTACGTGCACAGCTTCGACTACGTGACGGCGACAGCGTGCGGTGTGATCGGTTGAAGCGCGTTTGCGAGGCCGGACACCCACGCGGTATTGGCGGTATTGGGGACACACGCGATTTCGGTCCTACAAGGGGCCGAGCGGATGTCGCACGCGCACCCTACCGGTTTGCTACGGCGACCATTGCTATCCACCGTGTCCCGTCAGGTCGGGCAGCGGCTTGGCCTCATCATGGCAACCAGTACCGCCGTCTCGTCGCCCTTGTTCACCCACACGCGCGGCGTTGGGGACGCGCGGTGTTGGGGACACACGCGACTTCGGTCCTACAGGGGGCCGAGCGGATGTCGCACGCGCACCCTACGGGTTTGCGACGGCGACCATTGCTATCCCCCGTGTCCGGTCACGTCAGGGCAACGGCTCGGCCTCCACCATCACGGCCACCAGTACCGCCGTCTCGTCGCCCTTGTTCACCCAGGCATGGTTGGTGCCGCGCTGTATGACGACGTCGAAGGGCTTGAGATCGACTTCGCCCTTGTCGACCAGCATCGTCACCTCGCCCTTGAGCAGGATGATGTAGTCCACCGTCTTGGTCTTGTGCATCCCCGGGTGCCGCGAGGTGTCCGGTCTCCGTGAGACCGTCGCCGCCCTCTCTTCTTCGGTCATGCCTGCGAGGCGCTCCTGCTGTTCGCGTTCGCGATCCTCGCGGCTTCCGAGCTCGCGTTCCGGCCTCACCTCGAAGAAACGGAATATCGTGCCGTTGGGATCCGGTTCGAGGAATCCGGGACGTGTCGCCACGGCATCCACCAACTCCCGATTGTGGGTGGGCATGCTCGTGGTGCACCACATTTCGTACAGATTGCCGCGCTGAATGCCCGGCCCGCCATCCATGGCGATGATGGCCTTGCCTTCGTCGTCATGGCCCGTGACCACGCGTCGATACTTGGACATTGTTGATCCCCCTTGGTGTTCCGATGCCATTCACCTTAGCGCACTTTGGCATCGGCGCAGAGGACAGCTACTTGGCCAGCTTAATGCGCGCAGCCCTGGCATCGTCGTACCACCAGGTGTCCGGGAAGCCGGTGCGAAACTCGGCATCGAACGGCGGGCGGCCGAACTTGTCCCAGTAGAGCACGCGGGGACCCTCGATCGAGATGAGCGGGATCCGGTAGAAGTTCCAGAGGAGGATGCGGTCAAGCGCCCTTTGCGCGGCGGTCAGTTCTTTCCTGGATCGCGCGTTCAGCACCCGCATCACCATCGCATCCACCGCGTCGTTCTGGATGCCCGCGTGGTTGGACCCCAGCGGCATCTGCGCATTCCTGGAGTGGAAGTAGGAGACGAGCTCGAGGGTCGGCGGCTGACCGATCCCTACGCCCTGAAGGGAGATGTCGAAGTCGAACTCCTTCATCGTGTTGATGTACTGGGCGCTCTCCATCATGCGCACGCGGGTCACGAAACCCAGCCGATGCAGTTGATCGGCATATGGGGTTACGAAGCGCTGCTCGGCGGCCGAACGGATGATGAAGGAGAGTTCGAACGGCTCCCCGCGCGCGTTCGTCAGAACGCCTTCGCGCACAGTCCAGCCCGCTTCGCGCAGGAGCTCGCGCGCACGCAGCAGAATATTCCGGTTGCGCCCCACGCCGTGTGAGCGCGTCAGCGCGAACGGGTGCGTGAACAGTCGCTGCGGCAGCTTGTCGCGAAACGGCGCCAGCAGCGCGATCTCGTCTGCGTCGGGCACGCCGACGGCGGAAAAGCTCGTTTGGGAAAAGTAGCTTTCGGGTCGCGCGTAGAAGCCCTGCGTGATGACCCGGTCGTACCAGTCGTAGTCGAACGCGAGGGTCAGGGCCTCTCTCACCCGTACGTCGCTCAGCTTGTCGCGCCGGGTGTTGATGACGAGGCTGCGAATCAATCCGACATAGGTGCCGAAGTTGTGTCGGCGCATCACGATCCAGCCCTTGTCACGCGCCGGAATGTTGTAGCCGTTGTGCCAGTACCGCGGGTCGGATTCCTGCCGGTAGTCGATCAGACCCTTGCGGAACGCTTCCCGAGCGACCGTGGCGTCGCGATAGTAGTCGTAGCGGATTCGATCAAAGTTATAGCGGCCGCGATGCACGCCGAGGTGCCGACCCCAATAGTCGGGGACCCGCTCGTACAGGAGGAACCCCGACACCTTGAAGTCCGCGACGCGATAGGGGCCGCTGCCGATCGGCGGTGTCAGCGCTGGTTCGTTGATGTCCCGCGCGCGCCAATAGTGCTTCGGCAGGATCGCGATCTTGCCGAGGCTGATCACGACGCCGGCACTTACTCCGCTGAGTCTTTGCAAGTGAAAGGTCAGTTCGCGAGCGTCGTGTACCTCGATCGACTCGATTACCGAGTAGGCCGACTGCAGGTTGTCCCGGGTCTTGCGTGGCTTCTCAAGCTTGTCGCGAAGATAGTCGAACGTGAATTCGACATCCCGAGCCGTTACCGGATTGCCGTCATGCCAGCGAGCCTCGGGACGAAGGCGGATGCGCACCCAGGTGAAGTCGTCGGCCACCATCACCGCTTCTGCGAGACTGCCGTAGAACGTTCCGAGTTCGTCGTCCGCCGGGACGAAGAGCGTGTCGTAGAGGGTCGGTGCCGACCCCATGATGATCCCCGCCCCCGGCGTTGCAACACCTTCGGGGTTGAACGCGCGCCAGTTGCTGTTGCTCTCAAGCACAAGCATCCCGCCCTTGGGCGCATCGGGATTCACATAGTCGAAGTGCTTGAAGTCAGGCGGGTACTTGAAGTCGCCGAAGTACGAGACGCCGTGTTCGAACGTCGGCTCAGCCAAAGCCAAGGCCGCGCCGAGCACAACGCTGACGGCGACGAACAGACCTAGGCGTGCCGGTGATGTGCCTCTTCGACGACACATCACGCGGCACGCGCAATCAGGGACGATACGGGCTCACTGCCTGTCAGGCCCGAAGGGCAGCCCCACGGGGTGGTCGGCCCAGAGCACGCGTTCCTCGTCGAACGGTGCGCTGACGACCTCCGCCGGATGGCCGAAGACCGCGGTTGAGCGTGTGTCCGTGTCGTACGCGACCCAGTCGCTAAGCGCTTCGGTGCGGGGGTTGCCGTTTCTGGCAAGGTTGATCACCGCGTCCTGCAGGTGCCCGGAGAGCGTGTCGGCGGCCTCGCCCCTGCCGAAGAACTCGGCGCTCTCGTCGCTGTAGTTGTGGGTGCCGAACAGGAAGCCGATGAAGATCGCGTGCGACGCCATCAGATACCCGCCATCCCAGGGCGACTCATGGGTGAACACGTACTGGTATGCCGGCTGTCCGCGCGCAGCCATGGCCTCGGCCAGTTCGATAGACGGAATACGCATCTTGCGCCCGGTCTCGATCGCCGCCAGGATTGAAACCACGTCGGTCGGGTGGCCGCGGTCGCCAAGAATCCGACGGTAGCCGTCGATGACGCCTTGCGCGTCTTCGACGACTTTCGAAACCTCGGTTACCAACCTGGCCTCATCGAGATTCGCCGCCAGCGCGCCTCGACAGACGAACAGCCGCCACTCGTCCCGCTGCGTACCGACCAGGATCGGAATGCCGTCCGCCGCACCCTGCCTGACCGCATCCAGCGGCAGTTCCGCAAGGTTCTCGCCGTCGATGACTGGCGCGAAGCTCATGCCGCCCTCCGGCAGCCTGAACCCCATGGCGCCCTGCAACAGCGCTTCTGGCTCGAACGCGAGCAGCTTGTCGACATCGTTTCCGGACAGGCCGAGCTGCCGCACGATGCCTTCTCCGATCGCTTCCGCGCGTTCGAGCGTGTTGGCGGTGCTCGCCGCACCGCTGATCGGCATCGCGCGGTGGAAGAGTCCCTTCGCCGGCTTGAGCGCCAACAGTGCCCCGACGCTCATGGCGCCGGCCGACTCGCCCATGATGGTGACGTTGCCGGGGTCTCCGCCGAACGTCGCGATGTTGTCGCGAATCCATTTCAGCGCCTCGACCTGGTCCAGCAACCCCTCGTTTCCGGTCGACGGAATGCGCCCGCCCGTCACCCCGTTCAGGTTGAGAAATCCCAGCGGCCCGATCCGGTAGTTGATCGTGACCACCACGACATCGCCGCGCCTGGACATGATCTCGCCGTCGTAGACCGGCGTGCCCCCGGTGCCGCCGGAGAAACCGCCGCCGTGGATCCACATCAGCACCGGTCGCTTGCCGTCGTCGAGACCGGGCGTCCAGACGTTGAGCTGCAGGCAGTCCTCGTCGCGTTTCTCGGCGTTGGCGGCGTTGAACACGAACTTGAGCGGGCCTTCGCCCGGAGACGCCGCCTGCCACGCCTGCTTGCCCCAGTCTTTCGCGTCTCGCACGCCCGCCCATGGCGCGGGCGGTTCGGGCGGCAGCCAGCGCCGCTCTCCCACGGGAGGGGCCGCGAAGGGAATGCCCCTGAAACCGTGGATGCCGTTGTTGTTGTAGCCCTCTACCTTGCCGTAGCGCGTCTCGACAATGGCCATGCTCTTCCCCACCTTTCTTGATTTCGTAAACGGCTAAGTTTGGGAGTGACGGCAAGCCAGCGCAAGGGCGCGGTGGAATGGGCGGAGCAGTTGAGAGATCCGGATCGGGGTTGCGGAAGTTTGTAGTGCGGAAAAACCGGGCGACGCTACACGAACGATGCCACCACGATTGCCGCGACCGCGCCGATGACTACGGCGATGACCAGCTTGGTCGTATACCACCACGGCCGGTCGACTTCGAGCCCGCTCGGCAGGATTTCACGTCTGTCGAATGACATGCTCTTCTCCTTATAGCCAATCCAGCGTATCAGCGACCTTTGAGGTGGTCCCACTTTTTTGGAAAGGTCGCTAACGTGTACTCCGGTGTCGAGACGCGGACTCCAGCTGCGGAAGTCTGGGGAGCGGAAGAACCGCGCGACGTTACAAGAGCGATGCCACCACGATTGCCGCGACCGCGCCTATGACTACGGCGATGATGAGCTTGGTCTTGTACCACCACATTCGATCGACTTCGAGCCCGCTCGGCAGAACTTCACGCGTTTTGAAGGACATGATCTCCCTCCTAAATCCAACCCAACGTATCGGCGACCTTCAGCGCGGCAAGAATCGTGGCGATACCGCCAGTCCCAACTTGACTGCGTCCGTGTACGCGGTCTGATCGAACTTGCGCACCTCCGCTTCCAGCTTCCTCGCTTCGGCGTCGAACTTGTTCGCTTCCGATTTCAGTTTAGCGGACGCGGCGTCGAGATTCCTCAGCTCCTTTGCCGTTCGCTCCTCTTCCCGGTTCACGCTTCCTTCTTTCTTCGCTTTCTTGGACGTCATTGGTCTGGCGAGTCTGCCGAAGCGGCGCGATATTCCAGTGCTTGCGCTACATGGGAGGCCCCGATGTCCCTTTCTTCGGCCAGGTCTGCGATGGTGCGGGCCACCTTCTGTACGCGGTGGATCGCGCGAGCTGACAGCTTATGGCGCCTGACCGCGCGACGCAGGATCTCTTGCCCTCCCGGGTCGAGGGCACAGTGTCGCTCGACATCGCGGGCGTCGAGTTCCCGGTTGTACTTTCGGCTTCGGCGAAGCTGAATGGCGCGTGCAGCCGAGATCTGGCGGCGAAGGTCGACCTCGTCGAGACCCGGCGATTGGCCGTTCCATAGTTCGTCTTCCGAGACCGGCGCCACCTCTACCGTGAGGTCGATCCGATCCAGCAGGGGACCCGAGAGGCGGCTCCGGTATCGGTGGATCTGCTGTGGCGTGCAACGGCAGTCCTTCTCGTCGCAGACAAACCCCGAGGGGCAGGGGTTCATGGCGGCGACGAACTGAAAGCTCGCCGGCAGGCGGCACTTCTGGTTTACGCGCGCGATCACGACCTGCGCTGACTCCAGCGGTTCGCGCAGTGCTTCGAGGGCGTCCCGCCTGAATTCGGGCAGCTCGTCGAGAAACAGGACGCCGTGATGCGCCAGCGTCACCTCGCCGGGTGCCACCGGTGCGCCGCCGCCGACGAGGGCGGCCGTGGATGCGGTGTGATGCGGATCGCGAAACGGTCGTGAATCGCCAGGGGGTCGTTCCCTGCCCGTCACGGAGTAGACGTTGGCGACTTCGATCGCTTCCGTCCTCGTCAGCGCGGGCATGAGGTTGGCAAGGCGTTTGGCGAGCATGGTCTTGCCGGCGCCCGGCGGCCCGCGCATGAGGAGGTGATGGCCGCCGGCTGCGGCGATCACAAGTGCGCGTTTGGCGGCCAGTTGACCCTTGACGTCGTTGAGCGAAATCCGTTCCCGGGGCGACGGTGTGACTCGCTCCGGCACAGACCACGGGACCGGGTCTTCCGCTCGCGTGATCGCCACCGCATGCGCCAGGGATTCAACCGGGTACAGCGGCGTATCCACGAGACCTGCCAACTCGGCCGCGTTGGCCGAGGGAAAGACGAGTCCGCGCCCGGCGTTCTGGGCGGCGAGCGCGGCGCCGAAACAGCCCCGGACGCGCCGCACTTCGCCGTAGAGCGACAGTTCGCCGATGAATTCGAGGTGTTCCAGGTGGCGGTTCGGCACCTGGTTGGTTTCCGCCAGGATGCTCATGGCGATGGCAAGGTCGTAGCGGCCTCCCAGTTTCGCGAGATCAGCGGGCGCGAGGTTGACCACGAGCTGTCCCTTCGGAAACTCGAGCTGCGTCGTCTTCAGCGCGCTCTTGACGCGATCCCGGGCTTCGCGCACGGCTGTCTGCGGCATGCCGACCAGCGAGAACCCGGGCGCGCCTCCCGGCCGATGGGCTTCGATCGTCACCGCAGGCGTCTCGATACCGTCCTGGGCGCGCGTATGGACTCGCGTGTAACGGGCGGATCGGGACGCGTCCCCGTAGGTATCGTGCAGCTTGACGACGTTCCCCATGACTTTCCTGAAAGCGCGCTCGAAGGAAGTTCCGTCGGCGAGGCGCCGTGCGAAATCGCTCCGCCGACGTCCACGAGTCAGTCGGGGTTGCGCAGCGTGTCCAGTCTAGAAGGCGTGCGACTGACGTTCGATGGATTGAAGCGGCAATCGAGGTAGGTGATTGGACACACCGTTCGCCAGCCTTTGGCTATCTGTCTATCGACCCCTCACTTCTCGACGGATGCCGAGCGTCGGGGGCGCAATGGTCCGGTGTGATCAGTTCAACTTCTGGGAACGTGGTCGTCTATCTCTGACGGAGTTTGTGCGTCGGAGCCAGGCGAAGGGTTCTGCCGATCAACCGTCCAGCAGTGCGATGGCCTGCGGGATTTCCCGAAGCCTGCTGACCTGCACGCTGGCGCCCACGGCGTCTTTCGCGCCGTCGGGGTTGAACCAGATCGTATGCATGCCGATGTCTTTCGCGCCCTGCACGTCGTCGATCGGCTGGTCGCCGATATGCACGGCATCGCCCGCAGCGACGCCGGTTCGCTCGAGGGCGGTATCGAACATCGCGCGGTGCGGCTTCATGGCACCCACGTCCGCAGCGGTAAGGCCGAAGGAGAAGTAGCGATCCAGGCCGAGCCGCTTGAAGTCGGCATTGCCATTCGTGAGCGAGACCAGGATGAAACGCGGTGCGAGAGTCTCCAGCAGGTCAAGGGCGCCATCGAGGTACGATACGTGGTGCCGGGCGTGCAGGAACACTTCGAAGGCTTCGTCGGCGTGAGCGCGGGCGTCGTCTTCGGCGCATCCGCACACCCGGGCCGCGCGAAAGAGCACCTCTTTCCGCAGGCGCGTAACGTCGTGCGCGATGTCCGGGGCGTCCTTTATCACCTGTTCGCGCAACGCGTTGGTCGCGCTGAAGTCGAATCGCCTGGAGAAACCCGGAACTCGCCGATCCAGCCGCGCGCGCATGTCGGCCTCCGCCCGGCGGATGGTTTTGTCCGTCTCCCACAGGGTGTTGTCGAGATCGAAGGTGACGAGCTTGATCACCGTTTCGACCGGTCCTTGGCGCGCGGATGGGCGGCGTCGTACACCTTGGCCAGGTGCTGGAAGTCGAGGTGGGTGTAGATCTGCGTGGTCGAGATGTCGGCGTGGCCGAGCAGTTCCTGCACCGCCCGCACATCCCCGCTCGATTCGAGCAGGTGGCTCGCGAAGCTGTGCCGCAGCAGGTGCGGATGAAGCACGTCCGTGCCGAGATTGTGCATGGAGAGCTTTTTCAGGCGCGCCTGGACCGTGCGCGGGCTGATCCGCCTGTCGCCCCGGCCGGTGAAGAGCGGATCCGCCGGATGGACGCCGCGCCGGGTATCGAGCCATCGGCGAACCGACTCCACCGCATGCGACCCGAGCGGTACGACTCGGGTCTTGTTGCCCTTGCCAGTGACCGTCGCAAAACCGTTGGCGAGATCGAGATGTCGAATGTCCAGGGCGACCAGTTCCGCCAGGCGCATGCCGCTGCCGTAGAACAGCTCGATCATGGCCCGGTCGCGCATTTCAAGCACTGACTTTGGACTGGAGTCGAAGAGCTTCGCGGTGTTGTCTATGTCGAGGGTCTTGGGCAGCTTCTTGCGCTGTTTCGGCGCGCTGACGCCGGCGGCGGGGTTCATCTGCGCGAATCTGCGGCGCACGAGGAAGGCGTAGAAGCTGCGCACGCTCGAGAGGGCGCGGCTGATGGTATTGGTGGAGCGTCCGCGGGCATGCAACTGCGCGACGAATCGGCGCACGTGATGCGGTTTGCAGTCCAGCCAGTCGTCGATTTCCGCGCTCGCCCGGAACGCCTTCAGGTCGCGCCGATAGGCGTCGATCGTATGCGGCGAGCTGCGTTTTTCGTGGGTGAGATAGCCGACGTAGGCGTCAAGCGGAGTCCCTGACCTGCCGGAACTGGTCGTATTTCCGGGTGGCGTCGCGATTCGAGTGTCTTCGCGTTTCATGGAAGTGCGGCGGTTCGGATGGCAATCATAGAAGAACCCGCCCTTCGTAGACTTTCGCTGCGGGGCCGGTCATCGCCACTCGGCTGCACTTGCCGGGCAATGCCATCTCTATTTCGCCACCGGGAAGCGAAATCGTCGCGTGCGTCCCCAGAAATCCGTGCAGGTTGCCGGCGACCATTGCCGCACACGCGCCGCTGCCGCACGCCCGGGTTTCGCCGGCGCCGCGCTCAAATACGCGCAGCCGCGCACTCTCGGGATGCATGACCTGGAGGAAACCGACGTTCACGCCTGCGGGAAATGCATCGGACGACTGCAGTGCCGCGCCTACGCTCTCCACGGGCGCTCGGTCGACATCGTCCACCACGATGACCGCATGGGGATTGCCCATGGAGACCGGCGTGAACGTGACCGATTCTCCGTCCAGCGCCAACCGGTAGCTCAATCCTTCTCTCGTGGTCAGTTCAGGCCGGAACGGGATGCATGGCGGTGCGAAACTGGGGACATCCATCTCGACCCGCACCCTGCCGTCCTTGAGCAGGCGCGTGTGCATGCGTCCGCCGACCGTGTCGAGCGCGAGGCCCCTTTTCTTTGTCAGCGCGCGATCCCTGACAAACCGGGCCACGCAGCGACCGCCGTTGCCGCACTGCTCGGCTTCGCTGCCGTCGCTGTTGTATATGAGAAAGTTGAAGTCCGCGTCGGGAACCGCAGGCGGCAGCACCGCCAGCAATTGGTCGAAACCGATGCCGGTGCGGCGATCGCTCCAGGCCCTGATGCGTTCGCTATCCAGGTTGGCTCCCTGCGTGACCAGGTCAACCACCATGAAGTCGTTGCCGAGGCCATGCATCTTCGTGAACCGAAGATTCATCGCGTGATTATAGTCGCTTATCGTGACGGGACCCCGAGGCTGGTCGGCGCAGCGATTCCATGTCCCAAGGGATGTCCGATGGAGCAGGGTGTGCCGTTTGGCAATTCGGGGCGGGGGATGCTTGATGCTGTCGTTCGTTATACCGGGTCAACGTGACCCCGACAGGTACAGCGATTCAATTGGCGTGTATTGCGTGGATTTGGGCAGCTTGCACTGGGTCACTTCGCCGTTCTCGAACGACAGCGCAAACGCGTTGGCCCGTCGCCTGGTGCTCAACACGCGAAAGCCATCGTCGCTGAATGCGAGGGCGCAGTTGTTGTCGATCGCGAGGCCGGGCCGCCGCAAGCGCTTCAGCATCTGTTGGAAGTCCTCGCGTCGGGGCACGCCGTTGGTGTGACTGTTGTAGTGGGGACAGGCGATCCCCTTGACCAGGCCGAGACCGGTGACCGCGATGTATTTCCAGTCGTCGGAGTTGTAGTACGCCATCGAATCGCTGTGCCCGCGATCAAACCAGCAGATCGCGCCGGCGCTGACGCCGCACATGACGGCGCCGCGCTCGAACGCTGCGCGCAGTAGCGCATCGACGCCGAGGTGTCGCCACCGGCGCATCATCATGAGCGTGTTGCCGCCACCTACGTAGATGATGTCCGCACGGTCGATCTTGTCGCGGACCATTCGCGGCGCCGGCGTCGAACCGAGCAGGTAGAGCACGTCGGTCGTGCAACCGAGACGCGAGCCATAGACGCGGTCGAACGCCGGCGGGTAGTCGGTGGCGTCGCTGCTGGCGGTGGGAATCAGAAGCGCATGCGGCCGGGACTTGCCCGTGAGAAGAACGATCTCCCGGTCGAGCGGCTCAGTCGCCAGCGTGCGGATGGCGCCGCCACCGATGGCGACAATGCTGCCCACCTCGGTCTGCCTATTCGCTTTCCGGCGCCAGTTGATCTCTCACGGTCTCGCGCCGCCGCACCACGCGAAACGCATCGCCCTGGACAAGCACCTCCGGCGGCCGGGAACGGCTGTTGTAGTTCGACGCGAGCGCCATGCCGTATGCGCCTGCTCCGAAGACGGCGAGTAACGCATCGTCTTCGAGCGCGAGGTCGCGGTCGAGCGCGAGGAAATCCCCTGTCTCGCATACGGGTCCGACGATATCCCATCGTCGCGGTGCCGCGGCAGAGTCGGTCACCGGTTCCACCCGGTGCCATGCCTGGTAGAGCGCAGGTCGCATCAGGTCGTTCATCGCCGCGTCCACCACCGCGAAATTCCGGTAGCCCTCGTCGGGGGCCGGCTTCAGGTACTCCACGCGGGTGAGCAGGACGCCTGCGTCCGCTACGAGGTAGCGGCCCGGTTCGACTACCAGGGTCAGGCCGCGCGCTGCGACAGCCTCCGCTACGTCTCGGCTAAATCCTTCAACGTCGAAGTTGGATTCATCCCGGTAGCGGATGCTGAAGCCGCCGCCGAGGTTGAGATGCTCAAGGTCGATGCCTTCGCTCGACAACGTATCGACAATGCGGAACAGGCGATCCCGCGCGGCGATGTAGGGTGCGGAGTCCTCGATCTGTGAACCGATATGGCAGTCGATCCCGCGCACGTCGAGCACGTCCGCCGCAGCTGCGCGGCGATACATCTCGAGCGCCTGTGCTTCGGGCACGCCGAACTTGTTCTGCTTCAGCCCGGTGGAGATATAGGGATGCGTCTGCGCGTCGACATCCGGATTCACGCGCACGGACACGGGCGCGACCCTCGACAGCAGCCCGGCCCGCGTCTCTAGCCGGTCGAGCTCCTGGACGCTTTCGACGTTGAAGCACCCGATGCCGGCCTTGATGGCGAAGTCGATCTCGGCGACGGACTTGCCGACGCCGGAAAAGATGACGCGTTCGGGCGTACCCCCCGCGAGGAGCACGCGCTCCAGTTCTCCGCCGGAAACGATGTCGAACCCGGCGCCAAGGCTCTCCATCAACCTGAGGATGGCGAGATTGCTGTTAGCCTTTACCGAGTAGCAGATGCCGGCATCGCCAAGCGAATGGGCCAGGTGCCGATACCGCTCCTCGATAGCCGTTTGGGAATAGACGTACGCCGGCGTGCCCACGGCATCGGCGATGGCTGTCAGGCAGATGTCTTCAGCGTGAAGTGCATTATCGGTTCGACTGAACATGCGACGACCTGTGCTTGCTCCTCGGGCAGGTACAGCGGACCCTTCTGACCGCACATGGCGACCATCATGCACATTGCTGCGACGAAGGCCCAGCGCATGGATGTCCTCTTGGGTTAGGTGCCGCAGTATAACCGGCGGACTCGTGCCTGATGCCGGCGGCGTGATTGGTCAGCCGCTCTCGATACGTTTCCGTGCCTCGCTCACTGCCGCCGCCACCCGGCTCGGCGCCGTTCCCCCCGGGTGATCCCGCGCCGCCAGCGACCCTTCAAGAGACAGGACATCCATCACGTCTTCGCCTATCTCCGGCGAGAATCTCCGAAGTTCGGCCACTGACAGGTCAGAGAGCGCAGATCCTTTCTCCTGCGCGTATTGCACGGCTCGTCCCACCGCCTCGTGGGCATCGCGGAATGGCGACCCTTTTTTCACGAGGTAGTCCGCCAGGTCCGTGGCCGTGGCGAATCCAAGCTGCGCGGCTTCGCGCATGCGCGCGGCATCCGGCCGCATCGCGCCAACGATATCGCCGATGGCGCGCAGGCAATCCTTAAGCGTATCGACGGTGTCGAAGAGCGGTTCCTTGTCCTCCTGGTTGTCCTTGTTGTAGGCCAGCGGCTGGCCTTTCATCAGCACCAGCAGGCTCGTCAGGTTGCCGACGATGCGCCCGGTCTTGCCGCGCACCAGTTCGGGCACGTCCGGATTCTTTTTCTGCGGCATGATGCTGGAGCCGGTGCAGAACGCATCTGGCAGTTCCACGAAACCGAACGGCTGCGAGGTCCAGATCACCATCTCCTCGCACCAGCGCGACAGGTGCGTGGCCGCGATCGCCGCGCAGGAACAGAACTCGATGGCGAAATCGCGGTCGCTCACCGCGTCGAGCGAGTTGCGGGCAATGCCGTCGAAGCCGAGCGCGTCGGCGGTGGCGGCGCGGTCTATGGGAAACGTGGTCCCCGCGAGCGCCGCCGCGCCGAGCGGTGACACATTCAGGCGTGCGCGGCACCCGCGGAAACGCTCCCGGTCGCGGTGGGCCATTTCGAACCAGGCCAGCATGTGGTGGCCGAACGTCACCGGCTGGGCCGTCTGCAGATGCGTGAAGCCGGGCATGGGATCAGCGCTGTGGCGTTCCGCCAGGTCGACAATCCGGGTCATCACCGCGGTCAGGAGATTCGCGATGCCGTCGCATTCGTCGCGCAGGTACAGGCGTATGTCGGTCGCGACCTGGTCGTTGCGCGACCGTCCCGTGTGCAGCTTCTTTCCCGCCTCGCCGACAAGGTCCGTCAAACGCGCCTCGATGTGCATGTGGATGTCTTCGAGCGCATCGGACCACTCGAATTCGCCCGATTCGATCTCGCCACGTATCGTTTCCAGGCCGCCAACGATGGCATCGCGCTCGTCGTCGGTCAGGACACCGATAGCGCCAAGCATCCGCGCATGGGCGATGGATCCGGCTATGTCGTGGCGGAACAACCGCCGGTCGAATCCAACCGAGGCGGTAAACCGGGCGACAAAGTCGTTGGTGGGTTCGGAAAACCGTCCGCGCAGCAGGCTGTCTTCGTTTCTATCGGTCATGGGGGAGCGCGTCCCGACATGGCAGTCGGGGATATTCGGGCCGCGAATTATACCGATGTGCTACTGAGCGGTATTTCGTTCGCGGGACACTGAGCTGTTCAAGCTGCCAGCGTGCGGACACCGTAAAGGGGAATGCGAGCGTCCCGCGTGACGAGGGCCAGACCTTCTGCCTGGGCCTGGGCAACCAGGAACCGGTCGAATGGGTCCCGGTGATGCATCGGAAGATTGCCCGCCTGCTCCGCGTGATGGAAGGTCAGTGGAAGATGGGTAAATCCCCGTTCGGCAACCAGCGTCTCCAGGTTGTCTGGAGCAATGAGTCGCCCCTTCGCGCGCTTGACGGCGATCTCCCAACCGGTGATGGCGCTCACGAAGACATCATTGCGCGGGTCGGCGATTTGCGCGCGGGCGTTTTCAGCCAGTTCCTGGACGTTCGACACGCACCACAGAAATACATGCGTGTCGAGCAACAGCCGCTGCATCGTCAATCGGTGTCCGGGAAGATCTTCGAGTTCTCGATCGCTTCAATGAGTTCCTCATCCTCCTCGTCGAAGTCGGGAGACATCCAGATCTCGCCCTCCAGCCCGCCGAGTTTCCGCTCTTCCGGTCGTTCGTGGTAGGGCATCAGACGAAGCCAGGGATCCCCTGCCCTGGCAATCACGACTTCCTCTCCTTCCCAAGCCAGCTTCCCCAGCTTGGAAAGCTGCGATTTGGCTTGGTGCATATTCACTTTCATCTTCGTCGATGTGATTAGCTAAGTCGGACTAAGTTCACACGAAATGAAACACTCGTCAAGTCGACCTGAGTCGTTCTCCGATATACTCCGTTGGACGTTCCCCAAGAACGAATTGCCATGAACACGAGAGTCTATTGCGCGCTTGCCGTGTTGGTCTGTGCAATGGGAGCTGCAGCGGCGGAAATACCCGTCGCTTCGTCGGATCCACTCGAGTCCGCCCTTGACTTTAGCCACTGGACCGATTTCACGACGGCTTGGAACCGGTCGCACGAGACCGAGTACACGCCTCGCGAGTTGCGTGCCTCGCTTCCTGGCGTCACTACTGCCGACGTCGCATGGGTTCTCGCTGAGAGGGACTTCAACGAGCAAATCCTGGTCGGAACTCACTGGTCCCCTGAAGATATCCTCTTGGAGGAGCCCCCCGAGGGCAGCTTTCGCCTCGCCGGCAAGTTCATTGGAGAAGTTGCATGGCTAGGCGTTTTGGCGGCAAGCTACGCAACGACCCGCACCCCCGACCCCGTATGGCCCGCCGAATCCACAGAGGAGGAGGAGATATTGTGGTCGTCCCTTGAGGAGACCCTGGGAGACCTGGCATCGCTACGTGGGAATGGGACCGTGCCGGTCAAAGAACTACTTTGGTTTCTTATCGCCCAAGACTTGGACGAACGGGCTTGGCGCGAGACCTACCTAACCGCAGATGATCTGCTCTCCATGCCCGGTTACGGCTTGTTGCGCAAGATCTACGCGGATGGCATGACGGAGATGATGATCGCGAGCGTCCTCGGCACAGACCTGGATGATCACTGCCAGAAGTTCCCGGACACGACAATGAAGGTGTGCGAGGCGCTCGCCAAGAGCCAGACTGAAGGAAAAACTCCCTACGGCGAGATCTACCGGTCCTTCGAACCGGAGGTAGTGCGAGACATATTGCGCTACCCACGGCACAGCAAGGAACCGGTGGATTTCATAGTCGCCCTGAAGTCAGTTGAAGTCGACTGCGACGAGGAACTTCGCCAGATGCTGTACCCGTTGTTCGGAATCGAACTCGACTCTTGCCGATAGCTCAGCCGCTATCCCGCGATTCAGTTGGCCCACCGCTGCGGCGTCCATGAACACCATCAGGATTGCGACGCGCAACAGTCCCCTCGCCCGCTACCAGGCGGAACGGGTCGGCTCGTTGCTCCGGGAAAAGATGGGCGTGCAGTTCGAACTGCTGGGGATGACCACCCAGGGAGACCGGCAGACGGACTCGACCTTTGCGGGCAAGGGCGCCTTCGTCAAGGAACTGGAGACCGCCTTGCTCGAAGGCCGCGCGGACATTGCCGTGCACAGCATGAAGGACGTGCCCATCGTCCTTCCGGACGGTCTCGCCGTCACCACCGTCGGTTCCCGGGCGGACGTGCGGGACGCGTTGATCGCGAGCGACTCGACTTTCGATACGTTGCCCGAGGGCGCGCGTATAGGTTCTTCGAGCCTGCGGCGGCGGATGCAGCTTCGTTTCGTGCGTCCGGATCTCACCATGATGGACATGCGGGGCAACGTGGGCACGCGTCTTCGGAAACTGGATGACGGCGAAGTCGATGCGCTTGTGCTGGCGTGCGCCGGGCTCGACCGCCTGGGGCTTGCGGAGCGCATCAGCCAGCGGCTTGCCGTCGATCTCAGCCTGCCGGCACCGGGACAGGGCGCGCTCGCGGTGGAGTATCGTGCCGATCGCAGCGATGTACTGGAGCGTATGGCCGCGATCGTTGACCCCTTGGTGGAGAAGACCGTCCTCGCCGAGCGCACCCTGGTGCGCGCGCTGGGCGGGGACTGCGCGACGCCGCTTGGCGCGTACGCGGAGACACGGGGATCTGCCATGGCACTCACGGCACTATTGGGTGACGAGAATGGTGAGCATGTGCTGCGGGTATCGGAGCACGGCGACGATCCGATGAAGTTGGGCGAACGCGCGGCGGCGGCGCTGTACGCGATGGGTGCGGAGGCGCTTTTGGGCCAACGCCAGGAATAGGCATGCGTGTATGGGTGACACGGACGGAGCCAGGCGCAAGCCGCTTGGGCGCGCGCCTGGTCGACGCGGGTTTCGAAGCGTGGGTGCATCCAGTGCTCAAGATCGAACCGGCCTCCTCGCCGCTACCAGGAGGTCAGTTCGCGTTGACGGTCTTTCTGTCGGCACATGCGGTGGAATTGGCCGTGCGCAATGGTTGGAAACCGACGCCGTCGTTGGCCATCGGGAAGGCCACGCGGCGGGCCCTCCAACGGCACGGCATCGATGCCCGCATGCCGGACCGATCGTCTTCCGAAGGAATCATCGCCGCGTTCGCGGCCGATCCGCCGCAGAGCGTCCTGATCGCGGCGGGCGAAGGCGGTCGCGACGTCTTGCAACAGTGGTTGACGCAGCGCGGCATCCCGGCGGTGAAGTGGTGCCTGTACCGGCGGGTAGCAGTGTCGGGATCGTTGGACTCGGCGCAAGCTATCGACGCAATAGTAAGTAGCAGCGCGGCCGCGTTGCGGGTCGTCGCGAACATGTGGTTTGCTTCCTCGCGCAGCGCGAATGTCGCGATGCTGGTACCGTCCGATCGCGTGGCGCAGTCGGCGAAAGTCCTTGGCTTTGCCCGCGTGGTCGTGACCGATGGCGCCGGCGACGAAGCCGTGATCGCCGCGGTCGAAGGGATCGCGCGCTAGAACCCGCCGTACCGGAGGAGTTGGCAATGTCCGAGCAAGAGGAAATCACGGACCAACCGCCGGTTGACGACGCACCGGCGCAACGGGCGCGGAAAAAGCGCGGATTCGGGACAGCCTTCCTTGTGCTCCTTTCCCTGGCCAGCTTGGCGGCGGTGGGATACCTCTACTGGCGCGTCGAGGGAATCGGGGGCAGCGGCGGCATCGCGTCCCGCCTGGGAGACGACATCGCGCGGCTTGAGCGGGAAGTGGCGCGCACGCGCTCGATGTCGCGCAGTGACACGGAAGAGATGCAAGCCAAGCTCGGCGAACTGGCGCAGGCATCAGCTGCCCAGGACGCGTCGTTGGACGGCGTCCGGGCCGCGTTGTCCGCCGAGGAGAAGCGCGACAGGCCACCGGACCCCGGGGCGTGGAGAATCGCGGAGGTCGAGTACCTGCTCCGGATCGCGAACAACCGTTTGCTGATGGAGCGCGACACCCGCGCAGCCGATCGGATGCTGGCATCCGCCGATGCCATTCTCGAAGAACTGGACGACTACGCCCTGCACGATGTCCGCGCCATCATCGCTGAAGAGCGCATGGCCCTCGCGAACACCGACACCGCCAATGCACAGTCCATCTTCCTTACGCTCGAAGCCATCAAGGACGCTTTGCCGGAACTGCCTTTGAAACAGCCGGAGTACTTCGAGGCTGTCGGGGATGATTCAAAAGAGGCGTCCAGTGATGAACCCGATACGGCTTCCGAACCGGATACGGACTCCCTTGGCGAGGCACTGCAAAAACGTTTCTTCGGCCTGTTCGAATTTCGGACGCGGGAAAGCGTTGCGCCACGCCCGTTGATACGTCCCGAAGAAGCGCTCTATCTTGAACTAAACCTGAGGCTGGCCCTGGAGCGCGCGCAGCTCGCGATGCTGAGGGGTGACCAAACGCTGTTCGCGACAAGTCTGAATACCACCCGGGAGTGGCTCGACCAGTACATCGACCCCGACCACGCGGCAACGCGGCGTATCGCGGAGGACTTGGACGGGCTTCGCGGGCTCGACATCGAGCAACCCATGCCGGACATTTCGAGATCGCTTTCGCGCCTGCGTGAACTTCAGAACGGCCAGCGGGATCCGGCGCCGCCCGTCGAACAAGGGCAGGAAGGGTGAAAGTCCGCACCCTGGTCTACGTCGTCGTCGCAGTCGTCGTCGGCGGGCTGCTCGGTTCCCTGATGTTGCGGGACGCTGGCTACGTCATGGTCGCGTACGACAACGCGGTATTCGAAACGAGCGTCTGGTTCGCGCTTTTCGGCCTCGTGGCACTCTGGGTTCTGGCTCGCCTGCTGCTCACTCTCGTGCAACGCTTACTCCGCAGTCGCGCGGACGTCGCCAACTGGGCGAAGAAGCGTAGAGAGACGGCGGCGAACACGCGCACCGAACAGGGCGTTCTGCACGCCGTCGAGGGTCGCTGGTCTGATGCCCGGAAAGCTCTGACCGACGCGGCGGAACATTCCGCCACGCCCATCGTCAACTATCTAGGCGCGGCGCAGGCTGCGCACGAACTGGGAGATGCAGACGGCCGTGATCGCCTGCTTGATCTGGCAGGTGACGTGAGTTCGGGCGCGACACTGGCCGCGGGACTGACACGGGCGCGGTTCCTCGCAGAAAGCGGCCAATGGCGACAGTGCCTCAAGACACTGGAAGCCCTCCAGGGAGATTCGGCGCGCCATCCCCAGGTTCTGGCTATGTTGTTGGCCTGCCACCAGGAGCTTGGCAATTGGGATGCGATCGTCGAACTCGCGCCGGCGGTCGCCAAGTCGAAGGCGCAGGATCCTGTCGACCTCGAAGAAGCGCTTCAACGCGCCTGGTGCGGGCGGCTGCAGGCAAGCGCCGGGAGCGCCGACACCGTGCGCCACCTGCGCGAGACCTGGAGCGCGATTCCGCGAAAAATGAAACGCGCCCCCGCCGTCGCCGCGCGCTACGCCGAGTGTCTGCATGCGGCCAGCGACCCGGACGAGGCCGTGCGCATACTCAAGCGCGCCATCGAAGCGAATCCCGATGATCGCCTCATCACGCTCTATGGCGAAATCCGTTCAGGACGCCCCGCCGAACAACTGGCGACGGCCGAAAAGTGGCTGGAAGTGACGCCGAACGATCCGGTGTTGCTCCAGGCCCTGGTGCGGCTATGTCTCCTCAACGAGGAGTGGGCGAAGGCGAAGCGTTACGTCGAGCTTGGCGCAACGGCGAAAACCGCCGACTAGAGCCATGAATCCGGCGCGGCTTCGCCAACCAGTTCATCAACAGGCTGCGCACGTTCGATTTCGATGCGATGCTGCGCGACAGCACCATCCTGATGCCACCAGTCCTCAAGCTGAAGCCGCTCTTTCATACCGACTCGGCCGAAACGCGCTATCAAGGAATCCCGGAGGCATCAGCCACCCGGTGGTGGACATCCTGGTCGAAAAGGCGATCCTCGCAAAGACAATGCGAGAAGTGATAGCAACCTGTCGCGCCCTCGACCGTGTCCTGCTGTGGGAGTATTTCCAGCTTCCGCTCGATGCGGTGGCGCGTCCGAGGACGGTCTACTGGGACAAGTTCAGTCGTCCCGACTTCGAGCCCAAATACTGGCCCCCGTTTCCGGATGGATGGTGGTACGACCCCAAGAAAGCGGCAAGGATTGAGCTAGGGGACTAGTGGACGAGGCGGCGACGATACACATGTCGAGTCGGGCGCATGGACTCTTCGCTCTGCTGGTGTCCCTGGTAGCCGCACTCTCCTGCTCGATGGAGACGCAGACGGACGTGCCGGTTGAACCGCCGGTTGAAGTCGTTCTCGATCACTCCGCATCAGAAGTCGTCGAGCTCCTGGAAGCGCTGCTGAAACGAGCCCGGGACCTCCCGACGAGCGCTTCGCGGCGCGGGGACTTAGGGATGGCATACGAGGTGAACGGCTTCCCCGACGCTGCTTTCGCCAGCTATGAACAAGCTGAGGCCCTTGATCCAAATAGTGCCAGGTGGCCGTATTTCCAGGCACTGCTTCTTGCAGACCGAGGGCGGCAACCACTTGCCATTGCCGCGCTGGATCGCGCCATTGCTATCGATGCCAGTTACGGCCCTGCCTGGGTGCGGAAAGGCACCTGGTTGCTCGACCTGGGAAAACCGGCCCTGGCCCTGGACGCGTTCGCGCAGGCGGAGTCTCGGGGCGCGGGTGCGGCGGCGATCGTTGGTCAGTCGCGCGTCGCGCTGCAGCAGCGGCGGCCAGGTGATGCGGTGGCTTTGCTGGAGCCATTGTCACGCGAGTTCAAACACCCTGTCGTCTTTCAACTGCTCGGCCGTGCCTATCGCGAGTCCGCCCGAATCGACGATGCGCGCATCGCTCTTGCCCGGGGAAGAACGCTGCGGCCGTTGCAGTTGGAAGATCCCTGGCAGGAGAGCAAGCGTGGTTACGAGGTCAGTTTCGTTCACCGGGCCAGTCGCGCACAGGAGATGATCCACCAGGGCGAGCCGGCAGAAGCCATCGCGATATTGGAAACACTCCTCGAACAACAGCCGGACAACAGGGTTGTCATCAGCAACCTGGCGACTGCCTATCGCCGCGACGGTGATCCCATTCGGGGGTTCCGGCTGCTGCGCGGGGCGATTGAATCCGATCCCGACTACTACGCGTTCCACGTAGGTATTGCGGACTACTACAGGGAGCGCGGCAACATCGATGCTGCCCTAACGCACGTCGATCATGCCCTGAAACTGGAACCTGAACTCGCCATGTTGCACAGC
Organism: uncultured Pseudomonadales bacterium; assembly: GCA_951813515.1. Lineage (GTDB taxonomy): Bacteria > Pseudomonadota > Gammaproteobacteria > Pseudomonadales > Azotimanducaceae > VXNE01. The sequence continues at coordinate 1,669,775 of OX638346.1, forward strand.
ACGAGGGGTTTGCTGCTGCACGAACAGGACAAACCCGACGCGGCCCTGAAGGCATTCGATATGGCGATCGATTGCGACCCGAGAAGTCGGGAGGCATTCATGTACGCGGGTCAGGTGGAAGCCGGACGAGAACGCTGGCCGCAGGCGGTACTGAGGTACGAGGAGGCGGTGCGCGTCGACCCGTCATATACGGTCGGTTACCTGAACTTGTCTGCGGCCCTGGCATTCGCGAATCGTTTCGAGGAGGCCCGCACAGCGCTGCTCCAGGCGCAGCAACTCGACACCCACCCGCGCGAGGTGGAGTCCGCCCTTGCTCGGTTGGCGGAAATGGAACGAAGATCAGAGTGATGCGATCGGCTATCGGCGCAGGCGTGTTCTCTCTCTTGCTGTCAGGCTGCGTCGAAAACGAAGTGTCCACCAACGAGGCGCCGATACCGTGGTTCGAGGAACAGTCGGCGCAGCGCGGACTGGTCTTTCAGTATCAGTCCGGTCAATCGGAGCGGTATCTCTTTCCGGAAATCATGGGAGGCGGCGCCGCGCTGGCCGATCTGGACAATGACGGTAATCTCGACATTTACCTGGTTCAGGGCGGCGAATTGCTTGCCGACAATTCACCCGGCAACAAGCTGTTTCTCAACGTTGGCGACGGACGTTTCGAGGAAGTCCGTGGCGGCGCTGGCGCCGCCGACACGGGTTACGGCATGGGGGTGGCGACAGGTGACTACGACAACGACGGAGATGTCGATCTCTATGTGACGAACTTCGGTGCCAATGTGCTGCTCCGCAACAACGGTGCCGGTGAGTTTGAAGACGTCTCCGAGGCCGCCGGCGTCGCCGATCCCGGTTGGGGCGCGGCGGCGTTGTTCCTCGATCTCGACCTGGACGAGGACCTTGATCTGTTCGTCGTCAACTATGTCAACTGGCGGCCCTCCATGGAAAAGCCCTGTTTCAATGAGAACACCGCCTTGGCGGACTACTGTTCGCCGAATCACTATGCCGCACCGGCACCGGATCGGCTGTATCGGAACAACGGCGATGGAACCTTTACGGACGTCTCTCTACATGCGGGCCTTGGCGCGGCCTTCGGCAACGGACTCGGCGCGTTGGGAACGGACGTCAACGGTGATGGACTGTTCGACATTTTCGTTGCCAACGACGCCATGATGGATCAGCTCTGGCTGAATCGCGGCGACCTGCAGTTCGAAGATGAAGCCGAGCTTTGGGGTTGCGCGGTGGATCAGCATGGTGTCGCCAAGGCGGGCATGGGGGTCGCGACTGCAGATCCGGACAACGATGGCGACCCGGACATTCTCGTGGTGAATCTCGGCGGCGAGACGGATTCGTTCTTCCGCAACACCGGTTCGTATTTCGAAGATGCGACAGTTTCAGTCGGATTGGCCACCGACAGCAAACGGTATACGCGATTCGGCGTGGCGCTGGCGGACTTCGACAACGATGCCGCGCTGGACCTGTTTGAAGCCAACGGCGCCATCAGTCGTTCGAACCAGGAGAACATTGCTGCGGGTTATGCGGAACCGAATCTGCTGTGGCGAGGGGGATCACGTTTCGAAATCGTCCATCCGCCGGGGGGGACGATCCAGCCATTGACCAATACCAGCCGTGGCCTGGCACTTGGAGATGTAGACAACGACGGCGGCCTGGACCTATTGATTGTCAACCGGGACGGACCGGTCAGCCTGCTGATCAACCGGGTCGGTGATCGCGGACACTGGATTGGCTTTGCCGCGCTGAACGGCGAGGGCAGCAGTGTCCACGGTGCCGTGGTTTCAGGTCTTATCGGCCCGACCAGGGTCTATCGGGCCGTGCAGCCCGCGGGCAGTTACCTTGCGGCAAGGGATCCGCGCGTGCACTTTGGCCTCGGCGGCGAGACCGGGATCAGGGATGTTGTCGTTCGCTGGCCAGACGGCAGTCGTGAGAACTTCGGCGACTTCGACGCGGGCCAGTGGGTAGACCTCAGGAAGGGCTCAGGTGCGATTCTCGGGCAGGCGTTGCCGGACGGCGCACGCCACGTCGATCCCGAAGGATCATTGCGGTCCTGGGTGCGACTTGCGAGCTAGAAGGAAGTCCTCGGCGCCGGCGGATGCCCTGTCCTGCCCCCTCCCGATTGGCGCCGCTTTTTGGACCACTGCTCCCCCATCCAGCACATAGCGATGAGGACCAGGAACACCAAGGGTCCCCAAGGGCTTACACCGACCGGTTCTGTACGCATGAAGAGCACGAAGATCGCCATCACGACAAACATGCCCCCCATACACAAGATCGTCTGGGTGAGGATTTCCTTGATGGCTCTCACCAGGAACTCAGGAAGCGGAAGACGCCACGGCAAATACCGGTGATCAGTCTTGCGACGGCCGATGCTCGCCGCATGGAACCGCCGCCACAGTAACCATCCGGCCACGACCAGACCCACCACCACCAGGAGTAGCCAGGGAAGCGCGCGAATCCTCTCTTCGGGCAGGATTGGCCACAAGATCGCATACGGGGCATACAGAATCCCCATCACGAAGATCGTGCCGATGAGGATTTCCCTGGCAGGTTTTCTCAGAAAACCAGATCGCATGACTTCCGCGCCAGCTACTTCTTGCTAGCGGCCGCCCCGCATCTGCATGAAGAACTCGGCGTTCGTCTTGGTGTCCTTCAGCTTGTCGACCAGGAACTCGATGGCGTTGATATCGTCCATGTCGTGCAGCAGCTTGCGCAGGATCCAGACGCGTTGCAGTTCGTCCGGCGGCAGCAGCCGTTCTTCCTGGCGTGTGGACGATCGGCGAATATTGATGGCCGGGTAGACGCGCTTCTCGGCGATCTTGCGCTCGAGGTGCAGCTCCATGTTGCCCGTGCCCTTGAACTCCTCGTAGATCACCTCGTCCATCTTGGACCCGGTGTCGATCAGCGCCGTCGCGATAATGGACAGGCTGCCGCCTTCTTCGACGTTTCGCGCCGCGCCGAAGAAGCGCTTCGGCCGTTCCAGGGCATGCGCATCGACGCCGCCGGTCAGCACCTTCCCGGAGGACGGGACGATGGTGTTGTAGGCGCGCGCCAGCCGCGTGATGGAGTCGAGCAGAATGACCACGTCCTTCTTGTGTTCCACCAGGCGCTTGGCCTTTTCGATCACCATTTCGGCCACCTGGACGTGGCGCGTTGGCGGCTCGTCGAAGGTGCTCGCCACGACTTCTGCGTCGACCACCGTGCGTTCCATGTCGGTGACTTCTTCCGGACGCTCGTCGATCAGCAGAACGATAACGATGGCCTCCGGGTTGTTCGCGCAGATGGACTGGGCGACGTTCTGCAGGATGATGGTCTTGCCCGCCTTGGGAGGCGAGACGATGAGGCCGCGCTGACCCTTTCCGAGGGGCGCGATCAGGTCGATGATGCGTGCGATCAGGTCCGCGGTACTGCCGTTGCCGCGTTCGAGCATGAAGCGCTCTTCGGGGAACAGCGCGGTGAGGTTTTCGAACAGGATCTTGTATTGCCGGGTGTTCGGCTCGCCCATGTTGATCTGGTCAACCTTGAGCAGCGCGAAGTGTTCGCGATCCTTCGGCGGGCGGATCTTGCCCGAGATGCTGTCGCCCGTGCGCAGGCTGAAACGCCGTATCTGGCTCGGCGAGACGTAGATGTCGTCCGGTCCGGCAAGGTAGGAGCTGTCCGGAGACCGCAGGAAGCCGAATCCATCCTGAAGGATTTCGAGCACCCCTTCGCCGTAGATGTCTTCGCCGTTCTTGGCCACCCTCCGCAGAATTGCGGCAATGACCTCCTGTTTGCGCAGGCGCGCGAGATTGTCGAGACCGACTTCCCGGGCCATATCGACCAGTTCGGGGACGGGTTTGGATTTCAGGTCAGTAAGATTCATGGTGCTGGTTCGTTTGGCGGAAGTGTTGCAGTGTCGCTAACGGCGCACTGCTGGCAGGGGTTGAAGGCAATCCGGCGAAGCTTCGGGAAGGATCGGCGGATCGCCGAACAGGGGCAATATACCACCGTTACCGGCGGCGTCTAGCGCATTTCCATATTAGTTTTGTTCGAAATCGGGAAATCCCCGACGAGGGACAAGCATAAATAGCAAAAGTGGCCGGGCGGCGGCAAGTCACCCGGGAGCCCAAAAAAACAGTGGCTTGGCGAAATATCCGGTGGGCCTGGGCGGGCGGCGGAATTCGGGGCGCTAGATGTTGCTGTCGAGAAAGGCGGCGAGTTGCGACTTCGACAATGCACCGACCTTGGTTGCTTCAACTTCGCCGTTGCGGAACAGCATCAACGTCGGTATGCCGCGGATGCCGTACTTCGGGGGCGTCTGAACATTGGTGTCGATGTCGAGCTTGCACACCTTGACCCGGTCTGCGTACTCGTCGGCGATCTCCTCCAGAATGGGAGCAATCATCTTGCACGGCCCGCACCACTCGGCCCAGTAGTCGACGAGCACTGGCCGATCCGCGTGGAGCACTTCGACTTCGAATGTATCGTCGGTGACGTGGTTCATTGACGTACGGCCTCCCCTAGACGTTGGCGGAAGTTTATCACCTGCCCCGCATCGCTTCAGCGATACGTTTGCCGAAATACGTCAGGATGCCGTCGGCGCCGGCGCGTTTCAGGCACACGAGGGATTCCAGGATGACCCGCTCGTCGAGCCAGCCATGGTCGATCGCCGCCATGTGCATGGCGTACTCCCCGCTCACCTGGTAGGCGAAGGTGGGCGCGCCGAAGCGGTCCTTTACGCGGCGGATGATGTCGAGGTACGGCATGCCCGGCTTGACCATGACCATGTCCGCGCCCTCGTCGAGGTCGAGGGCGATCTCCCGCAGCGCCTCGTCGCTGTTCGCGGGGTCCATCTGGTAGGTGGCCTTGTCGCCCTTGCCGAGGCTTGAGGAGGAGCCGACGGCATCGCGAAACGGCCCGTAGTAGCCGGATGCGTATTTCGCCGAGTACGCCATGATGCGCGTGTTCACCAATCCGTCCCCATCGAGGCGGCCGCGTATCGCGCCGACGCGGCCGTCCATCATGTCGGACGGAGCTATGACATCGGCGCCGGCATTCGCGCAGACGAGCGATTGCTGGCAGAGCACTTCAACGGACTCGTCGTTCAGGACGTAGCCGTCGTCATCGATCAAGCCGTCGTGTCCGTGACTCGTGTACGGGTCGAGAGCAGCGTCGGTAACGACCCCGAGTTCGGGCACCCGCGCCTTGACGGCAGCGACCGCCCGGGGGATCAGTCCGTCGGGATTGCATGCCTCCCGGCCGTCGGCGGTCTTGAGCTCGTCGGAGATGTTCGGGAACAGCGCGATCGCGGGAACCTCCAGCTTGACGAGAGTTTCGACTTCGCGAACCAGCGCATCGATGCTCAGGCGCTCGATTCCCGGCATCGAGGCCACCGGTTCCCGCGCGTTCTGCCCTTCGATGACGAACACCGGATAGATGAGGTCGCTGGTAGTAAGTTCCGTTTCCCGTGTCAGCCGCCTCGAAAACGCATCGCGCCGGTTGCGTCGCATGCGGGTTATTGGAAAGCTAGGCGCCAATCGTTTCTCCCAGGCTGTTCAATCCGTTCATGAGTTTACCGAAGTGGGTGGCGTTCTGATCCCGCACTATGCGGCCATTTGTTGGTCTATACCTGCAGGGACGGACGCAGGTGTTCGCGATTGATCAGCCGGGTGGGCAACGCCCCGATGGATGGTCGCCTCCCCCCAAGCGGCTCGGCGTCCTTCCCTCCCTCTTCAATGGAGCGGATCAATGCCAGGATATGACAACAACCTCGTCGTAGTCGGCGCAGGATCCGCGGGCCTGGTCTCTGCGTTGATCGCGGCAACGGTGCGCGCCCGCGTCACGCTGATCGAGCGCGGCGCCATGGGTGGCGATTGCCTGAATACCGGGTGCGTGCCCTCCAAGGCGCTGATCGCATCGGCGAAATCCGCCCATGCGTTGAAAGTGGCCGGACGTTACGGACTGACCGATGTCACGGGACGCGTCGACTTCCAGGCGGTCATGGGCCGTGTCAGGCAGGCCATCGCGACGATAGAGCCGAAAGACTCGACGGAGCGCTATGCGTCCCTGGGCGTTCGATGCCTGTCCGGGGACGCCGAACTTCTTGACGGTCACACCGTGTCGGTGGATGGCGAGCGCGTGACGGGGCGGAGAATCGTCCTCGCGACCGGCGCGGCGCCCTTCGTGCCGCCGATTCCGGGACTGGATACGGTCGACGTATTGACGTCCGAGAACCTGTGGTCGCTGGATACGCTTCCACCCCGGTTCCTCGTACTGGGCGGCGGTCCCATCGGTTGCGAACTGGCGCAGGCATTTGCCCGCCTCGGCAGTCGCGTCACCATCGTCGACATGGAAGACAGGTTGCTGCCGAGGGAAGATCCGGCAGCATCCGAGGCCATGGAACAGGTGTTCGCTGCGGAAGGAATAGACATCAGGACGCAGCGTCGCGCGGTCAATGTCGCGCCGGGCACGCTGACCGCCGAACGCCTGGATTCGGGTGCCACCGAGGAGGTTCCGTTCGACCGGTTGCTGGTCGCGGTCGGCCGCCGCGCGCGCCAGGTTCCGCTGGTGGAACTGAATCCCGACGGCACCATCGCCGTGGATGCTTACCTGCGCACGAGCGTTCCGACGATCTATGCGTGCGGCGATGCGGTCGGACCCTACCAGTTCACCCACATGGCGTCCCACCAGGCCTGGTATGCGGCGGTCAACGCCCTGGCGGCACCCTTCTGGCGCTTCAGGGTGAACGACCGTGTCGTGCCCTGGTCGACGTTTACCGACCCGGAGGTGGCCCGCGTGGGTATCACCGAGGCCGAAGCGCCCCCGGGAGCGGAGGTGACGGTGCATCCGCTGGACGACGTTGATCGCGCCGTCGCCGACGGATGCACGGAAGGTTTCGTCAAGATCGTCTCGCACAAGGGCCGGGTGCTCGGCGCCACCATCGTCGCAGCCCATGCCGGGGAACTGATCAGCGAATTCGTCACCGCCATGACGCACGGGATCCCCCTCAACCGAATCCTTGGCACGATCCACGTCTACCCGACCATGATGGAGGCCAACAAGCTCGCGGCTGGCGCGTGGCGACGCGAAAATGCGCCCCAGGGTCTGCTGAAAATCGCGGAAAAAGCGTTCGGCGCGCTACGATAGCGAGATGAAATTCGGGATCTTCTACGAACATCAGTTGCCGCGACCCTGGAGCGACGGGGCCGAACAGCAGCTTTTCGACGAAGCGCTGGATCAGGTCGAACTCGCGGATCGGCTCGGCATCGATTTCGCCTGGGAGGTGGAACATCACTTCCTGGAGGAATACTCCCACTCGTCGGCACCCGAGGTATTTCTCGCCGCCTGTTCGCAGCGCACCAGGAACATCAGGCTGGGTCAGGGAATCCGCCAGGTCATCCCGCAGTACAACCATCCGGCCCGCACCGCGGAAGTGATCGCGACGCTCGACCTGGTGTCAAAAGGTCGCGTGGAGTTCGGCACCGGTGAATCTTCGGCGGAACTCGAACTCGGCGGCTTTCGCATCCCTGTGGAGAAAAAACGGGACATCTATCTCGAGGCGGTGGAACAGATCTGCAACATGCTTGCCATGGATCCCTACCCCGGCTACGAGGGCAGGTACTTCGAGATGCCGTGCCGCAATGTCGTGCCGAAACCGGTGCAACGGCCGCACCCGCCATTGTGGGTGGCGTGTTCGCAGCGGGACACCATTCGCATGGCGGCCCGTCTCGGCATGGGCGCCCTGACCTTCGCGTTCGTGGATCCGGCGGAGGCGACGGAATGGGTGGAGGAGTATTACAGGATCATCAAGAGCGAGGAGTGCGTGCCGATCGGCCATGCGGTGAACGCCAACATCTGCATGGTGTCGAGCTTTTCGTGCCACCAAGACCGTGAAACCGCCATCAACCGCGGCCTCGACGGGTTCAAGTTCTTCGGCTTCGCGCTGGGCAGCCTCTACGCTTTCGGCGAGCATCAGCCCGGCCGCACCAACCTGTGGGAGCAGTTCGAGGCGCTGCAGGACACCGACCCCCAGCAGATCGACATCACGAGGGCCCTTTCGGGCAGCCAGGGCGGAATCGGGACGCCTGACGACCTGCGCGCGCACCTGCGCAAGTTCGAGGCTTGCGGCGTGGACCAGGTCACCTTCATCCAGCAGGCAGGAAGGAACCGGCATGACCATATCTGCGAGGCGCTCGAGCTGTTCTCGACGGAAGTCATGCCGGAGTTCAAGCAGCGCGAGGCGGAACGGGAGCGCCGGAAGGCGGAGGAACTCGCTCCCTACGTCGAAGCGGCGATGGCGCGAAAGCAGGTGATGGCGGACCTGGCGGACGAGGACATCCCGGTCTATCAGTCGCTCGGACGCAAGATAAGCGAAGCGTCGAAGTCCGAGGCGTCCATCTACGAGGACCCTGCTACTAGCAGCTAACGGTCGCCTGCGACCTTTTCCCGAGCCCGCGCATCTAAAGGTGTGTAATGCATCGATTCCCGCAACACGCCAACGGCGGCGACTCCGTCGATATCGTCGGGCGCCTGAAACGCGGCGACCGCGATGCCCAGGAGTGGGTCTACCGGTCGTACGCACGGATGGTCTATACGATCGCGCGTCGGATGCTGGGCGACTCGGGGCTGGCGGAGGATGCGACGCAGGACACTTTCGTTGACGTGTTGTGCAAGGTGGACAGGCTCGATCACGAAGCGGCGCTTGGCGCATGGGTGCGCAGGATTGCCGTCAATCACTGCCTGATGCGGCTGCGGTCCCCCTGGTTCAAGCGGCGGGAAACGGCGCGCACCAATCTCGAGGCGGCGCGGGCGGACGAAGCACGGCTTGAAGTCGCCACAGATATCGAGCGCGCCCTCGACAGTTTGCCAGCGAAGGCCCGCGCAGTGATCTGGCTGCACGATGTCGAAGGCTATACACACAAGGAAATCGGTCGTCTTTTCGGACGTACGGCGAGTTATTCCAAATCCCAACTCGCGCGCGGCTATCGGCGGCTGAGGGAATTGCGGACTGATGAACGAACAGGAAAACCAGGCACTCAAGGCTGAAATCCGGGCACTGCCGGAACTCGACCCGCCGCCTGGCTTGTGGGATCGAGTCCTGGCGACGTCAACGGCGCGCCAGCGGTGGATGTCGAGGCGTCCGTTCGCGCTGGCGGCGTGTTTGATCGCCGCGGTAGCGCTTTCGCTGCTCGTTGTCGAGCAGTCGGAGCGCGATGCGGGAACCAGTGACGATGCGCTCGTGATGCAAGCATCCGTGGCGGATCTGATCGAGGAGTCGCAGAGACTGGAGGAACACCTGCGATCGTTGCCGTTCCAGGGAGCGTACGGCGATACGGGGCGCGTCCTCGCCTACCGTATTGCCGACGTGGATAGCACGCTCAATGAACTGTACTTGCAGGACATGGGTGACAGTGCGGAACGGGCTCGGCTGCTGCGACAGCGGGCGGTACTCCTGCAGAGCCTGGTGGAAGTCGAGGCGCAGGACCGAGCCGCCGTATTCCGCAAGGTGGCGTTCTAGTTGAGTTCGAGAGGAACATCATGAAAAGGAGAAACAGGATGAAAGGAAGTTTGATATCGGCGATTTGCGTGGTTGGCGTGATGACAGCGTCGGCTGCGGCGGTGGATGGCGATGAGTCGTCCGGACAACCGGAATCGGTCGAGTTGGAGGTCGCGGGGCTGGAAGCCGCCCGGGCGAAGCTCGATGAGGCGGCGGGGACGTTCGCCGACCACGTTGCCGAGTACGTCGGCAAGTTCGATTGGCAACAGTCAGAAGACCGACCGTTCCTCGGCGTCATAATCGCGCACCAGGATGCCGATGGCATTCGGGTGGCCAGCGTCACGCCGGGAGGCGGCGCTGCGGCCGCCGGGATACGCGCCGAGGATGTGATTGTGCGCGTCAACGACTCGGACCTCACCGGGTCTGAGGCCCCCGTCGTGGTGTTGCACGATGCGCTCGAGGATGTGAATCCAGGCGACAAGATGAAGGTCGAAGTGTTGCGAGCAGGCAAGCCCCTCACCGTCGATGTCGTACCGCAACATCGCACGATGCGCCGCATGTTCAGTTTCGACCCTGTTACGGAATACGCGCACTCGTTGGACGTCTGGCGAGGGCATGGCGACCGTCGCCGCGAGCATGCCTTCGGGTTCAAGCTGGTCGACATAGGCGAAACGATGGGCGCGTATTTCGGCGTCGATGGCGGAGTCCTCGTGCTGACGGCGCAGGACGACAGCAAGTTGCTGCCGGGCGACATCGTGCGCCGCGTGGGCGGCGATGACGTGGCGGATGCGGACGCCGCCTACCTCGCGCTCGCTGAAGCCGATGCGTCGACACAGGTCGTCGTCAGGAGAAACGGCAAGCGCAAGTCGCTGACCATCGAGCCGATCCAGGGCGTGACGGTCCGCAAGTCGTTGGAGTTCACGAACTAGTGTCGTGTCACACGACACTAGGCAGGGCGCAGGGCTACTCGGTTTCCGCCTCCTCGATGCGTTCCTGGACGTCCAGCCAGGCGGTCTCGGCCTTGGCCAGTTCCTTCCTCAGCCGGCCGCGCCGGGCAAGCATTTCGTTGATGCGCTCGGGTGTCGCGAGTTCGTAGGTGGCGCCATTTCCCAGCACCGTGGTCAGTTCGTCGAGTTCCTCGCCGCACCGCTCCATGTCGCGCTCCAGTGCGGCCCGCCGCTCGCGCAGAGGTCTGAGTGCATCGCGTCTTTCGGCTCTCTTGCGTCGAAGCACCCTTCTCTGCCCTTGTTGCCGTTTGATTTCGGGGCGCTTGCGCATCTCGGCGTAGGCGTCGATATCGTCCTCGAATCGCGTCACCGTACCGTTACCCACGAGCCACAGGTCGTCCACGCACTCGCGCAGCAGGTGGCGGTCATGGGACACCAATAGAAGCGCGCCGTCGTACTCCTGCAGGGCGACGGCGAGGGCTTCTCGCATGTCGAGATCGAGGTGGTTGGTCGGTTCGTCCAGCAGCAGCAGCGAAGGTCGCGAACGCGCTATCAGCGCAAGCACGAGGCGTGCCCTCTCGCCGCCCGAAAGCGTCGCCGCCGCGCGCGTAGCCATGTCTCCGGAGAAGCCCCAGCCGCCGAGGTAGTCACGGGCTGCCTGTTCGCTGACCGCGCCGCCGGGGGAGTCCAACAGGTTGGCCAGGGCGGACTTCCGCGCGTCGAGCGTCTCCATCTGGTGTTGCGCGAAATAGCCGACGCTTCCGGCGCGCTCCAACTCTCCGTCAAGCAAGCCCATTTGGCCGGCGAGCACCTTGAGCAGCGTCGTCTTGCCGGCGCCGTTTACGCCGAGGATTCCGATTCGGTCGCGGGAATAGACCCGCAGGGTCATGTCTTCGAGGATCGGCGCGTCGTCGTAGCCGATCGAGGCGTCATCGACGGAGATGATCGGGTTGGGCACCTTGTCCGGATTCGCGAAATCGAACCGATACGGTGACTCGGCGAGCACCGGCGCGACCAGCGCCATGCGGTCGAGGGCTTTCAGTCGACTCTGTACCTGTCTCGCCTTGGTCGCCTTGGCGCGAAACCGGTTCGCGAACTGGTGGATGCGCGAGATCTCTCGCTGCTGCCTTTCGTATAGCGCCGCCTGGCGGGTCAGGTCTTCCGCCCGCCGACGCTCATAGGTGGAGTAGTTGCCCGAGTAGAGCATGGTCTGGCCGTCCGCCACGTGCACGATCTCGTCGCAGATCGCGTCGAGGAAGTCCCGGTCGTGGGAGATCGTGAGCGAAGTGCCGGGATATCGACCAAGCCACGTCTCCAGCCAAAGCGATGCATCGAGGTCGAGGTGGTTCGTCGGCTCATCCAGAAGCAACAGGTCGGAAGGCGCCATCAACGTGCGCGCAAGGTTCAGCCGAATGCGCCATCCGCCGGAGAATTCGCGGTGGGTCTTGTGCACGTCGTCGCCGCGAAAGCCGAGTCCGTGGAGAATCGCGCCGGCACGGGAGGGAGCTTCATACCCCCCGAGATCTTCGAAACTGGCGTGGAGATTCGCCAGCGCCTCGTGATCGCGTTCGTGCTCCGCCCTCTCGATCCTGGCCTCGACCCGGCGCAGAGCGCGGTCCCCGTCGATGACGAAATCCATCGCGCTTCGGGAACTCGGCGCGATCTGCTGGTCGAGCGTCGCCACGCGCCAGCTTCGGGGATAGGTGATGTCACCTTCCTCCGGCGTCAGGCGCCGCAGAATGAGATCGAAGAGGGTGGTTTTTCCCGCGCCGTTGCGTCCGACGACGCCCACCGAATGCCCCGCGTGCACGGTCATGCTCGCGTCGTCGAAGACGTGATTCTCTCCCCGCTTGAGGACAATATTCAGAACTTGCAGCATGTACAATGCGCGAACGCAATCAACGTATTCGAGGCAAGGATGCGCCAGGAAACCGTCGACACGATCAAGTCGCAGATCGAGGGGAACCCGATCTTGCTCTATATGAAAGGCTCGCCGCAAGCGCCGCAGTGTGGGTTCTCGGCGCAGACCGTCCAGTGTCTCATCGCCTGCGGTGAACGTTTCGCCTATGTCGACGTCCTGGGCAATCCCGATATCCGCGCCACCCTCCCGGAATACGCGAACTGGCCGACTTTCCCGCAACTCTATGTCGGCGGCGAACTGGTGGGCGGTTGTGACATCGTGACCGAGATGTTCCAGTCCGGCGAACTGCAGCCCTTGATCCAGGAAGCTGCGGAGCGGGAGGATGCGGAGGACACGGCGTAGGGGCCTATCCCGAACGCGACACCTGGAAGCGAACCAGAGGCGGGTTCGCGAGGCGGGCCCGGAGGCCCCTGGGTTGAAACGCGGGTTCTTCTGTCGGGACCCAAGAGACGTGGCCCGAGATCTGCTTGGGACAATCCTGGTCAATGGACCCGTTGCAGGACGTATCGTCGAGACTGAAGCCTATCTCGCGGAAGGCGACCCCGCCGCTCATGCCTATCGGGGCCGGACGAAACGCACCGAGGTGCTGTTTGGGCCTCCCGGATACGCATACGTTTTTCGAACCCGCCAGCATGCCTGTCTGAACGTCGTGGCACAGCCGGCCGGCGTGCCGGGATGCGTACTCATCCGGGCCCTCGCTCCCGTCGCCGGTGTTGACATCATGCGAGAACGCAGGGGAGACGTGGCCGATTCGCGATTGACCGACGGGCCGGCCAAACTCTGCCAGGCGTTCGACATCGATATCAGGCACTACGGTGTGGATCTCTGCGATGGCGTTGATCCACATCTGGAAGAGGGTCCGGCATGCGATGCGCGAGATGTGGTCGCGGGTCCCCGTGTCGGCGTGGGAGCCGCAATGACACTGCCACTGCGCTACTACGTCGCCGATGATTCTTTCGTATCGCGGCGCACGTGAGCGCGGACTCGGCTCGGTCCGGCTTGGCGGTCAAACCGTCGATCACCTAACATTCCAACCGGACCAGTCGCCGGAGCCGGTCGGTTGAGCGGGTTCAAGCTCGAATCTCAAACGGCTAGGCTTTGCAGCGGCCGATTGGAGGAAGAACGTGAGATGACGCTGAGCCACCTGGACCGGCTGGAGTCCGAAAGCATCCACATCATTCGGGAAGTGGCGGCGGAGTTCCGCAACCCGGTGATGCTCTACTCCATCGGCAAGGATTCGACGGCGATGCTTCACTTGGCGTGCAAGGCCTTTGCGCCGGGCAAGCCGCCGTTCCCGCTGTTGCATGTCGATACGACGTGGAAGTTCAAGGACATGATTCGGTTTCGCGACGAAACCGCGGCGCGGCTGGGCCTTGACCTCATCGTTCACGTCAACGAGGAGGGGGTGGCGCGCGGCATAGGTCCGTTCAGCCACGGCTCCCGGATGCACACGGACATAATGAAGACACAGGCGCTGAAACAGGCGCTGGACAGGCACGGGTTCGATGCGGCCTTCGGCGGCGCCCGACGCGACGAGGAGAAATCGCGTGCCAAGGAGCGGGTCTTTTCGTTGCGCAGCGCAGCGCACCGTTGGGACCCCAAGAATCAGCGCCCGGAGCCGTGGGGGCTCTACAACACGCAGCTCGTTCCCGGGGAGAGCGTCCGCGTGTTCCCGCTGTCCAACTGGACGGAACTTGACGTATGGCACTACATCTATCGGGAGAACATTCCGGTAGTTCCGCTCTACTTCTCGGCGACGCGTCCCGTGGTGAAACGCGATGGACTGCTGATCGTGGTCGACGACGACCGGCTGCCACTCGAACCCGGCGAGACGCCTGTCGGGATGCCGGTTCGTTTCCGCACCCTGGGCTGCTATCCGCTGACCGGCGCGATCGAATCCGATGCGGCCAGCGTCCCGGATATCATCTTGGAGTTGATGCAAACCCGCGGGTCGGAGCGGCAAGGCCGGGCCATCGACAACGACCAGGTCGGGTCCATGGAGCAGAAAAAGCAGGAGGGGTACTTCTGATGCCGGCAGGCGCGGAATCCGCGGGCCCGCCGACCGATGTCGACGCCGTTCTCGAGGCGCGCGACGGGAAGGATCAACTTCGGTTCATCATTTGCGGTTCGGTGGATGATGGCAAATCGACCCTCCTCGGCCGGTTGCTCCACGAGTCGAAGAACGTTTTCGAGGACCAGTTTGCGGCCGCGGAGGTGGAGAGCCGCACCTACGGCACCCAGGGCAGTGCGGTCGATCTCGCGCTGCTGATCGATGGACTGCAGGCGGAGCGCGAACAGGGGATCACCATCGATATCGCCCATCGCTACTTCGAAACGGACAGGCGAAGGTTCATCGCGGTCGATGCGCCGGGCCATGAGCAATACACGCGAAACATGGCAACGGGTGCCTCGAACGCCGATGTGGCCCTGATTCTCGTCGACGCGCGAAAAGGCTTGTTGACCCAGACCCGCCGCCACAGCCATGTGATTGCGCTGATTGGTATCCGGCGGGTGATCCTCGCAGTCAACAAGATGGACCTGGTCAACTACGACGAGGGAAAGTTCTCATCCATTGTCGAAGAATATCGGGTCACAGCCGGCGAGATGGGAATCGAAGAGGTCACCCCGGTGCCTGTTTCGGCGCTTACGGGCGAGAACGTTCTCGCGGCGCGCGGCGGCACACCGTGGTACGACGGCCCGACGCTGCTGGAGTTGCTGGAATCAGTGGAGGTCCGGCGCGACGGTATGGACGGAAAATTTCGCCTGCCGGTACAGTGGGTCAATCGACCGCATCCGGATTTCCGGGGGTTTAGCGGCACGGTCGCATCCGGGTATGTCGAGCGCGGCATGGATGTCGTTGCCAGTCTGTCGGGCCGCCAGTCGACGGTCGAGCGCATTCTTGGGCCTTCCGGCGAACTCGAGAGGGCCGTACCCGGCCAGGCGGTGACCCTCGTGCTGGCTGACGAAATCGACGTCGGCCGCGGCGACATGATTGGGGATGCGGAACACCCGCCCGAGATCGCCGATCATTTTGCGGTGCACCTGATCTGGATGGATACGCAGCCCATGCTGCCCGAAAGGCACTATTCGATCCGTCTTGCCAGCGCCGCCGGGATGGCCCAGATCACCGATCTGACTCATCGCGTCGACATCGACACGGGGGGTTACCTGGCCGCCAAGACGCTGGACCTGAACGAAATCGGCTATTGCAAGATCTCGCTCGACCGCGCCGTACCGTTCGACCCCTATTCGGAGAGTCGCCAGACCGGCGGCTTCGTCCTGATCGACAGAGTCACCAATGCCACCGTCGGCGCGGGCGTGATCGATTTCGCGCTCCGTCGCGCCAGCAATATCTCGTGGCGGCAAATGAACGTCGACAAGGCGGCGCGGTCCCGCGCCATCGGCCAGGAACCATGCGTCCTGTGGCTGACCGGACTGTCCGGTGCCGGCAAGTCGACGATCGCCGACCGCCTGGAGCAGAAGCTCCAGGCGCTGGACCGGTACACCTACCTTCTGGACGGCGACAATGTCCGGCACGGCCTGAACAAGGACCTCGGCTTTACCGATCAGGACCGGGTGGAGAACATCCGCCGGATCGCCGAAGTTGCCAGGTTGATGGTCGATGCCGGACTGATCGTGATCGTTTCCTTCATCTCGCCGTTCCGGTCGGAGCGCGAGATGGCCCGCGCCCTGGTTGAAGAGGGCGAGTTCGTCGAAATCCACGTGGACACGCCCCTTGAAGTTTGCGAAGCGCGCGACCCGAAGGGGCTCTATGCCAAGGCCCGGAAAGGCGATCTCGCCAATTTCACTGGAGTCGATTCGCCCTACGAGACGCCGCAGGACCCGGAGTTGCGTATCGATACGACGCAACTGTCCGTCGACGAAGCGGCGGACATGGTGATCGCATATCTCGAAAGTACGCGGACCGGCGTCGAGTAGGACTGTCGGCAGAGTGCCGCCGCCAGGTGTTGCGGGAACAGGGACTCGATCAGGCGCCTGGTGCCGCTACGATTTCCCTGTCTCGTTCGCTCAATAGACGGCGTTGAAATTCCTCTACCACGTCCTGAGCCACCTGTTGCAGGAAGCGGGCGTCTTCCTCGCTTACCGTGCCGAAGTAGTCGTAGCTGCTGCCGACGGGGGAGAGCTCCCAGACGCTGGCGACGACTACGCTGGCGGCGAGATAGGTGCCGAGCAGACCGGGGTGGCTGCCGTCGAATCGCTTGTGAAGGACGATGTCCGGACGGCGCCGGTAGGCTTCCTCGAAGGCCAGGCCAACGGGAATCACGAGCGCGCCGATTTCGTTCGCGGTTTCCACGTAGAGTGTTTCGATCAGCTCGATCATGCCGGGCTCGTAGCGGTCGTGTGGCGGCCGGTAGGCGTGGGTCATGTAGAGCGCAGTCTCTCCGCCGGCGGCAGTGATCCTGTCCTCGAATTCAGCCGCGGTTCGCGCGAATTCCCGGCGCCGCCGATCACTCAATGGTTCGCCGCTGCCGCCTTGCAGGATGACCAGTTCGAATGGCTCGTCGATACCAAGGCTGCCCGGCGTCAAGTGACTGCCGATAGGGTGGTGGCTCAGGGCTGCGCCTCCAATCGTTGCCGACTTGAACTTGATGCGCGCGCCAAGCTCCGGGTCGAGAGACGCGATCATGCGCGAGACGTGGTTGTGGAGGCTGTCGTTGTAATAGAAATAGCTGTTGCCGACGAAAAGAACGCGCTCGGGGGCGGGATCTTTTTGTGTGGTCTTGAACGGCTGCGGCCGGGCGTTTTCGCTCCCCCGCGGGGGCAGGTGCGGGGCAACTGGTTGCTCACGGCGTGGCGTTCGCGTTGCATCCACCCCGAGGGCCAGGGCGCCGGGACGGCGGGGGTCGGCGGCGCCGTGGAGCAGCCCGTCGCGCAGCATGATTGACTGCGTGCTCCCCATGGTCTGCTGGACTTCGATTTCGTGTCCCAGTGCTTCCAGGAGGCGCAGGCTGTCGGCGCTGACGCCGCTCTCCACGCCAAGTTCCGGCTCACGCCAGGCTTGGTAGATGCGCGGGACATGAGTGGCCTCGGCGATGTTCATGCCGTAGTCGACGGTATTGACGATGATCTGCAGGATGACGCTGTGGATTCGGCTGCCGCCCGGCGTGCCCGTCACGAGAAACAGTTCGCCCTTCTCATCGAACACCATCGTTGGCGTCATGGTGGAGGCGACCCGCTTGCCGGGCTCGAGGCGATTGGCGTGCACATCCGGATCGCGAAACGAGAAATTGCGCATCTGGTTGTCCAGAATGATCCCCGTGCCCGGGACGACTGCTCCCGAACCGAAGGAATGACCGAGCGTGTAGGTCGTCGACACGGCATTGCCGGCATCGTCCACGACGGAAAAGTGCGTGGTGTCCCGGCTTTCGTAGTGAAAGGCGTTGATCGGCGAGATTTCCGCCACGGGCGTGGCCCGGTCCGGATCGATCCGCCCCGCCATGTCCCGGGCAATGTCCGCGCTCAGAATGCCCGCGATGGGAACTTCGACAAAATCGGAATCGCCTATGCCCTCTCTGCGGTTGGCGTTGCCGAGCTTCATCGTCTCCGCAAGCAGGTGCATGCTCGCCGCGGAACCCTGAGGCAGACTGCGCAGGTCGAAGTGGCCGAGCACATTCAGCATTTGCAGCAGTGCGAGTCCGCCAGCGCTGCTCGGCGGTACGGTGACCACGCGATAGCCTCGGTAATCGGTGGCGATGGCTTGCCGGACCCGCACGCGGTAGTTTCCAAGGTCCGTGGCGCTGATCAGGCCCTTGGCCTGTTCCATGTAACCGACGATCTTGCGGGCTATGGCGCCGCCATAGAACGCCTCGGCGCCATGTTCGCTGATCTCGTGCAGGGACCAGGCCAGATCGGGCTGGATCAGCGTCTCTCCGGCGGCGTAGGCTGAGCCGTCCGCCCGGGCATAGGCCGCCATGCTGCTCGGTGAATCGCGCATCACGGTGAGCGCTTCGGAAAGCGCGAACGCCAGGTCGGTGCTGATTTCGATGCCGTTTTCTGCAAGTTCTATCGCGGGCGCAAGCACTTCGTGCCACGGCAGCGAACCGAAGCGCCGCCAGGCTTCTTCGAGGCCGGCAACCGTGCCTGGCACGGCAGCCGCTCTCGGGCCGAAGGTCAGTTCATCCCAGCGAATTTCGCCATTTCCGTCGCGAAGGTCCTCGCTGCGGGCTGCGGCTGGAGCTGCCGAGCGGAAATCGAGGGCAAGCACATCTTCGGGTCCGCCGGAACCGACCATGTACACCAGCATGAAGCCGCTTCCGCCGAGATTGCCCGCCCGCGGCAAGGTGACCGCCAGCGCGAATCCCATTGCGACCGAGGCGTCGACCGCGTTGCCTCCCGCGAGCAGAATCCGCCGACCGACTTCGCTGGCAAGCGCGTTCTGGCTGACAACCATGCCACCGGTGGTGACTTCGGGATGATGGATCCGGTCATAGCGGATGATGGACTGCGTGGCCCCACTGCCGCCCTGGGGCTGGGCCCAGAGCGGTTGGCAGGCCAGCAGAAGCGCGAGGATTCCGCTGGCCGCACTGACAGATCGGGGCGCGGTCATGGGTGCAAGCAAGCGTGGTCGTTGCCTGGACTTGCGCAGTCTGGCGCAAGGTCCGTTCTGGATCTGCCGACCGGGCCTCATTCTCTGAAATCGAGGCGCAGATCCAGGTAGTAGTACCTTCCCAGATCGCGGTGCTGGTCGGCGAAATAGCCGAAGGAGTCGTCAGCCAACGGTGCCCGCTTGTCCGTCAAGTTGTTGATACCCAAGCGCGCGCGGCTGTTTGCGCCGAAGGCGTGAAAGTCATGGGTGAGGCTGAGATTGAAGGTCGCCATCGACGGAATCGGAAACTCCCGGCCATCGCTCAATACCTGGTAGAAGTCGCCATAGCGCAGCCCTGTGACCGAAACGCCCCAGTCGCCGGAGTTCCAGCCCAGGCGGAAGCTGTCCTTGTGCTCGGGATTGCCGTCCTGGCGGACCAGGTTGGCAAAACCGACTACCGGCACCGAGTCCGGCAACTCCCCCGAGTCCCGTGCAGCCACCAGCACTGCGGCCTGGCCACCCGCTTCCTGTTCGTACTCGTCGAGCCACGATCCGGCATAGCGGAGAGCGAAATCGCCGAAGCCCGTTTCGAACTCGAAGTAGACCGCGACGTCATGCCCTGCCACGGTGCGAGTATCGAGGTTGGCGTAGTTGTCGCCGACCTGAACGACTTCTCCAAAGGGACACAGTCCTGCGGGCCCGAAGTACGGCAGATAGTCCTCGTCGGCTTCCGGATTCCTGACTACGGCCGGATTGCCCTGCAGTGAAGCGCAGTTATCGGCACCGGCACGCAGCCTCATCAACAGGTCAAGCGCAACATGGTTTTCCTCGCCGAACAGGCCGATAGTGTCGGTCTTTTCGATACTCCACCTGTCGTATGTGATCGTCAGGCCATCGATTGGCTCCAGCACGATGCCAAACGACGTATTGGTCGATTCCTCGGGTCGCAGCAGCCGACTGCCCTTGGCGAGGCGCTGCATGCCGTAGGAACAGTCGAGAACGTCTTCTGCGGGATCGAGATAGAGGCAGGAATAGTCCTGCCGGGTATTGGAGCGCGCGACCAGTGACTCGTTGATCGTAATCAGATTGGGCGCCCGAAAAGCCTCGGACCAGGACGCCCGCAGCATGACCTGGTCGATGACGCGGTATCCGGCTGCAAGCTTGCCCACGGCGGTGCTGCCCACATCGGAGAAGTCTTCCCAGCGCACTGCGGCCTGGAGGTCGAGACCCTCGATCACGGGGATCGCCAATTCGCCGAAAACGGAGACGACCTGGCGCTCGCCGAAACTGTCGGCGGTGGGGCTGGAATTGGCGACGTCGGAGATGAAAGGATAGCTATTGCCGGTACGGTCGGTGAACACGATCTGGCCATCCAGCCGTGGGTCGCGATCGTCAAGAAATTGTTCGTCCCTGACTTCGACTCCCGCGAGCACCCCTACGGGACCGGCAGGCATTTCGAAGAGGGCGCTTTGAGACAGCTTGAAGTCGAGCATGTTCAGTTCCTGCTCATTGCGCCGGTGAACGTCGATCAGGGTGCGCTCGATATTGCTGCCGGTATAAGGTGCGAAGGGATTGAATCCTGCCGGTGTCGTATCCCTGAGCGCCTCGGTCATCAGCGTGTTGGAAATGCGGTTGTGCGTGACGTCGAGCCGCTCGGCGAGGGACCAGGTGTACGCGCCTTCCCAGTCCCAGTCTCCCCATGAGCCGCGCAGGCCGCCGATGAAGCGATAGGTATTTCCGTCCACATCGACGACACGCGGTACCTGTGCGAAGCGGTAGTTGTCGAGTTCCAGCTCAAGCCCACCGCAAGGGACATTGTCGCCAATCACGCTGTCCGGCATGCGATTCGGCGAGCCACAGGGACCGAGGGGGTTGTAGTAGGCGTCGGCGGCCATGCGGAACTTGGCGACCGCACTCAGCCTGGTGGAACTATGGCGCGTCGTGTTGGTGTCGGACCAGTACCAGGTGAATTCGCCGAAAGCCTGCATGCCGTTGTCGAAATCGTGTTCGAGGTAGGCGTAGGTGTTCAGCCGTTCCAGTTCCGAATACAGGTCGCGGTCTTGGTTGTTGTTGTAGCGATAGGTGCCCTGGCCGTCCACTCCGCCGCATACCCCGATATTGATCGGGTACTGACATTTCTCGTGGCCTGCGGGATAGGTTTCAAACTCGCCGCGGGAGTCGGTGATGGTATTGCGAAGGCTGGTGCGGGAAACACTCGGGACGACATCGTACTGGCCGAAAGAGGAATTGGCGCTATCGTTGCGGAAAACCGTCGTCTGGAATTCAGGGTCTTCCACCCGGTAGCGGAAGTCCGAATCGGCCCAGCGTGGGTCGTCCTGGGAGTTGACCCGGCCGCGGCCGAAATAAGTTGCAAACATGCCAACCCGGGTTGCGCCCCCGTTGAGCAAACGGCCCCATTCGATGGTGGCGCGCGCGTCACTGCGGGGCAGGCTTTCGTAGTTGTCGTGACGCATCCTGATCCGCAATCCGTCGAAATCGTCGCGCAGCACGTAGTTGACGACGCCGGCCACCGCGTCGGCCCCGTAGAGCGCCGAAGCGCCGTCCTTGAGTATCTCGATCTGGCGCACGCTGATGCCGGCGACCGACTGCGAGTTCACCGAATTCACCGGCACAAAACTGCCGCCGACTTCTTCGGTCTGGTAGGCAGCCGAGTTGACCATACGGCGGCCGTTGAGCAGCACCAGCGTATTGCCGGTACCGAGATTGCGCAGGTTGAAGGCGCCGATATCGCCGCGGGCCGCGTTCACCCCGCCGGAGATATTCTCCGACTCGCTGAAATAGTTCTGACCCTGTTCCGCGACGAACTCAAGCAACTCATCCCCGGACTGGACGCCGAGAGCCTCGATATCTTCCTCGCTGATGATCGAAACCGGCAAGGCCTCGGTGATCTGCGCGCCACGGATATGCGATCCGACGACTACGATCTCCTCAATCGTGGCTTCCTCTTCGACTTCTTGTTGTTGCGCCAACATGGCGCTGGCCGGAATGGCTACTGCTGCCGCCAGAACGGCCTTGGAGAATCTCGATCTGGGCATTTGCGATTCCTCCGCAAAGCACGGGGATGGCTTCTTTTGGCGCGCGCATTGTTACACCCAATCCACAAGTGCGGAACAGGATTCGTTGACCGGCGACAGATTTCGATCCTGAATCCGCTGGCGTGGGCCGCCACGGTCGGGGTGTCACGGTTGGCCGCTCTTGGCCACATCCAGTTCCTGATCCGGCGCCGCGACGAAGAAGTCCTCTCAGCCGTTTCCAGACGTGGACTCTGTCAGGCGCGCACGCACCTCGCGCCGCAACAACTTCCCGGTCTCGTTGTAAGGCAGTTCGTCCCAGAACTCGAGCCATTCCGGCACACGGGAGGAGCGCATTCGATCCCTGACCCATTGCTGCAGTGACTCGACCGTGGCGTCGTGTTTCAGCACCACGACGCCGGCTACCGCCTCTCCCCACTCTTCGTCCGGCACGCCGACGATGGCCACGTCGGACACCGCGTCGTGCGTCATCATCACGTCCTCGATCTCACCCGGCGACATGTTCTCGCCGCCGCGAACGATGACGTCGTCGGCTCGGCCCTCGAGGAACAGGTAGCCTTCGTTATCGAGGAATCCGCCGTCCCGGGTGGGAAACCAGCCCTCGTCGTCGGTCAGCTTGCCGATGCCTTCGTATTCGCCGGACACCTGCTCGCCCCGGACGTAGATCTCGCCGTGCTCGTGGGGACCGAGAACGCGGCCCTCGTCGTCGCGGATTTCGATCTCGATGCCGGGCAATGGCACTCCGACGGAAGCGAGCCTTCGGCGCCCGGCACGATCTTCGCTTGCCGCGGCGCCTCGATGCGCGTCTGGCCCCAAGACGGTGATGGTCGAGCTGGTCTCCGTAAGCCCATAAGCGTTCGTGAAATCGGTGTCCGGAAACAGCGCCATCGCCCGTTCGATCACCGGCAGCGGCATCTTCCCGCCGCCGTAGGAAAGCGATTGCAGGTGCGGCATCTGCGCGTGGTGTTCGTGTTCGAGCGCTTCGACGATGCGCCGCAGCATGGTGGGCACGACGAATGCGGTGGTGACCTGCTCGGCGCGCGCCAGTTCGATCCACGCCTCCGGCGTGAAGTTGGCGAGCTGTACCGCGCGACGGCCGGAATAGACGGAACTCAGTACGGCGGCGATCCCCGCCACATGGTACGGCGGCACACAGATCAGCGCGGTCTCCGAAGTGTCGGCGGACATGAAATCGACGGAGCCGAGGATGTAGGAGACGAGGTGTTTCTGTCGCAATACCGCGGCTTTCGGCACGCCCGTCGTGCCGCTGGTAAACAGCAGCGCCGCAGTATCGTCTCCGTCCATCGACCAGGGCTCGGCGCCATTGGCGGAGCCGTTCCGGGCGAGGGTCAGAAACTCGTTTCGGGAATGCCAGCGCACGATCGAATCGGTGTGGAAGTGCTCGATGTGGTCCTCATCCGTGACCAGGTACGCCGGCCTGACCCGTTCCACCAGTCCGTCGATCTCGTCGTCGGTCAGACGGTAGCTGATCGGCACATAGGGCATGCCGGCCCAGCTCGATGCGAAAAGGCCGATCGGGATCGCGAGGTTTGATACGTCGAGGATTGCGAATCGGGACGCCTGCGATGTACGCAGATCGCTTGCGGCGTTCTGGGCCGCATCGAACAGGCCCTGATAAGTGATCGATTGCTGCGCCTCGGCATCAACGAAGGCGACGCGGTCTCCATATCCCGCCACCGCCATCTCCAGCAGCATCATGATGTTCAAGGGTGCACCCCCGTCGGAAAGGCCGTCTCTCGCGCCCGCATGGCGGCGCGCGAGGTTTCAAGCCCCTTGGTGTCCAATCAGTCGGTCTTCGGAAGTTTCGTGGCGTCCTTGATCTTCATCGCCGCGCCGCCAGTCCACAGCGACCCCTCCCCGGCTTTGACGCACAGTACCTCCAGGCTCCCATCCTCGTTTGTGTACCGCTTGCCGATCACGGAACCCTCGGCGCGATCCTGGTGCACGCTTGGGCCATTGGCGTCCGCGCCCTGACCCATGGGCTCGCCGCCACAGGTGATCTCGATGTCTTCCGGCGGCGCCGTGATAACCATGATTTCGGTCGTGCAAACCGCACTCTTGAGCCGGGTTCCAGGCGTCAGGCTCCCCATCGCTTCCCTCCTAGTTCTCGATTCATCCGAGCGATTCTACAAGATCATTCGTTGCCGAGCAGAGCGACAAACAGGGCGGTGGCGTTTCAGCCAAGGTGTGCATTGACGCTTCGAGTCGAAACAGAGTGGACGATCAGAGTGCACCGAGTAGACTATCCGACGATCGCCCTTTCGAACCGCCATGCAGGTTGGCGCGCCAATGATCGAGACCATTCAGTTCGGTACGTTGGAAGGGCCTATGGCCCGATCGCCGGGACGAGGGCACACCGTGGAGACATCGTCGATACAGTGGGCTCCTGTTCTGCTGGAGCCGATTCCGGGATCCGAGGAGCGGATTGTCATTGCAATAGCGGCCTTCAACGAAGGTGAGATGCGTTGCACCCAGACCATCGACCCTGCGGTCGCGCGAGCAGTATTCCGAGATGATCGAAAGTACGTTGCAGACCTGATCGACCTCGTGACGGAGAGTTTGAGTGCACACCTGGAGCACAACAGGTCCTTGGGACAATGGCGACCACCAGTGGAAGGCGTTTCTCTTGGCTCCGAACAAGAGAGCAGGTTCTCTGAAATCGATGAATTGGTCAGGCGCGCGGGATCGATGTCAACCGTGTTCTGCGGAGAGCATTTTGGTGACTGAGTTGCCATCGCCCGAGGCTGTCGCCGAGCACATCCTGCCTTACGCTTCTGGGCAGGCGTGAGAGGCGCGGAACTTTACGATCATCCGTACATGGACGTTGCACCGGTTCCCTACATGGAACGCACCCGCGCCTACTACGCGGCGCAGGGGTTTGAAGCCGCCTATGTCTGGGCGCACTTCGACGACGTGCCGTTCGTGCCGCTGTCCAAGCCGCTCGCGGAGTCCAGACTTGCGATCATCACCACGGCAAGCCTGTACGACCGCACGTTCGCCGATGTCCGTGAAGTGGCGTCGGGGTCGACGAACGATCCGCCGGAGAAGCTCTTTGGCAACGACCTGGAGTGGGACAAGAACGCCACGCACCTGGACGATCTGAACGCCTTCTTCCCGCTCAGGCGCCTTGAGGCGTTGGTTGAGGCCGGCCGGATCGGCGGCATCACCGCTCGCTTTCACTGCGCTCCGACGGAGTACAGCCAACGGCGCACCAGGACGGTCGACGCACCGGAGATCTTGCGTCGCTGCCGCGAAGACGGTGCGGACGCAGCGGTGTTCGTACCGTTGTGACCCGTTTGTCACCAGACCGTGAGTCTGACCGCTCGACACCTGGAGGCCGCTGGCATACCGACGGTGATTCTCGGCTCCGCCCTGGACGTCGTCGAGCATTGCGGCGTTCCGAGGTTCCTGTTCACGGATTTTCCGCTGGGCAACCCCTGTGGAAAGCCGTTCGATGCATCGATGCAGGAGGCGATAGCGGCGCAGGGAATCGATCTGCTCGAGAGTGCCGAGGCGCCCCGGACGACCGTGCGTACGCCGTTTCGATGGAGCGACGACGAGTCCTGGCGCGACCGCTACATGGAAGTGCGGGCGGAGGATCTCGCAGACCTCGCCCGGCGGGGCGAAGCGCGCAGGGCTCGGCGGCTGAACGAGAAGGCCCAGGGCAAGGCGCGCGGCGACTGATCCGCCAAGCGCGGCAGCAGTCGACCTATGCCGTACGTTGTCCTGCGTTTTCGGCTTCGATCATCTGCAGGACTGTCTCCGTCGGAAAGCTCCCCATGGGCAGTCCTTCCCTGGCGACGCGATTGCCAAGCCGTTGCAGCACCACGTTCGCCGGTGTCGGTATGCCATTGAGACGACCGAGCTGGACGATCTCCCCGTTCAGGAAGTCGGCTTCGATATTGCCGGTACCCCTCTGAACGCTCTGCCAGGAGGAACCCCCGGGCCGTTCATGGCCGGGGATCGAACGTAGCCGGTGGGTGCTGTTCGCGCGCCCCTCCATGAACGTCCGCATGTCGATCCACTCGATGCCGGCCGTGCGATAGCACGCGTCGGCCTCCTGCCGGAGCAACTGCAGCACCTCGCGGGCGTCCTCGCCGCAGACGGGCTGCACGGCATTGCCCAGATTGGCGACGAGCTTGCCGTACTTCTGGCGCATGATCGAGGCGTCCGCCAGCGAACTGAAGCCGGCATCCGTGATTTCTCCCGCGATGTTCTCGGCGAGCTTGTCGACGCCCGACGGATAGCAGCCGATGTCGAGCATACCGGCGGGGTTCTCCGAGGAATTGAAGACTTCGCCAGGGTCAAGGTGGACGCCGCCCACCATCACGTTCATGCCGTATACCTGACGGAAACGCCGTAGCGCCATCCGCTCGTTGGCGACGCCGTTCTGACAGCAGACCACGGGGATTTGGTCTCCGGCGGCAGCATAGAGGTCCGTCAGGGCGCCTTCGGTATGCTGGCTCTTGACGCACAGGATCACGACATCGCCATCGCGAAAATCGACGCGTTCGGGGTGATCGGCGGCAGGTATGCGAATACGCACATCCTGTATGGGTGTGACGAACCGGAGCCCCTGTTCCTCGATGGCTCGGTAGTGCGCGCCGCGGGCGATGAGCACGACGTCGTAGCGGCTCTGGAAGAGGCGTGCGCCGATGCTCCCGCCGATACCGCCGGCACCGTAGATGATGTACCGCCTGGCCTCGCTCAGCATGCGTCCACCCCAATTGTTTCAGGACGATACAATTTGTAACTAATTGATGCCATTGAAATTATTCTTCCTTTTTTCGAGCTTTCAAGGGTCGATGAGAGGGTCGGGCTTGGGCGGGAAGCATGCGCCGAACGGCGAAAAATGAAAATAAAATGGATTGTGAATCGTTAAGCATCTGATGCCCTTGCAGATTTTCTCATGCGCCCCGAAACGGCGCCGAAACCATATTTACTTTCCAAAATTGAGGTGTGAACATGGCAACCCTCACCGGCCGGGTTGGACGAACGTGTAACGGTTCCTCGGCAGGGCGGAGCACTCATGCAACCCGGCGGGTGAGGCCAATTCCCACCCTTCCCTATGCCTCGGAATCGCGTGCGTGGCGGCCTGTTTTTCAGACCGTTGCCTCCGTACCCATCACGATGCAGCCTGACGCCGCGAACATGCCGCCGACGCCGAGACAAAGCGAGACTTCGGCGCCGGGAACCTGGGCCGGAGCGGTGCCTCGCATCTGGCGCACGCTCTCCTGGAGCGCGTACATGCCGTACATCCCAGAGTGCATGTACGAAAGTCCGCCGCCATTCGTATTGAGGGGTAGCTGTCCTCCAGGGCGCGTGTTGCCGTCGGCGATGAACCCGGCCCCTTCGCCTTTTTGGCAGAAACCGAGATCCTCGAGCCCATAGATCGGCAGGTGCGCGAAAGCGTCGTAGACCATGAGGTGGTCGACATCGTCGTGGCTGATGCCGGCGTCCCGAATGGCTTCGGAACCGGCTACGCGGAATGCCCGCGAGGAGCACAGGTCCTGCATCTGGCTGATCATGGGACTCTCGGCGCTTTCGCCGGTGCCGAGGATGTGCACGGGGTTCTGCGGAAAGTCCTTCGCCCGTTCCGCTCGGGTCAGGATCAGCGCCCCGCCGCCGTCCGTAACGAGGCAGCATTCGAGCAGGTGGAACGGGTAGGCGATCAGGCGCGATGCCATCACGTCGTCGACGGTGATCGGATCGCGGAAGGACGCCCGGGGATTGCGCCCGGCCCACTCGCGCTGAACGACGGACACGGTTGCGAGTTGTTCATGGGTCAGCCCGTACTCTTTCATGTAGCGCAGGACGGGGATGGTGAACATCGTCGTCGGTCCCATGGCGCCGTAGGGGTTTTCGAACTGCTGCGCCAGCCCCGCAGTCCCCGCGCCACGACCGCCCCTGCCAACCTGAGAACGTCCGCTTTCGCCGTGCGTGATCAGGACGGTCTCTGCCTGGCCGGACTGAATCGCTGCCACCGCGTGCCGCACGTGGATCATGAAGGAGCAACCGCCCACGCTCGTGCCGTCGACCCAGCGTGGCGTGATGCCGAGGTAGTGGACGATCTCGACGGGGGTTGAGCCGGCGGTGGCCACGCCGTCGATATCTTTTGCCGTCAATCCGGTGTCGGCAAACGCATTGAGAGCGGCGTCGGCATGCAGTTGTAGTTGGCTCGCGTCCGGAATACGTCCAAGTTCGGTGGTTTCCGCCGCACCGACGATAGCTACGCCGGTCATGTCGATTCCTCCACAGGCCTGAACAGGGGCACCGAGATGTCATCGTTTTGGCGTTCAAAAACGACCGTGAGCGGCATGTCGAGCACCAGCGCTTCCGGCGTCTGCTCACATTCGACGATGTTCGACATCATGGTCGGCCCCTCTTCGAGCTTGACCAGCGCGATGCAATAGGGACCGTCGAATGACGCGTGTCGCCTGTGGTTGATGACGTAGCTGAGGAGCGTCCCGCGACCGCTGGCGGTGAACACTTCCACCCGCTTCGACCCGCATTCGGGGCAGAACGGGCGCGGGGGAAAGTAGGTGTGGTCGCAGTCGAGACATCGCTGCAACCTGAGTTCGCCGTCTCGGGTGCCATCCCAGAAGTGCTGTGTCTCCGGCGTCGGCGTTGGCAGCGGACGTGGTTGTAAATCGGCCAATGTAGTCTCTCCGGTTGTATCGGGGGCTGAAGCGACTCCGTGCTTTGCTGCGCGACTCGCTCCCCCGTCGGGTGGGTCCGAAAGTATCTTACGCGGGAGGCGGGAGAGGCAAGCGCGAGCCTATTCGGGCGCGGCGTCCACCTCCGCCTGGCGCAACGCCGTGTCGCCGATCCGCTCCGGCACTTCCCACTCGTGCCGGTGTGCCTTGCCGCCGTCGATGAGCTGCTGGATCGAATCCAGGGATTGCTCCTCGAGCCTTAGGCCGGGGGCGTTCGGGTCGCGGCGGTCAGCGTGAAATTCGAGCACCTCGGCACCCGCGGGACCGGCCTTGAACTTGTATGGCATGCCGTTCGGCAGGAACATGACCGAGCCTGCCCGCAGTTTGCGCCGGCCCATGACGATCTCGCCAGCGATCACATAGTAGAGGCAGTCCCCGGAACCGGGATGACTGTGGCGAAACAGCGGAAAATTGGCCCCGAACCACACGTGGGACAAACGCATCCCGTTGGGCGACTCGTCCTGGCCGAATAACCGCGTGGAAGTAATTCCCCCGGACAGTGCTTCGGCCATCTCGAGGATCTTCTCCTGTACAGGCTCCTCGCCGTATTTCTCCGCCAGGGCGCTGTGCTCGAAGATCTGGAGAGTGCGGGTGTCGTCCGGGGTGCCGCGGGAGGATGGCGTCGTGATGGTGGGGTTGGCGCATATCTCGAATGGGCCGCGTTCGGAAACAAATCGCCTTCTGGCCGTTGTTTGGCGTGGTTGTTCGTCGACCTGCTGTTGTGGTTCGGCCATGGCGGATCCCCGATGGTTCACATGGACAAGAGCATATTAACGCGACCGGCAACCGGTGGTCTGACGCCGTAACGAACTAGGCCTCGCAAGCCGAAGCTGAGAGTCCCGACTATTTGGTCCGGGCGTCGACCTCCGCCTGGCGCATGGCGGTATCGCCGATTCTCTCGGGCACTTCCCATTCGTGCTGGTGTGTCTTCCCCTCGTCGATGAGCTGTTGGACCGAGTCCAAGGAGTGCTCCTCCAGCTTCAGACCCGGGGCGTTCGGATCGCCGCCGCCGGCTCGAAATTCGAGCACCTCGACTCCGGCGGGGCCTGCCTTGAACTTGTACGGCATGCCGTTCGGCAGGAACATGACGGAACCGGCCCTCAACCTGCGCCGACCGAGGACGAGTTCGCCGGCGACCACGTAGTAGAGGCAGTCCCCGGCCTTGGGGTGGCTGTGGCGAAACAGCGGGTAGTGCGGCCCGAACCAGACGTGGACCAGGACCATGCCGTTGGGCGAATCTTCCTGGCCGAACAACCGCGTCGAAGCGATGCCGGGCCATAGCGTCCTGACCATTTCAATCATCTTCTGCCGGGCTGGCTCTTCTCCGCACTTTTCCGCCAGCTCGCTGTATTCGAAGACACGGGCGCCGTACTCGTCGTCAATCTCCTCGGCCGGGCGGGGTGGATTGATGGTGGGGTTGGCGGCAATCTCGAACGGTCCGCGCTCGGAAACGTACCGTGGTCTTCGTGGTTTCCGAACGGGTTCGCGGCGGTCCTGTTCTTCCAGGCGTTCGTGTGACTCTGCCATGCTATTCCGTTCTCCCATCCACCTTTGCCTGGCGAATTGCCGTGTCGCCGCACCGCTCGGGAGCTTCCCACTCGTGCTGGTGCGCCTTGCCCGCGTCGATGATCTGCTGGATCGCTTCGAGAGAGTCCTCCGCAAGTTTGACGAGAGGAGCATTCTTGTCGCCTTCGCCATCGGCTCGATACTCGAGCACTTCGGCGCCTGCGGGTCCCGCCCTGAACTTGTACGGCATCCCCTCCGGCAGGAATATGACGGAGCCAGCCCCCAGTCTGCGCGAACCCAGGTAGATTTCACCGGCGACCACGCAGTAGAGGCAGTCCCCGAACTTCGGATGACTATGGCGGGATAGCTGGTAATTGGCCCCCATCCAGACGTGGGACAGGCGCATGCCGTTGGGCGCGTCCTGTTCGAACAATCGTGTCGAAGTGATGCCTCCCGCCGTTGCGTGCGCCATCTCGATCATCTTTTCGTGGCCCGCCTCGCCGTATTTCTCGGCCAGGGGGCTTTGCTCGTAGTTTTCGAGCACACGCGCCCTGTCGACGGTGCCGCGCACCCGGGGTCGGTTGAGGGTCGGGTTGGCGCGTATCTCGAACGGGCCGCGTTCGGAGATGTAGCGTTTGCGCGGTTCCCGGATGGAATTCGTGCGAGGTTGCTCTACGGGTTGTTCTTGCGGTTCAGCCATGGGAGTAGCCGTTTGTTCCTACGCGTATGAGCATAGTCGCGACGACGGCGACCGGCAATCGGCGGGCTTGCGCGGGGAAGACGGTCTTCGAGGCGCTACTCGTCGTCGGCCTGCGCATCCACCTCCGCCTGGCGCAACGCCGTATCGCCGATTCTCTCGGGCACTACCCATTCGTGCCGGTGTGCCTTCCCTTCGTCGATGAGATGCTGAAGCGATTCCAGGGAGTGCTCCTCGAGCTTCAGGCCGGGGGCGTTCGGATCGCCGCCGCCGGCTCGAAATTCGAGCACTTCGGCGCCCGCGGGCCCGGCCCTGAACTTGTACGGCATGCCGCTCGGCAGGAAGACCACGGAACCGGCTCGCAGTTTGCGCCGACCGAGGGAGACTTCGCCCGCGACCACGTAGTAGAGGCAGTCCCCGCCCCGAGGATGACCATGGCGATAGATAAGGAAATTGGCCCCCATCCACACGTGGGACAGGGTCATGCCGCCTGGTGTGTCACGCTGGGCGAACAACGAGGTCGAGGTGAGACCCCCCGCCAATGCCTTGTGCATCTCGATGATCTTCTCCCGGACGGGCGCCTCTCCGTACTTCTCGGCCAGGTCGCTGTGTTCGAAGATCTGCAGCGCGCGGGATTCGTTCGTCGTGCCCTTCGGGCGAGGTTGATTGATCTCGGGATTGGCGCGTATCTCGAATGGCCCGCGTTCGGAAACGTAGCGTCTGCGCGTCTGTTTCTGCGGTTGTTCCTCGACGCGCTGCTGTGGTTCGGCCATGTTGGATCTCCCCAGATCTTCCCCAGGAGATGAGCATAGTCGCGAGGGTGGCGACTCGCCAGTGGTCAGTCGGGGCGGACTTCTGCGGGAGGCAAACGCTCGGCCCATGGGAAAGACGGATCGCCGACGCAGAAAAAGTCCGGATTCAGAAGTGACGCCTTGGTGTTGTACGCGAGTTCAGAGCCGTCGAAACGCAGTACGGCGCCGCCGGCGGCGGTCAGCACGGCCTGAGCGGCCCCGGTATCCCACTCGGACGTGGGGCCCAGGCGCGGATAGAAGTCCGCCAGACCCTCGGCGAGCATGCAGAACTTGAGAGAACTGCCGACAGACTGTAGGTCGACCCGGCCGAAGGCGGCCCGCAGCGCGTCCAGGTATCGCTCCAGCTGGCCACTTCCGTGGCTGCGGCTTGCGACGACCGTTAACCCTTGCGCTTGTGAAACGGGGCGGGTCGCGAGCGCGTCGCGGCCGTCCCGCGTCGTCTTGTAGGCGATTCCCGAGGTCACATCGCCGAAGAACACCTCTTCGCGCACGGGCACGCCGACCACGCCCAGCGCAGGCCGGTTGGCATCGATCAGCGCGATATTCACCGTGAAATCGCCGTTTCGGTTTACAAACTCCCTGGTGCCGTCGAGGGGATCTACCAGCCAGTATCGATCCCAGGTCCGGCGCACCTCGAAAACCGCAGGTTCGGACTCTTCCGAGATGATGGGCAGATCCGGCGTCATGCGGCGCAGGCCATCGACGATGATGTGGTGGGCGCGAAGGTCAGCGACGGTGAGCGGCGACGCGTCCTCCTTCCTCTGGACTTCGAATTCGCCCGCGTAGACCTCCATGATCGCGGCGCCCGCGCGGCGCGCGAGGTCGATCAATGCGTCGTCGAGGTTCATGGCTACTGGTTCATCCACTGTTCGGGCCGGCGAACTTCGCCACCCTTGATCACCCATTCAAGCTCTTCGAGCATCGAAAGATCTTCGAGCGGGTTGCCACGCACGACGAGCAGGTCGGCCTGCTTTCCGACTTCGATGGAACCTACGATGTCGTCGATACCCATCATCTCTGCCGGCGTCAATGTTGCGGATCGCAGCACCTCGGTAGTGGTCATGCCGGCTTCGACCATCAGTTCCATTTCCCGGAGTGTGGACGGTCCATGGAAAAGGTTCACGAAATGGGGCCAGGAACCGCTGTCCGTACCCGCAACGATGGGTATACCCGCTTCGTGGTGCGCCATGAGGATGCCCTGCAGGCGCGCCATCTCCCTGGCGATCCGCTCCTCGGAAAAGTACCAGTCGCCGAACCAGCTCGCGACCCACTCCGGCGAGAAGGGACTTACCGCGAGGACAAACGTCGTGAGAAATGCATCCCAGGCCTCCGCGTCTCGGGCGGTCTCGAGTTCGATCGCCGGCACGGTCAGGCGCACGCGCGGCGTATCCAGTCGTTCCGGACGATGGCGCGTGGAGAGTACGTCGAGAACGGACAGGGTGGTGATGACGTAAAGGCCCTGGTCTCTCGTTCTTTGCAGAATTTCAGGGCTCGGCATTTCAAGGACCAGGTGGGTCAACGCGTGCGCATCCAGTTCCAGCGCGATGTCGACCCCGCGATCGTCGGAAACGTGCACGTAGATCGGTCTGCCATGCGAATGGGCCCGTTGCTTGATCACGTTGCGCATCTGGGGCGTATGCGTGTCGAAGACGTCTATGGGCCCGCCGAAACCGAACGCGACAGCGACTTTGACACCGACGAGATCGGCGATGCCGGCGTACTCTCGGTATAGCGCGTCGACATCGGCCGGCGTCGCCGACGCTCGCCATCGGGGTCCCCAATAGTCGGACAACAGGTCGCCATCCATGTACCCGCCCGGGTTATGGAAGGTCGGGCCCAGCGCCATGACCCTGGGGCCAATGCCGCCGTTGGCCAGATGTTGACGAATCTCACGCAGCGCGCTGGAGGCGATGGCGGCGTCGAGCACCGTGGTGACGCCGTTGGCCACATAAGCGCGCAGGTGATGGTGCATAAGCGACCTGCGGGTCTGCGCGTTGTCTTTCCTGAATACGGCACCCGGTACGCTTTGCAGGTGAACGTGGCTATCAATGAGTCCCGGTATGACGAAAGCGTCCTGGACGTCCAGTATTCGCGCATCGCCAGGTGCGGACTCACCAAGCGAGACGATTTCGCCGTGTCGGACATTGATCGAAGTGTGGCGCGCTGCGGCACCCGTGCCGTCGATCAGATTGGCGTTGATGATGGCAAGGTCCTCTCCAGGGGATGCCGTCGTTGCGAAGCACGCAAGACAGACCACCGCTAACCGGCGCATTTGTTCAGACTCCCATGGATGCTTGATGGGCGACCCCCGGGAAAATCCTATACCATCCATGAATGGTTGAGTGGCCGGAAGTAGATACCGTCCTGCTGGACATGGACGGTACCCTCATCGACCTTTACTTCGACAATTTCCTGTGGAACGAGCGGCTGCCCGAGATGGTGGCGGGGACGCGCGGCATTGGCGTGGCGGCCGCGCGCGAACACCTGTATGCGCACATGCGCGGTGTGCCGCGCTCGCTCGACTATTACTCTCTGGATTACTGGTCCAGGTACTCGCGGCTCGACATCGTCGCATTGCACCGGGAACTCTCGCACCTGATCGAGTACCGCGCCAATGCCTCGCGATTTCTGCGCGCGGTCCGGGCATCGGGTCGGCGTGCCGTCCTCGTCACCAACGCGCATCCCAAGAGCCTGGCAGTGAAGGACGCCCGGCTCGGCCTCACCGCCGAACTGGATGACCAATATTCGGCGCACGCGTTCGGCCACCCGAAGCAGTACGGAGAGTTCTGGTCGACGTTGAGCCAGCACGACCCGTACGATCCAGCGCGTACGTTGTTCATCGACGACGACGCGGATGTGCTGGCGGCGGCGCGGGAAAGCGGTGTCAGCCAGGTGCTTTGCGTGGCGCAACCGGACTCCCGGGCGCCAAAGCGCTCGGCGCTGCGGTATCCGGCACTGGACGACTTCCAGGAGATCATGACGTTTTGAACTCCGTTCGCCTCGACAAATGGCTGTGGGCGGCACGTTTCTTCAAGACCCGCTCGCGGGCAAAGACGGCCATCGACGGGGGACATGTGCGGCTGAACGGAAATCGGGCGAAGGCGGCGAAGGAAGTGAAGTGCGGTGACACGTTGGACATCAGGCGCGGACCGGATGACTTCACGGTGCATGTTGAAGCGGTGGCGGAACGGCGGGGAAGCGCGGCGGCGGCCTCCGCGCTGTATCGGGAAACCGAGGCGTCCATGGCGAAACGCGAGCGGGAAGCGGCGCTAAGGCGAGCAGCCGGACGGCAGACGTCCTATGGCCGGCCGTCGAAGCGGGACCGACGACGAATGGAACAACTGAAGGGGCGCTAGTGTCGTGTGACACGACACTAGTGCAATCGGGATAGGATACGGCGCGTCCCGCTAACTTCTCGAAACCGGAAGCAGGTCATGTCCAACGTCATCGTCTTCATGTCCGATGAGCACAATCCGCGCTATTCATCGCCCTACGGCCACGACTTCGTCGACACGCCGAACATGCAGTGGCTTGCCGACAGCGGCACGTTGTACGAGCACGCTTACTGCCCGTCGCCACTCTGCATGCCGAGCCGCTCCGCGTTTCTGACAGGCAAGCGGGTCCACGCCGTAAAGTCCTACGGCAACAACCGGCTCGGTATTCCGCCCGAAACCCGAGGCCTCGGCGCCGTGCTCGGCGAACAGGGCGTGCACACCGTATTCGTTGGCAAGGTGCATGCCTATCGACCGGTTGCCGAACTGGGATTCTCGGAGACCATCGAGACCAACGACGGCCCATCGGCCTTCTACGAGGCCCAGAGCCGCCGCCCACTTGCCGTATGCCCGGGGGGAGCGAAGCGCCTCGACGGGTACGGTCCCCGTGACACGCCGTGGGGAAACGACGTCACCTACATGGATGCGGCCGTCGACTGGCTTCGGACACGCGCTCCCGAAATGGATCGTCCCTGGGTCCTCTACGTCAACCTGGTGAAGCCGCACTTTCCCCATTTCTGCACCGAGCGGCTCTGGGACAAGTACCGCGAACACGGTGATCTGCCGACGCACGACGTTGAAGCGGCGACTGCCCAACACCCTTACGCGGTCGACTTGCGCCGGCACTTCGAGCTGGAGCAGGTGGAGGAGGAGCAGGTCCGCGGGCTACGCCGGGGCTACTACGCCTGCGTCAGCTTCATCGACGAGCAACTCGGGCGGCTGCGGTCCGCCCTCGGGGAGGCGGGTCTCGAGGACACGACCAATGTTGTCTACACCTCGGACCACGGCGAGATGCTGGGCAAGTTCGGGCTGTGGTGGAAGTGCACCCTGCTCGAGGACGCTGCCCGGATTCCGTGCATTGCGGTGGGTCCGGACTTCGAATCGGGCGCGCGGGTGGCGACGCCCGTAGACCTGCACGACCTGCAGGCCAGCGTGTTCTCGCTCACAGGCGCACAACAGCCGGAGAACTGGCTGGGCGCCCCGTTGGGCAGCTTGGCGAACGACGACCGGGACCGGGTGGTCTTCGCCGAATACCATGGGCACGGCACCCGTGCCGGCTCGTTCATGGTGCGCCAGGGCGACTGGAAGCTGATCCACCACGTTGAGGCGCCGGACCAGTTGTTCGATCTCGGAGATGACCCGGAAGAACTCGAGAACCAATACGAAGCGTGCCCGCCGAAGGCAGAGGAACTCTCGGCAGCGCTGGCCGAGATCTGCGACCCGGCTGTCGAGGACCGTGAAGCCGAGGCCTTCTGGGAGAGGCAGTTGCGTCTGCACGAGCAGGAGTCGGCTGGTGAATGAGCCGGCGCTCGGCTGCGGTCTCGCGCTCCCTGGCTGAAGGCTGTTTCTTGCGAGGGGTGCCCCCTCGCGCTCCCCGGCTGAGGGCTATTTCTTGCGAGGGGTACCTCCTCGCACTCCCCGGCTGAGGGCTCCGCCCCGTCCCCGGTCACTGCCGCTCCCGGCGACGGTTGTTCAATGGAAGTGCCCCACGGCCGGGGTCCGTTGGCCCCGCCCGTGGCCCGGCCCAGCTCTTCGTCCATTGAACAACCGCCCCCAGTCGCTGCGCTCCTGGGGACGGTTGTTCAATGGAAGTGTATGATTCGCGAAACCCACTGAAGATCTTGTCAATGGCGCTCGAGATCGACATTTCCAGCAGGAATGAAACCTACTACGATCTTAGTCCCGCAACGCTGGCTGAGATCGCCATTCTGCGTGGCGAAGGCCGGCTTTCGTCGAGCGGGGCAATCGTTGTCGAAACCGGAAAACGCACGGGACGTTCGCCGGACGATCGCTTCATCGTGGACGGCCCTGCTGCGTCCGCGTTTGTCGACTGGGGACCCATCAACCATCCGATAAGGCCCGCGGTATTCGACGCCTTGTGGAACCGTGTCCAGGCGCATCTCGCAGACCGGGAGACGTTCGTTTCTCACCTCCACGTCGGTGCCGATCCGAATCACTATTTGCCTATTGCGGTTACCACGGAATACGCGTGGCACGCGCTGTTCGGGCGTTCGCTTTTCATCCTGCCGGACACCTTCAACCCGAAGGAGAAGGAGGTGTGGGAAGTGGTCAACGCGCCGAATTTCGTCTGTTCGCCGACGCGCGACGGTACATGCAGCGATGCGACGGTGATGCTCAATTTCGATCGCCGCCGCGTGCTGCTCGCGGGGATGCGTTACGCGGGAGAGATGAAGAAGTCGCTTTTTGGCGTTCAGAATTTCCTGCTCCCGGACAGCGATGTTCTCCCGATGCACTGCTCGGCGAGTGCCGGTCCGAATGGCGATGTGACGCTTTTCTTCGGCCTGTCCGGTACCGGCAAGACGACGCTGTCAGCGGACCCGACGCGCCTCCTGGTGGGTGACGACGAACATGGCTGGACCAGGGGCGGGGTGTTCAATATCGAAGGTGGGTGCTATGCCAAGTGCATCGACCTGACGCGCGAGAACGAGCCGGTGATCTACGACGCGATTTCGTTCGGCGCCATCGTCGAGAACGTGGTGATGGACCCGGTCACGCGCCAGATCGACTTTGCCGACGCGTCCATTACAGAGAACACGCGGGCCTGCTATCCCCTGGACAACGTCGAGGCCAAAGTGCCGGAGAACCGCGCCGGCGAGCCGGAGTCCATCATCTTTCTTGCCTGCGATGTGAGCGGAGTGCTTCCACCGGTGGCCGTGCTGTCCAAGGAAGCCGCGGCCTATCACTTCCTGTCGGGCTACACGGCGCAGGTCGGATCCACGGTGATGGGTTCGCACGAGGCCTACTCCGCGACGTTCTCGACATGTTTCGGCGCCGCGTTCTTCCCGCGGCCGGCGCGCGTGTACGCGGATCTCCTGATCAAGCGTATCAGCGAGTTCGGCTCCCGGGTGTACCTGGTCAATACGGGATGGACCGGCGGCGGCTACGGTGTCGGCAGGCGATTCAGCATTCCGGTGACACGGTCGATTGTGGCGGCGATCCAGTCCGGCGATTTGCGCGATGTCCCGACCACGCACCTTCCGGGTTTGAATCTCGACATTCCCGTCGCGGTGCCGGGTGTCGACGATGCGCTTCTGAATCCCCGCAATACCTGGGCGGATGGGTCCGCATACGATGCGGCTGCGGCAAGCCTGGTCGGAAAGTTCGTCGACAACTTCCGGAAGTTCGATGTCGATCGGGCGATCGTGGACGCGGGACCGAAGGTCACCTGAGTCTCCGCCCGTCACATCGTGATTAGCGCTGACGCGATCAGGAGTTTGCGGGGTCGAGAGGAACTCACGCACCTGCGACGCGGTATCGAGAAAGAGAGCTTGCGCGTAACGCCGGGCGGAACGCTCGCGCAGACGCCGCATCCGCCGGCCCTGGGTTCGGCGCTCACCCACTCGCATATCACCACGGATTTCAGCGAGGCGCAGCCGGAACTCATCACCGGCGTGCATGACAGCGCCGCCGCCTGTATCGCGGAACTGGACGATATTCATCGATTCGTCTACGGCTACCTGCGCGATGAGTTGCTATGGGCCGCCAGCATGCCGTGCGCACTCACCGCTGACGATCAAATCCCGCTGGGGCGTTATGGGAAATCCCATATTGGGCGCATGAAGACGATCTATCGGCGGGGACTCGCCTATCGCTATGGTCGGGTCATGCAGACGATTTCCGGCATCCACTACAACTTCTCGGTGCCGGACACCTTGTGGCCCGCGGTCGCCAGGGCGCGGCGGGAAACCCTCGACGACGACACCGTCAACCGGGTCTACTTCGACCTTATCCGCAACTTCCGGCGCGAATCCTGGCTCCTGATCTACCTATTCGGCGCATCGCCCGCAGTATGTGCTTCCTTTGTGCGCGACCGGCCGCACGCGCTGGAAAGGTTCGACGTGACCACCTTCTACCTGCCGAACGCAACGTCGCTGCGAATGGGCCCTCTCGGCTATCAGTCCAGCGCCCAATCTTCGTTGCACGTCTCCTACAACAGTCTCGCCGACTATTCCGAGACCATGTGGCGGGCCTTGACGATGCCGCATCCGCCCTTCGAGGCGATCGGCCTGCGCGATGAGGATGGTGGATATCGACAGCTTGGCACCGCGCTCCTGCAGATCGAAAACGAGTTCTACAGTCCGATCCGTCCCAAGCGACGAACACGCTCGGGTGAGCAGCCCCTCGCCGCATTGAATGACCGCGGCGTCGAATACGTCGAAGTGCGATGCCTGGATCTCGATCCGTTCTTGCCGGCCGGAATCGACGAGGTCGTTTCTCGCTTCCTGGATGTTTTCCTGCTCGCATGCCTGCTCAGGGAGAGTCCGCCGGACAACCCGGAAGAGTCGTTACGCATCCAGGCCAACCAGCGCGCCGTCGTCGACCGTGGCCGCGATCCGAACCTGTTGCTCGATGACGGCGGCGGCACGGTGGGGTGCGGCGCCTGGGCGACCCGGATACTGGATGACTGCGCCGCCGTGGCGAAGCTGATCGACGAAGTCTCGGGCGATGGTCAAGCCGGGGACGCCGTGGACGCCCAGCGACAGAAAGTCGTACGACCAGACTGCACGCCATCGGCGCGGGTGCTGGAGAGCATGCGGCAGGCGAAAGTCTCCTATTTTCGTTTCGCGCTGAACCAGTCGACATCCCACAAGGCGCATTACTGCGAGGGCTCCTTGAGCGAAGGGCGGCAGGCTTTCTTCGATCAACTGAGCCGTAAGTCGATGGCTGAGCAAGCGCGCCGGGAAGCCGGCGAGCGCGAGACTTTCGACGAGTACTTCGCCCGCGCGCGCAGGGGTTACGAACGGGATCCGGTCCCGGACGCGCGGCTGGCGTGAACTTTCTCGCCCACTGCACGCTGGCTCACCCGGAGACGGCGCTGATCGCGGGCGGTTTCATCGGCGACTTCATCAAGGGACCCGTGCCGAGCGAACTGCCGGAGCGGCTGCAGGCGGGCATTCGCCTGCACCGCCGCATCGACTCCATGAGCAATCGTTTGCCCGGCATTGCCGTTAGCGTCCGACGACTCGGCCCGGGACTGCGCCGGCCCGGCCCGGTCCTGCTCGATATCGTCGCCGACCACTGTCTTGCTTTACGTTGGGATACGCACGGTCACGGTGAACTCACGGCGTTCACGGCCCTGGCGTACGATGCAATCGGCGCGTTCGATCAGTTCCTGCCCGAGCATGGGAGAAGGTATTTCCAGCGCATCCGGGACTCGGACGTGTTTGCCAGGTACCTCGAACCCGAAACCGTGCTGCGCGCGATGACGTACGTGCTGAAGCGCCTGCGGCTCCCACACCTCACTGACGAACTCGACGACATCGTCGGCGCCCACCTGGCGGACTTGATGGCCGACTTCGAAGAGTATTTCCCCGAGTTGCGGACTGCGGTCGTTGCCTGGAAGGAAGAGAACGCATAGCGTGCCCGACAGTCGGCGCCTCGGTCCCGGGGCGTCTCTTTGCGAGTGCCCCACAGCCGGCGCCTTCGGCTCCGCCTGTGGCCCGGCCCCGCTCGTCGCCCGTGGACCAACCGCCCCGGGTCGCTGGTGCTCCCCGGAGACGTTTGTTCCATGGGAGGGTATGCTCCTTTCGGTTCCGAGCCGGGTGAGTCTTGCCGGTATCGAAGGGGCGATTCATCGCACCGTCAAGGTAGCGGAAGACCGCGAGCGTCGGCGATACCAGGTCGCCTTCCCGGTCGGGCCAACTCCGCCCTTGGCCAAGGCGTTCGTGGCTGCTACGCAATGGTGACCGTGGTCGACATCGTGGTCGTGTCGTAGCTACCTGCGAGCGTGTCGCTCGCCACGCCGTTGACGTAGACCTTGTGCTCCCACTTGATTTCCTCGTAGTCGAGCACGAAGAACTCCACGGGCATGTCAGCCGGCTTGCCGGACGCCGGATCCATTGGCGTATCGACGTAGACGTTGACGACCTTGGCGTTCTTCAGCTTCGTGATATCGGCTGCCTGGACCTCTCCCCCGATCATCTTGGTTCGGGTGATCGTCACATCGTCGATATTCGAGGATTTCGCGCACGCTTCGCGAAGCGCCGGCGTGGCGGCATCGATCTCGTGTTCGAGTACGATGCTGCCGTGGATCGACGCACCATCCGTACGGTCGGAACCCTTGGCTACGACGGGGAGGTCGATGCCGTGCTTGAACGAGCGGCAGGTTATGGTGCCCTCGTAGTCCGCCAACGTTTCCTCACCGTCGATGCCTGAAATTTCCACTGCGAAGTGCGACATGTCAGTTCTCCTTTTCCAAATCTATCCAAACCTTCCAAACCGCTCCGGACCGCGTGCTAGAGAGCGACGCTGGTCTGCAGATCCCAGCCTTTCTCGATCGAGCCGCCAGCCACGCCGGCGGTATACGGCGTGTAGGTCCACTTGATCGATGCGGCGTTGAGCCAGACTCGCTCGACCTCGTCGGTCGTGATCGAGCCGACGGGCTGGGGGTACACCGGCACCGGATTGGCTCGCGCCCGGGAGTAGCCGGAGTCGGCGCTCTGCGTCATGCCCGCGAGATTCCACAGCGCGCGAAACGCGTGGCCCGGATAGTTGTTGTAGCCCCGGTGCGGAAGGAACGCGCCGCCGTTTGCCTCAGCGGTCTCGTGTTCGATCCGCGACACGAACGTGTCCGTCAACGTGTACTTCATGAAGACCTGCGGCCCCGTCTCGGTGTTTTTGAACAGGGACACCGTGACCGTGCCCAGGTTTTCTCCCATCGAGCACGCTTCCGCGAGCTTGGGGCTGGCCTTGTCCCGGTACCGGGTCAGGAATATCTCCGACAACTGGGCCTTTGCCGTCCCGCCAGGCGCTTCGATGAGATCGCGAATGGCGATCGCTTCGAGTTCTCCTTCGTGCCCGTTCTGGGTTGCTTCACCGGCAATCGTGATCGTGCCGCCGGTCTTCTCTATTCTCACTGTGATGTCCGCCATGACTCCTCCTTAAAGATCCAGTAAGCAGTTTGTTGGACCAGTACCTGATTTGACCCTTTCGAGAACGTTAAATTCCTGACTGCGTGGTTTTTTCGGCCATCCAATCTTGTGCTGCCCGGCAGGGAACGGTCCACGTACACGACCGGCGCGTCCGTCTCAGTTGGGCAGCTCGGCGACCAGGCGTAGCGAGGCCGTCAGTTCTTCGAGCTGGAAATGTGGTCGCAGGTGGGCCACCGCGGTGTATGCACCCGGCTTGCCCGGGATGTCCACGACCTCTACCCGCGCCTCGCGCAGCGGATAGCGCGCCTTGGTGGCGTGGGATGCCGAGTCGTCGGACGTCACGTACTGCGCGATCCAACCGCTCAGGAACCGCTGCACCTCGTCGCGAGAGGTGAAACCGCCGATCTTGTCGCGCATGATCGCCTTGAAGTAGTGGGCGAACCGCGCGCAGGCCAGGATATAGGGCAGGCTCGCCGACAGCCGGGCGTTGGCGTTGGCCTGCTCTTCCACGTACTTCTGCGGTCGGTTTACCGTCGACCCGGAGAAGATCACCGCGAACTCGGTGTTGCGGGCGTGGCAGAGGGAGATGATGCCCTGGTCGGACAACTCCTTCTCGCGCCGGTCCGTGATCGAGGTTTCCGTCGGGCACTTCGTGATCCTCGCTCCCGTCAGGGATGGGAAGGTATGCAGCGGCAGGTTTTCGACCTTGCCGCCGGTCTCGAGTCCACGGATGGCCGACGGCCATCCGGATACCGAGAACGACTTCATGATCTGCCCGGCCAACGCCCAGGACGAGGGCCCCCACAGGTACTTGCCGTGGTCTTCGCCATCGACGTTCTCGACGAAATCCATGGCTTCCACCGGTGCCGTGTCCGGTCCCCAGGGGAGCCGCACCAGTGTCCGCGGTGCCGTTAGCGCGAGATAGCGGGAATCCGGGCTGTCGCGCAGGGCGTTCCAGCTCCCCATCTCGCTGGTGTCGAAGATCTTGGCGATGTCGATCGGTCGATCGAGTTCCGTGAAACTGTCGAGGTCCAGGAGGCTTGGGGCGGCACTGGCCAGGAACGGCGCGTGCGCCATCGCAGCCACCGCCGAAATGTCGCGCAGGAACTGGATGTCCATCGGCGAGCGTCCGAATTCCATGTCACCGACGAGAATCGTGTATGGCGATCCGCCGAGGGTCCCGTATTCGCTCTCGTAGACGTGCTTGAAGAAAACCGACTGGTCGAAGCCCGGAGCCCGTCGAAAGTCACGCTCGAGTTCGTCGCGGTGGCAGTTGAACACCCGCACCCGCGAGGTGGTCAGGTCGTTCTCCGACACGAGCTTG
Source organism: uncultured Pseudomonadales bacterium (assembly GCA_951813515.1). Taxonomy (GTDB): domain Bacteria; phylum Pseudomonadota; class Gammaproteobacteria; order Pseudomonadales; family Azotimanducaceae; genus VXNE01. The sequence goes on from OX638346.1 coordinate 1,713,184, forward strand.
TCGAGGTTCCGCCAACTCGCCTCGAGGCGCTGGAACTTCCCGTTGTGCAGGACCTGATTGACCTGCTCCGATATGAGGCGGTCCAGGGCCACGATCCGCTCCGCGAGCGCCCGCTTTGCCGAGCCGTCGACCTGCACGCCGACCTTGGTGGCCTCTTCCACGAAACCGCGCAGCATGCGCCGGGCACCATCGACCTGGTGATCGTCTCTCACGAGGCGGCCATCGTCGAAGATACGCTCGAGTATCGTCGGTTCGACTTCCACCGACCCGTTGTTTGTCTTCGCTGTTTCCAACATTCCTAAATCCTCCGTTGATTGTCGACTCGTGACGATCGCTGGCGAGAGCCAGGGAGAACGTTACGAGTCGGTATCGTCGTCAAGGCCCAACTCAACACGCAACTGCGCCTGTTTCTGGTCGTCCGACAGGATCTCGCCGAGAATTCCATCGAGCTTTTCGTTTGACTCGATCTTGCCGTACAGGTCCGCCAGCCATCGACGCGCTTCAAGCAACTTCGCCGTCTGGGGAATTTGTGCGGCAACACCCATCGGCGAGAAATCGTCGATGGACTCGAACCTCAGTTCGACGCCGATTTCCGCGCCTTCCTCCGCCGAGAGTTCGTCCGGAACGGAGAACTTCAGCGTCGGGCCGACGCGCTTCATCAGCTTTTCAACGCCACCCTGTTCGACTTCGACGAACTTCCGGTCGGGATAGTCCACCGGGTCGTTGCCGTCGCCGGAAAGGTCGCTGACAACGCCGGCCACGAGCGGCAACTCGCGTGTCGACGTGGCGCCGCCGTCTTCGACGTCGTAGGTAATCTGAACGCGCGGGGGTCGTACCCGACCAATGCGCTGTTGACTTGAATCCGCCATTGTTTCCTCCGAATTCACAGGGTTTGCCGACTCGGGTCCGGTGCCGTGCGCCAGGTACGGTCGGAGCCTTGGACTTCAGAACCCGGTGTTCTTGTTGCGTTACTGATTTAGACACCGGTAACCAAGAATCGTTGCGGAGAGGATTGCCGCGAAAGTGGACCCGTTCCCGAGGGCTACACGCAAGGGTTGCCCCTACAGTTGCCGCTTTACGGACTCCATGAGTTGCTCCAGTGTTACGCCGGAACCGTGCATGCGGTCGACGATTTCTATGATGCCGAGCGAACGCCAGGTGGAGAGGAGACGCAGTAGCGGCAACGCGGGCGAGTGGTGATCCTGGGCCGTCATGCGGCAGAGCGCCTGGTCGATGAGATCCCAGGCGTCGATCTCGCGTGGCGGTGCTACGGATCCTGAAGGGGCGTTGTCTTCCGTCTGATCGCGGGCTGTCAGATCTCTCTCGATCAATCGCTCCAACTCCCGCCAGGCGTTCCTCGCGGACGGTGGCTGACCGCCGAACACGTCCTTCAATCGTTCGTCCCATGCACTGAAGACGCCCTGCAGGGTGGCGGCGCATGCACGACGGTCGGCGACATCCGGGGGTGAGCCCCATCCGACCGTTGCGGCCAGGACAGGAACCCGGTTCAGCAATCGACCCATCGCGGCGACACGTTCGCCCAGGTCGCCATCGGACCTATCGGCACGCGGATGCACGCCATCGTCCGTACCCGGCCATCTCTCCTGGGCGGCAACGAGGTCCTCCATCGCCGAGGCGAAGGCGGGCAAGCCGCCCTGGTGCCAACTCGCCTCGGCGTAGGCGGCCAGAATCCGGATATCCTTCGACCTGGCGGAAAGGGCGACCGCCCTGTGTATCACTTCGTCGAAAGCCCGCCCCGTCGACTCTGCCAACTCGGCTTCTACGATGGATGCCGCCCCCTGGGCATCGGCGATGGCGAACGCGTCCATAAGCCGAAGGAACTCGTCATCCCAACGCAAGTCCGGTCCGCAGGGGTCCTGCTCCGCTACGGGTTCGAGGATTATGGGGTTCGTCATGGCCGTGGCTCCGCGTCGGTGGTGTCCCGCTACCGGGAGGGATGGTGATACGCGACGCTCGGCGGATAGTCGTCGAACCGTGGCAGCGTCAACGGGGCACCGGAGTCGTCGGTGACCCGGGCCGTTGCCACCAACTGGTGCCTGACGCCGTTGGCATCCACGACCTCGGTGTGGACGGCGAACGCACCGTTCGCCAGTCCGTTGAAGACCCGAAGCAGCGAGCCATTGCTGGTGTCCGTCGTAGTGCGTTCACCGGGGACGACATCGCCCAGAGCGAACACGCGGCCTTCGGGGTCGGACGGGAACGCGAAGCGATACGGCGAGTTCTTCGCCAGTCGGACCCGCAACGCCGCGGGCGTTCCGTATCGCCAGGAGTAGACGCCATCCGCGTCCCGCTCGGCACCCTGGATTTCGAACGCGATGATGTTCTCGGCCAGCGACTCCTCCTCGGGCCTGGTGCGCCACTCGACACGGAACCGCAACACCGCACTGCCGTCCATGTCCCGGTCCCAGAAGTCGGCGGACTCCCGGAATACGCGGGCCAGGGGAGTGTCGAAATGGTCCAGCACGTTCCGGGCTCCGCCGAGCCGTGCAACGAACTCGCCTAACGTCGCGCTGGGCATTTCCGGGGCGTTCGCGTCGTTCGCATAGGGCCACATCCATGCGACGCTTCGGGTGAAATACGCCTCGAGGCGAGCGTAGAGGCGCTCGCCGCGCCGCGCGTCCAGGCCGGCACAAGCGTCATCGACCTGCGCACGGAATCGGTCGAGCGCACCGGCCACATAGTCGTCGCGGGCCGCCGCGAGGGCTGGACGGGGGCCGGTGCAGGCGGCTTCTTGATCGGCCGCGTAGGCACGCAACATTCCCTCGAGGCCGGAGAGCGCCGCGCCGGCGTCCCCCCGGTCGTAGCGCGCGATGTCGTCCCCGATCTCGCGCCATCGATAGGCAACCGCAGTGCCGCCGTACGTCGCAGCGTCCACGTAGGGAGCACCGTAGTGCTCGTACAAGCGACGCAGTCGTTCGACGCCGCGGCCGAACCGGCGAACGAGCGCGTTGGCATCGGCGGCCGGGTCGAGATACATCCCCAATGGGTCTTCCCCGGCCAACACCTCGGTACCGGCCAGGAGCATGTTTTCAGCGACCGACGAGCGCACGGCGAGCACCCGATCGGCCTCGGTCTCGGCTTCATGGGCCTGCAACCATGCGACGATTTTCCCCAGGTCGTCGAGTGCTGATGCGATCCGCGCGACCCGGGCCGTGCGATTGCGTGCCACGACCGGGCCCACGGCAGGACGCAGGGCGAGCTCGGCGCTCGCGGCTACGCCGACGACCAGTTCGCTCACCACCTGCTGCAGCAGGTCGCGGGCGACAGCCGGTGGCAAATCTCCAGGCAGGTCCGTCACCAGACGATCGAAGGTATGCAACTTCGAAAGCATGCCGTTGACCGCCGCCGGGTCGATCGTGACCGGGCCTGCGACAACAGCCCGGGGCGTCGTTGGAAGGTCTGCGAATCCGGCGCTGGCCAACCGATCGAGGAAGGCCGACCACGCCTGTGCTCCCGGTGCGAGGGCGAGGGAGGGTCGACCGCCGCCGCCCCGCGCTCCCGTGCTTGAACGTACGAGCAGTGGACCGATCTGCGGAAGGATGAAATGTTCGGCCGCTTCGCGGGCGTCGATTCGAATCTCGCTGACCGCAGCCTTGGCCGAGAGCGCGGTCGTCTGACCGAGCAGGGAGAGTGTCAGCGCACGTCCGAGCACGCGCATCTCGTAGCGGTGGTCGGGCGTGTCTTTCGCCGCGGTGATCCAAACCTGTCCGGGATCCTGTAGCGCCGTTCGTAGCGCGGAGAGCGCCTCATGCTGCGAACGCCACCCGGCGCTGCGGTCGACCGCTCGTCGGGCGGCCGTGGCCACCGGCCCATTGGCGTAGACCGCATCGGCCCAGCGCTGCATCGTTGCGATGAAGTTCCGATGGGCCAGATCGGCCAGGCCATCCACATCCATGCCACCGTGCGCAGGCTCCGGCAACTGTAAGGACGTCGCTGCCAACGCCGCGTCCAGACCGGTCGGCCAGACTTCTGGCTCGCCGCCAAAGGCATCAGCGAGGAGGCGGCGAAAGTCGACCTCCTCCGGGTCGTCCGCCAAGCCCTCCCAGGCTGCAATCCACTCGTCGACCTCCTGCGCGCCGCCGACCCAGGCAAGGGGATCGTCCACGGGCGCCAGCATGTCGCGCGCTTGCCGGTCCAGGGCCAGCCCGAGCGGCCGGAGAACGTGGATATCGAGCAGGACCCCGCCAAGACGCGCAGGCGCCTGGGAGTTCGGGACCAGCGGCGACAACGGCGTCAACATCGAGAAATCCGAAACTTCCGCCAAGCGGGCGCCGATCCCCGCGACGCGTCTCACGCGGCCAGCGCTCGGCAGCGCATCGATGTCCGTCGCGGACCAGAACGTCGCTTCCCGCGCGGCGAGGGCCAGCGTCGATCGCAGTTCGTCCGTTTTGGCAGACCCCACGACGGTGGCCAGGATGGTCAGGGCGACACCGGCAACGAGACCGGCATAGCCCAGCCACCTCGTGGGTCCGGGTATCTGCGCTGGCCTCGTGCGAGCCGCCGTCTGAGCGACGGCCGATCGCAGACCATGTCCTCCCAGGCAAACCGAGGCGACATCGACGATCGACGATGGTGCCACCGCCAGCGCCCGCGCCAATGCCGTCGACAGTTCGGTCGATTGGGCGAGCGACAACTCCCGGAGTCCTTCCCGTGGGCCACCGCCGAGCCAAGTGCGCGCGGCATCCTGCGCCAGTTGCGCGCACAGTTCGACACTGTCCCGGTTCGCCGCGTCGACCACCCGCCATGCAGCCGTGGTCGCTCCTGGCGCAAGAACGAAGTGGAGCGCGACCCGCGTGCCGGCGGCACGCGCAAATGTCTGCGCGCGCACCAAGGCGTCACCGGGAATGCCGTCGCCGACGATCGCCACGACGCCGTCCACCGGCCGCCGCCAGGGCAGCGTTCCCCCCAGGGAGCGCAACGTCCGCGAGTCAGCCCCGGAAGCGTCGATGAGAATCGCGCCATCCCCCGCCGCAACGGCCACCGCACCAACGGCCGGTGGATTCAGGCCGAGGCTGCGGCACAGATCGCCGGACCCGTCGCCAGCCACTACCAGGATGCTGAGGGCGTCGCTTCCCGCCAGCCGGCGGGCTTCGGCGAGTGCCCTGCGCAACCCGATCCTCGGCGATGGGTTCCATCCCCTTGTGACCCGGGGAGGCGCCGCCAGCCGCGCGGCCCGCTTTCCAGCGGTGCGTTTCCTGGTCGTGTCGGATCCGGTCCGCATCAGCCATACGAGGCCTTTGCCAAGCAGCACCAGCACCTTCCACAACACCCACAGGGCAATGAGGAGAACGGCCAGCGCAAGGACGATCAAAATGATCAGGACGACGATCTCGAACACGCCTCCCGCCAGTAGACCAGCAGCGAAGTCGGCGATGTGTGACAGCGTATCCGACATCAGGGCTCCTCCCGCTCAATGGAAGTCAGGCCGGAAGGACCGACGGTGTAGTTCAGGGGATCGACGACGGCTGTCGCCGGCAAGCCACTCCCGAGCCGCTGCGCCATCCGGTCACTCTCCTCAAGAGATTTACCGCCCAGGGCCAACCACACCGCGAAACCAGCGACCAGCCAGGCCGTCAGGCCCAAGGCGGCGAGTGGCAGCGACGCCAGGCCCATCCGGTTCGGACGGACATCGGGAGCCACCTCCAGGGCGCCCTGCCTGTGTGCACCCACGACCTCCTCCAGCGCTGCCATCAACGACGAACGGCCGACGGCGTCGCTGCGCAGGGAGCCTTCGAATCCGGCTCGAAACACGCCGAGGTAGAACGGTGCCAGGAACGAAAGACGACCCGACTCGGTGGTGGCGCCTTCCGAGATGGTGACCGCGGCCCGCGCCTGCGCCACTACCTCCTGTCCGGCTAGCGCCGAGCCGTAGAGTTCAAACTCCAGCAGACGATCCCGCCACCGTTCGAGTCCGCCAGCCGGGTGATGCAGCATGCGTCCATCGGCCAAGCCGACGAGCGCGTAGGCCACCGCCCGGGAAGCGGTCAGGTCGCCAAGCACCGTCGCCGGCAGGGATCGAACGACGCTATCGACGCCTAGGGCGAGCCGTTGCCGACTCGCCTGCATCGCGATGGCCACGGTGGCATCTTCGACTGCCTCAGCCACCTGTGCCGCCAACGACTGCTCTTCCTCGTCCAGGAGATCGAAGAACGGCACCGCGCACACCGCGACCTGGAATCCGATATTCATCGTTGCCTACCTCCCGGGATGACCGGGTAGTCTGTGACAGTTGTGCCGTACCAAGTCCGGCCGATGTGATCAGCCGGACCGGTTGGGGACGGGCCCGTATCTTCGGCGGGGTCCTCGGGAATAAAGATGGAGAAGCTCGTGTTCGCCGGCGGCGGCGTCTTCGCCCCGAGGGCCAGGGCGCGACTGGCGTCCCGCCAGGTGGCGCTTTTCTCGACCTGGTACAGGGCCAGCAGGGGACCGCTGGACACGCCGGTACGCGGGTCCCGATCCAACGCGTGCCGCGGGCAACCGGCCACGCGGAGACTGAACGCCTCCTGGATGTGCTCCGGCGCCGCCAACGCCGCGCCCTCGAACCATGCACGGGCGGTGATCAGATCGCCCGGACGCGATGCTTCGATGGCGAGCAGCAGCACGCCTTGAGGAACATCCTCTACCAGCAACGGCTCCCCTGCCTCCGTGGCGCGGAAGACACTCGCTCGGAAAGGCAGGCCTATTCCCAAGGCCGCCGACTCGGCGGCATAGAGCAGACGTCGCACGGAGCCACGCTGGTCGGCTGGATCCCAGATCGCATCGAGGCGTTCGAAGATGCCGGCGGCGGCACGTACGCCCAACGCCAGGCGCAGGGCTTCGATACCGAGTCGGCCAGGCGAGACCACCGGGGCGGCCAGCAAGGCTTCCATGACGCCAACGCCCTGCGCCATCGCGGTGGCGACCTGGCCGATCATCTGGGCTGCGGGTCGGTTCTCCGCGCGCGGCAGTCTGAGCGTGGTCACGAATCCCGTCGTCAATGCCGCCAGGGCACCGAGTTGCTGGGCCGTCTCCAGGCGCAACGGGTGATCCGGGCCAAGGAGATGGATGGGCGGCGACCAATCGGCGACCTCGCTCCAGATCCCGCTTCGGAATACGAGCCTCGCGACCGGCAGGACGGTGTCCGCCGGCGCGCCCTCGCCTTCGGAAAGGGCGACCGAGCCGTCATCCGTCATCGCAACCTGGAAGGTCTTGCGATCTCCGTCCTCGCCGGCGGTCAACGTTCGGGTCACCTCGCACCGGGGGAATGGCACACCGCTCGGAAAGATCCCCTCGCAGTCGACGCGCAATTGCGCTGATGCCAAAGCCGTCTGGTCGACGACCACCCGTACGAAGCCCCAGGGCCATGGTTCGGCCGTCAGCGCCGCCATGTGTGCCAGCGACGCCGCCCGGGCATCCGACTGGAGGAAGTGCGCCGGCTCAAGGACCATGCCGTTGCGCCACTGTACGGCCGCCGGAACGACTTGCGCGTTCATCGCCGCTCGCTCCCGGACCGCGGGCTGTCGGACCGTCGGGATGTTCCCGACATCCTGCAGCCGTCCCCGTACACTTCCACTTCCATCCTCCGGCGCCAGCGCAACTCGAGTGGCTGCGACGGCCCGCAGAACAGCACACCGTTCACCTTGCGGTTGACGGCGAGCCTGAACGGCCCATGGTGGCGCCCCGGAACCAGTTCCCAGTCGTCGACCGACACGTCGGGACGTTCTCGTCGGAACGCCTGTCCACCGGCTCTGAACCAGGCGGTACCGGACATCCGGGTCAGGTCCGAGACCAGGCTCTTGTCGTCGACGTGCACCAGTTCCACCCGTAATGGGCGATTGCCGTTGGTCGCGGCGCCCATCGCGAAGGAGACGTCGACCGTCTTCGAACGACGCGAGCGGCGGTTCTTCCCCGCGACGCCTTCCAGCCGGCAACCGGTGTCGTCGATGACGACGGTCAGATGACCGTCCCGTCGCACGCGAAACGGGGTCGAACCCGATTGCGCGTCGCAAAAGAGGACGCCCGCGAACTTTCCCTTCCGCTTGACGTCCACGGCACCCTTGGCCTGGCCCGGAACCAGCTCCCAGGCATCGTAGGCGGCACCTGGATGTGCCCTGCGGAAAGCCTCGCCGGTTTCGCCGAACCAGGCCGAGGTGTCCGTCGCGATGAGATCGGCGACCAGGCGCTTGTCATCTACGCGGACCAACTCGACCCGCGCGGGCCAGTTGCCATTGGCGCCCGGCGCCATGACGAACGACATGCGCTTCAGCTTCACGGGGTCGTCGATCGCGTACGGGTTCCTGCCAGCGCATGCAGTGACGATCAACGACAGCAGCACCAAAATAACGATCTGCACGTGGGTCTTCATCGGTCGGCTCCGTTAACGGTTGCTCCCTCGCGGCGTTCACGCACCGCGACGGTGCTTTCGGGTTCAATGTGGTCAGCCGCGGCCAGGCTCGGTTCTGCACGGACCGTGAACTCTCCGTTGCGGAGATCCACCGTGGCGGCGCCGGGTGCCTTGCCTCGGTCCAGCTGGTCGAGGACGTACTCGGCGACGGCGGGGCGAATCCAACGGGCGATGATGCCGTCGAGGAAACGCGCCCCCTGGGGCGTCGACTTGACCCTTGCCGCGATCCAGTCGCGAACGTCGTCCTCGAACGTCAATCCGGACCGGTGCGAAGCCATGTAGGTATCGGCGAGCCGGTCGAGGCGCATCCCGGCGATCCGGGTAAGCGTGTCGTCGCCGAGCGGCCAGTAGGGAACGAGCTGCAGGCGTCCGATGAACGCCGCGGGGAAGTGCCGGGCAAGGGCATCGGTCAACGACCGGTGGAGGACCTCCTCCGAAGGCGGGTGTTCGGCCCTGGCCGCCTGCTCCACGACCGCGTCGCCCACATTGCTGGTAAGAATGATCAGGGCATTGGAGAAGTCTGCCTCGATACCCTCCGCGTCCTCCATCCAGCCGCGGTCGAGCACCTGGTAGAGCATTTCGATAACGTCCCGATGGGCCTTTTCGATTTCGTCGAGCAGAACCACGCAATAGGGCGTGCGGCGGATCCCCTCCGTCAGGACGCCGCCTTCGCCGTATCCCACGTAGCCGGCGGGCGCGCCCTTGAGCCCCGAGACAGTGTGCGATTCCTGGTACTCGGACATGTTGACGTTGATCAGCCGGCCGCCGAACAGCGCATCGGCGATGGCGTGCGCGGTTTCCGTCTTGCCGACCCCGGAAGGTCCGCAGAACATCAGGGCTCCAACCGGGCGGCGGCGGTCGGAAAGTCCGGCGAGATAGGCGCGCGCCTGGGAGGCGCAGCGTTCGAGCGCGTGGTTCTGGCCGACGACACGTTCGGCAAGCACCTGCTCCAGTCGATTCGCCAACCTGCCCATGTTCGATAGCATCCCGCCTGTGGGGACCCCGGTCAGGTCCGATACGACCGAGGCGACGTCTGTCTCTTCGACTGGCATCGATTCGGCCGGTTCCCTCGAACCGTTGCTCCGCGCCCGCGCACAGGCCGAGTCCAGCACCGCGACGGCTTTGTCGGGTAGCTGCCGGCCGACGATGTACCGGCGCGACAGGGAAACCGCCGACGCGAGTACGTTTTCCTCGAACCGGACGCCGTGGTGGTCCGCCAGAACCGGCGCGATCCCTTCGAGGATGCCCAGCGTCCGGGCATCGTCCGGTTCCTGTATGCGTACCGTGGCAATCCTTCTCGCGAGTCCCGGATCGGGTTCGATGTGGCGTCTCCAGTCGCGCCAGCCACAGGTGCCGAGGATGCGCACTGCACCGTGTGAGAGGACGCTGCGCAATGCATCGCCGCCATGCCCCTGCTCGCCGAACAGCAGATGGAGGTCGTCCATGAACAGGATCATTCCGGCCTGCTCGACTTCTTTCAGGATGACCTGCAGCCGTTCCTCGACGGCACCCCGGGAGAGAGCGCTCGCCCGCAACGACGAGACGTCGAGCGCCCACACCGGCGTGCCGTGCAGGGCGGCACCCACCCGGTCCGATTCCTCGGCCAGGGCCGTTACGAAACCGAGCGCGCAGGCCGACTTGCCCACACCGGCCTCGCCCACGACGGTGACCGAATTCTGACGCCGCCGCAGCAGGATCGACGAGATTGCCTGGAACTGCGGATCGAAGCCGATTACCGGATCGAAGCGACCTTCCCGCGCGCTGACGATCATGTCGTAGCCGTACCGGGAAAGCTCCGGGAATCGGTCGTCCGTGGGAGTCTTTGCAATGCCGTTTGCCCGTTCGGGTCCTCGACCGGCGGCCGACGCCAGGCGGCCGGGATCGATCCGGTCGAAACTCGGCAGGGTGTCGACCAGCCGCGGCCAGGCTTCGCCCCGGCGGGCAACGGTCTCGAAGAACCGTAGTGGGGTGACCGAACGGTCCCCGTACTCGTCGAAGGACAGCGCCCACGCCTCCCGGAGCAGGTGGGCCAGCGACGTGTCGAACGAAGGCAATGCAACGGGTGTGCGCCGCGGTTCGTCCGCGGCCTGCTCGGCAAGCGACGACTCGATCGCTGGGGCGTCAGCGCCTGCTTCGGAGAGCGCATCCGCGACCTGGGGACCGATGGTCCGGTCACGGAGCAGCGACAGCAGGAAGAACTCGATGGTGATGCTTCCGCGCCCTTCGCGCGCCGCCGCGTCCGCCGCGTCGGAAAGGATCCGACGCGCGTCGAGATCGAGATGTTCGTAGAGCTTGCGAAGGTTCACTTGGCACCGTGGTCCGTGGCTCTCTTACTTTTTCTGACTGCCGTGCGGCGCGTTTGGTTCGCCCGCTGCCGCACGGACCACTCTCCCGGCGGCGCTGACGGGTGCGGCGCCAAGCTCCCCGGAACGGACCATCCGCAACGTTGTCAAAGAGATTGGTTCCGGTTCTGATCGAGGGACGACACAGCGATGGCCCGACTCGCAGGATCGCGCGACGCGAACTATGCCGGCCTGTTCCAACGATTCGCCGCGGTGGACGAGGGAGACCCGCGCATGCTGGCAGTCGAACTTGCCGACCTGCTCGGCGGGCGCCGGATCTTCGCCGAACGCGGTCTCGGCGTGCTTTCGTGGGGGATGCCACCCCTATCGAACCCGGCCCGGGCCTCGGAGACCGACCGCCTGCACATTGCGGAGTCCATCGCGGACGCCATCCAGAGATTCGAGCCACGGCTTGAACGCGTCCGGGTCACGCCCGACGACGACTCCAGGGAACTGTCGTTTCAGATTACGGCGAGCCTGGTGGCCGAGTCGTCGACCGTCAGGTTGCGCATCTTCTCGCCTTTCGCAAGGGGTGGTCTCGGCGCCCGGATCGAAGTCGTCGAGATCGGCGACGATCTCCACTCGGGAGTTCGCCCGTGATCGATCACCGACTGTTGAATGCCTACATCAGCGAACTGGAAGCGCTGCGCGTACACGGACGCGAACTTGCGGAATCGTACCCGGATGTGGCCGCCCGGCTCGACATCGGACCGCGACGGTCACGCGACCCGCACGTCGAACGCGTCGTCGAGAGCGCAGCCTTCCTGGCCGCCCGCCTGCGGTTGCAGTTGGAGGACCAATCCGCCGAGCTGCCGATGGGACTCCTGTCGATCCTCGCTCCCACGCTGCAGGAGCCCGTGCCCGCCATGGCGATCGCCGACTTGCACGGCGGTTCGGAAGCACAATGCATTGCCCGCGGGACGCGTTTCGACCTCCGTTTCGGCCAGCTCCCGCTGGTCTGCCTTGCGACCACGATGGCCGTCACCGCGGCCCCCTATTCCATCCGGACCCGCCGGGCCGACGCGCGCGACAACATCCCTGATGGGATATCACTGCGGCTCTTCGGCAGGCCCCCGCCGACACTCGATCTGTTCATCGGCAATAACCCGTTAAACGCCGCGCGGCTCCTGGACGCGCTCGTGGAGGATCTGGTCGCCATCGAAGTCGTTCCCCCCGACGGCGGGGCCGCCACAATGCTGCCGCCCGGCAATCTGCGGATGCTCGGCTTCCGCCCCGACGAGGCCGCGCTCCCGGTGCGTCCGGCCTCTCACCAGGCGCATCGGCTGGTCACGGAGTTCATCGCGTTTCCCGAGAAGTTCAGTTTCGTCTCCCTGACCGGCGCGCCGTTCGAGCACGGCACGGAGATCCGGTTCCAGTTCTCGCAACCGTTGGTGTTCGACGGTGAACTGCCCCACGACCTGATCGCCGTCAACCGCGTGCCGCTGATCAATCTATGGCCGACCGCGGGTACCCCATTCAACATCGACGGCAGGCAGCTCGAGTACCCGATCCGGGTCGATGCACAGCGCTATCGCGTGGTCGAGTGCCACTCCGTTGAGGACATGCACCTGTACGGGACCGGGAGCGGTCCCGGTGTTCGGCTCGATCCGCTGCATGCCACAGGAGACATCCGGGACACCGACATCCGCTGGGGCGTCCGTCGCACCGCGTCGCCGGCTGGCGGCGAGGTGATGGTCTATTTCAAGGGGTTGGACTACCGCACGCTGGGCCGGCAGGGCCACTTGGCGGCACCGCGTGTGCTGGCAAGCAACGGTGACCTGCCGCGGCGCGCCCGGGTGGGTGAGTCGCTGGATCCCGTCGACGGTCTGGGTGGCTGGCAGGCCCGGTTGGCAGCCGTACCAACGGCCTATCGGCCCGCCGTGGCCGATGCCGAAGCCATGCGAACGCTGATCGGCTACATGCAGAGTTCACTGCACAGCCTGGCGTCGACCGACAACAGCGGTTCGCTCAGGCAATTCTTGAGGAAGTTCCCCGGCGCGGACACCGCGGCCTGGATCGACGCCATCGGGGGCGTTGCGGTACAACCGGTCGCGACCAACCACGACGGCATTCCGAGACCCGAACTCCGCGTCTTCCTGTCATTCGATGCGACGAGGTCGCGAACCACCAGCCGCACGGTGGTGGAGCGCGTGCTCGCCAGGCTGTTCGACAGTCAGCGGAGCTTGAACCGTATCGAACAGGTCGTAGTGGTCAACACCTAGTGTCCCGCGCACGACACCATTTCCCATGAGCAAGAAAGCGCTAGCCGGACCGAATCCCGCCGGGAGCGACCACCCGGACCAACACCCGCTGGTCCGGGATCTCCTCCTGCACCCCTACCGGTGGCGGATCTGGCCCGCTGTCGCCATTCTGCGTTGGCTCCAGCGGCGCATGTCCAACGCACCCCGGCTCGTCTTCCGCTCGCAACCATCGCTCAGCTTCGCCGCTTCGGAAGTGCGCGATCTCCGCCTTCACGACGACCGCATGGACCTCGTGCTCAATGCGCCTGGATTGGCGACGGCCGGTTCCCCTTTGCCCGCGTCGGACATCGCACGGATCATCGCGGATGACTACGAAGGCGGAGCGTTGGGCACCTGGCTCGATGGTCCCGGCGACCGTTTCATGCATCTCCTGGAAGATGTGCAGATGAGGAGCAACACGGCATTCGCCCTGGGGGCGGGTGGACGGGTTGAAGCCTTCGCGCTGATTCGCGACCTCGTCGGGCGGTCCGCGCCGTTGAACGCTGGCGGCAATGGCACCCTCGACACCACGAACGGCCAGGAGCCCGATGGCGCGCTCGCCCTGGCGGCGCTGTTCCTCGGTCCGGTCTCGGCGTCGGGTCTGCGCGGACTGGTCCAGGCCTTTACCCGGCTGCCCGCGAGGGTAGTGGAGTTCGCGGGCGCCCGGATCGCCACCGCTCGCCCGGCTCGCGTTGGAGCTCCGATGGGGTTGATGCTTGGCGTGCGCTGCGAGCTTCCTTCTGCAGGTGTGGATATCCACATCGAAGGCGGCACGCACCCGGAAGCGCCGGCCTGGGCTGGGTCAGCGCGACGCCGAAGATCCCTGCACCTGTTGGCAACTGCCTACATCGGCGCCGTCTCGCCGGAAGCCCGGCTGTACCTGTGGCTCGACGGCGCCAATGTGCCACCCGCCGCCCTTGGCAAGGACACCGCGCTCGGCGGCCTCGCTGTTCTCGGGACCAGCGCTGTCCCGGTCCGCCTACCGCTCGCCCCTTAGCTACCGCAGCACCAGCTTGACGGTCTGGCCGGGGACGAGGGTCGAGCCCGGTGCATTGGTCAGGTTGTGCAGGGTCGGAGCGGTGAGGCGCCAGGACGGCATGCCGGCGACGAAGTAGGTCATGGAGCCCATCATGGCGCGGCCGGGTCCCATGACGACCTGGCTGGCGACGCCGCCGAGCGCCCCCGCTTCGTCGCCGCTGGTGATCGCGTACATGCCCCCGATGTTCAACTCCGGCATGCAGTTGATCATGATCGTGTAATAGGTCGGAATCGCCATGGCGTTGTTCCCGATATTCGGGAACGGCGCCGGAATCGCGAAGGGCGGTGTCTTGCACACGTCGGGTGTCGCCATGGACATCCCCGCCCCGAAAGTGGTGACCAGCATCGGTGTGTTCTCCTCAAGTGTCGATTACGGAATTGGCGCTCGATACCTCGATACCCGCAACGAGGCGCGTCCTCGTCCGGGGCAGTCCTCCCACGGGTTTGGGTGGCCGCTTTCTCACCAGGCCGGCGATCAACCGGACCACGGCGACCGGCAACATGACCACTCCGACCGCCATTTCCAGGAACGGGCACAGCGCAACCGAGAGCTTGGCAGCCTTGGCGGCCAGGCCTTTCGTGGGCGTATTGCCGCTGGGTGAGCCCAACAGGGGCTCGAGTACGACCCCTGCAGTGCGCACGTAGGCGCCCGGCATGAGCCAGTGAGCCGTCTGCGCGGCGCGGTAGTGCATGCCCGCGAGGTAGATCCTCGCCCCCGACGCGCGAGCTGCTCCTCCATAGACGTCGCCCGTGACCACGGCCGAGGCCGTCATGCTCGCCCCGGCGTGGACGCGGGCGAAGATGCCACCGCAGATGATGTCCTCCATGCCCGCCAGTCGGGTAACGGGACCGGTCCAGACCCGATTGATCGCGCCGGAGATCAGCGTCGTCTTGTCCTCGAAGCGCACATCGGCGTCACCGTTCACTGTCAGCTCGTCCAGACCGGGATTGGCCACTGCGTCGCCGCCGCCGGTGTCGATCCGTCCGACCGCCACCCGCATGTCTCCGTCCACGTCAATCTCCGAGCGGCCGGACACGTCGACCGCCAGATTCGCCCTCCGGTAGTTGCGGTATCCGTCCGCAAACACCATCACCCGCCGCTGTTCCAGGTTTTTCAGGGCGCCCATCGTGGAGAGCGTCAACTCGTAGCCCGATTGCCATGGCGAGCCTGTCACCAGGCGTCTCTTCCATTCCGGCTGATCGGCGACGGCGATCAACGAGTCCAGGAGCGTCGCCTCGCTCGGCTCCCAGGTCGGCTGCGGCAACTCCTCGACCAGTTTAAGCAGTTCGCTCACGGTGACTTTGCGGTCGCTGCCGGTCGCGGTGACAAAGCGCCCCAGCACTGCTCGCAGTGCTTCCTCGTCTCCCAGCAGCCTGTTCACATCTTCCTCATCCAGAAACCGATCCAGAAGCTTCTTCAGCTTCTCCCGATCGTCGATGACGACCAGGCTGCCGTCGTCAGGCTTGGTGGTACTCATTGGTGAAATCTCCCGCCGCCGGTTCGTGTCCCGATCACGATTCGAGCGTGATGCCTCCCCCCGGGCTTCCCAGATCGAATCTCGTCACCGCGTTGTCGTTCAACGCCCCGAACGACTCGGTGCGCGTCGTGAAGTCGTCCACGATGCTGGAGGCGGAGACGAGCCGCGCCCCTGCCACGTGGCCGTAGGTCATATGGGAACGCATCATCAATCCCGCGATCTCGATGCGGACGAGGTCGGCCTCCACCCAGCCGCCCCAGGCGAGGAAGTCCGTCCAGGCGGTGACCCGAAGATATGCGCCCGCGATTGTATTGACGTAGGCGCCGCCCACGATGATCCCGCTCTCCATGCTGGTGTGCACATCGACGGCGCCATCGACACGTTCCTCGATCACGCTCTCGATCCTGTACAGCTCCTCCTTGTCGACGCTCCGTTCGTACGTGCCGTCGACCCGCCGGCTCCGGCGGCCGCGCGAGATCGCGTAATCGCCCCGCGCGTGGACGGTCTGGCTGTCCAACGCAACGGACTCGTCGCCGCCGATCAGCCGCGACAGCGTCCCGGCGACGTCCACCCGGAGCGCCGCATTCGAAACCAGCCCTTCGGCGCGAAGCAGACGCTCCAACACGCTCGGCTCGGAATTGGTGTTCGTCGCGTCGTCCGTCGTCGGCCTGTCTCCTTCTGCCGCCAATCCCCTCGGCTCGGCCGGCAGCGCCTTCGAGTCCGCTCCCGACGGGTTCACGCGGGCGACCCCAGCGCGCCGCGAAAGTCCGCGCCAATCGTCCTGTCCGGATGAAGCTTCGCGCCTTCAAGATCCGCGTCCGTGAACACGGCCCGGGCCAGCTCGGTGTCAGCGAGGTCCACCCCTCGCAGGATCGAGCCGAAGAACCAGGCATCGGCGGCCTTCGCGCTCGACCACTGGCTCATCGTCATGGCGCACTGCAGGAAGCGAACCGCCGACAGCGTGGTGTTCTCGAACACAGCGCCGCTCAGATCGCAGGCATCGAAGCGGCAGTCCGCGGCGAGGTGCGCGTCCTTGAACACCGCGTTGGCGAAGCCGGTCTCGGCGAAGCGGGTTCGGACGAAGCGCGCCTCGTCGAAGTGGCACGTCCCCAGGAACCCGCACGTGGTCGCTTCGACCTCGACGAAGACACTGCCCGGGAATCCCTTGGCCAGCGCCCAGACCTTGTGCATGGAGAGCCGCTCGAAGCGGCTGTGGGGAGCATGGGTGTTCGCGAAAGTCACCTCGTGCAGCGCCGTCTCGCGCAGCGCGATACCAATCAGCAGCCCCTCGCTCCACTGCACTTCCCGCCACGCGCCGCCGGAAAACGTCACGTCGCGCATGGCGGGATCCGTCATCGATACGCGCTCCCAGACGCAGCCTTCGAGCTGGCTCTCCATCCATACCGGCTCGGCGAGCTGCAGGTCGCGGAAGGTGCAGCCCCGGAAAGTGCATCCGGTCAGGGTGGCCCGCGAGAGGTTGACGCGATCGAAGGTGCAGTCGCGGAACTCGCAGTCTTCGAAGCGGGCACCCGCGAAGCTCGAAGCGGTCAGCGTGCAGTCTGCGAACTGCGTTCCCCGCCAGGTCGTGTCTTCCGCGAGGAATCCGTCCAACCGCCGGCCCGAGATCGCCTGCGGCTTGGAACCGGCGACGACGATCGCCCCGGAGACGTCGATGTGGCGCTCCAGGGTTCCGTCGGTCAGGCGTTCGGCCAGCTTCTCGCCGAAGCGGACCCCTTCCGCTTCGTCGAGGGCCGGCCAGAGAAGCGGGGGAGTCGGGTTCTGGATGCGGGCATCGGTGATCTTGCCCAGGATCTCGCCCGGGTCTAGATCCGTTGCCGAGGTTGCCCGGATCTGGTGGGCGACGGCGACCTCGTGCGGCGTGCAGTAGGGCATCGAGAGACGTTTGTCCGCCTCGGCGTCGAGTCGCGCACCGCGGGTCACGGGCTCGCGTGCTTGTTCCAGCGGGGGCTCCGGGAATCCCGCCTCCTCGTGCCGCCGCTTGCCGGCGGCGAGGGCGGCGCCGGCAAGCGCCGCGAGGGCGTTCGCGTCGGGGGGAGCGTCGCCGGCGATGGCTTCCCGAGCCTGTTCCGCCAGGTTCGCCTCCTCCGGAGCGGCGCTCGCAAACGGGTTCTCTTCCGGCAAGCCGGCCTCTTCCCGGATCCACGCCTCTGTCGCGGCCCGCCGCGCGTCCATCGGGTCTTCGCCCCCTGGCGTTGAGAAAGGCAGGACCACTGCGGACGCCAGCGCGGCGGGAAGCAGGGGCCGATCGTCCAGTGCGAGGATCGGATCCTGCCAGCGGTCGGCGGCGATGCCGCCCCAATGCTGCGCGTCCTTCACAGGGGCGGCGCGATCTTCGAGTGCGGCGACCAGCGCTACGACAGATTCGCCCAGGGGGTCGTCACCCAAATCGATACACGCGCGCGAGATGACCGCTGCGAGATCAGCAGCGGGGATCAGGATCACGCAGTGGATGCGGGTGCTCTCCGCGATCCAGCGGCCGTCGAGACGGCCGGAGGTGATCGAGACTCGGTAGTGCGGCAGGTGGGTCTCCAGTGCGTGTTCGGACAGACCTTCCCACGCCAGGGGCTCACCGGGATGCAGCGCCTCCGCCCAGAACGCATCGTGAGCATCGTGCAGTGCCGCGGCATCCGCACCGGCCGGCCAGCCTGCCCCGGAGTGCTCGTCGGGCACGCCCACCCGCCGCAGGCGCACGGGATGGTCGAAGGGCGTGGGTCCGAGCCATAGGGGCCGTTCCGGTGCCGCCTCGTCGACGATCAGCGGCGATCGCGCGTCGTCCGGCCCTCCACGCCCGGCGGGATTGTCGGCATCGTGCCACAGTGCCGCCGAAGGATCCGCGAGCAGCGGCGCATCGGGGGCGCCCGGATCGCGGTACAGAACGAAGCGCCGCATGATCGATCCGCAGTGCAGAGAGGCCCTGCGCGAGACATCTGCGACCGGCGGCAGCACGCCCAGAATCAGTACCTCTGCGCCCGGCAACGGGGCCATCGAATCCGGGATCGCACCGGGGCCGCCGTGGGCGGAAACCGCTCCGTACCAATCAGTCGGCGTGATGCACTCACCATCCGAGAGCCGGAACGGTAGGAGCGCCGAAGCGCACAGCGCTGTCCCCCGGCCCGGGACGGAGAGCAGGCGGGCGCCGAAGGCGAGCGCCTGCGGATAGACGAGAGAGCGCCCGTCGGACACGGCTACGGCCCGCCCGTCGGAAGCGGCGGACTGCGTTCCGCGCGTCTATAGTCAGCGTTCACCGTCCTCCTCCTCGGCGCCCGACGCCGCCCCATTTCGGCCCCTTATCCTGCTCGGAGAGAAACAGCATGCCGGACCACCGGTCGCCGTCACCCTCCTGCACGATCACGCCGGTCGAGATGGCGGCCATGTCCTGGCTGATGCGCTGGTGATCGTATCGACCGAAGCCGAGGATCTCCGCGTACATCGGGTTCCGGATGAGGATCCGGCAGACGTCGCCCCTGCGGTGGGCCGTGACGAATCCGTGCACGCCGCCCGCCATCGGCCCGACCATGAACAACGGAATGAGGGGCGGCCACGCCTCCTCCGGCGATCCGCCATCGCCTCCGCCGCTTGCATCGGAGCCGCTCCCGCCGGCGCCACCCTGCGAACCGTCGCCGCCGGCCGGCAGGAAGCAGAAACGAATCGGAATCCGGCCAAGACGATCGCGGGCCACCATGGCGCCCTCGTCGGAGGTGCCGTCGTCCACGACGCCCGAGACGACGACCGGTCCGTCCTGCGGTGGGATCGGGGGCCGCCATGGCAGTCTGCCCGATTCGAGCACGACGTAGTTGGCGTAGGCGCCGTGGGTGTCGGCGGAAGGTTTGCTCGCCGCGAAGCGTCCGGTCGAGAAGAAGTGCGCCGTGCCGCCCGTCTGCCAGAGCGTCTCTCCGCCGACAGAGGAGTTGGTGAACTCCACCAGGCGGCCGGGCATGAGGCCCGTGCGCCGCGTCTTCACCAGCATCCTGGAGCGCCGGAGATCGATCTTCTGCTGCGGGAAACCGGCCCTCAGCTCACTTTCCGACAGATCGACCTGCGGGATGCAGGACACGGTCTCGACCGCCCCAGGTCCGCCGATGGGCACGGTGGCCGGGAACCCCGGGTCATCAAGCACCATGGCGCGGGCCGAATAGCCCGGATAGCGGCATGAAGCCACGACCGCGGCGTTGGTGGCGCTCGCCTCGCCGGAGTCGAGCGTCATCTCGACCGGCGTCCCGCCCGGCGCCGTATCACGCAGCGCGATGGCGACCTGTCCTCCGGGATAGCCCAGCATCTCGGTGCGAACACCGAGCCGTCCCAACACGCCGCCGAGCCACGGTACGAGGGCCTGACCGGCAGCGATGGCGCAGGGTACCCGTTTGAGCGCAGCGCGCAGGTATTGGGAGATGCGCACGGGCGGCATCCCGGGCAGTGCCGGCGTGAGCGTCGGCCTGCCGTCGCCTCCTGCCGCCAGTGACATCGCACCGCCGAGCATCTCGCCGGGGGAGCAGTTTCGGTAGGCGCCCCATATCGGACGGCGTGAACAATAGGTCAGCGGGTCGCAGAAATGTACGTCGCAGTTTCCGGTGCGGACGTCCGCGTTCACGCTCGTGATCACCGACGGCCAGGTGCGCGGGAGGGTGCGGGTCGTCCGCTTGCCTTCGGTCTCGATTGCCAGGTGGATCTCGACCGACTTGCCCGGGACGAGGCCTGAGTCCAGCGCGATGTCGAATACCGCGGCTTTCGCCTGGTCCTGCGAAAGCCTGCGCTCGGTCGAGAGCCAGGGCATGAAGCGCGCATGGCCCCACCAGCCGCCGGCACGACTCTCGTGGACTTCGACGTCGTCCGCCGGGATCGACGCCCGTGTGCAGATTGGGCGGAGCGTCAGGTGATACCAGAGCGTCGTGGACGGTTTCGGACTCGATTTGCTGGTCCGGGCATTGACGCGTGGGCGATAGAGGGTGTCGTCGTATCGCTTCACCGGACTTTCCCGCCTTTCTGTTTCGCCGTGGGCACCGCCGTGGCGCCTTCCGAGCGCTCGCTGATGCCGAAGGACTCCTCGAAGTCCTCGATGCCGAGCAACTGGGTGGCGTCGTCCGCCGGATCATCCGTAACGATGCGGGAGTCGATGGCCTTGTCGAAGGTTTCCGTGGACAGCCGGTAGCGGTGGGAGCTCGGCGACGGCTCTCCGGCGTTGTCGTCGAACCCTGCCTCCATGCCATCGAGAATGTGGTTGAAATCCGACGTCGATTCATCATGCTCGCCCCGCTTCGGCAGGCGAACCGGATCAGTGGCGGTATCCGCCACGCTGTCGCTCGAACTCGAAGCGGACGGCGAGAGGTCCTGTGGCGTTCCCCAGTAGTCCTCCTGGATAACGTGTCGCTCCAGGTCGGATGCCGGATCGGCGGCCGGCGTGTCACGCCTTGGGCCGGATGCACCGAAGGCGTCGTAGATGTCGTCGCCGAGGTTCTGCCGGGTCCGGCCGCTCCCGGCGTCGGGGCCGAGGCTTGTTGGCGAGGCGGCCGGCAGCGTCTCCAACTCGTCGAGTTGCTGCGGGAAGGCGGGGAAGCTGCCGAGGAACTCCTCGAGCAGGTCCTGGTACTCTTCGGCCATCCCGCGCAGCATGGAAGCCTCGCCCGCGCCGGTGGTCCCGTCGGCGAACGTGCGGGCCTCCAGGTCGGAAGCGTGGCGCAGGAGCTCGTCGCACGGGTCCTGGCGGTTCGCCATCATGACGATCGCCTGGCGCATCCAAGACTCGGTGTCGGAGAGTGCTTCGGCGTGCTCGATCTCCGCCGCGGTGCGCGGGTTCAGAGCGTCGGCCCCTTTGGCGAGAGCGTTGACACGCTCTCGCCAGTCTTCGAGCAGTGTGCTCGTGTCCAGCCAGGACGGGACCCGGCCGCCGAACGCACCGGGCGACGTACCTTGCGGGGAGAACTGACCCGCGCCGCCGAAGTACTCGACGAGGTCGGTGAAGGCTTCCGCCCGATACGCTTCCTGCCCGCTGGCCGCTTGCGCGCGCAACGCTGGGCGCGGGTCGTGGCCTGCCTGCAGCTCGCTCAGCGCCAACAGGCGGGCTTCGCGCTCAGCCTCCAGGCGCCGCAGATCATCGGCGGCGCCGCCGCCGGCCCCTACGCGCCGAATCTCATCGGTCTGCAAGGCGATCTCCTGCCTGAGCCGCTGGATCGCGCCGGTGGCGTCGACGTTCGGGTGGAGGGCGCCTGCCTCCCGACCGGAGGGCGTCGACACCGGGGGAGGAGCCACGACCGCCCCGTCGTCGCCGTAGAAGCGGCTGACGGCGGGGGGTTCGGGCTGTCCGCCGAGGATGTCCGCGGACGGGTAGCCGTTGTGGCCGGGCGTGTCGTCCGGGGCGTCGGGACGCGCTGGCGGAAGATCGGGCTCTTCCCACAAGGGCCCTCGATCGCCGAACTGCATGCCAGGGCTCGCGCCCTCTCCAGGGCTGTCGGACGGCCTGCCCGGAGATGGAAGGTCTCGCGCGTCATCGACGCCCTCCAGGTCGATCTGTTCGATGTCGATGTCGAGGAGGACACGGGAAGAGTCGTCGTCGACCGGCGCCGTGCGGGATGTCGTGATTCCTTGGTTCGTCGTTGGATCCTCGATGATCGTGACGTATACCTGTCCCTGGTTCGCCTCGTCGGCGCCCGAGGATGGCCCGACCGGATTGCGGGTGAGGTCGCCGCCCTCGGGAGGCACCACGTAGGATCGCTGGTCAACGGTCTCGATGGCTGCGATGGGACCGCGGCGGGAGTCGGCGCCGGGACCGCCGGGAGGCGCCGATTCGGGGAGGAGATCGAAGGTCCGCGCATGGCCAGGACCGGTGGGGCGGTCGGAGGGGCGGGTGCCTGGCGGGTTGCCGGCGCTGACATCGTTTCCGAAACGCTGGCCATGACCGGTATCGGCAGGACCGTCGAGGGGGCGCTGTGCGTCGCCGGAGTCGAAGCTGTACCTCCAGTGCGCGGGATCGGAGTCCGATGCGTTCGGATCGACCAGTCGGTACTGGCCATCGGCGCCCACTTCGATGTCGTACCCACGGAGATCCACCGAGGCGGTGAACTCGGCCTCCGGATCCTGGACCACTCGGCAGGTTCCGTCCGGTGCCTGGGCAAACCGGTACGGGCCTTCTGGATCCTCGACCAGCATGTGGCGTCCGTCGGCGTCCGTCGAGAGGTAATAGCGGGCGCTCAAATCGAAATCCGTCGAGCGTTGCGGGAGGCCGTCGCCGCGCAGGCGGTGCAGGAAGGACGCCGCCTGCCGCGTGTCGTCCGGCTCGGCTGCGCGGTGGAGGCTTCGCAGATCCTCGAGCCGGGAGGCGGTACCGGCATCCCGGGCGCTGGCCGCCTCGGTGGCGTTTGCGAGGTCCTCGGTTCGCGCAAAACTGTCGGAGAGGCGCGGCAGCTCGTCGGCGTCCTCCAGGCCGGAGACGCCGCGGAACGTGCCGAGCAATCCGGTGGCGGCTTCGCCCGGCGGCACGGGTGGCGAAGACGTGGGAGGGGCGGCCGATCCGCCTCCACCTCCGCCGCCCGGGGTGAGATTCCGGATCCCGCGCAGCACCTTCATCATCGGGCGGAACCCCGCCTTGACCGTCACATGCAGAGCGCCCGAGAAGACCGCGGTCCCGGTCACGTGCGTCCCCGAGCCGTACTCGCGCTCGAACAGGGTGCGGTAGCCCTCCACGAGCACACCGTCGGCCGCCGCGGTGCCGATCTTTTCCTCCATCTCGATCAGACCGGCCAGCCATATGTCCACGGCCGCCGTCGCCCGGGCTCCGCCGCCTAGCACCAGGTCATCGCTCATCCCTGCCGCGACGATCACCGAACCGGCTTGCGTGTCCGCCATCGCGCCGCCGAGCAACGTGTTCTCCGTACGGCCGGATACCGTCAGACGACCGTTCACGGTCGTCTTCAGATGTGACGCCTGCGTGCTGGCGGAGCGCGCGATCCGTTCCTTGAGCAGCCCCTCGACATGCAGCGACTCTTCTCCGGCCACCACGTCGAACGCGGCCGCATTGCCGATCTCGAGCCGATCGGAGTCTCCCCTGCGCTCCGCAGTGCCGGCGGAACGGATGTTGAGAGTCTCCGCGCGGACCTCCAGCGTTTCCTTCTCGATGAAGCCGCTGACGTTGCCGCCGGCCATCACGTACTCCTGTGCGTCCATCTCCCGCTTCCTGGCGGCCACCTCTCCGACAGAAGAGATGCCGGCAGGTCAGGAATTCGGTCGGGAGCCATCATCGGTCGTCCTCCTTGCTCGGCGCCGACTCCAGATCGTCGGTCGACCGGAACACCCACCCCGACCAGGCGTCGGCGTAGTCATGCTCGACCACCAGACCCGCGGTCGCCCCCACGATTTTGGCGTTGATGCGTCGGTCAGCCCGGTACTGGAAGCCGACGATCTCGGCCCGGAACGGATCGTGTACCGCCACACGGCAGGTATCGCGGTGACGGTGGGCGGGAATGAAGCCGTGCAGGCTTCCCGCCATCGGTTCAATGATCGTCAACGGAATGCGGGGGGGCCAACGTTGTTGCGCCAGCTCCGTGTCGAGTTCGACGGAGGTCTTCGGATCGCCGGCGGAGATATCTCCGTCGCTGTCTTCGTCGTCGAGCGGGGTCGGCACGAAGGGAAAGGTGACCGGAATCCGTCCGAGACGGTCACGGGGCACGGGCTCCTGGGTGAGCAGCCCGGTCCCGCCGTCGATGATTCCCGTCACGAACGACGGCGCCCGGGGTGGCGGCGGCAACGGATGCCATGCGACGTCCCCGCGAATCAGCATCGCGCGGTTCTCGTAGCGCCCGGCGTCGACGCGATGGGTCACCGTCGCCAGTTGCCAGGTGTCCAGTTTCCGGATGTCTCCGCCGGACAGCGTGATCGTGCGTCCGGGACGAAAGCCGGGCTGGCGCGACATGACATCGACGGCCAGCATCTCGGCGTAGGCGCGGTTGAGCGGGAACCACAGGCGCCGGGCCGCCTCGTCCGGCCCGACTTCGGGCTCCGAGAAGACCCTTTCGATCGCCCCCAGCCACCCGAGGGAACGAAACTCTCCGTATGCCGGATCGTCCAGCACTCCCCCTCGTGCGTTCATGCCGGGCCGGGCTGTGTATCCAGTCACCAGCAAAGGGCCCGATCCGGCGTTGTCCCCGGCAGTCGTGAAAGAAGGGCCGAGGGTCATGCGCATCGACCTCCCTCTCGGTTTCCGATCCGAGAGCTTCACCTCCACACTCGCGTCCTCGATCATGCCCCGCATTTCCACTCGCAGGCCCAACAACCCGGTGAAGGCGTCCAGCCACTCCCGCATCGACTGGCCCGCCGCGATCGCATAGGGCAGTTCCTTCAGATCGTCACGGTAGTCCTCCACGATCCTGACGATCGGCAATCCCGGCAGAATCGGCTGCAGCGCGGGCTTTCCATCCCCTCCCGCAACCGACGAGAGGGCGCCGCCGACCATCATGCCCGCGGAGCAGGCTCGATAGGCGCCCCAGATGGGACGGTGCATCAGGAACGTGACCGGATCGGTCAGTCCCACATGGCACCCTGCGCTCTTCAGCCCCGTGAAAGGCTCCAGCTTGCTGACGACGCAAGGCCATGAGCGCACGATGAGGCCACGATTCGGGTCATCCCTGCCGGTGCCGACGAGCGCCAGGTGCACCACCACCACGTGCCCGGGCTTGATCCCTTCTCCGGACGCCAGACCCAATGCCGCCCCGCCGGTGATGGGGCTCTGCGAAGTGAACGCGATCACCGCCCGCCCGCCCCATCCGGAGCCGTACCTCTCGTCGAGCCGAAGGGCGGAGACGGCAAGCGAATTCCCGGCAGCATCGGGGGGAGCCAGCACCTCCAGGAGCACCACGTAGCCCCTGCCCGCGCTGCTGGCGAGGCCGGTACCGTCCGACGAAGAGCTGGCCATTTGTCGCTCCTCCGTGCTGTCCGGGCTCCGTGCCGCGGATTCATCCAGTCTCGGGTCATATAGAGCGACAGGGGACGTACATGGTTCCCCAATATTGGGGAGTCCAGACCCTCCGGGGGGCACCCATCGGACTCCAACGCGGTGGACCGAGCTTGCACGGTAGGTCGCTTTCCGAAGACGTGCCGTCCACCCCGGGGAATTTTTGTCGCTTCCCGAGGTCGATATGTGCAAGTCAACCGACTGGCGCAGACATGAGGACGAGAGAACATCAGGCCACCGCCTCTCGGGCGGTGCAGGGGATTCCGGGCACGGCCACGGCCGGAGGGACGGACGGAGTCGTCGAACCGGCTTCGATCCTGAGGCGCGTGCTGGCTCGCGGTGACGATGAGGGACCGGCCGGCGGCGCCCTTCGGGAGATGAGCGTGTCGGTCTGGACGGGCACAACGGGAGTGCTTTCCGACGGGTGCACGGCGCGCCTCGGCGCATCGTGCCTGTTGCGCCCGTCGCCCGGCGATCGCGTCCTGATCTGGTCGGGCGACGATCGCCGGAACTGGGTTCTCAGCGTGCTCCTGCGGACGGCGGATGACGCGACGGCACTCCTCGCCACGCCTGGCCCGCTCGCAATCGAGGCACCCCGCGTCGGGATATCCGCGGGCGCGGTGCACATCGTCTCCGAGGACTTCCTTACCAGTACTCGCAACCGGCACGCGGTGGAGGAGACGCGCACCGAGACCGCCCGGGTACGAGTGGCCCGCATCGGTACGGACATCCGGAGGGTGAACACCGCCGACGACGCAATCGAGGGGACGTTTCTGCAACGTGCCGGGACCTGGATCTCCAATACGGCACGCGAGGCGCGTCTGCGAGCCCGCACCTTCCTGTTCGACTAGTGTTCCGTCACGCCCATCTATGCGAGTGCCCCACAGCCGGCACCTTCGGCTCCGCCTGTGGGGCGTTTCCACCCCGAAGAGCCAACCGCCTCGCTGCGCCTCATCGCGAATCTGCCGGACTCGTCGGGTGGAGGGACGTGGCCGGGCCCGGGAGTCGACTCCGGTGCTGATCGACAAGACCCTGGCGGACGCCTGTCGCGCGCGAGCCGCATGCGCCCCCGGGACCGATGTCCTGCTCGATGCGTGGTCCGAAGCGACGCCGGACCGCCGTGCCGCGATGGCCGTCGCCAAGGGTGACCTGCAGCTTGCAGGCGCCTGCGGTGGGGAAGGCTGGAAGCAGCTCGCCGAGGGGGACGTGGTCGGTGCGCTCCGCGTGGCTCGCGGCGAGCGCTGCGGAAGTGCGGCCATGCGTTTGCTCGAAGCCGAGGCGTTGCTGGCGGCGGGAGCGATCAGGGCCGGACTCGAGCGCCTCGATGCGCTGCACCACGAGGGCGAGCCGGCCGCGTGCCTCGCCCTCGCGCGTCGGCGGCACACGCTAGGAGACCATGCCGGGGCGGAGCGGGCGGCGACAGCGTTGCCCATGCACGTCCAGACCGCATTGATCGGTGCGCGGGCGGCGCTGATCAACGGCCGGGCAGCGTCGGCGTTTCGCTTCATCGAGCCCTTCCTCGGCGGCATGGTGCCTCTTCCGGAGCCGTCCGTGGCCGGTGCGGTGGCGGTGGTTGCGGCGTCGATCCTGGCGCGGCGCGGACAGCTCGCGGAGTTGGAGCGCTTCGCGCGCGGCCTGCTCGACGCCTACGACATGCACGAAGACATGATGCCGGCGGCGGCTCGCGTCGCCTGGACCGCGGGACTATCGGCCCAGGCCTGGGATCGCTTCGGGGTCGAGGACAACCCATGGATGGCGGCGGCCCGTCTGGAGCTGGCCGTTCTCGCCGGAGACGCGGCCCTGGCGTCGCGGCTCATGCAGCGCGCCGGACCACTCGGCGCACCGGCTGCCGCGGCACTCCGTCTCCTGCGTGGCGTCACCAGGGAAGACGTGCCGGACGACGAATCGAATACGGTCTTTCGCGAAGGGGTCACGGTGCATGTCTGGCGAACCCATCCCCACCGTTGGCGGCCCTGGATCGAGGCCGCCCGGCAGACGCCGGCGGACGTCGCGGTCTTCGACCTCGCCGGGAACGCACTACCCGATCGCCGGACGGTTCCCCAAGTGGTGCTGGACGATGGCGCGTTGATCGACCTGCTGCCACCGATTCGCGTGCCCGTGCAGTGCGGCGGCACCGGTCTGTGGATCTCGCCCCTGCTGTGTCGTGGTTTCGGTTTCGGTCACGACTGGCCGGAAGAAGAGACCCGGATGCTCGAGACGTCCACGCGCCTCGCAGCCCGCCGCAAGGACGCGGCAGTGTGGGTTCTCGGGGCGGACGAAGCGCTCGCGAATGCGCATCTGGGTCGCCCCATCGTCGCGGTGGCGCCACCGGGCGACCCGTTCTGGGCGGGACTGCTGCCGGAGCGGGTGTGGCCCGGTCTGCGGGTCGTGCGCGCCGATGCGTGTTCGGGCTGGAGCGGCGCCGGAGCGCGGGTCGCCGAGGCCGCGCGGTCGCTCTCGGCGCTGACGGGTTCCTGAGCATGGCGTTTCGCGATCCGGTCGCCGCCCACCGCAATGCGGGGATTCCGGTGACGGGCGGGACCTGGAGCGATCAGCGAATCCAGGACGACGATGTCGCGGGCGTGATCTTTCACGACTGCGTCTTCGAGCGTGTCCGCCTCACGCGCGCGGTGCTCGGGCAGACAATGTTCCTGAACTGCCGCTTCGACGATTGCGTTTTCGACGATTGCCGCATCGTCGATACCCGCTGGATCGGGTGCACTGGGTCCGGCATGCGGATCTCGGGCGGCGAGCTGTCCCGGGCGTTGCTCTCGCAGAGTCGCCTGTCCCGCGTGGAGGTGGAGCAGGCCGGCGACCAGTTGGTCCTCGCCGAGAGCGAGCTTGATCGCTTCGCGCTCGGGGGCGCAGGATGCGAACAGCACGCACTGACCGTTTCAGGCTGCAGGTTCGGGATTTTTGCAGCCGATAGTGCCCATTGGCAGCACGCCAGCGCCGTCGGCATCGACTTCGGATCGTGGTCCTTCGACAACGCCCATTTCGAGCAGTGCAGCTTCATCCGCGCGGTCGCGACCGCCGTGGATTTCTCGAAGGTCCGATTCGAGTCCTGCAATCTGTACCAAAGCGAACTCCGCGAGTGTCGTTTTCTCCGGGCGGAGAAATCGATCTTTGCCCAGTGCGAGCTTGGCGGCGCGGATTTCGCCGGCGCGGCGCTCGAGGGCGCCCTGTTCGCCAAGTCGAAGGCGGTGGAGGCCTGTTTCGAGCGGGCGTGCCTGGACGGAGCGCTCTTCCCTGGGGCTGTGCTGACCGGCGCCCGTTTCGCGGGAGCGACGGCAAGAGGGAGTGTGTGGATGGACGCCGATCTGACCGGTGCGAGCCTCGAACGAATGGATGCCTTCCGCTCCACCTTCCGCAATGCCGTGCTCGAAGGGGCCAACGTAGACAAAACCCGCTTCGTCGAAGCGGATCTGCACGGTGTCGAAGCAACCCTGGCCGGTGCGGACCTGCGCGGCTCGCGGGGAACCGTGGCCTGGCGCGCTGAGCGCGAAGCGCGGGCACGCGCCCCGCTCGAGGGTTGAGCGGCGGCCCCCGGATTCGGCAAGACTCGGGTCGAGGTTGTCCTGTTTCGTGCAGATGGCCGCAATGGGTGTTGCGATTGCTGGTGCAGCCCACCACACTTAGGCGCGAACGACCGGATTTGGGGGAAACATGGCAATCGTCGAGACGGTACACGGCAAGGTAGAGGGCGCGAACAACAGCGGTATCCACAGCTTCAGGGGCATCCCCTTTGCGGCGTCTCCGGCGGGAGAGCAGCGTTGGCTCCCCCCGGAACCGCCGGCGCCCTGGCCGGGCGTGCGCGCGGCAAACGGCGACTGGGGCAAGCAGGCGTGGCAGCGGGTGGCCGACAACCCCGATAGCCCGCTGTCGTTCGTGTTCAACGCGCGCAACGCCGCCTACCGCGACGAAGACTGCCTGCAACTGAACGTCTGGACGCCGGGCCTCGACGACGCCAAACGGCCCGTGATGGTGTGGATCCACGGCGGCGGTTTCTCGGGCGGCACCGGGGGCACGCCGGTCTATGACGGCGAGATCATGTCGCGGCGCTGCGACGTGGTGGTGGTCACGATCAACTATCGGCTTGGCGGACTGGGGTTTCTCAACCTGAACGAGGTGACGGGCGGGAGCATTCGGGCGACCGGAAACGAGGGGTTGCTCGACCAGGCCGCGGCCCTCGAATGGGTGCGCGACAACATAGCCGAGTTCGGCGGAGACCCGGGATGCGTCACCATCTTCGGCGAGTCGGCCGGCGCGATGAGTGTCGCGGGGCTGCTCGCGCTCGCACCTGCGAAGGGACTGTTCCATCGCGGAATCGCCATCAGTGGCGCGGCAAGCACGGCGAACTCGCTCGAACGCGCGGTGGAAATCTCCGAGGGCGTGCTGGAGGAGCTCGACCTGTCCGGGAACGATGTCGACAAGCTGATGGCGCTTCACCCCGAGGCGATCGTTGAAGCCACTGCCCGGTACAGCGCCCGGGGCCACGGCATGTGCTACCAGCCGACCATCGATGGCACCCAGATCGAGGCAATGCCGCTCGATGCGGTCAAGCAGGGCGCCGCGGACGGCGTTTCGCTCCTGGTCGGCACGCAGCGGGACGAGTGGCGCGGCTTCACCGTGATGAATCCGAGAATGTCGAAACTCGACGAAAACGGGTTGACCGCCGAGATCGCGAAGAACGTCGAGAATCCGCGGGCCATCATCGATGGATATCGCGAGATCCGTGCCCGCCGCGGCGTTCCCACTGACCCGGTTACGCTCTATTGGACCATCGAGACCGACCGGAAGATGCGCATCCCCGCGATCAACCTGCTGGAGGCGATGGCAGCGCGCGGTCAGCCTGCATACCACTACATCTTCGCGGGGGAGTCGCCCTGGGAGGGAGGCATTCTCGGTGCGCCCCACGCGATCATCATCGGCTTCGTGTTCGGGACGCATGCGTTCAGCGAAGGAAGCGCCAGGTATTTCGGGAAAGGCGAAGCTACGGATGCCCTCTCGGGGCACCTGCAGGATGCATTCTGCGCCCTTGGCAGAAACGGCAGTCCGCGCACCGATGCGCTTCCCGATTGGGCGGCCTACGACACCGAGACCCGGTCTACCGGCTTTTTCGGCACGCCGGCGAAGGTCGTGAATGCGCCGTACGACGAGGAACGTGCCCTTTGGACCGATATGGAGGTGAGCCTGCCCTTCGGGCCGGAAAGGTGGTGAAACGGAGTCTCGCGTAACGGAGAAAGAACCGTAGCGCCTGTTGATGTGGAAGGATCTTCGATGACTCACGCAATAAAACGCTATCACTATACGGAATGTGGGCTACCCGACGTGTGGATTGAGGGTTGGCGCGTCGAGGACGATGCCGGAGAGGAGACCATCAGAATCCCGAAGGTGAGGAGCTTGCACAGGCTGATTTCCAAGGGCATCGTCACGTCGAGTGGCACTTTGACAGGTCCCGAACTTCGCTACTTGCGCACGGAAATGGGGCTGACGCAGACTCAACTGGGAGAACTGGTGCACCGCGAGCGCTTGACCGTTTCGCGCTGGGAACGTGGAGAGAGCACTCTGGATGGTGCGACCGAGGCGTACATCAGAATCTTGGCCTCCCACAAGCTGGAACTGGAAAGCTGTGACCCTGAAGTCGTAAGCGCCTGGTGTAGATTGACGGTCGAGAACAAGAAGCCGATCCACATCGATGCAACGGACCCCGACAACTATCGGCTCGTTGCTTGAGAACTGGTGAAGACGCGATGTTTGCCGTCTTCCTGGCCAGCGACGAATGCGGCTTCCTGGTTGGACAGACGTTCCCGTTTGCGGGAGGCTGGGTCCAGAGGTGAAGCTCAGGACGACCCGCGCTCCGAGTAACGGAACGCGGGCCCGAGATAAGTGCCGTCAGTCGCCGGGCACCCGGTAGGGAACACCCTTTGCGGCCGCTTCGTCGACGGTTTCCGGGGTCACGAGTGCGGTCACCCGAACGCTGAGAACGCCGGCGGCGCCGATGTTCAGGGAAACGGCGGTGGCCGTCGCTTCGTCGGGGAGATCGGCGATGATGTAGAGATCGGTATCGCCGAAGGCGTAGTAGAACGCCTCCACGCTGCCGCCGACTCCTTCGATCGTCTGGGTCAACGCTTCCCGCCGTCGCGTGCCGCCTTCCTTCAGCAAACCGCCGAGGCCACCCTGCGTATAGTTCGCGTGAAACATGTACTTGCTCATCGGCTTCCCTTTGCTGGTTGAGACCCTTGATGATTGGACTATTGGTGGCTCTAATGCAAGCGTTCGTCCGTCCACTGGGGCCACATTCGTGCTGGCAGAGCCGCCGTCACCAGACATTGAGCCGCCGGAGTTCCTGGCAGCGGTCGGAGATATATTCGCCTGCTTCGATCGGCAGGACTCCGGCAATGTCTCGTTCGGTGTCGCCGGAGGCCGCGACCGGTACTTCGTCAAGACCGCCGGCCCGTCGTCGTCAGCCGGGCTTCCCCCCCGGCATGGGGACCGCGTGGCGCTTCTCGACAATGCCGAACGGCTGGCGCGTAGCGTGTCGCACTCGGTGCTTACGGTGTTCGAAGGTTCACTGCCCTCGGCGTGGGGACCGATGCTGGTATACCGCTGGGCCGATGGTGAGCACCTCCACGCTCAGCGCGAATGCAGGGATGATCCGGACACTGCCTGGCAGCGCTTCCTCGCGCTCCCGCGCGCGCACCGGTTGGAAGCCGTCCACCGGATCGTCGACCTGCACGTGGCGCTTTCTGAGCGCGGCTGGGTCACCGGTGATTTCTATGATGGATGCCTGATCTACGACTTCGCCACCGGTGTGCTCCGCGTCTTCGACCTCGATAGCTACCGCCTCGGGCCTTACCCGAATACGATGGGCCGCATGTTCGGCTCAACGCGCTTTATGGCCCCGGAGGAGTTCGAGAAGGGCCGGACCATCGATGAGCGCACGACCGTATTCGCCATGGGAAGGACCATCGGAATTTTCCTCGGTGATATTGCGGCGCTCAAGCAGGTGACGGACATCGCCTGTGCCGATGACCCGTGCGCCCGCTACGCCACGGTGGCGAAACTCGCTGTGGCTTTCAGAGGATCCGCGACGGCCCCGTAGCGGCTTGTGGCTGCGGCCTTAAGGTGCTGATGGGCGTACGGGGTAAGATGGTTTTTTTTGGTCGGCTTGAACCATGAGCGAGACTGAGAACGAGGCGCCGGGCGTCTACGAGTACTACCGCTCCCTGCGTCAGCAGGCGCCGGTTGTCGAACAGCAAGGCGCCTGGCAGGTGGCGCGGTACGCGGACGTTCGGCAAGTCCTGCGCGACCACGAGACCTTTTCGTCGGCGGTGGCGCCGCCCGTGCCGAACGCGCCGCCGTCGATGCTGTTCAGTGATCCGCCGATCCATAACCGCTTGCGCAAGCTTGTCAGCTACGCGTTCAAGCCGAGCCACATCGAAGCGCAGCACGGCCTTGTCAAAGCCCGCTGTGACGAACTGATGGCGTCCATGCGCCAGCACGAGGAAGTGGACCTGGTCGACGCCTTGGCGGCTCCGCTGCCGGTGACCGTCATCGCGCAGATGCTTGGCGTTGAAGACGGCAACATGCAGGACTTCAAGCGCTGGTCCGACAAGATCTTCAGCAACATCGGGGAGATCCTGTTTGCCCAGCCGGATGCCTCGGTGCAGGAGGCGACGGAGGAGATGAATGCATATTTCCTCGACAGGATCGAAAAGCTGCGCCCTGCTCCAGGCAACAACCTGCTTGGCCGCCTGATTCGGACGGAAACCGAAGATGGACATCTGTCCGACGAGGAGTTGCTGAGTTTCTGCCGGCTTCTACTCATTGCGGGCAACGAAACGACCACGGGCCTCATAACCGGATGCGTCCGTGTCTTCGACGAGATGCCGGAAACGTTCGCGGCGCTCAAGGCGAATCACGATCTCATCCCACGCTTCATCGAGGAAACGCTTCGCTTCTACTCCCCGTTTTCGGCGACGGTCCGCCGTACGACTCGAGCGACGGAGCTTTCCGGGGTCGCCATACCGGAGGGCGTTATTGTCGTGCCCCTCTTCGCGTCCGCCAACCGCGATGAATCGGTGTTCGATCAGGCCGACGAGTTCGTCATCGACCGAGACCCAAACCCGCACCTGGCGTTCGGATACGGTATCCACAATTGCCTGGGAGCCCATCTTGCGAGGCTCGAAGGCAGGATCGCCGTGGCCGGTATGGTCGACGCGTTGGATCGAATCGAGATCAGCGAGACTGCGGACCGGGCGCAGTTCGACCGGCTCGGAGGTCCGGCAACACTACCCGTAAGGATTGCGCGAGCTTTGTGATGACGAAAAAGAAACCCAACATTCTCTTCATCTTTACCGATCAGCAGCGGGCCGACACGATGGGCTACGCCGACGATCCGGTGGCGATCACGCCGCATACGGATCGCCTGGCTTCCCAGGGCGTGGTGTTCCGGCGTTGTTGCGCGAGTTCACCTGTCTGCATGACGGCCAGGGCAAGCCTGATTACGGGCAAGCAGGTCCACGAGCATGGTGTCTGGACGTTCGCCAATCCGGAACTCCGCCATGGACCCAGCCATGTGCGCAATATTCGCGATGCGGGGTATCGGACCGCCGTTGTCGGCAAGACGCACCTGTGGCTGCACGGCAAGGGCGATACTCGGGATCACCTCGAGGAAATGCACGACTGGGGCTATGTCGATGCGACGGAGATTCCGGGGCCGGTTGAGACGGCGACCACGGGGTCCCCCTATTCGGATCACCTGCAGCAAAAGGGGCTGCTCGACACCCACATGGAGTACTTGGGCGCCCATCTGACCGGGAAGCACCTCCATGTTGCGATGCCCTGGGAATTGCCGCCTTCGAATCTTCCTACCGAAGATCACTTGGACATGTTCATTGCCCGCAAGGCAGAAGAGTGGCTCGGCCGCTATGACGGTGCCGACCCCTTCTATCTCCAGGTGTGCTTCGGCGGTCCGCACGATCCCTGGGACGCGCCGGCGGAGTATCGGCGCCGATACGACGCGGACGCCATGCCCCTGTCCATCACCGAAACGCAAACCGGGCCCGTATCGCCCCATGTGGAAATGCTGCTGAAGGGTGCCCCGCAGAAGCTGGACCACATGAGCGAGGCCGAGAACCGGGTGATGAAAAGTTACTACTACGCCAAGGTCACTCTGATCGACGACTGCGTTGGGCGGGTCGTGGCGGCGCTCGAGAACAGGGGATGGATGGACGACACGTGGATAGTGTTCTCATCCGATCACGGAGAGATGCTGGGAGACCACGGCCTGATGGCGAAAAAGGTCTTTTACGACGGCGCGGTCAACATACCCTGTATCTTCCGGCCCCCAAGCGGCGAGGTCGGGTGGCAGAGCAAAGCCCTGACGGATCACCTGGACATCGCCGCGACGCTATTGGATGTCGCCGGAGGGGCGCCATTTCAGGAATCCAATGGATCGTCCCTGCTGCCCCTCATCCGGGCCGGCAAGGACGCCGCTGGTTCGCACCGGCACAGGGATGCGGTGTTGAGTGAACTGGGCATGCCTCCGCAGGCATTTTCCATGCTGCGCACGGACCGCTACAAGATGTCGGTGCACGCCACGACGCGTGAACCGCTGGACCTTTACGACATGCGTGAGGATCCGAGGGAACTGCACAATCGCGTCAACGACCCGGCGCTACGCGAAATCCGCGAAGGCCTGATCGAATCGGAACTGGCCCGGCTGCTGCCGCAAATCGCCTGACCGGCGCGGGTGATCAACGCCGCGCGGGCCTCCGCGTGGACATCAATGGTGCGCGCCACTGCATTACGGCCCCTGCCGCGACGACCAGGAATCCGCCGAGCGCCCAGATGGGAAGGGACAGGCCGAGGAACGTGTCGTCTCCCGATTCCACGCAGTCGCCGGTACCGAAGGTCATGGCCGTCAGCGCCTCGCTCCACATGCCCCACTCGATGAGGGTGTCGACACCCGCGCCGCAGGCGGGCGCCAACTCCGGCGGGAGCGTGCCAATCCAGATGTGCCGTATTGTGAATCCGCCGCCAACCACTGCGGCGAGGATGGTAAGGAGCGGGTAAATCCCCCTTGAGGGGTGATCCACCAGGCCGGCCAGGACGACCAGGCCCGCGATGTAGAACCACGCCCGCTGCATCAGGCAAAGCGGGCACGGTTCCATGCCGAACCCGTGTTCCATCACCAGCGCGCCAACAAGCAGCGCCGCGATCCAGGCAGTGAGGACGAGCCCCCAGTCAGCCTTGGTCAACGCAGTCACGGACACATCGTTCTCCTCTCCACAACGCTTGGGATTTTATCCTTTTTCGGCGCCTGCTCGCCGCACGGTCGCGATTGACAGGCTGTTCGCGGGCCATGCGCAGTCAGTTCGCTCAAGACCAAGTTGACCTCGGTGCTACTGAGTGCGACCATTTGATCGCAATGGAGGCGTCCGGGGGATCTCTCGTGACGGTCAAATCGTCGGTTTCGTTAACGGATGAGCAATACGCCTTCGCCAAGGACCTGGTGGAGGCTGGGCGCTACTCGAGTGTCAGCGCCGTGCTCCAGCGGGGAGTCGATATGCTTCGGCACAGGCTGGAGCGCGAAGAGATGGAAACACAGGCGCTGAAGCTTCTGCTTTCGCGGCGGCGTAACGGCGATTTCATCACCAGCGCCCAGATGGACGCACGCATCAGGGAAATGGTCATACGCAAACACCGCGCGCATGACGTTCTCGATTGAATTCTCTGCCGACGCCGAACACGACTTCGAATTGATATTCGATCACTTTTTCGAAAGCTATCGCAGTTTTGGGGAAAGCGTTGAAGAGGCCCTGGACCACGCCGCGAGGCGGATCGACGGTATTCGGCAGTCGGCGAAAGTCCTTGGTGTGGCGCCGCATCGCGGGACACTCCACGAGGATGTCCTCCCGGGGTTGCGCCACATTGCGATAGATCGCGCGATCTACTGGTTCCAGGTGCATGAGGCGGAACGGAGGGTGCGCGTACTGGCATTTTTTTTCGGCCGTCAGGATCACATTCGGCACATGCTCTCACGGCTATTGACCTGATTGATTCAAAGGAGCCGGGTAGAAAGGAGCCGGGTAGAAAGTGTCAGGTGATCACGCTTTTCTGCCTCAACCGGTCGATCGCTGTATCGGCATAACCCAGGTCGCGCAGAATCTCGTCCGTATGTTCGCCCAGTCCGGGGGCGACGCGATTGGGGGAGCCGCCGATGGCGCCGTCGACCTGGAACGGCGAGCGCACTTCGAGAAGTTCGCCGATCCGCGGATCGCTGATCCGGTTGAAGAGTTCCGCTTCGAGGAGATGCGTGTCCGTCATCAGGTCCTCCAGGGACGAAACGTGCGAACAGGGGATGTCCTGCTCGCTCAGTGCCGCCATCCACTCCTCCGATGTGCGCGTCGGCGCGAGTTCCGAGATCTTGCCGTAGAGTTCGTCGATATGGAGCGACCGCTGGACCGGATTGACGACCTTTTCTGCGGTCGCCCAATCGGGCAGGTCGCAGATCTCGAAGAACCGGACCCAATGCTTGGTGCTGTACGGCAGGATCACGACGTAGCCGTCCTTCGTCCGATGCGGCTTTCGGTTCGCCGTCATGAGCCGGTCGTACCCGAGTTCGCCTTCTGCGGGAACTAGGCTATGGCCGGCCAGGTGCTCCAGCATGAGAAACGAAGCCATGCTCTCGAGCATCGGCACCTCGATGCATACGCCGCGGCCCGTGCGCTGCTGCTGAACGACGCCCGAGACGACCGAAAGCGCCAGATGCAGTCCAACGATCTTGTCACAGGCGATTGTGCGCAGGAACTTGGGTTCGCCCGAGGGGTCCGCATTGAGGGCGGCCAGGCCTGATCGCGCCTGGATGACATCGTCGTAGGCCGGATCGTCACGGCTCGCGCCGCGTTCTCCGAAACCCGGGGAATAACAGTAGACAAGCTTCGGATTGATCTCCGCGAGGGTCTCGTAGGAAGCGCCCAGGTTCGCTGCGGAGGACTTGCGCATGTTGTGCACGAACACGTCAGCCCGTTCGGCGAGTTGTCCCAGAATCGCTTGGCCTTCGGCCTGTTTCAGATCGAGGACGACGGAGCGCTTGTTGCGGTTGTAGTTCAGGAACGCGACCCCCAGGTCGTTTCGTCGACCCGGCCGGACCGCGCGGAACACGTCTCCGCCGGGCGACTCGACCTTGATCACGTCGGCGCCCATGTCTCCGAGCAATTGCGTCGCGTAGGGACCCAAGGCGATCGTCGAGAGATCGATGACCCTTAATCCCTTGAGCAGATCGAACATGAATCAACTCGTTATCGGTTTACAGAGTCCGGCAGCCTTGGCCGGGTCCGGTCGTACCAGCAACAGGTCTGCGCAAGCCGGCCAGTTCCCGGGCTCGAAATCCGGTTGCCTAGTCCCCCGGTCGACCGCTCTACGAAGGTCTGTTGCGTACAACGGAATCGGGTAATTCTGCCACAGCAGCATCCGGTCGTTGGAGCGGCATCTGCGCAGACCGGCGATGACGTGATTGAACAGCCCGTGTCGAGATGACCGGTCTACCGGTATCGCGCCGCCTGGGTGGAGAACATCGCCGTGTACTTGCCGTCCTTGGCCAATAGCTCCTCGTGGCTGCCTACCTCTATCGCCTGGCCGTTCTCGATAACCACGATGACGTCCGCCATGCGGACCGTTGAGAAACGGTGGGAGATGAACACCACCGTTTTGTTCCGGGCCATCTGCGCGAATTGCTCATAGAGTCGGTGCTCGCGAAAGGCATCCACCGCCGCCGTGGGCTCGTCGAGAATGAGGATCTGCGCGTCACTCATGAACGCGCGCGCAATCGCGAGTTGCTGCCAACAATCCCGGCGCAACCTCCCACAGGTATCGGAGGATGCGTGGAATGATCAGCGCGATGTCACGCAGGGCCAGCCAGACGCGTTTTTCTTGGGGACGGTAATCCTGGCTCATTGTTCGGGATTCTCGGGGGGCGCGGGACACTACCGGGTTGCCCATGTGTTTTCAATCGTGACGCGCGGAATAGACGGACGCCCGCAGGCGGAGCTCTGGTCCTCGGCGAGACCGTGTTGCATAGTCGTTGGAGGTTCGGCGCAGGAGGAGGAGTCGGAATGGCGGGACTGAAGTCATTGAATCGAGCCCTTGGAATGGTTCCGTTGCTGATCGTTCCGGTCCTTGCCGACGCGGCGGAATCGCGGTCGGAACTTGACGCCGACCGGCTGATGGCACCGCCGGCAACACTCGGTGCGTCCGAGCAGGACCTGGGGCCCAGGCGGGAAGCCGAGTCGCGGGAGCGAGCGGAAGCGCGCGCCGTCGCGGAATACCGCGAACTGCGGGAACGTCTGTCCGCGGAGCCGGGCGGTGCAGAGGGCGTGTTCGCGGATGCACTGAAGTCGGGTGGCCGGGGTCCCGCGATGGCCACAATCCCGGCGGGGGAGTTCCGCATGGGGTGCGTGTCGGGTCTGGACTGTCGGAATAACGAGGAACCGATCCGGGAGGTGGTGATTACGCACCCGTTCGCGATATCCGTATACGAGGTGACGTTCGAGGACTACGACCGGTTCAGGCGTCGAGACAAGGTGTTGGACGAGTCCTGGGGCCGCGGTCAGCGGCCGGTGATCAACGTGTCGTGGGAAGATGCTAGGGAATATGTTGCGTGGCTGTCTTCCCAGACCGGTGAAGAGTACCGGCTGCCGAGCGAGGCGGAGTGGGAGTACGCGGCGCGGGCGGGCTCCTTGGCGCAATACGGTTGGGGTAGCCGGGTCGGAAGGAGCCGGGCTAACTGTGGCGATTGCGGGAGCCATTGGGACGGCGACCGGACGGCGCCGGTCGGCTCCTTCGCGCCGAACGCGTGGGGCCTGTACGACATGCACGGCAATGTGTGGGAATGGGTCGAGGACTGTTGGAACGACGACTACGCGGGGGCGCCGCCGGACGGGAGCGCGTGGCTCGGGGGCGAGTGCTACGTGCGCGTCTTGCGCGGGGGGTCCTGGGGCGCTCCGCCGAGGGTCCTCCGTGCCGCGTATCGGGGCGGGATCACTTCCGGCTACCGCAGCAGCTTCGTCGGGTTCCGCGTGGCGCGAACCCTCACTCCTTGAGGTTTGCGTCTTTTGGACGTTTCGGGGGCTCGCCCCTTGAGAGCCCAGCTAGCCGCATTCGACAGCACCTCGCCGGTGCGGATAGCATTCGCGCCTTCGGTTCCCCGAGGTGGTTCGGATGGACGGTCCGGATTTCGACAAGACGCCGCTGATTCCCGTGATCGCGCAGGATGCGGCGAGCGGCAAAGTGCTGATGCTTGCGTACATGAACGCCGAGGCTTACGCGGAGACCTTGCGCACGCGGCGGGTCTGCTACTACAGTCGCAGCCGCAGCCGGCTCTGGCGCAAGGGCGAGGAGAGCGGCAACGTGCAACATCTCCGGCAGGTCTTTTACGACTGCGATGCTGACACCTTGCTTGTGAAGGTTGATCAGGTCGGCGGCGCGGCCTGCCACGAGGGCTACGAGAGCTGCTTCTTTCGCGAGGTCGACCCCGACACCGGGGCGAGCAGCATCGTGGCCGAGCGGGTTTTCGATCCGGCCGAGGTGTACAAGCGATGAGCACGTTGCTGAAGCTGGGCATCCCGGCGGGAAGTCTGAACGAGGCGACAGTCGATCTGTTCCAGCGCGCTGGCTATCGGATCACGTCATCGAGCCGTTCCTATTTCCCCGAAATCGACGACGACGAGATCGAGTGCCTGATGGTGCGGGCCCAGGAGATGGCGCGCTACGTCGAACAGGGCGTTCTCGACGCGGGGATCACGGGTCACGATTGGGTGATGGAGACGGGCGCCGACGTGCACGAGGTCTGCGAGCTGATCTTCTCCAAGGTCAGTCGGCGACCGGCGCGCTGGGTGCTGTGCGTGCCGAACGATGCGCCGGTCCGAAGCGTTAAGGATCTCGAGGGCAAGCGCATCGCGACCGAGATCGTCAACGTTACGCGGACCTATCTCAAGCGCCACGGTGTGCATGCCCAGGTCGAGTTTTCCTGGGGGGCGACGGAGGCGAAGCCGCCGCGACTCGTGGACGCGATCGTCGAACTTACCGAGACCGGCAGTTCGATCAGGGCCAACAACCTGCGCATCGTCGACGAGATCCTGCAGAGCACGCCCCGCATCATTGCCAATCACGATGCGATGGCTGACCCCGAGAAATCGCGCAAACTCGAGAACATCGCGCTGATGCTGCGTTCCTGCCTTGCCGCGGAAGGCAAGGTGGGCCTCATGATGAATGCCAGGCGGGGCGACCTCGATGCCATCCTCTCGTTGCTGCCGGCGCTGAAGAAACCCACCGTGTCGGCGCTCTCCGACGACGAGTGGATCGCAGTGCATACGATCATCGAGGAATCCGTGGTGCGGACGCTGATTCCCAAGCTCAAGGCCGCGGGCGCCCGCGGTATCGTCGAGTACGGAATCAACAAGATCATCGACTAGTGTCTACACCGTTTTCAGGCGTGCGGCTGGCAACTCTCGGGCTGCTGGGCTCGTTCCTGATATCAGCGGTGAGTGCGTCGGCCGAATGCGAAGCTGCCCCCGGCGTCGAGAGCTTCGCGCGGTCTGGATGGGGCTTCGGCGAGCGCAACCTTCGCTTCCAGGCCGGGACGGTCATCGATCGCGGCAATGTCGAGACGCTCGAACTCGCCTGGGCATTCGCGCTGGATGGGGGCATGTCTCCGCACTCTTACCCTCTGGTGACGGAAAACACCGTCTTTATCGGCACCCCGGCGGGCAGTCTTTTCGCCCTGGAACGGGACTCGGGTTGCGTGCGGTGGAAACGTGAATTCAGAAGCGCCATCCGAACCGCTGTCATTCATGCGGAAATACGGGGCGAGGCATGGCTTGTTTTCGGTACCGCTGACGGTTGGGTGATAGCCGCCGATGCCGTCACCGGCGAACAGCTCTGGGTGACGGAGGTCAGGGACCATCCGCATGCCATCGTAACGGGTACGCCCCTGTACCACGCGGGACGGGTATACGCGCCGGTGTCCTCCTACGAACTCGCCGTCGCGATGGATGCAATGTACGAATGCTGCACGTTTCGTGGTGCCCTCGTGGCGCTCGATGCCGCCAGCGGCTCCATGCTCTGGCGTACCCATACGATAGCCGAGGCGCCGGAGGTGACCGGTCGCCACTACCTGGTGGTCAAGGAGTGGGGACCATCGGGTACGCCGATCTGGTCGGCACCAGCCATCGACGCCCAGACGGGTCTCCTCTATGTCGGCACCGGAGAGAACTACACGGCGCCCGCGACGTCTACGAGCGATGCGATCATGGCCGTGCGCAGCGAAGACGGCGAGATCGTGTGGACGGAGCAGTTCACGGCGAACGACACCTTCAACATGGCGTGCCTCATCCCCGACCATCCAAGTTGTCCGGAGGAGGTCGGCCCCGACTACGACTTCGGTGCGCCGCCCATCCTGGCGCGCACGGCGAGCGGCGAGCAAATTCTGCTGGCCGGGCAGAAATCGGGTGGTGTCTACGCCATGAAGCCGGATTCCGGCGAGCGCCTGTGGGCGCGGCAGCTCGGACGCGGCGGGTGGTTGGGCGGCGTGCACTGGGGCATGGCCGTGAATGAGTCCCTGGGGCTCCTGTACGTGCCCATCAGCGACAGGCCGATGGGTCCTGCCGCAGGCGACAAGTCGATGCCCGGTCTACATGCCCTGGATCTGCAGTCCGGCGTCGTACGATGGTCGGCGATCAACCCGAATCGATGCGCGGCTCGTCAGGGTTGCGCCCCGGGAATCTCCGCCGCCATCGTTGCGACTCCAGAGCTC
Source organism: uncultured Pseudomonadales bacterium (assembly GCA_951813515.1). Taxonomy (GTDB): domain Bacteria; phylum Pseudomonadota; class Gammaproteobacteria; order Pseudomonadales; family Azotimanducaceae; genus VXNE01. The sequence goes on from OX638346.1 coordinate 1,755,463, forward strand.
GTCTTCGCCGGCGGTCTCGACGGCATGGTCTCGGCCCACGATGCACGGACTGGCGACGTCGTCTGGTCGTACGACACCTGGCGCAAGTTTGACGGCGTCAACGGGGAGACCGCGGGGGGCGGTTCCATCGATGTTCACGGCCCGATGGTCGCGGGCGACATGCTCCTGATTCAGAGCGGGTACGGACAACACGGCCAGGCTGGCGGCAACGCCTTGCTCGCGTTTCGATTGCCGGGTTCGGTGGCGGATGCGGTGGCGGATGCAGAAAAGCCGGCGCCGGAGTAAATTGTCCCGACCGAAATCTCTAAGGCCTCGATATGCCCGCACTCGATGGATTGCGAATCCTAGACCTGACGCAGTACGAAGCCGGGACTTCCTGCACCCAGGCCCTCGCCTGGCTTGGCGCGGATGTGGTGAAAGTGGAGGCACCGACTCACGGAGATCCCGGACGCGCGGTGGGTCGCAGTCCGAACAAGACGTACTCGGCGTATTTCTGCAACTGGAACGCGAACAAGCGCAGCGTCACAATCAATCTCCGCACAGCCGAGGGCCGCGACCTCCTGTTGCGTCTGCTGCCCAGGTTCGACGTATTTGTCGAGAACTACGGTCCGGGCGTAATGGAGCGTCTCGACCTCGAATACGAGACGCTGAAGGCTTTCCATCCGTCCCTGATCTATGCGTGCATCAAGGGATTCGGCACAACCGGACCGTATGCGGACTACAAGTGCTACGACATGGTCGCGCAGGCTGCGGCGGGTGCGTTCTCAGTGACCGGCGAGCACGACGGTCCGCCGTTGATCCCGGGTCCGACCACGGGCGACTCCGGCACGGGCGTGCAGATGGCAATGGCGATTCTTGCGGCCTACGTGCAGCAGTTGCGCACCGGTGAAGGCCAGCGGATCGAGATCTCGATGCAGGAAGCCATGACCTACTTCATGCGCACCCGGATTGCCCTGGGTGGCGCGTGGGGCCGGACGGCCAGCGAGCGCCGGGGCCGTTCCGGCGGCTGGCCACCGGTCGACCTCTATCCCTGCAAGCCTTTCGGAACCAATGACTGGGTCTACATCATGCCCGTTACGGCGGAGCACTGGGACGCGCTTTGTGCCGCCAGTGATCGTCCCGATCTGCTGGTCGATCCGCGTTTCGAGAGCAATCGCCTGCGCAGAGCGAACGGTGAGGCGCTATACGAGGAATTCGCCGCCTGGACGCGGGAGCATACGAAATACGAAGTCATGGAAACCCTCGGACCCGCGGGGATTCCCTGCGCCGCGTGCCTCGACACTGGCGAGTTGCACCATGATCGCCACCTGCTCGAACGCGACTTCGTGAAGCAGGTCGATCACCCGATGCATGGCGAAGTGCCGTTGCTCGGTTTCGCGCCGATCATGTCGAAATCCGATGTGCCCCTGCGCGCCGCTCCGCTCCTTGGCGAGCACACGGCGTCGGTGCTTGGCGACGAGCTCGGCCTCGACGCGGCGGAAATATCTTCGCTGCGGGAAGCGGGCTCGATCGGGTAGCCCGCATATTGCATCAAGACCAGCGAGGGCGCGGCCAGCGTAACCTGTTTCCGGCAGAGGATCCGAAAGACACGAATAACCTATTGAAAACAAATGGCCTTAGATTTATCAACAAGCGGCTTGGTGCAATAGGTGGGCTAGCTTACCTCCGGGCGGAAGCCGGTGTCGGCACGTCGACGTGGACGGTCACGATATCCATGTCGTAATACTGCTGATGCAGAACCGAGGACGCGACGTGCCGTAGCAGTCGAAGCGAGACCTCCTGCTCGGCGGGTGCCTCGGCGGTGCGCTCGCCCAAGAGCGCGATCCGGTCCTGCAGGTTCTCCTCTCCCGTGGCAGCGACGAATTCGAGGACCGCCTGGTCGCCTTCCTTGCGCGCAACCAGGCGCAGTTGCCGATGTTCGCCCTCGCCCTCTTCTTCCTTCTCGATGAGCGTGAGCAGGGTCTCCTCGCTGGCTGCCTCGAGGCGGTTCACCATCGCCTCGTCCCAGCCGCTGCGCGATGCGAAAGCGCCGAGAAACTCCCTGATCTTCGGCAGGGCCGAAACATCGACCCGGGTCTCGATTCGGGCGCGGCGCGGCGCGGTCAATTCGAGGAACAGGGACAACAGGATTGCCACCAGGCCCCCGGCTGTCATGCCGTTCTGTAGTAGGCCACCGGCGAATTCGGAGAAGTACTCGGGAAATATCACGCCATTCTGGAAGCCCACGCCGGTCCAGAACGCGAGGCCCGTGACCAGTCCGCTTCGATAGTCGATTCCGTTCTGGATGACGACCCGCATGCCAACCACGAACAGCATTGCCATGAGCACGGTGATATAGGCTGCCGCCACCGGTCCGGGTATTGCCAGAACCACGGCGAGTGCCTTGGGCAGGAACGCCAGCGCGATGAACACGGCGCCCACGGCGACGCCGACGCTGCGCGCACCCACCCCGGTGAGTTCTGTCACCGAAACGCTCGTCGAATAAGTCGTGTTCGGCACCGTTCCGGCAAGCCCGGACAACAGGTTGCCCAATCCGTCCGCCGCCACCGCCCCCTGCACTGCGCGGAAGTTCACCGCCCGAGGCCGGCGCCAGGAGACGTGCTGTATGGCGATGGCATCGCCGACAGTCTCTATCGCGCCCACCAGGGTGACGAATACGAATGCTGGGAGCAGTGCCCAGAATACCGGTCCAAAGCCCAGGTCGAGGCCGGGCCATTCGCCATCGGGAAGACCGATCCATGACGCCTTCGCCACGAGGCCGATGTCGTAGAGGCCATAGGATCCCGCGACCACGGAGCCGGCGACGACGCCGATGACCGGTGCCCACAGGCGCAGCGCCCCTTTCGCCTTCAATGCGATACCGGCGATGACGAGCAGTGTCGCGAGGGCGCTTACCGCTGCGGACTGGGTCGAGGCGCCTTCGGGTACCTGTTTCAGCATGTCGAAGATGATGGGCATGACCGTGACGGGTATCAGCATGATCACCGTCCCGGCGACGGCCGGCGTCAGCACCTGGCGGAGCAGGGAGAGTCGCGTCGACAGGATGAACTGGAACAGCGACGAAATGACCACCAGCGTCGCGAGCATCGCCGGGCCGCCTTCGGCGATGGCCGTGATGCATACCGCGATGAAGGCGCCCGATGTGCCCATCATCAGCACGTAACCGGCGCCGATCCGACCGACGCGGATTGCCTGGACAATCGTGGTGACTCCACTGACGGCGACGGCCGCGAAAACGGCCCAGGACAGGAAACCCTCGCCTCCGCCGGCGGCCCGGATCACGATCGCCGGAGTCAGCACGACGCCCGCAATGGTGAGGATGGCAAGTTGAAGGCCGAGGCCGAAAGCAAGTGGCGCCGGAGGTTTTTCGTCGGCTTCGTAGCGAACGCTTGTGCGATCGGTCTGGTCGGCTTGCATGTTGCGAACCCTGCGCGAGGGAATGCTTCATTATGCGGGCAGCCTCGACTCTGTTTCCAATCTCGAGAGCGGTGAGATGTGAAGGAGGGCCGACAAAACACTGTGGTTGTGATGCCGCCCCGTCCTCGTTCCCGCGCGGCATCGGATGGCGCAAGGCACTTGACGCGAAAACCGATGTCGTGAAAGGTGCCGCATCCCCTTTCGGCAACCGATGTGGCATGGCAAGAATCGTCGCAATACTCCTCCTGTGGACCGTCGCATTCGTGGGCGTTGCGCGCGCGGACGTTGTGCACTTTGTGAACGGCGACCGGCTAACGGGTCGCCTGGTCGAGGCCGAGACAGGCTACATCGCGCTTGATGTGGCGAATATCGGTGTGATTGCGGTGCCCGTGGAAGCGGTCGAACAAATCGACGAAGAAGGCTCGGCGCAAGACGACGTGGCCGCTTCGGCAGATTCCGAAGCCAGCGTACCGGCGAATGCCGGCGCTGGGCGCGGGGACGCGTGGGATGCAACGGCAGATGCTGGCGCGACGGTATCCCGAGGCAATACCGATGCGGTTGATGTGGCGCTGGTGTTCGCGGCGAAACGTTCCGGGGTGCACTTTGATCACCTATTCGATGTGAACACCGCAAGATCATCAGCCCGGGACGAAGTAACGCGGGACCAACTGGACATCGAGTACGACCTGCGCCGAAAGTTCGGCGACAAGTGGTATGCCGTCGGTAACTTCGAGTACTATCGAGATGCGATCAAGGGCATCGACCAGCGTTACACGGCAGGCGCAGGCGGTGGTTACGCAATATTCGCGAGCGAGCGTGGCGCGTTGACCACCGACATCGGGATAAGCCAGGTGCTGGAAGAGTCGATGTCGGCTCGGCAAAGTAATCCGGCGCTCCGCTGGGGCGTGGACTTCAACCGCTGGATCGTGCCGGAGCAGCTTGAAGTGTTCCACACGCACCAGTTGCTCAGCGTTCTGGACTCGAACCAAGGTCTTTTCTGGGATTCGGGCACGGGCGTTCGCCTGTACCTGAGCGAACGCTGGAACATGAGCGTCCGCCTCGACGTGCAGCACGAAACGCAACCAACGCCCGGCCGCAGGAAGACTGATGCGACATCGATGATCGCCATCGGTGCCAAGTTTTGAGTCCCTGACAGCCCGAGGTGGACTACCGCCTGAATATCACCTCGCCGCCGAGGATGGTCGCCGCGACGTGTTCATTCCGGAGCGACTCCCGCGCCGCCTGCCAGCTACGGTCCAGCAGGCACATGTCCCCGGTTTCGCCGACCGCGATGCGACGGGGCGCGCCACCGGGTTCTCCAGCCGGAGTCGTAAAGAGCGCGAGCGCCCGCTCTGGCGACAACGCTTCTTCAGCACCGATCACGCGGCCGTTCTTGGTCCTGCGCGTCACTGCGGCGCGCATCGCCGTCCACGGGTCCGGCCCGCCGAAGGGCGCATCGGTGCCGCCGCCGAGGGGAACCCCGGCGTCGAGAAAACCGCGGCAGCGGTACAGGTGACGATGATCGGCGGCGTCGACGTCCGCAAGGTATTGCTCGCCCCGTTCCGCGATGAAGTTGGGCTGTGTGACAACGGTCACCCCCGCTTGGACCACCAGCGCCATCGTCGCATCGTCCGTGACCGACGCGTGTTCGATGCGTTCGCCGGGGATCGTTCCCGCATCGATGAGCGCGGACAGGGCGAATACGAGTTCAGCGCGCGTGACGCAGTGCGTCGCGGTGGGTCGGCCCTGCGCGTGCGCTTTGGCTATTCGGGCTCGGAGCCCGTCGAAGTCCGGCAGCGCGTACTCGTCGAGCATGATCTTCAAAGTACCCTGCGATAGGTCATCGCCTCCCATTGCACACACGCGCTGCCGCACTCCCCGAGCGGTGATTTCCCCTGCGGTCGTGTCGTCGTTGGACGGGGTGGCGTCTGTCACTCCGGTGATGCCGTAGCTTGAGAGTTCCAGCGACAACGCCGCGAGATCGACATCGGTGGTAACGTGTTCGCGCAACCACTCGTCGCGGCGGAAAAGGCGGCCATCGAAGGTGCCATCAAGTCCCAGGATCCGTGCTGCTGCGGAGTTCAGAAACCACATCTTGCCGGAGCGATGCTGCATCCGGACAGGACGCTCGCGCATGATCGCGTCCAGCGCGCGTCGGTCCAGCATCCCTGCGACGGATTCGTGATAGCCGACGCCGCGTATCCATTCGCTGCCCGTGGCGCTCGCAAGTGCGGCGGCAAGCGCTTCGCGATCGGTGATTTCCGGTGGGCCGCATTTGACGGACCTGCGCGCGCCAGCGAGGGCGAACACGTGGATGTGGTGATCGTGGAGCCCCGGAAGCAGCGCTCCGCCCCGCGCCTCAAGAACTTTTTCGTCGCACTTTCCAATAAGCCCGGTGCCGATTTCGACGATGCGGCCGTCGCGACAGCGTACATCGACGCGGTCTGAACCGAGTTCGGCGTCTCGAATCAGCAACATGGGTGATTAAACGACGGACAGGAGCACTTCGTCATGGATAACATCCGAATGTGAACTGGAACGCAAGGATTGACGAATGTGCCGCAACATCAGGACTCTATTCAACTTCCAACCGCCGGCCACCGCAACGGAAGTGGAAGCGGCGGCCATGCAGTACGTACGCAAGGTGAGCGGTTTCAGACAGCCGTCCCAAGCCAATCGAGATGCGTTCGACGAGGCGGTGCGGGCTGTCGCCGAAGCGACGGCCGCGCTGCTCTCGTCCCTGGTGACCAGCGCGCCGAGCCGGGACCGCGAGGTGGAGGCCGCCAGGGCGATGGCGCGGGCAAAAGCGCGATTTGGGTGATCTGCAGGAGGCTCATGAGGGCCTTCGCGGCTTGGCCTGCGTCGACTTGCGCTCGAATGCAATAATTTGTCCGTCATCTCCCTGGAGATAGAAACCGCTTGGACAGTCCGTCTTCAATTCCCGACCTTGTGGCCGGGCTGACATCGCCGGCTGCAGCCGAGGCGTTCTCGCCGCTCTGCGGAATGCCCTACGCGCTGGTCGCGCTCGATGGTCGTGCCGCGCCGGCCCCGTCGTATTGGCCGAACTGTCCCGTGATCGGGATTGGCGATGGGGTGGATGCGGCGCCCGACGTGGTGGACGTCGTGGTCGCATCGGATACGGAGTTGGAGATCGTCACCGCGGCGATCGAGCGCAACCCGATAGCGTCCATGACGCTGGTAGGACTGTTGCGGCATAACGGGCGCGTCTCAACCGAGGATGCCCTGCTCGCGGAGTCTCTCGCGTATTCGACCCTGCAGCACGGCGCCGAATTCCAGTCGTGGCTTGCTTCGCGCCCGTCTCGTCGGATGCCGCCCGACCCGGCGCCGTCCGTGATCGTCGATCGGGTACACGACGAACTCCATATCACGCTGAACCGGCCGCAAAGACGCAATGCCTATTCGTCCGGCTTGCGCGATGCGTTGTGCGAGGCGTTGTACCTTGTGGCAGACGATCCGGGTATCGAGAAGGCGATCCTTCGCGGTGCGGGTGTCTGCTTCAGCGCCGGGGGCGATCTGGATGAGTTTGGCGAAGGTTCCGACGCGGGCCGTGCACATGCGTCGCGCCTCACGCGCAGCGCGGGCGCGATGTTGCATGCGCTCCGAGATCGCGTCCAGGCGCGGCTGCACGGGGCTTGCATTGGGGCTGGTATCGAACTGCCGGCGTTCGTCAACCGCGTCATTGCGCGGAAAGACGCCTTCTTCCGACTCCCCGAGGTCTCCATGGGGCTCGTGCCCGGTGCCGGGGGGACAGCCAGCATCCTGCCCCGAATCGGCCGCCGCCGACTGGCCTACATGGCGTTGACCGGCGAGCGAGTCGACGCGGCAACAGCGCTCGCGTGGGGCCTGGTGGATGAAATCGAGGCTGGTTGAGGCCGAACTGCAATGGATCGAGTGTTGGAAATCGGGGGATTCGCCGCCGGCTATTGCGGGCGGATGTTCGTGCAGGCGGGTTGCGAGGTCGTTCGTGTCGCGGCGGCATCGCTGGCGCCGAGCGAGCACGGTTCGACGGCGCTAGACGTTTATCTTCACGACGGCAAGAGACACATCCAGACAGACGATCTGAAGATCATCGGCGAACTCGCGGACCGTGCCGATGTCGTTGTCGCCGAGACACCCACTGCCGAGGGCCTGTTGGACCTTGGTTTCGATGACTGGCGCGCGCCGGTAAAGGCTGCCATTACGCCCTTCGGCCGCACGGGACCGAAAAGCAACTGGAGCGCTACGCCGGGCACGCTTCTGGCAATGGGGGGATACACCTATCTCATGGGCGATTCGGACCGGGTGCCACTGACCCTGCCGGGCCACTATGCGGAGTTCCAGGGCGGCGGTTTCGCCTATCTCGCGGCGAACGCAAGTCGACTGGCCGGAGAGGAGAACGTCATCGACGTCGGCATGTTCGAATCGGTCATGGCGTTGAGCCAGTTCACGACGGTGTTGTGGACCTGCGCGGGCGAGATTCGTTCCCGTCACGGCAACGACTTCCTTTACGCATCGCCGAGCAACCTGTATCGCTGCGCGGACGGCTGGGTCTACATCAATATCACTCGCGATTTCTGGGACGCCCTGGCCACGGCCGTCGATCGGCCGGAGCTCGTGATCGACCCGCGCTTTGAGACGAATGCCGGCCGCATGGCCAACCGGGAGGCGCTGCACGAGATCCTGGACGAGGCCTTCGCGTCGTTGTCGACGGCGGAGGTGCTGGCGCGCGCGACGGAGTACAGGTTTCCCTGCGGTGAACTCAAGACCTTCGATGAGGTGTTGCAGGATCCGCATCTCGCGGAGCGCGACTTCTGGCAGCAGGTGGATGGTGCGTATGGTCGCGTCGCCTCTCCGCGCATCGGATGGCGGATGGACGGGTCATCGCCGCGACCTGCCAGTACTTCGGAACGGGAGCAGCGGCATGGCTGACGGTCCACTGCGGGGCGTGCGCATTCTGGATCTGACCCATGTCTGGGCCGGACCGCTCGGTACGCGTTTCCTTGCGGATCTAGGGGCCGAGGTAGTCAAGATCGAAGCGCCGATGGGCAGGGGGCCGCGGGAATTCCCGGTGAACGAGACCCTCGGCGGCTGGATCGATGGCGGCCCCGGCGACGAGCCTTGGAACCGGAACGCCATCTTCGTAAAGCTGCAGCGCAACAAGCGGAGCGTCGCTATCGACCTCAAGACGGATGCCGGCAGGGAAACGTTCCTGCGGTTGGTGCGGGTGGCGGACGTGGTGGTCGAAAACTTTCATTCCGTCACCATGTCGAGACTTGGGCTTTCCTACGAGGTCCTCGCGGCCGAGAATCCCTCAATCATCTACGTCGCCATGCCGGGCTACGGCATCGAAGGGCCGTACAGCCAGCGCGTGGCGTTCGGTCCTGCGGTCGAGGCTATGAGCGGACTTTCGGACGTCTTGGGATACGGACCAGACGAGCCGCGTAATACCGCCATGGCGTTGATGGACGCGGTCGCCGCGGTTAGTGCCGCGGGCGGAGTCGTGACCGCGCTGCGCCGCCGCAAGCAGACGGGCAAGGGGGCCTTCGTAGAAATGGCATTGCACGAAGCCGCTGTTTCCTTTTGCGGCCCCTGGCTAATCGAAAGTCAACTCGGGAAACCCGTCGAACGGCTCGCCAACCGCCACCCGAAGATGGAGCCGCACGGCGTATATCCAAGCGCCGGAGAAGACCAATGGATTGCCATCGCATGCCGCAACGACGACGACTGGAGGGCGCTCTGCTCAGTCGTCCCGGGACTCGACGCCGATGCCGATTTCGCGACCCGACGACGCGACCGCTTGGAAATCGATGCGGTGATCTCGCGTTGGACCTCGCATCGCGACAAGTGCACCGCCGCCGGGGCACTGCAGACGGCGGCCGTCCCCGCTGGTCCGGTCAACACGACGCCGGAAATGCTGAGTGACCCGCAGGCGCGCGAACGGAAATTCTTCGTGCCCCTCGAACCCGGACCGACATCGATGCCGGGCAATCCTATCAAGATGCAGGGAATCTCAAGCTCGGACTGGACGCCGTGCCCGAAGTTCGGTGCGGACAACGCGGCGGTGCTGAAGGACTGGCTCGACTACTCGGACGAAGAGATCGACGAACTGGAACGATCCGGGGTTATCGTGGATCGTCCGCCAGCGTGACCGTTTCGTTCGCTCCGGGAAGGAAGGGTGGCGTCGTCTTGTTCAAGGTCGGGCGCGTGCATACAATGCACGCCGCTCGCGACCAGGGTCGTTAGCTCAGTTGGTAGAGCAGCGGGCTTTTAACCCGTTGGTCCTGGGTTCGAGTCCCAGACGGCCCACCAAAATCTTGCGGAACATCAGCACTAGCCCGCGCTTCAGAGTGAGTGTCAGGGTTGATACTCCGTCGCATCGGGAACGCCAGCGGCGGCGAACCCCTCGCGGCGAATGCGACAGCTATCGCACTTGCCGCAGGCGCGGCCATGGGTGTCGGGCTGGTAGCAGGAAACGGTCTGGCTGAACTCGACGCCAAGCGCGACTCCGCGCCGGATGATCTCGGCCTTGGACAGTTCGATAAGCGGCGTATGGATCACGAACTTCTCGCCTTCGATCCCTGCTCTTGTAGCCAGGTTGGCGAGTTTGGCGAACGCCTTTACGAAAGCCGGGCGGCAGTCGGGGTAGCCGGAGTAATCCACGGCGTTCACGCCGATGAAGATGTCTCGGGCGCTGATCGTTTCCGCCCACGCCAGCGCCAGGGACAGGAACACGGTATTTCGCGCGGGGACGTAAGTGATCGGGATGCCGTTGGTTGGTGTCTGAGGCACGGCGATGTTCGGGTCGGTGAGGGCCGAACCGCCGAAGGATGACAGGTCGACAGCGATCACCCTGTGAACGCGAACATCCATTGCGCTGGCGATGCGTTTCGCGGCTTCGAGTTCAACATCGTGGCGCTGTCCGTAGGCGATGGACAGCGCGTAGCAGTCGAATCCCCGGTTTCGCGCGATGGCCAGCGCCGTGGCCGAGTCCAGGCCGCCCGAAACGAGGACTACAGCGCGTCTCATCGGCCGGGCTGATCTCCCCAAAGCGCCTTGTGCAACTGAATCTGCATGCGTACGTCCAACCCGTCACGCAAGATCCAGCGCGCGAGGTCCTGCGGGGACAGTTGCTCAGCACAAGGCGAAAACAGTATCTCGCCCACGCGTTCACGCAGATTCAGTTCTTCGCACTTGAGCCTGGCCCATGCGTAGTCGCGATCATCACAGATTACGAACTTGACCTCGTCCTTGTCCCTCAACCGTTCGACATTCCCGTAGTCGTTGCGGTGGGCTTCCCGCGAACCGGGTGTCTTCAGATCCATGACGATGGTGACGCGGTCGTCGACATCGGAAATGTTCAGGGCACCCCCGGTCTCCAATGAAACGCGATAGCCGCCGTCGCACAACGTGGTCATCAAGGGATGTACGCCAGGCTGCGCCAGCGGTTCGCCGCCCGTCACGGTGACGAAACGGGCGGGAAAGTCGCCGACGCGTTGGACCACGGCCTGAATCGCCATGATGTCACCGCCCGTGAAAGCGTAAGCCGTGTCGCAGTATTGGCACCTTAGCGGACAACCCGTGAGCCTTACGAAAGTGGTGGGCCTGCCCATGGACGATGATTCTCCCTGGAGGGAGTGAAATATCTCGGTGATGCGCAGAGAGGTGGGGGAAGGTCCGTTCATGGAACAAACGTGTCCGGGAGCGCAAGCGACCGGGGGCGGTTGTTGCATGATCGATGAGCGGGGCCGGGCCACAGGCGGAGCCGAAGGCGATGGTTGTGGGGCGCTTTCATTCTGGTTTATCGGGGCGCATCGTTGCTTGGGCGGAGGTGAAATACGGCGTGCCCGAAGGCCGGCGGGTTTTATGGCACTAACGCAGTTCGGCGGCGTGTTGCTGTGCCAGGCTTGCGGCAGTTGAGTCGGGATACTCTCGCACGACACGATCGAGGTATTCGATGGCGCGATCTGGTTCGTCGAGTTGCGTGTAGACGACGCCGAGTTTGTACAATGCATCCGGCACCTTGTTGTGATCCGGATAGAGATCGACAACCAGCACAAAGGACTGGCGGGCGGCTTCGGGGTCACCGTTCTTTCGATGCAATTCGCCCAGCCAGTAGAAAGCACTCGGCGCGTACTGGCCGTTGGGATATTCGTCGATCAACCGTTGAAAGATCTCCGCCGCGGATTCGTACTCGTGGCGTTGCATCATTTCGTAGGCTGACTCGTATGTCCCCCTCTCCGTCGGCGTTTCACCGGGCTGGCCTGACGACGGGTCTGCGATCACTTCCGGACGAACGGATCCCGTATTCACTGCGGGCACCCCGGGCCCCCCGGACGCAATCGTCCCGCCGCTCAACTCCGCGATTCGCCTGTCCAGACCCAGGTAGCGCTCGTGCTGCTCCCGCGCCAGCCGCTCGATCTGGTTCTGCTGCTCCTCGATCACGCCATTGAGGCGCTGGACCTCGTCACGCAACAACTGTAGCTGGTAGAAGAGTTGCCCTAGCTGGCTCGTAGAAGGGGCTGCTCCTGGGGTTGTCGGGGCGGGCGAAGTGACGGGAATCGTCGCATTGCGTTGCCCTTCGGAAACGGGACCCCTGGAAGGCGCGGCTTTCTCGGCCACCGACTCGGCCACCGACTCTTCCACCGGTGCCGCACCGTGGACGCTACTGAAGGAATACAGGGCAAGGACGCCTGCCAGCCATCGCCAACCATGCGGCGAACGCGCTCCCGCAAGGCGGACGCGTTGCCGATCATTGCCTTGCTTCACCGGCGCGGGAAGCGCGTCAGTCGGAGCCGTTCGCTTTGCGGGGACGGCTCCGGCCGAGGTCGCCTCATTGATAGACGAGGACCGCTCTCCGGTTCTTTGCCCAAGCATCCTCATTAGAGCCGACATCGACAGGCTGTTCTTCTCCGTAGCTCACGACATCCGCTATCTGCGAGCGACGCACCCCCGCGGCAGTCAGGAATTCCGCCACGGCGTTTGCCCGCTTCTCGCCCAGCGCCAGGTTGTAGTCGCGCGTTCCGCGTTCATCGCAATGACCTTCCACGGCGATTGAACGGTCTCGGGCGGTAGAGAGGAAGGCTGCGTGTTGTTCAAGGACGCGTATGTCTGCAGGCCGCAGCACCGCCTTGTCGAAGTCGAAGTGCACGACTCTTGACAGCGGGCGTCCGGTATCTTCGTCGTACGGGACACCCTCGTCATCCACGCGTGGCTTCTCCTCGACGGGTGCCGGTGGCGGTGCTGGCTCGGGTGCCGGTTCGTCATCTATAACTTCTACGGGTTGCGGGCCAGCGCAGCTTGCGCAGCCGGCTAAAATGCCACCGGCAAGCACCGCAACGACGAATCCCATCGCGCGGTTCCCCCACAAAGTCCCGCTCGCTGTCGAAAAATGCCTCACTTCACTTCTCCTGTATTGTCGATCTCGATCCCCTGACCAACGCTTAAGCGGGGCTAGGTTCCCGGCGAAAACGCATCCATGTACGGGGACCACGCAGGTTCTCTCACGTCGCCTTCCGCCGAAGGCAGCCGGTACTTGACGCGTCCGTCTATCGAAACAACCGCTAGTATACCCCTACCCCCCACCTGCGTGGCATAGATCAGCATCGTTCCATTCGGCGCGATGGACGGCGACTCATCCAGCGGTGTAGCCGTGAGCACTCGAATGCCCTCATCTCGTTCGAGATTCTGCCAGGCGATGTGATAGGTGCCCTTCCGCCTGTGGACGTACACAAGGTTCTTTCCGTCCGGCAGCAGGCGAGCTCGGGCGTTGTAATCGCCCTCGAAAGTCAGCCGCTCGACCATCGAGTTGGTCAGGTCGATTCGATAGATCTGCGGGCGGCCGCCCCGGTCGGATGTGAAGATCAACCCCGTGCCGTCCGCTGTCCAGCTCGGCTCGGTATCGATGGCGGACGGGTATCTGGTGATGCGCCGTAGCTCGTCAGTCAAGAGATCCTTCACGTAGATTTCCGCGTTGCCGTCGCGGGAAAGGACCAGCGCGAGTCGATTGCCGTCGGGCGAGAACACCGGGGCGCTGTTGAGGCCCCTGTATTCGGCGACCCGCGAGCGTGCACCGGTGACGATGTCCTGAATGATGATGGCCGGCCTGCGGCCCTCGAACGACACGTAGGCTACGCGTCGTCCGTCCGGCGCCCAACTCGATGACAGCAGGGGCTCATCGGACTCGAACAGCGTGCGCGCTCGGGCGCCATCGGAGTCCGCCAGTTTAAGTTCGTAGGTTGCGTATGACGTGCCGGCGTTCTTCGCCAGCACGTAGAGGATCTTCGTCGAGAAAGCTCCCGGAATACCGGTGATGTGCTCGTACACGTCGTCGGCGATGCTGTGGGCGACATCCCGTAGCTGAGGTGGCTGCGCGTCGATCCGGCGTGTCGTCAGTTCGCGTTCGTTGAACACGTCCAACAGGTGGTAGGCAACGGAGAAGTCACCGTTCGGCTGGCTCCGCAGGCGGCCGACAACCACGTATTCGATGCCGAGAATACGCCAGTCGCGGAAGAACACGTCCTCGATCCGGGCGGGGAACGACAGCATGTTCTCCCTCGGCAGCGGATCGAACTGGCCGCTGCGCGCGAGGTCGAAGGAGACCACATCGGCGATCCCGGCATCGGTCGAGTCCAGGGTTTCGAAGGGGACTACGGCGATCTTGGTCGGGTTGTCGTAGCCCTGATTGATGATGATCGTTTCCAGCGCGAAGACGCGCGCAGCGATCAGCGACGCGGCGAGGCATGCGCCCCAAAGGGGCACTCGCACGGAACGGACGCCTCCGGGGAGCGGCAGCGACGCGGAGCGACTGTTCGATGGTCGACGAGTTGGGCCGGGCCACGGGCGAAGGCGAAGGCGACGACCGTGGGGCACTCGCATGGAACAAACGCCTCCGGGGAGCGCCAGCGACGCGGGGCGCTTGTTCCATGGGCGACGAGCGGGGCCGGGCCACGGGCGAAGCCGTAGGCGCCGGCGGTGGGGCACTTTCATGGTATTCAACGTAACAGATCCTGTGGTTTGAACAGCAAGACGAATGAGCGGAAGTGCCGCTCGAACAATCTCGTTTCCGGAGGCACCTCGAACCGTCGCGCCTTGTGAACGGCGGCCTCGGCGGAGCGGTCAAAGGCGTTGTTGCCGCTTGATGATATCACTGTCACCGAGACGACCTCGCCGGTGGGAATCAACTCCACGCGCAACTGCGCTTCCATGTCGTTGCGCGCCGAGGGAGGCCTCGACCAGTTGGCGACGACAGCGCGATAGATGGCGTCGGCGTACGTGAGTGCTGCGGGATCGTCGGTGTCTTCGCCGAGATCCATCATCTCGCGCGCGAGCTCCTCTTCGAACGCGCTTTCCGCCAGAGCCTCAAGCCGCTTTTTCCGCGCCTCCTCTTCTCGCTGCCGCTCGCGTTCGGCGTCCTCGCGTTCGCGCCGTTGTTCGGCGAGGGGATCGACCTTCGGTTTCTGGACTTCGGCGACCGGCTGCTCCGGCTGGGGTTTGGGTGCGGGAGGAGGTGGAGGAGCGGGCGGCGCAGGCTTTGGTGCAGGTCGCTCAAGCACGAGCAGTGCCGCGTCGACGATGTTGGGTGCGACGACCCGGGGTTCCATCGGGGGAGGCTTCCAGCCCTGCGACAGCGTGAAAGCCACGGCGGCGTGGACGCCAAATGCCAGCAGCAGAGGAAGGCTGTAGTCACGAAGCGTGTGCATCATCCGCCTTCGGCTGCGGCGCTGATGTCGGGCGGATCCGTAATCAGGCCGACGCTCTCGGCGCCGGCCTTCTGCAATGCGGTCATCACCCTGACGACCATGCCGTAGTCGAGGGTGTGATCAGCCCGAACGTACACGGGCACATTCGGACGCGCGCCGACAATTCGCGACACCTCGTCCTCGAGCGAGAAGATGGTGACGCGTCGGCCTCTTTCGGTGTCCTTGCGCACACCGGTGTTGACGAACAGGGCGCCCTCGCGATTCACGGTGATGACCAGCGGGTCGTCTTCATCGTCGGACAGCGGTTCCGAAGGCGCCTGGGGAAGATCCACGTCGACGCCCTGGGTCAACAGCGGCGCCGTTGCCATGAAGATGACGAGCAGGACCAGCATCACGTCGATATACGGCACGACGTTGATCTCGGACATGGGTTTGCGACGTTCGGCCATGGGACACTCTCAGGTCTTGTGCGCCGCGCGGTAGAGGATGCTGGTCAGCTCTTCGGCAAAGGTGTCGTAGCGCTTGACCAGGACATCGACCCGGGCGGTGAAACGGTTGTAGCCGATCACGGCGGGGATGGCGGCGAACAGCCCCATCGCGGTGGCGATCAGGGCTTCGGATATCCCCGGCGCCACCGATGCAAGCGTCGCCTGGCTCATGTTCGCGAGGCTGCGGAACGAATTCATGATGCCCCAGACCGTGCCGAACAGCCCCACGTAGGGGCTGGTGGAACCAACGGTGGCCAGGAACCCGAGGTGGCGTTCCAGGGTTTCTTCTTCGCGGCCGCGCGCGACGCGCATCGCCCGCTCGACGCCCTGCATGACGGCATCCGCGTCGACGCCCGCCTGGTTGGACAGGCGGATGTACTCGCGGAAACCGGCCGCGAAGATCATCTCGCTGCCGTTCAGGTTGTCCGCGTCCTCCTGCAGTTCGCCGTACAGCTCCCTGAGATCGACGCCAGACCAGAACCGGTCTTCAAATGCTTCCATCTGGCGATGGGCGCGACTGAGGGCAAACCAGCGCTGAAATATCATCATCCAGGAGATCACGGATGCCGCGGCGAGCAGCGCCATGACAATCTGGACGAGCAGGCTTGCATTGACTATCAGGTCGAATATGGGGATTTGTTGCGGCATGTGGGGTGGCTGCTGCTACTGGTGGTTTCTCGTTGCTACCTTGATGCGTCCGGCGCGTCTTCGCCATCGTCGAAACCGAGGTCAAGCGGGCTTTGTCGCCCGGGCGCCGCGCTTTCGGATGGTCGCAGGCCAAAGTGCCGGTAGGCCTTTTCGGTCGCGACGCGGCCCCGGGGGGTGCGCATGAGGAAGCCTTCCCGAATGAGGTACGGTTCGAGCACATCCTCGATGGTATCTCTTTCCTCGCTGATCGCGACCGCGAGGGAGTCCAGTCCCACCGGACCACCAGCGAAGTGGCGGAGCACGGTGTCCAGCAACTTGCGGTCCAGTTGATCGAACCCTTCCTGGTCGACGTCGAGTTGATCGAGCCATTTGCGAGCGGACTGCATCGTGATTCTGCCGTCTCCGCGCACCTGCACGTAGTCACGTACGCGGCGCGTAAGGCGGTTGGCGATTCGGGGTGTGCCGCGGGACCGGCTGGCGATTTCCCGCGCGCCGCCCCTGTTCACGGAGACCTCCATCTTTGCCGCCGACGCTTCCACGATCGTGGCCAGCTCGTTGACCGAGTAGAACTCGAGGCGCTGCACTATTCCGAACCGGTCGCGAAACGGCGACGTCAGTAGCCCGGCGCGCGTTGTCGCTCCCACCAGGGTGAACTGCGGCAAGCGGAACTTGATCGACTTGGCTGCCGGACCCTCGCCCACCGGGATGTCGATTTCGGCGTCTTCCATGGCCGGATACAGACGCTCCTCCACGACGGGCGACAGGCGGTGAATCTCGTCGACGAACAGGACATCGCCAGGCTCCAGGTTGGTGATCATGGCGGCCAGGCGTCCGGGAATCTCGATGACCGGCCCCGAGGTCGCCTTTATCGCGACATCCAACTCGTTAGCGATGATGTGTGCGAGCGTCGTCTTGCCCAGTCCGGGCGGACCGCAAATCAGGGTGTGGTCAAGCGAATCGCCGCGATGGCGCGCGGCTTCGATGGCGATGCCAATCTGTTCCTTGACCTTTGCCTGGCCGACGTATTCGGAAAGGCGCGTCGGTCGCAGGGAGCGTTCCTGTGACTCATCGCGAGGATTGGCCTGGGTCGACGTGATGCGGTCGCGTTCTATGCTCACGCTTCGCTGCCCAATCTTCTCAGCGCCGCACGAATCAGTTCTTCGGTGGACTCACCATCGACGTGCGCGTCGGCAACCACATCCCGTACCTCGGCGGCGCGCCAACCCAGTCCCACCAGCGCGCGGACGGCATCCTCCACGGCGTGGTCGTCCGCGACGGCTGCGGCGCTTTCGCGGGCGCCGATGGGCAAGGCGTCCAGACGGTCCTTCAACTCCACGATGACGCGCTCCGCAGTTCTCTTGCCAACGCCCGGGACCTTGGTCAGGAGGCCTGTTTCGCCATCGGCGATGCAGCGGGTGAGCGCCTCTGCGGGTAGGAATCCCAGCATCGCCATGGCCACTCGCGGCCCCACGCCGCTGACCTTGATCAGCAGACGAAACAGCGACCGTTCCTCGAGCGAGGGAAAACCGAAAAGCGTGATGGCGTCGTCGCGCACGGCCTGGTGTGTGAAAAGTTCCACCGAGGTCTTCGTGGCGGAGAGTCTCTCCTGGGTGGATTGCGTTACGGCAACCTCATAGCCCACGCCACGCACGTCTATCAGCAGCACCCCGTCGTCGGCCGCCACCACGTCGCCCGAGATCCTGCCGATCACCTGGCATTCCTCGCATCGAGGTGACACAGCGCCACGGCGAGCGCGTCGGCCGCATCTGCTGCGGGACTGTCGCTCAAGCGCAGCGCCGTCTTCACCATGTACTGCACTTGATCCTTGGTTGCCCCGCCGGCGCCGACGACGGCAAGTTTTACCTGCCGCGCGGGGTATCCGACCACGGCTATGTCGTGCGCGGCTGCCGCGGCTATTGCGACCCCTCGCGCCTGGCCGAGTTTCAGGGCGGACGATGGATTCCTGGCGACAAACACCTCCTCGACCGCGATCTCGTCCGGTCCGTATTCTCCTATCACCGTGTCGATGCCGCGAAAGATGTCCACCAGCCTTGCACTGAAATCGGCACCCGCATCGCTCTTGATGCAGCCGCTCGCGACATATCTTGCCCGACCGCCGTCATCGTCTATCAGGCCATAGCCCGTAACCCGCGATCCCGGATCTACGCCGAGGACGCGCATCATTCGCCAGGACCGCCCAGTGCGTCGGCCGGGAAGGATGCGTTGCTGTACACACTCTGCACATCGTCGAGGTCTTCCAGCGCGTCTATGAGGCGAAGGACCTTCTGCGCCGCGTCGATATCGCAGTCGCACCAGCTCGAAGGCACCATCGTCACCTCGGCATGATCGGGAACCTGTCCGGCGGACGCCAGCGCGTCGACGACACCGCCGAACGTTTCGGGGGCCGTCGTGATCGACATCGAGCCGTCGTCATCGCTGTCCACGTCTTCGGCGCCGGCTTCGAGCGCTGCATCGAGAATGGCATCCTCGTCCGCGCCGGGGGCGAATGACGCAACACCCACCTTCCTGAACAGGTATGCGACGGAACCGTTCGTTCCCAGATTGCCCCCGTGCTTGCTGAACGCATGTCGTACGCCCGCGACGGAACGGTTTCGATTGTCGGTCATCACCTCGACCAGCACGGCGACACCCCCGGGCGCATATCCCTCGTAGACGATCTCTTCGACGTCGACACCTTCGCCGCCGCCGGCCCCCCGCTGAATCGCGCGGTCGATGGTGTCCTTCGGGACGTTGGCGGCCAGCGCGGCGTCGGATGCCGCCCGCAGGCGCGGATTGTCGACGATGGAACCGCCGCCCAATCGCGCGGCGACGGTGATTTCGCGGATCAACTTCGACCAGAGTCTTCCGCGCTTGGCGTCCTGCTCCGCCTTGCGGTGCTTGATGTTGGCCCACTTCGAGTGGCCGGCCATCAGCTGCTACGCTCCCGCAGGCGAAGGTGGAGTTCCCGCAACTGGTCCGGACCGGCCGGTGCTGGCGCTACCGTCAGCGGACAGACGGCGGTCTGTGTCTTGGGAAAGGCAATGACGTCGCGGATCGCTTCGGTGCCGACCATGAGCATCACCAAGCGGTCAAGACCGAGGGCGATGCCCCCGTGCGGCGGACAACCGAATCGCAAGGCGTCGAGCAAATGGCCGAACATCTCTTCTCCGACCTTGAGTGCGGAGAACACCTGCTTTTGCATCGCGTGATCGTGGATCCGAATCGAACCGCCGCCTACCTCGACCCCGTTGAGCACGACATCGTACGCCTTTGCGAACGCGCCGGACGGATTATCGCGCATCTCGGCCACAGAACACGCCGGCATGGTGAAGGGATGGTGCGCGGGCGTCAGCGCCCCGGCTTCGTTTTGTTCGAACATGGGCCACTCGGTCACCCAGAGCGGCGCCCACCGGTCTTCGACCACGTCGAGGTCGGTTCCTAGCTGGAGCCGGAATGCAGCCATGGACAGGTTCACGACATCCGCCCGGTCCGCGCCGAAGAACACGATGTCTCCGTTCTGCGCGCCGACACGATCCAACACCTGTTCTATCGTATGGGCATCGAGAAACTTGATGATCGGCGATTGCAGGCCTGCGACGCCGGCCGCGCGGTCATTCACCTTGATGTAGGCGAGACCCTTGGCACCGAGGGTGCCGACGAATGCGACGTAGTCGTCGAGTGTCTTGCGCGACAGCGTGGCGGCGGCGGGTGCCCGAAGTGCGACCACCCGGCCTTTCGGATCGGCGGCGGGCGCGCGGAACACGTTAAATTGCGTGTCTGCCATCAGGTCGGCGATGTCGACGAGTTCCAGCGGATTGCGCAGATCAGGCTTGTCGCTACCGAAACGACGCATGGCTTCGCTCCAGGTCAAGACGGGGAAGTCGGGAAGCGTCACCCCCAGAACCTCGGAGAACAGCGACTTCAGCATGCCTTCGGTGAGTCGCATCACGTCCGACTCCTGGACGAACGACGCTTCGATGTCGATCTGCGTGAATTCCGGCTGGCGATCGGCGCGCAGGTCTTCGTCGCGGTAGCAGCGGGCGATCTGGTAGTACTTGTCGAACCCGGACATCATCAGGAGCTGTTTGAATACCTGCGGCGACTGCGGCAGGGCATAGAACCCCCCGGCGTGAATGCGGCTCGGGACCAGGTAGTCCCGCGCGCCCTCCGGCGTCGCTCGGGTCAGCGTCGGCGTTTCGATATCGACGTAGTCCTCGCTCTCCAGGAAGCGGCGGATATGACTAGCGACTCGCGCGCGCATCCGTAGGCGCTCCTGCATGGGAGGACGACGGAGGTCCAGGTACCGGTACTTGAGACGTACCTCCTCGCCCGCCCTCGAGTACTCGTCGAGCTGAAAGGGCAACGTCTCTGAGGCGTTCAGGATTTCGAGCGATGACCCGAGAACCTCGATCTCGCCGGTGGCGAGGTCTGGATTCACCATCCCCTCCGGGCGGCGTCGAACGCGTCCGGTCGCGCGCAGGACGAATTCGTTGCGAACCCTGTCGGCGACCGCGAAACTCTCCCTGGCATCCGGGTCGTAGACGACCTGCACCATGCCGGTATGGTCGCGAAGATCGATGAAGATGACGCCGCCGTGGTCGCGTCGTCGATGTGCCCAACCGGTGAGCTCCACCTCGTCGCCGATGTTCGCCGCGGAGAGATCCGAGCAGTGGTGGGTGCGCATGTGGTTAGCCTGCCAATTCGAGGTCGCGCAGCGCTGGTCGACGTTGCTCAGCGCTGACGCATTGTGTGATGTTCAAGAATTCGATTCGGAAGCCTTTGCGCCGCCGGAGCCGCCGTTGGACGATGCGGCTGTTGATCCGGCTGTTGATCCGCCTGGGCCGTTCGCGTCGCTCGGTTTGGATTCGGTCTTCGTGGAGTCCGACGAGTCGCCTGAACTGCCGGACTTGGCCTGTTCACCGTGCAGGTTCCTCTTGTCGCCGGACTTGAAATCGGTCTCGTACCATCCGCCGCCCTTCAGTCTGAATGCGACGGCGGAGATCTTCTTTTTCAGTTCCGGCTCGCCGCACGCCGGGCAATCCACCAGCGGCGGCTCGCTGATCTTCTGGATACTCTCGAATCCATGCCGACAGGCCTTGCACTCGTATTCGTAGATCGGCACCTCAAGACTCTCGCGCCACGGTTCAAACAGGAAATCATAACAACGAGGACGATGATCAACCACCCGTTGTGGGGTCTGTTTGACGGTCGTCGACCAATCATGGAAACACCGGCTTGCTATGCTTAAAGCCATGCGAGCCAGCCAGACCCTGATACCGACCCTGAAGGAAACGCCAGCGGAAGCCGAGGTCGCGAGCCACGTCCTTTTGCTTCGCGCCGGCTTCATCCGTCGTGTCGCCGGTGGACTGTACACCTGGCTTCCGCTCGGCCTGCGCGTCATGCGCAAGATCGAGGCGATCGTGCGGGAAGAACTCGCGCGTTTCGGGGCCCAGGAGATACAGATGCCGGTGGTCCAACCCGCCGATCTGTGGCGCGAGAGCGGTCGCTGGGACGTGATGGGTCCCGAGCTGATGCGCATGCGGGACCGGCACGAACGCGATTACGCGATGGGCCCGACCCACGAGGAGGTGGTCACCGATCTGGTTCGGCGTACGGTGGACAGCTACAAACAGATTCCGTTGAACGTCTACCAGATGCATACCAAGTTCCGCGACGAGATCAGGCCCCGTTTCGGCCTGTTGCGCGCACGCGAGTTCCTGATGAAGGATGGCTATTCCTTCCACTTGGACGAAGCGTCCCTGGATCGGACCTACCGCGACATGTACGACGCGTATACGGCGATCCTCAAGCGCATTGGCGTCGACTTCCGGGTTGTCGAGGCGGACGCGGGAACCATTGGCGACGGCGAATCGCACGAGTTCCAGGTGCTCGCCGAGTCGGGCGAAGATCTCATGGCGTACTGTCCGAACAGCGGCTACGCGGCGAATGTCGAAAAGGCCAGGGCGCTGGCGCCCGAGCCGTCCGACGAACGGCCCGATTCGTTGGGGAAAGTCGCGACCCCGGGTGCCAGGACCATCGCCGACATAGCGGCGCTTTTGCGCGTGGATCCGGCGCGCTGCATCAAGACCCTGATCGTTCGCGGCGCCGAGGGGCCCTGGATCGCACTCGTGCTTCGGGGCGACCACGAACTGAATGAGACGAAGGCGGCCCGCCTTCCTCCGGTGGCGGCACCGGTGACATTCGCGGACGACGCGGAGGTCGAGGCGGCGACCGGTTGTCCCATTGGGTCCATTGGGCCTGTGGGGCTTGAATTGCCGGTATACGTGGATCGATCCGCCGCCGCAGCCGCCAACTGTGTATGCGGCGCCAATGAGGAGGGATTCCATCTCACGGGGGTCAACTGGTCACGCGACTTCGCGGACGCTGAGGTCGTCGATATCCGCAACGTGACGGAAGGCGACCTCTCGCCGGACGGGTGCGGTGAACTCGCGTTCGCCCGCGGCATCGAGGTTGGCCACATCTTCAAGCTTGGCGACAAGTACAGCGTCCCGATGCGGCTTACCTTGCAGGACGGGGCAGGCGTCGAGACTGCCCTGATCATGGGTTGCTATGGTTTCGGCATATCGAGACTGGTGGCGGCGGTGGCCGAGCAGTGCCATGACGACGACGGTATTGTCTGGCCGGCGTCGATCGCACCGTTCAACGTGCATATCCTGGCCTTGGACTATGCGAATCCTGACGTGGCGGCGGCAGCGGATTCGTTGTACGACGCGTGCATCGACGCCGGCATGGATGTCCTGTTCGATGATCGGGACGAACGTCCCGGTGTGAAGTTTGCGGAGTCGGACCTTCTGGGCATCCCGCACCGCATTACCGTCGGCGCGCGCAGTCTCGCCAGGGGTCTCGTGGAGTACAAGCGTCGCGCGGACACGGAGAGGGTACTGTTGACACCAGCCGAAGCGGTCAGTCGTATCGCGTCGGACTGACCTGAGCGATTGATCCGCGTCGACCCTGGTGTCGACACTAGGTGCGCGTTCGAACCCGCTCTGATTCCGGCGCGGCGTGGAGCAGGCTTTCCCGCGTCTGGGGCCCGATAAGGATCTCGTGGACGATGTCATCGGGGCCGATGATCACGGTTGTGGGCAAAACCGTGGGAACGTCGTAGCCGAAACGTTTGGACGGGTCCGAAACCAGGACCGGGAATTCAATCCCCATCTCGTCGATGAGCGTCGCCAACGACTCGCCGGAGATACCGTCATAGTTGACGCCAAGTACCACCAGGCGGGTTGCCTCCCGGTCGTGGTGTAGTGCATTCAGCTCCGGGATTTCTTCTCGGCAGGGGACGCACCACTCGGCCCAATAGTTGATCGCTACGTACTCGCCGTCCCACTGCGACCACGCCGCGGTGGTGCCATCTGCCAGTCGGATGGCATCGTCCGAGCAGGCGACCAGGCCGACGAAGACGGCACAACCAAGATATCGGGCGATGGATCGCACGCCGGGTAGTGGGGCATTCGTCCGCAAACGCACCGAGTCGAAACCTCGCTTTCGCGGGCTACTGGCGGGGTGCGCGAACGGGCGCCCTGCGGCGATCCCCAGACCGGTCGGTGCGCGAGAAATCGGCGGAACCGTGGGTCCGGGCAACGCGTTTCTTTCGAGTTGCGGCAGCAGGCGGAGCGCGCTCCAGCAGGGTCGGGGATGGTTTGGCGCGCCTGAGTTCCCGATAGGCGTCGGAACCTTTGGGGATGCGTCTGTGGCGCGCGTAGAAGTCGACCGCGCGCCGCCACGCCTCGTCTAATCCGTGCCGGTTAACGGAGACGGTGGTGTTGACCACGTTGCCGGTCAGGAGAGACGTGATACCTACCTGGAACAATGGTGACGGTTTACCGCTTTTTCCCTTCTTCCAGCGGAAGAGAATGCCGCGCACGTGGCCATCGGCGCCGACATGTACTTCGCGCATGGCGCTTTCTCGCGCCGCGCGTTGGGTCCTGGCCAACTCCACGTCCCGATCTTCCGCCCGGCGCCGCACCTCCGCGCGGGCAGCGCCACGCATGAGGCGCCCCTCTTTCTTCAGGGAGAAGTACTCCTGGTAGGTCTCATTCTCGATTTGCCGACGAACCCGAAAACCGTGGAAGCGATGCGTGTTCAGAAGTTCTACGCTCACGTCTGCCCCCCGTCATCCAGCGCGACCGTCGGGTCGCGAGTGCCCCACAGCCGGTGCCTTCGGCTCCGGTTTTCTCCTTTCGAGGGGTTCCCCCTCGCGCTCCCCGGCTGAAGGCTGTTTTCTTGCGAGGGGTACCCCCTCGCGCTCCCCGGCTGAAGGCTCCGGCCCGGACCCGCTCGTCGCCCATGGACCAACCGCCCCGGGGCGCTGGCGCTCCCCGGAGGCGTTTGTTCCATGGGAGAGGCAGCCAGTCCGGATACCGGGTGATGGTCGATCAGGCGTCCGATACAACGCGTTTCTCCTGCAATGCCCGGATTTCCATCTCGCTGAAACCGGCGTCGAAGAGTACGGCGAGGGAGTCTTCGCCGGCACGCCTCGGGCCATGAGAGATTTCGGGACTCGTACGGCTGAAACGGGGCGCTGGCGCGGGTTGCACGATGCCGTCCACATCGACAAAGGTTGCGCGCGCCTTGTTGTGCGGGTGTTCCGGCGCTTCGAAAATCGAAAGGACGGGCGCGAAACACACGTCGGTACCTTCCATGATTTCGCACCACTCGTCGCGGGTCCTCGTCTTGAAAGCAGCGGCGAGGTCTTCCTTCAGGCCGGCCCACCCCTCGGCATCCATCTGTTTCTGGAATCGGTCCGGATCGACGTCGGACTTCTCCACCAGGAGGCCATAGAACTGTGGCTCGATGGCGCCGACCGCGATGTGCTTGCCGTCTTTGGTCTCGTAGGTGCCGTAGAAGTGCGCGCCTCCATCGAGCATGTTGGTGCCGCGGCGATCGGTGAAGTACCTCCCCATGGAAAAGAAGGTGGCCATCAGCGCGGCCGAACCGTCTACCATCGCCGCGTCGATCACCTGGCCCTTGCCGGAGCGGCGCGCCTCCAGGATCCCGCAGACCAGCCCAAAGGCCAGCAGCATGCCGCCTCCGCCGAAGTCACCGATAAGGTTGAGCGGCGGCACGGGCTTGCCGCCTTTCTCGCCGATGGCATGCAGCACCCCGGTCAGGCCGATGTAGTTGATGTCGTGGCCGGCAGCCTGGGCCAGCGGTCCGTCCTGGCCCCAGCCGGTCATGCGTCCGTACACCAGCCGTTCATTGCGCGCCATGCACTGTTGTGGGCCCAGCCCCAGTCGCTCGGTGACGCCCGGGCGAAATCCCTCGAACAGCGCATCGGCGGATTCGCACAACCTGAGAACGATATCGACGCCTTCCGGAGTCTTGAGGTCGATGACGATCGAACGGCGGTTCCGGGCGAGGATATCGGGGGGACGGGAGCTTCGTGCCGGAGCCGGCCGGTCCACGCGAATGACCTCCGCCCCCATGTCGGAAAGCATCATGCCGCAGAATGGACCAGGTCCAATGCCGGCCAATTCGATGACCCGCAGACCCGACAACGGTCCCACTTGAGTGTCCTCCTCTTTCGGCCGTCCCCACGACCAATGTCCTTCCGGCCGTCCCCGCGGCCACTTCTGAGTTTATGGGCTGCGCTTGCCTAACGCACGTTCCTTGCTTCTTCGGTGCCGTTCATGCGTTGGATCTCCGCGAAGTCCCGGTACAGTTCGTTGTCGCGCAGGAGGGAATCGTGGGTGCCTTCGGCGATGACCCGGCCTTGGTCGAGGACGACGATGCGGTCCGCCACGCCGGCGGTGGATAACCGGTGGGCGACGATGAGTATCGTGCATCGTCCCTTGAGTTCGGCCAGCGTTCGACAGATCGTCTCCTCGCTCTGCGCATCGAGAGCGCTGGTGGGCTCGTCCATCAGCAGTATTCTCGGCGAGGTGAGCAGTGCCCGCGCTATTGCGAGGCGCTGCCGCTGGCCGCCGGAAAGCCCCTGTCCGTCTTCTCCGATTCGGGTATCCAGACCCTCTTCAAGGGCTTCGACGAATTCCAGGGCATTCGCGCCGACAAGCGCATGCCTGATCTCGTCGTCGCTCGCATCCGGCGCGCCGTAGAGAACGTTTTCCCTCAACGAGCCGGCGAACACGACCGGATTCTGCGGTACATAGCCGACCTGTCCGCGCAATGTCGACGATGACAGTCTGCGCGCGTCGACTCCGCTTACCGAAACCACGCCTTGTGTCGGATCGTAGAATCGCTGAACCAGGTCGAGGAGCGAACTCTTGCCGGAACCGGACGGGCCCACCAGCGCCACCATCTCTCCCGGCGCCATGCGGAGATCGACGCCACGGAGGGCAACTTCGCCGTTTCTCGTCGGATAGCTCAAGGAGACGTTGTCGAACGCGATGGCGCCAGGTTGAGTCGGGGGTTCGGGACGCTCGGGTTCAGCCAGAAGGGAGTTCACAGCCAACAGCTCCAGCAACCTCTCCGCCGCCCCGGCTGCGCGTTGTATCTCTGCCCAGACCTCGCTGATCGCACCCGCGGAGCCGGCGACGACAAGGGCGTAGAAGATGAACGCGATCAACTCTCCCGCCGAGGTTCGACCGGCCAGGACATCGTTACCGCCCACCCAGAGCATGGCGCCGATAGCCGCCGGAGTCAGCACCATGACGGATGCGATCAACAGGGCGCGCTGTCGAATTCGCCTTACGGCGATGTCGAAGGCGCTGGCTAC
Organism: uncultured Pseudomonadales bacterium; assembly: GCA_951813515.1. Classification (GTDB taxonomy): domain Bacteria; phylum Pseudomonadota; class Gammaproteobacteria; order Pseudomonadales; family Azotimanducaceae; genus VXNE01. The sequence continues at coordinate 1,782,414 of OX638346.1, forward strand.
GCGCCCTGAGAACATTTCGATGTCGTGCGCTTCGTGCGTAAATGCCTGCACGACCTTGATGTGGCGCAGCGACTCACCGGCATAGCTGCCGACATCCGCGATCGCCGTCTGGCTCGTGCGCGACAGGCGTCGAACCCGGCGACCGAACAGGACGATGGGAGCGACGACAACCGGCGCGCTTGCCAGGACGATCGCGGACAGCTTCGGATTGGTGACGAACAGCAGCACGACGCCACCGACAAACAGCAGGGCGTTGCGCAGGGCAATGGAGGCGGAGGCACCGAGCACCGTCTGCAACAGCGTCGTATCCGTGGTGATGCGCGACATGATTTCGGTGGGTCGATTGGTCTCGAAAAAACCGGGATGCATGCGCACCAGGTTGGCGTAGACCGCTTGTCGTACATCGGCGCTGACCCGTTCGCCAACCCAGGATATGAAGTAGAAGCGCGCATACGTGCCTGCGGCGAGCAGCAGGATGAGGGCGGTGAAAACGCCGATGCTCACGAGGAGGACATCGGGGCTACGGATCGTCAGCGTTTTGTCGATCAGAAGCCGGAGTCCCTGGCCGGCTGAGAGCGTCACCGAGGCAGTCGTGATCAGCGCGATGGCCGCTGCGGTCAACTGCGCCAGGTACGGTCGCAGGAACTTGAGCATCTGATTCAGACTGGCGACGTTGCGGCTGGTTTGCCGTTCTGGCGTTTCGTCCATGTCGAGGATTCTACTCGTTGTATTCTGGCGAAACTTGCGGGACACCATGCCAGTGCAGATGGAATCAGGCGGAAGGTTGGCGGCGGCGACGGGAAACCGATGGCTGACGGCGGTGCGCGCGGACTTTCCGTCGTTCCTGCAGGACCATGCCTCCTGCGAGCGGAAGGCTTCCGGTATGGCGCTGTCCATGGCTGCCCATTACCCGGACCGTCCCGAGTTGCTCAAGGCGATGGCAAGCCTGGCGGTCGAGGAACTCGGTCATTACCGCGATGTGATCGGTCTCCTGGTCGAGCGTGGGATTCGTCCGGCACCGGACACCCGCGACGCATACGTGAACGCCCTTAACAAGGTCGTCCGCAAAGGACGGGACCAGTACCTGTTGGATCGATTGGTGGTCGCGTCGGTGATCGAGTGCCGGGGCCAGGAGCGTTTTGCCCTGATCGCGGGCGTGCTGACGGAGGAGCCTCTCGCACGTTTCTATCGACGCATTGCGGCCAGCGAGGACCGGCACTGGCAGCTCTTCATCGAACTCGCGCGAAGTGAGTGTCCCGATGCGGATATAGACCGGCGCTGGGACGAGATCGCTGCATGCGAAGCCGACATCATCCGGTCTCTGACGCCGCGAGCGGCCCTGCATTGATGATCTGCCGGCACTGTACGCCAGGGACGCTTGTTCCATGAAGGATGTCGCGGGCCTGTACCTCGCGCGCTATGCGGAGCCCGAGGCGAATTGTGCACGGCCACCCACGCGAACCTACCGCCACGTGCTCTGCATACCGGCATTCGACGAGATTCACGGCTTCCTCCAACGCGTACTGCCCCGCGGAACAGCAGATGTGCTGGTCATCGTGGTTGCCAATGTGCCGGATCACGTGAGCTCCGCGGAAGCGGCCTTTGCCCGAACGCGGGAACTGCTGGACCTGGCGGGCGGGATCGACCGGGCGCGCAACGTCGACGTCGAGATCGTGGACCGGGTGAGTACACCGATACCGCGCCGCGCGGGTGTGGGGCTCGCACGCAAGATCGGTGCCGACATCGCGCTGCGCCACATCGTCGAGCGTCGGATCGAGGTCCCGGTCATCTACACGACGGATGCCGATGTGGCACTGCCGCAAGACTACTTCGAGGCAGCCCGAGGACAGGCTGCCGGTTGGGTCTATCCGTTCATCCACTCGAGCGCCGACGAGGATCTCGCATTCCGGGCGTTGATGTACGAGCTTTCGCTCCGTTACTACGTCAACCGCCTGGAATACGCAGGCTCGCCGTACGCCTTTCACACGGTAGGCAGTTGTCTGGCGATCGACGCGGTGAGCTATGCAAAGGTCAGGGGATTCCCGCGGCGCAACGCGGCAGAAGATTTCTATCTCCTGAACAAGCTCGCCAAGGTCGGCTGGATTCGCCGCCTGAAAGCGCCGGTCATCGAAATAGAAGCGCGCATGTCGACGCGTGTGCCCTTTGGCACCGGCCCCGCCCTGGCTAGGGTTCCTTGCGATCCAACCACCATGCCGGGGTACGCCCGCGCCTCATTCGAAGCTCTCAAGATGTTCCATGACGGCGTTGAGGAGGGGACCGAGACGGAGCGACCGGTACCGCGGCTGCTCGACGCCATTGGATACCAACCCAGGCGTGATGCGCGCGCGACGCACACGTGGTTCGATGCATTCAGGACTCTGAAATTCATCCACGCCTCGCGGGAGGAGTTTCCGGACTCACCGCTGCTCGCAACGCTTGAATCGCTGTATCCGGCCGCGCATACGCCCGCGCGAATGAATGCCTCCTTGCGCGCCGACGAATCGCGATTGCCGGAACGAAAAGGACTCGGTTAACGAGGCCTACTACCCCGGAGCGTCGAACAGGCGCAGATTGATCACGCTGTCGATGGCGTTTATTCGCTCGATCATCGTCGGGGTCGGCGGCTGCTCGATATCGATCAGGTTGTAGGCGACGTCCTCCCGGCTCTTGTTGATCATGTCGATGACGTTGACGTTGTCGTCGGCAAGGACTGACAGCACTTGCCCGAGACTGCCCGCCACGTTGCGGTTGGCGACGGCGAGACGGTACCCGAAGCTGAGTTCGAGGTTGATGTCCGGGAAGTTGACCGAGTTCCTGATGTTGCCGGCGCTCAGGAAATCCCTGATCTGTTCCGCTGCCATGACAGCGCAGTTCTCTTCGGCCTCGACGGTGCTCGCCCCCAAGTGCGGTGTGGAATGGGCGTTGTGATGCTTCGCCAGCGTCGTGCTGGGGAAGTCGGAAAAGTACGCCGAAAGCGTTCCATCGGTCAGCGCTGCGGCGATCGCGCCTTCGTCGACGATTTCCCGGCGGGCGAAGTTGAGCAACACTGATCCGCGTCGAAATGCGCGTAGCGCGTCGGCGTCGATCAGACCCTGGGTCGTCGGCAGCGACGGGACATGCACCGTTACGTAGTCCGACTGACTGAACAGGCTTCGGGAGTCTTGCATGCGCTGTATTTCGCTTGGCAGCCGCCAGGCCGCATCTACGGAAAGATCCGGGTCGTACCCGACCACGCGCATGCCGAGGTCGAGCGCGGCGCGCGCCACTTGCGAGCCGATAGCTCCCAGACCGAGGACTCCCAGCGTTCGGGCGAAGAGTTCCTGGCCCTTGAAACGTCTCTTCTCGCCTTCCACGAGGTTGTGAAGGGTGTGGTCGTCGGTGACGTTCGACAGGGTCTTGACGTAATCCATTCCGCCGATCACGTCGCGGGAGCCGAGCAATAGCGCGGCGAGCGTCAGTTCCTTGACCGAGTTTGCGTTCGCGCCGGGCGTATTGAAGACGACCACTCCCTGTTCCGTGCAGGCATCGACGGGAACGTTGTTGACGCCGGCTCCGGCGCGCGCGACGGCCCGGAGAGCCGGGCCGAGATCGGCGCTGGTCAGGACGTGGCTGCGCAACAGAATGGCATCCGGGGCTACGACATCCGCGCCGACCCGGAACGCATCGGAGGGAAACAGTTCGAGTCCGCGCGCGGCGATCTGGTTGTAGGTCTTGACCCTGTACATGGCGGTGCCGGAAAAAACGGGCGATTAGATCACCGTTTGGCCGGCCCTTTCAACGCCGCTTCGAGTTCCGCGACGATCAGCCGGGTGCTGTCCGGCGCCTGGAACGCGTCCAGGCGTCGGCGCCAGGACGGCGCGTCATGGTGCAGGTCGGTCACCTGTTTCACGAGCACGTCGGGAGTCAGATCGGCTTCCGCCACAACCATGCTGAAACCTGCGGACGCGGCGAAGGCGGCGTTCTCGATCTGATCTCCTCGGCTCGCCAGCGCCGGCAGCGGGACCAGCAGGTTGGGTTTCTTCAACGTGAGGAGTTCGGTCAGCGAGTTTGCCCCGGAGCGTGAAACGACCACGTCCGCTGCAGCGAGAATGTCGCCCCACTCGTCGCCGACGAAATCGCGCTGTTCGTATCCCTCGGTTCCGAGGCAAGCGGGATCGACCTTCCCCGCGCCACACACGTGCAGCACGTCGAAATCCCCTGTCAATGCGGATAGCGCTTCGCGCACGGTGCGGTTCAGGCGTTCGGCACCGAGGCTGCCTCCCACAACGACCAGAATCGGTCGTTCGCCGGAGAACCCCATCGCGGCCAGGCCGCAGTCGCGGTCTCCTTGCAAGAGGGATTCGCGCACCGGCGTGCCGGTATGGATCACACGCCTGGCGTTGACCCGCGTGGCATCGAAATTTACGCACAGGGAGGTGGTGAAAGGCAGGGTCAGCCGGTTCGCCAGCCCGGGAGAGAGGTCGGATTCATGTGCTACCACGGGGATTCTTCGCAGCCACGCGGCCACCACGACGGGAAAGGCGACGAATCCGCCCTTGGAGAAGACCACGTCGGGTCGCACCCGGCCGAGTATCCGCAACACCTGCAATACCGAAACCGGAACACGAAAGGCGTCGACGAGGTTCTCGAACGACCAGTAACGACGCAGCTTGCCCGGACGCACGCCGAAGTAACTGATCCCGAAGTGAGCCACAAGCCGTTCCTCCAGCCCCGAGTCGGTGCCGATATAGGTAATGTTCCAGTCCCGGGCCTGCAACGCCTCAATGACGGGCAGGGTGGGCACGACATGGCCGGCACTGCCCCCGCCGGTGACGACCGCCCGGATCACAGGTTGAGTACCTGTTTGACGAACGGGACCGTAACCCGCCGTTGCGCCGACAGGGACGCCACATCGATTGTCTCGAGCAGGTTGAGCAAGTCCGACAGGTCTCGACCGGTGCGTCGCAGAAGAAACGAAACCACGCTCGCGTCGAGTTCGAAACCGCGGTCCTGAGCGATGCGTCGAAGCACTGCGCCCGCATCTTCGTCGCTCGGCGGCGCGATCTCGAAACACGCCGCAGAGCGCAGGCGGGAAGCTAGGTCGGGGAGCGCGAAACATAGCCGTGTGGGCGGCTTGCGCGCCGTCGCAACGAGGACAAGACCGCGATCCAGCCGGTTGTTGTAGAGGCGCATCAAGGCCTCCTCGGCTGGCTGATCGCCGATCCATGCGTGGATGTCATCGATGAGGACGCGATCGAAGACTTCGTAGCCATCCACCGTCGGAATCTCCGTCGCTGGGACGAATGCTCCGCCGATCTCATGCGAGACGGCTTGCAGCAGATGGCTCTTTCCCGCCCCGCGACGGCCCCAGACCCAGGCGCAGTAGAAACCTCCCACGGGTTGGCAAACGCTTGCCAGGAGTTCGGCATTTTCGCCAACGAGGAAGTGGTCGAGGGTGAAACGCTCGCGCAGCTTGAACGCCAGTGGCACTTGCCGGGCCGTTCGGCGATCCATACGGCAATCCACCAGCGACTACTCCCGTTCCTGGATAGCGCGCCGACTCCATGTGAAAACATAGTCCACGCCGGAAGTGACGCCGATGGTGGCGACGACCACGAAACCCCAGGGATCGAGGACGGCGATCGCGAACTCGGATAGCGCTCCCACGGCAACCAGACCGACCAGCACCAGGATCAGCATGGTGATCTGCATCGCCGTGTTCAATTTGCTAATGAAGCTTGGGTTTAGCTCGACTTTCTCGAATATGAGCCGGTATGCCAAGGCGCCGAGCATGATGATGACATCCCGCGAGATCGCCACGACGGCGAGCCACAGCGGTACATGGCCCTGCCAGACGAGGACCACGAACAATGTGCCGACGAGCAGCTTGTCGGCTAGAGGATCAGCGTATGCGCCGAACGAACTCGACCAGGAAAAACGTCGCGCCAGCGCGCCGTCCAGGGCGTCGCTCAGACCGGCTATGGCCACGAGAACGAGTCCCGCGAGGTAGCGCTCGTCCAGGAGAAGCCAGGCCGTGGGTGCGATCAATGCGATGCGCACCAGCGTGATGATGTTCGGAATGCTACGAAGCATCAGCCCTTCCCATGCCAGAGCAACGTGATCGGCTCATCCGGCCCGCCTTCTGACGCCCCGGTTTCGGGCGGCGGAAAGAGACTGGGCATGGCAGGCAGGCGTCTGAACGCGCGGTCCTTCGACAGGAGTTCGCCGAGACGTTCGGGAGTTGACCGCGTGACGACCCGCAGCGTGAGCGTTTCCTGTTGGGCCGCAGCCAGGTGCACGCGCTCGATGTATTCGAGACTGGAAAGATGACGCATCAGCGCGGCATAGCCGTGGATCGATCCGGCACCCTTCACTGCTATCTCGATCATGGTTGCGTCGAGGCCGAAGACGGCGGAGCGCTGCATTAACTCGTTGGCGACCTCGTCCATCGCCTTAATGGCTCCGGCCTCGATGGTCGCGTCGGAGTAGCTGAACTCCCGCGGAGCGTCGTGGAGCCAGAACTCCCAACGTGTCTGCCAAGCGCCGTTTGCGTGCGGGGACGCTCGTCCCACCAGCACCACATCCGCCCCGTATCGGCGCGAAGCGGCGTGCAGCGAAAAGGCGAAACCGTCCCATACGGCGGGGGGAGATATCAGTTCCCTGTCCTCGAGGTCCAGCAATGGCAGCCGGAGCGGTACTCCGCGTTGGCGACTTCGCTGCCGCAGGCCCTCCGCCAGGGGGTGATCCGAAGTACTGTCGAGAACACGGATGCGACCGTTCTCGCGGATCGCGAGCCAGGCCAGGATCCGCGGTCGGTCGGCACTCCAGATGGGGAGTGCGGCCTCGGAGACCAGGTCGTGCACGGCCTTGGGTTCGAAACTCACTCGAAGCCGCTGTTCCTCATCGTCCCGGGCCTGGATGAAACGGTACTTCACGTAGTACCGATCCGGAGAATCCAACGCGCGGACGACCGGTTCGGACATGGGCAGGTTCTCGAGACCCGTCATGCGCATCAGCATCTCGCGCAGGGCGGACCGGGCCGCGCTGCGCTGGTCGTTCTCGGCCTGGGACCTGGCCGGCACTTCCACGTCGTAGAGCCAGTCGACCATTTCGCCGTGTGCGGACACGCCGCAGCAGACCGCGGCCGAACAGACCATCGCGGCGGAGAAATGCCGATGTCGCCGGTTGGTCGGCCTATGCGCCGGTCGGAGACATACTGCGGTCACGTGGTTGATTAGGAACATCCAAACCCTAGTGTCGTGTCCCGTAAGTTTATGGCACTTCAGCGCGTTCCACGGGGTCTGTGGCAAGGCGCGTCCCCGCCGGGAATGGTGGGCTCCATTTCCAAGGGGCGCAACACGGCCACAGGCCCCGTGGGGCGCGCCCTTCGGGAGATCGCCATGCACGCCACTGCCGCGTTGTGGCCCTTGAGAATATGCCAGATATTCCCTGCGGACCACGCCTTGCATTGACGCGCATGGCGAACTCTGAAGTACCAGAAACTTACGGGACACGACACGAGGGCGTCGCGCCATGCTACAAACTGAAGCAGACCGTTCAAGTCTAGCTCGCCCGCCATCGCGTATGCGGACAATCCCTGGTCATCGAGAAGAGGATCTCCCCTTCCGTAGCCGTCTGGCGCGTGCTACAACTCGGACAAGTCTTTCAGATTTCGGTCGGTTCATGTCAGGACTCACTTACCGGGATGCCGGCGTCGACATCGACGCGGGCAATGAACTCGTCCGCCGCATTGCACCGGCGGCGCGGCGCACGCAGGGGGATGCGTTCCTCTCGGACCTTGGCGGGTTCTCGTCCTTGGCGGCGGTTCCCGAAAGGTATCGAAGTCCGGTCATCGTGGCGGGGACCGACGGCGTGGGCACGAAACTCAAACTCGCAATCGAGCAGGACCGGCACGACGAGGTTGGCCAGGACCTCGTCGCCATGTGCGTGAACGACGTACTCGTTCACGGCGCCGAACCATTCCTCTTTCTCGACTACTACGCGACATCGGAACTCGATGTGGATGTCGCCGAACGGGTGATCGTCGGTATTGCCAAGGGTTGCGAGATCGCCGGCTGCGCCCTTGCCGGGGGGGAAACGGCCGAGATGCCCGGTTTCTATCGCCCCGGCGACTATGACCTGGCCGGCTTTTGCGTGGGTATCGTCGAACGCGACGACATTGTCACCGGGGAACACATCGCCGTTGACGACCGGCTGATCGGGATCGGCTCAACCGGTCCCCACTCGAACGGGTATTCGCTCATCCGCCGAGTCGTCGAAGACAGGGGATTGGCCTTAAGCGATACGCTCGTCGATCAACTCCTTGCGCCGACCAGGATATACGCGCAACCGATTGCGAGGGTGCTCCGGGCAGCACCGGTCAAGGGCATGGCGCACATTACTGGAGGGGGCGTGATCGAGAACGTGCCGAGGATGCTGCCTGAAGGCATGGCGGCCGACATTGACCTCGATAGCTGGAGGCGACCAGCGGTATTCGCCTGGCTGCAGCAGGCGGGGAACATCGAGGAATCTGAAATGCTGCGCACTTTCAACTGCGGAATTGGCTTCGTCTTGTGCGTCGCTCCCGCCTTCGAGGACGACGTGGTGGACAGCTTGGCCCGCGCGGGCGAGACGGCCGTGCCGGTCGGTCGTGTCGTAACCGCGACAACCCGGCCTGCAGCCGGCCACATGATCGCGAGTGGGAGTGGCTGCTCCTTCGGATGAACTACCCGGTTCGGGTCACTGCATCTCCACGACGACCCGGATACCGACGTCGTCAAGGCGAAGAGACTCGTCGCCCCACCCGCGCTGCGCTGCGCGCACGAGACTCGGATTTACGCGCCAGGAGCCGCCACGCAGCACCCGCTCTTCGCATCCGGTGGCAATCCTCGGGGATCCATCGCCAGCCGCGCCTGCGTAGTCGTCGAGACGGCAGTCCGACACCCACTCCCAGGCGTTGCCGAGCATGTCGTGCAGTCCCCAGGGGTTTGGGCTGAAGGAACCCACGGCTACGGTTCCCCTCTGGTCCCTGTTTGCCCGGTTGCGGCAGCCGTTGCAGTTGGCCCGTTCCACACCGACCGAAGTTCCCCAACTGTACCTGGTTGCGGTACCCGACCGTGCCGCATACTCCCACTCCGCCTCGCTGGGCAAGCGATACGGTCTTCGAGTTTCCCTGGACAGCCATTCGGTGTAGGCCACCGCATCGTGCCACGATACATTGACAACAGGCGCAGAAGTTCCCGTGCTACAGGCTGCCTCTTCCGAGCTCTCGTGGTCCGTGGCGTGGGCAAAGCGCGCGAACTCGTCGCATGTGACCTCGAACTTCGAGAGTGCCAGAGGTCGTGCCAACGTGACGTCGTGCACAGGCAATTCGTTCGAACGACAGTCAACGCGGGATACGCATCCCATGCGAAAGGTCCCGGCGGCAATGGCGACCATGGTTGGTCCGGTACCACCTGAAACGAGCGGATCGGCAAACTCTGCAATCCCCGTGCGCAACGTTAGAGCATGATCCGTGGGGACGGCGTGGTGGTTCACCGCTCCTTCCCACGTTGCGTACCCTGGCAACACCGCTCGGACGCTATAGCTTCCAGGTGTCAGCAGAACGCCGGGACTATAACTCTGTTCGCTCAGCGGAAGACTCACGAAAGCGCCAGCCGGTTTGGTCGTCACGGTAAATGGTTGCGGGTTGCGGGTCAGCGATACCGGTGACGTGGTAGGCCCGGCGACTTCGATGGTGCGCGTTTCCGGCACGTAGCCGTCTCGGGTCACCCGGACTCTATGCTGCCCGTGGGGTATCCGCATTCCGGCTTCGTACGCCAACTCGAGATCCGGTAGCGTTGCCTCGGCATCTTCCGGCGTGAGCTCCAACTTCAGGGTGCTGTAGACGATGCTGTCTTCAAGCGTGAGTTCGAGTGTCCGGACGCCGTTCCTGGGTATGTTGGCGCTCACCGTCATGGGACGGTGCCCCTCCACTCCGACGGTCAGTTCCACCGGTCCGGCGGGCAGGCCGTGTAGTGTCGTCGGCGTGCGTTCGGCCAAGCGTTCGCCGTCATGCTCGATCCATGCGCGTGACGGCTCCGTCAGGACGGTCAGAGTGCCGGTGGCGCGTGCAAGCGTGCGCGTCATGCGGGTTGCCTTCCCATCCGAATCTGCCGGGTTCGGTACCGTGATGATCTCTGACAGCGTTTCGTGGAGACCGTGGCGCAATGTAATGTCATACGAACCCGCAACCAGTTCCGGGATTTCCAACGGAGTTCGACCGACTACCTCGCCGGCGATCAGAACCTCTGCGCCTGGTGGCGTTGTCTCAACCACCAGCGTAGAGAGAACCGGCGGCGCCTGGCCCTGTTCGACGGGGTCGGCGACCGCTTGTGCAAACCCGGCCTGCTCTAGAGGACGTGACTCTTCCGTCGAAGGCGCGTCCGTTGGCGGGTCCGACGCCCTGGTCGCTTCCCCTGACGGATCTTCTTGCACTGGTCGTGATGCGGTTTGCGGTTGTTCCCTCGCCGGTTCCTGCGACGAAACCGTTGGCAGCGACTCGCCGGGCGGTGGCGGGGTAGGGGACGGGTTGCCTTCGCTGCCCGACGACCGAAGGATGCCGGTATCCACCCAGGTGAGGATTGCGATCAGCGCCGTTGCCGCGATCGCGGGAACACCCCATCGCCGTGGAGCTTCAGGGGTTGCCGCCACTTGCGCGGTGGGGGGCCGCGGACGAGCATGCGCGTCGGGTCGGTGCATGGCCTGCGGGGCGAACATTTGGCCGCGTGCGGCCTGCCGGATGGCTCGAGGGGATTGGTCGGCGGAAACATCGAAAAGCCGGCGCCACGTGACGACGTTCTGCGGCCGCTCGTGCGCGCGAATGGCGAGGGCCGCGTCGATAGCCGCCAAAGCGCTTGCGCCGTAGGGTCTTCGAGCCGCTTCGGACACGGGAATCATTTCGTCGGCCACCGCCCGTTCGGTGGCTTCCGGCGGCGCCAGTCCAGTCGCGCACCGGTACATGACCGCACCCAGACCATAGATGTCTGTCCATGCTCCCAGGTGACCGATTTGCGAGTACTGTTCCAACGCCGCATAGCCCGGTCGCAGAACGAACGACGAGCCGCGCGAACGGGCACCGAACACCTTGCGCGCGCCGGCGACCTGCCGTTGCTCCGGGAACCCGAGGAGCACCGGGGAGCCGTCCTCCCTGACGACGATCTTGTCCGGTCCGATGTCCCGATGCAGGAAGTTGCTCCCGTGCAAGACCTCGAGTGCTTCGAGGATGGGGAACAGGAAACCCTTGCACTCGTCCTCGGACAACGTCGTTCTTTGTTCCAGCAGTTCCGAGAGGATCTCTCCCTGGATGTGGTCTCTGACGATGTATCCCGTGCCGTTCGCTCTCACGCAGCGTTGCATCTGGACGAGGTTCGGGTGGACGATGCGCGTCAAGGCCTCGCCTTCCTCGAGGAATCGATTCAGTTCAGCGTCGAAGTCCGCCCTGTGTGCGGGTGATCTGGGAGCGATGCCTGATTCGGTGCGCGCAGCGAGATGGTCGGGCAAGTACTCCTTGATGACCACGGACCGATCGCGTTGGTGGTCGAACCCGACGTACTTGATGCCGAGCGCGCCCGTTCCGAGAACCTCGCGGATTTCGTATTCCTCCAGGCGATAGCCGCCGGGAAGTGCGAAATGGTCGTCGGCCAACGTGTACTCCTTGAATCACGCTCCCGAGATGTTTGACGCGTTCCCGGAAGGGTCAGGCAGTTCCAATCAGGTAACCGTCACGTGATCTACCCTCGAGGTCCCACCAATACGGCAGGGTGCGCAATGATAATTTATTGTGGTTTCTATCGGGAGATGGGCAGAGAATGCATTTCTTTCGCTGGCGTCGCGAGGTGTTCGGGACGTCAGCACTGTTCGCACCCTGGACCGTCGCCTGCATGAACTCACTGGCCGTCTTCGGGTCTATTCGGGTGATGACAACACTGCGTTCTGCCAGCGATTTGGCGGGGGAGGTCGTATGTTGGTGCGTCCGTGCTCGGTGAGATTTGTTCGAATATCGGTGTCCTTTCAAGCGGATGGGGCATGGGAAGCGCAGGTTGACACACGCAATTCAAATGAGGCATCGTCAAGAAGCGTGCCGAACGTTAGCCGGATGAACGGCCCGGCAGGAGGTGAGGGCAGGTGAGGCTGCAACAGCTATGCGACGTAATCGTCGCTGACGTGGACGGCGCGCTGGCGTGCGCCCTCGTTGATCTCGAAACGGGGCTCCCGCTAGCGTCAAGGGTCGCTCCCGGAGGACTGCTGAATTCCGCTTCCATCGAGGCCATCTCGGCTGCGGGCGCTGACTACTTCAGGGGAAAGGCCGTGCGCCGCCTGGCGGGGGCCATGTCGACCGAACCCGAATCGAACTTTGTCTGGGAAATACAGACCACGACAGAGGACACTTATCACTTCATGTCGGTGGTGCCGGGACGGCAGAACACGCTCATGGTGCTGATTACCGACAAGACCGCCAATTTGGGCCTGGGGTGGATTTCCATGCGTGAAGCGCTGGCTCGCATCCGTGAGGATCAGGACATGACCGAGTCCGACGGGCAACTGGGTGTGCTCCCGCCGAGACCCGAAGCGCCAGCCAACGTGCAGGACGCGGAAATGTTCAACACGTCTTGGCGCGGAGGGCGCGGCTATCGGCGGTCTCCCCGCTAGCCATGAAATCCAGAGTCGGCTTCCCCTGCGCCGGCTGCGGGACACGGCACTAGCCGCCGACTGCGCTCAACCCTTCGATTAGCGAAACGAAGGCTGGGCCGCCCACAATCACCAGCAGACCGGGCAGCAGGAAAACCATCGAGGGGATGATCAACAACGTCGGCAGGCGCGCCATCTTCGCCTGCATGTCGGTGATCATCTCGACCCGCACCGAACTGGAAAGCCGGCGCAGGGCATCCGCCGCAGGCGTGCCCTGGCGTTCGCTTTGCGCGACGGTCGTGGTCAGGTCCTTCAGGGATTGAAGGTCGAGACGTTGCGCAACTCGGCCAAGCGCTTCTTCACGATTCAATCCGTGAATGCGCATGTCGAGACTTGCCTGGCCCAACTCGTCGGCCAGCTCGGGCCGGAACGCCCTGAGATCGTTGATCGTGCGCCGTAGCGCGCGCTCGAACGTGAGTCCCGCTTCGAGGCAGACAATCAACAGGTCCATTGCATCGGGCAGTGCAATCTGGATCTTCCATACGCGACGGGCTGCCAGGCGCGTCACCATCAGTTCCGGCACGAGGTTGAATGCAACACCGACAAGCAGCCCGCCCAACAGGCCGGTGCCCCAGCCGATCACGCCGGGATACAGCGTGGACGCAGCGAGTCCGCCTCCTACCAGGCCCACCAGCAGACAGGCGACTTTCATGCCGATCACGAAGGTCACGGCATTGGACGAACGAAAACCCGAGCGTTGCAGCCCCACAGCGATTTTCTGCTGGTCTTCTTCGCCAAGTGGCATGAATGTTCCCATGAGGCCGAATACGCGCTCCAGCCCGGTCCGCACGCCGGTCATCCCCTCGGCGATTCGACTCTGCACGCGGGACTCACGATTGCCGCCGGTCGCGAGTTGCATCCGTCGCGCCACGCGCCGTCGACTGAGCGTCGTACTTAACACCATCAGTGATGATCCGGTGGTGATTGCCACCAGAATGATGAATATGGTCTGCACGGTCATCGCTGGGCACCGCGAATCATGAGCCACGATACGAACAGGCCGGCGACAATCAGTCCCACCCCGATACCCAGAAGATGGCGTGCGTCGCCCAGGAGGGTATCCACCATCTCGGGTTGCAGAAATGCCTGTATGGTCACGCCGAGGAGCGGTACGCAGGCCAGCACGACCAGCGTCACCTTGGATTCTGCGGTGGCGGCCTTGAGTCGCATATTCGAATCGAGCCGCTCCCTCAGCATGTCGCCCAGGTTGCCGACGGCTTCCGAGAGGCTGCCCCCCGTGCCGGACTGTGCGGAGATGATTGCGGAAAGCATTGCCAGTTCACCCATGCGTATGCGGTGTGCTTCCCGCGCCATTGCCTGTTCGAGAGGAACGCCGAAATCGGTTTCGCGCAGTATGGCCCTGAGAGAGGGGGCGAGTGGTTCTTCAGCAGTCTGCGTGACGGATCGCAAGGCACGGAGACTGGAGGTGCCGAAGCGCACCAGGCGCTGAAAATCCTCCACGGCGGTGACGAGTCGATTGCAGAAAGCGTCCCGCTTGCGGGTCTCGACGACGTTGCCCGCGTTCCAGCCGAAAGTTACTGCGGCCGCAAGGGACAGGAAGGTAGCGAAGATGGTCGGCACACCGACAAAGATCATCGCAGGAATGAGTACGGCCCATAGGAGGAGGGTGGTGCCGAATACGATCATTCCTGTACGCATGCCGCCAGACAACGGGAACAGGGCATCCAGGCGTTCCACGATGTAATTGTCGTTCTCGGTACGTGTTTCGGGCGCCACTTCGGTGACGGGCGCCGTTCCCTCAGCGTCGAGGAGATCGGCGATGGGTCTCATCCGGCGTCGTATCCGCAGCTTCGCCCGCATGGCGTCGTTGACCATCAGGACCGTCATGCCGACAAGCAGGGCGATAGTGCCGCCCGCAATGGTAGCGAGCCAACTCATCTAGTTGATCGCGAATCCCTGGCGGGCGGAGGACATGCTTGTGGTCAGCAGGTCGGCGTAACCGGCGTCTTCGACCCGCGCTGCGAAGGACGGACGGGTTCCGCTGCAGGCGAACCGGTCCGTACCCGGATCATAGGCCCAGATGTCCTCGAGCACGGCCACTTCGCCTTCAAGACCTATCACGTCGGTGATGGCGACGACCCTGCGTTTGCCGTCGCTGAAGCGCGATGCGTGAACGACGATGTCGACAGCGGAGATCACCTGGTTTCTTATCGCGGACAGCGGCATGTCGCCGGCGCCCATCATGACAAGGTATTCGAGACGGCTGATGGCATCGCGTGGACTGTTCGCGTGGACGGTCACCATGGATCCCGGGTGCCCGGTGTTCATTGCCTGCATGGCCTCCAGTGCTTCGGCGCCACGCACCTCGCCGACAACGATGCGATCGGGGCGCATCCTGAGCGCGTTCTTCAACAAATCCCGCATCGTCACTTCGCCGGTGCCTTCGGAAGAAGGCGCGCGCGACTCCAGGCGGACGATATGGGGCTGCTGCATTTTCAGTTCGGCAGCGTCCTCCAGGGTGACGACGCGTTCCTCTTCTCCGATCATCCCGGACAGCGCGTTCAGGATGGTGGTTTTGCCGGCGCCGGTACCGCCGGATACGACGACGTTGAGCTTCGCACGGGCAGCCACCTCCAGCATGGTGACCATGCCGGGATGCATGGCGCCGCCACGGGCCAGTTCCTGGAGGGAGAACCCCCCCTGGCGGAATCGGCGGATGGATATGGCGGCCCCGTCGATCGCCAGGGGCGGCACGATGATGTTGACCCTGGATCCGTCTTCCAGTCGCGCATCGCACATCGGGTTGAGTTCGTCGACCCGGCGGCCGACGCCTTCGGCGATACGTTGCGCCAGGCGGGTAAGGTGATCGAAGTCGCGGAAGCGCACGTCCACCTGGCTCAGCACCCCGCCTTTCTCCACGTAGACCGAGTGCAGGCCGTTGACCAGTATGTCGCTGATGTCGGGATCCCGCAGCAGCGGCCCCAGCGGCCCCAATCCACGCATCTCGTCGACTATTCGCCGGGCGAGAGCCTGGTGAACCCCGCCGATGGAGGGTGCATCGGCCGCGGTCTCCAGTTGGCGCAGCAGCTGTAGCACCAGGTCGATCAGTTCCTCGCTGTCGAAGGACGCTGCAGTTCCTGCGTCGAGGCTTTCGAGGACGCGCTGGTGGTAGAAAGGAACGATCAATTCAAACCGGTCCTGCTCGGCTACCTCGGGCACGGCCTGGGTGTCGCGCCCCCATTGTTGCCGGTTCTGCGACAACGCGCGTCTGCGCTGGATGGACCGGGGCATGCTAGGCGCTCCCTCGACGTGCCATGGCCTTGAGATGGACGCATGGAGAAACTCCGACCAATCCCGAAAAGGTTGTCTGTGCCAGGATCAACATGCCAACTTCAAGTCATCTTGCAAACGGCGCCGCACTTCGCATGCGCGTATTCCGTGTAGATTGACAGATGGCCTGTTTTTCGGCAACTACGGACAACGAAAGTGGGCGAAGTCCGGGAGTTGTCGCTCTACGGGCCAATGAACCTCAAGGAACGCTTGATGTCCATGATGTCTTCTATAGCGTCCTTCAGCTCTGCGGCACTGGGGGTGACATGTACCTCGTCCGTCACCGGGTTGCCGCCGTAGCCCCGGTCCACGCACTCTTCCATCAGCGCGATTGCGGCTTTCTGATGTCAGGTCTCCCTGCATGAAGTGGGTGGCCGCAGAATGCCGGCACGCAGCGCACCGTCAATCTCCTCCCTCTGTGCTTCGCGCCAGCCATAGTTGGTGACCATGCCGCCGCCGGCGGTCGCCAATACGAGCATCGCCAGGCTGCCGCCGATGAGCATCGCGCCGCCCTTGCGGCACGTGACAAAGGCCACGGCCGACCACCGGAGCGCTCGATCCATGGACGACTTGTTGTGCCTTGGACCATGGTGATCAGCACCAGACGCAGTCGCTCAAATCGTCGATCGAACCCCAGGCGGAGCGCCTGTACATCACTGGGGCGACATCAAGCGTCGCAAGACCCAATTGCATGAATCGTCTGCCGATCAGTCGGGACCGCGGACCCTCTCCGAAATGCGAACAACTATCCACGACAACCCACCATTCTTGCGGCTGTATGTTGCGACTGACCCATTCGTCGACAGTCGGCGCAATCAAGGGTCCGGCGCCGTCAGGATCCCTATCTTCGTACGTCAGGACCGTGGCATCCTGGGCGAAGAGGTCTCCCTCGTCGGGAAGGATTCGGGGAACATTCCGGCAATCCCCCGTGCCGCTGGGAAAACCATAGTCATAAAATGCCTTCGTCACCATTGGTGCGCACCACTGATTGTCGTTGATGCAGGCAGAGCCGTCGTGCCGGGTAGTGGCGCGTGTCACGACAGCGACATGCAACACGCCGGCGCTTGTTTCTCCCAGCCGCGCCGCCGCCGCTTCGATCACGTTCTCCACTGATGTCTCACTGGTCCATTCGGTACCGTTGGCGATGAGTTCGGCGATGACGAAAAGCTCGCGCGCGACGTCAGTACGGTAGGCGGTAAAGACGCGCAAGTCCCATACCGCGGCCGACAGCACGAGGATGAACGGCACGAGTATGATGAACTCGACGGCGGCCGAACCGCGTCGTGCATGTGCGGACAGGAGCACCTCTCGCCGCATGGTTCCTAAAACGTTCGGCTGTTTCTGCCCCAGCTCTCGTGTTGCCGGTACGTCGCGCCCCAGAGCGCCCGGATTGGGCCGAACCAGGGTTGGACGGCAAACTGTGAGCGCAGCCGGAGCCAACTGCCGTCGCCACCGCAGGATCCGGTCGTCACATCGGTCCAGTCGACGCCGGCTTCGGGATCGTCGTCCCAGCTGATGGCGATGCCTATCTCGTCACTCAAGGTGACTGCGGGCCACGTATCGCTATAGCTGAAAATAATGTCCACGGTATCGTTGCCATTGCGGTCGAACAGCCAACGTGCGCCGACGTTTCGGTCAAACATTCTCTGTATCGTCTCTTCGCACTCGACGTCGCCGTCGGGCAACCCGGAGATTGCCTGGGCGCTCTCATGGGTTACCTCTGCAAGCGTCTGATCGATCATGGAGAGGCGGAACAACTCCCCCGCGAGGCCGAACAGCGAAAGAGAGGCGAGAAAGACGAGAGCAAATTCCACCGCCATGGCGCCCTGGATGGATTGAGCGCCCCTGGGGAGCGGCGACGACCTGCGGTGGGGCACCGACAAGCGGCTGCGAATCGAGTTCGGCTGACCAGTTCGCATAGGCCTAATGGTGCGGTCGGTGGGTAGGGAAGATTTCAAATATACTACAGTGGATTCTGCCCTCGCGAACAGGGAACTGAAAAGGTAGTGTTTCTGGCGCCCGTTCTCACCGTGATCCGCGCGTCGGGTTTCGGTTCAGCTTTCGGCGTGGCGGCGTTACTCATCGGCAGTTGTGCGGTCCTGCCCAACGAAAGTGACACATTGCGCATCAAGCGCGTGGAAGAGGCGGTCTTGCCCATGGCGAGGGTCGCTCTGGAAGCCGAACAGACCGAGACCGCGAAACGACTCTACCTGAGACTTCTCGAAGTCGACCCCAATTCGGTGACGGCGCGGATGGGATTGGGCGATATCGCTGTTGCTAGCCGAGATTCCGCGGAAGCGGCTCGCTGGTACGCGGCGGCGGTTGCGCACGCGACGCGGGCCGATGAACGCCACACGGCGCTGCTGGCTCACGGTCGCGCCGCGCTCGCCGGAGGAGAACTCAAGGCTGCCCGCAAGAGTTTCTCGCGTTTGACCTCGCAACGTGAGAACGCGCCAACCCAGAGCGTTGCCTGGGGCCTGAACGGTCTGGGCCTGGTGGCACTGCTCGAAGGCGATATTCGCGGGGCCATCAGGTTGATGGAACAAGCCGTGCTGCTGGCGCCCGAGGAGAACAGGCTGTCGGAAAACCTGTCGCGCGCGCTCGACCTGTCTGCGGGAACAGCGCCAGAACCCACAAGCGCAGATCAGGTGCGGGACATGATGGTGGCGCCAGACTCCGCGACATTGCGCGACGGGCAGAACCCGACGGGAACCCCCCGGGCAACACCGCCGGTTGAAGAGGATTTGGTCGAGGATCGAAAGCGCGAAGAGCCGGTCCGGGAAGCGGATCGGACGCGGCGAGTCGATGAACGCGAAGAGCCGCACCCCGGGAACAATGGCCCTGGGGCTGACGTTCGGCGGATAGATCGAAGCGAGTTGCGTCCCTACGCCATCAAGGTGGGGGGGGAGTTCTACGTGCGTATCGGCGCCTATGGCATCCAGTCCGACGCAAGGGCGGTCGCGTCGGAACTCGGCCGCGTCACGACCGAACTGGTTGATGTCGTTGAATTCGGGATGGGTGATGGCCGCAATGCAGTCAGGCTGTACCGAGTCCTTGTCGGGCCGATTGCGTCGGAGGCCGGGTTGGTCGAGTTGGTCGCGACACTGGAAGAGATGGGATACGGCGCGGCACGGGTGCCGACCTCCGTCGCGTCCGAATCCGAAGAGTCAGCAGCACCTGAGCCTGTTTCCTCGACAGGCCAACGCTCTGCCGGCCCGGAGTTGGTCGAGGTATTCCTGGAACCTGCCGCCGACGAAACGACAACTTCGACGCAAGAAACGCAGCCAGCACCGAAACCGGAGCCCGAGGATGCGAATGCAAGGTCCGGGTCTGATGAAAAAGTGTCCGAAGCGGATATCGATGTCGCTTCCACCGAAGTGGCTGATCCGGCGGCGAGTGATCCGGTCACGGCAGGGGACGACGCTGGCCCGACGCCGCGTGTCGGCGATACTGACGTCGCATCAAGGGGCGTTGCGTCAGAAGTGAGGGCGGCCCCATCGCCTGGGCCGGAACAGCAGGTTGCTGTCGCGACGTTTGCCGAGGTAGTGCCTTCTTCCGAGAATCTGGATCCCCAAGGAGGAGGTTCGACCCCGCGTGACATTGCCGGGAATGGAGTGCAGCACCCGGAAGCCCTGCCTCAGTTTCTGCAGGTGGGCGCATACACGGTTCGATCGACTGCAGAAAAGCTCGCGGCCGAAGTCGGGAGCGTTGCGCGGGCCTCGGTTCGTGTCGTCGAAGCCGAACTGGCAAACGGCGAGACAATGTACCGCGTGCAGGTCGGCCCCATCGGTTCGCGCGAGATGATGACCGAACTCAGCCAGATGCTGATTTCGGGGGGCTATGGGACCGTGCGCATATTGCCCGAGTCGGCGGCGACGGACGCCTTGGAAGAAGCCCTTCCCACCCCTCCCCCGCCTTGGCACGCGCCGGAACGCCGCGTGAGAGCGTTCATAGTGCACGAGGAATCGGGGCGTTTACTGCAGATGGGTGCCTATGCCGTCCGATCGACCGCGAACACCCTCGCCTCGCAACTTCGCCTTGTCACCTCGGAACCGGTATTCGTTGCCCAAGCGCTCAATGATGACGGGGATGCTCTCTACCGCGTTCGCATTGGTCCGATTGCTTCTGACGCTTCGCTCGCCACGCTGCTCGATGCGCTCCGGTCCAGCTATGGTTCCGGCTGGGTGCTTCCCTCGATGGAAATGGACACGAGAAGAACCGCCTTCGTGGTACACGAAGGCTCGGAGCGGTTCCTGCAGATGGGTGCCTACGCAGCCCGTTCGGCGGCGAATGCACTCATTTCGGAGTTGCGCGGCGAGATCGACGGTCAATTGCGCATCACGCAAGTTCTGCGTAGTGGCGGTGAGCCCATATACCGGGTCCGGATCGGTCCCATAGCTTCGGACGAATCGCTGCTGGCGTTGGTCGGAATGGTGGAGTCGCTGGGATTCGTGGTCGACTGACGGTCAGGCGCTCTCTTCGGCCGAACTTAGCCCGAGCATGGGTAGCAGGAACCGGTTGAGCACGGCACGCTCGCGCCGGGAAATTGCCCTTTCGGGCTCGCCCAGTGCCATGGCGCGTGCCATCCCCTTGATATAGGGAATCTCGAAGTCCGGCAGTCGACCGCCAAAACCTGATCGCAGCTGATCCCGGCTGATCAACCTCGGCAATGGTCGCGTGTGGTTCATGACCAGGGTGGACGTCGCGCCGTCGAGAATACGCATCCAGCGGATAGCGATCGACACTCCGGCCGGAGTGGGTTCGAATACGATGACATGATTCGAAACGAGATTGCGCAATGCGTCGACATGGAAAGCCTGCGCCCCGGTAATCAGGATCATGTGCGCTTGCAACGACAGTGCATCGAGCAAGGTGGGCAGTCCCTTGTCGTCGAAGTCCTCTCTTCCCGCCTGGTCCACCGGATGCGCCACGAGGCCAATGCGAGGCGATACCCGAGCCTGCAGCCGTTCGACGGACATCTCGCCCTCGGTTTCCAGCGCCTGGGCGAGCCCGCGCATCGGCTGTGTGTCGAACGCCAGCGACAGGGAGCCGAAACTTGGATCGAGGTCGACACAACTGATGTAACGTCCGGCGTCGGCGGCGGTACGCGCCAACAGGGTCGTTAGCGTATTGGTCCCCATGCCCTTGCCAAGGATCAGCAGGATCCGGCTTGCCTGTACCTCCGGTCGTTCCCCTTCTGCATTGATGGCTGCGATTTCGCGCATCGCATTTCGCAGGCCCGGGGCGTCGAGCGGCTTCGGCAGGTAAAGAAAGATGCCTCCGCGATACAGTTCGTTCGCCAGTGCGACGTTGTTTTCGGAGCCGGTGGCGAGTACCACGGTCTCCGGGCGGCACACCTGCATCAGGGCAGGAACATAGACGATGGGATTCTGTTCGCCGTCGAGGTCGACGAGCAGTACTTCCGGGGACCGGTCCGTCCGATATGTCAATGCGGCAGTGCGTACGGTCCCGCGCCTGACGGTCGCTTGCGGATCGACCTCGTCAACAAGGCGCCGGCTGGCGGCGTCGTGAAGATAGGCGACGAGTTCTGTATCGGCCATTGGCTATCAGTGACTCCATTGGCGCGGCGACATCTACGGACGTGTACTGTCAGCCGCCGTCTTCTCCTTCGGCGGAACCGCGCCAGGTCTCGACGGCTTGGACCGCTGGCTTGGCATCGCTTGGGCCTTCCGACAGTTTCGCGGACTCGACCATCATTTCCATTACGAAATCCACATACGCGCCTTCCTGCGGCGGTTCCTGATGGGACTGGCAGGCGGACAACAGTCCACCGAGCGTGACCAATCCACATATGCGAAGACATTGCATCTTTGTTTCGCCTCGACGTTCGAGCGGGCTAGCGATTCTACGGGTTCGCCAGCTTTGGCCGCAAGATGGCGTATGGGCTCGTGCGCAACGAGTGGGCCCGGGCCACAAGCGGCTGTCTATCAGTAGTAGAACTCGTTGCCGAGTTGTTGCGTCGGATCGGCAAGTGATCGTGCGGCCCCGCCCAGGGCGGCCGTGTCCTGGGCGCTGACGGCGGCGACGATACGCGGCGTGACGACGATAATCAGTTCGACGGAGCGGTCCGTATCACGGGTCGTGCGGAACAACCCTCCCCACACGGGGATGTCCTTCAGCACCGGTATGCCCGTATTGGAGCTTCCCGTGGTGCGGCGGTACAAACCGGCGATTGCGATCGATTCACCGTCCCCAAGTTCGACGGTAGTTGCGGCGGAGCGTTCGTTGATGTTGGGCACGAAGGCGCCGAAGATGTTCGCTCCCCCGGCGGCGACTTCCCGAATGCGAGGTTGCACGGTGAGCGAGATCTGGTCGTTGTCGAGGACGGTTGGGGTGAAGGTCAGACTCACGCCCGTCTGTCGATACTCCGTGCCGACGGTACCACCTTCGGCCACGGTGGGCACCGGGATTTCCACGCCGGAGAAAAACTCGGCTGGCTGACCGCTAACCGCTGTGATGTTCGGTCGAGCCAGCACCACGGCCAGGCCGTTCTCGGCCAGGGCTTCCAGGAATGCCGATGCACGATACTTGGCGCCGTGAATGTCCTTGTAGTGCGCGAGGACGATACCGCCGTCGCCGCCCCGGGTACCTCGGGCCACGCCGGGCTCCTGCGTCTGGAGTTCTGCTTGCGTGGCATTTGCCGTAGCTTCTTCCACCAATCGGCCGATACCTGGAGGCAGGTCACTGGGAAGCAGCGGCGCGAACGAAAGGTTTTGCGAGTACACGTCGGCGATCTGCAATGCCCCAGTTCCCAGACGCACCCCGGATACCAGCGTCCGCAAGGGGTGCGCGAAGGGATTGATATCGAGGGACCAGTCAATGCCTAGTTCGCGGGTCACGTTGCGGGACACCTCGGAGATCACCGCTTCGAGATTGACCTGGACCGGACTATCGAGCGAAACCGCGTCCACGACCTGGGTGTCGCCGGCCACGGTCCGTACTGCGCGCATCACGAGTTCTGCCTGTGACGGACTCCTTGCTTCACCCGCGACGAAAAGCGTATCTCCGATGGAATCAACCCGTATGTCGGCCTTCTCCCCGACAATTCGTGACACTACGGCTTGCGCGTCCTCCGACTGTTGGGTCCGTACTTCAATGTTGAACGTGCCCAGTAGCGAGTTGCCGGTGTCGTACACATCCAGGCGCGTGGTGCCGGGTGCATAGCCCAGCAACGCCAGGTTGCGCGCGTCCAGGACTTCAACGTCGGCGGTGTCGGGATCGACTATGAGGGCGGTGCCGATGTCGGTCGAAAAGGAGAGGGTCTCGGATCGCCCTGGTAGCAGACTGATGGTCTGACTCTCTGCGGGCTCGGCCAGTATCGTGGATCCCAGACAGCAGGCGATGGTCGCCCATACGAATGCAAGAGCGCGGGATGGAGATGGTGTGTGTTTGACGCGCATGGCAACTCAACCTTCGCGTAACGCCTCGGCCAGCAGTTCTGCCGCTTCTTTGGATGCATCACTGCTTTCCCGGGCATCGAGGGTCTCTTCGCTCGACCGCCCGCGTCCGCGAATGATGCGGATTGGGGGGCGTTCAAGCTCCTCGTCGGAAAGATCCAGTCCCTGCATGACCTCGGCGAATCGAACTGGCTTCGAGTCTTTGTCGAAATCAGAACGAGGCGTCCGCGTTACGGTCTCCTCCACGGCTACGGCGGCGACCGGTCGGACAACCAGCGTGAGGCGTCCCGCAATCGACGCAAGGGCAATGCGCTCCGCGTCCAGCGTCGAGACCTCCAGCGTGTAGGTCTCTCCGGAAGGTGGTTCGGGGCGTTGGAGCACACCCCCCGCCGCAATCGAAGTCGATCCGTAGCGGTTCATGTCCATCGTGGCGGAGCCAACGGCGAGCACACGCACGTCGCGCACGATCACTTGGGACGCGGGCCCGTCGTTGCCTCCCACTTCGGCTGGTACGCCTCCGGAACCCGGAGAGTGCACAAGGATTACGTCTACCCGATCACCCGGATAGATGATTTGTGCCCGCGTCGTGGCCTCGTCCACGGTCACTGTCATCGCGCGATGGCCTGGCGTCAGCACGGCGGTGACAAACCCGGGCATGCCCGACATCACCAGGTTTTCCCAAGTGATGAGTTCGCCGGCTGTAATTGTCCGGCGCGTCACAGCGCCCACGACCGACTCGAGGGGTACGGCATCCTTGATGACAGCGAGGGACAGGTCAACCGGTTCGAGCCACTCCTGCCACTCCATCAGCTCCATGTTTAACAGGACGCCCCGGCCAATGTCGCGGCTCGCCACCAACACCGTGGGCGATATCTCGGGTTCGGGGGGCGGCGCTTCTGGAGCAGGAGCTTCAACAGGTGCCGACGTCTCCTGCGGCGCGGCGGGCGGTGGCTCGTCAGGTTGGAGTTGGCGAATAGCGAACCAGGCGGCTGCTGCGACCACAACGGCGATCCCCGCCGGCACGAGATTGCGGGGGCGGAACAGGTCGGGGCGAAAGTAGTCCGATAGGGCCATGGATAGGACGTCCCGTCAGGGTCGGTGTTCGACCGTGAGAGCTACTAGTGCCATGAAATCCGTCGGCCCTTCGGGCACGCCGTCTTTCACCCCCGCCCAGAGCCCACCTACCACTCTGTCAATCTTGCCGCTAGCGCGGCAAGTCCGACAGACTGGTCGCGCCATGAAATCCGTCGGCCCTTCGGGCACGCCGTCTTTCACCCCCGCCCAGAGCCCACCTACCACTCTGTCAATCTTGCCGCTAGCGCGGCAAGTCCGACAGACTGGTCGCGCCATGAAATCCGTCGGCCCTTCGGGCACGCCGTCTTTCACCCCCGCCCAGAGCCCACCTACCACTCTGTCAATCTTGCCGCTAGCGCGGCAAGTCCGACAGACTGGTCGCGCCATGAAATCCATCGGCCCTTCGGGCACGCCGTCTTTCACCCCCGCCCAGGCCCACCTACTAGCCCGCGTCTTGATCGGCACTGCGCGCCGCTCTGCGGCGCATGCTCCTAGCCGGTTATTGCGCGGACAGCGAGAATCGTGGCTGCCGGAGGTGCGATCGCACAAGCGTAGGGTATGCCGCGATCTCGAAATAGGGTGGATAGCCGGAGTAGCGCAGGAAGCGCAAGCAGGAGTCCGAACAACCCGGTCACGAGCAGTGCGAGCCCGATGTCGGCTGGCCCAAGCCACATTGCCATCGCAGCCAGCAGCTTGCCGTCGCCACCGCCGAGCCAGCCCAGGGTATGCAGGAAAAATCCCAGGATGAGCGCCGCGCCGCCGCAGAGGACGCCCATCGTCGGCTCGCCGTTGAGTGCTTCGGGCGCAAAGATGGCTGTCAACACCCAGAGAGACACAAGGGTGCCGATGATCCAATGCGGGACCTCGCGATGCTTCACATCCGTCCACACGGCC
Source organism: uncultured Pseudomonadales bacterium (assembly GCA_951813515.1). GTDB lineage: Bacteria > Pseudomonadota > Gammaproteobacteria > Pseudomonadales > Azotimanducaceae > VXNE01. The sequence goes on from OX638346.1 coordinate 1,807,799, forward strand.
ACCAGGGAAACAAGTACACAGCAGCAAAGCGCAGCCACCCCGAGCATTATTGCGTTTAGCGCTCAGCTACCCGCATGTTCGGATGCCGGGGTGCCGTTGCCTGAATTAGGTGACCTTGCTCTTGACGATACCGACGCCGGTTGTCATTTCGCCGCTCAGGTCCTTGAATAGATCCTCGAAGGCATCGCCCAAAAAGCCCGCCGCAAGAGCGACGGCAGCGATTATGGCGACGACCATGAGCGCGTACTCGACCGTCGATACTCCTCGAAGGTCAGCAACAAAAGCGGTGAGTCTAGCCGCCATGTTGGAGACAAACTTCGAAAACAAGTCCATTGTCAGTCCCTCTAAATTCGAGAATGGGCTGGCTTGATACCATATTTGCGCTACTAACGCACCCTACATAATTCTGTTAGGTAATTCCCGGTTTCTGCCCATGGAAGTGATCCCAGGCCAGTCACCAAGGGTTCGTCCGGAGATCGCGGCGATCCCCCTGGTTGTCATAGCGACATTCGCTTTCCGGGCGAAGTCGTTGACTGTCGGTGTGGGCGGCGACGAGTTCAGTCTCCTGGCAATGGCGGACGCGATCCGGGAGGGCGGGTTTCCTTACGCGTACTTCTGGGACGTGCGGCCACCTCTTGCATACCTCTGGGGTCTGCCTTCCGCATACATGGAAGACGCGGTTGTCGCGATCAAGACGCTGAGGCTGCTGGCATTGTTTGCCCAGGGAGTTGCAGCCTGGTTGTTCTTCTGTCTTTTCCGTCGACCGTTCGGTTCCCTCGTCGCAGGACTCGGGACCGTCGCGCTGCTGGCATCCGCCAATATGGCCGAGTTGCATCACCTAGCCGTGCCGAACCATTTTGCGATGGCCATGTCGCTGGGGGCTTTCGCGTCTGCGGTTGAAGGGATTCGGCGCAACCTGCGAACGATGTACATGGTGTCCGCCGTGCTGGCGGGGCTGTTGCCATGGATGATGGTCCATGCGGCAATCGCCGCGATGGCCGTCGCGGCGCTGGCGATCCTTGGGGCATGGTCGAAGAACCGTCGCTGGGTCTGGCCCTGGTTGGCCATCGCCGCGCTTCCGACGATTGCTGTTGTCGGCGCCTACGCTCTCTGGGGTCCCTTCGACACGTTTGTGCGGACAGTATTGGTTGCCCCAATCGATTTCATTGTGGAAGGTTTCGCCAAGGGCACTTCGTTCTTGTCTGATCGCAAGACCCCAGATGCGAGTGTTTCTCCGGAGATGCTGCACTACGTTCTTCTGCTCGTTGCGGGCATGGTTCTCTTGCCGGGGATGGTTCGCCGGGCGGATACGGGGTCGCCCCTGCGGCTAAGCCCCTATCTGGTTCTACCCCCGATCATCCCATTGGTCCTTATGGGATATATCAAGAACGCGGCGCCGGAGTACTGGATCGATGTCGCCCCCGCGGCCGCACTTCTCGTTGCCGTCGCTGTACGTGGAGCCTTTTCGTTGAGAGCGTGGGCCGCACTAGAGGGGTTTCGACACATGCGTCCGTCGGTGCTGCGGGGTTGTATAGCCGTATACCTTGGGCTTGTGATGGTCCTCCTGACGGGACCGGGAAAGGAGAAGTCGGACCCGCCCTTGCCTTCAGCATATTGCGAAGCTGCGGCCTGGTGGATAGATCGGCTCGCCCCGGAGCGGACTGTCCTTGATACCAGCGCGCTCTGCAGCTATTGGGTGCTCGAGTCGAATGCGTCCTTGCATCCTCCTTTTACTTTCCCCGACAACTGGTTTCGCCAGCTACACATGCGTTGGATAAGGAAAGCTCTTACAGGAGACGATTCCGAGAGTACGGCTGTGGATCGGTTGGCCGCAGCGATCGGGCCAGCGTCGACCGCGGGAATCATCCTTGCGGACGGACGGATCTACGACGAGATTCGCAAACGGCACTGGCAGGCGCAGTTCTTCCAGGAATGGAAACTGGTGTGGTTCCGGAACATCGATGGCTACGGTCCGGAAGACCGCTTCTCGACGCTCGCGCTGTTTGTTCGTGCGGATGCCTATCCGGGCGCTGGTTTGCAATGGCCATAGTGGCATGTGGACGCTGATGGCGACCACCGACAAGACTCCGCTCTCCCAACGCTCGAACGGACCTGGACGAGAGTCACCGGCAAGGGCTCGCGTGGAATTCATCGCCGCACCGATAGCCATCCTTGCCGCGTTCCTGTTTCGCGCGGAGTCTTTCGGCAGATCCATGGGGCCAGACGAACTGAGCCTCCTGCTCATGGCAAGATCGATCATCGATGGTGCCTTCCCCTACGAGATCTACTGGGATGTGCGCGCTCCCCTTGCGTATTTCGTCGCGCTGCCGTCGGCGTTGTCGAGCGATGGGTTCGCTGCGCTCGCGATACTGAGGTTGTTGACTGTCTTCGTGCATGCGGGGGCGACATGGACGTTCTTCTGCCTTTTCCGGCGCACCCTGGGCACCCCTGCGGCGCTGATCGGGGCGCTCGTCCTCCTGGTCTCAGCGAACCTGGCGGACCTGCACCAGCTTGCGATGCCCAACCATTTCGTCATGGGCGCCTCCCTCGTGGCCTTCGCCTGCCTGGTGGCGGGCATTCGGGGGAGCAGGACCTGCTTTTGTTTGTCCGCGCTGCTGGCTGGGGCGTTGCCCTGGGTCATGGTGCAGTCGGGGCTCGTATCCCTGGGCCTTGCCGCGCTCGTGATGTTCGCTGATACGTCACTCGGTTGGAAAAAGCGGTTGGCCTGGGCTTCGATCGCTCTATTTCCCTCGGCTGTTACGGTTGCGGCCTTCTATCTCTGGGGGCCATTCGACACGTTCGTCGCGACCGTATTTCTCGCTCCCTACGAATTGATCGCAGGCGTGTTCGGGAACGCCGGGCAGTCGCATTGGATGGCTGCGTCGAAATTGCCCGGTTCAGTACCTTGGGCTTTCGTTCTGGTTCTGCTTGTCGGCGCGGCCTGGTTTCCGAGAGTCGCAAGTAGTGCGGCGGCCGGTTCGACTGTGCGTTACGCGGGTTACCTGGTCGTGCCTGCGATGGTCGCCTTCCTGGTCACAGCACTTATGCGGTCTTTCCCGTCGGCCGAGTACTTTGTGGAAGCTGCGCCCGCAGCGGCGTTGTTCTCGTCGGTTGTGGCGTCAAGGCTCTGGGGTTGCCGGTTCTGGGTGATGCCCCGGGTGACCCGGCATGTTCGCCCGGCAGGACTGCGAGTGATCGCCGTAGTGGGATTCGGCGTCGTCATGGCGTTTCCTTCGGACCCCTGGGCGAAGAAGGCACAGGCCCAGGCACCGTTGCCAACGGCCTATTGCAACCGTGCGCTCGAGTGGGCTGAGCGACTTGGGCCCGACGAAACGGTCCTCGACCTTAGCGGGGTATGCGGTGTGAGGGTCTTCGACTCGGGCAACTCTGTGCACCCACCCTATACATACGCCGGCAACTGGTTTCGGAGCGGTCTGCCTTTCATTGGTAATGCAGACGCGGGAGATGTCTTGCAGGGCGGACGGCTTCGCGAAGCCTTGTCGCATGGTTCGGATGCCGGTGTGATCATCGCCAATGGACTGCTCCTTGACGCAGTTGAACAAAGGGGGTGGGAAGGGTTTTTCTGCGACGAGTGGCGCCTGGTCTGGTATCGGAACGTTCCCGGACAGGATGCGGGATTCGACAGGCTCGCAGTGTTTGTTCGTGGCGACATGCTGGAAGAGGATTGATGCCCGGCCGCCGGCGCGTCGGAAGATGTCATGGAAGGGCACCTTCATCCGTTTTCGATGGCGTGTTGAATGTTTGGTCCCTCGCACTGCGACAAACAAGCAGTACTTCCCATTGGGTGCACTCGCTCGGGGCTGAAATCTGCGGGAACTGATTCGGGAGATCTGCCGCATGGATCGGAACCAGGTACCGCACCCCCGATTCACCGCCGAGCAGGACGTCCTTGTCGGAACCTCCGGGTTCGGAGGGAGGGGGTCGCGAGAATCCTCCACCCCTGAGAGGCAGTCCCGTCTCTACCGCCAGGTACATTGCGTATCTGGGATACAACGTTACAACTTCCGGTTCCCTCGGCTCTTCCAGCAGCACGAGAACCGACCCGCCCTCCAGCACGCCTGGCAGCGGTTCAAGTTGCACGATCGGGAGGCGCGAATCTTCATATTCATACGCCCAGTATGGCCATATGGAATAGACCTGCAGCGCGAACGCGATGCCGAGAACCGCGACTGCGCGATTGCGGGGCCACCTGGAAAGAAAGTGCACCAGCGCGAGCAGGCTGAGACATGTTACGAGCGGCCAGGCCAGTCGGACCGTGGCCCGATGTATCGCGTAAAGATCGATGATCGCATCGGGGACGAGGAACGAAAGGTCGACCAGGGAAGTGCCAATCCGAACCCACGGCGACACGGCGATGATCGCAAGCAGGGCGACGGCACCTGCCAGCGGATAGAACTCCCGAGGAATGCGAAACCGCGGCCGAAAAGCGAGTCCGGCGGCCACGAGCAGAACGCAGCCCCATCCAAGCCAGGCGTCCTGCTCGACGCCCGGACCCGGCGCCTCGTACAGTTCGCGTAGCGAATCGGGCTCTCCGACGATCATGCCCCAGGGCGAGAATCCGAAAGAACCCAACCCCTGGTGCGCAAGAAAGCTCTCCGCCGCAAAGATGCCGATGGCGTGGCAGAGCGCAACGAACAGCGCGCATAGAACCACGGCCGTGCCTGCACGCAGCGCTACCGAACCATTGGATGCCGCCGTCGCCAGTAGGCAAAAGAACAGCACTTGCAACGCCAACAGTGGATGCACCGCGAGCGAAACCAGGGATAGCGCTGCTGCCCGCGGAACAACGAAGCGGAGCGCTGCGTGAACGCGCAACGTATAAACACATAGTGCGATGGCTAGAATCAACAATCCTTGGGTGGACAATGCGACATGCGTCCAGTTGAGGCGACCGACGAATATGGGCATGGCGACGGCGAACACGGCAGCCGCGAGGCAAGGCAAGACATGACGCACGCCCGCAGCGCGCACCAGTGCGGCACCCGCGATGGCCTGGAATACCACTGCGACCGCGTGCCATAGGCCAAAGTAGTGGAAGTCGGCGGGCAACCAGGAAACAAAGGGGCGGAACACTGTCGCCGCGAGCGGCAGGGCGTCGAGTAGCGAGATCGGGAACCCGTGCGGATAGTTGAACAGGTCGGTCCAAAGCGAAGGCCAGGGACGTCCGCGCTCTACGAGTGCCTGCCACGCCAGCCGGTAATCGATGGCGTCGTTCGGGAAAATGAAGTTGTGGAAGCGAGCGGCATCGCCGAGAAGAAAGGATGGCGGATAGACGAAAGCGGCCCAAATGAGCCCTAACAGACCGGCAAGCCCAACGGAGAGCACCGTTGATTCGGCCAACGGCGTCAGTCGGCTGTTTCGGGACTTTCGGGAGAACAACTTCGGGGCCGATCAGACTTCTATGATGGGTGAGAGGTCGAACATGGGTGCCTGGCCAATGATCTCACTTGGCATGGCGGCCCATTTCATCACGTTGCTCAAAGGCGCGTGGCTTTCCGGCGGTCTTCTTCGCGCCCCTCGGGCCGTCATGCGAGCAAGCGTTATCCGGTACGAAGACAATGCGACATAGTGTGAAGCGTGTGAACAGGCAATCTGAAATCTTGAAGTCCAGATGAGCAGCAAATGCGAGTGCCTGCGGTGCGTAAGACAATAGACAGCTCCCTTCTCGGCACCATGCTGGGCTGTCGCCGCCAGATTGCGCATTCCGTGTTGTTGATTGGAATCTTCGGTGTGGCGGTCTATTTGAGCTTCGCGAATCTCGACTACGTGGGGCTATGGCACGACGAAGGTCCTACGGCGATTCTTGGCAACACGCTGCTCGAGCAGGGCAGCCTGAGTGGCTGGGATGGGCGCAACCTCGTGGGCGCTGACAACGGTCGTGCTCTTGACTCGGACCTGATCGAGGTTCTGCCGCCACTCGCATACGGGCTAAATGCCATTGGCATAGCGGTTTTCGGATTTGACGAGGTTGGTGTCCGCGTAATGCACGCCTTCGTCGGAGTGCTCTCCCTGGTGTTTCTCTACCTCTTGTTGCGGGAACATCTTCGCAAACATCCGCGCCTTGTCATCTTCATATTCCTTTTCTCGGCTTGGTCGGCGCAACTCCTCTTGTATTTTCGGCAGTCTCGCTACTATGCCTTCATGGTGTTCGGCGTGATCGCCGCGTTTTACTTTTACGAGCGGTACTGGCAGACAAGGAAGGTCGTTAATCTTGTCATGCTGACGCTCGTCGCAACGCTCGCTTTCTTCAACCACTACATTGGCGGCGCAGCAACGATTCTGTCGGTAGCCGCGTGGCATCTGCTTTTTCGCGCGAGACAGACGACCGGAAGACAGTATCTGCTGTTCTGTCTCGCGATTGGCATCGTCGCCGTTCTCGGATCCGGATATCTCGTATGGCTTGGCGTGGTCGGCAACGAACGCGGCAGTTGGCGCGATTTCATGGGTATGGACGTCCATGCATACACTGGTGACGTTCCGGCGCCACTTCTCATAATCCAAATCTATGCACGCGACCTCTTCGCAGCGGACTGGATCTCTTGGCCGGTGTTTCTCTGGTTCGTCGTCGTGGTGTTTTTCGCCGGACAAAGGCAGCGGACTTGGCTGCAATCGAAGCCCAGCGATTTCAGCGCGGTGAATGCGGACCATCTGCCGGTCGAACAAGTGGCAAAAGTTGTGTGCATGGGACTGCTGTTCGCGCTGTTCTCGGCGTTGTTGTCGGTGCAGCAGGTCTGGGTGAACCCGACCGCCGATTTACGTTACTGCGTGGGCGCACTGCCGTTTCTTTTGGCGATGAAGGGGCTGTTTGCCGAGTGGGCCTGGGGCAGGTCGAAGATCATGGCGATAGCCACGACTGGCCTGCTCCTGCTGACGAGCATCGGCGCGGCGCCATTCAATATCGTGATGGAAGAAACCGGGAAGCGGACGCTGGGAGCGCACTTGTTCCAGTTCGTCCGCGAGATTCACCGACCCTACCCCGATGCTGTGCGCGTGGTTTCCCGGTTCCTGTTCGAGCATGCGGAGAAGGACGACCTCGTCTACGTTCCGCGTTTCGAGTATCGCGAACCCCTTACGTTCTACGCCGGCCATCATGTTCGGTTCTGCTGCGTGTTGGACGAGTTTTCGCCACTGCCCCGACACAAGATCGAAGCATTGGGAGCGCCGTTGTATATTGGGGAGCAGGATCCTGATTGGATCGTTCTGTTCGATGACCTTCCGAAACGGCGCTGGCGAGAGTTCGGAGCAATCTTTGACCTGGTCGCTGCCCCTGATGTGCATCATCGTCTAACGCAACGACCGGAACTGAATTACCACGCCTTCACTCCCCTGCCTCGCGAACCGGGTGTGTATATTCTCCGCAAGAGAAGCGAGCGTCACGAAGAGCCGAAAAGGCTCTCCAAACCAGGAGAAGTGATCAACGGGCGATCCGTCCCCCGGTTCCATTCGGTTCGTCCGTAGATAGGGATTCTCTCAGCTCTGCTCACTTCGGGCGGCAGACCAACAGCCATTCCCAGCGAACGCATGTGACTGGACCCGCAACCTGCGATAGTCGCGCAGGTAAGTTGGCTTGGCGGGTCGCGACGGCCACGTACCTGGCACCCGGGTCAGTTGGATGTTCAGTAACGGCTCGGTCTTTGCTCTGCGGCGGTGGCCGGGAAAACCATCCGCCTTCGAGCGGGATGCCGGTCTCGACCGCGAGGTGCATGGCGAACCTGAGGTGCCTTGCTTCGGTGGGAGTTCCGTCCAACTCTTCAATGACCAGGATGCGTGACCCGCCGTCCAGAATTTCTGGAGGCGGCGCCGGGCGCTCCACGGCTGTTCGTGCTTCGCGGTACTCGTATGCCCAATACGGCCATACCGAGTAGATCTGCAGTGCAAATGCGACGCCGAGTATGAGGGTGGCCCGATGGGGGGACCACGTGGTAGCGAAATGGACAAGCGGGAGGAGAGTTAGGGCTATGACCAAAGGCCAGGCCAGTCGGACCGAGGCTCGATGTATCGCGTATAGGTCGAGGATCGCGTCGGGGAACAGGAACGAAAGGTCAGAAAAGTAAGAGCCAAACCGCACCCACGGCGATATGGCGGCAATCGCAAGAAATGCGATTACCCCGGCCAGCGGATAGTAGGCGCGGGGAAAGCGAAACCGGGGGCGCAGGGCAAAACCGACGAGAAGAACGAGAACGCAGCCCGCCCCCAGCCAGGCCTCCTGCTCAATGCCCGGACCTCTCGCATTGTAGATCTGGCGTAGGGCCTCGGGCTCTCCGACGATCATCCCCAATGGTGAAAAGCCGAACTCGCCAAGCCCGAGGTCCGAGGCAAAGCTGTCCGCCGCGAAGATGCCAAGGACCTGGCAGAGGGCAGCGAAGAGCAGGCAGATGATTGCGCCGGCCCCCACTCGGTGCGCAATTGGGGCATGCGACAGGGCGGTGGCCAGAAGGCAGAACAGTGATACCTGCAGTGCCAACAGCGGATGGATGGCGAGCGTTGTCAGTGACAGTACGGCGGCCCGGGGGAAGACGAAACGCAGTGACGGCCGTTCGCGGGATGCATAGACGCACAGGGCCAAGGCGAGGATCAGCAACCCTTGGGTGGAAAGTGCGACGTGGGCCCAGTTGATTCGCCCGACGAATATGGGCATGGCGAGGGCAAGCAGGGCGCCGCACAGGCACGGTGCAACGTGACGCACTCCGGTTGCGCGGACGAACACGGCGCCGGCAACGGCTTGAAGGGTGATTGCGACGGCGTGCCAGAGGCCAAAGTAGTGAAAACCGGCTGGCAGCCAGGACACGAATGGGCGAAACACCGTCGCGGCAAGGGGCAGACCGTCCATGAGCGAGATTGGGACGCCGTGGGGATAGTTGAAGAGGTCCGTCCAGAGCGATGGCCAGGGGCGCCCGGCCTCGACGAGGGCCTGCCACGCCAGGCGGTAGTCGAGGGCATCGTTCGGAAAAACGAAGTTGTGGAATCGGGCAGCGTCGCCCAGCAGAAACGAGGGCGGGTAGATGACGAGAGTCAGGACGATGCCGAGCAACGCGGCGAGCCCGAGCGAGAGAGCCGTCGACGCATTAGTGTTCCGCTCCGGGTGAGTCATTTAGATATTGAAGACTTGTACCGGTACGCGGGATTCCCGTCTGGCGGGAGTCCGAATGGGCGTTCGACCTGAGGTTTGCGTTTCCTTGACCTTGCGTGCGAATGGGCGCACGCGGCGCCCGCTAGTCGCTCGATGGACGGGCCGGGTAGGAACGCGCCCGGCTCCGTTCAATGAGCGGTCAATCAGTTGTCGGTGCCCACCATTTCCCCGTGCTGGGTGTAGTCGAGCCCTTCTGTCTCCTGTTCTTCGGTTACGCGAAGGCTTGTGAAGAGCTTTATGCCGTAGAGGATGACCAGGGTGCCGAGCGCGCTCCAGGCGCCGACGACCAATACGCCCTCGAACTGGATCCAGACCTGCCAGATGTTGCCATCTACGGCGCCGGGAGCGTTGCCGATTTCTTCGAGGGCGAATACGCCGGTCAAAATGGCGCCGAGGAATCCGCCGACGCCGTGAATACCGAACACGTCGAGCGCGTCATCGTAGCCGAGGCTGTATTTCAGCCAAGCACAGGCCCAGCAGCAGCTGAATCCGGCGAATACACCGATGGCCAGTGCCCCCGCGGGAGACACGTAGCCGGCGGCTGGCGTGATCGCGACAAGTCCCGCGACTGCTCCAGAGACAAGGCCGAGGATGCTCGGTTTCTTGAGTATCCACCACTCGTAGAGCATCCAGGTAAGCCCCCCCGCAGCGGCGGATGTCTGTGTGACGAGCATGGCCAGGGCGGCGTTGCGGCTCGCTCCCAGCGCGGAGCCCGCGCTGAATCCAAACCAGCCAATCCATAGCAGTGAGACGCCGATGACGCTGAAGAGCGGATTGTGAGGCGCCATGTCTTCGGCACCGTATCCCTTGCGCTTGCCGACGACTAGACAGGCAACCAGGCCGGCCACGCCCGCGTTGATGTGCACGATGGTGCCACCAGCGAAATCCAGAACGCCTTCTTCCTTGAGGAAACCCCCGCCCCAGATCCAGTGCACGACGGGCGCATACACGATGATGGACCACAGCGCGATGAACCAGAGCATGACGGAGAACTTGATCCGGTCTGCGACGGCGCCGGTAATGAGTGCTGCCGTGACTACGCCAAACCCCAGTTGGAAGACGACGTACAACGCCTCAGGAAAAGAGCCTCGAAGCTGATCCAGATCCAGGTTGGCGAGAAGCAGCAGATCCAGGTTGCCGATGTACTCGTTGTCGCCGGAAAAAGCGAGGCTGTAACCAATGATCATCCACACCACAGAGACGAGGCAGCAGATTGCGAAACACTGACCCGCGATGGACAGCATGTTCTTGCGCCGAACCATGCCGCCGTAAAACATGGCGATACCGGGAACGGTCATCATGAGTCCGAGCACGGCCGCCATCAACATCCATGCGGTATTGCCGGTGTCGTAACCTGGCAACATTTCGGTCGCCAACGAGGTGGGAGCGAAGAGTAAGCACAGTGTCAGGATCGCGACGCCCATCGGCTTGCAACGTGTGCGTTTCATTGAATTCTGTTTCCTTGGCTGATCCGCTTGGGAATGATTGGTGGAATACGTCAGATTGCGGGCGCGGTCCTTGGCTAGGGGCTCGCGCGCAACCGTGCTATGAACGTCTCTTTCTGTTCCTCTTCCTGTCCTCGCTGGGCCGTTTGAAGAACATGCGCGCACGCGGCCCTATGGGAATGGCGCTGGGTGTCTTCGTCTCGGTTTCGGCATCGCCCGTGGCAGCACCCCTGTAATAGCGCTGCGACTCTAGCTTCGCCGCTTCCTCGGGCTGGTCGGCGGCCGCTTCGGGCGCCTCGACAGGAGGCTCTAGCGACTCGGACGGATGCGGGGTGGGCTCCTCTGGCGCGATCCCTGGGGTGGGGGCGCGAACGGGTCTCGTTTCGGGCGTGGCGGGAGTCCGCGCAAGCGGTTCCACGAGCGGTTCTGGCTGTGGTTCGCTCCGGGCGCGCTGGGCTACAAAGTTCCCGTCGTACCGGGGTTCCGGCTGTCGCGCCTGCCATTGCGGAGTGGACGATGGTTCGAGTGTTTCGTCGCGAGGCTGGAAGGTCGGATTGACTGCGGGAGCGGCTGAGCGCGTGGGCATCTCTTCCAAGCGTCTGACCGCATCGTGAACTGCCAGCAGTCCCATGCCAAGGCTGACGTTCTTGTTCGTTACGAGTATGAAGATCACTTGATCCCAGCCAGGTACTGCGGACATGAACTGGTAGGTGTTGCTCGTTGTCAACTGGACTTCACGTACGAACCCGTTGGCCGACGGGTGGTCCCTCGACAACGAATGCTCGAAATTCCGAACCAGCTTGCCGCGGAACAGGTCGATTCCGATATGTGACACCAAGGTGGCCGTGTTTGCGTCCATGACCGTTCCAGGGCGATATTCGGCTGCCAGCGGCAGGCCGGTTTCAAGGTCGGTGAGGACGCATCCCAAGGCCCCGTCGACGTCGTCCATGACGCCTCGGCAAACGATTTGCAGATCCATCTCAGTCTCCCCCGGTGCCGCAAATGTGCGCAGCGCCCGAAAATGCAGCCGACGGATAATGCATCGTTGACTGAATATCCGCAAGCTCGAACCTGTGGGGTTCGAACCCGTGAGTCCGCCCGGTTGGCCAAGTGAGTCCCGGGTTCGATGATCGATCCGGACTTCGCTTGGGGTGCGGAGATTACTCGCTTTCAGTGCCCCACAGCCGGCACCTTCGGCTTCGGTTGTGGCTACGAAACCGGATCAGGGCGTCAGTCGTACTGGAACTGGAACCTGGTGATTCGCTCTTGCCGTTTGGAGCACGCCTCGCCCTCGAATTCGAAGACCCAGTTTCTGACCACCTGCGTTGCGGTCTGGGCGAAAAGGTCGTAAGACCGGGGCCGCTCGGCCCTAGATTCCTCCCTGACCACCTCTATCTGGTCGTCAATCGTGGCACCGTCCTCGTTCAGCATGTAACGAACCGCGATGGTGGCCGATCCGTAGTTCATCCGGCGGCGCCCCGGGTATATGTCCGTGGCGGCTTCGGCAAGGAATCTTGGAAGCAGCGTCGCATTGCATGGGGGCAAAGGGTTTGCGGGGGAGCGATCAGTTGCCAGTGCCAGTTGCCCAACGGCTTCGGACCGGTCGTCGGACAGGGAATCTGCGGGCTCGACCGCCTCGGACACGGTCTGCCGACCCGCGAGCGTGTCTTCTGCGCCTGTCTCGACGTCGGTCTGTTGTCCGGCAATTTGCGGCGGGGTTTCGGCCTCTGCCGCTTGCTCCATGCCTATTTCATCTATTTCCGCCTGCCGCTCGGCCAATTCTTCCCTTTGGTCCGCCAGCGATTGCTCCTGGCGGCGCAGTTCCGCTACGCGCTCGGGTCGCGCCCTGGGGGCTGCGGTCATGCGCGCACGCTCCTCGGCGATCTTCTGCCATTCCGCGTCCAGCTCTTCCCGAGCCTTGCGAACTTCGGCGAGCATCCGGGCCGCTTCCTGGCGTTCCTGTTCTATTCGCTCGCGCTCCTGCGCGGCGATCTCTTCGGGCGTCAGTCTGTCCATCAGGGGTTCTGCCGCGTAGGCGGGCAACGGTGGCTGCTCGTGGAAGGTCAACTGTGCATTGTCGAAATACGCTTCCCAGAATGCCTGGTGCGCGCGCTTGGGGCGGGGATGATCGGTCAGATCGACTCGCGGTATGTAGTAGACCTGCACCGTCAGGTCGGACACCGGCGGTCGCCTTCCCATGCGTGCAGTGAGAGCAGCACGGGTCTGATCGAAATTCTCGAAGTTCCAGTCGGTCCATTCGAGGTCCAGATGCGAATACCAACTGGCGTGCTGCATCATGTCGGAGAACACATAGATCGTCCGAGGCCCGGAGCGTTTGGACAGATCGATGACCGTGTCCTCCAGGGCTTCGATGAGGTAGGAATTGGTTAGTGGCGTCGGAGGCTGATTCCTCGCCAGCGCGTTGACCCGGTTTTGCAACGATTGGCGGCGGGCGCAGAAGCGGCCTGCAGCCTCGCGCAAGGATGCGGGAAGCTGTGCTGGAAGGTCGTCGCAGTCCCGCAGGCCGTCCGTCTGGTCTTTTGCGGTTCCGATCTGCAGATCGGTATTGGCATAGGGCTTGCAGACCCGGTCGATTGACAAACGAGGCGCCTGCGAGTCGGGCGAAAGTGCGAATACGCGCAATTCCGTGTTGGCGCTCAGGCCCAGACTCGCGTCGCGGAGCAGTTCGCCTGGCAATGTACGGTAAGCGTGTTCCAGCGGTTTGCGGAAATCGAGCAGGAACACGGCTTGCGCATTGGACTCGTCCGACTCAAGCGCGCACAGGTCGTTGTCCAACTCCTGCCTGGAGTCGGGACCGCGAAAGACTGTGAGCACGCCAATCAAGGCCACCGCCACGAGGAGCGGCGGGAGCAAGAGCGTAACGTATCGCTTTTTGCCGGTTGGCTTTCTCGGACCTAGGGTTTCCACCAAGAAATTTCTCTGATGCTCTGCCACATCATAAATTCTTGCCCCTTACCACAAGCTAGCATGGCGATGCCCGGATGTCACTGCCTGGCTCTGACCTGATTCCCGGGTAGACCGTCGGGGAATTACGTCTTCGGCAGCGTTACTCCGCGCTGCCTCTGGTATTTGCCGCCCCGGTCCCTGTAACTCGTCTCACAATCCTCGTCCGACTGAAAGAACAACAGTTGTGCGACCCCCTCGTTCGCATAGATCTTGGCGGGAAGATTGGTAGTGTTGGAAAACTCGAGTGTTACATGCCCTTCCCATTCGGGTTCCAGCGGCGTTACGTTGACAATGATTCCGCAGCGCGCGTACGTCGACTTGCCCACGCACAGGGTCAGGACGTTCCTTGGAATGCGGAAATACTCGATGGTGCTGGCGAGCGCAAACGAGTTGGGCGGGACGATGCAGCTATCGTCACTCACGTCCACGAAACTGCGTTCGTCGAACGCCTTGGGGTCCACCGTGGCGGAGAAGATATTGGTGAACACCTTGAACGCGGGTGCGCAGCGGACGTCGTAGCCGTAACTGGAAGTGCCGTATGAGATGACGCCGACACCGTCTTTGCGGCGCACCTGGCGCGGCTCGAACGGCTCGATCATCCGGTGTTCGCGGGCCATGTCGCGAATCCAGCGATCAGACTTGATGCTCATGCATCGTCCATTCTTATGGCGGTTGGCGGAGCCTGGGACGCCACGGTGCGCCACAGAGAAGCCGCAGCTCGGCGCGCGCAATCCATGTAGGTCCGGGCGGCATCGCTGTTAGGGTCGGAGGCGACGGTCGGTCGACCACCATCCGCCTGTTCACGAATCCTGGCCGTGAGAGGTAGCGCTCCGAGAAGTCCGACACCGTACTCTTCCGCGACGCGCGCGCCGCCGCCGGCACCGAACAGGTGGTGACGTTGCCCGCACCCGTCGCAGACGAAATAGCTCATGTTCTCAACTATCCCGAGGATGGGGATATTGACCTTGGAGAACATTTCGATGCCCTTTCTGGCGTCTGCTAGCGCGATGTCCTGGGGGGTGGTGACGATGATGGCTCCGCCGACCGGAACGCTTTGCGACAGGGTGAGCTGAACGTCCCCCGTGCCGGGAGGCATGTCGACGACAAGATAGTCAAGGTCGCCCCATGCCGACTGCTCGAGAAGCTGTCTCAGGGCGCCTGAGACCATTGGGCCGCGCCACACCATCGGTGTCCTGTCCGAGACCAGCATGCTCATCGACATCGCCTCGATGCCGTGGGCCTTGATCGGAACAAAGAACTTTTCATCCCGCACCTCTGGCCGACGCCCTTCGGCGACGCCGAGCATGATGCCCTGGCTCGGGCCATAGATGTCGGCATCGAGAATGCCGCACCTTGCGCCGAGGCGGTCCAGGGCGAGGGCGAGGTTGACGGCGGTGGTGGACTTTCCCACGCCGCCCTTCCCGGAGGCGACGGCGATGATGTTCTTCACGCCGGGGATGCCCCGTGCCTGCGGCGCGCGGAACTCGAGGTCGAGCGTGGTGTCCTCGCCGACCCAGTCCGAGACGGCTCGTTTGTAGTCTTCCTCCAGCCCGTTCAACGGGTAGCCGAGACGCACTTCGGCATGCAGCTTGCCGTCGAGGTTGGCGTTGCGCCGCACCGCGCCGAGCTCGCCCCAGGTCGCGGAGAGAATCGGATCCGGGAATGCCGTCAGGGACCGACCTTTCGCCGCCATTTTTCGCGTCCCGCGCCCTGTCGGCTTCGATAAAGAGGGGCGATTATAGGGTATATTGCCCACCGCACCCGCACCCCCAGACATGCAAGGGACTGGAAGCTCTCACCATGAAACGGCGCGCCCGCCAACATAGGGGCCCGTGCAAGCGCCCGGCGTCGCGAGGATGGCCATGGGGGTAAGTGCTCGGGGCCAGCGACGGATCCTCGTTACCAGCGCATTGCCGTACTCGAACGGCCCGATTCACCTCGGTCACCTGCTCGAGAACATCCAGACCGACATCTGGGTGCGGTTCCAGCGTCTCGTGGGCAACCAGTGCATCTACGTGTGTGCCGAAGATGCGCACGGCACGGCAACCATGCTCAAGGCGGAGGAAGAGGGCATGACGCCCGAGGAGTGGGGCGAAGCGATGCGCGCCTCGCACGCGTCGGATTTCGCCCGCTTTCACATAGCGCACGATAATTTCTACAGCACGCATTCGGAGGAGAATCGGTACTATTCGGAGCTCATATTCCAGCGGCTCCAGGAGAAGGGCCATGTCTTCACGGAGGAAGTGGAGCAGCTCTACGACCCCGAGGAAGGACTGTTTCTTGCCGACCGTTACGTGCGTGGCGGCTGCCCCAGGTGCGGAGCAGAGGATCAACCCGGCGACAACTGCGACGAGTGCGGCGCGACCTACGACGCTACGGCGCTTTCCGAGCCGCGCTCCGTCCTCTCCGGGGCCGCGCCCATCCTCAGGGCGTCGATGCACTACTTCGTCGACCTTGCCAAATCCGAGGACTTCCTGAAATCCTGGACCCGAAGCGGGACGGTGCAGCCGGAAGTCGCCAACAAGCTTGCCGAGTGGCTCAACGAGGGTCTGAAGCCCTGGGACGTCAGCCGGGACGCGCCGTATTTCGGCTTCGAAGTTCCCGGTGACGAGGGCAAGTACTTCTACGTATGGGTCGATGCCCCCATCGGCTACATGGCGAGTTTCAAGGACTACTGCTCCCGGTCTGGCGTCGACTTCGACGCGTTCTGGCGTCCCGATTCCGAGTGCGAGGTGCACCACTTCATCGGCAAGGACATCATCAATTTCCATGCCCTGTTCTGGCCCGCGGTCCTTTCGGTGGCGGACTTCCGCACGCCAACGCGAGTGCATACGCACGGCTACATCACGGTGGGGGGCGTGAAGATGTCGAAGTCGCGTGGCACCTTCATCAACGCCTCGACATACCTCGACCATCTCGATCCCGAGTATCTGCGGTACTACTTCGCGACCAAGCTGTCGCCGAATACGGACGACATCGACATCAATTTCGACGACTTCGTCCAGCGGGTGAATTCGGACCTGGTCGGCAAGATCGTCAACATCGCGTCCCGCTGTGCGGGATTCCTGCACAGGCACTTCGACTCCACCTTGGCGCCGACGCTTCACGATGCGAAGTTGTGGGAGGATGTTTCCGGCGCGCGCGAGCGGCTGGCAGACCTCTATGACACGGGTACGGTCAGCCGCGCGGTGCGGGAGATCACCGCGCTGGCCGACCTGGCGAATCGCTATATCGATGGCCATGCCCCCTGGCGCCTCATCAAGGAAGCCGACCGGGCCGGTGACGTGCAGGACATCTGCTCCATGGGGATCAACCTGTTTCGTGTCATTGCGCTATATCTCAAGCCGATCCTGCCGGCCTTCGCGGAGAGAGCCGAAGCATTCCTCGGTGTGCCGCCGATGACCTGGGAGGACGCGGCGAAACCCCTGGTCGATCACCGTATCGGCAGGTTCAGACCCCTGATCCAGCGAATGGAGAGAAAGGCCGTCAATCGCATGGTGGAAGCCTCGAAGGAGCATGAGCCGGCTCCTGTGGAGAATGCCCCCGACATGGACTCCATCAGCATCGAGGACTTTTCCAAGGTCGATCTGCGCGTCGCGCGCATCGTGGAGGCGCAGCCGGTAGACGGTGCGGACAGGCTTTTGAAACTGACGCTCGACGTGGGCGATCATCGCCGGGAGGTCTTTTCCGGCATCAAGGAGGCGTACGATCCGGCCGCGCTTGTCGGTCGCCACGCCATCGTCGTTGCAAACCTCGCGCCACGCAAGATGCGTTTCGGCACGTCGGAAGGCATGGTCCTGGCCGCAGGTCCCGGCGGCAGCCAGATATTCCTCGTGACGCCGGATGAGGGTGCCGCACCGGGGATGGAGGTTCGCTAACTGAGCGAGCTGCTGCTTCTGCTCGTCACGGCCGCGCTGGTCAACAATTTCGTGCTGGTCCAGTTTCTCGGACTGTGTCCATTCATGGGCGTGTCCAACCGGTTCGACACGGCACTGCCCATGAGCCTCGCCACGGCCTTCGTGCTCACCGTGTCGAGTCTGGCCGCGTTCGGGATGCACCATTACGTGTTGGTGCCTCTGGATCTGGGCTACCTCAGGATCGTCGCCTTCATCGTCGCCATCGCCGGGGTCGTGCAGTTCACCGAAGTTTTCGTCAAGAGCGTGAGCCCGGTACTGCACCAGGTGCTCGGCATCTATTTGCCGCTGATCACCTCGAATTGCGCGGTGCTCGGCGTGGCCCTGATCGTGACCGAAAGCGGCGCGGGCCTGCTGCAGACGATCGCCGTGGCGCTTGGCGCGGCCCTTGGATTTTCCATCGTGATTGTCTGTTTCGCCGCCTTGCGCGAGCGCTTCGAAACCCAGGCGATCGCGCCCGCATTGCGGGGGACACCGGTGGCATTGATTACCGTGGGCATCATGTCGCTTGCCTTTTACGGTTTGCGGGGGATCGGTCAATGATCCTGGCCATGCTGGTTCTCGGTCTGCTTGGACTCGCAGTCGGCGCTGCCCTCGGGTTTGTGCGCAAGCGCTTTGCCCAGGACGCGGATAGCCTGACTTCGGCCATCGATGCGCTGTTGCCGCAGACCCAATGCGCCCAATGCGGCTATCCCGGGTGCCGGCCCTATGCGGTAGCGATCGCTTCCGGTGCGCCTCTTGACCTCTGCCCGCCAGGCGGTCAGGCGACCGCCGAGGCGATTGCCAGCCTCCTCGGACGGGAGGCGGAGCAACCGGTAGTCATGACGCCAACGGATTGCGTGGCCGTGATCGACGAGGCGGCATGTATCGGCTGCGCGCTCTGTCTCGATGCCTGTCCGGTTGACGCCATCGTCGGTGCGAACAAATACGTGCATACGGTAGTGGAGGGGCGATGTACCGGATGCGAACTGTGTCTCCCTCCCTGTCCGGTCGATTGCATCGCGCTTGAGTCGGTCGAAGAGGTAGCCCTGAAATGGACGCGGCCGTGAAGCGCTTCCCCATGCCCTCCGTGTTGCGATACCCGTTGCTCACGCGTGGCGGCCGGTACGAACCGAGAGTGGCTACGGGCACGCGGGTTCGTAAGGGGGACGTGCTTGCCATTGGTCGATGGAGTCCGCCCGTGGGTTACCTGCATGCGGCCACGTCCGGTGTGGTTGAGATGGAGGCGACGGCGATGCTGCTGCATCCCGACGGGCGTGAGGATGCCGCGCCGCCGCTGAGCGCGAAAGACCTGGTGGAGAGGGTGCGCGATGCGGGTATCGTCGGGTTGGGTGGTGCGGGTTATCCCACCTGGCTCAAGCTCCGACAGGCCAGGAACGGGGATGTCAGGACACTCGTGGTCAATGCCGTCGAGTGCGAACCTGGCGTCTCGGCGGACGCCGCTCTCCTGCGTGAACATGCCGAGGAGGTGTCGTCGGGCATCGAAGCCCTGGCGAACTACATCGGGAACTCAAGAACGATCATCGCCGTCGGCGAGGGGATGGATGTGCCCCCCGACCGTCTCCTGTCGGCGCCGTTTGTCTTCTTGCGAGGGACGGACCCTCGCGCACCCCGGGCCCGGCCCAACTCGCCACCCATGGAACAATCGTCCCCGGTCGCCGGCGATTCCGGAGGCGGTTTTTCCATGGATGGTATTCCGGGGGTCGAAGTGGTGCGGTTGACAGGACCCTATCCCTCCGGTTCGGAACGGTCGCTGCTAGCGCGGGTGTTGGACGTGGACCTGGGGAAACGGATTCCCACGGATGTGGGCGTGGTGGTATTCAACGTCGCCACGGTATTCGCCGTTCACCGCGCATGGCACTGCGGAGAGCGCCTGGTCGAACGCGTAGTGACCGTAGACGAGGAAAACGCCTGGCTGCGTATCGGCCATCCTGTCGAGGAACTGCCGTTGTCCGAGGGCCAGGTAGTCGTGGGTGGTCCGGTCACGGGCTGGATCGCATCGGAAGGCGAGGCCGTCACAAAGACCACCCGCGCCGTCACCGTGAACAGACCGCGGGCAGTGAGTCCGTGTATCCGATGCGGCTGGTGCGCGCGCGCCTGTCCCGAGGGTCTGCTGCCGCAGGAACTGTTCCGTCACATCAACGCCGGGCACCGGTCCGAGACACGGGGACTCAGACTCGCCGACTGTGTCGAGTGCGGTGCCTGCGACATGGCTTGCCCGAGCGGCTTGCCGCTGCTTGCGACATTCCGATACGGCAAGTCGGAACGTCGTGAGCAGGAACGCCGCGCGCGCAACGCGGCGCTGGCGAAGGCCCGTTTCACGGCTCGTGCCGCACGCCTGGAACAACAGCGCGTGGAACAGCAGAAGGAACGCGAGGCCCGCATGGCTTCCCGCCGCAAATGGATGTATCCAGGCTAAGTACGCGGGCGATCATGCTGCGCACCGGTGCGGCGCTTGTCCCGGCCCTTTTGGCTGCAACGTACTGTTTCGGCTACGGCGTAATCGTCAATCTGGCGGTCACCGTGAGTGCAGGGATCGCCATGGAGGCGGGCTGGGTCTGGGTACGCTTTCGCAAACTCGACGCGGTCAAGGATGCCAGTACGCCGGTGACCTGCGCGCTGATCGCCATCGCGGTTCCCCCTGCATTGCATCCGGGCATCCTCGTGTTTGCGGCGGGCATGGCGGTGATCCTTGCCAAACAGCTTTACGGTGGAATCGGAAAGAACGTCTTCAACCCCGCAATGGTCGGATACGCCGCCGCCCTGGTCGCATTTCCGGCGCACTTCGCGGACTGGGACGCGCTCACGGGGGCGACGGCGCTGGACGTATTCGGCTTCCGGGGAGGCGCCACCGTGGCCGAGGTATGGCGGCAGCCCGCGTTCGGGATCGTCGGCGCGCGCGGCTTCGAGATCGTCAATGCCGCCGCGCTTGCGGGGGGACTCTATCTCTGCGCGACACGGATCGCGAACTGGCGAATGCCCGTCGCGGTGCTCGGCGCGCTCGGCGCGTGCGCCGTGATCGGATACGACAACGGCAGTTCCGCGAGTCTCGGTTCCCCGCTGTTCCACTGGTTTTCCGGCGGCACGATGATCGCGGCTTTCTTCATCGCCACGGATCCGGTGACTGCGCCGTCGTCGGCGAGAGCGCAATGGATATTCGGGGTTGCGATCGGGGTGCTCATCTATTGCATTCGTAGCTTTGGCGGCTACCCGGATGGCATCGCTTTCGCGGTGCTGCTCGCCAATCTGGCGGCGCCTGCCCTGGACAAGATGATGTTGAGACCATGACTTCCGGGACAACGATGCGGGCCGCGTTCTTTCTCGGCCTACTGATGGCCGTCGCGGGGGCGTTGCTTGCCGGCATTGACGCGATCACGGAACACCGAATCGAGTCCAATGAGCGACAGCGACGGCAGGCGATACTGAAGGAAATCACGGGACTCGACATCGAGATGCCTGGACACGCCGACGTCGCTGCATGCGATCGCGACCTCGTTGCCCTTGCCATCGTGGATCAGGGCTACGGAGGTTCAATGGATGTGGTCGCCGTATTTCAGAACGGGCGGCTGTCGGGTGTGCGGGTGACGCGCCATTCGGAAACACCGGGTTTTGCGGATATCCTCGACCCAATGGATTGGATTGGACGCCTCGGCAGCGGTGATAGTGTTGATGCCGTCACTGGTGCAACCGTCACATCGAACGCGGTGCTGCGTGCGCGGGACACGGCCCTTGCGCGTTGGGCTGCCGAAACCTGGTGTTCGGAATGAATGAAGTGCCCCACAGCCGTCGCCTCCGGCTCGGCCTCTTTCGTGCGAGGGGTACCCCCTCGCGCTCCCCGGCTGAGGGCTCAGGCCGGGCCCCGCTCGTCGCCCATGAAACAATGACTCCGGTCGCTGACGCTCTTCGGAGGCATTGTTCGATGGAAGTGTCGCGCAGCCGACGCCTTCGGCCTGGTCCCGCCTTTTCCGCGGGAGTTTTCAAGGATGCCGCGTGGCGCCACAATCCGGCGTGGGTCAGGCTTCTTGGCCTCTGCCCGTTACTGGCGGTGACGACCACAGTGGAGAACGCCTTGGGACTGGCCGTGGCCAGCGCCTTCGTGGTGGTCGGTTCGGCGGGGACGGTGTCCATGATTCGCGCTTTCGTTCCCGCCGAGGTCCGGCTGCCTTTTTTCGTGCTGGTCATCGCGACCTTCACGTCGGCGGTGACGATGCTGATGCAAGCCTACGCGTTCGATCTCTACGAGCGCGTCGCGCTGTTCGTGCAGATCATCGTCACCAATTGCATGATCCTTGGCCGACTGGAGCAGTTCGCATCGAAGCAGCCGATCGGACGCACGCTGTTGGATGCGCTCGGCACGGCGTGCGGCTTTGCCGTCGCCCTGATCGTCCTGGGCGCAGCCCGGGAATTCGCCGCCCTGGCGGTTCCGCTTGCCTCGCTGGCCCCGGGGGCGTTCATCATTGCGGGATTGCTGCTTGCTGCGGGACGCGCGGGCGGAGACCTCGCGCAACGCAGGTTGCATCGCCGAACGGATCAAGTTCATCCTTAGCGCGGGTACCCAAGGTTCTCAAGGCGCGCAACAAATGATTCTGACCACAACGAACACGATCCAGGGCAAGACCGTTCGTGACTACAAAGGCATCGTCACCGGCGAGGCGATTGTCGGCGCGAACATCTTCAGGGATTTTTTTGCTGGAGTCCGCGACATCGTGGGTGGACGTTCGGGCGCCTATGAGAAAGAACTGCAACGAGCGCGCGAAATCGCCCTCGACGAGATGTCCGAGAGCGCTCGCTCGCAAGGGGCGAACGCTGTCGTGGGCATTGATCTCGACTATGAAGTCGTCGGGAAAGGCGGCAGCATGCTCATGGTGACCGCCTGCGGCACCGCAGTAACGGTCTGACGGGATTTCCATAAGGGCCAGGCGAGTAGCCAACGGTCTCCTGATTGCCCCCATTGTGTCTAGGCCCGCAGAAAACGTCAGCAGAGTAGGCGTACTTGTTGCCGGGATGCACCGCAGCGGAACATCCGCTGTGACAAGGCTGTTTGCCAGCCTGGGTTGCGATCTGCCGAGGACGTTGATGGAGGCGGATTCACACAACGCCATGGGGTACTGGGAGTCCACCGAGGTCGCGGGTCTCAACGATGCGATTCTCGATGCTGCCGGATCCTACTGGGACGACTGGGTGGCGTTCGATCCCGACTGGTACGACTCGGCGATTGCGGAAGATTTTCTGGAAAGGGCACAGGCTGTCCTCACGAACGAATTCGGAGACAGCCGGCTGTTCGTCCTCAAGGATCCTCGAATCTGCCGGCTCCTGGAATTCTGGAAGCAAGCGCTTGACCGAGTCGATGCGGTACCGGTAGTCGCGCTGCCCATTCGAAACCCGCTCGAGGTGGCCGCGTCACTGCGGGCGCGCGACGAGTTCGATCCTTCAATCGGCGTGCTCATCTGGTTGCGGCATGTCCTCGACGCCGAGGCGGGCTCGCGTGGATTGCGGCGGGCATTCATTCGGTACGAGGACGCGCTCGAAGATCGGAAGAGTCTCGTCATCAGACTCGGTTCGGAACTCGAAGTGAACTGGCCCGCGCGTTCGACGCTCGACGTGCTGGAGGCGGAGTCTCTGATTTCGTCCTCAATTCGTCATCACATGCGCGACGACGACCGCATTCATGACGATCCGTTGATCTCGCGATGGGTCAAGACAGTTTTCGAGATTCTCAATCGCTGGTCCCGGTCGGACATGCGATCAGCCGATGCCGACGCACTGGACTCGATCAGGTCGGCATTCAACGACTCCGCCCCGAACTTCAACCGTCCCATCGCCATCGGCAGGCAGGCGACGCAAAGAAATCGGCAATACGAAGCGCAGGTCGAAGCGCTCGATCGGAACTCGAGATCGCTGGAACAGGCCGTGGTCAACCGCGACCGCCAGATCGCAGATCTTGACGAAGCCGTGCGGGAGCGTGACCAGCGAGTGGCGGATCGGGACAGCCAACTCGCCTCCGTGAGTCAACTGTTGACCGAACGCGACAGGCAGATCGCTGATCGGGATAGGCAACTCGCCTCTGTGGCCCGGTCGTTGAGTGAACGGGATGCGCAAGTCGCTGATCGCGACGCGCAACTCGCTGAGCGGGATACGCAGATCAGATCGCTTGATCGTGCCGTCGTCGAGCGGGATAGCCGGATCGAAGCGATATACGGATCAACGTCGTGGCGAATCACCCGACCCCTACGACTTCTCAAGACTGCCCTGTCGAGACTTCTTCGGGGCACGAAACGACACCTGTCGGCAGCTGCCTTCCGCTCCCTTGGCTTTGCTTGGAGACTGATTCCTCTAGGCGCTCTCAGGCAACAGGTCAAGGGCCCATTGCTGCGCCTGTTGCCGAATCGATTCGTGGATCGCCATGTGGGTAGAAGGATGCGATCTACCCGACGCTATGTTGCGTCGGGAAGGTTGCAACTGGCGGATCGCAACTTTGCTGCCGGAAGCGACCAGGGTGATACGCCAATCCTGTTCGATCCGGAGTACTACCTTGCCGCGAACGAAGACGTACGGAGTAGCGGGGAGGATCCGCTACGGCACTACCTGTCGCACGGTGCGGTCGAAGGCCGGCTTCCGTTTGCGGTGGAAAAGGAGGAAATCGATCCTGCCATCGAGGCGCTGCATCGAATCGACCTGCGGCAGGATGACATGTTCGCGTTCGATGCGGCGCTTTACCGCGACCTGAACCCGGATCTTGCTCCATCCACCGACAATGCGCTTCTCGATCACTACCGTAGTTACGGCCGCGCTGAATCCCGTGCCGGCTCCCGAGGAGAATTCGTGCTGGAACTCTGCGATGACCCGCGGGAGATTCCGCTGGACTTCAAGGCATCCGAGTATATTGATCTTTATCCAGACTTGAATGGTCTCTCCAGGCAGTCGCCCCTGGCTGCATTGCGTCACTACATGTGCACGGGACGGTGGGAACCCAGGCTGCATACGCGGCGTGGCGATGAGGCAATGACGGCTCCGGATTCGACTTCGATGTACATTCCTGCCGAGCTGCTGAAAACGCGGCCATTGTGCGTTCTCGTACATGTCTACTATCCGGATCTGTGGGATGAACTGGCGGGGTACCTGGCGAACCTGCCGGAGCATGCCTGCGACCTGTACGTCAACCTGGTCGAGACGACCTGCACGCCGGAACTTGAACAGAGTGTTCGAGAGGCTTTTCCCGCAGCGAATGTTGTGGTCAGCCAGAATGTTGGCCGCGACATTGGCGGACACTTCCGGTTGTTGCGGAACATCTCCGTGGAAGACTATCGGTTCTTTTGCCTGGTCCATTCCAAGAAGAGCCCGCACCTGTCCTCCGGAGATGCAATACTCTGGCGCCGGAGGCTGTTGGCTCCTCTCCTGGGAACTGGCGCGCTTGCGATCGAAAACCTGAAGCTGATGCTGACCGACGAAACCGTCGGTCTGATCGGTGCCCGCCTGTGCCGTGATACGGCGTTGAGAGACAACACTGGGAAGTTCGCCGAACTTATGGATATGCTCGACGTGAGACCCGAGTCGAGAGACGTGGAGTTTGTGTCGGGTACGATGATGTACCTGCGCCGGGAAGTGCTGCAACGGATATTCGAGACCTGCAAGGATCTGCCTTTCGAAAAGGGGGATGACACGCCGTTGCAATTCCACCTTGATGCCCAGTGGGCACACGCGATCGAACGCGTCATCGGCAACGTGGTCCGGGACATGAACTATCGTTTCGAATGGCGGTAGTCAAAGTGAAAAGGATGCGGACCAGACAAGCGGACACTTCGGATGGGAAGTCGATCGCCACACGGCGACATGGCGAGTTGCGTGGCGTTGTCGCCCGGACATGAAAGTTGTGCTGTTGGGGCCGAACGGCCAGCTTGGGGTCGATATTCGATGTTGCCACGAGCAGTCCGGAGAGCCTTTCGAGCTGCTGAGCCTGGGTCGGGACGTGCTGGATGTCGCGTCGCCGGATGGGGTCGAACGGCAGTTCAAGGACTTGGACTTCGATGCCCTGATCAACTGTACCGGCTATCACAGGACGGATGAGGTAGAAGACAATGCTGCGGTGGCTGTTGCAGTCAATGCCCACGCGGTACAGAGGTTGGCCGAAGTATGCGAACGTCGCCGGGCGCGATTCGTGCACGTCAGCACCGACTACGTATTCGGAGGCGATGCCGGACGCACCGATCCGCTGACGGAGGCCGATCCGGTCGCGCCGGTAAACGTCTACGGCGCGTCCAAGGCTCTGGGCGAGACGCTGGCGAATCTTGCGCTCGATGACCTTGTGATTGTCCGCGTTGCCTCCCTGTTTGGCGTCGCCGGCGCCAGCGGCAAGGGCGGGAACTTCGTCGAGACCATGATTCGCCTCGGTCGAGAAACGGGCGCACTTCAGGTCGTCGACGATCAGGTCATGTCACCTACCGCGACGGCGGACGTTGCCCGAGTCGTCCTGCGTATCCTGGTCGAGGATTGCGCCCCGGGCCTTTACCACGTGGTGAATGATGGGGCCGCGAGTTGGTTCGACTTTGCCCGGGAGATCATCGCCCGCGCTCGAATCGACGCGACCGTGACGCCATGCAGCAGCGAGGACTTTCCCACACGAGCTGCGCGGCCTCGATATAGTGTGCTCGACAACACGAAAACGTCTATGGCCCTTGGTCCCTTGCCTCCTTGGCAAGCTGCGCTGGATGATTACCTGCGCGCCAGGGGTCATGTTCACTGAGTCGAAGGGAGTTCGTTACCGGAATGGCGATTAGAGGCTTCATCGAGAGGATCTCGCGGCGGTTCATTTCCGGGTGGTGTGCTGACCAAGAAACGAAAGACCCGGTCGAGATCGAAGTTCGAGTTGAAGGGCTATCACTCGGCACGATTCGAGCTGACATCTATAGGCCTGACATCGAAAAGGGGCTAAACCGTCCATTAGCTGGCTTCCGATTCCCCATCTCTCCCGAACTACTCAGGTTGCTTCCTCATCGGGGCCAGGTTGAAGTCATCACTTCGACTGGTGAAGCACTCACCACGCTGAAGGGGATCGACTCCTGGATTGACAACCCGTACGGACAAGATATCGGTGAGCTCGCGGAGATGTTGCGCAATGGGTATATGGTAAATCCAAAATACGGCCAGGTAATTTTGCCGATCAAAGAGAGGAATATAGAAGATAAGATATTCGAAGCTCTGGAAGTGAGCAATGTAATTTTCGAGACGCAGTTTTCGAAAAACCTATTCATTTGTTATGGTACGTTGCTTGGTTGCATTCGTAACAATGACTTTATTCCTCATGATGAAGACGTGGATGTTTGTTTTCTCGCGGACGAACAAGGATTGGATGCTGCTGTCCGTGAGTTCCGTCAGGTCATCAGGACATTGTCTGACAGGGGTGAAAGAATTGTTTTCGACAGCGGTGCGCAATTCCACTGGCGGGTTAAAGAAACGTGGCTTGATGTCTTTATGGCCTGGATGGAGGGAGAAAACCTATATATGTATAACGCGGGAGGGAGATTCTCTCGAAATCAGATTTGCCCTCTCGTCGAACACGACTTCAAGGGCCGTAAAGTGTTGGTCCCCTACGATGCGGAGGCGCTGCTGGAATTGATCTATGGACCTCGATGGCGCATTCCGGACCCGAGCTTTCAATGGCGAGAACCGAAAGAAGTCCGAGCCAAAATGGATGAGATCAACGCGATTTCCGTTGGGGACTCATCGACGCACTCTGAGAACAGGGACTATTGGACACACTTCTACAAACGGGCGCACACGAATCTGCCCTCCGCCTTTGCTGCTTCGGTGGCGATCGAATTGACGAAGCCGGCGTATGTCATCGATCTGGGTTGCGGCAACGGTCGAGATTCCTTTTTTTTCGCGAGATTGGGACACCGTGTTATCGGTCTGGACTTCTGCGGCAAGGCCATTGACGACAATAGAAAACGAGTACTGGAACAGGGAATGAATGATGTCGAGTTCGAACAGGTTGACATCAGTGCTCCCAACGCTCTCGTCAACACCCTGAATCGAATCGAAGAGACCGCGATCAAGGAAGGGGACTCGAGGCGTGATCGGGTCGCGATCTATGCACGCTTCTTCTTTCACGCAATATCCGAGGAAGAAGAAGAGCTCGTGTTGTCTGCGCTGTCGCGATGCTTGCGTCCCGAGGCTACGTGCTATTTTGAATTCCGAACGGAAAAAGACATCGAGGGCGACAAGCGCTTTGGATTGCACTATCGTCGCTTTGTCAGCATCGATGGGTTTATAAAAAGAGCGACAGTCGGCAGGCCAATTGAGTGCTTCTATCAGGTCGAAGGACAAGGCATGGCGAAGTACTTTGAAGAGGATCCGTACGTTGGTCGCGTCTTCCTGCGGCGGGTGTGAGCATCGGCATGTCGCAGTTGAACCGATGGGTCCGTGTTCTCAGTTCGACTTCAAGAGTCCATTACGCGGCGAGTGAGAGTCAGATCCATGCGTTCGAGGGTCCACCTGATCAGGTATAGCGCAAGCGTGCTGCCGACAATCACCTTGACACACCAGGCGAGGTCTGCGGCTGTTTGATACAGCAGGACGAGGCGGTACTGTTCCAGCATGACCGCCATGGGATTGAGCCTGAAGTACGGCTGCCATTCGACGGGCATGTTGTCGATGGGGAAAAAGAGCCCCGAGCAGAACATCATCAACGTCAGCCCTGACCCCACGACGAACCGAAGGTCCCGCAGATAGCAACAGATGATCGCGACGCACGATGCGACGGCCAGAATGAGCAAAAACTGGGCGAACGCGAGCAGGGGCAGGTACAGCCATGCGGTCGACGGCCCGATCGTCCCGCCCATTACCATCAGCACGATCAAAAAGACGAACGCCTGTTTCAGGGTGGCGGATGCGACGCTGACGAGCGGAAATGTCAACTTGGGCAGGCGGATGTACGAGATTATGCTCCGCCCACCAAAAAGGCTGGCCGTGGAGTTTCCCACCCCATTAGAAAACCACAACCACATCGTTACGCCGATCAGGATGAAGTAGGTAAAGTTCTCCATGTTTGACGGTCGGATATAGGTGAAGACGAGGTAGAAGACCCCCGTCATGACCACCGGCTCGAGAAACCACCACAGCCACCCCAGGTAGTACCTGGATGCCTCCCCGATGAGGTTGAAGTACGCCCGGTAGACCGCGTAACGCCAGTAACGCTTCTCGATCAGGAACACTTGCTTTCCTCGGGTCTTACTCGGTCATGCTGACTTGGCGTCGCTGTGCTTGGAGAGTTGAAGAAGCACTTCGGGGACAGTCTGCCCGACACCATTCCAACATCTCCAGTTGAACTCGTCCTGACAGGACGCGCGCGATCATACCTCGACCACGATCAGGCTCTCAACGAGAGATGGGGGTTCAATGCGGGCGGCAGGATGGAACTCGGTTTGACCGTGGACCGAATTGAGTGGCGGATGTATCCTCGAACCCGTTTGTCGGCACTTAGCCGTTGCGGCCTTTTGAGCGCGATTCGCTATCGAGGGGCGCATGACGACACGGCAACGGCATAAGGGCGTCATTGAAGACGGAGGAGGTTCCGTGACGATTCAAGGATCGGTCAGGTTTGTGGCTGTGGCGTTGGCCATGTCGGTGTTGCTGACGATGGCGTCAGAAGCGGCCACGGCGTCGTTCGATGCGGAGGTCAGGAGGACGCTGGCGGTCTCGGACGATAGGTGGGGCGGGTGTATGGTCTTGCTTGATTCGTCGCCCTCGGATGAGGGACTTGATTGCCCGGAAACCGCGTGGGTCACCTTCAGTTGTGATGGCACCTACGCCAGCAAGTCGAATGCGCTGCGGATGTACGATTCGGCGCAGTTGGCATTCGTGACGGGTCGAACCGTGAAAGTTTGGGTAGACGACTCGAAGAAGCACAATGGCTACTGCTTCGTGTCTCGCATAGACGTGAGCGCCCCTGCGGACTGATTTGGTGAACTGGTTGAGGGCGGGAAACACAGCCGCCTTCACGGTGACGGTCATCCTCGTTCTGGGCGTGGGGGTGTTGTTGCTGTGGTACTCGCCGGACGACTTGATACCCGAGGAGGTAGAAGAGGTTCCGCCTACGGGTCAATCGGTTGGATTTGGGGAATCGAACCCGCCCGAACCTGCTGTCGTTTCGGCACCGCACACGTCCGGTGAACAAGAGATTGGGCCGCCGCCTGTGTCCCTGGAGTCCGACCGGGGCCAATGGAACGATGGGGATGTGATCGATATAGGCCCGTTCATTGATGCGGATGACGACGCCGGAGATTACTCGTTCTCACCGGCTTCGGGGGTTGGGGAATATCTCGACCCCGACGCCGAGTGAACTTGCCTTCGCGGTGGGTGACTCGGGTGGCCAGCCTGTCGGACTGAGAAGGAGCGGCGCGTGAACAAGCACAAGAGGGGCGAGATTTACCAGCGCCTGCAGGCCGAGAACCCCAAGCCTACTACCGAGCTTAAGTACCAATCTCCGTTCCAGCTTCTTGTCTCCGTAATCCTCTCAGCGCAGGCGACAGACGTCAGCGTGAATCGCGCGACGAAGACGCTGTTCGCCGAAGCGGGTACGCCACACGGGATGCTGGACCTGGGCCTTGAGAGGCTGAAGGAGCATATCAAGTCCATCGGCCTGTTCAACACCAAGGCCGCCAACATCCTGAAGACGTGCGAAGCGCTCATCTCGCTCCACGGCGGCGAAGTTCCGCGTGACCGGGCCGCTCTCGAAGCGCTGCCGGGCGTGGGCCGGAAGACAGCCAACGTCGTTCTCAACACGGCCTTTGGCGAACCCACCATCGCCGTGGACACGCATATCTTCCGCGTCGCTAACCGAACGAAGCTCGCGCCTGGCAAGACGCCGAGGCAGGTTGAGGACAAACTCCTGCGGTTCACGCCGAACGATTTCAAGCGCGACGCCCACCATTGGCTGATCCTGCACGGACGTTATGTCTGTGTGGCGCGAAAGCCGCGCTGCGGCGCGTGCGTGATCGAGGATCTGTGCGAGTACCGGGACAAGTCGGACCCCTGACCCGCCTGCGGCCTTCCTATTGTTCTTTGCGCGGTACGCCCAGTGCCTCGAGATGATTCACGAGATCGGCCCCGGCGCTGCTCGCATCCACTTCCCGGTCGACCCGGACGATGACCCCTTCCGGGTCGATGAAATAGGTCCACCGTTTCGCGAACCCGCGCTCGCTCAGCACGCCGTACGCCGTCGATACGGTGCGGTCGGCGTCCGACAGGATCGGAAAGCTGGCCCCATTCTGTTCGGCAAAATCCCTGTTCGTTTCCGGCTCATCGACGCTTGCCATGAAGTACGCGACATCGAATGCGGAGATTTCCTCGGCGCTGTCACGCAGCGCCTTGCACTGCATGGTTCAGCCGCCGGTAAATGCCTTGGGGAAGAACGCGATGACGACGTACTGGCCCCGATAGTCGGCAAGTGCGTGCTCGTTGCCGTCGGAACCCGGCAAGCGAAAGTCGGGGGCCGCATCGCCGACATCCGCGGCGAGGCAGCTTGAGGCCAGGAGCCCGCCAGCCAAGAAGGCGGCGAACCTGGCGAATCGAGGTGGAAGTGTCATGACAATCCCTCAGAAACGGGTATCGCGATCAGCTTGCGAGATCATTGCCCACGGCGACCGCAACTGCAAATTGCGGATGGACGGCCACGCTGGACGTGGCGCAGTCTGTGGCGCGCCCGACAGGATTCGAACCTGTGGCCTTTGGCTTCGGAGGCCAACGCTCTATCCAACTGAGCTACGGGCGCGGGACGCCAAACATTAGCAGCGCGCGAGGGAAGATGCATTACGTTCGCCGAGCCGGGTCAGGTTGGTTGCGACCCTGCCCTGGCGTCGCCATCGAAACTTAGTCGAGGAAGCCGTACAGGCGACCGGCGTTCTCGCAAGTGATCTTGCGCCGCAACGCTTTCGATACGCCGCCGAGTTCGCGCTCGATGAACTCCCTGGAATCCGGCCACACGCCGTCGGGGTGCGGGAAGTCGCTACCCCACATCACGTTGTCTTCGCCCAGGATGTCGAGCAGGCGAATGCCGATGGGGTCCGACTGGTAGGTGGCATGGCACTGGCGGCGCCAGTACTCGGAAGGCTTCATCGTCAGCGTGAGGTCCTTGAACTGGTCTTCCCACTCGAGGTCCATGTGATCCAGGATGTAGGGAATCCACCCGATGCCGCTTTCGCCGACCACGACCTTCAAACCCGGATGCGCTTCGAGCACGCCGCCGTAGATGATCTCCATGACGATCTTCGACATGGCCAACTGGAAACTCGTGATGGTCACGGCGAATGCCTGTCGCCGTTGCAGCGGGGCAAGCGCATCGAGGTCATAGCGGCGTCCCCCGCCGATGGTGTGGTAATGCAGCGGCAGATTGGCTTCCTCGGCCACTGCCCAGAGCGGTTCCCAGGAGGGATGAAACAGCGGCGTCATGTCGTAAGTGCTCGCTACTTCGATCCCGCGTAGCGCGCCGCGCTCGGCGACCCGGCGCACCTCGTCGCACGCAATCGAGACATCGTGGCTCGGAATGCTCGCGATGCCAGCAAAGCGCTCGGGCCTGGCGGTGCAGAAGTCCGCCATCCACTCGTTGTAGATGCGCATGACTTCGGTCGCGGCTTCGTCGTCGTTGAGACGGTTTGACGTGCCCAGGATGCCGTAGATCACCTCGGCCTGGATGCCATCGAGATCCTGGTCGCGAACCCGCAATTCCGGGTCCGTGAGTCGAGGGATCCCCTTCTCGCCGTCACTGAAGAGGCCCTGTTCAGCCATGCGGTCCGATCGGTGAATCTGTCCCGGCACGTAGACGCGTCCCGCCGAGCCCATGCCGTTTTGCAGTCCGAACTGCGCGCCGCTACGGCTCACCCAGAAGCGGCCATCCTCCCTTTCTTCGACATAGGGCATCCGATCGCGCATTGCGGCCGGCGCATTGCCCGCAAAGAGATCCTCCGGGAGCCAGGGCAGATCGATGTGGCAATCGGCCGATATGATTTCGTAACGCATTTCCGGACTGCTCCGCGTCGTGTCTACTGGTCCAGCAACCAAGCATACCCCCGCCCACTGCGTGTGACGCAAATTCGGCGTTAGGGGAGGTCTGTACGTCTGGCGGGTGCGAGTCGCCATTCCGGGGTTACCATGTTGTCGAGGCGATCCGACGAACACGGACCGTTTCCGGCAGAGGATGAAGCATGCCCCTCATTGACGAGATCGTCGCCAGGCACGATGCGCTCGCGCGCTGGCGGCGCGACATTCACGCCCATCCCGAACTCGGCTTCGAGGAGCGCCGCACGGCCGAATTCGTGGCTCGGAAACTGGAGCAATTCGGTGTCGAGGTGCACCGGGGCATAGGCAACACCGGCGTAGTTGGCGTGTTGCGGGTGGGTAACGAGACTTCCTCGGTGGGTCTGCGCGCAGACATGGACGCGCTGCCCATCAAGGAGGCGAACACGTTTGCGCACCGATCCACCTACGAAGGTTCCATGCATGCCTGCGGCCACGACGGACATACCGTCATGCTGCTCGGCGCGGCCGAATACCTGGCCGCTACGCGGAACTTCCGCGGCCAGGTGGTCTTCATATTTCAGCCTGCGGAAGAAGGCATCGGCGGTGCCCGCGCCATGGTGGACGATGGCCTGTTCCAGCAGTTCCCCTGCGATCGGTTGTTCGGGATGCACAACGCGCCGGGCATGCCGGTGGGCCGCTTTGGCGCGGTGCCGGGCACGGTGACGGCTGCGGGAGCTTACTTTGATATCGACATAGTCGGGGTCGGCGGTCACGGGGCGTTCCCCCACACAGCGGTGGACCCGGTGGTAATCGCGGCCGAACTTGCCCTAGGTCTGCAGTCGATCGTGGCGCGCAACGTGCGGCCGACGGAAACCGCCGTCGTGTCGGTGACCCAGATCCATGCCGGAGACGCCTACAACGTCATTCCCGCGACCGCGCGGCTCTCGGGGACGGCGCGGGCATTCTCCATGGACGTCATGGAACTCGTCGCCGATCGCATGCGGGAACTGGCCGATGGCATCGCGAGGGCGCACGGCGGTTCCGCGAAAGTGGATTTTCGGCCGACGTACGAGCCGGTGGTTAATGATCCGGTGGCGACCCGACTGGCTGCCGAAGTGTGTGAACAGCTGGTTGGAAGCGACAACGTGCGGCGGCGCCTGCACGTGGGCACCGGTTCAGAGGACTTCTCGTACATGCTGAACGAAGTGCCGGGTTGCTACCTGCTCCTGGGCAACGGCGACTCGCCGCCGGTTCACAATCCGGCGTACGATTTCAACGATGCCGCGATCCCTTACGGCGCGAGTTTCTTCGCGTCGGTCGCAGAAAGGGCGTTGGCGGGGAAGGTAGGGAAAGTCTAAGGAGAATCGGCTACTTGAAGGCAGAGATGATCTCTTCCTCGAATAGTTGCAGCAGGCCGGCATTCCTGCAAGGCAGGGGCTCCAAATGTGGTCCCGTCGACGCCCGTGTCTCCGAACTCGCCGATGCGAATCGTCTTCGGTCGTATCGAGGTTCTAACAACCCGCCATTGACACCCTAACAATATCAAGAGTACCTGGGCGCATTCGATCGAACTGTTGAGGATCGTCAACAGTCCTAAGGACCGGTCACATCGTCGACACTGCGATTTCTGCCCTTATCGCCGACTTTCGCCGAACGAATCAGAAGCTGATTCTCCTCTTCGAGGGCGGACAACCTCAGATGTTGGCTGTACACGATTTGCAGTAGCACGCCCACCAGACGATCCGTCGAGATTTCCGGGCGGATCGCCAACTCTGCCCGATCAGATAGAAGGGGTTGGCCGCGCTGAGCGAGAAGCGCGTTTAGCCGTTTGGTTTCGTCGACCATCGCGTGGGCCACCGAGACGATGTCTTCCTCCTTAGGCAAAAGGCCGCGATACCAGGACAGGACATCAAACTCGAGGTCCACGTGTTTCGGATTCGCGAAGGCTCGGAATTCGGCCGGCGCTACCGCCCCTTTTTGGCGGTCGTTGTAGAAGGCTCTTATCAGCTCGGCCTCGGGCCTCGGCCGGACATTGGCCAAGATGTGCGGCAGCTTCACGTTTATCCCCACCGCGCTCATGAAGTCGACGACCACGTCGCCGACGGCGTCGTAGTTGCGAACCTCGACTGAGTCGCCAAAGGCGTGAACAAACGCTTCTAGCGGGGCAGCGACCCTCTGGCGGTATCCAACTTCCGCAAAAGAACGGATTCGGCCGGGGTGGGTTTTGCGTCTTAGGTGCCCCTCAGAATACGCCGATTGGATCTTTGCTAATGGCGACCGTACATAAGCGATCACCAAGATATCGATGCCGGCGTGTTCGACGGCACGCAGCAGCGGAATACACCATCGCTCCTGTCCCCCGAAAGTCTCGTTGGAAACGATGGCCTGCTGAGGTCCGGTCGAAAAAGAACGAGCGACGCAGTCGGCGAACTCGGCCGGGAGATCCTTCCGCTGCATCATTTCTTTGAGCAGTTGTCCCTGCGACATGCCCTGCCACGAATAGGCTTGAATCGGCGCGAGATTCAAGGAATGCCCCCAATACGCGATGTTCTCCGCGGACAACTCTGATCGGGAACGACGCAACGTGTGCTGAATGGCGGTGGAGCCGGTCTTGCCGGGACCGACATGGACGATCAAACGCTTCACTGAAGGCGCTGGCTACTAGACATTCTCCAACGCCCTCCTACCTTCTCCTCGTTGGCATTCTGCGGTGCTCGGAAATGTGGCCTCGGCGGGCCATTCGTTGGGAGCATTCGGCATTTCGATTTGGCAGTATCTAGCCATAGCGTTGAGGCTCTGTCTACCTAGCGCGGTCGAAATGACCGCGCGAGTGATTCTGGGTGTAAAGGTGCGCAGAACGTCGAAAATGGCCTGACTCATAGCCGACTCGGCTGCGGAGAGGGCGTGGACCGTGAAGGTAGGAAAAGACCCGATCTGAAGCGGTCTACCTGAAGGCGGAGAGAATCTCTTCGTCGAACCGCTGTAGTAGTCCGACGTTGCCGGAAGGCATGGCCCCGAACATGATCTCGGCTATACCGGCGTCTTCGAACTCGCCGATGCGATCGATGACGTACTGCCTTCCTCCCGCGACGGTGCCGGGGCCGAACCGGTTTATGAAGTCCTCGTTCCGAGCCTTGTCCTCACTGAGGAGGCACGGCATGAGCAGCGTCCGGCGGATCTCGGCGGGGTCGCGGCCCACGTCTTCGCAGTGCTGCTCGAGGATTCCGGCCTTGTAATGGTAATACTCCAACGCCATGCCGCCGCCCGCCCAGCCGTCGAGATTCATGACGTCGCCGAACTTCGCGAGGGTCCGTAGCGTCCGTTTCGGGCCCGTCCCGCCGACCATGATGGGGATCGGTTCAGCGTAGGAACCGGGCGACAGGCGGGCTGCGTCGAGCCGGTAGTAGGTGCCGTCGAAACTGACCGGATCCTTCGAGTGGATCAGCAGGCGGATGAGTTCGCAGGCTTCCTCGAACCGGTCCTGGCGCTCCTTCATGGAAGGAAATGTCCAGCCGTAGGCCTCGTGTTCGCGCTGGTACCAGCCCGCGCCGATGGCGAGGGTGAATCGCCCTTCGCTCAGGGTGTCGATGGTGCCGGCGATCTTGGCCAGCAGTGCCGGATTACGGTAGGTGTTGCCCACTACCAGGTTCCCGAGCCTGAGCTTCTTCGTCATGCCGGCGACGTAGGCAATCGCGGACAGGCCCTCGAAGGCGGTCAGCGCTTCCTCCTCTGGGGCGGAACGGGGAGGAATGAAGTGGTCGGCGAACCAGATGCTGTCCCAGTTGCCCGCTTCCATCGCTTGCGCCGATGCGAGCACCTGCGCCGCCGAAGCGCGATATACGTTTACCTGTACACCGAATTCCATCCTGTTTCCCCTGGTTGCTCGCGCCCGGCGGCGCGGTGGATTGCATCTATCGCGAAAGCTCGGATCGCATCATCCGCCTTTGCGGGCGTATTCGAACGTTTCGTCCAGTGCCTTGCCGAGCTTGTCGAAGAGTTCGTGGACCTGCGCGTCGGTGATGACCAGCGGCGGACAGATCGCGACTGAGTCGCCGAGCCCTCGCACGATAAGCCCGTGATCCATGGCCCGCTGCATGCAGTAAGGCCCTATCCCGAGCCCCGCATCGAATGGCTGTTTCGTCTCCTTGTCGGCGACAAGTTCGACCGCTCCCATCAGTCCCTTGCCGCGCGCCTCTCCGACTACCGGGTGTGAGCCAGCCTGGGCGAGGCGCGCTTGGAACGTCTCGCCCACTCTGGCCGCGTGCTCGAAGATGCCCCTCTCCTCCAGGAGTTCCAGGTTGCGCAGCGCGACTGCGGCGCAGACCGGGTGCCCCGAGTAGGTGAAGCCGTGGGCGAAGATGCCCACGTCCTTGCTGGCCGCCGCAAGCGGTTCGTACATGGACTCCGGAATGATGACCGCGGAAATGGGCAGGTACGCGGACGACAGCGCCTTGGCGACGGTCATGGTGTCGGGCCGGATGCCCATGGTCTGGGCGCCGAACGGGTTGCCCGTGCGGCCGAATCCGCAGATTACTTCGTCGTCGATGAACATCACGCCGTGTTTTTCGAGCACCGCCTGGATCTTGTCGTAGTAGCCACGCGGCGGAACGATGACGCCCGCGACGCCGAGAATCGGCTCGGCGATGAACGCCGCCACGGTCTCCGGGCCTTCCGCCACGATGAGGTCGTCGAGGGATTGCGCGAGGCGCGTCGTGAACGCGTCCTCGGATTCGCCGTCCTGCGCCTGGCGGTAGTAGTGCGGATTCCCGGCATGCAGGATGCCCGGAAGCGGCAGGTCGAAGTGCGCGTGAAACGGTGGCAGGCCGGTCAGGCTGCCGCTGGCGACGGTGAGCCCGTGATAACCGCCCAGGTGCGCGATGAGCTTTTTCTTTTCCGGCTTGCCGATGAGGTTGTGGTAGTACCACATCAGCTTGATCTGCGTGTCGTTCGCGTCGGAACCGGAGAGGCCATAGAAGACGCGTCCGGCGTCGAACGGCATCATCGCCTTGAGCTTCTCCGCCAGCAGCACGCTCGGCTCGTGGGTCTTCCCCGCGAACAACTGCGAGAACGAGAGTTTCCTGATCTGCTCACTCGCGACCCTGGCAAGTTCCTCCTCGCCGTACCCGATGGCCGTGCACCAGAGGCCCGCCATGCCCTCGAGGTACTGCTTGCCGTTGTTGTCCCACAGGTACACGCCCTTGGCCCGGGCGTGCACGATCGGGCCTTGCGCCTGGTGGGCGCCGAGGTTCGTGTTGGGGTGCAGGAGGTGTTCGAGATCCTTCGCCTCGATGGACCCGGGCGGGAACTCGTTGTGCAGGGAAACCGTCATTGACTACCTATCCTTGATGCGCCGCCGGCTCAGACCAGTTCCGCAGGTTCGAGTTTGAATTCTTCCATCACCTCGTCGGCATAGTCGATGCGTCCGGTGATCTCGGCGGGGTCGCCGTGGCATAGGCGCAGGCATGCTTCGGCCATGTGTTCCACCGGAGTCACGCGATCCCGGTTCGTGTCGTTGATGAGGTTGTGGTGCACGACGCCGGGCGTGGCGACGAGTCCGGGCGAGATGACATTCACGCCGATGCCCTTGCCGTAGACCTCCTGCGCCAGGCCGGTGGTGAATCGTTCCAGCGCCGCCTTGCACATCCCGTAGACAGTGCCGCCGCGTCCGCCGCCGGCCTTCGCGTCGGGATGCAGGGCAGCGTGCGAAGAGATGTTCAGAATCCACCCCCTACCACGCTCGATCATGCCCGGGAGGATCATCTGCGCGAGCTCGAACGGGGCGTAGACCTGGACGTCCATCATGGTCCGATAGCGTTTTTCCGGGAAGTCGGTCACGGGAATGAACCAGGTCACCGCCGCGTTGTTGACAAGGATGTCCACGGGTCCGAACAGTCGCTCTGTTTCCTCGATGAGACTGCGGCGGTCGTCCGCGTCCGCGAGGTTGCAGCGGACTGCGGCCGCCTCGCCACCGGCGTCCACGATGTCCTGCGCGCACTGCTTGATGGTTCCGGGAAGGAAATGGTCCGAAGCCTCGACGGTGCGCGCCGAGACGACCACTTTCGCCCCCTCCATGGCGAGGCGCTTGGCGATGGCCTCGCCGATGCCTCGGCTGGCGCCCGTGACTACCGCGACCTGACCACTGACGACGCCGTTCCTGTTGACTTCAGCCATGTTGATCCTTGCCCCAAAACGTGAGGGCGGATCATATACGGCGGAGCGCGGTCAGGGCACGTACATTCTCAACACCCTGTTGCCGACGCGGGTCAGGATTTCGTAGCTGATGGTGTCTGCCCAGGCCGCGACCTCGTCGATACCGACGCTACGTCCGAAAAACTCGATCCAGTCCCCCGGTTCGACCGACGGCAGGTCGGTCACATCCACCAGCGTCAGGTCCATGGACACGCGCCCGATGATCGGCGCCCTGATGGTCTTGAAGGCGGCTTGTCCGCAGTTGGAAAGGGCCCGCGGCAACCCGTCGGCATAGCCCATGCCGACCACTGCGATGGTCGTGTCCCGCCCGGTCACGTGGGACGCGCCGTAGCCGACCGACGCGCCGGCCACGACCTTTCGTACCTGCAGCACTTCGCCTTCGAGGGTCGCGACGCAGCGCATCGGATTCTCCTGCGTTGTGTAGGGATTGCCGCCGTAGAGACCGATGCCGGGACGCCCGATACCCTCCACACCGGTGAGAATCGCTGCCGAGTTCGCGATGCTTGTGGGCACGCCCGGGAACCGCGCGGCGAATGCTTGGAAGCGCGCGAGCTGCTCTTCGTTCAGCGGGTGGTCAGGCGTGTCCGCGCAGGCGAGGTGCGTCATCAGAAGGCGGACTTCGGTGCCCGACGGTATCTCCCCCGGATCGTCGAATCCCAACCGATGCATGCCCGTATCCACGTGCAGGGCGACGGGGCCGGCCCGAATCTGGGCCGCGTGATTCGCTACCGGGATCAGGCCCTCTCCTTCGACGACGCCCGAAAAAACGAATATTTCGACGTTTGGAAGAATGCGCCGCAATTCGCGCCCCTCCGCATCCGTCGCGACGAAGAACTGTCGGCATCCTTCGGCGGCCAGCCGGCGAGCCACGGGCGCCATGCCGAGGCCGTAGGCATTCGCTTTCACGACGGCGGCGGAACCGCCGGACGCGTTGTCGCGAAACTTGCGGTAGTTCGCCGCGAGCGCGTCGAGATCGACGATTAACCGGGCATGCGTCATCCGCGGTCAGCCAGCAGTGTTCAATGTCGCTGTGAAAATACACGAAGCGTCAGGCAAGCAGGTATATTCGCTGGCGAATGATCGGGAGCACTTTCACGGAACAAACGTGTCCGGGAGCGTGAGCGACCTGGGGCGATGGTTCCATGGGGGGAGCGCGAGGGGGGCACTCCTCGCACGAAAAAGGCGAAGCCGAAGGCGCCGACCGTGGGGCACCTGCAGGCATGGAATCCACTTCGCGGGGTTGGCATTCGCGTTGGTTTGCGCGCACGGCCATGCAGAACTGATGGACCGGGTCGAACATCGCTACGCCGAGAACGACGGCGTTAGGATCCACTACGTCGTGGCGGGCGCGGGACCTCTCGTCGTCATGATCCACGGCTTTCCGGACTTCTGGTACTCGTGGCGCGACCAGATCGCGGCGCTGGAAGACACTTACCGGATCGCTGCCGTCGACCTGCGCGGATACAACAGGAGCGACAAGCCGGAGGGTGTCGAGAGCTACGCCATGCCCCTGTTGGTCGCAGACATCGCGACAGTGATCGAGGCGGAAGGAGAGACGTCCGCGGTCGTTGTCGGCCACGACTGGGGTGGCGCAATCGCCTGGAGCATCGCCATGTCACGTCCCGAACTGGTGTCCGCGCTGGTGATCCTGAACTTGCCCCATCCTGCGGGCCTGAGACGGGAACTGGCGACGAACCCGGATCAGCAACGGAGCAGCGCTTATGCCTACGCGTTCCAGGCGCCCGATGCGCACCACGCGTTGACCGCCGAGGGACTGGCTGGATGGGTGACGGACGAGTCGGCGCGCGGGCGCTACGTGGAAGCGTTCGAGCGTTCCAACTTCGAATCGATGCTGAGCTACTACAAGGCGAATTTTCCCTCGGTTACGCAGGCCGCCGATACGGTGACGTTGCCGAAGGTGCAATGTCCAGTGTTGATGTTTCACGGCCTCGACGACCAGGCCCTGCTGCCCGGTGCACTGAACGGCACCTGGGAGTGGCTGGAGAGCGACCTGACGCTGGTGACGATTCCGGGCGCCGGTCACTTCGTGCAACAGGATGCGAGCGAAGTCGTCTCTCAAACGATGCGCGACTGGTTGGGGCGGCGGCTACGCTGATTCCGCTATCCGGGATCGAGGAGGACTCCCGGGTTCAGTATCCCGTTGGGATCCAGGCGGCGTTTGACTGCTGCTAGCGCTTCGCCGAAAAGTTCCGGCCGCTGTCGGTCCCACGCTGGCCGGTGCATGCGCCCGACGGCATGGTGGTGGGTGACCGTGCCGCCCGCGTCGACGACCGCCGCGAGGGCTTCGTCCTTGATGGTCTGCCACTGCTCGTTTTCCGCGCCAACGCGTGCCGCGCCGTTGAACGTGTAGTAGGGCGCAGGACCGTCGGGATAGACGTGTGTGAAACGGCAGGACAGGAACGCGCCGTCACCCAGCACGCCGTCGAGCACCCGTTGCATGCGCGCGCGCACCGTTGCGTCAAATTCCGGCCAGCGGTCCCAGGTGATCGCAGTCTCGAACGTGTCGGACAGCAGGCCGAGTCCGTTCGTCGCGCCGGCGTTGACGCCGATGAATGCCTGGCGCCAGGCCCCGACGGCCCCGCCGCGGCGCTCGATCTCCCCTTCGCCATCGTCGATGACCAAGTCGCCGTCG
Source organism: uncultured Pseudomonadales bacterium (assembly GCA_951813515.1). Classification (GTDB taxonomy): domain Bacteria; phylum Pseudomonadota; class Gammaproteobacteria; order Pseudomonadales; family Azotimanducaceae; genus VXNE01. Next base: position 1,849,151 of record OX638346.1, read on the forward strand.
TCGACAAGGCCACCGTGGTCCCGCGCCATGGCGACTGCGCTCCTGATGTTCTCTCCCTGGGGAATGTCCGCCGACTCGAAGCCGATGATCAGAAGTGCACTCGTACCATCGAGTCCGGCCTTGGACCCGGCCTCCGCGGGGTCAAGGATGCGCAGGTTTGCCGGCCATAGCTTCGCCTGGGCGATGGCGCGGACGGCCTCGCACCCCGCGTGCCAGTCCCCGAATAGCACACCGGCGTTTGCCCTGTACCTGGGCCGCTTCTGCAGGCGCAGCCAGCACTCGCTGATGATGCCGAGGGCACCTTCGGAGCCGATCACCATCCGGTCTGGACTGGGTCCGGCGCCGCTGCCCGGCAAGCGGCGTGTTTCCATCCATCCTGCGGGCGTAAGCATGCGAGTGGACTCGACGAAGTCGTCGATGTGCGTGTGGTTCGTTGCGTAGTGGCCGCCGGAGCGCGTCGCTACCCATCCCCCGACAGTGGACCAGGGAAAGCTCTGCGGAAAGTGCCGCAGAGTCAGGCCACGGGGTCGGAGCGCCGATTCGAGATCGGGGCCGAGAATGCCCGCCTGGAATTTCCCCGCGCGCGATATCTCGTCGACTTCGAGTACGGCGTTCAGGTTGTCCAAGTCGATGGTGACGGCGCCGTTGACGGTCTCCGGCACGCTCACGCCCCACACCACCGAAGTGCCGCCCCCGTAGGGCACCACCGCGTAGTGATTCGCATCGCACCATTCGAGGGCGGATTCGAGTTCGCCATCCGTGCGTGGGTGGGCTACTGCGTCGGGCGGGTTCCTGAACACTCCGCGAAGGGCCGCCAGCAGTTCCGTGCTGTGTCCGCCGTAGGTGTGGGTCAGTCTTTCTGTCTTGTCAGCGCGGACGAAACCCGACAGCCGCGAAGGGATGGCGATGCGGCCTGGCGGCAAGGCAATGTCTTCGATTCGGGGAACCGGCGGGACGCGCACTTCCCGACCGAGGCGGACCGAAGCCTGCCCGGCCGCCTGCTTGCGTTGCGCTTCGGTCGGTTCGTCCGATAGGTATCCCCAGGTCCAGAAACTGCGGCGTTCTTCGCGTGCGGCCATCCTGCTCCTCCCGACCCGGCGCTCTCCTCGCGGTGCCGTGCGCGGCGCGGCTGTGGTCCGGGTCACTATGACATAATCCCGGGCCGTATCATCCATCCCCAACGCGATTCGCGGTGCCCCGGCAGTCATGCGCAAGCACCAGGGCCGATGGACCTTGCGGACCGGCTCGGAGAGCAACATGGCAGAAACTGCAGGCGGTACTGGGCGCAGGGTCGCCGGACGCTGAAGCATGTCTGTGTCTCGCGCGCGCCGTATCGTGCAGGAGAGCTTTGCCGAGATGCTTGGCATCGAACTCCTGGAACAGGCCCAGGACCGGGTCGTGGCGCGATTGCCGTACCGGAAGCAGTTGGGCGCTGGCCGCATCCACGGCGGTGCGATCAGCGGGTTGGTGGACGTCGCGGCAACGGCGGCGTTCTGGTCGCATCGGAACCTGCCCCCGAATGCGCGCGGGGCGACCGTCGGCTTCACCGTGAATTTCCTGCGCGTGGCCGTGGCGACGGACTTACGGGCGATTGCGACAGTGCGGCGGCGGGGCGGAACCATATGCGTCGGCGACGTGTCGGTTGTCGGACGGGACGGTGAAGAGGTGGCAACGGCAGTGGTGACCTACAAGCTCGACCGGTCGAACCGGGACTGAGCTTGCGCGAGCGCCTGCCTTGAGTGACGATCCCTACACCATCCGCCCCGGTGGAACGAAGGCGCCGCCTTCAACGCTCAGAGGACGGCTCAGAAGCCTGGGTCCGGGAATCGTCGTTTCCGGCTCCATAGTGGGCTCCGGCGAAATCCTGCTCACGGCGGGTCTCGGTGCCGCCGCCGGTTTCGTCCTGCTCTGGTGGGTGCTCTTCTCCTGCTGGGTCAAGTCCCTTATCCAGGCGGAACTCGCCCGCTATGTCGTGACGAGCGGGGACACGTACCTGCGGGCGATGAATCGCCTGCCGGGGAAAGTTGGGCCGGTTGCCTGGCCGCTGTGGATCATCATGCTTGGTTACATTCCCGGCATTTTCGGTGCCGCGGGCATCATCGGCGGCGCCGGCCAGGGGTTGGGTCTGCTATTGCCCGAAGTGGACGGTGCCTGGGCCACGGTCATCGCCGCCGGTATCGCCATGGTCGTCCTCGGCACCGGTGCGTACGCGCGCCTGGAAAAGGTCATGCTGGTGCTGGTCATGAGCTTCACTTTCGCCACCATCGTGTCGGCACTGCTCATGCAGACGACGGAATACAGCGTGACCGGCCCTGACATCCTGTCGGGTCTGACTTTCGAGTTTCCATTGGAGCACGCGGTCCTGGCGCTCGCCATGTACGGCGCGACCGGCGTCGCCGCCAGCGAGATCGCGGGCTACACGTACTGGTGCGTTGAGAAGGGGTATCCCACCTTCATCGGCGGCGACCGGGATGCGCCGGGCTGGATTGAGCGCGCACGTGGCTGGATCCGGGTCATCCAGACGGACGTGTGGGTGACGCTCCTTATCCTGACCTGCGCAACGCTCGCCTTCTTCTTTCTTGGCGCTGGAGTGCTCCATCCGCTGGGCCTGCGCCCGTCCGGCACCGAAACCATCAGCGTGCTCTCCAGCATGTATACGCAGGTTCTGGGTCCGTGGTCGTTCTGGCTGTTCAGTTTCGGCGCCTTCTGCATCCTTTTTTCGACGGTGCTGTCGGGCATCGGCGCCGGTTCCCGCGCCTTTCCCGATCTGCTTGTGACGCTCGGCTTCATCGATCGCCAGAACCTTGCCCTGCGGCGAAAATGGATTGCCGGCTACGTCATCGTCATGCCCCTGCTGAGTGCGGGGATCTATGTCTCGATCCAGCGGCCAATCTGGCTCATCATCATCGGCGCATCGTACGGGGCGTTCATGCTGCCGTTGCAGAGCTACCTCACGTTGTATCTGCAGGCGCGCAGGCTGGATCCGAGGGTGCGTCCGAGACGCTGGGTCACGTGGGCCGTCGGCGCGATCTTCGTGGCCCAGGCGCTACTGTCGGCCTTCATCATTCGCAATCTGTTTGCTTGAGGGCTCCTCCCGCTTGCTTTGAAATGCGGTGTCTGCATGATGCGAGTAACGACGCGAAGGATTGAAGCCATCCAGTGATCATCGAGTTGCCCTACGGGCGCCGCGAACTGCCGGTGCGGTTGGCAGAGGACTGCGATGTCACCGTCGTCCGCAAGCCGGAGATGCCGGTCCTCCCGGATCCCGGCGCAGCGGTCGCGCGTGCCCTGGAGGAACCCATCGGCGCGGCGCCGCTCCGCCGTCTCGCGGCCGGGCGCAGGTCGGCGTGCATCCTTATCTGCGACGTCACGCGACCGGTGCCGAACGCACTCTTCCTCAAGCCGCTGATTCGGGAAATCGTTGCGGCAGGCGTTCCGCAAGAACGCATCACGGTCCTGGTCGCGACGGGATTGCACCGTCCCAACGAGGGCGCCGAGTTGCGCCAGGTAGTGGGCGATGACTGGGTCCTGCGCAACGTCAGGATCGAAAACCACTTCGCCCGCGACGACGCTGCCCATGTCGATCTCGGCACGACGGACACGCGGGGAACGCCGGTCAAGCTTGATCGACGCTTCGTCGAGGCCGATCTGCGCATCGCGACGGGCCTGGTGGAGCCGCACATCATGGCGGGCTACTCCGGGGGCTGTAAGGTGGTCGCGCCCGGAATCGCTTACCAGGACACCATCCGGACGTTTCACAGCGCCCGCTTCCTGGAGTCCCCGGCGGCGGTTCAATGCAACCTGGCGGGCAACCCCTTGCGAGAGGAACAACTCGAAATCGTGCGGATGCTGGGCGAGGTCCATGCCCTCAACACGGTCATTGACGAGCAGCGTCGGCTGTCGTTCGTCAACTTCGGCGAGATCGTGGACAGCCACCTGGCCGCGGTCGACTTCGCGCACGGGTTCTGCAGGGTTTCGCTTCCGCGCCGCTTCAAGACCGTCGTCACCTCCGCGGCGGGATTTCCCCTCGACCAGACCTACTACCAGACCGTCAAGAGCATGCTCACCCCGATGGGAATTCTCGACCAGGACGCGACCCTGATCGTGGCCGCGGACTGTTCGGAGGGGCTCGGGTCAGAGGCCTATCGCGCGGCCCAGCGGCGCCTATTGAAGCAGGATCCGCAACGTTTCCTGACCGATCTGCTGGGCAAGCGCTTCGCCGAGATAGACGAGTGGCAAACGGAGGTGCAGCTCAAGGCCCAGCGCGCGGCGCGAATCCAGCTCTTCAGCGAACTCGACCAGTCTGATCGCGTCTGCACCGGGGTGGAAACCATCGACTGCATCGATTCGGCGGTATCTGCGAGCGTCGAGCGGGCAGGGGATCCGGCGGTGGCGGTGATTCCGGAGGGGCCGTACGTCGTCCCGCAGGTGGCCGGCTGACCATGAAGCTCCGAATCAAGGGAGACACGATTCGCCTGCGGTTGACCGAATCCGAAGTCGCGGCCGTGGCCAGGGGGGATGCCGTCGTCGAGACGACATCGCTGCCGCAGACGTTCAGCTACGGGCTTGAGATATCAGGGCAGACGATTGGCGCGGCGTTCGACGGTGGCCGGATGACGGTCAACGTGCCTCAAGCTATTGCCCGGCGTTGGGCCAGCACGGAAGAAGTGTCCATTCGAGGTCGTGAAGGCGGCGTGGAGATCCTGGTGGAAAAGGATTTCGCCTGCCTTGTCCCGCGGGAGGGAGAAGAAGATCCCGACGCCTTTCCGAATCCCCTGGCGCAAGGCACTGTATCTCCGAAGACGTCGACGCCGAGCAGCTGAGCGCACTTCCTCGCGCGAAACGGCGTGGCGCTAGCCCGCATATCTCACCAAGGCGCTTGTCGAATCAATAGAGGTCATTGTATTTCAATGGGATACGTTCCATCTTCGACGTTCACGCCAGAAACAGACTGCGCTGCCGCGCCCGCGCACGGTGGGGCACTTTTGCCCGCAGGCGCGCACATGGTCGCTACACCATAAGCGGCGGCTATGCTTCCGTCTCTTCTTGCGACGGGTTCCCCTCGCGCTCCCCGGCTGAGGGTTCCCGAGCACGCGCCTGCGGGCAAAATCCTGCGCGATCATCGCGGCCCTTGGTGACACATGCGGGCTAGCTGGTCACGCCGTTTGAACGTCAAGACGTCACAACGTTGAGGTGGCGGCAAACATCAATTTGGCCCTACACCGTTTTCCGAGGGCTCTACGCGTTGCATTCGCGGAGGCTGCTTGTGCTTATGGCCCCTTCTGCGGCTCCAGAGTCAGGCGGTCGAGGCGAAATACCTGGCCCGAAACGACCCAGTTGTCCTCGTCGAGGTTGTATTTCGCGACGAACGCTTCGGTGACGCTTTGGTGCTCTGCGGGATCGAGGATACGCACTGCGTTCAGCGGGTAGATGGACTCGCTAACGCGCACGCGCACCATGGGCGTCTGCTGCAGGTACTCGGTCCACCGTGTACCGTCTTCGCCCGTGGCAATGTACATGTCCTGTCCGATACCTACCGCCCAGATGTTGATGGAGTAGGGCTTGTCGGGCCGAAACTCGAGCTGCACCGTGGGGATACTGTCGATCTCGGTCCAGTTCTGGGGTGGCGGCACTTCGTCTCCGTCGAGTTCGCGCCCCGGAATGAAGCCGAATGGTTTGTCGCAGCCGGCGAGGAAGAGGAACGCAATCGCGACGAACAAACGCATGAATCAACGGTAGGCGTCTTTTGCCGCGCAATCAAGCTGGAGGCGGCAGGATGCCGCGACGAAGTGTGCGCCGGGAAAGGGGTCAGAGGCCCTCGGCGATTCCGAGGACGTCGGCAACGTCGAAAAGCCCCGCGTCGCGCTCGGCGACGTATCGAGCCGCGCGCAACGCGCCCATGGCAAAGTTCATGCGGCTGTGCGCGCGATGCGTGATCTCCAGGCGCTCGCCCGGTCCGGCGAACGTCACGGTGTGTTCGCCGACGATGTCGCCTCCCCGCAGGGAGTGAAAACCGATCGTCCTTGCGTCCCGTACCCCGGTGATTCCTTCGCGCCCGTAGACGGCGTCCGATGACAGGTCGCGGTCCAGCACGCGCGCCAGGATCTCGCCGATGCGCACGGCGGTGCCGGACGGCGCATCGATCTTGTGTCGATGGTGTGCCTCGAACACCTCCACGTCGGAATCTGCGCCGAGAGCCCTGGCAGCCGCTTCGATGAGTTTGAACGTCACGTTCACGCCGACGCTCATGTTCGGCGTCATGACGATGGGAATATGTTCCGCCGCCCGGGCGATGCGATCGGTGCCGTCCGCGTCGAATCCCGTCGTGCCGATCACCATGCCTTTTCCGTGACGTTCGCACGCTTCGAGCACACCGAGCGTCGCTGCGGGAACACTGAAGTCGACCAGGACATCGAAATCGTCGGCAACGGGTTCGCGGGCGATGGTCACGCCATCGATCATGTCGCCGATCGCGCCCGAGTCCGGGTGTTCAAGCGCTGCGCCGAGAACCATGTCGTCGGCTTCCCGTACCGCCTCGGCGACGGTGCGCCCCATGCGTCCAGCGGCCCCGGTAATCGCTATTCGTATCATCGTTCTCGCACGCGTCAGTTCGTGAAGCGGTCAAAGAAATGCTTGACCGACTCTATCCAGGACGTGCCCTTGGGTGAGTGTTCGCTGCCGCTCTCCTCCAGTGATCTTCCGAACTCGTGCAGCAGGGATTTCTGCGCATCGGTCAGCCGCACCGGCGTTTCGACGACGGTGCGACAGATCAGGTCGCCGGTACCGGAACGGCGCACGGAAGTTGCACCCTTGCCGCGCAGGCGGAACATCTTGTGGGTCTGCGTCTCCGCCGGAATCCGCAGCTTGATCCGTCCATCGAGGGTCGGCACCTCGATTTCGCCGCCGAGGGCCGCCTGCATGAACGAGATCGGAACGTCGCACAGGAGGTTCATGCCGTCGCGGCTGAAGATCGGATGTTCGCGTACCGACACCTGCACGTAGAGATCTCCCGGCGTGCCGCCGTTCGGCCCGGCTTCGCCCTCGCCGGACAGGCGAATTCGGTCCCCTTCGTCCACGCCTGCGGGTATGTTGACGGACAGCGTCTTGCGCCGCTCGACGCGACCGCCGCCGCTACAGGTGCGGCAGGGGTTGGCGATGAATGTCCCGGCGCCACGGCATTGGGGGCACGTCTGCTGCAACGAGAAGAATCCCTGGGCGACGCGAATCTGGCCCTGGCCGTTACACTGCGGACAGGTGCTGGGGCTGGTGCCGGCGGCGGCGCCGCTGCCGCCGCAGTCATCGCACATGGTGAGCACGGGGACGCGAACCTCGACCGTATCGCCGTGCACCGCCTGCTCCAGGTCCAGGCTCAGGTTGTAGCGCAGGTCGGCGCCCCGTCGGGAAGCGCGTCGACCGCCGCGGGCAGCCCCGAATATGTCGCCGAAGACGTCGCTGAAGATATCGCTGAAGTTGCCGCCATCGCCCATCCCCATGCCGCCGCCATCGACCGCGGCATGGCCGAAGCGATCATAGGCTTGGCGCTTTTCGTCGTCGCTCAGGATCTCGTAGGCCTCGGACGCCTCCTTGAACTTATCTTCGGCGCTTGCGTCCCCTTCGTTGCGGTCGGGGTGGTATTTCATGGCCAGGCGGCGGTACGCCTTCTTCACATCGTCGGACGATGCTCCGCGTTCGAGGCCGAGCACCTCGTAGTAGTCACGTTTGGCCATGGTTGTGTTCAGGGATTACGCCCCATCCCGCATTATGCGCCCTTGTTCGGATCGCGCGATGCGGAATCCTCGTCTTTCACCTCTTCGAACTCTGCATCCACGGCGTCGTCATGGGCATCGGAGGACGACTCGGCCTGCGCCGCGCCGTCGCCTGACGCCGCTTCCGCCTGCTCCGCGTACATCTTCTGGGCGAGCGCGCCGGTGGCTTCCGATATGGCCTGGATGCCGGACTCGATGGCTTCCTTGTCGTCGCCCTTGATGGCCTCTTCGAGAGACTTCGCGGCGGATTCGATCTTCTCCTTCTCTTCCGTGGTGGCCTTGTCCCCCGCATCGGTCACCATCTTGCGCGCCGCGTGGACGAGGGTGTCGCCTTGGTTGCGCAGCCCCACCATTTCCTCGAACCTGGCGTCCTCTTCGGAGTGCGCCTCCGCATCCCGGACCATCGCTGCGATCTCGTCCTCGGACAGTCCGCTCGACGCCTTGATCACGATGGACTGTTCCCTGTTCGTCGCCTTGTCCTTCGCGGACACGTTGAGGATGCCATTGGCGTCTATGTCGAAGCTGACCTCGATCTGCGGCATGCCCCTCGGCGCCGGGGGAATGTCCTCCAGGTTGAAGCGGCCGAGAGACTTGTTCTGTCCCGCCTGCCTGCGTTCACCCTGCAGCACGTGAATCGTGACGGCGGTTTGGTTGTCGTCCGCGGTCGAAAACACCTGCTGCTTCTTCGTTGGAATGGTGGTGTTCTTCTCGATGAGCGCGCTCATGACGCCGCCCAGGGTTTCGATTCCGAGCGATAGCGGCGTGACGTCGAGCAGGAGGACGTCCTTGACGTCGCCCGAAAGAACGGCAGCCTGAATCGCGGCGCCCATCGCCACCGCCTCGTCGGGGTTCACGTCCCGGCGCGCTTCCCGGCCGAAGAAACCGTTGACCTTTCCCTGCACCAGGGGCATGCGCGTCTGACCGCCCACGAGGATGACGTCGTCGATGTCTCCCGTGGAGATGCCAGCATCGTTGATGGCGGTTCTGCACGGGCCGATCGTCCGCTCCACCAGGTCTTCGACCAGAGATTCCAGCTTTGCCCGCGTCAGCCGGGTGACGAGATGCTTGGGGCCCGTGTTGTCCGCAGTAATGTAGGGCAGGTTTACTTCGGTCTGCTGGCTCGATGAGAGTTCGATCTTCGCCTTCTCCGCAGCTTCCTTGAGCCGCTGCAGGGCAAGCGGATCGTTGTGCAGGTCGATGCCGGCCTCCTGCTTGAATTCATTCGCGAGAAACTCGATGACCCGCAGGTCGAAGTCTTCGCCTCCGAGGAAAGTATCGCCGTTCGTCGACAGCACCTCGAACTGGTGCTCGCCGTCCACGTCGGCGATCTCGATAATGGATATGTCAAACGTGCCACCGCCGAGATCGTAGACAGCGATCTTGGCATCGCCGCGCTGCTTGTCCATGCCATACGCGAGCGCGGCCGCAGTGGGTTCATTGATGATGCGCTTGACGTCGAGTCCCGCTATGCGTCCCGCGTCTTTCGTCGCCTGGCGCTGGGAGTCGTTGAAGTAGGCCGGAACGGTGATGACCGCTTCGGAGATGTCCTCGCCCAGGTACTCCTCCGCGGTCTTCCTCATCTTCTTCAGCACTTCTGCCGAGACCTGGGGCGGCGCGAGCTGTTCGCCCTTCGCTTCGATCCAGGCGTCGCTATTCGATGCCTTGACGATCTTGTAAGGCACCATGCCCATGTCGCGCTGCACGACCTCGTCGCCGAAGTTCCTGCCGATCAATCGCTTGATCGCGAACAGGGTGTTGTCCGGGTTGGTGACGGCTTGGCGCTTGGCGCTTTGGCCGACGAGAATCTCGCCACCGTCGGCGTATGCGACGATCGACGGGGTCGTCCGATCCCCTTCCGAATTCTCTATGACTCTCGGGTCCTGTCCGTCCAGGACGGCGACGCACGAGTTCGTCGTGCCGAGGTCGATTCCGATGATTTTTGCCATGCCAAATCCTCTCTTCTGCGCCGGACGAGGCGCTGCGTCACTTGCCGTGACTATTCAATATTGGCCCATAACGGGCCGTTTCAACCCTTCTGGGCGTCGCGTTTCGCAACCAGCACCATGGCCGCGCGCAACAGGCGGTCGTTCAGCACGTAGCCCTTCTGCACGACTTCCGTCACCGAGCCCGGCTCTGCGTCCGGGTTGTCAACGGTCGCTATCGCTTCGTGATACGTCGGATCGAACGGTTCGCCGATGGGATCGACCACCTTGATACCGGATTTTTCGAGTACTCCAAATAGGAGCTTCATGGAGAGATCGAGGCCCTCGCGGACCGCCGAATCTTCGGCGGCAGCTTCGAGGGCGCGTTCGAAATTGTCGATGACCGGGAGAAGTTCTCCGGCGAACTTCTCCAGCGCGAATTTCCGCGCGTTCTCCGCGTCCCGGGCGGCGCGCCGACGGGTGTTGTCTTCTTCGGCGCGCGCACGCAGGACCTGATCCTTGGTCCCGGCGATTTCATGTTCGAGCGCCGCCACGGTCTCTCGCAGCGCATCGAGACTTTCCTCGTCGCCGTCGTTCGCATCTGTGTCGGCGCCATTCCGAGGTTCTTCAACAGTCGCCTGGGCGACCTCCGCCTCCTCGGCGACGACCTTCTCCTGCTGGTCCGTTGCAGCCGCCTTCGAATCGGTTTCCTCAGTGGCTGCCGACTGCTCACCCTCCGCCGGGTTCACGCGATCGCCTGCTTCCTGTTCCGGCATGGGAATGCCTCGCAATGGATCAGGCGTGGCTTATATGGGCGGACGCGGCGGAATTCAAGCGCGGCCGGCGGTCATCGCCGAGCCGAGCATGCGGGCGGTCACATCCACGATCGGGATGACCTTCTGGTACGCCATCCGGGTCGGGCCGATCACGCCGATCACGCCGGCGACCCTGCCGTTGACCTCGTAGGGCGCGGTAATCAGGCTGCACTCTTCGAACATCCGATCACCGGATTCAGCGCCGATGAAGAGCTGGATGCCCTCCGTATTGAGGCACCGGTCCAGGAGGTGCACGATCGCGCTCTTCTGCGCGAACGCGTCGAACAGGTCGCGGACCGCTTTCGTATTCGTCAGCGTGTCGACGAGGTTGGATTCGCCGCTGACCACGTAGGGCCTCGCCGGTCGTTGATCCTCGGCGAACGTCTTCGACGCGACATCGATGGCGGTCTGCATGAGCCGGTCCAGGCGGTCCCTATCCGCGCGCATACCTTCCACGAGGCCACTGCGAACTTCCGACAACGTCTTGCCGTGGTAGCGTCGGTTGATGTACTCGGCCGCCTGGTGCAATTCGGTCTCGTCGTATTCCCGGTCGGTGTGAATGACGCGGTTCTGCACTTCGCGTTCGTCAACGACCAGGATTGCCAGCACGCGGTTGCCTGACAGGCGCAGGAACTCGACCTGCCGCAGGGCGACCTGCTCCGCCTTCGGCATCGTGACCAGTCCCGCCATACGGGTAATCTCGGAGAGCATCTCGGACGCGGTGGAGACGAGTTCGTCCGTGGAAAGGTCTGGATTCAGCTCTGCGCGGAGTTGCTGCAGGCTTCGCGTATCCAGCGGCTGCACCGAAATCATGCTGTCGACGAAGAGGCGCAACCCGCGATTGGTGGGTACCCTTCCCGCGGATGTGTGCGGAGAGCTGATGAGTCCGCGCGCTTCGAGATCCGCCATGATGCTGCGCACCGTGGCCGAACTCACATCCACATGCGAGGCGAGCCGCCTCGATGCGACCGGGGCACCGTCGTTCAGATAATGCTCGACCAGGAGCTTGAACAGGCGCTTCGTACGATCCGCGAATCGATCTTCCGGACTGATCACCGCGCCGCTGCTCCCTGCAAAATACCTGCCGCGTCGGGACTACGGGCCACCGTGAATGATCGTGTCCTCTTCGCCGCTTTGTGGCATCAGCCCCGTCGGCGGTACTCTAGCAGCTTGTCGGGCTTGCCGCATTGGCGGCGAGATCGACAAGTAGATAGGTGGGCTTGGGCGGGGGTGAAACACGACGCGCCCGTGGGCCGTCGGATTTCATGGCACTAGCACGATGCTTAGACAACTCACGGTCAGGAACTTCGCCTTGGTCGAGAGCCTCGATATGGAGTTTGGACCGGGGCTCACGGTCATAACGGGCGAGTCCGGCGCCGGCAAATCGATACTGCTGCAGGCCCTTGACCTGGTGCTTGGCGCTCGCGCCGACCGAACCAGCGTTCGCCCAGGCGCTTCGAGTACGGAGGTGACGGCCGAGTTTCGCCTGGACGGCCGTGATGATGCCCGCAGGTACGTTGCCGAACGCGCTCTGGAAGACGATGTGGAACCGAACCGCTGCCTGGTCCGTCGCGTGGGTACCTCTGCCGGCCGCTCGCGCGCGTTCATCAACGGTACGCCAGTCAATGTCTCCGCGCTGCAGGCACTCTGCGCGCCGTTGGTGGATGTGCACGCGCAGAACCAGCATCGTTCGCTGCTGGAACGTTCCACGCAACTCGATCTGCTAGACGACTTCGGGGTTCCGTCCAGGGTCACGGACGTCGTTCGGGTCTGCCATGGCGATTGGCAGGCGCGGCGGTCGGATCTTCACGAACTGGAGCAGCGGACGCGGTCGACGCGCGAACGCATGGACCTGCTGCGCTACCAGTTGGACGAGCTCAGGGCGCTGGCGCTCGATGAAGGGGAAGTGGAAGCGCTGACGCAGCGGCACAAGCGCCTGTCATCGGCTACGGATATCCAGTTCGTCGTCGGAACCCACGCGGAAACGCTCGACGAACAGTTACTGTCCCAGCTTTCGCGCATCCATGCCGACCTCGAGGACATAGAAGACGCGCATCCAGCGTTGGCCGCGGCTCGGCAGCACATGGAAGCGGGGCGCATCGAAGCCGAGGAAGGGCTGTCAGCACTGCGTGCGTATTTTGAAGCGGTGCCTGTCGATCCGGAAGCGCTGAAGGAGGTCGAAGAGCGGCTCGAGGGGATACACGATGCGGCGCGCAAGCATCGCGTCAGCGCGACGTCACTCGCCACCCACATGAAGGAGGTTGCGGCGGAGCTCGAATCCCTCGAAGTCGATGAATCGCGGGTTCAGAATTTGAGAGAAACCTGCGAATCCAGCGAGCAGAAATACCGGGACGTTGCGGCGAAACTGTCCGAGGCACGTGCCAGCGCCGCGCGGAAGTTCGAGAAAGCGGTGACTGCGGCACTGGCAGAACTCGGGTTCGGCCAGGCGTCCCTTTCTGTCGAGTTCACGCCCGCCGAGAACGAGCGGGGGCTTGAGACTGTCGACTTTCTGTTCACCGCCAATCCGAGGTATCCGCCCGGGCTGCTCAAGGCCATCGCATCCGGCGGCGAACTGGCGCGAATCAGTCTCGCCATCTGTGTCGTGGCCGCCGCACGTTCGAATCTTCCCTGCCTCCTGCTCGACGAGGCCGACGTCGGTATCGGCGGCACGACTGCGGACGTGCTCGGCCGCATGCTGCGGCGTCTGGCGAAACATACGCAGGTCATCTGCGTGACCCACGCGCCCCAGGTCGCGGCGCTCGGAGATACGCACCTGAGAGTCACGAAGACCAGGACCGACGACACCGTCATCGAGGCGCTCGACGCGGGCAGCCGCGTCGATGAACTCGCGCGCATGCTCGCGGGGAAACGGATTACGGATGAGACCCGGGAGTACGCCGAAACACTCCTTGCCGGGGGACATGTCGCCTGAGCCTACATCCCCTCGGGCGGTCTGCTAGTATCCGCGCATGTTTTCGAAGGTCTTGCAGTGCGCCGGCGGTCTGGCGTTGCTGGCGGCACTTTTCTCCACCGGTTGCGGCGTCCACCGCGTGGCCATACAGCAGGGCAACATCATCACCCAGGAGATGGTGGACCAACTGAAGCCCGGGATCACGCGCGAACAGGTGGCCTACATCATGGGCGAGCCGGTCCTGCGCAACACCTTTGACGATGACCGGTGGGACTACGTGTACACCATCGATGTGCCGAACACCTACAACTCGCGCATGCTGGTGTCCCTGTTCTTCGAGAACGACGTCCTGGCTTACATCACCGGCGACATGGCGCCATCGTCCGCCAGCGAGAGTCCGGACGAGTAGCGTAAAGGGCCGAAAGCCGGGTCCTCGAATCAGCTCCGTTGGCCCGGTCCGGCTCGCGTCCGCCGCAGTTCTCTCGGGTCTTGCGCCAGGTCGCGATAGAACTCCACGCGATCGCCATCGGAAAGCGTCGTGTCAGGAGCCACCGCACGACCGAATATGCCCACCTTGTCGGCATCCGGCGGCGGATCGACCCGGAGTGACCTGAACGGTTCCAGCGCCATGGCGGCGCGCACTGCGTCTGCGACCGTCGCTCCCGCCTCGAGTTCGACTTCGGCGGCGTAACAGGTCCGGGGAAGCGCGTAGACTACTTCGACGCGAATGGTCATGCCGGGACCAGCATGTCGCGGGCCCGCCGGACAAAGGCATCCAGCGTTTCGTCGGCCACCCGGCCCAGTACGTGCGCGGTGCCGAACACGGTGAAGAAACTGCGTTTCGGTTCGAATTCCAATGCCAGCCTGACGCGGCATCCGGTGCCGAGCGTGGTGAATGTCCACATGCCGGAAAGGTGCCTGAACGGCCCATGTGCCAGCGTCATCGAAATACTGTGGTTGGGAACCAGGCTGTTGCGCGTGACTAGCGTTTCCTTGAGGCCGCGTCCGGCCAGCGTCAGCTCCGCGACCACGAGGTGGTCACCGGATTCCAGTATCTCGGCGGCCTTGCACCACTTCAGGTACTGCGGATAGCTCTCGATGTCGTTGACAAGTGCATAGACCTCGGAGGTCGGATACGGCAGCAGCGCGCTGCGCTCGATATGCACTCCGTCGACCTTTCTACTAACGCGGCAACTTCGACAGACTCATGGGCGACGAGCGGGGTCGGGCCACAGGAGAAGCCGAAGGCGGCGGCTGTGGGGCACTGCTAGCCGAAGAAGAAGTGATAGAGCGTATACCCAAACACCGCGAGCACTCCGAGGGGCGCGACGACCCTGATCAGCACCTCCCAAAGGACTTCGACCGGCCTGCCTCCGGGCAGCTTGAGCTGGGCCTGCACGATCTTCTTCGGCAGCACCCAGGCGGTGAAGACCGCGATCAGGAGGCCACCCAGAGGCAGCATGACCTTCTGGGTCACGAAGTCGAAGAAGTCGAAGAAAGTCATCTCGCCGACAATATGGAGATCGGCCCAGGCGTTGAAGGAAAAGACCGTGCCGAGCCCAAGTATCCAGCACACGATGCCCAGCAGGAAGGCGACGTGCCAGCGCTTGGCGTTGAACCGCTCGACGGCGAATGCCATCGCGGGTTCGACGATGGAGATCGCCGAAGTGACGGCCGCGAACGTGACGAGGACGAAGAACAGTGTGCCGAACAGTACGCCCAGCGCCATGTTGCCGAAGGCGATCGGAACGGTCACGAAAAGCAGACCCGGTCCCTCGCCGGGCTCGAGGCCGTTCGCGAAGACAATGGCGAAGATCGCGAGGCCGGCGGCGATGGCGACCACCGTGTCGAGCACGCCGATCATCAGGACCGCCGAAGGGATGGAGGTGTTGCTCGGCATGTACGAGCCGTACGCCATGATGGCGCCCATGCCCACGCTCAGGGTGAAGAACGCGTGGCCGAGCGCTTCCAGCACACCCTCGGCGGTCAGTTGCTCCCAGTTCCAGCTAAACATGAAACTGAACCCCTCCGCGAAGCCGCCCGAGGTGGCGCCGTACAGCAGAAGTACGCCGAGCAGCACGAACAGGAGCGGCATGAACCAGCGGATGGCGCGCTCCAGGCCGGAGACAACGCCCGCGCCGACGATGAAGATGGTGATCGCCATGAACAGCGTGTGGAAACCGACCAGTAGCCCCGGGTTCGCGAGAAATGCGTCGAACGCTGCGCCGGCGGCCGCGCCGTCGGCTCCCACGAATGTCCCGCCGGCCATCAGGTAAACGTAGTAGAGGGCCCAGCCCGCCACCACGGAGTAGTACGACAGGATGAGAAATCCGCCCAGGGCGCCCATCCAGCCGATCAGCGACCAGCCCTGGCTGGCTTTACTTCGCCGCGCCAGCGACCGCATCGTGTTGATCGGACTCTGGCGGCCCTGACGTCCCAGCAAGACCTCCGCCATCATGACGGGGATGCCCACCGCGGCGATGCAGACAAGGTATACGACGACGAACGCGCCGCCACCGTTCTCGCCGGTGATGTACGGGAACCGCCAGATGTTGCCCAGCCCGACGGCCGAACCGACGGCCGCCAGAACGAACAACGTACGGCTCGACCACATGCCATGTCTGGAAACGTCGGACTCTGCCACTGCACCCCACCCCCGGACAGTTGGCCACGCATTATGCGCTATGATCGCGGGCGTGGCCAAAAGCGGAACAGCAACGCGCGGCGTGATCGCGTCGAACCGACGCGCACGCTTCGACTATCACCTTGACGAGACGTTCGAAGCCGGCCTGGTTCTCGCCGGATGGGAGGTGAAGAGCCTGCGCGCCGGCAAAGCTCAGCTCGCGGACGCATACGTTTTTGTCCGCGATGGCGAGGGGTGGCTGGCCGGCGCACACATCACGCCGCTTCCCAGCGCCTCCACGCATGTGCAGGCAGACCCCACGCGGCATCGCAAGCTGTTGCTTCACGGCCGGGAGATATCGCGCATCTCGGTGGCCGTTGCGCAAAAGGGTTTCACCTGCATCGCAACGTCCCTGTATTGGAAGGACCAGCGCGTCAAGTGCCGGATCGCTCTCGCCAAGGGCAAGCGGCAACACGACAAGCGCGCAACCGTCAGGGAGCGGGATTGGAAACGACAGCAGGAGCGCCTTTTCAAACGCTCTGCCTGAGAGCCTTCGTCGCACGCCGGGACGCGAGTGCCGGATGTCTTGGCGACGCCGCCCGCGCCGGGCGCCGTGCGGCCGGGTCAACCCGAAAGCAAGTCGGTCAACGCATTGCGTTGCCGCTGCGACAGGCGCCGGAACAGCCTGATCAGGTTGTCTTCCTGGTCCGAAAGGTCGCGCCTGAAAGTCATCTCAATGTGGCGAAAGAACGGTGGTTCGATTTCCGTTTCTGCTTCGCCTGGCAGTCCACTCAGAGAACGTTCCAGCCGGGCCACGATTTCGGAGTTCATGCTCCGCCGATACCGATGTGCTGTTTCGGCAATGCGAGCGTGGAGGTTGATGGGAAGCCTTACCACGAACTTGAATGTTCGGTCGCCGGGACCTTGTCGTCGCGCCATCGCATGCCCCAAAAGATAGACTTATAGTATGTCAAAAAAATCGATAGGTAGACTTATAGCTTGTCCGACGCGTTATCGGCGGAGATGAGGCAGACGGAAATGCGTCGAACTACCGCTGTCCTGGCTGTCGAAGGGGTGGGCGTATGCCTGCGCGATGGCGAAGCGAATCGTTGGATTCTTCACGATATCGGCTTCGCGGCTCGGCCCGGCGAAGTCGTCGCCGTGTGCGGCCCGAGCGGCAGCGGCAAGTCGACGTTGCTGAACCTGGTCGGTGGATTCGGGATCCCGGAGGAAGGTTCGATCCGCCTCGACTTCAAGACGGGCGGGGAACGAGAGGCGTTGCGCGTTCACGAACTGACCGAGGCGGAGCGCGTCCGCTATCGGCGCCAGCACGTGGGATTCATCTTTCAGTTCTTCAACCTCCTGCCAACCTTGACCGTGGAGGAAAACGTGCTCCTCCCGAGGCGGCTCAACAAGCTGGGGGGCGGGTCGGAGCAAGCGCTCGAACGCCTTGCGCCGCTCGGTGTGGGTGACCTGCGTGAACGGTTCCCCGACTCGCTTTCCGGCGGAGAACAGCAACGGGTCGCCATCGCCCGGGCGCTCTCGCACGCGCCACCGCTGGTGCTGGCGGATGAGCCCACGGGCAACCTCGATGCGGCGAACGCGGATCGGGTCGTCGAGTGTCTCTGGGACCAGGTGCGCCATGCCCGGGCCGTGCTCGTGATCGCGACGCACAACGAGCGCATCGCGGAGCGCGCCGACCGCGTAGTGGCTCTGCGGTAGGCCACGCTTGCTAACGCTGATCCTCGGCCAACTGCGCTACCTCGCGCGCACGCCAGGCGCGACTGCGGCGTCGGTCGTGGCGACCGCCTTGGGGACGATGTCCGTCGTGGCGGTCCACCTGCTGAGCGAGGACATCAAGGCCGGGCTCGATAGTGCGGGAGCGTTGCCAATCGCGGGCTACACCCATGTCGTGCGCGGGGCGGACATCAGGTGGGATACCTACTTCGACGCGCGGGACCGATGGCGTGAAGACCAGGGGCCGAAAGTGGAGGCGATGACGCCGCTTGTCGAGGGACAGGCACTGGTGAATGGGCGTTCGTCGCGGGTGCTTGGCTTCGACATGCTTGTCGCTGGACGTTTCATTGCGCCGGGAGCGTTCATCGAAGACCCGTCGACAGGCGATTCCACCCGGATGCTGCTCGATGACGGCGTCGTTGCGGGCGGTTCGCTCGAGCTCGCTGCGGGCGAGACCGTGCGTGCTGGAGAAATCGCGGTGGATGTCGTCGCCGTGTCGGCGGATGCCGGAAATGTCGTGTTCGCCGACATACCGACTGCGCTTCGAATCCTTGGGAGAACCGGTCCTGGCGCCATCCTGGTCCGCGACCGTGGGGGCGAACCCGCCATCGAACGCTGGTTTCCCGGAAGCAGCGCGGCATTCGACATCGGGACAGCCATTGAACTCGGGCAAGGGCTGACGGCGCAGGCCCTCGACGAAGCGGAGCCGACGCGCCGCTTCGCGCTTGCCATCCTGTTCAACCTGGGGGCGCTCGGCGCCCTTTCGCTGTTCGTTGCCGCCTTCCTGATCTACCAGGCAAGCTACTCCAACATCGCGCGGCGACGGCGAGAGCGTGAGCGTCTGGCCGCCATCGGCGTCGGCCCGGGAATGCTCGGGCTGCTGTTTATTGCGGAAGGTGCCCTCATCGGGTTCGTTGGCGCCGCAGCGGGAACGCTCCTTGGTGCCCTGCTGGCAGGGTATCTCGCGTCGATGGACTCCTTCACCATGAATAATATTGCCGTCGCCAAGGGCGTCCTCGGCGGTGTCGGTGCAGGCGTTGCCGGTGCCTTTCTGGCTACCCGGCGGGCAACCGTGGTGCGACCGTCAGTGGGTCCACGTTGGGTCGTCGCTGCCCTTGCGGTGGCACTTCTTGCCGCCGCGGCGATGTCGGACACGCTCGCAGCGGCGTTCGCGCTCATCGTGGCGTCGTGCATGCTCCAGTTCTCGCTGTTGATGCCCGGTGTCGCCGCCGTTTTGCGGCGCGCGTTCACGGCCCGGATGGGACGGCTCAACCTCCTGGCAAGGGCGAATGTGAGACGGTTCGCGCTGCTATTGGGGGAGGTGGATATCGCTGCGAGCGCCCTGTCCATCGCCATCGCCGCCGCCATCGGCATGGGTGTCCAGGTCGAGAACTTCCGCGCGGATTTCTACAGCATGCTCGACCAGCGGCTCTGGCGCGCCCTTTACATCGAGAGCGAACGACCGGTCGACGTGGATTGGCTCGAGAGTCTGCCCGGGGTGACGGACGTGCGTTCCTACGGCAGGGCCGAGGCGTTGCTGAACGGGCGTCCCGTCGCGGTCACCCTTGGAACCGGCGATGTGCTGGAGAGCCGCCGCTACGGTTACGGCGCGGCACTGGAAGGAGACGTGCTGCTGAGTGAGGCTGGCGCGCTCGAATACGGCCTCGAGGTTGGTGACGGGATTGAAGTCGAGGGCGCGCGTGGCCTGCGGCGAGCAACGGTTGCACACGTATTCAGCGACTATGGCGCGCCGTCGCCGCGTATCTTCGGAACGTTCACGGACCTCGCGCCGATTCTGGATGGAGTCGCTCTTGAACGAACATCCGTATTGACGGCCGGGGAGGACACATCGGCGCTGCAACGCGCGATCGGAATACGCTATCCCGATGCGCACGTGCGCGACCAGTCAGAACTGCGCGCGCTGGCCGAGAAGGCGTTCGACAGAACATTCGAAGTGGCCGAAAGCCTTAACCTGATCGCGCTCATCGTTGCGATCGCGGGACTCTACAACGCGCTGTCGGCCCTCGTGCTGCGGGCGCGCGATGACCATCGGCTGCTCTACGCCGCAGGCGTATCACGGGGGTCCATCGCCGCCCTCGCCATGCAGCAGAACCTGTTGATCGGCGCCGTTGCGGCAGCGGCCGCAGTGCCCCTCGGCCTCGTGATCGCCTACGTGCTGTGCGCCGAGGTCAATCCGCGAGCGTTCGGCTGGTCGATCTCCTTCGGTATCGACGTTGCGGCGGTTCTCACGCCGACACTGCTTGGCATCGTCGCCGCGTTGCTGGCGGGACTGGTTCCGGCCTGGCGCGGCATCAAGGCGCTCGGAGGCCCCCCGGAACATGCGCTCCTTTAGTCCAGGCCGCTGTCGCTCGCGGGGCGCGGCGACCTTGCTGGCCGGTGCGCTGGCATCGCCGTTTGCCCTGTCCGGTTGCAACGATGCCGACGGCTCGGCCCGCTCGGGAGCGCTAAGGGTCGCAACGCTGCTCGGCGAACCCTCAGCAGCCGAATTTCTTGTTGCGGACAGGGTGCAACCTTTCGAATTTCCGCGCGACCACGGTGCCCATCCGCGTTTTCGCCAGGAGTGGTGGTATCTCACCGCTGTCCTCGAAGACGCGGCAGGCGCTGAATACGGTGCCCAGTTCACGCTCTTTCGACGCGCGGTGTCCGCCGACGCGGGGGAAGGTCCGTGGCGCTCGGCGCAGGTGTACCTCGGCCATTTCGCGCTGACAGACGTCGAACGTGAACAGCATGTCGAAGCGGAGCGTTTCGCCCGCGGCCATCCGCGTCTCGCCGGGGTCCGCGCCACCCCCTTCGCCGCATGGATCGATGGCTGGCGGCTCGCATCGACGGGTACTACGACCTGGCCCATGCGTCTGCAAGCGCCGGCTGACACGTTCGGCGCCGACCTGGTCTTGAACGAGGCCCGACCGCCGGTGCCGCAGGGTGATCGCGGACTGTCCGCTAAAGGTCCCGGTGCCGGATCCTATTACTACTCGGTGCCGCGCATCGCCGTCGCAGGAACGATTCGCATCGGTGATCGGGAAGTCGAAGTCTCGGGTCTCGCCTGGTTTGATCGGGAGTGGAGTACCAGCGGCCTCGATGCCGAGCAGATCGGCTGGGACTGGTTTGCGCTGCAGCTCGATGATGGGCGCAGTCTCATGCTGTTTCAGGTCCGGCGCCGCGACGGGGCGCGCGGCGGCTACGATCAGGGCATCCTGGTGTCGCCCGACGGCACCGTGCGCACGCTGGAAGGCGCCGATTTCGCGCTTTCTCCGGAACGTGTCTGGCGCGACCGTACCGGCGCGCAATGGCCTGTCCGCTGGCGACTCACCGTCGGGGAAGAGGTGTTCGTCGTCGACGCCGCGATCAAGGACCAAGTCATGGACACATCCATTCGTTACTGGGAGGGTGTGGTCCGGGTTTCCGACCCCGCGGCCCGGCGCCTGGGAAGGGGCTACATGGAATTGACGGGATACACCGATGACTGACGACAACGCACTGATATGGAAACGCGTGTCCTCCGAGCAGGGCCCGGACCTCGGTCTCCTGCGGGTGCGCTACGACTGGATGCGCCACCCAAGCGGCGAACGAACCCTGAAGCGGCTCGTGCTGGAGTCTGTCGACTGGGTGAACTGCGTTGCGCTGACGGCGTCCGGACACTCGGTCATGGTCGAACAATTCCGTTTTGGCGTTGGCGCATGCACGCTGGAAACACCCGGCGGCATGGTGGACGCCGGCGAGACGCCTCTCGAAGCCGCTCAGCGCGAGCTGCTGGAGGAAACGGGATACGGCGGGGGCGACTGGCGGTCGCTGGGAGCGGTGGAACCCAATCCCGCCATTCACGGCCACCTTTGCCACCACTTTCTCGCCACCGGCGTGGAGCGCGTGGCAATGCCCGACCCCGGCGCGGGCGAGGCCATTGCCGTGCAATTGGCCACGCTTGAAGAGATAAGACAGGCCATGGCCGAGGGGCGTCTGCGCCACGTGTTGGCGCTGTCAGCGCTGAGCCGTGTATTTGACTTGTTTAACTGACGGACCGCCCACCGAAACTGGAAAAGTAGGTCGCTGACCGGTATTTTGCGCATTCGTATTGCGTCCGGTTAGTCATGAGCGAAAACGCTTCCGACCGAACACGCGACTTCTTCGGCTCGGGCAAGCCGTTGCGGAACGCGAAGAAGCTCCGCGGGGACAGCCATGGTGGGATGCTGAACCAGGTCATGCTCGACCACTCCCCCGACCTGGTGTTTCTCTTGGGCGCCGACGGACGATTCCTTTTCATCAACGACGCCGTGGAGCGCCTGCTCGGCTATGCCGGGGACGGGCTGCTCGGCCATCACTACTCGCGCATCGTGCTCGAAGACGACCTCGAGTTGGCGCGCAACCTGTTCACGGATCGGTTGGGCGGCGTCCAGCAAGCCGAGCTCCGGCTGCGCCTGCATCCGAGCAGGGCCGGTCCGCGTGCCGCGCAGTCGACCACGGTCTGGACCGAGATCAAGGTGTCGCATCTCGACAGCACCGAGAACGGACTCGCGGCAATCTTCGCGACCGCGCGCGATGTCTCGGAGCGCCGGGAAGCGGAGGAATCGCTGGTTTTTCACGCGCACCACGACTGGCTGACGCACTTGCCGAACCGGGTGCTCCTGAACGACCGCCTCGACCTCGCGGTAGCGCAGGCACAGCGGGGCAATCGGCGCCTGGCCGTGATATTTCTGGATCTCGACCGATTCAAGCTGGTGAACGACCAGTACGGACACACGGTCGGCGATCGGCTCCTGCAGGCGGTGGCCAAGCGCCTGCAAAGTTGCCTGGGGCAGGGCGACACGATTTCCCGCTTCGGCGGCGACGAGTTCGCGCTGCTGTTGCCGGATATTTCCGCGAAGCGCGATGCGGTGGCGGTCGTGCGGAGAGTCGTGAGACGCATTCGCGACGGCTTCATTGTCGATGGCAACGAGTTGAAAGTGAGCGCGAGTATCGGTGTCGCCATGTACCCGGACGCGGGAGTCACGGCGGAATCACTGGTGCAGAGCGCCGACATCGCCATGTACCGCGTCAAGAACCGGGGCGGAAACGGCTACCGTTTCTTCGCTGAAGCGATGAACCGGCGGCTCTCCAGGCGTTTCGCCATGGAACGCGAACTGCGTACCGCATTGGCCGAGGATGCCCTGTCCGTGTACTACCAGCCCCGGGTGCATCTCGAAAGCGGCGCTATCGTGGGCGTCGAGGCGTTGGCGCGATGGGGGCCTGGACACTCGCCGGAGGGCATCGTCGAGGCGAACGAATTCCTGACTGTGGCCGAGGAAACCGGGCTCATTAGCCAGATAGACGCGTGGGTGCAACGCCACGCGTTTGACGACGTCTCCGGCTGGCGCGCGGAGGGCTTCAAGCCGTGCCTCTCGGTCAACGCTTCGCCGCAACAGATCGAGGGGGGCGACTTCGTTCAGCACATCGACGAACTGTTGCATGACTCGGGTTTGCCGGCCTACGCCCTGGCGCTCGAAATCACCGAGGAGACGCTGACGCGCGACATCGAGTCGGCGGTGCCGAAACTCGACTACCTGCGCCGGCGCGGTGTGCGCGTCGTCATCGACGATTTCGGCACGGGCTACTCGTCGCTGAGCCATCTGCGCCGCTTTCCCATCGACGCGTTGAAGCTCGACCACCGCTTCGTCAGCGGCATCGAGGCCGGGCACGCGAACATCGTCGAGGCTATCGCCGGCATCGCGCGCGGATTGCGCCTCGACCTCCTGGCGGAGGGTGTCGAGACCCGGGGAGAACTTGCGTACCTTCGCGAGCACGGCTGCCTTGAAGCGCAGGGGTTCCTGTTCAGCCGCCCGATCTCTGCCGACGAAATGGTCGCCGTCCTGCGCGCGGATCCCTATCGGTCCATGCCCGCAATCGGCGACGTGCCAACGGCGCCCTGACCCGAAGCCGTGCCCCCGAGATGAAAGAGCCTCCGGAACCAGGCTTCACCACATCCATCGTTCACTCCGACCGGTGGGATCCCATCGAGCACGGCTCCATGCACAAGCCCGTGCATTCCACGGTCGCGTACGGCTACGAACATACCAGCGACCTGGTGGGAGTGTTCCAGGGAACGCACGCGGGTTACGCCTACAGCCGGCAGGTCAATCCGACGGTATCCGCCCTGGAGCGCAAGCTCGATCGCATGGAACGCGGCATCGCCACCGTCTGCTTCGGCACCGGCATGGGCGCGATCGGTTCCATCGCGTTTTCGCTGCTCCGGCGCGGCGACCACATCGTTTCGAGCTGGTTCCTGTTCGGCAACACCAACAGCATGTTCCGCAGCTTCGAAGCCCAGGGGCTTGAGGTCACCTTCGTCGATGCGACGGATGTCGACGCCGTCGCCGAAGCGATCCGACCGGAAACGAAGCTGGTATTCCTCGAGACGATCGCCAACCCGCGTACCCAGGTGGCCGACATGGAGAAGATCGGCGCCCTCTGCCGCGAGCGCGGCCTCGTTTATGTCGTCGACAACACCATGACCTCGCCGTGGCTGTTTCAGCCCGTCGACGTGGATGCCAGTCTGATCGTCAACAGTCTCACCAAGTACATTGGCGGACACGGCAATGCCCTGGGCGGCGCCGTGACGGAAACCGGGCTATTCGACTGGACGACGTTTGACAACATCTATCCGGAATACAGGAAGGGCGATCCCCAGCGCTGGGGCATCCAGCAACTCCGAAAGAAGGGATTGCGCGACTTCGGTGCCGCGCTCGCTCCGGAAGCGGCGCATCATTTGGCTGTAGGTTCCGAGACCCTGGCGCTCAGGATGGAGCGCCAGTGCGACAACACGGTCGCGCTGGTGCAATACCTCGATGCCCACGACCGCGTCTCGAAGGTGTATTACCCGGGCCTGCCGGACCATCCGCAGCATGCGCTGGCCTCGAGACTGTTTCGCCGGCCGGGAGCGATATTCAGCTTTGAGTTGACCGAGGATCTGGATCCCTTTGCGTTCCTCGACCGCCTGAACATCGTCGTGAAATCGACAAATCTGGGAGACAATAGAACGCTTGCCATCCCGGTCGCCCCAACGATCTATTTCGAGCTGGGTCCCGAACGGCGCGCGAGCATGGGCATCGCGGACTCGCTGATTCGAATCTCGGTCGGCATAGAAGACGTGGACGATCTCCTTCGCGATTTCGAGGAGGCGTTGGCGGGGGGATAGGCAACACAATCATCGCGAATCGAAATGGACGAACCCATGCAACTTGTACTGGAAACCAATCTTGACTTACCCAACCGCCGCTCCGGCAAGGTCAGGGATCTTTACGATGTCACGCTGCCCGGCGGGGATCCGGGCCTGCTCATCGTCGCCACCGACCGCATCAGCGCGTTCGATGTCGTCCTGGAGAACGGATTGCCCGGCAAGGGTGTGGTGCTGACCCAGATATCGCGGTTCTGGTTCGAGCGATTCGCCGACAGCTTCGGTCATCACCTCGTTTCCACCGATCCGGCGGACGTGCCAGGTATCACGGCGGAAGAACGCGAATCCCTGCGGGGCCGGATCATGCTGTGCCGCGCCTGCGAAGTCATTCCGGTGGAATGCATCGCCCGGGGATACATCACCGGCAGCGGATGGAACGACTACCAGCGAACGGGAGCCGTCTGCGGCATAGCGCTGCCGCAAGGACTGCAGAATTCCTCGCGCCTCACCGAACCGCTCTTCACGCCCTCGACCAAGGCGGAGGCCGGCCTGCACGACGAGAACATCTCTTTCGAGCAGGGCGCGGCGATTGTCGGCGAGGAGACGATGCAGTGGCTGTCAGACGCCACGCTGCACCTGTACTCGGAGGCGAGCGCGTACGCGCGGGAACGGGGCATCATCCTGGCGGATACGAAGTTTGAATTCGGGCGCCTCGACGGGCAGTCCGAACCCATTCTCATCGACGAGATATTCACGCCCGACAGTTCGCGGTTCTGGCCGGCGGATCAGTGGCAGCCGGGCCAGGAACAGCCGAGTTACGACAAGCAGTACGTGCGCAACTACCTGGAGACGGTGGTCGACGCCGGCGAATGGGACAAGACCCCTCCCGGTCCGAGACTGCCTGACAATGTCGTCGAGAGCAGCATGGCGCGGTATCTCGAGGCGTACGAGAGACTGATTGGAGCACCGCTCGATCTAACGGCGTAAGCCGCGACGTCCTGAATCATGGATTGGGACGAATACAAGAGACGTTGCGATACGCCGGGGGTGGTCTCGCGCTGGATGCTCGAACGCACTGCCGAGCTGGTCGATCCCGCGGTAGCGGAACACCTGCTCGGCGCAACCTCGGGAAAGCCGCTTCCCAAACCGGATGGCCACAAGGGCGGTCCCGACACCGACATGTTTGAGCTGCATCTCGATGATGCGGTGGCGAACGCCGTCGTCGACGCTGTCGAACGCGCCTATGCGGCGGGGAACCAGAAGCTCGGAGGATTCGTGGCGGCGTGGCGGGAGTACCGCGGCGACCGCAATGCGTGATTCAACGGCAAACCCGGAATCACGGGGTAGGCATTGGGCTGAACCGGTACTTCCGATGGCTTGTTTGGGATAAGCCCTCAGATATCAATGCCGACAGTGACCTGTACGCGACGCGAGTCAAAGTGGTTGCGCGCCTCGCCGAAGGTGGCATCGCGCGCGTAGGGGTTAATGTTGTAGCCGGTCTGCCGGTCGAACAGGTTGAACAGGTCGAGGCGTAGCTTCGCCTCCATTCCGGCCGGCAACCTGAAGGGTTGCGCGTAGCTCAGGTCCAGTTGCCAGTGGCTCGCGCTGCGTCGACTGCCAGCCGGCTCTGCGTAGCGGATGGTCGACGAGAAGTAGGAAGGAAGGCCATAGGCCAGCGAATCCCAGGCTTCCCAAGGCTGGCCTGACTGGTAGACGACGTACATGCCCGCGCGCGCCCGCCGCGGCAGGTCGAGATAGCCGAACGCCTTGAAGAGATGTGGGCGATCTCCGCGCAACACGCCGTCCTTGTTGTCCCAGAGCTGCCGGCCATACCCATCAGCCAGATTGGACGACCCGATGAAGCGGTTGGCATCGTTGACGGCGCTGGTGTTGTCCTGGTCGAAGTTACCGGTATAGCGGCTGCGCACGTAGGAAGCGTTCAGATAGCCGCGCTCGCCGCGCCATTCAAGCTCGAGCGCCGCCTCCCAATAGTCGGTGTAGGCGTCGTCGAGTTCGGCGATCACGTAGCTGGAACCGCCGATCTCGGCGCGGATGGCATCGAGGTCGGGCACATAGGGACCTTTGGACGCGATGTGCGCGGGAGCATTGTCGTAGCTGCGGGAGAGATTCCAGGTGTCCTCCCAGAAGCGCGACCCCTTGCGCAGCCGCAGGTGTGCCCGCAGGGTGAAGGCGGCTGGCAATGCGCGTGTGGTGCCCACAGTCCATTCGTCGATGCGTCTGGGCGTCAGCCCATCCTGGAATACCTTGCCGGACGATCCCGGATGCGGCTCGTGCTCGATGATGCGTCCCGCCTCATCGAACAGCACCCGCAGCCTCGCGCGGGTGTTTCGATCCCAGGAGGCGGCCCGGGCCAGTGAATTTGCTTCCGGGTTGTAGCGGGCGAAGTTCGCGAACAGGGTGTTCTCGCCGTGGAGGTGCCAGGTCCCGCCGAGGCGCGGCTGGATCATGTCGCGCCAGCGGATGGTGTACATCCTGTACTTTGCGCCCGGGTCGAGTGCAAAGCCGGAGTAACTACCCGGTGCGCTTCGGAGCCCCTGGCCGTAGAGGACGTCCTGGCTCACGAGCACGCCGAGACTCAAGGCAATGTCGCCCACGCGAATGTTGTCATTGAGTTCCAGCGAAGTCGATTCGGTATAGGAATTGATCGGCGCGACAGAGGTGCCGTCCGGTCGCTCGATGCTCATCTGCTGGACGGTGGCCACGTAGAAGATCGGCGTCCCGTCGGCGGCCAGGTCGACCCCGCCCGGGACCTCGATCATGCCCCAGCCGTTGGAAGTTCGCCGAAGCGTCTCCCGGGATTCGCTCCGGCGCACACCGGCGTGCAGGTCGTGGCGGGCTCGACCCCAGGCGAGTTCGTGATCGAACGTGAAGTCGAAGTTACGGCGATAGAACGCCTGCTCGCCGATCTCCGGATGCGCGCCCACCGCGCCTCCGCCGTGGCGGACGCCCGACGCATCGACATAGCCGTGACCTTCAATGATCGGCTCGATAGCGGCATTGAACGCGTCCGCGCCGGCGACGCGCGCCGGCACGCTGATGTGGCCCATCCGGTCCAGGCTCGAAACGTCAAGGACTGCATCGAGGGCGGGGCGCACTTCGAGCAGCACGTCGGGGAGTTCCGTTCCTCGCAGTGCATAGTCCCCGTAGCGGAACGCGATGGTGGAGCCGAACGGCGTCAACCAGGAGCCGTCGAGGCTCGTGACATCCTGCTCGGCGCGGCCGCCGAGAGACACCGAATCCGCCTCGAAGGGACCCACCGAGACGCCGCGTTCCTCCCGATTCGAGGTTCTGAATCCCGCGTTGAGGAGAATGGCATCCGTCGGCGCATAGGTGACCTTGCCGTAGTACTCGTGCCGCGTGTTCGCGTAGTCCTTCGCCGCTCCATAGGCGGTGGCCTTGTTCGATCGGTCCTCGCGCGGCGCGAAGAGAGAGCCGTAGAAGTAGAGCTGGGAAGGGACGACGGGGCCGCCCGCCGTGACGGTAATCCAGCGCTCGTCGGTCTCGGAGGATCCCGCGCCTGCCTTGCTTTCGGCCACGAGGTTCTTCGGTGCGAGGGCGTACTCGATGCTCGCTTCGAACCGGTCGGTGCCGGACCTGGCGGTCGAGTCCATGGCGAAGCCCCCGCTGCGGTTGAAACCGACGGCGCCGACCCCGCCGCGCTCGAACGTGACCTGGTCGATATCGTGGCTCGACGGCTCCGCCGACAGCGTGCCGAACATGGGTAGCGAGACATCGACGCCGTCGAATCGGTAGCTATTGTCCTGGCCGCTCCCGCCCGCCGAAGGGCCGCGGACAGCGTCCTGGGTGTATTGCACCCCCGGCGCAAGTTTCACGAGATCGCGATAGTCGCGTCCCGCCGGCACGCCCCGCACGGTGTCTCCGTTGATCGCATTGGCGAGCGCGGCTCGGCCGCGAAGCCCGATGCGCTGGCCGACCACCACCAGTTCCTCGATCTCCGGCCCGGGCGGCGATTCCAGTTCGACGCGTACGATGGTTGTCTGGTCCAACAGCACGGCGGCGGTCACCGTATGGCTGGCGCCGGTGGCCGTTTTGAACGTCAGCCGGTAGATGCCCGGTATCAACTGCGGAAACGCGTAACGGCCTGCGGCATCGCTGCGGGTCCTTCGGGCGCGGGGCATGACATCGCTTTCTGCCACGACCGCGACCGCCTCGGGAATGGCCCCGCCATGGAGAGTGACGACGCCCTCGATGGCACCCGTCTGCTGCGCGGTGGCGGTCGCGGCGGACAACAGAACGGACAGGAAAATGGTGGTCTTGCGCATCGATGTTTCGTCGTTTCGAGACAGCCGCCTGAGTATGGGCGAGCACTATAGTTCCACTCCGCATGACAGTTATTGGTTTTTTCGATCCGAATCGTCGCCGGTATCGAAAACGGTCCACCTGCTATTGCATTGACGCCCAACCGTGCGCCGTGCAGGGTATGGCGCTTTGCGGCCCGGAAGCACCCCTTGGAACTCATCCTCGTCCGACACGGTTTGCCGGAGCGCGTGGAACTTGCTCAAGGTCGCGCGGACCCTGCGCTGTCGGAAGCGGGCCGACGTCAGGCCCGCCAGGTGCGGGAGTGGCTAAGTCGAGAGGCCATCGATGCCATCTACGCGAGCCCGCTGCGCCGTGCCATCGAGACCGCGCAACCGCTCGCCGATAGCTTGTCTCTGGGTCCCACGATTCACGAATCTGTCGCGGAATATGACCGCGACGCGTCGCACTACATTCCCATGGAGGAACTGAAACGGGAGGACTACCCCGCCTGGAAAGCGTTTGTGGATGGCGGCTATGGGGAAGAAGTGGATATGGCTGCATTCGCGCTGCGAGTCGCAGGGGGTATGGAGGAAATCATCGGCGCCAATGCCGGGCGGCGCGTTGCGGTGTTCTGCCATGGTGGCGTGGTCAACGTCTGGACCGCAAAGGTGCTCGGGATGGCCCCGAGCCTCTTCATCGATGTGGCTTACGGCAGCATCAGCCGTTTTCTGTGTGCCTCCACCGGCGAACGGAATGTGCGGAGCCTGAACGAAACGGGGCACCTTGTGGTGTAGCGAAGCGAATTTCCCACGTTCCGAATAGCCAATGTCTCTAACGCATTGGCCCGGTCTTGTTGGATGCTCTCTACCCGCGTCGCCGTCCAAGAGTTGTTATGGTACGTTGCCATGATGCAACCCAAATCCTTGCCTGCCGGTTCGTCAACCGACATCAGTGTGCGCAGGCTATCCGAGCCGCAGCGGCGGCTTTCCGAGATTCACGCCGAGGCCTTGTATCGGCCGGTGCCACCGGTCGAGCTTGACGACGACGGCTTTGTCTACAGGGACGGCAGGGTGTCGGAGAGCACACGCCACGGAGAATCGCTCGCGTACGGCCTGTATGCCGCGCAGTCGCTGCTCGCACACCTGCCCGACGCCCTGGTCGCAAGTGACCTGGCGTTTCTGTTCGAGCGGGACAATCCTCACGCGGTGCTCTCGCCGGACCTGATGGTGGTGCTTGGCGTGGGAGGCCATCATCGCCTCTCGTACAAACTGTGGGAGGAGCGCAAGGTGCCGGACTTCGCGCTGGAGGCGCTGTCGGTGAAAACATGGCGAAGGGATGTGGAGGTCAAGCCGGGCCTGTACCGAGACCTCGGCGTACCGGAGTTCTGGATAGTCGATCTGCTCGACAAGCTTCCCGCGCCGATCGTCGGGCGCCGCCTGAACGACGCCGGGGTCTACGAGGAGATTCCAGTCTCGCCGTCCGGCGGCACACGGAGCGATGTGCTCGGCGCGGAGTTGTTCCTTGAGGACGAGGTGTTGCGGTTCCGCGATCTGAAGACGGGCGAGGTCGTGCCTACCTACACTGAGTTCCGGCAGTTGCACGAGGCACAGGCGCGGCTAGCGGAAAGGCGAATTGCTGAATTGGAGCAACGGCTACGACGGTCTGAAGGACAGCAGGGACGATAGATGGCGCGGGTCGAAATCGAGAGCGAGGTCACTGGCAAGGTCTGGAAGGTCGAGGTGGGCGTGGGCGATCAGGTCGCCGAAGGGGACATCCTTGTCATCCTGGAATCGATGAAGATGGAGATTCCGGTCGAAAGTCCCCGGGCGGGTACCGTGGCCGAACTGCGGGTGGCACCGGATGAACCGGTGCAGGAAGACCAGGTAGTGGCTGTCATCACGACCTGACTGCCCCTGCTCCGGGAGTGCGGCGGCAATGGTCGTCTCTCGGCGCTTGTGTCAGACTTTTGCTTTTGCTGGCGGGAAAGAACCAAGTGCCCGATCTTGTCACTATCGACAGGAAGGACGGTGTGGCGGATGTCCGTCTGAATCGTCCCGAGAAGTACAACGCCCTGTCGCCGGAAATGTTCGGAGCCATCACCGAGGCGGGTGAGAGCCTGATGAATTCAGGCGACATCCGCGCTGTCGTGCTGTCCGGCAACGGTCGTGGATTCTGCTCCGGTCTCGACTTCGCGAGTTTTTCCGCCATGGCGGGTGCATCGGGACGAGGTGCTGATCGTGCAAAGGACGTGTTGTCGGAATCGCGGGGCCCGGAAAACTTCGCGCAGCGCCCCGCGCTGGTTTGGAAGCGGCTGCCGGTACCGGTGATCGCCGCCATTCATGGTGTGGCCTTCGGCGGTGGCTGTCAGATCGCGCTCGGCGCGGACATTCGCATCGCGCGGGACGATGCGAGGCTCTCGATCATGGAGATCAAGTGGGGCCTGGTGCCGGACATGTCGATCACCCAGACATTGCGCGACCTGGTGCCGCTCGATGTCGCCAAGGAACTGGTGTTCACCGGCCGCATCGTGAGTGGCGTGGACGCCGCAACGATGGGCCTCGTCACCCGCACGGCGGACGATCCTCTGGCACAAGCCATGGCGCTGGCCACGGAAATCGCTTCCAGGTCTCCGGATGCGGTGCGCGCGGACAAGCGTCTGCTCGAAGAGAGTTGGCGGGCCGATCCTTCAGTGGGCCTCGGCCTGGAGGCAAAGCTGCAGGGAGGTCTGATCGGCACGCCGAACCAGGTCGAAGCCGTAAAGGCGAATTTCGAGAACCGGGCGCCCGAGTTCGAGGACGCGGGCTGAAACCATGAGTTGGGAAGAGGAAGTTCGGGAAATCCACCGGCGCCGGCATCTCGCCAAACAGCAGGGCGGCAAGGAAGGCATCGCGAAGCAGCACGCCCAGGGCCGGCTGACGATTCGCGAGCGCATTGACGCGTTGCTCGATCCGGGCACGTTCGAGGAGCAGGGCAAGGCCACCGCGATTCCGGACTACGATGAGGACGACGAATTCCTGGGCTTCGTGCCGGCGAACTACGTGGTTGGTTTCGGCAAGATCGAAGGTCGCCGCGTGGTCGCGGGGGGCGAGGACTTTACCCTCAAGGGCGGCTCTCCGAATGCCGCCGGACTGCGCAAGAGCGTCTACGCGGAACACTTGGCGGTAAGGTACAAGACGCCGCTCGTGCGAATGCTCGAAGGCGGGGGCGGCAGCGTAAAGGGTGGCGGGCGCCGCGGCGGTACCGTCGGCGAGCCGGTGTTCTCGGCGCCGCGTTTCCGCATCATCGCCGACGCCATGGCACGCGTCCCCATCGTCTCCATCGCCTGCGGCGCGGTGGCGGGCTTTCCGGCAGGCCGACTCGTCGCGTCACATTTCTCCGTCATGGCGCGAAGTACCGCGCAGGTGATGATCGGCGGACCCGCGCTCGTCGAACGCGCGCTCGGCGTCTCCATGACGAAGGATGAACTCGGAGGCGCCGCAGTGCACGCTCGCAGCGGCGTCGTCGACAACCTTGCCGAGGATGAGCACGATGCCTTCGTCCAGGCGAGGCGTTTCCTGAGCTACCTGCCTTCGAGCGTGGATCAGCGCGCTCCGAGAACGCCCGGCGATGACGATCCCGAAAGGATGGAGGAGGAACTCCTGGGCGCCGTGCCGAGGAACACCAGGAAGGGTTTCGACATGCGGGCCATCGTGCGCATGGTGATGGATGTCGACTCGTTCTTCGAGATGGGAGCAACCTACGGCCGCAGCCAGATTACTGCCTTGGCGCGACTGGATGGCCAGCCCGTCGGGGTGCTGGCGAACGACTGCAGGGTCTACGCTGGCGCGATGACGGCCGAGGCGGCGCAGAAGTACCGGCGTTTCGTCGAGATGTGCGACACGTTCCACTTGCCCATCGTCAACTTCGTCGATCAACCCGGGTTCATGATCGGTCCGGAGGCTGAACGAAAAGGTACGATCCGCTACGGCATGGCGGCCGTCTGCGCGGCGGTGCAGGCGAAGGTGCCGTGGGCATCGATCCAGGTGCATAAGGGATTCGGGGTGGCGACCGCGGCCCACTACGGAGCGGACGCCTATGTTCTGTCCTGGCCCTCGGTCGAATCGGGGGCGTTGCCGGTGGAGGGCGGCGTGGCGGTGGCGTTCCGACGCGAAATCGCGGCCGCCGACGATCCGCAGGCGAAGCGGCGCGAACTGGAAGAACAGTTGCGCGCCGGGCGGTCACCGTTCCCGAGGGCGGAGTCTTTCGCCGTGCACGAACTCATCGATCCGCGCGAAACGCGGCCCGCGCTGTGCAGCTGGATTGACTGGATCCAACCCCTGCTTGACGACCTGACCGGTCCGACGTCTTTCCCCATACGGCCCTGACTCCATGCACGCGGTTGTCCTTTCATTGATCTTGAGCTTCATCATCGGTGCGGCGATCTGGCTGACTCTCGGTCCCCGCCTCAAGCTGAATGAAGACTCGCGCCAGAACGAGATACTGAACGTCCTGGCCTATCTTGCTATCGCCTTTCCCTTCTGCTTCGTGATCGTCTTCTTCGCCATCGAGAGACTCTAGGGCCACAAGATCCGTCGCCCCATGGGGCGCCGTGTTTTGCCCCGCCCAAGCAATTTCCAATAGGGTCGGCGGTCCCTCCCGGGCCGGTTTGCCCAAGATCGTCCGTCGAGAGAGAATATGAACTCGTCACATGATGAGATGGACGTATCTTGAGACATGTTCATATCGAGTTTCGAACTGAGGCACCTTCGCACGCTGACCGCCCTGCGGGATACCGGCAGCCTGGTTGAGGCGGCGGAGCGCGTCTTTCTTACGCAGTCGGCGCTTTCGCACCAGATCAAGGCATTGGAGACGCGGATGGGCTGTCCGCTGTTCGTCCGCAAGACCAAGCCGGTGCGCTTTACGCCCGCCGGAAGGCGGCTGCTCGAACTGGCGGACGAGGTGTTGCCCCTGGTGCATGCGGCATCGCGCGACATCGGCCTGTACGCGAGCGGCGAGTCCGGCAGACTGCATCTGGCCATCGAGTGCCATAGCTGTTTCGAGTGGCTGTTGCCGGCCATCGATCAGTTTCGTGACCAGCGGCCGGAGGTGGATCTCGACATCGCCAGCGGGTTCAACTTCGACCCTCTGCCGGCCCTGGCCCGGGGGGACCTTGATCTCGTCGTGACCGCGGATCCGAACGACGATCCCGCCCTGGCGTATGCGCCGCTGTTCGGATACGAAGCGCAACTGGCCGTGGCTTCGAACCATGCACTGGCTGCGCAGGATGTGATCGCGCCACGCGATCTCGCCGGCGAGACGCTCATCACCTACCCCGTGGAACGCTCGCGCATGGACATCTTCAAGCGCTTTCTTGACCCCGCCGGGGTCGAGCCTGCCCGTATGCGAAGTGCCGAACTGACGGCGATGATGGTGCAGCTAGTCGCGACGGGGCGTGGCGTAGCGTGCCTGCCCAACTGGGCGCTCCACGAGTACGTGGCGCGCGGCTACGTCGTTGGCAAGTCGCTGGGCGAAGACGGTATCTGGCCCAATCTGTACGCGGCAGTGCGCGCGGTGCAGCGGGATATGAGCTTCGTCGTGCATTTCATCCGGACGGCCAAGGCCACGTGCTTCAAGAACCTGGTGGGTATCGTTCCCGCAGATGAAGACGTGCGCGCAGGGGGGCTTTCGACCGGCAACGTGAATTGGCGGGGTGGCTAGTGACACTAGGGCACCAGGACAGCTTCCACCCAGTTCCCTTCGCGCACCGAGTACCGGCGGCGATCATGGGGCTCGTCGCCACGGCTTAGATCCAGTCGCTCCAATTCGATGGGTTGGAGCAGGTAGCCGACAGCGCTGTCCGGCGCGAAGAGACGTTCCGCCTGTGATTTGGATGCGACGGCATCGATCAGCGCGTCGCGCGATGCGATCTCGCTGCTTTGCGGGTGCGTTTCGTACACCCAGTCCATGCGCTTCGGTGTTTCCGGTCGCATCTGCCAGGCTTCGCGCACGATTGTGGGATCGATCGCATCGAGGGTGCAGCGCAGCCGGTATTGCACCATGACGCTGGGCAGGTAGATCAGAACGGCAACGCTGGACGAGCGCGAGAATTCGTCAACCTTGGGAGAACTGGCGTTGACGAAAACGCCGAGGGATGGGTCGGCCGCGCCGGTGTCGAGGTCCAACTCGCGTACGACGAGGACTCGGGCGGATGGCTCGCCTCCGGCCGTGACTGTCGAGACGACGCATAGCTCGGCCCAGGGGTCCTTGCGTTGCCGGGCCTGTCGGCGGTCCTGGTGGAACCTGCCGATGGGATCCATTGCGCGCTTTCCGTCAGTCTTCTTCGGCGTCGGCTTCCTCTTCCGGCGTTTCCGGATCTCCTTGGGTCAGTGTGCGGCGGATGTCGGCGATGTCCCGCTGGATCTCGCTCAGCCGGAATATCGCATCGGGAAGCAGGTCCATGATGCGCCAGGCCAGGTAACACAGGGCGGCGACACCGATGAAGATCAGGAAGGTCATGGCACAACTCCACTGAAGAACGTTATCGGGGCGCTAATATAGCGTTGCAGCGCGAATGAGTAACCTCGAAATCGTCGCGGGTGTTCCGATCGCGCACAGCTCGGGCCAGGGAGGACACGGTGACCGATAGCGAGAGCCACGCTGTTACCGCCGCAAGCATCCTCTCGTTCTGGCTCGGACCCTCACCGACGGATTGCGACGCGGCGAAGCTGGCGTCCAGGCGCTGGTACATCGCGGACGATCGACTCGACCTGGAGTTGCGCCGAAGGTTCGGCAAGGCCATCGGCGAGGCGCGCTCCGGCGCGCTTGGGGATTGGGAGGAGACGGCGGACGGTGCCCTGGCCCTCGTCATCCTGCTGGACCAGTTCACGCGCAACGTGTATCGGGGTACGGCT
Source organism: uncultured Pseudomonadales bacterium (assembly GCA_951813515.1). GTDB lineage: Bacteria > Pseudomonadota > Gammaproteobacteria > Pseudomonadales > Azotimanducaceae > VXNE01. The sequence goes on from OX638346.1 coordinate 1,885,261, forward strand.
GCCGCGTTTTCAGGGGACACCATGGCGAGAGAGGTGGCTTCTCGGGCATTGGACAACGGGTTCGATCGCGAACTGCCGATCCCGGGGCGCCTTCTTCTGTATCACCCTTTTGAACACAGCGAGGGTCGTCGAGACCAGCAACGCTCAGTCGAGTTGTTTGCCGACCTGGCGGTGGAATCGCCCTCCGAGTGGCGTGAGTACATCGATTCGTTCCTGCGCTATGCGCGCGCCCACCTGGAGGTGATCGACCGGTTCGGCCGTTTTCCGCATCGCAACGCTGCGCTGGGACGCGTAAGCACGGCGGCAGAGCGGGAGTGGCTTGCGACCCACGGCGGCTTTTGAGTCCGACGTCTGCTCGGCGGAGACCCTTATTGTTTCGGGATGCTGTCCGGCGTTGCCACCATCGCCAGTTCTGCCACGCCGGGAACCAGGTCCGCCCAGGGTGCCGGACACGCCAGTACGGCGATGCCGCAGGTCGGCAGGTCCGGAAACGACGTTCCGATCAGCACCTGGACCAGGTCGCTGACGCCGGGGTTATGCCCGACAAGGGCGACATTGCCCGTGCCGGGAGGCAGTTGGCGCAGCGCTTCGATGAGCGTACCCGGGCTCGCCCCATAGAGGGTCCCATCCACGTGCAGGGCATCGTCCGACAGAGCGAACCCCCGGACCACATGCTGCGCCGTTTCCAGCGCCCGCCTGGCGGCGCTGGTGACGACCAGGCTCGCAGGATCCGGCTGCGTCGGAAGCCACCGTTCCATGCGTTTTGCCTGCCTGCGTCCCTTGCGGCGCAACGACCGGTCGAAGTCGCGCTTGTCGAAGGAGTGCTCCGCCGCGGCGTGGCGGACCACCCACAATACGTTCGTGTCCCGCTTGGTCATGGACGCGACATCACTCCCAGATCGAGAAGAACTCTTCGAACGCGACGAACTGCCCGCCGCTGGCGGACGACGGAACGATGATCGGGGTCTTGATGCCGGCATCGAACCACGCTTCGATGCCTTCGCGCACCTCGGCGGCGGAACCGAACAGGGTCGTGTCGGCCAGCCATCGATCGGATAGCGCGCGGGCGATCCCGTCCATGTCGTTGACGCGCATGGCGGCTTCCACGCCCGCCATCTCCTCCTCGTAACCCGCCTCCCTCCAGTAGTTCCGGTAGTTCGGCAACATCGCATAGCGGGTCAACGTCCTGCGGTTCACGGCTGCCGCCGCCTGTTTGTCGTCATTGACGCATGTGGGTGTCATGCAACCGATGAAGAAGTCGCCATCGCGCGCAGCGTCCGTCAGCGCACCGAGGGAGGCTCCCACCTGTGAACGCGCGGCGTTCGCGAGAACCATGCCGTCAGCGATTTCCTCGGCGAGGCGGATCATTCCGCGGCGCAATGTCGCAAGCATGATTGGAGGCAGTTCACCCGCGCGCGGCGCCGACTTGAGATCGTCGACAAACTTGCGCATGTCGGCGAGGGGCCTCCCCGCTGTCACGCCGAGGCGCTCCATCGTGGCCGCGTGGCTGACCCCGGCCCCGAAAATGAACCGGCCGCCCGAGATTTCGTGAATGAAGCTCGCGGCGCTGGCGAACTCCGACGGGTGGCGCGTGTAGATCGGCGAAATGGACGTGCCGAATCGAATCTCGCTGGTCACGAACGCAAGCGCTTCGCACAGCGCGAGACTGTCCCCGACGCTCGGACAATAGATGCCGGGGAACCCCCGGCGTTCGATTTCTCTCGCGAGTTCCAGCGTTGGGGTGCGGCGGCCGGGAACGGCGGCCAGGCTCAGCGCGGGGAGCGCGGGCATGGGTATTCCTCTGCTCTTCTGCGATGCGGCGGAAGGAAGTTAGCAGACTTCAGTGGGTTGCGCGGGTCAACCCTGGCGGGCCTCAACCCCAAGTATCTCGAGGACATTCCCGACCGCCTCGAACCCGCGAATCTCGACAGCGAGCCCCGGTTCGGGAGAGGTGCGCCGATACCGGTTGAGCCAGACCGCGGCCATGCCGCTCCCCAGGGCAGGAAGGACATCGTTTTCCCAGGAATCCCCGACCATGGTCACCTGCTCCGGAAGCAAGCGGAGGTCGGTGAGGGCATGCCGGAAGATCACCGGGTCCGGCTTGGTCGTGCCCACCTCTTCCGAAATCGCCAGGGCGTCCAGGTCGCTGGGATCGATGTCGAAGCGCTCGAGCTTGGCCCGCTGCTGCGCCGACGGGCCGTTGGTGATGACCCCGATCTTCACCCGTCCCCGCAGGGCGTGGAGCAACTCGGAAACGCCCGGGACCGGGCGGACGTTCGACTGCTGCTCGCGCGCATACGCCACGGCCGCCTCCGCCACCGTCCTTTCGTCCGGCTCAAGCCCGTAGCGGCGGCAGACACCAGCTATGCGCTCGATACGCGCCTCGGCGTCGGACAGGCTTCCACCGAGGGTGTGCAGAAAATTGGCGTGCAGTTCCTCGTCGTGGACCAGTTCCAGTTCCTCAAGCGGCACGGGTGCCAGCCCGGGCAATAGCTTCTGGACCGCGCGCAGCCCGTGCCGACGCGAGTACTGGAAGTCGATCAGGGTGTCGTCGAGGTCGAAGAGGACCGCGTCCTTTCCGTTCATCCTTTGGTTCGGCTCTTTTTCGCGCTTGGTCGAGGTAGAGGTATAGCACGGATGAGGCTGCCGGCCGGTTTCCCGGAAAGGAGCTTCAAGCGTTGCAGCGAACCAACTATCCTGTACTCTAGGCACAGCATGAACGGGGGACATCCCTGGCGGAGTGACCGATGACGCTAAGGTTCGCCGAAGAAGTGCTGCTGCTCTTGCTGCACGACGACAATGGCAAGTTCGCCCGGGTGCCGGAGTGGTCCCTCCGATATGCCCTCGGCGGCGGCGTGTTGATGGATCTGGCGCTGGAAAACAGGATCGACACGGACCTTGAGAAACTGGTCCTCATCGATGCAACCCCGGTCGGCGACAGTCTCCTCGACCCCTTGCTCGAAGAAGTCGCTGCGGCCCAGGAGTCCCACGACGCGCGCTATTGGGTGGAAGTGGCCGCCGGGCGCGCCTGGGAAATCCGCGAAGAAGCGCTATCCCGTCTTGTCGAGCGCGGAATCCTGGAACAGCGGGAGGACCGGTTCCTGTGGGTCCTGTCGGCGCGGCGCTATCCCGTAATCGACGGCAAGGCCGAACGAGAGTTGAAGCTCCGCATCATGGAAGTGCTGTTCAGCGATGCGCTTCCGGATCCGCGGGACATCGTGATCATTGGTCTGGCGGATGCCTGCGGGATCTTCAAGGAGTTGCTGGCCGAGCGAGAGCTGGACCTGGTTGCGGAACGCATCGGACAGGTGCGAAAGATGGACCTGATCGGCCAGGCGGTATCGAGCGCAATCTGGGACATCGAGACCGCTGTCGCGGCGGCAATGCCACCGCTCGCGTACTAGGCCTCAGGATAGTCCTTCGACGGGAATCGATGCGCCGTGAATCGCGCTTGCGGCATCCGATGCGAGGAACATCACGACCGCAGCGATCTGGTCCGGTCTCACCCACTTTGAGAAGTCCGATTTCGGCATGTCCTCCCGGTTGCGAGGGGTATCGATGATGCTCGGCAGGATGCAGTTGACGTTGATGCCGTTCTCTTTCAGTTCGTCCGCAAGGGATTCCGTCAGCCGCAACACGACGCTCTTCGAAGCGCAGTAGGCGCCCATTGCGCCAGTTCCCCGGAGGGCGGCGCGCGCGCCGATGTTTATGATCCTTCCTGCCCCTCGATCCCGCATTCCGGGCACGACGGCGCGCGCCATGTTGAGAACCGTGCGCGCGTTCAGGTTGAACATGAAGTCCCAGGTCTCGTCCGTCGTGGCGGCGACGGATTCGCCCATGGTGAAGCCGCCGGCTATGTTGGCGAGAATGTCGATGTGTCCGACCTCACCCGCCGCCCGCTTTGCGTCGTCCGGGTCCATGAGGTCGGCGACGATGCTGCGATAGGCGGGTTTCGTCCGGGCGATGTCGATACCCGTCACATCCGCGTTGGCCTGGTGGAACGCGTCCGCGACGGCGCCTCCCAGGACACCGGCGGAGCCGGTCACCACCACGTGCTTGCCGTCGAAGTCATACATACCGCTATTCCCCTGGGCGCTGCGTGAAAATCATACCGCAGCCCCTGGTTGGTCAGGTTCAGCACCTCGACTCGCCGGGTTGCGCCTCTGCGGGAGTGACTGGGACAATCTTCCGACCGAGTCCGCAAGGCTGTCGCGATGCCGGAACTGCCGGATCTGACAATCTACATCGAGCACCTTGACCGCCGGGTTACCGGACATCAGCTGCTGGACATTCGTCTTCGGAGTCCCTTCGTCCTGCGTTCGGTGTCGCCCTCCCCGGAGGAGCTTCGGGGTCGACTCGTCCGGGGCGTGCGCCGGTTGGCGAAACAGATCGTGTTCGAACTCGAGGGCGACTCGGCTGTGGGGCACTCGCATGGAGCGGGCGGTTCCGGGGAGCGCGAGCGACGCGGGGCGGTTGCCGCATGGGCGACGAGCGGGGACGGGCCACAGGCGAAGCCGAAGGCGCCGGCTGTGGGGCACTGCTTCATGGTCATCCATCTCATGATCGCCGGGCGCCTGCGGTGGTACGAGACCAGCAAGGTGCCGCCGCGCGCCGGTCTCGCGGCGTTCGACTTCTCATCCGGGACGCTGCTGCTGACCGAAGCGAGCAAAAAGAAGCGCGCCTCCCTGAAACTCGTCTCCGGGACGGAGGCCCTGGCTGCCCTCGACCCGGGAGGCCTCGAGTTGCTGCACATCGATCCCGACACTTTCGCGGAACGGCTTCGCGCATCGAACCACACCCTGAAACGCACGCTGACTGATCAGCGCATCTTCGCCGGTGTGGGTAACGCGTATTCCGACGAAATACTGCTGGCGGCAGGGATGTCTCCATTCAAGCGCGCCCGCGATGTAAACGACGAGGAAGCCGCCCGCCTGTTCGAAGCCTGCAAGACGACCCTGACGGACTGGATCGAGATTCTGCGAGGAAAAGCTGGCGGTAAGTTCCCGAGCAAAGTCACCGCCTTTCACCCGGAGATGGCCGCACACGGGAAGTACCGGGAGCCCTGCCCGGTCTGCGGAGCGCCGATCCAGCGCATCGTCTACGCGGAGAACGAGAGCAACTACTGTGCGCGATGCCAGACGGGAGGTCGCGTGCTGGCCGACCGCTCCCTGTCCCGGTTGCTGAAGGAGAGCTACCCGAAGCGCATCTAACTGCTGCGGGGGGACGCGCGGCAGTGTTGGGTCGCCAGGGTTCCACTGGTCGACGGATTCCGTTGACGCACACGCCGCCGCTCAATAGGGTTGTCCGACCGGAAGGAGGTGACGATGAGCCAACCACGTGCTCCGCAACCGGCACTAGTGCAGCGCCGGCCCCAGGTGCGCCTGGCGTCGTGCGCGGTAGCCACCCTGTTGTTGGCGGGCCAGGCGGCGGCGGGCGTGCTTGAAGTCATGCGCGAGGAACTCGAGCGCTCGCGGGAAGTTCTCTCCGAGCAACCGACGCCGGCCTACTACCTGAGCTACGAGATTACCGAAGACAAGACAGTCTCCGTGGGTGGCGCGTTCGGCAGCCTGACGCAGGGGTGGGAGAGCGTGCGACGGAGCCTCGACGTCGACCTCAGGGTGGGCAGCCCGGCGCTGGACAATACGCGCGAACTTTCGCAGCGCGTGGGCCGCGGGTCGCGCCGTTTCGGGCGCGCTGCGCCGATTCCGATAGAAGATGAAGAAGGGCTGCGCAGCGTGCTGTGGTATCGAACCGACGCGAGGTACAAGGAAGCCATCGAGCGCTTCACCAAGGTTCAGGCCGATGTGCAGGTCAACGTCGAGACCGCGGAAGAGACCGGTGACTTCTCGCTGGAGAAAGCGGAGGTGGCGTCGGAAGATACCGTTGCGCTGCGTGCCGATCGCGCCGGGTGGGAGGACAAGGTGCGCCAATACACGGCGCCGTTCGCCGACTCTGGGCACATATTCTCGGCGAACGCCACGATCTGGGGCAACGTCGAGACCCGTTGGTATGTCAACAGCGAGGGTTCCGCGATCAAGACATCGACCGCCTACTACCGCGTGTCGATCCAGGCGGTCACCCGGGCGGAAGACGGCATGGTATTGCCGCGTTCGGAGCAGTTTTTCTCCCTCACCCCGGAGGGACTTCCGGACGACGAAACGGTCATGGCTGCCGTGCACAAGATGGTCGGCGACTTGGAAGCGCTTCGGGCAGCGCCCCTTGTGGAGCCCTACGCGGGTCCCGCCATTCTCTCCGGCAAGGCGAGCGGCGTTTTCTTCCACGAGATCCTGGGCCACCGCCTGGAGGGGCATCGCCAGAAAGGTGCGACCGAAGGGCAGACATTCCGCAAGATGGTGGGCGAGGCCGTGCTGCCGGAGACGTTCTCGGTGGCCTTCGATCCGACGATCCGGCGGTTTGGCGCCACAGATCTGGTAGGCGCGTATCGCTACGACAACCAGGGCGTCAAGGCTCGGCGCGTGCCGGTCATCGTCGACGGCGTGCTCAAGAACTTTCTCATGGCGCGAATTCCCATCGAGGGTTTCCCCAGGTCCAACGGCCACGGGCGCAAGAACACCGGATTCGCGCCGGTGGCGCGGCAATCCAATCTGATCGTCGAGGCATCGGAAACGATGACGCGGGAGGAACTCAAGGCCCGATTGCTGGCCATGGTCGAACGCGATGGCAAGGACTTCGGACTGTACCTGGACCGCATCCAGGGAGGTTTCACGATTACGCGCCGAGACCTGCCAAATGTCTTCACCGTGACACCGACGTTGGTCTACCGCATCAACCTGGACGGCAGTGAGGAACTGGTGAGGGGCGTGAACCTTATCGGTACGCCGCTCACCGCCTTTAGCCGGATCGAGGCGGCGGGCGACGACTTTCAGGTTTTCAACGGCACGTGCGGGGCGGAGTCCGGCGCGGTCCCGGTGGCCACCGTGTCGCCTTCGATACTCGTCTCGCAGATCGAAGTGCAGAAGGGGTCGACCACGCAGACGCGGCTGCCGATTCTGCCACCGCCTGGAGACGCCGTGAGCGACGCGCGCTCGTTGGCCTCGACGGGGGAGACGCGATGAATCTCGCGATAGTCACGAGACCCATGCTGGCGGTCGTGGTCCTTGTTGCGGGCGTCGCACCCGTGGCTGCTCCGCTGGCCGAAGACAGTGTGCTGATGCGGGCGATGCGCGACGAGTTGGCACGTTCGATGGCGGAACTACAGTTGGAAGATGCGGAAAAGCCGTACTTTCTCGCCTATCGGGTGCAGGAAAGGACGTACGGAAACGCCACCGCGAGTCTCGGCGGTTTGCTGAGTGTGTCAGAGGGCGTCAACCGGCAACTGTTGGTCGAACTGCGGGTAGGCGACCATAGCTTTGACAATACGAACTTCATGGCGGCGGGGAGTGCTGCGAGAAGGCCCAATGTCGCCACCCTCTCCGTCGACGACGACTACGACACCTTGCGACGGCAGATCTGGTTGGCGACGGACATCGCGTACAAACGCGCCTTGGACCAGCTCGCGGGCAAGCGCGCGGCGCTACAGAACCAGACGCAAGTGAAGGATGTCCCGGACTTCAGCGAAATGCCGCCGCACCAGTACGACGGCAGAACGGATGGGCAACTCGATACGGCGCCGGCCCGAACGTTGGCGCGCGACATCTCCACCGCCATGCGGGGGAGGGCGCATCTTTCTCGTTCCGAGGTTCGAGTCACGGCCTACCTGGAACGCACGTGGTTCGTTAACAGTGAAGGGTCCGAGTTCGTTCGCGAAACGCCGTATATAGAGTTGCACGCGCTCGCCGCAGCGCAAGCGGTCGACGGGACGGAGTTGGAGGACTTCGTCGCCCTCTGGGCCAAGCGCTGGGAAGACCTTCCGGCGCCGACGGTCCTGGCGGATCGTGTGCGCGCCATGACGAAGCGTCTCGAGCAACGGCGTGAAGCGGCCCACATCGAACGCTACGCCGGCCCCGTGCTGTTCGAAGGCCAGGCGGCAGCGGAGCTCGTCTCCCAGGTGTTCGGCCCCCGCCTGGTCGCGTCTCGAATGCCGACGTTCGAGAACCCGGCGATGCAACGGGTCTCGGCGCGGTACCGGAACCCGTTTCTGGACAAGATCGGAAGCCGGGTACTGCCCCGCTTTCTTTCCGTCGTTTCCGACCCGACGATTGAAGCCCACGACGGCGTAACGTTGTGGGGTCGGCAGTCGGTCGACGACGACGGACTGCCGGCGCAGCGCACACTGCTGGTCGAACGCGGCATCCTGAAGACCTTGCTGTCCACGCGGGTGCCCCTCGCCGAGGTTCCGGTCAGCACCGCCAGCCGCTGGCGAGACGCCCCCCTGCCGGGCAGCTTGTTCGTCACTCCCGGGCGCGGTCTCGCCGACGAGGAACTCAGGGAGGAACTCTTCGCGTTGGCATCGGAGCGAGGTCTCGATCACGCCATCATCGTTCGCCGCATCGGCAGCCGGTCTGCCAGGTTGGACTGGCGCTCCGGCGGATTTGGCGGAGACGGCCGGTCGTCCAGCGTGGAACCACTGATCGGCGCCTACAAGGCCTTCCCCGACGGGCGCGAGGAACTGATTCCGATCGCGGGCTTGTCGAACCTGTCGGAGTCCGACTTCAGGGACATCGTCAATGTCTCCGAAGCGACGTCCCGACACGACACGGGATTCTCACCGTCGATTGACGGCGGGGCGACCTGGCCGGTCTCGGTGATCGCACCGGCGCTTCTTTTCGAGGACGTAAGCGTCCGGCGACCGATGGCGAACATACCGACACCGCCCCTGACGCCGCATCCGTTGTCTGAGGGTTGACCGGGGTAAGGAACTCAAGGAACTGAAGCTATCGGGCGTTGGTGCCCAGGGTGGGATTCGAACCCACACGCCCGAGGGCACAGGATTCTAAGTCCTGCTTGTCTACCAGTTTCAACACCTGGGCTAACTTGGATTGAGGTGCACCTTGATCGATTGCGTGGACTTGTCAAGCGCTGTTTCGAATGCCGTTTGCACGTCGTCGAGACTAAAGCGATGCGTGACCAGCGAGCGCGCCGCTTCCACGTTGTCGGCGATGACTTCGAGCGCCACCTGGTAGTCGGATCGGCCGTCACGCGCCGAGTAGACCATTGAGCCGATGATCTCGACCTCCGGGCCCGACAAGTAGCGTCCGTCGATGGTGAGGGTAGGAACGGTGAATACGCCGAGCACCAGTACGCGGCCCTTCGGGCGCACCGCTCGCTGTGCCTGGATCAGCGCGTCGCCCTGACCGCCCACCGTTTCCACTGCGACGTCGATCGCCCGTAGCGAGATCAGTTCTTGCAGCCGCGCCTTGCCGGCATCGCTTTCGTCTATGACCTCATTGGCGCCGCACTTGAGGGCGGCCTCGCGCTGGTGCGGATGGCGGGCCAGGATAAGGACCCGCGCGCCCCGCGCACGGGCGGCGAGAATCGCCGTGAGTCCAATCGTGCCGGCGCCCACGATCAGGACAGTTTCGGCTCCCTTGAGGCGGACTCTTTCGAAGCCATGCACGGAACATGCGAGCGGCTCGGCCAGGGCGCCGACCTCGGTGTCGACGCCGGTGGGAACCCGGTACACGGTGTTCGCCGGCACATTGACGAACTCGCTCATGCCGCCGTCGGTTCCCGCGCCTATCAAGCCACGGTCGGCGCATATGTTGTAGTCGCCCGACAGGCAGAAGCGGCAGATGCCGCATCTCGTCAGCGGTTCGATGCCGACGACATCGCCCTCCTTGACATGCTTGACATCGCCGGGGAGCGCACTGACCGTGCCGGAAATTTCGTGTCCCGGGATCCTGCCAACGCGTGGATCGAAGTCGCCCCGGAACGAGTGCAAGTCGGAGCCGCAGATGCCCGCGCTGCCAACGGCAATCTGCACCTCCTGGGTCTTCGGTGCGACGCGTTCGCTGGCGCCGACCTCGAGTCTCCCGACGTCTGCCGCCCAGCGGGCCGATTTGAAGGTGCCTTGTTGCATGTCGGGTCACTCCGTCCGCAGCACGGTGCGGGAATTGGTTTTGCCCTCGAAAGTACCACAGGGCGCGGCGGCGCCCAAAGATGCCGGAAGTGTGCAGCATCTCACCGATTGTCGGTTAGATGCCGCGTGGACTCAGTCGGACAACAGCGCGACTTCCGCTTCCAGTTCCACGGGGACGCCGAACGGCAGTTCTGCAACGCCGATGGCGGAGCGTGAATGCCGCCCTCTCTCGCCGAAGATTTCCAGCAGAAGATCGGAGAAACCGTTTATGACCCCCGGCAATGCGTTGAATCCCGGGGCGGCGTTAACCATGCCGAAAGCCTTGGTCCACTCGATACGATTGAGATCAATGCCGGCGGCCTCGAGGCTCGAAATCATGACGAGGGCGACCTGGCGTGCGGATTGATAGGCATCGTCGGGACTCACCTCGGCGCCGACCTTGCCTAGCGGACCGAAAAGTTCACCGTCGGTGCCGAACGGCAGATGTCCTGCGATGATGGCTCGGTTCCCGATGATGCGCACCGTCTCGAATCGCTGTCCCTGGATCCGCATCGGAGGCGGAAGTTCGAGGCCCAGTTCCGCCAGGCGCTCCTTGATAGCCAATGGTTCTACTCCGTAGCCGGGGTGTGGCGCCAGCATAGACAGCGGCGGATCGATGTCCAGTGGCATATGGGGTCTCTAACCGAGAGCCGCGCGCGCGTTGCGGAACAGGCGTAGCCAGGGACCGTCCTCGCCCCAGTCTTCCGGGTGCCAGGAATTCTGCACGGTACGGAACACGCGTTCGGGGTGGGGCATCATGATCAGCGCGCGGCCGTCGGCCGAAATCGTGCCTGCCAGGGCGTTTCGCGACCCGTTGGGATTCAGGGGATAGGTCTCCGTCGCCTCACCCAGGCCGTCGACGTACTGCAGGACCGCCGCTGGCGCCGGGTCCCGGAACTCGGCACGTCCCTCGCCGTGGGCGACCGCGATCGGCACGGTACTGCCTGCCATGCCGTCGAGCCACGGAGAGACATTTGGGTTGATGCGAACCATGACGGACCGACCCTCGAACTGTTCCGAACGGTTGCGCTCGAAGCGTGGCCACCTGTCGGCGCCGGGGATCAAGGCGTTGAGCCGGGACAGCATCTGGCAGCCGTTGCACACGCCGAGCGTGAGGGTGTCGCGTGCAAAGAAAGCCTGGAACGTGTCCCGTGCCTGCGGGTGGAACAGGATCGACTTGGCCCAGCCGCCGCCTGCCCCCAGCACGTCGCCGTACGAGAATCCGCCGCAGGCGGCGAGGGCGGCGAAGTCCGCGAGCGAAACTTCTCCGGAGAACAGGTCGGACGTATGTACGTCCACCGCATCGAAGCCAGCCCGGTGGAACGCGGCTGCCATTTCTATCTGGCCGTTCACCCCCTGCTCACGCAGTATGGCGACGCGTGGCCGCGCACCCGTTGTGACATAGGGGGCTGCCACATCGTCGGCAGGATCGAACCCCAGCTTCGGGACCATCCGGGTTCGAGAGGCCTCGACGCCTTCGAGTTCCTGATCCGCGCATGCTGCGTCGTCGCGAATGCGCTGCATGCGGTGGCTGGTCTCGCTCCAGAGGCGTTCCAGTTCCGCGCGGGTGCTTTCGTACGCACCCACGGTGATTCTGTCGTCCGAGCGGGGGGTCGCCACTTGGCGCGCGACCAACCCGGCGGCGCGCGCATCACGCAACAGCGTCGGAAGTTCGCTCGCGCCGATCTCGACGACAACACCCGGTTCCTCCGTAAACAACGCGGGCAGATCCGCTTCCTCGATATCGAGTCCGACGCGCGCGGCGAACGCCATCTCGAGCAGCGTGACGATAAGCCCGCCATCGGAACGGTCGTGGTAGGCGCTGAAGCGTCCCGCGCCGTTTCCTGAGAGTACGAATTCAAGCAATGCTTTGAACGCTTGCGGATCGTCGATGTCGGGGACTTCGTCGCCGAGTTGCTCGTAGCACTGCGCGAATGCGGAGGCCCCCAGGCGATTGCGCTCGCCGGGCAGTTCGATGAGCACCAGCACTGTGTCCCCAGCATTGAGCAGGGGCGTCAGGGTGCGGCGCGCGTCCGTCACCGGCGCAAAGGCGCTGATGTTGAGGGACACGGGCGAAACCACCACGCGATCCGCATCGCCGTCCTGCCAGCGGGTGCTCATGGAAAGGCTGTCCTTGCCGACCGGAATCGCGATACCGAGCGCCGGACAGAGATCCATCCCGATGGCGGCCACGGCGTCGTACAGCGCCTGGTCTTCGTCCTCGAAACCGGCGGCGGCCATCCAGTTGGCTGAAAGCACCACGCGGGATAGCCCGTCAATCGGCGCCGCGACCAGGTTCTGGAGCGCTTCGGCCACTGCCATGCGCGCCGCTGCCGCCGGGTCGACCACTGCGGCCGGCGAACGTTCGCCCATGGCCATGGCCTCGCCGGTCAGACCGTCGTAGTCCGCAAGGGTCACTGCGACATCGGCAACGGGAACCTGGTATGGCCCGACCATCTGATCGCGGGCGACAAGGCCGGTGATGCTGCGGTCGCCGATGGTGATGAGGAACTTCTTCGAGGCGACTGCGGGGAAACGCAGTACGCGGGTCAGGGCATCCTCGAGGGTAGGCTCGTTTTCTCCATCCAGTGTCGTCGGTGTGGCGGGCCGGGCCCTGCGGACGAATGATCGGCGCATCTTCGGCGGCTTGCCGAAAAGCGTGGCGAGCGGCAGATCTATCGGGGATTCGTCGGCGAGCCGGTCGGTCACCTGGATGTGCCGGTCGAAGAGCGCTTCGCCGACGACAGCATAGGGGCAGCGTTCGCGAGCGCAGATCTGCGCGAACCGCGAGAGGTCCTCGGGCGCCACGGCCATGACATAGCGTTCCTGCGCTTCATTGCACCAGATTTCCATGGGCGACATGCCCGCGTCGGCGTTCGGCACGTCGCGCAACTCGAAACGTGCGCCGCGCGCGGCGTCGGCCGCCAACTCGGGCAACGCGTTGGACAGTCCGCCCGCGCCGACGTCGTGGATGAGGCGCATCGGGTTGACGTCGCCGAGCGCGCAGCAGCGGTCGATGACCTCCTGGCAACGCCGTTGCATCTCCGCGTTGTCGCGCTGCACCGAGGCGAAGTCGAGTTGGGTGTCGCTTTCGCCCGAACCCATGCTCGAAGCGGCCCCGCCGCCGAGTCCGATCAGCATGGCGGGACCGCCCAAAACGATCAGTTTCGTGCCTTCCGGGATATCGGCCGCGTCGACGTGTCCGTCGCGAATGGCGCCCACGCCGCCTGCGATCATGATGGGTTTGTGGTAGCCCCAGTACCACTCGGCCTGCTGCGCGTGGGGAAACTCGAAGGTGCGGAAATAGCCACCGAGTGCGGGCCGGCCGTACTCGTTATTGAATCCCGCCGCGCCGATGGGGCCTTCCAGCATGATGTCGAGGGCGCTCGCGATCCGGTCGGGCTTGCCGATTGGCAGTTCCCAGGGCTGCGGATCGCCGGGGATGTTGAGGTGCGACGTGGTGTAGCCGACCAAGCCTGCTTTCGGCTTGGAGCCCCGGCCGACGGCGCCCTCGTCGCGAATTTCGCCGCCGGAGCCCGTGGCCGCGCCCGGATAAGGCGCGATGGCGGTCGGATGGTTGTGAGTCTCCACTTTCATGAGGATGTGCGCCGGTTCGCGCTGCGCCCGGTACACCTGGTCTTCGGGGTCGGGAAAGAAGCGGTTTGCGAACGGGCCTTCGATCACCGCGGCATTGTCGGAGTAGGCGGAGAGAACACCCGCGCCATTGATGCGGCGGTAGGTGTTTCGGATCATCTCGAACAGCGATGCGGGTGCGTCGATGCCATCGATCTCCCAATCCGCGTTGAAGATCTTGTGCCGGCAATGCTCCGAGTTCGCCTGGGCGAACATCATCAGTTCCGCGTCGGTCGGGTCGCGGTCGATATCTGCGTACTGCGCGATGAGATAGTCGATCTCGTCCTCTGAGAGGGCGAGACCGAGCCGAATGTTCGCTGCGCCGATGTCGCTGCGCGGGAACGTCACGAGTCGCCGCGGCTCGCTACGGGAAAAGACGCCCTCGTGCGCGCGGCGATCAAACCGGACCACCTCCGTCATGCGATCATGCAGCAGTGCGGCCAGGTCACGATTGTCGCTGCCGGCGAGGTGCCATCGAATGCCGCGCTCCACCCTCGATACCTTGTCGAGACCGCACCGCTTGAGGACATCCGTCGCCTTGCTGGACCAGGGCGAAATCGTCCCGGGGCGCGGTGTCACGGTGCAGAAGTAGGTGCTTCCAACGTGGGACGCCGGTACGCGCCGGCCGTCGGTCAGGAGTTCGCGGACGGTCTCTTCCTCTTCGCCGGTGAGCGGCGAGGCGAGATCCACGAAGTGTACGAATTCCGCGGCAGCAGCCTCGACGCCGGGATCCGCCGTGCGCAGTGCATCGAGGTGTTTGCGCAGCCGTGCCGGGGTAAACGCTGGGGCGCCGGCGATGGTGCGGACGATCGAAGCGCTCACGCGTGTTTCCTTTTCTCCTCGAAGAACCCTGCGAGCAGTTGGCCGCACTCCGCGGCCAGCACGCCACTCGTCACCGTGATGCGCCAGTTGAATGCGGCCGAATCGAGCAATGCGGAAGCGCCGGCCTTGGGTTCGGCGGCGCCGAACACGAGGCGCTCGACGCGGGCGTGCACCATGGCACCAACGCACATCGTGCAGGGTTCGATCGTGACGTATAGCGTGGCGCCTGGCAGACGGTAGTTGCTGGCGGCCTTGCAGGCCGCGCGCAGCGCCGCGATCTCGGCGTGGGATGTGGGATCGCATTCCGTGATGGGCGCGTTGTGGCCAGCGCCCATCAGCGTGTTGTCGGCGGCTACAACGACGGCGCCCACCGGCACTTCGCCGCGACTGCGCGCGCGCTCGGCCTCATCCAGCGCGCGACGCATCCAGAACTGATCGCCTGCTTCCACGCAACAGCTACCCTGACTGCAAATCCATCAACCCGCGCGTGATGAGATCTTCTGTTTCCCTCCTGGAACGCAACCTGATGAATCTGATGTGTGAGTTCTCAGGCTGTTCAAAAGCCCTTGCGTATCTTCTCCGGAGCCTGTGGAACGATGAAATCGTCCACAGAACCATGGAGTCGCGGGTAAAGAAGTGTTTCCAGAGGCTCTCTCGATTGCCTGCCCATAGTTCTTCCCGTTTCAGACCTCTGACCAGGCATCTGCGCATGATTCGGTAGACCACGATGTGAAACGGCAAATCCAGATATATGACTGTTTGAACGCGTTTCCACTTGATCGGTCGGGTTCTGTCGTAGTTGCCGTCCAGCACCCAGTGGTCTGAAGACACGGCCTCCTCCAACCTTGGGAGGAACTCCTCGTCAGTCGATTCGGTCCAGTTGGGCTTCCAGAACAACGCATCCATTTCGACGTAGGGAACGTCCAGCTTGTCGGCTATTCTCCTGGCGAAAGTGGTTTTACCGCTTCCGCTGGTTCCCACCACGTTGATTCTCATTCCCACTCGATGGTGGCAGGCGGCTTGCTGGAAATGTCATAGACGACGCGGGAGACGTCTTCGATCTCGTTCATGATGCGATTCGACACGGTGCCCAACAGGTCGTAGGGCAGATGCGCCCAGCGGGCGGTCATGAAGTCGGTGGTTTCCACCGCGCGCAGGGCGATGACATGCGCGTAGCGGCGGGCGTCTCCGACGACGCCCACGGACTTGACGGGAAGATAGACGGCGAACGCCTGGTGCACCCGGTCGTAGTAGTCGGCGCGGCGCAGTTCCTCGATGAAGATCGCGTCGGCGCGTCGGAGAACGTCGAGATACTCCCGCCTGACTTCCCCGATCACGCGCACGGCGAGACCGGGCCCGGGAAACGGATGGCGGAAGACCAACTCCCGCGGCAGGCCGAGGGCGAGTCCCACCTTGCGCACTTCATCCTTGAACAGGTCGCGCAGGGGCTCCACCAGCTTGAGATGCATCCTGTCCGGCAGGCCGCCGACATTGTGGTGCGACTTGATGACGTGCGCCTTGCCGTACTTCGAGGCAGCGGATTCGATGACGTCCGGATATATCGTGCCCTGGCCGAGCCACCGCACGCCTTCGAGTTTCTCCGCCTCGCGCTGGAACACGTCGATGAAGGTCGCGCCGATCTGTTTGCGCTTGACCTCGGGATCATCCATGCCGCGCAACGCCTCGAGGAAGGTGTCCGAGGCGTCGACGGTGACCAGATCCAGGTCGAGCGCGTTCGACATGCCGCGGGAGAACGTCGCCTCAACTTCCTCGCGCTCGTTCAGTCGCAGGAGGCCGTTGTCGACGAAGACACAGGTGAGTTGATCGCCGATGGCGCGATCAAGCAGGGCAGCGGCGACGCTCGAGTCAACGCCGCCGGAGAGTCCGAGCACCACGCGCTCGTTGCCGACGGTCGCGCGCACCTCGCGCACTGCGCGTTCGATGATCTGTTCCGCCGTCCACGTGGCCCTGCACCCGCAGATGTTCCGCGCGAAATGGCCGAGGATCTCGGCGCCATTGCGCGTGTGCGTGACTTCAGGGTGGAACTGCACGCCATAGAAACGCCGATGTGGATCCGCCATGGCGGCGATGGGCGCGTTCGGCGTCCTGGCCGCGACCTCGAAACCCGGCGGCAGCGATACGACCTTGTCGCCGTGGCTCATCCAAACGGGTAGCCGGCCGTCGATCCCGAAGCGCCCGAGCAGGCCATCGGCACCGTTTTCGGCGAGGTCGATCTCGGCGCTGCCAAACTCGCGCTTGGAAGACGGTTCGACGGCGCCGCCGAGCTGGGCGGCCAGCGCATGCATGCCGTAGCAGATGCCGAGCACCGGAACCCCGGCGTCGAGCACGTGGTCCGGAATGCGGGGCGTCGATAGCTCGGTCACGGTTTCGGGTCCACCGGAGAGAATCACTCCCCGCGGTTCAAACAGGTCGACGGATTCAGCGGGCAGGTCGAAAGGGTGAACCTCGCAATACACCCCGGCCTCGCGCACGCGGCGGGCGATGAGTTGCGTGTACTGCGAGCCGAAGTCGATGATCAGCAGGCGCTCGTCCGGCAGGCTTCCATCCGGCGAGCGATCATCGAATGTGGGCGCGCAGCCTTGTCGGTTTACGCTCTTTTCAGCCAATCGGGTAGTTCGGCGGTTCTTTGGTGATCGAAACGTCGTGTACGTGGCCTTCCGCAAGGCTGGCCGAGGAGATCTTCACGAACTTCGTCGACGTGCGCATGGCATCGATATCCTTCGAACCCGTATACCCCATGGAAGCGCGGACGCCGCCCATGAGTTGATGCACGATGGGGCTCACGGGCCCGCGATACGGCACCCGGCCTTCGATCCCTTCGGGCACGAGCTTGCCATTGTTGCCATCGGGTTCCTGGAAGTAACGGTCGCCAGAACCGTGTTCGCCGTCCATGGCGGCGATGGAACCCATGCCCCGGTAGGACTTGTAGGTTCGGCCCTGGTACAGCTCGACCTCTCCCGGCGCTTCGTCGGTGCCGGCCAGCAGCGCGCCGACCATGACGACGCTGGCCCCTGCGCCGAGGGCCTTGGCGATGTCGCCCGAAAAACGGACTCCTCCGTCCGCGATGACGGGGATGCCATCCTCTTCCGCTTCCTCGGCGACCTCCGCCACTGCGGTGATCTGCGGAACGCCTATGCCGGAGACGACGCGGGTGGTACAGATGCTGCCGGGCCCGATGCCGACCTTGACGCAGTCCACGCCGGCCCCGATCAATGCGCGGGCGCCTTCCTTCGTGGCCACGTTGCCGCCGACCAGCGGCAACCTCGGATACTTCTGCTTGATCCAGCTTATGCGGTCCAGAACGCGCTGGGAGTGGCCGTGCGCGGTATCCACCACCAGTACATCCACTCCGGCTTCGACCAGCGCAGCAACGCGGTCGTCGGTGTCTTCACCGGTGCCTACTCCGGCGCCGACGCGGAGTTGTCCCTCGCCGTCCTTGCAGGCATTCGGAAAAGTCTGCGCCTTGGTGATGTCCTTCACGGTCACCATGCCGGTAAGGCGGAAGTCGCCTTCGGTGATCAGTATCTTCTCGATGCGATTGCGGTGCAGGAGGTCCGTGATCTCCTCGAAAGTCGCGCCCTCCGGCGCCGTGACCAGGCGCTCCTTTGGCGTCATCACTTCGGATATGGATGCGTCGAACCGCTGCTCGAACCGGATATCGCGGCTGGTGACGATGCCGAGCAGTCTGTTGCCGCGCACCACGGGGACGCCGGAAATATTGTGTTCCGCGGTCAGTGCGATCAGGTCGCGCACGGTGCGTTCCGGACCAATGGTCACCGGGTCGCGAATGATCCCGCTCTCGAATTTCTTTACCAGTCGCACCTCGCGCGCCTGGCGTTCGAGCGGCATGTTCTTGTGCACGATGCCGATGCCGCCTTCCTGGGCCATGGCGATGGCGAGACGTCCCTCGGTGACGGTGTCCATGGCGGCGGACATCAGGGGAATGTTGAGGGCGATGTCCTTGGTCAGGCGGGTTCGGAGGTCGACTTCGGAGGGCAGGGTCTGCGAATACGCAGGCAGCAGCAGGACATCGTCGAAGGTGAGCGCTTCCTGCACGATCCGCAGCATGTGAAACCCGGACTTTGCTAAACGCGCAATATTACGCCCCGGCTTCGATGGAGTAAATGGACCGCACTGTCCAACGCGAAGTGAGGGTGAAGCGAAGGTCCGATTCCAACGCGAAGTGAGGGTGAAACGGGTGTTCGACGCATCATTCGGGGATGATCGTGGACATTCAGACGCGGCGGCTACGCACCATCGAGCAGCTTCGCGCCTTCGTGGAAGGCAACGAGGCGGTGGACTTTCAACCGAGGGACCGGGGCGAGGCGTACGGCTTCGCGCGGGCGACGCTGGAGCGCTTCGGCTACCGCCGGCTCGGCAAGCGCGACAAGGGGGTGGTTCTGCGGTTCCTGGTGGCCGCGACGGGCATCTCGCGCCAGCAGATGGAGCGCCTGGTGCGGCAGTGGCGGGACACATGCATCGAGGACCATTTACTATCCTCTGATTTTCATAAGAGCTAGAACTGATAAGTCACATTGACGCGTCCATGCATTCCCGCTGCAGGGAAACCGACTGCCTCAAAGTAATTCTCGTCGAGCGCGTTATCGATTGCGAAACCAACCCGAAAACGATCATTGATATCGTACGACATAGCAACGTCTAGCCGCTGGTAACCATCGAGGTAAATTCCACCCGTTGGTATCGATACTTCCCAAAAATTATCTAGCGCCAAAAAATTGGCCGCAAAAAGCCATTGGTCGTCGATTCGCCAATCAACACTAACACCACCACGCCACTTCGGTCGCGACCGCAGCGTGGCATCGGAACCCCTTATGTCACTGTCTGCATAGGTTACGTGAAGATCAAGATTGACCGATGAGGTCATCGGCCATTGCAGAACTAACTCCACACCTTCAGTGACAACCTTCGAGCGATTTACATTCGTAAACAACATGGGATCGAAATCGATGAGGTTCTCAAACTCATGGCGATAAACGCTGAGTTCAATCAGTTTCGAGGTGCCGATCGAGTGTCGGTAGCCGACATCAAAACTCGTTGCGGTTTCCGATACGAGATCGGCATTGCCGACAAGTGGATGGCCCAACGCGAAGAAGCTGGGTGCTTTGAACGCTTCGCTCCAATTCAGCCGCAGTGCGCCGCCGTTTCCCGGTAGTGTGTAGACAGCGCCGAACTGAGCGCTGGTCTCATCGAACGTATCATCAGGATCGTCCCAGCGCAGGCTTGCCAGCAGTTGTACAGCATTGAATCTGTACTCGACTTCGGTAAATGCGCTAAGCGTTTCTCGTTTCAATCCAAAGTCCGTGGGTATTGGGAAGCCAAAATCAAGGATGCCGGTACTCCTGCCATCTTCGTTCTGCCACTCGCCGCCTACGACAACTGCAGCCGAACCGCCGAGATTACGCGAGAGAACAAAGGAGAACTGGTCACGAGAAAAAACGGTATCAGCCGAATTCGGCGGTACACCGTTAAAGACGCCGGGCGCGATGCCTGGCGAACTCGCGTCTTCACGACGCTCGTAGCGACTGACCGCAAGCCTTGATTTCCAGGCGGGTCCGATTGTTTGGTTCAGATACAGACGTGCGTGCGACTCCTTTATGGCGCGCTGATCCACATCGCGAAGGACGGCGAAGTGGGGCCCACCGCTGTCTTCCGGAAAGCTCGTACTATTCGCATCCTGGTATCGCAGCTGCAGACCGGTCTCGCCTGACGTTCCTACCTTCATGCTGAGTGAACCATCCAGCCCCCAGTCATCGTACCCGGCACGGTCTATCTCGCCGTCTTCGGTTAAGGTGCGTACTGCGATCGTGCCAGTCACCTTGCCCACGTTTCCGCCAAGTGCCACGCGTCCGGATCTCAGCCCGTGACCGCCAACTTCCGCACGAACTTGCGCACCGTCATCTGGCGATCGGGTGACAATGTTGATGACACCGGCAAGCGCGTCCGATCCGTGAACGGCGGACATCGGCCCTCTGATAATTTCAACGCGGTCAACGCTGGCAAGGTCGAGATAGGAGAAATCATACGATCCACCGCGTGTATTGGTGGAGTCGTTTACCTTGATACCGTCAATGAGGACCACGGTGAAATTGGGCTCACCCCCGCGTAATACAACGCTGGTGACTCCACCACGGCCGCCCTGTTGAATAACATTGATTCCAGCAATCTGTCGTACCAGCTCTGTGACATTGGCAAATTGGCGTGCGTCTATTTTAGTGCGCTCGATCGTTGTCGCTGACTGAGTCAATTCAGCGGCCGACCGGTGCAGTCGAGATGCCGTTACGACGATCGTTTCCAGCACAGATTCATCCTCGGCTGAAAGGCCCGGATGCCAAACAAACGTGCACACCAGGGCTGTTAGGAACACGGAAAGTCGTTTCATGAGTATCCAGGGCGGAGGCCATGGCGGCTCTCATCCCCGCTTCGCGAATGGCCGCCATCAAGAAAGTGCATGTGGAAGCGGATTGGCCGCGATACTTCTTCAAAGGTCTACTTGTCTTGTCGTCATTAAGTAAGCAACCAAATTGAGAACCTCCTTATCTGTCAGATTCGCGAAAATGCCTTCTGGCATCATGGACAGCTCAGAGCCCTCTCGAGATTGGATATTCGATTTATTGATCAGTACCGAATCCTGTCCCACAACTCGGAGCGTTAGAGTGCGTTCGTTCTCAGAGGCGATATTGCCTGCATAAGTCCTGCCGTCACGGGTTGTCACCATCACCATCTTGTAGTCGTCCTGTATTTCGGCGCTGGGGTCCAGAATATTACTGAGCAGGTAGTCGATATTGGTGCGGTTCGAGCCGGTGATGTCCGGACCCAAGATGCCTCCGTTACCGTACATCTTGTGGCAGGTCCCACAGAGATTATCGTACATCTCTCGTCCTTTACGCGCGTCGGCTGAGGTGAGGGCCTCATCGTTCAGGAGCGCCTTATATTTCGCGATAGCAGCAACTTTCTCAGCGGAGAGTGGGCTGATTGGGCCCCAGACTTCGAGAAATCCGCTACCTACTACCCGGTGCAGTTGCCGGGCAGCGTAGGCTGGAACGTCCCGTTTAGGTATGAGGTTTTCCCTCAGTGCGTGCATCAATATGCGACCATAGTTAGTGCGCGATGCCAACACCTGAACGACCTCCAGTTTCTCGGGAGAACTGAAACTATCGTATTCCCGCAACAGCATGACCCCCAATTCTTTTGGGCGATCGAAGGCAGCCACGGCGCGGATCGCTTCGATGCGCAGGTCTGGGTTACGCAGCAAGCCCGGAAGTTCATCAATGAGCCCTTCATGTTGTTGTCGGGCAAGACCGTTCACGGCGCGCCTACGGGCCTCTGTGTCAGCATTCTGGTCTTTCAGTGTGGTCATTAACTGTTTGGCTGCCTCAATGCCACCAAATTGTTGCGAGATCGTTTGAGCGAGATCCGCCACACTGTCGTCTGCCTGTAGCCTGGCATAAACCGAGTCCCAATTGCCCGGAGGCGTCACATCTAATTGACCTTCAAGGCCGGCTCGCATCCCCGTCAAAAGCGCAAGCCGTGCATCCGACCGTTCTTCGACAGCCGTAAGGAGCATTTCAAGCTCATTGGCATCCACAGCACGGCGGGCAATGTATTCGGTGAGCATCGGAATCTTGCTGCTTTTGGCAAGCTCGAGTGCCCGGCCGGGATTCCCCGCTACGAGGGGCTCGATAGCGAACCAGATCATTTTGGGTATGTTGTGATCGTCGGTATCTTCGCCTTTCTTGACGAGCGCCTGTGCGATTTGCCAGCGGTCATCATGGTTAATGCGTTGTAGAGCAGCGGCAAGGTACAGTCGCACTACCGGAGAATCATCTTCGCGGGCCATGCGGGCGAAGGTGTCCATAGCCCGTGTCGGTGGAGAATTATCCTCATTCAACAACTGGATGGCCCAGGCTCGGATGTGGGGATCCTTATCTTCCAGCGCGTTCATCAGATCCTCAGCTGCAAAGCCGCCGGTTATGTGTGTTGTCCACATGGCCCGCAGACGTACGTCCGGATTCGAGTTCGACCGGAATATTTCGTGCAATCGCCCATGAACTGAATCCTCCAGTTCACCCTTGGCTGCACGGGCTTGTAGAATCACACGCGCCCGGCGCGCGTGCCATGCGCTCTTGCTGAGCTGCAGTTCAACCAGCTGCGCATCTGTCATTGTTTTCAGGTCGTCATAACGTCCATCCCAGTTTTGTGCCAGGGATGTCTTCGGTGTAATGCGGAAAATCCGTCCGGTATCTTTATGCAGAACCTCACTGCCGCAAATATCTGCGTCGTGCCAGTCCAACACGTAGACCGCGCCCTCAGGTCCAACCTCCATGCTGAAGCCTACCCACTGGGCATTGTTGGCAAGTAGGAAATCATCGCCGTGTTTTGCCACGAATCCGGAACCTTTCGGTTCGAGCACATCTGACAAAACAGCATGCTCGTGGATGTTTGCCATGAAGAGGCGTCCATGATGCTTTTTCGGAAACGCATCGGACAAATAAACGCGCGCACCACCATGTGCCGACCGGTGACGGTGGTCAACGATGGTACGAATGTCACCATAGACATATGGATTGAAATGCTGACCGCCCTGGCGATGGTAAATCCCTCCCGGGATCACGTGAAAGGCATGCGGAATGACGCATGCGCTGATAAACAACTGGCCTTTTGCGTCGTAATCGATTCCCCACGGGTTACTGAAGCCGTGCGCAACTACCTCAAAACGATCTTTCGTGGGGTGATACCGCCAAACGCCGCCGTTGATGTCTACGCCTTCCAGGTCCTGCCAGTCCGGATTGTTCCAGTAGGACGACCCTTTAGATTCACGCTTCCTGACGCCGACATCCAAATACGCCGGGAAGGGCTCCTTATGTCCATAGAGTCGGGCATCTCCGTTTGGCTTTTTGATTTTCGAAGGTGTGGCGAAGCCTTCCAGGCCGTAAAGCCACCCGTCTGGCCCCCAGTGCAAGCTGTTGATGGTCTCATGTCGATCCCGGATACCCCAGCCGGTGAGCAGGATTTCAACGTCGTCTATGTCGCCCACGTCATCGCCATCTTTGTCGGGGACAAAAAGCAAGTTAGGCGGGGCACCCAAAAAAAGCCCGTCGAAGCCAACTGCGAGCGCGGACGGAAACGGGATACCCTCCAGAAACACTTTTACGTCATCGGCTGCACCATCGTGGTCCGTGTCTTCCAGAATCAGAATGCGACTGTCGCCGGAGTTTGAAAACCCCGTACCACGGGTTTCGTAGTCGCGGTTCTCCGCAACCCACATACGGCCGCGATCGTCCCAGGCAAAAGCCATAGGTTGGGTGATCATCGGCTCTGATGCCCAGGCGTTAACCTCGAAGCCGTCGATCACCGTCATGGCGTTCACAGCCTCTTCGGGCGTCAGAAACTTTTCCGCCCGTCCTTCCTCTTGCGCGACTTTCCAAAGTGCCTTGAAGTCGCCGCCGCTGTAGTCTTGCCACAGACTCGTCATTTCGACGTCGTTGAACTCGCCGGTATAGACAACCAGCCTGTGGCGGATGATCTCGCTCGAACCCTTCTTGATGTGCCAATCGCCCATGCGTGACCTAGCCGGACCGACACCGAGTTGGCCATCGACTCGCCAGGATTGCGGAAAGCCTCCGTTATCCGGGTGATCAAAGATGGCGATATGTCCAAGATCATCACGACCCTCGATCTCCATGCCGACATCGACCCACATGGCACGTTTTCCTTCTGCCTGTTGGTTGCGCTGCCGGGCCGCATTGACGGCTTCGCCGCGAATACCCTTACGATACGGCATACGAAGAAACAGTCCGCCATAGTCGTATTCGCCGATTGTAATATCGGTTTGTGCTGCGCCAGTCCACTCCAGGTCGAGGATAAATTTGTCCCCGTCCGCGCGCATGGTCCAGCTCTGGGTTTCCGTCATGATGTTCTCGCCCGCTTCATCCAGCATCTGGTAAACCGTCTGCCATTTGACCTCTTCGCCCATGGCTTGAACCACAGTCGCCGAGTCTCGCCGCCAGTAGTCACTTTCGGGATGGTGAAAGAAATCTCGACCATGGGCCTTCACGAGTTCTGCCGGCTTGTCCCCCCCCTTGCCTCCACCCTTTCGGTGCCACTCTTTATTCCACTTTTTGACGGTATCTTTTGGTACAGGCTGGCCGTTGACTCGCGTAAAGCCCCAATAAAGACCGGTCTGGTGCTTGTGATGTCCCGGGCTGTCTTCGGTCAGCTCGCCGTTACCGTCCGGAGCATTTATCGGATGCAGATATGGCCGGAAGTCCGGCCTGGCGTTTTGCGTCACAATGGGCTGTGTACCATCGGCCCGGTAAATGGCGATGGTCCCGGCCGCATCGGCCTGCTCGATTCTCAATTGCGTGGGACCGGCCGATTCGGTGTGTCCTGAATTCGCCAAACCACAGCTGCCATACGCCAGCATCATGGCCAGAAGAGTGGCAGCCGGCCTGCTTAGAAAGCGGCTGCGCTGTATCGAGGCCGCAATGATCTTAAAGAATTTGTCTTTTTGGGGTAACACAATAGGAATCCTTATTTTGCAATGTGGTTTCGACCCTTCGACCAATGGCGGGCCGTAAAAAGGAGCATGGTCATCCAGATCACAATGATGAGTAGTCCGCCGAATTCACGTGCTTGTTCAACTTCGATACTTTTCATTTGGGGATTATTGACCTATTTAGACACGCGGGAACACTGCAACATGAACCTCTTTTGTTTTTCTGACGTTAGATTCCAGCATACGCCGCATATTGGCTCGCCAGCATTGACTTTGTTTTTTGTTTGAGAAAACTTGCACATTGGCAAGAGACTACAACACTTATGCCAGTGCCAATAAAGACCCCATCGCATGAATGGTCTAATAGGCCACTCTGGTGCTATCAACGCCTTATTGTGTTGCATCCTGATTCCTTAATGCTTAGGAATCATTCTCTAGCTTCAGTCCCAATGCTTTAGTAAGATTTGGCGGTCCATCCATTCTTTCGTACAAGCCATCGAATCCGCTTTTCGTTGCGGAGTGTAGTCTCTTGATTCCATCATCGATGCTGTCCAGCTTTTCCAGCTTGTCTAAGCTAATTAGCTCTTCCATCAATTATCTCCCGTAGTGTGGATTTGTGTGCGGCTAGGGATCGGACTCATCGGCTGACGATTCGCCGTCTAGCTCCCTTTGCAACTCCTCTTCCCATTCCGCCTGATCGTCAAGGGGAGGAAGGTCGAAGACGGTCTTAGCCGCCCTCTCCATGCGCTTTAGGGTGACTTCGCGGGAATCCCGCCTAGACCCTACGCCGCTTCTTTTTCGCCCTGTGGCCATGCGGGAGGTCCGCTCATAAGCTGTTCGCGGGGAAGGCGTCTATCGCCCATGTTCCGCGCGACCGCCTTCATCTGCGCCATTGTATCCAACACGCGGTCGTTGTGCCTTCGCGAGAATTCGGAAATGTAGCGCGGCAGGTGCTTCATCGACATCTTGTGGTAGGTGCCGTGGTAGCCGCGCTTGAACATCGACCAATGGGATTCGATTCCGTTGGTGTGCGCCAGACCCTCAACGAATTGGCCCATCGAATGCTTGACCGACTTGTGCTGGTTCCGCTTCAAACCCAGGTACGAGCGCGATTCGTCGGTGTAGACCATCGCGCCGATCTTGACGTTCTCTTCAATGAATTTGTGGAGCGTCTTGCGGTCGGTCGAATGCACCATCTGGACTGCCACCAAATTTGACTTCCTATCCTTGATCCCGGCCACGGCGATCTTGCCGGACGCGCCCCGGCCTTCCAGTTGGTCGCGCTGCCACTGGTGCATGTTCTTGCGCTTGCCGCCGATGTAGGTCTCGTCGGCCTCCACCGGGCCGTCGAACGAGAATCCGCCCTGCTCCATGGCCTTGCGGATGCGATGGGACAAATGCCATGCGGCCTTTTGCGTTATATCCAATTCCCGATGAAGGCGCATGGATGAAACGCCTTTGAGATTGGTGCATAGAAGGTAAAGCGCCAATAGCCAAGTCTGGCAACCAAGCTGGCTGTTGTGCATCAGCGATGCCGTCTTGACCGAAAAGTATTTCCGGCAATCTTTGCATCGGTATGGCTGCGGCTTGCGATTGGCCACGGCAGCTATGCGGTCGCCCATGATGCCGCACTTCGGGCAAGCCACGTTTCCGCCCCATCGCTGATCCACGAACCATCTCTCCGCAGCCTCATCGTTCGGGAACTGGCGGAAAAATTCTTGCAAGGACATGCCTTCCCGGAACCACTTTCCGGGAGCCTTTTGTCTGCCCTCTTCGGCTGCGATCTTGTCTCTTTTCATCACGCACAGGATTATACCAAATTCGTTCTATAACTCAAGAGAAACAACCCAAATAGCGTTGAAGAAAAGTGGCTGTGGCGACCTAAATAGTACCTAAGAGATTGAGATTAAATGAGGTATCTGGATGTAAAAAGATCACATAAGAAAAGCCCCGACTGCAATCGGGGCTTAGATATATGGGGCCAGTCGATGGGCGACACGCAGGGCTTGACACCCTGTAGTTTTGGGGTTCGATACCCCTTGGCTCCACCTACATCGAATTGAGATGATGTGTCTCATTTCATATTTAGCTTCGAAGGTTCAAATTCGAGGCAACAAACTTTTTGCGCCCGAATATTGGATTTCTAGACTAAATACAAGAGCGGCCTAGCAGGGCTTTGACATAGGTATGATGCCCACCGTGGTTCGAAAACTCTGACGGGCAATCAGGGACCAAGGGATTCTAACCCCCTGCGTTCCCTGCTAGGCCGCTTCCCAAGCCTCTCATTCCCGCGCCAGCGCGTCAACGCCGCTTGACTTCAACCGCGCCGCGCAATAGCTTTGATCCTCGAATAACGCGACAGGGCAATCCCGCTATGCCGGGTTGCCCGCACGAATAAGCCTGATCCGGCAGAAGGGTAGCTCCCCGACGCCTTGGCGAATAGGCGGGAACTCCCACAGTTACCCTGTGCGCGTTATTCACGGCCCGGCTCCAATGCCGGAACACGAAAGCGCACAGGGTACTGACATGAATATTTTGACCATTATCGAGGGATCAATCCTAGCAGGAGCGCGCGTTCTGACAGCGATTGCGGCGGCGGCGAGTTTTCTGTATTGCCTATGGATCGGTTGGGAGGCCGTCTCCAAAATCCATGCACAACCCGGCATTGTCGAGAATGACGGCATAGGCCAACTCTTCTACGCCGAGTCGGATGCCGACAAAGAGGCCGGTGAGGAAATCGCCCGCAAAGACAAATTCTCGCGCTACGCGGAGGATGTCGATGCGATTGTCGCCTTGCTGGATCGCATCTATGATTTTCCGGGTTCCAGCCGGTCGTTCATGGAAGATTTCGCCTATTTCTCAATTGAGCACATAGCTGATGAGATTGATAAACAAATCTCGGAAGATGCCGACCGGGAAGAGCTATTGGATGAAGCTGTAGAGGGGATACAACCCTACCTTCAATCGTACATGGAATCCCGAAAGGGGAACGCGAAGATAGTCATAAGGTCTTCCGATCAACTGACAGATGAAGACAACTCGCCAGCGTACAAATACGTGCTCGATTACACCAACGCCATATTAGATCACAAATTCAATGTGAGAGATGAAATGGAGCGCGTGGCGGTGGAACGATCCGAGGGCAATGCTCAACTAGTCAGTGTCGGCATTGTCGCAGCGATTTTCTTCGCATCTATCTTCTTGTTCCTTATGCTCAGGATCGAAAAAGGCATACGGGCGCGGTGACAAAGGCAAGTTGCCAAACCAAACACAACCGGCATTATTTGAGAAGGAAAAAATAAAATGAGCAATGTTGCCGCTGAAAATGCGGCATTTCGTTTTATCGTTGGTTGCCTTGTCAAGCATCATGGCAACATTCAAAAATCAATAATTGATATTGAAAGCAACTTGTCTATCTTGGACGGCTACGCATCGCCGCCCCCGTCCGAAATCAAAGAGGCTGTTCGTAAACTCCGCGAAGATTTTAACCTGACATAATCAATCTTTCATAAGGAAAGTGGTATGAATGAGATAAATACTCTGGAAGAGCTATTCAAGAGAATGGCCGAACTGGATAAAGAAATGAGCAAACTGACAGAAGTGGCGGAACAAATACTCGCCAAACTTGATAAGCTGGACAGTATCGATGAGGGAATCAAACTACTGCATCAAGCAACAAAGAGCGGATTCAAAGGAGTGCATGACGCTTTGGGAACATGGGATCGCGTTGGTTTGCCCGCCGAGGAGGATACGGAAATTCGCGGCTAAATCGCGCGAAGGTCTGCCAATCAAGCAGCGTCGAAAGTGAAAGACGCCTAAGCCTTTGAATGCGCGTGTCTAAATAGGTCACTAATCCCCTTTCATTTCCATGCTGGCAAAAATGTCACTAAAAGATGCTTTTCCAATAACATTGGGCGCAAGCGTTCCAGCTGCGACCAAAGCAACAACAATTACTAAAGCAGGCATACTCCAATGCAATTGACGCCGAGCAGCAAATAGGCAATTAAGAGCAGCTGCACCATAGATTAAGCTCCATTGTAGGGCGTCAGGGTCATTGTGTTGCACCAAAACGCACAATACAAAGACTGCCAGCATTGAGTAATTAAGACTGGTCAATACTTTAGATTGCGCCACGTGATCCAGTCCTCACCTTCTGTGTAAACCATACTCCCAGTCACTGATTGGGCTTGAACTCTCGTATCTTCCCCATGATGCGTTCGTAACACTCTTTGTTGAAACAGCTTTTACCAGTACAATCTTTGGCTGTACAGGTTGATATCGCTTCTTGCTGAAGCTCGCGTCGCCGTTCGAAGTACTTGGGTGAAATAGGCGCTAATGGTGTGCTCGCGGTAACCCATGTTGGTGTCGTGTTGCCTGAATATTCTTCATATGCCGTCTTACCGTTGCCATCCGGGTCAAGGTAGGCATCGATGGTGTAGGTAGGGTCCAGGCCATTGGCTACTTCCCACTTGTCCGGTATCCCGTCGCCATCGATGTCACCCGGGGCAGGCGCATAGGCAATACTCTGAGTAAAAAAGTCGTACTCGTTTTTCAGCCGGTTATAGATCTCGGGATGGGCATCTTTCACATTGGTGGTTTCCGAGATGTCGGTTTCAAGGTTGTATAGTTCACCGCCATTTAGTGCCACGTATTTCCATATACCGGACCTGTGTTCCATGATTTCATACACCGGCACTATCACGTCGTCAGTCCAGGGATCGATGTAGTTGGCGTAAAACTCGCTGTCAGCTCGTGTGCCGGTCCCGAACAACACTGGGGAAATATCTCTGCCGTCGTGGGGTCGGTCGGTCGGCATTTCTCCCCCTGCCAATGTCATAAAGGTGGGGAACCAGTCCATCATGATGGCGGGGCTCCGCTCCACTCTTTTTCCCTTAATATTTCCTGGCCACCGTGCGATGGTGGGTACTCGTATTCCTCCTTCGTAAACTGAGGCCTTTACGTTTCGCAGGGGATGCGCGGATTTATTCTCGTCTGTCCGCTTGGGTGATGGTCCATTATCGCTGGTGAAAATTACGAGGGTGTTTGAGTCGACCCCCAGTTCCTCGAGTTTTTCCAGAATCTGCCCGGTACTCCAGTCGATTTCTTCAATCGTATCCCCGATTAACCCTCCGGCGGATGTACCGCAAAATTCAGGCGAGCAATGAAGCGGTCCATGGGGATAGGTATGTGGCAAATACAGAAAAAATGGCTTGTCTGCCGCGACACTTTGCTCGATGAACCCGATCGCCTTTTCGGTATAGCTCTTTGTCAGCGTCGTAAGGTCTGCCGGTTGAATGGCGATAGTATTGTTTTCGTACATGGGGACGCCCTTGTCGTACGCCCGGTGGTACGGGTTATTGGCAAGCCCCCACCAGTAGTCGAAACCGTGTTTCATGGGAAAGTACTTTTCCGAATCGCCCAGGTGCCACTTGCCGATCGCCGCCGTCGCATAACCAAGGTCTCTCAGTTTTTCGGCCACGGTGATTTCTCTGTCTGATATGCCGCCGGTTTCATGGGGCGGCTCGATCCACCGCAGCATTGCCCGGTCCTTGGCACGGTGAGGATAGCGCCCCGTCAGCAGTGCGTACCGGGAGGGGGTGCAGACCGACGCCCCGGCGTAGAAATCAGTGAAACGGATACCCTCTGCCGCCATTTGGTCCAGGATAGGCGTCTTGATTTTTGGAGCCCCGTAAGAGGAAAGATGGTTGTACCCAAGATCATCTGCGAAGATAAATACGATGTTGGGTTTCTCGGCCGCAAACCCGGTTGCATTCAGCCATACAAGTGTAGCTAGCCCCAATGTGATGAAGAAATGTTTATTCGGTTTCAGCATAGTTATAAACTCGCTTCTAGCGCTTTGAACCCACCGAGGAAAACCTCGTCGCGCACGAACGGCCCCCAGTGATCGTGTTTGCCATCGGATACGTCGAACTCGGCGCTCCATACCGCATAGGTTTTATCGCCATCGGTAATGCTCTCGAAATGCATGGTTGAGACGTAATCGACGAAAGGTAATGGCCCGCCGACCATGTCGTAGACAATGGTGTGATCTAGCGCGGACATCGCGAGTAATGTTTCGCGCACTCGGCCCGACGGTTCGCTGATCTGGAAGTTGCGCACGCATCCGACTTCGTTGTTGGCTTTGCCGGCCTCGATTTCACTCGAACTGGCCGTCGGATGCCAGTTTGGCAGGCCATTAAAATTGGAAGCCATAGCCCAGACTTTGTCGAGTGGTGCGTTGATGACGGTTGATGTTCTCACTTTGATCATGGAGCTTCTCCTCAACTTGGTCTAATTCAGAATTCGGGTTTCAAGATTCGCGTTTGATTTATTCGGCTAACCAATATCAATTTTGACGCCGCATTTGCTTGAAAGCCCGAGTCTGGTCGCGTATGGCTATTTCGGTCGGTAGCCGTTCCATGCTGCTTGCACCATAAAAGCCGTGACAGTTCGGACAATTTTTCAGCATATAAAGCGCGTCGTCCGGCTGCGATAGCGGCCCGCCATGACAAATGATGATGGTATCTGACTTTATTTGCAAAATGGCCTCTGACCAGAGGTTAAACTCTTCGGCGCATTGCGTTAGCGATTTGGCGGTGCTGGCGCCAATACTACCACCAGTAGTGAGACCAAAATGGATGACGATAATATCGGCACCGGCCTCGGCCATCTGTTCGGCTTCTTGTTGGTTGAAAATATATGGTGTGGTGAGTAAGTCCATGCCTACCGCGAGCCGTATCATCTCGACTTCGCTAACATAGTTGATGCCGGTTTCTTCGAGGTTGAGGCGAAACTGACCGTCGATCAGGCCGATCGTTGGAAAGTTCTGCACGCCGGCAAAACCGGTATCTTTAACTTGCCGTAAAAAACGTTCGATATCGATGAATGGGTCTGTGGCATTCACTCCGGCGAGCACCGGTGTGTGCTGCACTACGGGTAAGACTTCCTTCGCCATATCCATGACGATTTCGTTCGCATTGCCAAACGCCATGTAACCTGATAGCGAGCTTCTGCCTGCCATGCGATAGCGTCCGGAGTTATAGATAATGAGGAGGTCGGCACCGCCAGCTTCGGCCGATTTGGCGGAAATGCCGGTGCCAGCACCACCACCTACAATAGGTTGACCATGGTCGATCATGTCGCGAAAGCGCTTGAGGATTGTTGCTCGATTTTCAGGTTTCACGCAGATTCATCCTCTTTTGAAGTTTAGGCGATGACGTCGTCAAACGCCTGTCTAAGTGACTGCACAAATTCGGCATCGTTAATATGCGCGTTGACGCGTTCGACGCGGCGGTCATTGGTTTGTTGGGTATGTTGTTCAATGGTTTCAAACAGTGCCTTGTCGGCTAGTGGGTCGTAGAAAACCTGGCCCTGTTGGTCGATCGCCGAGACGCCTTTTTCGGGTAGCAGGAAACGCACCTGACCGGTATGCGCATTGAGCTTTTCGGCGATGAACTTGCCAATTTGAATATTCTCATCGACGGTGGTGCGCATCAGCGTGACCTGCGCATTGTGCTGGTACAGATTACGATCTTTGAATTTTTCGGGTACCGAATCGAGCGCACAGAAATTCACCATGTCACAGGCCCCGACCGACCCCACGTAGGGTATGTTGGCTCTTGCGGCTGCGGCCATGCGGTCGTCTCCGGCACTGAGCACACCGCCTACGATCAGGTCGGCAATTTCTGTTGTGGTGACATCCAGCAAACCGACAAACTCGTTCGAGTCTGCGAGCCTTTCCATCGATCTGCCACCGGTTCCGGTCGCGTGAAAAACCAGACATTCATAGTGTTCTTGATACGCGGCGACTAGTTGCTCGACACAAGGTGTGGTGACGCCAAACATGGAAAGCCCGATCGAAGCTCTGTCGCTTTCTGGCAGCGTTATCTGGTTTGCGATCATGCCCGCCAGCGCATGCGCGGCGTTCGCCAGCACTTTACGTGAGATACGATTAAGGCCGGCGACGTCGGTGACGGTGTATAACATCATGATATCGGTCGCACCGACATAGGCACTAACATCACCCGATGCCAGCGTTGACGCCATCACTTTTGGAATGCCGATGGCGAGTGTTTGCATCGCCGGGGTGATAATGCCGGTTCCACCAGAGCCGCCGAGTCCGACCATGCCGGCAACGTCAGTTTGTTTACTCATGAAGGCTTTTAATGCCTCGGCCATGCCGATAATGGCTTTGCCTCGGTCGTCGCCAAATACATGGCCTGGGCCATTGGGGTGGTGGGCTGCAACCTGGCTGACGTCGACATCAACCTCAGTCGCCGTGCTTTTGATACCAACATCGACCAGCTTTGTCGGAATGCCGGTTGCGGCAATGCAGTCACGCACGTAACTGGCTTCGGCCAGTTTGGTATCGCAGGTGGCGACGATATAGGCAGCTTTGGGTTTAGTGTCCATCGAGTGATATCCCCAGATACCTGCGTTGCATGGTCTCGTCGTGCAAAAGTTGACTCGACGGGATGTGGTCGATAATTTGCCCGTTGACCATGATAGAAAGTTCGTCGGCGAGTTCAGCGGCGACGGAAAGGTTTTGCTCCACCAGCAAAATGGCGATACCTTCGGTGCTGAGCTGTTGCAGAATTTCGACCACGTGGTCGACGATAACCGGTGCTAGCCCTTCGGTTGGTTCATCCAAAATTAACAGACGAGGGTCCATCATTAATGCGCGGCCGATGGCGAGCATTTGTTGCTCACCGCCAGATAGGCGGTTACCAAAATTGCTACGGCGCTCGGCTAGTCGCGGGAAGATGTCGTAGATGCGCTCGCGCGTCCATTGCTGGTTCTTGCCGCGCTGCATAATGCGGAAATGCTCATCGACGGTGAGCGTCGGAAATACGCGTCGGCCCTGTGGCACATAAGCCAGACCATGGCGTGCACGCCAGTCGGGTGCCCGATGGTCTATAGCCACACCGTTCAGGTTTATGTTGCCACCCGACAATGGCAGCAAGCCCATGATCGCGCGACACAGGCTGGTTTTACCCATGCCATTGCGGCCGATGATGGCGCGTGGCAGGGCACCGATATCGATCGAAATACCCTGCAATATATGCACCGAGCCATAGTGCAGGTCGACGTTGCTGGCGCTCAATACCGGGCTATCTTGTGCGTCCATCAGGCGTCGTCTCGTTGTTTTCGACCCAGATAAATATCATGCACCATCTGGTTCTGGCTAATTTGTTCGGGGCTGCCTTCGGCAATCAGGCGTCCCCAGTTGAGTACGCTCACCTGGTCGCAGACACCGAGGGCGATTTCCATGTCGTGCTCAATCATCACCAGGGTAATATCGCGTGATAACGATTTGATTACCTCGGTTAATTTGATGCGTTCGAGGGGGGACAAACCGGCTGCCGGTTCGTCGAATAATAAGACTTTGGGATCACCGGCGAGTGCCATCGCCAGTTCGAGCTGACGTCGTTGGCCATGTGACAGCGTTTCGGCCTTCAGCTCGGCAAATGCCTCGACACCGATACGCTCGGCCAATGCCATAGCCTGTTGTCGGCGAACATCATTTTGACCAATCAAGCCCAGGCCGAAATGTTGTTTGCTAACGCCGATGATGGCGATGATGAGGTTCTCGAGCACAGTTAATTGAGGAAATATTCGTGCCATTTGGTACGTGCGGCGTAAACCTCGCGCTACCCGGTTGGCGACCGATTGGTTGGTAATGTCTTCACCGTGAAATTCAATACGACCCTGCGAGACAGGAATATCGCCGGCAATCAAATCAAATAGCGTGGTCTTGCCTGCACCGTTTGCACCCAGTATGGCACGGCGCTCGCCTATGGCGATGGTGAGGCTGACATCTTCAACGGCGACGAGGCCGTTGAAGTGTCGAGAAACGCCCCGCACCAGCAGGGCGTTAGTTGAAGGGTCTGCTAGGGACACGAAGGATTGTCTCTGCTTACTGGACCCATGGCGAGGAATTCTGCTTCTGGCTCACCCATGGTTTGCGAGACATTCTTGGTGACCGAAATCACCCTGTTGCCAAGTTTGCCATTGCCTAGATCAACTACCTGGGTCAGCAATACATCGACGATGCCGTTGCGGTTCTTGTCGAGTTTCATACGACCGGTTGGTGTGTCAAATTCCAGATTAGACAATGCTTTGCGGTAAGCCGCATGGTTGTTAGACAGGTCGCCTTTAACCTTTTCGAGGCCGAGTAACGCAGCCTTGGTACTCATATAATAGTGATGCGCGAATATCGAGGGTGACGAAAATCCATCAGGAAACTCTTTGCGGTACTGTGCGACAAAACCCTGCCATTCTGGGCTATCGTTTTCACTCGCAGTTGGTGTGCCAGATGGCGTACCGATGAGCAACTTTTTGAACGGCCCTTTGGCGTCGAGAATAGTCGAGTCGATGGTAATCGTGCCGCCGATAATCGGTTTGTCGCCACCGGCGCGGCTATACTGGGTAAGGAAGTTAACCGCGTCCGAGCCACCGAGCACGACAAATAAAGCGTCGACGTCCTGTGGAATCGCGTAGACGATCGAGCTGTAATCTTTATTGCCGATCGGAACCCAGAACTTGTTCGGCACACGGCCGCCGGCTCTGCAATATTCGATCATGAAACCCAGTATCTGGGTGTAGGGGAAGGAGTAATCTTCGGCGATTACGGCTACTTTTTTATAGCCCAGTGTATCGTAGGCATAAGTCCCCAAACCGGCTAGCCATTGTGCGCCATCACCACCGAAGCGGAAAAAATTTTCAGAGCCGTTACGCAAGGTCGCATCCTGTGCCGCTGACGAGCCATTGATAAACGTGACCCCTTGGTTAGATTTTGAAAAGTCACGAATCGCGATGCCTTCCGAACCAGATAACGGACCGACAATAATGTCGACACCATCTTGCTCGATTAACTTACGCGCGGCATTTACTGCGGTATCTGGTGCGCCACTTGACGACATGATGCTGAGCACGATCTTCTTACCGGCGATCATGCCGCCAAATTCTTTGATGGCAAGCTCGATACCACGAATACCGTCGCCACCCGGTCCGGCAAAAGCACCTTCAAGAACAGAAATGCCGCCAATTTTTACGACGTCGGCGGCCCCTGGGGGCATGACGCTCATGGTAGCCAGCGCGATACCTGTCGCGACGCTACGCATTGATGACTTAAGTTTAAGACGCATGGCTTTATTCCTCTCGTTTTGTTCTGGTTATGAAATCAACAATTGTTTGCAGCATGGGTATGCGTTCAACGACCCTCCGTCCGAATCCGATCAGGCCACCGGGTGAAAGTAGGATGACAATTAGAAACACTGCGCCGATCAGGGTGTTGAAGCGATCTCGGTCGATCAGGTCTGAGGCGAAGGTTTCCAGCAATACGAAGACCAGCGCGCCGATGAAGGCGCCGATAGGATGGCCGATACCGCCAATGATGGCGACGATCAACACGTCCAGCGTGACGTCGAGCCCAATGCTGGTGGGGGCGATACGGGTATTGAACCAGGTCAGTAAAATACCGCCGACTCCAGCGATCAGCCCGACCAGACCAAACGCGACAACTACCGTGCGTTGTGGCCGAAAGCCGAGTGCCGCGAGGCGTTGACGGTCGTCACGCAAAGCCTGAAAAGCTAGCCCCAAAGGTGTTTTGCGCAAATATAGGGTGAACATCAAAACCGCCAGACTGCCAATTACGCAAAGGAAGTAAAAGTGATAGGTCTCGCTCAATTGTATCGAGCCTAACGTCGGTGCTGTGATGCCAGCCAGGCCATCGAAGCCATTGAATATTTGATAGTTTTGGCGCGCGAAGAGGGTAAACGCGACGCTGGTTGCGAGGGTAATCATAATCGCGTAAATGCCGGTGCTGCGCTGAGCGACAATGCCCATCAAAATACCCGCCAATCCGGCAGCTAGAATTGCACCGACCACCGCAACCACGAGAGGCATTTCGACACCCAGACCAGCTGAGTTCTGGCTCATCAGCGCAATGGCATAACCGGCGATGCCTGCAATCATTACCTGTGCTAACGATATGATGCCGATTTCCTGCGCGAGAAAAGCTAGGCTGAGGGCAATAATGCCGAGAATTAACACCCGCGTGGCGATCTGCGAAATGAAGAATTCACTGGATATTGCCGGCAATAAAAACAGCAGCAGCGCGACAGAAGCGAGCAGTATGATGTCTGCGCGGCTCATCCGACGTCACCGCGACCGAACAACCCTTGAGGCCGAAGACCCAGTACGCCAATCATAATAATAAAGGTGAATACGATACCGTAGGTTGGTGCATAAACCAGCCCATATTGCTCTGACAATCCGACTAAAATGGCACCAATTGCTGCTCCGCCAATGCTGCCCATGCCGCCGACAATGACGACTATCAGAGCCGCCAGCAAAAACTGCACATCGGTACCAGGTGCGACAGACAAGGCGGTAGCCGCAACAACGCCGGCAAAACCAGCCAGAGCACCACCAAGAGCAAACACCGCGATAAAGAGTCCTTTCACGTTAAAACCCAATGCATGCAGCATTTCCTGGTCATCGACGCCTGCGCGAATAAGCCGACCCAAATTTGTCTTAGCTATCAACAACCACAGACCGACACCGACCGCGATAGCAGCGACGATCAGAACGATTCTTATTTTTGCGTAGTTAACCCCGAGTAATGGTAAGCCGATAGAGCCTTCGAGCAAGCTGGGCAAGTTTAGCTGGTAGGTGAGGCCGCCCCAGTGCGCGAGCATCAAGTCGGCAGCGATAATAGACACAGCAATCGATACCAGGGTTTGTTGGTCTTTGCTGCCGGCCATACGATTGAAAAACAGAACCTGTAACAGTACGCCGGCGAGCGCGGCCGCCAGGCTACCGGCGAGCGCCCCAAGAACCCAGGATCCGGACCACTCGGCAATGTCGAACGCGACATACGCACCGAGCAAGATCAGGCTACCATGCGCCATATTGACCACACGCATGACCCCGAATACCAGCGAGAAGCCACTGGCGGCAATAAAATACAGCGCCGCAAGCGATAGGCCGTTGAGAGTTACGACAAAAAATAGCGTCATACGGGTCGCATATTAATTGACCCGATAACCTAAGAAGCTGTCGTGCCAATAATCGTGTTTTTTGAAATGGCTATGTATTTCAATGATTTAATGCTCGACCAAATTAATTTCGGAAAATCAAATAATCAACCAGCTTGACAGTTACCGGAAAAATGTAGATATGGGGCGCGGGACGGAACCAGCCCGTCCCTACGGTGCCGAGCGCCTACCCGTCGTCCAGCAGCTTCACGGTGCCGACGTCGCCGTCCACGGTGATCATTTGGCGGTGATTGATGCGCTGGGTGCTGGTGCCGGTACCCACCACCGCCGGGATTCCGTACTCGCGGGCGACGATGGAGCCATGCCCCAGAATGCCGCCCATGTCTGTGACCAGCCCGGACGCATGCGCGAAGAGCGGCGTCCAGGCGGGATTGGTCATGGGGCAGACCAGGATCGAGCCCGGCCGCATCTGATCGAATTCGGCCGGTGAGTTGATCAGGCTCACGGGTGCCGTGATCGTCCCCGGACTGACGGGCACGCCCATCATCGTGTCGGAGTCGGGGTCGTTGACGAACTGCGTCTCCTTGAACTTGACGCCGGGGTCCTCGCTCGCATCGAAGGGCACCGTGCCCGGTGGATGCAAACGCCTGCGCGCCTCCCTCAATTCGAACCGTTCCGCTGCCAGCTGGTGAAGTTCGGCAACGGCCTTGTTGTCCCGACGGGCGGCGCTCGCCTGCTTCAGCTCGTCGAACAACAGGTAGAAGACATGGTCCCGATCCGGCAGGGTGCCGACATCCGTCAGCCGCTGGCCGAGTTCCAGGGCCAGGGGACGCAGCGCCGGCCAGGCCTGATACAGGTAGAACATCACCTCCTCACGAATGAAGTAGAAGCGGTGCGTGAACCAGTGGCGGAAGCGGAACTGCCAATACTGCAGACCGTCAAGCAGCGCCAGGATGTCCGTCATCGCCTGCTCGCGCTTCCTGGTCGCCTCCATCTCGTGGTTCTTGGGGTTGTAGTTCTCATCCGCGACCATCGTTTTCAGCGTCGCAAGGAGCCCGGAGGGATCCTCGAGCGGCAACGGCTCCGCAAAGTCCAGGCTGTAGCCCAAGTGGCCATAGATGGCGAGGTAGCCGTTGATCGCCTCCACGATCGAGCCCGCCTCCGGGGTAGCCTCCAAGGTCTTCATCAATCGCTTGGCCGGCGTGATGATGACCAGTTCCATCAGGGCATCATCCTCTCGGATTTGGCGCGCGATCGAGAACAGGTGCTCATTGGCCTCCATGGTCTTGCCCTTGAAGCCGGACAGAAACTGACCGCTGGTGAAGTGGTGGTCGGGCAGGGTTTCCCGGAGGAACGCCTGCAGCTGATCGTCCGTCGACTTGGCCACACCGAACGTATGACCGCCGTTGCCGCTCCAGAAGCTGCCGCCGGCGATGGACAGTTCGCGGATCCCTTCCAGCAGTTGCTCGTCCGGCGCGTTGGCCACGTCCACCTGCTCCCACTTTTCCCGTGCCGCCAGGATGTTGGGCTTTGCCCAGTCGTAGAAGCCCTTGATCTGGTTCTCGTTCACCTGGGTCCGGTTGAAGGCACCGAAAGTCGGGTTCTTGCTTTCGGGCTTGGTGATGATCGCCGCGACGTCATCGATGCCCGAAGACGCCGCCCAGTTCTCATAGGCCAAGCGATCCTCGTCCGAAAGCGATTCCAAAAACAGGCCGATGTCGTGTTCGGCCATTTCAGCTTGTTGATTTGGATCGTTGTGTTTCCGCAGCATATTGGCTCGCATGCGTTCGCTGCGTTTCAGTCCCGTGGTTTGGGCCTCTCCCGCTTCGGCCTTGATCTCGGCCGCGTCCATTTCCGCCTCGGTCATCGCTTCGTCGCGACGTTCCTTTCGCGCCTGGATGATGAAAGGCCAGTCGAAACGCTGATACGCATAGCCATGCATGCTGATGAACATCGGGCCACCACCTTCCATGATGCTCGGTCGATTCTTGCCGTCCGGCCCGGTCTCCAGCCCCACCCACAGGTACATTTCATCGAACAACGGCGTGCAGGGGTCCGGAATGTTCTCGACGATCTGCCTGCGCGCGAGTATCTGCGCGGGCGGCGGCGGCTCCCAGGTCACCTCGATGGGCTGCGGCGGAAGATTGGTGATGGGCCGCGACTGCAGCATGAAGAGCTTGCCGCCGGAGTATGCCCACTCGATATCCTGGGGAACCCCGCCGAAGTGTGCCTCCGCCTTGAGTGCGAGGGTGACCAGTTCCGTGATGGCCTCGTCCGACAAGGAGGACTGGCCGCGTTCATCTTCGGCGATGTCCTCAAGCCTCGTGCCCTGCTCGCCGTCGGCCACGATCTTCTGTTCCTTGGTGCCGATGATCGTGTCCTTGGCTGCCATGGTTTCGCGATCGACCGTGTACGTGTCGGGGGTCACCTGGCCGCCAACGACGGCTTCACCGAGGCCGAAGCTGGCGTTGATGATCATCTCCGAGCGCTCGCCGGTGGCCGGGTTGGCCGTGAAGAGAATGCCCGATACATCCGACGGAACCATGAGTTGGACGACTACCGCCATGGCGACCGCATCGTGCTCGATGCCCATCTCGTGACGGTAGGACATGGCCCTGGGCGTCCACAGGGATGCCCAGCAGTTCCGCACGGCCGCGACGACCTCGTCGGCGCCGCGCACATTGAGGTACGTGTCCTGCTGGCCCGCGAAGGACATGTCGGGAAGATCCTCGGCGTTGGCCGACGAGCGCACCGCCACCGGCGGGTTGTCGCCTTTGATGCCCCGATAGGCGGCGGCGATTTCCGCTGCCATCGCCTCCGACACGGCGTCGGCCTGGAACAGTGCCTGGATCGCCTCGGAGGCTTTGTTAAAGGAGAGCGTGAACTCGCCGATCTCCGGCTTGGCCAGTTCAATGATCTTCGCCTGCAGATCGTTGTCGACGACGAAGCGTCGGTACGCCGCCGTCGTCACATAGAAGCCGCCGGGAACGGCGAGTCCGGCATTGGCCATTTCCGCGAGGGAGCGGCCTTTGCCGCCCGCCACCTCCAAGGTGGCCTCCCGGGTGTCGATCGGCAGAATGTTCATACTGGTCATGTAGCTCGGTCCTCGACCCATAATCGGTTCAACTGTGGTGGTTGGCATATGGACACGCCCACGATCCGCGAACGATGTCGCCGTCGGCGCTCCGGCACGGCGTGCGCACACCCGGATATCATAGTGGACGCGACGTGCGGGTCGAAATCGAAGATTCCCCAAAAAATCCGCCGCCGGTTCTTGGGCCACCTACGCCCTGCTATCCGCCGAGGGATCCTGGAGGCCAAGGGGACATTTCTACTTTGGACAAAAGGGGAACAATTCAACTTTGCGTTGACACGGGGCAGTTTGCTCACACGTTCGGGCCAGCGTCTGCGGTAGCCCATTTTTGTCACCGGTCGGATTCGAGATCCGCGATCAAGGGGGGTCGCCGACGCGCACCATCGGAACGTCATAGCTCTCGATCACTGTGTCTGCGGTGACGAGCGTGAGGCCGTGAACGCGCACCTGCGCGACCAGCACGCGGTCGAAAGGGTCGCGATGAAGCGGTGGCAAGCTGGTTGCCGCTAGCGCATCCGCGTGCGTGATTGGAAGTTCCCTGAATCGACTGATCCGCATGCCGTCAGGTACGTAGGTGGTCGGGTCCTCCGGTAACGGGAGTTGCCCAGGGCGTACTTGATGGTGAATTCCCAGGCGCTTGCCGATGACAGGCAACGCTCCGAGGAAGGATTTCCCAGGTCCGCCAGCAATACCTCGCCGAGTCGACCCGGATCAGTCTGGAGCCAAAGCCAGCAATGGCTGTCCAGCAGGGCTCGCACCGACCGATCCCTCAGCCGCCTTCGAAATCGCGCAGGACCGACGCTTCGAGGGGGTCGTCGAAGTCGGCGGGAACGACGAAGCGCCCCGCGTCGATGCCGAACAAGGGCCTCCCTTCCTCGACCGGGACAAGCCGCGCCACGGGGTGTCCCGAGCGCGTAATGACGACTTCCTCGCCTGCGCAGGCGCGACGCAACAGGCGAGACAGATGCGTCTTTGCCTCGTGCACACTGACCTGCTGCATGGAACGTTGACCTCCGCCACCTGTTGACTAAGCAGGTGACTAAACTTAGCAGACTTTCTCGCTCGCCGAACAGCGCCTCCACCTCGTCTCAGGGTCTACGCCCAAGACCTGTCGCGGCTTCACGTGCGCCATGTCTTACTCCCGCGCAAGCCCGCCTCCATCCCGTCGAAGTTGCCGCTATCGCGCCAAAGCCGACGTTGGCCCAACGCCATCCGGAGGGCAGACAAAAGCCGATTGGGGTAAAATGCTTCGTTTACCTTTCGAAGCCCCGCCGTTCATGATTCCCCCAACGCGCACCCCGACACCGACATTGTGGCGTCGCGCGTGGGGGCGATTTGCCATGGTTTCTGATCCCGTTTTGGTTGCGTTCCTGACCATTCGTGGTTCCTGCGTTCTTGTCGGCAGGGGGGGTGCCGCTTGAAGGTCGGTGGGATGCACGGGGGCGGCGGCGGTCGCTGGGGCGGCAGCGTTGTCGGCGCCCCGCAGCGCGAGCGGGGCTCGTTTCAACACCTGGGCCATCTGAAACGGCTGATGTCCTATGTGCGGCGGTATGCCGTCGTGCTGGTGGTGGGTACTGTCGGACTGGCCATCGCGCGGCTGGCGCTCTACCTGATGCCCTGGGCTCAGAAGCTTGCCGTGGACAGCCTCGCGGACCCGGCGGCCGAACCCTACCTGTTGATTCCTGCGCTGATGATCCTTGGCGTGGTTGCCTCGCAGTTCATCATTTACGTCCCGGCGCGGCGCGTATTGCGGCGCATCTCGATCGCCGCGGCCTATGACCTGCGAAAGCGGTTCTTCAACGTCGTCCAGTACCAGGGCCCCAACTTCTTCAACAAGTTCGGCACCGGAGACCTGATGTCGCGCGCGGTAAACGACATCAGCATGGTTCGCATGGTGGTGTCCTTCGGCGCGGTGAACATCGTCATGTTCGTCTTTTCGGTGATTGCGGCACTTTGGTTCATGCTGGTCATGTCCCCGGCGTTGACTTTCTGGGTCGTGTTGCCACTGCCGTTCGTCGCGGTTATCGGATTCATGATGGCGCGGGGAATGTTCCCCTTCTTCCGTGAACGGCAGGAAGCCCTGGCGACGCTCACCAGCTTCACCCAGGAGAACCTCAACGGCATCCGCACGATCCAGGCCATGGCCCAGGAAAACCAGGAGATCGATCGGTTTCGCCGCGCCAGCACGCGCTATGCGCAGAAGTTCTACCGGGCGGAACGCTACCAGGTGATAGTAGGCGTGTCGATGACGCTGCTGACCATGATTTCTCCGGTGGTCATCCTGCTCTATGGCGGCTTTCTCGTGCTGGACGGCGAGCTCACCATCGGCAGCTTCAACGCCTTTTTCGGCTACCTGATACTGATCACGAGCCAGGTCCAGTCCATCGGCTGGTCCTTGTCGATGTTCACGTCGGCGGCGGCAGCGACGCAACGCATCTTCGAAGTCCTTGACTATCCACCCGAGGTCGTCGATGTTGCGGAGGCGCAACTCCCGCCGGACATCAACGGCCGGCTTGAGTTTCGCAACTTCTCCTACCGCCACCCGGGAGCCGCCCGGCCGACCATCGACGGCATCAACCTGCATGTGGACGCAGGCGAGACCGTGGCCCTGCTTGGCCGTATAGGCTCGGGCAAGTCGACGATACTGAAGGCCGCGGTGCGGCTGATCGACACGCCGCGCGGCTCGGTGTTTCTCGATGGCAGGGACATCTGCGAGGTGCCGATTCGCCGACTGCGCGAAGCCGTGACGATGGTTCCGCAGGACCCGTTCCTGTTCTCCGCGCCGTTGAAGGAAAACCTTACGTACGACAAGCCGGATCGGGGGGAGGAGGCGATACTGGAGGCGGTCGACGCAGCCGGGCTGACGGAGACCCTGGGACGCCTCGTCAATGGACTCGATACGGTGGTCGGCGAACGCGGGACCACGCTTTCGGGCGGCGAGAAGCAACGGTCGACGCTGGCGCGCGGACTGATCCGGCGTGCCGACGTACTGCTGCTGGACGACTGCTTCTCCAGCGTCGATACGGAAACCGAGGAACAGATACTGGGCGGCCTGCAAAGAATGCGCTCGGGCAAGACAACTCTCCTGATCTCGCACCGGGTGTCGACGGCGCGCCACGCCAATCGCATCTACGTGATCGATAACGGGCGCGTGCTGGAGTCGGGCACGCACGAGGAACTGCTGGCCCAGGGCGGCTATTACGCCGACCTCGAAGCGGTGCAGAGCAGCCAGGATCGTGACCGCGCGCGCAGGGGGCAACTGCTCCGGCAGTTAGACGGCTCACGTGGTGAACTACCTCCTCTCGCGCCGACAGGGAGCGACGTCGCATGAGTGAAGCCGCCACCGGGCGCAACTATTCGGCCTTCGATGCCGAACTGTCGCATCAGGCGCTCAACATGCGCCTTTTCGTGCGCCTGTTGCTTTGGGCCAGGCCCTATCGCATCACCTTGGGTACCAGCGCGGCCCTCGTCATCGTCGGGGCAGCAGTTTCGGTACTCATGCCGGTTATCCAGGGGCCCG
The DNA here is from genome assembly GCA_951813515.1 of uncultured Pseudomonadales bacterium. GTDB lineage: Bacteria > Pseudomonadota > Gammaproteobacteria > Pseudomonadales > Azotimanducaceae > VXNE01. The sequence goes on from OX638346.1 coordinate 1,929,886, forward strand.
TGGTAGTTGACACGATCCTTGCGCCGAACGAAGCGGCCGAATCGCGATTCAACTTCGGACTGATCGCCGCGACCGAATGGCTCTCGGACCTGTTTGCGATGTCGCCGCTCGCTGCAGCCGTGATCCTGTTTGTCGGCCTGACGATCTCGCACCTGCTCCTCATGGTTGCACACCAGCTCACATTGGCCAGCGGCGCCTTGAAGACATTGCGCGACCTGCGCCTTGACCTGTTCGCTTCCCTCGAGCACAAGCCCGCCTCGTTCTACGATCACGTGGCCGTGGGGCGGGTGATGACGCGGGTCACCAACGACGTGGAAAACCTGTTTCGGCTCTTGACGGGGTTCGTCTCGCTCGCGGGGCAGTTCGTGCCCTTCTTCTTCGCCATGTTCATGATGCTGGCCTACAGCGCCGAACTCACGGGCATGGTGCTGATGATCATTCCGGCTGCCGCCATCGCCACGTACGTCTTCCGCGTCGCCATGCGGGAGATATTTCGCATGGTCCGCGATTCCATGTCGGCCCTGAACCAGTACCTGCAGGAAGACCTGATGGGTATCGAGGTGGTCCAGCTCTCCGGTCGCGAAGAGATGAACGCCGACGAATACGGCGCGCTCAACCGGGAGAACCGCAAGCAGGAATATCGCGCGATCAACTATGAGGTCGTGTTCGAGACCTTCAATACGAGCCTGACGAGCATCGCCATCGCCGTGATCATCTGGTACGGAGGCGGCCAGGTCGTACAGGAAGAAATAACGCTGGGCGCGCTGCTGATGTTCAACACCTACATCAGCATGATGATCGCGCCGGTGGGCACGGTCGGTCACTTTTTCAACACGTTGTTCCGCGCCATGGCGTCCGGCGAGCGCATCTTCCAGGCGATCGACTGGGACGAGCGGCTGCATGAGCCGGAGGAACCGGTGCAGTTGCCCGAGCGGCTCCAGGGAAGTGTCGAGTTCCGTAACGCGCGCTTCGCATATCCCGCCAGCGACCCGGTGCTGCGCAACGTCTCCTTCGCCATTTCGCCGGGAGAGAAGCTCGCCGTGGTCGGTCCCACCGGCGCGGGCAAGAGCACCATCATTCGCCTGCTGGCGCGGTTCTACGATTTCGACGACGGCATGATCTTCGTCGACGGCATCGACGTGAACCACATCGGCAGCGGCGACCTGCGCAAGCGGGTGGGCGTGGTGCTGCAGGATTTCCACATCTTCTCCGGCACGGTGCTGGAGAACATCTCCCTCAACGACCCCGATATTTCCCGCGAACGCGCCCAATGGGCGGCCCGCGTGGTGAACGCCGATACGTTCATTCGCGATCTGCCGGACGGTTACGAAACCGAACTCGCGGAGCGCGGTCACAACCTGTCCCAGGGGCAGCAACAGTTGCTCGCGTTCGCACGGGTACTGGCCTCGGACCCGGAGATACTCGTGCTCGACGAAGCCACCTCGAGCATCGACACGGGCACCGAGCTCATCATCCAGGACGCGCTGCACAAGCTGACCCACGGGCGCACGTGCATCATCATCGCACATCGTCTGCAGACCATTCGGGAGTGCGACCGGATCCTGGTCCTGGACCAGGGGACGATGAAGGAGCTGGGTACTCACGAAGAGCTGATCGCCAAGCGCGGCATCTATTTCACGCTGCACGAACTGCAGTTCCAGGACAGCGTGGGGGCGGCCGAACTGGCCCGACGCAAGCGCAGAGAAGAAGACGGCCCGCGATGGGTCGAAAGGACCGACGAAGACGAGGACGACGTTCTTGGTCGCGGCGGCGTGGGCGGTGGCTGACCTGATTGTGCGGGCGACCTTTGGAGTTCCCCAAAGTGCTCGCAACGCACGAAAAAATGGGTACACTCAAGCGCTAACTGACCCCGGCATGATCGGGGCGATAGAAAATTCTCAAAACAACCCAAGGGGAAAACATGCGTGACGTCGTAGTAGTAGATAGCGTGCGTACCGGCTTGGCGAAGTCATTCCGCGGTAGCTTCAACCTGACGCGGTCCGACGACATGCTGGCGCACCTCATCGATGCCTTGCTGGAAAGGAATCCGAAGATTACGGCGGAGGAAGTGGAGGATGTGGTCGTCGGCGCCGCCAGCCATGCCGGCGAACAGGACGGCAATCTGGCCCGCCTCGCGGTCGTGCTGTCGAAACTTCCGATTACCACGGCGGGTATGACCATCAACCGGTTCTGCTCGTCCGGCTTGCAATCGATCGCGATCGCTTCGAACCAGATCGCTTCCGGGCAGACGCAGGTCGCGATGGCGGGCGGCGTGGACTCCATCTCCATGCGCAACCGGCAGACCGCGGCGAAGTCGGAGCAGAACAAGCGCCTGGTGGAAGAGAAGCCCGCGATCTTCATGGCGATGGGTAACACCGCGGAAGTAGTCGCGCGCCGCTACCAGGTGACCCGCGAGATGCAGGACGTCTACGCGCTGCAGAGCCAGAAGCGTTATGCAAAGGCGCAGGAAGACGGCCGCATGGCGGAAGAGATCGTTCCGATGCCGGCGAGGATGCTGGTGGTCGACAGGGAGACCGGCGAAGAAAGCCATGCAGATGTCGTCGTTGATCGGGATGAGTGCAACCGTCCGACCAGCACGATCGAAGGCTTGTCGGGCCTGGCCCCCGCATTCGAAGAAGACGGCACGGTGACGGCCGGCAATGCGTCGCAGCTCTCCGACGGCGCTTCGATGACGCTGCTGATGAGCGCCGAGCGGGCTGAACAACTGGGTGTCGAGCCGATGGGCATTTATCGCGGTTTCACCGTTGCCGCATGCGAACCCGACGAGATGGGTATCGGACCGGTATTCGCGATTCCCCGGCTGCTTGATAACGTCGGCGTGAAGCAGGACGACATCGACCTGTGGGAGTTGAATGAAGCGTTCGCGTCCCAGTGTGTCTACTGCCGCGACGAGCTTGGGCTGGACAACGAGAAGTACAACGTGAACGGGGGCAGCATCGCCATCGGCCATCCCTTCGGCATGACCGGATCGCGGCTTACCGGATCGATCCTGCGCGAGCTGAAGCGCCGCGACAAGAAGTACGGCGTTGTCACGATGTGTATCGGCGGCGGACAGGGCGCGGCAGGGCTGTTCGAAGCGGTATAGGAACGCACGGGGAGCGGTGTTAGACTGCTGTTGATGAACCGCCGCGGGGAAGGCAGGAAACGCAATCCTTCGACCGATTCGTTGAATCGGGCACCACCGGTTTATGCACGTTGCATAGCGGTACGATGCTTGGCGGCCCTCTCGGTTTTGGCGGTCCTCGGCACGGGCGTATCCGCCCGCGCTGCCGACAGTGACAATATCTTCCAGGACTACACGGATGAGAAGCTGTCCGAGATCGCGGCCGACTGGCAGTCCCTGACCACGGAGGAGCGTCGCGACTACTTCATCGAAGTACGTCGCCGGATGGCCGAGGCCGGCAAGCGACGGGCGGACCCCGCAGGACTGCCGCAAGTCGTGGGAGAGCGCCGTTTCGGACGCATCATCCCGCAGCCGGATGGCTCCGTCCTGCATATCGAGGGCGTCGTTCGCTACCGCGGTAGCGGAACAGGCGCGCCTGGGACCGACACGCCCCAGACCGACACGGACACGCCGCCGGACTATGGCACCGGCTTCGAACAGCGGGTGGAGCAGTCGGCTGAAGTGGCAGAGAGTGTCGTGGAACAGCGGACTGTGACAGCCCCCGTCGTGTCTGTCGCGACCGGGAAAAGCGCTCGACAGACGGAACGGACGGAGCAGGCCGTGCAGGCCAAACAGGCGGAACAAGCCGAAGTAGCCACGGAAGAAGGCAGTCCCGAGACGGACCGGTGAGCACGGAGAGGGTGCTCACGGACGCGAGTAGTGCGTCAGCGGTTAACCCAACATGAGTAGCGAGCGCGCCACTCTGCTCGTCGTGGACGACGATGCCGAGATACGCGAGCTGATCCACGAGTACCTCGACAACCAGGGCTACCACGTCATCTGCGTCGAGGACGGGCCGGCGATGGATGAAACGCTGGCGGAGTCGTCGGTCGATCTCGTCCTGCTTGACCTCATGCTCCCTGGTGAGGATGGCCTGTCTATCGCCAAGCGCCTCAAGGCTTCCCGGAATACGCCCATCATCATGGTCTCGGCGCAGGGGGAAGAAGTGGATCGGATCGTCGGCCTCGAGATCGGTGCCGACGACTACATCGCCAAGCCTTTCAACCCGCGTGAGTTGCTGGCGCGCATCCGCGCCGTCATGCGCCGCCATACGGCGCCGGATCCGGACCGGCAAGTCGTCGAATTCGGCACTTTTCGACTCGACCTTGACGCACACCGGCTTACCGAAGGCAACCGCGCGGTTCCGCTGACTTCCGGGGAGTACGATCTTCTGAGCGTACTCGTGCAATATCCGAACCGGGTTCTTGACCGCGACCGAATCGTGGAACTCCTGAACAGCGGGCAAAGGTCCCCGTTCGACCGTAGCGTGGATGTCCGTGTCACCCGTTTGCGAAGCAAGATCGAACCCGACCCTTCCGCCCCCCGCTACATCAGGACGGTATGGGGCAAGGGCTACATGTTTTGTCCCGGCGACTCCGGTCAGTAGTGCCCCATAGGCTCCACCGACACGGGACGAGCCGGTGAGACATGCGGGCTAGCGAACGGCCCCGAATACAGCCGAGAACGGGATCGCTTCTCGCGCGAACCAACTTCGTCCTTGGCTGGAGCGCGGTGGCGATCGCCGTGACCGCGATCACCGCCATGGATGTCTTCGTCATTACTCCGATGACGGAGCGTTCGGCGGATGACGAGGCCGGACTTCTTGTGCTGTCGGCGCAGACCTGGGTTGAACTGCCGGACTACACGGACGCTCGACCCGCATTCGAATTCGAAATGATGCGGATGCACGATCTGATCATCAGTTCGGACATTCGCGACCTGCCTCTTGCCGACCCGGACAACGATTTTTACGCGCTCCTGAGGACGAGGTTGACGGAACGTCTGGGTGCCCCCGTGACGCTGCTGGAAGGAGACGACCTGCTGTGGGCGGATATGCAGTTGCCCGGCGGGCGACTGCAGGTGGGGTTTTCGCCCCAGCGCGACGTGGAACCGCTTTATGTCGCATTGATCATCGGCGTTCTGGGAGCCGTGATCGTCATCGTCACGTCGTATTTCATCGTTCGGCGGATCGCGCGTCCGCTGGAAGAGACGGCGAACGCGGTGGCAGCATTCCGGGGAGCGGAAGGATTTGCTCCGCTACCGGAGAAGGGGCCGCGCGAACTGGTCACGCTGGCGGCGAGCTTCAACCGCATGGCGCGGGAGATCAGCGAGTTGCTGTCCAATCGGACGACCCTCCTGGCGGGCGTATCGCATGACCTTCGGACCCCCCTCGCCCGAATGCGGCTGGCGCTGGAACTGCTCCCCGATGGTGTCGATCCCAAGCTGGTACAGCGACTGGAGAGCAATCTGGAGCGAATGGACGAACTGATCGGCGATACACTGCGGTTTGTGCGCGGCGCACGAGAAGTGCCGCAGGAGATATTGCTCAAGCCGTTCATCGAGTCGTTGCTGGATGAAGACACTCCCATCGATTGGCGCGGTGACGAAAGCCTGCGTGTATCGATAGCGACGGGCGCTTTCGAGCGCGTAATGGCGAACCTCGTTGCCAATGCGCAGCAGCATGCCGAGGATGCTCGCGTGGTCGTTGTAGCGGGGTCCCCGATTGCGATACACGTGATTGACCGCGGCCCCGGGATCCCCGTCGAAGAACGCGAGCGGGTCTTTCAGCCCTTTTTCCGGCTCGACGCATCGCGCAGCCGGGAAACAGGCGGTAGCGGCCTGGGGCTGGCGATAACCCGGCAGCTCTGCCAGGCGCACGGTTGGCGCGTATCCCTGGGCGATGCGCCGGGCGGTGGGACCGATGCCTGTATCTCGTTCCCGGAGTCGATACAAACTGACACGAAAAAGTCGGCGCCGGAAACGCCTGAGAAATAACCTTGGAAGATAATGGCTTCGTCTTGACGGATGGTATCGGCAACGAAAACCTTCCGTCGGGCAAGTGAGGCAATCTCCATTCCCTCTATAGGCCTCGTCACATCGAGGTCTCTAGACCCGCCGGTTCCCTCTCCAGGCCGGCGGGTCTTTTTTATCCGCCATAGCAGTCTGCGCCGTAGAACGGCACGTAAGTGCCGATCAATGCGCGTTTCATGGCGACGCATTGAAGCGCGAACGCGCCCAGTCCGGTTAACATCGCATCGAGCGTTAAAGGACTTGGGGGTCACCGCATGGACTTCAGGGAAATCGCGTACGCCGTGGACGGGCCGATGGCGCTCATCACCATCGACCGCCCGGAAAAGCACAATGCAATCTCCCTCGATACGCTTGAAGAGCTGCATCGCGCGGTGCGACGCGCGGCTGAAGACGACGATGTATGCGTGATCACCATCACCGGCGCCGGGGGCAGGGCGTTCGCATCGGGTTCGGATCTTTCCGAGGTTCTGCGCCGAGACTTGAGGAAGGCACTGGAACCTATCGTGCAGGGGCTCGCGGATCAGCTTGAGCGCACGCCGAAGCCCACGATTGCGGCGATCGACGGCATATGCATGGGAGGAGGCCTTGAAGTGGCGTTGGGCTGCGATCTGCGCATCGCGACGCCGCGTTCGAAGTTCGCGACCCCGGAGGGCAAGCTGGGAATCATTCCGGGCGGTGGTGCCACCGCGCGCCTGCCGAGGCTGGTGGGTCCTGGCTGGGCCATGGAGATGATGCTCATGGGGGAGCCGATCGACGCCGAGCGCGCCCTCTCCATCGGCCTCGTGACCCGGCTTGTGGAACCGGAGGAGTTGCTCGCCGAAGCCCGCCGCATGGCGGATCACCTGGCGGGTTTCGCGCCGTTCGTGCCGCGAACGATGAAAGCCATGGTGCAATTCGGAATGGATGCAAGCCTGGCCAGTGCCCAGATGCTTGAGAAGTACGCCCAGGGAGCGCTGGTACAGACAGAGGATAAGCAGGAAGGCATCTCCGCGTTCCTCGAGAAGCGCAAGCCCGGGTTCAAGGGGCGTTAGCCGCTTAACCGTCGCCGCGTCCGTTCGTTGCGGATGCAGCGCGCCACGCAATGGGAGGAAAGACATGGCCGTAGACAGGTTTCCGATCGAGGAGGGGCACGTGATGATGTTCGCGCGCGCCATCGGCGACGACAATCCGATCTACCACGACCGCGAGTACGCCGCGTCTACCGAATGCGAAGGTATTGTGGCGCCACCGACTTTCGTCCAGTCGAGCAACCAGTTCGATCCCGACTACACCATGCGGCCGAGGACCGGTCAGGCGTGGTTCGGCTCGGGACGTACCCCCACCGGGGCGGGGAAAGACCCCCGGGGAGGCGGGCGGCGACTGGGCGGCGGGCTTCACGCGGAACAGCGTTTCGAATATCACCGCCATCCGCGTGTCGGCGATGTCCTGACGGCGACCAAGAGGCCCGGAAAGGCCTGGGAGAAGCAGGGTCGACGATCGGGAAAGCTGCTCTTCAGGGAGACCATCACCGAGTACCGGGACCAGAACGGGGAACTCGTGGTGACTGCCACCGGCGTCGGTGTAAGCACGGAGCGACCGGTCGATCGGGATTGAGGAGGATTGGGGAGATGGCTTTGAAGGCAGCCGGCCTGCGCGTCGGCGATACGCATACGGAACGCTTGGTCGAAGACCTGACCCGCACGCAGATCGTGCAGTACGCGGGCGCTTCGGGAGACTTTAACCCGGTGCATACGGACGAGTTGTTCGCGCGGGAAGTCGCGGGCTATCCGACGGTCTTCGCCCACGGCATGCTGACCATGGGCATCACGGGTCGCATGCTGACCGACTACGTGGGCGACGGCCGCCTGACGAAATACGGGGCGCGCTTCACAAGCCAGGTGTGGCCGGGAGACACGCTTGACGCGACCGTGACCATAACCGCCGTCGGTGACAACTTCGTGGAACTGGCGGTGTCCACGGTCAACCAGGACGGTGTCGAGGTCCTGAAAGCGACGGCCGAGGCGCGTGTTGACTGACGCCGCGTACGGCAACCTGCGTGCCGCTCCGCGTCAGGACGTCGATATCGGCGCCAGGTTGCAGGCCGTGTTCGAGCCACTCGATTCGCCCGCCTTCAGCACTTCCTTGACTACGCGTGTGAGTTACAGGTGAACGGCCCGGTCGCCGACCTGTCGCAATCGCCGTTACCGACCCTCCTCGGACGAGCAATCGGCGCGTTTACGCTTGACTACGATCAGGCGCGACGTGGGGATCGATCCATACCGCAACTCGGCACATGGGCCAATGCGTTGCGGGTACTCGATGCCGATGGAACGGATCAGCGCCAACTCGCCCGCCGCGCGGTAATCTCCAGGCGCGTTGCCGAGGTGGTCGTTAACCGGCTTGAGCGGCACAGACGGGTCGCCGTGGAGAGACGGGCGATCGAGGGCAAGCGCGGCAAGGCCAAAATCGTGCGATTGACGGCCAGCGGTGAGGCGGGCAGGGCGTCTGCCGCCGCGCTGGTCGACAAGATGCAGGGTGACTGGCGGCAACGCTTCGGCAATGCCACCATCGATCAATTGCGCGATGCCCTGTCTACCGTGGCCGATCGGCTCCCGGTCGAGTTGCCCCGCTATCCGGCTGCATACGGTGCCGCCGACCCGAGTGTCACCGGTGGCAACTACATCCCCGAGGACCCTGGACCGCCGAGGATCCCGGCACATGGCCAGGACTGGCCGGTGGTGTTGCGGGAACCCGGCAATGACGCCAGGCACCTGCCGCTCGTCGCCCTGCTGTCCCAGGTGCTTACCGCATTTGCCATCGACTACGAACGTGAGCGGTTCGGCAGCCTGCCGGCGGTTTCCAATTTCCTGCGGTTCGTTGGCGACGATGGCGTGACCCTCGGACGCGCGCAGGCGCTTGGTGGAGTAGCCGGCAACGGCAAGACGTTGCACGAGCGACATTTGGATGTCGTCGTCGAACCGGGCCGCCCTAGCGACATGACCCGTCGCGTCTCTCTCACGCCGAAGGCCTGCCGGGTACGTGATGCCTACCCGCGCCTCGTCAAGGAAATCGAGGACCGATGGTGCAAGCAGTACGCCGTCGCCATTCCCCCTATGCGTGCGGCCTTGATGGCCATGAACGAACGGTTCGATGCCGACCTGAATGACTACCCGAGCACGACCGCATGGATCCTCCGGCCCTGGTCCGACTGAAGTCCGCCTCCCCAGCCTTGGGCCGCCGCCTGGCGGTCACGGAATGCGGATGATCTCTCCCGCCCACAGACGCTTGAGAAAGTCGATGAGAGGCAGCACGTTTACGTCGTCCCACAGCGCTGCGCGTTCCCCCAGGTACACGCCGTAACACATTGTCCGGTCCTTTCCGAGGTCGTCCGCGACCCGGTGCAGACCACGGTTGAAGCGCCTCTCCCATCGTAATGACGCCTTGATCTCGATAGCGACGAAACCTTCCACTGTCTCGCACAGCACATCCACCTCGACCCCGTCGTAGCTGCGCCAGAAGTACAGTCTGTAGTCCGTGCGGGAGTATCCCAGCCAGGCGCGGACTTCGTTGAGCACGAAGGTCTCGGCCAGCGGGCCCATTTCTTCGGAAGTGGGAGGATAGGCCAACCGGCCGCTGAGCGCCCTGGCGACGCCGGCATCGAAAAAGTAGAACTTGCTCTGCCGCACCTGCTTGGTCGCCGACTTCAACTTCCAGGCGGGCAGCCAGAATCCGATCAGGGTGTCGCTAAGAATCTCGAAATGGTTCTGTACCGTTCGGCGGTTGATGCCAGCATCACGCGCGATGCTCGCGGCATTGGTAACCTGGCCATTCTGCCGTGCTGCGATTTCGAGAAAGCGCGCGAACGCTCCCAGGTTGCGTGTCAGCGCCTCAAGCTGGATCTCCTGAACAAGATAGGTATCGGCGTACGTCCGAAGGTAGTCCTGCGGAGCGTCGGCGGTAACCGCCATCGGCAGCATGCCGAAACGCAGTGCCCGCTCGGGATCGATCTTGAAGGAGAGCTCTGCCGATACCAAGGGAAACATGGATACCGTGACCGCCCGGCCCGCCAACAGATTGGCGCCGCCGCGGTACAGCTTGCGCGCGCTCGATCCCGATAGCACGAAGCGCAGACCGCGAGTCTCCAAGAGACGATGCACCTCGTCCAGCAGGTCGGGCACCTTCTGAACCTCGTCGATCACGGCCCAGCTACCCGAGGACAATGTCGCAAGCTCCCGGTACAGCGAACTCGGGTCCTTGCTCAGTCGCAGCGTCTCCCCGGTATCGAGTAGATCGTAGGTGACGGTGTCGGGAAAACGATCACGGATCCAGGTCGACTTGCCGGTACCGCGCGGGCCGAAGAGCAGGATTGACTGGGTGGGCGTCGCAAGTAATCTGGAGTACATAGATTCCGATATTACCGGAAATCTGCGAGTTATATGTTCATATTTACGCAATGTTGCCGGGAAACCCGACGCTGTTCCGGAAACACGTCAGCGTTGCGTCGGGCGTTTTGTCGGTGCCGAACCTCGTGCCTGGGCGACTGCCGCCGTGCTCACCACTTCTCAAGCGACGTTCTGACGTCCAGCTCGAACGTCCAGGCGTTCGGCGCTTGATCGTAGAGGAACTCGTAGGCGTCGACGATGCCCTGAAGGCTGATCATCCCTGCTTCGCCGAGGCGTTCAGCGTATTCCGGGAGCCCTCTCTTGATTTTCTCGCCGCCGATAGGTCCGTCGATGACGACATGCCCTACGTGGACGCCTTCCTCGGCGTATTCCTTGGCCATGGCTTGCGCAAGCGCCCGCTGCGCGCCCTTGGAGGCATTGAACGCACCGTAGTTGGCCCGGCCGCGCAGGGACGCGCTCGCACCGGTGAAGATCAGGGTCCCGCCGCTGCTCCGCAGGCGCCTCACGGCTTCGCGCGCGAACAGGAACCCGCCGAAAACGCCGACGCTCAAGGACCGCTCGAAGTATCGCGATTCCATGTCGGCAATGGGTCCGGGCCGGTTGTTGCCGACGTTGTAGATTGCCAGTTTCAGGTCGCCGTCAGCCGCGTCGACGGCATCGAACAGCGTGGCGACCTGGTCCTCGTCGGTGGCGTCAGCGACGAACGGGGTGGCGTTGCCGCCGAACGTGCGCGCGAGCGCTTCGAGGGTTGCGCGTGTCCGTCCCGCCATGAATACGTGGTGGCCGCGGCGGAGAAACCGCGCGCAGAGCTGGGCGCCGAGGCCGTCCTCGGGCCCCACCCCGATGACGACGGTCTTGACGTTGGATTCGTCCGGCATGCCCGACCTCGCGATGTGACTACTTCCCGAGCGACCTGATCATGGCGCAGGCCTTTTTCATGGCCGGTCTGGTCGCGGGTATGGTGGGACCGTGCGCGAAGAAGCCGTGCAGGAAACCGTCGAAACGGACGCACTCGACGGTGTTGCCGGCGGCTTCGAGCGCCTTGGCGTAAGCCTCGCCCTCGTCCCGAAGCGGGTCGTATTCGGCGGTCATGACGAGCGCCGGCGGCAGGCCGGAGAGGTCGTCGGCCAGTAGCGGCGAGGCCCGGGGATCGGAACGTTCTGCCGGATCGGCGTATTGATCCCAGAACCAGTGCATCGCCTCGGCGGTGAGCATGTAGCCTTCCGCGCACTCGCGATAGGAGGCGGTTTCAAAACGCACGCCATCCGTCACCGGGTACACGAGTACCTGTGCTGCGATGGCAGGACTGCCCGCGTCCCGCGCCATCAACGCGACAACCGCTGCGAGGTTCCCGCCGGCGCTGTCCCCGACCACCGCGATGTGCTCAGGGTCGCCGCCGAGTGCCGCGCCGTTCTCGCTCGCCCAGCAGGTCGCCGCAAAACAATCGTCCGCTGCAGCCGGAAACCGGTGCTCGGGGGCCAGGCGGTAGTCGACCGAAACGACGATGCAGCCCGCGCCGACGCATAGTTCCCGGCTTTGGCTGTCCGCCGTATCCAGGTCGCCGATCACCCAGCCGCCGCCGTGAAACATCATGGCGATCGGAGGCGGTGCATCGAGTTCGACCGGTGGCGAATAGATCCGCAGCGGAATCTGGCCGCCGGGACCGTCGATGGACCTATTCTCCACGTTCCCCACTGGAACGTCGGCCGGAGGTTGCATCATCCGGAACATCTCGCGGGCGTCGGGCACGGACATCTCGGTTATCTTCGGACCGCCCATGTCTTCCATGGCTGCGAGCATGGCTTCGTAATCCGGGTGCAACGGCATGACTTCATCTCGGGGCTTGAGGGAAACGGGCGCCAATATGCAATAAACGCATCCGAATTGCGCGGGAAGTGCCCCGCGTGTCTTGTGTGCATGGGGCACATGTAGTTACATAACTACATGTGCTGAGGGTGCTGCCATGACCATTACGACCGTAACGAGCCGCGAACTCAATCAAGACATCGGCCGCGCAAAGAAGGCTGCGAAGTCGGGACCCGTGTTCATTACGGACCGGGGAAAACCTGCGCATGTGCTGCTCAGCATCGAGGACTACCGGCGACTGGCCAGGCAGCATCGGAGTCTGGCGGAGGCGTTGTCCATGCCCGGTTTGGCCGATATCGACTTCGAACCGCCGCGCGCTGGCATCGAATCCGCGAAGGTCGATCTCTCCTGATGTTCCTGCTCGACACGAACGTGATTTCCGAGTTGCGCAAGGTCGGCGACGGCCGGGCCGATGCGCGCGTCACTGAGTGGGTCTCCTGCAGGGATGCATCCAGCTTCTACACATCCGCGCTGACCCTCATGGAACTTGAAATCGGTATCCTGCGCATCGAACGGCGCGACGCCGTACAGGGTGAGCGACTGCGGACCTGGATGGACCGCTACGTGCTGCCCGAATTCTTGGAGCGCACGCTGCCGGTCGATACCGCTGTCGCCCTGAGATGCGCGCGACTGCATGTGCCGGACCCCCGGGCCGAACGCGATGCGCTAATCGCAGCAACAGCCATCGCGCACGGGATGGCTGTCGTCACGGGAAACGTGGTTGACTTCGAGACAACGGGTGCGGAGGTCATTGATCCATGGGCCGGGGAATGAGCCGCCGCCTTAGTTCAGTGTTGCCAGACGACCTTCCGTTGTTCGTTGGCGAGGTTGGTCAGTAGCGGAGTGACCAAGTTGCCCGTTGGATCGCCCAGGTTGGTCACTGGCGGAGTGACCAAGCTGCTCGGTATCGGGGCCATCCGTGCGGAGATGCGCTGCCAGTTCGTATCTGAGTGCGCCTTCCAGGGACCGCAGGAGTCGGTGCCTTCGGCTTCGCCTGTGGCTCGGTCCCGCCCGAGAAACGTCGACGCTCAGCATGCAGGCGCGGTGGTAACATTGCCGCCTTTCGCGATTGAGGCAGGGTCATGTCCCGACTGTACGGCGCAGAGGAAACTGCGGAGGCGGCGAAGCAGTTCGCGCTTCTTGAGAACACGCTCCTTGAGCATCGCACCCTGACGATCTTCGGCGAGATCGACAAGGACTGCGCGCAACGCAGTACGGAACGCCTCCTCGCCATGGCGTTCAAGAGCGATGATCCGATCACCCTGTTCATCGGCTCTCCGGGCGGCCATGTCGAGTCCGGCGACACCATCTTCGACATGATTCGCTACATCAAACCCGTGGTAAGGACGGTCGGCACGGGCTGGGTCGGCAGCATCGCCACCCATATCTACCTGGCGGCGGAAAAGAAGCACCGCTATGCGCTGCCCAATACAAGGTTCCTGATCCACCAGCCGGCCGGCGGTTTCGGCGGGGACGCCTCGGACATCGAGATTCACGCGCGTGAACTGGTGAAAACCCGGGAACGCATCAACCGGATCATTGCAGAACAAACAGGACAGCCCATTGATCGCGTGGAAAAGGACACGGACCGCGACTACTGGATGAGCGCCGAAGAATCCCTGGAGTACGGTCTTGTCGGCAGCATCATCGAGTCCGCGGGCGACCTGCCGACACCCTGAAACGTGGTCTCGTGTCACCAGTGTCGTGTCGCTGGTCCGACGGGGGAGGTGACCGGGCTATTCACCGCGGCGGCCGACCCCATCGCGACCCTGGTCTTCGGGCACGGCGCAGGCGCGGACATGCGGCATGCGACGATGCAGTCTATTGCGGAAGCGTTCGCGGCTGCGGGCATCTCGTCGCTCCGGTTCAACTTTCCTTTCAAGGAGGCGGGAAAGTCCCGGGTGGATTCGAAGGACGTGTCTACCGGGACGATCAAGGCGGCGTTTGATTTCGCGACGGAACACTACGAGGGACCCTATTGCCTCGGCGGGCACAGTTTCGGCGGTCGCATGGCGAGTCACGCCGTGCTCGAACATCGGCTCGACGCGGCGGCGCTCATTTTCTGCGCGTTCCCGCTGCATCCGGCGGGGAAGCCGTCAATTGAACGGGCGGGTCATATGGACGCGATCCAAACTCCCATGCTGTTCCTGTCGGGTACCCGGGACAAACTCGCTGAACCCGGACTCTTGACTCAGGTGACGGCCCGCCTCGGTGCCACTCTCGAATGGCTCGACACGGGGGATCACGGCTACAGGACTCTGAAACGCTCCCGAGTTCGGGAGGACGATATCTTCACGGAAATGGCAGGCCATGCGCGGCAGTTTGTGCTGGCGAATGCATGTTCCTGACGGGCGCGCGGCGCTTTGACAAGGAGGAAAGATGAAACTGGCGACATTCACGGACGGCGACGGTGCCCGCATCGGCATCGTGGTTGGCGAACTCGTAATCGATCTCAGCGCCGCGGCGCCGGATTTGCCCACCGACATGACCGCGTTTCTCGCCGCGGGCGATGCGGCGATGGCGCGCGCGCGGGAAGTGCAGGACGACGCCGATCATGCCTTGCCTGTCGACAACGTCGAGTTCCTTGCCCCGGTGACCCGCCCCGGCAAGATACTGGCTATCGGACTCAACTACGCCGACCACATTGCGGAGACGGGTTCGCAGACGCCGACGACGCAGATCTGGTTCAACAAGCAGACCACGGCGACCAACGCACCCTACGCCGGTATCGTGAAACCCTCGGTATCCGACCACGTCGACTACGAAGGCGAACTCGTCTTCGTCGTCGGCAAACGCGCGAAACATGTGCCGGCCGAGCGCGCGAGCGAGGTGATTGCGGGATTCTGTTGCGGCAACGATGTCAGCGTGCGCGACTGGCAGGCGGCGTCGAGGACGATGCAGATGGGCAAATCGTTCGATACCCACGCGCCCTTCGGTCCCTGGATCGTAACGCCCGACGACGTGGGAGACCCGCACACGCTCGGCTTGCGCACTTTCGTCAACGGCGAGAAACGCCAGGATTCGAACACGCGCCACCTGGTCTTCAACTGCTTCGAACAGATCGCGCACCTGACCCAGGCGTTCACGCTGGAACCCGGCGACGTCATCTTCACGGGCACGTCGGCCGGGGTCGCCGCCGCCATGGATCCGTCCCCGTGGCTCAAGGTGGGCGACATCGTGCGGATCGAAATTGACCGCGTTGGCTACATCGAGAACACCGTTGTCGAGGAGAAAGCGAACACCGTTATCGGCTAACCGATCATAATCAGAGTGAAGATACGAGTGCTCGAGCTATTCTGCGGCGGGCACGACGAGGGCCACGTTCGATTCTTCAATCTGCCGTTGGAATGCCGCCGGCAAGCGCGCCCAATCCCTCGCCTCGACGAGAAACGGAATCGTGGACTCGCGAACCGCCTCCGCGAAGCCGGCCAGTTGCTCGGCCGAGATCTTCTCCAGCCCCCGCCCACGCATTACGAGGTCCAGATCGCTCCCGCCGTGGCATCGGCCGTTGACCCGGCTACCGTAGGCCCATACCTCGACATCGGGCAGGTGCTCGTGCAGAAGGGCTTCGAGAGTGCGTCGATGCCTTGACCGCAGTTCGAGCCGATCAGCCATCGTTGGCCTGCTCGATGACGTCGGCGAGTGCCCGCGCATCCGTGACGAAGGCGGGCAATAGCTTCAGGGTCGTTTCCGCGAAGTCCTCGCCGTAGTCGTGGGCCGTGTCGTTGCGGTTGTCGCGGTAGCGCAGCCACCTCTCGACGGCGTCGGTGTCGATCAGGTCGTGGCGGGCGGCGTGCCGGAAGAGGTTCTTGAAGTTGAGGCGGTCGGCTTGGCGGTCGTTGGCGAAGTAGGCGGCAAGCCGCTTGCGGAGCAGCTTGCCGCTCTGTTCAAGGACCAGTTCGAACTCCTTGACGCATGCTGCCCGGTAGATCTCGTAGAGAACATCTTCACTGTTGTCGAGTCGGCCGATCTCCTGTACCGCCCGTTCGAGAGTGGCGATGCACCGGCGCAGGAACGTCGTGTCGATGCTCACGGGCGCTCTTGCGCGAAACGATGGCGGAAATCCGAGGGGTGGCTCGCCTGGGTGGAGCGCTGCGGTTGTCTTGCAGACATGGGGACGGATGTCCGTCTGTGGCGTCGGAAGCGATTCTAGCAACGCGGCGGGCAATCGTTGCGCCGTCACTCAGAACAGCACGAGGCCCGATGGGGCGACGGATTTAATGGCACCAGGCTAATGGTGGCCACGCATTCACACGACGGGCGAAGTGCCGCCGTCGACGTTGACCGACGCGCCGGTCACGTAGCTCGCGCGCTCGGAGCAGAGAAAGGCGATCACGTCGCCGGCTTCGGACGCCTCGCCCACGCGCCCCATCGGTATGCGGGCACCCGCATTGCTGTAGTGATCTTCCAGTGTGTAGTCCGGTTTCCGCATGGTCTCCCATCGGCGTTGGTGCTGGCGGCTCTTCAGCGTGCCCACGCATACCGTATTGACGCGGACGCCGTCGGCCGCGAACTCCTTGGACCAGGCCTTGGTGAGGGAGATGCCGGCCGCGCGGGACAGGGCGGTGGGCTGGCTGCCGCCACCGGGCGCCTTGCCGCCGGGTGTCGTCGTGTTGCAGATCGCGCCACCGTTGCGTTTCAGGTAAGGCAATGCGTGGCGGGTGCAATAGATGGCGCCCATGACCTTGAGCGTGAAGTCCTCCATGACCCGTTCATTGCTCATGTCGGCGAACGGCGCGGCGGACGACGTGCCGGCGTTGTTGACCAGGATGTCGATCCTGCCCCAGCGTGCGGCGACCGCTTCCACCATGGCACGCACGGACGCCTCGTCGCTCACGTCCGTCGAGATTCCCGCGACCTCCTGCCCCGTGGCGTTGCTGATTTCCGCTGCGACGCGATCGAGGTCCGATTGCGTGCGTGCCGCGATCGCAACCTTCGCGCCCTCCGCCGAAAGGCGCTCTGCGGCGGCGCGTCCGATGCCGTGAGTGCCGCCGGTAACTATCGCGACCTTGCCCGCTATTCCGAGGTCCATTTCCGCTCCATCAGCCAAACTGAGACGCGCCATTGTAAACGGCGCGCACTGGATTCTTGACAGTGGCAGGCGCAACGGCAACGCTTGCGGCTTACGGCAACGGACGGAGTTGACGAATGGATACCCGAGCTGCGGTGGCGTTCGAGGCGGGCAAACCGCTATCCATGGAGACGGTGGCACTGGAAGGACCTGCGGCCGGCGAAGTGATGGTGGAAATCAAGGCCACCGGGATCTGCCACACGGATGCGTACACGCTTTCCGGGGCCGATCCCGAGGGGCTGTTCCCCGCCGTCATGGGTCACGAAGGTGCCGGCGTCGTCGTGGAGGTCGGTGCGGGGGTGACCACCGTCGCGCCGGGCGATCACGTGATCCCGCTCTATACGCCCGAATGCCGACAGTGCAAGTTCTGCCTGTCCGGCAAGACGAACCTCTGCGGCGCCATCCGCGAAACCCAGGGTCAGGGCCTAATGCCGGACGGGACTTCGCGTTTCACCCTCAATGGCGAGACCATCTTCCACTACATGGGCACGTCGACGTTCTCGAACTTCACCGTGCTGCCGGAGATCGCCGTGGCGAAGATCCGGGAGGATGCGCCTTTCGACAAGGTCTGCTACATCGGTTGCGGCGTGACCACAGGCCTTGGGGCCGTGATGAACACCGCCAAGGTGGAAGCGGGATCGAACGTTGCCGTGTTCGGCCTCGGCGGCATTGGCCTCAACGTGATCCAGGGCGCGCGTATCGTGGGCGCGGACCGCATCATCGGTATCGACCTCAATCCTGGCAAACGCCCTTTGGCGGAGAAGTTCGGCATGACGGATTTCATCGATGCCAACGACGAAGACGATGTCGTGGCAGCGATCGTCGACATGACCGACGGCGGCGTCGACTATTCGTTCGAATGCATCGGCAATGTCGAAGTGATGCGCCAGGCCCTCGAGTGCTGCCACAAGGGTTGGGGCGAGAGCATCATCATCGGCGTCGCCGGATCGGGCCAGGAGATCGCGACCCGGCCGTTCCAGCTCGTCACGGGACGCGTCTGGCGCGGAACGGCGTTCGGCGGGGCGAAGGGTCGCACCGAAGTGCCGAGGATCGTCGACTGGTACATGGACGGCAAGATCAATATCGATGACCTGATCACGCACACCATGTCGCTCGACGCCATCAACGACGCCTTCGATCTAATGCACGAAGGCAAGTCCATCCGCTCCGTAGTGGTGTACTGACACCATGATTCAAGACGAATGGCTGACGCAGGTGGAGGAAGAGATCCTTGAACCGGATCTGCCGATCTGCGACCCGCACCACCATCTTTGGGACCATCCCGAGAGCCGCTACCTGCTGGACGAACTGCTCGCGGATGCGGGCAGCGGCCACAACGTCGTGTCGACGGTCTTCATGGAGTGCGGGTCGATGTACCGGGCGAACGGTCCGGAGCCGATGCGGCCGGTGGGCGAGACCGAGTTCGTCAACGGCATCGCCGCTATGAGCGCAAGCGGCGGTTACGGAGCGGGGCGGATGTGCGCGTCGATCGTGAGTTTCGCGAACTTGGCGCTTGGCGCGGCCGTGGGCAAGGTGCTGGACGCCCACATGGCCGCGAGCCCCCGTTTTCGCGGCATCCGGCACGCCTCCGCGTGGGACGCCCACGACTCCATTCGCAATGCCCATACGAATCCGAAAGGTGGCCTGCTGGGGGATTCGAAGTTTCGCGAGGGATTCGCGGAACTCGGCAAGCGCGGCCTGACGTTCGACGCCTGGCTCTACCACACGAACATTCCTGAACTCACGGCCCTTGCGAAGGCATTCCCGGAGCAGCCCATCGTGCTCGACCACTTCGGCGGACCCCTGGGCATCGGGCCGTACGAGGGCAAGCGCGGCGAGATCTACGAGAGCTGGAAGGTCGATGTCGCGGAACTCGCGGCGTGCGCGAACGTCGTCGCCAAGCTCGGCGGCCTGGTGATGCCCCTCAACGGGTTCGCCTTCCACAAGCGCGATGTTCCGCCCTCGTCCGATGAAGTCGCATCGGCCACCCGCGACTACTACCTGCACATGATCGACTGTTTCGGCCCAGCGCGTTGCATGTTCGAGAGCAACTTTCCGGTGGACAAGCAGAGCTGCTCGTACCAGGTGTTGTGGAACGCGTTCAAGAAGATCGCGGACGGCTTCTCGCCGGCAGACAAGGTGGCCCTGTTCCACGACACTGCGACCCGCTTCTACCGCGTCCAAACATAGGGTGGCCAACAGCCGCCAGGTGAAAGCGGACTTGGACGAGCATGACATCTGGACGCTGATCGTCCTGCTGTCGCATAAGAGGCATCGAAAGTTCTGGGATACGCGAGTCGACGATGTGAGTCGCAAGCTCGCGAGCGGTGCGGACCCCGATGCCGGACGATTTCCGCCCCTGACCGCGGCAGCGCAAATAGGTCATCTGCCGATCATCGAGTTGCTGCTCGAATCTGGCGCCGATGTGCACGGCAAGGCCGACTATCGAACCCCGCTGTTTTTTGCGATGAACGACCCCGAGATCAGGGACCGGCTTCTTGCCCGGGGTGCGAGGGAAACCTTGTTCACCGCGGTCGCCGAAGGATCCCTGGACAAGGTCCGGACCTATCTTGATCGCGACACATCGTGGGCGAATGTTCGCGACGAAGTGGACATGACGCCCCTGTTCTGTGCGTCCGGCCAGCGCGACCTGCCGGTCATGGGGATATTGCTTGAAGCCGGCGCGGATCCGAACGCCGTCGCAGAGAGGAGCTACGGCGTCTCTCCCATCCACGAAGCCTGCCGCGGCAGCGAGAGAGATTCGGGCACGGCGGTAGCACGCCTGGCGGATTCGGGGGCGAATCTCGATGCCCGCGACAAGGGGGGCGTCACCGCGCTGCACATTGCTGCGAGAGACCGCAATGTGGAGGCTGTCCGGGTGCTGCTCGCGCGCGGCGCGGATCCGAACGCCGAAGATCGTGGACGCAGGTCCACGCCGTTGCGGCGGGCCGTGGCGAACACCGGTCGCTCCGGCACGGCGGGCAAGTCCAATCAGGCAATTGCCATCACCGAGCTTCTGCTCGCGCACGGCGCCGATCCGGGACACGTCAACCGCAGCGGCAAGACGCTCCTCGAGTCGACCCGGAACGCGACCATCCAGAACATGTTGCGCTCCGCCACTCGAGGCAGTAACGCTTCCCGGATGGATGGGTCAGCCGACGCCATATAGGATGTGTGAGATTGCGGCTGATATCCCATGACCATGCAGAACAGCGACGTGCCAAGCCTGACCGTGAGGGAATTGCAGGGGGCAAACTACATTGCGTCTCAAGTGTTTCACCACGGAACGGGAAAAATCGCGAAACATGATTTGGCTTCGTACCTGGTGACTGCCCGCGCTGTATTCGAGGCGGCCATGAGCGCGGCGGAGCAGAGCACGGACGCTGAAGACCGCGGGGGCTATTCCAAGGTCGCCTACATGACGGCCTACAACATCGCCGCCAATTGCTGGCCTGGCTGGAGTGAGGAAGGCCCTGCCGTCACCAACGAGCAGCGTGAGTTGGGCGCCGGCTTCGCGAGGGCGCATTTGAACATCGTCTCCGAGCTGGATGTGTCGGCCGAGGCCGGTGCCTACTGGATCAACGCCGTGCACGAACTCGCCGGCGGTGATCACGAAGCCGCAAAACGCCTGTTTTCCACTTGCGCCGATCGCGCGGCAAGCGAAGGGGCGAAGGATGTCGAGGAGATGGCTGGCGGCTGGATAGCGCTGGTGAAACTGCTGCAGGGCGTTGAAGGCGCGGAGGATGAACTCGAAGCAAGCAGGAAACGCCTGATTGAAATGGGCGGTGAAGGTCCGTTCTACGCCGAACAGTACGATCCGGCCCTCGCCGTTTTCGGATCCTGAGCGCGCGCTTCGCGACTTGGGACAAGGTGATGTAGCAGGCCTTTAGTGGGGCTTTCGCCTTCCGGGGATCGATCTGATTCAATATGCGCGCGATTGCCTGACACAGGAAGAAAAATGGAACATAGAAGACTGGGTAACAGCGGCTTGCAGGTTTCGGAGGTGGGCCTCGGCTGCAACAACTTCGGCCAGCGCCTCGATGAAGCGGGAACCCGCGCCGTGGTAGACGCCGCCATCGATGTCGGTATCGACTTCTTCGATACCGCCGACATGTACGGCTCCCAACTCTCCGAGGTGTATCTCGGCAAGGCCCTGCAAGGCCGCCGCGATGATGTCATCGTTGCGACGAAGTGCGGGTTTCCGATGGGACCCGGACCGAACAACCGCGGCGCCTCCCGGCGCCACGTCATTGCAGCCGTGGAAGCGAGTTTGCGCCGCCTGGAGACGGACTACATCGATCTCTTCCAGATACATCTTCCGGATCCCCTGACGCCCATCGACGAGACACTGCGCGCGCTGGACGATTGCATCCGGCAGGGCAAGATCCGCTACGCCGGTTGCTCCAACTTTGCCGGCTGGCAGATCGCCGATGCCCATTGGACCGCATTGCGGGACCATCTCAACCCGTTCATCACCGCGCAGAACCACATGAGCCTGCTGGAGCGTGACGTGTTGCGGGAGGTCATTCCCGCCTGTGACCGGTTCGAGCTTGGCATGCTGCCGTTTTTTCCGCTCGCGAGCGGTTTGCTCACCGGCAAGTACCAGCGGGGCGTGCCGGCTCCGGAGGGGACGCGACTCTCTGCCCCGGCGGCGGCCGCCCGTTCGTTGAAGGACGAGAACTTCGACCGCGTCGAGAAACTCGACGCCTTTGCGCGGGAGCGGGACCGTTCGTTGCTGGAACTGGCCTTTGGCTGGTTGCTGTCGTTCCCGTGCGTATCCTCGGTGATCGCCGGCGCAACGCGGCCGGAGCAGGCGAAGGCCAACGTGGAAGCGTCGACGATGCGCCTCTCCGCCGACGAGATGAAGGAAATCGACGAACTGCTTGGCTGATGTCGTAGGGCGTATTCGAATGCGGGTGGATTCGCCAATCCGCCCGTTCGATCATCCTCGCCTATGCGGACGCCACACCGTTGTGCCGCATCCGCAAGTCCTGGTACAGGGCGTACGTGATGCAAACGCTCAGCGAATAGATGATTGCCTCGAACGCGGCGTACGTCAGCCTGGAGACGGTGGCTGCGGCGAGCTCGCTGTCTAACCGGTCTGTGAGGGACAGCGCAAATTCTCCGCTGACGGCGCCCATCATGAATCCGAAAGTGATCGTGATCCCAGCAACCGCAAATGTTCGCCACCAATGTCCCTGGATGAGAGCAATACTCCCACGGATGCTCTCGGTCGGACCCTTGCCTTCGGTGATCGGCAACAGCGGGCTGAAGTACAGGGTGACGAACAGAAAGATGCCGGGAACGATCAGCAGCATGGTACCCAACATGACGCCAAGCACGTACAGGAGATTGACGGCCAGTATGACCGGGAACCGACGCGTGGCGATGGAGAGCGGCGAGGGAACGCCCTGCGGCGCGCCTGATGCAACGTAGTGAACGACGGCAGTCATGACTGCGTACATGTAAAAGCCTGCAACCATGGAGGCGATGAAGCGAAACCAATCGTTCTGGTCGAAGTCGAGACTCGCCACGGGATCTCGAGACGGAATCTCGACCGGGTTGATCGCTCCGACGATCAGTACGAGCAGGAACGCGGGCAGGTACAGTGATCGGATGCTCGCCCGAAAAAGACGGAAGCCCTCGACCAGGACGTCAACAACGTGTAAGGGATCAGTCGGTCGGTCGTACGTCATGGTCTTGGCGGCTCGAGGATGGCCCTACAGGGTATCCAGTCCGGCGCCGATTGCCGATGTAAGGCAAGCGAGGTCATCCGCCCCCATGATATAGGGCGGCATCAGGTAGATCAGGTCGGCGAAGGGGCGGATCCACACATCCCGCTCCACGAAAACGCGTTGAAGGTCCGCCACTGGAACAGGCTCGTGGGTCTGCACCACGCCGATGGCACCGAAAACGCGCACGTCCCGCACGGCCGCATGCTCCCGAAAAGCGCCCAGTTCCCGCTGGAGCTGACTTTCGAAATCGCCGACGCGCGACCTCCATGGTCCGGCCTGCAGCAGATCGATGCTCTTACGCGCTACCGCGCATGCCAGCGGATTGGCCATGAAGGTCGGCCCGTGCATCAGCACGCCGCCGTCGGCGGAGATGCCCCTGGCGACCCGGGTGTTGGTCAGCGTGGCCGCGAGGCTCATGTAGCCGCCGGTCAAGGCCTTGCCGAGGCACATGATGTCGGGTTCGACGTTCGCGTGTTCGCATGCGAAGAGACGTCCGGTACGGCCGAATCCGGTGGCGATTTCGTCCGCGATGAGGAGGACATCCAGTTCGGCGCAGAGTTCTGCGACGCGAGCTACGTACTCCGCGGAGTAGAACCACATACCTCCGGCGCCTTGCACGACCGGTTCCAGGATCACGGCTGCGAGTTCACCATGGTGTTTGCCCAACGCCGTTTCGATGCGCTCCGCGTCCTCGGTCGACAACGGCTCGTCGACCCTGGATCGCGGCCGCTCGAGGAAGATGTGCTGCGGCAGCACGCGGCGGAAACGTTCGTGCATCCCGGTGACCGGGTCGCAAACGCTCATGGCGCCGAAGGTGTCGCCATGATATCCGCCCCGGATGGTCAGCAGGCGGTGTTTTTCCGGCCGGTCCATCGCACCCCAGTACTGGATGGCCATCTTGATCGCGACTTCGACGGACACCGAGCCGGAGTCGGAGAAGAACACGTGCTGCAGGCCGTCCGGCGTGATGTCGATCAAGCTCCGCGCAAGTTCGATGGCCGGTTCATGTGTCAGCCCCCCGAACATGACGTGCGCGGTCCTTTCCAGTTGCACCCGCGCTGCCTTGTTCAGTTCTCGATGGTTGTACCCGTGAATGGCGCACCACCACGATGACATTCCGTCGATCAGTTCCCGTCCGTCGGCCAGGCGGATGCGCACGCCGCTGGCCGACTCCACGGGATACGCGGGCAGGGGATCTGTCATCGACGTGTAGGGGTGCCAGATATGCCGGCGGTCGAAGTCGAGGGACGCGTTCAGTTCCACAGGGGCTCCAGGTTGAGGAACCTTACTGCGTCTTTCGGACTATCCACATGCGGCACGATGCCGAGGCAGGGCCCGGGCAGTCGTTCGCGTAGCGTGTCGATGTTCTCGGCGAGGAAGGGCATGGGATCCCCGAGAGCGTTTGCGACCCAGCCCGCCAGCGTCAGTCCTGCCCTCGCGATCGCGTCAGCGGTCAGGAGGGCGTGGTTCAGGCAGCCGAGCTTCATGGCGACCACGAGGATGACCTTCGCGCCGAGCGCCACGCAGACATCCGCGAGTGTCTCGCGTTCATTCAGCGGGACGAACCAGCCGCCGGCGCCTTCGACCAGGACAAACGCCGCTTCGGGACATGCTTCTGCCAGTTGCCGGGCACTGACGCGGCGATCGACCTGTCCCAGGGCGATGTGTGGCGCAATCGCCGGACGCAGCACGACCGGATTGATGTCCGCGTAGTCGAGTCCGGTGCCGGCGGCCTCGATAAGTTCCAGGGCGTCTTCGTTTAGGAGTTCGCCATCCTGCAAGGTCGCGCCTGCGGCGATTGGTTTGTAGCCGACACACGTCAGTCCACGGGCCTTCGCCGCCCGCAGCAGTGTGCTCGCGATAAACGTCTTGCCGACGCCGGTGTCGGTCCCGGTCACGAAATACACGTTGTCATTGCCCATCGATGGTGAATCGGCCCGCGGCGAATGTCTCGATCATACCGTCCCCGCGTGAATGATCGAGCGATCGCGTCAGACCGCGCTGTTACAATGATCCAGCGGATGGGACCGCACGGTCCCGGAAGAATCGACACAATGGATAGCGTTGACCACCGATGAGGTTGTGGAGCTGCCGGAAGCACTGCGGGCCATCGTCCGTGTGGCGCGCGTTGATCTGACTTGACCACGCCCACGACCCCGGGTGGACGGCGCGAACGCACTCGCACGCTGTTCATTACTTCTGACGACCGAACCGGCGCATTGGAGATTGCGGGCACGGTCGCCAACACGCGCTTCTCGGTGCCCTGCGGCACAGGTGCCGACAACGATACCTGCTGCGTCGTCGACATCGCATCGCGGCACCTGGATCCGGAGGCAGCACAGCGGCAGGCGGCGGCCGCGCACGCGAGGAACGCCCGTTTTAGGTGCCACAAGATCGACTCCGGTCTGCGGGGAAACTGGCCGTTCGAAGTAAAGGGCCTGTTGCAGCTTGGGCATCCGGTCGCCGTGGTGCCGAGCTTTCCCGATGCCGGTCGACGTTGCCTGGACGGCGTGGTCTATGTCGACGACGTGCCCGTGCTGGAGTCACCGTTCGGCAAAGATCCGCTGACGGCACCACGAAGCAGTCGGCCGATGGAAATCCTGGAAACCACGGGTTGCGCCGACGGCGATGTCGTCGTCTGGGACGCCAACGACAATGCGGAACTCGCCGCTGCCGCCGAGCGATGCCACGATGAAGGCCGCGCAATGGTTGGCCCGAGCGGCGCCGTTGCGGCATATGCGTCCACCGTGTTTCCGGATGGCGTGCCCCGAGAAGTTCCTGTCGAGCCTCCGGTCCTGATCCTGTGCGGCAGCCTCAACGCCATGAGCCGCGAACAGATCGCGAGACTGGAAGTTCCGGTCTTGACCCTGTCGGACGGCCTTGAACTGCCATCAGTAGTGACCGGACAAAACACGATCACCGTGGTGGCGACACCCGTGCCGCCCAATGCCATTTCTACCGGCGAGGCCGAGGAGATGGCCATGTCGATGGCCGGGGGTGCGCACCGGGCCCTCCAGAGCGGGTACGGCACCGGTACGCTGTTCGTTCTGGGCGGCGACACGGCAGCCGCAGTGGTTGGCGATGAAACGCTGGACGTGCTTGGCACGATCGACACCGCAGTGCCGATAGCGCGTTTTGGTGACGGATACCTGGTCACCAAGGGCGGCGGCATAGGTCGTCCCGACACGTTGGTGGAACTGCTCGCCGGCCTGCGGTGATCGTTTCGGCCTGTCACGCCATCAATCCCTCGACATGCGCAGCCACGCTGCGAGAGAGTGCTCCGAGGTCGTAGCCGCCCTCCAGCATCGAGACGATGCGTCCGCTGGCGTGGCGCTTCGCGGCAGCCGTGATCAGGCTGGTCACCCAGGCGTAGTCCTCTTCGGTCAACAGGAGTCCCGCGAGGGGATCGTCGGCGTGGCCGTCGAAGCCCGCCGAGACCAGGAAGAGGTCGGGTCTGAAATCGTCGAGGGCGAGCAGCCAGTCACGTTCCAGTGCCTTTCGAAATTCCGGGCCGCGCGTGCCTGCGGGCAGCGGCGTGTTGACGATGTTGGGCCGCTGCACATCTTGCAGCCGGTAGGGATAGAACGGGAACTGGAAACTGGAACAGACGAGGACGTCGGGGTTGTCCATGAAGGCGGCGACGGTGCCGTTGCCGTGGTGGACATCGAAGTCGAGGATGGCGACGCGATTGATACGGGGATCTTCCAGGGCCCGGGCCGCGGCCACCGCGACGCTGTTGAAGAAACAAAATCCCATTGCCCGCGACCCCTCAGCGTGGTGTCCGGGTGGCCGTACGGCACAGAATGCCCGGTTGTCGGCACCTCCGAGGACCAGTTCGACGGCGGCCACTGCCGCGCCTGCTGCGGTTCGCGCGGCGCGGAGCGAACCCGGTCCCATCGCGGTGTCCGGATCGAGGCGAACGAGGCCCTCCTCCGGGGTGAGTTCCGCGAGTCCGTCGAGGAACGCATCGCCGTGCACGCGCGCCAAGTCGATTCGCTGCGCTTCGGGCGCTTCGTGCACGTCAAGATCGGAATAGAGCCCTGTCTCGTCGAGGTGCATCAGCACGGCGGCGAGCCGCGCGGGACGCTCCGGGTGGCGTTCGCCCATGTCGTGTTCGAGACAGTTCAAGTGAGTGAAAAGTGCGGTCATGCGTGTGACGTTCCCAAGCCCATGCGCGTGTGCGGATATCCGACCCGCATTCTACCGGCGGGGATTCTGATCAATAACGGAAAGTCCTCTCCCGACCGGTTACAGTGTGCGCCCCTGGCCCGTGACGTCGAGGAAGGACCATGACAACGCCGTACCCGGACCACCCCCAACTGATCGGGAACTTCGCTCCGATCCGCATGGAATGTGACATCGACGACGTGATCGTTCGCGGCGAATTGCCCCCGGATCTGGATATCACCTACTACCGTAACGGTCCCGACCCGCAGTTCCCGCCCCGAGCAGACCATCATTGGTTTGCCGGCGACGGAATGCTGCACATGTTTCACATCCGCGACGGCCGGGTGCGGTACCGCAACCGTTGGGCGCGCACCGTGAAATGGACGTTGGAGAGACGCGAGGGCCGCAGCCTCTACAATCCCTTCAATCCGCCGGAAAACGATCCCGTCACCCAGGGGGTGACGGACGATGGCCTCGCCAACACCAACGTCGTCTGGCACGGCGGCAAGCTACTGGCACTGGAGGAGGGACATGCGCCCTTCGAGGTCGACCCGGCGACCCTAGACTCAATCGGTGCCTGGCACTTCGACGACCGGTTCGAAGGACCGATGACCGCCCACCCGAAGTTCGATCCCAGGACCGGTGAAATGCTGTTCTTCGGCTACATGGCTGCGGGCATGTTCAGCCGGGACATCAGCTACCAGAGCGTGGACGCGGCCGGGACGCTGACGCGTTCGGAGCACTTCGATGCGCCCTTTGTCAGCATGGTGCACGACTTCATCGTGACGGACGAACACGTGGTCTTTCCGATATTCCCGGTCACGGGCAGCCTGGAGCGGGCGATGCGCGGCGAGCCGCCCCTGGCCTGGGAGCCGGACAAGGGCACGCACATCGGCGTCATGCCGAGAGGTGGCTCGGTCGAGAACATGCGTTGGTTCGAGACAGACCCCTGCTATGTGTTCCATACGATGAACGCCTACAGCGACGGCAGTCGCATCGTCGCCCACGTCATGCAGTTCGAGGAGGTGCCGCTGTTCCCCAAGGCAGACGGCAGTCCGACAGCCTCGGGAGACGCGCGCCTCGCCGAGTGGACCATCGATCTTGCGGACAATTCGAACGGCGTGCGTCGCCGCTATCTCGACGATGTCGGTGGCGAGTTTCCGCGTGTCGACGACCGCTTCGCCTGCGGTCGCCATCGCCTTGGCTACTATGCCGGGTCGACGGGAGATGCGACCTTCAACGCCGTTGTCTGCCACGACTTCTCGTCGGCTCGGCGCGATCAGTACGTGCTCCCGGAAGGCGATGTCACGGGCGAGCCCGTATTCGTGCCGAGGTCCAGGAAAGCGGAGGAGGGCGACGGCTACCTGTTGAGCGTCGTGTACCGCGCCGCCGAAAACCGCAGCGACCTGATCGTTCTTGATGCGTCGAGCGTCGCGGATGGACCGATCGCCTGCGCGGAACTACCGCATCGGGTGCCTTACGGCTTCCATGGCAACTGGAGGTACAACGGGTAGCAACGCGCGGCCACCCTCGGAATCGGCCCGAAATTCCGGGCCGATTCACAACGCGTGGCGGCGTTGGCTACTCGAAATACGCCTTCGGCAAGAACTCCTCGAAAGTCAGGCGAAGGCCTTCAACTGCGGTGGCGACGATCTCCTCCGCCCAGGCCACTGTTCGGGAATAGCCATAGCCGCCGGAAGACGGTGCCGTGTAGATCGTGACTTGCTTCTTTCCGACATCGACGAGCCACACTTCGGCCACGCCGGCGGCGGCGTAACGGGGGACCTTTTGCTCGCGGTCGTAGTCAAGCGACGAGTCGGCTACTTCGATCGCCAACAGGATGTCGGCTGGTCTGGGATGGCGCAGCAGGTAGTGGCGAGGATCTGGCTTTACGACCGCCAGATCGGGTTCCGGCTGGGTGTGATTCGATAGCCGCACGGAGGACTGAATGCGCAGCTTCGCCGTATCGCCCAGGCGCAAGAGCAGGATCTCGGCCAGGCGATTCACGATGCCCGCGTGCGGGGGGCCCATTGGCGGCATTTCGATGAGTTCCCCATCGATCAGTTCCACGCGGTCGTCGGCTGTCAGGATTCCCGCCGAGCACATTTGCTCGAAGTCATCGGCGGTCAAGCGACGGCGAACTGGTTTGGCGACCAATGGCGTTTCCTCGAGAGTGGGCCGAGGCGTCGCGATCATAGCAAATCCGCCGTGTTTCCTTCGTGCGTCTGCTGCACGACCGAGTGCACTACCGTACGCTTTCGGCCGTCGATGCGATGTAGCCCATCGACGGGAAATCGCGTGGGAAATCGTCCAATCCTGACGGCGGTCTCTCGGAGTGGGCTCGAATCAGCTCTTCGACTGAACGGGACCGGCTGCCGGGTCCTTGCGCGGATCGAACGCATCGCGCACCGCTTCTCCCGTGAAGATGAGGAGCATCAGCATGGTCGCCAGCGTGAAGAACGTGGTCATGACAAGCCAGGGCGCGTGGATGTTGGCGCGTCCCTGCGCCAGCAGGCGACCGAGCGACGGCGAGTCCGACGGCAGCCCGAAGCCCAGGAAATCGAGGGATGTGAGCAGCGTGATCGATCCGGTCAGGATGAAGGGCAGGAAAGTGATGGTCGCCACCATGGCGTTCGGCAGCACGTGCCGCACCATGATCCGGAGATCGCTGACACCGAGAGCGCGGGCGGCATCGATGTACTGGAAATTCCGCGCACGCAGGAACTCCGCCCGCACGACACCCACCAGGGCCATCCAACTGAAGAGGACCAGGATACCCAGCAGCCAGAACACGTTGGACTCGACGATGCTGGCGAGGATGATCAGGATGAAGAGTATCGGTAGCCCTGCCCAGATCTCGACGAATCGTTGGGCGAAGAGATCCACCTTGCCGCCGAAATATCCCTGAAGGCCGCCGGCGCACACGCCGATGATCGAGCTGCAGAACGTCAGCACCAGGCCGAACACGAAGGACAGCCGTGCCCCGTAGATGAGAGAGGCCAATACGTCCTTGCCGACGTTGTCGGTGCCCAGCCAGTGCTCCTTCGAAGGCGGATAAGGGGCGGTGCCGGGCAGGTAATAGTCGATGGTGTTGTAGCTGTAGCGAATCGGTGGCCAGATCCACCAGCCTCCCTTGTCGTGGATGAGGTCATGGACGAAGTGCTCCCGATAGTCTGCTTCGACCTTGAACACGCCACCGAACTCCGTCTCGGCGTACTGCTTGAATATCGGGAAGTAGTAGCGGTCCTCGTAGTAGATCACCAGCGGCTTGTCGTTGGCGATGAACTCCGCGAAGAGGGTAAAGGTGAAAAGCGAAAGGAATATGCAAAGCGACCAGTATCCGCGCTTGTTTGCGCGGAAGTTCGCCCATCGGCGTCTTGTGAGCGGACTGGCCTGCCAGCGCTGGCCGGCGTCCGTGCCCGCCGCGATGTTCGCTTCGCTCACGACTACGTTCCCCTCGTCTCGAAATCTATTCGGGGATCAACGAACGTGTAGACAAGGTCGGCGATGAGCTGCGTCACGAGGCCGAGCAGGGTGAACACGAACAGCGTGCCGAACACGATCGGATAGTCCCGGGACATGATGGCCTCGAATCCCAGCAGGCCGATGCCCCGCAACGAGAATATGATCTCGATCAGAAAGCCGCCGGTGAAGAGTATGCCGAGCAGCGCCGCCGGGAATCCCGCGATGACGATGAGCATGGCGTTACGGAATACGTGGCCGTAGAGAACGCGTCCCGGCGTCAGGCCCTTCGACCGGGCGGTGAGAACGTACTGCTTGTTGATCTCGTCCAAAAACGAGTTCTTCGTCAGCATGGTCAACGTCGCGAAACTCCCGAAGGTGAGGGCGGCGACGGGCATGGCGAGGTGGTGCGCCCGGTCCTTGACCTGTTCCCAGAACGTCAGCTCGGAATAGTTGTCCGATATCAGTCCCCGCAACGGGAACCAGTCGAAATACTCGCCGCCGCAGAACAGGATGATGAGCACCATTGCCAGGATGAACGCCGGGATCGCATAGCCGGCGAGGATCACGATGCTGGTCCAGATATCGAACGGCGTGCCGTCGCTGACAGCCTTCCGTATGCCCAGCGGAAGCGAAATCGTATAGGTGACGAGCAGCGCGGCGATGCCCAGCGACAGCGACACCGGCAACCGATCTATCACCAGGTCGACCACCGGGACATCCTGGTAGAAGCTGTTGCCGAAGTCGAACGAGAAGTAGTCCCGCAGCATGGTGAGGAAGCGGACGTGCGCCGGCTTGTCGAAACCGAACTGCTTCTCCAGTTCCTTGATGAGTTCCGGGTCGATCCCCCGCGCGAACTCGTAGCTGCTGGGGTTGCCCGCTTGCATGCCGCCGGGAGAGCCGCCTCCGCCTCCGACCATGGCGGTTGCGGCCAC
Organism: uncultured Pseudomonadales bacterium; assembly: GCA_951813515.1. Classification (GTDB taxonomy): domain Bacteria; phylum Pseudomonadota; class Gammaproteobacteria; order Pseudomonadales; family Azotimanducaceae; genus VXNE01. The sequence goes on from OX638346.1 coordinate 1,961,499, forward strand.
GCCCTCGCCCTGGAGCCGGGCGATGGCCTGATCGACCGGACCTCCCGGCGCCGCCTGGATGATGACGAAGTTCACGAGCATGATGCCGACGAGGGTTGGCAGCATCAGCGCGAGCCTGCGAGTGACGTAGGACGAGCCGATCCTGATCGCGAATTGGCGGACTTTGTGCATGCTTGGAAACGATCCTCGCTAGTTGCCCTTCATTCCGGCGAGCCCGGCATCCACCCGGGCGTTCTTCTCCTCGTCCAGCCACCACAGATGCGGGAATCCCGTCCAGTTCATGTGCTCGATGCCGAGAGGCGGGTGGCCGAACCGGTCCCAGTATACGAGATGGCGCCCGACGGGATGACCTTCCGGTATGACGTAGAAATTCCAGAGCAGAACCCGATCCAGCGCCCGCCCGGCGGCATTCATGTCCGCTTCCGTCGTCGCCTGGGCGATCTCCTCCACCAGAAAGTCCACTGCGGGGTGCTTGATGCCCGCGTAGTTGGTCATGTCGGGCTGGTCCGCCGACCGGGAACTGAACTGGCTGCGCAGGCGCGCGGGAAAGGGGACTCTGAAGGTATAGAACTTGCGCATCGTCGCGTCGTAGTCGTAATTCCGCAGCCGATTGACCATCAGGTTGCTCTCGACCTTGCGCAATACCGCGTTTATCCCAAGCCGTTTCAGGTTGTCGACGAAGGGCGTGAGCATGCGTTCATGTTCCGTGCTGGAGATAATGAAGTCGAAGGCAAAAGGCTCTCCAGTCTTTGAGTTGACGCGCCTGAAATCTTCGACCACCCACCCAGCCTCGACGAGCAGCGCGTCGGCTTCGAGCAGCGTATCGCGATTGCGCCCGAAAAGGCCATTCTTCGGCAACGGCACCGGATGCGTAAACACGCGCTCGGGCACCTGGTCACGAAACGGTTCCAGCAGCGCGAGTTCCGCTTCGGACGGGAGTCCCTTGGCCTGCATCCCCGATCGCATGAAAAAGCTGTTGTTGCGGTCCATGCCGCCATGCCAGTAAACGCGGTTCGCCCACTCGAAGTTGTAGGCCAGTGTCAGCGCTTCCCGGACCCGTATGTCCTTGAACAGGTCTCGGCGATTATTAATCACGATGCAATAGTGCATGCCGTAGGAAGTGCCCATGAGATGGGTTTCCTTCTTGAACAGGCCCTTGTGATAGCCGGCGAAATCGTAGGCGGTGGCGAAGGTGCTCTCGTTCTGGTCGCGGTAGTAGTCGAAGACGCCTGCCCGCAGCGCCTGCAGCATGACGTTCATGTCGAAAAAGTAGAGGATCGATATGCGCTCGAAATTGTTGTGACCGACGCTCACGTTGAGGTCCCTGCCCCAGTAGTCCTCGACCCGTTCGAATACCAGCTTGTGGCCGGGGTCCACCTCGGCGATGCGATACGGGCCGTTTCCGAGGGGCGGTTCGAGGGTCGTGGCGGAGAACTTTCGGTCTTCCCAATAATGCTTCGGCAGCGGCGTGAACCCGGCCGTGAGGATCACCAGTTGCGGGTTCTTCTCGGCGGTCTCGCTGAAACGAAACGTGAAGGACCGGGGCCCGGTCTGTTCCAGTTCGACGATATCGCGGTATCTCTCTCTCCAACCGTAGGACGCGTCGGAACGTATGATTTCGAGTGTCCACAGGACGTCGTCCACGGTAACCGGTTTGCCGTCGTGCCAATAGGCGTTTTCGCGCAGCGTGTAGGTCACCCAACTGTAGTCGTCCGCCACGTCCACGCTTTCCGCGAGCTTGCCGTAGTAGGAAGCCAGTTCGTCTTCCGACGCCTCCATGAGAGGATCGTAGAGAGGCGTGCCGAGCCTGGGGTCCAGGTAGACAGCCGCCACCCCCCTTTCGACATAGATGTGCAGATTGTTGAACGTGCCGACGATCGACATTCTGACCGTTCCGCCTTTCGGCGTATCCGGATAAGCGTAGTCGAAGTGCCGCATGTCGCTCGGGTACTTCAGGTCGCCGAAATACGCGAAGCCGTGGCTTGGCGCCGCCGCGACTCCGGGGGCGGGAACAAGCATCAGGAAGCAGGCAAGAACACGCACTGCCAGTGCCGGCACTTGGTTGATGCTAGTCTCCCCGCATCCCGGCCAGGTAATCCTCTACCCGGGCGTTCTTCTCAACGTCGAGCCACCACAACTGCGGGAACCCCGTCCAGTTCATGTTCTCCCGGCCCATGGGAGGGTGCCCGAACCGGTCCCAGTAGACCGGGTGGCGGCCGAGTGGACACCCTTCGGGAATGACGTAGAAGTTCGAAAGCAATACCCGATCGAGGGCTCGTCCGGCGGTGTTCATTTCTTCCTCGGTCGTGGCGTTCAGCACCTTTTCCACCAGGATATCCACGGCTGGATTCTTGATGCCGGGCAGGTTGGTCTGACTCGGTCGATCAGCCCACTGCGACTTGTACGTTCTGCGCATGCGATCCGGGATCGGGACCATGAACGTGTAGAGCTTGCGAATCGTCGAATCGAAGTCGTAGTTCCGCAGCCGGTTGGTCATCACGTTGCTTTCGAGCTTGCGCAGCACCGCGTTGATCCCCAAGCGCTTGAGGTTGTCGACGAAGGGCACCAGCATGCGCTCGTGGAGGGTGATCCTGACGATGAACTCCACCGTGAATGGCTCTCCGGTCTGGGCATTGACGCGCTGGAAATCCCTGATCACCCAGCCCGCTTCGTTGAGTAACGCGTCAGCCTGGAGCAGCGTATCGCGGTTGCGCCCGTATGGTTCGTTCTGCGGCAGCGCCACGGGATGCGTGAAGACCCGCTCCGGCACGTGGTCGCGCAACGGTTCCAGGATCTCGAGTTCCGCCGCTGGCGGCAGCCCCCGGGCCTGCATCCCCGAACGCATGAAGTAGCTGTTGTTGCGTTCGAGGCCATTGAACCAGTACACGCGGTTCGCCCAATCGAAGTTGTAGGCCAGCGTCAGCGCCTCCCGGACCCGTATGTCCTTGAACAGGTCGCGGCGGGTGTTGAAGACGACGCTCTCATGCATGCCGTAGGAATAGCCCATTCGATAGGTTTCCCGCTTGAAGAAACCCTTGTGATAGGCCTCGAAGTCGTAGGCCGTGTGGAAGTGGCTTTCGTCCTCTTCGAAAAAGAAATCGATGAATCCCGCTCGCATCGCCTGGAGCATGACGTTCCGGTCGAAGTAGTACGTGTACACGATGCGGTCGAAGTTGTGGTGGCCTACGTTGACGTTCAGATCCTTGCCCCAATAGTCCTCGACGCGTTCGAAAATCACCTTGTGTCCGGCCTCGACCTCGGCAAGGCGATAGGGTCCGTTGCCAAGCGGCGGCTCGAGGGTTGTGGCGGTGAAGTCCCTGTCCTCCCAGTAGTGTCGGGGCAGCGTGGTGAAACGGGCGGTGAGAACGACCAATGGCGGGCCCCAATCGACATCTTCATCCTCGACGAAATGGATCCTGAATGACCGTGGACCGGTCTGCTCGATCCTGTCGAAGGGTGCATATCGCGCTTTCCAGCTGTGGCCAGCCTCGGTCTTCACCATCTTGAAGGTCCACAGAACGTCGTCGACCGTGACCGGTTCACCGTCGTGCCAGTACGCGTTGTCGCGCAGCGTGTACTCGACCCAACCATAGTCGTCTGCCACCTCCACGCTTTCGGCAAGCAGACCGTAGTAGGAAGCCAGTTCGTCCTCGGACCACCGCATGAGCTGGTCGTAGACCCTGGATCCCAGCCTGGTGTCCATGAAGGGAGTGAGGTTTCCCTTGTCGACGTACGCATGCACGTTGTTGAAGTTGCCGACGATGGACAGGTGAAGGTCTCCCCCTTTCGGGGCGTCCGGATTTGCGTAGTCGAAGTGCGGCATGTCCTTCGGGTATTGCAGGTCGCCGAAATACGCGAAGCCGTGGCTCGGTTCCGCCGCCGTGCCGAGTGCCGGGACGATTGCCAGCAGGCTGGCCGCCAGGCCCCCGGGAACTCGGAAACCGCCTTTGTGTGTGCGTAGAATCTTGAACATCTGACGCGCGGTTAGCGCTCGGAACGTTCCTGGCCCTGGGAGATGAGCCTGCGCAGCTCCTTGCCCACCGATTCCAGGAGCGGCGCGTCCTCATCGGTGGCTCCGCGTACCGATAGTGCGACATCGGGCGAAATCTCGACGCGTGACCACTGGTCGACGGAGCCCTGCTGGCGCCCCCGATTGTGGGCGCGCGTCTGCAGTTCGGAGAGGGCGTCGCCCAGTTTCGTCTCGATATCCGTAAGGGACGACGGCGAGTCAGCGACGGTTGCGCCGTACGTACGTGCCTTGCGCGGCGGACCATCCAACACGGATTCCACGGATGGCTCACGGACCTCCTGCGCCGACCAGGCGGTTTCTCTTGCCATGCTTCTCGCCTGGGGCGAACGTTCGGTGGATATGGCCTCACCTGGCAGCGCCGTCGCTACGGGCACCTGTCTGTCCGCCACCTGGGCGAGAAGTTCGGCGGGCGCCCGGCTGAAGATGTCGCCCATATCCGCTAACGAGACAGGGCGGATTTCGCCAGCCTCCTCGGCCTCTCGTATGCGGCGGACAACCAGGAGTCGATCCAGCACGATCTTGGGATACCGTGTTCGGGGACCTCTACGACCGACCTTCGGGATCAGCCCCATTTGCACGTAGTAGGCAATGGTTCTGCGGTCAAACCCGGTTGCCTGCTCCAACTCCTTGGCCGAATAGCTGCGCATTGCGATCTCGTTCCAGTGGCATTTTAGTGGGTAATAGATGACGTCTACTGTTGACTAAATCCCACAGGAATGTAGGCTGGCGTGAATTGATACACCGAAAATATAAACGGAGTCTTGTCAATGCATCCAGCTAAATTAGCAGTTTCTCGCCTCGTTGTCGGTCAGCCGACAACTGCTCGAGGGCTCTCGATGTATCCCCTCCGCTCGCCGTTGGAGGGCACCGTGGACTACATGCTTCTGCGCGATGCCCTGGTGGCCGGACTGGTCACCATTCGGGAAGTTTCCGAGCGAGGGAGTGTTCCCGATCTGCTGGTCGACAACCGGGCGGAGTGCGGTGTCCTCATTGTGGACGGTGAAGAATTCGTCGGGGCCAAGCAAAACAGAGTCGCCAATCTCACGCTCCTGCTTGCGCCGGACAGGACAACTTCTGTTCCGGTTTCCTGCGTCGAACAGGGACGCTGGTCACGCCAGACCGATCCCTTCGTGCTGTCGCAGCGCGTGCATCATTCGCGGGGGCGTGCGGCGAGACTCTCCAGCGTGCAAGAGTCCATGCGCTTCGGAGGCACGCGACACTCGGACCAATCGGCGGTCTGGGGGGAAATCCGGGCCAAGACGATTGCCATGGCTGCGGAGTCGCCAACCGGTGCGATGGGTGCCTTTTTCGAGCAGCACGCATCGACGCTTGATGAACTGGTGGCGTGTTTCCGGGCGGAGCCGGACGTGTGCGGCGGCATCTTCGCGATCGGTGGGGACATTTGCGGGTTGGATGTCTTCGACAAGCCAGCGGCATTCTCCGCCTTGCTGCCCAAACTGGTCCGCAGCTACGGTATCGATGCGCTGGAACACAGCTATCGGACGAGCGTGTCAGGCGTACCGGACACAGAAGCAGCGCGAGGGTTTTTGTCCAAGCTCAACAAGGGGTACATCGAGGAACACGAAGCGGTGGGTCTCGGGACCGACGTTCGGATCGCGGTCGAGGGTATCGTCGCGGGAGGTCTAATGGTCGATTCGAGTCTGCTTCACCTTGTCGCATTCGCGGACCTGTCCGATCGACAGTCATGGTTTGACGCCGGCGAGGGTCTTGCCAGATCTCGTCACCGGCGGCAGGCGATGATCGATCACGGGGTCTGACTGTGGGTCCTGACTGTGGAAAACCGCGCGGTTTGACCCTATGGTGAGCAGGTGAGCAGCCAGCGCGACAGGGTCGCCGCGACATGCGCATCAAGACGCCTTATCTCCTCTTTCTCGGCGACGCCAGAGACGCCCTGGCGGCGAAGACCGGACAGGGCATCGTCGACTGGCGTCCGGACGCTGTCGCCGGACAGATGCGGCTTTCCGGCTGCGGCGCCGATCTCGGCGTTTCCGAGCTGTCCATCGCCGAGGCGGCGCGCGCAGGTGCCAGGACCTTCGTCATTGGCGCCGTCAATCCCGGCGGTGTGCTCCCGGACGCATGGCACAGCCACGTCGTCGAAGCTTTGGAAGCAGGACTGGATGTCGCGAGCGGCATGCATGTGCGTCTTGCCGACATGACCGGGATCGCAAGGTCCGCGTGTCGTCTGGGCCGGCGGTTGTTCGACGTGCGCCACCCCCGTGGTACGTTTCACACGGCGAGCGGCCGCAAGCGCACGGGCAAACGGCTACTGACGGTAGGCACCGACTGCTCCGTGGGCAAGAAGTACACCGCACTCGCCATCGAACGGGAACTCTTGCGGCGCGGCGTGGACGCGGACTACCGCGCAACGGGACAGACGGGCATTCTCATATCCGGCTCTGGCATCGCCATCGACGCGGTTGTCTCCGACTTCGCGGCGGGCGCTGCGGAGGCACTGTCGCCGGATGCCGATGCGGACCATTGGGACGTGGTGGAGGGCCAGGGTTCGTTGTTTCATCCGTCCTTCGCCGGCGTCAGCCTGGCGCTGCTGCACGGCACGCAGCCGGACGCTTTCGTCGTCTGCCACGAACCGAACCGCCGAACCATGCGCAATGTCGATGTGCCGATCGCGTCCATCGAGGACGTGATCGCCGAGACCATCGCGCTTGGGCGTCTTACCAACCCGCATATCCGTTGTGTCGGCATCGCCATGGACACCTCGGCGCTCGCGACGGCGGATGCGATGCACGTTATTGAGCAGACCGGCCATCGATTCCGGTTGCCCGCATGCGATCCGGTGCGGCAGGGCGTCGGCGTTATCGTCGATGGATTGCTTTGAGCCCGTTTCTGCTGCGGACCCGAAGGCAACGGCCTGTCACGTGGCGGGACTCTGGTAGGGCCGTGTTTCCAATGCGGGTAGATGGACGAGAACGTGGAGAATAGCGGCACCTGCTCCGTGGAGGTTGCGGCCCAACTGCAAAGCTGGCCCGTTGCCCGTCCGTTCACCATATCCCGGGGTACGAAACGCACAGCCGAAGTTGTGGTTGCGACCGTGACCGACGGCGAATTCCGGGGCCGCGGTGAGTGTGTCCCTTATTCCCGCTACGGCGAAACGGCACCGCACATCGTTCGCAGGATCGATGCGTTCCGCGGCCCCTTCGATCGCGCTGGCCTCGCGAACGCTCTTCCGGCCGGCGCGGCGCGGAATGCGCTCGATTGCGCGCTTTGGGACCTGGCCGCCAAACGCAGCGGTCGATCGGCATGGGAGCTGGCGGACGTTCCGAGGCCGGTCGATGTCGTCACCGCGTTCACGTTGAGCCTCAACACTCCGAAAGCGATGGGCGAACGGGCACGCGCCGCGCGCGACCGCGTGGTCCTGAAGATAAAGCTGGGAACGGATTCTGTCGCGCTGGATATCGAACGGCTGCGCGCGGTGCGGACCAATGCGCCCGATGCGCGTCTCATCGTGGACGTCAATGAAGGCTGGTCCCTGAAGGCCCTCGAAGCGTTCGTCCCGGTGGCGTTGGAAGCCGGGGTCGAGATGATCGAGCAGCCGCTGGCGGAAGGCGAGGATGCGGTTCTCGCGGGGTTTCAGTCACCGGTGCCGCTCTGTGCCGATGAGAGCATCCGCGACGGCTCCAACCTTGCCGCGGTCGCACAACGCTACCAGGCCGTGAACATCAAGCTGGACAAGACCGGAGGATTGACGCGTGCGCTGGCCCTGGCGCGGGAAGCGCAGGCGCGTGACCTCTCCGTGGTGGTCGGTTGCATGGTCTCCACGTCGCTTTCCATGGCGCCGGCGCTGCTGCTTGCCGGATTTGCGCGCTTTGTCGATCTCGACGGTCCGCAACTCCTGGACAGAGACCGCGACCCGGGCCTTGAATACAATGGCAGTCGTGTATCGTTTTCCGAACGCGTATGGGGATGACAGCTAGCGATGACCTCTATTGATTCAACAACCCCCTTGGTGAGATATGCGCGCTAGGACCATCTGGCGCGACGGCGAGTTCATCGCCTGGGACGAGGCTACCGTACACGTTTTGTCGCAGAGCCTGCAGCGAGGCTCGCTGGCGTTCGACTACCTGAGCGTCCATGAAACCCGGCGCGGCGTTGCCATGTTCCGCCTGCGCGATCACATTGAACGACTCGCCATCACCTGTGACATCGTCGGCCTGCCGCTCGACTACGCGGTGGACGAATTGATCGACGCCTGTGCAGAAACGGTGCGCCGCAACCGCGGCGCCAGGTCCGTCAAGATCAGCGCGCTGATTCCTTCGGTCGAGGTCGAACTGGTTCCTCAGGATCCCCGTGTATCGGTATTCATCGCCGCCTATGACGGCGACCGCGACATCGTCGACCGGAACACGGGCAAACCGCATCGGCGAACGGAACTGTCCCTGAAGATCGAGCGCGACAAGCGCAGCCGCCGGGACGACATCATTCCGCCCCACGCGAAGGTCGCCGCCAACTACACCGCCGCCATGACCGCCAAATGGCGGGCGCGACAGGAAGGTTTCGACGATGTCGTCCTGCTCGACGAGACCGGGCGTGTAACCGAGGCGCCAACGGCGAACGTGTTCCTTGTCGACGCGGCTGGCGACCTGGCAACACCGCCCGCAAGCAAGGTGCTGCTCGGTATCACGCGCGCGTCAATCATCGATCTCGCGTCGACCATCGGCAGCGCGTGCGAAGAACGCGACATCTCGGTGGATGAACTCAAGCGCGCATCGGAAGTGTTCCTGACGGGCACGTCGGAGGGGGTGTGGCCCGCACTCTGGATCGACCGCAAGTTCGTTGGGGATGGAGATGTGGGTCCGATCACCACGCAGCTTCGAGACATGTACCGGGCCGTGGTGCGGGGCGAGGAACCGGCCTTCGAGCACTGGCTGCACTTCGTGTAGCGCAGCGTTGTTCGCCTTCCGTCAGGCTCAGCCGAGGTGAATCTCGGTGCCGGGGGCCAGTGTGCCGCCTTCGATGACGCAGGCCCGCAAGCCTCCCCGATTGGCGAGTGCCCTGACGACATCCGCGGCTGGTACAGAAGTTGTTGCCAGCCGCCTGCCAAGGCTCGCGCACGGGTCGCAGGGCTCAATACCTTCGAGCTGCGCGTCCCCGATGGAGAAACGCTCCCCGACCAGGGAATTGAGGTCGACGCCTTGCGTGACGATGTTGCGGCGTGTTTCGGGCGCTTCGATGCTGAGCCCCGTACTCGCATTGAACGCCGCAACTGTCTCCGCCTCGATGAGCGTTACCTCGCTGGCGGGGTCGCCGTTGGGCTGGGAATGGTGGTGATCGCCTTCGATGCCGCGACCGGGAACCAGCGTCGCCTGATCCAGCGCGTCGGTTGGGCCTCCGCGTTCCGGGGCCACATGGATGGCGATCACTCTGGGTTGTGATGCACCCATTACCGGCGTTTCCGAAGTTTCCGACACAAGGCGTATCCGATGCCGACCGCCGCGACCGGATGACGTATCGCGACCAGCACCGCGGCGCCAACAACCAGACCCGCGGCGACCGCCAGAAGCTGCTGGCTCCTTGGCTCGCCGGTGGTCGCGCGCGTCACGGTATGTTCGCAGTTGTTTCTGAACAGGTGGTAGCGCTGGGCCTTGCCTTCGGCCGCTTCGCGCGCGTGGCGGAGCGCCCGTGCGCGCTGCGATTCGTCGAGTCGCCGCGCTCGCAGGGCCTTGCCGCGCCGAAAGTCCTCCATGGAAGAAACGTGTTCGCCGCGCCGTGGCGTGTTGTGCAGGACGCGCCCATCGTCCAGGGCGATGCCCTGGTGCATCACCGGCCCCTTGCGCCGGAGGACGATATCTCCGGGTAGAACTTCTGTCATTGATGGTGACTCGTGGGCAGCCGCTGCGGCATCGACGATAACCTATTCGCCGGTCGTGATCGACTCGATCATGTAGTCGATGGACTCGAGCAGCCGTTCATCCGTGCAGGTGTTGCACAGCCCCTTGGGAGGCATGCCCGGCGGCATACCCTGGACAACGGACTGGAGCAGCGCGTCCCGGCCGCGGGCGAGGCGCGGCGTCCAGGCTTCCGTGTCGTCGAGCGCCGGCGCGCCGGCCACGCCGCTGGCGTGGCAGGCAAAGCAGTAGCGCTCGTATGTCTGCTTGCCGGGATGTTCCAGGGACCCGTCCTGGTCGCACGCCGCAAGCAGGCCAGCGATTGCCATGGCAATGCACTGTATGGCTTTCGGCGCCTGCGCTCGCATGGCTCTCCTTCCGGGATCGGGATGCGCGGACCATAGCGACTTGCGGCAGCCCTGTCTAACCCCTGAAACAGGTCCCCACTTTCGTTATAGTCGCGCGCTTGACCGGCTTGCGGAGCAAGCATGAACGACTACAAGGTCGCGGATATCGGCCTGGCGGAATTCGGGCGCAGAGAGATCGCCCTGGCCGAAGCCGAGATGCCCGCCCTCATGGCACTGCGCCGAAGGTACCGCGACAGCGCGCCGCTTGACGGGGCGAAGATCATCGGCTGCATCCACATGACGGTGCAGACCGCCGTCCTGATCGAGACCCTCATCGAACTCGGTGCCGAAGTGCGCTGGTCGTCGTGCAACATTTTCTCGACCCAGGACCATGCCGCCGCCGCTATGGCGGCGGCGGGCGTTCCCGTGTTCGCGTGGAAAGGGGAGACCGAGCAGGAGTACGAATGGTGCATCGAACAGACGATCCTGAAGGACGGCGAACCCTGGAACGCGAACCTCCTGCTCGACGACGGCGGCGACCTGACGCAGATGGTGCATGAGAAGTACCCCGCCATGCTCGACGCGATTCATGGCGTCAGCGAAGAAACGACGACCGGCGTGCATCGCCTCTACGAGATGCTTGAGCAGGATGGACTCAAGGTCCCCGCGGTAAACGTCAACGACTCGGTCACCAAATCGAAGAACGACAACCGCTACGGCGCCCGCCACGGCCTCAACGATGCGATCAAGCGGGCGACGGACATCCTCATGGCGGGCAAGCGGGCCCTCGTCCTGGGCTACGGCGATGTCGGCAAGGGATCGGCGCAGAGCTTGCGGCAGGAAGGCATGATCGTCCGCGTGGCCGAGATCGATCCGATCTGCGCGATGCAGGCGTGTCTCGATGGCTACGAAGTCGTTTCCCCGTACGTTGGCGGCAACAACACGGGAGAGGTCGACGACATCGACCGGCACCTGCTCCAACAGACCGATCTCCTGGTCACCTGCACCGGCAATACTGGTGTCTGCGACGCGGCCATGTTGCGGTCGCTCAAGCGTGGCGCAATCGTCTGCAACATCGGCCATTTCGACAACGAGATCGACACGGCGCACATGCGCGAACACTGGCGCTGGCAGGAGGTGAAGAGCCAGGTCCACCAGGTGTTCCGCAGCGATGATCCGGACGACTACCTCATCCTGCTGTCTGAGGGCCGCCTCGTGAATCTCGGCAACGCGATGGGGCATCCGTCCCGCGTGATGGACGGCTCATTCGCCAACCAGGTGCTCGCGCAGATGCACATGTACGAGCAGCGGTGGGCGGATCAGCCCCCGGATCAACGGGCCCCGGTAGGGATCGAAGTGCTGCCGAAGAAGCTGGACGAGGAGGTGGCGCGGCTCATGGTGGAAGGCTTTGGCGGTGTCGTCACGACGTTGACGGATACGCAGGCCGACTACATCAACGTGGACAGGGAAGGCCCGTTCAAGCCGGAGTCCTACAAGTACTGATCGGGCGCACGCCATCGCTGGCGCGGAAGCACCAAGGGTTGCTGTTGCCGACAGCCTGCGGGCGGAATGCGAAAATGGGGGCGCTTGTGTCAGGCCCCCCGGTTCAGCCCTGTTGCAGCTCCGCTACGAGCTTGTCTTCGTCGGGGAACTCGCCGGTCTCGTGCTTCGAGTAGACCAGCGTCCCGTCCACGTTAACGTCGAAGATGCCGCCAGCCCCTTCTATGAGGAAGGCCTCGTCGCCGAACGCGTCTTTTATCTTGGCAGCCAAACTGACCGCTTTGGGCTCGTAGCCTCAGGAAGTGCAATAGGTAATGGAGATGTCCAACGCCATGTCCTCGCGCCTGGAAGGTGGAAACCAAAGGTAACACCAGTTGGACGCGGAAGCGACTCGAAGCGTCCGTGCCGTCCTGATCGTTGCGTGAAGCGTGCCGAGGGCGTGGTTGGAAGACCCGCGCTTCCCTGGTCCGGGTGAGCGGACGAGTTGCGCTTGGGGCATGCATCGCATCGAAATCATGGCAAACGACTTACGCGAAACGGTGGCGTCGTCCGCTGTCGCGACCTCTCCGTCAAGCGGAGAATCCCCAGTCCATTTATTGAAACAGGAGTTGGCCATGTACGAACTAACGCAAGATCAGGCACTGGAAGTCAGCGGGGGGTCGGGTTTCGGTTCCGACGAGTTCGGGACGAGGGAGCATCCCCCGGGCGCGTGGCTGGATATCAACTCGGGAGAGGTGGAGGAACTGATGCCGGGCTACTGGGTTCGGAAGCCGGGAACCTGAGCGTCCTCGTCAACAGTGACCGCGAGCCGGCAACAAGAGAATGTTCGCTTCGCGGCCTTGGACAATCACCGATCAATGGGAGTCAACCATGCAGGAACTGACAAGGCGTGAGACACGGGAAATTGGCGGCGGGATGGAAGGGGTCCCCTATCACTACAAGAGCCAGAGGATCATCCTCCCCCCGTGGCCGCGTGAACCGCGTGAACCGCGTGAACCGCTTGAACCGCTTGAACCGCTTGAACCGCTTGAACGTCCACCTTATCGTCCGCTGCCACGCCGTCTGCCGCAGTTTGGCGGCTAATCGTCGGTGGCCGGCCGCAGTGCTACGCGGGAGCCGCGAACTCCTTGCGGATCGCGGCTCCCTGCGCGTCGAGGTCCGGGATGGCGAGTGATTTCGGCGTCGGGAGCGCCGCATTGGGATGCGCCGGCATCGAGACATCGCCGGTGGCGCTGGCGACGGTCCAGCGCCGCAGGGCGGGATGGGTCGACAGGTCCGCCAACCCGTTGACGTTGCCGTAGGCGATGCGGGCGACGCGCAGCTTGGCTTCCAGATCGCCTCGAGAATGCGCCGCGAAGAACGTGCCGACCATGTCGTCCACTTCTTCGCGGTGCGCCACCCGGTCCTTGTTGGTTTCGAATCGCGGATCCTGGGCCAGTTCTGCACGTTCCATGACCTGTTCTGCCAGGTCGCGCCACTCGCGGTCGTTCTGGACGCAGATGACGAGCGTTGTGCCCTCGCGCGTGAGGAAGCCACCGTAAGGCGCGATGGACGGATGCGCGAGGCCCACGCGGCGCGGTCCTGAGCCCGTGTAGTCGTGCTGCAGCAGCGGCACTGACATCCAGTCCGCGATGACATCGAACAGGGACAGCTTCACCCCCTTCGCTACGCCCGTACGCTTGCGTTCCAGAAGCGCCTCCGTGACCGCGAGGGCAGCCGACACGCCGGTTGCGATATCGCAGATAGAGACGCCGACGCGGCCGTACTCGCCCGGAGCTCCCGACACGGACACCAGCCCGGATTCGGCTTGCACCAGCAGGTCGTAGGCCTTCATGTTGGCGTGCTCGCCCTGTTCGCCGTATCCGGAAATATCGCAGGTGACGAGCCTCGGATAGCGTTGCCGCAACGCTTCGGAACCGAGACCTGATCTCGCGGCGGCCCCTACGGCCAGGTTCTGTATGAACACATCGGCGTGCGCGAGGATGCGATGGATCAGTGCCCGGTCGGGATCGCTCTTGATGTCGACGACAAGGGATTGCTTGCCCCGGTTCAACCAGGCGAAGTAGGCCGACTGGCCGTTGGCGTCGTCATCGTACTTGCGGGCGAAGTCTCCGTCGGAACGCTCCAGCTTGATGACCCGCGCTCCCGCGTCGGCCAGGCGACACGATGCCATCGGCCCGGCGACCGCCTGTTCCAGGGAAACAACGAGGAAACCCGCGAGAGGTAGCGTCATCAACGTTTCTGGTTACCGCAGTATCGGCTGCGCCCCGAAGAAACAGGACGCCTGCCAACACTCGTTCGGTCAGTCGCCCTCGGCGGTGACGGGGTCGATCATGCGTTTGACCAGGGTGACCTCCGTCGCCGGAAAGCCGCTTCTTTCGGCGTGTTCGTCAATGAGCGACTCGGTGTCGGCGATGTAGATGCAAAAGGTCTTGTCCCCCGCGACGTAGGAGTGTTCCCACTGGATGTTCTTGTTTTCGGCCTTCATGGCCGCCAGTACGCTGTTCGACTTCTGTGACGCTTCGCGCAGGGCGTCGCGTTCGGCGGTTCCGATTTCAGGAATATCTCTCTCTATCACGTATCTGGGCATTGCTTCGCTCCTCGACCATAGACCTCAATCTTCCACCAGGGGCTGACGCCGCGCAAATCGCCCGGCTTGATCAGAAGTAGCTTCTACTCCGAATCAGGTATTGTCGAGTCCATTAGACACCACAAGATTTGTCGATTAAGATCGACAGTACAATTATTGTAGAGTTAACTCGACGGATGGACGATGATGCGCTTCTAGATATCGCTGCCACCTGGAGCTTCTGGGATCGGGCACCACCACCGTCGATACGCCGCGCCGTCGAATTACCTCGCGTGTTGTCCGCTCGCACTGCGCTCGTGATCCAGGGCGTTCGCCGCTGCGGTAAATCCACTCTGCTCACGCAGTTGATCAAGCGCTATCGGCTCAAACGGAGAGACTGCCTTTTCGTCAACTTCGAGGATCCCCGTCTCGCGGGCTCTCTCGGCTTTGAAACGCTTGAGCGGTTGACACGCGCGTTCGGGAAATTGCGAGGGGAAGCGGAGACGCTCACGGTCTTTCTGGATGAGATCCAATGGGTGGACGGCTGGGAAAGATGGCTGAGAACAAAACTCGACAGGCCGGGCCGCTATCGATTCGTGGTGAGCGGCTCGAACGCACGCCTCCTGTCCGGTGAACTGTCTTCCGTACTGACCGGAAGGCATATCACGGTTGAACTCTACCCCTTCGACTTCTCGGAGTTCCGGAGCATGCACCCGGACGGCACCATCGCCGAGTATCTGCATCGCGGCGGCTTTCCGGAACCGATCACGAGCGGCGAGGCGGACCATCTCCTGCGGCAGTACTTCGTCGACATTGTCCAACGCGACGTGCGCGAGCGGGTTGGCGCGAGATCGTCGCTGACCCTTCGGCAGATCGTGCAGATGGTCTTCGAATCGGCCGGTTCCGAACTGAGTCTGCGCCGGATCGCGGCCGCGAGCGGGGTCGCGGTCGAGACTGTGTCGGCATACCTTGAAGCGTGTGAACAGGCCTATCTTCTGTTCCAGTGTCCCTGGTTTGCGTTCTCGGAGCGCAAGCGGTCGCAGAGAAACCGCAAGTATTATCCGGTCGATACCGCGCTGCGGCGTGTTGCGGTAACCCGTACCGGTGCGGATGCGGGCAAGGCGCTTGAATGCGCCACGTTCGTTGAACTCAAGAAACGTTACCGAGACGTCTCCTACTGGCGGGGCGCAGGGGAAGTGGACTTCGTGGTCAGAACCGGCGATCGTCCGACTCCGGTCCAGGTGACCGTGGAGGGGGCCGGGGAACGTCACCTGCGTGCATTGGATGACTTCTACGAGGCATTTCCTCACGCCACGGAAGCCGTGATCGTGACGATGGGAAGTTTCCCGGCCATCCTCTCGAACCTGGCCGCGAGCGATTGAGCGGTTCGATAGCGAGCGGAAGCGCTTGCCGATCGTGTTGCCGAAACAGGGCGCATCTGTCAATCTCGCGAGTTTCTCGGCGATCCAGGGGCACCGCGTGGCGGAAACAGCGGTAAACATCGAGCGCGTCACGGAGTCCGTGGAGGCGTTGAAAACCGGATTCGAAGCGCACCGGTACATCTGCAGCGACCAGATCTCGACGGCGGTATATCTCGCCTACCACCTGCGCAAGCCTGTACTGATCGAAGGTCCGCCGGGCGTCGGCAAGACCGAACTCGCAAAGACCGCCGCGACGATGCTGGGGTTGCCTCTCATTCGCCTGCAGTGCTACGAGGGACTCGATGAAGCCAAGGCCATCTACGAGTGGAAGTACGGCAAGCAACTTCTCTACACGCAGGTCCTGAAGGAGACCCTGGAAGAGGTGTTGCAGGGTGCCCGGGGCTTCGCCGAGTCGGTCTCCCGGCTGCACGAGTTCGGCGACATCTTCTTCTCCGAGGAGTTCCTTGAGCCAAGACCCTTGCTCAAGGCGCTGCGCGAGGAGGATGGCTGCGTGCTGCTGATAGACGAGGTGGACAAGTCGGATCACGAGTTCGAGTCCCTGCTGCTCGAGATCCTGTCGGATTTCCAGGTCTCGATCCCGGAGATCGGTACCGTGAAGGCGAACCGCGAGCCGCCGATGGTGTTCCTCACCAGCAACAATACGCGAGAGATTTCGGATGCGTTGAAGCGGCGCTGCCTGCACCTCTACATCCCGTTTCCGGACGCCGACCTCGAACAGCGCATCATCCACGCGCGCGTGCCGGAGATCCCTCCCGAACTCCGCCGGCAACTGGTAACGTTCATCCAGGAGCTGCGGGACCTCGACCTGAAGAAGGTCCCGGCGATCAGCGAGACCATTGACTGGGCGCGTACGCTACTGCTGCTGCACACCGAGACCCTCGACCCGGACCTCGTTCGGGACACGTTGAATGTCATTCTCAAGTTCCAGGAGGACATCGAAAACGTGGACGTCGAAGTTCCAGTGCTCACGAACAAGGCCGTGAAGACCTGATTGCATGGCAGTGGGGGTCCACCGATGTCATGGGGTGTGCCCGCGCACGTGCCGTCTGGCCGACTGAAAGCCAGCTTCAATGGACCGGACCCTCACAAGTTTCATCGCGGCGCTCAGAAACGCTGACGTGCGCGTCTCCACCGCGGAGACCCTCGATGCGCTGAGCGCCGTGGAACTGGTTGGCTACGGTGACCGCGAGCTGTTGAAAAACACGCTGTCGCTGATGTTGCCGAAAACCGTCGACGAGAAAGACGCATTCGAGGTCACCTTTGACCGTTTCTTCACGTTCGAGGACGTCGACGGCTCGACGGATGCGGGGGATGCGGGCACCGGGGAGGACGGGCAGGGCGATGGCGATGGCGGCGCGGAGGGTGGTGAAGGAGGTGCCGGCACCGGCGCCGGCAACCGGAAGTCCAAGGGCAGGTTCCGTGCCGCCGCCACCGAAGACCAAGAGGATGAATCCCTGGGACCGGGTGAAATGGTGTCGCCACGCTCGGAGCTCGGGATACTCCTGATGATGGACAGCCGCATCGAACTGACGGTGCGGATGGCGGACGCGGCCAGGGCGGTCAACCTCGAACAGATCCAGGTATTCACCCAGAAGGGACTGTACACGCGCAGGATCATGGACGAGATGGGGCTGCCCGACCTGCAGCGCGAGATCAACGAACTGAGATTTAGCGGCGCCCTGCCGGAACGCCGCCTGTCGCAGGAATTGCAAAAGCGGCGCGAACGTCTGCGGGAGCAGGTGCGCGACTACGTCGAGCGGCAGTTTCTGCTGCATGCGGACGCCTCGGGGCGGCGGCTGCGCGAGCAACTCCTGCGCCGGGTGAAGCTCAGCAACGTCGAACACCGCAATTTCCGCCTGATCCAGGAAGTCGTCCTCAAGATGGCGAAGAAGCTCGTGGCCCTGTATTCCCGGCGCAAAAAGGTGTTCAGGCGCGGCCAGTTGCATGTGCCGCGCACGCTGCGCCGGAACATGGCCTATGACGGCAATATTTTCGACCTGCACTGGAAGTCGGTGAAGATCGACCGCCCCAAGGTATTCGCCATCTGCGATGTGAGCGGCTCGGTGGCGAACTATGCGCGCTTCATGCTGATGTTTCTCTACAGCCTCGAGGAGGTCATGCCGAGGGTGCGTGCATTCGCCTTTTCCTCCGACCTGGCCGAAGTGACCGAGTTGTTCGAGCGCAACGGCATCGAAGACGCCATCGCCAAGACGCTTCGCGACTACGGCGGCGGCTCGACGGACTACGGCCAGGCGTTCGAAGACTTCAGGCACAAGTGTCTGGACGATGTCGACAACCGCACCACGATCATCATCCTGGGCGATGCGCGAAACAACTACGGCGAACCACGCGCGGAGATCCTGAAGGAAATGTATGATCGGGCGAAGCGAGTCCTCTGGCTGAATCCCGAACCGAGGACGACATGGAACGTTGGCGACGCGGAAATGCGCCGGTACGTCGCTTATGTCCACCAGGCGGAAGAGTGCAATTCTCTGCTGCATCTCGAACGCATCGTGGGGAACCTGCTCAGGACCGTGCAGTAGGGAGGGGCATGATCTTCATCAATTCGGGTAGCCGGCGCTTCGGGAAGCGATTCGTTTCTGGCGCCCTGGGCACCGCCGGCGCCGCTTCGGAGGCACCGGGGTCGCGCAAGGGCATTGCGTGGTTGGGGGAGGGCAGTCAGCTTTTCATTCTCTCGGTGCTCGGCATCGGCGCCTTCGTACTGCTCATGGCCCTGCTCTCTTGGGCATCGGAACTGTCCGGCGTCGGGGGTGCAGGAGAGGCCGTCGATCCGACGACAGGGACCATCACCCTCGCGTTGACCACCGAGCCGCCCCAACTCGACAGCACGCGCGCGACGGACATGGTGAGTGGCCAGATACTCGGCCACGTCATGGAGGGCCTGGTGCGCTACGACGAATTCAACCGCATCGTCCCCGGCGTTGCCGAGCGTTGGGAAATCGGCGAATCCCAGGCCATCTTCCACTTGCGCGAGGACAGCCGCTGGAGCGACGGCTCGCCGGTCACCGCCCACGATTTCGTGTTCGCGTGGCGCACGGCGGTGGCGCCGGCGACGGCATCGGAATACGCCTTCATTCTCTATCCGATAAAAAACGCCCGGGCCGTGAACGAGGGCGAACTGCCGGTGACGGCCTTCGGCGCGAAAGCCGTCGATGACCATACCCTCGCCGTGGAGCTGGAGCGGCCCATCGGTTATTTCGACAAGCTTGTCGCGTTTCCCACCTATTATCCGATCAAGCAGGACTTCTACGAAGGTCGCGACGGCCGTTACGGCGCTGACGCGATAGACCTCCTCTACAACGGCCCGTTCATCATCGAACGGTGGGTGCACGGCGCCCAACTCCGGATGTTGCGCAACGATGCGTACTGGGATCGAGATCGCATTCACCTCAATGCCATCGATTACGCTTACATCACTTCGGACGTCAATGCGACGCTGAACCTCTACAAGGACGGAAAAGTCGCCATCGCCGGCCTCGATGCGGAGACGCTGCACGACGCCCTGGAACAGCGGTGGAAACTCGAGCGGTTCAACGACGGTTCCGTGTTTTTCATCGAGTTCAACCATCGTCCATCCCGGCTCACCCACAACCGGAACCTGCGCAAGGCGATCCAGTTCGTCGTCGATCCGGCGGAACTCGTGTACAAGGTCATCAAGCTCCCCGGCAACACGCCGGGCGAGTCACTGTTCCCGGTGTGGCTCAAAGGCGTCAATGGGTATTTCCGGCAGGAATACCCCGCGCCGGAACACCGCGTCGATCTTGCGCGAGCCCACGATTACCTCGAGCGCGCGAAGCAGGAACTGGGTATCGATCCGTTGCCGCCACTCATCTTTCTCTCCGGTGACAATCCGGCGGCGAACAAGCAGTCGGAGTATTTCCAGGAGGTGTTCGCTTCCCGGCTCGGGATCGAAGTGAAGATCGACCGGCAGATATTCAAGCAGCGCCTTGCCAAGATGACGGCGGGAGAGTTCGACATGGTGCTGGCTGGGTGGGGGCCGGACTATGCCGATCCCCTCACCTTCGGCGACCTGTTCGCGTCCTGGAACAAGAATAATCGCGGCGCCTACGTCAGTGCGGAGCTCGACGCGTGGGTAGCTGTTGCTCAGAGTTCACTCGTTCCCGAAGAGCGGATGCAGGCCTTCGATGAAATCCAGAAGATCATCTACGACGATGCGGTGATCCTGCCGAACTACGAACGCGGCTCCGTCTTCGTCCGCAATCCTCAACTCAAGGGAGTGGTGCGCCGCGCGGTGGGCACGGATCCCGACTACACGGGTGCCTACATCGTCGATGGTTGAGTCGATCTGATGATCAGATACACGATCAAGCGCCTGATCCAGGGCGTCATCACGGTTTGGTTCATCGCCACCGCGACGTTCATGGCCATGCACAGCGTGCCGGGCGATCCCCTCATGAACGACAAGGCCATATCCGAAGAGATCCGCAAGAACCTGGAGGCGCAATACGGCCTCGATAAGCCGATCATCGAGCAATACGGCATTTACCTCTGGAACATGGTGCGCGGGGATTTCGGCATCTCCTTCGCCCAGGAGAACCGCCGGGTCAACGACATCATCCGGGAGCACTTCCCTATCTCGGCCATTCTCGGCATCCTCGCCATCGCCTTCGCCGGACTTGGCGGCATCCTCTTCGGCGCTCTCACGGCGCGCTACCGGAACCAGATGCCGGATATCGTGATCATGTTCCTGGTGATTCTCGGCATCTCCGTGCCGAGTTTCGTCTTCGCCGCCTTAGGCCAGCTCGCCCTGGTCAAGCTGAACGCATTTTTCGGCATCTCCATATTGCCGGTGGCCGGATGGGGCACGCTCTCGCACATGATCGCGCCATCGCTGGTGCTGGGCCTCGGCACGATGGCGTTCCTGACTCGGCTCATGCGCTCCTCCATGCTTGAGATTGTCAGTTCTGACTACGTCAGGACGGCCCGATCCAAGGGCCTGCCGCCGACCCGGATCTTCCTGCGGCACGAACTGAGGAACGCGATACTCCCGGTCGTGACCGTACTCGGGCCGTCCATCGCGGCAATCACGACGGGAGGCTTCGTGGTGGAACTCGTGTTCGCGATACCGGGTCTCGGGCGCTACTTTGTGCAGGCCGTGCAGCAACTCGACTACACGGTGATCATGGGGACGACGGTCTTCTACGGGGCCTTCCTGGTTTTCATGGTGATCGTGGTCGATCTGCTCTATGGACTGATCGACCCAAGGGTCAGGCTCGAGTGAACGCGACGCTCTCTTTCGCCCCCGTCGTCGCCGAACGCGATGTCGAAGTCATTTCGCGTCCCTCCCTATCGTATTGGAAAGATGCCTGGATCCGGCTCAAGGCCAACCGGCGCGCGCTTACCTCGCTTTACATCATCATCGCGCTTGGCCTGTTCACTGTAGTCGGTCCGTTGCTCCCGTTCGTACCCAGTTCTTCTACGCAGGACCTGGACCAGATTTCGTCGCCGCCGGGTGCCGACCGTACAGCGACTATCGTCGCACCTTACGCGCCCTGGTCCGGCGTTACGGTGAACGTACCCGCCGGGGACGGGCCGCTTGAGGCGCCTGCATCGGTATCGCTGGCCGGCGAGGCGACGACGCAGGCGGTGCGTATCTTCTGGGATCCGGTGCCCGGCGCACACGGCTATCGGGTATACCGCAACATCGCGCATCCGGCCCCGGATGACGCCCTGGGAATGCCGCTTGCCGACGTGCTGGTGGCGTCCCGCGTCAGTTTTGAGGATCGCCTGGACATCAAGCCGCAGGATTATTTCTATTCTGTCGTGCCGCTTGACAGGAACGGTCGGGAAGCGCCCGTTTACGCAACCGTCGACGTGAGCGCAGTACGCGTCGTCACCGCCGAGGAGGCGGTGCGGCGCGGGCTCGCGGACAGCGCTGCGGATCTCGCCATCGGCGACGAGGTCAGGCTGGCGCTGCATCTGCTCGGCACGGACTACCTCGGCCGCGACATGCTGTCGCGCTTGATGCACGGCGCACGGGTATCCCTCTTCATCGGCATCGTCGCGCCGTTTCTCTTCATACTGGTCGGAATCCTCTACGGCAGCGCTGCCGGGTTCGTCGGCGGGCGCGTCGACCAGGTGCTCATGCGTTTCGCCGACTTTGTCGTGGCACTGCCGTTCCTGCTGTTCATGATCCTGTTCCGCATCCTGTTCAAGATCGAAGGCGGCGACAGCGGCATCGCGCCCATGCTGATCGCCATGGTGATCCTGAGTTGGCCGGCGGCGGCCCGGCTGGTGCGCGGGCAGATTCTGCAGATCCGGGAGGAGGGCT
The DNA here is from genome assembly GCA_951813515.1 of uncultured Pseudomonadales bacterium. Classification (GTDB taxonomy): domain Bacteria; phylum Pseudomonadota; class Gammaproteobacteria; order Pseudomonadales; family Azotimanducaceae; genus VXNE01. The sequence goes on from OX638346.1 coordinate 1,983,564, forward strand.
ATGTCAGTGCATCGCGCCTCCTGGGCGCAAAGACGCCCTATCTGGTGCTGCGGCACATGATTCCCAACACCATGGGCGTGATCCTGGTCACCATCACCTTCGCGGTGCCGAGCGCCATCTTCACCGAGGCGTTCCTGTCGTTCATCGGTATGGGAGTCGCGCCGCCCACGCCGTCCTGGGGAAGCATGTGCAACGAGGGGCTCAAGACCATGCTCACGCATCCGCACGAACTGATCTTTCCCGCGCTTTTCATCAGCATCACGGTGCTGGCGTTCAACCTGCTCGGCGACGGGTTGCGCGATGCGCTGGACGCGCGCATGAGGTCACAGGAGTGAATACGTTGACGGACCAGGTCGCCCCGACGCTGCTGGAAGTGCGAGACCTCGAGGTCGAGTTCGATACCTACGGCGGCACGGTGCACGCCGTGCGCGGCGTTTCCTTCGACGTGCATGCCGGCAAGACCCTCGCCATCGTGGGCGAGTCCGGCTGCGGCAAGTCGGTCACCGTGCAGAGCATCATGGGACTGATCCCGTCTCCGCCCGGACGAATCGTGGCGGGCACGGCGAAGCTGCGCGGACGCGAAATCGTGGACGGCGAAACCATCGACGGCGACATCGTGCGAGGTTCCGAGATCGGCATGATCTTCCAGGACCCGATGACCTCCCTCAATCCCACCATGACCATCGGCGACCAGATCGCCGAGACGCTGCAGGTGCACCGGGGCTTTAGCCACGGGCAGGCCCTCGCGCGTGCGGCGGAGTTGCTGGAGATGACCCGCATCAACGAGCCCCGAAGACGGGCGCGACAGTACCCGTTCGAGTTTTCCGGGGGCATGCTGCAGCGGTCCATGATCGCGATGGCGATCGCCTGCGGCCCTTCCATCCTCATCGCCGACGAGCCGACGACGGCTCTCGACGTCACCATACAGTCACAGATTCTCGATCTGCTGCGCGACCTCCAGCAGCAGAACAACATGGCGATCATCCTCATCACCCACGATCTCGGCGTGGTGGCGCGCATGGCGGACGAAGTGGCGGTCATGTACGCGGGCGAATTCCTGGAAACGGGGACGGCGGACGACATCTTCTACAACTCCGCGCATCCCTACACCGTGGGTCTCAAGGCAGCGATGCCGACCAACCGCGACGAATCCGAGCAGGACCTGATGCCCATCGACGGGTCGCCGCCGGACCTGTTCGCCCCACCCCCCGGGTGCGCCTATTTCGCCCGCTGTCCCCACGCCATGGAAGCATGCCAGAACGACCCGCCACCGGCGTTCCCGGTGGGCTCGGGGCACGCGACGCGCTGCTGGCTGCATCATGCGGACTGCCCGCGTCGGACCGAGGCCTTGCACTATGCCGCGCCGATCGAAGGCGGGGACACATGACGCCGCTCATAGAAGCCGAGGGCCTGACCAAGCACTTCGATCTTGGTCGCAACCAGACGGTGCATGCGGTGGACGATGTCAGCCTGCACGTCGATCAGCGCGAGATCGTCGGGCTGGTCGGCGAGAGCGGATCGGGGAAATCCACGTTCGGCAAGACCATGCTGGGCCTGCTCGACAAGACGGCCGGGCAGGTGAAGTTCCAGGGAGAGACGCTCCCGCAAAGCTATGCGCCAGGCGACTTCCAGCGTCACGCCCAGACGATGCAGATGATATTTCAGGATCCGTATTCGTCCCTGAACCCCCGCATGACGGTGGGCGAGATCGTCGGCGAAGGACTGAGACTGCATACCAGTCTCTCGGGCAGGGAAGTGCGCGACAGCGTCGCCGAGTGGCTCGAACGCGTCGGACTCAACGCGGCGCATATGTCGCGCTATCCGCACGAATTTTCCGGCGGCCAGCGCCAGCGCATCGGCATCGCGCGGGCGCTGATCATGAAACCGGAGTTCGTGGTCTGCGACGAGCCGATCTCGGCGCTGGACGTTTCGGTGCAGGCCCAGGTGGTGAACCTGCTCGGCGAACTGAAGGAGTCGATGGGGCTCACGATGCTGTTCATCGCCCACGACCTTTCCATGGTGCGTTACGTGTCCGACAGGATGGCCGTGATGTACCTGGGTTCGCTCATCGAACTCGGGCAGTCGAACGACGTCTTCTTCCACCCGAAGCATCCGTATACGGAGATGCTGGTCGGTTCCAACCCCGAGCCCGACCCCGCCACGGAGCGCGCTCGAGGACGCACGGCGGTACGGGGCGAGATTCCGTCGCCGGTCAACATTCAGCCCGGCTGCCGTTTCGCCAATCGGTGTCCGAAGGTGATGGACGTGTGCCGGGGAACCACTCCCGAACTGAAGAACGTACCGGACCCCGAGGGGCAGGAGCGAGATCGCCTGATCGCCTGCCACCTGTACTGAGGCCGCGGCTGGGTGCCAGATTCTCGTCTGGTTATTCTTGGTCGATACAGCTATTGGATCTGCTCCAATCGGTTGTTTGCAACGCGTTCGACCAACCATTTGCACTTGCGCCGCATGTCGTTGGCTCGCCACGCCGCGCGTAGAATCCGGCTTCTGCCTGGCCATTGAGGAGTGGCGATCCAATGTCGACTCAACACATCCGCCACGGTTTCGGCGCCGTGCGGCCGTACCTCTACGGCGATTACGAGTTGCCGGACTTCCTCGGATCCGTCCTGGGCGCACGGGAAATCGAACGACACGAGGTTCCGGGCAAGCGGCAAGCCCACGTCGAAGTCCGGATAGGGGACTCCGTCATCATCGTCGAAGCGGGCGGCTCGCCGGTGTATGGGGAATCACCCAACGCATCCGTGTACGTCTATGTCGACGACGTGGACGCGGCGTACGCAAGCGCCCTCGATGCCGGGCGGTCTCTATCGAGCCGCCCTCTGACAAGCCGTATGGCGAGCGTAGCTGCGGTATCCGGGATCCGTCGGGCAACACGTGGTGGATATCGCGATTGCTTCCGCCGCCAGCCGCGAGTCCATGAGCAAGATCCTCGTCGGTCTGCGGTCCCTATAGGCACCCGTGCTGCGACGCTTGAGGCTGGCAATGGGGACGTCGACGAACTACGAGGAGCCATACCGGCCCCGTGCCGTATCGACGCTGAACGCAACGGCTCGCCTGTGCGGCCTTCCGCGCGATCTCGACGCAAAGGAGATGGTTGCCAGGGCGAGGAAGAAAACCGGCCTCAGGGACTTTGGCGACGAATGGTTTCTCGAACCCCTGGAAGTCCTCGTCGACTCCATCAACACGGAGGCGCAACTCACGCCGGTGGGACAGTGGATCCAGAGGGCACGGCTTGAGGCCGCGTTGGCGGTGCGCCTGCGGATCGAGGAACTCCTCGAGCGACACCCGGAAATCTTGGACATCGATCTCGGCGGGATCGTTGTCATCGCGGGTCTGCAGCGTACCGGCACGACGACATTGCATCGCCTCATCGCAGCGGACCCCCGCTCGCGGGAACTGCGCGCGTGGGAAGCGCTCGATCCGCTTCCCGGACCCGAAGGCGCCCGGGTCGGGCGCGCTCGAATGGCGGAGCGCGCGATCGCGTACATGGCGCCGGATTTCCTCGCGGTGCATCCGATCGAGCACGATGCGCCCGAGTAGGACATATTGCTGCTCGACCTCTGCTTCATGAGCCAGTCGTTTGAGGCCGTCATGCATGTGCCGGGCTATGCCAACTGGCTCGAAGGGCAGGACCACACGAGGGCATACGGGTACTTTCGAACGTTGCTGAAGGTGCTTCACTGGCAACGGCCGGGCGAGTTCTGGGTGCTCAAGACGCCGCACCACGCAGAGTATCTCGACCTGATCCTCACGGTGTTCCCGAAAGCGACCATCGTGCAGACGCATCGTGATCCGCAGGTGATCATTCCCTCCTTCTGCAGCATGGTGGCGCATGGGCGAGGAATGTTGAGCGACAGGATAGACGCGGGGGAAATCGCCGCGCATTGGACTCGCAAGATGCATCGCATGATGAAGCGGTCCATGGAAACTCGAAAGATCACCGACCCGGGTCGCTTTGTAGATGTGTCTTACTACGATCTGCTGAAAGACCCGGTCGCTGAATTGCGGCGAATCTACCGGTGCGCAGGGATCGTCTTTGGCAAAGCGGCACGGATCGCGGCGGAGGGCACTACAAGGGAGAATTCGCAGCACCGTTTCGGAAGACACCTGTATAGCCTTGAGGATTTTGACTTGACCCGCGAGTCTGTCGAGCGGCGCTTTTCCCTCTATCGTCGTGAATACGGGGTGCCCCATGAGCAGGCATGAGGCGCGCGACCGGAACGATCGTTACGACGATCTGGGTAACGCGATCATAACGGCTGTTCGAAACACCCTCCGGGCAACTTCCGCCCTGGACCCGGTACCGGGAAGCGTCCGCATCGACGGCAAGGTGTGCCTTGTCACCGGCGCGAACCGGGGCCTGGGCAAGGCGGTCGCTGTGGAACTCGCGCGACGGGGCGGGCGCGTCCTTATGGCTTGCCGAAGCGGGCACCCGAAGGCGGGAGAGGAAGTAACGAGGGAGTCGGGTTCCAATGCGGTGGAGATGCTCGCGGTTGATCTCTCCGATCTTCGGTCTGTGCACTGGCTTTGCGACGAACTGAAGAACAGGAACATCGGCATCGATATCGCTGTGCTGAACGCCGGGTTGGCCGCATTGCGGGCGCGCCGGACGCCGCAGGGTTTCGACACGATGTTCGCGGTGCACTTCCTGGCCAACCGCGTCATGGTGGACCGGTGGCTGAAGGACGGCCTGATACGACCGTCCGCCTTGCCGAGGGATCCGCCCCGCATCGTCTTCGTTGCGTCGGAAACGCACCGTTCCTCGGCGCCGATCGATTTCGAGACTTTCGGCGCCTTCAACGACTACAGGGGAGTCAGCAATGCGCTGCGTCAGTACAGTTTGAGCAAACTGCACATGTGCACGTACGCGAAGGAACTCTCGCGCCGGCTGAATCCGGGGGACGATGAAACAGTGGCGGCGGCGGTGCACTCCGTCTGCCCAGGTGCCATCGCGTCTGGCATCGCGCGGGATGCGCCAGCATTCCTGAAGCCGATGATCCATCCGCTCATGAAACTCCTGTTCCAGAGTCCGGAGAAGGCTGCGGAACCGGTCATCTATCTCTGTTGCGCCGAAGAAGCGGGCGCAAGGACAGGCATCTATCTGCACATGATGGTCGAAAAACAGACCTCGTCACTGGCTCTGGACGAGGCCAATGGCGCAAAGCTCTGGGATGCGAGCCAAGCCCTGGTCGAACGGCATGCGGCGACTGCCGCAGACGCGCCTGAAAGCGGCTGAGTCCGGCGGAGTCCAGGCAGTTTGACAAAGCGGTTGTGGAATATGTCCCAGGACTGGGTCGCGTCACTCGGTTAGTCTCACCGGATATAGGGAGGAGCAGTCGCCCATGTTCAGGCATGTCATCCGCTCGAATACGGTCGAGATCGATGCGCCGATCGAACTCGCTGGGAGGTGTTGGCGGATGTTGCCGGCTATGGCGAGTGGAATCCGTTCCCCTACTAGGCGTACGGCGATGGAACGCCTTCAGGTCTGGTCTTGAAACGCCGGTGCAGCCACAGGTACTGGTCGGGATGTTTACGAATCTCGCCTTCGATCAGTTGGTTGAGACGGGTTGCGTCGGCTTCGTGGTCCCCTGTGGGGTAGTTCTCGATACGTTGCAGGTAGAGTGACCAGGTTCCCTTCTCAGGGTCTCGAAAGTGGCTGAAGAGGATCGGACGCGCACCGGTCAACCGGACCAGCCGGGAGGTGGCGATGGTTGCTGCCGTCTGGCCAAAGAACGGCGCGAACACGGAGTGCCTGATCCCGTAGTCCTGGTCTGGTGCGTACCACAGGAGCCGGCGGTCCCGCAGACTCCGGATCGCGCGGCGAATGTCGTTGCGTTCGATGATGCGGCCGCAGAACCTTTTGCGTCCCTGGAGCATCAGGCGTTCTATGGCCGGATTCTTGTTGAGGCGGTACACGGCGTCGAGATCCACCCGTGTCGATAACAGTGCGGCCCCGAGGTCCAGGGTGAGATAGTGCCCGCCAATGAGCAGCACGCCGCGTCCGTCGGCCTGCGCTTCCCGCAAGGCTTCCAAACCATGTATCTCCGTGCGCCGCGCGAGGATCTCGATGGGGCGGGACCAGCAATACGCCATTTCCATCGCGAGCATGCCGACGGACAGGAACGTTCGTTGCACGAGGTCCGCACGCTCGTTCTCATCGAGATCGGGGAAGCAGAGACGGATATTGGTCTCGGCGATTCGGCGCCGCCGCTCGGCAACCCGGTAGCCGATATGGCCGATGCCGCGCCCGAGCCCGAGCCACCAGCGCACGGGCAGCAGGCACGCCAGCCGGGCAACGCCGATCAGAGCCAGGTACGGCCAGTGCTTGGGGGATCCGTTGAGCTTGCCCATGCGGCGAACTGTATCCAACTTCGCCCGGTTGAGTAGTGGTTTTTTGTTCTCTTTCTCGAGGGGGACAGGTGTTAAAGATACGCTGGGTCCCGCGAGGTGGGCATGGATTTTACCCGGAGGGGGCACTAGCATCCGCCGCATGAGTAGGGAGCTTCCCCTCGCCGCATCCTCCCGCATCGTCGTTGTGGGAGATGTCATGGTGGACCGGTACTGGTATGGCGATGCGCATCGCATTTCCCAGGAAGCGCCGGTGCCCGTGGTCGACATCTCCGTCGCCGAAGACCGTCCGGGCGGGGCCGCCAACGTGGCATTGAACGTCGTCGCGATGGGCGTGGACTGCACGCTCGTCTCCGCGGTTGGAAACGACGAGGCCGCGATGTCGATGCGCGCCAGGCTGGAAGGCGCGGGCGTCGTCTGCGACTTTGTCGAGGTGGCTGACTGGGAGACGACGCTGAAGCTGCGCGTTCTCGGCCAGCGCCAACAACTCATTCGCCTCGATTTTGAGCGCCCGCCACCCGCGTGGGTCGCTGCGCGCATATTCGAGTCATTGGATCGGTGCATGGCCGATGCCGATGCGCTCATCATCGAGGACTACGACAAGGGCGTTGTCGACGCTCCGGAAGAGATCGTCGCGGCGGCGAAGAAGGCTGGCATGACCGTCGTCGTCGATCCCAAGTTCAAGGACCTGACCCGTTACGCGGGAGCGGACATCATCAAGCCGAATCGAAGCGAGTTTGAACACGCGGTCGGCGTGTGGCGGGATGAAGACGACCTGGCGCGCCGGGGGACGGAACTACTGGACCGCGTTGACGTAGGTGCGCTGGTCATCACCCTAGGCGGCGATGGGCTTGCTGTCATCCAACGGGACGGGGCCATCCATCGCGTACAGGCAGGCAACGTCGAGATTTATGACGTAACGGGCGCGGGCGACACTGTCGCGGCCGGGCTCGGCGTCGCCGCGAGCCTTGGCTGGAGTGTGGTCGAAGGCGCCCACATGGCCAATCTCGCCGCCGGACTGGTTTGCGAACGGATTGGCACTGCAGCCGCGAGCGCCGAGGAAATCAACCGAACCATTGCGAGGCAGCCAACCGTCGAACACGGTGTGATTGAACGCAACGCCCTCATTGCCGCTGTTGCCACCGCGCGCGCCCGGGGCGACAAGATCGTCTTTACCAACGGTTGCTTCGACATCCTGCACGCGGGCCATGTGGGCTACCTCGCACAGGCGCGCGGCCTCGGCGACCGTCTCGTGGTGGCGGTCAACGACGACGCATCCGCAGCCCGGCTCAAAGGCGACGGCCGCCCGGTAAACGACCTGGAAAGCCGCATGCGCGTGCTGGATGGTCTGGCCTCGGTCGATTGGGTGACCTCTTTCTCGGAGGATACGCCCGAGGCGTTGTTAGCGGCTTTGCGGCCCGACGTGCTTGCGAAGGGGGGCGATTACGCCCAGAGCGAGGTCGTCGGTGGAGACTACGTCCGGGGCTACGGCGGCACCGTCAGGGTCCTGGGTCTCTTCGAGGACTCCTCGACAACCTCTATCATCGATCGGATCAAGTCGGATTGAAGGTGCCGGCCCTTGGCCGAAACGCCAACTCCGGCGGCATGGGCGAGGTCATTTTCGTCTCAACGCCTGAAGGTCGACGAGATCCTGGAGCCTGCTGGCCGTCTGCTTGGCCTTGATGCCCCGGCGTTCTCGGCGGGTCTTGGCGGCGCGGGCACGACGTGATTCTATGCACGGGAGGAGGGTCCTGCCGTTGGAACAACGACTGCTACGTCAGATCGCCGAAGCACGCGCGAGGGGAAGGGACGATGCGCGACCGGGCATGGTCGCGAAGACCCACGGTGACAGGCGCCTGACCGCGCGTGAACGCCTGACCGCGCTGTTCGACGCGTCGAGTTTCGTCGAGTACGGCGCCCTGGCGGGGGCGACGACGCACCCGGAGGATGAGGCATACGCAGACGGTCTGATCGCCGGCGTGGGTCTGGTCTTCGGCCAGCCAGTCTGCGGCGCCGGCTACGATGAGAGCGTGCTCGGCGGCACCCAGAGCGACCGCAACCGGCGCAAGATGGCGAAGCTGCTGTATCTCGCCGTGGAGCATCGCTGGCCGTTCGTCTGTTTTGTCAATGGTGCCGGCGCGAGGACCGACGATCCACGCCCGGGTCCCCCGATCGCGACTTCGCCACGCGGCCGTTTCGAACTCTACGACGGCCTGGCGGAACTCAACGGCTGGGCACCGACGGTCGCGGTCGCGAGCGGCAAGTCGGTTGATGGCCACGCGGGCATTGCCATGCTGTCCGATCTCGTTATCGCGACGACATCGGCTGAATTCGGAGGGAACTACATAGGGAATTAGACCCTGTTGAGGCCCGTACTTCTCCCGATTCTCGTTTACAAGCGGAAAAGCCGATTTTCGGGCGCTAGTCGGGTCACGACTAAAATGGGTCGGGAGCACCAGTAAACCAAATTTAGTGACGGGTGGTGCGTCATCCACTGCCGGGAACTCTTGCGAGTCAGGGTGGCGGCCGCTTGATCTTGATGGTCTTCATGGACTATGGCTGACCACGCACCGTCCGCCACGTACTAGAATACCTCTCGTAATTCTATATCAAGCTGATCCGCCCATTGACGAGCGGATCAGCAACTGGTCTCTAAAGACGATCAGCGCACCTTGATGGTCGTAATGCGCCTGGTTGTCTTGATAGGAACGTAGGTCGTTCGGGTGACATTTCCGACACGTACTTTGACAGGTACGCGCTTAGTCCGCCGAATCGTCCTCGTGCTGCGGGTAGTGGCCATTTCAAACCTCCTGCTCGCATCCGATGGCAGCAACTTAATCGGGTGTGCTGCCGTCACTCCGGGCGGGAGGCTGATTTCCTCCCGCCCATCCTAGATCATACCGCATTCCAGCCCTCACCGGTCGAAAGCCAAGAAGAAGGGCAAGAAATCGAAGAAAACCGAACTGTAAACATACAGTGGTTGGACCAGCATGACCCATTCATGGTGTTTGGTAATCCGTCATCTTGAGGATCATGCCGATCCGCGAGGGATCCTCGTTCCTTTGAACGGTAGGGGATCCCTCACTCAACGCTATCGGAACCGACAGCGTTCGGCAAGATGTCCCCAAGGGAACCGGACGGGAAATCCGGTTCCCTCAGGAAACGACGCTAAACCTACGCTAAACCCCGTTATTTCTTCCGTTTAGGGTGGACCCTACGCGACTTGCGCCTCTTCGGCGGCACACCGCGTCGCAAGCGTGGCGGGATTCGATGACCAAAGGGTGGTTCGGGCTTGTTGCTATCAATCCTCGACATTTGATCCAGCACACGATTTCCAATCCATTCCAGATCGGGATACCAACGAGCTGAATCAGTGTACAAAATTGCAAACCGAACAGTGTCGTTGTTGGTGCCAAGCTTGAACTTTTTGCGGATGGTGTCCAAAGCATCTTCCTCTTCCGGTCCGATGTTAATGATAAGTTCCATAATATGTAATCCTTTTGTTTCGGTTCACTTGCTGCTTGGTATCAACAATCTCCACGGAAGAAACCGTCCTTCCATACCGAGAACAACGATCGCCATTTGTTCCAACACATCGAGGTGACGGTTGTTGTGGCGACCAGCTATTTCAGTTATGTATCGGTGCAGGTGCTTGTTGCTCATAGAGTGGTACGTACCCTTATGGGTGCGTTTGACAGTTGCCCAGAACGATTCGATGCCGTTTGTATGGGTGTCTCCGTCAACGTATTGACCTACCGAATGAGTGACAGTCCTGTGCCGATACCCTCCTTCCAAGTTCTTGTAGGATTGGTGATCGTCTGTGTATACGTGAGAACCACGTTCCACATACTCCCGAATAAATCCCTGCAAGGCTCCTTTTCTAGCACTCGCAACATGAGCGACACGGACTTCTCCCGTTCTACGCTCACGAGCGCCTAATATGACGGCCTTTCCTCCTACGCCGCCTCCGATGTGTAGTTTCTTATCACTGTGCTTGTTCTTTTCGAGACCACCTAGATAGGTCTCGTCTACTTCAACCTCGCCTGTGAGGATTTCTTCCAGAGAGTCGCGCCACCCTTCCCGGATACGATGAGCCATCGTCCAGGCGGTGGTTTGCGTCACTCCAAGATTGGCGGCAAGCTGAGTCGAAGGAATACCCTTCGGGCTGCTGACCATGAAGTAGATCCCGAATGCCCACGTTCTAAGCGGGAGTCGGGTCGAATGCATGACAGTGCCGGTCGTGACACTGAAATAGCGACCGCAATTGTTGCAGCGATAGCGCTGCGGTTTGCCGGATCGAGTCTTGTAGGTGTTCAGGCTCCCGCAAGAGCCGCAGAACCTACCGTCCTCCCAGCGTACTTCTTCAAACCATTTTCGAGCTGATTCCTCGTCGGGAAATATCGACGTCAACTCCAAAACGGAAAGACGTTGTCTTGGGGCACGTTTCGGCCCCTTCGATTTTAGGGTTGTCAAGGGATAGACCCTCCACTTTACTAAGGGAAGTACCCTTTACAACTCGGGTTTCTCGGACCTAGAGGGCCAATAGAGACTTCTAAACGGATGGTGGGGATTGGGGCTGGTGAGGGCACTTGACAATTTGCCAACTCACCAGTTTGTCCCTGACCACCGTCGTCAAGGCGGGCGGTGGTTGACTTCCTTGGGCCGTAGTAGGACTAAGGGGTCGGGACACACCGTAATTGTGGGTGTAGATCGTGATAACGAGTAAAAACCCATGCCTAAGGTCGCTCTGACAAAGAAACAGGCCAAGACCCTAAGACGGCTCGTGAAGTCCTATTTGATGGCGGAAGGCCATGAGGGTGATCCTCTGGCGCAAGAGCTGGTTCAAAGGGAAAACGAGAGCAAAGAGAAAGCCACTTCCAAGAAACGGAAGTCCAAGAAGTCGAAAAGGACGATCAGTAAATCAACTGTGCATCAACTTTAGGTCGATTACTATGAATCATCCACCAAACGAAGATCTGGACTCCCTCGTGAAACGACAAGTTTTAGAGTCTTACCAAGAAATTGAACGTGAGACTTATCCTCTTCTGAAAGGGATCGTTCTATTGCGTCAAGGTAAGAATTGTCCTCAATCATATCGAGATGACGTTGAAACAACATCAGAAAATCATCCGCAATAGTAGGACCACCTTCGATCCTCTCATTGTCGATAAGGCGAATACTCTGTCCGACAGCAAAAAGGAAAACAACTAATGGATTCGAGGGTTCATAGTTTTCAGTCATCTTCTCCCTCCAAAAAACTCTTATTCATGGCCGAACAAACATTTCCTTTGTGTCTTCTCGTTTTCTCCGATCCCTTCAATAACCGACCTGATTGCCGGAGCAACTTCATCAGCCAGCTTCTCGGCCTTGTCGGGTTCCTTCCGGCGCATACGCTCGTACGCTACTGAATCCGGCAGGTGATCTGTTTTCGTTACTAAACGATAGATCAACTTGTTGAGAGTGGCAACGTAGTCTTGTACGCACTTTTGCTGCCACTCTTCAAGTCTGTATCGACGTGTAGGCTTCAACGCAACTTTCTGCAAATCCTCCATGGCCTCGACCAATTGGACCTTGCCCATTAGCAAGAACATGCCTAGCTTTTCAGCGTCGAACCGTTCCTGTTGCTGAGCGGATACCATGTTGGCAAAAAGTACCAGCCAGGCTACAAGGTAGGCAAAAGCTACTCGGTTCATTGTAAACTCAACTCCACGTAAACCCTGTTGTCGTCGGTAACCGGCGCTATGTACTCGACGTCCCAATTGGTTCTTCCTGTGGAACTATGAAGCTCTGCGGCACAGTGAGACTGTCGGGCCTCATCATCCGTCTCCAACGTGCGAACAGCTTGGATATTGAGACCTATAGGTTTACTCATCCCATTTTTGGCGAGTACATCGCCAGCAATTTCAGCAGACAGCCGTTTTACTTCTTTATCCGAACAGGATGGTGTTCCGCTGAAACCGCAACCTGACAGGCCGATCAGAATCAAAGTGTATGCTATTGTTCTCATGTTCATTTACCTCCTTACCGACCAACCATGTACATGACAGTACCATTGATAACGATTGCTACCACAAATAAGACGATCGCCCCGACAGGACCATCGAGAAACGATGGCAGAAACGGCCAACCTTTCTCATCGAACTTGACCTTGCGGTAATAGTCCGTATTGGCAAATGCATTGGCGATTGCCGCTGGTACTAACCAACTCGCGATCAGAGCGAATTGCGGTGAGAACGAAACTACTAGCGCATGAGTCAGGGTTGAAACCGCCCAAAGCAACGTTCCCTTGGTGCCCATGCCTTTTGTGTAGTAATAGAGAACGCTGAATAGAAATGCCAGCCAATTGAGGCTAACCTTCTTTTTCTCTTTGGGAGGTAAAGCGTTGAGCTTCTCTTGGTGTTGGAAGTATGATCCCGCCGATACACTGACCGAATCGAATATTCGGAACCGTTCTCGCCAAGATGGTTTCAAGTCAGAATAGGTCGATACGTCAGACATAGATTCCCTCCGTTGCTGACGTGGATTTACCGACACCACGAAGAATGGCTAAAACAGGACATGGCGTCGGGCCATGTCAAGTTTCACAGTAACGTGAGAACGTGCCGCCTATTCGCGACCGGCGATGTGGGATAGCTAATCCCCCGGTACTCTAGGCTCTTGTATTCAGCGGCTGACCCGACAGACGGGTGTTGCCGTGAAACTTGACAGGCACAAGAGTCCCGCAAGCGGAAGGGGAAGTCAAATTGGAGGGAGAGCTATATGCTCAGAGGGGAATGATCTAAGTCGGGAATCCTATCCCGAATCAGCGTCTTGTAAACAGAATCCGTGCCGCTGGCGGGAGGTTATCGGAGTTGTGGGCCGGATTACCCATCTAGGGCAGAGCCGGTTACTCGTTGAAATTCCTAGCCGCCAGCGGTGCCCAGTCTACCACTTCCTTTCAACCCCGAATCAGTGTCTTGTACATCAGGCTCTTGCCGATCATGGGATGGGGGTGACTATGAGAGGGGATGAAAGTTGGAGTTGTAAAGGGAAGGTGCTCCCCGCGATAGGGAGCACCTAGGCCCAGTGGCAGAGTGACTTATGCCACGGAATTGGCAATTCCGTGCACGAGGGTTCAATTCCCTCCTGGGCCTCACTTCTGTTTACAGGGCTTGGTCCGTTTCGCTGTGCGATGTCGAGTCACATTTGACGCCGTCGAAAATACCGTCGACAATGACCAAGTTGGCACTCGGCGTTCGAGAGTGCTAACGGATCGCGCGAGGCTTGTAAACTTACAAGAATGACTACAAATACAGGAACCTTTAATTGCAGATGACGCTTGTTTATATCCTAATCTTATTATCAACTGGTATGTTGAGCATTGGCATGTTCGTGCTCAAACGCTCGCTGGTCAAGGGAATAGAATTGGAGTACAACAAAGGTCTGGAGGCATTCAAAGGGACCATAGCTGCGGAAACATCTGATATAAGGGCAACAATAGACTTGTATTCGGCAACCCACACTTACATAAGAAAAAGGGAGGTTGAATCCATAGAGTCCATGTACAGACTAATGTTGAAAGCGGACACCGAGTTTTCTGGCCTCATGTTCTGCGACTGGTGTATAACGGTGGATGAAATAAAGGAATGCATCGAAAAGAAAGACCCAAAAGACAAGGTCTATCGCAGGCTCCGAGAGTATGAAAACTATATTGTCGTATCGAAAAAACATGGGAGGTGTTTGACCAATGATGCCGAAAGATTATTCGTCAGATCCAATATTGCAACCCTTTATGACGTATATCTGCGCGTATTGGCGAGAGCGGCGTTTTTGATAGCAATGTCCTTCAACAGAGAGAAGTTCATTGATTGGAGACAAGACAATGGTATGTCGGAGTTACTTGGCGAACTTGATGGCGAAATCCAACGCGAAGTGCGTAAAGCGTTGAGCATGGAGTTTGGTGGACTGGGTTTTATTACTCGCTACATCAAGGCTGCCTTTATAGTAGAAGCGTGGAGTCTCATCTATAACGCGGATGAAGCAGTAAAATCGGCTTCCGATATTCGGCGTGGCATGGAAACAAATTTTGGGTTAGATCAGCAGGAATTGAGATCCTATACTAAATTATAGGTTCCCGCCCGATCAGGGAGATTTGACATCGGTCCCATATCATTGAAGGCTCGCTCTATCCGCACCCAATTTTAGAATATTTTGGTCTAAGGGCGATTTTCGAGTTTTCCTCTTGTAAACGAGAATCGGGAGAAATACGGGCATCAACAGGGTCTAATTCCCTATATAGTTCCCATTCGGAACCCGGGAGGGCAACTCTCGCCGGGCGAGCGACTACGCAAAAGACGGCCATGTGGATGTGCTGGTCGATGACGAGCTTCAGGCCATCGATACCGCGAGACGGTACCTCGGGTTCTACCTCGTCGATCACGTCGCGGGAGAACCTGCTACCGACGCGGAAGCGATCGCCGATGTGATTCCCGAGAATCGCAGGCGACCCTATGACATGCGCAAGGTGATCGCCGCGTTCGCCGACGCCGACAGCGTGCTGGAGATCGGCGCGGACTGGGGCCGGTCCATGCTCACCGCGCTGGCGCGTCTCGACGGCCGCGCCATCGCCATCTATGCGAATCAGCCGCGGTCGCCGCTGGCGGGGGCCATCGATGCAGCCGCGGCTGACAAGGCGTCGCGTTTCATCGAGCTTTGCGACGCCTACGAATATCCCATCGTGAGTTTCGTCGACAATCCCGGCTTCATGGTCGGCCCGCAGGCGGAACGGGAAGGCATCGCCCGGCACCATGCGCGGCCCCTGGCGGCGCTGCACCATCGCACCGTGCCCGTGTTCTCGGTGCAGATCAGGAAGGCCTACGGACTCGGTCCATACGCGATGTCGGGTTGGGGCTCGGCGCGGAGGATGCCTGACATGCGGCTGGCGTGGCCGTCGGTGGAATCGGGCGGCATGTCCCTGGAGGGCGCGGCATACCTGGTCAG
The DNA here is from genome assembly GCA_951813515.1 of uncultured Pseudomonadales bacterium. Classification (GTDB taxonomy): domain Bacteria; phylum Pseudomonadota; class Gammaproteobacteria; order Pseudomonadales; family Azotimanducaceae; genus VXNE01. Next base: position 1,998,912 of record OX638346.1, read on the forward strand.
GCGCAAGGAGATCCTGGCGGCAGGGACGCCGGAAGAAGCGTTGGCGATTCGCGATGCGTACGCGGAACGCATGCGCGATGCCGCCTCCGGACTCCGCGCCGGGCGCAGCTACCAGTTCGACGATATCGTGGAACCCGCCGACACGCGGGCGACGATCAGCGCCATGCTCCGGCGTCTCCCGATACAGCGCGCACCCGCCAAGAAACACGCCATCGATCCGCGCTGATGAAAGCTCCCCGCATCGATCATGAATGAGAAGGACATAAAGGCGTTGCAGCAGGCGCGGGAGTCACTGCGGGATGCCGTTCGCCCCGATATCGTCTCAAGGGTTCACGGCACCAGGAAACTCACCGCCCGCGAGCGCGTGGATCTGCTGCTGGACCCGAACTCCGCGGTTGAGTACGGCAGCATCGCGGCGCGAAGTACGGACGGTGAGTGGATTCCGGAGGCTGGCGGCGTCGATTTCGTCGGCACCGTCGGCGACCGACCGGTGATCGCATCGTCCACCGACTACACGGACCATGGCGGTGGTTACGGGGCGGGGAGGTTGGGACGGTTGTTCGGCCTGGCCTTCGAGCAGCGCTGGCCGGTAGTGCTGTTCGTGGATGGCGGCGGCAGCCGCGCACGACATCCTCGAGCGGGAATGGGGCACATCGAAACCAGCGGATCCGTCGGCCGGTTCTCCTTTCTCGACGGTCCGCCGGAACTCTCCGGGTGGGCACCTATCGTCGCCATCGTATCGGGACCGTCGTTCGCCGGGCACGCCAGCCTCGCGGGGTTCTCCGACTTCCTCATCAGTACGCCGGGCTCGTCCATCGGCATGGGAGGACCGCCCATGGTGGAAGCTGCCCTTGGGCAACGCCTGAGACCGAATGAACTGGCGGGTTCAGAGATGCACGAGAAGAGTGGCGGCATCGACCTCCTGGTGGCCGACGAACACGCCGCGATCGATGCGGCAAAGCGCTATCTCGCGTACTACGACAACGATCTCGAGGAGGGGCAGCCGCCGGATGTCGACCTGGATGCCCTGGCGCCGGACACCGACGGATCCTATGACATGCGAGCCATTGTTGCGGGAATCTGCGACGCAGGCAGCGTGTTCGAACTACGTCCTCGGTTCGCGGAGTCCTTGCTCACATGCCTCGCCCGTATCGGGGGCAGAACCGTCGGGGTGCTGGCGAACCAACCCCTGGTGCGCGACGGCGCCATCGACCACAGCGCGGCCAGCAAGATCGCCCGGTTCGTGGAACTCTGCAACACGTACGAATACCCCATGCTGGCCCTGGTCGATTCACCAGGATGCATCGCGGACTGGGATATCAAGGGCCAGAAAAGGACAGTCGAACCGGGCCTGACCCGCTGGCATGCGCGCCCGCTGATCGCCCACCAGCAACGCACGATGCCCCTGCTCAGCGTGCGGGTAAGGCGAGGGCGGGGCTTGAGTGATGCCCTGATGACCGGCGTGTCGACAACCCGGGGTGTGCCCGCATTGCGCTTGGCATGGCCCGGCGTGGAGATAGGTCACCGGGACGGCTTTTCCGCAGTCGTCGATCACGACGCATTCGATGATGTCATCACACCCGGCGAGACGCGCGCGCGGCTGGTCCGTGTACTAAATCTGCTGGGGAAGCGTCAGCACCGATCGGAGAAAGAGCACAGTATCGACACTTGGTAACTCGATTGTTCGGGTCGTTTGGACTGCCTCGAGCGTCCTCGCGTTTCCACCATGGTCCTGCCGTTCAGGACGTGCGCCCTGGTTGTGAACGGTAGCTCTTCAACGGTCCCGACAGTGAGTGTCTCCATCATTGAATCAACAAGTCGGATTGCAATTCGCCGGGTGGACGTAAGCGGTACCCTCCACAACCAGCAACGGTTACTGTGGATTGTTGGCTTCCACTTCTTCCGTTCCTCCCGCTTCCTGTTCCGCCAGAATACCCATGAGCCATGGTCGCAGTCCTCCCATCGTCGCCGTTACCGTGACCCTGAAACTCAACGTCACGGTCACGCCGTTGTGGTCAGTCGCGGTGACCGTAATCGTAGTGACACCGCCTTCCAGCGGCATGATCTTCAGTAACCCGTCTTCGATGATCGCGGTGGCGACGGTCGGATCGCTGGAGGCAGGCGTTCCGTAAGTAATTGTCCGGCCTTCAGGAACGTTGAAGTAACGCGACAGGTCCAGCGTCAGAGTCTCGCCGTCCGCTTCCAATGCCTGGTCGGGAACCAGTTCGCGCAGAGCGCCTCTGACCTGGTGGAAGGGATTGTTGGTGATTGCGTGCTCACCGAGATCGAGGACGATATCTTCACCGTCGACATCCCGGATCCTGCCGCCGTTTAATGCTAACGCATCGGGCGCGATGCTGATGCCATCGGAGTCACGGTCCGCCGGCCCCACGACGTAGCGGAAGGAGAGCCCACCGCTACCCCGGTTGGCGATGAGGGTGGCGGCGCGGACGCCGGAACCGATCATCAGCGCCAGTTGCGGAGAGCCGGATACCGTGATGTCGTTTTCGAACCAGACGGATGACTCGATGCGCTCGCCGGTGCCGTAGGCGCGTCCGTCGAGCGGACTCGATTCGATCAGGAGATCGATGACAGAGGCGGGAGGACAGTCGGGGAGGTCAAGCAGATGCAGGTCGTTCCCTTCAACGTCGCGCAAGGAAGCCGGCACGCATCCGGTCAACTGGTTCCCGGCGAGGAACAGGTTCCGGAGGTTGGTCAGGTTCCGCAGACTCCCCGGGATCGAGCCCACCAGTTGATTGGCGGATAGCCTCAGTGCTCTGAGTTTCCTGAGGAGACCCAATTCAGATGCAATAGGCCCGGTCAATCGATTGTTGTGGAGCAACAACTCCTCCAGGTTCGCAAGCCGTACCAACGTCGCGGGAAGCGGACCAGTCAGTTCGTTGCGTTGAAGCCACAGTGACTCCAGGTTAGCAAGACCGCCCAACTCTGCCGGGATCGGGCCGGTGAGTCCGTTGTTGGCAAGCAATAGCGACTGGAGGTTCACGAGGTGACCCAGTTCAGGTGGCATTGAGCCCGTTAGATTGTTGTCATGGAGCCACAGCACTTCGAGGTCGGTGAGGTCGCCCAACTCAGCCGGGAGCGTCCCGCCCAGGCCTTGACCGGAAAGAAGCAGGCGTACCACGCGTCCAGTGACAGGATTCACGTCAACGCCGGTCCATTCTTCTATCGGAAGTCCGGGCGCCCAGTTCATGGCCGTGCCGCTGCCGACGAGGATGTCCCTGACTGCCCGAAGAGCCCGGCAATCGCCGAAATCGATGCCGTCCGGACATGCTCTCGGCGTGGCGCTGCGGGTCTCGGACCATGCTCCGTCGCCGTCCTCGTTCACACCCCGCACCTGTACGTCGTATTCGACGCGGTTGTTAACGCCTGTGATGTCCCGTTGCAGCGCACCCCCGGTTTCGTGACTCAGCCGCTTCCAGGTCTGCCACCCGAGCGCCGGGCGGGCGGGTCTGTAGCGGATTTGGTATTCGCTGATGGGCGCGCCGTCTCCAGGGGGAGCGTTCCAGATGACGGTCAGCATGCCCTCCTCGGGTATCAGCGAAACAATGGTTGGCGCGGAAGGCCCTTCGTCGTCGTCGATGACGATAGATGCGCTGCTGCGAGATGTTGTCAGGGCGAACCCGGGGTCCGCCATGATCGTGGCGGTGAACGCGCCGTCCGGTTCTTCGACATCGTCGTTCTCGGTGTCGACGGTAAAAGTTGCCTCGGTCATTCCGGAGGGAATCGTCACCGTTCGATCTCCCGGCGCGACGCCGAACGCTCCCCCGCCCGACACCGTAACGGTGACGTCGAACGCCGTGTCTTGCCCTGGCTCGGCGAGGATGGTAAGGGATGCTGCGGTCCCTTCGGTGACCCTCCCTGCCTCTCCCGGAGCATCGGGCGGTCCTCCGCGTGCCAGCGAGACCGCGGCACAGTATCCGAGGCCAAGCTGGTCAAGGTCGTTGGTGGGGACGTCGCGCAGGCCACCTGGAATGCACCCGGTGAGGGCGTTGCCCCGGAGCGACAACCAGAGGAGGTTTTCCAATTGACCGAGTTCCGGGGGAACTGACCCCGACAGGTCATTGTCGCGCAGCCGCAGTTCCCGGGCGCGGCCCAGGGAACCAAGCGCCGGGGGGATGTCTCCCGTCAGCATGTTGCCGGCAAGGGAAATTCCCCACGCGTATCGGAGATTGGCGAGTTCCTCCGGAATGGGGCCGCTGAGTCGGTTGTCGTCCAGGTACAGCGAGCCGGTAAGGCCTTCGAGGTCACCGAGTTCTGGAGGAATCGGCCCGCTCAGAGCGTTGCCGATGAGTTCAACGTGCTGGAGATCAAGTTGTCCCAGTGCTGGAGGGATGGGCCCGCTCAACTCGTTTCCGTTGAGGTACAGTTTGCGGAGTTTCCGAAGCCGTCCCACGTCGGTGGGGATCGGCCCGCTCAGTCTATTGCCTCTCAAATCGAGGAGCCGCAAGTTGACCAGGCCATCGAGGTCGTTGGGCTCAATCGACCCAGTCATCCTATCTCCGACCCGGCTCAACGCGTAGACCTCCGCAAGATCGAACTCCGTCACTTCGTCGCAACTCTTCCGGCCGGTGTGCTCGGTTAGGACGTTGCGCATCCAGGGCGATCTTTCGCACACGTCCGCAACCGGCACGCGACCTCGCTGCAGTATCTCCACGGATTCCCCCATGATGGTGATCAGCCCGATGCGCGTGCCACCGTCGTTCCGCGCCACGCGGACCGCCACGTTCGCCCCCTCGTCGGTACGATGCGTAACGAGTTGCACAAACTCGTCGTGGCTGATGGCTTCGACCGGACAGCCTCCGCCAACCGCCACACTAACTGCAAACGATCCGCCGTCCACACCCACCACAATTCGTGCGTCGTCAGGCCGTACCAGCCGGTACGAGCAGCGGTTCGCGCTCGCCCGGAAGTTCGCCACCGACATCCGCGTCTCGTTGAGGCTCCGCACGGCATCCGCGGGACCGTCCACTTCCTCGGAAGGATCGTCACCGGGAATACCCATCGGGTCGCCGTCGGCGTCCGGGTAGTACTGGTTCGGATTGGAGAACCGCATGAGCTTTGGACCCGAGAGTCCGGCGTCTGCACACTGGTTGGCATAGGCCATTATCGTGCGGAAGCATGTACGGGCAGGTGCGCGGTCCTCGAACGCTTTCTGGTTCACGTAGCCATGGCTGTAGGGAAAGGGATAGTTCAGCTGTTTGTACGGCGAGTAGCGGTCATGCTGCAGGCCCATGTTGTGGCCCAGTTCGTGCGCGAGAGTCGAACCCGGGACCCGGTCAAACACAACTCCTGTTCGCGCAAACCCAAGGGTGTCGTTATACGGACTCACAAAGCCAACCCCTGCTCCCTTCTCTGTCACCAAGTGCACCAGGTCCGCAGCGTACGCGTCCCGAATCAGGTGAACCTCGTCCATGTGGCCGTCACCCACGGTTTGCAGGCGATGAAGATCCTCGTGCGGATCGTCGGTATACGCACGGTCGGTCTCCTCGTAGCGGGTCTCGACCGCACCAATTAACCGGATCCGTTGCTCGGCACCGCCCGCCTCGTAAGCGACGTTGGTTTCTGCGAAGGCGAGCTCGATCTGCGCGCGCGCGCGTCTGGTGCCGTTGAGGGCAGCCCGTGCCGCGGGCGTGTAGAACACGAACACGTCGATTTCGCTGCCGTCATCTTCCAGCGCGGGTGGTACGGATGGTTGGGGCAGCGTCAAGGCTGAGGCGGCTGGCACGATCGCGTCATCCTCGTCGAGCCTCGGCCGTTCGACCTCCTCCACCACGTGTATGCCGACGCCGACCGAGCGGATCGAGTACGTGGTCGTGGTCGTTCGCACCGTGCCCGCGACGATGTTGCCGTTCACCACAAGCGTCACGGTCCCGAACCGCTCACCTTTCAGCCGGCCTGACAGGGAATATCCCCACAGCGTCGGCGCAGCGTCGTCGAATACCGCCTGGAACCGAACATCCTCCAACAGGTTGAGCACAACCGGAGGCGCGGCTCGCTGCGCATCGATGTCCTCGCGGACTCCCGCGAGGTGGTCAAGGTTGATCCGCACGTTGCGCTTCGGCAGCCCGGATTCAGCCCCCGTCACGTCCAGTTCTCCATGCGCCGGTTCCTGCACTTGGTCCTCGAGTTCCGGCGAAGCCTCCCGCGAACTCGCGACCTCCGAGAACAAAACGAGCTGGCCCGACGTCTCCTCGGTGGCCCTTGCAAAGAGGCCTGCGCTCTCGGCGTTGACCACGCTCGAGAGCAACGAGAAACACACGACGCATAGGCATGCGGGAGACGCCCACCTGCGCACAGTGTTGCGGGGGTGTTGATTGGTCATAAGGAACGTTGACCGGTCATTGTAAAACGACGCCGTGTTTTGCTCCCTCCCTAACTCATCCAGTCCCGCGCTTCGCGGACCGCCTCCTCGATGTCTTCGGCCAGGTCTGTCCCATGCTCGGGGCGCTGGTATCGCCAGGCGAGATGTACGAGCGAGCGCACGAGCAGAAACATCGGCAGCATGGCGACAACGGAGTCTGCAAGGGGACGCACCTCGCGATAGCCGTCGACCAGGGCAGCCTGGATATCGCCGAACCGGTCCTCTCCGTAGTGGCGGTGCAGGGCGACGGCAAGTTCGTAGTGGTGCCAGCCGAAACCGGCATCGTCGAAGTCGATGACATGCAGGCCGTGCTCGCCGACGACCAAGTTGTGGGTATGCAGATCGGCATGTATCAGGCTGAAGGTCCGGGGTTCGTACCCCAGGTGGAACAACTCTTCGGCGATCGCTCGGCGGGCGCTCGCGATCACCTCCCGTTGTGCTTTGTCCATCTGCGGGAGATTCCAGAAGCGGCCCCAGAACGCGTTGTCTTCCAGCAAGCCTTCGAGGTCGAGCCGATGCCGGCAGAACCCGTCGGGCACGGTCCAGCAGGAGGCCTGGTTGTGAATGGCTGCCGCGATGCGGCCGACGGCGCGGAAATGCCGGGCGAAATCGCTCGGATTCCGGCGAATGACGTTGTGCAGGAGCTCGCCGTCCACCCACTCCAGCATGCCGATGTGCCGCTCGCCGCCTTCGAACGGAAGCGTGACGTATTCGCGGCCCTCTCGGGTCCGCGCCGGCACCGGCACGTCTACTCCGGCTTTGAGCAGCGCATCCGTCCACACATGCTCGGATTCAAGCTCGGCGAGCGTGTGGTATCCGGGGCGATGGATTCTGAGCACGTACCGCCGCTCCGGCGTGTCGACACGGAATGACGCGTTCTCGCTGACGCCGATTGGTTGAAGATGGGGGTCTTTCAACTCCCATGCGGTCAGCGCTTTCAGTGCAAGGGCGTGAAGCTCCGGGCTGACTTCAGCCATGGAGTTCCCTTAGCGTCTCCGAGAACGCATCCAGGAACAGGTCCGCATTGTCCGTAGAGAAAACGAGAGGTGGCCGGAGCTTCAGCACATTGCCGAGAGACCCCGCGCTTCCGGCGAGGAATCCCTTGTCCTTGAGCCGGTTGACAACCCGGCCGACGCCGCGTCGATCCGGTGCCCTCGTCTCGCGATCGCTCACCCAGTCGACGCCCAGCGCAAGCCCATGTCCGCGGACATCTCCCATGCATTCGTATTCTGACCGCAGTTGATCGAGCGCCGCCCGCAGGTACCCGCCGACGTCCACGACGTTTTGCAGCAGCTCGCGCTCCTCCAGTTCGTCGAGGACAGCCATACCGACGGTGGCCTGCAGTGGAGACGATGCGAAGGTATTGAAATAGCCGGTCTTCTCGCGGAACGCATCGACCAACTCCGGGCGTGCGACGACGCCAGCGAGAGGCAGGCCGGCCCCCATGGGCTTGCCCATGGTGACGATGTCCGGGACGAAACCGGAAGTCTCATAGCCCCACCACCGGCCGCTGCGGCAGAACCCCGCTTGGACTTCATCGGCGATGAACACCCCGCCGGCTTCGCGCACGATCTCGGCGGCTCGGGGCATGAAGCCGCGTGGAATGTCCGGAAGCCCTTCGTTGACAAGCAGGGAACAGACGAACATGCCCGCGAACGGCACGTCGTGCCTGTCGAAGTCGGCGATGGCCTCGCGCACCCGGCCGAGGTACAGCTCGGTGAGTTCGGCCTCCGAGACGGAGGGATCGAGAGGGCGATACAGTTGCGGGTAGGCGATCGCGCGGATCTCCGGGTTGCCTTCCCGATCGCGGCGCGCATTGGCCAGCCGCCGGACCTCGGTGCTGTTGCCGTGGTAACAGCCATCCGTGCAGATGATGCCCCTGCCGCCGGTGGCCGCACGTGCCATCAGGAGTGCGATTTCGCTCGCCTCGGTGCCGGTGCAGCAGAATACGGCATGGTCGAGGGCTTCGGCGTGCAGATCGGTGAGTCGCTCGGCGTAGTCCAGGATCGCCTCGTGCAGGTACCGGCTGTGCACGTTCAAGGTGCCGGCCTGGGTCTGCATCGCCGCCGCCACGCGAGCGTTCGCGTGACCGACGCAGGGCACGTTGTTGTACAGGTCCATGTACCGCTTGCCGGATGCGTCGTACAGCCAGATGCCCTCGCCCCGGACGATATGTAACGGTTCCGAGTAGAACAGCGGCATCCGCTGGCCGAGCAGACGCTCGCGGCGATGGAGGAGGGCACTCGTGGTCATGGGCCTCGGGGGTGGCGTTGGGTGGATCGCGGCCAGAGTAGCGTCGTTAGCGCTGGTCTCATACCTTGACGGTGTCAACGCCTACGTCGGCATCGCGCTCCATGTGACCGACGGCGTGACGGCGCAGGTGGCGCCTCGGTCGAACCGGCACGAACTCGACTACTCGTTGTAGAGCGGTTCGAATCCGAACAACCAGGGCGTGTCAGTGTCAACCGACACCTGCACCGCGCGGACCTCCGCTGCTCCGAATACCTGCAGTCGCGTAATGTTCGCGTACCGTGGCAAATCGAGCTCACCCTGTGATTCGATGAACGGACGGTCGACGATGAACTCGTGATAGTCGCCGTGCACCAGTAATACCGGCCCGCCATAGCGCTCCGACGCAATCTGGATTTCGCGCACGATGATGCCGTGCGGTCCGCGGAATGATTCCTGGGCTGAATCCCCCCGAAACATCTCCGCGTGCACGGCGATCACGACGCCCTTGTAGGCGTTGTCGCGTGCAATGCGAAAGCTGTCCCGCAGCCATGCGACGTTCGCCGCATTGCGTTCCTGCGCTTCCAGAAGCGCCTTGCTGTCGTCATACCGATAGCCGTTTCCCGAACCCGTCACGTTCATCGTGAAAAACAGAACGCCGTGCTCTTGCCAGCGGACGTTTTCCGTATACGTCGCATAGGGCGAGATGCGGCCCTGGGAGATCAGGGGCATGGGTTTTGCTCCCAGGCTCACCGGCTCCGAAAAGAACACTTCGCGTAGACGCGCCAGTCGTTCCGCGGGGTCGAACGCGCCGGCCAACCGAAAGTGGCAATCGGTCCACTCGTTATCGCCTGGGACATACACGAGCGAATGGTCGAAACGCCTGAACGTCTGCGCAACCTCCTCGATTTCGGCATTTCCGCAGTGATTGAGGCCCCACACGTCGCCCACGTGGATGGTGAACGCAGGTTCTGACCGGTTGATGGTCTCGATGAGCGCCTCGTAGATCGGCTGATCTCGCGCCGCGTCGTAGGCGGTATCTCCCAGGGCGACGAAGGCGAAACGTTCGGCCTGGGACGATGCGGCGCAAAGCAGGCAGATTGTGAGGGTCAGAAGTCGTTGCATGCGTAATCCCCGCTAGCGCCATAAAATCCGTCGCCCTGGCGGGCGCCGTGTTTTACCCCCGCCCAAGCCCACCTACTATCCTGCGCCTTTGCCGGCACTTGCGTGCCGTTCTAGGCGCAGGCTCCTAGTCGAAAGAAACCGAATAGAGGGCAGTGGCGGCACCCTTGTCGAAACCGTCGGCCGCCCTGCCGTCCAGGCCGTGGAAGACCAGCCACTCATCTTCGCGCTCCACGACGACGACGCGCACAACGGCCGTCAAGCGTTCTCCGGCGGGAATCACCCAATGGAACTCGACCTCATAGGCGGGCGAACCGTCCAGCTCTATGCGCTTTTCCGAGACGATGCTTCCTTCCCATTCCTGGGATGCCGCCTCTCGGGCGACGGCGGCGAGGTCCTCTTCAGGGTCACGAGATCGGGCATAGATGGTGACCCTTGAATCGTAAACAGAGTTGAAATCGTAAAAGACTCGTTGCCCCTGTGAGTTGGATTGGCTCGACCAGTGGTACGGATAACGGAACGTGAAGCCTCGGGCCTCGTCGCGATAGGTTTCCCATTGGACATCCTGAAACTCGGCCAGGGGATCGTCCGCACAGAGCGTTCGCGCGAATGCCAGCACGCCGACACAGAGCCAAAGCTTCATCTCACCCCCTCCAGCAGAAGGCGCGCAATGATGGAGGCCCGTCCGGGGGATGTCAAAGGAGGCCGTTTTAGCCGGCGTTGCGTTGCTCTCATCGCCGCGCGCTTGACGATGTCCACTCATAAGACAGAGCATGGAACCTGGTTCATTCTGCAAGGCGAGCCCATGGCCAGTGGCGCAATCGACAAGGCCCACGACGTTCCCGACGACGCATTGCAGGCCATCGATTACTGCTATGAACAGGGCTGGACGGACGGCCTCCCGGTGGTGCCGCCGGAAGCGAACCGTGTCGAGGCCATGCTGGCGATGGAAGGCAGGCCCCCGGAAACCGTCCTCGCGCATCATCCGGCGACCGGGCTCGAACTGACCATCCATGCGGCGGCGGTCAATGCGGTGATGGCCGGCTGCCTGCCCGAGTTCTTTCCCGTCATCGTGGCGGCCTTCGAGGCGATGGACCGCGAACCGTTCAACTTCCACGCCAGTTCCGTGAGCACGGGCGGCTCGGGACACCTGCTCATCGTCAGCGGACCCGTCGTCGACGACATCGGCATGAATGCGGGCGCAAACCTCTTCGGCCCGGGCAATCGCGCCAACGCGACCATCGGCCGCGCGGTCCGGCTGACGCTCCTGAATGTGTTCCGAACGGTGCCCGGCGTGGCCGACAAGTCGACCCAGGGCAACCCCGGGAAGTACAGCTTCTGCATCGCCGAGCGGGCGGACAGGAACCCGTGGTCGCCGCTTTGCGAAGAACTCGGTTATCCGGAAGGCGTCAGTTCGGTCACGGTTTTCGCGGGCGCGGGGTTTCTGAACGTGGAAAACCACGGCGGTAATACGCCGGAGGCCATCCTGGAAACGATGGCCGACGCCATGGCGAACTACGGCTGCGTCACCACGGGACAGAGCGTGGTGGTGCTTTGTCCGGAACACGTCGAGATCATCGCTCGAGACGGCTGGACCAAGGCGATGGTGAAGGAGTATCTCTTCGATCACGCGAGGCGACCCAGGGAGGGCATGGAGCGTATCGGCAAGTTCGTCCTACGCGAATACGAGCGCCAGGGCAGGCAGGACTTTCACCGGGGGCTGAATCCTGACGACATTCTCGTTACCGTGGGCGGGGGCGACGCGGGCGGTCACTCGGCGTTCATCCCGTCCTGGAGCCGGGGCAGGGGCTCCATCATGCAAAGCCAGCCGATTGGGGTGTGCATCGACTGCTGAACATTTAGACTGACCAAAAGAACCTGAGGGGTTTGCGAAAATGAATGTACGAAATGAGGTGTTGCGCACAGACCAAGTCATGCAGGCCCTTCTCGAGCAGGACATAGAGGGTCCGGTCGTGATGGTGCACCTGTTGAAGTTCAAGCCCAATGCGGAATACGCGGATGGCCGCGCGACGGACCTTACCGGTGCCGAAGCGTACGGGGTTTATCGCCGGGAAATGGTCGAGCGCGTCACGGCGGCCGGCGGTCGGCTCGTGTCTTCCGGGGTCGTGAGGCACCTGGTGCTCGGCGAGGTGGAGGAACTGTGGGACGAGGCCATGGCCGTCGAGTTCCCGTCGAAGGAGACATTCGTCGAGGTCATTTCTTCACCGGAGATGGCCGAATCTGGCCTGCATCGCAGGGCTGGCCTGGCCGGCCAACTGTTGATCGCGACCACCGCCTAAGCTCAGCCCGGAGCGGGAATTCACGCGTCGACGGGTTGGTCGACAATCCCTTGTGGGCGTGGGGTCATCCCATGAGGATGCCGACGGCTTGCTCGGACGCGAACGCGGCTCTTTGCTTCAACTCGCTTTCGGTGCAACTGCCCAGCGGGTGATCGACCATCACGAAGGGGTAGTCGGGAAGGCCCAGCATCCGGGCCATGTTTTTCGCGGTGACTTCGAACGGTGTCGTACACAGGACGACGGCCCGCTTGCCGGTCTGCTCGAAGGTGATGCCGTCATGCAAACTGCACGTCGAACAACTGCCTCAGTCGCCGGAGGCGGTGATCAGGTAGTCACACTCCACTGAGAGTTTCTTCAGCGTATCTGCCGGCGCGGGCGCTCCGGCGCTGCCTTTCGCCACCATGGGCAGGACGTTGCCGCCGAAACGGGTCTGCAGCATCGCGGCGGTCTCTTCGAGCAGGACATCCGCGTTGAGCTTGCCGTTGGACAAAAGGCCGATGGTCAACCCGTCCAGGCTGGCGAGCGCCGGTGCCCGCCGGGATCGTTTTACCGGGGCGGCGACGGTGGGATCGACCAGCTTCATATCTTCTCCTTGCGTGATTAGGCCAAGGCCATGCGGCCATGTTACAGCCGGATTTGGACCGGTGGTATGCTGATTTGGATCGTCGACAACGATGACAACCGCCCCGCCGAGCCGGCTTCGCCGCCGGGCACGGCCGACGATCGGCGTCGACCGTGACGCGTATCCCGCTTCGCTGCTTTAAGGACTTTGATGGAGACGCAGGCTGATTCAGTGACCAATCCAACGCCGCCCCTGGCTGGCGTGAAGATCCTCGACTTCTCCCGCATCATCGCGGGTCCTCTCGCCACCCAACAGCTTGCCGACCTCGGGGCCACGGTCATCAAGATCGAGAACCCCGCGACCGGCGATGACGTGCGCGGGCTCGACGAAAATGGACAGCCGGCGCGCAGCCCCTTCTTCATGGGGTTCAACCGCAACAAGAAGAGCGTCGCGATGGACCTCAAGGACCCGGCCGGCCAGGAAATGGCGCTCGATCTCGCGCGCCAGTGCGATGTTCTCGTGCAGAACTTCCGGCCCGGCGTAATGGATCGGTTTGGACTCGACCACGAACGCGTCATGTCCATCTGTCCGAGGCTCATCTACGTCTCGATTTCGGCGTATGGCGAGCACGGATCCATGAGTGACCGCCCCGGGTACGACCCGGTGCTGCAGGCGGAGTCCGGCATGATGGCCATGACCGGCGAACCCGATGGACGGCCGATGCGGACCGCGCTGTCGCTCATCGACACGCTGACCGCGGGACACGCGACCAGCGCCGTTTGCGCGGCGTTGCTCGCGCGCGAAAAGACGGGCCGGGGCGACTACCTCGATCTCGCCCTTATGGATACCGCAATCGCTGCTCTCGGGAACATGGGGATGGCGTGGCTCGGCATGGGCGTCGTGCCGGAGCGCGTGGGGAACAGGCACATCTACGCGACGCCGAACGGTCTGTTCCGCACCGCGACGGACCCGATCTACATGGCTATCGCTTCCAACCGGCTGTTTACGCGCTTTTGCGAGAACGTCATCGAGCGGCGGGATCTCCCGCGCGACGAGCGCTTCGCCAGGCCTCCCGACCGGCTCAAGAACCGGGCGCTGCTCTGGGAAATCATGGAGGGCGAGTTGATGAAGCAGCCGGCGGAACACTGGCTCGCCCGCATGCGGGATCTGCCCGCCGGCCAGGTGCGCACACTGGACAAGGCGCTGCAGTCGCCGGAGGTCGCCGAACGCGGCATGGTCCGGACACTGGAGGAAGCGGACGGGAACACCATCTCGCTGCTCGGGGCGCCTTTCCGCTACCAGAACACCCCGCTCGCGGAGCCGGAGTCGCCGCCGTACATCGGCGAGCACACCGACGAGGTCTTGAGAGAGTGGCTGGGCATTGACGATGCGAAGCTCAAGAAACTGCGCGAAGGGCGCGTGATCCGGTCATTCGAAGGTTAGGCCTGCTCCCGTGACCACGCAACGCGCTCCGCGAGAAAGCGCGCGAAGACCTCGATGTCCTGATCGACGCTGGCGGCCTCAAGCGCGGTGAGATAGGCGTCCCGATCCTCAACAGGGATGACCAGGGATATCCGCCAGAAGCCAACATCGCATTCATGAGAAACCGCGCCATGCGTCCGTTCCCATCGGGATAGGGATGGACATAGCCGAACAGCCAGTGGCCGAGTACCGCGCGCACGGACGGCTCGGTTTCCTGCTCCAGCAGATCGAACATCGCGGGCATGGCATCGCGCACCGCTTGTGGGCGGGGGGCACATGACGCGAGCCGCGCAGGTAGACGGCATCGTTGCGGTATCCGGCCAGCGCTGAAACCGGGAGCAGGCCGACCGCGACGCTGGGCTGGAACAGCTCGCGATACCAGCGCGAATGTGCCTTTCGGACTACAGCGCCCGGATTGCCGCCGGCCATGACTTCGCCAAGTGTTTCCCGGACAAGCTGAAAGGCCTGCCAGTAACCGCGAGCGGCGAGCGCATCGCGGTTCTGCCGGTCCGTATCGCGATTGTTCGGATCCCGGTTGCCTGCGCGCACCCGCTCGATCAGTTGCGGCGTCACGCGATAACCCTCAATGGACAGCGAGTGGTAGGCATCGCTGCTGTAGATCTCGTCGACAAGGCGCAGATAGGCTTTCGGATCCCTGGACAGGCCGGGAGCTTTTGGGAGTATTTCGATGACGGGCTCGCGCGAGCGCTCCCAAAGACCTCGCAGGCGTCCGGCGATAGGGGCGGCGCTACGGTTCATGGCGAGCAATCTATGCGCTGGAGTGAAATGGGTGAAGTGCAAGTCAATTAGTGATGTGGCATTGCGAGTGAATTGTGTTCCAGGATGCGTCGGAGAAACGATGCCTCTCCCCGAATCTGGGCGGGGACCGTCAGTCCCTGGAGGGTTCGTGCAACTCGACCTGGTCGTAGATTGCCGTGACGTGCTTGAAGTCGATGATGAGTGAGTGCGAGACGTGGGTGTTTGGATCGTGCAGGTGGTACTTGAACCGCTTTTGCTCCTGGCCCTGGAGAAAGGCGTCGTAGTCTTTCGTCAATTCGCGCACGTCGCTCAGGATCTCCGTGCTCCACGTGGCGCGGAACGGACCCAGCAATGCACCACCGGCCAGGGCGATGGTGATCTCATGGTTGGTCAAGCCCTTTTCGTCGGCCAAGAGCCCGCTCCGGAGGGTCGCACGAGCACTTACGATAGCACTCGATAGTTTCCGGCGTGGGATCGTTACGCGAGCACGGCCTCGACGTCGGCTTGGAGGTGAGAGAGATTGGTTGTGCCCACGACGATGCTGGACACGCCGGTCTGGGCGGCGACGTAGCGGAGCGTCTCGGGCGCGGCCCCGCCGCTGTCCAGGGGTTTCTTGATCAGAACGCCGCACTTGCGATCGCCCGCCTCGCGCACGACGTTGCGCTGGCTGCGGTCACCGTGGCTCAACGCGGTCATGATCACATCGCATTGCGTGAGCGCGGCCCTGCCGCCAGCGCCAGTCTTGTGCGAAAACCCCACGGCTCGGATCTTGCCGGCCTGTTTCATCGCGTTCAGCGTGTCGAGGGCTTCGGATTTGGTGAGGATCGCCATGTCGCGACCATCGGAGTGCACAAGGACGACATCGAGATAGTCCGTGCGCAGGCGGCGCAACGAGAATTCTACGCTCTGGCGAATCGCTTCTCCGCTGAAGTCGTAGCGGGACTGGCCGTTTTCGTGGGTTTCGCCGGCTTTCGTGCAGAGCACCCATCGCTGCCGCGTGCCCTCCAGCAACTCGCCGAGCCGCGCCTCGCTTTCACCGTACGCTGCCGCCGTGTCCAGCAGGTTGATACCCAGGTCCCAGGCGCGGTCGATCAGTCTGCGCGCCTGCCGCAGGCTGGGCAGATCGAACCGGTCGATGTCGAGGCCGGTATTGCGGCCGATCTTGACCGTGCCCAAACCGATGAGCGAGACCTCCATGCCGGTGGTGCCAAGCGGCCGTCGGGGCAGCATCATGCGAGGGCGCGTAGCGCGCGATCACCGAGGCCGGGCGCGAGGGTCAGCTTTCCGGGCCAGGCAATGAGAACGTTCTCATGCGTTTCGACGAACACCCCTTCGAGACGCGGTCCCTCCGGTTCGGCGCGATCGATCGAAAGCGTATCGAAGGTTCGGTTCGACCAGTCGATCCAGGGCAGCGCCTGCGCGAGTTCCTGTCTTGCCGCATCGATTTGATCAACGTCGCTTCGTTTCGCGCCGTCCGAGGCGAGCGCCCCGCCCAAGTAGTGATATCCCGGCAGGGTGGTGATGGTTAGTGCCGGCTCCGCGCGCATGCCGGGAATACAGTGCGCGAAGATCGGCTCGGGATCCGAACTGCGGACGAGCACCTGCTTGAGCGGGAGTTTCCGCATGTGCGCTTCTGCGCCCGCGGCGGAGGCGAGTTTCTCGTTGCCCGCGCCCGCGGCCAGGACGAAGCGTTCGGCTTCGACCCGGATATCCGGACTCTCGAACGCACACACCGTTGCGTGGCGCATGACGAGCCCCTCCGGTTCGACCGCCATGGGGAAAATGCGTCCTTGCAGCGGTGCCGCAAGCCGTCGCACCAGTCCCGCCACGTCGATCACGAAGTCGTCGAGGCGGTACATCGTGCCTGCCTGGCCTGTGAATGGCTGCGGATACTCTGAAGGCGAGAGCCTTTCAACACGACCGTGCAATAGCCGGCTGGCCAGGAATCCCGCGAGGCGCGCGCCGGGCGCGTCCGGTGACCACAGGTAGTAGCGCTCCGAAATCACTCTCACGCCGCGCAGGTCGATCTCGCCGGCGCCTTCGAGGCAGGCGCGCCAACGGCGCGGCATGTCCGAAACCGCTTCAAAGGCGTGGGTCGCGGTTCCGCCGAGGGCGTACTTGACGCCGCCGTGGATCAGCCCCTGGGACGCCAGCGTCTGGGTGCCGCCGATTTTGCTTCGCTCGCAGACCGCCACGTCGAAACCCCGGCCGAGCAGGAGATTGGCGAGCCACAAGCCGGCTATGCCTGCGCCGGCTATGGCGATGTCCACCTGCACGGTGCGCATGGTCGGCTATCCCGACGCGCCGGTCTCAAGACCGTGCTTGAGGATGCGAAGCAGCCGCTGGCGTTGCGGGTTGGACATGGTTCCGTGGTCCGCCTTGACTGGCGTTATCTACCATGACACTAATCCTCCCAACAAGCTTGGGGAGAACGTGGCGCCGGCGCCGTCGAATGAACGAATATCTCTTTTCCGGCCTCAGGGTGCTGGATCTGGCGACGGTCATTGCCGGCCCGGCCGCAGCGGTGATGCTGGCCGATTTCGGAGCCGACGTCATCAAGATCGAGAAGCCGGGAACGGGGGACATCATGCGGCAGGTCGGGCGTACCACCACCATGCCCGGCGCCGACTCCGACTACATGTGGAACCTGGAGGGGCGCAACAAGCGCGGCATCGTCCTCGACCTGAAGACGGAGGAGGGCATGGAAGTGCTGCGCAAGCTGGTCGCCGGTTGCGATGTCTATATCACTAACATGCCCTTCGCGTCGCGCGAGTCCCTGGGATTGACCTATGAGGACTTGCGGCGCCTCAACCCGAGAATGATCTATGCGTCGTTGACGGCGTACGGAGAACAAGGTTCGGAGCGGGGAGATACGGGCTACGACATGGTCGCTTACTGGGCACGGAGCGGCCTGATGGATCTCATGCGCCAGCACGGTGCCCAGCCGATCCAGGGTTTACCGGGCATGGGTGATCACCCCACGGCCATCTCGCTGTATGCGGGCATCGTGACAGCGCTGCTGCACCGAGAACGGACCGGTGAAGGCGGCATGGTGCACACCTCGCTCCTCGCCAATGGGCTGTGGTCGGTCTCCGCGATCCCGCAGGGCATCATGTCGGGGGCGGACATCGGCGAGTACCGCGAGAGAAGGCGTGCGCCGCGTGCGTTGGGACGGGCGTACGAATGCGCGGACGGACGCTGGCTGCAGTTCACGATGGTCCGCACGGAAGAACTGCAGCTCCTCATGTTTGACGCGATGGACGCCGCACATTTGCTGTTCGACAAGCGCTTCGCGACCGATCAGGGGAGGTCCGAAAACAGTGAGGCGCTGATCGAGGCGATCGCTGGGATCATTGAACTACGGGATTCGGACGAGTGGATGGCGCGATTCGACGCGGTTCGAGTGCCGGCAAAAAGAGTGGGAATCGTCGAGGAGCACGCAGACGATCCCCAGTTGTGGGACAACGGCATGATCGTCCCGGCGGAGGACGACGGGTTCGAAGTGCCGGCGGTCGTGAGACATCCGATCAACATTGCTAACGTTCCCAAGGTGGAACCGAAGCACCCGCCGAAGCTCGGTGAGCACTCGGAGGAAATCCTCCGGGAACTCGGCTACGACGCGGTAGCGATCAGAGCCATGCGGGAACGCGGCGTGATCTGAACGACCGCCAGAGTGAGCTCCATGACCCGACCCAACATCCTTTTCTTCATGACAGACCAGCAGCGCGCGGATGCCATGGGTTGCAGCGGCGGCTGGTTGAATACTCCGAACCTCGACCGGATCGCCGCGCAGGGCGTGCGCTTCACCCGCTGCGTCACCACCACGCCGATCTGCGTACCCGCGCGGGTGACGCTCGCAACGGGCCGGTATCCGCACAACAACGGCGTCTGGAATAACCTCCAGTACACCCTGCCGGAAGACGCATCGACGTGGATGCGGGTGATCCGCGACCTCGGATACCGCACGAGCCTGTTCGGTAAGACACACTTGCACCCGCACGGAAAAGTCGACCTCCGCGAGCGCGAATTCCTGCTGCACGCCTACGGCCTGGACGATGTCAACGAGATCGGCGGACCCCGGGCGAGCGCTAACGTAGGCAGTCATATGACGGCGATGTGGGAAGAAAAAGGCTTGCTCGAAGCCTATCGCGCCGACTTCAAGGAGCGTTTCGCCAACAAGCCGCACGTGGTCCGGCCGTCCGTGCTGCCGCTGGAATGCTATTACGATGTCTACGTCGGCCAATGCGCAAAGCGCTACCTCGAGGAATACGACCGCAATGAGCCCTGGTTCTGCTGGGTGAGTTTCGGCGGACCCCACGAACCCTGGGACACGCCGGAGCCGTACGCCAGCATGTACGAACCCGAGGCGATGCCCACGCCGATTCCGCGCGCGGCCGACGACCATGACCGGCCGCGGGGTTGGCTCGATGAGTTCATGGAGCGTCGCTCGCCGAAGCTCGATCCCGGTGACGAGGCAGCCATGCGGGCGAACTACGCCGGCAACGTGACGCTCATCGATCACCAGATCGGCGAAGTGCTGGAGGCGGTGGAGAAGCGCGGCGAACTGGACCGAACGATCATTGCGTTCACGTCGGACCACGGCGAAATGAACGGCGACTGGGGCCTGATCTACAAGCAGAATTTCCTTGGCGGCTCCGTAAGCGTGCCGCTGATCGTGCGCACGCCGACGAACGGCGGGCGCGTCAATGATGCGCCGGCGGAGAACTGTGACCTTGGCCCCACCCTGGTGGAATTGGCCGGCGGGGAAATCGAGTACCAGCAGTTTGCGAAGTCGCTGGTGTCCGCTATGAGTGCCGGGTCGACCGCGCCGCATCGTGACGACGCGATTTCCGAGATCCAGGGCGAAGTGATGCTGGCCGACACCAGGTGGAAGACCGCCATCAACAGCGACGGGCAGGTCTACCTGTTATTCGATCTCGAGAACGATCCCGACGAGACGCGCAACCTCGCCGGGCTGGACGACTATCGCGACGTGGGGGACGGTCTGCGGCTCAGAATCCTTGAGCGGCTTGTTCAGAGTCAGCTAAAGGTCCCTTGAACCTGCGACATGCACCTGCAGAGACGACTGGATCACGCCCAAAGTAGTTCGAGCGCCTTCGAAAGCCCAACAATCCCGGCGACCACCACGACCATAGAACGCAAATACTTGGACGACTGCTTTTCAAGCTCAGCTGCCAGCCGCAGTTCGAGCTTTTCGACCTCTTGTCTCAGTTCGTTCTTGGTGGCGAGTTTCGCGACCGCTTGTCTCAGTTCGTCCCTGGTGGCGAGTGTCGTGACCTCTTGTCTCAGTTCGTCCTTGGTCGCCAGCTTGTCGATGTCGGTCTTGGTGGCGACATTCTCGTGGATAGCGCCACTGATCTGATCGACCACGGCTTCGGCCTGGGCATCGTCGAACCCTGCGCTACACAACGCCTTGACGGCCTTATGCGTGTCAAAAGCGGCCATTTCCATGGTTTCCTGACTTAACGGCTCGATCCGCAGTAGTGGTCCCGACCGGAATTCTAAAAGGTCATCGGTTGGGCGTCATGCTGTGGCCGACCACAAAACGCGTGAGCCTTCTACGACATATCGTAGCCGAGATTGGCGATTATCGCTTTGCTGCCTGCATGAACGTGGCTGGCGTTAACAGATCAAGAAGTCGAGTGCCTTGTTCAATCCGACGATCAGAAACACCATCAGGACGAGGTGTCGGCGAAATCGAATCCCCTGCCTCTCGATACTTCGTTCTACCCTCGCGAAAGCCTCCGTCAGAGTGTCGCCCGTCCCGCATTTGACTTCGCGCGGCGTTTCCGCCACCAGACGCTCTTCCGTCTGCGTCATTATCGTCATGTTCTCGTAGGCACCACCGTTGGCGCATTCTAACGCGTATTGATCGGGGTGCCGGAGCAGCGATTGCAGAAGGCTTGAGTCTCGGTAGTCACCTTGAGATCGTGTCCCGCCTGCGCATGATCATCGCTGCCGCCCGCAGGCGGACGACCGCCTCAGCCGCAAGCCTGGATCAGCGCGCGTATGTACCCGAATATGAAGGCTTCCTCGACGCTCCCGCGCCCGCGGCCGGGCACGTGGTCGGGCACGACGATGCCGTCGAAGCCGACCTCCGCCAGCGTCCGTACGATTTCGGGCAAGTCGAGATAGCCGTTGTCCGGGAATGTCTCGTGAAAGTATGGCAGCGGTCCCGAAGTGTTGCGCAGGTGAATCTGGTGGATGTGGCCGGTGGGGCCGAATTCGCGGATGGCCGCGACGATGTCTTCGCCTTCGCCCGTGGGACCCGGCATCTCGGACCAGGTGCCGACGCAGAACAGGATGCCCGCGTGGTTGTCGCCGCCGGTACGTTCGATCGAATCGCGGTAGGCGTCCGTGCTGCGGAAGATGCGCGCCACCCCCTGGTGGGTCAGGGGCGGGTCGTTCGGATGCAACTGCAGCTTGACGCCGGCCTCCCTTGCGACCGGAAGCACGCGCTCCATGAAGTAGTCGAAGTTGGCCCACATCGTGTCGTCGTCGTATTGCGTGTCGTAGGCGTCCGGCAGTGCCAGCGCCTCGCTGGCGTGGAGTTCCCGCGTTGATACGCCGCGCGTCGTGGTCCTGCCCGACATGTAGGCGCCGCCGGTGTGCCACGCGTAGGTCGTGTAGCGGATGTTCAGCCGCCCGAGATCCGTCAGGAATTCGTTGAATCGATCAATCGTCGCGTTGCGACCGGGTAGGCCGAGGGTGAAGTCCTTGGATGAGTAGAGATCGTTGAGCATGATCTCGTGCAGTTCGAATCCGGCGCCCGTCACGGTATCGCGGATGTCCCTCAACGTGTCGAACGTCGCATCCTCACTCATAAGACGCACCTCCATGGTCTCCACGCCCATCGTGCGCAGGTAGGCGAAGTGGTCCTCGTTGAGGTCTTCCGGACGCTGATGACTGATGCCGAGTTTCATTGGACTGCTCCTCCGTTCGAGGCGGGATATCCTCATCGAGGATAGAGGAATGCCCGATGGGTCGCCATGGCTCACGCGTCGCCGTCGAGTGGTTCGGTCGTGACTTGTGGCTGCTTCGCTACATTCTCGGGCCGGATCATCTATTCTTTCCGGTCAACCTACATGAAGGAGTGCAGGGTGCTTGCACAGGGACTGACGCCCATTCTCAACGTTTCCGACATTCGCGCCAGCTTCGCCTGGTTCGAGAAGCTCGGATGGACCAAGGGCTGGGAGTGGGGTGATCCGCCTGGGTTCGGTGGCGTCTGTTCGGGGGATTGCGAGATTTTCCTGTGCCAGGACGCGCAAGGGGGTCGAGGACGCGGCCCGTCGCCGCGCACATTCGGTCCCGACGGCGACGAGAACGGAGACCAGGGGGTCTGGATGTCGATTTGGGTCGACGACGTCGACGCCATCCACCAACACTGCCTGGAGCAGGGTCTGGAGGTGACCTGGCCCCCCGCGGACATGCCGTGGGGCGTGCGCGAGATGCATGTGCGGCATCCCGACGGCCACGTGTTCAGAATCGGTCGCGGGTCGGAGGAGTAGCCGAGCCTGTCTCAGTCGCGGTAGGCGTCCGCGATGAGTTCATAGGACTTCACGCGGTCGGCGAACGATGGCGTGATGGTCAGCACGACCACTTCGTCCGCTTGGGTTTCCTCGACGAGCGCATCGATCTCCGCCCTGACTTCTGCGCCGCTGCCGATGATCTGACGCGAGCGCCTTGTGCGTAGACGTTCCATATCTTCATCGCTGAACGGAAACTCGGCGGCTTCCTCGAGCGTAGGGGGCGGACCGCGTTTGCCCTGGTCGCGGCGTATGCGCTGTATCTCGCGCATCCGGCGAAACAGGTCCGCACGTTCGGGATCTTCCGTGGCGATGGCGAATACGCCGACCGAGGAATACGGCGCCGGGAGGTGCTCGTCCTCGAACTCGTCGCGATAGCGGCGCATTGCCGCGACGGTCGCCTCCGGCGCGATGAAGTGGGCGAAGGAGAATGCAAGACCGAACCGGCCCGCATAGACGGCGCTGTCGAGACTCGATCCGAGCATCCAGATGTCCGGCGCGGTCGGTGCATCCGGCGTGGCGCGAAGACGTTCGAACGCCTCGGTGAAAGCCTTCTCGCCGGAGACGAACGCGACGAGGTCCTTGACTTTCGCTGGGTAGTACTCGATGCCGAGAGGATTGCCGTAGGCGAGCGCCGCGGCGGTGAGACCGTCGCTGCCGGGCGCCCGGCCGACGCCGAGATCTATGCGTCCGGGGTACATGAGTTCCAGCATGCGGAAGTTCTCGGCGACCTTGAACGGGGAGTAGTGCGACAGCATCACGCCGCCGGAGCCTATGCGAATGCGGTCCGTCTCGCGCGCAACGCGGGTGATGAGAATCTCCGGTGTCGAACTCGCGAGCGTATTGGACGCGTGGTGCTCCGCGATCCAGTACCGGTGGTAGCCGAACGCTTCGCACCGCTGGGCCAGCCTGATGGTGTTGTCGACGGCCGCGCGCGCGTCCTCGCCGCGCGAGATCGGCGATTGATCCAATACTCCCAACTTCATGCGGCGACAGTGTACATTCGATGCACCACGGCACAGGTAGCGGGAGGACCGGAATGCTGTCGTCTGAAGATAATGCGCGCTTGACCCAGACCGGGCCGGATACGCCGATGGGAATTGCCTTCCGCGCGTACTGGATGCCCACGCTGCTGTCCAGCGAGTTACCGGCGCCCGACTGTCCGCCGAAACGCCTCAGGCTTCTCGGCGAGGACTTCGTCGCATTCCGGGACACCCGAGGCCGCGTTGGCATCGTTGAGCCCGCCTGTTCCCATCGCGGCGCAAACCTTTTCTTCGGTCGGGTCGAGGACTGCGGTATCCGCTGCGCGTATCACGGCTGGAAGTTCGACCATGCGGGCAACTGCCTGGAGATGCCCACGCTGACTCCCGAGGCGGCAGAACGGATCAGGCCGAGAGCGGCGATCCGGGCGCTGGAAACGCGGGAGTCCGGGGATGTCATCTGGGCGTACATGGGAGACGGGCCCGCGCCGGAACTGCCCCGGTTCGAGTTCGCCGAGGTGCCGCCGGAACACAGGTTCGTGTCGAAGAAGCTGCAGCAGTGCAATTGGGCGCAGGCGTGCGAGGGCGGCCTCGACACGGCGCATTTTTCATACCTGCACGCGGGCATTCGGGATGGCGAGAAGGTGGGCCTGCATGAGGTCTCGTCACGTAGTTCCCGCAGGGGCGGCGAAAACGAACCACCGTCCATGGCGCGGTTCCGCTGGCTGATCGAAGACGGGCGTCCACAATTCACCGTGCTAGAACACGATGCCGGGCTGCTGCTTTGCGCCGCGCGCCAGGCGGACGACGACCAGCTTTATTGGCGGATGACCCAGTTCCTCATGCCCAATCACTCTCTCGCGCCGGGCAACTTTCTGGAGGACAACAATCTTGGGAATACCTGGGTGCCAATCGACGACGTATCGTGCTGGATCTTCTGCTATTGCTGGAACCCAGACCGGCCGCTGACCGAAAAGGAAACCGAGCGGATGCGTCGCGGCTGGGGCGTCTTCTCCGAGGTGGATGCGGACTATGTACCGGTTCGACGGCGAGAGAACGATTACCTGATCGACCGCGCGTGGCAGCGCGAATCGAGCTTCACGGGAATTCGGGGCATCTCGGAGCAGGATCAGGCCATCGCCGACAGCCAGGGGCTGATCGCGGACCGCACTCGGGAACTGCTCGGCCAGACGGACTTGGGCGTGGTGCGGTTCAGGAACATGATCCTGGCGGCGGCATCCGACGTGGCGGCCGGCAGGACGCCGAAGGGGGCAGATCGTCCGGACGCCTACCGGGTGCGCTCCGGCGACATCGTCGCCCCGGCGGATGCGGGGGTGACCGACGTCGTCAGGTCGCGGTTCGGAACGATGTCGGGAGTCGCTGTCACGTAGTCCCCTTTGTCCGTAACCCTGCGGGCAGGCCATCGTTCGCGCCGTCATCTCGCGGGCGTCGTTGCTCATCCGGGTGCTCTCGGTTAAGTTGCATTGGTCCACAATTACGTCTGGCGAGTTGCCCTATGGCATCGGTCGGAACCGCATACGAAGCCGCCTGCGAGGCTATCGGACGCCTGCTCCGGGAGGCCGGGCGGAAGGCGATTCTGCGCTCCGAACTGGTGTCGTACGCACCGGCGCACGCTTGTGATCGGGCATTGCGGCGCTACTGCGAGTCCGGCGAGCTGACGCGCGTCGGCCAAGGCATCTACGGCATCGGTTCCGCCAAGGTGTTCGACATCGTGCCTGAGGTGATGCCAAAGCTCGGCTATCACATCCTGCCGGGCGACCCGGTGCGCGGCTACAGCCAGAAGTCGGGCGGCGCAGTGTGGCGGCTGGACCGACCCTGCCGCCGCCTCATCCGCAAGCGTGGCGTGCAGGCCATGTTCGAGACGCCAGATGGAAGACCGGTCGCAAGCCGGCAACGAGGAGGCGCCATGAACCCGACGCAGGAACCGCCAACACACAGGGAAATCGAAGCGCACTTTCACACATTCGAGCGGTGTCACTCCTTCGCCCGGGCCGAGAAGGATCTGATCGTGCGCCGTGCGCTCGTGGCCATGGAATGCTTCCGCAGCGAACGGGCGACGCTCGCCATCGAGGGCGGCACGGCGTTGGTGGCCTATCACCGGCTGACCGCACGTTTCTCGGAAGATCTGGATATCCGCCTGATTCCGGACGAATCCGTGCAGCGGCTTGACGCCGACGAACAGACCGCAGCGCTCAAGGAGATCGGGCAGGAGTTCAAATCACACCTCCATACCGAGATGCCGTTTCTGCAACCGACGCGCAAGGGGCGAATTCGCAAGGACGCCCTGCTGCAGACGTTCATCTACGACTACCAGAGCGCAGTTCCCGACAAGGACGTGGTGGCAGGCCTCAAATGCGAGGTGGTACACATCCCCCTGATGATGCCAACCGTCGAGCAAGCTGGGTTAGGCAGCGAGCGGTTCGCGACGATCCATCCGGTGGAGATCGCCAGCGGAAAGTGGCAGGCGCTCACCACGCGACTGCCGCGCAATGCCGACTCGTACCCCGATCTGGTGCGCCATATCCACGATCTGGCAGCCATTCGCCCGGCGCTGATCCTCCTCGACCCGGAGACCGCCCGCGAGACCATGCTGCGCGGCGAGACCACGCAGGAGTCTGTCGCCGCCGTGCTGGAGGAACTGGCGCGGCCCGTCTGGCGCGAACACTACGAGAACTACATGCGGCGGATGGGCGTTCTGCCGGTGACCGATTGGCCGAATAGCCATCCGTTGTGGGATGCCGTGATGGCGAACTTTACGGCGCTGGCCCGCGAGCTTGGCCTACTGCGGGACGATTCGGCGGGTAGCCCTCGCGCTTGAACGGCCTCGCGGTCGTGAAACTGATGTAATCCGCCGAGGCGTCGAGTGGAGGCGCGAGACCACGTCCCCGAGCTCATCCACGATCAACTGAGCCACTTCCTCATCCGTCGTGAGAAGGCGAAAGAGAGATGCCGATCGCCTATCCGATCAGCCGCGCGCCGGCAGGACTCCCAGCCGCACGTAGGAGTCGACCGTCGCCTGGAGCGACTCGTCGATGGAGTAGGGCGCCAACCCCAGTTCGCGCCGGGCGAGCGTGCAATACGAACGCGGCTTGTCGAAGGTAGGCTCCTTGGGCCTGTCGCCGTCCATCTCCTCGCCGCCGATGTTCGGGATGTCAATGCATCATGAAACATGACAACCTGAGCAAGGTCGCGGCGACCAACGCCGTGCAGAACGCCTAGGAGATCGTCGAGCGGGATGCCTGGTTGCACTGACTTGGTGGTCACCAATCTGGTGAGCCAGGATCCTTGGAGGCGCGTTACTCCGGGGGTGGCACCGAAGCGGCCACAGGTTTGAACCCCCTTGCGGTCTTCTCCAACAGAATGCGTCGGTACGCCACTTGAGTTGGAGTCATCAAGGTGTGTCGGTAGAGTTCATCTACCCAGTTGGGGATCTCACCGCTTGCCGTACAGGCGCCTGGGCTCATGCGTAGGTGGTCCGATAGTTTCACGGCGACTTCGCGCCTTGTCGTAGCGATTACATGGAAGGCAATGGAAGAGACACTGTCCTTGGTTAGGGTGAGGCTCCAGATTTGCTCTCCTCGTCGGCGTACGCGCAATTTGGCATTGCAGTCTGGCACACCGATCCGATCGTCGATCGAATAGAACGCAAGCAGCCAAGCTCGGCGCCGTATCTTTGTTGCGATCCTCACACAGGAATCTCGGGACCTTGCGCATCGCAAGAGGCGTAGATCAGAGATGATGTTCGGGCCTTTGGGAATGTGCAGGCGTTCAAGCGACAGCACCGGTTCTAGTGGTGCCGATGGACTATCCTCTTCGACGTGACTGGCCTCATTTGTCGGAGATTGGATGTGCGCATTTGGCACTTGTGAGTACCCGACGTCTGAGAAGACTTCGGGTTCGCCCGATCTTGACTCTAGGGTTCCGGTGTTCTTTTCGACGGAGTCAGGAGTGTCTTCAACAGTGTCCGACGAAGCGCTGTCAGAGAATCTTGGCTCCTTATCCCCAGCGGGTTTCGATATGTCTTGAGGATCGATGTTCGGATCATCGGGAACGAGGAAAACGTCATTGATGACGTCGGAACTCGATGGGACTGGGTCCCAAAGCATGTAAGTTGTCCAGATGACGACCAAGAATGCGAACGAACCCCAGAACCATTTGATTGCACGGTCGTCGTTTGCCGAAGGCAGGTCATCCCCTTGCACGCGCGAATCCCTGTAGTCATTGATGCTCGCGCTTCCCTTTCGTATATCGGCTTGTGGTTGCAGCCCCGGATCGCGCAGATCAGGCACCTGTGTGTCCCGCCTTTCAACCTCTCCAACTAGATCGGTCAGTGCAGATCCCGGGTCCTCACGGGTGATGAACTTTCGAGATACGAACCACGCCACCCCAACTGCCAAGAGATCTGGAAACATGTATTGGAGCGAGCCCCCAAACACCGCCACCAATACCATGACCGCGGCAGCAACGTTCAAGATCCCCGAATTGCGGAATAGCATGCCCGCCAAGACGACAGGAACCGCATGGAGCAGTGCATAAAACAGAGCCATGGCTACATTTCCCAGAGGCGCGTACTTCGCCCTTTGGACAGTCCGAACCGCCGACGGTCTAGCGCCGGGAAGTATCGACTATATAAACGATTGATCGTAGCCAGTTTTGAACATCTGTCAAAGCAAGTAGAAATGTCCCCTCCGAGCTCAGTCGGGGATTGGCCTTTCTCCTCGACCTTGCGCCGTCATCCGGCGGCAGCCTCCGCCCCGGGCTTTGTGCCCTCCTCCGTTCACTCCAAGCGTTGTTCTATATTGATTTGAGATGCACCACCGTCCGTGAGGTACAGCATCCAAAAGTCACGTATCTTGGCTTCCGTAGAAGGTTGAAGTGGGGTTCGTTCTTTGTCGTGAAATCGTCCGAAACCGAAGATGCGGATCTTTGCACCGGCCAACTCAGGACGGACTCCAAGTCCTCTTAGCCGTTCAACCAGAATCTGCGGAGAAGAGTCGACAATCGCTGGCCATGGAAGTTCAGTAGAGTTTTCGATCAGGTCCGAAAAGACATAGATGTCCCTAAGGTTGGCATTTGGCAAATCTACAGAGTTGCTAATGCTGCTAGTCACCCTTGCAATCGAGCGTGCGATGTCGGAACGAGGGAATTCGCGCGGGTTGTCCAACAGGCCCCGAGCATTGATCGCGAGGTCCCGGACGAACTTGGTGCGGTCGGCTCGTGCCACAAGGTCACGACAGTCGCTGAAGAGCCAATCCAGCAGCCCTTTCTTGGGACAAC
Organism: uncultured Pseudomonadales bacterium; assembly: GCA_951813515.1. Classification (GTDB taxonomy): domain Bacteria; phylum Pseudomonadota; class Gammaproteobacteria; order Pseudomonadales; family Azotimanducaceae; genus VXNE01. The sequence goes on from OX638346.1 coordinate 2,027,573, forward strand.
CGGGCACGCAGCCGTCGAACTCGCGCTCTCCCTGAACAAAGTCTGCGGTTATGGCATGAATGATGACGCGATCACCTGTCTCGAATCCATCGACAATCTTGCTAAGCCCCGTGGCAAAAACTCTCTTGTCGAGATCGTCATAGGATGTCGTTCTGTCGACGAGAATCAGGCGCGTGTGATCTCCGTACGAGCAGTAGTCAACCCCTTTGGTTTGACCGAAGATCGGAAGACTAAGGAAGAACGCGAATACCGTCAGAAATTTCCCGGTCATCGCTTGTCCGATTGAAAATGTTGGGCAGTTGATTCTCGATATTGTCGACTTCTGTTGAATGGAAAGTGGCAGGTACGGGTGTACTTCTCACGCGTTGATTACCCGCTTCGTAAGCAGCGAGTCGACGAAGTGCCTGCACCGCTACACGTTGACGCATCTGAAGGCTGCGAGTGACGCAATTGTCACGCGCGTCGGACGCAGCCTTCAGAGAGTCCTTGTCGTAGGCCTGTTTCCTCCTGATTGAGTCAACCTTGCGATCATGCGTAGCGTCGATCTTCGACACCTTGTCGCTATATCGTCGCTCTAGTTTTGCGATTTTTCGTTCTAGTCGCTCCTGCTGGCGTGTGGAAGTTTCGAAGTCAGGATGTGCATCGTGGCGCAGCACAGATGCAAGGGTTCCTATTCCAATGACTAGGAGATTGATGAACAACAGCATCCAACCTTCCGGTCCAAGTTCGGTGCCAATCGCTTGCTGAGCGACATCTGCTAACTCATTTTGCTCAAGAAGTTCAGCGAATGTAATCTGTTGTGATTGCACAAATTGGATGTAGTGCTGTCGCAACATGGCTATCAGCGTAACCGTGGGTAGGATAAGTGCCATCACTAGGACAACACCGATCATATATCCCGCTCGCGCTCGCCAAGTAGTGAGACCGGCGCATCGCTTTACCCACATGCCGCCAAAGTGGGCGAGCAACATCAGAACCACGCCAATCCCGAACGCGATTACAAAACTAATAAAAGGCGTCTCAGAGAAATATAGTTCAAATGCGAACCGATTAATTGGAACTTCCATTAATGCGAGCAAAGTCATAATGGGAAGGTAGAGATAGCGAAAATGTATACGTAATGGTCTGCCCAGTTCGTTCTCAATCGTTAATGATCGAGCCTTTGCCTCAGCCTCCTTGGAACGTAAGTTTGTCGTCTTGCTGGATGAAAGCCCGAGCTCGCGTTCCAGCTTGGCCATGTGTTTGTTTCGTTCGTCTTGGACTGATTTGACTTGAGACGAGAAATGATCGCCAATTTGTTGTTCCAAGTCGGCCACGTGCTGCGTGTGCCTTTCCCAGACTCTCTCTACTTGGTCTTGGTAGGCTCCAAAGTCAGCCTTTGCGGCGGCGATAATGCGCGTGCGGAAGGGGTGTTCATCAACGTCGGATCCGGGTCTCTCTTGCCGGCCATCAGCGATCCCCGCTTGCTCGTCCGCGTTTTCCGCTTGGGACGAGTAGGTCAGCCAGTTGGCTAGAGTCGTCGTCTCAATGTGCGATAGCTTTCTCATCGGCAAGTTTTTGGTCCTGTAGACCTCTTCTTTGGCTCAGATTCGATCGGAGTCGAGTGTACCACCTGAGTGAAAGAGGCTTTTTGGGGTTGACCGCTGTCGGGGCTGCGCAATCGAAGCCTACGGCTGCAGGTTCGAGTGGGGTTGAACTTTGTAGGCAACTTCCCAAGCGGGCTCGGAAACGCCCGCTTCGTTCATTGGCATGATTCGGAAGGACTACGAGGATGGAACGAGAACGAACTACAATCACTTCTACGTGACGAGGAGTGCCATGTCGAATTCCGATGTCGCCTTGATTGCTGCCATCATCGTCTTTGTGAGTTGAATGTCCATGATGGGCAGTCTACTTGTCGTCGAATCGGTGATTGGCTTGGTTTTAGCTTGCGGGACATTCGTCGGCACGTGAAATTGGTTGCGGAAAAGGCGCGGTTAGACGGGCCGCATGCTTCAGACTGACCCACTACCCGGCAGGACTCCCAGCCGCACGTAGGAGTCGACCGTCGCCTGGAGCGACTCGTCGATGGAGTAGGGCGCCAACCCCAGTTCGCGCCGGGCGAGCGTGCAATACGAACGCGGCTTGTCGAAGGTAGGCTCCTTGGGCCTGTCGCCGTCCATCTCCTCGCCGCCGATGTTCGGGATGTCCGGGCGCAGTTGTTTCAACTTCGCCTGCAGTTGCCAGGTAAAGAGCTCGCCGGAGCGGTCGCTTGCCGCAAGGATGTAGCGTGACCCGTTCCGCGCGACGGTGCTCTCCGCGCACAGTCGATGCGCCCGCGCGACGTCGCGAACGTCGACGTTGTTCCAGAGCATTCGGCCCCCCGGGGTGAGGGTGAAGGGTTCGCCCTGCAGCATGCGCCTGATCCAGACCTGCCAGCCGCCGTCGTCGTGGTTGGCGCACATCACGGGCCCGATGACGTTGAGCGGCAGGATCGACATCGATTCGAAGCGCCCATCGTCTTCGGCCGCCCTGTAGATCGCCTCCTCGGCTCGCGCCTTGCCGAAGGCGTACGCGGCATGCCGGTTGTTGGGGATGTTCTCTTCCGACCAGTCGCTCGAACGCGCTTCGATGTTGTCGGTGCACCAGTCCTCCTCGGTGTAGACGTAGCCTTCGTCGGCCGGGTGGGAGACCGCCGAGAATGAACTGGTCAAGACCAGGCGCCGGACGGTACCGGCCTTGCACACCGACTCGATGACGTGCTCGACGACGGTGAAACAGCCGTCGTACACCTGCTGCGGCGTCGCCTGGTGACGGGTAAGAACGGCTCCCGCGTGGATGACGGCGGAGCATCCTTCGAAAGCCGCGTCGTAACTGCCGCGCCTCAAGAGATTCGCGGTGAACAGCGTATTGGTCCCCGGTAGGCCCTGGTCGTTCATCGCGAGAAGATGATCGACCTTGTCCGGTCTGCCGGGGTCACGTACGCACGAGTGCACCTGGTAGCCGTGTTCCACGAGTTCGCGAACGATCCACGATCCGACGTATCCGCTGGCGCCCGTGACGGCGACGGGACCGTCGGCCGGCGATACGGCGGGGGTGCGGGACGAATTGCTGTCGGTCATGGTCGGTGGCCGGGCTTGGAAGGGTGGCAACCATGATACGAAAGAGGCCGTGCGGACGTTCAAGACACTGCAAGTGGGTGTGATCGTTTTTGACAACGGCGGCCTGTACCCATTAACTGTGCGCTTCCCGCTTGCAGGAGATGACGATGCGTTTTGGCTTCTGGCCCAGCCCTTGGCTGCCGTTCGATGAGATGGTCAAACTTTGTACCCACGCCGAGGCGACCGGCTGGGATGGCCTCTGGGTCGCCGATCACTTCATGTCGGCGGGCGCGAATACCGAGATGCCATTCCCGGAAGCCTGGATGACGTTGTCGGCCCTCGCCGCGCGCGTGCCGCGCGTTCGCGTCGGCACGATGGTCACCGGCAACACCTATCGCCATCCAGCGGTTCTGGCGAAGATGGCCGCGACCCTGGACCACATCTCCGGTGGACGCGTGGTGCTGGGGCTTGGCTCCGGATGGCAGGAGAACGAACACCGGCAGTACGGCATCGAGTTCGACACGATCCCTGGCCGACTCCGGCGGCTGGACGAGGCGTGTCAGGTCATCAAGGCGTTGTACACGGAAAAAACCAGCAACTTCTCGGGCCGTTACTATCAACTCACCGACGCGACACTGGAACCGAAACCTGTACAGGATCCCCTGCCGTTGCTCATCGGCGGCGGCGGCGAGAAGGTCACGCTCAAGATCACGGCCAAGTATGCCGACGAGTGGAACCATTGGGGCAACGTGCCGATGATGGAGTACAAGGGCGCCATCCTGGACGCGCACTGCGCGGATGTCGGACGCAACCCGGCGGACATCGAGCGCACAGCCGCGGTGTTGATGTTCATGGACACCACGCCAGCGAAGGTGGAGGCGCGTTTGAAAGCCCATCCCGCGGGTCGTCAACCGCCGGAAGAACCGGGCCGCGCGATTTCGGGCACGCCTGCCGAGATGAGGGACATCGTCGCGCAGTATGAAGCGATCGGCGTGACTGAAATCATCATCACGGATGCCGTGTTCGGAGATCACGACGAGAAGATCGCCACGATGGACTTGCTCATGCGCGAGGTGGCGGGGCGAGGTTGAAGCCGCGTCGGCAAACCGAGTAAACCCGGGACGGGCAGGAGGAGGATTACATGGCAGCGCCGGATCTGATCAAGACCATCGACGAGTTTCAGGACGAGTACAGGAAGGGAATCGGGACGGTGTTGCCGCACCACCCGACGAAGGAGGCCAGTCTCGACAACATCCGTAACTTCTGCGAAGGCATCGGCGACTACAACCCGCTGTGGCGGGACGAGGCGCACGCGAGAGACAGCCGCTTCGGCATGATCACCGCGCCTCCGAGCTTCCTCTACAGCGTTGCCCTTGGGGTCATAGCGGGGGAGACAGGCGCCATCGACCGTGCGCGGGTGTCGACGCAGTACCTGCCCGTGAACTACGCAGGCGTCGAAATCGACTTCCTTCGACCAGTCTGGCTGGGGGACCGCATCACCGTCACCGAGAAGGTCGGCGAAACCATCAGGAAGACGAGCGGCCGCATCGGTCCGATCAACTTCAATACGGGCCTCGTGACTTACACCAACCAGCGCCACGAGACCGTAGCGACGTTCAAGACGCTGATGGCGCGATACGAGAACACCGGCGGCACGCTCCAATACGACCGCAAGCCGAAGGACGGTGATGCAGACTCCGTTTACGAAGCGGCGGATCCGCTTGTGTGGGAACGCGAACGCCGCGGCGCCGAGACGCGCTATTGGGAGGATGTCGCCGAGGGCGACGAGATGCCGGCGCTGAGGAAGGGCACCTACTCGGTATCGGAGCTGTTCCTCTTTACCCACGGCGTTCTCGGCCTGCGCCGCAGCACCCGGGATCGGCTCGATGCAGAGGGGTCCGGTGAACTCGGCGGCGGCGGCAGGTTCGATCTCGAGCACGCCCAGAAGCGGCGCAACATGCCCGGGCAGTTCGACTTCGGTCCGCAGCGCGTCTGCTGGCTCACCCAGATCGTGACGGACTGGATGGGCGACGACGGCACGCTGAAAAAGCTCAACGCGTCGGTCCGCCATCCCAACATCGTCGGCGACACGAACACGCTTACCGGCTCCGTGGTGCGGAAGTCCGTCGTCGATGGCGAGCACCTGGTCGAAGTCCAGATGCAGAACAACAACCAGTCGGGACTTACCACGGCGTTCGGCACGGCCGTCGTCGCACTACCGACGCGGCTAAGTGAAACATGAACCGGGGCAGTGCGAACGCGAACGCATAGAGTGAGGCTCGGATCACAGGGCGATGTAGAGCGCTTCCAATCCCGACACCCCTGAATTTGCGGTCATGCCCCAGGACCGAGACGCGCCGCCGAAGCCCTTGCCGTCTCGGCCATCCTATGGTATGAAAATTGGAAATTCCAACTTCCCTAAAGGAAGGTCATGCCGCTCGTCACTGTGAAGCCCAAGTTCCAGGTCACCATCCCCGCCAAGCTGCGCAAGGGGCTTGACGTGCGTGAGGGCGACATCATGGAGGCCACGGTCGTCGCCGATGGCATCCTGCTTCGCCCCAAGGAGGTCGTGGACCGCAGCGCGGCCGCCGACCGGGTGACCGCGATCCTCCAGCGCATCGAGCCCACGCCCGATGATGCGCGCCGCTCGGAAGACGAGATCATTGCGGCCGCAGTCGCCGATGTCGCCGAGGCACGCAAGAAGCGCCGTGACAGCAATGCATGAGAGTCGTGATCGACTGCAACGTCCGAGTGTCGTGTCACGCGAGTTCTGGCGCTTCAGAGTTCGCCATGCGCGTCAATGCAAGGCGTGGTCCGCAGTGAATATCTGGCATATTCGCAAGGGCCACAACGCGGTTTGCATGCGAGGGGTTCCCCCTCGCGCACCCCGGCTGAAGGCTCCGGCGTGCATGGCGATCTCCCGAAGGGCGCGCCCCGGGAGCGCGAGGGGTACCCTCGCATGAAGACTGTGGCCTGTGGCGGTGTTGCGCCCCTTGGAAATGGAGCCGACCATTCCCGGCGGGGACGCGCCTTGCCACAGACCCCGTGGGACGCGCTGAAGCGTCATAACTCGTGTGACACGACACTAGTGTCGGCCGCAAGAACCCGGGGTGTCTGCGGCGATGTCATCATCGAAGCTGTTCGCCATCACCAGGTGGTGCTTTCCGATCTGATTGTTGACGAGTACAGAACGGTCGCGGGACGTCTTGCACATGCGGCTTACCGGGAGGGCCTCTTCGCTGTCATTGCGGAGCTCGAGCGGGGGGCCGTCTTCGTCGATCCGGCCAACATCGTCTTCGGCCTGCGCGATGGCGACGACGAGGTTTATCTCCAGACCGCGACTGCTGGCGGTGCGGTACTTGTCGCCGGCAACCGGCGAGATTTCGCCGAGCGACGCTACGGGTCGGTCGACGTATTCTCGCCGCGAGCCTTCATCGAACAGGTAGGTTGAACGCCACCACCGCGCAACCAGTGTGTGCCGAGTGCGCGCCGGAAATCACAGTTAACCCGCCGCGACGTCGGCATTGATCTTGGTCAGAACATCGAGCGCGTGCAGAGATTCCTGCTTGTCGTATTGCGGACACTGCCGCAGACCGGCGGCCACGCAGCGATGCACCGCCTCGGCCTGATACAGGAATCCTTGCTGGTTCGGATAGGCACGATCCGGGAAGCGCACCGTCGCAGGAAACGGGTATTCGAAACGCTGCACGGGTGCGGGAACATTGGCGGTCCTGTAACGAGACGGAACGGTCCCGGGAGGAGGGATGCGGATCGTGAGGGTCGTTGGGGCATGCGCCGGCTGTTCCAGCGTGATGCGCCCCTCGCGACCGATGATCTCTGTCGTTTCCACGAACTCCGATTGCATCGGCGGGAACGTTAGCACCGCGCACTTGTCGGGGCCGTACTCGACGATAGCAGCGCCGGGTCTGCGGCCTGCGGCGGTGATTCCCGTCGGCGTCGCGTCAGAGCCAAACGCCAACGGGGCAGCCTGGACTGTATAGATCGGATCGCCGAAATCGGATTGCACGAGGAGAACCTCGCCGATGGCGCCCGTCTCGATCAGCATCCGGGCATGCTCCACTGCGGGAAAGAACCGGGTCCAGACGGCGTCCTGCAGCATGACGCCACGTGCTTCCGCCGCCGCGTACATGGTGCGGCCGTCAGCCCCAGTTTCGGCAAGGGGCTTTTCGCACAACACGTGCTTGCCGGCCTCGATGGCGAGGATGCTGTGCTCCTTGTGCAGCGGGTTGATGGTTCCGATATAGACGATGTCGATTTCCGGCGATTCAACCATCTCGGCGTAGCTGCCGTATGCCGAAGCGACGCCGTACTTGTCGGCGAACTCGCGCGCGCGGTCAACTGAACGCGCAGCGACGGCAGCGACCGTCGCGCCCGCGCACGCATGCAGGCACATGGCCCATTGCGCGGAAATCCGCCCGGCGCCGATGATGCCCCAGCGCAGCGGAAACGCGACATCGGCAGGGTCGGTGGCGCCGATGCGAACATCTCTCGGCGTCGATGGTGGCAAGTTACTAGTTCTGGTCATGGGGTTCGGATAGCGCGATCATCCCTATGACATGGATCATTTGAGTCATCTGTCGGTGTCGCTATGTCGTGCTTTGTCGTTGAAAACGCATTTTAGTGGAACGAGGCCTCGAAGCTGGTGGCGATCAGCAGTACGTGTGCCTTGAGGGGCGGACGTAGTTCAAAGGCCCTGGGTTCGCGGGAGAAGTTCCACAGCCTGAGAAGGCACCACTCGGTGGCACGTTGATCTGCGACGGTGAGTTCATTTCGCGTAATGTGAAAGGGAGTGCGCTCCCAGCCGTTTGTCGTCTTTACTTCGATCAGGCGGTTTCGACCCTCAGGCGAAAAGCTCGCAATGTCGTATCCGGCGCCGTCGCCTTCTTCGTCGGCCACCCATTTCACGCGCTTTGCCAGATCGCGACGACCCGCCTCCATGAGGGTTGCCCGCTCGTGAAACAGCGCGCGTTCTTCGCCAGCTCGTCCGAGAATCCGATTGCGTTCTTCCTTTTTTGCCACATCGAACTTGTGTGCTATTTCGAGCATTTTTTGGAGTTCGTCTGGGGGCGGTTCATTGCTGAGTGTGGGCGGTGGTCCGATTGGTAGGACGGCTCTGTCTTCAACACCGGTCGGCCGCCGGAAGGGTGCGCGTGCCAGGTCTTCTGAATTGCGATGAAGCCAGCGCACGACGGCGCGCACAAGTGACATCTGGAAATTGAAAGCGGGTCTGTAGCCGGAGATCCAGCTCTCGCCGAGTCCCTTCAACACGGCGCTAATGTTCCGATGCTTGTATTCGATTGAGCCGGGACTACGGTGGACTCGGTTCTGAAGCTGTCGATTGTGCTCCTTCTTGTTGTAAGGGCGTCCCGCGAGATCGGCGATCAGCATCGCGAAATAGTCTGCGACGATTAGGTCGTTCTCTGCATCGGTCCAAGGTCTGTGTGCCACGGTCACCAGGCTAGCACCCTTCTTACGTGTACGAAATGTCCCTCAACAGCATGGTCGCTTGGCTGCGAGATGCGGAGAGAGGCGCTTGGCGCTGTCCTTTGACGAAGAGTGGCCTGTCCCTTTGGTTTGGTCGTCGTCACTTGCGCCTCCCGTGATCCCGTGCTGAGAATCCCTGTCCCCGCTTCAAACCCGCAGCACAAGGAACCATCACGATGTAGACGGAATTCGAGCTTCTCAGGATGGATGTCCGCGAGGGCGTCCGCACGATCACGATTCATCACAAGCATCCCGCCTGCATCATGACCGGAGAGTTGTCGCGTGAACTGGCGGCTGCAGTCGACGAAGCGGAAGCGGACGACTCGACCCGCGTGATCGTGTTTCGGTCCGCCGATCCGGACTTCTTTATCGCCCATTTCGACGTGAACCGAATCCAGAGTTGGCTCGATGTGGATACCCGCTCGGACAGGCACCCTCTCAACGACGGTCGAATGGAGGCCATTCGGGAGGGCCGCGCCACCCGTCAGGAGTTGCTGCCGAGTAGCGCGGAGAAGCTCCGCAGGAGTCCGAAGTGAGCATCGCGGAGATCGCCGGGCGTGCCGGTGGCGGCGGCAACGAGTTCTGCAGCGGTTGCGACATGGGATTCGGACTCGTCGGCAAGACGAAGTTCAACCAGATGGAGGTCCCGCTCGGCATCCTTCCGGGTGGAAACGGGACGGTCAACCTGCCGAAGCTTATCGGCCGCAATCGCGCGCTCGAGATGATACTGGGCGGTGTCGACATCGATGCCGAGACTGCGGAGCGCTGGGGTTACCTGAACCGCGTCTTCCGTCGAAGGAGGCCCTCTCGGCCCACGTCGACGCGCTTGCCCAACGCATCGCGAGCTTCCCGACGGTCGCCGTGACGGCAGCCAAGCAGTGTGTGCTGAACTCGCTCGCCATGTCGCAGGACGACGCGCTCAACGAGGAGTTCGTGCTCTTTGCCGAGACGCTCAAGGACCCGGCGTCCAGGAAGCTCATGACGGCGTTTCTCGAGGAGCGGGGAGGACAGACGCGCGAGGGAGAACTCAAGGTCGGGGAGCTTGCCCCGTACCTCCCTTTCTCAAGCCTGTAGGCACGACCCGATCCGTGTCGAGGACGAAATAGATTGGCATTTCGGCCAGGATCGTGGCTAGGCTATATCAATCACTGACTCACCGAGGGAGATACTAAATGGCGGACCAGGCACCCATCACGACCATAGACGAGTTCGAAGAGGAATACAGGAATGGCGCGGGCGTTGTCTTGCCGGGTCGGGCATCGAAGCAGGCGACCCTCGACAACATTCGCCGCGCCGGCGACGGCATTGGCGACATGAACCCGTTGTGGCGCGACGAGGAGCACGCCGCCAAGAGCCGCTTCGGCATGATCACCGCAATGCCCTCGTTCGTTTACAGCTCGAGCCTCGGCGTCGGGGCTGCGATCCAGGGGAATATCGACTCTTCGCGCACCCGCGATTTCGCCATGAACTATGCAGGCGGGGAACTGGAGATCTACCGGCCAATCTGGCTCGGAGACACGATCACATGCCAGGAGCAGGTGGGTCCGGTGGTGCGCAAGGAAAGTGGGCGGATCGGTCCGTTCTGCATCTGCACGGGACTCGTGTCGTACTTCAATCAGCGCCATGAACTCGTTGCCACCAAGAGAACGCTGATGGCGCGCTACAGGATTCTCGGCGGCGGCGATCAGACCATCACCTACGACCGGGACAACAAGAGCGGCGTCGAGGAGGAGCCGGCGGACGCCCTCGTCTGGGAAGTGGAAAGACGCGGCGCCGAGCCCCGCTACTGGGAAGATGTCGCCGAAGGCGATGAGATGCCGCCATTGAAGAAGGGGACCTATGGCGTCACCGAACTCTTCCTGTTCACCCACGGCGTGCTCGGCACCCGCCGGTCCACCCGCGCCGCGCTGGAGGCTGCGGGTTCGAAGGATCTGGGCGGGGGTGGCCGCTTCGATGCAGAGCACGCCAAGCGCAAGCGCAGCATGCCGGGCCAGTTCGACTTCGGGCCGCAGCGAGTGTGCTGGCTAGTGCAGATGTGCACCGACTGGATGGGAGACGATGGCACGTTCAAAAAGATGGTGACCCAGGTTCGCCATCCCAACGTGGTCGGCGACACCAACACGCTTTACGGATCGGTCGCGAGCAAGTATGTGCAGGGCGACGAGCACCTGGTGGACCTCGACGTGCGCGTTCAGAACCAGTCGGGCACGGCTAGCGCCTTCGCACGGGCAACCGTCGCGCTGCCTTCGAGGGGCTGACGGCTTAGTCCACGAAGAAATCCGCGCGAAGCTCCGTTTCGGGGACGAAGCGGAGCGTCTGCCTGTAGATCGCGCGGACGGTGCCGGTTGCCAGGCGTTTGTGAAGTGGGACGATCAGGACTTGTCTCTGACCTGAGGGCAGCGTCCTGACGAGCTTCGCGTGGCTGCCCCGCGTCGACGTTACTTCGAAGCCGAACCTGCGGAGAGAACTCAAGACCTCGGTGGAGCCAAGCCGCCGCAGCCGTGTCAAGGTCAGAGCGCCGAGGTCTCGAGGCTCAGAACCAGGCGCGGGGACGTCGAGAGACCCAGCCGTGCGATGCTATTGCCATCTTCGCCGTCCACGTAAAGCGCCAGCGCTTCGCGGAGGTTTGCGAGCGTCTCGTCCAGTGATCGGCCTTGCGTAACCACCGCGATCTCAAGGCACTCGGCAACATATTGTCCTTCGCTCTCGAACACCACTGCGTGGATCGATGTTCGCTCGGCGGAACCGCTCGCGGCGTATTCCGCTGCCGATTCCGCAACTCGATGCTCCTCGCGTTGCCGGGAGGCTGAATCGACCTCCGAGGCGTGGCGAAATGGCGGGCAGATCTCATAGGTCCCTCTGCCAACGCGCAAGAAATACGGCAGTCGGTGCGGGTGATTCGCCGGCGCGTTGATGCAACAGCGGCTGGTGACGTGTGTGCGCACGGAGCGCGCGTTCAGGTGTGGTAGCGCACCGACAATCTCCGCGGGAGAAAATGTCCACTCCCCTCGTCCCACGCAGATGCGTCGTGCGGCGGCAAGAATCTCGTCGTGGATGGACATGCCCCAAAATTACATATGTAAATGATTATGATCAAGTTGTAATTTTGGAGAAATAGGTCCCGAGAATGCCGGCTAACCGCGGCTAACCCTGCTCCTGCAGTGCAAGCGGCGGCTTTTTGTGCGTGCCCACGACCTGCCGTGTGCGGCTCTCTTTCAGCAATCGGTCGGCTCTGCGCTGGACCTTGCGTAGCAGGGAGGCTTCTTTGCGCAGCACGCCGCGAAGCGGCCGCCGCGTATAGCGCTTGAGAAACCGGAGGTAGTCGTTGCGGGAAAGGCCCAGGTGGGCGGTCGAGAACATGAGTGCGGCGAGGTCCCGGAGGATCCACCGCCGCGGGACGCGCGGGCGTATTTGCGCGCGGTGCAGGTCGATGATCGCGAGGTCGACTTCGCCCCTTGAGAGCGCGTCCGTGTTTGCCCAGATGTGGCAGATGTAGAAGTCGCGATGGTTCACGCCCGCCCCGTGCAGGCGTCGCGCGAGATCGGCGACCGCGTGCACGAGGCGCCGTCGCAGGGTCGGCGTTGGCGGATCGGTGGTCCATGCGTCGGTGAGATCTTCCAGGCTGACGTAGCCATCCAGGGCATCGCAGACGACGAACGAGCGGGCGCTGGCGGGATTGAGGCCACGCATGCCGAACGCGGCGACGCGGGGGGCCTTGATGCGGCGCGCCTCGAGATAGCGGCATGCAACGTACTCGTTTCGTGCGCCGACCGGCGGCAGCTTGAGGTTGAACAGTTCCTTCAGGATTTCGGCCCAGCCGACGGCATCGTGCACCTTGGCAAAGTACGGCCTGCCTTCCTCGACAAAACGCAGCGTGCGCCGATTCTTTACGACGCGGTACGTATCGCCCTTCAGGTCCCGCACGACCTCGAACGGATCGCTACCGGCCCAGGCCGCCTCCAGGTCGTCGCGGAGATATAGATCAGACTCCGGTGTCGGGAAATTGACAGCGGGAATCGTTATCGCGCGGTCGCCGGTAGACCCGATGCGGGCATCCACGACCTGCCTGACGAGGTCGACCACGGATTTGAGGTCGCCTTCTGGCGAACGCTCGTGGGTGGGCCGCTCGATGTCGTAGTAGTCGGCATAGTCGTCGCGCTGGCTGGCCCCGGTCATCAGGATCTTCGTCGGGCCGTCGAAGACCGCGTGCTCCGAAGCGAGGGTCTGCCTCGTGCGTGCGGCGCTCCCCACGGGAAACACGTCACGCAATCGGATGGGCTCGGAAATCCCGATTCTCGCGCTCTTGCGATCGAGTTCCCGCTGCGCGCACGGCTCGGTCGCGATGTAGAGGTCGAGGCCCGGCATCTTGTTGAAGCCGACGACGCAGTGCACGGGGTTGCGCTGCAGGTGGCGGCCTACCCAGCGCTCGAAGCGTTCGATCCTTCTTGGTTTTGTCATGGCGGCGACGGGGGCGACGATTGTTTCGAACTGCCCCACAGTGGGACCCGCCCGTGGCTCCCCGCTAGTCGCCGCTGGCGGTCTTCTCTGCGGCATGGCGTAGATGCGGGTGTGGTAACCGGCCTCGCGGCAGGCGGCCGCGATATCCGTGCAGTCCTGGGATACGAGATCGGTCGGATCGAAGTGATGAAGGCAGAATGCGATGACGGGTCGAGTCCTGCCCTTGCCGAATCCCTCGATGAGTTCGCTCGCCGTTCGGGCGCTCCTCGAGACCGCGCCGCCGGCATCGAATTCCTTGGGCCGGACCATCTGCTCAAGGTCTGGACGCAATGCGAAGAAGCGTGATTCCACCGTTTTGTAATGGCGCTTGTAAGCGGCGTTTTGGCTGGGCGCGGTAGTGAGGATGTTGGCTTGGTGCCCGTCGCCGAAGACCGCCCGCTCGAAATCGGCAAAGTGCTCGTATTCAGGCAGGAGCCGGTAAGTCCAGGACCGCCGGATTCGCGCCTGTTCCTCGAAGCAGGATTCGCCGGCGAAGTACACGTCCAGCCCTGGCATCTTGTCGAAGCCGACAACGAGATCCACCGGGTGCCGTTCCAGATCCTCCTGTACCCACTGCACGAATCGCCGATTGCGAGCTGGATTGGTCCTGCCACTTGTCGGCACGACCACTGTCTCGATGAAATCGGGCGCCGGCGCGTCCCATTGGCTGGCGTACGCCCGAACGTCGTGGCCGCGATGCGCGCAGGCGGTGGCAATGTTCATGAACTCGCGCGAGTGTGCATGGTCCGGCAAGACCCTGAAGACGCAAAACGCCACTCGAAGGCGACGGTCGTGGAGCAGTTTCACGTGAGCAACTCCGCGACCTCCATCCAGACACGGTCCGGATTCAGCCGCGCAAAACAGGCCGGCTCAACGGGTTCGCCGCGCCAGGTCAAGGGTTCGCCCGTGTATCGGCACTGGCGGGAGAGGCACGGCGCGCACTCTATATCGCCTTGAATGTTGTGGGCGCGGTTGCCAACGCATCCGGTGAGCCTGGCGTCCGTTGGTCCGAACAATCCAACCGTAGGGCGGCCCAGCGCCGCGCTCAGGTGGGAGAGCCCGGTGTCGACACCGATGACGGCGCGTGCGCCGGACAGGAGATCCACGACGGCATCGAGCGGTAAAGACCCAACGGCGAGCGCGCCTTCAACCTGACGAGTCACGCTTTCCGCCCGATGCCGCTCCACTTCGGTGAGCCAAGGCAGGACTGGCGTCATCCCGGCTTGCTTTGCACGTTCCGCGAGATGGGTCCAGAAAGCGTCCGGCCAGTGCTTGGACTCCCAGGTGGTGCCGTGTAGGAGCACGCAGTAGGGTTCGGTCTGTTCTTTTGCGCCAGGGGTATCCCCTCGCGCTCCCCGGCTGAGGGCTCCTTGCATCCGAGGGGTATCCCCTCGCGCTCCTCGGCTGAGGGCTCCTTGCATGCGAGGGGTGCCCCCTCGCGCACCGCGGCTGAAGGCTCCTTGCATGCGAGGGGTACCCCCTCGCGCTCCCCGGCTGAAGGCTCTGATTCCAAAATTCGGCTTCTCCGGGGGAGCGTCGTACCCGATTGCGGCTGCGAACAAGCGGCGGGTGCGCTCCACCGCGTGGCAGTTCTCTCGCTCCACGGCTGCCCGGCGGGAGTAGAAGAGCGCCGCGGCGGGTTCGCGTGCGCTCGCTCGGTCGAATCCGGCGCGAACCCGTCCCCGGGACCACCGTCCGATCAGGGCGCTCTTGAGCAGACCCTGGGCATCGATGACGAGTTCGTAGCGCTTGCTGCGGAGCTTGTGTCCGAACGCACGGATCTCGCGTATTCGCCTCTCGCCCGGATTCCGCCACCGGCGAAGCGAAACATGAATGACGTCGCGCACGGCTTGATGCATCGACGGTAGAGCCGCGAAGTCCTCTTCCACGACCCAGTCGAAGGTCACGCCGCGGCGTGAGGCGTCTTCTACGGCGGGGAACGTGTGCACGATGTCACCGAGAGAGGAGAGCTTGACGAGGAGGACATGCATGACGCGACAGCCTGGATCAGCCGGGCGGGGAGAAGTTCGTTGGCGACGAAACGGTCGGTACCTTGCGGTATATCAAGTAGGCCATGACGTTGTTTGCCGCGGCGGCTGGTGCCTTCGATAGGGATAATATACGGCAGTGATCCGGCTCCGGCGCGGGGAGGGGCCGAGAGTCGCACTGGCTCGATACCAATCGTTGGCGGGAGTGGGAAGCGTGAAGTGCTTTGTTATCAATCTGACGGCCGCGTGCGAGCGCCGGGTAGCGATTGATCGAGAGTTCCGCAAGATCGGCTTGCCGTATGAGTTATGGCCGGCCGTCGATGGCCATGACCTCACAGAACAGGATCTTCAGGCGATCGACCGCAGCGGCCGATTGCGGGCTGGGCTCGCGCCGTTGGATCCCATGGCCGCCGCCTGTCTGCTCAGCCATGTCTCGGTTTTCCGTCATCTCCAGGAGACCGGTGACTACATGGCTGCGATCTTTGAAGACGATGCCCGTCTGCATCCCGACCTGCCGGATGTGCTGGAAGCACTTGAGGGGAAAGCCGACAGGTTCGATGTCGTCAAGCTGAATCGTTCCTACCGAACACTCTCATACTTCCCCGTATACCAGTTCATGGACTCCCACAGCCTGGGGCGGGTCAAGTACCAGGACCATGGGGCGTACGGGTACGTCATAACCAGGCGCGCCGCAGCCCACTTGCTGGAACGATTTCCGCGACCCGTCCACGAAATCGACTGGATCATTCCACGATTTTGGGAGAACGGTCTGCACAAGATCATGTACGTCGATCCGCCCGTCGTGTTCCACGACGATATCCTGCCGTCGTACATTGACCATGGGCGAGTGGACTCACGTTTGAAATATCGGCGCATGATGCGCCGGAACCCCAAGGTTTTCGGACTACGCCTGCGCGCGGCGGTGCTACGCAGCCTGCGAAGGTTCTACCTGTTTCGAAAGCTGCGAAAGACGGATCGTGATATCGATCCGTTGAGTTTTTGACTTTCGGCGACAGGCTGCGGGGCGCAGCGCATCGTCATATGTCGCAGTGTCGGCAGGCGCGCATCACACGGCCCTTGTGTGCCACTCGGCATGCGCCTGGCGGCGGCCGCGCACCTGGTCGAAATACAACGATTGCAGCGTCTCGGTGATCGGTCCCCGACGACCGTTGCCGATGGTCCGGGCATCGAGTTCGCGGATCGGCAGGACCTCGGCGGCGGTCCCGGTGAAGAACGCTTCGTCCGCGATGTAGATCTCGTCGCGGGTGATGCGGCGCTCGATGACCTCGATGTCCAGTTCTCGAGCGAACGTCAGGATCGTGTCGCGGGTGATGCCGGGCAGGCAGGACGTCAGTTCCGGCGTGTGTATCACGCCGCGCTGGACCACGAAGATGTTCTCCCCGCTACCTTCCGCGACGTAACCCTCGTTGTCGAGCAGGAGGGCTTCGTCGCAGCCGCTGTCGAGCGCTTCCCGAAGGGCGAGGATGGAGTTGATGTAGTTGCCGTTCGCCTTCGCCTTGCACATGGTGATGTTCACATGATGCCGCGTGTAGGAAGACGTGCGCACGCGGATACCCTTCTCCTGGGCTTCGGGGTCCATGTAGGACGGCCATGGCCAGCAGGCGATGGCGACGTTGACTGACAGGTTTTCCGCGCGCAGCCCCATCGCTTCGGATCCGAAATAGACGAGAGGGCGTATGTAGCCTTCCGAAAGTCCGTTCGCGGCGATGACTTCGCACTGCGCCGCGTTCAGTTCCTCGCGCGTGTACGGGATGTCGATATTCACGATGTGCGCCGAGTCGAACAACCGGGCCGTGTGATCGTCCAGGCGGAAGATTTGCGGGCCGTTGGGCGTCGCGTAGGCGCGCACACCCTCGAACACGCCGACCCCGTAGTGCAAGGTGTGCGTGAGCACATGCACGTTCGCGTCGCGCCAGGCGACGAGTTCGCCGTTCATCCAGATGAAGCCGTCGCGATCGGCGAACGATGTGTCTACTGCAACCACTATCCTATTCCTTTCAATCCCCCGGGTTGATGCTTGCCCCGGAAGCCGGCGACCATTGTACGAATGTAGCGCCCAAGTAGGAACGACCGTTCCGCCCTCGCGACAGGGGAATGCGTGACGCCGAGGCACGGAGTCGTTCGAGGCATATAATTCCGGGGTCACGACACCAGTGTCGTGACGGAGAACGCGAGGCAATCATGGAGATATCCCTGACGCCGCATCGGGCCGCGCACCGGCAGACCGGCTACGAACCTGCGCCCGTAATAGACCCGCCGGTCGCATTGCCGCTTCCCGACTACACCGCGGACATTGACCAGGCGAAGCGCGACATGGCCGAGTACGGGTTGTGCCGGCTGACCAAGGTTCTCACCGATGAGGAAGTTGACGCCTTGCGGGAGAAGCTCGAGCGTCAGGCGGCCGCCGAACGCGCGCTCGGCAATCTCGCGCCATTGAACGCGACCGGGCCGAAGCAGCTCGTGTCGAACATGCAGAACAAGGGCAAGGAGATCCTTGAGCTTGTCGAGAGGTCCGAGGTCGACGAACTCGTCGGATCGATGCTCGGCAAGTACTTCCTCGTCTCCAGCATCAACGGCGGCATATTCCACGGCAAGACCGCCGAGCCCCAGCAACTGCATCGCGACCAGGGCAGCGTTCCGGCGACCGTGGACTTTCCTGCCCACTGCAATCTCTTCTGGCTGCTCGACGACTTCACGCCGGCGCGCGGCGGCACCTGGGTGGTGCCGGGAAGCCACCGCTGGCCCGCCGAGTACCAGGTGAAGCCGCCGCCGAGGGAAATGGCGGTGCAGATCGAGGCGCCGGCCGGCGGCATATTCCTGTTCGACGGCAGGGTTTGGCATGGTGCCGGCATCAACAGAGAAGGCCATCCGAGACGGCACATCTCGATGCTGTTCTGTCTGCCATGGATACGCCAGCAGGAGAACTGGGGCGTGTCGTGCCTGCAGGAAGTGCTCGACGAGGCGAGCCCCAAGCTGAAGGTGCGCCTGGGCCTTCGGTCCTACGGCACGCTCGGCATCGTAAGCGGCACGAGAACGAGCGCGAAAAAGGGCAGGAGCCTCGGCAGCGCCGATGTCGTCTTTCCCGAATACATCATCGGCGAGGACGCCGTGCTGCATCCGTTGCGCCGGGTGAGCCGCGCCGTGCAGAGCAAGCCTACGAACGAGCAACAGGAATCCGGGGCTTACTGATTGGACGCACCGCGGATTTGCGGCAGAATGCCGTGCCTTGGGCGTTCACGCCCGACCGCAATGACGAGCGCCTGACAATCCACACATGAAACTGCCAAACATCAAGGAGATGCTGGGAACGCTCGTCTCGACGCCATCGATCAGTTGTACGTCGGAATCGCAGGACCAGAGCAATCTCGACGTCATCGACCACCTGGCGACCTGGCTTGAGGATCTCGGCGGAACCATCGAGCGCATGCCGCTTCCGGACAACGCCGCCAAGGCGAACCTGATCGCCACCTTCGGTCCTCCCGGCGAGGGACTCGCGCTTTCGGGACATACCGACACAGTGCCGTGTGACGAGGGCCGATGGAGCAGGGATCCGTTCGCCCTCGCCGAGTCGGAAGATCGCCTCTACGGTCTCGGCGCATGCGACATGAAGGGATTCTTCCCCGTCGCATTGTCGGCCCTTGCACGCTTCGGGGATGCGCGCTTCGTCCGTCCTCTCACCATCGTCGCCACGTCGGACGAGGAGTCGTCCATGGCGGGCGCGCGATACCTGGCGGAAAGCGGCAGGCCGAAGGCGCGGGCGGCGGTGATCGGCGAACCGACGGGATTGCGCCCGATTCATGCGCACAAGGGCTTCATGATGCTGTCGATCAAGCTCAAGGGCAGTTCCGGCCACTCGTCGAACCCGGAACTCGGCAACAACGCGCTCGATGCCATGCACGCAGTGATGGGCGAACTCATCGCCTACCGCGGCGAACTGGCGTCGGCTTTCCGAAATCCCGCCTTCGCGGTGCCGACGCCGACCCTCAACCTGGGCTGCCTTCACGCCGGAGATAATCCGAACCGAATTTGTGAGGGCGCGGAACTGCAGATCGATCTGCGACTGATCCCGGGTATGGATCATGCCGAGGTCCGCGCGGAAATCGATGTGCGCCTTGGGGCCATCGCGGCAGAGCGCGACATCGGCATCGATATTGGGCCGGTATTCCCGCCGGTGTCTTCGTATGAAACGCCGTCCGATGGCGAACTGGTGAGGACTCTCGAGCAGCTTTCGGGCCGATCGTCCGGGTCCGTGGCGTTCGGCACCGAGGCGCCGTTTTTCCAGGCGCTGGGCATGGAAACGGTCATCTTCGGTCCGGGATCCATCGACCAGGCGCATCAACCGGACGAGTACCTGGAGACATCGAACATCCGTCCGGCAGTTGACGTGCTGACGGAGTTGATCGGTCGCTACTGCGTCGACGCCTGACTCGCATCGCTCAGATGGACTCCGCCGACTTCGCCAGATGGTTTCGAGACGCGACGCCCTATATCAGCGCGCATCGCGGTCGAACGTTCGTCGTCCTGCTGGACGCGGAGGTCGTGGATTGCCCGAACCTGGGCGATCTTGTGCGCGACCTGGCGTTGCTTCACGCGCTCGGCATCAGGCTCCTCATCGTCCACGACGCCGATGGAGCGGATGCGGCCGATGTGGTCGATGCGCGGTCCCGCGATGCCATGATCGCCTCGGCAGGACTCGTGCGCAGTCGTCTGGAGGCCCATTTCTCAGCGCTTGCCCCGTTGGGCTCGGGCGGTTCCGAACGTATCGTCCTGGTGGGCGCCAACCTGGCTGCGGCGAAGCCTCGCGGCATTGAAGATGGGGTGGACCAGCAATTTGCAGGGGAACCCCGACGCGTCGCGACCGATGAGATCGGGCGCCTGCTGGACCAGCGCTGCATCGTGCTGCTGCCGCCGTTCGGTTATTCGAACGCCGGCGAACCCCATGCGTTGAACGCCGCATCTCTTGCTGCAAGAGCGGCGACGGCGCTTTGCGCCGACAAGCTCATCGTCTACGACGCCATCGAGCAGTTGAACGGCATCAGCCAGATGTCGCCGTCTGCCCTCGCGGCATTGCTCGGGAGGAACGACTGTCCGCAGGCGTCGAAGTCTCGCCTCGAGGCCTTGTTGCACGCTACCCGAGGCGGTGTCGCACGCGGCCACCTGATCTCCTGGCGCTCGGACGGCGCGCTGCTGCGTGAACTGTTTACGGCGGAAGGCGTCGGTACACAGGTTTCGGAAGACGACTACCGAACCGTTCGCCCGGCACAGGTCTCCGATATTCCAGCAATCCTTGACCTGATCAGGCCGCTGGAGGACGCGGGTCTCCTGGTGCGTCGCCCGCGCAATCGGCTGGAAGCCGATATCGGACATTTTCATGTCGCCGAACTCGATGCTCGCGTCATCGGTTGCTGTGCGCTCTATCCCCAGGGCGACGCCATGGAGTTGGCCTGCCTCGCGGTGCATCCCAGCCACCGATCGGTCGTGGACGGCAAGACACTGGGAGAGCGCCTGCTGGCCCACGCCCGCGAAGTCGCGTGCGCGCACGGTGCCCAGAGCCTGTTCGTCCTGACCACTGGGGCCGAGGACTGGTTTGTCGCGCGCGGATTCCGTACCGCCGAGACGGACGCGCTACCGGCCTCGAAGCAGGCGTCGTACAACTTTCGGCGCAATTCCAAGGTGATGGTCGATGCCCTGACGGCGCGAGCGACGCAAACGAAGTCGGGCTAGCGATCCGGCGCCTGACGCGCCACCGGCCACGCCTTCGTGACTGGTCGCGACAGGAAGAAAAGCGGAAATGACCAAATCCGGAAGCCTTCATCGGTGACAGTCATCGCGCCTGTAGGCGGAGATGAATATGACGGGGATATCGCTGAGTTCGGGAACTTCCCCGTCAGCTGGATACCGTCGGTGTCGAGAGGGATATAGCGAATCGCGTATCTAAATTTATGAAACGAACACTATATTATTCGGTTAATTTATGACAATTTCACACTATGCGGATGCCGAAGTTGTAGGCTTCCTGATCTTGGTCGCGCAATGTGACGAGGCCCTTTGCCTTTTGGTGGGACTAGGCACCGAAAATGATCGATGAACGAAGCACGCTGACTGGCCGAGAGGCGGAAACCTGTCCTGATCTCCTGGCGCGCGCGCTTCGCGGATCGCTTCTCGACGCCTTGAGCGAGATCTGCCTGTGACCTACATCTTCCGCCGAGGTCGGGGGCGCCTGGGTTACCGGGTCATTCGCGAGTCGGACGGTAGGGAGCTGGGTACTGTTGTTCCCGCACCGATCGGGAAGTGGACGGTATGGGCCGGCGACGGGAAGTCGTACAACACGCGGGTGGAGGCTGCCGGTTCGATTGACCATGCGGCGGTCGAGATCCCCACCGGGAATCGCGAGTGGCGTTACGGAGACATCGTGGTGTTGGATAACAGGAAGCTGGATCAGGTGCAGATGGTCTTCCCGCGCGAAGTCCCTCGGAAAGAGCAGGAACACATGCTCGCTGAGGGGTTTCGTTGGCACGCGGAGAAGGGCGCATGGCAGCGGTCGAGGAGCGAGGACTCGCTGGAGTCCGCGCTGCGAATGGCTCGGCATTGGTCGAAGGCTTCGAAGAGCGGACATGGACGGGATTAGTGACCTGCTTACCGGCGCTTGAAAGTGCCCCACAGCCGTCGCCTCCGGCTCCGCCTGTGGCCCGGCCCCGCTCGTCGCCCATGCAACAAGCGCCCCGGGTCGCTGGCGCTCCCCGGAGGCGTTTGTTCCATGCGAGTTCCCTCGGGCGCTGAATCAGAGTTCTTGGGGCGGGGCCCGGCGCGAATTGTCCATTGCTCCTATCGGGCCGGACAAGCCCCGCCCCGCCCGTAGAACCGGGCGGACGAATCCATGTGACGAGAGAAGGATCTCTCGGGATCGAAAATCCCGCTGCGTGCGCGGTGCCGCTGGCCTGTTGGTCGTGACCGCACCGGCCGAGGACTGGCTTGCCGGGCGGACTTCATCCGACCGGGCCTGACCCGCTACCGGGCTCGAAGCAGGCGTTGTATAACTATCGGCGCAACTCCAGGGTGATGATCCAATGCGTGGTGGCGCGATCGACTGGGGCGAAAGTCGGACCAGTGGTCGATTTTCCATGGGGTCTCGTCCGGCGCTTGCGGTCGTGCGTTCGCCGCTGTTCACGGAACGGAAAAAGAGGAACCATGTCGGATATCCGAAAATACTCATCGGTCATAGTTGACGGCGTCGAGCAGGCGCCGAGCCGGGCGATGCTGCACGCGGTCGGCTTTGTCCCGGAAGACTTTTCGAAGCCGCAGATCGGCATTGCCTCCACCTGGAGCATGACGACGCCGTGCAACATGCACATTGACCGGCTGGCGGAGGAGGCGGCACGAGGCGCGGATGCCGCTGGGGCGAAGAGCGTCTTGTTCAACACCATCACGGTTTCCGACGGCATCGCCATGGGGACGTCCGGAATGCGCTACTCGCTGGTCTCGCGGGAACTGATCGCGGACTCCATCGAAGCCGTCGTCGGCGCCCAGGGCTTCGACGGTTTCGTCGCCATCGGCGGCTGCGACAAGAACATGCCGGGATGCGCCATGGCGATGGCGCGCCTGGACCGGCCGAGCCTGTTCGTCTATGGCGGCACGATCCTGCCCGGCGCCGAGCGCCGGGATATCATCTCGGTGTTCGAAGCCGTTGGCGGGCATGCGGCGGGGACCGTATCTGATATCGAACTCAAGGAAATTGAACAGACCGCGATTCCGGGTCCCGGCTCCTGCGGCGGCATGTACACCGCGAACACCATGGCTTCCGCCATCGAAGCGCTGGGCCTGTCGCTGCCCAACTCGTCGGCGCAGAATGCGGTGAGCGACAACAAGCGTCGCGACAGCTACGACGCGGGAGTCGCGGTCAGGGCGCTGATCGACCGCGACATCAAACCTTCCGACATCCTTTCCCTCGAGGCTTTCGAGAACGCAATCACCGTGTGCGTCGCGCTGGAAGGGTCGACCAACGCCGTCCTGCACCTCCTGGCCATTGCCCATGCGGGTGGCGTGCTGCTGACGTTGGATGACTTCACCCGCGTCGGTGATCGGGTGCCGGTGCTGGCGGACATGCGTCCGTCCGGCCGTTTTGCGATGTCGGAACTGATCGAGATCGGCGGCATTCAGCCACTCATGAAGGCGCTGCTGGACGAGGGCCTGCTGCACGGCGACTGCCTGACGGTAACCGGCAAAACGATGGCGGAGAACCTGGTGGATGTGGCGCCCTATCCCGACAGTCAGGAGATCATTCGGCCGTTCACGAACCCGATCAAGAAGGACAGTCATCTCGTCGTGCTTCACGGCAACCTCGCGCCGGAGGGCGCGGTGGCGAAGATCACGGGACACGAGGGCCTGGCCTTCACTGGCACGGCGAAAGTCTTTCACGGCGAAGAAGCCGCGATGCGGGCCATCATGGATGGCGGTGTCGAAGAGGGCGACGTGGTCGTCGTGCGCTACGAAGGTCCGAAGGGGGGGCCCGGCATGCGCGAGATGCTAAGCCCGACCAGCGCCATCATGGGCCGCGGACTGTCCAATGTCGCGCTGCTCACGGATGGCCGCTTCTCCGGCGGCTCCCACGGCTTCGTCATCGGACACGTGTCGCCGGAAGCGATCGAAGGCGGTCCCATCGCGCTCATCGAAGACAACGACACCATCACCATCAACGCGGAACGGCGCCAGATCAACGTCGAACTGAGCGTCGAGGAGCTGCGGCAACGGCGAGAACGGTGGCGTCCGCCCGCACCGTACGCGACGCGAGGCGCACTCGCGAAGTACGCGAAACTCGTCAGCTCGGCAAGCGAAGGCGCGGTGACGGACTGATATCCGGCCCCGCTCCCCGTCACAGCGGGCGTCAGCGCGCCAGCCACGCGCTGAAGCGCTCGTTCACGTCGTCGGCGTGGTCGCTCCACCACTCCCAGTCGTTGTACAGGACGCGCTTCAGGTTCTGGGGGCTGGTCGGCATGTGCTGCTTCATGTCGACGCCGGTCGCCAGGTGAGTGGATATGAGTTCCGTGCCGGAGTGCCGGGCGGGGCTGTAGGAGATATATCGTCCCACGGCTGCCTGGACTTCTGAACGGGTCGCGTAGCGCACGAACTGACGTGCGATTTCGAGGTTCGGGGTTTCCGCAACGATGCCCATGGTGCCGGAATCGAGCACCTGCCCATCCCAGATCACCACGAAAGGCTGGTTCTCGACGATCTGGGCATTGAAGATGCGTCCGTTGTAGGCGGTGCTCATCACAACTTCGCGATCGGCCAGCATCTGCGGGGGTTGCGCCCCGGCCTCCCACCAGACGATGTCGTCCTTGATCGTGTCGAGCTTGCGGAACGCGCGGCTCATCCCTGCGGCGGTGCCCAGCGTATCGTAGACCTCTTCGACCGGTACTCCGTCGGCCAGTAACGCGAATTCCAGGTTCACCTGCGGTGCCCGCCGCATGCCCCGGCGACCGGGGAAACGGTCCAGATCGAAAAAGTCGTCGATGGTGGACGGCTTGTCGCCGGGGAAGCTGTCGGCGTTGTAAGCATAGATCGTCGAGTAGAACAGCAGTCCGCCGCCGCAGTCCGTCACCGTCCCTTCGAAGAAGTCCTCCGCTGCCGGCGTGCCGTCGGGAGCGGGCGCGAGGTCGTCGATGTCGACGTACTCCAGCAGGCCCTCGTCGCACCCCCGGGCCGCATCCGCCATCTCGAGATCGACGATATCCCAATAGACATTGCCGGTTTCCACCTGCGCTCGAACCTGCGCCAGGCCGCCGTTGTACACCTCGACGCGAATCTCGATGCCTGTTTCCCTCGAGAACGGCTCGAGGATCGCCTTGCGGCTCGCCTGCTCGTAGGAGCCACCCCAGGACACTACCGTCAGGGTCTCTGCGGACCCGCCGACGGCGAGCGCAAGACATGCTAGCGCGAGGGCTCGGCGTACTACCGGGGACGTTTTCATGGAAGCTCCTCGATGAAGGCAAGAGTAGAAAGCCGTATGCTGCCGACTATCCAGCGAGGAGGTCAAACATGTCCGATATCTTCGCTCGAGTTCGCTGACCTGCCGGTCACCGGCATGGGCGTCCCGGACTTCGCGGACATGACGGAGAGTCAGAAGCAACGATTTCTGAAGTTGTGCGCCGTTGATACGCCGACGTAGCAAGATCAGAATAGGGTCGCTGCCCATATTCAACCGAACAGCATTGAAGACAACGATCAAGACTGCCGATGACCTTGTGAGGAAGGCAAGGACCTTCGCAGCAAGGGCGAACATTACGCTGCGCTTGCTGATGGAGCGTGGCTTACGCGTAGTGCTGCGAGCCAGCCGACGAGAACGCTTCGAACTAAAGGATGCGTCTGTGGGCGGCCGAGGCCTGCAACCTCTCTATCGAGACGCCGAGTGGGCGCGGATTCGCGAATCGGCGCACGAAGATCGCGGCGGTTGATCGCCAGCTCAAATCAGTCCGCCGCTACCGCATGCGGCGAACCCGGCGTCAAACGACGCCAGCAACGTGCGACGAATTGATCGGGATGGTGTAACCCGACGGTCCCTTGACCTCGAAAGAGTCGTGGATTCTGCCGCGCTCGATCGGTGTCGCTTCGATACCGTCCTCGACGAAACCCTGATACACGGAGTCGACGTCGTCGACCATCAGATCGAACGGCGCGCGTTGGCCTTGGGGGATGGGTTCCTCGGTCTTGTTGAGTATCAGGTGCGTGCCGCCGCGCAGTTCAAGGATCGCAAAATCGTCGCGTTCCAGGATCTCGCGCATCCCGTGGCGGACGAAAAAGTGATACGCGTCCCCGACATCTGAAACCGCCATTCTCATGTGACCGACCGCGAAGGTCGGCCTTTGGTCATCTTTCACCTGGCACCTCCTGTGGTTGCCGATGGAATCATACGAATATTGGGACGCGGATTGCGAATAATCAGACATGGTTGTGCCTGGGTTTCATCGAAGCAACAGCCGCTCATCGAGCGTGAAGGGTTCGACATCGCCATGCGTAACAAGCGACGCAAAGTCGGGATGATCCGGGTTGAGCACCACGTTGCGCTCCTGGGGTATCACAAAACTGGCCACGCTGAACCCGAAGACACCGTCTGCACCCAAGCGTTCGTCCCCAAGCACCGAAGCGTCTTCAGCAACTTCCTCATCTGCAATGTGTTCGATTGCCCGGTCGGGAACCTGGACCTCAAGGAAACGGTACTCAGGCAGGATGGCTACTCGAGGCGCGTGGACGAGAATCTCCAACGCTGCTAGGGAGAGCGTGCTTGCGCAATAGACGGCCCGCACGCCGGGGGAGTTGAAACGACCACCCCATTCGCGCGCGCCCTCGCCGCTCAGCATGGTTTGCGCGTCGGGCGCATGTCTTGCTTTTGCGAAGCGGTAGACCCTCACGTCGGAATGCCATGCTCCAGCCTGCTGATCAACCGAATCACGTCCCGCGCGCCGAACTCCGTCGTCGCGCGGTCCATGGGCGTTTCGCCATCAAGCGCGGGCGCCGGTGTGCGAAGCCACAGCGCTGCGGCGTCGGTGTCGCCAAGCAGTTCTACCGCGCTTCGGAACAAATCCGCATAGCGCACGACGCGATCGGATTCGTCGACGGACAGGCGACCTTTGCGTCGGCGTCGAGCGTAGGTCTGCCTCGATAGCTTGAGATAGCGTTGCAATGCTGCGGAGGTGACCTGGATCTGCTCGGCCAGCTTCTCCACCGCGTCCACGGATAACCCCTCGCGGACGGCTTCAACGGTGACAGGGCGCTGTTGCTTGAGAATCACGGTCACCGTCGTTGACTGTGAACCAGGTCGGCGGGGTGATGTCGTTTTAGGGTTGGAACCCTCGCGGAAACTCTCTTTGGCGGGTTCTTTCTGCGTCGACATGGCTGATGTGCTCCACTTGGGATATTCGCAGTGTACCACGTAGACCATAACCGGCAGTTCGCGCCAGGGCGGACCGACGACTACGGGGGTAGTACACTTTGACGAAATGCAGGCGTTGTTTCTCGCCACGCGTGCCTTCCTTTGACCTCTGAGGACAAAAAAATGTCGGATACCAGAACCCCCGTGATCGACTCCCAGGTGCATTGCTACGAGCGGAACAGCCCCGAGCGTCCGTGGGCGAATCCCTCGGACTGGCCGGCAGAGGTCACCGGAGACGACGCGGTCGCGTTCATGGACAGCGTGGGCGTTGACGGTGCCCTGTTCGTGTCGGCGTTCTCCCTGTACCGCTTCGATGCGAGTTACGCGGTGGAGGTCCAGGCCCAGCACCCCGGTCGATTCGGGATCATCAAGCCCTTCGATACGCGCGATCCTGCCGTGGCGGAAGCACTGGCGGACTGGGCGGCGCAGCCGGGCGTGGTCGGTGCGCGGATCATGATGGTGGCTCCGGGTGCAGCCCAGGCTGAAGGCGTGGACCGCATGTGCGCAGCGGCGGCGCGCCATGGGCTGCCGGTCAACGTGCTGTGCTGGGGCAACGTCGCCGAGTTCGCCGAGGTCGCTGGCCGGCACACGGATACGCAGCTTGTGATCGACCACATGGGCATCCAGCAACCGACGGCGCCGCCGGCGGCACCGGAACCGTTTGCCGATCTCGACAACGTTCTCGCGCTCGCGCGCCACGACAATGTCGCGATCAAGGTCTCCGGCGCGTGCACGCTGTCCCACGAACCGTTTCCGTTTCCCGACATCTGGGACCCCCTGGCGCGCATCTTCGATGCCTTCGGTATCGAGCGGTGCATGTGGGGAACGGACTGGACGCGTGCCGCCAACGTGGTGGACCCGGCGGAATCCGTGAAGGCCTTTTTTGTCACGGACCGCCTGTCCGATTCGGACCGCGCCGCGTTGATGGGCGGCAGCCTGTCGCAGATCTACCGCTGGGCGCCGGCTGTGGACTGAGGACCTGCCGAAAGCCAGACGGCACGGAATCTTCGGAAAGGGTCACACGCGGCTATTCGAGCTAGTCCGGCCTAAACGTCCTCGTAGTAGTCCGGCACCAGCGCCTGATCATCTTTCGGCGGACGTATATAGCCGGCGTCCGGGGCTCGCGGGGGCAGTTCGATCGGTTCCGGCGTGAGGTCTTCGTATGGGATGAGGCTGAGAAGGTGCCGGATGCAATTCAGCCGCGCGCGCTTCTTGACGTCTGCCTCGACCACGTACCACGGCGCCTGCTTGATGTCCGTGTGCAGGAACATGACGTCCTTCGCCCTCGAGTACTCCACCCATCTTCGCCGTGACTCCAGGTCCATGGGACTGAGCTTCCAGCGCTTTGTGGGATTGGTAAGACGCTCCTGGAAGCGACGTTCCTGTTCTTCATCGCTGACCGAAAACCAGTACTTGATGAGCTTGATTCCCGAACGCACGAGCATCCGTTCGAACTCGGGGCACGAACGCATGAATTCCTCGTATTCGTCGTCCGTGCAGTAGCCCATGACGCGTTCGACGCCGGCGCGGTTGTACCAACTGCGGTCGAATAGGACCATTTCGCCGGCAGCGGGCAGATGTTCCACGTAGCGCTGGAAGTACCATTGCGTCCTTTCGCGCTCCGTAGGGGTCGCCAATGCCTCGATACGGCATACGCGCGGACTCAGGCGTTGGGCTATGCGTTTGATCGTGCCCCCTTTCCCCGCCGCGTCACGACCCTCGAACAGGACAACGACCTTGAGTCTCCGATTCCTGATCCACTCTTGCAGCTTGACCAGTTCGATTTGCAACATTTCCAGTTCACTGGAGTAGAGTCCGTTCGGCATGGCCTTTCTTTCGACCCTGATGTCCGCCTCCAACGGAGCGATCGGTCGGGGGCGGGTCTTTGAACGTTTAGCCATTTGCTCCTCCCATTCCGACGCACTTTACCCCGATATGGGGGTCACCGGCGAGATCGTGGCTGGAGAGATCAGCACGTTGAACTGCTCGCACCAGACGACGACGGACTGAAAGTCGGCGAGGTCGATGCCCCTGGGAATCGCGTAGTTCTGACTACCGGTGAAGGCCTTCAGCCGGCCGAGATCGACGAACATCGTCTTCTCGACCTCGGTGTCGGGCGTTACCTCGGCGAGCGGGACGAGGTAGACATGGAATTTGGGTCCGGGGCCGACCTCGAAGTCTGACTCCAGGCGCACCAGGTCTGGATAGAGGGTCGCAGTGCCGCGGCCGTAGTGGATCGGATCCGACGGATTGGCGTGGATGAACTTGGCGCGGGCGACGGGATCGGCGTGGGTTGTTCCGGCCAGGGGTTCGTTCACTTCCGGCGGCGGGAACAGGTAGGGAAAGACGACGATGCCCGCGGCGAAGCCGGCACCCGTGCCGAGCACCGCGCCGATTACGAAGCCGATGATGGCGTGTTTCATGGGTAGCTCCTCAAAACGTGTGACCGTACGTGTTTTTGGTCAATTGTCCGTGATGGGAGTTCCGTGATCTGCCCGGCTCGACTGCTCATGCACGTAGTTGATCAGGAACTTCACGTTGTCCACGGGTGTTTGCGGAAGAATGCCGTGGCCGAGATTGAAGATGTGCCCCGGACGTCCGCGGGCCTCGTCGAGCACCCGCTTCGCGTGCGCCGCCACGGTATCGCGGTCGGCGCAGAGTGCGATGGGGTCCATATTGCCCTGTACTGCAGGCATGCCGAGCCGGTCCCAGGTCGCGCCCAGCGGAGTGCGCCAGTCCAGGGCGAGGAAATCCGGTCCGGTCTCGAACATGGCGTCGACCAGGTGGCCGTTACCGGTGCCGAAGTAGATCACCGGGACGCGGCCACGGACACAAGCCATGAGTCGCGTCGTGTGCCGCTTCACGTAGCGGTCGTAGTCCTCACACGACAGGCAACCGACCCAGCTGTCGAAAATCTGCACCGCGTGAACGCCGCTGTCGATCTGCAGCCGGACGTAGTCGCTGACGCTATCTACGAGTTTCGCCATCAAGGTGTTCCACACCGCCGGACTCTGGTACATCAGGCGCTTCACGTGCAGGTAATTTCGAGAGCTTCTGCCTTCGACTGCGTAGGACGCGAGCGTGAAGGGCGCGCCAGCGAAACCGATCAACGGCGTGCCCTGGGGCAACCCGTCGAGAATCTGTTTGATGGTGTCGGCGATATAGCCGGTACCTTCCCGTGCGGGGGGAGTGGCCAGCTTCGATACGTCGGTCGCGCTGCGCAGGGGGTTGCCGATGACTGGGCCGATGTCCGGCAGGTAGTCGAGCTCCATTCCCATGGGCACGAGTATCGGCAACAGGTCGCCGAACATGATCGCTGCGTCGGTGCCGAGAATGCGCTGCGCGTCCAGGGCCGCGTGGGCGGCCAAATCAGGGGTAGTGAAGAACTTCAGGCTCGGTGTATCTCCCTTCAGGGCGTGATATTCGGGCATGTAGCGACCGGCCTGGCGGTTCAGCCAGACAGGCGTACAGTCCACCGGCTCTCCCCGGCATGCCTTGAGGAACCGCGAGTTCAAGTGGATGCGGCGCGGCCCAGCGTGTGGTCGACATCGGCGTCGTAGTCGACGCCTTCGATACCGAATCCGAAGAGTTTGAGAAAGTCCTCGCGAATGCCGACGGTGTCGCCGAGTTCGGTGACGTTTTCGGTGTTGACCGCCGCCCAGCGCCGTCCCACCTCGGCCTGAATCTCGTCGGCCAGTTCCCGGTCATCGAGGCGGAAACGCCCCGTTTCGTCCAGTTGCCGGGACCCGTCGGCATACAGCGCGGTGCGGAACAGCCGGTCGATATGGGCGGTGCAGTCTTCGTGCGCCGCTGCATCCTTCATTACGCGAAAGAGGAGGGCAGTATAGAGCGGTATGGTCGGTATCGCGGAGCTTGCCTGCGAGACGATGGCCTTGAGCACCGCGATCCGGGCTTCGCCGCCCGTGGCGCCAAGGCGCTCGTGGATGGTATCGGCGGCGCGCTGCAGGTCTTCTTTCGCCTTTCCGAGGGTGCCGTGCCAATAGATGGGCCAACTGATCTGGCTGCCGATGTAGGTGTAGGCCACGGTTTTGAAACCGGGTGCCAAGACGTTTGCGTCCAGCAGCGCGTCGATCCAGTACTCCCAGTCCTCACCGCCCATCACGGCGACGGTGGCGGCGGTTTCCGCCTCGCTGGCCGGCGTGATGTCCACCTCGTGCACGACGCCGCGATCCTGGTTCAGGGTCTTCGCACGCAACGTCTCCCCGAGCGGCTTGATGACGGATCGGTGGACCTCTCCGGTGCGCGGATGTTGCCGCAGGGGTGCTGCAAGGCTGTAAACCAGGAGGTCGATCTGTCCCATGGATCGGCGGATCTCATCGATCGCCCTGGATTTCATTTCATCCGCGAACGCGTCGCCGTCGAGGGTCTCGGCATACAACCCGCGTTCTCTCGCGGACGCCTCGAAGGCGACGTTGTTGTACCAGCCCGCCGTCGCCGTGCGGCGCTCGGTGGGCGGCTTTTCGAGGGATATGCCGAGCGTGCCGGCATCGCTGCCGAACGCCGCGATGATACGCGAGGCTAGGCCGTAACCGGCGGACGCCCCGACCACCAGCGCGTTGCTGGGACCATTCGGCAGCGGCGCGATGCTCGCGGCGGCATTGGTCACGTTTGCGGCGCAGCCAGCGGGATGTGCCGTGGTGCAGATGAAGCCCTTGATCCGGGGTTTGATGATCATTGATGCATCATACCTTCGCGTACGGCGAGCCGCATGGCAGCGGGCACGTCGATCACCCAGGGTCCGTCGCGGAGGATTCGCAAAGTCGTGGCATCGTGCTTGCCGAGGCGGTGATCCCGGTCACCTTCCAGGGCCAGTACGCCGGGACCCGGGAACAGGACCGGCGTATCCAGTGGAATTCGATGCGCGGCGACAACCTCGAGCCGGCTGAAAAGGCCTGGCGAGAGGGGCGCGTTCACGACGCGTCCTCCACGGTTGCCTCCGATCTCTACCAGGAGCCCGCAGTCGTCGTCGGCATCAACGATATCGATCAGGCCACCGACCGCGGAGGTGCCGATCGCATCCGGCTCCGCCCGCGTCAGCAGGATTCGCCGGAGCCGATTCGCGTCGAATGGCAGCATGTTGCCGACGACATCTCCAGCGAGGAGGGCGGCGTCCACCAGTCCGACATCGGTTGTGCCGTCCGTGAGACGCACATGCAGCAGCTTGCAGCGCCGTCGGGCCTCGGCGTATCCGGAAAGGGAGTCAAGACGACCTGCCGCGACGAGACCCGCGACCATGCCGGCGGTGGTGGGCTCGACCAGCGTGGGAAAGACATTGTTCGTTCCGACGGATAGCGGAACGAGATTGATATCGGGTGCGGCGCGGGCGACAGCGCGGTTCGTGCCGTCACCCCCCAATGTGACGATGGTGGTAACTCCCGCTTCGATGAATGCCCGAACCGCGGTTTCCGTATCCCGGGCATCGTGTCTCAGGGGTGCTTCCACCACATGAACTTCCGCTTTCAGCGGCAGCAGCGACAGGGCTTCGGTCGCTATGCGGAACGGCTCCCGCGCGACATGGATGTGCCGGACGCCGACGGCATCCGCCCCCGCAGCGATACGCGCCACCATGTCGCGTTTCGACTCGTGGGTCATGTTTGTCGCCCGCGCAGCCAGACGCCGTACGTCGCGCCCTGCCATGGGATTGACGCAGATCGCTATACGCGCGGCTCGGTTCACCGCGATCTTCCGCTGTAGCAAGTAGCTATTTTGTCAACTTCGTAATACATTAAAGTAGTTTTACTATTCACAAAGTATACATAAATGCCAACCCCGCATTATCCCCCTGCGGCAGCCCGCCGCGCCCTTCGGGAACTCGGGGCGGACCTTCGCGAGGCCCGTCTTCGTCGTCGCCTCCCCATGGACATCCTTGCTGCACGGGCATTTACCTCCAGAGCAACGCTACAGCGTATAGAACAGGGAGACACGCGAGTCAGTATCGGAATCTACGCGTCGGTGCTGCACTCCCTTGGACTACTCGAAGGGCTGCGTCGAACGGCGCATGTCAGCCGCGACGAGGTCGGCCAGGCGCTTGCCGCCGCCGACCTGCCGGCGCGCGCGCGCTTGCGGCGCCCGGCCCCGCGACATCGCGATGCATGACATAGAAGTACACGTGGACCTCAACGGACGGACGTATCCTGTCGGTCTGATGCGCCGCCAAGTCCGTGGGCGGCGCGATACGGTCACCTTCGAGTACGTCGATGCATGGCTGGAAGATCACAATCGCTTCGCCCTGGAACCGGCCCTGCAGTTGACGCCAGGGGTGTTTTCGCCGTCGAACCAAAGCCTGTTCGGTTCCATCGGCGACTCTGCGCCGGACACTTGGGGACGTCAGTTGATGCGGCGTGCTGAACGTTTTCGCGCTGAGCGGGAACACCGGACCGTGCGCACCCTTGGTGAAGTCGATTACCTGCTCGGCGTCACGGATGTGGCACGTCCTGGCGCCCTGCGTTTCCGTCGGGCGGGTGAAGCGGTCTTCCAGGCTCCGGCGAACACCGGCGTGCCCGCTCTCGTTGAACTGCCTAGTCTGCTGCGCATTACCGAACGGATGACGCGAGACGAGGAAACCACAGAGGACCTGCGCCTTATACTCGCGCCCGGCTCGTCCCTCGGCGGCGCCCGGCCGAAATCGTCCGTCATTGAGGGTCAGGGGCAACTTTCGATTGCCAAGTTCCCGAAGGAGAGCGACGAGTACGATCTGGAATCCTGGGAGGAAGTTGCTCTTCGACTCGCGGAAAAGGCCGGAATCGAGACACCTCACCATCGACTCATCACCGTCCTGGGCCAGCCGGTTCTTCTTTCCCGACGCTTTGACCGCGCCGGCGCCATCCGCATTCCGTTCCTGTCCGCGTTGGCGATGACGGATGCTTCCGACGGGGATCGCGGCAGCTATCCGGAACTCGTGGATGCGCTTGCTCGCCATGGGGCGACACCGAAATCCGACGCTGTCGCGCTATTTCGTCGCATGGCGTTCAATGTGCTGGTTTCAAACGTTGATGACCACCTTCGGAATCATGGGTTCGTGCTGCGGGACCAAACGGGCTGGACGCTGTCGCCAGCTTACGACCTGAACCCAACGCCCACTGACGTGAAGGCGAGGGTCCTGTCGACCAACATTGACCTAGACGAGGGTACTTGCTCTATCGATTTGGTGGAAAGTGCTGCGGAGTATTTCGGAATGCGTCTTGATCGCGCTCGTGAAATCCTGCGCGAGGTCGCTGACGCCACGAAGCACTGGCGTGAAGTCGCAGCTGAAGTTGGGATTCGCTCGGCGCAGATCGACCGCATGGCAAGCGCGTTCGAACACGACGACCTCGCGGCGGCACGTGCGCTTTGAAGTTGGCGCCGTCGGCCATCCTGCCTTCCCGCCCCGAGCCGCCGGCCGGGAGGCACATGACCAAGGCGGCCGCGCGCAAGACCAAGTCGACTGGGCGCGCTTCCTCGCCGGCTAGCCGAACAAACCGGCGCGGCTGGAGCAGTCAATGTGCGCGGCGAACGCCCCGCCGCTGGCACGCGGCCGGCGGTATTGGGGGTTGACGGACGCGCTCAGGCGTCCGCGTTTTCCCCTTTGGCGGCCAGCGCGGCGAGGACCTTGGGCGGCGACATGGGCAGTTCGCCAAGCCGCAGACCGGTCGCGTCGTGGATGGCATTGGCCACTGCGGCCATGGGCGGGACGATAGGCACTTCGCCGGCGCCCCGAACGCCGTGCGGGTGGGAGTCGTTCGGTACCTCGACGACGATGGTGTCGATCATGGGCAGGTCCGAGGCGACCGGAATGCGATAGTCGAGGAAGCCGGGATTTTCCAGGTGCCCATCCTCGTCGTAGATGTATTCCTCGTTCAATGCCCAGCCGATGCCTTGTGCGACCCCGCCCTGCATCTGGCCCTCCACGTAGTCGGGGTGTATCGCCCGCCCCGCGTCCTGGACCGCCGTATAGCGCGTGACGTCCACGCGGCCGGTTTCTTCATCAACTTCCACGTCGCAGATGTGGGTCGCGAAGGCCGGTCCGGGTCCCTGTGCGTTGACAGAGGTCTGCACAGCGATGGGGCCGCCGGTAAGTGCGGCCTTGGATGCCAGATCGGCGAGGGAGAGCGGTTCGAAATCGCCCGCATTGGAGCCGGCGGGATGCGTGTAGCCGTCTTTCCAGTCCACCGCGTCCACGTCGATGTCCCACAGCATGGCGGCCCGTTCTCGCAGTTGCTCCACCATGGTTTCGGCGGCCTGCCAGACCGCTGCGCCAGCGGCGAAGGTCACACGACTGCCGCCGGTGCTGGCGCTGTAGCCGATGGTGTTGGTGTCGCCGACCTGGGCGCTGATGTTGCGGTAATGGATGCCTAGGATCTCCGCCACGATGTTCACCATGGAGGCGCGGGAGCCGCCGATGTCCGGATGGCCGGTGGTGATGGCGACGGTACCGTCCTCGTTGACGTTGATCTGCGCGCTCGATTCGCCGCCCGCATTCATCCAGCCGCCGCAGGCGATGCCGCGTCCCGTGAGCTTTCCCTTGGGCGCCGAGTAGTGAGGATGCGACTGTGCGGCGCGAAGCGTCTCCTCGCAGCCGATGCGGCGGAACGTTGGCCCGTATGCCGCCCGTGTGCCTTCCCGGGCGGCGTTCGTGAGGCGAAACTCGATGGGATCGATGCCGAGCTCGGCCGCCAGTTCATCGATGACGGACTCGACGCCAAACGCCGCGATGGGAGAGCCTGGCGCCCGATAGGCGTTGCACTTCGGTCGATTCGCGACGACGTCGTAGCCGGTCACGCTGACGTTGTCGATGGCGTACGCCGAGAAGGCGCAGTTCGACGCCCCGCGTATCGGCGAGCTTGGGAAAGCCCCTGCCTGGAAGCGGAACGTCGCCTGGGCCGCAGTGATCCGGCCGTCGCGGCGGGCGCCGATCTTGACCGTGTTCGACGATCCGGCGGTCGGTCCGGTGGCGCAGAACACTTCGTCGCGCGTCATCACCATCTTCACCGGCGCGCCCGCCTTGCGCGAGAGGGTGTAGGCGAGGGGTTCGAGATAAATGATGGTCTTGCCGCCGAAACCGCCGCCGATCTCGGCGGGGATGGCCCGAATGTCGGACAGCTTGGCGCCTGTCATCTTCGCCGTCACGTTGCGCACCATGAACTGGCCCTGGCTCGAACTCCAGATGGTGGCCTGACCGCTGGGAGATACGTCGACCAGGCAGGCGTGGGGTTCGATGTAGCCCTGGTGGACGGGTTTGGTCTTGAATTTGCGCTCGATGATGACGTCCGCGTCCTCGAATCCGGTATCTACATCTCCTAGGGTCAGTCCGGATCGACTGGCGATGTTGGAGGGCCCGGACGGTTTCGGATCAACGCCCTGGGTGTACATGAAGTCATGCAGGAGCGGTGCGTCCGGTTGCATGGCTTGCTCGACGTCGATCACCCACGGCAACACCTCGTACTCGACGTCGATGAGGTCGAGTGCGGCCTCGGCGGCGCGGGCCGATGTCGCTGCCACCGCCGCCACCGCATGACCGGCGTAAAGCGCCTTGTCGCGCGCCATGACGTTACGGCTGACGTAGCGCAGGTCCTGGGGGCCGGCGGGCGCCGGGATATCCACCGGGAAGTGAACCAGGTCGTCGCCGCACATGACGGCCCTGACACCTTCGGCCCCGGCGGCCAGCTCGAGGTTGATGGACTTGATCCGGGCGTGCGGGTGAGGGCTTCTGAGTATCTTCCCCCAGAGCATGTGAGGCTGCGCGAAATCCGCGCCGAAGTTCGCGCGTCCCGTTACCTTGTCTTCACCGTCGGGTCGGATCGTCCGCTTGCCGATCCACTTGTTGTCGCTTTCATTCGCCACGATTCGCCTCTCCTGTCTCGGGCACGTTCAGTCGTTCATTAGTTTACGGCACTGTTGGGATCGCCGCCGTTCAGCAGGTGGCGCTGGAGGAACAGCGCCGTCGCGGCCATCAGGTAGTCGCGGTTCACCTTCTTGCGAAATCCGTGCCCCTCGTCGCGCGCGAGCACGTACCACACCGGCACGTCGCGCTCGCGCAGGGCGGCGACGATCTGTTCGCTCTCGCTTGCGGGAACGCGCGGGTCGTTCAACCCCTGGGAGATGAGCATGGGTCTCGCGATGCGTTCGACTTGGTTTAAGGGGGAAATGCGCTGCAGGAAGGCGCGCATATCGGGGTCCCGCTCGTCGCCATACTCCACCCGGCGAAGATCGCGGCGATACCCCTGCGTGTTCTCCAGGAAACTGACGAAATTGCTGATCCCGACGCGTTCGATGCCGGCGCGCAGGCGATCGCCGAAATGTACCAGCGAGGCGAGCACCATGTAGCCGCCGTAGGATCCGCCCGACACGGCGATGCGGCCCGCGTCAAAGTCGTCGCGGGTGGCGATCCAGTCGAGCAGCGCCCCGATATCCCTCACGCTGTCTTCTCTCAGGTAGCCGTTGTCGAGTTTGAGGTATGCCGTGCCGTAGCCGGCGGAACCGCGCACGTTTGGCGCCACGACGGCGATACCCAATTCGTTGACACGGAATTGCGTCGCGGAGGAAAACCGGGGCCGATGCTGGCCTTCGGGACCGCCGTGGATGTCTATCAGCACCGGATGCGGCCCGTCGCCGGCCGGCCGGTAGACAAACGCCGGAATCTCTCGGCCGTCGAAGGTGGCATAGCGGATCAGCTCCGGTTCCGCCATATCTTCCTCGCGCAGGCCGCCGGACTCGCTCCGGGTCCAGCGGGTCAGGGACGTTTCGGCGAAGTCGATGCTGTAGACGTCCGTGGGTGCTGCGGCACGGTTCACGGCAAAGCCGAGTTGGCTGCCGTCAGCGGAGAACTTCAGGGAGAAGTAGATGCCGCTCGGTAACTCGGGCAGCGCTACGGGTGTCATGTCCGGCAACTTCAGGACACTCAAGCGACTGAAACCGTCCTCGTTGATCGTGTAGACGAGACGTTTGCCCCGGGTCGTGAACTGTTCGACACCCCATCGAGAATCCTCGGCGACGACCTCAACCGCGCCGTCGGCGCGGCGCAACCGGCGCAGGGCGACCGTTTTGGCGTGCATATCCGACGCGAAGAACACGTAGCCACCGGTGTTGTCGTATTCGGCGTCGATGATCGCCGCAGGCGGGGCGTCGGCCAAGAGCCGCGTCACCGATCCGGTTTGGATGTCGACCTCGTACAGGTAGGACTCATTGATGGAGACGTAGCGGATGGCGAGCAGGCTCGCCCCTTCCGGTGACCAGTCGGTCGCGCGCCAGCCGGACCCCCCGGCCGCAAGGGCGACCGTCGTGTTACGGGCCAAGTCCTGAATGTGGATGTCCCAGTCTACGCCGTTGCGTTCCGTCGTCGTGTACGCGAAACGCTTGCCCCCTTTCGACCAGACAACCCTGGAATAGCGAGACTTGCCGTCCGTGAGCAGCGCCGAGTCTCCGGTAGCGAGGTCGAACCGAAAGAGCTGGTAGAACTCTGAGCCGCCGATGTCCCTTGAGTAGATGAAACTCGCGGGCGCCGGCAGGGGACCGACGTGTGCCGCCCCGACGGGCTCGTCGAAAAACGTGATCTGGCGGCGAGCGCCGAGCGGCGTCTCCACGCGATGGAGTTGCGTGGTATTGCCGAACCGCGTGCCGATGAGAATTCCGTCGCCGATCCAGCCGAGAAAGCTCGCCTGCCGGGTGTTCTGATAGGGCCGGAGCTTCGCGAGAAGCGCTTCGGAAACCGGGGGCACGCCTTGAATTTCGAGCTGCCCGGAGACGATGCGGTTCGGTGGTTCGCCGGCCGCGCTCGCACAGACAAGCGCTGCGCCGCTAGCTCGCGCGATCCAGCACTCGAATCGAGAAAGGGAACGCGTTTTCCTCGTCGGCATCGAAGTCCTCTTTTGCGACCAGTGTGAATTCTGAAGCGTCGTAGGGCGGGAAGAAGGTGTCGCCTTCGACGTCCGCATCGATCAGCGTCTCGTAGAGTCGGTCCGCGTGGGGCAACGCCAGGGCGTAGATGTCGGCGCCGCCAATAACGAAGCACTCGTCCACGCCGTCGATGAAGCACTGGTTTTCGGCCATTTCCAGTGCTGCGTCGAAGTCCGGAACTATCCTGGCGACATCATGCGCGAACCCCGATCGTGTCAGGACGATATTGGTGCGGCCTGGGAGGGGATGACCCACGGACTCGAACGTGCGGCGACCCATGATCACGGGTTTGCCCATGGTGATGGTCCGAAAGAACGCGGTGTCCCTGGGCAACCGCCAGGGCAACCGGTTGTTTCGGCCGATCACGCGATTGCGGGACATGGCCCAGATCATGGAGACCTTCATGGCGGGCACCTGGCCATTGCTGGCGTCACCGGTTCGCCCATCGCCCAGTCATGAGATAGATGCCGAGGGCGACGACGGGTATCGAAAGGAGCTGCCCCATGGAAAGCGTGTCGAAGAGGAACAGGCCCAGGTGGGAGTCGGGTTCGCGAAAGAACTCCGTTGCGAACCTGAGGCAACCGCCAGCGATGAGGAATATGCCGGCGACGGAACCGGTCGGACGCGCGTGCCGGGAGTAGAGCCAGACGACGACGAACAGCACCAGGCCCTCGGCAAATGCTTGGTACAGGCTCGAAACATGCCGCGCCACGGCCTCAAACTCGCCGAAACAGGTCGCCGTCAGGTCATACACGGCCTTACAGGGAAAGTGGACGCCAGCCGGCGACTCGGTGATGCGACCGGGCAACTCCGTATTGATGAAGTTCCCCAGCCTGCCGAAACCGAGTCCGAGGGGTACCAGCGGTGCGACGAAGTCCGCCACCTCCAAAAACCCGCGTCCCTTGACCCTGGCCTGCAGCCACATCGCGCCGACCGCGCCCAGGAGTCCGCCATGAAAGGACATGCCGCCTTCCCAGATGCGGAACAACCACAGCGGGTCTTGCCCCAGCCGGTCGAAACCGTAGACCAGCGCGAAGCCGACACGTCCGCCCAACACCACGCCGGCGACGCCGTAGAAGACGAGGTCGGAGACGTCTGCAGTCGTGAATCCCCGATCCCTGGCGCGAGCCTTGCCGAGCAGGTAAAAGGCGGCGAATGCGAGCAGGTACATGAGGCCGTACCAGCGCAGCGCAAATGGTCCCAGCTCCAGGGCGACCGGGTCAATGGCGGGATACTGCATGCTAAACTTGGGCGCCTTATTCCCGATCTGCCGCTTCGACAGTGTGCCTTATTCTTTTCGCGTATCGGACCGTCCCGGCCCGCCCGCTGGTGGTGGCCGCGAACCGGGACGAATTCTACGCCAGGCCGTCCCGCTCGGCACGATACTGGGAGGAGTCCCCCCACATATTTGGAGGACGCGACCTCGTTGCCGGCGGCACCTGGCTTGCGGCATCGACGAACGGTCGCTTCGCCGCCGTCACCAATTACACTGATTTCCATCGCGACCAGGCGCCGCCGGCATCCCGAGGCGATCTGGCGCGGGGTTTCCTGGAAAGAGAGGCAGCGGCGAGCGACTATGCGGCTGAGATCGAAGGCGCACGCTACCAGGGGTTCAACCTCATTGCCTTTGACGGAGTTGATCTTGTGTATGCGTGCAATCGCACCGGTGAGCTACGGGTTCTGCAACCTGGCGTGTATGGCCTTGCCAACACGCACCTGGACGACGTGTGGCCAAAGTCCGCGCGGGGCATCGCAAGGCTGAGGCCGATTGCGGCGACCGCCAACCTCGACGATGTGCTCGCATTGCTTCGTGATGAGTCGGCCCACTATGGCCCCGCGGGCAGTGAACCGGAGAGCGCCCGGCCCGTGACCCCCGCGTTTCTTCGAGGCAAGGACTACGGAACCCGCGCGAGCACGGCGGTGATCGTCAGCGCACGGCGTATCGAGTTCGCGGAACAGCAATACGGCCCGATGGGAGAACCCGGTGCCCGCGTTACCGAGACGATCGAGGTTCGTAGTTCCGGCAGATGCAGTGATGTCGCAACGGGCGGAGCGGCCGTCGGCGAACCGGCAGGTTAGCGGAATCGCGGGTCTCAGACTGCCATTTCGGCCCTGATCGCCGGATGACACTGATAGTCGACCAGGCGGAAGTCATCGAATCGGAAGTCGTCGATCTCACTCTGACCGCGATCGTCGATCTCGAGCCTCGGTAAGGGGAAGGGATCGCGCGCGAGTTGGCGCCTGACCGCGTCCACATGATTCAGGTAGATGTGGGCGTCGCCCAGCGAGTGAATGAAGTCGCCGGGCGCAAGGTCGGTAATCCTTGCCACCATGTGCAGCAGCAGTGCGTAGGACGCGATGTTGAGCGGCACGCCGAGAAACAGGTCCGCCGAGCGCTGATACATGTGCAACGACAGCTTGCCGCCCGCGACGTAGAACTGGAAGAAGCTGTGGCACGGCGGCAGTGCGACATCCTGCGCGCGGACCTCGGAGGCGTTCCAGGCGTTGACGATGATGCGGCGCGAGCCGGGATCGTTGCGGATCAGGTCGATGGCCTCCTGCAACTGGTCGACGCCGCCGTCCCAGCGCCGCCACTGCGCTCCGTAGATGCGGCCCATGGACCCGTCGTTTTCGGAAATGCCGAGGCGTTTGAGATAGTCGCCGTAGTTGCCGTCCCACAGCCTGTTGTGGGGATAGATCGTTTTCAGGTCGTTGATGTTGTCAGAGCCGGAAACGAACCAGAGCAGCTCTGAGGCCATGGACTTCCAGACCAGCCTCTTGGTCGTCACCGCCGGGAAGCCGTCGGCCATCGCGTAGCGCATCTGGTAGCCGAAACGAGACAGCGTGCCGACGCCCGTGCGGTCCTCGCGCCGCTCGCCGTGTTCGAGCACGTCCTTGAGAATGTCGAGGTAGGCGCGCATCGCCGTCAGCCTATCGCCCGTCCCCGCCATACGCAATCGGGGTTGCGGTAGGTCAGTTCGGCACATCGAACACAAGGGTCACCAGTTCGTAACGTGTCGCGCATCCCTTGAGTATCCCGACATGTCGGTCGGAATTCCGTCGGGATTTTTTGCATGTTTCGTATCTAGTTGCGAAATCCCGACGAACTGTTGGGATTATTGTCGGGATTCATGGTTGCCGCGACGGAACTGTGCCTTCCGTTGACGGGAACGGCGATGATTACGTCTCGCACACGTGGCTGTCGATTTGAATCTACTCGGGAACGGTGGCATCAACGACGCGGACATTTCTGCCGCAGGTGCACCGCGATGCCCTCATCCATCTCGTCAACGGAATGCGGTTGGGGAGGCACTGGAAACAGCGCTTCGTGGATGGTTTTCGAGGATCTCTTCGAGACTGGTCTGACGACCACATCGTCCCCTTCCTTGCACCACTCGACCTTCGACCCCGGCACCAGACCCAGTTTTTCCCGGATGCGCGATAGCATCGAGACCAGTCCTTGCGACGTGATCCTGGATTCAATCCGTGTCATCACGGTCCCGCTTGTCGATCAACATTGCGGAAGTGTATTACCGGGCATTTCAAATCTCGAATTGGTGGTGCTTTCGCCCCCTCCGGGAGAGACCTTAGAGCCGCTTCATTACCGTGTCGATGCTACGATCATGCGTTCAAGGCACATGGAGGAATGAATGAGCGGTCGATTGGAAGGCAAGGTGGCGGTCGTCACGGGTGGGACCAGCGGCATCGGCGAGGCGACGGTCGAGCTTTTCGTGGAGGAGGGCGCGAAGGTTGTGTTGACGGGGCGCTCCCGCGACAAGGGCGCGGCCCTGGCGGAAAGACTCGGGGACAATGCCGTCTACTTCCATGCCGACGTCACCCGCGAGGAAGACATCAAGGCTTCCATCGACGCCGCGGTGGACCGCTTCGGCAGGCTCGATGTGCTGTTCAACAATGCGGGCTCGTCGATTCGAACGGAAATCTCGACCATCACGGCGGCCGAGATAGAACAGAGTTGCCGCGTGCTCCTGGCGAGCGTCATGCTCGGCATTCGCTACGCCATCGAGCCGCTGAAGGCCGCGGGAGGCGGCTCGATCATCAACAACTCCAGCATTGCCGGGTTGCGGTATCGCCAGGGCAACATCCTGTATTCGACGCTGAAGGCCGCCGTCACCCATTGCACGCGCCTGGCGGGTGTCGAGCTGGGGCCTTACCGGATCCGGGTGAATGCGATTTCGCCCGGGGCGATCGCCACGCCAATTTTCTGGGGCGGCTCCGAACGCGCCAACACGCTGAGCGACGAGGAGAACGCCGAGAAGATGAACAAGCTGCAGGCGAACCTCGCCAAGGCCACGCCGTTTCCCCGAAGCGGCGTGGCGCGGGATATAGCCGAGGCCGCGCTGTTCCTCGCGAGCGATGCCGGTACCTATGTCAATG
This sequence comes from uncultured Pseudomonadales bacterium, assembly GCA_951813515.1. Taxonomy (GTDB): domain Bacteria; phylum Pseudomonadota; class Gammaproteobacteria; order Pseudomonadales; family Azotimanducaceae; genus VXNE01. The sequence continues at coordinate 2,070,877 of OX638346.1, forward strand.
CCCACGACCTGGTGGTTGATGGCGGGCGCACATGGATGTTCAACAATAACCCCATAGACTGATGGCTGACGCGGCGCCGGGCGGGCCCGTCCGATCATTGGGCCGGGGCTCTGTGCGTTCTGAGCCAGTGCAACCGCGTCCGCCGCGACCCGGACCGCCCTACGTCCGCTTCACCGGCTCCGGCTGGGAGTACTTCCGCATCTGGGCCACGAACACGGCGCTGACGCTGCTTACCCTGGGCGTGTTCTCCGCCTGGGCAACCGTACGCACCCGCCGGTATTTCTACGGCAACACGTGGCTTGGCGATTCCACCTTCAACTACACTGCGCGCCCGTGGGCGATACTGATCGGGCGGGCTATCGTGGCGGGGATGCTGATCGCTCTGTGGGTGGCGGAAGTGTTCTCGATCACCTGGTACGCCATCGGATTGGTGTTGCTGTTTTGCCTGTTTCCCTGGATTGCGGTTCGGGCACGCTCGTTCCGCCTGCGCAACTCGTTCTACCGTCACGTTTCTTGGGGATTCGAGGGCGACTACGCAACCGCCGCAAAATACTACTGCCTTGGACCCATCGTCGGGGTGCTGAGTCTGGGGATCCTGGTGCCTTACGTTGCGATGCGCCGCGACCTGTTTCTGATAGAGAACAGCCGCTTCGGTACGTCGGAGTGTTCATTCGAAGGCACGCCAGGCGACTACTACGGCATCTATTTCGCCACCTTCGGGATTTTCGTCATGGTGATGGTGGCGTATATCGTCCTGCTGCTGACGCTTCCGGTTGACCTCGGGGTCATCCTGAGCGTGGTCAGCTGGATTCCGATTTTCGTGGCGGCCCTCTATCTCAAGGTGCGTCTCGACAACCTGCGTTGGTCCAGGACCGCTTTCGGCGGCTATTGGTTCATCCTGGAACTGTCCTTCTGGGAGATGCTGGGACTGTACCTGGGCAACCTGCTTCTGATCGTCGTCACGCTTGGCGTCTATATTCCCTTCGCCAAGGTCCGGGTCATACGCTACAAGCTGCGGAAGTTCAGCATCGTGCGCCAGCGAACCGAGACCATTATTGCGGGTCCCCGGCAAAGCGTCGGCGCCACAGGCGCCGAGGCCGGTACCTCCTTCGGACTGGATCTGGGCATATGAGCACGGTGTCCGGGATCTTTTACGACGGCCGCACCTGGGACCGCCACGACGTGCTGATCCGATTCGCCCGCAATGGCGGCGTTCACATCACCGGAGACGACATCGACCTGGACCTCAGGCTCGACGATGTGCGGGTTTCCGAACGCCTTGCGGACATTCCCCGCTATCTCTATCTCTCCGGCGGCGACGCTTGTGAATTGCGCGACAACAACGCCGTGGATTCATGGCTCGCGCAGTCTGACGCGCAACGCGGATCGCGGTTTCTGCACCGGTTGGACACTTCCGTATGGGCAACGGTGGCGGCGGTCGCGACCATCGCCCTGATCGCGGCCTCGTTCGTGCTCTGGGGTGCCCCAGCCCTGGCTGAAAGGGCCGTACGGGCACTGCCCCTGGACGTAGACGAAGTGATTGGTGAGGACTCGCTCGTGGTGCTCGACAGGGTGGCGTTTTCGCCGTCGACGGTTGCCGAATCCCGACAGGCCGAAATACGAATGGCTTTCGACGAGATGGTGAGCGACATGGGACCCCCGATGGGTGGTCGGCTGGTGTTTCGAAGCGGCGGTGTCTTCGGCGCCAACGCCTTCGCCCTCGCGGGCAACACCGTCATCCTCACCGACGAACTGATCGAACTGGCCGAACACGACGAAGAGATCATCGCGGTGCTGGCGCACGAAATGGGCCACGTCCAGCACCGTCACGTCATGAAGCACGTGGCTCGCAACGCAATCGTGGCGGTCCTGTGGGTGGCGTTGCTCGGCGACGTTTCCGCCGTCACGGGAGTTGCGGCGACCATGCCGGCGGTTCTCGACTCCCTGCGCCACTCCCGCGCCTTCGAACGCGAAGCGGACCTCGTGGCCCGGGACTACCTCGACAGCGTCGGAATCGCGCCCTCGCGCCTGGGCGACCTTCTCGCCCGTCTTGTGGCCCAATGCCCGGAATGCGAGGAGATTCCTCCTTACCTGAGCACGCATCCGCCGTTGGAGGAACGCGTGGATTCGTTGTCGGGGGACGCCGACTAACCTCGAATCCGATCCAAAGGCGTCCGCTACACCTCGGGCAAATCGTAGTGCGGCACGACGCGCCCGAGGCCGGTGCGCACCATCTCCGAACGGATGAAACGCAGTATCTCGTCGGCGTCGTCCATGCGCAGCGCCCGTGCGAGGATGCGACGACAGTCGCGCACGGACACGTGGCGGATCACCCACTTCACTTTCGGCAGGTGCGTCGCGTTCATCGACAGCACGTCATAGCCCATGGCGACGCACAGAACCGCGCCTTCGGGCGTGCCGGCGAGCTCGCCGCAGATGCCGACGCCCTTGCCTTCGGCATGGGCCGCCTTGGCGACTTCCCTGAGCGCCCGCAGTACCGCTGGATGCACTTCGCGATATAGCGGTGCGACCTGCGGGTTGTTCCTGTCCACCGCCAGCATGTACTGGGTCAGGTCATTCGAGCCGACGGCGAGAAAGTCCACTTGCTTGGCGATCTGCCTGGCCTGGTAGACCGCCGCGGGCACCTCGATCATGACCCCGATGAGGGGCTGCCGCACGACGTAGCCTTCTTCCGTGACTTCCCGGTGCGCGCGCTGCACCAGCCTTCGCGCATCGTGCACTTCGGACATGTTGCTCACCATCGGCAGCATGATGCGCAGAATGCCCTCGAGTCCGGCGTTGGCCTTGATCATGGCGCGCACCTGCGACATGAAGATCTCCGGGTGGTCAAGCGTTACACGAATGCCGCGCCACCCCAGGAACGGGTTCTCTTCGGAAATCGGAAAATACGACAGCGCCTTGTCGCCGCCGATGTCGAGAGACCGCATCGTGACCGGTCGCGGATCGAAGGCTTCCATGTGCTCGCGATAGACGGCGCGCTGTTCTTCTTCGGTCGGGAATCGATCCTCGGTCATGAACGGCACTTCCGTGCGGAACAGGCCGATCCCCTCCGCGCCGCGATCGAGAGACCGCGTGATGTCACCGACCAGGCCAATGTTCACCCATAGCGCTACGCGTAGACCGTCCCTGGTCGTGCAGGGAAGGTCACGCAAGTCCTCGAGTTCCTCGGCGAACTCGCGTTCCTCTTCCATCAGTGCGGTGTAATGCGAGATCACGGGGCGTGACGGGTTGGCCACGACCTGGCCGAAGAATCCATCGACGATAAGCGTGTTCTGTTCGACCCCGTGCAACGGGACGTCTACTGCGCCCATCACCGTCGGCACGCCGAGCGCGCGGGCCAGAATGGAAACGTGGGAGTTGGCCGAGCCTTTCCGCGAGACGATGCCGCGCAAACGATCCACCGGAATGTCGGCCAGCATCGCCGCCGTGACCTGGTCACCCAGCAGCACGGTGTTTTCGGGGAACTCGACCTTGCGTCGGTGGATGTCCCGCAGGTAGCCGAGTACCCGCTGACCGAGTTCTCGCACGTCGGCCGCGCGTTCGCGCAGGTAAGAGTCCCGCATTTCCTCGAACGCCCGGGTGTGCTCCAGGATGACCTGCTTGAGAGCGCCCTGGGCCCACTCGCCTTCGAGGATACGTTCCCGGATCTCCTCCGCCAGTGCGTCGTCGTCGAGCATGCCGAGATATGCGTCGAACAGCACGCGCTCCTCTTCGGGCAGCGACGAAAGCCGTCGTCTCGCCTGTTCGATGTCGTTGCGCACCTGGCCGATGGCGCGGTCAAGCATCTCGAGTTCGGCGGGGATGTCCTCCGCCGCCTTGTTGGGCACGGTCTCGAGGCTGGTGCCAGGGTGCATTACTACCGCCGTGCCGATGGCGATGCCGGAAGCACCGGACACACCAGTGAAGCGGGTGTCTGTCTGCTCCGTTGCCGGCTTGGCCAGCGCCTCGATATCGCCGGCTGCCTCGGCATGGGCGACGACCGCCGCCAGTTGAGCCGACAACGTAATGAGGAAAGCCTCGTCGTCCTCGTCGAACTTCCGGCTTTCGCGCTGGCGCACGACCAGGACACCCAGTACGCGGCGCCGATGGATGATCGGTACGCCGAGGAACGCGTGGAACGCTTCTTCGCCGATTTCCTCCAGGTGCAGGAAGCGGGGATGGCTCGGGGCATCGTCGAGATTGATGGGCTCCGCTCGCTCGGCGACCAACCCGACCAGGCCCTCGTCCGGTCCGATGGCGACGCGGCCCACCGCCTCCGGATTGGATCCCTGGTTGGCGGCGAACTGAAACTTGCCGGTACCCCGGTCGAGGATGTAGACCGAACACAGCTCGGTTTTCATCGCGGTACGCACGCGGGTGACGATCGTGTTCAGCGCCGATCGGAAGCTGGATGCCGCATTTACGTCCTGGACGATTTCGCGGAGGTCATCGAGTACGCCGTTGGTCACGACTGCTCGACAACGATGAGTGACGGGGCAAACTCGCGCAGCGCGCGCCGGTAGACGTTCCGCTTGAAGTTGACTACCTGGGTCAGGGGAAACCAATAGCTCACCCATTGCCAGGAATCGAATTCGGGCTTGCGGGAACAGCCAAGATCCACCAGCGAATCGTCGCCGAGCAGGCGCAGCAGGAACCACTTCTGCTTCTGCCCGACGAACCGGGACGCTCCTGCTCTCCGACCGTTGTGGCGCAGATACCGTTTCGGCAATCGATAGCGCAACCAGCCGCGCGTCGATGCGACGATCTCGACGTCGCCGCGCCGAACGCCTACTTCCTCGTAAAGCTCTCGGTAAAGCGCGGTCTCGGGCGACTCGTCTCGCAGGATGCCGCCCTGGGGAAACTGCCAGGCGTCGTGACCGCCGACTCTACGTGCCCACAGCACCTGTCCCCGATCATTGGCGACGACGATGCCCACGTTGGAACGAAAGCCGTGCGCGTCGATATTGTCCTTCGCCCGTACCATGCAGGCGATTGTTCCACACAAACTGTGAGTGCACAAAAAGCCCTTGACTAGCAAGGAATTTTGGCTTTTTGCAAAAGCGCTACCGCCCGCGGTCCAGCTTCCGCGGCGTAAGCTATCATCCGTCAAAATCCCTATCGATCAGACATGAACCGGCTTGGCGAAGAGACCAGTCCCTATTTGCGGCAGCACGCTGAAAACCCCGTCGACTGGTATCCCTGGAGCGATGCCGCCCTCGCAAGGGCGCGCGACGAGGATAAGCCCATACTTCTGTCCGTCGGCTATTCGGCCTGCCACTGGTGCCACGTGATGGCGCACGAGTCGTTCGAAGACTCGGGAACGGCGGAAGTGATGAACCGCCACTTCATCAACATCAAGGTCGACCGGGAGGAAAGACCGGACCTCGACAAGGTCTATCAGTTGGCCCATCAGCTACTTACACAGCGGGCGGGCGGTTGGCCACTGACGGTCTTTCTTGATCCCCAGACGTTGTTGCCGTTTTTCGCGGGGACTTACTTCCCCCGCTCGCCGCGGTTCAATCTTCCAGGATTTGCCGATCTCCTCCTGCGCATCGACCAGGTCTACCGGACGCAGCGCGACGCGCTTGGAGAACAGGGCGAACGACTCTCGGAGGCGCTCCTGAAGCTGGATCCCACCGGCATCGCTGCGCAAGGACTCGAAGACGCGAAGCTCCTTGAAACGGCGAGAGATCAACTCGCGGCCGGGTTCGATGCGGCTGAGGGTGGGTTTGGCACGGCGCCGAAATTCCCGATGCCGAGTTCGATCGAGCGGGTATTGCGCCACTGGGCATATTCCGACCGCGCCGGCAATCGCGATGGCGATGCGCTCGATATGGCGATGACCACCCTGACAAAAATCGCGCGTGGGGGCATCTACGACCATGTCGGCGGCGGGTTCTGCCGCTACTCGACGGATCGGCACTGGGAGATCCCGCATTTCGAGAAAATGCTGTACGACAACGGATCGCTGCTGGGCCTCTACGCCGACGCGCTTGCTCTCGGCGACGATTCATTGTTCGAGGCGGCCGTGCGCGAGACGGCGGACTGGATCCGGCGCGACATGCAGCATCCCGAAGGCGGTTACTTTTCTGCCCTGGACGCAGACTCGGAAGGGGAGGAGGGCAAGTACTACCTCTGGCGACGCGATGCGGTGAAACGGTTGCTGACCGACGACGAGTACCTGCTGGTGGCGACGCTCTACGGCCTGGACAAGCCTGCCAACTTCGAGGGCAGGTGGAACCTTCGCCGCGGCGATGCGTGGCGTGCGGTACTGGACCGCCTTGGCTTCGAGCCGGAGACAGGGGGCTCCCTGCTCGCGTCGGCGAAGGCGAAGCTCCTGGCGGAGCGCGACACCAGGGTGCCGCCCGCCAGGGACGACAAGGTGCTCACGGCCTGGAACGGACTGGCGATTCGGGGCATGGCGAAGGCGGCGGTGCGTTTGGACGAGCCGGAGTGGCTAAACTCGGCGCAGCGTGCAGCCGACTTCGTTCGGGAGAACCTTTGGGATGGTGAGCACCTGACGGCAACCTGGCGCGATAGCGTCGGCAAGTACCGGGGCTACCTGGACGACTACGCCAACATGCTCGAGGGGCTGATCGAACTTCTCTCGGCGGCGTGGCGCGACGTTGATGCCGCGTTCGCGAAGGACCTGGCCGACACGATGATCCGGCAGTTCTACGATCCCGGTGACAATGGCTTCTTTTTTACCGCCCACGATCAGGAGGCGCTCATCCATCGGCCCAAACCGACGCTGGATGAATCGATGCCCTCCGGCAACGGCACCGCTGCCTGCGCCCTGATCACCCTCGGCCACCTGTTCGCGGACACGCGCTACCTCGACGCGGCCGATGGAACACTCCGGGCGCTACGCGGTGCGGTCGAGCAGTATCCCGCTGGGCACTGCACGCTGCTTTCCGCCGTGGAGGTGAGCGCCCGTGCGCCGGAACAGGTCATCGTGCGGGGACCGGCCGACGCGCTTGACGCCTGGCTCCGCGTTGCCCGCGAAGGCTATCGTCCGTGGCGGCGGGTGTTTGGAGTTCCCGACGACTGTGTCGGCGCGCCGGATTACCTTCCGGGGCGGGTCGACGGGGACGACCGCTCGGCGCTCGTGGCGTTCGTCTGCCGGGGACTGCAATGCTCGCCGCCGATCGATTCACTGGACGAATTCACAAGGATCGTTTCCTAGCTTGCCAGCGCAGGTCTAGCCTGCGCGCCGCTTCCACGTCGTCGAGGCGTTTGGCGGGCAGATCGTGTGGCGCCGACTTGACGAGTTCCGGGTTTGATTCAGCTTCGGCGAGGACGTTTGCCATCGCGTCCACGAACGCGTCGATCTCTTCCTTCGACTCCGTTTCGGTGGGCTCGATGAGGAAGCACTCCGGTACCAGCAGTGGGAAGTAGGTTGTGGGCGCGTGGACGCCGTAGTCGAGGAGGCGTTTCGCGAAGTCCATCGCGGAGACGCCAAATCTTCTTTTCTGTGCGGCCAGGGTCACGATGAACTCGTGACAGGCTCGCCGATTCGGATAGGCGATGTCGAAACCCTCTTGCCCTAGTCTCGCGGCGAGATAGTTGGCGTTCAGGGTCGCGAATTCGCCAACGCGCTGCATGCCCTCGCTGCCGAGCATGAGGGCGTAGGCCAGGGCGCGCAGGAGAATGCCCGCATTGCCCATGAAGGCCGACAACCGGCCGATGCTGTGCGGGGGTTCCGTCCATCGATAGCCCTCGGCGGTCTTTTCGACGATTGGGCCGGGCAAGTAGGGCGCCAGCAATTCTCCGGCCCCGACGGGACCGGCGCCGGGCCCGCCGCCGCCATGGGGTGTTGCGAACGTCTTGTGCAGGTTGAGGTGCAGCACATCGAAGCCCATGTCGGCCGGCTTCACCTTGCCCAGGACCGCATTCAGATTGGCGCCGTCGTAGTACAGCAGTCCCCCTGCGTCATGAACGATAGCGGCGATCTCCTCGATGCGCCGTTCGAACAGGCCGCAGGTGGACGGGTTCGTGGTCATGAGTCCCGCTGTCGCCGGCCCTACCGCGGCTTTGAGGGCCTCGATTTCGACATCGCCGTCGGGTCCGACCGCTACCTCTCGGACGATGCAGCCGCACATCGAGGCCGTCGCGGGGTTGGTGCCGTGGGCGGTCGCGGGAACGAGTATCTCGTTGCGCCCGGTGTCGCCGCGCGCGGCGTGATAGGAGCGGATCATGGCGACCCCCGCGAACTCGCCCTGGGCGCCGGCCATGGGCGTCAACGAGACGCTGCCCATCCCCGTCGCGCGCTGGAGAATCTCTTGGAGTTCGTGGAGGCAGGCGAGGAAACCCTGGCTGACGGATACCGGTGCAAGCGGATGGCGGTCCAGGAAGCCCGGGGTGCTCGCGGCCCGGTGCGTACCCCTCGGGTTGTACTTCATCGTGCACGACCCGAGTGGATAGAACTGCGTATCGATGGAGTAATTGAGGCCCGACAGGCGGGTATAGTGGCGCACAGCCTGAAGTTCCGAGACCTCCGGCAGCGCCGGCAGATGCTCCCGCAGGGCCGTCTTGGGCAGGTCTTCAACGGATTCCGGTGCCGGTACCTGGGCGCCCGCACGCCGTTGGGCACGGGCGAGATCGAAGATCGTCTCCATCAGGCGGCCCTCCTGACAGCGTCCTGAAGGGCGTTTGCAAACTGCCGAATGTCGCTGGTCGTGCGCTTTTCCGTGGCGCATACGAGAAGGCAGTCGGACAGGTCGCTGAAGTAGGGACCAAGGGCGAGTCCACCCAACATGCCCCGCGACGCCATCGTTTCCACGATAGGCTGCGCCGGTTGCCCCAGGCGCAGTACGCATTCGTGGAAGTAGGGGGCGTCGAACCGTCGGGGCAGTTCAAGGGCCGCTACAACGTCACGCGTTCGTGCGTGACAGGCGCTGGCCACGTTCCGCAGACCCTCGGGTCCGAGGAGGCTGAGGTAGATTGTGGCGGCGGTAACCAGGAGGCCCTGGTTCGTGCAGATGTTCGACGTGGCCTTGGCCCGTCGGATGTGCTGTTCGCGCGCCTGCAACGTCAGCGTGAAGCCGGGATTGCCATCGAGGTCCCGGGTTCGCCCGACAATGCGTCCCGGCAGTTGCCGCACCAGCGATTGCCGGGTGCAGATGAAACCGAAGGACGGTCCACCGGAAGCCATGGGGATGCCAAGCGGTTGGCCGTCGCCGCAGACGATGTCCGCGCCGCCGTCACCCCAATTGGCGGGGGCCTTGAGCAGGCCGAGGGTCATCGGGTTGACGCACGCGACGGTCAATGCGCCGCATTCGTGCGCCTGGTCCGTTATGGCGTCGACATTCTCCAGCAGTCCGAAAAAGTTGGGCTGCTGGACGACGACTGCGGCGGGCGGCTCGGACAGCCCCGTCACCCGGCCCGGGTCCGCCAGGCCGTTCTCTCCGTACGGCAGTTGCACGATGTCGATGCCCTGATGGCCGACGATGTTACGCGCCGCGGCGACATAGAGTGGATGCACCGCACCGGCGAGGGCAACGCGCCGCCTTCCGCCGGCTGGTCTACCCTTCGAACGTCGCTCGCCCGCCCGAACCGCCATCAGGATGGTTTCGGCGAGCCCCGAGCCGCCGTCGTATACCGACGCGTTGCAGACGTCCATGCCTGTCAGTTCGGACATCATGGTCTGGAACTCGTAGACCAGTTGCAGCGTTCCCTGGCTTGCCTCCGCCTGGTACGGCGTATAGGCGGTCATGAACTCGCCGCGGCTGGCGATGTCCCAGACGGCCGAGGGAATGTGGTGGTCGTAGGCGCCGGCGCCGAGGAAACACGGCCCGGTCTCGTCGGCGCGCGCGCGCTCCGCCATGTGACGCAGCATTTCCATTTCCGACATGCCTGCGGCGTCGCCGGCCGCGGGCGCATTGTTGCCCCTGCCCGTGTTGAGCAGGTTCGACGGAATCTCGTCGAACAGTTCGTCGATGTCCGCGGCGCCGACGACCGCCAGCATGGATGCCACGTCGGCGTTGGTGTGCGGTAGGAACGGCATCGTCGCTTACGCCCGCATGCGGGAATCCAGGTTGCGGAAACAAACGTCCCGAGTCGCTGGTGCTCCCGGGGACGATTGTCCCATCGCCGTCATTCTCCGGCTTCGCTTGCTTCGCAGAATTCCGAGTACTCCGCAGCGTCCATGAGGTCTTCCATTTCGTCGGACGAATCCGGCGCGATGGCAAAGAACCAGCCATCTCCGTAGGGATCCTGGTTCACGAGTTCGGGCGCGTCCTCGAGCGAGGTATTGATGGCGACCACGGTCCCGGATACGGGTGCGTAGATGTCAGATGCCGCCTTGACAGACTCGACCACGCCAGCTTCCGCTCCGGCGTCCACCTGCTGGTCCACTTCGGGAAGTTCGACGTAGACCACGTCTCCGAGTTGCTCCTGCGCATAGTCGCTGACGCCGACCACGACGTTGCCGTCGTCGTCGAGCCGGGCCCATTCGTGTGTTTCCGCATACCTCGCGTCCGTTGGCGTATCAGTCATGTGTCTGTCCGGATTTCCGAGCGCCGGGTGCAGGCGCTGCCTTCACTTTTTTTTTTGTGAATGGTGGTCTAACGATACGGCCGCGCCTCTCTCGTCCCCTGACGAGAATACCGATATCGCCGGTGGCGGCTCGCGGCACCCGCGCGAGGCCGATACTGTAACCCAACGTGGGAGAGAAAATACCGCTTCGAACTTCGCCTTCGCCAGCATTTGTCACCACTTTCATGCCACGACGCATGACGCCTCGGTCTTGGAGCGCAATGCCGGTCAGTTTGTTCCCTATCCCGGTGGCGCGTTGCGCCTCCAGTGCGGCGCGGCCGATGAATTCCCGGTCCGCTGGTTCGAAGGCCACGGTCCAGGCGAGGTTGGACTCCAGCGGCGTGGTCGTCTCGTCCATGTCCTGGCCGTACAGGTTGAGACCCGCTTCCAGCCGCAGCGTGTCTCTTGCGCCAAGACCTGCCGGACGAACGCCCGCCGACGCGAGGGCGTGCCACAGCCCGGAGGCATCCGGGTCGGGCAGCATGACCTCCACGCCGTCCTCTCCCGTATAGCCGGTGCGGGCGATCATCCAACCGTGCGTCGGTTCCATGGAACGAACGCCTCCGGGGTGCGCTGGCGACTCGGGGTGGGGAACTTCAAGGGCATGGAATCGCCTGCACTCGGCGACCCGGGCAAGGCCGGTCGCCTGTGCGAACAGCGCCACGGCGTCGGGACCTTGCACGGCGATCATGGCGACGTCATCCCGCTCGACCCACACGGTGTCGAAATGTCCGGCGCGAGCGACATACCAGGCGATGACCCTTTCTCGCGTCGCCGCATTGGAGACGACCCGATAGCCTCCTTCCCGGCGGTACACGATCACGTCGTCGATGATGCCGCCCGCCTCGTTCAGGAGAACGCCGTAGAGGGCCTCGCCCGCCGCTTTCAGCTTTGCCACATCGTTGGCGACGACGTGCCTGAGGAAAGCGGTGGTCCCGGGCCCCTCGAAGTCGACCATGGTCATGTGCGAGACGTCGAATATGCCGGCGCTCGCCCGCACCGCATGATGTTCTTCGATCTGGGAGCCGTACCGGATCGGCATGGCCCAGCCGGCGAACCCGGTCATCTTCGCGCCGGCGGCGATGTGGATGTCGAACAGCGGGGTGTGACTGAGCGCCTGGTCATTCACTGGGCACTGCTCCGCAATCGGCATTCATGAGAACCTCGCCAGCACGCCCACGCCCATGGCCTCGCGAACGAGCCGCCGCTTGATTCCCGGCGCGGCGTCGATCATCCGTACGCCGCTGTTTCTGATCCAGCGGCCGAAGGGGCCGCCGTAGGCGTATCCCTCGCGAAACCCGGTCATGAGGGCGATCATCATCTCTGCGCGAGTTCGCCGCCGCAAGGCAAAGCCGCGCCAGCGGCCGGGCCGACCGAGATCTCCGGAATCGCGCTGCGCTTCCTCCGCGATGCTGGCGACGTCCTCCAGGCCCAGGTTGACTCCTTGCCCGGCGAGCGGGTGCAGCGTATGCGCGGCGTCGCCGATGAACAGGACTCTCGGTGCCGGGTTGAAGTCCCGAACGATGCGTTGCGGCAGCGGGAACACGAACCGGCGGTCGATCTTCTCGATGCGCCCCAGCACGAGTTCCGAGGCGCCCTCCAGCGCGGCGGCGAGTACGGTATCGTCCAGTGCGGCGAGTGCGTGTGCCTTGTCTTGCGCTGTGCTCCAGATGACGGCGCAGCACCTCGGATCGGCAAGGGGAAGGAGTGCCAGGGGACCCGTTTCGGAGAACCGCTGGTAGGCAACCCTTCGATGCGCATGTTCAACCCGGACCACGGTCGCGAGTGCCGCGTCGCCGCCGCTTCGGTCAGCCATGCCTGTCCCCACGAGTTTCCTCACCTTCGAGTCAGCACCGTCGGCGCCGATCAGCAGTCGCGTCGAAACTGAACGGTTTCCCAACTCGACGGTTACGGCCGTGCTTCCGGGTACGAAGCCGGAGACAGATCCTTCGATCCAGTCGACAGTGGATATGCCATCGCAGGCGTCGCATAGCGCGACGCAGGCGCGGCTCGATTCGATCATCCAGGCGAGGGCCTCCACCTGAGCTTCGCTCGCGCTGAAGGTGATACGGCTGCCGCCATGCTCTTCCCACACGCACATTTCATCGATAGGGCTTGCGTCGATCTCGACATCCATAAGATCGATGGATTGTTGCGACAAGGCGACGGAGCGGACATCGAAGCCGAGTTCGCCCACCGCCTGGCGCGGTAGGCGGTGATCGATCAGTGCGACGCGAAGACCGATTCGCCCAAGCGTCAATGCCGCCGCGGCGCCAACGAGCCCAGCGCCCACGACTACGGCATCGTAGAGATCCGCCTGAGGTGCGGATGTCGCGGACCGTGTCTCTGTACCGGCTGTCATGGTATGGATTCTCGCCCACAGGCAACGCCGAAGGAACCTCGCGAGTTCTTCTATCGGGTTGTCCGAAGTCGTCATTCACTCGGACAAACGGGAATCGGATTCGTGCGTTTTGTATTCCGAATGCGCGCGTGGGCCACCAAGCGCTATGTCGGGATGGCGAACAGGTAACAGAAGCCACGCACGGGAAGCCAGGAACTTGGTGCAGCCACTTCCGCCGGCGGACTATCGGATTCGTGCGTTTTGCATTGCGAATGCGTGTGGGGCGGGTCTTATGGTCGTCAAGCGCTATGGCGTACGGATCACCGATGCGCGCCCTGCATCAGCGCTTCGATGTCCTGCACGGCTTTGGGGACGGACTCGGTCAGCACGCGATTCCCCGACTCCTCGATGAGGACGTCGTCTTCGATGCGAATGCCCATGCCGCGCCATGCTTCGTCGACGTCGTCGAAATCCGGGCCGTCCGGGATGTAGAGCCCTGGTTCGATCGTCAACACCATGCCGGGCTCGAGTGCGCGCCACTTCCCGTCGCGACGATATTCACCGACATCGTGCACGTCGATACCGAGCCAGTGCGAACAGCGGTGCACGGTGAATCGTTGGTAGGTCCCGGTCGCAAGTGCCTCGTCGATTCCTCCCGCGAGCAGGCCGAGGTCGATCAGACCCTCGGTGAGTACGCGGTCTGCGGCGTCCTGCGGCGCCGTGCAGTGCGCCCCGGGCACGGCGGCTTCCAATGCTGCGGCCTGGCCCGCCAGCACGACCTCGTAGAGTTCGCGCTGCCGGGGCGTGTACACGCCGTTGACGGGAAACGTCCGGGTCACGTCCGACGCGTAGTGCTGGAGTTCGCAACCGGCGTCGATCAGCACCAGGTCGCCGTCCCGAAGAAGACTGTCGTTCCTTACATAGTGCATGACGCAGGCGTTGCGTCCGCCGGCGACGATCGACGGATACGCTGCAGCGCGGGCCCCGCCCTGCATGAATGCGTGCACCAGCACCGCTTCGAGTTGCGTCTCGCTCAGGTTCGGCAGGCAGTGGCGCATCGCGTCGATGTGCGCCCGCGCGGTGATGTCCGCCGCCGCCGCCATCAATCCTTGTTCGGCGGGAGACTTGAACAGGCGTTGCTCGTGCAGCAGGCGCTGCAGGGGGCGGAACTCGCACCCGCCGACGTTGGCTCCCCGGGCGCGGGCGGTGGACGCAGATTCGATCAGGCGCTGGTCGAACTTTGGGTATTCGCCCAATACGGTGTGAACGCACCAGCGCCCATCGAGAATGCGCGGCAGGATCTTGTCCAGCTCGGAGTGTGCGAAGGCGGCGTCGACCCCCAGCGCCTGGGGCGCACGCTCGGGACCCAGCCGTTCCCCGGTCCACTGCTCCCGTGCCGGATCGCGCTCCGGACAGAAGAGTACGGCTGCGCCCGGTTCCGCCCCGGGTGCGAGTACCAGAACGCTGTCGGGCTCTTCGAAACCCGTAAGGTAGTAGAAGTCGCTGTCCTGGCGGAACGGATACTCGGTGTCGCGATTGCGATAGCGGATCGACGCGCCGGAAACGATGGCGACATCATTGTCCGTGAGTGAAGCCAGCAAGCGAGCGCGGCGATCCCGGAATTCCGCCGGTTCGATGCCTGGCGCGGCCCCGGTTGCGGGGTCGGAGACGATACGCGTATTCATCTGAATGAGACTAGAGGGTTGTGTCAATGCTACCAACTTTCGACACGACGGCGGATGCTTCACATGCGCGTCTATCCGGTTCAAACTAGGCCTGTTCACGAGTACCAAAGAGCCGATGTCTTCTCCTGGTCTGGCCCTTCTCGAAGAGAAGATCGACGCGTTGATCGAGCTTTGCGAAGCGTTGGCGGCGGAGAACCAGGCGCTCAAGGCGAAGCAGCAGTCCTTGACCGTGGACCGGGCGAGGTTGATCGAAAAGAATGAACTCGCGAAGACCAGGGTAGAGTCGATGATCAGCCGCCTTAAAGCGCAGGAGAAGATGCCGTGAACGACCAGACCACGGTCACCGTCAAGATTCTCGACAGGGACTACGAGGTGAGTTGCGGCGAGAGCGAGGTTGAAGATCTCGTGCGGGCCGCGCGCTCCCTCAGCGAGCGCATGCTTGAGATCAGGCAGGCCGGCAAGGCTGTCGGCCTCGACCGTATCGCGGTGATGGCGGCTCTCAACTACGCGCACGAATACCTTGAAATGAAGGATCGCCTTGCCCGCGCCGTCGCCGATGCCGACGACATGGCGGGCCGCATGGCCGAACGCGTCGCGGCAGCCCTGGCGGAACGCGAACCGTCGCGCGTGACGCGTTGACCGGTTGGGATATACTCCGATCTAGTCTCCTGGGGTGTTTGCCAGTCGGTACAGTCCTTGAGCCGTTAGAAAAAATAATGGGGGCTCCGCTGTGGAGCCGGTGAGCAAGCCCTACGCTGCCGCCTCGCGCCGGTTTCGGCGCCAGGCGTCATGTTGCGGGACGCCTTGGGCACATATGAATCCCCAACCTGAACCAGAACGGTTCAGGCAGTCCAGACAGCGGCGCGCTCGGGAGACCACTCTTTCCTTACGGCAGGCGTGCGCGTTCGTACCCTGCCGGTTCATGTCAGTACGCCCGGAGACCTTTGCCGGCGGCACCGCCGAGGGGCCATGACGTTGCGCCAAGACATGCGCGCACGTCGCCGCGCATTGTCAGCTTCCGGCCAGAGGCATCATGCGCATACTGCGTGTCGGCGTCTCGTCACTTCGGCCGTCATGTTGCGTGGCCTCGTTGCCGCGTATGCCGCGGCCGACGGCGAACTGAACCTGTGGCCGTTCATCGCCCGGCATCCCCGCATCGCGTTGCCTGTCGTCGAATCGGCGCAGCGCATGACCTTTCGCCGGTATCGCCTGGGCGATCCCTTGCGCAGCAATCGGTTCGGCATCGCAGAGCCCGCTGGCGGAGTGTGCGTCCCGATGACGGCGCTCTCCGTCGTTCTGATGCCACTCGTTGCGTTCAGCGACGAAGGTCGCCGAATAGGCATGGGGGGAGGATTCTACGACCGCTACTTCGCGTCCACGGGGCGCCCGCTGCTGGTCGGCGTCGCGCACGAGTTCCAACGCCTCGATCACATCCCGCACCGGGACTGGGACGTGCCGCTGGACGCGGTAGTGACGGAGTGCGGATGGCGCTACTTCACCGCGCGCGGCAAGGCCCTGCGGTTATACTGAGTGCATGGCAGTTCGCAAGGTCATTCGCATGGGGCATCCGGTCCTGCGGCGACCCGCCCGCCCGTTGCGACCGGAGGAACTGACCAGCGACCGATTGCACCGGCTGGTAGCGGACATGGTCGATACCTTGCACGACTACGGCGGAATTGGCCTCGCGGCACCGCAAGTGGGCGAGAGCGTGCGCTTGGCGATGATCGAAATTCCCGGCGGACCCACTCGATACGGCGAACTGGATCACATGCCGCTGACCGTGTGCGTCAATCCCGAGATCGAGATCGTGGATGAGACTGCGGCCGGGTACTGGGAGGGTTGCCTGTCGATACCCGGTTTGCGGGGCTTCGTCGAGCGGCCGCAGCACATTCGCGTGGCTTATCTCGACCTCAAGGGCGAGCGATGCGAAATCGAAGCGAGAGGATTCCTGGCGACGGTCTTTCAGCACGAGTTCGATCACCTTGACGGCCGCCTGTTCGTCGACCGCATTCAGGATCCGACCAGACTGGCATTCGAGGAAGAGTTCGCGCGCTACGTGCTGTCTTCTGAAGATGGTGAGTCGGTAGACGGGGACAGCTAGCGTGGCGCGCGACGAACTCAAACAGATGGCGGCGTTGGCGGCGCTCGAATTGGTGGAACCCAGACTGACGCGCGATGCGATCGTTGGCGTGGGCACCGGATCGACGGTGAGATTCTTCATCGATGCGCTGGCAGAGTACGCGCACAAGTTCGACGCTGCGGTGTCGAGTTCGGACGCTTCCACAGCCCAGTTGCGCGCCCGGGGAATTCGGGTCATCGATCTGAACGCGGCGCCGTCGGTGGCTGTCTACGTGGATGGCGCCGACGAGGTGGACCGCTCCAACGCGCTGATCAAGGGCGGCGGCGGCGCGCTGACGCGCGAGAAGATCATCGCCGCGTCGGCGGACGAATTCATCTGCATCGTCGATGACGAAAAAGTGGTCGACCGGCTAGGAAGCTTCCCGCTACCGGTGGAGGTCATACCCATGGCGCGGGGACTCGTTGCGCGCAGGCTGGCGGGCCTGGGCGGCAGGCCGGAATACCGGCAGGGCGTGGTGACCGACAACGGCAACATCATCCTCGACGTGCGGGACCTGTCCATCGATGATCCCGACGCGCTGGAGCGCGCCATCAACGACATCGTCGGGGTCGTCGTCAACGGCATATTTGCCGCGAACCGGCCGGATGTGGTTCTGGTGGCCTCGGCCGATGGAGTTAGCCGGAAATAGCGTTCCGGCGGGAGCCTTGGGTTCCCGTGGTCAATCGCCGGTGGGAAGCTCGGCGGCCGACCCCTGTTGCGCTGATGGCCCCAGGGCTTCGATTCGCTGTCGGATGTCCGCCGGAGGAAAGAACGCGTTCTTCCTGCGCCCGATGCGTGCGCGTTCGAGCAGGCCACTTTCGACAAGCCGCAGGAGATCCGTCCGCGCGGTCGCATTGGCCACGTTGTGGCTCATGCGGTGGGAGCGCACGGTGTATTCCGCATCGGGATGGCGAAACGCGTGTGCGAGCAGCGCCGATTGGCGATGGTTCAATCCGGCGTGACGCTTGAGTTTTCTCTCGATCTCCCTGGCGTCGTTGAGTTTCTTCTCGACATAGACGCGGAAGTCGTCGAGGGCGCGTTGAATGACATCGATTTGATGCGAGATGAAGTAGGTCAGGTCGTTGCCGTCCGACTCGGTCTCAAGGAAAGCACGCCCGTACCTGGCGGGCGCGTTCAGCAGAAGCCTGCTGATGGAAATGAACTCGAACGGCCAATAGCCCCGGCGCATCATGCACCAGTAGAAGAGTGAACGTGCGGCACGCCCGTTGCCGTCCTGGAACGGATGTTCATAGGCCAGCCAGAAGTGCAGCACGATCGCGCGGACCACTGGATGCACGAATGCGCCGGCATCTTCATTTGCGAACCGGAACATCGCATCAAGGCGCAAGGGCAGGAGTTCCGCTGGCGGCGGCGCGTGCAGGATGTGGCCATCGTTGTCACATACGCCCACGCGGCTGTCTCCCGGGGCCTGGATGCGTCCTTCGTCGCGTAGTTCGTCCAGGGTGTTAGCCGTGAGCGTGCGATGCAGGTCCAGGAGTGCTGACAACGTCATCGGACCGTCGCCAATCTTGCGAATCTCGTTCATCGCGCGAAAGTTGTTCAGGATCATCCGCTCGTGGACGTCCCTGGGCTTGCGCCCGTTCCTGATCATGTTGGCCGCGATAGCTCGGGTCGTGGACGCGCCTTCCAGTTGGCTGGAAGAGATCGCCTCCTCGATGAGCGAACTGACGATGAATCGATCACCTGTACGTTGGAGCGACATCTCGTCCGGTGCCACGGTCCATCCGCTCGCATGGCCGTCGATCCGATGCAGGGCCTCCAGAACGCGGTCGGGTAACATATAGACGAACGGCTTCCCGGACGTGTCGTTGAGCGGCAAAGTCCGATACTGGGCCTGGCGCGAGAGCTTGATCGCCATCCACCACTGTCTATGGTTCAGTCCCGCAGGCGGCGTGAGCCGGCGCAGCTTGTCCCAGTGTACGTATTCGCCATCCACCGTCGGACCGCCCGCCCGGGCGAGAAAATCAATCAGGGGCACGCCGCCAACCTGCGGCGCGTCGACGGGTTCGGGTGAGTGGGGAACCCTCATCTGTCGCTACTCCCCCGAAAAGATTGTCAATTCTCGAAATTCCATCAAACATTGTCAGTATTTCGACAATGTTTATCAACTTCGAAGAAATTGACAAGTTTGTGTTTTCGCAGGATCGTGGAAGTCGAATTCTCGCAGGAGCGTTCCGGCGCGCTTCTTCACACATCAAACCGGACAGTCTTCGGGCTGACGAGAGAGGAACAATCCCTTGGATACCGTAACAGTTGAGCCCTTCGCGCGGCTCAGGATGCTGATCGTCGACGACCCGGTCGCGGTCGATGCCTACCTTGCGACATTGTCGGGTTCGGACGTCGTGCGCGCGATGTTCCGCCTCGGCGAGGACGAGCGCCAGGCGATCCTGTCGGCGCTGGCGCCGGAGACCGCCGCGGAGTTCATCGAGGACGTGCCCGACGAAGTCGCGGCCGATCTAATCGAGGCGTTGCCGGTGCGTGACGCGGCGTCCATCGTGACGGCGCTACCGAGTCACGAGCGAGCCGACGTGCTGGCGGAAGTGGAGGACGAAGACCGGAACCGGATTCTCGGTGCGCTTGCCCCGGAAACGGCTGCGGATGCCCGCCAGTTGATGACCTATCCCGCGCAGTCCGCCGGTGGTCTCATGGTGCGGGATTTCCTCGCTTTTCCGGCGTCGGCCTCGGCGCGCGAGGTGCTGGAGGATCTGACATCCGGTGATCGCGAACTTTCGCCCTACCTGGTCCGGTTCGCTTACGTGGTGAATCCCGAAGGTCGGCTGATCGGCGCGGTCCGGACCCGGAACCTCGTTGCCGCCCCGCCATCGATGGCGATCAGGAACCTGATGACCCCCGCAACCGCCATCAACGCCGAGGCGGACCTGACCACGGTCGATGCGTGCCTGGAGGAGGCCGAGGTCCTGTCGCTGCCGGTAACGGACGACAGCGGGACGTTGCTTGGCGTCGTCGAGCGGGAGCATGTCGACGACGCGTTGGCGGAACGGGCCGCCGAGGATCACCTGAGGTCCCAGGGGATCGTCGGCGGCGAAGAGTTGCGAAGCATGCCGCTGGGGCTGCGTTCGCGTCGGCGGTTGTCCTGGCTCTCGATCAACATCGTGCTGAACATGATCGCGGCGAGCGTCATCGCCGCGTTCGAAGAGACCCTGGCGGCGGTCATCGCCCTGGCCGTGTTCCTGCCCATCGTCTCCGACATGAGCGGCTGCTCCGGCAACCAGGCGGTCGCGATCAGCATGCGCGAACTTGCGCTCGGCGTTTCGAATCCCCGCGACGTATTGCGCGTCTGGTGGCAGGAGGCCAAGGTTGGAGTTCTGAACGGCATCGCCCTTGGCGTATTGCTGGGCGCCGCCGCGTGGATGTGGAAGGGCAGCTTTGCCCTGGGCGCGGTGGTGGCCTTCGCGCTGGCCGTCAATACGGTTGTGGCGGTCTCCATTGGCGGAACCGTGCCGCTGTTGCTCAAGCGCTTTGGAGCGGATCCCGCCGTGGCGTCCGGACCGGTGTTGACGACCGTCACCGACATGTGCGGATTCTTCCTGCTGCTGGGGACTGCCACGCTGGCTATCACCTGGCTCTGAACGTACATCCGATGGGTGACACGACACTAGGGCTGGTTGCGTAAACCGGTCGGTCACTCCATCATGATTTGGGAGGTTCGAGACAGGCGGGCAAGATGTCACTGAGTTCCATACACCCCATCGCTGCGGACTACGGAGAGCACGAAGCGGCCATGGCGGCCTATCGGGCCGCCGGCGAGGCGCGCGCCCGTGGGCTCGGCAATCGCGGACCCATTCGTTTCAACGCCGACGGATCACTCAGCGAGGAGATCCTGGAAGCGTATTGGCGCTGCGGCTTCTATGTATTCGAACACGTTCTCCGACCGGAAGAACTTGCAGACCTTGAGCGTGACCTCGACCGCATCCTGGATCGGGCACCCGCCGAACCCGAAGTGAGGCTTGACCGTCACGGGCATCCGGCGCTGAACGCCGACCGCGAGATGTTCGGCTTTTCGCTGGTCCGGCCGCTGTCCGATCCTGTCGGCGGGACGCAACGCAACCAGGGCAGGCATCCTGCGAAGATGATCGAACCGACCCCGCCCGAAGATGCGCCGGACTACGTGCTGCAGGTGGTCTCCGGTGCCCTGCAGTATTCCGACGCGAGCCTGCGCGTCTATGGACATCCCGACTTGCTCCGCGTCGCAGCCGCGATCAACGGCGACGACTTCACGCCTTTCAACGAAGTGCTCTTCATCAAGCAGCCGGGACTCGGCGGTTCCGTGGCATGGCATCAGGACGGCACCACCCACTGGGATACGCCGATCTTCGACAAGGGCACCCACGGCTTCAACTTCATGGCGCAGGTCTACGGCTGCAATGCGGCCAACGGTCTCTGGATCGTTCCCGGATCGCATCTCGCAAAGGCCGACATCAAGGCGATGTGCGAAGCGGCGGGCTCGGATCGGTTGCCGCAGGCCGTGCCGCTTCTCTGTGGGCCCGGCGACGTCGGCATGTGCAACCGCCAGGCGGTGCACGGCTCGTTCGCCAACACGAGTCCCGACATCCGCGTCACCGTCAACTTCGGTTTTCATCGGCGCGCCTCGGTGCTCGGCGCGAGGGGCAACGGCATCCACGCCCCGGGAAGCGACAAGATCATCTACGATGCGGATCGCATCCGGGAACGCTCCCGGATGCTCGGCTACGCGATCGACGCGCGCCGGCAGCGGTTCCCGGACGAAGAGTCTTTCCGGTACCAGCCCCATGTCAGCGAGGGTGCGACGTTTGAGTGGAGCGATGCGGCCCGTGAGCGCATCAAGGACTACAACCTGCTTGATCTCGGCATCTAGGCGGTTCGGGACACCACACTAGCGCCATTGAATCCGTCGCCCTGACGGGCGCCGTTTTTGCCCCAGCCCAAGCCCTCTGTTTCGCCCATCCCGCCCGTTCCGGATCCGCCTTGATCGGCACTTGCGTGCCGTTCTACGGCGCAGGCTGGAAGGTAAACCTCATTTCAAGGTCGTCTTCTCCAATCAGATCGTCCGTGTACGTAAACCCCAGCCGTTCATAGAAGCGCCCGGCGTTTGCATCTTGCTGGAGGTGGCTTGTTCCAGAGCAAGTCACCCGGGCGCGGGCTGACCAAGTCAAGTGTCGATATCGGGCCGGCGGCGCGCGCGCTTGATGCTGCTGCGGCGACGCTTCGACTCGCGGCGGCGCTCGCGGGCCGCACGAGAGGGTTTCGTCGGTATGCGTCTCGCCGGTGCGTGGCTCGCGTGTGCCACGAGTTCCCGCAGGCGGGCGAACGCGTCCTCGCGGTTGCGCGCCTGGCTGCGATGGTTCTGCGCGAAAATAACGATCTCCCCCGCCGCATTCAGACGTCTTCCCGCAGCGCGCTGCAGCCGGGCGCGCAGTCCCTGCGGGAGGTTGGCGCGCGTGAGGTCCAGGCGTAGCTCGACGGCGGTCGCGACCTTGTTGACGTGCTGTCCGCCGGGTCCCGAAGCGCGGACGAACTTGATCGACAGCGCGTCTTCCGGCACCCGCGCCCCTCGTGCTATCTCGATCATTGCCATCCATGCACAATAGTCCGTGGGGCCGCATGTAGACAAGACGACTGATGTCAACGCACCTCTGCCAGATCGAAGTCGAATCGTTTCGAGAACGCGGCTACCTCGGCGCCCGTCGCGTGCTGAGCGAGGCGGAAGCGATGCGCTGTCGACGGGCGCTTGAGGCCTTCGAGGCGATCCGGCGCGACGGCGCCCGCACCCCTCCACTGACAGATCTCCACCTGCTGTTTCGCTGGGCCTGGGACTTGGTCCACGACGCCCGGATCGTGCATCCCGTGACCGACCTGCTAGGCCCCAACGTGCTGCTGTGGGGGCTGAACTGGTTCATCAAGGAAGCGCGGGACGGCAAGTTCGTCACTTGGCATCAAGATGCGACGTATTGGGGGCTTGAGCCGCATGACGTGGTCACCGCCTGGGTGGCGCTGTCGGATGCGGGTCCGGCCACCGGACCGATGAAGTTCATCCCGGGGAGCCACAAGGGCCCGATCCTTCGACACGCCAACACGTGGGAAGACGACAATCTCCTGACGCGCGGACAAATGGTCGAGGATGCAATCGATGAGTCGTCGGCCATGCCCGCGCCTTTGGCTGCGGGCGAAATGTCCCTGCATCATGTGCGCACGGTGCACGGTTCGACGCCCAACATGACCGACGACAGGCGCATCGGCCTCGTATTGCGCTACTGCGCAACTCACGTGCGGCAGGTCAAGATTTCCCGGGACACGGCGACGCTTGTCGCGGGCGAGGACACGTACGGCCACTTCGACCTGATGCAGGCACCGGAATGCGACATGGGAGAGCGCGAGATGGCGCGCCACCGGGATTCGGTAGTCCGCACGAGCCGGGCAATCATGGGTTGAGCCGAACGGCTGGCGTTGCCCGCGCGGACGGATTCGGTGGTATAACGAAACAGCTTCCCGCAAGGGGAGAGATTGTTGTTACGACTGGAATCGAACAGGTTGATCGAGAAAGGAAATGAGTGAATTCGAAGGAAAAGTCGCCGTCGTCACCGGGTCGGGTGGAGGCATAGGAAGGTGTCACGCACTGGAATTCGCCAAGCGCGGGGCGAAAGTCGTAGTGAACGATCTGGGCGGCAGCGTCGACGGCACGGGAGAGGGCGATGCCGCAGACGCGGTCGTTGCCGAGATCGAGGCCGCCGGGGGAACCGCGGTCGCAAACAAGGCGTCTGTTTCCGATCGGGAAGGCGCCAAGTCCATCGTGCAGACCGCCGTCGACGTTTTCGGCCGCATCGATATCCTGGTCAACAACGCCGGCATCCTGCGCGACAGGACATTCAGGAACATGACGCTGGACGAGTGGGACATCGTCATGAACGTCCACCTGAATGGCACCGCCTACGTGACGCACGCGGCGTGGCCGCTGATGTACGCCCAGAACTACGGGCGCATCGTCTTCACCAGTTCGGGTTCCGGCATATTCGGCAACTTCGGACAATCGAACTACGGCGCAGCGAAGATGGGCATGCTCGGACTGATGAACGTCCTGGCGAAGGAGGGGGCCAACCACAACGTCCGCGTAAACACGCTGGCACCCGGTGCTGCAACCAGAATGACGAACACGGTGCCCGGACGCGACGAGAACGTCGAGGCACCCCCACCGGACCGGCATCCGAAGCTGGTCAGCCCCGCGGTCCTGTTCATGTGCAGCGAAGATGCGCCGAATGGCGCCGTCATCCATGCGACGGGCGGCACGTACTCCAGGTCGGAGATCGTGGTCAACGAACCGGTGGACCTCGGACCGGATGCGACGTTCGAAGACCTGCTGCCGCTGCGCGAGCGCCTGATGGACATGACGGGCGCGAAGCCCCGACCGCCGCGCCAACGCCCCCGGCGTTGAGGCAAGGGCTGGTTAATCCGTCGGCCTTCTCGAGGTCGAGCCCTTGCTCCCTGGCGAAATCGAAAAGTGGGTCTTCGATCAGGGGCAGGGAACGCGCTATCCGTCGGGTAGCCGGGTTTCTAACCCGCGTCTCGCAGTTCCTCTCGCACGACGCGCCTCAATGTGACTTCCAATTCGTCTTGGGCGAGGTACTCGCGGAGCGCTTGGTTGATGGCGGTCTGGTAGCCGCGCCCGGTGTCCTTCGCGCGGGCGCGGAATGCGGCCACGACGTCCCCGTCGAGGAGGATGGTGATGCGCGTCTTTCCTTGATGCGGGACGGCTGGGCCCCGGGTCGCGTCGGTGAAGTCATACTCTTTTCGCATAGATGTCTGTCTCCTGTCGTGTGGCGGGGCGTGCGGAGATCAGCCTGATCCGGTGCCCGCGCCAGGTGTAGCAAGGGGACAATTCAGTCGGCCGGGGCCTTCTCGAGGTCGAGTCCTCTCTCGCTGGCGAAGTCGAACGCCGCCGTCGCGGAGGTCTGGTTGGTCCGCGCGAGCAGCGACAGCGCGGCGAAGGCGATCCAGTCGCTCGACACCTCGAAGTGATCCCGCAATGCCGCACGGGATTCCGACAGGCCGAATCCGTCCGTGCCGAGCGCTACGTAAGCATTCGGAAACCAGCGCGAAATGGATAGCGGCAACGACTTCATGTAGTCCGAGGCGGCCACGAATACGCCGGACTCATCGGCGAGCACTGCCTCGACATAGGGGCGTTCGTCAGCGCCGCCGATGCTCAGCATTTGCGCCCGCTCGGCATGTGCGCCCTGGCGGGCGAGTTCGTTGTAGCTCGTCACGCTCCAGATGTTGGTCGCGATCCCGAGATCCTGCAGCGTTTCCGCCGCGGCCATCACTTCGACCATGATGGCGCCGCTGCCGAGCAGGTTGACCTGCGCCTGTTCGCCGGCCCGCCGGAAGCAGTACATGCCCTTGACGATGCCGTCGTCCACGCCGTTCGGCTTGGGTGGCATGCGGTAGTTCTGATTGGTGACGGTGATGTAGTAGAAGATGTCCTCGAACTCTCCGTACATGCGGCGAATCCCGTCGCGCACGATGACGGCGATCTCGAACGCGAAAGCCGGATCGTAGCTCTTGAGGTTCGGCACCGTGGAAGCCAGGACGTGTGAGTGGCCGTCCTGGTGTTGCACACCTTCCCCGTTGAGCGTGGTGCGTCCGGAAGTGCCGCCGAGAAGAAAGCCCTTGCAGAGCATGTCTCCGCAGGACCAGATCATGTCGCCCACCCGCTGGAAGCCGAACATCGAGTAGAAGATGTAGAACGGGATCATCGGCAGGGCGTGGTTCGCGTAGGCGGTGCCGGCGGCGAGGAACGACGCCATGGCGCCGGTTTCGCAGATGCCCTCCTGCAATATCTGGCCGTCTTCGGCTTCGTGGTACGGCGCGATGGTGCCGGCGTCCACCGGCTGGTAGCGCTGTCCTTCCGGGGAGAAGATACCGGCCCGCGGAAACAGGCCATCCATGCCGAACGTGCGCGCTTCGTCGGGCACGATCGGCACGACGTAGCGGCCGATGCGCTTGTCCCGGAGCAACCTCTGCAGCATTCTCACCACCGCCATGGTGGTCGACACCTCGCGCTTTCCGGAACCTTCCAGCATGTCCCTGAACATGGACAGCGGCGGAGGGTCCAGGCGTTCGCAGCGGACGTTGCGCACCGGCAGGAAACCGCCAAGCGCTTCCCGCCGCCTCTTGAGGTAGCGGACCTCTTCGCTGTCCTGTGGCGGCCAGTAGAAATCGGCGCGTTCAATAGCGTCGTCCGGCAGCGGGATGTCGAGTCGGCGGGCGAGTTCGTGGCGCTCCTCCGGCGACAGGTACTTCTTCTGATGCACGGTGTTGCGGCCCTCGGCCTTCGGACCGAGACCATCGCCCTTCACCGTCTTCAGCAGGATCACGCAGGGCTTCCCTGTCACCGCCATTGCCTGCTGGTACGCGGCGTAGACCTTCTGGTGATCGTGGCCGCCGCGCTTGATCGTGCGGATCTCTTCGTCGTTCAGGGAATCCATGAGTTCGGCGAGTTCCGGAATGTCCTCCACCCAGTGCTCGCGCACCACGTCGCCGGGGGACACGGTGTAGAACTGGTAGTCGCCGTCCACCGCCTGCTCCATGCGCGCCTGCAGGACGCCGTTCACGTCGCGCTCGAACAGCTTGTCCCAGCCGCCGCCCCAGATGACCTTGATGACGTGCCAGTCGGCGCCCCGGAACGCCCGCTCGAGTTCCTGGATGATCTTGCCGTTACCCCGCACCGGTCCGTCCAGGCGCTGGAGATTGCAGTTGACGACGACCACGAGGTTGTCGAGGTGCTCGCGGGCGGCGATGTCGATGGTGCCCAGGACTTCGGGCTCGTCCGATTCGCCGTCGCCGATGAAATTCCATACCTTGCCGCCGTTCCTGGGCTTCAGCCCACGGCTCTCCAGGTACTTGGCGAAACGCGCCTGGTAGATGGCGCTCGGCGTCGACAGGCCCATGCTGGCGCAAGGCATCTGCCAGAAATCGGGCATTCGCCGCGGATGCGGATAGGAAGGCAGGCCGCCTTCGGGTGCTTTTTCGCGGCGAAAGTTCTTCAGTTGTTCCTCTTTCAGCCGCCCCTCGAGCAGCGCTCGCGCATAGACCCCGGGAGAAGTGTGGGCCTGAACGTGGACCTGGTCGCCGCCGTAGTCCGGCCCCGGCGCACGGAAGATGTGGTTGAAACCGACTTCCATCGACGTCGCCGCGGACAGGTACGTGGCGATATGGCCACCGACGCCGGAACCGGAATCGTACGCCTGCAGCACCATCGCCACGGCGTTCCACCGTAGAACGTTCTCGATACGGGTTTCGACCTCGATGCTGCCCGGGTAGGGAGGCTGCTCGGACAGGGGGATGGTGTTGCGGTACGGCGTGTTCAGGGCCGCGTCGGTCAGCACGATGCCGCGTCGGGACACGGAGTCCTGCAGCCTCAGCAGCAGCGCCTTGGTGTCTTCGCCGCCGTGTTCTTCGAGCACGCCATCGAGGGCTTCGAGCCACTCGCGCTGCTCAATCTCCCATTCGTCCGTGCTCTTCGACATGCGATGAAGAATACCGAATCGGAGGATCGTGCGCCTGCTGGGAACCGGCGATTTGGCGCGTACGGAAGCAGGCTGTGGCGCAACGTGTCCCGCAGGGAGCTTTGCACTAACATTAGCTACGGCCAGTTCATTTTGTCACGAGGGTTCAGATGCTGGATTCGCTGACGCTAAGCGGATATCGCCGCTTCGAATCTTATGAGTTGAACGGCCTGAGAAGAGCGAATCTGCTGGTGGGTAAGAACGGCTGCGGGAAGACGTCCATCCTTGAAGCTGTTGAACTGCTTGTCTCCGGGGGAAGTTCCTCGACGTTCAAGCGCGTCGCGGAGTGGCGCGGCGAGCGCATTCGACACTTTACGGAAGAGCGGCCAGACCCGTTGGCTCGGATTCGCGGAACGAGCAGCATTCCAAGGATCGAGCTTGCACACTTTTTTAACGGTAACAAGTGCGAAGTGGGAGCGAATTTTCAGATTTGTTCGCAAGGTTCCGAATGCAAACGACTCTGCGTTGAAGTTCGTCCCATTAGTGAATTTGAAGGTCTGGAGTGGGCTGGATCGTTTCAATACAGACTCCGGGATGGCGGGCCCGGACCGGTGTTTGGTTTGAAAATGACTACAGGCGACGCGAGCGAAAAGACGGTATTGCCTGTTGGGGAAGACAGCAAGCTACTCGATGATCTGTATCGACGATCAACGGCAAGTGCTTCTGGTGCGCCGCTCCGTTTTCTCACGCCGGGCGGTTGCGACCCCATGGCCATGAGCAGCGAGTGGGACAGGTTGCAGGCCGAAGGTCGAGAAGCCGAAGTCGTGGAGAGCGTCAGACCAATCATGCCGGATGTCGGCTCGATTCACTTCCGCGCTAGCCACGATGGCATTCTCGTAGGTCCGATCGACGGGGGCCCTCGATTTCCGATCGGCACTTATGGCGACGGCATGCGTCGCCTGCTCGCGATCGTACTCGCTTTCGTCGCCAGCAAGGATGGGGTCCTGCTGATCGATGAAATCGACACGGGCTTTCATTGGACCGTTATGGAGGACATGTGGCGACTCGTCGTTGAATCGGCCCGGCGGTCCAATGTCCAGGTGTTTGCGACCACGCATAGCTACGATTGCGTTCGCGCGCTTGGCTCGCTTGCCGAATCTCATCCTGATCTTGCT
Organism: uncultured Pseudomonadales bacterium; assembly: GCA_951813515.1. Classification (GTDB taxonomy): domain Bacteria; phylum Pseudomonadota; class Gammaproteobacteria; order Pseudomonadales; family Azotimanducaceae; genus VXNE01. Next base: position 2,099,253 of record OX638346.1, read on the forward strand.
GAGCAAGTCTCTATCCAGAAGATTCAACCTACACTGAACCAGGCAGTGTCGTTCCATGATGACCAAATCAGGGTGGCTGTGGAACAGGGCATTGAGGTTCGCTAAGTGCCACTCGGGGAAAAGTCGGCACTTCATGTTGAAGGCGCGGATGATCAACACGCAATCAAGCACTCGCTCGGCAGGCATGAAGTCGATTGTTCGGATATCGATTTCAAAGAGTCAGATGGAAAGGACGCTCTGCTGAAATCAATCAACACGGCGGTCTGAGCCGGCACGGATCGATCCGTGGGTTTCGTGTTGGATGCGGACGAGTTTTCCCAGAATCGTTGGTTAGCGGTTAGAGGCAGGCTTGACGGAGTTGGACTGACGCTGCCCGAGAACATTCCGGAAGAAGGCTTCGTGGGGGACGCAACAAAATATGGGACGCGCGTAGGGGTCTGGTTGATGCCTGACAATCGGCGTGCCGGCGCGCTCGAGGACTTCCTTTCGGATCTTGTCGAGCGAAGATCCACTGTTTCCGCAAGCTCAAACCTCGAACGCGGTAGCTTAGAGTAGCGTCACGCACACCCACCGCACATGGGCCGGATGTCGGCCCCTACCCCGAGTCAATTCACGGTTGTGAAAGGCAGGAATCAGGACCGCTTGGGTGGGGGGCGACGGTAGCCGGGGCGTTTGCGGAGCCCGCTTCGGCATGTTCAAGGACGCTGAGTGCTCATCGTAATGCGGCGATGATCTGTCGAGTGGCAGCAGGCAGATTCCCTCGTACGACGAGTTCGTTTTTGACGATGAGCGGAAATTCTCCAATGGATCGGAGTATGGCGATGTGAGGGTCAGCGGGATGATCTGGCGTCAGGGGGGCTGAGAGCGCGATGATGGTTGTCCGACCGTCGGTAGTAGTGGCCAGGATGGGTGCCGTCACAGACGATCCGTCTGTTTGGAGAGTCGCGTCCAATTCGAACCGAATCCCGTCCGTGCATTGGCGTTCAAGGTCGTTGCGGAGCAATGCGGTCGAGGAGGCTAAACGGCTCGGGCTGAAATCGGCCAGTTGTCCGTCGATGAGGTAACGAAGGAGTTGCGCTCCGACATGTCGGTCGAGAAGATTGTGCTCGAACTTGTTCTTGAAGCTTCGCAGGCAGCGGTAGCAAGACGCGTCGCAACCCTCTTCGCAGTCCGTGAGAAGATCGAGGGCCTTTTGGAACAACTCGACGGGAGACTCAGGGAGTTGAGTCGAGAACCCGGCTCCCCCAGGGAGCGTGTCGTACAAGAAAACCTCTGCTTCAAGACCACTCGTACCGGCGGGCGTGAGTGCGGGGCGGAACTCGGCCATAAGTTCGCCCGGTTCGAGTTCGAGGAGTTGGCACGCCCCGGCGGCAAGAGCTTCGCTTACGGTTCGCAGCGCGACTAGGGTGGACGTGTGACCAGGCTTGAGGCTCATCGGCGGGTCCACGCGCAAGGAAAACAGGGCAATGTCGGTAATGAAATCGGTCCCCAGCACGAGATGGCGCGTCGGGTTGATTCCATCGCAGTTGCGTTTATCGTCGTCGTCTGGGTAGGGCTTCAGGTGAGTCCCATGAAGTTCGTGCGAGTGGGCGGCGGTTGCTTCTATTCGACCGCACTTCGTGCAGTAGGTGTAGCCGTCTTTCTTGGGGCCCGTGTTGGAGACGAGAAGGTGTCTTCTTGACGGCAGCACGCGTAGCCGTTCATTGACGACAGTCCAAGCATCGGCGTCGTCCGGCGTGTCCATCGTCAGCTTGGCGCGGGTAGCGTAGCTCGTCTCCGGAATATCGTCGGGTGAAGTGACCTCCTCGGTGTCGACGGGGTGCGCGAAACCCGGTGGACGCAGCCAGTAGCGTCCTGGCCCGAAAGTCTGCGTGCCGCCGCAAGCGGGGCAGTCTCGCGTCTCCTGACGCTGAGCCTGACCAATCGGGTAGGTGTTCGCGAAGCCGCAGATGTCGCACTCCATGTAGATGCGTTTGGAGTCCCATGCAGCGAATCGGTCGTTGGGATCAACGGAGTAGATCGCACTGGATGTGTAGCACTTCCCGGATATCCACACCTGTTTCCCCGGGGCGTACTGGGAGAGCGCGACCGAAAGGCCCTGTTGGGGCGCGAACCGCATGATCGGCCGGAAACGCGTAGAGCGGTCAGTGTCGAACACATGGAAAGTCGCCACATCGGTCGGAAAAGCGTACCGCGGCAGTTTGCCGCAGTAGAGGAGGCGGTCGAGAAGCTTGTCAGTATTGGCGGCGTGTTGTTGAGGGTTTTCCTCGCCCTCTTCAGGCTGGTATTCGCCTTCATTCGCCTCGTCGGTCTCGGACGGATTGGATTGGCTTGGCGCAGACCCGATGGCGTCGTCGATTGCATCGAGGCAATCATCGGCGAATCCACTAAGCAGCACGTCGCGGTCCTGCGGGCCAATCTGCTGAGGAATCCATGACGCTATTCGGCTTCGAAGCCTATCTTCCTGTTCAATGAGCCATGCAGCGAAGTCCGTACGGTTGAGGAGAGAAGATGGGTCACGGAAGTCGGCGACCGTGCCGAGCACGGAGAAAAGGTCATGCTTTTGGTCGGGGTCTAAACCCGGAATACGATCCTGATGATAGGACTGCAATAGGAAGGCGCGGATGTGCCGCCGCACGATGTCCGCGTTGTCGAGCGTTAGTTTTGGATCGATGACGTTACCCCGGATCATGCCGTCCGGATTGGTGAAATAGTGCTCATCGTGGCTGTCGGCGCTGCCGAAAGCGACGACAGTAGCGACGGCGTTGCCGCGACGTCCGGCGCGTCCGGAGCGTTGCTGGTAGTTGGCCCGGCCCGGCGGCATGTTGCGCAGAGCGACACCAGACAGCGCGCCAATGTCGATGCCGACCTCCATCGTCGTTGTGCTTGACAGCACATCGACGGCGGTGGACGAGTTAGCCCGCTCGCCGAGAGCGATGTCTTGGAACAGCAGTTCGTTCTCCTCCGCTTTGGAGAAGACATCCTCGTTCTGGGGGGCATTCAATTGTGCGGTGTGCTCGGCGGCGACGAGGGCGAGCGGCGGCTTGGGCGGATCGACAAGGGCGTTCGTGACGGGATTTCGATAGAAGCCCTTGCGGGCCAGGAAGACGGCATCGCGGTCAGGGTTTAGTTCTTTGATGTCGGAACTGCCGCAGTCGAGGCAATGGGAGATCGTCGAAACGGGCCGGTGTACCGACTTGCAGTTTGGGCAGCGTACCCACTTACCTTCGAAGGTCAGGGAGAGTTCGTTGCCGCGCAGGCGCCTGAAGCCGTTGCCGGTGGCTTCCGTGAATAGTTCTAACAGCATGGGCAACCATTGGCTGTCGAATGTCCTGCGCGCCGCTCGGTCGATAAGGACAGTCTGCATCGCCTTGAATTTTCCCTTTCTCGCACGAACGCTGATTCCCTGGGAGCGTGGTCGCTGGCCCCAAACTGGTGGCATGGCGCCGAGCCAGAAGCCGTAGCCCTGCCAGCAGCGCAGCCATGCGCGTGCGAGTTCCACCTTCTCTTCGGGCGTTTCCGACACTCCGGGAATCGACGGGAGTTCGTGCAGACGTGGTGAGAGGTCGCCACGTTCGACGAGTGAAGCCAGGGCGAGCGGCTCGAATCCAAGAAAGCGATCCTGCACGGTTGTAACAATTTGTTCGAGCAACGCTTCGGGCGGACGTTCTGATCGGATCTGCATACAGAGGCCGGTCAGTCCACCATCGTCGTCGGTTTGTCCGTTGTTGAACGCGTTTCGTACTGTCCGGTCTGCGCCAAAGCTCTCGCCGGCTTTCGTTTCGGGACGCAGGCGCACGTGGAGCGTGTGAGCTGCGAGAAGCACGGCCAGATACAAGTCGTTGAGGTTCAGGTTCGGCTGAAGAAAGGAGACGGCTTGAAGTCGCTGAAAGCCCCAAGCTATCAACGGGCGTAGCGAGTCACGCACCGAGTACATTTGTAAGTTAGGGGCTAAGCGCGCCGCGACTTGGCGCGAGTCAGAGAAGGTCAGGACCTTCCTGCCCTGCAGAGGCGCGAAAGACGTGGGCGCGGCCTGGGAAGGTGGCTGAATCTGCAACTGTCGGGACACCAGGGCTTGGAACGGTTGGTCGCCCTTGGTCTGGTGATCTTGCACGTAGGAAGTTCCCCATCGCGTCTTCTTGCCGCACACGGCACACGGGGCAAACTGACCTGAGGAGACGGGTCCCGGATCGCTCCCATCGTCATCCTCATCGGTAGAGTCGGCCAGCCGGTCGCTTCGAAGATAGACCCGGCGCATCCGATTCCCGAGAGTTGGAGGGTTTAAGCGGCCCGTCTCGAGATCGTAGTCGGCCGGTTCCGCTGCCTCGTCCGATGCGGGAGTTTCGAGTAGGAGGTCGAGGGGGGCAAGGGGGGCTGTTTCGCCCTCGGCCAAACGTAGGCTCTCACCGGGTTCAGACCACAGTGCTGAGGGGCAATCGACATCGTCGGTGTAGGCCCTGGCGTACGCCGTGCCGCAATTGCGACAGGTGAACAATTCGAGGACGCGGGCGCCGCATTGGCAAGTTTCGCGTGGCTGGCTGTAAAGCGTGCCGCAAATGCCATCGCTGTCGGCCTCGTCGAGGATCCCACATGCGGGGTCCATGCACGCCCAGATTCCAGGCAACCCGCGGAAGAAGTTATGGACGCGGCAGGGCAGGAGTCCGGGGGTCTTGGGGTCCAAGCGGGCGGCGCTGCCAAGGGCCATCAGAGCGTTGACGGCCATGTCGGCCGTCTGCGGATTGGCGTCGGGAAACAGATGTTGCCCTAGCTCTGCCACCGGTATGGCCTGCTTCATGGTCATATTGATCAGGCGGCCCATCGGCGGGAAGTCCGCGAGCGCGTGGTAGAGGGCTCGTTCGGGATCAGGGTCTTGGGTCGTATGGCGGTGTTTGACTATCGGCTCGATAATCGCCTGTCGGGCCGACTGTGTCGGCGCATCGTAGTACCGTTCAAGGTTGACGCTAGCGAAGACATCGGCGTCCTGGTTCGAGCCGGGACCGTCATACGGTCGAAGATCAAGGGATCCAGAGATCGCCTGGAAGGTGCTGGCAGGAAGACCGGATAGCTGTGCACCGAAGTCTGGAGCGTATTCGTAGTCGTGGAAGCTCGCGGTAGCACAGATTACCCGGAACCGGTCTGCGGGAACGTTGAGGCGATCACGCAATCGGCGCAACAAGAGGCTCACCTCAGCGCCGGCCGCGCCTCGGTAGAGGTGCGCCTCGTCAAGGACGACGAGGAAATCCTCCTCCGGGTTACGTTCTAGGAACGTCCGGGTCATGTCGAATATAGAACGCTCGATCGGACGCATCATCATGTACTCGAGCATCGAATAGTTTGTGACGAGGAGATCCGGTGGCGCAGACTGGATTTCGTGCCGTGTTAGCAATTCGCTGTCGCCAGGCAACGTAACGCCTCTGATGAACTCACCCGTCCTGGAGTCTCTCCATCGGGTTCCCTTCTCGCCCAGCCAAGCTCGAAGGTCCGGTTTGGCTGGCCACTTACCGCGCTCTTTCAAGGCTCGCTGCAGACGGCGGGCTTCGGCGTGGCCATCGGCGTTCGGAGTGTTCGCCGCGCGTTCGATGTCGATATAGAACTCGTCAAACGCTCTAAATTTAGCGGAATCCCTTCGCGACGTCCGAACACCCGCATAGGGCGTGCGGCTTGTGTAGCGTCCGAAGCGTGGGGGTCGACCGGCCCACGAATTGAAGAGCGAAACGAGTCTGGGATCGCCGAGTAGCCCGCGAAGACGCCCCAACTGGTCGTTGACCAAGGCGTTCATGGGATACAGGACGAGGGCGCGCATCGCCGGCTGGCGACTGAAGGCGTCCGGTTCTTCTCTCGCTTCGCGGGCCAGCTTTCCGACGATGGGGAGCAGGAATGACTCTGTCTTGCCGGAACCTGTGCCCGTCATGACGACGAGATTGCGATGCTGGATCAGAGCGCCGCGGACGGCCTCGGACTGGTGCAGGTATGGCGGATCGTAGATCAGCTTTGGTAGATCACCCTGAGACTGCGAAACGGCGTTGAACGCTTCCAGTGCAGCTGGGGCGAGTCCGGCCATTTCTGAAAAGGACTCGCCGGTTTCGTATCGGGGCGTAGACTCCAGGTAGGGGATCTGATGGATGATGCCTGCTGTGTCGAGCAGGGATTTGCGTCTATGGATGAGCGACTTGGCGCTAATGTGGTAGGTCGCTTCGATATAGTCGCGTAGGGCTCCGTGGAGTTGCTCTATCGATTGCTGGATGGTTTCCATGGGCGTGTTCCTCAGCCAGAGTTGTCCTTGTGCGCCAGCCACAGGTTCTGCCGCAAGAACGCCTCCTCGGCATCTGCTTCGTTGGCGGGGACGACGTACGAGAGAAGGCACGCTTCTCGGGGGACCGACTTGCCGAGATTCATCAGACGGCGCTCAGACCATTGCGGCAGCGGAGAAAAGAAGTCGAATCGGACTCCTTCGTCGTGGGCTCGGCGGTGGTAGCACTGCGGCGTCCCGCGACAGCGGTCGACTGCCGCTTGAAGGTGCCAGGCGACATCACACCCGCGCCAGCGGCTTCGCGCGAGCGGGAGGTCGAGAAGCCGGACTGGGCCACCTTGTTGCAGTTCGACCAAGCACCAAATCGGGGCGCCAAACTCCTGTGGGCGCCGGGCGATGAACATGCCGTCTTGGTCCGTGGGATTGGTCCATCGGCCGCGGTAGTAGGTGACCGGGCGGGCGGCGTCGAGGATCTGGACGTCCGGTATGCCTGTGATCGGGGGTTGGCTGGTCAGAAGCCGCTGGTGCCTATTGAGCATGCCGGCGGGATCTTCGGCTCGCGGATTCCTGAGCCACGCGCGCTCGGAAAGTTGCTGCAGTCCGAGTTCCCTCAGTTGGCGCGGGAGGTCCTCGCCAGGCTCCGGCTCAAGCACTCGCGTCGATCCACGTGAGAGAATACGGGCATTCAGCGTCGACGGGAGGAAAGTGTCCTGGTCCGGCACGACGCCCATGAGAAAAACGGAGCGGCTGGGTCGAACAACGAAACGCGGGGGTGCAGCGAAAACCCAGGTTTGTCTGACATCCGAGTCGTCGATGACGACATCGGCCAGTTCCAGAAGGTCGCCACTGACGATTAGGGCCTCGATAGCGCGGTCGACCGCTTCGGGGAGGGAGTCGTAGGTGGTTGGTAGGCCGAACATGCACTCGAGTAGCGAAGTTCGCAGAGTGGCTCGGGAGCAAGGGCAGTGGATACCTGCGGTACGTCTCGCAAGGGACGCAAGTAACGCATCGTCGAGTACGGCGTTCTGATCACTGGGCAATCCAAGCGTGTCCCGGCAATGGGTAAGAACCTCAGCAGGCGTGACCGGGGTAATCATGTCGGGTAGTTTGACCGGGGCGCAGAGGCCGCTGGGTCGGGATCATGCTCGCGGAGACGCGAGATCAGGCGCGCGCCGCGGAGCAGCGCCGGGTTGTCTACGAGTTGGCGAACAAGGGAGTCGAGGTGGGAGTCGCCAAGCGCGTTGACTTGCCGGGCTGCCACGCGAAGGGCGAATAGACAAAGGTCTTGATTGTGCGATACGCCATGTCGTCGGGCTTCGCCTGCGAAACGGTCAGCGACGATCCCATCGCTTTCGCTTGCGTCGCCCTGCCGCAGGCTGTGACCAAAACGCGTGTGCCTGTCGACGAGGTTTTCTAGCGCATCAAGAGTGTCGGGAGACAAAGGCCGTTCGGCAAAGTCCTTTTCAGCCTTTACCCAGTTCTGGCCGCAAATGCTGCTGAAGATTGCGTTGAAGATGGAGTGGGTGACCTGACGCTGTCTGACATCCACGAGAAAACCCGCCTGTCTAGCGTTGAACCAGAGACGGAGTAGAAGGAAGGCGTCTCGAATCGCAGGTAGGCCGGGTGCGACACGGACGTTGGGTTCGACGCCTAGATCCTTCAGGCCTGCCGGAGGCGCGCTCACGACCGCAGCATCGTCAAACGCCGCATGTCGGGCTAGGTAGAGCCCGCCGGGCGGTTGGACAACGAAGTCCGTTCTCGCAAGTTCGGCGTCCAGAGGGACGCCGATGAGCGGGCTATTCATGCTGAAGAACTGGACGTCGTTAGTGGTCTCGTGTTCGCCGCTGTCGTCGACGAGGCGGAGAAAGGTCTCGCGTTGTCGGGACGACAGGGACCACCTGAGGGGCAACGGGTCGTGATCGAACCTAAGCACGCACGTGCCGAGAGAGTCACCGTTGATCTCCAGTGTGCAACTTGCGGCTTGGAGGTACTTCCACGCTCGGCTCTCGTTGTTGAGGAAATGGGCGAATGCACTGCGCCAAGTGTCGGACGTGACAGGCAACGCCATCGAGTCGTTGACGAGATCGGAAAGAACCTGTCGTCCGTCTGCGGTATGCAGCTTCAGGTGCACCCTCGCCGTGAAACCCTCGGGGCCGTTGACGGAGAGGTTCAGTTCGTTGCGCCATAGAGTGTCGAGGCTCGCGTCGAACGGATCGGGGGTGACGATCAACCCCGGATGCGAGGCTGCGCCAGGGGTCCAGGGCTCAGGCTCTCGGACCGCGAGTCTCGCGAATCCCTTGGCCGGAGGTGATGCGGCGGCTTCGTCTAGTTCTGGACTGCGGCGCGCCTCCACCGTCAGCAAGTGGTTGCCCGCCGCGAGGGGCGGCAATCGAACGAAGGTAGGAGCGCCTAGGGGATCAGCGTCGACGACCTCCTCGGATCCTTCATTCAAACGGAATGAAAGGGCATCGAGCGGATGATCCGGGGCGATTCCCAAGCAGGGAGACTCGGTGGTCAGCCACTCCGTCCTGCCATCGCCGTCCCAGCCGCGCCCGGGCAAGCCAGATGGCCAAACGCGAATCGTGCGCGCCACGTCGATTCCTAGTTCACCTAAGCGGCTCGTGGTGTCGGCGGAGACCTTACTTGGCACGGCGAGACGGAGAGCGTGGACGCCTTCACATTCCAAGGTGCAGGGAGCCGATCCTGGTACGTCGCGGGGCAAGTCGCCCGCGGTCACCAGGATGTAATCATTGGCTGGTCTGACGACCGAAGAAGCGACGTGGCGTGCGATTCCGTCGCTGCCGATGCGGAACAGCCAACGCGGTCCTGGCGTCAGACGGTACTCGGACTCGAGAAGGTGGTCCATGAGAGAGTTTGCGCGTTCGAACCGAACCATAGGCATATCGGCATCCGGCCAGCGCCGAAGAGCTCCCATGCGGTTTCCGGATAACAGCCACCCCGTCGGTTTCCAGTCGGTGGCACCGTTCAGGCGGCACCGTGTTTGGTCGAGGAATACGCGTAATGTGGTGCTTTCGGCCGCGATGGAACGCAAGGATTTCAACTGGAGAAGCACCGACCATTTGCCATCACCGGCGTGCCGGAGGAAGAGATCGGGGCGGATCACGAAACGCGAGGTATCCGGTGGGACTGGTTCGCCCGGGATCCCTGGCGTTGCCGGACGGTGTGGGTGGTATGTTCCGCGGCCGATTCCCTTGAAACGGTCCGAGACGACGCGCCGCGTCTCGTTGAGCCATTCGCGGGAACTGCGTACGCGCTCCAGATCGGCAACGATCCGACTCAGCGTTGGGGGGTGGATCAGGTCATCACCGTCTACTGACTCTCCAGTGAGAAGTCCGGCGACGATTTGCCCGGTCAACTCCTCCTGTTCAAGAAACGCTTGGAAGCGTGTCGAAGCATACGATGCATGCGTGGCGAGCAAGCGACCGATCAAACCCGCGTCGAGCGAGACCGAGGCGAGATTGAACCGTAGGTCGTAAAGGAGCTTGGCGAACTGGCGCTGGAGGTATCGGGGGAGAAGCGCATGTGTGATGGGCCAGGCGATGATGCTGAAGTGCTCGGCCCAGGGGCCGGAGGGTACTACGCCGTTGAATGAACTCTGGAATTTCCTAAACCAACGCTTGACCTTGGGGCGATCATGAAAATCCCAATTTGGAGTTTGCTTCTCGAAGGAGGGCCAGTACTCGTCACCCTTATACCCGTAGCCGGCTTCGCTAGCGTAGATAGCCCAAAGCAGCCAGTAGGGCGCGACGGGCAGTCTGGCCGTTTGCCGCTCACGAAGGAAGGCGTTGACACGCTGAAGTTCCGTGCGGGTCAGGCCGTGTTCGAGGGCGAAAATTGGGAACCCGGATCGTTTGCGGACTTCAGCGAGCGAGCGAAAGTGTGCGAGGAGGCCGTCCTGGAGGTCCTTCAGTGGGGCGATATTGCGGTCCATCGAGTCAGGTTGCCAAGGTGTGATTCGATCACCGGGACGCAACGCGCGGGTACTGGGTGACGACGGGGTGGCTCAGTAATCGCAGAACATCGGACCGATTCCACAGTCGGTATTCGGGCCTCCGGTGGGCGCGAGGAAGTATCCACCGGTCGAGTGCAAGGTCGGCGACCTGCTGCACATTTAGAAGGGCTGATAGGTCTGGACGACCCTTCCCGGTGCGCAGGATCGTTGTGGCGTTTGACGCGAGGTTGCAGATGAAGACTTGGCGCTGGATTCCGTGCCTGAGCAACTCGTCTCTGAATCCGAGTGACTTGAGGGCTGCACGCGTAGTTCGTAGACGCCAGTTCGGACCCTGACCGAATCGGTGCTGGTCAGCGTATCGATGGCCGATGCTGCGCAGGTAGTCGCGCAATTCGAGGAATAGGTCATCCGAGATGTGGAAATGGCCCCATCCACGAGTGTAACCAATGGGTTCGAAGTAGCGCACACCGCCTAGCTTCAAGCGGTTGTAGACGGAGGACCGCCCCATAGATGAGGAAGTGGTGGCGGATAGGAGGCGCGCCTTCTTCGCCTTGCCGGAGATAATCCCGGACGTGTCGCCGTAGGTGCGAGTGAACTCGTTGTAGACCTCGCGGGAGCGGATAAGGCAGGCGACCAGTTTGCCGCCCAACAACGTGTTGTATGGCGGCAAGGCGCCTAGAACATACGCGTCCATGACATTGACTAGGCGCTCGCGACGGTCGTCGGCATTCCACCCGATCAGCGTGTCGCGGACGGAAAGATTGAACACCGGGTCTCCGATGGCCACGAGGCCAAGAATCTTGTCGTTGTGGGCATCCCAGACGACGTAGCGGAGACGCCGACCGAACCCATTGGAAACCGGGACGGACCAAGTGAGAGCGGCTACGCGAAACAGGTCCGCTTGCCAAGTTCCGGCGTACACTCGCTCTAGTCTGGGCCTGATGGCACAGGGGTCGATGTCCTTTCCGGACGCGAAGTGTGGGAGGAGCCTATCGGCGTGTCGCGCCAAGAAGTCGGAGTTGGCGGATAGCCGGTCGGTTCGCTGGGGATTGTGCAAGGTCCGGATGAGAGCCTTGTCATGGCCATTGATCTGGAGAGTGCCGTCGCCCGACTTGTGGAAGCCAAGTGATCGGAGTTGGCGTCTGACTTTGCGTCGGAGAGAGGCTTCTCGGGCCGATATCGGGATGACGAGGTTGTTGTTCTTATTCGAGTGTCCCACGACGGACCTGTGTTGCCTCCTGTTGACCATTGGCGCGGACGACCAGCGGTCGCCGAGGTAGCCTATCTGGACCACGGGCGGGCTGCGGAACCGCTAGCGGCTTAGGCACTGGGACGTAATTCTGGCCTACTCGGAACGACGGGACAACCCGAATAGCCGTCTCTCAGGGGGTGCTGGATCCTAGGCGATACGGTCTACTGTGCCGTCCCGGAAGTAAGTGGGCCAGTGCATTCGACCTTGGCGAGTAGGGATTGGACGGTCGTGGTCCAAGCGAAAGGTCACCATTTCATTATGTGTTTGTCGATGAACTCGCTGGTGCGTCGTCGCAGTTGCGGGACCGAAGCGGAGGAGTCTCCTAAGTCGGTCCGGTCGTGGTGCACCGAGATCGTCGGTGGTTTCGAATTCGGCCGTACCTCGACGAACACGAAGCCCATGCCGACGCGGTCGTCCGTCGACGTCGTCCAGCATTCCGACGAGTACGTGGTATACGCCTGCACAGAGATCGACGGCGCACCGGACCTCGACAGTGTCCGCACCCGCAGGTCCTTCGAAATCGGTTGATCGCCGCGGTCGCCACGTGGCATAGCAGGCGCGTCCGGTGTCTCTCGGCGTGTCTCTTGGGACAGCTCTCCTGTTGTCGCGTTGACGCTTGCGCAACCCTTGGGCACCATCAGGGCCTTGTCGCCTTGAGAGAAATCGCGCATGGTCACAGAGATTCAGACTCGTTTTGAGTCTAAGAGCTTCTACGAGACAGTCCAGAACAGCTCTTTACCGAGCCCCGAGTACGAGTCGGTCTCCGGCTATCTGTCACTCAGGAAGTCCTCGTCCCCTCTGCCGACAATCGAACTGGACGAAGACAGCTTCTGGTTGGCTTACTCGGACTGGACCAGTTTCATCGAGCATGCGCTTGGCGGCTACGCGTCCCGCAACCCTGACAAGGTCGCCACCGTATACACCTACAGCACCGGACCGCGCCCAAGTGTCAACAGAAGCCGCGGGGAACAGCACCAGAAGGTCGGCTGGCACAACGCCGTGTTCTTTGGCGTGGTTGGCCGTGCGGAAGTCCTGGAGACGATCACACTCGCGCTGGTCGGCGGCACGGGCGTCCCTGACGAACTCATGGAGTCCTTTACCGTAGACGTGGACAAACGTGCACAGATCTATTGCGGCCAAAGTCCCGACTACATCGAATTCAACCGCAAGGGCAGACCTTCCTTTCACGTCGAAGACGGGTTCGTCTGGGCTCCCTACGAGCAAAACGTCTGGTACACCTACTCGGAGTGGCGACCGCCGTTGTAGTCCCGGACTATGCGCCACACCGTCATCCCCCGTCTGTCGCTCACAGGGACGAGATTCTTTTTTTGCGTCGGTTGCCGATCAGATCGAGGACGATTGGCCGGATCCAGCGGGGATCGGCCTAGGAGTGAATGCAGGGGTCAGTGCGGATCGAGGAAGCCCTGCAGTTGAAAACGAAGGCAAGGAACGGGCGGCAGTAGGCCGGCGACGTTGCTCTGGGGCGCGTGGATGGAGCGGCTATCAAACTTCCGCGAGCAGCAAAACTGGACCTACGCGATCAACATCAACGTCATCATGGATCTGCTGGGCGTCGACCTCGTTCGGTGCCGCTGACACAACCGCTTGCCGGGAGGTACGAAGCCGTGGCCAGAATCCGCATGGCGGCCACTCGACGGGACCGCGAACTTGGAACACATTCTTAAGTACGACCGACCCGAGGCGATCTTGGCGCTCACGCTTCGCAACGCCTCGATCAAAGGCGACGCGCGTGTTCGGCCCACCATCGTCCCCGTACCGAGCATGCTCGAGGGCCGGCATCGCGTGGCCGAGCCGATGCGCGGCGAGTACCTAGACTAACCCGACCTGTCGCCTTTGGGCAGTCCCGTGCGGACGACGCCGGCCGCGTCGTTTTCACCGACCGCGACGGTATCTCGGCACCAATTCGTCGCCTAGTACTGCCCGAATTGCCGACCGTCGAGGATGTATCTTTGGTGCCATCATCCTGTTGAGTCTGCCTGGAAGCGGACGAAGGCCGTACGTGTATCAGCGGCCTATAATCCGGCCATGCAATTCGCGTTCACCGACGAGCAGGAACAGCTCCGTTCCACCGTGCGACGGTTCTTGGCCGACAAGTCGCCGCCGATGGAAGTGCGCCGGTTGATGGAAACCGAAACGGGTTACGACCCCGAGGTCTGGAAACAGATCGCCAATGACCTAGGCCTTACGGCAGTCCACATTCCAGAAACGTGCGGCGGCCAGGGTTTCTCCTTCGCGGATCTCGCCATCATCGTCGAAGAAATGGGCAGGTCGCTTCTCTGCGCGCCTTACTTTTCCTCCACGGTTCTTGGGGCGACGGCGATCCTGGAGACCGGATCGACGGTCCAGAAAGAAGAACTCCTGCCGGCGATCGCTGCGGGCGAACGCCTGGCGGCATTGGCGGTGGCGGAGCCCAGCGGCCGCTGGGACGCCGGCGGCATCGCGGCGACGGTCCGCGACGGCAAGCTGACCGGCACCAAGAGCTTCGTCATCGACGGTCATATTGCCGATCTATTCGTCGTTGTCGCACGCGATTCGAAGGACAAGCTGTCATTCCACGTGGCGTCGGCGGACAGTCCGGGGATCGTTCGGCGCTCGCTCGAAGCCCTCGACCCGACGCGCAAGCTGGCGCAGGTCGATTTCGAAGCGGTGCCGGTGACCCGACTCGGCGCGGATATCGACGGCGAGCAGGCGCTCGCGAGGATTCTCGACCTGGCCGTGGTTGCATTGGCGAACGAGATGGTGGGCGGCGCGCAGTGGCTGCTCGAGTCCGCGGTCGAGTACGCCAGGCTGCGCACGCAGTTCGGCCGCGCCATCGGCTCGTTTCAGGCGATCAAGCACAAGTGTGCGGATATGCTGCTCGAAGTCGAACTGGCCAAATCCGCTGCCTACTATGCGGCCCAGGCCGCGTCCGAGGACGACCCGGAACTGCCCGTCCTCGCTTGCATCGCCAAGTCGGCGGCTGCCGATGCCTACATGCATGCCGCGCGGGAATGCGTGCAGATCCACGGCGGCATCGGCTTCACGTGGGACAACGACACCCATCTCTGGTTCAAGCGCGCGAAGAGCTCGGAGGTGTTGTTCGGCACGCCGTCCCTGCACCGGGAGCGCATGATGTCGCGGATCGAAAATGGACATGCCTGACACCCCCGCAGAGTTGCGCGCGGAAGTCCGCGCCTGGCTGGAAGCCAACTGGGACCCCGACGCGGGGCTCGTGGACTGGCGCAACAAGCTGGCCGACTCGGGCTGGGGCATGCCCGTATGGCCGAGCGACTGGCACGGGAGGGACTTGCCGCAAGCCCTCGCCCCCGTTGTGGACGAGGAGTTCGCCCGCATCGACGCAGTGGGCGTTGCCAAGACGGGCATTCGATTGCTCGCCGGCGCGACCCTGCTGGAACAGGGCTCCGACGCGCAGAAAGAGAAGTACCTGCGCCGCATACTCACCGGCGAGGATGTCTGGTGTCAGCTTTTCAGCGAACCCGGCAGCGGTTCGGACCTGGCCGGCGCGACCACGCGCGCCGATTTCGATGGCGACAAGTGGGTCGTCAACGGCCAGAAGGTCTGGACCACCAGCGCCCACCACGCGGACTACGGCCTGCTGCTGGCGCGCACGGACTGGGATGTGCCGAAGCACCAGGGACTGTCGTA
The DNA here is from genome assembly GCA_951813515.1 of uncultured Pseudomonadales bacterium. GTDB lineage: Bacteria > Pseudomonadota > Gammaproteobacteria > Pseudomonadales > Azotimanducaceae > VXNE01. The sequence continues at coordinate 2,114,394 of OX638346.1, forward strand.
CTTCGTGATCGACATGCGCCAGCCTGGCGTCGAGGCGCGCCCCTTGCGACAGATGAACGGCCATGCGTCGTTCAACCAGGTTTTTTTCACCGACGCGCTCGTGCCGCCGGAGAACCAGGTATCGAAAATTGGCAATGGCTGGCAGGTTGCATTGACGACGTTGATGCACGAGCGCCGCGGCATTTCCGGGTCTCGGGCACTTCCTAGAACAGACGTTCCGCCAGGACGAATCTACGCCGAGGAACGCGAAGAGGTCCTGACGGCGCTGGAACCCTACAAGTGGTATCCGCAGCGCGCAGGGCGCGTCGACCTGGTAGAGGATCGGGTCAAATCTCTTGACGAAGATGTCGATCCTGCCGTGCGCCAGGAAGTCGCGAAGCTATTGATCATGTCGCGAACGGCGGAGTGGACCTCAATGCGCGCCCGCGCGGCGCAGGAACAAGGTCGCCCGCAAGGCCCGGAAGGCTCACTGGGCAAGCTTGCGGCGAGCAATGTCGCGCGCCAGGCATCCCATGTTCACACGCTCCTCGCAGGCACCAACGCGATGCTCACCGGCGCGGACGGGCCGCTGGATGGCCTGATCGCGGAGATCCTGGTATCGGTTCCAGCCACGTCCATAGCCGGCGGGACGGACGAAATCCAGCGCAACATCATCGCCGAACGCGTACTGGGCATGCCCAAGGAACCGCGTATGGACACGGGTCCGTTCAGGGACGTGAAGCGGAACTAAGCCGGCATCACGGTCTGAACTGCAGCGTCCTCGGAACCAGGCGCGCCGGCTGCGACACCAGTTTGTAGGCGGTCTCGATCCAATCGCAGATCATCTTGCGCGTGTCTCGCGGGTCGATCATTTCTTCGATCTGGAACCGCGAAAGCGGGCCGACGGGCCCTCGGGCGCTCTCGATGCGTGCCATGAGTTCCGCGCGCAGCGCCTCCGGGTCGTCGGACTCGGCCAGTTGCCGCTTGTAAGCCGCTTCGATACCACCCTCGGGAGGAATGCCGCCGACGTCCGCCGCGGGCCAGGCGACGCGGACCGACGGCTGCGACCTCGGTGTCGCGTAGTTGTTGCCCGCCACGCCGAAACTGCGCCGCATGACCACCGTGAAAATGGGTACGTTGGCCTGCGCGGAGGCGACCATCCACTCGCCGCCCCGGCGGATGGTGCCCGCCAGTTCATGCTCCAGGCCAACCGCGAAGCCGGGGTTGTCGACCAAGTTCAGAATTGGCAGGTGAAACAGGTCGCAGAGGTCGAGATGGCGTGTCAGCTTGGCGCAGCCGTCGGCGGTCAGGGCGCCGCCGTTCGGGTGCTGGCTGTCCGAGGCGATGACGCCGATCGGGTGGCCGTTGAAACGGACGAACCCCGTCACCTGGTCCGTGCCCCAGAGGGGACCGATCTCGAAAAATGAGCCGACGTCCGCCATCAGGCGAATGGCCTTGCGGATATCGAAAGTCGTGGTGCGCGCTCTCGGAATGAGCGCGAACAACTCCTCCTCCCGGCGTTCGGGCGGGTCATCGGGGTTCGGCGATGTCACCGGGGGCGCTTCGTAGACACTCGAAGGAAGATAGGAGAGGAAGCGCCGCGCCATGGCTGCCGCCTCTTCCTCGCTTTCCGCCAGGTTGTCCACGGAGCCGTTGCGGCAATGGATATGCCAGCCGCCGAGTTCCTCCTTGGAAATGTCGTAACCCATCGCATGGATGACGACCGGCGGCCCGGCGACGAATAGCTGCGCGATGTCGCGGACCATGACCGAAAAGTGTCCCAGCACCGCTTTGGCAGCGCCGATGCCGACTACGCTGCCGAGGAGCATGTTGACCACCGGGACAGTGCTCAACTGTTCCGTGTACATGCTGCTGCCGAGATGCCCGGGCAAATACGAGCCGCCGCCGCCCGCGACGCGCGGCCTCCCGGCCTTGATCGCGCCGGTGCTTTCCTTGGCCGTGCTTTCTCCTTCCTGCCTTTGCGCCGGAACCATGGCGGCGACGCTGCCGCCTCCCGAGGAACCGTCGAGCAGGCGCACCGAGGGCACGCGCATCTCCAGGGACAGGTGATCGAGGTGGCGGCTCTTGGCGCCGATGGCGCCGTCCGCGTGGCCGCCCCGGGAAGTGAAGTCGTCCGCGCAGACCACCACTGAACGGGTATCGATCTTGCCCCAGCCCCCGACATGGTTTGCCGGCGTGAAATCCACGACCTGACCCTCATCGTCATACGACGCGAAGCCGGCAACACTGCCGACCTCGCGGAACGTGCCGTCGTCCAGCAGCAGGTCGATGCGCTCGCGGCAGGTCAGTTTGCCGCGACTGCGCTGCCGCACGACGCCCGGATCGGTCGAACCCGGCGCCAGCCGCTTGTGCGCCAGACCTTGCATGGCGCGTATGTCGTCGAGCAGTGGAGCCCAGGTGCCGTCGGCGGTATCTGCGCCGAGGTCACCGCCTGTCTCGGTCGATGCCGGATCTATCAACGCGACCACTTGTCCGGCGGCAACGCTTTCTCCGGGGGATAGCGATTCCGCTGCTGCGACAACGCCGGCGCAGGGTGCCGAGACGACGGTCTCCATTTTCATGGCGCTAACCACGAGCAACGTGTCGCCCGTTGCCACGCGAATATCCGCCGCGGCTCGGCATTCGATAACGGTCCCTGCAATCGGACACTCGACGGCGCGTTGCCCATCTACGGCCGCGAGGCCAGGTTTATTTGTCCCCGTGCCGAGTTCCGCTGCCATGCCTCCCCGCAGGGCCGCCTGGCGGTCAAGCAGGCCTATCGCATTGCTCGCGGCGGCGTCGGGCGGCGTGATGGATGGCGTTTCAGCCAAAAGGGAAGTCCTGGCGTCTCCGCCCCGAACCTCCGGATGCGAAAGGATGCCGCGCAGCTCCGCCAGGTTGGTGGGCAGCCCGGCGATGTGGAACTCTTCGAGTGACCGCAGCGTGCGCTCCACGGCGGACGCGAAACTCCCGCAAGAGTTTGATGCGCCGATGACTTTCGCCAGCAGCGGATCGAACTGCGGCGGCGGCGCGTATCCCGCGTAGCCGCAGGCGTCCACGCGCACGCCGGGTCCGGACGGTTCCTTGTAGGCGGTGATGGCGCCGCCGCCTCGGGCGACGACGCGCGCCTGGACGGCGAACCCGCGCGGCGAGCCGACCGCTTTCTGATCGCCGATGCCCAGTGCATGCAGCGACGCGCCTGCGGCGATGCGAAACTGCGCCTCGACGATATCGATGCCGGTAACCTGCTCCGTGACCGTGTGCTCGACCTGGATGCGCGGATTGCACTCGATGAAGTAGTACTCACCGGTCTCCGGCACGACCAGGAACTCCACCGTGCCTGCATTGACGTATTCCGCCGCCCGCGCCACGCGGACCGCATCGGCGAGGAGCCTGTTTCGCGTTTCGTCGGCAAGTGATTCTGCGGGCGCGACCTCGATGACCTTCTGGTTGCGCCGCTGCACGGAGCAGTCCCGCTCGTGCAGGTGCACGACGTTGCCGCCGCCGTCGGCAAGCACCTGCACTTCGATGTGCCTAGGGCGCTGCAGCAGGCGTTCCATGAAGAGCCGACCGTCACCGAAGGCGGCCTCGGCTTCGCGCTGGCAGCTTTCGAAAGCCGCCTCGAGATCGTTCGCGGTCTCGACCGCGCGCATGCCTCTCCCGCCGCCGCCGCCGCAAGCCTTCAACATGATCGGGTAGCCGAGTTTCGACGCCAGTTTGACGCCCGCCTTCGGCGTCGCCAGCGGCTCTTCGCTTCCGGAAATTACCGGGATCCCCGCTGCGCGCGCCAGTTCGCGGGCGCGGACCTTGTCGCCGAAGAGCGCCAGCACTTCAGCCGACGGGCCGATGAACTGCAGGCCGGCATCCGCGCACAGTTGCGCCAGGTGCGGACTTTCCGACAGGAACCCATAGCCGGGGTGAACGCAGTCGCATCCGCTCTCGACCGCCGCGGTGACCAGGTCTTCGGCGTCGAGATAGGCGCTCAATGGGTCGCCGTCATCGTGGCCGATACGGCGCGCTTCGGTGGTGAACCGCGTGTGCAGCGAAAGCGAATCGGCCGGCGCGTAGACGCCGACGGACTCGATGCCCAGGGCAGATGCGGCCTTGGCGATGCGAATGGCTATCTCGCCCCGGTTGGCTATCAGAACGCGTTTGTGCAAGGTCACCAATCCTCCTCGATGGTCCTACCGTGTCGAAATGCTCACGGCTGCGGGGAGCCCGCAAAGTCCCGCCAATTCAAGGTCACAATGCAATCGCAGTCGGCGCAGTGCAAGTGCAAGTCTTCGGAACGATTGCACCGGTCGAATCGATCGAGTGCACGACGGCCCACGAGACCGACACGAATCTGTCAGACTGTTCCGATGCCGAAGCTTGCGACCGAGTCGGGGATGCCCCGCATAGTGGCCATTGACTCGCCGGAACCCGGCGTCGGTCGCGGTTGCGCGGGTGCTGTGGTCGTGCGCGAGTCGGTCCGGTAGGCATGGCGGGCACCGAGACCCTGGCGGATCTGCCGCCGATCCGCGCGCGGCGGATATTGCAGCTTGCCCTCAAGTGCTGGCCTTTCATCCGGCCCATGCTCAAGCATCTCATTCTCCTCCTCGTCGCTGCTGCTCTCATTTCCGCTGCCCTGTTCGCTCTCGGATTGCTCGGCACGGATTTGTTCAGCAACAAGATCCTGGTGGGCGACAAGCTGCAGCCGGTGCAGGCGCAACTGCTGTTCGTGGACGAGTCGTTCGTTCTCGACGACATCGCCGACAACGTCAACGAGCGCGAGCTTCTGACCGAATCGCAGCGCAAGACCGTCAGGACCCGCACCATGATCTGGGGCGCCGGACTTCTCCTGGTGTTCGCTCCGCTGGTCGGGATCCTCCTGTACTACAACATCTGGATCTGGCAGATGATCAACCAGAACCTGCGCGTGGCAATGATCGCCAAGGCGGAACACCTGTCGCTGAAGTACCACAGCCAGTCCCGGGTCGGCGACGCCATCTTCCGCATCTACCAGGACAGCGCGACGATCACGAGCCTTGTCCAGGAGACCTTCATCGGCCCGGCGGCAGCGCTCTACAACATCGTCCTGGCGTTGGCTTTCCTGTGCTTTTTCGATCCGAGAATCGCGTTGGCCGCGGTTCTGGCGGTGGTGCCGATGATCTTCCTGGCAGCTTGGGCGACCCGGCTCCTGCGCGAACGGGCGCTTGCGAACCGCGTCGCCTTCAGCAACCTCACGTCCCGGCTGCAGGAAATCATGATCGCGCTCCGAATCGTCAAGGCGAACAAGGGCGAAGGGAGGGTTCTCGAGCGATTCGACGAGGATTCGCATCGTGCCCTGGATGCGGCGTACACCCTGCGCATGACCATTGCCGTGCTGGAGATCGCAGTGACCGGGATCGCCGCCCTGGTGACGATCGGCGCCGAATACGTGATCGTCTACTGGGTGCTCGGCGAACGGGAGACGTTTCTCGGCGCCGCCGCGGTAACGGTGATCGGCTTCGCGGTGTGGAATCTCGGTGCGTTCCAGGACGCGGGCGAGAGACTCGGTAGCGCGTTGTTTGGGGCCACGGGACTGGTCGGCACCTGGGCCCGCCTGCAGGATCTCTTCATCGGGCTCGAGAGAGCGTTCTACCTGCTGGAGCTCGAAGCCGACATCGTCGATCCCGACGAGCCGGTACGCTTCCTGACACCGGTTGAGTCGGTAACCTGGGAGGACGTCCACTTCGCCTATGATCCGGCGCTTCCCGTGCTACAGGGTGTAGACCTCGTGGCCCGGTCGGGAACGATCACCGCGATAGTGGGTGGTAGCGGCGCGGGCAAATCCACCCTCGTGTCGCTGCTGCTGCGACTCTACGACCCGGACCTGGGGCGGGTCTTGGTCAACGACACGGACTTGAGAATGCTCCGCGTCGACGATATCCGGGAGAGTGCGGCCATCGCGTTGCAGCGAAACGTGCTGTTCGCCGGAAGCGTTGCGGACAACATCGGCTACGCGGCGCGGAGTCCGAAGCGCGGCGATATCGAGGCCGCCGCCCGGGTGGCGTGCGCCGACAAGTTCATCCGCGGACTCGAAGCCGGCTACGACACCGAACTGGGCGAACGTGGCGGCAAGCTCTCTTCCGGACAGCGGCAGCGCCTGTCGCTGGCCCGGGCCATCGTCAGGAATACACCGATCCTCATCCTCGACGAGCCGACCGCCGCACTCGATGCCGAGACCGAGCTTGCCGTCATGCGCAACCTCCGACAATGGGGCAGGGACCGGGTGGTGTTTCTGATCACCCACCGCATTGCCACGATTCGCAACGCGGACCAGATCGTGTTCCTGGAACAAGGGCGACCGGTGGAGGTCGGGGATCACGATTCTCTGCTCCGGGACGGCGGTCGCTATCGGCGGTTCGTCGAAGCTGCGGCGGGAGAACTCTCCGGTGTCTGAAGAAGCGGCACCAGCCGGGACCGGCAACGTCGTCGACCGGTTTGTCGGCGAACATCACCACGACGACCGCATCGACGTCGAGACCGAGATCTCGTCGGCGGAGGCGGCGAGGCTGCTGTGGCGGTGCCTCAAGTTGCTCGTTGAAGTGAAAGTGCTGTTCGCCGCGAAGTTCGCGCTTCAGACGGGCACCCTGTTCTTCCAGCTGTTCATGCCGTGGATCGCGAAGATCGTGATCGACAACGTGCTCCTTCAGGAACCCATCGGCGAAACCGACGTGCCGTACCCGCCGTTCATGCAGCCGATCATTGCCTTCCTCGATGGCATGACGCCCCTGGAGATCATGTTCGCCATTTCCATGGGCTACCTTGCGGGCCTCATTCTCATCGGGATGCGGGCACGCGAGTTGAATGTGGGTCTGTTCGGCAGTTCGTTGACCGGTCAGGACGAGACAGCCACTGCCGAGAACAAGATCAGCGGCTCGTCCAGCGAATCGGGCGGTCTGTGGGGGCTCGCGGAGTACGCGGTCGGCGTACGGCTGAGCCAGCGCCTCGCCAACCATCTCAGAACCCGATTGTTCCAGCGTCTCACTCGGCTGCCGATGGCGGTGCTCGCCGAGAAACGCACCGGTGACTCGCTCTACCGCGTGCTCTACGACACCGCGAGCATTCCCTGGGCGGCACTGGACCCGACTTTGGCCTTGGGCACCACCATTCTGACCGGCATGGTGAACATGTACCTCATCCAGTACTCGTACGAGGCCACCGCGCCCCAGCTCGTCTGGCTGGCCTGGGCGACGTTGCCGCTGGTGTTCGCACTGACATTCCCGGCGTCGAAACTCATGCGCCGGATCAACCAGACGAAGCGCTCGGCGGGTTCCGCGACCACCAATGCCATGGAGGAGACGGTGGGCAGCATCGACGCTGTACAGAGCCTCGGTGGCATGCGCGCCGAAGCGGAGAAGTTCGCGACGCGAAGCCTGGAGTCGTACTTCAGGGAGCGGGTCGCGCTGGTCGTCGGCTTGCTGCTGTTCATCGGTGCGGTCGTTGCCGTCGTCGCCATGGCACTCTGGGCGGTGATCATCGTCACCGACGGGATCATCGAGGGAAGCATGTCTCCGGGAGACTTCGGCGTCCTGGTCGCCATGTTCTTCGGGATCGTCTTCACGCCCATCGAGATCGGCTCTTTCTGGCTCAACCTGCAGACCAAGCTGGCACCGGCGCGGCGCATCTTTTTCTTCATCGACTACGCATCCGACGACGACCACACGGGGGGTGTCGAGTTGGCGACCATCGCCGAGGGTGTCGAGATCGATGATGCGGAGTACGTGCACCCGGATGGTCGACGGGCGCTATCGGGTGTTTCCCTCGAGATGAAGGTCGGCGAGATCGTCGCCATTGTTGGCCCGTCGGGTGCAGGGAAAACAACCCTTGGCTCCCTGATTCCCGGCTTCCTGACACCGACACGGGGGCGCGTGCTGATCGATGGGCGGGACCTCGCCTCCCTCGACATCGACAGTGTGCGCAGCCACGTCGCCTACGTCTTCCAGGAGCACCTGCTGCTTGCCGAGAGCATTCGCGAGAACCTGCTGTTGGCGAACGGGGACGCCAGCGAGGACGACATGTTTCACGCCCTGGAACTCGCCGGGTGCATGTCCTTTGTGCGCGAAATGCCGGAGGGCATCGACACCGCGCTGGGCTTGTCCGGCAACACGTTGTCGGTGGGCCAGCAGCAGCGCCTGTGCATCGCCCGTGGGCTGGTGCGCGATGCCAGGGTCCTGATTCTCGACGAGCCGACCTCGGCATTGGATCCCGAAACCGAGCAGCAGTTGTTCGACTCGCTGGATCGGATTGCCGAGGACAGGCTCCTGGTGGTCATCGCGCACCGGCTCTCGACGATTCGCCGAGCGGACAAGATCGCCTTCCTCGACGAAGGCGTGCTGGTGGAGACGGGCAGCCACGAGGAGTTGATGCGACGGGAACAGGGGGCGTACCGTCGCTTCGTGGAACTGCAGTCAGGGCAATCTGGAACGGGCCCGTAGGGGCGAACGCGCAACATCGCGTGAGATCGCCGCTACGACGTCGACTTGCTCGCGGCTGCGGCGGGAAGCCGGCAAGAGTCCCGCTGGTTCAACGTCACAATGCGATTGCAGCCAGCGCAGCGCAAGTGCAATCATCGGCTGACAGACCGGGCGCCATGCCGGGCGCGCACCTTGACCTTTCTTCGGGATCGCGCATGACCAAGCTTTCTGAGTCGCTGGCCAACAACGACTTCACCCTCACGGCGGAACTAAACCCGCCCAAGGGCACAGATCTACGTGCCCTGCTCGATGCCGGAGAAGCGCTGAGGCACCTGGTCACCGCTTTCAATCTGACCGATTCGGCGGCATCGAGAATGACGATGGCGCCGATCGCTGTCGCGCACCTGCTGGCCGACCGGGGGATCGAATCGACCCTGCAGATCACGGGCCGGGACCGGAACCGGCTGGCCATTCAGGCGGACATGCTGGCTGCCCATGCGCTGGGGGTGTCAAACATTCTCTGCATGAGCGGCGATCCCCCTTCCGCCGGAGACCATCCCGAAGCGAAGCCCGTCTTCGATCTCGCCGCCGAAGACATTCTCAGGGCGGCGGGTAGCCTTGCATCGGGCCACGATCTCTCGGGCAACAGCGTGAAGGACGGTCCGGACTTCTATCGGGGCGCGGTAGTCAACGTGGCGGTGCCGGATGTCGGCAAGGAGATTGCGCGAATGGAGCAGAAGATCGAGGCGGGCGCGCAGTTCTTCCAGACCAATGCCGTGTACGATCCATCCGGTTTCGAGGCGTTCATGAACCGGGTCCAGGGTTTCAACATTCCCATCCTGGCGGGAATCATCATGCTGAAATCGGCCGGGCAGGCGCGCTACATGACCGAGAAGATTCCCGGCGTCGTCGTTCCCGATCACCTGACCGTGGAACTCGAACGCGCGAAAGACCCTGCCGAAACCAGCATCGGCATCACGGGGGCGATGGTGAGAAGTGTGGCGCCGATGTGCCAGGGCGTACACATCATGGCCATCGGCTGGGAGCGCCGAATCCCCCGGGTCATGGATGCCGCAGGGATGTGAGCCTTTTCGGCGGCCTGGCGGTTATTGGCCTTCCTGGGCTTCGTCGGCAACCCTGCGCCGCTCTCTCACCTGGTCGACGAGGAAGTCGACCACTTCCAGCACCTTCGTCCCCTCGACATCGGTAGAGATTTCGATGCTATAGGTGCCATCCACGATCATCGTGGGGACACTGGTGATCCGGTACATTCGCGCCTGCGCTTTCGCCTGTTGCACCCGGCTGTGTATGCTGAACGAGTCGAGGACGCCCAGGAATCGTTTCACATCGACGCCGCCTACATCCCGAAAGAACCGGGCGAGGAGCGGGGTTTGGCGCAGATCGACGCCGTGCAGATGCAGCGACTCGAACAGCGGATAGTGCACCTTGTCCAGCACGCGCAGGATTTCGGCACTGAAATAGACCTTTGCGAAGTGTTCCCAGGTGGGGCTGAACACTGCGGGCACGCGGTGGAAATCCACATCGTCCGGCTGCTTCGCCTGCCACGCTTGGAGCAGGGGTTCGAAGTTGAAACAAAAGACGCACACGTAGGAAAAGACCTCGACGACCTCGATGGCATCGGGGTTTCGGGTTTCGACGGAAATGGGCAGCAGTTCGTAGTGCGTCCCCTCCTCGAAGGTTTCGCCCGCCGCCGGCAGGCAGAACGAGACGGCAACGACCAGACCAGCCAGGAATCTCACGCCCGGCCCCCGGCGAACGTCACTCCAGCCAAGAGGGTAGGCATGGCTGGAGCGTCGACCCGCTTCAATACAAGCCCTGAATATAGTTCGCAACGGCCCTGATCTCCGTATCCGTCAATCTGGATGCCACGCCGCGCATCATGCCGCCGTAGTCGGAGTCGGTCTTGCGCACCCCTTCCCTATAGGCGATGAGTTGCGCGACGACATACTCGAAACGTTGTCCGGACAAGACCGGAAACCCGGCCGGCGCATTGCCCGCACCGGTGGGAGAGTGGCAGGCCGAGCAGGCGGCGACGCCTTTGGCCATGATACCCCCGCGATAGATGTGCATTCCGGCGTCGAGATTGTCGGTCTTCGACCGACCAACCTTGACCGGCATGGCCGCGTAGTGCTCGGCCAGGTTCAAGAGCTCTTCTTCGGACTTGCCATCGAGTTGACCGGCCATCAGCGGGACGGGACGCTCGCCGGACTGGATCATCTGCATCTGGGTCAAGAGGTAACGCGCATTCTGCCCGGCCAGATTCGGGTAGTCCGGGGCAATTCCGGACGCGCCGTCCTGGCCATGGCACGATGCGCAGACCGAGATCGTGATGTCGAACGCCGTGGGTTCTTCGGCATTCGCAGTTGTTGCCAGCAGGGCGACGGCAAACATCGCCCACTTGAGGAAACGCATGTCGGTTATTCCACGCCGGTCCCGGTATTCGCGAGACCGTGCACATAGACTGTTCGGGGTGCGGCGGATTATAAACCGATGGTGACTTTCTCCGCACAGTTCTTGGCCGGCGCATCGCGGTTTTCCGAATGTCCCCCCGGCGGCATGCCCGAAGTGGCTTTTGTTGGCCGTTCCAATGCCGGCAAGTCGAGCATGCTCAATCGCTTGACCGGATCGAAGCGCCTCGCGCGCGTCAGCAAGACGCCGGGCAGAACCCGCATGCTCAACTTCTTCGACATCGAGGGCGGAGGTCGGTTCGTGGACTTGCCGGGATACGGCTATGCGAATGCCAGCAAGTCGGCCCGGCGTCTTTGGAGCCAGGCCATCGACGACTACCTGACGCGACGCGCGGACCTGGCGGCCATCGTGCTCGTCATGGATGCCCGGCATCCCTTGCAGCCGTTCGACCGCCAGATGCTGGATTGGGCCCGATCAACCGGCACGCCGATGATCGCTGTGCTGAACAAGTGCGACAAGCTGAAGCAGGGCGCCCGCAACCTCGCGCAGCGCAGGGTCGCCGAGCAAGTCGCGTCGATATCGAACGTAGAGGTGCTGACGTTCTCCGCCAGGACCGGTCTGGGCGTGGAGGCTCTCGCACGTCGCGTAGGGGAATTTCTGGGTCGCGCCGAAGACTGACGCCGCCGCTTTGCAAGGAGCGAATCCAGGACGCAGGCTAAAGGAGGCTAAAGGTCACTACCAGTTCGTGATTGAACCGTCCTCACGCCTAAGCCTGGGAGGCCACCAATGCGGCAGATCAATCACGCTCCTCTCAGCTTCATCCATATCCAGGTCCACGCCCAGTCCCGGGGAATCATGGCACCAGGCGAACCCGTCTTCCCACGCAATCTGTTGTGGGAACAGGTCAGTGGCGTAAGAACCGGGTCTTGCCGGCATCTCCTGGACGCCGACGTTCGTTGACGCCATACAGAGCGCGACGCAGGCGGCGGCACTTACCGGTCCAAGGGGATTGTGAGGAACGATGTTGATGTAGTGCGTCTCTGCCCAGTGTGTGATCTTTGCCGCTTCAGTAATGCCCCCGACGATACAGAGGTCGATACGGGCGTAGTCGATCAAGTCTTCTTCGATCACCTCTCTGAAAGACCACTTGGAGGCCCACTGCTCACCGGCGGCGATCGGTAGGTTCACGTGATGTCGCAGGTTCCGGTAGCTGCCCGGGTTTTCGGAACGCAATGGGTCCTCGATGAAGTAGGGCTTGAACTCTTCCATGTCACGACACATTTGTACGACATGCGCCGGGTCGAGCTGTGTGTGGACATCGAAGCATAGGTGGATTCACCAAGGTGATCGACCGCATTTGCGATGGTTCTGCTCCAGTTCAGTATGCCAACCTCGCCAAGTCCGTGTATCCCGCCGTCTGTGTCGACTCTGACGATGTGATAGATACCGCCGCGCTTGTCGCGGATTGGGAGATTCGTAACTTTCGTTACCTTCATGGCGCCGTCAGTGCGCCTGGTCCCAGTTGTCGCCGATCCCGGCGTCCACGACGAGACCCACCGAGAGGTCCGCGGCCGCCGTCATGCGCTCGGTCACGCCCCGGACCACCGCTTCGACATCGCCTTCGGGCACTTCCAGCACGAGTTCGTCATGCACCTGCATGATCATGCGGGCGTCCTGGTCCGCTTGCGATAGCCAGGCGTCGACGCTGATCATGGCGCGCTTGATGATGTCCGCCGCTGTGCCCTGCATCGGCGCGTTGATGGCGGTGCGCTCGGCGGCCTGGCGCCGGGGGGCCTGGCGCGCATTGATATCGGGCAGGTAGAGGCGGCGTCCGAACACTGTCTCGACGAAGCCCTGCTCCCGGGCTTCGGCCCGGATGCGCTCCATGTAGTCGTGGACGCCCGGATAGCGCGCGAAATACAGGTCGATGTACTCCTGGGCGAGCTTTCGCTCGATACCGAGCTGGCGGGCAAGACCAAAGGCCGACATGCCGTAGATGAGGCCGAAGTTGATCGCCTTGGCGCTGCGACGCTGTCCGTCCGTAACGTCGGAGACGGGGGTGCCAAAGACTTCCGCGGCCGTGGCACGGTGGATGTCGAGCCTGTCTTCGAACGCCTTCAGCAGGCCGGCATCCCGTGACAGGTGCGCCATGATGCGCAGTTCGATCTGGGAATAGTCGGCGGCGACCAGCTTGTGCCCGGGAGGCGCGACGAACGCTGCGCGGATGCGCCGTCCCTCGTCGGTGCGGATGGGGATGTTCTGCAGGTTGGGATCCTGGGAGGACAGGCGACCTGTGGCGGCGACGGCCTGTTCGTACGAGGTATGGATGCGTCCGTCGCGTTGACTGATCTGCCTGGGAAGCGTGTCCGTGTATGTCGACTTGAGTTTTGACACCTGTCGATAGTCGAGGATCAACTGCGGCAGGCGGTGGTACTGGGCGAGTTCGACCAGCACGTGCTCGGCGGTGGAGCGCTGGCCCGTCTGCGTCTTGCTGGTGCCGGGCGTGCGAAGATGCCGGTGCAGACCGAGCGTGTCGTAGAGGATTTCGCGGAGCTGTTTCGGGGACCCGAGATTGAACTGCTTGCCCGCCTCTTCGAAGGCCTCTTGCGCGAGCGCGTTCATCCGCCGCGCGAGTTCGCGGCTCTGGTCCGCCAGCAATCCCGCATCCACCAGGGTGCCGGTCTGTTCGACCCGCGCCAGAACGGAGAGTAGCGGTAGTTCGATTTCCTCGTACAGCGACTTGAGCGGGGCCACCGACGAGAGCTTTGGCCAAAGCACTTCGTGCAGCCGCAGCGTCGCGTCGGCAGCGCCGGCGGCGTAGGTCATTGCCTCCTGATTCGGTACCACCGCGAAGTCGAGCTGTTTCGCGCCGCGACCGGCGACGTCCTCGTAGCGGGTGGTACGCAGCCCGACCTGCTTCTCGACCAGGTCGTCCAGGTTGTGCCGTCGCGTGCCGACGCTGTCCAGCACGTAGGACTCGAGCATGGTGTCGTGGGCGATGCCGCGAAGGTCTATTCCGTATCGTTCAAGGATGCGCTTGGCACGCTTCAGGTTGTGGCCAACCTTGGTTACCGCGGGGTCTTCCAACAGAGGCTTGAGCCGGTCCGTCGCTTCCGTCAGCGACAGGTTCTCCGCAACGGTGAGGTCGAGTCCGAGCGGCACGTAGGCGGCCTCTTCTGGCGTTGTCGCGAACGCGAGGCCCGCGATATCGGCATCGGAGAGGTTGCCCCGGCGGGTCACCACGGTGAAGGAGCATGACCGCCCCTCGCGTACCTGGTCGATGATGCGGTCGAGTCCCGGAAGGTCGTCGATCAAGACGTAATCGCCCTCAACCAGGCCGGAACCGAGGCTGCCGCCCAACTCCTCGATCCAGGCCTTGAACTCGAATTTCTCGAACAGGGATTTGAGCGTCGCCTCGTCCCGAGGCTTTGGCACCAGGTCGCCGATGGCGACGGCCAACTCGACGTCCCGGCGTATGGTCGTGAGTTCTCGCGATACGGGCAACGTTTCGATCGAGGCGCGAAGGTTCTCTCCCACCTTGCCGCGGACCTCGTCGGCTTGCTCGATCAGGGCGTCCAGGCTGCCGAAGCTGTTCAGCCACTTGGCTGCGGTCTTCGGTCCGACCTTCGGCACGCCGGGGACGTTGTCCACGCTATCGCCCATCAGCGCAAGGTAGTCGACGATGTGTTCGGGATGGACGCCGTATTTCTCGAATACGCCGTCCCGATCCATGGTGGTCTCGCTCATCGTATTGACCAGGGTGACGTGCTCGCTGACAAGCTGCGCCATGTCCTTGTCGGAGGTGGAAATGACTGTCCGGCGCTTCGAGGCCGCGGCCTGCGCCGCCAGCGTGCCGATCACGTCGTCGGCTTCGACATCGGGGACCACGAGCAACGGGATCCCCATGGCGCCGATGATGTCGTGGATGGGCCCCACCTGTTGCCGCAGTTCATCCGGCATCGGCGGTCGATTGGCTTTGTATTCGGGATAGATGTCGTTGCGGAAGGTCTTTCCGGAGGCGTCGAAAACGACCGCGACGGGGCTGCCCTCGAAGTCGTTAGCGAGCCTGCGCAACATGTTGATCACGCCGAATATCGCTCCCGTCGGAAATCCGCTGGAAGTCGACAGGTTGGGCATCGCGTGGAAGGCGCGGAACAGGTACGAGGAACCGTCAACCAGCACCAGCGGGGTGTCGGACATCCGGTCCGTGGCGGCGGCGTCCCCTGGCATCGTCTCCGTGCGTCCCTTCCGGCTGTCGGCGTGCTACAGTTCCCGGCAATCGAAGCTATCACATTACGCATGCGTACACGCCGGATCATTGCGTTCATCGTCGTTGCGTTGTGCGCGACGCTCGGCAACGCAGCCGACGAGCGAACGCGGGAACATCGCGGCCCCGACGTAACGATGATCGAGACCGAAGAACGCGTCGTCTACGAGTATCGGCAGAACGGCTACCTGAGGATGATCAAGATCGTGCCCAGGCGCGGAAAGCCCTACTACCTCGTGCCGCGAGACCCGTCCAAGGGACTCGGCACCATCGAGGAGGCGGATGTGCTGGTGCCGCAGTGGGAGATCGTCAGGTTCTAGCGCCATAGGATCCGTCGCGGCTTCGCCTACGCTGTGTTTGACCCCGGCCCAAGCCCACCTATCACTCGCGAGACCCGCGACCGCAGCGTCAGCGGCGTGCCTTGTTTTGCTCGCTGGCACTGACCACGGATTGAGGCCTCTGGATCGTCTGGTCCTTGAGGTTTCGCGAAAGTTCACCTGTCGACTGCGGGCCGTGCCAGAACACCCGTGAAGTACGAACGCAGCGCACTCGAGTCCCTGGTCAAGCTACGCCTCTCGGACGCGACACGTGCACTGCTTTCGGCCACTGCGGGTCGGGAGTCTGCGCCGCAATCCGAACCAAGATAGGATGTCAGAGACTCCTAACATATAGATTTGATAAATATTCTTCGGCGTTTCTAGTTCTATGTCGAAGACAAATTCGTGAAAAGCAACGCCATAGCACTTTGTTGTAAACGATAAGATTTGTATTGTGTTAGTTTTCGCGGCCTTCGAGTCTATTGGAGACGAATTTCGTGCGGACTGTCAGCCACGCCTTTGCCGCCGGTCGATCTGGAGGGCGGGTCCGTTCGATGGCTGATCGCCAATGGCTCGTACCGTCGCTTTCAAGCGGGCAGTGAGGACCACAACGCGCTGTTTGCTTTGCCGGTGGCCTCCGGCCGTTTCGTTGGCTATTGGCGACTCCTGCGGACTCGCCCCGCGATCCCTCGCGGCTAGGCGGCGTGCCATTGGTCTTTCGAGAAGCGCTTTCGGCGCCATGACGCTTATCACGCTCGGGGCGCTGGTTGGGCTCGCTGGCGCGCCGGCGCGGGCGGAGGCGCTGGTGAGCAACATCGATTTGTCCGACAGCACCGACCTATCGCTGTCGGACGCGGTCCGGCTCCAGGAATTCACGGTCGGGGTCGAGAACGCGACCCTGGACGGTCTCGAGATCAAGTTCTCAAGCGGCAGCGCGGACATCGATCCGCCAGCGGCGACCCTTCGGCGCTGGGAGGGGTCGAGCTATGCGCTGGTCGCCGAACTGGCTGGTCCCGACAGTCTCGCCGCCGGCGACAACGAGTTCGTCGCGCCCGAGGACACGACGCTCCAGGCGAACACCCGATACGCCGTGCGCCTGGAAGGCGGGGGTTCCGGGGTCGGTCTCAGGGGCACGACGGACGACCGCGAGGGCGGCAGGAGCGGGTGGAGCATCCGAGACGAAAGCTCCCGGAAGGACACAGGCGCGTCGACGTACGACACTCGCGTCACGACGTTGATGATCCGTGTGAACGGAACGGTCGAGTCGGACGACGACGACGAGGTCCAGGGAAACAATCCGTTCGACACGCCGCATGCGCCGACGGTCAGCGTGAGCGAGACGACGAGCGACGACGGCGATTGGACCGTGAGCTGGACTACCGGGAACGACATCATCTTCGTCAGCTACATCGAACTGGAAGAGACCTGGCCCGCGAACGACGACGGCGCGTCGTCCATATCGACCTACGACTTCAACCAGAATCCCGATCCCATGCTGAGCAAGTCCATCTCGGGAAGGACGATCGAGGGGGTCTACAGCTACCGCGCCCGGGCGTGCAACGTCGAATGCAGCCTCTGGTCGGAGGCCGTCACCGTCACATTTGCGGCGCCAAACAGCCGCCCGGTGGTGGGCCCGATTTCCGACTTGACGGTGTCGCGGGGGTCGACGGGGACGCGGACGGCGAGCGTGACCGACAGCGACAGCGGCGACACGCACACGGTGACGGCGACCTCGAGCGACAAGGGCGTGGCGACGGTGACGGTGGAGGGCAAGACGCTGACGCTGAAGGCGGTTTCGCGGGGCGAGGCGACGATCACGGTGAGGGCGACGGACAACAGCGGGGCGTCGAACGACACGTCGGCTGCCGTGACGTTCACGGCGACGGTTCCGAACAGCCGGCCGGTGGTGGATTCCCTCTCCGACGTGACGTTGCCTCGCGCGCCGGGGACCGGGACGGTGGGGGTGACGGTGGCGGACGGCGACGTCGGCGACACGCACACGGTGACGGCGACCTCGAGCGACGCCGACGTGGCGACGGTGACGGTGGAGGGCAAGACGCTGACGCTGAAGGCGGTTTCGCGCGGCGAGGCGACGATCACGGTGAGGGCGAGGGACAACAGCGGGGCGTCGAACGCCACGTCGGCTGCCGTGACGTTCACGGCGACGGTTCCGAACAGCCGGCCGGTGGTGGATTCCCTCTCCGACGTGACGTTGCCGCGCGCGCCGGGGACCGGGACGGTGGGGGTGACGGTGGCGGACGGCGACGTCGGCGACACGCACACGGTGACGGCGGAGTCGAGCGACACCGACGTGGCGACGGTGATGGTGGACGGCAAGACGCTGACGCTGACGGCGGTTTCGCGCGGCGAGGCGACGATCACGGTGAGTGCGAGGGACAACAGCGGGGCGTCGAACGCCACGTCGGCTGCCGTGACGTTCACTGCGGCGGTTCCGAACAGCCGGCCGGAGGTGGATTCCATCTCCGACGTGACGTTGCCGCGCGCGCCGGGGACCGGGACGGTGGGGGTGACGGTGGCGGACGGCGACGTCGGCGACACGCACACGGTGACGGCGAGATCGAGCGACGCCGACGTGGCGACGGTGATGGTGGAGGGCAAGACGCTGACGCTGAAGGCGGTTTCGCGGGGCGAGGCGACGATCACGGTGAGGGCGGAGGACAACAGCGGGGCGTCGAACGCCACGTCGGCTGCCGTGACGTTCGCGGCGACGGTTCCGAACAGCCGGCCGGTGTTGGGCCCGATTTCCGCCTTGACGGTGGCGCGGGAGTCGACGGGGACGCGGACGGCGAGCGTGACGGACGGAGACAGCGGGGACACGCACACGGTTGCGGCGAGTTCGGATGCCAATTCCGTGGCGACGGTCTCCGTGTCCGGCAAGACGCTGACGGTGAGCGGCGTGGCGGCGGGCAGCGCGACAATCACGGTGAGGGCGACGGACAACAGCGGGGCGTCGAACAGAAGGTCATCTGCCGTGACGTTCTCTGTCACGGTGACGGCGCCGGTGCCGTCGAACAATCAGCCCGTGGTGTCGCCCATTTCGGACCAGACGGTGATGAAAGGGGCCGACCACGCGGTGGAGGTGACCGTGGAGGTGACCGACGCCGACAAAAGGGACATGCACGAAATCACCGCCACTTCCGCGGACAACACGATCGCGTCGGTGGCCGAGAACGGCTCGACGCTGACGATCACCGGCGTCTCGGCCGGCGGCGCGAGGATAACGGTGACCGCGGAGGACGACAGCCGCGCGGACAATGCCGTGTCGGCGCCGGTGACCTTCATGGCGACGGTGCGCGAGTACACGGGCCAGCTCCGCGCCAACCTGAACCCCTCCGCCGACGGCGCCTACACGCTGTCGTGGGACGCCCGCGAAGGCTATTCATTCCACATACTGCTGGAGGGTACCGCAGGCCCGACTTCGAAGACGGTGGCCTACACCGGCGAGGGCCGGGAGCTTCGCGTCGCCGGCAAGGCGGCCGGCGCGCACCGCTACGAGCTTCACCACTGCAATGTCACCATGGTCTCGATGCCGTTCCCGCTGACGCTGACGTCGTGCGCCGGGACGGACATACCGGAGGTGACGGTGACCGTGAACGCGCCGGTCGGAGCTTCGAACATCGTCACGAGCACCGAGGCTGGCGCGACGCCGTACCGGACGGGGGTGACGCAGGGCGGCGACGCGTACGTCAACATCCCGATAGAGCCGGCGCCCGGGGTGAACGGCCTGGTGCCGATGGTGTCGATCGACTACAGCGGCGGACGTGACGGGGAGCTGGCGGAGCAGTCGCAGCCCTGGGACACGCTGGGCTACGGCTGGCACCTGAGCGGCTTCTCCGCCGTCCGCCGCTGCTTCGTGAACCAGATGGGGGCCGCGGCCAACCTGCTCGCCACGGACAACCTGTGCCTGGACGGCGAGCCGCTGGTGCTGACCAGCGGGACGCCGCTGCAGCCGGACGCCGAGTACCGGCTGCTGCGGGAACGGTTTGTGAAGGTGACGGTGCAGGGAACGGCGTCGCGAATCTGGTTCGAGGTCAAGGGCCCGGACGGCTCCGTCTCGGAGTACGGCAAGACGGAGGACAGCGAACTGCATTTCACCACCGCGTACTCGAACGGAACGGCGATGATGGAGAAGGCGTTCCAGTGGTCGATCAACAAGCGGACCGACGCGTTCGACAACAGCATGTCGTACGTGTACCACGAGGACGAGTCCGCGGGGTTGCGGCATCCGCTGCGGGTGGAGTACGGCAACGGGGGCGACGCGGCGGTCGAGTTCAAGTACGTGCACCGGAGCGATCTGTCCCCGGTGATGCTCGGTTCGAGCTCGACGTACGCCCAGACGCAGAACCTGCTGCTGCGCGAGGTGCGCGTCCTGCGCGACGTGAGCGTCGGCACGGATGGCAGCTTGAGCGACAAGCTGGTGCGGACATATCGGCTGCAGACCGAGACCGACGGCACCAAGCGGCGGCTGGACCAGGTGCAACTCTGCGGCTACGACGAGATGGGGGCAGGTGAGGAGTGCCTCGCGCCGATCGATATCGACTGGACCGCGCCGGACGACGACCTGTCCGCGGTCGTGAGCCGGCTCACCGACTCTCTCGGACGCAAGACCGAGTTCGAGTACGGGGTCCTCGAGGAGGCGGAGAGCCACGCGTTCCTGTTCGCCGAGCGGCCGTTCGGCAATCCGCCGACGAGCATCGCGGGCACGACGGGGCTCGACGACGACGACAGCGACGCGGACGAAGTGCTGAGGGCGGTGGTGACGAAGATGAAGCGGGCCAACGGCCTGGCCGACAGCGAGACCGCGACGACCGGCTGGCACGAGACGAGCTACGCCTACCAGGGCAGGGGCCGCAAAAGCGACAAGCACTGGGGGTTCCTGGGCTTCGACGCGACGCGCTCGACGGACGAGGCGTCCGGGGTGGTCACGTACCGCCGCTACCGGATGGACTTCCCGCACTACGGCGAGGTCGGCGCGGTGTACGAGTACGACAGCGTCTACAGCTCCTCGGCCGAGACCATGTACCAGCGGGTGACGACGCACGCCGTCGAGAACATCAGCCACGGCGGCACGCTGGCGGCGCAGACGAAGCTGCCGCGGGTGGACGACGTGTTCGAGTTCCACTACGAGGGCGGCGCCCAGATCGGGGCGACGAAGACGGATCAGGCGCTGACCGTGACCTCGGGGCTTCCGGCAAGCGCCAGCAGCACCGTCACCGTGTATCACACGCTTGCGCCGCCGGCCAGCGGATCCTCCGCCACGTGGGGCGCGGCGCCGAGCGGAACCGGGAGTTCCCCGCAGCGCAAGACGGTGTCGACCGCGACGTTCGAGAACCGCAACTCCGACGGCGAGTGGGTGATCGGGTTCGCGAGCCGGATCGAGGAGAAGCACCACCGCGGCGGAGTTTCGGCGGCCGACGTGACCGCGGTCACAACTTCCGGGCGGTCCGGCAACGCGGCGAACACCCTTCGGCCGAGCTGGACGCTGCGCTTTCCGGGCGACAGCGAGCACGAGTTGAGGACGGCCTACATCTACGACACGGACGGCAACGCGACCAGCGTCACGCTCGGCACGGGCGCAACCTCGCGCGCGGAGTCGGCGTCGGGCTTCATCGACAGCCGCTATCCCGGCACGCTGACCAACGCGAAGAACCACAGCGAGACGCTGACCCACGACGCCCGCTTCGGCCTGGTCAAGACGCTGACCGACCCGAACAACCGGACGACGACGCTGACGTACGACGCGTTCGGCCGGGAGGAGGAGCGGCGCCAGACGCCGGACGGCGTGGTGATCGAGACGTCGTACGGGTCCTGCGCCGACTCCGGGGTGGATTGCTCGGCGGTGGCGGGGACCGGGTCGGACGCCTCGGTGACGCCGGTGATGGGGATCAAGGAGACGTTGAAGATCGCGGCGGAAACGGGCAAGCCGGCCATCACCTTCGCGACGTGGCGGTATCTGGACAAGCTCGGGCGGACGATCCGGACCGAGTCGGAGTCGTTCGAAGGATCGGCGCGCATTCGCCGGGACACGCGCTACGACGCGCGGGGCCGGGTCAGGCTTGCGAGCCAGCCCCACTACTCGAACGAGACGGCGCACTACCACGAGTACGCCTACGACACGCGCGGTCGTGTGCTGAGCGAGACGCGCCCCGACGGGGGCGTGACGACGATGACGTACATCGTCAACCCCGGGAACACCAACCAGATCAAAGCGACGGCGACGGAACAGGTGTACAAGCGCGGCCTCATGGGCACGCTGATTCGGGAAACGACGCGCGAGACGGTGAGCCTGTACAACGTGATGGGGGAACTGGTGGAGCGCACCGAGGGCGCGAACGCGCCCATGGCGAGCCAGGCGACGGACAAGGCGACGGTGACGATCGCCTACAACGGCGCGGGCCAGCCGACGACCCACGCGGCCGCGGGGGCGACCACGACGTTCTCCTACGACAACTCGGGCTTCCGCACGGGCGTCACGAGTCCGAACCTCGGCACCGTGACATTCGAGTACACGAAGTTCGGGGAGCTGAAAGAGCGCGCGGACGGCAAGGGGACGACGACCTGGAGCTACGACGACCTCGGCCGCGCGACGAAGCGCAAGGACCCGGACGGGGTGGCAGAGTGGTTCTACGATCCGACGAACGCGCGCGGCGCGCTGGACCGCCGCTGCCACCACGAGAGCGCGACGGAGATGTCGTGCGACGGCCTTTCGGCGCCGGACTTCAAGGAGACGCTGGCGTACAACAGCGACGCGCGCCTGAGCGGGGTGACGACCAAGATCAACGCGGGGAGCCCGGAAAGGACCTACGGGCACAGCTACGCCTACTACGCCGACGGCCGGCTCAAGACAGCCATCTATCCCTCGGGGCTGACGGCCCACCACGAGTACAACCCCCGGGGCTACCGGACGATCCTGAGGAAGGACTCGTCGACGGGAGCCGCCCTGGAGACGCGCACGGCTATGGACGCCCACGGCAACGTGACCGGCGTGACCTACGGCAACGGCGTGACGACGACGCGCATCTTCGACCCGAAGACGGGCCGGCCGAGGGACATCGACACGGTCGCGAGCGGCGGGACGAAGATCCAGGACAACGCCTACGCCTGGCGCAGCGACGGCCTGCTCGATAGCCGCGCGAGCCACGTCGGCGGGATGAACGCGAAGCTGGAGGAGTTCGCCTACGACTCGCTGGGCCGGCTGAAGACGTCGACGACGAAGCTGAACAACAGCGCGACCGCGACCCGGACATTGAGCCAGACGTACCACGCGAACGGCAACCTGAAGACGAAGACCAGCTCGGTGGGCGCGGACATGGACGTGTCGTCGTACACGTCGTACGGCGCGGGCTCGGCGGGGCCGCACGCGGTGACGGGGGCGACCATCGACGGCAACTCGCACACGTACGGCTACGACGCCGACGGCAACATGATCAGCGACCAATGCGCCACGACCGGCTGCGACAACAGGTACATCGAGTGGAACGGCCGCAACCTGCCGGAGCGGGTCACGGTGGGGAGCAGCAAGACGGACGCCACGCCGACGTCGCGGGACGAGTTCGCCTACGGCCCGGACGGGGCGCGCCACCACCGCAAGACGACCTACATGGACGGCGAGACCCTGCGCACCGAGCACACCTACTACGCCGGCGCGTTCGAGGAGCTGCTGCCGCGCTCGGGGGCGGCGCACACGTCGATCAAGCAGACGCGGGTGACGGACGCGGTCCGGCACGTGATGACGACGACCGTGGGGATGGACGACAACGGCAAGGAGACGACCACCACGGCGGACCACGTGGACTACATCCACAAGGACCACCTGGGCTCGGTGGAGGGCGTGACGGGCGCGGACGGCGCGCGCACGCGCACTCTCGCGTACGACCCGTTCGGCGGCCGGCGCAAGGCGGACTGGACGGCGGCGCTGACGCCGGCGGAGATCTCCGCATTGGCGGGTTCCTCGGATCCGCGCACGCGCGGGCACACGGGCCACGAGCACCTGGACCGGACGGGACTCATACATCGCGGGGGACGCGTCTACGACCCGACGCTGGGCCGGTTCCTGAGCCCGGACCCGCTGGTCGGGGACCGGGGCTCGGCGCAGGCGTGGAACGGCTACAGCTACGTCTCGAACAGCCCGATGAGCTTCGTCGACCCGAGCGGGCTGTCGCAGGCGCCCGCCGGCTGCAGCCTCGGCGGCATGGCGTGCATGCCGCGGGCCGGCGGGTTCGGCCTGGCGAGCGTGGTCTCCACCCACCGCTTCCAGTGGGTGGACATCTTCTTCTCCGTCGCCTCCGCCTGGTTCAACCCGGGCTGGGGCAGCATTCCGGGCATCGGTCCCGGCGGGATCATATACAACCATTCCGGAGGCGGCGTCGGCGACGGCGGGTGGGGCTCCTACGACCACTCCCCGCCCTTCTACTTCGGCATCGCATTTTTCTCGATCACGTTCAACGTGACCAGCCAGTTGGCGGTCGCCGGCACTCCCGACATCACGCGCAGGCGAATGGATGGGCGCGCGACAGGCGTCGAAATCGAGACCTCCGTGGACGGCAACTCGCACAAGTACGTAATCACCGCACGCATCTGCAAGAGGTCGGCAATCTGCAATGAGGTATGGGCGGATCGCGTCTACGACCACGTCAACAAGAACGACGTTCCGTTCTCGTGGGACGACGAGGGTACCGGGGATAAAGGCCTGCTGCTCGGCACACAGCCAATCCACCACGAGGAGTTTCCGTTGTCGCGACGAAGCGTGAACCGAACCCGCGCAGGGCACATATTCCATCCCGGAGAGGTGACTCACGAGGTGCTCTTTGGGGAGGACGGCCATCTCCGATACGTCATCACCGGAACCGGATCGGGCGGGAATCCAAGTTTCGCCAACGCTGTTGGGGTGGGGACATTCCGACGAGGCGCAGAGGAGGTTCTGCGGCGGTTTGGGTATTCTCCCCGGGAACGCAGCCAGCCATATCCGTACGGGCCTTGAGGGACAAGAGATGAGATTCGCCATCCAGACGGCTCGGACGACGCTGTTGCTTTGGCTGGGTTTTGCGGCGGCGTCGTGCGGCACGCATGAGTCTCCGCACGTCGCCTACCGGGCCGCGTTCGACAAGTCGATGGCCGTTGATGTCGAGCGATACCTGCGGGAGGTCGGGGCGCAGTGGGATCTCGTAGTGCACGAACAGAGTAAATCGGTGACCGGGAGCGATGACGTATTCACCACTTTCATGTATTGCAACGACCGTTCGTTTGAGCGCAACAGGTGGACCGTGATTGCAGGCAACCACGATTTCGGCACGGACGACGATCCCGACAGGAGCATCATTTCGTTGGCTTTTTTCGACAAGGGAGACATGCCAGTTGAGGCCTTGGATCGTCTGGCGTTCGAAATCAAGCACACGTTGGAGGATCAGTTCGGCCTGGAGTTTTGCCGCCTCAATCCGGCGAGGTCCGTATGCGACGAAGAGTATCGGAAGCTTGAGGAAACGCGGGAAGCGAGACTGGGGGCCACGGGCCGGAAGTAGCGCGGGGACTGCCCGCATCGAGCATGGTCCGTCGGTCACCGAACCGACAGTGTCGCTCACTTCACGGGGCCTTTGCCACAATAGTGAGCTGTCCACTAAAGTGGAGGAGGTCCGTTCGTGAGTATAGGCAGCAGATGGGTGTATCGCGAATGTTCGTACTGTCCAACGCGAAGTGAGGGTGAAGCGAAGGTCCGATTCCAACGCGAAGTGAGGGTGAAACGGGTGTTCGACGCATCATTCGGGGATGATCGTGGACATTCAGACGCGGCGGCTACGCACCATCGAGCAGCTTCGCGCCTTCGTGGAAGGCAACGAGGCGGTGGACTTTCAATCGAGGGACCGGGGCGAGGCGTACGGCTTCGCGCGGGCGACGCTGGAGCGCTTCGGCTACCGCCGGCTGGGCAAGCGCGACAAGGGGGTGGTTCTGCGGTTCCTGGTGGCCGCGACGGGCATCTCGCGCCAGCAGATGGAGCGCCTGGTGCGGCAGTGGCGGGACACCGGCGCGATCCGTGACCGGCGCGGCGGCAACCGCGGCCGGCCGTTCGCGCGCAGGTACGCCGCGGCGGACATCCGGATGCTGGCGGAGGTCGACGAGGCCTTCGGGCAGATGTCGGGGCTGGCCACGCGCGAGGTCCTGCGGCGCCAGCTCGAGGTGTTCGGGGACGCCCGCTTCGCGCGGCTGGCGACGATCTCGAACGGCCACGTGTACAACCTGCGCAACTCCGCGACCTATCGCGCAAAGCGCACGCTGTGGACGAAGACGCGGCCGGCGACCGCGGCCATCGGCCTGCGACAGGCGCCGGAACCGGAGGGCCGGCCCGGCTTCGTCCGCGTGGACACCGTCCACCAGGGCGACCGCGACGGGGTCAAGGGCCTGTACCTGATCAACCTGGTCGACGAGGTCACCCAGCACGAGTTCGTCGGCGCCGCGGTCGGCATCTCCGAGCGCTTCCTGCTGCCGCTGCTCGAGGGCCTGCTGCTGTCGTTCCCGTTCCCCATCCTCGGCTTCCACGCCGACAACGGCAGCGAGTACATCAACCACCGCGTCGCGCGGCTGCTCGACAAGCTGCGCGCGGAGTTCACCAAGTCCCGCGCCCGGCGCTCCAACGACAACGCGCTGGTCGAGGGCAAGAACGCCAACGTGGTGCGCAAGTGGTTCGGCCACGATCATATCCCGCAGCGCTTCGCCGACGACGTCAACCGCTTCGCCCAGGGCACCCTGTCTCCGTTCCTCAACTTCCACCGGCCCTGCCTGTTCGCCACCGAGCACCGCGACGGCAAGGGCAGGATCCGGCGCAAGTATCTCGCCCGCGACGTCATGACCCCCTACGCCCGGCTCCGGTCGCTCGCCGACGCCGAGCGGTTCCTCAAGCCCGGGCTCGGCTTCGCGCTGCTCGACGCCGTCGCCGCCGCCGAGACCGACCTCGAGGCCGCGCGCCGGGTCCAGGCCAGGCGCCGCGAGCTGTTCCTGCGCATCCGCGACGGCATGGTCCCCGGGCGCGCCGCCGGTTGACGCGCAGCAAAAAAGCCCGCTCGCCGCTCGGGCAGGGATGGCGTCCGCGAATGTGCCGCGACGGGACCGCGCGAGCCCACCGATCGCTCAAACCCGCATCCAGCGTCGTCGGCCGCCATCCCCGCCCCACAGCGCGCGGGCACACGGGCCACGAGCACCTGGACCGGACGGGACTCATGCATCGCGGGGGACGCGTCTACGACCCGACTTTGGGCCGGTTCCTGAGCCCGGACCCGCTGGTGGGGAACCGGGTCTCGGCGCAGGCGTGGAACGGCTACAGCTACGTCTCCAACAGCCCCATGAGCTTCGTCGACCCGAGCGGGGTCGCAGGCGCCGGCGCGGCAGGGCTGCGTCATGGTCGGATTCATGTGCCAAGGGCAGGGCGGCGGCGCGGCCGGCGGCGGGTTCGGCCTCGAAACGGTCGTCTCGACCTTCAGCTTCTGGTTCGTCGACGTTCTCGTATCCTGGACCCCGATCTGGAACGGTGACCCGGATTGGATCTTCGGCGGGTCGGACTCCTACGACCCATTCCGCTACGAGTACATCTATCGGCAAGGCAGCATGTCCGTCACCAGCCAAGTGCCGGTGTCCGGTGTTCTAGACATCACGCGCAGACCAATCGAATTGCCGAATTTCGATCGCGGCTATCATGATCGTTACGACCCCCAGGCGGCGGTTCATTTGCCCGTCGTCATTGGTATTTTGGTCCGTGAAGGCTTCAGACAGGCAGCTAAATGGATAGCCAAGCGATGGGCTCGCGACAAGCAAGGAAACAAGGAAAAAGAGGAACGCAGCAGAGCGAATCAGCATCCGACTCGACCGGAAGGTTCGATTGAGTCAGTAGAGGACGTGTTTTCGAACCCGTCGTTGTTGGAAGGCAGGAATCTGGAGCGGGTTCAATCAGAAATTGGCGATACGCCGGGATGGATTCAGGACGTGATGCGCCGTAGCGAATCCCATCCTGGAGGGGGATGGATGCTGAGAGAAGTCAATCAGGCGGGCAACTTAACAGGTAGGATGGTCCAGTATCACCCAGGCACGTGGAGACATTTCGACGGGAAGGCGTATTGGAAGGTCTCGGGGATTCCCAATCAACCGCCAGTTCGGGTTCCGGCGGGACCGTAAGGTGTTGTGAAATACTATGAGTATCAGAGTGTGAACCGATGACCCTGCACGACCAATACGAGCTCCTGGTCGAGAGTCTACAGTTGCTTGCGGCCGATGCGGACGATCAGCTGGCGTACTTGCCCGATTTTGTTGTGGCTACCGATGAAGTCGCAGGAAATTTCTACGACGCGTTTCTTCTGTTGCCACAACTTGAAGACGGTGGAATGGTAGAGCGCAGTGCGGGTGATGTCATTCGGCAAGTGGATAGGTTGTTCGACTCTAGGCCAACCATGCGATATGGATCACTTGCTTATTATGCCGCCAGGTTGAGGAATGACGACTTTTGGGCTCGCGCGCGAGTAGCGGCAAAGGAGGCGCTTCTCGCTCTGAATGAAGAAGTCGTCACTCCGAAATTTCTCCACACAACGTGGGTCAAGGGCGCGTAGTGTCCTTTTATGTCTCTTGTGGCGCGGTGGACGAGAGTGCGACGTCCGCGACGTTCGTACGGGGCCGGACTTCAACCAGACCCCAACCTACAACAGCAACACACATCTGAGCGAAACGGTGACGAAATCAGCGCAGGGATGTGGCTAGAAACCTAGACGCCAGGCTGCGCCTAGGACTCGCTCGTGCGAGTCAGGACCACCGTCCGTCCGTTCGTCGAATTATGAGGCGCTACGTATACGACACCCGGGCAATCGCGCAACGCTGACGCACACGTCGACGAGCGTGGCGCTGGACGGGTACGGCAACGGCGTGACGACGACGCGCATCTTCGACCCGAAGACGGGCCGGCCGAGGGACATCGACACGGTCGCGAGCGGCGGGACGAAGATCCAGGACAACGCCTACGCCTGGCGCAGCGACGGCTTGCTCGATAGCCGCGCGAGCCACGTCGGCGGGATGAACGCGAAGCTGGAGGAGTTCGCCTACGACCCGCTGGGCCGGCTGAAGACGTCGACGACGAAGCTGAACGACAGCGCGACCGCGACCCGTACATTGAGCCAGACGTACCACGCGAACGGCAACCTGAAGACCAGGACCAGCTCGGTGGCCGCGGATATCAGTGTGTCGGCGTACGGCTACGACGCGTCCAAGCCGCACCGGCTGACGAGCGCGACCATCGGCGGCAAGACGCACGCGTTCAGCCACGACGCGGACGGCAACATCACGAGGTACGACTGCACTTCGACGACATGCGGCGACGACAAGTACATCGATTGGAACGGCCGCAACCTGCCCGAGCGGGTCACGGTGGGCGACAGCAAGACGGACGACATGCCGACGGCGCGCGACGAGTTCGCCTACGGCCCGAACGGCGCGCGCTACCACCGCAAGACATCCTACATGGACGGCGAGACCCTGCGGACCGAAAACACCTACTACGCCGGCGCGTTCGAGGAGCTGCTGCCGCGCTCGGGGGCGGCGCACACGTCGATCCGGCAGACGCGGGTGACGGACGCGGTCCGGCACGTGATGACGACGACCGTGGGGATGGACGACAACGGCAAGGAGACGACCACCACGGCGGACCACGTGGACTACATCCACAAGGACCATCTCGGCTCGGTGGAGGGCGTGACGGGCGCGGACGGCGCGCGCACGCGCACTCTCGCGCACGACCCGTTCGGCGGCCGGCGCAAGGCGGACTGGACGGCGGCGCTGACGCGGGCGGAGATCTCCGCATTGGCGGGCTCGTCGGATCCGCGCACGCGCGGGCACACGGGCCACGAGCACCTGGACCGGACGGGATTGATCCATCGCGGGGGGCGGGTCTACGACCCGACGCTGGGCCGGTTCCTGAGCCCGGACCCGCTGGTGGGGGATTCGGGCTCGGCGCAGGCGTGGAACGGCTACAGCTACGTCTCCAACAGCCCCATGAGCTTCGTTGACCCGAGCGGGCGGTCGCAGGCGCCGGCTCGGACGGGCTGCGTCATGGTCGGTTTCGTGTGCCAGGGGCAGGTTGGGGGCGCTGCTAGCGGCGAGTTCGGCGTGGCGAGTGTGGTGTCGACGTGCCGCTACTCGTACGCGGAGTGTTCGTCTCGACGCGGATTGTTCTCGGCGGGATTTACGGCGGCGGCAACGGCCCTGGCGTTCTCGACGGCGGCGGACTCGCTGTTCATCGATCTCGGACCCCAAACGAAGGGTTTCTTACCTGAAGGTGCTTGGGTACACTCAGCACTTCGCCGAATTTGAGGAGATTGGTGAACCATGGCCCGAGTAACAGTTCAGGATTGCCTCGAACAAGTAGATAACCGATTTGAACTGGTCATGGTCGCCAGCCGAAGGGCGCGGCAACTTCACAATCCCTTTGTCGACCCGCTGGTCGAGCCGGAGAATGACAAGCCTACCGTCATGGCGCTGCGGGAAATCGCCGAAGGATTGATAAGCGACGAGTTCCTTGATGCCACGGACGTGTCGGCACACGACGCGCAAGCGGAAACAACCGACAGGGTCGAAGGGCCTTTTTATATAGGGGATGATGCACGCAACGACCTTTGAGTCGTACTTCCATAACCTTCTCGCCGCGCGGGCGTCGAACGACGAGGTCGCCGCTCCCGCAACGATAGACTCGCTCGCCGAGTCGCTATCGGAGTATCTCCCGGAAATCGGGGTCGACATCGTCGTGCGTGCGCACGGCTTCGCGCAGGAAGCCCACGCCGGGCAGACCCGTCGTACGGGACACAGCTACATCACCCACCCTCTGGCGGTCGCCAGCATCCTTTCCGAAATGCACATGGATGAGCAGTCCGTTGCGGCGGCGGTCCTCCACGACGTGCTCGAGGACACCGGTGCCACCAAGGAGGCCCTTGCGGCGGAGTTCGGCGGAGAAGTCGCGCACATCGTGGATGGCGTGAGCAAGCTGGGGCAGATGTTCAAGACCCATGAACAGGCCCAGGCCGAGAACTTTCAGAAGATGGCCATCGCGATGGCCAACGACCTGCGGGTGATCCTCGTAAAGCTGGCGGACAGGCTGCACAACATGCGCACTATCGGCGTCATGCCGCTGGACAAGCGGCGGCGGATCTCGCGCGAGACCCTCGACTTCTATGCGCCGATCGCGAATCGGCTCGGCATGCACAATCTCTGCACCGAACTGGAGGAACTCGGATTCGAGGCGCTGTATCCGCTGCGGGCTGACCGCCTCCGCCGGGCCGTCGACACGGCTCGGCGAACGCGACACAAGGCGTTGATGGACGAGATCACGCGGTCGTTCGAGACCGCGTTGGAGCGAGACGGCATCGAAGCGCAGGTGCGCGGGCGGGAAAAGACCCTGTATTCCATCTACAAGAAGATGAAGACGCAGCGCAAGCCGTTCGGGGACATCGTCGATGTGTTTGGCGTCCGCATCATCGTTGACCAGGTGGATGACTGCTATAGAACGCTTGGCGTGGCACACAACCTGTACAAGCCTGTGGCCGGTCGCTTCAAGGACTATGTGGCCATACCCAAGGCGAACGGCTATCAGTCCCTGCACACTAGCCTGATCGGAATGCGCGGCGTCACCATGGAGGTCCAGATCCGGACCCGTGAGATGGATGCGGTCGCCGACCACGGTATCGCTGGCCACCGGTTGTACAAATCCGGCGACGCGTCGCTCACGAACAGGGCTCGGGCGTCGCGGTGGATCGACGGCGTTCTCGACCTGCAGCGGCGGGCCGGTGATCCGCAGGAGTTCATCGAGAGCCTCAAGACGGACCTGTTTCCGGACGAGGTGTACGTGTTTTCGCCGAAAGGCGACATCTTCGAACTTCCGAGGGGCGCCTGTCCGGTGGACTTCGCCTACTCTGTCCATACGGACATCGGCAACCACTGTGTGGCCTGCCGCGTGGACCGGACGCTGGCGCCCCTGTCGCAGCAGCTCGATAGCGGCCAGACGGTCGATATCATCACTTCTCCCGACGCGCGGCCGAGTCCGGCGTGGCTGACGTTTGCCGTTTCGGGGCGCGCCCGTTCGGCGATTCGACAGGCGCTGAAGGCCCAGCACCGATCCGAGTCCATAGCGCTGGGAAGACGGCTGCTCAACCGTTCCCTGGAGAACGCGGACGCGTCCATCAAGGACTTCGACTTCCGGCGCCTGAGAAAGGTGTTTAGCGAGTTCGGCGTGCGCAAGCTGGACGAGGTGTTGGCCGGGATAGGCACCGGCAACCTGATGGCCTATGCCGTCGCGCAGCGCCTGCTGTCGGCCGACAATCCCGACTACGAGGCGGTCGACATCAACAAGGGCGGACCCGTCGCAATCCGGGGCGGGGAAGGCCTTGTCATCTCCTGCGGCCGGTGCTGCGGTCCCGTGCCGGGCGATGCCGTCATCGGTCACGTGACGCCGGAGCGGGGATTGGTGGTGCACCTGGACACGTGCCAGAACATGGAATCCGTGCGGCGGCGGACGCCAAACCAGATCATTCCGGTGCGCTGGACCGATCCGATCAGCGGGGAGTTCGAGACCATGCTGATGTTGACGGTGAGCCGGCGCAAGGGTGTGCTCGCGGAGATCGCCGCATCGGTCAACCAGACGGACGCGGGCATCAGCAACATCAGGGTCGACGAACGCAATGCGGAGTTGTCCAGCGTCACGGTGGATCTCTCCGTGTCGAACCGGGAGCAACTGGACCGCGTTCGGCAGAGGCTGCTTGCGATTCCGGCGGTCCAGAGCGTACGTCGGCTAGTCGGCTGAGGTGCCCCACGGCCGGCGCCATCGGCGGCAGCGCAACCCGGACAGTCACCTGAGTTCTCGCCCCGCCCCGCCGGTGCTAGTGTCGTGTCCCGCTCGTTCTGGCCCGTGGGACGCGCTGAAGCGCCATAACGCGGGGGACACGACACTGGGGAAAGATCGCGAATGAAGCCGAGCGATCCGGTAACCGCGCTGCACCGGGTTGGGCCGGCCGCCGCCAGAAGCCTTGCGCGGCTTGGCATCTCTTCCGTCGGGGACCTGCTTTTGCATATGCCGATGCGCTACGAGGACCGAACGCGCTTCGTCCCGTTACGCGAAGTGGAGATCGGACAGTCGTGCCTGGTGGCAGGCGAACTCGTCAAATCCAACTTCGCGTATGGTCGCCGAAGAAGTCTGACGGCGACCATCTCGGACGGCGCCGGTTTTCTGACCATGCGGCTGTTTCACTTTTCGCGCCGACAACTCGAAGCGCTCCGACCGGGCGTCTGGTTGCGATGTTTCGGCGAAGTGCGCGCGGGGCCGGCGGGCAGGGAGATGGTTCATCCGGAGTACCGGGTGACGCCCACCAGGCCGGACGCGCCGGAACCCGCCCTGACGCCGGTGTATCCGGCCACCGACGGTTTCGCGAGTGCGCGCATCCGGGCGTGTGTCGAACAGGTGCTGGACGCCGATGTCACCCTGGACGGGAGTGTATTGCCCGGCGAACGGATTCCCTCGCTCGACGCGGCTGTCCTGTTCCTGCACCGGCCGCCGGCGGACGCGACCGCCGAAGCGCTGGGCCTCGCGCGCGAGCGGGTCGCCAAGGACGAATTGCTGGCGCACCACCTGTTGATGCGCGAGCGCCAGAAACTGCGCGCCCGGCAGAGCACGACGCCGCTGCCGAGAGCGCAGGGGCTTGGACGCGAGTTGCTGCGAAGCCTGGGCTTCCGGCTGACGGGTGCGCAACGCCGCGTCGTATCGGAGGTGCTGAATGATCTGGACAGTCCGGCGCCGATGATGCGGCTTTTGCAGGGAGACGTTGGCTCGGGCAAGACGGTCGTCGCGGCGTTTGCGGCGATCCGAGCGGCCGAGCATGGATGTCAGACGGCGATCATGGCGCCGACGGAGATTCTGGCGGAACAGCACTACGAGACGCTGTCCGGATGGTTGTCGCCACTCGGCATTGAGGTCAGCCTTGTCACCGGGCGTCTCGCCGCGGGGGAACGTCGCGCGCGCCTCGCGCAGATTGCGTGCGGCGAGGCGCTGGTAGTCGCCGGTACCCACGCCCTGTTCCAGGGCTCGGTAGAGTTCGCGTCACTCGCGCTGACCATCATTGACGAGCAGCATCGTTTCGGAGTGCATCAACGGATGCAACTCCGGCAAAAGGGAGATCTTCCGCATCAACTGGTGATGACGGCGACGCCCATTCCGCGCACCCTGACGATGGCGCTCTACGCGGATATGGATGTATCGGTGATCGACGAGTTACCGCCCGGGCGTCCAGCCGTGCACACCAGCGTGGTGTCCAGTTCCCGGCGGCCGGAGGTGGTGGATCGTCTGATATCCGCCTGTCGGACGGGTCGCCAGGCGTACTGGATCTGTACCCTGATCGAAGCTTCCGACAGTCTAGACTCGCAAGCGGCCGAGAACGTCGCGAAAACGTTGCGCGATGCCGCCTCCGGGCTCCGTATCGGGCTGGTCCATGGTCGTTTGTCGGCAACGGAACGGGCCCAGGCCATGGCCGGATTCAAGAACGGAGACGTCGACGTGCTCGTGGCCACGACGGTGGTCGAAGTCGGCGTCGATGTCCCCAACGCGTCGCTCATGGTCATAGACAATCCGGAGCGGCTCGGACTCGCGCAGTTGCACCAGCTCCGGGGCCGCATCGGTCGGGGACGGCGGCAGAGCGATTGCATCCTGCTTTTCGATCCTCCGATATCGGACATCGCCAGGGCGCGCCTTGGCGTCATGCGGGAGACCAGCGACGGTTTCGTCATCGCGGAGAAGGACTTGGAACTGCGTGGTCCGGGAGACATCCTCGGCACGCGGCAGACCGGTCTGCAGACCTTCAAGGTCGCGGATCTTGCGCGGGACGCGGCGTTGATCCCGTCCGTTGTCGAAATGGGCGCCCGGCTCGAGGCCCCGGTTCGACGTACTATCATCGATACTTGGAGTCCGTTCTTCGACGACAGCTACGTTGAAGTCTAGGAGCCCGCGCCGTAGAACGGCACGCAAGTGCCGATCAAGGGCGCAGGATCCGGGACGGGCGGGATGGGCTAAACAGAGGGCTTGGGCGGGGGTAAAACACGGCGCCCGTCAGGGCGATGGGTTTTGTGGCGCTAGTTCCAGCTAGCCGACTCAACGTCCGACGAAGTTCCCCGGCCGGCGTTCGGCCACCGCCCGGACACCTTCCTTGTGGTCTTCCGTTTGCTGCAGCCGCCGTTGTTCGACATTCTCCCAGTCGGTGGCGGTCTTGATTTCCTCCGCCAGTCCCTGGCGCAACGTCGCCCGCACCGACTGCACTGCCAGGGGCGCGTTTTCCGCTATCTCGCTGGCCAGGCGAACGGCTTCGGAGCGGAGATTGGCCTGGTCGGTGAGGATATCCGCCAGTCCCCAGTCGCGGGCGGTTTCGCCGTCGATGCGCCGGCCGGTCAGGAACAGGAGATTGGCCTTCTGCTGACCGATTATCTTCGGCAACGTGTGCGTGAGGCCGAAGCCTGGGTGGAAGCCGAGTTTGACGAAATTCGAGGTGAAGCGTGCCTCGGGGCACGCCACGCGAAAGTCCGCCATGACCGCAAGCCCGAAGCCGCCTCCCACGGCGGCACCCTGGACTGCGGCGACGATGGGCTTCTTGGCGGAAAAAAGGCGCACCGCGGCGGCATAGAGGGGATTGACGCCGTCGCGGAAGCTGACGGGTCTGGCCGCATTGCGCGCAGGGTCGCCGAAGTTGGCGCCGGCGCAGAAGTGTTTGCCTTGCGCGCACAGCACATATGCGCGCATGTTCACGTCGGCGTCGAGTTCATCGAGCGCGTCCGCCATGTCGTTGATGAGATCCACGTCGAAGAAATTGTTCGGGGGCCGCTGAATCTCAAGTAGCGCGACGAATCCGTCGCGTTGAACTTCTATGTCGCCGTACTTCACTTCGCATCTCCGTCTATGTCGCGCCCCGTGCGCGAACTGGTCGTCATATGATAGGTGCCATGAGCGGCCGCCTGATAACCCGTGTGGTCCTGCGCAACTACAAGAGTATCGCCGCATGCGATGTTGCGCCCGCCCGGCTTTCGTTCCTCGTCGGACCGAATGGAGCCGGAAAGAGCAATTTTCTCGACGCGCTCCGCTTCGTGGCAGATTCGCTTGCGTTTTCCATTCAGCACGCGTTGCGCCAACGCGGCGGGATCAACGAGGTTCGCCGCCGCTCCGGAGGCCATCCGACGCACTTTGCGATACGCGTCGACTTCAATCTCGACGAGTCCTCGGGAAACTACGGTTTCCTGATCGGCGCCAAGCCAGGCGAAGGTTACGTTGTGGAGCGCGAAGAATGCCTCGTCACGGAACGCGACGAGAGCCCCCGGTTCTTTTCCACGAGGCGCGGCCGCGTCGTCAGGAGCACGATTCCGTCGCCGCCGGCGGTTGCACTGGACCGCCTCTACCTGGTCAATGTATCCGGCCTCGCGGCTTTCCGTCCCGTGTACGAGGCGTTGTCCGAGATGGGCTTTTACAGCCTGCGTCCGGACGAGATGCGCGCCCTGCAGCCACTGGACGGTGGCCGGCTGCTGCAGCGCGACGGCGGCAATATCGCCAGCGTCGTGGCAGCGCTGGCGTCTGGCAGTCCGGAACTCAAGCGGCGTATCGATGGCTACCTCGCCCGGATGGTGCCGGGAATCGATAGCGTTCATCGTCGAATCGTTGGTCCGCGGGAAGCGCTTGAGTTCCGTCGCGCGGTTCGCGGGGCAAAGCACTCCTGGCGGTTTGCGCCGAATAACGTGTCCGACGGAACGCTTCGCGCCCTGGGCGCGCTGGTGGCCGTGTTCCAGGGGACGGACACTTCGGCACGCCGACTGGTGGGTATCGAGGAACCCGAAGTTGCGCTGCACCCGCTGGCTGCGAATGTTCTTGTAGATGCCTTTGCGGAATCGGCAAAGGCGACGCAGGTTCTTGTGACCAGTCACAGCGTGGAAATGCTGAACAATCCGCATGTCGCGGACACATCCATTATCGCCGTGCGGTTGGAGCAGGGCGAAAGCCGCATGGGTCCGTTGGACGAAAGGGGCCGTACGGCGCTCCGACGGCGCCTTCACACCGTCGGCGAGTTGTTGCAGATGGATCAACTCGGTCCCGATCCGGATTCGTCCAACCTGGACCCGCAACAACTCGATATATTTCAACAAGGTAGCCAGAAATCGGTGCGTTCGGCGCCTGACAGCAAGCCCCCTTCGCCATGAAATCCGTCGGTCCTTCGGGCGCGCCGCATTGCACCCCCGTCCAAGCCCACTTACCCATGAAGTCCTTTCGAATGGTGCTCTCCCATGCGTTTCCTTTAGAATCGCTGCGGCGAATTCTGGCCGAGATCAAAGTGTGCCCTCGACTAACGTGAAGTCCGTACTGTCCGGAGGGCGCGGCTTACATCCCAAAGAAGCACCGTGGCTTGCGACGGCCAGGGTAGCGATTCCGGAGCGGGTCGACGGCTACCTGCGTCGGCCTCAACTGCTCAGACGATGCCAACCGATCAACAGGCGCCTCACCGTGTTTCATGCACCGTGCGGGTTCGGCAAGTCCACGTTGCTCACCGACATTTGTCGCCGGGAAAGGGCGCGCGGCGTTCTTACGGCGTGGTTGAGCCTGGACGAAGCAGACACTCTGGATGTCTTGGCCGCGTACATCGAGCATGCCCTGAGACACGCGGGTCTGGACATTTCCGTGCCACGTTCCACGGTACGCCGTCCATCGGAGACCGGCGGTCCGGCGGAAAGTACCTTGCGCGACTGGATGGGATTGCTGATGCGGGCGATGGACGACCACCGCAAGTCGTTCCTTTTCGCACTCGACGAGGTTGAGCGTCTCGTAGACCCCGGGCAGATTCGGCTGATCGATTACCTGGTGCGCCGCGCGCCGCCAAATGTCCATTTCGCAATGGCGATGCGCCAAAGTCCGCCGGGGCTGGATCTGGCTTCCGAAGTCGTTGACGGGCGCGGAGAGTTCTACCGGGTCGAGGATTTGCGTTTTTCCAAGCCGGAGGTCGCTCTCTTTTTCGATGGCCGATTGTCGCGTGGCGAACTTGCCGAGATGACGGAACGGACCCAGGGATGGCCGGCGGCGCTTCGGGTCTATCGCAATGCCAGGGACGTTACGACGTTCGGAGATGCGGGGCCGGGGGCTGGCGCCGAGCCCGGAGAAGGCTACGTGGGAATGGCGGCGAGATCGATCTCCGCGCGGTTGCGGCGGGATATGGACGATGACGAGCGCGAATACCTGCTCGACGTTTCCTTGCTGGACGGGATCGACCCGATCATTGCGTCGGAGGTGCTTTCCGAGACGCACACCAAGTACGGAGCGAACCTTCTGTCGAGAATCGAGGGCCTGGTACAACCCGACGATACCGAACTAGGGACGCTGCGCTTGCATCCCCTCATCAAGGAGTATTGCGCCGCACGCCGTTTTCAGAAGTCGCCGGCGCGTTTTCGAATGCTCCA
This sequence comes from uncultured Pseudomonadales bacterium, assembly GCA_951813515.1. Classification (GTDB taxonomy): domain Bacteria; phylum Pseudomonadota; class Gammaproteobacteria; order Pseudomonadales; family Azotimanducaceae; genus VXNE01. The sequence goes on from OX638346.1 coordinate 2,152,328, forward strand.
TGGTCGCATCGCCGCCGCCATGGCGCGTCGCGGGCGGATGATCTCTGCCTTGGACCATGCCACCGACAGCGGGGACCATGCCCTGGTGGGACAGATCCTGGAAGCCGCTGGCGGCGTGCAGCTATGGTGCAGGCACGGAATGGAGCAGTTTATTGAGTGCGACCGTTTGCTGACCGTGCAAGTCATCGAGAGTTTTCCTCGTCTGGCGTTCCTGCGGTGCGCCGCATTGATCGCGCGGGCCAAGCTGGACCAGGCGCTTGCGCTGTACATGGCGGTCCGCGAAAAGACCATGGGCTTTCGACGCGACCGGAGGGCGGCGATGACTTCGCGCTCTGGACAGATAGCGTACTCACGCAATCGACATTGGTGATGTTCGGTTGCGAGCCGTTCGGCAGCGAGATCGTGACCAAGGTGTTGGCAGACGCGGCCAAGCTGGCGGCTGACGAACGACTTGATCCGATGGCTCGAGGCCTTCTCTACACGATTCTCTGCAGCGCTGACTACCAGCGGGCTAGATTCGAGAGCAGCCAGTGGTTGGGAATGCGGGCGAAACAGTGCCTTGTGGACGTCGACGCTCGCTACGGCCTTGTTCTTAACGACTTCCACCTCGGCCTGATGGCCATGGCCGAAGGCCGCACGGAGGAAGCCGCGCGGATGTATGTACGCCGCAGCCCGGCGTTGATTGCGCGCGTTCTCATGGCCGAACTGGATCTTGAGCGAAACAGGCTGAAGTCTGACCGGCACCTGGCGTCCCGCGTGCCGCTGCGCATCGTCGAGAGAGCGTTCGATGCTCACGCGGCCGCCTATGGTGTCGTGTCCGAGCGAGCTTTCGAGAGGAAGGGCGCGGCAGGCGCCCTGCGAGTGCTGGAAGACGCCCTGGATTTCGCCACCACCGAGAGGCTGCCGCGCCTGGTGCGTCACTTGTCGGCGCTGCGTGTTTCCTACCTGGTCATCCGCGGTGACGTTGCGTCGGCGCGCCGCGCCTGGAGGGACGCCGAATTGCCCGAATGTGATTCCGAGATGCTCGATCTGGACAATCAATCCTGGCGCGAGATGGAATCGATCTGCTGCGCGCGCATTCGTCTGCTCGAGGCGCGGCACGAAGTTGATGCGGCACGCCACCTGGCAGAAGAGTTGCGCGAAGTCGCGAGAGAGCGTGGATTGATGCGAACCCGGATGCGGTGCCTCGCCCTGTGGATGAGACTGGAATACCGTTGTGGAAATGTGAACGCAGCTGCGTCCCGGCTGCTCGAGTTCCTCGACCTCGTGCGCGTTGCCGACTACACGAGACCGTTGGTGCGCGAAGGGAAAGTCAGCGCGGAACTGCTGCGGCGGGTATTGGGAACGGCGCTCAAGCCCCGGCTTCGAGCATCTGCCGAGATGGTTCTGAGCTGCCTGGACGATCCGGACGCGCGACGCGCTGACGAGACTCCGCTCTACACCGCGCGAGAATTGGAGGTGATGGAGCGCGTAGCGCGTGGTCTGCGGGACAAGCAGATCGCGCGCTATCTCGGCCTGACCGAACACGGCGTTCGCTATCATCTCAAGAACATATTCCGAAAGATTGGTGCCAACAGCCGGATGGATGCGGTGCAGCGTGCCCGGAGTCTCGGCATTATCGGCGAATGACGGAGCGAAACTCCCACAGTGCCGCAGGCTCTACCCTGGCGGCCACAGTCCCCTGGTTATTGAGCGCCAAGGTAGCGGTGCCCAAGCGCATTGATGCGTACTTCAGTCGTCCCCGACTGCTTGAGTGGACCGAGGAAACTGGATCCCCAATGGTTGTCATGCTGGCGCCAGGCGGCTTCGGCAAGACGACTGTTCTGTCGGAGGTCCATCGCAGGGCGGCGGAGCGCGGCGTACTCGCCGCTTGGCTCACGCTGGATGAAGACGATACCGTGGAAGGGGTCGGGACCTATCTCGCTTACGCTTTCGAAAGGGCGGGACTCCTGACCCCAAGCGCGAGCGAAGCGGTGGATCACGGCCTGGCGCTGGTCGCGCGAAGTATCGAAGACTTCGGCGAGCCATGCCTGCTTGTCCTCGACGAGGTGGAGCGCATCGCGGCGGCGGCCGTTCCCGCCCTCGATTTTTTCCTCCGCCATCGTCCCGACAATCTCAGCGTTGCGATGGCGATGCGGGAGAACCCCGGTCTCGATCTGACGCCGGTCACGCTCAATGGGCGAGGTCTCCTCCTGACAGCCGACCAGTTGCGTTTTTCCAGGCAGGAGATCGTCGATTTCTTTGGCGGCGACCTGTCGAGGCGCGAGATGACCGAAGCTACCGCACGCACGGAAGGATGGCCCGTCGCACTGCGTCTCTATCGCAACATGAGAGCCGACCAGGCAAGCTCTGCTTCCGCTGTTGGGTGGCCCGCGCACAATCTTTCACGGGACGAGGGGATTGCGGCCAACTGGCTCGGCGCTCGACTGTTGCGAGGTGTCCCGGCGCATGACCGCGACTTCCTGCTCGACCTTTCGCTGTTCGACTGGATCGACCTGGGGTTGGTGGACGAAGTTCTCGGCAGCGAGGATTCGGGGCCCAGAACCGGTGGACTGCTGTCTTTGCAAGGACTCATCCAGCCCATGGGGGGTGACGGAGAAACGCTACGCCTGCACCCGCTGCTGAAGGACTATTGCGCCGCGCGGCTACAGCGCGAAGACCCGGATCGATATCGGTGGCTTCACCGCGAAATCGCTATCGCAATGGAAGGTCACGGCCATTTGCTTCCTTCGATTCGCCATGCCAGTGAGGCTGGTGATTCTCGTCTTGTCGGCGACGTCCTGGAACGGGCGGGTGGACTAAGACTGTACGTGCAGGAAGGCTCGACGCGTCTGGGCGCGGCCGAGCGATTCCTCACCCCGGACGTGTTTGAGGGACGTCCCCGGCTGGCGCTACTGCGCTGCCGCATTCTCGTGAACGACGCCAGGTTGGCGGAGGCTCGGCACCTGTACGAAAGCGTGCGGGTCCAGACGAGTGATTTCAGGCGCGACCCATACGTTGAATCGAACCACGCCTTGCGGGTGGATGCGACGATCATACAGTCAATACTCACAGGATTTGGCTGCATGCCAGTAACCGACGAGTTGATTCGGGACGTGGAGGCGAGCCTGGGTCTTGTCGACCAGGAAGAGGAGTCGGACCCGGCGACGCTTGCCGTTCACAATGCGATCCTTTTCATTGCGCATTATCAGGCGGCACGATTCGACCTTGCCCGCGAATTCGCTGCCGAGGCTCGAGAACAGTACGCGCGCTGCGGCTCGTATCATGGTGATCTGTATGTGACATTGCATACAGGTCTGCTCGCCATGGCGCAGGGCCGTGGCGAGGAGGCCCGGAGCAACTACGACCGCGCGAGGCGTATTGCCGGGGAACACTTTCCCCACGATGCCAGCCACTCGCTCGTTCTTGACGTTCTGTCGACGGAAGTCGAAATGGAGTGCAACCGGACGGAAGAAATCGAGACGCGTGTATCGCAGATTCCCATACCGCTGCGCGACGCCGCGGTATTGATCGACGTTCGCGCAGCGGCCCTCGATATCACGACGGAATGGAAATTCGACACCGGCGACCCCGAAGGGGCGCTACGGGCGATAGAGGAGTCTCGGGACTTCGCCCTGAGTTACGGGTTCGTCGGAGCGGTGCGTCACCTGTCCGCGCTGCGGGTCGTCTACCTGGTCAAGGACGGGCGGGTTGACCAGGCTGCCAGGATGTGGCGCGGGGCCGGTCTGCCGAACGACTTGCGGGACATGCTCGACACCAGTGTTCAGTCCTGGCGAGAGACGGAGGCCATATCGCTCGCGCGCATCCGGTTGCTCGAGGCGCTGGGCGAGGTGCAAGGTGCTCGCGAGGTTGCGGTCGGGCTTTGTGAGATTTCGAGTGCGCGCGGCATGACGCGAACGTACCTGCGGTGCCTGGCGGCGTGGATGGGGATGGAACACCGGGCCGATAGACAGAACGATGCCGCAGCGCGGCTGCTCGAATACCTGTCCGCGGACGGTGCTACGGACTACATCAGACCCCTGGTGCGCGAACGTGAAGCCACCGCCCAGGTGCTGGCGACGCTGATGGAAATGGACTTGCGGGCAGACATTCGCAAGCTTGCGAATGATCTGCTCGAACGCCTTGGCGCTGCGATGACGGATGTCTCTGAAGCGCAACAGTACACCGCGCGTGAGATCGAGGTACTGGAATGCCTGGGGAGGGGCATGCGGGACAAGGAAATCGCCCGTAGTCTCGGTATTACGGCGAATGGCGTTCGCTATCACCTGAAGAACATATTCAGGAAACTGGATGTCAGCGGCAGGGTTGACGCGGTGACACGTGCTCGCTCGGCGGGAGTGATTCTTCCTGGTGCTACCGAAACCCGTAGCGGAAACGCCTAGCAGGTACAGCCTGCCGATTTCTTGAGGGGTTAAAGATCTCCCGGGCGGTGCGCTTGGCAACATTGAGTACATCCTGTGCGAGCTGCGCCAGATCAAGACATTGATGGTGATCGAGACCGAAATCACTCCGGTGTCCCTGGTCGGCGCCAAGACCCTCTCATTTGTATATAACATTGGCGCGGGTGGTGCTGCCGGTAGTCTTTGCCGCGACGAATGTGATACTGGTCGAAATGGCTCGAATGAGGTTCATTTCGACATCAATGTGCCATGCGATCAATGTCCAGAGCCGAACGCCAAGAGGCGAAATATGTCTTCGCGCTGATCTTGTTGATTATCGAGAAACTGGACAGGATGACTGAATTCACCCGAAACTGAATTTGCAGGACATTTGTAGGTAAACGGCTTCCGGCGAGATCTACCGAGGCCGTCGTAGCGTTGTTGAGACTGATGAAACTGAATGCCCACAATGTACATTCCATATCCGTGCCGAGCGCGGTCGCAACGACCTGGTTGACTGCGACGATAGCGTAGCGGGCGTCGGCCGGGCCGCTCGGTACTGCGGCGGATACGAAGTCAGCCTTCAATTCCTGCCGCCGCCTGGAGACCGTCGATCAGGCCGTCGTTGTACTGCCGAAACCAACGGTGGAAACTGCCCGCGACTCTCCGCTACACTGCTCGGCAAGCGCTCGTCGGAAGAGATTGCCAGTGAGGAATCACACGCTTGACGCTGCAGCCGCGGCGATGGTTGTCGCGTCCTTTCTCGCGCCGCTGCACACGTTCGCCGAGTTCGCTGACGGACTCCGGGATACGAAGCTCGACTTCAACGTTCGGTATCGCATCGAAACAGTAGATCAGGATGGCATCGAAAAAGATGCGCGCGCGTCGACGGCCAAGGCCCGCCTGTCCTGGATCATGCCCTCATCGGAGGGTTTTTCCATGGGTCTCGAAGGCGACCACGTCTTCGTCATCGGCGAAGAGCGATACAACTCCACGACGAACGGCCTCACCGAGTACCCGGTCGTGGCAGACCCGACAGGGTTCGATCTCAATCAGGCGTATCTCCGCTACCGCGACGGTAGTCTGACAGTGACGATGGGTCGGCAACGTATTCTTCATGGCGAACAGCGGTTCGTCGGGGGCGTGGCCTGGCGGCAGAATGAGCAGACCTTTGATGCCTTGCGAGTACAGTCCGTGCACGACAGGGCCAGCATCGAATACAGCCACGTGTTCAACGTGAATCGGATCTTCGGTCCGGACGGCGGCGTACAGCCGGCCGAGTGGGAGGGAAATTCCCATCTGTTCCGGCTGGAAGTCAAGCCAGCGGAAGGGCACGCGTTCGGCAGCTTCGTCTATCTCATGGATTTCGAAAACGACAACGGCCCCGCCAACGCGAACAGGACCTACGGGATCGACTACGACGCGTCTTTCGGAGCATTCGGGCTTAGCGCGTCGATTGCCAGGCAATCGGACTGGGCCGACAACCCGCGTCCCTATGACGTCGGCTACTACACGGTCGAAGCCAGGTTTGAACGCGGCCCGGTGATGTACAGGACGGGTTACGAAGTGCTCGGCAGCGACGACGGCAATGCGTCCTTCCGACACCCTATTGCGACCCTGCACAAGTTCCAGGGCTGGACAGACAAGTTCCTGACCACGCCAGCGGCTGGAGTCGAGGACTTCTACCTCAAGGCCACCGGCAAGATCGGCTCCGCCGTACTTGGCGTTGCGCTGCACGACTTCAAGGCGGCCAAGGGCGGTACCGATTACGGCCGGGAAGCGGACCTGTCGGTCTCATGGCCCGTTGGGGAAAAGGTCGGGCTGCTATTCAAGTTTGCGAGATACAGCGCTCGCCAACACGCGACCAACACCACCAAGGGCTGGTTCGTCGTGACTTATCGCCTTTGATGGCGGGGACGATGGCGTCGATGCGGCGCGATGGCTCCAGGCCATGTGTCCTACCAAAGCCGGAGATTTCCTTTTGACAGTGTCCGCGTATATGTTTCGGTGAAACGTTCGGAGTAGCCGCCATGAATATTCGTGAAGTCGTTTCGGTGCTGCGGGACGTGCCGGTGCTGCTGGCGCTGAAGAAGGGCATGCAGCCGCGTCCCCTCGACGAGAAGGATTGCCTGGGCGCCGTCGTTGAGCGTACCGCCCGAAACTTCGGCGCGCTGACGGCCGTCGTCTGCGAAGGCGAGTCCGTCACCTGGGAAGAACTCAACGCGCGCGCCAACCGTTACGCGCACTTTCTCAAGGGGGCGGGTCTTGGCGCTGGCGATACCGTCAGCATCATGATGGAGAACCGAATCGAGTTTCTGGCCCTTCTGATCGCGACCAACAAGCTTGGCATTACCGCGGGGCTGATCAACACCAACCTGCGAGGACGGCCGCTCATTCACTGTGTCAACGTGACTGCGTCCAGGAAGTGTGTGTTCGGCGGCGAGGTTCAAGACGCGATCAATGAGGCGAAAGACGAGTTCGATCTTGAGCAGGGCGCCGATTACTTCGTCGTTCCGGATGGGTCGACGAATGGCTCGCCGGTGCCCGACTGGGCCATCGACATGGCGGCGGCAAGCGCCAATCTCTCGGTGGAGGATCCGGCCGAAACGGCAGAGGTCACCCTCGGTCAGACCGCCATGTACATCTTTACTTCCGGCACCACGGGCTTGCCCAAGGCTGCGGTGATGTCGAATCGCCGCTACCTGATGACCGCCGGATTGTCGGCCACTGCGGGACTGCGCTGCACGTCGAAGGACCGCATCTATATCTGCCTGCCTCTTTACCACGGCACCGCGCTCATGGTGGGCGCGGGCGCAGCGTTCATGTCCGGTGCGTCCATGTTCCTTCGGCGACGGTTCTCCGCGAGGGCCTTCCTCCCGGATGTGCGCGAGCACGGCTGTACCTCCTTCATTTATGTCGGCGAACTGTGCCGTTACCTGAACAACTCGAATCCGTTGCCCGACGATCATGACAATCCGTTGCATACCATGATGGGCAACGGTCTGCGGCCCGACATCTGGCTGGACTTCAAGCGGCGTTTTGGGATAACGCGGGTGACGGAGTTCTACGGCGCGAGTGAAGGCAACGTGGCTTTCGCGAACCTGCTGAACAAGGATTGCACCTTCGGCATGACATCATCGAAAGTCGCCCTGGTCCGCTACGACGTGGACACCGACGAGATAGTGCGCGGGCCGGATGGCCGCTGCATCCAGGTGGAGCAGGGCGAACCGGGTCTGCTGCTGGGACACATCAGTCCCACGGCCAGGTTCGAGGGCTACACGGATGCAGAAGCCACGGAGAGCAAGGTCCTGCACGGCGTGTTGGAGGACGGGGACTCATGGTTCAACACGGGAGACCTGATCAAGGAAGTCGATGTGGGCTTCTCGCTTGGCTACCCGCACTACCAGTTTGTCGATCGTACGGGTGACACGTTCCGCTGGAAGTCGGAAAACGTCTCCACCAATGAAGTCGGCGAGATCATCAACGGCTTCGGGGACATCGAGTTCTGCAACGTCTACGGTGTGGAGGTGCCGGGGGCCGATGGGCGTGCGGGAATGGCGGCCCTGCGATTGAAAGCAGGATGCGAACTCGACGTGGACGGCCTGGCCGCCCATGTTGCGCGGGAATTGCCCCCCTATGCGCGTCCCGTTTTTGTCCGCGTGCAGTCGGAGATTGAGGTCACTGGCACGTTCAAGATGGTAAAGGGAGACCTCAAGCGCGAGGGTTACGACATCTCTGAAATCGACGATCCGGTCTACGTCATGAAGCCCGGCAGCACGATGTACGAGGCGCTGGACCCGGACTACCTCGAGACCATTAGAAACGGTAGCGCGGGTTTCTGATCCGCCGGGGAACAAACGTCGAGCGATGCTCGGCGTTCATGCATCCGCACGGGCGACGTCCTTGTCCCGGGGGTTGCGGACAAGGAAAGGAAGGAGCAAACCCGAACTGGGCCATGGCGATCCGCATTATGCCCGCGAGAAAGCACCCCTTCGCTACCGGGTCGATGACGTGAACGCACGACACTTCACCCGGCGCACCGCGGTGACGGTGGTGATCGCCAACATGATCGGCACAGGCGTTTTTACCAGCCTCGGTTTCCAACTGTTGGAAATACAGTCGGGCTTTGTGATCCTCATGCTGTGGTTCATTGGCGGCCTGACCGCGCTCTGCGGCGCGTTGACTTATGCGGAACTCGGTTCCGCCATGCCTCGATCCGGCGGCGAGTACAATTTCCTCTCACGAATCTACCATCCGGGCGCCGGCTTCGTGTCCGGTTGGATTTCCGCGACGATCGGTTTCGCTGCACCCTCCGCGCTGGCCGCCATTGCCTTCGGCACCTACGTCGCATCCGTGTTTCCTTCATTGCTGCCGACCTGGCTTGCGGCGCTGCTGATCGTTGTGCTTGCGGTCGTCCATTCCTCCACGCGGCGCGCAAGCGGTGCCACCCAGCGCGTATTCACCTACGTGAAAGTCGGCTTGATCACCGCCTTCTGCGTCCTTGCATGGCTGCTGGTCGACACGCCCCAGGACATCCGTATGCTCCCCGCGCCCGGAGATGGCGCCCTGCTTGCCTCGGGCGCGTTTGCCGTTGCCCTTATCTACGTCAACTACGCCTATACGGGCTGGAACGCCGCGACCTACCTCCTCGATGAGCTGGAGCGTCCCGCCGAGACACTCTCGACGATCCTGATTGTGGGGACGGGAACCGTGTTGGTCCTTTACCTGCTGCTCAACTTCACTTTCCTGTATGCGGCGCCAGTCGATGCCTTGGCCGGCAAGATAGAGATCGGCTATGTCGCCTCCCGCTTCGTCTTCGGAGATTCGGGGGCGGCGGTCATGGGCATTGTCCTGGCTCTGCTGCTCGTTTCCACGGTCAGCGCGATGACGCTCGCGGGCCCCCGGGTGCTGCAGGTTGTCGGCCAGGACTTCACGGTGTTTCGACTGTTGGCGAGGACAAACGCCCACGGCGTGCCGATGGTCGCGGTTCTGTTCCAATCCGCGTTGGCGCTGGTTTTCGTGGTAACGGCCTCCTTTGAGTCCATACTCGTGTTCGCGGGATTCACCCTCGGGGTGAGCAGCGCGCTCACTGTCGCCGGCGTGTTCGTGCTGCGGTGGCGCGATTCATCCCTGGAACGCCCTTTCAGGGTGCCGCTATACCCGCTGCCGCCATTGATCTATCTTGCGGTCACTGGATGGACGCTGATCTATATATCCGCGCGGCGACCGATGGAGAGCCTGGCAGGAATATTGATCATCCTTCTCGGCGTAGTCGGCTATTTCATCGCGCGGCGCGTGTCGCGGGAACGCTCGGGGCACGCAGGCCAAGGCGGGATCCGGCGCGATCACGGTGGTCGGTGAAGCAGCCGGCGCTTGATGCCACCGGCGGGCATGCATAGAATACCGCGCCCCTTGCGGTTGGGCGTCCGTGTGTATGGATGCGCCTCAAGGACCGGAGGACCTGGATAGCACATGGCGACAATCAGCCAATTGGTTCGCAAACCGCGCAAGCGGCGCCAGTCGAAGAGTATCGTGCCGGCGCTGCAAGCATCGCCGCAGAAGCGTGGCGTCTGTACCCGGGTGTACACGACCACGCCGCGAAAACCGAACTCCGCGTTACGGAAGGTCTGCCGTGTGCGCTTGACGAATGGCTACGAGGTCAATTCCTATATCGGCGGCGAGGGTCACAACCTGCAGGAACACTCGGTGGTGCTCATCCGGGGCGGACGCGTCAAGGATCTTCCCGGCGTTCGCTATCATACGATCAGGGGAACCCTGGACACTTCGGGCGTAGCCGAACGGCGACGTGGCCGTTCAAAGTACGGGGCAAAACGACCAAAGTAATTCCCGGCGAATCCCGGCGATCAAGCGTTGCCCGCTGTTGCATATCGCCCGTGGATTCGCTCCCGAGGATCGCAACGCAAGTGTGGGCAACGGCGAGCATGAGCAACATGGAGGCGTAAGATGCCGAGACGGAGAGTCGTCGCCAAACGGGAAATCCTCCCGGATCCCAAGTATCACAACCAGACGGTAGCGAAGTTCATCAACCATGTGATGGTGAGCGGCAAGAAGTCCGTCGCCGAACGTATCGTCTACGGTGCCCTGTCTCGAATCGAGCAAAGGGAGCACTCCGATCCGGTCGAAACGTTCGAAAAGGCACTGGAGACCGTTGCGCCGTTTGTCGAGGTCAAGTCCCGCAGGGTGGGAGGAGCCACCTACCAGGTGCCCGTCGAGGTGAGGCCGTCCCGGCGCCAGGCGCTGGCCATGCGTTGGCTGGTGGACAGCGCGCGCGCGCGGCGCGAGAAGTCGATGGCGGCGCGACTGGCGGGGGAGCTGATGGACGCAGCGGATGGTCGAGGCACCGCCGTACGAAGACGCGAGGATACGCACCGCATGGCGGAAGCGAACAGGGCGTTCTCGCACTACCGATTCTAGCCGGGTATTTCGCCGGCATATTGACTAACGCGGTGCTGTGGGGGCGGTGTCCCCCGACAGCGTAATTGGAGATGCGTAATGGTGGGTCGTAGCACCCCGATTGGACGTTATCGAAACCTTGGCATCATTGCCCATGTTGACGCGGGCAAGACGACGACGACCGAGCGTGTGCTTTTCTACACGGGCCTGTCCCACAAGATGGGCGAGGTGCACGAGGGCGCCGCCGTGATGGACTGGATGGAGCAGGAGCAGGAGCGCGGGATCACCATCACTTCCGCGGCCACGACCTGTTTCTGGTCCGGCATGGACAACCAGTTCGACGAACATCGCATCAACATCATCGATACGCCGGGCCACGTGGACTTCACCATCGAAGTGGAACGGTCCCTGCGCGTTCTCGATGGCGCGGTGGTCGTGTTCTGTGGAACCGCCGGCGTGGAGCCACAGTCGGAAACCGTGTGGCGGCAGGCCAACAGGTACGAGGTCCCCCGTGTCGTTTTCGTCAACAAGATGGATCGGACTGGTGCCGACTTCCTGCGGGTCGTGGAGCAGATTCGCGAGCGCCTGGGCGCGCATCCGGTGCCCATCCAGCTTCCCCTAGGGGCTGAAGAGAACTTCCAGGGCGTGATCGACCTGGTATCGATGAAGGCCATTGCCTGGGACGATAAGGATCTGGGCGTCTCCTACGTCGAGATGGAGATCCCGGAAGAGATGCGTGGTCAGGCCGAATTGTTCCGGGAGCAGATGGTCGAAGCTGCCGCGGAATCGAGCGAAGAGTTGATGGACCGGTACATTGAAGTCGGCGACCTCTCGCCGGCGGAGATTCGCGAAGGGTTGCGAACCAGCACGCTGGCGGGGGAAATCGTCCCGGCCCTGTGCGGTTCGGCATTCAAGAACAAGGGGGTGCAGGCGGTTCTCGATGCCGTCATCGAGTTCCTTCCCGCGCCGACAGAGGTAAAGGCAATCGAGGGCGTGCTGGAAAACGGCGAGATGGCGGAGCGCCGGTCGGATGATGATGAGCCGTTCGCAGCGCTGGCTTTCAAGATTGCAACAGACCCGTACGTCGGCACGCTGACGTTCTTTCGGGTCTATTCGGGCGTCCTGGCCACCGGAAACCAGGTATTCAATCCGCGCAGGTCACGACGTCAGCGCATCGGCCGGATGGTGCAGATGCATTCGAGCAGCCGCAACGAGATGAAGGAGGTTCGCGCGGGCGACATTGCGGCAGCGATCGGGCTCAGGGATACGATGACCGGAGATACGCTCTGCGACTCCTCTGACCCGATCACCCTTGAGCGCATGGAATTCCCGGAACCGGTCATTCACGTCGCGGTCGAGCCCAGGTCAGCGACGGATCAGGACAGAATGTCTGGCGCCCTGGCGAAGCTCGCACAGGAGGACCCTTCCTTTCGGGTGACTACGGACACGGAAACCGGTCAAACGATCATTGCGGGCATGGGAGAGTTGCATCTCGACATCATCGTTGATCGCATGAAACGGGAGTTCAACGTCGAAGCCGGCGTCGGCCGGCCCCAGGTCGCCTACCGCGAAACGATTCGCTCCAGCGTCGAAGTGGAGGGCAGGTTTGTCCGCCAGACCGGCGGTCGGGGCCAGTTCGGTCATGTCTGGCTTCGCCTCGAGCCGCTTGACGACGAGACGGGGTTCGAATTTGTCGATGAGATCGTCGGTGGCGCGGTGCCCAGGGATTACATTTCAGCGGTGAGGCGGGGCATCGAGGAACAGATGGAGAACGGCGTGCTGGGCGGCTACCCGCTGATCGGCGTCAAGGCCACGCTTTACGACGGTTCCTATCACGAAGTCGATTCCTCGGAACTGGCCTTCAAGATTGCGGGTTCGATGGCGTTGAGAGACGGTGCGGCCCGGGCGAAACCGGTTCTACTCGAGCCGGTGATGCGCGTGGAGGTGGTAATGCCGGAGGAGTTCATGGGTCAGGTGGTCGGCGAACTGAATCGTCGCCGGGGAATCATCGACGGGATGGATCAGAATCCTTCGGGCAAGATTGCGCGCGCCTTCGTGCCCCTCGGGGAAATGTTCGGCTACGCGACGGACCTGCGTTCCGCTACGCAGGGGCGAGCCACCTTCAATATGGAATTCGCGCGCTACGCCGAAGTCCCCCGAAACATCGCCACCGACATCATCGATCATTGAGGCGGCTTGACACTCGAGCGTTGTCGGTTCTCTACGGGGTGCGGTCGAAGAAGCCAACTGTGCGGGGGCTTGCGCCCGAACGCTTCACCGACGGTCGCGATGATTTCGCAGAATCGTACCCGCGTAACGGCGAGAGCCGTGTCCATGGCGGAACGGGCATGCGTCAAGGCTGAAGTCCAACGCGGCGGCCAGAGAAGCCTGTGTCGGCCGGAAAGCGAACGCTCCGGACTGCAGGCCCTCGACGTGCGGTCTCGTGAAGTATCCGGACCGTGCGCGTCCGCCGTGTCGTAGAACTGGCCGAACCACCGTCGATACTTGGCGATCGGCCCGTCGCCGTCGCATAGGATCGGCGCCTGCCGGAACACCTTGTTTTCCCAGATGGGGATGTCCTGCTCCACCTGGCGGACGATTTCGGCGATCAAACCGTCGACCAGCGGCTTGAACCGGACGGGAGTATCCAGCCGCTTCGTGAAGTTGAAGCAGAGCTTCATCCTGGCAGGGGTGATGGGCGTGATCGTGGCGAGCATGACAGTCCGGGCCCCCAGCTCGAAAGTCTGCGTGCTCATGCCGGGTCCGCAGCTCCGCGTAACCAGGTGCATCCTCTCCATCCTGGTCAGGTCGATGTTTCCCCTGTCGTCGATGGCGGGTACAAGTGCCGTCACTTCGGTGTCGCGCCTGTGATCCGCGAGGGCGATCCTGGCCTCGGGCATTTCCCGGGCGCCGTGAACCGCCACGAAGTGCGCGACGTCCACTGCGTTTTCTCCGGCCTCCTGTATCGGAGCATTCACCTCCCACTCGTAGCGCGTGAGCTCGCTCCAGTGCGGATCGGACAGTTCGGGAACATCGTCAAGGTCAAACAGTGGCGGCAGGTGCCGCGGGTGATGCCAAGCCCATATCATCTGATTCCGTTCCTCTATCGGATAGCTGTAAAGGCATGGCCCGTTGGCCGCCCGGCGGGGTATCGCGCGGGCATAGGGCACGCGCACGCAGACCCCCTCGCCGTCGAATCGCCAGCCGTGGAACGGGCAGACAATCGCATTGTCCTCCACCCTGCCTCCGTATCCGAGATGGGCGCCCAGATGCGGGCAGAACGCCGCCGTCACGTGTGCTCGGCCGTCCTCGGTGCGAAAGAGCACCAAGTGTTCATCGAAGTAATACAGCGGCTGTACGTCGCCGGGTGCAAGATCTGCACTGCATGCCAACGCGTACCATCCGAAAGGGATGGGCAGACTCCGGGTGTCGCCATGAGGGAGTGGGTCAGGTCGGATGGTGAGTTCCGAAGTGGTTCGATTTCTCATTTCGTGGTCTCCCATGGCCTGGGTGAGGGGTCTTGCCTTGGGCAGTTGCAGTACAGAATACATAAATGTGTTCCACAAAAACATATATAGGGGAATATTTGTGATGGTTCTGTTCCTATTAGAGTGACGCGCGCGACTTCAGGTCATGTAGAGCAGGCCCTTGTTTTTTGTTACTTTCTCCCCGTATGCGTACGAAATTCAGGCTCGGTCGCCTGCAAGCACGCGCCAAAGATACGCGACGAACCATCCTTGATTCGGCGGTAGAGCTTTACCTGAGCCAGGGTGCCGAGAACACGACGGTCAGCGCGATCATCAAACGGGCCCGGGTGAGCCGCACCACGTTCTACCGGTATTTCAAGGATGCCGACGACGTGTTGAATCAGGCAGTGATTCGGGACTTTCAGGGGCTGATGGCGGATTTCGAGACCCAGAGTTATGAACAGGCGAGTCTGGAGGAACAGATAGTCGAGGACATTATCTGGTTCGTTCGCCAGTTGCGCCGTCGCCCCGCCCTGAAGCTGCTTTTCGCGAACAACAGCCGACAGCTCTACGAGCGGATCGACGAGTCTCTCGCCGGCTGTTTCAACGCGGCGATGGCATGCTCGCGCCCGACGTACGAGCGGGCCAGGCGAACGGGACGTCTTCGGGATGGCATTACGCTCCACAGGTACGTCGAGTGGTGCATGTTCGTGGTCATGTCGTTGCAGACAGTCAATTTCCCATTCGCGGCGAACGAATTTCGTCTGCGTGAGATGGTGAAGGACTTCGTGGTACCGTCGTTGGTCGTGACCGCGGGTGAAGCAAAGCCGCCACAAGAGGGTGATTCGGGCAGCCCTGGGAAAGCGGTGGAGTATCTGCTTCAAAACGACTAGCGCCGGACCTTGAAAGACACCTGCAGCAGTGGTTTCGACGGTGCGATTCGCTGCAGCATCCGAAGCATTGAAATAGAATTGCCCTGAACGGGGTTCGCGCGTATAGTGCGCGGTTTCCTGTTCACGGGAGGCGTGTTTTGCGCCTCGGTTTTTTTGCAGGGAAGGTCATCGTCGCGGCGAGCCCGACACGTGCCCGACACGTGTAAGGTACGCGTCGCGACAATGGCGCAAAGGACGGACCTCGGCTGAGAGACCGGCTGAATAGCAGCTGGGAAAACGGCCGGGAAAAATAGCAGCCGGGAAGAACGGAAACAGTTGGACCGCAACCGACTGAAACTTGGAAAATCTCGTGGTTCAGAACCAACGCATACGGATACGCCTGAAAGCCTTCGATCATCGTTTGATCGATGTATCCGCCGAAGAGATCGTCGATACGGCGAAGCGTACCGGCGCCCAGGTGCTTGGTCCGATTCCATTGCCGACCCGAAAGGAGCGCTATACCGTGCTTATCTCGCCCCACGTCAACAAGGACGCGCGAGACCAGTACGAGATTCGCACGCATAAGCGGCTGCTCGACATTATTGAACCCACCGAGAAGACCGTGGATGCATTGATGCGGCTCGATCTCGCTGCGGGTGTAGAGGTGCAGATCAGTTTGAACTAGGCGCGAGCGCCGCTTGACTTGAGGTCGAGCGGCGCTTTTGCAATGGGCGGCAGATGCCGCTCGAGCCGCTTCCCTTGACGGGCAGCGGTGAATCCGGAGAGCGACTCGATAATGGCGATTGGCGTCGTTGGAAAAAAGAGCGGAATGACTCGTCTGTTTGCCGAGGAGGGGACGTCCGTGCCGGTGACGGTCATTGCCGTGGAGCCGAACCGCGTGACGCAGATCAAGACGCCGGAAACGGACGGCTACCATGCCGTTCAGGTTACAACCGGTTCCGCGAGGCCCGGTCGGGTCAAGAGTCCGATGGCGGGGCACTTCGCCAAGGCGAGGGCGGTCGCTGGCCGGGGATTGTGGGAATTCCGCCTCAGTGAAGCGCCGGACTCGGCGGTTGACACGGGAACCGAATTCAATGCGGACCAGTTCGAAGAGGGGCAGAAGGTCGATGTTTCCGCAGTTTCCAAGGGCAAGGGGTACGCGGGTACGGTCAAGCGTTGGAAGTTCGGAACGCAGGGATGGACCCACGGCAACTCCGGCGCGCATCGCGCCCCGGGATCCATCGGCCAGTGTCAGACACCGGGACGTGTCTTCAAGGGCAAGAAAATGGCGGGGCACATGGGCGCTGAACGTGTCACGACCCAGAACCTGACGATCATTCGGGTAGATGCGGAGCGCAACCTGCTCTTTGTCAAGGGCGCGGTGCCAGGACCGGCTGGCGGTGATGTCTATGTCAAGCCGGCGGTCAAGGCCGCCGCTGGGACGGCTTGAGCTCGCAGGGGACGTTGGGTATGGAACTTTCTGTGAATGGCGGCGACGGCACCATCGAAGTTTCGGACGCGACGTTCGCCAGCGATTTCAACGAGGCGCTGGTGCACCAGGTAGTGGTGGCGTATCTCGCGGGCGGGCGCAGTGGGTCGCGTGCGCAGAAAAATCGCTCCGAGGTGCGAGGAGGCGGCCGTAAACCGTATCGCCAGAAAGGTACGGGTCGCGCACGTGCCGGGTCCATCCGCAGTCCGATCTGGCGCGGCGGGGGCCAGACCTTTGCGGCGAAGCCGCAGGACCATTCGCAGAAAGTAAACCGCAAGATGTACCAGGGAGCGATGCGCTGTATCGTCTCCGAACTTCTCCGGCAGGACCGTCTCATTATTGCCGCCGAGATCGAAGTCGACGCTCCCAAAACCAAAGCCCTGCTCCAGAAACTCGAAACCCTCAACCTCTCCAATGTCCTGATCGTCGCCGAAAACGTCGACGAGAACCTTTACCTCGCCGCGCGCAACCTGGAAGGTGTTGACGTGCGCGATGTGCCCGCGATCGATCCCGTGAGCCTGTTGCGGCACGACAACGTGCTCATCACGTCGGATGCGATAAAGACCCTTGAAGCGGCCCTCGCATGAACGAAGAACGCAAGTACGCAGTGCTCCTCGAGCCGCATAGCACCGAGAAAGCGGCGAGCATCGGGGACTTGAACAACGGATACGCGTTCAAGGTTGCCACCGATGCAACGAAGCCGGAGATAAAGTCGGCGGTAGAGTCGATTTTTGGCGTGACCGTCGTCAATGTCACGACGCTGAACCAGAAAGGCAAGGTGAAGCGCAACTGGCGCCGAGGTGTCTCGCGCAAGAAAAACTGGAAGAAAGCCTACGTCCGCCTCGCGCAGGGCGACGAAATCGACTTTGTGGCGGAGCGTTAGCGCGATGGCTGTAGTCAAGACAAGACCTACCTCGCCAGGCCGGCGGTTTGTAGTCAAGGTTGTGGATTCGTCCCTGCATCGCGCCGGGCCGTACAAGCCCCTGCTCGAACCTGCAAAGAAGTCCGGCGGGCGGAACACCAACGGACGCATTACCACGCGGCATCGCGGTGGTGGCCACAAGCGTTTCTACCGCAAGATCGACTTTCGGCGCGACAAGGACAACGTCCGGGCGATCGTCGAACGGCTCGAGTACGACCCGAACCGGAGCGCCAACCTGGCACTTCTGAAGTATGCCGACGGAGAACGCCGATACATCGTCGCGCCGCGCGGTGTGCGGACGGGCGACGAATTGATGTCCGGCAGCAATGCGCCTATCCGCGCGGGAAATGCGCTGGCATTGCGCAACATACCGCTCGGCAGCGTCATCCACTGCGTGGAGCTGAAGCCGCGAAAGGGAGCGCAGCTCGCTCGCAGCGCGGGAACATCGGCCCAACTCGTGGCGCGGGAAGGGGCTTACGTGACGCTCAGGTTGCGGTCCGGCGAGATGCGGCGGGTGTTGGCCGAATGCCGCGCGACACTCGGCGAGGTCGGCAACAGCGAACACAACCTGCGTTCCCTCGGCAAGGCGGGAGCGGCGCGCTGGCGCGGACGCAGGCCGACTGTGCGAGGCGTCGCCATGAATCCCGTGGATCATCCGCACGGCGGAGGAGAGGGCCGGTCTTCGGGTGGACGGCACCCGGTCACCCCGTGGGGCGTGCCGACCAAGGGCTACAAGACGCGGACGAACAAACGCACGGACGCACTGATCGTGCGCCGTCGAAGCAGCAGAGCCAGGTAAGTGAGGTAAGCAAAGGTGCCGAGATCACTCCGCAAAGGACCGTTCGTGGACCTTCACTTGGCCAAGAAGGTGGCTTCCGCGCAACAGAGCGGCGACAAGCGCGCGATCCGCACCTGGTCGAGGCGGTCGATGATCTCGCCGGAGATGGTGGGGCTGACCATCGCCGTGCACAACGGCAGGCAGCATGTCCCCGTGTTCATTACCGATGACATGGTCGGCCACAAACTGGGCGAATTCGCACCGACGCGAACTTTTCGCGGTCACGCGGGTGATCGCAGGGCGAGGCGATAGCCATGCGGGTTGTTGCACAGGCCAGAACGTTGCGCATCTCACCGCAGAAAGTCCGCCTGGTCGCGGACCAGGTGCGCGGCCAGCCGGTGGAAGATGCGTTGAACATCCTGGCTTTCAGTCCGCAGAAGGCGGCCGGCCTGGTTTCCAAGGTACTGGAGTCCGCAATCGCCAACGCCGAGCACAATGAAGGCGCGGATGTCGATGAACTCAAGGTCGGAGAGATCCGGATAGATGAAGGAATGACGCTGAAACGCATGCGCCCGCGTGCACGGGGACGTGGGAATCGCATTCTGAAGCGAACCAGCCACATCACCGTAGCAGTGACGGATGACGAGACGCGTGATGAATAGCAGGAAGGCACTTCCGATCAGGAGACGAGATGGGTCAAAAGGTTAGTCCAACAGGATTGCGGCTCGGCATCGTCGCAGAGCACCGTTCGGTCTGGTATGCGGAGAAGGAAACGTATGCCGAATACCTGCTGAACGACCTGGAGGTTCGCGAGTACCTCGGCAAGCGTCTGGCGCAGGCTTCGGTCAGCCGGATCGACATAGAGCGGCCAGCGCAGACCGCGCGCGTGACCATTCACACCGCGCGACCGGGCATCGTTATCGGCAAGAAAGGCGAGGATGTCGAACGGTTGCGGTACGAATTGACACAGATCATGGGCGTACCGGTGCACGTGAACGTGGAGGAAGTTCGCAAGCCGGAAACGGATGCGTATCTCGTCGCGCAGAACGTGGCACAGCAACTCGAACGTCGCGTGCAATACCGCCGGGCCATGCGGCGGGTCATCCAGAACGCGATGCGACTTGGGGCGAAGGGAATCAAGGTGCGCGTCGCAGGCAGGTTGAGCGGTGCCGAAATCGCACGCTCGGAGGTGTATCACGAAGGTCGCGTGCCGCTGCATACGCTGCGTGCGGACATTGACTATGCGACGGCGGAGGCCAAGACCACCTACGGCATCATCGGCATCAAGGTCTGGATCTTCAAGGGCGAAGTGATCGCAGGGGAAACTGCCGAGCAGTCCGAGGCCGTTTAGCGGAGTGGCAAGGACGGCAGCGGAGCGTATAAACGATGTTACAGCCAGTTAGAACGAAGTACCGGAAACAGCAGAAGGGTCGCAACCGCGGTTTGGCACAACGTGGTAGCAAGGTCAGCTTCGGCGAGTTCGGATTGAAGGCGGTGGGCCGGGGCAGGATGACTGCACGCCAGATCGAGTCTGCGCGACGAGCGATGACGCGACACGTTCGGCGGGGCGGAAAAGTCTGGATACGCGTGTTCCCCGACAAGCCGATTACGAAAAAACCGCTGGAAGTGCGTCAAGGCAAGGGCAAGGGCGCGGTGGAATACTGGGTGGCGCAGGTTCAGCCGGGGCGTGTCCTGTACGAGATGGAGGGTGTTTCGGAGGAGGTCGCAAAGGAGGCGTTTGCGTTGGCGGCGGCGAAGCTGCCGTTCCCAACCGCGATGGTAAGACGGTCGACTTTTTGACGTGAGCCGAGAATGAAAGCGAGCGAATTGAGAGACATGACTACGGAAGAGTTGCACGCGGAGCGTCTGAAGTTGCTGCGTGAGCAATTCAATCTGCGCATGCTCCGCGGCAGTTCGCAGTTGCCGCAGACGCACCTGTTGCGGGAAGCGCGTCGCGATGTCGCGCGGGTCGAGACCGTACTGCGGGAGAAGGCGGATGGCTAAGGAAAGCGGAAAGGAACGAGAGCAGCAAAGCGGAAAGGAAGTTGAAATCGTGCCGGAAACGCCCGAATCAGCGAACGAAATGGAAGCGAGTGCAGGCGATGATGCCGAGGTGGCTGGCACCGCGAAGAGCGACGAGGCGCAAGTGAACGAGCCTGCGGCTGCCGATACGGAACCATCGGTGCCAGAGGTTGCGGCTCCGGCACGGTCCCGATCCTCCAGGCGGAAGAATCGACGGACGCTTGCAGGAACCGTTGTGTCCGATCGCATGGACAAGACCATCGCTGTGTTGGTCGAGCGCAGCGTGAGGCACCCGGTCTACGGCAAGATCATCCGCCGCAAGTCGAAGATTCACGCGCATGATGAGCGCAACGAATGCAAGGTCGGGGACTTCGTCACCATCGTCGAATCACGGCCCATATCGAAGCGAAAGTCGTGGCGCCTGCAGAGCAGGGCTACGGAAAACGTCGAGGCAGCCACGTGATCCAGACAGAAACCATGCTCGACATCGCCGACAACAGCGGCGCGCGCCGGGTGCAGTGCATCAAAGTGCTTGGCGGCTCGCGGCGGCGCTATGCCGGAATCGGCGACGTGATCAAGGTCGCCGTGAAGGAGGCGATCCCCCGGGGGCGCGTACGCAAGGGCCAGGTCATGGACGCGGTCGTCGTGCGGACAAAGAAGGGGGTACGGCGCACGGATGGCTCGGTGATCCGATTCGATCAGAACGCCGCAGTCCTGCTGACGCCCCAGTTGCAGCCGGTCGGAACACGCATCTTCGGACCGGTAACGAGAGAACTCAGGAGCGAGAATTTCATGCGCATCGTCTCGCTCGCCCCTGAGGTCCTTTGAAAGCCGATGCGGAACAGATTCGGAAATTCAGAACAAAGGCGCGGAAACTAGCTACGGACGATCAAGTGCGGAAGATCAAGAGAGAAGACGAAGTGATTGTGATCGCCGGGCGCGACAGGGGAAGGGTCGGCGAAGTTGTGCGCGTCTTGCCTAACGGCAAGTTGCTGGTTTCCGGCGTGAACATGGTCAGGAAGCATCAGCGCGGCAACCCGCAGACAAATGAACAGGCCGGTATCTTCAGTCGTGAAGCGCCCATACAGGCATCGAACGTGGCAATCTACAATCAGGAAGCAGGCAAGGCGGATCGCGTGGGAATTCGCGTGGAGGACGGGAAGCGGATCCGCTTCTTCAAGTCCAGTGGCGCCCTCATCGATGAATAGGTGTGTGGATGGCCCAGGTACAGGTGATCGATAGATGACGGATTTGCTTGCCAGGTATCGCGAGGAGTTGCATGCCCGATTGCAGGAGGAGTTGAACTACGCCAATCCGATGCAGGTGCCCCGATTGGAAAAGGTCACGCTCAACATGGGTGTGGGCGAGGCGGTGGGCGACCGCAAGATCATGGATAGTGCCGTGTCTGACCTGACCCTGATCGCCGGGCAAAAGGCCGTCGTGACCAACGCCCGGAAGTCCGAGGCGGCGTTCAAGATTCGCGCGGGCTGGCCAGTGGGATGCAAGGTAACGCTGCGTCGGGAACGCATGTACGAGTTCATCGAACGCCTGATTGGAATCGCGATTCCGCGAATGCGGGATTTTCGGGGCTTGAATCCCCGCGCGTTCGATGGCCGCGGCAATTATTCGCTCGGCTTTTCCGAGCAGATCGTGTTTCCGGAAATAGATTACGACAAGATCGATGCCGTGCGGGGACTCGATATCGCGATCACGACAACAGCCAGAACCGATGCAGAGGGTTTCGCATTGTTACAGGCATTCAACTTCCCGTTCAGGAACTAGCCATGGCCAAAGTTTCCGTTACCGAGCGCGAAAAGAAACGCGAAAAGACCGTTGCCAAGTACGCGGAAAAACGCCGCGCGTTGAAAGCGATCATTGCGGACCGTCGCGCGACAGACGAAGAGCGCTGGGAGGCGCAACTGAAGCTGCAGGCTCTTCCGCGCAATGCCAGTCCGGTACGCCTGCGGCGGCGTTGCGGCCAGACGGGACGGCCCCGGGGCGTTTATCGAAAGTTCGGGCTGGGCAGGAACAAACTGCGCGAAGCTGCGATGCGCGGCGATATCCCTGGGCTGATGAAAGGTAGTTGGTGAGGCGCCCATGAGCATGCAAGATCCCATCGCGGACTTCCTGACGCGTATTCGCAATGCGCAGGCGAAGGAACGGGCCAGCGTCACGATGCCAAGTTCAAAGTTGAAGGCCGCCATCTGCGCGGTGTTGCGGGACGAAGGCTATATCGACGGTTTCCGGGTAAGTGAAAGCCTGAAACCGGAACTCACGATCGACCTGAAGTATCACCACGGCGCGGCGGTGATTGAGGAACTCAAACGGGTTAGCCGCCCCGGTCTGCGGGTTTACAAACAGTGCAGGGACATCCGCGAGGAACGTGGCGGGTTGGCAATTGCTGTCGTCAGCACTGCGCGGGGAGTGATGACGGACCGGGCGGCCCGGAAGGCCGGCATCGGCGGTGAAGTCCTCTGCACCGTGTTCTGAGTTGAAGTAGCAGTCATGTCCAGAGTAGCGAAAACCCCAGTTGAACTTCCCGGCGGCGTCGAAGTTGCTCTCGCGCCTGGCGCAATGGGCCTGTCGGTGAGCGGCGCGAAAGGGAAACTCGAAATCAAACTTCCCGGAGACGTCGAAGTGGCCGTCGAGGACCGGACGCTGTCGTTCGAGGCGCGGGAGCCAAGTCACCGGGCTCGGGCAATGGCAGGCACCCTGCGCTCGCTGGTGAACAACATGGTATTGGGAGTGAGCCAGGGCTTCGAACGGCGGTTGCAGCTCGTGGGAGTGGGCTACCGGGCTCAGGCGCAAGGCAGGACTCTGAACCTGCAGCTTGGGTTTTCTCACCCGGTTCAATATGCGGTGCCCGAGGGCATCGATGTGCAGACGCCGACCCCTACGGAGGTTGTAGTCAGTGGCGCGGACAAGCAGCTTGTGGGTCAGGTGGCGGCGGACATCCGTGCGTTTCGGCCGCCGGAGCCGTACAAGGGCAAGGGGGTGAGATATCTGAACGAGCGCGTGCGCCGCAAGGAAGCCAAGAAGAAGTAACGAGAGAAAACGGCGATGATCGACAAAAAGGCTGGCCGCCTGCGGCGCGCGAAGCGTGCACGCATGAAAATCCGCGAACTCGGTGCAGTGCGGCTGACGGTCTATCGGTCGCCGCGCCACATTTATGCGCAGTTGATAGCGCCGGACGGAGGACAGGTGCTTGCCCAAGCGTCGACACTGGAATCGTCGTTGCGGTCCGGGTCCACGGGCAATGTGGATGCCGCACGAAAGGTCGGAACCCTGATCGCGGAAAGGGCCAAGGCTGCGGGTTACACCAGGGTGGCGTTTGACCGTTCCGGGTACAAGTACCATGGGCGCGTCAAGGGCCTTGCGGAAGCTGCGCGGGAAGCAGGATTGGAGTTTTGATACGTGGCATACACAGAAGAAATCAGGGAAGAAGGCCTGCTCGAGAAGCTGGTCAACGTCAACAAGGTCTCCAAGGTCGTCAAGGGTGGTCGAATCTTTGGCTTCACCGCGTTGACTGTCGTTGGAGATGGCAACGGTCGTGTCGGTTTCGGACACGGCAAGGCGCGCGAGGTCCCGGTCGCCATACAGAAGTCGATGGAAGCGGCGAGGCGGGAAATGGTCGATGTCGAACTCAACGGGACGACGATCTGGTACCCAGTGCGAGAGCGGCATGGTGCGTCAATCGTCTACATGCAGCCGGCCTCGGAAGGTACCGGCATCATCGCTGGCGGTGCCATGCGGGCTGTGCTGGAAGCGGCAGGCGTACAGAATGTGTTGGCGAAATGCTACGGATCCACCAACCCGGTGAACGTGGTGCGGGCAACGTTTGAAACACTGTCCAACATGCGCTCCCCGGAGATGGTCGCGGAGAAGCGTGGCAAGACCGTCGAAGAAATCATGGCTTGAAGATGACCGACGAAACCGGGGAAACAGTGGACGGTAATCCGCAAGGAAAGCTACGAGTCAGGCTCGTGAAGAGCTATCACGGCCGCCTGAAGAATCACAAGGCGTGTGTTCGTGGCCTGGGCTTGAGGCGTATCGGCCAGACCGTCGATGTCGAGGATACGCCCTCCGTGCGGGGGATGATCTCCAAAGTCAGTTACATGGTCGAGGTGATGCCGTGACAGACGGTATAGGTTCAGGAGCAGGTGCAAGAGTGCAACTCAATTCGCTGAAGCCGGCGGCGGGGTCGAAGCGGGGGGCGAAGCGCGTCGGACGCGGCAACGGCTCCGGCAGCGGGAAGACCTGTGGCCGAGGACAGAAGGGACAGAAGGCAAGGTCCGGTTCCTCGACGCCCCCGTGGTTCGAAGGCGGCCAATTGCCGTTGCAGATGCGCGTGCCGAAGTTCGGCTTTCGTTCCCGCGTCGGAATGACGACGGCCGAAGTGCGCCTGGGCGACCTCGAAAAGGCGCTCGACCGGGTTGCAGGGCAGGACCGAGGGACCGACGCGCAAGACGCGAAAGACGGTGTCGTTGACCTCGACGTTCTCAAGGCGGCGAATGTTCTTTCGCGCAATGTCAAGCGCGCGCGCGTCATGCTGTCGGGGAGCATTGCCCGTCCGGTGACGGTGAAGGGTCTCAAGGTAACGCGAGGGGCGCGCGCAGCCATTGAGGCCGCAGGTGGCCGTATCCAGGACGCGGAATAGACACGGAATAGACACGGAATAGATAGCCATGGTGAGCGCAACACAGAGTCTGGCGGGCGCCCAAGCGGGGCTTTCCGAACTCCGGGCACGACTTTTGTTCGTGCTGTTTGCGTTGCTTGTCTATCGCATCGGCACGCACATCCCGGTGCCGGGGATCAATCCGGACGCCTTGCGCCAACTGTTCGAACAGAACCAGGGCGGCATTCTGGATCTGGTCAACATGTTCGGCGGCGGGGCGCTGGAGCGAATGAGCATCCTGGCGCTCGGCGTCATGCCATACATCACGTCGAGTATCGTCATGAATCTCCTGACGATGATGTACCCGACGCTGCGTCAGTTGCGCAGGGAAGGAGAATCCGGCCGCAGGAAGATCACGCAGTACACGCGTTACGGAACACTCCTGGTGTCGGTCATCCAGGGCGTCGCATTGACCGGAACCCTCGTGGCCCAGGGACTGGCGTTCAACCCTGGCGTTACCTTTTACTTTACGGCGCTGATCACCCTGGTGTCGGGTGCCCTATTCCTCATGTGGCTGGGGGAGCAGATCACGGAACGAGGAGTCGGCAACGGTATTTCGCTCCTGATCTTCGCCGGCATCGTGTCGGGCTTCCCGGCGGAGATCGGGCAGGCGTTCGAAGCGGCCCGGCAGGGCGATCTGAACATCATCGCCCTGCTTGCCATAGGCGTCTTTGGCATCGTTATCGTCGGTTTCGTGGTGTTCATCGAGCGCGGACAACGCCGAATCCCTGTGAACTACGCCAAGAGACAACAGGGACGGCGCATGTACCAGGCGCAGGCCAGCTACCTGCCGCTCAAGATCAACATGGCGGGCGTCATCCCGGCGATTTTCGCATCGAGCCTGCTGCTCGCACCGGCCTCGATGGCGACATGGTTCGGGCAGGCGCCGGGGATGTCCTGGCTGCAGGAAATCGCCCTCGTGCTATCGCCGGGACAGCCGGCCTACATCATGCTGTTCGCGGCGGGGATCGTGTTTTTCAGTTTCTTCTACACGGCCATCGTCTTCGATCCGAAGGATCTTTCCGACAACCTCAAGCGTCAGGGAGCGTATGTGCCGGGCATTCGGCCGGGGGCGCAGACTGCTCACTATATCGACAACGTGATTACGAGACTGACCCTGTTCGGGGCGTCGTACGTCACGCTGGTGTGTCTTCTTCCCGAATTCATGATCGTGTTCTTCAAAGTAACGTTTCAACTCGGCGGCACCGCCCTGTTGATTGTGGTGGTGGTCGCCATGGACTTCATGGCGCAGGTGACCGAGCACCTAAGATCGAGTCAGTACGCTAAACTGATGGAACGGTCGAATCTGCAGAACTATGGACGACGGCGATGAAAGTTAGAGCCTCAGTCAAGAAAACGGCGTCGAGGTCCAGGACAGGCGACTACGAGTGCCGAGAAGGGGGCGTTCGATGAAAGTTAGAGCCTCAGTCAAGAAAATGTGCCGCAACTGCAAGATCGTCAAGCGCAAGGGTGTGGTGCGCGTGATCTGCACCGCGGAACCAAGGCATAAACAGAGACAGGGTTAGATAGCTATGGCGCGTATTGCTGGCATCAATATTCCGGACGACAAGCACGCGGGCATTTCGCTCACGTACATCTTTGGCATCGGGCGATCCACGGCCCTGCGGGTCTGCTCGGCGGCAGGTGTCGATCCGACGATCAAGATCAGGGATTTGTCCGAGCAGGACCTCGACGCCATGCGCGGCGAGGTGACCAAACGCGTCATCGAGGGCGACTTGCGTCGCGAAGTGTCAATGAACGTCAAGCGGCTCATGGACCTTGGCGCCTATCGGGGCATTCGGCATCGTCGGGGCCTCCCGGTGCGAGGCCAACGCACGCAGACCAATGCGCGGACGCGCAAGGGACCTACGCGACGGCAGGTCAAGAAGAAATAACGGAAGCAAGCAACAGCAACAGCAACGGAAAGAGAGTCAATCGTAGGGTCAATGCATGGCTGAGCCGACTAGAAGAAGAGGCAAGCGAATCGTGGTCGATGGTGTCGCCCATGTGCATGCTTCTTTCAACAACACGATCATCACGATCTCGGATCGTCAGGGCAACGCGCTTGGCTGGGCTACCGGAGGAGGATCCGGTTTCAGAGGCTCCAGGAAGAAGACGCCTTTTGCTGCGCAGGTCGCGGCTGAACGGGTCGCGACCGACATGGTCGAGAACCATGGCATGAAGAGTGTCGACGTATATGTGAAGGGTCCGGGGTCCGGCAGGGAGTCGGCCGTACGCGCGATGAACGCTGCGGGCCTGAAGATCAACAGCATCGCTGATGTGACGCCGATACCCCACAATGGATGCAGGCCGCCGAAACGGCGAAGGGTCTAGTTTTCGGCGACATCAGCATGGCTAGCAGGATGACCAGGATGTCAAGAAAGAACGGAAAGTACGGGAAATAACTGTGGCGCGTTACACGGGACCAAAGCTCAAGCTCTCTCGGCGGGAAGGCACGGACCTTTTCCTCAAGAGCGGCGTTCGCCCTATTGAATCGAAGTGCCGGGCGGATACTCCGCCGGGACAGCATGGTTCGGGACGTCGACAACGTCTTTCGGACTATGCCGTGCAGTTGCGGGAAAAGCAGAAGGTGAGGCGGCTGTACGGCGTGCTCGAAAAGCAGTTCCGCAACTACTACAAGACTGCTGACCGCCAGCGCGGCGCTACCGGCGAGAACCTGTTGCGCCTGCTGGAAGGCCGTCTCGACAACGTTGTCTATCGAATGGGCTTTGGGTCTACCCGGGCCGAATCGAGGCAACTGGTTTCGCACAAGGCCGTCCTGGTGAACGGCAGGCTGGTAAATGTCCCTTCGTACCAGGTTCGACCGGATGACGTTGTTGCCGTTCGCGACAAGGCGAAGGGACAGCTCCGCATCAAGTCTGCCCTCGAAGTGGCGGCGCAGCGAGGCATGGCGGAATGGGTGGAAGTGGACGCGGAAAACATGGCAGGGACCTTCAATCGGTCGCCGGACCGCGGTGAGCTTCCGCAGGAAATCAACGAGAACCTTATCGTGGAACTCTACTCGAAGTAGACGAGCCGCTATTCGCGTCGAGTCCCGAATTCATGAACTCCTCCGCAAGGCCTTGGCCTGGCGGATGAAGTTCGAATCGAAGTGCGTTGTCCGCAGCGTTGCTACGAATCACATCGGAGGAAGATTGATAAATGGCACAGTCGGTGACTGAACTTCTCAAACCGAGGCACATAAGGATCCAGGAGATCAGCCCTACCCACGCCCGTGTGACGCTTGAGCCACTCGAGCGTGGTTTTGGTCATACCCTGGGCAATACCCTGCGGCGCATTCTGCTTTCAACGATGCCGGGTTGCGCGATCACCGAGGTGCAGATCGACAACGTGCTGCACGAATACAGCACCATGGAAGGCGTACAGGAAGACGTAATCGACATCCTGCTCAACCTCAAGGGCGTCGCCGTTCAGTTGCACCATGGAGATTCGGCGATTGTTCGGCTGTCCAAGGAAGGCGAGGGCACGGTGACGGCTGGCGACTTCCAGCGTTCCGACGATGTCGAGGTGGTCAATCCCGACCATCCGATCTGCACCTTGAATCAGGATGGCAGCATTCGGCTTGAGGCCAAGGTGACGCGTGGTCGAGGCTACGTTCCGGTCGAGCATACGGGCGATGAGGAGGAAGAGTCGCGCACGATTGGCATACTCAGGCTGGATGCAAGCTATAGCCCCATGCGACGCGTGGCGTACGAGGTGGAAAACGCCCGCGTCGAGCAGCGCACGGACCTCGACAGACTGGTGCTCGATATCGAGTCGAACGGCACGATCGAGCCGGAAGAGGCGATCCGCAGGGCGGCTACAATCCTGAAGCAGCAGCTCGATGTTTTTGTTGACCTCGAAGGTGCGGAGGGAGACGCCAGCACTGAGGAGGAAGCAGACGAGATCGATCCAACATTGCTGCGCCCGGTGGACGACCTCGAGTTGACGGTCCGATCGGCCAACTGCCTGAAGGCCGAACACATCTACTACATCGGTGACCTCATCCAGCGTACGGAAGTGGAACTGCTGAAGACGCCCAACCTCGGCAAGAAATCTCTCACGGAGATCAAGGATGTCCTGGCGCAGCACGGCCTGGCGCTCGGTATGCGATTGGAAACCTGGCCGCCGGCGAACTTGAGAGGCACGGAACGGGTGTCCTAGCCCTTCGGCGAGCCCTAGTTGGCGAGCCCGGGAAAGGCGAAAAGTAAAGATGAGACACAGAAAAAGCGGCCGGCACCTGAACCGGGACAGCGCGCATCGCAAGGCGATGTTCAAAAACATGGCGATCTCGCTCATTGAGCACGAGATGGTGAGGACCACGCTACCCAAGGCGAAGGAATTACGCCGCGTGGCTGAGCCGCTGATCACATTGGCGAAAATCGACACGGTTGCGAACCGACGGCTCGCATTCCGTCGCACCGGCAGCAAGGCTGCCGTTGGGAAGCTGTTCGAGGAACTGGGTCCTCGCTACGCGGACCGACCGGGAGGGTATACGCGCATCGTGCGTGCGGGCCATCGTGCTGGCGATTCGGCGCCGGTTGCGGTGATGGAACTCGTGAATCGCCCGGATAGGTCCTTAGACGAAGAACCGATCGAAGAACCTGCCGCGGCGGCAGCGGAAGCGCCCGCTACGGAACAGCCGCCGGCTGCCTCCGATGCGCAGGGGCTCGCGACTGAAGAAGCGTCGGAGTCGACGAAAGCCGGGGAAGCTTCTGCGGTCGAGACAACCGAGGCAGGTCAGCAGGACGTGCCGGAAACAGGCGAAGACGCTACGAAGGAGCCCGAAGAGGGTGCCGCCTCCGAGTCGACGGAAGGTCAGAGTGGTGGTCGGTCGCTGTTCGGGCGGTTGCGCAACGTGCTGAAGAAAGATCCCTAACCCGCGCGCGGCGTCTTAGGGCGCCTTGCCTCCGCCCTTCGGGACGGGCATGGGGAATGGCGTCACGTTCTGTCCGCCTGAGTCGGTGATCTTCGCCGTACCTTCCTTCTCCACTTCGTCGATTCTCAGGACGGAGTAAATGGGTATGAAGCTTCGCTGTACCCCGGAAAACTCCGTGCGCAGCTTGTCCTCGGCGGGATCGATGACCATCTGCGACTTCTCGCCGAAGATGTAGTCCTCGACCTCGAGAAACCCGTACAGGTCGCTCTGATAGATCGAGCGGGCATAGACTTCGTACACGCGCCCCTGGTTGTGGAAGTAGATGCGATAGATATGCTTTTGCGAGTCGGCCATGCCACCTTCCATGGTACAGACACCTCGGGCGCGCGACCGGAGCCGTTTGCTGGCCGATGACGCGACCGGGGTCGGCGGGAACCGCCCGGCTCCTGCCTTGTGGCACCTATATATGGGGCCGTTTGAACTTTTTCAAGCCTGAGCGCCGCTCTCAGGCACGTAGAATGGATGTGCATCCGTTGGCGGCGGGGTGTGGTACTTTTCGGCAGATGGCGCGTGGGATACAGTCCGGGAGTGGGCTGGGCCGGTGCAGGACAACTCGCGGTGAGGAAATTGACGACAATCCTGGTTCGCCTGTCCGTGATCTTGTGGGCGGTAATGGGTTGGGCAGCGTCGACCGATACTGATGAGGTCGACGCTGCGGAAGGCCCTGCGGGGACCGAGTTTGCCGGACCATCGGAAGCGGCGGACCAGACGCGACATTCGAGCGGTGGAGAGACACATCGTCAACCCGTCGGCGGTCATTACGAAGGCGAGTGGAAGGACGGCCGCCGACATGGCCGGGGGACCTTTGTGCACCCCGACGGCTTTCGCTACGAGGGCTTTTGGGACAACGACCTGCCGCACGGCGAAGGAGTCGCCCGGGATTCAGACGGAGATCGCTACGAAGGCCAGTGGAAGGACGGGTATCGTCATGGTCGGGGGACGGTGGAATTCGCGGATGGCGGCCGCTACGAAGGGGAGTGGAGAAAGGGCGTTGAACACGGCCAGGGCAGGCGCGACTACCCAAATGGCCACCGCTACGAGGGCCAATGGGCAAACGGCAGCCGTCAGGGGCAGGGCACCTATCACTACGATGGCAGTCGCTACGAAGGTGCATGGAAGGACGGCGTGCCTCATGGCCAGGGCGTCGTCTACCATTCCAATAACACTAGCTTCGAGGGCGAATGGAAGGACGGCAAGCGACACGGCGAGGGCACTTTCCACTTTTCCGACGGTGATCGCTATATCGGCGAGTTCAAGGACGGTGAGAGACACGGGCGGGGCACCTATCACTTCGCCAATGGCGATCAGTACATCGGGGAGTACAGAAACCAGCAGAAGCACGGCCGGGGCACGTACTACTACGCCAACGGCGCGATCTATTCGGGCGAGTACCTGGAGAGCAAGAAAAGCGGGCAGGGAACCTATTACTTTCCCGACGGTGGGCGCTACGAGGGAGAATGGAGAGACGGGGTGCCGAACGGTGAAGGTATCGCGCACTATGCCAACGGAACGCGCTACGAGGGACAGTGGCGCGACGGAATGAAGAACGGGTTGGGGGTCTTCTATGGCAAGCGCGGAGGTATCGCGCGACAGGGGCGCTGGAAGGACGACAGGCTGATCAAGCGCATGCGGTCGCTCCCTGACGTTGAAGACTGACCGGGGTTGCCCGGGAACGGCCATGCGTAGCGAAGATCGCTCCTTTGCCGCCACAACGGCAGGGAACAAGTCGATTTCCTATCGCACCTACATCCCGAAGGACTATTCCGAAGAAGGCATCCCGTTTCCGCTGCTCTTTTTCATGCATGGCGCCGGCGAGATCGGCACGGACCTCGACCTGCTTGAGCGCGCCACCTTGCCCCGTTTCATCAGGGAGGGCCTCGAACTGCCGTTTGTCACGGTCTGTCCCCAATGCCAGGAGATGTGGGACGTCCGCATCCTCGAACCGCTCCTGGACGAAGTCATCGAAAGGTTCAATGTGGATGCCGCAAGGGTCTATGTCACGGGGAGCAGCATGGGTGGGTTGGGCACCTGGATGCTGTGCAATGTGGCGTCGGATCGCGTGGCGGCAATCGCTCCCGTGTGTCCATCATTCATCCCCGTAGATCCCGAGAACTTCAAGCGATTGCCCGTCTGGGTTTTTCACGGGGCAATGGATTCCGTGGTGCCCATCGAAGAGACGGACAGAATGGTTGCGCTGTTGCGTAACGCCGGCTGCGAGGTGAAGTTCACCGAGTATCGGGATCTGGACCACAACGCCTGGACTCCGGCGTACCACGACCCCGAACTTTGGCAGTGGCTGCTGTCTCACCGGAAGGCATAACGAACGCGATCAGCGAGGCGCTCCATCAGAAACCAATCGGCATGGCGCGGCCAATCTGGAGGCCGAGGGTCGAACCTGTATTCTGACCTGTTTCCCGAGTTCGCCTATCGCTGCGCCGACCGCAAAGCCGTTTCGAGTTCGACCACGCGGCGCAGGGCTGCCTCGGCCCGCGCCGCCTCCTTGTCGGCTCGGGCTTGGTGCTCGTCCGCCGTCGCCAGGTATTCGGCGCGCGCCGGATCGAAAAAACGCAGGGTGTCCTCGGCCAGGTGCAACTCCAGCCCCAGCCGGAGGGAAGCAAAATGGATACCGCCGTGCCCATCGGTCGTCGGAATCGGATGGTATGCATGGCCGGTCAACCGGGCGCCCTTGAGCCTTGGCTCCAGGTAATCGCCGGTCGGATCGTATTGCCAATACTCCTCGACTCCCAGATGCCGATACAGTTCCCGTTTGGGGCCTTCATCGCGGTGCCGCGTGTGGCGCGACGTCACTTCCAGCACGAAGTCCGGCACCTTGCCTTCGCGCCAAGCCAGCCAGTTGTCGCGGGGCGGTAGCTTCGGCACCCCGAACACCACGAATACGTCCGGCACGACGGATTTGCGCGGGTCGCCTTCGACGTAATACAACAGCATATCCATGCCCACGTAGACATCTTCCCGGTCGGCGAATTGGCGACGAAGCGCCAGCCAGGCGTCGACCGTTGCGATCGCATGCCGCTCTGTTTCGGCCATGGGCTTGCCGTCGCTGCTGGGGTATTCCGCAGCGGCGAGTTCGGCGGTCGCCTGGAAGTTTCCTCGCGACCGGCGGGAACTTTCGAATGCCTTCACCCGCGATTCTCCAGTACGAGCGATGCGACTCGGCAACCCTAGCACGGCCCTGCCTGATAGCGTAGCAGCCTTCGAACATCAGGTGATTCCGTCATGGCGGATCAGAGCGCAGAGGAAGGATGAAGGTTGGCAAGAAATACGACGCGAGCGCTAGCCCGCATGTCTCACCAAGGGCCGCGATGATCGCGCAGGATTTTTTTCGCGTGCGGGTGCTCGCGAGCGGAAACATAGCCGCCGCTTATGGTGTAGCGAGCATGTGCCCGCACGCGGAAAAAAGTGCCCCACAGTCGGCGCCTTCGGCGCCGCCCGTGGCCCGGCCCCACCGTGCGAGGGCGCGGCAGCGCAGTCTGTACCCGGCAGAACCTCCACGAAACGAATGCATCTGATTGAAACGCAATGACAATCGATCACTCGACAAGCGCCTTGGTGATATATGCGGGCTAGGCAAGTGGCCGTCTTGCGATGTGGTACATCGCTGCAAGGAACGTGAGCGCCGGACCGAACCCCCGTCAGCGCGCCAGCCAGGCGCTGAACCGCTCGTTCACCTCGTCGGCGTGATCGCTCCACCATTCGGAATCGATGGGCAGCGCGCGCACCATGTTCTGGTCGCTGGTAGGTACGTGGGGCTTCATGTCCATACCCGTCGCCAGGTGCCTGTCGATCAGCGCTGCACCCGATAGCCTGCCGGGGCTATACGAGATGTAATGGCTCAGGTCTGCCTGCCTGTCGGGCCGTGACGCGTAGGTGAGGAACCGGCGGGCCGCATCCAGGTGTCGCGTACCCGCGACGATGGTCCACCCGGTAGTATCCAGTATTTGGCCGTCCCACACGATGACAAAGGACTGCTTTTCCATCACTGTCGCGTCGAAGATACGGCCGTTGTAAGCGGTACTTATCACCACCTCGCGGTCAGCAAGCATCTGCGGCGGCTGCGCGCCGGTCTCCCACCAGACGATATCGTCCTTTACGGTGTCGAGTTTGCGAAAGGCCCGGGCCATGCCGGTCGCCGTTCCGAGCGTCGCGTATACCTCGGAGATGGGCACGCCGTCCGCCATCAGCGCAAACTCGAGATTCGCCTGGGCCGTACGACGCAAGCCCCGGCGACCCGGAAACCTTTCCGTATCGAACAGGTCGGCGATGGTGGTTGGCTTGTCGTCGGGGAAACTCTCCGTGTTGTAGGCGTAGACTGTGGAGTAGATCACGAACGCGCCGCCACACTCGGTGATCGTTGAAGGAAGGAAATCCTCCACCGTGGGTCTGCCGTCGACGGCGAGCGCCAGGTCTGCGGGCGCGATGAGTTCCAGAAGCCCCTCGTCGCAGCCAAGGATCACGTCCGCCATTTCGAGGTCGACCAGGTCCCAGTGGACATTGCCAGTCTCGACCTGGGCGCGTACCTGGGCGAGACCGCCGTTGTAGACCTCGACGAGAACATCGATGCCGGTTTCGGCCGAAAACGGTTCCAGCACCGCTTTCCTGGTCGCCTGCTCGTAGGCGCCCCCCCAGGAGACCACCGTCAGGGATTCCGCAGCCGCGTGTCCGCACGTCGCAAGCAACAGCGCAAGGCCCGCCCGATGCAACGTCATGCAATCTCCTCGTCCGGAGCCAGCGCCCGGCAATCGGTCGGTGTCCAACCGATGCGTACTCGGTCTCCCTTCAATATCGCCCCGTGGCCGACGGTGTTCGGAATCTTGAGAGCGAACTCGGCACTCCCGCACACGGATACCCGCACACGCAAATGGTCCCCGAGAAAGGCGATGTCTTCAATCGGAGCTTCGAATTCGTTGCTGAATGTGCCTGGCGTGGGCGCAAGCGCGACGCGTTCGGGACGGATGGTCAGCGTGACGGCGTCTCCAATCTTCCGGGGTGCCACCAGGAATGCGGTGACGACGTCGTCGCCGGTAGCGACCCTGCATATGTCGCGTTCGATGCCGAGTACCTGGCCGTGGAGCAGGTTGTTGTCGCCGATGAAGGTGGCGACGAAGACACGTTCCGGCTCTTCATAGAGAGTCTCGGGAGCCGCGATCTGCTGGATGCGGCCACGATTGAAGACAGCGACTCGATCGGACATCGCCATCGCCTCCTGCTGGTCGTGCGTGACGTAGACAACGGTGACGCCGAGGGTGCGATGGATACGTCGAATCTCGTACTGCATCTCTTCGCGAAGGCGCCGGTCGAGTGCGCCAAGCGGTTCGTCCATCAGCACCAGGCTTGGCTCGAACACCAGTGCCCTGGCGATGGCGACACGTTGCTGCTGGCCGCCCGACAGCGCATCGGGCCGACGGTCCTCAAACCCTTCGAGACGCACGAGGCGAAGTGCGCGCTGGACCCGATCTCTGGCGGTGGCTTGGTCCATATGCCGGACTTCGAGGGGAAACGACAGATTTCGGCCCACCGTCATGTGCGGGAACAGCGCGTAGTTCTGGAAAACGACACCGATTCCGCGCCGGCGCGGAGGGACATCGTCCACCGAGCGGCCGTTGATGCGAACGCTGCCTGCAGTCGGCGTTTCGAATCCGGCAAGCATCATCAGGCAGGTCGTCTTGCCGGATCCAGACGGACCCAGAAGGGTCAGGAATTCCCCTTCGCGGATGGCCAGGTCCAGATCGCGCACGATCTCGGTTACGCCGTCGTAGCTCTTGCTCACGCCACTGAACTCGACGTGCGCCGGTTCGGGATTCAACGATGCCTCCGGTCATCTGCCGCCTGCGGCAAGTATACGCGCGCGACTGGTCGAACTGATCAAGTGCCCCACAGCCGGTGCTTTCAGCTTCGCCCGTGACCCGGTTCCGCTCGTCGACAATGGAACAGCTCTCCGCTGACCTCTGCGACCTTTTCAGACCGGCCGGCACGCTTGCGTCGTCGACTTCGCGACATCACAATGCGAGGCATTGCCAAGAGCATCCAGAGATGATCCTCCTTATTGTCGGCTTGGCTCTGTTCGTCGCTGTGCACCTGATACCGAGCGTCGTATCCCTGCGTGACGCGCTCATCGCTCGTCTGGGAGCAGGCGCTTACCGTGCGGTCTTCTCGCTCACCGCCCTGGTTGGCCTCGTGATGGTAGTGTGGGGATTCTCCCGCGCGCCATTCGAGCCGGTGTACACAGCACCAAGCTGGGGGCACCAGTTCGCGATGTTCGCGGTGCCCGTCTCGCTGGTGCTGCTCGCCGCAGCCAACATGCCCACTCACATCCGCGCCGTGCTCAGACATCCCATGTTGCTGGGGGTGCTGCTATGGGCGCTCGCCCACCTTCTTTCGAACGGCGATCTGCGTTCTATCGTGCTATTCGGCAGTTTTGCGGGCTATGCGGTGCTCGACCTCGTGAGCGTGGGGCTGCGCGGCAAGCGACCGTCGACCGAGAAGGCCCCCCGCCTTGCAATGGATGCGGTCGCCATCGTTGCGGGCCTCGTCGTAGCCGGTCTGCTCATGGTCTTCCACCATGCTCTATTCGGAGTGCCAGTGATATGACGCCGACAGATCGGCATCCGCTCCATCCTGTTCTACGGCACGGCGCGGTGCTGCCCCACCGGCGCGTCGATCCTCACCTGTCTCCACCCCGACCAGGTCGGCACAGGCTGGATGACTTCGGACCTCGATGAGGACGGCTAGCAGCGTGAGCCGTAGAACGGCACGCAGTGCCGATCAAGGCGCAGGGTGCGGGACGGGTGGGACGGGCGAAACAGTGGGCTCTGGGCGGGGGTGAAACACGGCGCGCCCGAAGGGTCGACGGGTTTCATGGCGCTAGCGAGGCCATTTCAACGACAAGTGAACGACCACTCCTTCGGGACTCTCGGGGGCGCGTCCACTCCTGGAAACTGCGGACATTGACGTGCGGCAACGGTGCCGTGGAGGTGGCGGGCTTGCCGGACGAGTCCTGTGGTCCCTCCGGCTCCGCTCGTCAAGTTTGCGCAGCCCGCGCGCTTCGCCGGCGCAGCCACTCCACCGCAAGCATGAAGAACAGCGCGAAAGCGATCAGCAGGGTCGCGACCGCGAGGATGGCGGGACTGATCTGCTCGCGGACACCCGCCCACATCTGGCGCGGGATCGTGCGCTGCTCGAGGCCGCCCATGAAGAGGACCGTCACGACCTCGTCGAACGACGTTGCGAATGCGAACAATGCCCCGGAAATCACTCCGGGCGCGATGAGTGGAAACTGCACGCGCCAGAAACTCCGCCAGGGTCCGGCGCCCAGGCTGGAAGCAACGCGCATCAGGTTCTGATCGAAGCCCGCCAGCGTCGCCGTCACCGTGATGACCACGAACGGCGTACCCAGCGCGGCGTGGGCGAGTATCAGTCCGAGGTGGGTCTGCGAAAGCCCGAGGCTCGAATAGAAGAAGAACATGCCCGCGGCGGAAACGATGACCGGCGTCACCATCGGCGAGATCAACAGGGTCATGACGAGTGAACGGCCGTGCATGGCCGGATTGGCGAGGCCGAGTGCGGCGAGGGTGCCCAACACGGTAGCGAGGACGGTCGCGAAAACGCCGATGACAATGCTGTTGACCAGGGCTCGGCGCCATTCCTCGTCTTCCGCGACGCTTTGATACCAGCGCATCGACCAGGCATCGGGGTCCAGGCGCAGCATCTCCTCGGTAAACGTGAAGTACGGCTGGGCGTTGAAACTGAGCGGTACGATGACCAGGATCGGCGCGATCAGAAATATGAACACCGCCACGCAGAACGCGAGGTAAAGGTTTCTGCCGATACCTCCCTTCATCCAGGCCCCCTCACCGATCCATCGCGCGCGACGGCATGGTCGGGCATTCACGCGACGGGAGCAAGTTGCGCTTCGAATCGGCTGAGGAACTTTCGCAGCTGGAAAGGGGCCATACTATCGGACACTAGTTAATCCAGGTACGTTTCGCCCACCTCGCGAACGGAAATGCTCATATGCTGAAGAACGGGTTGATCGTGGGCTTCGCCTGCCTGGCGGGTGTCGTCGCCTACATCCTCTTCGTCCTGGACTCAAGGGAACCCGACCCGTTGCCAGAGCAACAGGTGATCGACGCGACAGTTGCCCGGATCGCTGCTGAGAGCCGGGGAACTCTCCCGGAACCGGTCGCTCAGGCCATTCCGCAACCGTCACAGGCCGCGGAAGATCTGGATCGGGACCAAAGCGACGTACGGCCCTCTCCACCAGATGGCTATTCCTTTGTCGCGTTCGACGGAGAAATGCCCACCGCCCCTGTTCGCGACCCCGTCGTCCCGGCGAGACCCCGAGGCGAAGACGCGGAGTGGCTCGACTCCACGACTGCAATTCAGGACCTGGTCAATCAGTCCGTGGCTGCCGGGCGTCCCTGGTCGTTCGGCTGGATTCGGCTGTCGGAAAACGTGAACCTGGACGACCTTGCGGCGGCATTGGAAGGTACGGGCGCTGCTATCGTGGGCTCGGCGGGTGACTTGATACGCGCCAGGTTGCCGGGCGACAAGGCGCATCTCGAAGCGATCGCGGCGTTGCCGCCGGTAGGTCGTCTCGGCGTGACGCCCCGCGAGCGCAAACTGCCGGAAGCGTTTTTCAACGAGGTGGCCGCTCAACCCGCTCACGCGGAGATTCCGGTTTTCGTCACGCTCATGGCCGATGATCCCGATGGCCGATGGCGGCGGGCGTTGGAGAAGTCAGGCGCGGTGGTGGGCCGTTTCGACCCCTCGATCCGAGTCTACGCGGCGAACGTGACCCATGGAGTGCTTGAGACCCTTGCACAGGCGGACTTCGTGCTGGCCATCGAGCCGATCAGCATCGTCGAAGCGGCGCACGACACCGCTGTGCCGGCGATGGGCGTCGATGCGCTGCGCGAATACACGGGCTCTCGCGGACTGTTTTCGGGTACGGGAGGAGCATCGGTGCCCATCGCCGTGATGGATACGGGCCTCAACATCAACCACCTGGACATCGCTTCGAATCGGCAGAGTGTCTGTGGCGCAAACTTCGTGTGGCTCGACTTTTTCTTTTCGTTCTTCGTCGAGGAGGCCGAGGACCTGTGGATAGACGGATTTGGCCACGGCACCCACGTTACCGGGACTATCGTTGGGAACGGCTACGTCGAACCGAGGTTCGCGGGCATGGCGCCGTCCGTGGGCCACATCCGTTTCGCGAAGGTCTTAAGCAGCTTTGGTTTCGGATCTGGCGACGGCATTGCCCGGGCAATGGACTTCCTTTCCAGGCCTTCGGGATGCATCGAAGGGGGACAGATGTCTACCCGTGTCAAACCCTTGATCGTCAACATGAGTCTTAGTGAGCGCTCAAGGTTGTTCGAGGGCAGGAGCGTCGACGAGCGCAAGCTCGACTCCATCGTCTGGAGCCATCGACAGCTTTATGTCGTGTCCCAAGCGAATGCAGACGTACATGCGTTCTCCAACTATGCCAGCGCCAAGAACTCGCTGGCGGTCGGCGCCGCGATGGACAGCGGCGACATTGTGCCTTTCAGCAGTCACGGGCCGACTGCCGACGGGCGCCTGGCGCCGCAGGTGGTCGCCACCGGGCTGAATATCTTTTCTGCTACGGGGCAGGGGAGCCGCGGGGGCTATCGCGTGTCGAGCGGCACGAGCATGGCCTCGCCTGCTGTCGCGGGGATCGCTGCGCTGTTGATGGACGCTTCGCCCGCGCATCGCGAAAACCCCGCGTTGGCGCGGGCGAGGCTGATGGCAAGCGCTATCCGGCCCAATGCCTGGCTGGAAGATCCTGCGGTATTCCCCGCCACCAACAGCAACGGACCGGGGACGCTGCAGGCCCAATACGGGATGGGAGGCGTGTCGGCGCGCACCAGCGTCCTCACACGCGATAGTGACGGTGGCTGGGTGAGCGGCAGCGCCACGGCGGCGATGGAAGCAGGTACATACGCCTACCAGGATATTGTCGTGCCAGAGGGCGCCACCCGACTGGACGTCGTGATGACCTGGGACGAGCCGCCCACGGATGCGATCGCCGACCCTGTCCTGAACGATCTCGACCTGTGGCTCGACAAGGACGGCGACTGCGAACTGGTGGCGTGTGGGGAGCACGTTTCCGCTTCCCGCATCGACAACGTCGAATGGATCATCGTGAGGGATCCCGAACCTGGCACCTACAGGGCCAGGGTGGCAGCGCATCGCGTCCTCACCGACGCGCCCCGCGCGGCGCTCGCGTGGACGGTCATACGCGGCGCTTCGACGCCGACCCTCACGATTTCCTCCGACGAGCAGACGCTTACGGGAGAGGAGAGAGATGAATTCACGGTAACGGTGTCCGTGGACGGGTACGTCGCCGCCGGGACGCGCCTGCACATCGATTGCCGCAACGCCGTTGGCGCGACGACTGGTTGCGACGACCTGAAGCTGGAAGCGACGGTCGGGCGCGAAGACGGCATATCGGTGGACGTGTCGGGTGAAGTTCCTCCGAACGCTTCTGACAACCTTCGGGGTGTATCCATTCCGCTTGGGGAGGTCGGTGCGGGCGAATCCCAGGAAGTCAGGTTCTTCCTCTCGCACGGTGACGCGTCGGACGGAGCCCGCCTTTACTTCACCGCCAGCGCGTGGAATGCGAACGCGGCGTCGGCAACCGTCGATATTCAGCGGAGTACGGCGCAGGAGTACGCCGACGTTGCGAGCCCCGCCAACGACGATTTCGCTACGGCTCGGGCGATAGAGGGCGAGTCCGGTTCCCATGCAGTGGACCTGCTGCTGGCGACGCCGGAACCCGGAGAACCGGCGTTTGCCGGGTTCGCGGGGCGTCCCGCCGGATCCGTCTGGTATGCCTGGACGGCCCCGGAGAACGGCGCATACCGTTTCGAGACATCCGCGCCGGCGGGTGCGCCAGACGTGCGCAACGATCGGATCGACGTCTTCAAGGGTGATCGCATCGCGGCCCTGGATCCGGTCGCGTCCAATCGATCGGGTGCGACTTTCTTTGCCGGGAAGGGACAGCAGTATCGGGTTCGTCTGAGCAATCTGACGGTGGGACTCTCCCAGACCTTCCGCTGGAAATCGGGGACACCCCCCGCCAATGATGACTTTGCGCAGGCCACACTGGTTGAAGGTGCGTCCGGGGAAGTCGATGGGACGAGCGGGGGTGCGACCCTCGAGCGGGGCGAATGGTTTGGCGAGGCGGCGGCAACCACCTGGTACCGGTGGGTCGCTCCGAGCGACGGCGATTGGGAATTCTCAATCGATCGCCCGAAGGTCGTCCTCGTCCTGGAAGGCGAGGAGATTTCGGCGCTCCGGCTGGTTTCTCAATACCCGGGAGATGCTGCGAATTTCCCCGCGCGGGCGGAACAGGTGTATCGCATCGTCGTCGCTGAACCCGATGCGTACACGTCCAGCGACGCATTTACCCTGCGATGGTCCGAAAGCACCGCCAGCCGGGACCTGAACGACGATGCCCTTGGCGCCGAACTGCTCGAGAGCGCCGCCTCGTCGCGACGTTTCATCGATGTGAGTTCAAGATCGACGGTGGAACATTCAGAGCCAGTTGAGACCGGCGTAAGGACCAAATGGTGGATGTGGGCTGCGCCGGAAGATGGCCGCTACACCTGGCGCCTGGGGGGCAGTTCGTACCCTAGGCTGCGATTCGCAGTGTTCGATGGAGAGTCTGTGGAGGCGTTGCAGTTGGTGGCGGAGTCCGGTCCGGATACAGCGCCGTTCGCCCTCGCGTTTGAAGCGACAAGCGAAGAGCGACATTGGATGTCGTTCGGTTTCGCGAATGGTGATGTTGCGGCGTATGCGCAGCCTCGCGCTACTGCCGAATTGATATGGGGGCCAACGCCCGACAACGACGACGTGGCGAGCGCCTCGGTCCTGGAAGGCGAAGAAGGTTCGGTCACTGGTTCGAACGAGTTCGCGACGACACAACGGGGACAACGCACCAATGTCCTTGGGCACTCGACATTGTGGTGGACCTATGAAGCGCCGACTGCGGGTTGGTATCGGTTCTCGCTGGACAATCCCGGCTCGTCCTGGGTACTGGCGGTGCATCGGGATTCAGCGGATGGCCTCGGCGGACTGGAAATCATCAGGTCAAACACCTGGCAACAGAGCCTGCCCGAGGCGCCGGAAGTGATCTTCTACGCCGAGGCGGGATCGCGCTACACCGTCTCGCTTGGTACGCGTGGGGACGAGTCCGGCGACACTTTCGGATTGCGTTGGGCGCCGACCGACGCGCCGGCCTGGCTCGGATATGTCGGACGGCTGGCTGACGGAGATACCGATTCGGGCGGCGAGACGGTCGAAATGCGGGGTTTGGCCGACCTCGTGTTCAACGGAGACGGCGACGTGCTTTACCTGGGTTCGTCGCTCGGCCTGCAGGTATTCGAACGGGATTCCGACACCGGCCGCCTGGCCGTGGCGCAATCGTTTGACGACTATTTCCGTCGTAGCGCGCTGTTTTGGGATACGCATCGCACGAGGCTCGTCGCGCACGACTGCGGCACCTGGCGTTCGTTCACGTCCGACGGCGACGATTCTTCATTGACCGATGCTGGTGAACTCACGGTTGCGGAGGACCCGGGAAGGTGTGGAGACGACCTCTTCGCGGATACGTCCGGGTCGTTCCTGTACCGGATGGGCGTCGGACACATCGACCTGTTCGCGGTTGAAGAGTCCGGCGACCTGCGGTTCGTGGAGACGCAGGAGCTGTCCGGCCTGCGGCGCGCGGTCATCTCGAACGGCGACAGTCACGTGTACGCGGTTACGCAGAACGCGCTGCACGTGTATACGCGAGACTCCGAGACAGGCGCCCTGACCGCCACCGACGCCGAAACAGGGCTCCAGGGGCCGGGAGGGACACTCGCGATCAGCGACGACGACGCACATCTCTTCGTATTTGACAGGAACGGTGAGCGCACGAACCTGTTTGCGCTTGAAGATCCCGCGAATCCGGTTCTGCTCGGCGACCTGCCCGCATTCTGGCGGCCACCGTTCTTCCAGAGTCTCAACAACGCCTGCCCGTTCGCGAGTCTGCGCGAGGATGGGCTCATCGCCGATGTCTTCTGCGCCAGTTCAGCCTTTGTCGTGAGATGGCGCTCGGACTTCGAGTACCTGGCTGGAACCGACTACATCGCCGATTCGCAACCGGATCGAAACAACAACCACGTGCCGGACTTCGCCTCTCCCGAAGGCATGGCGGCGAGCCCCGACGGACTCCACGTCTATCTCAGCACCGATCGACATGGAATCCTGATCTTCGAGCGGATCGGCATTGAAGACGACACGGAGTCCGCTGAGGAGTAGCGCGCGATCAGTCGTCAAACACGAGGATCGATCGCCCGGCGATCTTGCCTTCGCTGAGCGCGGTAGTGGCCTCGTTGATGTCGTCGATGCGATAACGTTCCGTGACCAGCGCTTCGAGGTCGAGTTCGCCTCGCGCGTGCCAGTCGAGGAACATCGGAAAGTCGCGTTCGGGACAACACGATCCGCCCATGCTGCCTCGAAACTGCTTTTCGTGGTGGACCATCGCGCTGGCGTTGAGTTCCACTGTCGTGCTTGGAATGCCGACGAGGACCGCGGTGCCGCCGCGGCGGGCGCCGAAATGGCCCGGCCGGCAGGCGGGCATGATCTGCTGCATGGTGGTCTTGAGTCCGATGCAGTCGAACGCGTAGTCGACGCCGGTGACAGGCGCGCCCCCGACGGCCAGGTAGTTCGGGTGGTCCACCATGGCGTGTATCTGTTCCACCGGATCGCCCTCTGACGCGTTGACGCCGTGGGTCGCCCCGAACCGCTTGGCGAACTCGAGCTTCTCGTCGTCGACGTCCACCGCGATGATCGGGTTTGCGCGTCGCATGCGGGCGCCACAAATGGCCGACAGGCCAACGCCTCCGACGCCGAAAACCGCCACGCTCTCGCCTTCCTGCACATCGGCTGTATTGAGCACCGCGCCGGCGCCCGTCATGATCGCGCAGCCGACGATGGC
Source organism: uncultured Pseudomonadales bacterium (assembly GCA_951813515.1). Taxonomy (GTDB): domain Bacteria; phylum Pseudomonadota; class Gammaproteobacteria; order Pseudomonadales; family Azotimanducaceae; genus VXNE01. The sequence goes on from OX638346.1 coordinate 2,196,305, forward strand.
GGTCACGTCCTTGGCGATGTCGTCGTCCGCCTTCACCACGAATTGATGGTCGGCGACCGTGTTGTCCGCCCAGGTGAAGACGTTATGGGTCGCAGCGCCGCCGCCGGGCAGTTCGAGGCGGACGGGTTGGGGCGCGTCCTTGATGTGCTCTGCGTCTCGTGGCACCCAGGTGATGAGCACCGTGTCGCCCTCGTCGACATGGGTGACGGCACTGCCTTTCTTCAGGACGATGCCGGTAGATTCGTGTCCGAGAAGCGCAGGCCTCGTGCGGGGATGACGTATCTGGTGCAGTTGTGAGTGGCAGATGCCGGAGGCGAACTGCCGCACGACCACCTGCGTCGGCTCAGGGTCCGGCAGGTTGACTTCGCGAATCTCCAGTGGTCCTTCCTTCTCTGGCAGAACGACCACGCGCGCGGGTGTACTCATCTAGATTTCCTTTGACGTTGCTGTTGTCGTGTTGTGAAGGCGAAGAATATTGCTTTCGAGCGTGTTCCGCACCGCTGACTAGCCGATCTCGAACTTGAGCGCCTTGAATCCGCCGGTCGCGAGCGCGGCGACGACGTTATCGGCGGAGTCGGGGCAGAGGGCGATGATCGACCCACCGCCACCGCCGCCGGTGAGTTTTGCGCCGACGGCGCCGTGCGCCCGGGCGATATGAATCATTTCTTCGAGTTCGGGTGTCGACAGTTGCAGGGCGTTCAGACTTCCGTGACAGAGATTCATGAGTTCGCCCAATTCCTCGAACGCGCCCTCGCGCACGGCCTGGACCGCGGATTGGGTCAGGGATTCGATCTGATCGAATATGGACTCGTAGAGCGCCGGTTGACGCTCGTGCGCGGCGCGCACCTGTGCGACGGTCTGCGATGTCAGGCTGTCCTTGCCGCAGATGCCGATGACCATGGGGACGGGACGCGCGGGTATAACTGTATGGAATTCTGGCGTCCCGCGGTTCTGGTACAGCACCGCCTCGCCGTAGGTGGCGACGGTGTTGTCCACGCCGGAAGGGGTTCCGTGGGCGGCGGTCTCGCACTCGAACGCGAAGCCGTTGACGTCGCTGTCCGATAGCTCGAGGGAGAAGTGCACATCCAGCGCGCGAATAACCGCCACGGCCATCGCGGACGAACCGCCGAGACCCTTGGCCAGGGGCACGCGCGGAAAGACCTGGATGGTCATCGGCCGGTCGGCGAGATCGAGCCGCTTGAGCAGCATCGCCAGAATGGCCGTAAAGCCCCGGGGATGATCTTCCAGTTGCCTTATGCGTTCCTCAAGTCCCCAACTCGGAATCAGAAGATGGACTCCGTCGCGGGCATCGAGCACGCGAGCTTCGACCGCAAGGGGGATGGGCGCGGCAAGGGCGGATCGGCCGTAGACGACTGCATGCTCTCCGGACAGGATCACCTTGCCGCAGGCGGCGCTGCGATGGTCGCTTGCTGGCACCGATACGGTGGGCGCCTCGCCCTGCAGCCGCTCGGCGATTTCCCTCGCCTTCCACACCTTGATCTCGCCGGATTCGATCAGGGCCTCAACGACGGTATCGAACAGTTCGTCCGGCGCGCCGGCTGCCGATACCACGCTGCGTGCATGCAGCGTCATGTGGTTTTGCTGGATCCCGGCCGTGGCCAGCGAACGCAGCGCCGCGTAGTTCTGGGCCAATCCCACCGCGCCCATGACGCCAGCCAATTCGGCCGCGTTCGGAGAACCGAGCAAGCGGTGGGCAATCCGCACCGTGGGGTTGATTTCGAGGGCGCCGCCGACCGTGCCAACCTTCATTGGCATGTCGATCTCGCCCACGAGATCGCCTCCGGAGTTCTTGCTCCAGCGGGTGAGACCGCGGTACTTCCCGTCGCGGGCCGCATAGGCATGCGCGGCGGCTTCGATAGCGCGGAAGTCGTTGCCGGTGGCGATGGCGACCGCATCGACGCCGTTCATGATGCCCTTGTTGTGGGTTGCCGCCCGGTACCGATCGACCAGGGCGAGATCGCTGGCCAGGATGATGCCATCGCGCACGTCGGCGTCGGAGTATCCCCTGACGTCGAGGTTCTGTACTGGTATCCGAACCGACGCCCGCACCAGTGCGCGATCGGTAAGATTCGACAGGATGCGCAGGAACACCTTGCCGCCGGTGATCGCTTCGACCAGGCCGGCGATCCCTTCGCACATGCCGTTTACGAGGTTCGCCCCCATGGCGTCCCGGGTGTCGACCAGCAGGTGCAGCACGACCATCTCGCGTCCATCTTCGGGTGCCTTGTGCCGGAACGCTTCGATGTCCCGCGCGCCGCCGCCGCGCGCGACCATGTTCGGATGCAGCCGGTTGGCCAGATCCACGATTTCTTCCTTGTGAGCCAACAGCGCCGTGATGGCGGCTTCCGAATCCGGGGCATCGACCACCTGCACCTGGCCGATCAGGATCGGGTCCGTGGTGGTCGCCTGAAATCCGCCGGACAGGCGCGCCGTGCGCGCGGCACCCGAAAGTCCGGCGACGATGGAAGGTTCCTCCACGGAGAGGGGAACGATGTAGTCCTTGCCATTGACAAGGAAATTGAGCGCCACGCCCAGGGGAAGACCCAACACGCCGATCACGTTTTCGATCATCTTGTCGGCGACCTGGCGTTCGAGCGTATGCTCGCCGGAAGTCAGCGCCTGGACATCTTCGTCCGTGAGCAGGCCGCGTTCGCGCAGCGCGGCAATGCGATCTCCGATGGACAGCTTGAAGAAGCCGGGTATGCGTGAGCCGCTAGCGGCGTCGGACTTGTAGGCCATGCCGTGAGATCTCTGCCGGTACGACGAGGAAACCCTCCCGCTCTATGCGCCTTTGATAGGCGGCCAGGGCGCTCGGATCGAGCGTTACGCCCACACCCATATCGCCGCCGGCACCGCAGGGTTTATAGAGCACGCCGAACTCTTTGGCAAGGCGCCCTGCGTGCATGTGCTGCGGGGAAAAAATGCCGATCCGCGCGGCACGATCCATGTGGATGAGGGCGTCGATGTACCGGGGCAGGAGGTCGAGGAACCTGGCCGGCGAGTCGGCGATGGCGGTCGCGGATCGTACGAGGTCGCGCAGTTCCTGAGGCACACGGTCGCCGCGCCACGCGTCAAAGCACCGAACCAGGGCGCGGGTGTCGGCGCCGACCCCGGTGAATACAAACGTGTGGTGGATGTCCGGTGGCAGCCGCGCACCTTGCGGGTGGCCGTCCTGGAAGCGGATGATTCCGCCGCAATACGACGCTGCGACATCCACGCCGCTGCCGGCGCCTCCCTGCCAGCCGCGGTGTGTCGCCAGGACATGTTGCAGGGTAGGAGGGGCGATGCCGGCAAGTTCGGCCAACGCCGCAGTGACCGCCACGGCACAAGCTGCGCTTGACCCGAAACCCAGCTTTTCCCGGTCCTGGTAAAAGGGTTGAGAGTCGATCTCGATCTCGAGGTGCGCCGGTAGCGTTCGCGGATCGACGTCGAGACTCTTGAGCGCGAACCGGGCAAGTGCGGCGGGACCGGTGTCGGGCAGTTCGTCGCGCCGATGCGCGGCCCTCGCGTTGTAACCTCGGCTGACGAATGACCAGTCGCCCGCGCTTGCGCGTGTCACGCGACACGTGACGCGGCGGTCTACGGCGGCCGCCAGGGCGGGCGCGCCGGCAAGCACGGCATATTCTCCGGTCAGCACCTGCTTGCCGGGGGCGACAGCCTCGATGACGCTCAGATCTGCCACCGTTGACACCAGTACGGGACACTCACCGGGCGGGCGCGCGGCTCACGATGACACGCATGCCGCTCCGGGTCCGAGCCCCACGACATGGATGTCCTGTACCCCGGGCATTTCGGCGAGGGCAACCCGCACTTTGTCCGCATCACCGGGAAGACAGACGGCCTTGATCTGGGGCCCGGCATCGATGGTGAAGAACACGCCGACCCCAGCTTCGCGCAGCGCCCGGACTCGACGAATCCCTTCCAGGGTCCCGGCGTTCCAGTACACGAGCGGCGGGTCGGTGGTCAGCATGACGGCGTGCATTCTCAGACAGCTCGCCTCGGCAATGGCCCCCAGGGCGGAGAAGTCGCGACGCGCAACAACCTCCAGCGCCGCTTCGAAATCCCGGGCATTCGACTCGATCCAACTCCCGTAGAACGGCGATGTCCTGCGCGATAGCTCCATGCCTTCGGTGGAGCCAACGGTCTTTCGCTCCCGGGAGGTGACCGCGATGACCACATTGAGAGGCCACTCGCCGGGTGCGAGCAATGGTTCGGCGGCCCAGCCGTTGCTGGCGGCGAGGGCGGTGAAACCTCCCGTCACCGATCGCGCTGCGGAAGCCGATCCGCGTCGCGCCCACCGGGATCGCTCTTCGAGCGAAAGACCCAGGTCCATTGCACCGTCAATCGCGGTGACGAGCGCCGCCATGCCGGACGCGGAGGACGCCAACCCCGACGCGGTCGGGAAGTTGTTCGACGTTTCGATCAGGAGCGGGGGTATGGCGAAGTTCTGGCGTAGCAGGTGCAGGAACTGTTCGATCTTCGCATCCCTGACGGCCTCTCCGTTTACGACAATTCGGTCGGACCCGCTCTTTTCGGCAACGGTGGTGGTCGTCGTCAACGTGTCCAGGGTAATGGAAAGCGACGCCGTTTCCGGCGTATTTGTCGCCGCGAGTCGCTTGCCCCAGTACTTGACCAGGGCGATGTTGGGATGCGCGACGGCGGTGGCGCACCGAATCCCGGCGGGCACGCGAATGGATCGTTCCTGCTTCACGGCAATGACTCTGGACCGCGACGGTGGTTTAATCAACATACTTCGTTCAGCGAAATCATGGGCGGCGCTTTCTGCGTCGGACACTTGGCGGGGTGGAGGCCCCAGGGAGGACGATCCATGGCTGGCCGTTTCGAGACGCTCACCGTCGACGGCACCGATATGTCCGCGTTCGTCGCCGGGGCCGACAAGACGCGCCCCGGGGTGCTGGTCTGTATCCATGCGCCGGGCGTTGATCCCTTTATTCAGGACATTTGCGTACGCCTCGAGACCGCCGGTTTCGCAGCAGTCGCGCCTGATCTCTATCACCGTCACGATATCGACGGACGCGGGCCGATGGAGCGGATGGCGCTTTTGCGGGACGATCAGATCGTTCGCGATTTCAGGGCTGCCAAGCGGTACCTGGGCGAGTGCTCCAACGGGACGCAACTTGTTGTCGGATTCTGCATGGGCGGCCGCTTGGCGTACCTATGGGCGGCCCATGACAAGGACGTGCGGGCGGCGGTGATCTTCTACGGCGGCAATATCATGGTGCCATGGGGTGAAGGAAATCGGGCACCGTTCGAACGCACGGCCGAGATCCACTGCCCCCTCCTGGGGCTGTTCGGCAACGAGGACGAGAATCCGAGTCCAGAGGACGTGGACAAGATTGCGGCGGAACTCGACCGTCATGGAAAGTCCTATACGTTCCACCGATATGACGGAGCCGGCCACGCGTTCCTCAACGCCATGCGCCCATCCCATCGCACCCAACCGGCCGAGGATGCCTGGGGCAAGTGCCTGGAGTTTCTGCGCGAGCACGCTTGACGGCTGCCGGGAAGGCGCTTCGTCCCTACTTCCGAGCGCGCTAGCGCCACAAAATCCGTCGCCCTGACGGGCACCGCATTTTACCCCCGCCCAAGCCCTCTGTTTCGCCCATCCCGCCTGTCCCGGATCTGCGCCTTGATCGGCACTGGCGTGCCGTTCTACGGCGTAGCCGCGTACGCTCAAAAAACCCCATCAATACCTGCTACTTACGGGCTTAGCACCTAGTCGATCCCACTACAGATCACCTGCCCGATCCGCGATGCCTGGACACCCCTCGCGGCGTCCCGGCGCGGCCTGATGCCTTACAAACCGACACGCCGACGGCATCTTAGTCGATTCACCGATGGACGTCTTGCCGCGGTGCATCGCAGCGCATCGCAGTCCGCCGCCGGGGCCGAATCAAGGGCCGCCAGGGCGCCCGGCTGCGCCGGGCGCGCACCCTTGAAACGACGCCGGCGGCACCACGCTGACCGCCGGGAGCGGGCGGGGCCACCCCGTTCGCGACGTCACACGAGGCGGGCGCGGGCTGGCTTCGACTTCCTCGCAACCCGCCCGCTCCCCGCCGGAGCGGCGAGCGCCCCTCCTGGCGCATCGTGCGCGGCCGTGGTGGGGCTCGGTGGTTTGATGCGGATGGTTCTCAAGGTTTCGACGAAGGAGCCGCAGCGGCGTTGACAGAGGATTGTGGGCGGTGCCGCCGGCGGCGGCCCGTGCTCTATCGCCTGCGGCGACCAAGCCCGCTGGCGCGGTCTTGTCCCTGACGGGTAACGATCACTACCGCTTCCGCCCTCCGGGCGATGAGACCGCCACGACCGTACCAGCGTAGGCCCTCCGACCGGCAGGCCGCCTGGGCGAGTTGGACGACGACCCGGTAGACCACAGCCGGCCGCCGCCTGGATCGGCGTCAGCGCCGTCAACGACAACAACACGTCGTCCGCCCTTGGTGGTCGACGCCTTCAGCACGATCTTCGAACCCCGGTCCGCGTACGAGGGCGAGAACTTGATCGCTTCCTCGCGCCTGAGCCCGAACGCCTCCTCCAGGCGCAGCGCCATCCTGACGTGCCCGTCCTGCACCAGCGCCAGCTTCTCCGGCGGCAGGCCGCGCCCCCTGTCCTCGTTCGTGACATGCCGCCGGTCCCCGATGCCGTAGCTCGCGTTGTCCGGCCGGACCAGGTTCGGCTTGCCGATCGCGTTCGCCCACCAGCGCAGGTGCGCCATCCGGTTCTTGATCGTGCCGACGGAGAGACCGCCATCCTTCCAGTCGCGCACCAGCGCCTCGACGTGCTTGCCCTTCAGCCCCGTCGCCCGCAGGCGGCGGAAGCCGAGATCGTGCAGGGTGTTCGCCATCTGGGCGAGCGCGAAGGAGCGCCCCGTGCGCGTGCCGAACGATCCGTGTCTGGCGTCGTCCTGCAGGCGCTTCAGGTCGTGGTTCAACTGTCGCATCCGGCCAACGTAGCAGCGTGGACGCTACGGTCAACGACCCCGTATTCAGCACGGCGCTATGTTTTTCTCACGCCGTTTCAACAGGTTGCGGGCGGTCTGGACGCCGCCGGACGGCCAACGGCACGAGGCGCGCCGCCGTGTTCGGGAAGATCGCGGGAGTCTCCGCCCGCGGCCGCCGGGCGGCGGCCGGGGAGGGTGGTACCGGTGAGTTTTGATGGGCCATCCGGCGCCTTCCACAGGTCGTCGGAGCGCAGTTTCAACTGCGGGTAGCCCTCGATGCATTTCTTGCGGTTGCCGTCCAATGCGGCGGCTGCGGCTTGCCTTCCGGCAGCGGCCGCGAGCCTCTTCGGCGCGACTCTCGTTCGCGACACGCAGATCGCAAGGACCGCTTCAGTCCGGCGATCCGCAAATGGCAGGGGTGGACTGGACCCCAGCCGTCGCGATCTTCGCGCCACGACAGTCCGGCTTGAACGCCCGGCTGTTGCCAGGTCGATCCGCGAGGTATCGGAATGGTTCGCGGAGACCGTCTGCCATCTCGGGTGCGCCCCCATCGCCGCTGAAATCAGCGACATGGCGCACGGTGCCTTGGTGCGGTGCATCTCCCCGCCCGCTGCGCTATTCTCGTAGCGTGGCACGTCGGACGCGGTGTCCCGCGCCCGGGCCGGGTTTCCCCGACAGACGCCGGATTGCTCCAGCGCGCCCGGCTTCCCGGACTACCGGGTTTCCCCAGCAAATGCCGTATCGCTACGGCAACGCCGAATTGCTTCGACGCGCCCAGGTTGCCCTGGACTTCCGGGTGCCCCCGGCAATGCCGTCACAGACGGCTCCAACATGGGAGTCACAGGACACCCATCATCAGCGCATCACCACCGCCGCGTCTTTAGCAGCCCTTGCCGCCAAAGGGTCCGCGCCGGGTTTCGCGCCCCGTCACTACCGGATTTCCGCCACGCGTTGCGCACACGCCGCGTCGCGCCCGCGACCTTGCTCGACACTGGCGGGTAGTGACGGGGCGCACCTGCTATTGGCGACCCGTTTCCAGGGCCGGAAGCCCGCCTTCCTGCGACGTGCACGCATCGGATGAGCTCCGCAACCCATGACTCGGGGTGGAAGGTGGTGGCTGACCTTTCCCTTCTACCGGACTTCCACCGGCTGCACTGGCACCAGTTGGCCTGGCGCTCCTCCGCTCGCGCTCCGACCCCGCTGGCGCGAGGTGACCGCCCTGCGCTGGCCGATGACGCAGCGATGGGCGGACTGCATCGTGGTTCGGGCGGGATAGGGAGTACCGAGAGCCGGTGCGGAAGGGATCCGAGCTGGCACACGACCGCTCCGCCACCCTATGGCCACCGATCTGTCCGACGGAACGGGACCTGTTTCGCGGGGATGAGTCGGGGCCGGCCACCGACGCTGGAAGCTGGTCTCGTATGTCGTACTTCTCTATGCTGATCCCAGCTCAAGTTGCGAGGATTGGCACATGAATTCATGGTCGCATTTGAAAAAACGGCTTCTTCGCTGGATCGGGTGGACACGCCGGGCGCTCTTGGTTGCGACGATAGCGGTGCCGATCGTCGCAACGGCTCAGGGCCGGCAGCTGCAGTTCGCGTCGACGGCGTGGTCGCCGTTCACGAACCCGACGGGACAGCCGAGGTTCGCCCTCGATCTGGTCGAAGAGGCCCTCAGGCGCGCGGGAACCACCGTCGCGACCGTCATGGTGGGAGAGGAAAAGCTGACGCCGTCGCTGCTCAGCGGCGAGTTCGATGGCAGCGCCGCCATCTGGAAGGACGCCGAGCGGGAAAGCGTGCTCCTCTACTCGAAAGCGTATCTCCAGAACCGGTTGATCCTCGTGGGAAGGGCGGGCAGCGACGTCTCCGCGAATTCGCTCTCGGATCTTTCCGGCAAGCGACTTGCCCTTGTTGCCGGTTACTCGTATGGCGAAGCGCTCGACACGACGGACGGGCCGATCATGGTCGCCTCCGCGAGCGAAGAGGACAGCGTCCGCAAACTGCTCGACGGCAAGGCGGACTATACGCTGATGGATGAACTGGTCATCCAGTATCTCCTGCGGTACCACGACGAAGCCCGCACGCGGCTCGCGTTCGGTGCGATGCCGCTGCTGGTGCGCTCGCTCCATCTCGCCATCCGCCGGTCGCTTCCGGAAGCGGAGTCGATCATCGCGGGGTTCAATGCCGAGATAATCCTCATGATGGTCGACCGCAGCTACCATCGCCTGCTCCACCTCGACTGGATCAGCGTCGACGTGGACGGCGACGGTCTCAGCGAGTACCTGCACCACAAGGATGGAGCTGGGTACCGCCCACCGCAGCGCTCCTACCAGCTATTCGCGGCAGAAAAGCGGGCTTCGGAACATCGTCCGACGCGGCGCTTCTACTTAGGCGACGACATCTACGAGGGCTGGTCCAACGTGCCCGACCGGTACAAGTCGTCCTCCGAGCCGGACAGACGCGCAGAGGGTCTCAGGATCTTCGCTTTCAGGTTCTAGCCGGAGCGCCGCGGCTATGGCCCAACAGCCGCGCCGAAGTCGCCGGCGCGGAACACCGACATGTTCTCGGGGTGGATGTGGCGCCGCATCGCCCCCAGGAGGTCGTCGGCCGAGAGGTTCTCGATGGCGGTTTCCAGTTGCGCCGCGAACGCCATCGTGCGGTCGTTGGACAGGTTGAAGTTGAGCATCGACGCAAGGGCTTCGTCGCTCGACCACTCGCTCCGGGTACCGTGCAGGTAAGCCTGCCGGACCGCGTCCACCTCTTCGGCGGCGAAGCCCCAGGTCAGCGCCCGGTCGATTTCCTCCCGGAACGCCGACACGACCCGATCAGCGTTTTCCGGCGCGAAGATCGCGTAGCCGAAGAAGGTGGCGAGCTCGTCGATCGGGTCGGCGTCGAATTGCGAACCGACCGCGTACGACATCCCCTCCTGTTGGCGGATCCGGTCGCCGAGTCGGGAATTCAGGATTCGCGTGGCGAGCTGCAGAGCCGGGTAGTCCGCGTGGTCGTCGCGCATGCGAATCTTGAGGTATGCGACCATGGCGGCGTTCGCCTTGTCGGGCATCTCGAGATCGACAGCAACGGCGGGGACGTCCGCGTACGGCCGGTGGATGCGCGTGTAGGGTATTTGGGCGCGCCATGTGCCCAGGGTTTCTACAAGGACCGGGACGATTACGTCGGGGTCGAAGTCGCCGACGATGGCCACCGTCGCGCCTTCCGCCCCGTAGAACGACGCCCAGAAATCCCGCGCCTCTTCGACCGTCACGGCCGTGCCACGTGCGATCAACTCGTCGAAGGTTGGCGTGTAGAACACGTGGGCCTCGTCGTAGGCGCTGTTGAAGTGGCGCGCAAAGGCGATCTCCGCCCGCTCCATGACATCAGATCGGCGTGTTTCGATGGTGGCGAGGACATTCTCCCGCAACAGTTCGAATTCCGCGGGGTCGAAGGCCGGCTGGCGCAGCGATTCCACCAGAAGTCGCAGGACTTCGGACAGGTTCCCGCGCACCGTGGTCGCCGAGGCGTCGATGGCGGTCGTGCCACTGTTCAGGTTGGCTTCGGCCTTGAGGCGGGCCAACTCGTCGCTGATTTCCTGGTGCGATAGTCGCGTCGTGCCGCGCGTCAGCATGATCCCGGCGAACTCGCCCGCCATGCTCCGACCCATTAAGGCGTCCTCCGTGCCGTATCGAAGCGAGAGGCTCACGCTTACCGCGTTGCCACGGCTCTCCTTCGGCAGGACGGCCACTCTGACGCCGTTGTCGAGGGTGAGCACGATGGTGCGGCTGTCGATATTCGCGGGCGTGGGTTCGAAGGCTTCGCCCCGCGACACCGCCCTGCCGCCCGAGTACGTCGAGACGAGCGCGGCGAGATCCGGCGACGGCGGGATTTCGACCCTGGGGGGCACTTCGTCGGTCGGATGGAAGTACCCGACCGTGCGATTCGACGACTGCAAGTAGGCTTTGGCGACCACCAGAACGTCGGCGGGCGCGACTTCGGCCACGCGGTCCCGGTGCAGTAACATGAGCCGCCAGTCCCCGAGCGCCGCCCATTCGCCCAAGTACCGCGCGACCACCACCGGGTCGTTGAACGCGCGCTCGAAGTCCGCCGCCAATTCCCTCTTGGCGCGATCCACCTCTTCGGCTGTCGGGGGCGAATCGGCGAGGCCCTGCATGGTTGCCAGCATGGCTTGGACGGCTTCGCCCAGATCGTCTTCCCGGCGCGATTCCGCGGTAACGAGCAGCACGCCCGGTTCCTTCAGCCGGTATGTGGAGACCGAGGTGTCGGCGGCGAGGCCGGTTTCGACCAGCCGCTGGTACAGGCGTCCTGTGGGCTGAGTCCCGAGCACGTGCGACAGCACATCGATCGCCGCCGCGTGTTCGTGGTAGCCGTTGGGGACGTGATAGGCGGCGATCGCGTACTGGACGTGGCCCACCCTGCGTAACGTCACGGTGCGCTCTCCGTCCTGGGTGGGTTCGGCGGTATAGGTATCGAATAGCCCGCTCGCGCCGCGATCCGGGAGCGGGATCGTCCCGAACGTCTCTTCGACGATCGCCACGGCCTGCTCGGGATCGAAGCGGCCGCTGACGACGAGCACCGCGTTGTCCGGCTGGTAGTGCTTGCGGTAGAACGCTTGGAGGCGTTCGACGGGTATGTTCTCGATGTCGGCACGGGCGCCGATGGTCGAGTTGCCGTAGTTGTGCCACAGGAAGGACGTGGCCAAGACACGGTCCGTGAGAATCGCCAACGGGTTGTTCTCGTAGTGCTCCCACTCGTTGCGGACCACGGTCACTTCGGAGTCGAGATCCTCTGCGGAGATGTAGGAATTGACCATGCGGTCCGCTTCGAGAGCGAGCATCGCGGCGAGGTTGCCTTCGTCGGACGGGAAAGTCTCGTAGTAGCTGGTGTGGTCGAACGTCGTCGTCGCGTTGTAGGACGCGCCGCGAACGTAGAGTTCGTTGAGGATGTCGGGATGGTTCGGCGTGCCCTTGAACAGCAGGTGCTCGAGCAGGTGCGCCATGCCGGTTTCGCCGTAGCCTTCGTGCCGCGAACCCACGAGGTAGGTGACGTTCACGGTGACTTGGCGCGCGCCCTGGTCGGGAAGGAACAGGAACCGGAGGCCGTTGTCGAGTCGGTACTCCGTGATGCCTTCCACAGTTGCGGCCGCCGCCGGTCGGCTGCGCGCATCGTTCGCCTCCGCCGCCATGGCGGCGAACGCGAACGGAAGGGCGAGCGCAGCGAAGAGGAGGAAGGGTTTCTGACCGCGTCTTCGTCGCATGCACGAAGGGAAGATCCGCGCAGGGCAATCAGCGGCTACGAGAGGGCGCATGGAACATGGAACGACCAACAGGGGTTTCCGTAGGGCATTGATTCAATGGAGATTATACCCCATACCGCCTTAGTTGATTCCACATCTCGACACCTAAGATTCCGGAGACTCCGGGACTCTCTCGCGTTCCCTCCAGCCTCACGGTCAGTAACCGTTCGGTCGTCCCGTGGGATTGGCGGCTCAGGCGGCGGATATTGGCGCACCAAGCGCCGATTTCCGGGGGCTGGCGGGAACCGCATGGCACTCCTATCCGCGCGGTCACGGCCTGACCGAACGATTACCACGGTCATCGTGGTCCGACTGTATCGCCCAACTCGCGCCTCAGCTCGTCCGCATCCAGAGGGCTGATCGTTCCGGTACGGGCTTCATCTTCTACGGCACCGACGGCGGCGCCCGCTTCATCGCCACCGCCGGCCACGTGATCGAATCCTCCCTTAGCGACCACAGGCCCTTTTTCGCGGCCCATGGCGCCACCCTCTTGCGCTACGGCATGCCCGGCGGCAAGGATGCCTTGCGCATCAGCTTCAGCGAACGGCCCGACAAACCATTCCTTCCAGCCTGTCCGCAGCCGTCGACGTTTCCGAATTCCAGGCCATCGAAGGCATCCTGTTCAAACTGCGCGCCGCGGAACGCGAACTGACCCTTGACAAGTGTCCCCGCTGCGAGGGGCCTATCGTCGAAGCCAGGACCGGCGCGCTCCCGCCATTGCGCTGCAAGGCTGGCTGCGGCGACGTCATCCGTCTCCTCGACCAGGATGTCGTCGACGGCTTCCCCGGAGGCGCGACGCGCCTCGCCGAACTTCTTCATCAAGCCCGCAACAAGCGGGCCTCTAGCTCCCTACACCACACTCGCGCGACCGTCAACTACGAGGACGCCAGCAGAGATCCCGCCGCGTCTCGCCCCACAACTGACTTGATCGACCACGCAGGCGAACCACTCGGGTGCGTACGCGCTGGGCTTGCCTCAAGCCCAGGGGTTGGCGATCCCATCCCTGGTCTGACGACTACCGCTATCCTCCGATGCAGTCGGCCCACCGCTGCATGACCGGACGCCGCTTTTCCAGCAGATCGTCCCGGGCATAGGCGGCCACCGTCGCCGAGCCCTCGACGTGCGCCAGCGCGAATTCGGAAAGCAGCTCGTCCACGTCGTGGTGGCGCGCCCAGTCCTTGAAGCTCGACCGGAAGCCGTGGCCCGAGGCCGCGATCCCGGCCTGGCGCAGCGCCTGCGTCATCACCTTGTCGCCGAGCAACGCACCGGGACGCGAGCCGGGGAACACCAGCGCGCCGCCCCTTTGGTCTGCACGCGCCTCGCTGAGCACGTCCAGCGCCCGATCCGACAGCGGCACCCGGTGCGGCTTGCCCGTCTTCATCGACTCCGCCGGCTTCACCCACACCGCCGCCTCGAGGTCGAACTGCTCCCAGTTCGCCCGGCGCACCTCGATCTGCCGCGCCGCCGTCAGCGCCGTGAACCGGATCGCCCGCTTCGTCGAGGGCGCGCAGCGGGTGGCGTCGATCTTTACCAGCGCCGCGCCCACCTCCGAGAAGTGCAGCGCGTCGTGGTGCTTCGCCCCGCCGCCCGTTTCGGCAGGCTGCGGCGCACCGCCTCCACGGGCGAGCCCTCCGACCGGTACTCGTTGATCCGCGCCCAGTCCAGCACCGCCGTGATCGCCGTGCCCGCCGTCTTCACCGTGGCGTACTTTCCGGCGAGCGCCATGGGGCGCAGCACCTCGTACACCGCTGCGGTGCCGATCCTGTCCACAGGCACGCCGCCGAGCTTCGGCAGCACGTACTTGTCCACCGCCATGCGCCAGTTGCGCGCCGGACTCTTCGTCCGCCACGTCTCGAGCTTCTCGGCGAAGCAGGTCTTCTCCGCCGTGTCGAAGGTCGGCACCCGGACGCGGCGGGGATCGCCGCCCGTGCGGGCGATGGCCCGGTTGTCCGCCGCCGCCCGGCGCGCATCCGCAAGCGAGACCAGCTCCGCGCTGCCGAGTCCGAGATCGACGCGGCGTCCGTGAATGGTCAGACGCTGCACCCACTGGCGCGTGCCGCGCGCCTTGACGCGCAGCATGAGGCCGTTGCCGTCGACGTAGCTGCCGGGACCGGCGGTTTCACCATAAAGATAATGTTTATCAACGAGTTAAATTACCACCCGGCACCTTGTGGGCTCTACTGAACATGCGACTAGTCGGTTACAGCCGCTTGTACGGCGCAGGCCCCTAGATCCTCATGCTCGGCGGCCCGCACGCGGACAAGTCCTGCGATCATCGCGGCCCTTGGCAATAAACACGGCAGGCGAAGCCGGGACGGACTTCATGGTTCTAACGCTTCGGAATGCCGTACAGATAGCGGGTATTGATCTCCGCTTCGTTGGCGTCAGGATCGATGATGAACAACGTCCGCCCCTGGCCCCGCTTGCCGATTGGTCCGCGGGTGAAGAACTGCGGTCCCATCACTCTTCCGGCGACTTCGTCGAAGCTGTCTTCCGTGACCGTGAATGAGAAGTGCATCGGACCGCCGCCCCGGTGACGTCCCGAGTGACCCTTGACCTGCAGAACGATGTGGCTCCGCTCGCACTGCAGGTAGGCGCGTTGATCGTCGCGTTTCGCCACGGGAATGCCCAACAGGTTGTGATAGAAGTCGACCGCCTTGGCCAGGTCCTTTACGTCGAGAAAGATCTCCTCGATACCGATGACGCCCATGAGATGTTCCGTTCGCTGCCAAGGCTCCAATCTTCTCAAGCCCGCAATCCAATCCGCAAACGCGTTCTGACGGACGGTCGGGGGAAATGCGGAAGGTGCTATGTTTGTTGCCTGGCAACGCCGGCTGGGGATAGATCGATGATCATGCGCAACACCTTGAGGGAGAAGCTGGTGGCCGGCAGCCCGACCGTCGGCACACATTTCCTGTTCGCGGATCCGGACATCCCGGAAATGATCGGCGATACGGGCCTGTTCGATCATCTCCTCGCGTTATAGGCCTGCTCAGGCAGCCAGGTGACGAGCGCGTCCCAGTTGAAGATGACGATCAGGCCGATGATCTGTATCAGGATGAAAGGCGCGACACCCCGGTAGATCTCCGCCACCCGCACCTCGGGCGGCGCGACGCCCTTCAGGTAGAAGATGGCGAATCCCACCGGCGGCGTCAGGAAACTCGTCTGCAGACACACGGCGAACATCACCGTGAACCACACGGGATCGAAGCCGAGCATGGCCACCACCGGGGCGACCAGCGGCAGGATGATCAGCGTCAGCTCGATCCAGTCGAGGAAGAAACCGAGCAGGAATGTCGCGAGCAGTATGCAGACGATGATGCCGGTGGGTCCGAACGGCAGCGACAGCAGCGCGTCCTCGATGAGTTCGTCGCCGCCCAGGCCGCGCAGCACCAGCGAGAACGCCGTCGCGCCGATCAGTACGCCGAATATGAAAGCGGTCGTGCGGGTGGTCTCGCGCAGCACTTCCGTCAACACGCGCCTGTCGAGGGCGCGATTCGCGAGCGCCAGCAGCAATGCGCCGGCGGCGCCGACGCCGGCGGCTTCCGTCGGTGTGGCGAGGCCGAAAAAAATGCTGCCGAGCACGGCCACGATAAGGAGCGACGGGGGCACGATGGCGAGGACGAGTTCACGTATGGCGGCGAAGTCGATCCGTTCGGTATGTTCGAACTTCGGCGCGCCCTCGGGCCGCACCAGGCCATACCCGACGAGGTAGGAAACGTACAGGGCGCCGAGCAGCAGGCCTGGAAAGACCGCGCCCAGAAAGAGATCGCCGACCGACATCGCCATGCGGTCGGCCATGACCACCAGCATGATGCTCGGCGGAATCAGGATGCCCAGCGTGCCGACCGCGCACACCGTCCCGGAGGCGAGACTCCTGTCGTAGCCCGTGCGCAGCATTGCGGGTAGGCCGAGAAGCGCCAGAAGGACGACCGAGGCGCCGATAATGCCGGTGGTGGCGGCGAGCAGCACGCCGATGAGGGCGACGGAGATGGCGAGTCCGCCGCCGACGCGCCCGAACAGCCGAGCGAAGCTCGTCATCAGCCGGTCGGCGATGCCCGAGCGGTCGAGCAGCAGGCCCATGAAGATGAACATGGGCAGCGCCACCATCACCCAGTTCTCCATCACGTTCCAGACGCGTTCGACGGAGAGGCTCGCGTAGCCCCAGTCGACGCCGGTCGCGATGCTGAAATCGACTTCGAAGACGATGGCGAGCGCGGTAAAGAGGACAGCCAGGCCGGCGAGAATCCACGCGACGGGAAATCCGGTAAACACGAGCGCGATGAAGGCGACGAACATCGCCAGCGCCAGGATCTCGTTAGCCGGCATCGTGATCCATGGGGGACGAGCGGGGCCGGGCCCGAGGCGGCGCGGAAGGTGCCGGCTGTGGGGCACTGGCGAGGAAGAGGTACGCCCACAGGCGCGTCAGCCGCGACACGGCGGCGAGCCCGAGCAGCGCGAAGCCGATGAACAGCATCGACTTGATCAGCCAGCGATAGGGCAGGCCGCCGGGAGAGGGAGAAGTCTCCGACGTCATGAAACTGTCGGCGATGAAGGGCACCGCGTAGATCAGCATGAGGACCACGAACGGCAGCACGAACAGCAGGAGACCGTAGAGGTCGATCCAGGCCCGCATCGTTGGCGACAACCGTTCATGCACGATGTCGACGCGAATATGCGCATCGTCGACCACCGCGTAGCCGAGACCGATCATGAAGCCGATGGAATACAGGTGCCACTGTATTTCCTCGAACTCGATGCGGCCTTCCCCCAGCGCGTAGCGCATGAACACGTTGACCACGATGACGCCAAGCAGGACGATCCAGATCCACGAGACGGCGTTTCCGATCCGGGTGATGAAGGGATCGACGGCATGGGAAAACCGTGTGGACGGTAGTTCCACCTGGTGCTCAGCCACGTCAACCAAGTTGGGCTGGGCGCCGAAGGAGACTGTTTCCGCCGGAAGCCACTAAAAGTCGCGCGGCAGGTATGCGAGCTTTTTCCAGCGCGCGTAGGCCTGCCGGAATTCGCGTTGGGCTGTATAGATGGTGTGGAAATCCTCGTCACGCTCGGCCTCTTCGGCGAGCACGGCCTGGGTGACCCGGTCCAGTTCCCTGAGGACCGGCTCCGGCAGGCTCATTGTGGAAACGCCCCTGGCGTCGAACCTCTCCAGCACCGGCCCCTGTACCGCTTCGCTGCGGGCGAGATTACGTGTGACGCCGGCGGTACAGGCGGTTTCGAATACACCGCGCTGGGAACCGTCGAGGCTATCCCAGACAGACTTGTTGACCGCGAGATGTACGGCGCTGAATGGCTGGTGCCATCCTGGAAAGTAGTTGATCTTCGCGATGCGGTCGAAACCCAGGGCCTCGTCGACGATAGGCAGGGAGTACTCCGTGGCGTCGATCGCGCCTTTTTCCAGCGCCTGGAAGATCTCGCCCCCGGGAATCATCGTGACGGACGCCCCGAGTTGCTCGATGACCTTGCCGCCCAGACCGGCAAATCGAATCTTGAGCCCCGCGATGTCGTCGAGACTCTCGATGGGATCGCGGAACCAGCCGGCGGTTTCCGGGCCGATCAAGCCACAGTAGAGCGGATGGACGTCGTATTTCGCGTAGAGCTGTTCCGCAAGCTGCCGGCCGCCGGCGTCGAACCACCAGGCGCTGAATTCCCATGGCTCCATGCCGAACGGCACTGCGGCGATCAACGTCGAGGCGGGGATCTTGCCCTGGTCGTATCCGAGCCACGTGTAGCCGGCGGGTACCTTGCCTTCGCGCACCGCGTCGACGATGTTGAAGGGTGGCACGATCTCGCCGGGTTCGAACAACTGCATGACGATGCGGCCGCCGGACGCGGTTTCGACGGCGCTCTGGACGTACAGGATGTTGTCGCCGATTACCGGCAGGTTCGTGGCAAACGCTGTCGGGACGCGCCAGCGGAGTTGGGGCGAGATGGCGCCTGCCTCGGCTGGTCTGGCCACGGGACTTCCGTCCCCGATCGGTCGGATCGCAAGACTCGCCAACAAGCCGCCGAAAAACGCGATGCCGACGGCGACGGCCGCCGACCGATTGGTTAGCCGAGTCACTGATTCGCTCGAAAAGACGGAAGCGGGATTGTAACCTAGTGCTCCGTCAAGCCTAAATCTACGGGTATCTGCGGGTCTTTTTGGCCCCTGGTGATTTTCTTGCGAGGGGTATCCCCTCGCGCTCCCCGGCTGAAGGCTCCTTTCTTGCGAGGGGTGCCCCCTCGCGCTCCCGGGCTGAAGGCTCCGTTGCTCCTCCTTGTGTGGTGCCTGCCACACCGCGTCGTCGCGCCTCGCCAGGAACCAAGAATCCCTCGCAGCTACACTCGCATTTTTAGACTTGACGGACACTAGCCGGTGTACCCCGACGGACGGACTCGCCGATCTCCGCATCGGAAATGTAGGCCGCCAACGTGGCGCATTCCATCGAAGCGTTCTGGGACGATTCACTTTTCTTCGGAGAGGACACCCGCATGTTGTTCGGCGACGCGAAGGAGTCGCTCTCGAGGATCATCGGGAAGTTCAAGGCGTAAGGCCCGCGTAGCAACCCGCTGCTGTCCCGGTACGGGCGAAACGACCGAAAATGGCTAACGTGTGTCGCATTGGCGGGCCATTGGCGCGCTACAATTTCACGCCGTAACGCATCAAGCACACCTGATTTGAGGAGGAACGAAATGACCCTTTCCGCTCGACTCGACGAGACCATCTCCGCGACGCGCCTGCTGGAGCACGCCTTCTATCGCGCCTGGGTGGCGGGAGAACTCACCGAAGACGACATGCGCGGCTATGCGAAATCCTACTTCGCCCATGTGCTGGCGTTCCCCCGCTATGTCAGCGGCGTCCATAGCCAATGCGAAGATCTCACCGCGAGGAAGGCGCTCCTCGACAATTTGGTCGATGAAGAATCCGGCGACGAGCACCATCCCGAACTGTGGTTGCGGTTCGCGGAAGGGATGGGAGAGTCCCGCGAGGCGGTGGAAAGTTGCCGGGATGCGGCGACCGAAAAGCTGATCGACACGTTCCTTGGACGTATCCGGAGTTCCTATGCGGAGGGACTGGGTGCGTTATACGCCTACGAGTCGCAGATTCCGGAAATCGCCGAAACCAAGGTCAGTTCACTGCGCGAGTCCTACGAGATCACCGACGAGCGGACGCTTGCCTTCTTCAAGGTTCACGCCAAGGCCGACGTGTATCACTCGCGCACCCTGCGCGATCAGATCGACGGCTTGACCCCGGAGCAGGGCGAGCAGGCCGAGGCTGCGGCTTCCGAGTGCGCGCAGGGACTGTGGGATTTCTTAAGCGAACTCGAGCGGCGCCGAACGGCAGAACCCGAAGCCGCAACGCTTTCCGCCTGAATGAGATTCGCCGGGTGAGGAGCCCGGTGCGGTCATGAACCGGAACGCGCCGGTCCCGCGGCGCGTTCGCGGCGTCGCGCGTTCAGGGCGACGAGGATTTCCGCGTGGCGCGCCCGCGTGAGCCTGTAGCGCGTGAAGCACCACACGGAGACGACGGATAAGACGGCGACGCAAGGGCCAAACAGGATGCCCAGGTTGGCGATCGTTTCCGCCGGCACGTCCGCGCTTGTCTGAATGTCCACCCCGCGCGGCCAATTGATGATGTCGAGGCCGATGCCGCCGATGAAGTTGCCCAGGCCGGAAGTGGCCTTGCCCGAAAAGGAGACGGCGCCGAAGAAGATGCCCTCGTGACGCACGCCCGTCGTGTACTCGTGCTCGTCGGCGACATCGGCCATCATCGAACCGAAGGCCACCAGCGCCTGCTGCATGATCAGGCCCTGGACAAACTTGAAGCCCGTCAGGATCCAGATGAGTTCTTCGGTGCCGTTCGCGGGCAGCGCTTCGACGAGGCGTAGCACCACGGGGACGACCTGGCAGGCTGCCCAGACGAGGGCGCCCAGCACGACGCCGAAACGCTTGTCCGTACGTCGCAACAGCGGCGCGGTCAGGAATGCGCCGATCAAGAGCCCCAGGATCGCGGTCATTTGAAGCTGCAGGATCTCGCCGCCGGCCAAATCCCAGAAGTACTGGAACATGTAGAGATCCAGGACGCTGTTGACCCCGACCATGGCGTAGATGATCAACACGCCGCTGAACAGCCAGGTAAAGGAGCGGTTCCTGAATCCTTCCAGCAGGTCATGGCACATCCGAATGAGGGCATTGCCCTTGGGTCGCGGCGCCGGCTGGATCAGGAAGGGAATCTCCTTTTGCGTCCCAAAGGCGGAATACCAGATCGTCGCCACCATCAATACCGCCAGCGCGATGGCAAAGGGCGGATAGTTGTCGGCGGCGAGGCGGCCGCCCCGGTCGTCAGAGAAGAACCATATGAGGCCGATGATCCAAGCGCCCGCCGCACCCGCCGCGCTGAAGAACTGCCGGTATGCCACCACCCGGGTCCGCTCGCTGAAGTCCTCCGTCATTTCCGCGCCCAGCGCGAGGTGCGGCACGTGATAGAGCGTCATCGCGGCGCGGGTGAGGATGGCGAACACGGCCAGCCACGCGAAAAGACCCCACTCGCCCAATCCGCTTGGCGGGGCGAATAGTCCGACGAACGCCAGGCCCAGGGGCAGCGCGGACGCGTACATGAATGGGTGGCGGCGACCGAGGCGGGATCGGTGGTTGTCGGAGAGGGAGCCGGCCACGGGGTCCGTGATGGCGTCGAACATCAGCGCGATAAAGAGCGCCAACCCGGCGAGCGTGCCCGGCATCCCCAATATCTGGTTGTAGTAGAACAGGACAAATGCGGCGAAGGCGGTATTTTTCAGGCCCTCGGCGAACTGTCCGACGCCAAACGCCAACTTGCTCGAAAATGGGACCAGGCGGTCTCTTGAACTCCTGCCGGCAAGCGGGGTGGCATCCAGATCGCTCACATCGCTTTCCGTGGCTCGGGGCCGTCCCCAGGTGTGAACACGTCGAGCTAACCTTGCCCGCCAGCCTCGGAGATGGTCCAGGGGTTGTCGCCGTCGCCCGCTACGGTGGTGCGTTTCATTACGCGGGGCTGGTCGAACGGCCAGGGATGTCCCCGATGCAGGACGCACCGGTTATCCCAGGCAACGATGTCTCCGGCCTGCCAATGATGACGAAAGATCCGAGGCGCCCGGCAGGCCTCTTCCGTCAGTCGTTCGAGCAAGGCCCGGCCTTCCTCGACCGGCATGCCGACGACATGCGAAGCGTGACGGCCCACGTACAGGTTCTTGCGGCCGGTCGCCGGATGCACGCGCACGACCGGCTGGCGCACGGGCGGTAACGCGTCCTGCTCGCGTTTGTTCAGGAGTGCGATGCCACCGACCTTGCCTTGCGAATACGCGTAAGAGTGCACCGCCAGGAGGTCTTCAAGACCCTGCCGGGTGTCCGGGTCGAGCGCGTCCCAGGCGGCGCGCATGTCCGCCCACTCCGTGTCGCCGCCGGAATCCGGGACTTCCACGGCGCGCAGGAGGGACACCTTGGCACCCACCTGCTTGAACGAAGAGTCCGTATGCCAATAACGGTTGCCCTTGAGAAACAGTCCCAGGTTATCGTCGGGTTTCGCCATCTTGCCGTCCCCGACGACGTTGGAGAGCAGGGAAATCTCCTGTCTGTCGGTGCGTTGCGACAGCGTGCGTTCGAGGGGACCGAAACGGCGGCTGAAGGCGATGTGTTCCGCCTCCGTGAGGTTTGCGCGGGCGAAGACGAGGACTGCGTATTCGTGGAATGCGTCTTCGATGGTCCGCCACTCGTGGTCCGAAAGCGCGTTCAGGCGCACACCGGTGACGGTGGCGCCCAGAGTTGCGGAGCTTGGTTCGATCTTCACCCGGGCCTCGCTGGCTTGTGTCGGGTCAAAGATTGCGCTGGAACAGCGCGAACAGGCGTTCCCAGTGTCTCTCCGCCGACGCCTTGTGATACATCCCCTCGCGTTGGGGAAAGACGAATCCGTGGTTCGTGCCCGGATACCATTCGATGCGGTAGTTGATCCCGGTGGATGCGAGATGCCGGTCCAGGTCATCGACCAGTTCGGGCGGTGCCCAATTGTCCGTTTCCGCGCAACCGAAATAGATTTCACCCTGGATGCAGTCGGCTGTCTTGTGGGGAGAGTCGGGCGCGTCGCTGTACAGCTTCACCCCGTGCAAGGACGCCGACGCCTTGATGCGGTCGGGAAACTCGGCCGCGGCGGCGAACACGAAGGGACCGCTCATGCAATACCCCACCGCCCCCACGGGTCCACTGCGGGCGGAGGATTCGGACGCGGCGAAGTCGAGCATCGCCCGGGTGTCCTGGCAGACCATGGCATTCGAAAGCCCGTCCATCAGTTCGCGCATGCGCTCGCGGGTGGCGCCCGGAAGGTACAGGTGAAACTCGCGCACCTGCCGATAGTAGAGGTTGGGCAGGATGACGTAGTAGCCGACCGTGGCGATTCGCCGCGCCATGTCGTGCAACTCTTCTCGCTTTCCCGGTGCGTCCATGTAGAAAAGGACGAGAGGAAACGGGCCACCCTCTTCCGGGTAGACGACGAAGGAATTCATGTCGCCGTCGGCGGTCACGATATCGAGGTGTCTTTCGATCATGGGCGGTTCCGTCTCCTTGTTGTTGCCGCCCGAGTCTGTGCAGGCGCGGTGGGGGTGTCAAGACGGAACTGGCTGCTGAACTGGCTGCGGCCCGCCCATGAATCGCGATGACGATGGCCTGCATGGTACTCACGCCCAAATACCATGAAAATCGTTCTACACAAGGTCGATTTTCATGGTATCCGGGACCGGTGGTCCAGTAGGGTCCTTCGCGGCGCTAGCCCGCAACCCCCTCGACCAGGGTTTCAAAGTGGTCAATGCGCGATTCGAGCATCCTGATCGTGTCGCGCCAGAATGTCGGCTGGGTCAAATCGGCGTCCAGGTGCTTGTCCGCGAGTTCCTCGGCGGTGGTGCGTCCCGTGTCCTCGAGCAGGGCCCGGTATCGCGCAAAGAACTCGTCGCCCGCAGCCTCGCGGCGTGCGTAGACTCCGAGGCTGAACAGGTAGCCAAAAAGATACGGGAAGTTGTAGAAGCTTAGACCCGAAATGTAGAAGTGGAGCTTGTTCGCCCAGAACAACGGGTCCGGTTCCGAGAGGCTGTCTCCATACCAGTTGCGCCAGGCCGTGCTCATCATGTCCTTCAGTTCGTCGGGTCGTAGCGGGCGCTCGGCACGCGTTTGGTAGAAGTTGCGTTCAAATTCGAAGCGGGTGGGGATATTCAGTATGAACGCGATCAGCGCCTCCGCCTCCTGCCACACGATGTCTAGCTCCGCCTCCCGCGTCTCGGCGCGCTCAAGGAGGGCATTGCGTACGATCGTCTCGCCGAAAGTGCTGGCGGTTTCCGCGATGGACATGCCGTACCCGCGCTGGCAGTCGGGGAGGTCGCGCATCACCCACGAGTGAAATGCATGCCCGAGTTCGTGCGCCAGGGTAATCACATCGCTCGCGCCGCCGGTATAGGTCATGTAGACGCGCGGCGTGCGCGATTTCCTGAAGTGGGTGCAGTACGCTCCGGGACGCTTGCGGCCGCCGACCGTGCCTTCGATCCAGCGGTTCGACGACATCATTCGAACGAACTCGCCCATGCGGGGGTTGATCGACCCATAGGAGGTCGCAATGATCTCGACCGCCTCCCCGTATGCAATCGCCGCTGCCTCGTGTTCGCCCGTCGAGGGGGCGGGTGCGCGCTGGTCCCACGGACCGTAGCGGGGTTTGCCGTACGCCTTCGCTTGCAGCCGCGCTGCGCGGCGCGCCAGGGGCATGGCTTCCTCGGCCACGCCGAGAATGGTGTCGAGGGTCGCGCGCTCGATGCGATTCATGTGCAACGGAGCGTCGAGGAAGTGTGAGCCGCGGCGGTTGCACAGTTCCAGGCGCCATCCGGCGATCGCGTTGATCGCCGCCGAGCAGGACTCGACATGCTGATCCCAGGCGGAGTTGATCGCTCGCCAGGCGCGTTCTCGCAGGCCGTCGTCGGGTCTCAGCAGCAGGCCGCTGGCTTCGGCCAGGCCCACTGTACGCGTCGCGCCGTTGTCGGGAATCTCGCACGTCAACGTGCCGGAGAGCTGATCGTAGAGGCGCCCCCAGGCTTGAATGCCATCTTGCGCCAGACTGGATGCCAGCGTTTCCTGTTCGAGGCTCAGGCGCTCGCGGCGCCGCTTGCGCGCGTGCTCGACGACAAAACGCGCGGGTGCCGTCAGATCGTCGGTCAGGAAGGCTTCCGCCACGGCGTCCGGGACGCGATCCAGAAACTGCCACAACGGTTCGCCGATGGCGTCGTTGCGTTTCAAGTACGCCTGCAGTCGCCCGATCAATGCCTGCGCCGCTTCATCGGAGCTGTCCACGCTCAGCCGGCATTCGGCATAGGTTTCGAGGTCGCCGAGAAGCCGCGCGGTTTCTTCACCCAGGGCGAAGGCCTCGCGCGCGGCTTCGATCCCGGTTTCGGCTTTGTCAACGGTCAGCGTTCCCGCCCCTTCCAGCAGCGAACGCAGAACGGTGGCCGCCTGGTCACGTGCGTCGAACAGTGCGTCGATCCTCGAGAAGTCGTCGTCGACTTCGGCACAGTCGGGGGCGGGATACTCGCTGGCCAGGTCCCAACTCTCGCCGCCGTTGATGTCAGCCGTCGTCATTTCGTGTGTCCCCTTTCCAGCTAAAGTTCCCGCACGACCCGCATCCCCCGAGAATCCGACGCCTCGCCGCCCATGGTGCGAAACGTCATCCGGTGGTGTTTGGGCGGGGCGTCGAACGCGCCTCCGCGAACGACTTTTAGTCGGGCGCAGTGAGGTTCCCACGCGCGTGCGGTGCGCGGTGCGCCCTTGTAGGATCCGTGCCAGCAGTCGGCGATCCACTCTTCCACGTTGCCGATGATATCGTATAGCCCAAACGCATTCGGCTTGAAACTCCCCACCGGCGCGAGGCGTGGGAACCCGTCCTCGCAGTTCGCCGTCTCGTAGTAGGGAAAGAGTTCCTTGAGAGCCTTGTCGGCAACATTGCCATGTTCACATAGCGTGTCGGCATCATCGCCGAAGTAGTAGAGGCTGTCGCTGCCGGCGCGAGCCGCATACTCCCATTCGGCCTCGCTCGGCAATCGATAGTTGTAGCCGGTCTCGCGGGAAAGAAAGTCCACGTAAGCCTGGGCATCGCTGAGGGACAGGTCGGTGACTGGAAGATCCTTTCCTTTCGGGCGCGCCTGTTTGCGATAGCGATCGAACTCACTGGTGGTCACTTCGTATGAGCCGATGGCAAATGGCTCCAATACGCGAACTTGGCGCGCAGGTCGCTCGTCTCGGGCGCCGACATCCGATCCCATGCGAAAGGTCCCTGAAGCTACGACTACAAGTTCTGGCCCCTCGCCGCCAGATTTCATCTTGTCGCGGAATCGATGTCCCGGTGTGATGTCGAATCGTTGCATGTCGAGGTTCAACGACACGCCGGTGGACGTCATGGTCAAGTTGCGCACGAGGTTGCGATGGCCCATGGCCGTCGCCCGGATGCTGAAGGGTCCGGCCGGGAGGAGCATTTGTGCAGCGTAAGGTACCGGCTTGTCTTCCGATGCCGATACGACCGTCACGACGGCGTTGGCGGGACGAATGGCGATCGCGAGGCGTCCATACTGCCGCGTGAGGGTGACGCTCACGAGATTGCGACCGTGGGCAATGTCGACGTCCGATTCGTGTGCGTCATGGCCGGGCGACGAGACGCGCATGCGATAGGCGCCGATCGGTAGCCGGACTCCAGGCGTGTAGGTCCGCGGTGCGTCGAGTAGCTCGACCGATGCGCTGGCCGGAGTGAGTTGGAGCGAGAGTTCGCCCATGGGAATGCGCTCAAGTTCGACGGCGTGCGTGGTCTTTGTGCCGGGGAAGACCTCGACGGTCGCCGTTTTCGGTTCGCGACCATAGATCGACACTTCTACCGCGTGTTTGCCGGTCGGTATCGGGTCCAGGACAACGGGCGTCATCTCCTCCAGCGGGCGTTCATCCAGGATGACTCTCGCTCCGCGCGGGTTCGTTACGATCTCCAATGCGCCGAAGGCGGGCGCAAAGGACACGCGATGTGTCTTCCTGTCGTCCCGTTCCAACATCAAGTAGTCCAGGGAAGTGCCGTGATAGGGATGGCGCAGATGCAGGACCGCTTCCCCTGGCGGGACGTCCGGGATTTGTATCGGGGTAACGCCTTGCTCGTCGCCGTTCAGCACTACAGTGGCACCGGGGGGCGTGGAATCCACAACGAGCGTAGCGCTGCCGCGAATGAGGCCGGGACCATAGATTCCGACCGGTATCAGCAGCACTACAGCGCCGAGCAACGTCCAGGATCTGGGTGTTCGGCGGTTCGTCATTCGGGATTTATCGTGGGCCACGAGATCGGGTTGGCGGCATCGCTTCCACCTGGCTAACTGTACAGCCGCTCGCTCGCTCTGTCATACTGAAATCGGTCGACGCACACGTCGAGAGGCCGCACAGGAGAACGATGCAATGAGCAATGTGGACGGAGTCTGGAACACGGTCACCAACACCCCCATGGGTCCCCAATCCGCGACCATCACGCTCGCGACGGACGGCGCTACGCTGACGGGAAACATGTCGAGTCCGCAGGGCGCGATCGATATCGAAGACGGCGCCGTTGACGGAGACTCCCTGTCATGGAAAGCGAACATCACGTCACCCATGGTGATGACGCTTGAATTCTCGGCGACGGTGACCGGCGATGAGATCTCCGGGAACGTCCAGCTTGGTGCTTTCGGCAATGCAACCTTCTCGGGAACCAGGGCTTCCTGACCTTGGATCCTGCGTGGCTCGTTGGAGTCTCGCTCGAGTCGGAACCCGAGTGAGACTCCGGCGGCTGGTCCAGTTCAGCCCGCCGCGTTGTATCCCATCACCGCCTTGACTTCGAGAAACTCCTCGAACCCGTATTGACCCCATTCGCGACCGTTGCCCGACTGCTTGTAGCCGCCGAACGGTGCCTTGTTGTCGACGATCGCACCGTTCAGATGCACGTTGCCGGTGCGAATGCGGCGGGCAATGGCCTTGGCGCGTTCGGGGTCGCCGGACGAGATGTATCCCGACAATCCGTAGACCGTGTCGTTTGCGATCCGCACGGCGTCCTCGTCGTCCTCGTAGCCGATGAGCGACAGCACGGGTCCGAATATCTCTTCCCGGGCGATAGCCATGTCGTTCGTGACGTTTGAGAACACGGTCGGCTTGACGTAGTAGCCCTGGTTCATGCCGTCGGGTCGACCGGGACCGCCGGTCTCGAGCGTTGCGCCTTCGTCGATGCCTTTCTGTATCAGGTTCTGAATCTTCTCGAACTGTACCGACGACACCACCGGCCCGATGGTCGTGCCCCGTGATTGCGGATCGCCGACTCTCACCTGTTCGGCGGCGGCCCTGGCGATCGAGGCCGCTTCTTCCATGCGTGCCCTGGGGACCAGCATTCGCGAGGGGGCGTTGCAGGACTGTCCCGAGTTCAGGCACATGCCGAATACGTCTCTCGAGATCGCCGTCGCAAAGTCGGCGTCGTCCAGGATGATGTTGGCGGACTTTCCGCCCAGTTCCTGCGCCACCCGCTTGACCGTAGGGGCGGCATTCCTGGCGACTTCGATGCCCGCGCGGGTCGATCCCGTGAACGACATCATGTCGATCCCCGGATGGGCGGACAGCGCGACTCCTACTGTGGGCCCGTCGCCGTTGACCAGGTTGAAGACGCCGGCCGGCACGCCGGCCTCGTCGAGTATCTCTGCAAAGACGATGGCGTTGAGGGGTGCTACCTCGGATGGCTTCAGGACCATCGTGCATGCTGCCGCCAGCGCTGGCGCGACCTTGCACGCAATCTGGTTGATGGGCCAGTTCCAGGGTGTAATGAACCCACAAACGCCGGCGGGTTCCCGGATGATGTGCGAGGTTCCGATGTCCTCTTCGAACTCGAAGGTCCTCAAGACGTTCAGCGTCGTCATGAAATGGCCGAGACCGGCGGGTGCCTGGGCGGCGTTGGCAAGCGACATCGGCGCACCCATCTCTTCGCTGATGGTCGCGGCGAAATCTCCCATCCGGCGCTTGAATACTTCGATGATCGCCTCCATCACCTCGACGCGTTCCTCGCGCGTGGTCATGGACCAGGTCTCGAACGCGGCGGTGGCTGCGGCGACTGCGGCGTCGACATCCGCCGGTCCTCCCATGGCAATGGAGTCGATCGGCTCCTCTGTCGCCGGGTTGATCACTTCCAGTGTTGCTCCGGTGGACGACGCGACCCACTGGCCGTTGATGTAGAACTTCTGCGTGTTGCTCATGATCGTGCCTTCCCTTTGTTCGTGTAGAGACAGCTTCGTCCGGGCGGGACCCCAGCGGGGGCTCCACCGGCGGAGGTGGCATTCTCCACACAAATCGAAGGGACTTCCAGATGCGACGCCCGAAAGCAGCCGGCCAGTTGGCGGGGAGATGCGGTCCAGGGTCGCTGGAACGGTTCTGGACTAGCCGACATAATGTCGAAACGAACCAACTACCATAATCGACGTGGCAGTTCTGCGCGCTTACAAATCGTCCCTGCGCTCCCAGCGGCGCCTGTTGTTCCTCATCCCGCCGATTCTCGTGCTGATCATCGTGTTCAGCCTGATGCTGTTTGTCGATGCACCAAGGGACGAAGTTGCGCTGGATGAGGACCTGTGCCCGACTGGCGCGGAAAAAATTGTGGAGCGCGCCGTGTTCCTGCTCGACCTGCGCAAACCGCTCGATGCCGAACACGTATCGCTTCCCGGTCAGCTGCTGCGGGAAGTGGTGACGGGTCTGGACGCCAACTCGGAATTGCGGGTGTTCGCTCTCGCCGACACGTCGAGCGCGCCAAGGACTTCCCTGGCGCGGAGTTGCAAGCCGTACGACAACGCCGAGTTGGCGGCCGGCGGCTCGGCGCCGGGACACGACTGCGATGATCTAGACGCATTGTCCGAGGCTGCCCGGGACCGGGTGGCCCGGTTCTGCGCGTGGCGGGAGGCGTTGCAGAGCAGCCTCGACGGATTGGTTGTCCGGCAGGAGGGCGTGCCGGTCGCCAACGCTTACCTGGTGGAGGCTATCGAAGATACGATCCTCGAATTCTCCGAGTTCTCCGGGCAGCACTCGCTCTATATCTTTTCGGACATGATGCAACACGCCACGTGGCATTCGCAGCCGGAGTCGGGCGTGGAATACGCGGGCCTCCACGACCAGGGTGATGTACAGGCCGGTCTTGCGCCCTTGCTGCGCACAGTTGATGACCTGCGCATCAAGATCTTTTACGTCCCGCGACGAGGCGTCACCGAAGACACCCGGACAAAGGCTGACCACAAGGAGTTCTGGCGGGACTACTTTGCCGATTTTTCCGCTACCGGTGTCGAGTTCGAAGATCAACCGCTGATGGCTGCCTATGAAGTGGATTCGCTCGCGAGCGAGCCCACCGAGATGGAACTTGCGGCGCGGGAGCGGGAGCAGCTTCGGCTGGAGCGCGAACAGATTGAGCTCGCGTTGGCGGAAGTCGAGAAGGAGAGGGAAGCCCTCGAGGCGGCTCGACAGCTAGCTGCCGATGAAAGGCGAGAGCGAGACGCGCGAGAAGTCGAATTGGAACGGCAGCGGGAGTTGGCCCAAGCTCGGGAGGCGGAACGCGAAGCCGAGCAGCAGCGGCTCGAAGCCGAGCGGCTGCGCCTTGAGACGGAGCGATCCGAGGTCGAGAGTCGGGAACTGGCCGAACAGCGGGTGCAGGGTGCATTGCCGCGGCAGGAATCGATCATCGAGCCTGGGCAATCTGCAGCGGCGCCGAACCGGCCTCCACCGTCGATCTCGGCACGAGCGTCAGAACCGGCAGGGGAGTCAATCCGCGAGAGTTCCGCGCCTGAACGTTCTGCGGATCAATCGCGCACCGCCGTCGTGCCGTGCGTGGCCCAACTGAAGCCCGAGTTCGATACTGGGGCAGACTTCTATCCCGGCGGACGTCGAGTGAACTATGGTAGCGCCGTCATCACGATTCGCTACGCGCTCGATGCCCAGGGCGAGACGGTGGACGACGAGACAGCGGTAGTCGGCGACAGCTCCAACGCGACACGGCCCCGGTTCCTTGATGCGTTGGCGAGCGACACTGTCGAGTTGGTCAAGAACTGGCAGTTTGCGTTCACCCAGGGGGATGCCTGCACCAGGCCCCAGGAGCAGACCGCGGTCTTCAGATATCGCTCCAAGTGCGTTGGCGCCCCGGTGCCGAAGTGTCGGACGATTCAGTCGGACGTAACGCTAATGACCGGGTCTTGACGCGGCCGAGGACACGGCGCTTGCCGTGGGGGGAAGTCACCACGCTTCGCCGGGGCGGCGCTCGTGAGGTCGCATGTACAAGAACCTGAGGGTTGGCGCGGTCGTTCCAGCGAGGGACGAGGAGGACAACATCGGTGCGGTTGTCCGGGAACTCCTGGCATTGAGGGATGGCGAGCAACGCTTGATGGATGACTTTGTTGTCTGTGACAACGGATCGACGGATGACACCGCACAACGGGCGCGCATGGCCGGCGCGCGGGTCGTCTGCCAGGAGAGCCCCGGCTACGGCATCGCTTGCCTCACTGCCATCGACGCGCTCGAAGAGGTGGATGTGGTGCTGTTTACGGACGGCGACGGATCGTTCGATGCCAGACAGAGCCTGGGGCTGCTTGCCGCCATCGCTGCGGGCGCCGACCTGGTGGTGGGGTCCCGGGCGCTCGGTCGAATGGAGCCAGACGCCTTGTCCCTTGCGCAGCGGGGAGGGAACCGCCTGGCGAGTTTGCTGATTCGCCTTTTGTGGGCTCGGCGAGTGACGGACCTCGGCCCCTATCGTGCGATCCGGGCCGACGCGCTTCGATTGATCGATATGCGCGATACGGCGTATGGCTGGACGATCGAGATGCAGATCAAGGCGATACAGTGCAACCTTCGGATCGTGGAAGTGCCCGTGGACACCTACCGTCGGCGCTTCGGGAAATCGAAAGTGGGAGGGACCTTGCGGGGCGTCATGGGCGCTGGTGCGGGGATCCTCTCGACGATTGCGAAGTTACGCTGCCGGCCACCAGCCTGGTGCTGTCAGAGGAAATCGAACGAGTAGCTGGCCGCGGCGCCGAAGATGTTTGAAGCGGCGGCGTTGCGTCCGTCGATGACCGACCCTCCAAACAGGCTCAGGCTGAAGTTCTCGTTGACGCTGTAATACAGCCGGGCGCCCACCGTTTGCGTGTCTTCCTCGATTTCCGGAAATCGGTCGGGTGCAAATCCTGGCCCGCCGATCTGGAGTCCGGACGTGGAGTTCACCATCCTGTACTCAACGCCGACCGTCAGGGAGTCGTTCAGGAACCAGATGCCGGACAGGTTGGCGAAACGTTCTCCCGGAATGTTGTTGTTGCGTCGTCTTAGCCCGAATTCCGCGGACAGTCCGACCTGATCGCCGAGAAATCTCCCTACGACCAGAGACGCCTCATAGCCGTCGCCACCGTCTCCCAGCGAGTTGATGAAACCGGTTTCGTAGTCGCCTGCGAGAATGGCGCCGGCACGCAGTGCGATGCTCGGCGAATCG
This sequence comes from uncultured Pseudomonadales bacterium, assembly GCA_951813515.1. Taxonomy (GTDB): domain Bacteria; phylum Pseudomonadota; class Gammaproteobacteria; order Pseudomonadales; family Azotimanducaceae; genus VXNE01. The sequence goes on from OX638346.1 coordinate 2,228,140, forward strand.
GAGATGACCTCGTCCACGATTCGCCAGGTGAGACCTATGTTCGTATCCACCATGCCGTTGAAACTCTCGCTGGGGGTGGGTATGCCCGGTCCGGTCATGAACTGGCTCTTGGCCCAACCCGTCTGAACGTCGACAGCGAAACTGTCGTTGAAGCCGTAGGACCCGCCCATCCAGACGGTGGCTTGGGAAAGATCCTCGCCACCGCCGCCGGGCAACGGGCGTTTTTCCTGTCCGCGATAGAACTGCTCGGCAGATTGTGAAACATAAGACAGGCTGAGATGGCCCGTGCCGGGTTCCGGCAACCACGCGGAGGCGTCCCCGAGCGCAGGCCGCGAGGACAGGCAGAAAACGAAGACCGAACAGGTCAGTGTCGTAACGGCAAAACGGTGCATTCCCTGACTCCGGACCTTCATAGCCTGTAGCGACGCGTGAGGTAGTAGTTCACGAGTTCCAGTCTGGCGGCGCACGCCTCGGTTTTGCCATTGCAGAGCAACTTGACGTGCTCGTCGTCAGGCGTGCTTACCTTGTTCTCGTCGAAAGCCGATTCGAGGCTGTCCTTCAGGCTGCGGGCTCGGGCGCGATTGAGTTCGCGCCTGCTGATCGGGCAGGTCCTGCATACCAGTTCGCGGAAGGTGATCGACTTGCCCAGCGCATACGCCGCCCGAGTGTTGATCTTTCCGCCGCCAGGCGTAACGGAGCCCGACGCGTACGCAGGAGCGGATACGACGGCAACGCCGGCGGCCAGCAGGATTCCCAGGCAAATCAGTCGCCGCACTCCAGTTCCTCCGTCGAATTGAACAACTCGGCATGGTTCGACTTCAAGTATTGCGCCCCTGTTATAAAAAAGCGCTAGGAATTGCAACAAAGATCGTGTGTTTTTTGTTAATCCGGCATGGTGAAGTTCCGTCAATCCGTGCAATAGCCATCTCTCCTGGATTGGGCGATCTGTGCATGGTCAAGCAACTCTCTACGCCAGTGCTTGGTACGCCAGCCTCTGGAATATCTCCGAGTAGTTGTTGTTCGGCATCATGCCCGCATTCAGGACCTGGGTGAGGCAGACGCCCAACAGTTCCTCCTTGGGGTCGGCGAAGTACGTGGTTCCGGCCGCGCCGCCCCATCCGTATGTGCCGACGGAGCGAATCAGCGGAAAACGTCCGCGCCCGTGATACACGGCGACGCCCAGGCCCCAATGAAAGCCGGCGTCGAAGGGGGTTTGCAGGTCTGCCGTATGGTTGCCAAGCATCATTTCGACTGTCTTGCGACCGAGGATGCGGACGCCGTCCAGTTCGCCCCCGTTCAGCAGCATCTGGCCGAAGCGCGCGTAGTCGCCGGCGGTGGAGAGGATGCCGCCGCTGTCACCGCCGACGCCGAACTCGCTTCGGGGTCCCACGTGTTTCTCGCTCGTCTCGGCTTTCTCGGTCGCCACGAGGCGGACCTTGTCCCCTTCCTTGCGCGGCGAGTAACACGCACCGAACCGGTTCAAGGCGCCATCCTTGAGGTAGAAGTCCGTATCGACCATGCGCAACGGTTCGAAGATGTTGTCCCGGAAAAAGGCATCCAGGGGCTGTCCGCAGACCTCGGCGAGGATGGCGCCGAGTACCGGGTACCCAATGTGGTAGACGAACTGCTCTCCCGGCTGCGCGGCGAGGGGAAGCTCGGCGAGCGCCCGCACGCGCTCCCGGTTGCCCGGCAGCTGTGAATCGTCGTCGCGCGACATCCAGCCCAGGGTCTTGAGTGCTTCGCCGTATTGCTGACGGTAGAAATTCGGCATCGTTGCCGCGTTGGTGAAGCTCGTAGTGTTGGCGATGCAGTCGCGAATCGAGATCGGTCGCCTGGCCGGTTCTGTCGTCATCGGCGCGTTCGCCACCCGCACCTCGGCGTGTTCGAACTCCGGAAGAAACTTGGCGACCGGATCGTCGGGTGCGAGCACGCCGCGCTCGAACAGGATCATCGTGGCGACGCTTGCGACGGGCTTGGTGTTGGAGTACATCCGGCACAGAGTGTCGGTTCCTGCCGGCGCGCCGGTGTCGATGTCGAGCATGCCGCGCGCTTCGAGATGGACCAGCTGCCCGCGGCGGGCGACGAGTGTTATCAGGTTGGGGACGCGCCCGTCGTCGACGAACTCCTGCATGGCCGGGCCGATGCGGGCCAGGCGTTCCGGGTCGAAGCCAAGGGATCTGGGGTCGCCAACCGGCAGCGGGGACGCGTCTGTCATTCTGATTCCTCTTGCGAATACGTGGCGCGCGACGTTACCACATGGATAGCGCGTGAGGTTGGCAAGGACTCGCGACGCGTGGAACAATGGCTTTCTCGCGTCGTTGCCGGGGGTCGCCGGTGCCGGTCATTGTTCCGCCGATCAAGAGCCAGGGGATCAAGACCAGGCTGGTGCCGTGGATCCAGTCGCTGGTGCCCGGTGCGAAAGGCCGTTGGGTAGAACCGTTCCTCGGCACGGGCGTGGTGGCGTTCAACTGTGGCTTTCCGTGCGCGGTGCTGGGCGATGCCAATCCGCATGTCATTCGGTTCTACCGGCAGGTGCAGCAAGGCGTCATCTGTCCCGATCGCGTTCGCACCTACCTGGAGACGGAAGGGGCGAACCTTCGCGCGGCCGGAGGTCCGCACTACAACCGCATCAGGGACCGTTTCAACCGAACCCACGATCCGCTCGATTTCCTGTTCCTGTCGCGCGCCGGCTTCAACGGCATGATGCGGTTCAACAGGCGCGGCGAGTGGAACATCCCTTTCTGCAAGAACCCGAACCGGTTCAGCAAGGCGTACATCACGAAGATCGTGAACCAGGTTGGCAGGGCAGCGGGAGCGATCGCGCCCGACTGGCGTTTCCTGCACGCTCCGTTCGCGCAAGTCATCGACATGGCGGGAGCGGAGGACGTCATCTACTGCGACCCTCCCTACTTCGGAAGGTACGCCGACTACTACAGCGGCTGGACCGAGGCCGACGAGCAGCGGCTATTCGATGCGCTCTCGGCGACGCGGGCGCGCTTCCTGCTGTCCACCTGGCACCACAACGCATACCGCGAAAACGACATGGTGAAGCGCTACTGGAGCAGGTTCCACATCGCCACCAGAGATCACTTCTACCACGCCGGCGCGAAGATGCAGAACAGGAACGCCGTGGTGGAAGCCCTGGTGTGCAACTTCGAACCGGATCCGGGGCATCGTGCCGAGGAGGGGAGGGTCTCCGAGGCCGGATAGGTGGTCTATGGCCGCCGACAGACGTGGCGGTAGGGATGCTGGATAATGGCCGGCGTCACATGCGGGAGACTGGAATGTCGGACGTCTATCGGATCATCGGCGCAGAGGAGTCGCCGTACTCGGTGAAAGTGCGGGCGTACTTTCGCTACAAGGCAATCGCGCACGAATGGTTGTCGCGCGTGGACGCTTCCGACCTGTACCAGAAACACGCGCGGCTGCCTCTCGTTCCGCTGGTGGTTACGCCGGATGAACGCGGCATGCAGGATTCAACGCCAATCATCGATGCACTCGAGTCCGAGTTCAGCGACCCCGCCATCCATCCCCCGGACACCGTCGCGGCGTTCGTTTCGACCTTGCTCGAGGAGTTCGGGGACGAGTGGGGCAACAAGTGGATGTTCCACCTGCGTTGGGCTCGGGAGATCGACCAGGTAGGTTGCGCGCGCCGGCTCGCGGCCATGACCTTGCCAAGAGGGACGAAGGAGGAAATCGACCAGGCCGCGAAGACGATCCGGAAACGGATGGTCGGCCGCGTCTGGTTCGTCGGATCCAACGAGGTGACCGCGCCGCAGATAGAACAATCCTTCAGGGACGCGCTAGGGCTCCTTGAAAGCCACCTCTCGGGGCGCCCATATCTTTTCGGCGGACGCCCGGCGTTCGCCGACTTCGGCCTCTGGGGGCAGTTCTATACCTCCCGGCGCGATCACACGCCGAGGCAGATCATCGAGGCCAGCGCCCCCAACGTCTCGGCCTGGGTGGACCGCATGCTCGAGCCCGGGCCCCTGGGAGAATTCGAGCCGTGGGAGTCGCTTGCTCCGTCGTTGATGCCGTTTCTCGCCGACCAGGTCGGCGCGCTGTTCCTGCCCTGGAGCGCGGCGAACGCGGCTGCCATCGCTGCCGGTGACGAGGAGTTCACGGTGCAACTCAAGGGCAACGCATGGACCCAGAAGCCGCAGAAGTACCATGCGCGCTCGCTCGGCGTCCTGAAATCGAAGTACCAGCGGGTCAGCGGCGACGCACGCCTCAACGCGGTGCTGCGCGAGACGGGCTGTCTCGACCACCTGGCCGCCTGAACTCCCGGGCTACTCGTACGGCGTGCCGTCCTTGTGAAAGAACTGCAACCCGCGTTCATTCAGGGTCGCCCGGATGTTGTCGTTCGGATACCTGACATCATCGCCCCTGGTTCGATCTCCGATTTCCAGGTAGACGACATCCCTGTTCGTGCGGTTGACCAGGTGGTGCGCCTCGCCCCGCGCAGGAAAGCCCGCGCACATGCCGGGCGATAGCCTGGTTTCGCCCGACTCCGTCACAAGCGTGGGCTCGCCTTCCAGGATATAGACGAGTTCGTCCTGCCTGCTGTGCGCGTGCATCAGTGCCGATTCCCCGCCAGGTCCGAGCCTGGTCAGGTTCACGCCGAAGTTCTTCAAGCCGAAGTGCTCGCCCAGCTTCTTCTTTTCGCGCTTGCCCATGCGGCTCGCGAACGGTTTCGGATAGTTGGAGACCTTCGCTGCCGCGGGAATGTCCATAGCGGCAATCGCTTCTATTCGTTCGTGGTCACTCATCGGGAGTCTCCGCCACCAGCTTGTTCAGCACGAACTGCAGGATGCCGCCGGCGCGGTAGTACGCAATCTCGTTCTCCGTATCCAGGCGGCTCTGCACGACTAATGTCTCCTTGCTGCCGTCCTTGCGGCGGATCGTCAGGTCGAGGTGCTGCCTCGGCGCGATCCCGGCGGCGCCCTCCGGCAGCGCGATGTCTACCAGTTCGTCCCCCGTGAGACCGAGACTGCGCCGGGACTCGCCTTCGCTGAACACCAGGGGCAGCACGCCCATGCCTATCAGGTTGGATCGGTGGATGCGCTCGAAACTCTCGGCGACCACGGCGCGGACGCCGAGCAGGCGGGTGCCCTTGGCGGCCCAGTCCCGGCTCGACCCGGTGCCGTACTCCTTGCCCGCAATGACCACCAGCGGCGTACCCTCGCCCTGGTAGCGCACCGCGGCGTCGTAGATCGATATGCGGTCGCCGGTGGGAACGTGGATGGTGTAGCCGCCTTCGACGCCGGGCACGATTTCGTTGCGGATACGGATGTTCGCGAAAGTCCCGCGCATCATCACTTCGTGATTGCCGCGGCGCGAACCGTAGGAGTTGAACTCCGCCACCTGCACGCCGGATTGTTGCAGGTATTCGCCCGCCGGACTCGCCGGCTGGATCATGCCTGCGGGAGATATGTGGTCCGTCGTGACCGAGTCACCGAGCGTGGCGAGGATACGGGCGCCGGCCACCTCCACACCCTGGTTCAGGTCGTCGCCGACGCTGAAGAAGGGCGGTTGCTTGATATAGGTCGAGTTCTGCCAGCCATAGGTGCTTGCCGCATCGATGTCGATGGATCTCCAGGCTTCGGGACCGGCGAAGACATCGTCGTATTCGCGGCGGAACATGTCGGCGGACACCGCCGCCACGGCATCGGCAACCTCCTTGTTGCTCGGCCAGATGTCCGCCAGGTACACATCCTCCCCTTGGGGGTCCTGGCCGATGGGTTGCGATGCGAGGTCGATGCGAACGGTGCCGGCGATTGCATAGGCGACCACCAGCGGCGGCGATGCGAGCCAGTTGGCGCGAACCTCCTGGTGCACGCGGCCTTCAAAATTCCGGTTCCCGGAAAGCACCGAGGAGACGACCAGGTCACCGCCCTCTATCGCCGCCGAGATCGGCGCCGGGAGCGGCCCGGAGTTGCCGATGCAGGTGGTGCAGCCGTAGCCGACGAGGTTGAACCCGAGCTGATTCAGGGAGTCCTGCAATCCCGTACTGGCGAGATATTCGGTCACAACCTTGGATCCCGGCGCCAGCGATGTTTTCACCCAGGGTTTGACCGACAGGCCGCGCGCGATCGCCTTCTCCGCGACCAGGCCGGCGCCGAGCATGACCGCCGGATTCGAAGTGTTGGTGCAGGAAGTGATCGCCGCGATGACCACGTCGCCGTGACGAAGGCCGAAGTCTTCGCCGGGAACCGGCACCGGTCCCGTGTCGCGCCGGCCCTGCAACTCGAGCGCCTCTTCGAAGGCCCGATCGAGGTCCGACATGGCTACGCGGTCCTGCGGGCGGCTGGGGCCCGCCAGGGATGCCTGCACGCTGCCGAGGTCGAGTTCGACGGTGTCCGTGAACACCGGTTCCACCGCGCCGTCGCGCCACAGTCCCTGCGCCTTGGCATAGGCTTCCACCAGCGCCACGGTTTCTTCCGGGCGTCCCGAGAGCCGAAGGTAGTCAATGGTCTCGCCATCGATGGGGAACAGGCCGCAGGTGGCGCCGTACTCGGGCGCCATGTTGGCAATGGTGGCCCGGTCGGCCAGCGGCAGGTTGTCGAGGCCGGCGCCGTAGAATTCGACGAATTTCCCCACCACGCCCTTCTGGCGCAGGATTTCGACGACCCGCAGCACGAGGTCGGTAGCGGTGATGCCGTCCCCCAGCGCTCCGCTCAGCCGAAAGCCCACCACCTCGGGAATAAGCATCGAGATGGGCTGTCCAAGCATCGCGGCTTCTGCTTCGATGCCGCCGACGCCCCAGCCGAGGACGCCGAGACCGTTGATCATGGTCGTGTGGCTGTCGGTGCCGACCAGCGTGTCCGGATACACGAGCGTCCGGCCGTTGTCCTGGCCGGTCCAGACGCCGCGTGCGAGGTATTCGAGGTTGACCTGGTGGCAGATGCCGGTGCCGGGCGGGACGACACGGAAGTTGTCGAACGCCTGCTGACCCCAGCGGAGGAAGCGATAGCGCTCCGTGTTGCGTTGCATCTCGAGTTCCACGTTCGCTTCGAACGCCGTGGGCGCGCCAAACCGGTCCACCATCACGGAGTGGTCGACCACTAGATCCACCGGCGAAAGCGGGTTGATGATGCCGGGATCGCCGCCCGCTGCGACGACGGCGCTGCGCATGGCCGCGAGATCGGCCACTGCCGGGACCCCGGTGAAGTCCTGCATCAATACCCGCGCCGGCCGGTAGGCGATTTCCCTTGCCTGCGGTGCGGCGTCCGCCCAGGAACCGAGCACGCGCACGTCCTCTGCGCCGACGGTACTGCCGTCCTCGAACCGAAGCAGGTTCTCGAGCAGCACCTTCAGTGATACGGGCAGCCGCCCGGAGTCTCCGGCGCCGTTGTTCGCCGCATCCGGCAGGCTGAAGTAGTCGTATTCGTTTCCGTCGACCACGAGGGTTCGACGGGCGTTGAAAGTATCGCGGCTCATGGGCGCTCGGACGTCCGGGGAACCGGGTATTTTGCCAGAAACGCGGCGGCGCCCGAGTGCTTCGAATGCGGTTCGGTCAAAATGCTCGCTGTTCCTACCTTTCGCACCCCGGAAGCGGTAACCTCACCCCCAATGGCTGGTCGTATTCCGCAGTCCTTCATCAACGATCTGCTTGAGCGGGTCGACATCGTCGACCTGATCGACTCCCGCGTGAAACTGACCAAGGCCGGCAAGTCCTACAAGGCCTGCTGCCCCTTCCACCAGGAGAAGACCCCCTCGTTCAACGTCAGTCCGGAACGGGGCGGCTACAAGTGTTTCGGCTGTGGCGCCGGCGGCACGGCGATCACCTTCCTGATGGAGCACGACCGGATGGAGTTCGTCGAGGCTGTCGAGGCTCTGGCGGCCATCGCCCACGTCGAGGTTCCGAGAGAAGGCGGCGCGCGGATCGAGAAAGTCGATTCGGGTCTGTATCCGCTGCTCGAGGAGGCGGCGAAGCTGTATCGCCAGGCGCTGCGCGAACATCCCGAGGCCATCGACTATCTGAGACAGCGCGGACTCGATGGCAGGATCGCGGCACGGTTCGGCATCGGCTACGCGCCGCCGGGATGGGACTACCTCAAGACCAGGCTGGACGCGGACCCGGACAAGATGGTCGCAGCGGGGCTGGTGGCGCGCAGCGATTCGGGGCGGATCTATGATCGATTCAGGGCTCGAATCATGTTCCCGATTCGCGACTCGAGAGGGCGGGTGGTGGCCTTCGGCGGCCGCCTCATGCCCGACGCGGAGGAAGGTCCCAAGTATCTCAACTCGCCGGAAACGCCGGTATTCCACAAGGCGCGCGAACTCTATGGACTCTATGAAGCGAGGCGCACCACGAGCCGTGACCATGGACGAGCGCTTGAACGGCTGATCGTCGTCGAGGGGTACATGGACGTGGTCGCCCTCGCCCAGAACGAAATACCGAACGCCGTGGCCACCCTGGGCACGGCCGTCGGCACGGAGCATTTTGAGAAGCTCTATCGAAACACATCCGAAGTCGTGTGCTGCTTTGACGGTGACCGGGCGGGCAGGCAGGCGGCGTGGCGCGCGCTTGAGGCGAGTCTCCCGTCATTACGGGCTGGCCGCCAGTGCAAGTTCGTTCTCCTGCCGGACGGCGAAGACCCCGACAGCCTCGTCAGGAGCGAGGGCAGGGCGAGCCTGGAGGAACGCATCGAGGATTCGACGGCCGCCGGGGACTATCTTGTCGAGGAGTTGTCCAAGGGCATTGACCTCGGATCCATGGACGCGCGCGCACGATTGTGGGAACTCGCCAAACCGCATGTCTACCGCATCCCGAAAGGCGTGTTGAGAGACTTGCTGGTGGAGCGCCTTGCCGACATCGCCGGAGTCAATCCCGATACGCTCGATCCGCCGTCCACGGAAACGGGGCAACCATGGATGGAAGAGCCGCCGCCACCGGACCCGGGCCCGCCGCCCGTGGCGCGCACGTCGGGATTGGATCAGCGGTTGCTGCGCTGCCTGCTACAGGAGCCTTCGCTGTTCGCGAAGCTGGACAAATCCCTGGTCGACGACCTGTTCGATGGAACCGACGATGACTCGCTGTTCCTGGACGTGGCACGGTGGGCGGCGCAGGATGGAGACGCCGATGCCTCGGTCCTTCTGGCACGTTTCGTCCACGAACCCGTCTACGACGAACTGCGTGACCTGGCAGATTCGGAGCAGATGCTCGATGCCAAGGCGCTGGAGGCGGAATTTGTCGGTGGCGTCAAACATTACGTGGAGGAACGTGCGCGCCGCCGCCTCCGCGCGCTGGTTGATTCGATCAGGAATGCCCCCACAAAGGAGAACATCGCGCGATACCTGAGCGCGGCGCGGGCCGCTCGCGGCCAGGTGGACGACGCCGACGTCGAGACGTCGTCCGAAACGGAGGGTGCCCCAGCGAAGTAGCCGGGAGTGGAAGAAATTCCATGCAGCAGACGTCATAGGGAAGCATGTATAATCGAGCGTTTGTCCGTCTAGGGGCAAGTCGTTCCAAATCGAGGGGTTATGGCGACAGAGACTGAACAGCAGCAATCACGACTGAAGGACCTGATCGCGAAGGGCAAGGAACAGGGTTTCCTGACCTACGCCGAGGTCAATGATCACCTGCCGGAAGATATCTCCGATCCCGATCAGATCGAAGACATCATCCGCATGATCAACGACATGGGGATCACGGTGTACGAGACGGCGCCGGACCCCGACGAGTTGATGAATGCGGAGGAAAACACCGCCGACGAACTCGCAGCCGAAGAAGCTGCGGCGGCTCTTGCGGCGGTTGAGACGGAAGTCGGCCGGACAACCGATCCGGTGCGCATGTACATGCGCGAAATGGGCACCGTGGATCTCTTGACCCGTGAAGGCGAGATCGCCATCGCCAAGCGCATCGAAGAAGGAATTCGCGATGTGCTGTCGGCGCTCGCCTATTTCCCCGGAACGGTGGAGTACCTTCTCAATGCCTATGACACGGTAATAGAACAGGACAAGCTGCCCGATCTGCTTGTCGGCTATCTTGATCCCGCCGAAAACGTGCCGCGTGCGGCGCAAGTGGATGCGCGCACCCAGGCAACGAAGAACGGCAGCGACGACGACAACGAAAAAAAAGGGCCCGACCCGGTAGAGGCGGCCAAGCGATTCGGCGCGTTGCGGGATGCGTACGAATGCGCGCAAAAGGCTGCGGAGTCCGAGGGCCGCCTGTCGAAGACCGCGAAGCGGTCTCGGGACGCGGTCTCGGTCGCGATGTCGCCGTTCAAACTCGTGCCGAAGCACCACGAAGAGCTTGTCTTGAAGCCGCGCGTGGCACGAGCCCAGGTGCGACGCTACGAAACTGCGATCATGGATGTGTGCGTCAAGGAAGCAGGCATGCCGCGGCGAACCTTCCTGAAGGAGTTCCAGGGTCACGAGACATCGATCACCTGGGTCAACCGCCACATCAAGGGCAAGCACTCCTATAGCAAGGCCCTGGATGCGAACAAGCCCGAGATCGTCCGCCTGCAGAAGAGGCTGAGGAACATCGCTTCCCAGTCCGGTATTACCATCGGCGAGATCAAGGAAATCAACCGCGGCATGGCCGTGGGCGAGGCCAAGGCACGGCGGGCGAAGAAGGACATGGTCGAGGCAAACCTGCGCCTCGTCATTTCCATCGCGAAGAAGTACACCAACCGTGGTCTGCAGTTCCTGGACCTGATCCAGGAAGGCAACATCGGCCTGATGAAGGCGGTGGACAAGTTCGAGTACCGTCGGGGCTACAAGTTTTCGACCTACGCGACCTGGTGGATCCGCCAGGCGATCACGCGCTCGATCGCGGATCAGGCCCGCACGATCCGCATTCCGGTGCATATGATCGAGACGATCAACAAGCTCAACCGCATTTCGAGGCAGATGCTGCAGGAGATGGGCCGCGATCCGACGCCGGAAGAACTCGGCGAACGCATGGAAATGCCCGAGGAGAAGGTCCGGCGCGTGCTGAAGATTGCGAAGGAGCCGATCTCCATGGAAACCCCCGTGGGCGACGACGAAGACTCCCATCTAGGGGATTTCATCGAGGACTCCACTGTCGGTTCCCCGGTCGAGCTTGCGACGAGCGAAGGGCTGAAGGAAGCGACCCGCTCCGTGCTCGGGGATTTGACCACGCGCGAAGCGAAGGTGTTGCGCATGCGGTTCGGCATCGACATGAATACCGACCACACGCTGGAGGAGGTCGGCAAACAGTTCGACGTCACGCGCGAGCGCATACGCCAGATCGAGGCCAAGGCGCTCAGAAAGCTGCGCCATCCAAGCCGGTCCGAGCACCTTCGCGGCTTCCTCGACGAACTCGGCGACACGCGTTAAGGCCAGGACCCTGCGCTGTAGAACGGCACGTCGTGCCGATCTAGTGGGCGGGGGTGGAATGCGGCGTGCCCGAAGGGTCGTCGGATTTCATGGCGCCAAGCGGCCTTCCACGTTGGGTTTACCGGCAGCTTGGAGCAGAATCCGGGCTGGCGGTAGACTATCCGTCGTGGGCCCATAGCTCAGTTGGTCAGAGCACTCGACTCATAATCGATCGGTCCCAGGTTCGAGTCCTGGTGGGCCCACCACCCTTAGACTGTCCCTACTAAAAGGGCCAGACAGGCTGTGGAGGCCATTCATGTCCGACGTTGATACTTGGCAGACAGTTGCGGCATTCCTGACGCCAACTGCCATCTTCGCGATCCTGCTGGTGCTGCACGTCGTGATCCCCGCCCTCCGTGTCGATGGCTATGCGTACCGCGGCGCCAAGGAAGCGCCCCGGTACCGGCTCAACGGCCTGGCGGTCTTTCTCGGTGCCCTCGTCATCTGGTGGCTGGAACTGACGTTTGCGCCGCTTGGGTGGCTCTGGGAGATCAAGTGGATTGCCCTTGCCGGCGCCGTCGCCCTGAGCGTCGTGCTTACCGTCTGGCTGGTGTTGCGGGCGCCCTCGGACGACCGGAATGCGTGGATCCAGTGGATCGAAGGCCGTTCCCGCAACGTGCAGATTGCCGGGCATGTCGACGTCAAGATGTTCATGTACATCTTCGGCGGCACGCTGCTCGCGCTCAACGCCGTTTCGAGCGCCGCGTATCACTACGGCCAGTATGGCGAGGCGTTCAACATCGGCCTGATGCTGCATGCCGCCATGTGGTTGTGGTTCGTGGCGGACTACTTCTGCTTCGAGCGCGTGCAGCTCTTCACCTTCGACATATTCGAGGAGCGGCTGGGCTTCAAGCTCATCGTCGGCTGCCTCGCGTTCTACCCGTGCCTGTATCCAGTGGCACTCTGGGGAACCGCCCATCTCCCCGCGCCGGATATCGATCCGTCATGGAATCCCCTCTGGCTCGGGGGTTCCGTGGCGATCTTCTTGCTGGGCTGGGTGATCACCCGCGGTGCCAACCTGCAGAAGTACACCTTCAAACGGTTCCCGGGTCGCGCCTTTCTGGGTCTCGTCGAGCCGGCCACTCTCAACGACGGCGAACGCAAGATCCTGTGCAGCGGTTTCTGGGGCGCGGCGCGGCACATGAACTACACCGGCGAAATCCTCGAAGCGCTCGGCATGGCGCTTGCACTGGGACACTTCACGAACGCATGGGCGTGGCTGTATTTTGTCTACCTGACGATCTTCTTCATCGTCCGGGAGCGCATCGACGACCGCCGCTGCGCGGGCAAGTACGGAGAACTATGGACGCAGTACCAGGCAAGGGTCCGCTATCGCCTGGTTCCGGGAATCTACTGAGGTAGCCGTCCTATCCGTAGCGGAAGCAGCTCGTGACGTGGTCGTTGACGAGGCCGGCCGACTGCATGAAGGCATAGCAGATCGTCGGACCGACGAAGGAGAAGCCGTAGCTTCGTAGAGCCTTGCTCATTGCTCTCGACACCTCTGTCTGCGCGGGCAGCTCGGAGACGTCGCCAAAGGCGTTTCGGCGGGGCGTCCCGCCTATGAAGCTCCAGAGGAAATCATCGAGCGAGCCGTGCCTGGCTTGCACGTCCATGGTTGCCCGGGCATTGGCGATGGCGGCATCGATCTTGGCCCTGTTCCGGATGATGCGCGCGTCGGCGAGCAGCCGTTCGCGATCGGATTGTCCGTACGCCGCGACGTGGGCAATGTCGAAGCCTTCGAAGGCGGCGCGGTAGCCTTCGCGCCGGTGCAAGACCGTGCGCCAGGAAAGCCCCGCTTGCGCGCCTTCCAGTACAAGCAGTTCGAACAGTGCGCGGTCATCGTGCAACGGGACGCCCCACTCCTCGTCGTGGTAGCGCCGCATGAGCGGGTCATTCCCCGCCCACTCGCATCGAACGAGCGTATCGTCCATCAGGGCAGCCTGATGTCGAGCTCGGCCAGTTGTTTTTCCACCTGCGGTGCCCAGCCGCGATTGGCGGCAGGGCTGGCCGGACTCGGATGCAGGATGTGCCCGACCCGTACTGTATCGCCCAGGGCTGCGCGGGCGCGTTCTTCGCCAAAGCGTCCGATGCCGAGGATCAGTTCCGGTTCGAGGAAGCGCACGATGTTCGCCAAGCCTCGGTCGCAGGCGTCGTATAACGGAGCGCGCTCGCCTGCGGGGAGCTTGTTGGGTGTCCGGTTGCGGCCAGACGCCTCGAGGAACGCGAGAGGACAGTAGTTCCAGATGAAGAACCGCCGGAAGAAGGCATCGGGAGTGCCAAATCGTGCCCTGGCCCAACCCCAGAGACGCTGTCCGCTCACCTCGCTGCGGGCGCAGGAGAACCCGTCGACCGGCCGCCGTGGATGTTGCTTCCGAGGCGGGTTGACGCCCCTCGTGATGCCGAGCCAGTCGCGTACGGCGGAGACTTCACCGAACGGGATGCCGGTCTGTACCATCCCGAACGGCCCGGGATTCATTCCCACGAGGAGGATCTCCGCCTCACGACGGCAGTAGCGATCAAGGTATTGCCGGTGTGCTTCGAAAGCGTAGTCCAGCGGGTTGTAGACGTGATGGACGGGCGATGCGAATGCGCACCGCCCGGCGGCACGACTGAGCGCACGAGCGACGTGCGTGGGCGAGGCGGCTGCCACCTTACCTCGCGTGCCCCAGCCAGCGCGTTGAAAATGCCCCAAAAACAGCCTTTCGGGATGGGGGTCGCTGTGGATAACTCTCTGTATAACTTATTGACATGGCTCTGAATTCTCCGGACGGAGGTGATTTGCAGGAACGACGCATTAGCAGAGAAAAATCATGATCTCTTGTGTTTTCAATGTCTTATGAAGTCAATGTGAGCTAACGGATTGAAACGTTTGCTTAAGTCGTGATCAGGCAAGGAGACACCGCTTGGGTATGGATAAAAACCGTGGCGCCCGGAATCCCGCGTGTTGGCGGTCCTCGCTCTTGCCGGAGATTGGAATCCCTGGGCGTGTGGCCACTAGTGCATGAAAGCGAACATGCGGCGGCGGTATCTTTGCGCCAGTTCCGATCCCTTTCCCATGGCCGTCATGATCGTGATCATGGTCTTGCGTCCGATATCTTCCCGGAATTTGCGGTCGGTCCGGAGGATGGTCATGCAGTGTTCGAGAGCTGCCTCGTAGTTCTCCTCCGCCGCCTCCGAGATCGCCGTTTCGTATAGCGCGTCGAGGTCAGTATCGGGTCGCCTGCGCGAATGACGGCCGCCATCGATGGCAGCGGCAGCCTCGGCGATTTCCAGGCGAGCCGCGGGCCGGTCGCGCTCGGGGGTGTCTTCGGCAATGGAGTCGAGCGCAGTGCGCGCGTCGTCCAGTTCGCCCTTGCGCGCCAACAGGTCCGCCAGTTCCACGCGGAACCCGGGGTTGTTGGGTTCTTCCGCGAGTGCCTGGCGTATCAGGGAAAGGGCGCCGTCCCAGTCGCGGAAGGCGATGAGACGCTCGAGCCCCTCCTTCAGGCGCTCGCTGCCGGACATGGTCAACTCGTCGATCATCTGGCGCAGGACGGATTCGCCCTGGGGACCGTCCAGTTGATGCGCGATCTGGCCGTTGGCGACTACGCGAATGCTGGGGAGGCCCTGGACCCGCAGTTGCTGGGCGAGTTCGGGTGTCTGGGAGACATCGCACAGGGCGAGCGCGAACTTGCCCTGGTACTGAGTGGCGAGTGTCTCGAGGTGTCGCTTCGTTTCCGCGGCCGGCGGAACCTGGTCGGTCCAGAACAGGAGGATGACTGGGACTTCTTTCGACCGCTCGACGACGTCGGTGGCAAACGATGGAAGCTCTACGTTGAATACGGTGGGCTTGGCGTCCATGCATCCATTCCCGGGAAAACCGGAGATTCTATCCCAACCCGTTCCGGGCAACGCGGAGGGGCCGACGACGTGGCATCACTGGTCGCGCCCCTCGCGGGTGTTGTCGTGTTTGTGTCGCCGCTCTACGGTTGCGGGACTATGCGGATATACGGCTTCGGCGATTCCCAGCCGTCCGGATAGCGCTCCTTCGCTTCCTCGTCCGAAACCGCGGGCACGATGATGACGTCTTCGCCGTGTTTCCAATTGACCGGCGTTGCCACCTGGTGTTTGGCTGTGAGCTGGCACGAGTCGAGCAGTCGCAGCACTTCGTCGAAGTTCCGCCCGGTGCTCATGGGATAGGTCAGCATCGCCTTGATCGTCTTGTCCGGTCCGATGACGAAGACGGAGCGCACCGTGGCATTGTCGACGGGCGTCCGACCCTCCGAGGTGTCGCCGGCGTCTTCTGGCAACATGTCATAGAGCTTCGCGACGTTCAGGCTGGGATCGCCGATCAACGGGTAGTTGACGACATTGCCCTGGGTTTCCTCGATGTCCTTTGCCCATTCCGCGTGGTTGTCGACCGGGTCCACCGAAAGCCCGATGACCTTGCAGTTGCGGGCCTTGAATTCGGGCTCGAGACCGGCCATGTAGCCGAGTTCCGTCGTGCACACCGGCGTGAAGTCCTTCGGATGCGAGAACAGGATCGCCCAACCATCGCCGATCCAGTCGTGAAAGCTGATTTCGCCCTGCGTCGTCTGGGCGACGAAGTCAGGGGCTTCGGAGTTGATTCTCAATGCCATGGCTTCCTCCTCTGATCTGAGCAGCAAGAGGCTATCAGCTTGGCACGCTTGCCGCCTATCACTATCGGGTCTATGGATGTTCCAACAATCCATCGGCGCGACCCTGCGCGGCTTCCCGCCAGTCGGCCACATCGTCTGGACAGCGCAATGTCTTCACATTGGGTGCCGAGGTGGCCGTCGGGGGGTAGCGCGCGGGATTGGCGTCGTGCACCGTGGTGTTGCACCGCTCGATCATGTCGGCGTAGGAGATGCCGGAAAAGCTGTCGGCTTCGAACGCCAGCGTCCGGCAGATGCAACTCTCGACGTTCTTGTCGAAGGACTCCTGCCCTCCGTCGTCCATCGAGCAGGCGCCGAGGATGACGAGGGAGAAGAGGCCCGGCGCGAATCGGAAAGTTGTCGGCGCCACTTACGGCGTGTGCGCCTTGAGGAACGCGTTGACCTTGTCGGCAGTACCGTCCTCCGGCGATTTCCACCGCTCGATCAGTTGCGCATTGGGAGCGGATGCGGCGATCGCCCTGGATATGGCCTGCGGATGGTAGGCATCGTCTCCCATCAGGACGAGCAGGGGCGTCTGGCAGGTCTTGACGAAACCTTCGCCGACGTTGAAGTCGAAGTCGCCGTCGTACATGTTGGCGCGAAAACTGCGCCACGCTTCCTCGTCCGCTTCCGGGTGTTCGTCCATGATCGCGTCGGCCCAGCCCTGGAACATGGCGTAGAAGATCTCGCGATTTCCGTCGTAGCCTATGGATTGCTGAATCACGGCCGCCGCGACGCGGTCCGGCGCGGCCTGGATGATGCCGAATATGTACGGCCCGCCGATGCAGGCGCCCATCAGGTGCACCTGTTCAACGTCGAGGTGGTCGAGCAGGGCGACCTGGTCGGCGGTGTAGGTGTGCCAGCCGTCGTTCCCCGATACCGGCGCCTTTGAGCGTCCGGCGTTGCGCTGATCCATTGCGATGACTCGGAAATGCTCCGACAGCGTCTCGACAGGATTGAACGGACCGTCTGCCCAGAACTCGATGGCGGAACGCATGCCTCCGGGGGCGATAAGCAGCACCGGGAATCCCTCGCCGTGGACTTCGTAGTAGATTGATACGTCGCCGCGGTTGAAATACGCCATGGGTTGCCTCCGTTTTTGGCCGTTTATCTCGCAAGAACGTGCCGGATGAGTGCTGACATTCGTTACGGCGCTCCGGCGGCTGGATGGTATCGCATACCGCTCGTCGGCGAGGAATCCTGTGTTCGCCGTGGCGATGGCACGGAGGTTGGGATAAGTTCAGGACATGTCGGCAAACGACGATGTTCGTCGCGGTCGCGGCGAGTCGATGATCAGGGAGGCGGCGGCTCGCTACGAGTCCGTCGACGCTTCTCGCGTCAATGAGTGGCTGGCGGACTTCCTGCCTTCCGCGCCTGCCGCCGTGCTCGACGTGGGTGCGGGCAGTGGCCGGGACGCGGCCTGGCTGGCATCCCTCGGCTACGATGTGGTTGCAGTAGAGCCCGACCGGGTGATGCGTGAGGAAATGCGCCGCTGGCACCCGGACTCCCATCTCGAGCTGATCTCGGACCGCCTGCCTGACATGGCGAAAACGTTCAGGTCCGGTCTGTCGTTCGACTTCATCCTGGTCAACGCGGTCTGGATGTTTGTCGCGCCCGGTGTGCGCGAGCGCGCTTTTAGAAAACTCGTCACGCTGCTCAAGCCTAGAGGGGTAATCGCGCTCACGTTGCGCGAAGGTCCGATGGAAGCCGGTCGAGGCATGCACCCCGTATCGGTCCAGGAGATCGAGCAACTGGCGCGCCGCCATGGCGCCTATGTCGAGCGGGTGAGCGAGGACGTCGACTTTCTCGGCCGGTCCCGGATCACCTGGAAACAGATCGTCGTCCGGCTGCCGGATGACGGAACCGGCGCCCTGCCGCTGGTCCGGCGCGTTGTCCTGAACGACAACAAGTCTTCGACCTACAAGCTCGCGCTGTTGCGCGTCCTTTGCCGAATCGCCAACGGAACGCCGGGTTTCGCCAGGGAGACGGGGGAGCATGTCAACGTCCCACTGGGCATTGCGGCGCTGTACTGGATCCGGCTCTATCTGCCGCTATTGCTGCGAGACATGCCTCAGAATCCCACCAATCGGTACGGTTTCGTGCGGCTGGGGTTCGCCAACAAGGCGCTCGACCAACTCCGCGACACTGCGGAGTACGATCTGCGGGTAGGCATGCACGTGGGTGCCGACCGAAGGGGGGCCGTGCATCGTGCCCTGCTGGATGCGTGCGACACGATTGCCCGCATGCCGGCGACATACATGACGTACGCAGATGGACGCCCCATTCTCCCCGCAGCGCCGAGGCGATCGCGTTTGCCGACGGAGCTTGTGCTGAACGAAGCGTACTTTGCCAGCTTCGGAACGCTTTCTGTCCCCACGCACCTTTGGCGCGCATTGCAACGCTATTCGGTCTGGATCGAACCCGCGCTTGTGGAAGAGTGGATCGGCCTAACGACCCGGTATGCCCGCAGCCAGGGGCGAACGCTGGACGAAGCGGAGTTGCGCCAGGCGATGCGCTGGTCGGAGCCGGAGCGGGAAGTTGCCGTCGCGCGAAACCGCGCCTTGGCGCTGCTTGAGGGGGGCCAGTTGTTCTGCGTGTGGACCGGTAATCGACTGCGTGGACGAAACATCGATATCGATCACTGCTTCCCCTGGTCCGCCTGGCCGTGCGACGACCTGTGGAACCTGCTGCCCGCGCAGCGCACAGTCAACCAGCACAGGAAGCGTGAGTTCTTGCCCGACGATTCCACCCTGCGTGGCGCGTCAGACCGCATCATGGACTGGTGGGAATCGGCCTATGGCAGCGAGTCGGTGCTGGATGAGCGATTTCGTCTGGAGGCGTTGGCGCGGTTGCCGACACTTGACCGATCGAATTTCGACCTTGCGGATATCTTTGACGCGATGAGCCTGCAGCGGCTGCGCCTCGCCCGCGACCAGCGCATTCCCGAATGGAACGGTATTGCTGATTGAACGCCTAGGGTCTCGGGCGGTCGTGGGCGTCTCTGGCTTGCCTCAAGGCGCTTCCGGGTCGCTCGCATCCGGCGGCGTGTAGCCCGATGGTATCTCGTACGGTTCGTTGGCGAGGAACCTCTTCATCTGGTCCGCCAGGAATCTGCGGGCGTCGGCTTCGATGAGGTTCAGGTGGCGTTCGTTGATGAGCATGGTCTGGACGGCCTGCCACTCGGCCCAGGCCTTGGCTGACACGTTCTCGAAAACATCCTGACCCATCGGTCCGGGCAGTGGAGGCGCGGGGAGGCCCGGTAGCCTCTTGCCGTACTTTCGGCACATCACCTGTCTCGTTTCTCCGTCCATCGCCGTCCTTCGCCGTGCCTCAGGCTTGAGTCCCTGCGAGTAGTCTAACCGCGACGGCGGACAGGCCGAGTCTTCGTTCGTCGTCGCGTGTGAACCAGACGTGCCGGTCAGAGTCAGACACGATGTTGGCTCGATGGCGTGCGCGCATGAGGTGGGGTGTGATGTCGAGGTGAAAGTGCGTGAAAGAGTGCCGGACCACCGGCATTGTCTTGACGTTGGGTTCGGCGCCCCACTCCCGTCCCCGTGCCGCGACGTCCGCCTTCGCCGGCATTTCGGGCGGCGACCAGAGGCCGCCCCATACGCCGCCGTCGGGACGCCGTTCGAGCAACACCGCGCCCTCGGCGTCGAGCAGCAACAGCACGTGCACGGCACGTACGGGAAGCGTCTTCCTCGGTTGGGGCGCGGGAAGAACATGCTGCAGGTTGCGCGCATGGGCGAGGCATTGGTCCGACACGGGGCAGGCGGAGCAAATCGGCTTCGAGCGGCGGCAGTGCGTCGCACCGAAGTCCATGATGGCCTGCGCATAGTCCCCGGCATTTCGTGCTGGCGTGAGCCTGTCCGCGTGCTGCCAGAGAGATTTTTCAGTAGCGGAACGGCCGCGCAGCGCGTGCAAGCGCGTGAGGACGCGCTTGACGTTCGCGTCGAGTATCACCGCGCGCTGGCCAAAACCGATCGCAAGGATGGCCGCCGCCGTCGAACGGCCGATTCCGGGAAGCGCCATCAACCCGGCCGCCGTGTCAGGCAATGCGCCGTTAGTGATCTGGGCCGCGCGGTGCAGGTTGCGCCCACGCGCGTAGTAACCGAGGCCGGTCCAGAGGTGCAGTACTTCATCGCGCTCGCCGGCGGCCAGCGAGTCGATATCCGGAAACCTCTGCATGAAGCGTTCGAAGTAGGGGATCACCGTCGCCACCTGGGTCTGCTGCAGCATGACTTCGGACACCCACACCCGGTATGGCGTGATGCGGGTTCGCCACGGAAGGTTCCTGCGCCCATGGCGTTGGTACCAGGCGAGTAGCCGGTCCGCCACCGATGTGGCGTTACCCTTATGCGCGTCCTTCGCTGTCTGCATGATCGGGATCCGGTTCCCACGCGAAGCGAATCAAACCGCGCCTATACTAACCGCATGAACGACGTGGGAACGTGGGACCCGACAGCTGCCACGACATTGGGCGAGCGGCAAGTCGAGCTGATCCGCAAGGCTTGCCGAAATCTCGACGCCCAGGACCTGGGCCTGTCCGCCAGCGAGCGGGGCGAACTGGCGCCGCTGATGATAGCGGGCAACGCCGTCTGGGCTGCGCGAGTCGAAGTGGCATCTTCGGAAGAACTGATCGACTGGATTCGGTTCCTGACCTTGGCGGAGGCGCGGTTGCCCGGTTTCGAAGCCGGGTCGAAATCGCCGGTGATTATCATCGCTCGCGCACTGCGGGCGCGCGGCGACTACCCGGAGGGCCTGAGTGGGTGGATCAGGGACAACACCGACAACCGTTTCCTTCCCTACGGGAGTCTTGCAGACCGCCTCAAATCTGGCTCCTGACGGGTTACTCCACATCGGCAGAGACCGATTCCCTATAATCCGCGGCATGGACCGATGCGCGTCGGTGTCGCGGGACACCCTGGAAACAAGGATCAGCGTGGCCGTCAACCTCGATGGCGAGGGGATGTCCAGGCTTGATACGGGCCTGCCGTTCTTCGAGCACATGCTCCACCAGGTGGCCCGTCACGGTCTGATCGACCTCGAGATCGACGCCAAGGGCGATCTCGAGGTCGATGCCCACCACACCATCGAGGATGTCGGCATCACCCTGGGACAGGCCATTGCCAGGGCGGTGGGCGACAAGAAAGGCATTGCTCGCTACGGACATGCCTACGTTCCCCTGGACGAGGCCCTCTCTCGAGTCGTCGTGGATTTCTCCGGTCGTCCCGGGCTGACCTATGGCGTGGAGTTCGTGCGGCCGCGCGTGGGCGCGTTCGACGTGGACCTCCTGCACGAGTTCTTTCAGGGTTTCGTCAACCACGCCCAGCTCACGCTGCACATCGACAACCTGAAGGGCCGCAACGCCCATCACCAGGCGGAGACGATATTCAAGGCGTTCGGGCGGGCGCTTCGCATGGCGCTGACGCGGGATCCGCGCAGCCAGGAGTTGCCTTCCACCAAGGGCACGCTTTGATCCTCATTCCCGCCATCGACATCCAGGGCGGGCGTTGCGTGCAACTTCGACAGGGCCTCAAGCATTCCGCGTCGGTGTACGGAGACGATCCGGTCGCGATGGCCCAGCGGTGGATCGGACTGGGGGCACGCCGCCTTCACGTGGTGGACCTTGACGGCGCATTCGCCGGAACGCGGGTCAGCGCAGAGCTGGTGCGGGGGATCGCATCGGTGGCGGGCGAGGTGCCGGTGCAAGTGGGTGGCGGTATCCGGACACTTGAGGAGATCGAGAGCTACCTGGATTCGGGCGTGTCCCAGGTCATCGTTGGCACCCGGGCGATCGAAGACCCGGCGTTCCTGCATGCCGCTGCGGCGCGCTTTCCCGACCGGGTCATTCTCGGTCTCGACGCACGTGCCGGCCGCGCCGCGACGGCGGCGTGGGACGCGACGAGCGACACCAGCGCCTTGGATGTTGCGGGGGGCGTGTCGGAACTTGCGCTCTTTGCCATCGTGTTCACCGACATCGAGCGGGACGGCATGTTGTCCGGCATCAATGCGGATGCGACGGCTGCCATCGCGCGCGCCAGCGGCTTGCCCGTCATCGCGTCCGGCGGTGTGCGCGACGAGGACGACCTTCGCCGTTTGCGGATGCTGCATCTGGATCGGCTGCTCGGCGTCATCGCGGGTTCGGCGTTGTACGAAGGCACCTTGGACTTCACCGCTGCCCAGGCCCTGCTGGATAGCGCCGATGCCTGACATCGGGTAGCGCGCTACACTTCGAACCATGCAGTGCGTGCCTTTTGCCAGCGCTTCATTCGGTGCGGACATCTTCGATGTGGACATCTCGTCCGTCCCGGATGCGGAGTTTTCCGAAATCTACGCCGCCTGGCTGGATCGGGCGGTACTGCGAATCCGCGGTCAACGTCTGGAAGATGACGCCCTGATGCGTTTCGCGCGCCGGTTTGGCCCCCTCGAACACCGGCCGACGGGCTGGATCACGCGGGAAGAACGCGAGAAGGCCCCGAGTCCGTACCTGGCAACCATCTCGAATATCGTCGTCGATGGACGTCCCATCGGCGGCCTTGGCGCCGCGGACGCAGCCTGGCACACGGACATGTCATACATCGAACATCCGCCCACGGCGAGCATCCTCTACGCCGTGGAAATACCGGAGGAAGGCGGCGCCACCCATTTCTGCAACATGATTGGCGCGCTGCGGTCGTTGCCGCAGAATCTCGAGCATCGGGCCAGGCGCGCGCGCCTGAAGCACGACGCCGCGCACGATAGCGTGGGCAAGTTGCGCAGGGGCCATCATGATGTGGATGATCCGCGCGACGCACCCGGCGCCTGCCATCCGATGGTGTTGCGCCACCCCGAAACCGGTGTCGACGCCCTGTACCTCGGCCGCCGGCAGGACGCCTATGTGGAAGGCCTGGGGCTCGCCGAGAGCGAGGCGTTCCTCGATGCGGTGTGGCGTTACGTGGCGCTGGAAGGTGACACCTGGACCCAGGAGTGGGAGGTGGGCGACGTGCTCGTCTGGGACAACCGCAGCGTCATGCACCGGCGGGCCGCTTTCGATCCCGCCGCCCGACGCCTGATGCGCCGCGCCCAGGTGCGGTCCAGGCCACACGCTTCTCAGGCGTAGTCGCGTGTCAGCAGTTCCAGCAGGTGGCCGTCCGGATCCCTGAAGTAGACTCCGCGACCGCCGTTCCAGTGATTGATCTCTCCGTCCTCGGGCGAGAAAGGCCCACTGCCGTACGTGAGTTCGCGCTCCCTGATGCGCGCAAAGATCGTGTCGAACTCATCTTCGCTCACCTTGAAGGCGTAGTGGTGACGCTCGAATGACTCGCGGTTGTCGAAGTCGAGGGTCAGGCCCTGGTTCGAAATGCGGACCGGTTCGAAGTGACCCCAGGAACCGTTGTATTCGAAGCCGAACATCTCCTGGTAGAACTGTGCCGAGGCGACCTTGTCGCGGCTCGGAACGATGGTGTGGTTGAGTTCGATCGTCATCGCGTACTCCTGTCGCGAACGTTACGCCTATCATGGCGTATGGCTGTTCCGAACGAAAGATTTGGCCGCCGCGTTCGTCGCCACCCGGTCTGATGGCGAAGGCAACCACCAACGTCCGGTGGGCGGTCACCTTCGTCTTCATCACGGTCCTTCTGAACTCCATTGGCTTCGGCATCATCCTGCCGGTTCTCCCGGAACTGATCGTCGACATCACCGGCGACCCGTTGCACGAGGCGGCGCGCTATGGCGGTTGGCTGGCGTTCGCCTACGCCTCGATGCAGTTCATGTTCTCGCCGCTGGCCGGCAACCTGTCGGACCGTTTCGGAAGACGGCCGGTACTGCTCGTGTCGTTGTTCGTCTTCGGCTTCGACTACCTCATCATGGGCCTTGCGCCCGCCCTCGCGTGGCTGTTCCTCGGGCGCCTCATCGCCGGCACTTCCGCGACGAGTTTCGGTATCGCGAACGCCTGCATCGCGGACCTTTTCCCGCCGGAAAAGCGCGCGCAGAACTTCGGCCTGATTGGCGCCGCGTTCGGCGTCGGCTTCATCCTTGGACCGGTGATCGGCGGCTTCCTGGGGGAATTCGGGCCGCGCACACCGTTCTTCGTTACCGCCGGCATCGCTTTCTCGAATGCGCTGTTCGGTTTGATCGCGATGCCGGAAACCCTGGCGTTGAAAGATCGGCGGCCGTTTCAACTCGCGCGCGCCAATCCGCTGGGAGCGATTCGCCAGGTGGGGCGTTTCCCGGTCGTCGCGGGCGTGCTTGGCGCGTACTTCCTGTACATGCTGGCTCACGACTCGCTCCCCGCGGTCTGGGCGTTCTACACCATGGACCGCTACGGCTGGGGACCCCGGGATGTCGGATTTTCGCTGGGTGTCGTGGGCGTGTGCATGTTGTTCGTGCAGGGTTTCCTGATCCGCAAGATCATCCCGCTGTGGGGATCGCAGCGCACCGCCTATGTCGGGCTTTCACTGACCGCCGTGGCCTTCCTCGGCTACGCGCTGTCGTCGGCGGGATGGATGATGTACGTGTGGATCGTCGTCGGCGCCAGTTCCGGACTGATCATGCCGGCGATGAACGGCATCATGTCCCGACAGATTCCGGCCAACGCCCAGGGCGAGTTGCAGGGTGTCCTCGGCAGCGTCGCGAGCAGCACGTTCATCGTCAGCCCGGTGGTAATGACGCAGCTATTCGCCTGGTTCTCATCGCCGGCCGCGCCGGTGTACTTCCCGGGTGCTGCCTTCGCCCTCGCGAGCCTTCTCACCCTCGGCAGTGCCTTGACCATGGTGGTCGCCCTTGCGCGGGCTTCCTACGCGGAATAGGGACTTTGGCGCTTGACGCGAATACTGGCCAGCGTAACAATCTAGCTAGATAATCTGTCTAGGAACGAACCCATGTCCAGTTGGGCGCTACAGGACGCGAAGAACCGCTTTAGCGCAGTGGTCAACGCGGCAATCGAGGGAAACCCGCAAAGGGTGACGCGGCGGGGCAAGCCGGCAGTCGTGGTCATCGCGGCCGAAGAATACGAGCGTCTCCGGCATCTCGAGAAAGCAAAAGCGCCAAGCTTCCCGGAACTGCTGCTGGCAATGCCGCAGGATGACGGCGACTTCGAGCGGATGCGCATCGGTATGCGACCGACCGACTTCGAATGTTCCTGATCGACACGGATGTCCTGTCGGCTCTGCGCCGTCGGGAACGTCATCCCGGCGTGGTTGGCTGGCTATCGAGACAAAGGACTGCGGACTTGTACCTCAGTGTTGTGTCCGTGGCAGAGATCGAACGGGGGATCATCCGCCAGGAACGTCACGATCCCGTGTTTGCGCGCGCCCTGTCTGCCTGGCTGGATGACATACTCGTCCTCTACGGCGGCCGGGTCCTGGCCATCGATTTGCCGACGGCGCGGCGCTGGGGTCGGCTTTCTGGTGCCATCGGACATGAAGGCATCGATCTCCTCATCGCGGCGACGGCGCTTGAACACGGACTATCGGTCGTTACCCGAAACGTCCGACACTTCGAGCCAACCGGGGTTGAGGTTATAGACCCGTCGGCCGAAGGGATCTGAAGGCGTCGGGCTTCCGTCCCGGGCGCCCCAACCTCGTATCGCGCGCTATACGGAATACCCCTCGAGCGAAATCGGCAACGTGCGGATGCGCTCGCCGGTCGCGGCGTAGATCGCGTTGCACACGGCCGGCGCCAGCGGCGGCAGGGCAGGTTCGCCCAGCCCCGTCGGGTGGTAGTCGCTGTCGATGAAGTGCACGTCGATGCTCGGCGTGTGCGGCATCCTCAGGATCGGATAGCTGTCGAAGTTCGATTGCTGTACGACGCCGTCCTCGAACGTGACGGACTGTCCGAGCATGGTTGACAGGCCGTCCACGACTGAGCCCTCGACCTGGTTCTCGGCCCCGCTCAGGTTGATGATGGGCCCGACATCCGCCGCCACCGTCACGTTGTGGACGGTGATCTTCCTGTTGGCGTCGACGCTGACGTCGGCGACTTCCGCAAAATGTCCGGCATGGCTGAAGTAGAAGGCAAGCCCCAGTCCGCGGCCTTCCGGCATGGACCGGCCCCAACCGGCTTTCTTTGCCGCGAGCTTGATCACATCCGCTGCCCGTCCGGTGTGCAGCGACCGCATGTCGCCTTTCCCAGTCCACCGGGGTTCGCCGAGCACTTCGAGCAGGACGTCCAGGTGATCGCGTCCCGCGGCGGCCGCCAGTTCGTGGATGAAACTCTGCACGACGAAGCCGAACACGTTCGATCCCGGCGCTCGCCACGCGCCGCACGGCGTTTTCCAGTCGAGGGCCGTTTGCTCTATCCGGCAGTTGGCAAGAAGCCCTGCCGGGAACACGCCGCGGGACATGTCTCCGCCGCTCACCGGTCGATCACCGTCGTGCGTGAACGTGATGAAATGATCGCGCCAGCCGGAAATCCGGCCCTCTTCGTCCAGGCTCGCGCGCAACTGGTGGAAGCCGCCGGCACGGAACAGGTCGTGCGACATGTCGTCCTCGCGCGTCCACTGCAGTTTGATCGGGCCGCCGAAGCGCCTGGAGATGGCAGCGGCCTCGGTCATGAAGTCGTTGTAGAGCCGGCGCCCGAAGCCCCCGCCGATCCGGGCCTGGTGCACGGTCACCTTCGACGGGTCGATGCCGAGCACGCCCGCCACCGCCCGTATTCCGCTTCCCGGCGTCTGGGTGGGCGCCCAAAGCTCGACCGCGCCGTCGCGCCACCACGCGGTGCAGTTCTGCGGCTCGAGTTGCGCGTGGCTGACGAAGCGGTAGGCATAGAACGCGTCGAGACTCTGCGCAGCGTCGGCGAAGGCGGCATCCACGTCGCCGTCATCCACCACGCGTTTCTCCCCGGGGAATTTCCGGAGCTTCTCCGCCTTCTTCTCGGCATCGCTCCAACTGTCCTTTGCGGCATCGTCGAGGTTCCACTCGACCTCGAGTTGCTGTTTCGCGCGGATCGCTGCCCAGGTCGAATCGGCAACGATGGCAACCCCCGGCAACAGTTCTGCGAACTTGCCGTTGCCCTCGAGCACGAAGGCATCGCGGACTCCGGGCATCTTCCTGACCGCATCGATATTGGCTGACGCAACGGAGCCGCCCACGGCCGGACACTTCTGATACACGGCGTACTTCATTCCCGGAACGGTCTGGTCGATGCCGAAAAGGGGCTGGCCACGGACGAGTGCGCCGTTGTCTATGCCGGTGACGCGCGTTCCGAGCAATCGGTAGTGGCGCCGGTCCTTGAGCTTCAAGGCCGTGGCGTCGGGTACCGGAAACGCTGCCGCCGAGGCGGCCAGTGCCGTGTAGGCCAGGCGCCTGCCGGTCGCCGCGTGAACGACGAAGCTGTCCTGCGTTGCGAGTTCCGCCAGCGGGACATCGAGCTGTTTGGCGGCAGCGGCCACCAGCATGGCCCGCGCCGCGGCGCCGGCCTGGCGCAGGGTGTCCCAGTTCATCGGTATCGACGTGGAACCGCCGGCGAATTGCATTCCGTACGCCTCGGCGTCGATGGGCGCCTGCTCGACGGCAACATCGTCCCATGCGGCGTCGAGTTCTTCGGCGACGATCATCGGCAGGGATGTCTTCACGCCCTGGCCGATTTCCGGGTTCTTTGCGTACAGCAGGATGCCGTCGGCGTCGATGCGCAGAAATGCGTTCGGCTGCAACGCGCCGGGCGTCGCATGCGCCGGTTTGGCCTTGAGGACGAAACCCAGCATCAGTCCGCCGCCCGCGATGCCGGTCGTCTGCATGAACCGGCGTCGGGAGAACTTGATCAGGCGAGCGGCCGGCACTGGCGCCTGGCGCGCGATGGCGTCGAAGACAGCATTCATGGCTGTATATGGCGAGCTGCTCATGCCGACTCTCCCATGTCTGCGGCGGCCTGCTTGATCGCCTTGCGGATCCGCAGGTACGTGCCGCAACGACAGATGTTGCCCGCCATCGCCGTGTCGATCTCCTCGTCGCTCGGATCAGGATTGGATTTGAGCAGGGCGGTGGCGCCCATGATCTGCCCTGTCTGACAGTATCCGCATTGGGCTACGTCGAGATCGATCCATGCCTGTTGCACCGGCGTCAGCTCGCCGTCCTCGGAAGCCAGCCCCTCTATGGTCGTGATGTTGCGACCCGAGGCGGCGGACGCGACCGTTGAGCACGACCGGATGGGTGTCCCGTCGAGTAGCACGGTGCACGCACCGCATATGCTCACACCGCATCCAAACTTCGTGCCGGTCAGTCCCAGCTCGTCGCGCAGCACCCACAGGAGCGGCGTCGATGCTTCGGCATCGCTGATCTCGCGGACCTTTCCATTCACATTGAGACGCAACACGGATTGCCTCCTGATCTTTAGTTGTTTATTTCCAGTCCTCGCGGGACGCGGGGATTGTCAACAGCTTGCACTCGGCGCAGTACGTCCTGAAACCGCTCTTCCTGTTCGGGGGTTTCCCTCGGCATGTCGAGAGCGGTTCGAGACGCGTATTCCCGATGTGTGCGCAGGAATTCCGGCAAGGCGTCGTAGGTCGACGTCTGGGCCAGTTCCAGCACGGCGTCGGGAGTCACGGTGTCGCGCATTTCCTCCCATTTGCCCTGGCGCGAGAGTGCGTGCAGTTTCTGGCCGAGTTCCTCGAGTCCGTGCAGGGCCAGGACCTTGTGGTAGGTGCGGGTCGAACCGTAGAAGGACAGCGGCCGTCGCATTTCCTCCACGCGCTGTTCGATGTCGCTGTCGTTGTCGCCCAGCACGAGGTAGCCGCTCGCACCGATCTCCACGTCGGCCCAGGACCGGCCGGATTTGATCAGACCCGTCCGAATTCGCGGCAACATCGTCGTACGCATGTACCTGTCGGACATGATCCCGCCGTGCGGCATGATGACATCGGCGACTTCGCCCGCCACGCCCGCCATGCCCGGACCCACCACGGCAAGACCGACCCGAGGGCGGTCGTGCGCGATGGGTCCCGGGTTGAAGTTGGGCGTCATGAGCGTGAAGGTGTAGTGCCGGCCCAGGAATTCGGGCGTCGTGCCATGCTGCCAGGAATCCCATACCGCGTGCATCATCTGGATGTATTCACGCATGCGCGGTGCGGGCGCGGTCCAGGTGCCGCCGAAGCGGCGCTCGTTGTGGCCTTTTACCTGGCTGCCGAGGCCGAGGGTGAACCTGCCCCCGGACAGGTGCTGAATGTCCCATGCCTGCATGGCCAGCACCATGGGACTGCGCGGAAAGGCGATGGTCACCGATGTCTGCAAACGGATGCGCTCGGTGGCGGTGGCCGCGAGCGCCATCGTCAGCATGGAGTCGTGGGCGAGTTCGCCACAGGTGATGCAGTCGAATCCGCTAGCTTCCGCCGCACGCGCCTGCGCTGGCACGTCGCCGGGCCAACCGCGGCCGACGCCGGTAATTGCTTCCATGGATGTGAATTGTATGCTGCGTTGCGGGCAATGTTACACGCCCCGCGCGGCACCCGGGGAGGCAGTCGGCGCGCCCCGGTCAGAAGCCGGAGCGCGCCGATGGGCGGATCAGTTGGCGGTCTTGACCTCGATGGATCGCGCCCGCGCATTCTCGCGCTTGGCGACGGAGATCGTGACCACGCCCTGTGCCGCAGTCGCTTCGATGGAGTCCTGATCAGCATCGTCCGGCAGTCGGAAGCTGCGGGCGAAGCGGCCGAACAGCCGTTCCGAGCGATGCACCCGCTCGTCGCCGTTCTCGCGCTCGTGCCTGCGCTCGCCCGAGATCGTCAGCAAGCCGTCCTTGCAGCTCACCTCAACGTCTTCCGGGGCCACCGCCGGCAGTTCCACGTCGACGCGATACGCATCGTTCGATTCGCGCACGTCAATGGCGGGTAGCCAGTTGGAGGCGCGCTCCCGGACACCCGGCAAAACCGAACCCGCGCGGAACAGGTTGTCGAAGTCTCGAATCGAATCCCAGTGGATCAGGTTCATCACATTTACTCCCGAATCATTCTTGGTTGAACAGGGATTTGGGGATGACGGGATCGATTCCAAGTACTTGAAAAGAAGACAGGTGTCCCCAAGGGGATCGCCGAATTGTGGTCAGATTCCCGCTGCGGCGCCTTCGGAACGCGGATCTGCGACACCCAAGAGCACGTCGCGCACGCGCATGATCGAGTTCGCATTGCCTATGCGCCCGGATGGCAGGACGACGAGTTCACGATGGCGCATGGATCTGAGCTCCGTAATCGTTTCTTCCGGGAAGCCGGGTTCGAACAGAATGCGGTCCGGCTGCCACTGGTGGTGGAAGCGGGGTCGGCCGACAGCCTGGGCGAGGCCCATGCGGTGGTCGACTCCGTTGACGATCACCTGCAGCACTGTAGTGATGATCGTGCTGCCGCCGGGCGAACCCGTAACAACCATCGGCGAACCGTCCCAGAGCAAGATGGTGGGCGACATCGAACTCAACATGCGCTTGCCGGGTGCTATCGAATTCGCTTCGCCGCCGAGGAGCCCATAGGCGTTCGGCGCGTCTTCTCTCGCGGCAAAGTCGTCCATCTCGTTGTTGAGCAGAAACCCGGCGCCGGGGACGACGATTTTCGCGCCGTAGGAGAAGTTGAGCGTGGTCGTATATGCCACGGCGTTTCCGGCGGCGTCCATGATCGACACGTGGGTGGTTTGGCCACCTGTTTCAGCCCAGAGGCCGGCACCGATGTCCTCCGACCTCGAAGCGCGCCTCGGATCGAAGTCTCCGAAGCGCACGACCGCATACGCCTTGTCGATCAGCCTGTCGACGGGCACCGGGTAGAAGTCGGCATCTCCGAGGTGCGTCGCGCGGTCGGCGTACGCCCGCCGCGCCGCCTCCACCATGAGGTGTATCGATCTTGCGCTGCCGGGGCGCATGGCACGAAGGTTGTAGCCTTCGAGCATGTTCAGCATCTGCATCAACACGACGCCTCCCGACGACGGCGGCGGCATCGAGACCACTTCAAACCCCCGGTAGGAGCCGGTGATGGGCTTGCGCCAGACCGAGCGGTAGGCGTCGAGGTCCGCTTGGGTGATGCTCCCGCCGCCGCGTTGCATTTCGGCCACCAGCAGGTCGGCCGTGGTCCCCTTGTAGAACCCATCCCGTCCCCCGTCCCTGATGCGTTCAAGCGTTGCTGCCAGGTCTTGCTGGACGAACAGGTCACCTTCCTGGTAAGGCGTTCCGTCGGGCTTGGCGAACACCGCGAGAGAGGCGGGGTGGCGGGCGAAGTCGGACAGGTGGCTTCCAATGTTATCGGCGAGATCGGGGGTCAGCGGGAAACCGTCGCGCGCCAGGGCAATGGCGGGATCGATCACGTCGGGAAGCGTCAAGGTGCCGTATCTCCCGTGGATGTCGAGCAGCCCGGCGACGGTGCCGGGAACGCCTGCCGCGAGATGCGAATCGGTGGATAGACCATCGATGACATTGCCATCGTCGTCGAGGAACATGTCTCGGTGCGCGGCCGCCGGGGCGCGTTCGCGGTGGTCGTTGGCGACGGCCTCGCCATCGGCAAGGCAGATCACCATGAAGCCGCCGCCGCCCAGGTTGCCTGCGGACGGATACGTCACGGCGAGCGTAAAGCCGACCGCCACCGCCGCATCGATGGCGTTGCCGCCGGCTGCAATCATGTCCGCACCGACGTTCGAGGCGATTTCCGAACGCGAGACGATCATGCCCTTGGTCCCGCGAACCACCTCCGGGGTCGCAGCCGAAGCCGCTTGCGCGGACACGATGACCGCGGCCATCGAGAGCAGTGACCTCAAATGCATGTCTATTCCTTGCGGCCTGAATGGCCGATTTGGATACTGAACGATAGCAGCCGGACGGGCAACAGCCGTCATCCGGGCATCGACCCCGTGTTGCCGAAACCCGGCGGGTCTGTCACCCTTCGCCGCCGATGAGTCGGGAACTGAACGAGCCTTCAGCCGGCGAGTGCGAGGCGCTACTCCCTGCAGGAAAGGCTGGACGTAGAAAGCGACGGTTTTGGGACAATGGCGGTCTCAGGATCGCCGACATCGTTGGCTTGGCGCAAAGCGAGAACCTACGAAGGCAAGGGGACATTGATGGGACGTTTGGATGACAAGGTTGCTGTAGTAACAGGTGCGGGTCGAGGCATCGGGCGCGAAATCGCGCTGCTGCTTGGGGCCGAGGGAGCGCACGTGGTCGTCAACGATCTCGGCGGTGCGACGGACGGCACCGGCGGCAGCAACATCGCGGAAGATGTCGCCGCTGAAATCAAAGCGGCTGGCGGCAAGGCCGTGGCGAATACGCAGTCCGTGGCCACGGTGGAAGGCGGCGCGTCCATGCTCGCCTCGGCGCTCGACAATTTTGGCGGCATGGACATCCTGGTCAACAATGCCGGCATCCTGCGCGATCGATCCATCTTCAACCTCGAAGCGGCAGACTGGGACGCTGTCATCGACGTGCACCTCCGCGGCCACTATTGCTGTTCGCGCCCTTTCGCCAGGTACGTGCGGGAGACAGGTCGCACGGGTTGCCGCCTCATCAACTTCTCCAGCGTCTCCGGCCTGTTCGGCAACTTCGGGCAATCGAACTACGGCGCGGCAAAGGCGGGAATAGCGGGCTTTTCGCGAGTGCTGGCGCTCGAACTCGCCAAGTACGGTTGCACCGTAAACACGATCTCGCCCGGCGCGATGACACGCATGACGATTCCTCTTCGCGAGGCGCGAGGCGAGCAGGTGACACAACAGGAGATGGAAACCGGTGGTCCGCAGCACGTGGCGCCGGTGGTCGCCTGGCTCTGCACCGAAGAAGCAGCGGGTATCTCGGGTCAGATCCTCCAATGTGGCCGTGGCATCGTCGGAATCATGCAGCAACCGGCGGTCATCCGGAGTTTCGAGAAGCGCGATAGCGGCCTCTGGACAGTCGATGAACTCGACGACTACATGCCGCAACTGCTGGATGCGCAGCGTTCCAACGTGGACGCCGCTCAGAGGTCCGGCGCGCCGGACGTGGTGGGCTAGTGTCGTGTCACACGAGTTATGACGCTTCAGCGCGTCCCACGGGGTCTGTGGCAAGGCGCGTCCCCGCAGGGAATGGTCGGCTCCATTTCCAAGGGGCGCAACACGGCCACAGGCCACAGTCTTCATGCGAGGGTACCCCTCGCGCTCCCGGGGCGCGCCCTTCGGGAGATCGCCATGCACGCCGGAGCCTTCAGCCGGGGTGCGCGAGGGGGAACCCCTCGCATGCAAACTGCGTTGTGGCCCTTGCGAATATGCCAGATATTCACTGCGGACCACGCCTCGCATTGACGCGCATGGCGAACTCTGAAGCGCCAGAACGCGTGTGACACGACACTAAGCCGCTCCCGGCTCTTGTAGAGGAATTTCTTACAGCCCTGATACGGATTTCTTATCGGGCGGGGTCGATGGTTGAAGTAACGGGACCCTTCGGGCTAATGTCGGGCCGAGGGGGGTGCAATGAACGAAGCCACTGCGGTGGAGACACCATCGGGAAAAACCGCGTCGGACGAGAATTTTCCCGTTGTCACCCGGATATTGCCAGCGCGTTTGCGATCGCACATAGCAACGTTCTACGCCTATGCGCGGGCGATCGACGACATTGCCGACAACCCGGAGCTCGATCCCGACGACAAGATCGAACGGCTGGATGGCTTCGCCAAGGCGGTCAGCGGTGTCGGCTCGATGAACCCGGCCTTCCGAAAGGCATACGAGTTGAGCCGCAGCCTCGCTGCTACACGGGTGACGGATCGGCACTGCGTCGACCTGGTGCAGGCATTCAAGCAGGATGCGACCAAGCTCCGCTACGATAGCTGGGACGACCTGATCAGCTATTGCAATCTTTCTGCGGCGCCCGTCGGCCGCTACCTCGTCGACCTTCACGGCGAGTCGACTAAGGTGTATCCGGCTTCCGATGCCCTTTGCAACGCGCTGCAGGTGCTCAACCACGTGCAGGATTGCCAGGATGACTACAAGGCCCTGAACCGGGTTTACCTGCCCGGCAACTGGATGAATGAAGCAGGCGTCGATGTCAACACGCTCAACGGCAATCGCTCGACGAAGGCTTTGCGCCGGGTGTTTGATCTCTGCCTTGACGCCACGGATGGATTGTTGGACGTGGCTGCTCGATTGCCCGGCAGGATCAGGAATCCGCGTTTCGCCATGGATGCGGCCGTGGTTGTCGCAATTGCCCAGAAGCTGAGCGCCGAACTGCGTCGGCGGGATCCCATCGAGGAACGGGTCATGCTGACCAAGATGCAATATGCCGCGTGTTGCGGATACGGTATCGGCCGAGTGCTGTTTCGAAGCGTATTCCCTCCACGACGCCGAAGCGGCTAGCGCCATGAAATCCGTCGGCGGCTTCGCCTACGCCGTCTTTCACCCCCGCCCAAGCCCTCTGTTTCGCCCGTCCCGCCCGTCCCGGATCCTGCGCCTTGATCGGCACTTGCGCGCCGTACTACGGTGCAGCCTATTCGCCAGTTGTTCTTTTCCTTCGATGTCGCCGTCAGCAGCGGTCTGATTCCAAACTGGCCGGGTACTGACGATGCGCTCTCGGACCGCTGCCCGTGATCCCAGCCGGAGTGCATCGAATCCCTGGGAGCATGTGAATCGGGTGGTCGCGGAGTCGAGTTCATCGTTCCTGTGGGGTATGCGGGTGCTGCCGGCGGAGCGACGGCGCGCGATGTATGCGATCTATGCGTTCTGCCGCGAAGTGGACGACGTCGCCGACGAACCGGGAGGAATCGACCAAAAAAGGCGCGAGCTTGCGGCATGGCGGGAAGAAATCTGCAGCCTGTACGCCGGATGCCCCACTCGACCCACCACGCGGGCGTTGCTGCCGTCGGTACAGCGTTTCGACCTGCCACGGGACGAATTCCTCGCCGTCATCGACGGCATGGAGACGGATGCAGCGCCGACCGTTCGAATGCAGTCCCTGGACGAGTTGCTCAACTATTGCCGCAGGGTCGCCGGTGCCGTGGGCATGTTGTCGGTCCATGCGTTCGGGGTGCCCCAGGATCCGGGGCCGCGTATCGCCGAGGCGCTTGGGAGCGCGTTCCAGTTGACCAACATCTTGCGTGACCTGAAAGAAGATGCGGCATTGATGCGCCTATACGTGCCGCTCGATTTGCTCGGCAAGCACGGCGTCGACGCCGGATCGCTCGACGCGGTATTTTTGCAGCCGGAGTTTGCGGACGTCTGTGAGGAACTGGCTGGACTCGCGCTCGACTACTACGGCGAAGCCGACAGACTGATAGGTGAACTCCGATCCCGGAAAATGAAACCCGCCGTTGTCATGATGGCGGTATATCGAGAGACGCTTGAGAGGCTTCAAGCCCGTGGCTGGAACCAGATCGATGAACGGATCGGTTTGACGCGTACGCGAAAAATCTGGCTCGCGCTTCGCTACGGACTGCTCTAGCCCGCATATATCACCAAGGCGCTTGTCGAGTCAGCAAAGGTCATCGCATTTCAATAAGTTACGTTCTATTTTCGACGTTCGTGCCGTAAACAGACTGCGCTGCCGCGCCCTCGCTTGTCTTTTGCCCGCGTGGGCGCGCGTGCTCGCTGCACCATAAGCGATGGCTATGCTTCCGCTCGCGAGCACGCCCACGCGGGCAAAATCCTGCGCGATCATCGCGGCCCTTGGTGACATATGCGGGCTTGCGACGGCGAAGAAGACTGACGGTAGTCACATCGAAACCAGAAGCGGGAGCGCGCCCGCTTCTGCGGGAACCGGCACGACTACCAGTTCGAGGACTTCTCGGCGTGCGCATGGTCGGGCATGTCGAAGCGCAGGCCCGTATTGTCGTACATCGATGCGCCGAAGGCCGCCACCAGGCTGCTCCCGCCCCTTCCTGTCACCCGCTCGAAGAAACGCCCCAGCACGTTGTTCAAGCGGAACATGTGCAGTGCGGTCCACATCCCGAACGCTCTGCTCTTCGGCAGATTCAGCTGGTCGGCGAGGTCGTTGCCGACCAGAAATCGGCAGACGGGATAGATGGTCCTGTCAACCAGATTCGCCCGCTCTTTCGGGTCCTCGATCCCGGCGACCAAGGGCGCGGAATTGATGAGCGCATTGGCCATGAGCACCGCGCTTTCGGTGGGCGGCGGCTCGCATGCGGACCCGACGGCGAACCACCTCAGAGCGTCCTCTTCGTCGGCGTAGAGCAGAGCGTCGGGAACGCCCATGAGATGTCCGGCGTAGCGCCATACCGCGCAGAAACTTTCCCGCTCCTCCTGGGAATAGACGGAGCCCAAGGTCTCCGAGTGCATCAATGTCCGCGCGGAGAAGCAGGCGAGCGCATAGCCCATGTGGGCGGCACTGATCGGTGTCCCGAGGGCCGTGGAATCCCATTCCGGGGACTCGCTCAGCAGATAGCGGACCTGCCCGTGGACGAACCGGATTCGAACCGACAGCTTCCAGCCGTCGCCGTACCGTTGCAGCCCTCCCGGCCAGAATATCTCCATCTGGTGCCGGTTGTTCTGCCTGAGCCGACGGACGCCATCGTCGAAGATCCGCCCCGTCTGGACGAAGGACTCGCTGATCAGCGTCGAAAAGCCGTCGATCAGTGTGCCGGCGACGAACGCGGCGAAGATGTTGACGATATTGGACTGGAAGGCGCGGATGCCTGGCGCGAAAGCCGCGTGATCGACCCATGGCGGCTCGGGTTCGGCGAAGACGTCGCGCAACGACTGCGGCGCATCGCGAAGGATGTCCTCTTTCAGGTTCATGCCGGCGTCGATGAACCGCGCCGACTCCGCTCGTGATAGCGAGGCCAGGTCCTTCACCGCCGCGTCCATCAGGGGATCGCCGATGGTTGTGTGCCGGACATAATTGTCGGCTGCGTCCTGGTCGATGGCGCGCGCTCTGGCGTGGCCGTCGACATATGCTGAAGGGGCTTTTTGTTGCCAGCCGGCCGCAGGCGCGGAAGGTTGCCTCTGTACGTGAGGCGCGGTCATAGGCTAACCGTTCGGGTTGACATACGGTGTTTAGCGGTGCGTTCGGGTGTTCCAGCACATGGCGCACATAACGCCAACCGAACACCCCCACAGACCTGCGCGAGATCACCCCTGCGGTATCCACATGTCGTTTGAACGACGGCCACTCTAGACTCCTTGCGTGGGCGTAACGTTTACAATTGAATCAAGTTTGGGGAATCACTTGCCGAATCATAACGTTGCAACACATGCCTCATCGGTCTGAGGCGAAGCCTCGCTTCGCTAGGGAATTAGGACAAAACATGCGTACGTATGTCAAGACCGACCGACTCCGATGCATTGGCAAGATAGAGGACGCCGACAGACTGATTAACGAAATCGGATCCCGCAAGAGGCGGCTTGCGGTCGTCATGATGGCGGGGCATCGAGAGACGCCTGATCGTCTGGAAGCGCGTTGCTGGTGTCGAATCGGCGGTCCGATTCGGCTGCCGCGCGCGCGAAAAATGTGGCTCGCGCTACGCTGCGGATTGCTCTAGCGGTGGCACCCGTGTCCCGAACGCACATCGTGGGCGCCGGCCTGTCGGGTCTTGCCGCCGCGGTATCCCTGGTTTTGGCGGGGCGGTCAGTCACGCTCTACGAAGCGGGCGGCCGGGCCGGAGGACGCTGCCGGTCCTATGTCGATACAAAACTCGGTTGCATGATAGACAACGGCAACCATTTGCTATTGAGCGGCAATAGATCCGTAGCACGCCACCTGCGAGATATCGGCGCCGCCGCAGAGTTGGTCGGTCCCGCCGAGGCCCGCTTTCCGTTTCTCGACGTTCGCTCGGGTCAGCGATGGTGTGTGCGTCCCAATCGGGGGATGCTGCCCTGGTGGATTTTGAGCGCGCGCCGGCGCGTGCCCAATACCAGGGCCTGGAACTACATCTCGGCGCTGTCGTTCGCCGTCGCGGGACCGCGCCGCACCGTCGCCGACTGCGTCGGTGACAGCGGTGTCCTGTTCGAACGGTTCTGGGAGCCTCTGGCCGTGGCAGCGTTGAACACGCCTGCGAAGACCGGCGCGGCGCGCCTGTTGTGGCCGGTATTGCGCGACACGTTCGCCAGGGGCGAGACCGCCTGCCGTCCCCGGATTGCCGGAAAGGGACTGTCCTCGGCATTCGTGGACCCGGCGCTTCGGTTGTTGCGACGCCGAGGCGCAGCCGTTCGGCTCGGGCGGCGATTGCGCCGGATCGCGTGCAGCGAGGGCAGAGCTACGGCTCTGGATTTTGGCGTGGAAACAGTCGTCCTGGCACCGGGTGAAACCGTGGTGCTGGCGGTGCCGCCTGCCGCCGCGGCCAGCCTGGTGCCCGCGCTGACCGTGCCGAAACGAAGCCACGCCATCGTCAATGTGCACTTTCGCTTGTCGGCCTGCCCCGGGCTGTCGGAGGACCTGCCGTTTCTCGGGCTGATCGGAGGGGTCGCGCAGTGGTTGTTCGTCAGGGGCGACATCGCATCGGTGACGGTGAGCGCCGCCGACGCGCTTGCCGCGGAGCCGGCCGAAGCCATCGCGCGGAAAACCTGGAACGATGTTGCCATCGCGCTCGGTTTCGGCCGCGAATCACCGCCGACGTATCGCGTGGTAAAGGAAAGGCGCGCCACCTACGCGCAGACGCCGGAAGAAGTGCGTCGACGTCCGGGAACGCGCGGGCCATTCCCCAACGTGTACCTGGCGGGGGATTGGATCGATACCGGGCTGCCCGCGACAATCGAAGGCGCCGTGCGCTCTGGCCACATGGCTGCGCGCGCCATCGCCGCTGGCGGGTAGGCTTCCAGCGCCGTAGCGGATGGAATGCGCAAGCTGGGCTATGCGGGCTGGAAGGTAAGAATGGCCGTTGCGGAGGCTGTCGCCGCCGGACGCTTGCGGGCCGCGCGAGCCACTCGGCGAAGAGTGGCGTTTCCCGACATCAACGCGCCCGTCTCAGTCCGGTCTGGTTGAAGTCGCTGGCATCAAGGTCGGTTCCGAACTGGTAGTCGGTCCAGCGCAGAACCGTGCTTTTCCCCGTGAGGTGATTGATCATCGTCATTTCGCCGGCGTGCCAAAACGCGCCGAGGTACTGTTCGTAGTTCCGCGCGGTGAGTGTCTTCAGGTGCGCGTCCTTGCGGTCGTAGTATTCCACCTTCCAGACCCGAAGTGCGTCCCGGTCCTGCCAGACCACCTGGCGGAGATAGCCGGACCGTTGGTCCACGGGGAAGCGTTCTGAAACGGCGCACGTCAGGTTTGCGGCCTCGTCTTCGCCCTCGGCACAGGACTCGTCGCGCAGGTATCGATATGTGAACTTTTCAACCTCTTGAGCGCTCATGTCCTCATAGGCGAATTCGCTGCCCATGAAGGAGCCGGAACGGTTGGCCGAGCTTATGCGCTTGACCCGCTTCAGCGCGGGCAGATAGAGCCACTGTTCGTCCGCGGCCTCCTTGTGCGCGTAGATAAGCAAGGCGGTCCCCTCGACATTGCGCGGTTGATCGAAGACGAACATGCTCTTGTCGCCGTCGCCTTCGACCTCAAGCACCTTGACGCGGAGTTCGCGGCGGCTCTCTTGGCCCTGCTTGTTGCGCAGCACCATGACCTGGCGCGCGGTGAAGTTGCCGAAGCCCAACTTGCGCTCGCGCGCCTCTACCGCGATCGCAAGGCCGGCCGCTTCGGCGCTGTCCTGTTCCGACGCCGCCAGCGGCGGTGCGCTCAGGCAGAACAACAACGCCAAGGAGGTGAACAGCTCACGCGGCGACCATGGAAGTGCCCGCTCTTCGAACATGGAACAACCACCCCGGGTCGCTAATGCTTCCTTGGGACATTTGTTCCATGGAAGGCAAAGGGAGTCCTTGGCCCGGAAGAGCGACGGGCCATTCGCCGGAAAACGGTTCATGGTTTTCTCCTGTCGATGGCCATCAGCAATGGCGGGAGCAGCAGGAAATCCGCGAGCAGCGCGAATCCGATGGTGATCGTGACCAACATGCCTAGCGACCAACTGACTTCGAATCCCGATGAGGCGAATACCAGGAAACCCGCCGCCAGAGCCAGGGTCGTGGTCCATAGCGCCCTGCCTACGGCGCGAAACGTTGCGCGCACGGCCTCGGGCGCTGCGAGCCCCTCGCGGCGTGCTCTTTGATACTTGGTCAGAAAGTGCGTGGTGTCGTCGACGACGATGCCGAAGGCGATGGCCGTCATCACGGAGCCGGCGAGACCCACCTGACCGACCAGATAGCCCCACAGACCAAAGCTCATGGCCGCCGGAATGAAATTCGGCACGAGGCTCACGATACCAAGGAGCGGACTTCTCAGCACCCAGACCAGAATGAATGAAATGAGCGCCATGGCGATAATCGTGGCGCGCAGCATGCTATCGATGTTGCGTTGCGACAGGTGGGCGAAAGTCATGCTGAAACCCGTCGCGGCGGTCGCGAGCTCGGGCGCATTGTCGTTCAGCCACGCCTGTGCCCGCTGGTCGAGTTCGCGTTGTTGTTTCGCCGACAGGTGGCCGCTGGTCGCGACGGTCATGCGCGTGGCGGACTTGGCGACATCGATGCGGTCGTTGAGGTCTTTGCCGAAGGGCAGTGAAAGCTCGTAGAGCAGCAGGTACTGCGCGGCGAGCGCCTCATCGTCGGGCAAGCGGTAGAAAGCGGGATCGTCGCCATGCATGTTCTTGTTCAGGCGTTTCATGATGTCCGGGAATGCCTGCACATGGGTCACTTCGGGCTGCTGCCGACTCCATTGTGCAAAGGCATCGACCGCGCGTAGATAGGGGGGAGCAGTGATCCCGTCTTCGCGCCCCGAGTCGAGGGCGTACTCGAGCGATTCCAGCCCGTTCAGGTTGTCGATGATGAAGTCCGTGTCGCGCCGGAACTCGTAGCGGTCGTCGAAGTAGCGGGTCCAGTTGTCGGTCAACTCGATACGCCAGATGCCCGTCACCAGGGCGACGGCCAGCAGCGAGACAGACCAGAGCAGGAATGTGCGGCGCGCGATGACGAAGTCGGCGAATCGATCAAACAGGCCCGGTTTGTCGGCGGGGGCGCGAGACGCCCGCAAGGGCAGGATCGCAAGCAAGGCTGGCAGCAGCGTCACGGAATAGAGCAGGGCGCACATCACGCCGAACGCCACGAGGTTGCCCAGGACGTGGAAAGGGGGCGAGTCCGAGGCGTTCAGGCTGAGGAAGGCGATGGCCGTGGTCACCGACGTGAGGAAGACCGGATAGATGTTGCTGCGCAACGACTCCATGATCGCCTGGCGCTTCTCTAATCCGCGACCCACACCCGCCAGGGCGCTCGTGACAATGTGTATGGAATCCGCGACGGCGATCGTCATGACGATGATCGGCACGCCCGCATTGACGGGGCTGAACACCGTGCCGACCCAGCCTGCAAACCCCATCGTGGTGTTCACGGTGAACACCAGCGTAACAAGCACGACGATGGTGGCGAACACGGAGCGCAGCAGCACCAGGGTGGCGACCGCGATGATCAGGAACACGATGGGCGTGAGCTTCTCCATGTCGTCCTTCGTGACATCGGCGAATGCGCGATTCATGATCACGTCGCCGGTCACGTAGTAGGCAATGTCGGGGTGGCTCGCCCGGGCATCGTCCAGCAGCGTATCGAGGTGATCGGTTATCTCGACCACTGCGGCATCCGCCGCATCGGGCAAGGCGAAGTTGATCGCCAGTCCGGCCACGCGCCCGTCGCGAGAGACCAGTCGCCCGGCGATTTCTGCCGCGTTGAGGGCGATGTCCTCGATGCGCTCGAGGTCGGCATCGCGTAGCGCAGGCGCGTCGAGGACCAGTGGCTCGACGAGCAGGTCGTCTTCCAACCCTTCGCTGTGGTTGTAGTTGGTGAGCGAATCCACGCGGGTGGAATACGGCACGCGCCATGCGGCGTCGGTCAGTTCCTCCATCGCGCCGAGCGTCTCGCGGGTGAACACCGACCCCTCTCCAGGGGCGATGGCGATCAGCGCCGTCTTCGATTCGGAGAACGTGGCCTCCAGGGCGTCGAGCGCGGCGAGTTGCGGATTGCCTTCGTCGAACAGTATACGGTGGTCGTTCGTCACGCCGATGCGGGGAACGCCTCCCGTCATCACCAGCATGAACGCCGCCGCAACCGCGACGACCAGCCACCGTCGGCGCAGGACGATGTCGGCGTAGCCGTCCATGGGAGTGTTTTTCTCAGCCATTCGCCATGGTTGTGCAATCCCTGTTCGTGGGCGGCTCGCACATGTTGCCGATCTCGATCACTTTTCGCGCCTCTGCTCCGTTGGTGAAGAGCATGGCTTTGGGAACCCCCGCGATGTAGCCGCTATGGCACCGAATATACTTGACGCTCGCGTTCGCGTCCGGGCTGAATTCGGTCTCCACAGACTCCGAGTATGCCAGCGGGCGCGTGGAAAAACACTCTCTCCCCCCGAGCGCAAGTCCCACGTAAATGCCCCACAGCCTGTGCCTTCGGCGCCGGTTGTTTTCTTGCGAGGGGTATCCCCTCGCGCCGCTCTTCTTTGCGAGGGACACCCTCGCGCTGCTGTTCTTTGCGAGGGACACCCTCGCGCTCCCGGGCTGAGGGCTCCTTTCTTGCGAGGCGTTCCTCCTCGCCCTCTCGCGGCTGAAGGCTGTGGCCCGGCCCTGCTCGTCACCCTTGGAAGTCAATGCGGGATTTCCTTGTTCGTGGCGTTCTGAAGATAGCCTGCCGCCGTCGCCTCATCGCGTTGCGCGGTTTGCCGGGAAGCGATTAGAGTGTGGGTCCTTGCCGTCGGAGCGAATTCCATGACCAAAGCCACGCTTCTGGCGTGCCTGACCATCGCCCACGCGTTCCTGTCGGCAAGTGCCGCCGCCGAGTCCATCGAAGCGGCGCGCAATGCGTTTTCCGAAGGGCGATACATCGAGGCGGCTGATCTGGGCGAAGCCCTGGGAACTGCTTCGGGACATGCGCTGGCGGCCGAAGCGCTTGCGATCTACGCCCACTATCTTGCACGGGAGGAAGAGAAGGCGCCGTTGCTGCAACGTGCGATGCGCTCGGCGGAGACGGCCATCGAACTGGACCCGGACAGCGCGGAGACGCATCTTCAGTCGGCCCATGCGACGGGCCGCTACTCCCA
This sequence comes from uncultured Pseudomonadales bacterium, assembly GCA_951813515.1. Taxonomy (GTDB): domain Bacteria; phylum Pseudomonadota; class Gammaproteobacteria; order Pseudomonadales; family Azotimanducaceae; genus VXNE01. The sequence continues at coordinate 2,271,108 of OX638346.1, forward strand.
GCTCTTCGCCCCGATGAAGGCGATGCAGGAGGGATACCCGAAGCAGGTGCGCGCGTCGATCGAACGGGCAGTCGAGTTGGACCCGAGTCATTTCGGAGCGCACCTGAGCCTGGCCTCCTGGCATGCGGAAGCGATCGGCAAGGGCGGGATGATGGCGCGCGCTATGCTCGGGGCGAACAAGAAGACCGCGTTCGCCCACTTCGAAAAGGCGATGGCGCTTGCGCCCGACAGAAACGTCGTGTTGATCGAATATGCAAAGGGCGTTCTGATGCTCGAACGCAGGAAGGGGCGTTCCGAGGCGCGGGACCTGCTCGTGCGCGCGATCGAGTTGCCGCCACAGGACGCGTTCCAGCAGATTCTTCATGAACTTGCGGTCGAGCGCCTGGAGGCCCTCGACGGCGAGGCTCGCTGACGTGGGGAAACGCGACCGGTCACCAGTAATAGAGGATGCGGATGAACGCGCGGGTTCCGCCGCCGGTGGTGGTGCCGTCGTCGTCAGGGATCCCTCCGAACTCATCCCCCGTGCCGCCCAGCGCCGCCACGAGTCCCGCCTGAACACGCGCGGAATCCGACGGCTCGTAAGTCAATGAGGTTTGCACCAGGCTCGATCCGTCGTTGAGATTGCCAATCCAGACGAGGCTTTGCGACCAAAGCGGATGCCACTGATAGGTGGCGCCGGTAGCGAGGTAGTCGCGCATGACATTGAACAGCTCGCCTCTCGACTGTCGATCCTGCAGCGGTGCGGGAAGCGTCGGCGTCAGGGTGTCGACGCCGAAGTCATTGTGGAAGTACTCGGCAAAGACGAGACCGGTCCGCTGGAACAGCTCGAACGCGCAATCGATATTGACGATGCCCGAGATACGCCGGTCGCCATCCTGCGCAAGCCGCGTCCCGACGATGTCTGTGCGCAGCAGTGCAGGGCCTATCGGAATCTTGAACGTCATTCCAAGCAGGTCGTCCTGGTAGTGGCGCGCACCCATGAGTTCCACCTCGCTTGCACGGAAGAACCCGTGCCACATGGCAGCGTAGCTGTCGTCGCCGGCGCGCCCATGCGCGTCGCGACGCGCCACATAGAGCAATTGCAGCGCGCTGTGGGCAAATGCGCGTTCGATCAGCAGGATGTCGTCGCCCGGCTTGTAGTCCCTATCCACCGCCGTCGGCGCAAACGGATTGAACAGGTCCATGGGCTGAAACACGTGGCCGCTGCCCCAACTCACCGCCTGGCGCCCCAACGTGATCGCGAAACGCGGGTCGCGATATTCGACGGCGAGTCGGTCGAAGCGATGGACCAGGAGGTGTCGCGATCCTTCGTCTATCGTTCGCGTCAGGTTCATCAACCGGCTCAGGTCTTCCGTGGGCCGCTGGTCCAGCCGCGCGGAATCGCCGAACGTGAACGAATCCCCCGTCACCCAGGTCAGGGAATAGTCGCCAATGAAACGCAGCCTGCCGGTGGAGGCACGCAGCAACACCCGCAGGTCGGCATTGTGATCGTAGGCCGGAGTCCCGATTTGATGTCGTTGCGCGTCATCGGGAGGCAGCGCCGCTGCGGATGAGAACCACTTGAACCGAGCCGTCAGGTCCGCGTGCGTTTCGGTCGCGGCGACGACCCCGGCAAGGCCCAATGCCAGCAGCAGGAATTGTTTCAAACGGGCAACATCGGTGAAGACACCGACTCGTCGCTTTCGATCCGGCCATCCCGCAGCAGAACGCGTCGGCTGGCGTGGTCCATCACTATCGGATCGTGGGTCGCCGTCACGATGGTTACGCCCCGCTCCTCGTTGATCGTGCGCAGGAGGGCGAGCAGTTCCAGCGTGGTCGCGGAGTCGAGGTTCGCGCTTGGTTCGTCGGCCAGCAACAGGACCGGATTGGTCACGATGGCGCGCGCCACGGCCACGCGTTGCTGCTGTCCGCCGGACAGTTCGCCGGGACGCCTTTCGCCGATATCGCCTAGGCCCAGGTGGTCGAGCACCGAGAGGGCGCGTTCGCGACGTTCCGAGGGACCGATTCCCTGCAGTTGCATGATGAACTCGACGTTCTCCACCGCGGACAACACCGGAATCAGGTTGAAGGCCTGGAAGACGAAGCCGACCTTGCGCAGCCGCAGGTCCGACAGCTGCGACTCCGACAGGTCGTTCAGTTTTTTGCCGTCGACCACGACCGTGCCATCGGTTGGTCGGTCGAGGCCGCCGACGAGGTGCAGGAGCGTCGACTTGCCGGACCCGGAAGGACCCGCCAATGCGGTCCACTCGCCCGCGGCGATGCCGAAGTCCACGCCTTGCAGCGCGCGTACGGGCACGACATCGTCGCCGTACACCCTTGTGACGCCCTGGCAGTCGACAACCAGATCGGACATGGAACCTCCTTCGCTCCCCTATCGCCGCATTGCGTCCAGCGGCTGGATTCTCACGGCGCGCTGTGCCGGGTAGATGCTGGCGAGGAACCCGAGCACCAGGCTCAGGCCCACCACGAGGACAACATCCTGCGCCCACAGCCTGGGAATCAGTTCGGGTCTGATGCCAGTCAATTCCAGGCCTTCGGAGAACGCCGAAAGGTCGATACCGTCCGCGAGCCAGAGATAGCCCAGGAGTCCCAGCACGACGCCTACGGAAATGCCGATGGCCATTGTGATCATGGACTCGATCACCACCTGGGCGATCACCGCACCGCGCCGCATGCCGATGGCCCGGAGCATGCCCAGTTCCCGAATCCGCTCCATGACCGCGGTGACCAGCGTGTTGACGAGACCGAATATGAGCGCGCCCATGACGATGAGGAACCAGATGGAGACCGTCGCGTCGGCCATCTCGTGCATCATCGCGGCTTGCGGCTCGAGGTCCTGCCAGGTTCTGACGTCGAGGTCGGTGAAAGTGCGCGTCAGGCGGTGCAGTACGGGTGGTTCCTGAACTCCCTCCGTCAATCGTACGGACACCTCGGTCACGGCATCGACGGCGAGCAATTCCTGCACGCTAGTGATGCCGGTGAACACGAACGCCTTTTCGATCCCCGTGCCGACGGCGTCGTAGACACCCGCGATGCGGTAGCCGGACTCCCGGTTGCCGCCATCGACACCTTGCGTGATCAGCACGACGCGACGGCCGACGCCGGTTTCCAATTGTTGCGCAAGGGCGTGGCCGACGAGGATGCGCCTGTCGTCGGGGCCCGACAGGTACTCCCCGTCAATCTCGACATCACCGAGGAAGGAAATGTCCTCGCTGCCCGGGACGACGCCGACGAACTGCACTCCTCGGGTTTCGCGCTCGCTCCTGATCACCGCGGGCACGCGCACGCGGGAGGTCCAGCCGCGGATGCCGTAGGAAGCCAATTCAGGATGGCCGGATGGTTCGAACCTGAAACTCTTCTTGATCCCCGGATCGTCGAGATAGCCGGGTGCTACGACCTTGAAATGGCCGTTGAGGTTGTCTATCGCGGTCTCGACCATGCTCATCTGCATGCCGCGCAGCAGCGCATTGAGGACCAGGACCGAGCCGACGGCAACACAGATCGTCGTGATCAGGATCAACGTGCGACGCCGGTGGCGCCACAGGTTGCGCCAACTGAGTTGCACGAGCAGCGTGAATTTCACCTGCTGTTAGTCCTCCGTCCGCAGTGCATCGACGGGGCGAATCCTGCGCAATCGCAACGATGTGCCGAATGCGGCGGCGAGGGTGGCGAGACCCAGGACCGCCGGCGACGTGGCGATGGCCCCGATTGCAAACCCCGGGTACATTCGCTCGGGAATGAAATACTGGGCCGAAATCTCGTCCATTCCCTCGGCTATCTCGCCGAACGCGATTCCTGTCTGGTTCAGCCAGGCGATCACGCCTAGCGCTATGGCAAGGCCAATTCCCGCCCCGATGGCCCACATCGCAATCGCCTCGACCTGCAGCATGCCCATGATCGATGCCGGACGCATGCCGATGGCCAGCAACATGCCGAATTCCCGGGTGCGCTCGAAGACGGTCATCATGAGCGTGTTGACGATGGCGAACGCCACCAGGATCAGGAGCAGCCAGTACATCAACTGCGCGCTGACCCAGTCGATCTGTATGCCCTGCTCGATCTCCGGCATCAGTTCGTTCCACTTGAGCGTGCGATAGCCCTCACCGAGCGCGAGTTCGATGCGTCCCGCCACGTCGTCGATGTCGCTGATCGAATCCGCCGCCACCAGGATCCGGTGGACTTCGTCGCCCAGGTCGAAACCCTCCTGCAGCGTCCTCAGGGGCACGAGGATGAGCGAGCGGTCGGTGTCCTCGTGCCCGGTACTGAATATCCCGCCCACCCGGAGGGCAAGGGCGCCGACGCTGCCTTCCCTGCCGGTGCCGAGCACGAGGATTTCGTCGTCGATCGCGATGTCGAGGTTGCGGGCGAGCGCGGCGCCGATAAAGGCATCGTCGGGCCCCGGCAGATATTCGCCCTGCGCCAGTGCCTTCGATAGATCGGACACCTGCGGTTCGCGGTCGGGATCCACGCCAAGCACAAGGCCGCCGAAACTGCGTTCCTCGGTGGACAGCAGGGCGAACGCCTCTGCGCGCGGCGCGGCCCCGGCGACGCCGGGCAGACCGGCCAGGCGTTCGGTCAATTCAATGCCATCGGGCACCGTGTACCGCATGCGGGGTTCGTCGTGGAATTTCGGATGCTGCACCTGGATATGGCTGCTGACGAGGCGCGTTGCCATGTCGATCATGCCGTCGTAGCTGCCGACTTGAATGGACGAAGAGAACACGACCAGCGCCGTTGCAAAAGCGATACCGCCGGCGGTGAGCCAGGTGCGGCGCGGATTGCGCCACAGGTTGCGCCACGCGACGGTAGCGAACAGCCCCCGGCTCGCGTTGGCGCGGGCGGACATCAGGTAGCGCCCGATTTCAGCGTGAACAGGGTAAACATGCCTTCGGCCAACTCGATGTCGAACTCGGCCGAGTTGGTGGTGACTTCGGTCCAGCGGTCCGGCTCGTCCAGGCGCTCCATGCGCATCCGCGTGGCCAGGGTCCGTCCTCCCAGTTGTCCGATCTCCAGGGTGGTCATGCGTTTCAACGCCACCTGCAGTTGGTCGTAGAACACCTGTTCCAGCATGACGTAATCGTCCCGGAGCACCCAGACTTCCTTGCCCCAGACGACGGGCGCGTTCTCATGCGGCACCGCCTCGATCGTGTAGATCGTGTGTTCGCCGTCCTGGCGTTCGCCGACGATGGCGAGCGCGTAGTGGCGTAGCACCTGGTCGCTGCGGGACAGGTCGTTGTAGGAGAAGTCCGAGCCCCCCCAACTCTGCGCGCGCATGCTGTACGGCAGGCGGATGGTCCGGTTCAGCCTGGGCGTGTACGTCCACATGCCATCACCCACCTTCAGCAGCGCGTTGCCGGCGTCCTTGGCCGGCGCGGTGAAGCGTATCAGTGTGTCTTCGCGCCCCCGGCTCCATGCCACGATGGAGGTCGAACGCTCCCAGTCGGGACGCTTGATCCGCATCGTGAACTCGATGTGAGAGGTGGCGCCCCGCATCAGGTCCAGCGCGCCGGCGACGAGGTCCTCCGCAGTGGGGTCGGAGGCGTTCGGGCTGGCTGCCCCGAGGACCAGGATGCTGGCCACGAGGCGGGATAACGCGCGTTTCATGGAGACTCTGTTCAGGAGTGCTGCTGCGTTGCTGGCATGAGCTTGCTCAGCAGCGCGGCGGCCAAGACGAAGCAGAGAAGGTGATACACGGCGCCGTGTATCTTCCAGGACAGCGGATAGAGCCACCATGCGACATCGGTGCCCTCGATGACAACGACGGCCGCCAGACCGGCCAGCGCGCCGGTCTTCAGGTGCTGCGACATGCCTTCCTGGTGCCGCAAGAGCAGAAACACGACGAGCGCAATCAAGATGTTGTGCACGAAGCCAAGTGCCATGGCCTTAGGGTCCGGCTGCGAAGGGGGCACGCCGTGGTCCACGTAAACCATGGCTTGCGAGCCCTGGGCGAGAAGCTCCATGTTGTCGGCTGTTGGAACCAGGTAGGCGCCCGTTTCCGGGAAATGACGCTTGATGTCCCCAAGTGCCGCTTCCTGGTCGGCGGTTGAATTCAACGCTGTGTAGGGGAGCGGACTGATGCCCCAGTAGAGGAACCCGAATATGAACAGCACGACCGCCGTCACGCCGATGCTTGTGATGATCCTGACCATGTTTGGAAACTCCTCTTCGTATTCTCCGTGGTGAACGCGAGTTCGTCCGTGCCGGCACCGATGCCGACGGCGTAGAGCAGCGCGTCCTTCGAGGTCCAACCGTGCGACACGGGTCCGCCGCTGGCCCCAACCGCGTCAGTATTTATCGGCATGGTTCCGGTCTCTGGTTCTGCACGGTGCATTGTTCCTTGGGCAACCTGCGCCTTCAACCCGCAAATTGCACCAAGGTCCGCGATGATCGCGCAGGATTTTTGCGCGGGCGGGTGCTCGCGAGCGAAAGCATAGCCACTGCTTATAGTGGAGCGAGCACGCGGCCAGCGCAGTTTGTTCCCAGCAGCGTTCTCCAGAATTATGGTAATAACCTATTGAAACTAAAATACATTCGATATTCCGATAAGCGTCTTGGTGCAATTTGCAGGTTCAACACCTTTCAGCATTCAACGCAAGCGTCGCGGGCGAGTTGCCGGGCCTTGTCGGCGTCGTACCACCAGGCATCGTGCCGCGGCGGACTGTAGACGGCGGCATCCTCGTGCTCCGGCCGCCCGAACTTGTTCCAGTACACCATGCGCGGTTCGTGCATGGCATCGAGCGGGATGTTGTAGAACTGCCATAACAGCACGCGGTCCAGGGCCCGGCAGGCGACGACCATTGCGCCCAGCGTCTCGGCGCTTTCTGCGCGTTCGATCAAGGCGTCCACCACGGGATCGCTGATTCCCGCCAGGTTGCCCGTCAGGGGCTCGTCGGCCCCGTGGGACGCGAAGTAGTTTCGAAGCTGCCTCGCCGGCGGCGTGAGGAAGCCGTGTTCCCGTAGCACGGCGTCGAATTCCCGCGCTCCGATCAGGCGGATGAAACGCGCGTCGTCGACGATCTTGAGGTACGCGTCTATCCCCAGTCGCTTGAGCGAATCGACATAGGGCAGCAATGTGCGCTGGTCGGCCTGTGTCCGGGCAAGCAATTGCAGCCTGAACGGGGACCCCTTCCCATCGACCAGGACGCCGCCGGCCATTCGCCATCCCGCCGCGTCGAGCAGGTCGCGCGCGCGTCGCAGCGCCGCCCGGTTGCGGCCGGTGCCGGTGGAATGCGGCAGTTCAAAGACATCGGTGAAGACCCGTTCCGGAATCCGCCCCCGAAAGGGTTGCAACATCGTGAGTTCCGGGCCGGATGGAACTCCCCGTGCGGCGAATCGCGAATTGGCGAAATAGCTATCCGCGCGCGCATACAGGCCGTGGTGGAACACCCGGTTCTGCCAATCGAAATCCACCGCGAGAGTCAGCGCTTCCCGCACGCGAACGTCCGCCAAGTGGGGCTTTCGCGCGTTCAGGGTGATCGCCCACTGGGCACCGGAAAGGCTCCGCCAGGGCAGGATGTCCTTCGCGAACCTTTCCTCACCGTCGTAGGCAATCCAGTGGCGGATTTCCCCCTCGAGGCGAAAGTCGAGCAACCCCTTGTGGAACGCCTCCCGCGCCACGGTGTCATCCCGATACAGGTCGTATCTGATTTCGTCGAAGTTGTGCCGGCCCAGGTTGATGGGCAGGTTGCGTCCCCAGTAGTCCGGCACGCGTTCGAATCGCACGTGGGATCGATCGTGCCCGGCCACGCGGTAGGGCCCGCTCCCGAGCGGCGGCACGAATGTCGTAGCGTTCGGATTCCGGTCCTTCCAGTAGTGTGCGGGAAGTATGCTCACGTAGGTGAGCCACTGCAGGTCTTCGGTGGTGAACCTGCGCTCGTGGCGAAACGCCAACTCGCGGGCACCGGCGATTTCCACCGCCGCGAGCCAACCCATGTAGACCTTCCCCTGGGTGGTGCGGAGTACGTGGTCGAACGTGAACTTCACATCTTCCGGCGTGATCGGCTCGCCGTCGTGCCAGCGGGCGTTGGGGTGCAGTCGGATATGCAGCGAACGCCGGTTGGAAGCAAGCGCCACGCCCTGCGCCAGCTGCCCGTAGAAGCCGCCGAGTTCGTCGCCTGCCCGGTGCAGGAGGTAGTCGTAGGTGCGGTTCATCCCGGGGGCGGGGAGCACTTCCTCGTCCCAGACATCAGAGAAGCTTCGGATCGGGGTGGTGGTCGAAAGCCGCAGTGCGCCGCCCTTGGGCGCTGCCGGATTCATGTAGTCGAAACCGCCAAAATCCGCTCGATATTTGAGCTCGTGAATGAGCGAGATACCGTGCTGATATTTGAGCGCGTTCTCGTCTGCGGCCGCGGCAAGCGCCGCCGCGAGCCCGAACAGCCAGGCGCCGACGAAAAGGTTCCTCAAAGAGCGGCGGGCCCTGCCCAACGCGCGAGCGTCGGTGCGAACCGTTCGCCGATGCGTATGTAGCCGGCCGCATTGGGATGCAGGTCGTCCGGCAGGTCGTCCGCGTCGTCGGCACCGAACAGCGTGAGTCCGTCGACGTAGTGCAGGTTCGCATCGCCCGAATTGCGGCGCGTATCGACGACTTCGGTCATGATCTCGCGGACGCGCCGAAGCGACATGCAGCCGTTGCGTATCGCATCGAGTCCCTCGAATGTCGAGAACTTGCCGGACGCATCCCGCCTCATCGGTCCGGGACGGGTTTCAGCGCTCGGACAGAAGATGGGAGATATGGCGATGATGGGCGTCTTGGGCTTGCCTTCGCGGATCGTATCGAGGAAGCCGTGCAGGGCGGGGGCGAATACGCGTTCGCGCATCGAATCCGCGTTGACGATGTTGATCCCGATCTTGATGCTGACCAGGTCGGCGTCGGCATCGCGGATGGTGCGGGCAACGAACTGGTCCAGGTGGCATTGTCCCGCGAGACCCAGGTTCTGCACCGCGACGTCTGCGCGTCGGGCCGCCACCGCGGGCCAGATGTAGGCGGGTTCTTCCGCCTCCGCGCATTGACTGATGGAACTGCCGTAGTGAATCCACTTGGTACGGGCGTCGCTTGTTGGCGCAAGCTGTGCCCCGTCGTCGACGATGAGTGTCCGCAACTCGACGGAAGCATTGTGCGGCAGCCACAGTTCACATGCCTTGGATCCACCGGCGAGGTCGGTGAACCAGATGGTGTCCGGTTCGCCCCGAATGAACTCGAAACCTCCCGGCTCTTCGGGATTCAGGATGACGTCGTTGCCGAGGTCCGAGCGGGCTGAATGGATCCGGCCGCCCGTCTCCAGGTTGAAGGCGACGGGTCTGCGTGGCCGGCCAGCCATGTGCCTGGTCGTTGCGAGAAACGAAAGCCCGAGGTTCCTCGTGTCGGTGCTGAACTGCAGCCTCACCCCCGAAGCCATGCGCGCCACCATGTCCACCGGCGCCGGTAACTGCGGGCGCGTCCAGCCCGGTAGACGCCGGGGAGATATTCCTTCCTCGCCGGCGTCAAAATCCATGGCGCCGTACGCGCGCACGACGCGCTTGAGCAGTTGGCTCAGGTTCAGGGCTTTCGTCATGGGTGCCTGCGCCTGGCGGTACGGGTCATCTGGTGCTCAACGGGATTTGATGCGCCCGAGTATACGCGGCTGGAAAACTCGCTGGCCGGCAACCGCGCGGCTTCACCGGGAAACGCGCAACCTCACGCAGAGATGTTCGTATCGGGAATGACGGTATGCGCTACCAGGTGACCTCGGGAGTGCCGGGAATTCGCATGGTCGTTCTCCGACACCCTCGACAGCCAGATACGATCGTTTCCCCCGCCGGTCATTTCCTATGCCGCCCAGGGATCGACGGTATTCAATCCGGCCGCTTCGAATGGAGCGGTGTCCCGTGTCGCCACCATCATGGCGTTGGCAACCGCGGTTGCCGCAATGTAGCCGTCGGATACCGAGATTGACCGCCCGGCGGACCGCGCCTTCACCATCAGTTCCGCATAGGCTTGGGAAGCTGCCAGATCGAATGCCAATATCCGGCCCGCGAACATTGGCAGCACTTGCCGCTCCAGATCTTCGTGCAGTCTTTCGCGGCGGCGGCCGACCGGCAGTGACAGGACCCCGAAACGCAACTCGGCGACAGTAATGGTCGACAGGTATAGCGTTTCCAAAGCCTGCGCGTCGAACCACTCGGCGACGCGTGGTTCCGGGGCCGCGCGCAACGGCTCCGAAACCACATTGGTGTCGACCAGAATCATTCAAACTCGACCGGCTGGCCCGGAGTGCCGTCGCGTAGCGCAAATGCCGCTGACTCCTCCTTCGTCAACCCCGCGCGCCGGCCGACGGCGGTCAGCAGTGAACCCAACCCGACCCGCCCTTCCGGGAGAACTGTTTCCGTCAGGATGGCCCGCACTTCGGCCTCCGTGCTGCGGCCGCGCAGCGCAGCGCGCACACGCAGGGCGCGATGCACCTCGTCGGGTAGGTTGCGCACGGTCAGCATTGCCATAGTCAATATCTCATATTGCATTCAATGAATGCATTATATCAACATGATGGCAATCCGGGAGTGATCGTGTGCGCTACCAGTCGATCCCGGCAGAACCGGAAATCCGCGCGTATTCGCTCGCCCTGCAGCACCCTCGGCAGCCACATGCGATCGTTTTCCCACATCTCGTCGTATGGAATCCCGTCGATGCGGCACCAGAAGGGGGCGGCTTCCGGGGTGTGCGACGGATTGCCGAGAAAGTCCGACGAAACGAAGACATATCCCGCCATGGCGAAGCCTTCCGCCGGGTCGTGGTAGCGCAACCGCGCGCGCAGCTTGAGCGATTGGACGCGGATGCCGACCTCTTCGGCGACTTCGCGAATCGCGCATGCTTCGGCCGATTCGCCCGGCTCGATCCGCCCGCCCGGCGCATTGACCTTGCCGGCGCCGTGGCCGCGCTTCTTGCGTATCAGGAGCACGTAATCGCCGCGCGTGAGATATACCAGCGTGGCGCGTGCCCGGGGTTCCCAGTTTCGGGGAATGCAGGGGTCGCGGGACATGTCCGAAGCAGACTGCCGACGCGCGACCTGCGGGATGCCCTATGGCCTGTTCAGGGAGAACCCAGGACGCAGGACCGGCTCGACTTCGCCGACGGAAATCAGCGATTCCGCCATATCGCGAAGCGAGTCATTGAGGTCCCGGTAGGTAATCCCGAGAGCACGCGTGCGATCATTACGCAGGTCGGTCCCGAAATAGACCGCTCTGCGTTCTGTTCTCCGCGCCAGGCCCGCTTCGTCCAGGTCCTCCGTCGTGTCGGGCGTTGCGAATCCGAGTTCCGGAAGCAGGCGGTCGATGCGCGCGCACACCTCCTCGACATCGATCCTCTCGGCGTTGTAGGCGATATAGCGCTCGCCGTTTTTGACCATGACGCTTTCGAGTATGGCGATCTGCACCGCCGCGGTGTCGCGAACGTCCACGGTATGCCAGGGCCTGTAACCGTGTACGGCGGGATTGCATTCCCCCTGCAGCATCCTTTTCATCAACCCTTGCCAGGGGCCCCTGTCTCCCTGGTGCGCCGACTGTATGGGTCCGACATTGTCTGCGGGACAGCAGGTGATCGAGTCCCACATGCCGCTCTGTTCCGCCGCTTCGGCGAAGGTGTGTTCCGCCTGCTGTTTGCTCTGCGAGTAGCCGGAGAGCCTCGGATCACCTCGGTCCGGGTAACGGTCCTCGTAGATGACGGGACGCTTGACCATTTCATCGAAGTTCCTTTCGGAAACAACCGCGGCGATGCTGGAGGTCACGACAACCCGGGTGATGGAATCCGACGCGTTCACGCTCTTGATGATGTGGTCGCAGACCATCTCGATGTACTCGGCGTTGCCATAGTCGTTGACGTGGGAAACGTGCGCGACTCCGTGGCAGCCCTTGAAGATGTCATCGAAACACCCAGGGTTGTTCAGGTCGGCCGAATGCAAGGTCAGCCGGCCTGAAACATAGCCGGGCATGGCTTTCAGGAAACCTGTCTTGACCGCATCGTTTTCGTCGCGCACACAGGCCCGGACGCGGTAGCCGCGGTCCAGCAGATCCCTGACTACCCACCCGCCGATGAATCCGGCAGCGCCGGTTACGGCGACAGTGCCACCTCTTGGAACAGGTGCCATGGTCAAACCTCTCTCGTTGTCTTGTTGCGGGAAGCCGACAAGCCTATCAGCCGGTGAAGTAGGCGACGACCGTCCAGCAAATGGCCGCCAGGCCGGCGGCGACGGATGCCTGGGGTATCTGCGTCTTGACGTGGTCCATGAGGTCGCAGCCGGTGCAGACCGAACTCAGAACCGTCGTGTCGGAGATGGGAGAGCACTGGTCGCCGTACACGCTGCCGTCCATGACCGCGGCGAAACAGAGGGTCATGAACAGTTCCGGGTGCTGGAGTTCCTGGCCCGTGGCGACAGCCCAGGCGAGGGGCATCGCGAGGGGAAACGCGACCGCATAGGTTCCCCAGCTCGTGCCGGTGGAGAAGGCGATGACCATGGTCATCAACTGCAGCAGCACCGGTAGCAGGAAGTACGGAATGCTTTGCCCGAGCAGTTCCACCAGGAAGATGCCGCCGCCCGTCTCCTGGCTGATGCCGCCGATGGTGACGGCGAGCAGCAGGATGACCGAGCCGAGGACCACGCCCTTGAGGCCGTCGTGGATTCCGGACACGAGCGTAGTGAGCGACATGCCCTTGGCCAGGGCCATGCCGGCGGCGAGCAGGAGCGCGGCGCCGAAAGCCCATTGCACGTTGGGCGAGTCGAAGATGACGAAGGTGACGATGGCGATGCCGATCAGGGTGAACAGGGGCAGGAAGAACTCGAGGACATGCGGCGAATAGCCCTCCGGGACGTTGCTGGCCTGCAGTTCCCTGGCGCTCAAGGGTTGTGCGTCGTCGGCGTCGAGTTGGCCGGTCGAACGCGAACGTTCCATCGCCGCCGCCAGCCTCTTGCCCAGAAACGGAGGTTTTTCGACACTCAGCAGAAACGTCCCAAGCACCGCGAAGATGGCGTAGAAGCAGAAGGGAACGCTTGAGAAAAAGAAGGAGATGCGATCCGCCTCGGTAGCGAGAAAACTCACACCGCCGACGAAAATGAACGCCTGCACGTACCCAGGCCAGGCGTTGAATGCGAGCTGCGACGCGATGGGCGACGCTGTGGAGTCGACGATGTAGGCCAGTTCCTCGTGGCTGATGCGCTCCTTGTCGGCGATGGGTTTCACCGTGGTGCCCACCAGCACCGTGCTCACCGTGCCGCCCTGGAAGAAGATGACCCCGAGGAACCAGGCGACGAGCTTGGCGGTGCGCGGGCCGCGGACGAAACGCACGGTGATGAACTCCGCGAACGCCTGCGCGGCGCCGGTACGGGACCATATGCCCATGAGGCCGCCCAGAAGCCACAGGTAAAGCAGCAGCAGTGCTGCGGAACTCGTCGTGGCGAGCGACGGAATCAGCACTTCGCCGGTGAGGTCGTAGCGGCTCAGGATGAGCGCCCCGGAGGCGATGCCGCCAAGGAGCGACGTTACCGGCTCCCGCGTCATCCAGCACAGCAAGACCGCCACGAGTGGCGGCAACAGGGACCAGAATCCCCAGTGTGCCTTTGCGATGCGCTGGTAGTAGACGGTCTGCATTTGACCGTCGCGCATCTCTTGGGTGGCGACAAACTCTTCCTTCACCGAAGGTGCTTCGCCGGACGCGCGCACGTGTTTGGGGTCCAGCGCGGACTGGTCCACGGGCACGGAGTAGAAGTAGGTGGGGTCGCCCTCGAACAGGTAGTACAGCGCGCCGGCATCGTCGGTGTGCGCGTCGATGGAGATCTCCTCCACCGTCCAGGTGGGCGAGACGTACCAGCCAACGAGCCACGACGCGATCATCGCGACTGCGAAGACGGCGAATTTCTGCATGCCTGCGGTCATTGGTGTGTCATCCCTTTGTGTATTGAAGCCGTATCGGCGCGTCCCGGCGTCTCAACTCAGCCGCATCCGCTCGACGCCCACGATGCGATCATAGAGGAAGTACAGCGCGATCACGCAGATGAGCAGGATGCCGCCGAGCGCTGCGGCGAGACCCCAGTTGAGGGACTGCTGCATGTGGTAGGCGATCATGTTGGATATGAGCTGTCCTGTGCGCCCGCCGACCAAGGCTGGCGTGATGTAGTAGCCGATCGCAAGGATGAACACGAGGAGCGACCCCGCGCTGACCCCCGGAAGCGTCTGCGGCCAGTACACGCGGAAAAACGCCTGCGGAAAGCTCGCCCCGAGGGCCTCTGCGGCTCGCATGTACTGCGGCGGTATCGACCGCATGATCGAGTACAGCGGCAGGACCATGAACGGCAACAGGACGTGCGTCATCGCGACGACTGTGCCCGTCATGTTGTAGATCATCGCGAGGCGTTCGTCGTCGCCGATCACGCCGATTGCGACCAGGACGTCGTTGACGACCCCCTGGGATTGCAGTAGCACGATCCAGGATGTCGTGCGTACCAGCAGGGATGTCCAGAACGGCACCAGCACGAGCAGGAGTAGCAGATTGGCTCGACCGGGCGGCGCCTGCGCGATGAGGTACGCGATGGGATAGCCCAGCACGAGGCATAGCGCCGTGATGCCGAGGCTGATGATGAGCGTGCGGGTCAGAAGCGGGAGGTAAATCCGCAATTCGGGTGGCTGCGGGACGATCTCGCCCTCAAGATCGCGGTCGAGGTCGAGCGCGTGCAGGTAGTGCCTGGCCGTGAATCTCTCGCCGGCCCGGCGAATGGCTAGCCAAGTGGTGACCTCGCTCCAGGCGTCATCGATACCTACCAGGAGGTCGCGGCAGGGTGTCTGCGCTTCGCCGGTATCGTAAGGCCTGCTTTCGGCGGGTGCGAAGCAGGGGCTATTGGTCGGGTCTGCCAGGTTGTCCAACCTGCGGGCGCTCCGGGTGATGACGCTGCGCAGTCCACCCTGGACCCGGTTGATGCGGGTCGCAATTCGCCCCAGTGCGCGGGTTTCCCGTGCCTCCAGGAACTCGTGGACTGCGGCCCGGAAGACTGGTTCTGCGGGCGTCCCGCGGCCGTCCCAGTCAGCCAACGCGCGTATCGTGTTTGGCAGCGCGTCCGCGACCACGGGTTCCTGCACGCTGCGCGTCAGCATCGCGCCCAAGGGAGCGATGAAAGTGACGCCGATGAAGGCGAGCAGCGGAAGCACGAGCGCCCAGGCGCGCAGTCCTGGGTCGTTTCGGTTGAACCGCGTCACTCTTTTGGGCACCTTTCTTGCGAGTTACGCTGCGGCGTTGGGCGGCGACTCCCCGGCTACCGCCGGAGCTGCGCCTCCAGCTCGGCGATGCGCGCGTTGGCCTCGGTGAGAGTGTGAAGATCGGCGGGAAGGACGGGATTTGTACGCATGGTGCGTCCCCTGATCTGCCTTGGTCTGGTTCGGCCGCGCCCTTCGGCGTTTCGCCAGCGAAAGTACCATGGCCACCTTGGTGCGTCCAAAACGGTTTGGTCCACCCTGGGCGCCCGCTCGGGTAGATACAATGGCACCTGTCGGCAATCGACGTAGGACGATTGCCTGACATGCCGGGGTTCGGTCGCGGTTGTCATGCGGGCGCGTTTCACACCCCGAGTGTGAGTGGAGCCAGCGGTTCCACCACTGTCCTATCTGTGTTCCAATGCCGACCCCGCGGGCGACGGTGGAGATTCGCATCAAGTTCCACATCAAGACCCACGGCTGCCAGATGAACGTCTACGACTCGTCGCGGATGGCGGATTTGCTGCGCGACAGCCATGGTGCGGTGCCGGTGGACGATCCGGCTGAAGCCGACGTGCTGCTGCTCAACACCTGCTCGATCCGGGAGAAGGCGCAGGAAAAGGTCTTTCATCAGCTTGGCCGTTGGAAGCGGTTCAAGGCGCAGCGTCCCGGGGTGCTGATCGGCGTGGGTGGCTGCGTTGCGAGCCAGGAGGGCGACGCGATCAGCGCGCGTGCTCCGTACGTGGACGTGGTATTTGGCCCGCAGACCCTGCACCGTTTGCCCGAACTCCTCGACGCCGCCGAGCGTTCGAAACAGGCCGTCGTCGATGTCAGCTTTCCGGAGATCGAGAAGTTCGATCGCCTGCCGGAACCCCGCGCGGATGGCCCGACGGCCTTTGTTTCCGTGATGGAAGGATGCAGCAAGTACTGCACGTTCTGTGTCGTCCCGTACACGCGTGGTGAGGAGGTAAGCCGGCCCGTGGAGGACGTTATGGCCGAGGTCCTTGCGCTAAGCCACCAGGGCGTACGCGAGATCAACTTTCTCGGCCAGAACGTGAACGCGTACCGGGGATCGATAGGCAACGGTACGGCGGATCTGGCCGAACTCATCACCTATGCCTCGGAAATCGACGGCATCGACCGGATCCGGTTCACCACCTCGCACCCGGTTGAGTTCGGCGACACTCTGATCGAGGCATACCGGGACATTCCGGAACTCGTGAGCCACCTGCACCTGCCGGTACAGGCCGGTTCTGACCGGGTTCTCGCGGGGATGAAACGCGGCCACACCGTCCTCGAATACAAGCAGAAAATCCGACGCCTGCGGGAGGCGCGGCCGGGTATCGCCCTGTCCTCGGACTTCATCGTCGGATTCCCGGGCGAGACCGAGCGTGATTTCGAGCAGACGCTCGCCCTGATCGAGGAACTCGACTACGACATTTCGTTCAGCTTCATTTACAGCCCGCGGCCCGGGACGCCTGCGGCCAGCCTGCCGGACGAAACGCCGGCAAGCGTCAAGCAGCATCGTCTTGCGATTCTCCAGGACCAGCTTCGGCGCCAGGCCTCAGCGCATGCCGCGGCGATGGTCGGGAGCGTGCAGCGCGTACTCGTTGCCGGCCGTTCGAAGCGGGATCCCGGTCAGCTTCAGGGCCGAACCGAGAACAACCGCGTGGTGAACTTCCGTGCCGACGACGCCCTGATGGGCGATTTTACCGACGTGCGTATTGACGAAGCGCTGCCGAACTCGCTTCGCGGGACTCTGGCTGACCCGTCCGAAGATCGAGGCCCCGATCGGCGGGCCGCGCGGCAGTACTGACTCCAGCCTCGAAGGCTATTGCGGGAAACGACGGGTTAGCGGTTGAAACCCGTCGGCGGCTTCGCCCGCGCCGTGTTTCGCCCGTCCCACCCGACCCCGATCCTGTCCCTTGATCGGCACATGTGTGCCGTTCCGCAGCGCAGGCTATGAACCCCAGAGCTGCCGGCTCGCGAGGTCCGCACCCTCGGCGAGGCTCGCGAGCTTCGCATAGACGATGTCGGGGTCGACCGCGCCGAACCCCGCGAACGTCGAGAAGCCGCAATCCGTCCCGGCGATTACGCGTTCACGCCCGACAATGTCGGCGAAACGGCAAAGGCGCTCGGAAACCAGTTCCGGGTGTTCGATGAAGTTCGTGGTCGAGTCGATCACGCCCGGTATCAGGATCCGGTCTTCGGGGATGGACATGTCGGCCATCGTCTTCCACTCATGGCCGTGCCGGGGGTTGGCCGACTCGAACAGGAGTGCGCCGACGTTTGCGCGCAGCGCGATCGGCAGCACCATCGACAACGGCGCGTCGCAGTGGTGCGGCCCTTCGTAGTTGCCCCAGCACACGTGTAGCCGCACGCGATCCGCCGGGACGCCCGACAGCGCGTGGTTGAGCGCGTCCACGTGCAGTTCGGCGAGCGCCTGGTACTCCGCGTCGCTGTTGTCCTTGAACATCATGTGGCGGCCGAGGCCGAGGTCGGGTGAATCGAGTTGCAGCACGAGACCCGCGTCGACGATGGCGCGGTATTCCGCCGCCATGGCATCGGCGATCGCTTCGAGATAAGCCTCGTGGTCGGAGTAGAACCGGTTCGGCTGGAACAGCGCGATCACTCCCGGGGATGCCGCATTCATGAACCCTTCGAGGGGCCCATGTTTCGCAATGGCCGCCTGGAAATTGGCGATGTCCAGGGCGACCGGTTGCATGTCCTTGACGGCGATCTCGCCGACGCAGCATGGTCGCTGGTAGGTGGGCGTGCCCCCGGAGGCGGCCTGGCGCTCCAGGAACCCGGGGAATTCCTCCAGGTCGCGGGGCGGCTCGCGGTCGCTGTCGCCTTCGAAACCGGTGATGCGGTCCTTGATGTAGGTGGCGTAGCTGATCTTGCTCATCTCGCCATCGCTCACGACGTCTACGCCGCTCTCCACCTGCCGAGCGACAACGGCGTCCACCGCAGCCCCGATCACCCGGTCTCCGTCGGGGGCCTCTTCCCCCTGCTCGCGTCCAAACACAACGTCCGTCACGGCTGCCGAGCGCGGCAGGCTGCCGACGTGGGTGGTCAGGATGCGGTCACTGCTCGTGCGCATGGCGTACTCCGGTCAGGCGCCGCTCTTTGGGGGGCGGATTCAAGACCGGCTCCCCGCGAACACGCTTAGGGGTTGTTCGCAAGGCGTGCCGAGTTCCCGCGGATGGGGATCCCCGAAAACACGCGCTGCTCCTTGGGAAGTTCGGGATTTTCGATCCGCTCGGTAAGCATCGACACGGCCGCCTCCGACATCTGCGCCACCGGCTGGGACACCGTCGTGAGCTGATACGCCGCGTAGGCGGAAGGGCCGACGCCGTCGAATCCCACGACGGACATGTCGCCCGGCACTTCGAGGCCGAACATCGCGCGGGCCTCGTCGATGCAGCCGATCGCCATCGTGTCGTTGGCCGCGATCACCGCGTCCGGCGGTGCGCCGAGTTCCCCTACGATGGTCGAGAATCCTTCCCGGCCGCTGCCATAGCCGTAATCGCCTCGCGCCACAGTAACGTCACTGACGCCGAGGCGCTTGAGTTCCTCGACGGCCCCGAGCGTCCGCTCGGTGCTGACCGGTGAGTCCTCCGGCCCGGAAATGATGCTGAACCGCCGGTGCCCCGAGTCGACCAGTTCGCCAACCAGCCAGCGCTCTCCCGCGGCATGGTCGCAGCGCACCGCGTTGACGGCGGGCACATCGGGTGCCCGGTTGTAGAACACGACCGGAATCTGCGCCTCGTCGAGCATCCCGAGCTGTTCGCCGGTCAGCATGGCGGCAGTGATCACGCCATCGACCCGGTACTGCACGACCTGGTCGAGCGCCGCCGCCGTATCCCCCTCGGTCTCCAGGGCGAACAGCAACACGCGGATGCCACGTCCGGAAAGCCGTTGGGTGATCTCGACGAGCACCTCCGGGTAGTTCAGGTTGACGAGCTTGGAAATCACCACGCCGACCATGTTGGATCGCCGGGTGATGAGCCCCCGGGCGATGGCGTTGGGCCGGTAACCGACGCGGGTGGCCGCGTCCATCACGCGCCGGCGCATGGCTGCGGATGCGCTGGCTCCGGGCTTGAAGACCCTGGACACGGCGGACTGGGAGACGCCGGCGATGCGCGCCACGTCGTAGGAGGTCGCCCGGCGCTGCGGACGGTCGCCGGGCGACGCTCCCGCTCCGCTGTCTCTTGGATCTGGCAATTGAATTCAACCGCGACGAAGCAACTTGGCCTCGATGCTATAGCAATCCTGAATTTCCGCGCAATGCGCGTTGCATTCGCAGTACTGGTATTGTTTTATCGCCCGGACGCGCTGGCGCCCGGGTTACGGCGGGCGCCATTAGAAGAGGACTCCGGGAGGGACAGGTTGAGCGAATTCGGCGCGCTGAACTGGTCCATCGTGCTCGCGTATGTCGTCGGCAATCTCGTGCTCGGATATTTCCTGAGCAAGCGCGTCCAGACCGCCGACCACTACTATCTCGGTCGCCGGACGACCCCGTGGTGGGCCATCGGCATCTCGGTGGTGGCGACCTACTTCGGCGCGCTGACATTCCTCGGCGGACCCGCCTGGTCGTACGTCGATGGTTTCTCGGTGATCTTCATCCACATCAACTACCCGATCGCTATTTTCGTCGTGGTCACGGTGTTTCTGCCGTTCTTCTACAAGAGCGGCGTCGCCTCGATCTTCGACTATCTCGAAAACCGCTTCGGGCTGACGTCGCGCACGGTGATGTCCGGGGTGTTCCTGCTCGGCAACATCGCCTACTCCGGGATCATGCTCTACACGACGGCGTTGGTCCTGGAGTTCATCACGGGTATCCCCGTCATCGACGCGATCCTCATCGTCGCCGTCGTCGCGGTCACCTACACGATGCTCGGCGGCATCGCGGCGGTGATCTGGACCGACGTGATCCAGTCCGCCATCCTTTTTGTCGGGGCAGTGCTGACCGTGGTGCTGCTGATCGGCGCCCTTCCGGAGTCCCTGCCCGTGACGCTGGAGGCGCTAAAGGAGACGGGCAAGACAAACCCGTTCGAGTACTCGCTGGACCCCGCAAAGGTGGGCACCATCTGGACAGGCGTGATCGCCATGTCGATCTACCACGTAGTGGTCTACGGCGTGAACCAGATGATGGTGCAGCGCACCCTGGCAGCCCGGACGCTCGGCGATGCCAAGAAAGCGTACATCAGCATGGGGTATGTCGCCTTTCTCGCTTACGTCCTGTTCTTCGGCATGGGCGTCCTGTTCTACGCGCACTACGACGGCCGAATCTTTGACAACGAGAACCTGATCCTGCTCGAGTTCGTCGCCAGCGTCGGCGTTCCCGGCCTGATGGGCATCATCACAGCCGCCATCGTCGCCGCCGCCATGTCAAGCCTCGACTCCAGCCTGAACTCCATGGCGACCGTCACGACACTCGACTTCTACGAGAAGTTCGCCAAGAAGGACGGCACCCCCGAGCACTATCTCAAAGCATCGCGCTGGTTCACCCTGTTCTGGGCCGTGCTGATGGTGCTGCCGGCGATCGCATTCACGAAAACCGGCGGCTCAGTGCTCGAGGTGCTGAGCAAAGTCGGCTCGTTCTTCGTCGGCGCCAAGCTCGCGATGTTCGGCCTCGGGTTCTTCTCCAAGCACGCCTCCGAACGCGGCCTGCTGATCGGCGTCGCCGCCGGCTTCCTGTCGCTCTGGTACGTCGAGGTCTATCACGACATCGCGTGGCCCTGGTACTGCGCGCTCGGCGGCGCCGTCAGCACCGCCGTGGCATGGGTCGCGAGCGTCCTGCTCGACGGATTCAAGACCGAGTACTCCGAGTACACGGTGCAGGGGCAGAAGGCCCTATTCGCGCGCGAGGGACGGAATGAGAAGGAGGACGGCTGGTACGTGCTGGCGGGGAAGGTCGACCGGGCGAGTTACTGGCTGCTGGGGTATTTCTTTCTTTGTGTGATTGGGCTTGGGGTACTGCAGGCGGTGATTTAGTCTGGAACCAGCTGTCCTTCGACACCAGCTTGGTGCGAAGCTCCTCGGCCAACGCCAGCGTCGCCGCGAAGCGCCGGCTGCGCGCCCGGAGCGCCGCAACCGCTGCGGTCAGCACTTCTTCTCGGCCGCACCCGCTCCGTTGATTTTGAAACGCCAATCTCCGGGCGTATGCTTCGGATCGCCACCTAGTGGACCGTGTAGACTTCTGCCATGAAGACTTCTGCCAAGAAAAGCCAGGATCGGCCCATGCCGCTTGAGGAAGCGATTTGGCTCGATCCCTCACGCATGAGCGGAGTTCCTTGTTTCCGCGGAACGCGCCTGCCCGTGCGCCAACTGTTCGACTGGCTGGAGGACGGTGTCACTCTTGACGAGTTCGTCCGCGACTTCCAGATTGACCCAAGGGCGGCCGCGGCCGTTTTGCGTGCCGGCGCCCGCGCAGTCTGTTCCGCTGCCGTTCGAAATCCCGACTGCGCGGCCTGATCCTTACCTTATCGAGTGAAGGTCCTCCTCGACGTTGGGATATCGCCACGCCTGCGGGTCCCGCTCCAACAACTGCTGGACGGCGTTCCCGTCGAGAGTGCCGTATTCCATCAGTGGCGCGCGCTCCGTGACGCCGAATTGTTGGAGCAGGCAGCGAATCAAGGCTTCACAACCGTCGTGACGACCGACAAGCGAATGGCCTCCGAACAACCCCACTCCTCAATTGCCATCGTAGCCGTCGACGATAACCGCATCGGCGCGTTGACCTCGGCCCTGCCTGCCATCGCGAAGGCGATTCTGTCTTCGCGCGCAGGCGAGCACGTTGTCGTCGCCACCACGGTGCGCTGATGCTCCGACCGTCCGACATCAACCGCGCCCGGGGTACGCTCGGATCCGTTGCTTGACCCACCATCGCGCCGGGGCTTCGGGAACACCAGCCCCCTGCCGGCACCGCGCCGCGATGAGAACGTCAAGCACCTGACGCGACAGCAGCGCCTATCTCCGCATCCCGGCGCACCGCGCCAGCACATCCACCCCCAGCAGCCGCAGATAGTGCAGCAGGTCGATAAACACCCAATTCTCGGCCAGCTTCTCGCCTTCCCGCCGATACATGTCCACGACGCGCATCTCGGTGGTGCGCTCGGAAGCCGGCAACCCCATGAATCCATCCCCTTGGTTCATGTGCATATTGGGCCAGCCGAACCAGCCGCCGTAGCAGCCTTCGGCGTGTTCTAGCACATGGCCTTTGAAGTCGATGTTCCGCAAACCCGCGCGAAAAGGGCCCTGGTGTTGGAGTTGATAGCGCTCGATCGTATAGGTTGCGCCGATGCCGGAGGGCCCGAACCAGAGCATGTCGTCGTGCCAGGTGCTCGCCAGCGAGGAGTTGGACGACTGGAAACCGTCTTTCTCCACGAGGTCGTCGCACATCCGCATGATCAGGTTCAGTGTCTTCTGAGACTCGGCCAGATCCTGCGGGTCGTAAAGCAACCCGTCCTGTGTCTTCGGACCGGGATTGACGATCTCCGCGCCGGTTTGCATGGGCAACGGCTGCAGACCGGCCTGCTTCATCACGCTGACGATGTCGCAGAAGAACGCGGACTCGGCGATCCGGCCGGCGTCGACCCGGTGGAACTCGCAGTATGGGATCAGGGCGATCTTGCCGGTCGGCGGGATGCCGAGCCAGGCGCGGTCGAACAGGCCCATGAGCTTGCCCATGCTGGTGACCCATAGCGTGCCGTCTATGCGGTTCTCGCCCGCCATGAAGATGTCCTGGCGGCGCTGCAGGGCGGTGAACGCACCGCGCATCGGCCGCCAGACAGCCGAACTGACCTCGTCGAGACCGGATAGCTCGTTGAACGGATGCACGCCCCGGAAACAGTAGTCGTCACTCACGAAGGGGTCGAGCGCGTCGCGGATTCGGTCATGCGGGGCGGACTCCCACGCCTCGAAGTACCTCAGGACCAGGTTCTTGGCCTTCTGCGTGTCGCTCATGCGCCCCGGCCGGCCGCGAGTTGCATCATCAGGTCGAGTTCATTGAACAGCATCCACTCGGCGACGATCCGCCCGGTCACGATCTGCTGCTGCGTGATCCCCCAGATCTGCACGGGAAGCGAGGTCGGCGGCCCGTATATGCCGGCGCCGGCGTGGATCCCGACCGCGCTCCAGCGAACCGACACGAGGAAGCCCTCCGCCTCATTGCCCATCCAGTAGACCTCGTCCACCTGCAGTTCAAGATCAGGAAATGCGACAAAGAGAGACGACAGCAGGTCACGGTAGGCAGCGATGCCCTGGAACGCACGGTCGGTCGGCCCTTGGAAGGCGAAGTCGGGTTCGTAGGCGCTCTTCAGCGTCGCGAAATCGCGGCGGTTCCACAACGCATCGAAGTTCGCGCGGGCGAAGCGGTCGACATCGAACCCCGCGACCGGCTCGGCGATCGATAGCGGCGCCCGCGGGCGTGCGGCCGCACGCTGCTCGTCCCACACCGCGTCCGAACGCGGCCATCCTGCCGGCGTATCGGAGGCTAGTTTGCGGGCCATGTCGTCAATATCGAAGCCGAGCTGGTTGAGCATGCTCGACGTGTTGTAGATCACGTGCTCGAGGAAGATTTCGTTTTCGAGGGCCACGCAGTTGGCGAACACCAGCACGTCGACCTTTCGCTCCGTAGCTGGGCCGTAGCGGCTCGGCCCATCGTTGGTGCCCCGGATGATCGTCCGGTGTGACGTGTGGAATCCCACCTCGTCGTCGCCCGCCCAGATGATCTCGTCGGCGATCAACTCGATGTCCGAGAACGCGCCCGTCGTGTGATAGGTGTCGTCGACGATCTTGGCGGAGCCAAGCTGCAGGCCGTAGTCGTCGTAGACCCGCGACGCGTCGTCATACGTGTTACGGATGTATTCGACATCGCGGTCCTCCCAGATGCGGTAGGTGATGCGAACGATGTAGTCGATGATGTTGCGGTAGGTCTCCTCGAAGCCGGCGAGCGCCTGCCGGGGACCGAAGTCCTTCGGAATCCGTGCCTCCTCCGGCGTCCCGCGGCTGGTGTACCTGGCGAGGGAGATCGCATAGTCCGTCGGCATGTGTCGGCGCGACAGGGCGCCGGCTTGGCGCGAACGGGCGTTATCGGGTTCAAACGTCATGGTGAAGCGTCCGTTTCCGAGTTACAGGTGATCGATGGCAATGTCGAATTTCCCTGCGCCGCGTGGACTTTGGCGCGGGGCAGTAGCCGACGTGCGGGGCTACAAGATACCCGCTGGGTGGCCGGCGTGCGAGCGACGCGTTCGGGCGTTTCGAAGTGGTAGGATCGGTCGCGCCAACCGGGAAATGGTGATGAACGACTCTGTGGTCTATGTGGGATTCTGGTCCCGGGTCGGAGCAACCCTGATCGATTCGTTTCTGCTGATTTTGGTCACGGGGATAATTCTTTACGTCACCTATGGCGCCTTCCACGCGATAGCTGTCATCGCTTTCTGGTGCCGGTATTCCGCGACGCCCGGCAAGATGGCCATCTCGGTGGTCGTCGTGGATGCGCGGACCGGAGCCAGGATGAGTGTCCTTCAGTGCATACTGAGGTATCTCGCCTACATTCCTGCAGTTTTGCCGTTGGGCCTGGGAATCATCTGGGTGGGTATCGACAAACGCAAGCAAGGCTGGCACGACAAGCTCGCTAACACGGTAGTTGTTCGTAAAGAGACCATTGCAGCTACGAGCGACGATCGTTGAGTCGTGGGCCAGCAGGCACTTGAGTGACCTCACTGGCTGTCCATTTTTACGAAACCTTCAACCCGGCGACTATGTGACGACGGCGACAGTGAGGGCGCTGCGCGGATTAGGACTACACGATTTTGCCGGAACTCGTGAACCTTGGCCGACATCGCGCACGGTAGTACCCTAGTAGCATTGACGTTGGCATCGGTGGAGTCCAATGAAGCTCAGCATCAGCCTCGCAGAGGAGGAGGTCGGATTTGTAGACGCCTATGCGCGTTCGCAAGGCATCAAATCAAGGTCGGGCGTCATTCAAACTGCGCTCCGCCTCCTGCGTACGTCGGAACTCTCCGACGACTACGCTTCGGCGTGGACGGAATGGGATGAAGAGGACGACAGGACGTGGGACCGGTCATCCCGTGATCTGACACCGTGACACCCGCTGTAGCCGCCCGGCGGGGCGACATCTGGATGGTGGATATCAGCAGCCCGATTGGCGCCGAGGCAGCCTTCGAGCGGCCCGCAGTCATCGTGAGCAACAACGCGGCGAACGAGAGCGCGGCGGCGATCAACCGTGGCGTGATTACGGTCGTGCCGGTGACCAGCAACATTCGCCGCGTGTATCCCTTCCAGGTCAGGCTGGCGGCCCGCGATTGCGGTTTGCGGCGAGACTCGAAAGCCCAGGCGGAACAGATCCGCGCAGTCGCCGTTGAACGCCTCCGCAATCGCGTCGGTCACGTCTCCAAGAGGCGCATGAACGAGATCGACGCCGCCCTGCGGCTGCATTTGAGTCTCTGACGCGCCTGCCACCCAAGAACTGCGGATCGAACTGGGCGGCCATGGAGGGCCAACTGGCGGACCATAGGCGTAGTGAACGACCATAGAATCCTTTTGCGGCGTGTGGGGGGAATCGAACCGAGGCTGATCCTCCTCCCTCCACGAATCTGCTGACATGCACTCTATCTTTTGGACAAAGCATCAAGAAATGCCGTATCCGGTTGATCGATTCGGTTTCGGCCATCCACACGCCGCGCTTCGCCTGCCTCGGCGCAACGCCCTCAAGCTCATGGCGCATTCGGCATTCCTTGCCCTCGTGACCGCCTGCGGCGGTGGCGATTCGAACGTGACCGCCCCCGTTCGGCCGCCAGATCCGCCGACGCCTGTCCCTCTCAGCGATGCCATCCCCGCTGCCGGTACAACCGTGGACCCATCGATGAGCGGGTTCAACGTCGTCCAGATGGCGGATGCCGACTGGCGTTTCGACTACACCGGCGAATGTGGTCCGACGGGCGTCGCCGTGCGTCATGTGCTCACGGACCTTAGCGGGCCCGGCGGAGACGGCGAGCTGGTGGATCACAAGCTCGCCTGCGAGCTGAGGCCTGGAACGTCCTATGGGGTGCGCGTGAATGCCACTGGAGGGGACGGTGATCGGTATCGATCAATGCTGGAGTTCACTTCGGATGCGGAGCGCGCCGCTTCCGGCGTCACTGTTCTCGACCGGACGAGACTGTCTCGGGGTGACGTGGACGGGTTGTTTCGCCGCTACGTCGTGGACGCGGTACTGGACGAGATCGACATCCCGATCATCGGCTCGCTGGTGGCCCTGATCGTCGCCGAGATGGCGGAACAGACGTGGGCCGAACTCGGCCGCCGCGAATCGACCTATGGCGTGGTGTCCGAAGCCGTGTCCTACGCTTCGCGCGGCCCCTCGGGCGCAACGGCAACCTTGAGCGGCCTGGTGGCGATGCCGGACATCGGCAATGCGCCGGACTACGAACCTCCCGGCCGCATCGTGGTCCTGACGCATGGAACCGGCGCCACGCCGAGCGGCCTCAGCCCGAGCGATGGCTGGTACGTCCTGGCCAATCTGCTGGCTGGTCGCGGCTATCTCGTAGTCGCCCCGGACAACTGGGGCCGCGGCGTCAGCGCCGCGCCCGAACGGCCGGAGACATACCTGATGGCCAACCGCACCGCCAACAACGCCCTCGACATGATCCGCGCGGTGTTGGACGACGGCCGCTACGAGGCGTTCCATGATGCGCTCGAGACTGTCCCGGCGGCCCTCGTCGGATATTCGCAGGGGGCGCATAGCGCCGTCGCCCTGTGGCTTGCGAGCGCCGCTGGCATGGAGGATACGCAGAAGGTCGCCCTACGCGAGGTCTACGCGGGCGGAGGGCCGCACAACCTGTATGCGACGTTCCGCGGTGCCCTCGAGGAAATCGGCGACCGCTGCGACGGCAACCCCTGGTGCCGCTCCGTGGACGGGGATGCCATCGAGCCCTATGCGGCAAGTCGCATCCTGCCCGCAATCTTGCGGTATTCGAAGGTTGAACTTGACTTGGACGACGTCCTCGATGACGGGCGTCTCGACCGGGCATTCCTGGACGGGATGCTGAACGGCGAGGAACGTTTCGACGCGCTGAAGACCATGCTGCAGCTCAACACGTTCACAAACTTGGTCAGTCTAGCGAGCGCGCTGCCCGCCGAAAGCACACAGATCCACCTCTACCACTCGCCTTTCGACCGGCTGGTGCCGCAACAGAACAGTCGCGATCTGGCGGACGCGCTGCTGCCCGGTTTCGACGCGACGGCCCACTTCGATGCGTGCGATTCGAACGCCTTCGAGGAAATCGGCAACCTCGTCGACAAGGCTGGCGTGGTCCATGCCATCTGCGCATTCGAGGTGTTCGATCGCGTGCTGCTTGATCTGCGGAGCGGGGAAGAAGCGCGTACAGGCCGGATCCAGGGCGCTTTGGCCCGCCTGGACCCCGCGCTGCCGTGGCGGGAGCTTGCCGAGCGGCGCGCTGTCGCGGCCACGACGGACGCTGCGGGACTCGAAGCTTTTCGTGCCGCCACGGCGCCCGACGATCTGCGCAAGCTGTCGACGCGGTTACGCGTGCAGCAATCGCCCGCACTGCGCGAACTTGCCGACCGCCTTTCGCGCGATACGGGTCAATGAGCGGTGGCGTCGTCGGCAAGGAGCGTGCGGCGGTCTCGCTGAGCTTGCCTGGCGCCGATCAAGCCGCCTGCAGCCGCCACCAAAACTGCTGATCGCTCGCCTTAGCGACGATTCGGTTACGGAGGCTCGGCCTCCTTCGGGCGCCTGCCTTCGGCACCGCGCTCTAGTCGCCTTCGGTGAGCACTCTCTTGACGGAAGCGCCCTCTGTAACAGGGGACCGTTTCAGAAACTCTGCTTTCAGGAAGTCCCCGATGCTGGGGCCATCACAGCTCCCGATCACGTGATGAGCGATCGCGGCGAGCTCCACCGGACTGCCTTCCATGGCAACCCCGGTGCCCACCTCGTCAAACAGATCAATGTCTGGCAGGTCATCACCGAATGCAATTGAATGGTGCAAATCAAGTCCACTCTGATTCGCGTACGCCCTTAGCGCCGAACCCTTGTCAATTCCCTGTGGAAGGAAGTTCACAAATGTGCCTGACATTTCAGGAATTACCTCTACGCCAAAGGTCTCAGCGTACTCATCAACGTTAATGAATCTCCC
This sequence comes from uncultured Pseudomonadales bacterium, assembly GCA_951813515.1. Classification (GTDB taxonomy): domain Bacteria; phylum Pseudomonadota; class Gammaproteobacteria; order Pseudomonadales; family Azotimanducaceae; genus VXNE01. The sequence goes on from OX638346.1 coordinate 2,299,499, forward strand.
TTCTCCATCGGCGGCAATTTTCGATACCTTGGCGAAGTCGATATCCTCCCAGTCGACCACCTCAGCGGGCGTCGCTTGCCGATTGCGCAGAGTCTCGGTTGTCTGGCGTCGATTGGAACAGAATGTGCGACCGTCAGTTTCCACCGAGAGGGAGTAGTCCATGCTGCACAGGCGTTCGGCGAGCGCCTCGCTATTGGTGCCGAGCGTACCGTTCAAAATCGGTTTGCTGCGTGGTCCTTTAGGGTAGGTGACTGCACCGTTCAAGGTGATTATTGCCGTCTGTGCCAATAGTTGCTCTGTCACAAAACGCTCCACTGTCCGAATGGGACGGGAGGTTGCGATAACGAGGACGAAACCAAGTCTTGCGCATTTCAACAGAGATCCAGACGTCGCCGGGTGTACGGATTGGGCTGATGTCAGCAACGTTCCATCCAGGTCGAAAATCAGTGCGGGTTTCAAACGCTCGGATCCTTTTGCTCTTAATTCGCCCTTTGCGGCAAGCAATTGTTCAGGCAGTCATCGTATCAGGGGCTAGGAGTATCCATGTCGTCAACTTAGGTTTGGCCGGAGCACTGAGGAGATCACCGGATGAACTCCATTTCGAGGCCGAGTTCGAGCGCGTCCCAGCCACGGTCCGCCGTCAGGACAGTCGCCCGCTCACGACGCGCCAGGGCGAGACATGCCCGGTCACGGAGCGAGAGTCCGTGCGTGCGCGTCGACCGACGGAGTAGCCCCGTGGCGATTGCGAGACTCTCGTCGAACGGACGGATGGCCAGCCCGAAGCCGTGCAGTGACTCCCGAGCGTCTTCGTCGCTTGCACCCCGCTCGACCAGGCGGGCGACCACTTCGGATGCATTGACTGCCGAGAGCACACCGTCGCCGAGGGCGTCGGCGGCACGGTCCGCGCCGAGTTCCCCGAAGGCGATCGCGAGCACGGCGGAACTGTCGAACACAACGGACACTATTTGTCCCCCAACCTATTCTCCTCCCCCCACATCGCCTTGCGGTCCTCGAGAAAGGCGTCAACCTCGTCTATTCCCGGTCGCTTGAGGGGACTTAACTTCCTCTGCGTCCGTCGGATCGCGACGCGACGCGAGACAACCCTGAGTTCGCCCGCATCCACTCGTACGGTCACCCGTGAATCCTTGTCGAGAAGCATCGCCTCGCGCATCTCCTGCGGGATCACCAGCCTCCCGTCAGGGCTTACTGACAAAGATTGGCTCTCGACATTGAGCAGGTCTTCGTCTGGGCCCACTGGCGTGTTGGAGGTGTCGTAGCTTGTTTTCCAATGCTGATACTGCGTGCTCGCCGTGCCCCGATTGCCGCGCTCCGTGACGATCCGTTCCACGACCTCGCGCCGGGACGCTCGCCGACCCGTCTCCCGGGTGATCTCGTCGGCGACCTCCCACACCCGCCCCGTTCGCGTCCCGGGCCGGGGCCTTGGATAGACGACCGGTCGGTCTTTCATGTTGTTCCGTTCTCTGTGCTATGCCGATGTTGAATTGGTCGCCATATATTAAATGAAATGGTAGGAGATATATTTATTGGAACCACCTGAGACAGGCGTCGCATCGCCGCGTGGTAGTACCCTATGGCCGGATATACCGGCACTTCGGAAAGGACGAACAGCCGTAGAACTCCGATCCCGCATTAGGTCCACGCCGGGCTGTCCTCAGCACAAGCGGTGAACCGCAACGGGGACATTGCGTCTCACCCTCTAGCTCGGCAGCGGGCGGAGGGGGACTCGCCTGCTTTCCGCGACTGACTTCCATGATCCTGCGCTCCAGCTGCGCCCCATCGACAAGCTCCATGGGCTTGCCTTCGGCGAATTGTCTCGCTTCTTTGCTAAATGTCCCGGAGGTGACGATGCTCCTCCTATGTGCACCCTGGTCAACCATCACGCCCAATAGCTCTCTCACAATCCCGACGCCGACCTGCCGCGCCCGCCACTGTTTGCATTGGACAACGTGCAAGCCATCCTTGTCCCTCAGCCGGAGGTCGACTCCGCCGTCTGCACCTCCTTGCCGGTTTTCTTCCACCCTGAAACGTCGTCGCCGGTAGTACTCGCCGAGGAGTCTCTCGAAATCCTTCCAGTGCAATGCCCGAATCGATTCCAAGTTCCCTTGGCGGTCCAGTAGCCGACGCTCTTTCCAGGCTCGCAACGCGGACAATGGGGCAGGAATCAGGAGCACCAGCGCGATAAACGGCGCCATTGTCGAGAGCACGGACGTAAGCGGGCGAAGTGCCAGGCCGCAAGAGTCGCCAGCACAATATTACGGGAGTACCACCGCCAGCCCGACGTATGCAATCACCGAAACCACCACGCTGACGCCCCAATGCATGTAGATCAGGTCTTCGAGCAGAGATTCCTGTCTTTGCGGCATCGTGATCTTCCTTGCAGAGTGAGTGGTTGATCTGGGCTCGAGCCCAACTCTGTTGAAAGTGGGGTCCGAGACCTATTGTGGCGCAGGACAATTGCCACGAGGAGGGGGTGACCTGAAAGCCCGTCAGGCTGTGCCCTCCCGCCCGCGTCAGATCCTCGTCTCTTCCTCCGGGATGGTCGCCACGCCAGAATCACCATCCACGCTGATCGTCTGCATCCCAATGCTCCTTAAGGTAATCCCGTGGGAGCATTTCGGCCGAGGTAGTGCGCTTCTCATCTTGAATGACGCGCTACAGGCATCGCTCCATCCCCATCATCGTCGTGCCGAGGAGTGGCCGGGAAAGTGGCCAGACGGCGGCGGTCGGGTCAGGGGCTTTGGCTGCTGCGCTCGAAGGTCTGTAGGGGTTTGTTTACCTCGGCCCTGGGAAGCCTGCAACGCGGGTGGTCACGGATGCTGACGAGGCCGTCGTACAGCCATTGGGGCGTTCCCGTCTGCTCGTCGTGTATCCGGGGTCAAGGAGCTAGAGAACGCCCTGGCAGACGATCTCTTGGTCGCGTGCGAGGCGCCGGAGCCGGGCATCGGCCGTGAGCAGGGTGCTGCCCGTGCGATGGGCCAGGGCCAACGCGAAGGCGTCGGACAACGACAGGGCTGGGACTGTCTGGCGATAGCGCGCCGCCCGGGCAACTCCCTCGCCGTCGAGATCGAGCACCTTGAGACCCATGGCGACGAGGCGATCCCCGCCGTATGGTTGCAGTTCGCGCTGATAAAGCAGATCGGGGACGCAGAACTCAAGCCGCAGGGAGAAGGCTGCGGTGAAGAAGGATCCGCGCTTGAGGTCGATAAGCACGGAGGAGTCCGACACGACCACTCGACGGGACACGCATTACTCCACAGGCGTCGCTTCGGGTAGGGTGCCGCTCATATATTGGTCGACCTCGACAATGGGGACGTCGAGGAGTTCGGCGGCTTTCGACTCGCTGATGGCGCCTTCGGCCAGGGCTCGCAGACAGAGCCGCTGGAAGCGGTACGGCTTTTCCCCGCGCATGGCGCCGTACTCTTCGTAGGGGGGTGAGCGCCACCCGAGTTGGTCGAACTCGTTGAACAGAGCGCGGTAGGCGGCCACGCCGATGATGCCGAGGTCCCGGCAGCGGTGGGTCAGTGCCTGGATGCTGACACCGAAGACGCGCTTTAGCGCGAGGAGCTCGCCCAAGGGGATGGCTGACCGGTGCTTGCCGACTTCGAGCCACAATGCCTCGGCGGGCATGAGGAACGCGCCGGCGAAGCGGTGCGCGACCCGTTCGGTGTTCAGACTGCGGGCGACGTCGAGCACGATGTGGCCGAGTTCGTGGGAGATGGTGAACCGTTGGCGCTCGCCCCAGTCGTCGGCGTTGACGACGACGAAGGGAACTGCCGGATGCCCGGGTCGACCGGCACACGCGGCGAGACCACCGACGCTGCCGAGTGGGAAAGCGAATACCTTGATGCCGCGTTCCTCGAGAAGCTCTACCAGGTTGGGAATGGGCTCGTGGCCCAGGCCCCAGTGCCGTCGAAGTGCGTCCGCAGCGCGGTCGGCCTCGATCGGATCGCGCAACACGGGGTAGGGAACGTCGCGCGGCTCGTCCCAGTGGGCGCTGGACAATTGCAGGATGTCCTCGATAGCGAGATATCGTTCGAGGTGCACGAGGACCGTGGCCTCGACTTGGGCTTCGCCGCGCTTCGTGGTGAATGCGTTCTTCCTGAACTCCAGGTCCTCAAGGACCAAATCGGGTTTCCCGAGCAGGTAGTCGACAGACGTGTGCAGGGCGTCGGCGAGTTCGATCAGCACGCCGCTGCCGGGCATGGTTTCGTTGCGTTCATACTTGCCGATGGCCTGTGCCGTAACCAGATGGTCGATGGTAGCCGCGAGGTCCCGCAGGGAGAACCCGGCGGCCGTTCTGGCGAGCTTGAGTCGTATTCCGTTCATTTCGATTGCCCCTCGTCATGAATCCGGAGGTTTACATTGTGAAATGATCATTGGGTTATGTAAACTTCGCTCGTCGACAGTGAGTGTCGGCGCATCGACGAAATGAGCGCCTAATCTTCGGGCGCCCCAACACACCCTCGACCGTCCACGAGCACGCTGATGTCCGAGCTGATCGTCAGCGGGATGCTAAACATAAATGAAACTAGATAAATTAGCCGGCTAGTTTGCCGGCGAATTTGACGCTCCTTCGTATTCCGTCTATAGTGCTTCCCATGGCAGAAATGTCCGATCTGAATGCCGAGGCAGATATCGCGAGACTAACGCCTAGTCAATCGGCTCTCTGGGGCTTCCGATCTGGCGACCGAGGCACCCACACTAGCCGCACGATCATGCTTGACGAGCTCGCGCACCTGTTAGATGCGGTCCCAGGGAACGCGGTCCGCGATAACTACGCGCTAGCGGTAGTAGCGCACAACTGTCTCGGCAAGCGGACGGCGGCGACGCGAAAACTCACTCTCCAGCGCTTGACCGAGCTGTACGCCCTCGACCCGCAGGTGATTCTGTTCCGGGTGCTGAGGGATCTCTGGGTACAAAACGAAACAAGCCGTCCGTTGCTCGCCTTGCTCTTGGCCTTGGCGCGGGATCCCCTGCTCAGGGCAACGGCGACCGCTGTCGTACATACACCCTACGGCAACGAATTCGCCCGCCAGTCGATGAAAGACGCCCTCGCCGACGTCGTTGGCGACCGGCTGAATGAAGCGACTCTGGACAAGGTCGTCCGAAATGCCTCGTCCTCGTGGACTCAGGCCGGGCATTTCCGGGGTAGAGGGCGCAAGATTCGGCAGCGAGTTGAGGCGACGCCCGCCGCAACGACATTCACCTTGCTGCTCGGATTCGCGGTTGGGCGGCGCGGTCGCTTGTTATTCGAGACGCTTTGGACAGCGGTACTCGATACGAGCCCTGACAGCCTCATTGATGTGGCGGTCGACGCGAAGCGGCTGGGGCAGCTCGATATCAAACAGTCCGGATCAATGATCGATGTGTCGTTTCCGGCGCTGTTTACCGACAAGGCACGGGAGTTGATCCATGGGACGCATTGACAGGTTGGCTGAACGCTACAAGAGCTATATCGCGTTGCCTTGGCAGAAGGACTTGGCAGGGGCGCAGCGAGCCATATTCGCCGTGTACGACAAAGCTGATGAGCGTCGGCTGCGGGCGCGCAAGGATCTGTTCGCCATGGCGACAGCCGAGGCGGGTCACAGTTGGATCGAGTGCGACCTAACCCGCGTCTTCGCCCAATGGATGGCCGCTACGGAATACCGGGACAGTTATTTCGAATCGCCGGACGACCTTGAACTTAAGCTTGAGGATGACTTTCTTGGGCATGTAGCCGGGCGGGTGCGGGAGGTGCTGACATCTTCGGAGGCCGACGAGAATTCGGTCGTCGGGGTATACGGTATCGCTTCACTATTCGGGTTCGTCCGCGTGTCGGAACTGATGAAGGAGATCGAGCGCGATATCAGAGGTCGCGTGTTGGTGTTATTCCCCGGAGAATACGAGAACAGCAACTACCGGTTGTTGGACGCACGGGATGGGTGGAACTACCTCGCAATCCCGATCACCTTGCACGAAGATCGAGGAGTGTACGAGGTATGAAAAACCGAGACATCTACCAAAGGGACCCCAGCAAGATCACCTTGTTGAACAACGGGGTCGCAACCATGACCGACGCCTTGACCGACGACGAGCGCCGTACGTTGCGCTTCGAGCTTGAGCACTTCGTCTGCGAAGGGGAATATCAGCGCGGCCTCGTGCGCATTCTCGACTCCTACGTCAGCAACCAGGGCCAGCCCGAGCAACCGGCGGCCTGGGTGAGCGGATTCTTCGGTAGCGGCAAATCGCATCTGGCGAAGATGCTGCGCTTTCTGTGGTTCGACTACACCTTCCCGGATGATGGCGCGAGCGCCCGTGGTCTAGCGCGGCTGCCCAACGATGTGCAGGACCTGCTGAAGGAGATCACGACTCTCGGCAAGCGCGCCCATGGACTTCACGCCGCTGCGGGAACGCTCGGCGCCGGTGCCAGCGACAGCGTTCGACTCGCGTTGCTTGGGATCGTTTTTAGATCCGCGGAGTTGCCCGAGGGCTACCCTCAGGCGCGCTTCTGCCTCTGGCTCAGCAAGAACGACATTTACGACCAGGTTCGCGCCTCTGTAGAGGCGCAAGGGCGCGACTTTCGCCGCGAGCTGAACGATATGTATGTCAGCCCGCTCATCGCCAAGGCACTGCTCGCTGCCGATCCCAATTTCGCCGGCAGCGAGAAGGACGCCAGGGCCGCGCTCCGCGCGCAGTTTCCGAAACCGAAGGACATCACCACCGACGAATTCACTACCGCGCTGCAGGACGCCCTCGCCCCTGAAGGTGAAACGCCGTGCACGGTGATCATCCTTGACGAGGTGCAGCAGTACATCGGTGATGGCACCAGCCGGTCCTACGTGGTGCAGGAAGTCGTGGAGGCCTGCAGCAAACGTTTCGGTGACCGCTTGCTGTTCCTGGGTACCGGGCAGACGGCACTCTCTGGTACACCAGCACTACAACGCCTCCAAGGCCGGTTCACAGTCAACGTTGAACTCTCCGACACCGATGTCGAAACGGTCACACGTCGAGTCGTATTGGCGAAACGCCCGGACCGCGTCAACGATGTCAAGGCGATTCTGGATGGTAACGCCGGCGAACTCGACCGCCACCTGGTTGGGACCAAGATCGGTCCTCGCAGCGAGGACAAGTCGGTCCTTGTCGAGGACTATCCGCTACTCCCCGTGCGACGCCGCTTTTGGGAGCACGCCTTGCGCGCGGTCGATCGCGCCGGTACAGCGGGACAGCTTCGAACACAGCTACGCATCGTCTACGACGCGATCCGGCGAACGGCCGACGAACCTGTCGGTACGGTTGTGCCTGCCGACTTCCTGTTCGAGGAAATCTCCGCCAACCTGCTTCAGTCCGGCGTGCTGCTACGCGAGGTCAACGAGACGATCGCCGGGCAGGTGGACGGCACACCGGATGGCAGCCTGAAGTCGCGGTTGTGTGCCTTGGTCTTCCTCATCCGCAAGCTGCCCCGCGAAGCCGGAGTCGACATCAGCGTTCGGGCCACAGCGGAAACCATGGCAGATTTGTTGGTCAAAGATCTGGCAAAGGACGGCACTGCCCTGCGCAGCCAGCTTCCGAAACTGCTGGAGGAACTGGTCGCCGCCGGCACGCTGATGAAGCTCGACGACGAGTACAGCCTGCAGACGCGGGAGAGCAGCGAGTGGGAAGCGGAGTTCCGCAACCGGCAGACCAATCTCGTCAACGACCCCACGCGGATGAGCAGCAAGCGTGCACAGCTGTTGGGTGCTGGGATTCAGGATGCCATCGGCTTGGTGAAGCTGCTGCATGGCAAGTGTAAGGAACCGAGAAAGCTGGTATTGCACTTCGGTGCGGAACCGCCCCAGGGCACGCCCCATGAGATACCCGTCTGGATCCGCGATGGTTGGGGTGCGGACGAGAAGAACGTCATCGCGGATGCGCGCGCTGCGGGCTCCGATAGCCCCGTCATCCACGTGTTCGTGCCGAAATCGCGTGCTGAGGCCCTGGCCCGGATCATCGCGACCCAAAGCGCAGCAAGCGACACGCTGGAATACAAAGGTGTGCCGTCGAGCCCCGAGGGGAACGAGGCCCGGCAAGGCATGGAGACTCGACTGACCGAGGCGGGTAACAGTCTGCGGAGTTTGGTTGCCGAAGTCATCGACGGCGTGAAGGTCTACCAGGGTGGCGGCAGCGAGCGGCTGGAGGTCGCGCTGCTGGAGAAGGTCAATGAAGCCGCAAGTGCTTCGTTGGACCGCCTCTTTTACGACTTCAAGGATGCTGATGACCACCGCTGGCCCAAGGTGATTGAGCGCGCCCGAAAAGGCGCCGAACACCCGCTGGAAGCGTTGGAATATAGCGGCAAGACCGAAGATCACCCGGTGTGCTCCGCAGTGCTGTCTTTCGTGGGTTCAGGGAAGAAGGGAAAGGACGTACGCGCGCACTTCTCCGATCCGCCACACGGTTGGTCGCGCGACGCCGTCGATGCGGCTCTCATTAGCTTGTTCGGTACCGGGCATCTGCGGGCAACCATAAATGGCACGCCACTCAAGCCTGGCCAACTCGATCAGGCGAAGGTCTCGAGCACCGACTTCCGGGTGGAGAGTGCGACCATCGATGTGCGCCAGCGCCTTAAGGTGCGCAAGCTGTTTCAGACGGCCGCAGTCGCCTGCAAACCAAACGAAGAAGCCGTCGCCGCCGGAGACTTCCTGAACAAGCTGAGCGAGCTTGCGCGTGGCGCCGGCGGTGAAGCGCCGCTACCCGAGCGCCCCGACACCAGTCACCTGCTGCACCTCCAGTCGCTCGCCGGCAACGAACAACTGGTCGGCATTCTGAACCGGCACGATGAACTCCTGAAGAACATCGAAGACTGGACCAAGGCCCGCGATCTGGCCGAAAAGAGGTTGCCGGCCTACAAGAGACTGCAGTCCTTGGTCCGCCATGCCAAGGGGCTTGAGGCGGCGACACAAGCGCAGCCACAGATCGAAGCGATCGCCGCCAACCGCAGCCTGCTAGACGCGGCAGATTCCGTGCCAGTTCTGGCGAGGGCATTGGCGGACGCGCTGCGCGCCGCACTGGCGTCGGCAGAGAAGCATTACTCTAAAACCTACGACTCGGAATTGGTCCGACTAGCGACAGCCGAGAGCTGGCAGAAGATCGATCTATCGAACCGCGACAGAATCCTCGACGGATTGCATATCGCCAAGGTCACCAAAGGCGCGACTGGTACCGAGCAGGAGGTACTTGAATCCGTCGAACGAATCTCCCTCGACGCCTGGAGGATTCGTTCCGCGTCATTGCCACGGCTATTCGCGGACGCACGCATCCACGCCGACAAACTGATCGAACCGAAGACCCATCACGTCAAGCTGGATAGTGGCACGCTGCGAACGCCAGAAGAGGTCAAGGCCTGGATTGCGAAGACCGAACAGGAGTTGCTCGACCAGCTCAAGCAAGGCCCCATCGTGGTGTCTTAGGGGACGATATGAAGACACTCTCGACAGAATTCCGCAGGCAGCTTGAGCGAACGATCATTGAGGCACGTGATGTCGCGGAGGACGCTGCACGCGTTGCGCTTGAGGCGCTTGCCGTTCAGCACCACGAGCCGTACGTCCATATGGACTCGGCGCAACGCACTCTGCGCCGGCGATTGCGCGCGCATGCCCGCCAGCTTGGTGATCGCCCCGACGCGCGCTCGGGCGGCCACGGAATCGATCATCTGGTGCACGAGTGTGCTTACGAGCACTGGCACGGCATGCTTTTCGCCCGCTTTCTAGCCGAGAACTCTTTGCTGATCGAACCGGAGGTGGGTGTGGCCATCACGCTTGACGAGTGCGAGAAGCTAGCCAAGGAGGAAGGTGTCGATAAATGGGCGTTAGCAGAACGCTTTGCCCACCGCATGTTGCCGCAAGTCTTCAGGCCGGATCATCCCGTGTTCGCGGTTCAGTTTACGCGGGAGCATCGTCTGAAGCTCGAAGGCCAGGTCGAGGACATCCCTGCGGAGGCATTTGTCGCGACAGATTCCCTCGGTTGGGTCTACCAGTTCTGGCAAACGAAGAAGAAAGCAGAGGTCAATGCTGCCGGCAGCAAGATCGGCGCGGATGAACTGCCGTCCGTCACCCAGCTCTTCACCGACGATTATATGGTGGACTTCCTTTTGGATAACACGCTTGGCGCGTGGCACGCCGGCAAAGTTCTCGAGGCAAATCCCAGACTGGCCGAAAACGTGGAGAGCGAGGACGAACTTCGCCAGTCCGTCGCGTTGCAGGGCTGCCATTGGAAATACCTCCGCTTCATTCAGGGCCAGGACGACCAGTGGACACCCGCCGCCAGCACGTTCGACGGATGGCCGAAGACCACGCGGGAACTCAGGTGCATTGATCCATGCATGGGAAGCGGGCATTTCGTGGTGGCGATGCTCCAACGGCTGGTGGCCTTACGCCGGGCTGAGGAAGATCTCGACGAAGCGGCGGCGGTGGCGGCAGTCATCCGCGACAACCTGTTCGGTTTGGAGATTGACCAGCGCTGCACGCAAATTGGTGCGTTCAACCTGGCGCTGGCTGCGTGGCGGCGCGTGGGCCATCGCCCGCTGCCAGCAATGAACTTGGCCTGCTCCGGCCTCGCACCAAACACCCGTGAAGCGGACTGGCTGGCGATTGCTGGCGACAACGAGAAGCTCAGGAGGGGCATGAAGCGGCTTTACCAGTTGTTCCAAAAGGCGTCGGTGCTGGGTAGCCTCGTTAATCCGCGCGCCAGCGAAGGCGATTTGCTGGAGGCCGCGTTCCACGAACTCCAGCCACTGCTGGAAAAGGCGCTGGCGCTTGAGACCAACAAGGACGACATCGCGCGCGAAATGGCCGTGACGGCGCGCGGCCTGGCTAAGGCGGCGGAAATTCTCGCGGGCCAATTTACGCTTGTCGCGACCAACGTTCCTTACCTAGGCAGACGAAACCAGCACCAAGTGCTCAAGAACTATTGTGATCGAACTCATCGCGCAGCACGAACTGATCTTGCAACTTGCTTCGTAGAACGCAGTCTAGACTTCTGCTCGCATGGCGCTTCTATCGCGCTTGTTACACCCCAAAGTTGGTTGTTCCAACCAGGATATAGGAGGCTGCGAGCGAACTTACTGGAAGAGCAACGATGGGAGTTTCTCGCACGACTTGGTCCAAGAGCATTTGACACTATTGGTGGCGAGCAGGTAAATGTTTGCTTGCTATCGCTCAGTCATTGCAATGGTGATGAGGCACACAGTTTTGCTGGGATTGATGTGACGGAGCGGCCAAGTGGCCGTGAGAAGGATGCGGGTTTGTTGAACGGACTACTTTCGACCGTTTTACAAACTAACCAGCTGAAGAATCCTGACACTCGTATAGCCCTTGAGGCGTTGGAACCAGACGAAGTTCTTGCGAAGCATGCCGTTTGCATCCAAGGGTTAGCAACAAGTGACGACCCGCAGTTTACATGCGGCTTCTGGGAGTTTTCTCACCTGAATAATGGTTGGGAGGGCTTGATGGGAACGGTCACGAAAACCTGCCTTGGCGGTGGACGAGAAAGGCTGATCCATTGGGAAGATGGCGCAGGACGGTATTACCGGCACGCCCAAGCATTGAAGGCCGAAGGCCGCTTGGGCGGGTGGAAATCTGGGACAGCAGCGCGTGGTAAAAAGGGCGTGCTGGTAAGTCAAATGAGCACAATGCCGGTCACAATTTATAGTGGTGAGTTCTATGACCACAACGCGTCCGTAATTGTGGCACACGATGACAGCAAGCTCGCAGCGATTTGGGCATTCGCATCGTCGCCAGAGTTCGTGGAAGAAGTTCGCAAACTGGATCGGTCGTTAAAGCCGAGTAACAATGTTTTTGTCAAAGTCCCCTTTGATACGGGGCGCTGGGAGAAGGTAGCGGCGGAGCTGTATCCGAATGGGCTGCCCAAGCCGTCTTCGTGCGACCCGACGCAGTGGATATTCAGTGGTGACCCCAAAGGTTCAGACCAATTGTTACAGGTGGCTGTGGCTCGGTTGCTCGGGTACCGGTGGCCGCGCGAGACCGGTTCGAGTTTTCCGGATTGCCCGACGCTACCCCCCAACAGTCTGGCACAACTGGCGGACCATGATGGCATTGTCTGCCTGCCGTCCCTCAACCGCGAGCAACCTGCCTGCCATCGCCTACGCGAACTCCTTGGCAAGTCCATTGGCCAGTTCGACGAACGCACCCTGATCGCTAGTTCCGGCTCGGCGAAAGGCGGAACGTCCGACACGTTGGAAGATTGGTTGCGCGACGAGTTTTTCGACCAGCATTGCAAGCTTTTTCATGACCGTCCTTTCATTTGGCACATCTGGGATGGCCGCAAGCGAGACGGTTTTCATGCGTTAGTCAATTGTCATAAGCTCGCGGAGGGCGATGGCAAAGGCCGACGCCTGCTGGAATCGCTTATCTACACCTACCTGGGTGACTGGATAAACCGCCAGGAGGATGGCGTGAAGCGCGGCGAAGGCGGCGCTGAGGATCGGCTTGCTGGGGCGCTGGAGTTGCACAAACGGCTCGTCGCCATCCTCGAAGGCGAACCACCTTTCGACCTCTTCGTCAGGTGGAAGCCGATTGAGGGTCAGGCCATTGGATGGGAGCCTGATGTCGACGACGGCGTCCGACTCAACATCCGCCCCTTTATGGCCCAGGACATTCCCGGTGGCAAGAAAGGCGCTGGCATCTTGCGGGTCAAGCCAAACATCCATTGGAAGAAAGACCGAGGCAAAGAGCCGGTACGCGACCGAGCACCATTCCCCTGGTTTTGGGACAACGGCAAGTTCACCGGCGAACGTGTCAACGATGTGCATTTGACGAATGCCGAGAAGCGATCGGCTCGAGAGCGCGCCAAGGAAAGGACATGAATGAACAACACTACACCTTTGCGCAGTTCTGGAAATGCGCGTTGCAGGTCAATCCCCATGCGTATAGCGAGAACTATCGCGGCACGGACCACGGCATGGACGCGAAAACCTATGCCGAGGCCCTGCGGAATACATGCCTTGCCAAGAAGATCCAGGTCGTGGGTCTTGCAGACCACGCTAGCGTGGCTGATGCGGAGACCATACGAAAGGTGCTGATTGATGCCGGCATCGTGGTCTTCCCGGGGTTTGAAGTAGCAACGACGGAGAAGGTCCACTGGGTATGTCTTTTCCCGGAGGACGCAAGCGAGCAGCAGCTCGAACGCTACCTGGGCAGACTGGAATTGACCAATCCGGAGGACGGGGTAAGGCCTTCCAGGCTTGGCGGCCAACAGCTTCTACAGTGTGTTGACGAACTCGGGGGGTTCTGTTTTGCGGCGCACGCCACGTCGAATAGTGGCCTGCTGAAGGGAAAATTCAACAACCTTTGGGCAGATGCCAGACTGCGGGCAGCACAAATTCCCGGAAAAATCGATGACCTGCCGCACGAATACAAGCCTATCGCGTTGAACAAGAATCCCGATTACAAGCGCGATCATCCTGTGGCCTTGATCAACGCCAAGGACGTGGCGAAACCTGAGGATCTAAACGGTCCGCGCGCATCGACCTTCATCAAGATGACGCGCCCCTGTTTCGCATCCTTCTTGATGGCCTTCAAGGACCCAGAATCGCGAGTCCGACTAAGTGATGATCTGCAGGAGCACTTCTACAGCCGGATCAACAGCATTTCGATTGAGGGCGGCTACTTTGATGGTCTATCAGCGAAGGTGTCCGGCCATCTGAACGCCGTCATTGGCGGGCGAGGCACCGGCAAGTCCACACTTCTGGAGTGCTTGCGGTACGCGATGGACGTTCCACACAAAAGTGTGGATGCGATCAGGCAGGGCGATCAGATCGTGAAGGAGAACCTGGGTAAGGCGGGCGGCCGTGTGGTTCTACAGTTGCGTTCGGCGGCGAACCACATGAATCCGTACACGGTCATCCGTCGCTACGGTGAGCCGCCCCGGGTGATCGATGAGAAGGGCAATGAATCGCGTCTCCATCCCGGCAGGGACCTGCTCCCCGGCATCGAGATCTACGGACAGAATGAGATTTACGAGTTGGCGAGGAGTCCTGGTGCGCTCACGCGCGTGCTGGATCGGTTTCTTCCCGAAAGTGCGGAGCAGCAGGTGCGCCTTGACTCGGCTTTGCGAAAACTCCGGGAGAACAGTGAGCGGCTGGCCAAGGCGCAGGAGCAAAAGGACGAGATCGAGACGCGGATCGCACAATTGCCAAAGCTCGAAGAGCAGGTGCGGCAGTTCAAGGAGCAGGGGCTTGAAGAGAAACTGAAGCAAGTGCCACTGTTGGAGAGAGAACGCCAACTCGGTCCGAGGATTCTGGAGGAAGTAAAGCGTACGCGCGGCGGTCAGCAGCAATTCCAGGAGGCGTTGCCCGACCTTGTGTTCCTCAGCGACAAAGCGTTGGAAGGCCTGCCGCATGCCGAACTGTTAGAGCGTGGGCGAGTGCTCCTGGAGAGTCTTGGTGCGACGCTGCGACAAAAGCTCGGAGAGATCGACAAGGCCATCGGTGACACCGAGACGTCGCTCGGGGGGCTTGTTGGCGAACTCACCCAGGCGCTTGCCGGTGCCGAGGCAGAGCTTGAGAAGGAATTCGCCAAGCTGCCTGCGGTGGCTGGCAAAGATGGTAAGGAGATCGGGCGCACCTATCAGAGACTGCTACGCGCAATTGAGCAGGTTCGGCCATCGCAGGCGCGTTTAAAGACCGTTGACGCACTCGTTGAGGATTTGGAGCAGGGCCGCCGCAATCTGTTGGGAGAAATTTCGGATGTCCGTAGTGCCCGTACGGCCGCCAAGCAAAAGGCGGTAAAAGGCCTCAACAAGCGCCTCGCCGGCAAGCTGCGGATCACGATCATGCCGGATGGGCTGCGTCAGCCGCTGCGCGAGTTTCTGCGAGGCTTGCCTGGGGTTGGGGAGCGAAGGACCGAATGGGTGGATAAAGCGCAGGATCTGACCGTCATGGGGCTGGTCGCTGCCATTCGCGAGGGGAAAGATGCGCTTTCGGGTAATCAATGGGGTCTGACCTCTGGTGTTGCCGAAACTTTGACTCGGATGACGGCCACGCAGGTCTATGCCCTTGAAGCGATCGATTTCGAAGATCGAGTGGGACTTGAGCTCAATGTTTCCCACAGCGGCGAGCAGTACCGGGCGCTGGATCGACTGTCCACCGGACAGCAGTGCACAGCCATCTTGCACTTGTTGCTCCTGGACAATCCGGATCCGCTAGTCATGGATCAGCCGGAAGACAACTTGGACAACGCCTTCATTGCCGAACGTATCGTGCATGAGCTACGCGCCGCCAAGACGGAACGCCAGTTCCTGTTCGCAACCCATAACGCCAATATTCCCGTCTTCGGCGACGCGGAATGGATCGGCGTGTGTTCTGCGTCAGAGGATCGCGCCGAAATGCAGGCCGAGGCGCAAGGTTCCATCGATGTGCCGACGATTCGGGACCAGGTGGCGAGCATCCTGGAAGGCGGAAAGGAGGCTTTCATGCAACGCAAAGAAAAATACGGGTTCGACTACTGATGACCAGATCCGAACTGCTCGAACTAATTGCCAACCGCGAGAATTCCGGGATGGAGTTCAAGCGCGATGACATTCGCCCCGAGCAGTTGGCAAAGGAGGTCGTGGCGCTCGCCAATTTTCAGGGTGGTCGCGTCCTGCTTGGGGTTGATGATGACGGCACGATTGCCGGTGTCCAGCGAGCCAATCTCGAACACTGGGTAATGGACACGGTGTTCGGCCGATATGTTCATCCCATGATTATTCCCTTTTACGCAGAGGTGCAGGTTGACGAGCAGCATCGGGTTGCCGTGATAACCGTTAGCCAGGGAGCTACCAAACCGTATGTCGTCCGGAGCCAGGATCGCGAAGACATCTATATCCGGGTTGGCAGCACGTCCCGGTTGGCAACCCGCGAGCAACAGGCGCGGCTGTACGCGGTGGGCGGCATGCTACATGCGGAACTGCTGCCGGTGTCGGGCAGCGGTCTTGCGGACCTCAGCTTGGACCGATTGAAGGATTATCTGTCTACGAGTGTCGGCGACAAGATTCTCCCTGCGAGTGATGAGGAATGGCGAGATCGCTTGTGCGGACTAGGTTTCATGGTTGAACGCGAAGATGGCCCTGCGATTTGTACGATCGCGGGCCTTGTTCTTTTCGGCCATGCGCCGCGGCGATTGCTTCATCAGGCAGGTGTCCGTTGGATGGCTTTCAAAGGTAAAGACAAGAGCTATGAGGCGCTGGATGACAGGTTGATTGATGGACCTATGGCTGCGCTGAGAAAAGCGTCCGCGGGTGGTGGCAGCGTCATTGTAGAAAACGGGTTGCTCGAGAATCTGGTAGAAGCCATGCGACCGTTTGTCTCGGAGGAAGCAGCCGAAGTAGATGCGTCGATGCGACGGGAGCGATGTTGGGTGTACCCGGTGGAGGCGCTACGCGAAGCAATCGTCAATGCGCTCGCCCACCGCGACTGGACGCGCTACGAGGAAATCGAGATCGCGCGGTACGCGGATCGTCTGGAGGTTCTGAGCCCAGGTGCACTGCAGAACTCGATGACGGTGGAGAAGATGGTTGCCGGACAGCGATCTGCGCGCAATCCGTTGATTGTCGAAGTGCTGCGTGACTACGGTTACGTGGACGCGAGGGGCATGGGGGTGCGCAACAAAATCATTCCGCTCCTGCTGGAGCACAACGGAACAGAGCCGGGGTTCACTGCGACGGAGGATCATCTCAGGCTCGTCTTGCGCAGCGGTCGAGTGAATGCAGAGGCCCACGGCTGATATGCGGTCGAGCCTTACCATAAGGAGAAGCGGTAACGCTGTCATCGAGGTGCTTGTTGAATCTCTCGAGGCTGCGGCGAAATACAACCCGAATGACGTTGTGCATCCGTACGCCGTCTTGTGGACGGACCACGACGCCCAGTGGCAACCGATCATTCCTCAGCTCCGGCGGCTGCTGCCACAGCTTCTCACGTTTGGGGAGTACCAACCTGACCAACGAATCGGGCCGGCGATTTGGCTACGAAGCGTCGTAGACCGGGGGCTGCCTGAGATTGAATTGCAGGACGGAGTCACGCCGATAGTCTACCTCGCCGGGGTGAGCCGGCAGGAACTCCGGGCGGTCCAAGAGTGCCCGGACAGCCTCAAGCCGCTGGTGGAGCTGCAGTACCGTGGAGCCTGTTGGACCCAGAAGAACGGAAAGGACTGGACGGTCGAGGCTTTCCTCGTTTCCGAAGAAGGCGGGCTCGGTCTGGACGTTGCGCGTGATGCGACGACTCGGCGGGCCATGCTCGGAGCCTTGGCGGAATTGGCCACAACCTCGGTTGACCGGTTGGAGGGTAAGCATCTCGAGGGGGAGGATTTCGACAAGCTTTTTTCGGACGATCCTGCCAAGGATCTGCTGGTGTGGCTCAGTGAGCCACAGGCCGTGAAGTCTGGTTGGAACAGCGGTCGGTGGAGCGCCTTCAAGTCCCGCTGCAAGGCGGATTTCAAGTTTGATCCAGACAAGGACGGCGAGCTGGTCGGCGCAGAACTGCTCGGCAGGCGGGAAGACGCGTGGGCCGCTGTGTGGGAGCGATTCACTGAGTCACCAGCGCTCTATCCGGGTGTGCCGGAACAGCTCATCAAGGCGATGCCAAGCGACCTGTTCATCGAGCCTTCCTCGTGGCCACAGAACAACGAGAACGAAGAGACGGCGCTGCGGCAATCGCTGCTTGCGTTGGGGGAATCCACGCCCACCAAAGCGCGTGAACGGATCTTGGAACTCGATATGTCGCACGGACGGAGGCGCGAGTGGGTCTGGGCCAAACTCGGCCAAGCGCGGCTCGCCAATGCGCTCGCCCATTTGGCCGAGCTTGCGGAAGGTGCGGCGACCAGACTTGGCGGCTCATCGACGGCCGAAATGGCGAAGCTGTATGTCGGTGCAGCCTGGGAGGTCGACAGCGCTGCGCTGTCTGCGATGGCTACGGTGAAGTCGTCTGCCGATGCGCAGGCGGTGAGCAAGGCATTGAACGCTGTCTACCGGCCCTGGTTGGAGTCGGCGGCCGAGCACCTGCAGACCCTGGCCGAGAAAGATCCCATGCCGGGGCACGATGGGCAGGGGCTGGAAGATCTCCTGGTTGAATCCGGCGGTTTGGTGCTCTTCGCGGATGGCCTCCGTTTTGATGTGTCGCAACGTCTTGTTGAGCGCATGCGTTCGAAAGGTTGGTCCGTAACCCTGTCGACTCGATGGGCGGGTCTACCCACGGTGACCGCGACGGCGAAACCAGCGGTCTCACCGGTCACGAAGGGCATCAAGGGCTTGTTGCTCGGGGAAGATTTTCTTCCTGCGACGGCAGATGGTGAGCAGCCGCTGACCACGGACCGTTTCCGAAAACTCTTGGCAACGGCCGGCTACCAGTATCTACGTGCCGTCGAATCCGGCGACTTCTCCGGCCGCGGCTGGACGGAGAACGGCGAGCTCGACAAGCTTGGCCACTCCCTGCAGGGCAAGCTCGCGGGCCGCGTCGAAGAACAGGTGGATTTGCTCCTTGAGCGTATCGAGTTTCTGCTCGATACCGGTTGGCGTGAGATCCGTGTGGTAACGGACCACGGTTGGCTGTGGCTCCCCGGCGGGCTGCCCAAGGTCGATCTGCCCAAGTACCTGACTGCCAGCCGCTGGGCTCGATGCGCTGCGATCAAGGGTGGATCGAAGGTCGAGGTTCCGACCGTCAAATGGCATTGGAATGCCCATGAGCGAGTGGCAGTGGCACCTGGGATTGCATGCTTCGGCGCGGGCAATGAATACGCGCACGGTGGGCTGAGCCTGCAGGAGAGTCTGGTTCCGGTGATTCGGGTGACGGCCGGCGAAGCCGCTGCTAAGACGGCCGCGGAGATTGGAGATGTCTCCTGGGTCGGGTTGCGCTGTCGCGTTCAGGTCGACACGGCTGCGCCTGGACTGTCTGTGGACTTGCGCTCGAAGGTTAATGACCCGAGTTCGAGTGTCGGCAGGGTTCGACCGGTGGACGCCAACGGAGCGGCCAGTCTTTTGGTTGCCGACGACGAGCTCGAGGGCACGTCGGCAGTGGTAGTGGTATTGGACGCCGGCGGCCATGTGATAGCCAAACTACCCACGATCATCGGGGGTGACGATTGAAGGTAGAACTCGACCAACTTGACCGTCTCGCGGCGACGGCGTTTGATGGCTTCCTGGTCCGTAAGGACTTGGTACGCAAGTACAGCCGGCAATATCCGGTCCCGACGTACGTGGTCGAGTTCCTTCTCGGGCGCTATTGCGCGAGCACGGACGAGGAAGAGATCGAGGAAGGCTTGACCATCGTCGAGCGGCAACTGGCTGATCGCGCGGTGAGGACGGGCGAAGAGGAGTTGTTCAAGGCTCGGGCCCGCGACCAGGGTTCAATCAAGCTGATCGACATCGTTCGGGCAAGGCTCGACGCCAAGACCGACTCGTTTGTTGCCGAACTGCCGAGCCTCGCGATTAAGGACGTGCGCATCGACGACAACTTGGTCAAACAGCACGAGCGCATGCTCACGGATGGCTTCTACGCGGAAGTGACCCTCAGCTATGACGCGGCAATCGCCCAGGAAAGAGGTGGTCGACCATTCGCAATCGATAGCCTGCGAGCCATCCAGCTCTCTAAGGCTGATGTGCTCGACTCCCTCAAGCGAGCCCGGCACGACTTCACGATCGAGGAATGGAAAAGACTCCTGCTACGTAGCATCGGCCTCGAGCCGGCTGCGCTGTGCGAACGCGCCCAACTCGTCGGCCTCGTGCGCATGGTTCCATTTGTCGAGCGCAACTACAACATGGTCGAACTCGGTCCGCGTGGCACAGGCAAGAGCCATCTATTCCAACAGATCTCCCCTTACGCGCATCTGATCTCGGGCGGTAAGGCGACCGTGGCGAAGATGTTCGTCAACAACGCCACGGGTCAGCGTGGTTTGGTCTGCCAGTACGACGTTGTGTGCTTCGATGAAATTTCCGGCGTTTCGTTCGATCAGAAAGACGGCGTCAACATCCTCAAAGGTTTCATGGAGTCCGGCGAGTTCTCCCGCGGCAAGGAGAGCATCCGGGCCGAGGGGGGAATCGTCATGGTCGGCAACCTCGACGTTGAAGTCGACCACCAACAGCGCGTAGGCCACCTACTGAGCCCGTTGCCGCCAGAAACGCGGGACGACACGGCCTTCATGGACCGAATTCACGCCTATGTTCCCGGCTGGGACTTCCCGAAGCTCAATCCCAACGAGCACTTCACAAATCACTTTGGCTTGGTCAGTGACTTCCTGTCCGAGTGCTGGAGCCGGTTGCGCACTGGTAGCCGTATTCCCGTCCTGCAGGGACGGGTGAACTACGGTGGTGCCCTAAGTGGTCGCGACATCACCGCGGTCAACAAAACAGTGAGTGGTCTTCTGAAGCTCCTGTATCCGGATCCGGAAATGCCGGTGCCGGACGAAGAGCTGGAAGAAATGGCGCGAGCTGCCATGGAAGTTCGCCGGCGGGTCAAGGAGCAGCAGAAGCGGGTATTCAGGAGCGAATTCCGCAACACGCATTTCAGTTACGCGATGGGTGAAGACGGCATCGAGAAGTTCGTCTCCACGCCGGAACTGCATAGCGACGAGGCGATCGAACTCGATCCGTTGCCGCCCGGACAGGTGTGGGGCATCAGCCCCGGCGGACCCGAAACCGGCCCCAGCCTGTACCGTCTTGAAGTAACTGGCGGCAGGGGCAGCGGTGTCAAGATCCTGAATGCCCCGGTGCCGCCGGCGTTCCGGGAGAGTGTCCGGTATGCCGAGCAGAACCTATACACGCGGGCCAAGGAGCTTGTCGGCGACCGGGATCCGCGCGCCCATGAGTTCTCGGTACAGCTCAGGGCGCTGGACAACGATAGAACCGGCACGTCGCTTGGCCTGCCGGCGTTGATGGCGCTGTGCAGCGGATTGCTTGAGAAGAGCACCAAAGGCGGCTTGATTGTTGTCGGCGCGTTGAATCTCGGTGGTTCTGTTGAGCCTCTCGCCAACGCCGTCGGTATCGTCGAGGTGGCTGTCGAGAAGGGAGCCAATACCGTGCTGATGCCGGTCTCGGCGCGGAAACAGCTTTTCGAGCTCTCCGACGACATGGCTACGCGAATCGGCATTCAGTTCTATTCGGATACGACGGATGCGTTGCTAAAGGCATTGCTCGAATAGTTGTCGTTATCGCAGGCGTGACTTGGATGCGGCGAAGTATCGAACTCCATTTGCAAAGCGTGCAGAGCGCCTTGTTTCCGTTAGGGACGAACGCTTTGTGGGGGTACCGCCATGCGTAGGGGTCGGGCGATTTCATGTTCCGCAGAACCGACTGGCCGGTTGCGTACGTCGGGATTTGCCGACGACTACGCTTTGGCGTGGGCAGAATGGGATGCAATGAATGACGAGACGTGGCCTGATCATTCCGTGGTGGTCTGACACCGTGACCCGAAAACCCAGGCGGCGTATTGAACGTTTGTAGAGTGGTTCGACCCGACAACGGGTCTTTTTTTGACGTTTCCCGCCAGTCATCAAACCGTCTGCGGATTCACCAATTCGGCGCCGGGATCGCTTCGCGTCGCCACCGCCCGTCGCGGATCCAGCCCATCTCTCACCGCCTCCCCAATAAAGATCAGCAACGTCAACAACATCGCCAACGTAACAAACACGAAGAACCCTAGCCACGGCGCCTGAAGATTCGCCTTCGCCGACGACAACATCCGCCCCAATGACGGTGAGTCAATCGGCAGCCCAAATCCCAGGAAATCCAGCGCCGTCAACGCCGTGATCGACCCGTTCAATATGAACGGCAGGTACGTCAACGTAGCCACCATCGCATTCGGCAGCACATGCCGCCGCAGAATCGTCAGGTTCGACACCCCCAACGACCGCGCGGCCAGCACGAACTCGTAATTCCGCGCCCGCAGAAACTCAGCGCGAACGACACCCACCAGCGCCATCCAGCTAAACAGCCCCAGAATCCCCAGCAGCCAGAACACGTTCGGCTCGACGATGCTCGCGAGAATGATCAGAACGAACAGAATCGGTAGCCCCGCGAAGATCTCGACCACCCTCTGTCCGAGCAGATCGACAAGCCCCCCGAAATACCCCTGCAACGCGCCCACGAGCACGCCGATGCTCGAACTGATCAGCGTCAGCGCGAGCCCGAACAGCACCGAAAGCCGAAACCCGTAGAGCAACTTCGCGAACACATCCGTCCCCCCTCCGTCCGTCCCGAGAAAATGCCTGCGGTCCGGTGGCGACGGGGTGACCTCGTAGGAGTAGTCGACGGTGTTGTAGGCATACCGCACCGGTGGCCAGATCGCCCAGCCGTCCGCGTCGATCAAACCCGCCACATAGGGGTCGCGGTAGTCCGCCTCGGTCTCCAGCACGCCGCCGAGTTCGGCCTCCGTGTACATGGCGAACATGGGGAAGTGCAGTTCCCCCTGGTGCGAGAACACGATCGGTTTGTCGTTGGCGATGAACTCGGCAAACATCGACAGCACGAACAGCACCAGGAAGATCCAGAACGAGTAGTACCCGCGCCGGTTCGACTTGAAGAGTTCGAGTCGCCGCTCGTTGATCGGGGACATCAATTACCCCGCGTCTCGAAGTCGATGCGTGGATCGACGATGGTGTAGACGATATCGCCGATAAGCTGCATGACTAGCCCGATGAGCGTGAACACGAACAGCGTGCCGAAGAAGATCGGGTAGTCGCGCTTGACGACGGCTTCGTAGCCGAGGAGGCCAATGCCGTCAATCGAGAAGATGACCTCGATCAGGAGCGCGCCGGTGAACAGCAGGCTGACGAACGCGGCCGGGAATCCGGCGATCACGATGAGGATCGCGTTGCGGAACACGTGCCCGAACAGGACGCGCTTTTCCGTCAGGCCCTTCGACCGCGCGGTCAGCACGAACTGCTTGTTGACCTCCTCGAGGAAGCTGTTTTTCGTCAGCATGGTGAGGGTTGCGAATCCACCGATGGTGAGGGCGGTGAGCGGCAGGGCGAGGTGCCAGAAATAGTCCGTGACCTTGCCGAAGGGCGTCAGGTCGGCGAAGTGTTCGGAGACCATGCCGCGCATGGGAAACCAGTCGAGGTAGGTGCCCCCGGCGAACAGGATGATCAGCATCACCGCGATGAGGAAACCGGGGATGGCGTAGGCGACGAACACGACCGCGCTCGACCAGACGTCGAACGCGGTGCCGTCTCGCACGGCCTTGGCCATGCCGAGCGGGATCGAGACGCCGTAGATCAGCACCAGCGACCAGAGTCCGAGCGAGACGGAGACGGGCAGCCGTTCTACCACGAGGTCGAATACCGTGCGGTTCTGGAAGTAGCTTTCGCCGAAATCCAGGCGCACGTAGTTCCACAGCATGAGCAAGAACCGCTCGAGCGGCGGCTTGTCGAACCCGAACGCCTTCTCCATGCGCGCGACGAACGCGGGATCGAGTCCCTCGCTGCCGGTGTAGGACGACTGCGACGACGGCCCCATGCTCGTCGGCGCCGACACCGAGGCCGTCGTCGAGATGTCGAGCCCCTGCGCCTGGACGATGGCCTGTTCCACGGGGCCGCCCGGCGCGAACTGCACCAGGATGAAGTTGATGACCATGATCCCGAACAGCGTCGGCAGGATCAGCAGGAGGCGGCGGAGAACGTAGCGGCCCATGTTATTCGCCGAGGTACTCCGCGACCCTGGCGGCGCGCGTGTCGTCCCACCACCACGACTCGGTCCACACTTCGCGCGACAGCTTGCCGGCGTCCACCCAGTCGTACCGGTTCCAGTGCGCGATGCCGATCTTGGTCCTGCTCATGCCCGGGATGAGGTAGAAGTTCCACAACATGACGCGGTCGAACGCGCGAATGGCGGCGACGTAGTCGTCCCAGGTCCCCGCCGACTTGGCTGCCTCCAGCAGGTGGTCGATGGCGGGATCCCGGATGTTGGGATAGTTGGCGCCGTACTCGTGGCCCGCTTCGGCGCTTGAAAAGCGTGCCATGGCGTGCGTCGGCGTGAAGTCCGTGATGAACCACATGCCGCCGCCATCGAAGTCGCCGGAAAGCATGCGGAACACCCATTGGGAGGTCTCTGGCGATTTGATCGTCGACGTGATGCCGAGACGTTCGAGGTTGTGGAGATAAGGCATGATGGAAGCCGCCACACCCGGTGGCACAACCACGAGGCGGACATGGAACCGCTCCCCCGTGACGCCGTGCACGAGGCGGCCATCTTCGACGATCCAGCCGGCTTCCTTCAACAGCGCCGCTGCCCTGACGAGGTTGTCGCGATGCCATCCGCGCCCGCCGTGGGGCGGTGGCCGATAGGGCTCGATGAAGACGCGCGGTGGCACCAGGTCCCGTATCGGCTCGAGGTACTTGAGTTCCCGGTCGCTCGGCAGGCCGCGGGATGCCAGCACCGAGCCGTGGAAGAAACTCTCCGCCAGTCCGTAGAAGTCGTAGTTGCGCCAGTTGATCCACTCGTAGTCGGCGACCAGCCACAGCGCCTCGCGCACCCGGACGTCCCGGAAGCGCGGCTGGTCGAGGTTCCAGAACAGTGCTGCCCACAGTCCCGACGGGTGATTCACCGGCAGCCAGTGCTGCCTGAACATCCCGGCGCGCTTGGCCGGAAACTCGTAGCCGGTGTTCCAGAGCCTGGGGACGCCTTCGATGTTGACGTCGACGACGTCGCCCTTGATCGACTCGGCCTGGATCTGGCCGTCGCGGAAGTAATCCCACTTCACCTCGTCGAAGTTGTAGCGGCCGCGCATGACCGGCAGGTCCCGTCCCCAGTAGTCCTCGACGCGCTCGTAACGGATCCAGCGGCCGACGCGGAGTTCCTTGACGCGGTATGGACCGGAGCCGAGCGGCGGCGTGATGCTGGTCTTGCCCAGGTCCCGCGACGCCCAGAAATGTGCTGGCAGGATCGGCTTCGAGCCGATGACGATGGGCAGCAGCGGATCGCCCCTCTGGCCCTCCCGGATGTTGAACCGGATCTCGCGCGGCCCGATGATCTCGAACGACTCGATGGGGTTCAGCGGCGTGGCGATCGTTGGCGATGCCTCGGTGGTGAATCGCGTGAACGTGAAATGCACGTCGTCGATGGTGACGGGCTTGCCGTCGTGCCAGCGCGCGCCGTCGCGGATCTTGAACGCGATCCAGGCGCCGTCGTCCGCCACTGCGATGCCCTCGGCGAGCCGGCCGTAGATCGACGCCGGCTCGTCCGCCGACCAGTCCATCAATGCGTCGTGCACCAAGTTCATGTAGGGCCGCTCGACATCCACGCCGAGCACGCGGTGTCCGGCGGGAACGGAACACGGGTTGATGTTGTCCCATTGGCCCGAGACCGAAATGCGCATCCTGCCGCCTTTCGGCGCGTCGGGATTGACCCAATCGAAGTGCTGGAAGTTGGGAGGGTATTTAGGCTCGGCGAGGAAGGCGTAGGCGTGCTTGTAGACGATCTCTGAAGGCGGCGCGTCGTCGGCGAGCGCTGCCGCCGACAGGGACAGCATGACCGCTGCGATGCCGACGCGTGCCCCAGGGGCGAAACCTGCGGCTCGGCCGCAGTCGTCGACCATGGAACA
Source organism: uncultured Pseudomonadales bacterium (assembly GCA_951813515.1). Classification (GTDB taxonomy): domain Bacteria; phylum Pseudomonadota; class Gammaproteobacteria; order Pseudomonadales; family Azotimanducaceae; genus VXNE01. The sequence continues at coordinate 2,325,054 of OX638346.1, forward strand.
ACGTTCCGCAGTCGCTGGCGCTCCCGGGGGATATTCGTTCCGCTGAAGTGTCCGGTAGCACCTTTCCATGCCGGAAACCTACCATGAGCCATGCCCCGTCACACGGGCCGTCAGCGAGCACTCCATTCCGCATCGCCGCGATAGGAACCATGTCGCGATGAAGTGCGCCTTTTGATGTAACTTGCTCGCCGCCGTGTTATGGAGGCCTTCCTTGTTCCGGCTACGCCCGCCCGCAGCAAAATTGCCGGTAGCAGAACGCATTGGAAAGAAGCGAAAATGACGTACGCAATGACTCCGGCGCGCCCCCGCAGGCCTAAAGAGGAGACGGCCCGCTTGGGCGATGAGATTTACGAGCGGGACATCAAGGCCCGGGTGGAGGCCGACCACCACGGCGAGTTCGTCTCCATCGACGTGGACAGCGGGACTTGGGCTATCTCCGACGACCTTCTGACTGCAGCCAAGCGTCTGCGGGAGCAGAGCCCCGATGCCATTGACGTCTGGTCCGTGCGGGTCGGGCATCGGACGCTGCACCACTTTGGGGGACGGCCGCTGCGGGGTCCCGAGTGACCGAGGGGGTTGTCAATTCAGCCTATGAGGCCATCGTCCCCTTGTCTCTGCAAGGCCCCGCAGGGCGCATGTGGGAAATAGAGACCGTGGTCGATAGGAAGCCTCCTAATTGAGGTAGGTGGTTCACACATCCCATCGCAATCCAGAAACCGAAGCTCTGATTGGCGTCCTACCCACGCGCCGATCAACAGGATGCAGGCGCAGTCTGATCAATGATGTTGCCGCGTTGCGTATAGTCACTCGCGCTCGGGCAGAAGCGCCAAGAGCGGCGGGTTGATGTAGATGTTCTCGCGTCCCGCCTTGATTTCCTCGAGGAGGCCTTCGGCTGCGAGGGCTTTCAGATAGACGGCGGCCGTCTGACGCTTGACGATGTCCGCGTTGACCACGTCGCTGATCCGGCAGTAAGGATGCACGAAGATCAGTTCCGCCAGTTCGCGGGAGTAGATTTTCGGCATCCTCTGTCGAATCGCACCAGCCGTCTCGTCGAGAAGCTCCCGGATCGCATGGATTTTCGCCGTGGTCCATTCGGCTGTCGTTCTAATGGCCTCGAGAATGAACAGTATCCATGTCTCCCACGCCTGTCGGGTCGTCACTTGAAGCAGATGCTGGTAGTAAAGCGCCTTGTTCCGGATGATGTGCCGACTGAGATAGAGCACGGGTATATCCAGCAGGCCCTTGTCAATCAGATAGAGCAGGTTCAGCACGCGTCCGGTCCGTCCGTTTCCGTCGACGAACGGGTGGATCGCCTCGAACTGATAATGCATGACGGCAAGGCGGATCAATGGGTCGATCTCCTCGGCCTCGTGAATGTACCGCTCCCAGTTGGCGAGCTTGCTCCGGAGAACGCCTTCTCCCTCCGGCGGCGTGTAGATGACCTGCTGGGTTGCATCGTTCACCAACGCCGTTCCCGGCGTGGCGCGAATGTCGAGTTCCACCCCCTTGATCGTTCGACAGACCTCGACGGCCATGCCGGTAGAAACCGGCCGCCGCTCCAGCATCTCGAATCCGTGGTGCAATGCGGTGCGGTAGCGCAGTGCCTCTTTGGTAGCAGGATCGGCTCGACCCGCCGTATCGTTGGCATAGCGGAACAACCGGTCCGTCGTCGTGACGATGTTCTCGATCTCGGAACTCGCCTGGGCTTCGAGCAGGGGGATCGAATTGATCAGCATCGCCTGGTTTGGGATAAGGCCCCCGGAGACCCGGAGCTCCGCCAGTGCCGCGCGCGCGGCAATGCAACTCCGAAGAATGGCCCTTGTCTCGGTGTCCGAAGCCGGCGGCAGGTTCGGAAGGTCATTGAAGGGGCGATTGGGATCGAACGCCATGTCGATGTATCCTGCTCCCGTCGACACGTGTTCCGAACATGTCGATCTCATCGACATTTTCACTGCAACGTGTCGACGTAGAGAGAATATGTCGACAAGTTGGGTCGTGGCAAGCAGATCAGCCGGCTTGAAACGTCTACCACGCCGAAAACCTCGCGCTCGTCCACCCCCGTCGCGAAACTGCCTCCAACATCTTCCGTAACCCGAATCCGGGGAGAGGCTTATTCCATGCGAGTGTATTCTTATCGGGGAAGCACCTGGGCGGTGCCCGAGACCATGTGGGGGAGCGAACGATGAAACGCGTTGTTGTCACCGGCGAAAGCCAATGCGGCCTGGAAGACTTTGACGATCCCGGGGTCGCCGAGAATTACGCGAAGATCAAGATTCACGCCGCGCCCCTGTGCACCGAGTTCCACGTGTTCTTAAGAGGCATGCAACGTCCTCTCGGCGGTCACGAGGCGGCGGGTGAAGTCGTTGAGATCGGTCCGGCCGTGACCATGGTCAAGCCCGGCGACCGCGTCGCGGTGATGCCGCAGAGCGGCTGCGGCGTCTGCGATCTCTGCACCTCGGGAGACCACATCTACTGCCCGGACAAGAAGGATCCGAAAGCGATCTGCGGCAACGAGACCGGCACCGCTACCCTCGGACAGTACTGCGTGCAGCAGGACTGGCTGCTGGTGCCGATCCCGGACGACATTTCCTACGACCACGCGAGCATGGCCTGCTGCGGCATGGGTCCTGGTTTCAACGCTAACCAGACGATGCAGGTCATGCCCACGGACACTGTGCTGATTTCGGGCCTGGGTCCGGTGGGGCTCGGTACCTCGATCACTGCGCTCTATCGCGGGGCGCGGGTCCTGGGGCTTGAAATGAATCCCTACCGCGTCGCCCTCGCCAAGGACATGGGCGTCGAGGCGGTCGTCGATCCCACCAGCGATGATGCGCTGGACGAGATCATGGATCTGACGGACGGCAAAGGCGTGGACAAGAGCGTTGAATGCAGCAGCGTGGAGACGGCGCCGGAGTTCCTGATCCAGGCGGCCGCACTCAGGGGCCAAATCGCGTCCCCGGGCTGGGGCGGACCGATCAACGCGAGAGACGTCAACCGCAAGGGATTGACCGTGCACGGCTGTTGGCACTGGAATCACCAGCGGGACGCCAGCGTCATGATGGGCACGATACGCGGCGCGGAGTCCTTGCTCGACAAGGTGATCACCCATACATTCCCGTTTTCCGAAGTCCAACAGGCGCTGGAGACCAGGGCCAGCAACGAGTGCGGCAAGATCATCCTGCACCCATGGGAGAACTGAAGACTTGAAGACCGTTGCCATCACCGGCGTCGAGCAGTGCGAGCTGATCGACAAGCCCGTCCCCCACGCGAAGGACGAATTCGTGGTCGTCAAGGTGCTGTCGGCGCCGCTCTGCACGGAATACGCCGACTATGCCGATGGCTGCGCGCGGGCGGAATTCCAGCGCGGCGATGAAGATCCTTCCTGCCTGGGTCACGAAGCGGCGGGGGAGGTCGTGGAGGTCGCGAGGCCCGGCAAGGTGAACGTCGGCGACCGGGTCGTCGTGATGCCTGGGTTCTGGTGCGGCAACTGCCGTTTCTGCCTGAGCGGCGCTTATATTCACTGCCAGGATCCGGTCGATCCCCACGCGTCCTGCGGCACCGAAGCCGGTGCGGCGGCCTATGCCGAGTACTGTCTCAAGCAGGACTGGCTGGTCCTGCCGATACCGGACGAGATGTCGTTCGATCATGCCAGCATGGCCTGCTGCGGCCTCGGACCCGCCTGGAACGCCATGGAGACCATGCAGGTGTCCGGCACGGATACGGTGCTGGTCAGCGGCCTCGGTCCCGTGGGTCTCGGCACGGTGATCAATGCCGTCTACCGCGGGGCGCGGGTCATCGGCGTTGCCCGCAACAGCTTTCGCAGCCAGCTCGCGAAAGACCTCGGTGCCGAAGTCGTGCTCGATCCGGACAGCGACGACGTAGTCGGCGAGGTTCTCGAACTGACTGGCGGTCTTGGCGCGTCGAAGTCCGTGGAGACGAGCGGCCAGTCGCGCTACATGGACCTCCTGTTGCCGGCCACCCGCAGGCTGGGAGACTTCGCCTTCGTGGGCGAGTCCGGCGACTACACCATCCAGGTCAGCGACGGCATGATTCGCAACGGCCTGCACCTGCATGGCATTTGGCACTGGAGCCTGGGCGACGCGCCCGACATGCTGAACATGATTTCCGAGGTGGGCGATTCGCTCGACAAGCTGATCACCCACCACTTTCCCCTTTCACAGATCGAAGATGCCTGGAGACTGCAAATGAGCGGCATGTGCGGCAAGGTCATGGTGCATCCCCATGACTGATCAACTATGGCTTGAATTCAAAGGAACGGATGGCCCCGGCGCGGGCAAACACATCGTGCTGGTCAGCGGCGACGAGGAGTACCGCTCGGAAGAAGCGCTGCCCATGATGGCGAAGATCCTGTCGACGCATCACGGCTTCGACTGCACCGTGCTGTTCGCGATCGACCCCGAGACCGGCGAGATCGATCCGGAGCACCAGACCAACATTCCCGGTCTCGATGCGCTCGATTTGGCCGACCTCATGCTGATTTTCACCCGCTTCCGGGAACTGCCCGACGCGCAGATGAAGCACATCGTCGACTACATCAACTCGGGCCGCCCGATCATGGGTCTCAGGACGGCGACCCACGCCTTCCAGTACAGCCGCGACAAGAGCGGTCCCTACGCCAAGTACGACTGCACGAACGAGGAGTTCGAGGGCGGTTTCGGCCGCCAGGTGCTGGGCGATACCTGGGTTGCGCACCACGGCCATCACGGATACGAGAGCACCCGCGCCCTGATCAACCCGGCATCGAAGGACCATCCCGTCCTGGAGGGCGTCGAGGACGTCTGGGGAACGACGGATGTGTATGCGGTGGGCGAGTTGACGGGCAACCCGCAGGTCCTGCTGGACGGCCAGGTCCTTGTCGGCATGAACCACGACGACGACCCCAAGCCGGATACGCCCACCATGCCCATCGCCTGGATCAAGGAGTACACCGGCGACGAAGGCAAGACGTCGCAGGTCTTCTGTACCACCATGGGCGCGGCCACCGACCTGCGCAGCGATGACCTGCGGCGCCTGCTGGTCAATGTCGCCTACTGGGGCATGGGGATGGAAGACAGAATCGACCCGAGTCGCAGTGTGGATACGGTGGGGCCGTATGACCCGACCCCGTTCGGCTTTGGCACGCACAGGAAGGGTCGGAGGCCACCTTATTACGCCTGATCGACCGGAGGCGCGCCATGGAGTACGTCGCGGTCAGCGGCGGGCGAGCCGCAGTTGGCAGCGGAGCACTTGGCCGAGTTTCTGCAACTCTTCGCGAAAACGGACTACGCGCGGCCCATGGTGCGGGAACGGGCAGCGGCGATTCCTTTGCTCACGCGGTTCCTGGAGACCAAGCCTGGATTGCAGCTTGAGAACTGGGCGTCGGAGCTACTGATGGTGGCACGGACGGCCGAAGACGACGAGCCACCAAAGCTGACAGCGCGGGAGTTCGAGGTGTTGCACCGGCTGGAAGCACAGACGGATCGACAGATCGCGGCAGACCTGGGGCTGACGCGGGACGGCGTGCGTTACCACGTGCGGCACCTGTTCGCCAAGCTCGGCGTACATGGTCGCAAGATCGCCGTGAATCGTGCCAGGTCGCTGGGCATTGTGTAAGTCGCTTCAAGGCGCGTTTCACGCGCAATCCTGTCCACCTTGACGAGCCCTTCGGGCCCGGGCGACTATCGTGGCAATAGGCGAAGGCAGGGGATGGCATGGACAAGAACTACACGATTTTCATCGGAACCATCGGCAATGGCCTGCGTTGCAGCCGGGACGGCGGCGAGACCTGGCAAGGCACCCCGTCCGATCAACCGCTTCCCGATAGTGGCGTCGGTGGACTGGAGGGGAACGTTCGGGCGCTCGCAGTCTATCCGGACGACCCTCACCGGATACTCGCGGGATCGGACCGGATGGGCATCTACCGCAGCGACGACAACGGCGCTTCATGGCGTCTCCTCAAATCTCCCATGGAGGGGTTGGAGATCTGGTCGATCGACGTGGACCCCATAAACTCGGACAACATCTACGTCGGCACCAGGCCCAAGGGGTTCCGGTCACGGGACGGCGGGCAGACCTGGGAGAAGATGGACATCAGCGTCGACGAAGGCGCCCCCGTGTGGCCGCCGAGAACCACCAAGATCACCGTCGACCCCCGCGACCATCGCACCATCTGGGCGAGCGCCGAGGTGGATGGCGTGCACAAGAGTACGGATGGCGGGGACACCTGGGCGCGGCAATCCAAGATCGGCCCGAGCCAGTTTTACGATGACGTGCACTGCATGGCCATCAACGGGGACGATTCGAGGGTCTATGCGAGCACTCCGTTCGGCATCGCCACGAGCCTCGACGACGGCGCGAGCTGGGACATCCATGAGTTCCCCGAAATCTCGTACTGTCGAGGCGTCATCATCAAGCAGGACGACCCGGATACGCTGTTCCTCGGCAACGGCAACGGGATACCCGGAGAAACCGGCGCGATCCGGCGAACCAGGGACGGCGGCAAGAGTTGGGAGCCGGTGCCTTTGCCCGTGGAGCCCAACTCAGTGGTCTACTGGCTTGGCACCCACCGCGACGTCTCGGACACCATCGTCGGCGCCACCATCCATGGCTACATTTACGTCAGCGAGGACGGCGGCGAGGACTGGGAGAAGCTGGAACTGGAGTTCGGCCATATCCGCGGCGTCGCGGTAACGCCCAACTAGCGGCTCATCGTCGCCGGCGGCGCGGTCTTCGGATCCGCCCGGGCCAGTCTCTTCGGGATGGCGAGCTTCACCAACAAGGAGTCTGCATGCTGACCATCTACCACTACAGGTCCACGCGATCGGTCCGCGTGATCTGGGCGTGCGAAGAACTGTCCATTCCCTACCACCTCGAAATCATCGACCCTTCCGAGGAGTATCGTCGCAGCGAGGAATGGCGGGCCCTGAGCCCGACGGGCAGGATTCCGGCGATGGCGGACGACGGCTTCACGATGTTCGAGTCCGGCGCGATGCTGCAGTACGTGCTGGACAGGTACGGCGGCGGGCGCCTGGTTCCCGAGCCCGGCACCGCAGACAGCGCGCACTACCTGCAGTGGAGCTGGTTCGCCGAAGCGACCTGTTCGCGACCCATAGGCGACTTCATCCGCCACGCGTTGAACACGCCGGAAGCGGAGCGGGTCCCGGCGCTCGTCGACGAGGCCCGATCACAGGTGATTACCTGTCTCGACGCGGTCGAATCCGCACTCCAGGACACCGACTACCTCGTTGCCAACCGGTTCGGCGCTGCGGACATCATGATGGGATACACGCTCATGGTCGTGCAGCTTGTGAAGCTGCTGGGCAACGACCATCCGAGGACGAGCGCGTACCTTGCGCGGCTGAGCGAAAGCGACGGCTACAAGGTCGCAACCGCATGATCGCGAACTGCGGATGTGCGGTGGCGCCTCCTTCCCGATAGCCGGCGAGGAACTGCCCGGCGCGAACGGTCGGTCCCCATTTGCCGCCCTTGTCCGGGGCGGATTGCTTAGTTCTGAACGCCGAACGCGATCAATGCGGCCTCACGCGTCTCGTGGAGTTCGAATGACTGGTTGAGGCCGGTGGTCGCCAGAAGCGAACGCAGGAAGCTGTCTTCCGGCGAGCAGATCGCAAAACGCGTTGATCTGCGCGCCTGCGCCCGCGCGGCAATCAAGAGGGCACGGATACCCCCACTGGCAATGTAGTCAAGATCTGCCGTGTCCAGGATGATGGGGCTCGGGCCGACGCGACGAACCAGATCGTCCAGGAATAGCCCGAACCCCTCCGCGCCGGACCAGTCGACGCGACCGGCGACTGAAACGACAAGGACATCGCCTACTCGATCACTGTCCAGTTCCATGTGCTCTCTTGGTCGCGTGCCGGCACCGTTCAATAAACGATACCCCTCGTGCGTCCGCGTGGCTTACCTATAAGTAGATTATATAAGTGGACAAACGGGTGCCTCACCTAAGGCAATATCGGTGGCCTCGTGACGATCGACGATTGCATGCAGCCGGTGAGGAGCCAGCACGCCATCCCCGCCAGGAGTCTCTTCATGGTTCAGTTTTTTCACCGACTGGCCAGCTGTTTTGCATCCTAACCCCGCGGCCGGTCGTGCCATAGATATTTGTGGGCCGGTGCTGCTAGTGTGAGTGCTCCAGCACGACACGACACGAACATGCCGAAGTACCAGTACTCCGACTCGCTGCAAACCGAACTCAGCGAAACCGGCGTGCTCACCGTCACGCTGAACCGGCCGGAAAGGCTGAACGCGTTTGATGGCGAGCTGCGCGAAGCAATCTACAACATGCTGGCGGACGTGCGGGACGACGGCGACGTAAGGGCTCTGGTGCTGACGGGGGCGGGCCGCGCGTTCTGCTCCGGGGCGGATCTCAGTGCGCCGGACCAGCGCAAATGGCCGTCCCGTCCTCACGAGCCGCGATTCATGTGGTGTGTCGACCTGTTGGAAATGCCCAAGCCGACGATCGCCGCGATTCACGGCCCAGCCGCTGGCGGCGGGCTGGGCCTGGCGCTGCTGTGCGATATCCGCATCTGTTCGGACCGCGCGCGACTGATTCCGATCTGGAACAAGCGCGCGATACACCCTGACGACCTGGTCACGTGGACGTTGCCGAGACACGTCGGGTACAGCCGGGCGCTCATGTGGTTGTACCTGGCCGAAGACATCCCGCTGGACGAGGCGAGAAGCGCCGGCCTCGTGATGGATGTATGCGCGCCGGAAGATCTGATGCCGCGGGCGCAGGCGCTCGCGGACAAGCTGGCAGCAGGGCCTACCCTGCACTATGCGCTGACCAAGCAAGCCGTTCTCCGTGGACTGATCCGGGAGCCGAAGGACTCCGCGATGATCGAGGTGTGGGGACAGAATCGTGCATCCGAGAGCGAAGACCGCGAGGAAGGCGTACGCGCTTTCAAGGAGAGGCGCGCACCGGTGTTCAAGGGCCGCTAGCAGCCAGCGGACTAGCCGCGCGCGCGGCGGAATCGACGAACGGCGCCTGCATGGGCGACGGATTTTGGCACGGGGACGACCTCCCGCCTGCACGGTCGAAGCGGAGGCGGGAGAATGCGTGTCGTGAACAAGTGGTCTTTCCTGTCGAGTCCCGGTGGGTGGAAGTACGCGCCGGCGCTGATCGCCTTCGCGGCGGCGCTGTGGGTGGGCCATCCGGCCCTGGCGCTCGTTGTCGGCGCCACGGTGAGTCTGGCGCTGCAGCCCGATTGGCCGGCGTACGTCAGTCGTGGCGGTCAGCTATGTCTGAAAGCCGCGATCGTCTGCCTGGGTTTCACCCTGAACGTCCAGGTCCTCTGGCAGACGAGCCGCGACTACTCGGGACTGGTTCTCGGCTTTGTCGCCTGCACCCTGATCGCCGGACTCGTCATCGGCCGGCTGATGAAGGTGGATGAGGATCAGTCCCGGCTGCTGAGCACCGGAACCGCCATCTGCGGCGGCACCGCAATCGTGACGCTCGCGCCCATCGTCCGCGCGCGACCGGCGTCGGTGGCGATCTGTATCGGGATCGTCTTCATCCTGAACGCCATCGCGATCCTGTTGCTGCCCTGGCTGGGTCAGTACCTGGAGATGACGCAGGATCAGTTCGGCGTCTGGGTGGCGCTCGCGATCCACGACACGAGTTCCGTGGTGGGGGCCGCCGCGATATTCGGGGACCGCGCGCTGGAAGTCGCGACGACGGTCAAGCTGGTCAGGACGCTCCTGCTCATCCCGGTCGCGCTGCTGGCTGGAGTGCTGTTGCGGCAAAGCGAAACGAGGCTGCGGATACCGGCGTTTCTGCTCCTGTTTGTGGCCGCATCCCTGGCGGGAAGTCTGCTGCAGCCGCCGGTGGATATCGTCGCGCATGCCAAGTCGGTGAGCCACTTCCTGCTCATCGTGGCGCTCTTCTGCATCGGGATGGAGATCCGGCGCACGACCATCGCATCGATGAACGGCCGGGCCGTCTGGCTGAGCATCTCGCTGTGGCTGATCGTGGTGCCGGTCACGCTGTTCGCGGCGCTCTCCCTCGCGTGACACGTGACGAGTCGGAATATTGATAGAGTGAAGCGTTACTTCATCCGCCCGCGCGACTTCGGTAACGTCCGGTTCCGATGAATATCGGCACCGTACAACTGGACTGGCAAAGCGTTGTGAGCCTTGCGCTTGTGGCGGGCTTTTTCATCCTCACATTGATTCCCTGAGATTCCCTGATCCCCGTCGCCCGTAGCCGGGCAACACCTCTCGTTTTCCGCGCCCGTCGAGCAATCTGGCGATACCGGCAGGTTCGCCATAAGATTGATTACGCCGAATCCAGGGACCGACCATGAAACGCTTCCTCGCGACGGTTGCCCTCGCGAGCACCAAAGACCCGGGTTCGATTCGCGACTGGCCGTACGTCGGTGCGGACGAGGAGGGCACTAACTCGGGGACGTCGCGTATCCGGGGTATGCGGGATGAGTGAGCGTCTTGCACAGTTCGTGGACGATCTCCGTGCCGAGCTGACCGGGAGGACCGTCGCGAGCCTGTCTGCCGGCTTCACCTCCGGGCTCGGATTGCTCGTCGCCCAGGTCGCATTCGCCACGCTCATCTTCTCCGGTGCCCTGACGCCGTACTCTTCCCAGGGCGTTGGCCTCATCCTGTTCGGGAACTTCGCGGCCTGCCTGATCATGGCGGTCGCGGCGGGGTACCGGGGCGTGATCGCCGGACTGTCTCCCGCGCTGGTGATCGGCATGGCAGTCTTCGGGGGCGAAATGGATGCCGACGGGCGGGCCCTGTTCGTCACCGTCTCCGCAGCGCTCATCCTGAGCGCCGTGATTACCGGCGCCTCTTGCCTGGCATTGGGGCGATTCCGGCTGGCCAACCTGCTCCGGTTCATCCCCTATCCGGTGTCCGCCGGGTTCGTTGCGGGAATCGGGGGCGCGGTGTGTCTCGCGGCGGTTTCCCTGATGGGTGGGGAGCCGCATTGGAAAGCGATTCCGGAGTTGGTAGAGCCCTCCACGCTCTGGAAGTGGGGCCCCGGGGTCGTCTATGGCATTGCCCTGTACGCCGCCATCAAGCGCTGGGGTAAAGCCTGGATCCTGCCGATCAGTGTCGTGCTCGTCGTTGGGGGATACCACTTGGCGCTCGACGCCGTCGGCATTTCCGGCGCCGAGGCGCGGTCGATGGGGCTGCTGTTGTCGAGCACCGCCGAGGGCAACCTGTGGCCCGCCCTCGGCGTCACCGACATCGCGTGGGTGGACTGGACCGCATTGGCGACGCAGATCCCCAACATGCTGGCGCTAATCCTGGTCGCGTTCATCTGCGTCGTCCTGAACCTGGCCGGGCTTGAGGTGGCGACCAACCAGGAGCTTGACTGGGACCGGGAATTCCAGGTGGGAGGCCTCGCGTCCGTCGTGGCCGGTGTCGGCGGCGGCACGGTCGTGACCGTGGTCGTTCCCGCATCGATGCGCAGCAAGTTGCTGGGGGCCGCGACACGTCTGACCGGCGTCGTCGCGGCACTCGTCATCGGCATCGCGCTGTTCTTCGGAGACGGCATGCTGGAGTTCGTGCCCGCGTCGCTCGTCGGAGGCATCCTGGTATTCGCGGGACTCGGCATGCTCGACGAAGGACTGGTGAGGGGCCGTCGGCTACTGCCGTTGTCCGAATTCAGCATCGTCGTGCTGATCTTCGTCGCCATCATCGGCTTCGGACTGCTGGAAGGCGTGGGGGTCGGCATGCTGGCCACCCTGGTTTTCTTCGCCGCCCGTCTCAGCCGCGTGGACGTGATCGAATCTCACTTCACCACGCTCGAGCGTCGCAGCAACAGGGTCCGGCCGGTGCCGGAACGGGCCATACTGGTGGACGAAAGCCACCGCGTGCAGGCGTATCTGCTGCGCGGCTACGTGTTCTTCGGCAGTGTCTCCCCGCTGGCGGATCGCCTGAGAAAGTCCCTGAGTGGAACGTCGCGCCCCGACTGTCTGCTGCTCGACTTCGCCGCAGTCTCCGGCTTCGACTTCTCGGCGGTGAACGTGCTCGGCCGGTTGCTGCAGGAGGCGGGAAGTGCCGGCGTGCAGGTGGTGCTGAGCGCGTCGCCCGAACCGTTGAGAGCGGGATTGCAGCGCAGCGTCTCGCCGCAGACCTTCGCGGGGCTGTTGTTCGAGCCGAATGCGGACCTGGCACTGGAACGCTGTGAGGACACCGTCATTGCGGCGTGGAAGGAGAGCGATCACGTCTCGTTGCTGGAACAGACCGCAGACGACCTTGAGCGTCATCTCGAACGGCAGATCGAGTTCGAGGAGCTAATGGAAGAACTGGGCGACTGGATGGATGCGCGAGACTATGCCGCCAGCGAGACATTGGCGGCTTCGGATCGGGAACTCGAGGGTTTGCAACTGGTGCTTTCGGGCCGGGTTACCGCCTACGACCACGCGGGCGCGCGCCTGTACCAGCGCGGTCCCGGCGACGTGGTACCGCCGATCGGTGCGAGGGACGAGGACGTGGCCACCGTCGTCGCCGACGAACCCTGCCGAACGATGGTGCTGACGCCGGCCTCGCGGGACTGGCTGGAAACGAACCGGAACGAACTCGCGCTCAAGCTGTATCGATACCTCTCGATCGAGCACTTTCGGGCTGGGTCGGGCTAGTGTTCCGTTCCGTCGCCAGGGTGATAGTTGGGCTTGGGGGGGCAAGAGACGACGCCCGTTAGGGCGACGGATTTTGGCGATCGGCAATCCGTGCACTGGAGTCAATGGTGTCGTGCCTCGAACTCCTGGCGGATACTGTTCACGGCGTCCATGATCTCTGCAGGCAGCGGTTCGATTTTTTCGCCGAGTTTGATTCTTAACGCAAACCAGAGGGGCTCCAGTTCTTTGGCGAAACCGGCTTCCTCCAGAATTCGCTTGACCCGCATCCCATGGCCGGCTGCGACCATTTCGATCAACGAGTCCGTCAAACCGGGCCACTCTTCGCGCCTGTAGTCGGCTTCCGCACGAACGGCGCGCTCCAGCGTATCGAGGGCCTCCGTCCAGTTGCCGCGATCTGCCATGACATCGGAAAGCGTATGTAAAGCGGCCGCATCATCCGGAGCCAACGAAACCGCACGACGAGCATAGGTCTCAGCCTCCAATAGGCGGGCTTGGTCGCTTTTCCAGAGGATTGCCTCTGCCCAAATATGCCATGCATCGGCGCATGTCGGGTCGATCTCAGTCGCCTCTTTGCAGACGGATTCGGACTCACTGAACTTATCTGAGAAGTTCAACGACCTGCTCGCAACCGCTAGCAACCAAGCCACCTTGCGGCGGTGCTCCGCGTCATCGTCGATGCGGACATATCTTGAAGTCTCTCTTAGGGCGTCAATTGAATCGTCTAGTAGTTTCAGTTCCATGAGGGTGGCTCCCGAAGTGCGAAGCGCAAGAACGGCCAATTGACGTAGTTCCGTTGGATCTGTCTCATGTATGTATTCGAGGACGTTTCTCCATGCTGAAAGCGCTTCCGCGCTTCTGCCCAGTTCTTCTAGAGCAGAGCCTTTGGTCAAGAGCGCCTTTGCGGCAGCGTCGCGCAACCCGTGTGGATCGTCCGGGTTGGCGTATTCCGAAGCGCGCGACCAGAAGGCTATAGCCTCCTCATTTTGACCTGTTCTCTTGAGATCATTGCCCAAGGACCGGGTCACCTCGGCGGCCATGTGACGGTGGTCTGGTTCATCGCCCGGATGGATGTATTCGAAACTTCGCTTACCGGCGGCCGCGGCGGCTTTGAAAAGATCTCTTTTGAGAAAGGCGGTGCTCGCACCCGCCAATGCGCCAAAACCGACGACACGCCGCGCTATTGGGTCGTCAACATCGGTGAGCTTCGCAGCACGTTCGAAAGTGGCGATTGCATCTTCGAAACGCCCCTGTTCGGACAATGTGTAGCCGAGCGCTGTCCATACGGCGGCATCGTCCTGCGTCCCGACGGCAGCCTTTCGGAATGCCAGTTCTGCTTCCGCGAAGTTTCCGGCCTGGACCAGTTCCAGACCGCGCTGGAAGCTGGCGGCAGCAGCTCGTGATCTATCCTGCTCTGCGAATGCCTCATTGATCTCGTCGAGGACCGGCGCGTTCGCTCCGATCCTTTCAGCGACAAGGCTGATCGCTTTGCGGTGCCAATCATCGCGACCAGTGAACTCTTTGTCTTCAGCCACGTAGCTCGTCAGAACGCCGAGCCAGTCGGACACATCTGCGTCGGGCAAAGCTCTGGCACGCAATGCTTCGAGCGCCTGGGGGTACATCGAGCGCATTTCCCTCGGGCCGAACAGATCGTGGAGGAAGGCCACCAGCCGCGCCAGGCGATCTCGGCCGGCACGCGAGAAACGCAAGATGAAGTAGATGTTGTAGAACCGGTCAGCGACCTCGTAGCGGGTTCGCTTTTCGTGTTCCAAATGCACCTCTCGGGCGTAGCCCTTTTCTACGAGTTGCCTGAGCTGAGCGCTCGCGTGAGAAGAACTTAGCTTCGCGGCGGCGGATATCTCTCTGGCGAGCATCGGCCTCCATCCTTCAGCGAGGCAATGGAAGACTTTTCGGGCTTGAACCGGGAGTGATTCGATCCTGGCTTTGAAGTAAGGCGTCTGCTCGTCGATAAGCTGCTCCAGATCCTCGAACGGGGAGTCCACCGGCGATTCGATCAGCATGCGGCAGGCAAGCGCCAGCAACCGCGGATTGCCGCCCGTGAGGCGGCGTATGGTTGCGAGCCTGCCACGTTCGCGACGCAAAGCGCCTGGTGTGTCGACGTTGCCGTCGCCTTCTGCCAGCGCTTCGAGTATCCGAAGGCACTCGTCCTGTCCAATTCCGTCGAGCATGATGAGTCGGAAAAACTCGTAAAACGGCTCGCCGTGGCTGCGGATGGCGTTAAAGACGGCGTTGGCGGAGCCAATCAACAGAATCTCCGTATGCTCGATCAAGCTGGCGCGCAGTGCGTGAACTTCGCGCTCGTCGCGCAGTTGGCCAAATACGATATCGAGGTTTTCGACGAACAGGATCAGCCGCTTCCCGCTTGCCCGGCAGAAGTCCAAGAGCGATGCGAGCGCGTACGCCGCCTGCCGTTGGCTGTCAGGCTCGTCTTGCGCCAGGGCATCGGCCCTGTCAGCCCATCGCGGATCCCCGGTGGCGCCGGTGAGATGATGTAGCGCGGCTGACCAGAAGTCCGCCAGGTCGCCTATCTCGTAGCTTTCCTCATGGAAGGCGACGGGTTGCCATTGGCGGGCGAGGGCGGGAGTTTCCCGAATCGCGAGCAGGAACCTTAGGCCGAGCGTGGTTTTCCCCATGCCGCGCGATCCGACGAGCAGCATGTGCTGGCATGGTCGGTCGGGGGTCTGTTCGCCGATCAATCGCAGCATTTCCCGAAGGGTTTCGCGGCGTGCGACAAAGGAAGCCTTGAGTTCCTCGGCTGTGAGCTGAGCCGGGTTGTAAAGGCGCCTGCGGATCATGGCGCGACCCTATGAAACATGGTGTTTGCCCCACCATTCCCGCAGGAGATTCGACCGGAATTCGAGATGGTCTCCCTGCCGATTCAAATAGCCATCGGCCTGCAAGTCGCGCAGTACCGATTGAAACGTTGCCTCGTTCGGCTTGGTCAGATCTTTGAGACGCGCAAGACTTACGCCCGCTCTGTTGCAGGCGCGGCTCAGAATGCTGCGAGCCATCGCGTATTCCTCCGGGTCGAACGCACTTTCCAGGCGCGTTGCGTAGTGGTCCAGGTGGGCGGTTCCGGCGGCACCAGCAAGTCGTTCGACGAAACACTGTTCGATCAGATTCGGTGATATGCGGGCAGGTTCGCCTTTGCAGGCGTCTCGAAGCGCCGAAAGGAACAACTGCACGTGGTACGGCACAGGATCGCCCAGCAGTTCGAGAATGTGAGTGATTGAGTCTTGATCGAGAAGGAAATTGCTATCGCGTCCCGCTTCGTCCAGGAATTTCGTCGCGGTGGTTCTGCTCCAGGCGTCGAGACGGAAGGGCGTGATGTCATTAATCAGTCCAGAAAGACCGGCGCGGCGCAGGACGCCCTCAAGTCCGATAGATCCCCCAACAAGCGTGTGAACCCTGCCGCGAAGTTCCGGTGCCTGACGCCAATGCCGGAGCCGCGAGAGCAGCAACTCGACCTCGCGATGTCCTCCGTCGGACCGCAACATGCGAGAAATGAGAAGCGGCAACTCATCGACAATGATCAGAAGATCGACACCAGCATCCGGCAGACTTGCCAGACGCGCATAGAGCTGGTCTTCGGGATGTACCCACTCGCGGCCCAATGCTCCCTTGAGTTCGACGCGGAACACATCGATGTCGACCGCAACGGATTTCAATCGCGCAAGGACTTTTTTCACTCCGGTGGAGAATGGAATCGCCTCGAACAGAGTCCGATAGCGAGGAATGGTCGCAAGCGCCGCGAGAATTGCCGCTACGAAATCCGCCGGACCTTCGCCGCCTTCGACATCGATATAGAGGACATCCCAGTTGTCGCGTGGCGCTCGACGGAGTTCCAACATCAGGCTGGTTTTGCCCACCCGTCTCGGAGCCAACATCAGGATGTGCTGGCCATGGTCCAGTAGTTCCCATAGACGCCCCAGTTCGTACGTTCGCCCATAAAGGTCGTCGCCGACAACCGCTTGGCCAATAATGTTGCGCATGATCGATGGGTCTCAGAACCAGACCGCGTACATTAGATAACAAAAATATTTTTGGCAATAAAATTTTTGGCAATAAGATAGTTCCTTGTTGTCTGGCGATAGTCGGGTGGCCACCGTCACGAATTCGGTCTCACCATTCGGATACAATTCCCGCCGGAAAACGGGTTGAGTCTCGGTTGGGGTGGGAGGCGAAAAGATGGAAAATTTCGAACGGCAGTGCATTGCGGCGGAACTGGTGCAGCTCCGGGAGGAGGGATGCGACGTCGCGGCCTTTGAGCCGCGCGTAAAAGAAGCGCTCGAGGACGAGGCAACTGACGATGCCGTTCTGGTAGAGCTTTACGATGCGCTTGAAACCCTCTCGCCCGAGCCCTCGTTCCCTTACGAAGAACCGTCCGATCTCGAAGGGATCCGCGCGCTGCGGCCGGACGGGCCGAGGCGCATGGACCTGAACCTGTCCGATGACGCGCTCCGCGACCGTATCCTCGGCGCCTGGCTCGGCCGGGCAGCGGGGTGCCAGCTCGGCAAACCCGTCGAAGGATGGCTGCGCGAGCGCATCGACAAGTACCTCGAATCGACCGGCGCGTTGCCGCTCGACAACTACATTCCCTACACCGAAGGCTCTATCCACCCGGGACTGAAACCGAGCACCCTGGGCAATTTCGATTGCATGGCCCGGGACGACGACATGGACTACCCGATCCTCGGTCTGCTCGCGCTGGAGGAGCACGGGGCGGGGCTCACGGCACGCGACATGGCGAACACCTGGCTCGGTCGAATGCCGTTCCACTTCCTCTATACGGCCGAACGGGTAGCGTACCGGAACTTCGTCAACCTTCGCTGGCCCCCGGAGTCGGCGGCCTGGCGGAATCCGTACCGCGAATGGATCGGCGCGCAGATTCGCGCCGACATCTTCGGCTACGTGGCACCCGGATGGCCGGAAAAAGCGGCGGAACTCGCGTTCCGCGATGCGAGCATTTCTCACGTCAAGAACGGTATTTACGGCGAGATGTTCATGGCCGCGATGCTGGCGGCTTCCTTCGTGACCAGCGATATCGAAGAGATCATCCGGGTCGGGCTGTCGGAGATCCCGGCGAACTGCAGGCTCGCGGAAGCGGTGCACGACACGGCGGGCTGGTGCCGCGAATCATCCGATTGGGAAGCGGTCTGGGATCGCATAGCCGAGAAGTACGGGCACTACCACCGGGTGCACACGATCAACAACGCGGCCCTGGTCATCATGGGCCTCTTTTTCGGCGCTGACGACTACGAGAACGGCATCGTGGTCACGGTGCGGGGCGGCTGGGACACGGACTGCACCGGCGCCACGGTCGGGTCGATCCTCGGCTCGAAGTTCGGCGCCCACACCTTGCCGGACAAGTGGGTCGGTGTCCTCAACGACCGGCTCATGTCGTGCGTGCGCGACTGCAACGAAAACCGGTTCTCCGACCTGGCCGAGCGTACGCATCGCGTCGCCCGTCAGATCCTGTAGCGGCGATAGATCGGACCGCGCTGCCAGGGAAGTCATTCACGAGCAGCGGGCTACGGGCCACGCTCGAGAAGCAGGCGCCGGTCCGTCAGCTTGGACCGCGCGGGGCCGACCGGCCTCGACCCTGCGGGTGGCCGTTTTGAGGAACAATTCCCATGGGGGCTTAGGCGGATTGTGGGCGCCGTTCTACAATCGCGCACTTTCGAATCGGCGGCGAATCCGACTTTGGGAGTCCGAAAAGTGGCGAATCTGGAACGGCAACTCATTCGATTGGAACTGGTGCAGCGCCGCGAGGAGGGATGCGACGTCTCTGCCTTCGAGCCGCGCGTGGAACAGGCACTCGCGGACGAGGCGACGGACGATTCAGTCTTCGTGGAGTTGTACAACGAACTTGATGCGCTGGAGCCCGAGCCGTCGTTTCCCTACCAGGAGCCGTCAGATCTCGAAGCCATTCGCGCGTTACGTCCTGACGGGCCCAGGCGCATGGACGTGGGGCTTGGGGACGAGGCGGTTCGCGACCGCATCCTCGGTGCCTGGCTTGGCCGGGCGGCGGGATGCTCGCTGGGCAAACCCGTGGAAGGCTGGCCCCGGGAGCGCATCGACAAGTACCTCGAATCGACCGACGCGCTGCCCCTCGACAACTACATTCCTTTCGTCGAAGGCTCTATTTCGCCGCGCCTGAAGGCCAGCACTCGGGACAACATCGAGTTCATGGACCGGGACGACGACATGGATTACCCGATCCTGGGTCTGCTTGCGCTGGAAGACAACGGTGCGGACCTCACCGCGCGCAACATGGCGCAGACCTGGCTCAGCCGCATGCCGTTCCACTTCCTCTACACGGCCGAATCGGCGGCGTACAGGAACTTCGTCAATCGCGTGTGGCCCCCGGAGTCGGCGACCTGGCGGAATCCCTTTCGGGAATGGATCGGCGCGCAGATTCGCGCGGACATCTTCGGCTACGTGGCGCCGGGATGGCCGGAAAGAGCGGCGGAACTGGCGTTCAAGGACGCGAGCATTTCCCACGTCAAGAACGGAATCTACGGCGAGATGCTCATGGCCGCGATGCTGGCGGCTTCCTTCGTGACCAGCGACATCGAAGAGATCGTGACGATCGGACTGTCGGAGATTCCCGCCAACTGCCGGCTCTCCGAAGCCGTGCACGACACCGTGGGTTGGTGCCGCGAACTGTCGGACTGGGAGAGCGTCTGGGATCGCATATACGAGAAGTACGGGCACTACCACGGCGTTCACACGATCAACAACGCGGCGCTCGTCGTCATGGGCCTCTTTTTCGGCGCCAACGACTACGAGCAGGGCATCGTGGTCACGGTGCGGGGCGGATGGGATACGGACTGCACCGCCGCGACGGTCGGATCGATACTCGGCGCGAAGTTCGGGACCCACGCCCTGCCGGAGAAGTGGATCGGCGTGCTGAACGACCGGCTCATGTCCGTCGTGCGGGACTGCAACGACAACCGGATCTCGGAACTGGCCGAACGCACGCATCGCGTTGCCGAGCAGATGCTGCAGGCGCCGGAGGTGGAAGAGACCACCGAGGCCGAGGTCACCGCTCCCGGTGATGCGGGCGAATTGCCCGGGAAATGGGCGCTCGACATGGGCTGGGGCAGACACAACCTCACGGTCAATGAAGACTTGTCGGGTCAGATGGAAATGGAGGCTTTTGGCGAGGTTTCCAAGGTGCGCAATGTCCGGGTGGACGGGAACAAGGTGTCCTTCGTGTTCGGTGTGGACAAGGGGGACTATCTCATCGACATCGAATTCCAGGGGACGATCGCCGGCGACCGGATTAAGGGCAAGTGGACAAGCGACGGTTTCGATATGCCGGTGACCGGAGTTAGAGTCTGATCATCGCGATCCGGCAGATCGGGCGGCGAGTCGGATCAGAGCGATTCTGCCCTTGCCAGTATCTCTCTACAGTGAGCCAAAGCCGCCTCTGCAAGGATTCCTGTGAAGTGCCCCATGGCCGTCGCCTTCGGCTCCGCCCGTGGCCCGGCCCCGCTCGTCGATCATGCAACAACCGCACCCGGTCGCTCGCGCTCCCGGACACGTTTGTTCCATGAAAGTTCTCCCCCCGGCGACCGGGGCGCTGACGCGCAGGGAACAAGTGGCGTGCATCGAGCAGTTGGGCCGTGTACAAGAGAGGCCGCGCCGGGCGGAGGCCGTTGGCTCAGTGGTGCGTTGGCGCCCGCATGAAAGTCTGGCCCGGACCGTGATCGGCGTTCTGACGTTGGTGGCGCGGTGGCCCGCGACCCCGTATGCGAGCATGAACGTACCGCCGCGGTCTTGCCCGACGCGACCGTAGGGCAATCGTGGAGCAATCGGGCATGGCTGGCAAGACGAAATCGGGACATCTGGAGGTGATACATCCGGACTGCGCGGGGATCGACATCGGCAAGCGCAGGCATTACGTGGCGGTGGACGGCGCGCGGTTCGAGGAGCCGGTGCGCAATTTCGGCACGTTCACTTCGGAGCTGGAGGCGATGTCGGAATGGCTGGCCTCGTGCGGGGTGCGCGAGGTGGCGATGGAGTCGACGGGCGTGTACTGGATACCGGTGTTCGAGGTGCTCGACCGGGCGGGCTTCGAGGTGCATCTGGTGAACGCGCGCGCGACGAAGCAGGTCAGCGGGCGCAAGAGCGACGTCATGGACTGCCAGTGGATCCGGCAGTTGATGAGTCACGGGCTGCTGCGCGGCGCCTACCGGGTGCCGGACGAGGTCTGCGCCCTGCGCTCGTACCTGCGTCAGCGGGACGAGCTGGTCGGCCAGCGCTCGCGGGCGACGCACCACATCCAGAAGGCGCTGACGCAGATGAACGTGCAGCTGGACAACGTCTTGAGCGACATCATGGGCAAGACCGGCCAGTTGATCGTGCGCGCCATCGTCGCCGGCGAGCGGGACGGGGCGGTTCTGGCCGAGTTCCGCGACGGCCGCTGCAAGGCGGACGCGGCGACCATCGCCGCGAGCCTGCGCGGCAACTGGCGCGCTGAGCACTTGTTCGCGCTGGAGCAGGCGCTGGCGCGCCACGACGCGCTGCAAGGGCAGATCGAGGCCTGCGAAGAACGCATCAACGACGAACTGGACAAGCTGGCACGCAGCGACATGCCGAACCCGCCGGAGGACAAGCGCTCGCGCAAGGGTCGCGACCGCGCGCTGCGTCGCCGGTTGAAGCGCATGCTGGGCGTGGACCTGGTGGCCATTCCGACCATCGGCGTCGAGACGGCGCTGACCGTCGCCGCGGAGGTCGGGGCGGACCTGTCCCGCTTCCCTTCCGTCAAGCACTTCTGCTCCTGGCTGGGTCTGTCGCCGGGCACGCGCATCAGCGGCGACAAGCGCCTGAATGGCGGCCCGCGACGCCGTTCCAACCGCCTCGGCCAAGCGCTGCGCATGGCCGCGACCACGGCGCGCAGCGACAAGAGCGCCATCGGCGCGGTGCATCGCCGCCGCCTGGCTCGGATGGACACCGCCAAGGCCATCAAGGCCACCGCGCACCATCTTGCCCGGCTGATCTACGCCATGCTCACCCGCGGCGAGCAGTACGTCGAGCGCGACTTGGCCGCTTGGGAAGAGGAACGCCGCGACCGCATGATCCGGCATCTTCAGCGCCAGGCCAAACGCTTCGACTTGGCCCTCGTGTCCGCCTCGGCTGCGTGAGCTGATCAGACGAACGGAGATTTGTTCCATGCGAGTTCTCGTCGATTTGGTAATCGGCGTCTACGCGGTGGGCTCGGCAAAGATCGAGTAGGTACCCCAGGCTCCTTATGCGTGACGGATTCAAGGGGTGCGTGAGCACGTCGATGAGTCCGGCATGAACGCTGCCGGTCTCGGGAAAGGAAAGGCGCGCGTCCTTTGCTACAGAACGGCAGCGGTGAAAGGCGGCGTAATATGCCCGGCTCGCGGCGTTTCGCCAGGCCACCTCGGAATTCCCACGCCCAATTGCGTCGGCTGCGGCGAGTAGGACTTCAGGCGTTACTGCCATCGGCTTGGGAGCCCACAAATGCAACCTTGAACTTGAGGCCGGGATCCGCCATCAGCGCGGAGGAGTCGGTGATCCGGTCGGCCAGGCGTCCCGTCATCGCTGCTGCGACCATTGGCGGAGCGTGGATGGTTCGTTCGTAGAGAAATGACTCGGGGGGCCGCCCACAAGACCTGATTGCGCTGCTTGATGTGCGGACATCTTGGTTGTGTTGGATCTCTGCGAGTATCTGGAGGACCTTACGCACACCCTGTTCGCCAAAGGCGCCCGCATCTACCGCGTCAGCCAACTGCCGAGCGCTTTCTGACAGAGGATTGGGGTCGGCTGGAACGAGGTAGTCCCAGCGATCGCAAAGGTCTCTCGCGCGCCTGAAGTGTCCCGACGCCAGGGCCTCGTGGATTGCGTGGTTGAGCGATTCCATTTCGTCAGGGTACGCGTTCATGGGGTTGGTCAGATTCGAGAGCTTCTTGCTGGCACGTTGGGATGCAGAGGCTAGCACAGGGCGTTGGCAAGAAACTGTGGGCTGGGTGTGATTTCACATGTAGTCCTACAGCGCCAGCAAGCGCAGGTCATGGCTCTCTAAGGTCGGTTTTTTGGGTGAGAGGTTCCCGCCGGAATTTGATCGGGTCAAAGCGCTTGAGTAGCCTCGTGCGCTTGGAACCCGACCCTTGATTGTGCTGTCGGCAACCAGTCGCAGAATCGAACGTCGCGCCAGCCGGTCAACACTGCTGGCTTCGGTCACGGTCGGGAATCGGCATCCCGCGCGCGGTTCCAGATCCCCAGAACGCCCTGTTCAGGGCGGGGACGCGCAGTTGAACATGCAGACGGAGTAGCAACGAGAAGATGGCAGATTTCACGACACCCCTCGACACCGAAAACGATGGCCTCGAGGTCGTCGGCGGCAAGGGACGTTCGCTTGCGCGCATGGCGCGCGCGGGTTTTTCGGTTCCCGGCGGCTTCCAGGTAACGACTGCGGCGTACCGCGCCTTCGTCTCCGACCACGATCTTGGGCAGCGCATCCTCGAACTGGCACGACCCGAGATCGTCGAGCGCGGCATTTCGTTCGAAAAGGCGTCGGCGGCGATCCGCCGGCTGTTCGATGAGCGCTCGCCCTCTGACGCGATCATCGCGGCGATCCGTGACGCCCATGCAACCCTTGATGGCGAGCCCGCGCTAGCCGTGCGCTCGTCGGCGAACGCCGAAGACCTGCCGGGGCTCTCGTTTGCCGGACAGCAGGAAACGTATCTGAACGTGCGCGGCGCCGATGCGGTCGTCGAAGCCGTCAGGAAGTGCTGGTCGTCGCTGTGGACGCCGCAGGCCATCAGCTACCGCCACCAGAACGGCATCGACCAGGCGAGCGTTGCGATGGCGGTGGTCGTGCAGATCATGGTGCCGTCCGAAGTCTCGGGCATCCTATTCACCGCGAACCCCGCGACCGGCGAACGCGGCGAAATGATCGTCAATGCCAGCTTCGGCCTCGGCGAGGCGGTGGTCAGCGGACAGGTGACGCCGGACACCTACATCGTCGACAAGAGTTCGCTCGAAGCAAAGGAAACCGTGATCGGCCCGAAACTGCAGCAGGTGGTGTCCGATGGCGAGCAGGGCGTTGTACTCACGGACGTCGATGAAGGCGAGCGCGACCGATCATCGCTCTCCGATGCGATGCTTCGGGAACTGGCCGATGCCGCGCTCGGAATCGAGAGGCTCTACGACGGCCTGCCGCAGGACATCGAGTGGGCGTTCTCGGGCCGTCAGCTCTTTCTCTTGCAGTCGCGCCCGATCACGAACCTGCCCGCGCAGCCCATCGAGTTGGAATGGACGCCGCCGCCTCCCGCGCAATACATGAGCCGTCGCCAGATCGTCGAGAACATGCCGGACCCGATCTGCCCGCTGTTCGACGAACTGTATCTGACCGAGGGGCTGGAATCCGCGCGCAAGGGTGCCAGCATCATGATCGGCGGCGGGCCCCTGTTCATGTCCGTGAACGGATACGCGTTCCAGCGCTTCGACTTCCCGCAGGTTCACCGGATGCGCAAGAACGAAAAGGACAAGCACAAGGCTGTCTCGGAGGCAGCGATCGAGGCCGCCGAGCGCGATGCGACGCTCGCAGAGGAGAAGCAGCGGCAGGATATCGCGCAGCAGGAGCGCGACGACCTGGCGCTGTTTGCATCGGAATTGCCGGAGGCGGACCGGAGCGAGTTCGAAGCGTGGGTGGCGACGCAGGACGACCCGAACCTCGCGAATGCGGTGACCATGCCGGAGAGCGACAACCCGACCTACATGTTCGCGTCGAAAACGGCGTTCAACGAGCGTCAGCTCGGAGAATGGCACGCCGAGACGCGGCCGCGTCTCATCGGTGTCGGCGAGAAATGGAAGGCGGTGGACGTGGCGACGGCGTCCGACGAGACGCTCCTCGAGGGCATCCGCGAGATGGCCATCGAGGAGGGTTACTACTGGACGAGCAACTCGAGCCATTCGTTCGGCGTCGCGAAGTCCACGGACGACCAGTTCCAGTGCTTCCTGCGAGAGACGTTGCCGGATCACCACTTCATCAGCGGTCAGTTCCTGTCCGGTATCGAGTCGAAAACGATGCAGGCGAACGCCGACCTGTTCGAGATCGCGAAGAAGGTCCGGGCCAACGAACAGCTGGCCTACGTCGTCATCGTGACCCCGGCCAAGTTCCTCATGGCGGCGCTCGAGCAGCGCGACGATGCCCGCGAAGTGCTCGCGGACATCCGCGCGTATTTGGCGGCGTACGGCCACCAGGGCTACAGCATGGACTTCGTCGAGCCGACCCAGGTCGAGGATCCGTCAGCGCTGTTTGCGCCGCTCAAGGCGATGGTGCAGGACCCGGACTACGATCCGAAGCAGCAGGAGGAGCGCGCCGCGAATGTGCGCGCAGAGAAACACGCCGAGATCCGCGAACTTCTGAGCGGCCTCGAATACTGGCAGTTCCGCTATCGCTGGTGGCTCTCGCGACGCTACAACTATATCCGGGAGGAGGTCGCGTTCCATTTCGGCTACACCTGGTCGGTGCTGCGGCCGATGGCGGCCGAGATCGGCCGGCGCATGGTCGAGGCCGGCACCTTCCGCCAGCCGGACGACACGTACTTTCTCGTGACCGAGGAACTCGAGCGCGCGATCGAAGCGCGTAGCGCCCGCCGCGCGTTGCCGGAGCTCGGTGAACTCGCCGCCGAGCGGCGCGAGTTGCGCGAGGCCCGCAAGCGCCACCACCCGCCGGGCACGATCCCCGACGAGGCACGCGCGAATCCGGGCGTGTCGTTCAAGGAGACGCAGATACTGAACGACGACTCAAGCGACACGCTGCGCGGTTTTCCGGTCAGTTCCGGTCGAATCACGGCGCCCGCCAGCGTCGTTCTCGGCGGAAGCGAGTTCGACCAGATGGTGCCAGGCTCGATCCTCGTCAGCCCGTTGACGACACCGGCGTGGACGCAACTGTTCGCGCACGCTGTCGGACTCGTGACGGACATGGGCAGCATCCTCGCGCACGGCTCGATCGTTGCGCGAGAATACGGCATACCCGCCGTGCTTGGCGTCGGCAATGGCACCGTGCGGATTCAGCACGGCCAGATGATCACGATCGACGGGGACGCCGGGACCGTGGTCCTGCACGACGCCGATTCGGCTTGACCTCGAGACGCTGTCTCGGCGCAGGCTTCTAGTCGACGCCGAAGGCGAATATGTGGCTCGGGGTCGGGAGCCCCATCGGGGTAATTTTGGCGCGACGGTAGAAGCCGTATTCGCCGGGGTCGAGGGATGATCGCGGGGTGATCCGATAGACGCCGAAGCCCATGTTCTCGAATTTCACGCGCTGGATGACCCGGGACGGAATGTTGCTCGACCTGTCTACCCAGACGTGTGTCGAGCCGGTCTCGAAAGAGCGCTCCTTCCTGTTCTCGCTGGACTTGAGGACGACCAGCAGTAGCTCCCTGGGATCGACTGCCGTTCCGGGGTCTGGCTGGAATCCCAGGTCCTCGGGACAGAACCAGAACGTCGGCGTTCGGCTGCTGGTCCGCGTGTCGGACCGCGCGCCCGGGATGGCCGCCCTCGCACCCACCTGAATGAAAAAGTCAAAGCCGCCTCGAATCTGCGGCACCTGGGGGTTGACTTGACCCAAGGCGCCTTCCGCGTCCTCCAGGTAGAACCCCGGCGCCGTACACGGCGTGCCTTCGAAACGCCGCGCATAGGTGTCCGCAGTCCGGCGGGTGGCCGCAGGAACCGACTCCATTACCATCGCTTCGAGCACCCCAGCGGTGACTCCGGCTCGCGAAAGCGCCACGAGTTGTTCGCGGGTGATATCGAAATCCGTCTCGGACGCCCAGATCTTCGCGATGATGACGCGCTCAGCCAGCCCTTCCTCGGTCATGATGAGGATGTCCTCGTTAGTGAGCACTTCCTCCTCGCCAGCCGCGACCGGCGGTTGAGCGAGAAACGCCAGAAACATGATCGATGCGATCGCTCTATTCATGGCTCGACACGACCCCACGCGACTCCCGTTCGAACGGACAATCACACTTTCTATCAGCCTGGCAAATGGGTCGCAATGGGTTACCTGAACGAGACCTGAACAGGTATGGCGTGAACAGTAGACTGGTCGCACAGAAGCCTGCGTTGGAGGGTCGAATCAAATCTCTTTGTCGACCAGGACGGCAACATACTGGATGTTGTCACGCCGCTGGGCCACTGCATGAGCCGCCAGGAACTTGCTCGGCAATCGAGTCTTGACCTCTCTCGCGTGGACCGGTCCGAAGTTTGCATTAACCGCTGACAGACGCCCCTGATGGGCTGACGCTCCTTATATGGAGTGCACGCTCGCGGATCGCGATGTGGACCGTGGCCTGCGTTGCCTGATGGCTCGCTTCCCCACGGCCAGGGCGATCCAGCTCCCGATCTCCGGACATCGCGACTTTGTCACACCGGAAGGTATCCGAGTCATTCCGGCGGTCGACTTCCTGCCTGCGTTGGTCTGAAGCATGGCAACGGGTTAGCCTGTCATCGCAGAGTGCGGGATTCCGGAACGTGGGGGGAGGTGTCGATGTTGCTGTTCGAAGGGCTCAAGGTGCTGGATGTCGGGACGTGGGTCGCGGGTCCCGTGGCGGGGACGATCCTCGCGGACTTCGGGGCGGACGTCATCAAGGTCGAGCAACCGGGACAGGGGGATCCCTTTCGCTACCTGTACAGGACCCAGAACGCTCCCGGCGCGGAGGTCAATTACACCTGGATCATGGATGGGAGAAACAAGCGCAGCATCACGCTTGACCTGAAATCGGCCGAGGGTCAGGAGGTGTTGAGGAAGCTGATCCCCGATTGCGACGTCTACCTGACCAACCAGCCCATGGGTGTGCGCAGGAGGATGAAGCTGACCTACGAGGACATTGCGCCCCTCAACGAACGCATGGTCTATGCGTCCCTGACGGCCTACGGCGAGCGCGGCCCGGAAGCCGAGAAGACGGGTTTCGACGGCATGGCCTACTGGATCCGTTCCGGTCTTTCGGACATGGTTCGCTCACCCGGCGGCGGACCCTCGCAGTCGATAGCGGGAATGGGGGACCACCCCACGTGCGTGGCCATGTTCGCCTGCATCATGATGGGTCTGTACAAGCGGCAGATCACCGGCAAGGGGGGAGCGGTGTCGACGTCGCTCTTGGCCAACGGGTTCTGGTCCGCCAGTTGCCTGGGACAGGCGGCGATCGCCGGCGCGGATTTCTCCGCTCGGAGAAACAACACCACGACACCGGAGCGAACCTGGATCCGGCACCAGTACGTGACGAGCGATGATCGTCGGATGGTGCTGTCCATGGTCCGCACGCCGGCGCAACAGGAGGCGTTCCTGGAGGCGATCGGACTCGGCGAATTGCTTTGCGATGCGCGTTTCTCCGACCAGCAATCCCGCATGCGCCACAGCGCGGCATTGCGCGACCGGGTGGCGGCGGCCATGGCCACGCGGACCAGCGACGAATGGCTGCGGTTCTTCCTTGAGCGCGGGGTCAACGTATCCCGGCTCGCCCACCTTGAAGACATGCCCACCGACGAACAGGCCCTCGCCAATGATGTCCTGACGACCCCGCGCGAGGATGTCGGCGTGCCTTACATCATCAACGCGCCGGTGTTCGTGGATGGCGTGACTCGGGTCGGCCCGAAGCGCGCCCCGGATGTCGGCGAGCACACCGACGAGGTGCTGTCGGAACTCGGTTACGACATCGACACGATCGCGGCGTGGCGTGAAGAGGGGAAGATCTGACTCTCGCCTGGGCGAGGCGACGCTTCTTTCCGACGCACCACCATTGAATAAATTTAGTCATTGAGCATTGACTAAATTTAGATACTATGCGATATCCATTCCGTACATGGGTGGCCGATGGATCCGAGATTCCTTCCCCACAACAGTCATCGGGAGGATCCCGGGCGGTTCTCGGCGAACGATCCCCAACTGCGACATCTTGCCCAATGCACCTTCCGGCACCGGTCGGCGCTGCTTGATCAGCTACCGAGGCGAACGCCCGGAATCTATAGCCTGGGCGGCGGCCGGCAGACGGGCAAGTCCACGCTGCTCAAGCAGTGGATGGCGGACTTGATCTCCGATGACATACCGGCGACAGCCATCTCTTACCTTACCGGGGAACTGATAGACGACCATCACAGCCTGTTGCGGCACATCGACACGCACCTGTCGGAGGCCCCTCACGGGCGTTGCAACTATCTCATCGTCGACGAGGTCACCTACATCCGCGGCTGGGATATGGCTGCCAAGTACGCGGCGGACGCCGGCATGCTCGACAACACCGTGCTCGTGGTGACGGGTTCCGACCTTTCCTTCATGCAGGAGGCGAGGATGCGGTTTCCGGGTCGGCGGGGCGAGGCGGCGGTCAGCGACTTCCATCTTCACCCGCTATCGTTCAGGGATTTCGTGGCGCTCGAAGGCAATGTCGAGGACTTCGAAAGCTACTTGATGGAACCGTCCGCCATGTCTGACGAGACGGTCGACTCCATCTACGACGCGTTCGACCGATACCTGCTCCACGGTGGCTACCTGACTGCCATCAACAACCTCGCGGAACATGGCGTGATTGGACAGAGCGTGCTCGCCACGTACTCGGACTGGATTCGAGGGGATGTCCTGAAACGCGGGAAACAGGAGGCGTACTTGCGCGAAGTCCTGTCGGCCATCGTCAGGCGGTACACGAGCCAGGTCACCTGGAACGGTCTGGCCCAGGATCTCTCGATAGACCATCCCAGGACCGTGGCCGACTACGTGGAGTTGCTGGAGCGCATGGATGCTGTCGCGGTCCTGCCAGCGCTACGGGAAGACAAACTTGGCCCGGCGCCAAAGAAGGCGAAGAAACTCATGTTCTGCGACCCGTTCATCCTCCACGCGGTTCGAGCCTGGCTTGAACCGCGCTCCGACCCCTACCACGATCAGATGCTGCCGCTGTCACAGGATCCCGTCCGGTCGTCGCAGATGGTCGAGGCCTGCGTGTCCAACCACTTCCGAAGGTTCTTTCCGACGTACTACATCAAGGCTCGGGGTGAAGTGGACATCGCGTACATCCGCGCCGGTCGGTTCTGGCCCGTCGAGATCAAGTGGACGAACCAGCTTCGTCCGAAGAGTCTGAAGCAGATCGCTCGCTACGGTAACGGCGAGATCTGGAGCAAGAGCCGGCACGCGGGCGAAATCGAGGGGGTCAAGGTACTCCCGCTGCCCATCGAGTTGCTGCGCGTCGGCGCGGACGATGGCGGTGTGGCGTGAAACGGGAGGCGACGCGACGAGTGCCATCTGTGGCGCATGACGGTCGCGAGATGGCCGGTCGGCGCGTTTGATGTACAAGACATGGCGCTGATTACCGTATTCCTGCTGGGATTTGTCGACATCTTCCTGCCGGTGCCGATGATCATCGCCATGGATGGACCCATCGAGCCGGCCTTTGTGGTCGTTGGCATATCGGGAATGGCGAGCAGCCTGTTTTTCGTCTACGGCTCCTGGCCGATCAGGCGCTGGCTCGTGCGCCGCTACGGCATGGACAGCGCGATCTTTACGCGCACCGAGAGGTTCATGGTGAAGTACGGAGCTGCGGGCGTCGGGTTGCTCTCGCCCATCATCCTCGGGCAGGCGTTGACGGCCGTGGCCGCCGTCGTTCTTGGCGCTCCGACGGGGAAACTCGCCGCCTGGATGATCGCGGGCATCTGGCTGTGGACAGCCATCTACTACGGGGCCGTCCTGATGGGCGTGTCGGTTATCGACTGACCAGGGTTTGTTCCATGGAAGGGTTCGGGGGCCACTTCAAACTTGTGCCCGTTGACCTCTGCGAAGTAGAGGCGGTTGGCATTTGCCTTGAACCATTCCCGCCATTCCGGGGCGGTGTCAAACGATTCCTCCGTGTAGCGATCGAGCACCCTGCGTGCTAGTGCATTTTCGCCGTCCTGCTCCAACAGGCTGATCGCCACATCCAGGATCACCGGGTCGCGGTTCGATATCTGAAGCGAGGCGGCATCATCGTCGACGACATAGGACAATCGCTCGGAACCCGGCACCAGGTACTCCACGTTTGCTTCGTAGTATTCGAGGTATTTTTCCAGGTCCGTCCCGAATCGCTCAACAACCTCCGAGGCCAGCCTTCCCAGAATTCTCTGCTCAAGAAACTCCTCCCTGCTGGGAATTTCGATCTCTCGAGCCAACACCCGCTGCTCGGAAATCGTGAGCTTCTGACCGGTTTCCTGCTTATGCCGCAAGAACTCCTCGTCCGTCTTCTCGGCCTTGCGGAGGAAATCCACGTACCCCTGGTACGAATGCTCGGACTTTGAAGCCCTGTAGGAAACGTCCAGTGCAATATTGCGAGTGAACGCGCCGCCTTGCCTGCGGGTATAGGGCTTGTCGCCGTCGAACCGGGAGATGTAGTGGATCGCATTCAAGAAAGTGAGTTTTGCCTCGTCGGTCATCTCGTCCGGTCCGGCTGCGAACCCCCAGTGAAAGAGATTGCCGTGCCGTCCCAATGCCACCGCATTCGAGAGCTTCGTGTTGACCCCGGAAGCAATGACCTCCGAGTCGCCCGCTTCGACGAATCCGTGGCCATGGGAGACCATGCCGACGGGAAATCCATGACCGTCCGTGTAGCCTTCCGTCTGGACGCGCCACATGGGCAAGGTACCTGGGAGATCCCGCCCTATGTGGTACTCGAAGTAGTTTGACGGCGTGTCCTCTTCGGTGAAGGTCAATTCAACCTTGTTTGGAAGGTTGAAAATCGGATGCTCCTGCTCCAGATCATGTGCGTGTGCATCGAGGCACAGGCACAGCCAGTCCATCTTGTATTCGTGCGCCAGACTGACGCGGGGACTCATGGTGTCGATCAGTATCGCGGCCCGGTCGAATTCGGCTGACAAGTACACCGGGGGTTCATAGAGCCAGCTTCCGTCTTCGTTCTGTTCCTGTACCGCCTGCTTGATCGGCGTGATGTCGTCGCCGAATATGGTGACATCGTAGCCATCGGATGCGGATTCCGTGTACGCATCCGCAAACACTACGTCGACGACCGTAAAGTGTTGTGACAGAAATCGCTCGAAGCTTGGCGTGCGCGCCTTCTTGAATTCGAGTAGGCGGTCGGCATCGTATTGGAAGGTCGATTCCATGTCAGAAAGCTGCGCGGTTTCCGGGTTTACGCCGACATAGAGCACACGCAGATCGGACTTTTCAGTGGCAAGGGCGGCTGTACACAAACAGGCGGCGAGCAACGCCGGCAGGGTGACAAACGGCTTCCTCATGACGAATCCTCTTCGCCCAGCAGGGGCACGACCAACTGCTGAGTCTTGGTTGTTGGCGGCAGACAATAGTCCGCATCGCAGATCTGATACTCAAGTCCGACGGTGATTCTGGACTCGCCGCTGCCCCGCTCGGTTACCACCAGTTCTCTGAAGAACAGGAGGTCCTCCGCACGGGACTCGTAGATCTGCGTGTTCGCCGCTGTCTTGTGCGGAACCGCCGGAGGCCCCGTCCAATCATCAACGATCGACAACTCCGGCCCGTGCTCCAGAATCAACTCGGTCTCGATAAAGGGCTGGTCAGCGGGTACTTTCGCGTAGATGTACCACCCCGGCAGGATGCGCAGCTTCACTACGGCGACGACAGCATCGCCAATGCCCGGGTTGGCCGAGACCGCTGCCACGCGCATGGAGAGAGGGTCACGACTGACAGGGGCGGTCGGATGAAGTGCTTCGACCGCCAATTCAAATCTCTCGAGACTTAGCGCATCGGCGTTGACTGCCGGCGGCAGCAGCCATTCGGCAAACCCCACAACGGCAGCCAGCAGGACGGGTCGAAACAACTTCTAGGAACCCTGTGCTGCTGCCGGATCCTGCTCCAGAATAGCGAGTAGTTTTCCGGCGTTTTCGACTGATTCCTGGTAGTACGGACGTGACTCCTCTTCGACGGCGCGGCCATAGACGTCCACGCCGTCTTCAAGCGCCTTGGCCGAACGGTCCCGTCTCCTTCGTACTATATCGGCGGCTGTCTCTCCCTTGTCATTGGTTGCAGCCAGGTTCGAACCGCGTCCCACGAGCAGCGACACGACATCCAGGTATTGGTAGCTCGCCGCCCAATGCAACATGTTCCAGCCGTTCTCGTCGACCTTTTCCGGATCCAGTCCACGGTCGAGCAAGTCGCCGATCAAAGCGGGATCCCTCGTCAGCACAACGGTGCGGATCAGTGCATATCGCTGGCTCGTGTTCGCGTGCGGATCCGCACCGGCATCGAGCACCGTGCGAATACAGTCGCCGTCCTTGAGCCGGTAAGACCTGGCAAGCGACACGTAGAGGGGCGTTGCGCCGTCCGGGTCGGGCCGGTTCACTGCCTCGGGGTCTTCGGCCACGGCAGCGGTGAAGTCGTCACACCGTCCCAGTCCGACGAGGTCCCGCGTCGTAGGTTGTGCGCCGTGCGCCAGGGCGAACTCAATCTGATCGTCCTGCCGGTAGTTAGGGCTGTTAAGGATCAGCGACAGGGGCGTTTGGCCATTCTCAAACGGTTCGCTCAGGAGTTCCGGGTATTCCCCCAGTGCTTCGCGCAAATCCTCAAGGCTTCGGGACAGGATGAAATGACGACGAAACTGATCTTCCTTTACGAGTTGTAGCGAAACTTCCAGGGTTGATCGTCCGTCGATGAGCGCTTCGAGGTATTGAACGTAGACCTCTCTCGGCTGTGGGCTGACGATTCGGTCCTGCTCCTGTCCGCCGTTGAAGAACAGTATGTGCGGCACGCCGTTCACGCCCAGCCGTTGGTAGATCTCGGGATCTTCATCAATGTCTAGCTTGAAAACCTTTGCGCGCCCGGCCATCTCCGGGTAGAGGCTCATGATGACCGGATCCACGACCTTGCAGGGAACACACCAGGTGGCGGTGAAATCGACCAACACCGGAATAGTGGACTGCAGCACTTCTTCGTCGAAGTTCTCGGTCGTCACGTAGGTGACTTGAGGCTCTGCATCGACGGCAACTGACTCGCCCGTGGACTGGCTTTCACCACTACATCCGACCAAAAGGTGCAGAGCGCAGACGAGAGCGCTCAACTTGGTGCGCATGGTTTCCTCCGGGGATTGTCGGACGGGCGGCTTGAAGGTCGGAGTTGCCTCACGGCGGCACGCGGTATCTCTGAGGCACCTTCGGGCGTGGTGTAAGGATAGAGATTCACCTTCAGCCTTTAGGGTCGTCGATAGCTGAGATGCCCGCGATCAGCCACTGCTCCTCGCGGTTGCCGACGAGAAAGACAGAGTTGACTGTCTGGCCGGTCTGGCCGCTGGCCGTCACGCTGACGACCACGCCGCGGGATCCCGCCTGGGCAGCCTCGATCTCCTTTGCTTCGGTCCTGTCGGTCATGGTGGCGAACCTCCGCCGGGCGGTGGCTTCCTCTAGTTGTCGCACTTCGCCGATGCCGACCTCGGTCAGCGGATAGTGGCACAGTCCCGCGCAGGTTTCGAAGTCGCCACTCGCGAGCGCCGCATGGAATCGTTCGACGACGCTCACCGCTGTGGCGGCGGCGGTCTCGTAGTTCTCGTTCTCGTCGAACGAGTCCGTGCCGAAGCGGGCCTGGATGCCCCAGCGGCCGTCGAGTCGGGTGAGCACATAGGTCACGCGATTCGAGAGGATCGGCTCGTCGTCGATGTTGTAACGGGTCCAGCCGCCCGCGAGATGGACCTTGTCGGCGGACTCGTGCAGCCGCACGGGCTCGACGCCGCGCGACAGCACCCAGCCGGTCGCCTCCCTGGCCTCCCACGACGCGTTCGACGCGTACGCTTCCGATGTCTCGAAATAGGCGCTTCCCGTCGGCGCCGCAACGCGGACGTGGGGATAGCTCATGACGTCGGCCCACCATTCGGCGTTCTTGGCGCGGTCGGCGCGGAAGAACTCCCAGTAGGCGCCCTCCGGCGATGCGAACCTCGCGCTCTCGTTACCCACGGGGACGGCCTCGGCTAGCTTCGGTTCAATGACCCCGAGTTCGATGGATGTCTCGATAACTGCGCGGATCGTATCCTCTACGGGACGAATGGTCGCGCCCAGGACCGACTTGGCCTTCTTGCAGTCGTTCACCCCGTTGGACTCGACGGTGATGCGTTCGCCGCTGCTGGTCACCAATGCCGGTTCGCCCAGCACGAACGCGGGGAAGTACTCGTGGATGATGGCCGTCACCTCGGTACCGAGGCGAAGCGCGGAACGGCCGCCGGTGCCGTGCATGACGTAGCGGGGCCCGCCCAGGGTCGCCCTGTGGTCGACGGTCGATTCCGCTGCCAGGCGTTCTGCCTTTACCAGGTCGCGGACGTCGATGATGTCGTAGTACATGTCGTACTTCGACGGCCACGCCGTCGGAAGGCCTGCGGCCAAGCGGCCGATCTGTTCGATCCACTGCCCGACCTGGGCCTTGAAAAGAACCGGGCCGCAGATCATGGCCGGCGCCATGGTGATCGCGTCCCACTTGCCGCCGCTCGCGTCCGCTGCCGCGTTGACGAGGCGCTCGGTTTCGACCTTGCTCCTGGCATAGGCGTTGCGGGGACTCTCCCAGACTTCGGGCTCGATACCCTCGTACGCCCAGTCGGTCTCCGTCCACTCGTAGTCCGCGGGACCGGTGCGGCGCGCATTTCTGGAGCCGCGCACGGCGGCCATGGAACTCGTGTATACGAGGCGCCTGACGCTGCCGCTTGAGTTGATGGCGTCGATGACGTTCTGCGTGCCGGTGACGCCGCCGTTGAAGACGTCCATCGACGTGTCGCCGCTGCCGAGCGGCTGGGACTCCAGGTTGGCGGAGTTGCCGAGGACGGCGGCGGTGTGGAAGACGGCGCTGCAGCCCTCGAACGCGGCGTGGTAGGATCCCGGAGTGAACAGGTCGCAGCCGTCGACGATTTCGACCCTGGGCAAGCGTTTCAGATAGTCGACGCAGTCCTTGCCGCGCCACGAGTTTGCGTCCCGGATACAGGCGCGCACCTCGTATCCCTGCATCACGAGTTCGCGAACCATGTGTCCGCCGGTGAACCCGGAACAGCCGGTGACCGCCACGGGGCCGTCGAGGGGAGATATAGCAGGCATTGGTTCAGTTCCTGTGTTGGGAAGCCGTTCTGGCATTCGGATTGATGACGACGCAGTCCTTGGTCACTTTGAGCAGTCCGCTACGCGTCGCGGGCAGGTTCGGCAAGCTGCGGCTCTATGATCCCGAGTTCGATCGACGTCTCCACGATTGCGCGGATCGTATCCTCGACGGGACGTATGGTGGCGCCCAGAACCGACTTGGCTTTCTTGCAGTCGTTCACCGTGCTGGATTGCACGGTGACGGGTTCGCCGCTGGCGGTCACCGTTTTCGGATTGCCCAGCGTGAACGCGGGGAAGTACTCGTGGATGATCGCCCTGACCTCCGTGCCGAGTCGAAGCGCCGAACGGCCGCCGGAGCCGTGCATCAGGTAGCGGCTGCCGCCGGTCGTTGCCCGGTGGTCCACGGATGATTCCGCCGCCAGGCGGTGCGCCTTCACCAGGTCTCGGACATCGATGATGTTGTAGTAGTGGTCGTATTCCGACAGCCATGTCGTTGCGAGGCCGGCGGCAATGCGGCCGATCTGCTCGATCCACTGGCCGACCTGGGCCTTGAACAGGATCGGGCCGCATATCATGGCGGGGAGGAGGGTGACCGCGTCCCACTTGCCGCTGCTCGCGTCCGCTGCCTCGTTGATGAGGCGCTCCGTTTCGACCTTGCTCCTGGCGTAGGCGTTGCCTGGGTCTTGCCAGATTTCGGGGTCGATCCCGTTGGACGCCCAGTCGGTCTCCGTCCACTCATGGCCCGCGGGAACAACTTGGCGGGCTTCCCCTATCCCGTGTACGGCGGCCATCGAACTCGTGTAGACGAGACGCCTGACGCTGCCGCTGGCGGTGATGGCGTCGATGACGTTCTGCGTACCGATGACGCCGCCGTTGAAGACGTCCATCTGCCGGTCGCCGCTGCCGAGCGGCTGCGACTTGCCGTCGGCGGAGTTGCCGAGGACGGCGGCGGTGTGAAAGACGGCGGTGCAGCCCTTGAATGCGGCATCGTAGGAACCCGCCTTGAACAGGTCGCAGCCATCCATGATTTCAACGCGCGGAAGGCGGCTGAGGTAGTCGACGCTGTCTTTGCCGCGCCACGAGTTCGCATCGCGGATGCAGGCGCGGACCTCGTATCCCTGGATCGCCAGTTCGCGGACCATGTGTCCACCGGTGTTTCCGGAGCAGCCGGTGACCGCCACCGGGCCGTCGAGGGGAGAGATTGCGGGCATGGTTCAGTTCCTCTGTTGTGAAGCCGGTTTGGCGTTTGGATTGATGACGACTCCGTCCTGGAGCACCTCGAGCGGATGGCGCCCGTCGACGCCGATCCCGAAGCGGTGATAGCCGAGCAGGCGCTGGAGCGTCTCCGGGAGTTCGCGTGCGATTTCCCTCGGCACGGCGAGCAACTGGATTTCCTGCGGCCGCAGGTGGGTGACGATGTGGCTCATGAAGAATCCCATCCGCTCGCGGTCCTTCGAGGGATTCGCGCCGCCGCCGTGCCAGAGTCCGCCCTCCCACATCAGCAGGGTGCCCGAGCGCATGGTCACCTGCATGGTCTCGATGTCCTGGTCAATGGGTCGGTCGTGCCACCTGTGGCTGTAGGGGACGATGTGCGTAGCGCCATTTTCGACGTCGAAATCGTCGAGGGCAATGAGCGCGTTGCAGAGGAAGTGCGGGTGCGGCCGGGGGATCGGCCAGAGCCCGTCGTCCTGGTGCAGGATCTGCCGCTTCTCGCCCGGCAGCACGTTGAAGAGCGTCGTGACATTGATCTGGCTGTACTTGCCTATCACGCCTTCGACCAGCGCCCGGACCCGCGCATCGAGGAACAGGTAGTCCACGGCGCGGGTCTTCGCGAGCAGGTTGTGCGCGCGCCAGGTCCTGCCGGTGGCACCGAGACCGAACGCCCGGGTGATGGGCACTTCGGTGTTGAAGACATGGCGCAGGCGCGCGACTTCGTCCGGCGTGATGAAGTCCGGAATGATCGCGTAGCCACGGTCCTCGATCTCGGCGACCCGTTTGGTGACGTTGAGGCCGACGACGACGATATCACCGGCTTCCTTGACTGATTCCGCCACGTGCCGCTCTCGCTACCCTACGTGGACTGCGCGTCGGCGGGTGCCATGCGTTGCTCTAAGCGGAGCGAATGGGAGGCCTGGTTGAAAGGCACCAAGATGAGGGCGGCGAGGCCCAGCAGTGCTCCCATGATCAGGAAGTCATGGCTGTAGCTCAGTGCATCCGCAACCGGGGCAAACAGTAACCCTCCGACGGTGCGACTCACGTTCGCCAGCGCCATGTAGACGGAGAACTGGGTCGCGGCCACGGCCGTCCAGCACAGGTTCATGAACAGGGCAATGATCGCTACGAAGATGAGTTGACTCGCAACGGCGCCCACAAGATACAGGACGATGATGAAGTCCATGTCCTGCCAGAGTTCGGTGAGTAGACCGGCCGCGACGTGACACGCCGCACTAATGACCAGGGAGAACATGAGGAACCGCTTCGCCCCCTGTCGGTCGATGAGAGGGCCAAGCAGGACGCCGACGACTGCTGCGATCAGACCCAGCAAGCTGATGAACTGGCTGTATTCAGCCGCCGTCACGCCGATTTCATCCACCGCGAACTTGGGGAGTACCGCCACCGCGATGCCGTCTCGAACGCGGTTCAGGAATTCAACCGCGATAAGCAGCAGGCTCATCGGGAGAAACAGGGCGCGAACGAGGTCGCGGAAGATGTCTACGATACCCAATTCGGCCACCTCGTCCCGCGCGCCAGCCTCTCCGGGCGTCCACGGCAGCGTCCGTTCGCCCGGCCGCTCCCGAACGATAGCGACTAGGACGAAAATGGCCGCGACCGTGACCGCGCAAACCAGGGCGGTGACGGGAAGACCGATCAAAGGAAGCAGCGTCCCGCACAATGCGCCGTAGGCGGAGAATCCGGCGACCTGTCCCGCCGCCATGAATGCGTTGGCCCTGCCGCGTTCGTCCTGCGGAAGGATGTCGATGGCCATGCCGTCCACGGCGACATCCTGGGTCGCGGAGAACGCGTTGATGACGAACCCCATAGCCATGAATGGCAGCAGGGATTGCGGGTCCATATCTCCCATGGCCGCCAGTGCCAGGAAGGAAACCACCAAACCGCCTTGCGCGCCCATGACCCATGGACGTCGGAATCCCATCGGCAGGAACTTGAATCGGTCCATGAACGGGCCGGCGATCAGCTTGAACCCCCATGGCGCCGAAACGATTGCTGTGAACCGGGCCAGGTCGCCGACGCTCGCACCCTCTTGCGCGAGCCATGCCGGAATGGCAACGGACAAAAGCCCGATGGGCACTCCCTGGGCGAAGTAGAAGGCGCAGAATGCGCCGAACCGCAGCCAGCGGTGTTCACTCAGGATCAGGCGGTCGCGCCCTTCGCGCCCGTAGTGCTGTTGGCGGAATGATGTCGCTGGCCTGTTTCGCTGCACGCTAATTGCCGAACTTGAGGTCGTAGAGATTCATGCAATCCATTCTGGACGCGTTGTTCATGGGGTGGCGCTGGGAGTGTAAGCTTTTCGGCCTTGTTCTGGGGAGGTAGTGCATGAAGCTCGGAGTTGGAATCGGGCCGCTCGGACCGGCGGGCGGCGCGCGTATCGTCGAACTGGCGCGGGAAGCAGAGTCCCTGGGCTACGACACGATCTGGACGTCCGAAATCTACGGTTCGGACTGCTTCACCCCGCTCGCGTGGGTCGGTGCGAGCACGGAGCGCATCAATCTCGGCACGTCCATCATGCAGATCTCGGCCCGCACCCCGGCCAGCGCGGCCATGCACGCGGTGTCTCTTGACTACCTCTCGAACGGCCGGCTGATCCTCGGCATCGGCGTCTCCGGACCGCAGGTTGTGGAGGGCTGGTACGGGCAACCGTATCCGAGACCCCTGGAGCGCACCCGGGAGTGGGTGTCGATCTTCCGCCAAATTGTTGCGCGGCAGGATCCGGTGTCCTTCGACGGTAAGCACTACCAGTTGCCGATGCCGGGCGGCACGGGGCTCGGCAAGCCGCTGAAGCTCATCTTGCACCCGATCCGCGATCACATACCGGTCTACCTCGGGGCGGAAGGGCCGAAGAATGTCGCGCTGGGGGCCGAGATATGCGACGGCTGGCTGCCGATGTTCCTTTCTCCCTACCGCATGGGGGGCATGTACAAGGATGCCCTCGCGATTCGCAATCGGGACTTCGAGATCGCCGCCGGGGTGACCGTCATCATCGATGACGACGTCGAAGGCGCACTGGACCAGGTCAGGCAGAACGTCGGCTTCTACGTCGGCGGCATGGGGGCGAAGAGCTTCAACGTGCACAAGGACCACGTGACCCGCATGGGTTTCGGTGCCCAAGCTGAACGGGTCCAGGAACTGTTCCTTGGCGGGCGCAGGGACGAAGCCATCGCAGCCGTGCCCCGGGAACTGTGCGACGAAATCTCCCTGGTCGGCCCGAAGGAACGGATCCGCGATCGGCTGGCGGCCTGGAAAGAGAGCCCGGTAACGATGCTGAAGGTCGGCTCCTCGAACCCGGAAACGCTGCGGTTCATGGCCGAGGAATTGCTGTAGATCAACGAGAACGAACGCGCTCGCTTTGCGCTTCTCAGGCTTGCTGTCCCGGTGCCTAAGCTTCCTGGCCGGACGCCGTTGAGCCACCCAGACTGACAGGCCGCTCCTCCTTCGGCAGTTCCATGAGGAGCGGTTCCAGTACTCGGACTTGACCGTCATGCCGAGATCGCGCAACTCGTGGGTTCCGTCCACCATCGAGTGGCTCGAAAGGATCTGTTCGATGAGGGTTGAACCGGACCGTGGCAGTCCGACGATGAATATCGGCGCGGGATCGGGGTCGCCGCTTTGCGCGTTGTCGTCGAAGAACCGCCGCGTGAAGATGTCGATGGACATGTCGACCATCTTTTCGTTCTCGACGCGATCGTAAAACTCGCTCTCGCGCCGCAATCGGTTGCCGCGATCGATGTGTTCGAACGCCCGGTCATAGTCCTTGCGGCCTTCGAATTCGAGGCCGAGGGCGTTGTTCAACTGCACCTGCCCGTCGGGAGGGATGCGCTCGTGGCATATGTGTCAAGTTGACGACCCCATATTCCACAATGGGATCAATCACTTAGTTTGGAAATGCTCACTCTCAGCGGTCCGTTGAGGGAACATGGTTTACAGTTTATTCTGGGCACATAGTCAACACTTCCCTGGAAGGATTCGGACCAGCCCGCAACGCGGAGCCTCGCTCCCCAGGTCATCCAGACACGACCGTGCGCTAACATTCGGAACGGACAAACGATCAGCCAAGCGAGGGTCGATGACCAAGACGTACTCCGGAATCTTCCCCATCGCACCGACACCGTTCGATGAGCGGGGGAATCTCGACCTAGAGGGTCAGAGACGTGTCCTGGACTGCATGGTCGACCAGGGAGTCGATGGCATCTGCATCCTCGCAAACTACTCCGAGCAGTTCTCCCTGTCCGACGAGGAGCGGGACACGCTGCTTGAGCTGTGCCTCGCGCATGTCGCGGGTCGGGTCCCGGTGATCGTGACCTGCAGTCATTTCTCCACGGGAATTGCGGCGGCTCGCGCAAAACGGGCTGCAGCCGCTGGTGCCGCGATGCTCATGCTGATGCCGCCGTACCACGGGGCCCTGCAGCTTGCGGACGAAGAACGAATCTTCGAGCACTTTGCTACTGTTGCAGAAACTGCTCGGATTCCCATCATGGTGCAGGATGCGCCGCTCAGCGGCGTGAATCTGCCAGTGGCGTTGCTTGCGCGCCTGGCGCGAGAAATCCCAGAGGTGAGCTACTTCAAGATCGAGACGCCCATGGCAGCGAACAAGCTCCGCGCGCTCATCGCGGCGGGCGGGACGGATGTGGCGGGTCCGTTTGATGGCGAGGAGTCGATCACGCTGTTGGCCGATCTCGACGCGGGCGGGACCGGGACAATGCCGAGCGCGCTGTTGCCTGACCTTATCCGCTCCGTGTTCGACTGCTACAGCGCGGACAGGCGCCCGCAGGCCGCGACGCACTACGCCCGCATTCTCCCGCTAATCAACTTCGAGAACCGACAATGCGGGCTTCGTGCGTGTAAAACGGTGATGAAGGAGGGCGGGGTGATCAAGAGCGATGCGGTACGCCATCCCTTGCCACCGCTGCATCCCGAGATCCGGGCACAATTGCTTGCGTTGGCTCGCGAACACGCCCCACTGGCGCTCGCCTGGGGTCGGTGACGAATGACACCCGGGGATAACGCCCCGCTGTCAATCTAGAGCGAAACCTGGCGCATCCGTCCGCTGCCTGATTTGCCTAATCGGTCACGAGTTGCGGACCCGACACGACGTCCCGGCCTTGTTCCAATCCTGACAGCGCGTCCTTGATGGAATTGTCCAGCAAGGCTTCCATTTCAAACCGAGCCCGCTTGGCGTCGCGATTGAGAATCCCGAGGTACACCGCCTTGTGGCTTTCCAATGCATCGGAAAACGCGCTGGGAACGGAACTGCTGAGGTTGAAGGAACTGATCAGCGCCGTTTCGATCATCATGCCCAGGGTGACCATGAAATCGTTGCCTGTGCCATTCAGGATGGACAGATGGAACCGCAGGTCGGTGGTCAGCATCTCATCCATATCCGGAGGAGCCCGCTCCATGGAATAGTAGGCGGCCTCGATTTCGGCCAGTTGTTCGTCCGTGCGACGCTCGGCTGTCATTGCGGCCGCGCTGGGTTCGACGACGCGGCGCATCTCGAAAAGCGACTGAATAAACTGCGCCGAAGGCTTCGCGGCAAAACACCAGTTCAGCACATCCGGGTCGAGCATGTTCCAGTTTTTTCTTGCCATGACCCGCGTACCGACTTTCTGGCGGGACTCGATGAGCCCTTTTGCGGTCAGGACCTTGAACGCCTCCCTTAGCGCGGTGCGGGAAACGTCCATCTCTTCGCCGACGGACGTGTCGGGAGGCAATAACGCCCCGGGTTCATAGACTCCGCCCGCGATCCGCCTGCCCAGTTCGTGCGCGACGCGGCTGTGCCGAGCCCGTTTTCCAAACATCCTGTTATCCATCGGTATCTGTCTCGACCGTCCGAGTTCCCATTGGCTTATCTTGACGCGCTGACAAGGAGTCAGTAACGTCAATAATACTACTATATGAGTTGGCGGTGGCTTGAAGAAAAAACAGCAAAGGCGATCTCGCGCTTGGTTCGGCGGCGACGGCAAAGCCCAGGTGATGCACCGAAGCTGGATGAGAAATCAAGGATTGCCGGACGATACGTTCGATGGGCGTCCAGTCATCGGTATCTGCAATACTTGGTCGGAACTGACGCCCTGCAATGCGCACTTCCGCGCTATCGCCGAGAAAGTGAAAACCGGCGTCTACCAGGCTGGCGGCATTCCCGTGGAATTCCCCGTCATGTCCCTGGGCGAATCCAACCTGCGTCCCACCGCGATGCTGTTTCGAAATCTCGCCAGCATGGATGTGGAAGAGTCCATTCGCGGGAATCCCCTCGATGGCGTGGTCTTGCTGGTGGGCTGCGACAAGACGACGCCGGCGTTGATGATGGGGGCGGCCAGTTGCGACTTGCCGACAATCGTAGTTTCCGGCGGGCCGATGCTGAACGGCAAATTCGAAGGGCAGGAAATTGGGTCTGGAACCGCAGTATGGCAATTCTCGGAGGGGGTCAGAGCGGGAGAGATCACGGTCGGACAATTTCGTGAGATGGAAGCCGGAATGTCCCGCAGTGCGGGGAGCTGCATGACCATGGGTACGGCGTCGACGATGGCGAGCATGGTGGAGGTGCTCGGAATGGGCCTGCCCAACAACGCCGCGATTCCGGCGGTTGATTCCAGGCGGCTGCTTCTGTCACAGCTTGCGGGTCGACGGATCGTCGAAATGGTCGAAGAAGATGTGAGGCCTTCGAAAATCCTTACCCGGGAAGCGTTCGAGAATGCCATCTGCGTCAACGCCGCCATCGGTGGATCGACCAATGCGGTGCTGCACCTGTTGGCGCTCGCAGGGCGCGTGGGCGTGGACCTGTCGCTGGACGATTGGGATCGGCTAGGCCGCGATGTGCCGACCATGGTCAATCTCCAGCCGTCAGGGAAATACCTGATGGAGGACTTCTACTACGCGGGCGGATTGCCGGTCGTCGTTCGACAGTTGGATTCGGCTGGAATGCTCCACTCGGATGCGTCGACCGTGAACGGGCACACCCTGCGGGAAAACACAACGGATGCGGTCAATCACAACGAGGACGTCATCCGCCCCATCGACAGGCCGTTGGTGAGGGATGGAGGCATTGGCGTATTACGGGGCAACCTGGCGCCGAATGGAGCGGTCATCAAGCCGTCGGCCGCTTCGCCGGAACTGATGGTTCATCGCGGTCGGGCTGTCGTCTTCGAGAACATCGAAGACTACCGTGAGCGTATCAACGACCCTGAACTCAACGTCGACGAAAGCTGCGTCATGGTATTGAAGAACTGCGGTCCCGTGGGCTATCCGGGTATGCCGGAAGTCGGCAACATGGGTTTGCCGCCAAAGGTCCTGAAGAAAGGTGTCAAGGACATGGTGCGGATATCAGACGCCCGCATGAGCGGCACGGCCTACGGTACCGTCATCCTGCATGTGGCCCCCGAAGCCGCTGCGGGCGGGCCTTTGGCACTGGTCGCTGATGGTGACTTCATCGAGTTGGACGTTCGGAAACGGCGAATCCACCTGGACGTGACCGACGACG
This sequence comes from uncultured Pseudomonadales bacterium, assembly GCA_951813515.1. Classification (GTDB taxonomy): domain Bacteria; phylum Pseudomonadota; class Gammaproteobacteria; order Pseudomonadales; family Azotimanducaceae; genus VXNE01. Next base: position 2,369,457 of record OX638346.1, read on the forward strand.
TGCTCGAGCGACGAAGGGCGGATTGGAAGGCGCCGTCCTTTGCCATATCCGGAGGCTACCAGCAACTCTACCGCGAGACAGTGCTGCAGGCGGACCAGGGCGTGGACCTCGATTTCCTTGTGGGCTCGCGCGGCCACGAAATACCGCGCGAGTCGCACTGACGGCAAAGGCCCCTGATGAACCTATGAACCGCGCCCGATATCCCAGTCTCAGCGGCAGGGTGGTATTCATCACCGGCGGCGGGACCGGGATTGGCGAGCACCTGGTCAAGGCGTTCTGCGATCAGGAATCTGCCGTGGCCTTCGTCGACATCAAGGAAGCCGAAAGCCGCAAGCTGTGCGGGGAGATCGAATCCCAATCGGGTCGCGCACCCCTCTTCATTCCATGCGATCTCAGGAATATCGAGGCATTGCGGGACGCCGTCGAAGAGACCAGGCAGACGTTGGGCAATATTGCCGTCCTCCTGAACAATGCCGCCGACGACACGCGCCACGATTTCGCCGAGGTAACACCCGAATACTGGGATGATCGAATGGCGGTCAACCTGCGGCATGCGTTCTTTGCCGCCCAGGCTGTGTACCCCCAGATGAAGGCCCTGGGGCATGGCTCGATCATCAACTTCGGTTCCATGAGCTGGATGGCAAAGCAGGGCGGCATGCCCGGCTATACGACATCCAAAGCCGCCCTGCACGGGATGACGTGCGGGTTGGCGAGAGACTTCGGCGGCGAGAACGTTCGCGTCAACACCCTGGTGCCGGGTTGGGTCATGACGCAGCGTCAACTTGACCTCTGGGTGGACGAAAAAGCCGAGAAGACGATCGACATGAACCAGTGCCTGGCGCGACGGCTGATGCCCGATGACATCGCCAACATGGCCATGTTCCTGTCGGCGGATGACAGCGCCATGATCACGGGCCAGTCGTTTGTGGTCGACGGCGGATGGGTGTGAATGCCGCAGATGCCGCGGCGTGCGTGTCGCGAGCCGGCGCGATCCTGGGAGAGGGCCCGACCTGGTCGTCGACCGAAAACGCCATCCTGTGGGTGGACATAAAGGGACGGTGTCTGCACCGGTATTGCGTGGAAACCGGCGCGGAAGCGCAATGGGATATGCCCGAACGGATCTGTTGGGTCGCCGAGCGGATGAACGGTGGTCTGATCGCGGGATTGGACAGCGGTTTCGCGTTCATCGATACGACCACAATGCCGGCGGGTTGTTTGAAGTGGGACCGGGCCGCATCGGCCTGATCACAAACAAATTCGCGGGTTAGTCGAACTGTGCTCTCGGGTTTCCCGATAGCCGTGTCGGATTTCGTAGGTGCCAACGGACGGACGAGCTCCTCTTTGCCGACTGAAGGCAACGTACCGGAAACGTACCGGAGTTGTGTAGCGAATTAAAAGTGTTATTGTATTACTTTATGGTACGGGGAGGGGAGGCAATGAAGAGACATTGCATCGTACTGTTTTCGGCCGCATCGGTGATCGTGTGTGGCGCGTCTGCCCTGGGCCAGGAGGCCGAAAGTTCCGGCGGAGAGGAGATCGAGGAAATTGTCGTAACCGCGAGCAAACGCGGTGCGACAGCGGTCATGAGAACGCCCATCCCGGTGTCCGTGGTTTCCGCCGAGATTCTCGAGAACGCAAAGATCACAGACGTCACCACGTTGGGAAAACAGGTGCCCAACCTGCATGTGGGCGATGAAACCAGGATCGAACGTGGCTCATTGAACATCTCCATCCGCGGGATATCTTCATCCAACACCAGCGAAACCGGTGATCCGAACGTTGGGTTTCATGTGGACGGCATCTATGTCAGCCGGGCCAATGCCGTCGGATCGCTGATATTCGACGTGGACCGCATCGAGGTGCTGCGGGGTCCACAGGGCACTACATTCGGCCGCAACGCCACCATCGGCGTCATCGACGTCATCACGAGAAAGCCGGATCTGGAAGAGTTCTCGGGCGACGCGGAACTGGAGATTGGCAGCTACGGCGACCGCGTGATGAGGGGCGTGCTGAACGTTCCCGTCAGCGACAGTTTTGCCCTGCGCGCAACGGCCATGCGACGAACGCGCGATACCTTTCAGGACGTGACGCTCAACGACCTGTCCGAAGTGGACCCGTGGATCGCGGAACCCTACGGAGGGTATCCGGACTGGATCGGAGTTCCGGACCCCTACTTCACCGATCTGGGGCTTCCCACCAACGACCGCTCGGACCACTACAGCCGGCAGGCCTACCGCGCCTATGGCGAGAGCTTTGGCGGCAGCATCGACGACTACGGCGCAATTGACCACTGGGCGTACCGGTTGGGCGCGCTGTGGAAACCGTCGGACAACCTGACCTGGAATGTCAGTTGGGAGAACTATCAGAACAACGCTCCTTGGGCCGCCAGTTCCGTGGTGTGTCAGGCCGACCTGTGCGGCAAGTACCCGGTCTATCGCGGGCGCGAAGATCGGTCCGGGCCTTTCAGTCCACGGGTGAACGGACCCGGGTTCCTTGACCAGTCCAATCGCATGTTGCGTTCGATGATCGAATACGTGGTCCCCGGCACCGTTGCGGTCAAGTGGAACTACGGCGATTCCACGTACGCGCACGACCTGTTCCTGGACGTGGGAAGGGGCACCGGAGAGTTCGACGTCTATTTCGACGACGATTGGGAAACCACGTCAAGGTCCCACGAGATTCAGCTCACTTCGATGCACGGCGGCCGCGTTCAGTGGATCGCTGGCTATTTCGATTTCAGGGAACAGACCACATTGGCGTTAGCATCGATTTTCCAACCCTATGGGTGGAACGGGTTTCTCATTGAAGACCTCACTTCGGAGTCGCAAGCGGTCTATGCCGACGTTGCGTTTGCCGTATCCGAGACGTTGGAAGTGACCCTCGGCGGCCGGCGCACGTGGGATTCGAGATTCGGTGGAGACAGCCTCACGTTCGGGTCCGACGGGTCGATACGGGTCTACCCGCAGTATCCGCCGCCGTATTACTGGCCCCCGGTATACGATCCGGCGCAGGATCCGATACTTCAGACGGACTGGCTCACATTCGCCAGGCAGCCGGGCAACTGGTGGGACAACGCCCGGCCGATTGCCGAGTCCTACGAGTACTTCGGAGCTTTCTACGACACGTTCAATGTCTACCCCGCCGATGGTCCGGAGTCGGAGTTCGACTACGACGACTTCAAGGTCGGCACCAACTACCAGGTGGATGAGAACGTTTTCCTGTTCGCATCGTTTGCGACGGGGCACAAGGCAGGTGGTTCGTCCCGGGGTTCGACCTATGTCAGGCGCCTCGGACGGTCGCTGCCCCGGACCTACGGGCCGGAGAGGGTCGGGGACTTTGAACTGGGGGGCAAGTGGTACCTGCTGGACGCAAGCCTGAGACTCCAGGTCAACTACTTTTCCGCCGTCATGGAAGACAAGCAGGAGCAGGCCCAGTTCGACTACGGCGATCGGTATTGCGATCTGAACGGTGACGGCGACCATGGCGACGCCGGAGAGCGCGAAGAGGGCTGCGGTGCCAACGGCCCGCTGATCGTCGACGTCCCGCCACAGGTCCCGCCGGCGGTCTTGCCGCCCGGACATACCGTGGACGACTACGAGTTCCCGAACCAGATCGAGTCGCAGATCGTGACCAATGCGGCCCAGGTTGACTTTAACGGCCTGGAGATCGATTTCGCCTGGGACCTCACCCCTGACGACCACCTGTCCGGCTATTTCACCTGGCTGGACAACAGCATCAGTGGATGGGCAACCGACGATCTCTACCACAGCGTTACGCGCTACCACGGCGCATCGCAGAACGCCTTCAGGAACGTTCTCCTGGATGGAAACGCCTACAGTTTTGCCCCGCGGTTTACCTTTACGCTGAACTACAGCCACAACTTCCGGCTACCGGGCGGCTCGACACTGAAGCCTTGGCTATCCCTGTCCTGGTATGACGACTACTATCTGACCCCGTTCAACTATGGCCAAATCACCCGCGACGCAAACGGCGAGCCGGTGCGCGACTACGGAGTCACCGCAAGCGGGGTTCCTGTTCCAAGAACTGGGGATGTGACGCAACTGGGGAATGACTTCGTTGAGTCACATTCCACCGTCGATTTCTGGATCAGTTGGGAAGCGGGTGACGGCAAGTGGGGCGTATCCGGTTGGGTGGTCAATGTCACCGACGCACAGGTGCCGACCGGCTTGGCCCCGACATACGGTCTGCCGCGCACTTACGGAGCGAAGATCGGGTACAGCTTCTGACGTAGTCTGATCGCGAGTGTACGTTGCCCGTGACCAACGCCTGCTGGAAGTAGCGGCGTTGTCGCTGCTATGACTTTTGGTGATCGAGTGTCGATCATGATGTTCTCGCTTGGCTTGCTTCGACCGTTGTACCTAGCCTCAGCCCTGGTCGCAGGCTGTTCTGAGGTGCCCCTCGACGACGTCAGCCAAGCGCCGGACCCAGGCGAATCACGGTACTTCGTCGACTGTAGCGCAACAGCACCCGGCGAAGGCTCGGAGTTAAGGCCGTGGAATGGCCTGTCCGCAGTCAACGCGCACCTGTTCGAAGCAGGCGAAAGCGTACTCTTCAAACGGGGCACGACTTGCGAAGGCATCTTGACTCCACGTGGTTCGGGCGTCCCCGGTGCGCCCGTCGTCTTGGACAGTTACGGCGAGGGAACCCAACCCGTCATCGATGGGGGTGACGCGGAGTACGCGATCAAGCTCGCAAACCAGTCGTACTGGAAATTGCGCAATATCGAGACATCCGGTGGCACTCGATACGGCATCTTTGTGACCGTCAATGCCGGCACGGCCGAACACATTTATTTGGAGAACGTCGTCGTTCGCGACGTGTACGGCACCCCGCCCGACAGCAAGAACACCGGGTTGGTCGTGATCAGTCCCACGCACGATGAGGGAAACTCGACCGCGGCCCGGTTCAACGATGTCGTGCTGGATAACGTCACCGCCCACAACACCAACCAATGGGCGGGCATCCTCGTCGGAACCGGGACGGCTGCGGATGGCTGGGCGTCGAACGAAAAGTTGCGCAGCAGCAACGTCGCGGTCCGCAACTCCAGGGTCCACGACGTCTACGGGGACGGCATCGTCCTGTTTGCAGTGAACGAAGGGCTGATCGAGCGCAGTGTCGCCTACCGCACCGGGCTTGAACCCACGCAGACTATCGGCACGCCGAATGCGATCTGGACCTGGAGTTGCACGAACTGCACGGTGCAATACAACGAAGCCTTCGACAACAGGTCGCCCGGAGTGGACGGCGGCGCATTCGATATCGATTGGGGAAGCACCAACACGATCGTCCAGTACAACTACGGCCATCACAATGCCGCCTACTGCATAGCGATTTTCGGCGCCGCCGGGCTGACCACCACCAACAGCATCGTGCGCTACAACATCTGCGCCTTCAACGGTGTCGAGGCCGACCGTCAGAACAAGGAAATCGAGATCACTACATGGGACGGCGGCATGATCGACGGGCTGCAGATATACAACAACACGATCATTACCCGCCACGGCGTGTTCAACAGCGACTTCTACAGCGGTGGTTTCACCGGCGACCTGCCGCGATTCTTCAAGAACAACATCGTCTATGCCGTGACAGCCACCGAGAGCGGCGCGGGACCGCTGTTCGAGGAGATCGAAGGACTGGAGCGAGATCACAATCTCTATGTCGTCCCTGGCGGCGACTGGAGCAGCGGCGAAGCGAACAGCGTGCAGACAGGGCCCCAGGTGGGGCTTTTCGTCGGCCATATTGGCGCTGGGGGACCGGAACGCATCGCCTTGCAGCGGGGTTCGCCGGCGATCGATGCGGGTGTCGATGTGTGCGCCGGCGTCGAGAATTGCGACATGGGCGGAGCGGATTTCTTCGGGACGGAAACACCGCAGCGCGCCGGCTACGATATCGGAGCCTTCGAGGCGGTCGCGAGCGCGAAGGACGCGAAGGAATAGCGGGAGGCGTCAGCATGTATGTGGGTGTGGACTACTATCCCGAGCACTGGCCGGAGGAGCGGTGGCGCATCGATATCGCCCTGATGCGCGAGGCCGGTTTCAATATTGTCCGGCTCGCCGAATTCACCTGGTACCGCCTGGAACCTTCGGAAGGCCAGTACGAGTTGCAATGGCTCGAGCAGGTGGTGGACCTCTTCGAAGAGAACGACATCGCGGTCGTGCTCGGCACCCCGACCGCCGTCGTGCCGTTGTGGGCGGCACGGAAATATCCTGAAATCATGAGTACCGACCGGGACGGGCACCGCACCGAGTATGGCGTCAGGAAGGACACCTGCTACAACTCCCGAGTGTTCAACCTGATGTCGGACCGCATCGTTGAGCGCCTTACCGCCCACCTGGGCGAGCATCGCAATGTGGTCGGTTGGCAGGTCGACAACGAATTTGCCGGCCCGAAGTGCTACTGCGTGCACTGCCTTTCGGCTTTCCAGCATTGGCTGCAGGAGAAATATGGTTCCGTTGTCGCGTTGAACGAGGCCTGGGGATTGCACTTCTGGAGCCACAACATCAATGACTGGGAGGAAGTCCGGTTTCCGAACGCGCTGTGGTCCAACAATCCGGGCCAGCACCTGGACCACTGCCGATTCCACTCCGACGTCAACGTCAGGTACCAGCGCAGGCAGGTCGAAACGATCAGGAAGAACTCGCCGGGCCGATTCGTCACGCACAATTTCATGGGTTTCGCGCCGGAGCTGGACTACTTCGATCTGGCTGAGGACCTTGATTTTGTCAGTTGGGACAACTACCCGAACTTCGGTGATGTCCGCGGGACCATCCGATCCGACGGCGATCTGGACCTGGAACCGAGGATCCGTGCGTCAGCAGCTGCGGATCTCATGCGGGGCGCGAAGGCCCGCAGTTTCTGGATCATGGAACAGACCGCGGGTCCGACCGGGTGGGGGGAGTTCGGCCGCAACGTCTGGCCGAGCGAACTCCGGAACATCGCTTTCCAACAGGTCGCGCACGGCTGCGACGGCATGTTGTGGTTCAGGTGGAGAACGTCCACCGCCGGCCGGGAACAGTACTGGCACGGTTTGCTGGGGCACGACGGCGAACCGGGACGACGTTACCAGGAGGCGCGGACGACCGCACTCGAATTGACCGGGGCGTGTTCGGGGATTGTCGATTCCGATGTGCTCGCCGAAGTGGCGATCGTTTTCGACTACGACAGCCGTTGGGCATTCGAGGCGCAGCCCGCCTACTCCGGCTGCGACTACGTGCAGTCGGTCCTGCGCTACTACGAGGGCTTCTACCGCCGCGGCATCAACGTGCACTTCATCTCCAGCCGAGCCGAGTTCTCAAAGTACCGCGTCGTCGTAGCGAGCCATCTCTACGTCCTGCCCGATGAAACCGCTAGCCGATTGAACGAGTTCGTGAAGACAGGGGGTGTGCTGCTCGCCGATTGCCGAACGGGCGTCAAGGACGAGACCAGCCTCTGCCATGCCCGGACATTGCCCGGGCTGTTGGCCGATAGCCTTGGCATACGGATCGACGAATACGAGTCGCTGGAAGACTCCTTCATCTACGACGTGCGGGCCACCCGCGGACACAAAACCTACAGCGCTGGCCTGTACTCCGACTGGATTCGGTGTGAGGATGCTACTTCCCTGTATCGATACACGACGCCGCATGTCGGCGACTTCGCGGTACTCACGATCAACCGGTACGGCGACGGTCGCGCGTTCTACCTGGGCACGATCATCAGGGAGGACGCGTTTTACGACGAACTGGCCGCAAGGCTGCTCACGGCCGCACGGTTACCCGTGCCGAAGGTCTTGCCCAATGGAGTTCAAGTGAGGACCCGGTGCACGGCCGCGCATCTCTACACCTTCTATGTCAATCACCTCAACAGGGAGGTGGAAGTGGATCTGGCCCACGGTCGGGACATCATTACGGACGAGGCGGTCGGGGGAACGGCAAGCCTGGGTCCCCTGGGAGTCGTTATCGTCGAGAACGAGCGAAACGGCGAAGGCGACGACGATGACGAATAAGCTGCTCTACACGGCTTACATCTCTGTCGTCGTTGCACTTGGCGGATTTCTCCTGGGCTTTGACTTTTCCGTCATCGCCGGGGTGCTGCCGTTTATCGAAGGCTACTTCAACCTCGATGCGGCTCGGCTCGGCTTTGCCGCGGCCAACGTAAGCTACGGCGCCGTTCTCGGCACGATCGCGGCCGGCCCGGCGATACATCGCCTGGGCCGCAAGAAGGTCCTGGTTGCCTGCGCGCTGCTTTATGCGGCATCCGCGGTCATGTCGGCCATTGCAACCGACCTGACGTTCTTCAATGTCAGCCGGATCATCGGCGGTCTCGCGATTGGCGCATCCATCATCACGGCCCCGGTGTATGTCGCGGAGGTCGCGCCACCGCAGTACCGGGGCAGACTCGTCGGGCTGAACCAGTTCACGATCGTTCTCGGCATCTCCGTCGCGTACTTCTCCAACTACTTCCTGCTCGACATCGGCGAAGACAACTGGCGCTGGATGCTGGGAGTGGAAGCAGTTCCCGCCGCGCTGTACTTCCTCCTGCTGCTGCGTGTCCCAGAAAGTCCGCGCTGGCTGGTGATGCAAGGCCGGGAAGTCACGGCTCGCGAAGTAATCGAGCGATTGGTGGGCCGCGCACAAGCCTCGTCCCTGCTACAGGACATTCAGGCTTCTCTAGCCGGCAGTCCGGGGCAAGCCCGCTATCGGGAACTGTTCACAGGCAAGCTGGCGCGCGTCACGGCAATCGCCATCGTGCTGGGCCTGTGCCAGCAGATGTCCGGAGTCAATGCCGTGTTCTCCTACGCACCGATGATCTTCGAGCAGGCCGGGGCCGCGACGTCGGCGGCATTCATCAGTGCCGCTGTCGTGGGCGTCGTAAACCTGCTTGCCACGGTAATCGCCATATGGTCCATGGACCGCTTCGGCCGGCGCCCGCTGTTGATCGCGGGAGCGGCAGGCATGACCTTTGCCCACGTCGTGTTGGCCGGATCCGCGTTAGCGGGGCATTTCGAGGGCTACCTGGTGCTGGCGGCCATCATGCTCTTCATCGCGTCCTTTGCGCTGTCCGTGGGGCCCGGCTACTGGATTCTGATATCCGAAATACTCCCGAATTGGGCGCGTGGAATCGCCATATCCGTCATTCAGGCCATCACGTCGATGGCTTCGATCATCGTCGTCCAACTGTTTCCCTGGCAGGTCAGCACTGTCGGTATCGCCGGGACATTCGGCATCTACGCACTGTTCACGGTATTCACCATCGTTCTCGTGCAACGCTATGTCCCCGAAACGAAGGGCAAGAGCCTGGAGCAGATACAGCAAGACCTGCTGGCCCGGTCAGGTGCGACGCAATCATAGGGTTCCGCGCCCAAGGGTCTTCCGACCATTTATCCCGCGTGGAGTCTTTGCACGGCGAACGGTTGAAAGATCGCGAGTCGGTTGGTGGTCAGCCGTCCGGCGTCGTACTGGCAGATTTTGATGCTGTTTCATGGTGATGAGTAACCTGCTCGCGTAGCTCGGGACGTAACGCCAAAGTTAAACCTCCTCCACGGGCGAATGGCTAACAGGCCGCAAAGCCAGTAAGGTCGCGGGTTCCGCAAAGGAAATGACCCAAGAGGAACTGGAGCAAATAGCGGCTATCGTCCATGGAGTTGTGAAGAGAGAGTTCGACGAGATTCTCCCAATCATTGGTGGCGACGTCGACGGTGTCGGCATTGATGTTGCCACCATCTCCAAGAAACTTGATGGAACTCTCACCAAGCTGGACGCAAGGCTCGACAGAATGGCGATGATGTTGGATGTCTACGCGAATCACATAAGGGAGATCAACAATTCTCTCCTTGAGCTAAGAGGTCTCAAACCGGCGGATGAAGGGGGATAGCCTAGTCCCAATGGCTTGGGGCATTGTGGCATGCGGCATTGCCGGGTTGCTGATCGAGAACGCTTCGCTAGCGTGTGGACACTGCTTTGGTAACTGAATTTTTCCCCGACAAAAGTCCTCAACTGAATCAATGTCTTGCGCGTTTCATTTGATCGGACAAGCCCACCTAACACCCTGTGCCCCGCCGCTAGTGCGGCGGGGGCACAGTCTGTTAGCCTCGCCAAGCCGGGCGGATCGACGCTCGTCGAGACCAGAACCGAATGCCTGACCACGGGAAACTTGCGCCGGAGACGCTGAATGCGCAGGCCCTGCGCCAGATTGACGCCGGGACAGGCGGGCTGACGCCGGCTATCTTCCCGTCGACGACCTACGTGCGCGACCAGGACGACTATGCGCTGCTCGATCCGCAACACAGCTACGGGCGCGACGAGAATCCCGGGTTCGTGGTGGCGGAGCAGGTCTTGGCGCGGCTGGAAGGGGGAGAGGCGGGCCTGCTCTTCAGCTCCGGCATGTCTGCGGCGATGGCGATCATCCAGTCGCTTAAACCCGGCGACCGGGTGGTGGCACCCAGGATCATGTACTGGGGGTTGCGCAAATGGCTGATCGCTTTCTGCGACCAGTGGGGCCTCACGCTCGATCTGTTCGATCCCGCGGACCCTGATGCCCTGGTCCGATCCGTCGAGCGGGGACAGACCAGGCTGCTCTGGATGGAGTCGCCCTGCAATCCGACCTGGGACGTGATCGACATTGCCGCCGCCGCTGACATCGCGCATGGGGTTGGCGCGACACTCGTCGTCGACTCCACGGTGGCGACACCGGTATTGACCCAACCCATTCGGCATGGTGCCGACCTCGTCGTGCATTCGGCGACGAAGTATCTGAACGGCCATTGCGACGTCGTTGCGGGTGCCGTCGTGACCGCGCGAAGGGACGGACTCTGGGAAGACATCTGCCATGTCAGGTTGCACGGTGGTGCCATCCTGGGGACGTTCGAGGCCTGGCTGCTGCAGAGGGGCATGCGCACGCTTTTCCTCCGGGTGCACAAGGCCTCGGAATCGGCATTGGCGATTGCCCGGCACTTCGAGGGACACCCAGCGCTCAGGTCCGTGTTGTATCCCGGTCTGCCCGGCCACCCAGGACATGAAATCGCCAAACGCCAGATGGACGGCGGGTTCGGCGGCATGCTTTCGCTGCGCGTGAACGGCGATGCGGAAAGGGCGTTGGACATCGTCAAGCGGTGCAGTGTGTTCACCCGGGCAACGTCGCTCGGCGGCGTCGAGAGCCTGATCGAGCACCGATATTCGATCGAGGGAGAAGGCAGCCCGATCCCTCAGGACCTTGTGCGCCTGTCCATCGGCATCGAGGCGGTGGAGGACCTGATCGCGGATCTCGAACAGGCGCTCGCATGACGTGAGCCGGAACCCGCGTTACGACATCCTGTTCGAGCCGGTTCGGATCGGCCCCGTCACCGCGCCAAACCGTTTTTGCCAGACGCCTCACGCGCTTGGCACGGGCAACGCCATGCCACACGCGCGCGCAGCGATGCGGGAAGTGCGCGCCGAGGGCGGCTGGGGTGTCGTCAATACCGGCTAATGTTCCATTCATCCCGGTTCGGACGACGCGCCCCTGCCGTACTGCCGCCTGTGGGACGACGACGACATACCGGTTCATGCCTTGATGGTCGACGCCGTGCATCGGCACGGGGCACTGGCGGGCGTCGAACTCTGGCACGGCGGCAGTGACCCGGGCAATCGGTTCACCCGGATGACGCCCATGTCCGCCTCGGGCATTCCGGCGCATCGTACCTATCCCGGCTGGATGAGCCTGGCGACACCCCGGCCCATGGACTCTCAAGACATCCGGGTGTTGCGTGGTTGGTACGTGGACGCGTCCAGGCGCGCGAGGTTGGCCGGATTCGACATCGTCTACGTCTACGCGGGCATGGGTTACACGCCGTACGAGTTCCTGCTGCCCCAGCGCAACAGGCGCACCGACGCGTACGGCGGAAGCCTCGAGAACCGCGTACGCCTGCTCCGGGAAATCCTCGAGGACGTGAAAGAAGCTGTCGGTCGCACGTGCGCCGTGGGGGTTCGATTCAGTTCCGATGCGCTCCTGGACGTACCCGGCGAAGCACTGCCTTCGGAAGCGCACGAAATCGTTTCCCTTCTGGCGGAGGTCCCGGACCTCTGGGACGTGAAATCGGCGGACTGGACCGTCGAGACCGCATCGGCCCGATTCAGCGAGGAGGGTGCGCAGGAGCCGTTGATCGATTTCGTCAAGCCGTTGACCAGGAAGCCGGTCGTCGGTGTCGGGCGTTTCACATCGCCGGACGAGATGGTGCGCCAGGTGAGGCGCGGAGTCCTGGACCTGATCGGCGCCGCCCGCCCGTCCATCGCGGATCCGTTCCTGCCAAGGAAGATCGACGAAGGCCGGGAGGACGAAATCCGCGAGTGCATCGGCTGCAACATCTGCGCGTCGTCCTATCACGACGGCGTTCCGGTGCGCTGCACGCAGAACCCGACGATGGGGGAGGAGTGGCGACGGGGCTGGCATCCGGAGCGCATCCCGCCTGGGGATCCGAACACACGCGTATTGATCGTCGGCGCGGGGCCGGCGCGAATGCACGCGGGCGCTGGGCCAACGTGGTTTCGGAGTCACCTTGGCCGAAGCGGGGGAGGCGCTGGGCGGTCGTGTCACCATCGACTCGGCGCTGCCGGGCCTCGCGACGTGGGCGCGGGTTCGGGACTACCGCACGCACCTGATTCAGACGATGGCGAACGTGGATGTCTATCGTGGGAGCATGCTGACGGCGCAGGATGTGCTCGATTTCGGCTGCGATCACGCGGTCATCGCGACCGGCGCGCGATGGACGCGAGAGATCCTCGATGCCGACGGCGATCCGGCGCCGGGATTCAACGATGACGCGGTCTACACGCCGGACGACATCCTGGCCGGGGCGGAACTCGATGGTCCCGTAGTTATCTACGACTTCGATCATTACTACATGGGAAGCTGCCTCGCCGAGCTTCTGCGGCAGCGCGGCCATGATGTCACCATCGTGACACCGGCCAATGCCGTATCGGCGTGGACGTTCATGAACAACGAGCTGGTGAAAATTCGCGAGCGGATGATCGAACTGGGCGTCGACATCGTCACGGAACACCGCGTGACGGACTTCCGCGACGAAGCCGTGGAGTTGTCGTCGGTCTATCGGGGCGGCGAGATCGTTTCCAGGGAGTGTGGATCACTCGTCGTGGTAGGGGTCAGGGCCCGGAACGACGAACTGTTCCGGGAACTTGCCGCAGATCCTGACCGTTGTGCCGGCGGGGGAATCGCCTCTGTTCGAAGCATCGGTGACTGCCGGGCGCCATCGTTCACGCGGTCCACTCCGGGCACGAGTGCGCCCGAACGATAGAGACGGGTGATGCCCCTGAGACAGTCGCCTGGGAGCGGCCCAGGGTCTAGCGGAGTGGGTCAATCTCATACAGTCTCGAGATCAACCCAAGTGGCGTTACGCGAGCGAATACCAGGTCCCCCGTCCCGCTCCGTGCCGTCTGAGATGGCCTGCCGCGACAAGGGCCTGGATGTGCCCCTTGATCGTATTACGGCTGGCGCCGGTGACCTGAACGGCGTCCGCGACGCTGACGCGGCCCCTGTCACGGGCGATGTCGAGGATCCGGACCGAGAGTTCCGGTAAGTCCCCGAGAATGAGGCGTTCGCGATCGAACCGTTGTTGGAGGCGGTTCTTCTGTTGGCTCAGGGTGGTGAGGAAGTAGACAAGCCAGGGCTCCCAGTCGGGTGTCTCGGTTCCGAGGGTGCCCTGGGTCTTCCGTAGGGCGAGGTAATAGGCTTCCTTGTTCTGCTCGATGACGCTCTCCAGGGAACCGTAAGGCACGTGCGCATAACCCGCGCGCAGGAGCAGCAGGGTCGTGAGAATCCTGGACAGGCGGCCATTGCCGTCCTGGAATGGATGGATGGCGAGGAATGTCGCGACGAAGATTCCGATGACCAGGAGAGGATGGAGTTCGCCGTGATCGAGGGCGGTGCGCGTCCAGCCGATCAGTTCTCCCATCCGAAAAGGCGTCTCGAAGGGCGTCGCGGTTTCGAATACCACGCCCAGGCTACGACCGTCCGGGTCGAATGCCTCGACATGGTTGGATAGCGTCTTGTACGCGCCGCGATGACGGGTGTCCTTCTCGGAATACTTGAGGAGTTCGAGGTGGAGTTGCTTTACGTGGTTCCCGGTGAGGTCGATGTCCCGCCAGTCACCTAACACCATCTCGATCGCGTCGGCGTATCCGGCGACCTCCTGTTCGTCGCGCGTGACGAAGGACTGGATGTCGAGATTGGCGAGTAGTCGCTCGACTTCCTGGTCGGTGAGGGCGGCGCCTTCTATCCGGGTCGAGGCACCGGTACTCTCGATGGTCGCCACGCGCCGGAGGCGTGAAAGCCGGTCGGGCGCGATCCGGCTGATCGCGTCCCACGCTCCCTTAAACTCATCGATATCGGCGACAAGGCGGAGGATTTCGTTCGTAGCTGCGGGTGCGGACGCGCTGAACCGCCCATCCGTTTCTTCATCCATTTCCATCCGATAGATCATGCATGCAGCGCATCCGATTGTCCATCCGTTTCCATCCAATTAATCCGACGTGCAGGCCGTTCCGGCATTGATGCGCGGGCACCCGCCCGGAAGTTGGGCGCGGGCCGTGATCCGCGGCTTAACGCTTCCGGCGCGGCTGGTGACGCGATTCCGTATGCAAGAGTGAATGTTCCGTCGCCGCTTTACCCGACCCGAGCTGCTGTCCCCGATCGAGCTATTCTCACGGACCTTTCCAATCGTTGGAGGGCTCTTGCCGTCGCACGCCGAACGGCTGTCTTTCTGTCAGCTTCGATCCCTGTCGCTTGTGGGGCTTGCAGAGCAGACACCCCCGACGCGTTGATTTCGGTCCTTTACGCTTGTGGTGCAGGGGCTTCTCCTTAATCCGGGTCAACGCGGACATCCAACAGTCGCTGTGAAAGTACCGTTGGCCCTCGGTCTCAGCTACGCATGCGCGTCCCGTTCGGGTCGTACGGCGGTTCCGCGAGAATTCGCGCCGGCCGGCGCTGATCCACGACGTGCACTGAGAATTCCTCGCCCGTGCGTTCCAGAAACGGCGTCTTGAGATATCCCAGCGCAAGGCTTTTGCCGACGGTGTGGCCATAGGTGCCGGAAGTCACGAAGCCAGCGTACTCGTCCTTGTGGAAGACGGGTTCATAGCCCCATGCGTCGGCATCGATGGAATCGATCTCGAGGGCGACCAGTTTGTGTTCGTGTTCAGCGTCTCGGTCGGCAAGGGCTGCCTCACGGCCGATGAAGTCCGCCTTGTCGTAGGCTATCCATCGGTCCATGCCGTACATGACCGGCGTGTAGTCCGGAGTGAACTCTCTAGACCAGATCCCGAAGCTCTTCTCCATCCCGAGCGAAACCAGTGCGCGCGTGCCGAACCGCCGGATTCCGAGCTTTGCGCCTTCGGCCATTAAGAGGTCGTAAACGCCGCCGGCATAGCTCGGCGGCACGTAGATCTCGAAGCCGAGTTCGCCGGTGAAGGAAAGCCGCGCGACGAGGCAGGGGGCAAGGCCGACATCCATCCGGCGTACGGACATGAAACCCATGGCCTCCCGTTCCACGTTGCCCGTCGCGACCGCCCGCATCAGTTCTCGCGAGCGCGGTCCGGCGATGGCGATGGTGGTCAGGTCTTCCGAGCGATTGACGATCCGCATGCGCCGGCCACCCACGTGCTGCGCGAACCAGAGCATGTGGAATTCCTGCAGGTAGCCGGAGCCGACGATCAAGAAACGGTCTGTCGCCAGCCGCATGACCGTCAGGTCGCCCTTCATGTGTCCCGAGGGCGGAGCATCGGACCCATGCGTATCCGGCCGATGCGGGGCAGTCGGCTCGCGAAGAGGTGGTCCATGTACGTTGCCGCGTCCGGACCGAAAACCTCGTACCTGGCGAACGACGCGCCGTCGAGGATGCCGACGCCTTTCCGGACGGCGACACATTCCTCGCCCACGGGGCCGTGCGCGTTCGAGCGCCGAAAGCTCGGCGTCTCAACGGGGTCGGTGCCGGGCGGCGCGAACCACAGCGGAACCTCCAGCCCATAGGCAGCGCCGAACACCGCGTTCGCGCGCTTGAGACGATCATGCAGCGCGGACACCTTGCTCGGACGCGCCGCGGGCCACTCTTCGTTCGGACACAGGATCGTGAACCGGTTCTCGTAGAACTCCTTCGCCTTTTCGGTCGAATACGTCGCAGTCGCAAACGGCCCGAACCGATTCACGTCCATCGCGAAGATATCGCCATCCGGTTCGCCGTTGATCATCCACTGGGACAATGCCAGCGCGACGCCGCTGCCTTGACTGAACCCGGCCATGACGCCGCAGCAGGACCAGTAGTTGGGCACCCCCCGCACGGATCCGACGAGGGGATTGCCATCCGGCGCGAACGTGAAGGGACCATTGACGATGCGGCGAATGCCCGCATCAGCTACGGGCGGGAATCGCTCGAAGCCCTTCAGCAACGCGGTTTCGAGATCGTCCAGCCGGGGCACCAGCAGGTCGGATTCGCCGAAGTCCCACGGGGTTCCGCCCACGGACCAGGGCGTGGAGTTTTTCTCGTAGACGCCGAGGAGGACGCCCTGTTGCTCCTGGCGCAGGTACATCTCGCCGTCGAGGTCCAGCACCAGGGGGCAGTTCGCTGTCGAATTCCGCGAGTTCCTGGATCGGTTCCGTCAGTATGTAGTGATGCTCCATCGGCATGATGGGCACATGCACGCCGGCCATCGCTCCCACTTCGCGCGCCCACAAGCCAGCCGCGTTGATCACGTGCTCGCACTGGATGTTTCCCTGGTCGGTGACCACCGTCCAGGTCGCGTCGGGGCTCTGCGCCAGGTCTTCCACCTTGGTGTTGAGATAGATTTCCGCACCGGCCTTTCGCGCGGCGATGGCCATCGCCTGCGTGGAGCCGTAGGGATCGATGTGGCCTTCGTTGCCGTCGAACAGTCCGCCGACCACGTTGCTCGTGTCCATGATCGGGCACAGCCTCCGGATGTCCTCGGGCGTGAGAAGTTCACTCTCAATGCCGAGCACGCGGTGGCGCGCGTGCTCGTAGCGAATCACTTCCCAGCGCGCTTTTGTCGCCGCGACCTGTACGCCGCCGGTCACGTGCATGCCGGTGTCCTGCCCGCTGATTTCCTCGACTTCCTTGTAGACGGAGATTCCGTACGCCTGCAGCCTCGCGACATTGGGGTCGGTGTTCATCGCGTGGAAGCCGCCGGCGGCGTGCCAGGTGGACCCGGCCGTCAGTTGCTTTCTTTCTACGAGGACGACGTCGGTCCAGCCGAGTTTTGTCAGGTGGTACAGCAGCACGCGTCGTTTCGTTGCGGGCACCGCATCCACGTGCCGATCACGACCAATCGCCGGGTCTGGTTCACGATCGACGGGCGGCCTTACCAGTTGGAAGTGGGGCAGGCCTACGAGGTCAACAACCAGAAACAGCACAGCGTGGCCAACAGGGGCGCCGAAGAGCGCATCACGTTCATCTTCGACTACATTCCACCCGGCCCGCTCAAGTATCCGCCCGGCCAGGCCTCGCCGAAGCCTCTCTGTGACGCCGGAGGGCACGAGACCGAACCGGCGCCGGAGTTGTTTCTCCAGCACTGCGCGCTCTCCTTCAACGCGACCCTGCTGCATTCCCTCGTCGCGAGCCCTTTGGATGATTCCTGCCATGGTGTTGCTGTCCTCCGGATATTGCCGTCGATAGCGCCGACGGTCATTCTCGGTGAGGCCGGCGTAGATGTCGATGAACTCGAGAATAAGGTTCTTGAAGTTCTGGTCGTGGCTGACCGTGTTGGCCATGATTGCACCCGGCGCCTGTTCTGCGCAAAGAATGGGTCAAGCGCTGGTGGCTACGCCACGGGTGATCGATGAAATCCTGGTGCGTTATCGCCCCCTGATCCGGTCAGCCGGAACCTCGCTATCGACTTCACCGAATGGTCCGCGATTTGCGGCCCACCACACTACCGGATGACGGTGCCAGCTTGCGGCGTGCCCACGACCTCGATCAGCGGCCCAAGGTGCTTCTCGTAGCGTTTCCAGCGGTCGACAGAGACCTTGTAGACCGGGTGCCTGACCTGGATGCTGCTTGGACTCATGACGGCCCTGGTGTTCTTGTAGAACTCGAGACACCTCGCATCCCATGGAAGGTCGAGGTAATCGATTAGCGCCTTGCTGACCGTCTCCGGGTCACGCACCAGTTCCTCGTAACGCACTTCGAAGATGCTGTTGGGAAAGAGAGCTTCCCAGTGGTCCATCAGGTGCCGGTAATCGAGGTAGAACTGGCCGAGTTCCCGCAGGTCGAAGGAGCAGGTCAGCGCCTGGAAGTAATGGAAATAGAGGGATACGCAAGTGTCGAGCGCGTTGCGGCTGCAATGCACGATGTAGGCGTTTGGGAAGAGCGTCTTGATCAGCCCGATGCGGACGAAATTGCCGGGCAGCTTGTCGACGACGCGCGCGGCCGTTTTCGACCGCAGCCGCAGTTCTTCCAAGTACCGGGCGGAGAATTCATCCGCAGTTTCCTGATCGATGAGGGTCATGCAGTCGGGAGCGGGTTTTTCTGGTCGAAACCGGTGGGCGATGGCATGGTCGACGCCGGCGAACGACTCGAGTTCGCCCGCTCCATGGATCGAGCCGTGGCTGCTGAGAATCTGCTCGACGAGGGTGGTGCCGGACCTCGGCAGCCCGACGATGAAGACCGGCAGGTCGGAGTCGCATCCCACGCCCCGTTTGCGTTCGAAGAAGTCCTTCGAATACGTCTCGATGAGCTTCTTGAACAGCCTCGTATTGTCCTGGGGATCGTAGGCAAACGATCGGCGCTTGAGCGTGTTGGCCTGCCGGTAGTGATCGAATGCGAGATCGGACGCGGTGTGGGCGTCGAGGACATTACCGAGGGCGAAGTGGCAGTGTATCGCGTCGTCCTCGGGCAGCGTCGGGTCGTCGAGGAGCCTGCGAATCCTGGGAATCAGATCGAGCGGCGGCCGTATCATCGAAAGATGGTAGTAGGCGGCGCCGCAAGCCGGTTGGATCGAGAGGAACTGGCTGAGGTGCCTCGAGGCGAGACCCATTCTCCCCTCCTGTCTCAGCGTCAACGCCAGGCTCATGTGTGCTTCGACGTCGTCGGGCAGGTAGTGGATGGCTTCCTGGATTTGATGCAGGGCCTCGACTGTTCGCTCAAGCTGCCGAAAGACCAGTGCGAGGTCGAGGCGCGCATCTGCATAGTCGGGGCGCAGCTCGAGTGCTCGCTGAAGGCAATCGATGGCCTTCCGTGATTGTCCCAGCCGATGGAGCACCGAGCCTAGGTGCCTGAACAGGACGTCGTTTTCCGGCAAGACGGCCAGGGTTCGCTCGTATAGCTCAGCCGCGTCCGCGAAGAGCTGGGCCGCAAGGTAGACGTTTCCGAGCTTGATCGTGGTGTCGACGTCGTCGGGTTTCAGCGAGAGTGCATCCCGATAGGCGCTGGACGCTTCCTCCCAACGTCCGAGCCTGGTGCAGGCGTCGCCCAACTGGATGTGCGTGGCTCGATTGTCGTCCTGTACGCTGCCGACCAGGAACTGCGCGATCCAGACCGCGATGACGCCCGCATCGGTCGGTTGATCCAGGGATCGCAAGCCGGGTTCGAATGCCGCGCCGAGCAGGGGCCGGCGCCGGCGCATCAGGAACTCGGCGTATGCCTTGGTGAACTCGGGATGTCCCTGCACGGCAAGCATGTGGTCGCCGACCGCGAAAGCCGCGTTCGGACAGAACGTACTCGATGCCAGCAGACGCGCGTCGGGCGGTGGGGACTCTACTTGGTCCTGGTGGCTGGCCAGCAGACGGAACTCCCGAAGTGCGGGACGCATCCAAGACTCTTGCCGCACCACCCTCCAGGTATGAACGCCCACTCCCCATCCTCCCGGTGCCCGGCCGACTGCGCCGCCGAGAGCCTGGGCGATCAACTGGTGGCCGAAGCAGATGCCGACCGTTCTGGTACCGGCATCGTACAGTTCGCGCACGAATCCGATGAGGCGGGCGATCCACGGATCGTCGTCGTAGACGCTGGCGCGGCTGCCGGTGATGAGATATCCGTCGCAGTCTTTGATGCGGCGCGGATAGCGCTCGCGGCGAACATCAAAGAACTCGAACGTCGCTTCGTCCTCCATGCCGACGCTAAGGGTGTCCGCGAACATCGCCGGATAGTCGCCGAACCTGGCTCGGTGCTCGGGATCGACCCGGTCGGCCTGCAATATGCCAATGTGCATCGGACGTTCTCGAAGTGGCGACAAAGCGGAATGTCGTTGGGATGCCGCTCGTGCGCTCGTGTCGTTTGCCGTAAGTTTAGGGCACTTCGGCACCTTTCACGGGTCGATTCCATTCCGTCCGTGACCGTCCTCGGGCCTCTGCATAACCCGATTGGGAAAAGTCGTACCTGGATTGCGCGATGAGTGTTGATTTCTCATCGTTCCTGAAGGGGCGATGACCGGAGGGCATGATAGACTTGCGCACCAATCCAGAAGGCGTATAAAGGCGCGCGTTTCCAGGCATGGCGTCCATCGAATCGTATTGTCCATGAATCCAGTCGCATCGACGAACGGCCATAGTTCGGCTACCCGGTTCTATACGGCCTCCAAGCGGGTGCTTGACGTTCTTCTCAGCGGTTTCCTGATGATCGTCCTGCCGCCGCTGTACCTGATCGTCTCGGTTCTGCTGCGTTGCGGGAGCCCTCAGCCGGGGAGCGCGAGGGTGTCCTTCGCAGAAGACAGCAGCGCGAGGGGTATCCCCTCGCAGCAAAAAGTAGACGTGCTGTTCAGGCAAGGGCGGGTGGGACGCTCGGGCGCGGAATTCACACTGCTCAAGTTCACGACCATGGCGAACGGAAGCGCGGTGGCCGGAGATATCACCTATGGCAACGATCCGCGGGTTCTGCCGGTGGGACGGTGGTTGAGCGCACTGAAGATCGATGAACTGCCGCAGCTATGGAACACGTTCGTGGGCGAGATGAGCCTGGTCGGTCCACGGCCGCTCACGCCGCGCGCGTTCCATTGCTACTCGCCCCGGGTACAGGAGATCGTGAAGAGCATGCGGCCCGGCGTAACCGGCGTGGGCTCGCTGGTGTTCCGCAATGAAGACCGAATTCTCGCCGAGGCGCCGGGAGATCCGAAGGAATACTACGACGAGGTCATCATTCCGCTCAAAGGCCAACTTGAGACGTGGTACTTCGCGCACAGGAGCCTTTACATAGACCTCTTGATACTGGCCTGCACCCTCGTCGCGGTGCCATGGCCCCGGTCAAGGTTGCATCTGAAGCTGCGAGGCGTGGCGGATATCGTCGGACATTCGCCGCTGGCTGGCCATTTTGGCATCTCGCCTCTGCACAACGGAAACGCCCGGCGCGTGGCTAATGGCCGCCGTTCATGATGGCGCGGAGTCCGCGGTCAGGAAGCGAACTCCCGTAACATCACCAGAATCTGTTGGCTGACTTCCCCGGGTGCCGGTTCCCCGTCGCGCTCGAACACCTGGACGATCTGCGAGCCTCCGCTTGCGTCTATGCGGATGTCGAGAAACCGAGCCTCCCCGTCACTCGGCCATAAGCGGGACAGCAGCGACTTGCGTTGACCTCCAAGGACGTCCTTGGTGATCTTGACCTGAAATAGACCTTCGCTGCGCTCCCTACTACCGATCTCCACCTCCGCGCGTTGTAAGGCCTGTTGGACGACGGCCCACGCCCGGTCGAAATCGACGTTGAGGCGCAGTCTCGGATAACCCTGTCCGTCACGATCGATAACCGCCTTGTTCGCGGTGGATATGCGGCTGGCGAGCATGGATACGGACTGGGTCGTGATGCCGGCGGCGTAGTAGCCTCCAAACTCGGATAGCAGCGCTTCTTCCACGTCGTCCAGGGCAGACGTGGCTGGCCAATCGGCCGTTGGCTGAGCCAGCACATCGTTTTCGTGGCGGATGTGGATCTCCGAAGAGCCATAGCGGATGCCTTGCTCGATCTTGAAGCGAATCCGGTCTCGGCCGGCGGCATCCTGCTTGTGCTCGCTGATGGCCCCGCGAACCACGTCCTTGTGATCTCCGCCGCCGACCGAAAGCCACGCACCGTCTATGCGGCCTTCTTCCGGCTGCTCCGACGCGATGTCGATGCCGTTGTCGATCAGGAACTGTTCGACCACGGGCCACACCGTCGATGGTTCGTCGGCGATGATCAGCCACCGGCGCTCGCCAAGCTTCTGGATCTTGACCGGTTCCTGCGCCTCGCCAAAGATGGCGTCCGGTCTCGGCGCCTCGCCGGGATAGTGCCGGGCAAGGGGCTTGGCCTCGATTTCGGGGATGGGCCAGGTATTCCTTATGCGCTCCGCCGACAGGTCGGCGGGAACGATCAGGGGCTCCGTTTGCTCAGCTTCGATGTAGTCGTTCGACGTGTTGCGCACGAAACCCGAGTCGTCATTGAGCCACCTGCAACCAGTCACGGCGAGGAGGAGGACCGCCGCCGTGGCGGCGGTCAGACGATGCGGTGCGGCCGCGGTCAAAGCGCGCCGGCGCGGGCAAGGCGCGCCTTGAGTTCGTCGACGTGCCCGGCGGACAAACGTACGAGGGGTAGGCGGATCCCCGTATCCACGCGGCCCATCAGGTGAAGCGCCCATTTTGTCGGCATGGGGCTGGTCTCGACGAAGAGGATTTCGTGTATCGGCTGCAGTTTTTCGTCCAGTTCGCGCGCACGGGATGTATCGCCGTCAAGAAACGCCGTACAGAACTCTGACATCCGTCGCGGCAATACGTTCGCCGTTACCGATATGCAGCCGACGGCGCCGAGTTCCATCATTTGCAGGTTCTGGGCGTCCTCGCCCGACAGGACGATGAAGTCGTCGTCTCCCACGGCCTTGCGCACTTCTGCGACACGCCCTGCATCGCCGCAGGCTTCCTTGATGCCGATGACGTTCTCGAGTTGGGCGACCCGGGCCACGGTTTCCGCTTTCATGTCGCAGGATGTGCGCGGCGGCACGTTGTAGAGCACGATGGGCACGTCCACGGCGTCAGAGATGGCGCGATAGTGCTGGTACAGGCCCTCGGGAGTGGGCTTGTTGTAGTACGGGGTCACCAGGAGGCACGCGTTGGCACCGGCCTTCGCGGCCGCCGCAGTGAGTTCGATCGCCTCGGCGGTGGAGTTGGAACCGGTGCCGGCGATGATGGGGATGCGTCCGTCCACCCGGCGGAGCGCGTGTTCCACGACCTGCTTGTGCTCGTCGTGGTCAAGGGTGGCGGACTCGCCGGTCGTCCCGACGGGCACGATGCCGTGGGTGCCGGACTCGAGGTGCCAGTCGATCAGGCCGTCCATGGCCGTCCAATCCACGTCGCCGTTCGCCTTCATGGGCGTAATCAACGCGACAATGCTCCCGCGCAGCATGCTTGGTATCCACCGAGTAAGAACACGTCATGGTAAATCCGGGTCGTGCCTTCCACAAGGCGCGTCCGGCGGCGAGAGGGGACGGGCTATGTCTCCGGCGCTTCGGCGGCGACGGTATGCGGCCAGGCATTGATGATCGCCTTGACCAGCGTTGCGAGGGGAATGGCGAAAAGGATGCCCCAGAATCCCCACAGCCCGCCGAACGCCAGCACCGCAACGATGATCGTGATCGGGTGCAGATCGTTCGTCTCGGAAAAGAGGACCGGCACGAGCACGTTACCGTCCAGCGCCTGGATGACGCCGTAAGCGGCCATGACGTATGCGAAATCCCAGGACCAGCCGTACTGCAGGAATCCCACGGCGGCGACCGGGACGGTGACAACCGCCGCGCCGACGAAGGGCACGAGCACGGAAATGCCGACGATGAAGCCGAGCAGCGCGGCGTAGTTGAGACCGAGGAACAGGAAGGCGATGTACGTCACGGTGCCGACGACAAGAATCTCGATGGTCTTGCCGCGGATGTAGTTGGCGATCTGCTCGTTCATCTCGCGACCCACGCTGTCGAGCAGCGTCCGGTGCCTCGGCAGCAGGGAAAGGGCCCGCGCGACCATCCTCTTGCCATCCTTCAGGAAGAAGAACACGGAGATGGGCAACAGGATAAGGTAGATGATGATGGCGAAGATGTTCGGCACCTGCGCGACCAGGCCCTGCAACGCCACTTTTCCTATCTCCGTCAGTTCGGCGTTCAGTGCGGCCAGCCAGCTGTCGGCGGCCATCGGCGAAAAGATGCCCGGGAAATCCGACGAAATGTCTCCCACCAGGACCCGTAGCCGGTCGATGACGCCGGGCAAGGCATTGACCAATTCGGTCAACTGCCGCCAGATCAACGGTGCGATCCCGATCACGAGGGCGACGACGCCGCCCGCGAATAGCGCGAACACGATCCATACCGCCGCCAGCCGCGGCACGTGCCAGGCGACGAGTCGGTCGACGAGACCGCTCAAGAGAAAGGCGAATATCAATCCGGCCAGGACCGGCGCCAAGTAGGTGCCGAAAAAGAACAGCACCGCGAAAGCGACGAGCAGCAGAACCACCAGGTAGATGGCCTCCTCGTTGGAGAAATGCTCATTGATCCACCCGCCAATGACTTCGAGGAAGCGCATCGGGACTCAGCCGTCTTTCTTCTCGAGGAGGTAGAAGTAGCTGCCGTCCTCTTGCCGCGACTCCAGCAGGGCGTTGCCGCTCTGCGCGCTGAACACCTCGAAGTCCCGGACGGACCCGGGATCGGTGGCGATGACGCGCAGCAGCGCTCCGGGCGGCATTCCGTTCAGGGCCTGCTTCGCCTTCAGCAGCGGCATGGGGCAGGTCAGCCCGCTCGCGTCGAGCAGTGTTTCCGTCACCTCGGCCATGGTGCGAAAGCATAGCAGGTGGGGTTGCCGGAAGGCGCGTGATCGGCGGCTGCGGCTACTTGGGAGATGTTTCAAGCGTTGCGCAGTCTTCAGCCGTTCCGCCAGTCGTCGTCCGGCATGATGCGGACCATGAACTCGTCAAATAACGGCACTGTGTATGTATTTTCTTCGTTTGTACGACATTCGAGGCGTACGTGTTCAAGGAACGATCCATGGTCACTTTACCTCCCCCGGACGACCTTCCCCGGACGTTGCGCGAGCCGACAGTTCATGGCCGATAGGCCGTGCCCCCGGCATGGGCATGCCGCCTGCACCCGACGAGTTGCCGGAGATGGGCAATGTGTCCTCGGCTATCCGGCGGCGAGGGGATGGCGGAGCAGGTCCAGCAACTCGTCGGCGTTCAATTGACCAGCGGCGTCCGCGCCTTCAAGCAACTGATCGGCGAGGTCGCGTTTTCGATGATGCAAGTCGACGATCTGTTCCTCGATGGTGCCTTCCGTGACCAGTCGGTAGATGGTGACCGGACGCGTCTGGCCAATCCGGTGTGCGCGGTCCGAAGCCTGGTCTTCCACCGCCGGGTTCCACCATGGGTCCATGTGAATCACGTAGTCTGCGGCGGTCAGGTTAAGCCCGATGCCGCCCGCCTTGAGAGAGATCAGGAACACGTCGCCCTGGCCCGCCTGGAACGCGGCGATGCGCTGGGCGCGCGCCCCGGCGGGGGTTCCGCCGTCGAGGTACTGGTAGGCGACGCCAGACTTGTTGAGGTGCTCCTCGACGAGCTTGAGATGCATGACGAATTGCGAGAACACCAGCACCTTGTGGCGGTTCTGCAGCAGTTCCTCAAGGGTGCGGGCGAAGGTCTCGAGCTTCGAGCTGGCGGGCGCGGCGGCATCGGAATCGATCACGAGCCTGGGATTGCAGCAAGCGAGCCGGAGCCGCGTCAGGTGTGCGAGAAGCTGCAGCCGTCGCGGGCCTTCGCGCGCACTCGGGTCTTCGGCACTGGCGGCTTGCAGCTCTTCCAGCGCGCGTTGTCGCAGCACTTCGTAGAGGGCGGTCTCTTGCGGCGATATCTCCACGTGCAGGGTGATCTCGGTGCGCTCCGGCAGGTCGTCGAGCACCTCGGTCTTGAGCCGCCGAAGAATGAATGGCGCGATAATGCGCCGCAGTCGCGCCTGGGCGTCCATGTCGCCGTCGCGTTCCACCGGAAAGCCGAAGTTGCGGCGGAACTGTTCCTGAGACCCGAGCAGGCCGGGGTTGAGGAAACTGTATAGAGAGAACAGATCCATCAGGTTGTTCTGGATGGGTGTGCCAGTCGTGGCTAGGCGGAATTTCGCCTTCAGGCGCCGTGCGGCGCGGGCGCGCTTGGTGGTCGGATTCTTGATGGCTTGCGCTTCGTCGAGCACTGCGCTGTGCCATTCGACGGCAGCCAGTTGATCGATGTCGTTCTGCAGCACGCCGTAGGTGGTGACGTAGAGGTCGAACGGTGCCGGATCGTCGTCGAGCAAGGAAGCGCGGGAAGTCGCGACGCCGGTATACGCCTTGACGTTCAGAGTCGGCGCGAAACGGCGCGCTTCGTCGATCCAGTTGGCCGTTACCGACGTGGGCGCAACAACCAGCGCTGGCCCGTCCGGAGCCCTGTCGAGCAACAGTGCCAGGGTCTGCACCGTCTTGCCGAGTCCCATGTCGTCGGCGAGGCACGCGCCCGCGCCCCAGCGGCTCAGGCGGGCGAGCCAATTGTAGCCGTCGCGTTGATACGGGCGCAGCTCCGCTTGCAGCGTGCTGGGCAAGTCCGGTTCGAAGGATTGCGCCGCCTGAAGGTTGCCGCGCAATTCGCGCCAGCCGTCATCGGCGTCGAGTTCCGCGCCCTCGATCATTTCCTCGAGCCCGAGCGCCGCCAGCGGGTGCAGCCGAATATCGCCTCCCGCCGCCGGTACGGACAAGCTCGCGAAGTGGTCGAGTTGCTGTCGAAATGTCTTGGTCAGCGCGAGGAATTCACCGTTACCGAGTTTCAGAAAGCGTGAATTGGGACTGGCTTCGAGCAAGGCGAAGAGTCGCTTGAGATCGAGCACCCGTTGATCGTCGACGACGAGCTTGCCGGACGCCTGCATCCATTCGTCGGCGGACTTGACCGTCAAGGCCAGGGACGATGTGGACTTTCGGGCGACGATGCGGAACGGCTCGCCCTGCGGCCATTTGCAGCGCGCGCCGGCGGATTCCAGTTGCTCCAGCAACTCCAGGCACTGGACGGGGTCTGACAACATCATCGGCTCGAATTCGGTAGGCCGAGCCGAGAGCCATCGGCACCGCTCCAGCAAGCGTGTCTCGGCGTTCTGTTCGGCCGCGAGATCGCGCCGCGCCTGCACGCTTTGGCCGTTCCGGCTGGCGAACACGGTGACGCCGCCTTCGCCCGGAGGAAAGCAAATGCCTGAATCGGCAATCGGTTCGACCACCAGTGCCGCAATCAGGCCCGCATCGGCGGGCTCCAGTCGCACCCAGGGTTCCGCATCCGCGTCGACCTGGGCTGCGGTGGCCGCGCTATCTGTCGTGGCGCTATGCACACGGACTTGGGAAGCGAGCGCGGAGACCGCTTCCAGCAGGCGCGCCTTGCCGTTCGCGGGCAGCACCAGCCCTTCCTCCGGAATCACCTCGAACAGTTGCTGGTGATCGGTTGTAAAGCGCGTCACTTCATAGCGCCGGTCCGATACCGACCTCACGCCGTATTCGTCGGTCTCCCAACCGCGCGGCTCGATGGTCACTACCGCGCTGCCGTCGGTTGCTTCGTCGACGAACAGGCCGGGTTCTCGGCGCACGATTTCTACCGGTTCGCCATCCGCGTTGAAGACGTGCGGGTGTCCGGCAAGTGCGAACATCCCGCTCTCGCCCAGTTCGTAACGCATGCCGCCGCTCCAAGCGTACTCGACCGAAATCTTCCCTGCCGCGTCGCGATCCTGGGGGAGCAGGAAGTCCATGCCGGCCGCTTCCGTAGCCAGACGTTTCAAGGCCACCTTGCGGCCCTTGCTCCAACTGCCGTTCTTGTTTTGTCGCTGCTCGCGCGCCGTGAGTTCGATGTCGTATTCGTCGTCCAACTCCCAGACCAGTCGCCTTTTGGCGGCATGGACATCGCGTTTGCCGCCCGACTTCCTGTTGGCCTCGTAGGCGAGTTGCTCCAAAGCTCTCAACGACTGCTCCCATTCCGGCACGGGAGTTACGCTGACGGCCAGGCTCTTCGTGCCCAGCCTGTCGTGAAATGGTTCGGGATCGGCAAGATTGGCGATATCTTCCCAGTCGTCGTAGGTCTCGGCGTATCGCCGAAGCGTTCCGTCGCATTCCGCGACGATCCACGCGAATCCGTTCGCCGCCGCGCGTGCTCGATATTCCAGCATCGCCCGCAACCAGTCATCGACGGGTATGGCGGCGAAATTGTCGGCCCAGCAGGTCAAGATCCCTTCCAGCAGGACGTCGAGCCGGGGAGCATATTGGGTGCCGACAACAACCGGGTGCCCGGAAAGTATGCGCGCTGCCTTGGTCACGAACGCGAGCTCGCTGCCACTCTCGACATTCAGCCGATTGGCGGTGTGCACGAGTTGGTCTAGCTGGGCATGCGACGCTGGCGAGTCGATCCGCACCAGGGACAGGAGCGACAGCGCGAACGCGGGCATGTTGGGGAACACAAGGCGTTTGCGCGTTCCCGCTTTCTCCGCGACAAGCGCCGCGTCAAGGTGTCTCTGCGCCGCGTCATAGTCGGTGCGCAGGGTGGCTATCAGGGCGCGCGTCGCCGCGAGGCCGGTTGTTGCGGGTTTGGTCCCGCGAGCGGTCGGGGGCAACGCGTCGAATACCGCCTCCGCCTCTTCGAACCGCCCTTGGAGAAGCCGAATGAACGCGATTTCTGGCGCATGCACGTGGGGCTCCGCGCTGAGTGCTTGGCAAGCTTCGATGACCGGCGCCGACGGCGCGGCGGTATCGTGTACGTGGCGCAGGCAACCCGAAAGCGCGTTCTCGAGATGGCGTTTCGGCAATGCCTCCAGAATGTCGGTCGCGACCGGTTCCGCCAACAGTCGCCAGTGATCTGCCGTGAGCACGCCACCGATCCGCTCTTCGAGACGGTTGAAGTCGCCAGCGACGACATGGCAGCGGAACAGCATCTCCTTTTCTTGCGGATCGTAGTACCACGAGCGCCCCTGCACCAACCTGAACGCGGTCATGATCGGTCGCAGCCGGTGCGCCGCATGCGCCTCGCGCGTCAACTGCAGCGCCCAGCGCGGCATGGCGCGGAGGCCTTCTCGCGCATGGCGCTCGCAAATGCCCGCATCGGCGAGTTCGTGGTTGCATTGCCGGATTTGCTCCGCGGCGAGAATCCGTCCTCCGAACTTCACCCCGGCTTGGGACAGGACTTTTTGGATACGTCCCACGCCCATGGCATAGGGGGCGATGACGCCGTAGGCCTCGGCCACCAAGCGTGCGGCGGGAGAAAGGGCTTGACAGGAATCAGAGTTGGATCGCACGCGAAAAGGATGGCAACAGGCGCGGGCTTGGTCAACGCGTTTGCGCGTGGTCGCATGATGCGGACCATGAGTAGATGGGGTTGCACGGCGCAATTTGACGCCGTTCGCGGTGCATTTCGCTTCCCTGTGGTTCGCATCGCCAAACCTCCGTTCTGATACGATCTCGGCCATGAGAATCCTCGCGTTGCTGGCGTTCGCCGTCGGGCTGACTGGTCTTCCTTCGTCGCATGCTGCGGCGCCGGACGAGTTGCCGGAGCTCGGCGATGCGTCCTCGGCGATCGTCTCGCCCGCAGAGGAGCGCCGGCTCGGCCAGATGTTCCTGAAACAGGTGCGGTCGCAGATTCCCGCGGTCGACGACGAGATACTCAAGTACTACGTCGCCACGCAGTTGCGGCAGCTCGCGCAGCATTCGGACCTGAAGGACGCGACCCTCTATCCGGTGCTGATCGACAACCCCACGATCAACGCGTTTGCCGTGCCCGGTGGGGTGGTGGGCGTGCACCTGGGGCTGCTGCTCCATGCCCGCGACGTGCATGAATATTCCGCCGTGATGGCGCACGAACTCGCGCATCTTGGTCAGCGCCACTTCGCGCGGGATATCGAGGCGCAAAGGCAGGCGACATTGCCCATGCTCGTGGGCTTGCTTGCCGGTGCGGTGCTCATGGCCGCGAGCGGCGACGTTGACGCTGGTCTGGCGACGATGTCGGGCACGCAGGCAGCCGTGCTGCAGAACCAGCTTCGATACAGCCGCAGCCGCGAACAGGAAGCAGACCGCATCGGCATCAATACCATGGTCAGGGCGGATCTGGATCCTCACGGCATGGAACGCATGTTTGGCCGGATGCAGCGCGCCTATCGCTTCCGGGAGACGATGCCGGAATTCCTCCTGACCCACCCGATCACGGAGTCGCGGATAGCCGATGCCCGCAACCAGGCGGCGCAGCATCCCGAACGGAGCAGGGTGGTGTCGCGCGACTACCAGATCATGCGCGCACGGGTGCTGGTCCGCTTCGCCCAGTCGCCGCAAGACGCGCTCGCGCGGGCGCGGGACGACGACGTGTCGGCGGTGGCCAGGGACTATCGCCTGGCGCTTGCCCGGTCTGGCGTGGGCGAGCATGTCGAAGCGGTGCTCGACATGAAACGGCTTCTCGATTTGAACCCCGGCAGCATCCTGCTGGCGGCCTCGTACGGGGAAGCACTGATAGCGGCTGACCGTGGCGCGGACGCCGCGGCGTTTCTCGCCCATCAGTTGGTCATCAACCCGGACAACCAGCCACTTGCGATGCTCTATGCCAGGGCGTTATCGGAGATTGATCGCCACGGCGACGCCAAAGAGGTCCTGATCCGGCAGAGTCGCGTGCACGGGGACGACATGGACGTGTGGTATGCACTCGCGGAGACGGCGGGTCTGGCAGGCGATATCGTGGCTGTGCACCGCGCCCGTGCGGAGTTTTTCGCGATGCGCGGCGCTTACCAAAAGGCCATCCAGCACCTTGAATACGCACGCGGACTGGTGGAGGACAACTACCAGCTCACGGCGGGTCTTACCCAACGCATCCTGGATCTGCGGACGGAGTTCGAAGCGTTCAAGGGCTGATTGGCCGAGCCCTTTTCGACCTATTCCACCGCGGCGCCCACGGCGTCGAACACTTCCTCGAACGAGGGCCGCTCCCGATAATCTTCCATCGCGGCCTTGTACAGGATAGTGCGCGAAGTGTCGATCAGCATGATGCCCGGATGCGGTATGCCGAAGCCGGGATGGCCGGGTCCGTACTCTTCGTTCCGAATGCCTATTGCTGCCACGTACTCCCCGTCAGGGTCGGAGAGCAGCGCATAGTCCAACTCCTGGTCCGATGCGAATTCTGACAACACTTCGTGGTCGTCATACGTCATCCCGACGACGGTGACACCAATGGCTTGAAAACGATCCCTCCACCCGTTCAGCTCCACGAGCTGAGCCTTGCAATAGGGTCACCAGTTCGCGGAACGGTTGAACAGGATCAGAACACCCTTTTCGCCCATCAGTTCGGGAAATGTAAGCGTCTCGCCGGAATGGGAAGCGAACTCGCCGTCGGGAATCTGCGTGCCGGTGGCGGGACCCCACCCGTCGCTGTACTCCGAGGCCATTGCCAGACTCGCGACCAGGACGGCCAGTACACAGGACAGCCTCATTGCCGTTGTCCGAAGTCCAGCATGCGGCGCAACGGCACCATCGCGCGAGCGCCGATCTCTTCGTCGACGAAGATCTCGCTGTCCTGGCGTTGCAGGGACTCGTTCAAGGTCCGGAGCTCGTTCATGGCCATCCAGGGGCAGTGCGCGCAACTGATGCACGTGGCCCCGGTGCCGGCGGTCGGCGCTTCGATGAAGCGCTTGTGCGGCGACAGCTTGCGGAGCTGGTGGAATATGCCGCGATCCGTGGCGACGATGAAGGTGTCGTTGGGCATCTCCCGCGACGCCGCGATGATCTGGCTCGTCGAGCCGACGCAGTCCGCGATACCGATCACGGCGGCCGGCGATTCCGGATGCACCAGTACGCCGGCGTCCGGGTAGACCTCGATCAACTGCTTGAGCTTGTCGTACTTGAACTCTTCATGGACGATGCAGGCGCCGGTCCATAACAGCATGTCCGCGCCGGTCTGCTGCTGGATGTATGCGCCGAGGTGCTTGTCTGGTGCCCAGAGGATGCGTTCACCGTTCGCGCTCAGATGTTCGACGATGCGCAGTCCCACGCTCGACGTCACGACCCAGTCCGACATCGCCTTGACGCGCGCCGAAGTGTTCGCATAGACGACCACGGTGCGGTCCGGGTGCTCCTGGACGAAGGCTTCGAACTCGTCCGGCGGGCAGCCGATGTCGAGAGAGCAGGTGGACTCGAGTGTAGGCATGAGCACCCGCTTTTCGGGCGACAGTATCTTCGCCGTCTCTCCCATGAAGCTGACGCCGGCCACGACCAGCGTCGACGCGGGGTGGTCGCGGCCGAACCTTGCCATCTCCAGCGAGTCGGAGACGCATCCGCCCGTCTCCTGGGCGAGGTCCTGGATGTCAGCGTCGACGTAGTAGTGCGCGACGAGAACCGCATCGAGGGCTTCGAGCTTTGCGCGGATGTCCTCCTTCAACGCCATGCGCTCCGCCGCCGCCAGCTTGGCGGGTTCGTGCCTCGGAATCTCGGCGGACGTTAGACTGTAGTTCGCGCGCATAACAAAAGTGTAACGCAAATCTTCGAGCGTCAATCCGGATTGCCGAAAGGCTCAACGGGGGAGGTTGGCGCAGCGACCCACTCGGTCTTTAGGTTGGACAGTTTGAAACGCATCGCTTTTCTCGCCGCTCCCGGTGACCCCGCCAACGACAATCGCGAACGCTTGCCCGCCGCGTTCGAGGCTGCGGGCTGGGACGTCGCCTTCCTTTCTCATGAATCGCTGGCGTTGACCGCCGACGGCGTGGCCGTGCGCAATGCCGGTGGCCGCGTGATTCCCCTGGCGCCGTTCGATCTCGTGTGGATCCTTGGATTCGGCGCGCGGGAGACGTTCCTCGACCGCATGCAACTACTGAAGACCCTGGATCAGTCGCGATTCGTCAACACGGTGGATGCCTTCGTGTATCTACACGGCAAATTCGACTTGGCTGAGTTCGGCCCGGAGACCCATGCAAGTGCCGACGTCGATACGCTCATGGCCACCGTCGCTCGGGGTGGCCGCTGGGTGGCCAAGCCTACGGCGGGCAGTTTCGGCCGCGACGTCTTCCTCCTCGGCGCCGACGACATCCACTGCCGCGCCGTATTCGAACACCTGACGGGTCGCGGCGCGGGGCGGTACTGCCTGTTGCAGCGCTACGTGGAGGAAGCGGAACGGAACGAGAAACGCGTCGTCGTCGCCGGCGGAGACCTTATTGGTGCCTATGCGAAGACGGGAGGCAATCTCGCGACCGGCGGAGTCGCGCGTGGTACGGAACTTGACACGGACGAAACGGCACTGGTCCGAAAGGTCATCTCGCACCTGGATTCGCGCGGCGCGAGTTTCGCCGGCATTGATCTCGCAGCGCCTTACGTGCTCGAAGCGAACGTGGCGAATCCGGGGGGCCTCGGCACGCTGGAGCAGCTTACCGGCGTCGATCCCGCGCCAGCGGTGGTGGAGGCCCTGACGCGGGGACCATTACGCTCCCCGTAAGACACTTTAGCCAGCCGGCGCGACCTGGAAGCCCTGTTGGTGGAAATCGCGGTCCAGCGCGATTGCCTGCATCAGGCCATGCCGACGCATGATCTCGAAGCTGGTGCAGTCGACAAGCGAGAGGCTGCGCCGACCGGCAGACAGAAGCGCCGACAGGGCGGTCTCGTGGATTGTCTCGTCCACCCACAGGGTGTTGAGCAGCGGTACGAACGACGCAGCCAGGTCGCGCGACGCCGCCAGGCCCAGGCGGCGCTGCACGAGTGCGAAGGTCTCGACGAGCACATAGTTGGACGTAAACAGTGGGTCGCCGGCGTCGATTGCCGCGTCAAACGCGCCCACGACGTCCCGGTGCCGGGGCTGGTCCGCATCGATAATGGCGAGGATGGCCGATGTGTCGACGAACTGGCTCAATGGTCGAAGAGGTGGCGGTCGTGGTGCTCAGCGAGATCGGGGTAGTCCGACCGGTAGCGTCCGATCAGGCTGCGAGCCCGGCGCACGCGTTCGGCGCGGTCAACTCGCGGCCGGCGGACCAGGTACTCCGCGACGCTCTGCCGTACGAGGTCCGCTACCGAACGTTCCTCCTGGCGTGCGAGACCCCTGAGCGTTGTCAACTGCTCCTCGGTGAGTTGAATCTGGGTGCGTATCATGATGCTATATTCGGCAACATGATGGCATTCTATCCAACAGACGTGTCCCGTCAATCCATTCCGTTGCGGTAGAACTCGACCAAGAAGCGGGATCGGGCCAAAAGACGCCTTCCCGACTACGACGCCCCGACAGCCCCCTCAAGCTCGTCGCACTCGCGATCCCGCACCATGGCCTCGATGCGGTCGAACAAGGTGATATAGAGCACGCCCCCCGCTCCGGCCAGGCATCCCGCGATTGGGAAGAAGATCGCCCAGCCCACATCCGCCACGACGAACCCGGCTGCGGATCCCGCCGCCCACAGGCCGAAGTTCCAGAGACTCGACTGCATGCTGTAGTCCGTCGCGGCCTGGGCTTTCGATGCCCAACGGAAGCGGGAGTTGTTTACGACGAAGGAGTAGATCGACGTGACGAATCCGAGGATCGCTACGATGAACGTGAGCGTGGGAAGGGTCGGGAGCCCCGGGTACACGGCGAGGGCGCCGAAGACGCACCCCTCGACCGGCAGGGCGACGACACCGATGATCGCTGTCCTGGGCATGCCGATGCGTTCCACGAGCCACGGGGTGACGAGTGCGCCGAGCCCGTTGCCCGCGAGGGTAGCCACCGTGAAGAGGATGCCGAATTGGGTAGTCGTGAGGCCCTCGTCCGCGAAAAAGGGGCCGAGCATCGAGCCGAAGAACCCGGCGCCGAAGCCGAATACCGAGAGGTAGGGAAGGATGTACCAGGACTCGCGGCGGCGCAGGGCCTTCACGAGGCTCGCGCGTTCGCCGCGTGCCTGGCGCAGTCGCGTGGCGGCGGGAGGCGGCGGTTCACGCCGGATGATCCCGGGTGCTGCGAACGCGATCATGAGGGCGGACGCCGCCAGCATGGTGCGGAACCAGCCAAGGATCGGGACGAGCGTGACGACTCCCTTCCCTGAGACATTTGCCAGTGTGCCCAGGAAGCCGATGATCGAGGTGCCCGTGGCCCGTTCGTTGTCGGTCATCGACTCGGCGGCGTATCCGTCCACGGCGATGTCCTGCGCGGCCATGATGAACGACTTGGCGAGCAGGATGCCGACGATCACGTACACGGCGGAGACCGTCGGCGGAATCCAGGCGAGCATGGCGTAGGCGGCGGCGCCGATGGCGGTGCACGGGATGATCCAGCTCTTGCGTTGGCCGATGCGGGCGCTGCCGTAGTTGTCGACGACCAGGGCGATGAGCCATTTGAGCCAGCGGGGGATGGCGGGCAGCGCAAGCAGCCAGAACATCTCGAGCGGCAGGCCTTCCTTGCGGAACAGGAAGGGCAGGGCGATTCCGGTGAACGCGGCGGGAAAGTACTGCGCCATGTGGAGCATGCCGAGCATTACCAGCTTGGGATGGTCCTTTTCCGGCGGTGATGCCATCGCTTCCTGACGCGCCTTCCTGGGATTCGGGCCGGTGCCCGCCCCTCAGTCTCGCACGGCCTCGAAATAGCGCTCCGCCGCCGCGAGGTGGGCGTCCACGTTGGTCGCGTGCCCCACGTAGTGGGTCACGATGGCGAGGTGCGTGCAGCCGAGTTCCCGCCACCGGTCGTGGTGGGTCTTCCACCTGTCCGGATTCCCGCCCCGGGTCTGCGCCTGGGCCTGGATGCCGAAATCTTCCCAGGGCAGTCCCGCCGCCTCGCGGGCGGTACGGATCGTCGCGATAGCCTGTCGCGACTTCTCGTTCGGCGTTCCGACCGGCACCCAGCCGTCACCGAGGCGCGCGCACCGCCGCAGCACCGCGGGCGCGCCGCCCCCCAACCAGATTGGAACAGGTCGCTCGGGGCGCGGCAGGATGCTCGCCCGATCGACCGTGTGATAGTCGCCCCTGAACGCCACGTTGTCCTCCGTCCAGAGACGGCGCATCAGTTCGACCTGTTCGGCCTGGCGGGCGCCGCGATGCGCGAAGGGAACGTCGAGGGCTTCGAACTCCACGGTGTTCCAGCCGACGCCGATCCCCATACGGAAGCGGTTGCCGGACAGGATTGCGAGCTGGGCCGCCTGTTTCGCCACCAGGGCCGTCTGGCGCTGGGGCAGGACCAGCACGCAGGTGCCGAAGACGATCCTCGAGGTGACCGCCGCCATGTACGAGAAAAGCGTGAAGGGCTCGTGGAAAGCCACGTCCTTGTCGTAGGGGCCGTCCCATCCGCCGGGCCGGTCGGGATCCGCGCCGAGAATGTGGTCGTAGATCATCATGTGGTCGGCGCCCAGTTCCTCGGCACCTTGGGCATAGTCCCGGATGGCGATCGGATCCGTGCCGATCTCGTCGTGGGGGAAGACAATCCCGAGCTTGATCGGGCCTGATTGCATCACTGGAATCCTTCTGTAGTGGCCGGCGGCGTCACCAGGCCCTTTCGCCCGGCGCGGGCGGTTCCTGGGGTTCGCCGGCGAAGCACTGGGCCATGCGCATCCACGCAGTCGCGGTTTCGCCCACGACGGTGAGGTTGCAATCGGCGATGTTTCTGCCCTGGGTCACGACGTGGGCGAACTCCACGGCGGACCCGATGACGCAGTTCGCCTCGGAAGGTTCGTTCCACTCCCAGACCGCCCCGGAGGGCGCGTCGAGTCGGACGTACGGTTCGGGCGACGGGACCTCGATCTCGCGATTCAGGAACGTCCAGCCGAAGGTTCGCACACCGAGGAAGCAGATGTTCCGGATGCGGTCCGTATGCCGGCGCCGGACGCGCACC
This sequence comes from uncultured Pseudomonadales bacterium, assembly GCA_951813515.1. GTDB lineage: Bacteria > Pseudomonadota > Gammaproteobacteria > Pseudomonadales > Azotimanducaceae > VXNE01. Next base: position 2,406,226 of record OX638346.1, read on the forward strand.
AGGTCGTAGACGTCCTGACCATGCGCCCACGTTTCCATCTGTCGCGCGGTGGCCATCATGCGGATGCTCATGTCCGGCCCGAACCACGGTATGCGCACTGCGGGGTCCGATGCATCCAGCGTGTCGCAGAGTTTGAGGAAATCTGCGCGCCAGCGTTCCAGTAGCGGTCTGCTGCGCGGGTAGCTGGGATATACGCGACGGCTCGCGATCCATTTGACCGCCCATCGGCGGTATGCGTCCGGATCCTTGATGGATTGAACGGCCCAGCGGTCGGCGTCGTGCAGGTGCCGTACAACCCAGTTCACGGTGCGACGCTTGAACGGCGTCGGCAGCGCCCATTGCTCGTCCGGGAGCGTGTCCAGCAGCGCGTAGAGTGCTTCGCCCTCCTCGCGCAGGTCCGCGACCTGTTGCAGCGTCATGTTTGTTCCCACCCGATGAGAGAGGCCTTGGGCGAGTCCGGATCGCCGATGTAGAGCGTTTGCTCGCCAGCACCGACCGCAAGCAGCGCTTCGAGGTCGCCGCTGATGTTGGCGACTTCGGTGCAATTGAGGTCCTCGGCCTCGAACGTGGCGAGAAGATCGCCGCCGAGGTGATACAGGTGCATGGGTTTCAGCGTGATCCCTACCAGCGTCGAAGCATCGCACCTGGCGACGAAGGCGCGAAAGTGGGCCGGCAGGTTGAGTTCCCGCTCCGAGATGTCGAGGTTGCCGAGTTCGACGACGCCGGGGCCAACCTGCATCGCGGACGTGAAAAGCCCCCGGTGATAATCGGCGCGGCCGATGATGTCGAGAACGCCGTCGCGCAGTCCGATGATTCGCGTGTAGCCGTGGTTCGACAGTTCCGATACGACGGTACCTTCGATCTGCAGGAGCCCGAGCGGCGCGATGGGCCGGAATTCGGACACGAAGCCGCTGCCGAGCACGACGCGCTTCCCCGAGGACATCTGGCCCCTCGCCGTGACGCCGCCCCGGGAGCGGTTGCCGACTCCGGCGATGACGGGCTCGAAGCGCCGGTGGTCGAGCTCGAGCGCGATGGCGTTGTCCCCGACCCGGTGACAGGAAGCGCCGTCGATGCTGTCCGCCAATTCGCACAGGAGATCGGACCACATCGTTGCGGCCACCGGCCGCGTTTCGCTTTCCAGGACAAGCACGGCGGGCAGCGACGTGGCCGGCGCCTGACGCGGGGCAACATCCTTCACGGGATCGCAGGCAGTTACGAACGCGAAGGGCGCGACGACGGCCACCATCTTGATGCGAGGGGCTCCCCCTCGCGCTCCCCGGCTGAAGGCTCTCTTCATGCGAGGGGCTTCCCCTCGCGCTCCCCGGCTGAAGGCTCTCTTCATGCGAGGGGCCTCCCCTCGCGCTCCCCGGCTGAAGGCTCTCTTCATGCGAGGGGCCTCCCCTCGCGCTCCCCGGCTGAAGGCTCTCTTCATGCGAGGGGCTTCCCCTCGCGCTCCCCGGCTGAAGGCTCTCTCACCGGAGGTTTTTTCTTCCGCGCAGTCCGGCTGAGGACGCTGTTCGCGGGCGTAGGCCGATCCATGCCGCCACGGTATCGAATGCAGCGCGCCGCGCCAAGTCCTATCGGGGAGGTCTGTGGGCCGGGGCCGACGAGGGTTTTCTGGCTGGGCGTGGGCGATCCGCAGGACCCAGGTAGCGAATGGCTTGCTGAAAACATGGCGGAATCCCACGCAATTTCGGAGCGATGTCGCTAACGCATTGGATGGGTTCTCGCGGATGCTATCCGTACGCGTCGATCCGAGAGAACTGTGATATTTTCCAATGATGCCACCGAGATTCACGAGTCCGCCCACCGGCATGCCGGTGCCGACATCTGCGGACGAATCGCTCCCGCTGTCCGTTGTCCACGCCAAGGCGCTGTACCGACCAGTGCCGCCGGTCGAGCTTGACGACGAAGGCTACGTCTGCCGGGACGGCAAGATGCCGGAGAGTACGCTCCACGGACGTTCGCTCCTGTTCACGCTTGGCTCGGTGCTGACGCTGCTCAAGCACCGGAATGCGTGCGTCGCATACGACTTGGCGCTGCTGTTCGAGCGAGGCAATCCGGCGGCGGTCCTCGCGCCGGACCTGCTGGTGGCCCTCGACGCGGGAAGCCATGATCGGAGTTCCTACAAACTGTGGGAGGAGCCGAAGGTGCCGGATCTCACGCTGGAAGCTCTGTCGCTCAAGACGTGGCGGAAGGATGTGGAGGTCAAGCCGGGGATCTACCGGGATTTGGGCGTGCGCGAATTCTGGATGGTCGATCTGCTGGGCAAGCTTCCGGAGCCGCTGGTGGGGCTGCGACTGAATGCCGTTGGCGACTACGAGAGCATTCCGGTTTCGCCTTCGGGCGGGTACCGCAGCGAGGTGTTGGGCGCGGACCTGGTTCTTCAAGGCGACGACTTGCGGTTGCGTGATCACACAACCGGCGAGCTAATGCTCCATTATCCGGAAGCCCTTTCGCAATACCGGCAGGAGTTGGCCGCGCGAAAAGCGTCGGAGGTGCGGGCAAACTCGGCGGAAAGACGCGTCGCGGAGTTGGAAGAGCGCCTCCGGCGGGCGGAAGGACGGTAGCGGCGCCGCCTTGTCCTGGTCCTCCGCATGTCGGGGAACTCCGACCGGTTGGACCTCCGATGGCAGCGGCGTGAGAGTCAGCGCCGCCGCCAGGGCGGAATGGCGTCCCAGTCGAAGGGCTCGATCCCGCCGTCGGTAATGAGCCAGACCGAGGCGTGGGCCTCGCCGTCGTCGAGATCGAGGAAGCCGATGGTGCCGTATTGGGTGTCGTAGTTGTGCGGGTAGGTCGGCGACCCCGGATTGACGCACAGGATACCGTCCACGACCTCGATCGCTTCCGTGTGGGTGTCCCCGTAGACGATGACGTCGGGGCGCTTGTCGGGGAAGTAGCGTTCCACCCACCTGGCGATGGTGAGGTAAGGCGGACGCTCCTCGGTCGGAATGTAGTGGGTAAGACCGACTGTGAGGCTCTCCATCTCCAATGACCATGCCTCCCGGACCCGCGGATCGTCCGGCTGCACGGGGCGGCCGCCGGAGCCGTCCTCGCCGTTGCCGCGGGCGGCGTATACGGGCGCCAGCTTCTGCAGCGTGTCGAGAACCCAGAACTCGTGGATGTCCCCGCCGTGAAAGATATAGTCGACGCCGTCGAACGCCTCGTATACCTGCGGCCACAGGTGGTCCATCGCTTCGGGTATATGCGTGTCGGACACGAGGCCGATCTTGAGACTCAATGCGGGGTTCCGTTCAAGGAATGCGCGCCACAGTACGTGAACGCGAGGGTGACGGCAATGCGGGGATTCGTGCCGTACTGGGGTACCCTATCGCACCTTTGAAAGACCGGAGACGACGGTGCTGGATTGGGAACAGGTGCGCACGCGGGCTAACGGCGACGGCGAGTTCCGTATGCACGCGCGTTTCTGGAACAGCAGGATTCGGCTGAAGATGGGCGACAGGCGCTACCAGGTGGTGGTCGACTCGGGCGAAATCGTCTCGATTGAACGGTGGTACCGGGGAACCGCATGCGATCTCTTCATCATGGCGCCCGAAAAGGATTGGGAGGCGATGCTCGAGGCGTTGCCCAGGCCTTTCTACCAGGATCTCTATCCGGCGACCCTGCATCACGGTTTCGATGTCGCGGGCGACATCGGGCACTACTGTGCCTACTATCCGGCCATCCGGCGCCTGATCGAAGTGATGCGGGAAGTGCACAACGGCGTCGGGGCGGAGTCGGTGGCATGACGCAACAGCGGTTTGACGCGGCGGTAGGCCGCTACGTGCACCTGGAACTCGACGGCGTCGAGTACCGGGTGTACTTCGAGGAGACGGGCGCCGGCGTGCCCTTGCTCCTGCAGCACACCGCCGGCGCCGACGGCCGGCAGTGGCGCCATGTGCTGGAGGACGCGGGGCTGCGCGAGAATTTCCGCCTGATCGCCTACGACCTTCCGTACCACGGCAAGTCGGTACCGCCGACCGGGACCACCTGGTGGCGCGAACCCTACAGGCTGACCGAGGATTTCCTGATGCGTGTGCCGGTGACCCTGGCGAAGACACTTGAGCTGGAAAACCCGGTGTACATGGGCAGTTCCATCGGCGGTCACCTGGCGGTGGATCTCGCCATCCACCACGCCGCCGACTTCCGCGCGCTGATCGGCCTCGAGACCGCTCCGCACACGCCGGGCGGCTTCAACGACGAGTTCTACCACCCCGAGATCGGCAACGACTTCAAGGCGCATCTCATGTACGGCATGATGGCCCCGACCAGCCCGGAGGCGTTGCGCCGCGAGACGGCGTGGGTGTACAGCCAGGGCGCGCCCGCGGTCTTCAAAGGCGACCTCTACTATTACTCTGTGGACCACGATGTGCGCAACAGCGCGGCCGGCATCGACACCCGGTCATGCCCGCTCTATATCCTGAACGGGGAATACGACTGGAGCGGCACGCCCGCCCTCGGCGAGGAACTCGCGGCGATGATTCCCGGCGCGCGCTACCGCACGATGACGGGACTCGGCCACTTCCCCATGAGCGAGAATCCGCAGCTGTTCCTGCAGGAGATTCGCCCGGTGCTGGACGAAATCCTGGTCCAGGGTTCTTAAGCCTTCCACGCGAGCGCATGCCGATGCTGGAGAAGTACGTCAAGAAGATCCTATCTTCCCGGGTCTATGACCTCGCGGTGGAGACGCCATTGCAGCGCGCCAACCACATTTCGGCGCGGCTTGGCCACGAGGTCTGGCTGAAGCGAGAGGACATGCAACCCGCCTTTTCCTTCAAGGTGCGCGGCGCGTACAACAAGATCGCCCAGCTTTCCGATGCGGAGCGCGCGCGGGACGTGGTCGCCGCCTCGGCGGGCAATCATGCCCAGGGCGTGGCGCTGGCGGCGGACAGGCTCGGCATCAAGGCGCATATCGTCATGGGTCGCAATACGCCCAGCATCAAGATCGATGCGGTGCGCAGTCTCGGCGGCCACGTGGTGCTGCACGGCGACACGTACGGAGACGCAGCGAAGCATGCCGCCGGCCTGTCCGAAAGCCGGGGCTACGTGCCGGTGCATCCGTACGACGACGTGGATGTCATCGCTGGCCAGGGCACGGTGGGCATGGAGATCCTGAACCAGAAGCCGGGACTCGACGCCATTTTCGTCCCCGTGGGCGGGGGCGGTCTCATCGCCGGAATCGCGGCGTACGTCAAGTATCTGCACCCCGAAACGCAGGTCATCGGGGTGGAAGCCGAAGGTTCCGCGTGCCTGGCGGCGGCGCTCAAGGCGGGACGGCGCGTTCGCCTGCCGTTCGACACGCTGGACATGTTCGCAGACGGCGTGTCCGTGGCGCAGATCGGACGGGAGCCGTTTAACATCGCCCGGACCTGCGTCGACGAGGTTGTCGTCGTTTCGATCGACGAGATTTGCGCCGCCATCAAGGATGTGTTCGACGACACGCGCCTGATCGCCGAACCCGCTGGCGCCCTGGCCGTGGCGGGGCTCAAGAAATTCTCGGAAGGCAACGACGAGGATGATTCCCTGCGGTACGTCGCCATCGTCAGCGGCGCCAACGTCAACTTCGACCGGCTCCGGCACATCTCGGAGCGCGCTGAGTTGGGCGAGCACCGCGAGGTGATCCTGGGTGTCACCATCGACGAGAAGGCGGGCAGCTTCCGACGTTTCTGCAAGACGCTGGGCAAGCGTTCGGTGACGGAGTTCAACTACAGGTTCGCGGCGGCAGACGAGGCGCACGTCTATGTTGGTCTGGAAGTACGCCCGGGAGAAGACACGCACGCCGCCGCCGATGATCTCGCGCGCGCCGGCTATCGGGTCACGGACATGACGGACAACGAGGCCGCCAAGCTGCACGTGCGCCACATGGTCGGCGGCCGAACCTTCGGCGGCAAACCGGAGCTGGTCTACCGGTTCGAGTTTCCGGAACGCCCCGGCGCGCTATTGCGTTTCCTCAACGGGCTCGGAAGCCGCTGGAATATCACGATGTTCCACTACCGCAATCATGGCGCGGCATGGGGCAGGGTGCTGGTCGGCTTCGAGGGGGAAAGTGCGGACCGGGAGGGGCTCTCCACCTACCTGGACCGCATTGGATACCGGTACTGGGAGGAGACGGGCAACCCGGCGGTGGACCTGTTTCTGCGTTAGGTCCCACCCAGCGATTCTTTCCCGGATCGGTAACCGATTGGTTTACAATCAGTTATCGGGCCTTCCACGGGCAGGAAGACCGCTTTTCTAACACTCCATCACGTGTATGCACAAGGTATTCATAGACGGCCAGGCGGGAACGACCGGGCTTGAGATCGCGGGCCGGCTCAAGGCGCGTGGCGACATAACATTGCTCGAGATTCCCGATACCGAACGCAAGGATCCCGCGAGCCGCCGCGCGTATTTCGATGCGGCGGACCTGGCGATCCTGTGCCTGCCGGACGACGCGGCGCGCGAAGCGGTTGCGCTTTCGCCGTCTGCGCGCATCCTTGATGCGAGCACGGCGCACCGCACGGCGGACGACTGGGTGTATGGACTGCCGGAACTGGATCGGCAGACGGCGCGGGATGCGATCAGGAACGCGCAGCGGGTCAGCAATCCCGGTTGCTATCCGACGGGTTTCATCCTGCTGGTGCGACCACTGATAGACGCGGGAATCGTCTCCCCGGAACTCCCGCTTCGCGTCAACGCCGTCTCGGGATACTCGGGCGGCGGCAAGGCGATGATCGCGGACTACTCCGCGCGGGATGAACCGGACTTGCGTGTGCGGCCGTATGGACTGCACCTGTCGCACAAGCACGTGCCGGAGATGCGTCGCTACGCCGGTACCCGTCGAACGCCGCTGTTCGCGCCGATGGTCGGACATTTCTTCAAAGGCATGCTGACCCAGGTGCCGCTGTTTCTGGATGAACTCGAGGGTGGTGCCGGCGCCGCCGACGTGTGTGAAGCTCTCATTGCGCGCTACGCCGGCGAACACTTCGTGCGCGTGCTGCCGCAGAATGCGGAATGCGCACAGGAGGCGGGATTCCTCGGTGCCACCGCGTGCAACGACACCAACCGGATCGAACTGATGGTATTCGCGGGTTCCGAACACGTCCTGCTGTCCGCCCGCTACGACAACCTGGGCAAGGGTGCCGCCGGCGCCGCCGTGCAGAACATGAACCTGATGCTCGGTATCGAGGAAACCGCAGGCTTGACGGCATAACCCTCCAACACCCCCAGGGGACCACGGCGAAATCCGCGACGTGCGTTGCGGGTACAATGCGCGCCGCATCGAAACTTCGGGGAACGCCCCTTCGGCCATTGCTGTCAAGATATCGAGACCAGATCAAACGCAATGCAATACGCGCAACTCGACATCGCTGACCTCGAACGCGAGATGGCGACGCTTGCCCAACGCTATTCGGCGGTGAGCGATTCCAACCTCTCGCTGGATCTGACACGCGGCAAACCGGCACCGGAGCAACTGGATCTCTCCAATGCCCTCGACGGCATCCTCGAAGGCGACTACGTGTCGCCCTCCGGCATCGATGCGCGCAACTATGGCGACTTGCGGGGGCTTCCCGAAGCGCGCGAACTCGGCGCGGAAATCCTCGGGCTTCCCGCAGAGCGTATCATCGCCGCCGGTCCCAGCAGCCTGACGCTGATGTACCAGGTGATGGACGCCGCGTACCACTACGGACTGAGCGGCCCGTCGTGGGCCGGCGAGGCGCCGGTCAAGGCGATATGTCCGGTGCCGGGTTACGACCGGCACTTCACCCTCACCGAGTCCTTCGGCATCGAAATGACCAACGTGCCGATGACGGCGTCCGGACCGGACATGGACCGGGTTGAGGCGCTGGTTGAATCCGATCCCTGCGTCAAGTGCATATGGTGCGTGCCGAAGTACTCGAATCCCTCGGGCTGCGTCTATTCGCCGGAAACCGTTGGCAGAATCGCGTCGCTCGCGAACCGCGCGTCGGCCGGATTCATGGTGTTCTGGGACAATGCCTACGCCGTGCACGACTTCGAGTTTCCCCCGGCGGTCCTGGACGATGTGCTTGCGCGTGCCGAGGCCTGTGGTAACGGTGACAACGTGGTCCTTTTCGGATCGACGTCGAAGATCACGTTCGCCGGCGGGGGTATCAGCTTTGTCGCCGGCAGTCCGGCGACCCTGGACAAGCTGGAGGCCCGGCTGTCGGTGATGCTGATCGGCCACGACAAGGTTAATCAACTGCGCCATGCGAGGTTCCTTGGCGGCCGGGTCGAGGCGCACATGCGGGCGCACGCCGACCTGGTCCGGCCCAAGTTCGAAGCCGTGGACCGAATTCTCCACGCGTCACTCGACGGGCTCGGCATTGCCGAGTGGTCGCGTCCCCGAGGCGGCTATTTCATCGTTCTGGAGACGATCCCGGGACTCGCGGCGGAGGTGGTGAACCTTGCCGGGCGGGCCGGCGTGAGACTGACGCCGGCCGGCGCGACACATCCCTACGGGCGGGATCCCGACGACCGAACTATTCGATTGGCACCGACGTTTGCTTCCCTGGGCGAAGTGGAGGCGGCGACGGAAGTGCTGGCGCTGTGCATTCGCCTCGCGAGCGCGCGGCGTATCCGCGCGGACAGGGACACATGACCGACGACACCTTCGCCGGCTACGGACTGCCGGAGCCCTTGCAGCGGGCGATCACCGACCTGGGTTTCGAGCGCTGCACGCCGGTGCAGGGCGAGGTGCTGCCCTATAGCCTCTCGGACTACGACATTACCGGCCAGGCGCAGACGGGCACCGGCAAGACCGCCGCCTTCCTTATCACCATACTGACGCGGCACGTGGAGTATCCGCTCGAACGGCCGAATCCGCCGGGAACGCCCCGGGCGCTGATCCTCGCGCCGACGCGGGAGTTGGCATTGCAGATCGAAGCCGACGCCATCGACCTGTCGGCGCATCTCGACGCCCAGATCGTTGCCGTGTTCGGCGGTCTCGATTTCAACCGCCAGATCGATCGCCTGCGGGGCGCGGAAGTGGACATCCTGGTTGCCACCCCTGGACGCCTGCTTGACTTCTGCAGCCGCGGAGTCGTCAATCTGCGGCGCGTCGAAACGCTGGTGATCGACGAGGCGGACCGCATGTTGGACATCGGCTTCATCCCCGACGTCCGCCGCATCGTCTACCAGACCCCGCACAAACGGCACCGGCAGACGCTGTTTTTCAGCGCAACCTTCAACGACGACGTGATGCGCCTCGCGGGGCAATGGACCATGGATCCGGTTCACGTCGCCATCGAACCGGAATCCATTGCCGCCGAAGCCGTGGAACAACACTTCTGGATGCTGTCGGCCGCGGAAAAGCGCGATGCCATCGTCAGTTTCGTTCGTCGCCACAAGCCGGGGCAGGCGCTGGTCTTCGTCAATCGGCGCGACGCCGTGCACAGACTCGTGCGGTACCTCAGCGGGCGGGGAATCCAATGCGAGGGCCTGGCGGGAGATATACCCCAGCGACGGCGGCTGGCGACGCTGAACCGGTTCAAGCGCGGCGAACTGGGCCTGGTGGTCGCAACGGATGTCGCGGGGCGCGGCATTCACGTCGAGGGCATTACCCACGTCGTGAACTACGACCTGCCGGAAGAGGCGGAGTATTACGTTCACCGGATCGGTCGCACCGGACGCGCGGGAGCGAGCGGAACTTCGATCAGCTTTGTCTCGGAGAGCGACGCCTTCAACCTGCCGGCCATTGAGGAGTTTCTGGGCCACGCCGTGGAGTGCACGCTGCCGGACCTCTGATCTGTCGCCCGGCGGTCGATTGCGCCTCGGTTGCCGTCTCATGTGCAATCCGACACACTCAATCGGACCTTTCGTGCAACCGCCATTGGCCTCATGACCGCTACAACCCAAGTTGCCGTCGTCCAGATGTGCGCCACCGCGGACGTGGAGCGCAATCTTCGCGCCACGGAGGCGCTGGTGGCGGACGCGGCCGCGGCGGGAGCGGAAGCGGTGTTCGCGCCGGAGACGTTCACGTTCATCGGTCCCGGGCGTATCCGGGCTGAAATACTTGAGCCGTTGCCCGAAGGCGGTCCCATATTCGAGCGATGCCGGGCCATGGCGGCAGGAAACGGCGTGCACTTCGTGTTCGGGTTCCACGAAACGGGGCCGAAAGGTCGCGCCTATAACACCTGTGTACACCTGGACCCGGCGGGCGAGATACGCGCGATGTATCGCAAGATCCACCTGTTCGACGTGGACCTGGCGGACGGGACGCGCCTCCTGGAATCGAGGTACACCGAGCCGGGCGACGCTCTGGTGGCCACGGAGTTGCCGTTCGGTACCCTTGGCCTGTCTATCTGCTACGACCTGCGCTTCCCGCACCTGTATCAGCGGCTGGTCGATCTTGGCGCCGTCGCAATCGCGGCGCCCGCTGCTTTCACCAGCACCACGGGGCCGGATCACTGGCACGTATTGCTGCGCGCGCGGGCGATCGAGTGCCAGGCGTACGTCATCGCGGCGGCCCAGCACGGTGAGCATGGCCACGCCAATCGCTCCTCATACGGCCACGCACTGATCGTCGACCCCTGGGGTGACGTCGTCGCGGAGTGTCCGGAGCAGGGCGACAGTTTCGCCATTGCTGCGATCGATCCCCGGCGCGTCGAGAAAGTGCGACGTGAACTGCCGAGCATCGCCAATCGGAAGCCCATAGGCGACCGCCGAACGGCGGCATCAGCGGTCCCGAATGCCGGCTGAGATGTCTCACACCCGCAACCCCTGGGTGATTGCGGCCGCCTTCGTCGTGATCGCCGCCGGCATCAAGGCGGCTGAAGCCATCATGGTGCCGTTCCTCCTCGCGGCCTTCATTGCCACCGTCGCCGCTACGCCCATGTTCTGGCTGCATCGGCGCGGGGTTCCCATTGGCCTCGCGATCCTGGCGGTCATTGCCGGGCTATTGATCGTCCTGTTCGGTCTCGGTGCCGTGGTCGCGCAACAGGTGGCCGTGTTCGCGACGGCCTTGCCCGGGTACGAGGCGAAAGCGACGGCGTTTGCGCAACGCGTCCTCGAAGGACTGGGTGCCATGGGCATAGATCTTTCGGTCGACTGGATCCTGGACGCCTTCGATCCGGCGGTGGCTTTTTCCATGGCGGGCAACACGCTGCGCGGTTTTCAAAACGTGCTCTCCAACGGGTTCCTGATCCTCCTGACAGTCATTTTCATCCTGGCGGAGGCATCGAGTTTTCCGCGAAAGCTGCGCGAGACGCTCAAGGCTCCCGAACGCGACATGCCCTATTTCGAGCGATTCGCGGAGAACGTCAATCGGTACATCGCTCTCAAGACCACCACCAGCATGGGGACGGGCATCGCGGTTGGGGGGGCGATGGCGGTGATAGGCGTCGACGTTCCCATCCTCTGCGGCCTGCTCGCCTTCATGCTGAACTACGTGCCTACCATCGGCAGCATCATCGCCGCGGTGCCGGCGGTGTTGCTCGCGCTCGTGGAACTGGGTCCGGCGCATGCGGGGATTGCCGTTGCATGCTACGTGGCGATCAACGTGATCGTCGGCAACGTGGTTGAGCCGAAGTTCATGGGCCGGGCGTTGAGCCTGTCGACGCTGGTCGTATTCGTGTCCCTGGTGTTCTGGGGCTGGATGCTGGGTCCGGTGGGCATGCTGCTGTCGGTGCCCCTGACGATGACGGCGAAGCTGGCGCTGGAAGCGAACCCCGAGAGCGAGTGGCTGGCGCACCTGCTCGGGCCCGCCGATGCGCCGGTGCAAGCGGCGGACGAAGACCCGGAAGAGGCCGAACCGTGAGCTACGAGCGCCAGAGCATCCGCCGCATGGAGGGCTACGGTTACGGCGAACAGCCTGACGACCCGGACGTGGTCAAGCTCAACACCAACGAGAACCCGTATCCCCCGAGTCCGGCGGTGGCTGCGGCGTTAGCGCAGTTCGATGCCGCCGCGTTGCGCCGCTATCCCCCCGCCGAGTCGGAGGCTTTTCGCCGTCTGGCGGCGGCGCAACTCGGCCTGGCGCCGGCGGAAGTCCTGGTGACCCACGGCGGCGACGAGGGTCTCAGACTCGCGTTCACGACGTTCGTCGATCCGGGCGCGGTGTTTGCCATGGGCTATCCGAGTTATTCGCTCTACGAAGTGCTGGCGCGCGTGCAGGGGTGCCGGATCGAGTCGATCCCGCTTGCCGACGACTGGTCGCTGCCCGCGGACTTCTGCGCTCGGGCGAACGGCGCTGATGCAAGCCTGACCTGCGTCGTGAATCCCCATGCGCCGAGCGGAGTACTGCTGGACGTGGACACGCTCGCCGGAATTGCCGGCGAGGTCGAAGGGGTGGTGCTGATCGACGAGGCGTACGTGGACTTCGTGGATCCGGCGCTCGGCCACGATGCCACGCGACTCATCCGTGAATTCGACAATCTCCTGTTGCTGCGCACGCTGAGCAAGGGTTACTCGCTGGCGGGGCTGCGTTTCGGTTTCCTGCTGGGGAATCCGGGGCTGCTGGAGCCGATCGCCACCAAGACGCGGGACAGCTACAACCAGGACCTGCTCGCGCAGACTCTCGCCTGTGCCGCGTACACCGATGAGCAATACGCGCGCAGCACCTGGTGCCGCGTCCGATCCGCGCGCGATGCACTGGCCAGCGGTCTGGCCGCACTCGGTTTCAGGGGTCCCGCGTCACAGACGAACTTTCTCCTCGTGGCGCCACCGTCGAACTGGTCGCTCGACGCGCGAGCGATTTACGAACAACTGAAGGCCCGGGGTATCCTCGTTCGCCACTTCGATACGCCGAGGCTTGGCGGTATGCTGCGTATCACCGCAGGGACCCCGGAACAGAATTCCCTGTTGCTGGAAGCGTTGCGGGGGATTGGAGAGGTCGATCATGCTGCTCAAGAATAAGGAAATCGAGGCCATGGTGCCCCGGCCCCATCGGCATCAGTTCAACGACAACGCCGTCCGGATGACGCGAGCGCTGTCGGATGCGGTCGGCATGAAACGCATCGGCATCCACCTTGTGCGACTGCCACCCGGGCGTGACAGCACGGAGTTCCACTATCACGACTCGGACGAGGAGTTTCTCTACATATTGTCGGGGCGCGGGATTGCGGAGATCGGGGACGAGCGTTTCGAAGTGGGACCCGGAGACTTCATGGGGTTCGAAGCGCCTTCGCAACCGCACTCGATGAACAATCCGTTCGACGAAGACCTCGTCTATCTCATGGGCGGAGAGCGCAACCTGTCGGATGTCGTGCATTACCCGCGCATCGAGCGCACGTTGGTGAAGAGCGGGAGCCGCCGCGCCTGGGCGGAGTGGGAAAACCTGCACGAGTTGCACTGGGACGGGAAGAGATAAGCGGCGACCGGCTCGGTGGCCAGTGCCGCTCTCGCTGTCCAGCAGGGCAAAAAGAGACGGGCGACTGTCGAGGTGGCGGATGCCGCCTCGCCGTTACCCTTGTGGTGTTCGTTGGCCCTACCGCCAATGCGGCAAGCCCGACAGTACGTTACTTGACCTTGAACATCGCGCCGCTGGTGCCGCCGCCCCTGCCGATGGCCCACTGCCAGAAACCTGGTGTGTCGCAGGGATCCGGCAACATGCGGGAGAACTTGTCCTCGGGCCGCATGTAGGTCGTGATCATGCCGGCTTCCCATTCGACCAAGTAGTTCTTGTCGGGATCGGTGTCGACTGGGCCGCGCCCTTGCCGCATCAGGCAACCGGTGCCGCCGTCGATGGCGAACGAAATGGTATTGCCGCCCTCGGTGCCTTGCGCCTTCAGCTTCTTGACCGTGGCCTCATCCACGCCGCCGGGACTGAAGTCCATGGACAGCCGGACCTTGCCCTCGTAGACGACTTCCGAATGGTGCTTTTCAACCGTCATCTCGTCGCACACGTACTTGGGCCAACCCCAGCAGTTGCCATTCAGGCAGGTATGGAAGTTCGGCACCGGAACGCTGATCACGAGCCAGGACTCGATCCCGTCGGGACACAGTGCCTTGACCATCACCCGGCCTTCCATGAAGGGTGCCGGACCTCGATTGAGGTCCCAGTAGGAGACCATCACCTCCGGCTTCTCCGGCATCCGGAGCGGCGCGTACATGTACGACTGGTACAGGTCGAGGTCAGTTGGCTCGATGACGGTGCAGTGGCCCCAGGCCCCGGCCCCCGCCTTTGCCAATTCCGCGCACTCTTCATCGGAAAGCCTCGGAGACGGTTTGCCCCCGATGTCCAACCCTATGAGTACGTCGTCGTCAGAGTCGACCCAGCGGGCGACGTTTTCGCGCCGGACCCTGGTGAGGATCATCTGATCCTCCTCGGTCTTCACGTCGGATGGACGCATCTGCTTGCCACCAGCATGTTTCTCTCTCGGAAAGGTGACTATCGTACCCATGCGCAACGGGTCCTCATTTCATCGATTCGTCGGAATCCGAGATGACGGATACGCGGTCTTTTCCTCGGGTGGACCGGGACAACCTGCGGGAGAAACACAGGCAAGTCAAAAAATGACGGGCGACGGTCGAGGTGGCTAATGCCGCCTCGCCGTCGCCCGGTGTTCGTTGGCCTGCCGCTAATGCGGCAAATTCAACAGGACGTTACTTGACCTTGACCATCCCGCCGGCGGGGCCGCCGCCCCTGCCGATGGCCCACTGCCAGAAGCCGGGGGTGACGCAGGGATCCGGCAACATGCGGGAGAACTTGTCCTCGGGCCGCATGTAGGTCGTGATCATGCCGGCTTCCCATTCGACGAAGTAGTTCTTGTCGGGATTGGTGTCGACCGGGCCGCGCCCTTGGCGCATCAGGCAACCGGTGCCGCCGTCGATGGCGAATGAAATGGTATTGCCGCCCTCGGTGCCTTGCGCCTTCAGCTTCGCCACCGTGGCGTCGTCCAGGCCGCCCGGAGTGAAATCCATGGACAGCCGGACCTTACCCTCGTAGACGACTTCCGAATGGTCCTTTTCAACCGACATCTCGTCGCACACGTACTTGGGCCAACCCCAGCAGTTGCCTTCGAGACAGGTATAGAAGTTGGGCACCGGGACGCTGATCACGAGCCAGGACTCGATGCCGTCGGGACACAGTGCCTTGACCATCACCCGGCCTTCCATGAAGGGCGCCACGCCCCGGTTCATGTCCCAGTAGGAGAGCATGATTGCCGGCTTCTCCGGCATCTTGAGCGGCGCGTACATGTACGACTCGTAAAGGTCGAGGTCGACGGGCTCGATAATGGTGCAGTGGCCATAGGACCCGGCCCCGGCTTTCGCCAGTTCCGCGCACTCTTCGTCGGTAAGCGCCGGACGGGTCGCACCGCCGCCGCCCATGTCCATGCCAACGATCACGTCCCGATCCTTGTCGGCGACCCAGTTGGCGACGTTTTCGAGCAGGATCCTCGCGAGAATCTCGCGATCCTGCTCTTCCTTCATGTCGGGGAAACGCATCTGCTCGCCTGATGCGTGTTTTTCTCTCGGAAAGGTAACCATCGTACCCATGCGCAGTAGTCCTCGCTTTGTCTGTTCCGGAGTCCGACACGACCGATCAGTCGGACCTCTCCATGCCATCGTGGCGCTGTCGTGAGCCCCCCCGATCGGCCAATGGCTTCGGTGATGTTAACTGACTGCTCTTCGGACGGTCAACGCGCGCTGAGAGACTGAGGCCCTCGTCTTCGCGCTCTGTCTTCCAATTGGCTTACCGTCGTTTCGTTGTCCATCTTGCCGCCTTGGTCCGTGTTTCCGTCGGCGGCGTTGGCAGCCTAGTGCGAGGGAGTCTACAGCGCCTTGCCCGTCCTTCGGGGCCGCTGGCGTTGGCGGAAATAGCGCATCGTAGTAGCCTCGGGAAGGGTGTCCAGCTCGGCGCGGAGCAACTCCCGGAGCACTCGTACCGTGGGATTGCGCATCTCGAACTCGAACAGGCGGCTACTGCCGACCATGCGACTGACCAGAAGACCATTCGCCTCCAACCGCTGTAGTTGTCGCTGAATGCCCGACACAGCGACCTCGTAAGTGTCAGCGATGCCCTTGCCATACCCGGCACCGTAGGCTTCCAGGTACAGCAACACCTGTGCCGCCGACCGGTTGCCGCAGATCGCCTCGAGTGTGGGTGTCACGGGTTCCACTCCTCTACCTCAATTCCGGGCAACATTACCACGATTCGTGGTACCTGTGCCACGATTCCGGGTACCCCGTTGCGGATCGGGTTGAAGGAGGAGTCCAAGGAGCATCTTCTTCGTTCTACCGGATGCTCGTCCGAAACGCGGACCGCGCCCGCCACAGCGTGATGGCAGGGAGCATGAACACTGCCATTGCCGCGATGCCCACGGCCCAGCCGGCACCGCGGTCGTCGACCAGGTTCCAGACCAGCATGCTCAAAGCGACCTGGGCTGCGTACGCCGCCGCCCACGGCCACATCCAGCGCGCCATCTTCCAGAATCCATACGCTCCGGCGCCGTAGACCAGCCAATGCAGCAGCCCCGTCGCCTTGGCCCACCAGCCGTGCAACACGAAACCGAACCAGACCTCCTCGTCCGCCGCGACGGGCTTTACGAACAGGTCGTACGGTAGGTAGATGAAGGTCATGTAGAGGCAGAACAGGAAGAGGAGATTCATCCACCAGGAACGCCTGGCCCATTCGGCCCGGATGTCGAAATTCAAGAGTGGTCCCACCGCAACGAAAGCGTCAGGCGAAGTATGTCGGTTGTCGTGGCGATCAATCCAGCGTCAGGGGCTCGTGGGTGATCTTCGGCCGGCGCAGTTGCGTGGGCGGCTGCCAGATCGTCACATCGCCCCGTGTCCACCAGTCGCCGGTCGAGGACCTTTCGGCCGGTGTCGAGAATCGGTACCGATAGCGCACGATGCGCACGAACTTCGGCCGCGCCCCGTCGAAGGGATCCGCCACGAGCTTCAGCACGTCGGGGCGGGCCTCGAGCAGCGCGAACGCGAAGTCGTAGATCCAGGGGGCACCCTCGGGCGTCGTCAGGGCGGCGAACCACATCTGCCAGTCGAGGCGCGGTTGATGCGGCGTTGCCCAACGTGGCGGCGCAGCGACATCGCCCGGTTTGAACGGAAAGGCGTAGGGCTCCCAGGTGCTGCCGTCCATGGATCCCTCGACAACGAGTTCGTCCCGGCGCGTCGTCATGACGGCGAATAGGCCGTACGGGTTCGCGAGCCGCAAGGGGGCGGCTGTTTCGATCAGGACGGCCATCGGCGCGGGAAGCCGAAACACGTTGTGCAAGGTGACGAGTATCCCGAGCGCCATGACGCAGACAGCAGCCGTCTTGGTCACCCTGCGTCCCGGAGCCGTCGCGACGCCGCGGACGATGGGTTTGATCCGCCGGTCGTCGAGCAACGCCAGGCACAACACGACAGTGAGGATGTTGAAGAAGTTGTAGTTGCCGGTTGCGAAGATGAGCACTTCGAGGAGAACGAAACCGCCGGCGGCAACAAGCCGGAGATTGCGGGGAAGGAGGATAAAGAAGGGCAGGGCGAGCTCGATCGCGAACGTCAGCCACACCGACCACTCGAGGAGCACCTGCGGCAGGTGGTGGGCATACCACGCAAGTACTGTCGGCAGGGGTTGGGTCTCGAAGTGGAAGGCAAGGGCGGTACCGTCGGCCCAGGTGGGATCACCGCTCGCCAGTTTGACGAACCCCGACAGGAACATGAACCGGAACAGCGCGAGCCGCGCGAGCCACACGCCGAACCGGGGCGCCCGGGCCAGTACAGCGGCGATGACGAAGCACTCGATGAGGAAGATGTCCCACTGGTAGGCAAGGAACACCTGTCCGGTGGCAAACAGCGACAGGTAGCACGCGTAGGCGATCACCGAAGCGGTGCAGCGCCAGCGGCCGAGAAATGCCGTGAGCGTCGCGAGCGTGCCGAGCGCGCATACCGCGTGCAGGGCTGCGGGCGAGGCGTCGAGCCAGAACGCGGTGGGCAGGATCCAGAACCGCTCCGCCCCATAGCGGTGGGCGACGACGTCGAGAAAGTCCGCCGCCGGGAGTATCCCCTGGGGTCCGATCAGCCCGTCGATCTGCCACCAGAGGGAGAGGAAGGCGAACAGGCCGCAGAGCGCGATGCCGCGAATGAGGACATCGGCCGTGACATTGAATTCGGCTCGGCGCAGTCGCCGTCCGAACAGGGGGCGGGCGAAGGCGAGGCAGGCTCCTCGGTGGCGGGAGACCCAATCGTAGAGGGCATCGGAAAAGGCGGCGAAACCGGGGAGACGTCGATACAGGCGGTGCCAGAAACCGGCACCGCCGATCGCCAGGACGCGGAACGCCGCGTCTGCCCGCTCGTAGCGTTCGCCGTCGGCGAAGAGTTGAATGCTGGCGGCGAATTCGGCTTCGTTGACGTCGGGATGTTCGGCCATCACCTCTTGGTAGGGCCGATACTCGACCGCATCCGACGTCACCGAGGCGGCGTATTCCACGGTATAGCGGCAAAATGCGCAGTCGCCGTCGTAGACGAGCCGTGGCTTCATCGGGGGATCATAGCTCGCGGCCACATGAACGCATATCCGTTGCGGTGCGCTTGCCGACATGTGCGGTCGACGCATGGTCGGTTATGCTGCGAGCGGACGCATCGGCGGCGGCCTCGCCGCAGGAGTATCGAATGAAACACATCGCGCTGATCCTGGTGGCTGTCGTCATCGTGATCTACGTCGGGTTGATCTTCATCCCCATCGATCCGGTCGAACGCCGCCCGGGTACGGGCCTGAGCGGCGACCTCGCGTCCGCGCAGGACACCGACTGGTCGTTCCTGCAGGGCCGCACGCAGGCTTGGCTGGAGACGCGGACGTGGTACCTCGTTCCGCACTCCATCACGGTCAGCGCCTGGGCGGACGCCGGCGACCTGTACGTGGGCTGCGTCCGCTGCGATACGAAGACTTGGCCGAAACACGTGGCCCGGGATGACCGCGTGCGGCTGAAGATAGGCGACGAAATCTATCAGCGCCGCGCCGTGCGGATCACCGATCCCGCCGAGCGCGAGAAGATCATGGGCGGGCGCGGCGAGCGTCCCGGCTACGCCCTGTTCCGGATGGATCCGCGTTGACGGCGCTGAAATTGCCGAGACCGGCGGACTACAACGTCGGGCACGCGGCTTCCCAACCCGTCCCGGAAGACATCGTCGTATCGCCGGCGAAGGTGTACGAGGACCCCGGTTTTGCCACATCGGACGTAGCGCTCAATGCTCGCGAGATCGCCTTCTTCAAGGAACGGGGCTATCTCGTCAAACGTGGCCTGATAGACGACCACATGACGTTCGGGCGGATCTTCGATCACGTCTGGCGCCACGTCCCGCGCGGCATCCTCCAGCGCGGCGATCCGAAAACGTGGCTTGATGCTCCCGGCGAAGAGTGGACCGAAGAGGACGCGCTGAGAGTGGGCCTGCTCGCGGGTACCAACTGGAAGATGCGGTCGCGGAAGGGAATCGGCACCGAAGACTTCCTGGTGGAGTCGATCGCGAACCATCCCTCCATGCGCGCCATGGCGGAGGCGTTCATCGGGTCACCTGTGAAACGGGCGGGACGCGTGCGAGGCATCTACTGCGTATTCCCGGAAGCGCCGGGTGCCACCAGCCGATATCGTCCCCACGCGGACAACGCGGCGGCGCACCTGTCGGCGATGGTGATCGCGGACAGGATTCCGCCGGGCACGGGCGGTTTCACCGTGTGGCCCGGTTCTCACCGTCGCCTGCATCCACACTGGAATACGGTGCATGGCGGAGTCATTTCGTCGGAAAAAAGGGATAGCTATCGCCTTGCCCGGGACGCCGTACTGCGTGACACGACGCCGGTGGAGTTCACGGGCGTCGCGGGCGATGCGATCTTCTGGCATCCGCGCCTCGTGCATTCGGCCGGCATCAACCGCTCGGCGGACCGCGCCGCGCCCCGGGTCCGCGTCATCGTGCCGTGCGACTACGAGCGCGCGGACCGCACGCATTTCGACGACATGGACTTCGGCCCGGGGGCGCGCTACCAGTGGTGGATAGACACGCGCAACTTTGTCGAGGATATCGCGCCGACCGAAGACAACATGTGGCACGACTGGGTGATCTGATGCCGAGTCTCGGTCTGCGCAATCCTTCTTGGGGCGTCCGTAGTGCTTTCGCCCATCCACCCGTCCCGTATTCCGAGCCTTGATCGGCACCGGGTGCGGTTCCACGGGAGGCTGATGGCTTTCCATTCGTGATCCGAAGCCGAACGAAAACACGGGAAGCTGGCGCCCTTGCGGGCACCATCTGGTTCTGTGTGCGAAAAAACAGCAGGGCGCGCAAGCGTGGGTGGCTGCGGGACGCCTCGATTCATGGCCTGGCGGACCGCGTCGGAGCACGGCGCGGAGATATCGTCGAGGCATGTCTCGCCGACGACTTTCGGGTCGTTCCGCTGGATCGCTTCAACGATACCTTCATTCACCGCGCTCGAGGGATTCTCGGAATCGAACTGACTCATGGCCGAACGACCGAGCGCACTGCGCCTACGCAGATGATTGCTTCGAACCGGCGCTTCAAGCGAGTCCTCGATCGGTTCCTGAAGGCCAACGTCATCAGGCGCCGTGACTTCGAACGGTCCGGGACGGCGCGCGCGTTTTCCGCGAGGCAGTTCCTGATTCCGGCAAGCGGTGAACCTGCGGAAATGTTCCGTGGCTCGACACTGGTGGCAGTCCCAAGCGGGGGTGTGGGGGAACTCGCTGCCCCGCTGGCCGACGGCATCGGTGGCTGGATGCTCGCCAACCTGGGCGGAAGGGGAGAGATGCCCTACAAGTACTGGCCGAGCCGCGGGGAGGAGTCTCCGGCCGACAACGCCATTCGACGATTCCTGGCGACCGTGGCGCTCGCCCGCCTGGGTGAATTGCGGAACAGCGCGGAAATGCGCGCCGCCGCAGTGCGCAATCTGCGGTTCAACCTTGCCAGGTACTTCCGACCTCTC
Organism: uncultured Pseudomonadales bacterium; assembly: GCA_951813515.1. GTDB lineage: Bacteria > Pseudomonadota > Gammaproteobacteria > Pseudomonadales > Azotimanducaceae > VXNE01. The sequence continues at coordinate 2,427,092 of OX638346.1, forward strand.
GGCGATGGTCGAGGAGCCATCGTGGAAAGCACTGGAGCGAAACTCGGAGCGGCTGCCCTCGCGGGCCTCGCTATCCTCGAGAGCCCTGCGCGCGACGAATTCCTCGAGGAATTGAACATGCTTGCCGCGGGAGTGAATTCGTTGTTCCACCGCAAGTTTGGGTTTCGGACTTTCTTCTTCCCGGAGGAACGCGATGGGGAGAACTGGAACTTCTATTCGGGCGAGGCCCTCCTGTTCTGGGCGGAATCGATGCGTCAAGGAGCACCGTTTGCGCCGTCGTTGCGGCGCTACACGCACGTGTTCCGGCGTTGTCGCGAACAACACCGTCGCGCCCGAAATCCAGCTTTCGTGCCCTGGCACAGCCAAGCCAACGCATCGATGTTTGCGCAGACCGGAAAACGGATTTTTGCCGACTTCGTGCTGGAGATGAACGACTGGCTTTTGCCGATGCAGCAATGGGACGATTTGCCATCGGACCTGCGGGGTCGCTTCTACGACCCCAGACACCCGAATTTTGGACCTCCCCATGCGGCATCCACGGGGGTGTACCTCGAAGGCCTTGTGGATGCCCTGAGCCTGGTCCGGTCCCTTGGTGACCCCGTTCGCGCCGCCTCATACGAAAGAGCGATCGCTCGCGGACTCCGGTCGTTGCGCCAACTACAGTTTCGGGGGCCGCTCGACACCTACTACATATCAAAGAAAGAACGCGTCCTCGGTGCCTTGCGCGTGGAGGCGTACGATAACGCTGTCCGTATCGACTCTGCCGCGCACGCTCTTGCCGCGGCGATCAAGGTGCTGCAGTTCGCCGAAATGGACTCGGAGTAGAGACGCGCTTGCATCCGCATCGCGATTGGAATCCGGGCGTGCCAGCGGGCGCGCAGGTGCAGTCGCGTCAACTCATCCTTAGAGCGTCGGCTGGCCGTCGTGCCTCGACGTAGTGGCCGCGTCCCTGCATGGGGAGTAGGTCGAAAATCAGGTGTATGCGGGTCTCCTGGTCAAGGTTGCGGGCGGCATGCCGGATCTTGTTGTTGAAAACCCAAAGCTCTCCCTCGCGCATGACGACCGTTTGATCCCCCGCCTGTAGCCAGCTCCCGCCAAGGCTCCGCAACACAAGGTGATAGCGGTCGCGAACCCGATAGTAGTCGCCGGCATCCCGGTGGGGATACACGCGTTTCCCCGCAGGCAAGGCGACAAGTGTTGCACGCCCGAGAGATCCGCCTGATGACTCGGTAATTCGGTGCAGGAACTCGACCACGCTCGGGAATCGCCCGGCAGCGGTTGCTACCACGCTCTCGTGGACGTTGTTGGCGTTCTTTTCGCCCGCTGGCAGGGGTTTCTTTGCGACTCGAATGAAAATGTTGCGCGTATGCCGTTGGCATCGGACCTTGCGTTGGCGGCTGATATCCGCGAACCACATCTCGGGTGCTGCGTCGACCTCAGCAAGCAACGGCACAACGTCGATCCGGTTTCCGACTCTCTTGAAGTTCGACGTCATTCGGAATTCGTTTCACCTTCGGGTCGGATCATTGGCCAGATGCGGTTCAGGAGACGCATGAATGACGGCTGATCCGCCCCTTCGGCTGGATCGACGTGCCCCGCTTCGTCCCCGTCGCCATCGCCATCCCCATCGCCATCCCCATCGCCGTCGCCGTCCCCATCGCCGTCGCCGTCCCCGTCGCCATCACCGTCCCCGTCGCCGTCCCCGTCACCATCGCCATCGCCATCGCCGTCCCCGTCGCCATCGCCATCGCCGTCCCCATCGCCGTCGCCATCGCCATCACCGTCGCCATCGCCGTTGCCGTCGCCATTTCCATCGTCGTCATCGTCGTCGTCCCCGTCTCCGTCGCCGTCGCCGACGGCGCCGTCGGCGGCGTGGACAGTGCTGGACAGTGGAAAAGACACCGGCGACTTGCCTGGAAGCCGGTCGGTGATGATGGCGAGGATTGCGGCGCTCAGGAAAACCAGGGCGCGCCGAACGGTTTTGGACAGCTTTGAAGTCATGAGGCGCTCGTTGCCGTTAGGAGGTGGGGAAGGATGATCGGATCCGTCCGCGCGGATCCCGCGTACTGGGACCGGGCCGAATTTCCCGAGCGGAACCGAGCGCGATCGAACACTGCGGAAGAGAGTGTGGCCGGGTCAGGTCCGGCTGTCCCTTCAGTCATCTTCGACATCGTGGCGCGTCACGTCGATACGCGATACATGACATCGGTTGTCGTGCTTCTTCTCGTTCTCGTCGGTTACCCAGACGTACACCTTGCGGTCAGTGACGAATGCCACCATGGCGGAGTCGAACATTCGCTGGGCTGCCGTGGCGTCCGTATGCTCGCCGTTGCAACTGAATGTCACCCAGTTCGAATCGCAGTCGAGACCTAAATCAGTCCTCAGGTCAACATCCAGGTGGACCATGCATCCGCCGAAGCGTTCGTCATCGGTGACCAGCGTCCGGGTAATGCTGGTCAGGGTCGTTTCGGTCGCCGCATGGCAGGGCGCAATGATTGCGGCCAATACGAGTCCTGTCACTCGCTTGAGCATCGGTTGGGACCTCCTTGTTTTCGGAAAACCAATCTCCACGGCCACTGGGCGGTCAAGGCAAGCGCCGCGACGCGCGACGGAGGCTTTGCTGCTCATGTTTCGACCAAGATCTCGCGGAGCGTCATTCAGATGGAATTCAATGTCCACCGGTTGTGACGGGTTCCGATGCGCCAATCAATCGGTCATTCTCATTTTTTCGCGCCGATCTTGGGTGCTGACTTAGGATCCATGCGCCATGGAGAGGCAGGCAAGGTGGCGGATCAGAGCACAGGATCGTAGGTGGGCTCGGGCGAAGGCGAAACACGGCGCACCCGAAGGGACGCCGGGTTTCTTGACGCTAGTCAAACTCCCAGCGCACCCCCAGCAACGGGGCGAGGGGGATCATTGGCTTTGGTTTGGCATGCGCGGTGAATTCGTTGCCAGACGCACTCCGCTCGAGCGTGTACTGGATGCCGCCGAGGTTTTCGCGATTCATCGCATTGACCACATGCAAGAAAGCCGTCAAGGAATGGCGATCCCACTTCCAGGTACGCGCGAGGCGTACATCGACGGAAGCGAACGCCGGGAAGCGTTCCGAGTTGAGGTGGGCGAGCGGATCAGCATCCTCCTGCAGCAATGGACGCAAGGGAGTTGTTCTCCATCCTGAGTGCCAGAGCAACGCCGTGGACGCGGACCACGCTCCCCCGGTCCATCCGACGCCGGCCGAGACCGAGTCGGACTGCTGCCACGGCCTCGGCGTCCAGCCACCGTTCATCCAGTCCTTTGCGGACGAATGGGTGTAGGCCAGCCATCCTTTCAGCCGTTCGTCTCTCCTGTATCGGAGCGTGACTTCGAATCCATCCGTACGCGAACGAGAAGGCCAGATCTCGACGCGGTCCGAAGCGAGCTCGGGCAGCAATACCATCGGGTTGAAGAGGTTCTCGAAACGTCTTTTCGGGCTCGAGTAGCGCTTGTCGAACGCTTCGACGTGAAGATCGAATCCGGTATTGCCGAAGGTGTGCCTGACTCCGGCCAGAACATGGCGCGACCGTTGCGGCGGCTGGAAGCTGGTGATGCCATCCCCGACCGACAGTTGGTGGACACCTTCCGACTGCGAGAATGAACCTGTTGCGATGCGTAGCACGGTACCGGGCCCCAGGTCGAGAAGGACCGAGAAACGCGGATTCACTTGTTGCGCGGCATCGCCATGTTCTCCGTAGTCCTGACGGTCCCATCTGAGGCCGGCCTGAAGCGCCACGGGGATCCACGGGCGGTATCGAACGGATACGTATCCGTCGGTCCGGCTCAGTTGCGGATCCAGGCGAATGTTCAGTGCGATGGGCTCCGGCATCCCCAACAGCACACCGATGGCGCCACGCCGGCCCTCGGCTTCATAGCGGTAGTACCCGTCCTGACGTTCGAAGCCGATACCGAATTCGGCCGACAGGGCCGCCGAACTGTACGTCGTTCGTTGCGAGAAGCTCCATAGGTCGAACCGGCGCCGATCATCCAGCATTCCGTACACCTTGGCGGACTCCCGGGAATCCGATCCCAGGAACCCGTCCCGTTCGTGTCGGATCGATCCGGTCCACAACGAAGTCGAGGTGGTCCAGCGCGAGGTCCAATTTGTCTGCAGGCGGGCCCACCAGTATTGGTTCCGGTATGTCGAGTGCGCCGTCTCGTAGCCCTTCCTGAACTCAATGTCATCGTTGTAATAGATGACGCCAAGCTCAAGCTGGCTTTCGGCACCGGGTTTCCAGCGCACGAGACCGTATCCGTCGTCGTGCGACGGTGTTCCGGCGTTCGGGTTTACGTTCCTGGTCAAGGCGTCCAGGTTGCCTCGCCGTACTGACCCTGCCCATGCCCCCCGGTTGCCTCCCAGGATCCCTTGGCCGGCGGCGCTCGCGTTGAGAAAACTCCACGCGAGTTCGGCCCGGTTGCCAATGGTCGGGTCAACGGATTCGATGTCCAGCACACCGCTCAGGCTGTCGCCGTAGCGGGCAGGGAATCCACCGGCGTAGACGTGGATCTCCTTTATGGCGTGTGGAGCCAGACCCGAGAAAACCGACTGGAAATCGCGAAGATGGAATGGCTCCAGCAATCTCATGCCGTTGAAGAGAACCACTGTTTCTTCCCGCAGACCGCCTCGGACGTGCGGCATCGCCGAGAGACCGTTGCTTCGCATGGCTATCAGGCGGTTGGTGATTCTCAGCGGGTCATTATCGAGTTCGGGCGCCACTCGTCCGAGGTCGCGCACCAGTTGGTAATCAGCGTGCTCCCCGTCGGCTCGGGCCGTCCCACCCCGGTCTACGACCAGGACCACTTCATCCGCCTCGCTCAGGGGCTCAAGGGCGAGGTGCGCAATTGAGGCAGTGTTCTTGCCGTTTGGGACGATGAGGGTCTCGTAACCCGACATCGACACCGACAACGGTCCCCTGGCGGCCTGCGGCAATCGAAATCGACCATCGTCGCCGGCGGTTACGGCAGTGCTTCCGGTCTCGATTCGTGCGCCCGCCAGCGGTTGACCGGTCGTGGCATCGGTCACTTGCCCGCGCACCGCGAGCGGTCGGGGCACGCCGTGCCTGACGATTCGGTAGACGCCTTCGGCATGACCGGGCCGCAGGGTCAACCCCTCGTGCTCAAGGCTGCCCCGTAGCCGTTCGATGGGATCGTTCTCGTCGAGCTCCTGTCGCAGGCGGGTCCCTTCGCGCACCAGTTCGGCAGAGTAGACAAACTCGAACCCGGCAGATCGATAGTCTGCCAGCACGTCGTTCAGAAGTCGGCCCAGAAGCGGGATGGGCTGACCTTGGGGCGTTTCATCCGCGCAGACCACTGAACAGGCGAGGACGGCAAATGACAGGAAGAGGCGGGAAAGGCTGAGTACCAAGGTGCTGCTTTCGATGTTCGCGGCGCCGAAATGGCCACAGTTCTCGATTCTATCCCCAATTTTACGGCGCGTTGCCGGAACGCTCGCGAATCGTGAACCGTGCGTCACGGTCGCAAGCGCGGCATGGGCCGGCAACGGCAACCGGGCGGGACTGGGGAAGTGCGGAAACCCCTCTAGCGAGTCGGGGATTCACTCACGTCTGAACCCTACGATCAGTCTGTTGTCCTTTGCATGGGAAACCCGAAATGACGGTGCTGTCTCCACGATGCCCATGACATCGGTGCGGTTCAGTTCCACGGCCGCGATCCGAGGCCCGTGGAGGCGAACGGTCAACGCGTGAAGGCGAACCGCATCGCTCTCGAAGACGAGGGCCAGCCCCAGCTCCCTCGAAGCCCAATGAACAAACTCCAGCACGGAAGCTGATTCGAGGTCAAAGTCGGGTTGCGCCTTGTGAATCCAGGCCCAGCGAGCATCGGTCGTTGCCAATGGTCGCCGCGAAACTTCTGCGAGGTCCTCGATTTTGACGACCTCTCCGATCCCGTGGACTGCCGATGCGGTGGTGGATGCGTCTCCCATCGACATCCGAACCGTGCCCTCCCTCACGGCGATCGACGTCCTGCGATCCTCGATGGAGACTCCGAACTGCGTACCGACATTGCTCACCCTTACGCCTTCTGGCGTCGTGATTTCGACGTTACCGTTTGCGGCCGACCGGGAACCGGCGCCGCTCTCAAGGAAGGCGTTGGAGTCCACAAAGAGTCGACCGTGGCGGAGCATCACCTCGTCCCGGTCTGCGAGCGTTACCTGCGAGTCGGTGTCGAGACGCAGCGCAACGTTGCCGCCAAGTCGGATCATCAGGCGGCCCGAGGAAGAGGTGCTGATGGCGGCTCCCGCTTCAATGCCTGTCCCCGGGGTGCCGTTTCCACGGACGGTGTATCCGCCACTCTCGTGCAGGATCTGCGCTATCGCCTGCTGCCCCGGTTCGCGCACCAGGATGTGCTGGGCGGCGACATAAACCAGGACCGTGGCCATCGCCGCTGACGCCGCCAATGCCCATGGCGCCGCGCGTCGGCTCATCCATTTCCGTTCTGGAAGTTCCTGCCAGGCGCGGTAGACCGCGCCTCGAACGCGGCGGCGGGCATCCTCGGATGGTGCTTCCGTCGGACGCATTCCGGACAGCAGGTCGTGGATGTCCCGGTCGACATTCGTCGCCTCAACGATCCTGCCCCTCGTCTCTTGACTAGCCAACGCCTAGCCCTCCTCTAGCTCGACCCATAGTTTCCGGAAGCGACGTCGCGCGCGGGCGAGCAGCGACTGCGTGGCAGTCGTTCCCAGTCCCAGCCGGACGCCGATCTCGGCCACGGAGTATCCATGGATGTACTTCCATTCAAGTGCCAGCGCATACCGAAGCGGTAGCTGATCGAGTGCGAGGTGGACCACTTCTCGCGTGGCTCGGCTCTCGTCCGTGTCCCGGGCCTCCCCGTCGGCGAGGCTCTCGTCAGCATCCATCGGACGCAAGTCGCCGCTCTGGAGGCGCCTGGCATACGGACTTCGGTACCAATCGGCGATCTCGTTTCGGCATATTCCGCAGAGCCAGGTGAAGAGCGCCGCTTCGCCCCGGTAGGTGTGGAGCTTTGTGACGGCCTTGACGAGCGTTTCCTGCACGATGTCCTCGCATTGGTCCGGATACGGAACCCGCGTCGCGCAGAAACGAAACAGGTGGCCGAAGTTCGCACTGAAAAACTCCTCGAATGCACGCGGGTCCTTGCGAAGGAGCCTCCGAACCAGTCTTCGATCCGTGCCATGGAGCATGAAGGCGCGATGCCAGGTCCCGTCAAGGTCCCGGCGAGAGTCTCCGCCTGGGGGCGCCCCGGTGCGTCCCGGTTCCGGCGCCAGCGGGCAGCGTCGTCGCCGGGGTCCGTGCAGTTGATCCGATCAAACCCGGACGCCAAGCTGCATGTGGGTGATCTGATTCATGCGGAGCACCCGCTTCTCCCGTACCCATTTTCAAATGGTCCCGAGCTATGGACGTTGCGATCATACGTAATCAATCGCTCGGGAGGGTGGAGTGGCCCTCGGTTGCATGGATGGATTCGCACGCGAAATGCATCCAGAATCGTTTGGCGCGCGGGCAGCGCGGACCATAGAATTCCCCTGCATTGCTCGAGGAGAAAGCGGATGCTTAACAACATTGCCTATGGCGTCGTGGCACTCGTTGTCCTGATGCTGCTGTTCGGCTGCTTCGTCATTGTCGAAAGCGGCCATGTCGGCGTTGTGCGCAGGCTTGGCGCGGTGCAGATGGATGCCTTGTCGGAAGGAATACACGGCAAGATTCCGCTGGTCGACAGCGTCATAGAAGTCGACATCCGGTTGCGCAAGGCGGAAAGCGAGGCCCAGGCCGCCTCCAAGGACCTGCAGGTCGTGCGCACCCAGGTCGCGGTGCAGTATTCGATGAACGGCCAGGTCATGCCCCTGACCTTCCAGAAGATCGGCACCCGTAGCGTGGTCGAGACGACCCTGGTGTCGCCGGCCATCATGGAGTCGGTGAAGGCGGTGACGGCGCTCTACACGGCGGAGGACCTCGTGACGAACCGGGCAGAGGTCAAGAACAAGATCCAGCTCGCGATCGAAGACTTCATCAATACGACGCTGCAGCAGAAGGATGTTGGCGGAGCGCTTAGCCTGGCCAACGTCGCCATTACCGACTTCGACTTCTCCGACGAGTTCAACCGCGCGATCGAAGAGAAGGTCAAGGCCGAGCAGGAAGCCCTGAAGGCGAAGAACGAGAAGCTTCGACGCGTGACACAGGCGGAAGCGGCGGCGGCGGAACGGACGCTGGCCGCGGACGCGGAGGCGTACCAGATAGAGGTCGCATCGAAGGCGCGGGCGGAGGCGATCCGTCGCGAAGCGGAAGCGCTGCGCGACAATCCTTCGTTGATCCAGCTACGCATCGCCGAAAAGTGGGACGGCCAGTTGCCTCAGGTGTCCGGCGGCAACGCAATTCCATTGCTGAATATCGACGCCCCGAAGAACCAGTGACCGTTTCTCGGAGGGCGACATGGCGATAAAGAACATCTTTGCCGAAGTGCAGGCGGTCAAGCGGGGCATCGAGAACCTGACCATCGAGCAGTTCAAGTCCGAGCGGGAGCAGAATCCCGACCTGCTATTGCTGGATATCCGCGAGATCCAGGAGCGGGTCGACCTGGGGACGATTCCCGGCGCCCTGCACGCACCTCGGGGCATGCTCGAATTCTGGGCCGATCCGGCGAGCGTCTACTTCCGTGACTGGTTCAGGGAAGACCGCCGGACGGTGCTTTTCTGCGCAGCCGGTGGCCGTTCCGCGCTTGCGGTCAAGGCATTGCGGGACATGGGGTTCAAGGACGTTGCCCACCTGGAAGTCGGTTTCGACGGCTGGCGGGAAGGGGGCGAAGTGGTGGAGGACGTCGGCGCAACGAGTCGCTGGATACGGCGCGAATCGGGTTAAGCCCGCATCGCATATTGCATTACCCGCATATGTCATCAAGGGCCGCAATCATCGCAAGGCCTTGAACTACCCGGAAACCAGGTACGACTTCGCCGCCCGCAACTCGTGACCGGCAGTCGCGCCGTGAACGCGATGCCCGCGCTCGAAGGGATCGCCGGGCCCGCCGATGGGACCCCACACCTCCACCGTGCCCTGTATGGACGTCACGGCGGCGTATCCCGCCCGGACGGCGGCAAGGTCGGTATTGCCGTCGGGTGCGTGTCCGGTGTCTTCGAATTCAAAATGGAGCTTGTCGCTCTCGACCTTTGAAACCACTCCGCGAACGCTGTTGAAGGTGGCCAGTCCAGTCCACCGGATGCCCCGGACGTCATCGGGCGGCACGCCGGGCACATTGAGGTTCAGGAGTCCCCTGTCGGGACCGTCGACGACTGCGGGAAGCACTTCGACAGCCAGTGCGGCGGCGGTTTGCCAGTGCCATGGTTCAGATCGGGCGAGACTCACGGAAAGCGCGCGAAGGCCGAAATTCTGGGCTGCCAGCGCCGCGCCGATAGTCCCGCTGTGCAACGCGGACCTGCCGGTGTTGAGCCCTGCATTGATACCCGAGATGACGATGTCCGGACGGGGTGAAAAGGCTTCGAGGTTGCTCGCCATCACGCATAGCGCCGGCGGTCCGTCGATCGCGTAGACGCGACCGGCGAGCCCGCCGATGGACGTCCGGGTCAAGGCAACGGGATGGTCGGGAGAGATGCGACCAAGCGCGGCGCCGGTGCCGGAAGCGTCGTGATCGGGGGCGACCACGAGTACTTCGTAGCCCGCCCGTTCGACGTGGCGCGCCAACGTGTGGATGCCGGGACTGTCGACGCCGTCGTCGTTGGTAATCAGAACTCGGGTGGCCGTCATGTCTCATCCGTTTTGCGGTTGGAAGCGGTCGCACTTCCGAGTCCACCATGGCTGTGGTTCGAGCGTACTTGCCGGTCTGGCGCAGGCGTCGGCGGCGACCAGCAGTGGATGATACCTTGAGTGCCGACAGCCGTTGCCATGCCCGTGTCGGGTGGGCGCCGTGTTACGCTCCGAAAGCGTTTTCTGAACCGGGTGCCGCGTTGTGGACGGCGAAACCCAGTTCGTCCTAAACACCTTTTCCTTCCTGTTCTGGGGCGCGCTGGTGATGTGGATGTGCGCGGGCTTCACGATGCTTGAAGCTGGGTCGGTGCGCACCAAAAACGCCTCGGTCGTCTGCCTGAAGAATGTCGGTCTCTATGCCATTGCGGGGCTGACCTTCTACCTTGTCGGTTACAACATCATGTTTGCCGGCGTGGAAGAGACGGGATTCCTGGGTTACGGCGCCAACGGGTTGGAGAGGTCGCTGCTTGCCGGCGACGCATCGAGCGCTGCGCCGGTGACGGCGCATGGCCACTCGAGCATGTCCCACTGGTTCTTCCAGATGGTGTTCGTGGGTTCCACCGCTTCCATCGTGTCCGGAACCCTCGCCGAACGCGTGAGGTTGTCGTCGTTCTTCGTGTTTATTGTCGTGCTGACGGCGGTGATTTACCCCGTGGTCGGTGCCTGGACGTGGGGTGGCGGCTGGCTGGCCAGGATGGGCTTCCAGGACTTCGCCGGATCGACCGTGGTGCATTCGACCGGCGGATGGGCGGCGCTCGCGGGGGCGCTTGTCGTCGGGGCGCGCAGCGGGAAGTTCGGCGCGGATGGATCCGTCAAGATCACGCCTCCCTCCAACGTGCCGGCGGTGACCCTCGGTGTGTTCATCATCTGGCTCGGCTTTCTCGGGTTCAACGGCGGCTCTCAGGCCGCCCTCTCCGGCGTCGTCGATGCCCTCACGATCAGCAATGTCATCGTCAACACGAACCTCGCCGCTTCGGCTGGCGTGCTTGTCGCCGTAACATTCTCTCGCCAGGTCTTCGGTCGGACCGACCTGCTGGCGGTCCTGAACGGCGCGATCGGTGGGTTGATGGCGATTACGGCCGGACCGGCTATCGTGGACCCATACTGGGCCATCGCCATTGGCGGCATCGGCGGTGGGGTGACCATGATTGGCATGAAGATCCTGATGCTTCTCAAGATCGACGACGAGGTGGGTGCCATCTCGGCACACATGGGTGCGGGCATCTGGGGCACGCTTGCGGCCTGCATCGCGGCCGGCGCGGATCTCGTAGCGCAGACAGTGGGCATCGTGGCCATTGGGATTTTCGCGTTCGGGGTTTCGATCGTTACGTGGAAGGTGATCGACTGGACGATCGGCGCGCGCATCGGACCCGATGTCGAGGTCATGGGACAGGATGTCGCCGAACTCGGTATCGAGGCGTTTCCCGAGTTCGTTCCGGCCCCCGAAGACTGATCGTTTCCGGGCGAGATTCGCGGGACGCAGTCGGGCCGGGCGCGACTGGGATAAAATAGGGCTAATTCGACATAGACATATGAGGAAGCACGTCCGTGGCAGGGGATTGGAGAGAGAACGTAGATCAGATCAAGCGGGACTTTCTCCGTGACGGCTGTGTCATCATCCCGGGGTTCCTTTCGCGCACGGGACTGGCGGAGCTTCGGGCCCGCACCGAGCGCTGCATGGACAAGCCCCTGTCCGGGTGGCTTGGCCCGGTGAGAAAGGGCCTCCAGGACGTCGATCCCTGGTTCGATGAACAACTGCGCCACGGACAACAGGTCGGATTGATCGAGACGCTGCTCGACGATGCGCTGGAGCCCGCAACAGCGGGTTTCTTCGATCGGCCTCCAGGCGAGACCAAGGCGATCCTCCCCCACTTTGACGCCATTGGGCATCGAAGGGAGGGAGCGACGATCTGGATTGCCCTTGACAGCGCGGACGAGGAAAACGGCTGCCTGCGCTACGTCAGGGGTACACACAGGCTGGAACTGCCGAGCAGGCTGGGGCTCGAATTCGACTCCCAAAGCGAAGGCGCCATTGCGGTCGAGGTCGATCCGGGCGATGCGGCCATCCACAACTCGCTCACGGTGCATTGGTCGGAGCCGAACCGGAGCAATCGCCCGCGCAAGGCGATTTCCTATTTCTATTGGGCCGCCTCGTCGAAGGGCAACGGCAAATATGGCGATTACATGAAGCACGTGAAGCGGGTAAGAGCGGATCGAGGGCGAATGAACAATGCAGACCGTTAGGCTGGGCCGCACCGGCCTCGAAGTGGGCGTCGCGGGGCTCGGCTGCGGCGGCCATAGTCGGCTCGGAACTGGGACCGGTCACGACGAAAGCCACGCGGCGGGCATCGTCCGGCGGGCGATGGACCTCGGCATCGACTTCATCGACACGGCGCGTGTCTACGGCACCGAGCCCGCGGTGGGGAAGGCCATCAGGGGACGTCGCGACCAGGTCGTGATCTCCACCAAGGTCGGCCCGGGTTTTGGCGAGTCGCTGCTGACGCCCGAAGGACTCACGGAGAACCTGGAAAAAAGCCTCCGGGCGCTCGATACGGATTACGTCGACGTCTATCACCTGCACGGAATGCGTCCGGAGCACTATCCGCACTGCCTGGAATATCTCGTCCCCGAAATGCAGCGTCAGCGCGATGCCGGAAAGATTCGTTTCCTCGGCGTGACCGAGACATTCATCCGCGACCCGCAACACCGGATGTTCGAACAAGTGCTCCCGGACGATCATTTCGACGTGATCATGGTGGGATTCAGCATGCTCAATCCCTCTGCGCGCGAACGGGTTTTCGCACAGACGCTCGAAAAGGACGTGGGCACCCTGATCATGTTCGCCGTGCGCCGCGCGCTGAGCCGGCCCGAAGCCCTGCAGGAACTGCTGGCGGAACTGGTCGAGCAAGGCACCGTCGATGCTTCGCTGTCCGGCGACGATCCCCTTGGTTTCGTGGCGGCCCATCCCGATGTCGAGTCGCTGGTGCAGGCAGCCTATCGTTTCTGCCGCCACGAGCCGGGGGCGCATGTCATTCTCACGGGCACGGGCAACGCCGCGCACCTCGAGGCCAACGTCGCCCATATCCAGGCGCCGAAACTGCCTGACGAGATCGCGGACCGCCTGGGGACGCTATTCGACGGCGTCGATTCGGTATCAGGGAACTGATCGCCTGGCGTCGGCAATGCCCCCGTTGGTGACTGCCCCGATCGACCCTGACCCGGACCGAGTGGGTTTGTGGACAAGCGCGGCATAGCGGAAGAACCATTTGCAAAGCGCTTTGCCGAGCGGGTGCTGGCGGCCCGCTGGTGGGTGATCCTGGCCTCGCTGGCCTGGGTCGCGATCGCGTCCGGCGGCATTGCCCTGCTCGAATTCTCTGCCGACTACCGCATCTTCTTCGACGAAGACAATCCGCAGCTTCTGGCGCTGGAGGAACTGGAGAACACCTACGGGAAGAACGAGAACATCGCGTTCCTGGTTGTCCCGGACGACGGTGACGCCACTTCCGAGGACGCGCTCTCGGCCACCGTCTGGCTCACGCAAACCGCTTGGCAGACGCCGTATTCCAGGCGCGTCGACTCGCTCGCCAACTTTCAGCACACGACCGCCGACGGCGACGATCTATACGTGCGGAACCTCGTCGATCCCGCGCAACTGGGCTCGGCCGAAGCGCGATCGCGAATCCGCGCCATCGCCTTGTCCGACCCGCGCATCGCCGGCGCCATCCTGGCCGACAAGGGCGATGTCAGCGTCGTAAACATCACGATCGAACTGCCGCAGGGAGACATGTTGGAGGCGGTGGCGGAAGTGGCGGAATTCGCGAGATCGGTCGCCCTGGAGGCAGAAGAACGATTTCCCGGGATAGACCTTCGCGTCGTCGGCACGGTCATGATCAACCAGACCTTCGTGGAAGCCTCGATCGATAGCCAGATGGTCTTCCTTCCGGCGAGCCTGCTGCTCATGGCCCTGATCCTCGGCGTCCTTATCCGGGGCTGGGCGGGCGTGGTGGCGACCGGGACGGTCATCATCTTTTCCATTCTCGCGTCATTGGGCCTCGGCGTCTGGGTCGGCTTGCCCTTTTCCCCGCCGATCTCGCCGGCGCCGACCATCGTACTGATGATCGTCGTGGCGAACTGCGTGCACCTGCTGGTCGCGATACGGCAGCGACTGCGTGCCGGAGACCCCAGGCACGACGCGATCGTCGAGGCCATCAGGCTCAACCTGCATCCGGTGTTCCTTGCGAGCCTCACGACGGCGCTCGGGTTCCTGAGCATGAACTTTTCCGAGGTGCCGCCCTACCGCCATCTCGGCAACTTCGTCGCTTTCGGAATCGGCGCCTCCTTCGTCCTCTCGGTCACCTTCCTGCCGGCCCTGCTTTCACTTCTGCCGATGCGCGCGGCGAGGGAGCGGCGGCTTCGCGGGCCCTCGATGCGGCGCTTGGCCGATATCGCGCTGCGTTACAGGAAGCCGTTGTTCTGGGCATGGGTAGTCATTGTGCCCGCGATGATCCTGGCCATTCCGCGAAACGAGCTTAACGATGTCCTGGTGCACTTCTTCGATGAGAGCGTCGAGTTTCGCCAGGATACGGATTTCATGGATGAGCGCTTGAGCGGCAATACCCTGCTCGAGTACTCGCTGCACGCGTCCGTCGAGGGTGGTGTCACCGATCCCCGTTTCCTCGCCGAGGTTTCGGACTTCGCGAGCTGGTATCGGGAGCAGCCGTCGGTCCGCCACGTGGCAGTCATCACCGACACGTTCCGGCAACTCAACCAGAGCATGCATGGCGACGACCCGGCCTTCTACCGGATTCCGGAAAGCCAGGAACTGGCGGCGCAATACCTGCTGCTTTACGAGCTTTCGCTTCCGCAGGGGCTGGATCTCAACAATCAGATTGACAGGTCGAGGTCGGCCACGCGCATGTCGGTGTCGGCGGAGACACTGTATTCGAAGGACCTGCTTGCACTGAACGCGCGTGCCGAGGCCTGGCTGGACGAAAACGCCTCCCACGTTGCCGGCGTCAACAGCACCGGTCCTGCTGCGCTTTTCGCCTATATTGGGCAGCGGAACATCCGCACGATGGTGGTTGGGACAACGGTTCTCCTCCTGGCCATTTCCGGGATTCTGCTGTTCGCGTTGCGCTCGCTGCGGCTAGGCCTGACAAGTATCGTTCCCAATCTGGTTCCCGCCGTGATGGGTTTCGGCGTCTGGGGTTTGACGGTCGGACAGGTCGGGCTCGTGCTATCTGTGGTGGCGGCCATGACAGTTGGCATCGTCGTGGACGATACGGTGCACTTTCTCAGCAAATATCTACGTGCACGCAGGCAATACGGCCAGGATCCCGAGGACGCGGTGCGTTACGCGTTCGACACGGCGGGCCGAGCCCTTGTCACCACGACCGTCGTGCTGGTGGCCGGCTTCCTGATATTCGTGTTTTCTCCGTTGATTCCCACCGCCCAGGTCGGGGTTCTGACCGCCATGATCATCGGATTCGCCCTCATTGCCGACCTGTCGCTCCTGCCGGCGCTGCTGGTGGGGGTGGACCGAAGTTTCGGGAAACGGGACGACGCGCTCAGGCGCACCGACGATGCTGCGCCTTGATCGACGAGTGGGGCCGGTCCGGAGCCCTCTGGCAAGAACAGGCCGAAGCCGAAGGCACCCGCTGTGGGCACTTGCGTGCCGTTCCACGGGCGCAGGCTCCTGATACCGGCGAGTTTGCATATACTGTTTGGTCTCATCAGGAGCGCCTGCGCACACGGTTGTGTTCAATAATCCTTTCGACTCATTCCACAATACCGTTGCCGAAGCAAAGGAAGAGCGTGAACAACTCGACCGGCTGCTGACAATTTCCACGCCCAGGGAGCGCCTGGTTGTCGTCGGCATCGCCTTCCTTTTGTGCGTCCTCGCCGCATGGCTCTTTTTCGGCAGTGTAGCCCGTCAGCTGACGCTCGACGGTGCACTCGTCGGCGTCGGCGACGGTGAGAGTTCAGTGGAAGTACTCGTCTGGATCGAGAGCGACGTCGCGTCAGAGATCGAACCCGGCATGCCGGCGGTGATCGAATTGGCCACGCCGGGCATGCCGGCGGTGATCGAGCAGGCCATGACGGATGGCACATCGGACACGCTTGCCGGTGAAGTCGTGAGAGTTTCGGCTTTACCCGTACCCGACGGGCTGGCGGCGTCCGCGCCGGTGACCCCACACCGCGTCGGGATCGCGTTCGCTGGATGGCATCTGTTCCCTGAAGGTCGGGAATGCCGGATCGTAATTGAACTCGGCAGGCAGGCGCCGGTCGCCCTTTTCGGAATGAGGCGGCAATAACATGGTGGCGCGCGCCGCAAGCGCCCGAAATAGCGACAAGTCCGCAACCCGGAGGGTAACCACACCCATACTGTTGCAGATGCACGCAACGGAGTGCGGTGCCGCCTGCCTCGGGAGCATCCTGGGCTACTTCGGACGCTGGGTGCCGCTGACCGAGTTGCGCGAGAAATGCGAGGTGAGCCGGGACGGTAGCAGCGCCGCGAGCATCGTGCGCGCCTCCAGACACTATGGTCTCGAGTGCAGCGGACTCAGCGTACGCGCGGAACAGCTGAAATTGCTGCAGTTGCCTCTCATCGTGTTCTGGCAATTCAGCCATTTCGTCGTCGTCGAAGGATTCGACGACCGAAACTTTTATCTCAATGACCCGTCCACGGGGCGGCGCAGACTCTCCGCCGACGAGTTCAACAAGGGATACAGTGGAATCGCGCTCAGATTCGAGCGCGGCGCCGATTTCGGAACCGGGGGCGAACGGCCGGGCCTGTTCACGCAACTGGGCACTCTGCTCGCCGGATCCTGGAATGTGCTGACCGGGGCGATCACCTGCGGACTCATGCTGACGCTGCTGGCGCTCATCGTTCCCGTATCTCTCGGCGCGTTCGTCGACAACGTTCTGGAAAACCATGGACCCTGGGGCGGATTGGTGACGGCCCTGCTTGGCGGCGGCATCTTGGTATATATCCTGTCCCTGCTGAAGCACCGGTTTCTGCAGCGCCTCGCGGTGCGCATTTCGGTGAGTGGCTACAACCGGGGCCTGTCAAGGCTGCTGCGGTTACCAGTGGAGTTCTTTGACCACAGGCTGGTGGGCGATGTCACCGACCGCGTCTCGTCCATAGACCGGGTCTCGAAGAACCTGACGGATCAGTTCCTTGTGCTCATCATCGACATGGCAATGAGCCTGGTGTTGCTCATCGCGATGTTGGTTTACGACGTCCTGCTCACCCTGATCGTGCTGTCGCTGGGACTCCTGCACGGCATGCTGGCGCGCTTCCTCAACAGGCACCGGGCCGTTCGTAGCGAGGCGATGAGGCGCGAACAGGGATTGCTGATCGGCGTCGGCATGCAGATGTTGAGCCATGCGGACAACCTGCGCATGACGGGGTCGGACGACCGGTTTTTCTCGCGCTGGAGTGGCCAGCAGGCGCGCGAACTGCATGCGCGCCAGCTCTGTTCCGAACTTGGCCAGGTCGATACCGCGCTTCCGGGCCTGATCGCGGCCTTTCGCAGCGCAGCGATCCTGGGCCTGGGGGCGGTCATGGTCATGGCTGACGAATTGACCCTGGGGACGCTGGTCGGGATCTATATCCTGGCCGAGATGTTTCTGGCCCCGTTCGGGCGCTTCCTGGAGTTCGCGGACAAGCGCCAGGCGCTCGAGACCGATTTGCAGCGACTGGAGGATATTTCGCGGACCGCCGAAGATCCCGTCTTCAGCCGCCGTAGTCCCGAATCGGAGTCGATCCCCACGTTCAACGGCCGGCTCCAGCTTGCCGGTCAACTGGAACTCAAGGACGTCACCTTCGGCTTCAACAAGAGCCGACCGCCCCTGATCAAGGACTTCAACCTCGTGTTGAAGCCGGGACAGCGGGTTGCACTAGTCGGTCCGAGCGGGTCGGGCAAGTCGGCGCTGGCGCGTATCGTTTCGGGTATCTATCGGCCATGGTCGGGCGAGATCCTGTTTGACGGCCACCCCAGGGACGAGATTCCCGAGGAAGTGCTGCGGCGATCCATTTCCATGGTGGACCAGGATGTCGTGCTCTTTTCCGCGTCCGTGCGGGACAACATCACCTTGTGGAACCCGGCTGTTCCGGATGAAGCCATCATCGCCGCGACGCGGGACGCCTGCATCCACGACGAAATCCTGGTCAGGCCGCACGGATACGCGACCCTGGTCGAGGAAAGCGGGGTGAATTTCAGCGGCGGTCAGCGGCAGCGGCTGGAGATCGCCCGGGCACTGGTGGGCAATCCGACAGTGCTCATCCTCGACGAGGCGACCAGCGCCCTCGATGCCACGACGGAGGAATACGTCGATGACGCGTTGCGGCGCCGTGGCGTCACGTGCCTCATCGTCGCGCACCGGCTGAGCACTGTGCGAGATTGCGACGAAATCATCGTGCTCGATAAGGGCGTCGAGGTGCAACGCGGCACGCACGACGAACTGATCGCGGACCGGAATGGCACTTACTACAAGCTGGTCAGGTCTGGCTGATGCAGGACACGGGGCCGCAGTACACATCCCTGGCCGAACTCGCCGCCAGATCCGGCACGTCCGTGCCCTGCGCGGGCAACATGCCGGTGAATCTCGACGACCCGGACAGTGTCTGGTTCATCGTTCAGGGCACCGTCGACCTGTTCCTGGTCGAATTCAGGGACGGTGTGGAGCAGGCGGCGCCCCAGCACCTGCTGCGTCGCGAATCCGGCAGCTTTCTGCCGGGCGTCGCTCCGGACGAACAGGACCATGCCAAAGACAAGGACACGACGCTCAGCCTGATCGCCAAGGGTTTGCCCGGGACCCTTCTGAAACGCCTGCCGACATCCGGGATTTCCGAGGTCGATCCGGAGGAACTGGCGGGACAGACCGATACCTGGCTGACCGCCATGACGGACACGCTTTCGCGTTTCGTAGGCCACCTTCCACGTCCGTCAGCTTTGGCGGAGACCGGTCAGGCGCAGACCCTGGGCCCCTGTACGCTATCCGTCCGGCGCGGGGTCGTATGGGTCTCCAAACCGCCGTCCGGGGCGAGCCTGTTCATGGATGTGGTCGACGAAGCGGAACTTGCGGAGGCAAGCGGCTCACACGAAGCGCTGATACCGCTGACGCGGTCGAGCTGGCTTAACCTGTTCGACGAGGCGACGCTTTCGGGCGAATCGACCGAAACACTCGCACAACAAGGCAGGCTGCTGCCGGCGCTCGCCTGCTTTCACGCGGTCGCTTTCGCCCTGGAGCGCCTGAACCGCCGACTTGCCGTGGTGGATGATGCGAATCTCGAACGTGCGCGGACCACGAGCCGGCGCGCGGCCGAAGAAGCCGCCCGGCAGCGGCTCTTCAATCTCTATGACCTGCCGGTTGATCGGGATGCGAGTGTCGAGAACACGTCCCTGGCGGACGCCCTGGAAGTCATCGGTCGCCACGAAGGCATCGATTTCAAGGTTCCAGCGCGTTCGGGACCTTCGGTTGCGCCGGTGGGTCTCGTCGACATTCTCGATGCGTCCGGCGTACGTGCCCGGCGCGTACGGCTCAGAGCCGAGGACAGTTGGTGGCGCGGTGACAGCAACGCAATGCTGGCGTTCCGTGCGGAGGACGGCCAGCCCGTTGCGCTACTGCCAGGAGCGTTCGGCCGCTATCGGGAAATCGACCCTGTCAGCAAGCGCAGTGTCCGGGTTACGGCGGATCGCGCCCGGGCGCTCAGACAGGAGGCCTGGATGTTCTATCGGCCGTTGCCTTCTGGGAACGCCGAACCGGCGGATCTGCTGAGAATCGCCCTGCACGGATCGCGCGCTGACCTGGCGCGGTTAGTGATTGCCGGGCTTCCGAGCGGCCTGATCAAGCTGCTCCCGGCACTCGCGCTCGGGTTTGTTGCAAATCATGTTTCGAACCAGACGGGAGCGGGGGCAAGCGCCGGAGTGCTCTATGCGGTGGCCGTGGCGCTGGCGGGTTTTGGCTTGCTCGGCGCGCTGCTGCACCTGCTACAGGGCACGGCGATGATGCGCATCGAAGGGAGGGCATCCCGGGTCGAAGCTGCTTTCTGGGATTGCCTCATGCGCCTTCCGCCAAGCATTCTGCACCGCCACCCGGCCGGCGACCTGGCCATGTCGGGAATGACGTTCCAGAATCTTCGCGACGGCCTGCAGGGGGTCGTCGCCGATAGCGTGCTCGCGATCATTTTTCTGCTTCCGGTGTTTGGTGTCATCTTCTTCTACGACGCCAATCTCGGCGCCGTCGCCCTCGTGTTCAGCGTGGCTTCGCTGTTGGTCACGGTGGCCTTTGGGGTGCGCCAGCTTGCGCCTTATGGGCGGATGCTCAGCGCGGCACGTCGTGTAGCCGGCCGGCTGTTCCAGATCGTTGGGGGTATCGCCAAGCTGCGTGTGGAAAACGCGGAAGGGTCGGCATTCGCCATGTGGGCGCGGGACTATCGCGAGCAAAAACAGGCGGAACTCGAACTGGGCGGGATTGAGGGACATTCGCGGGCCTTCGGCGCTGCGCTTCCGTTTCTTGCGGGCGGGGTCCTGCTTTTGGCCGTGGTAACGGTGGGCGAACGCAACGTCCCGGTCGGCGACTTTCTCGTCGTGTACATCGTCTTCATCACGTTCCAGTCCGCCATCGCCCGCCTTGGCAACGCCTTTGGAATGATCGCGGCCATGCTGCCCGCATTCGATCAGATGCGCCCGCTGCTCGCCGCAACGCCTGACACCGAGGTCGAAGGAGAACCGGTTGAACGCCTCGGCGGTGAAGTTTTGTTCGACCACGTTTCCTTCCGCTTCGATCCAGACGGGCCGTTGATTCTCGACGACGTTACGATTCGCGCACGTCCGGGCGAGTTCGTCGCGATCGCCGGCGAGTCCGGTGCCGGCAAGAGCACGCTGTTTCGGCTCGCGCTTGGAATTGGCCGGCCGGCCGCCGGCGCCGTGTACTACGACGGACGTGATCTGAGGCACCTGAACCTGAAACAGGTGCGCCGGAAGATCGGCTCGGTCCCGCAGTCAGTGCGGCTCCATCCCCAGGATCTCTGGGACAACATTGTCGCGCACCAGGAGAACACCACCACCGAGGAAGTCTGGCAGACGGCCCGTACCGCCGGAGTCGAAAGCGAAATCAAGGCCATGCCCATGGGCTTGATGACGATGGTCGGGGCCAGTGGAGCCGTGCTGTCGGGTGGCGAGAGCCAGCGCATCGCCATCGCCCGCGCACTGATGGGCAGCCCACGCATCATGCTGCTCGACGAGGCGACCAACTGGCTCGACAACGAGAGCCAGGCGGAGGTCATGCAGAACCTTGCCCTCCTGACCTCGACCCGGATCGTGATCGCCCACCGCCTGTCGACGCTGGAACAGGCTGATTGCATCTACGTGATGCAGGCCGGGAGAGTTGTTCAAAGCGGAACTTTCAAGGAACTCATGGAGGTCGACGGCGTATTCAATGAACTGGTCAGAAGGCAGATGGCTTGATCCGAATTGCTGGCCGGAAACGCCTGATTTCACGTTCGTGATCGCGCAAGGCGTGTACGCTTCCGGCCGACCACCGTTCGGCACGGATGTCGTCGGCGAATCCTATTCCCCGTCGACGCTGGCCGAGGCAACATAGGAAAGGCTCTCTTCTGCGGCGTCGATCCCACTTCTTATGGCACCATTCAGGGACGGCAGGTGGGTGTAGTCGCCAGCGAGAAACAGGCCGCGTACCCGGCCAGGTAGTCGCATACGCATATCATGCACATCCCTCAGCATGCCACCGGGCGCCAGACATATGGCTTCCGGCCAGCGGTAGACTTTGGCGAACAGAGGGTGTTGGGGCAGGGCTGGAAAGAACCGGCGCATTTCATCTAACACGCGGCCAGCGATTTCGTCATCGTCCATTGCGAAGAGCGCTCTTGCATGCTCGTCTATCACCAGCGCATGGGTGAGCGTCTTGCCCCGAGGCGCGGCGTCAGGAGTCGTGGATGCCAAGTTGGCAACCATGGTAAGGAAGGTCGGAGATTCGGGTGGAAACAGGGCGGCATGCGAACCCTCTGCCAGGATGTTCTCGTCCAGCCCGACGGCTACATACAAGCATGCGCTGTAGCTGACGCGCTCAAGCACTGCGCGCATTTTCTCCGGCAACGGCGCAAGGATTCGTGCGGCGGTCGGAGCGGTGGTAGCGCAGATGATCGCGTCCGCCTCGATTTTTTCTCCACTGGCCGTGATCACGCCTCGCGCCGTCCCATCTTCGAGAATGACGCGTTCGACGGGCGTGGAAACGCGGATGAAGCGAGCGCAGGCTTCGCCAAGTGCCTTGACGAGGGCGCCGATTCCCTGCTTGGGTAAATAGCTGCGCGTCGCCGGATTGATCGTCCAGAGCCACAGCAAGGCCATGCCATATGCGGCCCCTACCTGATCGGAACTCCCGGCGGCGAAGCAGTTGAGATCCAGTTCTCCAGCCTGTCTCAAGTATCGGGTAAGCGAATTGGCGCGTGCGAATTCGGCAAAGGTTTCCTCTGTATCAAGGTCCAAGATGCGAGTGTGGTCTTCGAAGTCGAGATCCGTGGCGCGTTTTTTGAGCATCCCGTAGAGGCGCAGGAATTCCCAACTTCCGAGCAGCGTGTGTTGCGGCGAAAAGAGCATGGTGCGCATGCTGGCCAAGGTTTGCCGTAGCGAACCGCCCACATACATACCCCAGAATCGGCCGCCAGCGTAGCTTTGGCCGCCTTTCGTCTTGGGGCTTCGCCGTAGCTCTACTTCCAGCTGGCGCGCCAGATCTCTCGTGGATGCGAAGGACTCGTGGATGACGCTGGCGCCGCCGTATACTTGAAATCCGCCAATCTCCTCACAGAACATGCGGCCACCGATCCTGTCGGAGGCTTCCAGAACCCGAATGCGGCAGTTGCTGTCTTTGCGGCGCTCGGCGAGCGTCCAGGCCGCGGCGAGACCTGCGGCGCCCGCGCCCACAATAAGGATTTCTGATCCCGTCGGACGCGGGACTCGGCTGCGGCCCGGACCGACTTCAGCATCAGCCATGGGAACTTCTCCCTCTTTGTCTTGGATGGGAATCCTAATGCAACCGCAATCAATCTCGTACGGCGCGTTCGGCGGGCCGGTTGATTGCTTCGTGGTCGGGAAAGCGCAGAATGTGACAGAGCCTCCGAAGATGGAAGAGATCAATGAAGAAGCCCATCGACGCAACCGACCTCCTCATCTTGAAAGCTGGTGAAGACAGCGACTTTCGCGAACGTCTTCTTGGGAATACCAAAAGCACGATTGAGCAGGAATTCGGCGTGACGCTGGCCCAGGGCCAGGAGATTCACGTGCACGAAGAGACCGACGGCGCGACGCATCTCGTGCTTCCACCCCGTAGCAAACGCACGGAGGAAGAACGGGAGGCGGCGAGGACCGGCGCGGCTTCGCTCGAGTTTCTCAGGAAGACAATGTACGACCCCGCTCCCCCTATTCGACCTCCCCTGGAACCGGCGTCGACGGGGTTGCGCAGCGTTTCGTCCGAGACGCTCGCGGAAGCGGCCAGGGAGAGCATTCGCCGTGGTCTGGTCTTCGTCGAGTCGACCCTCGACGGGAACGGGGCCTGGCACTGCATCCGTTTCAATGTCGCTGACCCCGACATCCCGCGGCATTTCGAGAGGCCCGCCTTCGTTTCGGCCCTCTGCGTACTGGCGCTTGACAGTTGCGACGAAGCCCGCGCAAGGGCCATCTGCGCAGCCACCAGGACCCACCTGGTCAATACCATGGAGTATCCCGGACTATGGCGCTACTACCGCCATCTGCCCCAGGACCTCGACAGCACGTCACTCTGTTCGCTCGTTCTTGCATCCCACCCCTGGATTCTGCTCGGCAGAAACGTTCCCCGGATACTGGCGAATCGCGACGAGGAGGGCCGTTTCCTGACCTGGGCGCTGGCGGAAGACGAACCCGATGTCGTGTCGACCTTTCGTATCGAAGCCGACCCCGTCGTCAATGCGAACGTCATCGCGTACCTCGGGGACCACCCCGAAACCAGGGACGCTAAGGAGTGGCTGGAAGCCCTTGTCACCCTCGGCAGCCTTGACGACTCGTCCAAGTGGTATCCCGACACGGTGGCGATCTACTATGCGATCACCCGCGCCATGATTCGCGTACGGCCCGCCCTGGATCAACTTCGTCCAGTGCTTGCCGACCGCATCCTGAGCCTGCGCGACGACAAGGGCGAGTTCGGCAATATCCTTCAGACGGCCCAGGCGGTATCGGCGCTCTACAACGTTGGTAGCCTTGACAGAATCGACGCCAAGCGCGAAGCGGAAAGGTTCATGGGTTTGCAACGCCACGACGGTAGCTGGCCGGAGCTGCTCGCCTTTGGTGACCAGTTGTTGAAGTGGGGCGTGGTAGGGCAAATAGGTCACGGCTCTGAAGCCGTGACCTCGGCGTTTTGCATTGAGGCCCTGGAGAGTCTAATCGAGGCTTTGAAAGCGTGAGCGAATGCAGGTCATCCAGTCTGGTGATACCATGGCTCGCGACGTAAGGGTCCATTAGAGAAGCTGCGATGCCCCAGGATACCGCCGCAGCTGGTGGCTCAAACAAGGCCGATATCGCGCAGCATATCGAGCCGTCGATCCTGAACGCCCTTCCGCATTACCTGCCGCTTGGCATCTTTCCGCTGATTCTTCTCGCCGCGGTCTACGGCGGATGGTGGCTCTTGCCGGCATTCCTCTACATGAGTGTCTCCGGACCGCTCGACAAGGCGGTGGGTGTCGATGGCCGCAACATGGATCCTTTGAGGACGCCGGAACGCCGCCTGCGCTGGCACAATCTGCCGGTGTGGTCCTGGGCGTTCCTGTGGCCGCCGACCCTCGTCTTCGGTATGTGGCAGATTCTTGTCGCGAACCCGTTCGCCATCTGGGAAGAGGTGCTCCTGGTAATCATTCTGACCATGGAAGCACAGGCGGTATTCGTCGTCGGTCACGAGCTGATTCATCGCCGTTCTACCTGGGAAAGGCGACTCGGTGAATTCCTCCTTTCCTCCGCCTCCTATCCGCAATATGCGACGGAACATCTGTATATCCACCATGCCAAGGTCGGCACGCCGCATGATGTGGGATCCGCCCCCAAGGGCGAGAGTTTTTGGCGGTACTTCCCCAAGGAAGTTGCAAGCAACCTCACCAATTCCTGGAAGGCTTCCGGCGAACGCCTGGCGCGTCGCCGTCTGCCCGTGTGGCACTACAGCAATCCTTTCTGGCGCTACGGCTTGAGCCTCGTGTTCTGGTATGGACTGGTGTTCTGGATGGGCGGCATCTGGGCGGTTCTGGTGTTTGCCTTCCTGGGCCTCTCCTGCGTTTTTTCCATGAAGATCAGCAACTATTTCCAGCACTATGGTCTGCGCCGCGTGCGCCTGCCGAACGGCCGTTGGGAAAAGGTGCAGCCGCGCCATTCCTGGAACGCCGACTGGAAGTTCAGCAACTGGATGTTCTTCAACATGCAGCGGCATGCGGACCATCATGCGATGGCGAGCCGCCACTATCCGCTGCTGCAGATCGGCAGCCCCGATGAATCGCCGCAGTTGCCGGGAACCTACGGTGACATGATGAATCTCGTGCTGCGGCCGAAACGCTGGTTCGAGAAGATGGATCCGCTGGTCGATCAGTGGCGCAAGCACTTCTACCCGGAGATCGACGACTGGAGCGGGTACGACAGCCCGGTCACCGCTGCGCGCCCCGACGCCTTCGAGGCCATCGTCGAAATCTTCGGCGCCGCCCCGCGGCTCGCCAGTTGGATCGAACGCAATCCGGAACTGCTCGACAACCTCAAGGACCGGGAGTTCACCGACCTCGACCTGCCGAAAGGGTTCGGACCGGATGAGGAATCCGAGGCGATCGCGCGGCGCGGGCTGGCGAGACTCTACTGGACGATCGAGATGGGCGTTGCCGAAATGAAGGACCTGATCGCCGAACTGCCGATGGCCGATGCGAAGGAATCCGCTGAAATCGTGCGCAACTGGTCCAACGACAAGGCATTTCAGATCGGTATGCACGTCGTGCGCGGCAACCTCTCGCCGGCGGAGGCGCAGACCGCGCTGTCCAATCTCGCCGAGGCTTCTATTGCGACAGTGCTTGCCGCGGTGGAGACAGACCTTGTCGACCGGCACGGGTCCGGCGATGGCGGTGTGGCCGCAATAGCCCTGGGCGATCTCGCCAGCCGGGAAGCGTTCCCCGGCGTTGCGACCCGTATGCTGTTTGCCCACGACGGCGATGAAACTGACCGCTTGTGTCAGCGCTTCTGCGAAGCCGTGAGGGATCTGGCCGAGGACAGCCTGTTGTTCTCCCCGATCCCCCGCGATGATCTCCTTGTGCTGCCGCTTTCCGATCTGGCCGAGCATTGCGGTGATGTTTCTGTTGCCGGCGAAGTGACAGCGCTTACGCGGGCGCGCTGCGTGTTCGAGTGTGGCGATTCCAGAGTCGGTCCGCGCTTCCTCGAGGCACGGCGGGATGTCCTGGCCGAAGCCGGCGAAAACGCGACCTTGGGCGCGCAGCTTCGTGAGCCGGTGGAAAGCCCCGCCGAAAGAAGCGTGTCCACCTATGTGGCCATGCGTGGTGGCCTGGACGATGTCGAGAAAGCGGCGCGATTCCTGCAGGCGCTGCAGACGGCGAAGGTGGGAGACAGCCTCGACTCCGCCCCAACCGCCGCGGCGGTGTTCGCGGACGCTGGTGCCGAGCCGCTGGCGCAGGCCGCCACACTATGGCGCGACTTGCAGGGGATCCTGCGGCTCGTCGGCGATGAAGGATTCGATGTCGATGCGGCGGGGTCCAGGGTCAAGTCCCTGGTTGCGAGCGCTTGCGGACACGCGGATTTCGATGACCTGAACTCGGCGGTTGCCGAAGCAGCGTCGCGCGCCGCCGACCAGATTGAATCCCTTGCCGCGCACGCTTGATGGAATCGGCTGATCCGGCCGCTAACCCCAGGTGCAAGCCCTGACAGACACACTTCGCCGACGCGGAATCCTGACCAGGACCGCCCCTGCCGACCAAGGGATCGTTGAGCGTCCCGCACTCACCCCGCACCTCAATTTCCATGCAGTCGGTGAACAGCAAACGCTGCTGGTTTCCGAAACGTTCAATACCCTGATGCACGGTCAACTGACTTGCGATCTCCTGCCACTGCTCGACGGACGGCGCCCATTGGACGAGATTGTCGTCGCCCTTCGCGGCCGGCATGACGCCGCCGACGTGCGTGCAGCAGTGGTTTCGCTCTCCGCCCGGGGCTACGTGGTCTCCGCCGATCACGGCATGGATCGAAGCCGGGCGGCGTACTGGTCATCGCTTGGCGCTTCGCCACGGTGGGCGGAACAGCGGCTCAAGGAATCGCACGTCGCAGTCGCCGGTGACGACGACCGGTTGATCCGACACCTCAACGCTTCCGGTGTCGGTGTGGGGCAGGACGATCCGAACCTTACCGTGGTCGTTTGCGACGACTATCTCGAGGCGCGCCTCGCGCAAGTGAACCGGCGCCAGCTCGCATCCCGAGCACCGTGGATGCCGGTGCGGCCGCGCGGTATCGAGCCTCTGTTCGGACCCGTCTTTCGGGGGGAAGAGGAGGCACCTTGCTGGGCCTGCCTGGCCTATCGCATGCGCAGCCACCAGGAAGTCCACAATTTCCTGCGCAATTCCGCCGGTGAGGAGGCTGCCTTCAAGGCATTCGCGGCGGATCCGGCAGTGCTCGAGGCGCTATGCGGACTGATTGCCGGGGAGATCGCCAAGTGGCTGGTGCTGGAACAGGACGCCACCATCCACGAATATGCGATCTCGATGCACGTCGGCATGTTGGCGAGTTCCCGGCATCGGGTGCTGCGCCGTCCGCAGTGCAAGGCCTGTGGTGACGACGCATTGCACCGTCCGGATCGGCCGCCGGTTGCCCTGCGTTTGCAATCCAGTCCCAAGTCCGTCAGCAACAGCGGCGGCACGCGCACCGTGGCCCCGGAGGTCACGCTGGCCAAATACCGCCACCTGGTGAGCCCGGTCAGCGGTGTCGTGACTTGGCTCCGGCGCACCAACGACGAAACCGATTCCTGGCTGCATGTCCATTGGGCCGGAAGCAATCTCGGCATGCGGAGCCGGACCCTGAGTTCACTCCGGCGCAGCCTGCGCAGCAAGAGCGCCGGCAAGGGCAGCACACGGGAGCAATCCGAGATCAGCGCGCTCTGCGAGGCGGTCGAGCGCTACTCGGGTGCCTATCACGGGGACGAGATCCGAGAGCGCAGACGATTCGTCGAGTTCGCCCGGGAAGACGCAATCCACCCCAACGATGCGCAGCTCTTCAGCGACCATCAGCTCGACAACGCCGAGAGCATCAACGCGAAGGGCCACCCGTACAACGTTGTCCCGCCACGTCTCGACCCCGAGGCCGAAATCGACTGGACACCGGTCTGGTCGCTGACGCAGCAGCGGCACCGCCACCTGCCGACCTCAATGCTCTACAGCATGGCGCCCGAACAGCGCGGTCCTTCGGACCTGATCGCCGATTCCAATGGCTGTGCCGCGGGCAATACCGTGGAAGAGGCGATCCTGCAGGGCTTCTATGAACTGGCGGAGCGCGATGCGTTCGCCATCTGGTGGTACAACCGACTGCGGGTGCCGGCGGTCGATTTTTCGAGCTTCGACGACGCGTACCTTGCTTCGGCTGCGGAACATTACGCCCGGTATGAGCGGGACGTGTGGATCCTCGACGTGACCTCCGATATCCGGATCCCCGCGTTCGTTGCGCTCTCACGTCGGCCAGACGCGAAAACCGAGGACATCATTTACGGCGCCGGCGCCCATGCGGACCCGCGCATCGCGGCCTTGAGGGCGATTTGCGAACTGAACCAGTGCCTTACCTGGCTGCCGCGCCCGGGAAGTGGCGACGGTCGGCCCATGATCGATGATCCCCTAGCACTCTGGTGGTGGAAGACCGCTCGACTCGCCGACTGTGAATGGCTTGCGCCGAGGACGGACGCGCCGCTGCGCACGGCTGCCGATTATCCGGCGGTTGAATCGACGGATACGCGTGACGACGTGGAGTATTGCCGTGCGCTCGTCGAAGCCAGCGGCCTGGAGTTCCTGGTGCTGGACCAGACCCGGCCCGACATCGGCATGCCCGTGGTGCGGGTCATCGTGCCCGGCATGCGTCACTTTTGGGCGAGATTCGCGCCGGGGCGTCTGTACGACGTGCCGGTCGGCATGGGCCGGCGTAAACACCCTCTGGCTGAAGCCGATCTGAATCCCACACCGGTCATCGCGTAAGGAGACCACATGGATATTGACGAGGCAGTCGCACTCACCCAGGACCGTCTCGCCGAAGAGGGCGGGACCATGGGCGACCTGCTTGGGCACTTTCGAAACAGGATTTCGCCCGTACTAGTGGGTGACCGGGAATGGGAGCGCATCCTCGAATGCGCGAAGAGTCTTCCGATCACGATGGGCGCCCTTCCGTTCGGCTTCGAATTGCCCCTGCATGAACGCAGGCCGGAGGCGGATTTCGGTGCCTCTCTGGCGAGCGGGACCAGAACGGCCACGTTCTTCACAGAACGCGCGCGAAACGACCAGACGGATGAGACCGCGAAAGCGATCACTCGGCTGTTCCGGCAAATGGATGCCGAAGACTCCCCCCTGCGCGAAATCGTCGGTCCCAAGTTGATGCTGGAATATGACATCGGCTCGGCGCAGGAAGGAGAAGATCCGCTTCCAGGAATGTTTTTGCGGCCGGGCGAGCGTCCGATCATCGGCGCCAGCGGACAGGAGAACGATGTCTCCACAGTGGTGGACGCGCTCGTTTCCTGTGTGGGTTGGGAGCGGAACGAGGCAGAGCGGAAGCACGTCGAACGCGTTTACCGGGCGCAGCCGGAAGATACGCGCCTGGATTCGTTCGGTGTTTTCCCGTCTCGCTCGCGGTCCATCCGCCTGGCAATCATGGGATTCAAAACGCAGGAGGAACTGTGCGCCTATCTTGAAGACGCGGGGTGGCCGGGTCAGGTCTCGGTCGTGGAATCCGTGATTTCACGCTTCCGGGAACGCGCGAGCATCGTCAGGTCCGGGGCGAATCTTGACGTGCAGGAAGCGGGTGTCGGTCCGACGCTCGGCCTGACGCTCATCGTCAAGCAGAGATATACAAAGGACTCGCGCTATTGGCTCGACGGCATGACCGATTGGGACCCGTTCCTTACGGCCCTTGGCCACGAGGACATAGTGGTGCCGGAGAAGCTTCGCGCGCTTGCTGGCTGGGTTTCGAAACCGACCACGCTATTCGCGAAGTCGGGCCGCTATGTGATGTTGCGCGGCATTCACCACATAAAGCTGGTCATTTCCGAAACCGGCCTTGGCAAGGCCAAGGCCTATGTGTTCCTGGTGCTTTCCGGAGCGGTGTCCGGCTGACAAACGTCTGAGCCGGACACACATAACCCCCGTCCGCCCCGCTTGTTGCCGGGTTGACGGGGGCTAATTCGAGCTATGTCAAATGCGGACGTTACCACATTGGGTCGGCTATCTGCCGGCTGCCGGGTCTACCAGCAGCAGCAGAGGCCAGCCGAGATAGCTTCCAGTTGCTCCTCGGTGATGTTCGGATCCGGCGGCAACGCGACGTGCACGGTCTGCATGTCGCTTGCATGCACCTGGATCGTCATCGACTCGGGGATCGTAATACCCAATTCCGCGCTGATGGTAGTCTTGGGGTCTGCAAGAAGCTGTTGCCTGAATTCCGCGTCGAGGGCGGACTTCTCAACAATTTGCTTCAACATGTCGTCGCCACTTCTCATGGCATTCCTCCTTGTGTTCCGACGTGATGTGGTAGACCACGCCAAAAAGACGCTAACGACGCTACACGAGGGCATTGCAGCACGCAACGCATTCGCTACTTTCGGCAATATTACAAATGGCGAGACATAGTTTTGCTTATAGGCGGATTTCGATCTCGCCACGCTGGGACGAACGCGTTTCCCGGTCGTGTACTGCTCCGGGTTTATGGGGAATCAAGCTAAAATACGGCCTGTCCACCACGGAACTTGTGCGGATGTTCCCTGACCACGAATGCTTTGTCGACCGAGGCTGGGCGAGGGTCTTCGCATGCCCCAAGGGTGCTTTTGTTCGCGTCCTGGTCCTGGTGCTCGTGGGCTTTTGCCTATTCCATTCAGATGTCCTTGCCCAGGAAGAAACGCCGGAGGACAAGGGCTTGAGAATTGCACGCGAATCAAGCGCCCGCAACGAGGGATTCGGGGATTTCACCGCTGGAATGACGATGGTGCTGCGCGACCGGCAAGGACGCGAGAGCGTTCGCCAGATGCGCTTCAAGGTGCTGGAGGTGCAGGGGGATGGCGACAAGAGCCTGTTCGTGTTCGACCAGCCGCGAGATGTACAGGGAACTGCGCTCCTTACTCATGCGCACGTCAACACCCAGGATGACCAGTGGTTGTATCTGCCCGCCCTGAAACGGGTGAAACGCATCAGCGCCTCGACGCGTTCGGGGTCGTTCATGGGCAGCGAGTTTTCGTACGAAGACATGAGCTCTCCGGAGGTGGAGGAGTACCGCTACAGGCATCTTCGCGACGAAGCCTGTGGCGAACTCATCTGTACAGTAGTCGAGCAAGTCCCCCTGGATGAGAAATCGGGATACACCCGCAAGGTCGTCTGGCAAGATACGAGCGAGCTTCGAATCTGGAAGACGGAGCTTTACGACCAAAGGGGCTCGCATCTGAAGACCCTCACTTTTACGAACTATGAGCAATATCTCGATCAGTACTGGCGGGCGGGAGAACAGACGATGGTGAATCACCTGACCGGCACGAGCACGGTGCTTCACTGGACCGACTTTCGGTTCGGCACCAATCTCGATGAAAGTGAATTCACCCAGACCGCACTTCGACGCGTGCGCTGATGCGACTCGGCGGCGCAATCGCGGCCCTCGTGCTCATGGCCGCCGCAGGTGCTCAGGCGCAGGCTCTCGACTTTTCGGGCGACCTGAGCGCGCAGGCGCGATGGTATCCGCAATCGCCGGCCTTCCCGGGCCAGCGGTCGGGCACTGCGGGGCTGGTCGTTGAGCCGACGCTCTACGGGGAGATCGCACAAACAACCAGCTTCACGCTCACCCCGCTTTATCGATACGACAGCGCGGATTCCCAGCGTACGCATGCCGACGTGCGCGAGGCTTACTTCTTGATGTATGGAGACTGGGGCGAGAATTCCTGGGAGCTTCGCCTGGGACTGGACCGCGTCTTCTGGGGCGTGGCCGAACTTCACAACCCGGTGGATATCGTCAACCAGCTCGACCTTGTCGAGCACCCGCGTGATCGACCCAAGCTGGGCCAGCCGATGGTGCACCTGACGATTTCCGGTGACTGGGGAATCGCCGAGTCATTCCTGTTGCCGTATCACCGCAAGCGCACTTTTCCGGGGGCTTCCGGGCGACTTCGCGGAAGCCGCCTGATCATCGATGACGCCTTGTACGAAAGCAGTGCCGAGGAACGCCACGTCGACGTCGCGGCCCGCTACAGCAATAACCTGGGGCTGCTCGATTTCGGCCTGACCGCCTTCATCGGCACGAATCGCGAGCCGTACTTCGTGCCGTCGTTCCAGGCGGGCTTCGTCCCCAACGACGCCTCGTCGCTGATTCCGTACTACGAGCAGATCCGGCAATTCGGTGTCGATGCGCAACTCACGACCGGATCCCTGCTTTACAAGATGGAAGCAACACACCGCAGCGGAGCGCGGAACCTCCTGGGTCACCAAGAGGATTACCGCGCCCTCGTCCTTGGCCTGGAGCACACCGTCTATGCACTGTTTGGCTCCCAGGCGGACCTGACCCTGCTCTCCGAGTGGCTCTACGACGATCGTGGGCGGTACGCTACGAGTGTGTGGGCGAACGACCTGTTCATCGCGGGCTTCCTTGCGTTCAACGATGTGCAAGGCACCGAGCTGGTGGGAGGCATCCTCGGTGACCTAGACCACGATTACCGTGCGTTGAACCTGGAACTGAAGCGCCGCCTCTCGGAGAGTTGGTCAATGCGCCTGGAAGCGATCGTGAACCTGAGTACGGACCCGCGGGATCTGACCTATGATGGACGCCGTGACAGCTTCCTGGGCGTCGATTTCACCTACAGTTTCTGATGGGGCGGTCACGCCTTGACGGCCCATCTCGGCGAGTGCGCTCTCCTTCGCGGAGGGGCACGGTCCCTCTCACGAGCTATGCCCAGATGTCCCAGGGTCTTGGCTGCTAACCGCTTCCGATCGCTGCGCGCTCTCCGGAGGCGTTTGTTCAATATGAGTGGCGTCTGCGCCAGCGTCTATACTCTTCGAAACCGTGCCGCTCCAGCAAGCGGTCGCGCTTGAACGCCTGCGCCGCGCACACAGCGGACAGGATCAGAAACGGAATCCCGGGCAAGACGGGGATAACGAGGCCGACGAGGCCGATGACGAGGCACAATAGCCCCATGGCAAACCAGCAGATGCGTATCAGGGCGGAGCGTTCGTACATGGATATTCCTTGTGATCTATTGACGAGACAGGACGCAACTCTCGTGCCAGCCCTGCGTGTCCCTGTCGAAACATTAGTTTTCAAATAGTTACTGCTCCGTCGTAGGTTGCGCCGACGCACGGACGCGTCGCGAAATTTCGTGTATTTCGCCGATTATTGGCGAAGATTGCTCACCACCGTCGTGGTGATGCCGCTATCGCTGCGGTTCGCGGCGTGGGGGAACGGAGGGACCCGCCGTTAGCGAGGAGCGCTCCGATCGGCTCTGCCGTTTTGGCAGTTCTTGCGGTTGCCTGAGATGGCTATACTCGTCACATGGACAACCGTTGCCGGGAGTGACATCGCGATGGAATCGGTTCTGAGCGACTACCTGATCTCGGTCGACGAGCTCGAAAGCATCCTCGGTGATTCCGATTTACGCCTCTTCGAGACCGCGGCCAACCTCGAACCCAGGGGTCCCGGCATGGAGCGCGAATTGGGCCGGGTTGCCTTTGATCGCGGGCACATTCCGGGTGCGCAGTTTCTGGACCTGGCCGGTGACGCGGCCGACACGACCAGCGGACTCGAATTCACCCTGCCGGAACCCGCTGCGCTGGAGGAACTGCTCCGGCGCCTTGGCATCAACATGGACAGCCGTGTCGTGCTCTATAGCAGCAGCAGCGTGATGTGGTCGACGCGCGCCTGGTGGTTGCTTCACTACCTTGGCTACGAGCGGATGTCGGTGCTGGACGGTGGCTTCGGCGCCTGGTGCGCCGGCGGTCGGCCGGTGGAAACGGCGGTGCCGCGTTTTCCCCGCGGCGACTTCCAGGCCCGTCCGCGTCCAGACGTCTTTGCGGACAAGCAAGCGGTGGCCGACGCCATCGGCGACCCGTCCGTGTGCACGGTGAACTCGCTTGGTGCCGCGATGCATCGGGGTGAAACGCGGTCCAGCTATGCTCGCCAGGGACGCATCGCCGGCAGCGGCAATCTCCCGTTCAGCGAACTTCTGACCGAAGGACGGTTCAAGTCGACCGACGAGATGCGTGAGGTTCTCGCGGCGTCAGGCATGCTGGATGCCGATCGGGTCATCACGTACTGCGGCGCGGGTATCGCGGCCACGATCGACGCCTTCGCCTGCATCCTGGTCGGCCGGGACCGGGTAGCGGTCTACGATGGATCCCTGTCGGAATGGGCTCTCGACCCGGACGCACCGATGGAGACTGGCGGCTGAGCGCAGCCGGTGTGGGTTGCCGGCCCTGCTCCGTCAGTCCCGGGGTGTGCTCGACGGCCGGGCCAGCCTCATGTTTCTGGGCGAATCCGTAGAAAGCTTGCGAAGCGAGGTATTCCGTTGCTGGTCTTGCCGTAGTGCTTGTACGTGACAGTCGTACCGACGGGCGGTGGCCTGCGGCGCATTTCGTCGGAGAATCCCGTGCCGAGCCTGAAACGGCGGCCGTCGGGCATCTCGACCAGGAGCGAGCCGAGCATCCCGGTGTATTTGCCGCGGCCGGGTAGATGGGCGACGACCACGGCTTCGGCATCCTGGTAGACCTTCAGCTTGAGCAGGTCGTTGGAGCGTCCTCGCCGGTAGTACGAGTCGCCCTTGCGCAACATCAGACCTTCGCCGCCGCTGGCCACGATCTGATCGAGCATGGCCATCAATTCGGTCTCGTCTGCGACCCGGAACTGCTCTACCAGTCCAATTCTTGAAGTCTCCGCGGCGCCGAGCAGTTTCCTGAGACGGGCCAGGCGTTGATCGAAGGTGCCCGCGTGTTCCGGCAGGTCGAACACCATGTAGCGCACGCCGCGCCACGCGTCCTCCGACTTTGGCTGCCGGCGAACGATGCTGGACAGTCTCTCGAAAGTACCGTGGCCCATCCACAGTTCTCCGTCGAGCGCGACCGTCGGAAATCCTTCGACGAACGCTGCGGGCGCGTTGAAGCGGTTGCCCTGGCGCGAGTAAAGCGCCTCTCCGTCCCACCGCGCGCGGATGCCGTCGAGTTTCTCGCTGACCCAATACGCCTCGAGTTCGACGTTGTCCCGGTAGACGTTGGCAAGGGACAGGGCTGGCGGTTCGGCGGCCGTGGCATTCCAGAAAAGAAGGACAACGGCGGCGCCGCGGAGCGTGCGATACATTGCGAACCTCGAAACGGGCGAATACGAGGTGGCAAGGATTGCCTGTTTCGCGCATACGCGGCAGCGGACAACAGCCGGATTGCACGTGAGAAATTCCCTATAGGAATGGGGTGTACCATCGTCCGTTGAACGAAGCGAACGGCACGATGACTTTCGATCACGCGAGCTTGAGGGCGCGGGCACACAGGATAGACGCGAGAGGCGCCGATGGGTTGGGCTTGCGCGTGCACAGGGCGCTGAGTTGGCTGGCGGCGGCGGAACGCTCGGAGGACGATGACGACTCCAGGTTCATATTTCTCTGGATTTCGCTCAACGCGGCGTACGCGGACGAGATCCAGCGTGAAGCGGCACCCGAGCAGACAATACTGAATCGTTTCCTGGAACGGCTGGTCGATCTCGATGCCGACAGCCTGCTCTATGACCTGGTCTGGTCGAAGTTCACGGGTCCCTTTCGCGTATTGCTCGACAACCAGTTCGTATTCCAGCCGTTCTGGGACCATCAGAACGGCAAGATCGACGAGGACCACTGGCGGAGGAGCTTCGAAAGTGCGAAGACGGCGGCGCGCAGGGCGCTCGGCGACCGGCGGCAGACGGCCACGGTGCTCGCCATCGTCCTGTCCCGGCTCTACACGCTGCGCAACCAGCTCATGCACGGCGGCGCGACCTGGCGCAGCAGCGTGAACCGGGACCAGATTCGCGACGGTACGGCCATCCTTGTCGACCTCGTCCCGCGTGTCATCCACCTGTTGATCTCGAACCCCCACGAGGACTGGGGCGAGCCGTGCTATCCGGTGGTACGCGACGACGATTGAGCCCTATCGGCTTCGCTTCACTTCAGTACGGCCAAGTCGCGCGCGTTCTCGATAAGTCCGCGATCCGTGATCCAGCTTGTGACGAGTTCGGCCGGGGTGACGTCGAATGCGGGGTTGCTGACGTGGACGCCCCGGGGCGCCCGAATAGATCCGGTAACCTCGCTGGCGTCGCGTTGTTCGATTTCGACATCGGTGCCGGTCTTCGTGTCGGGATCGAAGGTCGAAGACGGTAAGGCCACGTGGAACGGAATGCCGTGGTAGCGGCTGGCGATGGCGATGCCCAGGGTACCGATCTTGTTCACCACGTCGCCATTGGCGGTGACGCGGTCCGCCCCCACGATCACGCTTTGGATCGTCCCCTCCGACATCAGGTGCGAGACCATGCTGTCGCATATGAGGGTGACGTCGATACCGGACTGAACCAGTTCCCATGCCGTCAGCCGCGCCCCCTGCAGCAGCGGCCGCGTCTCGTCGACGAACACCCTGAAACGTATGCCGGCCTCATGCGCGAGGTATAGCGGCGCGGTCGCGGTTCCGAGGGAGGAAACGGCGAGGGCGCCCGCGTTGCAGTGCGTCAGGACGGCGGTCTCCGGCTCGATCAGTTCCATGCCGTGCTCGCCGATCGCGCGACACATTTCCGCGTCCTCGCGATGAATGGCCTCGGCTTCGGCGACGGCATCGTTCGCCCGGAGCACGCGATTCACCGCCCAGGCGAGATTCACTGCCGTGGGACGCGCCGCGACCAGCAGCCGCGCCGCGCGTGCCATGTCCTCACCCGTGCGGGACGCGAGTGCCATGCCGTACGCCGCCGCGATACCGATGGCGGGCGCGCCGCGCACTTTCATCCCGGCGATGGATGCAGCCACCATCGAGGCGCTCGTCTGTTCCTCGTAAACGACTTCCTCGGGAAGCTTGCGCTGATCGAGCAGCCACAAGCCGCCTCGCTCCCATCGAATGGCTGCCGGGACGCTCATGACCAGATGCCCACGAGAGGGGGATTAACCAGTTTGCTTTGGCAGGTATGAGATAACACGGGAAGTCTGAAGAAGATCGACTCGGCGTCAATTCGGGACGGGTCCGTCACCTCAAGGCGAGCGCAAAGCGAATGGCCTCTGCTACTCGGTGCATCTTTTCCGTTGACAGAGTTGTCAGCAGCGGACCCAGTCTTGCCTGCGGTACCGTCTGCAAGTGATCGCAGTTCACCGCGCAGGCGCGTGGCACACCCTCGTCCGGGGACAGCACCGCCTCGCTGGGGATACCTCGGATATTGGTTGTGATGGGAGCGACGGTGACCTCATGCAGGCTGCCGATGACCGAATCTCGCGTCAGGATCAGCACTGGCCTGCGTTTGTCTGGTGGGGCGAACCGGTGCCATCGTATCTCGCCGCGACGCACCATCAATCTTTCCAAGCGTCCCAGCCATCATCGCCCCATGCGCGATCCTCGTCCCGAATGGAAAACTCCTGGGGCGTAGGCGGTATTCGGCGGTATCCGGCCTTTTGGCGCTCTTCCGCTTCCGACTCCTCGTATCGCGCCAGGGCAGCACGTAGTGCTTGGCGTGCGAATCCTGAGCGCGTCGACCCAATGCGCTTTGCCCGTTCGTCGACGCGCTCCACGAGTTCGTCATCAATCGTGATTTGAATGGTCCGCATAGCTATACATTAACCTATTAGAATACCTATTCATATGTGGAAAGGGTGTTAGCGCGTGCTGCGCGCCTGATCGAGTGCGCTACGGGAATCTCCCAGCGCGCAGAGCAGTCGATCGACATCCGCGTCGGTGTGCGCTGCGGTCAGCGTGACCCGCAGCCTTGAAGTGCCTTCCGGCACTGACGGCGGGCGAATGGCCGTGCAAAGGCAACCGCGCTCTTCGAGGCCGTGGCTCATGTCCAACGCTGCCTGCGGGTCGCCGACGATCAGCGGCTGGATCGGAGATGCCGACTGCGGCAGGGTGAATCCCAGGCGTGTCGCTCCTTCCCGGAATCGTTGAACCAGGTCTTCCAGCCGGTCGCGCCGCCAGGCTTCGGCCCTGGCTATGGCGAGACTGGCGAGTGTTGCGACGGCGATCGCGGGCGGCATTGCGGTGGTATAGATGTAGTTGCGGGAACGCTGGATGAGTGTTTCGATCAGCGTTTCGCTGCCGGCGACGAAAGCGCCGGACGTGCCGAACGCCTTGCCGAAAGTCCCGACCAGCACCGGCACGTCCTCTACCGAATACCTACCCGGATCGACCAGGCCGACGCCTTCGGCCCCGTGCACGCCCATGCCGTGGGCGTCGTCGACCATGATCCAGGCATCCCGTCGTCGGGCGACGTTGACCAGTTCATCCAGCCTGCACCGGTCCCCGTCCATGCTGAAAGTGCCATCGCTGACGATCAGTTTGCGGTTGGCTTCGCTCGCGAGTTGACGGTCCAGGTCGTCGCAGTCCAGGTGGGCGTACCAGGCGAACCGCGCACGGCTTATCCATCCGCCGTCCAGTAGCGAGGCGTGGTTTAAACGGTCCTCGCAAACCAGGTCGCCAAGGGACATCAGCGCGTTGATGACGCCGACATTCGCCGCGTAGCCGCTGGAATATACGAGAGCCCTAGGACGCCCGGTGAACTCGGCGAGCGTGGTTTCGAGCTCATCGTGGGCCTCGGTGTGACCACAGACGAGGTGCGATGCGCCAGCCCCCACCCCCCAGTGCCCGACGCCTGCCTTGAGTGCCTCGGCGATACGGTGGTCGCCGGCGAGCCCGAGATAGTCGTTGCTGCAGAAGTTCAGCAACTCACGCCCTTCGACCCGGATGGTGCGACCCTGCCGGCTGCCGACATTGCGACGCTTCCTGTACATGTTCCCGGAACGCAGGGCGTCGAGTTTTTGCTGAAGGTCGCTGAATCCCGGCATGGTGCCTCGATCATAGCGCGCGAACGCGCCAAGTCGCGATGTGGACCCTTGGTCACGGGGCGATGGAGTACGAGAAAAGAAGCGAAGTGCAGCGTCGAAGAGAGTCGATCTGCCATCGACTCGGGATACCCCTTCGGCCTACGGTCGTTGGATGGTTGCACCGCGATCCGATGCCGGCATGGAGAACGCTCCGTGCGGCGCACGGCACTGCGGCGCCAGGCGGATGGCAGAGGCAGACCGGTTCATTGCGGCCACCTGGACGGAAACGGCGTCGGGGTTCGGCGTCCCGTCCTGGGTGCTGCTCGCCTTCGGCGTCGTCGCCGGAGTCGCACATCTCATCGGTATTGCCGAGTTTTCTGGCGCGCCGCTCAGGCTGACATCGGAGTTCGTGGCGCAGCACATCGCCGAGGCATTCCGCGGCCCGGCGTACCTATTGCTCATCCTTTGCGGCGGCGAAATCGTTGATCGGGATACAGCAGCGGGCGTCGTACCGAAGGTTGCGGCGCTGGGGGCCGTCGTTCTTGCCGCATTGACCGCATTCGGGGCCGCCGCCATCGCTGCCCAGGTGGCATGGGGCCAGCCGCCGCTCGACCCTGTTCTCTGCGCGTATGCCGTCTACATCAATTTCGGCTGGCACGTGTTCCTCCTGGCGGCGGCGTCTATCGCCATTCAGGTCGCGGTGCGCAACGCAGCCAGCACCGGCGCGTTTTCCGGCGCGCCAGCGATCAGGGATGTCTTTCGCAGCAAGTGGTTCGGCATGCTGGTCGCCGCGGCGTTCTTCCTCGCCGTGCGGGTACTGGGCGATGCGCCGTTCGGCCCGGCAGCCGTCCGCTACTCGGGGATGAACGGCTACGGGCATTACCTTGGCCGGTTCTACGCGTCGGGACTTTGCTGGACGGCCTTCACGGTGCTCCTCATGCTCTCCGTCCATGCGTGGACCCGTGGCGACCGGTCGGTCCGGAAGCGATGGCGACTCCCGGAAGAAATCGTCAATATCGGCGCTCCAGCCGTCGTGGTATGGGCCGCCACCGCCGTTTGGATCTGCGTCAACACGGGGGGCGAGCCGAATTTGACCGCCGCCTCGCACATGGAACCCCACGTCCGGGCCGGGGTTCCGGTCGTGGTGTCGATGGACCTCACCGTTGACCTCTATCCGGAGGCACGTCGCGTGGAGAGCGGTGGTTCGATGCTGCTGGCCAACACCGGCTCCGAACCGATTAGGGAACTCAGGCTCTTTTTCCCCAGGGAAGTCCAAGTCGAGAGTGTCGACATCGCGTCGATAGTGGAACCTGTTGCCGAGCCGGGCGTCCACCGCTATGTCTTCGCGCGGCCGCTCAGGTTTGGAGAACGCGTCAGGATGGATTTCTCACTGGCCTGGAACGACCATGAATCCGGCAAGGACAGGAATCCGCCCCGGCTGGTCGAAAACGGCACGTTCATCGAGAGCGCGGACATCCTGCCATCCTTCGATCGCGACCCGACCCTCGAAACCCAAGGGCTTGGACCGACACGCATCAGGATGGTCATCGGGACCAGTCTGGACCAGGTCGCGGTCGGGCCGGGGTCGCTGCTGCGCGAATGGAAGGAGAACGCGCGGCGCTATTTCGAATACGAAAGGGACTTTACAAGCCAGTTCGATCCGCGCTCGAAGGCGCCCGGATCGGTGTCGCCAGGCTTCTCCGTTCACTCCGGCAGGTACGCGATGACCCGCAGCCGCTGGAACGACACGGTCGTGGAGGTCTACTACCCCCCGGAGCATGGTCGGAACGTCGGCTCGATGCTCCGATGCGTCAGGCAGTCCCTCGGGCATGCCGCGCGGTCATCGTGGCCATACCGGGGTGGATTGCTGCGAATTGTCGAAACCCCTTACCGGGGCGAAGCGCGCGTGTTTCCCCACACGGTCCTGTTCTCCGAACGAAGGGAATTCGCATTCGACGTTGGCCGCGGCGCGGGGCTCGATGCGCTTTGCGCGAGCGTTGCCGACCGAGTCGCGCAGCAGCGCTTGTGGTGAACTTTCGGCGGGTTCACGTTACTACTGTTGCTGACAGACGTGAAACGGAGCATAGATGTCAGAATCTCAGACGATCGTGGTCAAGCCGCAACCGGACGCCCCCCGAGGGTGGCATATGGCAGGCAGCGAGAGGATCGCCTACATCGCTGACGTTGACTCAGACGTATCCCGTAGTGGGAGGGCAAGCGGTTTACTGAAGTCCAACAGACGCAAGATCAATGGCTTCGGAACGCTCATGCAGAACCTTTCGCCCGTGCGGTATGTCGGCAAGCGCGTCAGGCTGTCGTGCTACCTCAGGAGCTCGGGTATCAGTGGCTGGGCGGGATTGTGGATTCGCGTAGATGGGGCGGGTTCCGGTCGGCCGTTGGCTTTCGACAACATGCAGGACCGACCGATCAGGGGAACGGCGGACTGGACTGAGTG
This sequence comes from uncultured Pseudomonadales bacterium, assembly GCA_951813515.1. Taxonomy (GTDB): domain Bacteria; phylum Pseudomonadota; class Gammaproteobacteria; order Pseudomonadales; family Azotimanducaceae; genus VXNE01. The sequence goes on from OX638346.1 coordinate 2,468,588, forward strand.
CGTCGTTGTGGTGGATGTACACCGGCAGGCGAGCAACATCGCCTTCGGCGTGCTGCTCGAAGGAACGGGAAGCGTGTGGATCGACGAGATGAAGTTCGAAGTCGTAGACAGGGCGGTGCCATTGACGGGCACCCGGGTCCTCCCGGAAGAGCCACAGAATCTGAGCTTCGATCTGTAAGGATGGGGCCAAGGCGTTAGCGACAAGGGATGCGTGAAGCTTCGGACCATGCGTCCGACGAGCGCTTAGCGTTACGTTTCCTCGCAGGCGACCAGGGCGCGTTTGAGCCGTTGGTCTTGCGGTACCAAAATCCGGTCCACAGGTTCGTATGTTGGATGGTTGACGAAAACGCCGAGGACTTGACTCAGGATATCTTCGTCGAAGTCCATCGATCCTTGGCGACTTGGCGTCACCGCTCGTCGTTCCGGGCATGGATTTACGGCGTCGCCCGCAACGTCTGTCGGCGACACCTGAGAGATGAGGGAACCCGGCGTCGTTTTTGGGGCCAGGCGGAGCACGAGCCGGTCGATTCTGGACCAGGCCCGTTGCAGAGACTCGACGACAGCGAGCAGAATAGGGCGTTGCTCGAGGCCATCGCGAATCTGTCCGCAGCGCAGCGGGTTACGTTGATGCTGCGGGCGTGGGAAGGCATGTCCTATGACGAGATCGCCGCCGTAACGGCGGTTCCGAAAGGGACGGTGCGGTCTCGTTTGCACGCGGCGAGACAGTCGTTGGCGAAGACGCTCGACAAGGTGTGAGGGAGGGCGAATCAGTGAACTGCGCCCATGCAGAAGCGTTACTTGACGAATACGTTGATTGCGAGTTGTCTCGCCGCTGCGAGTTGGATCTCCAGACGCATCTGAGGGACTGTGCGCGTTGTCGAGCCGCCTTGGCCCGGTTGCGGAATCTGTCCGGGGCGATTCGTGCCACTGGTGCAGTCTCCGTAGTCCCTGGTTTCCGCGAACGCTTGATGGAGCGAATCGACGCTGGAGCTAAACCGGGATGGCGCCGCCGCGATACGGCACCGTTGGCCATGTTTCTCGATGAGACGATGCCGACCGATGCACTGGACGAGTTCCTGCGAGCGACGCGTAACGCCGCGTGACCGGAGTTGGAACCCGGCCCGAAACTCTAGGCGGCGGTCTTGGTTAAGCCAAGATCGCGATGTCATCCGTTGGCAGGACTCTCTGGCTGGAAGCTGAATCGGTCGCCGGTGAACGCGGAAAATGTGGCGCGTGCATCCGGATGGAAGGCGTCGACCGGAGCGATGGGCGCGATGATGTGCGTATGGATTCCGGCGGCGGCATCCGCGCGAATGCCTTCCTGCACTTCCTCCACGCTGCCGATGAGGGCGATCTCGTCGATCATTTCTTCAGAGAAGGCGGCAGCCGTCCGGGCACGGTCGCGGTTCGCCCAGCCTTCCAGCAGTTCGGTGGCCGCACCCTCGTAGCCGCTCCACGCCAGGAACTTGTTGTAGACCGGATTGGCGTAGTAGGGGGCGTATCCGGATCGGAAACGGTCATAGCCCGCCTGCTTGTCGTCCGTGACCAGGACAACCTTGCGGTTGACGATCTCTATGTCCTCCCAGTTCTTTCCGGCGCGTGTGGCGCCGATCCTGACATGCTCCATCATCTTCGGCAGCGCTTTCCTCGGCCACAGGTTGAACACGACGCCGTCGCCATACTCTGCCGCCATCTCGATCATCTTGGGTCGCAGCGCGGCGAGGTACAGCGGCGGCGGATGGTCCATGGGCGCTTGCCGATAACCGTTGCTGGATAGGGTTTCGAGGTCGAAATTGGTGCGGTCGCCGGTCAGCATGTGGCGCACGATGATCGCCGTCTCCTTCACGCGCGTCAGCGGCTTTTCTAGGGGGATGCCGTTGAAACGGGTCATGATCGCCTCGCTGGAGGAGCCGAGACCCATGACAAACCGTCCCGGGTACACCTGTCCCAGCACGTTCGCGGTGGCCGCCAGGACCGACGGCGCGCGGGTGTAGACGGGTGTGACCGCGCATCCCACGCGCATCCGCTTGATGCAGCCACCGAGCGCCGCCAGCATCGTCAACGAATCCGGCGAACCCGCATCGGAGAACCAGGCATCCTGGTAGCCGTTTGCCTCGGCCCATTGCACGACGTCCGCGTTCTCCTCCAAACGGTTCGAAACGGGCATGGTCACCGCGATGCGCTTCTCAAGTGACATCGTCTTCCTCTGTCAGGGATATGGTCGCGGCGAGCCTCTCACTTTGCGGCGGCTCGACGCAACCGTATATTCTTGTCGCCGCCCTCCAGACGGGATGTATCCATGAGCGAAGCCGAACTCACGCCGGTGCGGGAAGGACACCGCTTCGATGAAGGCGCGCTGCGCGCCTACATGGTCGATCACGTGGACGGGTATGGCGGAGAACCGCTGGCGGTTCGCCAGTTCGAAGGCGGCCAGAGCAACCCGACGTTTCTTCTCGAAACCCCGGGGGGCGAATACGTCATGCGGAAACAGCCGCCGGGCGAGCTGTTGCCGTCGGCGCACCAGGTGGACCGCGAATACCGGGTGATGGATGCCCTAGCGCCGACGGACGTGCCGGTGCCGGAGATGCATTGCCTGTGCGAGGACGCGAGCGTGATCGGCACGAAGTTCTATGTCATGGAGCACGTGCGGGGTCGACTCCTGACGGAGAACCTGATGCCCGCCGTGAGCCGTGAAGAGCGCCGCGAAATCTACCTCGATATGGTTCGCACCCTTGCGCGGCTGCACAGCGTGGACCCGGAGACGGTGGGCCTCGGCGAATTCGGCAGGCCCGGCAACTACTTCGCGCGGCAGATCAACCGTTGGAGCCGGCAGTACATCGCGTCCGAGACGGAGACGATCGAGGCGATGAACGCACTGATCGAGTGGCTGCCGAACAACGTGCCGGCCGACGTGCCGCCGGTCATCGTGCACGGCGACTATCGGTTGGGCAACCTGATCATCCACGCCGATGAGCCGCGCGTTGTCGCCATCCTCGACTGGGAACTGTCGACACTGGGCGACGGCCTGGCGGACCTGAGCTATTGGTGCCAGGAGTTCCACGGCGATCCACAGGGGCAGGGCCTGCCCGGGGCGGACCTCGAAGCGTTGAACATCCCGAACGAACAGGACCTCGTCGACGCCTACTGCCGGGAGGCGAAGCGGCCCGCCATCGACAACTGGCCGTTCTATATCGCGTTCAACATGTTTCGCTCCGCGGGAATCGTTCAGGGCGTCTACAAGCGTGGCCTGGACGGCAACGCGAGTTCGACCCACGCGCTGGAATACAGAACCATGGCCCGGGAGCGCGCCGAGCGCGGGTGGGGGATCGTTCAGGGCATGTTGCGGTAGCTGCGGTAGACGTTGGTCAACCGAGGCCCAGGACGCTGTAGTCTCCGTCGAGAATCAATCGAAGGGAGACGTAGAGTCCGACCAGGGGCAACAGGACCCATAGAGAATTGGCCGCGTGGACGTGGAGCACCGCTTCCATGAGACCGAGCCGTCTATGCCGCCCGGAGACGAAGAAACTCGCCCAGTACCCCGACGTGACGTAGACCCACTGCCAGAAGAGCATGGCGCCGAGCGCGCCGGCCACGGCGGGCGGCAGGAATGGAATCGTAAACGTGGCGTAGAGCACCAGCGAAGGCAGGGGCGTAATGAAGCCATTGGCGATGTCGCAGGTGAAGCCAAACGTGCGCCTGTCGGCGTAAGAGCCGTCGTACAACGAGTAGCTCGCCCAGATATCCGCCCAGAAGGATGTGGAGAACGCGTTGCTCGTCGTCACGCGCTGTTGAAGAAACAGCATTGCGGGAGATCTGCGCTGCGCCTTGCCTCGTTCGCGCCAGAAGTCGACGCGCCGCTCGACATAGTCCCGCCGAAAGTAGAGGCAGATTTCCCAGTAGCACGCCAGGAAGTTCAGCGAAAAGAACAGGCTCAGCAGGACGTGGAGGGGATCGATCTCTCCGTACGCCAGCAGACGGATGGCTATGCCGGCGAGGCAGCAGACTGTGATGGCGAGGATGCAGAATAGCCAGACGGGCATCGATTGCTTCGGAGTCCTAAGGTTGCAGGCGCTGTTAGAGCATTTCCTGTGCGATGATCTCAAGTGCTTCGTCTGATCCGCCACCGATCATCATTGTCGAGACTTTGGTTCCTCTCCAGCGCTGTAGGCGTTCCCGGATACGATCTGCTGGACCGACCAGATGGCAGGCATCGATCAATTCGGCCGGCACGGCAGCCATCGCCTCATCGCGCCGCCCGGAGAGGTAAAGATCCTGAATCCTGACGGCGGCCTCCTCGAAGCCCAATGCCTTGGCGAAGTTGTTGTAGAAGTTCCGGTTGCGCGCGCCCATGCCGCCGATGTAGAGCGCCATCGTGCCGCGGATCGGGCGCATGCACTCTTCCACGCTCTCGCCCATGACCACCGTGACGAAGGGTGCGACATCGAATTCGGCGGCGGACCTGCCGGAAGCGGCGAGCCCCGCGCGAATCGGTTGTTCGAACACTGAGTATTTTTCGGGGTCCATCCAGATCGGGAAGAACCCGTCTGTGACTTCCGCGGCCGCCCGCACGCCTCTCGGCGTGATGCTGGCGGCATAGATGGGAATGTCTTCGTCGCAGTGCAGGATGCTCTTCAGCGGTATGCCGAGACCCGTGGCACCGGGACCGGAGAACGGAAGCTGGTACTCGTCACCGTCGAAGACCGCAGGCGCTTCCCGCGCGAGAATCTTGCGGATGATCGCGACGTACTCCTTCAGCCGCGTGACCGGTTTGCCATACGGGACGCCGTGCCAGCCCTCCACGACCTGGGGACCAGACGCGCCGAGACCGAGGAGGAAACGGCCGCCCGAGAGTTGCGCCAGGGTCATGGCTGTCATCGCTGTCATCGCGGGGGTCCGGGCCGGCATCTGCATGATCGCGGTGCCGACGCGCATGCGTTCGGTTTGCGCCAGGATCCAGGCGGCCGGCGCGACCGCATCCGAGCCGTAGGCTTCGGACGTCCAGACGGAGTCGTAGCCGAGTGCCTCGGCATGGCGTATCCGTTCGATGGGGACTTGAATGCGGCGACCTCCGTAGCCGCCCAACAGGCCGAGTTTCATGCTTTCTCCCCGGGCTCTACGCGGCGACCCGCGACAGGTAGTCGATGATGTCGTTCGATTCGTACAGCCAGGTCGTCTCGCCAGACGCGTTTGTGATCTTCAGGCACGGCACCGTGGCTCGTCCTCCGCCGACGAGAAGTTCGCGGTAGGCAGCCATGTCGCGCATGGTGTCGCGCATGGGCATGTCGATGCCGGCACGGTCGAGGAATGCCCGCACGCGGTGACAGAATGGGCAGGCGGCGTACTGGTAGAGCACGTACTGTTCGTTCATGCGTTGAATTGTGACACACTCCGCGCATGGCAAGGAGAGTCCGCAAAACGGAAGAAAAGCTCCGCCTCATTCGCTATGCCAGCATGGGGTTTGTCGCGCTATTCGTCGTGGTGGTCGCGGTCGTCGGGATCATCTACGGCACCGCCGTCGATGTCGGTGGCGAGGCTACGGAGGACTCCCATTACCGAGTTGTCGAAGGTGCGGGTGAGTCCCGGGCGCGAACGGTGGAGGTGGTCGAGTTCTTTTCCTATGGCTGCGTGCATTGTCGCGACTTCGATCCGATGCTCGAAGCATGGAAGGACACATTGCCCGAGGGAGCGAGCTTCCGTCGCGCGCATGTCGGGTTCGCCGGTGGGGCCGAGGTGCTGGCGCGGGCGCATGTGGTGCTCGGTCGGGCGGGTGCGCTCGACGCGAATCACGAACGCCTGTTCCGCGCCATGCACGACCGCAACCGTGAGTTCACCGACCGCGGGAGGCTCGCGGACTTCGTCGACGGCTACGGCATCGAGCGGGAGGTGTTTCTGGCGGCCATCGACGAGCCGAGCGTTCGCAGGAGAGTTGCTGAGATCGATCAGACGTTCCGGGAGGCGGGTCTCCTGGCCGTTCCGGCACTCGTCGTCGCTGACAAGTACGTCGTCAACATGGACATCGGCCGAAAGCCGGCCCTGGATGTCGTGGACCAACTGGTGGCGAGGGAACTCGAAGCGCGGCGGACGCAAGACTCGGACGACGACGGATCGGGTTAGCGGCGGTTGCCGGCGCTCTGCCGGAACCGCGTAACGATCAAGGGCTCGGCTGTTTCAGCTGCGCGAGCGAGAGCGCGACGTAGACCCGGGTGTCCCGAAGGCTGCCGTCGTTTGCGATCAGGTCTCCTTTCTGCAGCGTGGTGAAGGTGAAACCGAGCCGTTCGGCGACGCGCCAACTGCGCCGATTGAGGTCGTCCACCCGAATCTCGACGCGCTTGGCACCCAACGCGAACAACGCCTTCGCGAGCCACCAGGTCGACTCGCTGACGTAACCCTTGCCCGTTTCCCCTGTTCTGCACCAATACCCGATTTCAAATCCGGGCAAGTCCCAATCGATGCGCGGCATTCCGGTGGCGCCTACGAAACTGCCGGTTTCGCGGTGCAGGATCAGCAGTTCCGCGCTGCTGCCGTTGTTGTAGCGCACGGCGCCGTCGCGGGCGAACGCCTCGGACTGTTCCGTGGTCGGGAGTGTCGTCGCCCACTGCATCCATGGGGACAGTTCCGCGAATGATTCGTGCACGGCCTGGTTGATCATCGCCCCGTCTCCGGCCCGAGGCCGGCGCAACAGCAGGCGGGGCGTGACGATTTCCTCGGGCAGTCTCATTGCAGCAGCTGCAGCCAGTGGACGACCGGCACAGCGCTGCCGTCACCGAGATGCATCTGGCAGCCGATGTTGGCGGTGGCGATGACGTCGGGTCGGTGTTCCATCAAGGCGGCCGTTTTGCGTTGTTTCAGTTCGCCCGCGATCTCGGGTTGCAGCAATGCGTAGCTTCCGGCGGACCCGCAGCAGAGGTGTCCGTCCCGCACCGGGAGAAGTTCGTAACCGGCGCCGGTCAGGAGGTCTTCGACGCGTCCGGTGATTTTCTGTCCGTGCTGCAACGTGCAGGGCGCATGCCAGGCGACCCGATGCAAGTCGTCGCGCTTGCCGAACTCAAACCCGTGCAGGAGTTCGGAAACATCGCAGACTTTTGCGGCGAATCCCCTGGCGGCGGCCGCGTGGTCCGGCGCGGTAGCCAGAGCACGATCATACTCCTTCAATGTCACGCCACAGCCGGTGGCCGTGGAGACGATACGCTCGGCTGATGACCAGTCCATTTGGTCGAGGTTGTCCCGCATGGCGGCCCGGGCCTCTTCGGCCTGCCCGAGATGCAGGCTCAGGCCCCCGCAGCAGCCTTCGTTCGGATCGAGGCGTGCCGAAACACCCCGGGCCGCGAGCAGTTCCTTCAGGTGGACGTTCACTTCCGGCGTCATCACGCGCTGCACGCAGCCCTGCAGCAGCAGCACTTCGCCCTCGCCAGCGCTTGTATCTTCCGCTGCTGGAGGCCGCACCATGGCCCGCAGGTGCCGCGGCGCCAAACGTCGCAGCGGCGATGCAGCCCGGAGCCAGCGACGCAACGTGCCGGGATTGGGGATGATGTGCGTGAGCCACCAGCGAACCAGGCGCGCGAAGAGACTCCGCCTGCGGGAGTGTTCGAGAAACTCGCGACCGATTTCGAGCAATTCGCCGTATTTCACGCCGGACGGACAGGTCGTTTCGCACGCGCGGCAGGTCAGGCAGCGGTCCAGGTGCGTAGTGGCCGCCGCGTTCGGCGTCGCTGTCTCCAGCATGTCCTTGATCAGGTAGATGCGTCCTCGGGGGCCGTCGAGTTCATTGCCGAGGACCTGGTAAGTCGGGCAGGTCGCATTGCAGAACCCGCAGTGCACGCAGGTCCTTAAGATCGCGTCCGCGCGCTCACCCTCCGGCGTCGCCAGGAACTCTGCGGAGAGGTCAGTCTGCACGGGGCAGGAGTTCCGGGTTCAGGATGTTGGCGGGATCGAAGGCGGTCTTCACTCGGCGCATGTATTTCGCCACCGGCGCGGGGGCTTCTCCGGGCAGAGCCGGAAAGGGCATGGCGTATCCGCCAGCGGAACGTGCCTGTTCCCGAACCGCGTCGGCTTTGGCATCGGTTCGCCACCATACTCTCGCTCCCGCCCACTCGGCCAACGTGTCGGACTCGTCGAACGCGGTGCCGGGAGGAAGCGAGAGCATCCAAAGTCGTCCGGGATCCAGGAAAAAGGGATGCGCATGGTCGCGCACGGACTGAAAGAACGCATCGTCTTCGACCTCGAGGTCCAGGTCGAGACTCTGCCCGGCGTGTGTGACGCCTTCATTGCTGCCGGACAGTCGAATGCGCAGCACGCCGCCGCAGTATGCCGTGGCCGTTACCGGCAGCGGCTGATGCAGCAGGCCGCGAGTCAGCGCCGCGGCCACTTCGGGCACGCACTCGCGTGCGAGCGTCACGGTGGTCTGCGGGATGGGTCGCACGCGAAGGCTGACGTCGAGCAGGAGACCAAGTGTGCCGTAGGCACCGACCATGAGCCTCGATACGTCGTATCCGGCGACGTTTTTCAGCACCTGTCCGCCGAAGGTCAGGCGCTGTCCCAGGCCATTGACGATGGTGACGCCGAGCAGGGCGTCGCGGACCGAGCCGAACCAGGGTCGGCCCGGTCCCGAAAGCCCGGCCGCCACCGCTCCGCCGAGCGTGCCCCGGCCATCGAACAAGGGTGGTTCGAACGGTAGTGCCTGGCCTGAACCTTCGAGGACCGATTCGATGTCGCGCAGTCTTGAACCCGACCGGGCGGTGACGACCAACTCGTCCGGACGGTAGTCGACCACGCCTTCGTGGCCGGCGGTGCAGACCCGTTCCGGCTTGGCCGGGAAATCCAGTTTGCTGCCGCTGCCCGCGATGGTGATGCAATGTCCACTGTTGCTGGCGGCGGCCACCGCTTCCGTGAGCGGCTCGGTGTGATCGTCCCCCTGCGTCGACACTAGAACCGATCCAGTTCTGCATGGGGCAGCGCACCGCCACGGACATGCATCCCGCCAAGCTCCGAGCAGCGGGCGAGGGTCGGAATGGCCTTGCCGGGATTCATCAGGCCGGCGGGGTCGAAGGCTTCTTTCAGGCGATGGAACTGCTCGAGTTCGGCATCCGTGAACTGGGCGCACATGGCGTCCAGTTTCTCCACGCCGACGCCGTGCTCCCCGGTAACGGTGCCGCCCCGGGCGACGCAGAGCTTGAGAATCTCGCTGCCGAACTCCTCGGCCTTGTGAATTTCTCCGGGCCGGTTTGAGTCGTAAAGGATGAGAGGATGCAGGTTGCCGTCCCCGGCGTGAAAGACGTTCGCGACGGAGAGCCCGAAGCGCTCTGACAGGGCGCCGATCTCCGCCAGGACCCGTCCCAGTTCCCGCCGCGGAATGGTGCCATCCATGCAGTAGTAATCAGGCGCGATCCGACCCGCGGCGGGGAAGGCCGCCTTTCGTCCGCGCCACAGGGCCTCGCGCTCGGCCGCATCCGAAGCGATTCTCACCTCCACTGCGCCGGCTTCGTCGAGTATGTTGCGCACGATGTCGACGTCGGTCCTGACACCCGCCTCGGTGCCATCGAGTTCGCACAGGAGGATCGCCGCCGCATCGCGCGGATACCCCGCGTTCACATAGTCCTCGGCGGCATTGATCGCGAGCGCGTCCATCATTTCCAGTCCCGCTGGAATGACCCCGCCGCGAATGATCGCGGCGACGGCGTCGCCGGCGCGGCGGATATCATCGAAGGCGGCCAGCAGCACGCGCTTCGCGAACGGTTCGGGGAGGAGTTTCACAACGACTTCGGTGACGACGCCGAGCATTCCTTCGGACCCGACCATGGCGGCCATGAGGTCGTATCCGGGCGCGTCGAGCGTCTTGCCGCCGAGGACCAGTTCGTCGCCTTCGAGGGTCTGCACCGTCATGCCAAGAACGTTGTTCAGCGTGAGGCCGTACTTCAGGCAGTGCACGCCGCCGGAGTTTTCCGCCACGTTGCCGCCGATACTGCAGGCGATCTGGGACGATGGGTCGGGCGCATAGTAGAGACCGAGGGGTGCAGCGGCTTCGGTGATCCGTGCATTGGGCACGCCGGGTTCGACCCGCGCGACGCAGGCCTCCCCGTCCAGCTCGAGGATCCGGTTCATCTTCGTGAGCGTCAACAGGACGCCGTCCGACAGGGGACGCGCGCCGCCGGAAAGGCCGGTTCCCGCGCCGCGCGTGACGACCGGCACCGCGTTGTCGCGACAGATTTGCAGGACCGCGCGGACCTGCTCGACGGTTTCGGGAAGAGCCACGACCCAGGGCTTTTGCCTGATCGCCGTCAGGCCGTCGGTTTCGAATGGCGTCAACGCGCGGGTGTCGGTAACGACGCTGTCGGCGGGTAATCGATCCCGCAGGAGCTTGATGACTCGGGGGTTGCGCATGAGGCGTGTAACACCCTCCTCTGGGTTCACCAGCGCGACGGAATTATACGCGGCGCGGGGGCGGACACGGAACGCTCGGTACAGTGGGCGGTTCCCATAGGGGTGCTAGTGCGGTCAAATGCAGGAAGATCCCAAGCCCTCAGGGGGTTGCCATGAGAAGTTGGACGATGTGGCTGGTGCTCGCCGTTTCGGGCGCATTCCCGGTCAATGCCGACGAAACGTCGGTGATGGTGCTCGAAGGCGACCTGTCCGCCGTTTATACGAACGGCGAGTTCGTGTTGCACGACCCGGCGCGCGTGGGCGGCGGTGCCGGTGCCGTGATGATGGTGGGTGCTGCTTCGTCGGAATCGGGCGACAGGCCAAACCCCGCTGTGCCGGGCGAACTCGCCAGGGTTCCGGTCGACGCGGATGGCAGGTTCCGCCTGGAGGTTGCGGTAGACAAGCCTCGCAGTGTCTTTTTCCACATCGAGAATGCGGTTGGTCCCGAGGGCCAGCGCTGGGCGCCGGTCAGCGGACTCCGATTCATCCTGGAGCCGGGCGAGTTGCAACTGCGAATGTCCTCAAGCAGCCGTTTCGTCGTGAAGGGCGGCTACTACAACGATGCCGTGTACAACGCGTGGCGGCTGTCGGACAAGTACATGGCTGCGGACGCCGAGTACCAGGAGTTGAAGATGCCCGAGGAAGGGGCGTCGAAAGAGGCGGAAGAACTGCGCTGGGACCGCATGATCCAGGCGCAAAGAGAGGTGACGAGGCTGGAGATGGAGGGGACGTCCAGGGTCGCCCGCACCCACCCGGACCCACTGGTGCGGCGGATCGCGATCGAGTCGGCGTGGCTTTTCGGTCCGTGGATGCTCGAGGCCCTGCGCGGACTGGCCCAATTGACGCCGGACGATCCGTGGGTGGTGGACAGACTGGCGGGGGCGGAGGCCGCCGAGGCGAGTTGGGCGCAGGAGCAGCAGTTGGGAGTCGGCGACATGAGCCTCGACTTCACTGCGGAAACGCTCGGGGGCGAATCGGTGCAACTGGAGAAAGTGCGGGCTGACAATCGTTACGTATTGCTGGATTTCTGGGCATCCTGGTGCGGCTCCTGCCGGGTGGAGTTTCCGCACATGAAGGAAGCGTACGAACTTTTCAACGACAAGGGTTTCGAGATCGTCTCGTTCACCATCGACGACGATCGGGAAGCCTGGGAGGAGGCGTCCGCCGACGAGGATCTGCCCTGGATCGACGTGGGAATGGGCCAAGGGGATCCGGCGGCCGCTGCCTACAAGGTCCGGGGTGTGCCGGACAGCTACCTGATCGATGCCCGGACCGGCGAAATCCTTGCCACCGACCTGCGTCGCCATCATCTCCGCAAGAAGCTAGAGGAGCTGTTCGCGGATGTCGCAGGCGACAGCCACGTGATCGATGGCGCCGTGACGTCCGCGGTCACTACCGGGGAGGTGATCCTCACCCGATCCTCGTCTGTCTCGCATCATTCGTGCGACTGGCAAAAGCCCTGATCGCCGAGTAGGGCCACGGACGCAGGACACGTGATCCGTCGCGCATCGCACCGCGTTGAGAGTCGATCTCACGTCGACCGTTATTCGCGTTGATGAGTCGCTTCCTCGGGATGTCGTCGTTCCGGCGCGAGAGGGCTCGGGTTTTGCCATGACGACCCATTGGGTTCTCGCGGTCGCGGCCGCGGAGTTCCGACAAGCACGGCGGTTGAGCCGAACGTGGCTGTTGGGGTTCTTCGTGGTCGTCGGGGGATTGTTCGGCTATCTCTTCGGTGCCGAGTCGTTCGGCGGGCCCGTCCTGCCGGGCGTCGGGATGCTGTCGCTTTGGGTGTTGCTCATCGGCGTGGTCTTTCTGGCCTTCGACATCCGCGCGCGAGACGAGCGGGAACGGATTGCGGCGGTGCTCGACACCCGACCCATCCCGAACATCGTACTGCTTGGCGGTCGATTGCTGGGCATCGCGCTCATCGCCTGGCTACCGCTGGCCGTTTGGGCGCTACTGCTGCACGGCACGGGAATGATCGTCGACGGGATGAACCTGTCGGACAGCCGCGCCACGCCCGAGCCGGTTTCACTCGCGACCTTCGTGTTCTTCGATGCGCCTTCAGCCATACTCTTTTGGGGAGCGTTGGTAATGCTCCTGGCCGCCGGGTTAAGAAACCGGCCGGTGGTGTGCCTCGTCGCCCTGGCATTGCTGGCCTCGGCATTCTGGGCGTTGCTCAACACGCCGCTATATCTGTTGCCGGTGGTCTCCGGTATCGCGAACCTCGGCCTGCCGGGTTCGGAGATCCTGCCCCGCGTCCCCTCGTTGGTCGACGTAGCACAGCGTGTGGCCGTGCTGGTCCTTGGTGCCGCGTTGGTGACGATGGCCGCGGCGGTGTTTCCCCGTCGCGACTCGAGGTCGCGCCTGCCCTACATCGCGTGGGGGGCAGCCCTCCTGCTGGCAAGTGGTGCCGGTTTCGCGGGGTTGGTCCTGCATGCCCAAGGCGAACGCGCGCAACGCGTTGCCTGGGCGCAAGCCCACGGCGCGATTCAGCATTCGCCGAGGCCGGACCTCGAGCGCGTGACGGGAGAGATTCAGATCGATCCCGGGCGGAACCTGACGATCGCGATTGACCTCGACTTCCGTGTACCGGGGGAAGGCGTCTCGACCGACCTGCGCTTCAGCCTCAACCCGGCGATGCGGGTGGATTCGGTTCGACTGGATGGCTCGGACATCCCCTTCGAGCATGGCTTGGGTGTCCTAGTGATACACCCAGCCAGGGCGTTGCCACCGGGGACACGAGCCGAGCTGTCGATTCGCGCCCAGGGCATACCCGACCCGCGCTTCGGCTACCTCGACAGTTCGGTATGGGCATCGGACGAGACGCTGCTCGGTATGCCCATCGTGCTGCAGGGCGAGCAGGCGTCGATCTTCGATGAGCGCTTCGTGGCGCTGACACCGGCGGTTCGCTGGTTACCGATGCCCGGTGCGAACTTCGGCACGGACAACCCGGCGGTTCATCCCCCCGATTTCCACCACATCGACCTGGTCGTCAAGTTGCCGGACGGGTGGCACGCCGCGGGACCGGGGCGCACGTTGGATTCAACCGAGATGCGTTTTCGCCCGAGCGTGCCGTTGGCTGAATTCCCGCTGATCGCAGCCCCTTTCGAACGAAGGTCATTGACAGTCGACGGCGTCCAATACGAGTTGCTGATCCATCCGATGCACTTGGCCAGCGTCGAGCGCTTCACCTCCGAGGAGAATCTCGAAGGGACCCTCGAGCACCTCAGAGCCCGACTGGCGGTGATTCCCGGATTGGCATACCCCCACCGCGTTTTCAGCCTGGTCGAAGTGCCGGCCCAGCTTCGCCGCTACGGGGGCGGTCGGTTGCTGGACACGGTCCAGTCGTTGCCCGGCGTGCAGATGTTGCCGGAGCATGGTTTTCCGAGCACGCGACCCGTCGCTCGAGGTGTCGGGTCGGCCGCCAGCGACGCGGTTCTGGAGTGGGATCTCGCTTACGCGGAGCGCTTGGGTCCTCACGGACTCCCGCTCACGGCCGGCGGTGCACGCAACCTCCTGACCTTCCTGACCAGCGCTTCGGGAGAGGGTGGGGTCGCCGCGAACTACCTGCTTGAGTCGCTGACGGCATTGCGGTGGCGCGGCACCCGGACCGCGGCACCCGGTCACTGGCTGGAACTCGGTTTCCAACCCGGCGCACCGTTGCCGCTTCGCGTGATGCACCGGCTGCTGGGCACGGCGAGATTCAGCTTCAACTGGTACCTGTTCTACCCGATGGAGCTGGAGGACCGGAGCGCCGAGTTGTCGTTCATCGGATTCGACCCAACGGCATCCCGGGAACATGCTGACATCCTGATCCACAAGGGCAATCTCATCGCATTGGCCATCGAGCGGCTGATGGGACCGGAAAAGCTCGCCGAGTTCCTCGCCTTGATGCGGTCGCGCCACGGCGGTGGCATTTTCGAACTCGACGACTTCATGGCGGCGATGACGGAAACAGACCCGGCCATGGCCCCCTACATCGGGCATTTCATGTACGAGTCGACATTGCCGGGATTCCTCGCTTCCGATCTTCACATCGAACGTCTCACCGACGACGAGAACGGCCAACCGCGCTACCAGCTTTCCGTCCACGTGCGCAACGACGAGGACGCACCGGGTGTCGCCGGAATCTCGTTTCTGTCCTCGTACGCACGACGCGCCACCGTTTCGGCGTTCGAGTGGGGCGACTTTTCCCCCGTCCCTGGCAACACGTCGCTGGAACTCGGCGTCGTGACCCAATCGCCGCCCCGTGAAGTACGTCTCGAGACCTACCTGTCGAAGAACCGGCGCATCATGCGGCTGGCCCTACCCGAGATCGATTCGGAGACCATCGCCCCGGGTGAACCGTTCCGGGGTGCCCGGCCGAGCGATTGGGTCCCGCCGGAACTCGGCATCGTCGTCGATGATCTGGACCCGGGTTTCTCGGTCGTGCACCCGCGCCGGACGAGCCTTCGGATGGATTTCGGTGGCGAGGAGGAAGATCGCGTGATCGTTGCGGAATACTACGGCGATGCCAGCGAACGCCGTTGGCGACGTCAGGAACACCCCGATACGGTGAGTTGGGGCAAGTACCGGCGGACGTTGACGCGCATCCGCGCCGGCGCGGGGGAGGCTAGTGCCTCGTTCCGCACGGAACTGCCGACGTCAGGGGCGTGGCGTCTTTACTACCACCTGCCGGGGTCGTCTGCGAGCAAGAGAACCCGGTCCGAGATTTCCCGGTTTTGGCGAGCCGCCGATAGCTTGGGGACGCTTGAGCTGGAGATCGTAGCGGTCGAGCGGCGCACGCCCGTGGACTTCGATGCAACCATCGCCGTGCCTGGCTGGAACGACGTTGGCACGTTCGAACTTCCCGCCGGTCCCGTGACGGTCGTGGTCTCCGACGCCACCACCGGCGATATCGTGGTGGCGGACGCCGTGCGCTGGGAGCTGGTTTCGCCCGAGACTCCCGATCGGTGAGCGACGGCACGCGTTGGCAACTGAGGCGATTGCAACATGGAGTCGATGCCTGTGTAGAATCGGATTCAGGTGGGCATCGTATCGACCCATCCCAATGAAGTCGTATCTATTCACCTACGGGATACCGATGAACGTCCTGTTGGACGCAGACAGCGTCATTGTCGAGAGGTATGTGCACGGGGACCATCTGCTCGCCAAAATCTCCGAGTTGCACTGCGAATAGGAGCCACGCGCATGGGATCGAGGACTGTCATAAAGGATGCCCGGATCGTCAATGAGGGGACGGTCGTCGAGGGCGACCTCGCCGTCCGGGATGGACGCATCGAGCGAATCGGGGGCAGCATCCCGGGCGACGTCGAGATCGACGCCGCGGGCGCGTGGCTGATCCCGGGGATGATCGACGACCAGGTCCACTTTCGCGAGCCCGGATTCGAGCACAAGGCCACCATCGCGACGGAGTCGGCGGCGGCGCTGGCGGGTGGCGTTACGAGCTACATGGAGATGCCCAACTGCGTGCCGCAGACCATCGATGCGGGCGCGCTGGAGGACAAGCATCGACGCGCGGCGGCCAAATCCGCTGCCAACTACGCTTTCTATTTCGGGGCGACCAACGACAATCTCGAGGCGATCAAGGCGGTGGACCCGCTGAAGGCCTGCGGCGTCAAGGTGTTCATGGGCGCGTCCACGGGCAACATGCTGGTGGACGACGAAAAGACCCTGGAGGGCATTTTCGCGTCGAGCCCGTTGGTGATCGCGACCCACTGCGAGGACACCCCGATGATCCTCGCCAACGAGGAGCGCGCGCGAAAGGAATACGGCGATGCGATCCCGATTGAGATGCATCCCCGGATCCGTTCCGAGGAGGCCTGCTACAAGTCGTCGAGCCTCGCCGTGGAACTCGCCACCCGCCACGGCAGCAGGCTGCATGTCCTGCACCTGACCACCGCGCGGGAACTGGAACTGTTCGAACCGGGTCCCGTCGAAGGCAAGCGCATCACCGCTGAGGTCTGCGTGCACCACCTGTTCTTCGACGAGACGGACTACGCGACCCGCGGCGCCGACATCAAGTGCAATCCGGCGATCAAGACGCCGGACGACAGGCGCGCGTTGCGGGCGGCGGTGCTGGAGGACCGCATCGACATCGTGGCGACGGACCACGCGCCGCATACGGACGAAGAGAAGCGCGCGCGCTACATCGACGCGCCGTCCGGTATGCCGCTCGTGCAGCACGCGCTGCTGTCGCTGGTTGAGCACATGCCGGTGGAAACGGTCGTGCAGAAGACGGCCCACGCGCCGGCGGCGAGATTCGGCGTCAGGGAGCGGGGCTATCTCCGGGAAGGATATTGGGCGGACCTGGTGTTGATCGACCCGGCCCGGACGACGGTGGTCGACGACCAGGAACTGTTCTACAAGTGCGGCTGGTCACCCTTTTCCGGGGTGACTTTCGCATCTCGGGTCACGCACACGTTCCTCAACGGGCACCTGGTGTTTGCGCATGGCGAGTTGCGGGACAGATCCCGCGCCATGGCATTGGAATTCGATCGCTAGACACCCATTACGGGGCGGGACCCAACGGCTCCCAGCGGATCGCATCCGCGAATACCACGTTGCCGGTCGTCCTGTTCGAGACTTCGAGCGCGACGGGCCCGGCTTCGAGGTCGAACTCGCCCACGTCGTTCCAGCCGTTCGTGGACACCGCCGCATCGAACTCGACGGCTTGACGCGTTCCATTGGCTACCAGCGTCATGTCGTATTCTGCCGGCACGAATCGCTGGAACCTGCCCTCCGGCGGCTTGGCTAGCCAATGATGGTAGGCCAGACGCCAGCGGCCATCGCGCGGCAACATCGCCGTGAACACCGCCGCCTGGTCACCGGGCCCACTTGCTACCAATGCGACCGTGCGCCGGTATACGCCCCAGCCGTGATACGAGTGCGAACGGCTCCACACCGGCGGCGGGAAGAACGCGAGGAACTCGGGCAGCCCTTCGTCGAGTTCATCCTCCAATAGCGGATTCGTGCTGAATTCGAGCTCTGTCTGGCCCCGGATGGAGAAACCCTGATCGAGGTCGTCGACGTGGATTGCCTCGTCCGTAGGCGGGCGCCAATCACTCGTCCTGACGCCTGTCCAGCCCGCGTCGGCATGCTGTATCTCGCTGTCCACGAACGGCACGACCAGGTCGGTGGACACCCGATTGAGGGCCAGGTACGGGCGCATCGTGAGGCGCCGCAAAGGCGTCGTCGTCTCGATACCCACGTCGACCGCACCCCCGCCGGGAATCGATAACGGTTCCGTCCGATCGTTCACGGGCGTTTTCGCGTCACCCCAGTCGTACTGCAATTGAACCAGTCCGGGAACTGGCTCTCCGTTGTAGATGGATACAAGCGTCCGATACCGGGGATTGCCTTCCGCGTCGTCGGCAACCCGGCGCGATGCCACCGGGGATGGTATGAAGCCAGGCAGCGCCGTAGCGTGTAGCCAATCTCCCAACAGCGCTTCCAGATCGATGCCGATCTCCGCCGCGGTCTTGAGCACGTCCCGATAGCCGTAGTGCGCGCCTCGATGGTTCTCCAGCAACAGCGAAAGCAGCAGGGCCGCCTTTTCGCGACCCAGTCCATCGAGCAAGGCCTCGGCGAGGGCCTCGCCCTTGAGCGTCAGCACCATCAACGCCAGTCCCGGGTCCGTCTCGACATCGAGACTCGCCAACGATGCCTCTCGGGCGGCACTCCACACCGAGGGCCGCCCTGTCACGGTCTTCCGGTAGCCTTCCGCGATACTGGCAAAATCCTGCACGGGTTCCAGCATCTGGCCGCGCGTGGTAACTCCGCCGGGCCGAAAGTCATGCGCTGAGAAAAAGCTCTCCCTGCCGGTCAGCAGCTTGGTCGCCAACGCGTTGAGCACGAAATTGATGGCAAGAGAGCCTTCGCCCTGGGCGCTCGTCTGAAACAGCAGGAAGTTCCGCGCCGCGCCCGAAAAGGGATTCCCGCCGCTGAAGTCGTTCTCGAAATGCGAGACCAGCATCTCCACCTTGCGCTCCGCCATTAGCTTGCCCGACGTATCGGGGAGGACCGATCTCGACAGCGGAGACTCGAACCGCGAGGTCAGAAAGCCGTTCTCCCGCAGGATGAGGACACCGGGCATGGCTTGCGCCGTATCCATCCGCCAGCCGCCGGCGTACAGGCGCAAGCTCGCCGGCGTCTCCACCAGGCTCAGGGCATCGTACGGATAGCGCAGTCCGAGGCCCTGTGCATTGGAGAAGATCTCCGCCAACCGGTCCCGAACGATGTGCGAGGTCTCGGCAAAGAGCGCGAGATTGCGTTGGTGCCCGCCGAAGTAGAGAAGCTGAAACTGGACGCCGTCTATCTCGACGGCCTTGCGAGCGAAACTCGATGCCAGCAGCCCGACGTGTGGAACCGGCGCGCGCGGCTGCAATCGATAGCTTGTCCTGCCGCCTGCTGAACTCAGCTTTTCGGCCCTGCCGGGACCAGCGACCAGCCATTCGTCCGGGACTTCCACGGTAAGGTCGAGCATGTAGTAGTCCTCGGGGTCGCCGTCTCCGATCGCTGCACCCGTGGACGGAATCCAGTGCGCTCCCGGCATCATCGCGACATACCGGCGGTCGAAGATGCTCTTCCGGTGGCCAAGGGCCAGCAGATCGGATTGCTCGTCCGATTTGAGACTCTTCGCAAGTGTTTGGTCGAAAGAGGCATCCAGGTAGCCGAACGACTCGTCGGGAGAACCCTTCGTCACGATCAGAATCGAGTGCCGAAGCCTCGCCTCGGCCGGAGTTATCGCCAGCAGACCGGATTCGTGCGACCAGGTCGCTTCCTTCCCGTCGACCGAGACCTGCTCGACCTGCAAGCCGGGGTTCAGGGTGAACACCAATGGCTGCGATGCCTCCCGGGCCACCTCCAGATCCAGGGAGTACCGAAGGTCGTCACCCGGTGAGATCGATAGTGTCCCGGTGACGGACAGGAGGTCAGCCTGGGGGAAATGGCTCTTCGCCTCGTGGGCCGCGAGCCAGGCCTCCTGTTGCCGGTGGGGCGAGGTCTGATGCAGGTAGTAGCCCCCCATGCCGGCAAGCCCGAACGCAGCGAGGACGAGGCCCGTCGTCATGTATACGCCGGGACGACGACCGTCGTTCCTGGGGTAGGATCGTGCTGCGAAGGCGAGAAACGCCATCGCGAGTGTGGCAAACGCCGTAAGTCGAATGCCTTCGCCCGCAGCGAGGAGACGCGGCGACAGCTCCGAGGCGTAGTCGACGCCCGGCGACATGGAAAGGACCGTGGTGAGGTAGAACGGCAGGCTCCGGCTTGTCCAGACCTGGACCCCAATCACGGCAAGCGAAATAACCGCGACCACCAGGCGGTTCCTGCAGACTGTCGCCATCCACATGACGAACGCGCACCACAGCGACAACCCGGCAAGGGCGTAGACCAGGAATCCGACGATGGACCAGGGCTCGGGGGGCACACCGTATGGGAAGCTGGTCCACAGCGCCAGATGACCGAGGACTTCGACCAGCACCATGAGCACCGCGATGGGCAGCCAGGCCATGGCGAGGAGCGCGCAGAACTTTCCAACGACGTATTCCGCATTGCTGTAGGGACGTGAGTCCAGCACGTCGACGATCTGGTCTCGCTCGTCGCGCGTGCGTATCTCGAACGCGAGGAAGATCAGGCCCACGAACAGCCAGAGGTAGAAGTAAGCGCCGAACAGTCCCACGTAGAATTGCGGACTGAACGTCCCCAGACCGGAGGCGATGCCGGACAAATTGCCGTGGGTCATGGCCAGTTGCGCATATACCAGGCAGCCCAGCCCTACCGACAGCAGCGCGAAGACCCAGTATTGGATCAGGCGCAGCGTGGTGCGTATTTCGGCGCGGGCGACCGCCAGAATGGTTGTTGGGTGCAACTTGCGAAGTACTCCTGCCGTACTCCATGCCGTAGCTTAAGGACACCAACGGCGGTGTCCAATGCCGAGTGACCCGCCAGCGGGCATGACGCCTGTCGGCTGTGCCGCGTAGGCTCCTAACCCTGCCGAAGCTCCGGCAGCCTGTAGCCTTCCGCCTCGAGGCGCGCACGGACGGCCTTCTTGTCCATCTTGCCCGTGGAGGTCAGGGGGATGGAGTCGACGAACAGCACGTCGTCGGGCAGTTGCCACCGGGCGAAACGGGTTGCGCAGTGCGCGACAACCTGTTCCGACCCGATATCGACGTTTTCCGCGCGAACGATCAGCGCCACCGGCCGCTCGTCCCACTTCGGGTGCGGCTGTGCGACGACGCAGGCCTGCGCCACGCCGTCCAGCGCCGCGAGGTGATTCTCGAGGTCCAACGAAGAGATCCACTCGCCACCGCTCTTCACCAGGTCCTTCGAGCGGTCGGAGATGACGAGGTATTCCCCCGCGTCGATCCTGCCGACGTCGCCGGTGATCAACCAGCCGTCTCGGAACCGTTCCGGTTGGGGATTCCGGTAGTACTCGGAGCAGACCCACGGTCCGCGAATCAGAATCTCGCCGGTGGACTCGCCGTCGTGGGCCAGCGGGCGGAACGCCTCGTCGACGATCTCTAGCTCAAGGCCCGGAATGAGTTGCCCCGCCTTCGCGACATTCTTGAACTGTTCGTCGATGGACAGCTCGCCGTGCGCATATTGCATCACCCGGCGCGATACGGTCGCCAGAGGACTCGTTTCCGTCAGCCCCCAGCCCTGGATCATTTCGACGCCGAGGGTGTCCCAATACCAGCGGATCATCGAAGGCGGCGGGGCGGAGCCGCCGCAGGTCACCCGGGAAAGGCGGCTCAGATCGTATTCGCCGGGACGGGCTTCGAGGACAGCCCTCACGCCCTGCCAGATGGTCGGCACCCCCGCCGACATGGTGACGCCCTCGTCGGCGATCAACCTCAAGAGTCGCGCAGGATCCGTGAAGCGGTGCGGCATGACCTGCTTGCAGCCGAGCATCAGGGCGCTCCAGGGGATTCCCCAGCCCATGGCGTGGAACATGGGCACGATGCCGCAGATCGCGTCCGTGGCGGAGAGAGCCATGACATCGGCCATGCAGATCGCCATGGTGTGCAGGTACTGGGCTCGGTGCTCGTATTCGACGCCCTTGGGGTCTCCGGTCGTTCCGCTCGTGTAACACAGTCCGAGCGCCGAGTGCTCATCGATTTCGGGCCACTCGAAGGTGAGCGGCCTGTCGGCGATGAAATCCTCGTAATCGACCGCATTCGGCAGGGACGTGGACCAGTCCTCGTACCCGTCTTCCATGGCGACGACGACTTTTTCGACGCCTGGAATGCGACCAGCGAGTTTACCGAGCAGCGGGAGCACGTCGGCATCGGCGATGATCAGCCGGTCGCCGCCGTGATTGATGATGTATTCGAGGTCGCGCGCCGACAGGCGCAGGTTCAGGGTGTGCAGTACGGCACCCATGCCAGCGGTCGCGTGGTACGCCTCGAGGTGGCGCGACCCGTTCCACATGAAGGTGCCGACGCGGTCGCCGACGCCAATGCCGGCATCGCGCAGCGCATGCGCCAACTGGTGGGCGCGCTGGCAGGTCTCACGATAGGTCTGACGGCGCGTACCCGCTGCGGTGGCGGTAACGATCTCGGCCTCGGGCGCCACCTTCGCGCCTCGATCGATGAGACGCGACATCAGGAGGGGTGTGCGCTGCATCCCCATGCGATCCGGGTTCTCTACCCGTCCGAGAGAGGCGTCGCCTCGACGATGATCGAGTGGGACGCCGCGCGATCGAGATGCTCGGGCAACGGTGACCTGTCCTTACCGAGGCCCACGTCGTGGTACACCGCGTCTCCGGGGAACTCCGCGAGGTAGCTGGCCAGTAGCGTCCGGACGGTCGCGGGATCGTCATCTATGACACTTGCGGAGCAGCGAACGTCGCGACCCCTGATGCGCAGCACCACGGTGGGTTCGTGCTTCAGGTTCGGCCACCACCTGGCGTCCCTGCTCGTGTAGCAGCGAATCTTCTCGCCGTCTCGGACGTAGCGTACCGGCGTTGTGTAGGTGCGCCCTGTTACCCGTCCCTTGAACGAGATCAGCATCAGGCTCCTGCTCACAAGGGGGTGCAGGGGCGAGCGAAGCAGCAACCGCATGGCGCGGTTGATGATCACGAACAGGGGTTCAGGAATTCTCACGTGGTGTCTGCCTCGGAAAACGCGCGCTCCGCTTCCGAATGCGCCCACTTGTAGTCCGCCTTGCCGTTGGGGGCCCGTCTGACCTCTTCCACGAACAGTATGCGCTTGGGCGACTTGTAGCCGGCCAGGTGGTCGTGTGCGAAATCGATCAGGGCCTGCTCTGCGATCGGATTGCGGGTCGACGCGACGGCGACGACGCGCTGGCCGAAGCGTTCGTCGGCAATGCCGACGACGAGACAGTCGTATACGTCTGAATGGCGCTTGAGCGCCTCTTCCACTTCTTCCGGATAGACCTTTTCGCCGGCGGTATTGATGCAGTTGCTGCCCCGGCCCAGGAGCGTGATGGCGCCGTCGGCCTCCACCGTCGCCCAGTCGCCGGCGAAGCTGTACCAGATGCCATCGATTTCCTTGAACGTCTCGGCGGACTTTTCCGGGTCCTTGTAGTAGCCGAAGGCCGCGGTGCGGCCGCTGGCCAGCATTCCGACTTCCCCGGATCCGGGTTCGACATCGCGACCATCGTCCGTGAACACTCGTACTCCCGAGTTGATCTTGAACCTGGCTGTCTCGACGGGGTTGTCGCGCGTCGCCACGGACGTGCCCAGGCCGCCTTCGGTCGAGCCCATGGTATCCAGCAGCGTCATGTCCTGGTGCTCGAGCAAACTCGCCTTGACCTCCGCGCTCCACATGACGCCGCTTGAGACGATCTGTTGCAGCGAGGAGATGTCGTAGGGATTGCCTCGTGCCTTCGCCTCGTTCAGCGCTTCCAGCATGGGCTTGGCGAACGCGTCGCCGACGATGGTGACGCCGGTGCAGCGGTTTCGCTCCACCTCGTTCCATATCAAGTGCGGGTCGAGGCCGAGCTTCGATATCGTCACCACCGTTCCTCCCGCCAGCAGCGGCATCATGGCGCCGAGCCACATGCCGGTCCCGTGCATCAGTGGACAGGCGGTAAGGGCGACCGGCGGGTCTCCCCGTTCCGCCAGCGCCTCGATGAATTCCGGCACGTCCTCGACCTGCCTCGGCGCGGCGGAGCGGCTGCCGACAGCGAAGGCCGCGAGTCCGAAGACGAACGGGT
Source organism: uncultured Pseudomonadales bacterium (assembly GCA_951813515.1). Classification (GTDB taxonomy): domain Bacteria; phylum Pseudomonadota; class Gammaproteobacteria; order Pseudomonadales; family Azotimanducaceae; genus VXNE01. The sequence continues at coordinate 2,492,186 of OX638346.1, forward strand.
GGTGGTGGTACATGACGCCCTTCGGCATGCCGGTAGTGCCCCCGGTGTAGAGCATGTAGATGTCGTCGCCGGACCGTTGCTCGCGGACCATCGGTGGGTTGTCGCGGATGACCTGTTCGTAGTCGAAGACGTCGGCGAGGAGAGATTCGGTGCCGTCGTCGACCTGGATGTACGTCCTGACCCTGGGCAGGCGGCTGCGGATTTCCCAGATGCGCGCTGCGTAGCAGGCCTGGAAGAACACGACCTCGGCGTCGGCATTGTCGAGCAGGTAGACGAGTTCGTCGAACGTGTAGCGATAGTTGACGTTCACGGCGACGCCGCGCGCCTTGAAGATGCCGTATTGGGCTTCGAGGTACTCATTCGAATTGTGCAGGTAGATGGCGACCTTGGAGTTGGGACGGACGCCGCGCGACTGCAGGAAGTTTGCGATCCGCGCCGCCCGTTCGTCGTATTCGCGCCAGCTTCGCCTCACCTCGCCGCAGATGAGGGCGTCGCGGTCCGGAACCACATCGGATGTGGCTTCCCAGAAGGAGGCGAAGTGCAGGTCCATTCCCGACATTCCAACCGAACGGATTCGGTAGCTGAAACTAATGAATCGGCTTGTGGATGTCACGTTCGCCGCATGTCTGCGGCGCGCAGCCGCGAACAAGGGCGTTGGACACGGAGGAGCATGGATATATTGGTGCGGAATGCGTTAACTGTTGGCGATTTTCGCCATGGAACGAATCGTGGTTGGCCAACAGCACCGGGGTCGGTCTTGCGTGTCGACGCCCCGATGCGCGTGGAATCCGGCGAAATCGCGGACCGAGTCGAGGTAAAAGTGCCCCATTGGCCCGATTCCAAAAAGAAGTGCGGTGAAGGGAACTTGGCACGTTTCTTGATGCCCAATGATGTGTACACGAGGAGTTAGGAAGAGGAGTCATGTTCAGGCTGTCTCGAATCAATGCGCCGCGCGGCACCCTCGCCGCGTTTGCCTTGCTCGTCATTGCCCTGCTGCTGTTCGGCATCATCGCGCAGGCGCATGGCCCGGCGATTGTCTCGCCGGCCGACGCGGCAGGACTGGAAACGGCGATGTTTTGCGCGGAACGCGGGTGACACCAAGGAGCCTTCAGCCGGGGGTGCTTCCCCGACCGCTGACGCGTAAGGAAGTGCCGGCGTTTCCCCCGTCGCCGGAGGCGTACTGCCATGAAAGCGAAGATGGATTACGAAGTGGATGAAGACGGTCGCGACTACCTCGCCCTGGACTACGCAAGACGCTGGATCGGAGGCGTTTGCGCGGGATTCGCCGGCTATTTTGATATAGAGCCGGCACTGGTGCGTGTGGGCACCGTCGTCACCGGCCTGTTCTTCCCCAAGATTGTCATCGCCGCGTACCTGATCGCGTGGCTGGTCCTCGACCGGCGCAAACCGCGTCCCTGACCTGGTTCGCGGGTGGTCGCGTATCGCGTTGCGTCCGCCGAAGGCATTGAGGAGCCTTCAGCCGGGGGTGCTTCCCCGACCGCTGACGCGTAAGGAAGTGCGGGCACTTCCCCCGTCGCCGGAGGCGTACTTCCATGCAAGGAGCCTTCAGCCGGGGGTGCTTCCCCGACCGCTGGCGCGTAAGGAAGTGCGGGCACTTCCCCCGTCGCCGGAGGCGTACTTCCATGCAAGATTGGCCGGAGGGCACAACCGGGGTACGCTCTAACCCGATGTACCTCCTCGAATATCGCGTTCCCATCAGCGCCGCGTTGCTGGTTTTTTCGTTCGCGTCGATATTCGTTCTCACCAGTCAGAGCGGCTCCAGCATTCCGACCTATTTGCTCGCCATCCTGACCCTCGTGGGGTGCGGTCGCTGGCTGGGGCTCTGGCTCGACCGGACTTTTCTCTGCGCAGTGGCGTTGGTGGGCTACCTGGCCGCTTCGAGTTTGTGGTCCGAACCATTCGACGCTCGGGACGCATTCAGCCAATGGAGCAAGGCGCTGCTGGTGGTCTGCTTCATCGTGGCTGCGGCCGAGGGTTTTCGTACCGACTGGTTCTTTCGACGGCTGACCCTGACGATTGCCGTCTTCGGTGGCGCTGCGGCGGCGGTAGCGCTGTTCCGGTTTTTCGCGTTCCCTCCGGAGGATGGCCGGCTGACCGGCCTGGGCCAACTGCATCTCCAGGTACCCGCAGCCCTGATCTTCGGTGTCGCGCTGCTGTGTACGTTCTACTGGCTATTCGAGGCTCCGTCGCTGCGTTGGCGAGCGTTGGCTATGTTGAATGCGCTGTGTCTGTTATCGGCCGTGTTTCTGACCGACTCTCGCAACGCCTGGGTGGCTGTGCCGTTCGCCTGCCTGGTCTACCTCATTTCCCGCAGAACGCAGTCGGCCTCGATGTTCGGCTTGATCGTAATCGCCCTGGCCGTTTCGGCACTGGTGGTAGTGGGGGCGTTGCTGGTGAGTCCGGCAAGCGAACTCCTGCTGCCGCGCGGCGACAGCTATCGACCGGCGATCTGGTCGGAAATCCTTTCCCGCGCACTCGCGGGCGGTCCGTGGTTCGGTAGCGGCGTGCTGGCGGACGAAGACGTCTTTGTCGGCTGCTACCTGCTGGCACATCCGCACAACATGTACCTCGCGGTGTTGTACCAGGGGGGCGTGGTCGCTGTCGGGCTGTTCGCTGCCGTGCTGGTGCTATCCGTGCGGGCGCTGTTGGCGAACTTTGCCCGGCCGGAAGCGAAACTCGCGTTCGGCATCTACGCGTTGGCGCTGCCCGCCTATCTCCTCGACGGCCATCAACTGGTCGCCAAGATAGGCTGGACCTGGATGCTCATCTGGTTGCCGGTCGCCATCGGCATCGCGTCAAACAGCGGTCGCCGACTCGATGACGCGAATCGTTTCAGCGGCGGCCAAGTCCCAGGAAAAGGCCCCCGCCCGTTGGCGGGCGGCGGCGGCTAATCGTGATCGGAGCGCGGTGTCGGTCATCATGCGCTTGAGTCCCCGGGCGATGTCGTCGGTGGATGTCGGATCGACCAACAGGCCGGCGTCGCCGGCGGTCTCCGGCATTGCCGAGGTATTGCCGGTGAGCACGGGTTTGCCGAGAGATATCGCCTCGATGATCGGCAGACCAAACCCCTCGTAGAGGCTCGGCAACGCAACGAAGTCGCAACTCGCGTACTGCCGGAGCAGTTCATCGTCTTCAATTGGCCCGAACTCGTGCACGCGCGACTCCAAGCCGCTGGCCCGGATCAGTGCACTCGGCTTCGGCATACGCCAGCCCTGGCCCCCGACGAGGTGGAGGTCATGGTCTACTTCGTCCTTGATGCCCGCAAACGCTGTGAGCAGGCGTTGGAGGTTCTTTCGCGGCTCGACGGTAGCGACGAAGAGACCGAAAGGTCGGGAAGTTCGAACGGCTGGAATCTCCAATGCCGTGGCGAACGAACCTTCGTGAACGACTGCTGTCTTGTTTGCCGCCTCGGGAAAGTAGCGCTTAATCGAGCACTTTGTTGCGCGGGATACCGTGATGACGCGGCTCGCTCGGGCGATGGAGCGCGGCATGGTCGCGCGGTCGAGGACGTATCCCAGTGGCCTCATGGTCTCTGGTGCGTGTTTCCACACCAGGTCGTGGACCGTGACGACTGTGGGCGTAGGCATCCGTATCGGAACACGGTGACGCGGCGACCAGAAAACGTCGGCCCGGTCGAGCGCCGCCCATCTTGGGAACAGCACTTGCGCATGCAGTTCCCGCAGGAGGTCCGGCGTCCGGACGACCACATTCGGCAGGCGATCTAAAGCGGATGGATGCATCTCCGCTGAAGGCGCCTGTGTCTCCCAGGAGGGCTGGGGGCCGTAGAGAAACCACTCGTGAGTCGCATGCCGCAGCATTCGCGGCAGCAGTTCAGCAAGGTAGCGACCAATACCCGTCTTCGGCGCGGCCAGCGGGCGGGTGTCGACCGCGATCTTCACCGGTCGCCGACTTCAGATGCGCGCGCCATTGCTTCTTTGCCTGTGGGCTTCGAGGGATTTCCGTTCGAGACTGCGATAGATCTCGGCGTAGCGTTCGCCCATCAGGTCGCCGGTGAAGAGTTGATCGAAACGCTGCCGGGCGCGCCCTCCCATGGCCTCGGCCAGCTCCGGACAGCCGTGTATGTGGTCCATGGCCTGCCGCAGTGCGGTGGGGGACCCAGGGTCGACGACCAGCCCGGTTTCGCCGCCGATATTCACGTGGCTGGTTCCAGATCCTGCTTCGGTTGAAATCAGGGCCTTGCCGAACATGGCGCCTTCCAGCAGCCCGACCCCGAATGCCTCCGTCCGCAGGTAGGACGGAAAAACCACGCTGCGGCAAAGCGATAGCAGGGCCACCTTTTGCTCGTTGGACACATAGCCGGTGAAGGACACGTTGTCGAGTCGCAGCCGCCTTGCCTGGTCGAGCAGTTCCCGCTCTGTGGGTCCCGACCCTGCGATGACGACCCGGAAGGGTGCGTTGGCGATGGCATCGAGGAGTATGTGCAGACCCTTGTAGTAGCGCAGGACGCCAACGAACAGAAAGAACCCTTCGCCGTACTTGCTGCGCATCTCGGCCCGAAGGTCCGGCGAGACCTCGGGATAGGTGTGTTCGTTCAAACCGATGGGCACGATTTCGACCTTGTCCCGAAAGCGGCGCAGCACGTCGCTGGTGGCGAAGTAGTTGGGCGATGTGCCCACGATGCGGTCTACGGTTTGCAGGAAACGGTGCATGACCGGGCGATAAACCAGCCGCAGGACGCGCTGCCGGACAATGTCGGAATGGTAGGTCAGAACCGACGGACGCCTGACCCGGGAGGTCAGGTGCAGGACATCGCCGAAAGGCCAGGGGAAGTGATAGTGGATAAGGTCGGACCACTCGGCCAAACGCTCGTGCATGGCGCGGGCCTGCAGCGACATCCCGCAGGATGCGACCTCGATATCGCGGCGGGCGCGGTACACCTTGACCTCGTTGTGGCGAAGTACCTGGGGTACCGGGTTGGCACTCAGCGCGAGGAGGCGATTGTCGATGTCGCGTGACTTGGTATAGAGGCAAATCTGGCGGATGACCTCTTCGATTCCGCCCTGGCTATCGGGGAAGTAGGTTCGGTAGACGTGTAGAACGCGCAATGGTGTCCCCGGCATGGCTCTCTGCGCCCCGCCCGCACCTCTCCCATTGGCCGAACGCAACGCGATAGAATGATAGCAACAGTGTGCGGACCGGCGAAACTCTCAAGCCGGTTTCTCATCGGAGAAAGGAGGAGCAGGCACTTGGAATCCATCCTTCCCGTGGTCTTGGCGGGAGGCTCGGGAACGCGCTTGTGGCCCCTGTCGCGCGGGCGTTACCCCAAGCATTTCCTGACCCTCACCAGCGACCGATCAATGTTGCAGGAAACGCTGTTGCGCATGGCGCGCCTCGATGCGATGCCTCCCTGCATCGTCTGCAACGAGGAGCATCGGTTCCTCGTCGCCGAACACTGTCGCGAGATCGCCCAGCATTGCGGCGCCATCCTGCTGGAGCAGTTGGCCTGCGGCACCGCGCCGGCAGCCGGGCTGGCAGCGTGTCACGCATTGCGGCGCGGCGAGGATCCCGTGCTGCTGATCGTGCCTTCGGACCACCACATCGAACTCCCGGATGCCTTCTGCAACGTTGTCAGGTCAGCATTGGATACCGCCGATTCCGGCCAACTGATCGCCTTCGGCGTGCGGCCCTCGGGTCCGGACACCGGCTACGGCTACATTCGCGCAGGCGAGGGGATTGGCGACGGGGTTCGTCGCATTGCCGAGTTCTACGAAAAGCCCGATGTGACGACGGCGAAGGAGTACGTGCAGTCAGGCGACTTCTACTGGAACAGCGGCATATTCCTTTGCAGGGCGAGCGCATACGTGGAGGAACTCGGTCGCCATCAGCCCGACATGCTTAGCAGTTGCCGCGCGGCGGTGGATTCCGGCTCGGACCACCGGGACTTCTTCCGACCCGGTCCCGAGTTCGCGAAGTCGCCGAAGGACTCAATCGACTACGGCATCATGGAAAAGACGGACAGGGCGGTGATGCTGCCGCTGGACGTCGGCTGGTCCGATGTCGGATCGTGGTCGGCGCTACACGAGATCCGCGCGCGCAACGAGGACAACAATGCCATCGAGGGCGATGTCATCACCGTTGATACGAAAAACTCCCTGGTGCAGGCGGACAAGCGGCTCGTGGTGACGGTCGGTGTGGACGGATTGATGGTCGTGGACACCGCCGACGCGGTGCTGGTCGCGGGAGAAGGCCATACCCAGAAGGTCAAGGAAGTAGTCGGGCGCATGAAGGATCTCGCGTATACGCAGTCCGAGGCGCATACGCGCGTCGATCGTCCGTGGGGAAGTTACGAGGTGGTGGAGGCGGGCGAGCACTACCAGGTCAAGAAAATCACGGTGAACCCGGGCGCCCGGTTGTCGTTACAGGCACACCGCCAACGGTCGGAGCACTGGATCGTTGTGCGTGGAACGGCCAGGGTGACATGCGGGGCCGCCACATCGACGCTGTCGGCCAACGAAGCGACCTATATTCCGGTGGGCAGCATGCATCGGATCAGCAATCCGGGCACGGTGCCGATGGAATTGATCGAGGTGCAGGTGGGCGCCTACCTCGGAGAGGACGACATCGTTCGATTCGACGACGACTATGATCGCTTCGATGAAGACCAGCCTCTCCCGGGGCCCGGGGGCAGCGCATGAGCGTGATCTTGTCGCACGGCGACCGTTAGCGCGATTCGAATCCTGACATGACTTCCATGGAACAAACGTCGCCGGGAGCGCCAGCGACCGGGGGCGATGGTTCCATGGGCGACGAGCGGGGCCGGGCCGTAGGCGGGCCGAAGGCACGGCTGTGGGGCACGCGCATGCGAAACTGCGTCCTCGTCACGGGGGCGGGCGGATACATCGGCACGACGCTGGTGCCCATGCTGCTTGGCGAGGGTCACAAGGTCAGGGCCGTGGATCGGTTCTTCTTCGGTCGTGAACTGCTGGCCGAGCACCCGGACCTCGAAGTCATCGTTGAAGACACGCGCAAGCTGACGCCGGCTCACTTCCAGGGAGTCGACGCGGTCATTGACCTGGCGGCGATTTCCAACGATCCCTCCGGCGAGCTGTTTCAAAAGGCGACGCTCGCGATCAATTACCGTGCCCGCGTGCGCGCGGCTCGCCTCGCCAGGCAGGCCGAGGTTACCCGCTATGTGCTGCCTTCTTCATGCAGCATCTATGGCGCGCAGGAGCAGGGTTTCATCGCCGACGAAACAAGTCCCACAAACCCGCTCACGACCTATGCGCGGGCCAACGAGATGGCCGAGGAGGGCGTCCTGGCGCTCGCCGACGAGTCCTTCTGCGTCGTTGTCCTGCGGCAATCGACCGTGTACGGCCTCTCGCCGCGCATGCGTTTCGACCTGGCTGTCAACGGAATGACCTACGGCGCTTGGAAAACCGGGAAACTGCCCCTGATGAGAGACGGCACGCAATGGCGTCCGATGGTCCATGTGCGTGACACCTCGCGAGCGCTGATGTACATGCTGGAGGCAGATCCCGCAACGGTAAACGGCGAGATCTACAACGTCGGCTCGGCATCGAACTCCTACCAGATTCGTGTCCTTGGGGAGGCCGTGGCGGCGTGTGTGCCCGGGGACGTCGAGATCGAGTGGTATGGTGATCCGGATCTTCGCAGCTATCGCGTCGCCTTCGGGAAGATCGAGGCCCTCGGCTATCGCGCCGAGAAGACGGCCGAAGACGGCGTTGCAGAAATCTGCGAAGCACTCGAGGCCGGGACGGTCGACAGGACCGTCCCGACGATCACCCTTGACTGGTACAAGGCACTGGTGCGTTGGCACAGGATTCTGGACGACGTCGAAATGTACGGCGGAGTCCTCGATATTTGATGCTCGCGGCAAATTGGGGCGACCTGGAATCGCCCGCAGGCAGATGGAAGAAAAAACTGACCGGGCCGACCGTATGAAGGGGATCATTCTCGCAGGGGGTGCGGGGACTCGCCTGTACCCCCTGACGCGGGCGGTGTCGAAACAACTGCTGCCCGTGTACAACAAGCCGATGATCTTCTACCCCATAAGTGTGCTCATGCTAGCCGGGATCCGGGAGATTCTGGTCATCTCGTCACCCGATTGTCTCGACAGCTACAGGCGCCTGCTGGGCGATGGCAGCCGACTGGGCATGCGGTTCTGCTATGCCCCTCAGCGGAGCCCCGATGGGGTGGCCCAGGCTTTCCTGATCGGCGAGGACTTCATCGGCGGCGACGCCTGCGCGCTGGCCCTCGGAGACAACATTTTTTTCGGTAACGGACTCACGGAACGATTGCGCGCGGCCGTCTCCCGCCGGCGAGGCGCCACGGTATTTGGCTATCGTGTGCCCGACCCCGAGCGCTACGGAGTGGTAGATTTCGACGAGGACGGACGCGCGACCTCCATCGAAGAGAAACCGTCGCGGCCACGATCCGATTGGGCGGTTACGGGACTCTATTTCTACGACAGCGACGTCGCCCGGGTCGCGGCCGACGTGCGGCCAAGCGATCGCGGTGAACTCGAGATCAGTGACGTCAATCGCCATTACCTGGAGCGCGGGGACCTGCACGTCGAGTGCCTGGGACGCGGCTTTACGTGGTTCGATGCGGGAACCCACGACAGCCTGGTCGAGGCCTCCACGTTCGTTCAGACGTTGGAGAGGCGGCACGGCGAGCGCATAGCGGTGCTGGAGGAAGTGGCCTTCCTGAATGGCTGGATCAGCCGCGAGGAACTGCAAGGGCTCGGTCGGGAACTCGGCGCCAGCAGCTACGGAGAGTACTTGCTGCGGCTGTTGCAGGACTAGCCCTCGTGGTATCCGCGACCTTGCGTCGGTATGTGAAGCAGCTACGGGAACTCGCGCATGCCATCTGGCACCTGCCGGGAGCACTACGGACGAGGGGAGGGGGGCGAGACCTCCTGCGGGCGTTGCTGCGCGCGGGCGGACTCCGGCGCGCTTGCGGGGTTTTGATCGACTACACATCGCTCTCGCCGGGGGAGCAGTTCCGGCGCTATCGCCGATGGATCGAGGTTGCCGAGGCGGGGAGAGAGGAGTATCCGGTCAAGGTCGCGTTGGCCGTTTCACTGTGCGGACTCGATGACGATGAACGCGGATTCGCGGTCGCAAACCTGACCGAGACCGCACGCAATACCAGGGTATTCGTTGAAGACGAGCCTTCGTTCCCCGGTTCCATCGGCGACCTTCGCGCTCGCGGCGTCGATGCGCATCCGATGGCGACATCGACTGGGGAAGACATGTTGCCGCCCGACGCCCTGGGTATCGTGTTCCTTGGCCGCGCGTGCTGCCTGCACCCGCACAGCCTCGGCGCCATCACGCGCGCACTCGAAGCGGGGGCGGATATCGTCTACGGGGACTCGGATCGGATCGATATCAGGGGGGTTCGCCGACTGCCCTCCTTCAAGCCCGACTTCTCGCCGGACCTCCTGTTCCACAAGGACTACCTCTCGGACTGCGTGGGCATGACGCGCCGCACTTGGAACGGGCAATGGAGCTTTCACGACCCATACGGTTCGGTGCTTCGCGCGGTACAGGGCGCGAGTGCCCCACAGCCGGTGCCTTCGGCTCCGCCTGTGGCCCGGCCCCGCTCGTCGCCCATGGATCAACCGCCCCCGGTCGCTGGCGCTCCCCGGCGACGTTTGTTCCATGGGAGTTGGATCGAACATCTGCCCGTGGTTCTGAGCCATAGGCTGGCGGGAGCGGAAACACCGCCGTCGGCACCGCTTGAGTGCCTGGAGAACCTGCTGCGGAGCCGCTACGGACCCTGCGCGAGGGTGGAGACGACTTCCTCCGGGTGGCGCTGCCGCTTCGGTACTGAAGGGCGGGCGCATGTGACGGTGGTGATTCCGACGCGTGATCGCCTGGACCTCCTGGCACCCTGCGTGGACAGCCTGTATGAGACGAATGCGGAAAGCTGTTTCGACGTGATCGTCGTGGACAACGGTTCGAGGCTGCCGGAGACCCGTGACTGGCTGCGGCGGACGGAACTCGAGCGGAAGAACTTCCGGCTGCTGCCGGCGGACATGGAGTTCAATTGGTCCCGTCTCAACAACCTTGCCCTGGCCGAGGCCGCCGGAGACGTGCTCGTCTTCCTGAATAACGACACCGTGTCGGTCACCGTAGGATGGCTCGCGCGCATGGCCGAGTACGCCACCAGGGACGACGTGGGTGTTGTCGGGGCGCTGTTGCTGTTCGAGGATGGAACGATTCAGCACGCGGGCGTGGTCGTCGGCTACGGTGGACGCACAGGTCATGTCTACAGCGGCGTCCGGCTGGAGGAGGCGGGCAGCATATTCGTTTCGCCCGCGGTTTCGCGCAACGTCGCGACGGTGACCGGGGCGTGTCTCGCTGTCGGGCGCGATGTCATCGATGCGATAGGAGTCTTCAACGAGGCTTATCGAATCATCGGCAGCGACACCGAATTCTGCCTTCGCGCACACCTTGCGGGCTTAAGCAACGTCTACCTGTCGGAAGTCGTCCTGCTGCACCACGAGTCCCAGTCGAGAAGCCGCTCCGATCCTCCGTCCGACAACGACCTGCTGGAACGCTTCATTGCCGAGCACATTCCGCAGGATCCTTTCTACAACCCGAACCTGACCCTGTCTTCGCTGCATCCAAGCCTGTCCGCCGAGCCCCGGGTGCCCGCAGACAGGTAGCCTGGCGGTCGGGTGGTTCTTTCCGTCAGCCGGATCAGGCTGGACGAAACTCGGCGTCGAGATCGCGGTCGTCGCAGAAGTAGAAGAACGCGTCGCGCAGTTCCGCGATCCGCACGGTAGACGGTATCTCTACTTCCATCGCGAGGGAGAATATCGGCGTGCCCGTATGCGGCGCCCGCTCGGTCACGGTGTCGAGGCTGTGTATGTTGATGTCGCGCGACGAAAAGAAACTCGCCACGGCGTGCACAATCCCGGGATGGTCCATGGCGGTGACGTTCACGGTATAGGGCAGACAGCCCTCGACCCCTTCGCGGTCGCTGGTGCCGCGGAACAGGTATGCAAGCCCGTTGGCCTCGGCGAGCTGGGCGAGCTTTTCTTCGAGGCGCGCCAGTGCCAGGCCGCCGCCCGATATGCTCATGAGCACCGCGAACTCGCCTCCCAGCACCGACATGCGGCTGTCCTCGATGGACAGCTTGAGGTCGTGCGCGAGCTTGGCGAGATCGTTTACCAGGCCAGGCCTGTCTTCGCCGATGGCGGCGATGACCGCGCGTGTCACAAGCGCTCCGAAAGGTACGCCGGCAGGTCGCTCACCGCGATGCGGCATTGGTCCATGGTGTCGCGATCGCGCACCGTCACGGTGTCGTCCTCCTCGATCGTCTGGAAGTCGACCGTTACGCAAAACGGCGTCCCGACCTCGTCGTGACGGCGGTAGCCCTTGCCGATGTTGCCGGTATGCTCGTAGAGCACGCGGCCGAGCCCCAGCGCCTGCAGCGACTGCTTGATGTCCCGCGCCTTGGCGACGATGCCTTCATGGTTGCGTTTTAGGGGTATCACGGCGGCCTTGATCGGCGCCAGGTGCGGTTTCAGGCCGAGCACCGTGCGGCGCCTGCCGTTGTCGAGTTCCTCGACACGATAGGCCTCGTTGAGCAGCGCGAGCACCCCGCGGTCGACGCCGGCAGACGGTTCGATCACGTAGGGCACCGTCCACTTGCCCGAAGCCTGGTCCGGCGTCGCGAGCCGCGCTGTCGAGTCGGCGTTCGGCATGACCTCGGCGTCGATGGACAGTTCCGGCTGGCCCCTGGTGTGGGATCCGAGATCAAAATCGGTGCGGTTGGCGATCCCCTCGAGTTCTTCCACGCCGTGGGGGAAGCTGTACATGATGTCGACGGTTGCCTTCGAATAGTGCGCCAGTTCGTCACCGGGCACGTGGTATAGCTGCAGGTTGTTCGGGTTCACCCCCTGGTCCTGCCACCAGTCGAGGCGCGCCTGCACCCAGGTCTCGTGCCAGTCCTCGTCGGTCCCCGGCTCGACGAAGAACTCGAGCTCCATCTGCTCGAATTCGCGCACCCGGAAGATGAAGTTCCGGGGCGTGATCTCGTTGCGGAACGCCTTTCCAATCTGGGCGATGCCGAACGGCGGGCGGCGCGAAGTCGAGTCGAGCACGTGCTTGAAGTTGGTGAAGATCGACTGCGCCGTCTCGGGTCGGAGATAGGCGAACGCGGAGCCGTCGTCCACCGGGCCGATGGCGGTTCTGAACATCAGGTTGAACGGCCGCGGCTCGGTCAGGTCGTCGGAGCCGCAGCGAGGACAGCGGCCATCGAGGTGGTCGGCGCGCCACCGCGACTTGCACGCCCGGCAATCCACGAGCGGATCGGCGAATGTGTCCTCGTGGCCGGAGTAGTGCAGGACCTGGCGGTTGGTCAGGATGGCGGAGTCCAGCCCTTCGACGTCGTCTCGCTGATACACGATGGCGCGCCACCAGGCGGCCTTCAGGTTGTTCTTCAACTCGACGCCGAGGGGGCCGTAGTCGTATACGCCCTGCAGCCCGCCGTAGATGTCGCTCGCCGGGAAGATGAACCCGCGCCGCTTGCACAGGGCAACCAGTTCGTCCATGGACTGCGCGGGCATTTCAGACTCCGGGATTCATCGCGAGCTTGGGGCGGCGGGACTATACCGCAACCGCCATGTCGTGTCGGCGGGAGGGCACGCTCGGGATCAGAAATGCACCAGATTCGGCTCGAGCGTATCCAGGTCGACGACGCCGACGGCGTTCAGGCCGACCATGTGACCGGCGCATTCGCCGGGATTGAAGATGAGTTGGGATCCCTGCCGCTCCATGCGCAGCATGTGGGTGTGTCCGTGGAGGGCGAGGTCGTGTTCCTTCCCGAACACGCCCTCGAGGTCGCGCGGATCGTGGACCACGATGATGCGCCGGTGGGACCGGACGATATCGAGTGGAGGGTCTTGGAACCGAAAACCGAACTCCTGTGCGGTGGCTTCGAGCGCTTCGCGCTCCTGGTCGTTGTTGCCAAATACGCCGTACAGCGGCGCGTCGAGCGCGGCGAACACGGCAAGGGTCTTCGCCTGCGTGATGTCGCCGGTATGCACGACCGCGTCCACGCCCGCGTCGTTGAAGATCTGCACGATGCGGCGGCAGTTCTTCAGGTTGTTGTGCGTGTCGCTGACGACACCGATACGCATGCCGGGACAACCGTGCCGGGTGGTGACGGAGATTCGGACTACGCTACGCGTTCCAGGATGTGGATCCCGCAGGCGCTGCCGAGGCCGATCACGTGCGTCAGGCCGAGGCGGGCGCCTTCCACCTGGCGCTTGCCCGCTTCGCCGCGCAGGTGCGTGGACACCTCGTAGATGTTCGCGATTCCGGTGGCGCCCAGGGGATGGCCTTTCGACAGCAGGCCACCGGACGCGTTGACCGGAATCCTGCCGCCCAATGCCACCTCGTCCTCGTCGATCAGGCGGCCCGCTTCTCCATCGGCGCACAGCCCGAGGTTCTCGTAGTGCAGGATTTCCGCCGTCGCGAAACAGTCGTGGAGTTCGACCAGGTCGAGATCGTCCGGGCCGACCCCCGCCATCTCGTACGCCGCTGCCGCCGCTTTGCGCGTGCAGGTATTGACGTCGGGCATCACGAGATCGCGTTCCTGCCACGGGTCGGAGGTCAGCACCGATGCGCGCACCTTGACCGCGCGATCCATCAAACCGAGTTCTCTCGCCTTCTTTTCGCTGGCGATCACTGCTGCGGCGGAACCGTCCACGTTCACCGAACACATGAGCTTGGTATTGGGGTAGGAGATCATCTCCGAGTTCATGACGGTTTCGAGCGGCGTCTCGATCTGGTACATCGCCTTCGCGTTCATCGTCGCGTGGTGGTGGTTCTTGACCGAGACCTTGGCGAATTGTTCGAAGGTGGTTCCATGCTTGCGCGTGTGCTCCATGCCGGCTTCGGCGAATACCGACGGCATGGTTCCCGAACCGAGCAGGCCTTCCTTCGGAATACCGCTGCGGCCGCCCCCGCCGCCGAGTAGGCCGCGGCCCATCTGTTCGACGCCCACCGCGATGACGAGATCGTGGAGATCCGCCTTGACCGAAGCCCAGGCTTCGCGGAACGCGGTCGCGCCCGTGGCGCACGCGTTCGCGCAGTTGACGACGGGTATTCCGGTCTGGCCGATCTGCTGCAGGATGCGTTGGCCGACCATCGCGCTCGCCTGTCCCAGGTTGCCGCAGTACAGGGCCTGCATGTCCTGGATGGTCAGATCGCAGTCGTCGAGCGCCAGCAGCGCTGCTTCGGCCCCGATCTGGGGTACCGATTTCTCGGGGAATCGCCCGAACTTGATCATGTCCACGCCGACGACGTATGCATCAGTCATTGTTGGGCTCCTTTGGGTTGCCGCTCAGTTGAGTTTGCTTGCTAGTAGCTGCGCCGTAGAAAAGCACGTAAGTGCCGATCAAGGCGCAGGATCCGGGACGGGCGGGATGGGCTAAACAGAGGGCTTGGGCGGGGGTGAAATGCGGCGTGCCCGAAGGGCCGGCGGATTTCATGGCGCTAACGCGTTCGTGGCTGGAAGAAATATGAGAGATATGCGTTTCCATCCCGATCCTTGCGCCCCAGGGCGTCGCCGTACGTCACTTCCACCGGCATGTCGAAGGCGATGTTGGCCGGATCAGGCTCGAAGTTGATCAGGTTGCCCTTGACCGTCGCGCCGTCGTCGAGGTCGACCACCGCCGAGATGTACGGCACTTCGATGCCGGGAAACGACCGGTACACGATCGACCAGGAGTAGAGCTTGCCCGTATTGGACAACGCGATGGCGCGCATCTGCTCCCGCGCTCCGCACTTCGCGCACACCTGCCGCGCATCCAGGAATATCGCGCCGCAGACGTCGCACTTGTGGCCTTCGAGGTACGGGTCTCCCGTATCGGGAATTTTCAGGTAAGGGACCGCTGGCAGCGGCTTGGCGGACATCGAACGCTCCCCGTGGCACAAACGCCAATTCGAGCATACACCTTCGGTTTCAGCGGATGAAACCTCTCTGCCGCAGCAGCTCCATCACGCGCTGCGCGCATTCGTCCACGTCGAGCGATGCCGTATCGAGCACGAGATCCGGCGCCGTCGGCGCTTCGAACTCGGAGCTGACGCCGGGGAAGCTCGGAATCTCGCCGCGCTCCGCCGCCTCGTAGAGCCCGCTTGCGTCGCGGCGCTTCAGTTCTTCCATGGGCGCGGTCAGGAACACCTCGAGGAACCGTTCGGAGCCGACCACCGCCCGGGCGCGTTCGCGCACGCGGTCGAGGGGCACGACGAACGCCGTCAGGCAGATCAGGCCGGCATCGTTGATCTGCCGCGCGGATTCCGCCGCGCGCCGCACGTTCTCGGAGCGGTCTTCGGCGGAAAATCCGAGATCGCGGCTTAGACCCAAGCGAAAGTTCTGTCCGTCGATCACCGTCGCCAGCCGCCCCTCGTCGAACAGCTTGCGTTCCACTGCCTGGGCGATCACGGTCTTGCCGCTCTTCGACAACCCGGTAAACAGCACCGTGACCGGTGTCTGTCCCAGGCGCTGCGCCTTTTCTTCCGTGGTGACCGCAGGGTTGGCGGCGGTCAAAGCGCCATGAGGCGTCTCGTCCCAGTGCGAACGCAATGCCTGCCCACCGGGAATCTGGATCATGCCGGCCCCGACCGTGATGTTGGAGACGCGGTCGATGACGATGAAGGATCCGGTGGCACGGCTCTCTTCATACGCGTCATGGGCGATCGGCTCCGAAAGAACCAGCCGGACGCGGCCGATCTCGTTCAGGGCGAGGGTCGATGCGGGCGCGGGTTCCAGGGTGTTGACGTCGACCCGGTCCCGCAGCGTTTCGACGCGGCAGAAGACCTGTTTGGTGCCCTGCTTGAGAAGGTACTGCCTGCCCGGTGTCATGTCGGTTTCGCTCATCCACACCAGTGTCGCGTCGATCGTGTCAGAGACCCGGGGCTGGTTCGCGGGACTCGCCAACACGTCGCCACGGCTGATGTCGATCTGGTCGGCCAGCGTCAGCGTCACCGCCATGGGTGGAACCGCTTCCTCTATGTCTCCGTCCATCGAGACGACGCGCGTCACCTCGGTCTCCAGGCCGGACGGTAGGACAACGACAGCGTCGCCTGGCCGCACCGCGCCGCTCGCCACGCTGCCGCTGTAGCCGCGAAAGGACGCGTCCGGCCTGTTCACACGCTGCACCGGCATGCGGAAGTTGTCGATGCCGCCGCCCGGCGCGATGTGCATGTTCTCAAGCACGTGCATCAGGGATGCGCCGCGGTACCACGGCATGTTTTCGGATCGCTCGACGACGTTGTCGCCGTGCAGCGCCGACATGGGAATGAAGTTGAGATCCTCCACCCGGAGACGCGAGGCGAACGCTTCGTAGTCTTCACGGATGGCCGAGAAGGCTGCCTCGTGGTAGTCCGCCAGGTCCATCTTGTTCACGGCGACGACGAGGTGCCGGATGCCGAGCAGGCGCGCGATGAACGTGTGTCGCCGGGTCTGCGTCAGCACGCCGTTCGCGGCGTCGATAAGAATGATGGCGGCGTCGCAGGTGGACGCGCCCGTGGCCATGTTGCGCGTGTACTGCTCGTGACCGGGTGTGTCCGCGATGATGTACTTGCGCCTTGCGGTGGAAAAGTAGCGGTAGGCCACGTCGATGGTGATGCCCTGTTCGCGTTCCGCCTGCAGGCCGTCGAGGACAAGCGCGAGGTCGAGTTCGCCCGCCCGGGAACCGCCGGTCCTGCTTTCGCGCTCGACGGCTTCGAGCTGGTCTTCATGGATCAGCTGCGAGTCGTGCAACAGGCGTCCGATGAGGGTGCTCTTGCCGTCGTCGACCGAGCCGCAGGTCAGGATGCGCAGAATCTCCTTGCGTTCATGCTGGGCGAGGTAGGCATCGATGTCCCGTTCGATCAGTTGGCGCTGATCGGAGACGGGCGTCGTTGGCTCCGACATCAGAAGTATCCTTCGCGCTTCTTCTGCTCCATCGAACTCACGGCATCGTGGTCGATCAGCCGGCCCTGCCTTTCGGAATGCGTTGCCAGCAGCATCTCCTGGATCACTTCCGGCAGGGTCCGCGCGGTGGATTCGATGGCGCCGGACAGCGGGTAGCAGCCGAGGGTCCTGAACCGCACCATGCGTTGCCGGGGCTCTTCGCCGGGCTCGAGCTGCATGCGTTCGTCCTCCACCATGATCAGCGTCCCTTCGCGCTCGACCACCGGCCGCTCGGCGGCAAGGTAGAGCGAGACGATCTCGATGTTCTCCGACAGGATGTACTGCCAGACGTCGATCTCGGTCCAGTTCGACAGGGGAAAGACGCGCACTTCCTCGCCGCGATTGATGTTGCCGTTGTACAGGTTCCAGAGTTCGGGGCGCTGGCTCTTCGGGTCCCAGCGGTGGTTGCGGTCGCGTATGGAGTAGACGCGCTCCTTCGCCCGCGAGCGCTCTTCGTCCCGCCGGGCGCCGCCGAACGCGGCGTCGAATCCGTGCTTGTCGAGGGCTTCCAGCAACGCCTGGGTCTTCATGATGTCGGTGTATTTCTTGCTGCCGTAAGTGAACGGCGTGACGTTGTCGGCGACCCCCTGCGTATTCGTGTGGACGATGAGATCGAGACCGTAGTCGCGCGCTATCCGGTCCCGGAACGCGATCATCTCGCGGAACTTCCAGGTCGTATCGACGTGCAGCAGCGGAAACGGCAGCGTGCCGGGAAAGAACGCCTTGCGCGCAAGGTGCAGCAGGACCGACGAATCCTTGCCGATCGAATAGAGCATGACCGGGTTCTCGAACTCGGCCGCAACCTCGCGGATGATGTGAATGCTCTCCGCTTCGAGCTGTTTGATGTGCGTCAAGGCCGGCATGGGCGCAATTCTAATGCCAGAGTCGCGTCCGTAATGGGCGATGGATAAGCCGATTTCGTCTTTGGTTAGATGCTTTTCGGAGCGTCTATGGCGAGGACACGCCCTCGACCGGGTTTATGATCTCGACCTCCGGGAACCGCATGAAGTCACGGTCGGTCGTCCCAATTGACGCACCGTGTTCCAGCGCCAGGGCGGCGAGGTGCGCATCCATCACCATGGCGCCCTTTGCCTGGCCCTCCTCGCAGAGTTCGCTCAGGAGCGTCCAACTTCGCGGCCCCGGTTGAAGCAACCGCACGTTGGGTTGCGAAAGCCACTCGTTGACCAGCAGGCAGGCGGCCGTCGGCGTCAGGGGACGCGTGTAGATGCGACGGTCCGACGCGATACGGACAAACGCCAGCAATGTGACCAGGCCGAAGCCGACGGGGTGGCCGGAGGAGAACTGCGTTTCGAGCCACTGCCGGGATGCCTCGTGATGCGGACTCTCGGAGTCGTAGGCGTAGAGGAGGAGATTGGCGTCGACGAGTATCACCGCCGAGCGGGGCCGTCGAGCAGGTCTAGCAGGCCACCGATGTCGTCAATGTCAAATCCTTCCCTGATGCCCATTGGACGCGCCTTCACGGCAAACGGTGCTGCAAGATCCTCTTCCCTGGGTGACTCGAGCCCGCGGCGAAGGAAGGTGTTCACGACATCTTTCATGCTTGTGTGGGTCCGCGTCATCTCATCGCGCAGCTTGGCCGCGACGTCTCGGTCAAGTGTCAAGGTTGTTCTCATGCGGCGGGATGATAGAAATGTAGCATCATGATGTCAATTGATATGCATCAAGACGCCCGTCAAATCGGCCATGCGATTCGCTAGAAGCGTTCGCCAGAACTATGAGTTAATGGGAATGGACAGAACGAACCACGTATACAGGAGGTCTCCATGATATTCGGTGCCCAGATCAGCCAATACAACACTCGGTGGTCTGACGTTGTCGCGGTCGCGAAGACGGTGGAAGCGGGTCGATGGCAAAGCCTGTGGGTTTCCGATCACTTCATGCCGCCGGGGCAGGGTGGACATGGTTGGGCCATGGAGGGCTGGACGCTGCTCACGGCGCTGGCGATGATCACCGATCGGTTACGTCTGGGAATTCTCGCGACCGGCAATACGTACCGCAACCCGGCGCTCCTGGCAAAGATCGCGACCACCCTCGATCACATATCGGGCGGTCGGGTGGAACTGGGACTGGGCGCCGCCTGGTACGAACAGGAACATACAGCCTACGGCTGGGACTTTCCGTCGTTGCGGGAACGCAGTGACCGGTTGGAGGAGGCGACGCAGTTGATCCGTCTGCTGCTCACCAAGGACCCGGAAGCATATGTGAACTTTTCCGGCAAGTACTATCAGTTGAAGGACGCGCCCTTGTCGCCTAGAACCGCTCAGGACAGACCGATTCCCATCTTGATCGGGGGCAATGGCGAAAGGCGCACTTTGAGGACCTGTGCGCGCTATGGCGACACCAGTAACCTGGACTTCTGGCACCCCGGCGGTGTGGACGTATACACACGGAAGCAACAGGTGATCGATCGCCACTGCGAGGACTTTGGGCGCGATCCAGCAGAAGTCCGCCGCACGGTCTGCCTGCCGACCCGGTTGTTCGACAGTGATGAAGAATGGAAAAAATCACCGGGCCAGCCCTGGTACTGCTGGGGCACCGTCAATGCTGTTCAGGACTATCTGGGTGGCTATATCGAAGCCGGCGCCGACGAGATCATGTTGTGCGGCTTCGGGAACAATACGGCGGCAATTCAGAGGTTCGAGTCGGAGGTCTTGTCGGTCTTCTAGATCGCGTCGACCCGATTAATCCGTTGCCTCGACTTCCGCGTCCTTGACGTGTTCCGGTTCTGCCCACGCGCGCCAGCATCGATTGCTGGCCTGTGGTTGCTGGCCCTGGGTGCCCAACAGGCGACCGCAGCCGTCATCGATTACGACGCCCTCGAGTTCCGCCACGGAATCTCGCAAATTCCCAACTACGACCTGAAGTACCCCGACGATTTCGCGCACTTCGACTAGGTCAACCCCGATGCCC
This sequence comes from uncultured Pseudomonadales bacterium, assembly GCA_951813515.1. Classification (GTDB taxonomy): domain Bacteria; phylum Pseudomonadota; class Gammaproteobacteria; order Pseudomonadales; family Azotimanducaceae; genus VXNE01. The sequence goes on from OX638346.1 coordinate 2,512,094, forward strand.
CGAAGGGGGGCGCGCTGACGCTGGCCTATACCTACAGCATGGTCAGCGCGACACCAACATCCAAACCGCCGGGATTCGGGCTGTCGTACGACTACCTGCTCAAGCGTGCCGGGGACGAGCTTTCCGGGTTTTACGGCAGTCTCGCCGAGTCGGTGGCACTAAGCGCGGACCGGCGGAGCGTCGTATTTCGACTGCGACCCGAGGCCCGCTGGCACGACGGTAAGCCGATCACCTCGACGGATGTCAAGTTCTCGCTGGACACGTTCCGCAAGGACTATATGTCTTCGGGATGGGGAGGGGTTCTCGACTGGATTACCGGGGTCGAGGCGCCGGGTCCGCTGACGGTTACGGTTCATGGCGACTCCGATGTGGCCAAGCAGGTCCACATCATGGGCTTCATTCCGATTGTTCCGGCGCACTACTGGGGCGAACGTGACGTCACCCAACCGACGCATGAACCGCCGTTGCAGAGCGGCCCGTATCGACTGACAAAGGTATCCCGGCAGGGCCGGTACTTCAGCTACACCAGGGTTCCCGACTACTGGGGACGTGACCTGCCGATCAATCGCGGCAGGTTCAACTTCGACACGATTCACTACGAGCGCCATCTCGACGCCGTCGTCGCCCGCGAAGCGGTGCGTGCAGGCCTGATCGACGTCTGGACCGAGAGTGACTCCCGCCACTGGTTGTTTTCCTACGACGTTCCGGCCGGCGAACGCGGCTGGCTGCGCAAGGGCACCCTGGGTTCCGGGTCCGTACGTGGTTCCCGATTTCGCCTCGTACTCAACACCCGCAGACAGCCGTTCGACGATCCCCTTGTGCGGGAAGCCCTGGCCCACGCGTTCGATTTCGAGTGGCAGAACCGTGCCCTCCACGGCGGTGTACTACGACGCGCCCACAGCTTTTTCGCAGACTCTATGTTCGCCTCGTCGGGATTGCCGGACGCCGCGGAAGTGGCGCTGCTCGAACCCTATCGTGCGCGGTTGCCCGAGGCTGTGTTCAATCGGGTCTTCTCGTTTCCCCGCTCCGACGCCATCGGTGTCGACCGCCAGGGCCTGTCAAGGGCTCGGCAACTGCTCGAGGACGCCGGTTTCAGGATGCAAGGCAACGCCCTGGTAGACACGAGGGGTGAGCCCTTCACCATCGAGTTTCTTTCTGCCACGCCAACCGATGTGCGCACTCTGTTGCCGTACGTGCATGCGCTCACCGCGCTGGGTATCCAGGCGAATATCAGGATGGTCGAGAGCGTCAGGAGCACCAATCGGCGGCGCAGCGGGGACTTCGACGCCCTTATCCTGCTGGGATTTATGGAGGTCCCGCCATCCTGGCAGCTACGACCCTATTTTCACTCCGCATCGACGACGTACTGGAACCCGTCCGGCATCGACCATCCTGCGGTCGATGCGCTGGTCGATACGGCCCTGGGGGCGACAGACCTCCACGTGTTCGTGAGTGCCCTGCGCGCGCTCGACCGCGTGCTGCTCTGGAACTACTACCAGTTCCCCCTCGAAACCCTCGACGACACGCGCATTGTCTATTGGGACAAGTTCGGACGACCCGACCAGCCCGACGAGATGTTCATTGCCCCGTTCCCGGATGGCTGGTGGTTCGACGAGGAGAAAGCAGGCCGTATCGACGTGGGACGGTAATCATCCGCAACCGTCTCGCTTGAACGAAATCGTCGAGGTGCTGAACGGCAGGTCGCGATGTGCGCGCCTCGCCGAGGGAAAGCCGAAGGAGTTGACCAAACCCGCCCGCATCGCGACGAACCTCTCGACCGATTCGATCTCTCACACGAAGTACGACGACGGCGATTCGGGAGAAACACATTTTTCCAACGTTGACTATTCAACGTATCATCGTAATATGGTCATGACCAATCTACGATACCATCAAATATGGTCATTCAACGTTACCTGCTGGCAGAACTGCAGCAGCACTTCCGCACCAATCGTCAGATGGTTTTTTTGTCTGGGCCACGCCAGGTCGGAAAGACCACGATTGCGCGGTCTTTGGGCGATGCCGCCGGCTACTTTAACTGGGACAACCAGACGCATCGAGAGATGATCGTCAATGGCCCGTCCTCCATTGCAGAGCAGCTTGGGCTTGACCGCCTGCATACTGACCTGCCCCTATGCGTTTTTGACGAGCTCCACAAGTACCAGCATTGGCGAGACTTGCTGAAAGGGTTCTTTGATCAGTACGAAACGCGCGCAAATGTCCTGGTGACAGGTAGTGCCTCGCTCGCTACGTTCAGACGGGGCGGTGACAGTTTGATGGGACGCTATTTCCCCTACACCTTGCATCCCGTTTCCGTTGCCGAGTGCATTGCAACTCCGACAAGGGATGCACTGATCAACCCGGCACCAGGGTGCATCGAGCACGATCAATGGGAATCACTGTGGCAATTCGGCGGATTTCCAGAGCCCTTCCTCAAGGGCCAGAAGCGTTTCTACAACCGATGGCGCAGCTTGCGCAACGAGCAACTGTTCAGGGAAGACCTGCGCGATCTGACCCGGATTCAGGAGTTGGGACAGGTTGAACTGTTGGCAACCTTATTGCGTTCGCAGGTTGGTCAACTCACGAGTTATACGTATCTGTCCAAAAGCGTGCGCGTATCCATTGACACCGTGCGGCGCTGGATCGACACATTGGAATCACTGTACTACTGCTTTACCGTCAGGCCCTGGCACCGCAATGTAGCCCGGGCATTGCGTAAAGAACCAAAGTACTATCTATGGGACTGGTCGCAAGTAGCCGACCCTGGTGCCCGCGCAGAAAACCTGGTGGCCAGCGCGCTCCACAAAGCGGTGCACTGGTGGACTGAATCGGGACAAGGTGACTTTTCCCTGCATTTTGTCCGCGACAAGCAGAAGCACGAAGTTGACTTCCTTGTCACTCGAGATGCGAGACCCTGGTTCCTGGTCGAGGTCAAGAGCAGCGAGAAGGCGCCACTATCGACTACGCTGGGCTATTTTCAGAAACAGTTGCAGGCATCGCACGCGTTCCAGGTGGTGATTGACGCCGACTATGTCGCAAACGACTGTTTTGAAGTGCAGACCCCGGTCATTGTTCCGGCCAGAACCTTTCTCGCACAATTGATATGAACAGGGAGTTAAGACCGAGCCGCTCCCTGGCCTCGTCGAAATCGACTTCCCGTCCCGCGTCCAGATCCGCAAGCCCTGCTACCACCGCGCGCATGAAGTCGCGTTCCTCCCGGGCTCGCTCATAGTCGCCGACGGACTGGACGACGGCGACGCCCCGGCCGCGGTTCGTGACCAGCACCGGCCGGTGTACGTCGGTCGTATGTTTCACCACGCGCCCCGGATTCACCTTCAGGTCCGATAGGGGAACGAGATCCTCGGTGAGCTTGATTGTCACCCTACGGCTCAAAAAAACCAGTCTGAAGCACTAATAGTAGCCCCTGTTACAAGACCTATCTGATGATCATCTGAGACATCGCAGATGACATGTCCGCGTTGACCGTCACTCGCGTATCGCTCTGCGGCTCAGGCTCCCAGGTCGCCGGCGCACCATCGAATTCCGTTCTGACGCAGCAACGCTGAGCGACGCGTGGCGCGCGGTGACGGACTACTGACTCTATGGACAGAGGATTATTCACATGAGAAATTAACGGAAAAATGCGCTGTGAACATGAATTACTTACAAAAGGCGGGATGCGCTTTCCGGCGCGCCGTGGCACCCTATTCTCCGAGGAACCGTTGACGAACCTGGGTTTGGCGTATCCACGAAACGCACGTGCGGACTCCCTCAGAACCGGAAGAAGAACCTCAACGTCGGGACTGTGCCCCGACCGGCAGGAGAGCGGTAGCGTAATGCGCGCATCTTGACTAACAGACAGGAGATTAGGGAAGTGTCCCGACACATTGACTTGGGTGCGCTGCTGGCAGGTTGCACGGATGACTCGTTTGACGACGGCATTCGGATTGACGCGGAACTGGAACCGCTGGCTGGCCTTGGCGGTCCCGTGAAGCCTGCAGTGTACGAGGGCGGCAACTATCAGCATGATCGTCGCTGGGCGGCGGCTGGAGACTCGGAGGCGACACCGGTCATCGTCATTGACAACGTCCCGTCGCAGGCCAACCGTCTAGAGCGCGCCTTGCAACAGCACCGGAAGTCGATGTCGATTCCCGAGTTCACGCTGGATCTATCCGCGATGCCGCACCTGCCGTCGCACCTTCCGAAATCGCTGTCGAGTCTTGAGTTTCCTCATCGCAACGCCGATGCGTATCTGCGTGACTCCGAACTCAATGGCGAGAACTTCATGAAAACGGAGATCGGCAAGGCAATCTTCGGTGCCACGGCGCACGCGTGCGGCCCCTTGATCGCGTGGTTTCCACAAGCGCTCCTGTATGGATTCTGGCAGTCCCACCTGGGGAGGAATCGACAGAACACCAAGCACGCCCGGGCATGGGTCTCGGAGATCGTGGGCTGGCAACCGGCATCCACGGAAACCAGAACATTCGGCCTAAAAGGCGATGCCCTGAACCTGAGCACGGACGAGCAGGTTACTTCCAACCCGAATGATCGTACGGATTGGGACGTGGGGAAGGGCGGCAAGATCGAGGGGGGAAGGAACGACAAGCTCTCGGAAATCGGGCATGGCCAGGTGCCCTTCATGGGAGCGGCCGCCCCTGCGGCAGCGGTGTCCTTTGCCCGCGTGACTCAACGCGCCACGGTCTCATTCGCCCAACTTCGGCGCGTCGGACTTGGAGCTGGAACCCCTGAGGCCGATGCGGCATTGAGGGCGCTACTTGTTGCGCTGGGCCTGCACGCGCATCAGCTCGCATTCGGCAGGGGATTTGCGTTGCGGTCTGGCGCCGAGCTGCGCCCCAGTGCAACGACCGTGACTTGGCTTGGCGACGGCGGGGACGAGTCTTGCGACCTCCTCGGCGCGCCGGCCACGCGCGAGCTACTCCAGGCGGCAAGGCAGAAGGCCGAATCCGTGGGTGTGCCGCTCGATGGCTGGGTTAGGGAGGCGAGAACTCTCACGCCCAAGGCGAACCTGCGCAAGGCGATCCTCGCGACTTGGCCGGTACTCGAAGACTGATGTTCACCATCAGCGTGGAACTGCTCCACGGCACCTTCCGCGGCGACCCGGACGGGACCGCAAACACCGGACGCTTGGAGCGTGGCGAGTGGCCTCCGTCCCCGGCGCGGTTGTTCGCTGCACTCGTTGCGGCCGATGGCACTCGGCAGCAGACACGGGTAACGGACGGCAGTGAACTCCTGTGGCTGGAAGCGTTACCCGCTCCAACCATCCACGCGCATCCGCGGGCGTGGCATCAGGCCCAGCAGCCACGTTTTGTGGTGATTCCGGAACGTGCCAATCGCACACACCAAGAGTACGTTGCCCGCGGTGGTGCCCAGCATCGCCCAGGCGTGCGAGTCGCTCCTCGAGACCCGCGCATTGTTTATCAATGGGCGAAGACGCCTCCGGCACAGACCTTGGAGTCGATCCGTTTGCGTGCCGCGCGCGTTGGCTACCTTGGCACGTCAGACTCGCCCGTTCGGCTTCGTGTCGGGACCGAGATTCCTGCCGACTCCCCAGCGGGTGTTTTCTCGCCTGATCCGAATGGTGAAGCCACGCTGAAAGTGCCCCGACCGGGCGACACAGACCTTCTGGACCGGATATTCGATGCATGGCGCGTGCGCGGCGCCTCCGTCGGGCGTTCGCAGTTTCCGATGCTGGTGCATTCCGCGCGCTACCGCTCGCCGGATTCGCAAGCTGAAGCGGACCGTGGCCGCGTGGTCGCTTGGCTGCACCTGCGCGGGGCCGTGTCCGGGCGTCGCGTGTCTGTCCTCACCTCGCTCTTCAAGGACGCGGTGCTCAGCCACCATCAGCGGCTTCACGGCGAGCCGCCGGCGGTTCTGCACGGCCACGGGTTCGAGAGCGCCGGCTACGACCTCGCTCGCTATCTGGCGCTGCCCGATGTCGGCTACCGTCGCTCGCGGGGCCGCATCCACGGCTTGGCGCTGTGGTTGCCGCCGGATGCCGACGAAGTGATGCAGACCAAGGTTCGTGATGCAGCCTTCGCGGTGCAGGTACTCAAAGGGCCGGGGGTTGAGGTGGCCGTCTTCCCTTGGGAAGACGAGCCGCGGCCTTGGGCGGCCCACCCGCGCCGATGGCTGCGACCGTCCCGGAAGTGGGCGACCGCGTTTCCCGTCGTTCACGAGAGGCGCGGCAAGGTGCGTTTGCCAGAGGTTTTCCGGTGGTGCAGGCACGCCGGCCTGCCGGAGCCGGTATCGTTCCGCCAGTCCCGCTCGCCGCTCGTTCCGGGGGCCGTGGACTTGATGCCGGTGGAAGTGAATCGTCCGGGGAGGCCGGCGCTTCCGTACTCTCATGTGAAGATCTGGTTTGCGGAGCCCGTTGCGGGGCCTGTCGTCATCGGTGCTGGCCGCCAGCGGGGGCTTGGCCTGTGCGTACCGCTCGATGAATGAGAAGGACCGTGTCGCCGACAAAGGCACGGATCGGCCACGTGGACAAAGCCTGCCTGCCATGCCCTCGTTCCCGGCGTTCTATCGTGCCATCAACAACGGGCGCGACCCGTTTCCGTGGCAGGCCCGTTTGGCCGATCTGGTCGCGAAGGAGGAGCGGTGGAGAAGTGAGATTGGCGTTCCCACGGGGCTTGGCAAGACCGCTTGCCTGGATTTAGCGGTTTGGTGGCTGGCATCGCAGGCGGACCGGGAACCCTGCTGTCGCACTGCACCGACGCGAATCTGGTGGGTGGTCAACCGTCGCCTGCTGGTGGACTCGACCGCCGATCATGCGCGACGGATGGTCCATACGCTCAGCGATCCAGCCGCAGCGGAACTCGACGATGCCGATAGGCAGGTGGCGGCCAGGGTTTCTGACCGACTGCGTGCACTATGGGTGGACGCCAATGCGGTCCCGCTGGATGTCATCAGCCTGCGCGGCGGAATCGCCTCGCGCTCGCCCACCGATCCGGCGCGGCCAACCATCGTTCTCTGCACGCTGCCCATGTACGGGTCGCGTTTGCTGTTTCGAGGTTACGGTTCGCGCCGGCGTTCGGTCGATGCTGCCATGGCTGGGACGGACAGCCTCGTGCTCCTCGACGAGGCGCATCTTGCCCCGCACCTGCAGTCCCTCATCCCGGCGCTGGCCGAATGCCATCCGAACGCCAGGGGATTCCTCGGTGGAGGACGTGCGCGGCCACAACTCGTCGCGCTAACGGCCACGGGCGACGCCGGCACGTCTGAGCGGTTCGAGCTCGACGCGGACGACGAAGCCCACACCGTCGTCCGCAAGCGTCTGGACGCGGTGAAGCCGGTTCGATTACAGATAGGGGGTGCGGGGGACCCAGCGAAGCGCCTTGCCGATGCCGCACTGGACCTTGTTGATTCAAGCCCGCGATCCGTCGCTTGCCTCGTGTTCGCCAACTCTCCCCAAACGGCACGCGGCACGTTCGACCGCTTGCGGAAGGCAAAGTTACTTGCAGATGCGGAAGTGCTGCTACTGACCGGCCTCGCCCGGGAGCGGGAGGCGCAGCGCATCCGTGAGCGGATACTGGACGCAGACACTGGCATGGCGGCTGGCCGGGTCATGGGGACGCGTACGCGCCATCTTGTGGTGGTGGCGACGCAAACGCTTGAAGTCGGGGCGGATTTAGATGCCGAGTGTTTGGTAACCGAGACATGTGGCGTCCGCGCGCTCACGCAGCGGCTTGGCCGGCTCAACCGGCTTGGTCATTTCTCGCACGCTCGCGCAACCTATGTCCACTCGCCGCCACCTAGGCGGCGCGGAACGAAGGGGATGGCCGATGCCTGGCCGGTGTACGGATTGGAGCCGGCGAAGGTGTTGGAGCGGCTGCAGGCGGCGCGGAGCGAGGACGGCACGGTTCAATTGTCCCCGCGGGTCGTTGCCGACATCCTGGGATCGCCCGGGGACGATCCTGGCCGAGCACCCGAGATCCTGCCCGGCCTCCTGTGGGAGTGGACCAAGACGACCACGCCTCCGGACGGGGAGGCGCCTGTGGAGCCGTACTTCAGCGGTATCGCAGCGCCCCGACTCTCTGTCTCGTTGCTCTGGCGTGTGCATGTGCCCGATGCTGGCAAGCGACTTTGGCCCCGCCCGAGCGATCGCGAGGCCATCGATGTGCCCCTCAATGATGTGCGGGAACTTCTCGCGGACCAGGAAATGTGCCGGATCGGTGTGGATGGCGTCACCGTCGAAACAGCGCCAGTCGATGACTTGCGCCCCGGCGACCGAGTTGTGCTGCCGACGGACAGCGGCCTCATGGATGAGTTCGGCTGGAATCCGTCCTGCTCGGACGCGGTGGTGGATGCCTCTCTGCAGGACCTGGGCTTGCCCGTGGACACGCCGGCAATCGAGAGGTTGTGCGGTTTGCATCTGGAACAGTTGACCGCGACTGCGCTAGGCCTCGTGGACGATGCGGACGACGGCGAGGCAAGCCAGGCCCAGGCCGTACAGGAGATACTGGACTCCGTTCGGAGCGCTCCGACGCCGGTTGGGTGGGATCACGAGGAGTGGGCGTCTTATGCCAGTGCGTTGACACCACACCTCTTGCAGCCACGCAACGAGGTACCGCGGCTGCCCGTTCGCCGCCCCAAGGAAGAAGCACGCAACGATGACTTCGACGAGTTTTCGCTCGGCCCTGCTGCAGTGGAACTGGATCGGCATGGCAATGCCGTTGGCAGACGGGCGCGGGTAATCGCAGAGCGATTGGGCTTACCGCCGGACCTGCTGAGGATAGTTGCGCACGCTGCAACGCTGCATGACATCGGCAAGGCAGACCCGCGCTTTCAACGGTGGCTCTCGTCCGACAATCACCAAGCAGGTGCGCTGCTTGCGAAATCTGACACGCCGCGACACCTGTGGGAGGCAAAGCGGCACCGAGCGGGGTGGCCCCGCGGCGGCCGTCACGAAGACCTTTCCGCCAGACTGGTTCGAGCGTGGCTCCAACGAATGCCCGATTGGGGCGAACCGTTTGAACGTGACTTGCTGGTTCATCTGGTGATCAGCCACCACGGCAAGGGCCGACCGCTGGTGGCGCCCGTAGTCGATGGCACTCCTGCGACTGTGCGTGGCACGGTGGGAGGTGTGGCGGTGGAGGCAAACGCCGATCTCGGAGTCACTGATTGGGGCCAGCCAGCCCGATTCCGACGGCTTGACGCGCATCTGGGGCCCTGGGGTCTCGCGCTGCTGGAGGCGATTGTCATTCGCGCCGACCACGCTGTTTCCGCAGGAGTTCAGGAATCGGAGGATCGCGACGAATGAACGAATGCGTGTGCCCCGGATTGCCGGCTGGGTGGGTCAACGGCTGGCTGGCCGCCGTGGGTGCCACTGTGCTGGACCCGCGATTGCGGCTGCATTGGACAGCTGAAGACGCTCCCGTTGCCGTGCTGTCCGCAGAGGGAGCCGACCCGGCCGAAGCCCTCGTCGATACTTGGCCGGACCGGGAACTCATGGTCGATCTGCCGATAGCCGCGGATTGGCGGAATGCCCGTAAGCTCGAACGTCAGGTGACGGTGGACGATTTCCGGGATCGGGCCATGGAGGGGCGTAGTGCCCCGGCTTCTTGGACGCTGTCCTCCACGCTGACGGATTTGAGCGTCGACCAGAATGGCAAGGTGGCCCACGCACCCTTCGACGCCGCCGGGCCGGGCACGATCAAATGGCTTCATTACCGGGTCTTGCGACTTCACGAGAAGATCGGACGGCCTTCTCGATCGCGGCTCCATGCTTCTCTGATGGGGCAAGCGAGCCGGGTCAAGGACAACGGCTTGGGATTCGACCAAAGCAGGCTCGGCTCATTGGCGGACAAGACGGATCCCTGGGTGGAACCTGTCGTCGAACTGCTTGCGTTCTTCGGCCTTGCCCTCTTCCCGATGCGGGGGAACGGCGCCGACCGAAGGGACCGGGGCAATCCAGAGGAGAGACAGAGAGGTTGGCGTAAGCCTCCCCGCAGTCACGAACCTCGAGAGTTCCTGTGGCCAGCTTGGGAGCAGCCGCTTGACGCGTGGGGCATCGATGCGCTGCTGGACATCTGGAACCCCTGGCGGCGAGCCACATGGCGCCGGGCCGGTGTACATGCTGGATGGCACAGCGTTCGCTACGAGCGTAGGGCGACGGCCGACGCGACCCGCGCCATCGGGGCCGAGCGTCTGTGACGCCCGAACCCGTGGTAGCGATCTCTGCGATCGAGCACTTTGTCTATTGTCCTCGACAATGCGCCCTCATCCACGGCGACGGAGTGTGGAGCGATAACGCGCACACTGTCCGCGGCACACGGGCTCATCGACGAGTCGACAGCGGACGACATCGGACCGAGCGTGGCAAGCGCGTCCTCCGCGGGATTCCGCTTTGGTCCGAGTCCCTGGGTCTGACGGGTCGAGCGGATGTCGTGGAGGTCAAGGGGAAGGAGATCCACCCGGTGGAGTACAAGTCCGGCACGCGACACGGTCTCGCCGCCGACCTGCAGCTTTGCGCACAGGCACTGTGCCTAGAAGAAATGCTGAATGTGGACGTGCCTATCGGGAGCGTGTGGTACGGAGGGCCTCGGCGACGCGTCGAAGTGCGATTCACGGCTTCCCTCCGAAGGAAGGTGATGAGCGTCGTCGTCGCCATCCGCGACCAGCTGTTGACGGGCGAACTGCCCGTCGCGGTCAACGATGCGCGCTGCAGGGAGTGCCAGCTTCTCCATCACTGCCTCCCCGGCGTGACGAGCGTGTCTCGTAGAATCGAAAAGTACATGTCCGAAGCAGTGTTTGGATGCGGTACCTGAGCACGCTCTACGTGCAGAGCCACAGGGCTCGCGTAGGGTACCGGCGCGGCTCGCTGATCGTCTCTCGGCCCGAGGGCAGCCAACGGGTCCCGCTGGAAGGGATCGATGCCGTCGTGGTGCTCGGTGGTGCCCAGATGACGATGCAGTCGATTGACGCCTGCGTGGGGCGCGGCGTTCGCGTGGCCGTGCTGCGGCGCAATGGCGCGGTTCGCTTCGTCGTCAACGGAGCAACCGGAGGCAACGTGCATCTGCGCATGGCACTCTTTCGGGTCGTTGCGGACGATGATCGTGGGCTTGCTATGGCTAAAGCCATCGTGGCCGCCAAGCTGCAAAGCAGCGCGCAGGTTGTGGGCAGGTGGTCGCGGGATGAGAAGGACGATCAGGAGAGAGGGGTCCTCGCGGACCGCGCCGACCAGATTCGAATGCGGATACCTCGCCTGGAGGACGCAAAGACGCCGGACCATGTCCGCGGGATCGAAGGAGACGCGGCAAGGATCTACTTCCGGACGATGGGTCGCGCAGTTGCCTCGGCCGAACTGGGATTCTCCGCAAGGACTCGACGTCCTCCGCGCGACCCGATCAACGCGATGCTTGGCTTCTGCTACGGGCTCCTTGTCACCGAGTGCATCGGTGCGCTCGAGAGCGTGGGGCTCGATTATCAGATGGGATTCTTCCACCGTCCTCGTTCTGGTCGCCCTTCGCTCGCGCTGGATTTGGCAGAGGAACTGCGCGCCATGACGGACCGCTTCGTGGTGTCGCTAGTGCGCCGGCGACAGGTGAGTGAAGATAGCTTCGAGACAATGCCCGGCGGGGCGGTGTATCTAACCGAAGACGGCAGGGAGTTGTTGCTCGACGCATGGGAGGAACACAAGGAGACCGAGGTGCCGCACCGAATTCTCGGTCGGACGATAGGTCGCTGGGCGCTGCCGTCGGTCCAGGCGACGTTACTCGCGCGTCACTTGCGTGGGGACTTGCCAGCATATCCACCGTTCGTGCTTCCCTGAGCCCCCATGGACGTACTCGTCACTTACGACATCGCGAACACCGAGACCACCGGGGCTTCGCGCCTTCGGCGCATCGCGGACGTTTGCGAAAAGTACGGACAACGAGCGCAGTTCTCGGTTTTTGAGTGCAGGCTCTCGAGGACGCGGCTCGCCCGAATGGTCGGAGAGATCCGCGACACCATAGATCACGATGTCGACTCGGTGCTCATCTACCGGTTCCCGGGCGGGATGGAGCAAGCCACTCTGCGTTTAGGGCGAGATGATTCACACACCCTCGGCAAGCCTTGGTTGTTGTGACGCCGTGCGAACCTTCGGTGATTCTTCCGTCGTTGAGCGAGAAGTTGCTTGAAGTGGCCGATCACCGAAACATGGTGCCGTGTCCTGACCACAAATGGTGCGCTTTTCCCCATCAAGAGAGCAGAGAGGGGGCAATTCCAGCCGGCAAACGGTCGTTGCGCGTGCGATTCCGTAAAATAGCAGTTGTCGCCGGAGCTAGACTCCGGCCTTCGTTGAGCGAGCCCGGCCAAATCCGCTTCGATCTCATTGCCGAGGGGTTGTCGCCGGAGCTAGACTCCGGCCTTCGTTGAGCGGCTTTCACTGGCACGATGCGGGATTTGCCTACCGCTGCGTTGTCGCCGGAGCTAGACTCCGGCCTTCGTTGAGCGCGGTGGGAAGACGTGCAGAATTCCGTATCGGGGAGGTTGTCGCCGGAGCTAGACTCCGGCCTTCGTTGAGCGAGGTTCGCTTCGTACAGGCGGAACGCGGCGCCGTCGCGTTGTCGCCGGAGCTAGACTCCGGCCTTCGTTGAGCGGTTTCGGAGCGTCGAAATCCCGGCGACATCCTGCCAGTTGTCGCCGGAGCTAGACTCCGGCCTTCGTTGAGCGAGAGCCAACGCCATCTTGTGCGCCTTCTCCGGCTCGGTTGTCGCCGGAGCTAGACTCCGGCCTTCGTTGAGCGTTGTTCGGGGTGGGCGAGACTATCGCCTTGGGGAAGGTTGTCGCCGGAGCTAGACTCCGGCCTTCGTTGAGCGCCTCACGATCCTCGCATTCGCGCCTTGGTGGCGCGAGTTGTCGCCGGAGCTAGACTCCGGCCTTCGTTGAGCGCGGGTAAACGAAACCCGCCTTAGAACGCTCCCAAGGCCCGTTGTCGCCGGAGCTAGACTCCGGCCTTCGTTGAGCGGTGCAAGAGTTCTCAATGCACGTCGCCCGATTCTCGTTGTCGCCGGAGCTAGACTCCGGCCTTCGTTGAGCGACGAGATGCACGCCACGATGGGCCTGCGGTTCTAGGTTGTCGCCGGAGCTAGACTCCGGCCTTCGTTGAGCGAGGAACCAAAGGCTCGCGGCCAGCAGGACCAGGCCTAGGTTGTCGCCGGAGCTAGACTCCGGCCTTCGTTGAGCGTTAGCGCGCTACCGGGGGAACTGCCAAAGCGCGCCGGTTGTCGCCGGAGCTAGACTCCGGCCTTCGTTGAGCGGCTTTCGCGTACCGGCTGATCCCGGCGCACGTCCGAGTTGTCGCCGGAGCTAGACTCCGGCCTTCGTTGAGCGGTGTAATCGTAGTCGAGCGCGATGACCATGCCGGGTTGTCGCCGGAGCTAGACTCCGGCCTTCGTTGAGCGATCCAGTGGCTCGCGGATCGGGGGGCTAGGCGCGTGGTTGTCGCCGGAGCTAGACTCCGGCCTTCGTTGAGCGTGCAGGAGTGTCTAGGCGTCACGGAGACGCCGGAGCAGTTGTCGCCGGAGCTAGACTCCGGCCTTCGTTGAGCGTGCAGGAGTGTCTAGGCGTCACGGAGACGCCGGAGCAGTTGTCGCCGGAGCTAGACTCCGGCCTTCGTTGAGCGTGCAGGAGTGTCTAGGCGTCACGGAGACGCCGGAGCAGTTGTCGCCGGAGCTAGACTCCGACTTTCGTTGAGCGCGCCGGGCGGTCGCCTTAACAAATTGATAAATATACGGTTGTTTGTTGTACCAGTTTCTCGGCGTTACGCTCCATCGCAGCCGAAGCACTAGCGGGCGCTGCCGCATACGAGAGTCGGCGGCGCGCTCAAGCGCGTGCGCGAGTCCGGGAGCTACCCCGGCACGGTGCTGGCCTTCGAGTTCCTCGTCCTCACTGCGGCGTGCTCCGCCGAGGTGCGCGGCGCCCGCTGGACGGAGATCGATGAAGGTCGGCGGGCGAGCACCGCGTGCCTTTCTCGCTCCGGGCCCTCGAGGTGCTCGACGATGCGGCGGCGCTCCTCGGCGGCGACGACCTGGTGTTCCCGCGCCAACCGGCAAGGTGGCCAACCACTCCCTGATGGCCACTCTATTGCGCCAACTGGAGATGGGGCCATGCCGCACGGGTTCCGGTCGAGCTTCTCCATTCAACCGTCAAAGCCGTCTATGGACACAGCTTTCGGGGGACCAACCCTGGCGAGCATACGGACCTCGATCACCTGTTTCTAGCTCTCAAGGTCAGCAAGTGCCGATTCGGTAGAGCTGATGGTGATGGAGGACACAAGGCTATTCCAGACCGACCCGCTCCCTGGCCTAGTCGAAATCAACCTCCCGTCCCGCGTCCAGATCCGCAAGCCCGGCTGCCACCGCGCGCATGAAGTCGCGTTCCGCGGACGATGCTTCCGCGCTGACCATCGCTCGCGTGCCGCTCTACGGCTCAGGCGCCCAGGTCACCGGCGCACCATCTGATTCCGTTCTGCACGATTGTCCGAAACGCCGGGTTCTGCCAGCTTTTGGGGTCGTGACCGAGTTGTAGGCAGAAGACCCTCGAGTTTCCGTGGACCCGAGTCCATGCCAGGGTGTGCATGGAATGTTCTTTCGATGTCGTCAGCAGGACGTCGCAATCATCGCTGCAATCACCCATGGCGAAGGTCTCATCGTATATCTCGAAGCCATTGAGCCCGACGGAGGCGGGGTGATCCTGGTTCACGTCTACCCCATAGGAACCCAGCCAAATATCTGCGGTAAAGCGCCGATCGGGCAGCCCGATGATTTCTCCCCACCAATCGTCCTCCCGGTAGTTCAGCAGCGCGTGATGCAACACGAAAACGGGCTGACCGCTATCGAACAGATGCTCGATGCACGCCCGGGGTTTCCCCTCCGGCAATCCTCGCAGCATCGTGTAGAACAGCGTCACGTCGTAGCTGTCGCGAACCTCCTCGTCGCCGTCTTCGAAACCGGCGGAAGTCAGCCAGTCGTCAAAGCTCTGCATATACGGCCTGATCCCATCGAGACCATAGATGAAGTCGTGGAAAGGCCGGACATGGAACGGGTGGCTTCCCGTGAGAACGGCGACTGCTGGTTCCTGGCTCAAGTCAAACTGTCCTTTGATTGGTGATCTTCATGTTACCCCGCAGTC
This sequence comes from uncultured Pseudomonadales bacterium, assembly GCA_951813515.1. Lineage (GTDB taxonomy): Bacteria > Pseudomonadota > Gammaproteobacteria > Pseudomonadales > Azotimanducaceae > VXNE01. Next base: position 2,527,229 of record OX638346.1, read on the forward strand.
GAGGAAGTCGGCACTCCCATAGGTGTCGGCGGTGAAGTACCCAGCCCGGGTGACCAATCCTCAAGGGAAAGATCGTCATCCCGGACAGATTCTTTGATCCCCTTCCGCAGGAAGAATTGGGGGCATGGGAAGGTGAATAGTCATGCGAGCACTGTTGGACATGCATGCATTTCTCTGGTGGCTCACGGGCAGCAGACGCTTGTCTGATAAGGCGCGCTACGCGATTGCGGATGAAGCGAATGAAGTGCTGATAGGCGCAGCGTCGGCATGGGAAATATCCACCAAGCACCTGCTCGGCAAATTGCCCGACGCTGACCTGATTGCCGCCGGTGTTGCCGGAGCCGTAACAAACCAGGACTTTGGCGCGCTGGCCATGACGATGGAAGACGTCGCGCGCGCCGGAGCTTTGCCGGCCCGCACCGCGACCCCTTCGACCGAATACTCATCGCACAGGCACTTTCGCGCAACTTGGTACTCGTCTCAATAGAATCCCTTTTCGATCGGTACGGCGTGCGTCGCCTTTGGTAACAAATGTCGGAGTCGGTAACTTCTCACAACTGCGTAATGGCACCACAATGATGACTCGCACTCAGGATTCTATCGACGCAGAATTGCGCATGCGGATGCGTGCGCGTTCGGCGGCTGACCGCAGTGATTGGCAAAACGCTCGCTCGCGCGCGATAGAACTATTGGCTACCGACGAATCACAGACGAACAGCGCCCCTCGCGCCGGCGTTGCAACGCTTCGGGACTTCCGGCTGGTCTCATACGATACCTCCCGCCGGTACGGTAGGACATTGATTATGCAGAGAGCAATAGCGTTATTGCTGCGACACGATCGGAGTTTCAATTGTCACTGATCATGCCGATTTGGCGCAAGCTTATAGATGCGTCTTGCATCGGCAATGTAGAGGTTGCCTGCATCGTCCACCGTCATGTCCCGGATACCCCAGAAGCCTCGCGACCGCGCCGGTTCTTCAAGAAACCAGCCGCCGCACTTCCCCCCTGCGACGGTTGTGATGGTCCCCGCCGAATCCACTTTGCGAATGAGACAGAGATCCTGATCATCTTCGGCAATGTAGAGGTTGCCCGCACCGTCCACAGCCACAGCTGACGACAAATTTAATAATTCGGCCTCGACCGCCGGTCCTCCGTCTCCGCTGTAGCCAAGCTCCCCCGTACCTGCAACAGTGGTGACTTTCCCCATGGAATCCACCTTGTAAATGCGGGCGTGCTGATAAGCGGAGAAGTAGAGGTTGCCCGCGCCATCCACGGTCATGCCACCCAAGCTTTCGAATTCCGCCTCGACCGCCGGCGTTCCGTCTACGATGTAATTGCTGTCTATGGCCTCGTGGTAACTCGTCCCCGCGAAAGTTGTAATGATCCCACCGGCGTCCATCTTGAAAATAACCCGTAATGCGCCATAGTAGAGATTGCCCGCATCGTCCCTGGCAAAGCTTTTGGCCCCGCGAGTGCCCGCAAGGGTTGTAAAGGTCCTGTTCGAATCCATCCTGCGAATGTGAGTGGTATCAAAGATGTGGGAGGTGAAGTAGAGGTTGCCCGCACCATCGGCGGCAAAGTCAGACACATAAATGAATTCCCTCCCGTCCGCAACGGTTGTAATGGTTGTGATGGTCCCCTTCGAATCCACCCTGCGAATGCGGCTGTATTGCAAGATGTAGAGGTTGCCCGTGCCATCCACGGCGATAAATTCAGGCCGCAGTTTCGCCTCCACCGCCGGTCCTCCGTCTCCACTGTAGCCATCCTCCGACGTACCCGCAACGGTGGTGATGGTCCAATAGGGGTCTGTTGGTATTTGTGCTTGCGCGGGCGGCCTGGCCAGCAGCACCCAGAACGCCAGCAGCAGTGCGACCGCGAAGCGGACAAGTCGCGCCTTCGGCTGGTTCGCATCGTTCCAGAGACAACCTCTTGGCAAGACGTGGCAAACAGGAGGCCGGGAGCACTGACAGTCATGCCCCGTCGATACTGAGGGATTGTCCTCTGCTTTTGCAAAATCGTGCACCGATTGCCCTCCCTATCTTGTCGTGATTCCATTCTACTCTTGTGTCAACGCAAACCAGGACTCCTGGCGCAGTCCATTCAGATCGGTTCGTGCTGCCGATGGTCTCGGTCGCGCCGATGACGCTGGCGCACCGCACCACATCCCTTGACTGCATCGGGCTTCGCTACAATTTCTGCTCTACATACGCGTTATGCAAGGAAACCCCATGGCGAACATAGTGATTTGCGCGGATGGCACCTGGAACCGGCCGGAGGAAGACCTCCGGCGAGACCACCCGACCAACGTTCTCAAGCTCGCGCGCGGCATCTCGCCCGCTGGCGAGGAGCACAAACAGCACGTTTTCTACGACTGGGGATTGGGCAGCTACCACGACCGCGCCCTTGGTGGCATCGCCGGTCGCGGCATCCATAAGAACATCCTGGATGGCTACCGCTACATGGTGCACAACTACGAACCGGGCGACCGCATTTTCCTGTTCGGGTATAGCCGAGGCGCCTATACGGTGCGAGCCCTGTGCGGGCTGATCAACAATTGCGGGATCCTGGAGAGCCAGCACGCGCGACGCATCGCGGAGGCGTGGCGGATTTACAAGAGCCCGGCCAGGACGAATCATCCGAATGGGGAAAACGCTCTGAATTTCCGTAAGGAATACAGTCATGATGAGCGGAACGTTCACTTCGTAGGCGTTTGGGACACGGTGGGCGTGCTTGGAATTCCGTCCAGCCTGATGGGGCTGTTCAATAGCCACGACGAGTTCTACGACAACCGCATGGGCGCCAATATTGCCCATGCGCGCCACGCCTTGGCAATCGACGAGAAGCGTGTGGATTTTACGCCGACGTTTTGGCGACCGAGGGAAGGGGTAGACCTCAAACAGATCTGGTTTGCGGGTTGCCATGGCGATGTCGGAGGAGGTTATGCACCCGACAAGAAAACGGGCAAGCTTATCTCGGACCTCGCGCTAAGTTGGATGTTGGATGCAGCCATGCAGGCCGGACTCACTGTCGAGCAACACTTTCTGGGGGCGCTCACCTACCAAGGTCCGCCGGCCAACAACCAAGGATTGGCGCGGACACACCGATCCCGCGTCAAGGTGTTCCGTATGCGTCCCGCTGTCTTGCGCGACATGAACCCCAATAACATCCCCACCCGCGTGCATCCGAGCGTCCGGGAGCGTTTCGAAAAGGATCCGACATACAGGCCGAAGAACCTGGTGAAATTGTTGCAGGAGAGTAACGGAAATTGGGACGCGATCATGGGGACCTAAGCCACCACAATGCACGCGCGTGCTGTCCCGCCATGGTCACTCGCAATTCCACGCCGCGACGCGGAAATCTACACTTCTGTCAGGTTCTCCGCGCAGAGCTTGAAGCCGAATCGGTGTATCGGAGGAATAGGCTTCATGAGTTTTTTGGACAAGTCCTTTATCTTACTCCCGCTCATCGTTAATCGCTTTCCGCGTATCTGAGTATGAGTGAGGAAGAGCAGACCAAGAGACTCACATTGAGCTCTTAGTGGATTGCGGATGTGCCCAATAGCAGGGCTTCCGACAGGAATTGGTGCGCATTACGAACGCCGCGACCTTGTGGGCAAGCGGCGCGGGATATAACAAACCCAGCGCCTCGGTTCGCTTTTTTGGGGCTCTAGTCTGTCCAACAATTGCGCTTGTATATTGGCTGACCTTATCGGCGAGGAATGTCGCTTGGATGAGCAAATTGAAGTGCTGGAGCACGAGAAGCCATGGAACAACGACGAAAAACCACACCACCGGCACGCCGACGTTGACAATTGGCATTTGCACGTCTCCCGCCCGAAACAGCAGCTCATGATCGGTGGATGAGACGATGACCAGGACGTAGAGCGCGACAACCAGATAGAAGGTGTAGGCAGTACGGAAAGTGCGGGCGCTATCGTTCGCAGACTCTCGCAAACGGTCGAGTCGACCCTGTATTTCTTCGGTGGTCACGGGTCTCTTCCATCTGGTTGCCACCTGCGTTTGCACCTTACACAGTCTTAGCGGGCTTGACCCAAAACTTGATACGGTTCTCTAAGGCTACAGCCTCGGAAGCGTGGAGTGCCTCTTGTGTGATCTCTCCTTGTCGGGATTGGCGGCGACCACCAGGCAATTGCGCAAATGTTATCAGGTGGAAACCCGACAGTTTGGCTGTTCTAAAGGCGGACACCTTACTTGTCCTCCGCAGATACGCGAATTTTTCCAGGTTGGACCGTAGGTGACGAAACCTCGAAGCTCCTGAAACAGTTTCTGACGACGCGTAAACCGCTGAGGTTGTCGGCTGTTCCACATGAGGCGTGCCACCTGATCCTGGTTCGTATGCTTCGAGGAGGGCAACGGACGCGCAGGGAACAAATCCGTCGAGACGAAGCCTGTCATCACCCACCCACCGCGCCACGTAGGGCGATCAGCGATAGGGGGACCAGTAGTTCTGCTTATCCGACTTGAACTTGTATCGACGACGAGGGTGGGGCAGGGGATCCTGGGCGCGCAATGTCCAACCCAATAACTTGGCCAGCATCGTGGATTGGATGTCGGCATAGTCCGGGTGATCGAAGAGGTTATTCAGTTCAACGGGATCCTCCGCCAGGTTGTAGAGTTGCCCGTGCTCCTGCATATCAAAAACCAGTTTCCAGTCACCGCTCCGTATCGCGCGCATGGTTCCACTTTGCGACCAGCCGTTTAGCTCATCAAAACCGATCGCCGGATTCAGTCCGTCTGCATAGGCGTCATAGTCATCGTCAGCCGTGTAGTGCAACCCCCCAAAACCGTGCTCCGCATAGGCACTGTCGAATTCTTCCTCGGGATACGCTTTGCCCCTCAACAACGCCCACAGACTGCGCCCCTGTACGCCGCGCGGAATGTCCGTCCCTATCGCTTCGCATAGGGTCGGCATGATGTCCGCAATCATGACATGCGCCGGATGCGGTTGGTCGCACATCCGAATATCCGGACCCACGAAAAAAAACGGGATACGAATGAGCACCTCGGGCAATTCCGCACCTTTACGTACCAGCCCGTATTCGCCGACATAGTCGCCATGGTCCGAGAGGAAGATCACAATCGTGTTGTCCCGCAGTCCCTTCGCGTCCAAATGGTCGATGAAGCGTTTGACCTGGTCGTCGATCAATCGGAGCATTCCCAGGTAGTTGGATCGTGCGCGGGGGAGTTGCTCCGCATAGTCAGGGAATCCTGTCTCGCCAATAAGCCGCAACCATTGATACTTGAAACCTTTCGCTTCAAGTGCGGATTCATCGGACAGCGTTGGGGGCAGGGATTCTGGCGGAAACATGGAGAAGTAGGGTTCGGGCACCTGGTACGGATTGTGCGGTTCGGGAAACGACAACCATAGGAAGAAGGGGTCGGAGTCACCCGAAAGCCCATCAATCCAGTTCGTGGCGGCAGTTACGGCGCGGTATGGACATTGGACTTCCACGCCATGGGGTGCGGGGTCGGAGGCGGCACGCATTCGGAGACTCGCCAGGTACTCGTCGAATGCGATTTCGTCAGCCGTTCGATTCTTGCCAAATCCACCGTGGTGAGCCAGGGGAAAATGGTAGTCCATCCGGTCTGCGTCAAGATGTGAATGGTTCTTTCCGCAAAGCGCGGTTCGGTAACCCTGCCGGCGCATGACTTCGTAGAGGTCGGTCTCGAAAAAGGCGTCTTCCCCGTTGTGGTTCGTCCGCGCCCGAGTCGCGCCAGGATAGCGGCCCGTCAGCATGCTCACACGTGCCGGGAGGCAAGCAGGCATCGTGGTGTAGCCCCGGTCGAACCACGTGCCCTGTGCGGCGAGACTGTCCAGAAAGGGCGTGGTATCGAGTAGAAATCCTTCACGCCTGGACACATCGGCCCGTTGCTGATCCGTCATGATTACGACGATGTTCGGTTTCGTGGCCATGATTGAATCCGTTTGGTGTCAGCGAAGCTTCCAGGCGGGATGGTATCCCGGTCGAACGGTTCGATGCCGCCGTCGGTGGTGAGCCAAACCGATGCGTCGGCGCGATTCCCTTTCACATCGAGGAAGCCGATAGTCCCGTACTGGATTGGTGATCTTCATGTTACCCCGGTGTCGCCGAACTACGCGGCCTCTACGGCACATGGCACGGTCAGCACGGTTCGGCGTCCGCCTGACGGCGCGATACGCGCGGCTCGCCGACGGCGGGGCCTCGATCCCGGCGGTGTTCATGTTCGAGAGGCACGAGGCGACGAAAGGAACGCTATGGAGGGCGCGTTTGCGACGAGAAAAGGGATTTATACGACACAAAACGTTTTTTGCGTCAAATAGACTGACTTTATATGTCGCATAAGATTTTTTACGACATATAATCCGCCACATGCCGAAGCGGATCTCCGAACAAGAGCTTGACGCTATTCTCACCGCCGTGGCGGCCCATCCGGAAGGCGTGCAGGTCGGTGCCATCCGCGAGAGGCTGCCCTACGAGTTGCCGCCGCGAACGCTGCAGCGCCGCCTCGCCCTGCTGGTGGAACAGAAGTGGCTGATCGCGGAAGGGCAGCGCAAAGGCCGTCGCTATCGCGTCCCCGTCCCCGTAACCGGCATAGGTAGTTCGGTCACGGGTAGCGCGATCGCCGAGGCGCGTGGTGAGGTCTATGTGCCGCTCTCACCAGAGGCGGAGGCGGTCAGGCAGGAGATTCGCGCGCCGATCCATCAACGGCAGCCAGCGGGCTACCAGCGCGCCTTCCTGGATGACTACCGGCGCAACGTCACCTACTACTTGCCGGCGGAAACGCGCCAACGCTTGCTCGACATGGGTCGCCCGCCCCACGGCGAGCGCCCGGCGGGAACCTACGCCCGGACGATATACAGCCGCCTGCTGATCGATCTGTCCTGGAACTCCAGCCGTCTGGAAGGCAATACTTATTCCCTGCTGGAAACCGAGCGCCTGCTGGAGCTGGGCGAGGCCGCCGAGGGCAAGGATGGGCGGGAAGCGCAGATGATTCTGAACCACAAGGCGGCCATCGAGCTGCTCGTCGACCAGGCGGATGAGGTCGGTTTCAATCGGTTCACTATCCTGAACCTGCACGCCCTGCTCGCGGACAACCTGCTTGGCGACCCGCAGGCCGGCGGCCGCCTGCGGCGCATTCCGGTAGGTATCGCCGACACGGTCTACCATCCGCTGGAACTGCCGCAGCTCATCGAGGAGTGCTTCGAGAAAATTCTGGATACTGCGGCCGCGATCACGGACCCCTTCGAGCAGGCCTTCTTCGCCCTCGTGCACTTCTCCTACCTGCAGGGTTTCGAGGACGTCAACAAGCGGGTCTCCCGCCTCGCGGCGAATATCCCGCTGATCCGCGACAATCTCTGCCCCCTGTCCTTCGTGGACGTGCCGGAGCGAGCCTACATCGACGGCGTGTTGGCCATCTACGAACTGAATCGCGTCGAGCTACTGCGCGACGTGTTCGTCTGGGCCTACGAGCGCTCCAGCGCGCGGTACTCGGCAGTCCGCCAGTCCCTGGGTGAGCCCGACCCGTTCCGCTTGCGTTACCGGGCGCTGGTCGCCGAAGTGGTCGCCGCAGTGGTGCGCACGGGAATGGGCAAGCAGGCTGCGACTGCCCTAGCGCGGCAACGAGCGGCGGAGCAGGTGTCCCCGGCGGACCAGGCGCGATTCGTCGAAGTCGTGGAGACCGAGATAATGGGCCTCCACGAAGGCAACATCGCGCGCTACCGCCTGCGGCCGACCGAATACCAGGCGTGGCGGCAAGGCTGGCGTTGACGGGGATCGAGGATTCCAACACCAACGATCGTCTCCGGGGAGCGCCAGCGACCGTGGGCGGTTGTTGCATGGACGACGAGTGGGGCCGGGCCGGAGCCTTCAGCCGGGGAGCGCGAGGGGCACCCTCGCAAGAGAGACGGAACCGGAGGCGCCGACCGTGGGGCACTGCTATGCTCCCGACACGTTCAACTTTCCGGCGCCGCCCATTCGCACGTTGCGTGTTTGCGGTTCCGGATCCGACGGGAGTTGTGGATGGCCTTCGCGCGTCGCTGGTCGTCATACATCGCGATCGTCCTGACCGGATTCGCCGCAGGCGCGGAACCCGACGAGGCCGTTCCGGAGAAAAAACCTCTCGACGTCGAGAGTGTCTACTACGCGCAGCACGGACTCGTGCGTGCGGCCCTTGACCGCGTGCGGTCCTCCACGGACGACAACGCCGAGATCTACTTCGTGGGCTTTGCCCCGGACGCGGCGGAGGACGTATTCGAAAGCGAGGTAAAGCACGTCGAGGCGCTGTTCCGGGAGAAGCTTGGAGCCCGGGGTCGCACCGTGTTGCTCGTCAACAGCCGCAACACCGTCGACGAACTGCCCTTGGCCAACGGTCCGAACCTCAACACCGTACTCAAGGGGATGGCTGCAAGAATGGGTCCCGAAGACCTGCTGTTCCTGCATATCACTAGCCACGGTTCGAAAAAGCACCGGCTGTCAGTTTCGTTCGAGAACCTGGGGCTGAACGATCTTTCGGCCGGGGAACTCGGCGAGATCGTCGATGGTGCGGGACTGCCGTGGCGCGTTGTCGTGGTCTCGGCGTGCTTCTCCGGCGGTTTCATCAAGGCCCTGAAGTCGCCGCGCGCCATGGTCATCACCGCAGCCAGCGCAAGACGCACGTCGTTCGGTTGCGAGAATGGGCGCGAGTACACCTATTTCGGGGCCGCTTTCTACCGCGATAGCCTGATCGACGCGGACTTCCGCGCCGCCTTCGACCGGGCCGTGCCGCTGGTACGTGAGCGCGAGAAGGAGCAGGACTACAAGCATTCGAGGCCGCGGATCTGGATCGGCAAGGAGATCGCTGCCAAGCTGCCGCAGGCGTGGAACCCGTCCGGCCCGGGTACGGCCGAAGGCAGGTAGATACCCTTACGGTTCATTGACCCGTTGTTTGCAATGACGAAAGTAAGGAATTGTTGTTTCATTGTATCGTCCCTTGAGGGGTTGACTGTGCTCGCGAAATTGACGGCCAAGAACCAGTTAACCCTTCCCAAGGCCATAGTGTCCGCCGTCGGGGTCACCGAGTATTTCGATGTGACTGAGGAGAATGGCCGAATCATGCTCACGCCTGTGCGCATCAACCGCGCCGACGCGGTGCGCGCCAAGCTCGCAGAACTCGGCATTGCAGAGAACGACGTAGCCGATGCGGTGGCTTGGGCGCGTCGGCCTTAGCGTCGTGTCACGACACTCGTGACGGTTCACTGCGTAGGTCTCGACACAAACGTCCTGGTTTCAGCCCTGGTGTTTCATGCAGGGTCGTTGTCCTGGTTGCGGCGTGCCTGGCAATCGAAGCGGATTCTGCCGCTCGCCAGCCGGGGAACGGTAGAGGAGTTGATTCGTGTATTCGCCTATCCCCGCTTTCGGCTTTCGCCCGATGAACGCACGGGCCTTCTCGCCGACTATCTTCCCTGGTGCGGGACCGTTGCCGTTTCGGACTCGCCGATGGAGATTCCCCGCTGCAGGGATCCGTCCGACCGAGCCTTCCTGGAGCTTGCGCTGGCTGGCCATGCCGATGCCTTGATCTCCGGTGACGCCGACCTGCTGGTGCTCGCGGACTCGTTCCCTGTCCCAATCCTTGCACCCGCTACATTCAAGGAACGGCTGGTTGCTGCGCCCCGACGGCCGGATGGATAGAGGTTTCCACACTTCACAATGGCACGGTGGCGTTGGTCGCGGAACAATGCGGCGCGAGACGACGAATCGAACAATGAGAGGAGGGAATCGTGAGAATCATCGTCAACGGCCAGCAGGCGTTCGGGCGTTCTGTCCTGGAGGCGCTCCTTGAGCGTGGCGAAGACGTGGTCGCCGTGTTCACGGCGCCGGACAACGAGGGTGGCCCGCCGGACCCTTTGAAGGAGTGCGCGGTCGAACGCGGCCTGCCCGTGTTCCAGCCGAGGTCGTTCCGCCGGCCCGGTGTTTGGGATGCAATGCGCGAACTCAGGCCGGACCTGGGCGTGATGGCTTACGTCACGCTGTTTGTCCCCGAGGAAGCGCTCAATATCCCCACCTTGGGCACGATCCAGTATCACCCCTCGCTGCTGCCGATGCACAAGGGGCCGAGTGCCATCAACTGGCCGATCATCTTCGGCGAAACGAGGACCGGCCTGAGCATCTTCTGGCCGGACAACGGTCTCGACACGGGCCCGATCCTGCTCCAGAAGGAAGTCGACATCGGGCCGGACGACACCCTTGGCAGCGTGTATTTCAACCACCTGTTCCCGCTCGGCGTGGATGCCATGATCGAGTCGGTGGACCTGGTGCGCGATGGCAAGGCGCCGAAGATCGACCAGGATCCCCAAGCCGGGACTTACGAAAGCTGGTGCCGCGCCGAGCAGGCGGAGATCGACTGGTCCAGGCCTGTGGCGGACGTCTATAACCTGATCCGCGGCTGCAATCCGCAGCCGGGTGCCTGGACACGGTGCAATGGGGAGCGGCTGCAGCTATTCGATACGCGCCGCGGTGCCGAAACCGACGCTCGACCGGGCACGATGCTGAGCGTCGGCGACAAAGGCATGGAAGTGGCGGCGGGCGGTGGCAGCGTCGAGGTGCTGCGGGTGCGCCCGCAGGGCAGGGGGAAGATTCCCGCTGGCGAGTTCGCCAACGCCGCGGGACTCAAACCCGGCGACCTGCTCGGGTGACCCTGACTCCGGGCGCCTTATACCTGAGCGATCTCCACTACGGCTGGAGTCGGCATGTACACCTGTCACCCCGTCACGCGTGCCGATTGCAGCGTGACGAACCGATGGTAGTGACCGTCTGCGTCCGCCATCAGTGAATCGTGGCTGCCCTGCTCGAGGATCTTGCCGTCCTCGAGGAACACGATCTTGCCGGCGTTGGCGATGGTCGACAGTCGATGCGCGATGATGACGACCAGCCGGTCCTTCGCGGCCTCGTGCAGTGCCTGGACCAGGTATGACTCGGTCTCGGGGTCGAGTGCCGAGGTCGGCTCGTCCAGGACGAGGACGCTCGCCGACTTGATCAAACCGCGCGCGATGGCGATGCGCTGTTTCTGCCCGACGGAGATCTTGCTGGTCACCGTGCCGAGTCGCGTGTCGTAACCTTCCGGCAGCCTGCTGATGAAATCGTGCGCCCCGGCAATCCTGGCGGCGCGCTCGACTTCTTCCTGCGTCGCGTCCGGTTTGCCGTAGCGGATGTTGTCGCGGATTGAATCGGAAAAGAGCTGTGTCTCCTGAAACACGTAAGACACCTGGTCGCGCAGACTCTTGAGAGAGATGTCGTTGATGTCGCGCCCATCGATACGAATGGTGCCTGCGCTCGCATCGTGATATCCCGGGATCAGGTAGGCCAGGCTGGTCTTGCCCGCCCCGGTCGGGCCCACCAGCGCCGTGATCTCGCCCACGTCCAGCGTCAGGTCGATGTCGCGCAGCGCCTCGCGACCGTCGGGATAGGCCATGCTGACACCGGACATTTCGATGCTGTCCTTGATTGAACCCAGCTCCACCCCATGACGTGTCGTTTCGCTCGGCAGGTCCATGAGGAAGAACACCCGGCGGATTCCCGGAATATCCGCCTGAATGCGAATCCACAAGTAAGGCAGCGCCGTGACCGAGCCCGAGAGCCAGGCGTAATAGAAGAACAGCACGCCGTAGTCGCCCGGTGTCAGCACGCCTTCGATGACCCGAGAGCTGATGAAGTAGAAGGCGATCAGGCCCATCAACCCCCTCGCCATGCCATTGGCAACCCCGTACATCACGCCCACCAGCACTTCGGCCCGGTGGCGTTTGAACGACTCGTCGCTGTGACCGCGGAAACGCTGCCGTTCGCGCCGGTTTCCGCCGAGGCTCTGCACTGCCAGCACGTTGCTGATGCCTTCCTCGATGTTTCCCGTGGTCACCGACCCCGCGGCACGGCTCGCCTGGCTGCGACGGCGCATGGCGCGCGGGAACGGCAGCATGGCCAGGAACTGCATCGGCAGGATGCAGATGGCGAGCCAGACGATTTCGGGCGCCTGCCCATAGTTGAACGACATCACCACGAGCACCAGCGTGCCCGTGAATATGGCGCCGATCGGCGACATGATGGTCTGAAGAAAGACGTTGGTCAGCGCCGGGGTGTCATACATCACCCGATACAGGCTGTCGCCGATTTTCTGGTCGTTGAGGAGCGGCAGCGGCAGCGTCTGGATGCGCTCGAACAACTGTGAGCGCAGCAGGTGATTAAGCGCCTGGCTGAGGCGCAGTTGCAGACGGAACTCGATGAATCCCACCAGGCCGGCGAACTTGCTGTACGCCGCGTTCGCCTCGTTCTCGGTCTGCGTCGCCTTGTCGTGGCCCTGGGCCATCCCCGCATCGGTCTGATCGTTGGCGCCGCCGGTTGACCCGAAGCCGCCGATCAGCAACACCATCGCGACGCCGAGGCACAGCACCCACACCATCATTTCGAACGGTGTTCGGCCATCCAGGAACGAGACGAACGGCCTGAAGTAGGCCGGGAATGCGTCCGGGGCCACGGCCTTCGCCAGGATCACGTTGTCGATGACGATCTTGATCGGCCAGGGCAGGACGAGCGGCGTCATCAGCGACATGGCGAAGAGCAAGAACTTGGCAAGGTACCGATAGGGGAAGTACCTGATGTAGGCCAGCGCCCTGCCGATGACGCGGCAGGTATCGCGAAAATTGAGATCCGTATCTGAATCCAGCGGACTTGCTGCCGCATCCAGCGACCGCTCATGCGCATCGAGGGACTTGCCGATGACGACGGACTCGCTCACGGCGACTCTCCCGTCGTGCCCCGCGCCAGGTCGGCCTCGGTTTCGACGAAGCGCCGGTAGCGGCCATCATCGAGTCGCATCAACTCGTCATGGCTGCCGGACTCAAGAATTTCGCCGCCATCCAGGTAGAGGATCTGGTCCGCCCGCTGGATGGTCGAGATGCGGTGCGTGATGAGGAATATGACTCTTCCCGCGCCCCAGGCCGCCAGGCGTTCCAGCACCTGGTGTTCGGTTTCGGCGTCCAGCGCCGCCGTGGGTTCGTCCAGGATCAGGATCGGGGCGTCGCGCACCACCGCCCGTGCGATCGACAGTCGCTGCCGCTGACCCGTGGACAGCCGTCCGCCGCGGTCGCCGAGCATGGTGTCCAGTCCTTCCGGCAGCCCCGCGATGTAGTCGTCGGCACAAGCGACGCACGCCGCTTCGAGAACCTGCTCATCGGTGGCGTCCGGTACCACGTAGCGAATGTTGTCGCCCACGCTCATCCCGAACAGCACATTCTCCTGCAGGGCGATGGACACGTTGGCACGCAGACTCTCCACGTCGAGTACGCGCACATCGTTGCCATCGATGCTGACCGTTCCCGTGTCCGGATCGAACAGTCTCGTCAGCAGGCTGACCAGCGTGCTCTTGCCGCTGCCGGTGGGGCCGACGATGGCATTGATGGAGCCGGCCGGCGCGGTGAAAGTCACGTCTCGCAGCACGGGCCTTGCCGCTTCGTAGGCAAAGCTCACGTGCTCGAAGCGGATCTCTTTCTCGAACTCTGGCATCGGTATGGGATCGGCTGCGTTCTTCACGTCGGGTTCGATATCCAGGATCGCGAACACCCGGTCGAGGCCCATGGCCATGTCCTGGGCGGAGGTCCAGTCGCGGACCAGCCCCCGCACCTGTCCGCTGGCCTTGAAGAACTCGCCCTGCGCCCACTGGAACGCGGCCAGGTTCCAGCGCACGAAGGAAAGCCCTATCAGCCCGATCAGCACCGCGGCGAAGGTCTCTCGACTCGTGTTGGCCCAGATCGCCATGAGGAATTCGCCGCCAAGCAGAATCGCCGCTGCCAGCGTGAACATGATGATGCCGACGATGGCGACCAGCGAGCGCACCTTGTGTGCGGCATTGAACGCGACGACGCTGTCTTCTTCAAAGCGCCGCTGCTCATCCGCCTCGCGCCCGTACGCCTTGGTGACCTTGACCGCGCCGAGGACCTCCTGGATGCGCGAGGTCAGGTCGGAATTGGTCTCGCGGGCTACCAGGGAACGCGTCCTTACCCGCGGCGAAAACCAGCGCGCCCAGCCGAGCGCGAAGATGGCGATGGTGACGCCCATCAGGCCGAGGATGGGGTCCAGCGCCGCGACGAAGAAAATGGTCATCGTGTACTGGGTCACCTGGGTGACGACGCTGACCAGCATGCCGATGATGGCGGTGACCTGCGCCGAGTCCTGGTAGATGCGGTACACCGAATCGCCGACCCGGTGGTCGCCGTGATAGCGCAGCGACAACTGGTGCCAGCGCTCGACCAGGGCCAGGCGCAGATCCTGGTTGATCTGCTGCATGATCCAGACGTTGTAGTAGGGCAGCGCCACCGTGAACGGGAAGGTCAGCAGGCCGACAGTGACGATGATGACCATGTAGGTCCACTGCAGTTCCTGGCGCTGCACCTCCGTGAGCGTTTCCAGTGCGCCGTTGGCAAGGTCTTCGCGGCCGATGAAGCCCGCCAGGAACGGCGTCAGCGGCTCGGCCTGGAGAATCGACTGGTTCAACAGGTCGATGGTAAAAAGACCAATCACCACGCCTACGAGCATCTCGACCCAGACGATGATGTAGTAGTACACGAGGTGGCAGCCGAGGCGCAGTCGAAACTGCAGTTCACCATCGACGAAGCGATACTGCAGCAGCCACATGAACAGGCAGCCGAAGCTGACCAGCCCGACGAAAACGTTGTCCCGCCACCCGGTCACCGCAAGAATGGCAAACAGGTTGGCGACGATACCGAGGATGACCAGCGCAACGGCGCTCCAGACAAACGTCTGGCCACGCACGAACATGAGCGCCCAGACCAGGAGCGTCATCAGGGTGGCGGCGTAGACGAGGTAGTCGTATTGCCAGTTCTCGCCGTGGCTGATGAGCCCAGTCAGCAGCCCGACGGCAAGCAGCGCGGTAACGAGAAACGGGACGTAGCGGTAGTTCCAGTCGGTGGTCCCCGCCCGCTGCCAGCCGGACCAACTGATGATGGCGCGTTCGCGCCAGTAGCCCAGCACCATCGGCACCAGGTATGGCCAGGTGCGAAAGAAGATGCGCAGGACATCGGTGAAGCCGCGGACGTCCTCGACCTCGTCGCGATCGCGCCCCGGGGGTATCGGCCCGGCACCCCACACCGGGATCGCGTCCAGGCGGCGTCGATCCCGCGCGTCGCTATCGAGGTCTATGGTGCTCATCGCTGCGTTCCCAACATTCGCTGGCCCAACACTGGCGGGCACATAAGACCACAATGGCCCCGAAGCTGATGGATGCGCTGCTCAGACGTCACCCAATAATTGCGACAGATTGCGTTAGTGCCATGAAACCCGTCGGCCCTTCGGGCGCGCCGTGTTTCACCCCCGCCCAAGCCCACCTATCATCGCGCGCCTTGATCGGCACTACGTGCCGTTCTACAGCGCACGCTGCTAGCGCCATGAAACCCGTCGGCCCTTCGGGCGCGCCGTGTTTCACCCCCGCCCAAGCCCACCTATCATCGCGCGCCTTGATCGGCACTACGTGCCGTTCTACAGCGCACGCTGCTAGCGCCATGAAACCCGTCGGCCCTTCGGGCGCGCCGTGTTTCACCCCCGCCCAAGCCCACCTATCATCGCGCGCCTTGATCGGCACTACGTGCCGTTCTACAGCGCACGCTGCTAGCGCCATGAAACCCGTCGGCCCTTCGGGCGCGCCGTGTTTCACCCCCGCCCAAGCCCACCTATCATCGCGCGCCTTGATCGGCACTACGTGCCGTTCTACAGCGCACGCTGCTAGCGCCATGAAACCCGTCGGCCCTTCGGGCGCGCCGTGTTTCACCCCCGCCCAAGCCCACCTATCATCGCGCGCCTTGATCGGCACCACGTGCCGTTCTACAGCGCACGCTGCTAGCGTTCCAATAGTCGAATCGCTCCAGGCAGTGCCAGAGCCGCCAGCGCCGTGATCACGAGCGCTTGATGCTGCGCCAGCCAGGCGGGATCGTTCCATCGCGTGGCAGCGACAACGAGTCCTTCGGAGAGCGCGACAGCCAGTTCGAAGAAAGGGCCGAGCGCCAATATGCCTCCGACCGCCGCGGCTGCTCCAAGTACGATACGGCGCAGCCACAGGCGCCGCCTGATGCGGCGCAGAACGGTGCCGCTGAATCCCTCGTCCGCAAGCGGCGGGTTGAGCGTCTGAAACAACTCCGGGAGCCGGCGCTCTTCTTCGGGGGTTACGGTTCTATCCATGAGTAATGCTCCGGATATCGAAGCGGTCGCGAATCCGCGCCGCTCCCCTGCGAATACGGGACTTCACCGTGCCCAGGGGCGTTTCGGTGAGCTCGGCGATCTCCCGGTGACTCATGCCGAAAGCGTAGCAAAGGACCATGGCGATGCGCTCCTCCCGGGTCAGAGCCGCCAGCATTCGGGGCAGATCGGGGAGACCGGCATCCGGGCTCGGGATGCCGTGACTCTCGCCGGCCAGGTGCTCTCGACCCAGGGCATCCGCCAACCTCGCCTCTCTGCCTTGCCTGCGGCGTGATTGCAGAAAGATGTTGTAGGCGATCTTCATCACCCAGGCCTTGAACTTTCCGGCGTCGGTGATCGTGTACAGCCTTTCCCATGCCCGGATAAAGGTCTCCTGCGCCAGGTCGTCCGCCTGCGCGGCGTCGCCCGTGAGGTGGCGGAGCCAGTTCCGCACATCGGACTGATGGGCGCGGATCAATCCCTCGTAGTCTGCCGGGTCACCGGTCGCGATGGCGCGGACAACGAGTTCCTCCTCGCGACTCCCCACGGCCGTGCGTGCCTGGGCCCGCTACCCGGACTTGTCGAATCTCCACAGCCCCAGGTACGCGATTCCAATCAGGACGGGCAGCGAACCAATGGCTAGCGGTAGCGTCGCTGATGCCTGGAGGAACTCGCCGCTCCATGCGATGTAAGCCGCGATCCCGAGTCCGACGGTGATGAGGATGACGCCCCGGCGCAGGTCAGCACTCTCTGACCTCTCCGACCTCGCGCGCCGGGGAGTCTGCCCGAGCCGTTCCAGGATCTCGGGCGTGAGTTGCTGGCCCTGTTCGATGGCGGCGCGAACGGTCTCCTGGACCGACTGGCTGGTGCGGTCGCGCAGGTAGAAGTAAACGCACAATACGACCGCGATGGCGATGATCAGGAGGATCGGTATCAGTATCCCGAGCGCTTGTATGTGAACGTGTTCCATGATGTGGTCTCCTCAAGAGACGGCGACTTACGCCTTTGTAAGACAGATGCCGGAAGCGATCAATTCGGATGCATGGTGCCGCCTTGGCCGGGTTCGATCGGCCGCTCGATGGGGTGCGACTCCAGGATTGGCTGGAGGTGCGAAGGCGGACCCGGGCGCGTGGCCGCTACCGTACTAGGGCCTGCGCCTTGATCGGCGCTTGCCAGATCACCGGCGCACCAGCGAATTCCGTTCTGGAAGACTGTCCGAAACGCCGAGTTCGCCAACTCCGCGCGACTTGCCCGGCTGAAGGCTGACTCCGGGCGCCGCCCTTGCAGCGCAGACTCTCGGGATGTGCGCGCTGCGGGTACTATTCCGAGAAATGGGAGGTCAGTCTGTCGAAGAGCTCGAGTTGTCGCTGGTCTTCAGCGGAATCGCCCAGGGAAGCTCGGAATTCCTCCATCAGTCGCTGCGCGAGCCCTTCTTGACCAGCGTGCTGCAACTGTCCGACATATACCGCCACGATGAAGCCATCCGAAGGGTCCAGTTCATAGGACTTGGAATAGTACTCGAGCGCAAGGGCTTGATGTGCGGCCTCGGGCGACCTGGACAGATCCCTGGCCGCTGAACTGTACGTTCGCGCGTCCACGGTAGTGCCTGCGGTCGAAATTCGACCCTCCCATTCACTCGCTACCGCGCCCCAATCCTCGCTCGCGACAAGGTCCATCATCTGGAACGTGCTACGCATTCGCTCCGGGCGGAGCGCACTCTCGGGGTCTCGCGCAAGATCGTAGGCGACGGCTTTGGACAAGGGTTCTTCCTCAAGTTCGTCGAGCAAGGCTCGATAGCTTCCGTCGCCGAGTTGCGCCGCATCCAGCCCCGAGTACCAGGTGGCGCCTAGAACGAATTGACTCATGGCCGCCTCGGAAGAAACCGAAACGAATGCATCGTAGTTGTCGATCACGAATTCAACCAGGGCATCGCCCCTAGGGGTCTTGTCCCAATACGTCGCGATCAGGCGCGCGTCGGTTTCGTTGATCAGGTCCGAATGATCCCGATTCGCAAAGTAATCGCCCGCTACCTTCTTTAGCTCCGCATATCGCTGGAAATCGAAATCGCCGCCCATGCCCTGATCGACAATCGCCGCATCTAGATATTCTCGTGCCAACTGTGGCGATGGGTCGCCAGCGTCGAAGCGCGCCTTTATCGTCTCGAACTGTGACTCTGTCTCACCCAGCATCTGGCTGAACAAGGCGATGAACTGATCTCCGGACATGCCGCTCGACGCTCGACCGATCTCCGCCCCTTCGCGGTCGAGAATCAGGTACGTTGGATACGACCTCACGTCATAGCGCGCTGCGATTTCCGGTCCCATGAGGGATTCATCTTCAGCATCCAGCTTGTAGTTCACGAATCGTGCGTTGAAGTAATCGCCAACTTCGGGCAGGGGAAAAACAGTCTCCTGCATGACGATGCACGGCCCGCACCACGTTGTGTAGACGTCCACAAAAACCTTTTTGCCCTGTTCCCGAGATGTTGCGAGCGCATCGTCGAAGCTGCCATGAAAGAACTCCATGCCGGGCTCTGTATGGGTGGCGGTGGGGTCACCTTCCGCTGTTCCCGAATCGCCGCAAGCGCCTAACGCCAGCAATGCGCCGATACACCAGGCTCTTGCCATCCCCGTCACCATCCTTGTCCGTTTCGTCGCAGGTTCTGCATCAATGTCACAGCAGGTCAAGGGACTTCGACACCTCGAGGTAGCTGGTGCGACCCATAATGTCTACCCGTCGCGGGTCGAATGGTTGGCGCTGATCGACAAACGGGAAGTCCGCGTCCGTGAGATTTCGGATGCCTCCATCGAGTCGCCAGCCCTCGCCAAACTCGTAGCTCCCGGTCAGATCGAACCAGGTATAGCCATCGACCTGATCCTGCACCCGCGAGATATTATTTTCGTAGCTGCTCGAATAGTTCATGTTGAGCGTTCCCGCCCAGGGGCCATTGCTCCAGGCGACCCAGGCTCGATACTTGAGGCGGTCGGGCCCACTCAAGGTCTCCTGCGATTCGACAGCCTCGCCGCCGGGCAGGAATGTCACGCTGCGCTCGTAGGTGTAGGTGCCGGAAGCCCCAAGCTGGACATGACCCCAGTCGGGATCGAAGTCGTAACTCATGTCGAGGTCCGCCGCGCGAGCGGTTTCCAGCGAGAAGTTCACCGGAAAAAGGTTCCATTGCACGATGTTGCCGCTTGCGTCACGTCCTGCGGCGACCCCCACGAATTCCTCCGGAACATCGAACAGCACGGACGAGGTCGATGCCACGACCTGCTGCGTATCGATTTCCGAATAGGTGGCCGAGATGCGCAAGCCGGTCAGGGCGCCTCCGGGGGAATAGTCGAATCCCACGGTCAGGGTATCGGAGACTTCCGGCTTGAGATCAGGATTGCCTCCAAAGTTCGTGGGATAGACCCCAAAGGGAGAACCTGTTTCCGGATCGGCGAATACGCCGGCCCCTGCGAGGAAGCCTGGAATGATGGTGGAGAAGTAGGTGACCCTTGGGTCTGGCGCCCCGAAAAGCTGGTCGAGTCTTGGCGCCTTGAAGGTGTCTCCGATATTTGTACGGAACTTGAGACTGGGCGTGATGTGCCAGGCGATGCCGATGGACGGAGAGGTTTCGGCGAACTCCCGCTGCTCGTTGCTACTGCCGACACCCCCGAACGGACCATTGATGACATATTCCTCCCATCGGGCCGCCGCCCTGAATTCCAGGGAATGGACGGCGGGTATGGAGTTGCCGTCGCCGACGATCGGAATCATGACCTCGGAATAGAGTGCATTAACTTCCCGCTCCGGTGCTGTCTCGAGCAGGGTGGTTGCGAGATATCCCGAAAACGTCCGGGAGTCCTTTCGGTAGTCATAACCGAGCACACCCGCGATGTCCCCCCACGGCAACGAAAAGAGATTGCCGTTCGCGGAGATGGAATACTGCGTGGTGTCGTTCGTGTCGCTTGTCGGTAGCGACCAGGGATGCGTGGAGACCTCGAAAAGGTTGGCGACTGCGGCTTCCGTCTGCTGCGATCCGTCACCAAAGAGATTCAATGCGGTTGCCGGATTCGAATCTGCCAGACGTGCTGCCAGCTCCGTCAGGTTGGGGCCGTCGAACGCGCGAATCCATGCTTCCTCCTCGGCATACTTGACGAACGTATCGATTTGCCAGTTTCTGAACGGCAGTTCAGCAATGGCTCCGAGCACCACCCCGTAGCTATCGGTCGCCGATTGATTCGTGGAGGGCTCGATCAAGCCGTTTTCCGTCTCGGTTTGAAAGCGATAGCCCGCGATCAGGGGTACGCCGGCATTGTTGAAAGCGTTGCTGGGAGGAACGAGTGCATTTCTGGCAAAGATTCCGCCGCGCTCGGCGTAACTCTCATAACTTGCGTAGTTGAACTCCAAGTAGCCGTCTATGGACTGGCCCAGACTTTGTTCGATGGACAGGAAGGCCGTTGTCGACTCCCGCTCGTCGGTCAGATGTCTGGGAACGGAATCGTATGGCGCGAGATTCGCCAGGGATATGTCGGCGAGCGTCACCGGCAGCGACCCGTCTCTTGAGGGATCGACGCCGCCGAGAGGCTGAAAGGTCAGCGCGTTTCTTATCAGAAAGGGATGGAAGGGTCCTGGTTGCGTTCTCTGGTCCGATCCGCCGAGGGAGGTGTAGTTGAGCGTCGTGAAGCCCGTCTCTGCGGCGACGACCGGATCAATCGTCTCAATCCGAAAGCTGCCGCTCAGGGACCCCGACCCCCAGCCTACGCCAAAGGTTGGGGCAATCAGCATGGAATCGCCGCCATTGCCGCCACTGGTGTACCGCATAGCGAGTTTTTCCTCGGCGTCATAGCCTTGCTTGAGAATGAAGTTGATGACGCCGGCGACCGCATCGCCGCCGTAAATGGCGGCGGCGCCATCAGTGAGCACCTCGACGCGCTCGATCGCCGAGAATGGAATCGAGTTGAGATTGATATTCGATCCCTGGATCGTCGGAGTTGTCGCGGTTCGGCGCCCGTTGATCAGCACCAGTGTGCCATCCGAGCCGAGCCCCCTCAGGTTCGCGGTCGCGACACCGAGCGTGCCGACGCTGCTGGAGTTGTCTATTGCGGAGGTCTGCGTGTGTCCCGCGTAGTTTTGCGGCAGGGCGCGGACAAACCCCTCGACGCTGTTGATCCCCATGCGTTCCATGTCGCCTATCGTGAATACCTGCACCGGCGAAGTTGGGCTCGAGTCACGCAGTCGGGTGCCCGTCACCACGATTTCATCAACCGGTCCGAGATCCGGGTCGGGGGGCTCCTCCGTGTCCGGCGCGGTTGCGCCCGACGGGGCCAGGGGTTCCTCGGAATTCTGAAGCTGGGCCAGCAGGACCGGTTGCGCCCCCGTGTTGTAGACCACCGCTTTTGGCTGGGCCGCTGTTGCGTTTTCCTGCTTTACGACAACAAAGTTCTGCGCCTTGAATTCGTACACCAGTTCGGTGGTGCCGAGTGATTTTTCGATTGCCGACTGAACTGACTGGCTGCCGCGTACTTCTGGAGATTGACTCTCCTCGACGGCATCCGGAACGAAAACGATCTGCACGTCACCGACCTCTGCTATTTCGAGCAGCGTCTGGTCTGTAGCTTGAGAATCGATGTCGAAATCAACTTCCTGGGCGCTCGCGAAGTTGAACGCCAACAGTCCGCAAACTGCGGCACAAGGGATGGCGAGACGAGTCGCCCAATCGGAAATCAAGGCGTTGAGAATCATGTTCATCCTGCCAGAGGCTGTGACGTTGTTGCTGGCCGCCGGGACCAGCGTTCCTGTAGAACGGCTGGGATGGCCACACCCTCAACGAAATATGTTGTTTTGAGACGTGCTACGTCCCGACCGGATTGGCAATCAGTACAAAGCGGTCTGGATGCCGGACAACCTTGATGGGATGAATGTCTTCAAGGGACGAGAGCAGCAGTTCCACCTGGCCCGTCATTTCGACTTGATCGAGGTTCAAGACTGCGCTGATGCGCAGATCAGCGATCGTGCTGTCCTCGATCAGAACCTTCACCCGAGTGTAGCGATTGACCTCGCTTATCACGTCCATCAGGGTCTGATCCTCGAAACGGACCCGGCCGCTGCGCCAACTCTGCAATCGCTCCACTTCACCGATGCTGTCTTCCTGGACGGTTTGCTGGTCCTCTTCAAATGTGGCCACGGAGCCGGCGTCGAGAATCAGGCTCCCGGCTTCGAACTTCGCCAGGAACTCCGTCTTTCGCGGGAAACGAATGTTGTCGTCGCTGACGGCGACCCTCCCCTCCGCTACCGCGATCTCCAGTCGGTGACCTGCCAGGTGGACGCTGAATTTCGTGCCGAGCGCAGTGACTACGTGATCACCAGCCCTTATGGTCAGGGTCCGCTCAGGGTCTTTCGCAACCGCGAGGAAGACCTCCCCGAAGTCCAGCAGAATCCGCCTCCCCAGGGAATCGAAGTCCACCAGTATGCGCGAGCCCGAATTGAGCGTAACGCTGGAGCCATCCCGCAGCACGAAGGTCTGCTGGTCTCCGAGGGCTGTTTCGAGGATTTGAGCCTCGTCGGTCGTGCCCAGGAACGTCCTGCCCAACACGCCCGTCACCACCGCCAAGACCACTGCCGCCGCCAACCCAAGCCAGCGGCGATCGAATCCCGTCCGCGTCCTGGCGCGCAAAGCACCCCGGGTCAGGGCCGCGATGTCCTTGTCACCGACCAGGTCTCCGGACAGATCCCACAGATGCAACAGGTGTTCGTACGCCTGGCGATGGCCAGGGTCTTCGGCCAGCCACCTGTGTAGCTCAGACTCATCCGCGGCAGTCATGTCTCCGGAATACAGGCGCGTTACGAACCATTGGGCACGACGTTCCGCGTGACTCGTGGAGTTGGTCTTTGTCCTGTCAGTGCGCGCTTTCATCGTGCCTTTTTTCAATTCGCTTTTTCAATTCGCTCATTCGTTGCTCACTGGTCCCGGTCGACGCGGCGTCGTATTTCCGCGAGCGCCCGCATGATGTGCTTCTCCACCATGCTGACGGATACATTCATCGTGTCGGCGACTTCCCGGTAACTTAAGCCCCCGAACCGGTTAAGCACGAACGCGTCTCGACATTCGGGACTCAACCGCATGATGGCGGCCTTGACGTTTCCCAGTTGTTCCTGCGCCGAGACGACCTCTTCTGCCGAACTCTCCAAACCTCGCGCTCTTGCCCGATCCCTCGTCAGGTCGTCGTACTTCTGTCGCGTAACGGCTTTCCTGTAGCTGTCCCTGATGACGTTCGTCGCGATAGAGAACAGGTACGATCTGACACTGTCGAGGCTTCGAGAGAGCTTTTCTTCCACGTCTTCCTGACGTGCCACGCGCAGGAAGGTCTCCTGAACCACATCTTCGTGGTCGGGGTGTGCGGACAGGCGTGCGCCGACGAATCGCCGCAACGCCGGTCCGTGCTCCAGCGCGATGCGCTGCAGCGCATCCGATACGCCGTCCTTCCTTGGAAATTGGACAACTTTCGATGCGTTGCTCGCCATCAATGCCCGGTCTTCATCCAAGATGCGTCCCGTATAACGGATAAAGTGTTCAGTGCCTCAAGATCCATTTTCGCAATCCAGTGATCAATTAAGGCCGAGATTGGCCTGTCGCCAGATCGTGAAGTCCCAGGAAACCTCCTCCCGATACTCCATCGAGGCAGTCGCCGAATCGAGATCCAGGTCTGAGAATGGCGTAATTCCTTCGATGGTGACCTGCGCATCTTCCAGTTTGCAGGCCAGGCCGGACTCCTTACCCAGGAATAGCGAAAATTCGGCATGGCCCGTGCCCACCATCGCTCGCCGCTGATCATATGGACGAGAGGAGCAGGTCCTCGGAGCCCGTATGGTAACGCTGCCTTCTGCGAAGCGGATTTCTCCCACGAGTGTGGGTCCGTCCGATTCGACCGAGGAAGGAAGGGTGCTGTATCCGGCAAATGTGGCTACATCATTGGTCTTCATGAATCGCGTCAATGGTTCATCCTCGCCACCGATATGCAGGACGTATGAGTCCCAGCGATTGGTGCCCGCAACTGCTATGGGCGCCTGGGATCCATCGAGAGCAATGAGGACGCGTCCAGCCTGGTATGGACCGTAGAGACGGGTTACGGACGGTGCCGACCTGCAGGCGTACATCTCGATGGTGAGCGTGCCCAGACCCGTCGATGGGTCCAGTTGCGGCACGAAGTTGGGTCCCAGGATGGACTGCAATGTAGGGCCGACGACCGCGTAGCTGACGCTTAGCGCTTCGCAACGGTTTGAGCTGTTGGCGACCCAATTGTCGAGGTCCCGGATCTGTTCGGTCGTACATCCGCCGAGGAACGGGAGGCAGACCGTCAGGATTCCGGCAAGCAAGGCCGACAGGTTGCTTCCCACTGTTTCCAACCACATCTGTCGTTCGCCAATGGTACTCGGAATCCTGGCTGGTGATGAACGAGCGACAGACCGCCTTTGGCCGCAGACCCAGGTTGCTCACCTCCTCGCAGATTCCTCCTCCGCGCCTGTCAGCACGATTGTATTCTTGCGAATAAGGATGCGTTAAGCGAGAACACTGGATGCGGTACAGACCGTTGGGGACATCAGGAATCGACTCCTCCATCGTCGGACTTGGTACAGCCGCGATTGGCGGCGGCGACACGTTTGCAGGCCCGGACGACAGGGAATCCGTCAAGGCGATCCACGCGGCCCTCGACTGCGGCGTCACGCTCATCGACACCGCGCCCTCTTATGGTTGGGGGCACAGCGAAGAGGTTGTCGGCAAGGCCATCAGGGGGCGGCGCGACCGGGTAGTCGTTGCCACGAAGTGTGGCGTCTGGTGGGAGGACGAGCGAGGCTCCTACAATGGTGTGAAGGACGGCAGGGAGAATTACGTCAGCCTGCGTCCCGACACCATCACCATCGAGGTCGAAAACAGTCTCAGGCGGCTCGGCGTGGACCATATCGATCTTCTGCAATGCCACAAGCCGGCCAAGCCGCCCGAGGACACGCCCATACCCGAGACCATGGGCTGTCTCATGGATCTGAAGGACCAGGGGAAAATCCGCGCGATCGGCGTGTCCAACGTGTCCCTCGATCAGCTCGATGCGTACCGCGAGGCGGGTGATCTCGCCAGCGACCAGTTTCGCTACAGCATGCTTCTTCGTGATCGCGAAGCAGACATCCTTCCCTACTGCGCGGAGCACAACATCGCAACGTTGACCTATTGGTCACTCGAGCAAGGCCTGCTCACCGGCAAGGTGGGATTGGACCGCGTGTTCAGGGAGGACGATTTCCGCGGTACCGCGGGCGAATGGCTCCCCTGGTTCAGACTCGAGAACCGGCAACGCCTGCTCGACATGTTTGCCGGTTGGACCGACCTGACAGAGAAGCATGGCTGTACGATCGCCCAACTGACAGTCGCGTGGACCGCGGCCCAAACCGGCGCAACGCACGTGCTCTGCGGTGTTCGAACCGTTGAGCAGGGTATCCAGAACGCGGGTGCGGGCGCCCTCGAGCTGGAAGCAGACGAAATCCAACGCGTTCGGGACGATCTGGTCGCCCTGGGCGATCCGGTCTGAGAGGCGTCTTTTTCACTGCGTTAGAAGGAAGACCTTGATGAAGGGAATGCTGAAAGTCATGGGATCTGGCGCGGGCCTGGCATTGTGCCTGGGAGTCGTTGGGTGCAGCTCTCACTACGATACGGGGGAGCAGGGGTTTCCCTCCGCAAATGCCAAGGCAAACAACATCGAGGAAGCAAAGCCCATGCCTGAGAAAGATGAGGATTTGGCCAAGAAAGAACTCATGGAAAAGATGCTGACCTCGAGGACTCCAACTCCGTTAGAGGGCGCCATCGTCCACTATGAGAAGTTCCCGTCCGAACTCATACGGGTTCGCCCGGTGGATGTCTGGTTGCCCGAGGGCTATGACGCTGCATCGACCGACCGATATCCGGTGATCTATATGCATGATGGCCAGATGATGTTTGACCACAGTACTTCGCCCTATGCCGGAATGGACCTGTTCTGGGATGTGGACAAGGCGATAACGCGGCTCGTTCGCGATGGCGAGATCGGGCCCGCCATTGTCGTGTCGATCTGGATGGCGGACTGGGCAAAGGGTGCGCGAGGGGCCGAGTACATGCCGCAGAAGCCCGTGACCGACAAGATCCTGCAGTTGATGCAGGAGAAGGGGCAGAGCTTTGCTGTCGAGGAAGGCGGAGAGGAAATGACCGCCGACAACTACCTGAAATTCATTGTCGATGAACTCAAACCGTTCATTGACGAGAACTACCGCACGCAACCGGACCGAGACAACACCTTCATCATTGGCTCCAGCATGGGTGGCTTGATCTCCGCTTACGCTATCGCGGAGTACCCGGGTGTTTTCGGTGGCGCGGCCTGCATGTCGTCTCACTGGCCCGCCGGGGATGGTGTCGTTGTGCAATGGCTCAAGCACCACTTGCCCTCGGCCGGATCGCACAGGATCTATTTCGATCACGGGACCGAGACCCTTGATGCCGACTATGGACCGTATCAACAGCAGATGGACGAAGTGATGCGCCAGCACGGTTACACGGCCGGTGAGGACTGGGTCACGTTGCGGTTCGAGGGCGCCGATCATTCACCTAGGGCCTGGCGTGAACGGCTTCACATTCCGTTGAAGTTTCTCCTGGGCAAGCCCTAAACCGAGAAATCGGGAACGCCGCCGCGACCCCGTCAGGAGAGATCAGCCAGCTTGTTGCTCTCGATCAGTTCGAAGTCGATCTGCGCCCCGAGCCCGGGATCGTTGTAGGCGTGGACGTGGCCGTTCTCGTCCAGCTCGATCTCGTTCACAATCGCGTGTTTCTGCACGTCGTCGGGCAGCAGGACCTCGAAGAACTGGCAGTTCTTCATTGCCATGATCATGTGCAGGTTGGCGATGTTGTTGATCGAATTGCTGCCGTGGTGCACCTCGTAGTTCATCTGGAACGCTTCGGCCAGGTGCGCTGTCTTCATGCAGGAAGTGATGCCGCCCTTGATGTAGACGTCGCCTCGCAGATAGTCCGTCGCCTGTTCCATCACCCAGGGCGCATAGGACGTGGGACCGGCAAAGGGCAGTTCCGTGGCCATGATCGGGATGTGCAGCGCCTGCTTCAACTTGACGTATGAGTAGAGATCGTCGTTGGCGAGCGGGTCCTCGTACCAGTAGAACCCCATTTCCTGGGCGGCGACCCCGACCCTGACCGCATCCGGATAGTCGTAGGACCAAGTGGAATCCAGCATGATGCAGTAGTCGTCGCCGACAGCCTTTCGGACCGCATCGCAGATCCTGATGTCTTCGGCCGCGATGCCCGGTGGATGAATCTTGTAGGCCGCCCAGTTGGATTCCTTGTAGCGCACGGCTTCCTCGGCGTAGGCCTCGGGAGAGTCGAGCACCGCCGAACTCGCGTACGCGGGCACGCTGTCGCGGTAGGAGCCCAGCAGCTTGTGTACCGGCACGCCCGCGGCCTTTCCGGCCAGGTCGTGCAGGGCAACGTCCACGGCACCCACAACCGGCATGCGCCCCCTCGCCCGTCGCATCAGGTTCTGCCAGATGCGCTCGCGCGCCAAGGGATCCTCGCCCATCAACATGGGCTTGACCGCGGAGATCAAGAACGGCGCATCGTCCCTCGCCGATCCCAGTGCGGAACCAAGGAAGCCGTTTCCTTCGATGCCATCGTCCGTGCGAATGCGGAGCAGGGCCATCTGCGTGCTGCGGGTGCCGGAACTGGTAACTGTCTTGGTGTATCGGGTGGGTGGAATGTCTTTCCACTCCCAAACCGTGACACTGACATCTGTGATTCTCATAGCGAGGATTCCTTCTCGTATCTGGAGGGCAGGGGCAAAAAATCTATCTTCAGGGGGCGCCAAGCGTTTGCTTCAGCAGCGCGTTCACCTGTCTCGGGTCGGCCTTGCCGCGGGTCTCGCGCATGACCTGGCCGACGAAGAAGCCCAGCAGTCTGGTCTTGCCCGCTCGCAGTTCGGCGACCTGTTCCGGATGTTGGTCGACGATGCGGGCGACGATGCGGGCGAGTTCGTCGGTGTCGCGCATCTGCCGCAGTCCCTTCGCGTCGATGATCGCGTCGATGTCGCCGCCTTCCTCCCACATCGCGTCGAAAACGGTCTTTGCCGCGGTGTTGGAGATCGTGCCGTCTTCGATGCGCCCGATGAGTCGCGCCACTTGGGTAGCCGAGACCGGGCACTGCGCTATGTCCGTTTCGTGGCGATTCAGCATGGCTGCGACGTGGTCCATAACCCAATTGGCGGCAAGCCTGGCGTCGGCCCCCGAATCGAGGATCGCGTCGAAAAAGGCGGCGGTGTCGGGATCGCTCACAAGCGCGCGCGCGGCATAGTCGGTCAGGCCAAGGTCATCGACGTAGCGCGCCCGCTTCGCCCAGGGCAGTTCCGGCAAGTGCGCGCGCGCCTCCTGCAGCAGGTCAGGTGTGATGCGAACCGGCAGCAGGTCGGGGTCGGGGAAATAGCGATAGTCGTCGGACAGTTCCTTGCCGCGCATCGATCGCGTTTCATCGCGTTCGGCATCGTAAAGACGCGTCTCGCGTTCGACCTGGCCGCCGGACTCCAGGACATCGACCTGGCGCTCGATCTCGTGGCGCAGGGCGCGTTCGACGAAGCGGAAGGAATTCAGGTTCTTGATCTCCGTGCGTTCGCCCAGTTCGCTGGCGCCGACGGGACGCACCGAGATGTTCGCGTCGCAGCGCATGGATCCCTCGTTCAGGTTGCCGTCGCAGATTCTCAAGGTGCGCACCAGGACATGCATCTCGCGGAAGAAGGCCGCCGCCTCTTCCGGCGTGCGCAGGTCGGGGTCGGAAACCACCTCGAGCAGGGGCGTTCCGGCGCGGTTGAGATCGACGCCTGTCAAGCCGGCGAACGCGTCGTGCAGTGACTTCCCTGCGTCTTCCTCCAGGTGCGCCCGGGTGATGCCGATAGTTCGCGCTTTGTCGGTGCCGCCGGCGGATTCCAGGGTGATCTTGCCGCGGCCGACGATGGGTTGCTCGAATTGACTGATCTGGTAGCCCTTCGGCAGGTCTGGATAAAAGTAGTTCTTGCGGTCGAAGCGGCAGGTCGGGGCGATCTCGCCATCGATGGCGAGGCCGAACGTCAATGCCATGCGAACGGCCTCCCGGTTAAGCACCGGCAATACCCCCGGCAAGCCGAGGTCGACCGGGCAGGCCTGTGTGTTCGGATCGGCGCCGAATGCTGTCGCGGCGCCTGAGAAAATCTTCGAACGGGTGGCAAGTTGCACGTGGATCTCGAGTCCGATGACGCTCTCAAACTGCATCAGCGCCCTCCCGCTCCGCGCGGCTGCCGGCATCGATCGAGATGTCGGGATGCCGGCGGTGCCAGTCGGTTCGTCGCTGGTATTGCGCGGCGAGGTTGAGGATTCTGCCTTCCTCGAAATGCGGCGCGATGAGCTGCAGCCCCACGGGTAACCGGTCGAGCATGCCGCAGGGCATGGACATTGCGGGCAGCCCCGAGAGACTCGCGGGGATCGTGAACGCGTCCTGGCGGTACATGTCCACCGGGTCGGTAACGGCGCCGAGTTCGAAGGCGACACTCGGCGTCACGGGCGCGGCGATCACGTCGACCCTGTTGAAAGCGTCCAGAAAGTCCTGGCGAATCAGGCGTCGGACGCGTTGCGCCTGCAGGTAGTAGGCGTCGTAGTAGCCGATGGATAGGGCGTAGGTGCCGGTCAGGATCCGCCTTTTGACCTCGGCACCGAAACCCTCGGCGCGAGATCGGCGGTAAAGCTCGTCGATGTCTTCGGAAGCCTCGGCGCGGTACCCGAACCGAACCCCGTCGTAGCGCGACAGGTTGGCGGAGGCTTCCGCGCTTGCGATGACATAGTAGGCCGACACCGCCGCACGGGTGTGGGGCAGGGAAAGGGTCGTCAAAGCGTGGCCGGCGGCCTCCAGTTCGCGCGTGGCGGCTTCGAGCCGCGCACCCATGGCAGCATCCAGGTTGTCCCAGTACTCGGCCGGCAGGCCGATGGTCATGGGTTCGGGGCCGCGGAATGCGGTGGGTCCCGTGTCGGTGCTGGTCGAGTCTCGCGGGTCGTGTCCCTCCATGATCTTGAGAAGGGTAGCCACGTCGTCCGCATCGCGGGCGAAGGCCCCGCCCTGATCGAGGCTCGACGCGAATGCCACCATGCCATACCTCGAGACGCGGCCATATGTGGGCTTGAGCCCGGTCACGCCGCAGAATGCGGCGGGTTGGCGAATGGATCCTCCGGTATCCGTGCCGGTGGCGCACGGTACTAGCCCGGCGCTGACTGCGGCTGCCGATCCTCCGGATGACCCGCCGGGCGCTCGTTCTGGATCCCAGGGGTTGCGCGCGGGGCCGAACCAACTGGTCTCATTGGACGATCCCATCGCGAACTCATCCATGTTCGTCTTGCCGAGACACACGGCGCCAGCGGCGGCCAGCTTGCTGACGACGGTGGCGTCGTACGGCGCGATGAAGTTCGCAAGCATTCGGGACCCGCAAGTCGTGCGCACACCCTCGGTACAGAAAACGTCCTTGTGCGCCAGCGGCACGCCCGTCAACGGTCCGGCTTCGCCGCGCGCGATGGCTGCATCGGCGGCTTTCGCGGCGGCCACCGCTTCATCACGAGCGACCGTGATGAAGCAGTTGAGACTCGCGCTGGTATCGATCTCGGCGAGGCAGTGCTCGGTCAGTTCGACGGCGCTGTAGCGTTTGTCGAGGAGGCCGCGCCGCAGTTCGGCGATGGATTCATGCGCATTCACTGGAATGATTCACTCCACCACCTTGGGCACCAGGTAGAAGCCGTCACGCGTTGCCGGCGCGATTTCCTGGTAGGTCTCGCGGTCCACCGACTCCGTCACGATGTCATCGCGGAGTGGCTGGTCGGTATCGAGGGGATGCGCCAGCGGGGCCGCGTCGCCGGTGTCGATGGCGCGCATCTCGTCTATCAGCGCGACGATCCTGTTGAGGTCAGCCAGGGCGGGACCCACCTCCTCCGGCGTCAGTTCAAGCTGACTCAGGCGCGCGAGTCGGGCGAGGGTTTCGCGGTCCATCGGGGGTACAGGCGGTATCGGCAAGATCGCAGACTCTACTACATCCGGCGGATCATTCTCATCCGGCGAGGCGTCCTGTCGTCATGTCTGCCTGGACGCAAGCCGCTCTGAGGGGCCGAGCTTTCTTGCTGTAAGCTGATGCCATTGTTAGAGTGCATAAGCTTATCCGGTCGAGAGTTCTCTCCTTACGATGTTCAAGGCCATTCGCGGATTGTTCTCGAAAGATCTTTCCATTGATCTCGGCACCGCCAATACGCTCATCTACGTGCGCGACAAGGGCATTGTTCTCGATGAGCCTTCGGTAGTGGCTATTCGGGACAGCAACAACCAGCGCAGCGTTGCGGCGGTGGGCTCGCAGGCGAAACGCATGCTCGGACGCACCCCTGGCAGCATCACCGCCATTCGACCGTTGCGCGACGGCGTCATCGCCGACTTCGTCGTCACGGAGAAGATGCTCCAGTACTTCATCCGGAAGGTTCACGAAAACGCATTTATTCGTCCGAGTCCGCGCGTGCTGGTGTGTGTTCCCTGCAAGTCCACCGAGTTGGAACGGCGGGCAATCACGGAGTCGGCGGAGTCGGCTGGAGCGCGGGACGTGCGCCTGATAGAAGAACCCATGGCCGCCGCCCTGGGTGCCGGCCTGCCGGTGCATGAAGCCTGGGGCACGATGGTGGTCGATGTCGGTGGCGGCACCACCGAGATCGCGATCATTTCACTGAACAGCATCGTTTACAGTGAGACGGTTCGCGTCGGCGGTGACCGTTTCGACGAGGCCATCGCCAACTATGTTCGACGAACCAAGGGCAGCCTGATCGGCGAGGCGACGGCGGAGCGCATCAAGCAGGAGATCGGTGCCGCGTTTCCGCTGGATGAAAAACTCGAGATCGATGTGCGCGGACGAAACCTGGCAGAAGGCGTACCGCGTAGCCTCACGCTGGACAGCACCGCGATACTTGAGGCGTTGCAGGATCCCCTCTCCATGATCGTTCAGCATGTGAAGACGGCGTTGGAACAGACGCCGCCGGAACTCTCGTCGGACATCGGTGAAACGGGATTCGTGTTGACCGGTGGCGGGGCCCTTTTGCGAGGCCTGGATACGCTGCTTTCGGAAGAGACCGGGTTGCCCGTGGTGGTGGCGGAGGATCCTTTGACCTGCGTCGCGAGGGGTGGAGGCAAAGCCCTCGAAATCATGGACGAAGGCCTGGATACGGATATGCTTCTTTACCGATGACCCGATTCGTTTCGGATTGCCCAGCCGTCCCGTAGTGCTCTGCAGACGGCCAGGCTGTCCGTGAAGGGCCTGTTCGCGCGAGAAGCGAGCGCCGGATACCTGCTTGCCGGCCTTGCAACCCTGTCCGTTCTACTCGTTTTCGTCGAAGCGAACACGCGTTTTCTGGTTCCTGTCCGGTCGGCGATTGGCACCATCGCGCAACCCGTATATGTACTGGGAAATGTGCCTACGAACATCTGGGAAGCCGGCAGTTGGTTTTCAGACGTCGTTTCCGATCGCACGGGAATGCGCGCGCGGATAACGCAACTGGAGGAACAGGTGGCAGACCTGTCTGCGGTCTCTCAGCAGTTCGTCGCCATGCGTGAGGAGAACAACCGGTTGCGCGAGCTTCTCGGCAGCAGTGCGCGAGTGCCGGGACAGAAGCTCATCGCCGAACTGGTCGCGGTGGTGCCGGACGTACAGAAGCACCGGGTCGTGATCAACAAGGGTACGGCCGATGGTGTCGCGGTGGGCGCGGCGGTGATCGACACCCGCGGCCTGTATGGACAGATCATCGAGACGGCCCGAATGACGAGCGTCGTGTTGCTTATCACCGATACAACCCATGCGGTTCCCGCCGAAGTCGGTCGCAACAACATTCGCGTGATTGCCGCGGGACTAGGCGAGTACGACCATCTCGAACTGGAGGCCGTCCCGAAGTCGGCTGACATTCGTGAGGGCGACATCCTGTACAGTTCCGGACTGGGCGGACGCTTCCCGCAAGGCTACCCGGTGGGCACGGTCATTGAAGTTGAACGGTTGCGAACGGAGAATTTTGCCTTCGTCAAAGTGAGACCGGCGGCGAACCTGGATCGCAGTCGCTATGTCCTGGTCGTGTCCCGGCTTCCCGTCGGAGAGCCAGAGTGATTCCCTTTCGCGGCGGATGGGCAGTCGTCCTGACGCTCCTGCTTGCCCTGACGCTTTCCGTGACGCAGGTTCCGTTCCATACGCCCTGGTGGTTCGCCCTGCTGCGACCCGAGTGGGTCCTGCTTGCCGTGTTCTATTGGGGAGTGGAGCGGCCCGATCGGGTTCCCATGATCTTCGTATGGCTCCTTGGTCTCGTTCTCGATGTCTTGCAAGGAGGTCCTCTCGGAATTAACGGGCTTTGCCTGGCGGCGGTCGTCTCCGTGGCCTGGTCGTTCTACGAACGCATTCGAATGTACTCCCGCATACAGCAGGCGGTCGTGCTGTTCTTTCTGGCGCTTGGACTGGAAGGGGTCAAGAGCATCGCGGCAGCGCTGGTGCAGGGTACGCCGATATCGGTTACGTTGGTCGTGCCCGCCGTCATCACGATGCTCATGTGGCCGCTCGTTGCGGAGTTGATTCAGCGCTGTACACGACGCCTGGCCTGGGGATGACCGGGCGTTTCATCTAGCTGGCGGAGCGGTCGTTGGCGGCACTCGCACGAACTGCACTATTACTGACCACTGTGCTGGTGGCGTGTTTCGCGCTGTTACAGGCCGGGGGGCGCCTGCTCTTCGCACATCTTGCCGAGTTCGAAGATCGCGTCAATGCGAGTCTCGAGGAACGGGGCGTTTCGATTCAAGGCCTTGAGGGATCCTGGCGGTATCTGAACCCATCGGTCTCCGCTGCCATGCTCAGCTTTGGCGGAGGTGAAATCGAGGGGTTGGAGCTTGAACTCGATGTTCTCGAGAGCCTTTGGCGCAACCGGCTCGTGGCGCGCCGACTGCACGTCGCGTCGTCGCGTCTGCATTTCGTGCGGACGCCTTCCGGCTGGCAACTGGGTGGCGAAGCCAGCGACATGGAGCTGGGTGAATTCCTGAGGCACACCGACGAACTGAAGCTGGCCGGTCGAATCGAGCTGCAGGGATACTCCGCGACGGGCACCCTATACACCGAGGTCTCGGCAACGAATCGTGGTGATCGGCATCGGTGGCAGGCGACCGTCGTTCCGGGGAGCGCCGGGGAGCGCGAGGGGGCACTCGCAAGAGAGGAGCCTTCAGCCGGGGAGCGCGAGGGGGCACCCCTCGCAAGAGAGGAGCCGAAGGCCCCGGCCGTGTCGCAAGAAAGCTGCGGCTGCATTCTCGTCGACCTGGACCTGACCGTGGGCGGCGACCAACCCGCGGGAGCCGCCCGGTTTCTTGCCGATGGCGTAACGCTCGCTGGCGAACTCGCCAGGGCACTTTCCCTGCCGGCGTTTCGACTTGACATCGACGGACATTGGACCGGCGACAGTACCCGGGCTGCGGTCGTGGCGGACGCACGGATGTCGGGTGGCAGGGAGCGGCCGTTGGACGTCGTCGTGGCGACCGTGGCGCAAGCGGTAGATGGCGACAGTATGTATCGAGGCGTCGCCTCGGTGAGGGCGACGGCGGGCGAGGCCGCGGTAGGGGTTGACGGAATCAACGTGCACGGCGATGGGGATGGGATCAGATTCTGGTTCGGGAGCATCGACATCGCTGCAGTGAACGCGCTTCTCGCTTCCGGGCTGGGCGCGCACGGGCACTGGTTCGCCGGTGTCGCAGCCGCCGGCAGACTGGAGGCCATTCGGGGTCACCTCGGCAGGCGCGGCTTCGCCTACGAAGCGCGTCTCGAGAATGTCTCCATGTCGAACTACCGGGGAGTTCCCGAAGTGGTGAATGGCTGCGGGTCTTTGCGCGGCCACCTTCGATCGTTTCGGGTCGACTTTCGCTGCGAGGCCGTACGTTTCGGTCTGCCGCAGTACTTCGACAGCTCGTGGGACTACGATGTCGCGTCCGGAGACGTCACGTTCTGGTTCGAGCGGGGCTACATGGGCGCGCGTGGCCACGTGGCGGTCGTGGTGGGCGACGCCGCCGGCGGAGGCGGCTTTGCCCTCACCCGGCCACGGGACCCCCTGGAAGGGCGATTTGTCCTGCTCGGGCTGGCGGACGGCGTGCACGTGGATTTGATCAAGCGCCACTTGCCGCAGGAGTTGGGCAGGGATCTCAGGGATTGGCTGAAGTCGAGCCTGGTTGCCGGACAATTGAACGCTGCTTCGACTGTCTATCACGGACACACGCAGACTCGCCCGGGATTGCCCAACCGTCGCTTCGAGGTCACTGGGCTGGTGGTCGACGGAACCGTGGACTACCACGAGGACTGGCCCGCGGCCCAGGCCTTGCAGGGAAGCATCACCCTTACCGGGAGCGAGGCGCGCGGGCATGTAGAAGAAGGTGTCGTGTTCGGGGGTGCGATCAGCGACTCGACCCTCCGGGCGCCGCTGAACGGCGGGTACGTGGACATTGCGCTGAACGCGCAGGCACCCGCCGGACAGGCCCTGGACTTCGTGCGGACGACGCCACTCGCTGACGAACTGCACTTCGTGTCCCAGGTTTGGCGTGGCGACGGCGCACTGGGAATCGAAGGCGGGCTACGGATTCCGATCGACGATGAGTCCGGTCCCGTCGACCTTGACCTCGCATTCCAACTCGACGACGTCACGCTCGACCTGGTCGACCTCAGGTTGCCGTTTGCGCGGCTGAACGGCAGCGCGCGTTTCCGGTCTCCGCACCACCTGTCCGCCACTGCCGTCGAGGGGTCCCTGTTCGATTTTCCCGTGCAAATTTCCGCATTGACTTCCGAAGAAGCGAACATCATCGATGTTCGTGGAGCGGCTGACGTCGCAGATGCCTACCGCATACTCGAAACCCGCAACTACCCGGTGGCGGCCGGCGCGTTCGGGTTCAATGCGCGGCTATGGGCTTTCGTCGAACCGGGCCGGGCTCCGGAACTGACCATCGAATCCGATGGGGTGGGAGTCGTCCTGGACCTGCCGCCGCCCTTGCACAAGTCTGCGGACGAGCCTCGCCGATTCGATGTCGAACTGGTATTCGATGATGACTACACCCGCGCAGAGGTGCGCGGCGAGAGGTTTGCAGGCTGGTTCCACACCCGCGCCGGCGACCTGGTGCGCGGTGCGGTCGGCATCGGCGTTCCGACCGGGCGCCCCGACTTCTCGTCGTCGGATATTCGCCTGTCCGGACAACTGAAAACGGTTCGGATCGAGGGGGACGGTTCCGCCCTGATTCTGCCATCCGTGCCATGGCGACTGGACAACCTCGTGGTCGAGAGCGTCTGGCTCGGCGACATCGAACTCACCGATGTGGCACTCAACGGAATCGCTGCCGAGGAAAAGGCTGCCATCGGGATCGACAGCAACGAGGTCCGGGGCACGGTTGTCGTGGACGGCGAGGAACCCCTTCTCGTGGCGCTCGATGAAGTCCGTTTCCCCGCGGGGGAGTCCGAAGGCGACTTGCTGGACGTTTCGGTGTTCGACCAGGTCCCGGTTGCCGACGTCATGATCGGCAAGGCCCTGGTCGGCGAAGACGAGCATGGCAGGTGGCAGTTCGGCATTCGGCGCGACGATGGCAGCATTCGCCTGACGAACCTCCTGGGCGATATCAAGGGCATGCGCATCGAAGCCGCTGACGACCTGGTCTGGACGAGGGGATCCGACACGTCCTATTTCAATGGTCGGATTACCGCGGGCGACCTTGCCCTCGTGTTGCCGCAGTGGGGCTATGCGCCAAGCGTCGAGAGCGCCAGTGTCGACATCGAGGCGAGGGTGGAGTGGCCGGGTTCACCGCTCAACTTCGAACCGGGCGACGTAAGCGGCGACATGCGAATGGCGATTGACACGGGCAGATTCCTCGAGGTGGACGAAGCCGCGGGCGCGAAGATTCTCGCATTGCTCAATTTCACAAATGTCGCGCGACGCCTGGCGCTCGACTTTTCCGATGTCTTCGAACGGGGGATCGCCTTCGATCACGTCAGGGCAAACGGCGAACTCGACGACGGCGTCCTGTCATTCACCGAACCAATGGAAATACATGGGCCGGGCTCGGATTTCAGGATCAACGGCACCGTAGACTTGGCGGACGGTACTCTGAACAACGAGATGATCGTCACGTTGCCGCTATCGTCGAGTTTGCCGTGGTACGCCGTCTGGCTGGCCACGACCGAACCGGTGTCGGCCGTCGGCGTACTGGTGGGGCGCGAGATCTTCAAAGAACAGATCAAGACGCTTTCGAGTGCCAGGTATCGGATCACGGGGACGATAGAGGAGCCCAACCCGGAGTTCGTTGATATATTCAGGAGCGAAATGGATCACCCGGAGGAGGTGGAGTGACGCAACTCGTTGAGACCGCCAAGCGGGACTTGTGGGAGGCGGGCGAAATTGGCGAGCAGGACGTATCCCGTCTGATCGGACGGCTCATGCATCGACAGGTGGATGCGGGTGAACTGTTCTTCCAGCAGAGGCGCCTGGAGTCCTGGACGCTTGAGGACGGGATCGTCAAGGACGGGGCCTTCAGCGTCGATCGGGGGGTGGGAGTGCGTGCCGTCAGCGGCGAGAAGACAGGGTTCGCCTACGCTGACGACATCGTCCTGCCTGCGCTGGGCAAGGCTGCGGATGCGGCGCGCACGATCGCCCGTACCGGAGGTGACGGCTCGATTCAGGCCTACCGTAGGCGCGATGTGACGCCGCGCTACTCGGACATCGATCCCCTGGCGTCGTTCTCGGATCGTGACAAGGTGGCGCTTCTCGGGCGCACGGATGCATTCGC
The DNA here is from genome assembly GCA_951813515.1 of uncultured Pseudomonadales bacterium. Taxonomy (GTDB): domain Bacteria; phylum Pseudomonadota; class Gammaproteobacteria; order Pseudomonadales; family Azotimanducaceae; genus VXNE01. The sequence continues at coordinate 2,565,313 of OX638346.1, forward strand.
GCGCGGGCTGGACCCCTGCGTCAAGCAGGTGACGGCACGTCTTGCCGCAAGCTTTGAGACAAACCTCGTGGTAGGCAGCGACGGCACTTTCGCGGGCGACGTGCGCCCGCTGGTGCGCTTCGACGTTTCCGTGATCGTCGAGAGGGATGGCCGACGAGAACGCGGTTTCGCGGGGGGAGGCGGGCGTCACGATTTCTCCTGGATCCTGTCCGACGACGCGGATGAGGAAACGCGGAAATATGCGCGCGAGGCGGTGCGGCAGGCGCTCGTGAATCTCGACGCCGTGGACGCGCCGGCAGGTTCGATGCCGGTGGTTCTCGCCCCGGGGTGGGCCGGGGTGCTGCTGCATGAAGCCGTTGGGCATGGCCTGGAGGGGGACTTCAATCGAAAGGGGACATCCGCCTATGCGGGAAGGATGGGCGAGAAAGTGGCGTCAGACCTGTGCACGGTCGTCGATGACGCGACGATGGAGGCCAGGCGCGGATCGCTCAATCTCGACGACGAAGGCACGCCGGGCCAGCGCACCGTGCTCATCGAAAACGGTGTGCTCAAGGGATACATGCAGGACAAGCTCAACGCGCGCCTGATGCAAATGGCGCCCACGGGCAATGGGCGCAGGGAATCCTACGCTTGCCTGCCCATGCCACGAATGACGAACACTCTATTGTTGTCGGGAGGGTCCGATCCGGAGGAGATCATCGCCAGTGTCGGTGATGGAGTGTATGCCGTCAGCTTCGGAGGCGGGCAGGTGGACATCACGTCCGGACGGTTCGTCTTCTCTGCCACGGAGGCCTACAGGATCGAGAACGGCAGGATCGCGTCGCCGATCAGGGGAATGAGCCTGGTGGGCAGCGGGCCTGAAGTCATGACCCGGGTGTCGATGGTCGGCAACGACCTGGCGCTCGATCAGGGCATAGGCACCTGCGGAAAGGAGGGACAGACCGTGCCCGTCGGGGTCGGGCAACCGACGGTCAAGATCGACGAGATCACCGTCGGCGGCACCGCCTGAAGCATGGACTCCGTGGACATCGGCGATCTGGAATCCGATCTCAAGGGACTCGTCGGCGACATCCTCGACGAAGCGAAAAGGCAGGGGGCCACGGCGGCGGAGGTCTCCGTGGGCGACGACGAGGGACTGACCGTGCTAGTGCGCCAGCGCGACATCGAAACCATCGAGTTCAGCCAGGATCGCGGTTTCGGCATCACGGTGTACGTGGGCGCCCGCAAGGGCACGGCCACTACCTCGGACAGCAGGCCCGACGCGGTGCGCGCCACGGTGCGCGCAGCCCTCGGCATCGCGCGTCACACCGAAGAGGACGACTGCAATGGTCTTGCCGACCCGGAGAGAATGGCGCGGCATCTGCCCGACCTCGATCTGCATCACCCGTGGTCCGCGGATGCCGACGCGCTTCGGGACCTGGCGCTCGAAACCGAAGCCGCCGCGCTGGACTACGACGATCGGATAGTCAATTCCGAGGGCGCGGAGGTTTCGACGCAGCGTTCCTGCCGCGTCTACGGCAACACCCACGGCTTCGTCGGCGCCGTGACGGGGACGCGGCATGGGGTCCACTGCGCAGTCCTCGCTTCGGAAGATTCGGGCATGGAGAGGGATCACTGGTACAGCGTGACCCGCGACCCGGCAGACCTGGAGGACAATGTGGGTGTCGGCAGGGAGGCTGCCAAGCGCGCCTTGGCCAGACTGGGCACGAGGCCAATAAAGACCGGCAAATGGCCGGTGCTGTTCAGCCCGCGCATGGCGGCCGGTCTGATCGGGCACCTCATGGGCGCCATAAGCGGCGCCGCCCTGTACCGTCGCGCGTCGTACCTGACGGATTCACTCGGCAAGCAGGTCGCGGCGAACGCGGTAACCCTCTCGGAACACCCGCACCTGCCCAAGGCGCTCGGCAGCGCAGGTTTCGATGGCGACGGCGTCGCCACCGGCAGCAAGGCGTTTGTGCAGAACGGGTGCCTGGAACGCTATGTCCTCGGTTCCTACTCGGCCCGGCGCCTGGGACTGGAGACCACCGGCAACGCGGGTGGCGTGTTCAATCTCCGATTGGAGACCGATACGGTTTGCCCGGCGGCGCTCATGCGGGAGATGGGAACCGGCCTCGTCGTAACCGAACTGATGGGCCAGGGGGTCGACATCGTCTCGGGACACTATTCGCGCGCTGCGGCGGGCATTTGGATCGAAGACGGCGAACCGGCGTATCCGGTGGAGAAGGTGACCATCGCGTCGACGCTCGACGACATGTTCCACGGCATCGTCGCCGCCGGCGATGACGTCGATCGCCGCGGCAATATCCACACGGGATCCATACTGGTCCAGTCCATGACCGTGGCGAGCTGAAGCGGCGCTACTGCTCTTCGCCGAAACGGTCTGCGATCAAAGCCGAGATCGCCTCGAAAGCGTCTTCCTCCTCGTCGCCGCTGGTCCGCAGCGTCAGGACAGTCCCCTGGCCGGCGGCGAGCATCATCACCTTCATGATGCTCTTGGCGTCCACGCTTTTGTCTTCCACGCAGAGTTCGATGCTGCAGGTGAACGTCTTCGCGAGGTTGACGAGCTTCGCGGCGGCGCGGGCATGAAGCCCCAACGCGTTGACGATGACGACCTGACCATCGGTCACGGCGCTTGCTCCGAGCACGTGGTCCTGGTCACGAAGAATCTCGAAGCATCGATCCGTTCACGCCGCGACCGCGCCATCGACCATGGCCATCACTTCCCGGAACAATGCGGGACTGTCCTGGGCACGGCGCAGACGCATCGGGTTCTCCGGCTCGGTCAGCAGGCTGACCAAAGCGCCGAGGATGTCGAGGTGGTCCTGGGCGGCATCGCGGGGCACGACCAGCGTGAACATCAGGTCGACGCGACGGTCGTCGGGCGCGTCGAAATCGATGGGCTGAGCGAGGCGGATAAAGGCGGCGAGGGGCTGTTCGCACTGCATTCGGCAATGCGGAACCGCGATGCCGCCGCCAAGCCCGGTACTGCCCAGGCGTTCGCGCGCGAGCAGTTCGCGCAGAAGCTGCCTGGCATCCAGGTGGGGCTCGCGTTCCGCGATGATCTGCGCCGCCTGTTCAAGCGCTGCTTTCTTGGATGCGGCGCGCACGTCGGCGCGGGTGCAGTCGGCATGGAGAACGTTGCGAAGGTCGATCATTGCAATTGGTCCGAAGTCATGCGAGCCGGGTCACACCGCCCTGGTGCGGTGGTCGGCCGTCTTCTCCTTGTGCTTCAGCACCTGGCGATCGAGCTTGCTGGACAACGCATCGATGGCGGCGTAGAGGTCCGCATCGTCCGCACTGGCGAAGAGCTCGGTTCCGTGGGCGTGCACCGTTGCTTCCGCCCGCTGCACCAGCTTGTCGACGGACAGGACCACGCGGACATTGGTGATGTGGTCGTAGTGACGTTCCAGGCGTCCGATCTTGTTGACCACGTAGGCCCGAATGGGATCGGTGATTTCGAGGTGATGTCCGGAAATGTTCAGTTGCATGAAGACTCCCTATGGGGTGGATTGCCGACGGTTGAGCGCAATGGGCAGGTCGGGCTGGATTCGGGTGGGGCACGGGCCTGGAGAGTGGTTGTCAAGGCAATCAGACCAGTCTCTTGCGGGCGTTGGAAGACGGTATCGCCATGGATTCACGGTACTTGGCGACGGTCCGGCGAGCCACGTCGATGTTGCGTTCCGCCAGCATGGACGCGATCCGGCTGTCGCTCAATGGCCGGTTTGGATTCTCGCCGGCGACGACTTTCCTGATCAATGCGCGGATGGCGGTACTTGATATTTCCCCGCCTGTCGCCGTGGCGACGTGGCTCGAGAAGAAATACTTCAACTCGAATATCCCCCGCGGAGTTCGCATGTACTTGCGCGTCGTCACGCGCGAAATCGTCGATTCGTGCATGCCTATGGCGCTCGCGATATCTGCGAGTACGAGGGGCTTCATCGCCTCTTCCCCGTGGTCCAGGAATCCTCTCTGGCGTTCGACGATTTCGGTCGCCACCTTGAGCAGGGTTTCGTTGCGGTTCTGAAGGCTTTTCAGAAACCAGCGGGCATCCTGAAGGTTGTTGCGCAGAAACGTGTTGTCGTCGCTGGAGTCCGCACGTCGCACGAGACCGGCGTAGGCGTCGTTGATGCGCAGCCTCGGCACGGAATCGCCGTTGAGCTCCACCAGCCAGCGCCCGTTGTCCTTGCTGACGAAGACGTCGGGCTCGATGTACTCGCAGTCGAAGTCTCCGACCGCCGCCCCGGGTCGCGGATTCAGTGAACGAATCAGTTCGATGGCTCGCCTCAGCGCTTCCACGTCGAGTTTACAAGCGCGTGCGAGGGCGTTGAAATCGCTCCCAGCGAGCCGCTCGAAATGCCCGGAGACCAGGTTGATTGCGTCGTCCCTGTAGGCGGTGTCCGGCGGTAATTGGTCGAGTTGCAGGAGGAGACATTCCTGCAGGTCCCTTGCGCCGACTCCGACCGGTTCGAACTGCTGCACGAGCGCCAGTGCTGCCTCCACTTCGTCGGCAGAGATGCCCGGAGGATCGAATGCGTCGGCGAGAGACTCGACGATATCCTCGAGATCCACCTGCAGCATGCCGTCGGCGTCGATGGCTTCGACGATCGCTGCCGCGACGAGTTTCCCCCGGGCTGTCATTGGCGCGAGATTCAATTGCCACAGGAGGTGGTCGGTGAGGGACTCGGCGGCGGGGTTGTCGAACTCCATGCCATCGGGCAGAGCCGGTCCGGTCGGAGCGGACGGCGCCTGGTAGACGTCGTCCCAACTGGTGTCGACCGGGAGTTCCTCGGGAATGCCGACATCTACCACGAAGTCGTCTGCCTCATCTTCTGGGGGCGACGGTGGATCTTCACGGCGTTCCCACTCGGGATCGCTACCCAGGTCCTCTGCCGGGACATCGACAGTGTCGTCATCCTCCGCAAGTTCGAGCATTGGATTTGTTTCGACAGCTTCCCGTATCTCGAGGTTCAACTCCATCGCCGAGAGTTGCATCAGGCGTATCGCCTGTTGCAACTGCGGCGTCATCGCCATTTGTTGGCCGAGCCTGAGGGACAGGGACTGTTTCATTCGGCGACTAGCGATTCTCCCAGGCTTGCACTCTACAGCTTGAACCGCTCTCCAAGGTATACGCTCCTCACGGTCTCGTCGGATAGTATGGCGTCGGCGTCCCCCGCCGCAATGACGTGCCCGTCGTTGACGATGTAGGCGCGGTCGCAGATGTCGAGGGTTTCCCTGACGTTGTGGTCGGTGATGAGTACGCCGATCCGTCGTTGCGCCAGGTCGCGGATCTCTTCCTTGATGGCGGCAACGGAGATGGGGTCGACTCCGGAGAAGGGCTCGTCGAGCAGCATGAAAGTGGGCTCTGTGGCAAGTGCCCGGGCGATCTCGACGCGGCGTCGCTCTCCGCCCGACAACTGTTCGCCCATGGCGTCATGGACGTCGTTCAGGCGAAACTCGTCCAGCAGGCGATCGACGAGCTGGCGCCTCGATCGCCGGTTCAGATCCCGGCGCAGTTCGGCGACGGCCTTCAGGTTGTCTCTCACGGACAGCTTTCGGAACACGCTCGCTTCCTGCGGCAAGTAACCGATTCCCGCGCGTGCCCGCACATGCATCGGGGCGCTGCCCAGGTCCGCGCCGTCGAGAAGGATCGATCCGGCATCCATCCGTACCAATCCGACGATCATGTAGAAGCAGGTGGTCTTGCCCGCGCCGTTGGGTCCGAGCAGCCCTACGATTTCTCCGCTGGACAGCGAAAGGTCCAGCCCTTCGACAACGTTTCGGCCGCGGTAGCGCTTTGTCAGGTTGGTCGCCGAGAGTTGGGAGCAGCGCCCTGAGTTCTGTCCGGGGGGAGAGGTGGACACGGGCTATGCGCCTTCGGCCTGCGGGGGAACTTCCCCCACGTTGTTGTTTTCTTGTGGGTGCCCCACAGCCGGTGCCTTCGGCTCCGTCTCTCTTCTTGTGAGGGGTGCCCCCTCGCGCTCCCTGGCTGAGGGCTCCGCCCCGGCCCCGCTCGTCGCCCGTGGATCAACCGCCCCGGGTCGCTGGCGCTCCCCGGAGGCGTTTGTTGCATGCGAGGGGACGCCCCTCGCGCTCCCCGGCTGAAGGCTGTTTTCATGCGAGGGGACGCCCCTCGCGCTCCCCGGCTGAAGGCTGTTTTCATGCGAGGGGACACCCCTCGCGCTCCCCGGCTGAGGGCTCTCCGGCTGGAGGATCATTTCGACGCCGTCTTTTTCGCCGAAGGCCTCCACTTTGCCCTGGTGCAGGTCGTACCTGATGACGTCGCCCCGAAACTCGTCGCTACCGCGCGAAAGCCAGGCGCGTCCGTTCAGCTCGATCTGGTTGTCTTCGGGGCGGTAGATGATGTTCGTCGCGCGGGCCTCGACGAAGTCGGCGCCGGGTTCGAGCTGTTGGCGGTAGCGCGCGGGGTCCCCCTCGGCGCTGATCAGGGTGATCCGGTCGCCAACCCTCTCGAAGACGACCCGGTGCGCCTCCAGGCGCATCGAACCCTGGTCGATTTGCACGGAACCTGTGGCGACCACGCGCTTGGTCGGGGAGTCGGAGGATGCGTCATCGGCAGGCGAGACACTTCCCCCGACAAGGTCCCCTTCCACGTTGTCGGCGCGGAAGTGGATCGGCTGCTCAGAGTCCTCCGGCAACCCGCGGACGTCCGCTGTGGAGGCAAACACCAGCAGCGCGAACCAGAAAGGTCCGAACCGCCTGAAATCTCTCGTGCGCGTCAGAGCACCCGATTCCGTCGTGGCTCGACGACGACGTGGACCCGTTGGGCTGGTCCCGATAGCAGCTTCACCCATCCGCGTTCCATATCGGCCTCGAATCCTGCGGCCGTCGTCCTGCTGCCGGAAGTCTCGATCATAACAGCATGATCCGTCCGGGCGTATTGGCGCGCTGGATAGACATCGAGCTCGGTCGTCGTCAATGAGAATCGCTGCCCGTCGTCATGCTGTCGCGTGAGCTCCACATTGTCGCTTAGGCGCAGGTGTTCGTCCCTTGCGCCGTCTTTCGTGGACGCTTGCCGGAGCTCTCCGAGCGAGGCGTTCGCCATCCAGGGCGGACCGGATTCCTGATGCAGCCGCATGGTCGGATTCTCGAAATACGTGACGCTGCGTTCTTCGAACTGCCTGATCCGGTCGGCCTCGAGGCGGTAGCGAACGCCGCCGTCGGCGCCGAACCTGGTGATGGCCGCGCCCTCCATGTAGATGTCGGGCTCGTCCGCCAGCTCCGGCGGCAACGGGGGCGGCGTTCGTTCGCCGGAGTACATGTAGACCAGGGTCAGCACCAGCGCGGATATGGCAGCGGCGGTGAACCGACGGGTCATCTCGGCAAGGCGCCTGCCGCGGTCAGGGCGGACTCCCAGAGGCCTTTGGCGATCAGGATGAGATGACAGATTTCGCGCACGGCGCCGGCGCCACCGGCGGTCGTCGTGACGTAGTCCGCGCGGGCGGCGACTTCCGGGTGGGCCTCGGGAACTGATAGCCGCATGCCGACGCGGGCGAACAGCGCCAGGTCGGGTATATCGTCTCCGGCGTGGGCCATCCGTTTTGCCGCGATGCCGGATGCACTGCAGAGCGCGTCCAGGGCGTTCGTCTTGTCCTCGACGCCCTGGTAGGCATAGGCGATACCGAGTTCGGACGCGCGTCTCGCCGTGGCTTCGGACTTCCGACCAGTAATGATGGCGACCGGGACGCCCGCCGCTTGCAGCATCTTGATGGCGGCGCCGTCCTGCGCGTAGAAGGCCTTCATTCCGGAACCTCCGCCCGGAGAGCGGGAAGGCGTGTTGTCCGAGACGTCGCCGGAATCCTCGTAGTAAAGGTGTCCGTCGGTCATCACGCCGTCCACATCCAGGATGAGAAGGTCGACGCCGCGCGCCAGGTCGAGCGCGGACGGGGAAAACACTTCGGCGCCGGGGTGAGTCATGCCTGGGTATACAGCAGCGTGTTGTAGCCGATCCAGCTCAGGATCATGACGCAACCCTCGAAGCGGGTGATGATCGGCCGCGAGCCGAATCCGTAGGCGAACAGTACGAGCAGCAGGGTCAATGCCGCCATGGTGCCGAAGTCGCGCCACAACACCTGGGTTTCGAAGCCCACGGGGTTGATCAGCGCCGGTACCGCGAGTACCGCGACTATATTGAGGATGTTCGAGCCGACCACGTTACCGATGGCGATGTCCGGATGGCCCTTGATCGCCGCAGCGAGGGTCGCGGCGAGTTCCGGCAGACTGGTGCCGATCGCGATGACCGTCAGGCCGATGATCAGTTCGCTCACGCCAAGGTACTCCGCGACTTCCGTCGCCGCCCAGACGAGCGTCTGTGCCGACACGAGCAGCACGCCGAGGCCGACGACCAGGTAGACCAGGGCGCGCGCCATCGGCATGTCTTCCAGTTCCTCCAACTCTTCCTGGATCGAATCCGGTAGCTGCTCAGGTTTCCGTCGCTCCCGCACCAGGCGATGGATGATCAGGCTCAGTCCGGCCAGCAGCAGCAAGCCGTCGGCGACCCCGAGGTGGAGGTCGTACAGGCACAGCAGGGCGAGCAGGGTCGCACCGATCAGCCAGGGCAGTTCGACTTTCAACACCGAAGCGGCGAACGGCAGTGGGGCGACGATCGCCGTCACCCCGAGCACCAGGCCGATGTTCGCGATGTTCGATCCGATGGCGTTGCCGATAGCGAGGATGGAGGTGCCTTCGATGGCCGCTGCGAGCGCCACCAGGATTTCCGGAGCGGATGTGCCGATGGACACGACGGTCAGGCCGATGAGGATCTTGGACGCGCCGAGATTGTTCGCAGTCGCCGCCGCGCCCGCCACGAAGCGGTCCGCACTCCAGACCAGAGCGATAAAGCCAACGATCAAAGCCAGTACGGGAAGCCACATAGAAGGATTTCGCGGAATGGTTGTTCCGTGTGTCTCAAGCATTGCAACATGGCAGTGCTGCGTCAATCCGATGGTCTTGCACCCGCCCGTGAGAACGATGTGTCGGGACATGCCTGTCCAACGGCCTGCAACCCGTGGCGGCGGCGAGCACCGGACGCGACTTGGCGTGGTAACCTCGGCGCCGTCATGAACGAGCCTGTCGAACAGGAAACGCTTGCAAACCGGATCCGCGATCACCTCGGCGAGGCTGAGGTCGAGGTCACGGGTGAGGGGAACCGTTTCGATGTCCGGGTCAAGAGTTCCGTCTTCGACGGCTTGAGCCGCGTCAGGCAGCAGCAGCTTGTATACGAGGCCATTGGCGACCTGATTCGCGACGGGTCCGTGCACGCGGTCACCATCCGCACCATAGCCGCCGGCGACCCATAGGCTGCCGGCGATGATCGGCGTGCGCCGCCTGGACACGGCATCCCGCGACTTCGACGACGCGCTGGACAGGCTCATCCATTGGGATGGCCCGGCAATGGGCGAGATCGAACGTGCCGTGGCGGGGGTGCTCGAGGATGTGCGCGAGCGCGGCGACGCCGCCGTGGTCGAGTACACCGCCCGATTCGATGGCGTCACGGCGCCCGATGTCGCTGCCCTGCGCCTCGACGCCGGGACGCTTTCCGAATGCTGGCAGCGCTTGCCCGAATCCGATCGCAAGGCTCTCGCCGATGCCTCTCGGCGCATCCGGCGCTACCACGAGCGACAACTCGAACAGGGTGGCGCGTTCGAATACGACGACGGTCTGGGCAATCGGCTGGGTCAGCGCGTCGTGCCTCTTGATCGCGTCGGCGTATACGTGCCCGGAGGGCAGGCCGCGTACCCGTCGACGGTCCTGATGACGGTGATTCCAGCGCGAGTGGCGGGCGTTCGCGAGGTCGCGGTGACGGTGCCGACGCCGAACGGAGAGCGCAATTCGCACGTCCTGGCGGCGCTGGACATGGTCGGCGTGGACGAAGCATTTGCCATCGGCGGGGCGCAGGCGATAGGTGCACTGGCGTTCGGTACCGAGACCATAGGCAGGGTGGACAAGATCGTGGGTCCCGGCGGCGCCCATGTGGCGGCGGCCAAGCGGCAGGTCTTCGGTCACGTGGGAATCGACAGCATCGCCGGTCCAAGCGAGGTGTTGATCGTTGCCGACGGCAGCGTGCCGGCGCATTGGACGGCCCTCGACCTGTTTTCGCAGTCCGAACACGACGCGGCCGCACAGGCGCTGCTGCTTTCGCCTGACGCGAACTACCTTGAGGCGGTGGCAGACCGGATGCAGGCGGCGCTACCAGACATGGCGCGCCGGGAGATCATTGAGGCGTCTCTTGGCGCCCGGGGTGCGTTGATCAAGACCCGGGACCTTGACGAGGCCGTGACCATCGCGAACCGTGTTGCACCGGAACATCTGCAGCTTGCGGTGGCGGACCCCGAGGCGCTGCTGCCTCGCGTCGTTAATGCGGGGGCGGTGTTTCTCGGCGGCTACGCGGCGGAAGTCCTCGGCGACTACAGTGCGGGACCGAGCCACGTGTTGCCCACCTTCGGCACGGCGCGGTACGCATCGCCCCTGGGCGTGATCGATTTCACAAAGCGCAGCTCGATTATCCGCATCGATCCGAAGGGTGTGCGCGACCTGGCACGAACCGCCGCTGCCCTTGCCGAAGCGGAGGGGCTCGGTGCCCACGCCCTGGCGGCGCTGGCCCGGCTCGACGACGGTTCGCCCTGACGGCGCGCGGCATGTCCCCAGGGGAAGCCCACGAGCGAAATGTCGCCTGCCGGGGTTTCGAACGCGACCCCGGACAGGCGCAGGCGGTGGCGGCGCTGGATGCGATTCATGGGCGTCTCGTGCGGGAGCGGAGGCGGTCATGGCCACGGGTTCCCTGGCGTCGGCGCGCACCTTCGGCGAACGGCCTCTACCTGTGGGGCGGGGTGGGCCGGGGCAAGACCTACTTGATGGACCTGTTTTTCGAATGCCTGCCGTTCACGGCCAAGCACCGGATGCACTTCCATCGTTTCATGCTGCGCGTGCATGGTGAACTGAAGCAATTGCAGGGCGTCCCCAACCCCCTGGCTCATGTGGCGGAGCGGATCGCGGACGAGGGCCGCGTACTGTGTTTCGATGAATTCTCGGTTTCCGACATCGGCGATGCCATGATTCTTGGCGAGCTGCTGGGCGCCTTGTTCGATCGGGGAGTCACCGTGGTCGCGACATCCAACATCGAGCCATCGCGGCTTTACGAGAACGGCCTGCAGCGGCGCCGTTTCCTGCCGGCCATCGAACGCATCGAGTCGCAGATGGACGTGCTGCGGATCGTTGATGGAGTCGACTATCGCCTGCGCGTACTCGCTTCGGCGGATACCTACCTTCATCCAGCATCGGATGAGACCGAGGCATTGCTTGCCGCATCGTTCGCGGCCCTTGCGCCGCACGGAGAGATCGGGATCTCGATCGAGGTCAACGGTCGCCGTATTCGCACCAGGGGCACGGGCGACGGGGCTGCCTGGTTCGATTTCGGGGACATTTGTGACGGACCGCGCAGCGCGAACGACTACATCGAGGTGTCGCGGGAGTTTCACACCGTCCTGGTGAGCGGCGTCCCGCGCTTCGACGCCGACAGCGAGGACCTGGCGCGACGTTTCGTCGCCCTGGTGGACGAGTTCTATGACCGCGGCGTCAACCTGGTGCTGTCGGCGGCTTGCGATATCGGCGGCCTCTATGGCGGGCAGCTCCTGCGATTGGAGTTCGAGCGAACGCAAAGCCGTTTACGCGAGATGCGCTCCTCGGAATATCTCGGACGTACGCATACGCCGTGACCGCTATCCGAAGTCCCGCAACGTGGTATCGTTTTCGGGATTTGGCGGATCCAGCAGCGGGACCGTCGCGAGGCGGCGGTTCGGTTGCGATTGGCGGGTCTCGCCGTTAAAATCGCGCCTCCGAATTCCAGGCCCTCCGCATGAAGACCCTGAGCGTGCGTCCGCAGGACGTCGAGCACGACTGGTATGTCGTAGACGCTGAAAATCAGACGCTTGGGCGACTGGCGGCAGCGGTTGCGCGGCGTTTGCGCGGCAAGCACAAGGCGTCGTACACGCCCCACGTGGATACCGGGGACTTCATAGTCGTAGTGAATGCGGAGAAAGTCCGCGTGACGGGCAAGAAGCGCACTGACAAGGTCTACTATCGACACAGCGGATACCCGGGCGGCATCAAGGCGGCGCGGTTCGAAGAGATGATCGCGAAGCACCCCGAGCGGGTGATCGAGAGTGCCGTCAAGGGCATGCTTCCTCGCAATCCACTCGGCAGGGCCGTTTTTCGTAAACTCAAGGTCTACGCCGGATCCGATCACCCCCATTCCGCGCAACAGCCGAAACCGCTGCAGTTGCTCGGATAGAGATTCTCGAGGCGGGGTCGGAGACAGGCACAGGCAAGCGGAGACAGGACGAATGGCAGAGCCTTACAGCTATGGTACGGGTCGTCGCAAGACATCCACGGCGCGGGTGTTCATGCGGTCGGGCAACGGGCGCATCGTCGTCAACGGTCGCCCCATCGATGAGTATTTTGGTCGCGAAACTGCCCGCATGATCATTCGGCAACCCCTGGAAGTGGCCGGTGTCGTCGACCGATTCGATGTCAACGTCACGGTCAAGGGCGGTGGCGCGTCCGGTCAGGCAGGGGCGATACGGCACGGAGTGGCCCGTGCGTTGGTCGAGTACGACGAGACCCTGCGCCCGGATCTGCGGCGCGCGGGTTTCATCACGCGCGATGCGAGAGAGGTGGAGCGAAAGAAAGTGGGTTTGCGCAAGGCGCGCAAGCGTCCGCAATTCTCCAAGCGCTAGCGGGGCTTGTGCGGGGTGAAAGACGGCGCACCCGTTCGGGTAAGACGGATTTCATGGCACGAGCAGAAGTATGATAGAGGGTCTGGGCACGGCAGAATACGCCGCCCGCCGGCAAGCACGGTAGGCGCGGGCCCGGGAACGTGTCGATGGAGTTGAGGGAGAGATCTCCGCTTGAGTGATGTAGAGACCGACGACCCCCGCCCGGACGAGGGTGATGCGGGCAATGTGGACAAGACACGGCGGCGATTGCTGGTTGGCTCGACCGCGATCGTCGGCGGAATCGGCGTCGCCGGAGCCGCGATACCGTTCGTCAAGTCATGGAACCCCAGCGCAAAGGCGCGCGCCCTGGGCGCACCCATCGAGGTGGACATCTCGAAACTGAATCCGGGGGAGATGCTGGGGCCGATACCGGCCTGGCGAGGGCGGCCCGTATTCGTGATACGACGGACGCCGGAAACCGTTGAGCAGCTTGCCTCGGACAACCCAGAACTCGCAGATCCGGAGTCAAAAAACGAGGAGATGCAGCCCGCGTATGCGAAGAATAGGTGGCGCTCGAGGAAGCCGGAGATCGGCGTCTACGAGGGGCTCTGTACCCACCTCGGATGTTCCCCTAAATTTCGGGGTGAGGAAAACTCCTTTTTCTGCGTCTGTCACGGGTCGGTTTTCGACCTGGCTGGGCGCGTATTCAAGAACAAGCCGGCGCCGGACAATCTGCCTGTGCCGCCTTACCGTTTCGAGACGGAAAACCTGATCGTCATTGGTGAGGACGAGGAGCACGCTTAGCATGGCGGAGTCTACGGGGCTTCCCGAGCGCTGGGCCCGGTTCGTGGGCTGGCTCGACGAGCGCATGCCGCTCACCAAGACCGTCGAGTACCACGCGACAAAATACTACGCTCCGAAGAACCTGAACTTCTGGTACTACTTCGGCGCTTTCGCCCTGTTCGTCCTTGTCGTGCAGATCGTCAGCGGCATCTGGCTGACGATGATGTACGTGCCGAGCGGAGACGGTGCGTTTGCGTCGGTGGAGTACATCATGCGCGATGTGGAGTACGGATACCTCTTGCGCTATATCCACTCGACCGGCGCTTCGGCATTCTTCCTGGTCATATACCTGCACATGTTCCGCGGGCTGGCATACGGTTCCTACCGGCAGCCCAGGGAACTCCTCTGGCTCGTCGGCATGGCGATCTACCTGGTCCTCATGATGGAGGGGTTCTTCGGTTATCTTCTGCCCTGGGGCAACATGTCCTACTGGGGCGCGCAGGTGATCGTTTCGCTGGTCGGCGCGGTGCCGGTGATCGGTCCGGACCTGATGCAGTGGGTTCGCGGCGATTACCTCATGTCGGAAATTACCTTGAACCGCTTCTTCTCGCTGCACGTCGTCGCGCTGCCCCTTTTGCTGGTCGGTCTCGTCTTCCTGCACGTGGTGATGCTGCACCACGTCGGCTCGAACAACCCGGATGGCGTCGAGATCAAGAAGCACAAGGACGCGTCCGGCGTGCCGCTGGACGGCATACCTTTCCACCCCTACTACTCGGTGCACGACTTTCGCGCGCTCATCGTGTTCCTGTTCGCGTTCTGCGTAGTCGTGTTCTATGCGCCAGAAATGTTCGGATACTTCATCGAGAAACCGAACTTCGAGCAGGCCGACCCGTTGAAGACGCCGGAGCATATTGCGCCAGTCTGGTACTACACGCCCTTCTACGCGATGTTGCGGGCGACCACATTCCCCCTGCTGGGCCTGCCAGCGAAGTTCTGGGGCCTGATAGTGATGGGCGGCGCCGTACTGATCCCGGCGATCCTGCCGTGGCTTGACCGCAGCCGCGTTCGCTCGATTCGGCACAAGGGCGCCCTGTCCAAGTGGATGCTGGCGATTTTCGTGGTCAGCTTCCTCGTTCTCGGCTACTTGGGAACAATTCCGTCTTCGCCCACGGCCACGGCAGCGGCCCAGGTCTTCACGCTGCTCTACTTCGCGTATTTTCTTCTCATGCCCTGGTATACGCGCGCCGAACGCACCAAGCCCGTGCCGGAACGGGTAACGTGATCCTCCCGCTGGCCCGTTCCCCGAACCGCCCGGGACGTTTCCCGCGCAGTGCGCGCGGCGTCACCGGGTGCATGGTTCTCGCCCTGTCATTCTGGCTGGGGGCCGGAGCCGGCGCTGCCGAGTCGGACTGGCCGATGCGTTCAATGGAACCCGACCTGCGCGACGCGCCGTCGCTGCAGCGGGGAGCCAAGTACTACGTCAACTACTGCCTGGGATGCCATTCCCTGAAGTTCCAGCGCTATGAACGTACCGCGGTGGACCTCGGCGTGCCGGAAGACCTGTTCCTGGAAAACCTGATCTTCACCGGACAGAAGATTGGCGGGTTGATGGCGACGTCGATGCCGCTCGAAGAGGCCAAGGCATGGTTCGGCGCGGCGCCGCCGGATCTCACTATGGTGGCGCGGGTCAGGGGGGTGGACTGGCTGTACAACTACCTGTTGACGTTTTACATCGATCCCGATCGACCCTTCGGCGTCAATAACAAGGTCTTTCCCAATGTCGGCATGCCGAACGTCCTGATGGAGCTTCAGGGCAGGCAGGAGGAAGCCGGATGCGGCCTTGCGCCCCTGGATCTGATGGATGGCGAGAATTCGGTGCTGGAGAGGTTCGTGGCGCGGAAGTCGGCGGGTCAGGAAGCCCGGCAACGTGAGATGAGGGACCGCGCCCGCTGCGACAGCCTGGAGGTGGAAGCGGGAACAGGGCTTTTCGGCGAGGACGAGTTCGAGCAGGCTGTATACGACATGGTCAACTTTCTCTACTACGTCGGCGAGCCGACCCGACTCGAACGTGAGCGCCTGGGGCTGTACGTCCTTCTGTTCCTGGGCATCCTTTTCGTCTTCGCGTACCTCCTCAATCGCGAGTATTGGAAGGACATCCACTGATCCTGCGCGAGGTACCCATGAGTATTGTCACGAGGCGCTCGTCGATGACGTTGTTTTCGGATGCGGCGGATCACTACAGCCATCGCGTTCGGATGGTCGTTGCGGAAAAGGGCGTGAACGTGGAAATCGTGGATGTCAGTCCGGGCAAGAAACCCGAGGATCTTGCCGAAATCAATCCCTACAACACGCTGCCGACGCTGCTCGACCGTGAACTGGTCCTGTTCGATAGCACGGTCATCATGGAATACCTTGACGAGCGATTTCCCCACCCGCCGCTGCTTCCCGTCTACCCGGTGGCGCGGGCGCAGAGCCGTTCACTCATTCACCGCATCGAAAAGGACTGGACCAGGAACGTCGACCTGCTCATGTCTGGAAGAAGCCGTGAATCGACGTTGGCGAAGGCGCGCAAGGAGTTGTCCGAAAGCCTGATCACCGTCGCGCCAATATTCGCGGACAAGCCGTTTTTCATGAGCGACGAGTTCACCCTGGTCGATTGCTGCGTGGCGCCCATCCTCTGGCGCCTGAAGTACATGGGGATCAAGCTTCCGGAGCGCCAGGCGCGACCGATGCGCAAGTACATGCGCGAAATCTTCTCCCGCGCGTCTTTTCGCGGCAGCCTCACGGAAACCGAAGTGGAAATGTACGACTGACGTGAACTCTTCCCGGCCCTACCTCATCAACGCGCTCATCGACTGGATCTCGGACAACGACTGTACCCCCTTCGTTATCGTTGCGGCCGATGTCGACGGCGTGGAAGTGCCTGACGAGTACGTGGAGTCAAATCGAATCGTGCTCAATATCTCTCCGCGTGCGGTGCGCAATTTCGGCATTGCGGAGGAGGCGATGACTTTTGATTCCCGCTTCGGCGGTCGGCCCTTTAGTGTCGTCGCGCCGCTCGCGGCAGTCGTTGCCGTGTATGCAAAGGAGACGGGACAGGGCATGGCCTTCGAAGTGGGCACGACATCGTTGCGTCCCACGGGAGGCGATGCCCCCAGGCGCGGTGGTCAGACGCGACCGACCCTGACGGTGGTTCGCTAACGTCCGGATCCTGCCTGTCGCGCTCCCGGAGAATGCGTAGGCGACAATACCCGGCGGCGCTTGGGTCGCCTACGCCGAAGGGCTAGTCGACGTGCTCGAACACCTTCACCACTTTCTGCACACCAAAGATCGTCCGCGCCACCTCGGCGGCGGCATCCCCCTCCCGTCGCGTCATGCCACCCATGAGGTAGACGACACTGTTTTCCACGACCACCTTGACGCGGTTGCCGTCGACCTCCTCGCTAGAGAGGAGGGCGGTCTTTATCTTTGTCTTCATCCATTTGTCGTTGGTGCGCACGCCGATGTTGGTGGGCGGGGCCACCTCGATTTCGTTGTGGAGCCGGCGCACCTTCCGGACGCGTTCGGCTGCGCGCTGCGCCGCGCGCTTCAGTTCTTCCGTCGGAAGTTGCCCGACCAGCAACACAACGCCGTTTACGCTGACCACGATCACGTGCTCGGCCTTCAGTCGCTCGTCGGCGTTGATCTCGCGCATGACGACATGCTCGATACCGACATCGTCAACGAAAGCACCGGTCGTGCGATTGCGCAAATCTTCGCTTGCGCACGACGTCAGTAAGATCAGGCTGGCGCAGAAGCAGAAGCGAGCGGTCCATGGTGCAATTCGTTGGCTGGTGTTACTTGGATGTGAAAGCATCTGCCACCCATTCAACTCGTCTGCCGAAGTTTGTCCTCGATACCGACACCACGTCAAACCTTGATGCGTCGGCGTCGTATTCGGGGTGGGCGTCCAGAAAGGCTTCGGCGGCCCGTGCCAACCGTCGCCTCTTCGCCGCGTCGACAGATTGGATTCCGTCGATCCACGAGCCGGGACCCCGATAGCGCACCTCGACGAAGACCAGGACCGGGCCGTCCCGCATGACGAGGTCGATCTCGCCGTAGGGCCGCGAGTAGTTCCGCGCGATGGTCGCCAGGCCGCGGCGCTCGAGGTGACGCCTGGCCTTGCGCTCCGCACGCCTACCTGCCCGTTGTCGCCAGGTTCGCATCGCGCGCGGGAGGAATCTCCACAACGGGCGCCAGCGGCTCGAACCGACCGTTCCTGGCCATTGCCCACACCGGTTCGCGGCGGATGACGCCGTCGGGGCCGAGCGTGAGGGTGCCGGTGACTCCCATGATCCTGCTTTCCGTCGATGCGCTCAGTCGGGATATCTGGTTGGCAAGGCGATAGGCGTCCAGTCCGAACGCGAACAGCGCATCTCGGGTACCGCGGTTGCTCGGAAACGCCTCGCGCATCTGTGCCTTGATTTCTGGAGGAAACAGCCGCCAGGGCATGTCGCAGATTCGAAGCAGTTCCAGGTCACCCTGATCGCGGACATCACGCGCCGCCTGCGAAGACGCGTAGATCGGCAGATCTGAAGCAAAGTGAAATGCAAGGGCCGGCTTCAGCGATGCCAATTGGCTGCCGTCGATGAGGGCAATGATTGCGTCGATGTCGGTGCGCCGACGGGGCGTGAACTCGACGTCGGTCCCAACCAGGCGCTGCACGCGCTGGTGACGTTCCTTGCTCGCCTCGATCAGTAGTGTTTCGCCGACGACCGAGGTCACGTCAGCGCCCTCGAGAAAGACGCCGGCGCCCACCAGTCTAGTACCGGCCGGCAGTGGCTGTCGCTGTCCTTCACTCCGCGTTCCAGCGCCCGTGTTCGACATCTCTCCGGACGCCAGGCGCTCGGACAGCACCGTGAAAGCCCGGGCGGTCCAGTTCTCTCCGCTACGCAGCACGATCACCCGGCGCCGGCCGTCAGCTACGACGCGATGCGCTATGGCCCGCGCTTCGTCTTCCACGGTCAATGCAAACTGGGTCGGATGTGACTGATCCTTGTTCGAGGCCGCAACGGTATTCAGGGTAAGGGTTGGCACGGCAGGGTCGATCGCCCACATGTCGGCAGCATTCTCCTTCGACAACGGGCCGACGATGAAATCCGCGCCGTCCCTGAGCGCTTGCCGATAAAGCGCGGTAACGGATGCCGCCGAGGTGTCATAGATGCGGATTGATTGTCGGGACTTTGCCTGGGACAGGAGATAGCCGGACAGGAACCCGTCGCGGACCGTTTCTCCGGCAATCGCCAGGCGGCCGGAGAAAGGCAGGAACAAGGCGATCCGGGCGGGACCTGGATCGACGTCGACAAATGTGCGCGGGAGGAAGCGCGCGGCGACGTGCCGCGGGTGGCGGCTTCGCCAACGCTCCCAGACGTCCTGTTGCCCCCGGGGGGTAAGGGCTTCATTGAATGCGTGGATGAGTTGCCACCAGTCACGTTCGCCAGGTTCGCCCACCCGCCGCAGGTCGGTGGCGATGCGATGCGCTGGAACCCGTAGGCCGTACCGCCAAGCGTCCTCGACCAGTGTGCGCGCAAGTTTGCCGTCGTAGGCTGCGTCATGTCGCGCTGCGGCAACAAGGGCGGAGGACGCGGTGGCGTAGTCGCCCCTTATGGCGTGGATGCGAGCGAGCAACAGGGCAAGCCGGGAACGTTGCGAGGTGTCGGTGGGTATGGCAAGTCCAAGCCGTTCTTCCGCAGCCGGCAACGCTCCCATGTGCAGCGAGATTTCGGCGTCAAGAACGGTCCATTCAAACCTTTCGAACCCAGAGACAGTCGAGATATCAATCTGGTGCAGGGTGGCTGCGGCTGTCCCGAAGTCTCCCTGCGTCATGTATTGCCGAGCACGTTGGATGTCGGCAGCGACAGTGTCCCCCTCAACCATGGCTTCGGGGACGCCGGGGTCGACCGGCTTGTCTTCGCGCTGTGATTGACAGCCCGCGATTGAGACAATCGACAGGGAGATCACCAGCGGGATCTTGAGCCGGACCATGAGTGCTTTGCGGAACACCGGTTGCCTCTTTGTTGTGGCGACCCCTATTGGAAACCTTTCAGACATCACCGCGCGAGCGGTAGATGCCCTCAAAAAGGTTGAGATTGTGGCCTGCGAAGATACCAGACGTTGCCGCATCCTGTTGCGCCACATCGGCGCGTCACCGGCGGAACTGGCAAGCCTGCACGATCGCAACGAAACGACAGCGAGTCGCCAGGTGATCGAACGCCTGAAGGCCGGATCGGATGTCGCGCTGGTCTCGGATGCCGGCACTCCCCTGTTGTCGGATCCGGGGTTCGAACTGGTGCGCCTTGCGTTCCAGGATGGCATCAGGGTCGTTCCTGTGCCGGGCGTCAGCGCTGTGACTGCCGCCGTTTCGGCCTCGCCGATCGCCACGAACCGATTTACGTTCGAAGGATTCCTGCCGGCGCGCCGGCCACGGCGGCGCGAGGTGTTGTCGAGCGTGCTCGCGCGACGTGAGGCGACAGTGTTCTTCGAGGCGCCGCACCGGATGGCGGCAACGTTGGAGGACCTGCTCGACCTCGGGGCGGCGGAACGCGAAATCGTCGTCTGTCGCGAACTCACGAAAATGTTCGAGACGATTGTTCACGGAACGGTCGCCAGCATCGCCGACGGAATGGAAATCGCCAAGGGTGAGTTTGTCTGCATCATTGCGGGCATGGACGAAGAGAGTCCCTTGCTGGCTGGCGGCGAAGTGCTCGACGTCTTGCTGGAGGAACTGCCGCCATCGCGGGCCGCGCGTCTCGCGGCGCGGTTGACGGGCGCCGACCGGGCCGAGTTGTATCGGCAAGCCATCGCGCGGACCCGCCAGGCGCCACGGTAGTGCTATCGTAGGCTGTCGAGCTGGCCAGGCAGTCGTCGCGTTCTCGGTTGAGACGCGAAGGAAAGTCCGGGCTCCACAGGACAGGGCGCCAGGTAACTCCTGGGGGGCGCGAGCCCACGGAAAGTGCAGCAGAGAGCAGACCGCCCGCCGCTCGCGGCGGGTAAGGGTGAAAGGGTGCGGTAAGAGCGCACCGCGTTCGGCGGTAACGTCGGCGGCTAGGTAAACCCCGCCCGGAGCAAGGCCAAATAGGAATCTCTACGCGTGGTCCGCGCTGGATTCGGGTAGGCCGCTAGAGGCGATCGGTGACGGTCGTCCCAGATGAATGGCTGTCCACGACAGAACCCGGCTTATCGGCCGGCTCGACTCCCTTCGTCGCGCCCCACAGCGTGCGCCATTCGCGCCGGTTTTTTCTTTCGGAGGTTCCTTCCCGCGCTCCCCGGCTGAAGGCTGACATTATCGCATTTGCGTGGTGGGCCAGCTACGTGACAGCCCGTATCAGGCGCGGGGGAGGGATGGCCGGATGCTCGAAATCCCGGTCATCGAAATCCGTTCCCAGGTCCGTCGGCGCACAATATCGCCTTCCGCTTCGGTCAGAACGCTCATGCAGCCACGGACGAACTCAATGCCATCGACGATGGGCAAGTCCATGATCCGTCCATGGCTCGGATCGCGCCATTGCCCGATGCGCCGGATCTCGCCAAGCACCAGAGCGTAGAGAACACGCCGGTCGATGCCATTCTCGACGCGTTCGGTTCGTATTTCACTGCGAGCTGTCGTCTTCGGCCTCCCCTGCCGCCTGCTCGGAGAGGATGCCCATGAGCCAGGGGCGAAGCCCGCGCACCATCGGCATCACCGTGACCCTGAAACTCAACGTCACGGTGACGCCGCCATCGTACGTCGCCGTCACGGTGATCGTCGCGACGCCTTCCTCCCGCGGCATGATCTTCAGCAATCCGTCCTCGACGATCGCGGTGACGACCGTCGAATCGCTGGAGACCGGCGTTCCGTAAGTGAGCGTCCCGCCTTCCGGGACGTCGAAGTAGCGCGAGAGATCCAGCGTCAGGGTGTCGCCGCCCGCTTCCGTTTCCTGGTCCGAAACCAGTTCGCGCAGTGCGCCCCTAACCCGGTGGGACGGGTGGTTGGCGATGGCATGCGCGCCGAGAAAGGGCAGGGCGCGTTCGCCGTCCCCATCGCGGATCTCGCCGCCGTTCAGCCACAACGCCTCCGGCGCGATGCTAACGCCGTCCGGGTCGCGGTCCGCCATGCCCACGACGTAGTGGAACGCGAGTTGACCGCCGCCCCGGTTTCCAGCGAACGCGGCGACGCGGACTTCCGGGCCGATCGTCAAGACCAGCTGGGGAAACCCGGAGATGGTGACTTCGTTGTCGAACCGGACCGAGACCACGATCCGCTCGCCGGAGCCGTAGGCGCGGCCGTCGAGCGGGAGCGACTCAATCACGAGATTGGCCACCCGAGTGGCACAGATCGGCAGTCCGAGCCGGTGCAGGTCGTTCCGGTCAATGTCGTGCAAGGCCCCGGGCACGCATCCGGTCAGCCGGTTTCCGCCGAGGGAGAGGTGGTTGAGGTTCGTCAGATCGGTGAGACTGCCCGGAATCGCCCCTGTCAGCCGATTGTCGGACAGCCTCAATGCCTCAAGGTGTTCGAAGAGACCCAGTGCCGACGGAATGGGTCCGGTCAGCTGGTTGTCCTGGAGCAACAATTCCCGCAGTTTCCGCAGGCGGTTCAACGCGGGGGGAATCGAGCCCGTCAGTTCGTTGCCGTGAAGCCACAGCTCGACCAGGTTGGTCAGGTCACCGAACTCCTCCGGGATCGCGCCCGCAAATCCGTTCTCGTGCAGACGCAGACTCCGCAGGTTGGAAAGGCGCCCCAGCTCGGGGGGGAGGCCGCCGGTCAATTCATTGCTGTGGAGCGACAGCTCCGTCAGGTAACGGAGACTGCCCAGTTCGGCGGGGATGTCGCCCGTCAGCGCATTGCTGTGGAGTCTCAGCAGCTGCATGCGGGGGAGATTTCCCAGTTCTGACGGGATATTGCCCGTCAGTTGGTTGCTGTGAAGCGTCAGATCGGCCAGTCTCTGGGCGCCGCCCAGTTCCATCGGGATGGTCCCTGTCAGTTGATTGTCGCCAAGGTTAAGCCCCTTTAGCCGATTCAGGCGCCCGAACTCGACAGGGATGGAACCCGACAACCGGTTGCCGGACAGGTCGAGATTCTGCAGGTTGTCAATGCTCTCCAATTCGGGAGGAATGGAACCCGTAAGGCTGTTGTTGGCAAGGTCGAGTCTGGCCAGTCCCGACAGGCCGCCCAACTCGGCCGGGATGGCGCCCGTCAGTCGGTTGTCACTGAGATCCAGAAAGCCGAGGTTCGTGAGCCCGCCCAACCACGCGGGGACGCCACCGGTCAGTCTGTTCAGATGCAGATACAAGGAGTGCAGTTCTCCGAGCCCACTCAACGCCTCGGGGATCGCGCCCTCCAGCGCGTTTAGGCTGATGTCCAGATGCTCAAGGTTCGCGAGTCGTCCCAGCTCCGGCGGTATGCCTGTCAACTTGTTGCCGCGGAGTCTCAACCGCTTCAGATTGGCGAGATCGCCCAGCTCCGGCGGGATCGCGGCGATGAAATTGCCAGAGAGGTTCAACCGTTCGAGACGCGTGAGTCGACCCAGCTCCGGCGGGATCGCAGCAAGGCCATTGAAGAAGAGATCCAACGTTCGCAGACTGGAAAGACCGGCAAGATCATCCGCCCGCAAAGTGCCAATGTGACGATTCGCCAGCAGGAGGTAGGGGATCTCGCTGAGGTCGAACTCCGTCACGAGACCGCACGCCTTGCCTGCCCAGGCCACAATGGCGTCTCGGATCTGCGGCGTTCGGTCACACACGCCGGCATAGGCGTGAGCACCGGACTGGCGCACCACCAGCGTTTCGCCCGCAACCGATAGTGCGCCGACCCGCGCATCCCCGTCGTTGGCTTCCACCCGATAGCGCACGCTCCCGCTTCCCGTGCCGCTCTCGCCGGACGCCACCGACAGGAACGCGTCGTGGCTTCTCGCCGCATAGGCGCACTCCTGTCCCGTCTCCACATCGATCGAAAACTCGCCGCCGGACGCCGCCATGGTTACGCTGTCTTGCGACAGACGGTACGTGCAGCGCGAAGCGCTGGGACGGAAGTTCGCGACGATGCGCCGGGTATTCTCCAGGCTGCGCACCGCGTCCGCGGGACCGTCCGACTCCTCGGAAGGATCGTCGCCGGGAATCCCCAGCGGGTCCCCGTCGGGGGGCGGATAGCGCTGGTTCGGATTCGAGAAGCGAAGGATGGATGGGCAGCGGAGACCCGCGGCGCGACACTGTGTGTCATAGGCCATGATCGTTCGCCAGCGCGACTCGATCGCGGCGCCTTCATCGAAAGCCCTCTGGTTCACGTAGCCATGGCTGTACGGATAGGGTTTGTTCAATGTGATGAATCGCGCGGCGCGATCATGCTGCAGGCCCATGTTGTGCCCCAGTTCATGGGCGAAAAGCCTGCTGCTCAGGCCCCGGCGTGCGGTGGCTTGCAGGTTCACCAGATCACAAAAGACCGAGGCGGAAAATGCAGACGACTCGAAGCCCGCCGACACATTCTCCATCGCGTACGCCAGTCCTTCTATGCCTCCGCCGCCGCAAAGGCCGCTTGCCGCCAGATGCACCAGATCGGCGGCGTAGCTGTCGCGCAAGGCGTGGATTTCATCCATATGGCCGTCGGACGAGTTCGCGAGACGGGGAAGATCGATCGTGAGATTCCCGGTGTCCTCATGGTTGACCTCGACAGCGCCCGCCAATCTGATCCTTTGCGCCGCGCCGCTGGCCGCGTAGGCGTCGTTGGCCTCCAACACCGCGAGATCGATCGCCGCCTCGATGTTGCGGGTGCCGCCGGCATCCCTCCTCACGGTCGGCGTCCAGGCGACCAACACGTCGATTTCGGATCCGTCGTCCTCCTCGACGGACCCCGCGTCCGTTTGAGGGTCCACGGCGGATGAGGGCTCGACCGGCTTCAGCGGAACACCTTCGACGAATTCGGTCGGACCGGTCCGTTCGATCACGTAGGTTCCGGGACCCATGGATCGGATCGTGTAGACGGCGTCGAGCGTCCTCACCTTGCCGATCACGATCCTGCCGTTCACGACCAGCGCCATGGTCCCGAACGGCACGCCCTCCAGCCGTCCCGACAGCGAGTAGCCGGACGATGTCGGCGCGGTGCGTTCAACGACGGCCCGAAAGGACAAGCCGTGAAACAGATTGAGCGCCAGGTGCGACGAACGTCCCGCCAGCACTTCCTTTCGCGCGGCATCAAGTTGCCCAAAGTCCATGCGCACGATGCCGCGTTGTATCGCCGCAACGTCATCTTCAGCGGCACTTGTCTCAATCGACTGGGGGATGTCCACGCCGGAGAAAAGGTCACGCTCCTCGGCGTTGGCCAAGTTTGAGACCAGGGAAAGGCATAGGGCAGCCGCGCCCTCCCTCCACCGCCACCGTCCCCGGCGCGTCCGGCTCATTGGTATCCCGAAGCGCGCGCATGCGGCCAATCGACCTCTACGACATCGGCGATCCCGCGAAAACGGCATTCCTCCGGTCGTGCTACATGCACTTGCAACTGCGGGCGTTGCCAGGCTTGGGCCCGGTAGCGGTATTCGCCTTCCTCCGTCATCCCCGAAATAGCTGTGTTCGGCAAGGGATCGTAGAAATCGTAGAAGAACGAGGAGGTCGGCGCGCTCCCTCGGGCGAAGTCTTCTCGAGGTAAACGGTGTCAACGTGCCCCCACCAATCGAGGTCGCTCCACCCGCGGCCTAGGTGCCGTCGTCGCTCGTCCCTCGCCCGTTCTGACAGCTGAAGTCGCCGGATCTTCAGAACGGATTCGACCGCTCCCCTTGTCCCGTGGGCACACACGTACCGCGTCAGCGCGACGAACAAGCGCGTCCTTCTAGACATTGTATCCTCTCCAAGCGGCTGTGGTTGTCCGACAGAGCGCCCACCGACCCGAAGCCCTGTCACGCGCGCCAACCAGCGCCAACCCAGCCACTCCGAGCACAACGGTTCCTTCGCCAGTCTTCGTCCTCGCATCGCCCCGACGCCGGAACCTGCCGCCCGCTCACGAGCAGCATCCTTCGTTGCCCCCCTCGCGCTCCCCGGCTGAAGGCTGTTTTCTTGCGAGGAGTTCCCCCTCGCGCTCCCCGGCTGAAGGCTGTTTTCTTGCGAGGAGTTCCCCCTCGCGCTCCCCGGCTGAAGGCTGTTTTCTTGCGAGGAGTTCCCCCTCGCGCTCCCCGGCTGAAGGCT
The DNA here is from genome assembly GCA_951813515.1 of uncultured Pseudomonadales bacterium. Lineage (GTDB taxonomy): Bacteria > Pseudomonadota > Gammaproteobacteria > Pseudomonadales > Azotimanducaceae > VXNE01. The sequence continues at coordinate 2,591,013 of OX638346.1, forward strand.
CTGCCCCGTCGTCCATTCAGCAAGACGCTCCGGGTCGCTGGCGTCTTCTGGAGGCGCCTGCTCCATGGAAGGCACTATTCGGTCGATTATTTGACTTGACCGCTTCCCGCGAGGCATTTATCGTCGGGGGTCGTGATGGGAGAAAGTGGGATAAAGTAGGTCAAAAGGGTATCTAATGGGTATACACGGATAGCCGGAGGTCGTTCATCACCATGTTCCGCGGCAGCAACTCAGTCACTCTTGACGCCAGAGGACGCATGGCTCTGCCGGCGCGTTTTCGCCAGGTTGTGCTGGACCACTGCCGTGGCCAGGTCGTGATCACGATAGACATAAACGAGCGGTGCCTCGTGCTGTATCCGTTGCCTGAATGGGAGGAAATCGAATCCCAACTGCAATCGCTCGCCAACATGCAGCCTTCCGCGCGTGCCATCCAGAGGCTCCTGATCGGGCACGCGACGGACATCGAACTGGATGGTCACGGTCGTGCGCGGATACCTCCGACACTGCGCGAGTTCGCAGGCCTGGAAAAGCGTCTCATCGTGGCCGGCATCGGTAAGAAGATCGAGATCTGGTCCGAAGAACGTTGGCATGCCGGCCGGGAGAACTGGTCCGCCGCCGCTCATGAACGGACCTCGGACCTGACCGATTCGGCAGGGCTGGATGCCCTGTCCATCTGATGGCATGCCCCATACGCCCGTATTGCTGGACGAACTCGTGTCGGCGGTGACGACGGACCCAACGGGCAGGTATGTGGATGCGACCTATGGTGGTGGCGGTCATAGCCGTGCGCTGCTTGCCGGGCTGCAGCCCCAGGCGCGGCTTCTGGCGATGGACCGCGACGAGATCGCTGTCTCGAACGCACGGCGCCTCGCTCAGACGGACTCGCGCGTCATGGTCGAGCACGCATCGTTCTCGCGGATCGGCGAGGTTGCGCGTATTCGGGGGCTGCGGCAGATCAGCGGTGTCATGATGGATGTCGGCGTGTCCGGACACCAGCTCGACGCCGCCGAACGCGGATTCAGCTACATGCGCGATGGGCCGCTCGACATGCGCATGGACCGCAAGCAAGGCGTCACGGCCGCGCAATGGCTGAATTCCGCCGAAGAGGAGGATCTGACCGAAGTGTTTCGACGCTATGGCGAAGAGCGTCAGGCGGCCCGGGTGGCGCGCGCCGTTGTCAGGAGGCGCCCGTTGGCAAGGACTTTCGATCTCGTGGCCGCGATCCGGGAAGCGGCGATGGGGCACCAGGTGCATCGCCAGACGCTGGCGCGCGTGTTCCAGGCGGTGCGAATTCACGTCAACGATGAAATCGATCAGCTCGACGAGGGCCTGGACGCCGCGTTTGCATGCCTCGGTTCCGGGGGACGTCTCGGAGTGATCTCCTTTCACAGCATAGAGCATCGAATGGTTCGCCGTCGTTTCCGGGCGTGGGTTCAGGGTGATCCGGTCCTGCGGCGCGTATCGATCCCGGGGGAACCGGGCGGCGCCGCCCGTCACATCGTGCGCAACGCGCGACCATCGGGCGCGGAGGTGGCCGCGAATCCCCGGGCGCAGAGCGCGATGCTGCAGGTCGTGGAGAAGTGCGCGTGATGAAGCGTCCGAAGGCGAGAGAGTGGATATTCGGTGCGTTGATCTGCGCGGTCGCCGCCGCGTCCGGCGTGCAGGTCGCGAGCAAGTCCCAGGAAATGCGAGGCGCCTATACGCGGTTGAGCGAGGAGCAGGCGCGCCGCGACGCTCTGCTCGAGGAATACAGCCGCCTGTTGCTGGAGCGGGGCACGCTCTCGTCATACCGGAACGTGGATCGAATTGCGAACGATGCGCTGTCCATGCATTTCCCGGAGGAGGTCACCTGGATACGGCAGTGAAGTGGCGCCACTACATGCTCGTTGCGTTCTTCGCGATCTCGATCGCCGGGCTGCTTGCGCGCGTCGCTTACCTGAGCGTGACCGAGCGGCGGGATTTCCTCAAGCAGCGCGGCGAGGCCATTGCCGTGCGCACGGTGAGCATACCTGCGCATCGGGGGGTCATCTACGACCGGCGCCGGGAACTGCTGGCCATCAGCACGCCCGTCCACTCGATCTGGATCGATCCAAGCGAGACGGCACTTTCCGACGGGGAGTTGGCGGAGCTTGGCGAGGTCCTGAAGGTATCGCCCGAAGTGCTCGAACGTCGCATCGCGACATCGGGGAAGCGATTCGCCTACCTCAGGCGACACGTCAGTCCGGAGACTGCCGGGGCAATCGGGAATCTGGGCATTGCTGGCGTGCGATCGCTTTCCGAGTACCGGCGGTTCTATCCCGCCGCAGAAACCACGGCGCACCTCGTCGGCATGACGAACATCGACGATGTCGGCCAGGAAGGTATCGAGTACACATTTGACTCGTTCCTCAAGGGGAAGCCGGGCAGCAAGCGGGTGTTGCTCGACAATAACCGGCGCACGGTCGAGGAACTCGGATTCCTCGACCTGCCGGATTTCGGCAAGGACATCACGGTGAGTCTCGATCTCAGGCTGCAGTTTTCGGCCTATCGGGAATTGAAGTCGGCGGTGGAACACAACAACGCCGAATCGGGTTCGCTGGTCATGCTCGATGCGCATACCGGTGAGATCCTGGCGCTCGCGAACCAGCCGTCCTACAACCCGAACAACGCGTCCGAACGAACGTCTTCCGGTGTTCGCAACCGCGCCGTGACCGACACCTACGAGCCGGGATCGACCGTCAAGCCGCTGGCGGCGTTGGCGGCCTTGGAGAGCGGCCGATATACGCCGATGACACAAGTGGATACGACGCCGGGATATGTCAGGGTGGGAAGGAAGTTGATCGAGGATCCCAGCAATCGAGGCGTGCTCACGCTCGCCCAGGTGCTGGCGAAGTCGAGCCAGGTAGGCATCACGAAGATAGCCCTGGATCTGCCCGAGGATGCGGTGTTCGACGTGATGGTGCGAGCGGGGTTTGCGGAACCACCCGGGTCCGGCCTGCCCGGCGAGACTTTTGGCGTACTTACCGCCCAGGATCTCGACAAGCGGATCGGTCGCGCGACCCTGGCGTACGGATACGGTGTCACGGTCACCCCCATGCAGCTTGCCCGCTGTTACCAGATGCTGGCCTCCGGCGGCGTGCGACGTCCAGTGGAAGTGCTCCGCCAGACGACGGATCTGGCTGGCATCCGGGTGTTCGAAGAACGCCACGTGCGCGAGGTGTCGCGCATGCTTGAGCAGGTCGTAAGCGCGGCGGGGACGGCGCCGAAAGCGAAGGTCCGGGGCTATCGCGTGGCTGGTAAGACGGGGACGACGCGCAAGATTTCCGCAGGCGGCTACGATGAACAGCGGCATGTCGCCCTGTTCGCAGGTTTCGCGCCCGCGGCGGATCCGAAGATCGTGCTGGTGGTCGTGATCAACGAACCTCGCGGTACGGCAATCGGTGGCGGCAGCGTCGCCGCTCCGGTGTTTGCGCGGATCATGGCACGCGCGCTGCGCATTCTTGGCGTTGCTCCCGATCACCTCGATCCGCCTGCAGGAGGGCGAATCGCATGACGTCGGCCAGAACTCTCGACCAACTGCTCGGTGCCGGCGGCGCGACGGTCGTGACCGGCATCGCCAACGATTCCAGGCGGGTATCGCCGGGCGACCTGTTCCTCGCCTGCGTGGGCGAGGCGGACGACGGGCATCGGCATGTGCGCGAGGCCATCGCCCGGGGTGCGGCGGCGGTGTGCTCCGAACGACGGATCGCCGCCTGTGTCCCGAATGTCGTGCTGAGCGATCTCCGAGTCCGACAGGGGGAGATCGCCGCGCGTTACTTCGGCGATCCGAGCGCCGCCCTGACCTGTATCGGCATCACGGGCACGAACGGCAAGACATCGGTCGCTTATCAATGTGCCTCGCTGCTGGATGCGGCCTATATGGGCACGATCGGGTGGGGCGACATCTCCCGCCTATCCCGCACCAGGTTGACCACCGAGGATGCGGTAACCGTGCAGCGCCGGCTCGGAGCATTGCGTGGCGAAGGGCACGCCTCGGTGGCGATGGAAGTCAGTTCGCACGCGTTGGAGCAGGATCGCGTGGCGGCGGTGCAGTTCGACATTGCGGTTTTCACCAACCTGACGCGGGACCATCTCGACTACCACGTCACCATGGAACGGTATGCCGCGGCGAAACGGAGGCTGTTCGAGATGTCCTCCGTCGGCACCGTCATCGTCAATGTCGACGATTCCTTCGGTCGAAGCGTCGCCGCAGAGACCGAGGTCGAAACCATCGGCTACGGCGAGTCCGGCGACGCTGACGTGTCGTGGTCGGATACGGGCTTTCATCCGCACGGCATAACGGGTCGTTGGCATACGCCTTGGGGCGATAGCCGCTTCTGGCTGCCACTATATGGCGAATTCTCCATTTACAACGCCGCGGCGACCCTGTCTGCGGTCTGTCTCGCCGGCAAGCCGTTGGACGAAACGGTGGCGGACATGCGTTGCATGGTGCCGGTGCCGGGCCGGATGCAGCGCGTGGCGTCGCCGAACTGTTCGGCTCCTTCGGTATTCGTCGACTTTGCGCATACCCCGGCGGCGCTCGCCGCCGCTCTTGCTGCCGTGCGGCGTCATCTCGGCGGCCGTCTGATCTGCGTCTTTGGCTGTGGCGGCAATCGCGATCCGGGCAAGCGGCCGATGATGGCGAAAGCTGTCGAAGCGGGAGCGGACGCGGCGATCATCACTTCGGACAATCCCCGCACGGAGGACCCGGACTCGATCATTGCCGACATCGTCGCCGGGTTTACCGCACCGAACTTCGCTGGCGTCGAACCGAATCGGCCGGCGGCGGTGAGGCTCGCCATCGAGCGCGCCCAGCCCGGCGATGTCGTAGTGGTGGCGGGCAAGGGCCACGAGGACTTTCAGGACATCGCGGGAGAACGAATCCCGCACAGCGACCTGCGCTTCGCACAGGCCGCGCTGGACGCGAGGACCGGATAGTGTTGCTGCGCATCACCGAGTTTCTGGCGCAACACCTCGGGGTGTTTGGTGTCTTCCAGTACATCACCTTCCGCACCATGGTGAGTGCGCTGACCGCGCTGGCGCTATCGCTTGCGCTCGGGCCGGTAATGATTCGCAGACTTGCCCATCTACAGATCGGCCAGAGCGTTCGCGAGGATGGGCCGGAGAGTCATCTGCAAAAGGCGGGTACCCCGACCATGGGCGGTGCCATGATTCTCGTGACCACGTTGTTGACGACGATCCTGTGGTGCGATCCGGCCAACCGGCACGTCTGGATCGTGTTGGCGGTCACGCTGTCCTTCGGTGCGATCGGCTGGTACGACGATTACCTCAAGGTGTCGGAGGGCAACGCCCGCGGCCTGTCGGCGCGCTGGAAGTACCTCTGGCAATCCGTAGTGGGTCTGACCGCCGCCATCGTGCTGTACGAACTCGCTGCGACCCCGTCCGATACGAGCCTCATCGTGCCCTTCTTCAAGGAGGTGGCCATCCCGCTGGGCATGGGGTTCATCCTTCTCACCTACCTCATGGTCGTCGGCATGAGCAACGCGGTTAACCTGACCGATGGTCTTGATGGCCTCGCCATTCTCCCGGCGGTGATGGTGAGTGCCGGGTTGGGATTCATCGCCTACCTGGCGGGACACGTCGAATTCGCGAACTACCTGCGCATTCCGTACGTTGCCGGTGCGGGCGAACTGGCGGTGTTTTGCGGTGCGCTCATCGGCTCCGGTCTCGGCTTTCTCTGGTTCAACACGTATCCCGCGCAGGTGTTCATGGGAGACGTGGGCGCCCTTGCCCTGGGCGCGGCCCTGGGCCTGGTCGCCGTCATCATCCGCCATGAGATCGTTCTGCTCATCATGGGCGGGCTGTTCGTGCTGGAAACCGTCTCCGTGATCGTGCAGGTCGTGTCCTTCAAGACCACCGGCAGGCGGGTCTTCCGCATGGCGCCGATCCATCACCACTTCGAACTCAAGGGCTGGCCCGAACCCCGGGTCATCGTGCGTTTTTGGATCATTGCCTTGGTTCTCGTGCTCATCGGCCTGTCGACATTGAAGATTCGATGAGCGGGGATCGGACATTGATCATCGGACTTGGCGCGACAGGTTATTCCTGCCTGAAGCACCTCCATGGGAGCGTGCCCGTGGCCGTCTGCGATACTCGGCAAAACCCGCCCTATGGCGCTGCCGCGCGGACCGGGTTTGCCGACGTGGAGGTTCTCGACCCGCCGGCGGTGGAATTTTCCGACTTCGACCGCGCCGTCATCAGTCCCGGCATGGGTCTCGACCACTGTCTCGCCCGGGCGGCGCGCGAAGCGGGCCTTGAGATCCTCGGCGACATCGATCTGTTCCTGGAGCGCGCAGGCGCGCCAGTGATCGCCATCACCGGCACCAATGGCAAGAGCACGGTGGCATCGATGGTAGGGCAACTCCTCGATCAGCCGCCGAACGAAGTCCGGGTCGGCGGAAATCTGGGCGTGCCGGCGCTTGACCTGCTCGATTCCACGGCTGACTGGTACGTGCTCGAGTTGTCCAGCTTTCAACTCGAACGCATGGGCTCGGGAACATTCGACATAGGCGCGGTGCTCAACATCAGCGCCGACCACCTGGATCGCCACCGGTCGTTCGAGGACTATCGCCAGGCCAAGCGCCGCGTCTACTGCGGCTGTCGCGCGGCCGTCTACAACGGGCTGGACGGCAATACGCGACCGCCGACCGATGTTCCTGCCATAGCCCTGAACGAAAACCCCGACTGGCGCGTGGCGGGAGATGAAATGATCATCGACGGCGCATCATTCCCGCTGTCGTCGTTTCAGCTCCGAGGTCGCCACAACGCTTTCAATGTTGTGGCGGCGTGCGCAATCGCTTCGTTGACCGGACGCGAAGTCCTTGCGGAGCGTCTGTTCGATTTCCGAGGTCTTCCGCACCGCTCGGCATTTGTAGGCACGGTGGGTTCGGTACGCTGCGTCGACGACTCCAAGGCGACCAACGTGGGCGCCTGCTCGGCGGCGCTTGCCGGGTTCGGCGAGGACGGGGATGTCGTGCTGATAGCCGGAGGAGACGGCAAGAACGCGTCGTTCGAGCCGTTGAAGAGTCCGGTCGCACGCTATGCGAAACACGTCGTGCTGATCGGCCGGGATGCCCCGCGCATCGAGGCTGCGCTGGGCGGCGTGGTACCGGTCAGCCAGGCGAGCGACATGGATCGAGCCGTTGCGAAGGCGCTGGCGGCGGCCCGCGGGCGTGGCATCGTGCTGTTGTCGCCAGCCTGCGCCAGCTTCGACATGTTCGATGACTTTGAGGCCCGTGGCGATGCGTTCGCGGCGGCAGTCCAGAGGGCGGCTAGTTCGCATGGTTGACCGTTTCGGCACAACCGTACTGATGGCGTGGTTTGCCGCGTTGGCCACCGGTGTCGTGATGGTGGCGTCGGCTGCCACGACGAACGCATATATCGCGAGACATTGCACGTTCGTGGCGGCGGCGCTCGCGGTATTCGCAATGATCGCGAACGTTCCGCTGCATGTCTGGGAATCATTGCATCGCTGGTGCCTGGTCGCTGCCATCGCCGTGTGTGCCCTGGTGCTCGTTCCGGGCATCGGTCTCGAGGAGGGCGGCGCGCATCGATGGATCTGGCTCGGCGCGTTCACGCTGCAGCCGTCGGAGGCGGCGAAGTTCCTGTTGACGATCTATCTCGCGGCGTACTTTGCACGCGCCGGAGACAGTGTGCGGAGCGACATCTGGGCATTCCTGCGACCTCTCGCGTGGGTTGGCGTTCTCGCGGGGCTGGTGTTGATCGAACCCGATTTCGGCACGACCCTGCTGCTCGCGCTGCTGGCAGGTGGACTCATGTTCCTGGCGGGCGCGCGCCTGCGGCACTTTCTCGGCGTGACGGGTGCGGCGGCGGTCGCCCTCATCGTTCTCCTGCGGCTGGAGGTCTACCGGGAGGAGCGCCTGGTAGCTTTCCTGGATCCCTGGTCGTTGCCCCATAGCGGTGGCTACCAGTTGACCCAGGCGCTTATCGCCTTTGGACGCGGCGAGTGGTTTGGCGTTGGCCTGGGCGAGGGCGTGCAGAAGCTCTCCTATCTTCCGGAAGCGCACAACGACTTCATCTTTGCGGTCATTGCCGAAGAACTTGGATTGATCGGCGCCGGTGCCGTGTTCCTGCTCCTCGCATTCCTCGTGCTCTGCACCTTCTCGATCGCGCGGACCGCCGCGGCCCAGGGAAGGATGTTCGGCGCGTACGTGGCCTACGGCGCAGGATTGGTCATCGGCGCCCAGGTGCTGATCAACGTCGGCGTGAATACGGGTGTGCTGCCCACCACGGGCCTGACCCTGCCGTTCATAAGCTTCGGCGGTAACAGCCTGCTCGTTTGCGCCGGCCTGATGGCACTGGCTTTCAGGACGCACCTGGAGGGCGACGCGCGTGCAAGGCAGTGAAATGGACACGAGGATGCGGCGCGTCAAGAGCATTCACTTTGTCGGCATCGGCGGTTCCGGCATGTGCGGTATCGCGGAAGTCCTCATGAACCAGGGTTATGCCGTTACGGGTTCGGATAACGTGCGCTCTGCCAATACGGAACGTCTGGCGAAACAGGGTATTCCGATCAACATCGGCCATGACGGCGACAGGGCGGGCCGCACCGACGTCGTCGTGGTCTCCGCCGCCATCGGCGAGAACAATCCCGAGGTCGCCTTGGCGCGTGAGCGGCGCGTGCCCGTGGTGTCGCGGGCGACGATGCTTGGCGAACTCATGCGTTATCGGCACGGTATCGCGGTTGCCGGCACCCACGGCAAGACGACCACGACCAGCCTGATCACGGCGATTTTCCAACACGCCGGGCTGGATCCCACCTATGTGATCGGTGGGTTGTTGAAGAGCGAAGGCCGCAACGCCAGGCTCGGCGCGGGGCGATACCTCGTCGCGGAGGCGGACGAGAGCGATGCTTCGTTCCTGTTTCTGCAGCCGATGACGGTCGTCGTGACGAATATCGACCGCGACCACCTGTCGTCCTACCGCAATGACTTCGAGTGGCTGAAACGCGGCTTTCTCGATTTCGTCGGCCGGCTGCCCTTCTACGGTGTGGCGGTGCTGTGTGTCGACGACGACAACGTGCGTTCGATGATCGGCGATTTCGCCCGCCCGGTGCTGACCTACGGTTTGCGCGACGACGCGGACTTTCGGGCGGTAGATGTGGTCGCGAAGGGAATGCGCTGGACCTTCACCGCGAGGCGGCCGAAGGGGGCGGACCTTGCGATCGAACTGCCAATGCCGGGCTTGCACAACGTCCTGAACGCACTCGCCGCGACCGCCGTCGCGACGGAGGAGGGTGTCCGCGACGATCACATCATCGACGGACTCCGTCGGTTCAGGGGCGTCGGCCGGCGGTTTGAGGTCGCATCGCGCAGGGTGAACGGCAAGTTCATAACCCTGGTCGACGACTACGGACATCATCCCACGGAAGTGCGGACAGTCATTGAAACGGCCCGCAGCGTCTGGCCCGAACGGCGCCTGGTGATGGTCTATCAACCCCATCGGTACACGCGTACCCAGGAACTGTATGACGACTTCGTCAAGGTGCTGCCGCTCGTGGACCTGTTGCTGATCGTCGAGGTGTATGCGGCGGGAGAGGACATGATCGCGGGTGCCGATGGCAGGGCGCTGTGTCGCGGCGTGCGGCGTTTCGGGGGCATGAATCCCCTGTTTACGGAAACGCCGGAAGAGGCGCTGGAAATGTTGGGATCACTGCTCCGGGACGACGACGTGTTGATCGTTCAGGGGGCTGGAAATGTGAGCCGGGTCTCCCGGGGACTGGAGGAGTCGAGCAATGCGGCGTAAATCGTATGGTCCTGTCAGGTCGCTGACTGCGGCCTTGATGATGGTGGCGGTTGTGGCGATGGCCACCACCGCAGTGTGGCGCTACCTCGACACTCCGGTCGAACTCGTGAGGATCGCGGGGGATCTCACCGAGATCGAGAGGCAGGAAGTCCGCGCCGCAGTGATCGAGACCCTGGACTCGGCCGTCGCCGGCGTAGTTGACGTGGTCGAGGCGATCGAAGCGCTCGGCTGGACCCGGGATACGCGCGTGAGTCGAATCGGACCCGGCGTGATCGATGTGTCGGTTCGGCGAGAGTCGCTGGCGGCGCGTTGGGGCAACGCGAAATACGTCACGACCGGCGGCGAGGTCGTCGGCGCGCCGGGGTTGCCGGTTGAGGAGGAAACGCTCCCGAAACTCTCCGGAACCCTTTCCACCAGCGCCGAGGCGATGCAGGTGTACGGCAAGTTGAGCGCCCGGCTGGCGGATGTTGGACTGACGTTGAAGACCCTCCAGGAGACCGAGGTGGGCGGCTGGGAGTTGATCCTAGAGGACGACGTTGTCGTGATGCTTGGTGCCCAGGATATCAACGGGCGTCTCGAGCGCGTGGTGGCGGTCTACGAGGACGCGCTGGCCCTTCAGATGGAGAAGGTTGATCGAATCGATGCGCGCTACGGCAGTGGCGTAGCTGTTCGTTGGCGGGACGAACTAGCGGAAGAAGCACTGCTGGCCAGGAACTAGTGTCGTGACGCGACACGAGCCAACAAGCGAAGCGAGGAACCAATAGTGGCGGACAACGGTAGAAAGAAGATCATCGGACTCGACATTGGCACCAGCAAGGTGGCTTCCCTGGTTGGAGAGGTCAACCCCGAGGGCGGTGTCGAGGTTGTCGGAATCGGTTCGCATCCTTCCACCGGGCTGAGAAAGGGCGTGGTGGTGGATATCGAATCCACCGTCCAGTCGATTCAGCGGGCCGTGGAGGAAGCGGAGCTGATGGGCGGGTGCAGGATCGATTCCGTGTACGCCGGTATCGCCGGCAGCCATGTGCAGAGCCTGAATTCGCATGGAATCGTTGCCATACGCGACAACGAAGTGCAGCAACAGGATGTCGATCGGGTGATCGACGCCGCCGGAGCAGTAGCCATTCCGGCGGATCAGAAGATCCTGCACGTGCTCACGCAGGAGTACCTGATCGACAGCCAGGACGGCGTAAAGGAGCCCCTCGGCATGTCGGGCGTGAGAATGGAAGCGAAGGTCCACCTGGTGAGCTGCGCCGTAAACGCCGCGCAGAACATAGAGAAGTGCATCGAACGCTGCGGCCTCGCGGTGAACGAAGTGATTCTGGAGCAACTGGCGTCGAGCTACTCCGTGCTGACGGACGACGAGCGGGAGCTGGGCGTCTGCCTGGTCGACATCGGCGGCGGCACCACCGATATAGCCGTCTTTACCGACGGCGCAATTCGCCACACCGCCGTGATTCCGATCGCTGGCGCACAGATCACCAATGATATCGCGATGGCGCTGCGGACACCGACGAGGCACGCGGAAGATATCAAGATCAAGTATGCGTGCGCCCTGAACAGGCTGGTGCATCCCGAGGAGACCATCATGGTTCCGGGTGTCGGAGAGAAACCGCGCCGCGACCTGCCGCGCCACGCGTTGTCAGAGGTCGTGGAGCCGCGATACGAAGAGTTGTTCACGCTTGTCAGAACGGAACTGCGTCGCAGCGGGTTCGAAGACATGTTGGGAGCCGGAATCGTGTTGACGGGCGGATCCTCCAAGATGGAGGGGGCGGTGGAGCTGGCGGAAGAGATCTTCGGCATGCCGGTATCCGTCGGGACTCCGAGAGCCGTGGAAGGACTGCCCGACATCGTCCGCAATCCCATCTACGCGACCGGCGTGGGATTGCTCGTGTACGGACAGCAGCGAGAGAACGGCGGTCAGAACGGCAAGTCCGGCTCGCACGGGTTTTTCAGCCGCATCGGCAAGTGGTTCGGCGAAAACGTCTGAAGTTATCGAAAAAGAAGTGAGGAGCAGATAGATGTTTGAATTGGTGGACAGCGCCCCCGAGGGTGCGATTATCAGGGTAATTGGTGTCGGCGGCGGCGGCGGCAATGCGGTGCAGCACATGCTGAAGCACGACGTGGAAGGCGTGGATTTCATCGCTGCCAACACGGATGCGCAGGCGTTGAAGAGCGTGAACGCCAACACGATCCTGCAGCTTGGCGCCTCGGTCACCAAGGGGCTGGGCGCTGGCGCGGATCCCGAGATCGGGAGACAGTCGGCGCTGGAGGACCGGGGTCGAATCGCCGAGATACTCGACGGCGCGGACATGGTCTTCATCACCGCCGGAATGGGCGGTGGCACGGGGACGGGCGCGGCGCCCGTCGTCGCGGAGGTGGCCAAGGAACTCGACATCCTTACGGTCGCCGTGGTGACCCGGCCATTCTCGTTCGAGAAACGCACGTTGACCGCGGAAAAGGGCCTCCAGGAACTCGAGCGGCACGTGGACTCTCTGATCGTCATTCCGAACGACAAGCTCCCTTCGGTACTGGGCGAGAAGACACTGGTGACGGACGCGTTTGCGGCGGCCAACGATGTGCTGCTCGGTGCGGTGCAGGGAATCTCGGACCTGATCATCCGGCCCGGATTGATGAACACGGACTTTGCGGATGTGCGCACGGTCATGGCCGAGATGGGCAAGGCGATGATGGGCACCGGACGGGCGACGGGGGAGACTCGTGCCCGGGATGCTGCGGAAGCCGCGATACGATGTCCGCTGCTCGAAGACATTGAACTGGAGGGAGCGCGCGGAGCGCTTGTCAACGTGGTGGCGGGATCCAATCTCAATCTCGGCGAGGTCTTTGAAGTAGGCAACACGGTCGAAGAGTTCACCTCGAAGGAATGCAAGGTTGTCCTCGGGATGGTCGTTGACCCGGAGTGGGGAGACGATCTGAAGGTGACCGTAGTGGTTACGGGACTCGCCGATACGGTCGAGGGTCCCGACGGCGATCCGCGCATCGTCGAGGAAAAGGTCGCTGCGACGGACGCCGACGAACCCGTCGACTATGCGGAACTCGATCTCCCGACGTATCGCCGCAAGGGCGACACGTGGCGCGGCAGTCGCGTTCCCGAGGCGCAAGACGCCGGCGAGGAGAGCTACCTCGATATCCACGCGTTCCTGAATCGCACAAATCAGTAACCGACGACCGTATCGGGGATCCGGGACGGGGAAGTTTCCGCCCGCTCTGACCCGTTCCGGAGCCCGTCGGATCCGTTCGCGCCGCGAGGGGATGCGGCAAGGGCCTCACGCCGGCAGATCGCTGCGGCTTCGTCGCCGGCCATGGGGCCCTTGCTATAGACTCACCAACTTCTTGTTCGCTTGAGCGTCGCCATGGCCAAGTACGTTCCGACACCGGTCCAATGGGTTCGTGAGCAGGTAGAGCTCTACGAGAGCAGCGGCGGAACGAAGGGTACGGAACTGCGCGAGACGGGCCTCCCCTGCATTATCGTCACCCACAGGGGCAACAGGACCGGTGCGATCCGCAAGACGCCGCTCATGCGGGTCAAGGATGGCGACAGCTACGTCCTGGTCGGTTCCATGGGCGGCGCGCCGCGGAATCCGGTCTGGGTCTACAACCTGCGCGCCGAGGGGAATGTCGAGATTCGGGACAGGGCCGAGGTGTTCAGGATGCGCGCACGGGAGGTCGAGAGCGCCGAGGAGCGCGCGCGCGTGTGGGCCATCGCGGTCGCGGCGTTTCCACCGTATGCGGACTACAGGGAAAGGGCAGCGCCCACCCGGACGATCCCGGTCTTCATCGCCGAGCCGGTATAGAACAGCGGAGACCGTCAGCCGAATTCCTTCGCCAGCGCCGCGATGTGCGCCGGAGTTGTGCCGCAGCAACCGCCGACCAGGACAACGCCGCGTTTGGCCCAGCCCCGGGCGTGTTCCACGAGGCGGTCGGGCGTTGCATCGGCATCGAACGACCAGTTCGGGGATGCGAACTCGCCGACTTCCGGGTAGACCCCGATGGGTCCCGGCCAGCGTTCGCGCACCATCGTGATCGCCTGTGGCGTCACGTCGATGTCGCTGTGCATGATGTTGACGACGCTCGGACCCATCGGGATGAGCGCGTCCAGTGGCCTGGCGAAGTCCATGTTGGGCAGGTCGAAACTCACGAGACCATCGCCGTCGACGCGTTGCTTGCAGCTCACCCCCAGCCAGACCGGAAGGCCGGTTTCGAGCGCCGCTTCCATCGCCCGGGTCGCATGACGGGTGTCCTGCATCATTTCCAGGGCGATGAGGTCTACCCCGCTGTCGGCGAGAATCGCCGCAAGTTCCCTGAGCCCCGCCAGCTCGAGGTCGGGATCGGGATAGTTGGCGGCGTTCATGCCCGGCGGCAGGTTTGAGATCGATCCGGCAATGGCGACGTCCCTGCCCGACGCGTCCCGCGCCTGGATCGCAAGTTGCACGGCGTTGCGGTTGATGGTCTCGAATTCCCTGCCGAGCCCCGCCGGTTCGAGCAGAAATCGGGTGGTGCCGAACGTATTGGTGATGATCACCTCGGCCCCTGCGGTGATGTAGTCTTCGTGCACCGCGCGCACCACGTCGGGGTGGCTGTGGACGGCCAGTCCCGACCAGGCGCTCCGGCTCATCGGCACGCCTCGTCGCTGGAGTTCGGATCCAGTCCCGCCATCTATGATGACGATCTGATTTGTTTCGAGCTTTTCCTGCCAGGACACGATGGGGTGCTCGGTTGTCGAACCCGAACGCGGCGTTGCGTTCACCTTGCGGCAGGATGCTACAGGCGCGTTTGCCGATTGACGAGTTGAGGGCGGAGAATCGGGCAGCGTGGGCCGCTCGGCAATTCCATTGCGTAGCGGTGGCCGGTAGTCTGTGCGCCACATGGAGATTCTCGACTACGAACACGACCGCGACTTCGAAGCGGTGAAGCGCATTCTGTATGAGGTGGGGTGGCTCGAGGATGAGGACGACGCCACCGCGTTCGAGGCGGAAGCGCGCGCCTCCCGCGGTTTCGTCGTTTCGATCGAAGGGGAGGCGGAGTCCGCCGTCTTTACCGTTCCCGGATCCCTGCGCCACGGTGACGCGGACCTCGAAATGACCGCGTTCACGGGCGTGGTCACCAGCCGCGTCGCGCGCAAGCTGGGTGCCGCAACCCGACTCACCGCCCGCGCCCTGGCCGTCGGCGCGGAGGCCGGCAGCGAAGTCGCCGCGCTCACGATGTTCGATCAGGGCTACTACGAGCGGCTGGGATTCGGCACCGGGGCCTATGAGAACCGCATCAGGTTCGATCCGGCCACGCTGCGTGTCAATCGGTCTTTTCGGCCGCCCAGGCGATTGACCGCGGAAAACTGCCGCGACATCTACCAGGCGATGCGCGCGCGCCAGCGCGGTCACGGCAGCATCGTCATGAACGTCGACGGAGGCCTGCAGGCCGAACTCTCCTCCTACAAGGCAACGAAGACCATTGGCCTCGGCTACTACGATGGTGACGACGGCGCCTTGTCACACTTTCTATTTGGCCAGACTAGCGGCGAAGATGGCCCCTACAGGATTCGGTGGTTCGCGTACCGCTCCTCTGAACAGTTGATGGAGCTTCTGGCCCTGATTAGGTCACTGGGCGACCAGGTGTACTCCGTGGCTATGGAGGAGCCACCGGGTATCCAGTTCCAAGACCTGTTGAACCAACCTGCTCGCAACCGTGATGTCAGCGAGGGCTCGAAACACGCGGGCGCACACACTACCCGGGCCCATGCGCAGTTTCGAATCCTCGATGTCCCGAAGTGCCTGGCGAAGACCCATCTCGATGCTGAGAACGTGACCTTCAACCTACGGCTCTCGGATCCGGTCGCGGATCATCTTCAGGCCGGAACACGTTGGCGGGGTGTCGCCGGCGAATACGTCGTGACTCTGGGTGAAGACTGCTCGGCAGAGCAGGGGCGGTCGAGGCGGCTCGCGACGCTGCACGCGTCGGTGGGCGCGTTCAGCCGCCTCTGGCTGGGGGTGCGCGGCGCATCAAGCCTGGCGGTGACGGATGACTTGCGCGGTGATGGTGACTTGCTCAGGAAACTCGACCGAGCCGTGCGGCTGCCGCAGCCCCACTTTGGATGGCCCTTCTGAAGCAGCGCCGGCAATCGAGTGCGTCCCGCCCGAACGACGTCCGCTTGCCAGGCCGTTCCTATCGAGTCGCTCGAATGCTCACCTTTTCTATCTTCGAGAAGTCTGCCAGCCGGCGCAACGCCGGCAGCAGTTCAGGTATCCGGAAGCGCAGGCGGGTCGCCCAGGCGGCGCTGCTGGCGTGCACGGTCAGCCTCTGCCCGTGAATATTCGCGACCTCGAAGCGCGACGCCTCCTCCGGCGGCAGCAGTGCACGGAACTGGTCGGTCCATGATGTGCGCTGTTGCGTGCGGTTCACCAGGCTGCCGAGCTGATGCGCCGCCGTGTTTCGCCGCGAATGGCGATTGTCCAGGATTTCATCTATGTTACGGACAGGCATCCGTATCGACTCGATGAACAAGACGATCCACATCATAGCTTCCGGTGACGGTCACCGTCGAGTTCGTGCCTTGACGATCCCGCAGGCTCCGGTGGTTGGATTTGCCGTCTTTCTTGGTCTGTTCATCCTCGTCAACGGCGCACTTTTTTTTCGCCATGCATCGACGGAGGCCCTGAACCACGCGACCGTTGCGAGCTGGAATGATCGGCTCGGCCAGCAGCGCGAGAAGATCGATCAGCTTACGCACCAGGCGCGGGACCAGGTGTTGGCCGCGGGACGGGAACTTGCCGACATGCAGGCGCGCCTGTTACGCATGGAAGCGCTCGCGGAACGGGTGTCCGAAATGCCCCAGGTTGCTGGCCTCATAGAGGGAGAGTTCCACTTCGACGTCCCGGCGGCGACCGGTGGTCCGCACTCAGATCCAGGCGTCGAGGACGTGACGGCATCGGACTACCTGGCCAGGATCGACCGGTTGTCGGCGCAACTGCGAGTGCGCGAACGCGAAATGAGGATGCTCGAATCGATACTCGCTCGAGGCAGTTTCAAGAACCAGATCACGCCCGCTGCCCGGCCCCTGGACGACGGCTGGGTATCCTCGCGCTATGGCTCCCGCATCGACCCTATTTCGGGACAGCCCGCGTGGCATGGCGGCGTCGACTTCAGCGGCAGGTCGGGCAGTGATGTCAAGGCCGTCGCCGGCGGGGTCGTCACGTTTGCGGGAACCACCGGTGCCTACGGGAATATGGTGGAGATCGAACACGGCGAAGGCATTTCCACGCGGTATGCGCACCACGAATCGGTTGAGGTTGAACCTGGCGAGATCGTCAAGAAGGGCCAGACGATCGCGCGTCTCGGAAGCACCGGCCGCTCCACCGGACCCCACGTCCACTTTGAGGTCCTGAGAGACGGCCGTCGTTTCGATCCTGCAGAGTACCTGGCGCCGCGCTGACGCCTCCATCGCCCGCTCCTGCCCGCATGTCGCGGCGGCGTGAGCCGCGCACAATTTAGGACATCGCCTACCGGGATACCGGACTAACTCCGTATGCGCTGCCGGGCCGGCGGCATATCGTACGGACGATGCCGCCGCTCTTCCGCAAAGAGGTGCTCGAGGCGCAACGTCAGCGCCTGCACGGGGATGTCCTGATCGTCACGCCGCTGTCCATCGCCGTGGTCACGGGATGGTTGCTGGTGACGCTGCTGGCGGTCGGGACCTTTGCGTTTCTTGGCACCTATGCCCGAACGGAACGCGTGCCGGGGTACCTGGTGCCGTCGAAGGGACTGGTCAAGGTGGCGCCGCCCCGCTCGGGCGTCTTGCGCGACGCCCGAGCGCGAGTGCTAGAGGAGGTCGAAGCGGGACAGGTCCTGGCCGTGGTTCAGAGTGAAGCGCCGTCGCTGGCCGGTGAGACCGCCGCTGCCATTGCCTTGCAGTCCCTTGGCGATCAGGAGCGTCTGCTCGAACGCCAGATACGTCTCGAAGAGGACCGCCTGGTCCGGGAACATTCCCGGCTCGAGGCCGCGCGGGAAAGCCTGAACGCGCAGATCGCGTCTTTCGAAGAGCAGTGGGAGTTGCAACGCGAACTCACGGCATCCGCGCGCTCGGCATTCGAAAAGGTCCAGGGGATGCTCGAGGGGGGCTTCATCTCGGTCGTCGAATCGGACCGGCGACGGCAATCCTGGCTGGCCCACCACCTGGAAGAGAAGCGACAATCCCGCCAGTTGACCGAATTGCGTGCGCGGAGGACGGATGTTGACCACCAACTGGCGGTGTTTCCGCAGGACGTCGCGTTGCGTATGTCCAGGCTGGAGAGCCAGGTCGCGGACATCGAGCAGCGCGCGGCGGAGTTGGAGGGCCGTCGCGCTTATGTGGTCAAGGCTCCGGTCGCAGGTACCATCGCCTCGATTCGCGATATCCCCGGCGCGATCATTTCTCCGCAACAGCCGCTGGCATCCATACTTCCCGCCGGTAGCGAACTCGAGGCGCAACTTTTCGTCCCCAGCAGGGCGGCGGGATTCGTTGCGGCGGGCCAGCCGGTTCGCCTGCTGTATGCCGCATTTCCCTACCAGCGATTCGGCACCCACGAGGGGGTGATCCGTCACGTCGCGCCAACGATAACCTCTGCCAGGGAAGCGGATGTCCCGTTCAACCTCGCGGAACCCTGCTATCGCGTTGCGGTGCGGCTCGGATCGCAGGAAGTGATGGCCTTTGGCCGGAGCTTCAGACTCCAGCCGGGCATGCTGCTGGAAGGCAACATCATCCTGGAGCGACGCTCGTTTTTCAGTTGGTTGACTGAACCGTTCCAGGCGGTGCGCCATTGATGGATCATGAGGATCTCAGGCTCCTCAACTTCGGGGCGCGAAAACTGCCGATCGTCCGCCAGAACGAAACGATGGAGTGCGGCCTGGCGTGCCTCGCGATGGTCGCGGGATTCCATGGGCTCAAGACGGACATAGCGGCGCTCAGAAGGCGTTTTCCGATTAGCGCGGCGGGCGTCACGCTGTCGGCGATCATGGAGATGGCCAACCGCCTGGGCATGGGTTGCCGGGCGCTCAAGGTCCCGCTCGAGGACATTCGCAGGGTGCAGACGCCCGCCATCATCCACTGGGACCTGAACCATTTTGTCGTGCTGAAGTCCGCCCGCGCGAAGTCGATGGTCGTCCACGATCCGGCGTCGGGCGCGCGGCGGTACACGCGAGACGCGTTCTCTGCGCACTTTACGGGCGTCGCGCTGGAACTCCATCCAACGAAGCAGTTCGAGAAGGCCGAGGAGCGCACCAGGCTGCGTCTGAACCATTTGTGGACCCGCATTCGCGGTCTCAAGCGGACCTTGGCGCAAGCCCTGGTTCTGTCGGCGATCCTGCAGTTGTTCGTGCTGGTCAGCCCGTTCTATCTGCAACTGACGGTGGACGAGGTGCTGGTGAAGTTCGATGCCGACCTCCTCTTCGTGCTCGCCTTCGCCTTCGGTGCCCTCGCCGTTCTGAACGCTGTTGCCGGACTGCTTCGCGGCTATGTACTGCTCTATTTCGGCAACATGCTGAACTACCAGATGGTGTGCAATCTCTTCGCCCACCTGGTCCGGTTGCGGGCGGACTTCTTCGAAAAACGCCACATGGGCGACATCGTTTCGCGTTTCGGTTCCGTAGAGCCGATCCGGTCGCTGTTCACGGAGGGGCTTGTTGCGACCGCGATCGACGGCGTCATGGCGGTCGCGACCCTCGTCATGATGTTCGTGTACAGCCCCATGCTCGCGTCGATCGCCCTCGTCGCCCTGGCGCTGTACCTCGTTCTGCGCGTCGTCTCCTATCCGCCGCTGCGCGCCAGGAGCGAGGACGCCATCGTCTACCACGCCAGGGAACAGTCGTTCTTCATGGAAACCGTGCGAGGTATGCAGAGCATCAAGCTCTTTGGACGCGAGACGGACAGAAGACGCGTGTGGCAGAACCGGTTCGTCGACGCGGTCAACGCTGACGTGCGCGTGCACAAGCTGGGCATCTGGTTCACGCTCGGAAACAGCATGATCTTCGGTATCGAGCACGTCGTGCTCATATACGTCGCGGCGAAGATGACCCTCGGCGGGGAGTTCACGGTCGGCATGATCTTTGCGTACATGGCGTACAAACGGCAGTTCACGGACAAGGCCATTGCCCTGGTCGAACGCCTGATCGAGTTCCGGATGCTGGACCTGCATCTTTCCCGCATCTCGGACATCGCCCTGGCCGAGCAGGAACCGGTGGCCTTGTCGTCGACGGCAACCCGGGAAGACGGTTCAGTATGCGGTGCCCTCTGTCTCGATGACGTGTCTTTTCGGTATGGCGAAGCCATGCCCGAAGTGCTCGGCGGCGTCAGTATCGACATCGCTGCTGGTGAGACCGTCGCCTTTGTGGGCTCCTCGGGAAGCGGCAAGACAACCCTGATGAAAATCATGCTGGGTCTGTTCGAGCCCACCGCGGGCCGGGTCCTGGTCGACGGGCGCGCCCTTGCGGACATTGGCGTCGGGGAGTACCGCCGGCGTGTCGGGTCGGTGATGCAGGAAGATGCGTTGTTCGCGGGGTCGATCGCCGAGAACATCGCGTTCTTCGACTCGGAAATCGACATGGCGGGGGTGGTGCGCGCGGCCACCCTGGCTTGCATTCACCGTGAAATCATCGCCAAGCCGATGCAATATGAGACCCTCGTCGGCGATATGGGCTCGGCGCTTTCCGGGGGCGAAAAGCAGCGCGTGCTGCTCGCGCGGGCGTTGTATCGCCGGCCGAAGATCCTCTTCATGGACGAAGGGACGTCGAGCCTCGATGTCGTGACCGAGCGCGAGGTCAATGCGTCGATCAGGTCGCTGGGCATAACGCGCATCATCGTGGCGCACCGGCCCGAAACGATTCGAATGGCGGACCGCGTGGCTGCCTTGGCTGACGGCAGGCTCAAGCCGGTGGAGGCGACAGCATCAAGCGCCCATCAAAACCGGTAGAATCCCGCACGATGGTCAAGGTCGCATTGCGATGGATGTCGGACTCTTCAAGAAAGTCTTCGGTACGAAGAACACGCGCGAGCTCAAGCGCATGCAGAAGACCGTGGCCAGGGTCAATGCGCTGGAGCCGTCGGTCCGGGAGCTTTCGGATACCGACCTGAAAGCCAGGACGGCGGATTTCAAGAGCGCGCTGGCGTCGGGCGCCACCATCGACGCAATCCTGCCCGAGGTGTTCGCGGCTGCCCGCGAGGCATCGCGGCGCGCCCGCGACATGCGCCACTTCGATGTGCAGATCATCGGCGGCATCGTGTTGCACGAAGGTCGCATCGCGGAGATGCGCACGGGCGAAGGCAAGACCGTGGTTGCCGTACTCGCCGCTTACCTGAATGCGCTCGGCGGCGAGGGCGTGCATATCGTGACCGTCAACGACTACCTGGCGCGTCGGGACGCCACCTGGATGGGCCCGATCTACGAGGCGCTCGGCATGACGGTGGGGGTCGTGCAGTCGGGGCAGGACGCGATGACGAAACGCGCGGCCTATCAGGCGGATGTCACTTACGGCACGAACAACGAGTTCGGCTTCGATTACCTGCGTGACAACATGGCGTTCAGGCGGGAGGACAAGGTCCAGCGTTCGCTTCAATTTGCCATCGTCGACGAGGTCGACTCGATTCTCATCGACGAGGCGCGCACGCCGCTCATCATTTCCGGCCCGGCGCAGGAGAGCACGGATCTGTACGTCTCCATCAACAGGCTTGCGCCGAGGCTGAAACAGCAGGAGATGGTCGAATCCGATCTGCCGACCCGTTTCGGCGGCGAAGAGGTGGAAGACACCGGCGACTTCTTCATCGACGAGAAGAACCGGCAGGTGGAACTGACCGAGCGGGGACACGGTTTCGTCGAGGACGAACTGATCCGCCTCGGCCTGCTTGGCGAAGGCGAGAGCCTGTACGCGCCGGCGCATCTCGGCCTGCTTCACCACGTGCACGCGGCGCTGAAGGCGCATGCCCTGTTCAAGCGCGACGTGCACTACATGGTGCAGAACGGCGAGATCGTCATCGTCGACGAGCACACGGGCCGCGCCATGCCGGGCAGGCGCTGGTCGGAAGGCATACACCAGGCGATCGAGGCGAAGGAGGGGCTCGGCATCCAGAACGAATCCCAGACGCTCGCCTCCACCACATTCCAGAACTACTTCCGGCTGTACGGCAAGCTGTCCGGGATGACCGGCACCGCGGACACCGAGGCGTTCGAGTTTCGCCAGATCTACGGTCTCGATGTCGTCGTCATTCCCACCCACGCGCCGATGATTCGGGATGACCGAAACGATCTCGTCTACCTCACCACCGACGAGAAGTACGATGCCATCGTAGAGGACATCAACGAGTGCAACGAAACGGGACGGCCTGTGCTTGTCGGCACCACGTCCATCGAATCCTCGGAACGCCTGTCGAATGAGCTGCAGCGGCGCCAGATCCGCCACAGCGTGCTGAACGCGAAGCAGCACGAGCGGGAAGCGGAAATCGTGGCCCAGGCGGGCCGCGCGGGCGTCGTCACCATCGCCACGAACATGGCGGGCCGGGGCACGGATATCGTTCTCGGCGGCAACCTGGAAGTAGAACTCGAAGCGGCGGCGGAAGACGAACAAGCGGGCATGCGCGCAAGTTGGCAGGAGCGCCATGCAGCCGTCGTGGAGGCGGGCGGCCTGCACATAATCGGCACCGAGCGCCACGAGTCGAGGCGGATCGACAACCAGCTTCGGGGCCGCTCGGGGCGCCAGGGCGACCCGGGTTCGTCGCGTTTCTACCTGTCGATGGAAGACAACCTCATGCGCATCTTCACGACGGACCGGATGCGCGGCTTCATGCAGAACCTGGGGCTGGAGAAGGGAGAGGCGATCGAGGCGCGCATGGTGAGCAACTCCATCGAAAAGGCCCAGCGCAAGGTCGAGGGCCGCAACTTCGACATCCGCAAAAACCTGCTCGAGTACGACGATGTCGCCAACGACCAGCGCCAGGTGGTCTATCGGCTGCGCAACGACCTCATGGGGTCCGCCGACCTGTCCGAGGCCATTCAGACCATCCGCGATGACGTGATCGAGGATCTGATCGATGGCTATGTCCCGCCGCAGAGCATCGAAGATCAGTGGGACATCGAGGGGCTCGAACAGGCCTTGGCCGCCGAATTGAATTCCACCCAGCCGATTAAGCGTTGGCTGGAAGAGGATGAGACGCTGAGCGAGGAGCCCCTGCGCGAGCAGATCCGCGAGCAGATCAAGACCGAGTACGAGCAAAAGGAGGTCAAGTGGCGCGCGCAGGGCATCGACATGCGCCTGATCGAAAAGCAGATCATGCTGACGGTCCTCGATCAGAAGTGGAAGGAACACCTCGCCACCATGGATCACCTGCGCCAGGGGATTCACCTGCGGGCGTACGCGCAGAAGCAGCCGAAACAGGAGTACAAGAGGGAAGCTTTCGAACTGTTCCAGGAGTTGCTCGACAACATCAACCGGGATGTCGTGAGGCTGCTGTCGAGGGTCCAGCTTGAACATGAGCAGGACGTGGAAGAGATGGCGCGTCGCCGGCGCGAGGAGCAGGAGCGGCGCATGCGTTTTCAGCACGCCACCGCCACCGCGCTCGACGGCGAAGCGGATGGCCGAGCGGAGCCGAGCCGGCCCGAGACGTTCGTCAGGGAAGAACGCAAGGTGGGCCGCAACGAACGCTGCCCGTGCGGGTCGGGCAAGAAATACAAGCACTGCCACGGCAAGGCGGCCTGACCATGGCAGTCAACCTACCGCCAGCGGGAGAACTGAGCGCAGTCCCTGGAATCCGTATCGGGACGGCGGCGGCCGGCATCAAGTATCAAGAGCGGGACGATATCGCCCTGTTTGCACTCGAGCGCGGTTCGAACGTCGGCGGCGTATTCACCCGGAGCAGCTTTCGGGCGGCACCCGTCGCGGTGGCGGCGGAACGCCTGGGCGCCGCTCGGGGCCTCGTCGTCAACAGCGGCAACGCCAACGCGGCCACCGGATACCGTGGGCTTGAGGATGCGCGGTCGAGCTGCGCGCTGGCCGCCGATGTCGTCGGATGCGAAGCGAACGAGGTGTTGCCCTTTTCCACCGGCGTGATCGGTGAGTTCCTGCCGATGGACCGGATGGCAGAAGGAATCCGGCGGGCGGGAAACGCGCTCCAGGACGATGCCTGGCTGCCGGCCGCGCGGGCCATCATGACCACCGATACGCAGCCCAAGGGCGTGTCGGGGCGTTTCGAGATCGGTGGCTCGCACATTACGGCCACGGCGATCGTCAAGGGATCGGGCATGATCCGGCCGGACATGGCGACCCTCCTGGCGTTCCTCGGCACCGACGCGGCGCTTTCCCCCGAAAAGGTGCAGGACCTGGCGCGGGACCTCGGCGAACGCAGCTTCAACCGGTTGACGATAGACGGCGACACATCGACCAACGACTCCTTCGTCGTCGCGGCTACGGGCCGCGCTGGCGTCGGCGACGAGCACTACGACGCGCTGCTCACCAGGCTGACACCGCTGGTGGTCGACCTTGCGCAACGCACCGTGCGAGACGGTGAGGGTGCGACCAAGTTCGTGACCGTGACTGTGCAGGGCGGAGCATCCGCCGACGAATGCCTGCGCGCGGCCTACACCGTGGCGCATTCGCCCCTGGTCAAGACCGCGTTGTTTGCCGGCGATCCCAACTGGGGCCGGTTCTGCATGGCGATCGGCCGCGCCGGCGTGGAGGGCCTCGACCCGGCGGGCGTCTCACTGCATCTCGACGAGGTCTGCGTCGCCCACGGCGGGCTGGTTGCCGCTTCCTACACGGAAGAGCAGGGGGCCGCAGCGATGGCGCGCGACGAGTTCACTGTCCGCATCGACCTCGGCCGGGGCGACTGCGCGGAGACCGTCTGGACCTCGGACCTGTCCTACGAATACGTCCGGATCAACGCCGAATACAGAACCTGACTTGACCGGTGGCCTGGGGGCGCCCGTCGGAGCGACGCGTGTTCTGGCTTCAGTCTTCGCCCAGGTCGTCGGTCGGCGCGTTGTCGAATGTGGAGTCGCCCTCGATTCGATAGCTCTCCGCCGCCCACCCGCCGAAATCAATCAGCCTGCATCGCTCGGAGCAGAACGGTCGGTACTTGTTCGCCGATGACCACTTGACGGGTTTCCGGCATGTCGGGCAAGGCAGGATTCGGATCGGGTCGGACATGGCTTTGCGGCACCGGGAGCTGGGCCGGCAGGAGCCGTGCGCCGCTCGTCAGATGGCGATCAACTGTTCTCGGAACATTAGCGTAACCCACCCCGAGGCGGCGAGGAACGGTCCGAACGGAATCGGCTGATCGCGCTTTATCGCGCGCCTCGCGAGTGCGACCGCGGCGTAAAGCAATCCGGCGATCGACGCGAGCAGGACCACCGCCGGCAGCGCCTGCCATCCAAGCCAGGCGCCAAGCGCCGCCAGCAGCTTGAAGTCGCCATGACCCATGCCTTCCCGGCCGGTAAGCAGCTTGAATGCCCAGTACACGATCCAGAGCGCCGTGTAGCCGACGACGGCGCCGACGATCGAGTCCGCCGGGGAGACATGACCGAAAACGAGCGCCGTCAAAACCCCGCTCCAAAGCAGCGGGATGGTGATCTCGTCGGGAAGGAGCTGCGTTTCCATGTCTATGCAGCCGAGGGCAATCAGGCTCAACGTGTAGAAGAGCAACGCGACGGTGAGCCATTCGTAGCCGAAAACCTGCAGTACGCCGAGGCCGGCCAGGACCGTGACCGCTTCCACCAGCGGGTACCGCAACGGAATGCGCCAGCCGCAGTGGGAACATCGCCCGCGCAGGATGAGCCAGCTCAGGATCGGGATGTTGTGCCAGAGCTCGATGGGGTGTTCGCACTGCGGACACTGGGAACGCGGCACCGCGAGGTTGAATCGGCTTTCGGATTCGGAGGGCTCGGGCGGCATCTCGAGCAGTTCGCGGGCGTGGGCTCGCCAGTCGCGTTCGAGCATGATTGGCAGGCGGTGGACGACGACGTTGAGAAAGCTGCCGATGGCCAGGAACAGGATGGCCAGCAGGATGGGAAGCGCCCAACCGAGACTCAGGAGCATCGGTAACCCGCCGGGAGATGGCTACGCACCTGGTGCAACATTCGGTTTAGAGTCCGCCCGCGACCGCGCCGAGTTGAAAGATCGGCAGGTACATTGCGATGACGAGTCCGCCGATGAGGACGCCGAGCACCGCCATGATCATCGGTTCGAGCAGCGAAGTCAGGCTTTCCACCGTGTCGTCGACCTGGTCCTCGTAGTAGGCGGCGGATCGGTCGAGCATGTCATCCAGGGTGCCCGACTCCTCGCCCACGGCGATCATCTGCACGACGATGGTGGGAAACACCCGGCCGGTGCGCATGGCTGCGCTGATCTGGCGCCCGCCGGCGACTTCCTCGCAGATTCGATGCATCTCCCGCGCGAACACCGAGTTGCCCGCCGACGCCGCCACCGAGTTCAGCGCCTCGATCAACGGAACGCCCGACGAAATGGTCGTCGCCATCGTGCGTGCGCAGCGTGCCACAGCGGACTTGCGGGAGATTCCCCCGATGAGGGGGAGCCGCAGGACAAGTCGGTCCATCGCTTCCCGTGCGGGCGCCGCGCGGCGCGCCGCGGGAAATCCCGCCAGCAGCACGGCAACACAGACGAGGAGCGCCAGCCACCACTCCTGCGCAAACTCGGAAATTGCGATGACGAGGAGCGTTGCAGCCGGCAACTCGGCACCGAAACCGGCGAATATCTGTTCGAATTGAGGCACCACCTTGATCAGCAGGATACCGGATACAGCCAGGGCAACGCATATCACGGCGATGGGATACACCATCGCCTTCCTGAGTTTCGACCTGAGCCCCTCGGTCTTTTCCTTGTGCGTGGCGATGCGATGCAGCATCGCCTCGAGGGCGCCCGCGCGTTCGCCCGCGTCCACCAGGTTGCAGAACAGCGTGTCGAATTGCGCCGGATGCCTGCGCAGCGCCGTTGCGAAAGACTCGCCGGCCGACACATCGTTGCGGATCCCCCGAACCAGGTCGGTCATTCGCCGCTTTTCGGCGCCGCTCGCGACGATGTCGAAGGCTTGCACCAGGGCCACGCCGGAGCGCAGCATTGTGGCTAGCTGGCGCGTGAAGAACGCGATATCGGAGGTTTTCAGGCGTCCCCTCAGTCGCCTTGCGGAAGGCTTTCGCTTTCGTTGCAGGCGCGACGGTTGAATGCCCTGGCGCCTGAGCGCGGCGCGGGCCATCTGCGGATTCGGACCGACGATCTCGCCACTGGCGGCGGCGCCCTGGCGGTCTCGTCCCGTCCAGGCGAAGACATGCGTATCGGACATCAGTACCGCGCCGGCTGCGTTCGTATCGTGTTGCGGCTCAAGACGATGGCTGCCCGGCAAGCGTAATGCGGTTGATCTCGGCGAGGGAAGTTGCGCCGCGCATCACCTTTTTGAGCCCGGCCGCCCGCAGGTCGTCGAAGCCGTGTCTCTTCGCCTGCTCGGCAAACCGGACGCTGTCGCCCGCCTCGAGTGCGATGCCTGACATTTCCGGCGTCATCTCTACCGCTTCGTATACGCCTGCGCGGCCCCGGTAGCCGTTCCGGCATTTTCCGCAACCCTGGGGATTGGCCTCGTACAGGATGAACCCGTCTTCGACGTCGGTCTGCGGGAAGCCCTCTCGTAGCAACACCTCGCGCGGGACATCGATGGGCCGCTTGCAGGCGGGGCAGAGGAGCCTCGCCAGCCGTTGGGCGATGACCAGGCTGACCGAGGTCGCCAGGTTGAACGGGGCCACGCCCATGTTGCGCATGCGCGTCAGCGTCTCGGCGGCGGAATTCGTGTGCAGCGTGGACAGGACGAGGTGTCCGGTCTGCGAAGCCTTGACCGCCATTTCGGCGGTCTCGAGATCACGGATCTCTCCGACCATGACGACATCCGGATCCTGGCGCAGGAACGACCTGAGGGCGGTGGCGAAATCGAGGCCCACCCTGGCGTTGACGTGGACCTGGTTGATGCCGTCGATGTGCATTTCCACGGGGTCTTCCGCAGTCGCGATGTTCCGGGTGGCGTCGTTCAGAAGGTGGAGCCCGGCGTAGAGCGTCATTGTCTTGCCGCTGCCGGTGGGACCGGTCACGAGGATCATGCCCTGCGGCCTTTTCAGCGCGTCGAGATAGCTCTGTTCCTGCGCGGGCTCGAAGCCGAGTTCGTCGATGCCGATGCGTGTGCGCGACTGGTCGAGGATCCTGAGCACGATTTTCTCTCCGAACAGGGTCGGCAGCGTGTTCATGCGCAGGTCGATGGACCGTGTTTTCGACAACGTCATCTTGATACGCCCGTCCTGGGGAATGCGGCGCTCGGAAATGTCGAGCGCGGCCATGACCTTGAGCCGTGCAGCAAGCCGATTGCCGAGGTTGGACGGCGGCGCCGACACCTCGCGCAGGATGCCGTCGGTTCGGAATCGCACGCGGTAACGCGCCTCGTAGGGTTCGAAGTGGATGTCAGAGGCGCCGGCCCTGATGGCGTCGAGCAGTGTCCGGTTCACGAACCGAACGATGGGCGTGTCGTCGGCCTGCTCGGCTTCCTCCACCGGTGGCGCGTCGGTTTCAACCGCTTCCAGGTCTATCTCGTCCGACAGGTCGCTGTCGCCGTGGTCGAACGTCGGAGCATCGGCGCGTTCCCGGGCGAAGTATTGTTCGATCGCGTCGCCCAGCCTGTCCGCTGCTGCGACCGTCGGTTCGATGTCGATCCCGGTCGCGAGCTTGATCGCATCGAGCGCGCGAACATCGGCCGGGTCTGCCAGGGCGACGTGCAGCGAGTCGCCGCGCCGGATCAGGGGCAGAACCTGGTGACGCCGAACGAGTCCTTCGTCGAAGTCCTGCGTCAGCACATCGGGGTCGAGAGCGGCAACGTCGATGGCGGGCACGCCGAACTCCCGACTTGCGCACATCGCGATCGCATCCGGCTCGACCAGGTCGCGGCGCAACAGGTATTCCACCAGCGGCTGGGCATTGTGCCGGGCCGCGTCGAATGCTTCGCGCGCCTCGTGCGCGGGCAGGACGCCGTCGTTGACCAGGCGCTGGGCCAAACCGGTCAGGGGTGGTTGCGTGGTTGCCATGATTCGTTGTGCGGCGCGGTTTGCCCGCAAGTGTAGGCGGGCGCGGGATGCGCGTCGGCGGGACAAACGCGATAGTTCTCGTGCGAGATACCGGTTTTCGACGATCGGAGGTTTCCCACAGCCCGCCGTCATCGCCGTCGCCAGGCAGGAGCGATCTCTCACAGCGAACAGTGGCATTGGCTGGCTTTACGAACCCGGCTGTCGGTTTAGCATATCGGGCATGGCAGTGAATCGAGGCGCGCGCATGATGCATGAAACCGCTCAATTCAGGAGGACGGTACCGCTGGCCCGGAAACCCGCGCGACGCGTGGGAGGTCTCAGCCTGATCGAGTTGATGATCGTCGTGGCCATCGCCGGCATCCTCGCCGCAGTGTCGTTGCCGCTCTATCAGAACTACGTGCTTAACGCCAACATGACCAAGCTGAATGCCCACTACGAGGAGGGCGCTCGCTTTATCGAGAGCGAGCTGCGCAAGATCCGTTCCGAACTCGCGATGAATATCCGCACCCCCGCAGAGCAGGATGGTCTCATGTCGGAGGCGCATTGGATCGCGCAACTCTCCGGGCGGGGAGGCGGCACGGCGCCTGGTGGCGGTCCTCCCTATGTTGCGGGCCTGACGGGAAACGCCACCCTGGGGCAGGTCGGCGTCGCCGAAGCGGGAGGAATCGCGACTGGCGACTACGCGGTGATCCTGACCCGGCCCGCGTACGGCGATTTCACCGCGGCGGCCCAGCGCACGATTTTCTGGTCGGAACTCTGATCGCTGCATCGGGAGAGGGAGAGGGAGAGAGAGGGAGAGAGATGCGCGTACGCGGTTGTGCCGGCTTCAGCCTGGTGGAGTTGATGGTCGCCATCGCCATTCTCGGGGTGATCGTCGCGATTGCCGTGCCGCTCTACAGGGGCTACGTCGAGTCGGCAGCAACGGGTGCGCTGATCAACAACATCGCGACGATGGAAGTCTTTCAGGAAGACGTGATGTTGCGTACCGGCTCCTATGCCGTAGGAACCTACGACGCCGGGGCTGGCGAGACATCCCTGACCGATGCCACGGGTTGGCGCCCCCAGTCGGAAACGGGCGCGGTATACGTCGTGGAAGAAGCCACCGCCTCGAGCTATCGCGTCATGGTGACGGATGCGGAAGGGCGTCGGGTCTGCCGGATCATGCCGGCAAGGTCGCCGTGCTGAAGGCTTCGAGAAGTTGCCCCGCCCGTCGTCCATGCGTACAGTCCTGATTTCGAGCACCAGCGAGCGCGATGACGCGGAATGATCTGAAGGTCGCCAGTCACCGGCGACACGGAGAACAGTAGTGGAATGGACGGTCATTTCGCTCGGCCTGTCGTACCTCGGCGTCAGCATCGCGTTCATGGGGCTGATGTCGCGCATGGTTAGAAGTCAGTTCGAAGGCATCAACAGGCGGTTCGAAGCCATCGACCAACGCTTCGAGGCCATCGATCAACGCTTCGAGACGATAGGCAAGCGCTTCGACAGGGTTGAGGACAAGATCGACGACCTCGCCAGGGATCACCAGAGCCTAGCCCGCGAACTGTCGGAGTTTCGAGGCGAAATGCGGGGCCGCCTCGGCGATCCTCAGTCTGTCACTTCCTAGTGCCATGAAATCCGCCGGCCCTTCGGGCACGCCGCATTTCACCCCCGCCCAAGCCCACCTTCGCGCCACGCCTGTTTCCGGTATCCTTCGCACCCGTTCGGGCCATTGTGCTGTGCCGGGATAGCTCAGTTGGTAGAGCACCGCATTCGTAATGCGGGGGTCCGGAGTTCGAGTCTCCGTCCCGGCACCACCTCCCCCGTTCACCCATCCTCACTAGTTCCCGTAAATTGTCCTTGACTAGCTATCACACAACGTTTTTTCCGATAGCGGCGGGGTTGCGCTCGCTACGGCGTCCCGTCCGTTCTACTCCCCCGGTTCCGGTCACTCGCCCCCCCACCGAGACAGACTCGCCTGTGTGGTACTTTTGGCCGCTCCCAACCCATCGAAGGAGGTTCGGAGATGCCCATGAACAATGTCACCAACATTGATGCGAAGGAACTTTCAGTCCCCGGGATTAATGCTTACCTGAGGGTCGTAGCCGAAGTGCTTTGCCGGCTCTTTGAAACGGAACCAGAGGCCTATCGTAAGCTTCGTATCGGACTGCCCAAGTGCGCGGAAGCCGCAGCTTTGCCCCTCCAAACCCGCGTTCCTAATCTGGAGGCGAAGGACAGAGCCACGATCGACGAGCTTCAAATGCGTCTCGATCTGATGCTCGAATCCCACGAGCAGGGGGGATTAGCGCAGTCGTGGTAGTGCTTGTGGGAAAAAAACGAACCCCTAGAATTACAAAAACTACTTATAATTCAATTGTTAATGACCTAGTGTGTCACCCTGTTTTCGGCACCAATCAGTGGTTCTCAAGACATGCCGCAGAAGGGGACGGCCGGGTCCCGCAGGGGACCGGGGCGTCAACTGAACCGCATCGAGAGGTCGACCGGTTCGACCTGCTTGGTGATGTCGCCGACCGAGATGTAGTCGACCCCGCGACGCGCGATCGCGGCGACATCGTCGAGCCGAATTCCGCCGGAAACCTCGATCTTGACTCGGCCCCCGTTGCTTCGGACCGCTTCCGCCGTCTCCTCGAGGGAGAAATTGTCGAGCAGGACGATGTCCGGGCCGGCGCGAAGAGCTTCGCCGAACTGGTCCATGTCCTCAACTTCTATCTCCACGATGAGGTCGGGCCGGGCATCCCGCGCGCGCCGCACCGCGACCGTGATACCGCCCGCCGCAGCGATGTGGTTCTCCTTGATCAGGTACGCATCGAATAGCCCGGTGCGATGATTGCGGACGCCCCCGACGGCGGCGGCGTACTTCTGGGCGGCCCGCAGGCCGGGAATCGTCTTGCGCGTGTCGAGAACCTGGGCATTCGTGCCGGCGACAGCCTGGGCATATGCGCGCGCGCGCGTGGCAGTCCCTGACAGGAGTTGGGCGAAGTTCAGAATCGTCCGCTCGGCTGTCAGCAGGCTTCGCGCGGCACCCGAGAACTCCATCACGGGACCGTCGGGGGTCAACTCGGCGCCGTCCTTGGCAATGCGGTCGACGTGAATGTACGGGTCAACCTGCCGGCACGTTTCGACGACCCAGGGCGCTCCGCAAAACACGCCTCGGGTTCGGGATATCACCACCGCGCGAGCTTGGTCATCGCGACCCACAAGTTCCGCGGTCACGTCGCCGTCGCCGACATCTTCGGCGAGGGCGGCGCGGACATTTGCCGCGATGATCTCCGGGGAAGGCGCGGGCGGCTGGGCATGGTGTTGCATGGAGTGTCGCTTGCGTATGATCGCGCTGTGATTGTAAGCCCCGAACATTGGTTGACGAAGGCCCGCCGCGTGCGGTCGCCGAATCAGAACGCCCGGCCCGATCCCGAGGACATAAACCTGGTGGTCGTCCACGGCATTTCGCTGCCCCCGGGCGAATTCGGCACCGGTGCGGTCGCGCGGTTGTTCTGCAACACCCTGGACTGCTCCGGCGATCCACGCCTGGCCGACCTCGCGGGGGTCCGCGTCTCTGCCCACCTGTTCGTGAGTCGCCGCGGCAGCGTCACGCAGTTCGTCGCCTTTGATCGCCGCGCGTGGCACGCCGGCATCTCGCGCTGGCGCGGCCGCACCGGTTGCAACGACTTTTCCATCGGCATCGAGCTCGAGGGCACCGACGATGCCGGCTACACGAGCCGCCAGTACGGCGTTCTCACGAACATTCTCGACGCCCTGATTGCTCGCTATCCGCGCATCGACCGCAGCGCGGTGGTGGGTCACAGCGAAATCGCGCCAGGACGCAAGATCGACCCCGGCCCGCACTTCGATTGGCCATTAGTACACGGGGGCTTGTTTCGGAGCCTTCAGCCGGGGAGCGCGAGGGGCGTCCCCTCGCAAGAAGAGAGCCTTCAGCCGGGGAGCGCGAGGGGCGTCCCCTCGCAAGAAGAGAGCCTTCAGCCGGGGAGCGCGAGGGGCGTCCCCTCGCAAGAAGAGAGCCTTCAGCCGGGGAGCGCGAGGGTGTCCCTCGCAGAAGACGGCAGCGCGAGGGGGAACGCCCCGCACAAAACATGACCGGCTTGCGGATAGGAATCGACCTCGGCGGCACCAAGATCGAGGGGGTGCTGTTAGATTCTCGCGGAGAAGTGATGCATCGCGAGCGCCGGTCCGCGCCCCAGGGCGACTACAAGGCAACGCTCGGCGCGCTTTGCCGGTTTGTCGACGACCTCGATGCGCGAGCGGGAGGCTCCTGTCCGGTGGGCATCGGCACGCCCGGCGCGTGGGTGGCGCGTCGCCACGTGCTCAAGAACTGCAATGCGACCTGGCTGAACGGGCGGGCGCTGCTCGATGACCTGGTGCTGCGCCTGGGTTCCCGGGTGCGTATCGCCAACGACGCCAACTGCTTTGCCTTGTCGGAGGCGCGAGACGGCGCGGGCCGGGGGGCGCACGTCGTATTCGGCGTCATTCTCGGCACCGGGGTGGGCGGGGGCATCGTGATTGGCGGCAGTCTGCTGGATGGCGCAAACGCGGTCGGCGGCGAATGGGGCCACACGCCGATGCCCTATCTCCACGCCGACCGGGTCGTCGATCCCCGCTTGAGGGCGTGCGAAGCGCGCCTAGGCAGTCGCACGTGCTATTGCGGGCGTGTGGATTGCGTCGAAACCTGGCTCTCCGGTCCGGGACTGGCGCAGACATACGAACAACTCGAAGGCGCCGCGCGAACACCAGAGGAAATCGCGACGCTGGATACGCCCGCCATGGACCTCTACTTCGCGATGCTCGCGCGCGCCCTGGCGCAGATCGTCAATGTCGTCGATCCGGATGTCATCGTGCTCGGCGGCGGCGTTTCCAACGTCGAGCGGATCTACGAAAGGGTGCCGGAACTCATGCCCCGATACGGGTTCTCGCACGAAGGCGAGACCTCGCTCCGGCCAGCGAAATTCGGCGATGCGAGCGGTGTGCTCGGCGCAGCGTGGTTGCACGGTTAAATCTTCTGCCGGGCCAGCGGTCTGATGGAATGGCGCCGATGCCCCGTCAGGGGGGGCGGCATACACCTATATAATGCGCGCACACGGCCATACGCGCTGACCTGAGCGGATCGCGATGGAATACACGAGGCACGTCGAGGACATCGACCCCGACGAGACCCAGGAGTGGCTCGACGCGCTCGAGTCGGTCATACGGGAACAGGGGACCGGTCGGGCCAACCTGTTGATGGAGCGCCTGTCGTCGCGCCTGTCGCAGACGGGCGAACGATTGCCTTACGTATTGACCACGCCGTATCGAAACACGATCCCGCCCACCCAGGAGGCGTTCATGCCCGGCGACCTGTTCATGGAGCGCCGGATTCGCTCGCTGGTTCGCTGGAACGCCCTGGCCATGGTGCTTCGAGCCAACAAGGGCGATGGAGACCTGGGTGGACACATCTCCACCTTCGCCTCGGCGGCCACCCTGTACGACGTGGGCTTCAACTACTTCTTTCGAGGTCCGACCGACGCGCATGCGGGGGACCTGATCTACTTCCAGGGGCACAGCGCCCCCGGGATATACGCGCGCTCGTTTCTCGAAGGGCGCCTGACCGAAGAGCAACTGGATCGTTTTCGCCGGGAGGTCGACGGCGGCGGACTCTCGTCGTACCCGCATCCCTGGCTCATGCCCGGCTACTGGCAGTTCCCGACGGTGTCGATGGGCCTCGGACCGATCCAGGCGATCTACCAGGCCCACATCATGAAATACCTCGACAGGCGTGGCCTGATCCCCATGGGCGACCGGAAAGTCTGGGCTTTCATCGGCGATGGCGAGTGCGACGAGCCGGAATCGCTCGGCGTGCTGTCACTGGCGGGCCGCGAGCGGCTCGACAACCTGATCTTCGTCGTGAACTGCAACCTGCAGCGATTGGACGGCCCGGTTCGCGGCAACGGCAAGATCATCCAGGAACTGGAGGGCGAGTTTCGCGGTGCGGGCTGGAACGTGATCAAGGTGGTGTGGGGGCGCCACTGGGACCCGATCCTGGCGAAGGACACCGCAGGACTGCTGCAGCAGCGGATGAACGAGGCCGTCGACGGCGAGTACCAGAACTACAAGGCCAAGGGCGGCGGCTATACCCGGGAGCATTTCTTCGGTCGTCACCCGGAGGTTCGCGCCCTGGTCGAGCACCTCTCCGACGACGACATCATGCGCTTGAATCGCGGCGGCCACGATCCCTTCAAGGTGTTCGCCGCCTATCATGCCGCGGTGAACCACCAGGACGAGCCCACGGTGATCCTCGCGAAGACCGTCAAGGGATACGGCATGGGCGATGCCGGCGAATCGGAAAACACGACCCACCAGGTCAAGAAACTCGACATCGAGGGTCTCAAGCACTTTCGCGACCGCTTCGATGTTCCGCTGTCCGACGAGGAACTCGCCGCGGTGCCGTACTACCGCCCGGCGGACGACGCGCCCGAGACGATCTATCTCAAGAAGCAGCGGGAGCGGCTCGGCGGGCCCATTCCGAAGCGCATGCTCGACGACACCCGCATCGCAGCGCCGGATTTGGCATTGTTCAAAAGCCAGCTCGACGGTTCCGGCGACCGGGCCATTTCGACGACCATGGCCTTCGTGCGCATCCTGTCGACGCTGGTGCGCCACAAGGACATCGGCGAACGCGTCGTGCCCATCGTTCCGGACGAGGCGCGCACGTTCGGCATGGAAGGCATGTTTCGCCAGCTCGCGATCTATTCGTCGGAAGGTCAGTTGTATGAACCCGAGGACGCGGGCGAGATCGCCGCGTACCGCGAATCCAGGGACGGGCAGGTGCTGGAGGAGGGCATCAACGAGGCGGGAGCGTTCTCCGCCTGGCTCGCCGCCGCGACGTCCTACAGCACGCACCGCTACACGCTGATTCCGTTCTATATCTTCTACTCGATGTTCGGCTTCCAGCGCGTGGGAGATCTCGCCTGGGCCGCAGGTGACATGCAGGCCAGGGGATTCCTGCTGGGCGGGACGGCGGGGCGCACGACGCTGAACGGGGAGGGCCTGCAGCACCAGGACGGCCACAGCCATCTGCTGGCCTCGGCGATTCCGAATTGCGTGGCCTACGATCCGTGCTATGCCTATGAGCTTGCGGTCATCATCCACGAGGGGCTCGTGCGCATGTACGCGGAGCGCGAGCGCGCCTTCTTCTACATCACGGTGATGAACGAGAACTACCCCCAGCCGCCCATGCCGAAAGGGAAAGCCGTGCGCGAGAGGATCGTGAAGGGCATGTATCGGCTGCGCACGTTCGGGGACTTCGCCGACGGCGATCCGAAGCGCGTGCGTCTGCTCGGGAGCGGGACCGTCCTGCGAGAGGCGCTGAAGGCGGCGGAACGGTTGCTGGAGGAGCATGGCATTTCTTCACAAGTGTGGAGCGTGACCAGCTTCACGGAGCTCGCGCGGGACGGCGCGGATGTAGAACGCTGGAACCTCCTGCACCCCGGCGAGAAGCCGCGTCGATCCTGGGTCGCCGAATGCCTTGAAGGCGACGTACCTGTGGTGGCCTCGACGGACTATGTCAGGAGGCATGCCGAGTCGATCCGCCCGTATTTCGACGCACCGTACAGGGTGCTGGGCACGGACGGCTTCGGACGCAGCGACACGCGCGAGAAGCTGCGCCATTTCTTTGAAGTGGACGAGAAATTCATCACGCTCGCGGCGCTCGAGCAACTTGCCAGGCGGCAGGTCCTGGCTTGGGCCGAAGTGGGT
The DNA here is from genome assembly GCA_951813515.1 of uncultured Pseudomonadales bacterium. Classification (GTDB taxonomy): domain Bacteria; phylum Pseudomonadota; class Gammaproteobacteria; order Pseudomonadales; family Azotimanducaceae; genus VXNE01. The sequence goes on from OX638346.1 coordinate 2,627,660, forward strand.
ACCGCGATAGAAGAAATGGGCATCGACCCGGACAAGCCGAATCCGAGGATCTCATGAGCGCGACAAGGGAACACGAAACCGACGTGGTCATCCCCGACATCGGCGAAGCCGAGGATGTGGAGGTCATCGAACTTTGCGTCGCGCCCGGCGACACCGTCGCGGTGGATGACCCGCTCATCGTGATCGAGTCCGACAAGGCATCGATGGAAGTGCCTTCCCCGTTCGCGGGCACGCTGCACGATCTGAAGGTCGTGTTGGGCGACGTCGTGAACGCCGGTGATGTCATCGCGACTATTGCGGCGAAGGCGGACGGACTGGCCGGCGAGGCGGCGGAACCGGTGCGAGACCGGCCCGAAGAAGCGGCAGGGGCGGGAGCAGCCGTTGTGGTCACCCCTGCACCCGACGCTGCCCGACGTGTTGCCAGTGTGCCGGCCACGAGCGTCCCGGCGCCGGACGATGCCGCCGGAACGGACCGCGTCTATGCGGGTCCCGCGGTGCGCCGCCTCGCCCGCGAACTTGGTGCGGATCTCGAGGCCATACGCGGTTCCGGATCGGGGGGACGTATCGTCAAGGACGACGTCAAGGAGTTCGTCAAGGCGAGAATGACCGGCAACGGCCCGGCGGCATCGCTTCCAGGCGTGCCCGATATCGACTTCGCGAGGTTCGGCCCGGTGGAGGAGGTGCCGTTGACCCGGCTGCAGGCACGAGGCGGAAGGAACCTCCATGGCAGTTGGCTGAACGTCGTGCATGTAACGCAGCACGACGAAGCGGACGTGACCGAGCTGGAGGCCTTTCGCAAGTCTCTTGCGGCCGAAGGCGAAGCGCGTGGCGTGAAACTGACGCCCCTGCCCTTCATCGTCAAGGCGTGCGCGGAGAACCTGCGAAAGTTCCCGCGTCTGAACGCATCGCTCAATGCGGGCGCCGATGGATTGATCCTCAAGCGCTACTGCCACGTCGGATTCGCGGTCGATACCGGGGACGGCCTGATCGTGCCCGTGATCCGTGATGTCGATCAGAAGGGCGTGTGGCAACTCGCAGCCGAGATCGCCGGGTTGTCGACCGCGGCGCGCGAACGCAAGATCAGGCCGGACGACCTGCAGGGCGGTTGCTTCACGGTATCGAGTCTCGGCCGCGTCGGGGGCACGGGTTTCACGCCCATCGTCAACGCTCCGGAGGTCGGCATCCTGGGCGTGGGGCGCCTCGCCATGAAGCCGCTCTGGGATGGCATCGAGTTTCAGCCGCGGGCCGTGCTGCCGCTGGCGCTCTCCTACGACCACCGCGCGATCAACGGCGTCGAAGGAGGATCCTTCATGGTCGAACTGACGCGCCTGCTCGGAGACATCCGCCGACTTGTTCTGTAGCCCCAAGGTTTCCCAGCGGTGGTCCGCCGCAGTGGATTGGCGCACTGTGGAAACAACTGCCCGGCAGCTCGCGACATGCAACGCATTTCTCGACTCGGAGATGGCCAGACGGGACGGTTTGCGTCTTGCGTCTGCCGCATGACCTTGGGCTGCAGGACGGGTGGTAAGCTTGCGCCGTTTGCGAATGACTACTCAAGGGAGCGGACATGGCTGACATCACGCATGTGCTGGCTGGGATCACCGGCCCGGGCGGCGTGCTGACAGGGGAAGACGTGTCGAGTCGTCCGGCGGGAATCTGGCGGTCCGACACGATCGCGGCCAAGGCCATCGTTCGCCCACGCGACACGGCGGAAGTCGCCGCCGTGCTGAAAGCCTGCGACGACGCGGGACAGAGCGTCATCGCGCAGGGCGGGCTCACCGGCCTGGTGCAGAGCGCTATTACTGAACCGCGCGACGTCATGCTTTCTCTCGAACGGATGAACCGCGTCGAAGGCGTGGATCGCATCAACCGGACCATGACGGTGCAGGCGGGGGTCCCGTTGCAGGTCGTGCAGGAGACCGCCGACGAGCACGGACTGCTGTATCCCCTGGACCTGGGCGCCCGCGGAAGCTGCACCGTGGGCGGCAACATCTCGACCAATGCCGGCGGCAACCGGGTCATTCGCTACGGCATGACGCGGGACATGGTGCTTGGCCTCGAAGCGGTGCTCGCCGACGGCACCGTGGTCTCGTCGATGAACCAGATGATCAAGAACAACGCGGGCTACGACCTGAAGCAGCTGTTCATCGGCAGCGAAGGAAGTCTCGGCGTCGTCACCCGCGCCGTGCTGCGCCTGCGGGAAAAGCCGCGCAGCCAGGAGACGCTGTTGGCGGCAGTGGACAGTTTCGACAAGCTGCCGGAACTGCTAAAGCACATGGATGCGCGGCTTGGCGGCGCACTGTCGGCATTCGAAGTGCTATGGTCCGATTTTTACCGGCTCGTCACGACTCCGCCGGCGAAGCAGAAACCGCCGCTGCCCCAGCACTATCCGTACTATGCCTTGATCGAAGCCATGGGAGGCGACGCGGACAACGATGGCGTTCGCGCGCAGGCGGCGCTGACCGAGGCGTACGAGTCGGGGCTGGTGGCCGATGCGGTCATCGCGCAGAACGAAGCCCAGCGGCGCGAGATCTGGGCGATGCGTGACGATGTCGAGCAGTGCAACCGCTTCCCCCCGCTGTTCATCTTCGACGTGGGACTCCCGATACCGGACATGGAAGCCTACGTCGGCGACGTGAACCGCCTTCTGGACGCCTCCTTCGGTACGTACCGCAACTTCACATTTGGCCACCTGGGCGACGGCAACCTGCATTTCGGCATCAGCGCTGGCGACGACGAGAGCGCGAGGGAGGCGGTCGAACGCGCGGTATACGAACCCCTTGCGAACATCGGTGGCACCGTGTCCGCGGAACACGGCATCGGCCTCGAAAAGAAGTCCTACCTGCTGATCTCGCGCACGCCGGAGGAAGTGGCCCTGATGCGCACCCTGAAGCAGGCGCTCGACCCCAGGGGCATTCTGAATCCCGGCAAGATCTTCGATAACGGCACCGCGCCGCAGGCGCATTAGCGCGCCAGAGACGTGGGAGGGACGTCTCGAATGATCTCCCGAAGACGCCTGCTCGCGGCAACCGCCGTGGCCCCGTGGCTGACCGGGGCTTCGGCGCCTCGCGAGATCGCACCATGGCTGATCGAAACGTCGTCCCGGTCCCTGCTCGCAAACCTGGTCGCTCGCATTCAAGCGGGTTTGCAGCCGGCTGAACTTCTCCGGGGGCTTGCGATTGCCGCGTGCCGCGAAGTGAGTCCCTATCCCCACGTCGGGTTCAGGTACCACGCCGTCATGATGCTGCGGTCCGTCGAACTGACCGTCGCCGGTATGCCCGACGAGCGCCGTTGGCTGCCCTTGCTCTGGACTGCGGCCTACTTCAAGAGGGCCTCCGCCCAGCAGGACTACTTTCGCCCCTGGTCGCTCCCGGCGGTGGGCGAGTCCGCCTCCAACTCTCCCGCGCTGGCAGCCGCATTGGTCGCATGGGACCGCGATGCGGCGGACCGCGCTGCGCATGGCATGGTCCTCGGTGGACAGGCCGGTTCGGCGCTGCAGACGCTCATGCTCCATGCCGCCCGCGACTTCCGCGCCATCGGCCACAAGACCATAGCCGCCGCCAACGCGCACCGGTTGTGCGCTTCGCTGGGGACGGGCCCGTTGCTGGCCGAGCCCGTGGTGCGTTCGTTGGCGCTCGCGGTGCAGAACAGGGAGGGCAACGACGACCCGGCGCGCCATGAATACGTGGCGGACCGCGACTGGAACGCGAATCGCGCCATCGCCGCGGCCCTTCCGCAGGACTGGGGTCAGGGAAACGACGACAATGCGGCTGCGCGAACCCTGCTGCAGGAGTTCCGAACCGCGAGCAGCGAACAGGCGGTGGCGGCCTCGGTCGACCTGCTCGTACGCGGTATCAGCGCGGACACGATATGGGAGGCCGTCGCGATGTTCGCGGCCGAACTGGTAATGCGCCGGAACAACATCGTCGCCGTGCACGCCAACACGACGGCGGACGCGATGCGCTATTGCTACGCGGCGTCCGCCGCAGATGCCGCACGGCGCCTGCTGCTCCTGCAGGCGGTCGCCTTCATGCCGCGTTTCCGGGAACTCGCGTCCCCGCGAGCCAACACGAGCAACCGGCGCATCGATAGCGTCGAACCGCTTCCGGCGGAGAGCCTGGACGAAATGTTCGAGACGCTCGGTCAGAGCCGATACCGCGCAGTGCGCCAGGCGCTCGGCTGGCTCGAGACCGGCGGGAATCCGGTGGCGCTGGCCGATCGTCTGCGCTGGTATGCGACCCTCAAGAACAGGGGAACACACGACATCAAGTTCACCGAGGCCATGCTTGAGAACCACCGGCAGCTTCGTTTCGGCTGGCGAAACCGGCTCCTCGCGGCCAGTCTCATGTACGCCAATGCGAGCAGCGTGCCGGACGATGAAACCGTGCTCCGCGCGCAGTCGCTCCTGCGCCAGGCGGCGGGGACGACGCCCAACCGGATCTAACCCCATCGCGCCACCCCATCCCGGCTGTTGGGCGCTCGTTTGGAAGAAAATCCGCGTCGGCGGCGTCCAAAAGGCAGAATGGGTGTGAACAGTTGCGCGAGACCGACGACAAGACATTGCTGAAGCGGTTCTACCGCCATGGAGACGACGACGCCCTCGCGGCATTCGTCAGCCGCCATCGCGCATGGGCAGTCACAAAGGCGCGCGATTACTACCCGGAGGAAGCCGAAGACGTGGTGCAGACATCGATTCTGCGCCTGATGGATTCGACGCCGACGAACGGCGAAGTGGCGAATCCGCTGGGCTGGTGGAGCGTGATTATCTCTACTGCGGCGATGGACGCGCTGCGAAAGACGATGCGCCGTCGTCGCCGGGAACAGGAGAGTCTTCGCTTGGGCGAACCTGTGGAAGAGCCCGACGTGGCGGAGTCTGTCGGCCACACGCGACTGCTCGATGCCGTGTTTGGCGAGATCGAGGCGTTGGAGGACCAGTTCCGGGGTCCGCTACTGAAACGCTATTTCGAAGGATTGAGCTACCGGGAAATCGCCGAGACCCTGGACTGCAGACCTGGCACGGTAGCTTCCCGCCTTTCCCGGGGCATCGCGCGTTTGCGGGATGCCTTGGCTAGGAAGGGCATTCTTGAATTGTCATCTGAGGAGCTCGAGGGAGAAGAAACCATGCCGGATGTATCGAAAGGCAACAGGGAGTTCGCGGCTCGATGGCGGGACGTCTGGATCGTTCACCATTCCGAAGGCGCGTGCGGATTGGGGCACATTTCGGCAAGACTGGAGTCTGACGGCACGGTAAGCGTGCACAAACGGTTGGATATACCTCTGGATTCCGCCTTCGCGGGCGCGCCGGAGTCTGCCGAAACGCGCCTTTGGTTTGAAACCGACCTCGTCCTGACCGACGCGGAGAACTTTCTCTGGCGCACGTTCCGTAGCGCCGAAGGAGCGACGCCGCGGGCGGCTGCGATGATGGCGGAACGGGACATGACATACGACGAGGAAGTTGTCTTCAGGCCCACCAAAGCCGGTGAGCTGTCCATCAAGGCGAAGCGGGGAGAACCGACGCTGGCCGAGAAGGGGAAAGGAGATGGTCCCATCGTCCCCGACGCCTTCGTGGAGCTTTACGCTTGCGCAAGGCCGCGCGACCGCGAGACCGATTGGCCTGTTCGGGTCCTGGCTTTTCACCGGGACCTTGAAGGCCGGCACTGGGGCATGCTGCCGCTTTCCGGGCGCTATGTCGGGCGCAAAGGCCCTCCGACGGGCCTGAACCATGCCTACGAGGTCAGGCTTCCTGACTACATAGGGAGGTCGTTTTCGATCTGGGCATCGGACGACGGTAGCTTCATCGGCTTTGGCGACGAACAGGAATCGTATGTTGCCGCGGAGGACGAGGCGACCGCCCGAGCCTTCATTGCCGCCCAACGCTCGCAGTAGCTGAAGACGCCGCCATCGCGTGCCTTGGCTGGCAAACCTGCGGAAGCCCCGGCTTCGAGTCAGTTCCCTACCGGCGCCCTCATCCAGGCCGGGATGTCCCGCGCCGCATGCAGGACGCGCCAGACATCGAGTTCCGTGTCCCTTTCGGCGTAGAAGACCAGGTACGGGAACCTTCCCGTCGATTGGAAACGAAGGCCGGGAATATCCAACTCATGGGCATAGCGGGGCGAACCGCTCTCCGGTTGCTCGCTGATCCGACGGAGGGTTTTTTCCAGCGCGTCGATGAAGGAAAGAGCCAATGCCTGTCCCGCCTCGGCCAGGTAGTGCTCGATGGCCTCATCGATGTCACGTTGCGCCAGCTCGCGTAGGGTGACCGGTTTGGCACTCAATGCTGCCCGCTTTGGCGGACCCGATCGCGGAGATGATCGAAGTAGTCCACATTGGCTTCCCCCGCTGGTTGCGATTCCGCGCCTTCGAGGAGCAGTCCGCGAAAGCGCTCTCTGTCCCGGTCCCGGCGGATCAGTTCCCGGACGTATTCGCTGGAAGTGCTGTAGCCGCGCGCGCCGACCTGATCGTCCACGAAGGACTTGAGGGAATCAGGGAGGGAGATGTTCATCGTCGTCATGGTGTCGACACTATCGGTCTTGGCAAAATTTGGCAAGGCGCGGTTGCCCGGGGATGTTCCACCGTGACCGCACGGCGAGATGACACGGCGAGATGATCGTTCCCCGGATACCTCCGACGCTGTAGGATGGAGACCACACGTCTTGTGGGAGATTCGCCATCCGGGCGCCATTCCTGAGTTGTTTCCTGCTGTTGGCTGGCGGTGCTTTTGCCGCGCCCTGCGACACGTCCTCGTGCCTGGATGCTCTTGTTGTTGGCATCTCCGATGGCGATAGCGTGACCTTGCTCCTCGAGGACGATGGGCGCCAGTTCCAGACGCGTTTTCGGCTAACGGAGATCGACACGCCGGAACGCGCCCAGCCTTGGGGTACGCGGGCAAGGCAGGCGCTCGCGGACAAGGTGTTCCGGCACCAGGTTCGCGTGCTGCCCGAAGGCAAGGACCGCTACGATCGCATGCTTGGGAAGATTTACCTCGACGGGCGCGATATCAATCGCGAGATGGTGCGCGAGGGTCACGCATGGGCGTATCGTCAATACCTCAACGACCAATCGTTGCTGGAGGACGAGCGACGCGCCCGGAATGCGGGCACGGGCCTCTGGTCGTTGCCCCCGGCGCAGCATGTCCCGCCATGGGAGTGGCGGCGTGGCGAGCGCGGGTCGAACATGCCTGCGCTTGCATCCTCGGCCCAGACGACTTCTTTCACCTGCGGCCGGAAAACCTATTGTCGGGAGATGTCTTCGTGTGCGGAGGCGCGCTTCTATCTGCAGAGATGCGGCTTGACCCGTCTCGACGGCGATGGGGACGGCGTGCCCTGCGAGAATATCTGCCGCGCGTCAAGATAGGCGCGGGGCAACCTACTCAACACCGCCTGCGCAGTTCGATCCTCGATGCGACTGCCGCGAAAAACGGGTATTCGAAGCATGAACTGCTACGCGAGGCTGGCATCCCGTCATTGTTGTTGCGCCCTCACGCTTCGATGGCATTCAAGGCCGATATCGGCTTTACGAGAGCGGGGCCTGTCTGGATAGCTATGACGATTGGTTCGTTTTTATGGTGGAGATACCTCGTTTCTGACCAGTTTGTGGGTCCGGACCCGCTCGTACTTACGTGCCGGGCCTGTTGATGATGGCCACGAGTTCGTCGTCGGCGAGTCCCGCCTTGTCGCGGTTCCGTCGACATCGCCGGGCACCGTCGTGGAGGCGTTCCGCCGCACCGCCCGGCAGCGCATCGAGTCCCGCGTCCCGCGAGACTTCCAGATGCTCCCTGACGCTTGACGTGGAGGTTTCATCTCGTCGATGCGGAGAAAATCGGACATAATGTCCGCAGAATTTGCGGGAAAGAGATGAACTACATCTGGGAGCACGGACAATGGCCTGCTCTGCGTTGGGACGACCGTGCCTTGGTGCGGCTTCTGGCCCATGTCAGCCGTGAGCAGGGTCGGCTCCTGGGCAAAATGGAGGGGCTGGGTTTCGATCTCCGCAGTGAGGCTCATCTGCACACGCTGACCGAGGACGTGGTCAAGACAAGCGAGATCGAGGGCGAAAGACTTGAGCGTGAACAGGTCCGATCCTCGATCGCCCGGCGGCTCGGCATGGATATTGGCGGTCTGGTCCCTGCGGACAGGAATGTGGATGGGGTAGTGGAGATGACGCTGGACGCTACCGGAGATCCCAACGAGCCTCTCACGGTGGAGCGGTTGTTTGCTTGGCATTCGGCGCTTTTCCCGACCGGCAGGAGTGGTATGACCCGGATCACTGTTGGGAACTGGCGTACCGACGCGACCGGACCGATGCAGGTGGTATCGGGTCCCATCGGCAAAGAGCGGGTCCACTATCAGGCGCCGCCTGCGGAGCGGCTCCCCGAAGAAATGGAGACATTTCTGACATGGTTCGAGCACCCGGGGGACATCGATCCGTTGCTTGTTGCGGGGCTGGCGCATCTTTGGTTCGTGACTCTGCACCCGTTTGATGACGGCAACGGCCGCATAGGGCGGGTGATCGCCGATACGGCATTGGCTCGCGCGGACAGGACCGGCCAACGCTTCTACAGCATGTCCGGGCAAATCCGAGCCGAGCGCAACACCTACTACAACATGCTGGAACGCACGCAAAAGGCGGACGTCGATGTCACCCGATGGCAGACATGGTTTCTGGAATGTCTACTGCGCGCGATTGAAGCGGCACAGAACACGTTGAGCGCTGTGCTTGACAAGGCGCGCTTTTGGGAACGGTTCGCTAAAGAACCGCTCAATGAACGGCAGATCAAGGTCCTGAATCGTCTCCTCGACGGTTTTGAGGGCAAACTGACCTCATCGAAGTGGGCCAAACTCGCTAAGTGCTCGCAGGATACCGCCTATCGCGATATCGTGGATTTGATCGAACGCGGTGCGCTGCGGAGAGACCCTGGCGGTGGCCGCAGTACGAGTTATTCGTTGGATCACGGCACTCGGACGAATTGACCGGCGACCGGGCATTCCGCCGGTTTCCCGGAAGGGGACGTCCGGGTTATCCCGGTCGTTTGCCCCTGTTGCGGACCTACGCGTGCGGCCAAATTATCCGGCACAGCAATGCCCCCGCCATCTGTCGAGGAGGAGGAGGAGGCAACCGCAGTCGCCCGGCGGAAATCCCTACTGTGCCGGAAGCTCGTTCCTGACCAGTTCGCGGGTCCTGACCCGCTCGTACTTGCGTGCCGGCGTATTGACGATCTCTGCGAGTTCATCCGCGGCCAGTCCCGCCTGGATGCGCTCGGGATCGACATCGCCGTAGACCGTCGAGCGCTGCCTCGGCGTACGTCCGGCGGACTCGATCAACGACCGCATGCGTTCGGGCGAGGTCTCCTGGCCATGGCTCGCGCCGGCGGCGCGGGTGATGCTCTCGTTCATGAGCGTGCCGCCGAGGTCGTTGCAGCCGGCATTCAGGGCGGCGACCACGCCCTCGTGGCCCATCTTCACCCAACTGGCCTGGATGTTGGTGATGTGCGGGTGCAGCGCGAGCCGGGCGACCGCGTGCACCAGGATCGCCTCGCGGAACGTGGGTCCGCGGCGGGCGCCGCCCTTGAGATAAAGCGGGGCTTCCATGTGCACGAACGGCAACGGCACGAACTCGGTGAAACCCCCGGTCCGCTTCTGCAGCGCGCGGATGCGCATGAGGTGCCGCGCCCAGTGTTTCGGTTGATCGACGTGGCCGTACATGATCGTGGCGGTGGTGCGGAATCCGACTTCGTGTGCGGTCTCCATCACTTCGAGCCACTGCTCGGTGTTGATCTTGTCCGGGCAGATCACGGCGCGCACCTCGTCGTCGAGGATTTCCGCCGCGGTGCCGGGCAGCGTATCGAGTCCGGCATCCCGCAGCGCCTCGAGATGCGCCCTGACGCTCGAGTTCGATGTCGCGGCGCCTTGCCACACTTCCAGCGGAGAGAAGGCATGCACGTGCATGGAAGGGACCGCGTCCTTCACGGCGCGGGCGATCTCCATGTAGGTCTCGCCCGTGTATTCCGGGTGGATACCGCCTTGCAGGCACACCTCGGTGCCACCTCGATCCCACGCTTCGCGCACGCGCCGTTGGATTTCATCGCGTCCGAGATCGTATGGGCGCCCGCGCAGATTCTCGGCCAGCTTGCCCTTGGAGAAGGCGCAGAAGCGGCACTTGAAGTAGCAGATGTTGGTGTAGTTGATGTTGCGGTTGACGACGTAGGTTACGACGTCGCCGTTGACTTCGGCGCGGCGCCGGTCTGCCGCCTGGACAACGGCGTTGAAGTCGTCGCCGCGCGCGCGGATCAGGCGCACCAGTTCCGCCTCGCCCAGGTCCTCGCCCCCTGCCGCGCGGTCGAGCGCTTCGCGCAGGTCGGGCGAGATATTGCCCTCGGGAGCGGGCGTGCGGATGCGGTCGAGTGTGACGGCGGGAGGCGCGTCGAGCGTCCCGGGCGACCAGTCATCGGTGCGTGGGAAGCCCTCGCCGTCAATCATGTCGAGAACGCGCCGCCTGAGGCCGGAATCGACCCAGCGGTCGGACGCGCTTGCGTAGGCGGGATAGATGGTCAGGCGTTCCTGCAGGTGCTTGCCGGCCCCGGCCGTCTCGCGCGCCAATTCCTCGACATGGGGCCAGGGCGCTTCGGGATTGACGAAGTCGGGTGTCAGCGGGGAGACGCCGCCCCAGTCATTGATGCCGGCCGCCACGATCTGCGGCAGCACTCCGGGACTCAGGTTAGGCGGTGCCTGGATGCTCATCGACGGCCCGAAGATGATGCGGGCGACGGCAATGGTCCAGAGCAATTCGTCGAGACTCGGTTCCGGCGCATGGCGCATCTTGGTGTCCGGCTTGGCGCGGAAGTTCTGAATGATGACTTCCTGGATATGGCCGTGCTGTTCGTGCGCGTCGCGAATCGCGAGCAATGATTCGATGCGCTCGCGGCGGGTCTCGCCGATGCCGATCAGGATCCCGGTCGTGAAAGGCACGTCCGCGGCCCCGCCATCGGCGAGCGTCTTCAGGCGCACGGCGGGGACCTTGTCCGGGGAGCCGTAGTGCGGCATGCCGCGCCGGGTCAATCGCTCCGACGCGGACTCGAGCATGATGCCCATCGACGGCGATACGGGCCGTAGCAAGGCGATCTCCTCCGGCGTCATGTTGCCGGGATTGAGGTGTGGCAGCAGCCCGGTCTCTTCAAGGACTGCTGCTGCGGCGTCGTGCAGATAGGCGATCGTCGTCTCGTAACCCATTTGCGCCAACGCGTCGCGCGCCGCCCGATATCGCAGTTCCGGTTTTTCGCCCAGGGTGAAGAGCGCTTCCTTGCAGCCCAGCGCGGCGCCGCGCCGGGCGACTTCGAGCACCTGGTCGAGCGTCAGGTAGGGCGCGTCGAGCCGGGACGGCGTCTGGGCGAACGTGCAGTAGTGGCAGACGTCGCGACACAGATGCGTCAGCGGAATGAAGACCTTGCGCGAATAGGTGACGACATTCAGGAACCCGCGATCGCGCAGCGTCGCAGCGACCTCGGCCAGCGCCCTCGTGTCCGGGAAGTCCGCCAGGGCGAGCGCGCCTTCGGCGTCGGGCAGTTCGCCGTCTGCTGCGGCAGCCAATGTCAGTTCGGCGCGCACGATGTCCTTCAAGCCCTGAACAAGACGCTAATTATGGGTGGCCGCCAGCCGCGATGCCACACCGGTTTCTACGAGATAACGCCCGCTGCGAGTGTCGGAACCGGTGGCGGCGAACTCGCGCAGGCCGTCGATCGTGTCGATATCGAGCGCGAAGCCGGGCAGTCGAACGACGCGCGGCTCAAGTCCCGCCGCGCGGGCCAGCGCCTTGTGCGGTCTGAAGCTCCTGCCGTCGAACTGGTAGGTCATCGCATTCGGCGGGGTGGCGATGATGCAGTTGGTGCCGATATCGTGCCGGTCTGGCAAGAGGGTAACGTCCGTGTGCCCCCGGAGGGCATCGTTCACGTCGTGCCCGGTGAGAAGGGGCAGATCGCCGTGGACGATCATGGTCCCTTGCGCGCGATCGGCGACGAAAGTGCTCGCTTCGGTGACGGCGCCCGTCAGGTCGTTGGCCGTGTCGGCGAAGACCTCCACGTCGAAATCCCGGGCCAGTGCGGCGGCGGTCGGCGAGCGCGACACGATCAACACGCCGGCGAGCGACGCCTGTGTGAGCGCGTCCAGCACGTCTCGCAGCATGGCCAGGGTGAGATCGCGGCGCTCACGCTCGGACAGGTATTCGCCGAGCCGCCCCTTCGCCCCGTCCGGACCCTTGAAGGGCACCAGTGCCCAGATGCGGGGAGCTGTCGCTGCGGGCATCGGACTCAGGCGCCGGCGAAAACGAGCACGTCGCGGGCCAGCGCGATGCGATCCTCGAGGCTCGACATTACGGTCTGGGTCACGACGGTGGCGAGTCCCAGGTCGGCTATCTCCGACTCCCGGCCAACGTCGCACTCATCGAGGACAAAGCCGGTGATCAGGTCGCGGTAGTGCCGGGCTACCGCCGTCGCCGACGCCGGAATGTCGAGTTCGCGCATCATCTTCGCCGTCGGCCCCTTGATGGCCCGTCCGGCCACGATGGGGGAGACTGCGATGATCGGTACCCCGGCCGATGCGAGCAGCCCGCGCATGCCCGGCACACCCAGGATCGGATCGACGGAAACGAAGGGGTTGGAAGGGCAGATGACGATTGCGCTCAACGGATGTGACGCGCTCGCGCCAACCAGGCCCGCGATGTCGGGACTGATGCTGGCGTCGGCGATGCCGTCGAACTCGAAACCGGTCACGGCGGGCTGGCAGCGGTCGCGCACGAAATAGTGCTGGAAGGCGAGCGCTCCATCCGGCGTCAGCACGCGCGTTCTGACCGGGTCGTCGGACATTGGCAGGACCGATTGGATCACGCCCAGACGGTCGCAGATTTCCCGCGTGACTTCGGTCAGCGTGGCGCCCTCGGCCAGGCGCTCCCGGCGGTATACGTGCAGCGCGAGATCGCGATCGCCGAGGCGGAACCATGTCTGCATTCCGAGATCTTGCGCGGCGTCCATGAAATGCCAGCTCTCGTCGCGCCGCCCCCAGCCGCTATCGACGTTCGCCTCTCCGGACAGGGTATAGACGAGCGTGTCCACGTCCGGCGAGATGTGAAAGCCAAGGTGTTCGAAGTCGTCTCCCGTGTTGACGACAAAGGCGACCTCGTCAGGCTCGAGAATCTTCGCGAAACCGAGCGCGAGCTTGGCGCCGCCGATGCCGCCGGTAAGCGCGAGCACCCTCATGGAGCGACTTTCGGTGGGATCATTGGAACAGGTCTTCGTTCAAGGGTCGGTTGATTGCCGCCGCGTCGCCTGCCGGCGACTCCTGCGGAAAGCCCCTGACCAACGCTGCCGGAATCCGCTCCGTCGTTTCGCCCATCACGAGAACGGCGGCGGTCGCGATACCGTCGGCGCGGTTGACGAGGGTGATCTTCAGTTCGCGCCCGAACAGGTCGGTGTCCCCCCGGCGGTCATCGAATACCCGGATGCCGGCGGCCCCGATCGCGACCGCGGTGGTGCCAAGGCGCCAGGGGCGGTTCGCGCTGTCGCTGATGATCACGCCAACGCGCTTGCCGGTCGCATCGAAGATGCGCGCATGCAATGCCGATGCCGAAGCGTCCGGGTCCAGCGGAAGCAACAGCGCGACGTCGCCGCAGCCCTGGTCGACGTTGGATTGATCGATGCCCGCGTTGGCGCTGACAAACCCGAGCCGATGGCGGACGATGAGCACACCGGGCCTTTTTCGCACTACGGCCACGGACTCATCGAGGATCAACTGCACCAGGCGAGGGTCTTTTTCCGTTTCGGCCGCCAGCGCGACGGCGTTGGCTGAGGGCGAGACATCGGCGAGTCGCACGAGGCGGCCTTCGGCCTTGGAAACGATCTTCTGCGCGACGACGAGCACGTCGCCGTCCCGTAGCGGGGTCTGCGCGTCGATGGCGCGCAGGAGCATCGCGCAGAGATCATCGCCGGGGCCCACCAGCGGCAGGCCTTCGATGCCATTGACGCTGAGCGCCATCTATTCCTGATGCCCCTGGCCGACAATCTTGATGCCCGAATGCGAGATCTCGTGGCGCCGATTGATCTGGATGAGAATGCTTGTGAGCGCTTCCGCAGCGGCAGCATTGTCGATGGGTCCGGCATGCCACCCGGTCAGGCCCGCTTCCGCGGCCAGTTCGATGACCTTGTCCCTGGCGCCGCGCTTGTTGCCCGCGACGAGGACGTCGCAGTCGATCTGGATGTCCTGCTGCAGCAGGTGCGCCGCGATGTTCTGGAACGCGGAGACGACCATGACGTCCGCGCCCAGGAAATCCTGTGCGCGCTTCCCGGCGGACCCGGCGTGCGGCAATTGCACCGTGCCGACCCGGGGCGGAACCAGCGGTACGGACACGTCGATGAGGATCTTGCCCACAAGGCCCGCGCGCACGGTCTCAAGGGTCGAGATCTGATGCTCGGCGGGCACCGTCAGCACGACGATACCTCCGGCCGCCGCCGCGTCGGCGTTCTGCATCGCGCGCGCCGGGGTTTCGGGACTGATCTTCTGCAGGTTCTCGACGGCGGCCTTCGCCTTTTCCAGCGTCCTGGAGCCGATCACGATCTCGTGACCGGCTCTCGACCAGCGTATGGCCAGACCCGTGCCCAGATCGCCCGTACCGCCCAGTATGGCGATGGATTCCTTGCCGGACATGGACTCCCTCCGGGGAAAAGCGGCGATTATCGAGTGTCTGGCCGCCAGCGGCAACGTCGCCAGGCTCGCGACCGGCGCCGTGGTCGCGCGCCGTCGCGTGGTCCGATCACCGCGGAAGGGATCATGGCCGAACGTTCCTTGCGGGCGTCAATGGTCCGAACCCGGTTCCGAGACGATGGTCCGCGAACCGCAGGGCGCGGCACATTTCCGGGGCCGCCGGCGTGCCCGGCTGATTCCGATCCGCATCCAGGCTGAATGACAGGTAGCCGCCGATCGGGTTGTGTCCGACCACCAGTGTCGCGTTCGGCGCCTCGTTCTCGCGCGCCTCGCGATACTCCGCGCCGTCGTGCACCAGGTCGAAGGTGCCCGCATCGAACGTCGTGCGCGTAGTGACCGAACCTCCGCCGACACGATGCCGGTCGGCACTGTCCAATACGGCGCGCTCGAGGAGGGCCGGGCGAAAGGCCAGGCGTTCGCCTTCGGCGACAGCCCAGCACAACGGCCCGAACGGGAAGTCGACCAGTCCGGCCAAGAGGGTCGATAACCCGGCGCCGGTTCGGGGATTCAACTCCGTCGGCACGAATCCGTCGCGGGAGAGCACGCCGTCCATCGTGAACGCTCCGCGATAGTCGACCCGTTCGCGCAGCGCGTGGCCCACGCGTCGTGTCGTGCTGCGCATGGCATCGCGATCCTCGGGTCCCGGGTCGAACCAGTTCGAACATCCTGCGTAAAGGAGCCGGTCGCCCTCCGGTGGCCGCAGCACGACCATTTCGACCGGCCGGAACACGGCCACGGCATCTTCGAACACGACTCCATGCATGCTGACCGGGATACCTTCCAGGAACGGCATGACGCGAACGCGATCAGCGATTTCACGCAACGAGTCCGCTGCGGCGTTGCCGTCCTCGCCGGGTCGCACCCAACGCAGGCCGATGGCGCCGCCATGAAGTCCTGACTTCACGTCGGCGACCCATACCGTGCCCAAACCTTGATCGAGGGCGGCTGCTGCTGTGACGAGTTCGCGATGTTCGGCCGCCACGATCCGCGATGGCGCTCTTTGCACGCCGGCGGCGTCCCAGAACGCGTCGATGGTCGTCTTGTCCTCAAGCGCTATCCAGGCCGGCTTGCGGCCGGCGTAGGTTTCTCGGCCGGCTACTATCGGAACATCGCCGGGCGCACACAACACCCGTGCCGAACCGTCGGGGTCCCAACGGTCGATCATCGCGCTGATATTTTGCGGCAATGCCCTGAGCGTAGCCTCCTCCTGCAGGAGTTGATCGACGAGGTCCCGGGGCCGGATGTCGAACAGATGCAGGTGTGCGTCTTCCGGGCCGGGGAGTTCCCCCGTCCCTTCGCCGAAAGCGAGCAGGAATGGCCGGGCCGCGCCGAGAGCCGCCAGCGCGCGCGCCCTCCTGCCGAGACTCGCCGCCAGCCCGCCCGCGAGAACGAACTTCCGCCCCTCGAACAGGGGGCGCAGAAGCGCGTCATAGTATTCGCGCGCCTCCTCATGCACGGGGACACTTCCCTGTGCTGGTGGTTCGAGCATTTCCTTGTGCTGGTTCATGGTCGCGAAGCGTGGATCAGGATGTTCCCAGCAATTCCCGCGCGGCCGCGGCGATGTGGGCGGGCATCGGCGAGGGCCGGCGCCTGACCTTGTCGAGGTGGACGCCCGCCTGCGTCAGGCCGGCCAACTCCGTCCCTTCGTGCGCATCCAGGAGCCGATGCTCGATGCGCAGCGACGTGCGTCCAACGTGGCTCAGGGCGGACTGCACCTTGAGCGGTGTGCCCGGCGCCGCGCGCGCTGCGAATCGGGCGTCGAAGCTGAACGTGGCGAAGCCGACATTGTTTTCGCGTACGTAGCTGGCCGTGATCCCTATCGCGCTCCGCAGGTGCTCGCCGGCGGCGGAGAACCTCAGTATGTATGCGTGGGAACTCGCCCTGCCCGCGAGCCCGCAATCTTCGGTGGTGAGCATGTCGACCCCGGTGTCGAGCCAGCGAACCGTCGCGGGCGGCGGCGTCGGCGATGCGAGCGGCGGGTTGTCCCAACCCGCTTCGGCCAGCCCCCCGGCATCCGGAATTGGCGCGGACATGAACTGGTCGAAGTGCGTGCAGACCGTGCCCGTCTCGGCGTCGATCAGGCGGTGCGCCAGGCGGTCCGTGTCGAGCCGGGCGGTTTCGATCCGGTAGATGTCACCCTTCCGCAGTTCCCGATCGAACCGGGTGAGACATCGGACCATGGTCGGCGCGGCAGGGTCGGCGGGGTCGAGGCCGGCCCCGCGCAGGACGACATCGGTGGCGCGGTCGAGCTTTTGGTAGTAGTACGCCACCGTGAAATGGTCGACGATATCGCACTCCCATGGCGGGACGGCGCCCATGAACGTGATGCGTGGTTCGGTCATGCGTTCTCCCAACGCTGTGTGCGGCTTTAAGGAACGGAGCTAGAGGTTGGCGATGCGTTCCATCGTGGTCGTGCCTTCCGGATAGCGCCCGGCGATGATCTCCTTCGCCAGCGCCTGGATGCGGCCCACCGGAACCGGTCGGTAGTCAAGTTGTTCCACCGACACGTTGATATGCGGCGAGCGGGTCGGCGGCGCGTCATGCGTATGCCCGTGGACGTTGGCCCAGCCGTCCGGAACCGTTGCCAGGGGCAGGTGCGTGAAGACGAGCGGCGCTTCGCCGTCGAGCCAGGCGACGGAGCAGATGTCGTCAAAGCCGTCGACGCGGAGCTCCCCCGAACCGGTCAGGTCGTGGTTGCCGACCACCAGGACCTTTGCTCGCCCCGCGCCTCCGCGTATGCGTTGCCAGGTGTCTTCGCAGAGCGCCGTGCGCATGGCGATATCGCCCACGAAGATCAGGGTGTCGTCCTCGCCCACCGAGGCTTCCCAGTTGGCGTAGAGATGCGCGTTCATCGCGTCGGCGTCCTCGAACGGGCGATTCGTGTAGCGGATGATGTTCTCGTGGCCGAGGTGCAGGTCCGACCACACCCACGTCGCGTCGGCCGGCGCCGCGAGGCTGCGGGCGGGAAGGTCGCTGCATGCGCGCAGCATTGCCCGGAACATCCGTCGCGTCTGCCGCGATCCCCTGCCGGTGCTGTCCGCCTCCAGTTGCGTCTCGTACAACCGCTTGAACGACTTGGGGTCAGGCATGGCCTTGCCGACCATTCATGGCCGCGACCTCGGGCAGCACCTTGTCGATCAGGGCGCGCGTCTGGGACAGCATGTCGTCGGTCCCGCTGGCAATGGGCCGCAGAACGAACTTGTGCACGCCGGCCGCATGAAAGCGCCGGAGCAGGGCCATGATTTCGTCGGCGCCACCGACGGCGGTGTAGCCCCTGGGGTCGCGGCCGAGGCGCTCTCGGAGGACCTGGGCGTTGCGTTGGACAATCGGTTCAGACCGGGTTCCGAATCGAAATCCGAAACCCGCGCCGTAGTGATCTTCGTCGATCACGCGGCCGAGTTCCGTACCGCGCGCCTTGATCGCGGCAATCACGGGGGCCACTTCGTGGGCAGCATCAATGCCGGCCTGCCAGCCGGTGCCCCAGCGGGCGGTGCGTTCGATCGCCTGCGGCGCGGAGCCGCCGATCCAGAGGGGAAGCGGTTGCTGCACCGGCCTGGGGCTGATGCTGGCGGCCTCGAGTTGATGGAACTCGCCGTCGAAATCCACCGCTTCCTCGGTCCAGAGCCGGGTAAGGATCTCGAGCCCTTCGTTCGCCCTCTTGCCGCGCCGGCGCGTGGGTTTCCCGGTGGCCGCGTAGTCGCGGGAACGGGCGCTGCCGATGCCGAAGGCGGGCAGCAGCCGACCTTCGGACAGCACGTCGATCGTCGCGCACTGCTTGGCCGTGATCACCGGGTCGCGCAGCCCGAGGCTCGCCACGTTCATGCCGAACTTGACGTGGCGGGTGGCGCCGGCGAGGGCGGCCATGACGGACATGCACTCGAGGGCCGGTTGCGTGCTGATGATGCGGTCGGACTGCCAGATGGAATCGACACCACCCGCATCGCAGAGGTCGACCCACTTCCAGAACCCGCGGGCGTCGTCGAAGGTGAAGTTCGCTATGCCGATGCCGGCACCGATTGACATGATGTCTCCTTGTTGCGTTCCGTCGGGCTGCGTCGATGGCGCACTGTCCAGTGTGCCGCAATTCGCCGGGTGCCGCATTCAGCCCGGGGGTTCGCTATTGTTCTCGCCGAACCAACCGGCGGGCGCAAACTGCAAGTTGCCCTGCCGCAGGTTCATGCAACGGGATTGCGCCAGGTCAGGCCCGAGAAGCGCGCGAAATCGCTGTCGTTGGAATGCAGTTCCGCCTGGTGTTCGATGGCGAGAGCGGCAAGGTGGGCATCCGTAACCAGGTTGGGACCAATGGGCTTGGCCAGAAGACCAGCCAGGATGTCCATGTGCGTCGGCCCCGGCAAGACGATGCGCACGTTCGGCCGTACGAGCCATGACTTGCAGTGTTCGGCCGCTTCCGAAGCCGACATTGGCTTCGCAAGCACGCGTCTGTTCGACATGAGACGGACGAAACCCAGCACGACCACCCACGCCATGCCCACCGGTTCGGATTCGGTGAGGGACCGTTCCCACCACGCCTTTGCAGCGTCGTGGTGAGGCGCGTCCTCGTTGTAGGCGTAGACGACGAGGTTGATATCGGGAAGGATCACACCGTCCGGTCGTGGCGCTGTCCCGCGAAGTCATCAACTTCGAGCTCATCGACGAGTTGATTGAGCTTCAGTGGGTCGATACCCGGCAGGAAACCCCGGCGGGCCGCCGCAACCTGGAACGGTTCGTGGTTTGAGACGGGCTTCTCGCCGGCAGTGAGACCGTTGTGCAACACCTCGTTGACTACCGCCTTGAAGGTCTTGCCGCTGGTCCGCGAGAGCGACTTCAGGGCCGCTGCGATGTGATCATCAATGGTGAGTGTCGTGCGCATGCAGGCATCATAGTGCGTAGTATATTGAGCATCAAGATGTCTAGCGTTTCCTGTCGTTCGCGGGGGCTGTTTCGGATGGCGGCGCGGTTGGCAGAAGGCGAACCGGGCGCACGGTGCGGCGAAACGCGGGCCCGCCCCCGGGGCGTTTCAGGATCGCGAGAACCAGCGCCGGGCCTTGCCCAGGGCCCGTTCCGCGACACCGCTTTTGAGGAAGCTCTCGGTGACGGTTTCGCGATCGGCCGAGAAGTTCCGCCACAGGGCCTCGGCATACGGCTGGCTCGACGCTGCCAGGGTCGGATACAGCCCCTCTTCGTCGATCCTTGTCAACACGGTCCGGTAGTGGTCCAGCACCACCCCGTCGAGCAGGGTGCCGGCGACGCGGACGCTGGTCAGGGCGCCGCTGCCGAGCTTGGCGAACTTGTCGAGGGAACCGAGCGTCAGCGCCCCGGAGATCGCGAGCGGACTCGTGTTCTCGCGCCGCGCGATCGACCGCATGCGCTCCCAGAGCTGATTGATTTCGTCCTCGGAGAGCATCTGGCCGGGGTCGACGCCGGCGAGCTTCTCCCTCGTCTGCCGAACGGTCTCCCGGAGTCCCTCGACGGATAGCGGCGGCGTGTCGAACGCCGAGGCGGTTTCTTCGCTGGCGCTGGCGGCGGCATCTAGCAGGTCGTCCACCTGGTGGATCGCCGCGGCATCCTTGATTACGCCTTGGGCCTGGAGTTCCTCCGCCAGCTCGCGAAGGTATGCCTTGGATCCATACGCGATGTCGCTGACGATGGCGAGAAGCAGCATGGGCGAGATGTGGATCGTCGCGAGACTTGCCAGTTCGATGAAATTGCCGACGGTCTTGCGCGCGACGTAGTTCTCCACCCGGCCGTCCCCCGGTCGGTCCGGGCGCGCGACGCCGCCAACGTCCTCGGCCAGGAAGTCGAGCATCTGTCCGACGAAAATCTGGTAGGTGCGTGCATTGCGAAACGCTCCGGGGATGAGCGCGGCGGCCGACTCCCGCAGCGCGCCGCCGACGACGCCGGCGGTGCCGCGAAGCGCCCGCTCGGGTAGCGACAGGCCGTATACGAGGTGGTCGCGAATGCTTGAACTGCTCGGCGGATCGGACTCGCCGGACGGCACGACGCTGCGGGTGTCGGGAGACGGGTCCCGCCTGGACGCGCTCGCGGCGCCTGTTGGCTGCCCGGGGTGCGAGCCCTCCTCGTCGGGAGCGTCAGCGTCCATCCGCGACGGTCCCGTCGGATGCTTGTCCGTTGTAGAGATAGTCGCGCGTCAGCGGCACGACATCGTTGCGATGCGCGAGTTGGAACTGAAATACGACCTGCCTGCCGATCTCGAACGCGGTCGTGCAGACGGTGAGATAGAACTCCCACATGCGGCAGAACCGCTCGCCGTGGCTACGCTGAAACGTCTCGCGGGAAGCCTGGAAACGCCGGTTCCATTCCCGCAGGGTGGACGCGTAGTGGCGGCGCCACACTTCGGAGTCGCTTAAGACCAGGTCGCACCCCTCGATGGCGCGCACCACTTCGGATGCCGAGGGAATGTACCCTCCGGGAAAAATATGCCGAGCGATCCACGGGTTGGTGGGCACGGGAGGCGCCGTGTGACCTATAGTGTGAATGAGCGCCACGCCGTCGGGCGCGAGGAGGCTTCCGACCTGGTTGAAGAACCGATCGAAATTGCGCCGACCGACGTGTTCGAACATGCCCACGGACACCACGCCGTCGTACTCGCCGCGATGTTGACGATAGTCCTCGAGCCTGAACTCCACCTGCTCGGACAGGCCCCGCCGCTGTGCCTCGGCGCTGGCGGCGCGGGCCTGCTCGGTGGACAGCGTCAGGCCCGTGACATGCACGTCGGCGCGTTCCGCCAGGTGCATGGCGAGGCTGCCCCAGCCGCTGCCGATGTCCAGCACCCGGGCGCCGGGCTGGAGGCGCAGCTTGCTGCGGATGTGCTCGCTCTTCGCAACCTGGGCCGCTTCCAGCGTCATGCCGTCTTCGCGGAAGTAGGCGCAGGAATAGTGCATGTTGCGGTCAAGGAACGCGCGGAATAGGGCCTCGTCCAGGTTGTAGTGATGACTGACGTTGGAGAGGCTCGCCCGCACCGTGTTCCATGAGCTGAAGAGCGTGGTGACCGGTCCCAGCAGGGTGGACACGCGCCGCCCCGAGACGGCGGCTTCGACGTTGGTCCGCAGGATCGTGAGCAGGTCGACGAGTTCGCCCTCCTCGACATCCCACTCCTCGTTCATGTAGGTCTCGCCGAGGTTCGCGTCCGGGTTCATGAGGATCTTGAGCATCGTTCGCGGCCTGCGGATTTTCCAGGTTACGCGAGGGCTGCCGTCACCGAAGGTCCGACGCGTGCCGTCCGGCGTGACGAGCGTCAGCGTCCCACGGCGTACATGCTCTTGCAGAAGCTTGGTAAACATGGCGAAAAAGGTTATGGCAGACGATCCTGCCTGGCAAATCCAATGATCCGGCCGCATGCCTGGTGCAGCCGTGGATATCACCCGCTTGCGAGTGCCCCACAGCCGGTGCCTTCGGCTCCGGTTTTCTCCCTGCGAGGGGTACCCCCTCGCGCACCCCGGCTGAGGGCTGTTTTCTTGCGAGGGGTACCCCCTCGCGCACCCCGGCTGAGGGCTCCGGCCCGGCCCCGCTCGTCGCCCATGGATCAACCGCCCCGGGTCGCTGGCGCTCCCCGGAGACGTTTGTTCCATGGGAGTGACTAGAGGAGGTTGGCGGGAAGCACGCTCCGGTAGGCGGGAATGCCGTGGCGCTCGCGGATGGTCTCTATGGAACTGTTCCACTCCAGTTCCCACTCGATGTCCATGAAACTCGAGGCTGGATGCCGCTGATGGAGCCCCGACGTGCATGAAGGCGTAAAGTACCAGCGGAGAACCCCGAGGGCGACCGGCGCACCGAATTGAAAGCGAAAGACATGCGTTCACCCTGCCGATTCTGCAGGGAGTGCAGACCGGTCCTGGCGGCGCCCATGGTGTTCTGCGCCCTGACGTTCTCGGCTGCGCCGGAACTGGAAGAGGTCGTCGTACGTGCCGATGCATCGGTGGCCGCGGCACATGGGACAGCCGGCAGCGTGGCCACGGTGGACGCCGATGCGATCGACCTCACCCGCGCCGTCCACGTGCATGAAGTCATCGTCCGGGTTCCGGGCGTGTGGATCTCGCGCGGCTCGGGCCACGAGCACCTGGCGGCGATCCGCTCCGGCGTATTGACGGGTGCGGGTGCCTGCGGCGGGTTCCTGTATCTCGAAAACGGCGTGCCCATTCGTCCGCCCGGCTTTTGCAATGTCAACAACCTGTTCGAGTTGAACACGGAACAGGCGGTCGCGATCGAGGTGGTGCGGGGTCCCGCAAGCGCGCTGTTCGGCGGCAACGCCCTGCGCGGCGTCATCAACACCGTTACCGCGACGAGTGCCCGGGGCTGGCGCGGGAGTGTCGAGGCGGGTCCCTACCGGTACCTGCAGACCCGAATCGGGGGCGGCGGTGACGGCTGGCGGCTGGATACCCTGTCCACCTCTTCGTTCGGTTATCGCGACGATACCGGCTACGGCCAGCAGAAAGTGCATGCGGCGGCGCGTGGCGCAACGGCGGGTTGGGATGTGGCGACGACGGTCACTGCGACGTTGCTGAACCAGGAAACCGGGGGCTTTGTGCGCGGTTTCGAGGCGTACGACTCGGATCTCAGGCGCACCAATCCCAATCCCGAGGCGTACCGGGACGCCTGGTCCGCGCGCGCCACGAGCACTTGGCGCCGGGCGTTGACGTCGTCGTCGACGCTCACGGTGACTCCGTACATGCGGCGTTCGTCGATGGCGTTCCTGCAACACTTTCTGCCCGGTCAGCCGCTGGAAGAGAACGGTCAGCGCAGTGTGGGGCTGCAGGTCCGACTGGATTCCGACGGTGGTTGGCGTTGGACCGCCGGCGCCGCCCTGGATGCGTTCGATGCGCGTCTGTCGGAGCGTCAGGAGCACCCCACGCGCGGGTCACCGTTCCTGGTCGCGACGCGTCCACTCGGCACGCACTACGACTATCGTGTCGGCGGCCTTACCCTGGCGATGTTCTACGACGCGGGTATCGATCTCGCCGCCGGCTTCGAGGCGGTGGCCAGCGCACGCCTTGAGCGCAACAGCTATGCGTACGACAACCGGCACCTCGACGGCAATACCCGCGACGACGGCAGCGCATGCGGTTTCGGCGGCTGCCTGTATACGCGTCCCGCCGACCGCGACGATGCGTATACAAATGCGGCGGGGCGCCTCGGCCTGCACTGGTCGCCGTCCAGCCACCGCAGCATTTACCTCGTGACGGGCCAGGGATTCCGCCCGCCGCAGACGACGGAACTCTACCGCCTGCAGCGCGGACAGGTCGTCGCCGACCTCGACAGCGAGACGTTACGTTCCGTCGAGGCCGGGGTGCGCGGTGTCGGCGCTGGACTCGACTATGACGTGGCGCTATATGCCCAGGCCACGAAGGACCTCATTTTTCGAGATTCCGGTGGCTTCAACGTCAGCGACGGCAGGACGGAGTCAACGGGGATCGAGGCTGCCGTGACCTGGACTGCGGGCGCACATGTGCTGGACCTGGCGGCGACCCATGCCCGCCACCGCTACGCCTTCACCCGCGATGTCAGCGGGGGCGAGCGCATTACCGACGGCAACGACGTGGACACGGCGCCGCGCTGGCTCGGCAGCGCACGCTGGCGCTTCGAAACGGACCGCGGGGTTTCCGAGTTCGAGGTCGTCTATCTAGGCGCCCATTCCATCAACGCTTCCAACACCGCACGCTATGGCGGCCACCGGTTGCTGAACTGGCGCGGGTCCTGGGACGCAACGCCCCGGGTCAGGCTGTTCGCGCGGCTGCTGAACCTGCTCGATGTCCCCTACGCTGATCGCGCGGACTTCGCCTTCGGCAGCTATCGCTACTTTCCCGGCATGCCGCGTCAACTCTACGCGGGCATCGAGGTGAAGCTGTTCGACTAGTGTCGTGTGACACGACACTAAGCTACCGCAGCCTGCCGGCTCGGCACATCGATGTCCGCGCCCACGCTCGCCAAGCGTTCTGGCACGTTGACGTAACCGCGTTCGATGAATCGCGTGCCGAAGATCGTGGTCTCGCCATCGGCGATCAATGCTGCCAGCAGGTAAGCGAATCCGGCGCGCAGGTCGGGAATCTCGATTTGCCGACCTGCGAGGGCCGTGGCGCCCTGGACGATGGCGCTGTGCGGAAAGTTGCGGTCGGTGAAACGGCATGCCTTGCCGCCGAGGCAATCGTTGGTCAGCGTGATGTTGGCGCCCATGGCATTCAGCGTGCTCGTATAGCCGAATCGCTTCTCGTACACGGTCTCGTGCACGACGGAGACGCCGTGGGCCTGGGTCAGTAGCGTCACCATGGGCTGCTGCCAGTCGGTCATGAAGCCGGGATGCACGTCGGTCTCTATGTGGATGGGTTTAAGGGCTTCGCGGGCGCGGAAGAAGGTAATGCCACCGGCGTCCACTTCGAACCCGCCGCCGATCTTTCGCAGGATATTGAGAAACGTGATCATGGCGGCCTGGTCCGCCCCTTCGATGCGAAGCCGGCCTTCGGTCGCGACGGACGCCATGGCGAAGGACGCTACTTCGATACGGTCGCGAACCGGGTCATGGTGCGCGCCGTGAAGCTCCTCGACTCCCTCGATCACGATCTTCCGGTCGGTATCGATCTGGATCAGGGCCCCCATCTTCTGCAGGAAGAGCACGGTATCGACGATCTCGGGCTCCACCGCCGCGTTGTTGATCACCGTGGTCCCTTCGGCGAGGCATGCCGCGAAGATCGCGTTCTCCGTTGCGCCGACACTGGGGTAGGGTAGCGCGAGCACCGTGCCCCGGAGCCGATCCGCTCTGGCGGTATAGCCGTCGTCGTCCTCGTCGATTTCCGCGCCCATCTTACGCAGCAGGTCGACGTGGAAGTCGATGGGCCGCTCCCCGATGTTGCAGCCGCCCACCACGGGGACGCGGGCCATCCCCGCCCGGTGGAGGAGGGGAGCGATCAACAGGATCGGGATTCGGTTGACCCCGGAATACCGTTCGCTGATCGCGGTCGATGCGATGCGCGGCGTAGCCAGGTCGACGGAGCCGTCATCACGTCGGTCATACGTCGCGCCGATTTCCGTCAGCATGTCGAGGACGACATCGATCTCGGTGATGTCGGGCACATCGCGTAGCCGGCAGGGCTCCGCCGTGAGAAGGGAGGCGACGAGTTGCTTGGTTACCGCGTTCTTCGCCGCCTGGGCGCGAATGCCTCCGCGCAACGGACGATGTCCGCGTATCCGGTACACGTTGAGATTGGCGTCGGACACCGATTCGACGTCAGTCGGGAACAAGGGCGTGATTTAACGGCAAAACCGGGGGGAATGGAAGCAGAAGCCATCCCGGGCATCGGAGTGTCCGGTGCCACATTCCGGCCCTGCAGCGAAGGTATACTGACCGCGATTCATCGGGGAAATCGGTGGGCCGCACAGTGAACCTCGTGTAGGGCAACGGCGACACGCAATGGACAACCAGGCCAAGGCCATTTACGTCCTGTACGCGATCAGTATCGTGTTCGGCGTGACCGCAATCGTCGGCGTCGTGCTGGCGTACATGGGGCGTGCAGAGGCGCCGAACTGGCTTGCGAGCCACTACCGTTTCCAGATTCGCACTTTCTGGCTCCTGGTGCTGTTCTCCTTTATCGGCACGGTGCTGGTCCTGGTCCTGGTCGGCTATCTCGTGCTGGTGGCCACGGCGGTGTGGCTGATCGCGCGTTGCCTGAAGGGGTGGCGCCACCTGGACCGGCGCGAACCGGTCGACAACCTCGAGACATGGCTGTTCTGATGCCGGCGCCCACGCCGACGGGTCGCGCGGTTCCCCGGGTTGTTGCCGGGCGATTGCAATGCCGCGCGCGGTCCGATAAATACGTTGTCATGAGGATTTTTGCCGCTGCGCTCTGCGTCGCGCTATGCGGCTGCGCGTCGGTCATGTCGTCG
This sequence comes from uncultured Pseudomonadales bacterium, assembly GCA_951813515.1. Lineage (GTDB taxonomy): Bacteria > Pseudomonadota > Gammaproteobacteria > Pseudomonadales > Azotimanducaceae > VXNE01. The sequence goes on from OX638346.1 coordinate 2,654,296, forward strand.
GTCACCGAAGGGCTGGCGGAGGACATGTCGGACGCGCTGCTCAACACGGAAGACCTGCAGGTCGCCCGCGAGGGGTCCGCCGCCTTCCTGATCATGCTCGAGGGATTCCTGCGCAGCAGCCCCGACAGCATTGCCCTGATGCAGGCGGGGGTGACGTTGAATGGCGCGTACGCCACCGCCTTTGTCGACGACGAGGAGCGCCAGCGCAGGTTCGCTGGACGGGCATTCGAACTGGCGCAGCGGGCATCCTGCGCCAGGCTGTCATGGGCTTGTACCGCGCGCACCGACGACATCGAAGTGCTCGAAGCCAATTTGCGCACTCTCGATCAGGAAGACGTCTCGCTGGCGTATTCCCTGGCCTCGGCCTGGGGCGGTTGGATCGCGGCGAATAGCGCAGATTGGGGCGCGATCGCGGAACTCGGGCGGGCGAAGGCCGTCATGACGCGTATCGCCGAGGTGGACGAGACCCACGACAATGCCGGCCCCAGGCTCTATCTCGGGGTCATGGAAACCCTTGCGCCCCCGGCCCTCGGCGGCCGGCCGGAAGTCGGTCGGGGGCACTTCGAGCGCGCCATTGAACTTGCCGGTGGCGAGTACCTCATGCCCCGGGTGTTCCTGGCGGAATACTATGCCCGGCTCGTTTTCGACCGCGAGTTGCACGACCGGGAACTCAACGCCGTGCTGCGGGCGAATCCGAGGGTCGAGGGGTTGACGCTCGCCAACCGGATCGCGCAGGAGCGCGCCCGCGAATTGCTGGAGTCTGCGGATGAATATTTCTGAACGTGTGCCGGGCCGGTGTTTCGGGGTACGTCTCGCCGTCGCTACCCTGCTGGTCTCGTGTTCGGCACCCATGGGCGCAGCGACCATCAAAATGGCGACGGTGTCGCCGGAGGGTACGGTATGGATGAGGTTGCTGCGCGACGCCGCCGCAAAGATCGAGCAGGAGACCGCAGGACGCGTCGAACTGAAGATTTATCCGGGTGGGGTAATGGGGGACGACCCGATCGTCATGCGCAAGATGCGCATCGGCCAACTGCAGGCCGCGATCCTCACGACGGGTACCTTCGGCAAGATTTTCCCGGACGCGCAGCTCTACAACCTGCCCATGCAGTTCGCCGACTTCGAGGAGGTGGACTACGTGCGCGAACGCCTGGACACCACGTTGCAGCAGGGACTGGAGGAGAACGGCTTCATCTGTCCGGGATTCGCGGAGGTGGGCATGGCCTATGCGATGAGCAAGCGTCGGGTGCATTCGATCAGCGATGCTTCAGGCATCAAGCTCTGGACGCCCCCCGGCAATGAGGCTGCAGTGAAGGCCATTACCGCATTCGGCATCTCCCCGGTGCCGCTGGGAATGACCGATGTCTTGGCGGGGTTGCAGACCGGTCTGATCGATTCCGTCGCTACACCGCTCGTGGGCGCTCTCGCTCTGCAGTGGCATAACCAGCTCGACTACGTCCTCGACCTCCCGTTCATGTACATCTATGCGCTGATGGTCCTGCCGGAACGGTCGTTCAATCGACTCGAAGAGGCCGACCGGGCGATCGTCCGCCGCCTGCTCGGGGAGGCGGTGCGCACTGCCGACGCGCGCAATCGCGCGGACCACCATGCCGTTCGAGAGGTGCTGCGAAAACAGGGCCTCGAGTTCATTCAGCCTTCGGTGGCGGAGGTTCGGCAATGGCAGGATCGCGCGCGTGCGGCGTCCCTGGATTGGGTCGAGGACGGCATCGTGAGCCGGGAGTACCACGAACTCTTGAACTCCCACCTCGCGGCGTTCAGGAAGGCGTCCGGTAAACCATCCGGAGACCCGTCCGGGAACGCGCGTGCCCCACAGCCGGCGCCTTCGGCTTCGGCTGTGGCCCGGCCCCGCTCGTCGATCATTGAATGAACTCCCCCGGTCGCTGGCGCTCCACGGGAAAGTTCGTTCCATGATAGTGCTGAATGACGTCGCACGTGCGCTGCGACGGATAGAGTCCGGGCTCCTCGTCGCGCTGCTGCTGGCGATGATCGGCGTGGCCGTGTACCAGGTCGCGGCGAGAAACCTGTTTGACACCGGCCTGACCTGGGGCGATGGCATGGTGCGGGTCGCATTGCTCTGGATCACGATGATCGGCGCGATGGCGGCAGGGCCGGACGGACACATCCGCGTGGATGTGGTCGGCCGGTTTGCGAGCGAGCGGACCGCGCGGCGGCTGGCGCGCGTCACGAACCTGTTCACCGCGATGCTCTGCCTTGCGCTGGCGTGGTACTCGATCACGCTGATCGGTTACGACTACGCCGACGGGACCCCCGGCTTCGGCGCCGTGCCGGCCTGGATTTGCGAACTGGTCATACCCGTTGCCTCCGGCGTAATGGGTCTGCGCTATCTCATCTCCTCGGTCAAGCCGCCGCTTGCCCAGGCGCTGGAGGAGCAGCCATGATCGTCGCGCTTGCCATCGGCATCATTCTCCTGGCCATCCTCGGCGCACCGCTCTTCGCCGTCGTGATGGCGGCGGCAATGCTCGGCTTTTATTCGGCTGGCGTCGATCTGACCGTCGTGCCCATAGAGCTGTACCGCATCGCCGACACGCCGCTGCTGGTGGCGCTGCCGTTCTTCACCTTCGCCGGATATCTCATGGTGGCGGCGAAGACATCGGAACGGCTCATGGACCTCACCCGGGCGCTGTTCGGGTGGATGCCGTCCGGTCTCCCCATCGTCGGTTTCGTCGCCTGCGCGGTTTTCACCGCGCTCACCGGCGCGTCGGGCGTGACGATCGTCGCCGTCGGGGCGCTGCTCCTGCCGATGCTGATGGCCAACGGCTATTCGGAGCGCTACAGCCTGGGGCTGGTGACGACCTCGGGCAGCCTCGGCCTGCTGATAGTGCCGTCGGTGCCGCTCATCCTGTACGGCATCGTCGCCCAGCAGATGGATGTGGGTGAGCCGTTCACCATCCAGCAGCTGTTTCTCGCGGGACTGTTGCCGGCGCTGCTCATGATCGGTCTGTTGTCCGGTTGGACGGCGCTGCGCCATCGCGGCGCCCCTCGCACGCCGTTCGAAGGCCGCGCCCTCTGGAAGGCGGTAAAGGCGGCGCGATGGGAGCTGCCGTTGCCATTCGTCGTCCTGGGCGGCATCTACTCCGGCCTGTTCGCCATTTCCGAAGCCGCAGCGATGACGGCGCTCTACGTTCTGGTCGCGGAGGTGTTCCTCTACAAGGAAGTCGCCATCAAGCGTCTGGCCGGGATCGTTCGCGAGTCGATGGTGATGGTGGGCAGCATCATCCTGATCCTCGGGGTGGCGCTGGCCTTCACGAACTTCCTGGTGGATGCCGAGGTGCCGCAGCGCGTCTTCGAGTTCGTCCAGGCCAGCATCAGCAGTCCGCTGACTTTCCTGATCCTGCTCAACATCCTCCTGCTGATCCTTGGCGCGGTGCTCGATGTCTATGCGGCCGTGATCATCATGGTGCCGCTATTGCTGCCGGTGGCCGTCGGCTACGGCATCCATCCGGTGCATCTCGGCATCATCTTCCTCGCCAACCTGCAGATCGGCTACTTCACGCCGCCGATCGGCATGAACCTCTTCATCGCGAGCTACCGGTTCGAAAGACCCGTGCTCGAACTCTATGCGGCATGCCTGCCGTTCATGGGGGTGCTGCTGATCGCGCTGCTCCTGATCACCTACGTGCCCGCACTGTCGCTCTGGTTCCTGTAGCGCTTACTCGACTTCGGGCGTATTTCGCGCGCGAATATCAGCCTTTGTCCATATCCCTCGCCACGGGGCCACCCGAAAATGTTGGCAACATCGCGGCTATGGAATCGAGGGTATGGAAGCGCGGTATTTCCTGGCGCGGCATCGACCGCGGCTGATCGAGATCGCCAAGGGTGCGTCGCCGGCGCTGCAGGGGAACGCAGACCTGACGCAATTGCTTGAAGAGATCTACCGGGACTTCGACTCGGTGCCGGACAAGCCCGGCAAGCGCGAATCCCTGCCGGGAGAGGACGTGTTCTGGTGGTGCGTGACGATCCTGGAAGAACTCGAAGAAGTGGTTCGCCCCGGTCCGAAGACGGACCCATACCTCCTGATGATGATCGAGCAACTGCAGGAGATGGGAGGGCGACTCGAGCGCAACGAGGCCCTGCCGTCACGGTTCGGCATTCACTGGTTCGACGACCTCGATGACGACTTCGACCTATCGCAGGACGAAAACCCGTCTGACTGCTTTAGGGACTGAAGCGAGCGGTCAGGTCCGGTCAAATCCGGTCAGGTCCGGTCAGGTCCGGATAGCGCCGTATTCCGCTCGCACCAGTTCGAACCGGATCTTCGGCAGGAGCCCGAAGACAGCCAGTCCGGGCTTGTCCGGCAGCCGCAGATGGCCGGCGTCTGCGGGCACTTGGTTCCAGGTTGGGTCGACGGGAAGCCACCAGCCGTCGATCGCCACTTCACTCCAGTTGTGCAGCGCGAATGACTCCGTCTCGATGTCATACGCAAGCCCGGTTACGGTTCGCGCGGCAAACCCGAGCGCGCGCGCCATCGTCGTCAGCAGGTTGGCGTATTCCGTGCAGTCGCCGCGCCGCTCGCGCAAGATGTTCGAAACACTGCGCCCGGAGTCTTCCTCGGTGTAGTCGATGTAGCCGTGAACAAAGCGCACAAGTGCTTCGATCTGGCTCGCGGGATCGGTCAACCCCGATGCCGCGCGCCGTGCGAGAAGCATGACGGCGGGATCGTCGGCGGGGTGCGCCCTGGTTGCGCCTGACAGCGGCGGAAGATCGCTTCCATCGACGCGTTGCCAGGCGTCGCGCCGGCTCTCCAGCACGAAGTTGCCCTCGTCATCTCGGCGCAGCATCGTCCACGAGGTCGCATCGATCGAATCTTCGGTGCGCACGCGCAGAAGGAGGCGCGTCAGGTCGCGGGGCGTCTCAAGCGGCTTGTCGATCTCGACGTCGTACATCCGGGCGTCGGATTGCGGTGGATCCGCTCGCCAGGCGCGTGCTGTCCGGGAAACGCGCTTCAAGGTCATGTCGAACAGGTTGGCGACGCTCAGGCGCACCGGAAGGTGGTGGGCGTCCAGTTGAACCATCGCCCCGTCGAGATTCTGAAGGCGATAACCCGTGTCATTGCGGTCGACCACGCGCCAGGACTCGCGCTTGAGGGACGGCCGGTCGAAATCGATCGATTTCGAATCAAGCGTCGCGCCGATCGCCTGATCCCGATCCAGCCACATCTCGACGGCGAGATAGTCTTGCAGCCCATAGTCCCAGTCGAGATCCGTGATGTGTCCGTTCAGCGAGGCGGCGAGGCGCCCCGCGCGCCGCTCGATGCCGACATGCATCGTATTGTCGGCGCTCGTGTAGGCGTTTTCCGCGGCCAGGAGCGGGTAGGGAGGTTGCGCATCGAAGACGAACGTTTCGGCAATGCGCGTTTGTGGACCCGTGCCCAGCCGGAAGACCAGTTCCGAGTCGAAACGGTATCCCCCGCCGAACATGCGTCCGAAGGAGCGGAAGTGGCCGATGTCGGTGCCGTGCAGGCTTACGCTGTACCACCGCTCGGCCTGCAGCCGTTTGGCCGTCTGCTGGGTTGGATCGGGCGGGCCACCGAGCCACACGACCACGGCCAGGGCGGCAACGGTGGCCGCGACAAACCCCAGGCGGTGGAGGACAGGGCGCATGCGGGCGATTGTATACGCGCGCGGCGCACTCGGGCGCGGCGCATTGTTTACAATGCCGCCGCAAACCGTGTAGCGACAGAAAGGGACGGCTTCGTTGGAAGACCTTCGCGACTTCATTCGTGACCGCGTGCGCCGGGATCTCGCCGACGGCGTCGTCGAGGGCGTGGTCACGCGCTTTCCGCCGGAGCCGAACGGCTACCTGACCATCGGCCACGCGAAATCCATCTGCCTGAATTTCGGCATCGCCGAGGAGTTCGGCGGCAACACCTATCTGCGCTTCGATGACACCAACCCGCTGAAGGAGAGCCAGGAGTTCGTGGACGCCATCAGGCGCAACATCGATTGGCTCGGTTTCGATTGGGGTACCGTGACCTTCGCGTCGGACTATTTCGACGACCTGTACCGCTTTGCCGAAGAACTCATCGACAATGGCCTGGCCTACGTCGACAGCCAGAGCGCACAAGACGTCGCCGCGACCCGGGGCAGCTTTACGGAACCCGGTCGGGAGAGCCCCTACCGGAACCGCCCCATCGACGAGAATCGCGAGCTTTTCAGGCGCATGCGGGCTGGCGAGTTCGCCGACGGCGAGCATGTGCTTAGGGCCAGGATCGACATGGGGGCGGCGAACCTCGTGATGCGCGATCCCGTGCTGTATCGGATTCGGCACGCTACCCACCATCGCACCGGCGACGACTGGTGCATCTATCCGATGTACGACTTCACGCATTGCCTTTGCGATGCGCTCGAAGGTGTCACGCACTCGCTCTGCACGCTCGAGTTCGAGAACAACCGGGAACTCTACGACTGGGTTCTCGACAACACGGGTGTCGAGTTCCACCCGCCGCAGATAGAGTTCTCGCGGCTCAACCTCGAATACACGGTCATGTCGACGCGCTTCTTTCGGATGCTCGTTGAGCGCGGCGGCGTCGCGGGATGGGACGACCCCCGGCTGCCGACGCTCTCCGGCCTGCGCCGCAGGGGCTATACGCCGGAGATGATTCGCGACTTCTGCAGCCGCATAGGAGTCACGAAGCAGGAGAACCGCGTCGAAATGGAACTGCTGGAGTTCTGCGCGCGCAACGCCCTGGAGGACGCCGCGCCGCGCGGGATGGCGGTGCTCGATCCGCTTCCTGTCACGATCACCAACTATCCGTCCGACGAGGACGAGGTGCTGGAAGCGCCCTGGCACCAGAAACGGCCGGAACTGGGCACGCGCCGGATCACCTTCGGCCGGTCCCTCGCGATCGAACGCGACGACTTCATGGAATCGCCGCCGCGCAGGTACCGGCGGCTGTCTCCCGGAGAGATGGTGCGTCTGCGCCACGGCTTCATCATTCGCTGCGACGAAGTGATTCGGGACGTGGACGGCGAGGCGGTGGAACTGCGCTGCGCCTATTTCCCGGAATCCAAGAGCGGGAGCGACACGAGCGGACTAAGACCGAAAGGCGTGGTGCACTGGGTGAGCAGGTCGTCCGGCGTGTCGGCGGACGTGCGTCTCTACGACCGTCTGTTCAGCGTTGCCGCTCCTTCGCCGGACGAGATGGAGTCGCAACTGAATCCCGAGTCCCTCGTCGCCAGGAAGGCGCTCGTCGAACCCGCCCTCGTCGAAGCCGAGGCATCGCGGTTCCAGTTCGAGCGGCTCGGCTATTTCTACAAGGACCCGGTTGAGCACTCGGCGGCCACGCCTGTCTTCAACAGGATCGTGACCCTGCGGGACTCCTACCGGCCCTGAGGTTGCCTACGCGTATACCGCTGCCAGGTCTTCCCAGAAGTCCGTGTGGTCTTCGCGACGCAATCGGGATTGCGCGGATGTTCAGGGGCACGCTGTCCACCCGATGCTGTACCCACATGAAATGTCTTGCGTAAATCTGCCGAAGTCGTCCGGTCCCAGGGCGCCGAGCACGGCCTTCTCAAACTTCTCCAGTTCATCGCCCAATGCAGACGGCGAAAACCGTGAGGTCGAATGCAGATGACCCAAAATGCTGTCGCGCGTCCACGCATGCGAATCGATGAATTCCCTGTTCGCCACGCCATGGAAGCCAGCCTGGACAAGTCGTTGGGTGTCGTGAACCTTCCCTCGCGGTACGGCTGGAGCGTCGGTGGTCTTTCCCTCCATCCACGTCGATAAGGTGTCGCGCAGGGATTCCTGCCAGGGACGATCGCCATGCTGGATTCCGAAACAACCCACCAGCGCCACGCATGCACCGTCCTTGAGCCAATGCCTGATGCGCTGCAACATCAAATCCTGGTCGAGTCTGTGGAATGCTTCTCCTATCGTCACCAGGTCCACGGAATCCGGCGGGATCGAAACATGCTCCGCCTTGGCGTGGATCCATTTGACATTGTCGATGCCCATGCGCCGAGCTGTACGCTTTCCTTCTTCCAACATTTCCGGTTCGACGTCGACGGCAACAACTTCGTGAACCGTTGGTGCCAGGGCCAGCCCCAACCGTCCCGGACCGGTGGCCAGGTCCAGGACACGCGAGTCGCATCCCAGGTTCGCATCGACCTCGAGTTGCGCGATCAGGCGCTTGGGGTACGGGACGCGACAACGGCTGTAGTAGGCGGCCGCAGACCTGAAAGATGGCAATGGAAGCTCCTGCGTGCTCGATGCCCTTGGTGCGGGCTACGCGTACACCTCCGCAAGGTCTTCCCAGAAGTCCGCGTAGGTCTTCGCGACGCAACCGGGGTCGAGGATGGCGCAGCCGCCGACCTGGCTCGCGAAGACGGCGAGCGACATGGCCATCCTGTGATCGTCGTAGGTCTCGAATTGCGCCGGGCGGGGCGCTGGTGCGGGCTGAATGCAGATCCAGTCGGGCCCTTCTTCGACATCCACCCCGGCCTTTCGGAGTTCGCGCGCGGGACAGGCGATACGGTCGCACTCCTTGTGCCGCAATGTCCCGAGGCCCGTGATCTGCGTGGGCCCGGGGAGGAAGGGGGCCATCGCCATGAGCGTGGGGGCTGCATCCGGCATGTCCTCCATGTCCACGCGTCTGATCGCCTGCAATTCGGCCGGGCCTTCGATGCAAACGGTGTCGTCGCGGACCTCTACGTCGGCGCCGAGCCTGCGGCAAAGATCGAAGAACGCGAAATCGCCCTGGATCGTCGCCGCGCCCAGGTTGGCGAACCGAACCGACGAGGCATGCAACGTCGCCGCGGCGGCGAAATACGTTGCCGCAGAGGCGTCGCCTTCGATCGACACCCGGCCTCCCCGGTACGGTGAGGGGTCGATGTGAATCGCATCACTGCCCGAGACCCGAACTGGCACGCCTCTCCTCGCCATTTCCACCCGAGTGATCTCGACATAGGAGGCGGAGACCGGCGCGTCCTTCGGCCGCAGGGTCAGCCCGTTCGGCAGACGCGGGGCGATCAGCATCAACCCCGACAGGTACTGGCTGGAAACGCGGGTGCCGACCTCCACTTCGCTCGCCCACTCGTCGGGCCCGGAGACGGCAATGGGCAGGTGCCCGTCCTCGTCCGCGGCCAGCGCTTCGCAGCCGAGTTGCCGCAACGCCTCGATCATGTCGCGATTGGGCCGGGCGCGAAGCGAGGGCCCTCCGTCGATGTGCGTCACGTCGCGACGCAATGCGGCGACCGCCAGCAGAAATCGCAGCGACACGCCGCTCAAGCCCACATCGATGTGGACGTCCCCGGAGGCGAGGGTTGCTGGTGGGTCCACGACCAAGCGCGAGCGACCGCCGGCCTCGACGCGGACGCCCAACCGCGACAGCGAGCGGACCATCGCGTCGATGTCGTCGCATCGGGGGATGCCGACGAGCTCCGTGCGGCCGGACGCGAGCGCCGACATGACGAGGTGACGCAGCGCGATGGACTTGCTGCCGGGAAGCGTCAGTTCGATGTCGAACGGCTTCGTAATCTGTCCGATTTCCTGCTGTCCGTGCATGCATCAAGTATCGCATCCGGCGGTAGAATGGTGAATCCACTCCAATCACGAGGACAAGCCATGGCCGAAGCCGCGACGGCGGACGTAGACGCCGATCTGAACAACCTGACGATGAGCGAAGAGGCGCAGCCCTTGCTGGACGCCGTAAGACAGTTCATCGAGGAGGAAGTCAACCCACAGGCGCCGGCCTATTTCGAAGCCGCCGGCGAACACGGAGACCGCTGGAGCCTTTCTCCGCGCCAGGAGCAGGTACTGGGTGGCTTGAAGCGGGAGGCGAAGTCCCGCGGGTTGTGGAACTTTTTCCTGCCCGACTCGGAGACCGGCGAAGGGCTCAAGAACCTCGACTATGCGTACATCGCGGCGGAACTCGGCAAGAGTCCGCTTTCCTCGGAAAGCCTGAACTGCAGCGCGCCGGATACCGGCAACATGGAAGTGCTCGAGCGCTATGCCACGCCGGAGCAGAAGGAGAAGTGGCTGAAACCGCTGCTCGCCGGCGAGATCCGGTCCTGTTTCGGCATGACGGAGCCGAACCTGGCGTCATCGGATGCGAAGAACATCGGCACGCGCGCGCGCCTGGAAGGAGACGAATGGGTCATCGACGGCGAGAAGTACTACATCTCCGGCGCGGGAGACAAGCGTTGCAAGATCATGATCTGCATGGTCAAGACCAGCCCGGATGCGGCGCCGCACCGGCAGCAGTCCCAGATTCTCGTGCCGATGGACACTCCGGGCGTCAACGTCATCGAACCCATGACGGTCTTTGGCCACGACGACGCGCCCCACGGCCACATGCACATCATGCTGGAGGACGTCCGCGTGCCGAAGGAGAACTGCCTCTTGGGCGAAGGCCGGGGTTTCGAGATATCCCAGGCCCGCCTGGGCCCGGGTCGGATCCATCACTGCATGCGCTCCATCGGCCAGGCGGAACGGGCGCTCGACCTGCTCGTGCGCCGCGGCATCTCGCGGGAGGCGTTCGGCCGGCCGATACTCCAGTTGGGCAAGAACATCGAACTCGTGTCCCGCGCCCGCATCGAGATCGAGGCGATGCGTCTCATGGTTCTCAAGGCCGCGAAGGCGATGGACGTGCTGGGCAATCGCGAGGCGCGGGTGTGGGTGCACATGGTGAAGGCCATGGTGCCGGAGCGGGTGTGCCAGATCATCGACCAGGCAATCCAGCTGCACGGCGCCACGGGCGTTTCTCAATGGACGCCGCTCGCGGGCATGTACACGGGACAGCGGACCTTGAGGATCGCGGACGGTCCGGACGAAGTGCATCACCTCGTGGTCGGCCGCGCGGAAATGCACAAGTACCAGGGTACCGCCTGAGGCGGCATTGCAGCGATGCTTGCGGAGTTTTGCGTCCTGGTGGAGCCGGGGGGGTTCGAACCCCCGACCTCGACATTGCGAACGTCGCGCTCTCCCAACTGAGCTACGGCCCCAGGTTGGACGGAAAGTGTTGAGGATGCGCGATTTTGCCGGAATGCCGCTCGAGAATCCAACACGGCGGGGGCGGCGCGGGAGATGACGAAAGGAATCACTTTCGGCGCCTTCGACCTCTTTCACGCAGGCCACGTGATGATGATGCGGGAGGCAAGGACCGTCTGCGACCACTTGATCGTCGGCCTGCAGAGCGACCCCTCCATCGACCGGCCGCAGAAGAACACGCCGGTGCAGAGCATCGTCGAACGCCACATACAGGTCGCCGCGTGCCGCTACGTCGACGAGATCATCGTCTACAGCACCGAGGCGCAACTGCTCGACATCCTCGAACACGTCGACTGGGACGTGCGGATACTCGGCGAGGAATACCGGGACAGGGAGTTCACTGGACGCGAGGAAACGTTGAGCCGCTGCTACTTCAACCAGCGCCCGCACGCGTTCTCGAGCACGGAACTGCGAGACCGCGTCGCGGCCCAGTCGGCGGATAGCAAAGCTGGGGGATAGCGTCCGGGCGGGGAGTATGGGCCACACCTTGATCTGATTGGAACCGTTCTCGTGCGGAGGCTAGGGACCTCTGCCGTAGAACGGCATGCGAGTGCCGATCAAGGCGCGGGATCGTAGGTGGGCTTGGGCGGGGGTGGAACACGGCGCGCCCGAAGGGCCGACGCGTTGCATGGCGCTAGTGTCTCGTCACGCATCCAATGTCGGATAGAGACGCTTCAGTTGACACGGGCGTCGTCGCTGGTGAACTGCCAGTTCACCATGGCCTCCAAGCGGTCCCGGCGGTCCTGCCAAGCGACGACCTCGAAGCGCGGACGTCGACGCGGTCGATGCCTGTTCAAGCGCTGGCGGATCATGCCGTTGAGTTCGACCTCGGAGGGTTCAGCCAGCTCCCGTGTTTTGGGGCATGGACGATCTCGAAGCGATTCCACACTGGATGCGTCGGTTCTGGCAATGGCGGCAGGATTGCAGATCCAGTCCTCCTCCGCATCGGGTGATTTGGATAACATTATCCAATAAAAACAATGCTAAATAGTTCACATACTAGTAATATATCCAGTATTGTAATCCTATGCATCAAAGGCCCTGAAGCATGTCCGTCCCGACCGAAGAAGTCGTCCGACATCTCGACTTCGCCCCCGAACCCGCCGCCGATCCCCTCATCTCCGAAACAGATTCCGACCACCTCGACTTCATTCCCGACGATCCCGCCGAGCTGCGCCGCGCCGTCACCCGCATGGCGGCCCACATCAACCTCGCCGACTGGCGCTTCGTCAAGCTCATCGCCGCCATGGACCGCACCGGGGGATGGCGCGAGGGCGGCTACTGCAATCTCGGCAACTGGCTCGACCACCGCTGCGGCCTGGGGCCCTGCGCCTCGCGGGAGCGCATCCGCATCGGCCGGGCGCTTGAGAGGCTGCCCTGCATCGACGCCGCGTTCCGGGACGGCGCGATCAGCTATTCCAAGGTGCGGGCCATCACCCGGGTGGCGACGCCGCACACCGAGGCGATGCTGCTGGCGATCGCCGAGGGGAGCAGCGCGGCGCGGCTCGAGAGCCTGGTCCGGACCTACGAGCGGGTCGGGGGAAGCGTACGCGGGCGCGCCAGCAGCGAGCAGCGGCGGGGCCTGAGCTGGTACTACGAGGACGGCATGCTGATCATGACGGCGGCGGTGCCGGCGGAGCGCGGCGCGCTGGTGATCGAGGCGCTGCGGCAGGTCATCGACGGCAGGAAGGACGAGGAGGAGGCGCGCTGCGCGTCCCTGCTGGGGGTCACCTATCCCGGGGAGACTGCCGAACCTGCGGCGGACGGGGAATCCGACGGGGTGCCGGCGGAAGGCGCTGGCGGGATTGACGGCGAAGCGGTGCCCGCGCAGGCCGAATGGACGGCGGTCGATGTTTCCGCGGAAACGCCGGCCGATCTTGCGGGCGGGCACAATGGCGAGGTGGTCTCCCGGCCGGTTGCAAGCGCCGCTGTGTCCGATCCGGATGCCGCCATAGGCGTTTCCGCGGAAACTCCGGCTGATCATACGGGCGAGGACAGCGGCGAGGTGGTCTTCGCGCGGGCTGCAAGTACCACTGTCACCGACATGGATGTCTTCGGAGATGTTTCCGCGGAAACGGACGATCTTCCGGACTGGCTGACATTCGAGCTTTCAAGCAGGGAACAGCGCTTCGCCGACGCGCTGGTGGACATGGCCGAGCACTGCCTGGCGACGCCTGCGGGGCACTGGAGGCGGCGCCGCACAGGCCGGCGCTACGAGGTGGTGCTGACCATCGACCGCAACGAGCTGGCCGCGAAGCGGTCGGCGGGCGGCGCGCGCTACCACGTCGAGCCCGACTGGGGCATCGACGAGGAGGACGCCCGCCAGATCGCCTGCGATGCCGACCTCACGGAGTTCATCGAGGACGCGAGGGGCAATTTGCTCAACTACGAGCGCCGGCGGCGGATCGTGCCGGCGCGGCTGCTGCGGGCACTGAAGCTGCGCGACAAGAACCGCTGCCGCTTCCCGGGCTGCGCGCACCAGCGCTATGTCGAGGCGCATCATGTAAAGCACTGGATCGACGGCGGGGAGACCTGCCTCGAGAACCTCGTGCTGCTGTGCGGCGCGCATCACCGGCTGCTGCACCACGGCGCTTACCACATCGAGATCGAGGACGGTGACGTCGTCTTTGTTGGCCGGAACGGCGAAGTGATCGCGCCGGCGCTGAACCCGCAGTTTCCGGGTGTTTCCGCGGAAGTCCCGCTAGCACCCATCGGAACAGATATCCTCGATCAATCGTCGGCGGGGCGGGACCGCAGACCCTCCGTGCTCAAGACGCATTCCGAACGGGAGATCATCGACATGCTGCACTTCCGCGAAGATTGGGGCCGGAAGAAAAACTCAAGGTTCAGGAAGGAACTTCTGAAACTCGCCCGGGGAACGATCTAGTGTCGTGCCGATCACCAGCCTTTGGCTCGCCCTCACGTCATCGGCGCAGCGCGTTCTCTCCGAGATGATAGATCACTTACGATATGGTGGAGCGTACGGACGCGAAACGAGACCAGCAGGATGACATGACCGCATCCATCGAAAGCACCGACCTGCGGGTCGAACGGCTGCTCGATGCGCCGATCATCGACGCCTCCACCGACGCCAGTATCGGCACGAATATCCAGGGACCGTCGCTCATTCGCGCGCCGGACTGGCTGGAATCGCCCCTGGGCCGGTACTACCTCTACTTCGCCGACCACAAGGGCAGCTATATTCGACTCGCATACGCCGATGCGCTGACGGGGCCCTGGAGCGTGTACCCGCCGGGCAGCCTGCAACTTCACGAATCGCACTTCGCCACCGCGCCTCCAGAGGTGCCCCCGGCGATGCGCCGCCAATTGATTGCGAGGACGCCTGGGGGCCTGGATCCGCTGCGCGAAGCGACCACGCCACACATCGCATCGCCCGACGTGCATGTCGACGACGATGCGAGGTCGATCGTGATGTATTTCCACGGCCTTGAAGGTCCGGGATACCAGGTCAGCCGCGTCGCGACGTCGCGCGACGGGACCCGCTTCGCAGCGCGACCGGAGGTGCTCGGCCGGTCGTACATGCGCGTCTTCCAGCATGACGGCATGACGTATGCGATGGCGATGCCGGGCAGGTTCTACCGCTCCCGGGATGGATTCACCGGCTTCGAGGAGGGTCCGCTGCTGTTCAATTCCGACATGCGCCACGCCGCCCTGCTGAAGCGGGGGAACGCGCTGTACGTATTCTGGACGCAGGTCGGAGACGCGCCGGAACGGATCCTGTTGAGTTTCGTGCGCCTGGCGGGAGACTGGACGGGCTGGAAGGAGACCGAAAGCAGGGAACTACTGCGGCCGGAGCGCTCCTGGGAGGGCGCCGAGGCGCCGGTCGAACCGTCTTTGCGGGGTCCCGTCTACGGTTCGGTCAACCAGCTTCGCGATCCCGCGGTATACGTCGAGGGAGACCGCTTGTTCCTGTTGTACGCCGTGGCGGGGGAGTCGGGTATCGCGTTGGCGGAAGTCTTCATCGGGTAGCCGGCCCGCCGGGGACCGCGAGCGCGAAGATCAGGGCAGGCCCGTAAAACTTTGGGCACAGACCCGCGCGAGGTGCCTCGTGTTCTCGACGACGTTGCGGCGAGCGGCGTCCTCGTCGATCGCTTCCGCCCGCTCGTCCGGCGTTACCCTGAACAGCAGGTCGCCCTGGCGCACGACGACGCCGTCCCGGTCCGTCAGCGCGCACTCGTCGACGGTGCCGGAGAATGTCGCGCGCACCTTGGTGAACATCTTCATCACCTCGATGATGTAGAGCGTGTCGCCGACCTCGAAACGCGTGCCCGGCTCCAGGTATGGCGCCATGCCCGGCGCTTCCCGCGAATGGAACATGCCGCCGATCTCCGCCACGACTTCATCGTCCGGCGCGGTCGGCGGAGGAGAGAGGGTCCTGCGCGCTGTGGCCAGCACGTCCGGCGAGTGGAGTTCCTCCGGCAGCGCGACCGTGAGGTCGGGGGCCACCCTGACCTGGCCGAAACCGCTCTCCCGCGCGATGAGTTGCGGCAGCATGAGCAGTTGCAACCCGTGGTTGAAGCCGACGTGCTCCGCACGCACCGTGTCCCACGCATCGGCGATGGCCCCCGGCGCTCCGGCGGGACCGTGGGGTTCGCGCAAGAGCCGGTTGAGATCGGCGAAGTCCGTCGCACCGAGTCCCGCCCGTAGCCGCGCATAGTGCGCGCGGGCCGCGTCGAGCAGTTCGCGGTCATGGTCCCAGATCGCCTCGGCCGCTGGCCCTTCTTCCTCGTCCATGGCGAGGTATCGGTAGAGCGCGGCGAGCGCTTCCGCAGGACTGGCGCTCCAGCGCGGCCCGCCGCTGCCCTCGTCGGTCTCGAAGTAGTCGGCGCTGGCGGCGATCCAGCCCGCGAGCACGTGGGGATTGGCGAATACGCGCTGCAGCGGCCGCAGGATCAGCGTCGACTTCAGATCCATCGCGCGGTCGTATCCTGCGCCTACAGCCTTGAGTTCTCCGTCGCGCTCGCCGTCAGACCCGGCCTCGCCGATGACGCGTTCCCTCGCGCCCGACTTCACGGCATCGAAGGCAAGCTCGAGGTCGACCGCCCGGGCGGCGTCGAACAGGCGGCCGACGGCGGCCAGGTACGCCTGCACGAAGCGCGTCTCAATCTTCGCGCGCGGATGTTGCGCGACCAGCCAGTTCAGCAGCCCGTAGTGGAAGTCGTGGTTTGTCTGGAGATTGGCGCCCTTGATGTGCATGCGCCGCAGCGCTTCGAGCATGTTGCGCCAGGTCTCTTCGCGCGTGTCGCCGGTGGTGAGGAGCAGCGCGATATTGCTGTCGTAGGCGCCGGCCAGGTAGTAGGGCGCGAACTGCCCGGTGTCGGGGTTGAGCTCGCAGATGCCCTGGTCGTCGCGAATCTCGCCCGGAATGCCGGGTGACCAGGACTCGATCAACCCCCCCGCGGCGGGACGCAGCGCCGGATCGGTGGCGTTCAGGCGCACTTCCAGCGCGTCGCCGTGGAGCCGGACCCGCTGCGGCCTGGGAAGCCTTTCGCCGTGGCGCGCAACCAGCGCCATGGCCTCGATTAGCGACTCGACCCGCAACACGCTGTCAGCGTCGCCCGGGTCGACGAACTCAAGGGCGTAGCAAAGCTCGGTGACGCGGTGCTCCACCTGGATGCGCGTGTTCATCTCCATGAAGTAATGGTCTTCGCCGTCCACGATGCACTCGAAGGTGGACACCGAGTCGAGGCCCACCGCGCGACCGAAGCGTTCCGCCTCGTCTTCCATCTCGGTGAGAATCCTTAATTCCGCTTCCAGGGCGCGCGCGGTTTCGCGTTCGCCTGTCGCGGCGATCTCGCGTTGCAGGGACTCCGCGGTGACGGATGCTTCGACGAGCTTCTGTTCGTGCATCTGCGCCGAGCAGTCGCGCAGCCCCAGGGCCAGGCACCAGTCGCCGTTGCCGATCACCTGCACCTCCAGGTGCCGGTTCGCATCGACGTTGAGTTCGATCAGGACGTTCCTGTCCGCTGCGGCGACCTCGGTCCAGATCTCCCGCGTCGCCGCCGCCGCGTCCGCCGCCACCGCGTTGAGACGCGCATCCAGGCTATCGGCCTCGTAGTGAGCCGGCGCGCGCAGCACGCGCTGTCCCTTGCCGCCGCCGCCGCCGGCCGCCTTGAGGCGCAGGCGCCGGTCGGGAAAGCGCTCGAGCAGGGCGCGGGCCTGCTCGCGGACCACATCGAGCACTTCGTCGTCGGTGACGAGTTCGACGCCGAGCCGCGCGGCTTCGGTCAACAAACCGTCGGCGACAAGTCCCTCATCGGAGTCGTCCCGCGGCGGCGTCAGCCCGTTCTCCCTTGCCAGCCGCCCCAGTCCGGCGCGATTGCCGCACTTTGCCAGCAGGGCGAGAGAGGTGACGTTGTCGACCCCCGGCGTCACGCTGATCGAATGCGCGAGGGCCGTCCGCTTCGCGGCATCCTTGCGGCCGGCGGCGCGCACGGTGGCGGAGCCGGGTCCGATGAAGACGAGGTCCGCCGCTTCGAGCGCTTCAACCAGTGCCTCGTCCTCCGCCATGAAGCCGTAGCCAGCGAATACCGCGTTGTAGCCGTGCTCGCGGGCGATGCCGACGATCTCGGCAATGCGCGCCTCGCGTTGCTCGCCGTCCGCTCCCGTGTAGTCGCCGACACGGTGCACCGCCTGCCGATTCTGCATGGTTCGGAGTTCCGGCGCCCGGGCGTTCGGATGCGCCACGGCGTCCTTGTCCGAAAGCAGGATGCCGTAGCCGTTGATCCCCATCGCCTCGAAGACGTCCATCGCCTCCTTGCGCACCGGACCGCGACAGATGATCAGCGGTTTGAGATCGGTGCAGTCGAACGTCTCGACCCACGCGGATTCCTCCCCGCGGCGGGTGGTCGGGCGCGTTTTCCCGGGGCGCATCAGTGGAATTCCCTCTGCGGTCCCGCCATCGGACCCGGGCTGTAGTGCCGCATGCAAAAGTCCATCGAATCGGTCAGCAGCCGGCGCAGGTCCGCGGGCATGACAATCTGGGATATGGAGCCGAGGGCGAGGGCCTCCCGAGGATTCATGAGGTCGCGTTCATACCGCTCGATCAGCCTGGCATCCTTGGCGGCGAACCAGCGTGACGCTTCCTGTTCCGCCGCGCGGTGTGCTTCGGGTTGCGCCTTGCCGGCGGCGACATGTTCGGCAGCGGCGGCGGCGAACCGGGCCTGGCGCTCGCGCGTCAGGGCTCTTAGCTCGTCCTTGTAGACGAATTCGCGGCCGGCGGGTCCCATGACGGCGACACGCGTCGTCGGCAGCGCGAACACGAAGTCGGCGCCGGTGGCGTAGTTGTTGAACGAGGCGTAGGCGCCGCCGAAAGCGTTGCGCACCAGCACGAGGATGCGCGGCGTGCGCAGGTCGACGATGGCGTCGAGCATGGCGCGCCCGGCCTGCACCACGCCGCGGCGCTCCTGGTCCGTGCCGGGCAGGAATCCGGTGGTGTCCTCCATGAACACGACGGGGATGTTGTAGAGATTGCAGAAACGGATGAACCGCGCAGCCTTGTAGGCGGCGTCCACGTCTATGAAGCCGGTGGAGAAGGCGCTGTTGTTGGCGACGAATCCAGCCACGTGTCCACCGAGGCGACCGAACGCCGTCACCATGCTGCGCGCGCGGCCCGGCTGGACCTCGAAATAGTCGCCCTGGTCGCACACTTCCTGGATCACGAGCCGGATGTCGAACGGCGTGTTGAAACCGGTGGGCGAATTGAAAGCCGTCCGGAACAGGGTGTCGAGATCGGTGTCGCGGTCCACCGGATCGCTGGTGGCGACAAACGGCGCGCTCGAATGGTTGTTGTCCGGCAGCCAGGTGAGCAGGCGCAACACCAGTTCCAGCGCCGCGGTCTCGTCGGCCACGGTGAAGTCCGCCACGCCCGAGGCGCCGTGCACGCCGGGGCCGCCGAGTTCGTCCGGCGTCACGTCTTCGCCCAGGACTTCCTTCACGACCCCGACGCCCGTCAGTCCGAAGAACGTGTCGTTCGGCTGAATGACGAAACTCCCCTGCCGCGGCAGGTAGGAGCCGCCGCCGGCATTGAAGCCGAACATGCACATGATGCTCGGCACGATGCCGCTGATCTTGCGCAGCGCGGTGAACGCCTCGGCGTAGCCGTCGAGTCCGCCGACGCCGGCGGGAACGAACGCGCCGGCGCTGTCGTTCAGGCCCACCAGCGGTATGCCCTGTTTCGCGGCCAACTGGTATAGCGAGGCCAGCTTCCTGCCGTTGGTGGCGTCCATCGAACCCGCGCGACTGGTGAAGTCGTGGCCGTAGACGGCGACGTCGCGCCCGTCGGCCTTGATCAGGGCGGTGACGAGAGAGGCGCCGTCGAGGTACGGGCCCCAGTTCTGGAACAGGATCATGGGCTCGTCGTCGGCGAGCACGCGGATGCGTTCCCACACGGTCATCCGCCCCTTGCCGTGCTGGCGCGAAATGTTCCGGTAGCCGCCAGCCCGGAAGGGTTTCTGCTGCAGGGCGCGCGCCTCCTGCAGCGACTGCTCGTACTCCGTCCCCCGTGCCTCGGCGGCGCCGTCGCCAAACGGCTCGGCGAGCATGGGCACGAGCTTTTCGAAC
Organism: uncultured Pseudomonadales bacterium; assembly: GCA_951813515.1. Taxonomy (GTDB): domain Bacteria; phylum Pseudomonadota; class Gammaproteobacteria; order Pseudomonadales; family Azotimanducaceae; genus VXNE01. Next base: position 2,673,910 of record OX638346.1, read on the forward strand.
GGCTTGCTCACGCGCTCACCTCTTCAAGTTCGATCAGGGTGCCGCAGAAGTCCCTGGGATGCAGGAAAACCACCGGCAGGCCGTGGGCGCCGATGCTCGGCTCGCCGTCGCCGATGACCGTCATGCCGTGGGCCTTCATCGCTTCGACGGCGGCGTGAATGTCCCGCACCTCGTAGCAGAGATGGTGTATCCCGCCCTTGGGATTGCGTTCCAGGAACCCGGCGATGGGGGATGCTTCGCCCAGCGGGTGGATGAGTTCGACCTTGCTGTTCGGCAGTTCCACGAAGACGGTGGTCACGCCGTGCTCGGGCAACGGCTCCGGCGGCGAAACCGCGGCCCCGAGCGTATCTCGGTAAAGCGCCGCGGCCGCGTCGAGGTCCGGCACCGCGATGGCGACGTGGTTGAGTCTCCCGATCATCGGTTCCTGCCGGGGATCATTTTGAGGATTGCGCTCGCGGCTTGAAGGATATCGGTGCCGGGCCCGAATATCGCGCGCACGCCGCAATCGTGGAGAAACCGGTGGTCGCGTTCGGGTATCACGCCGCCACAGACGACGACGGGTTCCACCGCGTTCGCTTCCAGGGCTGCCATGAGTTCCGGCACCAGGGTGCGATGCGCGCCGGCCAGGGTGGAGACGCCGACCACATCGATGCCGAGTTCCGCTGCCCGGGCCGCCGCTTCGCCGGGCGACAGGAACAGCGGGCTCATCTCTACGTCGAAGCCGAGATCGTTGAAGGCGTTGGAGATGGCCTTGGCGCCGCGGTCGTGGCCGTCCTGGCCCACCTTGACCACGAAGATGCGCGGCGGCCTTCCCTCGACATCGGCGAACTCGCGTATTTCGTCGCGGACCGCGTGGAAGCCTTCGTGGTCGCCGTATGCCTCCGAGTAGACGCCGGGCACGAGCGCCACCCTGGCTTTGTGCCGCCCCCACGCGGACGTGAGTGCGCCCGTGATCTCTCCGACCGTCGCGCGCCGGCTCGCGGCCTCTATGGCGCCCGTGAGCAGGTTGCCGCCCGACTCTGCGAGGGAGGACAACTCCGAGAGCGCCGCGTCGACCGCGGCCTGATCGCGTTTCGACTTCACTTCGGCGAGCCGGCGGATCTGCGCCGCGCGCACTTCGGAGTTGTCGATCAGGCGCGCATCGACGGCATCGCCTTCTTCCGGCGGAAACTTGTTCACGCCGACGATCACGTCCTCTCCGCGCTCTACCCGCGCCTGGCGCCGGGCGGAGGATTCCTCGATGCGCCGCATCGGCATCCCCGCCGCGATAGCCCGGGTCATTCCGCCGAACTGCTCGACCTCTTCGATCAGGCCGCGGGCGGCATCCACCATGTCCTGCGTCAGGCGCTCGACGAAGTAGCTGCCGCCGAGCGGGTCGACCACGCGGGTGATCTCCGACTCGTCCGCGAGGATGGTCTGGGTGTTGCGCGCGATCCGCGCGGAGAACGGCGTCGGCAGTGCGATCGCCTCGTCGAAGGAATTGGTGTGCAGGCTCTGGGTACCGCCGAGGACGCCCGCGAGCGCTTCTATCGTCGTTCTGACGACGTTGTTGTACGGGTCCTGTGCCTGCAGCGACACGCCGGAGGTCTGGCAGTGCATGCGCAGCATGCTCGACGCCGGGTTGCGCGGCTCGAATCGCGCCATCAGCTCTGCCCACAGGATGCGCGCGGCACGCAATTTGGCGATCTCCATGAAAAAGTCCATGCCGATGCAGAAGAAGAACGACAGCCTTGGCGCGAACGCATCGATGTCCTGGCCCGTGCCGAGGGCCGCGCGCACGTATTCGAGGCCATCGGCGAGGGTGAACGCCAGTTCTTCCACCGCGGTCGCGCCGGCCTCCTGCATGTGGTAGCCGGAGATGGAGATGGAATTGAAGCGCGGCATGTGTCCCGCGCAGTAGCCGATGATGTCGGCGACGATTCGCATGCTTTCCGCCGGCGGATAGATGTACGTGTTGCGCACCATGAACTCTTTCAGGATGTCGTTCTGGATCGTGCCGGAAAGGGCGCGGCGGGAAACGCCCTGTTCGTCCGCGGCCACGATGTAGCTGGCCATGACCGGCAGCACGGCGCCGTTCATGGTCATGGACACCGACATCTCGTCGAGCGGGATGCCGTCGAACAGGATCTTCATGTCCTCCACCGAGTCGACGGCGACGCCCGCCATGCCGACGTCGTCGACGGCGCGGGGGTGGTCGGAGTCGTAGCCGCGGTGCGTAGCCAGGTCGAAGGCGACGGAGAGTCCCTTCTGTCCGCCGGCGAGGTTTGCGCGGTAGAACGCGTTGGACTCCTCGGCGGTTGAGAAACCGGAGTACTGGCGCACCGTCCAAGGTCGATTGGCGTACATCGTCGCCCGCGGTCCGCGCGCGTAGGGCGCGATTCCCGGCATCGAATGCAGGTGGCCGATGTCGGCGAGATCGGCCGCCGTGTACAGCGGCTTGACCGCTATGCCTTCCGGGCTCGCCCAGGTCAGTTCGTCAAGCGGTGTGCCGCGCAATTCCTGTGCCGCCCGGGCTTCCCACGCGGACTTGTCGTCGGCTGCGCTGATGGGGTTCTCCGCTTCGTTCCCTCGCTCGATTATACGGCGCGGCATCAATGCCCGTCGGGCGGCGGGTCGTCGGGCCGGCGCTCGCCGAGCCAACGCACGATGGCTACCACGCATGCGGCGCCGGCCACAAGGCAGATCCACCATGGCAGCCCGAATCCGGACGGAATCAGGCCGAGGACCACGGCGATGCCGCCGACCGCCAGCGCGTACGGGAGTTGCGTATGCACGTGCTGCAGGTGATCGCAGGATGTCGCCGCGGACGACAGGATGGTTGTATCCGAAATCGGCGAGGCGTGGTCGCCCATGACTGCGCCGGCGAGCACCGCCGATACGGAGGCGTAGAGCAGGTGATCGGCGCCGTCAAGACCCTGCAGCGCCGTGCTGGTCCAGACGAGCGGGACGACCAGGGGCGTCAGGATGCCCATCGTGCCCCAGCTCGTGCCGGTGGCGAACGCGGTCACCGCCGCCAGGGCGAATACGACGGTGGGCATGAGCCGCGCATCCAGCGCTTCACCGAGTCGCGTCGCCAGGAACTCGGCCGTCTGCAGTTCCGCGTTGACGCTGGATAGCGACCATGCGAGGACCAGGACGACGATGGCGTACAGCATCGACCTTGCCCCCGCGAACCACGCATCCACCGTTTCGCCCACGGACAGGATGCGTTGACCAAGGCTCAAGGCCCCGGCTGCGACCACGCCGGTAAGCGTGGCCCAGACCAGCGCGGTGTAGATGTCCGCCGCGCCGACTATTTGCGTCAGCCCCGCATCGCTCCCAGTCTCCCGGACGCCCGTGACGTACAGCCCGCCGAGCATGGCGGCGAGCAGGGCCGCGAACGGAAGGCAGGCGTTGACGGGACGGGCGGGCTTGTCCGGCTTGGGTTCGGTGTGGGGGTCCTGTTCGAGCGTGTCCGGGGGTGTTTCCCCTCGACCGGCATCGCGTTCGGCCGCGCGCATGGGTCCGAAGTCGCGACCGGTGATCGCGATGGCGGCCACGAAACAGAGGGTCAGGATAGGGTAGAAGTTGTAGGCGAGGGAATTGAGGAACACCCCGTAGGCGCTGGCTTCGATTTCGGGTATCTCGCTGATGGCGGCATCGATGAGGCCGAGTTGCAGCCCGATCCACGTGCTGATCAGGGCGAGCGTCGCCACCGGGGCGGCAGTGCAGTCAACGAGATAGGCGAGTTTCGCCCGCGAAATCCTGAGCGCGTCGGCGACGGGTCGCATGGTCTTGCCGACGACAAGCGTATTCGCGTAATCGTCGAAGAAGAGCGCGATGCCCATGCCGAAGGTCGCCAACTGGCCGCGGCGCACGGTGCTCGCCCACGCCGTGACGAGTCGCACGATGCCGTGGACGCCGCCGTTGCGCGAAACGACCCCGACCAGGCCGCCGAGCATCAGGGTTGAAACGATCAGGGCGGCGCGCCCCGCATCCGCGACGGACGCGACAGCGTGATCGGAAGCCGCGCTGAGCATGCCCTGCCAGACGCTCGACGCCGAAGGACCCGCGATCAGGAAGGCGCCGACCCAGACGCCGGCGAACAACGCGAGGATGACCTGCCGCAGCGCGGCGGCGAGGACGAACGCCACCAGGGTGGGCAGTACGGAAAGCCAGCCGGCGCCGCCATCATGGATAGCGAGCGCGGCGCCTGGCGAGTCGACGTTGTCGCCCCACGCGCCGGTGGCGATGAATGCGAGGATCGCCGCGACGGCGAGCCCGAAGCGTTGCCAGGTTCGAAGCGCCGTCACCGGGCGACGACTAACGGCCGTCCGGCCGACCGATGAGGGTTAGAGTTGAACGTTGTGAAGCTGCGACACGCCGCCCTCGATCTTGTCGAGATAGCGCATGCCGGCGTTGTACCAGAGCGCGCTGCCGCGTTGGGATGGGCCGACGTTGTAGGACTTTAGCGCGCAAACGTGGTCGCGCACCGATGACGAGAAGTGGTTGTAGCCCTGAATCCCGCTTACGTCGCCGCACTGGTCGCGGAACCGGCTCAGGATCTGCGCGCCACAGTAGATGTTCTGTTCCGGATCACTCAGGTTGCCGCCGCAGAACGACTGCCAGTACTGGCTCCGCACCTGCGCCGGACCGATGGCGCCCATCGACGATTGCGCGGCCTTGCGGAAGCTGCTCTCGGCGAATACCAGGCTGGCCAGGAGTTCCGGCGGCAGGTCCTGCCGGTCTGCGGCTTCAAGGATCCAGCCTGAGAACTCAATGGCGAGAGGTGCGCTGATGCCGAAAGCCCGGTGAATCTTCTCGCCGAAGACCATACGCTCGGTCTCCCACGTCATCGATGGTCGACTTGGCGCTGGAATGGCGAAAGGCTGCGGGCCGTCACCGGACACCGAGGAGTGCCCGGCATCCGCGAGCGCCAGGATGCCAAGCGCGATCACCTGGGATGCCAACAGAACCGCTTTCGGAAGCCCATTGAATCTTCCGCCGACCACGATCCTGATGCGATCCAACCGTTTCAACATCGATAGAAAATGAAGAAATAGTGGAGGGACCGCGTATTTTTCTTTCATTTCCGAAAAAATCAAGTGTTTTTTAAGTCGAGCACCGGCTCGACGCTGGTGCCAGCCGCCGATCTTCCCAGGTCGCTCGCTGAATCCCCGATTATTCCTCCGGACCCGCGAGCATGCCAACCGCAACGGCGCGCTTGCAACGAGGACCGAGATAGACCATTTTCCGGCCTTGTCTCAGCAACGGCATTGCCCCGGAGTCGAGGAGATGATCAAGACCATCGCCGTCATCGAGGGCGACGATGCCGCGCCGGAGGCGGTCCGTCCGACGATCGATCTCCTCAAGTCGCTCAACATCGGCCTCGAGTTCGTCTATCCCATCGTGGGCGAGGAAGCCGAAAAGCAGACGGGAAGCGTCTTTCCGGACGTGGCGAAGCGGATGATCGACAACGCCGACACGACGTTTTTCGGTTCCACCAGCGGCAAGTCCGGGGGCGCGCTCAGGTACCTGCGCTGGGGCAAGCAAACCTACGCCAACGTCCGTCCCTGCCTGCACCTGCCGGGCTGTGCGAGTCCGTTGCGCGATCCGGACGGCATCGACTTCGTCATAGTGCGCGAGAATCTCGAGGATCTTTACGTCGGTTGCGAAGGACCGCTCGGCGACCTCGCGCCCCTCGGACTGGTTGGCCGGACCATAGGGCGGCCCGTGCACGAACTCGGCGACGGCCGGTATGCGATCAAGGTCATTACGCGCGAGGCCACGGAGCGGGTCGTTCGCTTTGCCTTCGGCCTGGCGCGCAAACGCCGCAACCAGGTCACCTGCGCGACCAAGCACAACATGCTTCGCGGCAGCGACGGGTTCTTCCTCGAAGTCGCGCGCGAAGTATCGAGCGAATTCCCGGATGTCGCGTTCGACGCGTTCATCGTCGACGACTTTGCCTGCCGCATGATCCGCGAACCCAAGCGGTTCGATGTCGTGGTCATGCCGAACCTGTACGGCGATCTCCTCTCGGACGCCGCCGGCGGTCTGCTCGGCAGTCTGGGCCTCGCCGCCAGCGGGTGCTTCGGTGACGACTACGCGTACTTCGAACCCGCCCACGGCACCGCGCCGGACATTGCGGGGCGCAACATCATCAACCCGACGGCGGCGCTGTTGAGTGCGGTCATGATGCTCGATCACCTCGGATTTGCGCGCGAGGCCGTTCGCATCAGGGACGCGCTATTCCGGGTCTATGCGGATGCCCGCGACAGGGGGACCGGCGCGCTTACCCCAGACCAGGGCGGTGTGGCGACGACGACCGAGTTCTGCGCTGCGGTGGCGGCCGCCCTGTGACGCCATATTGGGAAGTCCATCCAGGGAGCGGGCCGTTCCTGTTGCTCCTTCACGGCTTTCTGTGCAGCCGCGCGCAATGGACGCCCAACCTCGCGGCGTTACGCGCCGTGTGCCGCCCGGTCCTGGCCGAACTCTTTGGCCATGGCCGCTCTGGAAGTCCGGAAGATGTCCGCGCCTATGCCCCGGAGTCATACGTGGAGGCGCTGGACGCGATCCGCGCCGAACTCGGTGCCGAGTCCTGGTTCGTCGGCGGGGGATCTCTCGGGGGCGCCCTCGCCCTGCGTTATGCCCTGGCCCGTCCGGAGGTCGTTCGAGGCGTCATCTTCACCAACTCCATGGCCGCGTTCGCGCCCACCGACCAGGTCGGCCAGCGGGGCGAGGAGGGCGCGCGCTCGGCGGAGCGCGTGCGGATGGGAGGGATGCAGGAGATAGATCGGATACGGGTCCACCCGAGGCATGCCCGGCGCCTGCCGAGGGAGATTCACGAGGCATTGCTCAAGGATGCCCGGCAGCTTGACCCCGAGGGCGTTGCCAACACCGTGCGCTACACGACGCCCAGGGCATCCGTGCGCGGCGAATTGGGCGCCATTCGCGTGCCCGCGCTGCTTGCGTGCGGGCGCTTCGAAAGACGTTTCCAGCCGCACCGCGACTTCGCCGCCGCCAGGGTGCCCGGTCTTGCCGTGGTCGACATGGATGCCGGCCATGCGGTGAACATGCAGGCCACCGACCAATTTAACAGGACTGTAATCGACTTCCTGTCGGGTTCCGTGAGAACCTTTGACCAAAGGGGACGCCCGCGGGACACCGACATGACGGCATCGACCGTCCGATAGAGGCCGCGTGACGCATATTGTCGACACGCTGATCGAGGAGCGCGCTTCGCGGTTGATGCGTCATCCGCTGGTCTGGCGCCTCATCATGCGGACGCTGCAACGCGCGCTCGGCTACCACGAGGCCGTGGCGATGGCCGACACCATCGCTGCGATGTCCGGTGCCGAGGTGTTCGAATACATGAGCGATTTGCTGGCCCTGGATGTCGCCGTGGACGGCTTGGAGGAGGTCCCCGACCGGGGCGCCGTGGTCGTCATGCCGAATCATCCGACCGGCGTCGCCGATGGCGTCGCCGTCTACGACGCGCTGAAGCGGGTGCGGGAGGACATCGTGTTCTTCGCCAATAGGGACGCGCTCAGGGTCTCTCCCGGAATGGAGGACATGATCATCCCGGTGGAGTGGGTCGAGGAGAAGCGCACTCTCACCAGGCAACGCGAGACGTTGCGCGCGGCGACGGCGGCTTTTCGCCGGCAACAGGTCATCGTCCTGTTCCCCTCGGGACGCCTGGCGCGGCCAAGCTTCCAGGGTCTGATGGAACGGCCCTGGCAGACCACTGCGGTCAGCCTGGCGAAGAAGCACAACGCTCCGGTCATCCCAATGCATATCCGGGCCCACAATTCGTGGTTGTTCTATCTCTTCTGGCTGCTGCACGACGAACTGCGCGACATCACGGTGTTTCGCGAGTTGTTGAACAAGAAAGAAGTCGCCTACGAGGTCCGTATCGGTGCAATGTTCGAACCCGAGGGCGACGTGAAGGCGTTGACCGATGACCTGCGCCGGTTTGTCACCGAGCAGATGCCGAGGGGCGTTCGAACCTGGCGCGGCATGGAGCAGGAGTCGAGCGCGAGCCTCTCGTCGGGCTGAACCGGCAGATTTTTGGATGAAGAAGCAATGATCGACACCCCATACCGGTCCGCACGGATCGATGATGTCGCAAGGCCGGCGCTGTTTTTCGCTCTCTGGCTCTTCACCGCCGCGGCGGTGGCCGAATCGTATTCGCCCAACGTCGACGACGCGTACCCGGACAACGTCTACTGGGGCGACACGCACGTGCACTCGTATCTCTCCGGCGACGCGTTCGCCCTGGGATCCAGGCTTACGCCCGACGACGCCTATCGTTTCGCGAAAGGCGAAACCGTGCAGTCGACGAGCGGCCAGCCGGCGCGTCTCAGCCGCCCACTGGACTTCCTGATGGTGGCGGACCACGCGGCGAACCTCGGAATCCTGCCGCTCCTCGCCGAGAATCCTGCCGCATTGCCCGAGACGGAGAGCGCAAGCAAGTCGGCGCAGATCATCGCTGACCTGCCGCCGCTTCCGGATGTTCTGGGCGCTGGCACGGCCGAGGAGTTCAATGCCCTGCGGAGTCCTCTCGGTGTCGCCAAGGCAGCCTGGCTTTACGACTACGCCATCGATGAGGACTTTCGCCGTGACATGTGGAGCGAAGTGATCCGCGTGGCCGAGAAGCACAACGATCCGGGCACATTCACGACCTTCGCCGGCTATGAGTGGTCCGGTTCGAAGGCGAGCGGGCGGTCCGGGCTGCACCGGAATGTCGTGTACAGAGACGGGCCGGCACTGACAGGGCAGACATTGCCGTTCTCCACCTTTGACAGCAAAAACCCGGAAGACCTCTGGGCGCATCTTGCGGACTACGAAGAGCGGCTGGGCGGAAACGTGATCTCCATTCCGCACAACAGCAATCTCAGCGGCGGCCATATGTTCAGCCCGAGCGACTACGAGGGCCGGCCGCTGACGCCGTCGTACGCTCGGACAAGGGCGCGGTTCGAGCCCATCGTCGAGGTGACGCAGCTCAAGGGGGATAGCGAAACGCACCCGCTGGCGTCGCCGGACGATTCGTTTTCGGAATTCGAACGAAGGTGGCGAAGGCCCGCACCGGACGACGCGAAGCAAACAGCGGAGGAACTCGTCGCTACGGCGCGGCAGTCCTATGCCCGACCGGCTCTTGGCATGGGCTTGGACCTGGCTGCCGAGTTGGGCGTGAACCCCTTCAAGTTCGGCATGATCGGCAGCACGGACGTCCACACCGGCCTCGCGACGGCGGACGAAGACAATTTCTGGGGCAAGATGGGAATGAACGAACCGAACCGCTACCGCGCGGTGTTCAGCTCGAACTATGCCGCATCGGGCTACGCGGCGGTGTGGGCGCGGGAGAACACCCGCCGTGCCCTGTTCGACGCCATGAAGCGTCGCGAGGTCTATGCCACCACGGGTCCCCGCATGACCGTGCGTTTCTTCGCCGGGTGGGACTTTGAGCAAGGCGATGCCGCGAGTCCGAACCTGGCGGCCATCGGCTACCGCGAGGGCGTGCCCATGGGCGGCGATCTGACCGCCGCGCCCGAAGGCACGGCGCCGAGTTTCCTGGTGCGCGCGGTGAAGGATCCCGACGGCGCCAACCTTGACCGGGTGCAGGTCGTGAAGGGCTGGCGCGACCGCGCCGGACGGATGTCCGAGCGCGTGTACGATGTGGCGCTTTCCGATGGCAGAACGCCGGGTGAGGACGGCACGTCAGCGGACCCGGTCGGCAATACCGTGGACGTCGGGAACGCCACCTACGTGAACAGCATCGGCGCGGCCGAACTGAGTGCGGTGTGGCGCGATCCGGATTTCGACCCCGACGCGGCGGCGTTCTACTATGTGCGGGTGCTGCAGATCCCGACGCCGCGCTGGACGGTATACGACGCCAGGTTCTACGAACTCGATCTCTCCAAGATCCCGGAAGAACAGCCCTTGGTGATCCAGGAAAGGGCTTATACGTCGCCCATCTGGTATACGCCGCAGTAACGTCCTCGACGGCGGGCGGCGCGGGCCGTGGGGCCTATTCGAGGGCCGCGCTGATAGGCCGCACGCACTTGGTTGCTTCGTCCCCGCAACTGGCGAGGATGTCCATCGCGTCGGCCTCCACCACGCGGATGCGGCGTTTGCCGTTTTCCGTCCGCATGACCACCTGGCCCGCCTCGCAACCCACGAGTTCGATCATTTCTTCGTCGAGCGCCATCTCCGCCGCCTGGGCCTCGGCGGGCAACACGGATCTACCGCGGACATGGTCCCGCGCCAGGCGGCCCGACTCGACATCGGCGACGAAGCCGGCAACGTCTTCCGGACGTACGCGACCGTACAGCACCCCCTTCGGCAGGGTCAGGACGTTGGGCGCGAACCGGTGTCCTCCGAGATGCGTCGTCTGCCATGCGCGCGCGCCGACGACTTCGCGCAGTCGCACGTATGCGGGGCGCCCGAAGCGCGCGCAGCAGAGGTCGCGCTGGCCGTTGGTGCAGACAAAGTACTGTGGCGCGTCGACGCGCTGCATGCATGAAGTCGGGCCATCGGCAACGTCGAGGTCCGTTATCGCGTCGTAGCCAACCGAATCAAACTGGTAGAGACCCTCCACCGTGCCGACGAACAGCGTGATCTCCTCGCGGTCGAGTTCGGGGCGTCGAATGAACTGCAACCGGGGTTTGAGGCCGAGTTCGGTCACCGACGCCATCTGCTGGTCCAACCACGCCTTGATCTTCGGTGACAGGTCGTTGTCGGTGACGGCTTTCGCGCGCCAGGCAGGGTTGTATTCAAGCAACAGCCAGACGTCGACGCGGTCGGCGGTGCCGGCCATGGGCTCGCCCGCGGCCAGGGAAAGGTCGGAACAGTAGTGCCGTTCGTTCACGGCGGGGCATGATAGATCGAGGGGGAGAGGATCGCCAACGCGGTCGCCAGGTGAGCTTGCAAAAGGTTCCCAGCAGGCGGGTTCGGCGGCGCATTAAAGTGGAATCGCCGGCAGTCGCTTCAGTCGCTCGTTGCGCGGATCCACCTGGAAGCCGCCGGATTCCAGCGCCGTCACACCGAGCAACGGTTGGGCGCCTTCGTCACCGTAGATGACCGTCCCGCCGACTTTTTCCCCCTCGAATTCGATCTCGGCTATCGTAATGTCCAGGGCTGTGCGGCTGCCGTCGGCCAAGATGTACTCACGACTCCCTCTTGGGGCAAGTCCGATCGCTTCGAGAAGCGACCCCGGCACAAGGGAATCGAAAGCGCCGGTGTCCGCGACGAAGGTGCCGGTCCAGGTTCTCTCCAGCTCGGCCGGATTGCGTATAGTTACGTCAACGTAAGTCGTGCCCACTTCGGACTCCCCCCCTCAAATCGATCTCATGGTTGGCAGGATATGGGAAAATGCGAGTTCACAAAAGCCGCCATTGACCCCTGCCACAGTGCAGTTTTCGCCCATTGTCTGCGTGCGATACGCGCCTGATCTGACTCGCCCACCTGTCTGTGGCGATAAGCGCTGGCCGGTTGCAAGACGGTGCCTGTATCGCGTCGGACTCCTCACGCTCATGGGCGTTGTCGCCGGTGGCGCGCGCGCCGAGACTGCGGACGACGCCCAGGCGTCGCAGCAGCTCGTTGAGGTGGTGGTCACCGTCGGCACCCGGGTCAAGGCGCGCGCCGCCGCCGACACTGCGGTGCCAGTGGACGTGTTCGGTTCCGAGCAGGTCGAGAGCGTCAACTCCTCCGACCTGGTCGAGGTGCTGAGCGCCATCATTCCGTCCTTCAGCGTCCGCCGCCAGCCGATTTCCGACGGCGCCTCGTTTGTCCGGCCGGCGCATTTGCGCGGTCTCGATTCGCACCACGTGCTGGTCCTCGTCGACGGCAAGCGACGACATCGCGCGGCGCTCGTGCAGCTCGGGGGCTTCGGCGCGCACGGGACGGATGTCGGCAGCATCCCCTCGATCGCCCTGGATGCGGTGGAGGTGTTGCGCGACGGCGCGGCGGCCCAGTATGGCTCCGACGCCATCGCGGGCGTCGTCAACTTCAGGCTCGGGACGAACGACTCGGGGTTCGACGTGCGTGCCCGCGCGGGCGGATACACGCGGGGCGACGGAGAGGAACTGACCTTGGAAGGGAATGCGGGCTTTCCTCTCGGTTTTGGCCGCCTTGACGGCGGGTTCCTGAACATTAGCGGGCAGGTTTCGGATGCTGCGCCCACCAGCAGATCCCAGCCTTACGACATCGCCATCGGCAACTCCGGCATCACGCCGCTCGGCGCAACAGGCAGCCGGTCAACCGTGGACGGCGTCACGTATTACGGCCCGGACGCACTGACCTACACGTACTCGGCCACCGGGGAACTGTTGCAGGCGGCTCGTGGCAGCGACGGCATACCCGACGACCTGGATACACGGTTCGCCGACAACTTCCATCTTGTCGGCGGCGGGCGGCGTTTCCGAAGCCCCGCGCAGATCTGGGGCCAGCCCGAGCGCCGGCAGGGCCTGTTCGTTGTCAATGCCTCGCTGCCGGTGCTGGCGCCGGTGCGGATGCCGGAGACCGCGCCAGCCGTTGAGGCCCAACTGTACGGGTTCGCAAGCTACGCGGACAAGAACCAGACCGGCGGCTTCTTTTATCGGCGTCCCGGCGTAAGCCAATTGCTGCCGGTACGACTCGAGGACGGTTCGATCCACGATCCTCGCGCACACCTGTATCCGGCTGGCTTCACGCCCCAGTTCTCCGGTGACGTGACCGATTACGCGATCCGAGGGGGGGTGCGGGGGGAACGCCGGAGCGTGCTGGCATTCGACTTGGCGTTCGACCTGTCGGTGGGCCTCGGCGCCAACGAAATCCGCTACGGCATCGCGAACACGATGAATCCGTCCATGGGACCCCGGACCCCGACCCGGTTTCATCCGGGCGGGCTTGTCAACGATGAACTCGCCGTGAACGCTGATTTCGTCATCCCGTGGAAGATGGGTCTCGCGAAAGCGCTGAATGTCGCCTTCGGCTTCGAGTACCGCAGCGAAGGCTATCGGATAGAGGAGGGCGACCCGCCTTCCTACGAGATCGGTCCCTTCGCGCGGCCCGACCCGTTCAATTTCGAGATCACCCAGGCGGAAGTGGATGCCGACCCCGCGGACGGCCTGACTGTTGTCGAGTGCCGCATACCGGGGTTCGAGGCCCGCGGTTCGCTTTGCCCCAACGGCGACCCCGTCAACAATGCCGTTCCCGTCGGGTCGAACGGTTTTCCCGGCTACCCGCCCCGGTTCACTTCGGCCGTGGACCGGCGCAGCTACGCGGGCTACCTGGACATCGAGGTCGATCTCACCGAGCGTTCGCTGGCGGACATCGCGGCGCGGTATGAGGACTTCTCGGACTTCGGCGATGTCAGCACCTGGAAGTTGGCAATGCGGCATCGCCTGACCGACAGTGTCAATCTGCGGGCCTCCCTTGGAACGGGTTTCCGTGCCCCGACGCCAGGCCAGATCTCCACTACCAACGTGTCGACGCGGATCGACGCCAGCGGTTTTCCGCGGGCGGAGGGCGTCTTCCCTTCCATGCATCCGGCCGCTGCGATGTTTGGCGGCCTGCCGCTGGACGCTGAGCACTCGCATGCCTGGACCCTGGGCGCCGCCGCCACGTTCTTCGACGGTCTCGCCCTGACGCTCGACCTGTATCACGTCCGTCTTGACAGCCGCATCGTGCTGTCCTCCCAATTCGCCGTGGAACCCGCCCACGCGGCCCGCCTCGTCGCTCTTGGCGTCCCCGGCGCGAGCGACATCGCGCAGGTGCGCTTTTTCACCAACGACGTGGACACCGAGACCCGGGGCGTCGACCTCGTGGCCTCCTGGCGGACCGACTGGTCTTTCGGCAGCACTTCGCTGCAGGCCGCCATGAACCTCAACCGCACGGACTTCGCCCGCCGCGGCCTGCACGTCGACGCCGAGGCGGAACACGATATCGAGAAGGGCGTACCGGGCACGACCGCCGTCGTCACGGCGAGCCACGTCTGGAGCCGCCTCGACCTGATGTTGCGCGCGCGGTACTACGGAGAATACGAGAACGCCCTGGACGCGAGCCTCGCGAGGGTCCAGAGCTTCGGGCGCGAAGTGATGGTGGACGTGGAAGCGTCCTGGACGTTGCGGGACCGGTACGCCATCAAGCTCGGAGCGCAGAACCTGTTCGACAACTTTCCGGACCCCGGCGAGTTCGAGGTCTGTTGCGGCCGCATCTACCGCAGTGACTCGGTGCCACCCTGGCAGGGCGCCCTCGTTTACCTGCAGGCGAGCGTCTCGTCGCGCTGACGAAAAGCGTTCACGCCGGCCGGAGCGCCGGGCCTGCCCATTGATACCCGCAGAAGCGGGTCGGTCTCACTTGACCCGGGGCATGACCTCGTCGGCCATGACCTGCATGGTCCGCACGACATCTTCGCGGGAGAGCGTGCGTCCCATCCATGTGCACATGAGTTCGTCGGCGCCGAAGTCTTCCTCGAGTTCGTGAATGCGATCCACCACCTCCGCCGCTGTCCCGACGAGGTTGGATCCGCGCTCGGGGCCGCCCTTGGCGGGCGTTTGCCCTCTCGCCGCCATCCTCTCTGCGCGAGCCCTGTCGGCGGCTTCCCGAACGCGGTCGGCCTCCGCCTGCGTCGCCGCCACGTGGGTCGTGATGCGGATCACCACCTTCGGCTCTCCGGGATTGCCCGCATCCTTCCACGCCTGCCGGTAGTTCCCGACGTCCTGCTTCAACACCGCGTCCCCGCGCTCGTTGTGCGAGCTGCCGCCGCCGATGGCGATGCAGTAGCCGTTTCTGCCCATGGGTATGAAGTTCTGCTGGCTGTCCAGCGGCAACAGGATCTGCGGATGGGGCTTCTGCACCGGTTTCGGGTTGATGCGCGAAACCCCGGGGAGCGGTGGGTAGTTGAAGAATTCGCCCTCGTATCCGGAAAACTGGTCCTCCGTCCAGACCTTTTTCATCACTTCCAGGTACTCGAGGAAGTGTCTCTGGCGCCGCGCGTCGCCGGTGGTATTGCCCCCCGCACCGTAGATGAAGCGGCCGTTGCTGACCTGGTCGATGATGGCGATCTGCTCGGCGACATTGATGGGGTTCGCCTGCGGCAGGTTCTCGAAAACGTACTGGTAGCGTTCTCCCGCCTGCCCCCTCCTGTCTATCCTCGATCCGCCTTCCGCCACCTCGGTCTCGAACTTCTCGCCGGGCGCCCGCAGGTGCGGCAGGTGCACCGCCGTACCGATCCTGATCCGGCGCGTGACTGCGGCGATGGCCGGCGCTATCTGCAGTGGTTGAATGCCCCCCAGGGGGACGCCTCCGACCCACACCGAGTCCATTCCGATCTCGTCGGCGGCGGCGACCTCCTTGAGGTTGGCGGCGTAGCCCTCCGTTACCGACTCGTCCGGCTTTGCGCCCCAGAAAGTCAAATAGCCGATGTCCATGGAACCCCTCCTTGACCCCCCATTCTACCCCCCAAATGTCCTGCCGTTTCGAACCGGCGTTCACTGCGATGGAGGGCGCGATGAACCGGCGTGTCATGCCTCGAGCGCGGCGCGGATCCTGGCGGCGTTCGCGGCCAGTTCGTCGGCGTCTGCCATCGATCGCGCGTGGAAGGTCAGCCCTTCGCCCGCGTAACGCGGTATCACGTGGAAATGGATATGGAATACGGTCTGTCCCGCGTCGACGCCGTTCAGTTGCGCGATCATGAGCCCGGCAGGATTGAGCGCGGTCTTCACTGCCCTGGCTACGCGACGCGTGGTCGCGGTGAGGTGCGCGAGTCCTTCCTCGCTCAGGTCGAAGATGTTCTCCGCTGATTCGCGCGGAATGATGAGCGTATGCCCGGGACTCTGCGGCATCAGGTCCATGAAGGCCAGGCAGTGTTCCTCGTCGAGCACCACGTGGGCGTTCGCTTCGCCCCGCAGGATCTTCGCGAAGATGTTTTCGGGATCGTAGGTCATCCGGGAATCGTATCAATCTGTCGGTCGTCCCGATAGCCGCAAGCTGCCTCGTTGACCCGCCCGCATTGCTGGCGTAGCTTCCATCGCAGCATCTGATGTCCGGGAGAGCCGCCGTGGAAGAGAAGCGCGTCATCTGCGCGAGTTGCGACATCGCTTGTTCAGTGGTGGCGCAGGTGGACGAGGGTCGCGTGGTCAAGGTGCGGTCGTCGCGCAACCCGTTTTTTCGCGACAACATCTGCATGAAGGGCATCTACGCGCCCAAGGGGTTCGCGCATCCGGACCGCATTCTGGAGCCTCTCAAGCGGGTCGGCGAGCGCGGCTCGGGCGAATGGGAGAACGTCTCCTGGGAAGCCGCGATGGCGGATATCGGCGAGCGCCTGAGCGACATCATCCGCCGGTATGGACCCGAGGCCTGGGCGGTCTCGACCAGCCAATGGAATACCAGCACGGACTACGGCCTGGGACGGCGGGTAATGAACCTCGTCGGCTCGCCGAACTGGATCAGCGGCGTGTCGTTGTGCGCAGGCAACACGGCTGCGATCAACCGCATGACCTATGGGTGGTTCCCGTGGCCAGACTATGCGCAGACCAACTGCATCGTGCTTTTCGGGCACAACCCGAGGCGCCATAGCTGGACGCCGATCTACAACAACATCCGTCGGGCGCAGAAGCGCGGGGCGAAGCTGATCGTGCTGGATCCGCGCCGCAGCGAGAACGCCGAACTCGCCGATCTATGGCTGCCGCTTAAGGCGGGAACGGACGCGGCGATGTGCCTCGGGTGGCTCAGCGTTATTCTTGAGGAAGGGCTCTACGACGAGGACTTCGCCGCCAGTTGGACGCATGGCTTGGAGGCGTTCCGGGAGCGGGTGCGCGAGTATCCCGTCAAGCGGGTGGCGGCGATCACCGGCGTCGACGCCGATCTCATCCGCGAGGCCGCCCGGCTCTACGCCACCAACGGGCCGTCGATCATCCCCTGGACTCCGATCACCGATCAGCAACGCAACAGCACGTCCGCCATCCGCCTGCATTGCGCGCTGCGGGCGCTCTGCGGCTATCTGGACGTTCCCGGCGGCGAGACGCTGCAGGGCTTCAACCCGAATATCGTGCCGGAGTCGGAGATCGAACTGCACGATGCGTTGGCCGAGTCCCAACGCGCGAAGCAACTGGGCGCGGACCGGCACCCGGCATTCACCTACCGGGGCACTGCGGCGTTGAAGGAGCCCACGCGCCGAGTCTGGGGTCACGACTACGCCAATCTCATCACCGGCAGCTACATGGCTGTTCCGCCGGCGGTGTTCCAGGCCATGGCGCACGCGGACCCCTATCCGGTCAAGGCGTTTTTCGTGCTCGGCAACAACGCGCTCATGAGCTACGCCAACATGCACCTGATTCACAAGGGGATCCTGAACCAGGACCTCGTCGTCGTTCACGAGCAGTTCATGACGCCCACGGCCCAGCTCGCGGACTACATTCTCCCGGGAGACGCCTGGATCGAGCGGCCCTGGCTGCACGACGCGTGGGGCTGGACATCCCTGGCCCGGCCCTCGGAGCAGGCCATGCAACCGCCCGGCGAATGCCGCAGCACTTTCGAGTTCTGGCGCCTGCTGGCGAACGAACTGGGCCTCCAGGAGGGATTTCCCTGGCGCACACTCGACGAGTTCCACAACTACCGTCTGCGGGCCACCGGCCTCACCTTCGACGAATTCGCGGCGCGCTTCGAGATCTATCCGGCCGGCATGGCCAAATTCAAGAAGTACGAGAAGACCGGCTTCGCCACCCCCACCGGCAAGGTGGAACTGCGCTCCACCATTCTCGAAGATCTCGGCTTCGACCCGCTGCCGTACTACCGCGAGGCACCCCCCGCGGACGCCGAGTTCCCGCTGGCGCTGTTCACGGGGGTGCGCGAAGAGGAGTACTTCCAGACCGGGCACCGGCACATCCCGGAACTGCGGCGCCGCAAGCCCGAGCCGGAGATGTACGTCAACGCCGCAACCGCCAGGCGCTGGGGCGTCGAGCAGGACGAATGGGTGGCGGTGCGCTCCCGGACCGGCAGCGTCAAACTCCGCGCCAGCATTCGCGACGACATGCCGGAGGACCTCGTCCGGGTACCGCACGGCTGGTGGAAGCCGGAGATGCCCCGGGGCGCCGGCAAGCTCTCCGGCGCGTGGGACCACGCCGACGCCCAGGTCTGCCCGGACGACGAGGATTTTCTGGACCGGGAGCAGGGCATCCCGCACCTGAAGGGCATCCCCTGCCGGATCGACAAGCTCGCGGCATGAAAGCGGATGCCCGCGCCTACCGTCGGCGCGTGCGCGCCCACCGGCTCTCCATGTGGCTGATCGCGCGCGCCAGCCGCCTCAACGGCTCGTGGATCGACCGGCAGTGCCTGCGCCTGATGAATCGGCGGCCAACGCCGAGAAATCCCGACCAGGACTTCATGCGCGACGAGATCGTCGACGCCGATATCGGCTTCACTGCCAGCGAACTCGACGCCTTCCAGCGCGGCGCGCCGGCGCCATAGCGCGCGGCCTAGATATGCCGCTCCACGTAGATCCCGCGATGATCGTGCCCCAGGTCCAGATGCCGCGCGAGGGCTTCGAGGTAGGGGCTCTGCCTGGCGGGCAGGCCGTTGATAGTATCGATTGCGACACGTCGACCTGCCCAGAGGATCGGTGCCAGGTGGATGGCCAGCGCGTCGAGCCCCGGATCGTCGGGTTCGAGGAGAATGCGTAGCTTTCTGCCGCCGTTTTCGACGACGAAGGCCAGTTCGCCTGCATGGAAGCCCAGGTGGTTCTGCGCACGGCGCTGGGGAAGGCCTTCCCAGTGGAGGCCAAGGCCGGTGGGAGCGATCGGGTCGATCGCGTTGACCCAGAACGTCGCTTGACGATCGGTGGGGAGTCGGCCCAGTTCGCGCACTGCCCCGGGGAGGGCGAACTGGGGGCCGGCGAGGTCCTCGAAGAAAAGACCCGCCGCCACTTCGCCGGAGAGTTCCATGACGCGCAGCGCACGAAACAGGTCGCGCCAGCGGAATACGCCGCCTTCGCGCGCCGCGATGTCCCGGTTCACGATGCCGTACCGGTCCAGCAGGACGCGGCCCAGGTCCTTGGCGGTCTCGAGCGCTTCGACGGGATCCGGCGCATCGTCTTCGGACGGCGGCTCCCCGCTCGCGAGCATCCAGTTGCCCGGCCATCCCTGCGCGACGCGGCGCGCCCGGGCGCGGGCGAGGCGACGGTCCGATACGCTGGGTACCTCGCTCCGGTTGTGGAGCTTGCCGGCCAGCCGAAAGCGTTGCGCCGCGCCAGTCTTCAGGGGCAGCACGCCGTCCGCGACGATGTGTCCGCCCCAGACCGTCTTCCAGAAGAGGGCATTGAACGCTTCGGCATCCAGGTCGGAGGCGTCCATGAGCTGCGCGAACGTGTATCTTGCGGCCGGGTCCGTGAACAGCGAAGTGATCCCGGTCGTCGCGGCGGCGGGTGGCGCCAGCGCGTCCAGTTCGTCCTCGAAACAGAACGTGATGCGTTCCCGGCCCGCTCCGCGCCAGGTCAGCCCGTAGTTCGCGATGGCCGAGGAGAGCATCTCGGGCTCGAAGCCCGCGAGCCGCGAGCGCCAGGCGTCTTCCAGCCAGAAGGGAAGGGGCGCGACAAAGCCCCGAAGCTGCTCCGCGACATCGAGCAGCCGATTCTCGGATGCCCTGGCGCCCACACGCTGCCATGCCGCAACGAATGCTGGCAATCTTCGTACCGACTGCGGTGCCAGCACGGGTCGTCGCGCCGCGCGCTGAAAGCGAATGAGCGTTTCGAGATTCTCTGCATCGCAGAAGCGGCTGGCATCCGATCCATCGACCAGCGGTCCTTCAATAAGGGTCTCCGAATCCACCAGCGACGCGAGGATGGCATCGAGCGCGCGGGGTTCGACGGGGAACAGCGCGCGCAGTTCGTCGATGGTGCGCGGGCCATAGAAGCGGATGAACTCGGCGAACAACTGCGTGGCGTCCCTGGGATCCTGGCGATCTCCCGGGGCACGGGCCTTGCCGAACAAGGCGGTCTCGATGTGCGCGGCGTCTTCGGCGTGGACGAGCCAGGTTCCGCTTCCCCGTGCCATGCGGATGACCTCGTCCGGCAAATCCCAGGGAGCGTCCGCCAGCAGCGCCGACGACTCTGCCTCGGGTATCAGCACGCGCTCCTTCACCCATTCGGCAAGATCTTCGGCATCCTGCGGCGCGTAGCCGGGCGCGGTGCGCAGCGCCTTCGATTCGAAATCCGCGATCACGCCGGGCGCGATGGTGGGGCGCAGGCGCTGGTCGTGCACCGCCTGGCGGATGAGATCCTCGGAGAGCGCCGACGGCGCGCCTCGTTCGGGCGTGTCGTCGGCGTACATGTAACGGTTCAACTGGTCGTAGGCGATGCCGGTGGCGAACGGCGTGGGTGCGGATGTCTCGGCGATCGAAGTGGCGATGACGCCGGACTCGAGGTCGGCCAGGGCCTCGCGCGCGGCCGGCATGTCGAACTCGTCGCTGAGGCAGGCGCGCCAGGTCTCGAGCAGGATGGGGAAGTTGTCGAGGCGCCTGACGGCGGTGAGGAGCTTCTTCGCCTGCATGCGCGTTAGCCACAGCGGCATGCGCTGATTGAATCGCTGGCGGGTCAGGAGCAGGGCGCGGCCCGCGCACTCGCGAAACCGCGCGCCGAAAAAGCCGCTGCCCTCCAGCGACTCCCGCAGCAGCGATTCGAAGTTGGCGGTCGTCACGAGCGAGAGCAGCGAGTTCGGGTCGACGCCCTCCTGCACCTGCGCGACGATGGCGAAATTGTCGGCATGGATGTCGGCTTCGGTGTCGAAGCGCTGACGCCACGCCGCCTCCATGGCGAGCGCGATGGGACGGTTCACGCGACCGCCCCAGGAGGTATGCAGGACGATCTGCTGATTGCGGTCTGGACCTGCATAGCCGCCCGGCCCCGTGCGGATGTGTTCCACCAGCAGGTGATGCCGGTGCGGAAGGTCCCGGCCGGAGACTTCCCGCTGGCGCGCCAGGTAGTCGAGCAGTTCCTCGGCGGCGATGGCCTCGAAAGCCAGCTTGTCGCGCAGATGGCTTTCGAGTTCATCTTCCGCTGCGGTGGCCAGCAGTCGGTTCGCGAATTCCAGGAAGTCTCCGACGCGCTGGGAGAAGTAGAAACTGCGCTCGATATTTTCCGCGCGCCAGAACGGCGGCGCGCTGGCGCCCGGCTCGGCCGACCTGACCAGGACATCGTTGTGCGTGATGCGCTCGATGCGCCAGTTCTGGGTGCCGAGGGTGAAGTTCTGCCCGATGGTCGCCTCCCAGACGAACTCCTCGTCGAGTTCTCCAATGAGGGCGCCCGACTCCGCGTGGCGGAGCTGGTAATAGCCGCGGTCGGGGATCGTTCCGCCAGCGTTGTAGAGGGCGAATACGGCGCTCCTGCGCGCCTTCAGGGTGTTGCGAATGCGGTCGAAGGCGACGCGCGGCTTGAGGTCCCGGATACGGGTGCCGGCGTAGCGGCCGGCGAGCATTTCGACGACCAGGTCGAACTGCTGACGATCCAGCGACGCGTAAGGACCGGCGCGGCGAATCGTCCGGTATGCCCCGTCGACGGTGCGCGTCTCCGATGCGGTCATCGAGACCAGGACCTGCGCCAGCACGTCGAGCGGATTCGAGATGACCGTCAGCGGCTCGATGTCGCGTCCCCGCACCGCGTTCGCTATGGCGGCGGCGTCGAGGAAATCGCGCGCATGCGTGGGAAACAGCGCTCCCCGGCTGGTGTCGCCGACGTTGTGGCCGGCGCGCCCGATGCGCTGCACCGACGATGCGAGGGACGGCGGCGACTGCACCAGCACGACTTCGTCCAGGTCCCCGATATCTATCCCCATCTCGAGCGAATTGGTCGCGACGATGGCCTTCAGTTCGCCGTCCTTGAACCGGCGCTCCACCTCCGTTCGGACCTCGCGGGACAGGGAACCGTGATGGGCATACGCAATCGGGCTGACCACGTCGTCGTTCAGCTTGAGGGTGATCTTCTCCGTCAGTCGCCGGCTATTGGCGAAGAACAGCGTCGAGCGGTTCGCGTCGATCACGTCCCTGAACACGTCGGACAGCGGGTCCCACACCTTTTTCCCGTTCTCTGCGGCGTCACGCGCCGCTTCGGGAAAGCGCACGGCCAGTTCGATCTTCTTGTCCGTCGCCGAACGCACCGCGCCGACCTCGCGCGGCCGGTCGTGGATGTCGCTGCCGCCGACAAAACGCGCGACGGCTTCGATGGGCCGCACGGTCGCGGACAGCGCGATGCGCTGGAACTCGCCCGCGAGTTCCACCAGTCGTTCGAGGCTCGTCGCGAGGGAGGCGCCGCGCCGGTTCTCGACGATGGAGTGAATCTCGTCGAGGATCACGGTCTCCACAGTAGACAGGGCCTGCCGTCCCCGCGTGGTGGTCAGCAGCAGAAGCAGGCTTTCCGGCGTGGTGATGAGGATTTCCGGCGGCCGGCGCAGCAGGCGCTGGCGTTCTCCCTGGGGCGTGTCGCCGCTGCGCGTCGCGGCGCGCACGCTCGGGAAGGCTTCCCCCCGGGCGTCGAAGACATCGCGAAGCTGCCGCAAGGGGTCGGTGAGATTGCGCTGGATGTCGTTGTTCAGGGCCTTCAGCGGGGAAACGTAGAGCACCCGCGTCGCTCCGGGCAGCGAGGCGCCGGTGGCGAACGCGTTGAGCGCCCAGAGGAAGGCCGTGAGCGTCTTGCCGCTGCCGGTCGGCGCGGTGATGACCAGGTGTTCGCCGGTCGCGATCCTGGGCCAGCTTTGCGCCTGGACGTCGGTCGGCGTCTTGAATCGGGAGGCGAACCAGGCGTCGATCCCGGGGTGGAACGCCTTGGCCATTCCCGACATGGATGCTCTGCTAGCCGTCGGCCAGGCCCAGGGCGACGAGGAAAAACGTGTATTCCTCCGCGACCTCGTACAGCGCGTCGTAGCGTCCGGACTTGCCGCCGTGGCCAGCCCCCATGTTGGTCTTCAGCACGAGGGTGTTGTCGTCCGTCTTCAACGTTCTGAGCTTGGCGACGTACTTGGCCGGCTCCCAGTACGTCACGCGCGGATCGTTCAGTCCCCCGGTGACCAGCATGGGCGGATAGGCCCCGGGCGAGAGCTGATCGTAGGGCGAGTAGGAGCGGATGAACTCGAACGCGTCCCTGTCCGTGATCGGGTTCCCCCACTCGGGCCACTCGCCGGGGGTGAGGGGCAGGGAGTCGTCGAGCATGGTGTTGAGCACGTCGACGAAGGGCACGTGCGCGGCTACGGCGCCCCACAGCTCGGGCGCCTGGTTCACCACCGCGCCCATGAGTTCGCCGCCGGCGCTTCCGCCCCTGATGACGATGCGGCCCGGCTTCGCGAGCCCGTCGTCGATCAGGTGCCGGGCGACATCGACGAAGTCATTGAAGGTGTTGGTCCGCAACTCGAGCTTGCCCTGCTCGTACCAGTCGCGGCCCAGTTCCGTGCCGCCCCGGATGTGCGCGATGGCGAAGATAAATCCGCGGTCGAGAATCGAAATCCGGCTGGTGGAGAAGGACGGGTCCATGGCGTGGCCGTATGCCCCGTAGCCGTAAAGGTAAAGCGGTGCGCTGCCGTCGAGCGGCGTGTCCTTCCTGTGCACGATGGAGACGGGGACCGATGCCCCGTCGCGCGCGGGCGCCGAGATCCGGTAGGTGCGGTACGCCCCGTCATCGTAGCCGCTCGGTATCTCGCGCACCTTCCTGACCGCGAGGTCGCCGCCGGCGATGTCGTAGTCGTACACCGTATCGGGCGTGACCATGGACGCGTATGACAGGCGGACCACGTCGGTGTCGTACTCGGCGTTGGCACCGAATCCGACGCTGTAGACGGATTCGGGAAAGGCGACGCGGCGCTCTCCTCCCTCCCGGTCCAGGATGCGCACTTGGTCGATGCCGGCGACGCGTTCCTCGATGGCTATCCAGCGGTCGAAGCACGTGAAGCCGAGGAGGTAGGTGTCGTCGGCGCCTTCGATGAGCGTGGTCCACGCGGACTCGGTGAAATCGTTCGCAGGGGTGCTCGCCAGGCGAAAGTTCCTGTGCGTGTCGTTGCTGCGGACGATGAACCGGTCGCCCTGGTGGTCGATGTCATATTCGTGGCCAACGCGTCGGGCGGCGACGAGTGCGGGTTTCCCATGCGGTTTGTCCGACGGCAGCAGGTACGACTCGTTGGTGACTTGGTCGCCGGTCGAGATGACAATGTAACGTTCTGACGAGGCCTCGCCGAGATCGACCCAGAAACCGCTGTCGGACTCTTCGTAGACCACCTCGTCCCGCTCCACCGGCGCCCCCAGCGTGTGTCGGCGCACCTGGTGGGAGCGCCAGTTCTCGTTCATCACGGCGTAGAACAGCGTCCGGTCGTCCTCGGCCCACACCGCGTCGCCGAGCGTGCTCTCGATGGCCTCGGGCATCACGGTGCCGTTCGCCAGGTCCTTGATGAACATGGTGTAGCGCTCGGCGCCGCTGGTATCGGTGCTGTACGCTAGGTAGCGGCCGTCGTGGCTGACCGAGAACGAACCGAGGGCGAAGTAGTCGTGACCTTCGGCCAGGGCGGTCTCGTCGAGGACCGTTTCCACGGCGTCGGGTTCGTCTACGGGCCAGCGGGTCCACGTCCGGTACTGGGCGCCAGGCTCGAAACGCCACTGGTAGAAGTGGTTTCCGTCCTTGACCGGCACCGACTCATCGTCGGGCTTCTGCCGGGCCTTGATCTCCTCGAAGAGCGTCTCCGTGAGTTCCCTGTGGGGTTCCATGACGGCGTCGAAGTAGCGGTTTTCCGCTTCGAGATAGGCGATCACGTCGGCGTCGTCGACGGTCGGATAACTCTGGTCCCTGAGCCAGTGGTACGGATCGTCCACTTCGATCCCGTGATGGGTGAATACGTGCGGCCGGCGGTCGGCTACGGGCGGCGTCACCGGCTTGGCTGTCTCAGACATGTCGGTGCTCCCGGTGCAGCCGGCGAGGGCCGCGCAGACCAACGGCGCTGCGAGGCGTAGCGCCTCGCGTGAAATGTGTGTCTTCAACGATCCTGTTTCCGGCGGTCACTGCGGCCAATGTTGCAGAGTCGCAATAGCCGTGTCGACTAGTCGGGCAGGCCGAGGACGCGTTTGGCGATGATATTGCGTTGAATCTCGTTCGAGCCGCTGTAGATGGAGGAGGCGCGGTCAGCGAGCCACGTTCGCGTGTCCTCGAAGAGCTGGCTTTCGGACGCTTCATCCCAGACGAGGCTCCGCGTGCCGCGCATGCCGATGAAGAGCGACGACTTCTCCTGTCGGAGTTCGGTGCCGTAGGTCTTGAAGATCGACGTGATCGGTCCGGGCGTGCCGCCGCCCCGGGCCTCTTCCACGGCGCGCAGTTGCGTCAGGCGGAACGCGTGGTCGTTCATGTTGTGGGCGACCACCTGGCTGCGCAGGGCGGGATTGGCGATGCGCCCGCCGTCGTCACCGGCGTAGCGCTTGGCCTCGTCCTGCAGCGTCGGCCTGGGATCGGTGGCCGCGCCGCCGACCAGCGATGCCATGCTGCCGCGCTCGTGCTGCAGCAAACGCTTGCCGACGGTCCAGCCCTGGTTCAGTTCTCCGACCAGGTCGTCCTTGCGCGCGATGGCGTCGACGAAGAAGGTCTCGCAGAAGGGCGATGCGCCGCTGATGAGCCGAATCGGCCGGACCGTGATGCCCGGCTGATCCATGTCCATCAGCACGAAGCTGATGCCGACGTGCTTGGGAACGTCCGGGTCGGTGCGAACCAGCGCGAAGATCCAGTCGGCGAAGTGCGCGCCGGAGGTCCAGATCTTCTGGCCGTTGACGAGAAAGTGGTCGCCGTTGTCCTCGGCGCGCGTGCGCAGGCTCGCGAGGTCCGAGCCGGAGCCCGGTTCGCTGTAGCCCTGGCACCAGCGGACCTCGCCCCGGACGATGGGCGGTATGTGGCGCTGCTTCTGGTCCTCGGTGCCGAACTCGAGCAGGGTCGGGCCGATGAGGTTGACGCCCATGCCGGTCAGCGGCGCGCGCGCTTGGATGCGTTGCATCTCGGTCACCAGCACCATGGACTCATCGTTGGTGAGGCCCCCGCCGCCGTACTCCACGGGCCAGGTCGGCGCGGTCCAGCCTTTCTCCACCATGCGGTCGCGCCAGAGGAGCGTGTCGGGGTCGTCGATGGGCAGCTTCGAGCCGCCGGCCGGTATCTCCCCGGGCCCCCGCGCGCCTGGCGGACAGTGCTGATCGAGCCATGCCCTGGTGTCTTCGCGGAAATCATCAAGTGCGGCCATTTCCCCTCCCGATGCGCGGTGCGTTGCCGACCATAGTCGTCGCTCCTAAAATTAGCACGCCTGACGCGGGCGGGGTAAGGTCGCCGGCGGAGCTTTCGGAGGTATCGAGGATGTGCGGGCGATTGAACGTCGTTTCGGACCCGCTCGTCGAGATATACGTCGAACTCACAGGGGAACCCTATCCCGGCGAGGACAACCGCAACGCCGCCCCGACCGAGCAGGTCTGGATCGTCGGCCACTCCCGCGACGACACGCGGCGCGCGACCTCGGCCCGCTGGTGGCTGACGCCGTACTGGTCGAAGACCCTCGGCACGCGCTACGCCATGTTCAACGCCCGCTCGGAGACCCTCGCCACGAACTCCGCGTTCAAGGAGCCGTTCCGCCGCCGCCGCTGCGTCGTGCCCGTCTGCGGCTTCTACGAGTGGACCGGCACCGGGCGCGGAAGGATGCCCTACTACGTCAGGCCGGCGGGACACAAGCCGATGCTGCTCGGCGGCGTCTGGGACCGCTGGCGCGACCCCGAGAGCGGCGTCGCCAGCGTGGGGTTCGCGGTGGTGACCGCGCCCGCCCATCCGAATCTCGCCTTCGTCCACGACCGGCAGCCGCTCATGCTGTCTTTCGACGATGCCTGCGCGTGGATGGACCGGCGTACCCCGACGCAAGACCTTGCGGCGATGCTGGGTTCCGCGCTGCCAGACGCGCTGGACGTGGTGCCGGTGTCCACCCACGTCAACAACGCCCGCAACAAGGAGCCGCTCTGCACCGAACCGATAGGGGACGTGGTCGCGGTCGAGGCCGATTGAAATCCGTCTTCAGGATTGGCGGGCGAGCCCGAGAAATTCGGCGGGCGAAACAACCTGAATTCCTCGCCATGGATTGAGCGAGAGCACATCGGCGTCGCCACTGACGATGACATCGCTTTCGGAATCGAGCGCCAAGGCAAGGAACCGGTTGTCGCTCGGGTCCCTGCAATCTGTCACATCCGAGATTACCGAGACGAGGGTCGTCACTTGAAGGAGGCGTCGAAGATAGTGTTCCCGGTCATTCACGGACACGTATCGGTCAAACTTCTCGCGCGAAAGCACGTCAGACAGCTCTTCGATGGTGGCATCTGAAACCATGACGTCGGCTTGAGACAGCGCTTTGTCGACAGCTTTTGCCGAAACGGAGTCCGCGATCAGCAGGCGACTGATCCACACATTCGTGTCGACGACTACGCGCACGGTCAGTCGTTCAATAGCGCATCAAGCTTCTCTTCCGTCAATCCTCGGGCCCTGGCGCGAGCGGAAACTCGGTCGCAGAAGCGCTGGAACTCCTTGATATTGTTGCTCCTGAGTCGGTTGAAATCTGTGGGCGACATAACGACGGCCACTTCGCGGTTTTGACGTCGGATTGTGACGGGCTCTCGTTGAACCGTATCGATCAACGCGGCGAACCGTTGTTTCGCATCGGAAGCGGAGACATAGCGCATGGCTTCCACCTGTTATTATCAAATTGTCTAAAATGTTCATACTAGACCATTTTGGCGTCGACGCGGAGATGGATTGTCCATATCGCTTCCAGTCCTTTGCACTAAGCGATCCGCCTTCCAAAACGCAGATGCCGCTCTGTACGATTGTGCGTGTCGAACGTAACCGGCTTGTCAATGCGCTGCATCTCAATTGACCTGGAAGTTGGGAAACGCGACGGACGTATATTTGCTTTCGCCGCGGTCGATGAAGGAACGGGAGCGGCGCTGACGTTCCCGAAAGGGAACCTTCGCTCCGCCGGCCTGCATGCGGCGTTGTCGCAACTGGATGACTTCGCCGCGGGCGGCGACTGTCTTGTCGGCCATAACCTGATCGACTTCGACATTCATCATCTTGCAGCAGCGGCGCCCGAACTTCGCTTGTTGGCCATGCCAATGTTGGACACCTTGCGATTGAGCCCGCTGGCGTTCCCCGCCAACCCGTACCATCACCTCGTCAAGCACTATCAAGATGGCGGCTTGGTGCGCGGCCAGATCAACGACCCCAAACTCGACGCTCGACGGGCCGTTGAACTCCTCTCCGACGAGCGTAACGCACTATCCCGCGTCGACCCCGACCTCCTTGTTGCCTGGCACTGGCTGACTACGAAATCTGACAGGGGCAAAGGGTTCGATACCTTCTTTTCGGGACTGAGGGATGCTCCCCGCCCAGCCGATACGGAAGCTGGAGACGCGATCAGCCGACGCTTGGCCGGGAATGTCTGCGTCGGTCGGGGGCGGCAGGCCACGGCGGACGGGCGGGCCGGTTGGCCGCTGGCCTACGCGCTTGCGTGGCTCTCCGTCGCCGGCGGCAATTCGGTCATGCCGCCTTGGGTGCGCCATCGGTTTCCGGCAGCCGGGGTCCTCGTTCGGCATCTTCGGGACGTGCCATGCAGGGACGCCGGCTGCGCTTGGTGCCGCGAACGCCACGATGCGGTGAAGGAACTCAAACGGTGGTTCGGCTTCGACGATTATCGCGCCAGGCCGGCGACGGACGCTGGCCACTCGATGCAGCGGGCGATCGTGGAAAAGGCCATGGCCGGAGACCATGTTTTCGGCTTGCTGCCCACCGGCGCGGGCAAGTCGCTCTGCTACCAGGTCCCGGCGTTATCCCGCTACGACAAGACAGGTGCGCTCACCGTGGTGATCTCGCCGCTGGTCGCGCTTATGGCCGACCAGGTCGCCGGCCTCGAAGCGCGGGGCATCGGCTCGTGCGTTACGGTGAACGGCATGTTGTCCATGCCGGAACGCGCCGACGCGCTCGACCGGGTGCGCTTGGGCGATGCCGCGATTCTGCTGATCTCGCCGGAACAACTGCGCAACCGTTCGCTCAGACGGACGCTCGAACTGCGAGAGATCGGCGCCTGGGTGCTTGACGAAGCGCACTGCCTGTCGCGTTGGGGCCACGACTTTCGCCCCGACTACCGGTATGTCGGGCGCTTCATCCGGGAACGCGCGGGCGATTCGGCGCCGCCGCCGGTGATGTGCCTGACGGCTACGGCGAAACCTGATGTAGTGGCGGAGATACAAGCCTACTTTCGCGATGAGCTCGCCATAGATCTCTACACCTTCGACGGCGGCGCCCGACGCGAGAACCTGGATTTCGTGGTGCTGCGCACGGACCGCGCCGCTAAACTGGATGATATCCACCAGGTGCTGTTGGCCGATCTGCCGCCGGATCAGCCCGGCGGGGTGATTGTCTATTGCGCCACGCGGCGGCATTGCGAAGAGGTGGCGGAATACCTCAGTCGAAAAGGTCTCGCCGCCGCGCATTTCCACGCCGGGTTGCCGCCGGAGACGAAAAAGAACACCCAGCAGCGATTTATCGGCGGCGAGTTGCGGGTCATCGCCGCCACCAACGCTTTTGGCATGGGCATAGACAAGCCCGATGTGCGGCTGGTGATCCATGCCGACATCCCCGGATCATTGGAAAACTACCTGCAGGAAGCGGGTCGCGCCGGGCGGGACCGGGAGTTCGCGCGCTGCGTTTTGCTCTACACCGATGAAGATGTCGAGCGGCAGTTCGGGATGTCGGCGCGATCGAGGCTCACCCGTCGGGAAATCCACGGCATTCTCCGAGCGCTACGGAATATTGATCGCAAACGCCAACTGGAAGGGGAGGTGGTGGCGACCCCGGGCGAAGTGTTGGTCGAAGACGAGGACAACGCGTTCGAGCGCGACAGCGCGACGGACGACACGCGGGTGAAAACGGCGGTCGCGTGGCTTGAAGAGGCCGCTCTCCTGAGTCGCGAGGAGAACAGCGTGCAGGTATTCCCCTCGTCGCTGCGGGTGGACTCCGTGGTTGAGGCGCGGGACCGGCTCGCGGCCAGAAAGGACCTGACTGAAGCCCGCCGCGCGACCCTGCTAAAGCTGGTGCGCGCGCTGATCGCGGCGGACCCGGACGAGGGCGTGACCACCGACGAATTGATGGGCGTGGCGGGGCTCGATTCGGCGGGTGTGCGACACGCCCTGCACGACCTGGAGTCTCTGGGCCTCGTGACCAATGACACGGCATTGACGGCGTTCGTTCACGCCGGCGTCGCGCGCTCTTCCGAGCGCCGGTTGCAGGAGGCCCGCGATCTGGAGACAAACCTCATCGATCACATGCGGGAATCGGCACCGGATCTCCAAATTGGGGACCGCTCCATCATGCATTTGCGCGTTGCGTCGCAGAAACTGAAAGACGGCGGCGTCACCCATGCGTTGCCGGACCGGGTGCTCCGGATTTTGCGTAGCATCTCCCAGGACGGACGCGGCGACGACCGGGCGGAGGGAGGGTCCGGCGGCAGCATCGACGTGCGCCGCCAGGACCGGGAGACCGCTACCGTGACGCTGCGGCGGGGATGGCGGGCGCTCGCGCGCACGGCGGAGCTTCGCCGTTCCGCGGCGGGTCTTTTGCTCGACCACTTGCTGTCAGTGCTGCCGCAGGGCCTTCGCGGCACGGACCTGCTCGCCGAAACAACGATGGGCGCGCTGCGCTCGGTCCTCGCCGACGATCTGGTGTTGAAAAGCGAAGGTTGGGACCTCAGCAAGCTGCTTGATCGCAGCCTGATCTGGCTTCACGAACAGGAAGTGATTCGGCTCAACAAGGGCCTTGCCGTGTTCCGTCCGGCCATGACGATCCACTTGTCGGACCAGCGCCACTCGGGCGGACGTCGGCGCGGATTCGCCGACGCGGATTTTGAACCTCTAAGGCTGCACTACCAGGAACAGGTGCTGCAAGTTCACGTCATGGCCGAGTTCGCCGCGCGGGGACTCGAGGCCATGGCCGATGCGGTCCGTCTGGCAATGGACTATTTCGGCATGGAGCGGCGGGCGTTCCTCGATCGCTGGCTGCCGAATAGGCACGCTGAGATCGCTCGCGAGACGACGCCAGGCACCTGGCGTGCCATCGTCGAAGACTTGAGCCCCGTTCAACGGCGCATCGTCGCCGATAGCCGAGAGCAGACCAACGTGCTGGTGCTCGCCGGACCAGGTTCGGGCAAGACCCGTGTGCTGGTGCATCGCATCGCCTACCTGCTGCGGGTCAGGCGGGAACATCCACGAGGGATTCTGGGGCTCGCCTACAACCGCCACGCGGCCGTCCAGATTCGCCGCCGCCTTCTGGACATGGTCGGTGACGATGCCCGGGGGGTCACGGTGCTCACCTGCCACGCGCTCGCGATGCGTCTCGTGGGCGCGAGTTTCGGCGCCGTGAGGGGCATGGAAGAAACAAGGTCCGATGACGTCTTCGCGGAGGTTCTGCGCGATGCGGTGGCACTGTTGCGCGGCGATGGCTTGCCGCCCGAGGAGGCGGATACGCAGCGGGAAAGGTTGTTGGCCGGGTTTCGCTGGATCTGCGTAGACGAATACCAGGACATCGACCCGGATCAGTACGAACTCATTTCCGCCTTGGCGGGGCGCACCCTGGAAGAAGCGGACAGCAAGTTGACGCTGTTCGCGGTGGGCGACGACGACCAGAACATTTATAGCTTCAAGGGCGCGTCGGTGGCTTTCATCCGTCGCTTCAACGAAGACTATTCCGCCCGTCCGGCCTGGCTGACGGAGAACTACCGGTCATCAGCCCACATCGTCAACGCGGCCAATGCATTCATCGAACCTGCGCGGGAGCGCATGAAGGAAAGGCATCCCATCGAGGTCGACCGGGCCCGAAAGAAAGAAGCGCGGGGCGGAGAGTGGACCGCGCGCGACCCCGTCGGTCAAGGCCGGGTGCAGATACTCCCGGCCGGACCCGACTACAGGACCCAGGCGATCGCGGCGATCATGGAGTTCCGGCGCCTGGAAGCGCTTTCGGCGACCGCGGGCGATTGGGATTGGCGTAAGTGCGCCGTCGTCGCGCGACAATGGCAAACGCTGGACCCCGTGCGGAGCCTGTGTGAACTGGAGAACATTCCCGCGCAGATGGCCAACGACGATACCGGCTACTTCTGGCGGCTGCGCGAAACCCGACGATTGCTCGAATGGCTGCAGGGCCGCGTCGGTCGCCTGGTGGGTGCGATGGCCCTTGATGACTGGGTAAACGCGCAGCCCGATGGGTACTGGATGGATACCCTCCGGGAGGCCATCGCCGACTATCGACTTGAAGCTGGTGACGCCGAGAGCCCCGTGGAGAGCTTCGTCGAGTGGCTCGCCGAATGGGGCAGAGAGTTTCGCCGCCGCCAGAACGGCCTCCTGCTGCTCACGGCCCACCGCGCCAAGGGTCTGGAGTTCGACCATGTCATCATCCTCGACGGCGACTGGCGTCGCACAAGCCGTGGTGAGGACCCGGATGCGTGGCGGCGTCTCTACTATGTTGCCATGACGCGCGCCAGGAAGACCCTGGCCCTGGCCCGAACGACCGCATCCAGGCAGACGGAAGAACGCGGGGGATTGGAGGTGCGTGACAAGGAAATCGGCGTTTCGCCGATCCCGGAACTGCGAGGCAACCGATCAGTATTGCAGCGCCCCCCGGTCATATATCCGCAAATGCCGCCGGAACTCGGCCTTCGTCGACAGTCGTTGCAGCTTGGGGACATCGACCTGGGTTTCGCCGGACGACGTACTCCCAGGCACCCCATCCATGGTGCCATTCGCCGACTGGTTCCCGGCGACCAACTGTGGGTGCGCACCGACACGACCCCTTGGGAGATAACAACCCGAACCGGGTTGCCGGTCGGCCGGTTGGCAAGGCAATACACACCGCGGGGCCAATTCCACTCTGCCCAGGTGAAGGCGGTCGTGCATTGGTGCCGCGAGGACAGCGAACCCAAATACCTGGACCACCTCCGCTGCAATGAATGGGAGGTGGTAGTACCGGAGTTCGTTTTTTCCTGATCTGCGGGACATCGAGTCCTGTCATTGATGAATGTCGATGCTAGCATTACCATTTGCGTAGAAAGAACATTTCCGTAAGGAGAAGTTCGTTGGAAATCGCAAAGATCACGAGCAAGGGCCAAGTGACGATTCCAAAAGCCATCCGACGCAGGATGGCTGTCCGGGAAGGTGATCGTCTGGCATTCGAAGTGGACAGTGACGGCGCGCTACACGCTTTCCCGATTCGAAACGCCGAGAAACCGTTGCGAGGACTTCTTGGGCAACACGCGACCGGCGAACCGATCGACAGCGAACGCATTGACGAGGGCATTCGCCGGCGGACGGTCGGGAAGTTCGCCAGGAGATGATCGCTTTCGACACCAATGTGCTTCTGCGCCTGCTGTTGGATGACGACGAAACCCAGTCCAGGCAGGTCGAAGCCATCGTCAGTCAGGTGGCTGAGGCCGGCGACAGAATCCTGCTTCCAGACATTGTCCTGTGCGAGTTGTCCTGGGTCCTGCGATCCGTTTACGAGTTTGCGAAGGCGGATATCGTCGCTACGATCCGCCGACTGTTGACCGGTGAGGAGTTTGCATTCGTGGATCGGCGAGCCGTCAGTCAGTCTCTCGAGAGTTACGCGAATGGCAGCGCCGACTTTTCTGACTACCTGATAGGGCAGTCGGCAACGGCCGCCGGCGCGACGACGACATACGCGTTTGAGCGAGCCTTGCGCCGTACGGTCGGATTCAGCCATCCGGCACCGGTACGATGATCTGTTCGCCGCAGGGCCGGGTTTGAAAAGGATGACTTCTCGCCGGCAAATGTGATTTTCTTTTCCCGTTCCCCAACGAGGCTCGCAACATGGAAGTGATGAACCCCTGCGGCGTATTCGAGGTGAAGTCGGCACCGCTGACGCCGCGCGCCGCACTGGAAGCGGACGCCACCATCGGCCTGCTGGCCAACGACAAGAAGAACGCCGATGTGCTGCTCAAATGCGTGCAGCGGTACTTGTCGGAGCGTCTGGGGATCAACAACTTTCGCTGGCTTCGCAAGGAAGCCACGCGACCGGCCGACCTGACGGAGGAGTTCACTCGCGATTGCGACGCTGTCGTTGCTGCGGTCTGCGACTGAGGCTCGTGCACGTCGTGGTGTATCCATGACTCGATCGAGCTTGAGAAGCTCGACATTCCGACGGTGGCGATCTGCACCGACGAGTTTTTCGCGCTGGCGAAAGCCGAGGCCCACGGCTGGGGTCTGCCGGGGCTCCCGATCGTGGTCGTGCCGCATCCGCTGGCTCGGCGCAACGACGAGGAGTGCGAGCGCTTCGCGGCGGACTCCATCGAAGAGATCGCCTCGGCGCTGACCGGCGACGCGGTCGAACTGGAAGCGGCCTACCGGGACAAGCGCATCGAGACGCGGGGGCGATTGCGCCATCGCTCGCTGTTCGAGTCCGACTTCAATGCGCCGGATGCGCCAGAAATCATCCGGGTGCCGGACCGGCTGGATACCGTGAATCGCCTCTTCTATCAGCGCGGATGGACCGATGGATTGCCGATCATTCCTCCGACTCCGGAACGCTGTCGCGCGCTTTTGGGCGATCTCGATCCCGGGAAACTCCTCGGTCTCGTCGAGCCGCGCCTCGGCCGCGCGACCATCGGCAAGGTGGTCGCCAACGCGGCGATGGCCGGCTGTCGGCCGGAACACGTCCCCGTGGTGGTGGCGGCAACCCGCGCGATGTGCGATCCGCGATTCAATCTCAAGGCGATCCAGTCGACGACGCACCCGTGCACCGTGATGTGCCTCGTTGGCGGCCCGATCTCGGAGGAACTGGATCTCAACGCGAGCTACAACGCCATGGGACAGGGGCAACAGGCGAACGCGGTGATCGGTCGCGCGGTGCGGCTCATCCTGACCAATATCGGCGGCGCCGCACCCGGCGTCCTCGACCGCTCGACCATGGGTTCTCCGGCCAAGTATTCGTTCTGTTTCGCGGAGAACGCAGAGGCGAACCCCTGGCAGACGTTGCATGCCGAACTGGGGCTCGACGACGATGCGAGCTACGTCACGGTGTTCGGCGCGGAAGGCCCGCACAACGTCAATGACCACCACGGGCGGACCGGGGAAGAGATCCTGCTGACGATCGCGGGGACGCTGGCATCGCCCGGAGCCAACAACTTCTACCTCGGGGGACAGGCCGTGGTCGTCATCGGACCCGAACATGCCGAGGTGATCGCAAGGGACGGCTTCAGCAAGGCCGACGTGAAACGGTACCTGAGCGAACGCGCGATCATTCCCCGTAGTCTTCTTTCCGAAGCGTCCATCGACCTGCTCGAGGCGCGCTTGCCGCACCACCTGCTCGGCCCGCGCGGACGCGACGGCGCGCGCTTCATCAGCGATCCCGATAACCTGATCGTGCTTGTCGCAGGGGGCGCGGGCCGGCACTCGGCAGTTATGCCGACTTTCGGGCGTTCCACCGAAGCGGTGACGCAACGCATCCATGCCTGAAGGCGATAGAGCGTTCAGTCCGTCGTTTGCCGTTCCTCCTGGTCTCCGCCCAGCATCCAGCAGAGGAAGGCCCGTACCTGTTGGCGAAAGGAAGCCAATGTTGCGGGCAGTCGTTGTTCGAGCGGCCGCATGCGGTCTGCCTCCAGAGCTGATCCGTAGACATGTCGAAAAACATGTCGAAAGCGGAGGTACTCTCCCAAAGTTCTGGCGAGCGCCGAGTCGACGACTGCGGGGCGGACACCTGGAATCTCGAGCCGCATGTCCTCGATGAGTTGCTGGTGCCACTGCTCGGCTTGCGGAACACCTCCGTTGAGCTCGTGGGCGATGCGGACCAGTATGCGTTCCACGCCCGCGTAGAGATCGTGCAGGATCGAGCCGCGCGCGCGTAGCGAATAGCTGTCGTCCTGCTCCGGCCTGTTTTCGAATTCCCGCTCAAGGGCGTTGAGGTTTGCGAGTTCGGCGTCGATCTCGGCGGCCAGTCGACGGGCCAACACCTCCTCGGGCCTCATAGTTCAACACCCTCTTCGTCCACGACGTCGGCCAGGGCGGGGGTCGCCGATTCCAGCGGCGTCACATCCAGGTCAAATCTGGTCATGGCCGCGGCGCGCGCGGACACTGAATAAAACACTTCGGGTGCAATTCCCTCCACGACAAGATCGATGTCTGAACGTCGCGTGAATGGTCGAGAAGCATCGAAGGTCGAGCCGATTCCGACCACGCGCCGGGCCCCGTTGGATCGTAGGAATCGTGCAATACGTCTGGCGCTTGACAACGCGCACGCCCGGTCGCCGGACTCGAAGTGCGTGACGCGGAGGTGATCCAGAAGGGCTTGTCGCTTCATGAGGTCAATCTACCGGTTGCCGGCTGACTTGGGAAGCAGCGGTGACTGCATGGGCACGCAGAAGCGGCCCGGCTACTGGGCTTGTGACACCTGCTCCCTGGCCCAGCGATAGTCGGCCTTGCCGGCGGGGCTGCGCAGGATCTCGTCGACGAATACGAACGCTTTCGGCAGCTTGTAGCGGGCGATGTGGCGGCCGCATTCCTCGAGCAGCGCCTCCTCGGTGACACGGGTGCCGTCCTTGAGCCTGACGATGGCGACGACTTCGTTGCCCCAGCGTTCGGATGGACGTCCGGCGACCACCGCGTCGAACACCGCATCGTGGTGTTTCAGCGCGTGTTCGACCTCCTCCGCGAAGATCTTCTCGCCGCCGGAGTTGATGGTGGCCGACTCGCGGCCATGCAGTTCCAGCGTGCTGTCTTCGAGCAGGCGCACCTTGTCGCCCGGCACCGAGTAGCGCACGCCGTCGACGACCGGAAACGTCTCGGCGGTCTTCGCTTCGTCGTCCAGGTAGCCGAGCGGGATGTTGCCGGCGCGCGCCCACCAGCCGAGACCGTCGTGGCCAGGTTCGAGCTTGCGGGTGAGATTCTCGGACAACACGGCGTTGTGCGGCGAGAGCCTGAACCTCCCGGTTTCCGCGCCGGTCGCCGCGGTGCTGACCTGCGATCCCTGGCCGCCGGTCTCGGACGAGCCGGCGGTATCGATGATGCGTATCTGCGGCAGGCGCCCGAGGAGTTCCGCCTTGAGCTTGGCGGTCATGATGGCGCCGCCGGTCATGATGTAGCGCAGTGACTTGAGGTCGCGTTCCCGGCGCGCCAGTTCATCCGCCAGCGGCCGGCCGAAGGCGTCGCCCACGAGCAGCAGGTTGCTCACGCGCTCGGCTTCGATCAGGTCGAGGATGTCGGCGGCGTCGAAGCGGCGAACCTCGTTCTGGATGACCACCGTGCCCCCCGTGTTGAACGCCTGCAGCGCCACCCAGTGTCCGGCGCCGTGCATGAACGGCGGCGCTGGAAGATGCCGTCGATCGCTCGCTTGCGCCCGGGAAACGTACTGGTCGATGGTCTGTAGTACTTCGCCGTTGGTGCGCCGCGCGCCCAGGGTCGCGATCAATATGTCGCATTGCCGCCACAGCACGCCCTTTGGCATGCCCGTGGTGCCCCCCGTGTAGAGCAGGTAGAGATCGTCCGGCGACCACTCGCAGCGCGGCTTTTCCTCGCTCGACCCGGCCAGGGCGGCTTCATATTCGACGGCGCCTTCGAGCAGCGGCGCCGGCTCGTCGTTGACCTGGATCAGGAGTTCCAGCGACGGCACCTGGTCGCGCACGTGCTGCACGTGATCCGCCAGGGAACTGTGGTACAGGAGCGCCCGCGTCTTCGCGTTGTTCAACAGGTAAACGAGTTCCTCGTCGACGTAGCGGTAGTTGACGTTGAACGGCGCCACCCGCGCCTTGTATGCACCGAGCATCCCCTCAAGGAACTCATTGCCGTTGTAGAGGTAGATTCCGAGGTGGTCCTGGCCGCTGCGCCAGTCGTCGAGCGCGTCGCGTTCCGTGTGGCAGCCGAGGCCGCGTTCGATGAGAAGGTTCGCGAAACGACGCGTGCGGCGCGTGAAGTCGGCGTAGGTGAAGCGGCGGTCGCGGAAGACGATGGCCTCCCGGTCCGGGATTGCTTCCGAGATGGCTTCGTGGACGGTGGCCAGGTTGTAGTACAAGGATCTCCCTCCGCAGTGGTTCGCACGGCGAACCCACCGCTCGTATTGCTGCAAATTGGGTGAAACCAAACTCGCGGTTGAAGGTCCAATTACTCTAGCATGGCGCGATCCAGGTCCCCGAACCTGCGCGTTTGCGCTTCGTACAATCGGATTCCTTTAACCTGAATTGGACTTTTCGTTGAATCCCTTCCCGCCTGCCTACAGGCCCCGCAGTGGCCACTAAGGCAAAAGAAATTCCCGGGCTGACGGGAATGGATGCGGTCTCTCCGGCCGCGCTGCGAGCCCGTCCCCCTGCTTCGCGCCTCGGGTTCTTCGGACGCCATCCATGGTGGACAGCGATCATCGCCGTGATCGCGTTGTCCGCCGGCGGATGGTGGCTGGCGTCCCGCGGCTCTGCGGGTGACGCGTTGCCGCAGTTACTGGTCACGGTGGTTCGCGGCGACATCGAGAACGCCGTCACTGCGGGGGGCACGATAAAGCCGAGCGCATTTGTCGATGTGGGTGCCCAGGCGAGCGGCCAGTTGCAGAAGATCCATGTGGTCGTCGGTCAGGCCGTTGCCGAGGGCGACCTGCTGGCCGAGATCGACGCGACCGTGCAGATCAACAAGGTGGAGCAGGGCAGGGCCCAGTTGCGTGCCACCGAAGCCCAGAGGGAGGCGACCGAATCGGGACTGACCCTGGCCAGGGCCAACGCTGCGCGCCAGGAACGGCTGTTGGCGGCCGAAGCCACGAGCCAGGCCGAGTACGACAGCGCCATGAACGCATTGGTTTCCGCGCGCACGCAACTGGTGGTGCTGGAATCACAGATCGAACAGAGCAGGGCGAGCCTCGCAAGCGACGAAGCGGAACTCGGCTATACGAGGATTTACGCACCGGTCTCGGGCACGGTGGTCTCCATCGAGCGGTCAGAAGGCGAAACGCTGAATGTCAGGCAGCAGACCCCGACAGTTCTGCGAATCGCCGATCTGTCGACGATGTCCGTGCACGCTGGCGTATCCGAGGCGGATGTGGGGCGACTGGAAGTCGGCACACCCGTCTACTTCAAGACCCTTGGCAGCGGCGAGCGGCGCTGGGAAGGGTCGGTGGAGCAGATCGTCCCCACGCCGCAGATCGAAAACAACGTCGTGCTTTATCCCGTCATATTCAGCGTGTCGAACGATGACGGCGTCCTGTTGCCGGACATGACCGCCCAGGTCTTCTTCGTGGTGTCCGCCGTGCGCGACGTGCTCAAGGTGCCGGTAGGCGCGCTGCGCGATGTCCGCGACGGCACCGCCACCGTGCAGGTCATGGGCGAGGAAGGTTCGCCGGAAAGTCGGACCGTGCGGCTGGGTCTCGTGAGTCGCATTTCCGCGGAGGTTGTCTCCGGCCTCGAACCCGGAGAGAAAGTCGTGGCTGGTATCGCCGAGGCGGAAGGCGGAAACGCGCGCTTTCGTCGCGCACCTTCCAAGCTGGGGACTTGAGCGCCGCAATGCGTGAACCGCCTGCGCATGCCGAGCAGTCGGATTCGCTGATCGAACTGGAGGACGTGCGCCGCATCTACGTGACCGAAGGTGGCGTGGCCGTTCCCGCGCTGCGGGGTGTCTCCCTGTCCGTTCGTGCGGGCGAGTTCGTGTCCATCGTCGGTCAGTCGGGCTCGGGCAAGTCCACGTTGATGCACCTGATCGGCTGCCTCGACCAGCCGACCAGTGGCACCTACCGCATCGGCGGGCGTGACGTCAGGAGCTTCGACCCGAACGGACTCGCGTGGCTGCGCCGGGAAGTCTTCGGCTTCGTCTTCCAGGGCTACAACCTGCTGCCCACGGCGACGGCCGAAGAGAACGTCGAGATTCCGGCGATCTACGCGGGTCTTCCCCAGGCCCGCCGACGGTCTCGGGCGCTGCAACTGTTGCACTCTCTCGGTCTCGACGATCGTGCCGATCACTTGCCGAGCCAACTCTCCGGGGGCGAGCAGCAGCGCGTATCGGTCGCGCGGGCGTTGATGAACGGCGGGCGCGTGATCCTCGCGGACGAGCCCACCGGCGCACTCGACTCCGGCAGCGGCAGCGAACTGATGGCGCTGTTTGAAGAACTCTCTCGGCAGGGCCATACGGTGATCGTGATAACGCACGACGCCGTCGTCGCCGAGCATGCGGACCGGCGGATCGAGTTGCTGGACGGCATGATCGTCAGCGACACGCCCACGCGCAGCATCGCGCGTGCGGCGCAACAGGCACAGCCCAGCCTGGATACGCCTGATGATGGCGCGCAGAC
The DNA here is from genome assembly GCA_951813515.1 of uncultured Pseudomonadales bacterium. GTDB lineage: Bacteria > Pseudomonadota > Gammaproteobacteria > Pseudomonadales > Azotimanducaceae > VXNE01. The sequence continues at coordinate 2,714,210 of OX638346.1, forward strand.
TGCGTCTTCCCTTGCCGACACCTGGGAGGCGGTCCGTATGGCCATGCGATCGCTCAGGACCAATCCATTGCGCACGTTCCTGACGCTGCTCGGCGTCGTCATCGGGGTCGCGTCGGTCATCACGATGCTGGCAGTGGGCGAAGGCGCGAAGGAGCGGGTGGTGGACGAAATCACCTCGGCGGGCGCGAATCGACTATCCGTTTGGCGGGATGGGGGCAGGCAGGCGGCGCGTTTCACCTTCGAGGATCTCGATGCCGTGATGGCAGAGGTGCCGAACGTGGAGTCGGTGATGCCGGAACTCAGGGGAAACGAAACGCTGCGATACGGCAATGTCGACCGTGAAGATGTCGTCGTCATGGGCGCGTATCACGACTATCCCGACGCCGACAACTGGCCCGTCGCGAGCGGTGTGTTCTTTTCCGAACAGGACGACCGAACCCTGACGCCGGTCGTCGTCCTGGGCGCGTCGGTGGTCGACGCCCTGTTCCCGGACGGCGATCCCCTGGGCAAATACGTCCTGATCAAAAACACGCCACTGCTGGTGATAGGCACCATGACCCGGAAAGGCGGCTGGATACAGGGGGACCGCGATAATGTCGCCTTCGTTCCCGCCCGCACGAGTGCGATTCGGCTCATGGGCCAAAAGACGTTATGGGGGTTTCAGGTTCGGGTCGAGGACACGAATCTGATCGATCAGACCGAGGCTGCGGTGAGGTCGCTGCTCGAGGCGCGCCATGGAGAAGGAACCTTCAATATCTTCAATGCCATCGAAATGCAGGAGCAGATGAGCGAAGCCGTGGCCATGGCGACGATGATTCTTGGCGCCATCGGCTCTATTGCCCTGCTCGTGGGTGGCATCGGCATCATGAACATCATGTTGATATCGGTCACCGAGAGAACCCGCGAGATCGGTATACGGCTCGCAACGGGCGCGCGGCGGAGCGACATCCTCGTGCAGTTTCTCGTCGAGGCCATGGTCGTATCCGCCGTGGGCGGTCTCATCGGCATCGTCATCGGCGTCGGCATAGGCGGGCTCCTGAAGACGATCGTTCCGGATCTGTGGATGTCGTTTACCGGCATGCCGATGATCGTGGCATTCAGTTGCGCGGCCGGGACCGGGCTGGTCTTCGGTTTTGCGCCCGCCCGCAACGCCGCCCGCCTGAACCCGGTCGACGCCCTGGCGCATGACTAGATTAACTCTCCCGCTGGCCGCGGCGTTGCTCGCGGGGTGCGCCGCCGTTGAAATGCCGGGGCTGGCACAGTCGGACATTCCCGTCGCCTGGGACAGCGCGCCCGACGACGGCGCGCCGCCCGAGGATGGGTGGTGGACGCAGTTCGCCGACGACGAATTGTCTGCCATCATCGCGGAAGTCAAGACCGCGAACCTCGATCTCGGCACGGTCGCGCGCAACCTGGAAGCGGCGCAGCTGACCTTGCGTGAGGCGGGACTCGACCTGATGCCCATGCCCGCCGTGTCGGCGCAGGCAAGTGCCGGGACAGACAGCAGATCGGATTCCACGAGCACGTCGGCGTCGGTTGGCGCCACGCTGGGCTATGCCGGCATCCTGAGTAAACCCGCTCGCTACGACGCGGCCCTTGCGCGCTACGACGCCGACGCCGCCCTTGCCGCCGACGCCGCGCTGAACATCCTCGGCACTGCGGCGTCGGCGTATTTCCGCGTGTTGATCAACCGCGATCTCATCGCCGCCGCCGAACAGAACCTTGCAAACGCGGAACAGGTCGAGCGCATCGTGCAGGCGCGGGTGGACGCTGGAACCATCACTCCCATCGATGCTCTGCAGCAGTCCATCGCAGTAGAGAGACAGCGCAACGCGGTAAGGAATCTCGTCCAGGAGGAGTTCGCGGCACGGGCCGCCCTTGCGCTCCTGCTCGGGCGTTCGGTGCGCGATTTCGATGTTTCAGCGCAGACCCTCGAGGGCATCCGGGTTCCTCGCGTGAAGCCGGGAATGCCGGCCGGGTTGCTCACGAGGCGGCCGGACCTCGTGCAGGCGGAAGCCAGTCTGCGCGCGGCCCATGCCAACGTCCGGCTCGCGCGCGCGGCGTTCCTGCCGGACATCGCATTGACCGCCTCCGGCAACGTCGCAAGCGATTCGCTCGGCGACCTGCTCGAAGCGCCGGACGCCTTTCTCGCGACCGCCGCAAGCCTGGCGCAGACCCTGGTGGACGACGGCCGGCGCGCCGGGTTTCTGGGACACCGTGCGGCTGCTTGGCCGGCTCCTCGGCCAAGTCATCGAGCGCGACCGCGGCCACGACTTCCTCGACCGTATCGAAACCATACGCGCGCTGGCGAAGTCGGCCCGAAACGAGGGTACGTGGACGGAACTGCACCGCTACCTCGCGGAGATACCGAGCTACGAGGTCACGGATGTCGCAGCCGCCTTCAGCCAGTTTCTCAATCTCGCGAACATCGCGGAGCAGGACTACCAGGTCCAGAGCCTCGAAGAGGATGCGGATTCGGCCTGGGCGCAGTTGTTCGACCGGCTGTCCCCCGAGCGCGTCGTCGAATCCATCGCCTCCATGCGGGTCGAACTGGTGCTCACTCCGCACCCGACGGAAGTGCTCCGCCGGACCCTGATGCTCAAGTACGACGCGATCGGCGCCGAGTTGAAACGGCCAGCGCCGAGTGCCGCGCGACTGGAGCGGCTGATCGCCGAAGCGTGGCACACGGAGGACATCCGCCACCGCCAGCCGGAGCCGCAGGACGACGCCAGGTGGGGCTTTGCGGTGGTCGAGAACTCGTTGTGGGAAGCATTGCCGGCCTGCCTGCGAGACATCGACGAGGCCCTCGTTCGTCGCAACCTGCCGCCGTTGCCTCCGAACGCCGCCCCGGTCGCGGTCGCATCGTCGATGGGAGGCGATCGCGACGGCAATCCGGAAGTTGATGCCGCCGTGACGAGGGAAGTGCTCATGCTGGCGCGCTGGATGGCCGCGGACCTGTACCTGAGAGACGTCGAAACGTTGCAGACCGACCTGTCTATGGCGGAGTGCAACGGCCCGCTGCGCAAGCGCGTGGGCGACGATCCCGAACCCTACCGGGCCCTGTTGCGCACCGTTCGCGAGCGCCTGCTGGCCACGCGCGCCTGGGCGGAAACGCTGGACCCCGCGCCGCCACCCGAGGTCTACCACGCAACAGCGGACCTGTACGAACCCTTGGCGCTGTGCGATGCGTCGCTGCGCGATGTCGGCATGGAGATCATCGCCGACGGTCCGCTCAAGGACACCCTGCGCCGCGTCATGGCGTTCGGCGTCACCCTGGTGAACCTGGATGTGCGCCAGGGCGCGGACCGCCATACCGCCGTGCTGGACGAAGTGACGCGCTACCTGGGAGCGGGTGAATGTTCCGGCGGTTACGCCGACTGGAGCGAAGGCGAGCGGTGCGCGTTTCTCCTCGATGAACTGCGGGGACGCCGTCCCCTGTTCCCCAAGGTCTGGCCGGTCAGCCCGGAGTCGCGGGAGGTGCTCGACACCTGCGCGGTCATCGCCGAGCAGAACGGCGACGGCGTGTCCGAATACATCGTTTCCAGGGCCAGATATCCGAGTGACGTCCTGGCCGTGGTCCTCCTTCTGAGAGAGAGCGGATTGCGCGCGAACCTCCCGGTGGTGCCGCTATTCGAGACGTTGGACGATCTCGACCGCGCCGCCGAGGCCATCGATACGTTGCACTCGATCCCATGGTATGCGGAGTACGCCGGCGGCGAACAGCAGGTCATGATCGGCTATTCGGACTCGGCCAAGGACGCGGGCATGATGGCGGCCTCCTGGGCACTGTACCAGGTGAAGGAGCGACTGGCGGAAGTGGCGGAATCCCGGGGAATCCGGCTTTCGCTGTTCCACGGCCGCGGTGGCGCGATCGGTCGCGGCCGGGTCGCTGCGCAGCCCGCGATCCTGGCGCAGCCGCCGAATACCGTGGGCGGGCGCCTGCGGGTTACGGAGCAGGGGGAAACGATCCGTTCCAAGCTCGGCGATCCGGCGCTCGCGCGGGAAACGGTGATGCGCTATCTCGTTGGCACTATCGAGGCGAGTCTTGCACCGCCGCCGGTGCCGACGGCGGAATTGCGCGCCACCATGACCCGGTTGGCCGATCGCGCACGCGCAAGTTACCGGGCTCTTGTCGACCAGTCGGACTTCGTCGACTACTTCTGCCAGATCACCCCCCTGGAAGAACTCGAGACCCTGGCGCTCGGGAGCGACCCGGAAGACCGCTCGACCGTTGCCAGCATAGACGGCATGAGTTCGATTCCCTGGGTCTTCGCCTGGACCCAGGTGAGGCTGATGCTGCCCATGTGGCTCGGCACCGATGCGGTCCTCGCTGCGCTGCGCGAGGATCAGGACGAGGATCGGATACAGGCGCTGATGGAGTGGCCGTTCTTCCGCATGCAGATGGACGGGCTTGAGTTGCTCCTGGCGAAGACAGATCACGCGCTTGTTGACTTCTACGCCGAACGCCTGGCGCCGAAATCGCACGGTTCCATTCACGATGCCGTTCGAGCAAGGGCGACCGGCGCGAAGGAAAACCTGCTCGCACTCCGCCGGCGGGAGGAACTGCTCGCGGACAATCGGATGGCTCAGGACTCCATCCGTGTCCGGAACACCTACCTTGACCCGCTGCACCTGCTGCAGGCGGAGCTGATAGGGCGGCTGCGGGAGAACTACGACGACCAGGTCGCCCAGGCGCTGAAGATCACCATGGCCGGGATCGCGAGCGGGTTGCGCCACACGGGTTAGCGCCATGAAATCCGTCACCCTGACGGGTGCCGTGTTTCACCCCCGCCCAAGCCCACCTATCACTCTGTCGATCTTGCGCCTAACGCCGCAAGTCCGACAAACTGCTAGCGCCATGAAATCCGTCACCCTGACGGGTGCCGTGTTTCACCCCCGCCCAAGCCCACCTATCACTCTGTCGATCTTGCGCCTAACGCCGCAGGGATATGGCGCGGCGCGCGGCTGGACGCGGAATCCTCTGGCGTTACTCCGGATCGCCGTCGTCGCCCCGTTTCCGGCGAGTCCGCCTGAGCATCGCCGGACCGTGACCCTTGTCGATCTGCTGCAGTTCCGGATAAGCCCTGCCGAGCAGTGCGGTGGTCAGTGCCAGCATGGCCGCGCTGATGAGAATGCCGGTCTGGATGCCGACGAATTCCGCCACCGCGCTGATGGGTATGACTCCGAGCGGCGTCAACGCGAACGTCATCATGTTGATCGACATCACGCGGCCACGCAGGTCCGCCCGGATGGCCAGTTGCACGATGCTCATGTTGAGCGAGCCCATGATCGAGCCGAACAGTCCCGTGAAGAGACCCAGGAACATGGCCCAGAACGTCGTGGTCGACAGTGCGAAAGCTGCGAGCGACACTGCCCAGAGGTAGGCGGCGGCGAACACCACCCGGCCCTTCCTGCTGATGTCGCCGAGCCGGGCAAGCGTCAGGGAACCCGTCAGCGCGCCGACGCCCATGGCCGTGAGAATGAGGCCGAGATCCTGGGGACCGCCTCCGATCGCGTCGGCGTTAAAGGCGGGCAGCAACATCTGGGAAGAGAATCCGAACGTCATGGGGCCGATGCCCATGATGAGGAGTCCCATCACGATGCGTTCCCGTTTCATGTATCGGAATCCGTCCCCTACGTCGGTCAATATGCCGGTGCCGCGCTGTCGAGCGGGATTGCGCCTGTAGCGCATCATGGACGTGGCGATGACGGACGTGGTGAAGAGTCCGCCGATGACGTAGTAGACGATGCCGACGCCGGTCGCGGACGTGGTGTCTCCCGCCGCGAACGCTGCGATCAATGCGCCGGCCAGCGTCGGTCCAAGTATGCGCGCGAGGTTGAACGTGGAACTCTGCAGCGCCATGGCGTTGACCACGTAGCGGCGGCCTACGATGTCCGGAATGATCGACGACCGCGCCGGCATGCTGAGAGACATCACCGTGCCGTTGAACAGGCCGAACCAGATGAAGTGCCAGAATGTCACGTGCCCCTGGTAGACGAAGGTCGCCAGCACGAACATGGCGGCCGTACTCAGGATCTGGGCGGTGATGATGATCCTTTTCTTGCCCATGCGGTCGGCGATCACGCCGCCGACCAGGGAGAACAGCACCGACGGGAGCATGGTCGACAGCATGACCCAGGTCAGGGCCAGCGGCGATCTCGTCATGTCGTAGATGAGCCAGCCGCGGGCGACCATCTCCATCTGCATGGCAAACGAAGCCGAGAGGTTGGAGAGCCAGACGTACCGGAAGTCCGCGAGAAGGAGGGAGGAAAACATCCCTCGCGGATAGAAGGTCGCTCGGCGCGAACTGTCCTCGGCTTCAGTCATGCGGGCATGGCGGCGGGTGGCCGCCGGCTGCGGGGCTCCGACGGGTGCTTATTCTATGTGGCCGGATCAGACGTTCAGGCGGTACCCCAGGCGACGGCATTTCGCACCAGAGTCTCGAATGCGTCGTTTTCCCAACTACCGCGAAACCGCAGGGGCGTCTTTCGGCTCTCGTCAACGGACTCGTCCACGAAAGGCTGCGAATTGGATCGTGGCGAGTGGCAGTGACCGAGGGCGACGTAAGCCACGGCGCCGTCCCCGGCAGGCTTGACATAGCCGAGGACGCGGGTCTTTCCGTCGGGCAGAAGCGACGTGTCGGCGTCGTAGTGGAAACCGAACCCGGGTGGCGACGGGTCGCGCGGCAATTCCGTGGTCAGCAGGACTTCGGCATCGCCGATGGGTTCGACCATGTAAAGCTCGTCTTCGGTTTCGAAAGTCGGAGGTAATCCTTCGGTCAGGGGGTGCCGGTCGCGCACCGCCACTTCGAACCGGCGTACCGGCGGGTGGTTCAGGAAGAAGCAGCCGAGCGTCTCGTGATGCGCCTCCCGGACCATCTGGCGTTGCGAGGATCCCTCGATGCGGGCCGCGCGTCCCCCGCTGGTGCCGTGCAGGGCAAACCAGCGTCCCCCACCCTCGAGCCACTCGTTCAAGGTGCCGAGTTGCCTCGAATCGGGGTATGGCCCCGCGACATACGTGATGAGGAGGCGCGTATCGACCAGCCACTTGTCGAGATTGCCGAAGTCGCCGGCGACGGTGGTCGCGATGTCTTCGTGCTCCGCTAGGAAGCCGAGGAGCCGCAAACGCGCGTAGTCCATGTCGTGCCCGGCACTGGAACCGGGGGGATAACCGCCGGCAACGAGGTGCACGCGTTTCGCCATATTCGAAATCTCCCGTTCGCAAGGGCATGACCGCGCCCCGTGCCGCATTAAACCAACCGCCACTCCCACGCGCCACCACCTTGGGGACACCCATCCCCTGGGGACACCAACCCTTCGGGACACCCACCCCCTGGGGACACCCATCCCCTGGGGACACCCACCCCTTGGGGACACCCACCCCTTGGGGACACCCATCGCCATCCCTTCGGGACACCCATCCCCTGGGGACACCCATCGCTGTATGCGCCATGGCGAAGCGCGCCAAAACGCGCAAACATAGGGGCGAATCTCAGGGGGGTGACGATGACGAACGAATCTGTACTGGTGATGACGCCGCCTATCAACGATGGGCTGCGCGACTGGGCGCGGCGGTTGCGAGTCGATGTTCCGGGGCTGGATGTTGTCGTGGCAGAGGATGATGCGGCGGCGCGGGAGGCCCTGTCCGGAGCGGAAGCTGTCTACGGCTGGGTGTCACCGGAGATGCTGCCCGCGGCGAAGAGACTGCGGTGGCTGCAGAGTCCCTTCGCCGCACCTTTTGCGGGCTACTACTACCGTGAACTGATCGATCATCCGCTGACCGTGACCAACGCGCGCGGGATCTACTCGGACCACATCTCCCACCACATCCTCATGTTCATGCTGGCGTTGTCCCGCGGCCTGCCGTACTGGACGGCGGCACAGCGCGATGCCAGGTGGGACTCACGCGCCCGCAAGCACGGCTACCTCAGCATCCCGGGTTCCACCGTGCTCATCAACGGCGTCGGCGGCATCGGCGCCGAAACCGCCAGGCTGTGCGCGGCGTTCGGCGCGAAGGTCATCGGCGTGGACCCGCGTCCGGAGCACGACTGTCCGGCCGAGATGCACGCCCCGGAAGAGATGGACGACCTGCTGCCGGGTGCGGACTTCGTGGTGACCACCGCGCCGCACACCCCGGAAACGGAGTTCATGTGGAATGCCGACCGCTTTCGGCGCATGAAGTCGTCGGCGTACTTCATCAATATCGGTCGCGGCATGACGTGCAGGCTGGATGACCTGACCGCAGCGCTCAACGGCGGCGAACTGGCCGGCGCGGGCCTCGATGTATTCGAGATAGAGCCGCTGCCGGCGGACCACCCGCTCTGGCACCTGGACAACGTGCTCATCACGCCCCATGTCGCGACGGGGGGCGCTGCCGACATCGTCGAGCGCCGCTACGCGCTGCTCAGGGATAACGCGCGGCGATTCGTCGCGGGAGAGGCGCTGGACAACGTCGTCGACAAGGCGCGCTGGTACTGAAACCGGCCCTTGCCGTGGACTCCCAAGTGGCTGCACAATCGAATCAGTCTCAGGAGTCGGACCAATGAAAACAGTCAGGGACGTGATGCGGCACAGGGGCCGGGGCGTAATCTACTCGGTCTTGCCGATCACGAGCGTATACGAGGCCATCGAGAAGATGGCGGAAGAGCACGTCGGGGCGCTTCCCGTACTGCAGGACGGCAAGCTGGTGGGCGTCGTCTCCGAACGCGATTACGCCCGCAAGGTGATCCTCAAGGACAAGTCCTCCAAGCAGACCAGGGTGTCGGAGATCATGACGCAGGACGTCGTCACGGTGGCGTCCAGCGACCGGGTGGAGTCGTGCATGGAACTCATGCAACGCCACCACATTCGCCACCTGGTCGTCGTGGACTCGGGGGTCGTCATCGGCATGCTGTCGCTGCGCGACCTTTTGACCGAGGTCATGGCTGAACAGGCGTCGCTCATTGACCAGTTGGAGCACTACATTCGCGGCGAACAATAGCCCGGATGGTTACTCGGCCCGCATGCGCCGTTCTGCGCCGCGCTGCGGCTGCCGCCGCTAACGCGATCGCCGGTTGCGCGGGATGCGGATGTCGTGGTCCCAGATTCCGAGTTCGTTTACGGCGTAGACGTACCTGTATCCCCGCGGTCTCCGGCTCCTGTAGATGCGGTTGTCGGAGTCGAGAACCCAGGTCGTCCCGGCATCGATTCGCATCGCCAGAACGGCATGATGGGAGCGGTGGCTGCGATCATAGACAACGACCACCCGCATGTCCTCCGCGGCGAAACCGAAGTGGCGCAGTAGCAAGTATTTCGCCGTCGCGAAGTCTTCGCAGTCGCCGCCCTTCTCAAGGAACTCCCGCAGTGTCGCCCAGTGGGACGGTATCGAAAGGGTCCCACTCTCGTCCCGAACGATCTTGCGCCGGTCCTTGTTGTAGCGCTTGCGGTTGACATAACGATTGACGAGCTGGACCTGTTTCTCGCTCGGCAGCGCTGCTCCCCTGGCCAGGATCACATGCAGCGACTTGGTTCGCCACGAGCACGCCGCCTTGTCGTCGATGCAGCCCTGCAGGCCCTCGAGCTGTTCCGCGTGCCGCGACAGCATCTCGGTCCACGCCGGCCATGCCCCCGATTCGGCGAGAAACTTCGCCGATTCGAACGTGTAGGGCGTGGCGTTGATTGCCGTGCACAGGCAACAGCAGACGAGGATAGGGAGGCCACGGCGAAGGATTTGACCGATCCCTGCGGAGCGAGTCGATGCGATCCTTCCGGGATCCCGGGTCATTCGCCGAGCCACCGATCCTGCCATCCCGCATCCGGCTGCGCTTCGGCAAACGACCAGCGTTCGCCGAACCTGCCGTCGTAGACGATCGCTCGCACCGGCTTGCGCCCCAGCGGGCCATGTCTGTCGGTCGGGTACCCGATGGGCAGGACGCAATAGATTTCGTTGTTGTCGGGAATGCCGAGCATTTCGCGCAGGGCGTCCTCCCTTGAGAGCGGGAAGTTGAATATCGAACCGGACAGGCCCAGGCCCCGGGCTCCCAGCAGCAGATTCTGCACCGCCGGGAACGTGCTGCCCCCCGGCGTGCTGTGTCGTCCCTTGAGACCAAGGACGACGATGATCACGGGCGTTTCCGCCAGGTGATGCACGAGGTGTTCGACGCTCTTGAGCGACAGCCGCTGCGACCGGGGGAGGGAGTCCATGCCGTCGGCATGCTCAGAAAAGCGCGCCTGGTAGCGGCGCCAGGGGATTTCTGCCCACTCCTGCATCTTTCGCTTGTGGTCCCGATCGCGTACCAGGACAAAGCGCCAGTCCTGCGCGTTCTGTCCCGACGGTGCCCGAATCGCGGCGTCCATCAGTTGAAACAGCACGTCGTCCGGGATGGGGTCCGGCTTGAAACGCCGTAGCGCGCGGGCGCTGTAGATCGTCGCGAACAGGCCCGGATCGTTGTGCATGACCGCCTCCCTACGGCACTGCCGAAAACTCGGAGACGCGGGCGCGCATGACGTCGCGCTGCTCGTTGATGAGCCGCAAGGTGGTCTCGTCTTCCCATGCGATCGCTTCGAGCTGTCTTGCGACGGAGGGCTTGACCTCGAGCCTGCTGGCATTGCCGGCAAGCCAGTTGTCTCCGGTTTCGGGCCGGTCGAATAGCCACAGGGCGCTGTAGGTCGAGACGGCGAGTCGCATGGCGTCGGGCGACAGGTCCGCACCGGTGGCCATGACCACATCCTCCCGCCGGCCAACAAGGGTCAGGATGTTCTCGCGGTCCAGGTGTTGGGTGTCCAGCCGATAGAGCTTGACGCCAGGTTCCCACGAAGTGTGCTCGCCGGGCCGGCGATGTTTCGTCAGGAAATAGAGTTTGCTGTCCGCCACGAAAACGGCTTCGCAGTCGAAGTGCCATTGTTCGGCGGGGAAACGCCGCTGGTCGGGATAGCGGATCGGAATGAACTTGAGCGCGCGCATCGTCGTTACGGTCCGCGGGTCCGCTTCATTGACGGCGTAGACGCCGAGATCGCGGCGGGCGTTGCCGTTGTTGCCGACGTCGGCGAGGTACAGCACGCCGTCCGCGAGCGCGATGTCCTCCCAGTCCGTGTGCCTGGCGTTGTCGATCCGGTGTCCGGGCCACTTGTCGGCGGACATGCGCAGGAAGGACGGCTTGACCGGACGCGAATCCCGATCGATGGCATAAACGCGCGGGAGGTCCCCGCTGTCGTTGTGCACCCAGTAGAAGTCGCCGTAGCTCGACTTCACGATCCCGCTGATTTCCGGAAGCTCCGGATGGAACACCTGTCCGGCAGGCTCGACGGCACCTGCGGGTAGCGCCAGGGCAGCCAGCGCGGAAAGCCACATCGGTGTAGTTCTCATTTGCGCTTCCAACAATGAAGGACGAAACGCGCACTTTGGCGGAAACGCGCGGGGGGCGCAAACGGCTGATGCCTCCGGCGTTCATGCGCTGCGGCCGCCTCTGGCTAGACCCCTTCCTTTCCGCCCACCCGCGTAGTCCGGCGTAGGATGACGACCCGGGGGCTGGTAGGACGGATTTCGCGTGTGTCCCGGCAGACATGTGTGTCCCGGCAGACAAACGATGATGCCTCTGGCGTTCATGTGCTGCGGCCGCCTCTGGCTAGACGCCTGCCACTCCGCCCACCCACGTAGTCCGGCGTAGGATTACGACCCGGGGGCCTGTAGGACGGATTTCGCGTGTGTCCCGGCAGACAAACGAATCTCCGGCTCGTGTGTCCCGAATCTCCGGACATCCCGAATCTCCGGCTCGAATCTCTTTGGCTGAGGGACGCGCCAATACCGCCCGGTCGCGGCGATACAGGCTACAATCCGCGCGCCGGAGCGCCCCTGGCCCCTGGCCCCTGGCGCTCGCTGGAGACGTTTGTTCGATGGAAGTTCTGATCGCCGGCCCCGACGAGGCTCCCGCCATCCGGGGACCGGACCGCGAACCCCTGTCTTATGCCGCGCTCAAGTCACAGACAGCGCACACGGGCCGGGTGCTCCGGGGCACCGGCATCGGTCCGGAGGACCGGGTCGCCATCGTGTTGCCGAACGGGCCGGCCATGGCCGCTGCCTTTGTCTGCATGGCGCCGTGGTGCGCCGTCGCGCCGCTGAATCCCGCGTACAAGGCGGACGAGTTCGACTTCTACCTGTCTGACCTCGGTGCGTCGGCACTGGTCGTCGCGGAAGGCGCGGACAATCCGGCCCTCACGGTGGCTACCCAGCGGGACTTGCGGGTATTGCGCTTGCACGAAGGGAGTCGCGCGGGAGCGTTCTCACTGTCCACGGATAGCGAATCCCCCGCAGAACCGCGCGGAGACGACGCGACGGCGCTTGTCCTGCATACCTCGGGCACGACATCGCGGCCGAAGATGGTTCCCCTGACCCAGGCAAACCTTCGCGCATCGGCGCGCAATATCGCGCGTACCCTGTCGCTATCTCCCGCCGATATCTGCCTCAACGTCATGCCGCTGTTCCACATTCACGGACTCATGGCGCCGGTGCTCGCAAGTCTCTCGAGTGGCGCGTCGGTGTATTGCACGCCCGGCTTCGACGCGCTGCGTTTCTTCGGTTGGCTGGGGACGGCGTCACCCACGTGGTACAGCGCGGTGCCGACGATGCATCAGGCGATCCTCGCTCGCGCCCCCCGCAACCGTGAACGGATCGAAAACGCGGCGCTGCGGTTCATCCGATCGTCGTCGGCCTCGCTGCCGCCACCTGTGATGGCGGCCCTGGAGGAAACGTTCGGCGCACCGGTCATCGAGGCCTACGCCATGACCGAAGCGGCACACCAGATGTGCTCGAACCCCTTGCCGCCAGCGCCGCGCAAGGCCGGGTTCGTCGGTCCCGCCGCGGGTCCGGAAGTGGCCGTCATGGACGTCGATGGCGCCGCTCTCGATGACGGGGAAGAAGGCGAGATCGTCATTCGGGGCGAGAACGTCATGCGCGGCTACCTGGCCAATCCGGAGGCGAACGCCGGCGCGTACTACGGAGACTGGTTTCGGACCGGGGACCAGGGCTACATGGATGGCGACGGCTACGTCAAGGTGACCGGCCGGCTGAAGGAGATCATCAACCGCGGCGGCGAGAAGATCGCTCCGCTCGAGGTGGACGAAGTGTTGCTCAACCACGAAGCGGTCGCCGAGGTATGCACGTTCGCGGTGCCGCATCGCCGGCTCGGCGAAGACGTGGCCGCGGTGGTGGTCCTGGCCCAGGGCCATGCGGTGGAAGCGGATGCGCTGCGCGACTACGCGGCGACGCGGCTGGCGGACTTCAAGGTGCCCCGGACGATCGTGTTCGTCGACGCGATTCCGAAGGGCGCGACCGGAAAGATCCAGCGTATTGGGCTCGCCGAGGCACTTGGGATGGGCGGGTGAACGCCCTTCCTGGCACCTGCCGATGACGAAAGTGTGCGTATACGGCGCGGGCGCGATTGGCGGCTACCTCGCCGCCCGCCTGGCGCAGACGGGCTGCGATGTGACCATCGTCGCCCGGGGACCGCACTTGGCGGCCATGGTGGCCGGGGGCCTGCGGCTCGAAACGGCCGGGGAACGGCTGACCGTTGGAGTCACCGCGACCGACGATCCGGCGACGCTTGGACCCCAGGACTACGTGATCGTGACCCTGAAGGGCCACTCGATTCCGGCTGTCGTCGAACCGATGCAGCCGCTGCTCGGACCGGCTACTGCGGTGGTCAGCGCCGTCAACGGGATTCCATGGTGGTACTTTCATCGCCTCGGATCGCGGCTTGGCGAACGCCATGTCGAGAGCGTCGATCCCGGAGGAGCGGTGTGGCGCGGCATCGGACCGGAGCGCGCCGTCGGCTGCGTCGTATATCCGTCCTGCGAAGTGGTCGAACCCGGGGTGGTGCGCCACCTCTCGGGGGACAGGTTCGTCCTGGGGGAGCCCTCGGGTGAGCGCAGTGACCGCGTCCGCGAACTCGCGTCCCTCCTCTCGGACGCGGGCCTGAGGGCGCCGCTGCGCCGTCGGCTGCGCGACGAGATCTGGATCAAGCTCTGGGGCAACGTCGCGTTCAACCCCTTGAGCGCCCTCACCGGCGCGATGCTCGACGTATTGGCCACGGACCCCGGCACGCGCAGCGTGGCCCGCTCCATGATGGTCGAGGCCCAGGCCGTGGGCGAAGCCTTCGGCGCCCGTTTCGCCATCGATGTCGAGCGGCGCATCGACGGCGCCGCGAGTGTCGGCGCGCACCGCACCTCGATGCTGCAGGACCTGGAACTCGGCCGGCCCCTGGAAAACGAGGCTATCGTCGGTGCCGTGCAGGAACTCGGGGCGCTGGCGGACATCCCCACGCCCACCATCGACCTGGTTCACCACCTCTTGCGCCAACGGATTGCCACCAGGGATCTCGCCGCAAGCTAATCCCGCCTCGGCGAATTCAGATCTACGGGTGGTATTGGCGTTCCACTTCGTCCTGGAGTGCGGCGTCACGCGCTGCGATCAGACCGGAACGGGTCCATGCGAGCAGGGATTTCAATGGAAATCTGCGGCCCGGGCATTGGGTGCGGACGCCGCGCACCTGGCGATGCCCGCCGAAAGCCACGTCCGGATAGCGCTGCTTGATCTGCAGGAGCAGGTCTTTCAGCGCTCCGATCTGGCGATCTCCTGGCGGTGAATCGGAGAAGGATCCCTCAAGCCCGATTTCTATCGAGTTCGCATGGCTCGCGCGCTCGGACTCCGGCAGCAGCGCCTCGGTTTGCCCGGCTTCGGACAGGCGATAGTGCAGCCGGCTATCGCAGGCCGCGTGGTGGATGAGCACGAACTTGATTGGACCGCGCCGCAACTTGCCTCCTCCCGAAAGGCGAGACCAAGGCCAAAGCTAACTCCCCTTGCAGGACTTTGCACATGAGGTCCCCTGGTCCAGGGCGGTTCACGCATCCGCGCGCCAGTGCGAGACGCGGTCAATCTCTATCCTGATGGCGGACATGATGGGTACGGATGCGTACTGCGGATACTTCTCGCGAAGCGCCTCCAGCGCGTTGGCGAAACCCGTTTCCTCGGTCCTGACGACGGTCGCACGACCGTCCACGCGCACCCACCAGAGCGCCAGCCAGTCTTCCTCGTAGTGGTCGATCAAGAGGCTGACCCGGGGATTTGCGCGAATGTTCTCGAGCCGTTTCAGTCGGGTGTGCCGCTTCGGCTTGCCATCCACCGGAACCCACAGGGCGTCTTCGCATTGGGCGAACACCACGGGAACAAGGTGCGGTTTGCCGCCGTCGAGGGTGGCGAGACGCGCGACCCTCGCGCGAGCCAACGCATCCGCAGCGAACGCACGCCGATGTTGCTTTTTGGACATGCCCGGTTGCTCGAAGGCGGCGAGGGCAGCCGCCGGACTTTGTAGGCTATCATGGCGGTGCGTGATATCCGGTGCCGCCGCTCCGGAATTGCGCTGCCCCGTCAACGCAGGAGACACCATGGCCGAAGCGCTAGATCTTAATAAAGATAACAATTTCAAATATATAGGTACGCGACCCGTGCGGCCGGACGGCCTCGAGAAAGTGACCGGACGTGCCAATTTCGGGGCCGACTTCAACATGCCTGGCATGATCCACGGCAAAGTCGTGCGCAGCCCCCATGCCCACGCGCGCATCAGGTCCATCGACACGTCGAAGGCGGAAGCGATTCCCGGTGTGATGGCGGTCGTCACCGCCGCCGATTTTCCGGACCGCGGCAAGCTCGGGTTCGGACAGCGGGCGTTCAACGAAAACCTCATGGCGAGCCGAAAGGTGCTGTATCACGGCCATGCGGTCGCCGCCGTTGCGGCGGTATCGAACCGGGTGGCGGAACTCGCCGCCGCCGCCGTCGAGGTGGACTACGAGGTGCTCGAATCCGTCACGGACGCGCTTGAGGCCATGGCGCCGAACGCGCCGCTGCTGCATGAGGACATGTTCACGCAGGGTTTGCCGGAGACCCCGAAGAAGCCCTCCAACATTCCCAAGTACGGCCTCATCACGAAGGGCGACGTGGAGGTTGGTTTCGCCGTGGCCGACGAGATCGTCGAGCGCACCTTCGTCACGCCCATGGTGCACCAGGGCTATATCGAACCGCATGCCTGCGTCGGCAGCTACAAGGAGGACGGACAGGCGACGTTGTGGTGCTGCACCCAGGGGCATTTCGGCGTGCGCGATCAGACCGCCATGGTGCTGGGCGTAGACGTGGGCGATATCCGCGTCATCGCCAGCGAGATCGGCGGCGGTTTCGGCGGCAAGACCACGATCTACCTGGAGCCGCTGGCGTTGAAGCTGTCGCAGAAGAGCGGCCGGCCGGTGAAGATGGTCATGACGCGGGAGGAGGTGTTCCGCGCCACTGGCCCGGCGTCGGGCACCGTCAACACGATCAGGATCGGCTGCAAGCGGGATGGCACCGTCACGGCCATGTCCGCCAACCTGATATTCGATGCGGGTGCCTTCGCGGGCAGTGCGATGGGCGCCGGCGCAATGTGCATATTCGCGCCCTACGATGTGGACCACGTGCGGATCGAGAGCCGTGAAGCGGTGACGAACCGCCCGCGTGTCGCCGCCTATCGCGCGCCGGGCGCGCCGCAGGCGATGTACGCCGGCGAGTCCGTCATGGACGAACTCGCCGAGCGGATCGGCATGGACCCGATCGACTTCCGGCTGAAGAACGCCGCGGATACCGGCACCCATGCGGCCTACGGCCCGACCTTCGGGGCCATTGGCCTCAAGGCTTGCCTGCTTGCCGCGAAGAACCACCCGAACTACAAGGCATCGTTGCCCGAAGGGCACGGCCGCGGCGTCGCGGTGGGCTTCTGGTTCAACGGCGGCAACACCTCGAGCGCCGAAGTGCACCTGACCGAATCCGGCATCGTCAAGATCGTGGAAGGCAGCCCCGACATTGGCGGCAGCCGTGCGTCCATGGCGTTGATGGCGGCGGAAACCCTCGGCGTGCCCTACGAGCGCGTGCGCTGCCAGGTCGCGGACACTGACAGCACTGGATATTGCGCCACGACCGGTGGTAGTCGGGTCACTTTCGCGACGGGACTGGCCGTGGTGCGCGCATGCGAGGATGTGATCGGCCAGCTGCGCGCGCGCGCCGCCGCGACCTGGGACATCGATGTCGACCAGGTGGAATGGAAGGACGGCTCGGCGCGACCGGTCGAGGGTGTCAACATCGAGGCCGAGCCGCTTTCGATCCGGGAAATTGCGGCGGACTCCGCCCGCACCGGCGGCCCGATCTCAGGGCGCGCGTCGCTCAACGCGCAGGGTCCGGGTCCGGCATTTTCGGTGAATCTGGCCGATGTCGAAATGGATCGGGAGACGGGCCGCGCGACGGTCACGAGCTTCACTGCCATTCAGGACGCCGGCAAGGCAATTCACCCCGACTACGTAGAAGGCCAGATGCAGGGCGGGGCGGTCCAGGGCATCGGCTGGGCGCTGAACGAGGAGTACCTCTACGACAACAACGGCGTAATGGACAATCCCGGGTTCCTGGATTACCGCGTGCCCGTCGCTTCGGATTTGCCCATGATCGACACCCAGATCGTCGAAGTGCCGAACCCGAACCATCCCTACGGTGTGCGGGGTTGCGGGGAAACTCCCATCGTCGCGCCGCTGGCTGCGGTCGGCAACGCGGTGAGCCGCGCCCTCGGGATGCGGATGACGGAACTGCCCATGTCGCCACCCAAGGTGCTCGAGGCGATTTCCGGGAACGGGGGAAACTGAGGAAATAACGACAGCGCGGCGGGAGCCGCGCCGATCCTACTTTCGTCGGCTGGGCAGGCCAGCCTGGACACCTGTCTTGGGCTTAGAAGCGCTTCATTCCCGAGTGCTCGTCAAGCGCGCCGACGGGACGCCAGCCCTCAGAGCTCACCACGGGCCGCGATGATCGCGCGGAAAAAAGACCAGTGAGGGCGCGAGTCCGTATTTGGTAGGTCACGGGAAGTACGACATACGCGATTGATTACAATGACATTCAGTAACGTGACAAGCGGCCTTGGTGAGATTTGCGGGCTAGGCAGCGCGAGCGGCGCAGGACGTCCGGCGCCTCGATGCGCTCTGTGGGACGTGGACGGGTGCTCACCCCGGCTTGAGCAGCACGTACAGGATGAAGTTCGGCGCGCGAAACTCGTCGTCGAAGGTCGGGTGCGCTTCGAGTTGGTCCCGCGAGGGCGTCGGTTCATGCAGGCCCTCCAGCGTGAAGCCGCTGCGACGGAAGGCGGTCAGGTAACTCGAAAGCGGACGATGCATGTTGATGAAGGGCCGGTCTCCCCACGACCACTGCCGTGGACCTTCGTGCATGTAATCGTCGACGGGGTAGAACAGCTTGTCGTTGCCGTGCTTGATCCAGCCGCCAGGAACGGATGAGCGGATCGGGTGGATGTTGCAGACGACGAAGCGCCCGCCGGCCCGGAGAACCCGAAACGCGGCGTCGATCGAGGCGGCGAAGTCGAGCAGGTCGACCAGCACGATGTAGGACACCGCCAAGTCGAACGTCCCGTCCGGCACCTGATCAAGCCTTTCGGCGTCGTCGACCAGGTAGCTCTCGGTGTCCCCGGCCAGGCTGCGGGCGCGGTCGATGAAGGCTTGGGTGAGGTCGACTCCCGTGACGGAGGCACCTTGGCGCGCGAGAACGCGGCTGAACCGGCCTTCGCCGCACCCGATATCGATGACATTCTTGCCCCTGGCGTCGCCCAGCGCATCCAGGATGGCGGTGTCCAGGAAGCCGGTCCGCACGGACTGGTCCTGGCTGAACCAGTTTTCGACCGACTCCGCCCACTGCGTTGCGAGACGCTGCCGTAACGCCCGCTTCGACCCGCTCGAACCCGTCACCGCGTCGACTCAGCGGAGCCCGGCTCTTGCCGCATGGTGTGCGAGAACGTGTGTTCACAGCTGTCGTCAGCTTGGCCGCCCGCGCCTGCCCGGCGCAGCTCCGTGAGGCAGAACGACGGCCTCAGTTGGTCGAGTCGCGTGCGGGGATTGCGCGCCTGTTCACCGAGGGGATAGAAATCGTACATCGATATACCGTACTTTGCGCCCTTGCGTTTCCGGGCAAGCGGGATCATCGGCGCTGGCCCTGTTCTTGTCGGCAATGGGCGCTAGTCAATTCGAGGGCTGCGGAAATGCGACAAAGCATTGTCTCACGCGGATTCTTTTTGTCTGAGAATATTGCTGACAAGGTGAGTTCTTGCCGCTAGTGCCATGAAATCTGTCGGACCCGAAGGTCCGCCATCTTTCACCCCCGCCCAAGCCCACCTACCATCCAGTCGGTCTTGCCGCCGACGCGGCAAGTCCGACAGTCTGCTAGCGCCATGAAATCTGTCGGACCCGAAGGTCCGCCATCTTTCACCCCCGCCCAAGCCCACCTACCATCCAGTCGGTCTTGCCGCCGACGCGGCAAGTCCGACAGTCTGCTAGCGCCATGAAATCTGTCGGACCCGAAGGTCCGCCATCTTTCACCCCCGCCCAAGCCCACCTACCATCCAGTCGGTCTTGCCGCCGACGCGGCAAGTCCGACAGTCTGCTAGCGCCATGAAATCTGTCGGACCCGATGGACCCGCCGTCTTTCACCCCCGCCCAAGCCCACCAATCACTCTGTGGATCTTGCGCCCAACGCCGCAAGTCCGACAGACTGACGGCCTGCGTCAACCTGCCCGTCGAGCAGAAGCTTGCGCGGCGATTCCTCGAGGTCTTCCCTGAACAACGCCCAAAGACTCAGCTACGCGGTCGGCGACTTCGGCATCAACCTGTACTTCATGTCGGCGTTGACCTTCCTTCTGTTCTTCTACACGGAGGTGTACGGACTGTCGGCCGCCGTCGCCGGCGGCGTGTTCCTGGTGGCCAGGGTCGTCGATGCGGTCACCGATCCCATCATGGGATTCGTCGCGGATCGCACGCGCAGCCGCTGGGGAAGGTTCCGGCCCTACGTGCTCTATGGTCCGGTTCCGCTCGGGTTGATCACCGTCGCGATGTTCACCGTCCCGGGTTTCGGCGACTTCGGCAAGGTGGTCTGGGCGTATGTAACCTACACGCTGTTCGGCATTGTCTATACCGTCGTCACGATCCCCTACGCGGCCATGACGGCAGTGATGACCGACGACTACCAGGAGCGGACGCGCCTGACGACGCTGCGCATCGGCTGCGCGTTCGGAGGCGGCATAGCCGTTTCGGCCGGCCTTGCGCAGTTGGTGGATTGGCTCGGCGGCGGGGCCAGCGGGTTTCAGGCGGCGATGATCCTGTTCTCCGTCGTGGCGACGGCCCTGTTGTGGGTCACTTTCGCGGGCACCGAGGAGCGCATCGCCCCCGCGCGCTCGGCGCGCAAGCTCTCGCTTGCCGATGGCGCCCGGGCGCTGGCGGCAAACCCGCCCTTGATCGTCGTCGTGCTGCTTTTCACCCTGGGCATGCTCGCGTTCACGGTGCGCATGACCGCTGCCCCTTACTATTTCAAGTACAACATGGGCCGCGAAGACCTGTTGTCGCTGTACTTCGCCGTGACCCTTCCCGTGATGTACCTGGGCTTGATCGCGGTGCCGTGGTTGTCCCGGCGATTCGGCAAAGCTGGCGGTATTCGGGCGGGAGCCGTGGTCGCGATGATCGGCGCCGTCGGCTTCTACTTCACTCCGCCGGACGATGTTGTGATGGTATTCGTATGGGCGTCGGTACTGGCGATTGGCGGCGCCCCGATCGCCGTGCTCGGTTGGGCGATGATCCCGGACACCGTGGAGTACGCTGAGTGGCGCACCGGCGTGCGGGCCGCCGGCCTGACCATTGCCGAGGCCAGTTTCTTTCAGAAGTTGGCCAAGGCGGTGGGGGGAGCTGGCGTTGCCGCGCTGCTGGCGGCGTTCGGCTACGTCGCCAACACGGCGCAGTCCGAGACGACCCTCGCGGCAATCCTGTGGACCATGTCCCTGGTGCCGTTCTTCATACAGATTCTGCTCATCGCCGTTTCGCTCGCCTATCGCTTGGACGAGCGCGCGCATGCGCGTATTGTCGGCGAACTGAAGGATCGACAGGACAATTCGGTATGAAGGCATGGCTTGCACTTCTCGTCTCCCTCGCTGCGACCTTGAGCCACGGCGCGATCGGCGACATTCCGCCGGCACTGGTCGGCGAAGCCGGACCTCCGGACGGCGAAACGCTTAGCTACCACGGGGAGGCAACGGGTTACCTGGCGGTGCCGGAAGGCGCCGGCCCGCATCCCAGCGTTATCCTGATTCACGAATGGAACGGCCTGGTGGACCGGGTCCGCCAGGTGGCGGATGCGTTCGCGGCGGAGGGCTATGTCGCCCTCGCGGCGGATCTCTACAGCGGCCGCACGGGCACCAACCCGCAAGAGAACATGGCGCTGGTCCGCGAGACGCTGGCGGCCCCGGATGCCATCATCGCGAACCTCGATGCGGCTGCCGCGTATCTGGACCAGCGGCCGGACACGACGGGCAAGGTCGCTGCCATCGGCTGGTGCTACGGCGGCGGCGTCGCGCTGAGCTATGCCCTCGGCAGCGAACACCACGACGCGACCGCGATCTTCTACGGCAGACTGCTCGACGATCCGAAACAACTGAAGAAAATCGGCCACGAGGTGTACGGCACGTTCGCTGGGCAGGACCGAGGCATCCCGACCGAAGCGGTCGACCGTTTCGTCGAGGCGCTTCGCGCGGCCGGCGTCGAGAACGATGTCCATATCTACGATCCCGTGCAGCACGGTTTCTGGCTGTACGTGGATCGCGATCCAGAGGTCAACCGGGAACCGGCGGCGGACGCCTGGCGGCGTCTCAAGGCCTATCTGGAGCGGACCTTGGGCCAGGAGTAGATCTCCGGGGCGGATGCCCTAGAGAAGATGCCTCGGCCGGCGCCCGGTGATGACTCGGGTGTTGAAGCCGAGCCAGTGCATGCGCCCGATGTAGCGGGCGTGCTCTATCTTGAAACACCGGTCCATGACGACATCGAGGCCGCCAGCCCTCGCTATCTCGGCGGCTTCCTCGCTGATGACCCCGAACTGGAGCCACAGGGCACGGGCGTTGATGGCGACGGCTTGCTGGGCGATCTCCACGGCGGCCGCCGGGTCGCGGAAGACATCGACGACGTCCACGGTGCCTGGGATATCCGCCAGTGAAGGATAGGACTTGAAGCCCAGGATCTCGTCCTCGCGCGGGTTGACGGGAATCACTTCGTACCCGTGCCGGTCGGCGTAGAAGCCGACGAAATTGCTCGCGCGCAGTTCGTTCGGAGATAGTCCGACTATGGCGATGGTCCGCGCCTGGTGCAGGATCCGCTGGATCGTCTCGGGGTCTTGATATTCAGGCGATACGGGCAAAAGCGGCCTCCAGGTCCCAGATGAGGTCGTCCACGTCCTCGATGCCTACGGAAAGCCGGATCGTTCCAGGACCGATCCCCGCCGCCGCCAGCTCCTCCTCGTCGAGCTGCCGGTGGGTCGTGCTGGCCGGGTGGATGATGAGGCTCTTGGCATCGCCCACATTGGCGAGATGCGAGAAGAGTTCTACCCCCCGAATGAACTCCTGTCCGGCTTCCCGCCCGGCGGCGAGGTCGAAGCAGAATACGGCGCCGGCGCCTTGCGGCAGGTATTTTGCCGTCAAGGTGCTATAGGGACTGTCTTCGAGGCCGGGGTATCTAACGGCGGTCACTTCGCTACGGCCGCGCAGCCATTCGGCCAATGTGACTGCGTTGGCTACGTGGCGCTCCATTCTGAGCGGCAGCGTTTCGATCCCCAGCATGAACAGGAACGCGTTGAACGGGCTCATGGCGCTGCCGAGGTCCCGCAAGGTCTCGGCGCGCAGTTTCATCAGATACCCGTAGCCGCCGAAAGTCTCGTGGAACGCGAGCCCGTGATATGCCGGCGAGGGATCCGCGATGACCGGGAACTTGCCGTTGGACCAGTCGAATTCCCCGGAGTCCACCACCACGCCGCCGATGCTGGTGCCGTGGCCACCGAGGAACTTGGTCGCCGAGTGCACGACGATGTCGGCGCCCCAGTCGATGGGCCGGCAGAGATACGGGGTGGCGAAGGTGTTGTCCACGACTAGAGGGATGCCGTGACCATGCGCGATGGCGGCGACGGGTTCGATGTCGAGGACGTTGCCGCCGGGATTGCCGATGGTCTCGGCGAACAGGAGTTTCGTCTCGTCGGTGAGCGCCGCCTTCCAGTTCTCCGGCGCATCAGGATCGACGAACGTGAGCCGGACACACATCTTTCGGAACAGGTGCTTGAGTTGCGTCACCGTCCCGCCGTAAAGCGCGGCCGACGCGACCACGTGATCGCCGGGATTCAGCAGGGTGAAAAACGTCGCCGACTGCGCCGCCAGCCCGCTCGCGAAGCCGACCGCGCCGATCCCGCCTTCCAGGTTGCCAACCCGCTCCTCGAAAGCGGCGACGGTGGGATTCATGATGCGCGAGTACGTGTTCCCATACTCCTGCAGGTTGAAGTACGCGGCGGCGGATTCGGGATCCTCGAACACGTAGCTCGTGGTCTGGAAAATCGGCACCGCCCGCGCGCCTGTGTTGGGCTCAGGCCGCGCCCCAGCGTGCACGCTGCGGGTGTGAAATCCGAAAGATCGCAATGGTTTCTCGTCGGGGTTCTGCATTGGACACCGAACGGACTATGGCGAGCGCACTCTATCACCGAGGACTGGGACACACGAGTATTGGGACTCCGAGGACTGGGACACAGACTCCGAGGACTCATTAGGACTGGGACACACGAGATCTGGTCGCGTGGAGCGTTGGACACTTTCGCTCTGAACTTTTGGCGGATGCACACATGGACGATGGACGATGGAGCATGCGGTCTTGGGACGGCTTGGACGGGAGAGGGGCAGCCGGCGTTCAATGACGCGCCTTGGAGTTTCAGGGAGTAAATCGCCGTTAGTAGGCAGGGAAACGGTGCGTCTGGCCGCGGGGGGAAGCGATCGATCGACCAGTCAAGCGGGGTGATTGTGCTGCCTCGGGCATGCGGAGGCATGCCCGAGAGTCAGGCGGGTAGGGGTAATTCGCGACGCCGCAGGCCGCGGTCCGCCATCCACTGTTGGAGCAGTGATTTCGAGCCGTAGGCGCGCTGGCGTTTGGCGAGTGACGTCATCTTCGCGATCCACATGGCCTCGCGATCCGTTGATGCTTCTAGAACTGCCTCCAACCTTTCGATGTAGGCCGCGAGGGTCATGCCGAGACGCGGCGGGCGGTCGATGTGGGCAACCTCGCGCTTGCGGTTGCGGGTCAGGCCGGACGCCAGCGGGCGCAGGTAATCCGCCAGTGCAGCCGGGCTGTTCTCCAGCAGCCTGGTGCTGATCGACGCGTGCTGACACTCGGCAAGCCGCCGTGCCAGCCGTGCCCTCACCGGATTCAGGTCCACATAGGCCATGGCCGCGATCACTGCCTCCTCATTCAGCAGTGCGCCGGAATAAAACCGCTGCTCAAAGAAGTGCCCCTTGCAACCGTCCTCTTTGTTGGCTCGCCATGCGATCGGCTGCTTCAGGTGCTTCATGAAGGACGAAAGCGATCCCAGCGTCTGCCGTGCCTTCTCAAGCCGCTTCGGATCCCCCATCATCAGCTCGCGAACCTCCGGCTTCCGATCCTCCGCCACGGCACCCCGCTCTGACGGCGGGAATGCGTCCACCCAGCGCGCTGCAACCTCCTCGGGGCTCCAATCCTCGCAAGCCGTTGGATCGTAGTGCACAACCAGGTGGAAGTGGTTGCTCATCACGGCATAGGCATCAATCTCTACTGCGAAGCAGCGCGCTAGCGCGAACATGCGCTCCACGAGCCAGCATTTGCGGTGTGAGTAGTCTTTGCGTGTGCGCTTGTCGTATCCGCACAGCCACGCGCGGCGCACGCAGTTCGATACTAGGTGATAGCCCAGAGCTGTAGTGTTGTCGACGAGTTGGTATCGGGGCGTTGCCATGGGTGAAAGTGTGGTCGGTCCTCGAGTTGTGGACGAGAGGAAATTTCGCCACTTCCTGTGCGACATGCGGCAACCTGGATGGACGCGTCAACGCCGGTCGTGCGTGGAAATCTCCACCGCCGTGTGGGACGGGAAGTCCGTGTGTCTCAGTTCTCGTCATCACTTATTCCATGGAAGGCCGATCCGACGCCCGAGAAGCCGACGATCGGTCGGGCCTGCGCTTGGCTCAGCCCCGGGGGCCGTGGATGTCGTAGGGGAATCGCGCGGGGTTCGCTCCATGGGACTCGGCAAGGTTCCTCATCCACTGCCCGTCGTCATCGACTCGAACGTCGTAGGCCGCGTCCTGGTTCTGCGAGAGCCCTGTCAGATAGCGCAAGGCACTCACGGATGGTGGACTGCCCGCGAAGAGAAGCATGGCCGATGCGACGAGGAAGTGTCGTTCGTCGACGCAATCGCCGTGCAATCCGGCTTCGGCCCTTGCCAACTCCAGCAGTTCGCCGGTGTAGATCTCGTCCACCGACTCGAGGAGGCACTCGGCAACCGGATCGTCGCTGCGCCGCGCGACCCGCGCCCGTTCACCCCTGGCCAGCCACGCCCCGTGGCGGTCGGGTCCAAGGGCGTGCATGGCGTTCACGCCCAGGATCTCGACGACGTCCTCACGCAACACCGGCACGTCGAGCCCCAGCGTTGCGAGCCAGTCCAACACGGGCGGCCCGAGGCTCAGGTAGGCGAGTTCCATGTGAAAGTGGTCACAGTGGGTGTCGCCGCGGTTCCGTGCCTCCGCCTCCGCCTTTGCCAGGAACGAGATGAGCCACTGGTGTTCAAGGACCCAATCCGGCCAGAGGCCTGGTTGCAGTTCGATCGTTGCGTTGGTCATTTTGTTGCCCTCGGTATGGACGTACCGACGAGCCGACGAATAGGACTCACCCGTCTTGCGCATGCGTGCGCGGACTATGCGTTTGAGGGAATTGCGTGCGGTCATCGGTCCACCCAATCAACCCCGGTCATGGCTCCCCCAGCGAGCCCGCCCAGGGCGGGTCGACGATGACGCTTCGAGGACACACGCCCCCTTGACCTCCTTGGGTCAGCCTTGCTGGGGAAGGCTGGATGAGGTCAGGCGCGAAGCACGCTCGGTTCGAGCCCTAACACGCGACCCGCCGGACCGATACAGTTCAAGGAATTTGCTCAAAAAGGGCTTTGTCTCTCGATCTTGTAGACGTAGGCCAAGTCGCAGGGCTTGTCCTTCGGTCTTTGGATCTCGAGTCCGTCGTCGGTGAGGCACCACCCCAGGGGTTGGCCGTACCCCAACATGGAGACGGACCTGATCTCACCTTCATTCAGCCCCCGCATCGACTTGATCGTAGAGGTTTCCTCGGGCCAGCCGAGACAGGTTGCGTAGATGCAGTTGTTCGTGCAGGTGAAACGATAGTCTTGCGCGGTGTACTCCACCTCGTGTCGTTCGCTGAACATGCCGGCGTCGGTCATCTCGGTGGGACCTTCGCCGTATGTGACCCAGGGCGTGGTGCCGTAGATTGCCTCACCGTTGATCCCCAACCACTCGCCCATCGCGACGAGTCGTTCCCTGGCTTCCTCGGGAATGCTGCCGTCGGCCTTCGGCCCGATATTCAGGAGCAGATAGCCGTTCTTGCTGACGTTGTCCACGAGGTTGTGGATCAGCGCGCTGGTGTTCTTGAAGCCCGCATCCGACACAAAAGACCAAGCGCCCTGGTCGTCGATCGAGGTGTCCGTAATCCAGTCGTAGTAGGTGAGCTTGTCCATGCGACCGAGTTCGTAGTCGACAAGGGCAACGCCCGGAACAACATCATGGGTCTTGTAGGTCACGGCGAGTTCCCTGCCCCATTCCTGCTCCTTGTTGTAGTAGTCGGCCAGCATCTTCTTCTTGTATTCCTCCTGCACGAACCTCAATCCGAAATCGAACCACATCAGGTCCGGCCGATACACTTCGACGACCTCATCGATCTTGGCGCGCCAGAATTCGTGGAACTTTCCGTCCGGGCGATCCTGTAGCAGCCAATCGCTCCCGCGGTCTCCCGCGTCGTCGCCAAATCCATCGAGGTTGTGCAGGGGACCATAGAGTCCGGAAAATTCCGGTTTGGAGACATCGCAGTCATTTCGCCAGTGCGGATAGAACCACCATTGTTCGAAGTGATGGAATGCCGTCATAAAACGCATGCCCTGACCGCGATACGCTCTCTCCAGTTCGCCGACAATATCCCGCTTGGGACCCATTCTCGCTGCGTTCCACTCGTTTACCTTGCTGTCCCAGAGCGAAAACCCATCATGGTGTTCGGCGACCGGTCCGGCGAACTTGGCACCGGCCGACTTGAACAATTCCGCCCATTCGTCGGCATCGAACTTCTCGCCGGTGAACAGGGGAATGAAATCCTTGTAGCCGAACGCCGACGCGGTTCCGAACGTCCTTTCGTGGTGGTCGTGCTGCGAATTTCCGGGACGGTACATGTTGTGGGGATACCAGGAACCATTCGGTCCGCAGGCGGGGACGCTATAGGGACCCCAATGGGTATAGATTCCGAACTTCGACTCGCGCAGCCATTGCGGCGTTCTGTGGTTTCGCAGTGATTGCCACGTGGGTTCGTATTGTGTGTTCATGCTATTCCCCTGTGTGAGACGCCGGCTAGCGCCACAGTATCCGCCGACCTAGCGGTCGACGGATACTGCCCCAACCCAAGCCGCCTGAACACCCAGTCGGATTCCTGACTCATTAGGACTGGGACACACGAGATTTGGTCGCATGGAGCGTTGGACACTTTCGCTCTGAACTTTTGGCGGATGCACACATTGGAACGTGAACGGGTGGAACGTGAACGGGATGGAACATGAACGGGACACACGCCTTTTTGGTCTCACGGTGGAACCGCAGTTTTCGCGCGAGACGTTAAGCGGATGCTCACACCCGTTGCGGGCAAGATCTCCGCCGCCGCGTGGGACGCAAATGCCGTGTGTCCCAGTCCTGAATGAATGAGTCCTATATTGAGGGCTGATCCGTCCCCACGACTTCGAGCAGGCCGTCGGCGATCAGCAGATGGGCGGCGGCCAGTACGGATTCGGCGACTCGTGCGGGATCGACCTCGTTGGCGCTGGCGATGCGTTCGGAGATCGCGCGCAGGGTTTCGCTATCGGCGTAATGCGCGAGGCTCGCGACGAGCCCGCTGACGGGTAGCTCGTCGCGGCCGGGGCCGTCGATGACGTAGCCCGGCTCGAAACGTCCGTCGCCCAGGACCATGTCCCGCCGCACGGCGACTCCGAAAGCCCGCCGAACGCGGGTCGTCGCCGAAGGGCGCATGTGCCGGGCGCGGCGGGCGGCGGTCTCGGTGTCCAGCGCGCGGAGGAACGCACCAGGCAGCACGCCATGGCTGAGCACGGAGCGCTCGTAGCCGGCGGCATTCTGTCCGGACACGGCGCGGACAAAGGCGGCGCGCGGTACATCGCCTACCGATCCGGCGATCCGCCGCGCCTCCCAGAAATACGAGTCGGTGGTCCGGTTCGATGCGTAGAATAGCCTCGCCAGTTCTCGGAAGTGCGCGTACTGGTTCCTGTAGAGACGTTCATAGGCGGCGCCCGCCGCGGCGCGCAGGTGGGGCGTCGATAGCGCTGTGGCGACGTAGGCGGCCGCGAGATGCGCACCGGTCACTGCGAGATGTACGCCTGTGGAGAACAGGGGGTCGATGAAGCACGCGGCGTCGCCGACCAGGACGAAGTCGTCGCCAGCCATGGATCCGGCGCTGTAAGACCAGTCGCGCACGGCCGTCGGACCCTGCCGTAGCGCCGCGCCTCCGAGCAGGTCGTGTGTCCGTTTGCTCGCAGCGATCTGCCCGGAGAAGAATGGTTCCAGCCCGAGACGCCGGATTTCCCCGGCCCCGTAGTTGCGATCCACAACCGCGCCGACGCTGGACACCCCGCCCGCCAGCGGAATCTTCCACAGCCAGCCGTGCGCCGTCGCTTCGATGAATATGTTCCCGTCGTCCGGCGGGTCGAGATGCTGTCCGCCGTCGAAATAGCCGTAGACGGCGAGATTGCGGAAGGCGCTGTCCCATTTCCGCAAGCCCCGAGCGGTCGCGACGAGCGCTCGCTGGCCGGACGCATCGACGACCATGGCGGCTTCCGCGCGCCCGCCGCCCGCGAGCGTTACCGAGCCCGAGTCCACCGAGACCACTGCCTCCCCGAAGTGCACGGCGCACCCGCAGTCCGCCGCGTGGTCCAGCAGTATCTGGTCGAACCGGGGCCGCCAGACCTGGTAGGCGTGCGGAAACCGCCTGTTGGTCTCCTTGAAGTACCAGCTCCAGGGCTCCGCTTCCCTGCCCCAGGACATCGTGGCGCCCCACTTCCTGATGAAACCCGCGGCTTCCACCTCCGGTAGCACGCCGATGTCATCCAGCACCGCCAGCGTCGCGGGCAAAAGGGACTCGCCGACGTGCGCGCGGGGGAATGTCTCGGCCTCAAAGAGAGCGACGTCGAAACCCTGTCGAGCGAGGAGGGCGGCGGTGACGCTTCCCGCCGGGCCGCCGCCTACGACGATGACGTCAATCGGCTGCGGCCTGCTCGGCGGCCCCCGTGTCCGACTGGTCGACGGTCTCGTTGGTCGCGGGATCCGTTTCGAACGGTCCTTTGAGATCGAGTTCCTTGCTGATCTCGCGCACCGCGGGTATGACCTCTTCCCCCATGAGCCGCAGCGAGCGCATGCTGTCCTCGTGAGACATGGCGCCGTCGCCGTCCCAGAAAAAGATGGTGCCGGGCCGCAGGGTCTCGAGCACGTGGCGCACCCGCTTGATGACCGACTTCGGCGTGCCCGAAATGATGCTGTATTTCTTCGTCAGGTCGGCGTAGGGATCCTTCGGCGGGGCAGGGATGGTTGTCTCCTCGCCGCGCGCCCGCTGTTGTGCGATGAACTGCTCCGCCCGGCCCCTGGACCTGGCTGCGGCGAAACTCGTGAGCGTCGGCAGCAGGTTGTTGCGCTGGGTCAGCCCCGGCAGGTTCTGGATGAACGGCCGGACGATGCCCTGGTTACCTTCGAGAAATGGGTTGCTCGGCCCCTGCACGTACTTTCTTCCGGCTTCGTCCGCCAGCGCCTCGGTCTCGTCGACGTGCACCTTGAACAGGTATCCCCGGTGCTGGGTCCCGGCCTCGTAGCCATTTTCTTTGGCCACCTCGTCGTAGTAGCCGTAGGACTCCTTGGTTGGCCCGAGTTCCGTCGCCAGCATGACGTACGGATACCGGTGTTTCGCCGCCCAGGCGACCGTGTTGCGGCTCATGACCCCAGGGATCCAGATCTGCGGGTGCGGCGACTGGTAGGGCCGCGACCAGGGGTTGACGTAGCGGTAGTGATAGTGCTCGCCTTCCCAGCGGAACGGCCCGTCCCGGGTCCACGCCGCGATGATGAAGTCGTGCGCCTCCTGGAACCGGTCCCAGTTGTACGGCGGCACGGCGTTGTGCGCGACGCTCTCCCGGCCGGTTCCCCGCACCCAGCCCGTCACCAGGCGGCCGCGAGAGATCATGTCGATGGTCGAGAGGTCTTCCGCCAGCCACAGCGGGTCGTCCCAGATCGGCAGGATGTTGCCGAGCAGCACGATCTTCGCGCGCTTGGTGATGCGCGCGAGGATGGCGGCTTCGAGGTTCACCACCTGCCCCATGCAGAACGGCGTCGAGTGGTGTTCGTTCAGCATCAGGCCGTCGAACCCCATTTCCTCCGCGTACAGTTTCTCGTCGAGGTACCGGTTGTAGAGGTCGGAGCCGAGCCTGGGGTCGTAGGAGCCGTTGGACATGCCGAGGTCCATGACCGCCCTGCCGGTGTTGCCGAAGTAGCCGGAGTTGGGATCCTGGTAGGGACGCTCCGTGAAGTAGCCGATGAACATGTCTGAACTTATTGAACGGCGCCGCGACCGATGGCGCCAATACTATCAGCAGATTTCCGCGAGGGTCGGGACGCCGGGGATGGATGACGGCGAGGCTAGGGGGCCGCGCCGCAGAACGGCACGCAGTGCCGATAAGAGCGTAGGATCGTAGGTGGGCTTGGGCGCATATGAAACACGGCGCCCGTCAGGGCGACGGGTTTTGTGGCGCTAGCCTCCCGCCCCGTCGACGTGGCTGGAGATCAGGTCCGCGACCCGGTCCGGTTCTTCGATCTCGACCACGTGACCCGCATCCTCGACCATCTCGACCGTGGCGTTGGGCAGGCTTGCCGCGTACAGCCCAGCGCACTCGACCGGCACGATCTTGTCGCGCCCGCCCCAGACGATGAGCGTCGGCGTGGTCACGTCGCCGAGCAGTGGCTGAAGACGGCGGCTGAACATGTACGGCTTCCAGGTCACGCGTGCGGTCATCTCCCTCGACATGTCCCACAGTTCCCGCACATCGTTGCCGGGTTCTTCGCCGACCCAGGCGACATAGCTCTCCCGGTCGCGAAAGCTCCCCTCGATGTAGTCCCGGTGCGACGCCATCATCTGGTCGAAGATCTCGCCGTTCTCCGGTTTGAGGCCCGCGGCGCCGATCAGCACCAGCGCGCGTAGCCGGCGGGGCTGCATGGCGGCGAGTTCGGCCGCCACGTAACCGCCGAACCCCGTGCCCACAAGTGCCGCCGGACCGATTTCCAGCGCGTCGAGAACGTGGCTGCAGAGAATCGCGATGTCGCGCGGCTCGCGGGCCCATGCCGGGCGCACCGAACCGCCCCAGCCCGGCATATCCGGCACGATCACCCGATGCCGTTGCGCCAGCGCCGCATGCACCGGCAGCCAGCCCGGGCTGCCCCAGGAATGGTGCAGCAGCACGATGTCGCTGCCGCTGCCGCCCTCCAGTAGGTGGACCTTGCCGCTGGCGAGCTCGATGTCGCGTTCCTGGTATGCGTCGCTCAACTTTCGGCTCCCCAAGTGTTCGCATAAGTGTAACGCGCAAGTGGACGTTGGAAACGATTCGAAATCAGGGGCAATATGGTCCGACAGTCGGCAAAGCGAACGAACGATGACGGTAATTCACGCATGCGATCTGACCAGGAGCGTTGCGGACGCGCTGCAGTACGTCTCCTACTACCATCCGCCAGATTTCATCCGCGCCATGGTCGCCGCCTACGAGCGAGAAGAGAACCCCGCCGCTAAGGGCGCGTTACGCCAGGTGCTGGTCAACTCCCGCATGTGCGCCCTCGGCAAGCGCCCGATCTGCCAGGACACGGGCATCGTCAATGTCTTTCTGGACGTGGGCATGGATGTCGCCTGGGAGGGTGGCGCGAGCGTCGATGACATGGTCAACGAGGGCGTCCGGCGCGCCTATCTCGATGCCGACAACATCCTGCGTCCCTCCATCGTCGGCGACCCCGACGCCGATCGCGCTAATACCCGCGACAACACGCCCGCGGTGATCCACTACCGCATCGTCCCTGGGGACAAGCTAACGGTGGAGGTCGCGGCCAAGGGCGGCGGCAGCGAAGCGAAAGCCATGTTCGCGATGCTGAATCCGTCCGACTCCGTCGTCGACTGGGTGCTCGACGTGGTCCCGAGAATGGGTGCCGGGTGGTGCCCGCCGGGGCTGCTCGGGGTCGGCATCGGCGGCACGCCGGAGAAAGCGATGCTGCTCGCCAAGGAGGCTTTGATGCAGCCCGTCGACATTCACGATCTCATCGCGCGCGGTCCGTCCAACCGCGCGGAAGCACTGCGTCTCGAGCTTTATGAGAAGGTCAATGCGCTCGGCATAGGTGCGCAGGGCCTGGGCGGGCTGACCACGGTGCTCGACGTCAAGGTGGCCGACCATCCCACCCACGGCGCCAATAAGCCGGTCGCGGTGATACCGAACTGCACCGCGACGCGCCACGTCCGCTTCGTGCTGGACGGCACGGGGCCGGCGGAGTTCGCGCCTCCTGATCTCGACGACTGGCCGGACATCGCCCTGGATTCCGCCGGCGACGCGCGCCGCGTCGATCTCGACTCTACGACCAGGGCGGATATCGCGACCTGGCGCGCGGGCGAAACGCTGCTGCTGTCGGGCAAGCTCCTGACCGGTCGTGATGCGGCGCACAAGCGGCTCGCGGACATGATCGAGTCGGGCGAGCAACTGCCTGTCGACTTCACGAATCGGTTCATCTACTACGTTGGGCCGGTGGATCCCGTGCGCGACGAGGTCGTGGGACCTGCGGGTCCCACCACGGCCACGCGGATGGACAAGTTCACGCGGGTCATGCTCGAGCGAACGGGCATGATCGGGATGATCGGCAAGGCGGAACGCGGCCCGGTGGGAATCGAAGCGATCCGGGATCACGGTGCCGTATCGCTCATCGCCGTGGGCGGGGCCGCCTACCTAGTGTCGAAAGCCATCACGAAGTCGACGCTGCTCGCGTTCGAGGACCTCGGCATGGAGGCCATCTACGAGTTCAAGGTGCGCGACATGCCCGTCACGGTGTCGGTGGATGCGTGGGGAGAATCCGTGCACATTCAGGGTCCGCGCCTCTGGCGCGCGAAGATCGCGGACCGGATCGCCGTGGTCAACACGTAGCGATCAGGAGCGGCCGGGAAAGGACTGCGCCAGGAAACCAGCCATGAGGTTGGTTAGGACTGGGATGGTTAGGACTGGGATGATGGTTAGGACTGGGACACACGAGTTCTTGATCGCACGGATTGGCGGAGATTTCGCAGGGGGTTTGCGGTGGGACGCCCACGCGGGCGGTAGCGGATAACGCATCCGGTCCGGGTCAGCGCGGGATCGCTTGAGTGTGCTCTGGGCTATTGGGGAGGAGATTGCGGGTGGGGAGCGGCCGAGAACGGCGCACGCAGGCGGACGGCGAGGCTGCTGGGGCGGTGGTTCAGGAGGGGAGCTGGTTTTGTCGCCTCCGGATACGCGGGAGAGCGCCTGAACCTCAGGTAGGCATGGGCTTTTCGCGAAGTTGTAGGCCGTGGTCGGTCGCCCACTGATCCAGCCGAGCTTTGGGTTAGGCCTGGGACACACGAGTTTTTGATCGCACGGAGTGGCGGAGATTTCGCAAAGGGTTTGTGGTGAAACGCCCACGCGGGCGGTGGCGGATTGCGCATCCGGTCCGGGTGCAGCGCGGGATCGCTGGAGTGTGCTCTGGGCTGTTGGGGAGGAAATCCCAGTGGGGGCGGCCGAGAGCGGCGCACACAGGCGGACGGCGAGGCTACTTGGGCAGCGGGTCAGGCGGGGAGCCGGTTTTTTGTCGTCTCCGGGTGCGCGGGAGCGCGCCCGAACCTCAGGTAGGCATGGGCTTTTCGCGAAGTTGCAGGCCGCGGTCGGCCGCCCACTGATCCAATCGAGATTTCGGGCCGTAGGCGCGCTGGCGCTTCGCCAAAGACGCCACCCCGGCGATCCACCGAGCCTCGCGGTCCGGCGCAGCCTCGGCCTCGATGACCGCCTGCAGACGTGCGATGTAGGCTGCGAGCGTCATGCCGAGACGTGGCGGCTGGCCGGCGTCAGCCGTCTTCTGCGTGCGGCATCGTGTTAGGCCGGATGACATCGGTCGCAGGAAATCCTCCAGCGCCTTCGAGCTGTTCTCCAACAGCCGCGCGCTGATCGACGCGTGATGGCACTGCGCGAGTCGCCGCGCCAGCTTGGCCCGGATTGGGTTCAGGTCCACGTAGGCCATCGCCGCCAGCACGGCCTCCTCGGTCAGCAGCGCGCCGGAATAGAACCGCTGCTCAAAAAAGTGGCCTTTGCAGCCATCCTCCTCGTTAGCGCGCCGCGCGATCGGTTGTTTCAGGTGCTTCATGAAGCACGAGAGCGACCCCAGCGTCTGTCGCGCCCTAGTCAGCCGGCCCGGATCGCCCAGCAGGAGCTCCCGAGCCTCTGCCTTGCGCTCTTCTACGACCACGCCCCGCTCTTTCGGCGGAAACGCCTCTACCCAGCGCGCCGCCACCTCCTCGGGGCTCCAACTCTCACACGCTTTTGGGTCGTAGTGCACCACTAGGTGGAAGTGGTTGCTCATCACGGCGTAGGCGTCAATCTCCACGGCGAAGCAGCGAGCCAGCGCCAGCATTCGATCCACCAGCCAACGCTTGCGGTGCGAATAGTCCTTGCCTGTGCGCTTGTCCTGCCCACACAGCCACGCGCGGCGCACGCAACTCGACACAACGTGGTAGCTGAGCGCTATGGCGTCGTCGACCAGTTTATATCGGGGCGTTGCCATGGCCGAAGTGTGTCCCACCTCCGGACCTTGGGCGACAGGACATCGCCTCATTTCGTGTGCGACATCCCGAAACCTGCACCAAATACAGGGGCCACGAGTCAGGTGCGAAATATCGACGGACGCGTGCGATACAAATCTCGTGTGTCCAGTTTTCAGTTTGTCGTTCGGCAGCCCCTCGCCTCGGCCGGAACTCATCGGCTGCATCCGCGTCGACGGTGCGCGAAAGCTGGGTCGGAGGACCTGCTCGGACTCAAGTGGACCAGGAGCGAATCCGTGGCGCCGCACGTGGCGTGATCGCGAGCCGCTAGTTTGGCAACGACTGCGCGAGAAAATCCAGCATGAGGTCGACGCAGACCCGGGGCTCTTCGAGCTGCAGAAAGTGGGTCGTCTCCGGCACGAAGTCGTAGTCGAGGATCAGCATTTCGCGCAGGTCCACGGTCGGCATGAAGGAGAACGGCACGGCGGGATCGGCGCCGATGGCCTTCGTCGGACAGGGCAGTCTGTCGATCTCTACGGTCGTCGCCCAGCGCAATCCCTGCTCGTAGATCTTCGCTTCGTGGTTTCGCGGACAGCGCAGCTCGTATCCGGTCCTGCCGGGGATCGGGCGGAGCGTCGTTTGCGCGATGAGATCTGCCGCTCCGGGGACCAGCCGTTCGAACGCGGGAGCGTTACGGATGCGCTCGGCGAACGCTTCTTCGGTATTGAATGTTTCCCTTCGGCGCCGGGTGCTCTTGGCCAATTGGCTCATGATCGTCCTGAGGGTTGCGAGGTGTTGCGGCGCGCACCCGGGGGGACAGATGAACGGATCGAACAAGACCAGGGCCGTGAACCCGTGGCTTCTGGCCGCGCGGAGCACCGCAACCTGTGCCGACATCGAATGGAACACGCCGATCTTCGGTTTGGTCCCGAAGTGCCGGTCAATCGCCTGAACAACCCGCGCGTTGTCCCTGGCGAACGTCGGGATGTCGTGCCCCGCGAGATCGCCGACGGGATTCCACCCGTGGTTCCGGAAGTCGTAGAGGATGAGATCGAACCGGTCGGTGAGCAGCGACCAGAACGGGAAGTACGTATCGGCCGACAACCCGTTGGCATGACTGAGAACCAGCCGCGTTCCCTGCGGATTGCCATGCCGTCTGAGAGTGACGGGCGTACCGTCGTCCATCGTGACTTCGACGATCGCAAGAGGTTCCGGTACCTTCCAGCGCGCGGACCCGTCGACACCGGCACCCGTGGAGGATGGGCGGCTGGATGTCATCCTGCCCGAGGCGCTATTCGCCGTCGGCGAGGGAGGCGCATGCCTCGGTTCCGTACCGCTCGATGGACTCCAGGGTGTCGCGCACGTCGTCCCAGTTCGTGTTGTGGTTGATGATGCACAGCCGCAGGGAAAACCTGCCCTTGAGAAGGGTGGACGAGAGGAATCCCTGGTCCTCCCAGAAAATGCGCGCGAGCACTGTCCTGTTGACCTCATCCAGGGTCTCTTCGCCCAAGTCGATGCGGCCAGGCTTGACGCGCAGGCACACGATGCTCAGAGACACGGGCGTCAGCAGCTCCAGCATCTCGCTTTCGAGAACGTATGCTTCCGCCCGGGCAGCGAGGTCCATCCCCTTCGACACGGCGCGCCGGAACGCGGCCATGCCGAAAGTCTGGACCGACATCCACACCTTCAACGCCCGGAAAGAACGGCTCAGTTGCGAGCCGCGGTCGGCGATGTTCGGATGATTCTTGCCCCAGACGGTGTCCTGCAGAATGTCGTGCCCCACGCGGAATGCGTTTTCGAGCGTGCGCGAATCCCTTACCAGGAGACAACCCGCCTCGTATGGCTGGAAGAACCACTTGTGCGCGTCCAACCCGATCGAATCGGCGCGCTCGATGCCGTGCAGCAGTTTCCTGCCTTCCTCGGTCACGGCTGCGAAACCGCCGTAGGCGGCGTCCACGTGCAGCCAGATCTTTTCTGCCGCGCAGAAGTCCGCCATCGCTTCGAGCGGATCGATGGCACCGGTGCTGGCAGTGCCGGCGTTCGCGCACACGGTAATCGGACTGAACCCCGCGTCGCGATCCTCGCGCACTACTTGCGCCAGCGCCTCCATATCAAGACGGAACCGGTCGTCGGAGGGGATCATGCGGATGCCCTCCGGTCGAATGCCTATGATCCTGGCGGCGCGGACATGCGCGCTGTGGCTCTGATCGCTCATATACACGGTCGCTCGCTCCGGATGCCCGGCCGCTTCGCGCGCTGCGACGAAGGCATCGAGGCTCGCTGCCGAGCCTCCGCTCGTGAACAACCCGCCCGCACCGTCGGGATAGCCGAGCCAGCGCCGCAACCAGTCGATGACGACTAGTTCCAGCGCACTGGGACCGCTCGCTACCAGCCAGGTGCACGCATTGACGTTGTAGCCGGCGGCCATGAAGTCGGCCAGTACGCCGGGCCAGGTTGGTGACGACGGGATGAAACCGAAGAAGCGTGCGTGGTCCAGCCGCGCCGCGAACGGGAGCACGGCTTTCGCTGCCTGTTCAAGCACTTCCGCTGCTGGCCGACCGTTCTCCGGCGGGTCGCCTGCCAACTGGTTTTGGAGTGCTTGCTGGAAGTCGCCGTCCCAGGCCTTTTCTTCCGACAGGCCTTCGGTACGCTCGATCAGGAGTTCGGCCGCCCTCTGTGCGAGAGCGAGCATCTGCTCGGGTGTCATGAGCAACTCGCGGTGAGCCCCGGCGCGGGATGCGCTGTCCTGGTCTGAGAATTCTTGCTCGGGCCCCAAACCGCCCGTTGAGTGCGGCACGGATGTCCTCCGCCGATTTGACATGCCTGACTTACCGTAGCAGCGATTTGCCGTCAGGGATAGCTGGAACCACCGGCTGCGCCGGGGTCGGTCACGATACCGGAGCGAAGGT
Organism: uncultured Pseudomonadales bacterium; assembly: GCA_951813515.1. GTDB lineage: Bacteria > Pseudomonadota > Gammaproteobacteria > Pseudomonadales > Azotimanducaceae > VXNE01. The sequence continues at coordinate 2,752,123 of OX638346.1, forward strand.
GATGAGCGGCAGCAGCGCTTGGGCGATGGACATCACGTGGCTGAACACCGGTACGCCCAGGACGCCCAGCAGGATCAGGCCCAGGAGTGCGTACACGCCGTAGCGGGCGTTGTAATACCGGTAGGATTCGGCGGCGGCGCGCGGGAGGAAATGCGGCAGGATGTAGTGGCCGTCCAGCGGGCCGATGGGGATCAGGTTGAACACCATCAACAGGAGGTTGACCCTCACCAGGAGGGATACGAAGGTCTCGGTTCCCGGGTTGAATGCGGCGTCGACTCCCGCGCCGCGGAGCAGCAGGAACACGTTCCATGCGACCAGCGCGAGCAGCAGGTTCATGCCGGGCCCTGCCGCTGCAACCCACAGGTCGGCGCGCCTGGAACGGAAGTTGCGCGGGTCCGTGGGCACCGGTTTCGCATAGCCGAACCCCACCATGATCACCATCAGCAGACCCACGACATCGATGTGGGCGACGGGATTCAATGTCAGCCGGCCCGCGCGTTCCGCCGTGTCGTCGCCGTACAGCTTGGCGACGAACGCATGGCCGAACTCGTGGAACGACAGCGAAGCGACGAGTGCCGCGACCACTAGCGCGAACAGCAGTATTTCACCGCGATAGACGAGTCCGATCATGTGTCCGAGCCGGTGGTCCGTGTACGGGTGCTTTGACCCACGAACAGCCGCGCTGTTGCGCCGCCGGCGATCAGTCCGAACAGGTGCGCTTCCCACGAGATGCCGCCGCCCTGGGGCACGATGCCCCAGATCGTGCCGCCGTAGAGGAGGAGGACGACGAGCGATGCAAAGAGGGAGGTGAGCGCCCGCTCGTACAGTCCGCGCACGACGAGGAAACCGACGAGGCCGAACACCAGGCCGCTGGCCCCCACGTGAACGGCTTCGCGGCCGAGCAGCCAGACGCTGAGACCGCCGACCACGATGATCCACGCGACCGTGACCAGGTAGTACCGCGCTCCGCGGACCAGCACGATGGCGGCGAGGGGGATCAGCGACAGCGTGTTTGCGACGAGGTGCCATAGCGACCCGTGCACGAAAGGCATGCCGATGACGCCGGGCAGGCCGTCCACGCGCCGCGGCGTCAGCGCCAGGAAGTAGAACGCGCTTGGATCGGCGAAGGCGTACAGCGATACCGCCCAGACAAGACCCAGACCGCCGAACAGCACGGCTGCGCGTTGGGCGAGGACGGACTTCATCGGGGAGGCTCCCGTTTCGGCGTGGCTGCGGGCGTGTCAATGGTACCCTCGTTTGCCGTTCGCGCTTGCCCATCTGGTGCCGTGTCGGGCCGGACCCCGCGATCAAGGCCGGATTCGTCAATCATCCGGATCCTGCCTGACGAAGGCCACGCGGCCGAGATCGAATACGCCCTTGCCGTTGTAGCGGACCTCCCATCGAAACGCGTTCCCCGACAGTTCCGTCGGCAGCGCAACGCTGGCGGTGAACTCCGTTGCCGAGGGATCGAGCGGCGCGCGAAAAATCTCCCGCGTGCCGCGGAACGTGCTGTTGTAGATGGCGAGGCGGGTTTCGGCATTGGCCGTGTCCACGCCTGCCGCCCGGTAGGAGATGGAAAGCCGATGCGCGCCGCTGCCGATGATGGCGTTGTTGGTCTGGGCGCGGGCGCGCACCGTCGCGCCTTCGGCGTGCGCGTCGAGCCGTATGTCGAGGTCCATCAGCTTGCCCGGCGGGCCCTTCCCGGGCGATTCGATGCCAGCCGTTGTCGGGCCCCCGCTCGTCATGCCCGGTCGTTCCCGGCAGCGCGCCACCCGCCGCTGTGTACTCCAGGATGGGCGAAGCGATGGCGGATTGCCGGAATCGGCCCAGGGAATCGCCCTGGGGAGTCCGCTCCTTGAAACAGAACCGCTCGCATGGCACCAGGTGGCTCATGTCGGCCCAGGCGTAGATTGTGGGACTGGTCCAGAAAGACGCCGCGAGTGCGATTGGAACCGTCGTCCACGGCCAGATTCGCGCCGGCCGGACGCTGGCTTCGGTACCGCCGCTGCCTGCGAACAGCCAGAAAACGGCTACCACGAAGAAAGCGAAGTACGTCCAGGCCATGAGCCGGGAATGGTCGAAGGCGACCAGCAGGAACAGCAACGGAGTCAACGTCGCCAGGACCGCCGCGCTGGTGTCGAGCCAGGCCGGCTGGAACAGCGATCGACCGAACCGGCGCATTGCGGCGGTCCACAGCGCCGCGCAGAGCGCCGGTGGAACGGCGTACACCGCCGCGATGCCGAGGTACGCGCGCCAGTTCAGCAGCAGCGAGTCCGCCTATCGCCTCACTGCATCCTGGATATCGACGAATGTCTCCCGAAGGATGTGTTCCTGGTTTCCGATGCGGTTCAGTTCGGCGATCGCCGCGGTGTTGTCATGCAACACCGCGGTCGTCATGGCTACGGCGAGCGGCAGGAGCAACGCGAAGCTCCCGCGACTCCGGCACGCCGCGATTGCGCGATGCAGGGCGGGGGATTGCGCTTCATGGTGCATGAGATCGCGCGCCACCTGGCAGGCGATGAGGAATCCGAGCGCCAGCCAGACGAACACCGTGCCCCAATAGGCGACGATGCCCGCGGCGACGACGACGCCCGAAAGCACGTACCGCCGGTACGCGAACGCCACGAGGGCCCCCAGTACGGCGAGTCCCGCCAGCCAGTCCAGGTAGCCGTTGTCATGGGCGCGCGTCGTCCACATCGGGTTGACGAAGGCGAACGCGGCATACGCCAACGCCAAGCCGAGAAGGGCGCGGCTCTTGGTCCTGGCGGCGGCGAACACCATCAGGACGAAGGCGGCGGCCATCCAGAGAGACGTGCCGATGGCAGAAATCTGCGAGGCCAGGACAACCTGCATTTCCCTCGGCTCATGCCCGGCGAGGGCCTGGAACAGGGTTCCGACGAGACCCCGGCGGTGAAACCCTTCCGCATAGGTCATCAGCCAGCGATGCAGTCCGGCTACCGAGCGGAAAGCCGACGCCACCGAGGCGATGTGGGTTGCCCCGAACGCTGCAATGGCCCCGGCGCCAAGCGCGAGTCCCCACCATGCCGGTGCCTGCTGCTTGCCGGTCGGCGTTCCGTTTCCCCTTTGTCGCTCTCGGTGCTTGCTGGCCATCCGGCGCTTTCCGGCTCGCTTCGGCGAGCATACCGCGCGGCGGGGTCGGGGACTTGGCGGGACCGTGGATTCTCCTGCGTCCGCGGGATGCACGCTATGATCGACCTCGAACGGGGTCCATGGAGTCGGACCCGCTGACCGAGTTGCCCGCATGGATCGACGCACGCTCCTGACCACCACGGCCACAGCCGCCTTGCTTGCCCCGGGGTTCGCGGTTCGAACCGCTCCGAAACAGCGGGTCGTCAAGGACTACTCGGGACTCGACGCCGTTCCCGTCGCGCTTGAACGGCGACCGATCACCACGGAGGACGTGAGCGACGCGGTCGGTGGCTGGTCCGGTGCGGTATCCATCGGCGGCGGCCGCTACAGCATGGGAGGCCAGATCGCCGCCCCGGACTCGCTGCATCTGGACATGCGCGGCATGAACCGCGTCCTGTCGCTTGACCCGGCGAGACGCGTCGTGCGCGTGCAGGCCGGTATCTCCTGGCGCGATCTCCTGGACGCGATCGATCCGCACGAGCTGTCGGTCGGCATCATGCAGAGCTACAGCAACTTCACGGTGGGTGGGTCGGTCTCGGTCAACTGCCACGGCCGCTACGTCGGCAGGGGGCCGCTGGTGAACTCCGTGCGCGCGGTGCAGGTGGTGCGCGCCGACGGTCGGGTCCTGGAGTTGAAGCCGGATTCACCGATCTTTCGGGGCCTGTTCGGCGGCTATGGCGGGCTCGGCGTGGTGACCGAGGTCGAACTCGATCTCGAGGACAACACGCGAATCCGCCGTGTGGTCGAGCAGGTCGAACTCGATGGCTACCCGGATCACTTTGCGAGCAGGATCGCGCAGGAGGCGCGCGTCGTGCTGCACAACGCGGATCTGAGGCCGCCGGGGTTCGACGAGCCGCGGCTGATCAGCTGGATCTCGACGGAACAGCCCGCGACGGTTCCGGAACGGTTGATTGCGCGCGACCGCGACTACAGCGACAACCAGACCCTGCTCTGGATGGTGTCCGAACTGCCCGGCGGGAAGAGGCTGCGTCGCGGCATCGAGGACCGGGTGCTGGAACGGGAGTCCATCGTCTGGCGTAACTACGAGGCCAGCCTCGACACGGACTCCCTGGAACCCAAGACCCGTCTCTTTTCCACCTACCTGCTGCAGGAGTACTTCATCCCTGTCGGCAATTTCCTGTCTTTCGCACGTACGCTGTCGGACGTGCTGCGCCGGCGGCGGGTCAACGCCCTGAACGTGTCGGTCCGCCACTCTCCCCGCGACTCGCGGTCACTCCTGACCTGGGCGCCGACGGATGTCTTCTCGTTCGTGCTCTACTACAAGCAGCGCGTCAGCGAACGCGCGAGTAGGGAAGCGGGCGTCTGGACGCGGGAGTTGATCGATGCCGCGCTTGCCAACGGGGGCCGATACTACCTGCCGTATCGCCTCCACGCCGCCCGCTCGCAGTTCGAGCAGGCCTATCCCGAGATCCGGGATTTCGTGGCGCTGAAGTCCCGCGTGGACCCGCAGGGGAAGTTCCGCAACCTGCTCTGGGACAAGTACCTGTAGCCGGACTTCCCGCACGACGCGGAATTCGAGCCGGTCGAGTCCCATACAGACTACAATCGCCCCGCGTACCCCGGACCAAAGGAGCATCGGCGTGGCTGTGCACGAAGTAATTGCCTATCTCTGCGTGGACAGCGCGGTCGATGCCATCGCGTTCTACGAGAGCGCGTTCGGCGCGAGGGAGAAAATGAAGCTGGTCGAGCCCGGCGGCCGAATCGGCCACGCGGAGCTCGATTTCGATGGCACTACCGTGATGCTGGCAGACGAGTTTCCCGAACTTGGCATCAAGTCACCGTCGAGCATCGGCGCCTCACCGGTGACCATCCACCTCCACGTCGACGATACGGATACCGTGGTCGATAGTGCGGCGAAGGCCGGCGGTACGGTGGAGATGCCTCCGACGGACATGTTCTACGGCGAGCGAATGGCGGTCGTGCGCGATCCGTTCGGGCACCGATGGAACATCGGTCACACCATCGAAGAGGTCACAGCCGACGAGATGCAGCGACGCTACAACGAGGTGATGGAAGAGTCGTAAGCCGATTCGTCGAGAGGCGGGCAGGGCGCTCGCCCGGCTCAGGCGAGTCCCATCTCCCGGTAGGAGCGCACCACCTTTTCGAGGGCGACGGCGTAGGCCGCGGTGCGCAGGTCGTCGATGGCGTCTGACGTGAGCATGGTCTCGCGGATCGCGCCGTAGGCATTGCGCATGGTGTCCTCGAGGCCGGAGCGGACCAGGTCGAGTTCTTCGGTGCCGCGCAGCAGCGGCGCCTTGAGGGACTCGGGCACCGGCTTGCCCGTGGTGGTCTCGATCATCTCGACAATGTGCCGGTTGCGCTGCATGTCGAGCTGGCGGGAAAGGCGGCCGAAACGCATGTGCGAGACGTTGGAGACCCACTCGAAATAGCTCAGGGTGACGCCGCCGGCGTTGACCAGGAGATCGGGGAGAATCGTCTTGCCGCTCTCAAGCAGCATCTGTTCGGCGGCGAAGGTCACGGGTCCGTTGGCCGCCTCCGCGATGAGGGGTGCGCGAATGCGCGCCGCGTTGTCGGTCGTGATTTGGTTTTCGATTGCGGCGGGTATCAGGATGTCGCAGTCCGCGGCGAGGACCGAACGGCCGTCGGCGATGAAACGGGCGCCGGGGAAGTCCCGGACGCCGCCCGTTCGACCGAGGAACTCGGCGACGGCACCGGGCTCGAGGCCCGCCTCGGACATGATCGCGCCATCGCGCTCGACGACGGCTACCAGCCGCACGCCTTCGTCCTCGACCAGGTAGCGCGCCGTGTTGAAGCCGACGTCCCCAAAACCCTGGACGATGATGCGCTTGCCCTCCAGGCCGCCTTCGAGCCCGCAGCGGGCCACGTCCTCGCGATGGCCGAAGAACTCGCGTACGACGTAGTGGACGCCGCGTCCGGTGGCCTGGCGCCGGCCCCGCATCCCGCCCTGGGTCGCGGGCTTGCCGGTCACGCACGCGAGTGCGTCGATGTCGGACGGGTAGAGCGCCCGGTACTCGTCCGCGATCCAGGCCATTTCGCGCTCGCCGGTTCCCATGTCGGGCGCCGGCACGTCGCGGCTCGGGCTGATGTAGCCGTGGTCCGCGAGTTCCTGTGTTAAACGGCGGGTGATGAGTTCCAGTTCGTCCTCGTCGTAGTCCTTCGGGCGGATCGCGAGGCCGCCCTTGGCGCCGCCGAACGGCACGTCGACCAGCGCGCACTTGAACGTCATGAGCGCCGCGAGCGCCTCCACTTCCTGCTGGTCGACGATGGGCGCGTAGCGCACGCCGCCCTTCACGGGCAGCCGGTGCTCGCTGTGCACGGCTCGCCAGCCGCAGAATGTCCGGTAACTTCCGCGCAGCCGCACGGGGAAGCGCAACTGGATGACGGAGTTGCATTCGCGGATGGCCTCGACGAGGTCCGGCGGGACATCGAGGGCGCGCGCGGCGCGGTCGAACATGCTGCGCACGCTGCCAAGGAAGTTGGTCTCGGTCGTAGGATTCACGCGGACTTCTCTGCCAAGGGCCGTCAAGGCGCGCGAGCGTACGACGCGGGCGCGTTCAGGACAACCTCAGACCCGGCGCACCGCACGGTCGACCCAGATGCGTTCGGTCGCCGGGTGGTAGCGAGCGTAAAACGGCCGGGCCAGGTTCTGGCAGAACTCGTGCATGCGGTTGCGCGCGTCGTGCAGGGAGGCCGCGACGAAGTAGTCCGGCTGGTATTCGGTCACGGGGTACGTGCGCTCGGCGGCCTGGACCGGGTCCCAGGGCTCGCGTCGGCCGCCGGAGTCGTCGCGGCAGGCATGTTCGAGTTCACCGTAGCTCGACAGGAGACCGGCGCCGTAGGCCTTGATGTCGCCCGCCTCGGCGAGCAGCCCGAACTCGATGGAAAACCAGTAGCAGCGGGCGAGGCGCTCTACGTCGGCGTCGTCCGCGCCGAGACTGGCAAGACCGATCTCCTGCGACAGGTCGGCGAAGTCCGGGTCGGCGAACATGGGCGCGTGGCCGATGAGTTCGTGGCAGACATCGGGTTCCGGCGTGTAGAACGGTTTCGAGCCATGGCGGATGTATTGCGTTGCGAAGAACACGCGAAAGGCGAGGCCGTTGAGGAAGTCGCGCGGGCGCAGCAGGCCGGCGACGGGACGCAGCCTGAAGCCGGTGCGCGCGGCGAGGAAGGCGCTGACGTCGCGGCCCTGGGGAATGTGCTCGCCGTACGCGCAGTCGCGCGTGAGTTCGGCCAGCGAACGCCGGTACGCGGCGCACGCGTGGGCCTGGTGCAGGGGCGCCAGGCGTTGGTAGACCTCGCGCCAGGTCGCGTCTTCGTCGGGCGTGTAGTCGACCACGGGAAAATCGCCGCCGTGCCGATACTCGCGCGCCAGCCGGTCGATGGCGGCGCGGCGCTCCCGGTAGTCGGGGTCGCGGAATCCCGGATGGTCGGCGTCGAGCGCGACCCCCGCGTCCAGCGTGTGATTGACGACGGCGTCCAGTTCCCCGACTTCGCGCGGAAACCAGGGCACGTCGCGATGATCGAGAGCTATGACGTGCACCGCCTCCGCCTGCAGCGTAGCGATCACGGCTTCGACCGCCGGTTCGCCGCGCTCGCCGATGCAGTCCACGTAGAAGTCGAAGGTCTCGCCCCGCCGCGGCCGCGACTCGATGTGCGTCAGGCTGACGCCGTGCCGGGTGAAGGGATGCAGCGCCGCCTCAAGCGCTCCGGGCCTGTCTCCGGCGAGTTCGATGAGCAGCGATAGCCGCGGCTCCGCAGTGGTTTCGGTTGCGGCGTTCACCTGGGTCCTGGAATGTCGGGCGCGACCCGTTCACCCGCCCACGCGGCCGCCGCCGATAGTCGCGTCGGGGCCGGTGAGGAGGCGGGCGATGTCCGCCGAGTATTTGACCTCGGAGTCGTCTTCCGGTTCATAGCCCAGCACCCGGCGGGCCGACTCGAGCGACCAGAACGCCCGGGTGTTTCCGGAAATGCCGTAGACGACGAGCCACGGTACGCCGTCGGCACGTTCGATGTCCGGCGTCTCGATGGCCCTGATGAAGAGCTGCCGCAGATCCCGCTGGCTGAAATGCGCGCCGAGGTCGCGCTTGAAATTGGCCAGGCCCGAGCCGCCGGCGTGCTGCTGCGAAGGGGTTGCTTCGTAGGCGGACCCCGGAACTTCGCGCGGCGCGCCGATTCTCACCTGCACGACCTCGAGCTTGCGGCCGAATATCCCCGAGGCGTATGGAAACCCGAGCAGTTCGTAAGCGGCCTTGGCCCAGCCGTAGAAGTTGTCCGAGAGGGGCACTTCGTCCGTCGACACCATCTCCTTGTCGCGGTTATGGATCAGGGCGTGTTCGTACCAGTCCGCCGCGTGGTTGGAGCTCGCCATCACGACCCGGCGCACGCCGGCATCGAACGCCGCGCGGTAGACGTTGTTCGCCATGCGGACGTTATCGCACTCCGCGTCGAAGCGGTCGATCTCCTCGGGCCGGCGCGATCGCCGGTATCCGAGGTGCACGACGGCATCGGCGCCGTCGAACAGGTGCGCGTACCTGGATCGGTCGGTATCGACCAGGTCGGCGATGTCGATGCCGGGAATCTCCGCGCCGCCCCTGTCCGTCGACTGGACGTCGATCATTCTGAGTTCGTACCGGTCCCGAAACGCATCACGCAGTTGCGATGCGACGTAGCCGCAGGCGCCGGTCAGTAGCACGACCGCCTTTTCCATAGTTGACCTCCCGTGAAGCTGACGGCCGCCGGTCACCCGAACCCCAGAATCCCCGCCTCGGCCATCTTCAAGGCGGCGACGTTGAACACGACATGCGCGAGTATGCACGCTTCGATGCCGTGCTTCCTCGCCAGCCAGCCAAGGGCCAGTCCGGCGGGGAAGACCTGTGCCAGCTTGACCCAGTCGGGTTCCAGCGTGCCGACGTAGCCGAGCGACCAGAGCGTTGCGGACAGCAGGATGGCCAGCCAGTAACGGCGGTCCCACCATCCGAATACCCGCGCAATATAGTTCTGTATGCCGAGGCGGTACACCAGTTCCTCGCCCAACGCCACCACCGACACACCCAGCATCGCGATGGCCGTGCTGTCACCGATGTCGGACTGTCGGGAGAGGTCGGTCAACTCCGGACTGGTGAGATTGAACAGGAGAACGGAGTAAGCGCTCCATGTTGCGGCGAGCAGCAGGCTGAAGGCCACGGGCGCGAACGGGGAAGGTCGTACGAAATTCTCCCGCGCTCCCAGGTCCGGTCGCAGGAGCGGGAAGGCAGCGACACCGGCCGCCATGCAGCACGAGAGGCCGACAGCGGTCAACAGGAACTTCCAAAGAATGTCAACGGACAACAACGCCACGCTAAGGAACAGGTATGGCCATATCCACACCGATTGCCACATCACCACCACGTGCGACATCACCCCGATCAGCCACGGGACCACGAGCGGCCACGGGCCCTCGACCCCGAGCGATTGGGCGATGTACCCGACGGCGTAGACGGCGACGAGCGCCGCCGCCAACCGGGAGCAACTGCGGATCTCCAAGCGCCTGGAGATCCAGTGGACGCCTGCGGCAATGAAGAACCCGAGTATGGCGATGCCGTGGATCGCCGCCAGGACTGGTGTCATCCAGAGAACCTCGACGAGCGCGGCCGGGTCAAGGGTGGCGTCGACCGGGACGCGTGTTCCAGGGTCGACGCACGGCGCCGCGGGCCAGGGGCTATTCGATCAGTCCTTCCTCGCGCAGCTGCGCGGTTACGCGTTCCTGAATCACCGGGTTGACCTTGGCCAGCCACTGCATGGTCACCTGCATGCTTTCCGACATCAGTTCCGGCATGATTTCGATCGATTTCTTGCCGACCGGCGTCTCGTAGAAGGCGATCATCTGGCGAATCTCCTCCTGCGAGAAATACTTCGCGTAGATCGCGTTCATGTCTTGCATGAAGTCGCTGTCGGAGAACATTCCGCTCACCGTCTCGAAAGCGACCTCCGTGGCAATCACCGCGCAACGCTGCGCGGCCTCCGGCTCTTTGGCGCCGATGGTCTGCGTAATCTGCTGCCCGATCATTCTTCCCATCTGCTCCAGCAGTTCCGGGTTGTTGGCCCCCGTCAACTCCATCAGACGTTCAATATCAGCGCGCACTTCCGGTGAAGGAGCATCCTCCTCTCCGGCAAACGCCGCAGCGGCTGTCGTAGCTGCGACGATGATGAATCCGGTTCGGATGGCCCGCAGCCACCGGCTCGTACATATGGACATTTCCATTCCCCACCAAAGTTCGGGACCATTATGCCGTCGCACGGCAGGATACGTCGCCCAACCGGGAACGTTTGCGTCGAATCGTGGACCATGTTTTGGGACACTCTGTCCTTGGACCCATCGTTATCAACTCGAGGAATGGACCCATGAACCTGCTTTTCGTGTTCTCGGATCAACAGCGCTACACCGCGCTCGGCGCCAACGGCAACCCGGTGGTGCAGACGCCGAACCTCGACCGCATGGCGGCCGAGGGGATGGTCTGCGACAACATGTTCTCCAACCACCCGCTGTGCTCGCCGTTCCGGGCAATCCTGCTGACCGGCCGATACGGCTGGAAGAACGGCGTGATCTGCAACGAGTACGAACCGTTTCGCGATATTCCGACCATCCCTGGCACGCTGCGCTCGGCGGGCTACCACACGGGCCACGTCGGCGTCTGGCACCTCGGCATCCCTCCCTATACGCCCGAAAACCGCTATGGACTGGACTACCTGGGGGCGGTGGAGGGGATCGGCGGCAACTACTACGACCAGCGCTACTACGAGAACGAGCAGGGCCCCACGCGCCACCCCGGCTGGACACCCGTCGTGGAGACGGACCTCGCCATACGCTTCATGGAAACGCACCGGGCGGAGCGGGAGGACGACCCGTTCGCGCTGTTCGTTTCCTGGCGTCCGCCGCACTGGCCGTACCCGCAGTATCCCGACGAATACGGGCTCTACGATCCCGCCGATGTCGATTTGCCGGACAACGTGCCGGACCAGATGGCGGACTTCGCGCGGCGCGAGATCGCCGACTACTACGGCTGCTGCACCGGCCTCGACGCACAGATGGGCAGGTTGCTGGATGCACTGAACCGCCTCGGCCTGGCCGACGACACCATCGTCTGCTACTCCTCCGACCACGGCGACCATCTGTCGAGCCACGGTTACGGCAAGCCCAAGGACGGGTGGATGCACCCATCCATGCGGGCCTCCAAGGCGACGCCCTACGACGAGTCCGCCCATACACCGTTCCTGATCCGCTGGCCCGGGGGGACGAGTCCCGGTAGCCGCAGCCAGGCCTTCATGGGCACCATCGACCTGGTGCCGAGCCTGCTTGGCGCCTGCGGCGTTCCGTTGCCCGAAGGTCTGCAGGGGAGGGACATCTCTCGCGTGTGGCGGGGCGAGCCCGCGCCGGAGGACCCCGAACACACGCCGGGCGCCAGCGAATCCGTGTACCTGATGAACATGGCCAATGGCTGGCCCAATCGCCTGGAATGGGTGGGCCGCTGGCGCGGCGTTCGCACCGAGCGCTACACCTACGCGCGCTGGTTCGACCACGAACGCGGCCCCTGGCTGTTCGATCGCCACGAGGACCCCCTCGAGACGCGAAACATCTTCGGCGCCGCCGAGGCGCGGCCCGCCGTCGAGGAGATGGAAACGCGCCTGCATCGCTGGATGGAGGCGACGGGCGATCCCTTCGAGTACGGCAAACGCGGCCCCCGGGGCTTCCTCGACATCGGCCAGCGCTGGGCCAACCAGAAGTTCTACGGTCACTGGAGCCCCGCCTGAGCACGCCGGACGCAATAGCGGCCTGATCGCCACGGGCGCGCGGCCCGGGAGGGCGTTGTTGGCGAGCCGTGCTTCCCTGCGGAACCTGCAGGCTGTCCCGGAAGATCTCCAGCGTGCCCTGGTTCCGGCTAACGGGGCGAGTCGCTGCCGTATCGGCGCTGAAGGGCCCTTGTCTGCGGCGAGTCCGGCGCGATTCGGGATATCCGTTCCAGGTATTGCTGGACTTCAGATAGCGCGCCGTCGTCGATGTAGAGGACGAGTGTCGCAAGCAGGTTGAAGTCCCACGGCCAGCGCTCGAGAGCGCGGCGCAGGGCATCGATGGCGTCCTTGCGCCGCCCGAGAGAGTCCAGCGCGACGGCATGGATGTACGCGAACCCGGGTTCGGCGTCGGGGCCGTCGAGCGCCCTGGAAAGCGGCGCCAGCGCTTCTTCGTGGCGCTGCGTTCGCACCAGGTGCAGCGCGAAGGCGACGTTGACGATGGCGCTCTCCGGATACGCTGCGAGCGCACGCGCGAGGAGCGCCCCGGCATCCGCCTCCCTGCCCTGGCTGCGCCGCAGGTCGGCGAGGTCCACCAGGGCGGGGAGGGATGTCGGGTCCAAGCGGAGCGCGCGTTCGAGACCTTGTTCCGCCCCCCGCGGCTGTCCGAGCCGCTGGTCCAGCCGGGCCAGCGCGTTCTGCGATGCGGCGAGGTATGCCGATGCCGAGAGCGCGCGCCGATAGTCGGCGTAAACCTCGCCGGCGGCCTCTGCGGCGGCTGGCGGCATGTCGCGGTGGACGTCGGAAAGGGCGATGCCCAACTCGAAACGCACGCCCGGATGGCTGTCCTTCAACAGTTCCGCCAGCAGCGCCCAGCGGGTGCCACCGCCAAGGCCCAGCGTTCCGCCGATGGCGCCGCGCCGCGCGAGCGGATCGGCATCGGCGAGCCAGCGCGGCAGGAGGCGCGCGGCGTCGCCGGACGGCAGGTTCGACGCCTGCGCCAGCAGGCTCGCCCTGACCAGCGCGGACAGCTCCGGGTTTTCGAGCGTGGCGGTGAGCGCTGCCGCCGCGCCCGGATCGCCCCGGCGCAGGTCCCGGTAGACCCGTGACCAGTGCGACGAATCGTGCGCGACGTCCCAGTCGCGCAGCGCGGCTGCGGCCCATGCATTGTCTCGTTCCCGGTGGCAGTCGACGCAGGCGTTCGGAACACCGAGTTCCGCCGACAGGTCCGGTCGCGGGATCGGGAAGGAGTGGTCGCGGCGGTCGTCGACCCCCATGTAGGTTCTCGACGGCATGTGGCAGTCGACGCAGCGGCCACCGGCCGTTCCTGGCGTGTGGCGGTGGTGGGTCGCTGTGTCATAAACGTCCGCCTGGTGGCACTGGGCGCACACGGCGTTGCCGTCGGCGACCAGCGCCCCGCTGTGCGGGTCGTGGCAGTTGACGCAGGTGACGCCCCGGACATGCATCCTGCTCTGCAGGAAGGAGCCGAGCACGTACACCTCCTCCCGGATCTGGCCGTCCGGGAAGTAGCGGACATCGTTCAGGAGTTCCAGCCGGTACGCTTCGTGGTACGGCTTGCCGGCAGGATCCGCCGTCAGCGGCGTGCGCAACGAATGGCAGCCCCCGCACATGTCGATGTCACTCATGGGCGACGAGCGGGGCCGGGCCGCGGGCGGCGCCGAAGGCGACGGCTGTGGGGCACGTTCTTCCCGCGCTCCGTGGGGTTGCGCGATGGGGTTGCCGGGTTGGAAGCGCCACTCGAGGCGCGGGCCGGACGACAGCGAAAAACCCGCCCGCTGCGCGTCCGCGAGGGCGCCGGATCGCGCCAGTCGGACATGCTCGCCGGCGGGACCGTGACACGCTTCGCAGGCGACGTTGATCTCGGCGTAGTCGGCCCCGAACCGTTCGCTCTTCGCGTCGAACGTGCTCACGACGTGGGTCGAGTGGCAGTCGGCGCAGTGGCTTGCCCAGTTCATCGCGTGCCCCGTCCAGAAGAACGGATGCCCCGGCGTGATCTTCTCGTCGGGCTGCAGGTGGTACCAGCGCTGGCCCCCGGCCTCCCGCGGCCGGTTGTCCCAGGCCACATCGAACGCCTGCAGCACGCCGTCGTCGCGGGCCACGAGGTACTGCTGCAGGGGGCGGTACCCGAAGACGTACCGTACGGGTAACGCGGCGCGCGCGCCCGAGCGCCCGATCGTATCGACGATGTAGCCGTCGCCGTCGCTACGGAAGAATGTCTCGATGCCGTGGAAAGCTACCCGTGCGTCCGCGAAGTCCCCGGCCACCGACTCGGGCGAGGGCCGCTGCATGGACTTGAAGTGGTCCGAGCGCTGCCAGGCGGCAGTCTGGCCGGCGTGGCACTCCGTACAGTCCTCGCTGCCGACATAGCCGACCGGGCCGTTCGTCGATGCCGCGGGCGCGGCGGTCGCGGCAAGGCAGGCGAGGGCGGCCAGCACCGCCGTTCGCAGGCGCGGCCTGCGCCCGGACGCAAGGGACCGGGAGGGCAAGGGGTCTGGTGCCTGGGGCGTGAAACAGGGACTCCCCCGGCGCTTCTCTCGCGCGGACATGGGTGATATGGTACTGCAATACCACCGATATGGGTGACCCGTATGAAGACCACGATAGAGCTTCCGGACGAGTTGCTCGAGCAGGTCCGGCGCGTGGCCCGGAAGGAGGGCGCCACCCTCCGCGGACTGGTCGAAGAAGGCCTGCAGCGCAGCCTCGAAGCCCGCCGCAAGATGGTGCGGCGGCACCTGGACTTTCCGAGCTACGGGGGCAGCGGGCTCACGGCCGAGTTCCACGCCGCACCCTGGGGCCGGATCAGGGACGAGGTGTACCGCGAGCACGGCGCGTGATAGCCATCGACACGAATCTGCTCGTCTATGCGCATCGCCCGGAAGTGCCCTTCCACGGGCGCGCACGCGAGGTGCTGGCCGGCGCGGTGGGCGGAGCGGAACCCGTATCGGTTCCCTGGCCATGCATCCACGAGTTTCTCGCCGTCGTCTCGAACCCGAGGATCTTCAGGGATCCGACGCCGATGCATCTGGCCCTGGATGCCACAGGACGGCTCCTCGACAGTCTCGGCGGCGGCTTCCTGGCCGAGGGGGATGGCTACCTCCCCGCCCTTGAGCGGATCGCCCGGCCAGCACTCCTGCAAGGGGCGGCGGTGCACGACGCCCGGATCGCGGCGCTCTGTCTGTACCACGGCGTGCGCGTGCTCTGGTCCGCGGACCGCGACTACTCGCGATTCCCGGACCTCCAGGTGACCAACCCGCTCCCGGTGGATTGACCGCGGCGGCCCGGGCTCTCGCCGCGCATGCGACGCGGACCGCCGGTAAGGTGAAACCGTCGTTGCCTTTGACGGGCGGGCAGGTTCCGCTCGCCCCGGCATTTCGATGGCGCTCACTTGAAAAAGTGTCAGAAATAAAGATATATTTTCTGACACAAGAGGTATCGCCATGGAACGACTGAGCAAAACGGTACTGCGGTACGCGCAGAGTCAGCCTGAAGGCGCTCCGGTGCTGGCGAAGGGGCTGTTGCATCTTGGAAGCCGGGCGGCGGTCGACCAGGTCCTCTCGCGCCTTGTCCGGCGCGGCGCGCTGCTGCGGGCGGGACGGGGTGTGTATGTACTGCCGGTAGAGAGCCGGTTCGGCCGCCGCTCGCCGTCGGTTGAAAAAACCGTCGAAGGACTCGCGGCAGCGCGCGGAGAGCGCATCGCGAACAGCGGTGCCATGGCAGCGTACGTGCTCGGTCTGACCACGCAGGTGCCCGTCAAACGCGTCTTTCTGACGTCGGGGCCGAGCCGGACGTTGACGCTCGGCCGCGAGCGGATCGAACTGCGCCATGCCCCGCCGTGGCAACTGGTGCTGGCGGGCCGGCGGGCTGGCGAGGCGGTCCGCGCGCTCGCATGGCTGGGGCGCGACAGGGCCGGCGCGGCGGCGGGGGTGGTGAGGCAGCTATTCAGCGAGGAGGAGCGCCGGGAACTCGGTAGCGTGAGCGCCCAGATGCCGGGATGGCTGGCCGGGCCGGTGAGTGCGGCGGCGCATGGCTGATCAGTTTCTGGATCTGGCCCATGGCGACCGCCGGGAGGTTCTCGATGTTGCGGCCAGCGCATCCGGGCGGCCCGCTTATCTGCTGGAGAAGGACGTCTGGGTGGTGTGGTCGCTCGAGACGCTGTTCGCGGGCCCGCTCGGGGCATCGCTCGTTTTCAAGGGCGGCACGTCGCTGTCCAAGGCCTACGGGGCGATTCGGCGCTTCTCGGAGGATGTCGACCTGACCCACGACATTCGAGCACTTGTACCGGAGTTGGTGAGGAATCGCCGGGATGCTCTGCCGCCGAACCGGAGCCAGGAACGAAAGTGGACAAGAGCGGTGCGCGAAGCCTTGCGCAAGTGGGCGCATGATGTCGCCCAGCCGGCCGTCGCATCGGCGTTGCGGGTCGTCGAGCCCGATGGAGAGGTCGAGGTCAAAGAAGCCGACGTGTTCATCCGCTACGTCCCGTTGAACGAGGGAGCAAGCTACGGGCGACCGGAGGTGAAGCTGGAGTTCGGCGGCCGGGCGACGGGGGAGCCGAGTGCGCCGATGCCGATCCGCTGCGATGCGGCGGACCATGTGCCGGGCGTTGAGTTCCCGACGGCCCAGCCACGCGTCCTGCAGGCGGAGCGGACGTTCTGGGAAAAGGCGACGGCTGCGCACGTATTCTGCGTGCAGCGGCGGGTCCGCGGCGAGGGGTTCGCCCGGCACTGGTACGATCTGGCGCGGCTCGACGACGCTGGCATTGTGGCCCGCGCTCTGGCGGACGGCGCGATTGCGGAGAGGGTTGCAGCGCACAAGGCAGCGTTCTTCCGCGAGAAGGACTTATCTGGAGACTGGGTCGACTACCGGGCGGTGATCGCGGGCGGTTTGAGGCTCGTTCCGGTGGGAGACGCGCTCGTGGCGTTGGCGGAGGACTACGCGCGGATGGTGGATGACGGGTGGCTGCTTGACGATGCGGAGCCGTTCGACGCATTGATGGATACGTGCCAGGCGATTGAGGTCCGGGCCAACAGGCGCGATTGAACGCGTGCATTTGACGATTGCGGCCGCGGCGGCTCGCCAAAGGGAGACGCAGCCGGTGCAGGTCATTCAGGAAGGTGAAGCGCCTCGCGACAGGGAGCGGAGGGAAGCAGTGGCGACGTGGTGCAAGTTCAAGGATCGCGAGCCGAGCGGGCGAACCGCCTCGCGGATGCTGCGGCTAGCAGGATGATAGGTGGGTTTGGACGGGGGTAAATCATGGCGCCTGGCGGGGCGACAGGTGTTGCGGCGCCTGGGTCGGGCTCTGCTCGTCGCCTGGCTGTCGGCGGGCGCGGTGACGGCCATCGCCGGGATCGACATCGACAAGCTGTCCTTCAGGCACGGCATCGCGTTCTTCCACGAGCTCAAGTACCCGAGCGACTTCACCCATTTCGATTATCTGTACCCCAATGCGCCGAAGGGCGGTGCGCTGGTGCTGTCGACGGCAAGCGCATTCAACAATCTGGCCCCGCTCGTCGAGGGAGCCATCGGGGTGCCGACACGGTTCGGGTTCAGTTCCGATACGTTGCTCATTCGTGCCGGCGACGAGATCAGCGCGTTCTACGGGCGCCTCGCCGACGGCATCGCCGTCACCGATGACCGCCTCGCGATCGTGTTTCGGATCCACCCCGATGCCCGTTGGCGCGATGGCGTTCCCATCACCAGCGACGACGTGGTGTTCACGCTGGACGCGCTGCGGCAACAGATCCAGTCCGGCATGTATTTCGACTTCATCAGGGATGTGGAACCGCTCGATGATCGGCACGTGGCGGTTCACCTGCACACGCCCCTGACGCTCAACAACGTGATCATGATGCAGTTCACCGCCATCCTCCCCGCACACTACTGGCGCGAACGGGATCCAACCCGGGTGACGTTGGAGCCGCCGGTGTCCAGCGGTCCGTACGAGATCGCGGACATCAAGCAATCTCGCCACGTCACCTGGAAAAGGGATCCGGACTACTGGGGGAGCGACATTCCCGTCAATCGCGGCCGATACAACTTCGACACCGTTCGCTACGACGTCTACCGTGACGCCACCGTGACCCGCGAGGCGTTCCGCAAGGGCCTGATCGACATCTTCACGGAGCCCGACGTGCGCTACTGGCACCGGTCTTACGACATCCCCGCCCTCGACAAGGGCTGGATCCGCAAGATCCACCGAAAATTCGGCATCGAAGTGGGGGTGCGAAGCGCGATCGCTCTCAATGTCCGCCGGGACAAGTTCCAGGACCGGCGCGTCCGGCGGGCGCTGACGCTGGCGATGGATTTCGAGTGGCAGAACCGGACGCTGCATTACGGATATCGCAAACGGGCCCACAGCTACTGGCCGGACACGATGCTCGCGGCAACGGACCTGCCGAGCGGGGACGAACTCGCGCTGCTCGAACCCCACCGGGCAGACCTGCCGCCCGAGCTTTTCGCGCGTCCGTTTCGCTTTCAGGAGGTCGCGACGCCGCAAGCCCGCCGCGAGACCCTTCTCCAGGCCCGTCAACTGTTGCGCGAGGCCGGATGGCGGGTCGAAGGCGGCGCGCTTCGCAATACCGCCGGCAACGCCTTCGAACTGGTGTTTCTCTCCCAGAATCCGGAAGACGCCCGGACCCTGCTGCCCTATCTCGAGGCGCTGAAGCAGCTCGGGATCGAAGGCAGCGTCCAACTCGTGGATTCGACGCGCTATATCAACCTGGTACGGGGTTTCCAATTCGACGCCGTGCTGATGAACCGAGACATCCTCATGCCGCCGGTCATCGAACTGAAGGCGACCTACCACTCGGAAGCCGCCACCGTCCCCCTGACCCGGAACCTGGCCGGGATCGCGGATCCGGTGCTCGACAGTCTCGTGATGCAGGCCAATCTCGCGACCACGCTTGACCAGATGGTGGCCGCCTGCCGGGCGATCGACCGTGTGCTGCTCTGGCAGTACTACCAGATTCCCTTGTACGCCGTCGGCCCGCGCCGAACGGTGCACTGGGACAAGTTCGGCATCCCCGCCTTCGAGCCGGACTACTGGCCCGCGTTTCCGGATGGCTGGTGGTACGACCGCGAAAAGGCGGCGCGGATCGCGGTCAACGACTGAACCGCCACCAGTCAAATCGACTTGCGTATACGCCGCGTCCATTGTCTGCACGCAGAAACAGGTCGGCGCTCGAGACGTGGCCCCGGTGATTGGCAACTACCCGCGCCGGTATCCGGGAAGGTGTAGAACAGGTGGTAGTGGCCTCCCATTGGATGGCCCCGTTCAGCTCGAAGGCACTCGTAAGGGACACACACCCTCAATCGCCGCCGTAGCCTGACCGAAGAGGGTTACACTAAATTGGACATTTCGGCAGCGGACACACGCAGCAAGAGTGTCCTCGATCGAATGTTCCGCAAGGATTCCCAGCAGGAGCCGGAAAATGCGTATCAGGGAAATGACTCTTGCCGCTCTCGTCATTGCGAGCGGTTGTCTCGCTGCGACGTCTGCAGAGCAGGAGGTCGCCAATGACGGACCGTCAAGCGACGCTGCCGCAGCATCCAAGGCCAGCTATGAGGAAGGTGAGCGGGCGTTTCGGGAGCAAAACCTCGCTGACGCCGTTAAGCACTTCCGAACCGCAATCGAGCACGACCCCAACAACACCCAGGCGCATCAGCGGTTCATCTTCGCGTTTCAGGGTCTCGGCCGATCGGAAATCAGCGCCGAACTGGACGAAGGTGAGCGCGATGCGGCAATGGAAGCCGCCGCGGTTGCATCCTTCGAGAAGCTGCTTGCTCTCTACCAGGAGTGGTCACGCGATTCGTCCGATGTCGCAGCCTACAAGTGGGCGATTGGCCAGCTCTACATGTATCGGGACTATGACAAGGTCAGACAGTTCACGAACGAGGCGATCGCCATGGATCCGGGCCTTGCTGACGGCTACAGCACCCTGGCGTTAATGGCTGATGTAAGCGGAGACAAGGACCGGGAGTTGCAGCTGTTGAAGAAAGCGGTGGAAACAGCGCCGAACAGCCCCGACAAGGCGTTCTACTACGCGTCGAGGCTGAACCAAACCGACCCGGCGGTGGGGCGAAAGAAGTCCCTTGAAGTTGCCGAGCGATTCCCGGCGAGCGAACGAGGCGCGCAAGCGCTGTACTGGCTTGCATACCGCACCGAGGAGCGCGAAGAGCAGATTTCCCTGTATGAGCGGCTGCGCGCGGCCTACCCGCCCGAAGAGTTCAATTGGTCCGCTTCCGGAATGGGACTGCTGGCTGACCTGTACTCGGAGACGCAGCCGGAAAAGGCCCTCGCCATAGCCGAGCAAATGGTTGCGGCGACCGCCGATGAACCGGATGGCTGGGGCGCGAAAATCTGGAACGAGCGGCTGACGTTCCAGAAAAACGTGATCAAGGGCAATCAACTGATCGCCGAGGGACAGTTTCAACAGGCCGTGGAGTTGCTGCAAGACACAACGATTCCACGATTCACCGATGCCAATGTATTCCATGAGACCAGGGCCAGGGCGCTGCACGGCGCCGGTCAAACCGTCGAAGCCTACGAATATCTGCTTCAGCTGGCGGCCAAGGAACCCACGGACAGGGTTTGGACGGCAACGCTTTCTTACGCGGAGAAACTCGGAAAGGACGAAAAGACAACCAGAGCCGAGATCAGGGATGTGCTGGAAGAGGGCGCGGAGGAGATCAAGGACTACACCTTTGAGCGGTACGACAACGGCGAGCGGGTGGCACTTTCGGATTTCAAGGGCAAGGTGGTGCTCCTGAACTTCTGGTACCCGTTCTGCGGGCCCTGTCGGGGCGAAAATCCCGAACTGCAAAAGGTGCTGGAGAAGTACGGCCCCGAGGGATTCGAGATCCTTGCGCTCAACGTACACCCGGAAGAAGACGAGTTCGTTCTACCGTACGCGACGGGCAATGGATTCGACTTTGTCCAGTTGCGAAGCAATATGGATTTTGCCCGGACGGAGTTTCAGGCCCGAGGCATGCCGACGAATTTCCTTCTGGATACCCAGGGGCGCAAAGTCCTCAGGCTCCCGCCGATCTCAGGAACGAAAGTCAGGACACTGGAACTCCAGATTGAATCGCTGTTGCCGGAAAAGGGCGCGGCTGGCGGGCTCCTTTCCGACGTTGTTGTACCGGATACCGGGCAGGCGGAAGAAATGAAGCCCGGTACTGCTGGCGTAATTGCATCCGTCAATCCCAGGGAATTGCGGGCCGGGGTTCAAGCCCTCATGAAGATTGAGTTGGACCTCGTTCCCGGCACGCACGCGAACTCGGACTCGCCGACGGATTCCGCCTTGATTCCAACGACGTTTTTCCCCGATTCAGTTGACGGCGTACTGTGGGAACAAGTGATTTACCCGCGACCCACCGAAGTGATCGAGTGGTACGCGGTGGATCCGCTGCCGGTTTTTGAGGATGGCGCCGTAATACAGGCCCGGCTGACGGTCGAAGAGGATGCCGGTCCCGGCGAGCTTGACGTATCGGGTCAATTGCGCATTCAGGTTTGTGACGCGGACTATTGCTATCCACCGGAGCGTGTCCCGGTCACGGCGGCCATTACCGTTATTGACTAGGAATTCCCCGGGCCGCCAAGGCCAGCGTGCTGGCGCTGCCCCGGGTTGCCGCCGCCGAGAACGGAAAGCACGGGGTGGGCGTCAACGCCATCGCGCCCGGACCGACCTACAGCGACTCTCGGCGCAAGGTCTACCCCGAGGAGTTCTTCCGGAACCGCCTGTCGGACGCGGCAAATTCTCGACCGCATCGGTGAGCCCGACGATGTCGCGAACATGGTCTCCTACCTGGCGTCCGACCAGGCCGGCTACGTCACGGGCGAGGTATTCACCGTTCGGGAGGCGTCTCGGCCCGCGGATAGGGGAAACTGTCAACAGCAGGGACGGGAACCGGAGGCACATCGGGATGGCGCTGCACGATCAGCGGCTTCAGGGTCTCAGCCAAGTACCGTTCGATCCCGTCCAATTGGGTCGCGTAAAGCATCCTGGTCTGTTGCAGGCCCTCAATGGTCGCCCAGGTCGCCAGCAGCGGGGAGCCAGGGCTGTCGTAGACAAAAACCCTGCCGTCTTTCTGGAGTGCGGACAGGCGATCTTTTGTTACGCCCTGTCCGACGACAACGGTCGCTCCGGTGGTCTGCCGCACGATACGATATAGATGCCAGTGCCGCCAACGTCGGAAAAATCCGTGCGCAGCGGGCGCCAGACGTCGCCCGCAGGATCTCCCCAGTCAAGTCGAATCACCGCCCACTCCTTCGTTCTGCCGTCAGGTTGGCCTGATCTACCGATTCTGTCCTTGCCGCCGACAGAGTCTGGCGAGCTTACACCCCTTGCTCGAACGGTTGGCCGCGGCGACAGCACGACCCCCGGTACCGCTGCCGGGCGCCCCGTCGATCTAACCAATGCGGGAGGCCAGCGTGGCGAAGTGGATCGGATGTTGGTGCCTGGGGAGAGACTCGAACTCTCACAGGGTCGCCCCTACCAGATTTTGAGTCTGGCGCGTCTACCAATTTCGCCACCCAGGCGCGAAGCAGGCGGGCCGGCAATGTATCTGCGACCCAGGCGGGGGTCAACGTCAGCGTTTCGAAATGCGGTTCCAAGCGGCCCAGCTTTGGGGACACCCATCGGGCCCAGCTTTGGGGACACCCATCGGGCCCAGCTTTGGGGACACCCATGGCCCAGCTTTGACCCAGCTTTGGGGACACCCATCGGGCCCAGCTTTGGGGACACCCATTGACCCAGCTTTGGGGACACCCATCGTGTTGGTGATCGTTGGGGACACCCATCGCCCCGGGACACCCATCGCCTCGGGACACCCATCGCCTTGGGACACCCATCGCCTTGGGACACCCATCTCTTCGGGACACCCATGCCTTCGGGACACCCATCTCTTCGGGACACCCACCCCCGTGGACACCCATCGCGCTACAATCCCGCTTCCGTTGGTCGGTCAAGCCAATGCGACGCTCAGACTTCTCCTATCACCTGCCGAAACACCTCGTCGCCCGGACGCCGCTGCCGGTGCGTACGGACAGTCGGTTGCTGGAACTGAAGGGCGATGCGGTCGCGCACCGGCAGTTCCGCGAGATCCTCGACCTGCTGCGCCCGGACGATCTGCTCGTGGTCAACGACACGCGAGTCATCAAGGCCCGCTTGCGCGCGGTCAAGGATTCCGGTGGCCGGGCGGAAGTCCTTGTCGAGCGGATCGAGGACGCCGACAGCGCGCTTTGCCAGGTGCGCGTCAGCAAGGCCCTGCATCCAGGACGCTCGCTATTGGTGCACGGGGAGAACGTGACCGTAATCGAGCGTCGCGGCGAGTTCTACCTGCTTCGGTTCCCCTGCGATGTGCTGGAGTTTCTTGATGCCCACGGCAGCACGCCGCTGCCGCCGTACATCTCGCGACCGGCGAACGCCGAGGACGAGATGCGCTATCAGACCGTGTACGGCAAGCACCCCGGGGCCGTCGCGGCGCCGACTGCGGGGCTGCACTTCGACGCGGCGCTGTTGCGCGCAATCGGCGACAAGGGTGTTGCGGTCACAGCCGTCACCCTGCACGTGGGCGCCGGCACGTTTCAGCCGGTCCGCACCGAAGACCTGTCCGAGCACCGCATGCACGAAGAACACTACGAGGTGCCGGAAGCGACTGCGAAGGCCGTCAACGGGTGCGGTGGCCGGGTCGTAGCCGTGGGCACCACGGTTGTGCGGACGCTCGAATCGGCGGCGGACGACGACGGCGAGGTCCGGACCGGGAGCGGGGAGACCGATCTTTTCATCGCACCTGGGTACGAGTTCCGCGTTGTCGACGCCCTCGTCACCAATTTTCACCTGCCGCAGTCGACGCTGCTGATGCTGGTATCCGCGTTCGCCGGCCACGCCCGCATCATGCGCGCCTACGCCGAGGCGGTGCGCGAGGAGTACCGACTCTTCAGCTACGGCGATGCGATGTTCTGCGAGCGCGCATGAAGATGAAGTTCGAAGTCCTCGCCACCGACGGTGCCGCGCGCCGGGGACGGCTCGTCACTGCCCGGGGCGAGGTCGAAACGCCCGTGTTCATGCCCTGCGGCACCTACGGTTCGGTCAAGGCGATGACCCCGGAGGCGCTCTCCCAGGTGGGCACGCAGATCGTGCTCGGCAATACGTTCCACCTGATGCTCCGTCCGGGTGATGCCGAGATCGCCGCGCTCGGCGGACTGCATGCCTTCATGCAGTGGCCGGGACCCATCCTGACCGACTCCGGCGGCTACCAGGTGTTCAGCCTGGCGGAGATGCGGAAGGTGGAGGAGGGCGGCGTGGCCTTCCGGTCGCCGATCAACGGCGATGCCCTGTTCCTTTCCCCGGAACGCTCCATCGAAGCGCAGCACAATCTCGGCGCCGACTTCGTCATGGCGTTCGACGAGTGCACTCCGTATCCGGTGTCCCGCCGGGCCGCCAGTGACTCGATGCGGCTGTCGATGCGCTGGGCGAAGCAGTGCCGGGACGCGCACAGCACCCATGCCGGCGCCCTGTTCGGCATCGTTCAGGGGAGCATGTACGACGACCTGAGGCGCGAAAGCCTGGCGGCCGTGGTCGACATCGGCTTCGACGGATACGCCATCGGCGGCCTCTCCGTCGGCGAGTCGAAGGCCGAGATGAACGCCGTCCTCGATGCGTTGATGCCGCATATGCCGCACGCCGCGCCGCGATACCTCATGGGTGTCGGCACGCCGGCCGACATCCTCCGCGCGGTGCGGCTCGGGGTCGACATGTTCGACTGCGTGCTGCCGACGCGGAACGCCAGGAACGGCTACGCGTTCACCTCCCGTGGCACGGTGAAGATTCGCAACGCGGCCCATCGCCACGCCGACGCGCCGCTGGACGACGCCTGCGCGTGCAGCACGTGCGCGCGGTTCTCCCGCGCCTACCTGCATCACCTCGACCGTTGCGGAGAAATCCTCGGCTCGATTCTCATGACCACCCACAACCTGCACTACTACCACGCGCTGATGGGCAAATTGCGCGAGGCCATTGAACAGGGTACATTGCAGCGCCTCTCCCGAACCCTGTTGGATGGCTGGAACTCAAGCGAATGATCCCATTTGAGAGTGTCGCGTACGCGCAAGAGGCCGGTGCTAGGGGCTTCGGTAGTTTCGACATACTTCTGCTGGTCGGCTTCGTCGCCATCTTCTACTTCCTGTTGTGGCGGCCGCAGGCCAAGCGCCGCAAGGAGCACCAGGCGCTGATGGCAAGCATCGCCAAGGGCGACGAGGTGGTGACCGCCGGCGGCATCCTGGGCCAGGTAACGAAAGTCGAGGACGATGTCATCAAAGTGAGAGTCGCGGGCAACGTCGAGGTGCGACTGCAGAAAAGTGCCGTCGGTTCGACCCTGCCGAAGGGAACCCTTAAAGCCCTCGATGAGAAGTGAACCGCGTCGCGCGCGTCGACCCTGCCCGGGCGGCGCCAACCAGCGGTAGAAGAACGTGATTGGCGAAAACCTCCTGGGCGGGCGCCGCCCGACGCGCCGTCCGCTGAATCGTTACCCGCTCTGGCGCTACGTGTTGATCTGCATCGTCGTCTTGCTGGGGATGATCTACGCGGCGCCGAACCTGTATCCGCCCGACTACGCGCTTCAGATCGCGCCGGAGAATCAGGAACTGCGCGTCAGCCAGTCGCTCATTGACGCTTCCGTCGCCGCGCTGGAGGACGCCGGCGTCGCCGTGATCCGTGGCGAAGTCACGCCATCGGGCGGCTTGATCCGGGTCGAAACCAACGAGGACCAGCTTAGGGGGCGCCCCATCCTGGACAACCTGCTGAATCCAAGCAACACGGCGCGCGCCTACGTCATCGCATTGAACCTGGCCTCGACGACCCCCGAATGGCTCGAGTCCATCGGCGGCAAGCCGATGGCGAAAGGCCTCGACCTCTCCGGCGGCATCCACTTCGTGCTCGAGGTGGACATTGACAGCGCCATCGGCAAGCGCCTGGAAGACGAAGCGAAGAACGTCAAAAACCAGCTCCGCGACGCCCGCATCCGTTATGCGCGCACCCAGGACCTGGTGCGCGACCAGGCCATCAGGATCGGCTTTACCGACGCCGCGATGCGCGATAGCGCGATGGAACTGCTCGCCGAGGACTATGGGCTCCCCAACTACCAGATGAGCGACGACCTGGTCGACGGCCGGCCGGGGGTGGTCATCGAGGTCGACTCGTCCTACATCGACGAGATCGAGAACTACGCCATCACGCAGAACATGATCAGCCTGCGCAACCGGGTCAACGAACTCGGCGTCTCGGAGCCCATCGTGCAGCGCCTCGGGCGCGCGCGCATCGTGGTCGATCTTCCCGGCGTGCAGGACTCGTCGGAGGCCAAGCGCATCCTCGACAAGTTCGCCAATCTCGAGATCCGCCTCGCGGCGTTGCCGGAGGACCGTCCATCGGAAGTCGAAGAAATGCCGTACGAGGGCCGCATGCAGCGCCTTCAGAGAGAAGTCGTGGTCACCGGCGACCGCGTGACCAACGCGATGCAGGACTACGATCCGGAAACGCAGTTGCCGCAGGTCAGCATCACCCTCGACAGCATTGGCGGCGATCGCATGCACGAGGCCACGGCGCCCAATATCGGACACCCGATGGCCATCGTCTTCATCGAACAGAAGCCGATCAAGCAGGACGACGGCTCCGTGCTGCTGCGCGATAACCGGCGCTTGATCAGCGTCGCCACGATCAAGGCCGCCCTCGGCTACCGCTTTCGGATCACCGGCCTGTCGATGCGCGAGGCGCAGGATCTCGCGCTGCTGCTGCGGGCGGGCGCGCTGGCGGCGCCGATGCGCATCGTCGAGGAACGCACCGTCGGCGCCTCCCTTGGCGAGCAGAACATCGAGCGCGGCATGTACGCCGTCGTCGCGGGCTTCCTGCTCGTGCTCCTCTTCATGCCGCTGCACTACAAGGTGTTCGGCCTGGTCGCCGACCTCGCGCTGACCCTGAACCTGGTCATCCTGGTCGCCGTGATGTCGCTCCTCGGCGCGACGCTGACGCTGCCGGGCATCGCCGGGATCGTGCTCACCGTTGGCATGGCGGTGGACGCCAACGTGCTGATCTTCTCGCGCATTCGCGAGGAACTTGCCCGCAGTCCTCCGCAGCAGGCGATCCAGGCCGGCTACGACCGCGCCTTCCTCACCATCCTGGACGCCAACGTGACGACGCTGTTCGTCGCGCTGATCCTGCTTACCATCGGCAGCGGTCCGGTCGCGGGCTTCGCAGTGACGCTGGCCATCGGCATCGTGACCTCGATGTTCACGGCCATCATGGGTTCGCGGGCCGTGATCAACCTCGTATACGGCGGTCGGACCGTCAAAAAGCTCCACATCTGAGGCGGTGGACGAATGAGAAAGACCAATTTCGATTTCATGGGCAAGCGGATGATCGCCTCGGGCGTGTCCGGGTGCCTCCTCGTCGTGTCGATCGTCGCCCTGGTGTTCTTCGGCCTCAATCGAGGCCTCGACTTCACCGGCGGCGCGCTGGTCGAGGTCGGCTTCGACGACCCGGTGGTGCCGCAGGACGTGCGCCAGCGCCTCGAGGGGGCGGGGTTCCTCCAGGCGGTGGTGCAGAACTTCGGTTCCGAGACCGAAGTGCTGATTCGCGTTCCGCCGCAGACCGGCGTGGACCAGTCCACGGTCGGCGACGAGATCCTGGCGCTGCTCCGGGACACGTACGGCGGCGTGGCGCTTCGCCGCTCCGAGGTGGTGGGACCCGCTGTCGGTGAGGAACTGACGGAGAAGGGGGGCATCGCCATGCTCGTCGCGCTGGCGGTGGTCATGCTCTACATCATGTTCCGTTTCACGGGCAAGTTCGCCATCGGTGCGGTGACGGCCCTCGCCCATGACGTGATCGTGGCGCTCGGCGCCTTTGCCGTGTTCCGCTGGACTTTCAACCTGGCCGAGCTTGCGGCAATTCTCGCCGTCATCGGCTATTCGCTGAACGACACCATCGTCGTCTCCGACCGGATCCGGGAGAACTTCCGCATCGTCCGCCGGGGCAAGCCCATTGACATCATCAACCGGTCCTTGAACGAGATGCTCGGTCGGACGCTGGTGACATCGTTGACCACCCTGCTCGTGCTGCTCGCGCTCCTGCTGGCGGCCGGAGAACAAATTCGCGGCTTTGCCACGGCGCTGACCATCGGCGTGGTTGTCGGTACTTACTCCTCGATCTATGTCGCGGCGAGCATGCTGCTCGCGCTCGGCATATCGAAAGAGGACCTGACGCTGCCGGAGAAAGAGGCGGAAGACGACACGCCCGTCGTTTAGGAGGCAAGCTCCTTTCCCCCCGAGGCGTGGACGAGTCTCAACAGGTCCTTGAATATCCGGGGGTTCGCCGCCATCAAGTGGCCGTTCTCCATGAAGCGGTCGCCACCGGCGGCATCGCTGACAAAACCGCCGGCTTCGCGCACGATCACCGCCCCTGCGGCCATGTCCCAGGGCTGCAGTCCAACCTGCACGAATGCGTCGGTGCGCCCGGCGCCGACGTAGGCGAGGTCGAGCGCCGCGGCGCCCATGCGGCGAATGGACCGGCACGACCCCTGCAGTGCCCGGTGCATCTCGGTGTACTGCTCGAGGTGGGTTTCCACCATGCGGTACGGAATGCCGGTGGCGATGATCGCGTTCTCGAGCTTTGGGCGTTCGGAAACGCGCAGCCTCCGGCCATTGAGACGTGCGCCGGCGCCCCGGGTCGCGGAGAACTCCTCGTTTCGCACCGGATCCAGGATCAGCCCGTGCTCGAGCACATTGCCCCGCCGGACCCCGATGGAAATGCAGAAATGCGGGATCCCGGCAAGGAAATTGCTCGTGCCGTCTAGCGGATCGATGATCCACACGAACTCGGCGTCCGGGTTTGCCGCGCCGTGTTCCTCGCCGAGGATGCCGTGATCCGGATAGGCGCGCAGGATGGTGTCGATGATCGTGTCCTCGGCGGCGCGGTCGATCTCCGAGACGAAGTCGTTCTTCGCCTTTTCCTCGACCTTGAGGGTCCCGATGCGGTCCATCGCCCGAACGATGAGACGTCCGGCCCGGCGCGCAGCGCGCGAGGCGATGTTGATGATGGGATGCATGAAGCAGGACCGTCCGAAGCGAGGCGCGGTGTCATTCTAACTTGGATCGTCCCGCGGTACGCCGCCCGGCGGAGCCTGTATGATGCGCCGCGCAATCCCGCGGCACGGACCGACCGGCTTCGCCGGACGCCGCGCCCTTCGCACAGGCAACGGGAGATCGCAGGAGCCCATGGCCGACGTTCGCATCGTGCTGGTCGAACCCAGCCATCCCGGAAATATCGGCGGCGCCGCCCGGGCGATGAAGACGATGGGCCTCGCGTCCCTCTACCTGGTGCGCCCCGCGCGGTTCCCGGACCCGCAGGCGGACTGGCGCGCTGCCCGAGCCGTGGATGTTCTGGCCGAGGCAAAGGTGGTCGACAGCGTCGACGAAGCCATCGGCGACTGCGTACTTGCGGTCGGCACCAGCACCAGAAGCCGGCGCATCCCGATCCCTCTCGCCGACGCCCGGACTGTGGCGGAACGCCTCGCATCGGAATACGCCGACGAACCCGTCGCCATCCTCTTCGGCCGCGAAACCAGCGGCCTGACGAACGAAGAACTGCAGCGTTGCCAAATGCACCTGTCGATTCCGGCCAGCCCGGAATATCCCTCCCTTAACCTGGCGATGTCGGTGCAGGTCGTCTGCTACGAACTGTTCAAGACGCGGTCTGCGCCCAAGGTGACCGCTGCCCCGGCCAGCGAACCAGGTCTCGCTTCCCTCGACGAGGTCGAGGGTTTCCTCGCCCACTTCGAGAAGGTCCTGACGCGTATCGACTTCCTCAAGCCCAGCGCCCCCCGGCAGGCGATGCCCCGCCTCCGCCGCATGTTCAGCCGCATCGGCCTGGAGCAGACGGAGGTCGGCATGCTGCGCGGTATTCTCACCCACATCGAGAAATTGAGCCCCACCAATCGCGAAGAAGAAGACTCGGGGCGACCCTGACAAGCCCTGAGCCACCGCGCGTAGACGTGCTTCCGGGCGCAAGAAGGTCGCTCCCCGTCACTGCCTGAACCGGTCTGGAAACGGCTGTGCCACGACGTCAGGCATGGCTTCGGGACAGGCATGGCTTCGGGACAGGCATAGCAACCGCAACACCCATTCCCATAGGGGGACACCCATCGTTATGGGACAGCCATCCCCGTTCGGGACACCCATCGTCACACCCATTTGCGAGATCCGACAGGACACCCACATTCCGGTTGATCCATTTGGCATCGTCGTCTCCGGGACACCCATCGTCATTACCCGTTTGGGACAGCCATATGACAAAAGCATGGCTGTTTGGGACACCCATCGTGTGATCAATCGGTCGATGAGGACACCCATCGCGATTAGCTGCGATTAGCTGTTTGGGACAGCCATAGCCGTTGGGACAGCCAGATGTCGAATACGTCGATGCGGATAGCCATATGACGAAGGCACAGCCATACCCGTCTGGGACATCCATCGTGACCAATCGGTTTGGGACACCCATCGTGACCAATCGGGGCATCCGGACGAGATCCCCCTCAGCTAGACCGAAATACCTGGGTACTGCATACTTGGAGGCTGATTTCGTGATGCAAGTCCGTGGATCATGCGGTTGACGACGAGAGGCCGCTATGCGGTCACCGCGGTGCTGGATCTGGCGCTGCACGCCGAGAACGGGCCAGTAACGCTGGCGGATGTCGCCGAGCGTCAGGGCATCTCTCAAGCGTATCTCGAGCAACTGTTCCGCCGTCTCAAGCAGGACGGCCTTGTCATCGGGGCGCGCGGCCCCGGGGGCGGCTACCGGCTTGCCCGGTCACTCGAGGACACCAGCGTCTCGGACATCATCAGCGCCGTGGGAGAAGGCGTCGATGCTACCCGCTGCGGGGGCGCCGGCGATTGCCAGGACGGCGAGATCTGCCTCACCCACGAACTGTGGGCCGATCTCTCACAGCAGATCGACCTTTTCCTGAAGCGCATCACCTTCGCGACGCTGGTCGAGCGACGCGACATTCGCAGCATCGCTCGCCGGCAGGATCCGAAGAACCTGATCGACGCCCAGATGCTCTGATCGGCGATCGGCGCCAATTCACGATAACCGGCTTCGGTCCGATCCCGTCGGTGTTCGGGTAAAATTCCCCCTCTTATGCCAGCCAAGAATCCGAGGAAGGCCGTCTACCTGGACTATTCGGCCACCACGCCCGTAGACCCGCGCGTTGCGGAGCGCATGGGCGCGTGCCTGCTCAACGACGGCGCCTTCGGCAATCCCGCGTCGCGCAGCCACGTGTACGGCTGGGAAGCGGAAGAACTGGTCGAAGAGGCGCGCACCCAGGTCGCCCGGCTGTTCGACGCCGATCCCCGCGAGATCGTCTGGACATCGGGCGCGACGGAGTCGGACAACCTCGCCATCAAGGGCGTGGTCGAGGCGTCCGGCGGCGAGCGCGTCGTCACTTCCACGTACGAGCACAAGGCCGTGCTAGATACCTGCGCCCACCTCGAGTCCCTGGGAGTGGAGGTCACCTATGTCGATCCGGACGACCGGGGTATCGTCCCGCCCGAGGCGGTGGCCGACGCCATTGACGCGGATACCGCAATCGTCTCGATCATGCATGCGAACAACGAGATCGGCGTGGTCAACGACATCCGCGCCATCGGCGCGATCTGCCGCGAGCGGGGCGTGCCGTTCCACACCGACGCGGCCCAGAGCGTCGGCAAGATCGACATCGACGTCCAGCTCGACAACATCGATCTCATGAGCGTTTCCGGCCACAAGATTTATGGGCCGAAGGGTATCGGCGTGCTGTTCGTGCGACGCCATCCGTTCCTGCCCCTCGCTCCGCAGATACACGGCGGCGGTCACGAGCGCGGGATGCGCTCCGGAACGCTTGCCACCCACCAGATCGTCGGCCTCGGCGAGGCGTGCGTCATCTGCCGCGAAGAACTCGACCGGGACAACGCCGAGAACAGGCGCATCCGCTCGTTGCGCGACCGCCTCTGGTCGCACCTGCGGCAGATGCCGAAGACTCGGTTGAACGGCGATGAGGACCGGCGCCTGCCGGGCAACCTGAACGTGTCGTTCGGCGACGTCGACGGCGACACGCTGTTGACAGCGCTCGACGACCTGGCGGTTTCCACCGGCTCCGCCTGCACCTCGGCCACCGTGGAGCCGTCGTACGTCCTGAAAGCTCTTGGCGTTCCCGACGATCTGGCCCATGCGTCGATCCGGTTCACCGTGGGCCGCTATACCACCAGCGAGGACGTGGACTACGCTGCGCGCCGCGTCGCCACCACCGTGGAGAAGCTGCGCGCCGCCCGCGTATAATGCAGCGGGCATCTCCGGCCGCCCTCATGCGCCCCAAGTTCATTTCCAGGAGAGGCCAATGCCAGTAGAGCGCACGCTGTCCATTGTCAAACCCGATGCCGTGGCCCGCAATGTCATCGGCGAGATCATCAGCCGATTCGAAACGGCCGGATTGCGTGTCGTCGCCGCGAAGATGACGCGGCTGTCCGCCGCTGACGCCGCCGGCTTCTACGCCGAGCACAAGGGCAAGCCCTTTTACGAGAAGCTGCTCGACTACATGAGTTCGGGGCCGGTCGTGCTCCAGGTGCTGGAAGGCGAGGACGCCATCGCGCTGAACCGCCGCCTGATGGGCGCGACCGATCCGGCCAAGGCGGATCCCGGCACGATTCGCGCGGACTTCGCCGATTCGCTCGACGCCAACGCCGTACACGGTTCGGACTCTCCGACGAGCGCGGCGCGTGAAATCGCGTACTTCTTCGATGGCGCGGAAATCTGTGCGCGGACATGAACGTCCCCCGCGTCAATCTGTTGGGGTTTGATCGCGCCGGGCTTGAGCAGTATCTGGCCGGGTTCGGCGAAAAGCCCTTCCGCGCACGCATATTGCTGCGCTGGATCCACAAACGCGGCGAGACCCGCTTCGAGGACATGACGGACCTGTCGAAGTCCTTGCGCGCGCGCCTCGCCGACGAGGCGGAGATTCGCCCGCCGGAGGTGGTCGAGCGCCGCGATGCGGGCGACGGCGTCAGCAAGTGGTCCGTGGCCGTCGCCGGCGGCAACGCCGTGGAGACGGTCCTGATTCCAGACCGCGGCCGGAATACGCTGTGCATCTCGTCGCAGGCGGGCTGCGCCCTCGACTGCGCGTTCTGCGCCACTGGCAAGCAGGGGTTCGACGGCAACCTGACGCCGGCCGAGATCGCCGGGCAGGTGTGGCTCGCGGTGCGCGAGCTGGAGCGCCGCGGCGACGAACGCGGCCTCACCAACGTCGTATTCATGGGCATGGGCGAGCCGCTCCTCAATTTTGACGCCAGCGTCGCGGTGGCCAATCTGCTCATGGACGACCTTGCCTACGGCCTGTCCAAGCGGCGCGTGACCATCAGCACGGCGGGCGTTGTGCCGAAAATCCGGTCGCTCACCGATCACACGGACTGCGCCCTGGCCGTCAGCCTGCACGCGGCGGACGACGCCTTGCGCGACTGGCTTGTTCCTCTCAACCGGCGCTATCCGCTGGCGGAGTTGATAGACGCCTGCCGGGCATACCTGTCCCACGTCGGTGAGCGCCGGTCGGTGACCTTTGAATACGCGCTGATGAAAGGCGTCAACGACAGCCTGTCCCACGCGGCGGCGCTGGCCGGGCTCTTGCGCAACCTCCGCTGCAAGATCAACCTGATACCGTTCAACCCGTTTCCCGACGCGGATTTCGAACGGCCCGACGCGAGCGCGATCACGGCGTTCCAGACCTGCCTGCTGAACGCGGGCTACACGGCCACGCTGCGGGCGACCCGGGGCGACGAGATAGCCGCGGCGTGCGGCCAGCTTACCGGTGCGGTGCGAGACCGGACCAACAGGCGGGCGCGATATATCGCCCGCCTTCGCCAACCACCGGTTTCTGCCCCCGCGGAATTGCCC
This sequence comes from uncultured Pseudomonadales bacterium, assembly GCA_951813515.1. Classification (GTDB taxonomy): domain Bacteria; phylum Pseudomonadota; class Gammaproteobacteria; order Pseudomonadales; family Azotimanducaceae; genus VXNE01. The sequence continues at coordinate 2,786,025 of OX638346.1, forward strand.
GCCCGATGAGCGAATCGGATTTACCGGGCGCCGCACTGCGCACAGCGCGGGAGGAGCAGGGTCTTGGAGTGCGCGAGGTTGCAAGCGCCCTGAAAGTGCCCGCGATCGTCGTGACGAACATCGAAGACGAGAAGTTCGACGAGTTGCCGGCGAGGGTGTTTGCGCGCGCGTACCTGCGCAGGTATGCCGAGCTTGTGGGGCTGGAGCCCCAGAGAGTGCTTTGGGCGTACGACCAGAAGACGGACCCCGATCGGACAGAGGAAGCCGAGACGCAACGGTTGCGCGGAGTTTCCGATTCGATGGCGACATTCGTGAGGGAAATGAAGGCGCGGCATTGGCAGTCGTGGGTGTTTGGCGGCACGGTGGTTCTCTTCTCCGCGCTGGCGGGCCTGTTCCTCTGGTTCGCCTGGCCATCCGACGCGCCGATGGCCACCGCGCCGGCCGGGGAGCCAACCGAGGTTGCAGTTGGCGATACCGCGCAGCCAGCTTCTTCCGCGGACGATGCGGTTCCTGACGAAGCGTCGGAGCCGGTTTCCGACGAAACAATCGGACCACGGGCGGACGAATCCCTGGCCCAGGGCGAGCCGCCTGTCGCCGACAGTGCGTCGGCCCCTGTTCTGGATCGATCGCCGACCGGTGCGCCGGATAGCTCTCTGGACGCCCAGACAGCCGTGCCGCCGGACAGATCTCCAGACACCCAGCCAGCCGTCCCGCCGGACGCCTCGCCTGACAGATCTCCAGCCGCCGCACCGAACGGCTCTCCCGACGGACGGTCGGACTCCCCGTCGAACGCTCCCGAGGAGGAACCCGTCGCCTTGTCGAACCCGCTTACCTATGTGCCTGGCGATGAACACATGCTCGCCTTTCAGTTCGCCCAGGACTCCTGGGTGGAGGTGATTGACGCCTCGGGTGCCCGTCTGCACCAGGACCTGGAACGCGCCGACGACCGGTTGGAAGTGCGCGGGGTGGCGCCGTTCACCATCACGCTCGGTTATGCGCCGGGCGTGCAGCTCGAGTACAACGGCGAGCCGGTAATCCTCGCGCAGCACACGAACGACAACAACGTCGCAAAGCTGGTGCTTGGCCTGTGAGCGGGCGATACCAGGCCGTTCGTGGCATGCGCGATCTCGCCGCAGCGGACGCGGCGGAACTGCGGCAGGTGGAGGATCAATGCATGGCCGTGGCGCGCGCCTTCGGGTTCGAGGAGATCCGCCTGCCCCTGGTGGAGTCCGAAGAACTCTTCAGCCGTGGGATTGGTGTAGGGACCGATATCGTGTCCAAGGAGATGTATGCCTTCGACGACCGCAGGGGCAAGCGCCTGGCGCTGCGTCCGGAGGGAACCGCCGGTTGCGCGCGCGCCTGCATCGAGCGCGGCCTGCTGCACAATCAGACCCAGCGTCTCTGGTATTCCGGTCCGATGTTCCGCTACGAGCGCCCGCAACAGGGCCGCTACCGCCAGCACGACCAGTTCGGGGCGGAAATCTTTGGCGTTGCCGGAGCGGAGGCGGACGCGGAGCTGATTCAGATGACGGCGGCAATCTGGGAAGCCCTCGGCATCGGTCATGCAGTGCGGCTGGAGATCAACGCCATCGGATCCGGCGCCTCGCGAGCCGCGTATCTCGAAGCGCTGGTCGCCTACCTCTCACCGTACGAGAGTGAACTCGACGGCGACAGCCGCGCGCGCCTTCGTATGAACCCGTTGCGCATCCTGGACAGCAAGGTGGCGTCCACGCAGCGTATCCTTGAGGAGGCCCCGAACCTGGCGGACTACCTCGATGCCACCGAGCGAGAGCAGTTCCATTCGCTGCGGGAACTGCTCGACGCGCTGGGACTGTCCTACCGCGTGAATCCCCGGTTGGTGCGGGGCTTCGACTACTACACGCATACGGTGGTCGAGTGGACAACGGAGGGAATCGGCGCCCAGGACGCGGTGGGCGGTGGTGGCCGCTACGACGGACTGATCGAGCTTCTCGGCGGGAGACCCACACCGGCAGCCGGATTCGCCATGGGAATGGACCGCGTTGCGCTGTTGCGCCAGGCGGTCACCGAAGGTTCGCCGTATCGCTCGACGGACGTGTACGTCGTCATGCAGGACGGCAAGCACGTGCCGGAAGCAATGGCGGCTGCGCAGGCTCTGCGCGTTCGCGTGCCGGGGTTGCGGGTTCGTCTGCACGCGGGAGGGGGCGGTCTGTCGGCCCAGTTCCGGCGCGCCGACCGCAGTGGCGCGGATTGGGCAATGATTGTCGGCGAGGCTGAAATAGCCGAGAATCGCGTCTCCCTGAAATGGCTGCGCGAGGATCGCCCGCAGGCGTTCGCTTCGATAGAGGAAGCGGCGGCGATGATTCGCGACGCGCAAACGGACGGACGTTGATCGCGTGTCTGAGTTTCGTACTGACGAGGAATGGGTCGATTGGATCCGGAACTGGTGGTCGCGCCACGGCCTTGCCCTGATCGCCGGCATCGTGCTGGCGGTGGGCGGCGTGATTGGCTGGCGCTGGTACCAGGACTACCGGCAGGGCCAGGCCGAAGGGGCTTCCCTCGAGTACAGCGCGTACCTGACCGCACGCGCCCTGGGCGGCGACGCGTCCGAAGATGCCGCCAATCTCGCACAGGCGCGCGAAGGCACGGCGTATCACGTCTTCGCCCTCATGCATGAGGCGAGCGACGCGGTCGGTAGCGAGGACTTCGAGCGCGCGGCCGCGTTGTTGTCGGCGAGCATGGACTACGCCCAGGACGACATCCTCCGCGACCTGGTCGCGGTCCGACTTGCGAAAGTCCAGAGACAGCTCGGCGAAATCGACGAAGCGCTAGAGATCCTGGCGGGCGTGCTGAGTCCGGGGTTTGCCGCGCAGGTCGCGGAACTCACGGGCGATATTCTGTTGCAGAAAGGCGATGACCTGGGTGCGCGCCAGGCGTATCAATCCGCCCTCGAACACGAATCGACGACTGGCACCGGCGATATGCTGCTGGAGTTGAAACTGGCCACCGTGGCGGCTGCGGAACCCGCCGCGCCTGTGGAAGCTGCGGAACCGGCCGCGCCTGCGGAACCGGCCGCGTCCGGCCTCGAAAAGGAAGATCCCTCGGAATGAAGTGTGTTTTTCGGATCGGCGCGGTCCTTGCGCTGCTGTCGGTGGTCGGATGCAGCTGGTTCGACTGGGTGCCGGGGGTTGGTGGCGGAAAGAAAGAGGATCCCGCCAAACCGGTTCCGCTGGTCGAGTTTGCCGAGGAAGCCGACGTGGTGCGGTTGTGGCAGGCGTCCGTTGGCAAGGGTCTCGGCCGCAAGTACCTGCGGCTGACGCCGGCCATCCTCGCCGACCGTGTCTACGCGGCGGACGCCTACGGCGCAGTCGCGGCATTCGATCGTTTCACTGGAAGGAACGCCTGGCGCACCAGTATCGGCAAGCCGGACGGCGGGGCGGGTTTCAAGTTCTGGGACCGGCGCGACCCGTCCTTCGTAACGGGCGGCGTCGGCGCGGCCAGCGGACGGGTGCTGGTCGGGACCACGCGGGGCGAAATCGTCGCGCTGGACGCGGCGGACGGGTCCCCCTTGTGGCGGGCCGAAGCCAGCAGCGAAGTATTGTCGCCCCCGGTCGGCGCCGAAGACCTGGTGGTCGTGCAGACCTCAGACGGTCGGATCGCCGCGCTCAACAGTGCCGACGGCTCGCCGCGCTGGAGCTTCGACACCCAGCCGCCGATATTGACGCTGCGCGGCACCGCGGAGCCCTCGCTGCGCGGCGGGCTGGTTTATGCGGGATTCGCCACCGGCAAGGTCGCGGCGTTCCGCGCCGAGAACGGGGACCTCATCTGGGAGCAGCGCGTCATGCTGCCCGAAGGTCGTTCCGAACTGGGTCGGATGGTGGACATCGACGGATCACCCCTGTTCCTGCGCGGCGTCCTCTACGCGGTCAGCTTCCAGGGGCGTCTGAAAGCGTTCAGGGGAACCGACGGCGCTCCGATGTGGGAAATGGAGATGTCTTCATTTCTCGACCTCGCCGAAGGCTACGGCCAGCTCTACGTCGTGTCGGACGAAGGCGTCGTCAGCGCTGTCGAGCAGACTGATTCGACGTTGGTGTGGCAGCAGGAGGGTCTGCGCAATCGGGAACTGACCAGTCCCGTGGCGTTCAGCAACTACGTCGTGGTGGGTGACGCCGAAGGATACCTGCACGTGCTTGCCCAGAGCGACGGCCGTTTCGTCGCCCGGCGCAAGGTTGGCGACGGCCTCCGCTCCGGCATGACGGTCGCGGACAACGTCGTCTACGTACTCACCAACGATGGCCGGTTGAACGCGCTGGAGATCAGGCGCAGGACATGACCGTCGTCGCCCTCGTGGGCCGGCCGAACGTTGGGAAATCCACCCTGTTCAACCGGCTGACGGCGGCCCGCGACGCGCTGGTCGCGAATCGGCCCGGACTCACCCGCGACCGCCAGTACGGCATTGCCGACCTCGACGGGCGCACCGTGGTCCTAATCGACACGGGCGGCCTCGCCAACGATGTCGACGACCCCTCAATGGCATCGCTGGTGGCCGAGCAGGCGAACGTCGCTATCGACGAGTCCGACTGGGTGGTGTTCCTGGTCAACGCCCGCGAAGGCCTCAATGCAGCGGACGAAGAGATCGCGGACGGTCTCCGCCGTCGCGGCGCTCGCCCGCTGCTCGTCGCGAACAAGATCGACGGCGTTCCGCCCGAGACCGCGCTTGCCGACTTCTCCCGCCTCGGCTTCGGTGCCCCCCTGCTCATATCCGCAGCCCACGGCCGCGGCATCGCCGCCTTCCGCGAGAGTCTGGCGGAGTGCATCGACTCTGGCGCCGGGGATGCCGTTGGTGCCGTTGGGGATGGTGCTGTTGGGGACACCCATCCCGATCCTGGCGCCGAGGACACCCATCCTGGGGAGGACACCCATCCTGGTGGTGCTGTTGGGGATGGTGCTGTTGGGGACACCGGTGCTGTTGGGGACACCCATCCCGATCCTGGCGCCGAGGACACCCATCTTTGGGAGGACACCCATCCCAGTAAGGACACCCATCCTGGGGAGGACACCCATACCGGGAAGGACACCCATCCTACTGCCACCTGGGACACCCATCTGGGGGACACCCATCCCGAAGCGGACAGGTGGGATGCAGGGAACTCCTCCGGGATGCCGAAGGTGGCGGTGGTCGGGCGTCCGAATGTCGGCAAGTCGACGCTCGTCAACCGGCTCCTTGGCGATACCCGCCAGATCGTCTCCGAGACGCCGGGGACGACGCGCGATGCGGTGTACGTGCCTTTCCGGCGCGGTGACTCGGACTATCTGCTGATCGATACGGCCGGTGTGCGCCGCCGGGGCCGCGTTCACGACATGGTCGAGAAGTTCTCTGTGGCCAAGACGCTCGAAGCGCTGAGCCGAGCGGATGTCGCGCTCGTCCTGATCGATGCCCGCGAAGGGTTGGTGGATCAGGATCTGAACATTCTGCGGTACGCTGCTGACGCGGGAACGGGCCTGATCCTGGCGGTGAACAAGTGGGACGGGGTCTCGCCGGAGGAGCGGGCGGGGGTTCGCAAGGGCATGGATCGCCGGATGCGGTTCGCGCCCTGGGTTCCGGCCAGATTCATCTCCGCCTTACGCGGCACGGGCGTCGCCGGGCTTATGCGCCTAGTTGACGAAATCCATATGGCTGCGGGACGGGACGCGTCGCCCGCCCAGTTGACCCGCATCCTCAACCAGGCGACGGAGGACCACCCACCGCCCGCCGTGAGCGGCCGACCGATCAAGCTCCGCTTTGCCCACAGGGTAGGTTCGCGTCCGCTGGTCATCGCCGTGCACGGAAACCGCACCGGCGTCCTGCCTGCATCCTACGTGCGCTATCTGGAAAACACCTATCGCGACGCGCTGTCGCTCGCGGGCGTGCCCGTCAAGATCGTGTTGCAATCGGGTAACAACCCCTTCTCGGGCAGGCGCAACGAACTCACCCGCAGGCAGCGAATCCGACGCCAGCGCGTCATTCGCCGCGACCGGCGTCGCTGACCGTCCCGAATCGAGGCCTGAACACCAGTTCAGGCTGCTTCCTTTCAGCCCCAAAGCCGGACTCGCCCAAAGTGGGATAGGCACCTCCCGACCCCATCGCCGCGAGAGACAGCCATTGGCGTAAAGGACTGGCGTAGAGGTCGGCCATCTCCCATGGCCCAGCACCGGTGTAGGGGACACCCATTTTCGAGGGGACAGCCATCTTCCCGTCCGAGGACACCCATCCCGGGGAGGACGCCCATCTTCCCGTCGTCCACATCTTCTAAGGGACAGCCGTCTTTCCGTCGGCGTTAAGGACAGCCATCTCCAGTCGTCGATCTCAGTCGGCCGCCATCTCCCGCTAAGGACAGCCACCTCCACGTCAAGGACGGCTATCCTCCGCTTCGAGGACAGCCATCTCCCGAGGACAGCCATCGCCCGGCGTCAGGCACCAGCCATCTCCCGAGGACAGCCATCGCCCGGCGTCAGGCACCTGCGATGCAGTAGTCGCGTTGATTTGAGAGGGCGCTTGAAGCCCGCGCTATTCGATGCGCTCGATTTCGCCCAGGACCTGTATGAGTGCGAGAGGGTCTACCTTTGCCCCGTGCATGCTCACGGTCCAATGCAGGTGTGGCCCGGTGGCGCGCCCGGTAGCGCCGACGGAGCCGAATGTCTCGCCGCGGACCAGCGAGTCGCCTTCCTCGACGTGAACTTCATGCAGGTGGCAGTACATGGTCACCAGGCCCGATCCATGGTCGATCATCACGGTGTTGCCATTGAAAAAGAAGTTCCCGGTGACCACCACAGTCCCTGCCGCAGGCGCGATCATCTGCGTCCCCGTATTCGCGGCGATATCGAGTCCCTGGTGGGGACTGCGAGGTTGTCCGTTAAGGATCCGCTTGCGTCCGAATGGGCTCGACATCTCCCCGTCCACGGGTAGCAGGAACGGGTGCAAGTCTCCCCCGGCCGGGCTCGCCAATGCGTAGGCGGCCCGCATTCTTGCCGTTTCCTTGCCGATGCGGACCAGGTCCTCCGATCTCGGATTGACCATGCGGTCGTTTGCGATGGTCAGGCGCTGGACGGGAAATTCTTTCGGCTCCACGTTGAAGGAGACCTTGACATCGCCCGTTCGCGTGCCGATGTCGACGCTGTACTCCCCGGGCGACGTTTCCAGGGGCAGTCCTATCAGCGCATGGTCGCGATGGACCACGGCCGGGCGGCCTTCGAAATGCGCGCCGACGGCGTGTTCGGGCAACGGCACGGCCACGACGCCTCCCGGAACGCCGGAACCGACAACTGCGGCGAGCAACGGCAGCAGGAGGTTCACGGGTCATCCGCGGGTCGCGGTCCCGCGGTCACCGTCGCGTCGATGGTCCCCGACGCCAGGTGGGCCTGAATGGTCTCGCCCGCCCGAGCCTGCCCTGCGTCGGTGATCACGGCACCCCAGCGCGTGCCGTTCGGACGCGAGACGATCGCGTATCCGCGGTCCAGCGTATCCAGCGGGCTGACGGCGCGAAGGGCGCGTCCCAGGCCCACGACGGCCGCTTGTGAAACGCCCAGCCTGCGTTGCGTTGCCGCGTCCAGTTCTTCCCGAACGCGAGCAACGCGGTCAGCCGCCCGTTCGATCAGAACATCGGGATTGGCGCGCGCCAGCAACCGGCGGGCAGCATCGAGGCGCGCGCCCGAGACGACAGTGCGACGTTCGATCGTGCGTACGAGGCGCGCACGCAACTCGTCTGCCCTCTGCATTCGCTGCTCCAGCGACCGGGCCGGATGGACCAGCCTGCGGCGGGTCGCCGCAAGCACGCGCCGTTCCGATTGAAACCGATCCAGCGCCCGCCCGGCTAGCGTGCCGGCACGGCGGCGGACGCGAAGGAGGAGTTCCGCGCGATCGGGCGTCACCATTTCCGCCGCTGCGGAGGGGGTGGGCGCCCGCTGGTCCGCGACGAAATCGGCGATGGTGACGTCGGTCTCGTGCCCCACTGCGGAGACGATCGGAATCGGACACTGCGCCATGCGTCGCGCGAGCGCTGCCGAGTTGAATGCCATTAGATCTTCGAGCGAACCTCCGCCCCGAGTCAGCAGCAGGACATCCGGACGCGGCTTCGAAGCTTCGGCACGATGGATGGCACCAATGATCTCGGGGACGGCCTCTGCACCCTGCACGGCAGCCGCGTAACAGGTTGCCCGAAGACACGGAAACCTCCGCCGGAGCACCGCCAGGACATCCTGCAGCGCCGCTGCGGAAAGCGAACTGACGATGCCAATGTGCCTCGGGAATCGGGGCAAAGCCCGCTTGCGATCGGCGGCGAACAGTCCTTCGCGCTCGAGTTCGATCTTCAATCGCTCGAACGCGGCCCTCAATTCGCCCTCGCCGGCTGGTTCGATAGCATCGACGATGGCCTGAAAGTCGCCGCGGGCCTCGTACAGGGACAGCCGGCAACGCACGACGACGAGGGCGCCGTCCCGCAAGGGCCTGCGCACAAAACGGTTCCGGTTAGCGAACATCGCGCACCGGATCTGCGCCTGTCCATCCTTCAGGGTGAAGTACCAGTGGCCCGCGCGGCCGGGACTGCGGAAGTTGGACACTTCGCCCTCGACCAGGATCGGGGGGAAACCCTGCTCGATCAGGCGTCGGACCGCGGACGTCAGTTCGCTGACCGAAAAGACGTGCCGCGCCGGTGCGAGTTCGTACATGCGTCGTCTTTTAGCACACGCGCCGTGTGATTTGGAAGGCTGCCGCGGGATGCTTGCCGGACGCGATCACCCGGCGAACGGGGCATCGATCTTTGTAGCCTGGGGTCGCCCGAGCGCGACATGCAAACACCTCTGGCTCTCCCCAAAGTTGGGGATGTGGAGGAGCGCCGGACTTCGCATCCTCCCCAACTATGGCGTATTCGGAGGGGGGTGAAGCCTACCGGTGAAGGCACGGTCATGAGCGAAAGGGACGCGTTTGAGAGCATCCTCGCCGCGCTGCACGAAGTGGCGCTGGATCGGTCGCAATGGTCCAGGGCAGCCGCGCTGATCCACGAGACGGTTGGAACCTGCGGCAGCAGCATGATGTTTGGCGAGGGCGCCGACCAGGAGGATGTCCGGATTCACTTTGCGTGGACCTTCTACGGAGGAGAAAGGCACCGAGAATTGGAGCGTCTTTACTTCGACAACTACTATCTCCTGGACGAACGGGTTCCCGCGTACGAAATCTCCCCGACGGACATCTGTTCCACAACACTGACCTCTACACCGAAAAAGAAACGAAGACCTCGGCGGCCTACAACGCGCTTCGGACGTTTCGGGCGTGTGGGAAACGCCCTCAATGTCCGCCTGGACGGACCTAGAGGTTCACGCCGTTCGGCGCCCTGGGCGCTGGCGGCTCGATGATGGTGAGATGATCGGGCGCGCTGCCGCTGCTGGTGCTTCATGTCAACGCGTTGGGCTCGAGCGAGGCCGATTCCCGAATGTGGCCTGTGGCAGCGCTGGTGCTGGCCGTCGACCCGGCAGGCGGCCTCAGAGTCGATCCTGATGCGGTTGCTGCCTCGCTCGGCCTCACGCGCATGGAGAGCCGGGTGGTGGTGCTGCTGGCCGGAGGCATGAAGGTGCGCGAGATCGCGGCGGCGGCATGCCGTCGGGAAATCACTATCCGCTCGCACGTGAAGCACATCTTTGCCAAGCACGGACTCACGCGGCAGACAGACCTGGTTCGGCTGGTGCGTTCCCTGGTCGGCGCGGGGGAGACTTGACCGCGCGCGTGGGACAGGGTGTGTGTTCTCCCTCTAATTGCCTGATATTACAAGGAAAAATCCTGCCGAATCTCCCGAATGTTGGGGACGCGCGAACGCGCGCGATCAAACTTCGGGACACCCGATCCGATCGAACTTCGGGACACCTCGTCGGATGACGAGTGGGCGCTCGGGAAGTGGGCGCTCGGGACACCAGTGGGCGCTCGGGACACCCATTGAATCAGTTCGGGATGCTCGTCCCTGAACGCTTAAGCCAACCTTTCGGGGCGAACCGCTCGATTGTCGATGGGGAGTGGGTTCCGGAGAATCTGGATTCGGCGTGAGGCGGGAAACGGGAGTTTCGCGACTTGGCAACTATGATTTCTGGGACGGCTACGTTGGAGGTTTGGTGGAATACGGACGAGAACACGTCCCCAGTGTGGGATCAGCTCAGCAAGGCGGTTGCTGGCGGCTTAGACGCTCTGGCAGGCGGTGAGAAACGCGCGCGCCGTGTGCGGGCGCGCGTCCTGTTAGTGCTGATCGGTCGCGAACTCAGACGATGGCCGCGAGCCAGGCGGGAGTTTCTCTCCTACGTTGGGTCCGCCGACGCTGCGCGGCAAACGTCGTTAACCAGGTGCGTCGACTTCGCCAGCATAGGGGAGGGTCGGTCCCCACGCCCTCACCGCGGCACCGCGCCGCAGTCCACTCCGCCTGAGAGAGATATTCTTCCAAGGTTGTTGCCAGTGCCGATTCTCCGGCGGACAGCACACGTCCCGAGCCGTGCTCTAAGCGCAGCGGCCTTAGCGGTTCTTGCATGCGCTTCGGCGCAGTTTCTGCTTCCTCTAACCTCCGTCGCAACGATGTTTGTTGTGGCGCGTCTATTTGCGCCACCATGCCTGCCCTTAGCGGGTTCAGGTCGTTGTACACCATGCACGCGTGCGCTGCCTCTGCGTCGGGCAAAGGGCGAGAGTCGAATCGTCCATCCCAGAAGCGGCCCGTGCGGTCGTCTTCCTTGTTTGCACGGCGTGCGATGTGCTCATTGAGGCACCTCATGTACCAGGACAGGTCGCCCAAGTGTTGCCTGATCTCGGTGAGTCGCTTCTGGTCCGCCAATAGAGCCGCTTCTTGACCGGCGCGTTCTTGTGGATTTCTAGGTCGTGGCCCGAACACGCAAAGCCAGCGCCGCGCGATTTCGGTGTCAGACCAAGCTTGGACGCGGGCCGGGCAATAGTTGACAACCATGTGGTAGTGATTCGACATGACGGCGTAGGCGTACACGTCTACAGGGAAGACCTCGGTCAAGGTGAGCAGTCGTTGTTCGATCCATCCGCGGCGGTGGTCGAAGTTCTCGCCTGTGTATGGGTCTTCACCGCAGAGCCAGGCTTGGCGTACGCAGCGATTAAAGAGGTGGTAGAAGCCACCGTTCTCCCGGTCAACCAGTTCGCTTCTGGGTCGAGTCATGGGGCCATTGTGGTCGATTCCCATCAATGCGGGTATCCGTGTACTGCGGCGAAATACGAGTGATAACGACGCCCCGACATGTGGCCAATCGCCCCGGCCTAATGTGAGTCGATGACCAAGCGAGAACCTAGTGCTTATGCCCTGCGGACGGTGATCGGACGGGGACGAGTGACCACAAGGACATGATGTCTGCAAGCTCCAGAGATGGGTGTCCTGAGAAGATCCTAAGAAGATCCCCGGGATGGGTGTCCTGAGAAGATCCCCGAGATGGGTGTCCTGAGAAGATCTACCACCGGACCTACCGGACCTACGCCCGCATACTGCGCCCGCCATGTCCGTGGTGTTCGACGTCCCGCCGCGCTCGGCCTCCCGCCTCAACCGCGCAGTCGACTCGTTCGACAGCGAAGTGCAGCGGCTGTGGGAGGGGCGCCAGCTCGCCGCCTGATATGCAACCCAACTGTTAACATCAGCTCCGCTCAAGGAATCTAGAGATGGCTGTCCTGGCATGCCACAAGATGGGTGTCCTTGGAATATTCCTTGGAATACTCGGTGTCTTGTGAGACGTTCTGAGAACGCTCTTGAGCCGTGTTTTCGTGGGATTGCGCGTCTCGCGCGTCCGTCGCTGCGTTCGTGAGGTCCCGCATGGCTGGCGCCATGACATTGATGCGAGGATCGCCATGCAGCGCATCGCGACCGTTGACTATCGGTTCTGCGATCAATGCCGGCGACGGGCGAGAAGTACGTTATGGTCGGGATTCAGGCCGAACCGCAATCCGACCTCCGACCTAACGGCGTTGTCGGCCCAATGACGGTACGTTGCGAAACTGATCCAGCGATTCGGGGTTAGCGAGGACTGTCGCGTTGCCGGGTTCGCGTCCGTGGATGACCTCGCGCACGGCAAGCTCCGCGATCTTCCCGCTCATTGTCCGGGGTACGTCGTTGACTTGCAGGACCAGCGCCGGAACATGCCGGGGGGACGCGTTCTGGCGGATACGGTCCCTGATTTCGTCACGCAGGGTCTTGTCCAGGGTGACTCCCTCCCGCAGCACGACGAAGAGGATGATGCGCACGTCGTCACGCCATGATTGGGCCACGCAGACCGATTCCACGACGGCTTCCATTGACTCGACCTGGCGGTAGATCTCCGCGGTGCCGATGCGGACGCCGCCCGGATTCAGCACGGCGTCGCTGCGTCCATGAATGATCATTCCCCCGTGGTCGGTGAGCTCGGCAAAGTCGCCATGCGCCCAGATGTTGTCGAACTTCTCGAAGTAGGCGGCGCGAAACTTCACGTCATGGGGATCATTCCAGAATCCAGTGGGTCGCGACGGGAACGACTTCGTGCAGACGAGTTCGCCCTTGCTCCCCGCAGGCAACGATTGGCCGTTCTCGTCGAACACGTCTATGGCCATTCCGAGCCCCTTGCACTGCAGTTCCCCTGGGTAGATGGGCAGAATCGGGTTGCCGAGCGCGAAACACGAGACGATATCGGTGCCGCCTGAAATGGAGGCGAGGGCCACATCGGCTTTGAAGTCTCGATAAACGTATTGGAATGACTCCGGAGCTAGGGGCGAGCCGGTGGAGAGGATTGACCGCAGTTGCGGCAGGCGATGGCTCTCGCGGGGTTTGACTCCGAATTTCTCCAACGCCGAGAGATACTTGGCGCTGACGCCGAATATCGTGATCTCTTCCGCCTCGATGAGGTCGATCAGTTCGCTGCGGCGCGGATGGAACGGGGAGCCGTCGTAGAGCACGATCGCGCAGCCGCTGGCGAGACCCGATACGAGCCAGTTCCACATCATCCAGCCGCAGGTGGTGAAGTAGAACAAGGTGTCGTCGGGTTTCACGTCCGTGTGCAGGCGATGCTCCTTGAGGTGTTGCAGCAGCGTTCCGCCCACGCCGTGGACTATGCACTTCGGCTTGCCGGTGGTACCTGACGAATAGAGCACGTAGAGAGGGTCGTCGAAGCCGCGCGGCGCGAAAGAGACCGTTTCTTCCCGGCGCTCTGCCGTCATCCGTTGAATGTCGCCGATCCACAGCAACGCCTCGATCGAGTCGACCCGTTCCCTCACCTCCCTGGCCTTGGATGACACATCGAACTTCTTGCCGCCGTATTGGTACTCGCTGCATGCGATGAGCAACTTTGGCCGGGTCTGGCCGAACCGGTCCAACGCGCCCTCTACGCCGAAATCCGGCGAGCACGATGTCCATACCGCTCCAATGCTCGCCGTGGCAAGGGTGGAGATCACGGCTTCGGGCACGTTCGGCAGCCAACCGGCGACGCAGTCTCCGGGCACAACGCCCCTCTCGCGGAACTCCGCGGCAACCCTCGCGACGGAGCGATTGAGTTCCGCGTAGGTGAATGCCCGGCGCTCGCCGCTTTCCAGGATGCCCACGATGGCGGTGCGGTCATCTTTCCACCGCAGGAGGTTTTCCGCGAAGTTGAGTTCGGCACCCTGGAACCAGCGGGAGCCGAAAAAGTCATCGCCGTTTTCCAGTGCTCGCGAAGCCCTGCGGGTCGAGATGACGTCGCAATAGTCCCAGAGCGCCTGCCAGAACGCGCCGCGGTATTTTGTGGACCACGCATGCAGGGTGCTGTAGTCATCGAACCCATGGCGTCGCATGAACTCCGCCAAGTTGGACCTTTCCGCCGATTCGGCAGTTGGCGTCATCAATGGTTGGCTCATCTGAATGCGTGCACCGGTCGTGTCAGGGAGGGCTCGATGGCATGGGCGGATTGTTCGCCAAAGGTCGGGACGTTGCAAGAATGGCAATGATGGCAACAGCGCAGGACACCCATACATCATCCTGGACGGGACACCCATCCGGGACGGGACACCCATCCGGGACGGGACACCCATCATCAAAGCGGGGACGGGGACAGCCATCGTCTAGCCGGGACGGGCCCACCATCAGCACAGGACAGCCATCATCAACTGGACGAACAGCACGGGGCGGCCATTCTTCAGCCGGGACACCCATAAGGCGGAAGAGCCTGCATCCGCGCGCGCCGCGCTTGCCCTCGGAGCTTTGTGTGAGCAATGTGCCCGCTATAATCGACTCATGATCGAAAGCGGCCCAACATCGCACATCTACTTTTCGCAGCGCCTGCGGCTGCATTACGTTGACTGGGGCAACGAAGAGGCGCCTCCGATGCTGCTCGTGCACGGCGGCCGGGACCATTGCCGGAACTGGGACTGGGTCGCCCGGGACCTGAGCAGGAACTACCACGTCATCGCACCCGATTTACGCGGCCACGGCGATTCGCAGTGGATGATCGGCGGCAGCTACAACACCGTCGACTATGTCTATGACATCGCACAGCTTCTGCATCAGAAGCACATGACGCCGGCGACGATCATCAGCCACTCGCTCGGCGCGTCCGTGTCCCTGCTGTACACCGGGTTGTATCCGGAGACGGTCAAGGCGCTGATCGCGATCGAGGGGATGGGACTGTCGTCGGCCGCCGCCAGGACCGCCGAGAGCGCGAAAAGCGGCGACAGCAGGGCAACGGGGCGCATGCTGGACAATTGGGTGCGCGATACCCGCAGGATTGCGGGCCGGCTGCCGCGCCGGTATCCGACGCTGGAAGAAGCCTTCCATCGCATGCAGACGGAGAATCCCCACCTGTCGGAAGCGCAGGCGCGCCATCTCACGATCCATGGCAGCAATCAGAACGAGGACGGCACGTATAGCTGGAAATTCGACAACTACGTCCGGGCGACGGCGCCAGTCGGGCTGACGGCGGAACAAATCCAACATCTGTATGGGCGCATCTCCTGTCCGACCCTGCTGGTCTACGGCTCCGAATCGTGGGTGCCCAGTCCGGCTAACGACGCGCGCGCGAGTTACCTATCGAAGATGCGCCTGGCGGTGATCGAGGACGCAGGCCACTGGGTCCACCATGACCAGTTGACCCAGTTCTTGTCCATCGCCCGTGGGTTCTTGGCGGGACTCGAATGCGGAGCCGCGTTAGACAACCCCGCGAGGGGGGACTCCTCGCAAGAGAACAGCCTTGGCTGAGGGTGGGACGACGACCGACATCGTCAAGAAGCTCCATGATCGACCCAATCGGGGCGTCATCTACGTGACGGGCGGCGGCTCGCTTGTGCTGTCCGACCTCCTGCAGGTCCCGGGTGCTTCGGCGACGCTGCTCGAAGCGCGCATTCCCTACGCCCAGGCGTCGCTCGCCTCGTTGCTGGGCGCGCCGCCGGAGCACGCTTGCAGTCCCGAAACTGCGCGGGATCTCGCGATGTGCGCTTTCCTGCGCGCGCAACAGCTCGCCCCAAAGCCGAAAGAACCAAGGAAGGCGGGAAACGCGGACGACGCCGAGACGTTCGGCTTCGCGATCACGGCCAGCCTCAGTTCGACCCGCCCCAAGCGCGGTCAACATCGTGCCTATTGCGCTCTGCAGACATCCGCGCGGACACACACCACCTCGCTTCGCCTGGCTAAGGGGAGTCGCACTCGCGAAGGCGAGGAGCGCTTGGTCGCCGATATCGCCCTGGCGGCGATGGCGGAAGCCCTCGGCATGGCTCGCCCTCACGTCGAGCTAACAGCGGGAGACGCGCTCAAAGCGCAAATCGCCGAAGGCGACGGCGACCTGCCGGCGCTCCTGTCCGGCGCGCGTTCGGCCATCGGCCCCGGCGACGGCACACCAGAGGCGATTCTTCCCGGGGCCTTCAATCCGTTGCACCAGGGCCACCGGCGGATGGCGGCCGCCGCGGCGAAGAAGTTGGGCAGACCCGTCGCGTACGAACTCTGCATACGCAACGTCGACAAGCCGCCGCTCAACTTCCACGACATGCGCGCCCGCATGGAACAGTTCGGTGCCTCGGAGGATGTCTGGTTGACGAATGCCTCCACATTCGTCGAGAAGGCGCACTTCTTCGGCGCAGTGACGTTTATCGTCGGCGCCGACACGATGCGCCGCGTCGCCGATGCCAGGTACTACGAGGACGGTGACGTGACCGCGGCGGTCTCCGAACTTGCCCGGTTCGGATGCCGATTCTTGGTCTTCGGCCGCGCGGAAGGCGCCCGCTTCGTCACTCTGGACGACCTTGATTTACCGAAAGAGTTGCGCGACCTGTGTAACGGCCTCGGTGAGGCGGAGTTCCGCAGCGACATTTCGTCGACGGCACTGCGGGCTCGCGGAGACAACGACGACTAGCTGAAGGGCATTTTCTCGCGGGAATGCCCCTACCGCTGGATTCGGCGCTGACCCAGCCCTAAGCGGGGGATTGCCTCTCGCGCTACTCGTTTGAGAGCTTTTTCTCGCAATGCGTCTCCGGCTCGCTCCCAATGGATGTCCCCCGCCCGCCAATTGGGTGTCCCCTCGGGATGGCTGTCCCTGGGATGTGGTCCCTGGGATGTGTCATAGGGATGGCTGTCCCCGAGAGGTGTCTCCCCGAGAGGTGTCGTCTCCGGGAGGTGCCCGGTCACTGGGTGTTCCAGATGACGGTGTGCCCGAGGGGTGAGTGTCGCGAAAGCGAATCTTGGGTGTCCCAAAGAGATGGGTGTCCCGAACGAATCATGTCCCGAACGAATCATGGGATGGGTGTCCCCCGCTAGGCTGAGATGGGTGTCCCGAACGGGGGATGGGATGTTGGATGGGTGTCCCTGGATGGGTGTCTTGGTGGGTGTCCCTGGGGATGGGTGTCTCTCGGGGATGGCGGGATGGGTTCCCTCGGGATCGGTGTCCTCTCGGGATGCTCGGGATGATGGGGATGGGTGTCCAAGGGAGATGGGTGTCCCGAACGGAACGTCGGGATGGGTGTCCAAGGGAGATGGGTGTCCCGAACGGAACGTCGTCCGGGATGGGTGTCCAAGGGAGATGGGTGTCCCGAACGGAACGTCCCGAACGGAACGCGGGGATGGGTGTCCCGAACGGAACGCGCTGGCGCTTCACGGAGGCGTTTTTTGTGCGGGAGTCTGGTACCGTTGCCCGCTAACGCGATTCGGGTGCACGAGAAAGAGAGGTCGAAGACGCCTTTGGCCGTGTCAGAGCTAGAGCAGGTGGAACCAGGGCAGGGCCAGCCGAGGCGGCTGGGAGAGATGCTGGTCGAGCGGAATGCCGTGCAGCAGGCCGACATCGACAGGGCGCTGCAGATTCAGCGCACGGTGGGCGGGCGGCTCGGCTCGCTCCTGGTCCGCACGGGTGCCATTTCCGAAGAGGCGATGTTGCGCACGTTGGCGGAGCAGATCGGCGCGCTCTATCTCGCCGACGCCGAGGACCTGCCGGACAAGATGGACATGTACCGCTTCATGTCGGAGTCGTCCATCAAGCTGGAGTGGTTCCTCGACAACGCCGTCCTGATGTGGCGGCAGGGCGAAGACGTTTTCTGTCTCGCCCGCGACATACCCGATCCGAGCGTGACCCAGACGCTGGAGTACTTCTACCAGGCGTCCGACCAGTCATCCGGCGCCGCACCCCCCATCCGCTTCTGCCTCACCGCGAACCACCACCTCGACCGCGCCCTCGACAACGTCCGAAAGGAGCGGGCGATGGAGAACCTGTTCGCCAGCAACGTGCAACAACTGCGCGACCTGGCCGAGCAGGCGCCGGTGATCGAACTGGTGAACAACCTCCTGTCGCAGGCCGTGGACTTGGGAGCCTCGGATATTCACGTCGAGCCGACCGAAGAGTCGTTCGCCGTGCGCATGCGCCTCGATGGCGTGCTGCACACGCGGCTGACGCAGTCGAAGGACCGCTTCGCCGCCGTGGCGTCGCGCATCAAGCTGATCTCGGGCCTCGACATCGCCGAGCGCCGGCTGCCCCAGGACGGCCGTATCACGGAGCGCATTTCCGGGCGCGAGATGGACATCCGGGTGTCCACGGTGCCGTGCGCGTTCGGCGAGTCCCTTGTCCTGCGACTGCTCGCCAAGGAGCGCGACGACCTGGTTTTCGGCAACCTCGGCATGGAGCCCGACCACCTCGAGATGTTTCGGGGCTGGCTCGGCACCACCAACGGCATCGTCCTCGTAACGGGCCCGACGGGTTCCGGCAAGTCCACCACGCTCGCCGCCGCCCTGGAGGAGATCGACGACGGCGTCAAGAAGATCATCACCGTGGAAGATCCGGTGGAATACCAGATGCCGACCATCACCCAGATGCAGGTGCACTCGGAGATCGGCTTCACGTTCGCCCGCGCGCTGCGCGCCATATTGCGGCAGGATCCCGACGTCATCATGATCGGCGAGATCCGCGATCTCGAGACGGCGGAAATCGCCATCCGCTCGGCGCTGACCGGCCACGTCGTCCTGTCAACCGTGCACACCAACGACGCCATATCGAGCTTCACGCGCCTGGTCGACATGGGCGTCGAGCCGTTCCTGGTGGCGGCGCCCGTCCGCGGCGTGCAGGCACAGCGCCTCGTGCGCAGGTCCTGCCCCAACTGCTCCGTATCGATCTCGCGGCCCGCACTGGCCGACGGCTATCTCGACGCGCTCCCCGAAAGCATGCTCGGCAACCACTGGGTCGCCGTCGAAGGCTGCGACCACTGCCGCCACACCGGATATCGCGGCCGCACCGGCATCTACGAACTGGTGCCGATGTCGGAGGGCCTGCAGGACATGATCGTTTCGGGCGCGCACCTGAACGATCTGAAACGCCTGGCGCGGGAACACGGCTGCCGCACGCTGGTCGAGGATGGCCTCATCAAGGCTTCGCGCGGCGACACCACGGTCGAGGAGTTGATGCGGGCCATGGTGATAGACGGCGAGGCAGGCTAGGTCCTGCCGATCGCGCCGGGCCGAACGATGCCGGAATACGACTACGAGATCGTCGACAGCAACGGCCAGGCGAGCGAGGGCCGCGTCGAGGCCGCGTCCCGCGCGGATGTCGTGCGCCAGCTCTCCCGCGACGGCCAGACGGTCGTCGCCGTCAGCGAATACCGCGCGCCGGCGCTGGGCGGACTGCGCCGGGGGTTGAAGGCCCAGGACGTCACCGTGGCCTTCAACGAACTCGCCACCCTGCTCGAATCCGGCGTGGCCCTTGGCGACGCGGTGACCGCCCAGGGCCGGGGCACGCACCATCCCCGACTCGCGGCGGCGTTCGACGGCATGTCGCGCGACCTCATGCGTGGACAAAGCTACCTGGAGGTGCTGCGCGCGAGCGACCTGCCCCTTCCCGACTACGTCTACCAACTGGTCGAGGCCGGCGAACGCAGCGGTCGCCTGGCCGAGGCGCTGCGCGGGGCGGTGCAGCAGATGGAATACGACCTGCGGATCGCCTCGGACATCCGCGGGGCGCTCGCGTATCCCGCGGTATTGATCGTCGCGGGCATCGCTGCGGTGCTCATCGTCTTCACCTTCGTCGTGCCGCAGTTCACCAACCTGCTCGAGTCCGCCGAGGACCTCCCGCTCCTGGCATCGGCGGTCCTCAACACCGGCGCCTGGTTCAACGCCAACGGCTGGTTGCTGGCGGCTATCGTCGCGGCCGTGGCCGCAGTTGGCGTGGTGCTCATGCGGCGCGAGGGATTCCGCCGCAGGCTGACCGACACCGTCGCCACGCTGCCCCTGGTGCGCGGATGGTTTTCGGAGGTCGACACCGCCAAGTGGGCCTCTGTCATGGGTGCGATGCTCGCGAGCCGCGTGGAACTGATGGACGCCCTGGGGCTCGCATCCCGCGGCGTGCGCATCAGCCGCCGCAAGGAACTGCTGGATCGGGCCGCGGACGACGTAAGAAGCGGCGTGACGCTTTCGGCGGCGCTCGAGAAACAGGACGCGCTGACGCCGACGGGCTACAATCTGATCCGCGTCGGCGAACAGTCCGGACGGATGGCGGAAATGATGCGGGCGCTGGCGAAGTTGTATGAGGAGAATAGTGCGCGGCGGATGCGGCGCGTCCTCACATTCATCGAGCCGGCGGCCGTCCTGCTGATCGGAGGGTTCCTTGGAACCATCATGATCGGCATGATATTGGCGATAACGAGTGTCAATGAGATTGTGCTGTAAGCGCCCCGTGAGCGAGCGTTCCATGCGCGAGCGAGCCCTGCGTGCCATGAATATTCCGGTCAGGGGTTTCTCCCTGATCGAACTGATGATCGTGCTGGCCATCATCGGCCTGCTCGCCGGCCTGGTCGGCCCGCAGCTCCTGAACCGGCTCGAGGCTTCGAAAATCGACGTCGCCGAGACGCAGATCAAGATGCTGCGCGGCGCCCTGCAGACCTACCGCATCGATGTGGGCACCTATCCGACCACCGCCCAGGGGCTGACGGCCCTGATGTCTGCGCCGGACGAAGTTGCCGAGTTCTGGCGCGGTCCCTATCTGCAGGATGAATTGCCGGCCGACCCGTGGCGGAACCCCTACCAATACGAAGCGCCGGTGGACAATCTCCAGGGCTTTGCCCTTTACTCCTTCGGCGCGGACTCCGCCAGGGACGGGGAAGGCGACAATGCGGATATCGGATTCATGCCGGAAGGAAGCTCGTAGCCTGGATGTTGCATCAGGGGCCGTGATGATCGCGCAGGATTTTGCCCGCGTGGGCGTGCTCGCGAGCGCAAGCATAGCCATGCCTTCATGGTGTAGCGAGTACGTGCGCGCACGCGGGGACACGCGGGGACACGCGGGGAAAAGTGCCCCACAGTCGGCGCCGCCCGTGGCCCGGTCCCACCGTGCGAGGGCGCGGCCAGCGCTGCTTGTTTCCAGCAGAATTCTCGAAGTATGGGATTAACCTATTGATACCGAGGGGCTTTTAGTTAATCGACTAGCGGCCTGGTGCAATGTCCGGGCGAGCCTGCGAGGCGGCTTTACCCTGCTGGAGCTGCTGGTGGTGCTGGCCCTGCTCGGCCTGGCGACCGCGATCGCGATGCCGAACCTCGAGCGCCTGTACGCCGCCGCGACGCGAGCCAGCGAGCAGGACTACGTGCTGGACCAGATCGCAGCCCTCGGTCGCGAGGCCGCGCTGAACGGCCGTGCCTACGTGGTCTACGGCAACGCGGCGGCGCCGGACCCCGCCGAAGCGGCCCGCTATGCAGACTACGAAACCTACGTGGTGGATGTTCCGGAAGGCTGGCGGCTGGCCCTCGACAACCCCCTCGTGGTGCTCGCGAACGGCGTCTGCCTGGGCGGGGCGCTGACGCTGTCCCACGCGGACGCCGCTACCGTACGCGTCGAACTCGCGGCTCCGTACTGCCGCGTTGACGCGGACGTCTGAGCGGCAGGAGGGGCATACGGATGGCATTTCGGTTTCGCCAGTCAATGTTCCTGAAGATGCGCGACGGTGCTGGGCCGGAAAACACCCGCCCGCGCCGCAAACGCATCCTGCACATCGCCGGCTTCACCCTGCTCGAAGCCATCGTCGCCATGGCGATCTTCTCTGCCGGGGGCATGGCCCTCTACGGCCTCTTCAACACCAATCTGATCGGGCTCGGAAAGGCTGCGGATATCACGCGGCGCGAGCCGGCCGTGCGCGGCGCCATCGAGCACCTGTCCTCGATCAACATCCGCGAGCAACCCACCGGCCGGTTCGAAATCGGCGGTTTCGACGTCGCGTGGTCTTCGAACCTGGTCGAACCGGTGCGACAGGGGCAATCCAACGCAGGATATGTGGGCAGTTTCGAAATCGGCCTTTACGACGTGGACATTGTGCTCAGCCGCAACGGTCTACTGGAAGGTAACTACCGCCTGCGCCTTGCGGGCTATCACCAGGTGCGCCAGTCCCAGAGCTTCGATGAGTAGCGGGACGATGAGAAGAGTAGGGAGCGCCCGTTTGCCCCGAGTCCCCGCGCGCGGCGCAGCGAGCGGTTTGACGCTACTCGAGATGCTGGTTGTGTTCGTGCTCACCTCGCTGGTGGGAACGCTCCTGATCCAGGGTTCCGGCTTCTTCCTCGGCCAGTACGACACCGTGAAACGCATCGGTCGCGAGGCGTCCTCCGACGCGCTGCAACAACGCTGGTTCGCATCCACCGTGCGCGGCATGGTGCCCTACCTGGCCGAGGACAGGCGCTTTGTCGGAGACTTCGAGTCCTTTCAAGGCGTCACGACCCAGTCGCTGCGGGCGCCATCAGGCATCCCCGTTGCCGCCCGCTGGTCCATCATCCGAGGCGAGGGAGGCACCGCCGTCGTCTATGCCGAGCAGCCGTCCCCGTGCCCGTCGGACATGCGAGACGCGAACGAAACCGCGCCGCAAGCGCCCCGAGGCGCCGGAACGGACAGGTTCTCCGGGAATGCCGCGCCAGGTCTGAGCGACATCGCCTGCGCCGGAGTGGCACCCCTCGAGGCCGCCGTCTGGACGATACTCGAATCCGACGAGACACTGCTCTTCCTTTACGCGGGTAACGATGGTGCCTGGCACTCGGACTGGCCCGTCGACGGCGCGCGGGAGTGGATTCCCCGGCAAGTCAGGCTCGTCACGTCCGACAGCCGAACCGTGTGGATCGGGAGCTTCGGGCTGCACTCGGTACCCGTCCACAACCCGAGGGACTTCCGGTGACCCGCTTTTTTTGGGACACCCATCTTGTTCGGTGACCCGCTTTTTTTGGGACACCCATCGTTCGGGACACCCATCGCCTGGGACACCCATCTTGTTCGGGACACCCATCGCATCGCCTGGGGACACCCATCTTGTTCGGTGACCCGCTTTTTTTGGGACACCCATCGTTCGGGACACCCATCGCCTGGGACACCCATCTTGTTCGGGACACCCATCGCATCGCCTGGGGACACCCATCTTGTTCGGGACACCCATCGCCTTCGGGACAGCCATCTTGTTCGGGACAGCCATCGTGATCGGGACAGCCATCGTCATCGCTCTCGGGATACCCATCGTTCGGGACACTCATCGCCTGGGGACAGCCATCTTGTTCGGGACAGCCATCGTGATCGGGACAGCCATCGTCATCGCTTGGGGACACCCATCGCGCTGGGGACACATCGCCTTCGGGACAGCCATCTTGTTCGGGACAGCCATCTTGTTCGGGACACCCAACGCGCTAGGGACACCCAACGCGCTAGGGACACATCGCCTTCGGGACACCCATCGGGTTCGGGACAGCCATCGTGATCGGTAGCCACCCCGTTCGGGACAGCCATCGCCTTCGGGACAGCCATCGCGTCAGGGACACCCACCCCTCGAGTCGAGGCTTCGTGCTCATCGCGACGCTCTGGACGCTGGCGGCGATGGCTGTCCTCGCGGCATACATCGATGGCGTCGCATCCGCCGACATCGAGCGCGCCGCGGCAGCGAGGTCCGCCCTCGAGCGGGAACTCGCGCAGCGCAGCACGGAGGCCACGCTGGCCTACCTGCTGTCGACGGGCCGCATGAACCATCGCAGCCTGATGCTGGAGACGGAGCAGTCCTTCACCGACGTGGAGGGCAACCGCGGCCCGGATCGAAGCGTGGGCGTGATCGGACTGACCGGTGAAACCTATGCCGGCCCGGGCGGCGCGCGCTTTTCGATCCAGGACGAGAACGGCCTTGTGTCGGTCAATTTCCCCCATAGCACCAACTTCGCGAGTGTGCTGTCGTACGTGGGCGTTTCGTCCTCCGACATCGCCCGCATCGCCCCCAGGGTGGAGGACTACGTCGACATGGACGACAACCTCTCCCTGGGTGGGGCGGAGCACTTCGACTACGACCGGCTCACCGCGCCCGTCCCCGTCCCCGCCGGTCGCGCCGTGCCGCCTTCCCAGGCCGGCGTGCCTCCCACCGATCAGGACCGATCCGCTGCCGTCCCGGCGGGCACAGTTGCCGGCGCTGCCTCCGACCTCGGGCTTCCCGGTCCATCGAACTGGATCATGGCCACGCCCCTGGAGCTGCGGCGTGTCCTCGGCGTGGGAGACTTCATTACCCCCGACCAGTGGCGCCGCCTCCTGCCCATGCTTTCCGTGCGCCAGACGAGCGGAGTCAACTTCAACACCATGCGGCCGGACGTCCTCGCTGCGGTCCTCAAGCTGGACCAGGGCGCGATCGACAACATCGTCGCCGAGCGCGCCGAACGCACCGTGTCGAGCCTGAGCCGCGTCGCCATGCTGACGGGCACCCACGTGGACATCGATCCCATGGGCGTGAAGGGGCTGCCGTCCAACTTCCTGCGAATCTCCATCTGGCATAATGCCAGCGGTTCGCGGTCCGTCGTCGGCATGGCGCTGACCCCCTTCGGGGACACCCCCTGGCGTATCGATTACCGCTACACGGAGCCCGTGATTGAAAACGAGTCGAGCGATGCCGGCGTTTTCCAGGCTGCGACGCCGCTTCTCCAATAAGCCCAACGTCATTCAGACGCGGCAGGGCACGGAGCGCGTGCCCTTCAAGTCCTTCCATCCGCACTGGATTGTCGGCCGCGGCCTCTGCATGTATCGCTCGGAGGACTTCACCAACGTGCCCCGCAACAAGCGGCGCGCCGCGCTGGACCTCAAGTTGCCGCTCTGGAGCCCGTTTGCCGACACCGGCCATCATTGCGTCTGGGAGGGCGGCAGGGCCATGGTCTGGTTCTGGGACGCGGACGCCGTGCAGGCGGATCCCGAAATCCCGGACGCGTCCGCGAAAACGACGCCCCGCATCTGCCCGGAGACAGTCTTCCTTCCCCGCATGTCCGACGGCGTGGTCCTGCAGGCGTGCCGCGAAGGCTTCGAACTGCAGCACTGGGCCGACCGCGTGCTGGAACACTCCTACTGGTTCCGGCAGCGTCCGGACCAGGCGCGCGCAGAGAGCGTCCTGGCCCAATGGGGCGCCGACGTCCAGGCTCAGCAGCTCGACCCAGCCGACCCCGTGCTCGAAGGGTCAGCGGCGCAAGGACAGTCGCTCGTGCAGTCCCTGGTTTCCCAGCCGTGGTCCAGTTCGCCAACGCCCCGGGAGTGGCTGGAAGACAACGAACGCCCGCTTGCGACCGCCGTGCTTCTCGTCCTCGTCCTGACCGCGACCTGGCATGAGGCGCGCTACTGGCAGGCCCGCTATCTCCAGCAGGCGGCCGAGGAAGAGCTCGCCGGGCTGCAACAGGACCTCGACCCCATCCTCTCGGCGCGCAACGAACTGTTGACGTTGCGGGGCCGCAATGTCGCCCTCGCGGAGATCCTGCGCGAGCCGTCCCAGGCGTATCTCATGGGCTTGGTCGACAGCGCCATCCCCGGCCCCGACGCGCGCTTCCGCCAGTGGTCCTACCAGCAGCGCGAACTCTCGGTGCTGATCGAAGACGAAAGCGCGGACCCCATCGCCTACGTCCGCTCCCTCGAGGCCCAGCCCATGTTCCGGGAGGTCTCGGCGGAACAGGGCCGCAAGAAAAACGAGATCCGAATGCGGCTGACGGTGAGCCCATGATGCCGCGCGTGCAAAGTGCCCTGGCTTCGCTGGGCGAGGAATTCACAACCAACGCAAGGGTGCGCCTTGGCGTCTGGTGCGTTCTCGCGATTGTCCTCCTCTACTGGATACTCGTCCGCTCGGACCACCTGGAGGCGGCCCGTGCCGAATACGCCGGGGAGATCGTCCGGCTCGAGCGCGCGCAGGATGCCGGCGCCTACGAAGAATGGCCCGATCTGCTGGAGCTTGAGCGCCGCACCGCAACGGAACTCACGACCAGTTTCTGGCAGGCGGAGACCGAGGGCGTCGCCCAGGCCCGCCTGCTGAGCGCCCTTACCGAGCTTGCCGGCGAGATCGAACTCAGGCAGGCGCGCATTACCCCTGGCGTGACGCAAACCGTCGACAACGCGCCTGGTGTCTGGCGCGTGCAGGCGCGTCTCACCGCCCGCCACCGCAACGGCGCCGAACTGCGGCTGATCCACGCCCTCGCGACCCACCCCAAGAAGCTCGTGGTGGATCTCCTCGAGATCAGCCAGTCACGGTCCCGCGTCAACATCCTCGTCTCCGCGTACTTCGTGGGGATCGCGCCGGAGTCCACGTAGCGCACGCGCGTCAGGGCCGGCAGCTACATTAGCTTCGAACAGCAGGCCGACAGGAGGCCCTCCGATCAGCGCAGCCTGAACTGGGCGACCCGCACCGGATCGCCGGAGATTCGGGCGAGCCGAGCGAACAGCGCTGTCGCCACGACAGCAAGCCCGACCACGAGCCCCCACCACATGCCGTGCACGCCGATTCCCGGTAGGCCCAGGAACCCGAAGCACAGGATCGCGCCCGCAGGCAGCCCGAACAGCCAATAGGCGACGAGCGCGATCAGCATCGGCGCGCGGGTGTCCTTGTAGCCGCGCAGGGTGCCCATCACGGTCGCCTGGGGGCCGTCGAAGACCTGGAACAGGGCGCCGAGCAGGAGCAGTGCCGCGGCGAGTTGAACGACATCCGTTTCGTTCGTATACAGGCCCACAAGGTCGTACCGCCAGATCAGAAGCGCGACGGCGAGGCCGACGCCCCACACGACCGCCGCGGAGGTCGCTACCCAGGCCGACCTGCTGGCGCCGGCCAGGTCGTTCGCACCGACGTTGAACCCGACCCGGATGGTCGCCGCCATGCCGAGCGCCAGCGGCACCATGAACGAGACTCCCACGATGTTGAACGCGATCTGGTGCGCGGCCACGGTCTCGACCCCGAGTCGCCCGATCAGCAGCGTTGCCGCGGAAAAGAACGCAACCTCCACGAACAGCGCCAGGCCGATCGGAACTCCGAGCCGCAGGAGACGTCCGATCGCCGCCGCTTCGGGCCGCGAGAACGCCGCGAAGACGCCCGATGCCCGCACCCGCGAGACCGACACGACGATGAGCATGACGATCAGCGAACACGCCATCACGATCGCCGTCGACCAGCCGCAGCCGACGCCGCCCATGGCGGGAATGCCCAGCGCCGGCTGGCCGTAAATGAAGAGCCAGTTGAGCGGCACCTTGATGGCCAGCATGGAGAGCCCGATGAACATCGCCGGCCGCGTCCAGGATATGCCTTCGCACAGGCAGCGCAGGGCCACGTAGGCCAGCATCATCGGCAGGCCGAGGCTCGCGGCGCGCAGATAGCCAGCCGCCACCGGAATCGCGCGCTCGTCCACGCCGAGCAGGCGATACACGGGTTCGATGTTCTGCAGCAGCACGGCGATCAACGCGCCGCCGCACACCGCGATCCACAGCGCCTGGCGCACGACGGCGCCGGCGTCCGCGAGGCGTCCGGCGCCGTGCAGTTGCGAGACGGAGGGCGTCACGGCCATCACGATCCCGGACATCAGCAGCATCAGCGGCCAGTACAGGTTGCCGCCAAGGGCGATGCCGGCAAGGTCGGTCGCGCTTACCCGTCCCGCCATGATGGCGTCGGCCACGCCCATGCCCATCTGCGCGAGCTGCGTGATGATGATGGGCACGGCGAGCACGCCGAGCGAGCGGAATTCCGCCAGCACTGGCCAGCGAGTCATCGGATGCATCGGGTCTTGAGCGAGAGGCGGCGCATACTACAACCTCGGCGCGGACGGATGAAGGTGGGGATGAGCGCTCTCGCGAGGGATTTGGACCATGAAGGCGTCATTTGTAGAATCCTCGACATGCCGTCGAACAAGAACGCAGATCATGTGCGCGGGCAGTGGTGGGTGGGCGCGGTCATCCGCGTGCATTCGCTGATAAGCGCTACCCGCAGTGACTGAGTCGCAACCCGCCCCATCGCGTTGGACATCCATCCCTGGGTGGTCGCGCCATCCGGTCACAGCCGGGTTCGCCCTGTGCGCCATGGTCGCGGTCAGCTACTACCCGGCGCTCTTCGGCGGGTTTGTCATCGATGACCACCTCTTCGCCGAATCACCCGCGGTTCGCGCCTGGTCCGGCCTCTGGAACATCTGGTTCTCACCGGCCGACGTCGAGGGGGAAGGGCACTACTGGCCGATCCTCTACACGACGTTCTGGCTGGAGCACAAGATCTGGGGTCTCGATCCGTTCGGCTGTCACCTAGTGAATGTGCTGCTGTACATGGTCAATGTCCTGTTGCTCTGGCGTCTCCTACGACTTCTCGCCATGCCGGGCGCGTGGGCCATTGCCGCGGTATTCGCGGTCCATCCAATGCATGTCGATTCGGTGGCCTGGGTCATCGGACGCAAGGATCTGCTTTCCGCCCTTTTCTGTATGGCATCGGCGTTGTGCTGGATCCGTTCCATGGACAGCGTTGGCGATAGCCAGCCGGATTCCTGCAACGCCGTTTCGCGATCTCCCTGGTGGCGTTGGCTGCTTGACGCGCTCCGCGTGCTGCGCCCGGGCCTTTACATGGCCGCGTTGGGACTGTTCGCCGCCGCCATGCTGTCGAAGTCGGTGGCGGTCACCCTGCCGGTCGCTTTCGCGATCCTGATCTGGTGGAAACAGGGGCGAGTGACGTGGACGGACGGGTGCAGATTGGTGCCTTTCTTCCTGCTCGCCTTGTGCATTGTCCTCGCGGACCTGCACTACTACACGTCCGGGCCGCGGGAACTCGACTTCGACTACGGGTTTGCCGAGCGCTTGCTGATCGCCGCCCGAGCCCTTTGCTACTACGCCGGCACGCTGGCATGGCCTGCCGACCTGGCGCTCGTCGGGCCGTTGTGGGACATCAACACCGGGGATTTGCTCCCATGGGTATACCTGATCGCCGCCGTCGCAGTTGCGGCGCTGCTCTGGTTTGCCCGTCATCGGCTGGGGAGAGGGCCTCTCGCGGGTGCCGTGTTCTTCGTGGTGACACTGTCGCCCGTCCTGGGTTTCGTGGACTACGGCCACATGCAGACTTCTTTTACAGCCGACCGCTACGCGTATTTCTCCGGCATCGGTGCCATCTCGGTCGTCGTCGGTGGCGCCGCCTACTGTCTGGGCAAGCTTTCGAGTGTTGTCAGGATCGGCGCGGCAGGTGTGCTCGTCGCCGTTCTCGCGGTCTTCGGAAGGCTGACGTGGGAACAAACGGGCATCTATCAAGACAACCTGTCGTTCTTCGGCCACATCAATTCTCTCAATCCGGAGGCACAATTCGCGCATTGGGGTCTGTTCGATGCCCTGATCGATGCGGGGCGTACAGCGGAGGCGCTTGCGGTTGGCCGCATTGCGACGGAACGGTTTCCCGAGTCCGTTGTGGCCCATCACGTGCACGGCGTTGCGCTCATGGAGTTGAATCGCCTGGAAGAAGCCGCCGAGAGTTTCCGACGTGCTGTTGAACTGGGCCCCGGCCACAAGAACTCCCGCCAGAACCTGGGCTCGGTACTGAGGCGACAGGGAAACTTCGCGGAGTCGATTGAGTGGTACCGTGCGGTGCTGGACATCGATCCGGATTTCACGCTGGCACATGTTGGAGTAGGGGCAGCGCTGTTCAGCCTGGGGCAGTACGAACAGGCAGAGGAGTCGCTGGCGCGAGCGGTTTCCCTGGGATCGAACGTGGTGCCGATCAGTGCAATTTCTCTACTCGGCGATTCGCTACGGAAACTAGACTGCTACGAGGAAGCCATCGATACGTATCGCGGCATCCTGGAGACCGATCCCGACTACGCCCCCGCCCATGCCGGGATCGGCTACGCGTTGCTTGGCCGGAAGAGATACGAAGAAGCGGTCGAATCGCTGGCGCGTGCCGTTTCGCTTCAGCCGGAGCCTGCCACAAACGCGGATCTTCATGTCGCGATGGGAGAGGCCTCCCGGGAACTGGGTCGAACGGAAACGGCCGCGGAACACTATGCGCGTGCGGTGGAGATCGACCCGGGGAATGCGAAAGCGCTCGACGCCCTTGCGTTGTTGCGATTCCGACAGCAGCGCTACGAGGAGGCGCTCCGCTTGTTTGAGGCCTTTATCGGTATCGACGAGGCCAACGCCCAGGCCCATGTCAACATGAGTGCGACGCTGTACTCCCTGGGCAGGCACGACGAGGCGCAAGAGAGCCTTGATCGCGCTTTCTCCCTGGACCCCACCCTCCGAACGCGCTTTGAAGCGATGCGCAATCCACAGGGTCAGGGACAACGATAGGCGCGTACCGACAGCCTAAGAACGACACCAAACCCCTTTTCGCGAGCGATAACTTTCTGCTGCTTGACACCTCGCGGATGGCGGCGGACGATTCGCCGATGGACAACGCCGCGCACTCGCACCATGGCATGACGCCCACGACATCGACGCATCGCATGATGCCCGGCAGGATTCCGACCACCTGATGAACATCCCCGACCTCCGCACCCCCAGGGGCACGGCCATCGCGGTCTCGGCGGCCATCCTCGCGACGGTGCTGGCCGCCTTCTCCATTCCCCCCGGCGTTTCGGGCGGCGATGCGACAACGGACGGTCCCGGCGGTCTCGCGGATAGTCTTCCCGCCGCGTTGCCGGAAGATCTCGCCGGTTTCATTGCCAGCGATCGCTGGGGCATCTCCCTGGAGGACGTGATGGACGAGATCGCGGGGGAAAACCTTGCGCGGCGCGGACTGAACCCCGTCCTCAGGCGGATGGGTTTCCTGGGGCTCATCGAAGCCGGAGACGCCATCGCCGTGCTTCTCGCCGACCCTGAACTCGACGGCGGCGGGATCATCCAGTTGGCGCCGGGCGATACCCTGCCGGACGGACGCGTCCTGGCGGCGGTGACCGACAACAGCATCACCCTGGCGAGCCTTCCCGAAGGCGATCCCGGTTCTGCCGACCCGGCCGGTAGCGGCGGCACGGTCACCGGTACCGAAGGCATGCACCAGGAAGTGCTGCTACTCTTTCCACGCGGCGCGCCGGACCCGGCAACCGGGCCGGGCAGGTAGGCTACCTCGGGATTCGGGAGCGAGTGCGTCGTAGAAACATCGCGCGTCCGCACGGCCCAAAACGCCAAATACGGGTCGAAAAGCGCTTACGATATGCATACATTGGGGTTTGAACAGCACTTGAAGCAACAAGGGCAACCAGATTGACCACTCGATGGATCTCATTAAGACGCGCCGCTGAGCGATCACGGCGGCAGGGCGGTTACGTCGCTGCCGGGAAGGAACATCCCCGGACAGCGACCGCCTTCGGCTTGGTCCTGGCGGCGGCAGCCCTCGCCACCGCCTGTAGCACCCTCACCGTCGATCCCTTCCCCGAACCCATACGCCCGCCCAAGGACGACCCCGAAACCTCGGCAGCGACCGATGACGCGACAACAGGGGAGGAGGAACCAGAGCGCGGCCTGACGATTTCGAAGATCCCCGGCGTCGTCATCCAGCGCACCGTCGCCGAGGGCATCGTCGAACAGTTCGGCCAGGACCTCACCGGCGACGCCGTCAAGGTGAGCTTTCACGAGATGCCCCTGGTGGCCTTCATCGACGCCGTCTTCGGCGAACAACTCAACATGTCCTTCGTCGTCTCCCCCGGTCTGCAGGACAAGAGTGACCTCGTCACGCTTCGCCTGACCGAACCGCTCCCGCCCGCCGAACTCTTCCTCTGGGCGCGCCGCGCCCTGAGCACCTACGGCGTCGACACGCGCGAGGAGAGCGGCGTCCTCACCTTCTTCGAGAGCGACGAGGTGGCGTCCCCGGACATTCCCCTGTTCGTGACCGGCCGGGCATTGCCGGAAGTGCCGGACACGCACCGCGTGATCTTCCAGTTGGTGCCCCTGCACATCGCCGGTCCCGATTTTGTGGTGGCCTGGCTCGAGCAGGCGTTCAAGGGCCAGGACCTCAATATCATCGAGGAACCCGATCGCAACAGCCTTCTGCTGCAGGGGCGCGCCGACGTTCTCGTCCGCGCCATCGACATGCTGGAAGTCCTGGACCAGCCGATGCTCCACGGTCAGCACGGCTACATCATCGAGCCGGACTTCCTCCCCGCGCGCGCGTTGGTGGACGAGTTGACCACGGTGCTCATCGCCGAGGGATACATGATTACCGTCGGCCGCGCGGGCGGCGCCGTGTCGATGCTGCCCCTCGAAGCCTCCAACAAGATCGTCGTCTTCGCCAACGACCCGGCCGTGTTGGACCATGTCGAGGTGTGGGCCAGGATCCTCGACGCCGAGCACCGCGACACGGTCGAAGAAGCCCTCTTCACCTACGAGGTGAAGAACACCCAGGCCGAGGAAATGACCACGACCCTGAACGCCATGCTCGGCGGCATCGGAGCGACACCGCCCTCGGCGTTTCAGCAGACGCAACCCGGCGGCGCGGCGCCAGGTCAGCAGTTCACCCAAAGCGCAGCGGCCGCCGGCAGGATCGTCGTAGACAAGAACCGCAACATGATCCTGTTCCGCGGCTCCGGCAAGGAGTGGGCCGACATCCTCGAAGTGATAGAAAAGCTCGACAAACCGGTGCCCTCCGTGCTGATCGAGGTGCTGATCGCCGAGATCACCCTCACCGACATGGAGAAGTCGGGCATCGAGTTCCTGTTCAGGAGCGGCATCGATGGCTACGGTGTGCAGGGCGGCACGCTCAAGGCGCTGGGCGTCGGCGCCGGCGCCCTGTCCATGGCCCTCGACAGTTCCGGCCAGACCCGCGCGGTCCTGAACCTCTTCTACCAGGACGACCGCGTGGCGATCCGCTCGAGCCCCAAGCTCTTCGTCAAGAGCGGCGGCACCGCGACGCTGGAGGTGGG
Source organism: uncultured Pseudomonadales bacterium (assembly GCA_951813515.1). GTDB lineage: Bacteria > Pseudomonadota > Gammaproteobacteria > Pseudomonadales > Azotimanducaceae > VXNE01. Next base: position 2,818,580 of record OX638346.1, read on the forward strand.
CAACGAGATCCCCGTCATCACGCAGATTTCGGACGAGGCGCGCCAGGTGGCTGGCTCCACCAACATCCTGCAGGACGTCTCCTACCGCAAGACCGGCGTCTCTCTCGAGATCAGCCCTATAGTGCAGGCCAACGGCCTCGTGGACCTCGAGATCTCCCAGGAACTCTCCGAGGCGCAGCCCGCTGCCAACACCAGCATCGCAGGGTCCCCGACGATACTCAGCCGCCAGATCAGCACCAGCCTGACGCTGAAGGACGGCGGCTCCCTCGTCATGGGCGGTTTGATCGCAAATAATCGCAGCGCGGGGCAGACCGGCGTGCCCGTTTTAGGACAGATTCCGGGCCTCGGCAGGCTGTTTCGCAGCGACTCCCTGCAGGAGGATCGCACCGAGCTTCTGATCATGGTTATCCCCTATGTGGTGGCCAGCCACGAGGAGGGTTCGGCCCTGACCGAGGAACTCAAACAACAGCTTGACTTGCACGGCGAATTTCTGCGTTAATTCCCCTTGGGCGCCGATCCGGGCGTGGCGCAAATCATCGAGGTCCGAAAGCAATACCAACCGACGCGGAAAATCCACGCAAAACGGGGGGATGTTCTCCGCCGTGGGCTCAAAAAATCCGCAGAAAAGGCTTGCGATGCTGGATGAAAACGCTATGATTTCCCACGCCTTCATAGGCAGCCTTCGTCGATTGAGACGGGAACGAAATGACTAATTGGAGAATTTCAATGGCTAAAAATACCAACAGAGTGGCGAGCGCAATTGCCTATGTAGCTGCTCTCGGGTTGGCATTCGGGGCTTCCGCAGCCCATTGGGAGTTGAGCACTGACAACGACCCGACTTTCGCCTCAGAAGCCCTGGGCGACGGCAGCGCGGAGCTCGATCTGATCGCTGATGACGCCACGACTGCGGACATGAACGAGGGGACGCATGTCAGTCTCGCGCTCGTGGCACCGGACGGCGTGGGCGCGAACTCGGAGGTCACTATTACCTTTACGCTGAATGGTGCCGTCTTCGGCAACACGGTGCAGATTAGCGACTTCAAGTCCAATGACGACGACCTCGATGTTGTCAACGGCACAAAGGAGGGCGGACGTTCTGGTGAGGACAATACGGTGTCCGTTCGATTCAAGGCGGGTGCCGATATTACTGGGGCCAAAGTCGGTGTTAATCCGATTGCAGCTGGCTCGGACCCCCGACCCGCAATCACACTGAACATACCGGCCATCGAAGAAGCTACCGGACTGACCGTGCCGAAGTCGTCGGTGACGGTATCGGCAGAAGTGGAACTTCACGGGACTACCGACTCGACAGCCACTGCTGGCGATTTCCCGATAGGAAACGCCACGCCTCCTGGAGAGAGAGACGACCCCAACACAGCCACCGTCATGGAGCACTTGGACGACGACGGAGACTTCAAGTTCAAGGCCGCTGACAACAAGATCGCCTCCTCGGTGTTGGGTGTGGAATACTCTGCGTCCAACGGTGACGAAGGCCAGATCATGATCGATGATCGCACGAAGCTGGTCGGTGGCAGCATTGCCTTGGGATCCTTCGATTCCACGCCGAACATGATGGCGCTTGACGCTGACAGCGAGTCCTTTGTGTCGGGTTCGGGATCCGAAGCCAACATCAACATCACCGTAGAGGGCGGCAATATCGGTTCAGGCGATACCATTCACTTCGAAACGGACGGTGAGGAAGGTGTCGGCGAAAAAGAAAAGCTCAGCATTAATGGCAGTGTGGCCACGGGAAGCTTCAGGCTGAACCATGGCTCGTTGCCGAGCATGGTCCATTACGCGCCAGCTGAAGACAACGAGTTGGGACGTGGCACCTTCACCACGACTTTCCGGGTCGTCTATGACTCCGCCGGCACCAAGGATCCTGGCGAAGAAATGGCCATGGCATCGCTTGAGTATTCCGGCGTGGATATGAAGGCGCGTGCATACGCCATTCCCAATATGGACAACATGGATACGGGCAACGTCCGCATCAAGTGCGAAGAAGGTGGCATGTTGACATGCACGACCTTCCTTGAGTGTGACACGCAGGCAGGCGGGGATCCCCTCTTCGGTGAGGTGGGCGAAATCGATGCCGGTGCCACCATGCATCTGCAGGCCGACGACATCATGGACCTCCTTGGCGAAGATTGGACGGGGCGTCTCTCCTGCGACGTGCTGGCTGACCGTAACGTCTCGGTCCAGGTGCTTGTACGATCCGACAATTCTCTGATCAACAACACCTATATTGACGACATGAGTTCGATGAATGATCTCGCTGACGCGGTCAGCGGCGTCATGTCGGCAGTCACCGGTGTCGAAGGTGATGTTGACACAGTCGGCGGCAAGGTTGACTCGGCCATCATGGCAGCGTGCGCGGGTACAGGTAATACTCCTGTTGATCGGACCGGCCTTGACACAGACCATCCGTGCTACGTAGCGCCAGCTAATTAGGAAAGGGTAGTCATCGCCTGAAGAAGGCGGCCTTTTCCCGGCTCAATACTTCCCCCTTCCCTTCGGTTTCGAAGGGAAGGGGTTTTCTTTTGTCTGCGTTTCGCGCCGGATAGCACTTTCTCAACCCCCGCGCGCGCCCCTTCACTCGCTCGCTGTGAGCACGTCTTTGTTGGACAACCAGCGCTTTCATCGCCCATCGTTGTCCGACTTGGTCTCGTCCCACGCCTGTAGTCCTGTGCGACGGTTTGCCTGGATTCGCTGAATCGTCTTGTTGATCCGCGAAAGGTCGCGCTAGGTACGTTGTAAGACGTGTGACTGCCCGAAGACTCCGCTGTTTGACGGGTATCTGTCGCGGGGCATAATCCCGTGATGAATGAGGGCGGAGTCGCCCGATAGCAAAACCGGTGATGTTCCAGCCAGCCACATGGCTAGAGCCTCGCCGAAACGTTCCGATGTTCGCCACCTGAACAGGACCTGACCAGCCATAGCCGTCTTCGACGCGGATCTCGCAACGGATATTCTGTCGGACTCCCGTCTTGCGGCGCTCCCCGCCGAGATCGGTGTTGCCCAGGTAGGGGACTACCGCCGTGACTTGTTCCCCGAAGAAACGGCGTACGCCGCGTCCGTGGTCCACACCCGCGCGCTGGAGTTCTCCACGGGCCGCATGGCCGCCCGCGCTGCACTCGAACGTATTGGAGTCCCCCGCTGCGAAATTCCCCGCCGCGGCCGCCTGCCGGTCTGGCCCCCCTCCGCGATTGGCAGCATCGCCCACACCAGGACACTTGCGGCAGCCATCGTCGGCCCGGCCACCGGCCACGACGGTCTAGGCATCGACATCGAAGCCCGAACCGCAGTCTCTCCCCAGGTCGCCGAGCGCGTCCTGACCCGCACCGAGCGTCACTGGCTCCCCGCTTCCGAATGGCGCACCATGCTCTTTTCCGCCAAGGAAGCCATCTACAAGGCTATCAACCCCATGACAGGCGAATTCCTCGGTTTCAATGATGTCGAACTCGACATCGATCCCACCGCCGGCGAATACCGCGCCCGCTGTCGCCGCAACCTCCGATCAGCCGTCCCCGTAGCCGCCGGCCGCGGCTACTGGGCCGTCTACCGCGCCCACTGGCTGGTCGTCTTCCTCATCCCCCCCGCCCCGGACACGGCCTGAAGCGTCAACACCACCAGGTGAGATAGCTCGACTGAGGGGGAACCGAAACCATGAAGCAACAAGGCGATCTTGAACTTATGGAGGGCAGCGATAGTGTTTTTCGCGACCTTGGCGATCCGGACGCGGACCTCAAACATGCCAAGGCGGTGCTGGCGGCGCACATCATTGAGGCAAATTGGGAAATGAGAACTCAGCGTTCGGAAGGCCGCTGAACTGACCGGTTTCGCATCCGCTGCATTTCCGACAGTCGTCGCACCTGCTAGAGCCATGAAACCCGTCTGCCCTCTGGGCACGCTGTGTTTCACCCCCGCCCAGAGCCGAACGACCAACCTGCTCAGGCAGGCCAGGCAAGGCAAGATGTCTGGCACTAATTCTCGGATCGCTCGGCGCGTAGCTGCTCGATCGCCTCTTCCCGAAGCTGGCGTTTGAAGATCTTCTCCGACGCGGTCCTGGGCAGGCGCTCATCGCGCAGCCAGATGTGCTCGGGAATCTTGAATTGCGCCAGGTGTTCGCCCGCGTAACGTTTCAGCGCTTCCACGCGGAGACCGGCGCCGGAGCGCGGCATGACGACGGCAGCCACCGCTTCGCCGAGGCGCTTGTCGGGAACGCCGAAGACGGCGCACTCGGCCACGCCGGAATGCTGGTACAGGACCGCCTCGACTTCCTGGCAGCCGATGTTCTCGCCGCCCCGGAGGATCATGTCCTTCGCCCGGTCCGTGATGAAGACGAAGTCTTCCTCGTCCATGTGTCCGATGTCGCCGGTGCGCACCCATCCGTCCACCAGCGTCTGCGCCGTCTCCTCGGGCCTGTTCCAGTAGCGTTTGAAGTTCATCGCGCCCCAGATGCACAACTCGCCGGATTCGCCCCGCGGGACCTCGTCGCCGTCATCGTCGATGACCTTGACCTTGACGAGGGGCACCGCGGCGCGGCCGCAGCTGCTGGGGCGTTGGACCAGGGCGGATCCGCCGATGGTCGTCGCGAGCCCCTGGGTTTCGGTCATGCCCCAGCCCGTGCCGGCGGCTCCGGAGCTGATCTTCTCGTTGATGTGTCTCGTTTGTTCGGGCGGCATGGGCGCGCCGCCGCCTCCGGCGCTCTGCAGGCTCGACAGGTCGAAGCTGGCGTAGTTCGGCGATTGCACGAGCTCCCACGCCATGATGGGAACGCCGTTGAAGCTCGTGATACGTTCGGCCTCGATGATGGAGAGCGCTTCTTCCGGGTCCCACCGGTACATGGCGACCACCTTGCGTCCGGGGCGAAAGGACTGCAGTAGCTGGACCACGAGGCCGCTGACGTGAAACAGCGGAACCGCCAGGATGATCGCGGGGGAATACGGCATCTCGGCCTGCTTTCGGGCGAATTCGGGCCACAGGTGCCGGGCGATGGCGCCGTTAGCCTCCCAGCCGAGCAGCGCCTGGATGATGGAACGATGGATGGACAGGACACCCTTCGGATGCGCCGTCGAGCCAGACGTGTAGAGGATCATCGCGTCGTCGTCGCCGTCGAGTGCCACCTCGGGCATCGTCCGCGAAGCGCCGGCAATGAACGTTTCCCAAGTGCGCCAACCCTCTCCCTCGCAGCGGACGGTGACGAGGTCGATGCCGAGCCGTTCGGCGTCCTCGCCGATCCGCTCGAGCCGCTCCCGGTCGACGAACAGCACCGACAGGCTGCTGTCCTCAATTCCGTAGACCATCTCGTCGGTGGTCCACCAGGCATTCATCGCGACGGCGATCGCGCCGATGGATGTGATCCCCATGTAGGCGAACGCCCATTCCGGATAGTTCCTGAGGGCGATGCCCACGCGATCCCCGGGACGGATCCCCTCCGCCAGCAGTCGGTTGGCGCACTTGGCGGCGAGGTCCCACGATTCCTGGAAGGTGTAACGTTCCTGCTGGTAGACGAGGAAGTCCCTGTCGGCGTGCGCAAGGCCTTCTGCGTAGAGGTCCCTCAAGTGTTCCGGCGCGTTGACGAACGTCGTGTAGTCGACGCCGTTGACGCGCCGCATGGAGGTCTCGAACGGTTGACCGGGCGCTGTTAACGCATGCACCGCTGCGTCGAGTGCAGCCTTATTCATCCAGTATCACCCGTTGCGCCTCTCGTTCGTTGCGGTGCGTGCGCGCCGCCGACAAGGGCGCGAAGCGGGAAATTCTGGCAGAGAAGGCGCGGTGCTACAATTTTGCGCTCTTGTTTGGGGGCGGTCCGGATTGCCGGAGAGGGTTTGCAGACCGAGAAGCCAAAGGTCTTTTGCGTCGGCTTCCACAAGACCGGAACGAAGTCCCTTGCCCGCGCACTCGAGGTCCTGGGATACCGCGTGACCGGGCCGAACGGCGCCCGCGACCGCCGCATAGCCGAGCGCGCCTTGCCGATGGCGCTGGAAATCGCTCCGCGTTTCGATGCGTTCAACGACAATCCCTGGTCCATCCTTTACAGGGAGATGGACGCAGCTTTTCCGGGCAGTGGGTTCATCCTGACCGTGCGTCCCCCCGATAGCTGGATCGCCAGCGTCGTTCGTCACTTCGGCAACGAGGTCACACCCATGCGCGAGTGGATCTACGGTACGGGAAGGGGAGCGCCGCAGGGCAACGAGCGCGCCTATCTCGACCGCTATCGCCGACACAACGCGGATGTCGTCTCGCACTTCGCCGGGCGTGCCTGTCTTCTCACCATGGACATCACCGTCGGCGACGGCTGGGAGAAGCTCTGCGACTTCCTTGCGCTGCCCGTTCCCGACCGGCCCTTCCCCCACGTTAATGCCGCTGGCGCTGTCCAGGGCCGAGTAGTTCCTCATCGGCACGATCCCGACTGACCGTGAGATGGCCGCCCGCAAGTGTTGCGCGGTTCAAAGTCCGCAGACTGGCCCTGCTGCGCGAGAATCTCGACGGCGCCAGGATGGAGGGTTCGGCGGGTTAGTGGCTGATCGAATGCGTCGTCAGGTGTGTCGTCGATGAGGCCAGCATAGATGTCGGGGCTTCGATTGAGGACAGCCATCGGCTTCGATTGAGGACAGCCATCTGGGCCCGTCAGGAACACCCGTTACCCAGTCTGATCCCTCTATGGCTGTGCCGAATGCGGGAAGAGGAAGGCGCTCTGACGAACAGCGCCTGTATGCCGAGGGTCAGTTGGTGCCGTCGTTGTGATGCCGGCGATGACGCGCGATATTCGAACAAGGTCAGAACTTCCATGCGATGGTGGCCTGAAAGTGACGCGGCAACTCAGGCAGAACGACGACCCCACCGAACAGGTTGGGGAAGTTCGCCCGAAAGTAACGCGCGTCCGTCAGGTTCTTGCCCGAGACGGTGACGGACCACCGGCGTCCGTCGAATTGAAGTCCGGCGTTGACCAGGGTGTACGCCGGCAATCGTACTCTGCGGGAGAACCCCGAATACACGCTTGCTACGTCCGCAACGCTGACGAAGACGCGCCAGTAGCCCCTCTCGTGCAGGGAGGTGACGGCGGCCACGCGCTTGGGGACGCCCGCCCTTGTCGCGTCGGGGTTCGACGCGAGGGTGACGAAACCGCCTACGGTTCCACCATAGAAGGTCGTCGGGTCGGTATGCGGCAAGTCCCCGGCGCCAAGAAAGCTGAACCGGCCGCCGTTCTCCAGGGTATTGAGGTTGACGACCTCGAGGTTGGTGTAGGCCGCGACCAGGGATGTCCGCTCGGTCGCCCGCCAGCGCAGCTCCAGCTCGAAACCCTGGGAGCGGGACGCTTGATTCGTCACGATGGCCTGGGCGCTGAAATCGGTGCGTTCCTGTTCGAAGTACACTGCCTGGCCGAATAGCCGGCCGCCCAGGAACGCGCCCTTGACGCCGAACTCGACCAGTTCCGAAGTAGCGACGGCGCGGCCCTGGGCCACGTTCGACGGGAGTATCTCGGCGCCCTGGCCGACGATGATGGTGGTTTGCTCGGACATGGTGACGTACGGCATCGGGCCGGCAGGCATCCGGTAGGAAAGGCTGGCCGTCCAGGAGAGGATGTCCTGGGTATCCGACGCTTCGATGGCCTCGCCGGAGCGGGTGCGTCCCGCGGGCTGGCGACTGTCGAGATGGATGCGTTCCTGGCGGATGCCGAAGATCGCGTTCAGGCCATTGTTCCAATCGATGTCCGCGAGCGCGGCGAGGCCAAGCGTGGTGTAGGAACCCTTCGAGTAGTCCGAGTAGTCCGTGTCGATCCGCGTGGCGAGCAGGCGCCGGTCCAGGGCAGTGGACGGGCCGGTGAGGTCGCGGCGATCGAAATGCTCGTTCGCGAAGTCGTTGGCGTGCTCGAAATCGGTGCGGCGGATGGAAGGAGACGCGAGGAGGCGCAGGCGTCCCCACTCCGCGTTCGGGGAGAACGTGACGATGAACTGGTCCTCAAATACGCGCGAGTCGGCGAACTCCGCGAAGCCGTATGCGACTTCCGAGAGATGGTCGTATCCCTCGACGAACAGCTTGTTCGTCGCTTGCCAACGGGGTCCGGTCCTGAAGTGTAGGTCCGCATAGAAAACGAAGTCCCTGGTCCTGAGCACGTCGTCCTCGGCGACGAGGACATGGGATCCGTCGAGTGTCGCTGTTCCGACGGTCTGGGGGGCCAGGGCGAAGTCGTCTCCTGGACGGATTGGAACCGTCACGCTCGCGGGATCCTCGACGAACGCGAAGAGTCCGGCACCGTCGTTGGCCCCGTCGTATTCCGCGTGGGAGATAGAGCCGTCGCCGTCGGCATCGAGCGGTCTGGCGCGTCCCGTCACGTAGGTTCCGTGATCGATCAGTTCCTGGGTAAGCCGGTTCCAGCCACCGACCTCGTTGCCGTCGTAGTCGTGGTACATGCCGCCCCAGAGGAGTCGTATCCGGTCGCTCACGTCCACGTTGAAGGTCGCCTGCAAGACGACGTTTCCCGTCGCCGTATCCCGGTAATAGCTGCCGGAGTCTTCCCACTCCCCGAACAGGTAGTAGCCGAATGGCTGTTCCCCAAGATTGCCCGGGCCGCCGACTTCCGCTGCCACGACTGCCTTGTCCCAGCTTCCGGTGGTCAGGGAGAACTCTCCCGTGGGGCGGCGCAGGAACTGTCCGGTATCGGCGCGGGCGGACTTCGGAACGAAGTTCATGTAACCGCCGATCTTGCTCGGGCCGTAGATCACCGACGCGGGGCCGCGAACGATGAGCACGCGGTCGGCCGCTCCGATGGGCGTTGCATAGTTGCCCGGGTTGTCGAGGCGGCGAACGCCGTTGAAGTAGTTCTCACCCGATGTGCCACGCAGGTCCAGAGACCCTGAAACGCCGAAGAACGATTGTGTGAAGCTTGCGGGAGAGAGCATGACAAGGTCGTCGATGTCGGTCATGCCGAGGCTGTCCATGGTCTCGATGGACACCGTGGTGGCTGACCGGGGCGTTTCGAACAGGGACTTGTCGAGGCCGAACACCGCATCCACCGGCTCGGACGGCACGATGGTGATCGAGTCTGCCGAGTCCCCATGTACCGTGATCGTCTCGTCGGCATCCGGATCTTCGGGATGCTCCGTCCCGGCGACGGGACATGCGGCGAGCAGCGCGGCTGCAAGCACAGGGCCGGCCAGCCTTCGCGCGGTCAGGTGAGTGCTCGTGACGGGGTTCACGCCGGGGTCTGTGTGCCGGAACCTGGGGAGTGTCTAGCTTAGCTTAGCGTTTCCGGTCGATCCCAGATCAATCCCGGCGCGCCAACAGGCTGTTGGGCCGGACGTTCGACCTTCCTGGACAAGAAAAGGCGGCTTCGATCTCTAGCCGAACACGTCCTCAAGGGTGTCCGCATCGAGCAGGTTTTCGGCCCAGGCCTCCAGGTCGGCCGCAGACGCTTGGTCGAGCCGTTGGGCGGTTTCGGGCGAGAGTATGCCGAATCGCCGATGCAGCAACCTTTCAAGGACTGCGCGTTCTCCCTCGACGCGACCCTGCTGCATTCCTCGCTGCATCCCCTGCTGCATCCCCTGCTGCATGCCCTCGACGCGGGCCCTCTCGATAACTCCTGCCATGGCTAGGATGTTGAGCCGAACACGTCATCGAGGGTGTCGGCATCGAGCAGGTTCTCGGCCCAAGCCTCCAGGTTGGCCGCAGACGCTTGGTCGAGTCGTTGGGCGATTTCGGGCGAGAGTATGCCGAATCGCCGATGCAGCAACCTTTCAAGGACTGTGCGCTCTCCCTCGACGCGGCCCTGCTGCATCCCCTGCTGCATCCCTTGCTGTATTCCCTCGTCGCGGGCCCTCTCAATAACTCCTGCCATGGTGTTGCCTTCTTCGGGATATTGCCGTTGATAGCGCCGGAACTCATTGTCCGTGAGGCCAGCGTAGATGTCGATGAATTTGAGGTATTTTGCCCGCTTGTTCCCGTCCGGCTCGAGCGCCAGCAGGCCACGGATCGCGGACGCGTAGATCTCGATCTTGCGTTGATCGGGACTGCGCATGTTCGGCAAGTTGACTCTGGCTACCAGGTTGTCGCTTTCCTGCCAGCGCTCCCAGGGTATCTCCTTGAGTTTGCATGCCAGGCAATTGAACGTCAGGTAGGGCTGGCGCTCGGTACCCAGGGTAAGCATCGTCGGCACCGCGTCGGCGTCGCGCAAGAAGATCACTACCGGCACCACGCGGTCGGTCTTAAACAGTTCGGTGAGGTCGAGGCAGTAGTGCGCCAACCGGCGCAATGAGAATCGTCGCCAGTCGGACTCTTCTTCCAGCACGAACAGGATTGCTTCGCGACGACCGTCCTCCCACTCGACCAGCAGCGGCGTATCGAGCTCGCGGTAGTGCTCGCCCAGGCGCTCCTGAAGCTGTTCCTGTCGAACCGGGATGATGTTGAGGTCGTCTTCCGGCAGCGGTGCTTCTTCCGGGGCGAAGAACGCCAGCGCGTCGCGCGGATAGTCAACGATCAGGTTCTTGAAGTTCTGGTCGTGACTGACGGCGTTCGCCATGCGCGGGGCCCCGGGATTTGTTCTATCTCAGAATCGGGCAAGTGCCGGCTTACGCGCCACCGGCAATCGCTGAAAATCTCGTAAGCCTTCGGCTAGGTCGTTCGCCAGATTCCTGTCCCCGGGAGATGGGTGTCCCCAAGAGATGGGTGTCCCCAGGAGATGGGTGTCCCCGGGGGATGGGTGTCCCCGGGGGATGGGTGTCCTCGGGGGATGGGTGTCCCTGTCCCCAGGAGATGGGTGTCCCCGGCGATCGGAGATGGCTGTCCCCGAGAGATGGGTGTCCCCGAGAGATGGGTGTCCCCGGGGGATGGGTGTCCCCGGGGGATGGGTGTCCTCGGCGATTGGGGAGTGGACGCGTCCTGTATGCCTATACATAAGTCGTTATAATTCGGATTCCTTTCTTTCGAGGTGCGCGACGCCATTGCCTGAGCTCAACGCTGGTCAGCCGCCCCCGGATCACTACTACGCCGATAATCTGATCGCGTTGATCGAGGGGGTGCGGCGGCAGTACGGGGACATGCTGACGACCGAGGAGTCGGAGTTTGGCGAGGGTGTCATCGGGTTGCCGGCGGGGGCGCAACGCTTGCTGGCCCGCCTGATTTCGCGCAAGGGACCGCTCGTGCGGGTCGACTCCCTGGAGTTTCGGGAAGTCGCCGACACGCCGGCTGCGTTGGAGCGCCTGATCGAGGGCGGGTTCGTGTCCTGGTGTCCGGAAGCGCCGGCGGGGGACCTGGCCCGGCTGCTCACCCGCGCGGAGTTGGCGCAGTGCTTCGCCGACGCCCGGATTGCCGGGGGCAGTTTGTCCGCCGCCTCGACAGTCAATGGAGCAAGTTCGGAAGTCCCGGGCGCCGATTCCGGGTCCCGCGCCGATGCGCCGCCGAGGCCGGCGACCGCCCGCAAGCGCGATTACCTTGAATGGATCGAAGGCAGCCTCGCCGACGGCGAGGTGCATCAACGCATCGAGCCGTGCTGCCCTTGGGTCGCCCTCGATATCGGCGAACGGCTCGAACTGTACCGCCTGCTCTTTTTCGGGGACCGGAGGCGCGACCTGTCGACCTTCGTCCTGCGCGACCTCGGCCTCGCCCGCTACCCGGAATACGAACTCGGCCGGGAACGGCGCCTGTTCGCCGATCGGGCAGCCCTGGACGCCTATGTCGCACTGCTTGGTCTCGGTGACTACGTCCACGAACTCGGCCCGAGGCCTGCCGGCGATACCGCGATGCCCGTACTTGAGGCGCTGTGGCGGCCCTTTGAGAACCGCCTCTTCGAGCGCCGCCGCAGCCGCATACTCAACCGGCTCGGCCGGGGGCTCGAACGCGCGGGTGAGTTCGACACGGCGCTCGGCTGCTATGCACGGTCCAGCATGGCGCCGGCGCGGGAGCGCAGGACGCGCATCCTGAAGCGCCTCGGGGACGTCGATGGCGTCGAGCGTCTGCGACGACGGATGCGCGAACGCCCGTTCTGCCCGCAAGAGGCGGATTTTGCCAAGCGCTTCGGAACGCGGCGGCGCCTGGCGTGGCCCGAAGAGACCGTCGTGCTCGACGTGACGGACATCAACGAAGTCGAGCGGGCTGCGGCCGCGGTTCTCACCGCCGACGAAGGCCGTGCGTGGCACCTGGAGAACGCGCTGCCCATGGGGCTCTTCGGTCTCGCCTACTGGGACTGGGTGTTCGCGCCGGTCGAGGGCATGTTCGTCAACGCATTCCAGACCGCCCCCATCGACCTCTTCTGGCCCGACTTCCTCGAAGCCCGGCGCGACCTGTGCCCGGACCCGCTCGCGGCGGATGACGCGACCCTGCGCGCCGCCATGCTCGATGCGTGCCGCACGCATCGGGGAGTGGCGAATCGCCTGGTGGACTGGCGATTCTTCGACCCGGACACGCTCAACGCACTGCTTGAGGGTCTGGGGATGACCACGGTGCGGAAACTCATCGCTTTCGTGGCGGCGGATCTCGACAACGCGCGGCGGGGATTTCCGGACCTGACCGTGGTCTACGGTCCCGGGCGTTTCGAATTCGTCGAGGTGAAGGGTCCGAACGACCGGCTCCGGGACGATCAGTACCTGTGGATCGGCCGGCTGCGCGCGGCGGGTCTGCCGGTGCGGGTTGCGCGATGCCGGTGAGCCGCGCTCTCGAGCCGTCGCCCGAAGCGACAAAGGAATGTGCCCGGAACGCACATCCGGCATCCGTCACGGTCGCCGTGCGGGACCTTGCGGCCTTCGTGCACCGTCGGGGCGACATCCACTACCGCTACACGGGCAGCGCTACCGCCATGGAGGGCATCGGCGCGCAACGGCGCGCGCAACCGGAGCGCGAGGGATATCGGCGCGAGGTGCCGGTCGAGGCGACGTTCGAGGCGAACGGCGTCAGCCTCCGCATCCGGGGCCGAATTGACGGCATCGACGATGACGCGGGTCTTGTCGAGGAGTACAAGACGACGCGATCCGACGTCCAAGGCCTCCACGCCCACATCGGCCACCTGCACATGGCCCAGCTCAAGCTGTATGCGGCCCTCGTGGACACCATGGACGAGCCGCCGGCCCGCCGCCGAGACGCGTGGCGCCTGCGCCTGGTCTACCTGCATCCGGACGATGGCACCGCCATACCTTTCGAAGAGACGCTCGAATCGGTGGCGCTGGCGGAGTTTCTCGCGCAGACGGTCGCGGACTACACCGGGTGGCTCGCCGAAACAGCGGCGCGGATCAGGCGGCGCGATGCGTGTCTCAGCCGGCTGCCGTTCCCGTTCGCCGAGTTTCGGGAAGGTCAGCGGCGCCTCGCTCGCGGCGTCTACAGGACATTTCGGGATCGCGAACAGTTGCTCGTCGAAGCGCCGACGGGCAGCGGCAAGACGGCGGCCACGGTGTTTTCGGCGTTGCGCTGCATCGGTGATGGCGCGCTCGACCGCATCGTCTACCTGACGGCGCGCACCACCGGCAAGCAGTCGCCGACCGAGGCCGTGGGACAGTGCGGCGTGGCCGAGCGGGCGTCGATGGTGGTCCTCACGGCGAAACGGGACACCTGCTTCAATCCCGACGTGCCCTGCGACCCGGCATGCTGCCGCTATGCCAGGGGCTACTACGACCGCATGCGGCCGGCGCGCGATGCGCTGCTCGAAGTGGGCCTGGCGACGCGCGACGCCGTCGAGCGCACCGCCTCGCAACACACCGTCTGTCCGTTCGAACTCAGTCTCGACGCCGCGGCCTGGGCGGACGTCGTCGTATGCGACTACAACTACGTCTTCGATCCCATCGTCCGGCTCGAGCGCCTGGCCGTGCCGCCGTTTTCGCGCGTCGGTCTGCTGGTGGACGAGGCGCACCAGTTGGGTGACCGCGTGCGCGGCATGCTGAGCACGTCCCTCAAGCGATCCGCGGGCAAGCGTGCCCTCGCGGAAAAGCCACCGCCGCGGCTTGTCCGAGGGCTTCGCGCCATCGACCGCGCGCTCCTGAAGCTCCGGCGCGAGGCAAGCGGTGCTGCGACTCAGAACGACGCCGAGAAGGCGGAATACCGGATCGAAGAGCCGAGCGCGCTTCTGCGCGCGGTGGATCGGTTGCTTGCGGAGTCCGCAGAGGCCGATCTCGACGCGTACCCGGCGACCCGCGACTTCCTGTTCGACTGTTTCCGGTTCCAGCAGGGTGCCGCGTGGCGCGACGAGGAGAACTACTGCCACATGCTCGCGACGGAGCGCCGGGACATCGAAGCGCGGATGGTCTGCCTGTCTCCCGCAGAGCACATCGACACGGTGCTGCGTCGCTACGACGGCGCGGTGCGGTTTTCCGGCACCGTATCGCCGTTGCCGCTGTTCCAGGTCATCCACGGGCAGGACGCGTCGGGCCGCGCCGGGCGGGTCCGCCTCGACTGGGGCGACAACCTGGGCGTATTCGTGGTCTCCGACGTCTCGACCTACTACCGGGACCGTACCGCCTCGCGGGACGCCCTGGCGGGGGTCATCGAAGCGGTGACCGGCGCGGCGCCGGGCAACTACCTTGTCGCTTTCCCGTCGTTCGCCTACCTCGACCTCGTGGTTCCCCAACTTCGCTGCGTGGCCGAAGTCGTCGCGCAGCGGCCCGGCATGTCAGATGAGGAGAAACGGGCTTTCATTGATCGGCTCTCGAGCAGGAACGGGACGCCGACCGGTTCCGATGCTCCGGCTTCGTCCGGGTCTCTCATCGGTGCAGCGGTCATGGGCGGCATGTTCGCCGAATCCGTCGACTTCGACGGCGGCGCCCTCAGGGGCGTGATCGTCGTCGGCGTCGGACTCGTGCCGCGATCGCTCGAACGCGATCTCATCGGCGAAAGGTTCGGCGCGGACGGCTTCGACGTGGCGTATCGTCAGCCGGGCATGACGCGCGTCGCGCAGGCGGCGGGCCGCGCCGTGCGCGGCGCCGAGGATCGGGGGGTCGTGGTGCTTGTCGACCCGCGTTTTCCGCGCGCTGACTGGGGAGCGTTCTTCCCGCAATACTGGCGCCCGGTCCAAGTCGACAGCGACTCGATCGGCGCCGCCGTCGCTTCCTTCTGGCACAGCCGGGAACAGCCCTGATATCTGGTAACCTCACCGCCATGCGCAGGCGCACCAAGATCATCTGCACGGTCGGTCCGGCCACCGCGGACTATTCGATGCTCGAACGCATGTATGCGGCGGGCATGGATGTCGTGCGGCTGAACATGTCGCATTCGAACCATGAAGAAGCGCTCCGGGTGATCACCTGGATCAAGACCCTGAACCGGAAGGTCAGGTACCCGGTGCCCCTGCTGCTCGACACGATGGGACCCGAAATCCGGACCGGCGAACTCGATGCGCCGATGCGTCTCGAACCGGGCAACGAGGTCTACCTGACCGTGGGACCCGCGTCGGAGGAGTATGAGGGCGGTTCGGGTCGGCCGGCGAATGAGATCCATGTCAACTATCCCGAACTGCCGGAGGCGGTTGGGGTAGGCAATTCGGTGACGCTCGACAACGGCCTCATCAATCTCGAGGTGTTGCAGAAGTCGCCGAGGGGGATTCGCTGCCGCGTGGTGGATGGCGGCTCCCTCGGCAGTCGCCGTCACATCAACCTGCCGGGGGTGCACGTCAACCTGCCGGCGATCGCAGGCAAGGATCGGGAAGACATCCTGTTCGGCATGGAACAGGACCTCGACTTCCTGGCGTTGTCGTTCGTGCGGTCCGCCGACGACATAGCGGCGGCGCGGGAACTCCTGGGCAAGAAGACGCTCAAGGTGATCGCGAAGATCGAGGACCGGGAAGGCCTCGCGAACGTGGAGGAGATTGCTCGCGCCGCCGACGGCGTGATGGTCGCCCGGGGCGACCTCGGCATCGAGGTCGACATTGCGGTCATGCCCAACATACAGCGCACCCTGGTGCGGACCTGCGCACGGCTGGGCAAACGCTGCGTTGTCGCCACCCACCTGCTGGAGTCCATGATCGAGAACCCGATTCCGACCCGCGCCGAAGTGACCGACGTCGCCAATGCCATCTACGAGGGCGTGGACGCGATCATGCTCTCCGGGGAAACCAGCGTCGGCCGACATCCAGTCCGCTGCGTTGAGCAACTGTCGCGTATCGCCGCCGCCAGCGAACAGCTTCCGGGCCTCGGCTTCGCCGCCGACTTCATCGCCGATACGGACAAGCATCACGTCGCCAAGGCCGCGGCCGGATTGGCCGAGGCGATCGGTGCCGCCGGCATCGTCGTCATTACCCGGCGCGGCGTGATGGTCGACCTGGTCACGAGTTGCCAGCCGCCGACCGTGCCCATATTCGCGTTCTCGAACAATAGCCAGACGCGCCGGAGGCTGATGCTGAACCGGGGCGTGTTTTCGCACCGCACCGCCTTCTCGACCGTGCCCGAGAAGACGATCCAGACGGCGCTCAACGTATTGCAGGAGCGGGAGAGTATTCCGCCGGAGGAGCGCGTCGTGGTGATATCCGACGTGCTCGCCCAGGCGCGGGTCGATGCGATCCAGATTCGCGCCGTGGGTGGTTAGCACGCCGGCCGAACCTCGGGTAAGCTGGCAGCGCACCGAACGGCGATTGATGGCCATGCGCAGACTTCGCCTTCTTGCAGGAAAACGCCCGCCGCGTTCGCTTCGCGGGAAGCGCCGCGCAATGTCTCTTCGCGCCCTGTTGTGGACCGCGCCCCTCCTGCTGGCCACCGTCGCCGATGCCGCCGTGCGGCGCATTGAACTGTCGAACGGGGACGTCTACGAAGGCGAAGTGGTGAACGGCGTCCGATCGGGGTTCGGGACCTACATCACTGCCGCTGGCCACCGCTACTCGGGGTATTTCGAGAACAACAGGATGCACGGCGAGGGCGCCTTCTACTGGCCCGACGAGCGGGTTTTCGAGGGCACCTTCGTCAACGGCCTGCGCAATGGCCAGGGCACCCTCGCCTGGCCTGATGGTCGCGTTTTCGAGGGCGCCTTCGTCAATGACCGGCGCCACGGACAGGGCCGGCTGACGTGGCCGAACGGCAACGTCTACACCGGCGAGTTCCGCAACAATGCGATCACCGGGCGCGGCACGCTCGTCTGGGAAAACCAGGATGTCTACGCAGGCCAGTTTGTCGCCGGGGAGCGAACCGGCTGGGGCGATCAGAGGTGGCATAACGGCAACCGCTACATTGGCGAGTTCGAGGCGAACCGGCGCCACGGCCGCGGCGCGTATTACTGGCGCGACGGGACCGTGTATCGCGGGCAGTTCGTGGACAACCGGATGCAGGGCTTCGGCGTCAAGCTCACGCCCGACGGCGAGCGCTACTTCCAGAGCTGGCGCGACGGCGAACTGGTGAACGAGGCGCCCATCGCGGCGAACCCGCGCTGCGAACTGATGCTGGATGGCGTGCCCTGGATGTTCGCGAGCAACGACTGCATCAACGGTCGCGCCCACGGCACCGGCATCGCCGTGCGCGTGGACGGCCAGGCGTACGTGGACAACGGGCGTTTCGTCCTCGGCCACATGGTCGCCGGCGAAGTGCACGTGCTGCTGGCGCAGGACGACGGCTAGATTTTGGTGGAGATTGACGGCTTCAGGATTCAGCGGGAGGTCGGTCGCGGGGCGGCTTCAATCGTCTACCTCGCCACCTGGGGAGCGATCGGCCGCGAAGTCGCGCTGAAAGTCGCGGCGGGCGACGCGGCGCACGACCCGGATACCAGGCGGCGCTTCTCGCGGGAATACGATCTCGCCTCCCGGGTCGACGATCCCAACGTCGTCAAGGTATACGAAGCCGGTACGGGCATCTTGCCGTACATAGCAATGGAGTACCTCGATGGTGGAGACCTGATCGCGCGCCTGGGCCGGGGCATGTCCGCAGGCGATGCCGTGCGCATCGTGAAACAGGTCGCCCTGGCGCTCGATGCCCTGCGCGGTCATGGCATCGTGCATCGCGACGTAAAACCGGAGCACATCCTGTTTCGGGGTCGGGACGAAGCGGTGCTGACGGATTTCGGTATCGCGTCAGAGGCGGGGGCAGCGGCGTCCGCTTCGACGATTGCCGGCACCTCCCGCTACATGAGTCCTGAACAGGCGGCGGGCCGAGCCGTGGACAGCCGGTCGGACCTGTACAGCCTCGGCGTCGTCTTCCACCTCATGTTGACCGGCGAGGTTCCCGGCGCGTCAGGCGACGGCGACCTCGCCGCGGGAACCCCGGTCGCACGTTTGCCGGCGCCGGTGTCCGCGTATCAGGACGTGGTGGACCGGTGGCTTTCGAAGGACCCGGACGCGCGGTTTCAGACCGGCGCGGACGTGGTCCTTGCGCTCGATGCCGTCGCGGTGCCGGATTCGACGCCGATTCCCCCGGCGCGGGTTGACCCCGTGTCCACCGTGGAGGTTCGCTCCGTGGCGGGGTCGGCGTTCGCGACGCCGGCGATTCGGGTGGAGAGAGAGCGCGCGCCGCGCCGTCGGGCCGCTTCCGCCGCTTTCGCGTCGATGATCGTGCTCGCCATCGGGCTGGCGGGGTATTTCGGTGTCGCCGAGCGGGCCGCGATCGCGGATTTCCTGGCGCGCACGGGGTTGACGGAGGATGTCTCGGCGACGGCGGCATGGAAGCGGGCCGAGGCATTGCGTAGTGATCCGAACCAATCCCTCGCTTCCGTTGTGGCCGCTTACCGGCGGGTGCTCGACAGCGACCCGGAGCACGCCGGCGCGCTGGAAATCCTGTCGACCGTTGCCGCCGCCTGGAAGACCGATATCGACCTTGCGCTCCAGTCTGACGACCTCGCGCTGGCGGAGGCCAAGCTGAACGAGTCCCTCGGCGTGTTTCCGGAGGACCAGGAACTCACGGTGATGTTCGAGCGGTTGTCCGATAGGAGCCGGGCAGATTCGATCATGCAGAGCACCAACGCGTTGCTCGCAAGCCAGGGCATGTCGCACGAACCGTCGGCGTCTTCCGCCATACAGGCCTACCACGAGGTGCTGCAGCGCCTGCCGGAGTATGCCGAGGCGCAGGCGCGCCTGAACGAAATCGCGGGGCACTACTCGGGGTTGGCGGAACGCGCGGTGCTGGAAGGCGATGTCCCGGGCGCCATGGACAAGCTCGGGCGCGCCGTCGCCGCCAACCCGGTCCATCCCGCGCTGGAAAGCGTGCGTGCCCAGATCGCCCAGGCCGCCACGCTGCAAGCGGAAATCGACGAACTCCTGAACAGGGCCAGCGCATACCGGGCGGCCTCGGCGCTGGTCGAGCCGCCGGAAGCGAACGCGGCGGAGATCTATCACCGCGTTCTGGCCACGGATCGGGACAATGCCGTTGCCCAGCAGGGCTTGCTCGAGATCGCCGCCAGCGTGCTCGCGCAGTTCGGGGAATTCCTCGACGCGGGCAATTTCGAGGGCGCCAAGCGCCTCGCCGACCGGGCCTCCGTCGTGGGGCTCGGGGAGGTGCCGGTGAGCGAGATGCGCTCGCGCTACGATGCCGAAATCGAGCGTCGAGAGACCGTCGCGCAACTCCTGGCCGAGGCCCACGCACTGTTCGCGGACGGTTGGCTCACGCTGCCCGCCGACGGTGGCGTCGTCCCCAAGCTGCGGGAAGTGCTCCGGCTTGATCCGGGCAACATCGCGGCGACGCAGTTGCTGACGCGCACCGCCGAGGCTCTCGCGGATGCCGCGAAGGACGCGCATGAGTTCGGCTTCGCCGACGATGCCCGGCTGTACCTGGACCTGGCGTTGACGGTCACCCCCGATGTGGACGAGTGGCGCGACCTGCGGGAGGCCTGGGCCACCTCCGCCGATGCCGGCTGACCTTCGGGCTGTCGTGGCGCGAAGCCTGGACGAGCCGGAGCGGGTTGGCGTAACGTGCCTGTCCTTGGCCGGGAACGAATGGGGGCCGCATGGCTCAATTGGACATCGCCGAGTGCATAGACCAGACCTGTCCCTGGTCCGGGGAGCCCGTGCAGCCAGACTCGCTGACCGAGTATGGCGGCCATTTGGTCGGGTTCTGCAACACCGGTTGCCGTGAGCAGTTCGAGACTGCCATCGGGCGCTTCGAGGAGGCCAAGGCGTCGAAGGGCCTCCGGTAACAACCGCTCGAAGACGAGGTCCGTAAGGCCGTGGCATTGCCCGGGATGATCCTGACGGGGACCGCGAGTTCCGCTGCGCTTCGGCGGCGCCTCGTCGGCCTGGCTCTTGGCTGTGTGCGCCGGGAGTACCCGAACCGTATCGGCCACCTCCTCAGATCCGACGCGGATGTCCTCCCGCCGCGCCGCCTTACGCCCGCTTTCTTCGGCTGTTTCGACTGGCACAGCGCGGTCCACGCCCACTGGCTGCTCGCGCGCCTGTGCAGAATGGAGCAGGACGCGGACTATGCGCCGAAGGCCAGGGCCGCGCTGGCGCTGGCGCTCACGCAGCGGAACATGACCGCCGAGTTGAACTACGTGGCGGCGCGGCCCGCGTTCGAACGTCCCTACGGCATGGCGTGGCTGCTGCAGCTTGCCGCCGAACTGCACGAGTGGGATGACCCGGACGCGCGGAACTGGCTTGAGGCGCTGCGACCGCTCGAGGAACATGCCGCGGCGGTATTCGAGGACTGGCTGCCCAAGCTCCCGTACCCCGTGCGCAGCGGGACCCACGACCAGACGGCGTTCTCCCTGGGCCTGGTGCACGACTGGGCGCGGATCACGGGAGCGTCGGGGCTGCGGGATCTGGTCGAACGCCGCAGCGTGGCGTTCTATGCCGGAGACCGCGACGCCCCCCTGCGGTACGAACCGTCCGGCCACGATTTCCTGTCGCCGAGCCTCGCGGAGGCGGACCTGATGCGTCGGATTCTGCCTCCCGATGCCTGCCGCGATTGGCTTGCCGGCTTCCTCGGAACCTTCGAACTCGACCCGGTGGCCGTCCAGGATCCGCACGACGGACACTTGGTGCATCTCGCGGGACTCAACCTGAGTCGCGCCTGGATGCTTGAAGGCATCACCTCGGTGGCGCCATCCGAGAAGCTCGCCGCAATGGCCGCCCGCCACCGCGATGCGGGTCTCGGTGCGCTGGACGGGCTTACGTATGCGGGCACCCACTGGCTGGGCACCTTCGCCGCCTACCTCGAAACCCGTCGCGGCCTGGGATCAACTGATCCAGCCTAGAATGTAGGGGACTACCCGCCAACCAGGGAGAGATCCGTTGGGATACGACCCGGCAATCCCGCAGGCGCACTATGATCGCCTGGCGGACGACGAGTGGACGCGGCTGACGCGCAGCCGTCGCGGCGAACTCAACTTCCTCGTGCACATGGACGTGCTCAAGCGGCACATCGCCGCCGACATGGATGTGCTGGAGATCGGCGCGGGCGGCGGCATCTACACCAAGGAACTGGTGCACATGACGCGGCGGCTGGTGGTCTCGGACATCTCACAGGTGCAACTCGCGCTGAACCGCGACCACATGCGGGACCTGGGTGTTCTCGATCGGGTGGACGAATACCGCGTCCTCGACATGGTGGACCTGGGTGCGCTAGAGGCGGAGTCGTTCGACGCCGTCGTGTGCGTGGGCGGCCCCTTGAGTTACCTGCTCGACAGGGAATCCGCCGGTGTGCGGCAGATGCTCCGCGTGGTCAGGCCAGGCGGCATTGTTGTGCTGGGGGTGATGTCGCTGATCAATACGCTGGTGCTATTCATGGGCATGGTGCCGGAAGAGACCGAGAAGATCGGCATCGACAACATGCGCTGGCTGCTCGAGACGGGCTACCAGGACCGCGAGCATCACCCAGCCACCGAGCACTACTGCCACATGATGACGAGCGCGGATGTCGACGCGCTTCTCGCGCGAGAGGCTGTCGACGTCGTGGAGAAGCGCGCCGCGGGCGTGCTGGGCATGGCGGGAGAGGAAGCGCTGAACGCGGTGAGGCAGGACGACGCCCTGTGGGCGCTGATTGTCGAGAGGGAACTCGCCTGGTCGAAGTTGCCGGGTACGCTGGATGTTGGGGACAACATCGTCTACGTGATCCGCAAGCGTTAATCGGGCGCGAAGTCGGCAGCGGCCGGTGCCGACGATGCGAGCGTCCCGAGCTATTGCGCTTCGAGGGTGTCGCGAAGGCGACTGGCGAGGGCGAGGGCAGGCGCAAACGTCGGGTCCGCCGAGAGCGCCGCTTCGATGTGCCGCATCTCGTCGCCCTGGTTCTGCATGTATCCGAGGTATCCGAGGTAGTAGTGCGCGTAGGGATTATCGTCGCTGATCGCAAGGGACCGCTCCGCGTAGCCGCGTGCCGCCTCGTAGTCGCCCGCGTCGCCGCTTGTGCGCGCCCGCAGGAACATCTCGTAGGCGCGGCGATCGATCGAGGGCCCGGCGGACACCTCGGCGTCGCCGAGTAGCAGCTTTTCCGCGATGGCGTCGGCGATGGCATCGCGAAGGGTAAAGATCTCGTCCATCGATCCGCGCGCGTTATCCCGCCAGGCCACGTCGAGATCCGCCAGGTCGGTCAGGCGAGCCGACACCGCGAGCCGGTCGCCGTCGCGTTCGACGCTGCCTTCCACCACGTAGGTCGCACCCAGCGTATCGGCGAGTTGCCGCAGCCGTGTTTCCCCGCTCCGGTACTCGGAGGTCTCGCGCGGGTCGAGCACGCCGAAGTCGGAGACGGTGGCGAGGCCGGACCCGATCTCGGCCGCCAGGCCGTGCGCGAGGTGTGCGTCGCCCGCAGACCCCTTGTCGGTGAACGGCAACACGGCGATGGCGATGCGTTTCGGTGCCATCTCCGGCAACACCATCCACCACCCAATCCCCGTTCCCGCGACGACCACAATCATCGCCGCGATGGCGAAAGCGAGACCGTTGAATCCTGGTGAGTGCATTGGCGAGAGGGAGTGCGCGGACCGTCTATCCGATCTCCGGGCAATGTGGGATTGGCGAGGCGGTGTCGCTTGTCAGCTTCAGCGCTTCGGCACCTGGAGTTCGGTGATCATCGCTTCGAGACGCAGGGTCTGCTCGTTCAGCGCGGTAACGACGCGCCGAAGGTCGTTCGCCATCACGATGGCCGCTGCTGCCTCGATCGCCGTCTTCTCGTCCGCGAGGGCAGCGGTCAGAACCTGTCGCGCCGTGCGGTATTCACTATCATCCATTTCGGGGATCCCTCCATCGTTGGGAGTCAGCCACGTTGACGAACGGGAGCGCAACGTCGGCCGACCGTTTGGTCTTGTTGGTCGAAGTCCGCGAACTGATCCGCAGACTCCGAATCCCGAAGCGGGTTCGGGCGAACGATTATAGTTAGATCGTCGATTTCCTGTCGCGGGCATCCGCAGGCCGGGTGGGGCATCCGGGTTGACGCCATCACGACATGTGCTGATAGTGGGAAGGAATATTCAGCGAGTCGCTCACGGTGGCTGAACACGCGCACACCTACCTAGTTTCGGACCAGACGCGAAAAGAAGTTTGGGACAACGCCCGCAGTGCGGAATACGCCGAGCGGCACTATGGGTTACTGGGCAACGAAAACCGGAAGCGCGACCGTTTGTGCAGTTTGCTCGCGATAGGGTCGTGCGGCGGTCTCGTGGTTCTATCCATCGCGATGTTGTCAGGCGCTGTCATTCCCTGGATGGCGATCGCATTGTCTCTTTCCTCGTTTTTGCTGGCTGGCGTCTTGATCGCTCGTGGGGGCTTCGCTCGAAAGGCGTTGGTGTGGACGTTTGCAGCCAAGACGTACGGGCAGGCTGGCCGGAAGTTCAGAAACTTGCTCGATGTCATCGACCGCAACGAGATCGAAGACGAGGAGGTGAGGGTCAGACTGATGAGACTGACAATGAGCACGAAAGCCGCAATAGAGCGGAGTGTGAAGTCCGCGCGCAACTGGAAAGGCTCCGTGCCGGATGACCTAAGGAGACACCAGAGTCCGCCCCTCCCCGGACCGGCGACGCCGCCACCAAGGCCGGCACCTCCACCTTCTCCCCCGGAACCAACGCTTGCCGCGATCAGATAGCTCTCGGCGTGGCAGTAGTTGATCGCTGCTCGCCCAGGTTCTTTCAGATGATCGCAGGTGCCCGGTCGCACACGAACAGGTCCGCGACATCGGCTCACGATTTCGCGCAAGCGCTTTCCGGGAACTGTCATCGTGATCCAACAAGGTGCCTGACCAGGTCTTGACCAGTAAGCGTCTCTCCATCGGAGAGTGCCGCGATGGCCCAGGAGTACTTGCCATCTCCTTGCGTCTTGTTCCTGAGGTGCACGAACAAGACTTCGATATCGTGACCCGTAGTGTTCCTCACCTTGAGCACGTAGGTCTTGTCTTTCGCGTCCAGCAACATGGGTATGGGGAAATCTCCGGTCTCGGGGCGCCATTCGTAAGTCTCGTCGATCATTCCGACGAACTCCTCGACTGTTAATTCAGCAATGCCAGATTCGTCCCCTGTGGGCGACGTGACTTTCGACTGCAGAAAATCCGGTGGCGGCTCGATGTCACCGCAACCGACAAGAGTCAGACCCATTGTCGCGCCGATAAGGAATCCTCGGATCATCTGACCTCCCTTCGATGACGGCACCCGACATCAGGGCATGCTTTGCTTGTGTGCCGACAGGACTGGTGAGACCACTTCGTTCCGAGTGGATGAATGGTCGGAGTGCGCGGATTTGAACCGCGGGCCCCCGCCTCCCGAAGGCGGTGCTCTACCAGGCTGAGCTACACTCCGACGATCTCGCGCGGCATGGGCCGGCGGGCGGCGTATTGTAATGCGGGCGGCATGGCACACGCCAACCCGACGTCAATATTCCAACCAGGTACCTCGGTTGCGACTTGCGCCTAGCGCATGCGGGCGACGGCGAAGCTGGTGAGGGCCTCGAGCGCTTCGCGGTAGATGTTCGCGGGCAGGTGCGTGAGGGAGTCGGCGGCGCAGGCGGCGAATTCGACGGCGCGGTCGCGGGTGTAGTCGAGGGCGCCGGAGCGTCGGACGGCGGTCCGGACGGCGGTCAGCGCGTCGGCGCAGCGGGTATCGAGCGCGTCGCGCACCAGCGCCGCGTCTTCGGGGCTGCCGTACTTCATGGTGCGAATGAGGGGCAGCGTCGCCTTGCCTTCGGCGAGGTCGTCGCCGATATTCTTGCCCATGACTTCGCTGTCGCCCTCGTAGTCGAGCCAGTCGTCGACGAGCTGGTACGCCAGGCCGAAGTCCCTGCCGTAGGCGCGCGTCGCCTGGATCACGTCCGGGTCCCTGGTGGCGAGCACGGCGGCGGTGTGGGCGGCCGCCTGGAACAGCAGGGCGGACTTGCGCAGGATCACTTCCATGTAGTCCGCTTCGTCGTAGGCGGCGTTGCCGATGTTGTCGAGTTGCAGGACCTCGCCCTCGGCGATGATGTTGGTCGCGTCCGCGACGATGGCCATGACGTCCATGTTGTCGAGGTCCACCATGAGTTGGAACGCGCGTGAGTACAGGAAGTCGCCGACGAGGACGCTGGGAGAGTTGCCCCAGGTGACGTTCGCGGTTGCGCGGCCGCGCCGCAGGTTGGAACGGTCCACGACGTCGTCGTGCAGCAGCGTGGCGGTGTGGAGGAATTCGATGATCGCCGCGAGTCGGATGTGATCCGATGCGTCGTAGCCACAGCAGCGCGCGGTCAGCAGCACGATCAGTGGACGCAGGCGCTTGCCGCCGCTGTTGACGATATAGGCGCCTATCTGCTCGACCAGGGCGACGTCGGACGCCAGTTGGGTCGGGATAAGCGCGTTGACTTGGGCGAAGTCGCTGGCGGCGAGCCGGTAGATGGACGCGAGGTCGGTTGCGTCGAGGCGCGGCGCGCGGGCGACTGCCGGGTTTGACGCCATCTTGCCGAAGCTCCATTTCGCGGTGTCGCGGCCATCGCCTGCCTTGAGAGCCGCGCGTTGTAAAGACTGTCTCCGGTCCGTAGAATTACGCGCCTTTACCGGGTCGCGACGCGTATGGCCTGATAGCGGGTCGCGGCCTTTTGCGTTGAATCGGGCGTTGAATCGTGTGTTGAATCGCGCGTCGAATCTACGGTGAGCCGGTTTTGCCGGCATTGTAGTACAGAAGGTTTTCTCGGGTGTCGTCATGTTTGCGGTTTTTGAAAGCGGCGGTAAGCAGCATCGCGTGTCTGAAGGGGATGTGATCCGACTCGAGCGCCTGTCGGGAGAACCCGGCGAGAGCGTCGAGTTCGACCGCGTTCTGCTCGTCTCGGAGGGCGATGGCGTCACCGTGGGCATGCCCTATGTCGAGGGCGGCAAGGTCACCGCCGAAGTCTTGGGACAGGGACGCGGCGCCAAGATCCGGGTCATCAAGTTCAAGCGGCGCAAAAATTACCTGCGTCGGATTGGCCATCGGCAGGATTACACCGAAGTCCGGATCACCGGTATCAATGCTTGAGCCGGTCCGGGCTTCGTGGTGCGTTACAATGTGCCGCGACGCCTGATCCGGCGTCCACTGGAGGATAGTGCATCATGGCGCACAAGAAGGCTGGCGGCAGCACCCGCAACGGGCGCGACTCGCAATCCAAGCGTCTCGGCATCAAGAAGTACAGCGGACAGTTCGTTCGTTCCGGCAACATCCTGGTGCGCCAGCGGGGGACGAAGTTCAACGCCGGCGAGAATGTCGGTTGTGGCCGTGACTACACGCTCTTCGCCAAGGCCGATGGCTATGTGAGCTTCTCGGTCAAGGGACCCCGCGGCAAAAAGTACCTTGCTGTCACGCCTCACATCGGCGAGCCTGCCGCGCCGGAAGTTCGCCCGACGACCTCGGAGTAGCGCGGGCAGTTAGCGCGCGGCGTCAGTCGCCATGAAATTCGTCGACGAAGTCGCAGTCACGGTTGCGGCGGGCAAGGGCGGTCCGGGTGCCTTGAGTTTCCGCCGCGAGAGATCCGTCGCCAGGGGCGGGCCCGATGGCGGTGACGGCGGCGACGGCGGCGACGTCGTGCTGGTCGCCAACGAGGCGCTCAATACCCTTGTGGACTTTCGTTTCCAGCCCCACTACCGCGCGGAAAATGGTCATCCGGGAAGCGGTCGCAACAAGACCGGGGCTAGCGGGGAGACCCTCACCCTGCGCGTACCTGCGGGCACCACGGTCATAGACGAGGACACCCTCGAGGTCATTGGCGATCTGCCGCGCGCCGAATCGAGCCTTGTCGTCGCGCGCGGCGGCCGCCGGGGCTTCGGCAACACCCGGTTCAAGTCCAGCACGGAACGCGCGCCGCGCAGGACAACCCCGGGAGAGCCGGGCGAGACGCGTTCCCTCAGGCTGCAGCTCCAGGTGATCGCCGACGTGGGCCTGTTGGGTCTTCCCAATGCCGGCAAGTCGACGCTCATCGCGCGCGTTTCCGCATCGAAGCCGAAGATCGCCGACTATCCTTTCACGACGCTCGTTCCGAACCTCGGGGTCGTGCGCATCGATACCGATACCAGTTTCGTCGTCGCCGACATTCCGGGGCTCGTCCCGGGGGCCGCGTCCGGTGCCGGGCTCGGCACCCGGTTTCTGCGTCACCTGACGCGAACCCGCATCCTCCTGCACATCGTCGATGTCGCTCCGCCGGACGGATCGGATCCTTTGCACAATATCGACGCAATCGAACGGGAGCTTCTCGCCTATAGTCCAGCATTCGCCGAGCGACCGATCTGGATGGCGCCGAACAAGATGGACCTGACGACGGACACCGATGTGGTCGATGCGATCCGGGCGCGCTACCCGGATCGGGCGGTGCACCCGGTTTCCGCCGCGACGGGGGAGGGAGTCTCCGCCCTCGTGCGTGCGCTTGCTGGTGGCCTCGCCGGTATCGACACCGAGGCCGAAGCGGCGCTGCGGGAACGCATCGCCCAGGACGTGCTGCTGCGCTCGGAATCGGAGCGCCGCGCCCTGCGCGACGTCGGCGCGGGCCAGGACCGGGATGCAGACGCCGGCTTCGATGGTGCAGTTCCGGAATCGGCACCCGACGGCCCGGGGAGGGCCGGGGTGTGAGCACGCCGGCGCGACAGAAGTTGCGCGAAGCGGGGCTGTGGGTGGTCAAGATCGGCAGCGCGCTCACGACCGGCAATGGTCGCAGCTTGGATCAGGACGCCATCGGGCGCTGGTGCGATCAGATCGCGGTTCTGAGAGAGGGCGGCAGCCAGGTGATCCTGGTGTCGAGCGGCGCCGTGGCCGAAGGCTGCCGCAGGCTGGGCCTCGCGCGTCGCCCGGAGAGCGTGCACGAGTTGCAGGCGGCGGCAGCGGCCGGGCAGATGGGTCTCGTCGAGGCCTACGAACAGGCGTTGCGGCGTTCCGGACTCGGTACCGCGATGGTGTTGCTTACCCATGATGACTTCGCCGACCGTGGCCGTTACCTCAACGCGCGGGCGACGCTGCGGACGCTGCTCGATTTCGGCGTGGTGCCCGTGATCAACGAGAACGACTCGGTTGCGACCGAGGAGATCAAGCTCGGGGACAACGACATGTTGTCAGCCATGGTGGCGAGCGCGCTGGCAGCGGATGTCCTCGTGCTCCTGACGGATCAGGACGGATTGCTGCAACGCGATCCGAAGGTCGATCCCGGCGCGCCGCTGGTGAGCGACGCGTCGGCGGACGATCCGAAGCTCGACGACTACGCCGGAGGCGGTGGCGTGCTCGGTCGGGGCGGCATGGTGACGAAGCTCGCAGCCGCGCGGCTTGCGGCGCGTTCCGGCACGCATACGGTGATCGCCAACGGGACGCTCGACGGGGTGCTCCTGGCACTGGCAGAAGGGGCGCGGATCGGCACAGTGCTTGCGGCCGATGTCGAGCCGCTGACGTCGCGCAAACGCTGGATCGCCGGGCAACTCATCGCCAAGGGCGAGATCGCGCTCGACGCCGGCGCGGTGGAAGCGGTGCGAAACCGGGGCGTGAGCATACTCGCGGTCGGCGCCGTGGGCGCGACCGGAACGTTCAGACGCGGCGACATGGTGCGGGTCACGGACACGGCGGGCGCCGAGGTGGCCAAGGGGCTCGTGAATTACAGCGGCGACGAGATTCGCCTCCTGCTCGGCGCCGGGAGCGATGAGATCGAAGCGCGCCTGGGCTACGTCGACGAACCCGAATTGATCCACCGCGACAACCTGGCAGTACTATGACCTGGGCGGGTCCGGGGAGCGCGAGGGGGTACCCCTCGCAAGAAGACAGCAGCGCGAGGGGGTACCCCTCGCAAGAAGACAGCAGCGCAACGGCGTACTCCTCGCATCAGAGCGCCTTCAGCCTGGGAGCGCGAGGGGATCCCTCCCGTGGAACGAACGTCTCCGGGGAACGCCAGCGACGCGGAGCGGTTGGTCCATGGGCGACGAGCGGGGCTGGGCCAGAGCCTTCAGCCGGGGAGCGCGAGGGGGCACCCCTCGCAAGAAGAGAGCCTTCAGCCGGGGAGCGCGAGGGGGCACCCCTCGCAAGAAGAGAGCCTTCAGCCGGGGAGCGCGAGGGGGCATCCCTCGCAAGAAAAAAAACAGAGCCGAAGGCACCGGCTGTGGGGTGCTCGCAAGAAACAGCGGCGCAGGGGGGATACCCCGCGCGCAAGGGCGCTTTAGCCGAGCGCTTCGATCTGGGCGTGCAGCCTCGACTTGTGCCGGGACGCCTTGTTCTTGTGCAGGATTCCCTTGCCGACGAGTTTGTCGAGCACCGGGACGGCGTCGGCGAAGGCGGCAGCTGCCGCTTCCTTGTCGCCGGTCGCCACTGCGGCGTTAACCCGCTTCAGGTAGGTGCGGTACATCGAGCGCTGACTCGCGTTGCGAGCGCGTGCCGACTCGGCCTGGCGCGAGCGCTTCTTCGCTTGTGGATTGTTGGCCAACTACGTCCTCCTCGAAAGCGACGGGCTAATGTGCCCGCGAGGGTCCGCGATGTCAACCGGGCCGGATAGGCGGGCCGACCCGGAAACGGCGGACGTCGCGGCCGCGGGGACGGTGGTCGCATCCATGACGGCGCTTTCCCGCGTCAGCGGATTCGTCCGGGACATTGTCCTGTCCCACTTTCTCGGTGCCTCGGGCGCGGCGGACGCCTTCTTCGTCGCCTTCCGGATACCGAACTTTTTCCGGAGACTGTTCGCCGAAGGCGCCTTTGCACAGGCGTTCGTGCCGGTTCTCGCCGAGTACCGCAGCGGCGACCGTCGCGCGCTGAACGACTTCGTGCGAGCGGTGGCGGGCAACCTCACCGTCGTCCTGACCATCGTCACGGTCGCGGGCATCTTCGGCGCTTTCGGCCTGGTCGTTGTCTTCGCGCCAGGCTTCGTCGGCGACGACGTTCGCCTGTCGCTGGCGACGGACATGCTGCGCGTCACGTTCCCCTACCTCGCGTTCATCTCCCTCACGGCCTTCGCCGGCGCCACGCTGAACAGCTTCCACCGCTATGCGGTGCCGGCGTTCACGCCCGTCCTGCTGAACCTGTCGCTGATCGGCGCGGCGCTCGTTGCGGCGCCGGTTTTTTCCGAACCGGCGATGGCTCTCGCCTGGGGCGTGTTGGTCGCCGGCATTGCCCAATTGCTGTTCCAGCTTCCATCGTTGCGTCGTCTCGAACTGTTGCTGCTGCCGAGGATCGACTGGCGCGACCCGGGCGTGCGCAAGGTCGGCAGTTTGCTCGGTCCCGCCGTGTTCGCGGCGTCGGTGCACCAGGTCAACGGGCTGATCAGCGGCATTCTCGCGTCGCTGCTCGTCACCGGCAGCATCTCCTGGCTGTATTACGCCGACCGGCTGATGGAGGTGCCGATCGGGGTGGTCGCGGTCGCGCTTGGCACGGTGCTGTTGCCGAACCTGTCGCGGCTGCACATCGAGGACGACCGCGAGGGTTTCGCGTCGACGCTGGACTGGGGCTTTCGCATGGCGATCCTGTTCGCGCTGCCGGCCGCCGCCGCGCTGTTTGTCCTTGCCGTCCCGCTGGTGGGAACGATGTTTCATCACGGCGAGTTCGATGCCCGGGACGCGCGCATGACGGCGGCGGCGCTGCAGGCGTTCGCCCTCGGCCTGCCGGCACTGGTGCTGGTCAAGATCGCGGCGCCCGGCTTCTTTGCGCGCCAGGACACGCGCACGCCGTTCCGCTATGCCGCGGTTTCGGTCGGCGTCAACATCGCTGCGGGACTCGCCATGTTCTGGTGGCTGAAGCACGTCGGGCTCGCGCTCGCCCTTGGCATAGCTGCGACGGTCAACGCGCTCCTCCTGATCCGGGGTTTGCTGCGCCGGTCCGACTATGCGCCGACGCGGGCGCTGTGGCGCACGCTGCTCGCTGCGAGCGTCGCCAGTGCCGTGATGGTGGCGGCGCTTGCGTGGTTCGTTCCTTTCGATGACGCCTGGCTCGACGCCGGCGCGTTCGCATTCGAGACATTCGGCATCGATACGTTTGTGGCGGCCCGCGCTTTGGTGCTCGCCCTTGCCGTCATCGCTGGTTTCGTGGTGTACGCCGCCGCGGCGTACGTGATGGGCGTGCGACCGCGTGACATGCGTCACCGCGTCTGATCGCTACACGAGTAGAATCCGGTCATGGAGCTCATACGCGGCCTGCAGGGCATAGCCCGGAACCAGCGCGGCAATGTCGTGACCATCGGCAATTTCGACGGCGTGCACGACGGTCACCTGAAGCTGCTTGCCAGTCTCGTCGCGAAGGGCCTCGAGTTGGCGCGGCCGACCCTGTTGATGACGTTTGAGCCCCAGCCGAGGGAGTTTTTCCGGGGCAGGGAGGTGCCCGCGCGGCTGACCCGGTTTCGCGAGAAGGTGCACCTGTTGCGGCCGACGGGTATCGATCGCGTGCTCTGCATCCCGTTCAATGAACGAACGGCATCGATGCCCGCGTCATACGTGGCTAGGAATGTCCTGCGGGACATCCTCGGCGCGGAACACGTCCTCGTTGGAGACGATTTCCGTTTTGGCGCCGAGCGCATCGGCGACTACGCCATGTTGAAGGCCGCCGGCGATCGGTACGGCTACGGCGTCAGCCACATGGGCACCCTGAGACTGGGGGACGCTCGAGTCAGCAGCACGGGGATCCGCGCCGCGCTCGCCGAGGGTGACTTCGCCATGGCGGAGCAACTGCTTGGCCACAAGTACTTCATGATGGGACATGTCGTCTATGGTCGGCAGATCGGCCGCACCATAGGCGTGCCGACGGCCAACATTCGCCTGCAGCGATACCGTTCGCCCCTGTCGGGTGTTTTCTGCGTCTCCGTGCACGGGCTCGACCGTCGTTACGAGGGTGTCGCGAATATCGGCGTGCGGCCGACCGTCGACGGCAGGGAACCGCTGCTCGAGGTGCACATCTTCGATTTCGATGAAGACATCTACGGTCGGCTCCTGACCGTAACGGTTCACCACAAGCTGCGCGAGGAGCGCAAGTTTCCGTCGCTCGATGCGTTGAAGGCGCAGATCGAGCTCGACATCCAGAAAACGAAGGAATGGTTCGCGGCATGAGGCTCCGCTGCTACGCGTTCGCGCTCGTGATCCTTGCTATCGACCAACTGACGAAATGGATCGTGGACTGGAAACTGCACTACGGAGTGGAGATGGACGTGTTGCCGTTCCTGTCCTGGAAGCTCGTGCACAACACGGGGGCGGCCTTCAGCATGTTCGCCGACGCCAGTTGGTCGCGATGGGGGCTGTCGCTACTGGCGGGCGCCATTTCGATCTTCCTCATCAATGAGATACGCACCCTCCAGCGCGGCGCCGGGTGGTACGGTGTCGCCTGCGCCTGCATTCTGGCGGGTGCGCTCGGCAACCTGGTGGACCGCGTGCGCCTGGGATACGTGATCGACTTTGTCTTCGTCCACTACGAGGCGTTCCGTTTCCCGGTCTTCAACGTTGCGGACTCGGCGGTCACCGTGGGGGCGGCAATCTGGATTGCGCTGGCGGTGATGGGGTCGATGTCGAGGGCGCGCGAGACTTCCTGAGCACGTCGTTCGGCGTCGCCAAGCCACGCGACTCGCCGGCAATGTCGCACGCACATTACGGACCCTGACGGATACCCGATCGCACGGATCGGCTGTAACTTGCTTCTTTGCCATTCGCGACGAAGGTGGAGATGGTGGAGGTGGAAAATGAAAGCCCCGGGATTCACGCTGATCGAATTGATGGCGGCGCTCGGAATCCTTGCCGTACTGGCGGTTCTCGCATCTCCCGTATACACGCGCTACAGCGTGGGAACCCATCGCGCGGCGGTGCAGGCCGATCTGTTGCGCTGTGCGCAAGGGATGGAGCGCCATGCGAGCCTCGCGTTCTCCTACCTTTCCGCGATCGACTCGGATGGCGACGGTGCCGGTGACCTGGACAGCGGCCAGGTGACCCCCAATGTCTGCCGCCCCACGTCGAACCAATATCGCATCGACCTGATGGAAGCCGGCGCCAGCGGGTTCCTGCTTCGGGCGAGTCCGATCCATCCGGATAATGTGGTCGACGGCGATGGGGATCTGGCGCTGGACGGATCCGGTGGGCGGTTCTGGGACCGCAACGACGACGGGGCGTTCGGTCCGGGAGAGGACACGTGGGACTAGCGCTAGTCCGCGGCGTCACCCTGACGGAAACCCTTGTCGCCGTGCTCGTCATGAGCGCAGGCGCTCTCGGGCTGGCGGGCCTGCAGGCCGAGAGCCTGGGCGCGGGGCGCGAGGCGTACGCCCGTTCGGTGGCCGTGCAGCGCACCCTCGACATGCTGGATCGCATGCGCGCGAACAGGGCGGTCCCCGCCGGGGAATTCGCCGTTGGCAGGGGGCCGCCGGTATTTCAGGACTGTCTGCATGTTTCGTGCGGTCCCCGCGAGATGGCGCGATTCGACGTGGCGATGTGGAAGTGCGCGCTCGGTGCCTGGCGCGATACGGCGGCTTGCGTGCAGTTGCGGGAAGCGGGTGCGTTGCCGGATGCTGATTCGATGCCTGGGCTGCCGGAAGGCGATGGGGCGGTTGTCGTCAATGACGCCACGGGTCTGGTCACGGTGAGGGTGTTTTGGCGCCCGGCGGGTCGCGATTCGCCGGTAGCCATTGCCATCGCGAGCAGGGTGTGATCACTCTTGTCGAATGCAGTGGCGGACCACTGAGA
Source organism: uncultured Pseudomonadales bacterium (assembly GCA_951813515.1). Classification (GTDB taxonomy): domain Bacteria; phylum Pseudomonadota; class Gammaproteobacteria; order Pseudomonadales; family Azotimanducaceae; genus VXNE01. The sequence goes on from OX638346.1 coordinate 2,852,488, forward strand.
CGTGGGCGACGTGGACGCGAAGGCGGCGCGGCGCTGATCGAGCTGATGCTGGCGCTTGGACTCGGCGTGATCGTGGCGGCTGGCGCGGCGCGGTTGTTCGCCGACAGCCAACGTGCGTACGTGCTGCTGCTCGGCCAGACCCGAATGCAGGAGTCCGCCCGGCAGTCGCTCGACTTCATCGCCAGGTCTGTCCGTTCCGCGGGCTACATGGGCTGCCAGTCCGCGGCTGGCACCGTGCGCAATACGCTGAACGGAGCGTGGGGGAGCATCTTCGAAGTCGACGTGAGCAAGCCTGTCGAAGCCTTCGACGGCACGGATGCACGCGGCTTGCCGGATAGCTGGACGCCGAGTCTCTCGCGACTCCCGAGGAAGGGCGCGGGAAACGCCTTCGCGCGCGGCCGGGGCGTCGACGTCGGCGCGATCCTGCCGTTCACCGATGTGCTGGTCCTGCGCCGAGTCGCCTCGCCGGGCGCGCGCATCGCGGCGACGGCGGCTCCGGACGGCTTTCCCGTGGTGGAAGACGACGGCGATCTTGGCCTCGACGCGGGTGATCTCGCCGTCATCTCGGATTGCCGGCAAGCTGCGCTGTTCCGCGTCGGTCGGATAGAGCGGGGGGATCGTGTCGCGACCCTGGTCCGCACGTCGGGCGTTGGTCTGTTCGACAACGCGGCGGGCGCGTCGCTGGCCGCTACGGACACGCATTACGGGAGCGTGTCTGGCCCCGAGGGAGCCCGTGTGTCTGGCATCGTCACGGAAATCTACTTCGTCGCGCGTGGAGCCGGCCGCAACAACGTGGGATCCATTCCGACCTCCCTTTGGCGCAAGACCACGACCGATGCGCCGGTGGAACTGATTCAGGGGATCGAGGATTTGCAGGTGCGCCTTGGCGTGGACGCCAACCGCGATGGTGCGGTGGACCGGTATGTGCTTGCCAGTGATGTGAGTGGTCAGGACGTGCGATCGATCGATGTGCGGGTGACGGCCAACAGTGTCGATGCCGTACAAGGCGCGGAGCCGATGCGGCGCACGTTCTCGCGTGTCATCGCGCTGCGAAACTGATGCGTATCCGATTGGAGTTCATTCAATCGATCCATGCGGAATAGACAGCACGGCATCGCATTGTTCGTCTGCCTGGTCGTTCTGCTCACGCTTGGCGTGGCGGGCATTTCGGCTTCCCAGTCGGTGTCGCTGGAGGTGCGCATGGCACGCAACGGACACGATGGCGACCTTGCCCTGCAGGCTGCGGAGTCGGCGCTGCGGGAGGGGGAGGAGCTTGTGGCGTCAGCCGGGTTCGATCCTGCAATGCCGGGCTTCTACGCGGTGCCGGGCTTCGACGCGCCGGCCCCGTGGTCGCGGCCCGAGACCTGGGGCGGTGCCAGCAGTCGCGTGGCGACCTCGCTGCCCAGCGTGGCGAAGCCGCCCCGATTCATCGTCGAACGGATCGCATCGTGGGTGAATCCGGACGATGGCGTCGGTGTGGAAGTGCTCAGGGTGACGTCCCGTGCCGTGGGCGGGACGCCGCACGCGCGCGTCGTGTTGCAGAGCACGTTCGCGTTGTCACATCCTGGCGGTACAGGGTCGAGACGCGCTGTCCGGCTGTCGTGGCGGGAGCTCGACGCCCTCTGAGAAAAGGATCACGGGCATGTGACGGCGCGACCGCGCGCGTCTTCCACGATGCCGTCACCGTCGCTGTCCCGCGCGTGCCGCACGCGGGCCTGGGCGTTGATGACGATCTGTCGCGCGAACCTCGGGTCTCCGCTTTCCGGGCAGAAGAGGAAGTTCCCGTTCTGCCAGTCCGTCAAACCGTCGGGTCGGATCAGGAGGTAAGTCCTGTTGCGGAAGGAACGCCAATAGTAGCGGTCGCCTTCCTGCAGACGCGGAAGGCGGCGAAGGAGCACGTCGGTGCCGTCGAAGCGCCCGTTGGCGTTGCTGTCGAGAAACACCAGCGTGCCGTTGTGCCAGGTGTTGCGGCGACCGCAGGTGTCCATCCGGGCGGCCTGGGCGGGGCACAGCGTAGTGGACGAGCGGTGCGTGACCGCGGCGTGGCGGGCAAAACGGATTGCGCCGAGCATCTGATTGACCGCTGCGCTGGCTCGATGCTGTTCGATCAGGCGGGTGGCGCCGCCGCTGGCCGAGGCGACCAGAATGCCCGCCACGGCCAGCGTCGTAAGCATTTCCACCAGCGTGAGTCCCGTGCACTTCACAACCATTCCTGCCATCACGCATGGTAGATGGGCGCCGAGGACCGGCGATAGAGGCCGTCGCTGAAAGATGCGTGCGCGTCCGTCTCCGGATGGAGTGCGAAATGAAACGTGGGATTGCAGGTGGACTTGGGTGGGGATGAAGCACGACGGCCGCCAGGCCGTCGGGTTTCTTACGAGCAGCGCGGGCCGCGGAACGGCACGTAGTGCCGATTCAAGGCGCGGGATGCTAGGTGGGCTTTGGGTTGGGGTGAAGCACGACGACCGCCAGGCCGTCGGGTTTCATGGCTAGTTTGGCCCCGGCTGCTCGATGCTGACTGGCTGCGGAGTCCTGGACCGGCCGATGAGGCCAAGGGTCATGACATTCAATAGCGAGCGCCTTCGCTTGATCGTCGCCTGCGCGAATGCGAAGTCGCCGTCGACGTCGAACGCCGAATGGTCGGGGTAGTTGATGGCCAGGATCCGCAACGCGTCGTTCGCGGTCTCCGGCAGGCCGAGCTGGTAGTTCGCCTCGACGAGGATCGACAGCGCGTCTGCGGTCGCGGGTGTCTGCGAGTAGTTCTCGACGACGCCGCGCGCCCGGTTCGCTGCCGCGACGTAGGCGCCGCGGGTCATGTAGTAGAGGGCGATATTGATTTCCGCCGTCGCGAGCAGGTTCCGCAGGTGGATCATGCGTTGCCGGGCGTCCTTTGCGTAGACGCTGTCCGGGTAGTTCGCGAGCAGTTCCGAATAGTGGGCGAAAGCCTGCCGCGCGTTGCTGACGTCGCGTTTCGCCGGGTCGTCGGGACGAAATCGATCGAACAGGTTGCGGTCGAAACGTTCGGAAGTCAGGCCGCGCAGGTACAGCACGTAGTCGATGTGCGGGTGCTGGGGATGGAGTCGGAGGAACCGGTCCGCGGCGGCCTCGGCGTCATCGAGGGCGTGCGACATCAACTTCGCGTAGATCAGTTCGAGCTGCGCCTGCTCCGCGTATCGTCCGAAGGGGAAACGCGCCTCCAGTTGCTCCAGCCTCTCAACGGCGGCGTTGTGGTTGCCCGAGCGCATGCTTGCGCGGGCCCTGTTGTAGAGTATCTCCTCGGTGGTGTGCGCTTCGGCCTCGTCCTTGTCGCGGTCGCGCCCGATGAACGGCATCCAGGCGCATCCACTGGCGCCGAAAATGAGGAGCAGAAACGCAATGCGAAGTTGTTTGTGCACGGTGTCTAGTGTAACGCTTCGAGAGTGGCGGCGGGTATAGCCGAAGGAGCCACGAATGCCGACCGACGACCAGGTGTTTGACGGTGTCGTGCCGGAGCAGAGCGCGGGAGAGAGGCTGGACGTTGTGGCGACCAGACTCGTGCCGGGCTTGTCGCGCGCCCGGATCGTCGCTGCGATCCGGTCCGGCGCCGTGCTGCTTGACGGGCGGGCGCGGAAACCGGCCTACCGGGTTCTCGGCGGCGAGCGGATATCCATCCGTGTCGAGGAGGCGCCGCGCACGCTCCGCGACGAGCCGCAGCCCGTGCCATTCGAGGTGGCCTACGAGGACGAACACCTGATCGTCGTCGACAAGCCTGCCGGGCTCGTGGTGCATCCCGGAGCGGGAAACGCGGACGGCACCCTGGTCAATGGCCTGCTTGCGAAACGGCCGGCCCTTGCCGCGCTTCCCCGTGCGGGAATCGTGCACCGGTTGGACAAGGACACGAGCGGGTTGATGGTGGTGGCGGCGAGCGAGCCGGTGCGCCAAGTGCTCGTGCGGGCGATTCAGCAGCGCACAGTCGATAGGGTCTACGTGGCGGTGGCGGAGGGGGTCATGATCTCGGGCCGGGACATCGACCTCGCGCTGGGCCGCGACTGGGCGCAGCGCACGCGCTGGCGGGCGCGCGAAGATGGTCGCCCGGCGCTGACGCACGTGCGGGTCATCGCCCGCTATCGAGCCCACACGCTGGTGCGCGCAAAGCTCGAAACGGGACGCACCCACCAGGTGCGCGCCCATCTCAGCGCCGTCGGCCACCCGCTGGTGGGGGACAGGCGCTATGGCGCCCGAGGCCGCTTGCCGAAGGTCCCTTCGGCCGAACTCATCGAAACCATCAGGCGGTTTCCGCGCCAGGCCCTGCATTCGCGCCTTCTCGGCTTTGAGCATCCGATCGCAAAGAGCGTGATGCGATTCGAAAGTCCTGTGCCCGAGGATATCGGGGGGCTGGTTCGCGCGCTTGAGGCGGATGCCCAAGGGGTTTCTTCCTCCGAGAGCCCGCCGTAACTGCAATTTGCGGGCTACGACTGGTGGGATTTGAGGCGTTTGGCTGTATCGAATTACCGCCGCTGACGCACAGTGATTCCGAGACCGCTGTGCTACATTCGTATTGCTCATGTTGGGAATGCACGTGGAAGGCCTGAGCCAGGAACTGATCGCCATCATCGTTGCCGCCATTGGCCTGGCTGCGGTCATGGTGCCTCAAATGCGCGCATTGCGGCGCGAGATCGGGGACGTACGTCGGCTAACGGTTGACTTCGATCAGCGACTGTCGGCAGAGGTTGGCGCCTTGCGGCGGGAGATAGACGGATTAAGGCAGGAGTTTGATCGAAGGCTCTCTGCTGAGATCAGCAGCTTGCGGGAGGAGTTCAACGGATTTCGGGAGGAGTTCAACGGATTTCGGGAGGAGTTCAACGGATTTCGGGAGGAGCTCAACGGGTTTCGGGAGGAGCTCAACGGGTTTCGGGAGGAGCTCAACGGGTTTCGGGAGGAACTCAACGGCCTGCGGGCGGAAGTCAGCGGCCTCCGGGCCGACGTGGTCGAGCTCAGGAACCAGGTGGGCGAGCTGCGCGAAAGAATGGCCCGCGTTGAAGGCCTCTTCGAGGGATTCAAGATATCCGAGCCGGCGTTGGGGACAGGCTCGGCCTAGCCGCAAACTACGCGTGACGGGTTCCGGGCCGGTGGCCACATTCCGGCACCCATATGGATGGGCCTGAGCCCTGGGTTCGTTTGACATGTAACGGGCCAACCGTAAGAATGCGCGGCCCTAATCCATTCTCATTGGATGTCCCATGGCGGAGATGCTGTCCGGCGCCGACATGCTGATTCGCGCCTTGCAGGACGAAGGGGTTGAGTACCTTTTCGGCTATCCGGGCGGGGCGTCCCTGCACATCTACGACGCCATATTCAAACAACAGAAGGTGGAGCACATACTCGTGCGCCACGAACAGGCGGCTACGCACATGGCCGACGGGTACGCCCGGGCCACGGGACGCCCCGGAGTCGTGCTGGTCACGTCCGGCCCCGGGGCGACCAATGCCATCACAGGCATTGCGACGGCGCACATGGACTCGACTCCGATCGTCGTCATCTCCGGCCAGGTGCCGAACCCCCAGATCGGCACCGACGCGTTCCAGGAGACCGACATGGTCGGGATCTCCCGGCCTGTCGTGAAACATAGCTTCCTTGTCCGCGAGGCGTCGCAGATTCCGGAAGTAGTCAAGAAGGCCTTCTATATCGCGACCACGGGCCGTCCGGGCCCGGTGGTCATCGACGTCCCGAAGGACTCCACCGATCCCGGCGTGATGTTCGAATACCGCTATCCTCGGGAGGTCTCGCTGCGATCGTACAATCCCACGGTGCGAGGGCACAGCGGCCAGATTCGCAGGGCCGTGAAAGCGTTGCTGGACGCCGAACGCCCGGTGATCTACACCGGGGGCGGCGTCGTGCAGGGCAACGCCACCGAGGAACTCGGCGAGCTTGTCGACAAGCTCGACTATCCGATTACCAACACGTTGATGGGCCTTGGCGGATTCCCCGGGACCGACCGCCGATTCCTGGGCATGCTCGGCATGCACGGTACGTTCGAAGCCAACATGGCCATGCACCATGCGGACATGATCTTTGCCGTGGGGGCCCGTTTCGACGATCGTGTCACCAACGATCCCGCGAAGTTCTGTCCCAACGCCAGGATCGTGCACCTCGACGTCGACCCGGCGTCGATCTCGAAGATCATTCGCGCCGACGTGCCCATTGTCGGGCCGGCGGACGCGGTGCTGCGCGAAGTGAACGAGGTGCTCGACAGGTCCCTTGCCCGCAAACCCGACGCCATCGACCGGGAAGCGCTGGCGGCTTGGTGGAATCGGATTCGGCAGTGGCGCTGCAAACACGGACTCGACCACGACCAGCGCCATCGCGGCGACTCGCCCCTGCTGCCGCAGCAGGTGGTCCAGGCGGTGTATCGGGCGACTTCAGGTGACGCCTACGTCACGAGCGATGTCGGCCAGCACCAGATGTTTGCGGCGCAGTACTACAAGTTCGACCGGCCGCGCCGCTGGATCAACTCGGGCGGACTCGGCACCATGGGCTTCGGTCTGCCGGCCGCGATGGGCGTCCAGTTCGCCTTTCCGGATGCCACGGTGGTGTGCATCACCGGCGAAGGAAGCTTCATGATGAACATGCAGGAACTTTCCACCTGCATGCAGTACGCGTTGCCGATCAAGATCATCAACCTGAACAATGCGGCGCTGGGCATGGTGAAGCAGTGGCAGGACATGCAGTACGGAGGGCGGCTCTCCCACAGCACCTATCGCGACGCATTGCCGGATTTTGTCGACCTGGCGGGCTCGTTCGGCCACACGGGTTTCCGCGCCGGCAGCGTGAAGGAGCTTGACGAGGTCATGTCCGAAGTGTTCAGCCCCGAATACGCGGACAAGCTTTGCCTGGTCGACGCCTGCATCGATCCGGAAGAACACGTCTATCCGATGGCGATCAAGGGCGGCGCCATGAACGACATGGTCCTCGAGCGTCAGACGGCGTCGCCATGAGCGAGCGCCGAATCATCGCCGTGCTGCTGGAGAACGAAGCGGGCGCGCTGTCGAGGATCGTGGGTCTCTTTGCGCAGCGCAACTACAACATCGAAACTCTGACCGTGGCGCCGACGGAGGACGATACGCTGTCGCGTCTCACGCTGACGACTATTGGCGATGAGGATACGATCGAGCAAATCACCAAGCAGCTCAACAAGTTGATCGAAGTGTTCAAGGTGGTCGACCTGACCGAGGGCGATCATCTCGAGCGGGAGATCATGATGGTGAAGGTGCGTGCCGAGGGTCTGCAGCGCGCGGAAGTCAAGCGCACCGCGGACATATTCCGGGGACACATCATCGATGTCACCGACAACGCCTACACGGTTCAGCTCACCGGTCCGAGCGACAAGCTCGACGGCTTCCTGCGGGCCGTGGGCGAAACGACGGTGCTCGAAGCCGTGCGGTCCGGCGTGTCCGGGATCGGTCGGGGCGACAAGATTCTGAGCCTATAGGGGGACAGCCATGCAGGTCTATTACGACAAGGACGCCGACCTGTCGGTCATCCAGAACATGCACGTGACGGTAGTGGGCTACGGCTCCCAGGGCCATGCGCACGCCAACAACCTGCGCGATTCCGGCGTGTCGAACATCCGGGTCGGCCTGCGCCCCGGCGGAGGGTCGTGGGCAAAGGCGGAGGACGCGGGACTTGCGGTGGCACCTGTCCACGAGGCGGTCGTCGGCGCCGACCTCGTGATGATCCTGACACCGGACGAGCATCAGCAACGCATCTACGCGGAGGAAATCGCGCCCAACATCAAGCAGGGCGGGGCAATCGCCTTCGCGCATGGCTTCAACATCCATTTCGGTCTGATCGAACCGCGCGAAGACCTCGATGCCGTCATGATCGCGCCGAAGGGGCCAGGGCACACGGTGCGCTCGACCTACACCGAAGGCGGCGGGGTGCCGTCGCTGATTGCCGTCGCTCGCGACGCAAGCGGGCAGGCGAAAGAGATCGCGCTGTCCTATGCGTGCGCCATCGGCGCCGGCAGGGCGGCGATCATCGAGACCAACTTCAGGGAGGAGACCGAAACCGACCTGTTCGGCGAACAGGCGGTGCTCTGCGGCGGTGCCGCGGCACTCGTGACGGCCGGGTTCGAAACCCTGGTCGAAGCGGGCTATGCGCCCGAGATGGCTTACTTTGAGTGTCTGCACGAACTCAAGCTGATCGTCGACTTCTTCTACGAAGGCGGCATCGGCAACATGTGGTACACCGTATCCAACACGGCGGAATACGGCGGGATGACCCGGGGTTCGCGCATCGTCACCGACGAGACGAAGCAGGAAATGAAGCGCATATTGGGAGAGATCCAGTCAGGACGTTTCGCCCGCGAGTTCGTCAGCGAGAACCAGGCGGGCGCGCCGACGATCAAGGCGATGCGCCGCATGAGCCAGAACCACGAGATCGAACGTGTCGGCGAACAGCTGCGTGCGATGATGCCCTGGATCCAGGCCAACAAGCTGGTGGACCGGTCGAAGAACTAGCGCTATGGGCAACGCTCAACGATCGTCGGGTTTCGGCATACGGTAGCCGACGCCTCGCTCGTTGAAGATCCAGGTGGGATCGGCTGCGCTGTCGCCGAGCTTGTCTCGGAGGCTCTTGACGAAAATCCGGACCAGGTTTGTGTCGGCGCTGCTGCGGCCGCTCCAGACTTGGCGCAGCAGCGTGTCGTAATGAACGACCCGTCCGGCATTGAGAGACAGCACGCGTAGCAACTCGTACTCGGTGGCGGTGAGGTCCACTGCGCGGCCGCCCACGCTCACCTGTCGGCTCTCGAAGTGGACGGCGAGGTCGCCCAGCATGAATGGCTCGGGGTCCGCGTGTCGACGCAGCGCCGCCCGCACACGCGCAACGAGCTCCGTGGGCGAGAAGGGCTTGACGATGTAATCGGCGGCGCCCAACTCGAACGCCTGGGCGACCGTTTCGTCGCGGCCGTATCCGGAGATGAAGATGACTGGCAGGTCCGAAAGTTCGGGAATCAGCCTCATCAGCTCGATACCGTCGACGCGCGGCAGCATCAGGTCGAGCAGAACGAGCTGCGGCCGTTCGGCGCGGATGATCCGGGACAGGTCCTCCGGCGCTCCCGTGACGAGCGGGGCGTAGCCGCCCTTCGACAACGCATCGCGCGCGAAGCGTAGCGTGCGGGGGTCGTCGTCGACTACCAGGATGCGCGGTCGCTCGCTCGGGGTCTGCCGGTTGTGTGCGCGGCTGTCGACCGAGCCCGCTGGCTCTCCCGCGACGGGGATGGTGAACGTGATCGTGGTGCCGTGGCCGAGGCCGTCGCTTTCGGCTCGGATGCGGCCCCCGTGCGCCTCCACGAGTCCCTTGCAGATCGCGAGCCCGAGGCCGTGCCCAGCAGTGCCGCCCGTGCCACCGCCCACATGCTTTCGGAAGAGGTGTGGCAATAGTTCCGGCGCCACTCCCGGACCGTCGTCCGAAACCAGGATCGCGACGTGAGTCCCTTCGTGTGCGGCCGCTACACGGATGGCAGACGACTGTGGCGCGTGGCGCGCGGCGTTGGCAAAGAGGTTGTTGAGGACCTGCGCGATGCGTCGCCGGTCGGCCAGCACCAGGGGCAGGCCGGCGGGCAGGTCGACGACAATGCCGTGGTGGCTGCCGCTGCCGACGAAAGTGTTTCTGGCGCGCTCCATCAGGTCGGACACTTCCGAGGGCTCGGGTGAGACGGAGAGCGTGCCGGAGTCGATGCGCCCGGCGTCGAGCAGATCGGTGATCAGACCGCGCATGAGGTCCGCCTGCTCGACGATGATGCGGGAAAACTCGTGGGTCTCGGCCGGGTCGAGATCCGCCGCTTCCTCCAGCAGCGTGACTGAGGAGCCCTTGATAGCGGTCAACGGCGCGCGCAGCTCGTGGCTCACCAAGCCCAGGAACTCGGTCCGCATGCGTTCGATCTCGTCGATCGGGGCGAGGTCCTGCATCGTCACCACGACAGAGCCAGTCAAGTCTCCTTCGGCAGGAATGGGGGTGACGTTGATCAGTGTCCGGACGCTGCTGCCGTCCGGCACCGAGAGTTCGACCTCCTCCGAGCGCACGGTCTCGACGGTTTCGGGGGTCGCGAACTGCTGTCCCAGCGGAAACTCGGAGAGAGACAACTGGCGGCCGTCCGCGCGGCGGCAGACGATCATCCCCAGGAGCTGCTCGAGGCCCTGTCCAGGCATACGCAGGCTCTCAACGATCCGCCTCGCCTCGCGGTTGAACGACATCATCCGGCCGCTGCTGCCGTCAAAGACGACCACACCCACCGGCGAGGTCTCGACCAGGGCTTCGAGGTGCGCCCGGGCGCGACGCTCGTCGCGATGCGTGCGCGCATTGGCGATCGCAGCGGCCGCCTGGGACGCGAACAGCATCAGCACTCTCTCGTCGTCTTCGGTGAACTCGGCGCCGCCCGACTTCTCGGCCAGGAAGAAGTTGCCGACATTGACGCCGAGGTAGTGCATCGGCGTGCCCTGGAAGGCCCGGGACAGTGTCGGCGTCGGCACGAGCCCCAGGGCTTGGACGTAGTCCGCGAGGTCCGGCACGCGCAGCGTTGCGGGCAGTTTCCGCAGGTGCTCGAAAAGGCGCCCGCGATCGGGCCAGGCGCCGAGTTCGCGCGTCTCGTCGGGCGTGAAGCCCGAGACGATGAAGTCGCCCGGCGCGCCTGCGGCGTCGACGGTGGCGATCATGCCGAGGCGGGCGCCGGTGAGTCTGCGGGCGCCATCGACCGCCTCGCGCAGCACGGTGTCGAGGTCGAGACTCGCGTTGATGCGCAGAATTGCCGCGGTCAGGGGGCGCTCAAGGGAACCTTCGTTGTCTCGTCCCGGATTGTCGGATCGTGTCATGGCTGCTTCCCTACGGCCCAGTGCGAGTCACATCGGCGCACGCCGAGCCGGTCAGCATCGAACTCGCCCATCGGCTCCCACGTGCGCCAGCCACCATATACAAATATTTATGTAAAAAACACAAACGGGCGATAATTATATATGTGCAATTAACTTAATAAATCGCCAGTTGTGTCAACCTTGCATGGAAGTACGCCTCCGGCGACGGGGGAAATGCCAGCACTTCCTTACGCGTCAGCGGTCGGGGAAGCACCCCCGGCTGAAGGCTCCTAGCGGAAGGGTCCCAGGTTCGGGTTGCAGTTCAGGCTGGCGGCATTCAAGGCGGATGCTCAGCCGCCGGAACGACGAATCGGGATACCGGGACGTTAGCGATCGCGTCGACCGGGATGACGTGGAGAGCCGGTTTGATCGAACTCGGAACGTGTCCGGATCCTATGCCCAGCCACCGAATCACCGTCCGCGACATGATTGCCGCCATCATCGCGGCAATGGAACCAAATGCGATATGCGACCGTTGTCTGACCGAAATGCTCGATCTCAAGGGCCGGGGGCACGCCAACACCCGAACAGGGGAACTTGCCAGGTCGAACGGCTATCACCGCGTATCGGGCAAATGCCACCGCTGTCGCGAGCAGAGGCTGGTCATATCGAAGCTCCCATAGCGCGATCGTCACGCGCGGCGCCCTTCCGTTTTCTGTGCAAGTGACTGAATGATAAAGGAATAGAGGGGCTCTCCGTTTTGTTCCGCAATGTCCCGGCGGGCTTTGGCGGGGCGAAACACGGCGCGCCTGTTCGGGTGCGACGGACTTCGTGGCACTAAAGGCGTTCCCGCGCGTCAAATGTGTATGGATTCTGATTCGACGGAACACTAGGCTACGCTTGTGGCCAAAGACAAAAACAAGCCGAGGTTGCGGCCGATAAGGACGTCGGCAGGCGGGCCTGACGATGACGCCCAGGGCAGGGTGTCCGGCTATCGGCGCGGTATCGCGCTGCTGCCGAACCTGATCACTACCGGCGCGCTGTTCTCGGGCTTTTACGCCATCGTCGCCGGCATGAACGGACGTTTCGTCGCCGCCGGCCTCGCGGTGTATATCGCCATGCTGCTGGACGCGGCCGACGGCCGAGTGGCCCGCCTGACGCGCTCCGAGAGCGATTTCGGCGCCCAGTTCGACAGCCTCTCGGACATGGTGGCCTTTGGCGTGGCGCCGGCGCTGGTGGCATTCTCCTGGGCGCTGTCGAGCCTTGACCAGGTCGGCTGGGTGGTCACCTTCGTGTACATGGCATGCGCGGCCCTGCGCCTGGCCCGCTTCAACATCCAGGAAACCGACCACCGCACGTTCACCGGGTTGCCGAGTCCTGCGGCGGCGGCGGTCGTTGCCGGTACGGTCTGGGTCTTGAGCGAAGCGCTTGGCGGCGCCGAGCCGGGCGTTGTCGTTGCGATCAGCCTGGGCGTGATCGCCGCCGCAATGGGCCTGTTGATGGTGTCGAACTTCAAGTACTTCTCGCCCAAGGTCATCAACTTCAGGGGGCGGGTGGGGTTCTTCACGCTGGTCGGCGTCACGCTCGGTTTCGCCGTCGTGCTGGCCGATCCGCCAAAACTGCTGTTGCTGGTGTTTACTGTTTATGCGCTTTCTGGCCCTGGTCGTTACCTGTGGGAGCGCCTGCGGGCGAGAGAGCAATCTTGACGCTGCCTTAGGAGGTCACCTCATGCACATTCGCGTTAGGGCGAGGAGCGACCCGAAGCCTTCGGAAATCACTCCGGAGCGCGTCTATCGCACACGCCGCGAATTCATGGCGCTGGCCGCGTCCTCAGTTGCGCTTGGAGGTCTCAATGCCCTGGCACTGACCGAGGATTGGCTGGATGCCCGGGGTTTTGCCGACGGTCCGGTCTTCAAAGGGCAGGATCCGGGCGAGGAGATCACGCCGTTTCAGTACGCTTCGAGCTACAACAACTTCTACGAGTTCGGCACGGACAAGGGCGATCCGGCTCAGTACGCCGGGGAACTGACCGTCGACCCCTGGAGCGTCGAGGTCACGGGGGAGGTGGCCAAGCCGGGCAGGATCGCGATCGAGGACCTGCTCGCGGGCGTCGATCTTGAAGAGCGCGTCTATCGCCTGCGCTGCGTCGAGGCGTGGTCCATGGTCATTCCCTGGATCGGGTTTCCGGTGAAACGCCTGCTGGACCGTTTCGAGCCGACCGATAGCGCGAAGTACGTCGAGTTCACGACCCTGCACCGGCCCGAGGAGATGCGGGGCCAGCGGTCGTTCTTCTCCAGCATCGACTGGCCCTACGTCGAGGGACTGCGCCTCGATGAGGCCTACCATCCTCTTGCCATCTTCGCGGTCGGCATGTACGGCAAGGTGCTTCCGAACCAGAACGGCGCGCCGCTGCGCCTCGTGGTGCCGTGGAAGTACGGCTTCAAGAGCATCAAGTCCATCGTCGGGATCCGGCTCATGAGGCGCCAGCCGAGGACGACTTGGAACGTAATGGCGCCGGACGAATACGGCTTCTACGCCAACGTCAATCCGAACGTGGATCACCCGCGCTGGAGCCAGAAGACGGAACGTCGCCTGCCGAGTTCGTTCTTTTCGCCGAACCGTATCGACACGATGATGTTCAACGGCTATGCCGAAGAGGTGGCGCCGCTCTACGCGGGCATGAACCTGCGCCGAAAATACTGACGGCGTGAGCCAGAGCGTTTCCCGTCGCGCGAGGCCCCACCTTCGATGGTCGGCGGCAAAGGTGCTGCTGTTCGCGGTGCTGGCGTCGCCGCTTGGCGTTCTGGCGTACGACGTCTATCGCGAAGTCCTCATGCCGGGGACGGTCTTCGGGGCGGATCCGGGCGAAGAGATCGTCCGGTACATGGGCGAATGGGCGATCCGGCTGCTGATGGCAACGCTAGCGGTCTCTCCCGCGTCGCGACTGTTCAAGCGACCGCAGTGGGTGCGTTTCCGACGCATGTTCGGCCTGTTCGCGTTTGCCTACGCGGTTCTGCACTTCGTCGGCTACCTGGGGATGCTGGCGGGATTCGACTTCGGCGCGGTGGTCGACGATTTCGCGAAGCGGCCCTACATCACCGTCGGAATCGCCGCCCTCGTCATGCTGGTTCCGCTGGCTGCGACATCGACGCGGGGCTGGCAGCGCCGGCTGCGGGCGAACTGGCGGCGGCTGCATCGGCTCGTCTATGTCATCGGGGTGCTTGCCTGCATCCATCTGTGGTGGCTGTCCAAGGCCGGTTTTGGGGAGGCTGTTCTGTATACGGCGATCCTGATCCTGTTGCTGGGAGAAAGAACCGTCCGCATGCGGGTTAGAATCGCTGCCAAAGCCCGCTGATCCCGAGAGGGATACCGTGAACAAGACCTACTGGCAGGAGAACCTGCGTTTGGTTGGGATCTGCCTCGCCGTGTGGTTCATGGTCTCGTTCGGCTTCGGCCTGCTGCTGGTGGATGTCCTGAACGAGGTCACGATCGGCGGATTCCAGCTCGGCTTCTGGTTCGCCCAGCAGGGCAGTATGTACGTCTTCCTGCCGATCATCTTCTTCTACGCTTGGCGCGTGACGCGCCTCGAAAAGAAATACGGCGTGGACGAAACGGATAAGGCCGACGCTTCCGCTTCGCGGGACGAATAGTGTCGCTCACGGCGCTCACCTATCTCGTCGTCGGGGTCACCTTCGCCCTCTACGTCGGCATCGCGATCTGGTCCAAGGCCCGCGACACCGGGGACTTCTACGTCGCGGGCAAGCACGTGCACCCGGTCGCCAACGGCATGGCGACGGCGGCCGACTGGATGTCCGCCGCCTCGTTCATTTCGATGGCGGGGCTGATCGCATTCCTCGGCTACGGCGGCTCGGTGTATCTCATGGGTTGGACCGGCGGCTACGTCCTTCTCGCCCTCCTGATCGCTCCGTACCTGCGCCGGTTCGGCAAGTACACCGTGCCGGAGTTCATCGGCGAGCGATATTACTCGCGGACCGCGCGGGTGGTCGCCGTGATCTGCCTGATCGTCATTTCGTTCACCTACGTGGCGGGGCAGATGCGCGGCGTCGGCATCGTCTTCTCCCGGTTTCTCGGCGTCGATGTCGCAACCGGCCTGTTCGTCGGCATGGGCGTGGTGTTCTTCTACGCGGTACTCGGCGGGATGAAGGGGATCACCTACACGCAGGTGGCGCAGTATTGCGTCCTGATCTTCGCCTACACCGTGCCGGCGGTCTTCATCTCGCTGCAGGTCACGGGTGTCCCGATACCGCAGATCGCCTTCGGCAGCGACATCGCGGGCGCGGACGTTCCGCTACTTGTGAAGCTCGACCAAGTCGTCACGGACCTGGGTTTCGCGGCGTATACCAGCGGCGCCAAGGGCCACGTCGACATGTTCTTCATCACGCTCGCGCTCATGCTGGGAACCGCGGGGCTTCCGCATGTTGTAGTCCGCTTCTTTACCGTGCCGAAGGTGCGCGACGCCCGGATTTCCGCGGGCTACGCGCTGCTTTTCATCGCGATCCTGTACACCACCGCGCCAGCGGTCGGCGCGCTGGCGCGTTGGAATCTCACCAACACCATCCAGGCTGGCCCCGTGGGCGAAGCGGATGCGAATCTCGCCTACGAGGAGCGGCCGGAGTGGTTCAGGACCTGGGAAGAGACGGGGCTGCTCAAGGTCTCCGACAAGAACGGCGATGGCCGGATCCAGTACTACAACGACGCCAACCCGGAATTCGCCGAACGGGCCCGAGAATACGGCTGGCGCGGCAACGAGCTGACGGTGGACCGCGACATCATCGTCCTCGCCAATCCCGAGATCGCCGGACTGCCGGACTGGGTTGTAGCACTGGTCGCAGCGGGTGGCATCGCGGCAGCGCTGTCGACCGCTGCGGGGCTATTGCTGGTCATTTCGGCGGCGGTCTCTCACGACCTCCTGAAAGGCGTCATCGCGCCGCGCATTTCGGAAAGACAGGAGTTGCTCGCGGGCCGCATCAGCGCCGCCGCCGCGGTGGCGGTCGCGGGTTACCTCGGCTTCGACCCGCCGGGGTTTGTTGCCGAAGTGGTGGCGCTCGCATTCGGCATCGCGGCGTCGTCGCTCTTTCCCGTGATACTGCTCGGCATATTCAGCCTTCGCGTGAATCGCGAGGGGGCAATTGCCGGCATGCTGAGCGGACTCCTGTTCACCGTCGGGTACATCGTTTACTTCAAGGGGTACATGGCGCCCCTCGGCGGGAACGTGGCCGACAACTGGCTGTTCGGGATCTCTCCCGAAGGAATCGGCGTGCTGGGCGCCGCGCTGAACATGGCCGTCGCCATCGGCGTCAGCGCGATGACCCGCCGGCCTCCGGAGCACGTGCGGGAGCTGGTGGAGCGTATTCGCCTGCCGGCGTGAGGCCTTCTCAGCCGTTCCGTTCGCGGCGTCGGCGGGAGGCGGCGGCGAGTTTGTCGAGGCACGTGACGGTATCGTCCCAGTCGATGCAGCCGTCGGTGACGCTTTGCCCGTACATCAGTTCGTCGGCGTCGATGGATTGCGAGCCGCCGACGAGGTTGCTTTCGATCATCACGCCCAGGATGTGCCCCTCGCCAGCCTCCAGTTGACCGCAGATGTCGTCGCATACGGCGAGCTGTCGCTGGGGATCCCTCTGCGCGTTGGCGTGGCTCATGTCGATCATGACGCTGTCCCGCAGACCCCCCTGTTCGAGAATCTTCGCGGCGTAGTGCACGGAAGGGTTGTCGTAGTTCGTCTCGCCGCCGCCGCCGCGGAGGATGATGTGGCAATCGTTGTTGCCCGCCGTCTGGAAGATCGCCGAATGGCCCGCCTTCGTGACCGACAGGAAGACATGCTCGTTTGTAGCTGACTTCACGGCGTCCGCCGCGACCTGGATGTTGCCGTTGGTGCTGTTCTTGAAGCCGACGGGGCAGGACAGGCCGGACGCGAGTTGGCGGTGGATCTGGCTTTCTGTCGTGCGCGCGCCGATCGCGCCCCAGCAGACGAGGTCGCCGTAGTATTGCGGCGAAATGGGGTCCAGGTATTCCGTACCCGTTCCCAGTCCGAGGTCGACGATGTCGTGCAGCAGTTGCCGCGCGGTGCGCAGACCGAGGTTGATATCGAAGGTGCCGTCGAGGTGGGGGTCGTTGATGAGTCCCTTCCAGCCCACGGTGGTTCGTGGCTTCTCGAAGTAGACGCGCATGATGATGCACAGGTCGTCGTCAAGCCTCGCGGCCTGTTCCACCAGGCGTTCGGCATATTCCATCGCCGCCTTGGGATCGTGGATCGAGCAGGGACCCGCGACCACGGCCAGGCGATCGTCCTGTCCGGCAATGATGTCGCTCAATCGGCGCCGCAGGCCGAACACAAGCTGCGAAGCGCGCTGGGAGATCGGCATCTCCTCGATCAGGGTCTCCGGAGCGGCGGCTTCTTCCATGCCCGAAATCCGCACGTCGTCGGTGAGGTATTGCATATTCCGTCTGTCCTGGTTCGGTCTCGATCCTCTTTCGGACCCTTCGGAGATCCTCAAGAAGCGTTTGGAGACCTTAATTTAAGGGCGCGGGCCGCTGATGTACACTTGTTCGATGCTCCCTCCGGCTTCCCTGGCATATCTCGATGCCCTCGGTATCGATGTCTGGGTGCGGCGTGACCTTGCACGGAACAGACGTTTCCGGGAGCGTGAGCGACCGGGAGCGGTGGCTGCACGGACGACGAGCGCAGACCGTGGGGCCCAGCGGTCCGCTGCAGCGGCCGGGACGCCCCGGCGCGAGCAGAAAACAGATGTCGCCGAAAGGCGGATGCCGGCTGGCGAGCCGTCGGTGGCGTTCACCATTCGATGCGTCCGGTTCGGGCGCGTGCTGGCCTTGATCGACGAAGCCCTCTGGCCCGAGCGGCGCTTCTTTCTCGATGTCGCGCGCGCCATGCATGGTGCGGGCCGCGTCGAACCCGAAGTCCGCAGGTTCGACTGGCCGCAATTGAAATCGGCGGATGCGGGCATGGGCGCGGCCGGCCGCGCGTTCCGCGCCTATCTCGAGACGCAAATTGTCGCGGATACGCGCGTGCTGGCAGTCGGCGCCCGGGTGCGGGAACTCATCGGTGCTGGACCGGACGGGCACATTTTCCTCGACCGAGCGCTGCGCGGGCTGACGGAGAAGAAGTCGCTATGGCGGCAGATCCAGAAGTTGAAATAATCCACTTCGAGGTCATGCACCTGCGCGACCTCCTCGCCGTTGTTCGAAACGAGCGCAGCGCCTATGACTACCCGTGGCCCGACCGCGTCTTCGTCGATTGTCTTGCGGCGGGCCACGAATGCTGGATCGCCAGGTTTCAGGGCGAGGTCATCGGACACGCGGTGCTTTCCGTGGCGGCGCGTGAAGCGCACCTGCTCAACATCTGCATCGGCACGACTGCGCAGCGCCAGGGGCACGGCCGCGCGCTTGCGGAGCACATGATTACCCGAGCCATCGGCAGGGGCGCGTTGGTCATGTTCCTTGAAGTGCGTCCCTCAAACGCGGCCGCCCGGCGTCTTTACATGTCCCTCGGCTTCGACGAGGTCGGGTTGCGCAGGCGCTACTATCCGGCCGTGAACGGTCGGGAGGACGCGAAGATCCTGGCGCTTCGTCTCGACAGCACCGGCGGTCGACACCGCGAGTGACGGAGTTCTGGCGTCTGCAACGCGCGCGAGACGCGTGCGCGACGCGGCTGGGCGCGAACGGCATCGTCGACCTGGGCGGGGCGCTCGCCCTCCTGGGATATGCCGCCCTGGCCTACTACTCGCGGGGAGTCCTCGGCGAACCCGGCCTCGGCGCTTTCTTTGGGTTGATGGCATGGGTTTCCCTGCCGTGGCTCTTCGTGTTCGCGTGTTTTGGCGGCTGCCCGGATGCATTGCCCGTGCGGCGGCTGATCCTGTGGGCGGTGCTGTTCCGTGTCTGCGGACTGTTTGGCGCCCCTCTATTCGAAGACGACTATTTCCGCTACCTGTGGGACGGGTATCGGTTCGCCGAGACCGGCACGCCCTATGGCTGGGCGCCGGCGGATTCGTTCGCCGACGCGAGCGTTCCCGCCGCTTTTCAACGGATCCTCGACCAGGTCAACTATCCGGACGTTCCGACCATCTACGGTCCCACCACCGAGTACATATTCCTGCTCGCGCATTTTTTCGGGCCGGGCAGCCTCGCGGCGCTGCAACTCATCCTCATCGGGGTGGACATTCTGCTGATCCGTCTGCTGCTGGGCGCCGCGCCGCCGGCGTTCGTGCTGCTGTACGCGTGGTGTCCGCTGGTGGTGAAGGAGATCGCCTTCACGGCGCATCCCGACGGACTCGGCGTCTGCCTGCTCCTGGGCGCCGTATTGCTGCGGCGTCGGGAATTCGTGAACTGGGCCGCCGTGTGCCTGGCCCTGGCCGCAGGCGCCAAGATATTCGCGCTGCTGCTGGTTCCCTTCGTGCTGGCGCGGGCCGGAATTCGTCCCTGGATCACGTTCCTCGGCATCCTTGCGGTGCTGTACCTGCCCTTCGTGGCGCAGGGCAGCACCGACATGGCGGGCCTGGCGGTCTTCGCCGCCACCTGGGAATTCAACTCGGCGTTGTTCGCAGTAGTGAACTTGGCACTCTCGGCGACCTACGCGAAACTGCTGATTGGGGCGGGCCTGCTGGCGCTCGGCATCGCGTACTGGCATCGATCGAGCGGCGGGTCTGCGGGGGAGATCCCCCGGGGCGACTGGGTCTACGGCGTATTCCTCGTCTCGATGCCGGTCATCAACCCGTGGTACGCGCTCTGGGTGCTGCCGTTCGCGGTGATCTATCCGAGCTGCTGGGCATGGACGGCTGCATCGGCGCTGCTGCTCGCTTATGTCACGGGCATCAACCTCGGAGACCTGGAAATGGACGCCTTCGCCCATCCCGCATGGGTCCGCCCGCTCGAGTTCGGCATCATATTCGCAGCACTCGCTCTCGACCTCTGGCGGCGGTCCCGGGCACGACGCGACGATGCCCCAAGATGATGGCGACGCGTGACCGAACTTCCCGGTTCCGCCCCTGTCACAGGTCGGGCGTGCCGCCTACAATGCGCCGTCGAGGGGCGCGGCGTGTGGGTTCGACACCTGCGGTTTACGGGCATCCGAATGGAGCGACGACGATTTGAGGACGCTACGATCATTGATGGCGGTAGTGCTCTGCGCGACCGTTACGATCGAAGCCGCTCCCGCACCGGAACTGAGCCAGTTTTGGGATGCCAGCGACGAGACGAGGCGGGCAACGATCAGCCACCGGGAGTGGCAGGAGTTGCTGGATGCGTATCTCACCTCGCATCCATCCGGAATCAACCGCTTCGACTACGGGTCGTTGCATGCCAACCCGAAACACCGGGCGCAGCTCGCTTCCTACGTGTTGAGGCTCGCGGAGATCGATCCGCGGACCTACGCCAGGGCGGAGCAGATGGCGTACTGGATCAACCTCTACAACGCGCTCACGGTGTTCGTCATCGTCCGACGCTACCCCGTGGATTCGATTAAGGACATCAGCAGCGGCCTCTTCAGTTTCGGCCCCTGGGAGATGGAAGTGATCACCGTGCACGGGCAACCGCTGACCCTGGACGATATCGAACATCGAATCCTTCGCCCCATCTGGCGCGATCCTCGAATCCACTACGGGGTAAATTGCGCAAGCCTCGGATGCCCCAACCTGGCGCGGGAAGCATACCGGTCGGACAATCTTGAACGTCTCCTGGAACAAGGTGCCAGGGACTATGTGAACCATCCGCGGGGTGTCGCCGTCCGGGAGGACGGGCTATTGATTTCGAGCATCTACGAATGGTTCAAGGAGGACTTCGGCGGCACCGACGAGGGCGTCTTCGCCCATTTGAAGCGTTACGCGGCGCCGGAACTGGCCAAGGCGCTCGACGGATACGACCGTTTCGATCACGACTACGACTGGAGCCTGAACAGGCCTTGAGCGGACTTCGGCAATGGGTGGCCAACCCGTGAAGTACGGTCGGCTGGCGCTGCTGGCGGGCGTGGTCGTTCTGATTGCGCTGTTCTTCTATTTCGGCCTACAGGACTACCTCAGCCTCCAGTTCCTCCAATCCCAACGGTCGGCCGCCGTGGGTCTCTATGAGACCAATCCACTCCTGGTGGCATTGCTGTTCATGGCGATCTACATCGCGGTGACGGGACTGTCGCTGCCGGGTGCCGCGATACTGACGCTGGCGGCAGGGGGAGTGTTCGGGCTGGTCACCGGCGTCGTGTTAGTGTCGTTTGCGAGCACCATTGGCGCGACGCTCGCCTTCCTGCTTGCCCGCTACCTCTTCAGGGACGCGGTGCTGAAGCGCTTCGAGAAGGTGCTGGCGCCTGTCAACCGGGGCGTGGAGCAGGAAGGTGCCTTCTACCTGTTCGCCCTGCGCCTGGTTCCCGCATTTCCCTTCTTCGCCATCAACCTGGCCATGGGCCTGACGTCCATTCGAGTCTGGACGTTCTACTGGGTGAGCCAGTTGGGCATGTTCGCGGGGACGGTCGTCTACGTGAACGCGGGCAACGAGCTAGGCCAACTGGAATCGCTTGCCGGCATCCTGTCGCCGACTTTGATCCTCTCCTTCGTCCTGCTCGGCATCTTTCCGCTGCTTGCCAAGAAAGGCCTCGAGTACTTCCGTCATCGGTTCGCAAACGGCGAGTAGGCTGCGGATTTCCTGCCGTGGCACGTGCACGGCACATCCCGTAAGCTTCCACGATCCGACGCTTGAAGAGGGGATGAGGGATGAGGCGAGCCATCAAAGTTCTCTTCCTGTTTTGCATCGTGGCGGTTGCCGGTTGCGGCGCGCCGGAAAGCACTGAGACCGCGCCCGGCGAAGCTCCGCCGCCGACTCCGGTGGTCGGCGTGACCGACACGGAGATCGTGCTGGGCACGCATAGCGACCTGACGGGGCCGATCGCCATATGGGGCGTCGGCGTCGTCAACGGTTTGCGCATGCGCTTCGATGCGGTCAACGCTGCGGGCGGCGTCCATGGTCGGCAGATTCAGCTCGTCGTCGAGGACACCGGCTACCAGGTGCCGAGGGCGATCTCGGCCGCGAACAAGCTGATCAACCGGGACAAGATTTTTGCCATGGTCGGGGCCGTAGGAACCCAGACCAACAACGCCGTGCTGGATCAGCAGTTTCGGGCTGGCGTTCCGAACCTGTTTCCGTCCAGCGGCTCCCGCGACATGGTGGAGCCGTTCCGCAAGCTGATGATCAGCCAGATCGGACTCTACTACGAGGAAATACGCGCCGGCGTGAAGTATTTCGTGGAAGAGATGGGCAAGACGACGCCGTGCGCCATCTACCACGACTCCGACTACGGGATGGAAATCCTGGAAGGTATGCAGGACCAGGCGGCGGAGATGGGCCTCGAAGTCGGAGACGTCTCTGCGCACAAGCCGACCGAGAGCGAATTCACGGCGGCGGTCCTGCGGCTCAGGAATGCGGGCTGCGACCTGGTCATGATGGGGACGGTCCACCGCGACACGATCCTGATACTGGAGACGGCCCGCAAGATCGGCTGGAAGGATGTGGCCTTCGTCGGCAACGAAGCGGCCTTCGGACGCGTGATCGCGGAGCAGAAGAGCGGATCCGGGGAGGGCTACTACGCGTTTGCGCCGGTCGCGATCATCTACGAGGACGACGAAATGTCGCCGGAAATGCGCGACTGGTTCGATCGCTACAAGGAACGCTTCGGCGAAATCCCCGGGTTGCCCGCGATGGTCGGCAAGCGCGCGGCGGACCTCACCGTGCTGGGGCTGGAAATGGCGGGCCGGGACCTCACCCGCGAAGGACTGATCGAGGCGCTGGAGTCCTTGACGGAGTACACGGATATCTTCGGCAACGTGCTGACGTTCGGCCCGGACGACCACAAGGGCGTCGACTCGTCGACCTTGTCGCAGGTGCAGAACGGCCGCTGGGTGAGGCTGCAGACGTCGATCAGCTACTGATGCGTCGGGCGACGAACAGCGCCGGACCGTCGGCTCCCGGGCTGATCGGTCTTTTCTTGCGAGGGGATGGCCCTCGCGCACCCCGGCTGAGGGCTGTTTTCTTGCGAGGGGACGCCCCTCGCGCACCCCGGCTGAGGGCTGTTTTCTTGCGAGGGGACGCCCCTCGCGCACCCCGGCTGAGGGCTGTTTTCTTGCGAGGGGACGCCCCTCGCGCACCCCGGCTGAGGGCTCTTTGTTTGCGAGGGGTGCCCCCTCGCGCACCCCGGCTGAGGGCTCTTTGTTTGCGAGGGGACACCCCTCGCGCACCCCGGCTGAGGGCTCTGTGACCACTATTCGCGGGCGGGCGCCGCCGTTGGCGGGCGAGTTCCGGCTCTTCCTGGAACGGCGCGGCAGCGTGGTGGATGGCGCGTTGCTGGTTTCCCGCGTGGTCGACCCGGACACCGACGCGGGGTGGTGCCGGGCCGAGATGCGCCGCCTGGCGGAGATCGCGGGCGCCGACGCCGGACCGGTGACCCTGGTGGAGTCTCTGCGCAGCCAGGGTTTCCGTGGCGTCTCCCAGCGCCGCTATCACCTCTCGTGCAACAGCGCACTGGAACATGTGCTGCGACATCGCGAGGGAATCCCGATCAGTCTCGCGGTGGTCGTCCTTGGCACTGCCGCCCACTTGGACCTGCGGGCTACCGGAATCGACTTTCCGAGGCGCTTCCTGGTCGCGCTCAACAACCGCCTGGTCGATCCCACGGCAATGCGGATGACCAGCAGGCAGGACTGCCTGGCGTGGCTGCGACGCGAGTTCAGCAGCGACCAGCGGCGCAACGTCGTCGACGACACCGCGTTCCGGCCGGCCGAGCCCTCGGACATCATGCTTCGAATGCTGAACAACTTGCGCCTGGCGGCGAACATGCAGAGTGACCACGCCCGCGCCCTGGAGTTGACCGACTACCAGGTCATCCTGCACCCGACAGCGTTCTCGCTGCATGTCGATCGCGCTGATCTGTGGCTGTCCCTGGGGTCTATCGACATGGCCCGGCGCGAACTGGAACGCGCCATGGAGCTGGCCCAGGGCAAGATGCAGGAACGTGTCCGAAAACGGCTCGCCGCGTTACCCAAAGGTGCCTCGACGGTGAATTAGCACCCGAGTGCGTCGTTCTACCGCCGCCGAGACCCACCGCAAAGCGGCAGGTCTGACAGTGTGTCAGCCGACGTTATGCTTGGCCCAGAGCAGGCGATCCTCTTCGAACGGCGCGTTCTCGACCCTCGCCGGATGACCGAAGACGGCGGTAGAGCGCGTCTCCGTGTCGTAGGGGACAAGGTCCGCAAGCGCTTCCGTGCGCGGGTTGCCGGTCCTCGCGAAGTTGATGACCGAGTCCTGCAGGTGCCCCGCAAGCGTGTCCTCGGCCTCGCCGCCGCCGAAGAACTCGATGCTCTCGTCGCTGAAGGCATGCGTGCCGAAAATGAAACCGATGATGATCGCGTGACACGATCTGAGGATGCCGCCGTCCCACGGGGATTCCGCCGTGAACACGTACTGGTACGCGGGTTGGCCGCGCGCCGCGATCTTCTCGCAGAGGCCGATCGAAGGCATCCGCATCCGGCGCCCCGTTTCGATGGCGGCCAGCACCGACACGGGATCGGTCCAGTGGCCGCGATCTTTGAGGATGCGGCGAAATCCGTCGATGAGGCCCTGGGGGTCCTCGACCGTCTTCGAAACCTCGGCGACCAATCCGGCCTCGTCCAGGTTCTCCGCCAGCGCACTGCGGCAGACAAAGAGCCGCCACTCGTCCCGCTGCGTGCCGGCGAAGACCGAGATGCCGTCCGCCGCGCCGCTCGCGACCGCGTCCGCCGGTATCGCCTTGAGGTCGGTGCCGTCGATGACCGACCGAAAATTGCCGAGTCCGTCCGGCAGCGAGAATCCCAGTCCGGCATTCGTGATGACTTCGGGATCGAGCGCCAGCAGCTTGTCCACGTCGTTTCCGGTCAGGCCGACCTTCTCGAGGAACGCTTCTGAGACTCTCACGGCACGTTCGAGCGGGTTCGCGCTGCTGCCGCCGCCGCTG
Organism: uncultured Pseudomonadales bacterium; assembly: GCA_951813515.1. GTDB lineage: Bacteria > Pseudomonadota > Gammaproteobacteria > Pseudomonadales > Azotimanducaceae > VXNE01. The sequence continues at coordinate 2,877,319 of OX638346.1, forward strand.
ACCGGCATCGCCCGGTGGAAGAGTCCCCGCGCGGGCGCGAAGGCCAGCAGCGCGCAGACGCTCGCCGCGCCCGCCGACTCGCCCATGATGGTGACGTTGCCGGGGTCGCCGCCGAATGCGGAGATGTTGTCGCGTATCCACTTCAGCGCTTCGACCTGGTCGAGCAATCCCTCGTTTCCGGTCGAAGGAATGCGCCCGCCGGTTACCTCGTTCAGGTTGAGAAATCCGAGCGCGCCGATCCGATAGTTCATCGTGACCACCACCACATCACCGCGCCGCGACAGTATCTCGCCGTCGTAGGTCGGTGTGGCGCCGGTGCCGCCGGTGAATCCGCCGCCGTGGATCCACATCAGCACCGGGCGCTTCGCGTCGTCGAGGCCAGGAGACCAGACGTTAAGCTGGAGGCAGTCCTCGTCGCGTTTTTCCGCGTTGGCGGCGTTGAACACGAACTTCAGCGGGCCTTCGCCCGGGCGAGCCGCCTGCCACGCCTGGGTGCCCCAGTCTCCGCCTGCGGCGCGCACGCCCGCCCAGGGCTCGGGCGGTTCCGGCGCGCGCCAGCGCCGTTCTCCCACCGGCGGGGCCGCAAAGGGTATCGCCCTGAAACGGTGGACGCCGTCAATGCTTGCGCCCTCAACCTTGCCGTAACGTGTCTCTACAATGGCCATGCCGTCCCCCCACCTTTTGATTTCTTGCTCGGCTAAGTTTGGGAGGGACCGCAAGCCAACGCAAGCACGGAGCCCTGGAGATTCCTGGATCTCCGACAAGGAGGTGGTGCTCGGGCAGTCAAGAGGGGGTCGGTTGCCGGGCAACTGGGGTCGGACCATACTGACGGACGAAGCGAGGCGGTTCGTCGAGAGCGATGCCACGAGAACCTAGTGTCGTGTCCCGCAAGTTTCTGGTACTTCAGAGTTCGCCATGCGCGTCAATGCAAGGCGTGGTCCGCAGTGAATATCAGGCATATTCGCAAGGGCCACAACGCGGCAGTGGCGTGCATGGCGATCTCCCGAAGGGCGCGTCCCACGGGGCCTGTGGCGGTGTTGCGCCCCTTGGAAATGGAGCCGACCATTCCCGGCGGGGACGCGCCTTGCCACAGACCCCGTGGAACGCGCTGAAGTGCCATAAACTTGCGGGACACGACACCAGCAACGCCGATAAGGTTCAGGAACTCATGCGGCTACTGGGGCGTGAGGCGCGCGGAGGGGGGCAAATCTACCTGGTCGGTGGTGCCTCTGCGGTGGTTGTCGGATGGCGCGACACGACGATTGATGTAGACCTCAAGCTCGACCCCGAACCGCCCGGCGTTTTCGAGGCCATTGCTCGTGCCAAGGATGCACTGAACATGAACCTGGAGTTGGCGAGCCCCGACGATTTCATTCCGGCCTTGCCCGACTGGCGTGCCCGCAGCGTTTTCGTCGCGCGACATGGCTTGGTAGATTTTCGTCACTATGACTTTTACGCGCAGGCGCTTGCCAAAATCGAACGGGGTCATGCGCAGGATCTGAGCGATGTCGAAGCGATGTCACGATTGAAATTGATCGAGCCTGATCGGCTCATGCGCCTGTTTGCAGCCATCGAGTCCGATCTCGTGCGCTATCCGGCCATTGATCCCCCTCAGTTCCGGCATCGAGTGGAGAGAGTGGTCGGCGCAATGGGGTCCGGGAAGTCATGACTGCGACCGGCCGACGGGGGTCGACCCGCGGATCGATCCGGCCGGACCTTCCCGGCGCGGATCTCGTGGCCAAGGGGATCGACGATTTGCGGTGCGGCGAACTGACGGTCGAGGCCCTGCTCGTGGCCGTGGGCGCCCCGCGATTGCGCAGTATCGGCCTTGAGATTCCGGCGATACCGGCTCTGTCCGAAAGCCCGGAACTGGCGCTGTACGCCGCCATCTGTGCCGGCGAGGCCGGTGATGCTCACTCCCGCTACAACGCGCTCATCCGCCGCCTGGTCAGTTTCGAGCGTGCGATGGAGGCGCTGTACCCGGTCTCTTGACTACCCAGTCATGTCTGGAAAGGGATTCTCCGCGTCCAGGGAAATCGGCCGCGCGTAGCCGGGCACGCGCAGTTCCCGCTCGGATATGGCGAGATCGTCTGGGTCGATCACGCCTTCGCCGTAGCCGTACAGGATCTCCACGTCTCCCCGCGTCATTGCGACGTCGTAGGCGAGCGCGCGCTCGTGGACGGCGGCGTTGCGATCATCGTAGGCGGTCAGCGCGCGTTCGCCGTGCTTCGTCGCAAGCATTCGACGCGTCACGTCGGGCGCGAGGAACAGGCCCGTCGCGTTGTTGCCGCCGAATCCCTTGGAGTTGACGAAAACGGCGTCGATCTCCCTGCCGGGAAGTTCGAAGTGCCGGGTCTCGAAACGCAGGTGCTCGCGGGACACGTCGTCCGCCAGCGCGTCGATGGTGGTGATGCCCGGCACGTAGTCGTAGGCCCAGGTGCCGAGCGCACAGGCGAGTTGATCGCCGGAGGCGGGCGCCATCGAGTGTCCCAGGACCGATTTGACCGCCGCCACGGGCCAATGCTCGATGCCGAACACGCCCGCGAGTTGGTCCAGGATCCGGGACTCGGTGACGCGGTTCTGCGGCGTGCCGGTGCCGTGCGCGTGGACGAACGTTCGCCGTCGCAGGCTGTCGTCCCCAAGAATTGCCCGCGCCATCGACATCGCCCTGGCCATGGTGAGGTAGTTGCCGACGCCGGGGGAGGAAATGGACTTCTTGAAGCCGTCGCCATTGACGTATACCGCAGGCGCCGCGCAGTGGATGTTGGCGCCGAGTTCGAGTGCGAGCGCGTCGTCGCAGACCACGGCGTAGACGGCGGCTTCGGCCACGGTGAAGCCGCAGTTGTTGCCGAACGGCCGGCAGGCGCGGCGGTTGTCCACCGTGTCGCTGCCGTCGATGGCTATCAGCGCCTCGTCTTCCGCAAGCGCCCCCATGACGCGGTAACCCTCGATGATCTCCGGCACGATGGGGGCTTCCGCGCCGCCCACCAGCGCCACGCGCAACTTGCCGGCGCGGATTTCGTCCACGGCGCGCCCGAGGTTGTAAAGAAATGTGGCGCAGGCGCCGATGATGCCGCTGATCGCTCCGACGTTGCCGACGGTGTAAGCGCTGACAAAATCCGCGACCATGTCTGGCAGACCGAAGGCGACATGCTTCGAAGTGACGCGCCGGCCTTTAAGTGGTAACTGCATCAAACCGGCGTTGCTGTTGTTGTCGAGCTGGCCCATGGCGCTGCCGGCGTAGACGGCGAACGCGTCGGGACGTACCCGCGCGCGCAGCTCGCTCCAGTCAATTCCCATGGACTGGACCGCGTCGGAAGCGCCGAACAGTGCCAGTTCCATGCCTCTCGGGTGACTGCGCGAGGGGTAGAGTCGACCGGGCTCGAAGCCGGTGGGCACCTGTCCGGCGGACGTCACGCGCGATGTCGTCCGCTCCGGAAAGAGGACCGATGCGTCCCCGGTGACGCATACCGTGACGCGCCTCTCGTCCAGGGCCTCCACGCGCCAGTCGGAGGGAACGCGTTCCGGCAGGTGGCGCTTGGCGACGACGAATCGGATGCCCTGTTTCCCGGCGGCGCTGATGGTCGCCTGGCGATGGCGGGTCACATCCGTCGGATCGAAGCGCGATATGCGGCGGATCAGCGTGTTGTCCCGAATATATTCGCGCGTGGACGGGTCTGCGGGATCGTCGTTCAACCGCATCAGCGCGGCGAGGCTCGCGTAGGTGTCGTCGGCGTGGGCCGCGCCGATCGCGTCGATCACGATGCGGCGAAACGCGTGGTGGAACGAGACCCGGCCGGCCGGATTGACGCCGCCGATACCTACGATGACGGGGAGCCGGGACAACGCGGTTCCCTGTTTACACGCGCTCGATCGCCATGGCAGTCGCCTCGCCGCCGCCAATGCACAGCGCGGCCACACCCTTCGTGCCTCCGGTCGACTTCAGGGCGTGCGCCAGCGTGACGAGCAGCCGCGCGCCGGTGGACCCGATGGGATGTCCCTGGGCACAGGCGCCGCCGTAGAGGTTCACCTTTTCCGGGTCGAGCCCGAGTTCGGCGATGGCGAGCATGGTCACCATGGCGAACGCCTCGTTGATCTCGAACAGGTCCACGTCTTCCTTGCTCCAGCCGACGCTGGACAGGAGCTTGTCGATGGCGCCGACCGGCGCGATGGTGAAGTCCGAAGGGTGGATCGAATGCGTGGCATGGCCGACCACGCGCGCGAGCGCTTCGCTGCCGACCGATGCGTCCCCCAGTACCAGCGCCGACGCGCCGTCGGAAATCGAACTTGCGTTTGCCGCCGTGATGGTGCCGTCCCTGGCGAAGGCCGGGCGCAGCGTCGGAATCCGGTCGATCCTGGAGCGCCGCGGCTGTTCGTCCTCGTTCACGTCCTCGAAGGGCGCGATCTCACGTTCGAGATCGCCATCGTCCATCGCGCGCAGGGCCTTCTTGACGGAGCCGATGGCGAACGCGTCCATCGCTTCCCGCGTGAGCTGGTGGGCGTCCGCGGTGGTCTGGGCGAAGCTGCCCATCGAGGCGCCGGTTTCGGCGTCTTCCAGTCCGTCCACAAACATGGAGTCCGCGGCCTCGCGGTGACCCATGCGGTGCCCCCGGCGCGCCTGCACCAGCAGGTAGGGCGCGTTGGACATGCTCTCCATGCCGCCGGCGACAACGCAGTTGGCGCTGCCGGCGCGAATGAGGTCGGTGCCGAGCATCGCGCACTTCATGCCGGAGGCGCAGACCTTGTTGACGGTGGTTGCGCCCACGGCGTCGGGGACGCCCGCGAGACGCATCGCCTGGCGGGCGGGGGCCTGCTTCACGCCCGCGCCGATGACGCAACCCATCAGCACTTCGTCGATGGCCGCGGGGTCGACGCCAGCGTCGGTGGTGGCGGCCTCGATGGCGTGTGCGCCGAGTTCGGGCGCCGCCTTGTTCGAGAGCGCGCCGAGAAAGCTGCCGATGGGCGTGCGTTGGGCGCCGAGGATGAAGACATCGTTCATGGGGTTTCCTTGTTTTTTCGTGGAATCTATGCCGACTGGCGCTGCCTGAATCGCGGTATCAACTCCGCGAAGTTGCAGGGTTTGAAGTCGGCGTCGAGCTGGTCCTTGAGGATTTCGTCCCAGCCGGTGCGGCACGCGTTGGTAGAGCCCGGAAGGGCGAATATGAGCGTGCCGTTGGCGAGGCCTCCCAGCGCCCGGGACTGGATGGTGGAACTGCCGATCTGGGTCAGGGAGACCTGCCGGAACAACTCGCCGAATCCGTCGATGGTTTTGTCGAACAGCGGCAACAGTGCTTCCGGGGTGCTGTCGCGCTCCGAGAATCCCGTGCCGCCCGTCGCCAGGATCGCATCGACTCCAGGATCGGCTATCCACGCTGAAACGCGCGCCCGGATGCTGTACACGTCGTCGACCTCGATCGCGCGTCCGGCGAGCGCGTGCCCGGCGTCCACCAGGCGCTGGCAGAGGATATCGCCGGAGGTGTCGTCCGCCTCGGTTCGGGTGTCCGAAACGGTTAACACCGCGATTTGCAAGGATTTACTTGCCGTTTCGCCGCCCATTTGGTAACCAGTCGAATGTTTGCGGATTCGAGAGCGTTTACATTACAGTAGCCGCCCTCCCAATGCATATGGCTTCGGGCTTGAATAAAACCGCGTCGGTCAATGATCGGCTGTATTTTATCGCCGAGGGTCTGGCCCAGGACTTCTCGCTGTTTCCCAGTCTCGAGACTGGCCAGAGCCGGTCCATGCGGGGTCTGTTGCAGGAGACGGAAATAGCGCGCCGACGCGATGTGTTGGCGAACATGGACATTGATTCGTATATCGAAGCCGTCGTGTCCGACGCGGAGGACACGCGGCGCACGCCGGCCCCGGATGTCATACGGCGCCTCGGGGAGAGGTTCGGTGACGAACTGCGCGACGGGCCCTTCTACGCCTGCGTCGTGCGCATGGATTTCGACGGCATGCAGCGCCCGGTCGCGTTCATAGCCCAGGACCGTTCGGTCAACAACGGTGTCTGGGGACCCGAACACCACATCGCCGCGGCCGACTGGGTGGCGGAGTCCGCCAATCGCGCCATGCCCATCGTCACTTTCATGGATACGCCCGGCGCGGACGCCCAGGCGGAGGCGAATCGCAACAACCAGGCGCACAGCATCTCCAGGCTGATTACCCAGATGGCTGGCGTGAAGGTGCCGAACATCGGCATCATCTTCGGCCTCGGTTACTCGGGCGGGGCCATTCCCCTGGCGGCGAGCAACCTCCTGCTGTCGGTACGCGACGGCGTCTTCAGCACGATCCAGCCGCAGGGTCTCGCCAGCATCGCGCGCCGGCTCAACCTGTCCTGGCAACAGTGCGCCAAGCAGGTCGGACTGTCGCCGTTCGAGCTGTATGACCAGGGCAACATCGACGGCGTCATCGACTACAGTCCGGGTGAGGCGGACACGCTCGAGAACCTTCGCCTCGCCATCGTCTCCGGCATTCAGTCCATCGAGGCCACGACGACGTCGTTCGTCGCCGACAACCCCTATATCCTCGATCACTATCGGCGCAGCCTGGAACGCTATCTCGCCCCGTCCGAACGACTGCGGCGCATCCAGGAGAGCGGGGCTTTCAGTGTGTCGCGCAACCCCACCGAGTATCCGAATGTCTTCGGCGTCGCCAACCGCTACCTTCGCTATCTCCGCTGCCGCCGGCGCATCAAGGCCACCTCCGAGCAGCAATACGGGCGCCTGGCGCAACAGCGGCTGCCGGAGGGCGAACTGGCGGCGCGGGCGGCGCGCGAACGCCGACGGGTGTTCCTGAAATGGATGCAGGATCCCGACCAGGTCCGCTACGACGATGTGCTTTCGCGGGCATGGAAAAACTACGTCTCGCGCAAGGAAGCGCTCGGCGATGAGCGGGGCCGTTTCGCCCGGCTGATCCTGGGCGAGCCGGCAAAGAACTACCGGGAAGCCCGCGCGACCCTGCTCTCCGACGCGGGCATGTATCTCTTCAATCGGTGGAAAACCGATGCCACGGGCAACTTCGCCGCCCTGAAACACTACCTGACGAACCATACCGAGGTCCGCGCCCTGGTTGGCGTGAACGAGATTCGCGAACCGCGGGCCCTGCTCCGTACGATAGCCCGCGACCCCGCGTTCGGACCGCTGCTGCGCCAACGCTTTACCCACGAGGGCGGCAAATTGCTCTCGCCGGAGCATCTCGACGGCAAATCCGACGCCTACGTCCGCTCGCAACTGGCGGCGGAGTTGAACCTCGCCATGACCGAAGGGCCGATGGACGACCTGGTCGTCGCGGCGGAACTGGCACAGCGCACGCGCCAGGCGATGTCGGAGGGCGGCAAGTCCACCGCGCACCTGGTCGTGAACAGGATGATCCTCGAGGATCGCTTTCCGTCTTTCATCATGTCCGCGGCAAACGAGGCGCAGGGAGGCGGAGAAGCAGACGAGGCGGAGCGCACGGTGCTCGACATACTGCTGGAAGACGATCTGCGTGAGGACTTCGCTTCGGAGTGCGAGAACTTCCTGCTGTTCGATGCCGTCTACGATCACACCATCGCAAGTCTCGATTCCATCGCCGAAGAAGCCGGCCGCACGCGCAGCCTGTCGAAGGCGTCTCTCTCCGGCCTGATTGACCTGGCTTTCGCGGCGGCCGCCAAGGGTGCGGCTCGTGGCACGCCGGCGGACGAGCCCCCGGAACAGGTTGCCTTGCGCCTCAAGGGGCAGTTCTTCGACTGGTACCGGCGCATCGCGGACAATTCCCGGTCCGGGGACTTCTTTCGCGCCGTGGAAGAGTGGAAAAAGCGGGCTTTCGCGCACCTGCCGGATACGCTCTTGGTGGTCGTCACCTTCCTGTTCGAGAGACTGCTGCTGTCCTACCTGCGCTCGGAGTGGGACGGCCGCCGCTACGACGGCCGGATCGCGCCCCGGAAAATCGGTCGCAAGGACTTCTGGAATCGACTCCACATCGCCTACCGCGACCTGCGCATCCAGAACACGCTGGCGCACTTCAAGTCGCGGCGCGCCACGGCGCCGCAGGCGTTCATCGACATGTTTTTTTCCGACTTCGAGGAACTGTTCGCCGATCTCCTGAGTTCCGACCCCTGTGAATTTCCGGGCCTGCGTCAATCCATCGAGACCGCGCTGGCCAGCAACACGACGCCCTGCGGCGTCATAACCGGCATCGGCACGTTCAAGGACGGCAATGGCGGTCTGCGCGCCGGCGCCGTCATCTCGAACGCGAACTTCCAGGCCGGCGCCTTCGATATGGCCAGCGCGGAGAAGTTCTGCAAGCTCCTTGTCGCATGCGCCGAACAGAACCTGCCGGTCATCTGTTTCATCTCCTCCGGTGGCATGCAGACGAAGGAGGGCGCCGGCTCGCTCTTCTCGATGGCGGCCATCAACGACCGCGTGACGCGTTTCGTGCGCGACTACGACCTGCCCGTCATCATGTTCGGCTTTGGTGACTGCACCGGCGGTGCCCAGGCCAGCTTCGTGACGCATCCGCTGGCGCAGACCTACTATTTCTCGGGTGCCAGCATGCCGTTCGCCGGACAGATCGTCGTGCCGTCGAACCTGCCCATGGACTCCATTCTCTCCAACTACCTCTGCGACACGCCCGGGTCGATGCAGGGCCTCGTCAAACACCCGATGTTGCCCGACCTCGATGACGAACTGCGCAAGATCGATCCTGACATCCCGGTTCCCGTGGAGTCCGCGACGGACGTGGTCAATCGCGTGATGGCGGGGGTGCTCAGCCAGCAGCGGCCCGTTACCGCGCCGTCCCGGCCGACTGTCAGGCCGGAGGACCTGATCCGACCGGTCTCCAAGGTGTTGATACACGCGCGTGGCTGCACCGCCGTCAAACTCATCCGTATCGCCCAGCGCCGCGGAATCGGCGTCGTGCTGGTCCAGTCCGACCCGGACATGGAATCGGTGCCGGTGGACATGCTGTCGGCGAAGGACTCGGTGGTGTGCATCGGCGGCGCCACGCCCGACGAGAGCTACCTCAACGCGCTTTCCGTCATTTCCGTAGCGGAGCACGAGGGCGTCGACGCCCTGCATCCCGGCATCGGATTCCTTTCCGAGAGCAGCCAGTTCGCCGAGGTCGTGCGCTCGCGCGGGATCAACTTCATCGGTCCGTCCACGGTCACGATGGACATCATGGGGAACAAGTCGAACGCCATCACGACGGCGATGCGCCTCGGCGTGCCGGTGGTTCCGGGTAGTCACGGCATCGTGACGGAAGTCGACCGGGCGGCCGCGCTGGCCGACGAGATCAGTTACCCGATACTGATCAAGGCCGTGCACGGTGGCGGCGGCAAGGGGATCCAGGTGGTCGAATCGCGGGATCGCTTCCACGAGCTGTTTCAGCGCGTTTCCACGGAGGCCCGCGCCGCCTTCGGCAACGGCGATGTCTACCTTGAGAAATACATCACTTCGCTGCGTCACATCGAGGCGCAGGTGCTGCGCGACTACCACGGCAACACCAGGGTGCTCGGCCTGCGCGATTGCAGCGTGCAGCGCGACAAGCAGAAGGTGATCGAAGAGTCGGGTTCCACCATGCTGCCCGAGGATCTTGAGAGGACCGTGCGCGAACACGCGGCGGCGCTCGCCGACGAGGTGAAATACGTCGGCGCCGGCACGGTCGAGTTCATCTACGACCTCGATGCCGGGGCGGTCTACTTCATGGAGATGAATACGCGGCTGCAGGTGGAGCATCCGGTCACGGAGATGGTGTCCGGCGTCGACATCGTCGGCGAACAGTTCAGGATCGCCGCGGGCGAGAGCATCGCCGACCTCGAGGTGGGCGAGAACGGCTACGCCATCGAAGCCCGCATCAACGCCGAGCGCATAGCCTCAAGCGACCACTCGTTTCAGCCGAGCCCCGGCACCATCACCGCGTGCGAGTTCCCTTCGGCCCGGGACGTCGACGTGATCAGCATCGCGGCGCCGGACAGGTTCATCTCGCCGTACTACGACAGCATGATCGGCCAGGTGATAGCACACGGCCGGGACCGCGCCGATACGGCGGCCAAGCTGGCCAAGTACCTGGACCGCGTGCGCATGGAAGGCATCGCGACGAACATCGCGCTGGTCAAGCGCGTCCTGCGGGACCCGACCTTCCTCAAAGGCAACTACGACACCGGCTATTTGCCGGCGTTCCTCGCGGGCACGGAGTCCGACGTGCTGATCGAGGAGATAGAACGCGCCGCCGGACCTCGCCCGGGCGACATCGGCAGCGATGCCATCCGCATAGAGAACAGCGTCGAACTGCGCGTGCTTTCGCCGTCGGCGGGGATCTTTTTTGCGAACCCGTCACCCGCGGAACCGGAATATGTCCAGCCGGGCCAGCGCATCGGCCTGGATGACATCCTGTGCCAGCTCGAGGCGTTCAAGATCTTCACGCCGCTGCGGCTTGAGGACTACAACTCCGGCGACAACGGCCTCTACCGCGAGGGCGAGTACGAAGTGACCCACGTCAACGTTACGAGCGGCCAGCAGGTCAACGCCGGCGATCTCCTGTTCGTAGTCAAGCCGACGCAGGCAGCGGAAGCCGGCTGAACTCCCGCGCGTCGCCGGCCCGGCGCGCGATCATTTCCGACCTCCCGCCCGCCCGAGGCTCTCCCTGGAGAGGGATGGTATTGTCATTGGCTCGTACCGATGCAGGAGGAAGGAATGATGGACATGTTCAATCGGATCGTCGGCGTATTTCTCATCGCGATGGCCGTCCTGATCGCCGTGCACACGGTGATCGAGCCGCTTTACCACACGTCCGAGGGCGGGCAGCCGTATAGTCCGGTGTGGGAGATCCTGAACCCGTTGATGGCGCTGGCGATTCTGCTGGGCCTCAGGGTCGCCTACATGCGCAAGAAGGCCGAGGCGGGTGACGCGGCGGTGACGCGCGCATATCTTCTTGCAAACACGTTGTTTTACGGCTTCCTGTTCGTGGGGATCATGTTCCTTTGGAACTGGTTCACCCTCCTCAGCCCGGGCTACGCGGCGGCCGGCAGCGATACCAATTCCCTCGTCTGGATCCTCATCGACGCGTCGCTGCCGCTTCTCATGGGCGTGACGGGGTCCTCGCTGCTGGCGGAGGCGACTGCGGGATAGGCGTCGGAGGGTTGCGTTCTACCGGGTCGGATCAGTGCACCACCCCGCAACGCCCCGGGCCCACTCCTCGTCGTCGTTGAGGCACGGCGCGAGTCGAAACGCGCTGCCGCCCGCGGCCATGAACGTCGCTCGGCCCCGAATGCCGATTTCTTCCAGCGTCTCGAGGTTGTCCGCGGTGAACGCGGGACACGCGATGGTGACGGAACGGATTCCCTGTCGGGGCAATTCACCGAGCAGTTCGTCGGTGTAGGGACGCAGCCACGGCATCCGCCCCAGGCGTGACTGAAAACTCGTGGAGTGAGAGGCGTCCTTCGCTGGGAGACCGAGACGTCGCGCGAGCGCCCGCGTGGTCTCGAGACACTGGTGCCGGTAGCAGGTGGCGTGGGCGGGCGAGGGCGTCTCGCAGCAGTCGCCACGCGCCAGGCAATGCGACCCGGTGGGATCGGCTTTCGTCAGGTGCCGCTCGGGGAGACCGTGGTAGCTGAAGACCACGTGGTCTTCAGGCGCCATGGTTTCGCGCACCAGCCGGGCAACAGCGTCCAGGAACGCCGGCCGCGCATGGAACGGCGGCATGACGCGGACCGGAACCGTTGCCAATGCCTTCACGCGCTCGATGGTCGTCGTTCGCGTGGATGCCGCGTGCTGCGGGTACATGGGAACGAGGAGAATTTCACCGACATCTCCCAGGGCGGCGATGCCGTCAGCCAGGCTCGGTTCCCCGTAGCGCATGCCAACGGCGACCCGCAGGCGACTCAGGCTGCCCACGCGCTCCGCCAGCGCCTGCGTATGGTGAATGAGGGGCGACCCGGGCGCGTCGTCGCGCCAGATGGCGCGGTATGCCTCGGCGCTCCGCCGCGGGCGGGTCGGAAGAATAAACCCGGACACGATCAGGCGCCGTATCGGCCAGGGCACGTCCATGACGTGGGGGTCCATCAGGAACTCGTTCAGGTAGCGGCGCACCGAGGCGGCATCGCAGCCGGCGGGCGATCCGAGATTGGCGATCAGAACGCCGCGCTCGTTGATGCAGTTCGCGTTCCCCATGGGTTCTCGCATTGTTCCAAGGCCGTGACCGATGGACAACCTTGCCGTGACTTCGGCCACCGCCTACCATCGCGCGGCTATGACTAGTGCTAGAACGGTAATTGTCGACTACGACGCCGGCAACCTGCGCAGCGTGCAGCGGGCGTGCGCGGAAGTGGGAACTGCCGCCGATATCACGAGCGACCCGGCGCGTGTGCGGCGTGCGGACCGGGTAATTTTCCCGGGAGTGGGCGCCGCCGGCAGCGCCATGCGGAGCTTGCGGGCGCGGGGTCTTGATCGCGCGCTTCTCGATGTCATGCACGACGGCACGCCCGTGCTCGGCATATGCCTGGGACTGCAGATTTCCCTCGAACGCTCCGAGGAGAACGACCAGCAGACCCTGGGCCTGATTCCCGGAGACGTACGGCGTTTCGCGCTGACCGACCGGGCATTGAAGGTGCCCCACATGGGCTGGAACGCGGTGCGTATCGTGCGTGCGCATCCCCTCCTCGCGCATGTCGAGCCGGGTGACGAGTTCTACTTCGTGCACGCCTACTACCCGGTGCCGTCGGACGAGGGCAGCGTGCGCGCGGTTGCGGACTACGAAGGGCAATTCTGCTGCGCGCTGGGCGTCGGCAACTACTTCGCGACGCAGTTCCACCCCGAGAAAAGCGGCCGCGTCGGCTTGCGCCTGATCGAGAACTTCGTGCGCTGGGACGGCAACGATGCTTAGCAAGCGCCTGATCGCCTGTCTCGATGTCCGCGACGGCAACCTCGCGAAGAGCGTGCGCTTCGTGGACACGAAAGACATCGGTGATCCCGTCGCGAAGGCGCGCGAGTACTACCGCGACGGCCTTGACGAACTCGTCTTCTACGACATCACTGCGTCGAGCGAGAAACGCCGCATCATTCTCGACGTCGTCGAGGCGGTGGCGGAACAGGTGTTCATCCCGCTGTCCGTCGGCGGCGGCGTCCGCTCGGTGGCGGACGCGACGGACCTGCGCCTCGCGGGAGCGGAGAAGATCAATGTCAACACCGCGGCGGTCGAGCGGCCTGCTCTCATCGCCGAATGCGCCGAGGCGATCGGCAGCCAGAACGTCGTGCTATCCATGGACATTCGCAAGGTTGGCGTGTCGCCGGACTTTCCCTCTGGCTACGAGATCGTCGTGCGCGGGGGCCGCACGCCTACGGGGGTCGACGCGCTCGCCTGGACGCGCGAAGGCGAACGCCTGGGCGCCGGCGAACTGGTGGTCAATTCCATCGACGCGGACGGCACCCGCGACGGCTATGAACTGCACCTGACGCGGGCGATCAGCGAGGCCGTGCGCATTCCCGTCATCGCGTCCGGCGGTGCCGGGGTCCCCGACCACCTCTACGACGTGCTGACCGAGGGCAAGGCCGATGCCGCGCTGGTGGCATCGATGGTTCACTACGGCGACTACACCGTCAGCGGACTCAAGCGACACCTCGACGCGCGCGGCGTGAAGATGCGGATGTCCTGGTGAAAGCCATTCAGGTCGTTGGCGAACGGCTTTGCTGGACGGACGTCGGAGAGCCGTTCGGCGAGCCGGGTCCCGGGCACGTTCGCATCGCCAATCGCGCCAGCGCCGTCAATCGCGCCGACCTTGTCCAGCGGGAAGGCAACTATCCGCCGCCGCCGGGCGCGAGCGACATTCTCGGCCTCGAGTGCGCCGGCGTCGTCGAAGCGGTGGGAGATGGCGTTGCGCGTGTCGATGTGGGCGACCACGTGTGCGCCCTGCTTGCCGGCGGAGGCTATGCCGAAACCGTCGTGGTGCCGGCGGGCCAGATCCTGAAAGTGCCGCGGGGCCTCTCCTTCGTCGAGGCGGCGTCCTTGCCGGAAGTGTTCGCAACGGCGTATCTCAATCTCTACATGGAAGCCGGACTCCGGTTCGCCCAGACGGCGCTGCTGCATGCCGGCGGCAGCGGTGTGGGTACCGCGGCGATACAGCTATGCCGGGAGTTCGGCAACCCGTGCTACGTGACGGCGGGATCGACTTCGAAGGTCAACCGCTGCATCGAACTCGGGGCGACGGCGGGCTGCGACCGGCACTCGGAGTCCTTCCGCGACAGGGTGCGCGAGTGGACGCAGGGCGAGGGCGTCGATGTCATCCTCGATCCGGTGGGTGGCGCTTACCTTTCGGAAAACCTCCGATGCCTGAAAATCGAGGGCCGCCTGGTCGTCATCGGACTGATGGGCGGCGCCCGCGCCGAGTTGCCGCTGGGAGCGGTGATGGTCAAACGCCTGCGGGTGGTCGGCTCGACGTTGCGCTCCCGGACCATCGCGCAGAAGGCCCTGGTCATGGACGCGTTGAAGGAGCGGGTCTGGCCCAGAATCGAAGCGGGTGCGATCCGACCCGTCATCGACACCGTGTTGCCCATGGATCAGGCGGAAGAGGCGCACAGGTTGATCGCGGGCAACGACACCTTCGGCAAGGTGGTGCTCGAAGTTCCCTAAGCCGGATGTCGCATCCAGCCGGAGCGCTGGACTCTCGCCAGGAACGCGGTTACGCGGCGCCTGTTCCCCGCAGCCGGGACAGTTGTTCCCGCATCGTCTCGAGCTTCGCCGCGAGGTCTTTCGCCTTGTCGCGCTCCTTGGCCACCACGGCCGCCGGCGCCTTGGTGACGAAATTCTCGTTGCCGAGCTTCTGCTCGGAGCGGCCAAGATCGCTCTCGAAACGCGAGATCGACTTCTGCAGGCGCTCGCACTCCCTGTCGATATCGATCAGCCCCTCGAGCGGCACGAGAACCTTCAGTTCGCCGACAAGCTGCACCGCCGAGGGCGGCGCTTCGGCGTCGGCGGCCAGCCATGCGACCGTCTCCACGCCGGCCATCCGGCGCAACAGGGTCTCCGTTGCGCGCAGCCGCTCGCGGTCGGTCGTGTCCCCGGCCTGAAGCAGGAGACGGACGCCAACGCCGGAAGCGATGCCCATCTCGCCCCGGATATTGCGTATGCCGACGACCACGGCTTTCAGCCACTCCACAGCGGCTTCAGCTTCGGCGTCGTCGGGGATGTCGTCCGCCTGGGGAAAAGGTTCCAGCATGATCGTCTCGCCGGGACGTCCCGATGCGGCTCGCGCCTCGCGCCAGAGGGTTTCGGTAATGTAGGGAGTGATCGGATGCGCCACGCGCAGCAGCACGTCGAGGGTTTCGAGCAAGGTCCGGCGAGCGGCGCGGGCGGCGGCGGGATCCTCTTCGGCCCGCCACAGCACTGGCTTGGTGAACTCCACGTACCAGTCGCAGTACTCGTGCCAGGCGAATTCGTGCACCGCGTTCGCGTACAGGTCGAAGCGGTAGTCGCCAATCGCGCGTTCGACGTCTTCGATCAGCCGCCGGGCGCGCGAACGTATCCAGCGGTCGGCCAGACCGAGCGGCGCGGGCGCGTCGGGGTCGGTGTCCTCCGCGTGCATGAGGACGAACTTGGTGGCGTTCCACAGCTTGTTGCAGAAGTTCCGGTAGCCGTCGATCCGGCCGAGGTCGAGGTTGACGTCGCGTCCCGTCGGTGAGGCGAGGGCGCAGTAGGTGAACCGCAGCGCGTCGGTGCCGTAGGCGCGGATGCCCTCGGGATAGTCCCCCCGGGTGGCCTTTTCAATGGCGGTGACCATCTGCGGCTGGGTCAGATCGGCGGTGCGTTTCGCCACCAGGTCCTCGAGCGAGATGCCGTCGACGATGTCGAGGGGATCGAGGACGTTGCCCTTGGTCTTCGACATCTTGGCGCCGTGGGCGTCGCGCACCAGCCCGTGGGTGTAGACGGTCCTGAAGGGCACTTCGCCGGTAAAGCGCAGCGTCATCATGATCATCCGCGCAACCCAGAAGAAAATGATGTCGTGTCCCGTGACCAGGACATCGGTGGGGTGGAAGCGTTCGAGTTCGGGCGTTCGCTCCGGCCAGCCCAGGGTGACGAAGGTCCAGAGCGCCGAGCTGAACCACGTGTCGAGGACGTCGGTATCCCGGGCCAGCGCGGTACCGTCGGGGACGCCGCCGTTCTTGCGCGCCTCCCCTTCGTCGCGTCCCACGTACACGTTGCCGCGGTCGTCGTACCACGCCGGAATGCGATGTCCCCACCAGAGCTGGCGGCTGATGCACCAGTCCTGCACCTCGCGCATCCAGGCGAAGTACATGTTCTCGAACTGTCTCGGCACGAACCGGATGCGGCCGTCCCGGACCGCCTCGATGGCGGGTTCGGCCAACGGCTTGACGTCCACCCACCACTGGTCCGTCAGCCACGGCTCCAGGACGGCGCCGGAGCGGTCGCCGCGCGGCACGGTCAGGTCGTGCGCTTCGACCGATGCGAGCAGGTCGAGGTCGGTGAGGTCGGCCACGACGGTCTCCCGCGCCCGCATGCGGTCCATGCGGCGATACGCTTCGGGCGCGTTGTCGTTGATGCTCGCGTCATCGTTGAGAATGTTGATGCAATCCAGATCGTGGCGCTCGCCGACGGCATAGTCGTTGAAATCGTGTCCCGGGGTGACCTTGACGCAGCCGGTACCGAACTCGGGGTCCACGTGGCGGTCGCCGACGATGGGGATTTCGCGTCCGACAAGGGGCAGCCGCGCGCGGGCGCCGATCAGGTCGCGGTAGCGCGGGTCGTCCGGGTGCACGGCGAGCCCGGTGTCGCCGAGCATCGTTTCCGGCCGCGTCGTCGCGACCACGACGTGGTCCGCGCCCTCGGATGTGCGCCGGTCGTCCAGCAACGGGTAGCGGATGTGCCAGAGGTGGCCGCGTTCCGCCACGTTTTCCACTTCGAGGTCGGACACCGCCGTTTTGAGGATCGGGTCCCAGTTCACCAGGCGCTTCTTCCGGTAGATCAGTCCGTCTTCGTACAGCCGCACGAAGACTTCGTTCACGGCGGTGCTGAAACCCTCGTCCATGGTGAAGCGTTCGCGCGACCAGTCGAGCGACGAGCCCATGCGCCGGAGCTGCTGCGAAATCTCTCCCCCGGAGTGATCGCGCCATGCCCAGACGCGTTTGACGAACTCTTCGCGTCCGATGGCGTCGCGGCTTATCCCTTGGGCTTCGAGCTGACGTTCGACGATCATCTGGGTGGCGATGCTGGCGTGGTCGGTTCCCATCTGCCATAGCGCCTGGCGGCCTTTCATGCGCTGGTATCGAGTCAGCGCGTCCATGAGGGTGTGCTGGAAGGCGTGTCCCAGGTGGAGGCGGCCGGTGATGTTCGGCGGCGGAATGGCGATGCAGAAGGGGCGCCCGTTCCCCGCCGGGGCGAAGTATCCGCTGGACTCCCATTCGTCGTACAGCGGGCGTTCCAGCGACGAAGGTTCGAAGGTGCCTTTCAACGTCAACGCGCCGCTTCCCAGTCGTCCAGCTCGTGGTGGTGCAACGGATAGCCGCGCTGGCGATACTGGCTGTAGCGTGCCCGGCCGGCGTCCACCTCCGGTGCCGGCACCACCTCGCACACGCGCTCGAACCGGTCGAAAAACGCCGGAATGTCGTTGCCCAGGTTGATAAGCAGTTCTTCCGGACCCGGTGGCGGTTCGGCGTGACCGATGCGGACCAGGGCGTCGTCTTCGTCGGTGGCCGCATGCGGCAGGAAACGGCCTTCGGGGTAGCTCCACATCAGGGCGTCGAGGACGGCGGTGGCCTCGGTCGATGCGGTTCTCACATGCGCCCGACCGCCGTCAGCGATCGCCCGGTGCGCCAGACGGCAGGCGAAGCGGAACTTCGCGTCGACGTCTACGTCGGGCAGGATGTAGAAATCGATGCGGGTCACGCCGATGCTTGGTCCAGGAGATACTGGAACAAAAGCGGCGTCGGCCGCGCGGTGGCGCCTTTCGCCCCGCCGCTGCGCCAGGCGGTGCCGGCGACGTCGAGGTGCGCCCATTTGAATTTGCCGGCGAAACGGGAAAGGAAACATGCCGCCGTGATGGCACCGGCCGCCCGATTGCCCACGTTCGCCATGTCCGCGAAGTTGCTCTTGAGTTGTCTCTGGTACTCGCGCCACACTGGCATCGGCCAGGCGCGGTCGCCGCTCGCCTGTCCGGCCGCAACCAACGCGTCGCTCAAGTCCTGGTCGTTCGAAAACAGACCGCTCGCGTGGCTGCCGAGGGCGACCACCATTGCGCCGGTCAGGGTCGCGACATCCACCACGGACTTCGGCTCGAAACGTTCGGCATAGGTCAGCGCGTCGCACAGCAGCAGGCGGCCCTCGGCATCCGTGTTCAGGATCTCGACGGTCTGTCCGGACATCGTCGTCACGATGTCGCCCGGTCGGGACGCCTCGCCTCCCGGCATGTTCTCGGCGGCGGCGACAATCGTCACCAGGTTGATCGGCAACCCGGCCGCAACTGCGGCGACCGTCGCGCCCGTCACCGTCGCCGCGCCGCACATGTCGAACTTCATTTCGTCCATCGCCGCCGACGGCTTGATGCTGATTCCGCCGGTGTCGAAGGTGACCCCCTTGCCGATCAGGGCGACAGGCGCATCCTCAGGTGCGCCGCCCCGGTACTGCGCGATGACGAGCTTGCCCGGCGTCCTGCTGCCTCGTGTCACCGACATGAAGGCGCCCATGCCCAGTTCTTCGATACGTTCCTCGTCCAGGACCTCAACGGTGACCGCATCTCCATCGGCGAGTTGGCTGACCGCGTCGGCGAGGTAGGTTGGATTGCACACGTTGGGCGGGCTGTTGGCGAGATCGCGTGCCACGCCCATGCCCTCGTCGAGGGACTGGCCGTGCTTGACAGCCAGCGCCGTGCCGGTGCGCGTGCCAGGCGCCGCGAGCACGCCGACTCTTGAGACCCGCGGCGTCTTCGCCGGCTTGGATTGGAATTCGTCGTACCAGTAGAGGGCGTCCGACAGGGCGCCCAGCGCCACGCGCGTCTTCCAGTAGTCATCGTGCCCGGCGACGGCGATCTCGTTCAGGCACCATACGGCATTGCGTGCGGCGAGGTTCTTGAGCGCCTGGGCGGCGGAGCCTGCGCGCCGGCGAAAATCCTGATCGTCGATCTCCGCGGCGTCGTCTCCGTGGACCACCATCAGGTTCTTGATGCTGGTCGGAACCGGAATGACGGCAACGCCCTTGGGCTTTTGTGCTAGTGCGTGGTCGACGAAGGCTTCCACGTCGAGCGCCCTGGCGACCTCCCGTGCACGCTTCGGCGTGACCACCAGGCAATCGGTTCTGATACTGGCCGGATTTCCGGTTCGCGTCGTGTACTTCATAATCTGCGCTTTGGATCAAGGTTCTTGGCCGAAGGGACGAGCGTTCCCGGGCCGAAGGGCAGTGTAGCCCATGTGTTGCATGGAACAAATGTCTCCGGGCAGCGTGAGCGGCCCGGGGCGGTTGTACCATGGACGGCGAGTCGGGTCGGGCCCACTGGCATGGTCGTAGCGTTCAGATACGTCAACAGGGAACTGGCCGCCGTGTTTGCGGTGGTGTTCTTCGCGTTGCTCGCTATTGCCCTGGGCGGACGCTTCATCGGATACATGCAGGACGCCGCGCTCGGACGCTATTCGGCCGATGCCCTGTGGCTGCTCGCCGGCTTTCGACTGCCGGAGTTTGCCCAGCTCACCGCGCCGTTCGCGTTGATACTGGCGGTGTTGATCACAGGCGGACGTCTGCACGCCGAGGGTGAATTCGCTGCCCTGACGAGCGGCGGCGCCAGTTCCCTGCGAATCTCAAGGTGGCTTGCGGCGGGAGTGCTGGCGGTTGCGGCCGGCGTCGCCAGCCTCGCCTTCGTCGTCACCCCGGCAGCGACGCGCGCGGCGGCGGAACTCATCTCCGAGCAGCGTTCGACGCTGTTGTTGCCTTCCATTCCTCCCGGCGTGTTCCATAGCTTCGATCACGGGCGCCGGGTGACCTATGCGGAGGATGCCGACGCCCAGGGTCGCCGTCTCCTGGGCGTGTTCATGAGCGATCACCTGGGGCAGGACATCGCGACCACCTGGGCGGAAGCGGGCAGCCAGTACGTGGATGCCGAGACTGGCAGCAGGTTCCTTCTGCTCGAGCGCGGCGCGCGGTATGAAGGGACCGCGGGCGATGCCGCCTTTGATATCGTCGAGTTCGAGCGCCTGGGCCGCCGCATCGAACCCAGTACGGGGGACGGATCGTCGACAAAGGCGGCTGCGTTGCCGACGGGGCGGCTGGACCCGGGGAACGTGGCGCACGTGGCGGAACTGCAATGGCGCGTGAGCCTGCCGCTGCTTGCGGTGGTGGGAGCATTTGCCGCGCTCGGCCTGGCGCGGGTCCGGCAGCGCGCGGGAAGGTTCGCGCGGATCGTCCCCGGCACGGTGCTCTTCGCTGCCTATTTCCTCTCCTGCGCCGCCGTGCGTGGCGCGGTATCCGACGGGTCGCTCCCCGCGGCGGTGGGCGTCTGGCCCGTGCATGGGGCGATGGTCCTGGTGGCGCTCTACTACCTGCGCCGGAGCGCGCGGCCGCTGTGAACCTCGGCGTCATGGACCGCCACATCGGTCGGACCGCCATGTCCGCCATGCTGGTCATGCTCGTCTGTTTCTACGCCCTGACTACGCTGTTCGCGATGGTGGAGGAACTCGCCCGCGAACAGCAGGCCTATGGGTTGGGCGAGGCACTGCGCTACGTGCTCTACACTTCACCTCGGCGCATTTACGAACTTGCGCCCTACGTCATCTTTCTCGGCGCGCTGATCGGGTTGGGCACCCTGGCCGGGAACTCCGAAATCACGGTCCTGCGCGCGGCGGGCACGTCGTTGTGGCGCATCTTCGTCGCGCTGGCCATCCCGGTGCTGGGCGCGTCCCTGGCGGCGGCGGCGCTCGGAGAGTACGCGGCGCCGCGCCTTGACGCCGCCGGCGAGGCGGTGCGTTCGCGGGCGCTGCAGGACTCGACGACGATCCGGCTGGAAGGCTACTGGCACCGGCAGGGCAGCGTATATACGCGCGTCGATGCGCTTGGCGCGGACGGGGAGTTGATCGGCGTGGACCAGTTCGACCTGCAAGGCAAGGATCTGCGCGCCGCCAGCCGCGCGGAGTCGGCCGTATTCGACGATGAAGCGGGGCTCTGGCGTCTCGTGAACGTGCGCTCTACGCGCATCGGCGAGGATCGCACCATGGTGGAAGCCGAGGACGAAAGTCCGTGGCGGAGCGATGTCGACCCGCGACTGCTGTCGGCGGGCGCGCTCGTGGATCCGCGCAAGCTCTCCATCTCGGACCTTGCGTTGCAGATTCGGCGCATGGACCGGGAGCGATTGAGCGCCGACACCTACCGGATCGCGTTCTGGGGCAAGCTGCTGCAGCCGCTGGCGACCCTGGGCCTGGCGTTGCTGGCGGTCGGCCTGGTGGTGGGACCCTTGCGCGAAGTCGGCATGGGAGCGCGCCTCTCGGTGGGCGTCGCGGCGGGACTGCTGTTCAAGTACTTGCAGGATCTCCTTGCGCCGGCGAGTGTGGTATTCGATATTCCGCCGTGGCTCGCGGTGCTGGCGTCGATCGCCGTCTGCTGGGTCGTGGGTTGGGTATTGATCAGGCGGGCAGGCTAGTGTCGGGTCACGCCACTAGGGTGAACCTTTGCCTGTCCGCATGGTCTATGTGCTGAGTTTCAAGCGGCTGATCTGGAAAATAACGGGGAGGTGCGATGGCGGCGGCCGATATCGTCCATGATGTTTCGGAGGTCCGGGAGAGGTTCGATCTCGTTCGGGCCGAGGTGGGCAAGGTGCTGGTGGGCCAGGACCAGCTTGTGACACGCCTGTTGCTGGCTCTGCTCGCGGACGGCCATGCGCTGCTCGAAGGCGTTCCCGGCCTTGCCAAGACCCTCGCCGTCGCGACGCTCGCCGATGCGGTCGACTGCGGCTTTTCGCGTATCCAGTTCACGCCGGACATGCTTCCGGGGGATGTCACCGGCACGCAGATATTCAACCCGAGGGACGGAACGTATTCCGTCAAGAAGGGGCCGGTATTTGGCAACCTGATCCTCGCGGACGAAATCAACCGTGCCCCCGCCAAGGTGCAGGCGGCGCTCCTCGAGGCGATGCAGGAGAGGCAGGTGACCCTGGGCGAGCATACGTTTGCCCTTCAAGCGCCTTTCATGGTCCTCGCGACGCAGAACCCCATAGAACAGGAGGGCACCTATCCGCTGCCGGAGGCGCAGCTCGACCGTTTCATGATGAAGCTCGTGATCGGATATCCGAGCGGTGACGACGAGGTGCGCATCATTGACCGCATGGCGGGGTCGGGCAACGCGCCGAAGGCGTCGCACGTCATGTCGGGCGGCGATATCCTCGCCGCGCGGGAAGTGGTGCAGCAGGTGTTCGTCGACGACAAGGTGAAGCGCTACGCGGTGGACGTCGTCGCCGCAACTCGCGATCCGGCGGCCGCCGGCATTTCCGAGTTGGCGGGCCTCATCGAGTACGGGGCGTCGGTGCGCGGTTCCCTGAACCTGATCCGGCTGGCAAAGGCGAACGCGCTCCTCGCTGGCCGGAGCTATACCAGCCCCCACGACGTCAAGAGCGTTGCACCGGATGTCCTGCGCCACAGGGTCGTCGTGACCTACGAGGCGGAAGCGGAGGGGCGCAGCGCGGACGACCTGGTGGATGTGATTCTTTCCAATGTCGAAGTGCCTTGATGCCCTGACGGAGGGCTGAGTTCGACATGCTGCCGGCGGAGATCGTTAACCAGGTCAGGCGGATCCAGTTGCGAACCGGCCGCCAGGTCGCGGACGTCCTGGCGGGCGCCTATGTCTCGGTCTTCAAGGGCCGCGGCGTCGAGTTCGACGAAGTGCGGCCATACGTTCCGGGCGACGATGTCAGGACCATCGACTGGAACGTCACTGCGCGCGTGGGCGCGCCGTACGTGAAGCGCTACGTCGAAGAGCGTCAGCTCACCGTTCTCCTGGTCGTGGACATGAGCCCGTCCCTCGATTTCGGTTCCGCCGAACGTTCGAAGCGCGAGGCGGCGGTGGAACTCTCGGCGCTGCTGGCGTTTTCGGCCATCTACAACGACGACAAGGTCGGTCTGCTGCTGTTTCACGGCGAGGTGGACCAGTTCATTCCTCCGCGCAAGGGCAACAAGCACGCCCTGCGGGTTGTGCGCGAGGTCCTCGCGCGGGGCCGGGAGACGTCGGCGATCCGACCTCGCGAGCGGGCTTTCGGCCTGCCCCGAGCGCTGGCGGCTCGCTTCGCGCAACTGCGCGAGCGCACGCGGGGCGGACACCGCCGTTCGACCAACATCGCCCATGCGCTGGAGTTCTGTCGGCGCGTCCTGCCGCGGCGGGCGGTGCTGTTCCTCATATCGGACTTCCTAAACGAGGGCTATCTCGATGCGCTGCGCGGCGCGAATCGCAAACACGACGTCGTCGCGGTGCGCGTGACCGATCGACGCGAGTCGGAGTTTCGGGGCGTGGGGCTCGTGATGCTGGAAGACGCGGAGACGGGGGAGCGGCGCCTGGTCGACACGGGCTCTGCCGCGTTTCGAGCTGCCCTCGAACGCGAGGCGGTTGAGCGTGACGAGGCTTTGCATCGATCCTTGAGGGGATCGGGCATCGATGTGGTCAGCATCGATGCGACGGCATCCGTGGTCGAGCCGTTGCTGGCTTTCTTTCGGATGCGCGAGAAGAGGATTCGACGCTGATGCTGCGTGCAGCCGTCCTGTTGACGTCCGTGTTGCTCACCGCATGCCGGCCAGAGGCAACCGTGGAAGCCCCCGCACAACCGGAGGCGGTGCCGGAATTATCGAACGTTACCCGGGAAGGCCCGGTTACGGCGACCGTCGCCTTGTCGCCAGCCGCGCCGAGACTCGGTGATCCGTTGAAGTTAACGCTGACGGTCGAGGCCAAACCCGGTGTGCGGATCGAGATGCCGGACTTCGGCGAAGCGCTGGGCCGGTTCTCCGTCCTCGATTTCACCCCCCGCGAGACACCGGGTGAGGATGGCGGTCTGATTGCGCGACAGGACTATACGCTGCGCGGCCCGGCGAGCGGCCGGCAGCGCATCCCCGGATTGCGTATCGAATATGTCGATGAGCGCGCCGGAGATGGCGCGCCGCGGGAACTGATCACGGACGAGCTTGCGTTCGAGGTCGAGTCGGTGTTGCCCGAAGGGGCCGTGGTCGACGCGCTGCGCCCGGCGCGCGGACCGCTTGCGGAGCTTCCGGGGGACTGGTGGTCGCGCTGGTGGCTGTGGTTGACGCTCGGCGTGGCGGCCATCGCCGGTGTTGCGTGGGGGGCCATGATCTGGCGCCGCCACGCGGCTGAGCGTGCCAGGGCGACGGCCTTCGAGCGCGCGTTGCGACGCCTCGCGGCGCTGGAGGAACGGGGGTTGCCCGCGGAAGAGACAGTGGACGCTTGGTACGTCGAACTCTCCGACATCGTGCGCCGCTACATCGAGGATCGCCACGCCGTTCGCGCGCCGGAACTGACCACGGAGGAGTTCCTGCTCGAAGCGCGTCGCTCGGTGGCGTTCTCTGCGGCGCACCGGGACCTCCTGTCCGCGTTCCTCGAGGGTTGCGACCGGGTCAAGTTCGCGCGCTACAGCCCGGAAGAGGACGAATCCCGCAGTGCGCTCGCAGTCGCGCGGCGTTTCCTGACCGAGGCGGAGGCAGACTTCGCCGACGTCGCCCCGCGCGGGACCGACGCCTCTGGGCAGCGTCAGCCCGTGGCGGCTGCGGGGCATTGAGCATGGATACGATCACCGCCATCGAGTTTCGCGAGCCGCTGTTGCTGCTGTTGGCGCTGCTGGCGGTGCCGGTGTTCCTGCTCGCGCGTCGCACGCCGGGCCGGCTGGTGTTCTCTTCCCTCAAGATTCTTCCGGACGAGGCCGGCGGCTGGCGCAGGCGGTTGGCGTGGGTGCCGGATGCCGTGTTGTGCCTCGCGCTGATCGCGCTGGTCGTCGCGCTCGCGGGTCCGCGAATCGGGGAGCGCTTCAGCCGGATCCACCGCGAGGGAATCGCGATCATGATGGTGGTCGATGTTTCGAGTTCGATGCGCGCGCTCGACCTGTCCACGCCAGCGAGGGAACGTACCCGGCTCGAGGCGGTCCAGGACGTTTTCGAAGCCTTCGTGCTGGGTGATGGGGATTTACCGGGAAGACCCGACGACACCATCGGCCTCGTCTCCTTCGCAGGCTTTGCCGATACCGCTGTGCCGCTGACGCTGGATCACAACAATCTCACCGCCGTGGCGCGGGATCTCGACACCGTGCGCGACCGCGGCGAGGACGGTACCGCCATTGGCGACGCCCTGGCACTTGCCGTCGAACGTCTGCGCGAGTCGACGGCGCAGTCGCGCATCGCCGTGGTATTGACCGATGGCGTCAACAATGCGGGGGTTGAATCGCCTGCCGCCGCGGCGGAACTGGCGCGGTCACTGGGCGTCAAGGTCTATACGATCGGCGCGGGCACGACGGGCCTCGCCCCGGTGCGCGTGGAGGACCGATTCGGCCGGTCCGTGTTGCGTTCCATGCGTGTCGAGGTGGACGAGGCCGTGCTGCGGCGCATTGCGGAAGTCGCGGGCGGGCGCTTCTTCCGGGCCGAGGACGCCGCAGGACTGGAACGCGTATACGCGGAAATCGACCGCCTCGAACGTACGCGCATCACCGAGGATCGGTTCCGCCAGTACGACGAACTGTTTGCGCTGCCGCTGGCCCTGGCCCTCGCCCTGCTGGTGGTTGGCTGGCTCGGCCGCGGCGCGTTGTTCGCGAGGTTGCCGTGATGGATTTCGCCGCGCCCCACTGGGTCCATCTCGCATGGCCGGCCCTGGCGGTAGTCATCGCGGCGGCATACTTCGAGCTGCGCAGCCGCGAAACCCTTGCGCGGTTCATGTCGTTGCCGATGCAGGCGCGCCTCGCCTGGCGCCAAACACGCGCGCGACGTATCGCCGGGCTGGCCCTCTTTTCCCTGACCCTGGCGCTGGGCGTGGTGGCGCTCATGCGGCCGCAATCGCAGACCGGAACGGAAGTGCTCTCACGCAACATCACGGCGGACGTCATGATCGTTCTCGACGTATCGAAGAGCATGCTGGCAGAGGACGCGGCGCCCAATCGCCTGGCGAGAGCGAAGGCGGAGATCAATGAGCTTCTTGAGCGCGTGGATGGCCAGCGCGTCGGCCTGGTCGTGTTCGCCGGCCGCGCGGCGGTCAGGTCGCCGCTGACGTCGGACTACGGTTTTTTCCGGCTGATGCTGCGCGATGTCAACGTTGGATCCGTCTCGCACGGCGGGACCCGGATCGGCGATGCCGTCCGCAAGGCGGTCGCCGTCTACGGTCCTGATCGCGGCACGCCGCGCGTCATGCTCCTGATCACGGATGGCGAGGATCACGACTCCTATCCGCTGGAAGCCGTCGAGGAAGCGGCGGCGGCCGGCATTCGCATCGTCGCCATTGGCTTCGGCAGCGAGACCGGCAGTGAGATCGTGGTCACCGATCGGGAAACGGGTGCCCGCAAGGTGCTGCTGGACAGCGACGGCAACGTCGTACGTTCGAGGCTGGATGGTGATCTCCTGCGCGAGATCGCCCTGATGGCCGACGGCGTATACGTTCCGGCGGGAACGTCGGCGGTCGATCTCGACTCCATCGTGGAGGCCCACATCCGGCCGATGGTCGCAGACGCCTCCGCGCGGGTCGTGCGACGAGACCCGACGGAGCACTATCGGTGGTTCGTGCTGGGCGCGCTGGTGTCGCTCGTGGCTGCCGTGTGGGTTGGATCAACGGGTGCCGGGCGCGGAAGGCTGGCCGCAACGGGAACGGTACGCCCATGAGCAGGCTGCTAAACCCATTGCGCCGGCTCCTGGTCGTTGTTGGCGCGTTCGTTGTCGTCGCGATGTCGGACCCTGCCGGAAACCCTGCTGAGACCCCGGCCGAGGATCCCGGCGCCGGCGCGACGCCGTCGCCCGCAACGGACGAGGCGGCGCCGGAACCAGCCGCGCCCGAGGATTCGCTCACTGCGCGCGGACAATACAACGCCGGCCTCGAAGGCCTGGAACAAGGCGACTTCGCCAGCGCTGCGGAAGCTTTCCTCGCCGCGCGGGACGACGCCCGCGGGGACGCGGTCCTGCGCTACCGGTCGGCGTTCAACCTGGGAATGGCGCTCGCCGGACAGGCGGACTCGTCGGTCGAAGAAGAGCCGGAGGAGTCGATCGCCACCCTGCGTTCCAGCGCGGGGTGGTTCAGCGATGCGGCACGATTGGCCCCGGAAGGCGCGGACGACGCGCGCGTCAATCTTGAGATCGTGCTGCGCCGCATCCAGCAGTTGGCGGATCAGATCAATCGGGACGGCCGCCTGGAAGCCCGTCTGGACCGAATCATCGACGATCAGCGTGGCCTGCGCGACCAGTTGCGGCAGTTGTTGGCGGACGCGGAGTCGGAGCAGGGCGCGGACTTTCGACACCGCTTCGAGTCACTCGCGGCCTCCGAACGCGCGTTGCTGGCCGAAGCGTCGGATGTCGCCGACCTGGCGGCGGAGGAACGGGCGCACATTCAAGGAAAGGACGACGGCACGCTCTCCCCAGAGGAGCGCGCCCGGGCGTTTCAGCTCGGCAACATGGACCGCTACCTGCAGCGAGCCAGGCAGTCGATGAGCGATACCCGCAGGCGTCTGCGCCGTCTCGAGGGCGAGCGCGGGCATCGTCGGGCCGACACCGCTCTCGGGGAACTCAAGCGTGCCCGGGAGCAGTTGTCGGACCCGGTCACCGTATTGAAGGCGATCATCCGCGACGAGACGTCCGTGGTCGCGCATGCTGACGCGCTGGCGTCGGTTTCGGTTGACGATGAAGAGGAGGGCCCGCCGCCGTGGCTCACGGTCGGTCACCTCAGCAACCGGCAGGAGGACGCGGCGGCGCGCACCGGTGAAATGTTGCGGCGCCTGGAAGCGGCTGTTGACCAGGCGTCCGAAGCCGGCGAGCCAAGCGGCGACCCGGCCGGTGAGCCCGGTGGGAACGCCGAAGCCGAGCGCGCGCGTCAGGCTATCGGGGAGGCTGTGCCTTTTGTGCGGGAAGCCCTGGATGCCATGCGTGCGGCCCTCTCTGCCTACAGCGGAGGAGCGGTGTCCGATGCCGCGCTGGAGGGCGCGCGCGCGGTGGACGCGCTTTCCCGGGCGATCGAGCGCTTCGCTGGGCTGCGGGAACTGATAGAGATCGCCTACGCGGACCAGGCGCGCGCGGTGGCGCTGTTGGGCACCGATGCGGCGGAAGCGCCAGCCCCCCTGCGTGAGCGTGTCGCAGCCGCGGCGATGGACGACAACCGTGAGCGTCTGCAAAGGATGGAAGCGATGCTGCTGCAGATGCGGGATCAGGCGTCGTCCGAAGGTGAAGGCGAGGCTGCCGAGGAGCGCCATGCACTCGCCGAAGCGTTGCGCGGACAGGCCCTGGATGCCCTGGAGTCCGCGTCCAGGGCGCTGGCGTCGGGCGAGGCGGCTGGCGTCCCGGCGGGTCTGGCGCTCGAACGCCTGGAAGAACTGAGGCGCCTTTTCTTTAGTATTGTCGAGCATCTGCAGGAGTTGTTGGCCGAACAGACGGATACGCACGACCAGACCGCGACGCTACAGGTCGAGCCGGACACCGCGCCTCCCCTCGGCTTGATCGGTGAGCGGCAGGTGGCCCATGCCCGTACGGGAGAGGCGCTCGGGGAAGCACTGGCGGCGCAGACGGATGCCGCGCGGGGCGAGGGGAGCGAAGAAGCCGCGCAGAGCATGGCGGACGCCACCCGGGAGGTGCGTGCGGGGTCCGCGCGAATGCGGGGCGCTGCCGCGACGGTGTCCGCCGCGGCAGAAGCCGCCCAGACGATGTCACCCTACCTCGAGCCTGCGCTGGACGACCAGGTCGCCGCCATTGGTCATATCGAAAACGCGATTCAGCTGTTGCGTCCGCCGTCTCAGGAGGACGGCGACTCCGGTGAGGGGCAGCAGCAACAGGAAGCGGCTGCCGAGCCCGAGCCGTCGGAACAGATGTCGCGTCGCCAGGCGTTGCAGAGGCTGCAGGCGGTGCGGGACCGGGAGGCCGAACGGCAGCGTCGGCGGCAGCGAGACTCCGCGCCGCCCGCGCCCGTGGAGAAGGACTGGTGAGGCTCACCGGAGTCGCCGCTGTTGCGTTCGCGGTCCTCGCTGTCTCCGCGGCAGGGCAGACGCTCGAGGTCAGCGTGGAGTCCCGCGAAATCTACGCGGGGATGCCGTTCACCCTGGTGTTGTCGGCACGGGGTTTCGACGAGCAGCCTGTGCCGGAGGTTCCTGATCTCGTGATCGACGGCTGCCGCGTGACGTACATCGGCGTAACCCCCAGCGTTTCGCAGCAGATCCAGATCGTCAACGGCCGTCGTTCGGAGTGGCGGGAGGTGACGTTTGTTTACCGTTGGCAGGTGACGGCGCCATCTGCGGGCCGTTACGCGGTGCCAGCCTTGGTGCTTTCCCAGGGGGGGAAGTCCGCTACGAGTACGACCGCCACGTTCGATGCGGGCGATCTCGAACAGACCACCGACATGGTGGTGCGCATGCACTTGCCGGAGCGCCCCGTGTGGGTCGGCGAGACGTTCGACGGTGCCA
Source organism: uncultured Pseudomonadales bacterium (assembly GCA_951813515.1). GTDB lineage: Bacteria > Pseudomonadota > Gammaproteobacteria > Pseudomonadales > Azotimanducaceae > VXNE01. The sequence continues at coordinate 2,906,906 of OX638346.1, forward strand.
TCGAGTGGTTGCTGGCACGGGATGTCGAGAGCTTCGAGCTGGTCGTGCCACTGTTCGAATCGGATGCCGTTCGCATCGAGAGCCCCGGCGATAACGGGCGGAAGCGGTCGTTTCGCATCGGCGCCCGCGTCATCGACCTGCCCATGCAGCAGGATCGCCTGCGCGAGGGCGGCACCGACTATACGCGCATCCGCTTTCCGTTCCGTGCCACGGTGATGCGCGCGCAGTCGTTCGACCTGGACCCGGTACGCGTCGTGGCCCGCCTGGAGTCTCCCGGGAGTCGGGGCTTTTTCGACTTTCCATCCTTTGGCCGTTCGCGCGGCGCGCTGTTCCAGGCGTGGGGAGAGCGGCGACAGCTCGTGGTGCGCCCGCTGCCGGAGAGCGGACGGCCGCCAAACTTCGTCAATGCCGTTGGTGCCGGTTTCTCCATCGAGGTGCAGGCGAGCCGTACCGTGGTCAGCGCGGGAGATCCCATCGAACTGACGCTCAGCATTCGAGGCGATGGCGAACTGGAAGGGCTGAGTCTGCCGCCCTTGAAGGGGGCGGGCGGATTGCCTGGGGACCTGTTTTCGGTCCCTTCCGCCGCCGCCGTTGGCAACGTCGATGCCGAGACCAACACCAAGACCTTTACGGTCACGGCGCGGGTGCTGAGCAAGGAAGTGCGCGAGATTCCTCCCATTGAGTTCGCCTATTTCGATCCGACGAGGGGCGAGTACGTTACGGTCTCGAGCCGACCGGTCGCGCTTTCCGTCGCTGGAGGCAACGTGGTGGACGCCGGTGACGTCACGGCTTCCGCTGCCCCCGCGCCGATGGCCGAAGTGCCCGTGCAGTCGCCGCGGGCGGGGACCCCTCGTGTGCTCATCGGGGCTGACATGTCCCTGAGCGCGGCGAACAGGACGCTGAATCCGCCCTGGGGTTCCACCATCAGACCCCTGCCGATGGTGTTGTTGTACCTGTTGCCTGTCGCGCTTGGCGGACTGCGGGTGTGGCAGACGCGCACCGCGGCGCGGCGCGGCCGACGGCGCGAAATCAGTCGCGCCAGGCGGGAAGTGGAACGTGTCCTCAGTTCCGGCGGAGTTGCGCGCGAGGTGGCGCCGCAGGCACTGAATGCCATTCGGGTCCTGGCGCGCCTGACAGGCCGCGAACGAGCACTGGGCGACCCTGCCCTCGAGCGACTGGAAACCCTGGCTTTCGATCCCTCGGCGACCGGAGCGCCCCTCGACGGGGAGACTGTCGACGCGGTCCGAGCGCTTGCCAGGGAATGGGCCAGGCGGAAGGAACAGCGATGATCTCCCGCGACCTGGTCCATGGCATAACGACGACCCTCGCCGCGATGTGCGTCGTCCTGGCTGTGGAGCACCTATCGTCTGCCCGGGCGTCCGAAGCGGACTTTCCTCAGGCGTCGCCCGGTTTGCAGTTTGCCCGCGAGGGCGCCGGTGCGGCTGCATCAGAGGGCATCGAGCACGGGCGCCGAATCTACGCCCAGGCACTGGAGGAGCAGGACCCGGTGCGTCGCGCGCGACTCTTTGCCGAAGCGGAGCGCGCTCTCCGCGAAGCCGCGGCGGTGCGACCGACACCGGAACTGGTTGCGGACTGGGGTAATGCGGCGCTTGGCGCCGGCGACCCGGGTCGCGCGACGCTCGCTTTCCGGCGTGCGCTGGCATTGCAGCCGAACCATGATCGGGCGGCCAAGAACCTCGCCTGGCTACGCGACCGGGCGCCGCCCTGGTTGCCGCGACCGGCGAGCGGGGGCGCGCTGGACTCCCTCCTGTTCTGGCGCGACATGTTCTCGGTCTCGCAGCGCTACTGGATTGCGGCCGGCGCGTTCGCCCTCGCCGTGCTGATGCTGACGCCGTGGCCGACGCGGCGCATGCGCCTGTTGCGGCGGATGTCCGCTGTGCCGATCGCGGTATGGGCGGTGGCGGTGGGATCGGCCCTGCTGTCCGAGCGTGCGTCCCCCGAAGGCGTGGTGGTGCTCGACGGCGCGCCCCTGCGTTCCGCCGACAGCGCGGGAGCACGGCTGGCTTTTGCACATCCCTTGCCGGCGGGCACCGAAGTCACCATCCAGGAGGTGCGCGACGGCTGGTTGCGCATCGCCCTGGCGGATGGCACCCCGGGATGGGTCCGGGCGAACAGCGTAGAGCGGATTCTGGGCGGGGATTCGCCGTGATCGGCACAGCCCCGGAGGGGTTGTGAGCTATTGACGGTCCGGGGGCGCTTCGAGGCTGTCCTCGGTCGATTCGAGCAGGGAAAGCGCTAGCGCTGCCGCGTCGCGCCAGCGCTGTTCCCGGTGCCAGTGCATCGCCCTGGCGAGATGCTCGCGGGCGCGCTCCGTGTCTCCGGTCAGTCGATATGCCTCGCCGAGGAACAGGTTGATGCGCGGTGCCCAGGGCGCGCGGCGGTACGCCACGCGCAGGTAGCCTAGGGCATCGCCCGGTTGCCCGGCGTGGAGGTAGATCACGCCCAGGCCGAAGGACGCTTCGACCCCGTCCGGGTCGTTTCTCACGGCTCGACGGTAGAACTCGGCGCTTTCGCGCAATATGGCGTAGCACTGCTCCCGGGTTGATCCCGCGCATTCGCCGACGTGGACTTCCGCCATGCGAATGTTCGCGCCGGGGTGATTCGGGTTGAGCGCGAGTGCGCGCCTCGCGCTCTGCTTCGAGCGTTCGGGATCGTCCGTCGTGGCGGAAAAGCCCACCAGGGCATCGATATCGTCCGGATTCTCCTCCAGCACGCCGTTGAACATCTCGGCCGCAAGGCCTTTGTTGCCCGTCGCCATTGCGGCCTCGCCGAGCGTGCGCCGCACGTCTGCCCGCGTCATCGGCTGAACCTCCATGGGCGTGTCGGATTCGACATCGACCTCGAGCGTTCGCGTCGGGAACGGTTTGCGCCTACCGTACGATTTCAGGAGGCGTTCCAGGCTGGAAAGGCTGACTCCCAGCGCCGTCTCCATGGCCACTTTCGCCGTCTCTCCGGCATCGATCATGGCGAGCATTTCGGGCACGCGGGCGTGAAACGGCGGCAGGCCCGACAGGTGGCCGAGGTGCAGCATGTGCACGAGTTGCCAAGCCTTGAGGTAGATGTCTTCGAGGTCGCGCCGCTGCCAGTCGAACACCAGGCGCTCGTCGATCAGGTCCACCACCGTTAGCCTTGCCCGGGACATCTGCTGTCGCTGCAGCGCGGACACGTACCCGATCATGATGCCGTCTTCCGTCGTGTGCAGGGTGGACAGGAAGTTTGCATACCCCTCCTCGTACCAGGCGGGATAGTTCATTTGCCGGTGATGGCGCAGCAGGTAGTGCGTGTACTCGTGATACGCGGTGAGGCCGCGCGAGGCGTATCCTCGACGACCGTCGGGTCCGAACGCGAGCGTGTATTGGTTCAGGGAAGAATGCGTGATTCCGCTGAGGTTTCTGAGCGAGAACACGCGGCGAAAGTCGCGCCCGTTGCGAAAGGCGATGATACGCGGTGATGGCGCTGGCAACTGTTGCTTCCCGAGGAGCACCTCGAAGGCGAGTCGAAAGCGCGTCAGCTTGGCGGCGAGCATCCGGCCGTCTTCCGGCGCCAGGTCGGTCATCATCTCGAAGTCGGGCGATGTCACGCGGTGCCAGTCATGTTGATGGACGTCGGCGTGTGCCGCCGTCGCCAATGCCAGGGTTAGACTAGGCGCTGCCATGAGACTGCGCATGATCCTGATCATTTTGTGGGCGTTGCCTTGCTGGGCGGCTGACTCATGGGCGACGAGTGGGGCCGGGCCGGAGCCATCAGCCGGGGAGCGCGAGGGGGAATCCCTCGCAGGAAAACAGCCGAAGCCGAAGGCGCCGGCCGTGGGGCACTGGCTGCCGACAACCTGCAAGGCGGGGAAAACCGTGGGGATGCACCAGTATCCGACGAGTGACATAGAGGACTACATGCCCGCCGTATTCTCGGAGCAGACGTTCGATCTGCGTGAAAACACGCTGTTCATGCGACACCTGCTCGGCGAGCGGGAACGGGGCGAAATCGACGAGCGTGGTGGGTACGCGGACACTCCCGAGCCCGTGCGACTGTATGTCACGATGGCGTCCGGCGATGGTGTGGAGACCGAACTTGAATGCCGTCCCGTGCGGGGCACTGGAGACAACCGGGGCTATAGCTGCGTCAACAACCCGCCTTCGGAGATGTTGCTGATCAATCCGGCGCGCGGCCGATACACCCGCAGCGCGATCGGCGGCTGGGCTTTCTATGCGCCGGAAGCCTCGCTTTTCGTCGAGTACGGTAATTGCGTGAAACAATCGCCGCCGCGGAGCGCCAGCGACGCTGCGCCGCAATCGGACCCGACGCCCGAATAGCCCGGGCGACCTATTCCTCTTCCGCCGTAGGTTCGGTTTCTTCCCGAACGGCTTCGTCGAGAATTGCGTCGACCTCGGGGTCGAGCGCCTCCTCGGATGATTCATCGATTTCTTTTTCGGCTGTGACGTCGATCACCTCGATGACTTCAAGAAGCTCCTTGACATCCAGCACTCGAGGCTCAACCACCTCGTTTGCCGCGATGCCAGAGGCGAGGAGTGTCAATGTGGCCCCGGCCAGGACTTTGCAAATCGATTGCATTCGATTCCTCCTATTCCTTGCGACGCATCATAGTCCGCTCAGCGCGACGGTGCCAGACTGAACCGATGGGTTTGTCCCTGGATAAACACGTGCTTGGCGAGGACTTCGTATACGTGTCCGCATTCGTCGCAATAGATCACGAAGTACCAGGGGTCCCCCCCGCGGCTCTGCTGAACGCTTCGCTTGGAGGCAAAGTGCTCAATGCCGACTGCATTGCACTTCGGACAGGTAGGTTCGGCGGGGCAGGTGGGTGGGGCCATGGCTACTCGATCCGCTGGTCCATGTCGAGTGCGGGCGATTCCTCGCGCGGTTTGCCGACGATGACGGCGGGAACGCCAGCTACCGTGACATGCGGAGGGACGTCGTGCAGCACGACGCTGCCGGCCCCGACCTTGGCCCCTTCGCCGACCTCGATGTTGCCGATGATCTTGCACCCGGCGGCGAGCAGAACGCCACGGCGGATCTTGGGATGGCGGTCGCCGGTTTCCTTTCCGGTGCCCCCGAGCGTTACCGAGTGCAAGACCGATACATCGTCGTCGATCACGGCCGTTTCTCCAACAACGATGCCCGTGGCGTGATCGAGCATGAGTCCGCGTCCGATCCGCGCGGCCGGGTGAATGTCCACGCCGAGGCCGACGCTGATCTGGCTCTGGAAGAACTGCGCCAGGGTTCGTCGGTCGTGCAGCCAGAGCCAATGCGCGATGCGGTACGCCTGCAGCGCGTGGAAGCCCTTGTGGAACAGGAATGGCGTCGTCAGGTCATCGCAGGCGGGGTCCCGGGTGAAGCTCGCGAGGACATCCGTTTCAGCAGCCTCGAGAATCATCGGGTCGTCGCTGATCGCCTCCTCGATGACCTGGCGGATCAACATCGTCGGCAACATGGGGTTGTCGAGCCTGCTCGCCAGGCGGAAGCTGAGGGCGGCGCCGAAAGAGGTGTGATTGAGGATCGTCGCGTGGAAGTAGCTGCCGAGGATCGGCTCTTCGCTGACCTTGAGTTCGGCTTCCGCGCGCGCCTTCTGCCATAGGTCCGGCAGCGCTTTCAGCCCGCTGACGGCCTCGACTTGGGACGCGCGTGGTAGGTCGCTGCGTTGGCGCATGGTCAATCTGTCCGCAATCGGTCGCCCGGGCGTGCCCGCTTCCCTGCGGCCCGGATGTTTCTCCCTGGCAACGTAGCGTGAACGCACCGATTCGGGATTTCAAGGTACGGTTTCGTCGAACGATATGCCGTTTGACAGTGCAAGGCCGGAAAGCGATGACGGGTGTCGGAGCGTTCGCCGGCTGGCCATCGCTCCATGAGTTGCGCCGAAGTGACATAGACTTGAGGGACACGATCCAGCAACGTGCGCGCAAAGATGTCCAGATCCCGAAGATTCAATACCGTCGGCCTCGTTGGGAGAGTCGGCAATCCCGAGGTCGTCGATTCCGTAGCCGGAGTCGCGCGTTTTCTTGCCGGGACCGGTGTCGAACTCGTGCTTGAGACGGAGACCGCCCCGATGCTGCCCGGCGGCGCGCACGAGACCGTGAACCGGGAGGCACTGGGTTCGCGGTGCGACCTGATCGTCGTGGTGGGTGGTGACGGCAGCATGCTCGCCGTCGCGCGCGACCTCGCTGACACGCCGGCACTGGTCGTCGGCGTGAACCGCGGGGGCCTGGGCTTTCTCGCGGATGTTTCGCCCGACCAGATCGAAGAGAAGATTGGCGCCGTGCTGGCCGGGGAATACACGGTGGACGAACGTGCTCTGCTCGACGCCCGCATCGTCCGTAGCGGCGATTCCGCCGGGTCCTGCGTGGCGTTGAACGATGTCGTGGTCAACGCCGGGGCGGCGTCTCGAATGATGGACTTCAGCCTGTATGTGGACGGCGACTTCGTCTACGACCAGCGCTCGGACGGGTTGATCGTGTCCACACCCACCGGCTCTACGGCCTACGCCCTGTCTGCAGGCGGCCCCATCATGCATCCGAGCCTCGACGCCATTGTCGTCGTGCCGATGTTCCCGCATACGCTCACGTCGCGCCCCCTCGTGGTGCCGGGCTACGCCGAGATCAGGATAGTCATGGGAACTGCAGCGGACGAGCCCCATGCGTACTGCGACTCCCAGGTCGACTATGCGCTGCGGCCCGGCGACGAAGTTCTGATCGTCAAGCATCCGCGAACATTCCACCTGGCCTATCCCGTGGACCACAGCTTCTTTGAGTCCTGCCGCAGCAAGCTCGACTGGGCGAGCAGGCTGGGGAACGCGAGGAAGGGCTAGGGGCGTGCGTCGTAGAACAGCACGTAGTGCCGATCAAGGCGCGCGATGACAGGTGGGCTTGGGCGGGGGGTGAAACACGGCACCCGTCAGGGTGACGGATTTCATGGCGCCAGGGTCTCGTCACGCATCCAATGTCGGATAGAGACGCTTCAGTGACACGGGCGTCGTCGCTGGTGAACTGCCAGTTCACCATGGCCGTCGAGCGGTCCCGGCGGTCCTGCTGGCGACGAGCTCGGCGCGCGGGACGTCGACGCGGTCGACGCGCCTGTTCAGGCACTGGCGGATCCATGGCGTTGAGTTCGACCTCGGAGGCGTTCAGCCAGCTCCCGTGTTTTGGGGCATGGACGATCTCGAAGCAGATTCCACACTGGATGCGTCGTTCCTCGTAATGGCGGCAGGATTGCAGATCCAGTCCTCCTCCGCATCGGATTATTTGGATAACATTATCCAAAAAAAACAATGCTAAATAGTTCATATACTAGTAATATATACAGTATTGTAATCCTGTGCATCAAAGGCCCTGAAGCATGTCCGTCCCGACCGAAGAAGTCGTCCGACATCTCGATTTCGTCCCCGAACCGGCCGTCGATCCCCTCATCTCCGAAACAGGTTCCGACCACCTCGACTTCATCCCCGACGATCCCGCCGAGCTGCGCCGCGCCGTCACCCGCATGGCGGCCCATATCAACCTCGCCGACTGGCGCTTCGTCAAGCTCATCGCCGCCATGGACCGCACCCGGGGATGGCGCGAGGGCGGCTACTGCAATCTCGGCAACTGGCTCGACCACCGCTGCGGCCTGGGGCCCTGCGCCTCGCGGGAGCGCATCCGCATCGGCCGGGCGCTTGAGAGGCTGCCCTGCATCGACGCCGCGTTCCGCGACGGCGCGATCAGCTATTCCAAGGTGCGGGCCATCACCCGGGTGGCGACGCCGCACACCGAGGCGATGCTGCTGGCGATCGCCGAGGGGAGCAGCGCGGCGCAGATCGAGAGCCTGGTCCGGACCTACGAGCGGGTCGGCGAAAGCGATCGCGGGCGCGCCAGCAGCGAGCAGCGGCGGGGCCTGAGCTGGTACTACGAGGACGGCATGCTGATCATGACCGCGGCGGTGCCGGCGGAGCGAGGCGCGCTCGTGATCGAGGCGCTGCGGCAGGTCGTCGACGGCAGGAAGGACGAGGAGGAGGCGCGCTGCGCGTCCCTTCTGGGGGTCACCTATCCCGGGGAGACTGCCGAACCTGCGGCGTACGGGGAATCCGACGGGGTGCCGGCGGAAGGCGCTGGCGGGATTGACGGCGAAGCGGTGCCCGCGCAGGCCGAATGGACGGCGGTCGATGTTTCCGCGGAAACGCCGGCCGATCTTGCGGGCGGGCACAATGGCGAGGTGGTCTCCCGGCCGGTTGCAAGCGCCGCTGTGTCCGATCCGGATGCCGCCATAGGCGTTTCCGCGGAAACTCCGGCTGATCATACGGGCGAGGACAGCGGCGAGGTGGTCTTCGCGCGGGCTGCAAGTACCACTGTCACCGACATGGATGTCTTCGGAGATGTTTCCGCGGAAACGGACGATCTTCCGGACTGGCTGACATTCGCGCTATCGAGCAGGGAACAGCGCTTCGCCGACGCGCTGGTGGACATGGCCGAGCACTGCCTGGCGAGCCCCGCGGGGCACTGGAAGCGGCGCCGCACAGGCCGGCGCTACGAGGTGGTGCTGACCATCGACCGCAACGAGCTGGCCGCGAAGCGGTCGGCGGGCGGCGCGCGCTACCACGTCGAGCCGGACTGGGGCATCGACGAGGAGGATGCGCGCCACATCGCCTGCGACGCCGACCTCACCGAGTTCATCGAGGACGCGAGGGGCAATTTGCTCAACTACGAGCGCCGGCGGCGGATCGTGCCGGGGCCGCTGCTGCGGGCACTGAGGCTGCGCGACCAGAACCGCTGCCGCTTCCCGGGCTGCGCGCATCAGCGCTATGTCGAGGCGCACCATGTGAAGCACTGGATCGACGGCGGGGAGACCTGCCTCGAGAACCTCGTGCTGCTGTGCGGCGCGCATCACCGGATGCTGCACCACGGCGCCTTCCACATCGTGATCGAGGACGGTGACGTCGTCTTTGTTGGCCGGGACGGCGAAGTGATCGCGCCGGCGCTGAACCCGCAGTTTCCGGGTGTTTCCGCGGAAGTCCCGCTAGCACCCATCGGAACAGACATCCTCGATCAATCGTCGGCGGGGCGGGACCGCAGGAGCTCCGTGCTCAAGACGCATTCCGAACGGGAGATCGTCGACATGCTGCACTTCCGCGAAGATTGGGGACGGAAGAAAAACGCAAGGTTTCGGAAGGAACTTCTGAAAATCAGTCCGGGGAACTTTATGACGATCTAGGGTCGGTCCACGTCTCGCACGACGCCGGCATCGTCGGTCCAAAACTGGACAAGCGATCGCGAGTGGCGGCGGATGACTTCCCGGGCGCCCTGGTCTCCCCTGAGTTGCCCGAGTGCTTCGAAGTAGTCCGCAGCGAAGCCGACCGGATGCCCAGGGGTTCCCAGGTAAAGGGGCCGTACGATGCACCCGGGCGCTGCCAGGTCCCGGAGTTGGCGTAGCGTCGAAGCCTGCACGAATGGCATGTCGGCGAGAGCGACAAAAACAAAGGGATGGCCCACGGCTGCCGAGATTCCCGCAGCGAGGCTGCGTCCCATGCCCTCGGCTGCATCTTCCGCGATGACAATGGTGGGTTTCAGCGGCTCGACCAGCCGCGCGACGGCCTCGTCGTCCTGCTTCAGGACGATATACAGCTTGCTGAATGACGTTGCGTAGAGTTCTGCGGTACGCACCACCATGGGCGTACCGTCGAGGCTGTGGAGGCGCTTGTCGGTGCCGAAGCGGCGCGATGCGCCCGCCGCCAGCAGAACCGCCGCCGCACGGGCTGGGGTATCCGCGATCAAGCGGCTCGCGTCACGGCTTCAAGCTGGGTGTGGGTGGCGGACGCGACGCTATAACGTACGGCGGTGATTTCCGCGAGAATCGCGACGGCGATTTCCGGGGGTGTCTTGCTGCCGATGGGCAGGCCGATCGGAGCATGCAGCCGCGCGATCTCGGCGTCAGTGAGCTCCAGCGCCTTCAGGCGTTCGCGTCGGTTGGCCGATGTACGCGTGGACCCCATCGCGCCGATGTAGAACGCGTCTGTCTTGAGGGCCACCATCATGCCCATGTCGTCTATGCGCGGGTCGTGCGTGAGTGCGACGATCGCTGTCAGGGGATCACTGGCGTGCTTCTGAATGGCATCGTCGGGCATGTCGTTGATCTTCGTTACGCCAGCGACGGAGAACTCATCGAGCAGGTGCGCGCGCGGGTCGCACACGGTCACCTGGTAGTCGAGCGCCTGCGCCATTTCCGCCACGTACGCCGAGACCATGCCGGAACCGATGATGAAGAGCTGGAACTGCGGGCCATAGGTGTGCCGGAGAACCCGTGCTTCGCCGTCGTAGTGCAACGGCGCGTGCGCGTCCACATCCTCGATGGAGGTCGCGCCATTGCGAAGATCGACGGTGCGTCGAACGGAGCGGCGGCCGACAACGCGATCCCGGAGATGCCCGAAGTGACCGCGGTAGGCGTCGTCCGCGGGCAACGGTTCGACGACTATATTCAGGTGTCCGCCGCAGGGAAGCCCCAGCCGCTCGGTTTCTTCCGGGGTGATGCCGTATTGAAAAAACTGCGCCCGCTCGCGGGCGAGTTCGCCGGACGTGAGCTTCTCCAGCAGGTCGTCTTCGACGCACCCGCCGGACAGGGAACCCCGCACCTGGCCGGCGCGGTTGCACGTCAACAACGAGCCCACGGGGCGGGGGGAAGAACCCCAGGTTTCCACCACGGTGGCGAGCCAGCACGACTCGTCGGAATCGAGCCATTGGCAGACCTGGTCGAGCACCTGTTGGTCAACGGCTTGCATGCGCGTAGTGTATCACCGGCAATTTGGGGTCAATACCCTGACGAAGGGAGCCTGCTGGACTATCCTGTCCCCGCCGGCCGCACACGGCAAGCCAATGTGGGTGGCTAATGTCGGTAGCGCCGAAGGAGGGCGCGCGATGCATGAAAGTAGAAGTTGATGGCGCAACGCTGTACGTCGAGGTCGATGGATCAAAGACCCGTCCGGCCCTGCTTCTGTGGCCCCCCGGGAGGTGCACGCTGCGCGTGTGGGACGACCAGGTGCCGAGGCTGACCGGGCGCTTCCGCACCGTACGCATCGACGTCCGGGGTCTGGGCCGGAGTTCCCCGTCGGCGGATCCCGAGACGCAATGCACCTTCGAGCAATATGCGAAAGACGCCTGTGACGTGCTCGACCACCTCGGTATCGAACGTTGTCACGTCTGGTCGCAGTCCTGGGGGTCTCGGCCCGCCATCGCGTTCTGCGCCCTGCACCCCGACCGGGTCATCTCCGCCGCCCTGTACGCGGCGAACACGGAGGAAGCCGACGTGCCGGCGCAGCGGGAGGGCTCAAAAGCCGCCGCCGCCATACGCCGCGAGGCCGGGATCGAGTCAAGCCCGCCGCCGAAGGGATTCTTCGATCATGACTATCCGGAAGCCGTCGACGCAACCATGGCCGCGACGCGTAAGTTCGACCTGGCGGCGGTCGTGGACAAACTGACCATGCCGGTGCTTATCGGCACGGGGAGCCACGATCCGAACCTGGTCTCGAGTCGCGTCATCGCGGCCACGGCCCCCAACGCGAGGTTGGCGGTACTTGAGAACGTCGGACACAACAGCATGCTCGAACACCCTGAACTGGCCCTTAGGACGTTCCTCGAGTTCCACGACGGGTTGGGTACCTGAGGGCGATACCTACGGCCGCCAGCGCACGCCGACCTCGACCGTTCGGCCAAGGGGATTGTGCGTCACCGGATCGTAGTTGAGCTGCCGATAGACCCGGGGCGGGTCTCGGTCGGCCGCATTCAGCACCGCGGCGTCCAGCGTCAGCCGGCCGTTCGGTGATGACCAACCGAAGGTGACGTCGTAGGTGACGTGGGCGTCGATGGGAGGCTCGCTGTCCGCATCGTGCCTGTACCCGGCGGTGTAGTGGATCGTCCAGCGCAGGCGAAGATTGCCGAACTCGGCGCCGAGCCACGCGCGGCCCTTCCATTCCAACACGGTGCGGGCGAGCGGGGTGTCGTAGTTCAGTCGCCCGATGGCGTCGTAAGCGGGACCGAAGCCCCAGGCATCGATCTCCCAGGAGAGCGTTCTCGTCCCCGCGATCCCGGCGGTCCATTCCCCCCGGCCGGTGAGGGCGCTGTATTCCACCTTCAGATCCACGCCACCAGTGTTCGCATCCGGTCCGTTGACGACGCTGACGGAGATGGAGGAGATATCGGAGACGGCGCTCCGGCCGCCGAACTGGATGCGGTCGAAATACGGTGAGTCGACTGCGCACAGCGACTTCTCGGGCGGGCAGGCGATGTCGAGGACGCGCAGGTAAGGCTCCAGCACCAATGGGTGCTCGAAAGCGTAGTGCCAGAGGTCGGCGCTGATGAACAGGCGGTCTGCCGTCGTCAGCCAGTGCTCGCGGTCAAGGATCGCGCCGATGTTGTAGGTCGTTGCCGTCTCGGGCTCGAGCATGGGGTTGCCGAGCGCGCGGATCGGCTTGAACGTAGCGATGCGTCCGATGAACTGGCGCGAGGTAGTGGCGATGCCCGGCTCGATCTGGTTGATCGTCGGCGCGCGGAACGTGGTGCCCGCTGACGCGCGAACGGTGAGGCTCGGCGACGCCTGCCAGCGCAGCGCCAGCTTGGGATCGATGCTGCTCAGGCCCTGCAGATGGTAGTGCTCCCATCGTAGGGAAAGCTGTGCGTTGACGTGCTCGGTGATCGATACGGCGGTTTCGCCGAACAGCGCGTAGATGTCGCGGTCCGCTTCGGCGTCGTATCCCGGCGGCAGGTAAATGAACACACCGGTGCGTCCCGAAGAACAGTCGGTAATCGCCGGGCCGCCGCGACAGGGATACCGTTCGAGATCCTGCAACGCGCCGCCCCGTGGACCGGCCTCGACGGAATATTCCTGGCGACCGTAGTGCTCGCGGCGCACCTGCGCACCGACCGCGTACGCCACCGGCGTGCCGGCGAGACGCCAAGCGGTATCGCCATGCAATACGGCCTCAAGCGCCAGCAGCGAACTGTGGCCCTCGAAACCCCGGCTGGTGATGAGATAGTCCGCCAGGTCTTCCTGGTCAAGACCCGGCTCGTAGTCCGGGTTGCTCGCCCCCGGCACCTGCGGATGCGGCTGCATGGCGTTTGAGAACGGCGACCAGTAGCGGCACGGTCCCCGGCCCGCGTGATCGCGCAACGTCTGCCAGGGAAAGCGCAGGTGCCCATCTCCATCGTACTGGTTGGGGACCAGAACTTCGCAGTCGTAGCCGGCGAGGCCGAGATGTGCCCGCACGCTGCGGTAGTGGAGGCCGTCGCCGTCCTCTTCGAGACGGCGCGCCCGCGCATACGTGAGCGCCGCGTTCCAGGAAGCGGCACGCCAGTTGCCTTGTGCCTCGAGAACGGCGCGCTCGGTCGCTGAATGGCGCGGATGTCCTCGCAGAGGCCCACCCTGGCCATAGTGTCGTCCGTTGATCCATGCGACGTTCTGCCACGCCGGCGGCACGCCCGCCGCATCCTGTTCACCGCCGTCTCCGCGCCAGCGGCAGTGCTCGGCGTCGCAATAGGCATAGTCGCCGTAGAGGTGAGGGTACCTGGCGGCCATGTCCACCAGCGCCGGGTTGCCGGCCTGAATCAGTCGTGACAGGTCGATCACTTCGCTCGGAGGGTACGAAGGTGACGTCTTCCAGCTTGGGACCTCCGTTCGGGCCACCAATAGTTCGCCGGAGATTCGCATGCCGTTGGCGAAATCCCGGTAGCCCTCGGTGAACCATTGCCAGCGCAGCGTGTCCTGTACCAGGTTTACCAGCGGCGTGTACTGGAATCGGCATACGCCGCCCTCCGGTCTCGCCGGCGGGGCGTTGGTATGGGCGCCACCCACTCCCTCGCAGTTGGGGTCTACGATGCTGACGGCACGCATGGAAGAGGCGTCGCCAGCCGTTTGTGCGAACGCCGCGAGGGGTACGAATATGGCGGGCGTTCCGGTGCCGGACCAACCGCCCCTCGGATTCTCGGAATAGGGGCGCACGGCCCAGTCCCGCTCCACCATGGGCATCGGTGACCGGCGTTGGGCGCCAATGGAAGTGACGATGCCCGCCGCGCCGTCGCCGATGTCGACGCCGGCGGTCAATGCGAGTCGATCATCGCCGGACGAACCGTTGACGAACTTGTGCCGCACTTCCGCCGCGACGCCTTCGTAATCCGACCGCGTGATGAAGTTCAGCACGCCGGCGATGGCGTCCGAGCCGTAAGTGGCCGCCGCCCCGTCGCGCAGCACCTCGATCCGTTCAAGCGCGGCGACGGGTAGCAGGTTGAGGTCGACGAAGAGTTGCGCCTGGTCGGGGATCGATCCCGGCGACCAGGTCATTCGCCGGCTGTTCAGCAGCACCAGCGATCGGCTGGGACCGAGACCGCGAAGATTGGCCGTGGCCCGGTCCGCGCCAGTCCTCGTTCCGTATTGATCCGACTCGCCGTCCGCGCCCTGGCTGAATGACAGGTTGCGCAGCAGTTCGATGACGCCTGGCGAGCCCTCCGCCCTGAGGTCGTCCCGCGTGATCCGGGTGACGGGCAACGGGTCGTCCTCCGGCGTGCCTGGAATCCAGGTGCCGGTGACCACCACCTCCTCGATGACGTCGGAAGTGTCCCGCACCTGGGTTGTTGCGCTCGCCGCACAAGTGACGGCCAGGGCAACGAGTGAAGCGAGGACACTGTGGAGTTCGAACATTCGTTCCCTTCAGCACCGGGTCGGGGACGCCTGAAAATATGCCGCATGGGCGATGTTGTCATCCCGCAGCACTTGAAGAAATGTGCGTGCGGGAGTGGAGCAGAATTTCAGATTTCCAGTCCCACTGACACGAAGACCCGCCGCCCACGCGGGTCGGCGGAGCGGGGGTCGTAGCTGCCGGCGATGTCGACGAGGGGAGGATCTTCATCGAACAGGTTGGCGACGCCCAACGTGACCGATGTGTCTGACCCGCTGCGGAACAGTTCGGCGAACGACCAGCGGATGTTGGCGTCCAGTGTGGTGAAACCGTCGATTGCGCCGCTGACGTCGTCCTCGTAGGGGCCCACATGCCTTGCCGTGGCTGTAAGTAGGAGGACGCCTCTGGACCAGCCGGCACTGGCGGCCGCGCTGAATCGCTGGTTGGGCGCGCCGACGTTGGCGCGGTTGAGTTTGCCCAGCGCATCGATGGCGACTCCGGCGTTGGTCACGTCATAGGCGAGCCGCCAGGTCGCCTCCACCCACGTCGTCAGCAGTCCTCCGGCAACCTCCAGGTTGGCCCGCGCGGCGAGGTCGATGCCGGTGGTCTTGATCGAGTCCGCGTTGATGAAGGCGACATTCACGATCGAGATCGTCCCGGCCGAGGTCCGTTCGATCCTCGGGTCGAACGGATTCGCGTTGACGATGGCCTGCGCGTTTTCCTTGCGGAGCACGTCCTCGAACGTGTACTGCCAAAGGTCGGCGCTGAACGACCAGCGTGCTTCGCGCCAGGTGGCGCCGAGGTTGATCGCGCGCGAGGTCTCCGGCTTGAGGTCGGGATCGCCCAGGGTCCGGCGGCCGGCGAAGGTCCGGGAGCGGTCGTGGTCGACGATGTTCGTGAAATTCGTCTGTACGCCCTGGGTCTGGAATGGCGAAGGCGCCCGGAACGAGGTGCCGAACGAACCGCGCACCGAAAACGCGTCCGTGGCGCGGAACAGGAGCGTGACCTTCGGGTCCAGCGTGTCCCCGGTGCCCGCGCGATAGTCCTCGTAGCGCAGCGCGAAGGTGGCCTCGACATGTCCCCGCAGCGGTAGCCAGAACTCGCCATAGGCGGCAAACACGTCGTCGTGGGCGGCGAAGTTGGCATTGCCGATCAGAAACGCGAAGCCGTCCTGTCGCGTGATGGAGTCGTAGGCGAATTCCAGCCCCTGGTCGCGGTACTGCGCGCCGACGGCATAGGCGCCGCCAAGCGCCGGAATGAACCCGGTCAGGTTTGTCTCGAACGTCGTGAGTTGGGACTCCCCGTCGCCGAAATAGTCGCCGATGATGAACGGGCGCAGTTCCGGCGGGTTGAAGAGCGCCTCCCCCGGCGTTGCGGCGAAGTTCGAACTGAACGGATTGAAGAACAGGCAGCCGCCCTGACCGGGCGGCGTGCTATCCGGATTGCAGCCGCTGCCGCCGAAACCGAGCAGCGCAGCCTGGAAATTGGCGGCGACGACATCGCGGGGATTGAGGAGGGCGTCGTTGACGGCACGTACCACCGATGTGTCCCAGGACATCCCGTTCGCCAGCCGGCCGTTGGCGCCGAGCGCTACGCGCGCCGTGTCGTGCTGGTAGTAGTTTATTTCAGGCGGCTGCCCATGGCCGTACGGCCGGCCCTGGAACCGGACGTCTTCGCCGAAATGGTTGCCGGGATGGTAGGCTGGCACCCGCGGCGTGTTGAGCACGGGGAAGCTGGGCGACACGTCGCGGCTGATGTCGTTTCGCGCGTAGCCGAACTCGGCCCACACCGTTGCCGTGTCGCTCCACGGCCATTCGACCCGGCCCCAGGCCTGCCCGCGTTGTTCGTTGGGCACCGCCGTGATCTGCGGGCCGTAGTCGAAGCGGCAGATGGTGCCGCCGTTCGCCAACTCTTGCAGCAGGCCATCGTAGAGTTCACATCCCGCATCGGCGACAGTGCGCCCAAGCGACGGCACATTGAAACTGCCGGGGTTTCCGAATCCGCTCGTGGCGGGTTGTAGCCAGTCCACTTCGATCAGCACGAGACTGGTGCGGTCGAGATAACTCGCTGCCAGCAGGAATTCGCCGTCGCCGGCGATTTTCCCGCCGGCCACGCCGTCGAGGGTGATGTCGTCCTGGGACCCGTTGCCGGTCCGGCTGCGGTACTCGGCCTGCAGTTCGATCCCTTCGAAGCCCCGGCGCGTGATGAGGTTGGCGACGCCCGCCACCGCTTCGGAACCGTAAATGGCCGTGGCGCCGTCCTTGAGCACTTCCATGCGCTCGATGGCCAACGCCGGCACCAGCGCCGCCAGGTCCACGAAACTCGAGCCGTCGTCCGTCTGCACTGCGGAAAGGACTTGTCTCCTGCCGTTCAGCAATACCAGCGTGGACGCGACACCGAGACCTCGCAGATTGATGTTGGCCGTGCCCACGGTGAAGTTCTGCGTGAGGTTGTCGGCGTTGTTCTCCGCCCCGGCATTGATGGCGACGATCCCGACGAGGTCGCGCAGATCCCTGAGTCCCGCCTCGCGCAGGGCGCTGCCGTCGTAGTTCGACAGCGGCGACGGCGAATCCCCCTGCTGTCCGATCCGGCTCCCGGTCTTCGCCGTGACGACGACCTCTTCGATGGTTTCCTGCTCGGCAATGCCGTCGGTGGCCGCGAGCCCCAATGACGCGGCGACCGCGATACACGCGGACTTCGGCGTGACCGCGCCGAGGATTCTGTCGAAACGCATAGACACCCGTCCCGCACCGTGTGCTTCGAACGCTAGATTACAGCCTATCCAAAGCGGGAGGCGAGACTGGGCGCTTACCACTGCCCGTGCGGTAGACTCGACGCCGTGTTCTCGGTCATTCGCCGCCTGCTGTTCCTGCTGCCTCCGGAGGCGGCGCATCGGCTGGCGTTGGCGGTCTTGCGGGCCTGGGGCGAGGTGGCTCCGGCGCCGTCAGGGAGCGCGAAGGCCGTTCGCGTCATGGGTTTGGACTTTCCCAATCGCGTGGGACTCGCGGCGGGACTCGACAAGGATGCGGTGGCGGTGCGCGGCTTCGCCCGCCTGGGGTTCGGTTTCGTCGAGGTCGGTACGGTGACGCCGCTGCCACAACCGGGCAATCCGAAACCCCGGCTGTTCCGTTCGGTGACAGATCGCGCCCTGATCAACCGCATGGGTTTCAACAGCGATGGAATGCACACCGTCCGGCAACGGCTCGTTCATCTGCGAGAGCGCCCCCTGAGGACGCTGGTTGGGGTGAACATCGGCAAGAACCGCGACACGCCGTTGGCCGATGCGCTTGACGACTACCGGAGGGGGCTCGCTGCCGCGCATGACCTCGCGGACTACGTGACGGTCAACATCTCCTCTCCGAACACGCCGGGGTTGCGCGATCTACAGGCAGGTGACGCTGCCGGGCACCTCTTGGCCGCCTTGCGCCGCGAGCGCGATGTCTTGGGTGAAGTTTCGGGTCGTCGGGTTCCCTTGGCCGTGAAGATCGCGCCGGATCTCGATGCGAGCGGCCTGCGCGATGTCGCCGCCGTCGTCAGGGAGACAGGCATCGATGCGGTGGTCGCGGGCAACACCACCCTGTCGCGTCCGGCGGGGATCGATCCGACGTTTGCAAAAGAGCAGGGCGGTCTTAGCGGCGCTCCGCTGGCGTCGCGGGCGCTGGAGACGGTTTCCGCCCTGCGCGAGGCGCTAGGTGGCGAGGTGCCCATCATCGGCGTCGGCGGGATACTCGATCCCGACACGGGTTGCGCAATGCGCCGCGCGGGCGCTGACCTGCTGCAGATATACACCGGTCTGATCTTTGCTGGCCCGGTGTTGGTGCGGGCGTTGCGGACGGCACTGGACCGAGATTCGGCGCCAGGTAACCCTCGACAGCCGCGGCGAGGCGGGCAAGAATCGGGACATGGAAGCTGACAGACAGTCCCGGGAACCCGTGATCGTCCCTTTGGACGACATCGGTCTGCTGCGATTCGAGGGCGCGGACGTCGTTACACTCCTGCAGGGTTACCTGACCTCCGATGCGACCGAACTCGATTGCGATCCGAAGTTCACGGCGATGTGCAACATTCGGGGCCGGACGGTCTGCACGGGATACGCCTGGCTGGATGGGCAGGCGGCTTACCTCGCGCTGCACCGCTCGCTATGCGCGCCGGTGCAGGATTTCCTGCGTCCCTACCTGGTGTTCTCGAAGACCCGCCTCTCGGATGAAACGACCAACGTCCTTCTTCTGGGAACGCTGGGGGAGGTTGGGGGATCCGCCTCCGGCGTTCCGTCGTCGGCTCGCCGACTCGACGACGCGCGGCAATTGTGCGTGTTGCCCAGTGACGCGGCGGTGGAAGTGAGCGCCGAGACGACCGCTGCCCGGCTGCGCTGGGACCTCGCCGGGATCGAACGCCGGGAAGTCTGGCTGACGGCGGAAACCAGCGGGGAATTCCTGCCGCAGATGATCGGGTTGGACGAAATCGGCGCCGTCAGTTTCTCGAAGGGCTGCTACCTGGGCCAGGAAGTCGTTGCCCGGGCGCAGCATCTGGGTGAGGTGAAGCGCAGGTTGGCCGCGTTGAACTGGTCCGGAATCCAGCCGTCGCCGGGCGCGGAAGTCGAGGCGAACGGGCGACGGGTCGGGACGATCGTTGCGGCGGCGGGCACAGATGCTGGCAGGGCACTCGCGGTGATTCGTTCGGGTTACTCGCCTCCGTTCTCTTCGCCGCAGTCTGACACGGCCTTTGAGTTCGGCCACTAGCCGAGCATAGACATCGCGCAGAGACCCGCGATCCCGGGTCGATGCGCTATCGGCTGCAACTTGCGCATCGCGTTGTATCATGTGGCCCGAGCGGCGGGGAATGGCCGGTCGCTCGCCGAGCTAGGCAAGGGGGACTTTCGAATGCACCAGCTATTGGCAAAACGTTTGGCCGCGCTCTTCGCGGTAGTGGTTTCGGTACCGGTCGCCGCAGACGGTCTCGACACGGGTGATACCGCGTGGGTGATGACCTCGACGGCGTTGGTATTGTTCATGACGCTGCCGGGACTCTCGCTTTTCTACGCGGGACTGGTGCGCTCCCGCAACGTTTTGAGCGTGCTGATGCAGTGTTTCACCATCGCGTGCCTGGTCTCGGTGCTGTGGCTCGTGGTGGGCTATAGCCTGGCGTTCGGCGACGGCAACTTCTTTGTCGGCGGCGTCGGCAAGGCGCTGTTCGCAGGCGTTGGTGAAGATGCCATGTCCGGCACGATTCCGGAATCGTCCTTCGCCTTATTCCAGCTGACGTTCGCCATCATTACTCCGGCGCTGATCGTGGGCGGTTTCGCGGAACGCATGCGCTTCTCCGCGGTGCTCCTGTTCACGACGCTGTGGCTGCTGGTGGTCTATGCCCCGGTTTGCCATTGGGTCTGGGGCGGCGGATGGCTCAGCGACATGGGCTTCATGGATTTCGCCGGCGGCTCCGTGGTGCACATCACCTGCGGCACCGCTGCGATCGTCGCGGCAATGACGATGGGTTCGCGCCGCGGCTTCCCGGAACGCATGACGCCGCCGCACAACATGACATTGACCGTCATGGGCGCCGGCATGTTGTGGGTTGGCTGGTTCGGCTTCAACGGTGGTAGCGCGCTGGCGGCGAATGGGGACGCTGCCATGGCGATTGCGGTAACACATATTTCCGCCGCCGCGGGCGCCCTTGTCTGGATGTTCGCGGAGTGGATTCGTTTCGGCAAGCCGAGCGTGCTCGGCGCGGTCACCGGGATGGTGGCCGGCCTGGCGACCATCACGCCGGCTTCTGGCTATGTTGGACCCGCGGGTGCCCTGATCATCGGGATCGCCGCCGGAGTGGTCTGTTTCGCGGCGACGAACTTCCTCAAGCGCACGTTGAAGATCGACGACTCCCTTGACGTCTTTCCAGTGCACGGTGTCGGCGGCCTGGTCGGGCTTATCCTCACGGGCCTGTTCGCCAGCAATGCCCTGGGTGTGTTCAGCGGGCAGCATGACATCGTCATTGGCAACCAGGTCGGGATACAGGCGATTGGTGCCTTGGCTACGCTCGCCTATACGGCGGTGTTCACCTGGATCATCCTGAAAGTCGTTGACATGGTCGTTGGCAACCGCGTTGCCGAAGACGAGGAGACCGAAGGTCTCGACCTGACGCAGCACGAGGAGCGGGGTTACGACCTCTAGCCCTGCGCCGAAGGATTGCCGTCCCCCTGAGCGCCGATTATTCGGCGCGACGGAAGGCGCTTCGGACGAGCGCGTCGACGAGGCTCTCGAAGTCGTAGCCGGCTGCGCGCGCCCCGTCTGGATACAGGCTCGTCGGCGTCATGCCGGGCATGGTATTGATCTCCAGCAGCCAGATCTCGCTATCGTCGGCAACGATGAAGTCCGCGCGGGACAGGTCCCGGAGGCCCAGCACGTCGTGGGCGGCGATGGCGATGTCCCGCAGTTTGGCCTGCGTCGCTTCCGGTAGCGGTGCGGGCACGATGTGTTCGCTGTTCCCGGGCGTGTACTTGTTTTCGTAGTCGTACCACTCATCGGGCGGCGTAACGATCTCGATTGTTGGCCAGGCGGTCGGCTCTTCGCCTTCGATATCGAATACCCCGACGGTGATCTCCCGGCCCGCCGCGAACGGTTCGATCATTACCGGTCCGCCGAAGCGCATGGCGGCGGCGATGGCGTCGTGGAGATCGCCGCCGTCTGGCATCGGCGTCGTGCCGAGCGCTGAGCCGAGGCGTGTCGGTTTGACGGCGACAGCGGTTCCGAACCGGTTCCTGGTGCTGGCAATCGCCGCATCCAGGTCGTCTTCGGGCCCGATGAGGATTTCGTCCAGCACAGGCAGACCGGCGGCGCGAAACAGCGCCTTCGAGGCGTGCTTGTCCATGCCGATGGCGCTGCCGTGCACGTCGCTTCCGACATAGGGGTAGCCGAGGATTTCCAGCAATCCCTGCACCGTGCCGTCTTCTCCCGGGGGCCCGTGAAGCACGGGGAAGACGACATCGGGATCGGCGTCGGCGAGCGCGTCGGCGATTCCTTCGTCGAGTTCCAGCAGGGTCACGGTGGTGTGCCGCTGGCGCAGTGCTGCCACCACTTCCGACGCCGAGGATCGCGACACTTCCGCTTCGGGCGATACTCCGCCGGCGATGACCGCAACGTTTACGTCCATGGCGCGTTCTCCACGAAAATGTCGTCCAGATCGTCTGCGGGTTCGAAGCCGAAGACCTTGGAGAAGAACAGGTACTCGGCCTCGATGGCGCGCGCGGCGTTCTCGGGCTGGCGGAAACCGTGGCCTTCCCCTTCGAACAGAAGATACGCCACCGGCACTCCGTTGGCTTTCAGCGCGCGGAACATGGATTCGGCCTGGTTCGGGGGAACGATGCGGTCGTCGGACCCCTGGAAGAAGATCATCGGACACCGCGCGCGCGACGCATGCCGGATCGGCGAGCGCGCCTCGAAGTCCGCTTCGTCCACAAGTCGGTTGACGTAGCGTGACTCGAACTTGTGCGTGTCGCGCGCAAGCGCAGCCAGGTCGCCGATTCCGTAATGGCTCGCGCCGGCTCGGAAGACATCGGCGAACGTCACGGCCGCCAGGGTGGTGTAGCCGCCGGCGCTGCCGCCCCGGATGGCAATGCGGTTGACGTCGATCCTTCCTTCCGATGCGAGGTGCCGCGCCCCCGCGACGCAATCCTCCACGTCGACCACGCCCCATCGGCCGTTGAGGCGCTCCCGGTATTCGCGGCCGAAGCCGGTGCTGCCGCCGTAGTTCACGTCCAGCACGCCCCAGCCGCGGGACGTGTAGTACTGGACTCTCAGACTCAGGTCTCGTCCGGCGGCGCTGGTAGGTCCACCGTGGGTCGTTACGACCAGCGGTGGCAGTTCGCCCGGGGGCCCGACGCACTCGGGATGCTGCGGCGGATAGAAATTCGCGTAGGCGAGCGCGCCGCCCGCCGACCTGAAGGCGATCGTTTCCGGTGCCGAGATCGTGCCGTCGGGGAAGCCGATGTCGCCCGCGGAGGCGAGGGTCGTGGCGCGGCCGGTGGCGATGTCGAGTTCCGTCACGCGAGCGACATCGTCTGCGCTGCCGCCGATGAAGGAGATTCCGGCCGGGGATCGCGTGAGGCTGCGATAGCTTGTGAACCCTGCCGACAGCGGCGTGGTGATGCCCCGCTCGATGTCGGCGATCACCAGTTCCGCCTCGCCGTCTTCTATCCGTTGCGCAACCACGTGGCCGCGTCCCGCCATCACGTAGTTCGTGGACCCGAGCGACCACATCGGCAAGCCGTATTCGGCGTCGTCGGGCACCGCGATGCGCACGCCGGAAGCGTCGTACACGTGGAGGTTCCAGTAGCCGCTCTGATCGGAGACATAGACCAGGCTGTCGTCGTCGATCCACGTCGGCTGATAGATCGACTCGTCCATGCCGCCGGCTACCAGGGTCTCGTTGGACACGTTGCCGTCACCATCTATGTCCGAAATGACGAGTTGGGTGCCGTCCCAGGGCATGTTGGGGTGGTCCCAGACGACGAAGGCCAGACGATCGCCGCTCTCGGCGAGGCAGGGCCAGGCGTAGAAATCGTGGCCCTCGTGCAGGACGCCAACCTCCCCGGTTGCTGTGTCGATGCGCACGAGGTCGTTCACTGTCGTGTCCCGGGGTGCGTCCGCGGGTTCCCGTGGTGGCGGCGTATCACCGCCGGCGACGTGGTGGCGCTCGCGTATCGCGATCAGGCAACGCCTGTGCGGATCCCACTCCAGTCCGCCGAATCTCTCGGTGGCATCGCCCTGCGTGACCCGCCTCGGCGGATGTCCGGGTGTGCCCCCGTCGATGGGCGCGGCGTATATGCACTGGTCAAGGAAATTGACGAAGTAGGCTGCGTCGTGCGAGAGGGCGTAGGCGCCGCCACCGTATTCGTATACCCGGCTGCGCACGTTCATCTGCGTGGGCGTGATGTCCCGCCGGCGGCGCCCATCTGCTGCGACGAGCACGGACCGGCCTCCTTCGCGAGGCCGCTGCTCGAGCCAATAGTGCCGATCTCCGCTGAATTTCAAGTCCGCAAAGGAGACGAATCGCGCGGTCGCGAGATCCGTGGTGATCGGAGAGGGCCAGGCGCCGTACGGAACCGTCGTCATTGGAACGTCGGTGTTGCGGTCATCGTCGACCGCGGATCGATGGCCGTCCAGCGCTCGTGATCGCGCCACGCTCCCTCGATGTGCAGGAAGGACCGGGAAAAGCCCTCGCGCACGAAACCGCAGCGTTTCACCAGGTTGATGGAGCGCCGGTTGGCAGGCTGGATGTTCGCTTCGATGCGATGCAACCCAAGCTGGCGAAACGCGTAGCTCTTGACCAGTTCCAGGCCTTCCTGCATGTAGCCCTGACCGGCATGCCGCGCCATCGCGTAGTAGCCAAGCGATGCGGAGAGGAACGATCCTCGGACAATATTGTTGAGGTTGATCACGCCGGTGATCTCGTCCGAGTCAAGGCGGCAGACAAGCAGCCCCTCGTGGTCGTCCCGCTGCGTGCGTCTCAGGTAATGCCGGAAGTCGCGGGCCGTGGTCGGTGCCGAGATCCATGGGCTCAGCAGTGACTGCCCCTCCGCGACGCGGTCGATCACTTCGCGCCGGTCGGAACTGCGGACCTTGCGCAGGTAGACGCGCGAGGCTGGACCCGTCTCAAGCATTCTCGTCATGCCCTGGCGCGGCGCGCCTGGTGTCGAGGAGGAATATCTCCCAGAGGGTGGTGGGAAGCATCGCGAGACCGAGCGCGAGGAAATGCAGTGGGTGCGGCTGGTAGTCATTGTCCACGAACCAGAACCCTTCCATGCTGAATCCGGTGTGCTGCCAGTAAGCGAGGCCGAATGAAGTCAGGGCGGCGGCCACGCACAACAACGCAAATCGAAGCAGGTATCTCATGGCGGGGTCGCGAACAGGTAGCAGGCGCCGCGCGCGGCGAGCCACGCCTCGCGGAACTCGTTCGCGTCGTATTGCCGCGGCACATCGATGGCATCATCTGCGGCGGGATCGTTTACCACCACCCGATTATTCTGTATGCCGCGAACGATGACCAGATGCCCGTCGCTCGACGGTATGGCGCTGCCCGTGAGACCGCCCTCGGCGAATGCAATGCTCGCCGCCAGCGGATGTTGCCCCGCGACAGCGCGTTCGACCACGCTCCAGTCCACCGTCGTCTCGATTGCACCGATGGCGCCCCAGCGGCTGGCCGCCCAGAGATTCTGAGGCCACACGCCGTACAGGTCCGTCGCGCGATGGTAGGCGGCGATGACTAGTTCGTGGAATGCGTGATCGACCCCCAGGTGGTCCATCGCCATGGAAACACAGGTCGGCGAGCAGATTCGCGCGCGCAGTTCCTCCTGCGGCGCGTCCATCTGGCTCCTGGCCGGCATATCGAGCACTGGCGTATCCGTCGGTACACAGGCGTCGGCCACCATGCGGATGGGACGCACGCCGACGGCGACCAGGTAGTCGCGCGGTGGCGCGTGTGCGTCGACCCGCAGGCGCAAGCGGGCATTCGAGACGGCCCGTGAAGTTTCGAAACAGTCGATCCTGGCATGGAGCCCTGACGCGCCGTCGACATGGGCGCATTGACTCGCTGGCCGGCCGAAGCTCGCGCTGAAAGACGATGCGTCGCTGCAGTCCAGTGACCACCGATGGTCGGGGCTCTCCGGACTCGCAAAACTCGGTACGACGATGTGGCCGGCGGGTAACGCCGGCAGCGCTATTTCCGCCTGCGGGACGCCGTCGACGCGCCACTGCAGTTCTCCCGAGAAAGGGAGGGGATACCGCCAGTCTCGTCGCCTGGGCGCGAAGGCGACACGCCATGTCACATCGGCTGCCATACCGGTAGAGCTTAACCCGCCGGTGGCAGCAGGGTCCGCGACCATCTTGGGACTTTGCGCGTGTGCGCGTGCCGGCCTGTCCATGCGGGTCAAGCCGGCGCTGCCGCCCATGGTGCCAGACCAGCGGTGCCGCACTGCGTGCTCTTTGCGCTCACAGGACCACGTCCGGCAGCCGGAACGCGCGACGCGCGTTATCGGCGGTGATTTCTATCAGTTCTGCGATCGGGGTTTTGCGAAGCGTGGCGAGTGCGTTCGCGACTTCGCCCAGGAATGCGGGTTCGTTGCGCCGGGAGCGGGGCCTCGGGCGCATCGTTCGTGGTAGCAGGAAGGGCGCGTCGGTCTCGATCAGCAGGCGGTCGCCGGGAATGCGAGGTGCCAACGTCCGCAGTTCTTCGCCCCGGCGCGGGTCGCAGATCCAGCCGGTGATGCCAATGTAATAGCCTGCGTCCAACCAGGTGTCGAGATCCTCGGCGGAACCGGTGAAGCAGTGGATCACGACCCGGTCGGCTTGCGCCCGGTTTTCTGCCAGCAGTCGGGCTGTCTCGCCCCCGGAGTCGCGGTCGTGGACGAACAGCGGCATGTCGAGTCGCCCCGCGAGTTGAATCTGCGCGGAAAACACGTCGCGCTGGGCGGCGGGAGGCGAAAAGTTGCGGTTGAAGTCAAGTCCCGCTTCTCCGATGGCGACGACCTCGGGCATGCGCGCGAGCGCCTCGATGTCCTCGACCCAGCCGGGGGAGACGGACTTGGCCTCGTGGGGGTGTACGCCAGCCGTGCTCCATAACCCTTGACGGGTTGCCGCAAGCTGCACGGCTGCGCGCGACTCCGAAACGCTGGTTCCGGTAACGACGATGCCTTTGACCCCGGCGGACCTTGCTCGGGCAAGGACGTCGTCCCGGTCGGATTCGAACTGGCGGTGCGCCAGGTTGGCGCCGATATCGATCACGGCACGAACTCCTCGTCGGGCCTCAGGAGGCGCGAGACCGAGTCGCCCAGGAGGTGGGCGTAGACGAGATCGAAGGCGAGAACGGCCTGGACATAGTCGCGGGTTTCGCTGATCGGGATCGCTTCGATCCAGGCGTCGGTCGGCATGTCGCGCCGCTCCTTGCGCCATGCGGCCGCGCGCGTCGGTCCGGCGTTGTACGCGGCAGCGACGAGCGCGCGGTGGCTGTCGTAGCGATCCATCAGAT
Source organism: uncultured Pseudomonadales bacterium (assembly GCA_951813515.1). Classification (GTDB taxonomy): domain Bacteria; phylum Pseudomonadota; class Gammaproteobacteria; order Pseudomonadales; family Azotimanducaceae; genus VXNE01. Next base: position 2,933,583 of record OX638346.1, read on the forward strand.
CGGCGAGGTGATGGGCACCAAGTTCGATGTTGGCGACCGGATCGAACAGGTCTCTTTGCGTGGGTTGATCGAGACGCGCCTTCGATGCCGTGTAGCGGGCGGTTGGGGGCATGAGCTGCATCAGGCCGACGGCGCCGGAAGGGGAGACCGCACGCGGGTTGAACGCGCTTTCCTTGCGCGTCACGGCCAGCAGCAGCGGCATGGGCAGATCCGTCTGGAAGGCGAGGCGCCGGTAGAGATGCAGGTACGGAGTCGGAAAACGCAGCGTGACGAGATCGATGAGTTCGGGTCGGTTGGCGCCGTAGATCGCCTGGTTGGTCCAGCCGACATCGGCGGCCAGTTCGATCAGCGCACCCTGGTCGGCAGCGTTGAACCTGTCGAACATCCAGTTCCACTCCCGGCGGGCATTTACCAGGTCGCCGACGGCATAGAGTTCCAGCATGCGTTTCACCGCGGGATGGTCGGGACGACTCGCCGGCGCTGCGGCCCTCGCGTTGAGGGACGGTGCAACCCCGATTCTCTGGGCTGCGAGAAAACCATAGTAGGAGCGGTGTCGTGCCACTTCTTTCAGCGAGGCTACGCCCCTCGGGGAGTCGTCGTCGACGGCCAGCAGCGCCCTGCCGAGCCAGTAGCGCCACTGGCGCGTATCGCGTTCTGCTTCGGGCATCGCCTCGATCCAGCGCACCGCATCTGACCAGCGCAGGTGGACGACGCTCGCCAGCGCCATGTCCCGGACGAAGGTTGCGGACCCCTGTGCTCGGGGTTCGTCAAGGTGCTCGCCGACGGTTTCGCCCGCCATCGCGAGCGCGGCGGTCAGCCGCTCCTCGATGAAGGCGCGCGTGGCATCCGGCATGCTGCGGCCCTTGAGCGTCCGCCACTGCTTGGCCGCGTCAACGGCGTTCTGCCCGGCATAGCGGGCCAGCGCGTGGCCCAGCGCCTGTGCGCCGTAGGCAGTATCCGGGAACCGGGAGTGTCGCCTCACGTTGCCTGGCCGCACGTGACTGTCATACAGGGCGCGCGCGGCGCTGGCGCGAGCACCGGTGAAACGTCCGAGCAGATAGCGCGCGAGGCTGCGCTCGTTGCCGTTCAGGGCGAGGCGCAGGCGTTCCCAGGTCATGTCGTCGGTCAACCCGCCCTGGGCCATCCACACCGCGAACAACGGGTCGCATTCCTTCGGTTGCGAGACGCCCACGACCCAGAGTTCCGGCACGAGGCGCAATGCCGCCTCTCTCTCCCCCGTGCGGTAGAGCGATCGCGCATGGAAGCATCTGCCGTCGGCGCGCTCCATGGGCTCGTAGTGGTCACGGTATGTCTGCCACCGTCCGCGCCGCGCCTGCGCGATCAGCCAGGTTTCAAACAGGCGATCGCCGAGATGCGTATCACCCAGGGATGTCCTGAGCGCCGTTGCCTGGCTCGGGGACATGCCATTGACCCGCCGGCGGGCATCGAAATACACGAGGTAGGGGTGTAGCGGATAGTCGGTGAGCGCGGACAGGGCGCTGCGGAACTCGCCGCTGTGGCCGTTTTCGATCGCCGAGATCGCGCGCTTGTATTCGGTTCGAAGCTGATAGATGTCGGCGTGGGCGGTCCCCCCGGGGGTCGCGATGATTGCCAGGAGCACGGTCGCTATCCCGAGGCGCATGGCATTCGAAAACTGTCGCGCCTTTGGCGGCGCGACCACGGTTGGCTGGAAAAGCAAGGTCGTCAGTCGGCGCGGCGGTGCGCCCCCGGTCCAACACGAACGGCCAGGACATCGCAGGAAGCGCCGTGCAACACGCCGTTCGCTGTCGATCCGAGCAGCAGTGCGAGACCATGCCGACCGTGGCTCCCGACGATGATCGCATCGATGTCGGCGGCCGTGGCGATGCGGTGTATTTCGGTTTCCGGTCGTCCAAAAATCAGGTACCGGTGCGCTTCCAGCACACCGGCACCCTCGCAGAACTCGTCGAGACTCGATTTCGCCTGCTCCTGAATCTGGTCCTGGACGGAAGACAGGTCCATGGGAATATCGCCGCCGTATACCAGACTCAAAGGTTCGACCACATGGACCACGTGCAGTTCCGCGTCAAACAGACGCGCCAACTGGATCGCCCGCTCACCCACGATGTTCGACTCGTCGGCGAGATCGACGGCAAGCAGAATACGCTTGTATTCACCCATTCGATTGCCTTACGACGCGGTTGCGGCGACGATACAACACAATGATTCGGGTTGCATCGAATAAGCGTCGACGTGCCGCATGGGTCGGAGCGGGCACGGCATGACGTGGCTGATCGTCGGCGGACTCTTGATCCTGGCGTTCGCGCCGGTGCTGTGGTTGATGCCGACAAAGCGTGATCGGCAGCTCGTCAAGCTCAGGGAACAGGCGCGACGCGAAGGATTGACGGTCGAAGTCACCGCATTGCCCAAAACCGGAGCGCGGGCCGAGGAACGCGTTGGCGCCGATGGGGTTGCGCGCGATGTGACCCAGGCGTGCAGCGCCTACCTGTTGCCGGCACCGAAACCCTGGCGGCAGGCGCCGCGCTGGTTCCTGTTGCGCGACGCGGCCGGGCCTGCGCCGCTCAAGGGGTGGGCGGCGCATCCGGAGGTGCCGCTTCCTGAAATCGGCGCCGACTATTGGCGCGCGGTTGCCGGGGCGGTCGCTGGACTCGAAGATCACTGCCTGGCGATAGAGGTCAACGACGGCACTGCCAGTTGGTATTGGCTCGAGAATCCGCGGGGGCGTGAGGCGACCGAGCTTGTGGGCGGAATCGCAGAACGGCTGCGTGCTTTGGGGTTGCTGCAGGCCCGATTCGGGCATTCCAGCGACCTGGATCGGTGAGCCGCATTATTGGCGCGGCGGGAACCTCATGGTTGACAGGCACTCAAACCAATATCTATAAGTGCCCGCAACCGGTGTCCTGTAGAGTGACCATGTTCGTCGCTCGCGGCACAATCGGCATTAGAGGGGAGTAGGAATTCGATGGCGCAATCGCTGGTCATCGTCGAGTCTCCGGCCAAGGCCCGGACCATCAATCGCTATCTCGGCCGGGACTATGTCGTCAAGTCGAGCGTGGGACACGTTCGCGATCTTCCCGTGGGCGGCAAGCGTGCGGATGCCGCTGAACGCACGCGTGAAGCGGCGAAGACGCGCAAGCTGCCGCCGCAGGAAAGGGCCGAGTACAAGGCCAGGCGCGCCCGCGCCCAGCTTGTTCGGCGCATGGGGATCGACCCGGACAACGGTTGGCAGGCGGAATACGAAACCCTGCCCGGCAAGGAGAAGGTGGTCGCAGAACTGCGCAAGTTCGCGCATCGCGCTGACCACGTTTACCTCGCGACCGACCTCGATCGGGAAGGCGAAGCCATCGCCTGGCACCTGCAGGAACTGATCGGCGGCGACCCCGAGAGGTTCCATCGGGTGGTCTTCAACGAGATCACCAAATCGGCGATAGAGGAGGCCTTCCGGCAACCGGGGAAAATCGACGAGAATCGCGTCAACGCGCAGCAAGCCCGCCGTTTCCTCGATCGCGTCGTCGGTTTCGAGCTATCGCCGCTGCTCTGGGCCAAGGTGGCCAGAAGCCTGTCGGCTGGCCGGGTGCAGTCGGTGGCTGTGCGCCTCCTGGTGGAGCGCGAGCGGGACATCCGTGCGTTCACGCCGGAAGAGTATTGGGAAGGGTTCGCGGATCTCGCCAGAACGGAAGAGGGCCCTGGCCATCGGTTCAACGTCGCGAGAGACCGAGGCAAGCGCTTTCGGCCGGCCGAGGGAGAGTCTGCCAACGAAGCCCTTGGACGATTGCGACGGGCGGCGTTCGCGGTTGCGAAACGCGAGGACAGAGCGACGCGGGCAAGGCCCAACCCGCCGTTCATCACTTCCACTTTGCAACAGGCTGCGGCGACGCGTCTCGGCTTCTCGGTACGCAGGACCATGACCGTGGCGCAGCGACTGTACGAGGCGGGGCACATCACCTATATGCGTACGGACTCGATGAACCTGTCCGCGGACGCGGTCGCCGGCGCGCGAGGGTACATCGGCCGGGAGTTTGGCCAGCCTTACCTGCCCGACAGACCGGCGGCGTATCGGAGCAGGTCGACCGCGCAGGAAGCGCACGAGGCGATTCGACCGACCACCGTCGAGTCCGGCCCGTCGGGTCCGACCTCCCTGTCGCGGGAGGAGCAGCGCCTGTACGACCTCATCTGGCGGCAATTCGTCGCATGCCAGATGACCCATGCGCAATACACATCCACGACAGTTACGGTGAGCGCCGGCGATTTCGAGTTGAGCACCCGTGGCCGCATCGTGAAGTTCGATGGCTTCACGCGGGTCCTGGCGCCCGTCTCGCGCCGAGACGAGGACCGACCCCTGCCGGACTACGCGGAAGGGGAGGTCCTGAAACTTGTCGATGCGAGCGTGGTGCAGCATTTCACGAAGCCGCCGCCCCGGTACAGCGAAGCGAGCCTGGTGCGCGAACTGGAGCGTCGGGGTATCGGTCGGCCTTCCACCTATGCGTCGATCATTTCGACCATTCAGGATCGCGGTTACGTCACGCTCAAGGACCGTCGATTCCACGTCGAGAAGATTGGTGAACTCGTCACGGACCGGTTGGTCGAGAACTTCAGCGACCTGATGGACTACTCGTTCACCGCCGGCATGGAGCAGGAACTGGACCAGGTCGCTGGCGGCGAGAGGGCCTGGCACGCGGTCCTGGACAGCTTCTACGGCGACTTCAGCCAGAAACTTGTCCGCGCGGGAAGCACCGAGGGCGGCATGCGCGCCAACGTTCCCACGAACACGGACATTCCCTGCGACAGGTGCGGACGGCCCATGCAGGTCCGTACGGCGAGCACCGGCGTATTCCTCGGCTGCTCGGGGTATCGCGCGCCGGCCAAGGAGCGCTGCACGAACACGATCGATCTCATGCCGGATGACGAGGCGGTGGGGGGCTCACCCCCTGCAAAAGAGACCGCCCACGAGGATGACGAGCGCGAATCCAGGATTCTTCGGTCAAAACGCAGGTGTCGTGTCTGCAACACCGTGATGGACGCCTTCCTGATCGACGCCGAACGCAAGCTGCATGTCTGTGGCAGGAATCCCGACTGCGACGGATTCGAACTGGAGCGCGGCGAGTTCAAGGTGCCGGGCTACGAGGGACCGGTCGTCGAGTGCGAAAAGTGCGGCGGTGAGATGCAGCTCAAGTCCGGTCGCTTCGGCAAGTATTTCGGCTGCACCAACGCATCGTGCAGCAACACCCGCAAGCTGTTGCGGAACGGTCAACCGGCACCGCCGAGGGCCGACCCCGTGCCGATGCCGGAACTCCGATGCCGGAACGTCGACGATCACTACGTGCTGCGCGATGGCGCGGCGGGGATCTTCCTGGCCGCGAGCGGATTCCCGCGCAACCGGGAGACGCGCGCTCCGCTGGTGTCGGAACTGAAGCCTCACGCGAACGAACTGGATCCGAAGTTTGCATATTTGCTCGAGGCGCCGGAGAAGGACCCCGATGGCAATCCCGCCATGATCAAGTTCGCCCGCAAGACCCGGCAGCAGTTCGTGGCCTCGGAGAAGGACGGCAAACCCACTTCGTGGCGCGCGTTCTATCGGGATGGGCGATGGGAACAGGCCAAGCCGGCGACCGGCACGAAGAGAACGCGGCGGACGCGAAAGACTACGCAGGGAAGATCAGGACGTGGTCGGCAATAGCGCCTCGCCGCCAGGCCCGAGCATGTTTCGGCGATCCGGCGAGTGCCCGGCCAGGTGCCTCAATTCCGTCGTATCACCCCTACGCTCAGTCCCTCGATGACGAGTTCCTGTCGCCTGAGGTTGACCTCGATCGGATCGTAGTCGTCGTTTTCCGGTAGAAGCAGCACCTGGTCGGGACGGGTACGTTGCAGTCGTTTCACAGTGACCTCATCCTCGATGCGGGCAACCACGATCTGTCCACTGCGCGCTTCAAAGGTCTTGTGCACGGCGAGCAGGTCGCCGTCCAGGATGCCGGCGCCGACCATGCTGTCGCCTTGAACCCGCAGAAGGAAATCCGCCGGGGGACTGAAGAACGACGGCGGGACATCGCAGGTATCCTCGATGTGTTCCACCGCAAGCAGGGGACTGCCGGCAGCGACCCGGCCGATGATCGGCAGTCCGTTACCGCCCGGCAGACGAATACCCCGGGACGTACCGGGAATCACCTCGATGGCGCCCTTGCGCGCGAGCGCCTTGAGGTGCTCTTCCGCGGCGTTTGCGGATCTGAATCCCAATTCCGCAGCTATGTCGGCGCGGGTGGGCGGGTATCCCGACTCGGCAATGTGTGACTTGATCACGTCGAGAACCTCGGCCTGGCGACGCGTAAGACTCTGCATGGGGCGCTCCTGTTTGCGTTCAATCTGTTGCGTTCAATCGTTGCGTTATCGTCGACGGCCTCCGGCGCTCTCAAGGTCCCGCGCCGAAGCGTCGCTGTGATTATATACAGTATTGGCTTGCTTTCCACCCGTGCACTTGACTTGATCCACCGACATTGCGCAACGTTTGTCGTCCCTGTTCCAGAGAATGTGAACGATGGGTGACTTTCTCGAACTGATGGCCGCGCACACTTGGGCCGGCTACGTATTCGGCATCGTCCTGCTGACACTCATTGCGCGCTATGTGGCAAAGCGGTTTTTCGATCGCCTTGAGCACGAGGCCGAGAAGACGCACAACCTCTACGACGATGCTGTGCTTTTCGCCGCACGCAAACCCGTGGGGTGGGCCATCTACGTCTTTGGCATTACGTGGGCGGCGGATGTCGCCGGCGGGCAGTCCAAGGCGGAGATCTTCAACTACATCGGCGTGGCGCGCCAGTTGGCCGCGATCCTGTTGATGGCCTGGTTGGCGTTGCGGTTCGTCTCGTACATGGAAAAGAGCATCGTCGATCCGACGTACGCGGGCAGGGCGGGCCGGCGCATGGATACGACCACGGCGGCCGTCAGCGCGAAGCTACTACGCGCCGCGGTGGTGATCACGGCCTTCCTGATCGCGCTGCAGACGATGGGCGTCAGCGTCGCCGGCGTGCTGGCGTTCGGCGGCATCGGTGGCATCGCGGTGGGGTTCGCGGCGCGCGATCTGCTGGCGAACTTTTTCGGCGCGCTGATGATCTACCTCGACCGCCCCTTCGCGGTGGGAGACTGGATACGTTCGCCGGATCGGGAACTCGAAGGCACTGTGGAAGACATAGGATGGCGCCTGACGCTGATACGCACCTTCGATCAGCGTCCGCTGTACGTGCCGAACGGACTCTTCAACAGCATCTCCGTCGAGAATCCGTCGAGAATGCGAAACCGGCGCATCTACGAGACCATCGGCATTCGATACGACGACATCAACGTCCTGAAGAACATCATCGACGACGTGCGGAACATGTTGAAGGCGCACCCGGAGATCGACACTTCCCGCACGCTCATGGTCAATCTCGTCAGTTTCGGTGCCTCTTCCCTCGACTTCTTCGTCTACACGTTCACGAAGACGACGGTGTGGGAGGATTTCCACGTGATCAAGGAAGAGATCCTGTTCAGGATCGCGGACATCATCGAATCGCACAACGCGGAAATCGCCTACCCGACGCAGACGTTGCTATTGGAAGACGTGCACGACCCGGGCTGAAAGGGGACGGCGGAATCCGCTTTCGAGCGTTTCCGGGAACGGCATAGCGGGTACCATTGCGGCCTCCATGACCTACGACCTGCACACGCTGCGCGGCGATGTCTTCGGCGGTGTCACCGCCGCGGTGGTCGCGCTGCCCGTCGCGCTGGCCTTCGGCGTCGCTTCGGGCCTGGGGGCGGCCGCCGGCATGTACGGCGCCATCGCGGTGGGCTTTTTCGCCGCCGTCTTCGGTGGCACGCGGTCCCAGATTTCCGGTCCCACGGCGCCGATGACCGTGGCCATGGCGGTCATCGTCACGACCCACGCCACGAATCTGACGGAAGCCTTGACCGTGGTCGTCATGGGCGGTCTGCTGCAGGTCCTGCTGGGCGTGTCGCGGATCGGCCGCTTCGTGGCCTACACGCCGCACGTCGTCATTTCAGGGTTCATGTCCGGCATCGGCATCATCATCATCTTGATCCAGATCATGCCGTTTCTGGGGATGCCGGTAGCTCCCGGGGGTGCAGTGGCGGCGCTTCGCGCACTGCCGGAAGCGTTCGGCAACATCAATACCAGCGCCTTCGCGATCGCGGCCGTGACGCTGGCGGTCGGCTTTCTCTGGCCCCGCCGCCTGGCGAATTTCCTGCCCGCACCATTGGTAGCGTTGATCGCCGGCACCCTGCTGGGCGTGCTGTGGCTGAGCGATGCCCCCGTCATCGGGCAGATACCGACCGGGATGCCGGAGCTGCAGTTCGCGCTGCCTTCCGCCAGCTTCCTGGCGCGCGCGCTGGAGCCGGCGCTCATCCTCGCCCTGCTCGGTTCCGTGGACAGCCTGCTCATCTCCCTGGTGGCCGACTCGATGACCGGTACCCAGCACAAACCGAATCGCGAGCTGGTGGGGCAGGGCATCGGCAATATGATTTCGGGTCTGTTCGGAGGGTTGCCCGGCGCCGGGTCGCCGGTGCTGACGGTGACCAACATCCGGGCGGGCGGTCGTACCCGCGTGTCGGGCGTCTGCTTTGCGCTGCTCCTGCTGGCGCTGGTGCTCGGACTCGCTCCCTATGTCGAGCCGATTCCCAATGCCGTGCTCGCGGGCATCCTGATCAAGATCGGCGTGGACATCATCGACTGGCGCCTGCTGGCCCGCCTGCACCGCCTGCGCAGCGAACACCTGGTGGTCATGCTGGCGACGCTTGGACTCACCGTCTTCGTCGACCTGATCACCGCGGTGGCCATCGGGCTCATCGCTGCGGGAATGGCCCATGCGCGGCAACTGGAAAACCTGGAACTCGACAGCGTGGTATCCGTGCCGTTCCTGGACCGGACGTTCTTTGCCGGGGAGGAAGACATGGCTGCGGCAGACCCATTTGCGGCGCGCGTCGGCATGGTGCGCCTCAAGGGGAGTTTCACCGTCGCATCGTCGCACAGTCTGATTACGGTGATCGGCGCGGATATCAAGGATCACGAGGTCGTCATTTTTGACTTCTCCGGGGCCACGTACGTCGACGACAGCGCCGCGATGGTGATCGAACAGCTCATGGATGTCGCCAGGAGGGAGCATACGGAGTTCATCGTGATGGGCCTTTCGGGCACTGTCGCGCACACTCTGTACACGCTCAACATCCTGCAGGGCATACCGGAGGAGCGAGTGGTGGAAACCGTGCAGGAAGCGCGCGCGGTCGCGAAGAGACTCCTGGAGAGCTAGCAGAGCCCCTGCGGCACCTGAACCCCTGCCATCGTCCCGCAGGGCTGCGGGTTTTTGTCATGTTCGGTTGACAGGGACAGACCGTCCCTGAATGCTCGCGTCTTTGGGCGGATGGATCACCACATGCATTTGAGAGCAGGCATGGCGGTCGTGGGCGCGATTTCGGCAATCACGGTCTGCGGCGGCGAGCTTCCCGTCGCCGAGCCCGAATCGGTCGGCATGTCCACGGAGCGGCTGCAGCGGATCGACACTGCGATGCAACGGCACATCGATGCCGGCAAGATTCAGGGCGCGGTGACCGCCCTCGCCCGCAGGGGCAAGGTGGTTCACTTCAAGGCCCACGGGCTGATGGACGTCGAGGCCAAGCGCCCGATGTCCACGGACGCGATATTCATCATGATGTCGTCGACGAAAGCGGTTCTCGGCGTCGCGGCGATGATGATGATCGAGGAGGGGCTCATTCGCCCGAGCGATCCGGTGGGGAAGTACATTCCCGAGTTGGCCGACATGCAGGTGGCGGTGCTGAAGGACCCGGCCGACAAGGACATCAGTCCGATGCGGTTCGATCGCCAGAACCCGCCGGCGCACCGGCTCGTTCCCGCGAAGACGCCGATCACGATACATCAGCTGTTAACCCACACCTCTGGACTGATGAGCGGCGGCCTGGGAGCCGCCGTGTCCGGGCGGGGCAAGGAAGCGCGCGGGACGCTGGCAAGCTACGTTCCCGCGCTTGCCGACGTGCCCCTGGACTTCCAGCCCGGGTCGCGCAGGGCCTACAGTGGCACCACCGGGCTTGATGTCGTCGCCCGCATCATCGAGATCGTCTCCGGCGTGCCGTTCAACGAGTTCGTGCAGACCCGAATTCTCGATCCCCTGGAAATGCACGACACGCACTACTACCTGCCGCCGTCGAAGGCATCCCGGCGGGTCGCCATCCAGGGCAGGGACATGTCAGACTGGTTCGTCGGTGAGCAAACCTATTTCTCGGGCTCAGTTGGCCTTTCGAGCACGGCGAGGGACTATCTCCACTTCCAGCAGATGCTGTTGAACGGCGGCGAACTCTTCGGTCGTCGTCTGCTCGGCCCGCGTACCGTCACCATGATGACCAGCAACCATGTGGGCCACCTATCCGTCGCGGGGAGGAAGGGGGGACGCGGGAGGGGCGCTGGCTATGCCGTCGGGGTTATTCTCGATCCGATTGCGGCGAATAGCCGGCGCAGCGCCGGGGCATTCGGCTCGGGCGGCGCGTTCGGTACCGTTTCCTGGTCCGACCCGGCGGAGGAAATCGCCGGGGTCATCATGCTGCAGCAGCCCTACGGGGCGGCGATCTACGACTTCGAAAACGCCGTGCGGCAAGCCATCATCGAGTGAAGCCGACCACCGGTCGTCGGGCCGCGCGGACTTACCGAGCGTTTCTGCGGCGTGGGCGTGATTGATCAGTCCGCACCTGCGGCGTGATGTTCCCTGAAGTCATTGTTCTGCAATGGCCTTTGCGAGTGCCTGGACACTGTCGCCAGCGACATCCAGCACGCCGAAGGGCATGAAGCCGTGGAACGCGGACGCAAAGTGCGTTGCGCTGACCCGAACGCCGCTTTGCCTGAGTTTCTCGGCGAACAGTTTCCCCTCATCCAGATTCGGATCGTGTCCGGCCGTGATGATCGCGGTCGGAGGCAGCGATTCGAGGTCGGGGATGAACATCGGCGAGACCAGGGGGTCTACCGTGCTGGTGTCTTCCCCCAGGTACCACTGCTTGGCGGCTGACAAACCTTCACGCCCGACCAGGTAGTTTCCGTCGCCAAACGAGATTCTCGAAGCGTAGGCTTCGTGATCGTCTCGGAGGTCGAGGAATGGGTACAACAGGTAGAGCGAGTTCACACGGTAATTGGTTTGCCGCGCAATCTGCCACGAAACGGCCGTCGCCAGGGCCCCGCCGGCGCTGTCTCCCATGGCGCCGATCCGGGCGGGATCGATTTCCAGGGCTTCGCAATTCTCGAAGGCCCAGAGTGCGGCCTCGTAGCAGTCCTCGTGGGCGGCGGGAAACCTGTTTTCCGGAGCCCGCCGAAAGTCGACCGAGAGGTAGTGTGCCCCGGTCTCCACGCACAACCGCCGCACAAATCCATCGTAGGTATCGATGTCGCCGACACTCCAACCGCCGCCGTGAAAGAACAGCACCAGTTTCGCCTGCGGGTCTGCTGCGGCGTGACTCCCTCGGTAGAAGCGGGCCAGGATTTCCGTGGAATCGGTCGGGATCCAAAAGTCCCGCGTTTCCACACCATTAGCTCTGTCCCCCAGAAAAGTCTCCATCAGTTCGACGGTATACCTCCGACCGATGGCGACCGGGTCGCTTTCAGAAACCAGGATTTCTGCCAAGATGCCCTGGGCACTGTCGAGCAGGTTGGCACACTGCCGGTCAATCATCGCTTTCGTCCTTCGTGGCGCATCAGTCAAGGCGCAGTAGAAGTCGTATTTCGTACAGGCGGGGAGCACCCATAAAGGCAGTTTCCACGCCGGAGAACTCCGCCGTGTTGAAGCTCTGGGCGGCGCGCGCCTCATCCGTCAGGTTTGTACCGCCCAAACGCACTTCCCAACGCTGATCACTGGCTGAAATCGATACGAAAGCGTTCAGGTAGGTCGCTGCGGCAACGGCGAGGTTTGGAGAATCCGACGACTCGTTGGCGTGGTCGCCCTTGTAGGCGATGTCGACATGCACGGTTCCGGCGATACCCGGGGTGAGCTGATCCGAGTAGGTCATGCCAAGGAAACCGGTCCATTCGGGTGCATTCGCCAGGCGCCGGTCACTGACGTCGGTAAGCACGCCGTTGACCAGCGTTTCGAATTCCTCGTATTCCGCATTCAGGTATCCGACCGACGCGTTGATCGAAAGACGATGGCTGGCCCGAAAAGAGACCTCACCCTCCAGGCCCCGAGATTTCGCGGACGCGGCGTTGGTGAACAGGCTGACAAATTGCCCGGTCACGGGATCCTGGCCAAAGCCGTTCAACTGCAGGTCGTTGTAGTCGTTGTCAAAATAGGCGGCCGAGTAGGTGAAACGGTTATCCGAGTCCCTGCCCTTGATGCCCGTTTCGAAGGTCCAGACCGTTTCCGGATCAAACGGCTTGAACTCGCTACCCGCAAATGCCCGTCCCGGGAAACCGCCGCTCTTGAAGCCGCGGGAAACGGACGCATACAGCGTGAGGCTGTCGTTTGGCTGGTGCGACAGGACCGCGCGTGGGGTTACCGCATTCCAATCCCGGGTGTCTTGCAGGTTCTCGCTGGGAAACCCGATCCCGGCCAGAAACGGCGGCTGATCAAGACTCAGGGACAGCGTCGGGTCAAAGAAGAACTCGCCGCGCCGGGTGACTTCTTTCTCGTCATTGGTGTAGCGGGCGCCAACCTCCACGCTCGTCGTATCCGAAATAGGAAAAGTAATGTCGGCAAATGCTGCGATCGATCTTGTGCGCTGGTCGCTTTCGCCGAATCCGCCGGATGGAACTCCGACACTGATGATCGGGAAAAAGAGTCCGAAGAACTCGAATGATGCCGACGCATCGTCGAATCCCGCAAGCACAACATCATCGTCGATAAAGTAGAAAATGCCGCCTGTGAACGACAGGCCACTATCTCGTTCGAACGCCACCCTCAGTTCCGTGGAGAACTGGTCGTCGTCCTCATAAACCGGAATGTCGAGGACCGGGTGCGGCGTGCTGTCGGCATCCAGAACGAAATCCCAGGAGAGTTTGCGGTATGCCGTGATGCTCTCCAGGTACCAGTCGTCACCGAACAGCCGCTTGATCTTGAATGAGGCCCCGTGCGTCGTCAGGTCGGCGAGAATATTCGCCGTGCCTTCGACAACATAGGGCGAACCGAAGGCTTCCTCCGTCGGCGAGTAAGTCACCGGGCTGAACGGCGCGCCGACCGGATCCGGGAACAATGTGAGCGGCGTTTTGCGGATCGGTGTCAGTGACCGGTCAGGACGCTCGAATTTTCCTTCGAAGCGGAGCGCAAAACTCAGCTTGTTGCTCGCCTCGAAGTCCAGGCCGGACCGAAACGAAAGCGTGTTGGTGTCACCGTCGGTGCCCCCGAGTACCGCATTCTCGGAATACCCATCGCGGTCGATTCCAGAGAACGCGATTTTCCCTTTCCAACGGCCGTCGCTGCTCAATGGACCGCTGATGCGGCCGTTGTATATCCTGGCCTTGAGACTTCCGGCGCCAACCTCCGCGTAAGCTTCAAATTCGTCGGATGGCCGGCGAGTGATCAGCTTGACGGCGCCTCCGGGGGAGTTTCGCCCGTACAGCGTTCCTTGCGGCCCGCGCAGCACCTCGACGCGTTCGATGTCGAACAATTCCACGAAAGCGGCTTGGGTGCGCGCCACGTACACGTCGTCGATATAGACGCCGACGCCCGGCTCGACAAAGGGCAAGGAGTCGTTCTGCCCGATGCCGCGCAAGTAGACCGCCGCATTGGACGAATCGCTTTTTTGGAAATGAAAGTTCGGCACCGCGTATTGCACCTGGCGCATGTCGGTCGCCTGCAGGTCCCGAAGCCGGCGTTCGCTGAAGGCCGAGACCGAGCCCGGCACGGTCGATAGCAACTCCTCCCTGCGCCGCGCGGTGACGATGATCTCCTCGATTGCAGTGACCTGCGCATCGCCCGCCGCCTCCTGGGCGGCACCGACAATACTCGCGTCGAGAGAGGCCAGGGTTGCGATAACGCTCGAGACTGCGACCGGCCGAATACGGCGAACTGTCTTGTTGGGCCACATGGTGCAATTCCTCCATTTGTCGCGATTGCGTACAGCGGATCGAACATTCCCCCAGTGGGAATTTCATGCTTGCTTGAGGTGATCCGCAATGACAAAACAGGTCATGAAAGAGGGACAATTGTGGCCAGCGCCGTGGTACCGTACGGATATGCCGAATTCCAGCGACCACACAGGTTCGGCGAATGGGCCAGGCATTCCGTGCGTGGACAGTTCCCTGTTTGAACCGCTGGCAAAAGCTGCCAAGTCCAGCGGTATCGACTTGGCCGTCGTATTGCGGGAAATTCGGCGCCAGCGACCGGGTGCAAACGATGCATCGGAACCCGTGCCAGTCTCCGACTACTTCAGGCTTCTCGGGAGACTGGCCGACCTGACCAGCGACGAGACCGTGCGAATGTCGAAACGGCCCCTGTTGCCGGGCGCGTTTCACTTCGTGATGTCCCAGGCGGTTGCCTCGAACCGCTTTGACCACATGCTTCGCGAGTTTGCGAACGGCTTCAACCTATTGCACGGGCGCGTCTACAACCACGTAATGACGCAAGGGGACAAGCTGGTCTATGCCATTGACAACAAGGATTTTCCCACCCCGTTCGAGTTGACGGCCCGCCAGTTGCACAGTTTTCTCGAATGTATCGGGATACTCATGCACACACTGTTTGGCATTTGTGCCGGCGCCAACATCGATTCATACCTGTGCAAGGTCACGACCAAGCGGCGTCTGGACAATCCTCGCAAACACGCGGGTAACCGGCTTGACCAACTGGCGTACTGGGGCGTGCCGACCGCGTACGGAAACAAGAACTACGCGCTGATCTACGACTACTCCGTCGCTACCTTGCCAGTGAAACTGCGGGCTGCCGACCTGCCCCAGCCAAACGCCATCTTTGGCGAAGTGGCAAATCTGATTGAATACAATCTCAGGGTTTCGCCCGCGAACGTGCCGATCGTCGAGAGGGTCACCGACCTGTTGTCGAGGCAACCCATGTCGGCCAATGCGCTTGCATTGCAGCTCAATCTCAGTCCCAGGACCTTACGGCGCCGCCTGGCGCAATCGAACACGTCATTTCAGGAGGTCAGGCAAAAGGCCTTGAACGCACGCGCAAAACGCCTGCTGTCTCAGGATCTCCTGGCTGGCGAAGTCGCCGAAGAGCTCGACTATTCGGACGAGCGGAGCTTTCGGCGCGCATTCATCCGCTGGAACCAGATTTCGCCTTCGAAGTTTCGCTCCGAATCATGATCGGGCGTCTCTTCAGCAGCCGTGGCGGACTGTAGTTTTTGTCGCGGTAGGAGCTGGGAACTTTCGTGGAACAAACGCCTCCGGGAGCGCCAGCGACCGGGGGTGGTTGTTGCATGATCGACGAGCGGGGCCGGGCCGGAGCCCTCAGCCGGGGAGCGCGAGGGGGAACCCCTCGCAAGAAGAGAAACGGCGCCGATAGGCGACGGTCGTGGGGCACTTTCGTGGAACAGGGGCGGCTAGGTCTGGAAGGTGAACCTCATTTCAAGGTCGTCTTCTCCAATCAGATCGCCTGTGTACGCAAAGCCCAGCCGTTCATAAAAGCGCCCGGCGTTTGCGTCTTCCTGGAGGTGGCTTGTGATCAGGGCTGTGGGGGTGTCGGTTTGCCGGATGCGTTCGATCAATAGCTGCACGGCGCGCCTCCCGTAGCCGCTGCCTTGGAAGCGGTGATCAATCATCAGGCGCCATAGGAAATACGTGCCCTGGTCCGGTACCTCTGACGTCATCATGAACCCCACCGGGGTTTCCCCCGCGTA
Source organism: uncultured Pseudomonadales bacterium (assembly GCA_951813515.1). Classification (GTDB taxonomy): domain Bacteria; phylum Pseudomonadota; class Gammaproteobacteria; order Pseudomonadales; family Azotimanducaceae; genus VXNE01. Next base: position 2,949,408 of record OX638346.1, read on the forward strand.
GATTGCTCTCAGCCACACGGGGTCGTCATCGGCCGGGTAGTGTGCTTCGGCGATGGAATGGGCGTTGGAGCGGGGGTAGGCCTTGAACTGATGATCGGCAACCGACAAGTCGAGAATTGCGTACAGATTCTCGCTGGTGATTTCTCTGAGTGTGACTGGACCCAACTCGTTAGCCACTGGGTGATACCTGGCTAATCGCTTTCCGCCGCAGGAAGCCCGTCAGGCAAGGACTCCAAGCGTGCCAGCAATGCGTCCGGGGCCTCCACTGGCTCGATGCGCACCAGGATTCCCAGCCAGGGATGGTCGAGATAGTGAAGCTCGCCCGGACGCATGCGGCGGGACTCCGACAACAGCACGTACCGGGCGTCGTCGACTATTGAACTGCGGGCATCCCCAGCCGCGTCGGCAACGTCTCCGAGCGCAACTGCCGCCTGCCTGTCTGGTGCATTCCACAACCAAACCTCCGTCGCAAAATGAAGGAACCGGCCCAGGGTGACGCTGACGGAGCCTTCCAGTTCGAATGTGGCATCGCGCTTGGGGGCGCCGAGCTGGATCAGAAGGGGCGCTGCGCTGTCACGAGGGGGCACTGTCTGCAACCATTTCCCGTGGTGAAGGATCTCGTAGTCGCCGGAGCGCCGCATGCGGACCGCGGTTGTTCGCAGGGAGAGGTCTTCGTACTGCCATTGCCAGCCCTCGCGCATCAGTTCGCGCTCGAATTCCTCCAGGGCCCAGCGCGCACGCTGCTCCGGCGAGGGGGCGGGCGGTCCCATGGGGATTGGCGGGATGCTCACTTGTGGCGGCTGATCATGGGCTTCGTCTTCCTGTTCTTCCACGATTTTGGGCTCAGGTATCAACTCCACATCGTCTTCCATCCATGGCGCCGGGATCGGCGCGATGCAGTCGAACTGTTGCAGCCGGGGAAAGTCGAGGGGTTCAGGCGGCCTGGAGGCGATACGCTCAAGGTATTCCGGCGGCGCCGGCTCCAGCGCTGCCTGCGCCAATCGGTGATGTGGCGTTCCCTGCCGTGTGAAGTCCTCGTCGCCCGGTGGCACCGCGTGGCGGAAGAACAGGGTTTCGACGAAGTACCAGTCGCGCTCGAGGTATTCCTCGATGTCTGCCAGCGCGCCGGATGCGAACGCCAGTGCAAGGAGGTGGGCGACGGCTCGACTCATCCGGTGGCCGCGATCCTGGAATCTTCTTCGGGGGCGATCCGTTCGAGCAGACGCTCGACGAATGCGAATCGCGCCTCCGGGTGGCCGAGTTCCGCGGTGAATGACAGCCGGGTCGCGTCCCGCAGCCGATATGTCCCGGGTTCGTTCTGGATCAGGCGGACGACCCGGCCGGGATCAACCCGGGTGCTGGTGCTGAACACAAGGCGACCGGCGAGGGGTCCGACATCGATCCGGTCGACGCCCAGGTGCTCGCTTGCGAGTTTCAGTTCGGTGGTGCGGAACAGGTTTTGGGCCGCCAGGGGCAGCGGACCGAATCGGTCGAACATCTCGGCCTTGAGATCGCCCAGGGCATCGGCGCTGTCCGCGCCGGCGATGCGCTTGTACAGGATCAGGCGCATGTGGACATCCGGCAGATAGTCGTCCGGGATCAAGGTGGGTACGTGGAGATTCACCTCGAGATTCTTGGGCATTGGCTGGTCGATGTTGGGCGCGGCGTGCCCGGCGCGAATCGCCGCCACGGCCCGTTCGAGTAGTTCCATGTAAAGCGAGAAGCCGATGCTCTCGATCTGTCCGGACTGGTCCTCCCCCAGGAGTTCCCCGGCGCCCCGGATTTCGAGGTCGTGCGTCGCGAGCGTGAATCCGACGCCGAGTTCGCCGGCGGCGACAATGGCTTCCAGGCGCTTGCGCGCGTCCGGCGTGATCGCTCGCGGATCGGGCGTCAGCAGGTAGGCGTACGCCTGGCGGTGGGAACGCCCGACCCGGCCGCGCAACTGGTGAAGTTGCGCCAGGCCCAGCCGATCGGCGCGATCGACGATGATCGTGTTGGCGTTCGGGATATCGATCCCGTTCTCGATGATCGTGGTGCAGACGAGCAGGTTGCAGCGGCGATGGTAGAAGTCCGCCATGACCTGTTCCAGCGCGCGTTTTGGCATCTTGCCGTGGCCGACGCCGATACGGGCGTTGGGCGCGAGTTCGGCGACGTGCTCGGCGGCGCGGGCAATGGTCTCGACGCGGTTGTGCAGGTAGAAGACCTGGCCGCCGCGGGCGAGTTCGCGGTCGATGGCCTCGCGCAGGATATGGTCGCGCTGCGGCATGACGAAGGTCTTGATGGACAACCGCCTGGCTGGCGGCGTGGCGATGATCGACAGTTCGCGCATGCCGCTGATCGCCATGTTCAGCGTCCTTGGTATCGGGGTGGCGGTGAGCGCAAGGACATCGACCTCGGCCCGCAGTTCCCGCAGACGTTCTTTCTGGCGCACGCCGAATCGGTGTTCCTCGTCGATGACGACCAGTCCCAGGTTGGCGAACTCGATCCCGGCGGCGAGCAGCCGGTGCGTGCCTATGGCGATATCGGCAGCGCCGCGCGAGAGCCGTCGCCGCACATCCTGCGCTTCGCTGTCCGTGCGCAGGCGTGACATGACTTCGATTTCGACTGGCCAGTCGGCGAAACGATCCCGAAACGTCTCGTAGTGCTGCTGGGCAAGCAAGGTCGTTGGAGCGAGGATGGCAACCTGCTTGCCGGACTGGACGGCAATGAACGCCGCGCGCATGGCGACTTCGGTCTTGCCGAACCCGACATCGCCGCAGATGAGGCGATCGGTGGGCTTTTCCGACTGAAGATCCGCCAGCACAGCATCGATGGCGCCTTGCTGGTCGGTCGTCGTTTCGAACGGAAACTGTTCGCAGAAGCGGGCGTAGTCGTCGTCCGGAGCGCTGAAGACGGTGCCGGCCCGCGCTTCTCGCCGCGCGTAGATGTCCAGAAGCTCGGCGGCCACATCGTAGACTTTCTTGGCCGCCCGCCGCTTTGCCTTGTCCCACTGATCGGAGCCGAGGCGGTGCAATGGCGCGTGATCCGCGTCCGCGCCGGCATACCGTGAGATCAGGTGCAGCGAAGTGACGGGCACGTAGAGGCGGGCGTCTTCTGCGTAGTCGACGGCCAGGAACTCCTGCGCATAACCATCGATCTCGAGGGTCATCAAGCCCCGATACCGGCCGACGCCGTGATCGGCGTGGACCACGGGAGCGCCGATCGAGAGTTCCGTCAGGTTGCGGATGACGAGTTCCGCATCGACGCTTCGGGTGGCGCTGGATACGGGCCCGTCGGCGCGGTGGCCGAAGATCTCCGTTTCGGTTATCAGCGCCAGCTCCGGCAAACGCATGCCGCGGTCGATGTCGGCGACCGTGAGCGCAAGCGGCGCGCCGCTGCCGACGAACGCCTGAAAGTCTTCGACATCCTGGACGTGTATCCGGGCGCGACCGAGAAATTCCGCGAGATGCTGCCGGCGCCCGGGCGTTTCAGCCGTCAACAGCACGGGACACTCCGCCGTGTCGATGAACGCCCGCAGCTTGCCTGCTTCGTCGCGCCCGCGCTGGCTCGAGAGCACGTCCGGAAGGGGGCTGCCGCCGAATCCGATGCCATGGCGGCGGCGTTCGCCCCTCGGGTCAACTCTGAGCTTCGGGTAGGGCGCAAGCGCCGCCAGCAGATTTTCTGCGGAGAGGTATAGCTGCCCCGGTTCAGGCAGCGGTCGCTCGATATCGTGGCGGAGCGATTCGTAGCGGCTGTGCACTCCGGTCGCGAACCGTTCGCCGCTCTCGAGACAGCCGTCGTCCAGCACCACTGCCGTTCGCTCCGGCAGGTAGTCGAACAGTGTCGCCGTTTCATCGAAGAAGAAAGGCAGGTAGCACTCCACGCCGGGATGCGCGATGCCATCGCTCACATCCTGGTACACCTGGCAGCGGCGCACGTCGACGTCGAAGGTGTGATGCCAGCGCTCGCGAAAGCGGCCGATGCCCGCGGCGTCCAGGGGAATCTCTTTTGCGGGCAGGATCCTCACGGCGTCTATGCGTTCGATGGTGCGCTGCGTATCGGGATCGAACGTCCTCAAGCTGTCGATCCGTTCGTCGTCGAGGTCGATCCTGAGCGGGTGTTCGGAACCCATGGGAAAGATGTCCATCAACGAACCACGCACGGCGTACTCGCCGCGTTCGGCTACCGTGCCGACGCTGCGATATCCCGCCCGCTGCAATCGCGTCCGCTGCATCTCGATGGAGAAGAGGCCGCCCGTTTCGAGCACCAGCGATTGCGCCTCGACGAAAGCCGTCGGCGGCAGTCGCTGCATCAGCGTCTGCACCGGCGCCACCAGCACGCCGCGTTCTCTTCGGGGCAGGGCATGGAGCGTCGCGAGCCGTTCGGAGATGATGTCCTGGTGCGGCGAAAAGTTGTCGTACGGCAGTGTTTCCCAGTCGGGGAACGCGAGCGGTTCGGTCGCTCCCGCCGCAAAAAAACCGATTTCCCGGCGGACGCGCTCGGCATCCTCGGTGTCGCGTGCAACGTACAGGACGAAGTAGTCGGTTTGGGCGACGAGTCGCGCGGCAACCAGGCTCGGACCGCTGCCGAACAGGGACTGCCAGTTGCGTGCCGCACGCGGCGGGGGAAGGTCGATGTGCGCCGGGTCCATCGGGAGACTAGAGGGAGGTCAAACAAACTATTCTAGCTGCTACGGGCCGTATCCCAAACCGGGAGTTGGGGGCTTAAGCGTTGCTGGGGTCTCCGCAGCGGCCGCTGGCGGCACACCGTCTGGAAGCGATCCCTGCGAAAAGTTAGAATAGCCAACCTTCCCGCTTGGGAATTTCCGGAACATATCGGGCGCTCACGGCTCGCTGGGTCCAAACTTCGAAATGAAAGTCACCGATATCGGGAATCCGGACTACTTCCACAAAGTGGTCGACTGCCAATGGGGATGCCCGTCGCATACCCCGGTGCCGGAATACATCCGCCTGATCGCCCAGGAGCGCTACACCGAGGCGTTCATGGTCAACTGGGAGTCCAACGTATTCCCGGGCATCCTGGGACGCACCTGCGACCGTCCGTGCGAGCCTGTGTGCCGTCGGGTGCGAACCGAAGAGAAACCGGTCGCGATCTGCCGGCTGAAGCGCGTCGCCGCAGACAACAAGGGCGACATTGGCCCCTACCTGCCGCCGGTGCCAAAGAAGAAAAACGGCAAGCGCATCGCACTGCTGGGCGCCGGTCCCGCGTCGCTCGCCGTGGCGCGCGACCTGCTGCCTCTGGGATACGAAATCGACATGTTCGATCGCGACCCCGCCGGGGGCGGCATGATGCGCAGCCAGATTCCCGCATTCCGCCTGCCCGCGGAGGTGCTCGAGGAAGAGGTCGACCTGATCCTGGACATGGGCGTCAACACCCATTTCAACTACGAGATCACGAGCATGAAGGAAATGCTCGACATGGAATACGACGCCTACTTCGTCGGCACCGGTGCGCCGCGCGGCCGCGATCTCGACCTGCCCGGGCGCCTCGAGTCCGACGCACACATATCCATCGGCATCGATTGGCTGTCGAGCGTGGCGTTCGGCCACATCGATTCGATCTCCGGCAAGGTGATCGTCATGGGCGGCGGCAACACGGCGATGGACTGCTGCCGCACGTCGAAGCGCATCGGGGCCGAGGCGGTCACGGTGGTCGTGCGCTCGGCGTTCGATGTCATGAAGGCCTCCGACTGGGAAAAGGAAGAGGCCATGGACGAGAACATTCCCATCGTCAACAACCGGCCGCCGAAGGAGTTCGTGCACGACAACGGCAAGCTGAAGGGCATCGTGTTCGAGTGCGTCAAACCGGTGGCCGACGAGGACAGCGGGCGGCTGAACTACGTGCCGACCGGCGAACCGGACGTCTACATGGAATGCGACCATGTCCTGATGGCCATCGGGCAGGAGAATCACTGTCCGTGGATCGAAAGGGACATCGGCATCGAGTTCGACAAGTGGGACTGCCCGGTGCTGGACGAGGTCACGTTCCAGACCACGCACCCGAAGATTTTCTTCGGCGGCGACTCGGCGTTCGGGCCCGAGAACATCATCTGGGCTTCGGCCCATGCCCATCAGGCCGCCATTTCCATCCACCTGCTGTGCCAGGGACAGGATCTGCGGCGGGATCGTCCCCCTCAGGGGGTCAATCTCATCAGCCAGAAAATGGGTGTCCACGAGTGGAGCTACGACAGCGAGCACGATCCGGCGAAACGTTTCATCGTCCCCCACGCGAACCTGGACAAGGCACTGCAGAACATCAAGGTCGAGGTGGAACTGGGCTTTGACCGTGCGCTGGGCCTGAAGGAAGCGCAGCGCTGCCTGAACTGCGATGTGCAGACCGTGTTTGTCGACAGCCTGTGCATCGAATGCGATGCGTGCGTGGACATCTGTCCCATGGACTGCATCACGTTCACCGAGAACGGCGAGGAAGAGGACTTGCGGGGCCGCCTCACTGCCCCGGCCGAGAATGTCGAGCAGGACCTCTACGTGTCCGGCAAACTGGGCACGGGCCGCGTGATGGTGAAGGACGAGGACGTCTGCCTGCACTGCGGATTGTGCGCGGAGCGCTGCCCCACCGCGGCGTGGGACATGCAGAAGTCGGTGATCCACGTACCCCAGCTTGGCACGTACCCCGAATGACTACCTACAACGACTTCGTCATCCGTTTCGCCAACGTCAACGGCTCCGGTTCGGCCAGCGCCAACGGCATGTTCGCGAAAGCGCTCTTCCGCATGGGCGTACCGATCTCCACGCACAACATTTTCCCTTCGAACATTGAAGGTCTGCCGACGTGGTTCGAGGTTCGCGCATCCGCAGCGGGCTATCACGGTCGTCGCGAAGGCGTCGACCTGATGGTCGCCATGAACGCCGAGACCTACGAGGAGGACGTTGCCGCCGTCGTCCCCGGGGGGTACCTGCTCTACGACAACTCGGCCGGCCTCGACCGGCGCCTCTTCCGGCGCGACGTGAACCAGATAGGTGTGCCGATCTCCAAGCTGATCGTGTCCGCCTACACGGATCCGAGGCAGCGCAAGCTGTTCAAGAACATCGTCTACGTGGGCGCCCTGTCGGCGCTGCTGAACATCGATTTCGACGTCATCACGGGCATGGTTTCGACGCAGTACCGGGGCAAGGACGAACTCATCGCCCCGAACATTCGCGCCCTCGAGATGGGCCGCGACTACGCCCGCGAGTACCTGGAGTGCCCCTTGCCCATTCAGGCTCGCCGCACCGATCTCGTCGGCGACCGGATCATGATCGACGGCAACGAAGCCGGGGCACTGGGGGCGATATACGCGGGTGCCACGATCTGCGCCTGGTATCCGATCACGCCGTCGACATCGATGGCGGAAGCGTTCGAGAATCACGCGGCGCGGCTGCGCGTCGACAAGAATACCGGCCAGCGGAAGTTCGCGGTGATTCAGGCGGAAGACGAACTGGCGGCCATCGGCATCGTCATCGGCGCCGCCTGGAACGGCGCGCGCGCGTTCACTGCGACCAGCGGCCCCGGCCTTTCGCTGATGTCCGAGTTTCTGGGACTCGCCTACTTCGCCGAGATACCGGCGGTACTGTTCGACATTCAGCGCGTCGGGCCTTCGACCGGCTTGCCGACGCGCACGCAGCAGGGCGACTTGCTCGCGGCCGCCTATGCTTCCCACGGCGACACCCGGCATCCGCTCCTGTTCCCGTCGACGCCGGGGGAGAGCTTCGAGTTTGCGGCGGCAGCGTTCGACCTTGCCGACCGGCTGCAGACGCCGATCATCGTCCTTTCCGACCTTGAGCTTGGAATGAACGAGAACCTGTCCGACCCGCTGACCTGGGACGACCGCCGCAGGTACGACCGGGGCAAGGTGTTGAGCAGGGAAGATCTCGACGAAGTCGAAGAGTTCGGTCGCTACCTCGATGTCGATGGAGATGGCATCGGCTATCGGACGCTGCCCGGCACGCATCCGACCAAGGGGGCGTTCTTTACGCGGGGAACGTCCCGGGACGCGTTCGCGCGCTATACCGAGTCAGCGGACGCGTACACGGAAAACATGGACCGGCTGCTCGTCAAATGGCGAACTGCGGCGACGCTGATGCCGGCGCCGGAAATCAGCGGTCGCCGGCACCGTGTCGGAATCGCCTACTACGGCACGACCGCGGTGCCGATGGCGGAAGCGCTCGACAACCTGGTCGACGACGGCGTGCGGCTCGACACCATGCGCATTCGCGGGTTTCCGTTTTCGGACGAGGTGGCCCGGTTCATCGACGCGCACGACTTCGTGTTCCTGGTCGAACAGAACCGCGATGGGCAGATGAAGACGCTGCTCGTGAACGAAGCGGGCGTCGAACCTACCAAGATCGTTTCGGTGCTCTCCTACGGCGGCCTGTCGATCACCGCCGACACGATCCGCGAACGCGTACTCAAGCACTATGACGAGAACAACCTGGCGCGGCTGACCGAGGTGTCCGGCGCGGCGGGGGCGGATGGAAGAAGGACCTCGAGGCAATGACATTCGTAGCGAAACCCGTAGTTCACCATCCCAAGCTCCCGCTGAACGAGATCGGTCTCAATCGTCGAGACTACGAGGGCCTGGTGTCCACGCTGTGCGCGGGCTGCGGCCACGACGCGGTAAGCGCCGCCGTCATCCAGGCGTGCGCCGAGCTGTCGATCCCGCCGCACAGGTTCGCGAAACTCTCCGGCATTGGCTGTTCGTCGAAGACCCCGAACTACTTCCTGGGCAACTCCCACGGCTTCAACGCCGTCCATGGCCGGATGCCGTCGGTCGCGACGGGCGCCAACCTGGCCAACCGCGAACTCTACTGCATCGGCATTTCCGGAGACGGCGACTCGGCCTCCATCGGGATTGGACAGTTCGCGCACATCGTTCGCCGCCGCGTCAACATGCTGTATATCGTCGACAACAACGGCACCTACGGCCTGACCAAGGGCCAGTTTTCCGCCACCAACGACAAGGGGTCGACCAGCAAGCGCGGCGTACCGAACCTGTATGAGCCGATCGATCTCGTGTCGATGGCGCTGCAAATCGGTGCGGGATTCGTGGCGCGCAGTTTCTCCGGAGACAGGAGCCAGCTCGTGCCGCTGATCAAGGCGGGCCTGCTGCACCGGGGTTTCGCGTTCATCGACGTGATTTCGCCGTGCGTGGCGTTCAACAACCACAACGGCTCCACCAAGAGCTATGACTACACGCGCGGCAATGCCGCGAGCTTTGTCGCGGCCGATTTCGTCGCGCCGCACGAACAGATCACCGCGGACTATGCTCCGGGCGAGCACGAGATCGTGCGGCTGCCGGACGGTTCCGAACTGCACCTGCGCAAACTCGAGGAGGACTACGATCCGCACGACCGTACGCGAGCGCTGGCCCACATTCAGGAGGCGAGCCGCGACGGCGAGATCGTGACGGGGCTGTTGTATGTCGACAGCGACGGCACCGACTGCCACGAGATCCTGGACACCGTGGACACGCCGCTCAGCGTGTTGGGCGAGGCGGAGCTTTGCCCTGGCGAGGCCGCCCTGGACGGGATCAACGCGGGGTTCAGATAGACGACTGGGTTGGCTGCCGCAGTGCGGCGGTTAACGTCCCCCTCGGTTCATTTGCTCGTCAGGTCGCGGATCTGCGCCCTCAACTTGGCAACTTCGGTTTCGGTCGTGGCAAGGCGCTTTTCAGCGTCCTCCGCAGCGCGTTCCGCCTCCTTCACAGCGTGTTCTGCCTCTTCGTGCGTCCGTAGATCTCGCCTCTTCGCAGGATCAAAAAGTCGCAACTCCGACCCCTTGAGGCATAGGTGTATGCCGAGTACCTGGCTGGCATAGCCGCGCTGGCCATTAGGGAATCTCATGAGCGGCATCGACTGGTACACGCCTTCCCGCAACGCCAAGCCCTGAAGCGGCGGCGCGAGGTATTCCGACCGCGGGTCGTAGAGGAAGTACTCTGCCACACCCCAGGCCGCATAGCGCTGTCGCTTGGTGCGCATGTCCTCGTGGCGGGTGCTCTTGGACGTGACCTCCAGCACGAAGGACGGCGGCCTTTCCTGCCAGATCTTGAACAGGTCGCGGCGGCGGTTGGGGACGCCGAACACTACGAACACGTCGGGCGCCAAGTGTCGGCGCGGGTTGCCGGGTTCGTCGTAGACGAGCATGTTCGCGCCGACGTAGACGTCCGGCGTGTCGCCATAGCGGATCTTCAGGGCGTGGGCCGCATAGGTCACGCGGTCGAAGTGCAGGTCGGTCTCCGCCAAGGGCTTGCCGTCCGACGTGGGGTATTCAACGACCGAGGGGTCGGGAACAGCTTGGTGCATGGGCTGCGCCTCGATTTCGTAATGCTGGCGGCGAACGTAGCATAGCCACGCTGGCGAACTCAATTTGGGCCGTTCGGGTTGACGCGGTTGATCCATTGCGCGCGAACATGGCGCCATTTTGGCTGCCGGGAAGCTTGCTTCAATTGGTATATCTCCGAAGTTGCCGTAGGCAAATGCGGATCTTTAGCCCGCATGTGTCACCAAGGGCCGCGATGATCGCGCAGGATTTTGCCCGCGTGGGCGTGCTCGCGAGCGGAAGCATAGCTGTCGCTTATGGTGCAGCGAGCACGTGCGCCCACGCGGGCAAAATACAAGCGAGGGCGCGGCAGCGCAGTCTGTGTCCGGCGCGAACGTCGAAAATGGAACGCACCTCATGATATGCAATCACCTTTGTTGATTCGACAAGCGCCTTGGTGACATATGCGGGTTCGGTGTGTGATCTCGAGGTGCGTGACAGGACCGGTTCTTCGCCTCGGAGAATGCAGTAGACTTCTGGCCCCGAAATGAAGGACAGATTGCGGAACTTTCGAGTCATTGCACGCCAGCCCCTCGGTGCGGTTCTGCCATGAGCGGCGATCTGACCTACGTTACCGATGTCATGCGCGCCTCCCAGGGCAAGTGGAGCGAAACGCGCACTTCGCCGCCGATCACGGAAACAGACGTTCGCCGCTGGGCGATAGCCACGTTCTATCCCGAAAAGCCCCCGCGCATCTATTGGGACCCGGAATACGCCGCGACAACCCGCTGGGGCGGCATCGTTGCGCCGCCGGACTTCAATCCCTTCGCGTGGTCATTTGACCGGGGTCCATCCGCCAGGCTTAGCATGCGGGGGCAGCGTGCCGATGGCTCCGCAGTCACTGGGATGAACGGCGGTCAGACCGATACGTACGGGGTGCCCATGCGGCCCGGTGACACGATCACGGAGCGCAGCCGCCTCATCGGCTGGTGGGAGCAGGAAGGCCGGCTCGGACATACGCTCTTCGTGCGATCCGAGATCGAGTGGCGCAACCAGGACGACGAGCACGTGAGGACGCGCCTGTCCATTGGCGTGCGTTTTTGAGGATTTCGAGGAAAGAGCCATGAGTGTGCGTTTCGATGACATCCAGGTGGGCGACCGTCTGCCTGAGTGGTCCCGCAAGACGAGCTTTCCGGAGTGGAACCGCTACGCGGCCGTCAACCACGAGTTCGTGCCCTTCCACATGGACGACGACGCGGGGCGCGCGGCGGGCAACCCGAAGGGCGCCTTCGGCATGGGCAATCTTCGCTACGCCTATATCGTCAACGCGCTGCGCGACTGGATCGGCGACGAGGGAATCGTGCGGGAGGCCGGCTGCCAGCACCGCGTGCTCAACTGCAAGGACGACGTGCTGACCGTTGTGGGCGAGGTCACGGAGAAGGTGATCGAAGACGGCGAGCAGCGCGTGCGTCTCGAAATCAACGTGGTCAACCAGGACGGCGTCCGGACCTGTCCGGGTCACGCGGTGGTGGTATTGCCGTAAGGGTCGGGCTTCAGTCAAGTAGCGCGAATTTCGCCGCGAACAACAGTGCAACAGCGATCATGGCGGGGGAGCAATCGCGAAAACGCCCGGCCAGGAACTTGACCGCCACGTAGGTGAGGAACCCTATGCCGATGCCGTCGGCGATGGAGAACGTCAGCGGAATGGCGATGGCCGTGATCACGGCGGGGGCGGACTCGGTGATCTCGGGCCAGTCGATATCCACCAGCGCTCTCGCCATCAGGCAGGCGACATAGAGAATGGCCGGCGCCGTCGCGTAGGCCGGAATCGACTGCGCCAGCGGCGCGAAGAAGAGGCAGGCGAGGAACAGGACGGCCACCACGACCGCCGTCAGCCCCGTGCGTCCGCCGGCGCTCGTGCCGGCCCCGCTCTCGATGTAGCTCGTCACCGATGATGTCCCGAGCAGGGTGCCGGCGACGGTTCCGGTGGAGTCTGCGATCACGGCGCGCTTGATTCCCGGCAGGCGTCCCCCGGCGTCGAGCAGGTTCGCCTGCCTGGCAACGCCGATCAGCGTTCCCGTGGTGTCGAACAGGTCGACGATGAGGAACGTGAGAATGATGCTGATCATGCCGACCTGCAGCGCCCCGGCGATGTCGAGTGCGAGCAGGGTGGGGGTGGGATCGGGCGGCATCGCAAGCAGGCCGTGCCACTGGGAGACGCCCATGCCGATGCCCATAGCCGTGACTCCCAACACCCCGATGATGGTTGCTCCGGCGATGCGGCGCGCCGCCAGCGCAACGATCAGGCAGAACCCGAGCAGCGCGAGAATGGGAGCGGCGTCCAGCAGATCGCCGGAGGTCACGAGGGTGGCGGGGCTCGCGGTGATGACGCCGGCGTTCTTCAGGGCGATGATGCCGAGGAAAAACCCGATGCCAGCCGAGATGCCCATCTTCAACCCGAACGGGATGGCGTTGATGATCCAGCGCCGTACCGGCAGCACGCTTAGCACGACGAACAGGATGCCGGAGACGAACACGGCGCCGAGAGCCACTTCCCAGGGGAAACCCAGCTCCAGGACGACGACGTAGCTGAAGAACGCGTTGAGGCCCATGCCCGGGGCCAGCGCCACGGGATAGTTGGCGTACAGACCCATGATGAGGGTGCTGATCGCCGCGGCCACGCAGGTGGCGACAAAGACCGCCTCGAATGGCATGCCGGCATCGGCGAGGATCATCGGGTTGACGAAGGCGATGTAGACCATCGTCAGGAAGGTGGCCAAGCCCGCCCGCAGTTCGGTACGGAGATCGGAGTTACGCTCCGAGAGCCTGAAGTATCGGTCAAGGTTCAGCATGGTTCCCCACAGTCTTGGTCTGTTGCCTGATCTCCGTGAGACGGGCGATGCTGTGCCCAGGGACGCGCACGCTCAAAGGCGGCGGCGGCGCGCAGGACCAGGCTGTCGTCCGCGCGCCTGCCGACGATCTGCAATCCCACGGGCAGGCCGGCGCCCGTCAAGCCGCAGGGCACGCTGGCCGCCGGCAGGCCGCTCATGTTGAAGGGGTAGCAGAACTCGGACCAGGACAGCCAGTCCCACGGATGATCGGGCCAATGCGCCGGTTGCAGACGTTCGACCGGGAACGCGGCGACGGAAACCGACGGAGTCAGCAGGAGATCCCAGTCGGCCATGAATCGGTGGATGCGCTCGATGTAGGCGAGCTTGAGGGCGCGCATGGCGAGATAGGTTCCCGCGCTGTGTCCGCTGCCGGCGCGGATACAGGCGACAAGCCCCGGGTCCATCCTGTCCTCCCATGCGTCGAGATGTTCCGCCAGCGGCGACTCGTGGACTGCCCAGAAAAAACGGGCGAGTTCGGGGCCCTGCGTGCCCCACGGCGGCGTCACGGCCTCGACGCGGCAGCCGAAGGATTCGAAGTCGCGTGCGGCCCTCTCGACGAGATCGGTTACGTCACTGTCGACGCGGGCATGGCCGAGGTCTGCGCTGAAGGCAACCTTCAACTCGCCGATATCCTCCGCGAGGTTGGCGGAGAACGCGCTGTCCGAATCGGTGAGGCTCGTGTGATCGAACGGATGAACGCCGGCCGTCGCATCGAGAAATAGCGCGGCGTCGGCGACTGTTCGGGAGATCGGCCCGACGTGGGAGACCAGGTCGTTGTTGCGCACCGGAACGTGGGGCACGCGTCCCCAGGTGGGCTTGAAACCGAATACGCCGCAGAAATGCGACGGCATGCGGATCGACCCCGCGCCGTCGGAGCCCTGGTGCAACGGACCGAAGCCCATCGCTGCCGCAGCGGCCGCGCCGGCCGATGACCCGCCGGCGTTGAAGCCGCGTTTCCAGGGGTTGTGGGTGATGCCTGTGCGGGGGCTGCGGCTCATCCCCGACCAGCCGAATTCCGAAGTGGTGGTCTTGCCGACGATCACGGCGCCCGCGGCCTTGAGGCGCTCCACGACCGGCGAATCGCCGTCCGCCACGTGGCCCGCCTGGGAGAAAGAACCCCGTTCCGTGGGAAGTCCCTTGAGATCGAACAGGTCCTTCACGGTCACGGGGACGCCGTGCAGGACGCCGGTTGTCTCCCCGCGGGCCGAGGCCCTCTCCGCGTCTGCCGCCATTTCGATGGCGAGGTCCGGGGTCGCCTTGGCGAAGGCATTGACGCTCGCCTCGAGACGTTCAATGCGGTCGATTACGGCCTTGGCAATCTCCGTCGGTGAAACCTGCTTCTCGCGGACCCACGTCGCAAGCTCCGTAGCAGTGGCGAAACATAGGTCGTCTTCGCTCACGCGACGTATTGTTCCGCGGTGGCCGCCGCTGCGAAGTTCTCCTTCAATGTGGCATAGCTCTGCATGTCCGCGTTGACGACGTCGAGGCCGTTTTCGAGCACGTAGGCGTAGCTGCGCTGGAAGTCGGACAGGCGCGCCTCGCGCAGCTTGTCCGTGTAGTGGCGGTCGAATGCCGAGGGATTACCGCGCCCCAGCCAACCGCGGCCCGCCAGAAGGCGTCCGGCCTTCATGCCGACCAACCCGATGCCCGCGGCGCGGGCGCGGTCGAGAAGCGGACGAATCGCCTTCAGGTCGGGTGTGCCATCGAGGATGTTGCGACTCTTCCAGTCGTACCAGCCGGCTGGCGTAACGGCGATCATCGCGAGGCTGAACCAGCCGGTTTCCGTTGCGGCTTCGAGGACGCTCGCGGCGTTCTCGTGCGTGCTGACCCCGTAGTGGGACACCTTTCCCGCCTGCCTGGCAGCGAGGAAGGCCTCGTGCATTTCCTCGGAACGGACCAGGTGCGGGTTGTTCGCGCCCATCTGGTAGTAGGCGTCCACATGCTCGGTGCCGAGTTCGGAGAGGCTTTCATCCATCAGCGCCGACCAGGTCTTCGCCGCCTTGCGTGCGTCTGACACGGATATGTCCTCATCGGGTTCCGCGTCGATGCCCGTCATTGCCTTTGAAATCAGGAAGATATCGTCGCGGTGACGTCCGACGAATCGCCGCATGTTGCGCTCGGCAGCGTTGTAGTAGCGGCTGGTGCCGACGTCGAAGACATTGATGCCGGCTTCGAAGGCGCGTTCGAGCAGATCGTCCAGGGGCTGTCGGGACAGGGCGGCGCCGCAACCGAACACGAGCCGGCTCGCGTTGTACCCGGTGCGGCCCAGGGTCCGATAGGTCATTTTCGGCCACGGCGCGGAGCCCGGCCCCGAGTCCTTCGCCGTTTCCAGCGCCGCGTGAATATCGCGCGTTTGCCACAGGGCCTGACCGCCGGCGGCGAGCATCGCGAGCAGTTGCACGAACGTACGACGACTGGGCAGGCTGGTCTTCATGGCTTCTTTGTCCGGAGGGGTTCCACCGCCACTTTGCCACCTTCGGGCCACGAGTCAAATCTTGTTCCTGCTTTCGGTTGACCTTCGCGCCCGCGTGATTCAAATTGTGCATTGAAGTTCCGGACGGTGGCGCCAACGATGAGCGAAACGACACGCACGCGATCGGACGTCATCGTCGTCGGCAACACTTCCGACGATCCCTTCGCCATCGACGTGGCCTTCGCCTTCGGCCAGACGGAAGACGTCGCCGACCTCATCAGCATGAAGCAGTTCGCCAATTCGGAGTTCTGTCCGCGCTTCATCTCCGACGAGAACGACTTCACGAACATCGGCAACAAGCTGGCCGGGAAGACCGTAGTTATCGTCAGCACGTCGAACCGCGTCGTGAGCCGCCAGAACCTGGCCATGCGCAACGTGCTGATAGCGCGCGCGGCCAAGGAAAACGGCGCGGCGGAGGTGATCCTGGTGGAGCCGGACCTGTACTACAGTGCGCAGGATCGGGGTCCGAGGCCTGATCTAGGCAGTACGCCTTTCGAACGCGATTCGAAGGATTTGAAGAAGTTCGACGGGCAACCGTTCTCCGTCATGCTCTACGCGCAAATGCTGAAACTCGCCGGCGTGGATCGCGTTGTCACCGTGCACAATCACTCCCATGCGGTGCGATCGGTGTTCGCCCAGATCTTCGACGGCGGCTATCACCACCTGTTGCCCCACGAGATCTATGTCGACTACCTGCTCAACTCGGACATCGTGCGGTACGGGCCGAACGGCGAAGGGCTCGCGCTGTGCGCGCCGGACCAGGGCGCGCGGGAGTTCGTGCTCGAAATGGCTTCGTCACTGGGATTGCCGAAGGTCAAGTGCATTCTGCTTGAGAAGGAACGTTCCGGCGAACGCGACGTGGAGATTTCGCTCTACGAAGGGAGCGGGTCGAGTTTCGACGACTTCGAAGGCCACGATATCGTGCTGTTCGATGACATGGTGCGCACGGGATCCACGCTGGTGGAGACCTGCCGGTTCCTGAAGCGGGTCAAGCCCGGTCGCCTCGTCTTCGCGGTCACCCACTTCTACGCCAGCGACGAGGGCCGCCAGAAGATGGCGGACAGCGCGATCGACGAGATCCTGGCGCTCAACACGCTGCCCGCGGTGCTCAACCGGGACGAACAGGGGCGCCTGCGCAAGAAAATGGTCGTGCTGAAGATCGAGAAATGGCTCGCGCGCAAGCTCTGCGAGATCACCGGCGTTGCCGACGAGCCGAGCGAGAACTTCTACCAGATCGACATGTCGTCGAAAAATCCCCGATTCAGGCGCAAGATATGGTCGAACGACCAACTTGCCAGCCTGCGCACCGGGTAGCCGCGAAGAACTCTCAGGAAAACGCTGGCAGCACCGTCTCCGCGAGCAGGCGCTCGTTGTCGACGACGTAGTCGGAGGGGCACGCCAAATTCAGAATGATGGTGCGGGCGCACGCATCGATATATTCGCGCAAACGGGTAACGCAATCTTCGGGATTGCCGGCCAGCGCGTACGTGCCGACCAGCCTGGAGAAGTCCTGGTTGTACTGTCGTGATAGCCGCTGCACGGCCATTTTGACGGCGGTGTCACGGTCCTCGTGCACGGCGAAAAGATATGGATTCCGGGGACGACAGTGTCCTTCCGGCCCGCCGCGTCGGCATACCTGGCGATGGCCTCGAGACTGTCCGCCAGGTGCTCGGGCGTATACATGTAAGGCAGCCAGCCGTTGCCATGCCGTGCGCAACGGCGCATCGCGGCTTCGCTGCGCCCTGAGACATGCCACCGACCTGGCAACTGCGCCCTTACTATCATTCCATGTCGACCGGTTGGAACGATTGAGGGATTGACAATCCGGTCGTTGATGCGCTGGTTGACGCGGCGCTGGCGGCGCCAAATCCTGGTCGATTCATGGCGGCTTTGCAATCACTCGATCGTGTGCTGCTGTGGAACTATTATCAGATCCCTTTAGATGCCCGGGAGGACACGCGTATTGTCTATTGGGACAAGTTCGGTCGTCCCGAATTGCCAGATGAGATGTACGATGCACCTTTCCCGGATGGCTGGTGGTTCGATGAAGATAAAGCGGCCCGCATTGTTGTTGATCAGTAAATGGGGTCAAAATTGCTGAGTTGATGAATTTATAGTCCGCCCCCTGCGGCCAAAAATCCGCCCCCTGCGGCCAAAAAAAAGCGCACCCTTTTGAGGTGCGCTCTTCGAAAAAGCTTCGGACCCCCTTTAGGGCCCCGAACACTTACAGCTGATAGTTAAATGTGATGCCGATTCGTCGCTCATCGGTTACCGTGCCGGTAACAGGTGCAGTAACGCCGTTACCTTCCCGCTGCACATAACTCTGTACAGCGATCACGTCAAGCAGATTGGTGACCCAGCCGGTAATCGTATAGGTTCCTGACGGCGAAAACCAGTTGGCGCGGAGATCTCAGCGGGTGTAATCCGGTACGCTGTAGATAACTCTTTCGCGAGTTCTTCCGGTGTTCGACCAGAACGAACCAACGCGATCATCTGCTCTCGAAATGCCCGTGGATACGGGGTTCTTGTTTTTGGCATAATAGACACCTCCTCTGTTAAGGATGTTGTGTCTACTAAAGCGGGTCAACTCCAATTACAGTAAAATGGCCCCCTTGGGGAGAGGTGATGAATGATTTGAAGACGCCTTTGCTATCGCTGATGCTGCTATTGGCTCCTGTTCTCGGGTTCGCCGACGATATTCCCGACACTCTGGAGTTCAAACACGGGATCGCGTTTTTTCATGAGCTGAAATATCCCCCGGATTACACCCATCTGGATTACCTCAATCCTGACGCCCCCAAGGGGGGCGTACTGGTAGAGGCTACGCAGCGAAACTTCAATACACTGGCGCCCGCATCCGTACGGGGCATCAGTGCACCGAGCGGATTCTGGTTCAATGCCGACACGCTGATTATTCGTGCGGGGGACGAGGTCAGTGGTTTCTACGGCCGTCTCGCCGATGGCATCGCCATTACGGACGACAGGTTGTCCATCGTGTTCAGGATTCACCCGCAGGCCAGGTGGCGGGACGGCGTACCAATCACGTCTCGGGACGTTGTCTATACGGTCGAGTTTCATCGCAGCTACGTGTGGGGTGGCTTATTGTTCGAATTTATCGCTTCGATGGAGGAAATCGACAACCGTCACGTGGCCTTTCATCTGAAATCACCGGTGACGCTGAACAACATCATCGTTATTCAGTTCATCTCGATTCTCCCGGAACACTACTGGCGGGATAGGGATCCCGGTGCCAACACGCTGACGCCGCCGCTTTCCAGCGGGCCCTACAGGGTTTCGGCACTCAAGCAAGGCAGGTTTATCGAATACCAGCGCGATCCGGACTATTGGGGCAAGGACATTCCGGTCAATAAAGGTCGTTATAACTTCGACACGGTGCGCTACGAAGTCTATCGCGATGCGACCGTTACCCGGGAGGCTTTTCGCAAAGGCCTGATCGACATATGGACCGAAACAGATGTTCGCTATTGGCATCGCGCATACGATATCCCCGCTTTTGACAAGGGTTGGATAAAGAAGATCCGCCGCAACTCTGGCATCGAGGTTGGCGTTCGGCGCAGTATTGCACTCAACAATCGGCTCGACAAATTCAGGGATCGCCGCGTGCGCGAAGCGCTGACCCTGGCGATGGATTTCGAGTGGCAGAACAGAACGCTGCACTTCGGCTATCACAAGCGGGCGCACAGTTATTGGCCGGACACGATCTTTACCGCCACCGGTCTTCCCGGCGAAGATGAATTGCAGCTACTGGAGCCGTATCGCGAGCAGCTGCCGCCGGAGTTGTTCGAGCGACCGTTTCGCTTTCCGGAAGTCACGTCACCGGAAGATCATCGTGCCAATATTGTTAAAGCGCGGCAACTCCTGGCAGCGGCCGGATGGCATGTCGTAGACGGGGTGCTGAAAAACGCCAGGGGCGAGCCTTTTGAAATCGAGTTTCTGTCACAGAATTCCGAGGATGCCAGAATCCTTCTGCCATACTTCCAGCAACTGGAACAGTTGGGCATTCACGGGACGATACGACTTGCCGATGGCAGCCAATTCGTCAACCGCCAGCGGAAATTCGACTTCGACGCCATATTGAAGGGGCAGGGCACGCTGATGCCGCCGGTCATCCTGCTCAAGTCGATGTATCACTCCGAGACCGCCTATCAACCGGTGTCTGGTGTCTGGAACGTTGCCGGGATCAGCCATCCCGCCGTGGATTATCTGGTAGAGCAGGCAAATCTCGCGACGACCCTGGCGCAGATGGTTGCCTCATGCCGGGCCATTGACCGTGTGCTGCTCTGGCAGTACTACCAGATACTGTTGTATGCGATTGATCTGCCTCGGACCGTGCACTGGGACAAGTTCGGCAGGCCGGCGTTCGAATCGAAGTACTGGCCCGCGTTCCCGGATGGCTGGTGGTATGAGCCGGAGAAAGCCGCGCGGATAAACAGGTGGTGGCGGGTCGCTCGTATCTTCACGAAAATAATTCGTTGGAGGACAATCGGATACGGCTCCTCTCCTCCTTATTCTGGTGGTGCTACGAGAACATCTGACGACTAACCAGCCTGTACGCGTTGCCGGGGCACTGGCCGCGGCACTCATAGCATCACCTGTCATTGCGGCAGCCGGGCAGTATCAAAAACGCGTTCTACATCAATAGAAAACAATTCTTCTGCCAGCGTCTGCTGGGTTCCACAAACAAACACTAGCGAGGTTTCACCTCAGACCGACAAGGCATGGTGATTGGCCTTACAACAGGATCGTCAGGCAGGATTCGATTATGTTCTGTCGACGAGGCAGCAGCCTTCTTTAATCGAGACGAGCAGCAACCCTGGTTCATGGTGTTTGCCTCCAACGAACCCCACGCCCCTTGGCGCAGTGGACCGAGGGAACGTTACGATGCGAATAAACTGACCCTGCCTTCCTGGCTTCACGACAACCAGATTACTCGCAACGCGCTAGCGGACTATTATGCCGAGATTAGCGCTCTGGATGAGCAGGTTGGCAGATTGCTCAAATTCATCGAAGATGCGGGCCAGCACTCCAAGACCATGGTTTGGTTCTTTAGTGAACAGGGCAGTCAATTTCCCTACGGCGGCAAGTGGAGTCTTTATGACAACGGTATTCGCGTGGCCGGTTTTGTTCGTTGGCCCGGCCACATCCCCTCTGGCGGCTTGGTCGATGCGATGCTTCAATACATTGATGTCGTCCCCACCTTAGTCGAGATTGCCGGTGGAAATCCG
Source organism: uncultured Pseudomonadales bacterium (assembly GCA_951813515.1). Lineage (GTDB taxonomy): Bacteria > Pseudomonadota > Gammaproteobacteria > Pseudomonadales > Azotimanducaceae > VXNE01. The sequence goes on from OX638346.1 coordinate 2,970,272, forward strand.
CTCGCATCGGACACGGGCCGCATCGGCGCGCCAGACGGAAAACGCGGGTTCGACGGGCGGAGCTTTCTACCTGTGTTGCAAGGAGATCGGAGCGTGCATCGGCAATACGTCTTTGCGCAGCATACTACGGTAGGAGTGTTCGGTTACCGAGAACCCTATCCCAGCCGTGCGGTACGTGACGAGCGCTACAAGCTGATCCGCAATCTGGCTTTTGAAAACGAATTCTGGATCAATGGGATCCATGGTCACGCGGTTTACAAGTCCTGGCAGGAGGACGCTGAAAAGGATCCCGGCCTGGCGCGACGCGTCAAGTTTTTATCCCATCGCCCGGAAGTGGAGTTGTATGACCTCAAGAATGATCCCTTTGAGCAGAACAATCTGGCTGGCCAAACTGAGTATCGGAAAATCGAATCTCGTTTGGGAAAGGAGCTGGATGACTGGATGCAGCAACAGGGTGACCTTAAAGAGGATGAAAATTTGATGATTCCGAGAATGTTGGTTACAACTTTTCTGGCGCTGGTTTTGGTTTCAGCCAATGGGAAGGAAAACAAACATGAAGATACTTTTTCTATCAAGGGAAAATACGCTTTATAATTCCTATTCTCTCGACCCAGTTCGAGCAGCCAGGTTCCCCTGCCATAACCAGGCTCGGGAGTTTCACTCTATTTTGTTGCTTGCCACGTCTCGTAGGTCCTTTAAACTAGCCGGATGCGACTCAAACTCTATATTCTCATTTGTGTACTAGGCTTTCTGACCGGTTGCGGATCTGCACCCGTCCGAGAGACGGGGCCGGGATTTTTCTTTTTGAATTCGATCAAATTCAGGGACACCAATGGGTGGGAGCGAAGCTATATGCGCGCTGAATTGACCGCAAAGTGCGACGGTCCCTGGGCATACGAGAGCGTTCGAATTCAACAGGGGAAGCTACCCCAGGGCATTTTTCTGCTTGGCGGGGAATTTTCGGGCGCGCCGGTAAGGGCGGGCGCCCGGCTCGTACAGGTGAGAGTCGTGAAACCCAGTTGCAATGGTGTCGTGTACGACGACAAGCACCTCTGGGTTCGGTTCGACATAGGAGGCGAACGGCCCAGGCGTTAAGACACTGACTCGACCCCTGCGATCCAGCGCCAGCCCAAAAAAAAGCACACCCCAATGAGGTGCGCCTTTATTACTGCTTAGGATCCTAAAAGGATCTTAACGACTGTTACAGCTGATAGTTGAACGTGATGCCGATCCGGCGCTCATCGGTTACCGTGCCGGTAACAGGTGCGGTTACGCCGTTATCTTCATAAGCCTGTACCGCGACCAGATCAAGCAGATTGGTGACCCAGCCGGTAATCGAATAGGTTTCCGACGGTGAAGTCCAGTTGGCGCGGAGATCCCAGCGGGTGTAATCCGGTACGCTGTAGATATCCAGCCCGGCCTCATCCATATACATCTTGTCGCGCCAGCTCATGATGGTCAGAATGTCCAGGCTTCCCCACTCGGAGGCGATGGGGACGCCATACGTCAGGGTCGCCGAAAACTTGTGCTTCGGTGAATTCCTTAACTGATTACCGGTAAAGTCCCTGATACCGGTATTATTGAGTACATGCTCGGTCCCGTCAGGGCCTGTGACAGTGATGGTCGACGCCTCTGACAAGAATCCCTCGGGGTTACAACAATAGACTGTCTGGTAAGGGGCGTGCTTGGAGTTTATCAGCTCGTAGAAGCCGCGCAGGGTAAACATATCGTTAATCTGCCAGGCGCCCTGAAATTCGATGCCGGAGATCGTCGTACCGTCAAGAACAACCGACTCACCGATCCACAGTCTGTCAGGATTGGGCGGTACTCCATACTCCTCCGGCCGACGAAGGCGCCCATGCTGCGTCCAGTGAGCGCTGAAATCCTGGTGGTAAGCCGAAAGCTCGAGTTGCACGGCGCCATCGGCAAACAGTCCCTTAAGGCCGCCTTCGTAGTTGATCATTTCTTCGGCATCCCAGCCTTCACCAAGCCCCTGGGCGAAACCTCTGAAACCGCCAGGACGATAGCCCTTGGAAATCCGTGCATACCACATCCGTTCATTTGACGGTGTGTATTCGAAGCCGACATTCCAGGTTGTTTCCCTCCAGGTTCTGCGCTTGGAATCCTGGAAGGTCCGGTCTGGGGGTACGACCTCACCTGTGCTAGGATCCGTGACGCCGCCTTGAAGACAACAACGGTAGTTCATATGCTTGTTTCGCAGTAAGGCGAACACCTCAAAATAGATGACCTCACCGTCTGCATCCCTGACCGGGCTGATACCGCTGAAATCATTCTGGTTGTGCTCCTTGTGGTCATCGTTGTAGCGGACACCGCCAAACACCTTCCACTGGTCGTTCAGCACGTATTCGGCGTTGCCGTAGATAGCCTGGGAGGTGTACTCGACATTCCCATAGAAAAACTGGTAGCCGGAACCACTACCAACAACATGGCTACCTTTGTTGGTCACGTCGCTCCAGAAGTCTGCTGGAGCAGATCCGACACAGCCCCAAAAGAGACCGAAGCTACTGTTCTCCGGCTTGCTTGGGTCCAAGGCGTTACGCCACAGAGCCCCGCCGTGCCGTTCCTCCAGCGCCGCTTCACACTGAGCGGAGTTATCCTGATAGAACACCGGGATATTATTGTTGTCGTTGCCGGTTTCCACGCCGTTGAATACCCTATTCAATATATAGGGCTCTTCACCGTCGATAAGGGTGTAGCCAAAGGTGTAGTTGAACGGGCCATCGTTGTTGGAGACCAGAGACAATTCGTGACTGTCCTGATCCGAAGTGAAATTGTGTTCGACCATTCGGTCCGCGTAGGCACCGTTGCCCCTGCCATCCAACGCACATCGGGGGTGGGTCTGACCCGCGACCAGTTCACCGCTAATTACCCGCGGGTGAATGGCGGAGCAGACGCCGCCTCCTTGTCTGTTGGTGTTGTCCCAGTCTGCTCTTCTCCAAATCCGGGTGTCCCGATTGCCGAATTTGTAGATCAGTTCATGGCTGTCGTTGAGGGTGTAGTGCGCCTCCAGGGTCATCGCTTCCTGCGAGTTTCTCTCGAAAATGGGGGCATTCAGTTCAATCGCAAGTCTCAGATCTTCCCCATCACAGACCACCGGCGTACCCGGATCGCGGGTGCCATCCAGGTTGAATCCCGGGCAGTCAACCACGGCCGGGTTCTGCCCCAGGCCGAAGAACGGATTGATCAAATAGATGGGATTGCCGTTTTCGTCCGTGATGCAAGTCCGGGTCGTTTCCTGGGTTGCGGGGTCGATTTCGCAACGGGGAAAACCGAATTGATCCAGCTCGAACTCCTCCTCGGAGTCACGCGCGCCGATAAGCAGCGAGACTCGCGGGGTACCCTCGTCTGTCAGTTTCGAGTAACGCGCGGTGATGTCCCAGCGATCATTGGTAAAGCGCAACTGCGGTGAATAGATCAGCTGATCCGGTATGCCTCCGTCAGGTCCACTGCCAACGTTCTTGATCAGCCCATCGCCGGTCAAACGGCTCAGGCCCAGGCGATAGGAGAAGTCACTGTCGCCAATGGGACCGCCAAAGGCAACATTAGCCTGTTGGGTTACCTGATCGGTAAACTCTGCCGACGCTTTCAAGTCCCACTCTGGGGTCGGTTTTTTGGTGACGAAACTGATGGCGCCGCCAATGGCTGCCTTACCGCCCGTCGTACCCTGGGGGCCGCGCATTACCTCGATGCGTTCAACATCGAACATGGCGCCCGAGTCAAGACCGTAGGACTGGTCGCTATAGACACCGTCGATATAAACCGCCACCGCTACGTCCTGGAAGAAGCTGGTAGCGCGGACCTGAGCGTTGCCGCGTATATTGATGTGGCCGTCCCCCTGCCTGCCACCGCCCGAGGAGCGCAGACCGACCTGCATGCCGGGTACGAGAACCTCCATATCGTTGGTGTTCTGGATACCCAGTTGCTGGATCATGTCCGTATTAAAGCCGGTGACGGTCATCGCCCGGTCGATCGACCTTATTTCGCCGCGCTCGCCGGTAACGATGATTTCTTCGATGATTTCGCTTTCATCGGCTTCATCGGCCGAATAAGCAGCCGGGAATCCCGTAAGGGTCAGTGCCAACCCCAATGACACCATTGAAATCGATAGTTTCATGTGTGTCCCCTCTAGAAGTAATTTTTGTTGCTTGTGAAGCTACCACATTGTGTTGTCGCGCGCTCAATACGCAGTACGAAAGTTCAAAATGCCTCGTGCGCAATCTCTGCGAGATCACCGGCGTTGCCGACGAGCCGAGCGAGAACTTCTACCAGATCGACATGTCCTCCAAGAACCCGCGGTTCAGGCGCAAGATTTGGTCGAGCGACCAGCTTGCCAGCCTGCGCACCGGCTAGGTTTCGCCCGGATCGAAGGTCAGGAGAGCGCCGGCAGAACCGATTCGGCGAGCAGGCGCTCGTTGTCGACGATGTAATCCGAGGGACACGCGGAGTTCAGCATGATGGTGCGTGCGCCCGCATCGATATATTCGCGCAGCCGGGCGATGCAGTCATCGGGATTGCCCGCGAGCGCGTATCTGCCAACCAGCCTGGAGAAGTCCTGGTTGTACTGCAGCGACAGACGCTGCGTCGTCATTTCGATGGCGGTTTCGCGGTCTTCGTGTACGGCGAAAAAGATGTGCAGACCAGGGATGACCGCGTCATCGCGTCCCGCTGCGTCCGCGAATCGGGCGATGGCGTCAAGGCTGTCCGACAGGCGCTCCGGCGTGTACATGTAGGGCAGCCACCCGTTGCCATGCCGCGCGCAGCGGCGCATCGCGGCTTCGCTGCGCCCCGAGATCCAGACTGGCGGGTGGGGTCGCTGCATGGGCTTCGGCGCAAGCGTTACGCCGGAAAGCCTCGTGAAGCGCCCCTCGACACTGACGTCGTCCTCGGTCCACAGGCGTTTCATGATTGCGAGGGATTCGTTGGTGCGGGCGCCGCGCTCGCGCACGGGCACGCCGCAGGCGTCGAATTCCTTCGCGAACTCGCCCCCCACGCCGACGCCGAGATGGAAGCGCCCGTTGGAGATGACATCGAGGGTGGCCACCATCTTGGCGAGCAGCGGGGGCGGATAGAGCGGCACCAGGGTGATCGCGCTGATGAGCTTGATCGAGGACGTCGCCCCAGCGGCAGCGGCGAGCGCGATCAGGCCGTTGTTGACCGGCCCATAGAAGAAGACGTGTTCACCGGTGGACACGAACTGGTAGCCGAGGCGTTCAGCCTCCCGGGCGCTCGCGGCGATGGCGTCGACTCGCCGCAAGCCGATGCCGAACTCCACCTGGGCCATGTGCGCCTCTCCCTTAGGATGATCGACCGGGGCGCGCGGGCGACGCCGCCGTAGTCACCGCCCTGGTTGCCGGCGCCGTACCGCTCCATGGCGACCGGCATGTTATTGTCGTATCCGGCGATAGGGTGTCGGACCTTCAACGGAACGATACAAAAAAATCAGGAGAACGTATATGTGGTGCAGATTGCCATTTCGTATTTCAACCAGCGCAATAGATTCTCTTCTGGAAAGGGCTGACGGCCTGATTTCAGCCGCCCAGCAAGACAATTCCGTCACCTTTGGCAAGGACTTCTTTGGACGTATCGATTCAGAAAATAATAACCTGGACCTGCTGCAGCAGCTCCATCAGGATTTCTGGCCCGAGATTGCTGATATTGTTGATTTGAAAGTACCGGTTGTTGATCACACGATTCTGCTTATCAAGGGGGCAGGCGCGCCGGGAACGGCGCTCCATCAGGACAGGGCCTACTGGGTTGGTCGTGACCCCACACCCACCATTTTTTCTGTGTGGATTGCACTTGAAGACCTGACGGAGGAAAAGGGTGGCCTGATTCTCTCTCCCGACAATCAGGTCAGTGTCAGCGGGATGTCCGCTTTCAATACCGGCGCTATCCTCGAGCATGCAGAAGACTACAAACAGGCTGGCGGCTTTCCCATTACGATTCCTCCGGCTGCCGCAACTGAGATGAAGAAAGCCATGGAATTCATCAGCCTTGCCAAGGGAGAAGCGCTGGCGTTTGACAGTTTCGAGGCCCATACCACAGGCCCCAATCAAACCTCTACCCCGCGACTCGCCATGAAGATCGCCTACTCCGATGGCGCAGATAAAGATCGTTACCTGATACGAACCGACGAATTGGAAGACTATTCGCCATCGTAGTTCGGATGTCGACGCGATCTCTACGGTTAGCGCGAAAAACGGCCGTCTTGTTACTGGTCCTGTGGACGCAACAGGCGCCTCCCGCAGCTGCCGATGATTCACTCGAGTTTCGTCACGGCGTTTCACAGATACCCAACTACAAACTGAAATACCCTCGCGGCTTCACACATTTTGACTATGTCAACGTTGAGGCGCCCAAGGGAGGTGCGTTGGTGCTGCCGACTGCTGTACCACTCGATAGCGTATCGCCTATGTACAAACCAATGGGGTATGAACTGTCTTACGATAGGCTGCTTGAGCGCTCAGGGGATGAAGTGTCCGGCTATTACTGTAGTCTTGCTGAGTCGGTGGCGGTCAGCGCTGATGGGCGCAGGATTGTATTCCGTCTGCGTCCTGAGGCGCGCTGGCACGACGGTACCCCGATTACATCCACGGATATTAAATTTTCGATCGATACTTTCCGCGGCGACATCCTGGCTGCAGGATGGGCGGCGATGCTTGGGTGGATTATCCGTGTCGATGCCCCCGACGAGCGAACCGTTGTTGTTCACACTGAGTTTGATGCGGCCAAACAAGTCCTATTTTTTGTCAACATGCCCATGGCTCCAGCCCACTACTGGCGCGATCGCGATCTCACCGAAGCGACGATAGAGCCCCCTCTGCAGAGCGGTCCGTACCGACTGAGCAAAGCGGCCCAGGGCCGATTCTTTACCTATACCAGAGTCCCGGACTATTGGGGGCGTGAACTGCCGGTCAATCGCGGCAGGTTTAATTTCGAGACGATTCGTTATGAAAAGTATCTTGATGCAACGGTTGCACGCGAAGCGCTGCGTGCGGGGAATATTGACGTCTGGACTGAGGGAGATTTACGCCACTGGTTGTCGTCATACGATGTCCCTGCTCTGGAGCGCGGCTGGCTGATTAAGGGAAGACTCGCATCCGGCGTGCGGCGTGGTTCCGGGTTACGCTTGGTGCTGAACACAAAGCGACGGCCATTTGATAACGTAAAAGTGCGCGAGGCGCTGGCACTCGCTTTTGATTTCGAGTGGCAAAATCGGGTGCTTCACGGCGGTGAACTGAGTCGGGCGGATAGCTACTTTGCGAATTCGAACTTTGCTTCAACAGGATTACCTACTGAAGCGGAGGTGGCGCTACTCGAACCATATCGTGCGCAACTGCCAAAGGAGGTGTTCGACAAGGTCTTTTCCTTTCATCGCTCTGAGGGCGTAGGTATTGACCGGGTGGGTCTATCGAAGGCCCGCCAACTGCTCGCTGATGCCGGCTATCAGATGCGAGGTGATGTCCTCTCGGATACAACCGGTGAACCATTGACGATTGTGTTTCTAACCGCGTCGCCAAGCCAGCAGCGTACTCTGTTGCCGTACGTGCGTGCGCTTACGATACTGGGAATCCAGGCGAGCATTCGTATGATAGACGGCACTAGCTTTGCTCACCTCCGAACAAATGGTGATTACGACGCAATACTCTTGCCTGGCTTTATCGACATGCCACCGACCTGGCAACTGCGCCCTTATTATCATTCCATGTCAACTGGTTGGAACGATTCAGGCATTGACAATCCGGTCGTTGATGCGCTGGTTGACGCTGCGCTGGCGGCGCCAAATCCTGGTCGATTCATGGCGGCTTTGCGATCACTCGATCGTGTGCTGCTGTGGAACTATTATCAGATCCCTTTAGATGCCCGGGAGGACACGCGTATTGTCTATTGGGACAAGTTCGGTCGTCCGGAATTGCCAGATGAGATGTACGATGCGCCTTTCCCGGATGGCTGGTGGTTCGATGAAGTTAAAGCGGCCCGCATTGTTGTTGATCGGTAAATGGGTCAGGTTGAGCTGAGCCCTTTTGTCTTGTCCGACCCCTGCGGCCCAAAAAAAAGCGCACCCTTTTGAGGTGCGCTCTTCGAGAAAACTTCGGAGCCCCCTTTAGAGGGCCCTGAACACTTACAGCTGATAGTTAAATGTGATGCCGATTCGTCGCTCATCGGTTACCGTGCCGGTAACAGGTGCAGTAACGCCGTTACCTTCGCGCTGCACATAGCTTTGCACCGCGACCTGATCAAGCAGATTGGTGACCCAGCCGGCGACCGAATAGGTCCCTGACGGTGAAATCCAGTTGGCGCGGAGATCCCAGCGGGTGTAATCCGGTACGCTGTAGATATCCAGCTCAGCCTCATCCATATACATCTTGTCGCGCCAGCTCATGGTGGTCAGAACATCCAGGCTTCCCCATTTGGCGGATACGGGCACGTCGTAGATCAGCGTTGCCGAGAACTTGTGCTTCGGTGAATTCCTCAACTGATTACCGGTAAAGTCCCTGACTCCGGTGTTATTGAGTACTAGCTCGTTCCCTTCATCGTCTGTGACAGTGATGGTCGACGCCTCTGGCAGCGATCCCTCGGGGTTGCAACAATAGAATGACGAGTAAGGGCCGTGCTTGGAGTTGATTAGCTCGTAGAAGCCGCGCAGGTTCAGGCGATCGTTAATCTGCCATGCGCCCTGAAGTTCTATGCCGGAGATCGTAGTACCTTCAAGAACAATCGTCTCACCGATCCACAGTCTGTCAGGATTGGGAGGTACTCCATACTCCTCCGGTCTTCGAAGGCGTCCATGCTGCGTCCAGTGAGAGCTGAAATCCTGGTGGTAAACAGCAAGCTCCAGTTGCACGGTGCCATCGACAAGCAGTCCCTTAAGGCCGCCTTCGTAGTTGATCATTTCTTCGGCATCCCAGGCTTCACTAAGCCCCTGGGCGAAACCTCGGAAACCGCCAGGACGATAGCCCTTGGAGATCCGTGCGTACCACATCCGTTCATTTGACGGTGTGTATTCGAAGCCGACATTCCAGGTCGTTTCCTTCCAGGTTCTGCGCTTGGAATCCTGGAAGGTCCGGTCTGGGGGTACGACCTCACCTGTGCTGGGATCCGTGACGCCGCCTTGAAGACAACAACGGTAGTCATACTGCTTGCTTCTCAGAATGGCAAACGTCTCAAAATAGATGATCTCACCGTTTGCATCCGTTACCGGGCTGATACCGCTAAAATCATTCTGGTTGTGCTCCTTGTGGTCATCGTTGTAGCGGACACCGCCAAACACCTTCCACTCGTTGTTCAGCACATATTCGGCGTTGCCGTAGATAGCCTGGGAGGTGTACTCGACATTCCCATAGAAAAACTGGTAGGCGTCACCACCAGCAACATGGCTACCGGCGTTGGTCACGTCGCTCCAGTAGTCTGCTGGAGCAGAGCCGTGACAACCCCGGACAAAACCGGCTGCTTGATTGGCCGGGCTGCCCGGAGTTCTGGCATGTTTCCACAGATTTGTGCCGTGGCGAGCTTCCAGGTTGGCTTCGCACAAAGCAGAGTTATCCTGATAGAACACCGGGATATTATTGTTGTTGTTGCCGGTTTCCACGCCGTTGAATGAGTTCGAAAATACAAAGGGCTCTTCACCGTCGATAAGAGTATAGCCAAAGGTGTAGTTGAACGGGCCAGCGTTATCGGAGACCAGAGACAATTCGTGACTATCCTGCGCCGAAGTGAAATGCCAGGCGGCCATAAAGTCCGAGTAGGCGCCGTTACCCCTGCCATCCAACGCACATCGCGGGTGGGTCTGACCCGCTACCAGTTCACCGCTCAGTACACGAGGGTGAATGGCGGAGCAGACGCCGCCTCCTTGTCTGTTGGTTTGGTCGGCGTCTGATGAGTTATTCTGCCGGGTGTCCCGATTGCCGAATTTGTAGATCAGTTCATGGCTGTCATTGAGGGTGTAGTGCGCCTCCAGGGTCATCGATTCCTGCGAGTTGTCCTGAAAAAACGGGGCATTGTTTTCAATCGCAAGTCTCAGATCGTTCCCATCACAGACCACCGGCGCACCCGGATCGCGGGTGCCATCCAGGTTGAATCCCGGGCAGTCAACCACGGCCGGGTTCTGCCCCAGGCCGAAGAACGGATTGATCAAATAGATGGGATTGCCGTTTTCGTCCGTGATGCAAGTCCGGGTTGTTGCCTGGGTTTGGGGGTCGAATTCACAACGGGGATTACCGAAGTTATCCAGCAGAAATTGTTCCTCGGAGTTACGCGCGCCGATAATCAGCGAGATTCGCGGTGTACCCTGGTCTGTCAGTTTCGAGTAACGCGCGGTGATGTCCCAGCGATCATTGGTAAAGCGCAACTGTGGCGAATAGATCAGTTGATCCGGTATCCCTGCGTCAGGGCCACTGCCAACGTTCTCGATCAGCCCGTCGCCAGTCATTCGGCTCAGGCCCAGGCGATAGGAGAAGTTACTGTCTCCAATGGGACCGCCAAAGGCAACTAAGGCCTGTTGGGTTGCCTGATCGGTAAACTCTGCCGACGCTTTCATGTCCCACTCTTCGGTCGGTTTTTTGGTGACGAAACTGATGGCCCCGCTGATAGCGGCTTTCCCGCCCGTCGTGCCCTGGGGGCCGCGCATTACCTCGACGCGTTCAACGTCGAACATGGCGCCCTGGTCAAGACCGTAGGACTGGTCGCTATAGACCCCGTCGATATAAACCGCCACCCCTACGTCCTGGAAGAAGTTGACAGCGCGGTCATTAGCGAGGCCGCGCATGATTATGTGGCCGTCCTCCTGCTTGCCACCGCCCTGGCTACGGTTGCCGATCTGCATGCCGGGTACGAGAACCTCCAAATCGTTGGTGTTCTGGATACCCAGTTGCTGGATCATATTCGCGTTGAAGCCGGTGACGGTCATCGCCCGGTCGATCGACCTTATTTCGCCGCGCTCGCCAGTGACGATGATTTCTTCGATGACTTCGCTTTCGTCGGCTTCATCGGCTTCATCGGCCGAATAAGCAGCCGGGAATCCCGTAAGGGTCAGTGCCAACCCCAATGACACCATTGATATCGATTGTTTCATGTGTGTTTCCCTCCAGAGGCAACGATTCGGACTGTACCGGAACGGCGGACTAGGTCAATGCCTTCCTGCCGGCGTTCACCCACTTCTACGCCAGCGACGAGGGCTGCCACAGCGCGATCGACGAGATCCTGGCGCTCAACACGCTGCCCGCGGTGCTCAACCGGGACGAACAGGGGCGCCTGCGCAGGAAAATGGTCGTGTTGAAGATCGAGGAATGGCTCGCGCGCAAGCTCTGCGAGATCACCGGCGTTGCCGACGAGCCGAGCGAGAACTTCTACCAGATCGACATGTCCTCGAAGAACCCGCGGTTCAGGCGCAAGATCTGGTCGAACGACCAGCTTGCGAGCCTGCGCACAGGCTAGCGCCATAAAATCCATCGCCCTGACGGGCGCCGCATTTTACCCCCGCCCAAGCCCTCTGTTTCGCCCATCCCGCCCGTCCCGGACCTGCGCCTTGATCGGCCCTGGCGTGCCGTTCCAAGGCGCAGGCCCCTAGCCCGAAAACGCGGGCAGAACCGCGTCCGCGAGCAGGCGCTCGTTGTCGACGATGTAATCCGAGGGACACGCCGAGTTCAGCATGATGGTGCGTGCGCCCGCATCGATATATTCGCGCAAACGGGTAACGCAATCTTCGGGATTGCCGGCCAGCGCGTACCTGCCGACCAGCGTGGAGAAGTCTTGGTTGTACTGTCGTGACAGCCGTTGCACGGCCATTTCGATGGCGGTGTCACGGTCCTCGTGCACGGCGAAAAAGATATGGAGCCCAGGGACGATGGCGTCTTCGCGGCCCGCGGCATCGGCAAACCCGGCGATGGTCCCGAGGCTGTCCGCCAGGCGCTCAGGCGTGTACATGTAGGGCAGCCAGCCGTTGCCATGCCGTGCGCAGCGGCGCATGGCAGCTTCGCTGCGCCCCGAGATCCAGACTGGCGGGTGGGGTCGCTGCACGGGTTTTGGCGCCAGCGTTACGCCGGCAAGCCTCGTGAAGCGCCCTTCGACACTGACGTCGTCCTCGGTCCACAGGCGTTTCATGATCGCGAGGGATTCGTTTGTGCGGGCGCCGCGCTCGCGTACGGGCACGCCGCAGGCGTCGAATTCCTTCGCGAACTCGCCCCCCACGCCGACGCCGAGATGGAAGCGCCCGTTGGAGACGACATCGAGGGTGGCGACCATCTTGGCAAGCAGCGGGGGCGGATACAGCGGCACCAGGGTGATCGCACTCATGAGCCTGATCGAGGACGTCGCCCCAGCGGCAGCGGCGAGCGCGATCAGGCCGTTGTTGACCGGCGCATAGAAGAAGACGTGTTCACCGGTGGACACGAACTGGTAGCCGAGGCGTTCAGCCTCCCGGGCGCTCGCGGCGATGTCGTCGACTCGCCGCAAGCCGATGCCGAACTCCACCTGGGGCATTTGTTGTCCCCCCGGGCCTTGATCGGCACTGCGTGCCGTTCTACGGCGCAGACTGTTAGCTTCCGTTCAGCAGATCCTCGTATTTCGAAAACCGGGTGTCCTGGCGCGTGGCGACCTCGATGACGCAGACCTCGCCTTCCTTGTTGGCGGTCTGCGCTTCCTTGATCGCCGGGGCGATTCCTGCGACCTCGTTGACGTTGATCGCCTTCGCGCCCAGGGCCCGGGCGACGCCGGCGTAATCCCCGCCCTGGTTGCCGGCGCCGTAGCGCTCCATGGCGGTCGGCATGTTCTTGTCGTATCCGCCCATGGTGCGGTTGTTGATGACGATGCTGGTGATCGGCACCTCCGCCCGCACGGCGGTCTCGATCTCGGTGCCGGTGTGGCCGAATGCCAGGTCACCCATGAAGTTCATGCAGAACTTGTCCGGGTTGGCCATCTTTGAGCCCATGGCAAGGGGAATGCCGTACCCGAGATGCGTGGTCTTGCCCCAGCCGATGTACCCGTGCGGCACCGTCGCCTTGTAGAACGGCATGATCTGGTCGCGCGGGTTGCCGGCATCGTGGGTCACCACGCTGTTGGCGTGATCGACGGCCCTGTTGATTTCGTTGACGACCCGGTAGGGATTGATCGGCGTTTCGTCGGAGTTGAGGAGCGGCGCCCATTCCGCCAGCCACTCGGCCTTCGTGGCGGCGATGTCGGCGGCCAATGCGGTGTCCGTTTCGCGCCCGTTGTCACCCACGGCGGCCTTCACCTCGTCGATCATCAGTTCGAGTGTGAGTCTGGCATCGCCCACCAACCCGATATCGGTGCCGTAGTCCTTGTTGATGTCCTCGACGTTGACGTTGGAGTGGATCATGAATTTGCCCGGCGGGATGTCGATGCCGAAGTTCGTGCGCGTCAGGCCGGAGCCGATGCAGAGTATCGTGTCGGACGCCCCCAGCCACTTGAATACGCCTTTCGGCGCGGTCCGGTTCGCCGAACCGAGTGCCAGCGGATGGTCGTCGGGGAACGCGCTCTTGCCCTGCATCGTGGTGATGACCGGAATCTGCGTCAGTTCCGCAAGTGTGCGCAGTTCTTCGGCGGCCTCGGCATAGAGGATCCCCTGTCCGGCCCAGATGACGGGATTGCGGGCGTCGAGCAGCGCCTTCACCGCGTCCCTGACATCCGACCGGTTGGGCGCCGATTTCATGGTCTTCGAAGGCTGGTAGTCGACGGCGTTTTCGGGCACCTGTTGACTGAGCACGTCGCGGTGCAACTCCACCAGCGCCGGCCCGGGCCGGCCATTCCTTGCTGCGTGGAAGGCGCGGCGGACCTGCCGCGTGGTCAATTCGATCCTGTCGATCGAGAGGGCAAGCTTGGTGACTTGCTGGTAGGCCCTGGTGGCGGAGAAATTCGGCGCGATGTCATAGCCGCTCAAGTCCGCGCTGCCGGGAAAAAAGACCAGCGGAACCCCCTCGCCCCAGGCCTGGGCAATACCACCGTACGAATTCTCGACGCCGGGTCCACCCTGGGACGCGAACACGCCGACGCGGTTGCCCGATGACTGTCGACTGAAACCGTCGGCGGCGTTGATGCCGCCACGTTCCTGCCGGAACACGATGGGCCGGATGCCTACCTTGGCGACTGCCTCAATGAGCGGATTTGCCGGAAAGCAAGCCATCCAGGACACGCCCTCCGCTTTCAGGCAGCGTGCGATCAAATCGATACCGTTCATTCTCCTCCCCGGTCATTTCATGAATGGGCCGCAAGGTTAGCATGCTGCGACTTGGCGCTACCCGCTCGATATCCAACTGTGTGGCTTTCCGCCTCCTGGTCCAGCCACCCACGCATCAGCGTCTTGATCTGGGTCTGATACGGCACGCCGCGCAGTTTCGCCTGGATCTTGAACGCGGCCAGCAAGGGTTCCGGAACCTTTTAGGCTGATGAGGCGCGAACGCGCGTTGGATGAGGCCTGGATGCGTTTGAAGTCCTCGAGAAAGCGGACCACGTCGTCGGGCGACAATGCGCGGCAGCGTTCGAGATAGTCCGCCGTGAATCGTTGCACGGGACGCGGTCTGGCTTGCATGCGGTCAGAGTTGCTCCAGCGCATGAATGTCCTCGATGTCCTGTGGCCGGCCGCTCTCGCGCTTCATGGCGATCAGATTCTGGATCGACGACTTTGCTGGTGGCCCTCTAGAAGTCGTAATTTACATTTAGTGCACCAAATGTCCAGTTGGCGTGTAGACTATGCTCCATGATCCACAGAGAGCCTTGGCTGAAGAAGATCGGCGATGCCTGGTCGCGCCGCCCGATCATCTGGCTCTCCGGCGTTCGCCGGGTCGGCAAGACGACACTCTGTCGGATGTTGCCGGATGCGGTCTTCATGAATTGCGACCTGCCGTCCGTACAACGCGCATTGGAGGATCCGGAGTTGTATTTCGAGGGGCTGGAAGCGGGCGCCGTCGTGGTGTTCGACGAGGTGCATCGGTTGAAAGATCCGAGTCGCCTGCTGAAGATCGCCGCAGACGCATACCCGCAGATTCGGATCTTGGCCACGGGCTCTTCGACGCTGGCGGCGACGCGGAAGTTCCGAGACTCTCTGACCGGACGCAAGCACGAGGTGCACCTCGGCCCCGTGCCGTGGGAGGAGTGCACCGGAGCCTTCGGCATCAACAATCTCGATCGCCGTTTGCTGCACGGCGGCCTGCCGGAGCCGCTGCTCGCCACGGATAAGGAACCGGCCTTTTTCGGTGAGTGGATCGATAGTTTCTATGCCCGCGACATCATGGAACTGTTCGGCATCCGCAATCGGCAGGGGTTCCTCACGCTATTTCGCCTGCTCCTGCTGCACAGCGGCGGCCAGGTCGACTACAGCCGACTCGCATCCTTGAGCGAGATGACCCGCCCAACGGTGAAATCCCATATAGAGGCCATGCGGGTCGCGCACGCCATGCGACTTTTGCGACCGTTTCATGGCGGCGGCAAACAAGAGATCGTCAGTCGACCGAAGTGCTACGCCTTCGATACCGGGTTTGTCACCTTCGAGCGCGGCTGGGACCACATCCGCGACGACGACCGGGGTCTGTTATGGGAGCATCTGGTGCTGGATTCGCTGCTGATGCGTTGCCCGGAGCAGGACGTTCTCTACTGGCAGGACAAATCTCGGCGCGAGGTGGACTTCGTCATCCGCCACGGCGGGGGGCGCGTGGATCTCGTGGAGTGCAAGATAAACCCGGATAAGCTGGATCCGGCTCCGGCCGAGGTATTCCGCTCGCTCTACCCGGAGGGATCAAACTTCGTGGTGACGCCACGGGTGCCGGAACCCTACCGCATCCGCCGCCGGGGCATGGTGTTTACCGTGTGCTCTACCCGCCATCTCCCGGGCGCCGCACCCTTCGGGTAGATAGCGAGACGGTACGCTTTGCTACGAGTTTCGTTCGCGCACGAGCGCATGTATACAATCGGCGTGCGGGTTTCGAGGGTCGGGTGATGTCGGAAACGGCGCGAGCGCGGTGCGATGCCGTTGTGGTGGGTGCGGGCTTCTCCGGGCTCCACATGCTCCATCGGCTGCGCCAGGCCGGCTTTAACGCGCGCGTGTTCGAGGCGGGATCCGGCGTCGGCGGCACCTGGTACTGGAATCGCTATCCGGGTGCGCGCTGCGATATCGAAAGCATGGAGTATTCCTACAGCTTCTCCGATGCTTTGCAGCAGGAGTGGGAGTGGACCGAACGCTTCGCCAGCCAGCCGGAGATCCTGCGCTACGCCGAACACGTCGCCGACCGGTTCGATCTGAAGCGCGACATCACCTTCGACACGCGCGTCGAAAAGGCGGCATTCGACGAAGAAGCGTGCCGATGGCGGATCGACACGGACGGCGGCGAGACCGTGGAGGCGACGGCCCTGATCATGGCAACGGGCTGTTTGTCCTCCGCGAACCTGCCTGAATTCGAAGGCCGGACCAGTTTCCTTGGCGAGACCTACCACACCGGCCGCTGGCCCCACGACCGCGTCGACTTTGGCGGAAAGCGTCTGGGGATCATCGGGACGGGATCTTCGGCTATTCAGGCGATCCCGATCATTGCGGCCGAGGCGGAACATCTCACCGTCTTCCAGCGTACGGCGAACTACTCGATCCCGGCGCGCAACGGACCTCTCGAGTCGGACTACGTGCGCGAAATCAAGTCCGAGTATCCGGATTTTCGGGCGCGCAACCGGCTGATGCCCGCCGCCTTCGGATCGAAGGGGTTAACCCGCAGCGGCGCTCCCGCACTGGCGGACGATCCCACCGCGCGGGAGGCCAGATTCGCCGAGCGCTGGGAGCGGGGTGGCCTCGGCTTCCTCGGCGCCTACAACGATCTGTTGCTCAGCCGCGACGCCAACGAGACCGCGGCGGATTTCGTGCGTGCGCGGATTCGCGACACGGTCAAGGATCCGGAGGTCGCGGAACGCCTGTGCCCGGACAACGTCATCGGTTGCAAGCGGATCTGCCTGGACACGCGCTACTTCGAGACCTACAACCGGCCCAATGTCGAACTGCTGGTCGCCAGGACCCATCCCATCGAGCGCATCACGCCCGAGGGTGTCCTGGTCAAGGTGTTGAATTCCCAAACCGGGGAGCGGGAAGGCGCCCGCGAGATCGCGCTCGACTGTATTGTCTTTGCGACGGGTTTCGACGCCATGACGGGGGCGGTGCTCGGCGTGGACATCTCGGGCCGCAGCGGCCGGACCCTGCTTGATGCGTGGTCCGCCGGACCGCTTACCTACCTGGGACTCACGACGGCCGGTTTTCCGAACCTGTTCATGATCACCGGACCCGGCAGCCCGTCGGTGCTGACCAACATGATCGTCTCCATCGAGCAGCACGTGGACTGGATCGGCGACTGCCTTGAACACCTGCGGCGCGAAAGGCTCGCGACCATCGAGGCGACGTCGGAAGCGCAGGATGCCTGGGTGGACCACGTCAATGCGGTGGCGGGGCAGACCCTGATGCCGACCTGCAACTCCTGGTACCTGGGCAGGAACATCCCGGGCAAGCCCCAGGTGTTCATGCCGTTGATCGGCTTCCCGCCCTATGCGGAGAAATGTGCCGAGGTGGCGCAAAACGGCTACGAAGGTTTCGTGCTGCGCTGACGGATGTTTGTCCCATGGCCATGATCGAAACACCGCCATACACCATCACTTCTACCATTCTCGATCTTTCCGAACGGATCGGCGAAGCTGTCGGGCGCGCGGAGGAAGCGGCGGTCCGGGCGAATCTGCGCCTGCGACGGGTCAATCGCATCCGCACCATTCGCGGGTCGCTCGCAATCGAAGGCAACCGGCTCACCGAAGAGCAGGTATCGACCATCCTCGAAGGCAAGCCGGTCGTTGCGCCGCTTCGGGAGATTCAGGAAGTCCGTAACGCCATCAATGCTTATGAGCAGTACCTGCGTTGGAACCCCGCCAGCGAATCCGATCTGCTCCGTGCGCACGCGATCCTGATGGCCGGATTGCTGGATGCGCCTGGACGCTACCGGCACGGCGGGGTGGCGGTGACCGGTCCGGAAGGAGTCCAACACATCGGCGCGCCCGCCGACCGAGTGCCTCAGCTCATGTCGAATCTGCTGTCGTGGCTGAATGTCACGGAAGAGCATCCGCTGATAGCCAGTTCGGTCTTCCACTACGAGTTCGAGTTCATTCATCCCTTCGAGGACGGCAACGGACGGATGGGACGACTCTGGCAGACTCTGGTGTTGACGCGCTGGAGGACGCTGTTTTCGGATGTGCCGGTGGAGAGCCTGATTCATGCGCACCAGGGCGATTACTACGACGCCATCCGGGACAGCTCCGCCCAGGAAGAGAGCACCCCGTTCATCGCCTTCATGCTAGAGGTCATTCTTGAGGCCGTCCGGGATTTCGGGTCAAGCGACCATGTGGCCGACCATGTGACCGACCAAGTAGCACGGCTGCTCGCCCAACTACGGGGCGGCCCGAAATCTGCGAACCAACTCATGGCGGCGCTCGGACTGTCGCACCGACCGACGTTCCGGCAAAACTACATTCACCCGGCGCTCTCTGCGGGACTGGTCGAAATGATTTTGCCCGAGTCGCCGACCGCAAGAAACCAAAAGTACCGGCTCACGGCGCGCGGGCGGGCGGCGGCACGATGAGGGTTGCGCTGACACCATCAATTGGGGAGTCCAGATGAGCGCGCCGCCTCTTCGCATGGCATTCGGAACGGACACTTCCGCGTTAGTGATAATCGAACAAGCCCACGTCCAAGGCTTGCCGTCCTCGATGCATCTCGAACTCGCGCCTTGGCGCTCACCGCAACTCGGCGGCAGGGGCAACGGTCCTTACGCGACCGCACTCAATCCGTTCTTCGCGACCAGGGTCAATAGCTTCAACGACGCACCGCGAGGTCGCTTCTCGCCGCGCTCCCACTGGCTCACGAGGCCCGTCGTCACGTTGAGATAGCGCGCGAACACCGCTTGGCTTGAATGCTCCCGGAGCCGAAGCTCGCGAATATCCTCCGGCGTCATTTCTTCGACCGGCGTGAGGCACATCTCGTCGAACGCTCGCATGGTCCGTTTCGTCATCACCCCTGCCTCGGTCAATCCGAGTGCCGTTTCGTGGGAGGCCGCCAAGGCCTCGCTCTTGTAACGTTTAGTCATCGCATTTCACCTCGATAATCGTTCCGTTCGCCAAGGTCGCCGCGAGGCTGGCCTGAGTCATCCCGAGCATTTCGTCCGCGAGCATCCGGAAAGCGTCAAGCGTCGTTCCGACGCAGGTTGTCTTGGTTGCTCTTGGCGAATCCGTAGACGAAGAATGCCAGTTTGCCTCGGCGATACAGCACAATCGTGCGGAACCCGCCAGACCTGCCGCCGCCCTTCCGGGCAATACGCTGCTTGAATACGCCACCGCCGAGATCGGCATCGATCAGACCGCCTCCAATACGGCGGACAGCCTCGCACAATTCCGCATCCTCCAGTCCCGCCCGGGCCGCGAAGCGCGCGAACGACTTGGTCTTGAAAGTCTGCAATTCCTACCCTGAGAACGCCTGTGCCCATTTGTATTTCTATAACACTGAGTGCGGTGTTTATCAAGCCGTGTTCGGCGTGGACATCCGAAGCCGCGACGACCCGATGCTACGGGAGAAGTGGTCCGCCGGGCCGTGCACTCACCTGTGCGTCGCCACTGCAAAGGCATAGGAATTTGCCGGACACCACACCAGGGATTGACCTACATCAAGCCCAAAGTCCTTGAGGTGTTGCCCGCTTATTCGGGCGGCTGAATGAGTCTGTGGATTGATCCGAAGCAGCATGGCGTTTCCTCGTGTGTTCTGATGCGAGTCCAAATTGTTGGTGCTCGACCGGCCGGGGCGACTTCGGCAATTGTCATCAGGTCCGATGCATTGGATAACCGTATTCCTCCGCCGCATCTGCGATCCAGTGCACCAGGTAGTCCGCGTAGCTGCGGCGAAATATCAAGACGAAGCT
Source organism: uncultured Pseudomonadales bacterium (assembly GCA_951813515.1). Taxonomy (GTDB): domain Bacteria; phylum Pseudomonadota; class Gammaproteobacteria; order Pseudomonadales; family Azotimanducaceae; genus VXNE01. Next base: position 2,990,227 of record OX638346.1, read on the forward strand.
GCCATCCTCGATGGCGACTACCAGCGCGCCAGCTTGCGCGAACACCGTCTGCACGCAGCGTCCCGGTGGGAAATTGCGGGGATGGAAATCGTAGGGGCTCGATTTCTGCAGCACCTTGGCGGCGTTGTCGCCGCCGAGATTGGCGTGGACGAAGCCGCCGCTCACGTCCACGACAGAGAGCGGCCCGCTCACTGCCTCGCGCAATTGCTGCTCAACTCTCGACTGCTCGCCGTCGGGTACGATCAGCAGCCACTCGTCCGGGCCGAGCCAACAGGCACGGGTATCCCCGGATGACTGCCAACTGCACGGTTCGGTCGGAAGTTCCGTGCCCAGTGTCGTCGCCGTGGCGTCGCGTAACGTTGGATCGTCCGCGTCGCCACGGAGATTCAGACATCCCCGCCCCGGGATTTCTCGATACTCCACGCCGGGGGCTTCAGGCATTCTGGCGCACTCCCTTGGGGTCGTAGAACACCGGGCTGACGATGGTGGCGGAGATGATCCGCCCGTCGGCCAGCGGCGCGTAGAGGATCTGTCCCGTGCGCTTGCTGCCGCGTTTCACCATCGCGAGTGCGATGGAACGCGATAGCCGCGCGCTGTAGTAGCTGGACGTGACGTGTCCCTCCATGGCCACTGGCGGGCGGTGTCCGGGCTCTTCGACGAGTTGGGCGCCCTCGGGAAGCACCGTCGCGGGGTCGGCGGTGGCGAGGCCCACGAGCTGGAACCGGTCCTCGCGCAGGTGATGGGCCAGCGTCAGTGAACGGTCGCCGAGGAAGCCGTACGCCTTGTTCCGGCGCACCGCCCAATCCATGCCGACGTCCGCCGGCGTCACCGAACCGTCGGTGTCCTGCCCGACGATGATGAAGCCCTTTTCGGCGCGCAGCACGTGCATGGCCTCGGTACCGTAGGGGGTGATGTCGAATTCCGTTCCGGCCTCGATGAGGGCGTCCCAGACGTGGCGGCCGTGGTTGGCGGGGACGTTGACCTCGAAGGAAAGCTCGCCGCTGAAACTGATCCTGAATACGCGCGCCGGGATGCCCGCGATGTGGCCTTCGCGCACGTCCATGAAGCGGAAGGCATCGCTGTCGAAGTCGATATCCGTGCATACCTTTCGCAGCACATCCCGGGACTGTGGGCCGACCACGGCCGCCGTTGCCCAGTGGTCGGTCACCGATGTGAGATGGACGTCGAGTTCCCGCCACTCGGTCTGCCGCCAGAATTCGAGCCACGCGTATACTGCCTCCGCGTTGCCGGTGGTGGTGTGCAACAGGTAGCGGTTTTCCGCCATGCGCGCGGTCACGCCGTCGTCGAAGATGTAGCCGTTCTCGTGCAGCATGAGCCCGTATCGGCACCGGCCGACACCGAGTCTCCTGAACCCCGTCGTGTAGACGCGGTCGAGGAATACCGCGGCGTCGGAGCCTTGGATGTCGATCTTGCCGAGGGTCGACGCGTCGAAGATCGCGACGCCGTCGCGCACCGCGAGGCACTCGCGATCAACCGCTTGACGCATGGTTTCGCCGGGTTGCGGGTAGTAGCGGGGGCGCTTCCAGCGGCCCACGTCCTCCCACGTGGCGCCGTGGGCCTCGTGCCAGGCGTGCATGGGGGTGTGGCGTTCGGGGTCGAACATGTCGCCGGTATCTCTTCCCGCGGCCGCGCCGAAGGTCATCGGCGTATAGGCTGGGCGAAACATCGTCGTGCCCGTAGCGTCGATCTCCTGTCCCAGCGCGTCGGCCAGGATCGCGACGCCGTTGACGTTGCCGAGCTTGCCCTGGTCGGTGCCGAAACCCAGCGCCGTGTAGCGTTTCACGTGCTCCACGGACGTGTAGCCTTCGCGGGCGGCAAGCTGTATGTCCGCCGCGGTGACATCCGTTTGCAGGTCGACGAACTGTTTCGGGGCCCGGCTCACGGGCTTCTCGTGGGGCACGAGGTACAGTGCCCGGGACGACGCCTCGGGCGACTCTCCCGTATCCGGAGTGGCGAGGGTGGTCTCGCCATCGCCAAACCCGGCGCGCGACGCAGCCAGTGCACCTGCGGATGCGCCTTCCTCGATGCATTCCCGCAGCGATCGTTTGCCTGTGACCGCGCCGGCGCAAAGACCGCGCTCTCCCAGGGCGCCGGGGAGGAATGCCGCCGCCGCACCGCTCCACCGTGGCCTGGTGCCGGTCTGGGAGCTGAGGTGCAGGGTGGGGCTCCAGCCGCCGGATTGCGCGATCAGGTCGCATTCGAGCCTCCGCGAAGGGCTGGCCAGTGTGTCTCCCTGGTCGTCCAGCGGCGCGATGACGGCGCTGCCAACTCGGGCGCGCCCGAGGGCTTCGATCACCCCGTGGCCGGGGATCACGTCGATGCCGGCTTCCATCGCGGACTGGACCAGCGCGCCCTCGGGATGCTGCCGCGCATCGACGACCGCAACCACTTCGCGTCCAATCCGCTGCCAGTCCATGGCAGTTTGGTAGGCGCCGTCGTTGGTCGTGAACAACACCAGCCTGTCGCCGGGCGCCACGGCGTACCGGTTGACATAGGCGGAGACCGCCGATGCCAGCATGACGCCAGGCAGGTCGTTGTTGGCGAACACTAGGGGGCGCTCGATGGCGCCGGTAGCCAGCACAGATTGGCGTGCGCGCACCCGGTGCAGGCGTTGGCGGGTACCGCCGGCGTCCGCGTCTCCCAGGTGGTCGGTGCGTCGCTCGAGGATGGTGAAGAAATTGTGGTCGTAGTAGCCGCTCACCGTGGCCCGGGGCAGGAGGGTCGCGTCGGGACAGGATGAGAGTGCGGCCATGGTCTCTTCCACCCAGTCGGCGCCGCTTGTGCCGGCGACGGTCAGAGACCTGGCTAGAAGGCTGCCGCCGAACTCTGGCCGCTCGTCGGCGATGAGGACGCGGGCGCCGGCACGGGCGGCTTCGAGAGCGGCGGCGAGACCGGCGGGACCCGCGCCGACCACCAGCACGTCGCAGTGGTGATTCATCTTGTCGTAGGTATCGGGATCCCGTCCGTCCGGTGCTTCGCCAAATCCGGCCGCACGGCGCAGCAGGCGTTCCCACGTCATCCACAGCCAGGGTGGCTGCATGAAGGTCTTGTAGTAGAACCCCGCGGGCAGGAACCGGCTGAAAGCGCCAACGAGACGCTGCGGGCCGGAACCGGTCGACCGTGCCTCGAGCCCGTCGAAGAGTTCCACCTCAGTGGCCCTCAGGTTAGGGGTGCTGACCGCCCCGTTGCCGAGGTGCAGGATGGCGTTGGGTTCTTCCGGACCGTGTCCGACGATACCGCGCGGCCGCGCATACTTGAAACTGCGCGAGACGACATCGACGCCGTTCGCGAGGAGCGCGGATGCCAGGGTGTCGCCGGCGTAGCCCTGCATGGCGCGGCCGTGGAACGTGAAGTCGAGCACGCGGCTGCGATCGATTCGGCCGCCTTCGGCCAGGCGGCGTGGTTGTGCCGTCATCAGGGCGTGGTCTCTTCGGGCGCGTCCGGGTCGGGTACGCCGGCCGGATAGACGTCGAGGATTTCGTAGCTCACCGTGTCGCGCAGGACGTTGAAGTAGCGCCGGCAACCCGCGGTATGCACCCAGACCTCCCGGTGTGGCCCGCGCGGGTTCTTGCGGAAATGCAGGTAGTCTCCCCACTCGGCATCGGACAGCGCGGCAGGATCCGGCGGGCGGCGAATATGTGCCTCGCCGGCGTTGCTGAACTCCTCTTCGCTGCGCATCTCCTGGCAGTAGGGACAGCGTATGTGCAGCATCAGTGAGCCACTCCGGCGGCGCCGTGCTCGTCGATCAGCGCACCGCTTGCGAAGCGGTCCAGCGCGAAGGGTTCGACCAGCGGATGCGGCCGTTCGTTGGCGAGGGTGTCGGCGAACACGTAGCCGGATCCGGGCGTCGCCTTGAAGCCGCCGGTGCCCCAGCCGCAGTTGAAATAGAGCCCCTCGACGGGCGTCTTGCCGATGATGGGACAGGCATCCGGACAGATGTCGACGATGCCGCCCCACTGGCGGTTCATGCGCACCCGGCTGAAAGCGGGGAACAGGTCGCACACCGCGGCGAGGGTGTGCTCGATTACGTGGAACGAACCGCGCTGGCCATAGCCGTTGTAGCCGTCGACGCCGGCGCCGATGACGAGGTCGCCCTTGTCGGCCTGGCTGATGTAGCAGTGGACAGCGTTGGACATCACCACGGTGTCGAGACAGGGCTTGAGCGGTTCGGAGACCAGGGCCTGCAGGGGACGCGACTCGATCGGTAGCCGCAGCCCCGCCATCCGCGCTAAAACGCCGGAATTGCCCGCGGTGACGCAGGCAACCTTGCGCGCGCCGATGAAGCCCCGGCTGGTCTCGACGCCGACAACGGCGCCGTTCTGGCAACGGATGCCGGTCACTTCGGTCTGCTGCAGCAGGTCGACGCCGTGGGCGTCGGCCGCCCGGGCGAAACCCCAGGCCACCGCGTCGTGACGGGCGATGCCGCCGCGTGGCTGCCAGGAAGCGCCCAGTACGGGATAGCGCGAGTTGGGGGAGCAGTTGAGCAGGGGCACCCGCTTCTGTACCTGGTCGGTGGTGAGGACCTCGCCGTCGATGCCGTTCAGCCGGTTGGCGTTCACGCGCCGCTCGATATCGCGCATCTCCTGCAGCGTGTGGCCGAGGTTCATCACTCCCCGCGGGCTGAACATGACGTTGAAATTGAGTTCCTGGCTCAGGCCCTCCCACAGTTTGAGCGAGAAGTCGTAGAGACGCGCCGCCTCGTCACGCAGGTAATTGGAGCGCACGATGGTCGTGTTGCGGCCGGTGTTGCCGCCGCCCAGGTATCCCTTCTCGATGACCCCCACATCGGTGACGCCATGCTCCTTTGCCAGGTAGTACGCAGTCGCCAGGCCGTGACCGCCACCGCCCACGATTACCGTGTCGTAAGCCTCTTTGGGTGCCGGATCGCGCCAGGCCCGGGACCAGTTTTCGTGGTGGCGACCGGCGTGTCTGAACAGGCTCAGGAGAGAGTATTTTTCCATGGCTTCAGCGTCTTGATCGCGGGGCGTATTGGACCATAATTCCGCAACCCAGGACGGGTTTGAGGAGTGCCGCAGTGAAGGCCCGAACCACTTTTTGCGCCACGGACAGTGGCAACGCAACCACCTCGTCGGATGCCGTCGCCCAGGTGTCGCCAATCGTCACCTTCACCCGCATGGATCAGGGCACCGCAGAGGACTACGCGCTCCTCGACGAACTTGCGAAGCCGTATATCGCGAAGACCGGGGAACGTGCGCTCGCCTATCTCGAGAATCTGTCGGAAGGTTTCCCGGGGTATCCCGTCGACCGCTTGCAGCACTCGCTGCAGACGGCGACCCGAGCGTTGCGCGCCGGCGAGTGCGAAGAGATCGTCGTGGCAGCCCTGCTGCACGATATCGGCGACGACCTGGCACCGGAGAATCACTCCGAACTTGGCGCCTCGGTGCTGCGCCCCTACGTCGCCAATCACACGTACTGGATGGTGCTCCAGCATGGCCTGTTCCAGGGCTACTACTATTTCGACAAGATCGGGCTGGACCCGGACGCGCGCCTGCGCTACCGCGACCATCCCGCCTTCGACATGACGGTCCACTTCTGCGACGCGTACGATCAGAACTCGTTCGATCCGGGCTACGACACGCTTGCCATCGACCACTTCGTGCCCATGGTCGAGCGCATCTTCGCGCGCAAGCCGTGGGGCGATCACACGACCTGCGACTGGCCGGTCCAGGACTGACGGGTCGCCCCGTCAGCAGCCTCGGCCCGCCGACGAAACCGCCTGGCCCGGAGGCTCAACTTGAGTTCGATTGTGGAGGCTTTCGCCTCAAGCGTCGGCGTTGCGCTCGGGCGGGGCGGTCCGGACTGGACGCGGCGCGGGGCCTGACCCGATCGGGGAATGCGTTGGTTCCACCCGGTATCGCCATGGCGTCGCCATGGTCAGTCAGCCGTAGCAGCTTGTGGTAGGTTCCGGCCCACCGCTTGGACCCGCGCTGCGACGGATCTCGAGTGCGCGCCCGTCACGCCTCAATCGGCGTGGGTCTGGATGTAGTCCATGAGACTGGGAATACCGGGTTGCCAGAGGTCTGGCGCCTCGGGCGGCTTCCAGACATAGCCGACTGCCGCCAGGGAGTCCCGGCGCTGCAGCGTGTCGTCTCCGGACTCGTCTTCCGAGGCGGCTTGGATCGCCGCATTGAGTTCGCGGCCGCGCAACGTCCTTCGGCCGTCGAAGGCATCCGCGACACACGCGGCCAATTGGCGCAGGTTCTGTCTTTCGAGTTCCTCTCGCCGATCTTCGTAGTAGGCGACTCTCTCTCGTCCGAACGCAGCCCCCGTATCGCCGACGATCGCTTCGTTGATGCGCGTCGCACCCTGGTTCCACGTCGCTTCCCAAAGCGCTGCACCCCATAGTTGAAGAAAATACGGGTAGCCCTGGCTTTCCTCGACCACTTGCCGCAACGCCGACTCGGCGAATTCCACGCTCGGACTCAGCGCAGCAAACGGGCGAGACAACGCAGCCGCCGCGGCGGTTTCGTCCAGCAGACCGATGCCGAGCTTGGTTGCGCGGCTCCAAAAGGTGGCGGACATCGTGTTGAGGTGCGCTTGCAGTCTAGGCGTGCCCGCGAGAACCAGCAGAAATGGCGCTTCTGAAGCTACCCGCTGACTCGCGTTCAGAAGCGCTCGACCGATATCCGGATCCAGTGTGTGGGCTTCGTCGAGCAGAAGAACCAGAGGGCGTTCCCTGCAGCGAGCCGTCAATAGCGCGGTCAAAGAGCCAGGTGCCTCACCCAACTCCCAACCGAGTCTGCCGACGCCGATGGAAAGCGAAAGTGAGTCCCGCACCAACGACGCGAACCGGCGCGGCGGCGCGAGCGCCGTGGCAAGCCCATCCACGCTCGAAAACTCGTCCGGCGTCATGGCGACGACCTCCGCGCCCGATTTGTCCGACTCGATCTCTTTCTGAAACCAGCGCAGCAGGACGGTCTTACCATTGCCCCTTGGCCCCGACAGCACCGCGTCCCGAGGCGCACCCCTGCCCGCGTTCACGTAGGCCAGAAGGCCCATCAACGCGTTTTGTTCGACACTTCGCCCCGCCAAATAAGGAGGCAGTTGGCCGCGGCCGGGAACAAATGGGTTTGCGGGAGACTCATTGCCCATAGGCCAACCTTAGCAAGTTCGTCCGGCGGCACATGGTTTGCGCGGATTTGGGACTATGGCGAGAGGGTGACACACCCCCGTCAAGAGGTGTTGTCATCGCTGGCGCCACCGAGCAACCGACCGTTTGGCGGCGGCTTAACCTGAGTTTGATCGCGGGGGCTTTCGCTTCGAGCGCCGGCGTTGCGCTCGGGCGGGGCGGTCAGGGCCGGACGCGGCGTGGGGCCTGACCCGATCGGGGAATGCGTGGGCCCCACCCGGTATCGCCATGGCGTCGACGAAGTGCGCCTGGAAATTCGGCTCGACGGCGGTCTCGATTTTCTCGACGCGCTTGACCACTGACTCGATCTCGCCCCGGGAGGCTCGGTTCAACAAGGCGATCCTGGCGCCGTGCCCGGCTGCGTTGCCTGCCGCCGAAACCGCATCGAGGGGACAGTCCGGAATCATCCCGAGGGCCATGGCGTAGCGCACGTCGATGTGGCTGCCGAAGGCGCCGGCCAGGCGGATCCGATCCACCGAACTCACTTCAAGCCGGTCCATCAAGAGCCTGATGCCGGCAAACAGGGCCGCCTTGGCGAGTTGAATCTGACGCACATCGGTCTGTGTGACCGTGATCTGCTTGTCGTCCTGTTCGCCGTGGATGACGAACGAGAACGTGCGGCCGTCGCGGACCAGGCGGGGCGTGCGGCTCGCCTGGCTGCCGTCGATCACCCCGTCGCTGGTGAGGATGCCCGCCAGCCACATCTCCACCACCGCCTCGATGATCCCGGAACCGCATATGCCGGTGACGCCCCGGCCCGGCAGTGCGTCGCTGAATCCGGCCTGGTCGGACCAGAGATCCGAGCCGATCACGCGAATCCGGGTCTCCAGGGTGACCGGGTCGATCCGCACCCGTTCTATGGCACCGGGCGCAGCGCGCTGGCCGGCGCTGACCTGGGCGCCTTCAAACGCCGGCCCGGTCGGACTGGAGCAGGCCAGCAACCGCTGGTCGTTGCCAAGGACGATTTCCGCGTTGGTACCGATGTCCACCAGCAGGCTCACCGCCCCGTCTCCATGGGGTTGCTCGCAAAGCACCATCCCGGCGGTATCCGCACCGACATGCCCGGCGATGAGGGGCAGCACATAGGTTACGGCGCCCGGATTGACTTCCAGGCCAAGGTCCCGGGCCGCCAACTGGACAGACTCCTCCACCGCCAGCGTGAAAGGCGCCTCGCCCAGCTTCACCGGGCTGATGCCGAGCAGCAGGTGATGCATGATCGGGTTGCACACGAACGTCAGGCTGAGGATGTCCCGCGGGTCGACGCCGGCGTCCGCCGCGGTTCCGGCCACGAGTTCGTTGACCGCTCTGCGCACCTCCCGGGTCAGTTCATCGCCGCCCTCAGGGTGCATCATGACGTAGGAGACCCGGCTCATCAGGTCCTCGCCGAAGCGGATCTGCGGGTTCATCATGCCGTTCGAACACAGCACGTTGCCGCTGCCGAGGTCGCAGAGATGGGCGGCAATGGTGGTTGAACCGACGTCTATCGCCACGCCGTAGATGGACTGCTTGAAACCCGGCCAGATTGCGAGAATCTCCGCATCCTGGTGGACGGCTACGGTGACGGACCACCCGCCGTCCCGCAACAGGTCTTGCAGGTCGGGCAGCAACGCCGCCGGAAATGCCGGGCGCAGATCCCATTGCGTCTCTAGTGCGTCGAGCAGGCGCGTCAGGTCGCTGCCCGAGCGCTGAAGATCCGCAGGCGCCACCTCCACCAGGTAGAGGCGAACCACGGGATCCAGGCGGATGGGCCGCGAGTCGGCCTCCTTGCGCACCACCTGGCGGTGAACCTGGCTTTCGGGCGGTACATCGATCAACAGGTCGCCTTGAATGGCGGCCTGGCAACTCAGGCGGTGGCCCGGCGCCAGCGGCCGGTTGCGCTCGCCGAAGCGGGTCTCGACGGCGCCGGCGGGGGACAGGTGCTCCGGCCTTGAGACGATGCCGTGCTTGGGAAAGTCGCCTTCGCCGCACACGACCCGGCAACGCCCGCAGAGCCCGCGGCCACCGCAGATGGAGGCGATGTCCACGCCGAGTTCCCACGCCGCTTGCAGCACGGGTGTGCCGTGCGGAAACTGGCCGCGCCGGCCGGACGGCGTGAAGACCACCCGGGCCTGGCGTTCGGTTTCCTCTTGCATGCCCTCTGAAGGCACCGGGGTCAGCCGCGCCGGCGGCGGCGGGGCCGGTCCCGCCGGTTGCCTCGCGCGCCCCCGGAGGCACGCGGTTCGCGGTACTTGGCGATCCAGCGCATGCAATCGGGATCGTTGCCCATCATGACGTCTGCGCCAAGCACCGCCTGCATGACCTCGCCGTGCAGCGGATTGGTGATCGCGGACGTCATGCCGGCACCGATCGCCATGGTGAGGAAGGCGCTGTTGATGCCGTTTCGGTTGGGCAGCCCGAAACTCACGTTGGACGCGCCGCAGGTGGTATTGACCTTCAGTTCCTCGCGCAGGCGGCTGATCAGGTGCATCACCTGCCGGCCGGCGGAGTTGATCGCGCCGATCGGCATGACCAACGGATCGACCACCACGTCGCTCGTGGGAATGCCGTGGTCCTGCGCCCGTTCGACGATCTTCCTGGCCACCTCGAAGCGCACGTTCGGATCCTCGGAGATCCCGGTTTCGTCGTTGGAGATGGCCACCACCGCGGCGCCGTGCCGGGCCACCAGCGGCAGCACCGACTCCAGCCGGTCCTCTTCGCCGGTGACCGAGTTGACCAGTGGCTTGCCGTCATAGACCGCCAGGCCGGACTCCAGCGCGGCGACGATGGAGGAATCGATGGACAGGGGCACGTCGGAGACCGACTGCACCAGCCTGACGGCTTCGGCCAGAATGGCGGGTTCATCCGCCAGCGGGATGCCGGCGTTGACGTCCAGCATGTGGGCGCCCGCCTCAACCTGTGAGACCGCGTCGGCGACCACGCGGTGGTAGTCCCCGGCTTTCATTTCCCGAGCCAGAACCTTGCGCCCGGTGGGGTTGATGCGCTCGCCTATGACCACGAAGGGCCGGTCGAAACCGATCACCACCTCCCGGCTTGCGGAAGCGACAACCGTGTCCGTCATGCCCTGGCGACCGACTGGCGCATACCGCACATCCCTTCAACCATCCTGCAGACCGTGATTGCGGATGAGCGCCAATAGCCGTTCATCGGAATAGCGCGCTTCGATCTGGTTCGCCAGGCGGTCGGCGACCGCCTGCAGATCGGTCGTCGCATCGTTCGTCTCCGGCTTGATCGGGTCACGCTCCCACTCGCTGATGTAGGCATCGGCGCTGCGCTTCTTGGCCCGCATGGCGGCGCGGTCAATGGCGTTCTGAAAGCGTGCGCTCAGCAATACCTTGGCGCGCCTTCTGCCCTGCCTGACGATAATCTGCGACGGAATGTCGCGCCATCTCATCAGGATCGCGTCCACCTGTCAGGCCTTTCTTTCGAGGGGTACCCCCTCGCGCTGCTGTCTCATGCGAGGGGTAACCCCCTCGCGCTGCTGTTTTCTTTCGAGGGGTGCCCCCTCGAGCTCCCCGGCAACCCGGACGACGGCGGGTTCCAATGCGCCGTAGCCGGTATGTACGTGGGTGAATTTGAGCCCCAGCCGGGCCGCCGCCGCCCTGGCCCCGGCGAGCAGCTTCGAGTCCCGGGTCTGCGACAGGTAGGTCAGGCGCCGGTAGTTGCCGAAAAAGTCGTCGGACAGTTCCGGATGTTCGTCGAGCTGCAGCGTTTCCACGACCAGGCGATCGAAGAAGCGCACCAGGAAATCGGTGAGGTAGAACGTGCCCGGCTCGTCGTCGGCCAGGCGTTCGAAGCGCTCGGCGCCGGCATAGAACTCGTAGCAATGCAGCCCCGGCAGGCGCTCCACGCCCGGATAGTCGTCAAGCACCCGGTCGATCTCGCCATAGGTGCCGCAATCGGCATAGCCGATGAAGATGCGGCGGTACTGCTCCCGGCCCCGCTCGATCTCGGCTCTAAGCCGGGGTGCGATCTGCGCCGGACGGAGGTGCAGTTCCGGATCCAGGCAGCGGATCTTCAGGTGGTCCCAGCCGTTGGCTCGCCGAATCGCGTGCAGCTCTCTGCCGAGGGCGCCGCAAGCGATCACGAGCACGGGGTCCCGTTTGATCCGCCCTTGCACCTCGCCCGCATCGCCTCGGCGGGCCAGGGTGCCGTCTAGGGATTGGGTCATCATCAGTAGTTGTGCCTGGCCCGCATCATCTGCGTGGCGGTCTCTACCGCGGTGGCGGCATCGCGGCAATAGGCGTCCGCGCCTACCGCCTTGCCGAATTCCTCGTTCAGCGGCGCACCACCGACCAGCACGATGTAGTCGTCGCGGATGGATTGGGCCACCAGTTCGTCGATGACCACTTTCATGTACGGCATGGTGGTCGTGAGCAGGGCGGACATGCCGAGAATGTCCGGGTGGTGCTCTTGCAGCGCCGCGAAGAAGTCCTCAACGCTGTTGTTGATGCCGATGTCCACGACCTCGAAACCGGCGCCTTCCATCATCATTCCGACCAGGTTCTTGCCGATGTCGTGGATATCGCCCTTGACCGTGCCGATCACCATCTTGCCCACCGGCTTGGCGCCCGTCTCCGCCAGCAACGGCCGTAGCACAGCCATGCCGCCCTTCATGGCGTTGGCGGCCAGCAGCACCTCGGGCACGAAAAGGATGCCATCGCGGAAGTCGATACCGACGATCGTCATGCCGCCCACCAGGGCGTCGTTCAGGACCTTGTCCGCCGCCCAGCCCCGCTCAAGCAGAATCTCGGTGCCTTCGATGATTTCATCCCTGAGGCCGTCGTACAGGTCGTCGTGCATCTGCTCGACCAGTTCTTCGTCGTCGAGTTCGGAAAGGACGAGATCGTCGTCCTGCTCTCCATCCACGTCTTGGCCGTGAACATCGTCGCTCATGGAAACCGCCTCAAACCATCAAATATCCTGAAGCGAAAGGTTGCCGTGCCGTCCCGAAGGCTGGCCTTTGCCCCGAACGGCAGGCCAGCGGCAATACCGAACCGTGCAGCCGTGTCGAGTCATCGTTGTAGGCTGCCCCCTGGTGGCCGTCGGAGCGAGTCGACCACCTGTCCGCATTCTTCCCGCGTTCAGGGTGTCGGTCAATCCCACCGTGACCGTCCGGGACCTGCCCGTGTCGTCTGACGACTAAGACCTGCCGTGTACGCCCGCAGTTGTCGCGAGACTTCCAACGGCTGTCGTGTGCATATTGCATGTCCACCCCGAATGCCGTGAGAATTCCGGCGGTGGCCATCCGCGGCCGGAGCATGCTATGGAGAACCAGGCGCGCATTGTCATTGTCGGCGGCGGCATCATGGGCGTCGGCCTCCTCTACCACCTGGCGGCAGAGGGATGCCGTGATGTCCTGCTGCTCGAGAAGGGCGAGTTGACGTCCGGCTCGACCTGGCACGCGGCCGGTCAATGTCCCAACCTGGTCGGCAACTACAACCTCGCCAAGATTCACGAGTACAGCGTCTCCCTGTACAGAGAACTGGAGCAACTGACCGGTCAGGCTGTCGGATGGCATGGCTGCGGCAGCGTCCGCTTCGCGCTCACCGAGCAGGACCTGGACTGGTTTCGCTACCTGCGCGGAATCGCCGACAACGTCGGCTACCACATGGAAATCGTCGACGTCGGCGAGATCGCGAGGCTCAATCCCTTTATCTCGACGGAAGGCGTGCTGGCCGGCGCCTGGACCCGCAACGACGGGCATGCGGATCCGTCCGGGCTCTGCCAGGCGATGGCCAGGGGCGCGCGCGACATGGGCGCCAGGATCGTGCGGGGGAACCGGGTGACCGACATCAATGCATTGCCGGGCGGCGAGTGGGAACTGGTGACGGAAGAGGGGCGCATCATCGCCGAAACCGTCGTCAACGCCGCCGGCTGCTATGCCCGGCAGGTAGCGCAGATGGTGGGGGCAGACCTTCCGATCTGCAATATTCAGCACCATTACCTGGTGTCCGGGCCGGTGCCGGAACTGGCCGGCAGAAGCGAAGAACTCCCGGTGACACGCGACCCCTACGCCTCCGCCTACATGCGCCAGGAGCAGCAGTCCGGCCTGATCGGCATCTACGAGGCCGTGCCCGCCGAAGCCTGGCCACCGGGCGGACTGCCGCACTGGGACTCCGAAAGCGAACTCTTTACCGAAGATCTGGAGCGCCTCATGCCCTGGCTCGCCCGCGCCATGGAGCGCATGCCGGTGTTCGAACCGGCAGGCATCAGGCGCATCGTAAACGGTGCCATCTCCCATAGCCCCGACGGGCTGCCACTGCTCGGCCCCGTGGCCGGGCTGCGCAACTTCTGGCTCTGCTGCGGCTCGTCCTTCGGCATTGCCCAGGGCGCCGGCAGCGGCAAGTACCTGGCGCAATGGATGCTGCATGGCGACTCCGAGATCAACATGACCGGCTTCGATCCCCGGCGCTTCGGCGTGTTCGCCGATGTCGGCTACATGCGGGCCAAGGGTCGCCAGGACTACGGCAGGACCTACGCCACGGCGTTGCCGGGGGAGGAACTGCCGGCGGCCCGCCGGTGTCGGACCAGCCCCCTGTACGACAGGCTCAAGGCCCAGGGCTGCGTGTTTACCGAAACCTTTGGCTGGGAGCGGCCCAAGTGGTTCTCCCCGGACGGCCGCGAGGAACAGTACAGCTTCCGCCACAACAACGTGTTCGACTTGGTGCGCGAGGAGTGCCTGGCCGTGCGCGAGCGGGTCGGCATCCTGGATCTTTCCGGGTTCGCGAAATACGACGTGACGGGCCGCGACGCGCGGACGATGCTCGATCGGCTGTGCGCAAACCGAATTCCGAGGCGCAATGGTATCGGGCTCACCCATCTGCTTTCCGAAGGCGGGCGTATCGGCGCGGAAGTCACGATCACGCATCTCGACGATCAGGCTTTCTACGTGCTTTCCGCCGCCGGCGCCGAGTTGCGCGATCTCGACCACCTGCAGCAGGGCCGGCGCGCCGGAGAGCAGGTGCATATCGCGAATGTCACCGACCGGCGCGGCGTGCTGGTGCTGGCTGGACCTGCCGCCCGCTCGGTGCTGGGGCAGCTTACGGACGCGCCCCTGGACAGCGGCGCCTTTCGCTGGCTGACGGCCAGGGAAATCGATATCGCCGGGATGCCGGTACGGGCGCTGCGGGTGAACTATGTCGGCGAACTTGGCTGGGAACTGCACCCGGCTATGGAACACATGGAGGCGCTGTATGACGCCCTGGTGGAGGCCGGGGCAGAATATGGCATTCGCAATTTCGGTCTCTACGCGGTCAACAGCCTGCGGCTGGAAAAAGCGTACCGGAGCTGGGGCGCGGAACTGACGAACGAAGTCACCATGTTCGACGCGGCCATGGAGCGCTTCATCAGGCTTGACAAGGGCGACTTCATCGGCCGGGAAGCGACCCTGCGCTCGCTGCAAGAGGGGGACCGCCCGCTGCAGTTGATCTACTTCAGCCTTGATGCGGGCGACGCGGACGTGCAGGGAGGCGAGCCGATATTCGACGGCGATGGCTGCGTAGGGGTGACCACGTCCGGCGGCTACGGCCACGCCGTAGGTCAGAGCCTCGGCTTCGGCTACGTCCCGCCGTCGCTGGCCGTCCCGGGCAACGGGTTGACGGTCGACGTGCTCGGGCAACGGCGGCGAGTGACCGTCCACGAAGACCCGGTCTACGATCCGGCCAACCGCCGTTTGCGCGCCTGAAGTCTCATGACGCCCCGTCCTGACGGCCTGCCGCGTCGCGCCAGCGTGATCGTCATCGGCGGTGGCGTGATCGGCTGTTCGGTCGCCTATCACCTGGCGCGCGCCGGGATTTCGGACGTGACGCTGCTGGAACGCAGGCAGCTCACCTCGGGCACCACCTGGCATGCGGCGGGCCTGGTGGGGCAACTGCGCACGTCCATCAACATGACCGAGTTGGCGCGCTATACCAGCGAGCTGTACCGGCGCCTGGAGGCCGAGACCGGCCAGGCGACCGGCTACCGGCGCTGCGGTTCCTTTTCCCTCGCGACCAACGAGGAGCGGTTCGAAGAACTGCGGCGCAGCGCATCGATGGCCAAGGTGTTCGGCCTGGACGTGGAAGTGGTCACGCCCGCGGCCATCGCGGCCCGGGTTCCGCTAGTGCATACGGCAGACGTGCTCGGTGGCATTCACATTCCATCCGACGGCTATGCCAACGCGGTGGACATTACGAACGCGCTTGCCAGGGGCGCCCGCAGCGCCGGTGCGCGCATCTTTCAGAACCTCACGGTCACCGGGATCCGCACCGCGCGCGGCAGCGTCACCGGCGTGACCACGGAACACGGCGATATCGACGCAGACTGCGTTGTGTTGTGCACCGGCATGTGGACCCGGGAGCTGGCGGCCACAGTCGGGGTGAACGTGCCCCTGCATGCCTGCGAGCACTACTACGCCCTGTTCGAATCGGTAGCGGGGCTGGATGTGAACTTCCCGGTCGTGCGCGACTACGACGCCTGCACCTACTACAAGTACGACGCGGGCAATCTCCTGGTCGGCGCCTTTGAACCCCATGCCCGCCCCTGGGCCACGGAAGGCATTCCCGAAGACTTCAGTTTCGACGAGATCGCCGGCAGTCTCGAGCATTTCGAACCCATCCTCGAACAGGCCATGGTGCGCGTCCCGGCGCTGGAATCCGCCGGGCTGAAGACGTTCTTCTGCGGGCCGGAGAGTTTCACGCCGGACGTGCGCTACCACCTCGGCCAGGCGCCCGAACTCGACAACTGTTTCGTGGCGGCGGGGCTGAACTCGATTGGCCTGCAGTCCGCCGGCGGTGTCGGCAGGGTCATCACGGAGTGGATTCGCCTCGGCCATCCGCCGTCCGATCTATGGGAAGTGGATGTGCGCCGCAATCATCCCTTCCAGCGCAACCGCAGGTACCTGCGCGAACGGGTCTCGGAGAGCCTCGGCCTGCTGTACGCCACGCACTATCCCTATCGTCAATACGAGACGGCCCGGGGCGTCCGCAAATCGCCGCTTCATGATCGGCTGCAGTCCATCGGCGCGTGCCACGGCGAACTCGCGGGCTGGGAGCGGCCCAACTGGTACGCGCCGGAACCAGGCTTGGCGCGCTATGAGTACAGTTACGGACGCCAGAACTGGTTCGAACACTCTGCGGCGGAACACCGGGCGGTGCGCGAGCGGGTGGGGCTGTTCGACCTGTCTTCCTTCGGCAAGTTCCGGCTCCAGGGACGGGACGCCACACGGGTGCTGAACCGCGTCTGCGCGAACGACGTCGACGTGCGCGCGGGCCGCATCGTCTACACCCAATGGCTGAACGACCGGGGCGGCATCGAAGCGGACCTCACCGTCACCCGGCTGGCCGAGGACGACTACCTGGTCGTGACCGCCGCCGCCACGGAAGTGCGGGACTTTGACTGGCTAAACCGGCACATTCCGGCCGACGCCCACTGCGCGCTGACCAACGTCACTTCGGCCATGGGCGTGATTTCGATCATGGGGCCGAACGCCCGGACGCTATTGCAGTCGCTGACCCCGAACGATCTCTCGCACGAGGCTTTCCCGTTCGCGCGCAGCCGGGAAATCGAACTCGGCTACGCGCTGGTGCGCGCTTCCCGGATCACCTACGTCGGCGAACTCGGCTGGGAACTCTACATCCCCACCGAGTTCGTGGCCGGCGTCTACGACACCATCGCCGCCGCGGGCGCACCCTTTGGCCTGGCCCATGCCGGCTATCACGCGCTGGATTCGCTGCGCATCGAAAAGGCCTACCGGCATTGGGGCCACGACATCACCGACGAGGACACGCCGCTGGAGGCGGGCCTCGGCTTTGCCGTGAAGTTCGACAAGCCGGGGGGATTCATCGGACGGGAGGCGCTGCTCCGAGACCGGGAGGCGGGGCCGGCGAAGCGGTTACTGCAGTTCCGGCTGCTGGACCCGGAGCCGCTGCTCTACCACAACGAACCGATCTGGCACGAGGACGCCCTGGTCGGTTATGTCACATCGGGCGCCTACGGCCACACCCTGGGCGGCGCCATCGGCCTCGGCTACGTCGATACGGCCAAGGAGCCGGACCCGCCGGAGTCGGGCTTCAGCATCGAGGTGGCCGGAGACCGCATTCCGGCGGAGGTTTCGTCGAGGCCGATGCACGACCCGGGGAACAGGCGCATCCGCCGCTGATGTCTAGGCGACTGCGGTCGTGGACCGTTCGATCATGGCTGGCGCCGCGTCGGTCTGTGGTTCGCTGCGTTGAGGAGTGGACTTGCTGGTCGCGAGGCACGGCATGATGGATAGCACCTTTGGCGATCTTGATCGCTGCCCTGGATTCGCTCGTGACGGAAGTGGTGATCAATCGACCGACGCGCCTGCGTAGACGGCTCTAGGCTGGCTCTTGGGGCATGACGGTGGACCTCACGGCCTCGTGGGACTCTTGGTCGTCGAGATTGGATGGCGAGTGTCGTTGGTGCCGGGGTAGCGCCGATCATGCGAAGTCGATGCACGCCGTTACTGACGTACTGACGTACGTTTATGTTGACGTATTATGTGTGCAGTGGCAGTAGCTTGTAAGCCTTATGAAGATCAACCCGGGTGGAAGGCTCGATACGCAGGACGTGCGGGGCAGGGATGCGGAGATTGCTCGCTATTGGCGGGTGCTCGAGCGCCAAGGGCTCGTGGGCCGTTCGGAAAGGCCTCGGCCGTGTCGGTCGAGAGCTTCGGGCCCAAGCACCTCGTCCGTGGCGTTGGAAAGGCATTGAATCTCCTTGAGGAAGTGGCGGACGGCGGAATTCTGGGATCGATGCTCTCGGTATTCCTTTTGGAGAGCGACGGGATCTTCGCGGGACAGCTGCAGGAATGGGAGGCGGCGCTGGACGGCCTCGAACGCACGTTGGGAGAACGCACGGACTGCCGTGTTCCGATGGAGATGCTTAGAGCGGCAGTGATGTATACGAAGACTGGTGATGAGAGGCACTTGCTGAGCCTGCCTCTTGAGGGGCGTAGTCTGTTGGAGGAGTTGCTGGCGGATTCCGCTCCCGCGTCGACGGACTCGACCGACTGATGCAGGATCCTACCGTCGGCAAACGCGTGATTCAGCGCTGCAAATCCGTGCAACCAATTCAGCTGTCGCGCCGGGAAATCGCCACGAGGGGATGGAGCGATCGTTCGGGAATCAGCCCGCCGCCCCGAAGTCTCCCGGTCGCAAGACTGACGTGGGGGCGCTGACTAAGTCATGATCCTGTGTTGTTCGGAAACGTATTTCGCCCTCAGCCATTGATCACGTAGCTTGAAGCCATGTGGTTCGTGTGATTAATCTGAAATTGACAAATGGTCGAGTGGAGGAAGAGATGACGTTGCCGGCACCGAATCGTGGGACCGCCACGCAGTTCGCAATCATCGTATTGGTCATTGCCTTGGTCGTGGCGGTATCGGTACTGATGCACGTGATGTTCACGACAGGAATCTCGGATCTGACTGTGGAAATCCTTGCTGCAGTCCTCGCCGTGGTACTTGTGGTTGCATCGGTAGGTGTCACCATTCATTTTCAGAACCGGTCTGAGACGGAGCGGGAGTACCGAGTAGAGCTATTCAAACACAAAGTGTCTATGTACGAGCAGTTGCTAGTAGATATCGCTGCAGCAGATGACGATGATCGGATTGATGCGGAAGAAGTCGAGAATATCCGAAATCTGGCGATCAAGTCGTCGCTAGTCAGCAACATGAGACTCATCCAGGTGCTGGCCGAATTCGTGGCCAGAGTTGATGAGGAGCGGCAACTCATTGCGTCGAAAGACCGAGGGCAGAGCGTCGGAAGCAATGTAGAGGACATCGTCAATGCCATGCGAGACGATTTGGCCGTCATTACGCCTGACGAAAGAATGCGGCCGCATATCAGAAGTCTCTTCGAGAAAGCAACCAGTCTCAGCATTGCGCGAGGAATGGTCGCGACGGACTAGAGATAGATCAAGCATCTTACCCGACGGAGAGTAGATTACCGCGTTTGCTTAACGCGGTCGGTGGGGGAACGACCTGGGTGTAGAGAAGGCAGAGGCGTTGCTGAGAGAAAGAGAGGTGGGGGCCGGCGAAGCGGGTGTTGCAGTGCCGGCTGCTGGACCGGAAGCCGCTGCTCTACCACAATGAGCCACTCCTCTATGAGGACGCCCTGGTCGGTTACGTCACGTCCGGTGCCTACGGCCACACCCTCGGCGGCACCATCGGCCTCGGCTACATCGATACGGCCAAGGCACCAGCCCCGGCAGAGCTCCGCATCGAGGTGGCCACCGGGGCGTAATCCGGCGAAGGTTCCGTCGAGGCGGATGTACGATCCCAGGATCGAGCTATGGTCGATACTGGAGTAAGGGATGATTGAGTCTTGCGGTGCGGCTATGCTGATGCCCAATAATGGGGGCAAGCTCTCTTCATGGTTAAAGATGGCCAGCGTCCTCAGGCCATGAGCGTTTGGAAGACTAAGATGACACTAAAACTTCGAGAAATCTGGGAAATCGAAGACCGAGGCTCTTACAAGGTTCATTTCGCACGATGGAGCGAAGAGCATCCGTTGGATGTTTGGGTCGAAGACCCGGACAAATGGCGGGGCTGGCAGGAATCCCGAGGAGATAGGAATCGGTTTTCACGTGAGTTCATATTCTCCCTGATGCAGTTCTATCCAGAGGCAGAGAGTTGGCTTTTTGGCGGAGTTTGGCGAGTTACCGCACGTCATTCGAACAGGTACGGCGTTGAGCTAACTGATCAAGGCAAGGGGCTAATCGGGCGCCTGAAACTTCGATCTCCCTACAAAGAAAGAACGGCCGAGACCTACTTGGAAAATCACTACGACGATTTCGAGGTGCTGGAGATTATTCGAGAGCCCTACGCTGGGGAGCGCTTTCCTGGATACGAGAACATCGACCTGTCTTTCTTGGAGTTGGAAGCAATTGTCAACAATGAGCGAGCCGACTGGAAAACGGCATTGGAGCACGTGAAAGGCGTTTACTTGATCACGGATACAAAGGAAAGAAAGCGATATGTCGGTTCGGCCTATGGCGAGAGCGGCATTTGGTCCCGTTGGACTGCGTATGTTGAGACTGGCCACGGCGGGAATATTGGAATGAGTAAATTCCTTCAGGAGAAGGACTGGAAGGAACATTGCCAAGAGAACTTCCGATTTGCGTTACTGGAGCAACACGGCATGAAAACGCCAGATGAGAACATCTTGTCACGGGAAAGATATTGGAAAAACACATTGCAGGCCTGTCAGTTCTTCGTCAGCGAAGATTAGCTTGGTGCTAATGAGGGCTCTCAATTGAAAAGCCTAGGAAAGAGAAAATTCAGGGGGGCTTGAGTTGGGGCGAACCACGGCGTCCGTGCGCGTCGTCGACGCCACGCCAGCACCGGTTATCGCCCCATTGCTGCCCGGGAAAGCATGATCGGAAACTCCGACCGCACTCGTGCGTCGACTTCGTCGCTGACGTGGCGCGGTACGTGATTGGCGAGAATTTCCCGTGTCTTTTGCATTGCCTGCTCCAGCAGAACCGGCTTGCCCAGTTCCTCCCAGACGTTCGGGCTGGTGCGGTCGCTGAAGTCCGGATAGAAGTACTCGCTTTGCATCACCTGCAGGGTGTTCCCGGATCCCAGATAGTGACCTTCGCCGCTGCTGCAGATCTGTTCGATCTCGGCGAAGCTCAATGTATCGGCGTTGACTTCGATACCGCGGGTAGCGCGCCCCACAGCCCCAAGGAGGTCGTTGTCCAGGATCAGGCTTTCGGGGCACGTGCCCAGCAGGCTGGCGTACATGCCGGCGGCTTCGTAGACGATGTTCGCCCCGGACAGGGCGGCTGACAGCACCGTCGAACCGCGTTCGGCGCCCGCCTGGAAGTCCGGAAACTTGGCATCGCTCATGCCGCAGGCGGTGCCGAAGGGCAGGTCGAAATAGTTGCCGACCTGGGCGCAGGCGGCGGACAGCAGGCCCTGCTCCGGCGAGCCGCCGCTCATCGCCCCGGTGCGCAGGTCGGAAACGAACGGCCAGGTGCCGAGAATCGCCGGGGCGCCGGGTTCGATCGCGTTCACGTAGACCAGTCCGCCGAGGCACTCCGCCCAGGCTTGAGAGACCGTCCCGGCAAGATAGGCGGGTGCCGTCGCCCCGGCCTGGCCCGCGGACAGCAGCAGTACCGGCATGCCGCCCTGCACCGCGACACGCAGGCATTCAAGGGCATCCGTGGCGAACTTCAACGGTGGCACGACGAAGCAGTTGGACTGGCTGACAAAGGGGCGGGCGCGCCATGCGGCCTCGCCGCCGGCGATCATGTGCAGCATCTCGAGGCTCTTCTCGAGGTGCGGTCCTATCGTCCAACTGGAGCCGACGTGCTTGCTGGTGCCCATCACGCAGCAGTAGAGGGTATTGATGTCCAGCGCGTAGTTGTCGGGGCTGTCTCGAGGGACGCAGGTCCGCTGAAACATGTGGATGTGTTCGCAGGTGTCGGCGATGCGGGCCATGTCGTAGAGGTCCTGCGCCTCGGAGTCCCGGTAAAGCCCTTGCTCCGAGTCGGCCACCATGACTGCGGCGCCGGCGGTGGAGAAGTGCACCCTGGCGCCGCTCAGGTCCAGGTCCCACCGCGGGTCCTGACCGTGCAGCACCAGGTTCCGCCGTGCTTGTTGCAACGTCCGTTCGACCAGGTCTCGGGGCATGCGCAAGCGACCGTCATCGCCGAGCACGGCGCCCACCGCGGTGCAGATTTCGATGCAGTGCGGTGTGGCCTCGGCGAATCCGACCCGGTCCAGAATCCTGAAGGCGTTTTCCACGATGGCCTCAACGCCGGCCGTGGACAAGGGCTGGAACTGGCCGCCGGTGTGTCCCGGTCGAACCGGCTTGACCGCTTCAGCCAGGGGCGCGGCGCGCTGGGCCTTCCGCGCCCGTCTACCGCCTGATCGTCTTGCCATGGCCGTTCTCCTTAGACACTAGCTTACCGAATCCCCACGGGTGCTACTCATGCTCGCAGCCGTGTGTTGTCGGGATCCCACGGACTTTCCTGCACGACGCGTGCGGGGTAGCTCTCGCCAAGAATCTCGATGTCGACCGCCGAACCGACCTCGGCAAGCTCCGGGTGGACCATTGCCAGGGCGAGAGACTGCTCCAGACGGAAGCCGTAGTTGCCGCTGGTTGCCCTGCCGATCATCCGCCCGTCGACGTAGAGCGGGTTGTTGCCGATGGGGTCGGCATCCTCGGGACCGTCCACCGCCAGGGTGACGAAGCAGTTGGCGAACCCGCGCTGGTGCCATTCGAGGAGTCCGGTGCGACCCGTGAAGTTGCCTTTGTCGAGGTTCACGAAACGGTCGAGGCCGGACTCGAGCGCGGCATACTCGATGGACAACTCCGTCCCGATCATCCGGTAGGATTTCTCGACGCGAAGCGAGTCCATCGCGCGGATGCCGAACGGTTTGAGGCCGAGCTCGGTGCCGGCGTCCATCAGCGCGTCGAAGATGGTGTTCTGGTACTCCATGCCGTGGTGGATCTCCCAGCCCAGTTCTCCCACGAAATTGAGCCGCATGAGCTTCACCGGAGCGAGGCCGATAGTGGCGTCCTTGCCGGTCAGCCAGCGGAACGCGGCATTGCCGAGGTCAGTGTCGCAGACGCGCGACAGGAGTTCTCGGGATTTTGGTCCGGCGATGACCAGCACGCCCATCGCGGCCGTGAGGTTCTCGAACCTGACCGAGCCGTCGGTCGGCATCTGGCGCCGCAGCCAGTCGTGATCCAGCCGCTGGAACGCCCCGGCCGACACCAGGTAGAAGCGATCCGCCGCTTCCCGGTGGATGGTGAACTCGGAGTGCACGCCGCCGAGCGTGTTGAGCGCGTGGCACAGGCCGATACGTCCCGTCCTCGGCAGGCGATTGGCTACGAAACCGTCCAGAAACGCCGCAGCGCCCGGACCGCTGACACGGGCCTTGGCGAAGGCGGTCATGTCCAACAGGCCGACGTTGTCGCGGACGTTGCGGCACTCCTCGCCGACGGCTTCGAACCAGCGCGACCGGCGGAACGACCAGTGGTCTTCCTGCGCGATACCATCGGGGGCGAACCAGTTGGGCCGCTCCCAGCCGAACTTCTGCCCGAACACGGCGCCCAGGTCTTGCATTCGCCCGTGGCAGGGTGCGGTGCGCAGCGGGCGCCCCGCGGGCCGTTCCTCGTCGGGATAGTGCACCGTGAAGACGTTGGCGTAGGCTTCCTCGTTCTTCGCCCTGAGGTAGGCGCCGGTGGCGTAGTCGCCGAAGCGGCGCGGGTCGACGCCGAGCATGTCGATGGTGGGCTCGCCTTCGACGATCCACTCGGCGAGCTGCCAGCCTGCGCCGGCCGCTGCGGTGATGCCGAAACTGTGGCCCTCGTTGAGCCAGAAATTGCGCTTGTCCCAGGCGGGGCCGACGATGGGGCTGCCGTCCGGCGTGTAGGCGATGGCGCCGTTGTAGACGCGCTTGACGCCCAGCTCCGCGAACACGGGCACGCGGCGGATCGCGGACTCTATGTGCGGCGCAAGGCGGTCGATGTCGTCGTTGAAGAGCTCATATTCGCTCTCCGGATCGGGACCGTCCAGGTAGCAGGCCGGAGCGCCCTCCTCGTACGGGCCGAGCAGCAGGCCGCCAGCTTCTTCGCGCATGTACCAGGAGCCGTCGGACTCGCGCAGCACACTCAACTCGGGCAGGCCCTGCTCATGCCGGGCGAGGATCTCCGGGTGCGTCTCGGTAACGATGTACTGATGCTGTACGGGCAGCACGGGGATGTCGAGGCCGATCATGGCGCCGGTGCGGCGCGCGAAGTTGCCCGTCGCCGATACCACGTGCTCGGCGATCCAGTCGCCCTTGTCGGTGCGTACGAGCCACTCGCCTCCGGGGTTCTCTTCGATCCCGATGACGCAGGTCTGGCGATGGATCGAGGCGCCCCGGAGGCGGGCGCGGCGTGCCAGGGCCTGGGTGAGATCGGCCGGCTGCACGTAGCCATCATCGGGGTGGCGTATCGCGCCGATGAGTCCGTCGGTGACCGCCAGGGGCCAGATGTCGTGCACTTCGTCGGGTGTAAGGAACTCGACGTTGACGCCAATGGTGCGGGCGACGCCCGCATACTGACGGTATTCGTCCATGCGGTCGTGCGTCATCGCGAGGCGGATGTTGCCGACCGTGCGCAGGCCCAGGTCCGAGTCGGTTTCCTCCTCGAGCCGGCGGTAGTGGTTGACCGAGTACTTG
This sequence comes from uncultured Pseudomonadales bacterium, assembly GCA_951813515.1. Lineage (GTDB taxonomy): Bacteria > Pseudomonadota > Gammaproteobacteria > Pseudomonadales > Azotimanducaceae > VXNE01. The sequence goes on from OX638346.1 coordinate 3,014,577, forward strand.
TGGATCTGGCCCACGGAGTAGCTCATGTTGAACAACGGCAGGAGGCCCGCCGCGTGCCAGGTGGAACCGGATGTCAGTTCCTTGCGTTCGAGCAGCGCCACGTCCAGCCAGCCCTTCGCCGCGAGGTGGTAGAGGGTTGCGACACCGACGACACCGCCGCCGATGACCACCACGCGGGCATGTTGTGCCATTTACGGTTCTCCCTGGACTCGGGGTGCCCGGAACCAGCGCCACATCTGGGCTCGCGCCGCGCCGTCCACGTTCGGTGCGCCGCGGCCGGCGCGGTGGTCCGGCTCCCACACCGAGCGGGTATCGACGCCGAGGCGTGTTCGGCCCGACGCATCGCTAACACCGGCGTGTAGGTGTGCAGCCGAAAAGCCTAGCAGTTGACCGGGTTCGATGAGCACGGACACCCCCGGCTCGAAGGGGCGCCTGCAGGCCACGGGAAGGAGCGGATAGTCATCCTGGGTGGCCTTCCTGAATGCTTCGAAAGTCCATTCGCCGCTGTTGTTCGCGGTGGGTTGGCGAAACGCGTCGGGCCAGAGCAGCATAGTGCTGCTCCTGGCCAGTGGATACAGCGGCAGCCACCAGTTGACTTGCGCCATGATGCCGGATCCCCAGGTGTCCCGGTGAGGAGGCACCGTCTGCAGGCGCCGGTGGTCGATATCGTCCCGCGACGGCACCAGGCGCAACCTGATCTGGTCGAGCCAAGTCCTGTCTCGCTGGTAACCGATCACCGCCAGCGCGTCCCACCAGTGCCGGGCGACGGCCGCGTCCGTGGCGACCGCCGCGCGCGCCTGCATCGCCAGGCGGCGAAAGGTCGGCGCAGACAGGTGGCGCTCGGCGAGGCCCGGTTGCTCCGTCTCGAATGTTGCCGTGAGGATGGCCCGCACCCGGTCCACCAGACGGGTCACGGGACGCAGGCCGTCAAAGATCACCAACGCGCCGTCGAACAGCGCTTCGCTCAAGGCCCGGGACGATGTCCCTGGCTCCCAACGTTCGAATGTCACGGCCGTGTTCACGCTGCGAAACCGGCGCAGCTACAGTCCGATGACGCGCCCGTCCGGGTCAACCCCGACATCCAGGGCGGCGGGGCGGCGCGGCAATCCCGGCATCGTCATGATGTCTCCGCAGATGACGACGACGAATCCGGCGCCGGCCGCGAGCCGCGCCTCCCGTACCGGGAGCACGTGGCCTTCGGGTGCGCCCATGGCCTTCGGATCTGCGGAGAAGCTGTACTGCGTCTTGGCGATACAAACCGGGAGATGGCCATAGCCAAGCTCTTGGAACGCATCGAGCTGGTTTGCGGCGATGGAACTCACCGATATTCCGGAAGCGCCGTAGACACCGGTTGCAATCGCCTCGATCTTGTCTCGCAGGGGCATTTCATCAGGGTAGAGTAATTCGACGGTCGGCTGGGAACTGTCATTGAGCCTGTCGAGCACAGCACGGGCCAGGGCGGTGGCCCCGGCGCCGCCGTTCCTCCAGTGGGTGGCATCGGCGGCGGCAACGCCGTGTTCTTTTGCAATCGCGTGAATGGCGGCGATCTCGTCTTCGCTATCCGTGTCAAAACGGTTGATCGCAATCACGGGCTCTAGGCCGAACCTCTTGAGGTTTGCGATATGGCGTGCGAGGTTCGGCGCCCCGGCGCGAACCGCCGCCACATCCGGTTGATCAAGGTCGCGTTGCCCGGTACCGCCGTGCAGCTTGAGAGCCCGAACGGTGCATACCAGCACCGCAGCATCGGGACGCAGGCCGGATTGGCGGCACTTGATGTCGAGGAACTTCTCCGCCCCGAGGTCCGCACCGAAACCCGCCTCGGTCACCACTACGTCGGACAGCCCGAGGGCGGTGCGCGTTGCGATGACCGAGTTGCAGCCGTGGGCGATATTGGCGAAGGGACCGCCATGAATGAAGGCGAGGTTGCCTTCGAGGGTTTGCACGATGTTCGGTTGCAGGGCATCGCTCAGCAGGGCGGCCATCGCCCCGTCGACGCCGAGGTCCCTGGCAGTGACCGGTTTGCCGTCCCGGCTGCGGGCGACGACGATGCGGCCGAGGCGCTGCTGCAGGTCTTGCCGGTCGCTCGCAAGGCAAAGCACGGCCATGACTTCGGACGCGGCGGTGATATCGAAGCCGCCGGAACGGTGGGCGCCGCGGCCGAGATTGAGTTCCACCTCGCGCAACGCGCGGTCGTTCAGGTCCATGACGCGGCGCCAGGAGATCGTCTCCGGGTCGATGTCGAGCGGGTTTTTCCAGTAGAGGTGACTGTCGACAACGGCGGCGAGCAGGTTGTTCGCCGCCGAGACGGCGTGCATGTCCCCATTGAAATGGAGGTTGATATCCGTCTCCGGCATGACCCGGGCCCGGCCGCCGCCGGTCGCGCCGCCCTTCATTCCGAAACAGGGGCCGAGTGAAGGTTCCCGCAGACAGGCCGTGGCACGCACGCCGAGCAGGTTGAGCGCATCGGTGAGCCCGATGCTGGTGGTGGTCTTGCCTTCGCCGGCCGCGGTCGGCGAGATGGCGGTGACCAGCACCAGTTTGCCATCCGGCCGTCCTGCCCGACCGCCTTCTGCGAGCGCCAGCTTCGCCTTGTAGTGCCCGTAGGGGGTCAGGAGATTTGCGCCGATGCCGAGACGTGCTTCGGCGAGGGGAATGATGGGGTGCAGCGGCCCGCTGCCGGGTGTTGCGCGTGACACGTCATCGGCAACTCTGCGGTCCACCTTGAGGGCGGTGGCGTGGGAACCGGCAACGCCTCTCGTGGTCGACCCGTTGGCGCTTAGCCAGCGGGACGTTCGGGGCAGCCCGCCAAAGGTGAACAGGTGAATCCCGGCGAGGGTCGTGCCGGGCGACTCCACGCGGTATTGCGCCAGTCCCTGCAGGACGTCGTCCGGGGACCAACTCTTCAACAGCCGGATCACGCTGGGTTGCCGGGTGAGCGCGCGCGCGGATGCGCGTACGCCGCAGCGGGCGGCATAGGCCAGCAGCGTTCGTAGCCGGGCCGGGCCGGGCAGGCCGATATAGACCGGCAGCGGGCAGCCCCGGTCTCGCATCGCTCGTAGCCACGCGATGGCGGGCGCCGACGCAAACGTGAACTGCGTGACTATCCACATTTCGGATCCGGTTGCGTTGGCGTAGTCGATCTTGTGCGACAGGGCGGCTTCGAGTTCTCCCCGTGCCGCCAGGGGATGTCCTTCCGGGTAGGCGGTGACACCGAGACGCCGCAAGCCGTGCTCGACGAGCTTGCCGGAATCGAGCACATCGAGGGTGTCCTGGTAGGGGCCTGCCGCACGCGTGTGGTCTCCGGCCACCAGCAACAGTTCGTCCACGCCAGCCTCGGCGAGTTTGCCCAGCCGGTCGTCCAGTTGCTCGGCGCTCTTCATCAACCTCGCGGGCAGGTGCGGGACCGGCAACATGCCTTCTGCGCTGAGGCGCTGGCAGGCGGCCATGGTCTCGCGCCAGGCGACGCCGGGAACGGACGGGATATAGACGCGCGTTCCGCGGCACAGGTAGTCCGTGAGCGGGCCCGTCGATACGAGTTGGCGCGGCGAGAGTTCTACCGAGGCGTGCCGGACCAGCTCTCGCTGGGAGTCCAACACATCTATGGCATTGAGGGCGTTGGTGCTGTCAGGCAGTGCATCCATGGCGTTCAGTCGGCGCTGTCCCGGCCACGGCCGCGAACGACTTCCCGGATATTCGGATTCACAGACGGCCGGAACGGCACGTCCACCACCTCGCCGGCCACGGGTTCGCCGGGGCGTTCGGCGTACTCGGCGGGCAGGCTGACGCTCAGCCGGGTACCAACGTCGCGCATTTCCCACGGGACGTAGGCCAGCGCGATGTTGGTCTCGAGTTCCGGTGAGAACCACGGCGAGGTGACGTAGCCCATGGGGTCGTCCCCGTCGCTCGGGGCGATGAGCCAGAAGTCGTTGGCATAGTCCGTCACCGGTCGACCTCCGAAGACGATGCCGACAAGCACGTTGCGGAACGGGGGAGAACCGGCGTCGATGGCGCGCCGCGCCGCTTCGAGCGCCTGTTTGCCGACATAGTCCGCCTGCTTCCGTCGCGGCACCTGGTAACCGAGATTGCACTGGAAGGGCAGGGTCTCGTGGTCGAGGTCCTGGCCCCAGGACAGGATGCCGGCGGCGATGCGTCGGTGATGCGCCGGAGCCGTGACCATAAGCTGATGCCGCTCGCCCGCCTCGAGCACGCCCTCCCAGAGGTCTTCCGCGTAGAGCGTGGCGTCCTTTAGATAGATCTCGTAACCCTTCTCGCCGGTGAACCCGGTTTGCGAGACGATGACATCGCGACCGTTCACCTGCCCTTCCATCAGCCCGTAGTAGGGGATGTCGCGAACGCGCTCGCCGAAGAGATCCACCATCAGCGCCTCCGACTTCGGACCCTGGATCTGCACCGGCGCGACGTCGATCTCGGCGATGGAGACATCGCAGCGCAGTCCCAGGTTGACGCCTCTCAGCCACATCTCGATGTCGCTGTCGGCGAGCGAGAACCAGAACTCGTCCTCGGCCACGCGCAGGAGCACGGGGTCGTTCAGTACGCCGCCCTCTTCGTTGCACAGGATGACGTACTTGGCGTGCATGGGCGCGATGCGTGTGGCGTCGCGGGTGATCACGTGGTTGACGAACTTCTCGGCGTCCGGTCCCTTGACCTGGATCTGCCGCTCCACCGCCACGTTCCAGAGCGTCACGTGGTTGACCAGGGCGTCGTATTCCACCATCGCGCCGCCGTCTTCGGGGCGCACGTACCCACGCGGGTGATAGACGCGGTTGTAGACCGTCGCCCGCCAGCAACCGGCTTCCATGGAAAGGTGCCAGTAGGGTGACTTCCGCACCCGGGTCGAGATGAGCAGTCCGACCGGGGTGGGGCCGGACTGACGCAGGTTGATGGGAACTTTCCGGTCCGACTGGTCGACGCTCAAGCATTGGCGCAGGTCGGAGTACCGAACGGCTCCGTTGTCGCTGGTGTCCGTGGTCATCTGGCTCCCCCCTGGGCGGAATTCGAGGCTGCCGTTTGGGGCCATCATCCACTGGCGGCATCGGCGGCAGATTGCCTGAACTCGCTCATCGCATTTCAGTCAAAGGCGACATTGAGTAGTCGAGAAACGACGACGCGACAAGGCCGCTCCTTCCGGCTGATTTCGCGTGGGTACGCGCCGCGTGTCGAAGGGCCCTTTTCGATGGCAGATGGAATGGTTAATTCGTGTGGAATGACCCCCATAACAGGCGACATTGAATAGTCGAAAAGCGACACGCCGAAGCGGGACGCATCATGCCTGTTTCAGGGTGCTGGACGACGCTCGTCGGTGGGCCGTTTCCCATACTTCGCGAGGTAGGACTTGCCGAACCGCGCCGCGGTCGAGAACCCGCAGCGGGAGGCGATTTCGGTGACCGACATGCTGGTCTGCAGCAACAGCAGGCGACCCTGGTTCAATCGCAGGTCCAGGTAGTAGCGGGACGGCGTGCAATTCAGGTGTTCGTGAAACAGGCGCTCCAGTTGGCGCGGCGAGATGTCGGTGTATTCGGCCACCTCGCCGAGGGTGAGCGGCTCCTCGATGTTGGCTTCCATCAGCGCCACGGCGTCGACCAGCCTCTGCTGGTTCACGGCGCCGAGCTGATACTGCAGCGGCGTTCGCTGCATGTCGTTCTCGGTGCGCACCCGCTCGAGGAGAATCTGCTCCGAGATGGCACGCGCCAACTGCTGTCCGTGGGCAGCGCCGACCAGGTTCAGCATGAGATCGATGGAACTGATGCCGCCGGAGCAGGTGTATCGGTCGCGGTCGACTTCGAACAGCCGGGACGACACCTGTACACGTGGGAATTGCTCGCGCAGGCTGGACAGGTTTTCCCAATGGATCGCGCAGCGGTATCCGTCCAGCAGGCCGGCGGCGGCGAGGAAGTGCGCGCCGGTGCAAAGGGCGCCCAAGGGGACGCGCTTGGCGAAACCGCGTAGCGTGTCGAGCAGAACCCGGCTGCAGTGCCGTTCGCAGTGGTAGCCGCCGCAGACGAACAGCATGTCCACTCGGTCGAGGGAATCTGCGTCCCCATCCGGCACGAGCCGAAGCCCGTCGCTCGATGGCACGGGCTCGCCGTCGAGGGTCAGACAGGTCCAGCGATAGAGCTGGCGCTCGCTCATCCGGTTGGCCATGCGCAACACGGCGATCGCGCTGGTGAGCGTGACGATCGTGTAGTCCCGCGTCATCAGGAACGCGATGCTCGCTGGCTCGTCACGACGCCCGCCGGGTGGCATGCCGTCACTCATGACTGTTTCGACCGTCGCTTTTTCACAATTGTCCCCGAGTTTCGCGCTTTCGTTCCCGGTACACAATAATCTGGTCGGGATCGCCCCTTTTCTTGGCCTTGATCACACACCTTGAACCATTGCAATGAGACGCTGCTAGTAGTAGTAATCTGCTTTGGTAGCAATGGTAATGGGCTCATCCCGGAGTTCGGAGAGGAAACTGCTCGATGAAGACGCGACGTATGCACGATACGAGACAGGCAGGCAACGGTCTCGGTCCCGTGAGCTGGAAGAGAAAGCCGTTGAGTGTTGCGATCTCGGCGGCTATGGCGAGCGCCTGCGGCGTGGCAGCCGCCGCGCCCGCTGAAAGCTCCGTGGCCACGGAGACCCAGGGGCGCTCGGCGCCTGAGGTCGTCGTCGTCACTGCCACGAAACGCGAGGAGAGCTTGCAGGACGTGCCGATCTCCGTGCAGGCCGTGACCGGATATGCCGTGCGGGAACTCGGAATCGAGACGTTCGACGAATACGTCGAATACCTGCCGAACGTCGTGAGCGCGGGGAACGGCCCCGGCAAGAAGGAACTCTACATCCGAGGCAGTGCCACCGAGCAGACTGGTCCAACCGTGGCGCCCGCACAAGGTTCAGCGCCGGGCGTTGCTCTCTACCTGGACGAACAGCCCGTGTCCTTCGGCGCGCGCAACCTCGATGTCTACGCGGTAGATCTCGAACGCATCGAGGTCCTGTCGGGACCCCAGGGCACCTTGTTCGGCGCGAGTTCGCAGTCGGGCACCGTGCGGCTGATCACTCGCAAACCGCAGTTCGGTAAAGTGGCCACCGGATTCAACGGGAAGTTCGCTTCGACGGCGGACGGCGCCGACAGCAGTGGAGCCAGCGGCTGGTTGAACGTGCCCCTGTCGGACGCATTGGCCGTTCGGGCCGTCGTCTATAGCGATACCCAGGGCGGCTGGGTCGATAACGTTCCGGCCACGTTCACGCCGAGCGGCGTAGTGGTCGACCGCAACAACGTCGCCGGGTTCGGTCCGCCGCTCACTGGCGCCGACTCGGTCGAGAGCGCGCGCAACGACGCCCTGGTGCAGGACGACTGGAACGAAGCGTCCTACCGCGGCGGCCGCTTCGGCGTCGCCTGGGCGATCGACGAGAACTGGGATGCGCTGGTTCAGCACACGGCGCAGACGCTGGAGGCCGAAGGGTCGTTCATCGTCGACCCCAACCTGGAGCAGGACAACGCCACGGCGCGGTTCTCACCCGAGTACAACCGCGACAGTTTCGGCCTGACCACGTGGACGCTCAACGGGCGTCTCGGCCAACTGGACCTGGTCTATACCGGGGGCCTGCTGAGCCGGGATATCGACAGCATCATCGACTACACGCACTACAACAATGGTGGCGGCTACATCACCTACTACCTGTGCAGCGGCAATGTCTACGATGCCATGGACGTGAACAACTGCTACGACCCGACGAAGCAGTACACCGAGTTCAGCACCAACGACCGCATGACCCACGAGTTCCGCATCACGACGGACGTGACCAACCGGGTCCGGTTGCTTGGCGGGTTGTACATCAACGACGTGGAGACGACCCACATCGGTGACTTCCAGTACGCCTCCAGCAATCCGGCCTTCGCGGAACACGTCAGCAGCTACTACAACGACAATTCCGGTGACGGGTTTCAGCTCGGCAACATCTCGGTTCCCACCGAGGGTATCAATACGTCCGGACCGCGCAGCCCGTTTACCACGTTCTTCAACGACTTCACCCGCACCGAGGAGCAGGTCGCGTTTTTCGGCGAAGTGGCGATGGACGTCTCGGATGACGTGATGGTCTCGCTGAGCGCCCGGTATTACGACCTCACCACCAAGCTGGCCGGCGCGGCCAACTTTTCGTTCGGTTGCCGCTACGGCATCGAGCCGCAGGGATTCGGCAACTCCGAGCGGACTGTCGACGGGCGTTGCAACAGCCACGCGTTCAGCAACGATGTGACCGCGCGCCTGGTGACGCTTGGCCAATACAAGGAAAGCGGCAGCGACAGCGTGATACTGAATGCGCGCAGCCCCAACGGCGCCCGGGACATGTTCCGGGGCGGCGGCACCAACGCGGCGACGCTCGCCGCGATCAAGAACGGTCATCTCGATATAGACGCACTGCAGCCCGACGGTTCCGTGAACGAGACCGACACGATCATGAAGGCGTCGATCAGTTGGCGGCCGGCCGAAGAAATGATGGTCTTCGCGTCCTACGCCGAGGGCTATCGCCCCGCCACCGCGAACCGCAACGCGGGCCAGCTTTCGACGAACCAGTCGGGCGTCTACCAGAACTACGTTGTGCCCGCAGTGGCAGTGAGCGATGCGCTGACCAGTTTCGAGGTCGGTGTGAAGGGCGAGTTGCTCGACGGGTTCCTGCATTTGCACGCGACCTACTACCAGACCGCGATCGACAATCTGCAGGTGTCGCGCTTTGACCCATCCAACGTCGCTTTCCTGTACTTCATCGAGAATGTCGGCGATGCAGAGAGCAGGGGCCTGGACGTGAACTTCCAGTGGGCGGTCAGTACGCAACTGTCCGTGTCCGGCGCGTTCAGCTTCCTCGGTACCGAACTGACCCGCCTGAACCCGCAGCTTCAGGGCATCGCGGTTCCCGTCGGTAGCGAATTGCCCCTGGCGCCGGCTTTCGCCGGCAATATCAGGGCGCGCTACAACTTCAGGATCGACGCGATGGGCGCCAACGCTTACCTGCTCGGCAGCCTGAACTATAGAACGGAGCATGTCTCGGGCATCGTCGGCAACGCCGAATTCATGGACGACACGATCTTCCAACAGTCCGGCAGCTACTCGGGCCTTGAGTGGCAGGACGAGGGTGGCTCCTTCGGCACCGTTCCGATTGGCTCCCGGCTGCCGACGAATTCCCGCTTCGTCAATCCTGCCGCGACGACCATCAATGTCGCCTTCGGCATCGAACAGGAACAGTGGGAAGGATGGGGCGCCGAGGTGTTCGTCAACAACCTGACCGACGAAGACGCGCAGATCGCGCAGGTGGCAGCCCACTACACGCCGTTCGTGAGTACACAGCGTCCGCGGACGATCGGCTTGAGAATCTTCTATGAACTCGATTGATCGCTGCCTGCCAGGCGAGACGTAACGGAACACGCAGGGCGCGCCCGATAGAAGGGAACCGACGGGCACCCTGCCTTCCACGCCTTGCGCCGTTGTCAGCGTGTCCGAAACCGATTCGATAGTACGGCAAGCTCAACACCTGTTGAGCGACGGCGCGCCGGCTCGGGCGGCGCGGTTGATGGGCGAGGTTCTCGCCAGAGAACCGGACAACGTCGAAGCCCAATATGCCCTCGCGGTCGCCCAGCGCCATCAGCATGAGTGGACAAAGGCGCTCGCCACCCTGGACGGGATCCTCGAGCGCAACCCCAACTTCGGCCGCGCGCACCAGGAAGTGGGCTACAACTACATCGCCCTTGAGAATCTCCTCCGCGCGGGCGCGGCTTTCGAGCGTGCGATCGCCGCCGACCCTTCGCTGGTAAACAGCTGGAGGTGTCTCGCCAAGCTCTATTACGACAGCGGCAACACGGATCGCCTGAAGGCGGTCGAAGAACAACTCGGCTTTCTCGAATCCTTGCCGGCCGAACTGCTTGCGGTCATCAGCTACCTGTCGGACAACCGCCTGGCGGACGCCGAGCGCCTGTGCAAACACTTTCTGCGTTCCAACAGGACGCACGTAGAGGGAATGCGCCTGCTCGCGGAAATCGCGACCCGCAACAGGACGTTTGACGAGGCCGAGTTTCTGCTCGAAAGTTGCGTCGAGTTTCACCCGTCTCACCGCGAAGCGCGGGTCCAGTACGCCAACATCCTCATGCGCATGCAGAAGTTTTCGAAAGCACATGACGAGGCCGAGAAACTGCTCGCCGAATACCCCGAAGACGACAATCACATTCGCGCCCTGTATGCGGCGGCGTGCGCGGGAGTCGGCAGGAACGCCGCCGCCATAGAGAACTATGAACGCCTGATGCGCCACCATCCGGACAACCATTTCTTTCCGGTTTCGCTCGCCCATGTCCACAAGTCGGACGGCGACATCGAAAGGGCGGTGGTGCTCTATCGGGAGGCGTACCGGATCAAGCCGGATCACGGCGATGCGTTCTGGAGCCTGGCCAACACGAAGTCCCACGAGTTCACGGACGACGAACTGGCGCGGATGCAATCCCTCGCGACCAGCCCCGCGACCGCCGAGAACGACCGCATTCAGATCTGCTTCGCCCTCGGCGACGCCTACGAGCGAAGAAGCGAATACGCCCAGTCGTTCGAGTTCTACCGCCGGGGCAACGCGTTGAAGCAGCCGACGACCTACCACGACCCCAGGCACCTGCAGGTGAGGATCGACAGCCAGATCGAAGCCTGCACGGAAGAACTCTTCGCCCGCCGGGCCGGTTTGGGATGCGATGCTGCGGATCCGATCTTCGTGGTCGGGCTGCCCCGATCCGGATCGACCCTGATCGAGCAGATCCTGTCGTCGCATTCGGCGGTGGACGGAACGATGGAACTGCACAATGTTCTGAACCTCGCCAAGCGGCTGCGCGGCCGGGATGAGCCGAACCAGCCGCCGAGATATCCCCGCATCCTGAACGAGATCGAGGACGACTACTTTCGCAGGTTCGGCGAACAGTTCATGGAGGACACACGCGTCTATCGGGGAACCGCCCCTTACTTCGTCGACAAGATGCCGAACAACTTCTTCCATATCGGCCTCATCAAGCTCATCCTGCCGAACGCGAAAGTCATCGACGCGCGACGCCATCCCATGGCCTGCTGTTTCAGCGGCTACAAGCAGCTATTCGGGGAAGGGCAGGAGTTCTCCTACGGCCTGGAGGAGATCGGCAATTACTACCGGCAATACGTCAAACTCATGGACCACTGGGAAGCCGTGCTGCCGGGCTTCGTCCTGCGCGTGCAACACGAAGACGTGGTCGAGGACCTGGAAGGACAGGTGCGCCGCATTCTCGATTTCTGCGGCTTGCCGTTCGAGCAGGCCTGTGTCGATTACCACCAGACCGAACGCAGCATTCGCACCCCCAGCGCCGAACAGGTCCGGCAGCCCATCTTCCGGACTTCACTGGAGCAATGGCGGCACTACGAATCTTGGCTCGACCCCTTGAAGGAGGCACTCGGACCCCAGGTGCGGGCGCGTTACCAGGTCGATTGATTCGTCCGAGGACGAAGCAGCGCAACGGGGATCACTCCGATCGCGACCCGGGCGCGAGGGCCGCGTTCAGCACGCGTTGCGCGAAGATCGCGTTGACGCCGATGCGGTTGCTCTTGACCGTTAGCGCGCGCATGTTCGGATGCAGCCGCCGGCGCGTGTTCTCGATCAGTGCGCGATAGTGGGTGATTCCCTCCGGGCGGTGGCCGTACAGGAGCCAGAGCTCCCGCCAATCGCAGGCGAAGCCGCGCATCAGGGCGGCGTAGGTTTCCACGAGATCCGGGTCGTTGTCCGGGTTCGACACGAAGTCGGCGATCAGGTCCTCGATGAGGGCGACGCATTCTCCCGGCGCCATCACCGGCAGGCTGGCGAATCTTTCCGTCCGTAGCGCGGCCGACTTGCCGGGCTCGAACGGCAGGAACTCGGCGTTCGCCGCCGTTTCCGACGGGTCGCTGTGCTCCACAGACCGCACCATGTCCCAGAATCGCGAAGAGCCGCAGGTGTCGATGACCAGGTGTACGCGGTCCTGCGTGCTCGGGTTGACGACCATATGGCGCCGCCAGGAGTCGAAGATCCAGCATTCGCCGGCCTGCATGTGCAGCCGTTGCTGCCCGCAATGGAAGATCACCGAGGCGTGGGTGATGACCGGGATGTGTATGCGCACCCGGCTGAACCAGTGGTAGTTGAAGTCGACGTGCAGGTTGAGTTGGCAGTGCGCATCGATCTTCATCAGGCGTGAACGCGACAGGACCTGTCCGAAACTTGCCATCACCTGGCGCGTGTATTCGCATTCTTCGAGATGCGGGGTCGGGTTCTTCTCGCCCTCGAAAGAGTCGTTCTCGCCGCCGCCGCTGGAGATGAGCGCGATGGCCGAGTTGCCGGGCAAGCCGTTCGGATGCGCCATCCATCGGTGGGGCGCGAACTGGCGGACTTCTGCGGCCAGCCTGTCGGCGTCGAACTGAAACGGCAGGCGGATAAAGGGTCTGCTCAGGCGCATGACATGGCCAGCGCCGAGACCGAGACTTCGTAGCCCAGGCGGTCGAAGTCGGGCCGGTAGAGATCATTCACGAGGCCGAGCAATTCGTCGTCGTAGTACGTCGTGTACTCGCGGTGGTCGGTGGCGTTGCTGCGCGCAAGGTCCCGTTCCGGAATGCCGATCTGCTGGCAGGCGTCTCGGAACGACTGCTGCAGGTCCTCGAACCGTCCGATGAAGTCCATGCCGAGTTCACCGTGCGCATCGACGAGCATGTCCCACTGGGGCCGAACCAGGGCGCGCGCACGAAACCGGCGGATCCCGATGGCGCGTTTCATGAAGGTTGTCTCCCGGCCCCGGTAATCGGAATTGCGCCTGTTCAGCATCGCGCACACGGACACGAACCGGTCATAGGGGTTTCGCACGAAGGCGAACTTGAAATAGTCCCGGCAGACCGCTTCGGGCAGATGCGCCTGCGACTGACGCAATGTGAGGTGGCCGTGGCCGACGCGCGCCAGCGCCGGGATGGGGAGCCGCACGTGCCTGGTGAGCGACTGCTGCTCCCAGTCTTCGTCTGAGAGGCATTGCCGCAGGGCTTCGCGCACCGCGTGGGTGCCGGTTCTCGGCACGGCGAAGAAAATGAAGCGGTGCCGATGGGAGACGATCATGGCTTTCTCGCAAGCGCTTGAGCAGTCTCTTCACCCATGGTCGCGCGAACCTTGCGGTCGAGTTCCCGTTGGCGCGCGAGGGCGTCGAGGTCCAGGTCTGAGGACGCCGGAACGTCCGCGCCGAAATGGTGAAACCGGTCGATGCCACATACCAGCATCGCGGTATCGTCGGAGTGCTGCGTCTGGCTCACATGGGTCGCTATGTACTGCGCGTTGAAGCCGATGCGGCGGTCGTTGCTTCGATTGGGCGTGGAGGCATGCAGCGTCCAGCCGTGATGGAACGACGCCTCGCCGGGGCACAGCGTGCAGGCCACCGCCCGCGACTCGTCCACGTCCTCAATGGTCTGTCCCTGGTAGAGCACGTTGGAGGCGTCCTCGGTGGGCTGGTGGTCGCGTCGTCCCCCAAGGTGGCTGCCCGGCACCATTCGCATGCAGCCGCTGGTCTCGTTCGCGGGCGATAGCGCGAGCCACATCGACACCTGGTCGTCACCGTCGAGACCCCAGTAGGCGAGATCCTGGTGCCAACTCACGTGCGCGGTGGAATCGGGCTCCTTGACGATGTAGGTGGCGTTCCAGAGCAGGACGTTGGGGCCAATCAGCGCCTGTACTGTATCGAGCACTTTGGGATGGGTGGCGAGTTCCAGCGGCGAGGTGAGGATCGTGTACACCTTTGCCTGGTAGTGAAGATCGCCGAACGCCGCTTCGGCCCGTTCCATGCGGGCACGGTGGGTCGCCGCGTCCGCTGCGGCCATGATGTGCACGGGCGCGAGAAAGCCGTCGCGCCTGAAGCGCGCCGTTCGCGCGTCCGAACTGTCGCGGTCTGTCTGATTCATGGCGTGATTCGCGTCGCTCCCGAAGGGTGATGATGGCGACGGCGACGAGGGTGTCAAGCGACAGGGCGACGCTATCCGACGCCCGCTCCGACAAGTTTCCAGGCATAGTCGAGGGCGTGCCCCAGCGAATCGGTGAACGCTTCGCCTTGCCATGCGATGTCGAAGGCGGTGCCGTGGTCGACCGAGGTGCGGACGATGGGGAGTCCGATGGTTACGTTGACGGCGGACTCGAAGCTCGCGAGCTTCATCGGGCCGTGCCCCTGGTCGTGATACATGCAGACGATCGCGTCGAAACGGTCGCGGTGGATCGCCTGGTAAAAGACCGTATCTGCGGGGTAGGGGCCGGACGCGTCGACACCGTCGCGCCGCGCCGCCTCGATGGCGGGAGCGATGATCTTCGATTCCTCGCTGCCGAACAGGCCGTTCTCGCTCGCGTGGGGGTTCAGGCCGCAGACGGCGATACGTGGCCGGGGCAGGAACCGGGACAGCGTTCGATGCGTCAGTTCGATCACGGAACGCACACGCGGTCGGCTTACGCAACGGATCGCTTCGGCGAGGGGCACGTGGGCGCTGACGTGGGTTACCGCCACGTCCCGGGTGGCGAGCATCGGGCAGAAATCGCGAACGTCGCACAGCGCGGCGATGAACTCGGTGTGGCCGGTGAAATGCGGGTCGGTTGCGCGGGTGGCCTGCTTGTTCATCGGCATCGTCACGACCCCCGCCGCGCGTCCGGCCAGCGCGTCCCGCGTTGCCGCTTCGACGTAATCCCGCGCCGCCGCGCCAGCCTTGGCGTTGAGTCGGCCCGGCGTCAGGTCGGCCGCGTCGAGTCGCTCGAGATCAACGATGTTCAGACCTTCTGATCGTGACCGGGAAGGATGTTCGACCGCGTTCGGGCGGACATCCAGGCCTAGCAGGTCGGCACCGGCCTCGAGAATCGCCGCATCACCGTAGACGACAGCGTCGTCACCCAGCAAACCGGCGGCGAAACGTCTCAGGATGATTTCTGGTCCGACGCCGGACGCATCGCCCATCGTGATCGCCATGGGAAGTGATGCGTTCGGGCTCAACCGGGCGGTTCCTGCGTCAGGTGACGTACGGGAGGTTAACAGGTTCGCCAGTCCGCGAGATTGTCTTCCACTTGATCCCTGTATAGGCATACATATACTGTTGCGTGGAGTAGGAGATCATTGAACCGCAAGCAGTTTCACAAGGGTCGCGGCGCGGTATCCAATCCGGCGGGCCGTTTCGACGCCGAGCGCAGCGAGGTGGTGGACGACGGCTGGTCTTCGCCGGACACTGCGGAGTTCGCGCCTTCGTCGCCGAAAACGGAGTTCTTCCCGGACCGGACGAAGAACCTCATCGCGACGAACGCCTCGCCGGACATCCCTTTCGACCAGTCGATCAACGCGTACAAGGGTTGCGAGCACGGTTGTGTCTACTGCTTCGCGAGGCCGACGCATTCCTACCTGGACCTGTCGCCCGGACTCGATTTCGAGACGAAGATCTTCTACAAGACTGACGTCGTCGCGCGCCTTGAAGAGGCCCTCGACCATCCGCGCTACGTGTGTTCGACCATTGCCATGGGCACCAACACCGACCCCTACCAGCCAGCGGAGAAACGTTTCTCGATCACGCGGCGGATTCTCGGAACACTGCTTGCCTACCGGCATCCCGTCAGCATCACCACCAAGGGTTCCCTCGTGCTGCGAGACCTTGACCTCCTGCGGCAACTGGCGAAACAGGGCCTGGCTTCGGTCATGGTGAGCATCACCACCCTGGACAATGCGCTGAAGACGAAGCTTGAGCCGCGCACGGCCTCGCCCGCCGCGCGTCTGCGCGTTGTCGAGGCGATGGCCGAGGCGGGCGTGCCCGTTGCCGTCATGGCGGCACCGATGATCCCGGTCATCAACGATCACGAACTCGAAGGGATTGTCGAAGCGGCGGCCAACGCGGGCGCGACGACCGTTCGCTACATCCTGTTGAGGTTGCCGTTCGAGGTGAAGGACCTGTTCAGGGAGTGGCTCGAGGAGCATTACCCACTGAAGGCGGAGCACGTGATGAATCGGGTGCGCGACATGCGCGGTGGGCGGGATTACCGGTCCGAATGGGGGACCCGGATGCGCGGGGAGGGCGCTTTTGCCGAGTTGCTGGCGAAGCGGCATGCGATCGCGACGCGCAAACACGGCCTGGATTCGGCGCTGCCGGAACTCAGGACAGACCTTTTCCGCCCCAGAAGGCAGCAGATGGAGTTATTCTAGGGGACGCCTCGAGGAAGAGAGAAAGACGATGTCACTGACGCCGATGCATTTGGGCCACGTGGTCATGCGGGTCCGCGAGTTGGAACGCTCGGTGGACTTCTACACGCGAATCATGGGCCTCACCATCATGGTGAAGTCGGAACGCTCCTGCTTCATGTCCGCCAACACCGACAAGTCCCATGAACTGGCCATCTTCGAGTTGGGCCCCGAGGCCCCCGGACCGGATCAGTCGCGGGTCGGTCAGGCCCACATGGCCTGGCAGATGAAGTCGTTCGAAGACCTGCAGGAACTCTACAACCGGCTCAGGGAAAACGAGATCACGATCAAGCACATCGCCGACCACGGACTCTCCCTGGGCGTCTACCTGCTCGATCCCGACGACAACGAGATCGAGATCTACTACGAGTTGCCGAGATCCGAGTGGCAATGGTCGGAGAGATCGGGTCCGTTCGGCGGTTCGTTCCCGCTGAAGCTGGAAGAGCCCCTGGAGGCGGTGGCTGACTGAATCGACCTTCGCGGACGGCATGTCGGCGACGGGCTCGGTCGATCTTCCTGTTGGACACAAGACCGTGCGCGTGTCTGTGACGGCGGACGGTGGGCTCGAACTGTGGCTCAACGGTTGTCTGCGCAAGCGGCGGGAACCGTCCGGTCACGATCCCTTGTACGTGTGGACCAACGTCGAGTTGTACTGGGAGGAGCACCGGTATGTCGAAGCCCGGTACTACCGCTGCGACACCGGGCGCCTTGAAGTCACCGTGAACGGCGATACGGTCTACGAGGAGTGCTCTTTCGGGGAGAGGGGCGTCGGGGCGTGATTGTTGCGGCCAGCTCCTGAGGCGGTCGCCTGCGGTCAGGCTCGTGAGGGTTGCAGCCCCGTGACCGGCACTCTTTTCATGTCCGCGACGATGTTGTACACGCACGGCACCAGCACCAGCGTGATGACGGTCGCGAACAGGATGCCGAACGCGAGCGAAACCGCCATCGGAATGACCATCTGCGCCTGCATGGACGTCTCCGCGATCATCGGTGCCAGGCCGAAGAATGTCGTAAGCGAAGTGAGCAATATGGGGCGCAGGCGCGCCGCGCCGGACTGAATCGCCGCCTCCATGGGCGACAGGCCGCTCGCTGCCGCGCGGTTGACGAAGTCGACCATGATGAGGCTGTCGTTGACGACGACGCCGGACAACGCGATGAAACCGATGATCGAAACCGAGTTGAGGGCGAGGCCGAGAATCATGTGGCCAACAACGGCGCCGACGATGCCGAACGGGATGGCGCTCATGATGATCAGCGGCTGGATATAGGAGCGAAGCGGAATGGCCAGCAGCGCGTAGATCCCGAACAGCGCCGCCAGGAAGGCGTAGCCGAGTTGGCTCAGTCCCATGCGTTCGGCCATCGAACTGCCGGTGAGTTCCATGGTCACCCCCTGGTACCGAAGCAGCAGGTCCGGAATGAAGTTCCGCCTGATCTCGGCAATGATCCGGGTGGGTTCCGCGACGTTTGTATCGGCGTTTGCCCTGACGGTGACAGAGTTTCGCCCGTCCAGCCGCTGCAATGAATTGTAGCCGCGCACCGTGTCGTATTCGGCGACGGCGTCGAAGGGGAGTTCGCGGCCGTCCGGCATGCGGAACCACATGTTCTCAAGGTTGCCGACAGAACGGCGTTCCGAGCGCGGGTAGCGCACCATTACCCTGATTTCGTGACTGTCCCGCTGGATACGTTGCACTTCCGCCCCGTAGAAGGCCTCTCGCACCTGGCGGGCGAGGCTCGCGAGGGTGACGCCCATGGCTTCGGCTTCCGGCTTGACCCTGAGCTTGATTTCTTCGGGCCCGGCCGCGGAGGAACTGCGGACTTCGAAGACGCCTTCGTAGTTGCGCAGGTGATCGGCGAGTTCTTCGGCGGCCGCCTCGACGCGTTCGTAGTTGTTGCCCAACAGCGCCAGTTCAATATTGGCCTGGCCGCCCATCCGCATGGAGGAAGAGAACCTCAGTTCCTTGGTTCCAGCGATTTCGCCGACCTTTTCACGCCATCTGTGTTCGACGTCCTTCAGCGTCACGGGCCGTTGGTCGCTCTTGGCCAGCTCCACCTGAATGGATGCTCTTGTCCCTTCGGTGACATAGGCGAACATGTTCTCGGCCACGTCCATGTCGGTTCCGGTTTCGGCCTTGATCTCCTCGTTGATTTCGCGCAGGGCCGCATCCATGCGATTCACGATGTCCAGGATCAGGGCATCGGGGGCGCCCTCGTGCAGTTCGACCTCGGCCCTGACGAAGTCGCTGTCGATCTCGGGAAAGAACACGTAGCGCAGCGTGCCGCTGGCGACCACGCCGGCCACCAGGATCAGCAGGCTGACGAAGAATGCGAGAGTCGCGTAGCGGTACGTGATCGCTC
The DNA here is from genome assembly GCA_951813515.1 of uncultured Pseudomonadales bacterium. Taxonomy (GTDB): domain Bacteria; phylum Pseudomonadota; class Gammaproteobacteria; order Pseudomonadales; family Azotimanducaceae; genus VXNE01. Next base: position 3,033,181 of record OX638346.1, read on the forward strand.
TGCGAAGGAACGGCTTGTAGATGCGCTCCGAAAAACGTTTCAGGTTGCGGTCGACCCAGTCGGCGACTCCGGCCTTGGGTCCGTGAGAGGACCGCATAGCCGCGAGATGCGATGGCAGGATGAGTTTCGACTCGATCAGCGAGAACAGGAGGCAGAAGACCACCACCCAGGCGAGAGACTCGAACAGGGGTTCCATGCGTGAGCGGACTAGCAGCATGGGCGCGAAGGCGACCATGGTCGTCAATACGCCGAAGGTTGCGGGTATCGCGACGCGGCGCGCGCCGGCGACGATGGCGTCGAGGTGATAGCCGCGCTCCTCGGTGTAGGTGTAGGCGCTCTCGGCGATGATGATGGCATCGTCGACGACGATTCCCAGGACGAGAATGAACGCGAACAGGCTCATGATGTTGATGGACACGTCCACGTAGGGAACCGGCAGCATCGCCAACGCGCCAAGGAACGCGACGGGGAGACCGACCACCACCCAGGCCGCGATCTTCATGTGCAGGAAAATGCCGAGAATGCCCAGCACGAGCAACGCCCCGAGCGCCATGTTCTTCAGCATGAGGTTGAGGCGGCCCTTCAGGTAGTAGGTCCTGTCGGACCAGGCGGTGAGTTCCACGCCCTCCGGCAGGGTCGATTGGCGCTCTTCGATAAAGCGATGCGCCGCCTCGCTGATCGCTATCTCATTGCTGGTCCTGTCCCCCTTCACGTCGATGCCGAAACTGCGCTCGCCGTTGAAAAACGAGTAGATCTCGACCTCGACGAAGCCGTCGCGAATGGTCGCGATGTCACCGAGCCGCACGCGGGTTCCATCGGGCTGCGTCAGCAGGACGATGTCCTCGAACTGCGCGCCGGTATACGCCTGGCCCTTGGTCCTGAGCCGAATCTGCCCGGCTTCGGACTGGATCGAGCCGCCCGGCAGGTCGATGGACCACTGCCGTATGGTCTGGGCGACCTGGCTCAGGGTTAGCCCGTACTGGCGCAGCGTCTGCTCGGGGACCTCGATGGATATCTCGAACGGGCGTGATCCGCTCACCTCGGCCATGGGCACCTCCGGCAGAGCGGCGATCTCGTCGCGCAGGTCCTCCGCCAGTTCCTTCATCGAAGGCTCGTCCAGGTTTCCGTGGACCTGGATGCTCAACACGCCGAACTCGTATTTGCGCTTGGAGATGACCGGTCTCTCGGTTTCCGCCGGGAATGTCGAGATACTGTCGACGGCCACCTTGATGTCGTTAGCGACCGTATTGATGTCGTAGCCGTGCTCGACTTCGGCGACGACACGACCCGATCCTTCCCTGGCTGAGGATCGGATCTCGCCAATGCCCTGGATCGATTCGATCGCCTGTTCGATCTTCACCACGACGCCTTCCGCGACTTCCTGGGGCGCGGCGCCGCGATACGGCACGGATACGGTGATCTCGTCGGAGCCGAAGTCCGGAAAACTCTCTTTCTTGACGATGAAGAGCGACCAGAGGCCCGCGCCGATGATGCAGAACATCAGCAGGTTCGCCGCCACGTGGTTGCGGGCGAACCAGCCGATCAAGCCGCGCGATTCGAGCGGCACGGGCGGGGCCTGGGATTCAGCCATCGAGACGTACTCTCATGCCCGGCAGCGGATGGTCGATGGGGGTGGTCACGTAGATCTCGCCGTCGGCTACGCCGCCGTCCAGGTACGCGAGGTCCTCGTCGGTGCGCACCACGCCGACGGTGCGTGGCTGTATGGTCGAGTTTGCGTCCACTACCCATAACGTGGTTCCCCGGGACAGGGCGTGCCGGGGCACGGCGACCAGTTCGCCTCCCGGCAATCCGGTGATCGCCGCGGTAACGAACGTCCCCATGCGCAGCGGCTCCCGTTTGCTATCGGCGAGATCGTAGGGATCGTTCATTTGCGCGACGACGTAGAGAACCCTACTGCTGGCGTCGAAGACGCCCTCGGAGCGGACGACGCGCGCTTCCCAGTCGAAATGTTGATCACCGATGCTGGCGCTCAGCACCACCGGCAATTCCCCGCCGGCATCCAGTTTGCCGAGATCGAGGAAGCGCAGGTCCTTCTGCGTCACGGGTAGTCGAACCTCGGCCAGATCGACGGCGAACGTGCGCGCGAGTTGCGCGCCGACGTTCACGTACTGGCCGACGTCGGCGAGCTTCTCGCGCACCATGCCGTCGTACGGGGCGCGGATGACTGTCCGCCGCAAGTCTTCCTCGACTTTTTCCAGTTCGGCCTCTTTCGATTCCAGTTCGGCCAGCGCCTCCTGGAGCTGCGGCTTGCGCAATGTGAGTTCCGATGCCGGTCCGGTCGCGGTGTTGAGTTCGCGCAGGCGTTCCCAGTCTTCGAATGCGTATCCGGCCAACGCGTTTTCGGTGGCGACTCCGGTACGAGCCTTTGCCACCTCGGCGCGGGCGCGTTTCACCACCGTCTCGTAGTTTCGCGGATCGATGCGGATCAGCATGTCTCCCCGCGCAAAAAATCCACCGCTCACGAAGGCGGGCGACACTTCGGCGATCTGGCCAGACACCTCGGACACCAACGTCGTCTGCGTGCGCGGCGACACCAGCCCCCGGGACCGGACGACGAACTCTATGGGCTCTCGCCTGGCGGTCGCTACCGATACCAGCAATGCGGGTTTGGAAACGGCTTCCTTCGGCGTCTCCGGACGGGTCTGGATCATGGCGAACGATGCCACCACCGCCGCGACGATGAACGCCACCGGCAGGATGATCTTGAGCAAGCGCGTCATGGGAAGGTGACCGTTTCCAGGCGAGGTAGTCTGGGCGGGCAATGATAGCGAAAAGACTTCCCCTGTTCGCCCACTCCGACGGCGTCGCTACCGGCCGTCATTCGACGTCAGATCCGACCCTTCTCCAGGTCCAGGCGCCCGCGGGCCAGGTTGAGTCGCAGGACGTCGCTTGCGCCTTCCGCCAGGCGCATGGCCCGAACGCGGCGATACAGCGTCTCCAGGGGATGTCCGACGGTCAGCGCCTTGCCGCCGACGAGTTGAATGGCCGTGTCGACGACTTCGCCGACCGCTTCCGTCGCGAAAACCTTGCAGGCGATGCCTTCGTTCACGGTGTTCTCGCCGTCGTCCGCGAGCCTGGCGGTCCGGTACACCATGCTGCGGGCGGCGTAGGCCTTGATGCGCAGGTCGGCGTAGCGCAGTCGCACGCCTTCGCGGCCGCCGAGGGGCATACCGCTGCGATGCGGGGCTTTCAGGTGCGCCGCGAGATACTCGAGCACCCAGCGCATCAGGCCGACGGACTGGGCGGCGAAAGCGATGCGCGTGTCGCCGATCTGTCGCAGGGCGCGGGGAAGGCCTTCGCCCGGTTTGCCCACGATGTGCGCCGCGGGAACCTGGACGTTGTCGAACTCGAACCAGGCATGGTGGGTGCCGTCGAGGGAGCCGAAGACCTGTCTTGTGCGAACCCCCGGGGCGTCGGTGTCGATGACGACCATCGCGGGACCCTGGCCGTCGATTTCTACCAGAGCGGTGACAAAGTCCGCTTGCGCGCCGCCGGTCACATAGGACTTCTGGCCGTTGACCGTCAACATGTCGCCGTCGATGCGCCCGCTGGTGGGACGCGTCGCGTCGTCGGGCTCGGTAAAGCCGAAAGCCCCGCGTTTCTCTCCCGCGATGAGAGGCGCCAGGTATCGGCTCGCTATGGGTTCGTCCGCGCCCGCCAGGACGCCGGGTCCGGGTCCGAATACGGGCAGGTGGGAGAGGTTGTGGCTCGCAAGGGTGTCTCGAACCACGGTCATGGCGAGCGTGCTCGCCTCGCTGCCCCCCAACGCCCTGGGCTGCGTCATGAAGAAGAGGCCGGTGGCCTTCGAGGCGTCGATGATCCGTGTCCGGTTGGCAGAAACGTCGGCCGCGAGAGGCGCCAGCGTGCCGCGCGCGAAGGCGTGGGTCTCGTCGCGCAGTCGGCGCAGTTCAGGCGTTAGCGATTCCGGCACTTTGCGCCGCTACAGCGTCTGCCACATCAGGAAGGCAACGATGAGGAAACCGCAGAGCACCATGGCGCCGAAAGCGCTGACAACGTACATCTCTCCCGTGGCGCGTCGCCGCACCCGGTTTTCGACTTCCTCGGGGTCCTGTGCGGAAGTTGTCGAGGTCAGCCGATAGCGGGTCAATCCATCGCGTTTCGGCAAACGGACGAAAAGCTCGGGCGTCGCGTCAAGGCGCTCTTTCACGTCCATCATCGCGATTCCGGTACGGCGCGCGATCTGTTGCGGATGCAGGCCGATCTCCGGTTCTTCGCGAAACACCCGGTGGATCGCAAGAATACGGCGCGTCTTGCCCCAGTAGCGCGGCGTCAGCAACACGGCGCGGGCCCTGTCAGGGAACGTTCGCTCATGCCGACGATAATAGCCGGACACGGTTTGCCGGGACAGTGGTCCAGAACCGGCCGAAGTACGGCCTGCTATGCGGGCCGAGGGGTTGTCGTGGCATCGTCGGAGAGTTTTGGTATCTTGCCGGCATGACCGCAAACGTCGACCTCGCCAATCCGGATTTCTACATCAATCGGGAAATCTCCTTTCTCCAGTTCAATCGGCGTGTCCTCGAGCAGGCGAAGATTGCCGATGTGCCGCTCCTGGAACGGCTTCGTTTCCTGTGCATCACGAGTTCGAATCTCGACGAGTTCTTCGAGGTTCGCGTGGCGGGTCTGAAGCAGCGATATGCGCTGGGTTCCACGCAGCGGGGCCCGGACAACCTGACGCCGGCGGAACAGTTGCGCGCCATTTCCCTCGAAGCGCACGCCCTGGTGGAAGAGCAATACCGGGTGCTCAACGACATGATGTTCCCGGCGCTGGAACAGGAGGGTATCCATTTCCTGCAGGGCGAGCGATGGAACAAGAAGCAGGGCAGGTGGTTGAAGCGCTACTTCAACTACGAACTGGAGCCCATTCTCACCCCCATCGGCCTCGATCCGGCGCATCCCTTTCCACGCCTCCTGAACAAGAACCTGACCTTCATCGTGACCCTGGACGGCAAGGACGCATTCGGACGCAACAGCGGCATGGCCATCGTGCAGGCGCCGCGGGCGCTCCCGAGAGTCGTTCGGTTGCCTGAAACCCACGCGGAGTCGCCCAACGACCTGGTGTTTCTTTCCGAGATCATCGAGACCTATGTCGACGATCTCTTTTCGGGGATGCGTGTGTCGGGCTGCTATCAGTTCCGCGTGACGCGCAACAGCGACCTGTTCGTGGACGCGGAGGAAGTCGATGACCTGCTGCGGGCCGTCGAGGGCGAACTGCTCTCGAGAAGGTTCGGGGATGCGGTGCGCCTCGAGCTGGCCGAGGATTGTCCTGGTGATGTCGCACACTTCCTGCAGATGCAGTTCGACCTGACCGACGACGACGTCTATAGATGCGATGGCCCCGTCAACCTGATGCGGCTGAACATGATTCCTGATGAAGTACCCCGTCCGGATCTCAAGTACGCGGGTTTCACCCCGCGAACGTTGAGCCGCATCCAGCACGCCTCGGACCTGTTTGCGGCGATTCGCGAAGGAGACATCCTGCTGCACCACCCGTTCGACTCGTTTCTGCCGGTGATCGACTTTCTGCGGCAGTCGGCGGCGGATCCGGCGGTGCTGTCGATTCGTCAGACGCTCTACCGCACGGGGGCCGATTCGGCGGTTGTGAGCGCCCTGATCGACGCGGCGCGCAATGGCAAGGAGGTCCTGGTCGTCATAGAACTGCGCGCCCGTTTCGACGAGGCTGCGAACATCGAACTTGCCACCAGCCTACAGGAGGTGGGCGCGCAGGTGGTCTACGGCGTCGTCGGATTCAAGACCCACGCGAAGATGTCCATGGTGATTCGCCGCGAAGGCCGGCGCCTGGCGCGCTATATCCACGTCGGAACGGGCAACTACCATACGCGCACCGCGCGCCTGTATACGGACTACGGGCTATTCACCTGCGACCCGGCGATCACCAGGGACGTGGAGCAGGTGTTCAAGCAACTCACGACGATGGGGAAGGCCGGCAAGCTGAAGAAGATGCTGCAGGCGCCGTTCACCCTGCAAAGCACCTTGCATCGGCACATCGAGAGCGAGATAGCCAATGCCGAGGCGGGCCGTCCGGCGCGGCTGATTGCCAAGATGAACGCGCTGATCGATCCGGAGACGATCCGTGTTCTCTACCGAGCGTCCCAGGCGGGGGTCAATGTGGATCTCATCGTGCGCGGGCTCTGTGCGCTGAAGCCGGGTATCGAGGGCGTATCGGAGAACATTCGCGTGATCTCCGTGATCGGTCGGTTCCTCGAGCATACGCGCGTGTTCTATTTCGAGCACGGCGGCGAGCCCTTGATGTACATATCGAGCGCCGACTGGATGCAGAGGAACTTCTTTGATCGCGTCGAGACGTGTATCCCGATCGAGGACGAGGCGCTGCGCGACTCGCTGATGCGCGACATCAAGCTGTATTTGGACGATACTGCGGCATGGGAGCTAAATCCGGACGGCGGCTACCAACGGCGCAAGGGTGGGCGCAAATCTCTCATTGCCCAGGAGCGGTTGCTGGAAGCGGCGCCGGGTTGACACGGGTCCGCACTGGCTCGCGCCCGTTAGGGCGAAAGGTCTTGTGGCGCTCGCTTCGGTATCGCGAGTCGGATCGGCGACCACCGAAGGTACTCGGCTTCCTGTTCGAGGTCGAGCTGCGTCAGCGGATGCTGGCCAATCCAGTTCCTTGGAAACGACAGTCTGATGAAGTCGTCTTCGGCGCGGACGTCGAAAGCCGGCAGGGCCACGTCCGACCGGCTGCGATGCAGCACCACGGCGATCCGCAACAGTACGCTGAGCCTCGCGAGATCGAGCGCATCGACGAAGTCTTCGGCCGGGAACTTGCGCCGGTGGGCGCGCACCAGTAGCGAAAGGCGATGCTGTTCCGGACGCGAGAACCCGGGCATGTCCATGTTGTCCAGCAGGTAACCGCCGTGCTTGTGGTACTGGCTGTGGGCGATGTCGAGGCCGATCTCGTGTAGCGTAGCGCTCCAGCGCAGCAGGGGGACGAGGTTGGGATCGATATCGTTCCAATAGGGTTGCACCCGATCGAGAAGATCCTGCGCCGTCGCCGCGACGCGCCCGGCGTGGTCCTGATCGACGTTGAAACGCCGCGCAAGGTCGAGCACCGTGTTCTCCCGGATGTCCTGCTCGTGAATCCTGCCCAGGAGATCGTGCAGCAGGCCTTCGCGCAACGCGCCGCCGGATACGGTCAGACGGTCGACGTCGAGGGCGTCGAACAGGGCCCGTAGTATCGCGACCCCGCCGGGGAATACGGGCGCGCGTTGGGCGTCCACGCTGGCGAAGTCGAGATTCCCGGTGTGGCCGCATTCGATCAGCCGCTTCGTGACGTGGTCCAGGCCTTCGCGCGTAATGTCGTTGCCTGCGAGTTCCGACTCGATGATGTCGTGCACGGCGATGATGGTGCCGGAGGCGCCAACGGCATTGTCCCAGCCGCGGGCAAGAAAGATGCGCTCGAGGACCTCGAACTCCTGCCGCGCGACGCGTTCTGCCGCCGCCATGCCGGTCGCGTCGATGCGGCCGTCCGCGAAGTAGCTGTCGGACAGGTCCGCGCAGCCGATATAGAGGCTCTCGGCCAGTTGCGGCTGAAAGCTCTGCCCCAGGATCAGTTCAGTGCTGCCGCCGCCGATATCTATGACGAGGCGCGTGTCGTGGTTGTCCTCCAGGGAGTGGGAGACGCCGAGGTAGATCAGCCGGGCTTCCTCTCGACCGCTGATGACCTCCACCTGGTGGCCGAGGATTTCCTCGGCGCGAGCGATGAACTGCTGGCTGTTGCGTGCCTTGCGCAGGGTATTGGTGCCCACCACGCGCACATTGCGCTGCGGCAGCAGACGGAGACGCTGACTCAACCGTTCGAGGCATTCCAGTGCGCGGGCGGTGGTCTTGGGACTGAGCATGTTGGCCGGGCCAAGACCCTCGGCCAGGCGCACCATTTCCCGGTGTTTGTCGACTACCTGAAGCCGGTCGCCCCAGTCCAGGGCGACGATGAGGTGAAAGCTGTTGGAACCGAGATCCAGCGCTGCGTAGGTTTGCTTTGCGTCGTTTTGCGGACGGGCGCTGACTTCGGCCATCTGGGCGAAATTCTACTCCGTCGCCGTCGCTCGCTACCACCTCGTGTCGAATCAATCGGAATCGACGAGCGGGGAGACTGCGCGCTGTGAGCCAGCGTCGCGACCTGCCGCCTGGCGTAAGCGAAACCGCATGGTTCACGTTCCCCGCGCGCATGACGAGTGCGGAGCAAGGGGAAGATCGGCACCAATCGGTGACCGCAGATTGATGGCCTAGGCTGGGTCTGATCAGGCCTCGTGTTCGGCCCTTGGTCGCAGCCGGCCGGCGGTTGTCTGGCCGTGAATACCCTGGATCAAGCCCTCCAGCCGGGCAATGGCCGCCGCCATGTCTCGGAAGCGCTCGTCGATGCGCCGGTCCATGGCATCCATGCGCCGGTCCATAGCGTCCATGCGCGCAGCCAGTCTGTCGAGACGTCGATCGACCTGTTCGAACCGGGCATCGATTTGGGCGAATCGCACGTCATTCGCCTCCGCGATCGCGCCGATGATGCTTATGTTGACGCCCATCGTTGCGGCGCCCACCAGCAGGATGGTGGCGATGAGCGTGATGAATTGGTTTTTCATGGACACGCGGCGATTGTGGTTGAACACCGATGCCATTGTCCAGTTGCGATGTGCCGCTGTCTGCGCGACATCGCCCCTGATTTGATGAGGGAAATGTCTCACGGACATTCCGGGCAATTCCACAATTGCCAAGACATCCCGCCTCGTCACTCGCCCTGTGGCCGTGCGGTAACATGACTCACTTACTGGAGGGATACATGACGGAATTCCAAGGTCGGGAGTTTCGCGACACAATGGGCCAGTTCTGTACCGGCGTCGTCATCGTGGCCGGTCTGGACGAGGGACAAATGACTGGATTCGCGGCCCAGTCTTTCGTGTCGTTGTCATTGGAACCACCGTTGATCGGAGTCTGCCCGGCGAAGTCAAGTACGAGCTGGCCGCGAATCCGGGATGCGGGCAGCTTCTGCATCAACGTGTTGTCGGACGACCAGCGCCAGGTCAGCGAAACGTTCGCGCAGAGCGGCCAGGTTGCCGACATCGGCTGGCGCCCGGGAGTTTCCGGGGCGCCCATTCTCGACGGCGTGCTGGCATACGTGGACTGCGCGCTGGAGGCGGAGCATGACGCGGGCGATCACACCATCGCCGTTGGCCGCGTGCTGGACATCGAGATACTCGACGGAACGCGCGGCCCGCTGCTGTTCTTCCGGGGTGGCTATGGCGGTTTTCTGGGGACCGGCGCGAGATAGGGCCTAGAAAACGCCGGACGCGCTTGCGGGCACGCGGACGGAAACGGTATTTTGCCCGTCTTTTTGCGGCGGATAGCGAGGGATCATGTCAGAACGGGTTCAGCGGGGCGGATTGCGGGTGGCCAAGGTGCTCGACGATCTGGTGGCGGAGCGCATGCTGCCGGACACCGGCATCGGGCTGGATGCATTCTGGAGCGGGTTCGAAGCTGTCGTCGACGACCTCACGCCGAAAAACCGTGCGCTGCTCGCCACACGCGATGCGCTGCAGGAGCGGATCAACGGCTGGCACCTGGCGCGCAGAGGACAGGCACACGATCCTGACGCCTACAAGGCATTTCTTTCCCAGATCGGCTACATCGTTGCCGAAGGCGGCGATTTTGAGATCGAGACCGCGAACGTCGATCCGGAGATCGCTTCGCTTGCGGGACCGCAACTCGTCGTCCCGGTGATGAATGCGCGCTACGCGCTGAACGCGGCCAATGCCCGCTGGGGAAGCCTTTACGACGCGTTCTACGGCACCGACATCATCGATGAGACCCCCGGCCGCGAGAAGGGAGACAGCTACAACCCTGCCCGCGGCGAGTTGGTCGTGGCAAGGACCGCGCACGTTCTGGACGAGATCGTGCCGTTGGCCGAGGGGTCCCACGCGGACGCCTCGAGCTACCGTGTCGATGCCGCGGACGGAAGCTTCACGCTTGGCGTAGCGCTGTCATCCGGTGCTCTGACCGGGCTCGCCGATCCATCGCAGTTCGCAGGCTTCGAGGGGGAGGGCGAACCATCCGTCGTGCTGCTGCGGCACAACAACCTGCACATCGAGATTCAGATCGACCGCAACCACGACGTGGGTGCCGCGCACGCGGCGGGTGTCAAGGATGTCGTGTTCGAGTCCGCGCTTACCGTGATCCAGGACTGCGAGGACTCAGTGGCCGCCGTCGATGCCGAGGACAAGACGCTGGTCTATGGCAACTGGCTCGGCCTCATGCGCGGCGATCTGACCGAGACCTTTGACAAGGGCGGCCAGAGAATCGTGCGTCGATTGGCGCCCGACCGGACGTACACCGCCCCGGACGGCGGCTCACTGACCTTGCCCGGACGCAGCCTGATGCTGGTGCGCAACGTCGGCCATCTCATGACCAATGACGCCATCCTCGACAGCCGGGGAGACGAAGTGTTCGAGGGCATTCTCGACGCGGCCATGACGGGCCTTGCCGCGGTGCACGACCTCAAGCGCAACGGCAGCTTCGTCAACAGTCGCGCCGGCAGCGTCTACATCGTCAAGCCGAAGATGCACGGCCCGGAAGAAACCGCATTCACCTGCGAGCTGTTCAACCGCGTGGAGGACATCCTCGGCCTCGACCGCAACACCCTGAAGGTCGGCGTGATGGACGAAGAACGGCGCACGAGCCTGAATCTGCGCGAATGCATCCGCGCAGCGCGAGAGCGGGTGGTGTTCATCAACACCGGTTTCCTCGACCGCACGGGCGACGAGATCCACACCAGCATGCAAGCCGGCGCCATGGTCCGAAAGGAACCGATGAAGCAGGAGACCTGGATCACTGCATACGAGGACGCCAACGTCGATGCGGGACTGGCGACCGGCTTTCCGGGAAGGGCGCAGATCGGCAAGGGAATGTGGCCGAAGCCGGACGAAATGAAGGAGATGCTGGAAACGAAGTCCAATCATCCATCCGCTGGCGCCGACTGCGCCTGGGTGCCGTCTCCCACGGCGGCAACGCTGCATGCGCTGCACTACCACGCGGTGAACGTCGGCGCCCGGCAGAGGGAGTTGACATCTCGACCCCGCGCGTCGGTGGACGACATCCTCAAGATACCCCTGCTTATGGGAGAGAACCTGTCGCCGGATGACGTGCAGGCCGAACTGGACAATAACGCCCAGGGCATTCTCGGCTACGTGGTCCGCTGGGTCGACCACGGCGTCGGCTGCTCCAAGGTGCCCGACATCAATGACGTTGGGCTGATGGAGGACCGCGCCACGTGCCGGATATCGAGCCAGCACATCGCCAACTGGTTGCACCACGGCATCGTCAGCCAGGCCCAGGTGCGCTCGACCATGGAACGCATGGCGGCGGTGGTGGACGGGCAGAACGCCGCCGATGACCAATACCGCAACATGGCGCCGGAATTCGGCGACAGCGTCGCCTTTCAGGCGGCCTGCGACCTCGTGTTCAAGGGACTCGAGCAACCCAACGGCTACACGGAACCGATCCTCCACGCGCGGCGGCGGGAACTGAAAGCGCGGGAAGGATAATGCGGGTCCCTGTCAGCGTGGTTCGATCACCGTGAGGTCGATTCCCGCAAAGTCCCGCAGGTTCATCGTGGCGAGCGAGAGGTCGTTGCTCCTGGCGATGCCGGCAATCTGCGAGTCGGCGAGACCCATGGGCGAACCGATTTGCTGACGATGGCTGCGGAACCGCGCACTTTCGATCGCTGCGTCCGTGTTGAACGTCAAGAGTCGCCCGGAGCAATTCCCCTGCCCAGCGGGACTGTTTCTAGGGGTTCACAAGAACCGAACCCTGATTGAGTCGACGTCGACCGATCATGCTGTCGCAAACCGCTCCACCGTGAGTTCTCCGACGCGGTCACGCGCATGCCAGAGTTCGTACGCCATCTGCATTCCTAGCCAGGTCTCCGGCGTCGAGCCGAACGCCTGCGACAACCGGATCGCCATCTCCACCGAGATGCCTGTGCGCTCGTTAATCAACTCGGAGAGCGCCTGCCGAGTGACGCCCAGACCCTGTGCGGCCCGCGTTACGGTTAGTCCCATCGGCTCCAGACATTGCCGCTTCACGATGCCGCCCGGATGCGGCGGATTGTTCATGCTCATGGTCGATCTCCTCAATGGTAGTCCACATAGTCGACATCGACTGCCGTTCCGTCCTCGAACCGAAACGTCACGCGCCAGTTGCCCGACACCGATACCGCGTAGTGTCCTTTCATGTCGCCCTTCAGTTCGTGCAGCCGCAAGCCCGGCAGGTTCATGCCTTCCGGTCCCCGACTGCGATCGAGAACTGCCAGGATGTCCCGCAACTTCCCCACATGCGCCGGAGCCACACGCCGAGACGTTCTCCCTTCGTAGAGTGCCTTCAGACCGCGATGGCGAAACGATGCGATCATGGCACCACTGTAGCGCGTCGCCTGTCAGTTGACAACCGATGGTCGCGGAGGACTGGATGAAATGACGAAAAGACGGGGAGCCAGCGATTCGTGGATTCTCCGGCCATGGGGAACCAACGCATCCCGCCTCTCCCTGATTCCCGCTTCATGCGCCCTACAACCCCAGGTCCATCCCAACGTTCTTGGGGTGTTCTCGCACAGGGAGTTTCCGCTCGCCTCCCGGCACCTCGGCACGGTTCATTTCAGCGCCGCGATCCAATTGCTTTGTGCGACCGCGCTCAACAACACGGAACCGATCCTCCGCGCGCGGCGGCGGTAGCTGAAAGCGCGGGAAGGATAATGCGGGTTCCGGTCAGCGTGGCTCGATCACCGTGAGGTCGATTCCCGCAAAGTCCCGCAGGTTCATCGTGGCGAGCGAGAGGTCGTTGCTCCTGGCGATGCCGGCAATCTGCGAGTCGGCGAGACCCATGGGCGAACCGATTTGCTGACGATGGCTGCGGAACCGCGCACTTTCGATCGCTGCGTCCGTGTCGAACGTCAGGACTCGCCCGGAGAAAACGTCGATGATCCCGGTGAAGATTCGCGCCAGGCGACTCCTCCGCCGTCCGGGACGTAGAACTTCGATTCCGAAGGTGATTTCGTCGACTGTAACGGCGGACAAGAACAGGTCCGAAGCGGGTTGACGGTCCATCCAGCGCGTCACATTCGCATCGGCTTCGACTCGCATGCTCGCCGAGATCACGTTTGTATCCAGGAGGATCATCCTCAATCCTGGCCGTATTCATCTGACGCGAAGTCAATTGGGCTTTCGATCTCGCGTCGGGGCAGTTCGAGGTCGATGCCATCGTCGCCGACTATCTGGCGGATCGTCGTGCCGAGAGGTGCCTCATTCACGACTGCGGCTCGCAGTATGCGTCGCACGGTTTCCTCCAACGAAAGGGAGTCACGCTTCGCTCGGGCCTTTAGTCGTGCCAGGGTCTCGTCCTCCAAACGACGTATGCTCAGGCTTGCCATAGGTTGCTGCATCAGTTCTCTCTTCGATTGGAACGATGCCATCACTTTGTATTAAATGCTAGCAATTGTGGAAAGAGACCCCGATGCAGCAGCTATTTGCACGTCGTGACGGAATCTCCCGGGGTTTGTTTGGGTCACCAGGTGTGAGATCGATCCGATGGGTCTTGTAGGAATGCTCCCACGCAGCTTGACAGGGGAGCGGGACGTGCCGAAGATTGCCCGTGACCGTTCACCATCGACAAATGGCGTGAACGCGAAATCGGGAGACTCGACACATGGCCACCGTCACGCTTGACCAACGCGTAGCTGCGATAGAAGCGGACATTGCAAACATCAGGACGACGATGGCGACCAAGACGGACATCGCTGACCTCAAGACCGTCATTGCCGAGAAGGAAGCCGCGCAGATTCGTTGGCTCCTCGGAATCATGTTGGCGGCGGCGGTCACGATGGGTGTGGCCGTTTTCAAGACGTTCATGTGAGCTCAACCCACCGGGTCGCACATGTGGCTGGATTTGTAGCTGCGGCCCAACCACCACCCCAAGCGGCAGCTATTCGCTTGCGATGGACGTAGCCCACGCCGGCAATGCGCCCGGCTCGATGTCGAACACGACCAGCCCGAGCGTATAGACGACGCTCGCAATCACGAGCGCGCCGATCAGGTTGAGGAATATCCCCGCCCGGGCCATCTCCGCGATGCTGATCCGGTTGCTGCCGAAGACGATGGCGTTCGGGGGCGTCGCGACGGGCATCATGAAAGCGCACGAGGCGGACATCGTTGCCGGGATCATGAGAACGAGAGGGTGCGTACCCGAAACCACCGCCACCGCCGCCAGGATCGGCAGGATCATCTCGGTGGTGGCGGTGTTGCTCGTCAGTTCCGTCAGGAAAGTCAGCGACAGGCAGACCACGAGGATCAGCAGGAAAGTGGGCAGTTCGCCAGCGGCCCCGAACTGGCCTCCGACCAGTTCGGCGAGCCCGGTCTGCTGAAAGCCGGTAGCCAGCGCAAAGCCGCCGCCGATCAGGAGGACGACACTCCAGGGGAGGCGGGGAATGACCCCGGCGTCAAGCAATCGCGTCGGGCGACCTTCGGCGTCGCGCGCGGGAATGAAGAACATGAGCGATGCCATGGTGATGGCCACGGTGCCGTCATCGATCAGCTTCGGCCAGGGCATTAGGCGCGACCAGCCGGGGAGGGTGAATGCGCCGAGATTGAGATCGGCGCGGAACACCCACAGCAGGGCGGTGGAGATGAAGACCGTGAGGACCGCCCGTTCTTCGAAGGACATCGGCCCGAGGCGTTCGCGCTCGCGGTCGATGAGCGTGCGGTCAGCCGCGATTTCCGCCGGTGCCCGGTAGAGCACCTGGGTAATCAGGAGCCAGGTGATCAGCAGCATCAGAACGCCGACCGGAAAGGCGACGATCATCCATTGGCCGAAGGCGATTTCCGGCGCATCGGGAAACATGATCTGGAAGATGCGCGTGAACGACAGGTTGGGCGGCGTGCCCACTAGGGTCGTCATGCCGCCGGTGGAACAGCCGTAAGCGACGCCGAGCATCAACCCGGTCGAGAATGGACGCGCGCGGTCGCCGGCGCGTTCTTCCATCTGCGTGATGATGGCCAGCGCGATCGGCACCATCGTCACGGCCGTTGCCGTGTTCGAGATCCACATCGACAGGAATGCGGCGGCGACCATGAAACCCAGCACGATGCGGGCTGGCCCGCCGCCGACGTAATGGATGATAGCCAGCGCGATGCGCCGGTGCAGGTTCCACTTCTCCATGGTCAGCGCGATCATGAAGCCGCCGATGAACAGCACGATGATGCTGTTGAGGTAGATCGGCGCGGTTTCGCGCCCGGCCATGATGCCGAGGAGCGGGAAGAGCACCAACGGCATCAGAGCGGTGGCGAACAGGGGGATCGCTTCGGTGATCCACCAGACCGCCATCAGCGCGGCCACCGCGGCAAGCCGGCTCGCTGCCGGGTTGGTCGGATCGACGGGAAACGCCAGCAGCAACGCAAACGCTGCGATCCCGAGCCAGAAGCCGACGACGCGCGCCTTGTCCCTGGTGGTTCGTTCGGTCATGGGTTCTTCAGGAATTGGAGTCCCGTTCCGTCTGAAGTGGTGTGGGGACGATCAGGAAGGGGCTTTCGCGGGATCGTAGCACAGGCTGCCTGCCGCCCAACCCTGCGCTGTCCCCGTATCCAGGCTTCCGCGCTACACTGGCCGCGCGACGCAGTGTAGTGCTCGATCAGCCGGATACCAACATGCCTATCGTTGACGTCGAAGTTGTCACGGACGCGACCGAACCCGATGTCATCGGCAAGGAGACGCTGCAACTCCTCGCCGACGAACTCGGAGACCTGTTCGGTAGCGAGTCCGGAGGCACGTGGGTCAAGCTGCGAACGATTGACCAGAACGCTTATGCGGAGAACAGCGCGGCGGTCGGGCCGGACGCGCGGCCGATCTTTGTCAACATATTGCGAGCCGAAACGCCGGAGCGGGGCGCACTACGACAGGAAATGGGCAAGATTGCGGAAATCGTCGCGCGAAGGCTGGACCGTCCCCGCGAAAATGTCCACGTGCTCTATGCGCCGCGCGCGAGCGGGCGCATCGGCTTCGGCGGCGAACTCCTGGAATAACCTTTCGGGCGACTTTCCCCTCAGCCGCTCTGCAGTTCGACGAAGTCGCGATAGGCACTGTGGGGCCTTGACATGAGTTCTTCGTGGCTGCCGAGATCCCGGATTTCGCCCTCTTCCAGGAAGACGATGCGGTCAGCGTGGCGGATGGTGGACAACCGATGGGCGATGACGATGACGAGGCGATCTTCGGCAGCCGAGCGCAGCGACGCAACGAGCGCGTTCTCGGTTTGCGGGTCCAGTGCGGCGGTAGGTTCGTCCAGGATCAGGATCTTCGAATCGCGAACCAGGCCCCTGGCAATGGAGAGGCGCTGCTGTTGGCCTACCGACAGGCTGTCTCCCGAACGCCCCAGCTGCGTATCGATGCCGTCCGGGAGATCGGTGATGAAGTCCATGCAACCGGCTGTCTCCAGGGCCGCCATCATCTGCGCCTCGCTGGCATCGGGGTTGGCGAGCAGGAGGTTCTCCCGAATCGTCTCGGACAGCAGGACGTGTTCCTGGAAGACATAGGTGACGTGGCGCCGCAGGCTGTCGATGTCCAGTTCGCGCACGTCTTCGCCGTCGATCAGCACGCGACCGGTTGTCGGCGTCAGCAGCGAAGGGATGAGATAGGCGAGGGTGGTCTTGCCTGCGCCCGTCGGTCCCACGATAGCGATCAGTTCACCCACATTCAGTTCGAGATCGACATCGCGAAGCGCCTCCTGCCCGTCGGGGTAGGCGAAGCCGGTGCCTTCGAGTCGTACGCCGCGCCGAATGTCATCGACAGGGATACCGCCGACGCGATCCTGTTCGGAAGGATAGTCGAGGAAAAAGAAGACGCGGCGAACCGCCGCGATGACGTCCTGCAGCTTGATCCACCAGGCGCCGAAATATCCCGCGGGAATGGCGATACCCCAGAACACACCGACAAGGACCGCGAAGTCGCCAGGCGACATCGAGCCTTCTATGACGGCGTTCGAGATAAGGATGGTCACGTATATGCCCGCGATGCCGAAGGCCGCACCAACGATCAACGACACAACACCGACCACGAGGATGGCGTAGCGTTCCCGCAGGAAGGTCTGGCTGCTTCGTTCCGCAAAGCGTCGGTTTTCCTCCTTGCCTGCGCCGAGGCTCTGGACCGCGGTGATATTGCTCATGGATTCCTCCATGGCATTGGTCGTGGCCGCGCCAGCCGCGCGCTTGTTCTGGTTGGTCCGCCGTAGCGCGCCGGAAAATGGAAAGGTGATGGCAAAGGCCACGGGTACGGTCAGCCAGGCTATGACGACCAGTTCCGGCGACACATGGCCGTAGGAGTATTGCAGGATGTAGAGGTTGATCCCGGCCTGGAGGAGCATGAAGAATGGCACCAACGTCACCCGAAACGCCAGGTCCGGCACCCCTGGGGCGTCGTAGAGCACGCGAAAGACACTGTCTCCCGTGCGCTGATCATCGAGTGCTGTCATCGGCAGATGCGTGAGACGGTCGAACAGGCGCGAACGCACGCGATTCGCCACGTTCTGGGTCAACCGAGTGTGCGCCATGAATTCGGCTACGCCCAGCAGCCCACCACCCTGGCTGTGACCGGAGCTGGTCTGATTTTCGGCTTGCGTGGCCGCGTCCCTGCCCTGCAATAGCCCGGCGTCGGTCTCTCCCATGCGACTTCCGACGGTAATGAGCATGACCAGGTAGATGACCGTGATGGTCAGCATGATGGCGAGAGGATCCTGTCCCTGGACCAGGTTCAGCAGGGGATACATGAATGGGGGATAGAGAACCTCCGTCTGGCCGAAGGGTTTCTGCAGCATGACATTGTCGACAACGATCTTGGCCAGCCATGGCAGCAGCAATCCCGGAACAATCATCAGGAGGTGCAGAAAAAACTTGATGCTGAGCAGCCATTTCACCTGCAAGAGCAGCTGGATGCAGCGGCCAATGATCGAGAGTGCTTCTACGGTCCTGATATCCGGCTGCGTATCGATGCGGTCATCGAAACGGGGCTTGCCGAAGACGTCCTTGAGGTAACGCGCCCCTCGCTTCAGCCAAGGTCTCCTGGGCGCGCCAGGGTCCTCAGGATTTTCCGGCACGGCTCCCGGCAGGGATTCATCACTCATCGGGACCCCCGCGCCTGAGATCCGGACGTTTCGGCTCCAACAAAGGCGCGGTAGCGTCCGTCCGGCATGGCCATCAGCGCGTCGTGCGATCCCGACTCGACGATTCGTCCACCCTCTATCAGCGCGATCTGATCCGCGTTCCTGATGGTGGACAAGCGATGCGTGATGAGGAAGATGACCCTGTCTTTGCCCCAATCGGCGAGGTTCGCGAGAACCTGTTGCTCGTTGCGCGCGTCCAGCGAGGCCGTCGGCTCATCGAGAATCAGGATCGGCGTGTCGCGCACGATGGCCCGGGCGATGGATAGCCGCTGTCGTTGTCCGGCGGACAGCTTGCCGCCGCGCTCGCCGAGTTCGGTGTCGTAGCCCTTGGGCATGGCCTGAATGAACGCGTCGGCGCAGGCAACCCTGGCTGCGGCTTCGATGTCGGACCGCTTGGCGCCCGATGTGCCGAAGCCGATGTTCCTGGCGACGGTATCCGCGAACAGAATGTTCTTCTGCAGTGCGATCGTCACGTTGGCGCGGATGTCGTCGACGGCCATGGCGCGCAGGTCGACGCCGTTGATCTCGACGGATCCGGCATCGGGTTCGTATAGCCGCAGCAGGAGCGTCATCAGCGTGGACTTGCCGGTGCCGGTAGAGCCGACGATGGCGGTGACAGTGCCGGCGTAGGCGTCCAGATCAATGCCCTGCAGCACGCGCCGATCAGCTTCATAGGCGAATTGAACGCCGCGCCAGCTCACGTGCTCGATGGGGCTCGGAAACGGCACCGGATCGTCCGGGTCCACGACTTCGGGCTCCTGGTCCAGCAGGTAGAACGCCCGCTCCAGGGCGAGGAAGAGATCCTGCATCCGCATCCAGATGCCAAGCAGGTCCCGGGCGCCTCCGGCCAGCCCCTCTATGCGCCCCCGTGCGATCTGTACCGCTCCGAGATTCCAGACGACGAAACCGATGAACGTGGCGACGAGCGCACCGAGAAACGTTTCTCGCCCTTCAATCACCCACGAGACCATGATGTATTCGGACAGAATCAACATGCCGCCGCCGAGCAACGCTACAGCCGTGGTCAAGAGGACCATGTCGAGGCGCAGAAAATACGCTGCGTCCAGTGCGCTGACGGAGTCCCGGTCGAAGCGGTCGAATACGCGGGCCTCGGCGCGATTGGCCTTGACCACCTTGATTGCGGCGAACGCTTCCTGCAATCGGGACGTCAGGTTGCTGTTGGCGATGCGGTTGGCCAGGGCGCGTCGGCGAATTCGGGGCGTCGACGCTACCGTGAGCCAGCCGATGGGCAAGCCGACAATGACGACGATCAGGGCGAACCAGGGATCGAAGGCGGCTACGAAGGCGAGGCCGAGGAGAATCCAGTAGAGGGCCACCAGCGGGCTGATGATGGCGCCCTGGATCAGGTTGATGATCATCGCGCTGTCCTGGTAGACCCGGAAAATGGCGTCGCCGACCCGGGAATCGTTGTGGAATCTGAGCGACAGGGACTCTGCGCGTTCGACCATGGCCACCCGCAGATTCTGGTTGATGCTCTGCCAGACCCAGCTGCTGTAGTACCAGATGGCCATGCCGACAATCGCCGTGACGACACCGCTGACCGCGCCCCATAGCACAAGACGATTGCGCACCGTCTTGCGCTGCGCCTGGGTCAACTCCGGGTCTGCTTCCGGCAGTTCGACTCTTCGCTTACCTGTTTTGGACTTCCCGGTCGCGTGCGGGAGGTCAGTCTTGACCCCTTCCCCCAGCTTCAGGGGATCGGTCGTGACGTACTCGTCGCCAAGAAACAGCACGGTCGCCTGAATCGGTTGCAGTCCTTCTCCGAGCAGGACCTTATTGGTTAACAGGTCCGTACCGAAGAACACCCCGACCAGCCCAGCCAGACCGCCAGAGAACATGAAGGCGAGTAGCACCAGAAGGTGCTTCAGCAGGGGACGCATGTGAGGCCATGTCTTGAGCGCGAGGCCGAACATCCGGCGGGCGGTCATTGTCGGCGACGCTTCCACGAGACCCTTGTCCGCGTAGCCGCCAATCAGTTGAAGATCACTCATGCAGCTGCCTTGTAGCGACCCCGCGGCCCGCGTAGCCGTTTGTTTGGGAGCGTCCTGTCCAGCGCCTACGGTATGGTTCTACCTAGCGCCGTCAATGACATGATTCCACAAGTCACCCAGATTTTTCCTCAACCCAGGACCAGCCCCCGGGTTGGAAATCGTTATTTCGATGGATGCGTAGCTGCGGCGCCAATGCTGGGCGCAGAAACGGCTCAGGCAGGCATCAGGACCGCGAGGATATCGGATTTCGCCCCGTGTAGCACGGCATTGGCGGTGGAGCCGAGCAGGAGCCTGAGTCCATGCCGTCCGTGGGTGCCCAACACAACCAGATCCACTCCCAACTCGTCGGTCAGGGCATGGATTTCGTCTGCAGGATGCCCAGTGCGGACCAGTCGCTCGCCCGTCAAGCCGAACTTGGCGGCCAGTTCGTCCAGACGCGCCTGCAGCTGTTCTTTGACTGCATCGTCAAAAGGGGGTACCGGGCTTGTGGCCAGGTCCGCGCCGACATAGGTGTATTCGACTGGTCGTGCAACGGTGGCTACGGAAACGCGCGCCCCACTGATCGCGGCGACCGCCACTGCGCGCGCGAGCACCGCGGGCGCGTCCTCGGTCGTGTCGACGGCGGCCAGCACGTGGCGGAACGGCTGCGGCTCCTCGGGAATGTGTACGCAAAGCACATCGCAGACCCTGCCGTGCAGTACGGCACTTGCGGTTGAGCCGAGTAGCCGCCGCCAGCCGCCCCGGCCGTGCGCACCGATGACAACAAGGTCCGCGCCCTGCGAGTCGGCATAGCCACAGATCCCTTTGGCAGGGTGGCCTTCAAGCAGTACGTGCCGCTCAATGCCGGCCGACGTGCACACGGCCTCCAAATGCTGAGCCGCCTGACTCGTGGCGTGTTCGCGTAACGCTACTTCAGGTCTGAAGGCGACATGTTCGCCGACGTAGGGAGGCAGGTCGACGACATGCATGGCCGTGATCTCCGCACCGGCGCCGATGTGCAGTGCACGTTGCACGACGTTCTCACTGGCGTCTGACATGTCCACGGCCGCAAGTATGCGCGAATAGGTCACCTCGTCCTCCAAGCCGTCCCGCTGCTGCGGAGATAATACTGTGCGGAAACTGCGCCGACCATGATGAGATATGGGGCCTGCCGCCGGCGTTAGCAAGTGACCGCTCGCGCCATAAAATCCATCGCCCTGACGGGCGCCGTGTTCTACCCCAGCCCCGGCCCTCTGTTTCGCCCATCCTGCCCGTCCGGGATCCTGCGCCCTGATCAGCACTACGTGCCGTTCTACGACGCACGCTAGCGTCCCTTGAATTCCGGGTCACGACCCTCCCGGGCTGCGGTTCGGGCTTCCTGGGTGTCCGAGGCCTTGCCCAGCACCGATAGCGCGAGCGTTTCGTATCTCACCTGGGTCTCTATGTCGGAGTGCAGGCCCTGCTTGAGACCGCGCTTGTTCATGCGCACGGACAGGGGCGAGAAACCCGCGATGGTGGTCGCCGTTTCCCATGCCGTCTGCGCCAGCTGGTCGGCGGGCACGACCTGGTTCACGAGTCCGATCTCCAGGGCCTCTCGGGCCTCAACCGTCTTCGAGAGCAGGACCATTTCGGACGCCTTGCCCTGCCCGATCAGGCGCGGCAGCGTGTAGGTCGACCCGAGTTCGGCGGAGATGCCGAGTCTCGTGAAGGGAAGCAGGAAGCGCGCCTCCTCCGACGCGATGCGAAGGTCGCACAGCAGGGTCATGGTGCATCCGCCGCCGACGGCCCAGCCGTTGATCGCGGCGATGATGGGTTTCTCCACGTCGTGGAACGACTGGAACATGCGTTCGGCTAGTCCGGGCGAGTTGCTGGCCCTGGGTTCGCTGGCACTTCCGCCCCGGAGGTCCGCGCCGGAACTGAATCCGCGCCCCGCGCCGGTGATGATGAACACCCGCGTGTCGTCGTCCTGGTCGTGCTCCGCGAGGGCGTCGAAGAGCTCGTTCGCGAGCTGCAGGTTCAACGCGTTCAGTCGCTCGGGACGGTTCAGCGTGATGGTCGTTACGAATTCGTTGTTCTCGACGATGAGGGTTTCGTAGGCCATTCGAATCTCCGGTTTTCCAGCGCGGCAGTATATCCGGGAAGCGTTCGTTGCCACGAACGGAAGCTGTTGCCGAGTGATCGCTTGGGATGCCGTCTGCGGTTGGGACTTCCGCCAGAAGAAACGTCGGGTGGTTTCAGCCACTTCCTACATCGATGGGGGTCGTTGACTGGCAGAGCGACGTTCTCCCGTCGGCGACAATCGCCCTTGGCGTTTTGCTGGAGTGACACATGGCTGGTCGAGCTCGTGAATCGGGTGCCCCACCTCGGATTGAGCGCTCAAACGCCGCCGTGCTACGCTCGGCTGGTCGTCGGCAACGCCGGCGCCTGAAGCGAGATCGGACCAATGAGCGAAGTGCTGCGTGCCGATTCCAGGATCGTTGAGTTTCCGACGTCGGACGGCAGACCGGTGGCGGAGACCCCACTCCACTACAAGCGCCTGTCGGACCTGGCGTATTGCATCACGACGTTCTTCAAACGGCGGGCGGACGCC
Source organism: uncultured Pseudomonadales bacterium (assembly GCA_951813515.1). Taxonomy (GTDB): domain Bacteria; phylum Pseudomonadota; class Gammaproteobacteria; order Pseudomonadales; family Azotimanducaceae; genus VXNE01. The sequence continues at coordinate 3,056,024 of OX638346.1, forward strand.
TATGTCGGCGTCAACATGTTGGCGTACGACGATCCAAAGGAGCCGAGAAGACATCTGTCGCCGGATATCTTCGTGGCCTTCGGCGGCGCAAGCGAAAAAGAACGCGAGCGAGAGATCTACAAGCTCTGGGAGGAGCCGTCGCCAGCGTTCGTGCTGGAGGTGACCTCAAAGAGCACGCGCAGGGAGGACGAACGCAAGAAGGCGCGCTACGCGAAGTGGGGCGTGGCCGAGTACTTCATGTATGACCCGCGCGGGGAATACCTGGCGCCGGCGCTGCAGGGTTTCGAACTGTCCAGCGGGGGCTACCGATCGATGCTCGAGCGCACGCTTGCCAATGGCGAACAGGGCTTGTCCAGCAGGAGACTCGGCCTTGATCTGTGGTTGGATGGCCCCGCGCTGCGCCTATACGATCCCGTTGCGGAGCGAAACCTGTTGACGCCGGATGAGACTCGACAACGCCTTGCGGCGGCCGAGATGGAACTGTCCGAGCTGAAGGCGCAGATCGGTGCCGCATCGCCCGAGAAGGACGGGCGGTAGCAGGCTACGAAGATCCTCCACGCTTCCCTCTGACGACAGACGAACGCATGGTGATGGTTGACGCCAGTTTGCAGGCGAGAAACCTGGCGGTTATCGAGCAGGATGTATCCGGTGCTGCGGCGAATCAGACTTGACTTCTGACACCGACGATATGGTCCGGATTCCCGGAGGGGAATTTGACATGGGGGCCGCGGGCTTCTACGTCGAGGAGCGTCCTGTGGTTGCCGTCCGGTTGGATGGCTTCTGGATGGACCCCGCGCCGGTGACTAACAGGGACTTCGCGCGTTTCGTCGAAGCGACGGGCTACGTGACGGTCGCGGAGAGGGACCTGATCGCCGAGGACTATCCCGGTCTCGACGAAGCGGATCTTGCGGCGGGGTCGCTTGTGTTCATCCAGACTCGCGGCCCCGTGGACCTGGACAACCCGGGCCGTTGGTGGCGATTCGTCAGGGGTGCCAACTGGAGAGAAGAGTCGGCCCATGCGGACCATCCCGTCGTGCACGTCGCCTACGAAGATGCGAACGCCTATGCCGACTGGCGCGGCAAATCGCTGCCCACGGAAGCGGAGTGGGAATACGCGGCAAAAGGAGGCCTGGACGGGGCAACCTACCCTTGGGGTGACGATTTCCACCCCGGCGGCAAGGCGATGGCGAACACCTGGGAGGGTGAGTTCCCGTGGCGCAATACCGCGCGCGACGGCCACACCCGCACCTCCCCCGTGGACACATACCCGCCCAACGGTTACGGCTTGTTCGACATGGTGGGCAATGTCTGGGAATGGACGCAGGACTGGTGGAGCGCATCGCATGGGGCTCAGCCCGGGAGCGCGAGGGTGTCCCTCGCAGAAGAAGGCAGCGCGAGGGTGTCCCTCGCGGAAGAAGGCAGCGCGAGGGGGCACCTATCGCAGGAAGCAACCGATATGCCCTGTTGCGGATCAGTCAACCAACGCGCCGCTGGCCGCAGCATCGGGCGAACCGTCGTGCGAACCAATCCGCGCGGCGGGCCGGAGGGCGACAGCTTCGATCCATTGCAATCCGAGATAAGGATTCCGCGCAAGGTTCTCAAGGGGGGCTCGCATCTCTGCGCACCGAGCTACTGCCTGCGCTATCGTCCCGCCGCACGTATCCCGCAGATGATCGATACGGCGACATCGCACATCGGCTTTCGCTGCGTCGTTCGCGACGGCTGATGTTGCCGGCAACGCCGTTGTTCACGCCTTTCAGGTGATGCTCGTGCACACCTTCCTATTGCTTGGACACATCGATCACGCAGATGGCTATCTTCCGGCCCGTTTCTGTTGTGAGGGTCGCGACGAAGCGTTGTCTAGCGTTTGAAGCACCTGCTCAACATTGGCATGGCGGAAATTTGCCTCCCGGCCAACCGCTCGCTGCCTGGTCTGCGCGCTCCGAATTCTTTCTCGCCAAGGACTCAACGATTCGGTTGCAGCGAGGACTTCCAGAGCTTCCGATGCTTCGGTCGACGCAATCGCCGAGAGTCTTCCTATAAGAAGTTCCACCAGCTCGGCTATCTCCATCTTCTCGGTGGCGATGAGTGCGCCAACTCCGGTCATGGGGCTCGAGGGCCTGTACGAACGCCCCAAAGATCGGATCAGGAGATCAAGTTCGGGCACATTCCACTTTCCAATCCACACTGCATTGCCGTCGGAAGCAAGGTGCGAGGCGACGTGACGGACCCGTCTTTCGCCCCCTCCTGAGATCTCATTCTGCAATCGACTGGTGAACGCCGCCGGCTCCACCAGCAATCCGGTGCAGCACCAGCAAATGCGTTGCGCCACGTCCATGCTTCGGATTGCCATTTTCCGATTGATGAATTGAACAAGTTCCTCCGCGGGACAATGCCGAATCGCCGCCCGGAGCATGTGCTTCAGCGCGGGAAGTTGTCTCGACGTGGCACGTGGGGGGAATGATCGAAGTAACTGTAGTATCGCCAATGCGGCCACGGCAGCGTGTTGGTCATCGGCAAGTTCGGACAGTGTCGGGTGATCCACAATTTTCCGAGTCCAGCTTTGCCGAACCGTTCGGACGAGGATGTCCGCAACCAGGTCGGGTCGCTGCGACACGATTGAGGCGTACCACTCGATCTTCCCCGCCGGACGCAACCTGTTGAAATGGATGGTGAGCGCAAGGCGCATCTGTCTTTCGTCGAGTTCTGCGGGATCGAGTTCTTCCAGCCCAGCCATGAAAGGACAACTCAGATAGTGCACCTCGCCCTTTGATGCGAGCCGGACAATCTCGGACTCTTCGGGCAGGTCGCTGCGAACGGTTGTTGAGCGAAAGGCCGCAATGACCGTGTCAACGAGTTCCCCGTCGCCTTCCAGCAGGTTCAGCAGTCGGCTTCCTGGCGTGTCGCCCTCGGCGTCGATGTAGTCGCCGAAGTACGCGGTAGCCAGGTGATGGAGAAGTGCAGGCGGCGCCCGGTTCTCCCGCAGGAAGGGCGCCTGGGACGCAACATGGTTGTGCCAGGCTTCTCGACGCTGCCGTTCCCCGGCATCGTATTCTCGGCTTGGTTCGACGGTTGTAGCCACCCTTTGTTCTCGAACCTGTAAGTCGTCTCCTGCCCGTTCCCCAAGCGCCGGGCGTTCGACCAGTCGCGCATTGAGGAACTTATTGCCAACTTCTTCCGAATCAAACCAGTGTCGTGCCGGGACCGACAGGAACTCCTCGATAGAAATGCCATCGCGTCCAACGAGCAGCGACCGTTCGGGGTTGAAACGCTTCGCGAACTGCCCTCGACCACTGAGATTGATGCCGCGTCCGTTGCTCTTTACTTCGATTGACACCAGTCTCCGTCCTCGCTCGAGGACGAAATCCACCTCGTGGTTTCCGCGACGCCAGTAGTAGAGACGGACTTCGGGCATGCCGGTGTTGTACAGGTGTGCGCCGACGGCGCTCTCTACGAGTCTTCCCCAGAAGGTTCGGTCCGCCTGGGCCTCTTCGAACGTGTATCCCGAATGCACAGCCATCAATCCGGTGTTCAGTACGTTCAGCTTCGGGCTCGACGCGCGCTGGCGCCGGGCCAGACCTTCGTACTTGGAAAGTCCCGCCACCAGTCCAGCCCTTTCCAGCAATTGCAGGTAGCGGGCCAACGTCGTCGTATTGCCTGCGTCGTCGAGCTGGCCGACCATCTTGCTATAGGCAAGAATCTCGCCGGAGAACTCGGCGCTCAGTTCGAACAGCCGCTTGAGTAGCGCGGGTTTGTCGATTCGGTCCATGGCTACGATGTCGCGCTCGATATTCGGCTCCACCAGCGCGCTCGCCACGTAGTCGCGCCAGCGGGGCTCTTCGTGAATGTACGGGGCAGCGCCCGGGTAGCCACCGAAGTAGACGTACTGCGGAAAGTCGAAACCGAACGCCGTTGCCATTTCCTGGAAGGACCAGTGCGCGAGCCTGATGGATTCGAAGCGCCCGGCAAGGCTCTCGGTAGTGCCCTTGTGCATCAATAGAGGGCTGGAGCCGAGCAGCACGACGTGCAGGGCTCGACGTTCCCGGCGGTCGGCGTCCCACAGTCCTTTGACAGTCTCCGACCAGTTTGGAATCTTCTGAATCTCGTCGAATACCAGGACGAAGCCACGTTGTGATCGAGCAGCTTGAATTCGCGCGCGCTCCCAGGCCTGCGCGACCCATCGGGAGTCGCGTTCACCTGAGAACGTGGCCCGAGTGAAGCTCGAGGGCGCATCGTCCGGCAGGTTTCGAATTCGGGGGAGGGCCAATGACTCCGGTTCATCAACCGGCAGGTATAGACTGGGCTGGTCAAGATGCTCGAGGGTTTGGTCGACAAGGGTTGTCTTACCGCACTGCCGGGGCCCCGTGACGAAAGTCAGCCGCTGCGGTGACTCATTGAGCCGGTCGAGGAGCGTAGAGACGTGTGCACGCTCGAAACTCATCGTGTTACATTATTGAGTAAATTAACTCAATAATGTAACAGGTAGCGACGTGAGATTCAATTTGGGTCTGCGTTCAGCGATCAATGGCGAATGGCAGGGTGATGCTCAAGGTCACGAAAGAAGAAAACGTCAGTGGCGACCGGAAGGCCGCCAGCCAGGGCTTCGGTCGTGTCAACGCCGGGTTCGCGGTGCATTTCGAGCCGGAAGGGCAGCGGGACGCCGCCTGTGACTATTTCGAGAAGCACGGGTTCGTTGCTCTGGACAATTGCCTGATTCCGGCGGAGATTGGGCATCTGAACGAGTTCTACGACCGCACGCAACGCGAGCGGCCGGAAGCCTGGGGCCTCTCCGGCGAAAGGAAGTACTTCCAAAGAAATGCGGGCATCATGTTTTCGCAGCCGCTGCTCGACCATCCGGAACTCGATCCCTACACCCGGCACCCGCGCTCCTACCCGGTAGTCGCCCGGATCTTGGGAGGCGAAGAACGCGTCCGCTTCAGCGAGTTCAACTTCCGTGAAACACCGGTCGATGCGGGCAAGGGCGGCATGAATTTTCATCATGACAAGGCCGCTCCCGATCGTTTCGAACGGCGACCGTACAATCCCTGCGACTGGTTGTGCGCCATTCACTACCTGACCGACGTGGATCCGACGACGCCGGCCTTCTGTGTCGTCCCGAACAGCAACCGCTACGTTACGCTCGGGGACGCGTTCGAGGGACTGGGCTCGGATTATCACGAGGTTCCAGTCTACGGACGGGCGGGAACCTGCGTGCTGTATGACACCGCGATCTTCCATACTCGGCTGGACGGCGACGGCAGCAAGCGCCGCCGTACCTGGCATCAATACTATGCGCGCGGGGGCTGGCTCACGAGTTGGCTGCCGGGGGTCGGCAAATACCGACGCCAACCCTCGCCTGTCCTGACCGACTGGAACCTGTTTCCGGAACGCCTGGCGCTGCATCCGGACCCCGGGAAACGGCTGTTCTTTTCCCACTGGAACACCGCCCAGTGCGAGTGGGTCGCATCCGGATTCGATCCGGAAGTGCGCCGTTTGACGCCGCGTGGCGAGTATTGAGAGCCCCGAAAGGGACTCTCCCTCAGGCGTCGAGGGTGTAGCGAATCATCACGCGGGAACCGTCGACCAGGCCCTCCTGGAAACGGGGACCCCACCTGCTCCAACCGGTCTCCGCGTACTTGCTGCCCATTGACTCCAGGATGCCGGCGTGTACCGCGGCGTCGGTTTCGATCGCAGCCGTCGCCATGTATTCCGGCGCGTCCCGAAATGCACCGTCCGCCTCCGTCCAGACGCCGAAGTCACCGACCCAGATTCGGGCCCTGGCCAGGCCCTGCCGCACCGCCTGGGCGCGCCAGGCGTCGGGGGGCGTCACGACGTAGACGTTGCCGGCGTCGTAGGCGAACCAGATTTCGGCCTTGCACCGGCTTTCGTCGCCATTGCTCTTGATGGGCGTCAGGTATACCAGCCGGGAAGTGCGCAACTTGTCTTCGGCGGTCACGGTTCCGCTGGCCCAGGCAGCGCGAGTCAGCAAGGGAAAGGCTGGCGCCAGCGAGATGCCGGCGAGAATGGTTCTGCGCGTGGTCATGCGGACATCGTCTCTTGAGGGATACACGGAGTATTTATCGCAGATCCCAACGCCGGACAAGAGAATCAATCGCTGGGACCAGTCGGCTGTTGTGCCGAAGCCCTCGTGCGTCGCCGCTCACTCCCAATCCGCCGCCCGCCGCAGCGACTCCGCGTGATAGTCGAACCACACGTCCCGGTACCTGTCGATCATCGGTTTCTTCCTGTGGCCCAGGCCTTCGATTTCCATGTACGTGTGGTCCACGTCAGCCTCCAGCAAGGCCTGGTGGAAGTCCCTCACGGTGGCCAGGTGGCCCATGTCTTGTGTCCCGCACCACATCTGGATGCGCAGTTTGCCCCTGATATCTTGCAGGTTTTTCCTGAGCAGTTCGTAGGCATCGTTGTCGATGTAGTTCTGCCGGTCGGGGCCGAGGTAGTTGTTGGGGTAGTCCGGCGCCGACGGGTCGAAGTGCGCAAGGGTGCGCGGCACGTTCCCCGCCAGGTTGAACAGCGAGCAAAACAGGTTCGGGTACTTCATCGCCAGGCGCGTTGCCCCGCGGCCCCCCATGCTGTGTCCTTCGATACACCGCCCCTTGCGCGCGCCGATCGTGGGCCAGGTCGCGTCGATGTGGGGAATCAGTTCGCGAATGATGAGCGTCTCGCTCTGGAAGCGTCCATCGTGGGAATCCTTGTAGAACGTGCGCATGCCGCCGTTGGGAAGCACTGCGATCATGGCCGGCCAGCGCCCCTCGCGGATGCCCGCGTCGAGCACCCTCACGTCGTCGAAACCGTGCAACTCGTTGTCGCCGGCGCCATGCAGGTTGTAGATCACCGGGTAACGCCTGTCCGCCCGGGGGTCGTAGCCGGGGGGCAGGTAGATGCAGTAGCCCACGTCGGTTTGGTGCGCCCTGGAGTAGAAGGTGTGATGCGTCACGCCATCCGGCAGCTGGTCCTCGGGCTTGTTGACCCAGACTGCCGAAGGACCGGTCGGTTGTTGTCGTGGCGTGAAGACCATCGCTATTTCCCCGCCGGTCTCAGCCTTCGGGCTTTATCCGGATCGATCCACCAACTGTCCAGGAGGCGCACGGCGCTGCCTACCAGGTACTCGTACTTCGCCACCGCCTCGTGCTCCGGCCTTTCAAACTTGTCCCAGCGCACGAATCGCTCCTCGTCGGGGATGTGCAGCGGGATGTGATAGAAGCCCCACAGCAACACGCGATCGAGCGCGTGGCAGGCGGTCATCGCTTGTTCGATTGTTGCCGCCTCTTGCTCCGCTTTCTCGATGAGCGCATCGACGATGGGATCGCGCAATCCCGCCATGTTCCCGCCCAGTTCCAGGTCCGCCGTGCCGGAGCCGAAGTAACTCTGCAGTTCCCCCAGCGGCGGATTCAGGAAGTCGTGCCCCCTGACATATGCATCGAAATTGCGTGCGCGCAGGTGGTTTACCCACGCCACGTTCTCCAGCAGTCGCAGCCGCGCGTCTATGCCGAGTGTCTTCAGGGACTCGATGTACGGCAGCAGGAGGCGACGCTGGGACGGGTTCTGGGTCGTCAATTCCAGTTCGAACTGCTGCCCGGCGGCATTGACCAGGCGTCCTTCCAGTATCGTCCAGCCGGCATCGGCAAGCAGGTCGCGCGCCCGTTCTAGGGCCGAGCGGTGCATTCCGGCGCCGTTCGAGGCCGGTAGCTCGAATGCCTCGGTAAAGACCCGCTCCGGCAGACGGTCGCGGTAGGGGGCAAGCAGGGCGAGTTCGGCTTGCGAGGGAAGTCCGCTCGAAGCAAAAGACGAGTTGGCGAAGTAGCTCGTCGCCCGCCGCTGTGATCCGTATTGAAAGACCCGGTTCTGCCACTCGAAATCCAGCGCCAGTGTCAGCGCCTCGCGGACCCGCACATCCTGGAATCTCTCGCGATCGAGATTCAGTACGATCGCCGACGCGAGGCCGATGAATTTCTGCAGGGAACGCGTTTCCATGATGAGCGATCCCGCTTCCACCGCCGGGATATCGTAGGACGAATTCCAATGCCGAATATCGGATTCGAAGTAGATGTCGAACAGCCCCTTGCGAATGGCCTCCCTGGCCACCGTCGCATCGCGATAGACGTCGTACTGGATGACATCGAAGTTGTATCGACCGCGGTTTACCGGGATGTCCCGTCCCCAGTAGTCATGAACGCGTTCGTAACGGACAAAGCCACTATCGAAGTCGACCACCCGATAGGGACCGCTACCCACCGGCGGCACCAGCGCGCGGGTGGAGTCCCTGCCCGCGTAATAGTGCGCCGGCCGGATGGGGAACCAGGTCAGCGCCACCAGGTTCGAATTGGTGAACACCCCCCGGTGATGGACGACCAACTCCTTGTCGTTGACTATCTCCAGCGATTCGATCCACGACTGCAGGTAGACCTTGCCGAAGGGGAGCTTCAACAGTTCGTCATGGGAGAACTTCACATCCCTGGTCGTCACAGGCACGCCATCGTGCCAGCGCGCCTTCTCGTGTATCCGGATGAAGACGGACTTCCCGTCCGCGGACAGCGCGACGCCATCGGCAAGCTGGCCGTATAGACCGGACAGTTCATCGGCCGAGCGGATCATCAGCCGGTCGACCGTCCTGCCGATGCCCTGTGCGCCCGGGACGCCCGTTCCCGGGACACCCGCGAAGTTGCGAATGGGCGTGGTGGTCGAGAGCTTCAGTTCGCCGCCCTTCGGCGCGTCGGGGTTGGCGTATTCGAAGTGCTCGAAATCGACGGGATACTTCAGTTCATGCAGCAGCGAGATGCCGTGCTGATAGGCCGGCTGTTCGGCCATGCACACGAGCGCCTGCAGCAGAACCACGCCGGGCAGGCAACGCTTGCGCAGCGAGGGCGATTTCAGGACCGCCATCATCGGGCGCTCAGGGGAACCGTGCCGGTCACGTCATCGATCACCAGGTCCGCAATCTCGTCAGACGACAGTCCGGCCTCGGCGCTTAGCACTTCCTCGATGTGTTCTCCGAGCAGCGGGGCACGCGCATCAGGCGGCGGTACTGTTCCATTCAGGCGATACGGTTGTGCGGGATAGTGCAACACGCCGATCCCGGGGCGGTCCTGGGCGACAAATGCTTCCCGTGCCTCGAGGTGCGGATCGTGCAGGAGGTCGGGTCCGTTGAGCACGGCGCCGGCTGGAATGCCGGCGCGCTGCAGGTCATGCATGAGCGCGATCTTGTCGTGTCCGCTGATCCATCGGCCGAGCTTCGGTTGCAGGCCGGCGTCGCGATGGTGGATACCTGCCTTGTCACAGAGCCGCTCAAGCTGGTCGTTCGTCTTGCAGGAAATGGCGATCCAGCCGTTGTCCCTGCACCGGAATGTCCCCTGCAGGGCGTAACCGGGATGCCTGTTGCCCCTTCGCCCCGGGTCGGTCTGCGCAAGCGACCACCCGGTCATCACGTCGCCGATATAGAGGTTGCAGGCTTCGATCTGGCTGAAATCGAGATGCTGACCCGTTCCGGTCCGCTCCCTGTGCCACAAGGCGGCTAGCACATCCACCGCGCCCATCACGCCTGCGAAGAGATCGCCTCCGGTCATCCCGGTGTATAGCGGCTCGCCGTCCTCGTAACCGGTGAGATGGCAGATCCCCGACATCTGCTCGGTAGACATCCCGAAGGCCACGTAGTCGCGCCAGGAAACATCGGCCCCGAACCCGGAAAGGGAGATCATGATCAGCTTCTGATTGATCTTGCGCAGTTCGTCGTAGGCGAGCCCAAACTCCCGCATCACCCGGGGCGTGTAGTTCTCGATGACAATGTCGGCATCGCGCACCAGCGTTTTCACTATCGCAACACCGCGCGGATCCTTGAGGTTCAAGGTGACGTCGCGCTTGTTGCGGTTGACCCAGTTGAAGTAGGGCGACGTCTCCCAGGTCGGCACAGCGCCTGCCGTGTGCGCGCCGCTGCCCCGCCAGCCGTCGATGCGCTGGATGGACTCGACCTTGATCACGTCGGCGCCAGCGTCCGCCAGGATCTGTGCCAGGGAAGGGCCGGCGAAGAACATGGACAGATCAAGAACACGAAGGCCTTCCAGCGGCAGCGGATTCGGCTCTTTGCCTGCCGCGCGACTGTCAGCGGATGGTCCGGACTCTCGAAGTTCCTCGAGAATCTCTTGCGTATGCTCCCCGAGCAGCGGCGGTCGGGTGAGCTGGATCGACGCCAAGGTGGATTTGAACGGCACACCCGGCACCTTCACGGTCCCGCAGACCGGATGCTCGATTTCCTGGAAGAACTGGCGCTCACGATGGGGCTCGAGTTCGAAGAGGGTCGCCAGGTCGGCTACCAGGCCGAAGGGAATCCGATGCGCCTGGGCCTCGTGGAAAAGTTCGACCGCTGATCTGTCGCGTAATGCGGCCCGAAAGATCTCGCGGACCTCCTCGAGGCGCGCATCGGGGAACGCCCAATGGATGTCCCGGTAGTGCGCGTTCAATGCGATGTCTTCGCGGCCGAGAAACGCACACAGCATGCGCCACTGTGGCTGCGTCAGCGCATTCAGGCCGATATGACCGTCCCGAGTGGGCAGCATGTAGCCGGCACCGGCGCCGGCGCCCACGCTCGAATAGCGCTCCACGATGATGTTGCGATATTCGAAACGCAGGCTCGGGATCTGCGCGCCGCAGAGCACGGCCTGCTGGACGCTGGCCTCCACGTGATCGCCGCCACCGTGGCGGGCTCGACCGAGAACGGCCAGCAGGGTTGCCGCAGCCGCGTAGGCGCCGCCGAGCGTTTCGGCGATGGCGCCCCCCACCTGCAAGGGTTCGCGCTCGGGAACCCCGCACAGATGCGTCCATCCTCCCAGGGCGCAGGCGATGAGATGGGAACTCCGGAACCCGGCGTAGGGTCCGTCGTCGCCGAAACCGGTCACCGAAGTGAACACCGCGGTCGGGTTCCAGGCGTGGATCTCGGCGTAGCCAATTCCTGAATTGTGCAGTCGCTCGCAGCCGATGATCACATCAAAACGCTTCACGAGAGCCGCGAGCGTCGCCCGGCCCGCTGGTGCGGTGATGTCGAGCGCAATGCTGCGTTTGCCCGTGTTCAGGAAGAAAAAGCTGGCGCTTCGCTCGATGTCCGGATCGTCGTCCGGGAAGGGGCCGAACGTGCGGCTGATGTCTCCGCTATCCGGTCGCTCGACCTTGACCGTATCGGCGCCCAAGTCGGCCAGGAGCTTTGCACAGAACGGCCCCGCGATCCTCGGATAGATCGAGTATTTTTACGCCTTCTAGGAACACGCCTTCGAGGAACTGAATATTCGTCGTCATCCGCGGTGGTCAATCGCGATCGCTGCCTTCTATGCGCCCTATGCGCTTGCCTGGTGCTTTGCGGCGTGGCCTCTCAGCATGGCAACGCTGGCATCCACCTGATCCTCTTTAAGCCCGTGGAGAATGACCGGCACGTCAAACGGCAGGGCGCAGAGCAACGAAACGTAGCGCGCGTAGTCGAGCTTGCCGGTTCCGGCCGCCAGGTGGCCGGCGTCACCGTCGCGATCGAGGTCCTTGCCGTGTGCGATGGCGATGTGATCGCCGAGCAATTCAAACGCTTCGTCGAGTATCTCGGTCATGCGTGGCAAATCGCCCTCGCCGAATAGATTCGATGCATCCATGACGACTCCAAGACTCGGAGAGCCCATCTCGTCAATCAGTTGCCGAGCCTTCTTCGCCGTATCGACGACGTTGTTCACCTCCGGTTCGAAGGCGATGACGACACCGGCCGCTTCGGCAACCGGCAACACCTGTTCCAGCGTATTGCACAACACCCGCCAGGTTTCTTCCGTCCCGTTGTCCGGGTGCTTGCGCCACATGCTGTCGGGATCCCGGGACCCGGTGCACGTCGCGATCACCGAAGTGCCCATGGGGCCGCAGGCCGAGGTCAGGAGCTTCAGTTTCTCGATTGCCTGAACGCGCTGTGCCTCGTCGACGGCGACCATGTTGGCCGGACCGCCCACTGCAGAGATCGTCATGCCGCGCTTTCGCGTTTCCTCGCGAACCGTCGGCGCTTTCGCGAGCTTGTCGGCCAGCGGCCCGTCCACGTTGACCGACCCCGGGTTGAATTGGAGATGACGGATGTCATGTCCGAGAATCGCATCGAGCGCTTCCTCCAGGGTGGGTCGCTGGAAGTGACCCGACATAATTCCTACCTGCATGATGTGTCCTTCGTTTATTGAGCTGGATCGACACTAGTTGAAAGGCATTACCACCGACCTGTTGCCACGGAACTTCTCCGGGATGGCGTCGAAATAGGGGATCGGCTCCGCAATGGCGTGCGCCGCCCCGGCCGGATTCGAACCCCATCTCTCGGGGATGACCGTACCCTTCCTGGCGAGCCTTGCGGCCAACGAGATTCTCCCGGACCGAATGTCGGCATCCCTGCGGAGCTCCGGGTCGGGGGCACCGAAGTAGCCGGGCCGCCAGTCCTCCTCCCTGTGTCCGTATGCCAGGCTGCGATGCAGCAACGCAGAGTGGAAAACCGCGAATTCGCCTCGCTTGAGCGTCAGCGGAGTGATCCTCTCATGGACCACCTCCGGCATTTCATCGAACAGGCGCGGCATGTCCCTGTCGAAACCGTCGATGGGCAAATGCGATCCCCTTATGTATTCGATCCGGCCGTGTTCCATGCCCAGATCGGACAGGGCGACGACAAAGGAGAAGTGATTGCTGGTGTCATAGACCCGAATCGGGTCACTGCCGTTCTCGACAATGCGATCGTGGTGCCATCGGTTTTCTCCGACGCCTGCGTATTTCGGAAAGAACTTGGTCTGCCAGAGCACCAGGTCCTTGCCGAAACAGTCGGACACCACGGACTGCAGGTTGGCGTCGAAGAAGAGTTCCCTTACCACGTCGAACGCCATGTGCCGGTTGATCAACGTGGTGTGGCGCAGTTGATCTTCCTGTCCTGCCAGCGTCGCCAATGTATTCTGCCACCGTTGCAGTGACTGCAATCCGATGGCCACTTCAGACACCGCATCGAGTATCGACTTGTCGGCCAACTCGAACGGCCCGGCCAGGCCGTCGCGCTGCAATTGACTGGTAAAGCGGGGCGGCTCCGTCGGCTCCATCGGCGCACCCTGCCCGGATGGCATCGACCGGTCGCGCGTTGATGGCCCGCTGCCCCTTTCGTTACGTCTTGCTGTCCCAATGTCAGATATGTCCGTTGCCATACTCTCGCCTTCCGTCAATGTCCTGTTCTTCTGCCGCATCGGCTTCCCGCATGCGCCGCAGCGCGGCGTCAAAGAAATCCTCTTCGCCGGCGCCCCCCGCCTTGGTGACCAAGGATATGGGATCAGGTCCGGCCGCGTGGCAGTAGCCGCCTCCCAGGTAGTCGAAAGGGGAGACGCGAAGCCTGTCGATGCCCAGCGTGTCGATGACGGTGCCCGAGGTCTCGCCGCCGGCCACGACAAACTTGCGGACGCCGATTTCGTACAGGCGACGGGTCACGCGACCCAACAGGTCTTCCGCCAGGTCCGCCGCTCCCTGTCGGCCAAGCGCTCCCTGGGCGCGCTCGACGCCGTTGTGGTCGGTTGTGGTGGCAATACCAACCGGTCCCTGTTCCAACCGGTCCGCCGCCCAGCCGACGATCCTGTCCACCGTGCTCGAATCGCCGGCAGCCTGCGGCAGGTCCACCTTGAACAGGGGGTGCTGCCGTTCGAAAGCCCTGATCTGGCGGTTGGTGTTGGGACTGCAACTGCCGGACAGCACCGCCTGGTATCCCGGCGCCGGCGGCAGCAACGTGCGCGGCTCCGGTTTTTCCTGACCCTGCCGCCAGTTGCGCGCCAGGTAAATCGGCAACCAATCCGCACCGGTGCTCAGCGGTGAATCGACCGCCAGTTCGGCGATTCGGTCGACATCCCCGCTCTCGATGGCATCCGCAATGAAAAAACATGTGCCGCCGCTTGCCTGCTCCGCGAGAAACGCCTCGGCGGCGGGTTTCCCGCGGTGAAGCACGCGAAGGGGCAAGAGGCCTACCCTGACCTGGCTCTGTGCCTGCAGCACCTGCAACAGGTTGGAATTGGTCATCGGTGTTGCCGGGTCGCGGCTCGCTCCCGACTCGTGCAGCATCACGTCGTTCACAAAGAGGCGGCCCAGGTACACCGTGGCGCCGCGCCACGTTGGGCAGAAGAGGACTTCGTCGGCGCCGGTCAATGCCATCAGGCACTCCGATACGGGTCCGATGTTGCCTCTCTCGGTCGACATGAAGAGCGCGCTGTACTTGTAGTAGATCCGCTTCGTCCGCCTGGCTAGCAGCGCCTCGGCCGATCGGCGGGCATCGTCAACGGCGTCTTCCGGCGGCAGTAACCGAATCTTGCGGCCGACGACAACCGCTTCGGCATCTTCGTCGAGTCCGGCAAGCCCTTGCGTGGACGTCACCAGCGGGCAGGCAACGCCTTCCCGTTCCAACAGGCTGGCCACCATCATGCCGCCGGTCAGATCATCCGCAATGACGCCCAGTTCAAGCATCCGGCGTCACCGTGATCTCGAATGTCTTTTCCTGGCTATCGTGATAGCCGATCCTCGAGACCACTGTCCTGAGGCGATGACTGCCCGCGGGCAGCCGGATGGGCCCCGTGTACACCTGCCAGGAGGAATCCTCGCCGTCTTCCAGCGTGAAACAGATACTGCATCCCTGGGTCGGACTGAATAGCTGCAGCCGGTGATGCTCGGGCAAGCTGAATGCATCCGGCGCCCCGTCCTGCCCATACGAGTCCGCCGTGAAAACCAGGCACCGAGCTTCCGTGCAGATCGGTTTCTCTCCATTCGGATAGTGGATGGCCTTCATCACCCTTTCGTCGACCAGCCCAAGATCCCCGGTTTCTTTCTGCCAGGCGTCGAGTTCTTCCCGCATGCGGTCAAGCACCTCCCGGTGGCCCGCATCTTCCGCGAGGTTGTGGACCTCCCAGGGATCGGTGCGAGTGTCATAGAGCTCTTCCACGGGCCGTTTCTCAGCGAACATGATCGACTGTGTTTCGTTGAGGGTGCCTTCCATCCAGCAGCGGTACCACTCCTGCATGATGGGATGCGTGTTCCGGAAGCGATTCCAGAGAAGATATGGCTTTTCCGGAAAGCCATTCTTGATGTACTTGTATGTCTTGTCCCTGACCGCTCGGACCATATCGTTGTCGGCATCGGAACGGTCTACCGAAGCATGGATGTATTTCCTCTCGGGTGCGGACTGCGCGCCCAGGAAGGCCTGTCCCTGCATGTGCGGCGGCACGGTGATGCCGCAGGCACTGAGCATGGTGGGACCGAGATCCACGGTGCTGACCAGCCTGTCGCTGGTGGTCCCCGGTTCGATCACCCCCGGCCAGCGAATGATCATCGGCGAGAGTATCCCCTGGTCGTAGGGGTGGCGTTTCCCCCTGGGCATCGGCCCGTGGTCGCTCCAGTGCACGACGATGGTGTTGTCGGCCAGGCCGTCTTCTTCAAGCTGCCCGAGTAACACTTCCATGACCTGGTCGCAGAGTGCCATGTTGTCGTAGTTCTTGGCGATACTCCTCCTGACCCTGGGCGTGTCCGGAAAGTACGGCGGCACCTCGACAGCATCCGGGTCGGCGGTTTCTTTACACCGAGGCCGAATGTAATCGAATGGCCAGGAGCGCTGTCCCTCCCACATACCGGACTCGTGGGTATATTCGGGGTTGAAGACAGCGAAAAAAGGCGCCGATGGATCGGGCCGGTTTCTCCAGTGCGCGGTATTGGAACAGTCGTCCCAGGCGGCAAAAGGCGGTACGAACTGGTAGTCCGTCTTGACGTTGTTCGAGCAGTAGTAGCCCTCTCTTCTGAAATACTCGCCAAGACACTTCACGTAGTGCGGGGCCGGTGCGTCGTAGGCCTGTCCCCGGGTCGTTCTCATGTGATGGGCGCCGATACTGGTGGGATACATCCCGGTGATCACCGCCGCCCGCGCTGGCGCGCAGATGGGGGCCGTCGAGAAAGCATCGGGGTAGATGCACCCTTCCGATGCCAGCCGGTCCACGGTGGGCGTTCTGGCTATCGTGTCGCCATAGCAGCCGTATAGCGGCAGGCAATCTTCAAAACTGATCCAAAGAACGTTGAGTTTCCTGGCCACTGGCAGCGACCTCCTGTTTTTGCTCTGGTCTTTTGTGCTATCCGTTGTCCGCGCCCGCCGCATCCAGGCGGTCAAGAATCTCGTCGGACAGGGTCAGATCGAAACCGATCAGACTCTCGCTTAGCTGCTGCGCCTTGCTGGCGCCGGATATGGGAATGACGCCGCGCCCCGTGAGCCAGGCGAGGATCACCTGGTTGGGCGTGGCGCCGATCTCTTCGGCGATCTGAAATAGCGTTGCCTTGCGTGCATCGGAATCGGCATGCCGATACTGCCGCTGGATCGGCCGGTCTTCCCGGATGTATGCACCGCCCAACAGGGGAGAGTAGGCGATCAACTGAAAGTCACGCTGCCTGCAGTATTCGAGCAGATCGTCGTTGGTGGATTTCTGAAATCCGAAATCCGCATCCACCCGTGGCCGCAGGTAGGTATGGCGCTGCTGCACGCAGCAGAATGCGGTGATGTTGTTGGCCGCGCTCACCGCCGCCGCTTCTGCCAGGCGCCAGGCGCGGAAGTTGCTGGCGCCGACGTGACGCACCTTGCCTTCCCGGACCAGTTCGTCCATGGCGCCGAGTTGGTCCTCGAGCGGCACGGAACGGTCGTCACAGTGGAAGTAATACAAGTCGATGTGATCGGTCCGCAGCCGTTTCAGGCTACGCTCGCACTCGCGGCGAATGTGTTCCGGTTTCGATGACATGGGGGCGTCCTTTGCGCGGCCGCCCATCTTGGTTGCAAGGACTATCGCATCCCGATTGCCGCGGTCGGCCAACCAGTTGCCGAGCATGGTTTCGCTTTCACCGCCTTCCCCGTTCCAGATGGCGTAGTTGTTGGCGGTATCCAGAAAGTTGCCGCCGCCGTCGACAAACTGATCCAGCATGGCATAGGAAACGGTCTTGTCGTCGCGGGAACCGAAGCTCTGGCCGCCGAGGCAGAACATGCTGACGTGAAGGTCCGTGTTTTCAATGGTGGTTGTTTTCATTTGCGATGGGGGACTCTAGCTCTCGTATAACTGGCTCTGGGTAATCCGCTCGAGAACCCTGAGCCGCATCGCATCCGCAACGCCGCGGTGCTCGCTCAGGCCGGCAAGATTCTGTTCCTCGTTGGGGTCATTGTTGCGGTTGAACAGCATGCAGGTCTCGCCTTCGCTGTTGAGCGCGATCTTCCATTCGTCGTTCATCAGCATGAACTCGCCCTCGATCTCCGACAGGGCGTCTTCGCGATGCGGGCTGCCGTCAAGCGCGCCGGTCAGGGATTTCCCGAACTGGAGATACTCGAGTGCGCCCCCGGCGAGTTCCACCAGCGTCGGTCCCAGGTCGACGGTTTCAGCCGGACTGTCGTTCACGATCCCCGAATGCTCGGCGCCCGGCGTCCGGACGATCAGCGGCACCCGGACCGCGCCGTCATAGAAGTTGCTCTTGGCGATCAGACCATGATCGCCGTTCATTTCGCCGTGATCCGAGGTGAAGGCGATGACCGTGGAGCCCGTTTCTCCGCGTTCTTCGATGACGCCGAGAATCTCGCCGATCTGATCGTCGATCAGGGAGACGCTACCGGCATAGTCAGCGCGCATCGCGCCCACTTCGCCGGCCTCGAAGGCCGGCAAGTTCCGTCGGTGCTCGAACATTCGGTCGATCCGTCCCCTTGGCCGGGCCAGGTCGGTCCCGTGCTTCGCGGGCTGCGGCATCGACTCGGGATCGTACATGCCCGCGTAGGGTTCGGGGGTGTCCCATGGCTGGTGCGGACCGCCCCAACTGACCCAGCAGAACCAGGGCTCGTCCCTAGCATAGGATGACAGGTACCGCTTGGCCTGCTGGCCTACATAGACGTCGTAGTAGTCCGGGAGCGGCAGGACCGAGGGGCGAACGACGTGTGGCTTGTTGGAGGACCGCTCCCTGAAGTCTTCACGGTATGCTTCGAGCAGACCCTTTTCCTTCCACATCGCCGTCATATGGCTCATGCCGACCGTGGACGCGCGAGGACCACCGATCTCGTCCACATCGTCCAGACCCAGGGCATGCAGTAGATCCTCCTTGTCCCGAAGGTCCGACGGGCCGTGCGGGTGCAGATGCGTCTTGCCGAACAGGCTCGTTCGATAGCCGAGGTTCCTGATTTCGCGAATCCAGTGGTCGGCGTCCGCCGGAACGGAGTAGGGGATGTGGCCCCAGACGCCGTTGTTGTGCGGGTACCTGCCGGTTGCCAGGGTCACCCGTGCCGGCACGCACAGCGGCGATGTCGTGACGGCGCTGCTGAAGCGCACGCCCTGCCCGGCGATACGATCCAGGTTCGGCGTATTCACCCAGCCGCCGCTGGAACCCATCGCGTCCCAGCGCTGCTGATCGGTCATCAGGAAGAGAATATTGTGCATCCCGCAAGCCTAAACACCCGGCTCAAGCGGGTCATAGTCGGGGTGGTAAGACGGCAAGACCCGGTCCAACTCCCTTTCGGTCCATTCCCAGCTTGTTGGCACGGGACGCCGCGGCGCGCCGATCAGTTGATTCACTTCCTTGAGCTCATCGGGTGTGAGTTCCCACTCGCCGGCTTCTACGTTGTCCTCGAGCTGGGTCAGTTTGCTGACACCGGCGATGACCGAACTGACCATGGGGCGGTGCAGCAGCCAGGCAATCGCGAGTTGTGCAGGGGTGTGACCGCGGGCCCGTGCAAATTCCGCCAGCGCTTCGATGGTGTCGTAGCCGGCTTTGGTGCCGTAATAATCAAAATAACGCGTCGAACCGGCCCGCCCGGATCCTGCCCTGCTGTCTTGCGGGGGTTCCTCTCCGCGCGTATATCTTCCAGCGAGGAGTCCGCAACCCAGCGGGAAAAAGGGCAATATGCCAACACCGGCCCATTGGCAGTACTGACTGACGTCCGACTCAACTTCCCGCTCGAACATGTGATAGTGCTGTTGCACGCTGATGGCCCTGTCCCAGCCATGGAACTCGGCCAGATCGTTGCAGCGGCAGAGCTGCCAGCAATAGATATTGGACAGGCCCACGTAGCGGACCTTGCCGCTGCGCACCATGTCATTCAGCGTTTGCATCATTTCCTCCATGGGAAATGTTGCGTTGTACAGGACGTGCACCTGGTACAGGTCGACGTAGTCGGTTTTCAGCCGTTTCAGGCTGGTATCGAGTTGTTTGGTGAGATTGACCCGGTTCGGCACGCCGTGGGCATGGTGTCCACCCTTCGTTGCGATCACGAATTCGTCTCGGCGGCCCGCGATGCTGCTGCCGATGAACTCTTCGGAATCTCCACCACCATACAGATACGCCGTATCGATGAGCGTAATCCCCATGTCACTCGCTGCGCCGACAATCTTGTTTACGGTCCGCTTGTCTACACGGCGGCGGCTGAAAGTATCGGTACCAAGGCCGACCGTAGAAACTTCAAGACCGGATGTTCCCAACGTGCGGTGCTTCATCTGAACCCCCTGAATTTAATGTACTGGTCGTGTATCACATCACACCGTCACTCGCGGGAGCCCATCGCGTCCCAGCGCTGCCGATCGGTGACAAGAAAGAACATTGTGCACGGGTCCCGGTATTGTCACTAGTCGTTCCAGGGAAACCGATAGGCGAAAGCAGCCTCCCTCATCGCATGATCAAGCTGACCGCGACCGGTAACGGGCAATCTGGATCCATCGAGTTCGGGGTCCACGTAGCTGGCGAACCAGTCGTCCAGTTCCCGCCGCAGGGCGCGAATGCGCTCGGCTTGGCCACGCTGGCCGAAGAGGTTGACGCGTTCCGCCGGGTCTTCGCCGACGTTATAGAGTTCATGCGCCCCCGCCGGGTAGCGCCAGACCAGCTTCCACTCCTCGGAGCGAATCATGCGTACCGGTCCGTACTCGTCGAATACGTAGATGCTTCTTCGTTCGCCGATGGGCCGACCGTCAAGGAGCGGTGAAAACGAACGTCCAGGCAAGCCGCCGGGGACGCGCTCGGGAGCGCCGGTAAATTCCATGAGGGTTGGCAGCCAGTCGTACTGGCTCAGGAGGTCAGTGTTGACCTGGTTTTCCGGGACATGTCCCGGCCGGCTGATAAGACACGGCACCTTGACGCTGGTGTCGAACATGTTCTGCGGCCAGGTCGCATTGCCCTTTCCGTAGAGGCCGTGGTGCCCCATGTTCATGCCGTTGTCGCTCATGAATACGACCAGCGTATTGCTTCTCAAGTCCTGTTCTTCAAGCCAGTCCAGCAGCCGGCCAACATGCCGGTCCATCCCTTCGATGGCGGCGAAATAGCCGGCAAGATTCTGTCTTCGCGTTTCGGTATCGACGGTGCCGGCGTTGAAGCCGACCGGCAACGGTTCGTCCGGGCCCGGGACCGAGTCGAAGGGGCAGCGGTCGTAGTAATCGTCCCACAACGCCTGAGGATGATGCTCGCGTCCCCATGGCTTGTGCGGCGCCGTGTAGTGGACGGCGAGGCAGAACGGTCGCTCTTCGCTCAGTTGTGCCTCAAGGAAATTCAGCGCGTTGTCCGTAAACAGCTCGGTTGCGTAGGTCTCGTGCTTTTCGATTTGACCGCTTGCCACGACGGGCACGTTGAAATAGTTGGTGCCACCGTAGGGCATGGGGTTCCACGTGTCGAAACCGCATCGCGGTTGGAGGCCGTCGCCGAGATGCCACTTGCCCGACAGGCAGGTGTCGTAGCCGCGGTCGCGAAGCAGTTCCGCGTATGTCGGCATGCCGAGCAGGAACTGCACGCGGTCCGCCGGCACCTCGCGGTCGAGCCCGCCCTTGCTCGTGTCCGACTGCCACATCAGGGCGTCGTGCACCCCATGCTGGGATGGAATCCTGCCCGTCAGAATCGACGCCCGGGCCGGTGAGCAGACCGGCGATGTGCAGAAAAAATTGTCGAAGCGGATTCCTTCCCGCGCCAGCCGGTCCAGGTTGGGCGACCTGATTTCCGCATTGCCGGCACAACCCATGGCCCACGCGCCCTGGTCATCCGTCAGGACGAACAGGAGATTGGGTTGGTCCGTGTTACGACTGGCCATCGGCATCGTTTCCCGAAGTGCGCCTCGAAATACCGGCGATCCGCCAGGTGCCGGAATCCCTGCCGACCACGACGATGGTCTGCTCGCCGCCGCCGGACGCATAAGCCGCAGTCACCGCCACATTGATCCCTTGGGGACCGGACTGTGCTGCGGTGATGTTCAGGTTGCTGCTGATCTGCGTCGTTTGCCGGCGGACCTGCCGCGCCAGCTCGATGCCACTCCCGATTCGGGTGGCCTCGCCAATACCGACGTCGACCATGGGAAACCGGCAGAGTTCGGCGCAGGCGTCGCCATCGCCCCTGGCCAGTGCATCGTAGTAGCGCCTGACCAGGTCGGTTGCGGCTTCGGCGGCCAGGCGGGTACGCGCTTCGTCGTCGCTACCATCGTAGGAACCCAGCGCGAACCGCGCCTGGATACCCCACGAATCGTCGGGCCTGGTGAGGACATAGGTGACCCGGTTCCACAGGATGGGTTCGTCCTGGGCGTTGAATCGAGTCCAGCCGCCGAGCAGAAGGACCCGGTCGGAAGATTCGTGCAGGCGGACCGGCTCTCGGCCCCGCGTCCGCACCCAGCCGGTCGCTACTCTCGAGTTCCAGTCGGCGGCATCGGCGTAGTCGGTTGCCGTTTCGAAGTAGTGGACTTCACCCGATGCGGCGACACGCACGTGGGGATAGCTCATCACGGCAGCCCAGGCGTCGCCGTCCTGCGCAGCATCGGCCTCAAAAAAGCCAAAGTACGCATCTTCCGGCGTATCGAAGTGTGTCGGGTATCTGCTCATCTGCTGCGATCCGCGGGCCACGCCATGGTCAGCCGTTCCTGGCGTACGCCATTTCCTCCGCCTTCTTCTCGAAATCCTTCCAATCGTCGGCAGTCAGCCGTTTCGGTTCTCCCAGTTGCCGCGCCAGCACGTACTGCCGGCACATGATCTCCAGCCGCTGGGCCTGGTTGACCGCGCGCTGCAGGTTCGGTGCGCGGGCGATCATCCCGTGGTTCCCGAGCAGGCACGCCGTGCGGTTCGCGAGCGCCTCGGATGCATCGTCGGCGAGCTTCTGCCTACCGAAGGTGGAGTAGGGGACGCAGGGGACATCGTCGCCGCCGAACACGCCCACGAGATAGTGAAAGCCGGGCAGCCGCGTCACGTGGCTCGCGACGGCGACGCAGTAGTCCGAGTGGGTGTGCACCACCGCCCGGGCGTCGGCGTACTTCTGGTAGATGGCCGCATGCATGCGCCACTCCGAAGAGGGCAGGCGCGTGCCCTGATAGGTGCCGTCGAAAGAGGTGTCAACCACGGTGTCGACGGCGATGGATTCCCCGGTTGCCCCGTTCGGGGAGATCAGCATCCTGTCGCCGAACCTGACGCTCAGGTTGCCCGACGACATTTCGTTCAAACCGAGGGACTCGACTCTCCTGTATTGCGCAACCAGTTGTTCGCGCAGGTGCATCTCGTTATCGGTGTCCGCCATACCGGCCTCCAGGGTGATTGGTTACTGCGCTCCGCGCGTTACGCGACATCTGGCTGGTTCATCATCAGTTCGGTGATCTCCCGCTGCTGTCTTGCATCGAGCTCGCGATAGACGGGACTCTCATGCAGTCGCTTGCAGACGGGCCGCGTATCCCGCTTGGGTATCACGTCCGCCGTCTGGAACGACATCAGCATCGCGGCCCGCTTGCGGTCGCTGTGGTTGAAGCCGGCGCGGTGCCAGGTCCTGGCGTCGTACAGGACGATGCTGCCGGCCGGCGCCTCGATCACATCGGCCTCCGGGCCGCTGTAGGGCCGCGCGTTGGGGTCGGGCCCGTGGCGGGCGGGATTCCACTCCGGTGGCGGCAACGTATCGGCCAGGTGCGAGCCCAACTTGTACGCGGTTGCGCCGTTTTGCCTCGTGAAGTCGGATACGCAGACGTTGCGCTGCACCGCCTTGATCGGTCCTTTTCGGTCCGCGACGAGGTTCCCGCCCACCGATGGAATGTACGGGATGTCGGAATGCCAGCCCTGCACGGGACGCTTGCCGTCCCAGGGCGCGAGGGAGCGGCAGTTTGCCGGATGCCCCAGGTGGAGGTCCCGGGTCTGCACATATTGCCGGATGAGCCAGAGGGATATGGGTTCGCAGATGGCCCTGCCGACGGCGCTGTGCTGGCAGACCATGGGCATGTCGCCGATCGTCGGCGCGCCTTCGTGGCGATCCGAACCGGCGACGCGCTGGAGTCCGTCGACGATTTCTGGCGACAGGACGCTGGTGAGGCATACCCAGCCTTTGCGCTTCAGGTGTTCGAGATATTCGGAGGGCAGCTTCTCTGGGCCGTGCGTGATCGTGAAGGTCCCCTCATCTGAACCGAGGGGGAGTGTGCAGGCGTCTTCATCGATATCGGCTGGTACGACTCGGCCGGTTGCGACGTGCCTCACGCCACCTGGCGCCCGGTCCCAGATCACGCGGTCGTCCGCCTCGTCGAACAGGGCGGGTTCCCCGCTATCGTCGAGACCAAGCATGTCGCCGTCTGGCGCGACCAGGAAGACATGGTGGTTTTCGGGGCGTTCAAACGTGACTCGCCGCTCCTGGAATTCCTGCTGATTTTCCATTCCTGTGACTCCTGGGTACCTAGAGGGCATACCCGTACTTCTGCAGTTCCAGGTGCAGTTCGGTTACAAGCCAGTTATTGCCTTCTCGTGAAGCATCCAATATCCGTTGTGCGGTCTCGGGGGACAGTTCCACTGAAGCGGGAGAATCATCGGCAACCGTGGACTGGATGACACCGTCCCTGTCAGAGAACCCTATGGATTTTTTCTTTCTTTCCACGCTGGACAGGCGCCATGCCAGGCGACCGACAAGCGACGAGTTTATCGCCTGCATCCTGTTGACCTGCGACTCGAACAATCGGGTGTGCAGATGCTGACCCTCGGCTAGGTCGATGGTCTCTTGCGCATCGACACCCAGGAAACCCGAGACATCCTGCAGGTATTGCTCGGGGTCGGACCGGAATGCCTCGAAAAGGAAAACACCGACATTCGCTGCGCCCAACAGCCGCACGGCCACCTCTACATACTCGCGATAGGCAAAGACATCCTGCAGGCTTCCAAGCCGTTGCTCCTGTAAATCCAGCCATTCATCAAAGGTGACGTACGTTCGGGCCAGTTGCTTCTGATTGCCCCGGAGGTGCTGCAAGTACATCGATGGCAACCGGGTGAGCGGGTCTCGGAGGCTGATCAATATCCTGCAGGCGCCGCACGCCGCCACGAGGCGTTGGAGGGACGCTTCGAAGGATGCTATTCCCTGCTGGCCCAGACCCTCCCATGAGCCGAGAATGATCTGGTTCGCACCTGCCCCCGGCGCAAGTGTTGCAGCAAAAAAGTCGCTCGCAGCGGCGATGTTGCAGGGCTGATCTGTTCGCCACAGCAGAGGTGCCAGAAACTCATAAGTGTCGGCGGAGACGCATTGACGGCCGTGCGTGCTTCCGGCGATCTTTCCCAGATAGGAGATCTGCGAATGGTTCTGAAAGACAGCGCGTTGCAGCGTGGTCGTGGCGGTCTTCGAAAGACCTATGTGCAGCACCATGCCAGTCATGAGTCCAGATGCAGCAACCGTTCAGGCGATGGATCGATAGACGGCACCTTATGGCCCGGTCGCGACGGTTATATCCACGCAGTGAATGACTCCGGTGAACTCGAACGGTGGTTTGTAGGCGTGGGTCATGGGGGCTTGCCGGTCGTGACCGACCTCCGCGCCGCGCATGCTCGTGATTTGCGTCACATCCGGCATGGGGATCGTGTCGAGTTCCCGGTCCTGAGCCACGAGGGTGAATCTCCCCGTGTCGCCATCGCCCGGTTCGAACACGACGCCCACGTTGACACGGCCCGTGGGTAGCTCCATCGCGGCGCGACGCAAGGTCGGGTTCCCCAGCACCCTGTACGCGAAACACAAGGATCCGTCCTGTATGAACAGGGAGATGCCGTTCCGGAACGATCCTTGCGAATAGATGACGCCTTCGGTTTCCTTGCCCCGAAGTTCGACCTCGGCCATGACGGACCACTTGCGCCGGCCGAGCGCGGGTGACTGTGCCCTGGGTATCCGCGAGAGCGGCGGGACGAAACGCCAGGTCAGCGAATCATGACGGGCCGGGCGGCGCTGCCCGGCGCGATCGTCCAATGGCAAGACGCCGTGGCGTCCGGCCTCCACCCACCACAGGTCGATCATTCTTCGCAGCCGATTCGGCTGGGCTGCCGCAAGGTTCACGACTTCCGAGAAGTCTTCGTCCAGGTGATACAGCTCCCAATCGTCGTCGTCGTAATCATCCCCCGGTTCGTGTCGCGTGACGGCCTTCCAGCCATCGCACCATAGCCCGCGTTTGCCCATCATTTCAAAGTGCTGAATGGGTTTTCTGGTCGGACATTCCGCATCGTCCAGCGTATAGGCGAGGCTGGTCCCGGCGATGGGCATCTGGTCGTATCCCCGGTAGTGTGATCGCGGGCGCACGTCGGCGATCTCCAGTATCGTCGGCGCTATATCGGTGACGTAATGGAACTGATCCCGGATACCCCCGGGGTCCGTGATTCCCGGCGGATAGCGAATGATCATCGGCACCTGCACGCCGCCGCCGTGCGTGTCCTGCTTGTACCAGCGAAGCGGCGTGTTCCCCACCTGCGACCAGCCCCACGGAATGTCGCAGTTGCTGTTGGGGCCGCCGATGTCATCCAGTTTTTCCTGCACCGCGTCGAAATCCTCCAGCGGCACCGGCCGACCGAGTTTCTCTCCCAGGGTCCGCCCGTCGTTTGCCGCGTTGCGCATGCCCCCCGGCTGGGCGTGCATGACGCCGTAAGGCCCGCCGTTCTGGCTGGTGCCGTTGTCCGCGGTGAGGATGACCACGGTGTTGTCGAGTTGGCCGATGGCGCGCAGATGCTCGATGAGGCGTCCGATCTGCGCATCGGTATGTTCGAGGAACCCCGCCCACGCCTCCTGCAGCCGGCAGACGAATCTCCTTTCGTTCTCGCCCAGCGTTTCCCAGCGCGGCACGCCGGGATTGCTTGGCGGCAGCCGCGTGCCCGGCGGTACGATCCCGAGTTCGACCTGTCGGGTGAAATATCGCTCGCGCAGGACGTCCCACCCTTCGTCGAAACGGCCGCGGTACTTGTCGATGTACGCCTTCGGCGCCTGGTGCGGGTAGTGCATGGCGCCGGTCGCGAAGTAGGTGAAGAAAGGCGTCTCGGGCCGGATGGCCTTGAGGTCATTGATGAACTCGATGGCGTGGTCCACCAGGTCATCCGTCAGGTGGTATCCCTGCTCCGGTGTTTTCGGAGGCGCTACCGGATGGTTGTCGCAGGTCAGGTCCGGATCGAACTGGGGGGTCGCCCCGGGCAGGAATCCGTAGAAGCGGTCAAAACCGCGCTGCAGCGGCCAGTCGTCGTAGGGTCCTGCGGCGGAGCCCGCTGGGTTGGGATTGAGATGCCATTTTCCCAGCGCGAACGTGGCGAAGCCTTCCTCGCTCAGCATCTCGGCCAGGTTTGCCGCGTGTCGGGTGATCCGTCCCCGCTGGTTGGGATACCCGCTGTCGCCGAATCCGGTGATGGTCGAGATGCCAACGGCGTGGTGGTTGCGGCCCGTCAGCAGGGACGCGCGGGTGGGGGAGCAGAGCGGCGTGACGTGGAAGTTGTTGTAGCGCAGGCCGTTTTCCGCCAGCGCGTCCATGTGGGGCGTCTCGATGGTCGAGCCGTAGCATCCCAGGTTGCCGAACCCGGTGTCGTCCAGCAGGATCAGGAGAACGTTGGGCGCGCTGCCCGGCGAGGCGGTCTCAGGCCAGTCGGGTTCCGAGTCCTCGTAGGTGACTCCGATCCGGCCGCGAAAAGTCTCTGTTGCCACGCGCAAGGCTCCGTCTACATCATGCCCCTTGGACCCCCATGACTATTGGCGAACAGCACGTCTGACGCAATGAGCAGCCACAAGGCACAAGGCGCGAAGGCACGCGTTCCCTGATGACGCCGCCTCTTGCGAGATGCGACATCATCAAGGTACCGCCTGAATCCCGCGACGTCGCCTCGATCGAGGCGACGTCGCCAGGAAAGACCTACATCTTGAAGCGCACGCCGAACTGGAATCGCCGCCCGGCGTTGATCGCGCTGGAGAAGTGGTCCTGCTGGCCCGATCCGACCCGATTGTAGTAGTAGACGCTCTCGTCGGTCAGGTTGATCCCTTCCAGGGCGAACGAGAGTCTGTCGTTCGGCGCATAGCCGAAGGACGCGTCATATTGCTTGTACGGGTGGACGAAATAGGGATGTGGTTGCCACGCGACCCCAATATTGTCCAGGAAATCGTCACGGGAGTTGTAGGAGATCCGGCCGCTCCAGGGGCCCTTCTCGTAGAACACGGTGAAGTTGATCGTGTTCTCGGACAGTCCCGGGATGCTGTACGAGGCCATCGTTTTGGCGCTCTCGAAGTCAGCCCCGGAGTTGATGTAGGTGTAGTTGGCGATCACACCGAGCCCATCGAACGGCGCTGGCAGCAGACCTTCCATCGTCCGCTGGAACGCCAGTTCCATGCCGACCAGGCCGGACGATCCGGTGTTCAGCGGCCTGAAGGCTTCCAGGACCAGGGGTTGGTTCGTTTCGGGATCGGTCACACCGGGGAACGGGACCAGTTCGATGTCATTCTGAATGAACCCTTCTATCTCCTTCGTGAAGAGGCCGAACGACGCAATCGAGTAGTCCGCGAAATACCATTCCAGCGCCAGGTCGAACTGCGTTCCCACGGTGGGGTCGAGCTGGCCGTTGCCGCCCGACATGGTTCGGTTGTTTGGCTGCACGCTGGCATTTGGATTCAGCTCCCGGAACGCCGGTCGACTGAATACTCTTGCGACCGCAACCCGCACAACGACATCGTCACGCGGATCGAATCGAAGATTCAGGGAAGGCAGCAGTTCGGTGTACTCGTGACCTACCTCGAGATACTCGGGTGCCGCCAGAATGAGCTCTGGCGCCGTCGGGTCGGAATAGTCGATCGAGAGGGGTTGCACGATCAGCCCCTCGGAGCCGGTGCTGTTGTCCACGTAGCGCACCCCGACATTGCCGGAGTACGGCGTGCCGTTCATGTCTCCGCTGAACGTGACCATGGCGTAGACCGCGTTGCCGTCGTCCTCGTGATTGATGTCTTCGTTGAAGCGGCCCGAGGTGTATTCATCCAGGGACTTGCCGGTTCCCGTGTTGAAGCCGCCCCCTGCCCGGATATCGTCGGCGCGGGTAATGAAGGTCTCCTGCAGCGCGTCGAAGTTGGGGCTCAGGACAGGCGAGGGAAACTCGGCGCCCAGCGCGGCCAGGAAGTCCGACTCCGCCGGAAACGGCAGACCGCCACCGAACGCTGTAATCGGCTGATTGATGAAGGCCCTGCTGTTCAAGTATCTCGCCCGGTCACGGCGTTCCTGCCTGTAGGTCCTGACACCGGCCTGGACCGTATCGAGCCAGCCGGCGTCGAATTGATAGATCGCATCGGCCCTGAACTGAACGTTCGAATCATCGACCAGGTGCTCCTGTATCGACTGTTTCACAACGCTCCAATGGTTCACATCGGTCAACGGCGAAGACGAAGTCAACGACGGAACCGCACCCACACCGTTCTGCCGGTAGGTCATCTGCGTGCGGGTGTTTCGCATCAGGGCGTCCCGGTTCTGGATCGGAACTTCCGTATCGGACACCGCCACGTCGAAGTTGAGGGAGAGGCGATCTGTCGCCTGGAACTGCAGGTTGACGCCGTAGTTCGCCGCCACGTTGTCGACCGTCTCGGTGGCGTGCTGGATGAACGCGCCCGCGCCGGAGGTGGAAAGCATGGTGAAGATGCCGGTCCCGTTGTCATCAGAGACCGCTGCGTCGGTGACCCGCGAAAGCCCCTGCGATATCCGCATGGACCGCAGGTATTCGGTTTCGTCGGCCACGTTGCTAGCATACAGCACGTCGAATGTCACGTCGACGCGATCCGATGGTCGGAATTGCAGCGAAGAGGAGACGTTGAGGCGATCACGATCCGTGAGGTGCATGATCCCGTTGAGATGGTTCAGGGAGTAGCCGGTCATTTCCACGCCGTCGACAACGACGGTCCTGGGATCACGAATGTACCCATTCTGGTGCAGGGCGTCTGACCGGAAGACCCGGTTGTCCCACTGCGCCGAGACCATCACGCCGACGGTATCGCTCAACACGTCGCTGAACAGCGCGAATACGCCGGGCGCCGTGTCGTTCGACAGTTCGTTTACCGTCGTGTCGAGGGACAGTGCAACGTGCCGCTCTCCGAGATCCATGGGTTTGCGCGGCTGGATGTCGACGAAGCCACCGAGGCCGCCCTCGACGTGATCGGCGCGCGGCGACTTGTGGATTTCCACCGCTTGCACCAATCCGGACTGGAAGCCGTGAAAGCCGACTGCGCGGGATTTCGGGTTCGAGTTGCCCCTGCCGTCGTGGCTTCCCGGAGCAACGTTGGACGCCGAGACACGCCCGCCGATGGTCGTTGCCACGAACTGGGGTCCGAGACCGCGAACGCTGACAAACGCGCCTTCGCCGCTCTTGCGGTCGATGGCGACGCCGCTGATCCGCTGCAGGGCTTCAGCCAGGTTTTGATCCGGAAACGCGCCGATGTCCTCGGCGGTGATCGCGTCGACAAAGTGGTCGGCGTTTCTCTTGCGTTCCAGCGACTGCTGCATGCTGCCGCGGATGCCGGTCACGACGATCTCTTCGACGATGCCAGCCTCTTCTTCGTCCGCGTCGGCCTCTTGGGCAGACGCTGTGCCGCAGAGCAGCACGGCGGCAAACGCCGCGGCGACCAGCCCCAGCGTATCCTGTAATTTCGTACTCATGGAAGTTCTCTCCACTCCTGTTACGTTCCTTGACCCCGGAGCTTTATCGAGCGGGTCGAGCGGGTCGAGCCGGTTGATGCCAGCGTGGCGCCAACAGCGGCGGCTACTGCTTCAATAGCCGTTGATCGGCCATCCTCTTCAAGGACGGCATATCAATTTCGAATCTCGAACGCTCCCAGGTTGTTTTCGGGATGGCTACACAGAAACAACCATCCTCGACATACCTAG
This sequence comes from uncultured Pseudomonadales bacterium, assembly GCA_951813515.1. Taxonomy (GTDB): domain Bacteria; phylum Pseudomonadota; class Gammaproteobacteria; order Pseudomonadales; family Azotimanducaceae; genus VXNE01. The sequence continues at coordinate 3,086,166 of OX638346.1, forward strand.
ACGAAGCCGATCCGGGTTCCCTCACCCGAAGTTTCAAATTTTTGCACGACAGCCGCCCAGGGTACGCCCCAGGCCATCCGTCGAATAGATGAAAATACAACTATATCAATAGATTGCTCTATGTTTACTGGCTTGGGAAGACGGCCAAGAAAGCGGATCCCCTGACGACATCGCCTTGTGAGAGGTGAGGCGAGCATCATCAAGGGACCCATGGCCAGCTGGGCGGAAACGCCCATCCTTCGACACCTAGACGACGTTGGCCCGGTTTCCCTCACCCAACTGCTTGATCTTTTTTGCGACAGCCCGGTCAGGACGCGGTCCAGGCCCTGCACCGGGTAGCGAAATCCGGATTAGAGCTTCACGCGCACGCCCAGCTGAAACCGGCGTCCGGCATGGATCGCACTTGAGATGTGCTCCTGCACGCCGGTTCCCAGGCGGTTGTAGTAGTAGACGTTTTCGTCGGTCAGGTTGATCGCTTCCAGGGCCAGGGAGAGCTTCTCGTTCAGCGTGAAGCCAAAGGACGCATCAAGCTGGTCGTACGCGTCGACGAAATAGGGGTGTCCCGAAAAGCCGCCGTTGATGTCATCCAGGAAGTCGTCGCGGAAGTTGTACGAGATCCGGCCGCTCCACGGACCCTTCTCATAGAACAGCGTGAAGTTGATCGTGTTCTCGGACAATCCGGGAATGCTGTAGGAAGCATTCGTTTTCTCGTTCTTGAAATCCGAGCCGGAAACGATGCGCGCATAGTTGGCGATTACGCCCAGACCGTCGAAGGGCGACGGCAGCAGGTCCGCGAACGTTCGCTGAAACGCCAGTTCCATGCCGACCAGGCTCGATTCCCCCGTATTCAGCGGCAAGAAGGCGGTCAGGACAAGCGGCTGGCCCGTATCGGGATCGATGACACTGGAGAACGGTACTACCTCGAGGTCGGACTGGACGAAACTCTCGATGCGCTTGGTGAAAAGGCCGACCGAGGCGATCGAGTAGTCCGCGAAATACCATTCCAGCGCCAGGTCGAACTGCACCGCCGTCGTCGGGTCGAGTTCACCGTTGCCGCCGCGCATGGTCCGGGCATTGGCCTGGACGGTGAGCCTGGGACTCAGGTCGAGATACCTGGGTCGGCTCATGACCTTGGCTACCGCCGCCCGCACGACGAGGTCCTCCCGCGGATCGAAGCGGAGGTTGAGGGAAGGCAAAACCCGGGTGTAGGCATGGCCTACGAGGACGAACTCGGGGGTGGACAGAATGATATCGGGCGACGACGGGTCGGAGTAGTCGATTTCGATGGGTTGCGTGATTTCCCCTTCCGAGCCGGTGCTGTTGTCGACATACCGCACCCCGACGTTGCCGGAGTAAGGCGTGTCGCTTAAGGACCCGCTGAACGTGACCATGGCATAGACCGCGTTTCCGTCGTCCTCGTGGTTGAGGTCTTCGTTGAAGCGGCCGGACGTGAATTCGTCCAGGGACTTTCCGCTGCCGGTGTTGAATCCGCCTCCTGCCCGGATTTCGTCCGCCCGGGTGATGAAGGTCTCCTGCAGCGCGTCGAAATTCGGGCTCAGGACCCGTGACGGAAACTCGACGCCGAGACCGTCGAGGAAGTCCGATTCGGCCGGAAACGCAAGACCGCCGCCGAATTCGGTGATGGGGCGATCGATGAAAGCCCGGCTGTTCAGGTACCGGGACCGGTCGCGGCGTTCCTGCCGGTACATCCTGACGCCCGCCTGGACCGTGTCGAGCCGGCCGCCGTCGAACGCATAGGTCGCGTCGGCCCTGAACTGGGAAATCCGGTCATCGACCAGGTGTTCCTGCACCGACTGTTTCACGACGCTCCAGTGGTTGACGTCGGTCAACGGCGAAGACGAGGTCAACGACGGAAGCCCGCCTGGACCGTTCTTGCGGTAAGTCACCTGGGTGAGGGTGTTCCGCATCAGGGCATCCCGATTCTCGATCGGCGCCTCGGTGTCGGACACCGTCACGTCGAGGTTGACGAACAGGTTTTCGGTAGCCTCGAACTGCAGGTTGGCGGCGTAGTTCACGAACGCGTTATCAACGTCCTCCGTGGCGTGCTGCATGAACGCGCCCGCGCCGGAGGTGGAGATCATGGTGAAAACGCCGGTGCCGTTGTCATCCACAAGCGTTGCGTCGGTGATCCTCGAGTGCCCCTGCGCTATGCGGAAGGATCGCAAGTAATCGGTCTCGAAGGCTGCGTTGCTGGTATACAGCACATCGAATGTCACCTCCGCGCGGTCCGAAGGCCGCCATTGCAGGGACGAGGAGACATTCAGACGATCCCGGTCCGTGGTGTGCAACTCCCCAAGGACTTGAGACGGGTAATATCCGGTACCTGTCTCGACGCCGTCGATCGTGACGGTGCGGGGGTCTCCCAGGAACCCGTACTGTTCCAGGGAATCCGATCGGAAGACCCGATTGTCCCACTGCGCCGACAGCATGACTCCGACCGTGTCGGTCAACACGTCGCTGAACAGTGCGAATACACCGGGCGCCGTGTCGTTCGCCAGCGCGTTGCGCGTGGACTCCAGGGACACGGCAACATGCCGTTCTCCGAGATCGAAGGGTTTGCGCAGCTCGATGTCTACGAAACCGCCGAGGCCACCTTCGACGTGATCCGCCCGCGGTGACTTGTGAATGTTGACGGCCTGCACCAGCCCGGACTGGAATGCGTGAAAGCCGACCACTCGGGATTTGGTGTTGGTCGCGCCTCTGCCATCGTGGCTTCCCGGCGCGACGTTGGACGCGGAGACGCGCCCACCGATGGTGGTCTGGACGAACTGCGGGCCGAGGCCGCGAACGCTGACGAACGCGCCCTCGCCGCTCTTGCGGTCAATGGCGACCCCGCTGATCCGCTGCAACGATTCGGCCAGATTCTGGGCCGGGAACGCGCCGATGTCCTCGGCGGTAATGGAATCGACAAAGTGATCGGCATGTCTCTTCCGGTCGAGAGACAGGCGCAGGCTTCCGCGAATGCCGACGACGACGATTTCTTCGATCTCTCCCGATCTCTCGGCACCCCCGCTGCCGGAAGACGCATCGGTTCCCGGCGGCGCGGATGCAACGTCGGAGGCTGCCCGTTCAAGGACTCTTCCGGGCGCTGGTCCTGGCGACTCGGACGCCTCGCCGGCGGTGACCTGAATCTGGCTTCCGACCAGGATGGTGTCGAGATCGGTGATTCGGTATTCCAGCCCCGTGTTCGCCAGCAGCCGGTCCAGCGCCGCAAGCGGGTGATATTTCCCCGAGACCTCGGACGTCGACTTGCCGGAAATCTCGTCTTCGACAAACAGGATTTCCTTGCCGCTCTGCAATGCGAACTGATTGAGCGCGCTGCCGAGATTCTGCGCTTCTATATGGAAATCGACATGGAAATGGACAGCCTCGGCCGCGTCCGTTTCCTGTGCGGCATCCGACGCTGAGACACCGACAGACCCGGCCATCAGCGTGAGAATCGATGCGAGGAGAGCCGTCTTGAGTCCGACAGCCGCAACCACTGCTTGCACCCCCTGTAGCCGCGCCGAAACGCGGTTTCAGTCTAGCGGGTTTGCTGGTTCTTTTCCGTCGGACGTTGCGTCAAACCAGACCAGGGCGACCCGGTCTGCCGAGACCCGTTGGGCCTGGACGGGATAGAGTTCCTCTACCGCCGCGACGAATGACTCCGTGCTGCCGGCCCTGAAAACGCCGCCAATCTGAATGCCATCGAGCCGCTCATCGTCGACGACGACGAGCTTCTTCGTACTGTAGCGGTTGATTTCCTTGACCACATCGCGCAGAGGATCGTCCCGGAACACAAGCTGGCCTTCACGCCATCCGATGACCTGCTCGACGTCCACGGCGATCACTTCGGGCGGCGCATCGGGCTTTGCGATGCACTGCTCTCCTTCGCTGAGTACCGTCCCGGCGATGGCTTCGGCAGGCGTACCCACGGGTGGTTCCGACGCTGGGGCGACTGTTGCGGCGTCTCGAACCCCATCCTCGTGGACGGAGACGCGACCCTCTACCAGCGTCACCCGGACGCCGAGATCCTCGTCAATCCGAACATCGAACGCAGTCCCCAGCGCGACAATACGTTGACCGCCCGCCAACACTTCGAACGGACGGGAGTCCTTCTCCACGGCGAAGTGCGCCTGTCCGCGTACCAGGACCAGGCGGCGAACGTCGGCGTTTCGGACAACTTCAACCAGCGAATCGGTATTGAGGGTCACAACAGAGTCGTCCGGCAAGACCACGGTCGAACGCTCGCCGACCGCGGTCTCGAAGCGGCTCTCTATCATCCGCGCTTGCTGATCGATATCAGGTCTCACGTCATCCTGCAGTAACGGCACGAGAGCCACGACCAGGGCGCAGGCGACAGCGAGCCCGATTCCCAAGGAACGGAAGAGTGGCCTGCGCGACGTCGCTGATTCCTTGAACACGCGTTCGCCGAGGTCCGTCAGTTCGCTGCTGCCAAGATTCTGATCGACGATGGCCAGCGCCCGACGCGCCCGCGCAAATGCCTCGGCATGCGACGCATTGGCGGAGCGCCACTTTTCGAACGCGGCGCGGTCGGCCGGCCGGCAGCCCGGTGCGTCGAGCCGCACGATCCAGTACGCCGCCGCTTCCTCCACCGGGCGTCCCGCAATCTTGTCGATGCTGACGAGTTTCATTTCATCTTCTGCCGAGGACAGATGCCAGATGGGCAATCGCCCTGATCATGTGTTTCTCTACCGCGCTCACAGAGACTCCGAGCCGCTTCGCAACGCTCTTCTGTCTAATACCTTCGACGCGGCAGAGCACAAAAACCTGACGCGTGCGTTTCGGCAGTTCGCCCAGCGCGGCCAGAACGGCATCGACGGATTGCCTCCCCTCCAGTTCCCTGGCAGGCCCGTTTTCCTCGAGCAGATAGCCTTCGATGTACTCCTCGTGCGCTTCCTCCGCGTGCGTTCTCTTCTTGCGCAGAAAGTCCCGCCACACGTTCGTGGCCGTACGCATCAGGTACGCTTCGGGCTGTTCTATGCTGTCGTAGTCGCCGCGAACGGCCAGGCGCACGAGCACGTCCTGGACAAGGTCGTCGACATCGGCATGCCGGTCCGCACGTTTACCGAAGTAACGTCGGAGCGCTGGTCGGTACTCCCGCGCCAGCGTCTCGAGCCGTTCGGCTCCTGTCGTCGCCTGGCCCTGTTGCCCTGCGGCCATCTGGGTTCCGCTTCCCGGGAGTCACGTCGATCATACGGACTAACCCTGCGAACTGCCAAGTTCTCATCCGGTGTCGGCAAGGCGCCGCGGCATCTTGCCTCGCCGGGGATTCAGCCGGGGCATTCCCGGCGGCGCTGGCCGTGTCGGCGTGCAGCACAGGCGCTCGATTTCCGCACGCTCGCGCTCGGTGAGGCTGCGGGCGACCGGCGAATCCGCGAATGCCTTGCCGATCCTGCTCTTGTCGAACATCGGTCGGATATGAGATGGCGCCACGGCGTTCAGAATGGCGATGCGGTCACGGCCGCTGGTGTTCAACTCGGGGCAGGCACGGTGCCACGTAAGCGAGTCGTAGATGATCGCCGCGCCGGCGGGCGCCAGCAACTGCCGCACTTCGGCGTGCGGACCCTGGCCCATGCGCGTGCCGCCGGTGTTAAATTCGCTCGGTGGGCGTTTCCTGCTGCGGTGCGATCCTGGCACGTACTGGGTGCCGGCGTTGTCGGATCGGAACGCATCCACGCAGATATTGAACTGTACGCCGAGTAACGGGTACTCGGGCCAATAGTCCTCTGAAAAGACGTCGGGATGATAGGGGTAGTCGGCGTGCCAGCCTTGTTCGGGAAAGGTGCCCGCGAGCCGGTCGGCGGGTTTCATGGTCGTGATCACGGGCTGATGGCAGAAATGGATCTCTTCGGTGCCGAGGTACTCCCGAATGATCCAGAGCGCCGCCGGATGGCTGGCGGCGCGCGCGACTTCCACGCTCCAGATCAGCGAATCGACCATCCAGAAGACGCCGTCGTGACTGCTCTCGTCGGTGTAGCGTTCGGCCCGTTCCCTGCTGACGTCAGCCTTCAGCCGCGCGATCGCGGCATCGTCCATCACCTGCGGCACAACGGTAAAACCCTGGGAACGGAGTTCGTCGAGATGCGAGGACGGCGTCTGTTGCTTCAAATCTGATTGCGTTGGCGAGACATGTTCGCGAACAATTCTGCCAATTGACCGTGGCGATGGGAACAGGGCTCGTTCACGGGATGCGTCAGGTTTTCGTGCGCCGTCGCGTCGAAATACCCAAGAGCGCCGCCAAAAGGGGCATGCCCGGACGGCGGCCAGTCCATCCTGGCGGTCTGGAGAGAAGCCGGCATATGGCGGATCGCCGGGATTTCGGGAATGCTGAAATAGGCGTAACGGCACGTTACGGGAGGATCAATGATGTCCATGGATCAATTGCGTAGGGACGGGATCACCGGCCCGCACGAACTGGCGGACAAGTCGGGACTCGATGCGGCATGTGAAGTCGTTCTGGAACTGAAGGCCCTGCAGCGGCAGAAGAACAGGGTGGCGAGGATTACGGGCCTCCCGAACGAGGGCCCGAACCCACTGATAGACAGGCACATGGACGTGGACGTCCTCAGGAACCTGTATTTTGACGACAATCTGCAGGCCGCGCTCGCGGAACACTTCGGCAACGGTCTTTTCATCTGGAGGACCAACTTTTTCGTCAAGAGCGAAGGCACCGGACAGAACAAGTGGCATCACGATCGGCACTTCGAGAACGGCAATGCGCCGCTCAATCTCTTCGATACGAGCAATCACTATTCGATCACGATCGCGCTGACCGATATCGACCTTGACGCGGGGCGAATCGAGTACGTGAGGGGATCGCATCTGCCGATCGAGGGATGGGACCGCGACATTCCGCGGCATATCGACGAAGTGCCGGAAGTTGTTCAGGACAGGGTCACCCCGCTGCCCATGAAACGCGGCCAGTTCGTCCTGTTTCACGGCCAACTGTTGCATCGCAGCCGGGCCTTCGGCCACGGCGAGGGAAGAATCTCAATGGCAGCCAGGGTCTTGCGCACCGGGACGCAGATTCCGGAATACGGCATACCGAATCCGGCTGGCGGGGCGCACTCTGCCGCAGAGCCTGTCGCCGAGTTTCGGAGATCCGGGATACTGCCTCTTAACTGAAATGATGTGACACGACACTAGCAAGGTATTAGAGGATGAGTGTTGCGAAGATCGCGCTGGTGGGTTGCGGCAACCCCGCGCGGCGCTGGCACCTGCCGACCTTGAGCGAACTGGCGAAGAGGGGCGTGATCGAGTTTGTCGCGCTGTGTGACCTCGACGAGGTGCTCGCAGCCGAAAGCGGCGGGAAATACGGTGTTCCGCACTACACCGATATCGACGAGATGCTGGACCGTCACCAGGACATCATGGCCGTGGATATCGTGACGGGGGACCCGACCCATCACGTGATCGCGAGGCAGATCGCAGAGCGCGGCAAACACGTCATGGTCGAGAAGCCGATGGCGATCACGCGCGGCTGCTGCGATGTGATCATCGATGCGTGCCGCCGCAACGGCGTGCACTTCGAAGTGGCCGAGAACTACTTCCGCATGCCGAAGCAGCGCATGATCCTCGATCTGATCGACAGGGGGATCCTCGGCGAAATCGTGCGCGTCTACTTCGTCGAGGCGAAGGCACGGAATCCGTTCGAGCCGACCGTGACGCACCGCGGGCTGACACGTCCGTTGTCGAAGTTCGGCAACTCTTCCGGGATGTGCATGGACATGGGCTCCCACCGGTTGTCACAGCTTCGCCTGTATGCCATGAGCGAACCCCGGCAGATTTCTGGGACGGTCAGACGCTACCGATCGAGCGCCGAGTTCGTTCACGAGGACTGGGCGCATGCCATGATCGATTTCGAGTCGGGAGCGGTCGGCGTCTACGAGACGTCCCGGCTGGGAGAGTCGCTTCACTACTACCAGATCACGGGCACGCAAGGCAGCATCTGCGACGACGACTGGTCCGGCCCGGCGATCCCGCTGCGCCTGCAGGTCGGAGACGGGATGGAGGATGTCCCGGTCGAGTTTGAGCGTCATCGAGTGGACGGCGTGGATGTCCTGTCCAGGATCGTCGTCCATACAGACCCCGAGATCGTCTATGTCAATCCGTTCCGGGAGTGCGCCATCGACGACTGGTCCGTCGGTCATGCCGCCGAGATCATGAGCCTCGCGAACGCCGCGCTCAACGATGAAGCGCCCGAATACGGTCTCGCCGCCCGACAGGACGTGGAGATGGCGATGGCGATCTACGAGTCCTCGCTCAACGGGACGGCGCCGGTCAAACTCCCGATCGAGGGCATGACCTCCTACGAGCGGATGCTCCACGAGGACTACCGCGAGCGGTTCGGCCGCAGCTTTGACGCCGCGTAGCCCGATCACCACGAGACAACCCCGCGTGTGAGATAGAGTCGAAATAGAAAAGCAACGTTAGACTGTGCGCATGGACGCCGCATGCCTCAACCACCGCCTCACTGCCGGGGAGCGCCGGGAGTTCGACGAGCGGGGCTGCTTCGTAGTCAGGAATGCGCTGCCGCCGGACCTGGTCGACCGCCTGGAGGATGCCACCGACCGGCTCGACGCGGCGAATCGATCGCCTGGCGATACCCGGCCGATCAACCATCTCGACTGTATCGGCTACGACGACGCGTTCCTCGAACTCCTCGACTGGCCGAAGACCATCGCGAAAGTCATCGACATTCTTGGCTGGCACATCCAGCTCTATCACAGCCACGTCATGGTTTCGCCGCCGCTGCCCGAAGGCTACCGGTCGAAGACCAGGCGCATTGGCTGGCACCAGGACAGCGGTCGCCTGAACCTCGACCTGGAGGGCAATCCGCGGCCGAGGGTATCGCTCAAGGTGGGGTTCTTTCTGACCGACACATCGGAGGTTGGTCGCGGGAACTTCCACTACATTCCCGGCAGCCATCTACGCGAGACGGCGTTTCCCGCCGACGAAAGCGAGGAACACCCGCAAGCCACCCCGATATGCGCCGCTCCGGGCGATGCGCTCCTTTTCGACCGTCGCCTGTGGCACGCGGGCGGACGCAACCGCTCGGATGTCACGCGAAAAGTGGTTTTCTTCGGCTACAGCTACCGCTGGCTGCGGCCCCGGGACGACATGACGGTGGATCGCTACCTGGCCGATGCCGATCCGATCCGGCGCCAATTGCTGGGCGCCAGTCCGACTGGAGGGTTCGGCTATACGTCACCCAGTGAAGAAGACATTCCCTTGAGATCCTGGCTCGTCGAGCACCTAGGAGAGGAGGCGGTCGCGCCCTGATAAGCCCGAAGGCGCAGCTCGCCGAATCCGCATGAGTTCTGCTGTGGATGCCGTGCCGCCGACACCGTGAGCGGCATAATTGGCTGTGGCGTCAAGCGGAGATCGCGCATGATGAAGGGCTCCCTTTCCCTTGCTTGCGTGCTGGCCGTTGTCGCGGACCCCGTGAACGGGCAGGACAGCGCGCGAGACGGCGCACGCAGTATCGAAGAGATCGTCGTCATCGGCAGCCGCGCGCGGGTCGAGGGCAAGGCCGACGAGTTGCCGGTGCCTGTCGAAGTGCATCACGGCATGGACCTCACGCGCACCGGCGAGATCGACCTTGGCGCGGCGCTCACAAAGCTCGCGCCCTCGTTCAACTACACGCGCCTTTCCGTGGGTGACGGTTCCCTGCTGAACGCCGCCACGCTGCGCGGATTGGCTCCAGACCAGACGCTTGTCCTGGTCAACGGCAAGCGTCGTCACAACATGGCGTGGATTCGTGTGCTCGACGGCGTGATCGGCTACGGCACGGGCGGCACCGATTTGCGTGCCATCCCGGCGGCCGCCGTGGCCCGCGTCGAGGTGCTGCGCGATGGTGCGGCGGCGCAATACGGTTCCGATGCCATCGCCGGCGTCATCAACCTGTCGCTGAAGGAAGACACGGGCGGTGAACTCGTGGTGCACGGCGGCCGCACGGCTGGGGCGGACGCCGCACGCTTTGGCGTGTCGTTCAATGGTGGTATGTCGCTGGGAGCGGACGGCTTCCTGAATGTCACCGGCGAGTGGTACGACAGCGACGCGCTGCAACGCAACGGTGGCAACGGGGGTCACGACCCCGACTACCAGGACGAACTGATCACGTTCAGTTCGCCCTCGCACGGCGGCAGGTTGTTGTTCGCGAATGCAGCCTTGCCCATGGGCGACGCGGCGGAAATCTATGCATTCGGCGGTGCCTCGAGGCGGGAAGGGCGTTCCAGCGGTGCGTACCGGTTCCGCTACAACTACTGGCAAGGCATCGAGACCGGCGACGACATGTGGGACTTCGTGCTGCCGAACTTCATCACGTTCCACGAACGCAATACGCATCCCGTGTATCCCGACGGTTTCCTGCCCTACGAGGAGTCCGAGGTCAGCGACATTTCGATCGCCGTCGGGTGGCGCGGCCCCGTCGGCGACTGGGAAGTCGACCTGAGCGTCGGGTACGGCCGAAACGTGTTCGACTTCGGCGCTTCGGACACGATCAACGCTTCGGTCGGCGCCAACTACCTGCAGCGCAATCCGGGCGCGAGTGTCGCCGACGTGATCGCCAACGCGGGACCGCGGTCGGGAGATAGCGGCGGTATCGAATTCGACCAGCGCACAACCAACCTGGATATTCGCCGGCCCCTGGAAAACCCACTGTTGACCGCTATTGCCGTCGGCCTCGAGCACCGCGACGAAAGCTACCGCCAGAAGGCGGGCGACGAGGCGGCGTGGTCCTGCGGGCTGCCCCACGTAGCCGACTTCAGCGCATTCGCGGTCGGTCCCGACGGTATGCCGATCGAAGGCGTGGTAGCCGCCTGCGGGTTCCAGGGCTATCCGGGCTACAGCCCGCGCAACGCGCAGTTGAGCGAGGATGGTCGGGAAAGCCGGGCATCGTACGTGGAACTCGAGGGCCGGTTTGGCGAATCGCTTACGTTCAGTGCCGCGTTGCGCGCGGAAGACTATAGCGACGCGGGTTCCCAGGCCACGGGCAAACTTGCCGCCAGTCTGCGGTTGACCGACGGCATCGCGCTGCGGGGCGCGGTGTCGACGGGGTTCCGCGCGCCGAGCCTCTCTCAGCGCCGCTTCAATTCCATCCTGTTCGTCGCGAGCGATGCTGGTCTGACTACGACTTTCTCGGCGAACGAGGGCCACCCCGTCGCGACGGCCTTCGGCGTCGACGCACTGCAGCACGAGACCGCCGGCAACTGGAGCGCGGGGTTTGTCGGTCAGTGGGCCGACAACAACCTGCGCGTCTCGGTGGACTTCTACGGTACCGACATCCAGGATCGCGTAGTACGTTCGCAGGGCATCGGCTGCGCCGGCGTTCCCGCCTGCGATGCCGAGCAGGTGGCGACCGCGGCGTTCTTTTTCAACGGTGTGGATACGTCCACCCGGGGCGTTGATGTCTCCGCTTCGTGGGCCGTGCCGGCCGCCGGCGGCCATCTTTGGATATCCGCCAACGGCCATTCCAACAAGACGGAGACAACGGACGAGAACCTGCCCGCCGGCGCACCGGCCGGATTGAGTTTCGACGACTATTTCGGCGGTTGGGCGGCGGACCTCCTGGAACACGGACAGCCCCGCGCGCAAGCGAACGTCAGCGCGGACTGGCGGCATGACACTTGGGGCGCGCTGCTACGTGTGAATCACTTTGGAGAGACCGTGCAGCATCCGCTGGATACGGGAATGCTGACCGTGGATGCCGACAACACCGTGGATCTTGAGGCATGGCTCGAACGCGGAGCCCTGCAGGTGGCCTTCGGCGTGAATAACCTGTTCGACGCGCTGCCCACCGAACTTCCCAAGACGCACTTGTCGAACATTCTCTGGGGTATCCGGTATCCGACGGATACGCCCTATGGATTGGCGGGCCGGTTCGCGTACCTGCGGCTGAACTATGGATTCGGCCTGTGACCGCGACAAGCGATTAGAGACTACTGCGCCGCCAGGCGTGCCTTGAGCCGACGCATGCCGCGCAGCCAGCGGTCGTAGTCGCTCGCCTTGCGCTGGAAGTAGGTCGCGACCTCCGGGTGAGGCAGCACCAGGAACCGCTCCTCGCCGATCGCCTCGATACACGCTTCGGCCACCTCGTCGGGTTCCAGCAGGCCGTCAAGAAATGCCGGGTGTGAGGCATCGTCCGGGTCCGGAAAGTTGGGCGCGATGTTGGTGCGCACCGCCTGCGGGCAGAGTACCGACACCCGGATGCCGTCGTCGTAGTAGTTGATGTGGATCCACTCCGCCAGCGCGACCGCCGCGTGCTTTGAGACAGCATAGGCGGCGGACTCCATCTGGGTCAGCAACCCGGCCGCAGAAGCCGTATTCAGCAGGTATCCGCCGCCGCGCCGGATCATGCCCGGCAACGCGGCGCGCGCCGCCGCCAGGTGCGAGAAGGCATGCACCCGCATCATTCGCTCCCACTCCGCCGTGGGGAGTTCGAGTCCGCTCGGATGTTCGTAACCCGCGTTTGATACCAAAAGGTCGATGCCGCCGAGGGAACGTTCGGTCTCCTCGATCATCGCATTGACCGCCGCTTCGTCGCTCACGTCCAGGATTGAGGCAGAGCCAACCCCATCGAGATCGCGGGCGGTCTCCTCGGCCGTGTCACCGTTCATGTCCGCACACACGACAGCTTGGGCGCCGTCTCTGGCCAACCGCTGGGCAAGGGCGCGCCCGATGCCGGATCCCGCCCCCGTTACCACCGCGATCTTGTCCCCTACGTCCATCTCTTTCCCTTACCTGTTTGGCCGCGCCTGTAACAATTCTGTCATGCGTCGGGCGTAGAGTAATCCGATTAACTCCCTGGAGAACCCTATGAGCCGCACGTTTCGTTCCGGCAGGCTTGTCCTGTTGCTGTCCGCAATCTCGGTCTGGACCTGTGCATCCGCCTGGGCGGATGGTCGAGTCGAGGGTCAGGTTTCGTCGTCCGCCGGTGGCGCCTACCTCAAGGGCGCGGTGGTTCGAATTGCCGAACTGAACCTTGAGTTTGTCACGGAAGCGGATGGCCGCTTCGTATTTCCGCACGTGCCGGCAGGCAGCTACGACCTGACGGTCAACTACATCGGATTCTCGCCCCATAGTGCCGCCATCGACGTGTGGGACGATGAGACCACCCACCACCCCGTGGCCTTCGAAAGACGCCTCGAGGAAATGGTGGTCTACGGCAAGCAGACCGCGAGCACCGCGGCGGCGCTCAACCAGCAACGCGCAGCGGATGGAATCGTCTCCGTGGTTTCTGCCACCGATATCGGCCAGTTTCCGGACCGCAACGTATCGGAGGCGCTGCAGCGCGTGTCCGGCGTGTTCCTCGAACGGGACCAGGGCGAGGGAAGGTTTGTCGGCATTCGCGGCATAGACCCGAATCTCATCGTCACCACCATCAACGGCATCAACGTCCCGGCACCGGAAAACGACAAGCGCTCGGTGGCCCTGGACGTCATCCCATCGGAACTGCTTTCGGCGTTGGAGGTCAGCAAATCGATTACGCCGGACATGGACGGCGACGGTATCGGCGGTTCGGTCAACATCAAGAGCGCCTCCGCCTTCGACTCTCCCGGACGCAAACTGAGCGCCAACCTGCACGCCAGCGCGAACCCGCTGCAGGATCAGACAAGCCCGAAGCTCGCGCTCATTTTCTCCGACACCTTCGGTGCGGGTGACGGCGAGGACAAACTCGGCGTCGCGGCGGCGGTGTCCTGGTACGACCGCGACTTCGGCTCGGAGAACATCGAGACCGACGGCGGATGGTTCGACGACCTCGAGCGGGAAGACGGCGTCGAGTTCAAGGGTGCAGAGGAAATAGAGCAGCGGGACTACGTGGTCAACCGGGAACGCCTTGGCATGGCCGCCAATTTCGACTATCGACCGAGCAGCGAAGGACGCTGGTACGTGCGTACGCTTTACAGCGAGTTCTCCGATCAGGAGTACCGCACCCGAAACGAGTTCAAGTTCGACAAGGGCGATGCGATCGAAGGGGGCGAGGGCATCGCAACCTGGGCCGACGCCAACTTGCAGAAGGAATTGAAGGATCGTTACGAAGAGCAGCAGATCCTGTCGCTCAGCGCCGGCGGCGAGCAGACCTTCGACCAGTGGAACCTCAAATACCGCGTCGGCTACTCGGAAGCCAGCGAAGCGGAGCCCAATCGCCTGGACACGGTGTTCGAGATCAAGGGAGTGGACATCGGCTACACGAGCCACGGGAGAATGCCGGCACTGTTCATGGGCTCGGCTGCCGGCGACGCCGACAACTACAAGCTGGACGAAATCACCATCGAGGACAACTTCACCGATGATGTGGAGCAGAGCTTCAAGGTCGACCTCAGGCGCGACTTCGACACGCAACGGGTGCAGGGATACGTGGAAACGGGCGCCAAGTTCCGCCGCCGCGACAAGTCGAACGATATCAACATCCGCGTCTTCGACGGATTCCCGGGTGATCCGACGTTTGCGATGTTCGCGCTCGGCTCGGTCGACTACAGCCAGGGCGCTTTCGGGCTCGGCGTGTCGGAAGATGCCATCGACCGATTCGTTGCGAGCAACCTGTCCGGCTTCGAACTGAACGACGACGACACGCTGGCGGCGTCCACCGGCGGCGACTACAACATGAGCGAGGATGTCGACGCCGTCTTCATCAAGAACCGCCTGGACATCGACGCGTTGCGGATCGTCTACGGCGTGCGCTACGAGCGAACGGCATTCGCAGCCGAAGGACTGCGGGTGGTTTACGACGACGTGAGTGCCGACGGCGACCCGGCGCCGGTGACGGTCGCGTTCGAGAACGACTACGGCAGGCTGTTGCCCAGCGCCAATCTGCGTTATGCGATCACCGACGACCTGCTGTTTCGCGCGGCCTTCTATCACACCATGGCGCGGCCGAAATTCGGCGACCTGGCGCCGGGCGGCGAGGTGGAGTTCGAAGACGACGACGGCGAATACGTGCTCAAGGCCGAGGTGGGCAATCCCGATCTCGAGCCGTTGCGGGCGCAGAACTTCGACCTGAGCATCGAGTACTACCGCGAGGATGTCGGGCTTCTTTCCGCGAGCGCCTACTACAAGACCCTCGAGGACTTCGTGGTACTGGCGGACACCGCGAGCATCACCGACTTCACGCAATTTGTCGGCAACAACCGGGTCGACGATGCCGAGATCATCCAGCCCATCAATGGCAACGACGCCAGCCTGACGGGTGTCGAACTCGCCTGGGTGCAACAGTTGTCAAACCTGCCGGGCCTGTTGCGGAACCTCCTCGTGAGTTCCAACGTGACGTTGACCAGCGGCGAGGCGACGATTCCGTTTCGCGACGAGAAGATTCCCATGCCGCGCCAGGCCGACCTTGTGGCCAACTTCGCGCTGGGTTACGAGAGCGATCGGCTCAGCGCCCGCATCGCCGTGGCGCGCAAGAGCGAGCGGCTGATAGGTCTCGAAGAACTCGATGATCCGGCGTTCGACGTATACCAGGCTGCCCACACGCAGGTTGACCTGGGCGTGAAGTTCTTCGTCAACGGTCAGTGGGAAGTCTATCTTGACGCCAACAACCTGACCGATGAACCCTATTACGCCTATTTCGGCGAGCCCCGGTACAACGCCCAGTACGAGACTTACGGCAGGACCTTTGCCCTGGGCATTCGTTATCAGCCGTAGTCTTGGCAGGCGGTGGGCCGGTGTTGTGCTGGCCTGCTGCCTTCCGGCGTGCGGGGAACCGCAAGGCGAATTCCCCCGGGTCGCGCCGGCGCTGGAGACGGCACCGGTGCCGAGTCGGGGCGACGCCGCCGACGATCCGGCGATATGGATTCATCCCTCAGCGCCCGAGCAAAGTCTCGTCGTTGCCACGGACAAGCGCTCCGGGCTGCTCGCCTACGACCTGAGCGGCAATCAGCTCCAGCATCTTCCCGCGGGTAACCTGAACAATGTCGACCTGCGCACGGGCGCCTGGGGGCGGGCCGATCTCACCATCGCCGTGGCGAGCGCGCGGCAGCCGGCGGAACTCGTGGTATTCGAACTCGATCATGCGAGCGGCGAGATTCGCGAGGTTGGCCGCAACGACCCGGTGGTCGACGAGCCCTATGGCATCTGCCTGTTTCTCGACGAAGCGCGCCGGCCCTGGGTCGTCCTGAACGGCAAGGACGGACTGTTCATCCAGTTCGAGTTGCATGCCGACTACCGCGCCACCGAAGCCCGCCGCTGGCGAACCCAAACCCAACCAGAAGGCTGCGTCGCCGACGACGATGCCGGCGTGCTGTACATCGGCGAGGAAGGCCATGGCGTGTGGACCCTGGCGGCCGATCCCGGCGAAACGGTTCAACTCACCCCGTTCGCGACCGTTGCGGATGGTGCCCTGACGGCTGATGTCGAAGGGCTGACCCTGTATCGGAGGCCCGGTCCGGACGGCGGCCCGGCGAGGAACTACCTGTTCGTGTCAAGCCAGGGCGACAGCAGTTTCGGGGTCTACGACACCGAAACCCGGGTCTACATAGGTTCCTTCCGCGTTGGTGGCCACACGCAGATCGACGACGTCTCGGGTACCGACGGGATTGCGGTGACATCGGCTCCGCTGCCGGGATTCCCGGATGGATTGCTGGTGGTTCAGGACGACGACAACCCGCGCGGGAATCAGAACTTCAAGTTCGTGTCCTTCTCGGAGGTACGAAAGACCCTCGGGCTTTAGGGGAATTGCCGACCGAGGGCTTCACGCGCTGGCATAGGGCGGCAATCGGGAGCGATCTTCCGGGGTCAGCCGGTGGGGCGCCGAGACTGGCGCGCCGGCGTCATCGAAGAACGGACTCGACCTGTATGCGCCGGTCAGGCGCCCGCGGAGCATTCGGCGCAGGCCACCGAACACGAAAGGCCAGATCGATCCGGGCAGAGCATTGGTGATGGTCCTGTCGCCGAGGGCGAACTTTCTGAATGCACGCGATCGCACGGGACCGAGCGCCTTGTGCACAGGTACGTCCAGTGCGTCGAGATCCAGGCAGGCGTGGATCACGCCCAGGAAGTGGAACTTGTGCGAACCGGGCGTGTTGCCAACAGGCGTGCCGCAACAGGCCGCATACCAGCGCAGGAGGTTGCGGTCTCCCAGGCGAACGCAGGCGAGGTGCTGCGCCCCTTCCGTGATGGTCAGGTGGCCTGGAGAGACCTGGAAGATCGCCGTGCCCCCGTAGTTGTCGAGCACGGTGTCTGCTTGACCGAGGTGGTGCGCGAAGGCCTGGCAATCGTCGCAATAGCAGACCGCTCGAACGACGCGGGACGGCGAGACCGCGCGCAACACGCCGCGTACCGACGCGCATGAACAACGAACGGGTATGTCGAACGTTTTCATCGCGCCGGCACCGTATCACGGTGCGCCGGGACTGTCATACACGTCTCGTTGCATCGCTGTGGTCGCGGGTCAGTTCCAGGCGGTCGTGGCGGCACCCCGCCCGGGGGTGGCAGGATTCGCGGATGCGTTCCAGGCTTGCGTCTTGAATCGAGACCGCCTCAGAGCGGCTCCGTGCCCTCGGTGAGTACGGTCAGATACGCATCGTAGGCGAAAAGTCGGCCACGGCGCTTGCCGGTGAGTTCGCGGGCGATACGGTGACGGACGAGCACCTTCATGGCGGAGGCCGCAGCCTGGAAGGACAATCCCGTATCCCGGCAGGCGACGGGTAGTGACAAGATGGGGCGCGCCTTGAGGGCGTCGTGCATGCGCAGGGCCGAGCCGAGCCTCCGTCCCGCGCTCTGGCCAAGCCGGTTCCGGTCGTCCCGAAACAGGGTGGATAGCCGATCCACGGTCGAGAGGGCCGCTTCGGCGGTCGCCCGAACGCCTTCCAGGAAGAATGCCACCCACGCTTCCCAATCGCCTGTGAGACGCAATCGGTTCAGCAGTTCATAGTAGCTCGCCCGATGCTGCTTCAAGAACAGGCTGAGGTACAGCAGCGGCTGACGCAGCATCCCGGCATCGTATAGAAGGAGGGTGATGAGCAGCCGTCCAACCCGCCCGTTCCCGTCCAGAAACGGGTGAATGGTCTCGAACTGCGCGTGGGCAAGTGCGGCTCGAATCAGTTCGGGAAGACCGTCGTCCTCCGCGTTGAGGAAGCGCTCGAGCGCGGCCATGCAGTCGGGGATCGCCGTGTGGGGCGGCGGAACGAACATGGCGTTGCCCGGTCGCGTCCCGCCGATCCAGTTCTGCGACGTCCGGAAGTCTCCGGGCATCTTTGTGCTGCCCCGTCCCTTCGAAAGCAGCACGCGATGGATTTCGCACAGCAGGCGAATCGAGGGGGGCAGGCCTTCGCTGAGCAGCCGTAGCCCGTGTTCGAGGGCGGCCACGTAGTTGGAGACCTCCACGACATCGTCCAAGGGTACGCCCGGCGCCTGCTCGAGTTCGTAGAACAACAGATCGGAGACGGACGACTGCGTCCCTTCGATCTGCGAGGAAAGTACCGCTTCCTTGCGGACATAGGCGTAGAGGAAAAGCGCCTTGTCCGGAAGATGGCGCGCGATGCCGTCGAGGCGCCCGAGCGCGAGGACGGCTGCTTCGAGGTCCTGCTGTAGCGTGCCGTCCATGACCAGAGGAGGATTCGGCGGCAGGGGTGACGGCACAAAAGCCCGGACACGCTCATCGCCGAACTCGGTGATTTCGTAATTGCCCTGGTTGTCGCGGATCACGGTTGACTCCTGATTATTCGTGATTGCGAAATAATGCCGACCATTATTGTATTTTATCTATAAAAATTAAATAAGAAGCGTGGAGCGGGGGATGGGACGGAACGCTATTCTCATTTGCCCCATGAACGAGAAATAGCAAGTCCGGCTGTCGCGCGTTTGGAAACGATGGTCGCTTCGCGTCGAGGTTTCGGTCACCCGTGCTGCCGAATTCTCCTTGAATCGAAGGCGATGGGGATCAATCCTAACCGTGCGGTCGGAAGGAGGAGCATGGCATGAACGAGTTCCTGGAAAGACGAGAGGTCGGTCGGACGGGGATGCAGACAGCCCGGCTCGGGATCGGTTCGACATTCGACGCGCCGGCGAGCGCCATCGAGGAGGCCTTCGAACACGGCATCAACTACCTCTACTGGGGCACGGTCCGGCGCCCGGAGTTCGCGCGCGCCATGGTCAACCTGTCGAAACAGCATCGCGACGAATTGATCCTGACCATACAGTCCTACTCGAAGGATCCCGGCTCCATCGAAGGCGAGGTGGAGGAGGCGCTCACGAGTAGCGGCGTCGAACATTTCGACTTCCTGCTCCTGGGAAACCGTAGCGAAGTACCGGAAGACGCCTATGTCGAGGTCTTCGAACGGTTGCGAAATCGAGACAAGGTACGTTTCCTGTCGATCAGCAGTCACAACCGACCCATGTTGCCGACGCTGCTCGACGGCTACCGGACGGGCGAGAATCCCTACGAACTCCTGATGCTGCGCTACAACGCGGTGCATCGTGGCGCAGAGCGGGACGTGTTTCCGTTCGTGCCGGATGCGGGTCCAAGGCCGCTGATGGTCGCCTACACGGCGACGCGCTGGAAGCACTTGCTCGACCCGGACAAGATGCCCGCGGGTGAGAAACCCCTCACGGCGCGCGACTGCTACCGCTATTCGCTTTCCCATCCTGCGGTGGACATGGTGCTGTGCGGGCCGGCCAGCACCGATCAGATGCGGGAAGCGCTCCTCGCACTGGAGCGGGGTCCGCTGGAAGCCGACGAGCGCGAGCGTATCGAGCGCATTGGCGCGCACCTCTACGGACGGTACGCGCCAAGTCATCCGGACGCGGGCGACGCCGAAGACGTATCGAAAGGGCTCGCGGCGCAGTGATTCTGTGAAGGGCGTTTGCTTGACCTGATCCCTTGGGAGGCGTATACGGCTCTCATGGACTATCGCCAGACAGTCTTGGTGTCGATACTTGCGGCGGCGGTAACGCTCGCCGGCGCTGCCTGCGCGTGCGCCGTGCCGACAGTCGATACCGATGGGGCGACCGATGCCCATCATGCGCACCACGCCGGCGATCATGCCGCCGCGCCCATGGACTGCGACCTTGCCGATTGCGGCGACTGCATGGCCGATGAGGCCGTGTCGAAAAACGAGGCCTTGCGCGATCATGTGCCGCAATTGCCGCAGTTGTCCTTCGACGACGATGCCCAGACCGCGGCGGAGTTCGCGGCGAACGCATCGCCGTTGCGCGGTTTCGCCTACCACCCCCTGATCCCGCGCTCTGTGCGCACGGCCGACACTGCCGTACGGCGTTTCGACAAACTGCTGAACTAGCCGTCTTCCCTTTCCGGTCGCGGTAGATCCGCGACAACACTCTCGCTCGTCCGGGCTTGGGGTCTTCCCGGCTGTCGACAAGGGCGAGGTTGGAAAACCGGTTCTCAAAGGAAGGCGATGAAGATAGCGAAGGTGGGGGCATGGCTCCTGCTCTGGATCCAGGCAGACGCGGCCGCGTTGGACTACGCGACCAACGGTGACCCGAGGTTGGCTGCGCTGGTCTCGGAGGCGCTGGAAAGGAGCCCGCAGGTTCGACAAGCGCAGTGGGACCATCGCGCGGCGAGGGAGCGCGTTCGGCAGGTCAGCGCGCTGCCGGACCCGATGGTGTCCGTAACGCGGCACCTGCGAACTCCGGAGACGCGTGTCGGTCCGCAGACAGGCGGCATTTCGGTCAGCCAGCGGATTCCATGGTTCGGCAAGCGATCCGATCAGGGCAAGGTTGCCGCGAGCGAGGCTGCCGCGCGCGATGAGCTGGTCAGGGCGCGACGGTCGGAAGTCGTCCGCCAGGTCAAGCTCGCGTACTACGACCTTTCCTACCTCGACCGGGCGATAGAGATCACGGCGCAGGAAGAGGAGTTGCTCCGGCACTACGAGTCCCTCGCGCAGGCTCGCTATTCCCAGGGTGTCGGCCTGCAGCAGGCCGTGGTCAAGCTGCAGGCGGAAATCACGCGTGTGCGTTTTCGCCGCCAGGAGCTTCTGCGGCAGCGGACCGATGCGGAAGCGGTACTCAATGCGTTGCGTGACCAGCCGGTGCATGTCCCGGTCCCGACGATCAGACCGGTCAATCGGCCCGCAGTGAAGGTGGATGGCGAAGAACTTCAGCGGATCGCACGCGAGGACCGGCCGGAGGTCAGGGCTGCCCTGCTGCGCATGGAAAGCGAAGATGGCGGCGTTCGACTGGCACGGCGGCAGTATTGGCCGGACATCGTCGTGGGTGCCGCCTGGGGGAGCATTGGCGATCGCCAGGACGAGCAGGGCCGGATGCTCCCGCCGCCGGCGAACGGCAAGGATGTCTACAGCGTGTCCGTTGGCATCAGCATTCCGCTCTACCGATCGAAATACGACGCGGGTGTCCAGGCGGCTTCCGCGCGGCATTCGGCGGCGACGGAGGCCTATCGCGGCGTGCTCAACGAGGTGGATGTCGCCGTTCGATCGGCGGCCTTCAGACTGGAGATGCTCGAGGAGCAGATCGCCCTGTTCAGAAGGGCCCTGCTGCCCCAGGCCGAACAGGCGCTGCGATCCACCGAGGAGGCGTATTCGACGGGCACCACCGGCGTTCTCGAACTGCTGGACAGCGAAGAAGTCCTGCTGGATGTGCGGCTCGGCCTGGCGCGCCTTGAGACTGACTACATGAAGACGCTGGCTGAAATGGAACGCGCCGTCGGATCGGCGTTCCCGTTGGAGGAATCGTCATGACCAGGCTAACGAGCGCAAGGTTGTTGTTCCTGTTGGCAGGCGTGACGCTGGGTCTGGGCGTAGCGGGACTTGCCCTCTGGAATCCGCTTGGCTGGGCGTGGCTGCCCGAAGCCGCGCACGAGAGACACGCGGAAGTCGCCCACACATCGGAGACGTTCTACACCTGCGGCATGCACCCGGAAGTGATTCGGCACGCGCCGGGCAACTGCCCGATCTGCGGCATGAAGCTGGTGCGAAAGGAAACCGAGCCGAGCGCGGACGAGCGCAAGGTCCTCTACTGGCGCGCACCCATGGACCCGAACTATCGCTCCGACAAGCCGGGCAAGTCGCCCATGGGCATGGACCTGGTTCCGGTCTACGAAGACGAAGCGGACGCCGATGGTGGCGTCCGCGTCAGTCAGAGCTTCCTGCAGAACTTCGCCGTGCGGACGGCGGTGGTGACGCGAGGCACGTTGCCCATCTCGATCCGCACGGTCGGCGTCCTGGCCCACAACGAAGAGAAGGTCGTCTCGGTCAACACCAAGTTCGATGGCTGGATCGAGAAGGCGCGAGTCAACAATGTCGGCGAGACGGTAGAGGAGGGCGATCCCCTGTTCGACATATACAGCCCCCAGTTGGTGACCACCCAGCGCGAATATCTCGCGGCAATGGACTACCTCGCGCGCCTCGAGCAGAGCGGCGCGTACCCGGACGCGGTGGATCGTGCCCGGTCGCTGCTCGACTCGGCGGGTGAACGGTTGCGCTACTGGGACATCACCGAGGCGCAGATCGATGCCCTTGAAGCGTCGGGGACGGCCACGCGGACGGTGACGTACTTCTCGCCGGCCTCGGGATTCGTAGTGGACAAGATGGGCGATTCGCTGGAAGGGATGAAGCTGAGCCCGGGCATGACCGTGCTCAAGATCGCCGACCATTCGACGCTGTGGGCCCAGGCGGAGTTTTACGAGGAGGATTTCCGTCACGTCCGCGAAGGCAGCCGGGCGACGATCGAGGCCGACGCGTTTCCGGGGCGGAGCTGGGCCGGGCGAATCCTGTTCTTCCGTTCCGCCGTGAACGAGGCGACGCGGTCCCTTACGGCCTTCGTCGAAGTGGCCAACCGCGACCTGTCCTTGAGACCGAAGATGTATGTCGACGTTTCGGTGTGGGCCGAGGGTGCGACGGATGCTGTCATCGTTCCCGCCGAGGCCGTGCTGCACAGCGGAGAGCGGTCGGTCGTGGTCGTCGCCTCGGGCGGCGGCGTATTCCAGCCCCGCGAAGTCAAGCTCGGATTGACCGCACAGGGCATGCAGGAAGTGACGGACGGTCTCGCGCCGGGCGAGGAGATCGTCGTCTCTTCGCAGTTTCTCATCGATTCGGAAAGTAATCTGAAGGCCGCGATCTCGCAGTTGTTGCGGGGCGACGAGAATGAAGTACTCGTGCCGGACGAACCGATGCAGCACGATCATCAGGGCCACTGAGGGGGTTCGCGATGTTTGAACGCATCATCGACTGGTCGATCGAGAACCGGTTTCTCGTCGCGCTCGCGACGCTGTTCGTGGTGGCGGCCGGTGTCTATTCGCTGTCGCGGGCGCCGCTCGACGCGATCCCCGACCTGTCGGATGTCCAGGTCATCGTCTACACGGAGTATCCGGGCCAGGCGCCGCGCATCGTCGAAGACCAGGTGACATACCCGTTGACGACCCAACTGCTTGCGGCGCCGTTCGCCAAGGTGGTTCGGGGTTACTCGTTCTTCGGCTTCTCGTTTGTCTATGTCATCTTCGAGGACGGCACCGACCTCTACTGGGCGCGAAGCCGCGTGCTCGAATACCTGAACTATGTTTCCGGCAAGTTGCCGCCGGGGGTCACGCCGACCCTCGGTCCGGATGCGACCGGCGTGGGTTGGGCGTTCATGTACGCGCTCAAGTCCGACCGCCACGATCTCGGCGAACTGCGTTCGATCCAGGACTGGTTTCTGAAATACGCGCTGACGAGCGTACCCGGCGTCGCCGAAGTGGCGAGCGTCGGCGGTTTCGTGCGCCAGTACCAGATCACGGTGGACCCGAACCGGCTGCGCGCCTACGGCATATCCATCTCGAAGATTCGCTCCGCTGTCCAGGACAGCAACAGCGATGTCGGCGGGCGCTTGCTGGAGGTGGCCGAGAAGGAGTTCATGATCCGCGGGCTCGGCTATATCGAGAACCTGGACGACATCAGGAAGATCGCCCTGGGGGTGGACGCGCGCGGCACGCCGATCCTGCTGCGGGACGTGGCGACCGTCAGCATCGGGCCGGAGATGCGTCGGGGCCTGGCGGAGTGGAACGGGGAAGGCGAGACCGTCGGCGGCATCGTCGTCGTTCGCCACGGCGCGGGCACTCTGCAGGTGATCCGCGACGTCAAGGCCAGGCTCGAGGAGGTCAAGGGTGGACTCCCGGAAGGCGTCGAGATCGAGGTCGGCTACGACCGGACGGCGCTGATCGAACGCACGGTGGAAAGCCTCGGCATCAGCCTCGCCCAGCAACTGCTGATCGTCGGGCTCATCTGCCTGATCTTTTTGTTCCACGTCCGCAGCGGTCTCGTGGCCGTCATCACCTTGCCGGTTGGCATCCTGATCGCCTTCATAGTGATGGGGCTGCAGGGGCTCAACGTCAACATCATGTCGCTCGGCGGCATCGCCGTGGCGATCGGCACGATGGTCGATGCCGGCATCGTCATGGTGGAGAACGCGCACAAGCACCTCGCGCGAAACGGCGGGCGGCGACCGCACTGGGAGGTCATAGCCGAAGCCGCAAAGGAGGTCGGCCCGGCGCTGTTCTTCGCCCTGCTCGTGATCACCATTTCGTTCATGCCGGTATTCACGCTCGAGGCCCAGGAAGGGAGGCTGTTCAAGCCGCTCGCCTTCACCAAGACGTACGCCATGGCCGCCGCGGCGCTGCTCTCGGTGACGCTGGTCCCGGTCCTGGTCGGTTACTGGGTGCGGGGCAGGATCCTGCCGGAGGACAGGAACCCGATCAGCCGGTTTCTCACCTGGATATATCGCCCGATCCTGAATTCCGTGCTGCGTTTCAGGGCGCTGGTCCTGGGACTGGCCGTTCTCCTATTGGCAGTCACAGCAGTGCCGTTCACTCGCCTGGGTTCGGAGTTCATGCCGACGCTCTGGGAAGGCGATCTCCTTTACATGCCGACGACCCTGCCCGGCATCTCCATCACCAAGGCGGGGGAACTGCTGCAGCAGACGGACCGGATCATCCGGACCTTTCCGGAAGTCGAACAGGTCTTCGGCAAGATCGGGCGCGCGGAGACCGCCACCGACCCCGCGCCGCTGTCGATGATCGAGACGACGATCATGCTGAAGCCCCGGAGCGAGTGGCGTCCCGGCATGACTCCCGAAAAGCTCACCGAAGAACTGAACGCGGCGATCCAGGTCCCCGGGCTGACGAATGCCTGGACGATGCCGATCAAGACCCGCCTGGACATGCTTTCCACGGGCATCAAGACGCCCGTGGGGATCAAGATCGCGGGTCCGGACCTTGCCGAACTGGAGCGACTCGGGAAGGAGATCGAAGCCGTCGTTCGAGATCTCCCCGGTACCCTGGGCGCGTATGCGGAGCGCGTCATGGGCGGCAACTATCTCGATTTCAAGGTGGACCGTGATGCCATCGCCCGCTACGGCCTGACGGTGCGCGACGTGCAGGAGGTGATCCAGACCGCCATCGGCGGCATGAACATCACGACGACCGTCGAAGGCCTCGAGCGCTACCCGGTGAACCTGCGCTACAGCCGCGAACTGCGGGACGACCTGCCGGCGCTGCGCGATGTCCTGGTGACGACACCTTCCGGCGCACAGATTCCCCTGGGACGACTCACCAGCATGGAATACGTCGTCGGTCCGCCGAGCATCAAGAGCGAGGGTGCCAAACCGAATGCGTGGGTCTACGTGGACATCCACCATGTCGATGTGGGTACTTACGTCGATGCGGCCCGCGAAGCGGTCGCGGAGCGGATCGTGCTGCCGGAGGGCTATACCATTTCCTGGAGCGGGCAATACGAGTACATGCAACGGGCCGAGCGGCGGCTCGCATTGGTCATTCCCGCAACGCTGCTGCTGATCGCCGCGATCATCTACATCAGCAGAAAGTCCGTGGCGGAAACGCTCCTGGTCCTGCTCGGCGCGCCCTTCGCGCTGACGGGCGCGATCTGGCTGCTCTACGCGCTTGACTACAACCTCAGCATCGCCGTCTGGGTGGGCATCATCGCCCTGGCGGGCCTGTACGCCGAGACCGCGACCGTGCTGCTCCTCTATCTCAATGTCTCGGTTCGGGATTACCGGGAGCGCGGTCTGCTCAACGACCGCGCCGGGCTCATGGAGGCGATCAAGGATGGGACCGTGCAGCGGGTTCGACCGATTCTCATGACCATCGCCACGGACGTCATCGGACTGCTGCCCATCATGTGGAGCGCAGGTGCGGGTGCGGACGTCATGAAGCGCATCGCGACGCCGCTGGTGGGTGGCGTCGTGACCTCGGGGATCGTTGTGCTGTGTCTGTATCCGGTGGTGTATTACCTGTGGAAGGCGCGGGAACTGCCGGGGGCGTCGTCGGGGGGCGGGGATTCGGATGCGGCATGATGACCTCGTCGACTCAATCCGCCCAGAACCGCCTGTCGAGCAATTGGCCCCATTCCTCATCGTACGGATGCGCTTGGTACACGCGCTCCTCGCCGCGATAGAGCGGGCGTCCCTCGTTGGCCCACTGGAACAGGGATCCTTCAAGGTTGAAGACGTTCTCGATGCCCCGCGCCCGTAGCTTCTCAGCCAGTCGAGAGGAACGGTAGCCGACGGAGCAGTAGACGACGACAGTGCGAACCGGATCACTCGCGTCAAGCACTTCGAGCGCCATGCGGGTATTGCTGGCCAAAACGGCTCCCGGTAGATGACTGACCTTGAACTCGGTCGATGACCGGGCATCGAGCAGCAAGATGTCTGGCGCAGTGTCGTCTTCTCGCATGGCGGCAAGTTGCTGCGTCGACATCTGCGGCACTTCTGGGAACGCCTGGCGAACGAGGCGCAGGGTGCGTTCCCAGGCAGGGGTCTGCACATCGGCACCGTGGGTCTGCGGCGCGCGCGATGAATCTATCGTCGTAGCTGGGTCCGATAGCGCCGGCGATGCCCAAAGGAACAGGATCGCGGCCAGCGCAATAGGCAGAACTTTTGCTCCCTGGGCGCTGGATGCAGCGGGTGCAAGACTGGGGGCCATTGGTAGCGCGCCTCGTTTCAGTCCCTATGCGAAAGAACATAGCACGGACGTCTGTGCGGAGGCCGGAACACAAGGATGATCGTGCTCACACCCTCCCCGGGATGGTCCTCAGGTAATTCGGGTTCGTTTCAGGATTCTCTCCAGCCACCTGCTGTTTCGACCCCAGTCTTCGCGATAGTGCAGCATGTCGATGATCTCCCGTTCGGAACGGGTCTTGAACACTGAGGGTCTGCGGCGCCGCGTCGGCAGCGGGCAATCTACGGCGTCGGGGCCCGGCAGCGGGGTTTCTGCGGAAACATCCTTGGGAACTTCCTCGAACTGCGGGTTCAGCGTCGGCTTGATCACTTCGCCGTCGCGGCTGACAAAGACGATGTCGTCGTCTTCGATCGTGATGTGGAAAGCGCCGTGGTGCAGCATCCGGTGATGCGCGCCGCACAGCAGCACGAGGTTCTCAAGGCAGGTTTCCCCGCCGTCGATCCAGTGCCGGACATGGTGCGCCTCGACATAGCGCTGGTGCGCGCAGCCCGGGAAGCGGCAGCGGTTGTGGTCGCGCAGCTTCAGTGCCCGCAGCAGCCGGGCCGGCACGATCCGCCGCCGGCGCTCGTAGTTGAGCAAATTGCCCCGCGCGTCCTCGATGAACTCGGTCAGGTCGGCGTCGCAGGCGATCTGGCGGGCGTCCTCCTCGTCGATGCCCCAGTCCGGCTCGACGTGGTAGCGCGCGCCGCCCGCCGACTGCTGCGCGGCCAGCTCGTTGCGGTCGATGGTCAGCACCACCTCGTAGCGCCGGCCTGTGCGCCGCCGCTTCCAGTGCCCCGCGGGGCTCGCCAGGCAGTGCTCGGCCATGTCCACCAGCGCGTCGGCGAAGCGCTGTTCCCTGCTCGATAGCTCGAATGTCAGCCAGTCCGGAAGATCGTCCGTTTCCGCGGAAACTTCTCCGGCGCCATCCACGTCAGTCACATCCGCACTGGCAATCTGCGTGGAGACCACTTTGCCGCTGTCCCCGCCAACGTGATCCTCCGACGTTTCCGCGGAAACACCTTCGGGAACATCCGTATCGGTGACAGCTGCACTTGCAGCCCGCGTGGAGACCACCGCGCCGCCGTTCCCATTGGCGTGATGCTCCGGAGTTTCCGCAGAAACATCGGCCGCCGCCCATTCGGCGTGCGCAGGTATCCCATTCCCGTCAGTCGCGCCAGCGCCTTCCGCCGCCGATCGCGATGTCGCGGCAGCAGCGCCGAGACCATTCCCGACCACGAACGACTCGGCTGTCGCAACATGGTCTCCGGCGGCATGCATCCGCGCCCCGTCGGATCCCCCGCTCGCGACCTCCGCGCCGCCGACCTCTTCCACATCTTCGTCCGCCGCGAGTTCGGCGATCCCCCCGGGATAGGTGGCCCCCAGCAGGGACGCGCAGCGCGCCTCGCTCTCGTCCTTCCTGCCGTCGATGACCTGCCGCAGCGCCTCGATCACGAGCGCGCCTCGCTCCGCCGGCACCGCCGCGGTCATGATCAGCATGCCGTCCTCGTAGTACCAGCTCAGGCCCCGCCGCTGCTCGCTGCTGTCGCGCCCACGTGCGCTTCCCCCGACCCGCTCGTAGGTCCGGACCAGGCTCTCGAGCTGCGCCGCGCTGCTTCCCTCGGCGATCGCCAGCAGCATCGCCTCGGTGTGCGGCGTCGCCACCCGGGTGATTGCCCGCACCTTGGAATAGCTGATCGCGCCGTCCCGGAACGCGGCGTCGATGCGCGGAAGCTTCGCGAGCGCCCGGCCGATGCGGATGCGCTCCCGCGAGGCGCAGGGCCCCAGGCCGCAGCGGTGGTCGAGCCAGTTGCCGAGATTGCAGTAGCCGCCCTCGCGCCAGCCCCGGGTGCGGTCCATGGCGGCGATGAGCTTGACGAAGCGCCAGTCGGCGAGGTTGATGTGGGCCGCCATGCGGGTGACGGCGCGGCGCAGCTCGGCGGGATCGTCGGGGATGAAGTCGAGGTGGTCGGAATCTGTTTCGGAGATGAGGGGATCGGCGGCGGGTTCGGGGGCGAAGTCGAGATGTCGGACGACTTCTTCGGTCGGGACGGACATGCTTGGAGGCCTTGGTGCGGAGGGCGATTGAGACTGTATATATTACTAGCATATGGACTATTTATCATTGTTTTTATTGGGTAAATAAATACACTTTGCATTCGCGAATGGCGAGCGCGGATACATGGAGGGGACTTCCCTGCAAGGTGTCGTGTCCCGTGATAGGACACCAGAGAGGAAAAGTCCTGCCAAGCAAAAAACGTGCGTAGCTCCGACCGAGTTGCGTTGGCGGTTGGCCGTGGCATGACGGGCTGCGGAGGCACTTTCTGAGGCGGGCTCGGGAGATTGCGCGTGGCGTATTTCCACGCCGAATCGGATCGGAAAATTGCGATTGGACGACAATAAACTTTCAAATGGACGGATAGAAAGTTGCAAATGGACGATGGCTGAACTACGTCGACGCATTGGTGCAGCGAGACGTGCGCGACCTTTCCCGGATTCGCGCCCTTGATTTGCTGCCGCTCCTCCTTGCGCTCGCCGCGAGTCAGTCCACGCGGTTGCTGAACATTTCGGAGCTGGCGTCCCCTTTCCAGGTCAGCAGACCCACTATCAAGGAATATGTCGGACTACTCGAACGAATATTCCTGCTGGAGAGACTTCCGCCGTGGCACAGCAATCGCCTGAGTCGTCTGGTCAAGACGCCGAAGGTTCATATGGGGGATACCGGTCTCGCCTGCGTTCTGCTCGGCGTGGATTCGACAGCGCTCGCGAGCGACCGAGAACTGCTGGGGCAACTCGTAGAGACATTCGCGTATCAGGAGTTGCGCCGGCAAGCGAGTTGGCTCGAGACGCCTTGTGAGTTCTTTCACTACCGGGACAAGGACAAGGTCGAGGTGGATATCGTCGTCGAGCGCGGGATGTCCATCGCCGGCGCGGAAGTCAAGGCGGGGGCGACGGTGGAGGACGCGGATTTCCGTGGCCTGCGCAAATTGGCGAAGGCTGCGGGCCACCGCTTTGCGGGCGGTGCCGTGCTGTACGATGGGGAAACCTGCGTAGGCTTTGGCGAACGTCTCCACGCCGTGCCGTTGCGTTTGCTCTGGGAAACGCAGCGGCAGCGTGAGTGAGGTCGTTTACCCGGGCAACGTCACCAGCGGCGTCGGCACCTGGAATCCGCCCAGTTCGTCCGCCATCAATCGCGCGAACTCAATGGTCCGTCGATCACGATACGCCGCACTGACCGCCTGGACCCCGATGGGCAACCCCCCTCGCGAGAGGCCCGTTGGAAACACCGTGCTCGGCAGGTACGCGTTCGAGGCGAGCCCCGCCCAGAATAGCTGTTCGAAATAGTCCCGTTGCGTTCCGTCGACATCGATGGTCCGCTGACCAAATGGCCGGTGGTCGTGGGGGAATGCGGGCGTCGACATCTGCGGGCACAGAAGGACATCCCATTCGTCGAAGAAGTCGTCCCAGGCGAAACGCAGGTGTTCGCGCTTGAAGTTGTAGCGCAGCCACTCGCGGTGGCTCAACACCATGCCGCGGGCGCTCACCGCACGGGGTGAGTTGTCGTTGGGATCGAGTTCGGCCGCCCGCGCCTCGTTTCGCGCGTATTCGTCCTTCGGTTGTGCCGAGGACATCACGGAGTTCAGAAGACTGGCGTACGTATCGTGGGCGCGTCTTAGGTCGAAAGACGGACGCGCCGTGTCGGAAACCTTCGCGCCAAGACGCGCGAGGGTTTCCCCGACGGACACCACGCGGTCGGCGATCTCGGTCGATACGGGGGACAACTCGTCGTCTGGCCACAGGGCCACACGAAGGTCGCCGAGCCGGCTGAACTCAGGCGGCGGCAGTTCCAGGCGCCAGCCCCGCCGCTCTCGACCAGGTGCGCCCGCCATCGTATCGAGTGCAACTGCCAAGTCCTCCGCGCTGCGTGCCAGGGGGCCGCAGACGCTGAGATCCGCATCGGGCGTATGTTCCAGCAACTCGTGGCCGGCCATGGGCACGATGCCCCACGTCGGTTTGTGGCCGTATACGCCGCAGAAGTGCGCCGGGTTGCGGATCGAGCCGCCGATGTCGGATCCCGCTTCCAGGGCGCAGAACCCTGCCGCCAATGCCGCGGCGCTGCCGCCGGAGGAGCCGCCGGGGATGCGGTTCGTGTCCCAGGGATTGCCGGTGGTGCCGTAAAGCGGGTTGTAGGTCTGGAAGTCCGCGAGATTTGCCGGGACGTTGGTCTTGCCGAGGAAAACCGCACCGGCGGCGCGAAAACGGCTGACCGCGATACCGTCGGCCCGGCCGATGTTGTCGCGAAACGCCTCGAGACCCCACGTCGTCGGCGTGTCCTGCATGACGTAGGACTCCTTGATCGTCATCGGGACGCCGTGGAGGGGGCCGAGTTCGACCCCGCGCGCGACTGCCGCATCGGCGCGATCCGCGTCGTCGCGGGCGCGCTCGAAAGTTCGAACCGGCACGGCGTTGATCCCCTGGCCGTCGAGCCTCTCGATGCGCTCGATATAGTTCGCCGTCAGCTCCGCCGAGCTGATCTCCCTGTTCTTGATCATGGCGGCGAGCTTAAGCGCCGACTTGAACGCGAGGTCGGACATGTTTCCTCCAATGGCGGGTCAGCCGATGCGGCGAGCGCTAGCGTCCATGGAAAGAGATGGAGGGTCAAGCTGGGTGGAGCGCGGCCAGCCATGACCCACCCCCATTTGCAGCCGCTGTAGTATCTTTGTCCTGATAGTTGATCGGCCGGAGGAGAGGGCGAAATGCAGATCACCCCCATAGAAGACAAGACATTCGGCGCCGTTGTTACCGACGTCTCGTTGGAGAACCTGACGGATGCCGAGTTTCCCGATATCAGGTCCGCTTTCAATCAATACGGTTTCCTGGTGTTCCCGGGACAGTTCCTGTCCGTGGAAGGAAACACGGCGTTTGCGGAGCGCTTCGGCAAGCTGCATTACGATGCGCACCCGATGGCCAACAAGGAACGGAAGGAGGACGGCAGCTACGGCGACACGGTTCCGTACCAATCACAGCGCATGCGCGGCGTCTTTGGCAACCAGAACTGGCATACGGACTCATCCTATATGCCGATCAGCAGCAAGTGCGGAATCCTGTCTGCGGTCACCGTGCCCGAATGGGGCGGAGAGACGGAGTTCGCGGACATGCGCGCGGGTTACGCCGCCCTGGACCAGGCGACGAAGGATCGCATCGAGAACTTGTATGCCTATCACTCGACCAAGCAATCCGCGGCCCGCGATCTGGGCGACTTGCCGCCGGAGGACGGGAAGAGCATCTTCCACGACGAAGCGTACCTGCGTCCGATCGTCAAGGTGCATCCGGAGACAGGCATCAAGAACCTGTTCATCGGTCGTCATGCCTTCGGCGTACAGGGCCTGTCCCGCGAAGAGAGCATAGAACTCCTGACGTCCCTGCGGGACTTCGTCGTCTCCGACCCGTCCCGCGTATACAGCCACCGGTGGCAGCCGGGCGATACGGTGATCTGGGACAATCGCTCCCTGCTGCATCGCGCCAGGCCCTACGACTACTCGCAACTGCGGGAGTTCATCGCGGTTCGCGTTGCAGGCGACCCGGAGACAGAGT
Organism: uncultured Pseudomonadales bacterium; assembly: GCA_951813515.1. Taxonomy (GTDB): domain Bacteria; phylum Pseudomonadota; class Gammaproteobacteria; order Pseudomonadales; family Azotimanducaceae; genus VXNE01. Next base: position 3,118,681 of record OX638346.1, read on the forward strand.
TCGCCTACGAGCCGACCGACCCCCGGGCACAAGCCGGTCGGGATACGCTTGAAGCCGAAATGGTCTTTTTGCGCGAGGAGGCAAAGAACAAGCGATACAAGGGGACGTCGGCGCCCGAGGCCCGTCCGACGGCATAGCGTTTTTCAACGGATCGCAGTTCAAATGACCCCCATTGAAGTGTATTGGCAGCCCGGCTGAACCGGCTGCCTCAAGCTCAAGGAGTTCCTGTCGGCCCGTGCGGTCGACTTCGTATCCAGGGACATCGCCAACGATGAGGAGGCGAGGGCGGCGTTCGACGCGCTGGATGCCGACGGTGTGCCGATCGTCGCCAGCGGCGACCGCTTCGTTGCCGGGATCGACTTGGGCCTCGTCTCGGAGTTCTTGCAGATTCCCTACGATCCCGAACCCGCGCTGCCGGTCGAAGAACTCAAGGACCGGCTCGCCCACATCCTCGCTACCGCAACGCGCCTGACTGGCCAGATTCCATCCGAGAACCTTGCGGACAAGCTTCCCAACCGAGATCGAACGCTGCTATCGCTCGCCAACCACATCGTCCAGATCGCTGTTGGATTCGTGGACATGGCGGCGGGAAGGCAGGGAACGGTACGTGCGGGGAGAGGGACTGACCTTGACCGGGATGCCTTGGCGGAGCGTTCACGCACCCTGGCAGACGAAGTTGCCGGGCTAGTCCTGGATCCTTCCCGCCGGGTGAGCACCTACCAGGGGCTGTTCACCATGCATGGAGCCCTGGAGCGCTGCGCCTGGCATACAGCCCAGCACACGCGTCAGTTGGCCATGGTGCTCGAGGGCTTAGGTATCGAGCCGGATGCGCCCCTCGGAGCCGAGGATCTCGCGGGCCTTCCCGTGCCTGATAAGGTCTGGGACGACTAACCCGACCAGGTCGGAGGCGGACCGTGAAATCACCGATTTGCGACATGCTGGGCTGCGACTTCCCGCTGCTTGCGTTCAGCCATTGCCGGGACGTGGTGGCGGCGGTCTCGAACGCTGGCGGGTTCGGCGTGCTCGGCGCGGTGGGTCACACGCCGGAGACCCTCGACATCGAGTTGTCCTGGATCGACGATCAGGTGAAGGGCAAGCCCTATGGCGTTGACCTGATCGTGCCGACGAGTCTCGACAGCAAGGAGGAGGCGCTGGCGGTCGAGGAACTCGAGCAGCGTATCCCGCCGGAGCACACGGCGTATGTGTGCAGTCTTCTCGCCCAATACGGCATACCTACGGATGACCTCTACGTGGATCGTCCCCGGACGGGTGTCGGCGACAACTACCGGGCAAAGGGAGCGCGGCTCGTCCTCGACGCGGCGTTCTGTCACCCGATCCGGCTTGTTGCGAACGCCCTCGGGGTGCCGCCGCCGTTCATGCTGGATCGGGCTCGGCGGGAAGGCGTACCCGTGGCGGCGCTCACCGGCGCGCGCGAGCATGCCATCAAGCATGCGGAGGCGGGCGTCGATATCCTCGTCGTGGCGGGAACGGAGGCAGGTGGCCATTGTGGCGAGGTCTCCACCCTGGTCCTGATTCCGGAGGTGCTGGAGGCGATCAGGCCGTACGGTGAGATTCCCGTTCTCGGTGCGGGCGGGATCGCCACGGGCAGGCAGATGGCGGCGGTGATGGCCATGGGTGCCCACGGCGTGTGGACTGGCTCGGTGTGGCTGACTACGGTGGAAGCGGAGACCGCGCCGGCCGTCAAGGAGAAGTATCTCTCAGCCAGTTCCCGCCAGACCGTGCGCTCGCGCAGCCGCACCGGCAAGTACACGCGCCAGTTGCGTTCGCCCTGGACGGATGCCTGGCACGCGGAAGACGCGCCCGAACCATTGCCGATGCCGTTGCAACAGCTTGTCAGCGGCCCGCCGCTACGAAAGATCGCGCAACTCGCTGAGACCGGCCATCCCGGGGCGAAGCAGTTGACGACTTACTTCGTGGGTCAGGCGGTGGGCCTGATGAACCAGGTGCGCCCCGTGCGGCAGGTCGTCTACGACTTCATGGAGGACTTCGTCAACGCGGCGGAAAGGCTACAGGCGTTCGTCGACGAGGATTAGATGCGATGTGGCCGGAGCGGCATTGGGAATCGGTGCTCGACAAGCGCGTTCGACGTCGGTTTTCGTGGCGGCTAGGTGGAGGAGGGGCCGCTCCTAGCCCGCGATCATCGCGGCCCTTGGTGACACATACGGGTTAGAGAAGCGTTGCGTTGACCACATAGGCTGCCACCAGGGCGCCCACGATCACGATGCCTAGCTTGGTAGCGAACCACCAGTCCCGGTCTGCCTTTCGACCGCTTGGAAGAGTCTCATGCCGTTCGAACATCGTTGCCTACTATAGCCAGCCTTGACTTTCGACGAATTTTAACGCGGCCACGCCCGCTGCAAAAACAGCTAGTCCCAACTTGCTACCTTCGATCATCGTGACATGTCGAAACCTGCGTGCTTCTGCCTCAAGCTCAATCGATTCCGCTCTGAGTCGCCTCAACTCGGCCGTTGCCCGTTCGTCTTCCAGTTTCACTCGATTGTCCTTCTGCGCGAAGTAACCGAGAGCCCGAATGACCACATGATGATTCGGCTCTGGCACCGCAAGCTGCAAGTTCTGAGTGTGGACGTTGCAGTTACGTGCTGCCAGTGGAGTGCAACCCGAAGGTTCGTAGGAGATCGACCCCGGAGTCTGTACTTTGCGGGCTTGGCTCAGAATACGCTGAAACAGCGTCAGCGCCCCAAGTCCGTCAGCCGGATGGCTTGACGTCCATCGAGTAGCTGCGGGCGGCCGTCCGATAGAACACGTCGTCCTTTTCGTCCTGTGACAATCCAAGATCGTTCGCAATGCGTTTGAAGGCGTTCCACATGTTGCCGTAGGAGAACGACGCCTTGTCGACGGGGAAATTCGACTCGTACATGCACCGGGACGCTCCTAAGCAGTCGATCAGGTGGGCGAAATAAGGCCGCCACAGCTCTGCGAGGGTTGCCGAGTCTGCCGGGACATCCCAGTTCTCGTAGCCGAAGCCGTAGTTCACCATCCCGCAACCGCCTGTCTTCACGACGATGTTCGGGCAGCGGGATAACATCTCGATTCCGCGCTTCCATTCTTCGAACACCTGCCCTTCGCGCTGGCCCGCATAGGGTCCCACCGCGATGGGTCCGCCGATGTGGTTGAGGACGATGGTGACGCCGGGAAAGGCGTTGGCCAGGTCCGCCACCTCGTCCAGTTGGCTCTGGTAGCCCCAGCAGTCGAAGGTGAGCCCGAGTTCATCGAGCGCGGCGAAACCTTCTTTGAAGGCGGGCAGGCCCAGGAGACCCCTGGTGCCGGCGGTGGGATGGTGCGACTGCGGCATGTCGGGAGATGCGTGCCAGCCGTGGGCATGACGGATTCCGCGGAAGTTGCGCCCCGCCGCCTGGTGCGCCTGGAGCACGTCTTTTGCCTGCGCGCCCAGGGTGAGGTTCGTGAAGCCGACGATGGCGCCGCAGCAGCGAACACCCCGCGAAGCGAGCCTTGCCGAAAAGTCCTGCACGAATTCCGTCTCGCCCACCGGCGCGTCCGGTCCGCCGCCCCTGCGGTACTTGTAGCGGCACTCGACGAACACGGTGTCGATGACGTTGTGGCCCGCGCCGCGGATGTCCTCGATGAGTTCATCCTCGAGATAGACCCGGTGCTGGCGGGTGCCCGGCGGCGGCTCTGGCAGCGACCGGCGGTCCCACAGGTGATGGTGCGGATCGATGATCGGCTGCTCTGGGTCGATCGGGTCTTCTGACGTTTGCTCAAGCCAGCGCTTCAGGTTTGCGTCGGGAGTTTCTCTCGGCTGTTCGTCCATGTCGGATCCTGCGTAGTTGGGTTTGCGTTGGGTCTGCGGCTAGCCCGCCGCCATGGATGGAGCATTCTCGTCTTCATGCAAGGCCACGGTGCCCGCATCGCCGTCGATGGTCAGCATCTGGCCGTGACGTATTCGCATCGTGCCGTTGCCGACGCCGAGCACCGCGGGAATGCCGTATTCGCGGGCGACGATGGAGGCGTGGGCGAGGATGCTGCCCATGTCGGTGACGACGCCGACCGCGTGGGAGAAGAGCTGGGTCCAGGCCGGCGTCGTGTTGGGCGCCACGAGAATCGAGCCGGGGGACATCTTTTCGAAGTCGGCTTGCGAAAGCACGACGCTCGCCGGCGCGGTCACGGTGCCGGAGCTCACCGCGAATCCATTCAGCGTATCGCTCGTCGGATCGTTCCTGATCTGGGTTTCCTTGAACCTGACCGTCGGAATGTTGCTCGCTTCCGCCGGGATCGTTCCCGGGGGGTGATGGCGCTTGCGGGCTTCCCGCAGTTCCCTGCGTTCGGCGGCGATCCTGCCGAATTCGGGCCGTGCCAGGCCTTGTTTGCGCGCCGCGATGGCCTGCTTCAGCTCTTCGGTGACGAGGAAGAACGTGTCTTCCGCGTCTCGGAAGGTGCCGATTTCCGCCATGCGTCGTCCCAGCTCGAACGCCATGGGGCGCAGTACGCGCCATGTGTAGCCGAAATAGAACGCGGTCTCTTCCCTGATGTGGTTGTACTTGCGGGCAAACCACAGGCGGTAGCGGAACTGCCAGTAGGTCAGCCCCTCCAGGATCTCCGAGATGTCGTGGTATTTCTGCTCGCGGATCGCGGCGGCCCGGAGTTCCTGGTTTTTCGGGTCGTAGTCCGCGTCCTGCACCATCGTCTTGAGCGTGGCGAGCAACGCGGAGGGATCCTCCTCCTGGGTCGGCTCGATGAAGTCGAGGCTGTAGCCCTGGTGCCCGTACTCTTCGAAGTACGCATCGATGGCTTCCAGCACCGGCGCGCCCTCGGCATGCTCGCGCAGCGCTTGCATGAGGAACTTCGGCGGCGTCACGATAACGAGATAGGAGAGTTCCGCGCTGGCGCGGACGATCTTCGCGATCTCGAACAGGTCCGCGTTCGCCTGCATGGTCTTCGATTCGAGGCCGGTGAGGAACTGGCCGCTGATGAAATGCCGATCGGGTATGTTCTCGCGCAGGAAGCACTGCAGGTGATCATCCGTCGACTTGGCAATGCCGAACGTGTGGCTCGTGTTGCCGGTCCAGTAGAACCCTTCCTCGATGGCCATCTCCCGTATGCCGGCCAGGAGTTCCTCGTCGTTGGCGGTCGAGATATTCACCTGGCGCCACTTTTCGGCGGTGTTGACCAGCCGCGGCAGGGCCTCCTCCTGCCAGGTTTTCCAGCGCCGGTCGTTGTCCTGCGTCTTGTGGTTGGCGATGTAGGTCGGATTGTCGCTCTCCGGCATGGTGAGGTCGTGCGCAAGGTTGTCGCCCTGGTAGGCTTGAGCAACCTCCTGAAACGCGGCCCGATCCTCCTCGGACAGCTCCGAAAGGAAGAGAGCCATGTCGTGCGTTTCCTTCTCCGCCATGGGGCCCTGCCTCCGGCGTATGTCGTCGAGCATCCGCTGTGCCATGGCCTCCATCTCTTCCGGCGCCATGTTTGGATCATTCGGCGTCCCCTTGTGGTCAGCCCGGCAATAGGCGTAGCCATTGCACGTGACGAAGTGGGCGCCGCCGCCGTGCACCATGCTCTCCTGGCCCCGGCGCGCAAACTCCAGGCCCTCGGTCAGGTACAGTTCCTCGAACAGGTCACAGATGGGATCGGGCATGTTCTCGACGATCTGTCGGCGGTAGAGGATCCTCGCGGGCGGGGTCGGCTCCCATATGACCTCGATTGGCTGGACAGGCAGGTTGGTGATCGGCCTTGACTGCAACAGCGACAGGCGCCCGTCCGGCGAAAACGCCCACTCGATGTCCTGCGGCACCCCGTCGTAGAGTTCCTCGATCGCGAGCGCGGTGTTGGTCAATTCCTTCACCATGTCGCCGGTAAGGGATGACTGCCCGCGTTCCTTGAGCGGCACGCTTTCCATCCTGGTGCCCTGTTTCCCTGCCGAAACGGTCCTCTGTTCTTTCGCGCCGATGATGGTTTCCTTGGCTTCCCCCGTTGCGCGGTCGATGATGTAGGTGTCGGGCGTCACCTCGCCGCCGACGATGGCTTCGCCGAGACCGAAGCTCGAGTTGACGACCATTTCGGCGCGTTCCCCGGTCGCCGGATTTGCCGTGAACAGGATTCCCGAAACGGCGGACGGGGCCATGATCTGGACCACGACGGCCATGGCGACGCCGCTCTGATCGATGCCGTTTTGGTGACGATAGTCGATGGCGCGCGCCGTCCAGAGCGATGCCCAGCAGGCCCGTACGGCCGCAATGGCCTCGTCTTCGCCGCGCACGTTCAGGTAGGTCTCCTGCTGGCCGGCGAAGGACAGGTCGGGAAGGTCCTCCGCATTGGCGGATGAGCGGACGGCGACGGCGACCGAAACGCCGAGCGCGCGATAGGCCTGGCCAACTTCGCCGGCGATGTTCGGGGCAAGGTCGCCGGCCTCGAAGAGCGCATGGATATTGTCGGACGCTTCGTCGAACGAGACGCGATTCTCGACCACGGCGGGTCTTGCGAGTCGAATGATCCTGGATTGCAGATCGTTGTCCGATACGAAGCTGCGATAAGCGGATGTGGCAACCAGGAAGCCGCCTGGCACGTTGAGTCCGGCGCTCGCCATCGCTGCGAGGGATTTGCCCTTGCCGCCCAAGCGTTCCAGGGCACCCTCTGCCAGAGCATTTTCGCCGCCAAGCGCGATGGTGTAGTGAGGCACTCGTTGTCTCCGTGATCCAAGGTTGAACTCGCGTTAGTTTACATCGGCAAACGGTGCGTTCGACCGGCGAGCGGCACCGTGTGCGGATCGTGGCGCGGGTTCGCGCGGCATGAGCCCCGGCGGCGGGTTGAGTCGGACACGCCAAGCTGGTCGAATATCGACATAGTCAGTCTGGATGGTAGCCATGGGAAGAGCGATCGCATCGATCATCATCGCGGCGGCAGTCGCCCAGCCGGCGGTCTCGGCCAACGAGGAAGAAATGCTCACCAACGAGGACGTTCTCGTGATGAGCGAGGCTGGACTTACGGAACGTGTGATTGTCGCCAAGATCATGGCGTCCGAGACGGACTTCGACATCTCGCGAGAGGAACTCGTGGCTCTTTCCAACGCTGGCGTTGGAGCTTCCGTGCTCGAGGCGATGGTGAAGAAGACGGTGCCGTCTGCGGGCCCTGACGCGACTACCACCTACGCGCAGCGCTTCGAAGGCACGCCCTGTCCCGCCTCGGGGCTTTTCTTCGAGGACGAACAGGGGGAACTGCGCGGCATCGACCCCCAGGTGCCGCAGATTCGACGCGGCAACACCGTGTTGCCCGCCGTGACCGGGGGCATCATTCCGGCGAAGGCCACGGCGGCGGTAAGGGGCGCGACATCCGATACGCGCATCAGGAGTCGGGCGCCGACATTCTGGTTCTGCCCTTCGGACCTGGAGTATTCGGGAAACCCTGCGGGCATGGTGGATCCGAGGGAGTTTGTGCTGGTCGTGCTAAAGGCAAGCAAGAACCGGGAGGAGCGCTCCGTTGACGTCGGCAGCGTGGGGATCACTGGTCAGACCGGCATTCCACCCCGTCTGATCCGGCGCGCGAAGTTCGAGAACGTTGGCTTTGGTGTCTATCGGATCACCCCGAGGTCAAGCCTGAAGCCGGGCGAGTACGGCTTCTTCCACCCGGGAGGCCGGTCTGGCGACAGGGGAGTTTCGGGCAGCGCGAAGATGTACGCCTTCGGTGTGGATAGGCGTTAGAGCCGGGAAGTCACGCATGGGCGGGTCGTAGAGCCATCGACCGGTTTGCGAAAGACCATCAACGCACGGTGTCTCATTCGCCCGGTCTGACCGGCTCGCGCGGTGCGGAACCCGTCGCTCAGCTGTCCAGCCCGTACAACGCGGTCACGTTGCCGTGGGTCACTCTTTCCATGTATTCCACGGGCATGCCGGCGAAATTGCGCGCGACGGCCTCGCGACTATGAGGCCAGGTCGAGTCGTCGTGGGGGAAGTCCGAACCCCACATCCCTTTCCGACATCCCGTAGCCTCGGCGTTCTCGCGTGAGGCGAGCATCAGGTGCCGGTAGTCCTTGTTGCTCATGCCGGCGTACACTCCGGTGCGGCTGCCCCGGAGGCTCTCCGGGTCAATGCCGGCGTCTTCCAGCGCCCGCCAGCACGTCTCCAGCATCATGCGCTGCTGCGGGTCGAGCAACTGGGCTTCCAGCGGCGAGATCCGGCAGAACTCGGCATTGAACTGGTCGATATCGTCAATGAAGGCACCGTAACGACACGCGGGCCACTCCACCGGTCCGTCCGGGAACAACTGGCCCACGCGGCGACGCCGGATCCAGGCGTGCCTTCGGTTACGGCCGTCTGGCCGGAATCCAGCAGGCGCCAGAAAGTCTCGAGGTCTGGTCCGCCGGGAAATCGGCAGGCCATGCCGACGATGGCGATGGGTTGCCAGGCGGTTTCGTTGGCGGCCTGGTCGGCTGTCGATTCGGACGAGGACATGTCTACTCCTGCGCGTCGGCCTGCGCCGGAAACTGGCTGTCCGCTGCCAAAATATATCGATATAGGCGCAAGGCCAGTGCGCTGTCGCTCTCTTCGAGCAGTCGCAGGGCGGCGGGGGTCAGGACGACGGTCTGGCACGCCACGTCGGTAACGGTATTGCGTGTCGGGGCCTGCGGTCCGAGGATCCGAGTCTCGACGACATCGCCTGGGCCGCGTTGGTCGACGCGCTCGCCTTCCTCGTCGAACACCGAGGCGCGGCCGGCTGTCAATAGCTGAACACCTGCAGATGCGGCATCGGTGGCGACGATGGATTCGTCGGGACCGTAGTAGCGCACCTGTGCCCATTCGCCAAGCGCTTCGATGAGTTCTTCGAACTCGGACTGGCGGTCGAGATGGCGTTCCATCGCGTCCGCGACGCGGTCCAGCAATGCGCCAGCCTCTTCGTCGTGCCTCTCCCGGTAGTCTTCTATGAGAGTGTCCTCGCATTGTTCGAGGCCGCCGTCGGCGTCGGCCGCGAAGTGCGCGTTGTCGAGTACCGCCGGCGGGAGGTTGTGTTTGAACTCGCGGCGAAGCTTCTCGGGCGCGGCGCAGACCACCACCCGCGTCCCCTCACCCCGCGCGGCGCGCATGAATCTGCAAAGCGCGTTGACCGCGGAAAAGTCGACACCGGAAACGGCTTCGAAATCCAGCAGGATGCATTTCGGTCGCGGTTCAACCGACAGCGATTCCTTGAGGCGGTCGGCCAGGGGATAGCCGCTGCCGAAGAATACGTACCCCTCGAGGCGGTAAGCCTGCGCCCGTACTCCCTCCGCCTGCAGGATCGCGCGGTCGGGAATCGGACGGGTCCGTTTACTGTGGCGCTCCCGGGCCGTGTACCGGGACTCGATCACGTCCATGCGGGCGAGGCGGACGACGAAGAAGACGATGGTGATCAGCATGCCGAGTCCCACGCCCTCGAAGAACCCGAAGATCGTGATGGTCAGGAACATGACGACGATGATGGCGTAGTCCGTGGCGGGGACGCGCCGTTTGACCTTCACCAGCCACTCTTCGACCATGGCGATGCCGGTGAAGAGCAGAACGCCTCCCATGAGCGGCACGGGGACGTGTTTGAGGATCACGTCTCCGAGGAGCAGGGTGGCGCCGATCACGAGGGCGGCGACGACGCCGGTGAAACGCATGTCGACACCGAACATCAGGCTGCGCATCGAAGTGGGAACGACGTGGCAACCGGGCGGTCCGCCGCCCAAACCGCCGACGAACGCCGCAAGCCCCATGACGCGGAATTCCCGGTCCCAGTCGAGTTCCCGGTTCGCGGCGAGTTCCAGCCCGCCGACGTACATGACCATGCAGAGCAGCGTGACGAGAAGCAGTGTCAGGATGTTGGGAATCTGTCCCGCGACCGCGCCCCAGTCCACGAGGGCCAGATCGGCGGGACCGAAGGCCGGCCAGGGTCGACCTTCGGATATGCCGGCAAACAGGAGCCCGGCAGCGCTCGCCTCATCGCCCGAGATGCCGAGTGCTGCGAACCCAACATGGCATAGCGCTGCGGTTCCCAGGAAACTGAGCGGCAGCAGCAAAAAACTGTTCCAGCGCTTCGTCGCAAGATAGAGGCCAACGCCATAGGCAATGCCGACACCCCAGTTGGCCGCCACGTACGGATCGAACAGCACGGCCAGCGACTCCCGATCAAGCCGGACCCCCATCAGGGACAGCGCGACAAGGCACACGACGCCCCCGGTGCCGGCGACGAAACCGGACGATACCGGATAGGGAATGAACCGGACCAGGTTGGCCAGGCGGAAGCGGCCGATGAGCAATGTGATCACGGCGGTCGCCATGGCGCACAGCACGATGATCGCGACCATCGTCGCGAACAGCACGTCGCCTTCCAGGGGGAGCGCGCCGCCGATGACCGCCAGCACGATCAGCGTCGGTACCGGCGGCGCCGAGACCGCGCCCAGGAAACCGCTCCTGAGCGCGATCACGAGGCAGGCAGCGAGACAGCCGAACAAGACGAGGCCGACGCCCTGGGAGGAGTAGGGCGCAAGCGGGCCGGAAAAGATAAGCGTTGCGAGCGCGATTTCGCCGACCACTACGCCGATGCCGGACACGCAGCCGACGGTCAATGCGAGCAGCGTTCTCTTCGTCAGGATGCGTTCCCGGAGGCTGGTTGTGAAGGTTCCGACTCTGTTCTCTTCCACCGTGTGCAACGACCTCCCTGCACCTGACCTTGACTGCGGGCAAGGAACGCCTGATCCCAAGCCGCAGGCGGGAAAGACTATTATCTCTGCTCGGAAGGCCGATCATTCGGCGCGCAAACAAGATTCGGAGTCTTATCGTGAAGAAATCATACGACTTTTGGAAATCTGTAAAGAACCCTTATCTGCGGAGGCCCAACAAGCAGTCAACGACAAGGCTGGATGAGAGGGACTGAGGCGAACACTCACCACGATCAAGTTCGGGAGATCTCAATGAAACGTCTGCAGAACAGGGTGGCCTGGGTGACGGGCTCTTCGCGCGGGATCGGCCGCGTCGTCGCCGAGCATCTCGCGAGCCTCGGAGCGAAGGTCGCGCTGCACGGAACGACGCCCACATCGACGCGGCAACTCGGGGAGGCGGACTCGCTCGACGCCGTGGCGAACGACATTGCCACCGCGCACGGGGTGGATGTGCTGCCGGTGCATGGCGACCTGACCGATGTCGACACGGTGGCGCGTAACGTCGCTGAGATCCGGGATCGCTTCGGCAGGATCGACATCCTCATCAACAACGCCGGGGGCGATATCGGCTCAACGGGCGTCACGGGGGAGAACGCTGGCAAGCCGATCGTCAACGACGCCGTCAACATTTCCCTGACCGATGTCGAGACAATTCTCGACCGCAACCTGCGGACGTGCATTCTTGTCTGCCGGGAAGTGGTTCCGGAGATGATGCAGAGGAACGAGGGCTGGATTGTCACCATCGGCAGCATAGCGGGCCTTTCGGGACATCCGCGCGAGGTCTCCTATAGCGTCGCCAAGGCCGCGGTGCACGAGTACACGCGGTGCCTTGCCGCGCAGCTTCGTCCCCACGGTGTCTACGCCAACGTCATCGCTCCAGGCGAGATCATCACCCCCCGGTTCGAAGCCAGCCGCCCGACGCGGGAGGACCGCAAGGTGCAGACGGGCGCGCTTACGCGCTACGGGTGGCCGCAGGAAGTCGCCAGGGCGGTGGAGTTTTTCGTCACTAGCGATTCGTCGTATGTCACGGGCCAGGTGCTGCGCGTGGACGGCGGAATGCAGCTCTTTCCCGCCTGACTTTCGTTTCGTGACACGTTGTCCTTGACACAATGACATATTAGCGGCAAGGTCTGGCCATGATCACCATGCCGGTTGCCGAACTGAAGGCCCAGTTTTCCAAGGTGCTCGCCGCCGTTCGCGCGGGCGAGCGGGTCGGAGTGCTGTACGGAAAGTCCAGGGAACCTGTTGCCATGATCGTGCCGTACGAGCAGGTGGATCTGCCCGAAAGAGACGTGGGGTTCCTCGACGGAAAGGTCAGGATCGTGTTCATGGACGACTTCGATATGACCGAAGAAGAGCTGCTCGGCACCGGCCAATAATGTATCTGCTGGACACGCACGTCCTGCTATGGTCGATCGGGCAGTCACACCTGCTGTCGGCCACGGCGCGGAACATGATCCGGGACCGGGTCAACGAGGTCGTCGTCAGTTCGGTGTCCCTGTGGGAGATATCCCTGAAATACGGGATCGGAAAGCTCGTCTTGGGCTCCATGGCCCCCGACGACATACCCGGATACTGCGACAGCCTGGGCTTCCGGATTCTTGACCTCGACCCCGCGAGCGCTACGACGTATCACACGCTTCCCCGGGTCGCGGAGCATCGTGATCCCTTCGATCGCATGTTGGTGCACCAGTGCATTCGCCAGCGCGCGACTCTCGTCACCGGCGACAGTCGGCTGGCGCACTACGAGCCATACGGCCTCGCTCGCATTTGGTAGCCATCCGGACCCGGATTCGGTCCGGAAAATTCAGCGTGCTCCGAGTCCGTACGGCTCACCCCAGCTCAATCCTTCAACCACGGTCGTCCTGGGGCGGTACTCGCAGCCGATCCAGCCGTCGTATCCGAGCGCATCGCAGAGCTGGAACAGGTAGGGCAGGTTCACCTCGCCGTGCTGGGGCTCGTGCCGTCCGGGGACGCTGGAGAACTGGATGTGTCCGATGATGTCGAGGTTGTCTGCGAGGCGCCGCGCCAGGTTCCCTTCCATGACCTGGCGGTGGTAGAAGTCGAACTGAAGGCGAACGTTATCCCGGCCGACGGCCTCGATGCAGCGGCGGCTCTCTTCGGTGCGGGTCAGAAAATAGCCCGGAGTGTCCTCGCTGTTGAGGGGTTCGAGCAGGATGCGAATGTCGTGTCCCGCCGTCCGGTCCGCGGCGAAGCGCACGTTCTCGAGGAACACCGAGCGGGCCGCGTCGCGATCGTCGTCGTAGACAACGCCCGCCAGGACATGAATCATCGGGACATCGAGCGCCAGCGCGTAGTCCAGCGCCTGTTCGAAACGGTCCCTGAAGTCGGCCTGTCGGCCAGGGAGCGCCGCCAGCCCCCGCTCGCCCCGCGCCGCGTCCCCGGGAGGCGTGTTGAGCAGGATCATCCGGACGCCCGCGTCGTCGAGCCAACGCCTGATCTCGGCTGCCGGATCGGCGTAGGGGGAGAGGAACTCGATGGCGGTGAACCCCAGGTCGCAGGCGGCCCGCATGCGCTCCGCGACCGGAAGGTCTGGGAACATGGTGCTGATGTTGGCGGCGAATCTCGGCAACTGGAACGGGTCCTGACTGAATGGGCAGGCGAGCAGAGACGCTCAGTGGCGGCGGCAATCAAGCACTATCGGTTGTCCCGGACAATCCTGCAGGGCTTCCAATTGGCCGTCCAATGTTCGTCGGTCTGCACATGGCCCGCGCGAACACTCTTGCAAACGCTGTTCTGAAACTCTTCTGCTGCAAACTCTCGCGCCAACCGCAACACAACTCCCTCTCGCATCCCTCCAAGCGCTGACGGCTTGCCGCCATGCCTTGAAATTGTCGAATTTCAGTCGGTTGAGCACATTCGTGGTCCCTGTCGGGATTTCTTGTATCCCAACTGCTGCCCCATGTCTGCTCGCACCTTACTACATCGATTGTCGCGAGGTCAGCAGTCGTGCTTTTGGTGGTTGAGGGCTTTGTCAAGAATCTGAGAACATGCCCGAGTCGAGGGAGGAACGCCATGCCGTCCTATTTCGAATTCGAAGTGTCGCTGCGCCACATCAAGCCAAGAATCTGGCGGCGGTTCCTGATCGCGGAAGATGCCACGTTCGACGACTTGCACCAGGCCATTCAGGACAGTTTTGGCTGGTTCAACTGCCACCTGTGGGAGTTTCGCGGTACCGCCCGAAGCGGCATCCTGGCTGGACCTAAATACGACGACGTCATGGCGTTCGAGGATGAGGATGAGGCGCCCGACGCCTATTCGGTCAAGCTCACGTCACACTTCACCCGCAACAAGGCTTGCCTATACCTCTACGACTTTGGAGACAGTTGGTTGCACGACGTGAGACGCAGCCGTCGCGTGTCGTCGGAGGAACGTTTCCACAGGCAACTCCTCGCTGGTAGGCGTGCTTGTCCGCCAGAAGATTGCGGCGGCGCTTCCGGATACGCGCGTTTTGTTTCCATCGTCGAGACTGGCATCGATCCATGGGACGACAACGTTGAGGAGCTATTGGAATGGCTCGGGGAGTGGAATCCGGCGGAGTTCGACGTCACCGACTGGAAGCGGCGATTCGATTCGGTCAGGGCGCCGTCGCTGGAGTAGGGAAGTGGTACAGGCAGGCGGTCATTGTCGCCCTGGCTGGTGGGGCGATTCCGTCGCATGGGCCCCAACCGCGCTGGGACGGACCATATTTTCCACCTGGCCGACTCGCCGGCGTGCGCTGAAGCACAAGCAAATCATGGGGCACGGCTCTCGTCCGACTTGGCGGTGACCGCATCGGTCTCGGCGCTCTCGTCTTCGCCGACCCACCACAGGTGCGGAAATCCGGTCCAGTTCATGTGCTCGAACCCGAGGGGCGGATGACGGATACGGGTCCAGTGCGTGACGTGGCGTCCGGCCGGATGACCATCCGGAATCACGTAGAAGCTGTGAAGCAATACCCGGTCCAGGGCGCGCCCTGCGGTGTTCATCGCTTCTTCCGTGTCCGATTCCAGGATCTTCTCCACCAGGAAGTCGATTGCGGGATTCTGGATCCCGGCATAGTTCCGCATATTGGGAAGATCCGCATACTGGGAAGTGAACTGACTTCGCAGGCGATGGCGGTCCGGCATCTCGCCCACGCGGAGCTTGCGCACGGTTGCGTCGAAATCGTAGCTTCGCAGGCGGTTGGTCAGGATGTTGCGCTCCACCCTGCGCAAGACCGCATCTATCCCTAGACGCGTGAGATTTTCCGCGAAGGGCACCAGCATCCGTTCGTGATCCTGATAGGTGACCAGCAACTCGAGTGAAAACGGCTCGCCGGTAATCTCATGCATGCGCTGAAAGTCCCTGACGACCCAACCCGCTTCTTCGAGCAGCGCATCGGCGTCGAGCAGCGTCTTTCGATTGCGGCCAAAGGCATGGTTTTCTGGCAGTTCCACTGGGTCCGTGAAGACCCGTTCGGGAATGCGTCCCTTGAGCGGCCGGAGCAACTCGAGTTCTGCGGCGGAAGGCAGTCCCCCCGATTGCAACCCCGAGCGGACGAAATAGCTGTTGTTGCGCTTCATTCCGCTGTGCCAGTAGACGCGATTGGCCCACTCGAAGTTGTAGGCGAGGGTGAGCGCTTCGCGCACCCGGATGTCATTGAACGGTTCCCTCCGGGTATTGAACACGAGGCCGAAGTGCATGCCGTAGGAATACCCCATCCTGTAGGTCTCCTTTTTGAACAGCCCCCGGTGATAACCGTCGAAGTCGTAGGCCGTGGCGAAGTCGTTCTCGTTCTCTTCGAAGTAGAAGTCGAGCAAGCCGGCCCGCAACGCCTGCAGCATTACCCGTTTGTCAAAGTAGTACGTGAGATGGATCTCCTCGAAGTTGAAATGACCGACAGTGACGTTGAGATCCCTGCCCCAGTAGTCGGGCACGCGCTGGAATATCACCTTGTACCCGGGAATCACTGACGCGATGCGGTATGGCCCGTTGCCCAACGGGAGTTCGAGTGTCGTTTCATCGAACGCCCTGTCCTCCCAGAAGTGTTTCGGCAGGGGCGCGAACGAGGCGGTCAGTATGACGAGGAATGGGGTCTTTTCGGCATCGTCACTGAAGTGGAACCTGAACGACAAGGCATCGATCTGCTCCAGGCGAACGATGTGTTCGTATTCCTTGCGCCACGTGATGGACCCCTTGCGCTTGATCATGTCGAACGTCCACAGCACGTCCTCCATGGTCACCGGACGGCCGTCGTGCCAATGGACGTTTTCGCGCAGCTTGTAGGTCACCCAACTGTAGTCGTCGGCAACCTCGACGGTTTCCGCGAGCCAGCAGTAGTAGGAGGCCAGTTCGTCTTCCCCCCGGCGCATCAGGGGATCGTAGATGTAGGAGCCCGACCCGTACCTGGGATCGATGTAGTGCGCAAGGTTGCCCTTGTCCACGTTCGGATTGAGGTTGTTGAACGTGGAGATGCTGCCGATGTTGACCCGCCCGCCTTTTGGCGCCTGGGCGTTGACGTAATCGAAGTGGGCCATGTCCGGTGGATACTTGAGATCCCCGAAATACGCGAACCCGTGGCTTGGTTCCCCGGACCATGCTGGCGCTGACAACACGGCCGCGGTCGCAATCGCGAACGGAATTGCGCAGGTCAGGTTGAAGGCAGGCCAGCGAAAACCCGTCGGCTGCATGATGGTCCGGTCAGGCGAGGGTTCGTGTCATTGTAAGGTAGCGCCACGGGTGCGGAGCCATTACGCATGTTGAAACAACTCAGTATCTTCAGAAAACGGGAAGATCTCACGCAGGACGCCTTCCGTCACTACTGGCGCAGCCGGCATCCCGACATCGTCACGCGTTTGCCCGGTATTCGCCGCTACGTCCAGAATCATGTAACGGCGGTGCTGCGAGGGGAGCCGGCCTGGGACGGCATCGCCGAAGTTTGGTTCGACGACATCGAGAGCATGCGCGCCAACGCAGGCAACCCGGCGCTTGCCGATATTCGCGCCGATGAAGCGAATTTCATCTCCGCTGGCAGCATGGTGTCGATCCTCACGGAGGAACACACGTTCGTCGACGATGCGACCGTGTCGGAGGTGCGCAAGCTGCTCGCATTGGTCAAACGCCGCCCCGACCTCACGGCGGAGCGGTTCCAGGAAGAGTGGGGGCGCGCGGTCGGCCCCGAGGTGGCGGATCTGCCAGGCGTTCGCCGCTACGTTCAGGCCTGTTGCAGACTGGGGCTATACCGCACGGGCAGAGAGCCGGCATTCGACGCGATGGTTAGCCTCTGGTACGGCGAGCGCTTCTCGCTGGCGGGGGAGGGGTGCCGGATCGTGGCGCTGGAAGAGACGCTGACGGACGCTTCCCGTACGGTCACGTTGGCGGTGGAAGAGGCTGTCATCATTTAGGCAGCCACCAAAAAAAAGCCCGCACCAAATTGGTGCGGGCTTTTGCCAAGAATTGACTCAGCTAGTGCTGCGTGCTTACGGGCTGTAGTTAAACTCGAACCCGTATGTTCGCGGCGGGTTGAAGCCGTGATAGCCGCTGTCGCCCACCGAATAGATGCCGATCGCATCGTTGACGTTCTTGATGAAGAAGCCGTACTCGGTGTTGTCATCCCTGAGCAGAAGCTTCAGGTTCAGGAACGTATAGGTTGGCGTTGGACGCTCGTTGTTCTGCGTCCTGAAGACTTCCTCGCCCCTGTGGTACACGTCGCCACGCAACGTGGCATCGTAGCCGAAGAGCTCGAAGTCATACATCAGCGAGGCGAAATAGCTCAGCACCGGCGTGTACTCGATGCGGTTGCCCGGAGCGATGTTGACGCTCCGCGCGCCGCCACCGATGGGTGCGCCGGTCTCCTGGTTGAGGGTCTCGGCGTCCGGAACCCACGCGCCGCCGAAGTGCAGGCTGATCGCGTCGGTCAACTGGCCCCGCCCCTCGAACTCGAAGCCGCGCGACTCGGCTTGGCCGACGTTGTCGGTGACGGAGAAGTCATACGGCTGAAACCTGCCCGGGTTTTCGGGGTCGGGTAGTGAAGGAAAGCTGACAGCGGTGGTGACGACGGCGTTGTCGATGGCCGTTTGGTACACGTTCAGCGTGAGGTCAAGCCGTCCATCCAAGACCGTCGCCTTGATTCCGAGTTCCAGGGTCTCGATGTCGTCGCCTTCGAACGTCGCCAGATCGTTGGCGGCTACGGCCAACTCCGAGGCGCGCGGAACGCCCAGTCCGGCCAGTCTCTGAAACTCGAGTGCCGCGTCGGAGAGCCGCGTATTGATGCCTCCCGAACGGAACGCGGTCGCCCACTGGCCGTAGATCATCAGGCTGTCGTTGGGTCGCCAGGTCAGGGTGACCTTCGGCGCTGCTTTCTCTTGCGTCTGCGTGTCGCCCTGCTGGACGGTGTTCTCGAACGGCTGCCAGCCGCGACTTGTGCTCGCATATTGCTCGAAGGAACTTTCCGCATAGCGCACTCCGGCCAGGACCTCGAATTGATCGCTTATGCGATAGCTCACTTCGCCGAATACGGCCTGCTCATCCCGGAATTGATATCGCGAAGAACCCTGGATCGGTGGCAGCAGCCGTCTGTGGACCTCCCGCATCTGCTCCGGCGTCATGACGTTGGGGTTGAACGTGAAGCCACCCCACTGGCACTGCACATCGGGGTATGCCGGACCGCCGTAGGAGACCTCGGCGTTAGGCCCGGTTGCGCCGCAATACAGCCCAAGGCGCGAATCGGGTGGCTTGTAGACGTCCTGGAAATAGGCGCCGACGCTCCACTGCAGCCGGCTGTCCGTCGTGGAAATCAAGCGCACCTCGTGGGCGGTACGTTCATTCAGATCCGCGTGAGCCCGGACACTGCTGCGGGCCCAGAATCCGCCAGCACCACAACCTACGGGAGGCAAGCCCCTATCCGGGACGCCCACTAGGCATTGCTGATCGACCCGGTCGTTCCAGCCGTTGTAGGAATTGCGATCTCCCTCAACGCTACCGGTAATCAGGCTCTGGCCTGCGGCTACGCCCGCCGCGATTTGCTCCTCGGTAATCCGGATGGTGCCGAAGCGTCCGCCAACCCTCTGCTCCTCTGCATAGGTGATATTGTGCTCATAGAACGAGGTGGACATCGTCAGGTTGGCCCAACCCAAATCCAATTCGGCGGTGAGGTTGTAGATCCACGTGTCTGACTCTCCGCCGTCGTCAAAGTCCGGCGAGGCCATGTGTGTCACATAAACGGAATCCGGGCCTTCCTTGAATCGCCCGGTCTCTCCGTCGATGCCGCCGTTGGGGCCGCTTTCGCAACCACCGATGACGGGATAGTTCGGTATCGAAGGAACGAAATCGCCGGGGGCGAGGTTGCCCTCCGCGGGACGCCAGTCCGTGTAGCAGTGAAAAGCGATCCCGGGGCCACCGATGTCGGCATAGACATAGGAAGCCGTCCCGGTGACGGTCAGCGTGTCGGACGGATAGAAGGCGAGTTGGGCCCTGTATCCCTGGTCGGCGACGAAATCCACGTCCTTGATGATCGCGGGTCCGACCTTGTCGATGACACCGGCCTTGTAGCGGTGGAAGGGGGTGATGCGCGCGGCCAGCCGATCCCCGAGCGGGATATTGACCATGGCATCGATGCGGTGACCGAGGTCATCGGATTGGGTGGAATCCTCCATCCGCAGCTGGATGCCATAGCTGAAGCCTTCCGGGTTGGGCTTTTTGGTGATGTAGCGGATCGCCCCCACCATGCTGCCCTCGCCGTAGAGTGAGCCCTGCGGTCCTTTCAGCACCTCGATGCGCTCGAGGTCGAAGTTTGGAAGCAGCGGTGCTCTGGAGCCTGTGCCCGAGACCGGTGTGTTGTCCACGTACATGGCGATCGGTCCGGTCGGCGCCCTGAACTGGGCGACTCCGCGTGCCGTGACCCTGTGCCAGGTCTGCGTGGCATTTCCGTAGTTCAATCCGGGGATCGCCAGGAACAGGTTCTTGATGTCCTCTACGCCCCGTTGCTCGATATCGACGTCCGTCAACGCCGAGATCGTCATCGGCGTGTCCATCAGTTGCGTGTCGCGGTACGTGGCGGTGACCACGATCTCCTCGACCAGCGAACCGCCTTCGTCGGCTTCGTCCTCGTCCGACTGGGCCGTCGCGGGCAGGCCGAATGCCATGCCGGTCGCGGCAAATGCCACAATTCCGAGCCGTGTCCGGCTCCTCAAAAAATAACTCATTAAATCCCTCCAAATGGATTTCGTGATCTCGTCACACTACACCGCCGGGTGGCAACAGCACGCCGACGCTGTCCTCTCTCGTGACTGCGTGACGTTAATACACCGTAGCGGATTTACTGTCAAATTCGGGTGCGGTTCCAGGGGCATTGCGCGATCAGCCGAAAGCGCGGGTGTCGAATACGCTGGACGTGGGGATTTCGAGCCCGCTGAGCACGGCCGAGGACGCGACATCGCCTGGACCAAAGACGCCGTAGTCGACGTATCCGTCACGGTCGAACGTGAGCACGGTGATCTTCGTGGCCTGGGGATCGACGATCCAGTATTCGGGTATTCGGACATCTGCATAGTCCGCCCGTTTCCGCCCATAGTCTCGTTCCGGATCGTCGGGGCTGACCACTTCGACCACGATGTCGGCACCGTGCCAATAGCGATCCTGACGGCGCGAATCGGCGGCGTCCAGCAGCACCATCAGGTCGGGCTCGCGGAAGCGGCCCTCGCGTATGCGGAGCCGCAACGGTGCAACAAGTACTACGCCGTTTTCGGCTCGGACACGCTCGTCGAAGAGGCGGAACAACAGCATGAGTATGGACTGGTGGGAATCGGTGGGCTCACGGAGTTCCTCGATGCATCCATCGGCGAACTCCACCAGGCGGTTGCAGCGATCGGTGAGCCGCAGGTAGTCAGCCTCTTTCCAGCGCCCCCGCGGCGGACGAGCATCGAGCAGGATGGCGTCGGCAGCTTGCTGGGACGTGGCGGCTGTCTTGGTCATGACATGATGATCGCATCCGGTGTGCGGCGCGGCAAATACGCAGCGATGCCAGGGTGAAGCCGCGTCCTACGGTCGCAACGAGATTGGTTCAGAGCTTTTTGCACCCACACCGCGTGTGAGCCACCGGACCACATCAACCGACCGTCCGCTGCCGCCAATCCATGGTTCTTCATTCGAGCGACAGCCTTTCGATCAAAGCTTGCGAATACGTCGCGGAATGACGTAGCGGTCGAGACCGCTTCGGGTCAAGCGTTTGACCGACACTCTTGGTAGGCTGCGCCGTGGCTGAACGAGGCGAGATTCAGGACAGCCGAGATTGACATGGATCCGGATCGTGGAAAACGCCCATGCGCATGATTTCCAGATGTTCGTCATGCACTTGCATGGCCCTGTTGGTCATGTCGCAGGCTGCGGCAGAGCCCGTTGCACGCGGAGTGGTTCTCGACGAAGAGACCAACCGTTACCACGTGTATCCGGGAGGCGATATCCAGGCTGCCCTCGAGGCCGCAGCCGACAACAGCCAGCACAAGACCGTCACGGTACATGCAGGAACGTACCGGCCTGACAGCGCCAGGCAGGCGCTGATCTGGTTCAACCGGCGTCACGACGGCATTCTGCTGCAGGCTGAAGGGGAGGTCATTCTGACGGCCGCAAACCCCGACATTGCGAACAGGGCCGATGCCAGTTTCCCGGCCGTGGTCAATCACGTGGTCTATTTCGGCGACGGCATCAGCCGCGCGACGGTGTTCGACGGTTTCAGGATCACCGGCGCCAACGGTTTTCTGACCTACGGCGGGCCGAACATCGAGTCCAGCAAGGAACTGCGCAGGTCGCTCTTCTTTTATCGGGACGGCGGGGCCATCAAGATATTCGGCAGATCCTATCCGACCATCCGGAACATCGAGGTCTACGACAATTTCGCAAACCCGTGCGCGGGCGGAATCTCCATCGAGCATGGGCCGAATCCGCTCAGCAGAACGCCGGTGCTGATCGAGAACTGCGTCATGCGCAACAATCGCGCCGAGATCACCGGCGCGGCGATCGATGTCCTGCCGTTGGGTCACGCCCAGATCAGGAATTGCCTGTTCGTCGGCAACGTCGCCAACGTCGGAGAGGACTGGATCAGCGGCGCCGTGCCTTACAACGCAAAGCACGGCTCGGGCGCGCTGACGGTTTTCGAAACCGCAAGGGCGACCGTAAGCAACAGCACGTTCACGGGCAACTGGGCGGGTGTCGACGATCGGGCCGACGGGAGTGCGTATCGCGACAACATCTTCTGGCAGAACAACCTTCCGGGCGGAATTGCCAAAGGCGCGCGCTACGAGATGGACATCGTCAATTCAGATAGCGTCAGGGGCAATTTTGTCAACGGCGACCTGGATGATGTGCAGAACAGCATCGACACGGAGCGCAATACCCTGAACGCGCCGGATCCGCTGTTCGACGAGGATTTCGTGCCGACGGCGCCGGAATACTCGGAAGTCGGTTACCGGCCCTTTGGTGCCGGCAAAGACGACTGACTTCGACTCACCACAAGACGGGCGCTGGATACTGGGCGATGGCGGCGTCGGGCGTGACAATGGTCAGCCCGTTCAGAATCGCCTGAGAGACCAGGCCGCGATCAAATGGGTCCCGGTGGTGGGCGGGCAATAGCGAATCGTGGGCGGCGGCCTGCTCGTCGAACGCGAGCGGACGGATCTCAAGCCACTGCCTGCGGCTGGCCACGTATCGATTCGGAGAATCCGGCAAGGGCAGGCGACCCAGGCGGTGCTTGATGGCGATCTCCCACGCGGACAATGCACTGAGATACACCTCGTTGCCAGGATGGCGGCAACTGTCGCGGGCCGTTGAGGTCAGGCTGGAGTCGTCCGCAGCAAGCCAAAGGAAGGTACACGTGTCGAGCAGCAGCCTCACTTGCCTGGGGCACCTTCGAAGGCGTCGAGCAAGTCGTCTGGCAGGGGATCGAAGAAACTCGCCGGCACTGTCATGCCGCGGTCGATGCCGACCGGCCGTTCTTCGCGTTGCGGGGGAGGCAGCGGTCGGATTTCGGCGATGGGCACGTTGCGCCGGCAGAGCGTGACGGACTCGCCTTTTTCCACTCGGTCCAGGTACTTGGAGAGGTGCGCCTTGGCCTCAGCTATATTGATTCTAATCATGGACCAATACTAGATTAGTTAGTTGGTCACATTCAAGGGCTGAGGCGGGAGTTACCCTGTCGTGCCGACGGTGCGGAAGTACCAGTACGTCATCATCTACAAAAGACCTGCTCGGAGGCCACGGTCAGGCCCGGATGACCTCGATGTCGGGACACGCGATCAGGCGTGTATCGGAGGTGACGAGTTTCAGGTTGAAGACTGCTGCCGTTGCAGCGATGAAGCGGCTGTTCGGCAAGCTCCGTGGGTATTGACCCGCTCATTGCACCATACGTACACTAATACTGTACATATTTGGAGCGATCCGATGATCCGGGAAACCACCTATACGCAGGCTAGAGAGCGTCTCGCGGCGCTCATGGATCAGGTTACGGATACGCGCGAACCCGTGTTGATCAGGCGTCGGGGACGGGAGCCGGTTGCCTTGATCGCCGCGGATGAGCTGGCCGGTTGGCTGGAGACGGCGCACCTTTTGCGGTCGCCGAAGAATGCGCGGCGCCTACTGGAGGCGAGCGGGCGGGCGGCTCGGGGCGAAGGCGAGACCATGGATGTCGATACATTGCGGTCGCGCTTGGGGCTGGCCAGGGAGTGACCGTCGGGAGCCGGCGTCAAGCGGTCATGGACCGGAATTTTCTTGCTGACCTTGAGCATTGGACGCGGACTGACCGCAAACGGGCGCTGCGAGTACTCCGACTCGTCGAAGAGGTGCTGCGAGACCCGTTCGCCGGCACGGGCAAGCCGGAGCGGTTGCGTGGAGAACTCGCTGGCAATTGGTCCCGGCGCATCGACCAGGAGCACCGGCTCGTTTATCAGGTCGACAGCAGCCACGTTTACTTCCTGGCGGCACGGCATCACTACTGAGGCGGCGCTTCGAGCGAACGGCCCAAGCTCGGCCGGAGACTCCCGCAACACAGGCGCCGGATACTGGGCGATGGAACTGCGGGGCGTGACGATGGTGTCGAACGGCAGCCCTTGGAGAGGTTGTCGAAACAACAAAGGTGATTGCATTTCAATGAGGTGCGTTCCATTTCGACGTTCGCGCCGGAAACAGACTGCGCTGCCGCGCCCTCGCGGCCCTCGGTGACACATGCGGGTTAGGAACATTGACTTCGGTCATGGACTGACATTGCACCAAGTAGTTGGTCATCAATGGCCCCGCGGGTGTCACGGATTGGTAGGGACCCGCGTTCCCCGCGCACCGACGGTACTCGAGTGCGAACGGGATGCCATCTCTCCTGACGCTACGGCTCCTTGACTTCCAGCAAGGTATTCATTGCGCCGGGTTCCGAGACGACCTGCTCCTTGCCGGAAGGCCACAACACCCGGATCTCTTCGATCCTGCCGGCATCCCCGAGGCCGAAATAGAGCGGCATGCTGCTCTGGGACAGGTAGCCGGACTTGCCGTCCATGACCTGCGCGTAGGTACCGGTATCGGTCGTCAACTCCACCCGCGCGCCGATACCGGACCGGTTCGAGGTGGTGCCTTCGAGGCGGACCTTGAGGTACCGGGTCCTGTCGGACACCGATGTCAGGTTGTTCACCAGGACCATGGGTTCCGCTCCGAATTCGTTGGTAACGATGTCCAGGTCACCATCGTTATCGAGATCGAATATGACGGAGGCCCGGGTTCCCATGGCGCCCCAGATCTCCACCAGCCCGCTGCGGCCCTCGCAGGCCCAGAAGTCGGCATCCACCTCGTCGTCACAATCCAGGGTGAACCAGCGCACCGCCGACAGTCGATCACGTCGCGGCTCTACGCCGAGGATGAACTCGGCGTCGCGGAACGTTTCGCCGTTTTCGTTCAGCAGGACCGAGTTGACGCCGTAGCGGAAGGGGAAATTCATGCTGGAGGCTATGAACACGTCCTGAAAGCCATCGGCATTGATGTCGCCGGTGCTCAAGCCCCAGGGCCAGTAGTTCTCGGCGCCGATCACGTCGGAGACCTCCTTGTAGACCCCGGGGCTCACCTGTTCGAAGAAGGAGTTCCCGTAGATGCTGGTCTCGTGACTCAGGTCTTCATCGGATTCGCCACCGGTGCCGAAACCGCCACGGACAACTTTGGCGGCGGCGCTTATTTCGGACTTGTCCTTTTCGCGCTCGACGCCGATGTTCTCGCCCATGTCGGAGTGCATGTCGGTGATGTAGATGTCCATGAGCCCGTCGTTGTTCCAGTCGAAGATCTTGATTCCCATCGCGCCCCAGGAAGTCTGGGGGAAGACTTCCCGGCCCTTGTTGATGAAACGTTTGCCTTCCTCGTTCTGGTAGTACTGGTCATCCCCCTGCATGTTGAGCACGTAAAGGTCTGCCCAGCCGTCCCCGTTGATGTCGCCGGCGGCGGCATCGCCGGCCCAGCCCATGTCCTGCAGGCCGGCCTGTTCGGAGACATCGACGAACCGATGGTCGCCCTCGTTGCGGTAGAGGACGCTCTGCTCGAAGCGCTCTGGCATCAGGTGGCCAGCGAATGCGTCGCCGTACCCGTCGTAGAACGTGTAGTCGACGCCGCCATTGGATGCCTCACGCAGTTTCTCGGAGGTGTACTCGCCCACGTTGGTGAGGAACAGGTCCAGCAGGCCGTCGTTGTCGTAGTCGAAGAACACCGCACCGGAAGAATGGCCCTTGTGCCCGGTGCCGGATGCCTCGGTGATGTCGCGAAAACCCCCGCCGCCGACGTTCTCGAACAGGCGGTTTCCCGCGCGAACGACCGTGATGTAGAGGTCTGCGTCGCCATCGTTGTCGATGTCCGCGAACGAGGCCGCGACGGAAATTCGGTCGGGCAGGGCAACGCCCGCCTTGGCGGTGATGTTCTCGAACCTGCCGTCGCCCGTATTTCGCCACAACTCGTTTCCGCCGGCCTGTGTGACGAACAGGACATCCAGCCTGCCGTCGTTGTCGACGTCGGCGACCGAAAGGCCATTGCCGTGATCGTAGTGCACCGCCTTGTAGGTCCTCGCCGTGTCTTCGACGCTGCGATGGCGAAAGGTGATGCCGCTCGCCGACAGTCGGTCGGTGAATCTGAACGCGTGGAGCACCTTGAAATCGGCCACAGTCGCGAGCTGGTCCTGCCGCCGTTTCCCCATTTCCGGCGGGCCGAAGACCGTCCGTGGCTGGCCGACCCGCGTGACTTTCGTTGGCGCCTCAATTGGCTTGTCTGGCGCAGCTTGCGCGTTGGGCCCACACATCTGTTTCCATTTCGGCAGATGACTCACCGCCTTGCAATGCTCGACGATTCCCTCGGCGTCTCCGTCCTGCATGTACAGTTGCACGAGCAACCCGTGCGAGGTGAGCGCCAGGCGGTGCTCCGGTGGCAGACCGTCGACCACCTGCAGCAATAGTTCCTTGGCGGTGTCGTTATTGAGCCGGCCCATCTCGACCTTGCCCAGGAAGAAGGCAACACCGATGGTCTGCGTGTTGTCCGAGCCCAGTCGGTCAGTGTAGATGTCGTAGGCCTTCTTGAGGTACTTGTACCCGGCCAGCGACTTCGCCTGCTCCGTCAGCCGCACGCCGGCGTCGTAGTTCAAGGCCGCCAGGAGCCCGACGTCATCCTTTGCCTGGGCGAGCCGGATGGCCCTGTCATAGAACCTCAGGTTCGGCCGTTGGTCGGGTATCGCCGCGGCATGGCCCTGCATCATGAGCGGGTCGATCAGTTCCGGCGCGTTCCTGCCGTAGGTCTTTTCGTATCGCCTGTAAGCGATATCGAGGATTTCCGCCGCCTCTTCATAGTGCCCGGTCTCGAGCAGCGTGGTTCCGTAGTTGTAGGTCAGGCTGGCGGTGTTCCTGTGGTCCGGGCCGTAGGCCTTTTCGCCCAACTCATAGGCGAGCCTCGCGTAGGGCAGCGCTTCGTCGAGGTTGCCGGCCTGTGCGTGGGACTGGTACTGCGCGTAGGCCTCGGAGAATGTCATGTCCGCGTCCTGGCCAAACACGGGAACCGTGACGACAAGGAAGGGAAGAAGAAAGACGGACCGCCACATATGCGCCTCCGGGAACGCTTCGTGCCCGTAGCGTAACACCAGACAGGCGGTGCCCATCGCTGTCATGGCGCTTGCTGTATTCTCATTCTCCGCGAACAGGAAAAGTGCCCGAAGGGGCCAGGGGGAACAGCATGGCCAACCCGCTCAAAGTCGGCATTCTGGGGGCCGGAGGCATTACCAACTCGCACCTGCCCGCCTACCTGGAACATCCCGACCGGGTGCAACTCACAGCGGTTTGCGACCTCATTGAGGATCGCGCCAACGCACTCGCGGAGAAAGCGGGAGTCGAAAACGTCTACACCGACCTCGACGAGATGTTGCGCGAGGGGGATATCGATGCGGTGGACAACTGCACGTTCCACCCCGCGCACGCACCGCTGACGATCGCCTGCGCCGAAGCCGGCAAGCATGTCATCGTCGAGAAACCGATGGCGACCAACTTGCAGGAATGTCAGGCGATGGTTGCAGCCGCCGACAAGGCGGGCGTGACCCTGATGATCGCGCAGGATCTGCGTTACTCGCCTGAAGCGTTCGCGGTGAAGCGCTTCATTGACGAGGGAAGGCTTGGCGACATTTTCGCCGTTCGAACAAACCTGCTTTCGCCACGGGTGCCGCCCCGTATCGAGCGTGCGCGCCAGGACCGTTATGCCGACCGCATGCAGGGTGGCGGGACCCTGATGTCGGTCCAGGTGCATCACATCGATCTGCTGCGTTTCTACGTTGGAAACGTCAAGCGGTTGACGGCCCAGTGCAGGACGGTGAGCCCGCGGATGGTCAATGACGCCGAAGACCTGGTCGCTGCCATCCTTGAATTCGAGAACGGCGCGCTCGGCCATCTGTTCGCGGGCCCGGGCGAGACCCCCGAGGACGCGTCGGACGGCAGGCCCGTCACTGCCTCGACCCGGTCATACATGCTCTACGGCACCGAAGGCACCATTCACTCGACGCCGGAGACGCTTCCCGAGCACCACCACTTCGGCAGGATCATGTTTGCGCCGACGGAAAAGCAGCCCATTGATCGCAGTATTCCCGCCGACGCGGAGCGGTGGATTCATCCGGCGTTCGAACCCATTGACACAAGCGGTGTCGGTCTGCCCACCGTCAAACCCTTCGTCAACGAGATCCTGCACTTCGAGGAATGCATCAGGACGGGCAGGGAGCCCATCAGCAGCGGCCGGGACAACGTCGAGACGATGAAGATCATCTATGGCATCTGGGAGTCGTCCCGGACTGGCCAGGCGGTCGAACTGGACGCCCTCTAACGACATTCCGAGACCGCTCGTTGTATCGACTCCGAATGCGGATGTTGTCGGAGGCGTCCTCGGCAGGCATCGAGTCGGGTGATCGTCGCACAGGGATTGCGGACCTGGCCGATTGCGCGTTTATCGCCACATCGTCACGCTCATGACGCTCATAGAAGCGGTTTGAATGCGTAAACGAGGCCATGGTAGTTTCGAAGGCGATGCGCCGAACGGCGCGGCCACGCGAGGCGAACGGGCGGTCCAATGAAGCAGCATCCCCTTATCCCCGCCGAGGATCCACTGTATCCGAGTTCGGACGGCCTTCCCTTGGCTGAGAACGACTGGCAGCTAAGGACGATCTTCGGCGCTTTCGGCGCGCTGGACGTTCGCTACTCCGGTCGGCGAGACGTCTACGTGTCGAGCGATCTGCTGATCTACTACGAGGAGGGGAACCCGCGCAAGTCCGTCGCGCCGGACGTCTTCGTCGTCTTTGGGGCGGCGAACCACAAGCGCAACGTGTACAAGCTGTGGGAGGAGCCGAAGGCGCCGGACTTCGTTCTGGAGGTCGCGTCCAAGAACACTTGGCGAGAGGACCTGGGTCGAAAACGCGTGCTGTACGCGGAACTCGGGGTGCGCGAATACTGGCTGTTCGATCCGAAGGACGAGTACTTCGATCCGCCGCTGCAGGGTCTGGTCTTGCGGGAACGCGCCTATCGCGCGCTGCCGGCGCTCATGGAGAACGGCGCCCGGACGATTCGAAGCGACGTGCTGGGACTCGACTTGCGCGCGGAAAGCGGCGAGTTGCGTTTTCGTGACCCCGCGACCGGGCAGTACCTGAAAACCCTCCCGGAGGCGACGAGGTCGGAGGTCGAGGCGACGACGGCTCTCGCCGAGGAGAGGGCGGCGCGGGGCGAGGCGACGAAGGCCCTACGGGCCGCCGAGGCCCGCATCGCCGAACTCGAAGCGCGCCTGCGCTAGCTAGCGAGTTCGGCCGCGAAGATTCCTTGCTTCGGGCTCGCACGCAAGACCTGTATTGCGCGTAGGTCCTCGACCGCCCGCCCACGCGTCTGCGCGCAATCACGCTGGAGTCGTGGCAAAGCAAGCGCGCAAAAAAAACAGCCCGCACCTCTCGGTGCGGGCTGCGCTAGGGACGAACCTAAGCTGGATTAAGCCGTTACCGGTTCATCCTGTACTCAAACCCGATCGACCGCGGCGGGTGGAAGCCGTGGTACCCGCTGTCACCCAGCGAGTAGGGTGCGATCTCATCCATGACGTTGTTGACATAGAGGCCGACCTCGTAGTTGTCGCGGGCAAACATGAGCTTCGCATTCAGGAATCCGTAAGTTGGCGTCTCCCGCTCGTTGTTTTCGGTCCTGAACACCTTCTTGCCCCGGTAGTAGTAATCGCCGCGCAAACTACCTTCGTAGCCGGCGATCTGGAAGTCATACTGCGCCGAGGCGAAGTAAGCCAGTACCGGCGTCAGGCGAATGCGGTTGCCGGGAGCGATGTTGATGGCTACGCCTGCTCCCGCTATGGTCCCGCCCGCCTCCTGCGCCAGGGTTTCCGCATCGGGGATCCACGAGCCGCCCCCCCGCAGGCTTAGCGAATCGGTCAACTGTCCCCGAAACTCGAATTCGAGGCCGCGGGACTCGGCGTCGCCGATGTTGTCGCTGACGCTTGTGGGATAGGGCGGGGCTCCCCCGACCGGGGAAGCGGGATCCACCAGTTCGCGGAACACGAATGACGTGGTCACCACCGCGTTCGCGATGTCCATCTGGTAGGCGGCCAAGGTGAAGTCGAGCCGTCCATCCAGGACCGTCGTCTTGATTCCCAACTCCAGGGACGTCACATCGTCGCCTTCGAACGTCAGCAGGTCCTGGGCGGCGTTAAGGTTCTCCTGGGCGCCGGGAACTCCCCGTGCGGAGAGTTCCTCGTACTCGACCAGCCGCGACACGAGCCGCGTGTTCACGCCTCCGGCGCGGAACGCGTTAGCCAACATGGCGTAGACCATCGTGGAGTCGTTGGGGCGCCATGTAAGGGTGACCTTCGGCGCTGCTTTCTGCTGGGTCTGCGTCTCGGCGCGTTGCGTCATCTCGTCGAACGTGGACCACCTGCCGCTGGGGCCGGCAAAGGTGGAGAACTCGCTCCTGGCCAGGCGGACGCCGGCCAGGATCTCCAACTGATCGGTTAGCGCATAGCTCACCTCGCCGAAGATGGCAGACTCTTCCCGCTGGTGAGTCGAGGCGGCGCCCGGCCGACCAGAGCTGGTTGTTTGCAAGAGCCGGTGCATTGTCCGTATCTGGTCGAGCGACAACGCGGGGTTGTAGGTAATGCCCGCGGACCGGCTATTTTGGCAGGTGATATCCGGGTAGGCGGCGCCACCGAAGATGGACCTGTTCTGGTGCCCCACCGCGCCGCAGTACATCCAGGAGCGCGGATCATCCTCGTCCGCGTTTGTCTCGAGATAGGCGCCCGCGGCCCACTGCAACCGGCTTTCCGGGGTGTTGGAAACCAAGCGCACCTCGTGGGTCATGCGGTCGTAGAGATTCAGGCCAGCCCTGCTGCTGCTGCGGCCCCAGAAGACGCCGGAATCGCAATCGAAATCCGGTATCGCTTCTTTGCATACTTCAACCATCCGCCAGTGCCAATCCGTGTAACCGTACCAATCGCACATGATCCTCTGATCGAGCGTCAACGGGCCGGACGTGCACTCTGCGAACCGTGAGCCGCGACCATTTGGGCCGGTCAATATCAGCTTGTGATTATCAGGCTGAGAGAGCCATGCATGAAATCTGTCCTGGTCAAGCCTGTCGGGGGTAAGGGTGCCGAATCGGCCGCCGACCCTCTGCTCCTCCGAGTGGGCGATGTGGTGCTCGTATATCCCCGAGGACCACGTCAGGTCCGCGAAATCGAGCTCCCATTCGATGCTGAGGTTGTTGATCCACGTCTTCGACCATCCACCGTCGTTCCATTGCGGCGAGGCCATGTGCGTCACGTAGACGTGCTCGGGGCCCGCCTTGAATCTTGCGGTCTCTCCGTCCAACGCGCCGTTCTCGCCCCTTTCGCAATTCGTTTCCGGGTCGATCCAGTCGGCGCCCGCAGCCAGGCCTGCCGTTACGGGAAAGCGCGGTATCTGGGCGACAAAATCGCCGGGGGCGAGATTGCCTGCAGCGGGGCGGCCGTCCACGTAGCAGTGATGGGCGGTCCCGGGAGCGCCGTGCATGGAGTCGACAAAGTGGCGCGTGAAATTGACCGTGACCCTGTCACTCGCATACCAGGAGAGTTGGGCCCGGAATCCGAACTCGTCGCGGAAATCGACATCCGGAATGATTCGGGGTCCGTACTTGTCAAGGATGCCGGGCTTGTTCCGCGAGTATGGCGTAATGCGTGCCGCGATCCGCTCACCGAGCGGAATGTTGATCATGGCGTCGATGCGGTGCCCCGTGTCATCGGAATGGTACGGGTTCTCGACCCTGGCGGAGAGGGCCCAGTCGAAGCCCTCGGGACTCGGCTTCTTGGTGATGTAGCGGACCGCCGCCGCCATGCTGCCTTGGCCGTAGAGCGTGCCCTGCGGACCTTTCAGGACCTCGATGCGCTCAAGGTCGAAATTCGGAAGCTGCGGTGATCGTGCGCCCAGGCCCTGTACGGGTGTGTTGTCGATGTACATCGACACCGGCCCGGTCGGGGACCTGAACTGGGCGATCCCGCGCGCGTTGACATAGTGCCAGGTCGGCGCGGCCTGCCCGTAGTTCAATCCGGGGACCGACAGAAACAGGTCTGTGATGTCTTCCACGCCCCGCTGCTCGATCTCGATGTCCGTCAGCGCGGTGATGGTCAACGGCGTGTCCATCAACTGCGTGTCGCGGTAGGTGGCGGTGACGATGATCTCCTCTACCAGAGAATCGTCGCCGTCGGCTGCTTCGCCCTCGTCGTCGGACTGTGCCGACGCAGGCAAGCAGAACGTCATGCCGATCGCGGCGAATGCCGCAATGCCGAGCTGTCGCCAGCTCGTGGAATAGGTAGTCATTAATTCCCCCTTATAGGTTGTCAAAAAGGCAACCGGTGACGTTGCATCACTGGGGAATGGTTGTTACACCACTCGCCGGCACACGATGCCGCGCCGACGGTGTCCTCTCTCGTAACTACAAGGTCCTTGGTACACCAACCATGCGTTCTTGTCAATCCGCGCCCGGCGTGAAATCGTCATTGGCGACTGGACTTGACAGGGTGGTTGAGCGCGAAGGAAATTGGCATTCAGCCTTCAGAAATGCCTGGATCACCAGGCATCGGCAGCCGGATTACAGATGCGCTGGCGGCCCAACGTCTGATCGGAGCAAAATGCCCCCACTCCAATTGAGCGTCTTGTTCATGAACCATGATGGATGCGACTTGACTCGGTCCTCGGTGGTCTTCGTTGGCCTCGTCGTCTGGATGACGGCTGGAGTTGCCCTGACCGCCTGCAACGGCCAGGGCGATGCAATCGACGCGCCGGTGGTCGCGGGCGTCGACTCGCCGGATGAAGATCTTGCGCAGTTCCTGAACGGAATGATCCAGGACGCCCGCTCCCTGCCGGCCTCGGGTTTGATGCGGGGTCGCCTGGCCATGGCGTACGAGAACAATCTGTTCATGGACGAAGCGTTGATCAGCTACGCGCAGGCCGCTGCCCTGGATCCGGAGGACTTCCGCTGGCCTTACTTCAGCGCGCTACTGAAAGGGAGACACGGGCTTTACCAGGCAGCCCTCGACGATCTCGAGCGCGCGATGGAGATCGATGCCGACTACGCGCCGGCCTGGCTCTGGCGCGGCACCTGGTTGCTGGACCTGGATCGCCCCTCTGAGGCCATGACGGCCTTCGAGCGTGCCGATGCCCTGGGGGCGGACAAGGAAGCGGCCTTTGGACGGGCCCGCGCGCTGATGGCCCAGGGAAAACACGCAGATGCCGTAACCCTGCTCGAACCGCTCGCGCGGGACCATCGCCATCCGTATATCTATCGCACGTTGGGATTCGCGTTCAGGGCGCTCGGCAGGATGGAAGAGGCGCGCAAGGCCGTGGCATTGGGCCGGTCGGCGGACCCGCTTTCCTGGAGGGACCCGCGCGCCGCGGAAAAGGCAGCTTTCGTTCGGGGAATCGGCCGGTTCTCGTTTGCCCAGAACCTGCTCGGTGCGGGCAAGGTCGATGACGCGCTCGCGATCCTCGAAGTATTGCGTGCCGAGCAGCCCGACGAGACGTGTGGAGAGACGGGCCATCACGCGCTGCGTACGTGCGAAGTCCTGAATGCGCTGAGCCTTGCGTACGCGCGGGCAGGCCGCGTCGACGAGGCGTTCGAACTCGTGCAGCGGGGCCTCTCGATCAATCCTGATTTCTTTCCCTTTCACCTCAATATCGCGGACCGTTACCGCGGCCGCCGGCAACTGGATAACGCGCTCCGCCACATCGAACGCGCCATCGCCTTGAACCCCTCGCTCGGTTACGGCTACGAGCAGCGCGGGCGACTGTTGATCGGCCTCGGCCGGTATGACGAGGCCATGGCCGCCCTTGAGACCGCGGTACGCCTCGCGCCGGCGCTGCCGGTGACGCTGTTGTACATGGGCATGGTCGAAGGCGAACGCAAGCGCTGGCCGCAGGCGATCGAGCACCTGAGGCGCGCAGTCCGCCTGGACCCGGAGTTCGCGGTGGGGCACGCTTACCTGTCCCGCAGCCTGGCTGAGACCGGTCGAATGGAAGAGGCCCGGCGAGCTTTCCGGATGGCACAAGAGAACAACGCTCCGGCCTATGAGCTTGAAGCAACCGAGCAACGACTGAAGGAACTGGAGGCTGCGCCCTGATGCGAGTGAACTCCAGGACCCTCGCGGCGGTTACGGGGACGGCGCTGATCGGATCGGTGATGTCGGCGTGTTCGCCATCCGGGGCGCGGGACGGTCCATGGTTCAGCGAGGAAGCTCGACAGCGCGGTCTCGATTTCGAGCACCGATCCGGCTACACCGACCGCCCGCTATTGCCGGAGATCCTCGCCGGGGGCGCGGCGCTGGCCGACGTGGACGGCGATGGCGACCTGGACGCATACCTCGTCCAGAGCGGTCGAATCGGTTCGGACAACGTCGACGCGCCCAACCGGCTCTACCTGAACCGTGGCGACGGACATTTCGAAGAGGCGCCGGGAGCGTCCGGCGCCGACGATCGCGGTTATGGCATGGGCGCTGCGGCGGGCGACTACGACAACGACGGCGACGTCGACCTGTACGTCACCAACTACGGCCCAAACGTACTGTATCGGAACGACGGCGCGGGACGATTCGAGGACGTGTCGAGTGCGGCCGGCGTCGACGATCCGGGCTGGGGCAGCGCGGCCGCGTTCCTGGATCTCGATGCGGACGGCGACCTGGACCTGTTCCTTGTCAACTACATGAACTGGACGCCCGAAATCGAGCGGGACTGCTATGTGCGCGGAGCGATCACGTATTGCGGTCCCGGACAGTACGCACTGCCGGCCATGGATCGGCTGTACCGGAACAACGGCGACGGCACCTTCACGGACACCACCTTCGATGCCGGCATCAATGTCGCCTTCGGCAACGGTCTGGGGATCGTCGGCGCAGACTTCAATCGGGACGGACTCACGGACGTGTTCGTGGCCAACGACATGCTGGTCAACCAGTTGTGGCTGAATCGCGGGGACCTGCGCTTCGAGGACGATTCGCTGCTCTGGGGTTGCGCCGTGGACGAGCACGGCATCGAAAAGGCCGGAATGGGTGTCGCCGCGGCGGACTTCGACGACGATGACGATACCGACCTGCTGGTCGTGAACATGGAGCAGCAGACCGATTCTTTCTTCCGCAACGAAGGCGGCTACTTCGTCGACGCCACCCGCGCGGTGGGGCTCGGCGCTTCGAGCCTGCGCCATACGCGTTTCGGCGTGGCCCTGGCGGATTTCGACAATGACGGCCGCCTGGACCTGTACGAGGCGAACGGTCGAATCGAGTCCTCGGATCCCTCGGTTGTGCAGGAATTCGCCGAGCCCAACACGCTGTATCGCGGCAAGGCGGCGGAGACCTCGGTCCGATTCGAGGAAGTCGCGCCGGAGGGCGGCGTCGACCCTCCGCTCCGTCACACGAGCCGCGGTCTCGCCGTTGGCGACGTGGACAACGACGGCGGTCTCGACCTCTTGATCGTGAATCGCGATGCCGAGCCGTATCTCCTGATGAACAAGGCTGCCCGGGGAAACTGGGTCCGATTCGAGGTGCGCACGGCCTCTGGGCGCGATGCCCACGCCGCGAGCGTTACCGCGACCGTCGGAACTGCCCGACTGCGCCGCGATGTGCAGCCGGGCGCCAGCTACCTGGCGTCAAGCGACCCGCGCGTGCACTTCGGTCTCGGCCGGGAGCCACGGGCCGAGAACGTGATCGTGACCTGGCCGGGCGGGGAGAGGGAAGCCTTCGGTGGCTTCGAGGCAGGACGCGCCTATCGCCTGACTCGAGGTCTCGGCAATCTTGTGGAATAACGTCGCCCGGCCAATGGTCCTGGGCTTAGGATCCCGGTTGGAATACGTCGTCGAGCGTTCGGGCGTCCAGCACGTTTTCGGCCCAGGTCTCCAGCTCGGCGGTGGACGCCTGGCCTAGCCTGTCGACGATTGCGGGGGAGAGGATTCCGAATCGCCGCCGCAGCAGACGTTGCAGGACTACCCGCGCCTCCTCGACGCGCCCCTCGACGCGCCCTTGCTGCATGCCCTCGTCGCGGGCCCTTTGGACTATTCCTGCCATCGTTGCGCCCTCCTCGGGATATTGTC
The DNA here is from genome assembly GCA_951813515.1 of uncultured Pseudomonadales bacterium. GTDB lineage: Bacteria > Pseudomonadota > Gammaproteobacteria > Pseudomonadales > Azotimanducaceae > VXNE01. The sequence continues at coordinate 3,154,441 of OX638346.1, forward strand.
GTCGATAGCGCCTGCGCTCATTTTCGGTCAGGCCAGCATAGATGTCGATGAAGTCCGCGTACTTTGCCCGCTTGTCCCCGTCCGGCTCGAGCGCCAGCAGGCCGCGGATCGCGGACGCGTAGATCTCGACCTTGCGGTGCTCGGGGCGGCGCATGTTCGGCAGGTTGATCCTGGTGACCAGGTTGTTGCTGTCCTCCCACCGCTCCGAGGGTATCTCCTTGAGCTTGCATGCCAGGCAGTCGAATGTCAGGTAGGGCTGGCGCTCGGTGCCCAGAGTAAGCGTCGTCCGAGCCGCGTCGGCGGCGCGCAGGAAGATCACGACCGGCACCACGCGGTCGGTCTCGAACAGTTCGGTGAGGTCGAGGCAGTAATGGGCCAACCGGCGCAATGAGAATCGTCGCCAGTCGGACTCTTCTTCCAACACGAATAGGATTGCCTCCCGACGACCGTCCTGCCACTCGACGAGCAGCGGCGTGTCGAGTTCGCGGTAGTGCTCGCCCAGACGCTCCTGCAACTGTTCTTGTCGCGCGGGGATGAACCGCACCTCGTCTTCCGGCAGCGGCGCCTCTTCGGGAGCGAAGAACGCCAGCGCATCGCGCGGGGAGCCCTCAGCCGGGGAGCGCGAGGGGGGTACCCCTCGCAAGAAACCAGTCAAGGATCAGGTTCTTGAAGTTCTGGTCGTGGCTGACCGCGTCCGCCATGCGCCGCGCCCTGTTTATGTGATCGCTCAGCATGGGCAAGTGCTGGGCGGATGCGCTATGGGCAATCGCCCAAAATATGGTAGGCAATCGTCCCTGACTCAGGACAGGCAGACACGACCGGCGCGCTTGTGCGGGTGAAACACGGCGCAGCCGAGCCGCCGACTGGGCTAGAGTTTCCAGACAAACAGGGCCTGCAGGGCGCTTTCGTCGGTGGCGTCGTCGCCGAGTTTGTTCATCCAGAACTGGTACTCGATGCCCACCGAGATGCGATCATTTGGATTCCAGCGCAGTTGCGGTTGCGCGAGGATCCACGACTCAACCCTGCCGCCGAATTCGTTCTCGCGCCCCGCGACGTACTCCACGTGGCCCTCGATGCTGAAGCTCGACTCGCCGATTGTGAACGGACGCGCGAAATTGAAATCCAGCATGAAGGCGTTGTCTTCCCGCGGCGCGCCGCCGGATGCCGCCCCTTCGCTATCGTCGATGTAGGCGGCGACATCGAGATTCGCGAACGCGAAGCCGGGCAGGTCGAGAGACAGCCGCAATCCCGGCAGATACTTTTTTACGTTGGCGTCGGCGCCCCAGTTGATGCCCAGGATGAGACCGACGTCGGAGGCGATTCCGCCACCCGTTTTCTTGCCACGGATCTTGCCGAGACTGAAGTTCGAGTACCACTCTCCGTATAGGTCGAAGTCCTGAAACCCCGGATCCTGGGCGTCGAGCACATCGACGAAAAAGAAGTTGTCCCCGTATTTCCATCCGCTCGCGTGCTGCAGCGTGTAGATGAAATGGTCTGAGTCGCCCCCACCGGCGAAAGTCGGAATGTCCAGGTTGCCGAACTGCAATTGCAACTCGGTATTGCTCCACTCGGCACCGCGGGCGGGTAGGGTCGATAGCAGGACCAGGACCGCCAGACCGCTGAAGCCCGATACGTGCACGGTTTCCTCGAACAACCCCGTCGCGGAACAGTCTATCGGTTCCGGTGCGTTTCCGGGGCGATGACCGCGAACAGGGTGGTTGCAAGCAGAAGCGCGGCCGCTGCGGTCCACAGAGGCGCGTCGAGGCCGGCTGCGTCCCCCAGCCAACCGAGCAGGATCGGGCCGACGACGTAGCCGATATCGCTTATCGTCCGGTAGGAACTCATCGCCGAGGCGTTCAGTCCTGGCGGTGCCGAGTCGGCGGCATAGGCCGACGGCGCGGCGGCGGCGGCCGCGCTCGCGCCGCCCCAGACGGCGCATGCCAGCAGGAACCACGCGTATGCCGGGGCGAGGCTGAAACAGAGCATAGACAGGCTGGTCAGGATGGTGGTCGGTACGATGACGGCCTTGCGCCCGTAGCGATCCACGAGCGTGCCCGCCGGATAGGTTATGGCGAGTCCGATGATGCTGCCGAGGGCCAGACCGAAGCCGATGTCGCTGGGGTCCAGTCCCAGGCGGTCGCGCGCGAGCACCGGAACGATGCTGAACAGGGCGCCGGTTCGCGCTGCTGCGCCGGTCAGGCTGATGAGGCATACGAGCAGGAAACCGGCATTGCCGGCAAGCGTCCGCAGTTGGCTGCGCCACGGCAGGATCGAAACGCTCGGGTCGCGTTCGGACGCGCCCATTTCGCGCGTTTCGGCCACACCGAACCAGGCGATGGCGGCAACGATGGCGCTGGCCAGGCCGTAGACCAGGAATGGTGCTTCCAGCCCGAAACGCTCGGCCAGGTAGCCGCCTGGCAGCGGACCGATGCCGACAGCGAACAGAAACACTCCCTGGTAGATGGCGAGGGTGCGACCGCGCGTCGAGGCGTGTGTGATGTCGGCCAGCACGATCAGGCCGGCGGTCAGCACCACGCCTGCGCCAGCGCCAGACACGAAACGGGCCGCTACCAGTTCCAAGTAGCTTCCGGCCATGGCGGACCACAAGTTTCCCAAGGTGGACAATGCGCCGCCGATGGCCAGGGCATTGCGCCTGCCCAGGCGGTCCGCCACCTGGCCTGCGGGCACGGCGAGCAGGAACCGGGCCAATCCGTAGACGGCGATCGTCGCGCCGATGGCGACCTGGGGCACGCCGAATGACTGCGCGTACAGGGGGAGCACCGGAATCACGGCGCCGAAACCCAATTGGTTGACCGCGATCAGGACGCACATCCACGCGAGGATGCTGCGGGGAGATGCTGCGTTCATGGCGCTGTGGCCGGGCTTCATTGGCCGGTGTTCCGGGGTGACGACTGTTGCCTTGAGGATCGAGCGCGTCAGTTCGCTGGCGCGCTGTGGCATCATTATGGGCTTATCCAGCAGGCAAGTGAGCAGCAATGAGCGAAGCGATCGACTTTCGATATGTGGGAACGCGCCCGGTCAGACCGGACGGCGTCGACAAGGTCACGGGACGCGCGAACTATGGCGCGGATTTCAGTCTCCCGGGGATGATCCAGGGGCGCGTCTTGAGAAGCCCCCACGCCCACGCGCGCATCTTGAGTATCGATACGAGCAAGGCGCTGGCGATGGACGGCGTGCTGGCCGTGGTCACCGGCGACGACTTGCCGGCGCTGAGCGAGGTCAAGGATCCGGACCTCGCGGTCAATGTCATTGCGCGCGATCGCGTCCTGTATCACGGCCATGCGGTTGCCGCGGTCGCCGCGTCATCGACGACCATCGCCGACCAGGCCCTGGAAGCCATCGAAGTGGAATATGAGCCGCTGCAGGCCCTGATGTCGCTGGAGGAAGCGACCGCGCCGGACGCGCCGCTCCTGTACGACGATATCTTCACCCAGGGGTTGCCCGAGGCGCCGACCAAACCGTCGAACATACCGCAGAAACACATGCTCTCCGGCGGCGACCTCGAGGCAGGTTTCGAAGCGGCGGACGTCATTGTCGAGGGCGAATACTCGACGCCGACGGTGCACCAGGGCTACATCGAGCCGCACGCCTGCGTTGCCGACATCAACGAGGAGGGGCGCGCGACGGTCTGGTGCTCCACCCAGGGGCACTTCGGCGTCCGCGGCTCCGTGGCCGGCGTGCTCGGAATGGACGTGTCGAAGATCAAGGTCATAGCGAGCGAGATCGGCGGCGGATTCGGCGGCAAGCTCACGCTGTACCTGGAGCCGCTCGCCGTTGTCATGTCCCGGCAGTCGGGGCGTCCCGTCAAGATGGTCATGAGCCGCGAGGAGGTGTTCCGCGCCTCGGGCCCGGTTTCGGCCACGCGCTCGCGCGTGAAGATAGGCGCAAAGCACGACGGCACGTTGACCGCGATGCAGGCGGAGCTTTGGTACGAGGCCGGCGCCTATCGGGGCGGCGGGCCGATGCGGCCCGGATGCATGTGCATCTTCGCCGGCTATACGTGTCCGAACTTCCTCATCGAGGGCTACACCGTGGTGGTCAACAAGCCCAAGGTCGCCGCCTACCGGGCGCCCGGCTCGCCGCAGTCGAACTTCGCCGGCGAGTCGACGCTGGATGAACTGGCTCGGCAGCTTGGCATGGACCCCATCGAGTTGCGCCTGAAGAATGCCGTCAGCGAGGGTAGCCAGTCCACCTACGGGCCGAGGTTCTCGAAAGTCGGGCTGCGGGAATGTCTCGAGGCGGCAAAGAGCCACCCGAATTACGCTGCGGAACTTGGCGAGAACGAGGGTCGCGGCGTTGCCGTGGGGTTCTGGTTCAACGGCGGCAACCAGTCGTCGGCGGAAGTGCTGGTCAATGAGAACGGCACGGTGACGGTGGTGGAGGGCAATCCCGACATCGGCGGGTCGCGGGCCTCGATGGCGCTGCAGTGCGCGGAGACGCTGGGTATTCCCTACGAGGACATCCAGGTCGTGGTGGCGGACACGGAAAGCGTTGGCTTCAACAATGCCACCGGCGGCAGCCGGACGACCTTTGCTACCGGCATGGCCGTGATCGAAGCGTCGCGAAAGATCATCGCGGAAATGCGGGAACGCGCTGCGGCCACCTGGGACGTCGACGTCGACCAGGTCGACTGGGTTGACGGTCGCGCAGTGCCGAAGGCCGGCGCCAACGTGGATGTGGAGCCGTTGTCGCTGCGCGAGATCGCGGGCGATGCGGCGCGAACCGGCGGGCCGATCAACGCGACGGCATCCCTCAACGCGCAGGGCCCCGGCCCGGCTTTCTCGGTGAACGTTGCGGACGTCAGGATCGATCGAGACACCGGCAAGACCGACGTTTTGCGGTTTACCGCCGTGCAGGATGCGGGCAAGGCCGTGCATCCGAGCTACGTCGAAGGACAGTTGCAGGGCGGCGCGGCGCAGGGCATTGGCTGGGCGCTGAACGAGGAGTACATCTGGGACTCCGAAGGCAGGCTGGACAACGCGGGGTTCCTCGACTATCGCGTCCCGGTCGCATCGGACTTGCCGATGATCGATACGCACATCGTGGAGGTCGCTAATCCCTCGCATCCGTTCGGTGTTCGGGGATGCGGCGAGACGCCCATCGTGGCGCCGCTGGCCGCTACCGCGAACGCGGTTCGAGGCGCGGCGGGAGTCCGCGTGCACGATCTCCCGATTTCGCCCCCGCGCCTGCTGGCGGCGCTGTCGGAGGACTGATCTGAGGGGATGTGCCGGCGTGTTCGCTGCGGGGCGTGAACCTCGCGGCGACCGCGCCCGTCGAACGTTTCAGCCGGGTCACGGGACCCGATCAGCCGAGATTCCACTGGGTGCGGGCGCGTAGTCTCGCCAGGAACGCCTCGGTGTAGGCGTCTTCCGGTGCTTCCCGCACCATCTCGTCCAGGCGGTGCGCATCGTCGCCGACGAGAATGCGCCAGCGCTCTTCGCGCACGCCATCCAGGATGATCGACGCGGCCTGCTCCGGAGTCGTCGGGGCGCTTTGACGGAACCACTCGCCGATTCCGGCGACGACCTCGCGCACCTGCTCGTCGCTGGCGGAGCTGTCGATCACGCCCAGTGCCGTATAGCGTCTGCGCGCGCGGGCCAGCGCTTCCCCGGCGATTTCGCCTCCGCGCATGATCCTGTGTACGTTGATGCCGATCGACGTGCCGATATGGCCGGGCATGACGACGGACACCTTGACGTGCGGGGCGTTGTTGGCGAAATCCGTGATCAGCGCTTCGGTGAAGCCTTTTACGGCGAACTTCGCGGCACTGTAGGCCGAATGGGTGCTCCCGGGTCCGAGCGTCGCCCAGAAACCGTTGACGCTGCTGGTGTTGATCATGTGCGCGTCGGCGCTCGCCACCAGCATGGGCATGAAGGCGCGGGCGCAGTAGTAGACGCCGAACCAGCAGATATTGAATGTGCGCTCCCACTCGTCGCGGTCCTGGTCGACGAAGCTGCTGCCGCCGCCGACACCGGCATTGTTGAACAGCAGGTCGATGTGGTCGGTGTCGTGCGCCGACTTGACCGCCTCGCGAAACGCAATGACCTCGTCTTCGACAGCCACGTCGCACCGGTGCGTGCTGACGCCGCACCCCTGCGCGGCTTCGCCCTCGCAAAGCCGCCTCGTTTGGGCGAGGTTGTCCTCGAGGATGTCGCAGGTGGCAACGCTGCAGCCCTCGGCCACCAGTTGCCGCGCGAGCGCTCTCCCCATACCCGATCCGCCGCCGGTGATGACCGCGAGCTTGCCGGTGAAGTCCTTCATGGAACAAACGCCTCCTGGCCGATGCGCTGCCCGAAGTATAGGGTCGTCCGGCGTCGGGTTCGCTGCCGATCGCTGTCCTCGTCGTCACGACAGTGCGCCGACTTGATGGGTCTGGAAGACCGACGTAGAAATGCAGGGCCGTGGCGGATATCCTCGCGGTCGACGGCGATCCCACGGTCGAGATCGACGCCGCTGCCGACTTCAACCGTCACGGCTGCGTGATGAGAGCCGGAGTGATTGTCGTCGACCGAGCGAGGCCTTGAGGCACTGGCCAAGGCATTCCCAATCGAGGTGTGGAGTCGGTAAGGCATGAAGGAAATCACGCGAATAGACCCGTTGTCGGTCGGCAAGATCTCCGCGGTCATCGGTGCTGTCTTTGGGGTGATCGCGGGCCTGATGCTGGCGTTGGTCGGCACCGCGATCGCCGTTGTCGTCCATCTCGGCCTCTGGTTGGTCCAAATTGTTGGATCGACGCTGATCTGTGCGCTCGGAGCCTTTCTCGGCGGGGTGATCTACGCGGCGATCTACAACCTCGTTGCCGGCCGGGTTGGCGGGATCCAGATCCAACTCGACGATGCCTTATCAACCCACATCGAACGAATCTCGTAGGACCGACGCTTGCCGTCGCCCGCGGTCCCGCCGTCGCCGGTATTCGCGCCCTTCGGTCACGTCGGGCGGGGCTCGCCGCGACTCGTCTAACCTCGATGGACGGACCGGGGCTATGGGGAGAGAATGACGGGTCGACACTTCGGAGGAGGGAATGCAGTGCCTGTGGAAATGCGATTGTTGGGACGAACCGGCGTCAGGGTGAGCAACCTGTGCCTCGGAGCGATGACCTATGGACGGCGGACCGAGCCGAAAGACGCGTACGCGATGGTGGACCGGGCCATTGACCGCGGTGTCAATTTCGTCGACACGGCCAACGCCTATGGGCGGGGACTGAGCGAGCAGGTCCTCGGCGAAGCGCTCGTGCGCAACGGCAAGCGCGACCGGATCGTCGTGGCGACGAAGTTCCACGGCGCGATGTCCGATGACGATCCGAACATGCAGGGCCTGTCTCGCAGGCACATCCTCGAGGCGTGCGATGCGAGCCTCAAGCGATTGCAGACGGACTACATCGATCTCTACCAGGTCCATCGCCCGCGCTCGGAGACGCCCATCGACGAAACCCTGCGCGCGCTCGACGACCTGATTCACGCCGGCAAGGTGCGCTACATCGGGACCTCCACCTTCGCCTCGTGGCAGTTCGTCGAGGCGCTGTGGGTATCTGAGAAATACTGCCTGAACCGGTTCATCTGCGAGCAGATGCCGTACAACCTGCTGGACCGTCGCGTGGAACGTGGACTGATACCGATGGCGCAGACCTATGGTGTGGCGACCATTCCATGGGGTCCCCTGGCCGGGGGAATGCTGACGGGCAAGTACACGCGCGGCGAGGATCCGCCTCCGGGGACACGCTTCGCCGAGGAGCGCAACCAGGTGAGCGCGCGTTTTCACCAGGGGATCTTCGACGTCATCGACGGGTTGCAGTCGATCGCGGACGATCGCGGCGTGCCGCTCTCGCAGTTCGCGCTGGCGTGGGTGATGGCGCAGCCCGGGGTGACGAGCCCCATCATCGGGCCGCGCACCATGGAGCAACTGGACGACAACCTGGACGCGGCCGAATACACGCTGACCGAAGAGGACTGCCGGGCGGTGGACGCGGTCATTCCTCCGGGCCGCATGGTTTCGCCGTACTACGAGGCCAACTTCGGCCCGCATCCGTACCGGCTTTGAGGCCCAAGCGCCGCTGGTGCAGTCTCAACGCAAGGGCGGAATCTGACCCGCAGACCATGAACGACAACGTCTATTCGCTGTTCGAGACTCGGTTTCGCGCGGACGAGGATGCCGCCTGCCTGTGGTTGCCGGATCGGGACGACTGGCGCTATGCGGATCTCGAAGACCGGGCATCACGGGCCGCGGGGGCGCTAGTGGACCTGGGTGTCCAGTCCGGGGACCGCGTCGTCACGCAGACGGAGAAAACGCCGGAAGCGCTCGCGCTTTATCTCGGCTGCCTCAAGCTAGGGGCCATCTACGTGCCCCTCAACACTGCCTATACGGTGGCCGAATTGGAGTATTTCCTGTCGGACGCGAAGCCGGCGCTGCTGGTCTGCGACCCCTCCCATGGAACAAACGTCTCCGTGGAGCGCCAGCGACCCGGGATGGTTGATCCATGGGCGACGAGCGGGGCCGGGCCACAGGCGGAGCCGAAGGCACCGGCTGTGGGGCACGCGGAACAGGTTGAGTCCGACGTCCCGATCGAAACCTTGGACGCGAGCGGGCGCGGCACCTTCGCCGACCGGATGGACGCGGCGCAGGTTCTTGAATCGACGGTGTCGCGCACGGTGGACGACATCGCCGCCATCGTCTATACGTCCGGCACGACAGGCCGGCCCAAGGGCGCCATGCTGACCCACGGGAACCTGTCGAGTAACGCGCGGACGCTGTGCGACGCCTGGGGCTGGAGGTCCGACGACGTGTTGCTGCATGCGCTGCCGATCTTTCACGTGCATGGGTTGTTCGTCGCGCTGCACTGCGTGTTCGTCGGCGGCGGGTCGATGGTCTTCCTGCCGCGATTCGACGCGGACTCCGTGATCGAGCAGTTGCCGCGCTCGACGGTCATGATGGGCGTGCCGACGTTCTATACGCGGCTGCTGGCCCGCGACGCGTTTTCGAGGGACGTTTGCCAGGGCATGCGCCTTTTCATTTCCGGCTCCGCGCCCCTTGCGGCGCAGACGTTCGCGGCTTTCGAGGCCCGGACGGGACATCGGATCCTGGAGCGCTACGGCATGTCCGAAACGTTGATGAGCACGTCGAATCCCCTGGTCGGCGAGCGCATTGGAGGGACCGTGGGATTCGCCTTGCCCGGAGTGGAAGCACGCATCGCGAACGATGGTGGCGTGCTGGGTGAGGGGGAAATCGGGGGTATCGAGGTGCGCGGTCCGAATGTCTTTCGGGGCTACTGGGAAATGCCGGACAAGACCGCGGAGGAGTTCAGCAGCGACGGCTTCTTTCAGACCGGTGACCTGGGCGTGATGGACGGCGAGGGTCGCATCTCCATCGTCGGCCGTGCCAAGGACCTGATCATCTCGGGCGGCTACAACGTCTACCCGAAGGAAGTGGAAACGCTGATGGACGACATGCCGGAAGTGTCGGAGAGCGCCGTGATCGGCGTGCCGCACCCGGACTTCGGCGAGGGTGTCGTTGCGGTGGTGGTGCCGCGGGACGGTCCGGTGGATGTCGCCATGGTCGAGAGGGCCCTGAAGGACAGGCTCGCGCGGTTCAAGCAGCCAAAGCGCGTAATTTGCGTGGAAGACCTGCCCCGCAACGTCATGGGAAAGGTGCAGAAGAACGCATTGCGCGAGCGTTTTGCCAATCTGTTTGCGTAGAATGCACCCGCCGCGGCCTACGGGCTGCCGGGCCAAAAAAAGTACCGAAACCAACGTGCTGCGGGAACGCCGCCGCAGGTCATCCCTCGCGAAGGAGAATCCATGAAAAGTACCGCGACGTGCGTCATTGCCATGTTCCTTGCAACATCCGCTGGCGCCGGCGAGATACCCGTTGCACAGCCCGAGAGCGTCGGCATGTCCGGCGAGGGACTGGAGCGACTCACGGCAGCGACCCAGGAATTCGTCGATGAAGGCAAGTTTGCCGGCGTGCTGACGATGGTCGCGCGCGACGGCAGGATCGTTCACGTGTCCGCCGTCGGCCACCGTGGCGTGAATGATGACCGGCCGCTCCCCGAAGATGCGCTGTTCCGCATCTATTCCATGTCGAAGCCGATCACCGCGGTCGCCGCAATGATGCTGTACGAGGAAGATGTCTTCGAACTGGACGATCCCGTCGCGAAGTTCCTGCCCGAACTCAAAGCGCTCGAGCTGCTCGGCGAGGATGGGGAGCGCGTCCCTGTCGGAAACGCCATGACCATGCGGCATCTCCTGACGCATACGGCGGGATTCTCCTACGGCTTCGATTCGAGCGATCCGGTGGACGGGCTCTACAACGAGGTCAAACCTTTCCGTGCCGCCGACCTCGATGGCTTCATCGAGCGCCTGGCGACGCTGCCGCTCAAATACGAGCCGGGCGCGAGGTGGCATTACAGCGTGGCGTCGGACGTGGTCGGCGCTGCGGTGGCGCGCATCAGCGGCCAGACGTTCGATGTCTTTCTGCGCGAGCGCCTGTTCCGCCCGCTCGACATGCGCGACACGTTCTTCAACGTCCCCGAGGACAAGATGTCCCGGCTGCTGCCCAACCATGCCTGGGACAAGGAGGAGGGCAAACTTGCTGCGTTCGACCTCGATTGGATGGGGAAGGGCAGGCCGGGAACGATGTATTCAGGGGGCAGCGGGCTTATTTCGACTGCCCGCGACTACATGCGGTTCGCCGAGATGCTTCGCAATGGAGGCGAACTGGACGGGGTCCGCATCCTGCGTCCGGAGACCGTCGACCTGATGATTGAGAACCACCTGTCCGCCGCGCTCGCCGGCGGGGGGCGGGGTGAACTACCGCTCGATGAGGACGACAAGGGCAAGGACAGCTTCCGCGGCTTTGGTTTCGGTCTCGGCTTCGGCCTGGTCACCGAACTCCGGGATGACGGCGTGGGATCCGTCGGCGAATATTCCTGGGGCGGCGCCGCCGGCACCGTATTCTGGATCGATCCCGTGGAGGAGATCATCGTCGTTGGAATGATCCAGCTCATGCGATCGCCCTGGCCGCTGCGGGAGAGGCTCAAGGTGTTGACCTACGAGGCGATCACGGAGCCGGCGGCGTCCGGGTAGCGACCGTCCATTACCCCCAGTTCGGCATGACCTTGCGCGAGAAAAGGTCGAGGGAGTCGTGAATCTGTTCCGGCGTGTGAATGCCCGCCGGAATGAGGAGGAAGGCTTCGTCGATGGGGACCGCGCGCGAGATGCGCTCGATGCGCTTGTTGAGGGTGTCGGGAGAGCCGACCAGGAGTTCGGGAACGCCCTGTCCGAAGGGCGTCGCCCAGGTGTCCCAGAACCACTGCATGTCTTCGAACAGCGCCTGGGCTTTGGCGTCGGTCTCGGCGCAGACCATGATGCCGCCCCAGCACGCTTCCTTGCCCGGCGGGACATCGTGGCCGTAGGCCTCGGCCTCTTCGCGCCACTCGCGCCAGAGTAGCTGCAGGAACTCCGTATTCCCCGAAAGGACGATGGGACGGCCCTTGTACCTCGCCCAGAATTTCGCCGTGCGCAGGCTCGCCGAGAAGCCGCCGTACAGCGGTATTTCCGCCTGCAGGGGCCGTGGCGCGATGCCGATCTCTTCGATGCGCATGTCGGCATCCACGCCCTGGCCGAACTGCGTATAGACGGGGTGGGGGTGCGGGTTGACGAAATCTGCCGGCGGAAAGGTCCAGAACTCCCCCCGGTGGGAGAACGTCTCGTTGGCGAGCGCCTTGGTCACCACCTCGACGAACTCGGTGAAGTAGCGCCGGTTGAGGTCGTCGTCCGGCGTGTCCCTGGTCCATGGGCCCACGGCCTTGAGTTCCGGACGGACCTTGAAGTTCTCCACCCAGCGCGCCTGGTAGCCGCGCACCAGGCCGATGCCGAGGCGTCCGCCGAGCATGTGGTCCATGGTGGCGATCTTCTCGGCCGTGGCGAGGGGATTGTTGGCGGTGGACACGAAGCCGCAGGTGACGACCCGCATGGTCTCGGTGTGCTGTCCGAGCCACATCGCCATCAGCGCGGGGTCGTTCGCGATCTCGAAACCTTCGATCTGCAGGTGGTGCTCGGGATGGCCGAAGCCGAAGTATCCCCGGGCTTCCGCGAAACGCGCGTAGTCGGCGAGTTCCTCGAGCATGCGGCCATAGAGCACCGGGTTCTTGCCCGCCATGCCAGCTTCGAGTTCACGGCGGCGTCCGACCGTGCAGTAGACGAATAGACCGAATTGCATTCATTGGCTCGGGCGAGGTTTCGGGCAGACTACCAGACTGTCGGACCTGCCGCGCCGGCGGCAAGATCGAAGGAACGGCGAGGATGGGATGGGCGAAACAGTCGGGCTTGGGCGGGCGTGAAACACGGCGCGTCGTCGCCGATCACTTTCACTCTGGAGCGCAATCACGTTGTGGATCGAGCGTCTTGACATGTCTTGACACGTCCATATAGTCTCGGGCGATGGCAGCGATCAAGATCAGTTCGAAAGTCGAGCAAGCCGAGTGGCAGGCGTTGCAGGAACTGGCTCGAGAGTCGCATCAGACCATCTCCGGATTGTTGACCGAAGCGATTGCCGACTATGTGCGCCGGCGACGCATGCGCCCGCTTGTGCTGGACCATCTGGAAGCATCGATTGCCGAGAACGAGGAGTTGGGCCGGCGCCTTGCAGAGTGAAGCCGTCCAGTTCCTTTCGGTGGACGAAGCCATCGCCATTCATGATCGACTCATCGAGCGATTCGGGGGAGCGTCGGGGATTCGAGACCGGGGGCTGCTCGAAAGCGCCCTGTACCGGCCCGAGACGGGGTACTACGGTGATTTGGCGGAGATGGCTGCCGCTCTGTTCCAATCGTTGCTGCTGAACCACGCGTTTGTGGATGGCAACAAGCGTGCGGCCTTCTTCGTGACGGATGTATTTCTGCGGCTCAACGGCTGGAAACTCTCGGTCAATGCAGCGTCGGCCCACGCCTTCATCGTGGGCGTATTGGAAGCTGGCGACTCCTCCTTCGGCGAAATACTGTCCTGGATAAGGGAATCGCTGGCGAGAAGCTGATGGCGACAGGTTGGCACCGCCCTCCCTCTCGCGTCCTCCCCATCGCCGCCGTGGCGTGTACACTCTTGGCGCATGGACGCGAGATGTATGGACTACCGGCTGACGGACGAGGAGCGCCGGTCTTTCGACGAGCAGGGGTTCTTCATCGCAAGGGACGTGCTGCCGGCGGAGACCCTGGCACGGGTGGTCGATGCGGCTGATCGGCTCTACATCGAATACCGGCCCAAGTACGGATTGAGTCCCCACGAACGGCTCAACCACTGGGACTGCATCGGGTTCGACGAAGCGTTCCTGGAGCTCCTCGATTGGCCCCGGACGATCGCGAAGGTCATCGACATTCTCGGCTGGCACATCCAGCTCTACCACAGCCACCTCATCATCACGCCGCCGCTGCCGGAGAACGATCCCCCCCAAACCGGCCGCCTGGGATGGCACCAGGACAGCGGCCGGTTGAATATCGATTTCGAGACCGACCCGCGTCCGCGCGTGTCGCTCAAGGTGGCGTTCGTGCTTACCGATGTCGAGACGCCGGACCGCGGTACCACCCATGTGATTCCCGGCAGCCACCGGTTCAACCGGATGCAGTTCCCGCCAGACAACGCGGAACACCCGGACGCCACTCCCGTGCGTGTGCGCGCCGGAGATGCCCTGTTTTTCGACCGGCGCCTGTGGCATGCGTCGGGCCGGAACGTATCGAGGTTCACTCGCAAGATACTGTTCTTCGGCTACAGCTATCGTTGGCTGCGTCCGCGCGACGACATGACCGTGGACCACTACCTCGAAAAAGCGGATCCGATACGGCGCCAGTTGCTAGGCGCGAGCCCCACGGGAGGCATGGGTTATACGTCGCCGACGGACGAGGACGTGCCGCTCAAGGGCTGGCTCGAAACGCACCTGGGGGAGGGCGCGGTCATTCCCTGAAGCTTGGCGTTAGCGGGTTGCCGCGCGGATCGCCTCGTGGAGCGTTCCGAGAACATCGAGCATCGCGTCTACGCTGCGAGCGCCTGACTGGAAAATCGCTGTCGCGTTCAGCGTTCCCCATTCGAATCCCATTTCTTTCGCATCGACGGCACGCGCGACGACCCGATCCGTGTCGGAATAGAAACGCTTGCCATCCTGGTCTCTGGGTGGCGGCGCGAGCATCTGCTGATAGCCGATCGATTCCGGATCGCGGCCTGCAGCCTCCGCGTAGGCGGCGATCTTGGTCTTGCACTTTGCCGCCACCGCCGGATCTTCGATGGGCAAAGCAAGCCATCCGTCGCCGAGTTCCCCGACCCGGCGCAGGGCGGCCTCCGAGGCGCCCCCGATCCAAATGGGCAAGTCCGCCCCCTGGGGCGGCTTCGGCTCCATCGCCATGGCCGTAGACGTGTAGTAGTCGCCCGAGATGTCCACCTGCTCATCGCGCCAGTACGCGCGCATCACCTGGATCGCCTCGTCCATGCGCTTGCCGCGGTTGTGGAACGGTTCTTCCAGCGCGTCGTATTCGGATTCCTGCCAGCCGACGCCGACGCCGAGACGCATGCGTCCCCCCGAAAGCGTATCGAGAGTGGCAACCTGTTTCGCAACCAATACTGGCTGGCGTTGCGGCAGGACCAGCACCTCGGTGCCGAGGCCGATGCGCGACGTGGCCGACGCGACGAAGCCCAAGGTCATGAGCGCTTCCATGACGGGCATTTTCGGTGGATAGATCGGTGCGGCGCGCTCGGGGGTTGGAAATCCCATGATGACGTGATCGAAGGTGTCGAGCTGATCGAACCCGATGTCTTCAATGCCGCGCGCCAGCCTGACGATGCCTTCGCCGCCTTCGCGGTAGGTGACGCTCGGAAACTCGACCGCGAGCTTCATATTCTTCTCCAATCTTGTGGGAAAGGCGATAACCGGTGATAGAACAGATGGTTATCGTGTCTTGATATGCGGGATGGACCCGACGGGCACACACTCCACAGCGTTGGCGCTCGACCAACGGCAGAGATCATCGTAGATGAAGAAACACCACGCTCGGCTATGCGGCCAAGAGGCGGCGCAAAGGCGGCGCGGGAATGGAGACTATCGATTTGGCGGGAACGTCCGTGGTCGTTGGACGCATCGGGCGTCCCCGCCCCGATTTAGGAGCTGATACACCCCTCAACCGTAGATATCACAGATCACCTCCTTTATTCAGTCCACCATGGCGCCCATTATGCGATTGCCGTGCGCCAAATCAAGCGATTTATCGATCTTGATCCGATAACGGCGCATTCTCGGCCTTGGCCGGCGACGGGTGACAGCGGGCGTTTTTTAGCGGATAGGTATCGCCCGTGCGGCGGTGAACAAGGACGCATCGGTCATCTTCCAGCACAAGTTGGAAAACCTCCGGGGGTTCAAGCACGCGTCCGGTAGCGACTCGACCCTCCATGGTTCGTGGCATGCGGCGCTCGATGGTCAAGAGGCTGGATGTCGTCAGGGCGTCGTCGGCGATGAGTACCTCCGCGCCCAGCGCCGCAGCGACCGCCTGTTCGATGTCGGCGCGGCCGGCCGGTGTCGGGTCCATGATCGCGGCGGGCGCGGCCGTGGACGTCATGGCCCAGACCGCGGCGAGCCCGAGCGATACCCATTGCGTCCGTGTCACCATCGGTTCTGCAGCCAGATGGATTTCGGCACGATTGCGTCCACCGTGGGCGAAAGTTGCGAACCTCCCGTGGGCCTGGCCGACCGGAGCGCGGCGGGCGCGGGACAGGTCTCGTCGATGCGGTATTGGAGCGCTGCCTTCAGCCGCGCTTCGTCGACATCCCCCAACGCGTGCCCGAAGTCGTCGCCGACGACGCAACCTGGCACGGAAACGCCTTCGGTGCGCGCCGTGTTCTGGGGCGAGAACCCGTCAGGGTAATCGCCGAATCCCTTTGCATTGACACCCTGAAACTGGATAGAGAAATACGTTGTACCGCAATTGTCCGTTGCGTAGAAACCGTACGGCTTGCCGCAGGTCGTCGTGCCGATCTGGATCACCTGCAGGTCGATGCCGCGCAGCCCGTTGATGATGGATTCGCTGGCTGAGCAGGTCCCCCCGCCGGTGAGTACGAATACCCGTGATAGATCCAGGCTCGGCAGGGCTCTGCCGGAGGGGACGGAAAACCCGATGGTCGAGTCGTAGAAGGGGGTCGGCGAAAGGGTCCTGCCGGTGACCGGATTGAAGACCCGGTGCTTGTCGTTGAAGCGCAGTTCGTCGAATGTTCGTCCCGCGGAAGCGGGTCCCGCGATCATGTAGGCCACCTGGCTCGCGATCGCCAGGTACCCGCCGCCGTTGTAGCGCAGGTCGAGGACGAGGTCGTCGACGCCCGCCTGCTGCAACGCCCTGACGGCGTCCACGAGTTCCCGCTCTGCGGTCGCGATGTGATCGTTGAACAGCATGTAGCCGACCGTGCCGGAGTCCGTCTCGATGGTGTCGTCGTTCTGTACGGGGTCGGACGTGATGAGGGCGGAGGTGAGGGAGATGGTGCGTCTCGAACCCGCGCCGAGGTCCTGGACCACGAATTCGTGTGTTTCTCCAGTGTCGCCGGGAAACAATCCCGCGTTCAGCACGGCGGGGCTGCCATAGGTCACGTCGGCGCCGTCGATGGCCAGGATACGGGCGCCGCGTCTCAGGTTCGCCCGCGACGCCGGCGAATCGGGCTCGATATACGCCACACGGACATCGCGGGGCGGCCGCGGCGCCAGTATCGCGAACGCTGCACCGTAGCCGGCCGAAACACCGGACTGGGAAAGCTGCTCCCACACGTCGGTGGGATAGGTGAAGTGAAACCGGTCCCGGTCGGCGCCCGACGGGGTTGTGGCGAACGTTCGCATCAGATCGAAATACTGCGGCGTCGGATGCAGTACCGGATCCACATCCACGATCTCGTCGTACCAGAGGTAGAGGTTGTTGCTCCAGGAGCGCAGCCAATTGTTTTCGTCGACGAAGGTTCCCTGCCTGTCGCCCGGTTCGCCCGGGCGTGGACTGGCGCACCGCCCGGCATAGTCACGCGCGGGAGGGAAGACGTCTGGCTCCACCGTTCTCCTCCCGTCCAGGGGAAAGGGATCCCTTCCGTCGGCGACGGTGTCGCCATCGCTGTCCGAGTTCTGCGGGTCGAGTCCGACCTCGATTTCGTCCAGGTTCGCAAGGCCATCGCCGTCGCTGTCCACCTGCTCCAGCGCAACCGTGTCGGTGACGCCTTCGTAGGTGGCCACGAGGTCGTGCATTCTGTCGATCATTGCATCGCCAGCCGCCGCGTCGGCGAGACCGAGCAGTTGGCGGACGTGCTCCCGCCGCCCGCTGTCTGCCAGCAGCGACTCAAGTTCCCCAGTCGCGACTCGGAGCAGGTCGGCGGTGTTGACGGTTTGTTCGTCAGCCACCGTATCGTTCTCGGGCAAGGTGCCCGACTCGGCGAAGGCTGCGGCCATCAATTGGACCACGTTGTCATCTGCATCTTCGACGACCAGTCCGAGCAGGCTCGCGTGCAGTATCGCGACCAGGAATTCGACGTCCGTATGATCGGCGGCGATGCGGTCCGCCGCGTCGGTGAGGTCGACGATGCCGATCGCGGCGGGATCTTCGCCGAGATCGAGGTCGCGCTGCGTGATCTGCGACAGGAGCTGTTCGAGCGCCTCGGCCATTTCCCGTTTCGCTTCATTGATGTTCGTGGCGGTCAGCCCGCCGAGCGCGATCGCTCTCTCCACGGCTGCGGTGGTGAATGGCGTGATGTTGACGGGGTCGGGCGTGTCCGACGAGGTGGAAGAAACAGCGACGGAGAGCGTTGACTGTAACGATAGCGTTTCTCCGAACTCGGCCCTTACGCCGTCCGCGTCCACGCAGCCATCCAGGAGGTCGCACAGGTAACGGCTCGTTCCCTCGTCTTTCGGTCCGACATTGATGCGCAGCGGCCCGGTGTGTTCCGTTTCGACTTCGCGTTCGGCAAACCGGCCATCGTCCCCGGTTGCCGTGGCGGCGAGTTCGGTTTCCTCGCCGTCCGTCGCGATTGCCAGGAACCGCACGTCGCCCGCGGAGATCAGTCCGAGCGCGGCGCGCCCGGCCGGAACATCGATGGTCGTCGGCGCTGGAGGCGGCGGTGGGGGCGGGGTGGGTGGTGGCGTGGGGCTTGAGCCCCCACCTCCACATGCGCCGGCCAGCAGCGCCAGCATCGGTGCCAAGACCGTGCGTAGCGGCGCCGTTGCGCATGCCAGCGATCCACGGTGCGAGGACGCTTTGCTGGATCGGTCATTCGTAGCCATTGATCGTGCGTTCGGCCCCTGGCAGCAGCTTGCACACAAAGGCTACCCCGCCCAACCGTTCGCGGGAGTCTCTGGTCGTGCGTTTGAGTAGATCCATCACAGTGTCATGGTCGCCGAAAAGTTGCGTGCTCATGCGATTGGTCTTTACTTCGACCGACGGTTCCGCGTTAAGTTGTTCGAGGAAATGGTCAATCGGCGGGATGTAGTCGCTCGTCAGCGGGTACATGCTGATTTCGGCAACGATGTTCATACGGGTCTCCGCGGGACGAAGACCCTAGTGTCGCACCAGTGAGGCGCGTCGTGCGACCGGTCAGACGAGCAGCCGGAAAGGCGCCTCCAGATATCCGCGCACCTCTACCAGGAACTCGGCGGCGGGGGCGCCGTCGAGGACGCGGTGGTCCCAGGTGAGCGACAGGCGCAGGAACTTGCGCTGCACGGGGGTGTCGCCGTGCCAGGCGACGCCGTCATAGATGCGCCCGACCCCGAGAATGCCGGATTCCGGCGTGTTCAGGATCGGCGTGAACGTGTCGACGCCGTACATGCCGAGGGAGGTGACCGTGAACGTGCCGCCGCTCATGTCGTCGAGGCCAAGCCGGCCGCTTCTGGCGCGTTCGGCCAGTTCGCGGGACTCGACTGCGATGGTCTTCAGGTCCTTGGCATGGGCATCGCGGATCACGGGGACCACCAGCCCTTCTTCGAGAGCCACGGCCATGCCCATGTGCACCGCGTCGTGGCGCAGGATGGCGTCGTCGGCGAGCGTAGCGTGCATGCGTGGGTGCTTCGTCAGGGCCTTGGCCGCGGCCAGAATGATGATGTCGGTGTAGCTCGGACGTACGCCGTCGGATTCCCATTCGGCGACGAGTTGGGTCCTGAGCTTCACGGCGTCTTCCATGTCGACTTCCATCTCCATGGTGAGCTGCGCCGTGTCGCGCAGGCTCGCGTACATGCGTTCCGCGATGGTGCGTCGCATGCCGCGCATCGGTTCCGCGGCGGGCGTGGATTCGGCGGCCTCGGCGGCGCGTTCGACGTCCGCCCGCGTAATGCGGCCACCCGGCCCGGTGCCTTCCACAGCATCGATATCGACGCCCAGTTCGCCAGCGAGTCTGCGGGCGGCGGGCGAAGACGGCTGTCGGCGCCTGGGTTGATCCTGGGTCTTGGCCTTGTCGGCCTGGGCAGTCACGTCGCCCTCGGTGATGCGGCCCCGGGGACCCGTGCCTTCAACGTCCGCCAGGTCCACGTCGAGTTCCGCCGCCAGGCGGCGGGCGGCCGGGGAGGCTGCGGGGCGCCGGCCAGCCGCGCGTTTCGGCGCTGGCGCTGGTGCGGCTGCCGCCGGTGGAGGCGCCTTCTTCTCCGCGACCGGCTCTTCTCCGGGCAATGGGGTCGGCGTCGGCAGGACATCCGGAATGGTCTCGTCGGGCGCGAATATGAACCCGATGACATCGCCGGGGCCCAACTCCGTTCCCGCACTGACGAGGTGCTTGACGGTGCCGTCGCCCTCGGCGTCGACATCCATGTTCACCTTTTCGGTCTCGAGGCGGTAGAGCATTTCGCCTTTCTGTACCTGGTCGCCGTCGGCGATAAACCACTCTTCAACGGTGCCTTCGGTCATGGTCATACCGACCTTGAGCAATCGGACTTCAACCGGCATGACGAACTCCCTCTGCGGTTGGAAAAAGCATGGCGCCGTCGCGGGCCGCCACTTCCAGTGTGGATTTGATATCGATGACACGGGGACCGTCGCGGCGCACGGAGAGCGTCGCACGTTGCCCTGCCTTCATGACACGTTCGCGCTCGCCGTCGAAGGCGAGCACACAGGGTCCAACGATTTCCACTGTTTCGCCGAGATCGATACGGTGTGCATCGGCGATAGCGATATCGTCGAACCGGCCGGGGGCGATGGGCGCGCGGACATGCCATTTTGCTGATCTTCCCCTGGCTGTGAACGCGACCGTCATGGCCCCGTCGTCCTCGTCCGACATGGGTTCGAGCAAACCCGCGATGGATGTGATTCCCACGGCGGACGGGATCGCGCGGGTAAGCACGGCAGCGATCAGTCGGTCACCGGACAACAGCGCCCGGGCACCGACGAAACGGTCATCTGTCGCCACCGCGTCGATCAGGGCAATGTCGTCGGCTTCGCCCTCGATCTCGACGTGGATGACCTTGACCTGCGGGGCGACATCGCACAGCGCCACGGACCCCGAAGCGACAAGCGCGGCAGCGGCGCCGGCGGCGGAGCCCTCCTGCATGCCGGGGAACACGTTATTGGTCCCCGTCGAGATGGGAACGAGCGGCGCGTCGAGCCAACCCTTCGCCAGCGCCCGGTTGGTACCGTCGCCGCCCAGCGAAATGACCGCGCCGCAGGATGCCCGTTGCATCGCCGCCGCCGCGCGGACCGTGTCTTGGGCGTTACCGTGGCGCGGGCCGGCGACCGGTGTCCCGGCGACCCCAGCGGTCATAACCGCGCTGCGGGCGATGGCGCGCAGGTCGTCGAGATACAGGACAGACGGACTCGGATCCGCCGCCGCGATACCTGCGAGACAGCGCGCCACGACGGCGCGCTTCTCCTGGTTGTTGAACACCGACGCACCGGCGGCGACGCGGCGGATGTCCTTGCCGGAGTCGGGATTCGCCGCGAGGCCGACAAGGCAGGTCATGCGGGCAACTTCAAAGCCCGAGCAATTCGGTTGCCGAGGCAACTATCTTGTCGGCGTTGGGGACGAAGCTCTGTTCCAGTGAAGGACTGAAAGGCACGGGCGAGAAGGGGGCGCCCACGCGGCCAACGGGTGCGTCGAGATAGTCGAACGCCAGTTCCTGTACCTGCGCGGCGATCTCGCCGCCCATGCCGCCGAAGCGCACGGCCTCGTGGACCACCATGGCGTTGTGGGTCTTCTCCACGGAAGCAACCAGCGTATCCACGTCGAGCGGCTGCAGCGTGCGCAGGTCGATGACTTCGGTGTCGATGCCCTGTTCCGCAAGGGTTTCCGCGGCGCTTACGGACTCGTGGACCATCCGGCTGTAGCTGATAATCGTGAAGTCCGTGCCGGGCCGCACGATGTTGGCCTCGCCGATCGGGAGGGCGTACGGTTCTTCGGGAACTTCGCCGGTCAAGGCCAGCGATGCCTTGTTCATGACCACGAACACGGGGTTGTCGTCGCGCGACGCGGCGATCAACAGGCCCTTGGCGTCGTATGGCGTCGACGGCATCACGACCTTGAGTCCGGGGATGTGGCAGATCCACGACTCAAGGCATTGCGAGTGCTGGGCCGCCATCGAGTTTCTGGCGCCGCACATGGTCGTGATCGTGATCGGCAGCGTTGCGCGGCCGCCGAACATGTAGCGCATCTTCGCCATCTGGTTCGTGACTTCGTCCATGCATTCGCCGAGGAAGTCCATGAACATGATGTCGACGATCGGGCGCAGCCCGGCGGCTGCCGCGCCGACACCCAATCCGATGACGCCTTCTTCGCTGATGGGCGTGTTGACGATCCGGTCGGGGCCGAACTCGTCGAGCAGCCCCCTGTAGATTCCGAACACGCTGCCCGCGCCGGCGACATCCTCGCCGGCGATGAACGCGTCGGGGTCGTCGTTCAGGATGGTCGCCGCCGCCTCCTTGACGGCGAGGACGTAGGACAGTTCGCGTTTTCCGTTTTCTGATTCAGGCATCGTGTTTCTCGCTTAAGCGTATACATCGTCGAGGAGGGCGTCGGGGTCGGGCATCGGACTCGCCTTGGCGAACTCGATAGCGGCTTCCACGTCGCGGGCTATTTCTTCGTGCACTTCCTTTGCCGCGTCGGCGGACAGGACGTCCTGTTCCGCTAGCCGGGCCTCGAACATTTCGATCGGATCCCGTTTCATCCACTCGGCGAGTTCCTCGTCCGTGCGGTATGTGCGGCCCATTCCGCGCCTGCCGACATGGTCGTAGAACCGGTAAGTCTTGCACTCGAGCAACGTTGGCCCGTCACCTTGCCGCGCGCGCTCGACGGCGGCGCCCGCCGCTTCGTACACGGCCATGACGTCCATGCCGTCGACGACCACGCCCGGCATGCCGTACCCCGGGGCGCGATCTGCGACGTCGGTGATGGCCTGGTGGTCGCGTTGCGGTGTGTATTCGCCGAAACCGTTGTTCTCGCACACGAACAGGACCGGCAGCTTGTAGAGCGCCGCCATGTTGGCGGCCTCGTGGAAAGCGCCCTCGTTGCTCGCCCCGTCGCCGAAGAACGTGGCGGCGACGTTGCCGTTCTTCTTGTACTTGTTGGCGAAGCCGGCGCCCATGGCGATGGGTGGTCCGCCGCCGACGATGCCGTTGGCGCCGAGCATCCCGATTTCCAGGTTGGAGACATGCATGCTGCCGCCCTTGCCCTTGCAGTAGCCGTCAACGCGCCCGAACAACTCGGCGAACATCCTGTCGAACTCGCCGCCCTTGGCGATGAGGTGGCCGTGGCCACGATGCGTGCTGGTGATCTGGTCTTCGTCCGTCAGGTGCGCCATAACGCCGACGGCCACCGCTTCTTCGCCGACATAGAGGTGAAGAGCGCCGGGAATGAAACCGTTTTCCGCCATTCGGCCCGCCTCGTTTTCGAAATGGCGGATTCGAACCATGCGCCGATGGATGTCGAGCAATACTTCGTCGGTAGGTTGTGTAGTCACGCGTCCCCCTTTCACAGTTCCTAGTTATTTTGCGTGAATCGCGGCTGGAGCGGTAGTGTTAGCCTTTATCCATCGGTAGGTGAGGCTGAACGGGGCAGTGCGATTCCAAACCAAAGCGGGTCTTAAGTCGAAACAGAAGTCGCAACGTCCGCGCACGGCGGATTCTGTTGAAAGGAGGCTGCGAGCGCTGAATCGGGCGCTGGATTGCAATCACCCGACCGCGGATATCGAAGAGATGCTGGCCGACATCGAACGCGGTCGTGATCTTCGTTGATCCGAATTTGCCTGGTCGAATCTCCCGTTCCGGGTAAGCCGGACCTGTCGTTTGATGACGGTTTCTCGGAATATTCCGGGGTCACGCCTTTGCCGTAGTCATGTCAGAGCGTATGCGGCGCCACCGCCCGACCGGTGGCGGCGGACAGGTGTACGGCTTCCACCTTGCGCATGTAGAGGAGCCCTTCCTCGAAATCCGGGCGAACCGGCCGATCTTCGGGGGGCGCTCCGGCGCGCGCAGCGCGCACGGCGGCGATGAAATCCGACTCCACGGACCACGCGGTGCGTTTTTCGTCGGGCACGTTCACCTGCCGCAGCGACTCGCCTGGACGAGCCAGTTCCAGTGTGGTCTGAAAGTCGTAGCGCATGGTCCCTTCCGTCCCGCGCACGGTGATCGACGACGACCGCCCCGAGCTGTCGACGGTGACTCCCGAGTGGTGCTCGAGGATGAGCGCGCCGCTTGCGAGCGTGCCGCTGATGGCGACAACTTGGGGTACGTCGATGGCCACCGACTGTCCCGTCTCGTCGGTCTTTTCTGCGATGGGCGTCGACAGGTGGGAGGTCAGGCTCTCATACGGTCCCACCAGCCCGTTCAGCGTCTCGGCGAATATGCCCATGGACATGATCTGGTAGCCGCTGTAGTCGGTGCGCTCGCGCCAGTGCACGGAAGAGCGGTCGAGATTCGCGCCGCTGACCACGGACAGCTCAATCGACGTGATCTCGCCCAGCTCTGACCGCACGATGTCGCGGATGTGCTCCTCGAGTTGCCAGGGCACCGGGCAGATCATGTTGACGAGTTCCGGATGCGCCTTCGCCGCTGCGAGCATTTCCTTCGCTTGTGCGACATTCATGCACATGCGCGCCTGGCAGAAGCAGTGCTTGCCAGCCTCGAGCGTCGCGATGGACAGTTCCCGGTGCATGTAGGGCCAGGTGCCGATGAAGATGATGTCGAGGTCCTCGCGGGCCAGGACCCGCTGCCAGTCCGTATCGACCTCGGGAATGCCGAAATCGCGAGCCACGCGCTCCGAGCTTTCCCGGCTGCGGTTGCACACGACGACCACCTCGACGCCGTCGATGCCCGCCAGTCCTGGCAGGTGCCTGCTGCGGCAGATGCCCCCGGCGCCGATGAATCCGATGCGAAGCGTATCTGTGCTCATAGTGCTGTTTCTCCTCTGTGCATTGCTTGGCGCGACGGGATCCGTGTGCGCCGCGTTTCGTTCAGGCCGCGCTTCGCGTTCGTGCGTCCTTCGGTGGCTGCGCATCCTCGACCGCCTCCGCCAGGCCCGGATTGCTGAAGGTCAGCACGCCGTCCTCGAGCGGTTGGCGATAGATGATCTTGCGGTCTTCCAGGTAGTTCTGCGTGTTTCGCCACGGGTCGCGGCTACCCTGCCTGGGGAAGAGATGCATGGAGCGCGCCATGTAGCCCGGCATGAAATCCACGATCCACGGGCGCCGCTCCATGGCCCGGTCTTCGTCCCGCAGCCGCGGCGTGCATTGACGCGTGGCGGACGCGGTCATGTGATTCAGCAGGCGGCACACGTACGCGCAGGTCAGGTCCGCCCGCAGCGTCCAGGAAGCGTTCACGTAGCCGAAGACGTTGGCGAAATTCGGCACGTCGGCGTACATCATGCCCTTGTAGCAGAGCGTCTCGGCAAAGCTGACCGGCTTGTCGTCGACGCTGACCTCGACCCCGCCCATCACGGCGAGATTCAATCCGGTCGCCGTCACCAGGATGTCGGCCCCGACGTCCTCTCCCGACGTGAGCCGCACGGAGTCGCGGTCGAATCCGGCAATGGTTTCGGTGACCACCTCGGCCTTGCCGCGCCTGATGGCCTTGAACAGATCACCGTCCGGAATGAGGCAAAGGCGTTGGTCCCAGGGGTTGTAGGTCGGCGTGAAGTGCTTGTCCACGTATTCCTCGCCGAGCTGCTCGCGCGCGGCGTTCAGCAGCAGCGCCTTTATCTTTTCGGGTTTGACGCGCGTGGTGCGGTAGAGGTAGCGCTGCATCAGCACGTTCTTGCATCGGGTGATGGCATAGGCGAGCCGTTCCGGGAGAATCCGGCGCAACCTGTTGGCGATCTCGTCGTGCGCGGGGCGGGAGATCACATAGGTGGGGGAGCGCTGGATCATGGTGACGCGCGCCGCCTTCTCGGCCATGGCCGGCACGAGGGTCATGGCCGTCGCTCCGCTGCCGATGACCGCGACCCGCTTGTTCTCGTAGTCGAGCTTTTCCGGCCACGCCTGGGGATGGATTACGGGACCCTGGAACCGCTCGATGCCGGGGAATTCGGGGGTGTAGCCTCCCGCATAGCTGTAGTAGCCGCTGCACATGAACAGAAAGTTGCAGCTGAAGCGAACGTCCTCGCCATCGACCAGTGCCTCGACTGTCCAGCGAGACTCCCCGGTGGACCATGACGCCCGCGTGACGCGGTGCCCAAACTGGATGTGTGACGTAACGTCGTACTCGGCGACCGTGTCCCGCAGGTAGGCGAGGATGGACTCACCGTCCGCGATCGCCTTCTTGCTTTTCCACGGCTTGAAGTTGTAGCCGAAGGTGTGCATGTCGCTGTCGGAGCGGATTCCCGGGTAGCGGAACAGGTCCCATGTCCCACCGATGTCGCTGCGATTCTCGAGGATGACGAATGTCCGTTCAGGGCACTTCGTTCGCAGGTGACACGCGGCGCCGATACCGGAGACCCCGGCGCCGACGATGACGACATCGAAATGTTCCATGTCTGAACAGGCTTTGTGTTTGCGCTGACGTTATGGTAGCCCTACGGTCAGGTGGAAGCGATGGCGACGGGGGGGTTGGATGATGTTCAGGAAGGTGTTCTTCTTGCTGGCGGGCGCGGTACTGTTGGCGGGATCGTCGCTGGCGGACGAAACGCGTCCCGGAGCGATGGCCCAGTTCACGAATCCGGATGGTGAGGTCATCGGCGAAGCCAAGCTCTGGCAGGGCCCTCAAGGGGTTTTGATCTACCTGGAGCTTGCCGGCCTCTCTCCGGGCAAACATGCGATTCATGTCCATGCCGTCGGCGCCTGCGCACCGGACTTCAAGGCGTCGGCGGGACACATCAACCTGACCGGCGCCCAGCATGGCCTGCTCAACCCGAAAGGGCCGGACAACGGCGACCTGCCCAACATCTATGCGAGCGAAGCCGGAACCGTGCGTGCAGAGCTATACACGACGGCTGTGCAGATCGGAACTGCATTCGAGGGAGTGGCGTCGCTGATGGATGAAGACGGCGCGGCGCTGGTGGTTCACGCCATGGGCGACGATCATGCGACCCAGCCGATCGGAGGCGCGGGCGGACGCGTGGGTTGCGGCGTGATAGTTCCCGTGATGTAGCCGGCGCTCGCTACATCCGATGCGCCCACTCGCGGCGCAGCATGGAGAAGTGGACGTAGTCGATCCATTCGTCACCATCGAGCCGGACTTCGCGGGCGCGCCCTTCTTCGGAAAACCCGATGTCACGAAAGAAACGCAACGCCGGCGCGTTGTTGCCGAGGACGCCTGCCCAGACGCGATGGGTGCGGGTCTCTCGGAACGCGAACGCGAGGGCCAGCGACACGGCGCGTTTGCCGTAGCCCCGCCGGTGATGCAATGGGTCGATGACGATGCCGAGTTCGGCAGACGTGTCGCGCTCCCAGTCCGCTTCAATGGCCACGTGGCCGACCACGTTCCCGCCGGCTTCGACGATGAAGTTGTAGCGGGATCCGAGCACGCGGCGGAACTCGGCGGTGGGGTCCAGGGCGTTGCCATGCCACCCCGCCAGCGTCGGATCGCGCAACCAGTTTTTGTACAGGGGGCCGTCGGCTCGGCGTACCGGCCGCAGCGTCACCGCGGTCAAGGCGTCAGGAGAATCGCGCCGAATCGCCGATCACCCCGGCTTCGCGGAGCTGAGACAGCGTTTCGGCGTCCAGACCCAGTTCGCCGCTCAGTACCTCGTCGGTATGCTCGCCCAGTCGCGGCGGCGGCTTGATTTCGAACTCGGAATCCGACAAACGTGGCGCGAAGCCGAGCATTGGCACCTTGCCATGCACCGGCAGTTCCATTTCGTGGATGAATCCCCGCGCCTTGAGGTGCCTGTCGTGGTGCAGGTCGGCGGTGTCGAGACAGGCGGAGCAGGGCACGCCAGCGTCTGCGATGGTCTCCATGGCTTCGTACTTCGTGTGCTCCCGGGTCCAGGCGCTGATCTCCTCGTACAGCGCGTCGCCGTGCTCCACCCGCGTGGCGGTGGTCTCAAACCGGGGGTCGATGAGCAGATCGCCCCGGTCGATGGCCGCGCACAGGGCGTCCCAGTGGTCCTGGTTGACCGGCATCAGGTAGACATAGTCGTTGGGACCGAACGGTTTGCACGGATAGATGTTGACCGGGGGCCGACCGCCGTAATTGCCCCGGCGGGGCGCGGCTTTGGTCCCCCACTCGGATGCCATGAAGGTGCGGGTGCGCGTGTAGTACATCATCGCCTCCTGCATGGAGAGTTCGACGAGCTGGCCCTTGCCCGTGCGCGCGCGCTGGATGTAGGCGGCCAGAATCGCCATCGCGGTCTGTATGCCGGTGCCGGAGTCTCCCGTGGTGGAGCCTGGCCGCATCGGCGGGCCATCGGGCTCGCCCGTGATGGAGAACGCCCCCGCAGCGGCCTGCGCCACCATGTCCATGCATCGGAAATGCGCGTAGGGACCGGTGGAGCCAAAGCCCTTGATGCGCGTGTAGATCAGCCCGGGGTTTGCCTCGGAGAGCGTCGCGTAGTCGACCCCCAGGCGCTCGGTCACGCCGGGACCGTAGTTCTCGACGAAGACGTCGAACTTGGGCACAAGGCGCAGGAACAGGTCCTGGCCCTCGTCCGTGCGAAGGTCGAGCGCCAGGCTGCGCTTGTTCGAGTTCCAGGCGCAGTAATACGGCGTGTAATCCTCGTACTCCGGACTGCGGCCCACGCCTCGGCCCGGGTCGCCGTATGCGGGGGGCTCGACCTTGACCACGTCGGCGCCGAGCCAGGCCAGCGCCTGGGTGCACGACGTGCCGGCCTCGTACTGGGTCATGTCGAGGACCCTGATGCCGTCCAGGGCGGGCATGGCGTCTCCTGTGTCAGGTTGACCGTCGAGTGAACACGGCGGCAATCATAGCTTTGCCGCGGGCATCTTGGCGACTCACCGCGCGGCGGCATATAGTCGGGGCCTGCCCGCTAGCGACAAGGATCGAACATGGTTGAGCAAATCCCCGGTGCCAAGATGATGTATCTGATCAGGCGCAGGCCGGAGACGTCCCGGGAAGAGTTGGTCGCGCACTGGTTCGCCAGCCACATGCCGAACGTGATCCAGCGGACGAAGGACCAGGCGCGGCGGGGGCAATCCCACCCGCGGCGCTACTTTGCGACGCTGTACGACGCCAACGCAGACGGCAACCATCCCTGGGACGGCGTTGCGCAACTCTGGTGGGACCGGCCGATGCCGACGCCGGACGAACCCCACGGGACGACGCCGACCGACACATTTCAGCAGAAGGTGGAGCCATACATGCCCTGGGCGACGCGCGAGTACGTCGTGATCGACGGCTCCGAGCACCTGAGCAACGAACCGCTGACGCTGAACGCGCCGTATCCCATGACGCGTTCCGGATTCTTCAAGGTGACCTTCTTGGTGGCGGTGAAGCCGGACACCGACTACGACGCGCTGTTCGCGCACTGGCTGGACGTGCATGCGCCGAATGTCAAACAGGCGGTGGAGCGTGGCGGCGGATTCCGCTACGTCGTCAGTCATAGCCTCGACCCCGAGAACGCCCCGTACGCCGGAATGGCCGAACTCTACTTTCACGACCCCGATGGATGGGCGGGCTACCGGGAGCACATCCGGCCGGACGGCATAGAGCAGTGGGTGGACCGCGAGCGCATGGAAGTGCTCCGCGCGGGCACGGAGATGGTCGGCGTTCCCTGATCGACGAGCGGCGCCGTGGGGCACTCGCGTAACATGGACCTGGCAAGCAGACGGAGGACAGGATGTTCGATTTGAGTGGCAAGGTGGCGCTGGTGACGGGCGGCAACGGGGGCATCGGCCTGGGATTCGCCGAAGGGTTGGCCGAGCAGGGCGCCAGTGTCTGCATCTGGGGAACGAATGAAGAGAAGAACTCGGCGGCGCAGACGAGGCTCGAAAGCTACGGCGGCAAGGTAGCCGCGCTGCGCTGCGACGTGAGCGACGAACAGCAGGTCGAGGACGCGTTCGCGCGAACGGTCGAGATTTTCGGACACGTCGACGCATGCTTTGCCAATGCCGGTGTCGGTGGCGGCGGGGCGAATTTCGATGACATGACGCCCGAGGAATGGCATCGCGTGTTCAAGGTGAACATGGACGGCGTGATGTTCACTTTCCGGGAGGCGGTCAAGCACATGAAGCAGAGCGGAAGAGGAGGTTCGCTGGTCGTGACGAGCAGCGGCACGGCGCGCTTCGGCGCGCGCGGCAGCGAACACTATTCGGCGACCAAGGCGGGCGTCATCGCGCTGATCCAGTCACTGGCCATCGGCCAGGCGCGCTATGGCATTCGCGCCAACGCCATCATCCCGGGCTGGATCGAGACGGCGATGACCGAACGGGCATTCCAGACCGAAGTCTTCCAGACCCGTGTGATGAAGCGGATACCGCAGAGACGTTGGGGTCAGCCAGCGGACTTCCGTGCGATCGCCGTGTACTTCGCGAGCGACGAGAGCGCGTACCACACGGGAGACACCGTCGCCATCGACGGCGGCGTTTCGCACTTCTGAGTATCAGGCTGTCGTCTTTGCGCGGCGAATCCTGAAGGGAATGACGCACGGCGTACTGGCCTGGTAGTCGCTATAGGCCGCGTACTTGCCGAGCGAAATCGACTCGGTCAACCGGATCGAGCCGACGAAGAGCGCCGTCAGCAGGATGAAGCCGAGGGCGGTCCAGTGCAGCCACTGGCCGGACGCCCCGACGGCGAAGAGATAGAATACCCACCACAACGCAATTTCGCAGAAGTAGTTGGGGTGGCGGCAATAGCCGAAGAGACCGGTCGTGATGAAGGGCCGCTCGACATCTTCTCCTGCCGCGACTCGCCGCTTCTTGTCCTGCTGGAACGCCCAGACCTGTTCGTCGGCGATGGCCTCGCCGATGAACAGAACCACAAACAGGGTGGCGGCGACGCCGTCGATCCAGGTCAACGGGGTGTCCTGCCAGACCCACGCCTGGTGCACCGGCGATGTGAAGAGCCAGATCAGCAGCATCTGCCCGAACGAGTTGAACGTGAGGTTCAGAAACTGGAACCGGACTGGGCCAAGCCTCTCGCGCACTACCGCCCAACGGTAATCTTCGCCGCCTCTGCCGAAACCGCCCTTGCGCGCGAAGTTGAAGGTGAGACGCGCGCCCCAGATCACGACCAGGACCGTCATGAGGTTGATCCGCGTGGAATCGAAGTCCGCTTCGAACGCGACCAGCAGGCAATAGACGGGCGGGCATATGGGCCACAGCCGATCGATCCACGAGGAGTCGCGGGTGATGACCGAGAACAGCCACGTTAGCACCGCGAGGATCAGGCAGAGGTCGAGCGCTGTGCCGAACGGCGTGCCGGTCAGGGGATGGTCTATGAAGTTCATGTCCGCACCAGTGTAACCGCAGCGGGTTGGGCATATCGCGCGTCGACCGCGCATCGTGTGCGGTAGCATGACCCAATCGGGCGTGTATCCACGCGCCAGGCGAAGTGAAGTGCACGGCAACAAGGAGGAAACCATGGCCGACAACCTGCAAGCCGCATACGAAACGTTGACCGCACGCATCGGCGAATCGACGCCGCATTCGGACTGGTTCGAGATAGACCAGCAACGCGTCAACGATTTCGCTGACGTGACGATGGATCATCAGTGGATTCACGTCGATGTCGAGCGCGCGAAGGCCGGGCCGTTCGGCGCTCCGATCGCCCACGGCCACCTGACGTTGTCGATCATGGGTCACCTGCCGCGCCCGGCGAGCGTCGCCCAGGAACAGGGACGCAGGCTCAAGGGCCAGAAACTCGTGATCAACTATGGCTTTAACAGGGTTCGATTCCCCGCACCGGTCCCCGTGGGGTCGCGTGTGCGGACGCAGAGCACGCTCAAGACCGTCGAGATCAAGGGTGGAATGATCGAGGTGATGAGCGAGGTCGTGATGGAAGTCGAGGGCCAGGAAAAGCCCTGCTGCGTGGCGGAGAGCCTGGGCCGATACGTTTTCTGACGATGGGCTGAGACGGCTAGAGGCGGCGCCGAAGGGCGACTACGACGGGCGTTCTACATCCACCGATGCCTCGACACGTGCCGCTCGGCCTGGGCGCGGTGGGCCGTGATGTACTCGGGGCGCCGAAAGAGCATCACGAGGGCCAGTCCGGCGGCGAATCCGCCGATGTGCGCCCAGAAGGCCACACCGCTGCCCTGTCCGATCAGTCCGCTCATGAGTTGGATCAGGAACCAGTAGCCGAGCATGAACACGGCGGGCACCGCGATCATGGTCATGTAAAAGCCGAGGAAGACGAACGTGTGCACGTGGGCCCGAGGGTAGAGCAGGGCGTATGCGCCCATGACGCCGCCGATGGCGCCGGACGCTCCGACCATCGGCACCGGGCTCGAGGGGTCGGTAGCGATCTGCGCGAACGCTGCCGCGAGGCCGCACAGCACGTAAAAGGCGACGAAGCGAAACGGCCCCATCGCGTCCTCCACGTTGTCGCCGAAGACCCACAGGAACCACATGTTTCCGAGGATGTGGAACCAGCCGCCGTGCATGAACATCGACGTGACCAGCGTGGATGGATTGGCCGCCCCGTCGAGCACGCACGCGCGGGTCTCTGACACGCGGATGGTGTCGCCCGGGAATACGTGGCCGAACAGGTCGCCCGGGATCAGGGCGTAGTAGCACAGGCTTTCCGCCAGACTCGGGTCCGTGCCGAAACCCTGCAGCAGCATCCAGCAGACGGCGTTCGCCGCGATGAGCACCATCGTCGCGACGGGTTTGCGGACGGTCGGATTCTCGTCGCGGAGCGGGAACATGGACACAGCGGAACATGACGCAATGGCATTGGCAAGTTCGGTCGGCGCTCCTGTTACAATAGAGCACAGACCCAAGGGGTGGCCTCGAGCCTGAGACACGGATGCGATCCGCGGACCCTTTGAACCTGATCCGGACAATACCGGCGGAGGGATAGGGGCGCGCTCATCGAAGCATCTCCCCTCCGCCGCCAGGAGGAGGAGATGACCAGACTTACCACGACACTGACGCTTTCGCTGGTGCTAGCCATTGCGGCGCCCGCCGCCTTCGCCCAGCAGGAAACGGCCGAGGGATCGGAAGAGGCGCTCGAAATAGAGGAAATCGTCGTCACGGCGACGTTTCGCGGCGACGAGCTGTACCAGGTGCCATCGAGCATTGGCGTTGTTCCGGCCGAGGCCATCGCGCGGCGCGGCGCGACGCACCTCGAAGAAATCCTCAACATGATTCCGAACCTGAACTACGCCAAGGGGTCATCCCGGGCGCGCTTCCTGCAGATTCGCGGGATCGGCGAGCGCGGGCAGTTCAGCGAGCCGCTCAACGCGTCCGTCGGGTTGATCGTGGACGGCGTCGACCTGTCCGGAATCGGCACCGTGGCGATGCTGTTCGATGTCGAGCAGGTCGAGGTGCTGCGCGGGCCCCAGGGCACGCGCTATGGCGCCAACGCCCTCGCGGGGCTGGTCAACGTGGTGACGCGGGCGCCGACCGACGTGAGCGAGGGCGAACTGGAACTGTTCGCGGGCAACTATGGCGCATTCGGTGCCGGCGCGGCCGTTTCGGGTCCGCTTGCCGAAAACGCGCGCGGCAGGCTGGCCGCACGCGTGGACAGGGCGAACGGATTCATCGAGAACGATTTCCTGGGCGTGGACGACACCGACAGCACGGACGAGAAGCTCCTTCGGGGCAGGCTCTCCTGGGATGCGGGCGAGTCCGCAACGGTCGATCTCTCCGCCGGCTACATCGATGCGGACAACGGCTATGACGCGTTCTCGCTGGACAACATTCGCACCACCCTGGCGGACGAACCTGGCCACGACCGGCAGGAGACGCTATATGGTTCCGCCGCCGTCAGGTGGCATGACAACCCGGCCTTCGCGGTCGAGGCGAACCTGGGCGTGGCGGCATCGGACATGGCGTACGGCTATGACGCCGACTGGGTCTATGTCGGGTTCCATCCCTGGGGCTATTCGGGCACGGACGACTATCTGCGTGACCGAAACACCGTCACGGCAGAAGTCCGCCTGGTCTCAAGGGAGGGCGAAGAACTGGTCGGTGGCCGCACGGCGTGGACCGTCGGCGCCTACACGTTGCGCCAGGATGTGGCGCTCACGCGGCAGTCCACCTTCATCGACTCGGACTTCACCAGCGACTACGGTATCGACCGGTTCGCCGTGTTCGGGCAGACGGAGACGTCGCTCGACCCGTCCTCGACCCTGACCGTTGGTCTTCGCCTGGAGCGTCATTCGGCATCCTACGACGACAGCGCCGGGGTGAGTTCCGCTCCCGAGGACAGTCTCGTGGGCGGACGCGTCTCATTTGACCGCGCGGTCGCTCCCGGTGTCGTCGGATATGGCTCGGTTTCGCGCGGGTACAAGGCTGGTGGCTTCAATATCGATGGCTCACTGCGAGCCGACCTGCGCGAGTACGATCCGGAGGTGCTGTGGAACTTCGAGGCGGGACTCAAGCTGCGGACGGCAGACGGGCGCGTGAATTTCCGCGGTTCGGTCTTCCACATGCGGCGGGATGACGTCCAGATCGACAGTTCCATCGTGATCTTTCACGACGACGGCACCACCGAGTTCATCGACTTCGTCGGCAATGCGGCGCAAGGCACGAATAGCGGCGCGGAACTAGACGTGGAGTTCACGCCCACGGACGCGGTTTCGCTATACGCGCGCGTCGGTCTCCTCCGTTCCGAGTACGAGGACTACATCAACGGCGAGGGGATGGACCTCGACGGCCGCCAGCAGGCCCATGCGCCCGACTACCAGTTCAGCGTGGGGGCCGATTTCGCCTTCGGCGAAGGATATTTCGCGGGCCTCGAGATGGACGGACGCGACGGGTTCTACTTCTCGGACAGCCACAGCGAGAGGTCGAACCCGTACGCGCTGCTGAACGCCAGCATCGGCTACCGCGGCCGCGACTGGTCCGTGACGGCCTGGGCGCGCAATCTTGCCAACGAGGACTACTTCGTGCGCGGTTTCTTCTTTGGCAACGACCCGCGCGACGGCTACACGGATCGTGGCTTCACGCAACTCGGGGAACCGCGAAGGATTGGCATCACGGCGAGCCGAACCTGGTAGCAAAACGGCGACGGGGCGGAGTCCGCCAGCTCCGCCGGTCGCTCGACCGATCCGCGTCGGCGGGCGTTATTCTCCTCTTCCCACGGCCCGTGGGGACATCCTGCCGGCTGCGGGACTTGCGGCAACAGCGCGGTCGAACCACTCGCCGGCGGATGCGTTGTTGTACGCACGCATCGTTGCCTTGACTCGCGCTGCCGCGTCCGCCGCATACGACCCGATCTCTGCGGCCAATTCCTGGCTCGTGCGCAGGACGTCTTCGTCCGCGACGCACGCGTATGCCACGCCCATGGTGGCAAGTTCCGGCCCATTGAACCTGCGGCCCGTCAGGGCCAGTTTCGCCGCTACCGATTCCGGGTGGCGCAGGCGCAGCCAGGCGATGTTGAAGGGCGCACCCATGCCGAGTCGCACCTCGCCGACCTGCAGAAAGGCGGTTTCTCCCGCGACGAGAAGATCCGCTGCCAGCGCCAGCGCCGCGCCGCCGTTGATGCCGTAGCATTCCAGGGCGGCAACGATGGGCTTGCGGCAGTCGTACAGCGCCGTGTGCAGGGCGCGCCAGATGACGTTGAACTTTGGCAGCCACTCGGGCGGCGGGTCGGCGTTGAAAGCCTTGATGTCGAGCCCGGAGCAGAACGCGCCCTCGGCCCCCCGAAGCAGGATGGCGCCCACCGTGTCGTCCGTATCGAGTGCGCGCAGTTCCGCCGCCAGCGCCATGGCGAGTTCGCCGTCGATCGCGTTGCGCCGTTCGGGCCGATTCAGGACCAGCTCCGCCCAGCCGTCGTGCGTGACCGTCTCTACAGGCGCCATTCGTATCGTTCCTTGCTTCCCGCCCATCGGCGACTCCGGTCAAGCGGAGCCGAACCGGTGCTATGTTACCGTTCCGGGAAGCGGTTCCCACGCATCTTGCGCACCCTGCTCGCCGACAGCAGAATCGGGCCACCGACTCTCCCCTAACGATGGAGCTGATCATTCATGGCGAACGAACTCGTGTTCTATACCAATCCCATGTCGCGAGGGCGCATTGTGCGCTGGATGTTGGAGGAAGTAGGCGCCCCCTATCGCACGCATATCCTGCAGTACGGTCCGGAAATGAAGTCGGCGGACTACCTCGCGGTCAATCCGATGGGCAAGGTCCCCGCGATTCGCCACGGGGACGTCGTCGTGACGGAATGCGCTGCGATCTGCGCTTATCTCGCCGATGCCTTTCCCGAGGCATGCCTGGCACCGCCGGCGAATGCGCGGGGTCCTTACTACCGATGGCTGTTTTTTGCCGCGGGTCCGTTCGAGGCGGCGACCACGGATCGAATGCTGCACGCCGCGCCGACAACGGAACAGGAGCAGATGGTGGGCTATGGCAACGCGCAGACCGTGGTCGGTGCGCTCGCGCAGGCGCTGGAGAAATCGCACTACGTCGCGGGGGAACGGTTTTCCGCAGCCGATATCTATGTCGGGTCTCACATCCAGTGGGGCATGGACATGACCGGGATGCTCGAAAGGCTACCCGTTTTCGTCGATTACTGGGAACGGCTCCGTAACCGGCAGGCGTATCTCAGGGCCCAGGAAATCGACGATGCGATGACCGGCGGCAGCGACGCCTGACCGCCGGGCGGTCGGTCACCACCTGTAGCGAATCCGCGCCTGGAAGTGGCGTGGCAGTTCCGGCAGGACGATCACGCCGCCGAAGAGATTCGGGAAATTCGATCGGAAGTAGCGCTCGTCGGTAAGGTTCTTGGCGGTCGCGCTTAATACCCAGTGCTCCGTCTCGAACACCGCGCCGACGTTCAGCAGCGTGTAACCCGGTAGCGTGACGGAGTTGGAGAAGCTGGAATGGACAGCCACTGCGTCGACAGCGCTGGCGCTGACGGCGAAGCCGTTGCCGAAGTCGTAGGTGCCGGTCAGGGCCCATATGTTCTCCGGTATGCCCGCGCGTCGGGCGCCCTGCGCGCCCGGACGAACGAGGATGCCCCCCAGCGAACCGCCGTAGAAGGTTTCGGGTGCGATGCCGGGAATGTCGTCCGCGCCGATGAAGCTGAAGCGGGAGCCGGTGTCCTCCGTATTGAGGTTGACCACCTTGATATTCGAATACCCGAGGGTCATCACCAGTCTTTCGCTGACGACCCACCTCGCTTCCAACTCGGCACCCCGCGTATCGGTGGCCTGGTTGGTGACGATGGACTGCGCCGAAAAGTCCGTGCGCTGCTGTTCGTACATCGCCACCGCGAAGTACAGGGAGTCGTTCAGCAGGCTCCCTTTCAGCCCCAGTTCCCGCAGCTCCGAGACGTCGAAGGCCGTGCCGTCGGCGATATTTGCGGTGGTGATTTCGGACCCTTGTCCGGCGATCACGGTGGACTGGGCGGAGAGGGTAGCGTAGGGCCGCAGACCGAGGGGACTCTCGTAGCCCAGGCTCAGGGTCCAGGAAAGACCCTCCACTTCGTCGGCCGCATGCGGTCGAACGCAGGCGCCGGGTGGCAAGCAGAAGTTGTTCGAACTGGGGAGCAGGAGCTTGTCGACCGGTTGTCGGCTTTCCATGTCGATGACGTCATAACTTGCGCCTGCGAGCAGGCTCAGGCCATTGCTCCAGTCCGAATTGGCCAGCACGGCGAATCCGAGATCGAGGTAGTCGCCGATGTAGTACTCGGTGTAATCGTCGTCGATGCGGGTGGCGAGCAGCCGCCTGTCGAGCGGCCCTCCGGGCTGCGTGAGATCCCGGCGGTCGAAGTATTCGTTGGTGTAGTCGTCGGCGTGGTCGAAGCGGGTGTAGCGCGCCGAGGGAGAAATCTGTATCGAAGCCTCTGCGCCGCCGACCTCGAACTCGTTGGACCCGACCAGCTTTTCCTCCAGCACCCACGTGTCGTGGAACTGGGAGAAGCCGTAGGCGGACTCGGCTACCGTGTCGGCGGACTCGAAGAACAACTGGTTCTTCCACTCCCAGCCGTTCTCCGCGAAGACGATCGTGTCGAAATAGATGGTCAGTACCCGGCTGTCGAGGAGATCATCCGGGTCGACCAGGACCTGGTTGGGCTGGAGCTGCGCGATCCCCGGGTTCTCGATGCGCAGGAGGTCGGGGCGGCAGCCGAAAACGGCGGTGTCTCCGATGGCGCAGGTTCCCGGGAAGGGGCCGGGATGGCTCAGGAGGCTTGGATCGCCGGGTATCAGTCCGGCGGCGAACGGGTTCAGGTCCGGAAAGCCGTCGTTGTCGACATCGAACTCCTGGTGCGAGATGCGGCCATCGCCGTCGTCATCCAGCGGCAGGGGCTGCCCGGTGACGTAGATGCCGTGGTCGATGAGTTCCTGCGTCAGCCGGTTCCAGCCCCCGATCTGGTTGCCCAGGTGATCATGAAACATGCCGCCGAACTCCAGGTGCCAGCGTTCCGCCAGGTCCGTGTCGAACGATGCCTGCAGCAGCGTCTGCCGCGTGCCGGTGTCGCGATAGTAGCTGCCCGAGTCTTCAAACTCCCCGTACACGTAGTAGCCGAAATGGCGTCCTCCGAACGGTTCCGCGCCGCCGATCTCGGCGCTTAAGGTTCGCTTGTCCCAGCTTCCGAAATCCACGCCGACGGCCCCTGTCCTGTCGTCGATGAACTGTCCGGTCTTCTCGATCCCGGCGGACTTGGGGTTGAAGTTGAGGTAGCCGCCGATCTTCGCCGGTCCGTAGATCGGGGAGGCAGGCCCGCGCACGATGTCGACGCGGTCCGACGCGCCGATGGGGGTCGGATAGTTGCCGGGATTGTCGAGCCGGCGCACCCCCCGGAAGTAGGTCTCGCCGGGCGTGCCCCGGATATCCAGGGAGCCGGCAACGCCGAAGAACGACTGCGTGAAACTGCCGGGCGCAAGCGCGATCAATTCGTCGATGTCCCGCATGTTGAAGCGGTCGATCATTTCCGAACTGACTGTCGATACGGACCTCGGCGTCTCCAGCAGCGACTTGTCCAAGCCGAAGACGGTTTTCACGGCTTCCCCCGGCAGGCTGCGGAGATCGCCGACCACCACGATCTCCTCGATAGTGCCCGACGCATCATCCATTTCCGTTACATCTTGCGCGCTCGCGAACGGCGCTGCGAGGGTCAGGATCGCGGTGGTCCAGAGCGCGGGACCCGTAGGCGCCGGGCGCGAAACGTCCCAGGTCCCGTCTACCTTTTCGCTTACTTGCGCTCCACGCGGTACAGCGCCGATCATTGTGTGCGGCCTTCGTACACCCGGAAGAAAGAGAAGAATGCCGCAACTTTATCTGATTCGGCACGCTCAGTCGGAAAACAATGAACTGGCAGACTCTCGGATTCGCCGCGACAGGGGCGAGCCCCAGAGGATGACAGGTGGTGAAAATCCCAGGACTGCGGACCCCGGGCTGACACATATCGGCACCGCACAGGCGTTAGCGGTGGCCGCACACCTGAAACGCGACCAGGACCGGACGGATGTGCGGGATGGGCTTGTCGGCGATGACTGTTACGGTATCCGCAGGCTCTATTGCAGCCCGATGCTGCGCGCGCTTCAGACAGCCCGGCCCATGGGCGAAGCGCTGGGTCTGGCGCCCGAAGTGTGGGTCGACATCCATGAAGGAGGCGGTGTGTGGCTCGACCGGCAGGACGGGCTCGGCCGCGTGGGGCACGGAGGCCTGACACGATCGGAGATGGAAACGCGGTTCCCCGGACTCAGGATTCCGGACGGCGTGACCGAATCGGGTTGGTGGAACGGGTCGTTCGAACCGCGAGAGCAGCTCGTCGCCAGGGCGGCACGTGTGGCGCACGTAATCCGGGACGTGATCGCAAATGCGACAGAACGCATAGCGATGGTCAGCCATGGGACCTTCCTCAATCTACTTGTTCAGCACCTCGTGTTCGGCAGTCCCGTACCGGGTTGCAGATTCAGCAGCCACAACACGGCGATCAGCCGCCTGGACTTCGAGGGGGACCGCCTGATGGTCCGTTACCTGAACCGGGTGGATCACCTGACCGATGACCTGATTACCTGAGGGTCGAAAGGAACGTCGGAATCGAGGTAATCCTGAGCACCGAAGCGCCGCGCACTGTATACCTGATGTGGGGACGCACTGCGCCGCCAATGACTCGACCAGGGGCGTCAGCCGTCATTCTGGTCGGGACCAGGCGTTTCATCCGCATGGCGGGCGTGCTGTTCCACCACGCGCAATCGGGAGTCCAGACCCACCACGGCTGTCCGGATGGCTGCGACCCCCACTTCCACCGAGCGCAGGCGGTCATCGAGCCTGTTGATGTCATTGCCCAGGTCGGTACGCAA
Organism: uncultured Pseudomonadales bacterium; assembly: GCA_951813515.1. Classification (GTDB taxonomy): domain Bacteria; phylum Pseudomonadota; class Gammaproteobacteria; order Pseudomonadales; family Azotimanducaceae; genus VXNE01. Next base: position 3,194,226 of record OX638346.1, read on the forward strand.
CTTCTCGATGTCGGCGCGGAGCTCCTGGCGTAGGCTGCCCATGTCGTCGCGCAGTTCGTGGCGTAGGTTGCCCATGTCGTCGCGCAGTTCCTGGCGTAGGCCGCCCATGTCGTCGCGCAGTTCCTGGCGTAGACCGCCCATGTCCTGGCGCAGTTCCTGGTGTAGGCCGCCCATGTCCTGGCGCAGTTGGCCTATCTCGGTGCCCAGGCGCGAGTGGGCTGTCTGGATCATCGTCCCAAGGGTGAGGGCGACGGTGATCGTGGTGGTCAGCATCGCGATGGTTCTGCCATCGAGCCAGGTAGGCATGCCATGCTTGCCGTTGCTTTGTTTCATGGCGAAATGCTCAGTGTCGGAATCCTGACTCTGCCTGCTGCAGATGCGTCTTGCCATAAGACAATAACACTCCCGATCGTGCGAGATCGCTTAACCTGGCCGCCACGCTACCCGGTTGGGTCAGCGGTCGCGGAGGCTGGAAAGTGTCGCGGCTGGCGTAATCGCTTCCGGATCGACGACGAGGTGCAGCAGCGCAGGGGCGCCGGCCTTCCTTGCTCGGCCAAAAGCCGCAGCGAAGTCATGGTCGTTTTCGACCCGTTCGCCGTAAGCACCGCAGGCGCGTGCCAATGCGGCGAAATCGGGATTGGCAAGCGATGTGGCGTGGACGCGTCCCGGAAACGCGCGTTCCTGGTGCGCCCGGATGGTGCCGTACATGCCGTTGTCGGCGACCAGGACGACGACGTGCGCGTCGTGCTGTGCGGCGGTTGCAAGTTCCTGCCCCGTCATCTGGAAGCAGCCATCGCCGGCGAAGCAGACCACCGTGCGTTCGGGGTTGCGCAGTTTGGCCGCGATGGCGGCGGGCAGTCCGTAACCCATCGAGCCCGAGGTGGACGCGACCTGCGTGCCGAACCGGCGGAAGCGGTGGAACCGGTGAATCCATCCCGAGTAGTTGCCGGCGCCGTTGGTCACGACCATGTCCGGATCGCCGGCTTCCCGCAGCGTGGCCATGACATGCCCCATCGTCAGTTTTCCAGGTGAAGGGTGTGGCAGCTTCGACCAGTCGAGATAGCCGGCGTGTAGTGCGCCGATGTGCGCGGGACGTTTGCCGCGCGCCCGGGCCGCACGGAGAAACGGCCCGGGACGCGCCTGGATTGCGAGTACGGCCGGATGGACGCGCTGCAGTTCCCGGCTGTCCGGATGGACGTGGACCACGGGAGTTCCGGGGGCGGGCAGGGCATACGACTGGCTGGGTATTTCCGAGAACCGCGTCCCCAGAAGGACCAGGAGATCGGTCTCCTCCACGACGCGGCGCAATGCCGGATTGAGTCCGATGCCGATGTCGCCCGCGTAGTTGGGGTGGTCGTGGTCGAATAGCTGCTGGCGACGGAACACGCAGGCCACGGGTACGCCGGCGGTCTCGGCAAAGACCGTCAGCGCCGCAACGTCCGCGGCGCGCCAGAGGGACCCGCCGACTACGACGAGCGGTCGCTTCGCGGCCTGCAGGCGCGCGTCGAAGGCGCGCATCGTCGCATGGTCGGGCGGTGTTTCCGCGACCTCCACGCGAGTGGCAGCGGGCGCAGGGCAGGGGTCCCCCAGCATGTCCTCAGGCAGCGAGATCACTGCGGGACCCGGCCGTCCCGACAGGGCGACGCGGAAGGCGCTCGCGACCTCTGCAGACATCCTGCTGGCGTCTTCCACCTCGACGACCAACTTCGCCATGCCCCCGAAGAACCTGGCGAAGTCCAACTCCTGGAAGGCGTCCCGGCCCTTCGCGGCACGTGCGACCTGGCCGGCGAACAGAACGAGAGGCGTCGAGTCCTGCTGGGCGACGTGGACGCCGGAACTCGCGTTCGTGGCGCCAGGTCCGCGGGTGACGAAGACGACGCCAGGACGTCCGGTCAGCTTGCCGTCCGCCTCCGCCATCATGGCGGCGGCACCTTCCTGCCGGGCTACCACCGTCTCGATGGACGAGTCCCGCAGGGCATCGAGCACGTCGAGATAGCTCTCCCCGGGAACACAGAAGACGCGGTCGACACCCTGGTTCTCAAGGGTCTCGACCAGCGCTCGGGCGGCGGTTCGTGGCATGGTCCGGTTATGGCGCATCCACGACTATGGTACAGGCACGGGTGCGCGAGATTTCAGTTCGTGGCCGGGCGGATTGCTATACTCGCGGTGCCCATTCGACTTGGGGCAGGCTGGAAATCCGGCATGGGTAGCTACGCAATCATGGACACTCCGACGGCGCCTCTGGCGGCCGGACTCATTGGGTCCGTGACGCCGACCGTCGCCGCCGCGTTGGCCAGCGCACGACCATGAGCAGGCGGATCGGACTTCTGATCGCCGCGGCGATCGTACTTGGGGCAATCGCTCTCGCCATCCTCCTCGTTTCCCTCGCGCCGGAACCTGAACGCCGTGATCCGCCCTCGCGGATACCGTTCGTCGAGACGGCAAGTATAGTCGAGGACTCCGGTGCCATCCCCGTGCGCGGTGCCGGAGTTGTGCGGCCGTCCGCCGAGATAGGTCTTGCGCCGCAGGTTGGGGGACGCGTGGTCTGGGTAGACCCCGGATTCCGAAGTGGCGGGCGGGTCGACGAGGGCCAACTGCTATTCCGTATCGACGAGGTGGACTACGTGTACCGGGTGCGCGAAGCGGAAGCGGCGCTGGCTGCCCGTAGGGTAGCCCTGCTCGAAGCCGAGGAGGCCGCAGCGATTGCCAGCGACGAATATGCGCGCTTCTCGGCGCAACGGACCGAAGCGGCAGAATCGGACGCACCCAATCCCCTGACCGTCCGCCAGCCGCAGCTGGAGGCTGCCCGCGCAGCGCTCGGGCGGGAGGAAGCCAGGCTTGCCCAGGCCAATCTCGAATTGGCCCGCACCCGCGTCGAGTCGCCGTTCGAAGGCATCGTGCGGGAAGAACGGGTCGACGCAGGCGAGGTGGTGGCTGCGGACCAGCCTGTCGGGAGACTCTTTTCCACCGAGGCGGTTGAAATCGTCGTGCCGCTGACCGACGCCGACGTGGCGTTGATCCCCGGGCTGTGGGCCGATGGATCGGATGATGGTGCAGGAAGCGCCGCGGCCCGCGTATGGGCGACCTACGGTGACGTGCGGGAGTCCTGGCAGGGTTTCGTGGATCGGGCGGAAGCGTCACTCGACCAGGAAACACGCACGATCCAGGTGATCGTACGGGTTCCGGATCCCTTCGACACCGACGGCACCCGGCCGCCGCTGCTGGTGGGCAAGTTCGCGGAAGTGGATATCGAAGGGCGAGCGCCGGAGCGTTACTTCAGGATCCGCCGCGCCGCACTGCAGCCGGGCGATGAAGTCTGGTCCGTGCGCCGCAACGGGACCGTGCGAATCGTGCCGGTGCGCGTGCTGCAGCGCCGGGACGACGAGGTCTTCGTAACCGGCGCACTCGATCCCGCCGAGCGGGCCATTGTTAGCGGCGTCCGCTTCGCGACGGACGGCATGGAGGTGCGGGTCTCGGAGCGCCCGGTTTCGCAAACGGCGGTCCCGTCGCCCTCTGGATGAACGGCGACGCCGCCCACCACGGGGAGCCGGCTGGCCCGATCGCTTTCATGGCGAGCAACCCGGTTGCCGCCAATCTCCTGATGCTTGGGATCCTTGCGGCGGGAATCGTGTCGCTCACCGGCCTGGAGCGGGAAGCCTGGCCGACCGTGCCCTTCAACATGATCGAAGTCAACATGGCGTATCCGGGCGCCGCGCCCGACGAAGTCGAGGAGTTGATCGTCGCCAAGATCGAGGAAGAGGTGCGCGGCCTGGAGGACGTGAAGTCGGTCAAGTCGGTCGCGGCGCCGGGGATCGCTTCGGTCCGGGTGGAGTTGAAGACGGATACGGACATCAGCCGGGCGATGGACGATATCAAGGCGGCGGTAGGCCGGATCCAGTCCTTCCCCGGCGCCGCGGAGCGCCCGGATTTTCGCGAGATGAGCAATCGCCAGAGCATGATCCGCCTGATCGTATACGGCGACATCTCCGAGCGCGCGCTCAAGGAATTGGCCTAGGCGTCATTCTGGGTCACCTGGTGCTGGGCGTGGCGGTGAGCGCCGCATCGCTCCTCGGCTTCTTCGGCTTGGCCGGGGTGGTCGTCAACGACTCGCTCGTGATGATCGATTTCATTGATCAACGGCTGAAGGAAGGGGCGGCACCGCGGGAGGCGATCATGGAGGATCCCGATTACAGCCTTGTACGCCGTGCTGCTGGTTGCCGTTCTCGTCTGCCTGACGACTCGGATCGGTGTGTTGCGGGCGAAGACCGGTATTTCCATCCTTGACGGTGGAAATGATCGGGTCGCAGTGGAGATGCGCAGACACGGGAACTTCGTGGAGCATGTGCCGCTGCTCATCGTTCTGATGGCCATTGTCGAGATCAACGAAGGCAGTCCGGTGTTTCTGCATGTGGTCGGCATCGCGTTGATCATCTGCCGTGTCGCGCACCCGCTCGGTTTGCGCCACGATCGATTCCAGACGCCCTTGCGCCTGATCGGCGCTGTCGGGACATCGCTGATCATGATCGCGCTTGGTCTGATGGCGCTCTGGCAAGGAGTCAGGGCGATTTGAGTGACTTCAGGCACTGAACCGCTGCTCTAGCGGCAAGGCCTTTGTTATAAGCCTGACACACTTCCATTTGTTGTTGTCAGACCGGTTCGTTTGCGGCGTTGACACTCTCCACGATGTGGCGTTAGGTTTAACGCGTCACTCACTTCGGGAGAGGCCCGTAGCGGATCGGGGGGAGTCGCTTGGCGCTTTCGCCGAGCCGGCAAAAGGTCGCGACGACGCTGGCGCACGTCGGGTGTGGCGGGCGCGTATCCGGGCGGCGCACGCAGCGAGTCTGCCGGCCTCGCACCACCATTCCTCGGTAGGCCGTCTCGGCAGGTGAATTCATGGAATTGTTGACAGGTTTCTTCGACTTCCTGTTGGGGTCGTTCCTGCTGCTGTCGCCCATGCTGCTGCTCGGGCTGTTCCTGTCGGGCCTGATCCATGTCTTCATCTCTCGCGACGCCATCCTCAACTGGTTTCGCGACGAAAGCCTGAAATCCGTTTCTACCAGCGCCGCCATCGGCGTACCCATGCCTCTCTGCAGTTGTTCCGTCGTGCCCGTCGTGGCGGAGATGCGCAGAAAGGGCGCATCGCGTTCATCCTGCATGTCGTTTCTGATAACCGCCCCCGAGACCGGGGCGGATTCGATCCTGGTGACGAACGCGTTCTTCGGATGGATCGTGGCGATTGTCCGTCCGATCATCAGCTTCATCACTGCGGTAGTCGCCGGCATTTTCTGTATCGGCCTGATTCGGGACGATCGCGAGGAAGCCCCCGCGAGCGACCATGGCCACGACCACGGCGACCACGACCACGGCGACCACGACCACGGCGACCACGACCACGGCGACCACGACCATGGCGACCACGACCATGGCGATCACGGTCATGACCACGACCACTACACGCACGAGTCGCTGATTCCGGACTCGGACGATTGCTACGTCAGTCCGCAACAACTCAAGACCTCGGCGACAAATTGGGTCAAGAGAACGGCGACGGCGGCGGAAAGATGGAAGTCCGCGAGCTGGATCAAGCCGGAGTTCTACAAGGAGTCGATCGCAGAAAGGGAGTCTGCGGAATCTGGCGAGCAGGACGTCAGTGGCACGACCGAGCACCTCGACTTCAAGAGAATCGTCAGGCACATCTTTCGCTACGGTTTCGTGGAGATCGCGGACGATATCCTATTCGCGCTGCTCGTCGGCATCGCCCTCGGCGCGGTGCTATTCCTCGCGATACCAAGCGACCTGATGGACAACGAATACGCTCGCTGGTGGTCCTATCCGGTCATGGTCCTCGTGGGTATTCCCCTGTATATCTGCGCATCCGCGAGTACGCCCATCGCCGCCGCGCTCGTAGCCAAGGGATTCAGCCCCGGGGCCGGGTTGATATTCCTGATGACGGGCCCCGCGACGAATACCGGGACCATCGCCATCATCGTCAGCCAGTTCGGTGCCCGCTTCGCGTCCATCTACGTCGGCATTGTCATCGCCGTAACCGTCGTGCTGGGCATTCTCATCGATGTCCTGATCCTGGCGGCTGGCCTGTCCATTTCGGTGAACCTGGAAGCTTCCGACTCGCCGGCCATATTTCTCATCCAGTGGACCGGCGCCATCGCTCTTGTTGCCCTTATCGTCTGGCGTTTCCGCGCCGGGGCTCTGAAGAGCGGGTACGACGACATGCTGCTCAACGTTCGACCGGTGTTCAGGACCTGGGGACGGGCGTGGTCGCGCCTGACCCGGGGTCGTGTTATCCGCGGCGTGTTTTCCGCCCGGACGCCGGTGGGCATGGGACTCACCGTCCTGATCATCGTCGCGTTCCTCGGCACGGGTTTCGTTTCGGTGCCGCCCAACTCGGTGGGCTACGGTCGTCTGCTGGGCGAGGTTGTCTGGAAGGACCAGCAGCCGGGACTCCACTATTTCGCTCCCCGCCCCTTCGTCCAGGTCGACAAGTGGCCGGTCCGGGAAGTGAAGTCGATCATGTCGGGAGAGGCCCACGAGTACGTGTCCGGCGACCTGAATCTCGTTTCGCTGGACATCGGCGTGCAGTATCGGGTGACGGACCCCTACAGGTATCACTATCGAACGACGGACCCGGAACATGTCATCGAGGGCGTCGTAAGAGACCATGTGCGATCCTTCGTGTCGGCCAGAACCCTGGAGCAGCTACTCAACGTGCACCGGGTTGCCCTTGAGAAACACGTCACCGCGTTGTTCGAGACACCTGGCTATCCGCATCCGCATGCCGCGACTCTCGAAACGGTCGAACTCGTAAAGGTGAGCCTGGTGGGCATCGAGCCCGTCGCGGAAGCCATGAATGCCTTTCGGGATGTATCGAGCGCGCAGGAAGACAAGGAACGGATCATCGTCAACGCGCAACGGTACCTCGCGGCGTTGACCCCCCAGGCGCACGGCAACGCAGAGTACGAAGTGGAGCAGGCGGACGGCGAGGCGTACAGGAGAGTGGCCACGGCGGGGGCTGAAGCCTACGCGATCGAAACGGTGGCCGCCGCGGTACGCGGCGCGCCGGACGTTCTCCGCAACATGCTATGGCGCGAAAAGCTGGAAACGGCGCTATCCGGAAATCCCAAGATCATCGTGCCCACGAAGGAGAGCTTGGACAAGGTGGCGCTCTGGAAGAGAAGATCGCCTGATTCCGGCGCCAACCAAAACCACCACTCCGGGAGGGAAGGACAATGACGGTGAACGGAAAACGCGTCGCTGCAACGATTGCCGTGATCGCCCTGGGCGTGGTCGCGTGGGATAGTTTCTTCATCATCGACGAGACGCAACAGGGCGTGTTGACGCACTTCGGCAAGATTTCTCCCCCGGTCCGACAACCCGGTTTCCACCTGAAGTGGCCCCGGCCCGTTTCCAGAATCTACAAGGTCGATCGCCGTATTCAGACGCTCACGGATACCGCGCACGAACTGATCACGGAGGACCAGAAGAGCATCCTGATCGATGGCTACGTGCTTTGGCGGGTAGTCGACCCGATTGTCTTCGTCGAGGCGATCCGGACGGGAGAGCGGGCGCAGGAGCGATTGCGGGATCTATATCTTTCCAGCAGCGGCATCATCATCAGCAACAAGGCAAGGGACGCCTTCATCGGTCTGGGGCTGGAACATGAGGACCTGGGCGAAGCATCCAGGGAAATACGCGCGCGCATGGAACCGGTCGCAATGGAAAGCTATGGCGTCGAAGTGCTTCGGGCCGGAATTGTCGAATACACGCTGCCAGTGGAAAACCGGCCGAGCGTGATTGATCGCATGATCTCCGAACGTGCGCGCATCGCTGCGCGGTATCGCAGCGAAGGCGAGGAAATGGCAATCCGCATCGAAGCGCTCGCCATCAACGAGCACGAGAAACTGCTTGCCGATGCGCACGCGGAAGCGACCACCATCCTGGGCGAGGCAGAGGCCGAAGCGGTGGCGTTGCTCGGACAGGCGTACCGGGCGGATCCGGAGTTCTACAAGTTCATTCGCGCCCTTGACAGCTACGACCTGATCATCGACAGGAATACTACGCTCATGCTGCCGGCCGACAACGAGTTGTTCAAATACCTCGACAGCAAGGAGATACCCGATTAGCCGGGCTCGAGCGATGAGCGAACACAACGACGAACAGACCTCCTCCGCGTCCAGCCTGCCCCCAAGCACGCGCGCCATCTATGCGTCGTTCGATTTCTTCGGACGGCATCGCAGGCGACTCGTCGAGGGCTTCGTCGCAGCGATCGTCCTGATCGTGCTGGCGAGCGGCATCTACGTGGTGAAGAAGGAAGAGCAGGCTGTACTCACGCGATTTGGCAAGGTGATCAATCCGGAGGTCGGTCCTGGCGTACATTACAGCATCCCGATCATTGATCGGGCCCATATTTCCCCGGTCAAACGCATAGTCCGCTACCAGGTCTCGAGCAACGAAGGCGGCCAGATCAATTTCACGATCCTGTCGGGAGACACGAACCTCCTGGAAATAGACCTGGCCCTGCAGTACAGGATCGACAACCTCAGGAACTATCTCTTCGCTTCGGCCGCTCCGCGCATGCTGGTCACCATGCTCGCGCGCGAGGAGTTGGTCAACATCATCGGTCAGAACTTCATAGACCTGATACTCACCTCGAACCGGAACATCATTCAACGCCATCTGTTCGATGCCGTGACTAGGCACCTGGATTCCCAGGACATCGGCGTCGAACTTGTCGCCCTCGAAATCGTCGATGTGCGACCGATCGAGGAGACGCTGGACGCTTTCCGCGACGTCAACGATGCGATCGCGGAACGGATGCAGGCGGTGAGCCAGGCGAATCGCAAGAGGGAACAACTGATTCTGAGAGCAAAGGGACAGGCGGATGCGTTGGTGATGAATGCCAGGGCAAATGCCCGCGAACGGGTCGTCCAGGCCGGGAGCAGCGCGGGCGCGTTCACGGCATTGCTGGAGAAGTACAGGGAGGACCCGCAGCAGGTTGCGATCACTCGGTATTGGCAACGCATGCGCACCATCTTCTCCGAGGCGAGCCTGTCGGCGGTCAACCCGGGCAATCAGTCCACCATCGACATCAACATGATCGACGGCGTGTCAGGTTTTCCGCCAGCGATCGCGGCGTTGGCGGAGGCGCCTGCGCCTTCGGAAAGAGCCGACGACCGACCGTTGCTGGCGTCAACCGCGGTGACGAACGTCCACAGGATCGAAACGGTCGAAAAAGACAGCCCTGCGATGGATGGCCAGTTTCACAGGGAACGCGCAGAGCGTGACCACCTGCAGTCGGCGAGGCCCCGATCGCTGATCTTTGACTCGCCTTCCATATTTACCCATAGCCATGTTCCACGGCAGGGCAAGACCGTCGAGGCCGCGCCGAAACAAAAGCCCATGGTCGAAGTGATCGCCGAGGAAGCCGAGGCGGATGAAGGTGACACACATGGCCAAGCCGGAAACTAACGTCACTAGGTCCGTCGACCTGTGTCGCCTCCTTTGCCGAGGGCGCGGGCTGTGGCTATCCATCGGCATCGCGCTGTTGGCCGGACTGCCGTCGGCAGCGGATATGGGACTCGACCCCACCACGGTCACGTTTGGACAGAGCGCCTGTTATACGGGACCGAACAGCGACCTCGGGCTGCGTTACCGGTCCGGAATCCTCGCGGCATTCGACCTGCAGAATGAACGCGGTGGCGTCAAGGGCAAGTCGTTGGAACTGTTGGCTCTGGACGATGGTTACGAGCCGGGGCGCGCGGCGGCCAACGCGGATCGATTCGTCGCCGAAGATGACGTGTTCGCAGTGATCGGAGGTGTGGGAACGCCGACGGCGAAACGGATTGCGCCGATATTGCGGACGGCCAAAGTGCCTTTCATCGGCCACGTGACGGGCGCTGACTTTCTGCGGGATCTCAGGCGATTTCCCAATGTCGTCAATCTGCGGGCAGGCTACGATGACGAAACCCGCAAACTGGTCGAGCACATCGTCAAGGATCGCGGCAAGAGCAGGTTCGGCGTGATCTACCAGGACGACGCCTTCGGACGCTCCGTGCTCCGAAACTACAAGGCGGTACTCGACGAGCACAACCTTCCGATCTTGGCCAAGGCCGTATTTTCGCGCAACACGCATGCGGTACACGCGGGGCTTTTCTCGCTGGCGAAGGCCGACCTGGACGCGATCCTGATCGTCGGCACCTACGCCAGCAATTCAGAGATCATCAACACGGCGAGTGCCCTGGGCCATGATTACATCATGGCCAACCTCTCCTTCGTCCTGTCCGACGAACTGCGCAGACGGGTTGACGCGCCTAGCGACAAGATTCTTGTAACCGAGGTAATGCCGGATCCAAAGGAGTCGAACAGTCGGTTTGTCCAGAGTTTTCATCGAGACATGCGGGCGCGCTACGGCGAGCCGGCTGCGGCGGACCTGCTCAGCGAGGTGACCCTCGAGGGCTACTTGCTGGGTCGCTTTGTCATCGGCGTGCTGGAGCGCATGGAGGATCCGTGGACGCGAGAGGGATTCCTCGCCACCGCCCTGACGTCGGGGCCGTTGGCCGTTGACGACTGGATCGTACATTTCGCGCCTGGGACGAACACGGGATCAGACTACATCAGGTTGATCGATCTCGGTGACGGCGATTCCGACAAAGGAGGATTGGCCCTTGAAGAAGGTTGACGAGTTCTCCGCTGAGGAGATCGGCGAGGAGTGGTTGCGCGAACTCTACAAGGTGGTGGCCCAGCGCCGTGGCGTGATGTTCAGGCTGATCACCGAGTCGACGCGCCTGCTTCTGCTCGGCAATGCCGGCGGAGCGGCGCTGATCGTGGGGTTCATGAGCACTTCCTCCGGAAATGAGGATTCCGGCTACCACTGGCTCGCCCTGATCACGCTCACCGTCTTCGCTGTCGGAATTCTCTCGTCGGCTCTGACCATGATTCTGGTGGCCCTGGTGTCGGTGAAGGAAGCGCACGGCGCGGAGAACGGACTGAAAAGGTTCGTGGACGGCGAAATAGACCGATCGGAAGCGTTGTTCACCGTCCAGGCCGAGACTTTTCGGATTGCGGACTTCGCCACGATATCCGGGGTCGTCAGCGCTGCCGGTTTCATGCTGGGAGGACTCATCAGCATCCTTTTGTTGATGATTTACTTCTAACCCAGCAACAGCCCAAGACTCGCGCCCAGTGTTCCCAATCAGCCACCTGAGTCCCCTGGACATGCTCCGGAAACGCCGCTAGGTCCACACCATGGAATCGAACGCCCCGCTACTGCTCGTCGGCTACATGGTCGGCATCTTCGTGGCTGCGATCATCGGCGGGAAACTGTCCGAACTCGGCACGATGACGCATACGCGTGTCCAGGTCGTGATGAGCCTGGTGGCAGGATTCATCCTCGGCATGGCCGTGTTTCACCTGCTCCCGCACAGTCTGGAGCGTGTTGAGGGCCACGACGGCATGGTTGCGGCAGCCGGATGGATGATGCTCGGAATGGTGGTGATGGTTGTCCTGCTGCGCGTTCTCCGTTTTCATCAGCACGACTTGAGCAGCGAGGGCAGCGATGCTCATGGTGGTCACGAACACGACCACGCGGGTATCAGTTCGAGCAGCCTTCTGGGTATTGCGTTAGGACTCAGCCTGCACACCGTCACCGAGGGCGCCGCCCTGGGCGCCAGCGTACGGATTGACGAAGGGCTGCTGCCGGGCCTGGCGGTCTTTATCGCCATCATGCTGCACAAACCACTGGACGCGTACTCCATCATCGGGATGATGAACTCCGGGGGTTTTGGCCTTCGCGCGCGCAACCTTTCCAACATCGGATTCGCCTTGCTCTGCCCGGTCGTCGCCGCCGCAAGCTTCTGGGGTGTGGGCATGCTCGGCCACCTGGAAGAAGGGGTTGTGATCGGCTATACGCTGGCTTTCGCGACAGGTGCTTTCCTGTGCATCTCCTTGAGCGATCTGCTGCCGGAAATCCATTTCCATAGCCATGATCGCGGCAAGCTCCTGTTGGCCTTCCTCCTGGGTATTGGGCTCGCGTATGCGCTGTCGTTCGTGGAGGGAGGAACCGTCCACGAATTGGAAGCACATTAGTAGAAGCGCCGCCCAGGCCCACCTACGATCCTGCGCCCTTGATCGGCACTTGCGTGCTATTAAACGGAGCAGATTTCTAGCCCCGGATTGCCGGGACGGTAGACCAACTGCGCCTTTCGCTTATCGCCCGACATGGGGCTAGAACTCAAACGCGAATCCGATCAGCGCACGGAAACCGGCTTCCTCTTCGGCGTGTCCGTCTTCCGGGGCGTCCGGCTCCGTTTCTGGCTCGCCAATTTCCTTCGCCCAACGCACGCCGATGTGCCACGAGAGGTTCGGCGTGGCGGCGAAACCCAGCCGCACACCCCCGTGCAGGGCGTGGCGCGGCGGTTGTGCACCGTGGTCGGAACCCTGGTCAATCGCCGCGATCCACTCTCCCCGTATGCGGAGTTCCAGTCGATCGGTAAGACATACTCGCGCTCCAATTCTGTCCGCGTCAGCACCCGCCCTTTGGCACCGCCGAATATTTCGGCGTCCAGTTCAAACCCGTGTGGGACTTCGCCCTGCACGTTGCTCCTGTGCTTGTCATGCGAGCCTTGATGCTCATGTGTCGACAAGCGCCTTGGTGATGTATGCGGGTTAGTCCGTGGGGAACAACACGACGGCCGACCGTTCGCCCAGGCGTGCGCGACTCGTGGTGTCCTGCATACGACTTCGTACAGTCATGATGATTCTCCGGTTAAGGCGCGCTGACCGCGCGTCTCCATCCACTCGTAGATCACCGGCAACAGGACCAAGGTGAGCAAGGTGGACGTGATCAGCCCGCCAACAACCACTGAGGCCAGCGGTCGTTGCGTCTCGGCACCGACGCCGGAGGACAACAACATTGGCACCACACCGAGGATCGCAACGCTCGCGGTCATCAACACGGGGCGAAGACGCAGCTCCGCGCCCTGCTGTACCGCCTCTCGCACGCTGCGCCCTTTCTCGCGCAACTCGTTGAGAAAGCTCACCAGCACAATGCCATTGAGCATGGCCACGCCAAACACGGCGATGAAGCCGATTGCCGATGGCACCGAGACGTACTGACCGCTGATGAACAGGGCAACCAGGCCGCCGATGGTCGCAAACGGCACGTTGGCAATGATCAGCGTGGCAAATCTGACGGAGTTAAATGCCGTGTACAGAAGTACAAAGATAAAGAAGATCGTCAGCGGCACGATCACCGACAGTCGGGCCAAGGCGCGTTGCTGGTTCTCAAACGCCCCGCCCCATTCAATCCAGTAGCCGGCGGGTAAATCCAGTTGTGCTTCGATCGCTGCGTTCGCATCACGGACAAAGCTGTCGACATCGCGTCCGCGCACGTCCATCTGAATGACGGCATAGCGCTGCAGTTGCTCGCGGCGTACGAACGAATAGCCCTCGGCAACGGTCACGTCGGCGACCGCCGACAAAGGCACAATTGCGCCACCGCTGGTCCTCAGGGGAATACGCCGAATCGACTGCACGGAGGACTTGGAGGCATCGTCAAGCCGCGCTGTGATGTCGAAGCGGCGTACCCCATCGATCAGCGTTGAAACCGGCTCGTTGCCGATGCCCGTGCGTACAACGGAGAGAACATCGTCGGCGTTCAGCCCAAAACGCGCCAGTTGATCACGTCGAACCTGAATGCGAATTTGCGGTTTGCCGACGTTCGCCTCCAGCGAGAGGTCCGCCACGCCGTCGACGCCGGCAACGATGTCTTTGACCTCTTCGCTTAGCCGATCGAGTTCGGACAGATCCTCACCGTAAATCTTGGCCGCAAGCGTGGCGCGTACGCCGGAGATCAGTTCTTCAACGCGCATCTGAATGGGTTGCGTGAATGCCACGACCGCGGTTGGCACCACCACTTCCAGTTCTTCGCGCATCGCCTCGGCCAGTTCCGTAATGTTCCGATCGCCCGGCCAATCGGCTTCAGGAATGAGTTCGGTGTAGATTTCCATGTAGTTGACGTCTGCGGTCTCGCCCTTCTCCGCGCGACCGATCATCGCGACCGTCGTTCTTACCTCAGGAAACTCGGACAGTGCGTTTTCAATGTCGATGGAGATCTTGATCGACTGTTCCAGTGAGGCTGATGGAATCGACGTCACCCGCCACATGATGGAACCTTCCTGAAGCTGCGGCATGAACTCCTTGCCGAGCAACGGGAATAAGGCGAGGCTGGCGACGAGCAGACCAACCGCTCCGGCCACGACGGTTCTTTTGTGGGCCAGTGACCACGATAGCAGAGGCAAGTAGCGCGCCTTGATCACACGCACCAGCCACGTATCACGCTCTTCTTTCGGCTTTAGGATTAGCGCGGCCAACACCGGAATCAGCGTTAGTGTCAGTACCAGGGATCCGGCCATGGCAAAGCTGATGTTGAAGGCCATCGGTTTGAACAACTTGCCTTCAAGACCTTCCAGAGCGAAGAGTGGGAGGAACACCACAATGATGATCATGATTGCAAATGCGATCGGGTTGGCGACTTCCCGCGCCGCTGCTAGTACCGCACTGGAGCGATTCAGCGGCTCGCCGGACTCTAGCCGCTCGGCCATGATACGAAAGGCGTTCTCCACCATCACCACCGCGCCATCGATCATCATGCCGATACCCACCGCCAGTCCCGCCAGAGACATCAGGTTGGCAGACAACCCCGCCTCGTTCATGAATATGAAGGCGATCAACATGGCCAGCGGCAAGGCGGCGATCACGACGACGGCCGAGCGAAATTCGCCCAGAAACAAAAAGAGCACGATGGCCACCAGGATCGAGCCTTCCACCAGCGCACTCACTGCCGTGCCAACGGCTTTGTCGACAAGGTCCGTGCGGTCGTAGACCGGACGCAGCGCCACGCCGTCGGGTAGTGACTGATCGAGAAGTTCGACTTTCTCTTTCACCGCATCGACCACGGTTGCGGCGTTCTCGCCCAATCGCGACAGCGCCATGCCCAGCACCACTTCCTTGCCATCACGGGTGACTGCGCCAAAGCGGATCGCGCCGTCCTGGACGATTTGGGCGATGTCGCGCAAATACACCGGCGTACCGTCCTCGACCTTGACGACCATATCTCCGATGTCCTGCTCGTTTTCCACCAGCCCCAATCCACGCACCAGGTACTGTTCGGCACCAAGGCTTACGTACTGACCGCCGACCTGTCGGTTGTTGGACTCAATGACGTGCATCACGTCCGTAAACGTCAGGTCGTACTTGATAAGACTGAGGGGATCCATCACCACCTGGAACTGGCGTTCCTGTCCGCCCCAGGACATGACGTCGTCGACACCGGGCGCCGTGCGCAGAATCAGGCGCACATTCCAATCATGCAATGTGCGCAGATCCATGTCGGTGATGTCGGCGTTGAGCCGTTCATCGGCGCGCTCAAGCGTGTACCAGAATATTTGACCCAGGCCAGAGGTATTGGGGCCCATTTCCGGCGTGCCGTAGCCTTCGGGAATGCGATCGGCGACTTCCTGCAAGCGCTCGCCCACCAGACGTCTCGCGAAGTAGATATCCAGGTCGTCGTCAAAGTAGACGGCCACATAGGACAGGCCGAACAAACTCACAGACCGGATGTGTTGCACGTTTGGCAAGCCGGCCATACCGGATTCGATAGGGAACGTGAGCAGCTGCTCGACATCCTCGGCCGCAAGACCCGGCGACTCGGTGTAGATGTTGACCTGTGCCGGCGTCACGTCCGGGAAGGCATCGATGGGCACGGTGACGACCGCGCGCCAGCCAAGCGCGGCAATGGCGCCGAACAGTATCAGCACCAGGAATTTGTAGCGCAACGAGACTTCAACGAGTTTTTCTAACATCGAATTCCCTACGCGGGCTAATGCGCATGGCCCTCGCCGAGCGAAGACTTGAGCATGAGTGATTTGAGATGAAAAATGCCTTCGATAGCGATGTCATCACCTTCGACGAGTCCTGCGCGCACCACGGTCCAATCGCCGATGGTGGGCCCGGTCTCAATCGCTGCGGCGTGAAACTCATGGCCGTCTTCACGTTTGAAGACGCTGGATGCGCCGTCGATCAGCGTAATCGCCTGATTCGGCACTGCGACCATGGGTGCACGAGTGCCCGTGACGATCTCCGCCTCGACGAATTGCCCCGGGTGCAATCGATCCTCGGCGTTGTCCACTTCGATACGCAGACCCTGCGTGCGCGTGGTCTCGTCCAGCCGGTGGTGGCGCTGGATGACCGTGCCGACATGCCAGGTGTCACCGTCCAGGCTGACGCGGGCGGAACTGCCCGGCTCAACCTCGGCCAGTCGATTGGCGACCGCCTGGGCTTCCACCCAGATCACCGAGTCGTCGGTGATGTCGATCAATACGCGGCCCGGCTCGATCAGTTCACCGACGATGAAGTCGTCCTGCAAGACCACACCGGCTTGCGGCGACAGCAGATCGAAGACTCCGGTGGCTTTGCTCACATCACCGGACTTCGCCAACGCCGCCGCCTGGCGCTCGGTCAGGCCGTATGCGACGACCGCCGCCAGCGCTTGTTGTTGCGCGACCTGCGCCTCGGTGTAACGCCGTTCTGAAACGGTTTCCCTTCCCAGCGACTTCACCCGCTGCCATTCGCGGTCGGCAATGATAAGCGCGCCTTGCGCCTCCGCCATGGCGACACTGGATAGGGTGACCAGCGTCTGGCCGGCTTTGACGTTGTCACCCAGGCGCACGTGCCGGGCAGCCACTTGTGCGGTGATCCGCGGGGTCACCCGTGATGATCGATAGGCGTTGACAACAACTTCACCGGGCACGCGCAGGGTTTCGTTCAATGCCCGCGCGGCAACGGACTGAACGGCTACACCGGCGGCGCGTTGTTGCTCCAAGGTCAGTTCAATGGCATCGCCTTGTTCACCTTCATGGTCATCACTATCCTGGGCGAATACGGGGACGATCACGGCTAGGCACAGACAGATGGCCCAGATCATGCGCGACCTGTTCATGTGGTTCTTCACGTTGGTGATACGGTCGATTCGATTCATCGGGGGCCTCCCAGCCCTAACCACGCATCCACCTGGCCGGAGGCCACGAGCCACTCGAACCAGGCGCGCCACAGCGCCTGGCGCAGATCCAGGGCGCTTTCCTGAACGTCGAGGGTTTGGCGCAGTTGCACCAGATGGTCGGCGGTGCTGAGTTCACCCGCCTGCCACAATTTGCGGAGTTGTTCGGTCTGTCTCGCGAGGCTCGCTTGTCCCGTTTGCTGCCATTCGCCCCAGGCTCGGCGGGACAGTTCGTAGCGCTCGGCGGCGCTCGTGAGCCGTGCGTGCGCGTGCTGCATCACGTCGTCGGCGATTTGTTGCGCCTGGCGGCGTTCGGCCATTGCCGCAGCCACTTCGCTATTGAATCGATTGCGGACGAAAAGCGGAACCGACACATTTATGCCGATCAGATCATCACGGCCTTCGCGACCGCCAACCAGGCTGATCGTGGGGTCGGGTCGGCGTTCGCGTTCGCGCAGTGTCACGGTCGTCCTGGCGGCGTCGATCTGGCGACGAGCGGCCAACACTTCAGGCAACGCCAACACCAGCGATTGTGGATCGCTGGCCCTGGCCTGCCGTTCGGGCATTTGCGTCGGCAATGTAGGCCACCGTTCGGGCGTCGAGCGCGGTGTGAGATTGCGTACCGCTTGCCGGGCTTCGGCCAGTGCCGCGCTGGCAGTGGCTTTCTGGATGCGCGCGTCCGTTGAGGCCAGTGTCGCCAATGAGAACTCGACCTGGTTGAGATCGCCGGCCTCGAAGCGCCGTTTCGCGAGTGTCGCGAAGTCCTGCATAAGAGAGCGGC
Organism: uncultured Pseudomonadales bacterium; assembly: GCA_951813515.1. Taxonomy (GTDB): domain Bacteria; phylum Pseudomonadota; class Gammaproteobacteria; order Pseudomonadales; family Azotimanducaceae; genus VXNE01. The sequence continues at coordinate 3,212,075 of OX638346.1, forward strand.
GCGCTTCGGCCAGGCGCTCCCGCTCCAAACCCGTCTGATGCTGTGCCAGTCCGTCGAGCAAGTTGACGGTCACCGACTGTCGCGCGGCCAGATATTCGGCCTCCATGACGAGCCGATCCGACTCTGCAACCGCCGTGCGGGCTTTGCGCTTGCCGGCCCAGTCCAAGGTTTGACTGATTTCGATCGCCCGGGTGCTTAGATCGCCGTTCTCGGCATCCAGGCTGAACTGCGGGTTGTAAAGCGGGCGCGATGCGGCGTCCCTAAGGGCGGCGCTGGCCTCGAGCGCCGCCCGCGCCGCTTGCACGCGGGGGTTGGCCTCGACCACCGCCTGCACGAACTGGATTAGCGCCGGGTCGGCTCGCGTTAGCCCCGCTGCCGTGGGTTCGTCGCCCAGCGCCGCGTGGGGATTGAACAACAAGCCGCCCATTACTAGGGGCAGCCAATACACTGGCTTTTGCATAAATTATCTTCCAAATACCGATAAACAGCGTGCGTACTAAAGGCAATTCGGTGTGCGCGAACTCAAGGAACAAATGATTTTACGCTTTGGGCCGTAGCATGGGAGGGGCTTGGGAGAAGCCGAGTGCGTGGATAGAGCCCGAGCGCATCGACCGCTTGCGATATCTCAAAATCGGCTGTGTTGTTCGGATTGATTTTATGCAGGGCATGTTCAGCGCGCGATTCCCGTCTTGCCAGGCTGATGACGTGCACCGCGGCACTAAAAGCCGCGATCGTCGCGGCGACCAACAAGTCCGGCCACTGCGAGGCACTCGCACCAGGTGGTCGCCCATGGTCCGCTTGAGACCGGGTACAGGATCGACCCTGCACTCAAGAGGAAAGGCCTTAGAATGCCCGACGCAACAACCAAACGAGCAGCCGATGGCCCCTACCGACGCGTTTGAGATTCACCGCGAAAGAGGCGCGGCAAGGACCGCAGCGTTGGTTCCTACCTGTCGCTAACAGGGTTGCCGGATATCCAAGCGCCGCCGATGGCGCGGTGCAGGGCCAATCGCGCATAGCCCAGTTCGCGCTCCCCCGCGGCCCGGGCGGACTTCGCGCTCGCCAACATCTGCGAGGCAGCGAGGAAAATGGCGTAGTCGTCCAGCCCGGACGCATACCTGTCATGCCGAAGATCGACCTCTGCCTGGGCTGCCTCCTCCAGCGAGACCAGCAGACCGGAGCGGCGACGGGCGGCTGCGAGCCCGGCAGTCGCGCTCTCCACTTCATGCACCGCGGTCAGCACGGCGCGACCGAACGCCGCGACCGCCTCATCCAGTCTGGCTTCGGCAAGTAGGACGTTGCCGCGCAGCCGTCCACGCTGCAGCACCGGCGCAAGCAGGTTCGCACTCAGGTTGCGGAACCACTGGTCCGGATCGAACCAATCGGCGGATTCCGAACTCTGCAGACCGATCGAACCGGACAGTGACAGCGATGGCAACAGTTCCGCGCGACGCGCGCCTACGGCGAATCGCGCCGCCTCCACCCTTTGCCGCGCCGCCCTGACATCCGGCCTCTGCACCAGGAGATCCGCCGGAATGCCCGTTGGAGCTGGCCCAAGTGAAGCGGCCGTAGTCAGCACGTCCGGTAGCATGCCGGCGAGTTCCTCCCGGTAGCCTCCCACCAGCACCCAGAGTCGTGACTCGGCGTTGGCCATCAGAGCCTCGATCCGAGGCAGTTCCGCCTCGGCGTCGCCTAGTTGCCGCCGCGCGGTGTAGAGGTCCTGGGCATCGGCCAGTCCGCCGTCGTAGCGGGTCTCCATCAACCACGCCCACTCCTTCAGAAGCTCCACGATCTCGCCCGCGAGTGACCGCTGTTGCCGTAGATCCACAACCTCGAAATAGGTCCCGACCGTGTCCGCCAGGACTTTGATCCGGGCTGTATGCAAGTCCGACTCCGCAGCCAGGCTCTCCGCGCCGGCGGCCCGAGCCGAGTTGCGGGCGCGAAGCCAGAAATCCGCCTCGTAGGCGAATTCGGCTCCAGCGGAATAGGTGGTCAGGTCGAGCCGGTCGGGGAGCACGAACCCGAAGGCTTCAAACACGTCGGAGCCAAGGCCAAGCTGGTCCAGTTGCGCGCCAAGGCCCGCGCTCGTGGGCATGCGAGTTTCACTCGGGCCGATCGCCGCCTGCATCGCGGGCAACCGCGCGGCACTGGCCATGTGCGCCCTGGCCCTCGCCTGGGCAACCCGGGCAACCGCTTCGTCAAGATCGAAATTCGAACCCAGGGCGGCTTCCACGAGGCGGTCCAGCGCAGGGTCGTCAAAGGCTCTCCACCACTCGACCTGTTGCGGGATGGGTTGGATTTCGCTGGCGAACTCTTCGTCGAGATCCGCCACCTGTTCGGGAACTCGCGCATCCGGAACCAGGGAACAGGCTGCGAGTAGCGAGGGCAGCAAGATCGCCGGTATGCGGCGCCGGGAACGCTGGCTAGGCGGCATATTCATCTTCAATACGACCGGGGCAACCCCAGTACGTGCTCCGTCACGTAGTTCAGGACCATTTCCTGCGAAATCGGCGCGAGGCGTTGCAGGCGCGCTTCCCGCCAATACCGCTCGACATGGAATTCGCTGGCGTAGCCGAACCCGCCGTGGGTCTGCACGGCCTGGTCGGCGGCCTGGAAGCAGGCGTCGGCGGCGAGCCACTTCGCCATGTTGGCTTCCGCGCCGCACGGCTGGCCATTGTCCATGAGCCACGATGCCTTCCGGATCATCAGTTCGGCGGCGTCCAGGCGTATCCGCGCCTCGCCGAGCGGGAACGATACGCCCTGGTTCATGCCGATCGGCCGGTTGAAGACGACGCGGTCGTTGGCGTAGTCCACCGCTCGGCGCAGGGCGGCGCGACCTATGCCCAGTGATTCCGCCGCGACCAGAATGCGCTCGGCATTCAGGCCGTCGAGCAGGTAGCGGAAGCCCATGCCTTCCTCGCCGACCCGGTCGGTGACGTGCACGGGCAGGTCGTCGTACACCACTTCGCAGGTGGCGATAGCGTTGCGGCCAACCTTGTCGATCGGCGAGATGGTGACTTCCGGACGCTGCAGCTCGGCGAGCAGCAAGGTCATGCCCTGGGTTCGCTTGGCCACCTTGTCGCGGGCCTCCGTTCGCACCAGCAGCAGCACGCGCTCGGCGTCGAGCGCTTTCGTGGTCCAGACCTTGCGACCGCGGACGATGTAGTGGTCGCCGTCGCGGCGCGCCGTCGTGGTGATGGACGTCGTGTCGGTGCCGGCGTCGGGTTCCGTCACCCCTAAGGAAATGTGCAGGTCGCCGTTCGCGACCTTGGGCAGGTATTTCTGCTTCATCTCTTCGGACCCGTGGCAGACCACGGGATGCATGCCGAAGATCGACAAATGAATGCTGCTCGCGCCGTTCATCGCCGCGCCTGATGCGGCCACCTCTTCCAGCACGATGGACGCCTCGGTGATCCCCCGGCCGCTTCCGCCGTATTTCTCGGGTATGGCGATGCCGATCCAGCCATCGGCCGCGAGAGCGTTGTAGAAGTCCCACGGGAAGCGGTGTTCCCGGTCGCATTCGGCCCAGTAATCGTCGGGGAATCGCGCGCAGATTCTGCCGACGGCATCGCGTATGAGCTGCTGTTCCCCTGTCGTTTCAAAGTTCATGTGCGAGAGGTTAGCATGGCCTTTGAGGAGATCATTTGATGGCCGGAAAGTATTTCGAAGAGCTTGAGGTGGGGCGCACTTTCGAGCACGAGCCGGGGCGCACCGTCACCGAAACCGACAACCTGCTCTTCACTGCGCTGACCCTGAACACGCAACCGCTGCACCTCGACGCCGAGTTCGCGAAGGACACCCAGCACGGCCAGATTCTCGTCAACAGCATCTTCACCCTGGGGCTGGTTGTGGGTCTTTCCGTGGGCGACACGACCCTGGGAACGACCATAGGCAACCTAGGTTTCGACAAGACCACGTTTCCAAACCCGGTGTTCATCGGCGACACCATCCGGGTCACCTCCACCGTCGTCAACCGTCGTGAAAGCCGTTCGAAACCGGACCGGGGGATTGTCACCTTCGAGCACGTCGGGACCAACCAGCGCGGCGAAGTGGTCTGCTCCTGCCTGCGCGGCGCGATGATGATGCGACGTCGGTAGCGTCTAAACGATCAGCCCGATCCGGATCGCGTCGCAGGAGGCTGGTTGGGTGGATTTCCTGTAAGTCGGTGAGATCGAACGCGGTCATATCCGAGCGCCGAGGGTGCTGTCCACGAACAGGTTGCGGCGACGGAAGGGAGGCGGCGACGACGCCAGCAGATGCAATCTCAGGGGAAACCCTGTTGGGAACCCTGTTGACTATACCGCTCCAATCGCGGACTGTGCTCCGCACCCGTTGTTGATCGAGGACGACGCTTGCCCATGACACGCCTGCGGCGTTCCATACATTTCGTGCCGGGCGGCAACGAGCGGATGCTCGTCAAGGCGCTTGGCACCAATGCGGATTCCTTGATCTTTGACCTGGAGGACGCGGTCACGCCGGACCGCAAGGACGAGGTGCGCGGCATTGTGGCGTCGTGGCTTGCCGAGTCCGACTTCGGCAGCAAGGAAAAGACGGTGCGCATGAACCCCCTGGACACGCCGTGGGGCCATGCGGACCTCGAAGCGACCATAGTTTCGCCGCCGGACGCCTACGTGGTCCCCAAACCGGAAACGCTGGAGGGACTGAACGCCATCGATGCCGAGCTGTCGCGGCTGGAGCGCCTGCACGGTCATGCGGATAGGGGAGTCGGCCTCATCCTGATCGCGGAGACACCGTTGGGAGCTCTCAATCTACCGACGTTCACCGGTTGTCCCCGCGTCCACGCGCTGACCTGGGGTGGCGAGGACATGTCGGCTGTACTCGGCGTGCCGGGGAACCGCGATGCGGACGGCAACTACCTTTCTGTCTATCAGCACTGCCGCGTAGTGACCCTGCTGAGCGCGGTCGCGGGAGGCGTGCAACCCATGGATGCGGTGTACGTAGACTTCCGTGACATCGATGGTCTGCGAGAAGAATGCGAGGAGGGCGCCCGGCTGGGATTCACCGGCAAGCTTTCCATTCATCCGGACCAGATCGATGTCATCAACGCCGCGTTCACGCCGGCGCCGGAACAGGTGGCCGAAGCGCAGGCCCTGCTCGATGCGTTCGACGAGGCCCAGGCGGAAGGGCGGATGGCGTTTTCGTTCAACGGACAGATGGTGGACGCGCCACATCTCAGCCGGGCCAGGGCGCTCCTGGAGCGGGCGCGGCTGATCGAGGAGAACGCGTCCTGAGGATCGCCATGCCTAACCCGCATATCTCACCAAGTCGCTTGTGGAGTCACCAAGCATCATGGCATTTCAATCGATTAAGTCGATTTTCGAGACCTCTGCAAAATACAGACTGCGCTGCCGCGCCCTCGCTTGTCTTTTGCCCGCGTGGGCGCACGTGCTCGCTGCACCATAAGCGACGGCTATGCTTCCGCTCGCGAGCACGCCCACGCGGGCAAAATCCTGCGCGATCATCGCGGCCCTTGGTGACATATGCGGGCTAACCGGCCCGGCGTCTCACATATCGGAGCTATCCGGCATCCGCAGGCGCGTCGGGAGCTGCTTTCAGAAAGTCGCTGAGTTGCCGATCATGGCGCCGCATCGCCCCTTTCCCGTAACGGGTGGGTTCCCAGCGCGCGGGACTTGCCGCTTCCGGCACGTCGCCCACCACCGTCACACGCTGCATGATGCGCTCGCCGTCGAAGTCGTCGAGCACGAAGTGCTGCGTGCACCTGTTATCCCAGATGGCGACTGTGCCCTCGGTCCATCGATAGCGCACCGTGAACCGTGGATTCGACACCCAGCGCGTGAGGTACGGTAGAAGGAGTTCGCTCTCCTCGTGGCTCAACTCGACGATGCGGCGGGTGAAATGCTCGTTGATGAAAAGCGATTTTCTGCGCGTCACGGGATGTACGCGCACCACCGGATGCACCGCCATCACGTCGGCCCGGTTGTGCGGATGGGCGTCGTGCAGCGCCGTCAGACCCTCGCACAGATCGCGCATCGGGGCTGAGAGTTCGTCGTACGCCTTGTACATGTTCGACCACATGGTGTCGCCGCCCACTTCGGGGCACTTCACCACGCGCAGGATGGACAGGATGGAGGGCTCCGACTGGAACGTCAGGTCGCTGTGCCACTCGTCGGCGACTCCGCCGCGGCTTCCGACGAGTTCCAGTATCTCGGGATACTCGGTTCGGTTCTTGACATTGGGATGCCCCTCGATGGGCCCGAAGTACCCGCCGAACCTGATGTGTTCCTCTGTCGTGAGCTGCTGACCTGGGAAGAACAGGACGAGATGCTCGTGGAGCAGATCGAATATCGCGCCCACGTCGGCGGCGCCGACCTGGGCCAGGTCAATTCCGTGCACCTCGGCGCCGAGACTGGGTGAAACCCTGGACACCTCGTACTGGTTGATCTGCGGTCTGGTTGCCATCCGGGTTGCCCTCCTGGATGCTTGCTGGATGGTTGCAAGGCTACTCGGGTGCCTGCGAATAGACCAGCGACGTAACAGGATCGGAATACCACTTCCGCCATGCGACATCTCTCGATTTGGGTCGCTGTGATGCGTGGCCTGCGTGGGTCGCTGTGCACCGCGATTTCGGTCAGCCGTCGCGCAGGCCTGAAAGCGTGGCTACGGATGTAACGGCTTCTGGGTCGGTGACGAGGTGCAGACAGCGCGGGCGTTGGGCTTGCCTCGTGCGAGCGAACGCGCCGGGGAAGTTGCCTCCGCCTCCGACATCATGGCCTCGGCGTTCTCGAGTTGCAGAGGGCGTGGCCAGCGTGTACCGGCGCGCCGTATCCCGAGACTGCGGCGAACCCGTCATCGAGGAGGACCCTCGCCTGTGTCCTTGACCGCCTCTATCCGATCAGTAATTCTTGCTGCTATAACCCCAACGGGGCCGGGCTTGGTTGAGAGTCGGCAGCAGCTATCTTCGAATCATCTGGTCCTCTCCGTTGCCTGATATTGAGGCGATGACATGGATGAATTTCGAATACGCCTGACGGAAGAGCTAATTCTCCTGATGCTCAACGAGTCGAGCGGGTATCTCGAAATGGTGCCGAATTGGGACTTTTCCTGTGTGATGGCGGGTGCCGTCATCGCCGACCTCGCATTGGAAAGCCGTATCGATACCGATCTGCAGTCGTTGTATCTCCTCGACGCCACGCCAACTGGCGACAGGCTCCTCGACCCGACGCTGGAGGACATCAGCAAGGCCGAAGACAGTTCGGATACGCAATACTGGATCGAACGGAACACCGCCCGCGCGGAAGAAATCGTGACCCTCACGTTGGAACGACTGGTCGACAAGGGAGTGCTCGATTACGAGTCGGGTGGATTCTGGACGCTGTCGCGCTCGGTCTCCCGATCCGGGAGGTATCCGAGCGCGGACGGGACAATCCGAACGGAAGCCAGGGCACGCATCTTGAACGTCATCCTGAACGACGACATCCCCGACCCGAGAGACGTCATTCTCGTGGGGCTGATGCACACCTGCGACGGCTTCAAGTTGCTCCTTTCGGAAGAAGATTACGAGGAGAAGATCGGGCGCATCGAGACGGTCGCCGGCATGGACCTGGTCGGTCGGTCCGTGGCAAGCGCGGTGAGGGAGAGCTCGGTCAAACCGAAAACCCGACGCGTTCTTCCCTCAAAGCCGGTCCCGAAGCTCTCGGTGGTCGACATCCTGCGACAGGGCGAATTCCTTGCGGGCAACATCCCGAAGGCGATGTGCCGCGTCTACGAGAAGCACGGGCCGGTGGTAAGGGTGCCCATCAGCATGAACGGACAACCCGTCGTCGCCCTGATGGGTCCTGATTGCAATAACTGGGTCAACAAGCAAGGGCGTTTCTACCTTCGCTCGAAGGACTACATACAAGGACTCGAAAGCGTGTTCGGCGCCTCGCGAACATTGCCGGGCATGGACGGCGCCGAGCACCACAAGATGCGCAAGTCACTCCGCACCGCCTATTCCCGGGCAACGCTCGCCGCGCGCCTGCCTGAACTGATCTCCCATTGCAGGGAATCCGTCGGCGCTTGGAACGAAGGCCATGTATTCGGTGCGGCGAAGACCTTCCAGAACCACATGAGCAGACAGGTCTCGAATATCATCATGGGCGTGGATTGCAGTCACTACGTTGACGACTTGCTCGCCTATGAGCACCGCGCATTGGTGACGCACGTTCAAGGCGCGCTGCCCAAGTTCATGATGTCGACGCCGAGGATGAGGCGTTCGAGAGGACACGTGCGCGAACTGCTGGAAGCCATCCACGCATCTCACACGCCCGCGCAAAGAGCGGGGAAGCCGCTGGACATCGCGGATGCCGTACTGGAACTGCATCGGAACGATCCGCAGTTTCTGCCGGAAACGGACATCACGTTTCCCTTCGTCGCCGCCATGGTCGCCAGCCTCTATCTCGGCAGTGCGCTCGGCTTCGCCGTTTACGCGATGGTGAGCCGCCCGGACCTGCATGCCCGCGTCCGCGAGGAAGCCGATTCGGTGTTTGGCGCGCATCGCGAGCCGGCGGCGGAAGACTTCAACAACGTCGATGTTACCCACCGGCTCTTCCTGGAGTCCGAACGCATGTATCCGGTAATCCCCTGGCAGCTACGAACGGTCATGAACCGATGCGTGGTCGACGGCTTCGAGATACCGTCCCAGACGCGGCTGTTGATCTGTCACACGGCGACACACTATTCCAGCGACCTGTTCCCGGAGCCGCTGAAGTTCGACATCGACCGCTACCTGCCGGATCGGCAGCAGGACCTGGCGACGGGTGCCTACGTCCCGTACGGTCTCGGCACGCATACCTGCCTCGGACATCGGTGGCTGGAACTTCAGATAGTGGTGAATCTTCTGTTGATCGCGCACCACGTGGAACTGCAAATGTTGCCCGACAACTACAAGATGCGCATCAATCCGTTTCCCACGGCGGCTCCGGGGAAAAAGCTGAAGTTCCGCGTTGCCAAGGTTCGAAATCCCGTCTGACGTCCCGCAAGGCGACGGCAAGTCTGCGCATCCCGGGCTGGGGCAAGTCGTCGCCGACGGGATACAATCCGCGACCCAAGGTATCCGCTTGACTCAAGAGACGGCCGAGGCGCGATGAGCCGCAACGACGACTATTCGGGGGAGCCGGCCGGACCTATCGCCTATATGGCGAGCAACGGGGTCGCCGCCAACCTGCTCATGTTCGCGATCCTGGCGGCGGGTCTGGTGTCTCTATCCGGCCTGGAGCGCGAATCTTGGCCGGCCATACCCTTCAACCACATCGAGGTTTCCGTCGCCTATCCCGGGGCCACGCCAGAGGAGATCGAGGAGTCGATCATCGCCAAAGTCGAAGAGCGGGTCAGTTCGCTCGACGACGTCCGCGCGGTCAAGTCCATCGCGGCGCCGGGGATCGCCTCGATCAGGGTCGAAGTGAAGTCGGGGACCGACATTCCTGAGGCGATAGACGAAATCGAATCGGCGGTGTCCCGCATCCAGTCTTTTCCGGTCGGTGCCCGGCGCCCCGAAATCACGGAAATGACGAGTCGACAGAGCATCATTCGACTGGTTGTCTATGGGGACATCTCGGAGCGTTCGCTGAAAGAGCTCGCCTACCAAATCGAAGATGAACTCGCGTCCCTTGCAACGGTATCGCTGGTCGAGACCAGCGGCGTGCGGGATTACGAAATCTCCATCGAAGTGGCGTTGAACCGACTGCGTGCGCTGGGGCTTACCCTTGACGACATCGCCGCCGCGGTTCGCCGCAGTTCAGTCGACCTTTCCGCTGGCCGTATCGATACCGCGGACGAACAGGTCCGGATTCGCTCCTTGGGACAGCGTTACGTTCAGCGGGATTTCGAGGAGATCATTGTGCTTAGCCGGGCCGACGGCACGGTCGTGCGATTGGGCGACATCGCCGACGTTCGAGATGGTTTTCGGGATGTCGACCTCATTGTCCGCCACCACGACAAGCCGGCCGCATTCGTCGAGGTCTCCCGGGTCGAGGGGGAGCATGTGTTGGAGGTCGCGGCGGCCGTGCACGAGCACGTCGCCAATGTCATCGCGCCGTCGCTTCCCGAAGGCGTGGAAGTAGACATCCTCAACGACGAGTCTCAGATCTACTCCGAGCGTGCCCAGCTTCTCCTGAAGAACGGCGGCCTGGGGCTGTTGCTCGTTATGGTCTCGCTGGCGCTGTTTCTGGAGGTCCGGCTCGCGGTATGGGTCGTCGTTGGATTGATCACGTCGTTCGTGGGCGTTCTGGCCGTGATGCTGGCTCTCGACGTGGCGCTCAACACGATCTCCCTGTTCGTGTTCGTTCTGGCCATCGGCATCATCGTCGACGACGCCATCGTCGTGGCGGAACACATCCATCTCGAACGCCAGCGGGGGACACCGGGTCTCGTCGCGGCGATTCGCGGCACGCGACGCATCAAGGTTCCGCTGACGTTTGCCGTGTTGACGTCGATCGTGGCGTTCACGCCCGTATTCTTCGTCCCCGGAGGCATCGGCGAGGTCTGGCGGGCGCTGCCGATCATGATCATCGCCATGCTGCTGATTTCGTTGTTCGAGTCGCTGCTGATCCTGCCCAACCACTTGTCCCACCTGGCAGGTCCCGAGTCGACCCCCACGGGTGGCGTGGACAGATTCTTTGCACGAACCAAAGGTCATGTTGACCGTCTGCTGGCCCGGTTCCTCGACGGTCCCCTGGACCGGGCGCTGCGTTTCGCCACCGACCAACCGGCGATCGTGATCGCGGGAGCTTTGGGGCTCCTGATATTGAGCGTTTCCCTGTTGCCGGCGGGCATCATCACCTCGTCCTTCGCCGATGCCGTGGAGGGCGATTTCGCAACCGCGCGTCTCGAGATGCGGGACGGGACGCCCGCGAAGAGAACCTACGAGGTGGCGAGGGAATTGGAAGCGGCCGGTCACCGCGCCATCGAACGTTTGGCCGTTGATCGGCCCGATGATGCGCCGAATCCGATATCCGGCGTGACGGTGACGATTGGCGAGGGACCGCGTCGCGAAGGCGGGGGACTCACCGCGGAGCCCACAATGAATCCGAAGGCCAACATTGCGGCCATCGAGTTCAAGCTCGTGGGAGCGCCGCAGCGGCGGTTTACGACCGGCGAAGTCGTGCAGGCGTGGCGCGAAGAGGTGGGCATGCTGCCCTATGTTCGCAGCATCACTTTCAGCGGAGAGGTCGTCGATCTGGGCCCTCCCGTGGAGGTCGTTCTATCGCACCCCAATTCGGACATCCTCGCGCGGATTGCGAGCAGTTTGGTCCATAGCCTTCGGGGCATCGAGGGAGTGTTCGACGTGCGGTCGGATCACACGCCCGGAGTCAAGGAAATCCAACTCGCGTTACGACCCGAAGCGCGAACGCTCGGGCTCACGGAGGAAGCACTGGCCATGCAGGCGCGTGCCGCGTTCTTTGGCGCGGAAGTCGAGCGCGTGCAGAGAGGCCGGGACGAGGTGGGGGTGTTCGTGCGCCTGCCCGCCGATGAGCGCGATGCCGTCAACGACATCGAGGGATACCGGATTCGCACCCCTTCGGGAGGAGAAGTCCCGCTTAGCCAGATCGCGGCGCTAAACACCGGTATCGCTCCGCCGGCCATCAGTCGCAGGGACGGTCAGCGGGTCGTCACCGTCACCGCAGATGTGGATCAGGCGGTCATTACGGGCGGGGAAGCCAACGACCTGCTGGTCGGTTCCGTCCTGCCGGAACTCACGGCGGCGAACCCCGACCTCACGTACACGTTGGGGGGCGAACAGCAACAGCAGCTCGATTCCTTCGATTCGCTTTATCGCGGTTTTGCGATCGCCATGCTCATGATATTCGCGCTGCTTGCGATTCCGCTCCGTTCCTATACCAAGCCGTTCATCGTCATGGCCGCGATCCCGTTCGGAATCGTCGGCGTGATCCTGGGCCACCTGATACTGGGGATTACCTTCACGAGCACGGCCATTCTGGGCATCCTGGGAGTGAGTGGCGTCGTGGTGAACGACTCGCTGGTCATGATCGACTTCATCGATCAGCGACTCCGTGACGGCGCACCCGCGCGGACCGCGATCATCGAGGGCGCCAAGGGCCGTTTCAGGCCGATCATGCTGACCTCGGTGACCACGTTCCTGGGGTTCACGCCGCTCATTCTTGAACGGGCCATTCAAGCGCAGTACCTGCGCCCCTTTGCCGCATCGCTCGGTTTCGGCATTGTGATCACCACGGCCATATTGATGGTGCTCATTCCCGCGCTGTACTCGATACGCCTGGGCTTGTTCGGCTCGCGCGGCCAGACCTCCGAACGCATGGCGCCGACGCGCGCGTAGATCACTCAAGGAACATCAAATGCTCGCCAACCTGTCCAGGAACCTGCGGAACGTGTATCGCGGCTGGAACGTCAAGGGCCGCGTGGCGCGTTACGCTGACTGGTTGGAGGGAAGTCAACGCGTCGACACGAATGGCGGCGACTACGATCACACCGAGACGGTCAACGATTACTACGACCTGTGCAGCGAATTCATGCAATACGGGTGGAACGAGTCGCTGCATTTCGCGCCGTTGAGGCCCGGAGAGACGCTGGAGGATTCGATTGTCCGCCACCAGCGCCTGATGATCGACCGGCTACAACTGCGCGAAGGAATGAGGATTGTCGATATCGGGTGTGGCGTCGGCGGTCCGATGCGCAGGGTCGCGCGCGAGTCGGGTGCCAGGGTCTTCTGCGTCAACAACAACGCGCAGCAACTAGAAAAAGCCAGGCGAACAAACGTCGAAGCGGGGCTCGACCACATGGCGGAGTACATGGAGTGCAGCTTCATGGACATGAGCGCCATTGACACCAACACCTTCGACGCGGGGTATGCGATCGAGTCTACATGCCATGCGCCAGACAAGCAGAAAGCGTTCGCGGAGATCTATCGCATACTAAAGCCGGGAGCATTGTTCTGGGGCCAGGAGATGTGCATGACCGAGAACTTCGATCCCGACAACAGTCGTCACCAGGACATCAAGAAAGACCTCATGCTGGGGATCGCCCTGCGCGACATTGCCACGTGTTCGGAAGTGAATCGCGCACTCGAAGCGGTCGGATTCGAGATCAATGAAGGAGCGGACCGGGATATCCAGGATGGCCCCAGCACGCCGTGGTACCAGCCGATGCAAGGACGGCGCGGGACCTTGCGCAGCGCGTTTCGCAGGACGCCCATGGGCCGCAAGGCGATGATTGGCGGGCTACGGCTGGCAGAGGCGGTCGGCTATTTTCCGAAGGGTTCGGTCGCGGTTGTTCAATTGATGGATCGAACAGCCGATGCATATGTTGCGGGCGGCGAGTCCGGAACATTCACGCCGCTCTATTGTTTTCTGGCCCGCAAACCCGGGTGACCGAACGATTGCGTTTACTGTCCGGTGGCTTCCCCGGTGCGCACCGACATGCCGTCCGTCGCGAACCGAATGCCGCCCACAATGGCTGCCTGACCGTCTTCCAATTCCCCGGTCACGTAGATCTCGTCGTCGATGCGTTGCAGGATCCGCACCGGCACGATGTGCACCGTGGCACCGTTTCGCACTGTCCAGATCTCGTTGCCTGCCTGTAGCGCGGCGCGGCGTATGTGGAAGTAGCTGGGGGGCACAAGGCCCTCGATGGCAACCTCCACGAACTTGCCCACCAGGAGCGGCGGGCTTGTGTCGAGACCCCGTCCGGACGCCACGAGGACGCCAGCCGTCAAGGGTTCCGGCACACGGACGATCACGTCGACGGTGCGCGTGTCGGCGTCGAGGGCCGCGTCCGCCCTGTCCACCTAGCCGCGCCACGCGTAGGCGACGTCGCCGTACTCGGCGAATACGCGGGCAACAATCCGCTGCCGATCGAGATCCGTCTCCCAGAGACCGGGAATCAGCGCCACGTCGGAATCGGCGAGCGGTATCACTACCTCCACGGTATCCGACGCATACAACTTGCCAACCGCTTGACCAGCCGTCACCAGCTGGCCGACGCTAACCGTCTCCCCGCGTACCATGCCGTCGAACGGTGCCGTCACCCGGGTTCGCGACAAGTCCAGTTTGGCTTGGGCCAACGTAGCTTGTTCCCGCTCAACCGCAGCCTCGGCCGCCTTCAATTGGGGTACGCGCAGGGTCAACGGGTTTGGCGCCGCGTCTTCGCGAGCTTCGAGAAGTGCTACGTGTCGGGCAGCGAGCGCGGCTTGTGCCTCACGCACGCGGTATTCATAGTCCGCCTCCTCGAGGCGGAAGAGGGTCTGCCCCGAGACGACCGGACGACCGCTCAGAAATCCCGGGTCCACCCAGATCACCCGACCGCCGACCTGCGGCGCAATGTCCACCTCCGCGCGGGGCCGTACCGTTCCCGCGCCATGCCCAGGGATCGGTCCCGCGCCGGCCACGACGCGCGCGGTGTCGACGTATGGAATCTGCGAAGGTGGCTCACGCGTGTCGGGCTCCGGCTCGAGCGGCACCAGCAGCATGGCTACGCCAGCGGAGCCGGCAACCACTGCGGCAGCGATGAGATAGGCCGTTGTCCTACGCACCCTAATCTTCTTTATCCCCCAGTTGTCACCTCACTTTCGCCAAGACATACATACGGCGAAAGCCAAGTCGGTTTCTCGTGCGCCGGACACGGGACCGGCGCCGACCCGTGGTGCTTCCGGCCTGTTGTTCCACGTAGATGCGTCCATGCCTCACTCGCGGAGCGACATGGCATGATATCCTTCATGAACACTTGTCTTCCCTGTCGGGCGGAAGGCCACCTTCATGGGCCACGAGGACTATGTTCTGGTCAAGATTGATTTCAGCGCCTCGCCTTCAATCGTCTCGGTTTCGCAACCGATGAACGACTTCTTCGACAGGCTCGTGGAACAGGTCGCGACTCGGAATCCGGGTGCGGCGGCGTAAGAATGGCTGAACTCGCGACCTACGAACTCATCGACCACGTGGCGGTGGTCGCCATGGACGACGGCAAGGCCAACGTGTTCGGCCCGGACATGATCGCTGCCTTGAACCGCCAGCTCGACCGCGCGGCCGACGAAGCCAAGGTCGTACTGCTGACCGGGCGGCCGGGTCTTCTCTCCGGAGGTTTCGACCTTCGGGTGATTCGCGGCGATGACGAGCATGTCGCGCGGAAGATGACGCGTGGCGGGGCTCGCCTCCTCATGCGCCTCTACGGTCTGCCGCAGCCGCTGGTCATCGCATCCACGGGGCATGCGGTAGCGTTGGGCGCGTTGTGCCTGTTGACCGGGGACTACCGCATCTGTGCGCAGGGCGACTTCCGCATCGGCTTGAACGAGACGGCCATCGGCCTGGCCCTGCCGCCGTTCGCCGTGATGCTTGCGGAAGAACGACTGTCCAGGCGCCACCTGGCTCGAGCAACCCTGGGCGCAAGGATGTTCTCGCCGGAAAGCGCCAGGGACGCGGGTTTCCTGGACGAAGTGGTTCCGCCTGAGAAGCTCCGGGAATCGGCCCTCGAAGTGGCCCGGCAAATGGTGGACCTGGACGGTTCCGCCTTTGCGGCAACGAAACAGGGAATGCGGGGTGCCTCTATAGCCAGGATTCTTGAAGGACTGCGCTAGCCGAACACTGTTCGCTACCCCTTCCGAAACGCCCTTCGGAATACCCAGACGGAAAACCACGTGGCAACGGATCCGCAGATCAGGAAGACAAGGACGCCCAATATGGGATGTACCGATCCATCCAGCAGATCCAGAAGGTCTCCAACTATGTAGAACGGGAGCAACGCCACCAAGAAGGTGCCCGGCCACACATACGCCAGAATGCCTAAAGTGGCGAGAACCTTGCGTCCGTCCAATCTGACCTCGCGTGTGATCCGGTCTGGATTAGCCGTTGCTCAAGCGGGATCGCTTCCGCGCTTCCCGGTCGCGGCGGACATCGTCGCTGATCGCCCCCGCATCGACGTCAACGGCAGGGTCGCCGAGGACCTCCGCCACCCGACCGTAGTTCAGGAAATACAACGAACCGTCCATCCGGCGCATAAGAAAACCGTAGTCCACCATTCGTCGTCGCAGCGTCACGTGGTCGATCTCCGCCTGTACCGAAGCCAGCCAATCCGATAGCAGGTCGTTGATCTCCCACTCGGCATAGGGGCGTCGACGGGTCAGGCATACGGCCGCGACGGCGAGCACGGTGTCAAGTTCATCTGGATGCGTTGGAAACCCTTGCAGTTTGCCGGACTGCAGCAGTCGGCGAAACAGTTCCTCGACGCACTGCCGTGTAGCCGCCGGGCGCGTCTGTGGTAGCTCGATTTCAGAGCCCGACATTTCGCCGTCTCACGAAGGGTTTGGGAATGAGAGTCTATCAGGCGGGGTCTGGTCGCCCGCTGGAGACCGCGGTCCCAACGGCGGGGCGATCGGCGCCGTCTGCCTAAATTCCCGGCCCCACGCGATTGGGCGTGCCGTCGTGAAACCGGGAGAAGCGGAATCGCGTCAGGTCGTGGCCCGGAGATTCGCCCAGCACCAGCGACGCCATCACCCTGCCGGCGCCGGGCCCGATGCCGAAGCCATGGCCGCTGAATCCCGTGGCGACGAAGAGCCCTGCACGGTCGTCCACCTCGTCCAGCACCGGCACCACGTCGGGCGTCATGTCGATCATGCCTGCCCAGGACTCCACGAGCGGGATGCCGTCGAGGACGGGCAGGCGTTTTCGGATGGCCTCGTCGAGCCGGCGCAACGCACGATCGGAGGGCGGCGGGTTCAGCACGCGGTCGCGCTCGAAAGGACTTTCCTCGTCGTCGCGCCAGGTCTGGGGCTTCATGCGGCTGAACACTCCGTCGAACCGCAATTGGAGGTTGCCCGCGTTGGCCTTGAGGATGTGTAGGAACCTCGGGAAATAACGGAATGAGTCGAGCCCCACGAAGTGGTCGTTGGTTCCCGCTGCGGAAACTGTGTATCCGCCATCCTGGCGGCGGCGAAATCCGAAACCCGGTGCCGAAGCGTTGCCGTCGTAGAAATCCGGCGCGGGCGCTGTCCGCGCCACGGTTGCCCGGAACGTGAGTTGCGGCAGGTCGAGACCCACATGGCGTAGCAGGAGCGAACTCCACGCGCCGCACGCGCAGACTGCGGCCTGCGTGCGAACCGGGCCGAGTTCGGTGACGACGCCGGATACCGCGCCCGCCTCGAACTCGATGCCCCGCACCGCGCAGTTCTCGATGATCCGCCCGCCCGCGCGCCGCACTGCCCGCGCCAGCGCCGGGACGGCCAGAAACGGCTCGGCGCGGGCGTCGCTCGGCGTATGGAGTCCGCCGGCGTAACGTCCCGGCAGCCCGGGAATCAGCGCTTCGACTTCGCTGCTCGTGAGCAGTCGCGTGTCCAGTTGGTGCTGCTGCGCGATCTCGAGCCATTCCTCGTGCTTTGCCAACTGGCTTTCCGTGTCGGCGAGGTAAGCGACGCCGCGGCGTGCGAAGCCGACATCCTCGCCGATCGCCTCCGCCAAACCCGCCCAGATTTGCTGGCTCTCGATGACGATGGGCAGTTCGTCCGCATCCCGCGCCTGCTTGCGAATCCAGCCCCAGTTGCGGCTCGACTGCTCTCCCGCTACCCGACCCTTCTCCAGCACCAGCACGTCGACGCCGCGCTTCGCGAGGAACCAGGCGGTGGAGATGCCGGCCACGCCACCGCCTATCACGACGACATCGGCGCTTTGCGGCAGTTCGTCCCGGAAGGAGATGGGGCTTTGATCGCTCAGGACCATATTGGTCGTTCCGGTCCAGCCGAAGGGAGAGAGGGCCTCGACTAGAAGAAGGCCAACAGGCGCATCTCGACGCTGTGCCTGGGCGTGGCTTCCGGGCCCGCATCCGGCAACTCGAACGCGGTGTGCAGCGTATATCGCGCCCGTCCATCGGTTGCCGAGTCGTAGACCTTGAAGAACACCGCCTCGTCCGGCGCCAGGTACGGGTAGTAGAAGAACCGGTGATTCGGGTTGTAGCGCACCCGCCAGATTTCTCCCACGCGTCCCGGCGCGGGCCTGGGCGCCGGAATGAAGTCGCCGTCGTCCACCGTGCGCGCATCGGCGATGGTGATGGGGTCCGACTCGATCCGATGCCCGATGGGGCGCCATGCCTGCACGATGGCGAACCGTCGCTTGAGTAGCGCCTCGGCCTCGTCGGGCAACAGGTCGCGCACGCGCTTCCTGGCGGACCAGTGCGTATAGTCGTTGTGCACGCCCCGCGCCGGGCCCTTGAGCCCCTTCTTCCGACGGACTCCTTCGTCGCCGTGCCGCACCGTGTGATCGAAGATGTGAATGCGCGATGCACCTGTGCATCGTTTGGCGATCTTCTCCATGGCGGGGTAGTAGATCCGCCTGACGCATTGGGCGTCCAGGAAGTCGATCGGCGGCAGCGCATCGCTCTGCAGTTCGAATCCGTGCACGTCGAGCGTCAGCGGCTCCGGCCACTCGCGGGCGTTGAAGACCGACACGTCGTGCCGCGCGGTGCCGCTGCCCAGGTCGCGTCCCTCGGAATCCGGTGGCGCAATCTCGTAGTAGTACTTGTCGCCCTCGTCGGTGGCGTACCCCAACGACGTACGTACGGCATGCTGTTCCAGGGTGGATGCGGGTTCGGCCATCACGGATCTCTGCGAGTCGGTTGCCAGCGATTATAGGAAATTGGCGTTCATGGCGCGCAGTCGCCAACGGTGCTAAAAGTGACGGGCAGATCATCAGGTGGCGCGGCAGTGCTCGATCTTGGGCTGAAAACATGGCGTTACGGCCGCTGGTTCATGCGCCAGGTCGCGCGCCAGTTTCGCGACGACGGCTGCACGATGGCCGCCGCCGCGCTGACATTCACGACGATGATTGCCGTCGTGCCGTTCTTCGCCGTCGTCTACAGGGTCCTGTCGCTTCTGCCGGAGTTCGCCGGCGTCGGCGACACGATTACCAGCTTTGTCTTCGAGACCTTCCTGCCCGGTTCCAGCGCAGCCGTGCTCGACCGTGTGCGGGAATTTACTGCCAAGGCGAACGAGCTGACGCTGGTTGGAGTCGGTGTGGTCTTCGTGACCACCATGCTCATGCTCAGGCGCATGGAAGAGTCGTTCAACCGCATCTGGCACGTCGCGAACACCCGCACCGGCATGGCGCGGTTCCTGTCCTACTGGGGAATAGTCTCGTTCGGCGTTCCCATGATCGGGGTCGCCGTGACCGCCGCGAGCTACGACTTCGGTCTCGACTACCTGGCGGAACTGCGAGGCTCCTCGATCATGGACGGCGTTCGCGATGCGGTTCCGCCGTTGGCGACTGCACTGACGTTCACCCTGCTTTACTACGCGGTGCCAAGTTGCCGGGTCCGGTTCGACCACGCCCTCGTTGGTGGCGTCGTGACCACGGCACTCCTCACCGTCGCGAAGGAGGTTTTTGCCTGGGCGGTTCCGTGGTTCCAGAACGAAGTCGTCTACGGAGCGTTCGCGGCGCTGCCGCTGTTCGTTATGGGACTGTACCTGGTGTGGGTACTGATCCTCGTGGGGGCGATCTGCGTGCGTACGCTGTCCCTGATCCCGTGGGAGGACGAACCGGATGGCGTGCCGGCCGCGGTCAAGTGCGCGAGGGTGCTCGAACTATTGCAGAAGGCGCACCTGGAAGGAGCCGCGTTGACGGACGCCGATATCCTTCGGGCCGTACCCATGACGCGCCCGGAACGCGCTCGGATATTCGACGTGTTGCACGACGGCCGCTGGCTGCGAGCCACGGGGAACAGGGCATGGGCGCTTGGGCGCGGCCTCGAGAGCATGACCCTGTGGGAACTCTTCCTGCAGCTTCCCGACGGCGTTGCCGCAGAGAACCTGGGCGGCGACAGCACCGTCGAGGCGCGTTTTCGGGCGTTCCTTGAAGATGGGGCTATCCATCTGAATGTCAGTCTCGCCGACATCGCAACCGATGAACCATGAACATGGAGTTGAGCCATGAGAAACACGATGGAGATCGATGGCTACCGGGCCATCATTGAGTTTGATCCCGACATTGACATGTTCCGGGGTGAGTTCCTGGATCTGAACGGCGGGGCGGACTTCTACGCGAAGGACGTCGCTGGGTTGAGGCGGGAGGGCGCCATTTCCCTCAAGGTATTTCTCGACATGTGCCGAGAAGACGATGTTGAGCCGCAAAAGAGATTCTCCGGCAAGTTCAACCTGCGCATACCACCGACACTACACGCAACCATTGCGGTCGCGGCTGCCGCCGAGGGCAAGAGCCTGAACCAATGGGTGACGGACGAGCTTCGGGCGGGGGTCTCAGACTCCGCGTAGACCTTCGGCACGGGAAGCGATCGCGCTTGGCGGACCGTTATCGCTTCTGGCAAGGCCATGGAGGAGAGGATTTGCGCGAGGATCACGGGTCGTGCCCACACAGAACCCTCGTCGAGAGACAGTCCGGCGGGATTGCACGGGCGCAAGGTGTTAGTGTCAGACTATCGGGCACTTAGCGGCCAATCGTCCGATCAGACCGTCGGCGGCAATCCGGCGGCCCCGTTGTTCGGCATTACAGCGCACAGGATAGATCCATGGACCAACTGAACTCCGTCATCAACCAGGTCAACGCCTTTGTCTGGGGGCCGCCGATGCTCGGCATGCTGGGCGTCACCGGTCTGCTGTTGACCCTGGGACTGGTGTTCATGCCGTGGCGCAAGATCGTCTACGGCTTCCGGCTGCTGTTCGACCGGTCCGGACCAACGGGCGCGGGCGAGGTCAAGCCGTTCAATGCGCTGATGACAGCGCTTTCGGCGACCGTCGGCACCGGAAACATCGCGGGCGTCGCGACGGCGATCGCGCTCGGTGGACCGGGTGCGATCTTCTACATGTGGCTGATCGCGCTGTTCGGGATGGCCACGAAATACGCGGAAGCGGTGTGCGCGGTCACCTATCGCGAAGTGGACGAGGCCGGCAAGCATGTCGGCGGACCGATGTATTACCTGCGCAACGGCGTCGGCGAGTTCGCCCCGGAGCTTGGCAAGTGGCTGGGCCTGGCGTTCGCGGTGTTCGGTGCGGTGGCGGCGTTCGGCATCGGCAACGCCGTGCAGGTCAACTCGATGGCGGCCGCGCTGACGGATAGCTTCTCGGTCCCCTCGTGGGTGACAGGCCTTGTCGTTGCCGCACTGGTTGGCGTCGTCGTCATCGGGGGTATTCGCCGGATTGGCGAAGTCGCGGGCAGACTGGTGCCAGCCATGGTGGTGCTCTACGTCGGTGCCGCCCTCACCATCATTGTCATCAACATCGTCGACGTGCCTGCAGCGTTCGGGTTGATCTTCACTCACGCGTTCACGCCGGCTGCGGCGACCGGCGGTTTCGCCGGCGCAGCGGTTGCCGCCGCCATTCGCTTCGGTGTCGCCCGGGGCGTGTTCTCCAACGAGTCGGGTTTGGGCTCGGCTGCCATCGCGCACGCGGCGGCGCAGACCAACAGCCCGGTCCGCCAGGGAATCATCGCGATGCTTGGCACGTTCATCGACACCATCGTGGTCTGCACGATGACGGCGCTCGTCATCCTGACCTCGGGGGCATGGACCATGATGGGAGCCGATGGCGGTGGATTGACCGGGGCCGTCCTCACGTCCACGGGATTTCAGGAGTCCATTCCAGGTGGCAAGTACATCGTCACCATCGCGCTCGCGGTGTTCGCGTTCACCACGATTCTCGGCTGGTCCTATTACGGCGAGCGGTGCTGGCAGTACCTGTTCCGCGAGAAAAGTCTCTGGATCTACCGTGTTCTCTGGGTGCTGGCGGCGCTCTCCTTCGCCAACGTGAAGGTGGACCTCGTCTGGAACCTGTCCGACACGCTCAACGGGCTGATGGCGGTGCCCAACCTCGTCGGTCTGCTTCTGCTGGCGCCGATGGTGTTCAAGGTGACGCGGGAGTACTTCGACGACGTTGGAAAGCCTGGGTAGGGACGAGGCCGGTCTCGTGATGCGCGGGTGAGTTCGGCACGGCCATGACCACCCTGCTGATCCTGGCGACGGTGCTCGCCACCGCGGTGCTGTCGGGCGTGATCGGCATGGCCGGTGGCGTCTTGCTGATGGCCGTGCTGGTCACCCTGCTGCCCGTGGCCAGCGCCATGATCCTCCACGGCGCCGTGCAGGCCGCCTCCAACGGCGCGCGGTTCCTGTTCCTGCGCGAGCATGTCATTTGGGCGATCATGCCGTATTACGCGGTCGGCGCTCTTGTCGCTGTCGCGCTGTTCGTTTCCCTGGCGTTGGTCCCCGATCCCGCGCTGGTGTTGATCCTGGTCGGTTCCTTTCCCTGGCTCGCGCGGGTTGTGCCGACGCTCCGGGGACTCGACGTGCGCCGCCCTGTTACAGCGGTGGCGTGTGGCACGACGGTCACGGCCGCACAGTTGCTTGCCGGCGCATCCGGCCCGCTGCTCGACGCGTTCTACCTGCGCACGGAGGTGGACAGGCGCTCCATCGTCGCGACCAAGGGGCTGACACAGGCCGCGGGCCACGTCGTGAAGATCGGCTACTACGCCTGGGTGTCCAATGCGGTCCTGGACGAGTTCTCCGTCGCCAGTGTACCCATCTGGATCATCGGTGCCGGGATCGTGCTTGCCACATTGGGGGCCAGGATCGGCACGCGTTTGCTGGAGAAGTTCGACGACCGGCAGTTCCGGCGCGTGACGGGCTGGGTGATCCTCGGCCTGGGCGCGCTCTGCATCGTCAAGGGCGTGCGCGACCTGCTGGTGCCTTGATGGGCCTGCAACGCCCGAATAGTATCGAGACATGATGGCTTTCCGACTTGTCTCTCGCACCCTCGGCATGGCGGTGGCCTGTATGGGGTTGGTCGCTTGTTATCCCGAGCAACTGGATATCGGTGATGCCAAGACTGCGGCCGAACTCGCTCCGTCGCTGAATGCGTTGCGTGAAGGGGTGCCCGAGTACCACCGTCGCCTGGTAGACGGCACGTTTGACGCCCTTTCGTTGGTGGAGCAATGGGACTTCGTGGTGGAAATCCACGAACTCTCGACGAAACAACGCGAGGCGGAGCGTGCGGATTTCCGGGCGGAGCAAAAGCAGTGGGCAGCCGAGTTCCTTGATTCGGTCGAGGCCATGTCGCCTGAGTTTGCAGAAGAGTCCCTGGCTTGGAGGCGCGAAATGCTGTTGCGAGAATTGAAGCTCGAGAGTGATTCACTACGTATGGAGAATTGGACTTCGGGGTTTACGCGACCACCGTCCCCAAAGAGCGCTCCTCAATGACAACACCGCGAAACGTCCTGGAGTCCGGAATGAACCGCGTGCGAACCCTTGTATTCGGGTCGATATGCCTTGTGGTGGCCGCGTGCGGTTTCGGGAGTATCGGTGACGCGAAAACAGGCGCTGAACTGGCTCCGTCGCTGGAACCGCTGCGTGACGTGGCGCCGGAACACTACCGTCGCCTGGCAGACGGCACGTTTGACACGCTTTCGCTTATTGAGCAGCGGAACTTCGTGGACGGGATTGAGGAACTCGTGTGGAAACGGCGCGAGGCCAGTCGTGCGGCGTCCGACGCAGCGATACGACAGTCGATCATCGAGTTTCAGGATTCAATCGAAACCTTGGAACCTGGCGTTGCTGAACAGCAAATGGCGGTCTGGCGCGAGAGGCTGTTGATGTCGCTGAAGAGCGCAGACGTTTACTTGTTTGAGAGATCGACGGATCGTTCCATGGGTGAACCCGCGACCGAAGATGAATGAACCTGGCTCGCGTATTCCATCGTCGCGGATCGGGTCATCCACCGCCTGTTGATCGTCAAACCCCGCAGTTCAGATCAACTGGCGAAATACGACTATCCGAGACTCCTGGTGCGGTTCGACGACCTTGAATACTGGTGGCCGCGCGTCGGTGAGATTCTTGAACGACACGGTATCTATGCCGATATCAATCGTGTTGAGGCAGGGGTAGGGGGGACATTCCTGACGCTGGTCTGCGGCGATGTCGTGGTCAAGCTCTTTGGATATATGCCTTTCTGGCGCAGGGCGCATGCCGTAGAACTGGCGGCCATGCGTCGCGTTGCGGAGGATCCGGGCATCCTGGCGCCGAGATTGCTGTTCAACGGTCAGTTGTTCGACGACCCGGCTACACCCTGGCCCTACCTGGTCACGACGCGGGCGTCCGGCGCGCACTGGGAGCAGGCGGATCTTTCCATCCACGACAAGTCCGCGATCGCCGCGGATCTTGCCCGGCAGGTGCGTCGCATCTCTTCCCTGGCCGCAACTTCCGATGTCGCCACTCCGGCTACGTGGTGCGCCCCGGGCCTGGTGGAGGCCGCGATGCAGTCGGTCCTGCCATCACGTTTGGTCTCGCAGATCGATGGCTTTGTCGCCGGCACGGATCAGGGGAAGACCGTGTTCGTCCACGGCGACCTGATGTTCCGTCACGTCTTCGTTGAGGACGGGCGGCTTGCAGGCATCATCGACTGGGGCGACGCGCTCGTGGCGGACCGGCACTACGAGCTGGCGCAGATCCAGCTCAATCTGTTCGACGGCGACAAGACGCTGTTGCGGACGTTCCTGGATCAAAGCGACTGGCCGGTCGAGCGCGACTTCGCGCGCCGGGCGCTGACGGAGGCCTTGCGTCGTCAGGCGGTGGGACTCGCGCAACACCGAACGATGGATGTGTTCCACAAGCTCCCCCGGATCCTGAAGCTCGAAGACATTGCGACTCTGGACGACCTGGCTGAAGCCGTGTTCGGGGTGTAGCGGTCCTGCGGTGAAGCGGGGACGGCCGCTTCCGAGACTCAACCGAGCCGGTGCCTCAATATGTCGAGCGCATCTGTTGCCCCGCCGTACTCGGCCCAGCCCGCGGGCGTGCCCCCATGCGCGCCATCGACGATCATCGGGTCCGCGCCTCGGTCGAGGAGCAGGTTCAAGCAGCCGACGCAGTTGTGCTGTGCCGCAAGGTGCATGGCGACCGCATCGACGCCGTGGCCTTCGCCGCCCCAGTCGTGGCGCAGATCGGGATCCGCGCCGTGGTCGAGCAGCCATGTGGCCGCATCGACCTTGTCGCTATAGCAGGCCCACAGCAGCGCCGTGCCGCGAAAGGGATTTGCATTGACGTCTGCGCCGAGTCCCACCAGGACGGCCATGGTGTCGCACTGGTTGTTTCGCGCCGCCCATGTCAATGCCTCGTCCAGCACCTCCTGGCGCTCGAAAGTCCGGCTCCAGGTCGGAAAGAACTCCGGGGCGTAGAAGTCAAGGCCGAAGCGCGCGTCGGGTGTCAGTTCGTCGCCCTTGATGAACCTGCCGAGATCGTTCCCCAGCCCGGCGGCAGTGCGAAGGTTGTCGGGATATAGCGGCGTGAGCACCTCGCCCATGTACGCCTTGGCGTAGAACAGTGCGTACGACAGGGGAGACCCGCCTACCTTGCCGTAGGCGTCCGTCTCGGGAGAAGCGCCGGCTTCGAGGAGCCGCCTCGCCAGGTCCGGGTGACCGGCCATGCCTGCGGTGTGCAGTGGGGTCCAACCGTCTCTGTCGGCAGCCGACGGATCCGCGCCCGCCCGCAATATCAGGTCGACGGCGGCATGTTGGCGGGGCGTTCCGGGATTCAGCGGAATCGCAATGTCCCCCGTGGCCGCCCGGCAGGCGTGGTCCAACAGCGTCCGTCGGTCAGCGTCGAAGGCGGCGACGACTTCCGGTGAACGGGCCAGCAAGACCTTGAGAGTATCGACGTCGCCGTCGCGGGCGACCGCAATGGCCTGTGCAAGGGTCTGTTCGGTCAAGAGTTGCGGCCCATCGAATGCGTTTCAGACGGACTCGCCGGTGTAAAACGCGGCCGTGCGTTCAGCCGCGACGCGCGCGGCATCGGGGTCCGCCCCGCTCGCCACGGCCGCCTGTCGCCATCCCTCGCTGCTGCCGGCGACAAACGCCTTGCCCTCGCGCGAAGTGACAAGAGCGGCCTCGTCCGGCTTCGGCGCGGTCGGTTGCGCGAGATGAAGCGCCAACCCCGCGGCAGCCAACTCCCAGCCCACGCCAACGGCGCCCGGTCCGTACTCTTCCCAGTGCTCCGAGTCGAGCGCGGTGTGCGTGAGAGCGAGGCGCGCACCGCGGGCTCCATCGTCCGTCAGACGCGCCTCCACCCAGCTCACGTCCCCGCCGAATTCCCAGGTGAGGGCGAAATGTGACGGTGGTTCGCACGCGGTGATCCGGCCACCCGCATTGCCTTCCAACTGATAGCGGCCACCGAGTTCAAGTTTGCCGCTGATGGGCAGGAACCAGCGCGGAATGCGCTCGGCGTGTGTCAGGACATCCCACAAGTCTTTGATCGTGGTCGAATAGCCTCGAACAAGCGTGACGGCGCGAGCGAGCTTGCCGTCGCGCTTGAGCGACGATACGGATCGCTCCACGGCACGGAAGTGAACTTCGACATCGAAGTCCACGAAATGCCCCCTTTTTTCAAAGTCTCGACACACAGGAAACTCGTACGAGCGCAACGAGAAGTCAATGATACTGGTCGACCCTGGAAACTGATGAGAAGCATGCGATTGTCACGCGGTCTCCTTTGCGGTCCCTTCCTGCATCCGATTCCAGAAGTTCAGGCGTCAAGTGAATCGCGGTCGAGGGTGTGGGTCTTGCCAAGCTTGGCGTAGGGCACCGACCACACGACGTCCCCGCACTCCACCTTGGCGCGCTTAGGGTTCATGCGAACGATGACGCCGGTTCGGAGGGCTTCCCCGCCGATGAAAGAGACGGTATCGCCGTTGCGGAATTTCGCCTTGACGGCTTCCCGGCCAAGGCGGGCCGCGTCGCTCTCAGGCGCGCACGACCCCGGTGTAGCACCGAGCCGGCTGGCGATGGCCTTCCAGGCGGGTCCGTGCCCGGCCCCGGGTCCAGCGAGGGCGTGGGCGATCTCGTGGAGGATGGTGTCGGTCACCTGCCCAGGCTGGCCGTTCACGGCGTGTGTCCGGCTGAGAAGGATAAGATTCTGCCGTGGGCGGCATTCGCCCAGCTTCTTCTGAGCCGCGGTGAAACGCAGGATCCACTCCCCGAGCCCATGCCGGTCCATAAGCTCGCGGGCCTGGGCCGCGACTTCCTTCAGCCGCGTAACGCGTATTCGGCGGTCTCTCGCGATGGCGCCGGATAGGTGGTCGAGCCCAGAATAGGGCACGATCCAGACATCGGCGCCGCTCCGCACCCTGGCGCGCTTCGGGTTGAGCTTCTCGACGATGCCGGTCAGGCTGCCGCCGTCGGCGTTGAACCGCACCTCATCGCCGAGTTCGAAGCAGACCTGCGCATCGTCGAGGCGGATCGAAGACGCATGACTAGCCTCCGGCGTCCTCCCAAGTAGCTCTATCCAATTCGATTCGGGCACATTCGCACCTTCTTGGACGTAACTCGTCCATGCGTTTCTTTCATTGTATTGGTCGGCTAACGCAAACTGGACCGTGAAAGATGGGCATTTTCGCATTTTCGGATAGTGCGGAAACGATGTTGCGATCCGGCTACGCGTGGGGGGGGGGGTGGAATCGGAAACCGCACGTTTGCGGATTGCTTGCCCGCAGATTCGGTGCTTTGTCCAGGCTGTGTGGTCAACGGTCCGTACGCGAACAAGCGTGACGGCGCGAGCGAGCTTGCCGTCGCGCTCGAGCGACGATACGGATCGCTCCACGGCGCAAAGATGACCTTGGAAATCGAGTCCACGATTGCCCTTTTTGGTATTCCTCGACTCAACTGAAACTCGTACGTGCTGAGCGAGATGTCAACGGTGCTGCGTGGTTCTCGGGAATCGTCATCGCCAGTCAGTCTCCTTCCGAAAGAATGCGCTGAAGTCGTGGGTTGAAGGTGCTGACGAGCCTGTCCAGGCGGTCCCGCATCCATTCGACTGCCTCGTCGAACTCCCGGGATCCGTTTCCGTCGGCAGGGAATGGAAGAGATGTCTTGCGCTGGAACCCGATACGAGGGCGGCCGCTGCTATTGGTCCAGACCAGCAGGTCACCTCCTGCTTCATGCCGTAGTGCCTCGACCGAGTCCTGCAAGCGCTCATGGATGCGGCTTTCGCGTAACTGTCCCTTCCTGCACCCGAGATAACAGCCCACATGGGACTCGCTTCTATACAGGTATGCCCCGAAGAACATGCCCCGACCACCTAACGCCGTGTTGATTACACCAATGAAGACTGACGATTCCTTCGTCGCCGTCGGCACCTCGACAGTGACGTCCGAGAAACGAAAATCCTCGACCACCCTCGACCAAAAGCGGAGGTTCTCCTGCTGCATATCGGAAAGGAGGTCCTCCTGCTCCTCTTCCTCCGGAGCATCGATCGGAGCGCCGCTATCGATGACAATTCGTTCGACGATCTCGGTACGCGCAAGAACACGGGGCTGGACCAGAATCCGATCATCGGTGTCCCGGTACAGCGCCGCTTCGACCAGCGCAAGCTGGAAGTGCAATCCGGAGTGACGCTGTACGAAGTCGACGATCTTTCCCACGCCCTCACGGATGCCATCACCTACGATGAGAAGGAGGAATTCCCCCCGTTTGAGGTAGCGCTCCACGTTGTCCACGAACGCCGCTTCATCGGTTTCAGGGGAGACTTGCCGTATCAGGTCGTAAAGCACGTTGCCCCGCTTCCCAAGCCTCTTCGAAACCTCTCGTTGCAGGTCCTCGTATCCCCACGACGCGAGTTCCTGTGTGTAGTCCAGGATCTGGCCGATCACCTCTCGGCGAGCCTGCGGATTTCGCCAGAGCTTGAACTCCGTCAGGGTGAGTCGTCCGTGTGCATTCACGTACAACGCATCCACACGGCCAGCAGGTGTCGACAACTCCTTGCAGACGGCGACGGCACCGCCGTATGCCGCATCTATCGCCTGTATCGGGAGGCTTTGAGGATGGAGGAACAGGAGATCGCGGAGTCGGGACTCATCGACACCGCCACCGGTCGCGGGCGTACCAAGCGGTATTCGTCCCAAGGTCTGGGGTTGGGAGGAATCGATGGGATTGAGGCGGACCAAGTCTCCGTATGTGCCGTCGAGGGTGTCCACTTGGGTTGTTCTCCATCACGCGGTCGCGGTCGTTCGATAGTAGCAACGGTGCCAACGCCGGACATGCCAAGTTAGCGAGCCATCAGGACGATAACCCGGTTGGGGCCGGTCGAAGATGGGTGGTGGATGATCACGTCCTGGCGCCCGTCGCCGTCTAGGTCGGCAAGTCGGGCGTTGCGGTCGCCGTCCCCGGGTATGTCAACGGACACCTTTGCCGCGGGGCCCGCGAACGGGTCCGCGCCGGAGGTGGCAAGGAACACGGACAGCCGGTTCCAGCGATCGCCGATCAGGAGCTCCATTTGGCCGTCTCCGTCGACGTCGCCGGTGAGGACGGTAGGGAACAGGGGGCCGCGCCGGGAGAGTGGCCGGAATGCGCTCGCCACGCGTCGGGAGGCATCGGGTCGATCCGGATAGGCACGGTCGCGCAGGCGATAGAAGGCCAGGTCGATGGAGATGGCGTTTGCGGCGATGGCGCGCAGCATGCCGCCCGCGCGCGTGTCGACCGCCCTGAGCGCCATGTCGATATCGCCGTCACTGTCGAAGTCGACAAAGCTGTGGGTTGCGTAACCCCACGGCTCCCCGCCCGCAGATCGGCCCGGCGTGTCGACCGTTGTGTCGGGCGCGGCGGCGAAGACCGTGCCGTCGGGTGCCGGCTGGCCGAAATGGATCTCGAACCGGCCCCGGAACCGCAGCGGACTCTGTCCCTCCAGCGTCAGGGTGATGAGATCAGCGATGCCGTCCGCGTCGAGATCGCGGAAGCCTTTCAGAACCTTGTGCTCCATGCGTCGGCCGAGTCCGAGCACGAGGGACGCGGGATTTGCCTCGCCGACCTGGAACGCAAGCGCGTAAGCGCCGTCGAAGTCGAACGGAACATCGATCTCGAAGGTGTCGGGCGTGGTCTGAAATGCGCCTGTTTCGGTCTGCCGGTACAGGTCGAACCGCTCCCCGTTCCAGAAGGCGAGGTCACCCAAACCGTCGCGGTCGTAGTCCAGTTGGTGGATCCGCGCCAGGTACCAGGGGATGTTCTCCGGCGTGATGCCAACGTCGCCGTACGTGCGCTTGTCGCCGTAGGACATGGCGTCAAGAAACGGCTCCGGGGGACCGAGCTTGACCGGTTCGGCGAAGGAGCCGTCCGGCAACTGTACGGCAACTCGGAACCCATCGATGCCAGGGACCACGAGGTCGTCGAGACCGTCACCGTTCAGGTCGCGGGTAATGTCGATTCGGGGTATCCCGCCGTCGCGAGGCACGGTGTAGGTCGTGGGGAGTTCCGCGAGGACGTGCTCAGTACCGGTGTTCGGGTCGAACCACGTCACGCGTCCGTTGCGGTACGCGATGAGACGGTCACCACCCGCGCCCTCTACGACATCGACGAACAGGGCGGGCGTAGTTCGGAATGGTTCGAGGACCGCCGACCACTCGTCTCCGTCGAACCCGTAGAAATGCACGCGCTGCTGTCCGGTCTCGTCCATGGCTACGACTGCAAGGGCGGCGCCGGCGCTGAAGGATCCGGCGAGGACCGTCTGGTGGAAGGCCGTGCCTGTCTCGATCTCGTGGACGGTGAACATTCCGTCCGTGGTAGCCGTCGCGGATGTGCCTATGCAACCGAGAGCCAGTGCTCCAAGGAACGGCGGAACCAAGATCGGACGTTTCTTCATGGTGGTGGAAATCCAGCAGGTTTCGCGGGCTTCAGACTGTAGGGCTTGCGACGCCAACGGCAAGATCGACAGGATGATAGGTGGGCTTGGGCGGCGGTGGAAGACGGCACCCGCAGGGTGTCGGGTTTCATGGCGCTAGATGTGTCGGCCCGTCCGAGCGAGAATCTCCGGACGTAACAGAACCGTGACGATGGCCATGGAAAACAGGACGAACGCCGCGCACGTTCTCTCGATCGAGCGGACACTGGAAGCACCGGTCGAAAAGGTCTGGCGCTGCTGGGCCGAGCCGGAGCTTCTGCAGCGCTGGTTCTGTCCAGAGCCCTGGTACGTCACCGACGCTCGAATCGAACTCCAACCGGGTGGCGAGTTCTCGTTGACGATGAATGGCCCGGACGGGGAAAGCTACCCGGAGGTCGGTGTGTTTCTCGCTATCGAGCCGATGCGCCGGCTGGTGATAACGGACGCATTTCGATCCGGGTGGATTCCAAGCGAGCGCGCGTTCATCGTCACGGAGATCCTGTTCGAAGACGCAAGCGAAGGCCGGACGCATTACATCGCCCGCGCCATGCACTGGGAGGCGACGGCCCTGAAGGAACACGAAGAGATGGGCTTTCACGAAGGTTGGGCCAAGGCGGCCGACCAGCTTGAGGCGCTCGCCAGGTCGATCTGAACCGCGCCGGGCGACATCGCCGATGGAGAGAAACTCGATGATGCAAGATCCCAAGGTTCGAACCTGTCTCTGGTTCGATGACAACGCGCTGCCGGCGGCCGAGTTCTATTGCTCGCTCCTGCCCGATAGCCGAATCGATCATGTGCAGCGCTATCCCGAAGGTCATCAGATGGGGGAACCCGGCACGGTGATCACGGTGGATTTCACTCTCGCCGGCACGCCTTACCAGGCACTGAACGGCGGACCCCACTTCGCGTTTGACGAAGCGGTATCGGTCTCGGTCGCCACGGTAGACCAGGCCGAAACCGACCGGTTGTGGGAGGCGCTCATCGCCGATGGCGGCGCCGAGAGCCAGTGTGGCTGGCTGAAGGATCGTTTCGGGCTGTCCTGGCAGATCGTGCCGAAGCGGTCCGTCGAACTCATGTACGGACCGAAGGCCGCGAAGGTCTGGGCGGCCCTGATGCAGATGAAGAAGATTGACATCGCCGCGCTCGAAACTGCGGCGAACGCCCCATAGGAGGATTCGACGTGCCCTATATCGACGGTTTCGTGATCGCAGTCCCAACCGCAAACAAGCAGCAGTTCATCGACCACGCCACTTTTACTGACACCCTGTTCAAGGAACTGGGCGCCGTCCGCGTCATCGAATGCTGGGGCGATGACGTACCGGACGGCACGGTTACGGACTTCCGAAAGGCGGTGGATGCGAAGCAGGACGAGACGGTGGTCTTTTCCTGGATCGAATGGCCCGACAAGGCGACCCGCGACGAGGCCAGGGTCCGGATGCACGAAATGATGGACCGCGACCGCCGATTCGACGAGGAGGTCAACCCGGTGCCGTTCGACGGTAAACGGATGATCTACGGCGGATTTGCCACGGTGGTGGAAATGTGACGCCGGTCAGGTCCTTTGCGGTGAAAGGGGAATCCAATCGGCACATGGCGTCAAGCCTCGTAACGGTGTTCGGAGGATCGGGGTTTCTCGGCCGGGAGATCGTGAAACACCTGCTTGCCGCCGGCCACCGCGTGCGCGTTGGCGTGCGCCGTCCCGAGGTCCTCTCGCAACTCGGGCGGGATGCCTGTGTCGAGGCGGTGCATGCCGATGTATCGAACGAGTCGACGGTCGCCAACGCAGTGGAAGGCGCGGATTGGGTGGTCAATTCGGTCGGTCATTATGTCGAGAAACAGGGAGCTACCTTTCACCGAATCCACGCTCTGGGCGCCCGGCATGTCGCCCGACAGGCCAAGCGGGCCGGGGTCCAACGGCTGGTCCAGATCTCGGGTCTCGGAGCTGATCCGGCTTCGCACTCGCCGTATGTCCGATCCCGCGGCATTGGGGATGACCTCGTCAAGAGGGCCTTCGGCGGCGCGACGATCCTGCGTCCGAGCGCGATCTTCGGCCCGGGTGACGCGTTGCTCAACAAGCTTGCCGACGTGGCGCGGCACAGTCCGGTTGTGCCGCTGTTCGGGGACGGTCGAACGAGACTGCAACCGGCATTCGTGAAGGATGTCGCTGAAGCCTGTGCGAGGGCGCTGGCAGACCCCTCAACGGTGGGGCGAGTCTATGAGCTTGGAGGGCCCGATGTCTTCGCGTACAGCGAACTCGTGCAGCTACTGCTCGAACGGATGGGCTGGCGAAGGATCATTGTCCCGGTCCCGTTCGGCGTGTGGGACGTCCTGGCGGGCGCGATGGCATGGCACCCGAATGCACCGCTGACGCGCGACCAGGTGAACCTGCTGAAAAGCGACAATGTGTGCGCGGAGGGGGCGTTGACCCTGGAAGACCTGGGCATTCGCCCGGTGCGGGTGGAAGACGTCTTGTCCGCCTGCATCGGCTGACGGGTGCCAAAGACGCCACTGGGGCGGACAACCGGGGTGACCAGGGAGCTTGACTATACTCCCGAACCGACAGACACGATGGGAGGGGCGGATGCCGCCAGCGGACTTCGCTGTTGAAACTCGGGGACTGACACGCGACTTTGGTGGCTTGCGCGCGGTCAATTCGCTGGACCTCCGGGTGAAGGCCGGTTCGATGTACGGTTTTCTGGGCCGCAACGGCGCCGGCAAGTCCACCACCATCAAGATGCTTACGGGCATCCTCGCGCCCACGGCGGGGGAGGTGTTCCTGCTGGGGACGGATATCTCGGATGTCTCTGCGTCGGCGGCCGTCCGACGCCGCATCGGAGTGGTGCCGGAGGACCTGGCGCTGTTCGAGCTGCTCACGGGCCGTGAGTACCTTACGTTTGTCGGGCGGATGTACCTTCTGGGCGAGGACACGGTCGCGGAGAGAATCGAGGAACTCCTTTCGGTTCTCGAAGTCGGCGCAGAGGACAAGCAGCTCGTGCTGGAATATTCGCACGGGATGCGCAAGAAGCTCGCTCTGGCCGCTGCAATGTTGCCCGATCCGGATTTGCTGTTCCTCGACGAACCCTTCGAGGGCGTGGATGCGGTTGTTTCGCGGATCATGCGGGACATTCTTCTCAGCTACGTCGAACGGGGTTCGACGGTCTTCGTCACGTCGCATGTGCTCGACATCGTGGAACGACTCTGTACCCACGTCGGCATTATCGACAGTGGCCGCCTGGTGTTCGAAGAACCGCTCGCGTCCCTCGGAGAAAGGTCGCTGGAGGACGTGTTCCTCGAACTCGTCGGCTCCACGGATGAGATGCGAAGTGGGTTGAGCTGGCTGGCCGAGAGCAGACGTTGAGCGAGAGCTCCGATCGAGAGCGGGCTGTGGATCGGAATGCGGCGAAAATGTCCGAATCCGGAATGGACGCAGCGCTGTCGACCTGGTCGGCGCATCTGCGGACGGTTGTGTGGCTGCGGTGGAAGCTCTGGCAACGTCGTTGGCATCGGGAGGGACGGTGGCTCCGGGGTCTGGGAGTCCTCGCGACGGGTCTGGCGGTCGTTACGGGCTGCCTGTCGTTCCTGCTTGCCCTGGGGCTGGGAATCTTCCTGTTTCCGAAGGCCGAGCCGTTCATCGTGCTGATCAGTTGGGTCGTGCTGCTAGTCATGTTCGTGGTGTTTCGCGTATCTGGGGTCGTGACGAGCTTGCAGCGGGGCGAGGGACTGCCGCTGGAAAACCTGCTGCACCTGCCTTTTGCGCCGCACCAGGTTTTCCTGCTGAACTTCGCGTTGTCTCAACTGACGCTATCGACCGTCACCATCGTCCCCGCATTGGTGGGCTTGGGAATCGCATCCACGGTTGCGCTCGATTTCCGCAATGCGGTTCTCATTCCTGCGTCGCTGGCGCTGGTCCTTTGCGTGGCCGCGGTCCTGTACCAGGTGCAGGGCTGGATCGAATCGACGGTGGCAAACAAGCCGCATCGCGTACTGCTTGGCAGCGTGCTCCTCGTGGCGTTGTTGCTGCTGACCCAGGCACCCGGCCTGTATTCGATGCACCAGCGGGGGCAGGAGCGCGCGTCCCAGCAGGAAGAGAGTACGGTCGAAGTAACCCCGTCCGATCAGCGGGAGGACATTGCCATCGGACCGGCTGGGCATGCGACTCGCGACCCGGGAGAGTTAAACCGATGGACGCGCGGGTGGGTGGCATACGGCTCGGTGGACGGGCTCGACATTACCCCGTGGCGGTCGGTGGTCGGGATGGTTGTCCTGCTTCTGATCGCGGTGCTGAGCCTGGGGCGCAGCTATAAGGCCACCCTGGCCCAGTACCGGGACGGCCATCCAAGGGCTCCGCGTGCACGACGTGCGAGGGCGGTGCGACAGCGACCGAGGCGGCGAGCGCGGAGGTCACTGGCATCGCCGGTTGCGGCGATCGCCCGGGTTACGCTTCGTCAGTGGCTGCGTTCGGTTCGGGGAAAGATGGTGCTCCTGTCGCCGTTGCTGCTCGCGTTCTTTTCGACGGTGTTGTGGATCCAGTTCCCCGGCCTTGTCGATTCGGACACGCTGCCGTTGACGGCGATCGTGGTCGTGACGCTGGTTGGTATGCCGCTCGCGCTATCCTGCAACCTGTTCGCCTTCGACGGGCACGGGTTCTGTCTCTACCGCTTTGCCGGCGTGCCCGCCAGGACATTGCTCCTGGGCAAGTGCCTGGCGCTGCTGCCGGTATTTGCCACACTCGCTGGTGCTGTATTGGCTTTGGTCACGTTGCTTGGATCGATGGCGGGGACACACGCTCTCGCCACGGTGTTGCAGGCTGGGATCGTCTTTGTCGCCTGCTGCATGTTGGGTAGCACGTTCTCGATACGTCTGCCGTACGCCGTGTCGCACACGTCGATGACCAGTAACGGCATGTTCTCGGCCGGACTGCTGGCGCTATTGGCGGAGTCGGTGGTGCTGGTCCTGTTGATCCTGATCGCTGAGCGTGCGCTAGCCATTGAAGAGGCACTCCAGGAGGTCGGCCACGAATTCCCCGTGTATCTCGCGTTGTCGATAATTGAGTTCGGGTTGTCGATCGTCGCCTTCCGCGCGTTGCTTGGTCGGGTGGCGCGGCAGCTTGTCGAACGGTCTGATCACATCCTGGACGCGGTCACGGTAACAGACTGATCCGGCCCGCGATCACGTGGAATGAAAAGACTGGACTGACCGATTTCGACTGCGCAATGCTCTGATCGCAGATTGATTCGGTTATTGTCTCTGCTAGGCGATGACCCCGAAGGAGACCGTATGCGCGCCCCTATCCTGGACCAGTTGAACCTCGTCGTCAGCGACATGACGCGGTCGATCGATTTCTATCGTGCGATCGGTCTCGACATTCCCGACTCCACTGTCTGGAGCACGGACACCGGGGCGCACCACGTCGTCATGAAGATGCCGGACGGATTCGAACTGGCGCTCGACAGTCATGCCCTGGCCGAGGATTACAACGCGGGCTGGCGCCCGTTCGAGGGCGAGGGCAATCGATCCGTCATGAGTTTTCGGTACGCGGACGCGGAGGAAGTTGACCGGGTCTTTGAGCGCATCGTCGCTTTGGGCCACGGCGCTTCCCAGCCGCCGTACTACACCTTCTGGGGTTCACGCTACGCCATTGTCGTCGACCCGGACGGCAACCACGTTGGACTGATGAGCCCACCGGATAGGGAGCATCGCGGCGCGCCGCCCAAGATCTGATCGGGTTGCTGTGGCCGCCGATGCCCGTACTGGGACCGTGAAACGTTTCGACGCAGACAGGTGGTTGGCGGAAGCAAAGATTGCGACGCTGACGACTTCGAACGACCAAGTCCCCTCGCTGGTGGAAGAACTGACAGGAGAGGGCATTCGTGGGTCCTGGTGGAGTCATCCTAAGGCTCACCTGATCTACAACACCTATCGCCGCATTGCGGAGTGCCCGTGTGTGCTGACTGTGAAATTGGTCGAAGGGAAAGTGACTTTTGTGCACATGGACATCTGGGCGTCGCTCTTGTCAGCGGTACTGGATGAGGAGTGGCAGCAGAGAGCGAGATCGAAGTTGACGCCCCTTGGCCGAGAACTGCTGCGTCTCGTCGAAGAAACGGGCATATTGCTGCTCACGCCGACCAGCGTGCCAACCCCTGGTGTGGAATATCGAACGCTCAGGAACGCGAGGCAGGCTCTCGAACGCAGGTGTCTGGTCATCTCCGGGGACACACACACCGCGACGGGTTCGCACGCTCCCCACCTGGAGTCATGGGGTCATTTCCGCGGATTCCGCGCAGCACGGGTCGAGCCCTCGGCTGCGCGCGTGGATGCCCTTCGGAGCATTCACGCGTATACAGCGAATGCCCGTTTGACCATCGATGGTTAGATGACCGACCCGTATGCTACCGGAGAGGTGGCAGCACCTCTGTTGCGAGGCAGTCGCGCACCTCGGCAAGCTCGGATGGATCGGCGCCACGCGATCCATGCATCATGCAGATTCGACCGAGCGGTACTCGATCCAGCATCTCACCGAGCCGCTCGACCACCTGTTGCGGACTGCCGACCACCCCGAATCGGTCGATGAAGGCGTCGTCGACCTGTTGCAGGTGAAATGCGCGCACGTCGCCATGCAATGCCAGTTGGTAGTGTTCGCCCACGCTTCGCACGACGCCGCGCTCGCTGGCCGCGACCTCATCGACGGGTGCGCCGGGCATGCTGGAGAAATGGGCCATGGTGCCAATGCTGCCGCGGATGACGCGCCTTGCGACGGTCACGTCGGAGTGTGCCGCCACGTTCAGGTAAGCGCCGGTAGCGAGCGTCGCCGGATCAAGACCCGCCGCTTCACGTGCGGTGCGGGCGCGGTCGATATTGCGCTGCATGCGCTCGGCGTCCGCACCGACGGCGACCGTGATGCAATCAGCCACACGCCCCGCGACCTCCGAAACGCGCGGCCCTGTGGCGGCAATATCGACCGGCGGTTTGGGGATGCCCTCGATCCACTTCAGGTGCGCCGCATGGTCATTCTGCACGACCGCTTCGCCCCGGAGGTAGCCCTGCACCTTGGCAACGTAGTCCTCGAGCAGCGTGAACGGCGCGGGACGCAGACCGAGGTGGCCGAGGGAGGAATCCCCACGGCCAATCCCCAGGATCGCGCGCCCATCGGACTCGACCTGCACGGACAGGATCGCTGCGGCGGTAACGGCAGCGTTGCGTGTCAGGGGATTGGTGACGCCCGTGCCGAGACCGATGCGCTCGGTCGAAACCGATGCAATTGCCAGCGACTGGTAGACGTCACCGTTGTGATGCTGACTGTCGGTGAAGAGCAGCCCGTCCCAGCCGGCGTCCTCGTAGAGCCTGGCGATACGCCCGGCGCGGCCCGGAGCGGCGAAGTTCGTTACCCAGAATTCGGTTTTCACGTGCGTACATCCTCAAGTCTAGACGGGACATCGTTTCCGAGATCAAGGTTCCGTGACGTGGATAGTCGCCGCGTCCCGTGCGAGGTTGATGGAACGGCGGTCGAAGGTCAGGAATGCATCGCAGCTAGACGACGTGCCGAAATGTAGCGCGTCGGCGAAGTCCATGCCGCGTTCAACACCATGCAGCGCTTCGGCCAACAGGGACGGGTTCTCCACGAACAACCCAGGCAGCCCGGCCAACGCGCGCAGAGCGGCAGCGATCTCGTCCGTTGCAAAACCGTAGGCGCTTCGCAACACCCACTCGCTTTCGAGTAGGACGGTAGTGCTGACGAAGACCTGCCCCGCGTCCAACACGGCTTTGGCTCGGCTGGCCTGAGTTTGATCGTCGGCGGTCAGATAACGGACGACGATGTTAGTGTCGACCGCTCTCATGACGTCGCCGCGCCTCTGCCAAGACACCGGCGTCCATCTCCTCCAAGGTTTTGGCCGGGCCTCCGTATGAGAGGCAGCCAAAGACATCCGCAGGTTTTGTCGCCGCAAAACCGGGAACGGGCTTCAACATCACGCCATCCTGGGTACGCTCAGCGATGAGTCGCGTGCCCGCGTCCCAGCGCAGGGCTTGTCGAATCGCCTTCGGCAGAATCACCTGCCCCTTGGTCGAGACGGTAGTCGTCAGTCGTTCGGACGTTGCCACATCGACTCCATACAAGAACGGTAAGACAAAAGTAAGTCATTGGTGGTGCCCTGTCAATGGAGCCGACCTCGCCTGTGGCCCGGCCCTGCTCATCGTCCATCCAGGACGGTTAACGTCGTACAGCCGACAGACCGAACGCGGCCAGATAACGACCGTTCAGCACCGCCACGAGTGCCTCCGCCATGGCGAAGCTGATCCTGCCGCCGGAGAACAGCACCAGCGAACGCAGGGGCGTGTCGTCGGCCATGCGTTCGATCATCTTCCGCGTGGCGGCGTCGCTGCCGCCCATGTGCTCGACGAAACGCGCTTTGTAGCGCTTGGCCACAAGCCGGCCGAGCCGCGTTGTTTCGATTTCGGACAGCGTGGAATTGAGATGGAACGGGCGTACGGCCTCGGGCGGCGGGACCGGTTTGCCGAGCATGGCGGCGAAGGTCTCGTCGTCCACCTTAAGGTGTCCGTCCCTGAAGACGGGCCGGCCGTTGAGATGCGATTCGGAGACGTTTCGCGCGCCGTCGGACGCGTCCATCGCCAGCCGCTGGCGCAGGCGGATGTCCCGGCTGGAGGCGCCGACTCGAATTTCATATTCGCCCGGCGGAGTTTTCCAATCTCCCGCTTCGACATCGTAGAAGGCGAAGGCATTTTGATCGAGTTCGATCGTTAGCGTCCGGCTTTCGCCGGCTTTGAGCATGACCTTGCGGAACCCGCGCAGTTCCTGCTCCGGGCGGTAGGGCCCGGAGTCGTCGACGCGATGAACGTAGACCTGCACGATCTCGGCGCCGTCCACATCACCGGTGTTGGTGAGTGTCAGCGCGATCCGAAAGGGCTGACCCTCACACTCGGTGACGTAGAGATCTTCGTAACTGAACTGCGTATAGCTGAGCCCGTGTCCGAACGGATACAGCACGGGTCGCTGGAAGCTGTCGAAGTAGCGGTAGCCGACGTAGATTCCCTCGCGGTATTGCACCTGTCGATTCGTGCCCGGGAACCAGGAATCCGAGGGGACATCGGCCTGGCGGAGGGGAAACGTCTCCGCCAGCTTGCCCGAGGGAGACCGGCGCCCGAACAGGATGTCGGCCACCGCGGCCCCGCCGGCCTGCCCGCCAAGGTAGGTTTCGAGAATCGCCTTTGGCGCCTCGACCCAGGGCATTTCGACCGGTGCGCCATTGGCAAGTACGACAACTGTGTTCGCGTTCGCTTCGCAGACAGCTTGGATCAGGCGATCATGCTGTTCCGGCAGCCGCATGTGGGGCCGGTCGAAGCCCTCGGATTCGTAGACCGAAGGCAGCCCCGCGAACACCACGGCGATGTCCGCCTCCGCGACGGCGGCGCAGGCTTCGTCGATGCGTTGGGGATCGGGTTCGCTGCGTTCCGGATCGTAGCCTGGCGCGTAGAGGAGGGGATGGGCGGCATCGGCGCCGACGATCTTCTGCATGGCGTCGAACGCGCAGTCAAGCTGGGTGGGCGTCACGCGTGAACTACCCGTGCCCTGGTAGCGCGGCTCCTTTGCGAAGGCGCCGATCACGGCGATGCGGGCGTCTCGCCGCAGCGGCAGCACACCGCCGTCGTTCTTCAGCAGGACGGCGCCTTCGGCTGCGGCACGGTGGGCGAGGTCGTGGTGGTCGGCCTCGTCCGGTTCGGATGTGCCGGAAGACCGCTCCCGGCTTTTCCAGACCAGGTCGACCACCCGCGCGACGCTGCGATCCAATACGTCCCCGGAAAGCTCTCCCCGGCGAACGGCCGCGGCAACACGGCGGTCGTTGACGCCGCCGCTGGCCGGCATCTCGAGGTCGTTTCCCGCCTCGATGCCGCGAACCCGGTCGTTGGCCGCGCCCCAATCCGTCATCACGGCGCCGCCGAATCCCCATTCCCCGCGCAGCACACCGTTCAGCAGCCAGTCGTTCTCGCTGCAGTAGACCCCGTTCAGGCGGTTGTAGGCGCACATCACCGTCCATGGTTTCGATTCCCGCACGGCGATCTCGAAGCCGCGCAGGTGGATTTCCCGAAGGGTGCGCTCGTCCGCGATCACGTCGACCACCATGCGCCCGTGTTCCTGGTCGTTGGCGGCAAAGTGCTTGACGCAGGCGCCGACACCCCGGGATTGGATGCCGTCGATCATAGCGGCCGCGAGGCGACCGGACAGCAGCGGATCTTCCGAAAAGTACTCGAAGTTTCGACCGCAGAGGGGGTGCCGCTTGATGTTCATCCCGGGGCCGAGCAGCACGGCGACATCCGCGGCTGCAGACTCGGTGCCGAGCGCGACGCCGATTTCTCGCAAGAGGTCGACGTCCCAGGTGCTTGCCAGCGCCGACGCGGTGGGGAAGCAGGTGGCGGGCAGATTGCAGCTCAGGCCGGAGTGGGTTCCGGGCGCCGCCTTGCGCAATCCGTGCGGGCCATCGGTGAGCATGATCGAGGGCAGGGCGAGACGGGTGATCGCGGGCAGGCTCCAGACATCGGCGCCGGAGCACAAGTCGGTCTTTTCGGCCAACGTCATCCTGGCGACGATGGCTGCGACTTTCTTCCGGATCATCGCACGCCGCGCCGTTCTTCGAGGGTGGCGCGAATCGCGCGCGCCTTGCTCTCGGTGATGCCGTAGCTCGCGATCAGCGCCATGGCGATGATCGACGCTCCCAGCGGCACGATCACGTCATAGACGCGCATGAGCAACAGCGTCCGCTCGGACTGCGATCCGCCGAGGTCGACGTCGAACCCGGTGGCGTTCAACAGGAAGCCGCCGGCGGCGAGGGCCGCCGCCATGCCGAGCTTGACGACCCACCAGAAGATCGAACCGTACATGCCCTCGCGGCGCTCGCCGGTCCTGAGTTCGTCCTGGTCGCAGACGTCCGCGATCATGGAACCCATCAGGGTGAAGAGGCTCCCCAGACCGAACGCCATGAGCGGGGCGGGCAGGAGCAGCAGCCAGGGATTGTCGGGGTCGTAGCAGAACCACTTGAGGCCATATCCCACCGTCGAGATGCCGATGCAGACAAAGAAGGCACGCCGCTTGCCGATCCAGGTGCCGAGTATCGTGGCCAGAGCGATGACGCCGAAAGTGGCGAAGGCGCCCAGCATCCCGACATAGCCGATCCAGATGGCGGCGGCATCCTGATCGCCCGCAAAGACGTAGAAGATGATCACGTATGCCTGGAATGCGGCGATCAACTGGAAGCCGTTGAAGACAAGGAACGTCGCGCCGCAGAGCTTGAGGAAGTCGATGGACCCGAGTGTCCTGCCGAATCCGACGACGAAATCGGTGACGGCCTTCACGGCAACAGCCAACACCTGTGTCGTCGCAGCCTTGCGCTTCGCCGTCGGATGGGCGGGTTCGGCGACGGCATGGCGCTCCCTCAGGAATATCGCCGGCAGTACCCCGAGACCGGCGCAGGCCAGGGCGAGGACGATGGCGAGCGCAGCGGCGCCACCGCGCATGTCTCCGAACCGCGGCAGTTCCATGAACCACAGGAACCAGGGCGCCACCAGCCATGCCCCCTGGGCGATGAAGTTCTGCACGCCCATGAGCCGGGTGCGCTCGTTGTAGTCGGGCGTCAGTTCGTAGCCGAGGGCGACCCAGGGCGTCGCGAACACCGTGTAGGCGAGATAGAAGACGAACGATCCGATCAGGAAGTAGTTGAAGTAGAACGTCTCGCTACGACCCTCGGGAAGCTGCCAGAGCAGCGCGAGAAGCAGGGGCGCGGCTAACGCGCCGAACAGGATGTACGGTCGGCGGCGCCCCCAGTGGGATCGGGTGTGGTCCGATATGTGGCCTATCACCGGGTCGGTAATGGCGTCCGTCAGGCGCGGCAGGGCGCCGAGCAGGCCGACCAGGGCGGGGTTCATGCCGTAGCCAAGGTTGAGCGCGATCATCATGCCGCCGCTGCCGGCGGCCAGCAGGTTGTTGGCGAGACCGCCGGCGCCGTAGGCACCCATCCTGAGGGGGTGGATGCGGTCTGCGGGCGCGGTCTGCGAGCGGGAGTGCGGTGGACTCACCGCCGTTTGCCGTATACCAGGAATGGAATGTTCGCGTGCGCCGCGTGGCCCTGGCCGTCGTAAGCCATAACGTACAGGCGGTACTGGCCGGGAGCGTCCGGCGCCATCAGGTTCACCTGGGCTTGCGTGGCGTCGCCGACGAAAAGGCCGTCGAGATTCGCGATCGATGCCTCGAAATCGCCGCCGACCACGGTCTCGGTGCTCTCCGGCTTGATGCTCCATTGGAAGACAAGGGGATCTCCATCGGGGTCGACAACCTCAGCCCTGGCCGTGTATCGCTTCCCGGCCCCCAGTCGCACGCTGTCTGTCGCCGGTCGCCGCGCGAGCCGCATGGATCGAATCGCGGGCGCCTGGTTCGCGGGGACGCGCCCCGTCCAGACCGCCTCCAGCACGTCGACCGCGGCGGTGGATTCGCCGGTTTCCGTGAAGAGACTGAACCAGGTATGGGTGCGCTCCTGCTTCTGGCCCCAGAGGAACGCATAGGAGCCGAGACACGGGCCGAGAAACGGTGCGATGAACGTTCGATAGCTCTCGAGGTAGTGGCGTCCCTTCTCCGTGCTGTCCTGCTCGATGGGCGCTCCCCAGC
Source organism: uncultured Pseudomonadales bacterium (assembly GCA_951813515.1). Taxonomy (GTDB): domain Bacteria; phylum Pseudomonadota; class Gammaproteobacteria; order Pseudomonadales; family Azotimanducaceae; genus VXNE01. The sequence continues at coordinate 3,255,351 of OX638346.1, forward strand.
GGGTCTTCCCGACCTCCCAGTGGCCGAGCGGCCCCCACTCGGTGATCATGAATGGTCCCTCGCGCAGGTACTCGATGGCCTTCGGCATCAGCGCCAGCGCCCCGTAGGCCTGCAGGCTGATGAAGTCGAGGTCTGGCGCCCGGTTGCGGACGAGTTCTACCGTTTCCTTGTCCAAAGCGGAGATCGTGGTCGTCGTCGGGTGGTTCGGATCGAGCGCGTGGATCAGGCGCGAGAGTTCGTTGACCTCGTTGTAGACGCGGGGATTGGTATGGCGCATGTCGAGTTCGTTGCCGATGATCCAGGCGAGGAGGGCGGGGTGGTCCTTGTAGCGTCGAATCGCGCTTTCGACGTTCTGCCGCTGCTCGGCGATGCTGGCCTCATCGTCGTAGTCGAAGCCGAAGCGCTCGGCAGCGACCGGCAGACCCATAGAGACTGTCAATCCGTGCTTGTGCGCGGAGTCCAGGGTGGCCTGCGCGTCCTCGACGCCCCAGGTGCGGATGGAATTGCCGCCGTGCGCGGCGACGGTCGCAAGGTCGATATCAGCCGCGCCGGCGCCCCTGACGAGATACGGCCTGCCTTCGCGCACCAGCGTGTAGCCGCCGTCGAAAGCGGCGACTTCGACGCGAACCGCGCCCTGCTCGCCGAAGGCTGCGAGCGTGGCGAAGACTAGCGCGAAGCACAGGCTGCGACGTTTCATGTCCCGGCCTTCATGAGATGTGCGGGTTTCGCCATGGAGGCACGGGGTACGAGGTCGCACTGGAAGGTCTCCTGACGGGGGGATTCGCCGGCCAGGCCCGCGAAAAGGAGTTCCGTCGCGCGCGAGGCGATCGCCGCGATGGGCTGTCGCACCGTGGTCAGCGCGGGCCACGTGTGCGTCGCGGTCGGTGAGTCGTCGAAGCCGGCGACGGACAGCATGCCCGGTACGCTGATTCCCTGCTCGTGAGCGGCAACCACTACGCCTGCCGCCGTATCGTCGTTGCAGGCGATGATGGCGGTGGGTCGTTGTGAAAGTTGCCAAAGGACACGGAAACCCTGCTTGCCGGAGTCGAAGTCGAACCGCCCGTCGACGATCAGCGACGGATCGATGTCCAGGCCATGGTCGCGAAGACAGTTCATGTGTCCCGCGAGGCGCCTGTCGGTGGCGCCGTGCCTGGCGTCCCCCTTGATGAATCCTATGCGCCGATGTCCGAGCGACAGCACGTGCTCGGTGAGCGTGCGCGCGGCCTCGACGTCGTCCGGGTTCACCGATATCCGGTCTGGAGTCGTCTCCCGCGGCGAGATGAGTGCGAAGGCAATCTCGTTCTCCACGAGTAGCGAAGTGATGTCCGAACGGTCGGCGATGGGCGCGGTGAGCAGGAGGCCGTCGACACGGGTCTGCCGCACGAACTGGCGCACCAGGGCGGGCGACAGGTCCTCGTTGCACGGGCGCAGCATCAGGGCGTTTCCGGTGGCTTCGCAGGCGGCGTAGGCGCCTTCAAGGAGCTTCTGGATATAACTGAACTCGTGCGGGTTTTCGTACAGGAGGCCAATGGAAAAGGTGCGCCGGCCAGCGAGGCCGCGCGCCGCCGGATGAGGCTCATAGTCGAGGGCGGAGACGGCCTTCAGGACCCGTTCCCGGGTGGCCGGGCGGACGTTGGGTTCGTTGTTGACGACCCGCGACACCGTCTTGATCGACACGCCGGCGTGCTCGGCGACATCGCGGATGGTCGCGCTGCCGCTAGGAGCGCGCATGGCTAACGGGGTGACATCTTGCGTCAATAAATATCATCGTTTTTCAAATAGATATGCCCGATTCTGCTCAAGCCTCGGCAAGTCCAGATGTCTGGACGATCAGAGTCGCGCGTCAAACTACAGTAGCCCGGATCGGCCCGGATGTCTTGCCAGCCGACTCCGCTACAGATCGCCAAACCGATAGCTCGCCCTGATGCCGGCCAGCCGCGGTCGCGTGAAGAACCGGGTGTTGTCGAACTGCGTGATGATCTGCGCGGCCTCGTGCACCTCGCCAGTGACGTTGCTCATGAACCCTTCCACCCGGAGCCGTCCGTTGTTGTGCGAGAAGCCGACCCCGGCATCGACGGATACGAAACCCTTCACCTCGTCGTTGAGACGCAGGCGCGGATTGTTCGGCTGCAGATAGTCGATGCTGTTGAAGATGGTGCGGTACTGGTCGTCGCGCCAGCCGACGGAGACCACATAGTCGACGATGCCCCAAGGGGTGCCGAAGGCCTGGGAGATCGAACCGTTGAGCTGGTACTTGGGGGTGTGCGGCAGTCGCCGCCCATCGATGGACCGGAACACGGCCTCGTCGGGCGCCACATCCGCCTGGAAGCGGAAATCCTGGATCGGCAGCGCTGTCTGGATCTGCGCCTCGAGCCATAGCGCGGTCCAATTGAAATTGAATCCATGGGCCAACTGGAAGCCGCCGTCGAACTGGATGCCGTATATCTCGGAGTCGGCGGCGTTGTAGCTGAACGACACCACCAGCGATCCGGCCCCGGTCTCCTCGGGGTCGATCAGCGTCGCGCCGCCGACGGTGAAATCGAGCGCCTGCTCCACCGAGAGGAGCGACGTGAACACCTGGTCGGTGTAGTCGTAGTAGAACGCGGACGCGTTGAACCGCGTCGGCAGGTCGCCGAGCTCGAACTCGTTCTTCCAACCGGCTTCGTATACGACCACCTGCTCTTCGTCGTAGGTGGGCGCGACCGGCAGGCCGGTCTCGCCGCTGAAGGTGTCGTTGAAGCCGCCGGACTTGTGGCCGGTCGAGACCATGGCATAGCCGAGCGCGCCGTCGAAGTCGTGTTCTACGCGCACGCGCCAGTCCACGAAGTTGTTTTCCATCTCGCCGAACTGGGGCGTGATGGAGGTGTCGGGGTTGATGATCGCGACGAAACTGAAGAGGCCGTCGGGCGGGCAATAGAAGTCGTCCTGGTTCTGGGTGTCGACGCATGGCACCTTGTCTTCCTGCGCGGCGCCGCCGCCGTAGGTTCCCTTCGAGAAAATCGCTTCGACGTTGTCCCGGGCGCCAAACTGGGCGATGCCGTCGTAGTAGAACGCGAGGTACTCTTCGTCGGACACGCTTCCGTCGCCGTCGGTGTCCGGGTCGAAGATCGTGCGGTCGCGCGCGGCGAACCGGAAACCCTCCGTGCCGAGGCGCACGCCGCCGCAGCAGGAGAAATTGCGCCCGCCGAGGGCGAAAGCGTAACGCGCGTTGACGCCGACGCGGGACTTCTCTTCCTCGGTGAAGCGCAGGCCTGCGGTCAGGCGCGTGACATCGGTGAGATGGTAGGTGACATCGCTGTAGACCGATGCGGAACTCGAGTCCGTGTTCGGCTGATTGAACTCGATCCCCTGGAAGAACAGGCCGCGATCGCCCGCCGAAGCGAGGAACGTGTATTGGTCCTCCTTGAACCAGAAGAGCCCCGCGGTCCACGTCCAGGGTCCCGTATCGCCGAAGAACCGCAGTTCCTGGATGTCCGAGACGCTGTCGGTGATGAACTGGAATCGGGACCAGTTGTCGTAGACCTCGTCCACCGGCTGCAGCGTGTCGGCCACGCCACGCCAATCGGGCGATAGCGGGGTCACCGCATCGTAGTCATACAGGAGGTCGCGACGGCTCGCGGTGTACTCGAGGGTTCCCCAGTCGAAGTCGTAGGTGACCTCGAGCTTCGCGCCCCAGTGCGTGGTATCGAGTTTCGGCGCGAACGCGCGGGCGTAAACGTCCCTGGGATCCTCGATGTCCTCGGGGTGCACGTCGTTGCCGAGCGGGTTCGCGTAGTTGGTGCCGGTCCAGCCGGTGCCCTGTTCGCTCACGCTGTCGAACGCGAGGAGAACGCTCAGCCGGTCGCTCGCGTCGTAGAGAAGCTGGAAGCGATAGCCCGTATTGTCCGCGGCTTCCGCCGTGTCGAGATCCATGGGGCCCACATCGTTGTAGTAGGAGGAGTGCTCCAGCGAATAGCCCGCGAAGCGCACTGCCGCGTTCTCGCCCAGGGGCAGGTTGACGACGCCCCGGAGAACCTGCTGGTCGTAGTCGCCCGTCTCGGCTTCGACGGCCAGTTCCGTACGGCCGAGCCCCGGCCGCCAGGGGATGATGTTGACGGAACCGGCGGTGGCATTGCGTCCGCGCAGGGTACCCTGGGGCCCGACGTTGACTTCCACCCGGCCGATGTCGAAGAAGGCGGAACCGATGCCGGCGGTGCGCGGCAGGTAAACGCCGTCGAGGTGAGTCGCCGCGGCCGGATCGCCGAGTTCGGTGTTGTTGGAGGATCCGACTCCGCGAATCCACACTTCGACGTTGCCGCCCTTGTTGCCAATCTCGAGGCCAGGCGCCAGTTCACTCAGGTCGGTGAGGTCCTGCGCGCCCTGCATCTTTAGATCGTCGCCCTGGAAGCTGTAGGCGGTTGCGCCCAGGTCCTGGAGGTTCTGTTCGCGCCGCTCGACGGTCACGATCATCTCTTCGTCGTAGGCGATCGGTTCGTCTTCGGTCTCATCGGTCTCGGCTTCGCCAGCGATCGCCAACGGGGCGACGGCGAGGAAGGCCAATGCTCCGAATACTGCTTTGTGCATCATGTTTCGTTCCATCTCTTCACCCCGCCGCTATTGCGCCTGTAGCAGGCGAATGTTGTCGATGCGCGCCACCGCGCCTTCGGCGTTCCCCCAATCGGGGAAGAACATCACCAGTTTGAGGTTCGCCAGGTCGAGGCCGGCAAGCTCGACGCCGAGATCGAAGCTGTACCGCTGCCAGTCGGCGCCCGGCATCGGATTGCCTGCCGCCGTCAGCAGCACCTCGGCCGCGGTCGCGGCATCGCTGCTCTCGAGCTTGAGCCGCCACAGCGAGCCATCCGGAGGCGGCGACACCTCCTTGAAGTCGAACTCCAGCGTGCCGCCAGCCATGGCGCTGGCATCCAGTCCTGCCGTGGCCTGCATGCCGGTCACGGTGGCGCCGGCATGGAACGACAGTTCGATCACGCTGCCGTGGTCGTCGTCGTCGGTCACCTCGCCGAAGGTCGCAGCGCCGCAGCAGTCCCAGAGGAACCAGCCTTCGGCCAGGGCGTCCCCGTAGAGTTCGATGGACGCCACTTCCGGCACGAAGCGGACGTTGTCGATCCGGCCCACCGCGCCGTCGGCATTGGCCCAGTCGGGGAAGATCATCACCAGCTTCACGTCGCTGAGATCCAATCCCGCGAGGTCTCCGCTCAGGGTGAAGCGGTAATGCTGCCACTCGGATCCGGGCTCGGGATTGTCTCCGCGGGTCAGGACCACCTCGGCCGCCGTCGCGGCATTGCTGCTCTCGAGCTTCAGCCGCCAGACGGCGCCTTCCGGCGGCGGCGACACTTGCTTGAAGTCGAATTCCAGGGTGCCGGAAGCGAGACCGCTGACATCGACGCCCTCGGTTGCCTGGAATCCGGTGACCGTGCCCGTCGCCCCGAACGACAATTCGACCACGCGTCCGTGTTCGGCGTCGTCGTCGACCTCGCCGAAGGTGGCGCCGCCGCAGCAGTCCCACAGGACCCAGCCGTCGGCGAGGCTGTCGCCGTACAGTTCAATCGCCGCGGTTCCCCCGGGGCCGCCGCCGCTTGGCCCGTCGCCCGGTATCCACTGCACGTTGTCGAGTTCGAAAGTCTGGGCAACGCTCTGCTCCGTGGGGAACAGGACGATGCCGGTATTGACCGTGGCGAGGTTGAGGCCGCCGCCGAGCAACTGCGCCACGGGCACTTCCACGGTCTCCCACGCACCGTCGCCGACCTTGCCGATTCGCTGGTCGCCGCTGGTGCAGGGGAAGATGCAGTCGATCTTCATGGTCATGCCGGCTTCGTTGTCGCCGTAGTCGTTCACCTTGATGTCGAAGCTCACCGCGCCGGGAGCATAGGCACCCAGGTCCACGCCCATGGTGGACTGGATGAACCAGACGCCGAACGCCTCGCTGTCGGAGAAGCTCACTTCGAGGATATTGCCCCGGGTGGCATCTCCGATTTCTTTCCACTGCACCTTGTTGGCGGGGTTCGCGCCATCCGAGTAGTTGACCCAGTTGGAGCCGGAATCGGCGGCGGCGATGCCGACGTCCCAGATCGGATCGACAGAGTCGATGTAGACGGGTTGCGGTTCGCCGGCCGCGGGCGGCGGCGGCGCGGGAGGCATGATGCCGCAGTCGCCCTGGCCGACGTGACCGCAGATGATCCGGATGTTGTCCACCCGCACGTGGGCGTGACTCGTGGGTTCGAGCACGAACAGGCTCAGCACCTGGTCGAGGTCGACGGGACCGCCGCCGAAGTTGCCCGGGTTGTGCGCGATGTCGCTGATCTGCACGGTAACGGTCGTCCATTCGTCCGTGGCCAGCGTGGAGACCGGCAGATCGACGAAGCCGAGATCCGGGAAGCCGCTGTCGAGCTTGACTTGCAGGCTGCTGTCCGCGTCGGTCTCGTCGCCGAATATGTAGAGGTCGAACTGCACTTCGCCCGCGTAGTCGGCCCCGTCGGAGGCGCTGCCCATGCCGAACAGCGTCTGCCGCGCGAGGTTCGCCGGGAAGATGTTGAAATTGCCGCCGCCGGTGGTGTTGACGTCGATCACCATGCCGCGGTCGTCGTCGCTCACTTCCGAAAAGGCGAGGGCGCCTCCGGCGTCGTAGACGCCGAAGTCGAGCGCCACGGTATCCTCGAAGTCGGGGAACGTGAGCGGCCCCACGGCGTCGGTGTAGAGGTCGTAGACCGCCCGGTAGACCTTTTCTCCGAGTGGCGGAATCACGGAGGGGTCCGTGTAGTCGGTGAATCCGTCGCAACCTGTGCCGGTTTCGGTATTGATCGTGCACTCGTAAACGCGCACGTAGTCGACGCGCAGTTCTGCGGGTAGCGCGTCGGCGGTGGGGGCTCCGGGCAGGTTCCCTCCCACGGCGAGGTTAAGCAACAGGTGGAAGGGCTGGTCGAACGGCGCGGCATCTCCGCCCTCGACATGGGCGTTCGTCGCCGCGTCCAGGTAGTAGTTCCAGTAGGTGGAGTTCCTGACAGTGTAGTAGTGTGTTCCGTCCACGAACCAGCGAATCTCGGCTTCGTCCCATTCGAGTGCGTAGAGGTGAAAACCGTCGGCCGGGTCCACTTCCATGTGCTTTTCGTACTTGAAGGTGTTGAGCGGCCACGCCATGCCGTAGTGAATCGCTGCCTGGTTGAAGGGGCTCGGGTCGCGGGAGAAGACTTCCATGATGTCGAGTTCCCCGCCTGCGGCCCAGGTGCCGTAAACTGAATCCGTGGGCAGCATCCAGAACGCGGACCACATCCCCTGGCCTGCGGCGGCGTGGATGCTCGCCTCGATGCGCCCGTACTTGATGTCGAGCTTGCCGTCCGTGTTGATGCGCCCGGAGGTGTACTCGCGGCCGTCCGCATCCTCGCGTCTGGCGGTGATGATGAGATTGCCGCCGGCGACGGAGATGTTGTCCGCCTGGTAGCTCTGCAACTCGTTGTTGCCCCAGCCGGGAATGCCCTCGGCGGTGCCGTCGCCGGTCTGAATGTTCCACTTCGAGCCGTCTAGCGCGCTGCCGCCGAACTCGTCTGACCAGACCAGGTTCCAGCCCTTCGGCGTCAGGGGAACGGTCGGCTGGTTGCCGCCCTCCGCCGGATCCTCGTTGCCGCCGGAGCAGCCGATGAGCACCGCCGTCGCTACGAGCAACCAGACACATGTTCGCAGATGTCTCGCTCTCAGTTTTGGCCAACTCCCCACACGTTGGCGATGGCCGGTTAGCGCGGGGGCGGATATGGTTGCGAAGCGCTTGGTCAGGATGGACCCCATGAACGTCGTCCCCCTCGAACGTGATGAGGGCTCCACGGTAAGCCTGGAATGACAACGTTGTCAACTGTTCTCCTGTGATGCATCTTGGCAGCAGGGCGGTGCGCGATGATGTATATCGATGAAGATGTCTCGTCGCATGGCCTTCGTCTCGCCGATTCGCTGATTTCACTCCGCCAATCCCGACGGCTTTGCCCGCCCCGTGCTCCGAACCGCGTGTACAATTCCCGCATGGCCAGCAACGTTCTTTTGCGGGAGATTCGGGTCCAACCACGGGAACAGTGCCCCTCGATAGTCGCATTGCCCCGCGTTCTGGACGGGGCCGTCGAGCATGATCCGGCGTCGCTGCCGGCGTTGGAGTTTCCGGGCTGCGTGCCCATCCGCATGACCTCCGAGGATCTCGCGGTGTTCGAGGAGCGGCTGGAGCTTTGGGACGCCCGCACGGAGACGGCCTGGGTGGTTCGGGAACCTGCCGGCCCGGCGCACGAGCACCCGGGTCACAAATTGCCGATGCTGTTGCAGGTCATCGCATCCGTGCGTGGTTCGCCGGTCGAATGCTACGGCGCGATGCAACTGCTGCTGCGCGACGGCGAAGGCGATCCGAGGCGGACCATGCATCCGGATCAGTCCGTGTACCTGCGGCCGCATCGGGCGGTGCTGCCGGGAATTGACGCCATGGCCGTTGGGGGGCACGACTTGCCGGACGTGGTGCTGGAGGTGGACAACACGACGGACGTGCGCCGCGGCAAGCTGCTGCAATACGAGGCGTGGGGATTCCCGGAGCTGTGGGTGGAGGTGCCGGACTCGGCGTCACGAAGTCGCCCGCGGCGGCTTGTCCCTGGATTGACGATCTATGTGCTGCGGAAGGGCGGCTACGAGATCGTCAGGGAGAGTCGGGCGTTCTCGGGCTGGGCGGCGGTCGAGATCCACCAGGCGATGAACGAGACAGGCCTGTCGGCGCATACATGCGCGGTTTTGGAGCGCGTTGGGACGGCCATGGGCACGCAAGAGGGCACAGGTCCCGACGACGATCCGCTGCTTCGTTCGCAACGCCGGAAGGGGTACAACATCGGCCATGCCCAGGGCCATGCCGAGGGCCATGCGAAAGGCCATATCGAAGGTCGTGCGGCGCTGGCGTGCGGGTTGTTGCGGTCTCGCGGCATTGAGGTCTCAGCGGGTTTTGCTGACACCCTGCGAGAAGAGCCCGCTTTCGCCGGGTCGTCGGACGCGGGCATCGCTGCCGCAGCCATGGCGTCGGAATCCGAAGCCGACTTTCTGCGCCGCATACACCAATAATGTGATTCCGCTGCTTCAGCGCCACGAAATTGATCGCCCTTGAGGTGCGCCGCCTTGCGCCCGCGTCCGGCTGTTTCGCCCGTGCCGACCTCTGGCACCCTCTCGAATCTCGCGCTACAGGTCGGAACAGTTGGCTACGACCACTCGATGTCTTGCCTTGACCTGTTGTTCCCCTTTCGGTGAACCCACGGCCTCGCGTTGTCGTCCCAGGGGTGGGCCGCGAGCCACTTCTCGTCCATTGCGGCACCGAGACCTGGCCCCGGGGGCACGCCGAAGTAACCGTCCTTCTGCACCGGGAAGTCGCCGATCACCGAATCCGGGAACCAGTCGCGGATGCCGCCCTCCTGGATCAGGAAATTGGGGGTGCAGGCGTCGAAGTGCAGCGCCGCGAGCGTGGCGAACGGCCCATAGCAGTTGTGGGGCTGAACGCCTACGTAGTAGGCCTCGGCGATGGCGGCGATCTTCTTCGTTTCCAAGATCCCGCCGGCATACATGATGTCGGGCTGGATGAGATCGACGGCTTGTAGCGCCAGGAGATTGGCGAAATCGAACTTGGTCAGCAGCCTTTCGCCCGTCGCGATGGGGATGTTGAGCCTGTCCGATACCTTCTTCAGCGCTTGCATGTTCTGGGGCGGTACCGGCTCCTCGAAATAGAATGGCCTGAACTCCGCCATCCTGTTGCCGATGCGGATGGCGTCGGAGGGTGCGAGGCGACCGTGGACCTCGACGAAAAGTTCGATATCGTCGCCGACGGCTTCGCGTACCGCCTTCAGCTTCTCGATCGCGAGATCCTCGGATGCCCGGTCGCTGAAGATCCCGCGGTGCTCGAACGGATCGCCCTTCAGAGCCGTCAGGCCCTTTTCGATGTGATTCATGGCGTTCTCGATGGATGCCTCCGGCGTCGGGCCGTCCCAACGGCCGTAGGTCCAGATTCGATCTCGCACCTTGCCGCCGAGCAGTTCGTACACCGGCGCGCCGAGCGCCTGGCCCTTGATATCCCAGAGGGCGATCTCGATGCCGCTGATGGCCGACATCTGCACCACGCCGCCACGGACGTGGAAGTGGTGGTAGAGGGTCTGCCAGTGCTTCTCGATCTCCCCGGGATCCTTGCCGACGAGTTCGCGACCGAATTCCTCCAACATGGTGGCGACGGCGAGCGGGCCGGAAGTGGCCTCGCCCCAGCCGGTGATTCCTTCGTCGGTCTCGATTCTGACGAAGACGAAGTTGCGAGTAACGGTAGGCGAAAAGACCTTGGAGGCGGGAAACGCCTTGACGGAAGTTACTTTCATGGAATAAGCGCCTCCGGGAGCGCTAGCGAACGGCGGGGATTGTTGCATGATCGATGAGTGGGGCCGGGCCGCGGGCGACGCCGGAGGCGACGGTCGCGGGGCACTTTCATGTCGGTCAGCCGGGGAGCAGGTCAGGAGAACTGGACTTGAAGTCCTCGATTGCACTGGCGGTCAGTTCCTGCCAGTTCTCCGGCAGTTCGCACCCGGCGCGCGCCCGCGCCAGGTAGTCGGGGAAGCGCTGCGCAAGTTCCCCGGCCGCCCAGTTGAAGGGGTCGGGATCGTCGATCGTCTCTCTTGGCTCGTCCAGGTAGGAAAATCCGAGGTGGTAGTGCGGATGATTCTTGAAGCAATCGAATCGCAGTATTTCGTGTTCTTCCCCGTCCACCGGTCCGAACACGTGGATCGTCAGCCCTTGATCGACGCTGAACGAACGGTACACCAAGGCCAACTTGTATGGACCGACGGAGTTTTCCACTGCGTTGGACAGATCCGGTGGACTGAAACGTGTCTGCATTTGCATCTCCTGGCTTGCGTGCTTACCGACCCTGGGGCAATAAATGAGAAGATACACGAATCATGACATCGTGCACTTGGCGGCGAAAGCCGGCTACCAATTTGCCGACATCCGATCGTGTCTTGCGCAGTTTCTTTGCGGGCGCTGCGGCCACGGTGGTCGTCTTGGCATCGACTTGCCTTGCGGAGCAACCGCCGTACCAGCACGGCATCTCCCTGCTGCATGACCTGAAGTATCCGGCCGACTTCGCCCACTTCGACTACGCGAACCCAGCGGCACCGAAGGGCGGGAGCCTGACCCTCTCCACGACCTGGCCGATCCGGAACTTCTCGGGCGCCTGGGGGACCGGGGTCGGCAACGCCGCCGGCCTGGAGAGGACCTTCGATCGGTTGTTCGTCAGATCGGCCGACGAGCAGTCCGCCATGTATGGATTGCTAGTGGACGGTGTCGCCCTTTCGGCTGACAGGAAGTCGCTCTTCATCAGGCTGCATGAGAAGGCTCGCTGGCATGACGGCCTCCCGGTGACAACCGCCGATTTGCGTTTCTCCTACGATGCTATGGACAAGACGTCGCTGGCCGGAAAAGCCTACTATCGCCGATGGGTCGAGTCGTTCGAGATCGTCAACGATCGGGAACTGGTTATCCGCCACAAGGATGTCTTCACCCATTCGAACCTGATCGCATTGACCACGTTTCCGGTACGCCCGGCGCACTACTACGCTGACCGTGACCCCGGGAAAACCACGTTGGAGCCGCCAATGAGCGGCGGTCCGTATCGGATCGCCGTGTTTGATCGAAACCACGTCACCTACGAGCGCCTGGACGACTACTGGGCTCGCGATCTCCCGGTCAACCGGGGGCGCCACAACTTCGATACGATCCGCTACGACGTATACCGTGATGCGACCGTGGCGCGGGAAGCTTTCCGCAAGGGATTGTTTGACTTCTTTTGGGAGTCCGACATTCGGTACTGGGTCAACTCCTACGACATACCGGCGGTGAAGTCGGGTCAGATCCGCAAGGAGATACGTAGCGTCCGCAAGAACATCGGCCAGGCGCGCTCGCTTGTATTCAATCTCAACCGTGAGATGTTTCGTGACGCGCGGGTCCGTGAAGCGTTGACGTTGGCGTTCGACTTCGAGTGGCAGAATCGCGTGTTTCACCATGACTCGCAGGAACGGGCGCTGAGCTATTTTGCCGGCTCTTCGTTCGCGGCGAGGGGATTGCCCACGGAAGAAGAGAACGCATTGCTGGCGCCGTACCGCGACCAGCTTCCTGTTCGCGTCTTCACGCAACCGTTTGAGCTACCCAGGTCGACCGGACAAGGCTCGCATCGGACCGCGCTTGAACGGGCACGGCAGTTGCTGGCCGAGGCGGGCTGGACCATCGTCGATGGCCGCCTGCAGGATGTGAACGGAAAGCCCTTCGCGTTCGAGATCGCGACACAGCATGGGTGGGCCAAACGGCTGCTGCTGCCCTATGTCGAGACGCTTGCCTTCCTCGGTATCGATGCGCGCTTCCGACTGCTTGAGAACGTGCTCGCGGCCAAGTACAAGCGCCAGCGCAGATTCGACATGTTCCTGGTGAATCGCGATTTCCTGAATCCGCCCATGGGTCAATTGCTTACCTACTTCAGTTCCGCGGCGGCCGTCGCGGAACTGGGCGGCAATCTGGCGGGAATTGATGATCCGGTTGTCGACACCCTGGTTGGACTCGCGCAGAGCGCCCCGAACCTGGAAACCGCGGCGGTGATCTGCCGGGCACTGGACCGGGTCCTGCTGTGGGGCTTCTACCATATTCCCCTGAACATGCCGGAGCAGGAGCGTTTCCTGTATTGGGACAAGTTGGGTCGCTCCGACGATTCTTCCGCAGTGTACGAGTACCTGACGGATGGGCAGGCGCGGATTATCGACAGTTGGTGGATCAATGACGCCAGTGTCGCGTTACGCGAGTTGTAACGCGACACTAGGTCCGATGGCTGATCGCGGGCGAGGGGGGGAATGAATCAGTTGCCCGCGCCCATTTCGTCTGCCCATGACTGAAGCTCCGCCATAAGCCGGTCCACCAGTTCTGGATTCTGCTCGGCCAGGTTCTCGCGCTCGCCCGGATCCGATTCCAGATCCGCCAGGTGCAGGTGTTTCGGGGCACTGGGGTCGGGAGAATCTCCAGGCCCCGCCTGCCCGTTTTCCCTGCCATTGACCACGAGTTTCCAGTTGTTCCGCCGGATCGCCAGTTGCCCTCCGCCATATTCCCAGAACAGTTGATCGTGCGGGCTCCTGACGTTTTGGGTAGCAGTCTTGACGAGGCTCTTGCCGTCCAGTTCAAGGCCGTCAGGCGGATCGATTCCGGCAAAGTCCAGAAACGTCGGCGGCACGTCGAACATGGCACCCAGGTCATCACGAACCTGGCCTTCGGCGATCTTTCCGGGAAAGCTCAGGATGGCAGGTTCCCGGATTCCGCCTTCGTAGACGCTTCCCTTGTGTCCCCGGAAGATGCCGGCCGAGCCTCCGTAGTAGAGATCCTCATTGCCGTCGAGCCAGTTCCTGGTTTCGCGGGAGGGACCGTTGTCGCTGGAAAAGAAGATTATGGTGTTTTCGTACGCGCCGGTCGCTTTGAGCGCCTTGACGATGGAACCGACGCCATCGTCAATGGCGCTGATCATCGCGGCCATGATTCTTCGATCAGGAGGCAGATTCGGGTACCGATCCAGGTAAGACTTCGGGGCATGCATCGGGTAGTGCGGCGCGTTGTACGGCACGTACAGGAAGAACGGCGCGTCATTGCTGCGCTCGATGAAGTCGACTGCCTTCTGCGTCACGAGATCGGTGAAGTACTCGCCGTTGCGCCAGACCTCCCGCTCGTTGTGCCACAGGTCGTGCACCGCGTCGATTCCGCGTGATAGCTGGTGGTAGAAAATGTGCGAGTAGTAGTCCACGCAGCCCGCAAGAAACCCGAAGAATTCATCGAATCCGTGGGCGTTGGGTCGGTACGCTTCCCCCACACCCAAGTGCCATTTCCCGAATATTGCCGTCCGATAGCCGTGCGGCCGGAGCAAGGTGGCAATCGTCTTCTCGGTTGCCGGAAGCCCCGGCGTACTTTGCTTTCTGCTGCCGGGAGTCACACGCTGTCCGCCCAGAATGCGCGGCACGCCGGCGCGATTCGGGTGGCGGCCGGTCAGGAGCGCGGCCCTGGAGGGCGAACACACGGGCGAATTCGAATACCAGTTGGTGAACCGGATGCCGGAATCCGCCAGGGCGTCCAAGTGTGGGGTCAGGATCGAGTCTGACCCGTAACAGCCGAGGTCGCCATAGCCGAGGTCGTCGGTGTAGATGACGACCAGGTTTGGGCGATCATTCGACATCCTGTAGAACCTGATCATCGATTCGCACCCCCTCGACGCGTGTTCCGTTCGCCAACTGTTTTCCGGCCGCGAAAGCCGCGCCCAACGGGGAAGGAGCGGACCGTGTCCGGGTTCAGCCGAAGAGGTTCATGGAAGCCGCGTCGAGTTTCTCGCGTACCGAATCTTCAAGTGTCCAGCCGACCGCCCCGAGGTTGTCGTCGAGGTGTGCGACCGTGTCGCCGCCGGTGATCGCGACGGTAAGTTCCGGATGCGAAATGGCCCATGCCAGGGCCACCTGCGCGGGCGTCTTGCCCAGTTCGCGCGCGATTTCCATGACGGCCGAAATGGCCTTGCCCCTGTCGCCCGCCATGTTTCGGCGATATTCCTCCGGGCGCGATGCCCAGTGCGTTCCAGGCGGCGGATCCGTATCGGGCGAATAGAGGCCGCTCAGGAGCCCGGTGCCCAGCGGACTGAACGCCATGGCGCCGAGGCCCTCTTCCCGGATGATGGGGAACATTTCCCGCTCCATCTGTCGATAGATCAGGCTGTACCTGTGCTGCACGACCATGAACGGGTTTGCGTGAACCCGGTCCGCCGTCCAGAGCGCCTTGCAGACCTGCCATGCCTGGAAGTTGCAGCACCCGACGTAGCGGACCTTGCCAGACCGCACGAGGTCGTCCAGGGCCCGAACGGTCTCCTCGATCGGCGTGGTCGGGTCATAGCGGTGGATCAGGTAGAAGTCGATATGGTCCGTGCCGATGTTCTTGAGTGACCTCTCGGCTTCCCGAATGATGTGATACCGGGACGCACCGTGGTCATTCGGCCCCGGACCGATGACCTGCTCGACCTTGGAAGTGATCAGGACGTCGTCCCGCTTGCCCTTGAGCGCCTTGCCCAGAATGGCCTCCGACATCCGCACGTTTGCCCGGTCGTCCATCAGTCCATAGATGTTGGCGCAATCGATGAGGTTGATGCCCTGCGCGATCGCGTGCTCGACCATCCGCTGGGCTTCGGCCGCGTCGTCCTGGCCCCGCAGTCCGAGGCCGACCGCCAGGCGACTGACGCGTACGCCAGACTTGCCGAATTTTATATATTCCATGAGGTTACTCCCTTAATTTATAGTTATTTCGAACAGTGCTGCTAGACGTCCTCGAGCACCAGTTCGCCAAGGGTGCGGCCCGGCGAGCGCATCATCGCCAGTCCTTCCTCTGCGGTTTCCGTCGTATTGAAGAAGTACTCGATCCTGTTTCCGTCGGGATCGCGGAAGTAGACGCTCTTCGTCATCCCATGATCGGTGAGGTGGTCGATCTGGGCGCCACAGGATTTGAGGCGTCGATGGACCTCCTTCAGTTCGTCCATGTTCTCGATCTGCACCGCAATGTGATTGAGACCGAGGTCCCCGGCCGGCGCGGCGTCCTGCGGCGCCTGGAACAAGGCCAGATCATGATGAATTTTCCCGCACGTCAGAAACGTGCCTCTTTCGCGCTTGAGCGCGACCTGAAATCCCAGCACATCCGTGTAGAACCTTTCGGACACCGCCAGGTCCCTGACGTTGAGGACCACATGCCCGATTCGCTTGGGTTGGACCATTGGAGTTTCTCCTGCAGCAGATTGCGATTGCGCCGTTTGACTGTCAGCCATCATATCTCGCGGTGGCGCGCGGTTCGACAACACGGCGACTCTACAGACGGGCCATGCGTTGACGGCCAAGTGTATTAGGTGTATTGATTCTGCTAGTACACCCGCGAGAGGCTGCGCAGACCGGATGTTCGCACTCAATCCTTCGTCGGGCGTGCCCATCTACCGTCAGATCGTCCAGCAGGCCCGTTACGCAATCGCAAGCGGTCGGGTGGAGCCCGGTGACCGGCTGCCATCCGTGCGCGCCATTGCCACGCAACTCGGCGTCAACCCCATGACGGTGTCGAAGGCCTACTCGATGCTTGAGCAGTTGGGCATGGTCGTACGCCGACCGGGCATCGGCATGGTGGTGTCGAACACGGGCGTGAGCCCAGGAGAAGCCATCGACGACGACCTGCGAAATCTGGTGCAGACAGCAAAGCAAGTCGGTCTGTCGCGTAGGGAACTCGTTGCACGAATCAACAAGATCTGGGAGGAAGAACGGATCGATCAACCGATCCGTCTGCGCCGCTCGCGCTGAACGGCGTTTCCGCCGGCTACGAGCGGAACGAAACGGATCGAGTCCTCGGCGATGTCGACCTGGAACTGGCGCCTGGAACCATCACAGGTCTGTTGGGACGCAATGGCAGCGGCAAGACGACGCTCATGCGCGTCGCTATCGGGTTGATGCGGGCGCGCCGCCATCCCGTGCTTCTATTCGATGGGCGGGTTGGCTGATAGGTTTGGGTGGGGGTGTGCGTGTCCCTGGCGTTCTCCGAGTACGATGGGTGGCACTACGCGATGCTCGCACTCGCGCTGATCGGCGCTGCCGTATTGACGGTGTTCCTGGGCGGTCGCGCCCTGGCGGGAGCGGAGATCCGGACGGAGGTTCCCGTTTCTCGCCGGGGTGAACTTCGCTGAGGTTGTTGACCTCGGCCTTGTCCTACGACCAAACGCGTCCGCGCCATCCCGGGGTTCCATTGAGCGCGTCGAATTCAGCGTCTTTGGAAATCAGTGCCCAGCCCATTTCGATTGCTGTTGCGGCGATGAACCGGTCGAATGGATCCCGATGGGTCCAATCGAGGGCGCCAGCGCAGGCCGCGACCCCGCGAGTGAAGGGAGCGGACACGGTCTGCGTCTCGGACAGTAGCGCATCGATGTGCGGCACGATTTCCGGCCATTTGCCCAAGCGCGCCTTGCGAACGATCTCGTAGACGCTGATGGGGCTAATGTGGACGGCGTCTGCCTCGAGGATTGCCGTCTTTGCATTGCCGCCGAGACGGGCCGAGTCCATCAGGCCCCAAATCCACGCATGCGTGTCGAGCAGGACCGCGCTCACTACTTGCCTTCCCAGCGAGCCAGTTCTTCCTCGTCCAGGGGATCATCGAAATCCGGAACGGTGTCGACCAGGTTCGCCAGGGTGTCGAATTGGAATCCGCCCGGCTTCACGGGCACAAGCCGAACCGCGGGCTTGCCTTTGCGTGCGATGACCACGTCGTCGCCGGCTTCGGCGGCCGCGATGAGTTTCGAGAGCTGGGACTTCGCGTTGTGGACGTTGACAAGCATTGCCGACCTTATCTAGCTAGACTAGCTAGTATAGGTGCGACGGCTCGTTGCGGCAAACGGGTTCCATTGCCCGCGACGGGTCAGTCGAATAGCAGCCCGCCGTTCAGGTCCACGACTTCGCCGGTGACGAAACCCGCGAGGGGGTGGGTCAGGAATGTCACCACGTGGGCGAACTCTTCGGCTTCGCAGAAGCGCCCGACCGGAATCTGGTCCAGCACCGCCTGCTGTTCCGTCTCGGTCAGTTGTTCGGTCACCATCGGCGTTCTCACATAGGCGGGGGCGATACCGTTCACTGTCACCCCGTCCCCGGCCACTTCCCGCGCCAGCGAGAACGTCAATGCCGCCAGGGCGCCTTTCGACGTGCTGTAGGCGGTGCCGGCGGTGAGGCCGCCGTTCTTGCCCGCCAGCGAGCAGGTGTTGACGATCCGGCCCCAGTTGCGTTCCCGCATCCCGGGCAGAACTGCCTGCGACATGAACAGCGCGGCGTCCAGGTTCACCGCCAGCACGTTGCGCCACTCCTGGGGCGTGGTGGTGGCCGACTTGTTGTTCGAGAGAATGCCGGCGTTGTTCACCAGGATGTCGACCCCGCCGATCTCGTCCAGCAGCCGCCCCGCAGTGGCGCTGATCTCTTCCGCGTCGCGCAGGTCGATCTTCGCCGCGATGGCGTTCTCGCCCAGTTCGGCGGCAAGCTGGTCCAGCCTGTCCCGATCGATGTCCACCATGATGACCCTTGCGCCGCAGTCGATCAGGGCGCGACTCGTCGCCAGGCCGAGCACGCCTGCGGCACCGGTCACGATGGCCGTGTGGTCGGTGTGTATGAGTTCCGTCATGCGGACCGGGGAATGCGCCGCTACACCAGCATCCGGCCGCGGACGATGGCGAGCAGTTCGTAGTAGCCGTCGATGAACTGATTCAGGGTGTGAATCGAAGGGCCGAAGCCGGCGAACTCATCGGGTGCCATGCCGTCCGGCTCGTAAGCCCGGCGGAAGTCCTTGAAGTTGGTCTGCAACGCTTCCAGGTAGGACGCATCCACCGGCTCGTGCAGCGACGGACCCAGGTCGACTTCGGCCGCGTCGAATTCCTTCCAGTTCTCGTACGGAATCGTTTGCAGCACGTTCGGACCGATGGTGGCCGACCACTGCATGATGTTGCGGAAGGCGGCCCCGAGCAGCGTGCCCCTGTAGCCGGCTTGTTCGAAGATCTCGGCGGCGCGCTTGAAGATGGCGATCCCGGCCCACTCGAGCGCGTCGGGATCGATGTCGATGCCTTCGACATCGCGAACGCGTTTCAGGTGATCGTCGATCCGGCCACGCATGATGGTGACATAGGGGTGGATCGAGTCGGGATCCCGCGCTTCCCGCAAACCGCGCTCGATCGCCTCCGCGGCGGCTACGGCCTGCGGCACGGAGAACGATACGGTCACGTTGACCGGCACGCCGCGCCTGGTGAGTTCCTCGACGGCTACGAGGCCCGCCGCCGTGCACGGAATCTTGATGGCGACGTTGTCGGCCACCGACCTTAGTGAGACACCATGCTCGACCATGCGCTTCGCGTCCGGATACAGCGTGGGATTGACCTGCAGGGAGAGGTATCCCGCTGTCCCGTCCATCCGCTCGTGGACGGGCTTCAGTATTCCCGCCGCGATCCGTCCTATCCGGGCAATCATCTTCCAGGCGACTTCGACCTCGGTGTCGGTCGGGTTGTCGGCGATGAGCGCATCCACCTCCGGCAGCCACCGGTCCGGATCGCCCTTGACCACGTTGCCGACGATCACCGGGTTCGATGTTGCCCCGACCGCCCCGTGGGCGACCGCATCGGCCAGTTCCTCCGGATCGCAGGAATCGTTCCACCAGTGCGCGCCCAGCGCACCCATTCGATGCATGTTGCCGACTGCGGCGACCATCGTCTGGCTCATAGCTCTTTCTCCACCTCGCTTTTCGATTCTACATCCAAAATGAGTCCTGTCGGCTTGCGACCGGAGCGCACGTATGATTGCCGGATGCTTGTAGCACGACCGTCTCGGGGGAACTCGCGGGACGATGAGACTGGGAGTGGCAGATGACAGATCCGGATCGCCGCCGGTTCCTGACGACGACATTGGCCATCGGTGCGGCCGCGAGCCTGCATGCCGTCGCAGCGCCCGGGTCCGGTAGTCCCGCCCGGCCCGCGAGCGGGCGTTCCGTGATGGGCTTGGCGGCGCCGCCGCTCGATACCGTTCGCGTCGGACTGATCGGCGTCGGCGAGCGCGGAGTGGGGTTCGTCCACCATTTCTGCAATGTCGAGGGCGCAACGGTCACGGCGATCTGCGATACGGACAAGGTCGCGCTGGACGCCGCCGTGGCCGTCGCCTTGAAATGCGCCGACTCGACGCCGGCGCTCTACACCGACGACGACTACGCGTATCGAGATCTGCTCGAACGGTCGGATGTCGATATCGCGGTGATATCAACGCCCTGGCGTTGGCACGCGATCATGGCGATAGAGGCGATGGAGAGCGGCAAGCACGCCTTCGTGGAGGTGCCTGCGGTCACGACCGTGGAAGAAGCCTGGCGGCTGGTCGACACCTCGGAGCGCACGCGGATGCACTGCATGATGCTGGAGAACGTCTGCTACGGGCGCGATGAACTGATGGTGCTCAACATGGTGCGCCAGGGTGTCTTCGGGGAAATCCTGCACGGCGAGGCCGCTTACATCCACGAACTGCGCTGGCAGATGAAGCAGATGGACCGCAAGACGGGGTCCTGGCGCACACCATGGCATACGCGGCGCAACGGCAATCTCTACCCGACCCACGGCCTTGGTCCGATTGCCCAGTACATGGGCATCAACCGGGGAGACCGGTTCGACTACATGAGTTCGATGAGTTCCCCGGCCCTCGGACGGGCCGCCTATGCGCGACGGGAATTCCCGGCGGATCATCCCCGCAATCGGCTCGACTACATCGCCGGCGATATCAACACGAGCCTGATCAAGACCCGTAACGGAGGCACGATCATGCTGCAGTACGACACCACTACGCCGCGCCCCTATTCGCGCCACAACCTGATCCAGGGCACCAACGGCGTGTTTGCCGGGTTTCCGAATCGCATCGCGCTCGAGCATGGAGGCGGCGCCTCGTTTCACGAGTGGGACTACGACATGACGAATTGGCGTGCCAGGTACGATCATCCCCTGTGGGTACAGATGGGCCGGCGGGCGGAGCAGCAGGGCGGTCACGGAGGCATGGATTACCTGATGTGCTGGCGGCTCGTGGATTGCCTCAGAAACGGTGAGCCGCTGGACCAAAACGTCTACGATGCCGCCGCCTGGTCCGTAATCAGCCCGATCAGCGCCGAATCAGTGGCGGATCGGGGCAACAGCAAGCCGATTCCCGATTTCACCCGCGGCGCATGGCAGGCAACCGAACCGCTTGGCGTGGTGGGCGCGCGCGCCTGAAAAGGCAGTGAACTTGACCGACGCAATGCTGCCGTATGACACGTTGATCTCGGGCGGCACGATCATTGACGGCACTGGGAACAGCCCCTACCAGGCGGATCTGGCGATCAAGGATGATCGGATCGTCGAGATTGGCGACCTGCATCATGCGCTTGCAGTTCGGAAAATCGACATTCAGGGGAAGTGCCTGGCACCGGGCTTCATCGACACGCACACGCACGATGATCACGCGTGCATGTCGGCCTCGTTCATGGAGCCGAAGATCAGCCAGGGCGTCACCACCGTCGTGGTCGGCAATTGCGGCGTGAGCTTGGCGCCGCTGGACCACCCGTCGGCCGTGCCCGAACCCATCAACCTGCTGGGGGAGTCCGAGGACTTCAGGTTCCCGGACTTTCAGTCCTATTTCGATGCCGTCGATGCGGCGCGGCCCGCCACCAACGTGGTCGCCCTCGTCGGCCACAGTTCGCTTCGGGTCGCCGCCATGCCAGACCTCGGGCGATCGGCCAGCTCGAAGGAACTGGATGCCATGATCGGCATGCTCGACGACGCCATGCGGGCACGTGCGGGAGGGCTCTCCACCGGCGTCTTCTACCCGCTGGGCCGTGCGGCGGACAGCGATGAGATCATCCCGCTGGTGCGCACGGCGGGAGAGTATGGCGGCATCTACGCCACCCACATGCGCAACGAACACGACGCCGTCCTCGAATCCATGCGCGAAGTGTTCGAGGCGGCCCGTGAGGGCGGGGCGTCGCTCCTGATCTCGCACCACAAGTGCGCCGGTGCGCGTAACTGGGGCCGAAGCAGGGAAACGCTGGCGCTACTCGACTCCGTCCGCACGACGCAGGACGTCAGCCTGGACATGTATCCCTACGACGCCGGCTCGAGCGTGCTCGACCTCGATCTGCTGGAAGACGGGATGCGGGTTCTCATCACCTGGTCGACCGCACACCCGTCCGCTTCGGGCAGTTACTTGCACGAAATCGCGCAGGAATGGGGCTGCACGGAACGGGAAGCCGGGGAGGCGCTGAAGCCTGCGGGCGCATGCTACTTCTTCATGAGTGAAGAGGATGTACGTCGCATCATGCAGCACCCGTTGGCCATGATCGGATCCGACGGACTGCCCATGGACCGGCATCCGCATCCCCGGCTCTGGGGAACATTTCCGCGCGTGATTCGCAGGTATGCGATGGAGCAGGGCCTCTTCCCCATCGAGGAGGCGATACGAGAGATGACCGGCCTGCCGGCTGGCCGTTTCGGATTGCGTGAGCGGGGCACGCTGGCCGTCGGCAACTACGCCGACCTCGTTGTATTCGATCCACTCACCATTGCAGACCGCGCCACGTACGAGAACCCGGCGGAAGCGTCTGAAGGTATCGACCACGTTTTCGTCAACGGGCGACTGACCTGGAGCGACGGGCAGGGGCCTCCTGCGGGGTACGGGCGTCTATTGCGACGCGACGCAGGCGGATAGGATTGTTCGGGACCGGAGCAGCTTATTGGCTCGACGTGTCAGGTCCGTACGGCGCAACAACAGGCAACGATTCCGGCTGCTTAGGTGGTGGCAAGAGGGTGTCCCGGTACAGTTGACGTTCTCGCCAGCGCTGACGCCAGGCGGCGCCGATCAGTGGAATAGACACGCCGGCGAGGGCAGCGTGAGCGATACTGAAGTAGTGGGCGTACTCCTCCGCGTACGCACTGGCGACCCCGATAGTCGCGCCGATGGTCACGGACCGAACGACACCGGTCGTCTTGCGGAGTGGTCCGTTAGGTAACCTGCGCGCCCCGGAAAGCTGATCGAACAGCACGCTCGATACACAGGCCACCAGCAAAAAGGCATACACGGACCCCACGATTTCCATCGGAACGCCACTGACCCAGGCAGGCCCCGCGAAGGCTCCACCAGCAGCGGCGTACTCGGAGAAGGCCTCGTTGACGCGGGATTTCCTGTCCTCTGGATGTGCCACCGTCGTTACAAAACCCCACACCGTGCACAGGCGTGTCTCGGACGCCATGTGGATCGACTTGCCATCAATCCTTAGCCCGCCAAGAGGGCCGAGTGTAGCGGCGATTGAGGGGTGAGGTGATTTGCCGTTCCCACGGGCGCGCGGTGGTACATCGATCACATAGGCCTGAACGTGACGGTCGCTCGCGTGAAGTAGATGTCCGTCCGTCCCTCGAATCCGGAGTCGACACCGAACAGCAACCAGGCCTGGCCGTCCGGAGATGCGGAAACGGGCGCGGGTATCGATTGAACCGGGAATACCTTGCGCTCCCATTGCCGCGGCTGCTCGCAGCTTCGGGAGTTGGCGACTTTGCCGAGCACCACGGCGTCTGCACCTCCGTTCGACTGCCTCCCGATGTCGATGTTCATTCTCAGCCAGGTGCCTTCCAGGACGGGCGATGGTTCCAACTCGCTCGCACCGGCCTTGATCCAGACGCTCTCGCCGGGAGCGCCGCCGATGCCAAAGCACCCGGATGGCGTACCGGTAGCGATCTCAACGCTCACGGAAACCTCGTATGCCGCACCAGGGACAAGGCTGCCGACCTGTCCCTTGAAGAACATGAAGAGGTCGTCGCTGCGATTGACTCCGGAGATGTAGAGTGCGGGGTCGGGCTCCAGCGGGGACGGGAGAGGGCGGTAGTCCGAGGTCAACTCGTAGATCTCCTCGTGGGCGGGCGGATAGTCGGCAAAGTCGGCGACGAATCCCTGCATTCCCTGACTGAAGTCGTAGGAGAACGCGAGGCCATGCGTGGGCCGGCTCGACAGGTTCGCGAGGTAGCCCGCGGGACTTGAAAGCAGGTTCAGGACCGTGATCGGCTGCTCCGACTCGACGACAAGCTGCCATCTGCCGGTTCCGTCGCCGAGTGCCCCTTCGGAACCCTCAACGCCGCCTTCGAGGTCCTGCGCAGTGAGTGTGTCTGAGGCGCGGGCGGGAACCGCAACGGAGACCGCGCCCGAAGAGCTTTCTCCGCGGTCATCGATGCCAGTGATCGTCACCTGAGCGCTCGCTCCGCGCGGGTTGATTAGGCGGAGCCGGCTGGTATGGTCAACGTCGTCGGCGGGACTGAATATGGCTACCCGGTGGGTAAGGCCCTCTTGCGGAACCGCTGATTGCATCGGCGCCAGGAATCCGTCGCCCGTCGTGACGTAGGTCAGCACCTCGATTTCGAGATCGCTTGTCAGCGCCAGCCGCCAGTCGCCATTGCCCGCGCCGGTGCTTCCGGTCAAACCCTTCCCCTGGTTACCCCTTTCGAGGTCGTTCGAGTCGAAGTGCTTCGTCTCGTTCGCCCCGAGGGAGAGTCCGAGCGACCCGTGTTCCTGGCCGGCGTCGTCGAAAGCCCTGATCGACACCGTCCCTGCCGCGTTCGAGCGGTTGATCACGCGCACGAGGCCGCTGCGGCCGAGCGGGTCCGATGCGGCCGGAAGGAACGGCGCGCCTTGAATTCCGCCGCGCTCGGTGGCGGGTGTCGTCGAGAGGTTCGCCAAGTGGCCGGTCGGACTCGAAAGCAGGCTCATCGCAGCTATCGACTGGTCCGACTCTATGGCTAGCTGCCAACTGCCCGTGCCGACCCCCAGCGATCCGTCCAGACCCGCAGCGCTGCCGGACTCCAGTTCCGCCGCCGAGTATGTCCTGACAGCGCCGGCCGGTACCTGCACAGTCACCGGACCGGCACCGCGAGCGCCCGAATCGTCCGTGCCGGTGATGACCGCCGTTGCGGCGTTTTCGTCGAGATTGACCAGCCTCAGCAAGCTCTCCTGGTTCGAGTCGGTCCCCGGGTCGAAGGTCGCGATCCGAAGTCCGCCGCCGCGCCCCGCCGCTGCGTCGTACATCGATGTCAGGAAGCCGTCCTCCGTACGAACGTAGGGCAGGACCTCGATTTCGAGGTCGCTGGCGAGTCCGAGCCGCCAGGCTCCCTGTCCCGCGCCCGTACAGCCCGTCAGCCCTGCGGCCCTGTTGCCGGTCTCCAGGTCATCGGAGCTGAAATGCGCTGTCTCCCTTGCGTCCAGCGATATCCTCAGTGGGCCGTGGGACTCTCCTTCGTCGTCGAACGCCTCGATCCATACATGGCCAGCCTCGGCAGAGTGGTTGATGATCCGCGCCAGGCCCTCGCGTCCGGGTGCGCCCGAAGCCGAAGGGAAGAACGGAATCGTGTGGCCGGATGCCGATGCCGGCGTATCGCCAACGGGGATCTCGCAGGAGGGCGGAGGAGGTAGGACGACTACCGGGTCCGGTCCCCCGCCGCCGCCACCGCAGCCGCCGACGAAAGCCAGCACGACCGCCAACGCAAAGGCTGCATCCAGCCGCGCCGTTCGCGCTGAATGCCCACGCTGCGTCCGGGTACCTGCTGCCATGGGATACGGTGTCGCCAAACCGCAAACAGTATACGGAGCCGACCGCCTGACGATGGATGGGATCCGCTGCGATCGCCGATCAGTTGGCGGGATGGTCGCCGTAGTAGAAACGCAATCGCCAGCCGGCCAGGCTACCGGTGTCCTCGGCGGCGAGGTCGGCCACGTGTACGGTCCATTGGCCGTTGGGATTCTCGCCGTAGAAAGCGTTGCTCAGCAGATGCCAGTTCCGCATTCCTTCGAAACCATCGAGAATCGCATTCAGGGGCGGGTTGACCACGCTGGCGGTGCCGGCGGGCGAGAGCAGGGTGACTCCGAGGTCGAGGCCATTGGTGTGCTCGACGGCGATTTCCAGGACCACCGCTTCAATGTTTGCCGTGTCGGGCAGACCGGCGATCTCCAGCGCCGCGCTGGTACCCGCGCCGTCGGCGTCCGGGATGACGAGCGACATTTCCGCGTCCACGGCGGCATCGAACCACTCCGATTCGACAAAGTCCCCGAGGTTGTCCGCGGTGTAGTCGGACGCCATCGCGACCGCGGCATCGATGTCGACGGCGCCGAACCCGTACCAGTTGTGGAAGTCGTATCCGGCGGCGTTGGTTTGCCAGGCATGCTGCGCGACGTACGGCGTGCCGTTGAAGGCAGCCCGAACCTCGGCGATATCCGGATCGATCATGCGTGCGGACGCTGCGAGGATGTGCTTCACATCGCGCCAGGTGAGATCCGGGTTGACGCCCAGCAGAACGGCGATCGCACCGGCGACGGCGGGTGCCGCCGAGGACGTGCCCGCGAATGCGCTGACGTAGTCACCGTCGCGATTGAGCGGATGCTCGCTCGTCAGGCCGTACGGAACGAACTGGTTGAAACCCGCAAGCGCGCCAGCCTGGTCGGTGGTGATCATCGCAGGGGACTCGACGCCGTCCTCGCCTGACGGACCCACGACCCAGAGGTTTGCGCCGGCGCTGGAATAGGACGACCTGACATCGTCGGCATTGAATCCCCCGACGACGGTCAGCCAGGGCAGGTTCTGCTCCGGATCCGCGTTGCTGCCGACGCAGCCCACCTCCTGGTTGAAAGGGTGGGCCGGGTCGCAGGCATCGAAGGCGTTGCCCGCCGCTTTCACGTATAGCGCGCCACGGCCCGATCGAAGCTGTTCGCTGCCCATCCTGAACAGCCGGGCGAACTCTTCCTGAACGTTCTCCGACGGGGCCTCGTAGCCGAAGCTCATGTTGAAGATGTCGACGCTGGCGGAATCCGGAAACGCGTCGCTTGCCCCCAGGCTGAGCAGAAACGCGGTTGGTGCCGCGGCCTCCGGATCATCTTCGGGGCCACCGGCGGCTTCGAGCGGGTTGAACCCCACGAGCGTGACCTCCGGCGCCACGCCGCGTCCACCGTAACCGTTGTTCGCGGCTGCTGCGGCGATGCCGGCCACGCTGGTGCCATGATCGCCGAGCGTGCTGAAGTTGAACGGGTCGGTCGGCGACGCACCGGGTCTGCCCGGGAAGCCGAAGTTGAACGATCCGCCCGCAACAGTGCTGGCGGCCAGGTCCGGATGGCAGATCTCGAGCCCCGAATCGACGACGGCCAGCTTTACGCCGGCACCGTTTTGGCCGGCATCGATAGCCGCCGTCATGCGAAGATCGGCGCCAGCCGTGCCGCCGCGTTCCGAGAACGCGTTCTGCCCGGTGTTGCGCAGGTGCCACTGGTCGGCGAACAGCGGGTCACTGTCTCCGGCATCCGGTGTTCGATCCGGCGCTTCGCATGTCACCGTGACCAGGCCATCGGCGTTGGTCGCGAAGCCGTTCAGATACACGTTGGGACCTAGACCTTCGAGTCCGTTTGAAGGCGCCTCTCCGAGGTATGCCCGGAAGAAGTAGTTACCGTTCGGCGCCAGTTCCGCGAGCGGTAGCTGAAACTGACGCAGGCCGCCGAGGAACAGGTCAAACGGATCTGTGATGGGTGCGATTTCGTAGGCGGCAATCGTATGCACGTCGGTATCGAAATCGATGTCCGTGGACCATTCTCCTACCAGAGGCACGGGCTCGGAGGTGTCTGCGGGAACCAGCGCGATCACCACCAGCGTGACAGCGTCTTCGGCGACGCGGAACAGGAGCGGCAGCAGGGTGTTGCCACTCTCCGGTTCAGGGGGCGGCATCTTGTCTACTGTCGCCGGCTCGCCGTCGATCACTGTCAGCGTGATCGAGGCCGGGTTGCCCACCCGGGCGTAGCCGGTGAACGCGCTGATGGCGACTTCGATAGTCTCGTCCCCTTCCTCATCGAAATCCCGGTACACGTCCACCTCTGTCGTGGCGGAGGTGGCGTTCGGCGGGATCGTGAAGCTGTCGGGCCCGGCCTCGTAGTCGCGGTCTCGGGCGGCGGTTCCGGCAAAGTTCAATCGCACGCCGATGGATCCTCGGGCGGGGGAATCGAGTTCGACGTTCACCCGGACCTTCGGGTTCTCGGCCTCCTCGATACTGGCGTCGCCGGTGACGGAGAGCGTGATCGACGCGGGCGGCGGGGGAGGTGGCGGCTCCTCGGCGCCGCCGCCGCAACCGCTCGTGCCCAGCAGGAGCAACGCTGCGGCAACTGCGATCGTGTGGCCGGCGAGGGGTGTCGGGAGCCGGATTGCTTTCACGGCTTCAAGATGCCTCGTGGCCTGATCGACGCAAGACGGCCAGCTTCATCGCCACTCGATCCGGGGCCCGCGCACCCGCACGGCGGCATCTGGTTCGCCCGGAAGTCCCCGGACGCGTGCGACGGCGTCTGCGGGGTGGAGATCTTTGGGCAAATCAACGATGGCGAAGCCGAGCGTCTCGAAGACCGTCACGCCCGTTGCGCCGATTGCCGACGCGATGGCGTCGACCTGCATGCCCATGTCGAGTTCGATGCGGATGCTCGGCAACAGCGATGCGAACGCGCGCCGTTCGGGATCGAACGTGATCCATGAGCGGGGCCCGTCGAGGGGCGTCGCAGCCTTGAACGTTTCGCCCTCGAAGGTGACGAGATGAATCCGCCGCGAGCCGGCTTCGAACGACTGGGCGGCGAAGCCGCCGGATACCGTGTCCAGCGTGTCTGCAGGACCGCCGCGCGAGGGTAGCACCACGAGGTCACGTCCCTCGGCTTCCACGATGGGCAGGGCGTCCGCCGGCAATGGCCGATCCACGGGCTCCTGTGCCTGTGCCGGCAGCGCCGCTGCGAGTGCCATGAACACCGCCATTCGGAAGGCGTGGCGCGCGGTCGATTCAGGGAGTGCCGTAGGAAATTCCATGTCAGGCACTATAGCTGATCGCCGAGGCTGAGAAACGCGACGTCTCGGGTCGTTGCAACGCCGTTTGGCTGCTGTTCAGCTTCGGTTCGTCGGTGGGGCGCTCCAGTCTCAGGAAGGACTGCCAGTGTGTGGCTATCTCTTGGCTGGCAGTTGTATCCCCGAGTCCTTCTCGAACGCAGAGACGAATTTCTGTGCGCGCGCGACCTTGGCCCGTTCGTCCTCCTTGTCGATGTAGGGGGGTACGACCCCTTGCTGCGTCAGGATCCCGAACCTGGGCCGGTTTCGATCAAGCACGTCCTGCGGAATCCTGCCGATGAACTCCTCCGTCGCGCGAAGGAGGGACCGCACCATGAGGAGATGCACGCTGACTCGCAGCCCCGGCGCCACTCGATTGTATGCGCCGTGCCAGGTATTGCCGTGAAAGACAAGCAGCGAGCCTGCCGGCGCTTCAACAGGGACAGCCTGGTCGTTGCCGCCGTCCCCGATCGAAGTTTCGCTGGCGACCGGGTTGCGGCACCACTTGTGGCTACCCGGCACGAACACGGTGCTTCCATTATCCCGGTTGAAATCGGTCAGCAGGTAGATGCCCTTGCACAGCAGAGCCTGCGTTGGCAACGGCGATGGTAGCCGTGTGTCCGTATGCAACCGGAACCGGGTTTCGCCAGGCCCCTTCATGGAAGCGCTCAGCGAAGACAGCACCACGTCGTAACCACACAGGTACGTCGCCAGAGCAAGCAGCGCCGGGTTCATCAGCGACTCCTCGAATACCCGATCCTCGAGCAGCAACGCCTTCATCGCGTAACCGACGGGCGAATTGGCTCGACCTCTCACTCCGCCACGCTCGAGGTCGGGACGTTCCCCGCTACGCCGCGCGGCGATATCCAGACATGTTTCGAGCATCCGTTCGGCGAGGCCATTCGGATTTGCGATCTCGGGCGGAACGACCGTGTAGCCGTGGGTATCCAAATCCTCGATGTAGCGCTGCATGCCCAGATCACTGATCTCCTTCGAGAGGGTGCCAAGGCCGACCTCGTGCGTGTATGCAGCTTCTGCCATGATGACTTCCTTCGTCCAGATCATTCGAGTTTACGCAGGAGCAGGGCGAGCCACAAAGTGGGGAATCAAGGACTGTTGCCCAAAAAAGCAGCGAGTCCGTCTGTCGCTGAACCGGGGAACCAGATTGGGGGAGTGAGACGGTCTCGGACGTTGATGCCAATGGAGGGAAGCTCTTGTTTGGCGCGTTCAATTACCCCCGGAATGACAACACCATGGACCTGGCTTGGCGTTCGTTGAATGATCGTCATGTGCCAGGGCCGCCGCCTCGAGGACGCATTCAAAGAATGATCCGGTGCCCCACACTTTTTGCCGCGCGGTCCGCGACCGTTGCCTGTGCCCTGATCCAATGGGGCTGCGGGGGCGGGGGAGAGAGCGCGCCGCCGCCCGTCGTGGTGCCTCCTCCCGTTGTCGTACGTCCTCCACCTCCTCCGGTTTCGCCCGGGACGCTGAGATCCGAACCGGCGCGGTGCGAGGGCGGCAAGGCGGGCGGGGAATACGCCCTCATGGGGATGCGCAACGGCACTGCCATTGTCGATGTATCCGATCCGGAGAGTCCGGCTTTTCTCGGACGGCTTCCGACGCAGACTTTCGAGTCGGCCTGGCGCGACATCAAGGTCTACCGAGACCACGCCTATGTGGTCGCCGACAACGCCGGCGCCCACGGCATGCAGGTGTTCGACCTCGGACGTCTGCGGGGGCTCTCGGGATCCGAGGAGTTTTCCGCCGACATGGTCTACGGCGACTTCGGGCGCGCCCACAACCTGGCGATCAACGAGGAGACAGGCTACGCCTACGCGGTGTCGACCGAGACCTGCGGCGGGGGACTGCACATGATAGACATCCAGACACCGATCAATCCGATGTTCGCGGGCTGCCACGCGCCTGACGGCAGGACGCACGACACGCAATGCGTCGTCTACAACGGACCCGATGCGGAGTACCACGGACGTGAGATCTGCGTCAGTTCGAACGAGGATCATGTCGAGGTGGTGGATGTCACCGACAAGTCCGCTCCGCTCACCCTTTCGACATCGACCTATCCGAATTTGGGTTATGTGCATCAGGGCTGGTTGACGGAGGACCACGCGTTCTTTCTGCTCGGGGACGAACTGGACGAATCCCGCCTCGGGTTGTCCACCCGCACCCACGTCTTCGACATGTCCGACCTTGAGGCGCCTGAGCATCTCTACGCCCACGACCTCGGCACAAGCGCGACCGACCATAACCTCTATGTGCTGGGCGACCGCGTGTTCGAAGCGAACTACACCTCCGGCTTGCGTGTCCTCGAGTTGGGCAACCTCGCTCGCCAGGAAATCGAGGAGATCGCCTGGTTCGACACCTATCCGGACGGCGACGGAACGAGTTTAGATGGCGCCTGGAGCGTGTACCCGTATCTGCCATCGGGCACCGTTCTCGTCAGCGACATCAAGAACGGCCTGTTCGTTCTCACGCTGGAGGAATGACGACGTGGCGATGAGGACCGCGGCGATTCGATTTGTGGGGTTGGACGCGCTAGATTCAGATCTCAAACTTCGAATTCCTTGCTGCATGCATCGGTCGGTGGAGGCGGGGTCAGGGCCATGAGCGAGGCGATTGGTCTGAGGTCATTCGCAACAGGAACGCTGTCGATATTGATCAATCCGTTCCTGTTCATTCAAGCCTTGCGGTTGAATGTTGGTCAGCTCTATCTCCGGCTTCGCGATAAGAATGCGTTGGCCGGATCGGGTGGCCACGTCACTTCTCAACGCTACGGGCTACCGCTTTGCGGCGAATGGCTGGTTGCCAACGGCGGTGTGACGAAGCAGACATCGCATTCCTGGGACTTGCCGAACCAGCGTTACGCGTACGATTTCGTGAAGGCGTCGGACTTGCTGGAGGAGGGGTCGCGTTGTGAACGCCAACACCTCCCCGACTTTTCGGCGTTCGGTCAGCCGGTCTTCGCGCCAGCCGACGGCATCGTAGTCCACGCCCAGGATGGGCAACGGGACTATCCGTTCCCTGGTTCCGGCGCGGTGGACATGTGGTGCCGCGACATCCGCGGAAACCACATCTTGACCCGGCATCGCGACGACGAGTTCAGTCTTCTTGCCCATCTGCGTAAGGGCAGCGTTTCGGTGGCGGTGGGCGAGACCGTGCGTGTCGGACAGAAGATCGGCGAGTGCGGGAATTCCGGCCATTCGACTCAACCCCACCTGCACTTCCATGTGCAGGACAGGCCTTCCTTCTATGCTGCGGCCAGCAAGATTGTCCTCTGGAGCAGGCTACGCCGAAACGGCACCGTAATCGACGATTGCGCGGACCTTACCCGCAACGATCAGGTTCGGGACGCCTCGGGGCCTATCGGGTAGTTTCACAACTTCGAGATTCATATCGCCATCGCTATCCTGATGTCCCGATAAGGCCAGGAGCCTTCAGCCGGGGGTGCTTCCCCGACCGCTGACGCGTAAGGAAGTGCCGGCATTTCCCCCGTCGCCGGAGGCGTACTTCCATGCAAGTCTCGCCGGTTTGCAGGGCCAGGCCCACGACAGGGCGGCGGGCCTTCAAGCGGAGGGTTCACACAGCCGGCTGGCGAGGGCGCCGTAGTCGTCGGCGGACATGTCGAACACGTCCGTTGGTCCTTCGGCACCGGGTTCCCACAGTTTAGGCTTCACGTAAGCCGTCTTGAGTCCGGCGCGCTGCGCGGCCAGCAGGTCCCCGGGATGCACGGCCACCATCATGACTTCGTCCGGCTGCGCACCAAGCAGGCGCGCGGCTGTGAGGTAGACGGAGGGGTCCGGCTTGTACGCCCCGAGGAACTCGCAGGACAGGTACGCGTCCCAATCGATCCCCGCGTGGCGTGAACTGTTGACGACAATGGAAAGGCTCAGGACGGTGAGTATCGACACGATGTAGTGTTCGCGGAGTTGCTCAAGGGCGGCGGGCACGTCGTCCCAGACGCCCATGCGGTGCCACGCGCGGTTGAGTTCGTCGCGGTCCGCCTCGGACAGTTCCAGTTGCGGATGGGCGTCCGCCAACTCGTCCAGGACGGCGCGATGGAGCTGATCCGCGTTCTGCCACGGCAGTTCGCCGCTGCGGACCCGTGACAGTTCCTCGAACATGCGCCGCCGCCAGGTCATCGTGAATCCCGCATCGTCCACCGCCACGCCGCGTGCATCGGCCAGTGCCTGCACGGCCTGCCGGGTTGCCGTCTGCCAGTCGAAGATGCTGCCGCCGACGTCGAACGTCAGGGCCTTGATGCCGTTTCTCATGTCTTCTCTACCCGCTTGTGGCCATCATGGATGGCTCGACGCCTTCCGTTTTGGTTTTTGCAAGGCCTTGTCGCCGCGCGCCTTGCCATCTCTCGCCTTGCTGCCTCGGGGCGCTTTCCGGGACTTTGTCTTGAACGAACCCACGACGGGCTGGTCGAGCGCCTCGCGGCCGGGCTGGTTGAATGCGGCCTTGTAGGGATAGTCGTCGCCTACCACGCGACCCGGGGAGTCTCCGGTCGGGGGAATGACCCACTCGCATCCGGGCGTGTTTTCGGGTCTGTTCTCCCAGCATTCCAGGAGCGCATTCCAGTCTGCCGACCGGCTGCCGGGGCTCTTTGGGGGCATGTGCTCATTCGGATCCCAACCGTACCTGATGAACAGTTTCGCGGTTCCCATGCCGATTCGGTGACAGTCGAGACACCCGTTGCCGTCGATGTGGATGGTCCGCATGTCCCAGTTCTCTCCGCCGATCACGTAGTAGGGCAGGTCGTGTTCCATGTCTCGCTCCCACGTTCGGATTCGGGGAACAACGATCTCGTCGCTGCCGGGCATCTTCGCGGCGTCGATGAACGAATTGTGGATGAAGGGGTCGTTCTGATGGCATTGCACGCACTGTAACTTTCCGGGCGTTCGAAAAGCGCGGTTGAACGCGTCGGGGTCGTCTATCCACGGCATCACACCAGTCAGGCGGTTGGTCTCGGGATCGACGCTGGCCCAGGGACCGATGGCGTCGCTGCTCTCGAAGAACGCCGTTGCGCCTGTCCTCTCGTCGTAGCCGATCATCTGCACGGACCCCAACAGGTAGAGCCGCCCGCGGAAGGTGTGGCTGGAGTTGCGGCCGAAGCTCACCCAGACAACATCCGGCAGGGGTCTGCCATCGCGAGTCCTGCCCTCATAGCGCTGCAGCACGGATCCCGAAATACATCCCTTGCCCAGCCGACTCGGGTTGTCGCAGGACTTGCGATACCCGCGCATCTGAACGCCGTCGACGTATAGCGGGATTTCCATGCCTTTGCCAAGATCGATCCTTGGCGGAACGCCCAGTTGAGGCTCGATCATCCTCGCGTATTCGAATGCGGTCGCCGGAAAGCCATCCGCCCCGTATGTGGTCCCTTCCCTCGCGGACAGGACGACCGCGCTCAACGAGGCGAGCGTGATGGCGGCGCCGAAAACAGCGATTTGAGGCCGGTCGAGACCCTTCATTGGGATTCCCCACCTGCTGCCGAGAGCTACAGAAGCGATCTGCGCAGGTTCACTCTCTTGCGCTTGCGTTGCCGGCCTTCTCTCTCTGCAGTCTCAGTTTCTCCGAAATGTGATCCCACGACTTGACGCCGCACCGCTCGGCCCACGCATCGTAGATGGCACCGAGTTCTCCCACGACCTCGGGGTGCCGATCCGCCAGGTCCTCGGTTTCCGTGCGATTCGCGACGATGTCGTAGAGTTCCCAGTCGCCGGGATACTTGCACACCAGTTTCCACTGTCCCCGACGTACCGCCTTGTTGCCCTCGTGTTCCCAGATCAGCGCCTCCTTGTGGTTGGGCCGATCATGGAAGATCGGCGCGAGACTCGTCCCCTCGAGGGGCAGGATGTCGTTTCCGTTGAATCGCGTCGGGTAGTCGGCGCCGGCCACGTCGAGGCAGGTCGCCATGATGTCGGTGAGTTGGCCCGGCTCGTGCCGCAGGGCGCCGTGGTCGTCGATGACGGACGGCCAGTGCGCGATCAGCGGCGTCGCGATGCCGCCCTCGTGAACCCAATGCTTGTACTCCCGGAACGGCGTGTTCGACAGGTTGGCCCACGGGACGCCGTAGCTCTGGTAGGTGTGCTCGGGTCCGGGCATGACGGTGGGATCGTTGCCTCGCATGACGGCTCTGCCGTCGCGTGTGTGCGTTCTGCCCGCGGGGTAGGTGGCTGGAAGTGGCTTAACTTCCGCGGCGAATTCCTCGGCGCACGCGCCGTTGTCGGCCAGGAACAGGATCAGGGTGTTGTCGATTCGGTTGGTTTCCTCGAGCGCGGCGACGATGCGGCCGATGCCCTGGTCCATGCGGTCGATTTGCGCGGCGTACACTTCCATGCGCCGCTGTTGCCAGGCCTTGTGCGGCGTCTCGTCCCACGGCGGCTGCGTCGGATCCCGTTCCGTCATCGGCCACGACGCATCGAGAATCCCCATGGCGCGCATGCGTTGCAGGCGTTCTTCGCGCAGACGGTCCCAGCCTGCCGCGAATCGACCCTTATACCGGCGGATATCGTCCTCGTGGGCGTGCAACGGCCAGTGCGGGGAGCTGTACGCGGTGTAGAGAAAGAACGGGACATCGCCATTGGTGGCGGCATGTTCGCGGATGTAGTTGGCCGCCTCGTCGCTGATCGCGTCGGTGAGGAAGAAATCCTCGGGCAGGCTCGCCAGGTCCATGGCGTCGTTGTCCCGGGTCAACGTATTCGGTTGCCAGTAGTTGGCGGCGCCTCCGAGGATTCCGAAGTAGCGGTCGAAGCCGCGTTGGCGCGGCCAACTGTACTTGGGACCGTCGGGCCCCTGATCGTGGCTGACGTGCCATTTCCCGCTCATGTAGGTGGCGTAGCCCGCCAGCTTCAACGCCTCGCCGATGGTGACACAGGTGTCGCTGAGGGAGCCGCGATATCCATCCTCGTCGAGCTGCGCGGTCATCCAGCCGATGCCGACCTGGTGCGGATGCAGCCCGGTGAGGATCGACGCCCGGGTGGGACAGCAGCGGGCGGTGTTGTAGAACTGCGTGAGGCGGACACCGCCGGCGGCGAGCTGGTCGAGGTTCGGGGTCTGGACCTCCCCGCCGTAGCAGCCGATATCGGAATAGCCCATGTCGTCATTCATGATGAGCAGGATGTTCGGTGGGTTCATTGGCATGTGGCTCCCTTGTCTGCCCGACGAGGTTCGGACCGTGGGACTATGATGGTGAATGAAGATCGCGTTGGGAAGAGGGTCTTTGCGATGACGCGACAAGCCAGGCGGCGCGAAGCTCGATCTACCGAGACCTCGCTATCGGAGCCTCGATATGACCAGCTTCTGCTGGAGACAACGGTGGCACTTGCCCGATCCCCGGTAATAGGCGCCTGACCTGGCAAGTTCTCGTGTCCGGGTGTTGGCGTGTCCCCGGCCCCTCAGATCAAGCATTTCGGTCAGGCAACGGTCGCATAGCGCATTTGGTTCCATTGCGGCAATGATGGCGGCGATCTGGTCGCGGACGGTGACTCGGTGGCTAGGCATAGGATCGTCGCAAACTAGGGGTCGATGAACCGCAAGGTGCGCCGGACGTTCACGATGTCGTCGATGGCGTCCTCCAACGCTTGCGCCGTGGGCGCAACGTGTACTTCATCGACACCGGGCATGCCGTCGTAACCCCTGTCCACGCACTGTTCGAGTAGCGAGATGGAGGCTTGGTCAAAGCTTGAGGTGTCCTCACCGATATAGATCGCGTGGATGCGCACACCGCGCTGCCCGGCAATGTCGCAGGCTTCGCGGAACCAGCCGTCGAGGCGGGCGGTAAGGGGATCTTGCAGATCGGCCGTCAGCGAGGACCATGCCCAGGACGGTACAGAGAAGGGCGCGACATCGCTCACCGGCGGGCCGTCTCCGACGCGGACCAGTTCTTCCGCCCGGCCATATGCGCTGAACGGCGTCATCGGCCTGCATGCGAGTCCGTTGCGCACGGGTCGACCCTCATATCCGAACCCGTTTGACGGGTCCATCAGCACATCTGTCGCATCCGTGCCCCTGGTCGGTGAGTTTTCGTCGTAGCCCCAGAATAGTTGCCAGGGCGTCATGTCCTTGAGTGCATTCCCCCAGATGGCCCGATAGGCGTCGATCATCACCTTTTCCGCAGGCACCGTCGGGTCCAGCGCCGACACCGTCGGATGGGTCCCCTGAAAGCCATCGAGTACCGCTTCCAGTCCGCTCGCAGTGAAGCGTCCGCTCGCATCGACGTCGAAACTGCTCGCGAACGACGTCGGATCATCGGAGGAACGGGCCGCCCTGAGGACGGCGTCGCTAATAGAGTCGAAACTTTCGTGGCACCATGATGACGTGGGATCCGGGTTTGCGGTGATGGGACTGCCAGGGACCAATCCGCCGAAGATTCGGCCGCGTCCGGGTCGGCCGAAGGAGTTGGCGCCATCCGATATGATGACGATGGCCTTCTCCACGAACGGCGAGCAGTTCTCGGTAGTTCCCCCTTCGAGGCACGGCGTACGCGGCAGGTCGTCACCAGATGCGCTCTGGGTCTTCCACACGTCGCGCCATAGGGGGGACAATGTTCGCAGACCCCAGACGATGCCCAGATGCAGAAACGTTTGACCGTAGAACCATTTCGAATGGTACTTCACTGTGTCATAGCGGGCTGCCGCCCGCAGCGCCGTCAGGTCGTCCGTCAGCGGCACGATGGACGCTTCCGGGCAAAACAGGCTTCCCCCCCGGTCGACAAGGCGCAGATGCCAGTGGTTTTCCGCCGTCCCATAGAAGGGGAAGGGCGAGAGGCTGATCCCCAATGCCGGCCTCAAGACACCCAGGAGCCGACCGTCCGCCAGGCCACCGATACGCGCGTCGGGCCAGGAATACGCGGTGAAACGGGTGTTCGGGTCTGCCGCGTCCGGGGGCGCATCCGAGAGGTGCAGCGGCAGGTTAACGATGTTGGTCGAGCCGGGTTCCCAGCCGTCCACGGTTTTCTTTGCGGGCCAATTGTCGGAATCCGCTGAATCCCATACCGTGGGCCTCGCATCGGGGTCCCAATACGCTCCCCACCGCCCCATCACGCAACCGTTCCAGAAGTCTTCGCCCTCGAAGCTCCACGTGCCGACGCCAGGTATCTGGCTGGAGATATTCTCCGTGCCCGATTGATGCAGGTTCCAGTCGGTCGTGCTCAGGAAGTCGGGCAGGCCGCGGGATGCCAGCGGTCCCATGTTCTGCCCCGTGCCGTATGAATGGAACGTATCGACCCAGTGTCCCTCGGTGTCCCGCGACGTATGCGTGCTGTACCTCGCGCCGGTCAGCATGTGCACATAGCGCTCCTTGGCATCGGTTTTCTCCGTCCCGGACGTATCGGCCACGTTGACGACGTTCGCGTAGGGCACAAGAGCAAGAGAGATGAGGCCGGGATTCGTGGTCGATAGGTCGTCCACGGTTTGCGCGATCGCCGCGATGGCGTCCTGCAGCGCCCCGAGCTTCGTTCTCGACCAGCCAACCGGGGCGTTACTCATCGATACCGATACGTCCAGCGCGAGGGCGAATTCGTACTGGTTCTGGTTGAACGCCACTGTGACCTGCGTCTGCAGGGGTTCGGCACTGATGGCCTGTCCGCCCGCCCACAGGCTCTTGAACGCGTAGAGGGCGTTTCCCGCGACCCTGATTGTCGTCTGGTTAGTCGTGGCGTCGTGATCGAGAACTATGTCGTCCTTGGAAATGATCAGGTCGTCAAGCAGGCCTCGCATGACGCCCGCGACGCGTTCCTTGATGTTGTCTTCGTTGGCGGTCAGGCTGCCCCGCATGAAGTGCGCTGTTGCGGCGACGGCTGCCCGGAGCGCCGCGTCGACTTCTTCTTCCTGCGCTTCCCGCCAGGCGTAGTTCGTGAGCATGCCGCCGGCGGTCACTACGGACAGCATGGCGATGCCCCCGCCGATCAACATCGCGCCCGCCTTGCGGCATATCGCGAACGCCACCACGGCTCCCCAAAGCCGGGTTCTCAGTCCATTGGTGCGGTCAGGGATACTCATTGGATCTAACGGCACGGCAGAAGGTCGACCACACCGCGATCCGGCACCTCGTCGTCACGTCTGCGTTCGAAGTTGCCTTCCGGCGAGGGTCTGCGGGCTGCGGCACATGGTTTTGAAGCCGGCATCGACCCATGGACGGAACGAGGAAAAACCCTGAGATCTGTGACCTTGGGCATAGCTTCTCTATGCCCTCTATGCTGATCGAATTGGGGACCGAGGCCGCCCACCAGTGAGGCTAGGAAGGTGGTTGCGTCGACCCCGTCCCCCCAAACCGCTCGTTTCGAGCTCGATCAAATCGGCTCTCCACATGATCGTGTTCGATGTGATTGCCGCCCAACCGGGGTTCCGTTGGGCAGCTACGATTCGCACGATGTAGGGCAAGTCGAACATCCTGTCGCGGGACGCCTGACGCCCATCGGTATCCGCAGCTAGGTTGACACAATAGGCGAATACATGAGTTAATTATTCATGTGCAGTCGCATTTTTTCAGCCGATATTCGTTAATTTTTGTTTATGTTCGATGTGCGGTGTGTCGGGGCGGGTGGACGCGTGGCAGATTTGGCGTCGGCGCGTTGCGCGGTGACCGGTTCGGAGGAGTGCAGCCATGACACGATCCGACAATCCGGGACGAGACAACGAAGGTTCCCTTGAGCGCCCCCTGACCGCGGCAATTCTGCGCATCAACGCGAGTCTCGACCTCGACACCGTGCTGCGCGAGGCGGTCGATGGCGCCCGCAGACTCACCGGCGCCCGCCTCGGCATGATCGCCACCGTCGACGCCGCAGGCGCGCCGGGCGACTTCATCGTCTCGGGCTTCACGCCCGACGAGACGCGCGAACTCGGCGCCTGGCCCGACCGCGGGCGCCTTTTCGAGCACCTGCGGAAACTGCCCGCAACGCTGCGCGTGCCGGACCTCGCGGACTACGTCCAAGCCCTGGGGCTCGTGCCGACGCCGACACTGTCCCGGGCCTTCCAGGGCACGCCGATGCACTACCTCGGCGTCAATGTCGGCAACTTCTTCCTGGCCGAGAAGTCGGGCGGCACCGAGTTCACCGAAGACGACGAGAGAGTGCTGATGCTGTTCGCGTCCCAGGCGGCCGCTGCGATCGCCAATGCGCGCACGCATCGCGACGAGCGTCGCGCCCGGGCGCACCTCGAAGCCCTGGTCGAGACCTCGCCGGTGGGGGTCGTCGTCTTTGACGGCAGCAGCGGCCGGATGATGTCGTTCAACCGCGAGGCGAGGCGGATCGTTGAGAGCCTGCGTATGCCTGGACAGGCGCTCGAGCAGCTCCTGGGGATGATCGTCTGCCGCCGCGCGGACGGCCGCCAGGTGTCCCTCGCCAAGTTTCCGCTGGCGAAGCAGTTCCTCCGACCCGTCGAGACCGTGCGCTCGGAGGAGGTCGTGCTCTCGGTGCCGGACGGCCGTAGCGTCCGGATGCTGATCAACGCAACCCCCATTCCTGCCGAGGGAGACGGGGCCAAGTCTGTCGTGGTGACGATGCAGGACCTCGCCCCGATCGACGAGATCGAACGCATGCGCACCGAGTTCCTGGGCCTGGTGAGCCACGAACTGCGCTCGCCGTTGACAGCTATCAAGGGCTCTGCGGTCACGTTGCTGGAGGGAGGGGCGGACCTCGATCCGGCCGAGACCCAGGAGTTCTCCCGCATCATCGTCGAGCAGGTAGACCTCATGAGCGGTTTGATTGGCGATCTGCTCGACGCCGGGCGGATCGAGTCCGGCACGCTCTCGGTTACGCCCCGGACCGCAGACGTGACCGACCTGGTGGAGCGCGCCAGAACTACTTTCGTCGGCGGGGGCGGCCACCACGGCATTGTCGTGGACCTGCCAGCCGACCTGCCCTCAGTACTTGCCGACCGGCGACGCATCGCGCAGGTTCTCAACAATCTCTTTGCCAACGCCGCGCGTCACGCGTCGCAATCTTCCACCATCCGTGTAGCGGCGGCGCGGGAAGGGACTCACGTCGCGATCCTGGTTTCGGACGACGGTCCGGGAGTGGCGCCGGAACTATTGCCACACCTCTTCCGAAAGCATGTGGGCGGTGGCACGGGCGACACGGCGGGGCACGGCCTCGGGCTCGCGATCTGCAAGGGGCTCGTGGAGGCCCACGGGGGCCGCATCCGAGCCGAAAGCGACGGACACCGCCAAGGTACCACGATCACGTTCACCCTCCCCGTTGCCGGAGAGCCGGCGGGCTCGGTCAAGAGCCGCGCACACACCCGGTCGCAGGCCCCGAGCAATCCACCGCGCGTCCTGGTGGTCGACGACGACCCGCGTACGCTTCGCTTCGTGCGCGACGCGTTGTCGAAGGCGGGGTTCGCACCGCTCGTCACGGGAGCGCCGCAGGACCTGTCCCGGATCATCCGCGCCGAACGGCCGCAGCTCGTCCTGCTCGACCTTATGCTGCCGCGCGTCGACGGTATCGAGCTGATGAGGCTGATTCCCGAACTCTCGGACGTGCCAGTCATCTTCATCTCGGGCTACGGCCGCGACGAAACGGTCGCTCAGGCGTTTGAGTCGGGTGCCGCCGACTACATCGTCAAGCCCTTCTCGCCCACGGAACTCGTGGCGCGCGTGCGTGCGGCCCTGCGTCGACACGAGGAGCTCGAGCCGTACATCCTGAGCGACCTCACCATCCATTTTGAGAGCCGACGGGTGACCCTGGCCGGCCGCCCGGTGAACCTCACCGCCACTGAGTACGAATTGCTGCGAGTGCTGTCCCGTAACGCCGGACGGGTCGTCGACCACGAGACGCTGCTTAGTGAGGTCTGGAGCGGCCGCGGCAGTGCTGACACAAACCTGGTCCGGATCTTCGTCAAGAACCTTCGGGACAAGCTCGGCGACAGCGCAGCCGATCCCACCTGGATCTTCAACGAGCGAGGCGTCGGCTACCGTATGCCGAAACCGGACGCAGTATGAAGCGCCGGTCCCGACATCGCCGATACGCGAGGATCCGAACCGCCGCGGCCCTGCTCGGGACCTTGGTGGCGATGGTCGCCGGACCAGCCGATGCCGGCGACTACTACGTGCGCGCCGGAGTTGGAATCAGTCGCCCGGCCGAAGCTGCCTTCACCGACAGGGACTGTTCGAGCGAATCGCCCGCGGCGCTGTACGGCTGCGGGCGGGGAGGCGACGGGGCGCCCTACCGGTCGCTCGGCGCCTTCAGGACGGTGGCTGCGATGGAGACCGGGATTGGCTACGCGGTCTCGTCCAGGGTGCGGCTGGAAGCGTTGGTCGACTATCGTCCGGGCTTGGAGTTCGACGGCCTGGCAAACTTCCTCGAGCCCGGACGCGAGCAAACGGTCGCGGCGGATGTTTCATCGTTGTCCGGCACGGTGTTGGCCTATGTCGACCTGCCCGGACCAGTCGTGGCGAAAGTCGGCTGTCTGGGGTTCTTCGTTGGTGCCGGCGCCGGCATCGCGCACAACCGCATCGGCGAAACCCGCATGACGTTTCCAGCCACCACAACGGTCGTCGCGGGCGGGAAGTGGAGCGGATTCGCTTGGATGGTGACGGCTGGCGTCGGGGCGGCCCTGAGTGAGAAGTCGACGCTGGAACTTCTGTGGCGGTACAGCGACCTCGGCGAGGTGCGGACCGCCAGGGGAGAGGGCCGCGTGACCTGGCGCGATGGGCGCCGGGAGCCGCTGCTTCTTGATCTTGCACAAACGCGGGCAGCCCTCCGAAGCCACGGACTCCGACTCTCGCTGCGGTACGCATTGTGACGGCGGGCGCGGGCAGTACTGAATGGGGCTCCGGAGGCGCGCCCGTGCCGAGAACTGAAGCGTGTGGCGGCAAGTAGTTGCACTGGTGCCGACGATCCGGATGGCGTGTGCTCACTCGCTCGGAAACGTCGATTCAAGCCATAATTCAACGTAGTGGCGACACATGCGTCGAAGGCATCCCGGATAGGAGCGGACCCATGCGTACATTCCCACGGCTGCTCGTGCTGGCGCTTGTTCTCTTTCCTGCCACGGCGGCGTTCGCTGACGAAGATCTCGCGAGGCGCATCGAGGCGAGCCGGGAGGCCATCAAGTCCTTCGCCGGTGCATTGCAGGGGCAACTGATGTCGGCCATGGTCGACGGCGGTCCCGCCGCTGCGATCGAAGCGTGCAACATCGCCGCGCCGGGGATCGCCGCAACGGCGTCGGACGCACAGGGCTGGCGTATCAGGCGCACCAGCCTGAAGCTGCGCAACCCCGACAACGCGCCCGACGCGTGGGAGCTGTCCGTGCTGCGCGAGTTCAAGGCCCGAAAAGCGGCCGGCGAGGACCCCGCCACGCTCGACCATGCCGCGTTCGTGGTCAGCGAGGGCAAACGAACCTTCCGCTACATGAAGATCATCGGCACGCAACCGGTGTGCATCCTATGCCACGGCACCGCGATCGCGCCGGAGGTCGCCGCCAGGCTCGACGCCCTATACCCGGATGATCGGGCGCGTGGATTCAAAGTCGGCGATATCCGGGGCGCCTTCTCAATAATCCAGACGTCGCCCCCGCCCTAGCCCCCGCTCCGGCCGCGCCGCGAGGGCTGCACGGAACGTGCGAGCTACCGTTTGCGAAGTGCGAGGACTCTCAGCTCGACGCCGCCGGCCCATGCGTTTTTTCTCATAAGTGATAAAATTTCGTGGATGATTGGCCTTCAGATCAGACAACTGCGAAAACGCCGGGGCATGACCCTGCAACAACTGGCGGACAGGGCCGGGACCAGCGTGTCGGCCCTGCATCGCTACGAAGCGGGGTGGGACCGGTTCGAAGTGGCTACCCTGAGACGTATCGCGACGGCATTGGGCGCACATCTGGATGTTCGCCTGGTCCCAGGAGAGTTACCGGAGATCCAGAAACCCGGCGCCACGTCACTGGTCGACAAGATCGGCCCCCTGTTCTGGGACAAGCGGCTCACGAACGATGATCTGACATCCTTTCCGCTCTGGGTGCTGAGTCGCGTGCTTGCGTTCGGCAATGTCGACCAGGTGCGTTCCGCGAGGTCCTTTTTCGGCGACGCCCTGATTCGCGAAGCAATCCGCCAGCGCGGCATGGATGCACGGACTCGTGCGTACTGGAACCTCATGCTTGGAGACGGCGATGCATCCCCGAGTGCTCAGTAAACAGGGCTGGTCCACCGTACGGCAGTTGGTTGCCGACGGCATCGTGGATTCCTGGATGCTTGCTGGTGGTACGGCACTGGCACTGCACCTGGGTCATCGCCATTCCGAGGATCTGGACTTCTTTCGCACCGGATCTTTCGACGTGGACGGCCTGCTCGCTCGGCTTGCCCGGACCAGCGACACGCAGGTTCTGAGTCGAAGCGGCGATAAGCTGCACGTGCTCCTTGCGGGTTTGCGCATCAGTTTTCTCAAGACGGAAGCGGCGTTGTTGTTTCCGCCCAGCGAGTATCGGGGCCTCCTGTTGGCGGATCCGCGGGACATCGCGGTGATGAAGGTCATTGCCATCGGCGGCCGGGGAAGCCGCAAGGACTTCATCGATCTCTATTGCCTGCTGCAGGGTGGCATGAATCTGCCGGAGATCCTGTCGCTGGTCGAGAAGCGTTTCGACCACATCGATCACAACGCCTACCACATCCAGAAAAGCCTCGTGTGGTTCGAGGACGCCGAGGCGGAACCCATGCCCGACATGATCCGCAGCATCGAATGGCAGTCAGTCCGGCAGGAGATTGAAGGCGCTGTCAGGGCAATGGGCGCGATGTAGCGACCGGGTCGCGGACACGGTTGACAGGGTCTGTCCCGCATCGACGGCCATTGGCCGCGACGGACGAAAGATATGCAACGACCTGATTCATAAGACTACGCCGCATCGGCTTCGGGCGCGGCACGCCAGGACTCCCGTGCGAAACGGCACCCGAGGCCCCGCTCGATCTCGCGCCATTTGCGCGCTTCGTCGGGGGTGACGAAGGTGATCGCCTCGCCGCTGCGTCCCATGCGGCCGGTGCGTCCCACCCGGTGCGTGAACAGTTGCTGCGAGTCCGGCAGGTCG
This sequence comes from uncultured Pseudomonadales bacterium, assembly GCA_951813515.1. Classification (GTDB taxonomy): domain Bacteria; phylum Pseudomonadota; class Gammaproteobacteria; order Pseudomonadales; family Azotimanducaceae; genus VXNE01. The sequence goes on from OX638346.1 coordinate 3,299,843, forward strand.
TAGTTGATCACCCGGTCGACGCCTTCGACATCGAGTCCGCGGGCCGCGACGTTGGTCGCGACCAGTATCGGCGCTGCACCGGACCGAAAGTCCGCCAGCACCCGCTCGCGCGCGTTTTGCCTGAGATTGCCCTGTAGCGCCCCGACCTCGTACCCGAGCGAGTCAAGCTGACGCGCCAGTTTCCTGACGCCGTGCTTGGTCCTGCCGAACACGATGATCGGTCCCTGGCGCTCGTTCAGCAGTGTCTGAAGTGCCTGGATCTTGTCGGACTTGTCGATGGCGTAAACGACGTGCTCCACCGAGGGCGGCGCTTGCAAGTCGCTATCGATTTCAACCTTCCGGGGGCCTCGCAAATGCTTCTTCGCGGTGCTGGCCACCCATTTCGGCATGGTCGCGGAGAACAGAGCAGTCTGCCGCTCCGGGGGCGTCCGGTCGAGGATCGCTTCGACATCGCGGGCAAAACCCTTGTCGAGCATCTCGTCCGCTTCGTCCAGGACCAGGAATCGCACCGCGCCGAGGTCCAGGTTGCCCTGACGCAGGTGGTCGAGGGTGCGTCCTGGCGTTCCGACGACGACCTGGGGGCCACGCCGCAACGCGGCTTGCTCGGGACGGATGGCCCGGCCGCCGTACAACGACTGCACGCGAAGGCCTGTCGACTGCGCCAGGACATCGATGACCGAGGAGACCTGAATGGCCAGTTCCCGGGTCGGTACCAACACCAGCGCCTGAACCTGTTTAAGCGATGCATCGCAGCGATCAGCAAGGGGCGCGGCGAAAGCCAGCGTCTTGCCGGACCCGGTGCGGGCTTGGCCCATCACATCCCGCCCCGCCAGGAGATGGGGAATCGATTGCGCCTGGATCGGCGTTGGCTCGACGATCCCCATGCCGGCGAGTGCCGATTGCGTAGCCGTGCACAGCGCCATGTCTCGGAACGGCGCGGCTGCATTGGCATCCAGCCCCGGAGCTTCTATCGCTTCCGGCGCCACGTTGTGCCGGATGTCGGCAGGAGTGGAGGCAGCGCTGTGCCGCCGATTCTGCAAACACGGTCGGCAGTAGACCGCCCGGCCGGGGGTCGGGCGGAAAGGAACGGTGGTGATCGCATCGCATTGTGAGCACGCGGTCTCGTGGCGCTGGCCACGGTTTCTCCGACGTGTGGGCGCGCGACGCCTGCCGCGCTTTGTCGAGGATGAGAGAGATCGTAGAGACATAGAACAACGGACTCCTTGTCCGAAAGAAGTAACACAGGTGATTCAGCGCGGAGTAAGTAGTGCAGGTGGGCCGGTCGGCTACCTGCTTCTGGGAAACCCGGGCGCGGCAATCAAGCGCGTGCCCGGATTATGACAGGTTTCGCGTAGCCACGCGCGGTCGGTCACAGTTGGGCGGCTGAACCGAAGTTCTGACTCGGCACGATACTGGAGGTCCATTCCGGGACCGATCGGTAGTGTGGACTCAGGGGTCCGAAGAAAGCGGGTCGGCACCCATCGGCGCTACGTATCCCTCGTCGCTCGCCCAGACCAGGGGAAACTCGGCGCTGTCTACGAGATCGCCGTTCTTGAGCGACGGCGACTTCCCCGCGTCCAGGGTCACCCCTTCGCGTTCACGGTAGCGGACATCGTCGCCGAGGTAGTGGAGTGAGTATGCGCGCCGGTCCTGGCTGCTCGAGTTGCCGGTGGCGCCGTGCACGGTATTCGCATGGTGGACGATGACATCGCCCGGTTGCGCAGGGTAGTAGACGATGTCGTATTCGCCTTCTGCGCCTTCAATATCGGGCAGCTTCGGAAGCGGTGATCCGGGGAACGGCATCTGGGTTACGAACCCGCTGGCGGCATGGGTCCGCCAGCGGTGGGAGCCCCTGACATATCCCATCATTCCGTTGTCGACACCGACGACGTCCAGAGGTATCCAGACGGTGCAGAATTTGTCGCCCGTCACATTAAAATAGGGCACGTCCTGGTGGAAGGCGGTACGGTGCAGGGATTCCGCTTCCTTCAGGAACAGTTGCTCGCCGTAGAAGTTGATTCGATTCGACCGCATCAGACCGGCGATAATCTCCGGCAGCGGTGGACCGCAGAAGAGGGTGGCCAGCGCGGGAAAGCGGTGCCAGTTGAAGCTGCTGATGCAGAACCGCCCCGTTGCGGACTCCACCCCGGGGGTAACGAATTCGGCGCCGCTCGCCTTGATCATCGGCGTGATCACCTTGAAGTCCACGAAGTTGAGCCGGGCCTGGTCGGCGGACATCTCCTCCGCGAACGCAGCTTCCAGGCGTCCGATCCAGTCTTCGTCGAGGAGACCCGGAAGGTGCACGACGCCATGTCGGTCATAGTGCTGCCGCTCTTCCTCGGTGATATCCCTCATGGCGTCAGACAATCATTGCGGTGGGCGTAAATTGCCGGATCGATCCCGCTGTGGTCAAGTTGACGGTGGTGTCTTTGGGGGCATCGGCGCTTCGCAAGGTGCTTGGCGACTGACATCGTTTACCGGCACCGTCCCCTCGACATGCTCCGCGAACATCGACGGCGAGAGGCCGAATGCCGAAAGCACGCCGCAGACGCGCGGTGCCATGCCGTCGAGCGCGATGCACTCCTCGGCACCGAGCGACTCCGGCAGCGACTCCGACAGCAGGATAGCGCGGCCGTCGACCCACGCCGCCAGGACTTCGCGGTGCGTCGCCGTCAGCACGGCGTCGTGGGGATTCCCGCCAGCATGCGCGACAAGGACCAGGTCTGCCCGCAAGCCCGGCCAACTCATTGAAATTCAGCAAAATGAACTCTGCCTCCTTCGTCTCGAAGGTCTGGAGCTTCTTCACCACGCTGCGCGACGACGGCGTCGGCTACGGGGACTACCTCAAGCAGCTGACCTACTTGATCTTCCACAAGATGGCGGATGAATACGCCTCGCGTGGACGAGACTGGCGACCCGTCGCGGCGCGGAGTTGGAGGCGCACTACATCATGCTTCTGTGCAGGCTCGGCTCGCCTTGACGGCGGAAGGGCGTGGTGTCGGTCGTGCGGTTCGTCGAATTGGAGGCCCGTCAGAAGGCCCCTTGGTCCGGGGTTTCACGCGCGTGAGCCCGCGCCACCTGCGCGATGGCTCGTAGCGCCCGGTTCACGGCGGCAGAGTCCCTGAATACCTTTGCCACGTCCGGCTCAAGTACGACGACATTTGTACCCCGGCGGTACGCTTCGTGGTGCTTGCCTCTGACACCCTCGGAAAAGTCGTACTCTTCCCGCATTGTGTCAACGTCATTCTGACTCATAACTTCTGCGAACACTGTTGACGCTTCGCCGAAGTCGACGCCGTGCTTTCCGATGTTCGTCCGTTGTTTCCCGTGGTCCCACTCGAACTCCAGAGGCCGTTCCTTCGTATCCCTTTCCGTCCATGGAACTCGTCAGCTACTTTACGCCGCCCCGAGTGCTTGGTCCATGATGATGCTTGCGTCTTGGATCTTCGTGCAACCCAGAGTGCATCACATGTGGCGGCGCTTGCGTCGATCCAGATCGGTTCGGGAAGATTCGGGCTGTCGCCTTCAACTAGACCTGGCGGAAGGATGCTCGACCGGCGTGCCGAAGATCCTGCGGGCGATGTGGTCAAGTCGACGGTGGTGCCCGTGGGGGCATTGGCGCTTCGCAAGGCGCCTGCCGACTGACATCGTTTACCGGCACCGTCCCCTCGACATGCTCCGCGAACATCGACGGCGAGAGGCCGAATGCCGACAGCACGCCGCAGACGCGCGGCGCCATGCCGTCGAGCGCGATGCACTCCTCGGCACCGAGCGACTCCGGCAGCGACTCCGACAGCAGGATAGCGCGGCCGTCGACCCGCCGCCAGGACTTCGCGGTGCGTCGCCGTCAGCACGGCGTCGTGGGGATTCCCGCCAGCATGCGCGACAAGGATCATGTCTGCCCGCAAGCCCGGCCTGATCGCGCCGAAACGGTCCTCGAGCCCCAGGGCATAGGCGCCGTTGACGGTAGACATTCGCCACAGGGCATCGGTGGACAGCGCGACCCCCGCCGCGGACGCGGCTCGCCGGGCGCACGAGACCTCTTCGCGCATGTTGAACGAACCGCTCGGCGACCAGTCCGTCGACAGTGCGATTCGCACGCCGCTGTTCAGCGCGCCGGCGATGTCGACCGTCTCGCCGTACAGGGCGAGGTTGGACCGTGGCGACCAGACAAGCGTGACGTCGAACTCGCGCATGGCCGCGTAGTCCTCCCGATCGGTCGCCACGCCGTGGACCAGCGAATAGCGCCGGTCGCGGCGCTGCACTCGCTGCAGGTAGCGCGCCACCTCGGCCCGAGCCGCGCAACTCGCCTTCCTGCCTTCGCCGACATGCGGCACATAGGCCATGAACGTCAGATCGTCGGCGGCTTCCCAATCGAACCGGTGCACGGGACCGCCGGCGCATTCCTTCCTCAGGTCCTCCACGACCTGGAAGGAGAAGGGGAAGACTTCGGCGTCGGCTTCGTAGTCGTAGAGTTCGACGTCGCCCGGGCGGCGGTGCCGGTAGATGTTGCGAACCACGCCCGGCAAACCGCCGGGACCGGCAATCGCCGTGGCGCCGCCGAGCAGGTGGCGAAGCTCCATGGCCAGGAGGATCGCGGCGCTTCGGGGATCGTCCGGCCTGTAGTCGATCCGCTCCGGGATCGGCAGTTGCAGCGCACCATTGGTCCCGAGGCGCCATCCGTCGCGGTGGACATAGCCGGAGTTGAGTCCGGCGTCGGGAAACGCGTAGCTGTACCCGGGATGCTCGTGCGCGTTGACGAACCCGGGCGACAGCACGGCCGCGCCGCGGCAGTCGAGCACGGCGGCGTCCGGAAACGCTGCCCGCACAGCGTCGAATTCCCCCACCGTGCCCAGGCTGCCGTTGAAGCGGACGTGTACGCCCTGGTCCGCTCGGCTTCCCTCCGGGAGCAGAACCTCGGCCCCGATGATCAGACCGGGGGCGCTGTCGTTCGCGGATGCTGCCGGGGTGAACGCGCACGGCCTGCTCTCGGCGGCGTGATGCAGGTCGTTGGTGGTGGCGACCGAAGTGGTGGCGATGAAGAGGGACAGCAGAAGCAGGCAGCAGCGACAGTGATGAGCCTGCCCCGACGTCCGGGTCGTCTTTGTCCTCATCCGGGGCGCATCGGGATCGACTTGTCTTCACAATGACCGAGCATCGGTGGACCTCTCGAAATTCAAGGCCGCCAGCGCACCTGCAACCCGACTCGCCGCGGATCCGTCAAGGTGCCCATATGAGGCGCGTCGCCGTTTGTCGACTCCTGCAGGTATTCGATCAAGCCGATCTTGTCGAGTACGTTCTTGACGTACAGCGTTGCCGAGAGTTTTTCACTGGGTGAGGTCCACGTACCCCTCAGGTCCCAACGGCCATAGGCCTCCAGGTCGGCTGTTGGCGAGTTGTTCAAGTCCGCGTGCCGCTCGCCGGTCCAGCTGTAGGTCGATAGCAGCAGCAAATCGCCGCCGATCTCGAGCGGTCTCGAGTACGCTGCGGTCACCGCGAACTTGTGCTTCGGTTGCATCGGCAGTTCGTTCCCGGTCATGTCCGTCGGCAGAACAAAGGCACTGACCGTGGGTTGACCAGTGTCGAGATCGATGTGCTCCCAGGTGCCGTATCGCGGATTCGGATCCCCTCGTACGACCTCCGCGTGTTCGCCGATCTCCGAACCGAGAAAGGCGTAGTAGCCGCTCAAGCGCCAGTCATCGTTGACCTGGTAGATGAACTCGGCCTCGGCGCCCCAGATCCTGTTGTCCTCGATGTTGTCCGTGAACTCGATCAGCGGAGAGTCCGCAGTCGGCGGGATGAACGGGTTGGGGTTCTCCTTCGTGCCGTTGATCTGGTAGTCGGCATAGTCGTTGAAGAACGCGGCCGCCGTGAGCTGAAGCCGACGGTCCAGGTACAGGCCCTTCATGCCGACCTCGTAGTTGATGAGGGTCTCCTCCTTGATCGGGTCGGTCGGCGCGCCCGGCGAAAACGTGTTGAACCCGCCTGCCCGGTAGCCCGTGGAGAGACGACCGTAGATCAGTTGGTCGGGCGCCGGCGCGTACTCCAGGCTGACATGGCCGATCGTCTTGCCCCAGGTTCGCTTCTTCGGATCCGAGTCATCGAAATAGAGGATCAGAGGTACGCCGCCAATGGGCAAGATGACCCAACCGCCATCGAAGAGTTGTTCTTTCTCATCTTCGGTGTAGCGCAGACCGCCGGAGATATGCCACTGCTCGTTGACTTGGTAGTCAGCATTGAAGAATGCCGCCGTTGTCGTCGACGCACCGTTGGTCGTGAACAGGAAGCTGTGCGTGTGGTCGTTTCCTTCGGGACAGTCCCAGCCCTGAGGACCGCCCCGGGCTAGACCAAATCCGAATCCCCCTCCGAATCCCTCGACGACGTTGGTCAATACATCCTGGCAATTGGAGACGGGTATGAAACCGTAAATCGGTGATTCCGCCACGGCCGCCTCATCCGCATTCTGGAAGCGGAACGAAGTCCCGTAGCTCCAATTCGGCACACTCCAGGTCGTGTGGTTTTCGTATCGGAAGATCCCTGCAATGAAGTTCACCCTGCCGTCGAGTTCGGATACGAGCTGCAACTCGTGCGACTCTTCGGTGTAGTCGTAGGTGACGCCGAGGACGTTGTCCTCGAAAGGAACTCCGGCATCGGCGGACAAGAGCGGTTCGTCTGCGCTGCCGACCCGGTTCGTGAAGTCGCGATCGCGTGTTACCTGTTGGAAGTTGTCCGTACTGCCGTAGTTGTAACGTAGCGAGAACGACTCCGTGAGTTGGTAGTCGACACTGACGGTCCTCTGGTCGCCTTCGCTACCCGAGATCCCGGGACGATTGACGTTCAGCTTGTTCGAGATGTCGCCACACTCGAAGCCCGGTGTGCCAGGAGGGCAATCAGCCGATATGGAAGGGAGAGGTTCCGTGTAGAGATACCAGGGGTTGTTTTCGCATTCGAACTCTTCCTCCTCCTCTTCCTCTTCTTCTTCTTCTTCCTCCTCCTCCTCTTCATCATCGGAATCTTCCACAAGCGCGATGGGATTCCCGATGCACTCCGACGTGCGGTCCCTGTTCGAGAGTGGCACCTGCATCCTGGGAGATCCGTCGTCGTTGACGAGCGCGATTCGTACGTTTACGTCCAGACGATCGGACTTGTACCGCAATTGGGGCGCGATGGTCGTCTGATCCGGCGCCGCGTAGTCGCCGCCTAGTCCTATGTTCTCCTGCGCACCGTCGCCGGTGTGGGAACCGCCAGTGATGCGGAAGCTCAGGTTGCCCGCGATCGGGCCACCGAAAGCCCCGTTGTAGCGTTGGGTCGTCTGGTCGGTGATTTCCGCCTGCAACAACGAGTCCCATTCGTCGGAGGGGCGCTTGGTGAAATAGCTGATCGATCCGGCGATCGAGTTTCGTCCGTTGAGCGTGCCCTGGGGGCCGCGCGCCACCTCGATCCGTTCGACATCGAACAGGTTCGGCGCGACACCGTACGTGCCGATGGTGTAAACGCCATCCACGTACGTCGCCACCGCCAGGTCCGAGTGGGTCTCACCGGCCAGGCGCGAGCCGATGCCGCGAATGACGGTTCCCTGGCCGACCTGCTCGCCGTTGTCGCCGAACTGCAGACCCGGAACGAGCTGCTCGATGTCGTTCGGGTTGGTCATGCCGAGCTCTTCGATCATCTCCTCGGTGAACGCGGACATGGTGAGCGGCACATCGAGAAGGCTTTCTTCCCGTTTCTCCGCCGTGACGATGATCTCTTCGATGTACCTGTCTGCGGCGCTTGACTCGGCGGTTTGGTCAGCAGCCAGTGCGGGCAAACCGGCTAGCACGACGGGCAGGCAGTAAAGGAGGATCCTGGTATCCATGCGGCACCTTATGATGATTGGCGGAAGCGGGAAGGCCGCCGTACGTGCGGATGCGGGTGCACAACTTTCGTACTCACCGATCCACAACGATCCACAACCCTTGCGACCTCGGCGCCCTTGTAGCAACGGCCGTCGAGGAGTGCCACTGGTCGTCGGGGAATGTCACCCAATATTCGCTTCGAATTCCGGGATGCCGAGCCTTGTCCCCACCTGGACGACGCCCGGCGCCTGCTGCACGATGACGAACGCCAGCAATGCAGGAGCTTAAGGATTGATTCCCGTCATCCTCGATACCGACATCGGCACGGACATTGACGACACATGGGCGCTGGCGATGCTCCTCAATTCGCCGGAACTCCAACTCGAAGCCGTGGTCACGAGCCATGGCGACACCCGCTATCGGGCCCTGCTCGCGGCGAAAGTGCTGGCCGTCGCCGGTCGCGAAGACGTCCCCGTCGGCGAGGGCGCGGGGGACGGCAGACTCGCACCCGACCGCCGCGGCCAGGAGACATGGCTCGACGGCTACGAGCCGGACGCCTACGGCGGCGTGTATCGAACCGACGGTGCCCGGCTCATGGTGGACACCATCATGTCGTCACCCGCGACGGTCACCGTGTTGTGCATCGGCCCGGCGAGCACCACGGCGCAAGCCTTGGCGATGGCGCCCGAGATGGCGACAAGGGCCCGCTTCGTCGGCATGCACGGTGCCGTCCGATCGGGCTATCACGGAAGCCCGATACCGGTGCCCGAATACAACGTCTTCATCGATGTCGCAGCTTTTCGCACCGTGCTCGCGGCGCCGTGGCCGATCACGCTGACGCCCCTCGACACATGCGGCATCGTCAGATTGGAGGACGACGAATACGCCTTGGTACGCGATGCCGAGACACCACTGATGCGTGCCGTTATGGCCAACTACAGGGCTTGGGCCGGAGCTCGCGGCCATCCAGAGATCGCCGAGCGCGCCAGCACGACCCTGTTCGATACGGTCGCGGTCTACCTTGCGTTCGCGGACGCTCTTGTCGAGATGGAGCCCATCCGCCTCGCGGTGCGCGACGACGGGCTGACCTATGAGGCGGAGGACGGCCGCTTGGTCAATACAGCCTTGGGCTGGGCCGACCTGCCGGCGTTCCGCCAAGCCCTGATCCACCGGTTGATCGGGTCGGGTTGAACAGGCGAAAGCCGGGGGCGATTGGGGACACCGGGGGCGATTGGGGACACCCATTGTCTTTGGAATCAGCACAAGCGCGTATTGGAATGTTGGGAACTCGCTGGTACGAGGCAAAGCAACAGCGTGGCATCGCCAAGTCAGTTCGACGTTTGCGTGGCGAACGGTGATACCGTTCCAAGAAGACGACGGCCGGATCGACGGTTTGAACCTGGAGGATTACCACTGATGGCTACCAACGACGTCAGCCTAGGCATGACACCTTCGCATCCGGGCGACTTCGTCCGTATCGAGGTAATCGAGGAACTTGGCCTCAACATCACCAAGGCTGCGCAGATCCTCGGTGTTCGCCGCGCAACTCTCTCCGCCCTGCTGAACGGCCGCGCCGGTATGTCGGCCGAGATGGCACTGCGCGTCGAGAAGGCGTTCGGCACCAGCATGGACATGCTCTTGCGGATGCAAGCTTGGCATGACGCTTCCCGGATGCGGGCTCGAGCACGGGAGATCGCGGTGGAGCCGTATCAACCTGCATGACGGCGCCCGCAGGACGTACTGTACTTCTGTGCGTTGAGTAGCATCTCAACGGCCCGAGCCTGTGCGCTCGAAACCGCCGGGTGTATCAGGGCGAGGCCGAGGCTTGCGCGGCCTGCGCCTACCACGACCGCTGCTGCCGGTCGAAGTCCGGGGCGGCGCGGACGGTGACGAGCGACGGCCGGGAGCCGCTGCGGCGGGCGATGAACGAGCGCATGTCGAGCCCGGAAGGGCGCGCGATCTACCGCCGCCGCAAGGCGATCGTGGAGCCGGTGTTCGGGCAGATCAAGAACACGGGCTTCCGGGGATTCGGGGTGCGGGGGATGTCGAGGGTGGCCGGCGATTCCTCGCTGGTTTGCGCCGCGCACAACATCAAGAAAATGGTCGGTGCGGCGATCCGGGGATCGGTGCGCCCGGAGTTCGGGCGAAGGGCGGCGATGGCGTAGAATCGGGCCGGCGGCGGCGATTGAAGTGACGAAACGATCTGGTCGCGCCCCTTTTCAATCGAAAAAAGCATAACGAGGTGTCTCGGCACGACTTCTATTCGCCGGACCCGCGTCGCCGAAGCAGCCGACATGGGCCGATGCGCGTCGGCGGGAGCAGAATGCCGCCAAATGTCCTATTCTCGGACGCCCTCCTAGTCGTCCAAACAGCGCTACGGGCACCATTTGGCGCTGGCACGGGAGCGCGAGAGATGCGTTGCTTTGGTCAGGAAGACGGTGGCTGGACCAGCCTTGGGTCGAACGGGTGGCGACTCGATGATCTGATGGTTGCGTGAGCGTCGGTGTGCCGGGGGTTCAGCAGATAGTTCCAACTCTTGGGAACGACCGCGCTCGGCACCTTCAACAAGGCGGATGCGCCGGAAGCCAGCCACTCGCTGCCGATGCTCTGCGTGAGTGGACGACTATCCTCCCATTGTTCGCCGGGTTGGTCGTCATTCAGGGACAATACGCCAACAGCAGAACAATCGACCTCCAGCAACTGGTAATCGGCAGGGAGTTCATCCGGCCCCAAGTCGAAATTGACCATCACTTCCAATAGCGCCAGTGCGGGACTCTCGGAAAGATAGACCACCGACACACCGGCGAAGTGCCATCGCGCGCTGCGGTGAACGCCGCCAAGGCCATTGAGGTCGGCATGGTTGCTGATTCGCCATAGAGTCAAGCGAAATAGCCTTCATCCAATTGGCCAAGGACTTCCTCCACAACTTGGCCGCCCGCCTCCGTTTGCAACAGTTCCATCGCGCTGATGCCGCCGAAGGACCGGCGCGGCTTGCGCAGCCATGCGAGCGCCGTTTCCGAATTTCCCAAGACGGCTTCCGCCATCGCCCGAATTTTCACCGCACGCAAGAAGCAGCCGGTTTCATTGGCGGTGAGCGGTCGACCGTTTTGGCGTCGATGACTGAGCGTTCGCGGCGGCACAATCCATTCGACTTCCCGTCGGGTGAAGCCATTGTCAACGAGCACCGCCATCAGTTCGGGCGACACACCCTTGCGGGTGACCTCGGCAAGGTCCAAGGCAGTCTCGATGGGCCTGTTCAACAATCGACTCACATGCGCCAACGCTCTGGCGGAGATGCCTTCGATCCTGCCTTCTGGCGTGAATTCGGTGCCTGCATCCATCTTCTCATCCAACCCGCCATAGCAATATGCCGATGCTACATGAGCAAATTGCCCTAGGCAATTCTGGGCTGTCCAGAGGAGGATGGATGCCTGCGGGTCGGAAACGTGCTGGCGCACACAATTCGGAACAAGGCGGAGGCCGCCTACGCAAGGACCTGCTTGAAAGGCGTCGGAGGCTGATGGAGGTGTGGAGCGGATACTTGGCAGGCGCCGGCAGTGAGGCGCGACAGGCTCTGTGACGGGCTAGGAGCCCTGCCCTCGCGGGCTCAGATGGGTGACGGGGAAAAGATGGTGATGCTTCGCGGCTCGCAGAAGGGGTGTAAATCTGGGCGCACGACTGTGCGCTTGGTGCAGATGGTTTAGGGCGGTCGTCCTCTAGCATCCAGGCGGTCTGTCAATTTGCTGCCGACTACAGCAGCGGTCTTTGTGCCGCCCCTCGCTTTCCGCCCGGCGCTACCGGGTGCCCTTCGACTGGCCGGGACAGCATGTTCGGCGGCTAGCTTGCGTCGATGCTGGCAAGCAGCCTGGAGTCCGGGAAGACGGATTGAAGCGTGCGCTTTTGGTCGTCATCCAATTCGTCCACGACGGAAGCGGCTTTTTCGAGGGCACCCTTGCCACCGAGTTTACGGACTGCCTGGGCGACACTCGCGATGTCGTCTGCGGATAGGGATGGCAGAGACGCGATGAGGTGCGACGAGAATGTGGCCTTCTGGCTGGCCGAGAGCGATTGATTGGAGATGTCTTGGAGCCGGTCGAGGACCGACGCCCGCGTTTTGGGTGCAGCGTGGCGCCTGAGGACGGTCTCAACGGACTGCATGTCTCCGCTGACCCAGAATTCGTCGGTGACCTGCGCGGCAACGCGCCGGTGTTGCTCGTCGTTGAAGTAATCGTCACTCAACGCCCTGGTTGCGATGACGTCGTTCATGTTCCCGGCCGCCGCGAGCCACTGGCTCAGAGCGCCGTCGGGTGAGTCGAACAGCGTATACGGCTGTTGCCCGAGAATCGCTTGGAGGACGTCGAAACAGGCGTCCGCGTCATAGGTGGCGACGACCTGCCCCAGGAAAGTCGCCAAGTCTTGCTGGGTCAAGTCGGGAGGCTGGTCGCCATTGAAAAGTTCGGCCGTATGCGCGGGCTCCAGCACCTTGCTGACGTAGTGAGTGTTCTCAATGACGGACCGGTGGGCGACGCGCCAGATGATCGGAATGACGGAGGCGACGCGGCGGTTGTCCATGGCGTCGCTTGCGACCTTACGCTCGGAGAGGTCTCGAAGCGAGGCGAGAACGTTGCCTAGATCCGCCCGATTCGGCTGCTGTTCGATGAACAGGCACGCCCTCTCCGCGAGCGCATGTGGGGCGTAGTCGCCGATTTGTGCGTCGGTATCTGGCCAGTGTCCAGCGATGGCAGTGTGAAGCACGATGTACGCATCGGGTACGTTAGGCGCGTTGTTGAAAAGATGCGTGATGAGTTGGGCAGTTCGCCCGTCCGGCGCGGTGTTGAATAGGTGGATGACGCTCGGGAAGAGGGCTTCGAGGAAGCTGGGGTTCGCGTACATGCTCTCGGCATGGGCGAAGAGACGCTCGAGGTGGTCGCGCCACGGCGAAGAGGACCAGGCTTGGCGAGGGATGGCACCGACGTACTGGTGGTAACTCGCCGATGCGCCCTCGTCGGGCGGATTGCGTTGAATGATGGCGTCGAGTTGTTGAATGATCGTCGCTGTGTGTTCCTCGGCGAGCGACAGGACGTGCCGGCCGACGTAGAAACAGGTGTCGGGCGGGAATGCTGCCACGTCGTTCTGAAGCAATATCTCCATGGACTTGTGCCACGCGGGACCATCTTGAGTGCGTAGCAGGTCCAAGCCGGGAACGGAGAAGTGGGTGTATTCTGGATTTAGCGACCAGGCGGCGAGGAGCGGGACGATGCTCATCGCCGTCTCGTCGTCGAGATAATCTCCCCAGTGAGTGAGCAGGTCATTGAATCGGGCTGCGCGTTCGGCGCAGTCGGGCTCAGAGGCCTCGGCGTCTTCGAGCTGTTGGATTAGGCGGGCTGCGAAGGCAGAGAGGAACTTGCGAGCTTGGGTGGCGTCTGCGAGCTCGCGATGTGTCGTGGCCGCATTCGACGCGGCATCGCTGGCTTCGATGGACGGGACGCTGACTAGCGGGGTCAATTGGGACCAGAGGATCGCGCGTTCCTCTTGGCCACTGTCTGCCATTCGTTGGAAGACCTTGTCGACGCGCGCAAGGGTTGCCCCGGTCGACGCGACCGACTCCGCGTCGGATCGGAACGCGGAGATTGCCTGATCGCTGTAGTCGGCTCCGAGGTCGGGGAGGAGGTGAGACTCATGCTCGCTTACGAGGCCCTCGAACTCAGAGAATGGCAGCGTGTGAGATTGACCGTCGACCTGTACATGGCGCGTCAAGAGCCAGCTGCGAAGGGCGGAGTCTGCGGAGTCCGGAAGGCCGTCAATGCCACGAATCTCCAGAGCTAGGTCGAGCGTTTCGCGGACCAGGGTCGTCGCTTCGTCCAGATTCGGGGAGCCCCCCGATGGGTTGGTCCAGTGGATCTCGTTGCCGTGCAGGAGATCGGAGACGAATCGCTCGGCGACCTCTCGACGGTCCTGCGGCAATGAATGGCGACCGATGCGTCGTGCAGCGCCCGGTCCGACGTTCATTCGGACGGGCGCGAGGTCGACCATTTGCCGCACAAGCGGTGTTAGAAGAAGGCGTCGACGGTCCTCGGGTATCCGGTCGAAGAGGCCGGCCAGCACTCGAGAGGCAGCGATTCGGCGTGCCTCGGTCTCCAGCGTGAGGGTGTCGGTGAGGTCTCCGAGTAGAGATGCGTCGTCCTGGCTGAGTTCCTTCGTGTCCAGATCGCGCCCGAAACCTTCGAGTACCCCCTGAATGTCGCCGGAAACGAGTGCATCGAGGATAGTGGCTGCGCGATCGCCATAGCGACGGGTGATCGGGTCTTCGGCGAGGCGCAGGAGCGGTTGGAGCCGTGTAGGCCATCGCAAGTCTTGGACGCTGGCCAGATATTGCCTGAGCTTTCGATACTCGGGCTGGACGTTGTCGGTGAGTTCGTCGTCCCCCCTCGCGAGGAAGGTCTTGAGCATGTCCTGGGCGACGAGAGCCTGGCCCACTGCCTTCTCGGTGCCGAAAACGACGCTTCGGAACTCGTGCAGAAACTCGGGGCGAAGTTGAACGCACTCGTAGAAGTCGGGGAAGTCGACGCGAAGTACGCACATCGCTGCCAGCGACAAGGGGTGGTTCGTGACGGCACCGGAGTGGAGGACGCCGTGGGCGGAAGAACCGGCGCCGCTTCTTTCGCGCTGCTTGGCAATCCACCATGACTGGATGAAGGCATTAAGGAGCTGGATGGCGTTCCGCGGGCTTTGAACATCTACGTGGATGAGTCGATCGACGACAGTCGCCGCGGGGACGTCCATGGCTTCGAGATCGGCGGTGACGATGTTTGCCTCGGACAGTCGCGTCAGGGCGAACTGGCGCATGTCCTGTTTCGGAAACATGGGGATTTCTAGGCGGAACTGGAACAAGCGGTCGAGGTAACGGCGCGCATCGGCGCGCGAGAAAACGGACCCGGGTAGATCCGACGAGCCTTGGGGTCCGCGACCACGATGGAGCGCTTCGGCGATCTTGGCCTCGTCGCAGGAGATGACGAAGACGACACCGAAACTGTTTTTGGCCGCGCTGAAGGGCAGTTCGAGAAACGTGCGGATCGCGTCGAGGCCGGCTACCATTTCGGGCGCGGAAAGGCGATCGAGATCGTCGACGAATACGACGAGACGTTCGCAACTGGCGGCTGCGTGCGTTCTGAACGTCTCGATTTGCTCGGTGAGCAGGGTTTCGTATTCCTCGGCCGACCTTGACGGGAAGGAAATGGTCGTCTGCGGCAGGTACGTTGCGGGAGTGCGAATCCGCAGATCAACGACGTGTTTACCGAGCCATCCGGCCGCGATCACGGAGCCGAAGATCATGGCGGACAAAGTGTATCGGTCCGTGACGCCGGAAAAGTGGATGAACGCGAAAGTGGCGACAAGCGTCCCGAGGAGCATCAGGAAGAACAGGACTGCAGAACCCAAGATTTGACCGAACGCTTCGCCAGCCCAATCTAGGAAGGGCCTTTTTTTGCGAACGACTCTGTTGACCTGCTCGAAGAGTTCCCTGCGCAAGGCTGCTTCATCGCCGCCGAGTTGGCGAAACGCCTCACGGAGCAGTGAGCGTTTCAGGTCTTGCTCGCCGCCAAACCGCCACGCGTTGAATGTGATGGCGTGGATCCGGTCGGCCCTGCGCCGCCCCGGGGAACCGGATTTGTCCGTTGCCAGGCTGCGTAGATAGAACTCCTTAATGGTGCTTTTTCCCGTACCCCAAGGGCCGAGGAGTCCAATGCTGAAAGGAGTCTCGTTCGACGGGGACTCGATGAGATCCGTTAGAGCCTCTGCGTACTGGTGGTGGCCGAAAGCGTCCTTGGCATTGTCTGAGAGCTCCCTATCGAGAACACTCGGCATACGGTTGGCTTTGTCGTCTACAGTTGAAGCGCGCTTGGTCATCTGGCTTGTCCACGGTGGCCGCTTGGGGCCGGGGCTCGAGCAAGTGAATGGGAATTCCGATTCACACGGGCGGTCGGCCAAGCAGTATATCGTGTGTGTTTGGACGGGAAGATCGATGTCGGAGTCTGGAAGTCTGGATGCGCGAGGGCTGGCGGCAACCACCGTCTCGATCAGGTGGAGGGAGGGAGTCTGCGTCGGAACGCGGGAGTCCGGCGACGAAGCAAGCGGTGCCAGCGATGGGGTCGAAGGTTGGGCAGAGACTCGGCTTGCGCAGCTCGGCGCGAAGCACGAGAGGCCGGCTCGAACGGTCATTCCGCAGGAGCAGGGCCAGGCGATGCGGCGAAGGAGGATGTATGCCGGCCGCGTCGTCGCGGCACCCCACGGCCGGTGGATCATCAACTCCCGCCAGCATGGACGGCTCCGCGTGTCCGCCCCAGCCTATTGGGGAAACGGGCATGTGCAGCAGCGCCGTTTCGCCAGCTCGTCGCGGCTCAGCTTCCTCGATGTACAGTGGAATTGCGAGTCCATGGCTGGCAGCGTGGGCCGGCTCGGACACGGCTGATCGAATCTGGACTGCAAGCAGCGTCCGGGGCGTAGGCGGAGAAGCCGGAACCACCCGCCAGTTGGTCATGTGGACGACCTGCGAATCGCGACACGGCGTATCCGTGGCCCTCCGGCGCCGTGTATTGCGGGCCAGAGGCGATGCGAAGATGCACCAGCTGTACAAAGGCGAACAGCTTCGGCGGACCTGCGAATGCGCTTACTTCGGTCATGTTGCGGAGCGCGACTGGATGATCAAATGGCTTGCGGTCAGCTTCCACTCGATTTGGCATTAGTAGGAAGTCGCTAAACTAGACCCTCTCTTGGAGAACCAACGATGAGAAGAATCGTGCTCACAGCAATGGTGGCCCTAGCGGGATGGAGTCGGGATTGCGGGCCTGCTCGCAGGTTCTGGCGAGACGTTGAACATGCCGTGATGAGGCTGTATGGTGCCGCGCCCTCCTGCATGGCGCGGTAGCCGGTGGTCACTCCTCTAACCAAAATTCCAACAAGGGACGTTTGCGAGCCGGCGGCCACCTTTGGCAGGCTAATGCATCATCGGATATTCACCCTGGAACCGGTGCGCATGCTCGCCATGCGAAACAAGCGGGTGGAGTTCAAGATGTTTCGATCAGTGGCCGGCGGAGGCAACGAAGGCGGCGACGAGATTCCGTGCGGGGACGTCATCGGTCGTGTCGAGGAGAGATTCCTGGCCGAGCAGGGGATCGAGGACTCGAAGTTCGCGAGACACATGCTGGCCTGCTCGCTGCACTATCCCTTCGAGATCTACCTGGCCCTGCTGTCCGAAGAGATTCGCTTCCTGAACAAGCATCAGGAAGAACTGCTGGGAGTTTCCGGATTGGACCTGCTGTTGGACGAGCACGGGCCTGTCCTGGAACAGATGAATGAGTTCAGAGATGCGATTCTGCATCCCGTTCCGGGCAAGTATGAGGACGGCGTTGCGTCATTTGTCGCAATGGGAGGGCCGGTGCATCAATTGGTGGATTACATCCAATTTCAGGTGGACGATTGCATCGAACGAACGCGCTCGGTACTGCGCCTTGGGGTCGAATCGCTGTTGACCGAACTGCCCGACGAGCAGGCCGCGTACTGTCGGTTCGCCAGTCTCGGAATGATGGACTGCTCGGAGGGCACTGAGACGCCTCATGGGCACTGCAGTCGGGCGGTCGCGAAGTCGCTCGAGGAGATACGGTCGATAACCAGTTTGATCTCATTGATCGAGAGGAATGGTGGACGGGTGTGGCAGCCGGACGTTCACGAGAGAACCGTTGCGGAACGGTTGGCCGGAGCGCTGGCTGACACTTTCCCTGTGCAGCCCCGCTTGCTCGATGACGAGGGATCGGCCGTTTCGCCGATGCAGGACGGCGTGGTGGTCGGTGCTCTGAGGGCAATGATGAAGGACGGCGCTCAGTGGGCGGTCGACCCAATTGGCCGGCGCGTCGCCGACGTCGTGGAAAACGCGGACGCCTATCATGGGTTGCTGTTGCGATCCTTGGTGTTCTTCAACGAGTGCGCCGCGCTCATGGACAAGTACGGTCCAGACCCGCTCGTCTGGGAGCGCGGAGACAGGATCTTGGGGGCGGGGCTCATGCGCGTGGCGCACGCCACCCTGGTGCCGGTGTTTCAGGGTTACCTCGGCTGCCGGCGCGACCATTGGGAAATTCGCATAGCGGCACTCGAGGAGATTGTCGACGACGAAGCTCATTTGCACGCGGTCGTCGGGATAAGGAACGAGGTGTTCCACGCGGACAGCCCCCGCGTGGGACCGGATCACGTGATGGGCGGCCTGGAAGACATGGAGTTCACCTCCCGCTTCATTACCGCATTGGCGGAGTTCGTGGGCGGCTTGTTGGCCCAGGGCAAGGGAGCGACGGTTGGTGGCGCGACAGCCGAGACGAGTGGCGGTCCTGGCGGCGCGGCGGCGTCTGAAGGCGGGGTGGCGAGCGCGGCTAGCCGATGCGATGCGAAGGTAGGACGTATGGCGGTCTGGAGGACCCGAGTCAGGCGATGGAGGCGAGTGTTAAGGAAGCCCCGTCCTGGCTGACTTGGACCGAGCGAAGTTTCAATCGGGCGGCACCGTAGAAGGTAGTGGCGCTGGTTGCACTTAGAGGAGATGAAATCGGGGCGAGGCAGGCAAATTGGCGGAAGTGGACGCCTTGTGGCCGCTGATGCCGGGTGGAACAGTGCAAAGGCTATTGCCGACCCGACGACGCTTCGCCGCACAGGAGCAGGGCGCTTTCTCCGTTATGCCTGACGCACACGCCGCGCAACGGCGCTCCGCTTGGCAGCGTGCCGAGAATGGTGCGACCGAGCAAGGACTGCAGGCGATCTGCACCAGGCAGGTGGACGGGCACGGCTGTCAGCGTCGCGAAAGTCTGGAAGGGCCAATACGCGACGATCCTTAGACGAGCCTCGTCGCCGCCGTAGTCTCCGATGTACCGGTCCCTTAAAGGCGCATGTTCGGTGCCGTTCCAATCCAGCGGTAGGAACACGTGGTGGTCGCGTATCCGAACAATCCAGCATGGATGCGGGTCAGCGACAAGCATGATGTGGGCATCCAGGGGCACGGGGTCGTTAGGTGCAGCCGTCACATAGCTGCCGACAGACGCACTGGCGTGGCGGAAGGGATCGCGAACGAGTTGCCTGACCGGTAGCAGCGCCGTGCCTCTGATGTAGTCGTACCCGGTTGCTCGTCCGAACAGCGAGAATATGGCCAGGTAGGCAGACTTGAGTGCAGACGCCGCGACCAGATTCGGATCGGCTACCGGAATCTGCATGGTGAACTCGCCAGCGGGCGATGTTTCGAGTCGCTCAATGTCTCTAGCTGTAAATCCGCGGAACGGTGGAGTCAGGGGTTTGCCTTGCGGCGACAGGATGAACGTGTCTTTTTTTCCCATGATGTCGATTGTCACGGGGAACCGGGTCCTGGTACTCATGGCCACGATTCGGTCTATATGACCGCCGGAGGCCGCATTGCATTGCTTGCAAGTGAGGCATCTCGCCCTGCCGCCGAGCGACTTGGGCGGCACATGCTCCAATGTAACCGTTCTGCCGGCCCCCGCCTGTTCTCTGGTGAATGCCGTGAAGCACAGCGGACAGGCGACGTTGCCGCGGTCCCATAGCTGCAGCCGATGCGATCTGCCCGTCTTTCTGGACATGCGGGACAGACGCCGGAGGGCTGACCAGTGGGCCTACCAGGCCCGTTGAGTTGGGGCAATGAAGCGCGCCAGCTCCGGGGCTGCGACCCGCCGTGTGTGGCTGTCGGCGCAGTGGATTTCGCGAGAGGGCTCCGGCGTCTGCAACTGGCGGCATGACGCCAACGTCCATGTAGCGAGGAGATTCGTCGCAAGTTCGATATGGCTCACACGAAAGCAAGCGGGGGGCTGTAAGGGCCGGTGCGAGGCGTGGAACGCCAGGGTCGCATCGACTTGCGAGAGCAGCGTGTTTTGGAGTATCCGGAGGCGCATGAGCGCATTGTACTGAACCGTGCGGAGAGGGAGCGCCACCGGTTGTGGGCTGGCGCGATCCCTTGGCTTCCAGATGTGGTGCTGCGGCGACGGGCCTTGGTCGAAGGAGGCTTGTCGACATGATGAGGAGTCGGTATCGGTTACTCTCATGGTTTCAGTTCCGGAAGCGGGTACGAAAAAGCTGCGTCGGGAGTCGGTTGGGCGTGCGAAAAATGGGCTCGCGTACGGGGCCCTTATGTTGGTGGATCGAGTCCTCAGGTCCTGGCGACGTACCGGTAAGCCCATTGATCTTCATTGACCGCCGGAACGATTGGATGATCTGCAACCGGGCGTCGTCCGGATCCACACCGGCCCTCAAGGCGCGTCCTGCAGCAACGTGGTCCCGTTCCCGAAGCGGTAGCCTGGGGGGATTGATGGCGCCCGGGACGTGGTGCCGGCGGGCAGCCCAGGGCGCGTCAATCCGGATTAGGTGGAAGCAACAGTGGGCTGCGGGAACGGCTTTCTGCCGTGGTCACCGTCTGCACTTTCGTGAAGCGGATCAATCGTGCTGGCTGCACGGCAGGGATGCGATGGCCGGAGGTGATGCTGCGCAGGGACCTCTTCCAAATCGCGCGGCTTGGTTTGGCACCGATAGCGTCGCCGACTACAACTGACGCCAATAACTCAGCTGCGAGCCTCGAAATCGCGACCTGGGGCGTCCGGTTCCGGCTCGCTGAGTCAGGCGCCACCGAGCTGCTCCAAAGAGTCCAGTTGGCTCAGCATTTCGATCAGTATGGTCGATTTGTGGCAGTACGACAGACCTACGTGCATGGAAGACGCAATCGTCGTGTCCTCCCTGTTCTGGATGTGGCCACACATAACCCCGATAACACGGGCGCTTCGAAAGCCTGGGCCTCCCGCGAACATGCTGTCGTCGATCTGTAGGCCGAAGGCGTTCGCGAAGACTGGCGAACCGGAGCTCCCGGAGAATGAGAAGGCTTCAAGCAGCAGAGCGCTTTTCCTGTCAACGATGTCGCTGGAATAGTCGTCAGAGGGATCGCTGGAAACGATCCCGGTTCTGAGGATCGGTTTCTCCGTGGTTCTGTCCCTCCACGCTTGAAACGAGGCGAAAGAGACCTGTGCTCCCCACGGGAGGGTTTCGAAGAACGATTGGTCGGCGAACAAGTGCCGGGAAGCAGGCAAGGAGATTGGCGTCGCCGCGTCAGGTAGTTCCTGTGCCCCAGGGATCAGGATGGCGATGTCTACGCCGTAGCTCGCGTGCACCCTGAGGTCGATGTCGCACTCCAAGTCGACGACGACGCCTCGACTGCGCGGGACTGCGCTGTGTGAAGAGACAGTCAGGCGCGATAGCCGATAGCCTTGCGGAAGGTACTTCTCGTCCCTGTACGCCATATCTACGACATGCCTGTTCGTGACGAACAGGCAATAGCCAGCTTGATTGGCTACCCAGAAGCCGGAGCCGGAGTAACTCTTCGTTTCGGCCCCGTTGTCGAATTGGACGTCAACACGATTCGTGGCCTCAAGCCATTGCGTGGGTATTGGATGGTACATGCGCGTTCTATCGTACACCGCGTCTGAAGCGCCCGGAGGCGCGGCGCCGAGAAAAGGCGCTGGGCGGCGGTGGCGGCCTCGGGGGAGAAGGCGCGGGGAACGGCCGCAGGATGCGGAAAAACTATGCGAATCTTGGCGTCACGGGGAAGCGGAGCGCGCCAGGCGCCAGCGATCCTGACCCGCATGGGCCGCGTCAGCGGGCTCGGTTCGCCGCAGGTGGGACCCGGCGGAGAACCTTGGGCTCGAATTGGAAGCGGCGAATAGAGCGCGGTGCCGATAGGCGGGCGCCTCGCAGAGGTTGAGCTTGGCGGCTCGGCCCAGCGGCCAAGCCCTTGTCAGGGCAGGGCAAGACGGAAGATCAAAATGTTCGCCTGGCCGAGCGACGAGGAAACGGTGTCTCGGCCGTTGCGGTACTCAAGACACCCGAGGAACCGGCCGTTGAGAAACCGGCCTTCGATGCCGGTCAGCGTGCGGTTGCAGATACGCTGCGAGAGCTGGTTGGCGAAATACTCGGCCACGGAGTCGTGGCGCCCGGTGTCCTTGCCGCCGAAGCGGCTGGACGAAGGGATCCCACTGGCTGGAAGCGTTGATCGAAGGGAATGGCGACTTGGTAGGCGCTGAGGAAGGGCCGCCCGAGGTGGCGCCCGTCGTCGGGAACCGACGCCAGGATTTTCGCGAATGCGCGTCTCGATCGAGTGGTCTTGCCAATGGGCATGCGGAACTCAGCGGGGCGATCAGCGTCGGACGCGCTGTGGGCGCGAGGGTGTCAGGAAGCGCCCGGCGGCGTCTCTCAAGCTTTTCACTTTTGTGGTACAAACTGTGGTACGAGTCTTATAACATATTGTTTTTACAGGGAAATTGGCGGAGAGGGAGACCGCCAGAACCCCGATTTCGACCGCCTCCCAAGATCTCACTAGGTTACCTTAACAGTCTGATAAATATAAGTTTTACGTTTCTTGACGTATCTTTGCGACGCGCGCATACTTCCCATAATTGTGATAGCGGAAGTGATAGCACCACGTCCTATGAAACGCCCCAAGCGACTCTCCGCCACCTTCGTCAACACCGTCAACGTTCCCGGTCGATACGGCGATGGACGTGGCGGACACGGCCTGAGCCTTCTTGTGAAGCCAGCCTCCACCGGCGGCTTCTCCAAGTCCTGGGCGCAGAGGATACGCCTCGACGGCAAGGCCGCCAATGTGGGTCTCGGCAACTACCCGGTGGTCACGCTCGCCCGCGCACGGCAGAAGGCGCTCGCCAACGCACGGATCGTCTCCGAGGGCCGCGACCCGCGAGACCGGTCCGGCCGCGCGCCAACCTTCGAGCAGGCCGTCGACAAGGTCATCGGGATCCACGCGGAGAACTGGAAGGACGGCGGCAAGTCCGCCGCCCAGTGGCGCGCGAGCCTGCGGGATTATGCCGTGCCGAAGATCGGCGCCAAGCGCGTGGACCGCATCAGCACCGCCGACGTCATGGAGGTTCTCCTGCCCATCTGGTCCACGAAGCGGGAGACCGCTAGGCGCGTCCGGCAGCGCATCGGGGCGGTCATGAAGTGGGCCGTCGCCCAAGGCTACCGCGAGGACAACCCGGCCGGCGACGCGATCTCCGCCGCGCTGCCCAAGAACAGCGTACGACGCCAACACCAGAAGGCGCTGCCGTACGCGCAGGTCGCCGAAGCGCTCGGGCGGGTGCGCGCGTCGAAGGCGCACCGGGCCACGGCTCTCGCCTTCGAGTTCCTGGTGCTGACCGCCTGCCGATCGGGCGAAGTCCGCGGGGCGCGGTGGGACGAGGTAGACGACGATGCGGCCACCTGGACGGTCCCGCCGGAGCGTATGAAGACCAAGCTGGAACACCGGGTGCCCGTCTCCGGCCGCGCGGTCGCCGTCCTCGATGAAGCGCGCGACCTCGCCGACAAGAGCGGGCTCGTGTTCCCTTCACCGACCGGCCGCGTCCTGAGCGACAGCACCCTCTCCAAGCTACTGCGCGAACTCGGCATCGGCGCCGTTCCGCACGGCTTCCGGTCCAGTTTCAGGGACTGGGCAGCGGAGAGGACTGACGTGCCGCGTGACGTGTGCGAACTCGCCTTGGCGCATGTCAACAGCGACCGCGTGGAGGCCGCCTACCGCCGCAGCGACCTGTTCGAGAAGCGCCGCGATCTCATGGCCGCCTGGGCGGCCTACGTCACCGAAACCTAGACGGGTCGCGACGACGGTCACAGGCGGGGAACCGCCGTGTCAGAGTTCGCGCAACGCAACGATCACGCCACGAAGCCTCTCGACTAGGTCGTCCTGATGCCGAACGGCGGCTTCGTGCCTGACCGCCCATGCCTTGACACCCTTGCTTGACGCGTCCTCGACGAGCGTGTCCGCCGCGAAGCGCCCGGTCCACGACTCGAGCACGGCCCGCAGTTCGTCCGGAAGATCCTCTACATCGAGCACGGACGTTCCGAACGAGAAGTCCCGCGTCCTCATCCACCCCTTGCCCGGCTCCGAGTAGAGCCACGCGACGCTGACCGGCTGCGGCCACAGCGAACACCTCACGCGCACGCTCAGCCCAAACGAGCCGCCATAGGAGATTTCCCCGCCAGACCCCGCAGCGGCATCCAGGAGCCGCTCCGCAACGCCCCTGACGTCTTTGTCCACAAACCCGTCCAGGAACGAGTCGCGCGACAGGCGCCGAGCCGAACGGCTGCGGCCTGCCGAGGCCGCTGTCCTGCCGATGACGCGGGGCACGACCGTCTGTACGGACTCTCCGCGAAAGCGTTTGATTTCGACCGCTAGGACCTCGATGTCCGGCATCTGCGCGTTGAGGAATGTCGCCACCCGCACCAACGGATCGGGTATCGCGTCCGCAACGAACAGCAGCCGCAGGCGCCGCGCCGCCAGATTCGTGGACACGTCCTCCCAGAAGGCGTCCGCGGCGGGCTCGCCTTCCGTCCCCAGCAATGCCGCAAGCTCGTCGCCTGGATCTCGGCCATCCTCGTTCGCGCCGCGCTCGAACGCCTCGCGCAACTCCTCCGCGGTCCAGGTCTCTGCCGCGTGCGCCGCGTACTCGAGCATCTGTCCGACGATCGTCCGTCTCACTTCAGGGTTCGACCCACGCTTGACCTCGACGAGCGTCGGCACGGCGTCCTGATCGACGATCAGGTGATCCACAGACCACAGTGCGCCGCCGCCGGCAGCGGCCGCAATGCCCTTTTCCCTCTTGATGAGTATCCAGCGGCGCGCGTCCCCAGGTCGAATCTGCTCCCCGTCCAGCAGTTCCGGGTGATCCGCGATCAGCGCCTGCAGTTCGTCCTCGGTGGCGAAAGCCGTCTCTTCCAGAGCCTCAAGAGCACGCTCCCCGGTCCATGTGTAGATGCGCTCAGGCACTTCGTCACGTTTCGTTCGTCGATCCGGACGGCAGCATACGTTACGCCCACGTCCGTCGGAACCCCAGCGTGCCGCCCGTGCTCGACCGGTCAACCGGTCGGTTCGCATTGCGCCCCAGCCTCGTCGGCGCGGGTGACCGGCCTACTGACTAGCGGCCGCGTGCCCAAGCACCGACGCATTCCGCTCTGCAAACCCTGGAACAGGTAGAACCACATGGACCTCCAAGTCCAAAGCGTCAAACTGTGGCCTTCCTAGCTATCCATTTCGCAGCAGTTCGTCCAAGACGGCTTTCGCCCCGAAACCCAGAACCCCGCCAATCAATCCTATGAAGGCCCTTTTTCCCAGTTCGGCCTTATGCCGGCGGAAGGTCGACGACCATGTCTCGACTAGGTCCAGGCTTCCCTCGTAGATCTTCTTCTCCGGACCGGGAGCCCCTGTGGCGTCTCGAACCCTGTGCATCTTCTTGTGGAAGGCACTCTCCACCACGATCATCTCGTACTCGTCCGAGGCGATGCCGGGCAGGCCCGGATCCACGACAGCCACGGGTTGCCCCTTGTAGGCGCGGAACCACGCTGCCTCATGCTCCCTCGCTCCCACATCCACCGTCATATGCGCCTTGGCCCGCCACCCTTTCATACTCATGAGGCTTATCTCGTAGAGTTTGTGCTGCCCCGCCAACACACCTTCTGGCGCGTACGCCATCAAAATCCTGAGCCCCAATTTTCCGTGCTGCGCCGCGTCATACCGCCGGTCCTCCGTGGAGGCGAGGGCTTGCCGGGGCATCACCATCCGACCGTCGGCGTCGCGCTCTTCCACCTTGACCCACCCAAGCGTCGCTTCGTCCGCGGTACGTTCGTCAGGGGGCCGCTTGAAACCTCCCCAGTTCTGCTCGGTATCGCGTTCGTTCAGGCGTGGCAGTCTCTTCTGCATGGTTACCTCGAATCATCCGGGCCCAAAACTCGTCAATGGGGTCAATCCTCTAGGAGATCACATCGCTGCGCGCTCCTTGGAACGCCGTCCCTGGCGCCAGAGCAGCCTTAGCAGGTCAGGATTTGGATTCCGCTGCCAGAAGATCATGGAACCTCTCGAGAAGGGCTCCATAGTCTCGAACCCATCCGCGAACAGTCCCCGTCGTGCGATCCGGCAGTCGCATTTTCGTCGCCAGTTCGGCGAGCCGGTCCTCCTCTATCGACGAAGACGTTCCGTCGGCCAGCGCCAACAGGAATGCGTCCCGATAGATCAGTATGCGCGTAGACCACGAAACCTCGGATAGGTCAGTCGGAACGTTCGGCAAGGCATCCAAATCCACGCCGAACTGGGAGGCGTAGCGCTCCAAGATCGCCTGTTCCTCTGGATCGGTCCCGTCAGAATGCGCAATGTCGGCGAGTATCGCGACGTAGTGTTCCGGCGAAAAGTCGTCTAGGGAATCCGGGGATAACAGTTTCATCGCTACTCCTGCATGAATACGTCTAGGTCGTCTCGCGACCGGATGATGTCATCACTGCGCACGTCAACAGCCGCCGCGAAGCGAATGCTCGCCGCCATCCTCAATTCGGTGTTGATGCCTTCGTCGAAGGCTATGCGGGCCAAATCCTCGAGCCGGCCGAAGTTCGCGTCGAGCTCGACCACCACAGCGCGCAAAGCATCGTCGAGCCTCTCGATCGCCACCGTCTCGAATCGCCGCAGCCGCTCGATCAACTCCGACTCCGCCTCACCGAGGCTGTCCTTGACCGCCGACGCCACGAGCTTCCCGGCAACGCTGCCTATGAACGCCCCTAACACCGGAACCGGGATAAGCGTCTGCCCGGCCACCGCTGCGATGCCCACGACCGCTGCGTCGGCGGCGACGATCAGCGACAAGTCCGCGAACTCCTCGTCGCTGATGCTGCCCTGCTGATGCTCCTTGAGCAATGCGCCGATCCCCATGAGGCCACTCACCAGTGAACCGGCAAACGGCGCGGCCAAATCGGTTGAGTTGGTTAGCCAATACACCGAAAAGCCGGCGACGGCGCCGGTACCTGCGCCCGTCGCCGTATTCAGCCCGACGTCCTTCCAATCCTCCGTCGAGAACTCGCCCTCGCGAAACGGGTTCTTACCTTCGCGGTGCTTTGCCCAAAGCGTCCCGGCGAGCGTCACGCCGGCACCGACTGCCGCACCTACAGCGGCCGCCTCAACCGAACCCGCCAAGGATGGTCCATGCTCGTCCGGCGCTTGGTCCCTCAGCTCCTCGTCGTCTCTCTTGAGTCCCTGCTCCTGGCGGTCAACCGTCTTGTGGACTTCGCCCTGCTGAACCTCGCCATAGGTGGCTTCCCCGGCGTCGACCAGATCCTCGATTGACCGGCCCGTCTCGCGCTGCAGCGCCTCGATCTGTGCCTTCAACTGCTCAATGTGCCTTTCCGACAGGCCATCTACGGTGTCGGTCTCCCTGAGTTCCCGCAGTTGCTCAAACTGGTCCCGGGGAATGTGGTATCGGCCCTCGCCGGTCACGAAGGCGTTGTTCTCCTCGGCGTGGGACGCGACTCCATCGAGAGTGTTGCGCAATCCGTTGTAGTACTTGGATTGGATGTCCACCCCTCCGTCCACGTAGTCGACAGGGCCGGTCCTAGGGACATCCTCGATATTCGCTGACGGTGTCCGTTGATGCAGTGCCTCCGACGCGCGGCGAACGCCCACGTGCACCTGCTCCGCGATCTCGCCGTGCTTGGTGTTCGCATTGCCCAAAATGTGCTGGGGCGATCCAATGAAGTCTCGAACTCGCAGCATCTCCGCCATGGCTTCCCGCAACGCCCGATCCTGGTTCTCCAGTGCTTCGGCGAGGGCGGCGCCACGAATCGCCGCTTCGAGTCCGACCCAAGAACCCGACGTCTGGGCCGCGACGTGCGGGCCGGACGCCTTGTCTTCAGCCTTGCCCATACGTCACCTTCGACACCAGCAACTTGCCGAGCGACCGGATGTGGTTGACCAGGGCCGCAAGCCGTTCCTTCTCGGCGTTTCCGAACTCCCCGTAGTCGCGCGGAGCCTCCCTCTCCAGCCAGTCCAAATCACCCAAGCAACCATCCGCGTGCCGGCTGACACTCGCCGACAGTCCTTCTATCTCGGCTTTCGCCGCCCTCAGCGAACGGATCTCCGCCTCCACTTCCACGCGCCTTTGTGTGGCCCCTTCCGCCTGCTTCCTGTTCTTGGAGTGCAGGTACGCGGCGGAACCAGCCAGGGTCACCCCAGCGACTGTCCATCCCACCGGACCGGCCAGGGCCAGAAGCGCGTTTCCTGCAGCCATGCCACCTCCACCGGCGGCCAACGCGCCGCCGCCGAGCCAGGCAAGCGCGGCGTTGGTCGCCGCAGCTCCCGAGAGCGCGGAGATCGCCGTGCCCGTTGATGCTGTCCCAAAGGTCGTCGCTACCGCGACCGCCGCAGACGGACCCAGGGCGGCAACTCCCACTCCAGCCACGGCGCCCGCCGTGCCGGTCGCGCTTCCAACGGTAGTGGATTGCGCCGCTTCCACCTCAAGTCGCTCCGCTTGGCTTTCGAACCGACCCGATTCAACGCGGTACTGTTCAACCGTCTTGTCGAACTCCTTGGGCGAGTGGGCCAAGCTGTTTACGTAGCCTTCAACCCTCTCGATCACCTCGTTCGCCGCTCGCCGACGTTGTGAGAGCAACTCCGCGCTCGCCTCGGTGGCGTCTTCGCGGGCCTTGGCATGCTCTTCGACCGACGTCTTGAGTTTCTCCAACGCCTCGCGACGCACCGACGAGTTCAGCATGGTCATCCACCAGTGGTTTCGCCGTGATCGTAGACAGCGTCCGCCTGTCTTTCAAGAACGGGGCTTTCCGGCAACCGTTCTCCCCCGGCAAACGTCTCCGACCCCGCCTTGGTTCATGGAACAACCGCCTCCCGGCGTTCGACGCCTCCGCGCCGAGTTCGCAGACCTAATGAACCGCATAGGGCAACCCTTCAATGCCTCGAGCGTGGCAATGGCCGCGGGCCGAGACCGCACCCCGATCTGGCGTAGCGTCGTCTACCCGCAGAGATTCCGCTTGGTCAGCGTTGTCGCGCCGTTCTGGCTTCCGGGCGATGCCTAACGGCCCGCGCTCTATCGCCTTCGGCGACCAAGCCGCGCAAGCGGTCTTGGCCCTGGCGGGTAACGATCGCTATCGCTTCCGCCCTCCGGGCGGTGAGGTCGCAACTGACGACCCCATTGAACCCGTAAACGCGATCCTGCCGGCGCAACGGTGTAGGCAAAGCCGCATTCACGGACGAAAGCCAACCTCACCGATTTCTCGCCGCAAGCCGCCGCCTTAACTTCGCGCGCGTCGTTCGCACTCGCCGATTCGCTCCCGGTCGGTCGCGTCCTGCCCAGCAGCGACAACGGCGTCGTTCGTCGGATGGTGCCAACGTGCCATGCGTGCTCACCGGTCAACCTGGCGGTTCTCCGCTGGCGCTCCGACCTCGCTGGCGCGAGGTGACCGGCCTGCGCGCGCATGGCGCCTGTCCAAGCACCGACGCACTCCCGCGTCGGCAACTCAGCCTGAGCAGGAGATCACCATGGACCTTGATACCCGCATCGCCCAGTGGAGCGGACAGCTGCCGCCGGGCTTCGTTCCGCACGCCGTTATCCGGCAGCACCCGCCACGATGCGTGCAGCCGAGATGCAAAAGACCTTGCGCCCGCAAGGCCAACGGAGAGTGGGCGCGATCATGCCAGCCGTGCCTCGACCGCCGGGCGAGATCCTGCAAACGTCGCAGGGAGGCGCTGGTCGCAGAAGGCGGCTGCCGGCGTTGCGCGTACCGCAAACGGGCGGAGTGCGACTTCCTCTGTCCGCGATGCCGGGAGGACCGGGATATCGAACGCGCGCAGAAGCGCCGGGACGCCATCGACGCCGCCGCGATCGACGAGTTCGCCGCACAGCCGGAGCGCGTCCACAAGGCGAGCAATCTCGATTGCGGGATCTCGCCCTGGAACGCCAGACCGAAGCGGCAGGCGTCCGCGGCATACTGGTCGCCCCTGCCAGACCCCGAACCGAAATCCGAGCAGACGTGGCGGCAGTCGCTCGACGACAATGGATGGCGGTTGAGCCGCCACTAGCGCGGCATTCACGGTCGGCGCGCACGACACCACAATCGTTGCGCTTCGACCGCACCAGGCGCTCCCAGAAGCCACGGCGCGTTGCGGGCGGTCAGGGGCGACGGTCACGTCGGCGCAGCGAACCCTTGACGGCCCGCCACACGCCGCGACGCTGCTGCTCGGGATGGCGACCGCGGCTTCCTCCAGGGCGACGATGCCCGCCTTGTCGCCAATGTCCCCGCGCAGCACCACTGCGGGCGCCATCGCTGCCCGTGCGGCGAGCACATCCGATCCGCGTCACCGGAGCGCAGAGCGCTGCGGGCAGTCCCTCCCGGTCTCTCGCGATATAGCGTTTAAGCATTTGATAAACATGAATTAATTGCACCTGTTCCTCGCATGGTGTATGGACGTTCCAATGCACCCGTCTTCGAACTTCACCGCGGCCCGACGGCCGCTTCGCCTCGCCCGATGACGAAGCCCGCGCCCGGTTCGAGCGACGGAAACACCTTCGACGCGGCCGCCGAGGCGGCGCGCCTGAGAGCCGAGACCCGCGCCCGGCGCCGTCCCCGCTACCGCCGCTCGCGCCTCGACCGCTACAAGGGCGAGCTGATCGCCCTGCGCGCCGAGGGGTGCACCACGGCGGAACTGCAGCGCTGGCTGCTCGCCCGCCGCGTCCGTGTCCAGCACGCCACCGTCGCCCGCTGGCTGCGGCGCCACTGCGCGGGCTGAGAAGGTGCCGAAGTTCCGTTCCATCCGGTCGCCGGAACGACAGGCGGAGGCCGTGGTGGGACGCCTCGTCAACCTCGTGTCAGCGCTGCGCCGCAATCCGGCCAGACCCGCTTCGGTACGCACCGTCGCCAACTACCGGGACTGCCTGCTCCAGATCGCCCGGCGCATCGCTGCGGAGGGACGCGAACTGCGCGACCTCACGCCCGAGACCGCGGTCGATTACCTGCGCACCCGCACCGCCGATCTCGGCCAGAAGGCGCTCGACATGCACCGGCAGTCGCTGCAGGCCATGCTCGTCCATGTCTCCCGGCGGCTCCCGGAAGACGAACGCCTCGCCGTGGTCCGCTCGGCAAAGCCGCGCCGCACGGGGGGGAGGGCGTACCGGCCGGAGCAGATCCGCATGGTCGCCGCCGCGCAGAACGCGCGCAACGGGCTCTCGACGCTGATCGCCCACGCCGCCGGACTGCGGGCGCACGAGCTGCTGACGCTCGCCCGCCCTGGCGAGCAGCCGCCCGACCGCCGCCCCGCGCGTCCGGAGAAGTTCGCCCACAGGCCGGGACGCGACTACACGGTGATCGGCAAGGGCGGCCTAGTGCGAGTAGTCCGGCTCCCGGACCATCTGGCGGATCGTCTCGAGGAACGCCGCCGGGAGGAACGGGCGCGCGTCACCGACCGCGGCATCCACTACACCTCCCGGTACGACGTGGCCGGCGGCACGCCGTGGAGCGTCAGTTTCGGCAGCGCCTCCAAGCGGGCGCTGGGCTGGACCGCAGGCGCCCATGGTGCTCGACATGCGTACGCCCAGGAACGCATGGACGAACTGCAGCGCACACTCGTCCGCGCTGACGCTTTGGAGACCGTCAGCCAGGAGCTTGGGCATTTTCGCCCGCAGATCACGGAGACCTACTTGAGGTGACCACGCTCACGATCCACCTCAGCCAGGTCCAGATCGAGGTTCTCGACTCGATCATGAGCGGCCGGCGCGACTACCACTTCGACGACCACAGCCGCGGCCACGCCATCGGCGAGATCCTGCTCAAGCACCACCAACTGCTCGGGGAGCGCGACGACCGCAAGGCCGAGGCGGACGCGGCCAAGGAAGCGCTTCGCGACCAGCTCGTTGCCGTGATCCAGGAACGGGACGCTGTCCGCAGGGCGCTCGATGCCGAGCGCGCCACCCGCCGCCGCGACCGCGAACGGCACGCCCGGGTCCGGGAAAGTCTGCGCGGCGCGCGAAACGCCCTCCAGCGTCTGGGCGAGTCACGCGCCACGTACCGCGATCTCGCGCTGCGCGTCGAGGCCGCGCTGCTGCGCACCGTGCCACGCCGAGACCTCGGCGACCTCGAAGGCCGCCTCGCCCGCGCGCTGCGCGCCGCCGGTTTCACGATGCCCGGCGCGCCCGACGGCTAGCCGCGCACCGGCCGCGAATCCGCGATCGCCGTCGGCGCGGTCCGGCGCCGCCCCGACGCGCCCCTGGCGCGATGTGTCCGAACGCCGCTGGATGCCTCGTCGAAGCCGCTGCTCGCCCGGACGCTGGGAAAGGGTCCTGGCGGACGCCTGTTCCCAGCGTCCGGGCTCGCCTTGCCGCGTTTCGCTCACAATTGGCCGCTAACACGCGCTGCGCACACCCGTAAACGCCGCTTGCCCCGCGTCCGGGGAGCGTCTACGATCCGCGCCAACACCTGCCCATCTGGGCAAACAGACGCCGGGATCTGCAACCTGGACATGGCTTCCCCACCATGCAAATCATCGGGAAGAGTCCACCGCGTGGGCCCCAGCATGACCCCAGCTGAATCAACGGGCGCAGCCGCCAGGAGCGGCCTCTTCAGCAACATCCCGGCTGACACAACCGGAGCGCGAATCAGGCAGACCGCAGGGTAACCCAACGAGACGCCTCGACCCGCGACAAACGGTCGAACAATACGGGTAGACGCGCAAGCGTCGCAGACGTTCCACTGACCAAAGGAACAGCGCGAGAGCAGTGCCGGCGCCGTCCGCGAGGACGAAACAGGGTGCGAATAGGATGACCGGAGTAGTGACCCGGGATTCCGCTCAGCACCGACCGATCGCAAGCATCGGTCGAATGCGAGCAACTTTCTTACACCACAGTCCGAACGCTTGCATCACGGCCGACGGTGGGTTAGCCCCATACTACCGATGCTGTCACCGAACGCGACGCCGGTTCGTGTGTGGACGAGCAGCACTCACGCTATCGCGTTCTGCATCGTCGCGGGTCGTCAGAGACGCCACACGCTGGCAAGACAAGCTGTCAGTTCAACCTGCCGCTCTTCTAGAACCTCCGGGGTCCAAGCTGCCATGTCCAGCACCTGCGATGTGATCGCAAACGTCGCGACTCCGTTTCTACGGAAGTACTCATTCTTCTTCCGCTCAAAATCGAAGTTCTGCGCCTGTGCATTCTTCCGGCGCGAAAGGAGCACCAGGTTCGCCAGACGATGGGTCCAGGCATCCCGTTCCTCCTCGTTCGGGAACCAATTCAACCATTCGGACTCGTCCCCCGGAGTTTGCGGAAGCACGTGTTCCACACTCACCACCTTCTGCTCGTAGGTCGCTCCGCCTGCGGCCAACTCGGTGTCGAGCCGCAGCAAGACCGGCATGCACACTCGCCTTTGGAGATAGATCGGCCCATTGATCGCCTCCTGCACAAGCGCTTTCTCATCCTCCATCAACTGGAGCTGTGAGTCCGACGACCAGAGATCCGCTCCGGACTCAATCTCCTCAACCACCCCTGCGTACCGACCGATGCGGCTGTTGATGTTCCACCGAAGAATCAGCATGGCGTAAGCAAGCCGCTCAAGGTCGCGCGTGAAGTTCTCCAGCGCCTCTGGTTCTGTCGCGTGCCTATGGAAGAACGCCATGGCCGGCGGGACCCAGTCGAAATTGTCGATACGACCCAGATGGCTAAGGTGACCGTTGATGCTGTTCCCACGTTCAAGGTCTTCGCACGCTGCCCGAGTCACGATCCGATACGCCCCCGCCATCGGGGATAATGTCTCGTCGATGAACTCGCATCCGCTGATGTCCGCTAGAACGCCTTCCCGAAACTCGCGGGTGAGGTTCCCCCGTGCCTTGCTCTTCACGTGGATCATCCGAATGTGCGCGAACAGGTCCCGGAAGTCGTCCCGCCCAAGATCCTCTTCGATGCTCTCCCACTCGCTCGTATAGATGGGCCGCCGCTCAGCGTCGATACCTCCAATCACCTCCGCCTTGAGGATGTCCGTCGGCGACAGATTCAGGCCGCGGTCGTTCATCACCGCGAATATCCGGTACGCGGACTCCTGGTCCGAAGCTGACACAACCACCAGGTAGCATTTCCGTATCAGAAACCCTGCAAAGGCCGATAGGAGCGACGGGGTCAACCCTCTGAGCCCGCTCCAGATATGACTCGCGTTTTCTCGAAGACGCAGCTGGCTGTCTGGGCGGGTCTCGCGGCTCTCGACAAACCCCTGCAACGCGCCGGTTTGCTGAACCTGCCGCCTGAATACGTCCCGGTCCCTTTCTCTCAACGTAAGCCGAAAGCGATCTTCAATGCCCGCAAGGCGCCGCCCTCTAGCCCTGATGTGGCTGTCGAGTTCCAACCTGTCGTCTTCGTCGTCAATCAGTTCGCGTAGCGCACAGAACAGGATTGACAGCGTCGTGAGCCGTTGCTGACCGTCTACGACCTCCGCTCTCGGCTCGCTCTCTTCCTTAATGAGCACAATGCTTCCGAGGAAATAGTCGGCCTCTCCATCGCTTTGCACGGCATTGAGCAGATCGTCCAATAGCTCCCCCGTCTGCTCCGTCGTCCAAGCGTACGGTCGCTGATAGGCTGGAATCTCGAATACGAAATCATCGCTGAAGATCTTCCCGAGTTGCTTTTCTTCTGCCTTGATCGACATCCTCGACACTCCTCCGTTTTGCGCCTGAACTCATCCGCGGTCCGTGAAGCGCTCCAACTCCGCGTCTGCGGACTCCGCCAGACGCGTTTCCAATTCATCGGCCCTGTCTCGCAGGCGCGCCGCCTCCTCGACCAAGTCGGCTATGTCCCCTTCGACCTGCTCGTCTAATCGCGGGATCGAGAAGCCCTGCACGTCTTCAACCTCAATCTCCGGGATGCTCGAACCATATGGCAGCG
The DNA here is from genome assembly GCA_951813515.1 of uncultured Pseudomonadales bacterium. Lineage (GTDB taxonomy): Bacteria > Pseudomonadota > Gammaproteobacteria > Pseudomonadales > Azotimanducaceae > VXNE01. The sequence continues at coordinate 3,334,455 of OX638346.1, forward strand.
CCTTCACGCGTGGCCGCCCAAGAGTCGGATGGGTCATCGCCACCAGCAGGTACCCCAATCGACACAGGGGGTCGCGCGGAGCAATACGGATGATGTGATCCGAGATCACTTTGTTCTCGTGGATCGGACCACTCACCATGGCCGAACCGTTCAGCCCGTAGATCTGACCCGACCGAGCCAAGAGGACCCAACCGCGTACAACCCTTCCGTTGTGCGGATCACCAAAGTCTCGATCTGCGATACGCTTCGTGACGTCGGGATTGATCTCGAATAAGTCCGAACTGTCTAGGAAGTCCACTCCGTCGCGTGCTGCGACTCGTCGAAATCGCGTGGGTAGCCACACCTCGAAACCAAGCTCCTCGATCCCGTTCCAGCCCTTTGCTTGCCTCGCCAAGTGGGCCTCGAGCGCCCTCACGGCGGGATTGTGATGCCACGCATCCAAGCGCCGACGCCCAGAGAACACGACGCTAGCGCGGGAGTTGAATCCCGCCTCGCCCAAGTCCGTCGCGTCGAATACGCCGAATGCTCGCTCGAACATTCGCTCCGCCTCCACCGTCAGCTCGTACGCCCGATCCCGTAGGTTCAAGATCTCGCTCGCTTGCGCGCGGAACCAAGCCCTTTTCTGACCGTCCACGCAGACAACCGGCAACGAGTCCAGATGATGGGTCTCAAGATGCTTGATGATGTGCCCGTACTGTGCGGCCTTCATCATCTTGCGTGCGGTAGGAGCGCGTAGGTACGCATAGATCCACCCCCACCAGTCCTCGTCCCTCGCGTCGATCCGGAGTAGGTCGTGGGAGACGAGGATGTTCTTCGTCGTCTCGTGAGCCAAGGTCGCTCGGCCGACGTTGCCGGAACACGTCAAGAGAATCTGTCCGCTCCTCACGAACCGCTTCGCGTGATCGTGCGTTCTCTCGATGGACAGCCACTTCCGCGGCGTCGGGCGAACGTCGTAGACCTGCGTCGCCGTCAAGAACGGCGTACCGTGCTCGCGACCGATCTGGATTCCCTTAAGCCGCGATGGTTGCCACGTGCGTGCCACCGTGGAGAGCGAAGCCCACCCCGACGACTTCGACTCGATCGCCAGCCGAGTCGCGTACCCCTCTCCCAGATATGCCCCGGCCTCGAGCCTTCGTTCCGATTGGAACAGCAGCGAGGCTTTCAGCGACGCCGACCGGACCGAGTGCCAAGGCCACTCCGTCCGAATCTCCTGCGGTGGGCTCAGCCTTGCTCGTACAGCCACGATCTAAAAGCCTGTGCGATCTGTAGCGTGTTGTCGTCCACGACCTTCCGCTGCGTCCGCTGTTTCGTGTAGATAGCCTGTCCGTCCTCGTACTCCTTCAGGGTCTCGTCCAGCTCTTCGACGATTTCGTTGCCCTGACGATCCCGCACGTACGTGACGTTCCCGCGCTTATCGTGCCCAACGTGGTTGGCGACCGCCATGAACACGTCGTAGTCGTTGAAGCGTCCGGCCGCGGTCTCCACAGCGATTTCTTCCACGGACTTCCGCTCCAGCACGAGGACGCTTGTCTGGACGCTGACGTGTGGCTGGAAGGTATCCGGGTGCAAGTCGATGCTCGCTAGAATGCGCGTGTTCTGGAGAATCCACTCTCGGACGTAGCCCAAGCCCGGCGACCCGAGAATGCCGTCCGGCAGAACGATGGCGCAGCGTCCCGACCCGGGCTTCAGCAATCGAACGCAACGTTCAATGAACAGAATCTCGGGAGGCTGTGACGCTTGGACGGCTTCCGTACGTGTCCAGTTGTCCTTTTCGTCGTCGTGTTGCCACACATGGCCCAGGTCATACGCCTCCAGAATCGTCGGCTCGTCGATGGGGATCTTCGAACCGAACGGGGGATTCGTGAAGATTAGGTCAACGCGACCGAGCAGCTCTCGCGCCCGGAGCTCGTCCTCCCAGGTCACAGGGGCTTTGAGCGAGTTCGCCTGAAACAGCCCGCCCGCGCCGTCGTTGTTCATGACCATGTTCATCTTGGATGCCTTCACCAGGTTCGGATTCAGGTCCATCCCGACGATGAACGACCGGGCAACACGCTGTACGCGCCCCCGGATCGCGGCCTCCGCGCGATCAATGTCGCCCCATTTGCTGATCTCTGCGTCCCGGATCTTCTCGATCACGTAGTTCATCGCGGTAATCAGGAAGCCGCCCGTGCCGCACGCTGGATCGACGATCAGTTGCCGCTCGCCGGGATCGAGCATCGCGACTGTCATCTTGCACACGTTTCGGGGCGTAAAGAATTCTCCCCGGTCCCCACGCAGATTCGAACCAACGACCTCCTCGTAGGCCCGTCCCTTGACGTCAATGTCGCTTTCGAGCAGCGAGTACATCTGCATCTGGCTGACGATGTACGCCAACACCTCGGGGTTCAGCTCGATCGCCTCGTTCTCGCGGAAGATCGTGAGGAACTCCGCCTTCACCTGACCGAATAGCCGGTCAAGTCTCTTCTTCGCCTTGAGTCGACCGTTCAGCCCCTCCCGTTCCTTCGACGTCGCATAGAACTGGATTTCATCCGAGCTTCGCTCGTCGTGGATCTTGCAGAAAATGATCTTGAGCAGTTCCCAGAACGCCTCAGGCTTCTGAAGGCCCTGATTGCCCGCGATGTAGTTGTGGCAGCGGCGGAAGGCGAAGAGCAACGCGTCCGACGACGCCGCTTTCAACTGATCGAACCGCGGGCGCTCGGCCTCGTCCTCCGAGCTTCCCCTGCTCGGAATGTCCGGGATCTCGTCGAAACGGACCTTGCCTTTGGCGTCAACGCGTTTGTAGCAGAATCGCTCGACGCCGTTGGTCCACATCCCGTAGGCCGCATTCGGGCAGGCCGCCATGTAGCTGTGCAGCTGCCCGACGCCGTCCTTTCGGCTCGTCGGCTTGATCTTCCTCGACTTGCACTCGACGATGATCCTGGCGCGGTCTTGGTCGTGCGCGTCGCCTTCGTCGAAGATCACGAGATCTGCGCGTGGCCGGCGGGTTCCGAGCCGAAGCGTAAACTCGACCGAGACGTCCCGCTTCTGATAGCCGTACTCGCGAACCAGCGACTTGGCGATTTCCTGCCGAACGTACTCTTCAGGTGTCTCCGCGCGCTGTGTGACGCCGTCGATATAGTCCAGAACCTTGCCCTGCTGGACGATGACCGCCATTGGGCGTTCCGCATTTGGCCGATCTTTGTCCCGCTCCGTAGCCACCCTTACCCCACGCCTGCCGCTAGCTTTCGTCGTCCGCTTTGCCCGCGAGAGCGATACCTAGTGCCTCTCGCGCGGACCGGATTGGGATGCCCTCGACATCGCCCAGCTCCAGCATGTCACTCCTGTCGCCGGAAACCACCAGCCCCACATCACCGACCACTGCCGCAGCCAGAATGGGGTCGTCCTTGGGGTCCGGAGACCTCCTGGTCACTGGAACTTGGGTCAGCACAGTCGCGCGCTGATGGATCGCAGCGACCATCTGTGCTGCTTCGTCCGAATCTACGTACCTGCGCAACCGTGGCCGGGCCAGGACATCCGTGATTTCGTCGATCTGCGCAACAGATGTGACCAGTTCGATTTCTTCGCGGAGCCACGCCTGGTAGAGCTGATCCGGCGGAGTCCCCTTGGTGATTAGCGCGCTAACGAGAATGTTCGTGTCAAGGACGACGCGCACGTACGGCGTCCACCTCGCTGTCGATGAGTTCCATGACCTCGCGCTGGTCGGAAGTCGCGACCCGGTCCTTGACGCGCTTGATGGCCGCAACCGAACTCAGGATGCCGAGAACTGCCGAACCTACATCTTCGGCAGGCAGGTCTTTGCGACGAGGGTTGAGGGCCGCGATTCGGCAGGTTTCGGCATGGGCCAAGTTCTCGGCCGTCGCCTTGCTCATTCGCAACTCAACCGTGACCTCATTGTCCGATGCGGACTGCGATGCGAGATGGACGACCCACCGGGTCGGCGACGGATGCCTGACTGATGCCATGACTCAACGAGATATTCTGAACTCAGTCAAGCCTATACGCTGGCGGGCATGCCAGCAAGCCGCTCTCGCCCGCAGATGTGGTAGCTTAAGTGATAACCTTATTCTATGAACTTCGTAATATTGCATTAAAATCAGTAACTTAAAATAAATTTATGGCGGAGAGGGAGGGATTCGAACCCTCGATGAGCTATTAACCCATACACACTTTCCAGGCGTGCTCCTTCAGCCGCTCGGACACCTCTCCGGTGACAACTGGAGGCGATCGGGACCAGCTTGCCGCGATAGGCCATCTGCTGCTTGCAGCAGGACCCACAACAGCACGTCGCGACGGGCTGGCGGGATCACCGTCATTGCGGAGCGTATCGTAGCCACCGCACGGGGAATGTGGCAAGCGACCGTCAGCGCACTGATAGAACTGTGGTAAGAGTTGGCGGGTAGGGCGGGGACGAAAACCGCGCTGAACGTCGCCCCGCCCCCGTCTGCACCCATCTACGCTTCCTGCTAAGGTTCCTTCCATGAACGTGCTGATACGAACCTTATGACGATAGACGAGATTGCTGCGGACATGGCGGCGAAGGCACGCGAAATCGAGCCGCTCGGCAAGACTCTGCTGTTCTGCCTTGACGATGAGCGGATGCTCATTGACGGAACGGGGGAGACCAACCGGGTGAGCGTCGTCTCGGGCGAGGACGCGGACGGCGACTGCACGGTGCGAATGTCGCTCGATACGTACGGCAAGCTGCAACGCAACGAGATCAAGCCGTTCATGGCGGTCGCGTCCGGAAAGATCAAGGTGAAGGGCGACATGTCGATTGCGGCCAAGCTCAAGAAGCTGACCTGACGCGTGGCTGGCGCGTCGATCGGGGTCCGGCGTCCGCTCATCCTGAAGGCCGTCAATGGGTTGGGCGCGCTGCTCGAACGCGGTGGCCTTTCGTTCGAACTCGACAGTCGGGACATCCTCGACCGGGCCGAGCGAACTAGCGGATACACCCTCGACGATCCATCCATGCGGGAAGGGCTGGACCGCTTGGTTCGGTCCGTGGAGCAGCAGGCGCGCCTGAGCACGTTCGGACGCTTCGCGATACGCAACATGTTGCAGCGTGCCGCCGACTCGCGCCTCCGGGTCGAGCGCGCGTTCGCCGAGGATCCGGCCATCTGCGACGAACCCGTCCGGGCACCCGTCTTCATCATCGGCATGCCGAGGACTGGGACGACCATCCTGCACGCGCTGCTACATCTGGACCGCAACCACCGCGCGCCCCTGTCGTGGGAATGCCTGCTGCCGCATCCGGCGCCGCGCCCCGAGGACTACCGAGACAACGAGCGGATCGACACGATCCACCGGGAGTTCGAGCGGATATTCCGGCTCGTTCCCGACTTTCGCAAGAAGCACTACATGACGGCGGTCTCGCCGCAGGAGTGCATCGCCATCACGGCTCTGAACTTCACGAGCTTTCAGTACCTGGCCCAGGCTTACCTACCCGACTACCACGAGTGGTTCGTCCGTGCCGATCAGGAACGCAACCTGCGCTGGCACCGGCGGTTCCTGCAGTTCCTCCAGTCCGGTGGAGTGAGAACGCCTCGCTGGCTGCTCAAGTCGCCGGTGCATCTCATGCGGCTGCGCGCCCTGTTCGCCGTGTATCCGGACGCCACCGTGATCATGACGCACCGGCATCCGGACCAGGTCGTGCCCTCGGTGGGGAGTGTCGTCTCCTCCATGCGTTCGCTCTATTCGGATCACGAGGACGCGAAACGTACAGGACGCGAGCAGTTCGGGATCTGGGCGGATTACATCGCGAGGTTCTTGGAGGACAGGCAGTCCCTTGGTCGCGAGGAGCAGATCGTTGACGTGCTGTTCGACGACTTCGTGTGCGATCAGATGGCCGTCGTGGATTCCGTCTACGAGCGCCTGGGCTGGGCATTGCAACACGAGGATCGCGCGCGCATGGAGGCGTTCCTGCGCGACGAACCCCGGGACAAGCATGGGACCCACGAATACTCGCTGGACAGCATCGGTGTCACGCCGGAGGACATCAACCGCAAGTACTCCCGCTACCTGGGATTTCTCGACTCGTTGAGAGAACCGACAGCGGGTCCCGGACAATCGGAACAACGGAGGAGAGATGGACAGTCGACAGGCGCTGGATGAGTTCCTCGACATCATCCGCAACGCGGACCAGACCTTTCTGGACCCGGACAAGGGCCTTGACGCGCAGGGCAAGGTGGACGGCTACCAGCACATCTTCCACCTGATGCAGGTGGCGGTCGACTTCTATCTGCACAACGATCCGCTCCGGCCCACGTTGATGCCGCTGGCCGACCGGGGCCGCAAGCTGTACGGCGACAACGTCGATGCCGTTTATTACTTCTCCCAGGTGCGCGGCGACCAGGAATACGTCATCAGTGGCCAGCGTTTCGATAGTTGCTACCTCAGCTTCTGCCTCTACGGCGGCGATCCGAACGGCGAACTCGCGGATCGCGTGACGCTCAACGTCAACCACCGGGACATCGCCTTTGCCGACGACGGCGCCTTCGAGATCCGGCTCACGCCGAACCCAAAGGGAGTCAACGAGTTCCGCATCGACTCCGATTCGGTCTCGCTTTTCACGCGCGAGTACTTCTTTGATCGGGCCGCGTCGAAGGAGAGCGTTCTCAGCATCCGCAACGCCTCCCCGCAGCCGCCCGCCCTGCCCTTGGATGACGTTCAGCTTGCACGCCGCATCCGCAACATGGCGATGTTCTTCCAGTGCACGACGTGGATCGCGCCGCTGCCGGTGGAGTTCCCGGTGAACGAGTTCTGTCCGCCGTTCGAGTTCGACGCCGAGCAGGGCGGCTGGGGCACGATCGACAACATCTACTGTTTCAGCCGGTTCCGGGTCGAAGAGCATCAGTACCTGAAGATCACGTTCAGGTCGCCCGAGGCCTGTTACTGGGGATTCCAGACCTGGAACTACCTGATGCAGTCGACCAATTACCTGGACTTCCCGGTGTGCATCAACAGCGGGACCGTCGCGCTCGAAGCCGACGGTAGCTACGTGATCTATCTCAGCCACCGCGAGGCCCCGCGCAACTGGATCAGTACGGCCGGCTACAACGAGGGCATCCTGTTCGCGCGCTGGCTTCTCGCCGATTCGCTGCCGGAAACGCCGGCAGTGGAACTCGGAAGCTGGTAACTGCGACGGTGGAGACTGGAGGCGACCCACCAGCCACACCCCGGCACCCGAGTCCGCTGCTGCCGCTGCTCCCTTCCGGGCCTGACGGGGTTCACAACTTGTCGTCGCGAGGGGACCGGTGGAGTCACCATCGTTGCGGGGCGTATCGTAGCCAGCGCGTGGTGAATGTGGCAAGTGACGTCGGACCGGAGTGACGCGGTTTTTGACGGCACATACATTCGCGTACGCTAAAGGACCCTCAAGCACCCTGGAATCGGCGCACATGCCACAAGAATCAAGAGGCCCTACTGCGCGCATAGCCGAGCGCGTCGTCAACACCCGGTTTGAAGATCTCTCCACCGAAGCAGTCACCGTCACCAAGCAGTGCCTGATGGATTTCGTCGGCGTCGCGCTGGCGGGTATGGACGAACCGCTGGCCCGCATCCTTCTCGAGGAGGTGGAAGAGCAGGGCGGGCATCCGCAGGCGTCGATGTTTCGTACCGGCAGGAAGGCCAGTCTCAGCCAGGCGGCGCTCATCAACGGCACGGCTGGGCACGCCCTCGACTACGACGACGTCAACAGCGGCTGCAACGGGCATCCCACGGCGCCCGTTGCGCCAGCGGTATTGGCGCTTGCGGAACATCACGGATTGTCGGGGCGCGATGTGGTCCGGGCGCTTGCGTCCGGCATTGACGCGGAGTGCCTGGCCGTAAGCTACACCGGCCGTTCGCCCTACAGGCGCGGGTGGCATGCGACCGGGACTGTCGGCTGCTTCGGGGCGACCGCGGCTTCCGCGCAACTCCTCGGGCTCGATGCCGGGACGACCGCCCAGGCGTTCGGTATTGCGGGTACGCAGGCGGCTGCCTTGAAGGCCGTGTTCGGTACGATGAGCAAACCGTTGCACGCGGGACGCGCGGCGGCGACGGGTGTCACCGCAGCGAGGCTCGCGAAACGCGGTTTTTCAAGCCGTTCCGACATCCTGGAGGCCCCCCAGGGTTTTGGTGCGACGCAGGGTGACACCATGTCCATCGAGAGATTCGAGCGCGACATCGAGGGAGTCGCTTCGTTCGTGCCCGACACCAACTACAAGTACCACGCCGCGGGCTACCTGGTGCACTCGGCCATAGAAGCGGCCAGGGCGCTGCAGGCCAAGCACGGGCTTGGCACCGATGACGTCGAGAGCATCGAGATCAAGGTGGACAGCGGGCACTTCACGACCGTGAACATTCCTGCGCCCAGCACGGGGCTCGAGGCGAAATTCAGCCTGCGTTTCGCCGTTGCTATGGCGCTGCATGGCGTCGATACAGCCCGTATCGAGAGTTTCAACGACGATATCGTCAAGGATCCGGCCCTGATCGCGACGCGGGACAAAGCCCATGTGGTCGCATTCGACGAGCCGGCGGCCGATACCAGGGTCACCATCACGACAAAAGATGGGCGCGTGGTGTCGCTCGACGTGAACGTCGCCATTCCGGAGCGCGACCTGGAACTGCAGTGGCGGAAGCTCGAAGCGAAGTTCCACTCGCTGGTTGATCCCCGCATGGGATCGGATGCGGCGGATCAACTCGTCGCCTGGTGTCGCGACCTGGAAAACCGCGACGACCTGGGTGGGTTCTGGGATCTGCTCCGCGGTTAGTGACACCTACGGCTCAAACAGCCCCTTGCGCCAGCCGCGCAGGAAACCCCGCGGATTGGTCTCGATGGTGACCAGGAAGGATAGGGTTGCCGTGAGGCCGTCTTCGTCGGTGGCCGTCACCGTCACGGTGACCGTGCCTCCCTCGCCGATCTCGTTCGGTAGCAGGATCAGATTGGTGCCTTTCACACGCACCGTGACCAACTCCGGGTCGCTGGATTCCACGACGTAGGTCAGCGTCTCTCCGTCGGAACCTGTGAACAAGGTGGTCAAGTCGACGGTTGCCGCATCGCCGTCGGCGAGCAGGTCGAGGGCAGGCGGGGAGTCCGTCGCTCGCAGCGGCTCCTTGAACAGGACCAGCGTCGGGCCGGCCGCCGTGGCGATGCCCCGGAAGCAGGGGTGGTTGTCGGCGCCGCACAGGGTCGTCGGAATCGGAGGCGCGGCGTCCAGGGTCACGCGCACCGCGCCTTCAGCGATCCGGGTCACCGTGATGGGATCGCCTGCCAGATTCCCCGGCAGGACGGCTACAGAGTCGGCGGACAGTTCGCCGTTGCTTGCCGATACGCTTGCGCGCATCGTGAACGGTGCGCCTTTGGCGACAGTTGCTACTACCGTCGCTGGACCGGGAGCCTCAACGGCGGCGTCGGTGCGTGCCAACTCGAGCGTCAGCACGAAAGGCGCCCCGGGATTGTCGTGCAACTGCAGTTCCGACAGGCTCGGAACATTGTGGAAAAGGCCGTCCGGCAGCGCTGCGAGGCTATTGTCGTCCAGTCTCAGCGTGGCGAGATTCTGGAGTCCAGAAACCAGGCTCGGTGGCAACGATTGCAAGCTGTTGCCATGTAAGTCCAGGTTGCGCAGGCGTGGCAGATAATGGAAGTCCTTTGTCTGCAGCGCGTCGATTCCCATGTTGGCAAGCGTCAGGGATTGTCGACCGTTCAGGTTGGCTGAGGATACGGCTGAGCAGGCGGCTGTGCCCCGCAGCGCGTCGCGCACTTCCGGCGTGCGGTCGCACACCCCTTCGTCGATGGTGATCGTCGCGGATGATGTCCCCAGCGCCATGTCGTCTGCGTGCTCCGCGGGCAGCGAAAGCGTGACCGTGAACACCTCTCTTGGTGGTTCGATGTCGCTATCTTCAGCTATGGTGATCTCAATCTCTGCCTCGGTCTCGCCGGCGGCGATGGCAACGGTGCCGCCGGATCCTTGATAGTCCGCCGCGCTCGCGTCGTTGGTGTTCGGGTCGTTGTCCGTGCCGAAAACGTAGTCGAGGGACGTGGACGCGTTGGATGCGCGGCTGAGGCGGACCGTCAGGCGCGCCGTACCCCCCTCGGGCGCGGATGCGGAGGTCGTCTCGAAGAAAGCTACCCGGCCCACCATCGCGCGGAAGCTCTGGGTGGCGGTCAGGCCGCCGCCGTCGCGGGCCGTCACCGTCACGGAAGCGGCGCCCCTGGCGACGCCGCGAACCGTCAGGACACTGCCCTGGACCGAAACCCTTGCGGCGGCCGTGTTGTCCGAGACGGCGCTGAACGTCATCGTGCGGCCTTCCGGGTCCCGGAAGTGATTGGTCAACACGATCCGCACGCTGTCGCCGACTTCGAGGAATTGCATGGCGATCCGGGTGGTCGTCCGGGGCGGCTGATTCACGACGGCGAGCGGTGTGCCGCGCTCGACATTGGAGGGCGTACCGTCGCTGGTACCGGACTTGGTGGCGATAACGCGCACGAAGTACTGGGTTCCTGGCGTCAGGTTCCGGATCGTATCCTGCGTGACCGAGCTGCCGACGACGCGTTGCCGGGCGCTACCGAAGGTCTGGCCAGAGGACCTCCACTGCACCTTGTAGCCATCGGCATTGGCCACCGAGTTCCACGAAACGGTCAGGGCGCCGATGCGGGGTGTGACCGAGACGCCCGTCACCTGGCCCGGCGGTTGGCCCGTGGTGTCGAGGACGAACGAAAGCCTCGCCATGCGTGCGTTCGTAAACGGGGCCGTCCCCCTGATGCTCGTGATGGTTCCCTGTGGACTGGTATTGGGGTTGCTCAGCGAGAAGGTGTTGCCGTCCTCGGTTCCGGCATCGTAGGGATACAGGTCGATCTGCACCGTCGACAGCCAGTTGTTCTGGCTGTCGAGCAGCGACCGTCCAGAGATGCCGACAAACCAGTCCGGACTCGGACCGATCATCGACGTCAGGGTGATCAGGGGATGGTCCTTGGGGACTGTGATACTGAACGTGGCGGTACCCGTCCCGCCGAAAGAAACGCCTTGCTGGATGACCGCGTGATGATGTGAACTGGCCTCGATCTCGCTGCGGAGGGTGCTCGTTCCCCCTGTCTCCGCCATGATTTCGATGCCCCGGGTGGCCGTGCCACCGCTACTCCAGAACGTGACACTGCTATTGTGGATCGCGCCGATCAGGGTGGTGAAGTGCGCGCTGCCGGGCAGGTCGTTCTCGGGCGTCGTGCTTGCGTCGGTCCAGTTGCCGGTAAAGGTGACGCTGTACGTCGCGGTGTCTTGGGCCTCTGTTGGGCCAGCGATGCAAATCGACGCGACGGCCAGCATCGTCCAGAGGATCCGGCGCAAACCTGTTGAGTCGAAACGGTGGCGATGTCGAGTCATCCAGCGCGTCCGGCATTGCGGTGATTGGAGAGTATGGCGGGGCAGAACTCGTCGCAACGGGAAGCGATCGTTAACCGGGGTGTAGCTGTCTCCGCTCACCTCGATCTACGCCTGGAAGCCCGGATGAAATCCTGAGGTCAACAAGCCTGGATCACTTCCTCCGGCGTGGTGTATTCGAGGAAGATGTGCTCCCCGATCCACTCGGACGAATCTTGCCTCGGCAGTGTCAACGCCGGTTCTCCCTTGCAACTGATGCGGTAAAACAGGCGGGCGTCGTCCAGCGACTGGATGTTCTCTTTCATCGGCGGCGAGACGTGAATGGTCATGAAGAGGTCCCACAGCGTCACGTCGCCGGGCGTATGGGCATGGTCGTAGCGGAACTCGGGCTGCAGCACGTGGGCCTCGACCTCCTCGAGTAGTGCGCGCGACGCTTGCGCCGACATACCGTCGATCTCAATGGGTATCTGGGTCGGGGGCCGGGGGCACCACAGTGGGCTGTGCAGCGACTTGATGCCGGAGCGCGGGTTGGTGCGAACCAGCGGGGAGAAGTCGGCTTGGTCGTTCCTGTTATAGGAATGCCTTCGCACCTGGATGCGCGAGAGACGCGCCTGCTCGGCGGCGGGCAGGGCGGCGAACGCCGCCGCCGTATCGGCGTATGCCGTCTCGCCGTTCAGCGGGAGCGCCCGGCGCAGCCGCAGCAACTCGGGATCGGAATCTTCGAAATAGCGGTCTGTTTGCGGGTCGTCGGGGCCGGGAACCCATTCGGGCACCCATGTCCCGCCAGGAGCATCCCGCGCCACGGGTGCCCTATGCACAAGGAACATTGATACGTGCAGAGGTATCGCGTGGTGTTCGATATCCGTGTGCCACGTCGTGGAGGGGACAAGCTTCGGCCCGGCTTGACGCTCCTCGTCACGGAGGTCCCGGACATTGGTCACGACAAACACGGCGGGGGAGTCGGCCCCCGGCAGGCAGCGCAGCGTATCGGGAAAGGCGGCGTTCACCCGTGTCGAGGGGCGCGCCTCAAGCGGTAGAAGCTCGGGCTCGTAGTACCGGGTGTTGCCGAGGCGCCTGAAATTGCTCGGGTGCGGTAGCGGCGCGCCCCAGTGGTTGGCGAAACGCTCGAAATGTGCGGCGGAAAACGCATCCAGATCCTGACCCGCCAGGGTCATGATGCGGTATTGGGCCAGCGCATCGAAAAGGGCGTTGACCTGTTCGGTCTGCAACGGCTGGCTGAGATCGATTCCGCTGATCCGGATTCCCGCACCGCTGTCCGCCAGGGGGGCTTCGCTGCGCACATCGGCGCCGAAGGCCTTCCGCAACTGTCTGTGGATCGGGTCACCCATTTGCCGTCGACACTCCCTGTCAGCCGTTAACCAATTTTCACCCGCTGGCCGGTGCGAGCGGATTCGTGCACTGCATCGATGAGACGCATCGTCCCCACGGAAATGTCGGTCGGCAGAAACGTCGGTTCGCCTGTTGACAGGGCGTTGACCAAGTCGAGGAGTTCGGCACGGTAGGGATTCAGTCCCGGCACTTCGACCGTCTCCTCCCGCGGGTCTCGATAGTCGGCGTTCGCCCATGTGAACGTGGACGATTCGTCCCTGGGCCACGACCAGGCGGTTCTCGGAACCCAGATGGTGCCTTCGGTGCCGACTATTTCGCAGGTTCCGCGGCGGGGCCAGCCGAAGCTGCAGTCGAACTGCCCGATCACCCCGTCCTCGAAGTGCAGCGTTCCCAGCAAGGTGTGCCAGATCTCGGCGTCCGCGTCGAAATTCCCGTTGGCCGACACCCACAGCGGATCGGCGCCGACCAGGTAACGGATGCTGCTGAGGCAATAGCAGCCCAGATCCATGGCGGCGCCGCCCCCCAGTTCGCCGCGGCGACGCCAGTTGGTCGGATTCGATGAGCCGGACGAAAAGCTCGCCCGTATGCAACGGAGTTCACCTACAGCGCCGTCGTCGAGGCGTTCTTTCACCGCGTGGGTCTGCGGGTGGTAGAGGTGCATGAACCCTTCCACCAGGATCACGCCGGCGGACTCGGCCGCCTGGAACATCTGCTCGGCTTCGCCGGCACTAAGAGCTATGGGTTTCTCGCAGAAGATGGCGCGAACCCCGCCGCGCACGCCGTCCAGCACGTTTTCCTTGTGGGAGGCGGGCCATGACCCGACGATCAGGACATCGGGCTGCTGTTCGGCCAGCATCTTCTGCGCATCGGAGTAGGTGTTCTCGATGCCGAATAGCTCGGCGAAGTTGGCCATCGACTCGGCGTGGGCGTCGCAGGCTGCGACCGGTTCGATCTCCGGGATGTCCTTCCAGAGCGGTGCCAGGGTGCCCCTGGCGTGACCACCGCAGCCGATGATCGCCAGCTTGTATTTGTCAGTCATGTTGTCCCTCCCTCCAGGGCAGATAACCAAATAAGCAGCCCGAGGTCCAGCGCGGGCGGGGAGGGGAGGGATCGTCACGGCTTTGGTCGCGTTGGAAAATGATCCATCGGGGTCGTCGTTTCGTTGCCAAGTCATTACCATCTGAGGGTCGAACTGGCGTGTCGGGAAGGAAGTCTCATGCCGCGAATGAATGACAGGCGCCAGATTACGATTCCTGTCAATCAGTGCAGGGAGGCCGGGATCTGGCCAGGCGACGAGTTCCGCAGTTTCGTCGCCGATGGGCGGATCACCATCGTGCGGCAGGCTGCGGGCGCTGCCCGGGGATTCCTCCGCCACGTCGCTGGTGATCCTGCCGTCAGCGAAGAAGATTCACTGCAAGACGCGCTGAACCGTTCGACGCATTAATCGCCACCGGCCAGCGCAGGATCAGTGCTCCCCGCTACAGCGCACGCAGGGCCGGCATCACTTCCTGCGCAAGCGCCTCGTGCGTGCCGAAGGCGCGTCCGCCCGCGAAATAGATGTGGCTCAAGCCGAGTTCCACGATGGGCGTGAGGCGCTCCACGACCTCTTCCACCGTTCCAGCGACGGCGAACCAGTCGATGAAGTTCTGATCGAGAACTTGCGTGTGCGGAGCGTCGCCCTGCGAGTGATGCGCAGTGTCGTACTCGGTCTGCAGTCTCGAGGTGACGCGGCGCATGACTTCGGGTTGACTGGCAAAGTCGGTTCCGGCGCCGGCGCTGAAATGCGCGAATGTCGCGACCCCGCCGCGGATGGATTCGCGAACCCGGTCCCTGTCGGTTCCGACGGCGACGTTGAGGTATGCCCCGATGGGAATGCTCGCGGCGTCGCGCCCGGAGGCTTCGGCGGCGCGGCGGACGGTATCGATTCCCCAGGACAGGCGATCGAGATCGGCGCCCACGGCCAGCGTTACGCGGTCGGCGAGGTTCGCCGCCAGCGCGAGGGACCTGGGGCCCGATCCCACCATGTCCACGGGCACCTTTTCGACGTCGACGAGATCGAGCCAGCGCAGGCGGCTGGGGAAACCGTTCTGGTCGACCTCACCGCCCGAGAGATATCCCTGCAGGTCACGCACGTAGGCGCCGTATTCCTTCAGGGACGCGATCTTTCGGCCGATATGCAGCACCGCGCTGTCGCCACGCCCGATACCCAGGATAGCCCGGCCGTCGCTTTCGGCCTGCACGCTCATGATGCTCGTCGCGGTGACCGCGGCGTGGCGCGTGATCGGATTGGTCACGCCGGTGCCGAGCATGATGGACGAAGTCGCCTTGGCGCACAGCGCCAGTTGCGAATAGACGTCTCCCCGGAGGTTCTGGCTGTCCGTCAGCAGGAAGATGTCGAAGCCGTTGCGTTCTGCGGCCTCGGCCGCCGGAACGGCGATCCCGGGCGTCGCGAGGCCCATGGTGGCGAACTCGACGGAGTGAGGACCTGTTTGCGTCATTGTGATCCCTTCGGTTTTGATTCTAGCCCGCCATCACTTACCAGGAGACCTCGCTGATCACGGTGTCGGTGTACCGAGCGCCCGTGTATACGTCCAAAAGCGTCAACCTGAGCAGGTAGGCGTATTCGGTTGGCTCCCGCTCGAAGGGTGCTTCCTCTCCCGCATCCACTCTCTCCCTGTAGAGCATCATTTCTGTGCCGTCCATCAGCAGCCACTCCATGGGGTACTCCAGGTAGTGTTCGAGCCGATACTCGGGGAGTGACAGCGCCTGGTAGCCGTTGAAGTCGCGCAAGTCGACCTCGTGACGGGCCACCACTACTGGCTCCACGTACTTGGAGGTACTGCAACCGGTGGCGTCATGCGCGTCCGGCTTCGCGGCACGTAAGCGCAGCACGGCCACCTGTAGCCGCTTGGGTCTACCGTTCGCGGCGAAGAGTTCGGGGGACTTGCCGTAGCCGGCCCAGATCCGGACCGGCTTGGTCGGATCGAGCAGCTGCGGGACCACCACGTCGACGCCAATACCGTTACCGTCGTGGCCTTCCACCCAGCCCGTTCGGTAATCCCCGTCAACAAGCATTGAAGGCGCGTAGGAACATGACTTCCCCTCACCCAGAAAGCTGCTGGAGAAGTCCGAGCCCCAGTCCGTATCGGGGTCGCGCGGACAGAGCCCACAGTCGTCCAGGATGAAGGCGTGGTACGTCAGGACTTCGCCGTCTCCCAGATGATTCCGAACTATACGGCCCAGATGGCCCGGTGCGGGTTCCGGCGTGGAAGCAGACACCTTCTCAACGGCTTCCCGCACCTGATCATCCGGATCTTCAGACTGTCGGGTCTGCTCCTCATTGCCTGCTCCACAGCCCGCCATGGCGACTGTCAGGGTTACCAGAAGCGCCGCGTGGCACCGCGTGGATCCGATGATGCGGACACGGTTGGACCGGAATCGCATCGGTTACTGGCCGGATTACCTGAGCCGGTCGGGAAAGTCGTCGGTGAGCCCCGTTTCGCGCACGTCGAGTGACTTGATGCCCATCGCATGGGCCGGCGAGTCCGCCTTCAGGCGAAAGTCCTCGTTGTCCCAGTCCTCCAGAAGAGGATCCGCATAGATGCTGTTCTCGGCATAGCCGAGCGCACGGAGCTTGGCCAGGACCTCGGCATCCTCCTCGGAGTCGCCCTGGACGAAATAGATGTTCCCGTCGATGGTCGTGTGCTCCATTCGACCGAGATGCTCCCAGATGTCCATGTCCTGGATCAGGCGCCCGGCCAGGGAGTAGAACGGCCCGTCGTAGCGGTATCCCCGCCGCGGTTCCTTCATTGCCCCGGTATGCAGCATGACATTTCCCGTGATCCTAGAGCCGTTAATGGGCCGTTGGCCGATCCAGATGTAGCAACCCGGATAGACATCGCAGATCACGTTGTTCTCCACGTATGTCTCGTGGCGATGGATGATTCCGCAGGAATTGGTCTTGTAGATGACGTTCTCCGCGATCGTGGTCTTGCGCTGGAAGTCGTCGATGCGGATCGCGCCGGCGATGCGCGGATTGAAGATGTGGTGCACGTAGTTGCGCCGGATGACGTTGTTCTCTCCCGCGCCCGAGATGTTGATGGACGCCCCGTCCACGAAGACCTGGTTGGCGCGAGAGACGTCGTTGTATTCGACGACGTTGTCTCTCGTGTGCAGGTACTGCGTGACCAGCGGCCAGTCGATGACGCCCCGTACTTTCGAGTCTCTCGCGTCCTTTTGCACGGCCTCCGGGTCTTCGATCTCATGCCACCGGATGCAAGGCGCGCACTCCCGCATCTTGAGGACGTTGTAGGCCTCTTCCGGGATGAAGAACTGCGGCCGCACGCCGCACAGGCAGATCGCCTTGCGGGGCATGTTGTGGATGGAGTTGTTGGCGACCCGGTTCTCCGAACTCTGGTGCACGATGATCCCGTGGGAATGCCAGAAGATCTCCCCGAGGTGATGGAGATGGTTGTTCACGATCTCGTTATTCCTGTTGACATCCTTCGTGCCGGGACCGTACCCGAGCAGGAGGATGCCCGAGCAGCCGAGGTGGCTCAGCTCGTTGCGGGTGACGACGATTCGCTGACAATGCAGGTCCAGCCGGATGGCCTCGCCGCCGCTGTTGAAGAACCGGCAGTTTTCGATCCGGCAGTCTTCCGCTCCCCGCAGTCGGAGCAGCCCGTGGCCCTGGTCGATCATCGCCCAGTCGTGCTGGATCGACATGTAGTCGTCCGAGACGGCGTACCGGTCGCCCTGGGTGAAGGCGAGGCCGTCGAACACGATGCCCCGGACGGGCGTGTCCGTCGGGCCTTCGACATCGACGTCGCCCTCGACGCGCACCAGCTCCATCAGGGACGGCGCGAAGATCTCGTTGCCGGGCTTTTCTCCGAGGGGCCAGAGGTAGAGCTTTTTCTCTTTCGAGTTGAGGACCCACTCTCCGGGGTGGGTCAGGCCCTCGGCCACGTTCTCGATCGCGGCCGTCGTCTCGCCGCGGTCGATGCCCCCCGTCGCCTTCAGCACGTAGCCGCTCTGGGCCGCTGTCTTGGCCAGGTTCCATTCCTCGTCGACGAACTCCAGTGGCAGGATCGCCATGGCGTATCCGAAGCGGATGACGAGTTCCACGTCTTCCAGGTTATCCCAGTTGCGCAAGGCGCCTTCGGGAAAACCGAGATATCGGAGCGGATCGAGCGCCCCTTCGTAGTCGGACATGTCGCCCGCGCCGAGCTTGAATTCCCCTGGCGGGGGTTCGGTCCGCCTCAGGCGCACCGTCGTCGGGTTGAAACCGTTGGTCTGCGCGCGGGAAAGACGCCGGTCGCCATCGTAGAGCGTACGGAAAGCTCCAAGGTCAGACGGCACGTCGGCGACCCACACATGCGGCTGGGCCATGTGGGAGAGGCCCTCGGGGACATCCCTGTCCAGCTCCCGCCATCCCCCGATTCGCACGCCCGAGGAGAAGATCGGTTCCTCGCCGGGGTAGGCGGCATAGGTGATCGTCTGGCCGGCGTCCGCGGAGTCTTCCAGTTCGAGAACGATAGTCTGTGTGAGGTAGTACCTGCCGCCTCGAATCTGGACGACGATGTCCTCGTTCTTTTCCTGCTTCAGTTCCCGCACGGCATCGCGCGCTCTCGCGAGCGTCGCGAACGGACCGTCCGTCGCGTCAGTGTTCGGGCTCTCCAATGTGCCGGTCCATGCATCGTCACCGTCCGTGGCGACATAGAAATCGGCGTTTTGTGCTGCTTGCGCGTTCATCTCAATCTCCTCCAACGCCTCAATCATCGCCAATGGCCAGCGGTGGTTCAACGCCCCGTGTCGAATCGATGCGCTCTCCGACCTATACTCGAACGCGAACAGGGAGGAAAAAAGCACATGAGCGAACTTTCAGTTGCCGTGCTCACCGGCGGGCACAGACACCACGTCATACAGTTCATAGATTTCTTCACCAGCCTTGATGGCGTCGACGCATACGTGTTCAACATCAACGATTGGCTCACGCCCGCGGGCCTCGACGACCGTCGCTACTTTGCGGGTAAGAGGGACGTCCACGATGCGGTGCGCGACAGCTTCGATGTCACCGTCTTCTACACGATGACGCAGGAAGGCCCGAACGAAGAGGAAAGGGCCTGCGTCGAGCGACTGATCGAGAACGGGCAGTCCATTTTCGTCCTGCACCATTCAGTGCTGCATTGGCGATACGACGACCGCTGGGGGCAGATCATGGGGCTCGGGGGAGCGCGGTGGGTTCGGGACGTGGACTGCGGCGGACCGGTCAACGGCGTTTGGTTCGGGACGGTTCCGGTCAAGGTCAATACCGATCATCCGCTCTCGGCCGGCCTGGCCGATTTCGAGATCGAGGATGAGACCTACGCGGTCCGCGACTGCGAAGACGACTGCGACGTGCTCCTGACAACGGACCGGCCCAACGCCATGCGCACGCTCGCGTGGACCCGCATGGAGGGGGACTCCCGGATCTTCTGCCTGCAACTCGGGCATGACCCCCAGACCTGGAATCACCCCGCCTTCCGCACCGTGGTCCAGAACGGACTGCAGTGGTGTGGAGGCAAGGCATCGGAGTTGGGCCAGCAGTAAGGCGCCTCATCCGGAACTGGCGATAGGGATCAAGTCCGGCAGGATCGACATATGCGCGCTAGTTCCTGCGGTGGCGGTAGCGTCTGAGGGCGTCGGCGTAGGCTTGGTCGTGCGGTCCGACGGCAATCGGGTCAGCGACGTCGGCGGTTACGCCGAATACGAATCGGTAGCTACCACTTAGGCGGACCGAATACACGCCCGGCATGTTTGTCAACTGTTCGTAGTTGCGTCCGGGAGACAGTTTGCCTTTGAGCAGTTCGTCGACTGCCAGACCAAGTTCCTCCCGCATTCTTGGAGGTAGCCGCTTTGCATTCCTTTTGAAAGTGCCTGTCGGTTCGAGGAATGCGCGGAGCGGCGGCCGGCTACTCGTCATGGAGTGACGCGAGCCACTCCGACGACGTGGCAAAGGTGCGACCGGTGGGAATATCGGCCCTGTCCCTGACGCCGTCGAAAATCAGCACGGACCATCTCACTTCCTGCATGGTGGCGACAATCCACAGGTACAGGTTGTCCAGGCAGTCGAGTGCGTCGAAGACGTCGTGCGAAGGTGGAGCATCCAGCTCGATGAAGGCCTCGCGCAGTTGCTGGAGTTCCTTCCGCCGGTGTTTGAAGTAAGCCTCGGTCTGTTCCAGAGCACTGGCGCCCTCGCCGTTGGGATCGGCGATCTTTTCCGGATCGTGCTTCTTCAACGCTTCGGCCAAGGTGTCGCCCGCGCGATCGATCACGGGCCGGAGACTCTCGTGTTGCTCGCGGAGTGCGGTCGCGTGGGTATCGAGCAGTTCGGCGGAGACCGGGACGTCGAGGTCGGGACCGGACACGAGCGCCGGCAGCGCACGGCTGACGTCACGTATGGTGTTCGAGTGTGCCAACATGAAGCGAGTCCGGGACTGATCCAGCAGACGATCAGCGAATATACCGCATTGGCAATGCTGTTCGCCAAGGTAGGATCGTCGGCACGGCGGTGCCTTGTGACGGGCACCGGCGCACCTAGAATCGCAGGCGGTCGATGGCAAAGCGTGTTTCTGGTCGCTCCGCATCCGTCACCCCGCTGGGACGGCCAGGAACGACAGATTGATGGCGAAGTGCCGCGTCAGATCTCGTCGCGCTGTGGCTGCAAGCCATGCTTTTTCAAGTATCCCCGAAACTGGTGGTAAGTCAGCCCCAGGAGTTCGGCGGCCTTGCGCTGGTTGTGCCGGGCCCGGTCCATCGCCGCTTCGACCCGTTCGGTCTCGAAGTCGCGAACGGCCTGCTTTAGGTCTAGAGGCAGGGTGGGTGGAGCCGCGGTGTTCGGCTGCGCGGGCTCGTTGCGGGGTCGAAAGGGCGAGTCGAAGGGGTCGAGCACGATTTCCCCGACCTTCGCTTCGGCATCCGTGCGATAGACGGCGCGTTCGACGACGTTCTTGAGTTCGCGCAGGTTGCCCGGCCATTCGTACGACGTCATCTGGCGGATCGCGGCGTCGGCGAAGCCTGGAAAGTACTCGCGGCCCAGTTCGGTGGCCATGTTGATCGCGAAGTACTCGGCGAGCAGCAGGATGTCGTCGCTGCGTTCGCGCAGAGGAGGCAGGGTGATGACGTCGAAGGCGAGCCGGTCGAGCAGGTCGCGCCGGAACTTGCCGACGTCGGCGAGCCGCGGGAGGTCGGAGTTGGTGGCGGCGATGAGGCGGACATCGACGCGCAGCGTGCGGCTGCCGCCGAGCCGCTCAAACTCCCCGTACTCGATGACGCGCAGAATCTTCTCCTGCACGAGTGCCGATGTGGTGGCGAGTTCATCGAGAAACAGGGTGCCTTCGTGCGCCCGCTCAAAGCGGCCCTGGTGCATGCGGGCGGCGCCCGTGAAGGCGCCCGCCTCGTGTCCGAACAGCTCGCTCTCGAGCAGCGAATCGGAGATCGCCGCGCAGTTCATTTTCAGGAACTCCGCGTCCCAGCGGTTCGACAGGTAGTGGAGTCGGGCGGCGACGAGTTCCTTGCCGGTTCCGCGTTCGCCGACGATGAGCACGGGCTTGTCCAGCGGCGCCACCGCCGAGACGTCGTCCAGCGCCTGCAGGAAGGCGCTGGACTCTCCGATCAGTCGGTCTGGTTCGGTGGACATGGGCCCATTTAACCAATAGTTAGCGGAATCAGCCACAAAAATCGCTATGAGTGGTCTCTGCGGAGAATTTGTAGATTCAACAAAAACAATAGCTTGGGTAAATTGACGCGGGTTGGCACGAAACGTGGTTTGCATTGTGTCGAGGAATCGCCACGCACACCGCTAGGAGGCAACACTGATGGGCATATTCTCTCGCGCGACGGAGATCGTGAATTCCAACATCAACGCCTTGCTCGACAAGGCGGAAGACCCCGAGAAAATGGTTCGGCTGATCATCCAGGAGATGGAAGAGACGCTGGTCGAGGTTCGCACCACTTCGGCGCGGGCGATCGCGGACAGGAAGACGCTCGCGCGGCGGCAGGGGTCCGTAGAAAGGGATGCCGCCGAATGGCAGCGCAAGGCGGAACTTGCGATTCGCAAGGGACGCGACGACCTGGCCCGAGGCGCGCTGGCCGAGCGGGCCAAGGCCGAGGCCGCGGCCGAGGCGCTGGCGACGGAGTCCGCCGCCCTCGACGAGACCCTGGCCAAGCTGAACGACGACATGGAGACGCTGCAATCGAAGTTGAAGGATGCCAAGGCGCGCCAGAACGCCATCGTCATGCGCGGCAAGGCAGCGCGGAGCCGGCTGGATATTCGGCGTCAACTGTCGGATCACAGCGTTGACGATGCAATCCTGCGCTTTGAACAGTACGAGAGCAGAATCGACGATCTCGAAGGTGAGGTCGAATCCTACGACATGGGTCAGAAGACGCTGGCGGCGGAGATCGACGCGCTGGAAGGCGACGAAGAGGTCGACGCGGAACTGCGTCGCCTGAAGGAGCGGGTGGAGCAGGGCGAGCAGACCCAGGATGGCTCTTGAGACCGGACCGCTTGAGGAGCATCACGGATGATTGGTGAGTCGATGTTTTACGGGCCGTATCATGGTGTGATCGAGATCCTGGTTCTCCCCGCCGTGCTGTTCATGGTGGTTGTCGCGCCGATCTGGCTCGTCATGCACTACCGGAGCAAGCGGCGCGCGCAGGCAGCGCTGTCGGGCGAGGAGCGCGCCGAACTGGAGCGTTTGACGGATCTCGCGGATCGGATGGGTGAGCGCGTCGAAACCCTCGAAGCCATACTGGACGCCGAGACGCCGGATTGGCGCAAGCGCGATCCAGCGTCGTGACGGGAGAGTGCAGATGAGCCGTAGCGGGAGCGGCGATTCCCCCAAGGACAAGCGCAGCATCCGGGACGCCACGAGGAACCTAGAGCGCGCGGTGGAGGAACTGGCCTCGGCAGCCACCGAGGAAGTCTCCGGTCGAGCCGCCAGTTTGCTCGATGAGGCCGCGGCGCGTGTCCGGGGAGAGTCGAACCGCGAAGAAACCGACAAACGCGAGACTGCCGGTGAGGCCGACCGCGCCGGAGGGCGACGCGAACGCCGGCTGAGACGGATCCACTACGATGATTACGATGACTTTGTGCGTCGCTCTCGTGGTCTGTACCTTGATCGGGAAAACCGAAAGATCGTTGGCGTATGCGCCGGAGTGGCGCGGTATTTCGGCATCGAGGCGTGGGTCGCTCGCTGTGCCGCGCTGACCGGGCTATTGTTTCTGCCGAGCATCGTATTCCCCGCCTATTGGGTTGCCTTCTTTGTTATGGGCTATCGTCCGTCTGCTCGATCACGCGGTGCGCGGAGGAGCACCTGGGAAGGCGGTTCCCGCGGAAGACGACGCGCCGAGAAGATGCGAAGGCGCGCCGACGAGAGAAGACGCGCAGCGCGGCGCAGCCGCTCCGACAGGAAGCGTGACGATTACTCTAGGAAGCCGGACTTCCGTAGGAAGTACTCGCCCAGGCAGAGTCTGCGCGCTGCGAAGGCGGATTTTGCCGAGATCGAACTGAGGTTGCGGCGGATGGAGGCGTTCGTCACGTCCGACCGATACGCGCTCGAGCGGGGATTCGCGGAGATCGGTGCGAACCCGGCGGCGGGATCGTCATCCACAACACGTGAACAGAAGGAAAGCTAGCCGAGATGGATGTCTTCGTATTCGTCATATTGATAACGGTCATCGGTGGTTCGATTCACCTGGCGAAGGTATGGATTCGCCGAAACGCATCGGCGAACGCGGCCAGATCCGAAACCCTCGAAGACGAGGTGGACGCGCTGCGCGAGCGGGTCGAGACGCTGGAACGCATAGTCACCGACGAAAAATACAGACTTGATCGCGAGATCAAAAATCTTGAGTGAAGTCTCGATTCACACCATATCCGACTGATCTGAAAGGAGGTTTTGTGTGGACAAAACCGCCTACGCCTCAGCCGTCGGTCGATAGCCGTACCCGATCGGGAAAGTCCGTAAAGACGCCGGAAACCCCTTGCCGGGCGAGTTCAAGCGCGCGTTGCCGGTCGTTCACCGTGAACACGAGCACGCGAAATCCCGCATCCCGCAGCCGACCGATGCGCCTGGGCGTCGCAATGTCGTTGCGGATGTTGACCGACCAGGCATCGATCGCCCGCGCCGCGCCGGCCATGTCGCGGTAGGGAAACCTGAACACCGGCGCGCACATCGCATCCGGCCGCGCGCGTCGAAAAGCCGCGAGGCGCCTAAGATCGCGGCTGGATACGAGCGTGTTCGCGCGGTCGTGCGACACGGCGGCCACCAGCTTGTCGGTTCCCGGTCCCTTGAGTTCGATATTGAGGCCCACGCCTTCGGGAAGTGCCTCGACCACTTCTTCGAGCAGTGGGATCGCTTCGCCGTCGCCGGCATCCAGGTTCTTGAGTTCGGCGACGCTGAACCCGGACACCGGACCGCGGCCGTTGGTCGTCCGATCCACCGTGGCGTCGTGAATCACCGCGAGCCGCGAATCCAGCGCGTGCACATCCAGTTCCACGGCGTCGACGCCACAGGCGAAGGCGCGTCGAAAAGCCTTCATCGTGTTCTCGGGCGCAAGTCCCGCGGCGCCCCGGTGGCCGATGATCAGGAAGTTGCCGTCGAAGCTCATGGCCCTCCAGGCCTGTCGAATTTCGCCCGATGACGGAAGCCATTTTGTCTCCGGCGGGGCTACAATGCGAACGCCGATGAGTTACGAAGTTCTCGCTCGCAAGTATCGACCCCGCAAGTTGCAGGATGTCGTCGGTCAGGATCACGCCATCCGCGCCCTCGTCAATGCCCTCGACGACGACCGGTTGCATCACGCCTACCTGTTCACTGGCACGCGCGGGGTGGGCAAGACCACGATCGCCCGCGCTTTCGCGAACTGCCTGAACTGCGAGACGGGGGTCAGTTCCTCGCCCTGCGGCACCTGCAGCGCCTGTGTCGAGATCGTGCAAGGGCGGTTCGTGGACCTGATCGAGGTGGACGCGGCGTCCAGAACGCGGGTGGACGATACCCGCGAACTGCTCGAGAACGTGCAGTATCTGCCGGCCCGGGGACGCTACAAGGTGTATCTCATCGACGAGGTGCACATGCTTTCGGCCTCCAGTTTCAATGCGCTGCTGAAAACCCTGGAAGAACCCCCTTCGCACGTGAAGTTCCTGCTGGCGACGACGGATCCGAAGAGGGTGCCGATCACCGTGCTGTCGCGGTGCCTGCAGTTCAACCTGAAGAACATCCTGCCCGAACGTATCGCCTCCTATCTTGCGACGATTCTTGAAAAGGAAGAGGTCGAATTCGAGACCGACGCGCTCGACATCATCGCCGACGCCGCGCGGGGGAGCATGCGGGACGCCCTTTCGGTGGTGGACCAGGCGATCTCGTTCGGCGGCGGCAGGGTAGGAACTGAAGATGTCGCAAGCCTGCTCGGCACGGTAAGGCGCGACGAGGTCTCCGCGCTGCTCGGCGCGCTTGCGGATGCGGACAGGCAGCGCCTGTTGCGTTGTGCCGATGAACTGGCGGAGCGGAATGCGGACTTCGCGGACGTGCTCGCCGGGATCCAGCGCGCGCTGCACGACATCGCCATGGCGCAGACGGTGGGAGAAGAGGTCGCCACGTCCGTGGCGGACTTCGCGGAACGCATGTCGCCCGAGGACGTGCAGTTGTTCTACGAGATCGCGCTGCGCGGCAGCAGGGATCTGCAGTTCGCGCCGGACCCGCGCGTCGGTTTCGACATGACGCTGATCCGCATGCTTGTTTTCGCGCCGGAAACGGCCGAATCCGGCGGCAAGCGCACGCTGGCGCGACCCGCGAAAACGGCGGACACGCCAGTGCCTGCGGCGCGGCCGGCACCACGCGAGACACTGCAGGAGGAGATGCGGGAGGAGCAAGCGAGGCAAGAGAAGCAGGAGAGTGCGCCCGCGGCCCAGCCGGAAAAGCCGGAAAAGCCGAAAAAGCCGGAGAGGCAGGAAAAACAGGAGAGTACGCCTGCGGACCCACCGGCCGACATGCCCGCGAGAGACGAGTCGGCGCCAGATCTATACGCCCTGATAGAGCGGATGCAGCCTTCCGGCATCACGCGGATGGTGTTCGACCACTGCCAACTCACGTCCCACGCGGACGATCGGTGGGAACTGGTGCTGGCTGAGGGGCACGACCTCCTGCTGCGTGACAATTCACGGGCTTCCGTCCAGGAGGTGGTATCAGAGTATGTGGGCCGGGAAGTTCGCGTAGACATCGTGATTGGCAAGCCCGACCAGGAAACTCCCTTCGAACGTCGACGTCGCCTCGACGCGGAGCGTCAGCGCGAGGCGGAGGAGGCGGCCAACTCGGACGAAACGGTGCAGTCGCTGCTGCGTGTCTTCGGTGGCACGGTCGGCTCCGTGCAACCCTTGGGTGATAGGGAGTATCACAGTCCATGAATGCCCCAAAGCCGTCGCCTTCGGCGCCGGTCTCTTTCTTGCGAAGGGTTCCCCCTCGCGCTCCCCGGCTGAAGGCTCCGGCCCAGTCCGGCGCGTCCGTCATGGGACAATCGCCTGCGTCGCTACGCTTTCGGGAGGCAATTGTTCCATGAAGGATTTCGGCGACCTGATGAAGCAGGCGCGCGACATGCAGGAGCGCCTCAAACGCGCCCAGGAGGATCTTGCCAACGCGGAGGTGGTGGGAGAGAGCGGAGGCGGGTTGGTCAAGGTGACGCTCACCGGGCGTTTCGAGGCGCGCAAGGTGGAGATAGACAGCAGCTTGACTGGCGAGGATCGGGGACTGCTCGAGGATCTCGTCGCCGCGGCCGTGACCGACGCGGCACAACGGGTGGAACGCATGCAAAAGGAGAAGATGTCGGCATTCACCAAGGGCCTCGGGCTTCCGTTCGGCCTCAATCTCCAGTCTTGACTCGTATCAGCCCCCTGATCGATCGCCTGATCGACGCGTTTCAGATGCTTCCCGGCGTGGGTCCCAAGTGGGCCACTCGGATGACCCTCTACGTGTTGCAGCACAACAGGGAGGGCGGAGAGACGCTCGCCAGGTCGCTCAGTGCCGCCGTGGTCGAAGTCAAGCGGTGCCGGGACTGCCGCACGCTTTGCGAGACTGATCTGTGCGCCGTCTGCGCCAATCCGAAGCGGGACGCCGGGACCCTCTGCGTCGTCGAGTCACCCGCGGACGTCATCGCCATCGAGCAGGCCGGGGGCTACAGCGGGCGTTACTTCGTACTGCACGGCAGACTCTCGCCCATCGACGGCGTCGGCCCCTCTGAACTGGGGCTGGTGGACTTCGCCGAGCGGATTCGTGAGCACGGGATCGGCGAAGTTATTCTCGCGACCAATCCAACCGTGGAGGGCGAAGCGACGGCCCATTACATCGTCGAGGCGCTGGCGGGCATGGATGTGCGGGTGACGCGCATCGCGCACGGCGTGCCGCTCGGGGGCGAGCTGGAATACATCGATGGCGGCACCATCGCCCACGCGCTGCACGGCCGCCGCGCCATCGACTAGCTCTTTTTCTCTAACAGGCTCTAACAGGCGATTTTTGCGATATGCAGTCCGGTCCTCTCATCGAAACGGACGATGACCCGCGCTGGGATCTCGGTCCCCTCGGCGACATCGTTGGCGTCGACACCGAATTCATGCGCACGCGGACCTTCTATCCCATTCCGGCGCTCTACCAGCTCGGCGGTGCGGACGGCGTTCGACTGATCGACGCCCAGGCGCAGCAGAGTTTCGGGCCGCTTCGGGTGCTGCTGACGGACCCTGAGCGAACGAAAGTCATGCACGCCTGCTCGGAGGACCTCGAGATGATCGACCGCCATCTCGGCCTGCGTCCGCTTGCCATCGCCGACACGCAGATTGCCCATGCATTTCTCGGCACGGAGATCTCGAAGAGCTATGCCGCGGTGGTGGAGACCTACCTCGGCTTCGACGTCTCGAAGCGGGAGACGCGCTCGGATTGGTTGGCGAGGCCCCTATCGAGCCGACAGCTCGCGTACGCGAAGGAGGATGCCGCGCATCTGGTTCCGCTGTGGTCCCGCATGCGCGAACGCCTTGACGCGCTCGACCGCCTGTCCTGGTTTGAAGACGAGATGGCGATGACGCTCGCGCGGCCGGAACCCGACCCGCGAGCGTACTACCGGGGCATCAAGGGCGCGATGCGGCTGCGGCCCCAGAACCTCTCGGTCCTGCGCGCCCTCGCGACCTGGCGGGAACACGAAGCGAGGCGCCGGGATTTGCCGCGGGGCTTCATCTTGCGCGACGAGAGTCTCGTGGCCATCGCTGATGCCGCTCCCGTTTCGCGCGACGCTCTGCTCGAGCTTTTGACCCGCGGGGCCAGACGCCGCTACGCCAAGGCTTTGCTGTCCACTTGCACCGGGGGCTGGAAGGAATTTGAACACGCGCCGCCCGAACCGCTGCCGCTGCCGCTTTCGAAGCGAGAACAGGCGGCGGCGAGACGCATGCGGGAGTTTGTTCGCGTGGTCTCGGAAAGGCTCGGCTTCGCGCCGGAGCTATTGGGGCGAAAGCGACTGATCGAGGCCTGTGTCCGGCGGTTCTCCGCCACGGGCGATTTGCCGGAGACACTGCTCGGCTGGCGCGCGCCGCTGATCGGCGAGCGATTTCTCGAACTGCTTCGCGCCGTTAGGGGCTGAGTCTGGCGCGGGGTGGGTTGCGCATTCCGGCGGGCAACGGCTACTGTTGAGGTATCGCGTCGACGAGTTGAGTGCGGTGACGCTTCGCGTATGAAAGAGCGGCCCTTCTGGGAGACCAAGACCCTTGCGGAGATGTCCGCCGGGGAGTGGGAGTCGCTGTGCGACGGCTGCGCGCGTTGCTGCACCCTGAAGCTCGACGACGAGGAAGGCCACGTCTTCTTTACGAGCGTCGTGTGCTGGGTGCTCGATCACGACCGCTGCCGCTGCAAACACTACCCGGACCGGCACAAGCTGGTGGCGGATTGCGTCGAGCTGGATGCCGACAACGTCGCCAAGCTCAACTTTCTGCCGACTTCGTGCGCGTATCGCCGGGTCGCCGAGGGGCGGGGACTTGCCTGGTGGCATCCGCTGGTGTCCGGTTCGCCGGATACCGTCCACGAGGCGGGAATCAGCGTGCGTGGCAAGGTCGTTTCGGAGTTGGACGTGCATCCTGACGACCTGGAGTCCCACATCGTCAAGTGGGTGGAAGCGTGAGCTGGTCCTGGATGGCGTGGGGCGTCGCCGCCGTCGCCACGGCGGGGGCGGTGACCGGGATTCACATGGCACTTCGGCCCTATCGCCGCGGGGCGCGGGTCCGGTACCTGTTGCCCCTGCTGGTCGCCGTGTGGGCGCTCCTGCCCTGGCGCATCGCCCAGGATTCGGAGCATTTCGCCCCGGCCTTTGTCGTCCTCCTGTTCCGGAGCCTGTTCGAGCCCGATGGAGAACCGGCTTCCGTCGCTGCCGGCCTGCTCATGGCCACGGCCATCGTCCTGGTGCTCTATTTCGTCGTTCTCGGCATCATCTTCGCGTGGAGGAGAAAGGCGTCGACCGACCCGTGTTGACTGGCGCGAAACGACGGGAAACCGGCCCCCCTGACGTGCTTGGAGGCGTCCTATGGGGTAGAGTACGCCGCTTCGCCTGTCGTTGGCGGAGCGAATTGCCGCCGCCCGCATGCCCACCGTCTTTTGGAGCAGGACCCTGAATGATCTTCGAGAGCACCGATACGTACATCGCAACGGACGAACTCTCAATGGCCGTGACCGCGGCCGTGGAACTCCAACGCCCGCTTTTGATCAAGGGCGAACCTGGAACGGGTAAGACGCTGCTCGCCGAGGAGGTCGCTCAATCCCTCGGGCTGCGGTTGATCGAGTGGCACATCAAGTCGCAGACGAAAGCGCTGCAGGGGCTCTACGAGTACGACGCCGTATCCCGCCTGCGCGATTCCCAGCTCGGCGACGAGCGGGTGGGCGACATCCGCAACTACATCAAGAAGGGCAAGCTGTGGGAGGCGTTCGAGTCCGACGAGCGCGTGGTTCTCCTGATCGACGAGATCGACAAGGCGGACATCGAATTCCCCAATGACCTGCTGCAGGAACTCGACCGCATGGAGTTCTTCGTCTACGAACTGAGCCAGACTGTGAAGGCCAGGCACCGGCCCATCGTCATGATCACGTCGAACAACGAGAAGGAGTTGCCCGACGCGTTCCTGCGGCGCTGCTTTTTCCACTACATCGACTTCCCTGACCGGGAGACGATGCAGGACATCGTTGAAGTGCATTTTCCTTCGATCAAGCAGGATCTGGTCAAGGAAGCCATGGACATCTTCTTCGATGTGCGCAAGGTGCCGGGCTTGAAGAAGAAGCCATCGACGTCGGAGCTCATCGACTGGCTCAAGCTGCTGATGGCGGACGACATACCCGACGAGATTCTGACCAACCGCGATCCGAGCCGGGCCATCCCGCCCCTGTACGGCGCCCTGGTGAAGAACGAACAGGACGTGCACCTGCTCGAGCGGCTGGCGTTCATGAACCGGCGCGATAGCCGCGGCTGACGGAATACCGACCGACCACCGACCGAAACGAAGCCAGCCCGTGCTCATCAACTTCTTCCTCTCGCTGCGCAAATACAAGGTTCCGGTAACGATTCGGGAACTGCTAGACCTGATCGACGCACTCAGCCATCGGCTGGTGTATGCGGACATCGACGACTTCTACCTCGTGAGCCGCGCCTGCCTCGTCAAGGACGAGAAGCACTACGACAAGTTCGACCGGGCCTTCGGCTCGTACTTCAAGGGCCTCGACGACCTTTCCGGGCTGCTGGCGACGCTCATTCCCGACGAATGGTTGCGGCGCGAATTCGAAAAGGCGTTGACGCCGGAGGAACTTGAGAAGATCAATTCTCTCGGTGGGCTGGAGAAGCTGATCGAGGCGTTCAAGAAGGCCAAGGAGGAAGCCGAGAAACGCGCACGGGAAGGCGAGAACGGCGAAGACGGCGAGGAGGAGAGCGACCGGCCCGGAAACGGCCCCGGCGGCATGGGCAGGGGGAAGAAGAAAAGGGCCCGGAAGGCCTGGGACCAGCGTCAGTATCGGAACCTCGACGATTCCGTCGAGATCGGCACCCGGAATATCAAGATGGCGCTGCGGCGCTTGCGCAAGTTCGCGCGCTCGGGCAAGGAAGAGGAACTGGACATGGACGGCACGATCCGGTCCACTGCTCACAATGGCGGGCTGCTCGACGTCCGCATGCGGCCGGAACGCAAGAACGCCGTGAAGGTGCTGCTGCTGCTCGACATCGGCGGGTCGATGGACGCCCACGTCAGGGTCTGCGAAGAGCTTTTCTCCGCGACGCGGACCGAGCTCAAGCACATGGAGAGCTACTACTTCCACAATTTCATCTACGAATCCGTGTGGAAGGACAATCACCGCCGCATGAGCGAACGCATACCGACCTGGGAGATATTCAACAAGTACCACCGGGACTACAGAGTGGTTTTCGTGGGCGATGCCACCATGGCACCGTACGAGATCACCCACGCGGGAGGCAGCGTCGAGCACTGGAACGAGGAGCCCGGCGTCGCCTGGATGGGGCGTTTCCAGGACAACTACGACAGGATGGTGTGGATCAATCCGACACCGCAGGAGACCTGGGAGTACTCGACTTCCGTCGGCATGACGCGGGACCTGATGGATGGCCAGATGTATCCGCTCACCGTCCGCGGTCTCGAAGAGGGCATGGCCTACCTCTCGAAATAGCGCTGCGAGCCGCATGATCGGATGACGCATTTTGATTCCGATGAGATCCTGATTCGGGATGCGTACGCGCTGAAAGCCATCCCGAAAACGAAGCGGAGACTCTCGAACCGCCAGCGCGCGCGCATCGAGTCCTCGAAGGCGGCGTACGCCCGGCGGGATGCATCGGTTCCTCGAATCGACTTTCCTCGCGAACTGCCCATCGCCAAGCACATCGACGAGATCGTCGCCTTGCTGCGTTCGCACCAGGTCCTCATCGTCGCGGGCGAAACTGGCTCCGGCAAGACCACCCAGTTGCCCAAGGCGTGCCTCAGCGCCGGACTGGGTCGGCGCGGGATGATTGGCCACACCCAACCGCGCCGGCTGCCGGCCCGCGCGGTCGCCGAACGTATCGCGAGTGAACTCAAGACACCGCTCGGTGGCGTCATTGGATACGCGGTGCGGTTCTCGGAGCGGTACGGCGACGACACGCTGATCAAGGTGATGACGGACGGATTGCTTCTGACCGAGATTCGAACCGACCGTAACCTCCTGAACTACGAAGTGCTGATCATCGACGAAGCCCACGAGCGCAGCCTCAACGTGGACTTCCTGATCGGCTACGCGAAGAGGCTGTTGCGGCGGCGGCCGGATCTGAAGCTCATCGTCACGTCTGCGACGATCGACGTCGAGGCGTTCCGGGCGCACTTCGACGGCGCTCCGGTGGTGGCCGTGGGCGGGCGGGGCTACCCGGTGGAAGTTCTTTATCGCGGACAGGAGGAAGGCTTCGAGCGGGCGCTGCAAGAATGCCTCGAGGAAATCGAGGGTGGCGGCGGCCGGGGACCGAAGGATGCTCTCGTCTTCCTGCCCGGGGAGCGGGAGATCCTGGACACATCGCGGTGGCTGAAACGGGAGTACGGGGATCGCTACGACGTGTTGCCGCTCTATGCCCGGTTGCCGGCGAGGGAACAGCGCCGCATATTCTTGACTGGCCCTCGCCGCCGCGTGGTGCTGTCGACGAATGTGGCCGAGACCAGCATCACGGTGCCGAACATCGGTTATGTCGTCGATTCGGGCAATGCGCGGATCAGCCGCTACAGCCATCGCTCGAAGATCCAGCGGCTGCCCATCGAACCCATATCCCAGGCGAGCGCCGAACAGCGCAAGGGGCGTTGCGGCCGCATCGCTCCGGGTACGTGCTATCGCCTGTTTTCCCAGGCCGACTTCGACACCAGGCCGCAGTACACGGACCCGGAGCTGAAGCGGACCAACCTTGCCTCCGTCGTGCTGCAGATGCGGGCGTTGCGCCTGGGCAGGACCGAGGACTTTCCGTTCATCGATCCGCCGGACCCCCGCGTGGTCAGGGACGCGGAACGCAGCTTGAGCGAATTGGGCGCGCTCGATGGCGAACGGCTGACGCAGATCGGTCGCACCATGGCGCGGCTGCCTGTGGACCCGCGCCTGGCGCGAATGCTTGTGGCTGCGAATCGGCTGCGATGCGTTAGGGAGATGCTCATCATCGTCTCCGCCCTTTCGATCCAGGACCCACGAGAGCGTCCGCTCGACAAACGCGAGGCGGCGGATCGGAAACACCGCGAGCACGCGGACAAGAAGTCGGATTTCCTCGCCTTCGTGAATCTCTGGAACGCGTTGGAGACCGCGCGGCGAGACATGACGAGGAGCGCCTTCCGCCGCATGCTGGAGAAGAGTTTTCTTTCTCCCTCCCGGGTGGGCGAGTGGAGGGCGGTGCACCGCCAACTGCTGCTCGCGGTGAAACGACAGGGAATGCGCCTCAACGCTCGCGACGCGGACTACGCCAGCGTGCATCGCGCGTTACTGGCCGGGTCGCTGAGCTTCATCGGCATGCGCGATGCCGAGGCGGGAATGTACCGGGGCGCGAGGAATCTCAAGTTCCGCATCTTCCCCGGGTCGGGGTTGGCGCGCGGTCGTCCGCAATGGATAGTCGCCTCGGAGATCGCCGAGACACAACGAATGTATGCCCGCTGTGTCGCGGCCGTGGAGCCGGCGTGGATTGAACAGGCGTCGGCGAGCGTGCTGAAGCGCGCCTTCTCCGATCCGCACTGGGACGATGCGCGCGGCGAGGTGGTCGCGTCCGAGCGCGTGACCGTCTATGGCCTGCCGGTCGTTGAGCGCCGCCAGGTCAGCTACGCGCGGATCGAGCCCGCAGCGGCTCGCGAGATATTCGTCCGCGATGCGCTGCTCGGATCGAAAAGCTCCGTGTCGGCGCCGTTCCTCGATCGCAACCGCGATACGGCGCGCAAGATCGTTGAACTGCAGGCGAAATCCCGGCGCGCTGACCTGCTGGCGACGGATCGGGCGCAGGCGGCGTTTTACCTGGAACGACTGCCGGAGGATGTGCTGAGCGCCAGGACGCTCGCGGCGTGGTTGCGGCGGGCGGTGCCGGCTGCGGTCGCTCGCCTGCACATGACCGAGGCGGACCTGCTGGCAAGAACCGACTTTGGAGTTTCGGACGCACAATTCCCGCCATCGCTCGTCGTCGATGGGCTCGAACTGGCATTGAAATACCGTTTCGCTCCCGGAGAAGCCGATGATGGCGTTTCGGTCCAGGTGGGCATCGGGGCGTTGCCGCACCTCGACAGGAGCTACCTCGACTGGCTCGTGCCCGGGTTCTTCGAGCAGAAGTGTGAGGCGCTGCTGAGAGCACTGCCGAAATCCGCTCGCCGGCGGTTGCTGCCCCTGGGCGACAAGGCTCGACGGATCGCGGACCGCCTGTCAGACCCGGCGCGGTATCGTCGAGAAGATCTGCGCACGGCGCTTGCCCAATGCATTGCGGACGAGTTCGGCCTTCGCCTGGAAGCGGCGGACTTGCACGACGACCGGATCAGCCCGTTCCTGCGCATGAACGTCCAGGTGCTGGACGCCGGGGGCCGCACGATGGACCAGGATCGCGATGTCGGCGCGCTCAAGGACCGGCTGCTGCCCAGGGTCAAAAGGCGTACGGATGCCGACGTCAGGAAACGCCTCGAGTCGAGGGGCTTGCGCTGCTTTCCAACGGCAGGCGTGCCGGAAACCCTGATCGTCGAGGACGGTGATCACACCGCCGTCGTGTATCCCGCGCTGCGGGACGACGGGGACCGCGTGGACCTCGTCATGCTCGCGCATCGATCAAGCCAGGCGGCGACGAACAGGCGAGGCTACAGCCGGCTGGCGCTGCTGGCGGATCCGCGGACAAGCCGCTACCTGCGCCGGCAGATAGCGGCGGAGAAAACGATGACGCTCCACTACGCGGCCCTCGGCACGAAGGAAATATTGGCGGACGAAATGCTCCTCGCGGCGGCTTGGGCGTGTTTCTTTACCGGCTCTCCGGGCGAGGAGCCGTCGCTTCCCCGGACTCGATCAGCGTTCGATGCGCTGATCGCCGCACGGCGGACGCACCTGACGGCCGTTTTCGCGTCGGTGCTCGAGGGCAGTCGCGATATCCTGGACCGGCGCTTTGCGGCGGCGAACAAGATCGCGGCGCTCAACTCCCCGGCGTTCGCGCCGAGCCGGGAAGACATGGTGGCGCATCTCAAACATCTGGCGCCCCCTGACTTTCCAAATCGAATTCCGCTGGATAGGTTTGCGGACCTGTCGCGGTACCTGCGCGCGCTGGTACACAGGGCGGAAAATCTTCCGGGTCGCGTTCCCAAGGACCGGGCGGGTCTGGCCGAGGCGTCGCGTTGGGAAACGCGAGTGGCGTCCGTTTCGGATGCCTTGCCCGGTGACCCGGAGATCGGCCAGCTCAGGGACCTTGTGGAGGAATACCGTGTCGCGCTGTTCAGTCAAAGTGTCGGCACGAAGACCAGGGTGTCGCCCGAGCGGCTCGCCCGAGCACTCGAACCGCTGGAATCGAAGGCTCGACTCGGCTGACCTGCGATAACAATCTCTAACGTGTTTCTACAGACTGTGAAAGAACTGTGCATATCCTCTTGACCCATTTCCTAACTATGTGAATAGAATCGGGGGCGAGCGCTGGGGAATTTTCCGCGTTCGAGTGTGGTTGCGTACCCTTAACGATGCGTGATCGGAACAAAATTTTGGAAGGAACGAAATCGATGAACTACAAGGTTAAGCCGATTACTGTTGCCGTCGGTGCAGTCATGACCGCAGGTCTGGCGGGCGCGGCGTTTGCTGACACGGAAGAGGATCCATTCGCCCTCGACGCGGCTGGCGACGGCTACGAGCTCCTCGCTGGAGACGATGAAGGCGAAGGCGAGTGCGGCGAAGGCAAGTGTGGCGATGAAGGCGGCGAAGGCAAGTGTGGCGACGAAGGCGGCGACGACGGCGGCGATGACGGCGGCGACGACGAAGGCGACGAAGAAGAAGCCGAAGAAGCCCCCGCAGAAGAGTAAGTCACTAAGGTGATTCCCGAAGTGCCGGGTGCGCCTTGATGCGCCCGGTACTTCCTTCTCTCCAGCCATGAATTATCCCGTGCAGGGCGTTGGGCTCGGCTTGCGGAGGGGGATGTTTGCCCAATTGGCCGACCATGCGGCGGAAGTAGATGCCGCCGTCGATTTCATGGAGGTTGCGCCAGAAAACTGGATCGGCGTTGGAGGCCGATTCGGTCGACAGTTTCGCGCATACGCCCAGCGTTTTCCCATGGTCTGTCACGGCCTGTCCCTTTCCCTCGGCTCTCCCGCGCCCCTCGATACCGATCTGCTCGGAAACATCAGGACATTTCTCGATGAATTCGACGTGCGCTACTACACGGAGCACCTGAGCTACTGTGGCGATCACGGGCACCTCTACGACCTCATGCCGATCCCGTTCACCGGCGAAGCCGTGGAGTACGTCGCCGGACGCATCCGGCGAACGCAGGAGATCCTGGAACGGCGCATCGCTGTGGAACACGTCTCCTGCTATGCCGCTCCCGGCCAGGAGATGAGCGAGCTGGAGTTCGTCAAGGCGGTGATCGCCCGCGCCGACTGTGACCTTCTCCTCGACGTTAACAACATCTACGTCAACAGCATCAATTTCGGCTATGACCCGGAAGAGTTCCTGGATGGATTGCCCGGGGAACGGGCGGTGTATGTCCACATCGCCGGACATAGCGTGCCTGCGGAGGACCTGCGTATCGACACGCACGGCGCCGCGGTGATCGAGCCGGTCTGGAATCTGCTCGAACGCGCGTACGCGAACTTCGGAGTGATCCCCACGCTACTTGAGCGAGACTTCAATTTCCCGCCGCTGCCGGAACTCCTTGACGAACTCGGGCGTATTCGATCCATTCAGGACGCCGCACGTTCAAAGGCGTCCGTGGCCGTGGCGAGCGTTTAGAACGTGCGCGGCAGGAATCTGCCAGGATATCGCGCCACCCAGTTCGACTTCGCGGCGTACATTCGTCGTCCCGATCGCAACCCGCCGCCCGCTGGTGTTCCGTTGCGGCGCATGGGTGTCTACGCGAACCTCGTCTACCAGAACATCGAGAACTTCCTCGCGGGGACGTTTCGCGTCGCCCGCCGCATCCTGAGCGATGCGCACTGGGAGGCGATGGTGCGAGACTTCATCCATCGCCATGTGTCCAGCTCGCCATATTTCCGGCAGATTCCCGAGGAGTTCCTGGCCTACCTCGAGACCGAGCGCGATGCGTCCGGGGATCCCCCTTTTCTGCTGGAGCTGTGCCACTTCGAGTGGGTGGCGTTCGCGCTCAACCTGTCCGACGCAGAACCGTTCGGCATGCCCTCCGGCGAATCATCGGAGGAAGGCGCCGAAGCCGCCTCCGTCCTGGACCTTCCCCTCGCGCTATCGCCGGTAGCCATGCCGCTACGCTATCGATTCCCGGTGCATCGCATAGGATCCGACTTTCAGCCAGCGACCCGGCCGGAAGAAGCTACGTGGCTTATCGGATACCGGGATGAGACGGAGCGCGTGCGGATCATGTCGTCCAACGAAGTGACGGTGCGCCTGCTGCAGATCCTGGGCGACGCCCCCTCGGCCCGACATGCGCTGAAGCAGGTCGCCGCCGAACTCGGGCGCGACTCCGAGCGGATCATCGAGTTCGGCGCGGACATCCTGCAACGGCTCACCACGCTGGGGATAGTCGGATCTCCCGGCGAGAATCCTGCGGCAAGCCCGCCCAACTTGCCCGCATGAACCGGTGCTGAATTGATTGTTCGATCCGTCTTGTCGTGGGCGTTGGAAAGGAGTAGGGTGCGCGCCCTATCTCCACCACGTGCGGAAATCCAATGTCCATCGTGGTGATGGATGACGATGACGCGATTGCCGCGTCGTTAGTCCAGCGCCTGACTGAACTAGGTTACGACTCGACCCGCGCCCACGCGGATCAGTTGGGGGTTCTAGATGCCGCCGACATGTTCCTCCTCGGCTTTCGTGATGCCGCTTGGCTCGTAACTCTGGCACGTCCCCTGGCGCGAAGAATGGAGCGCGTTCCGGCCGTGCTTGTCGCCCTTACCCCGCCATCGGCCCCGGACCTCACCCTGGCGATGGCGCTCGGGTTTACCGACGTTCTGCCGTGGCCGGCGCGAGCGGGCACCATCGCGGAGATCGTCGACAGGAACATTCACCGTTCACGGGTTCGTCGCGCCAATGATCCCGCCCTGTTCCAGCAGGTAAGCGACCTCGAACAGGATCAGCGGGCGGGTCGCTATATCCAGATGGGCATGCTGCCGCCCAATCCCGTCGCGATAGACCAATACCGCTTGCGACACCGCATTCAGCCGTCCCTGCTGTTGTCCGGTGACTTCGTGGACTATTTTCGGATCACCGACGACCACTTCGTCTTCTATATCGCCGACGTGTCCGGTCACGGTGCGTCGTCCGCGTTCGTCACCGTGATCCTGAAGAACTTCTCGCGCCGTCTCAGGCGCGAGTACCGTTCCAGCATGCTTCGCGCGCCGGGGGAGATTCTCGTCGCCCTGAATCGCGAGATTCTCGACAATCGCATCGACAAGCACGTGGCCATGTTCATCGGCGTCGTCAACCTGAGGACCAATGAACTGTGCTACGCCAACGGTGGACACCTGCTGCATGCCATTCATGTTCGGGACAGCGAGTCCCGGCTGCTTGAACTGGCAGGCAAGCCGGTGGGACTGTTCGATCAGGTCGAATACGTGTCGGCATCAACCGAACTGGAGGAGGGCGACAACCTCGTGATGCTGTCGGACGGCATCCTCGAAGTGATGCCGGAAACCGGCTTCGCGAACAAGGAGACGCGATTGCGGCGCGGTGCGGTGGAGTGCGGAGCGGACATCGATCAGTTCTGGTCCGCGATCGGCATCGATGCCACGGTTGTCGGCCCCGACGACGTCACCTGTCTCATGGTCGGTTGCGAAGGGTAGCGGGCATGAGCGAACAGCAGACCGCGCGCGCGTTGACTGAGCGCCCGCCCTCGGTACCGAGGACCCCTGGCCGAATCCTGGTCGCAGACCAGGACGGCATGTACCTGATCAAGTTCGTCGGCGATGTACGCGTGAACCTGTGTGCGGCGGTGGACGACTTTCTCTCCGAGATGTTCCGGGACGAAGATTTCAAATCCGTGTTGGTCGACCTGACGGCCACCGAGGGGATTGACAGCACGTCGCTCGGTATTCTTGCCAAACTGTCCATCCAGGCTTCGGACCTGTATGGATTCACGCCAACCCTCGTGTCGACGAACTCGGACGTCACGCGCGTGCTGCGGACCGTGGGTTTCGACGACGTCTTCCACATCGTCGAGAAGCCGCTCGTGGAGGAGGGGCAGATCGCCGAGTTGCCGCGGGCGGAGACCTCGGTCGAGGACCTGCGCCGGCGGGTGCTGGACGCGCACAGGGCGTTGATGGGATTGAACGAGTCGAACCGAGAGAAGTTCCGGGATCTCGTCGCCACGTTGGAAGCGGTCGAGCCGCCGAACCGGCTGTAGCCTGGCAAACGATTCCTGGCGCTTTGGCGGCCGCGTAATTCAGGCGTGTTCTCTCGCTGCCAGCTTGGTCGCGATGAAATCCTCATGGCTGAGATATAGCAGGTCCGCGATCCTGCGTATGGCGTGCTCCTCGTAGTGGTGTTGCTCGCCGCTGAAGCGGGTCAGCCGCCACAGTTCCGTGAGCAACGCGGTCTTTTCTTCCAGGGTGAGCGCGTCGTTCAGGGTGCGCGTGAACGGGAACAGGCCAGTGCTCTCATCGTGATCCTCTCTGGCTCGGCGAATGAGCGCCTCTATCGCGCCGTCTTCCATGTCGTAGAGCGACCTGAGAGTGCGTCGAACGGCGTCGAGTTCACGCGGATCGATCTCGTGGTCGGCCCACGCCACCTCCAGAAGCAGCATGGCGGCAGCCTGTGCGACGGAAACCGCTTCGTCGGGGACGCTTGATGCCGCCGTCTGCTGCCGGACAAGCTGTCTCAGCTTTTCAAACACCGACCGGATCCGTGTCGTTGGCCCGCATCCGCAGATTCCCCATCTTTTTCCGTCTATTCCTCCATTTTTCCTTCATTTTGATGTTCCTTGCGTTTATGATGCGCGCACTTGGCCGAATGCTAAGCACGCCTACCGGACAAACCAAATAATGCTAAGTCAAAAAACCATTCGCGCTCCTGTGCACGCTATCGGAATCGGCGTGCACTCGGGCAGAAACGTGCGCATGACGCTTCGCCCTGCCGACGCCGATACCGGGGTCCGTTTCATTCGCACCGATATCAGGAATTCCCGCCCCGTCCGTGCCCTCGTGCAGAACGTATCGGACACGACCCTGTCCACCAGCATTATTCAGGATGGTGTGCAGGTTGCGACGGTGGAACACCTGATGTCGGGCCTATGGGGCCTCGGAATCGACAATCTCCTGGTCGAGCTTTCCGGTGAGGAAGTACCGATCATGGATGGAAGCGCCGCGCCGTTCGTCAACCTGATCCGAAGCGTTGGCATCCAGGAATTGCCCGCCGCCAAGAAACTGTTGCGGATCACGCGCAAGATCATGGTGTCGCAAGGCGAGGCCTGGGCATCCCTTGCGCCCTACAGCGGGTTCAAGGCGGCGTACACCTTCGTCAAGGACAATCCGGTCTACAAGCGGTACCCGAAGTTTGCGGAACTCGACTTCGCGCAAAGCTCGTACATCAAAGAGGTGAGCCGTGCCCGATCGTTTGGCGAAGTTGAAGAACTCGAGCAGGCCCAGGCTATCAACCGATGTCTCGGTTCGAGCCTCGAGAACGCGGTAGGCATCGACGGCCGCGGCGTCATGAACGTGGGCGGACTGCGCTACGAGGACGAATTCGTCAAGCACAAGCTGCTCGACGCCATCGGCGACCTCTACCTCCTTGGCAGGCCGGTCATCGGTTCGTTCGAAGGCTACATGTCGGGCCACGCGCTCAACAACAAGCTTGCCCGCGCGCTCCTGCGGGTCGATGACGCATGGGAGCTGGTGACGGGAGACGAAGCGGAGGTCATGGACGAAGTCGCGGCTGCGAACATCGTCTGAAGACGCCGAGGCCCCGCCTGGGGCCACTTTCCTGACCGACAGTTTCGTCGCGATATGGACCATCGCCGGTCAGGTGACGTCGTTCCCCTATAATATTGGCCGATTCCGCTGTCCGTATTCCGGATGACTGTTCGCACCCGCGTCGCGCCTTCGCCCACCGGCGACCCCCATGTAGGCACAGCCTACGTGGCGCTGTTCAACTCGGTCTTCGCCCGCCGCCACGGTGGCCAGTTCATCCTGCGGATCGAGGATACCGACAGGGAACGATCCGACGTTGCATCGGAGTCCATGATCATGGATGCGCTGCGATGGACGGGCATCGAGTGGGACGAGGGCCCGGACCGGGGAGGGCCCTGCGGTCCCTACCGGCAAAGCGAGCGCGTGGACATCTACCGCCGCCACGCGCAACGTCTCGTGGACGAGGACAGGGCCTTTTGCTGCTTCTGCACGCCTGATCGCCTGGATGCGTTGCGGCGCGCGCAGCGCCAACGCGGCGAGACGTCCCGCTACGACGGTCTGTGCGCGGGTCTGGACCCGGCGGTCGCCGCCTCCCGGGTGGAGGCGGGAGAGCCGCACGTCGTGCGCATGCGCGTGCCGTCGGACGGCGCCTGCCGTTTCAAGGACCGGCTGCGCGGCGTGATCGAGATTCCCTGGTCCCAGGTGGACATGCAGATCCTGCTGAAGAGCGACGGGTTCCCCACCTACCACCTCGCTGTCGTTGTTGACGACCATATGATGGGCATCACCCATGTCCTGCGCGGCGATGACTGGATCACCTCGACGCCGAAGCACGAGCTACTGTATCGTCACTTCGGCTGGGACATGCCGGAGCACGCGCACCTGCCGCTCCTGCGCAACCCGGACCGGAGCAAGCTATCCAAGCGCAAGAATCCCACGAGCCTGCATTACTTTCGCGATGTCGGCTATCTGCCCGAAGCGCTCCTGAACTATCTCGGCCTGATGGGGTGGTCGATGCCGGATGAGCGCGAGCTATTCAGCGTCGACGAAATGATCGCGGAGTTCGATCTGGACCGCGTCTCCACGGGCGGGCCGGTCTTCGATCTGGAAAAGCTCAACTGGCTGAACGGCCAGTACATCCGCAACCTGTCGCCGGCAGAGTTCGCCGACCGAGTCGGACAGTGGGCGCTCAACCGCGACAGGCTCGAGCGACTTGTGCCGATGATCCAGTCCCGCACCGAGCGCCTGATCGACCTCGCGCCCCAGGTCGACTACCTGTTGGGTGAGCGCCGGGCGCTGTCCGCAGATCTGTTCCAGCACAGGACGTTAACGGAAGAGGACTGCAAGCGCGTTCTGCACCACGCTCTCGCGATGATGACGACGCTGCGTGCATGGGAAGGAAGCGTACTGATGCGGGAATGCAGGGCGCTGTCCGAGAAGATGGACATCAAGCTGCGCGATTTCCTGTTCCCGCTGTTCGTGGCGGTCTCCGGTCGCGCGACGGCGCTGCCGCTGTTCGACTCCATGGCGTTTCTCGGTGCGGACCTGACGCGCACGCGCTTGCGCTCGGCAATAGTCGCGCTGGGTGGCATCTCGAAAAAGGCCACGAAGCGGCTGGACAAAGAGTTCGCAGCCCTCGCGCAAAATTGACACGGGGAATGGGGCGCATATCATCGCGCGCCTGACATCGCGTGCAACGCGCGCTGTTTCCTGGGGCCATAGCTCAGCTGGGAGAGCGCCACAATGGCATTGTGGAGGTCGCCGGTTCGATCCCGGCTGGCTCCACCAACCCCTATTGCGCGCTAATCCGGACGCTGATGCCCACGTTGCAAGTGAATCGGGTGACCCGGATAGCGGACGCTCGAGCAGGACGTTGCGGGTCTTGCAGCAAGCCAGGGCAATCATCAGCGTGTCGTCGGGTTCTTCGCCGTATCGATGATCTTTTGCGGGTCGAAGGCCAGGGCAGCTTCAGTTCTCTGCAGAACGAGCGGAACGGAAAGACGCGGGTAACTCCAAGTTACACATGAGTGATTTAGCGTCCGCCTGAAGATACACGGATTGCGCGCAGCAGGGGATTGCTGCCGTGATTGCGTCAGGACCGTGAACCGTGCCCCTGGGCGACAAGCCGCGCCAGCCAGTCGGCGTCCAGGTGACTCGCCCGCCGCGTAGATCGCTCCCTCGCGATGCATTCCGCTTCGTCCCGCGCGCCAGCGTGCACCGCCGCAGAGATTGCGAGGTCGATGAAGACGTCGCGTTGCGCGTGACTCCCGCCGAGCCGTTCCAGGTCGGACATGGCCCGACCCATCCGTTCCCTCGCGGTTTCGTGCTGTCCGCGGCCATAGGCGGCGATCGCCTCGCACACGAGCGATATGACGGGTCCCGAGGTCTGGGCGCCGTCGTCGAGCAGGGTTGCGACGCCTCGCTCGAGGCGGGAAAGGGACGCGTCGTCCGCCGCCGCGGCGTAGGCCATGGCCAGGTGGGCGTTGACGAAAGGCACGCCCGGCTCCGGAAAGTGCTTGCGCGCGAACGCGGCGACTTCCTGGGTTTCTCGATTCCCCGGTGGGTGTCCCGCGATGGTTGCCCTCCCGCGGTGGCCGCCCGCGTGACGAAGGATGCGGCATCGATGGTGGTGAACATGGGTAACGCGCGCGAGGCTGCGGGGCGGACGCTGTTCGCATAGGTATCGAAGGCGCGTTCGGTGTCGCCGCGTTGCAGGGCGAAGAGCGCCCGGTGCCAGGAAAGGTGCCCGTGCAGCACGGCGCTACGGTCATAGTCCGGCAGCCACGTCTCGATCAGCGCTTCTCCCTCGGCTGGCGCGCCCTCTTCGTAATATGCGTGAACGCGGCCGTGCACCGCGTTGGCGTTGTCCGGATTGAGCTGCATTGCCCGGTCGAGCATGGGAACGCCCCTGCCGGCGCCGCCGGCTTCGACCAGGGCCCAGCCGAAGGCTGCGAGGAACCACCAGTCGTCGCCCCATGCGTGGGCGACGCTTTCGAGCAGTTCCGCCTGCCGGGCGTGGAAATCGTTGAAGCCGCCGAAACCGAGCAGACCGTATACCCCGAGGGCGAACGACAGGGGGACCGCGTCGCGGGGATAGGCGGCGGCGTGTTCACGAACAGCGCGCAAGGCCTCGCGCGACTCGCCGTGCAGCACGAGGGAGACGATGTTTGCGTGGTCGCGCTCACGTGCCGTCAGAGGTGCCGCCAGGTCGCGTCCCAGCGCCGCATGCCTGCGTGCTTCCCGAATGTTGCCGACCGTTGCCAGCGATCTTGCCTTTGCGCAGTGCGCGAGCGCGAAGTCGGGGTCGATGGTCAATGCCTCGTCGATCAGCGGCCCACTTCCCGGCTGCAATGCGAACAGGAGGTCCACCGCCGCGTCGT
This sequence comes from uncultured Pseudomonadales bacterium, assembly GCA_951813515.1. Lineage (GTDB taxonomy): Bacteria > Pseudomonadota > Gammaproteobacteria > Pseudomonadales > Azotimanducaceae > VXNE01. The sequence goes on from OX638346.1 coordinate 3,378,623, forward strand.
AGAGTTCCACCGCGCGTGACGAACTGGTCGTGATCGGCTGGTCGAAGCGGTCCTTATGCATAGGCGAGTTTGGCGATGTGTATGCGCTCGGCGTGAACTACCAAGACAAAGGTCACGGTACAACTACTGTGGGTTCCAGTATTGACCCGTCGGCAGCGGGTTGATTCAACCTGGTGCGTTTTCGGGGCTTGACTTCATTAACTCTATAATACAGAGTACATTGAATAAAAGAGAACTTGAGAATATGAAGCGGAGGAGAACATGACGGACACAGAGTCGATCAGGGAGGACATCGCCTATGTTCGGGCCGTGGCCGAGCGTACGGGGCCGGGGCACGTGCCCGCCATCTATGTCATCTGGGCGGTGATTTGTGTCTGCGGATTCTCGCTCGTCGACTTGGTTGGGCCGGGTTCGAGTTGGGTGGGAATCTACTGGCTCACAGCCGGGCCGGTCGGCGGCGCGCTCACCTGGTGGGTTGCGGCCAGAGCGGGAGATCGTGAGGGTCAGGCGGATCGTCGAACGGGTAAACGGTGGGCAGGGCATTTCCTGGGATTCTTCGTGGTTGGCCTGCTGGGATGCGTCCTTGCCGCAACGGGGGAGTTGACCTGGTCAGGCCTCACTTCACTGTGGATCCTGCTGCTGGCGTTGACCTATTTCCTGGCAGGATTGCATCTGGATCGTCGGCTGATGCCGGTGGGCCTGGTCCTCGCGGTCGGCTACCTGGTCACGCTCTACCTGCCGGAGTATCGATTCACGACGGCGGGCGCGCTCGTGGCTATAGCGCTGGTGGTACAGGGACTGCGTGGAAGGCGTGAGGCGCATGCCACGAACTGATCCCGCAGACGTTGAAGGTCTGGAAGAACTCGGATCGCTGCAGGGGCTGCTCGAACACCGCGTTCGCCTCGCGATCTGCGTTCTGCTCTCGGAACATGATGCCATGTCGTTCAGCCGGCTGAAGCAGGTTCTCGAAGAGACCGACGGCAGCCTGGGTACGCACCTTCGCAAGCTGGAGGACAGCGGCTACCTGGCCGTCGAGAAGAGCTTCCGCGACCGGCGGCCGGTGACGTGGTACGAGCTGACGCAAGCCGGTCGATCGAATCTCAAAAGGCACGTCGCAAACCTGGCGCGGCTGATCGATCGCGTGGGCAAGCGTGCGCCGTAGAACGGCACGTAGTGCCGATCAAGGGGCAGGGTGCGGGACGCGTGGGACGGGCGAAACAGTGGGCTCTGGGCGGGGGTGAAACACGGCGCAGGCGAAGCCGACGACGGGTTTCATGGCGCTAGTGTCGGTTGGCTACGTGCCGACGGATATCGCTTCAAATTCCTCGGCGCGTAACGCTTCGACCAACTCCGCTTCCGAGGTCACGGGACTCGGAAAGCGCGTCGCGCAGCGACCGATCTGGCTGACGATGTGCGCATCGCTGCCGCCGATACCCAGATAGTCGAAGCGATCTGCCATGCGACGGGCGATGTCGTCCTCGTCGCCGCGGCTGCCGCCGTTCCTGACCTCTACGATGCGGACGCCCTTCGGGGCGCCCAGGTCGTCGATATGCGCGCTCATTCCGACGCGCTTGCGTCCCGGATGGCATGGCACGGCGACGGCCTGGTGGCGATCGCAGGCGACGATGACGTCTTCCAGGGCCAGTTCGATGGATGCAAAGTCGAACTCCCGGGTCAGGGGTTCGGTCACGCCGAACACGAGCACATGGCCGTACTCGGTTTCGACTTCGCTGCCCTTCAGGATGACCAGCCCGAACTGCTCGGCGAGTCCAGAGTAGTCGGACTCGAAGTCGAACTGGCGATGTTCGGTGAGCACGAACCCGTCGATGCCGATGTTGCGCGAATGAATCCATTGGCAGTAGTTACGCACCTTCGCGCGCCCGTCGTCGGATTTGACCGAGTGTGCGTGGAGGTCGAGGATCACGATACGTACGCTCCGGCCGATGTCACGCGCGCCCATTCGGTGTCCAGCCGTACGCGCATCGCGGCTTCGGCCCCTGAGTTGTCGACAACGACATCGGCGAGAGCGATACGTTCCGTGTTGGAAAGTTGCGCGTCCATGCGCGCCTGGACGGCCGACTGGTCCAGGCCGTCGCGTTCCATGGCCCGCTGCACGGCGATCTCCGGCTCGGCCGTGACCACCCAGGTTTCGTCCACGGTATCCTGCCAGCCAGCCTCGAACAGCACTGCCGCTTCAAGGACGACAACTGTGTCGGCGTCTGTCTCCCGAACGGCCGCGATCTCAACTTCCGTGAGGCGCCGGATTTCGGGCCACATGATGTCGGTGAGTTGCTTCATCGCGGCGGGGTCTCCAAACACCTTGCTGCCGAGGGCCCTGCGGTCGAGTTGACCGTCGGTCCCGCGAACCTCCTCGCCGAAGGTTGCCAGTACGGCCTTGTATGCGTCGGTATCCGCCTCGTAGGCGCGGTGGCCAATCGCATCCGCATCGATCACGTGCGCGCCGAGGGATGCAAGGTGGCGGGCGGCGGTGGACTTCCCCGATGCGATGCCCCCGGTCAAGCCGATGACCAAGCCGGACTCCCCCGAAAAGAGGCCATGTTAGCGGTTACAATGCAGTTGTGAAACGACCCGGGATTGTCTTCGTCCAGTCGGACGGCCGCCGGCAGACACTTGCTGCAAACATCGGGGATTCCATCATGGATTGCGCGCTCGACAACGGCGTGGTGGGGATCGAAGCGCAGTGCGGCGGCGCGTGCCTGTGTTCGACGTGCCATTGCTACGTCGAAGCGCCCTGGTTCGGCAGGCTGCCCTCGATGATCGACGACGAGCAGGCGCTCCTGCAGTACCTCGACGACTGCCGCTCCAACAGCCGGCTGTCGTGCCAAGTGTTCATCACCGAAGCCCTCGACGGCATTGTCGTCCACATCCCGGAGAGACAATGGAATCAGTGATCGCGTTGGCACTCCCCGACTTCCCGCATGAAATTGCCCCACAGCCGTCGCCTTCGGCCCCGGTTGTTTTTCTTGCGAGGGGTGCCCCCTCGCGCTCCCCGGCTGAAGGCTGTTTTCTTGCGAGGGGTGCCCCCTCGCGCTCCCCGGCTGAAGGCTCCGGCCCGGCCCCGCTCTTCGATCATGCAACTACCGCACCCGGTCGCTCGCGCACCCGGACACGTTTGTTCCACGAAAGTACGAGCTAAGGACGTGGTGCGCTCTCACTTTCGCGAGCAAATGGAAAGCTCCTGGGAACGCTCCGGTGGATTCCTCTGCGTGGGGCTCGATCCCGACCTTGAACGCGTGCGGGAACGCATGCCCGGGCGCGAGCGTCCGATACTCGACTTTTGCCGCGCCATCGTCGATGTCACCGCAGACCTCGTCTGCGCCTACAAGCCGCAGATCGCGTTCTTTTCGGCGTGTCGCGCAGAGCGTGACCTCGAAGCGCTCATCGCGTACATCCACGCGTCGTATCCCGGCGTCCCAGTGATCCTCGATGCCAAACGCGGAGACATGGGGTCCACTGCGGAGCAGTACGCCAGGGAAGCCTTCGAGCGCTACGATGCGGACTGTGTCACGGTGAATCCCTATCTTGGATGGGAGAGCATTGCGCCGTACCGGTCGTATGGGGGGCGAGGCGTGGCGCTGGTCTGCCGTACAAGCAATCCGGACAGCGGCTGGCTGCAGGAGTTTCCGCGGGAAGATCCGATGTACCTGCGTATCGCCCGGGCCGCCGCCGAGCGGGACGAAGGCGATCTGATGCTGGTGGTCGGCGCGACATATCCCAATCAGTTGGCAGCGGTGCGGGAAGCGGCAGGGGATTTGCCCCTGCTGGTCCCGGGGGTCGGCGCTCAGGGCGGCGATCCGGCCGCGGTTCGACGCTGCGCGGCATCGAACGGCCGGGGTTTGGTAGTGAGCGCGTCTCGCAGCATCATCTACGCCGGCGGTGTCGCTGACTTCGCCGAGGCGGCGCGCGCGAGCGCGCGGCGGTTGTACGAAAAGGTTCGCATACCGGCGCATGCCTAGCGGGGCTGGCCGACCGGGACATTCGGAGGGTTGACGATGGCGCGTACCGCATTTGCCTGGGAAGATCCGTTCCTGCTGGACGACCAACTGTCCGACGAAGAGCGGCTGATACGCGACTCCGCGCGCGGCTTCGCGGACGACCGGCTGCTGCCGGGGGTGGTCGAGGCCAATCGGCACGAGCGTTTCGACCGCGGGATCATGAACGAGATGGGCGCTGCGGGTTTTCTCGGCGCGACCTTGCCCGAGAAGTACGGCTGCGCCGGCGTGTCCTACACCTCCTATGGCCTGGTGGCTCGGGAAATAGAACGCGTCGATAGCGGCTACCGCTCTGCGATGAGCGTGCAGTCTTCCCTCGTGATGTACCCGATATACGCCTACGGCACGGAGTCGCAGCGGGAGCGATTCCTGCCGGGGCTCGCTTCCGGCGAACTGGTCGGGTGCTTTGGCCTGACGGAGCCGGACCATGGCTCCGACCCGGCCGGAATGGTGACCCGTGCGGTCAGGGACGGCGACGACTACGTGCTGAACGGCGCCAAGATGTGGATCACGAACTCGCCCATCGCGGACGTGGCCGTCGTCTGGGCCAAGCTCGACGGGGTCATCCGGGGATTCCTGGTGGAACGCGGCATGGAAGGTTTCTCGACGCCTGCGATCAAGGGCAAGATGAGCTTGCGCGCGTCGATCACCGGGGAAATCGTGCTCGACGACGTACGCGTTCCCGGGGAGAACCTGTTGCCTCAGGCCAGGGGTCTCGGCGGCCCGTTCGGTTGCCTGAACCGCGCCCGCTTCGGCATCGCCTGGGGCGCCATGGGCGCGGCAGAGTTCTGCTGGCACGCCGCTCGACGCTATACGCTCGACCGCAAGCAGTTTGGCCGGCCGCTTGCGGCGAACCAGCTTATCCAGAAGAAGCTGGCCGACATGCAGACGGAAATCTCCCTGGGCCTGCAGGGCTGTCTGCGCATCGGCCGGCTGCTCGACGAGGATCGCCTGCCGGTCGAGACCATATCCCTCATGAAGCGCAACAACTGCGGCAAGGCCCTCGACATCGCCCGCATGGCGCGCGACATGCACGGCGGGAACGGAATCTCGGACGAGTTTCACGTGATCCGCCACGTCATGAACCTCGAAACCGTCAATACCTACGAAGGGACCCACGACGTCCACGCGTTGATTCTGGGGCGGGCGCAGACCGGGTTGCAGGCATTTACCAGCGACTGAGACCAGACATTCCCAATCTCTGATGTCAGCCAGAACGATGCTGGTGATATCAAACCGCTATTGGATAGTGGAATTCTGATGAAAAAGGGTGGGGATGTTCGATGCCCGCCTTTCTTCGGAAGGCGCGCTTCAATATGGTCTAGTGCCGATGATCAGTGGGGGATGGTAGATGATTCGGACGCTCATCGTGGACGATCACGAGTTGTTCGGCTTTGGAATGAGCCGCGCTCTTGGGGATGTCGGCATCGTCGACGTGGTTGGCCGGGCGGACAGCGGTGAACGCGCGATAGAACTCAGCCGCGAATTGCTGCCCCACGTGGTCTTGATGGATATCGTCATGCCGGGAATAGGCGGCCTGGAAGCGACGCGGCGTATCATCCGCCTGGAAAAGGACATCAACATCGTCATGGTCACGGGATGCCGGGACGAACCCTATCCTTCCCAATCCCTGAAGGCTGGCGCCTGCGGCTACGTGACCAAGAGTTCCCCCGTGGAAGAACTGGTAACTGCGATTCGCCGGGCTTTCGCGGGCCAACGGTTCGTGAGTCGCGACGTCGCGCAGAAGCTCGCGTTGCGCACCCTCGACAACGAAGAGCTCTGTCCCTTCGAGCAACTGTCGAGCAGGGAGATGCAGATCACCTTGATGGTCATCAACTGTCATCGCGTGCATGAAATCTCGCATAACCTGCATTTGAGTCCCAAGACCGTGAACAGTTACCGCTACCGGATTTTCGAGAAGCTGAAGGTGTCGAGCGACGTGGAACTGGCTTTGCTCGCGGTCAAGCATGGGATGATCCACCCTTCGTTGCCGCTATCGCCCAGCACACCGCCTTTGGAGGAGGAGGAAGACCCTGCGACTGCGCCGAGCGGTCCGGTACGCGCGGAGAAGCTGTCGACCGAGCCGACGGACGCGACGCTCGCCAATCTTTCGGGATGACGGAGTGATCGTGATGGGGTGATATGGTGGTCTTTGTTCTGGCTGTGGTTCCAGACTGCGGATCTTCGTGCCCGGCGTTGCTCCCGGAGTGAACGTCGCCGTATAGTTCGGCAATGGCGGGAACCGGACGGTTCGACCCGGAGACCTTTCTGGCGTCTCTCACGAGGAAGCCTGGCGTCTATCGCATGCTCGACGCCGATGGCCGGGCGCTCTATGTCGGCAAGGCTCGCAACCTCAGGGCGCGCGTCACGAGTTACTTTCGCGCTTCCGGCCTTACCGCGAAGACCATGGCGCTCGTCTCCAGGATCGACGACGTGCAGGTTACGGTCACCCGGAGCGAAACCGAGGCGTTGCTGCTCGAACAGAGCCTGGTCAAGGAGGAGCGACCCCCCTACAACGTGGTCCTGCGGGATGACAAGTCGTATCCCTATATCCGCCTGACCGACCACGCCGAGTTCCCGAGGCTTGCGTTCCACAGGGGCGCGAAGCGGCCGGATGCCCGCTATTTCGGGCCGTTTCCGAGCGCCTACGCGGTGCGCGACAGCCTCAACATCCTGCAGAAGCTGTTTCAGCTTCGCTCGTGCGACGATGGGTTCTTCCGCAATCGGTCCCGACCGTGCCTGCAATACCAGATCAAGCGTTGCAGCGGTCCCTGCGTGGGCCTGATCGACCCGGTCCAGTATTCGGAGGACGTGCGCCTTGCCGTGCTGTTCCTGGAAGGTTCCAGCCAGTCAGTGCTGGACGAACTCAAATGCAAGATGGACGCCGCCGCGAGCAGGCTCGAGTTTGAACGGGCGGCAAAGTACCGCGACCAGGTTTCCCACCTGCGGCGGGTGCAGGAGAGCCAGTACGTGCATGGCGCCGCCGGCGACGCCGACATATTCGCGATCGCTGAGGAGGTGGGTTCTGCCTGTGTGCAGGGACTGTTCGTTCGTGATGGACGGGTCTTGGGTCAACGCACGTGGTTCCCGAAGAATGAACTGGGCGTTGCACCGGCCGAACTGTTGTCGGCGTTCCTGTCGCAGTACTTCTTTGGCGCTGCCGAGCGCGAGATTCCAAAGAGCGTAATCGCGTCGGAAACGCTCGATGACCGCGATGTACTGGAGGACGCGCTTTCCGTGCGCGCGGGCCGCAACGTCGAGCTTTCGACCCGGGTGCGCGGTCAACGCGCGCGCTGGCTCGACATGGCAAGGGAGAACGCATCGCTTTCGCTCGGCGCTTATCTCGCGGATCGCAGGAACGTATTCGCGCGCTTCGTCGACTTGCAGGAAGCCCTCGGGATGGAAGATCTGCCGCAGCGGCTCGAGTGTTTCGACATCAGCCATACCGGCGGTGACCAGACCGTCGCGTCCTGCGTCGTTTTCGACACCAACGGTCCGCTGAAGTCGGATTACCGTCGCTTCAACATAGAAGGTGTCGCGCCGGGGGATGACTTCGCGGCCATGGAGCAGGCGCTGCGGCGGCGCTATCGGCGCAGTTCCCGACGCGCTGGTGCGAAGGCAAGCATCGAGCGGGACCGGAGCGAAGCGGTATTTCCCGATGTGCTCATCATCGACGGCGGCATCGGCCAGCTTAACCGTGCGGTCGACGTGATGAAGGAACTGCAGATCGAGGACGCGCGCCTGCTCGCCATCGCCAAGGGCCGTTCACGCAAGCCCGGGCTCGAACGCGTCCTGGCGGCGGGGGAGGGAGACCTGGCGCTGCCGCCGAGCGGCGGTGCGTTCCACTTGCTGCAACACATCCGCGACGAGGCGCATCGGTTCGCCATCACCGGGCATCGCGGCCGGCGGCAGAAACGCCAGCGCAGGTCCGAGCTGGATGGCATTCCGGGCGTGGGAGCCAAGCGCAAGCGCGGACTTCTCGCGCACTTCGGCTCCGTCGCATCCGTAAAGGGGGCCAGCGCGGAAGAGATCGCCAAGGTTCCGGGCATCAGCCGGCGCCTGGCGGAGAATGTATACTCCGCCCTGCACGTGGGCTAAGAGTTTTGCGCCGTGTACCGCCGCTGCGCCGCCGAGGCGACCTTGGGACGGGTGTACTCGAGCCGGGAACCCGTGCCTACAGTAATGGATTTCGTAGCCGGAAGGCGGATTCAACCGTGTCGATTCGCGCGTTTGTCACGCTGCCCCGGTAGAATGTGGTCCATGAAACTGCCCCACAGCCGTCGCCTTCGGCGCCGCCCGCGGCCCGGCCCCGCTCGTCGATCATGCAACAGCCGGCCCCGGTTGCTGACGCTCCCGGAGGCGTTTGTTCCATGCGAGTAAACCTGCCGAACATCGTGACGGGGGTGCGCATCGCCCTCATTCCAATTTTCGCCGTGGTCTACGTGCTCGCGGACACGGGGCACTGGCTGGCGGCCGCGTTGTTTGCCGCGGCTGCGGCAACGGATTGGCTCGATGGCTATCTCGCCAGGCGGCTGAACCAGACGACGCCGTTTGGCGCGTTCCTGGATCCGGTGGCGGACAAGCTCATCGTCGTCACCGCGCTGGTGTTGCTGATTGGCAGCCATGCCAACCTCTGGCTCACGATCCCCGGCGTCATCATCGTGGGCAGGGAGATCGTGGTGTCGGCGCTCCGTGAATGGATGTCGGAAGTTAACCGCCGCGGGCTGGTTGCCGCTTCCTGGATCGGCAAGCTGAAGACGGCGCTGCAGATGTTCTCGATCATCATTCTGCTCGCCAATGCGCCCATGCTGGAACGCCCATGGGTCGTCGTCGGATACGTGCTGCTCTATGCGGCTGCGTTGATGACGCTTTGGTCAATGTTTGCCTATCTACGCGCGGCATGGCCGGCCCTGCTTGACGGCCTGAAACACGACGCGACGACCTGACCGCGCCCGCGAGGACTGGACGAAGGGCCGCGTGATAGTATCGCCGCCCTCGACGCCGCGGCTGGATGGCAGAGTGGTTATGCAGCGGACTGCAAATCCGTCTACGTCGGTTCGATTCCGTCTCCAGCCTCCAAACCCCCTTGGTTAACCCCGTTCGGTCCTCCCCAGCGTTGTATTTGTAGATTCCCGCCCTGCCGGGTAGTGAACGGAACATCGGTTTCGAGCCGTTGTGCGGATTGGTGGGCCGTTGAGAGGGGGGAGGCTGCATGTCCAGGTACGCGAGGCGCCGGGAAGAGGAAGAAGCAAAGATCAACCTGACGCCCATGCTGGACGTCGTCTTCATCATGCTCATCTTTTTCGTCGTGACGGCGACGTTCGTGAAGGAAGTGGGCCTGGAGGTCAATCAGCCGGAGGACGACCAGGCGACGCTCAACCCGCAGGATCACAAGATCGTCGTCCGCATCACCAGCCGGGATCGCATACGCATAGCGCGGCGCGACGTCGACTGGCGTTCGGTTCGCGCCAATATCGAACGCATGCACGCTGAATATCCGGAGGCGCCCGTTGTCATCCAGCCGCATCCCGAGTCACGCACGGAAACCATGGTGCACGTCATGGACTCGGCACGGGAGGCCGGGGTGGAGAAGGTCTCGCTGGCTGCGGAGAGCTGACCACGCTACGGGAAGGACAGAAGAAGCGCCCCAACCCGCGCATCTCCGGACCGGAAAGGGCTTTCCAAGGCCGAGAACTGTCCTACAGCACGCCGGGAATCAAGGCCGCCCTGGTCTTGGGGAAGTTCTCGAAGCTCCGGCGATACCAATCTCGGCGCCACACCGCCCGCGGCACGAGGTTGGCCACGGTCCACAGCGCGAATGCGAGGCCCGGCAGCGACCATGTCAAGATCGCGAAGCCGATCCATTCGATGATCTCGCCGGTGAGGTTCGGACAGCAGGCAAGGTTGAAGGGCCCCCCTGCGGGAATCACGGGGCTGTCCCCGGCCCTCATGCGCAGATGCCTGAGGCGGTAGTCGGCCCAGACGTTCAGCGCCGCACCGGCGAGGAAAAGCCCGAGACCGACGATCAGGCGGGGGTCCGTCAGCCATTGCTCGGGGTAAGCCGCGGCGTAACCCATGAACCAGCCCAACAGGCCGCCGTTGACCAGGTTGAAGCCGATGGATGCGGTGCACATCGGCCACGGGACGGTGGTGTCACGCTTCGGAACCAGCCAGCACCAGACCAGCCCGCGGTGGCAGTAGTGGGCGAGCCAGAGGGCGAGGGCTACGTTGCCGACCAGGTGGAGGTTACCGCTCGCCAGGTAGATTGCCGGAAAGATCACGAGGGCGGGCAGTTCGAACAGGAACCACGCCCGCTGCGCGCGCAATCCGTTGCCTTGTCCGGCCTGTCGCAAACGCCCCACGGGATCCCACCCCGCAAGTCCCGCCGCCAAGGTCGGCAAGGCCCCAAGGGCCCAGATTCCCGCGGCGATAGTCAGCAGTGACGACGATTGACTCAAGGTGCGTGTCCGACTTGGCGCGTGGCGGTTTCGTAGTGATCTGCAGGCATCCGTGCCAGTCCCCGTTTCCGCCTCAGGCCTTCACGAAACCGTGGCACGCGTTGCAGCGGTCGTCGAGAATCCTGGGTGCCGTATAGCTCAGGATCCCGTTGCCCGGCCCACGGATGAGGTTTGCCTGAACCAGCGCTTCGCGTATCGGCGTTCGTCCACACAATGTCCGTAGCGCGCCGCGTTCGAGAGCCAGGCCCACACGCTGCCCTCATCGAACGGGTTCAGCATCCCGAAGAGGCCGAGTGTTCTGGGTTTGGGTGGTACCTGGTTCCAGACCCTGTCGGGGATCCAGAGAGCGGGGCCGGTCAGACGAATTTCGGCGCCGGTCTCGCCGTTTGTGAGGGTCAGGCCGAGCAGCACGCGCCGGTCGGACTCGTCCAGGCCGAGTTCCGCAGCGGTAGCCTCCAGCGACGGTGACCAGTTGTGTGAACGGTCGGTCTTGCCCTGGGGTTCGGTGGGCTCGACGAAGTCGAGCCACGAAGCCCGTCCCTCGCCGTCCGTCCGAAAGGTCCGCTCCTCGCCCATCCCCGGCTCGGGATTGGCGCTGTATGTCGTGTAGTCGGGACCCATGACCTGGCGCTCGCCGGAACTCGCATCCAGGCGGATCGCATACGGTGCGTCGCCCCAATCCAGCCCCGCTTCGACCTCCATGGCTACGAGGTCCATGCCGACGAAGACCTCTTCGCGGCGGACGGGGTCTCGCCGGGCGTAGTACGCGACCAGGGCGCGTCTGCGGGCATCGTCTGATCGCAGCGAGGCGTATGCCTGCACCCGGTAGGGCTCGGCATCCGCGCATTTCCGATGGAATCCGACTTCGGTTCCGGCCTCGTGAACGATGGAGTCCTTCGCCTCGGCATCGTCAGCGCTCAATTCGCTGGTCAGCGCAAGGACCATTGCTACCGCGAAGAAGCCGTTTGGGGACATGTCAGGCGTCCTCCCTTGCCGGTCCTGGCCCCGGCCGGGCCTCACTTCACCAAGCGCGTCAGCAATGCGTGCGTTCGGGCAAATGAACCCCGGCTGTCTTCTCCGGCCGGGTATACGCTGGCGATGACTTCCGTGGCGCCGGCGTCGAAATACGCGCCGAGGGCCTCCGTCACCTGGTCCTCATTCCCCACGACAGCAATCTCTCCGGCCTTGTCGAGCCCTTCCGCGTCGAGTTGCCGCCGGTAGTTCGGCAGGTTGCCGTAGCCGCCGAAAATCTGCACGGCTCGCGCCGTAGCCTGTTCGCGGTCGTCGTGTACGCAGACGGGCAGTCCGACGACGATGCGTGGGTCCGGACGGCCGGCGGCTGCGGCGGCTTCTTTGATTTTGGGTGCCGTGTGGTTGGCGATCGTGTTCCTGCCCACCATCCAGGTCACCGTTCCGTCGGCCACTTCCCCGGCCGCCTTCAGCATCAGGGGCGCGAGGGCGGAGACCACGATCGGAAACGGCGCGGCGTCGGGGCAGGCGAACCCGGTCTTGATGCGGTACATGCTGCCGTCAAACTCGACCGCACCTTCGGAGGTCAGCGACTTGAGAACCGTCACGTATTCGCGGATGTGGCGAGCGGGGCTCTTGTACTGCAGTCCGAGCGATTCGATTCCCGGCGCGTGGGACGGTCCGACGCCGAGAACGAGGCGACCACCTGCAAGTGCGTTGACGGTGGCGGCCTGCTGGGCGAGGGCATTCGGGTGCCGCGGGTAGGTCGGAACGACGGCGGTGCCGAGTTCCATGGTGCTGGTCCGCTGACCGGCAAGCGCGATCATCGTCAGCGCATCGAAGGTTCCCACCTGTGGCATCCAGTAGCTGTGGAAGCCGGCTTTCTCGAAACGCGCGATCTCGTCGAGGAGACTGGTGAGCGCCGCATTGCGGCGGACGTTGCCGCCGTAGATCCCGATCCTCATGACTTGTTTTGCCCCCCTGGGCCGAGCGGTAGATCGATAGGTGCGGTTTTTACCAACACCCGCCGTCGATTACCATCACATCAAGCAGTTGCCGCTCCTGTATGATGAAATCCAGTCTTGGTGCCGCTGCGCACGGACTCGACCGACTCCACGTGACACCGATGACCCGATCCTCAGGCGACGACGACACTACGATCACGCTTGGAATCGAGGAAGAGTTTTTCCTCGTCGATCCCGACTCCGGAGATTTGTTGTCGGATCCGGACCCGCGCATCTTTGAAGCGGGCGCTTCCCACGCGGGTCCGCAGAAAGTCGTACATGAATTCCTGCGATCCCAGATCGAGACCAATACAGAAGTGTGCGACTCGGTGGGGATGTTGCGAAAGGCGCTCAGGTCGACGCGGCGGCTGGTCGTTGAAGCGGCGCGCAGTCATGGCGCCGAAGTCATGGCGGCATCGACGCATCCGTTCGCCGCGTGGCAATCGCAATTGCCGACGGCGAGCCAGCGATACGAGGAGTTCGCCGTCACGTTCCAGGACACCGTCCGGCGGCTGGTGGTCAACGGCATGCACGTGCATGCGGGATTTGGCGATCCAGACATTCGAATCCGCATCATGACGGCGTTGCGGCGCTATCTGCCGCTGCTCAATGCGCTTTCGGGTTCTTCGCCGTTCTATGACTCCCGCGAATCGGGATTCAAGTGTGGACGACTGAACCTGTTCGAAGCGATGCCGCGCACGAGCATCCCCGGGCCGCTCTATTCCCGCGCCGACTACGATGCGCTTGTCGACGAATACCTGCGCATGGAGTTCATCGGCGATGGTGGCGAGATCTGGTGGGACATCCGTCCCTCGCGAACCTATCCCACCGTGGAACTGAGAATCTGCGATGTCTGTCCGCGCACCGAGGACGCGTTATGCATCGCCGCCACGTATGCCTGCCTGATACGGATGCTCCTGCGTCTCGACCGGGCCAATGCGCTACCGCCGGAGCCGCCCACGGAAATCATCGCGGAGAACAAGTGGCTCGCGCAGCGCTACGGCATGCTGGCCTTCCTTGGCGATACCCGCCGTGGTGGTCGGGTCGACATCGCTGAAGAGATCGAAGCGCTGGTGGAGTTGCTCACGGAGGATGCTCAAGCCCTCGATTGCGAAGCCGAGCTTCGTCACTCACTCGAAATCGTGCGCGAGGGCGCAAGCGCGGACGAGCAGATCGACCTGTATCGCCTGCGCCTCCTCGAGGGCGACAGCGAACAGGAGGCCCTGCGTGCCGTCGTAGCCCTGGTGGTGGAGCAGACCGGGGCCGGCCTGGGCGACTGAACGCTTACCTGGCGTCCGGCTGCCCCTCGCCGGTCGGTGCATGCAGCCAGCGCGCATGTTTCGGCGCACGCTTGGTCCGCGTCCACTCGTCCAGCATGGCTTCGGCAACAGCGTGCGCGCGGTGCCTGTCCTCTGCGCTGCCCTTGTTGGCGGCGATCTCCAGCCGGTGGCCGTTGGGGTCAAAGAAATAGATCGAGTCGAAGATGCCGTGGTCAACGGGACCGATGACATCGAGGCCCGCGGACAAGACGCGTTCCCTGGCCTCTGCGAGGGCGTCTGCGTCGCTCACCTCGAACGCGATGTGCTGCACCCAGGTCGGGGTGTTCGGGTCCTTGCCCATGGGCGGGGCGTTCGGCAACTCGAAAAAGGCGAGCACGTTGCCCATGCCGGCATCGAGAAAGACGTGCATATACGGGTCCGGCGCCTTTGTGGAAGGCACCGTGTCCTCGGCGAAGGCGAGCTGGAATTCCATTCCCAGCACGTCGCGGTAGAAATCGACCGTCTCCCTGGCGTCGTTGCAGCGGTAGGCGACGTGGTGGATGCGCTTGAGATTCATGCGGACTCCTCGACGGCGGACGCGGTCATCGCGTCGGGCGCGGGGGTCGATGCGGCGTCCGGTCGACGAAGCTGATCTCTTTCGATCGCTTCGAACAGCGCCTGAAAATTGCCTTCGCCGAAACCGTCGTCGCGCTTGCGCTGGATGAATTCGAAGAACGTCGGTCCGATCAGGTCAGCCGAGAAAATCTGCAGCAGCAGCCTCGGTTCGCCCTCGGTCGAGCCGTCGAGCAGGATGCCGCGCCGCGCCAGTTCGGCCACGGGTTGGCCGTGGCCGGGCAAGCGCTTCGTAGTAGGCGGGAGGTGGCGGATCCACGAACGGCAATCCCCTTGCGCGGAGCCGATCGCAGGTCGCCGCCAGGTCTTCGCAGCCGAAGGCGATGTGCTGGATGCCTTCACCCCTGTGGCGCACCAGGAATTCTTCTATCTGGCCGCTGCGGGAGGACCTCGCAAGCGCGACCGCTTCCTCGTTCAGCGGAATGCGGATCTTGTCATCGGGTGCGGTCATGGCGCGGGACACGAGGCCCGTTTCCTGCCCCTGGATTTCGAATCGACGTATCTCGCGGAAATTGAACAGCCTTTCGTAGTAGGTGGCCCAGTGCTCCATGCGGCCCCGGTAGACGTTGTGGGTGAGGTGATCGATGACCCTGAGGCCAACCCCTCGGGGACGGCGGTCGGCCCCGGGCAGGAAAGAGAAGTCGATGTCGTAGATGCTGTTGCCGTCCGTCCAGCGGTCGATGAGGTACAAGGTCGCACCGCCGATACCCCGGATGCCCGGCAGGCGCAGTTCCATGGGACCGCAGGGGCTATCCACCGGCTCGGCACCGAGTCGGAGTGCGCGCGCGTAGGCGTGCCGGGCGTCCCGAACGCGGAAGGCGAGGCCGCAGGCGCATGGCCCGTGTTCCTGCGCGAGATACCAGGCGGTGCTCTTCGGCTCGTAGTTGACGATGAAGTTGATGTTTCCCTGGCGCCACAACTCGGCGGACTTCGAGCGGTGAACAGCGGTCCTTTCGAACCCGAGCAATTCGAAGACCGGCTCGAGCACTCCGATTTCCGGCGCGGAGAACTCGACGAACTCGAAGCCGTCGACCCCCATGGGATTGGCAACCGTCCCGTCCCGGGGAGGAGCTTGCACAACCATGTCTGCGTTTATGTCTGCATTCGCGATCATGGTGCTGATCGTAAAGGACATCTGCGGCAAGAACTCTTCTATTTCCCCTATTCCCGAAGCGATGAGGGTGTATTCTTGCTTCTAGTATTTGAATTTTAGGTATTTCTTGCAATGTCGCTGGATCGAATAGAGAGACAGATCTTGGCCGAACTGCAGCGTCACGGTCGGCTGCCGAACGTGGAGTTGGCGGACAGGATCGGCCTGTCGGAGTCGCCCTGCTTTCGACGGGTAAAGAGCCTGGAGCGCGACGGCGTGATCCAGGGCTACGCGGCGAGGCTGGATCAGCGCGCGCTGGGACTGACGGTGACGGCCTACGTCCATCTCGCGCTCGAAAAAGGGCTTGAGCAGCGAACGGAATTCCACCGGCGCGTGCAGGACGAGCCCCATATCGTCGAATGCCATGCGATGAGCGGCACGCACGACTACCTGATGAAAGTGGTGGCGCGGGACATGGACCACTTTTCGGAATTGGTCATGAGCGACATCTTGGGCTATCCGGGTGTTTCGAACTTGGAGTCGAGCTTCAGCCTGGCCGAGATCAAGCAGGCGGGAGGGCTACCGGTCTAGCGCTGGCTTTGTCGGCCCGTATCGCAGTACGCTTTGGCGTCCCGGCGTTCCGGTACGGAGTCCGGGATTTCACCCTTTTGAAGACGAGCGAGAATCCATGACTGAGCGCAATTACACGGTAATGGTCCAGGGGCAAGCCGGTCCCACGTACGACGGGGCCGAGCCGCAATTTTCACTTGAGCGAGAGGCGCTCGATCCCATCGGCGCCGAGATCGTCGAAGTGCCGGCTGAGAGCGACGACGAGTTTATCGAGGCGGTCAAGGATGAGGCCGACGGACTGATCGCCCGCGGGCGCTATCTCAATCGCAACATCATCGGGAGTCTGAACAAGTGCGTGGTCATCGGTCTCGGCAGTGTCGGCGCGGACCCGGTGGACGTGGATGCGGCGACCGACCACGACATCGTGGTGACCAATGTTCCCGATGTGTTCATCGACGAGGTCGCCGACCACACGATGATGCTGTTGCTCGCGGCGCATCGCCGGTTGCTGCTCATGCACCAGATGACCAGGGACGGGCGTTGGCGCGAAGGGCGACCCTATCACGATGACATTCCAAGACTCTGGGGCCGCACGATCGGCCTCATCTCATTCGGCAATGTCGCGAAGGCGGTTGCGCGGCGCTGCCACGTATTCGGATTGCGCGTCATCGCCTTCGATCCTTTCGTCGGGGAGTTGGAGATGACGGAGGCCAACGTGGAGCCGGTAACCAGCCTGTTCGAACTCCTCGAGCGGTCCGACTTCGTGTCGATGCACGCCCCGCACAATGGGGATACCGATCACATGTTGTCGGATGCGCACTTCGCCCGCATGAAGAACTCTGCGCTCTTCATCAACAATGGACGCGGCAAGACCGTGGATGAAGAAGCGATGATCCGCGCCCTTGAGTCGAAGGAGATTGCTGGGGCGGGGCTCGACGTGTTCGAACAGGAGCCGGTGTCGACCAACAACCCGCTGCTGCACATGGACAACGTGACCTGTACGCCCCACATGGCGTCGGCGTCGGCCCGCATGGGTCCAGAGACGCGACGTCGGCTCGGCAGGGAACTGGCCACGGTGCTCCAGGGCCTCTGGCCTCGCAGCGCGGTGAACCCCTCGGTGTTGCCGAGGACGAAGCTGCGGCGCTGGCAGCCGTATCCGCAGGCGCGGGGACCCAACCGCTGATCTGACCGGTCCACAACCTGCCGGAATATCGGAGCCTCGCGCCCCTGCGGGTGTTGCGTTACTGTGGTTGCATACAGTATTTTGTCTCCATGCTTGGATGGCCGGCAATCGTGGCGCACGCCGACATGGACGCGTTCTATGCCGCCGTGGAGCAGATGGACGATCCGGGCCTGCGCGGACGACCCGTGCTTGTGGGCCCGAAGAGCGCTCGGGGCGTCGTGCTGACGGCAAGCTACGAAGCGCGTCGCTATGGCGTGGGCAGCGCCATGCCGATGGCACAGGCGACGCGCCGCTGTCCCGAAGCTGTCATCGTCGAGCCGCGGTTCGAGCGTTACCAGGAGCTGTCGGCAGAGACGATGCGTGTCCTGGGCGATTTCTCACCCCGGTTAGAAGCACTGTCCCTGGACGAGGCTTTCCTCGACATGACCGGTGCCGAGGCGATATTCGGCGGACCCGAGGAGATGGGTCGTCAGATCAAGCGGAAGGTGTTCGAAGCGACGGGACTGCGAATATCCGTCGGTCTGTCCGCCACCAAGTACGTCGCCAAGGTCGCGAGCGACTACGACAAGCCGGATGGCCTCACGGTGGTGCCGCCGGACCAGGCGCATGCGTGGTTGGCGGCGCTCCCGGTCACGAAACTATGGGGCGTCGGAAAGAAGGCCGCGCCGCGCCTTCAGGCACTCGGGTACTACGCGATAGGAGATATCGCAAGGGCTGACGTTCGACTGCTGCGGCGGCAGTTCGGTAGCGCGGGGAGCCGCCTCCACGACCTGGCGCATGCGCGGGACCCGCGCCAAGTGCTGCGCGCCAGGGCGGCGAAGAGCATCGGTTCGGATCGGACGCTGCGCGCGGACGTGTCCCGGCGCGAAGATATCGAACTACACCTACGCCGCGCGGCGGACCGCATCGCCCGCCGTGTCAGATCGAAGGGGTATGTCGCTGGCGGCGTGCGCGTGCGCCTCAAGACGAGCGGTTTCGAGCTGTTGGCGCGCCAGCGGTCACTCGCCGGACCGGTCGATCTTGCTTCCGAGTTCTTCGCCGTCGGCAGGCGGCTGCTAGACGAGTTCGACCATCCGGGTCCGTTTCGACTGGTGGGGATGACGGCGTTCGATCTCGACTGGCGTCGCGGACCGAGACAGCTCGACCTGTTCGAAAACGCGGCGCGGCGAAACCTGGAGACGACCATCGATGGCCTGGTCGACCGCTTTGGCCGGAATGCGGTCATGCGGGCGCGGGACCTTAGCCATCCGGGTACGGTCGGGGAGGGGGCGAATCTCGACTTCCTGGACACCGCGGAGGTGCCGGCGTCCGCAGTCTGAAATCTAGTTCCTGATCGCCCGTGCTGCGGGACGACCGGTCACGCCGCCGACCATGTCCCTGCCGTCGCGGCTCGGTGGTTTACTCGGCTTGCCGCGTGCCGCGAAGTTGTAGGGCTCGGTGTCGATTTCCTCAAGCTGGATTTCGCCGCGCAGCACGGCCGCCTTCCAGGCGTCCTGCTCAGGATGACGTTTCTGGAACTGCGGCATCACTTTTTTGGCGAAAAGTTCAAGACTTGCACATATATCTTGATGTGAATTCTTGCCCGCCTGGTTCAGCAGAATGACCTGGTCGACGTGCGCCTTCTCCAGTTCGCGCAGGCGTTCGGCTATGGTCTCCGGCGAACCGATCAGTTCGCTGCCCGAGCGCTTCTTTCCGGCGGGGGTCTGTTTCCACTCCTGGTAGCGCTCCCAGAAGTTGACGCCGCCGGGTTCGAACGGCCCTTCCTTGTTGTAGAGCTGCAGGGCGAACTGGAAGAAGGTCCAGCCGTCCGCCTTTTCCCAGGCCTCGTCGTCGGTTTCCGCGCACATGAAGCCGGAGACGACCGCGATGTTGGGATTCGCCTGGTATTCGCAGAGTTTCTCCTGGTCGTGCACGTAGGTGTTGTAGTACGCGTGCACCCAGGCTTTCGCGGCGTCGAGGCTGACGAACTTGAAACACAGGCAACCCATGCCGCGGTGCGCGGCATAGCGGATGGTGTCGAGTTGAGAGCAGGCCACCCATAGCGGCGGATGCGGTTTCTGCAGTGGCTTCGGCACCACCGCGCGATGCGGGAAATGAAAGAACTCGCCCTCGTACTCCCAGCCGTGGTTCCAGAACATGGGCAGGGTGCAGCGCACGGCGTCTTCCCAGACGAGGCGCTTGTCGCGAAAGCGCAGGTTGAACGGGTGCAGTTCGGTGACGGACGAGCCTTCGCCGAGCCCGAGCTCGACGCGCCCGTCGGAAATGAGGTCCAGGGTCGCGATCCTTTCGGCGACGCGGGCCGGATGATTGGTGGTGAGCTGCACGATGCCGTGGCCGAGACGGATATTGCGCGTGCGCTGGCTGGCGGCGGCGAGAAATACCTCCGGCGCGGAAGAGTGGGAGTACTCCTCGAGGAAGTGGTGCTCGACTTCCCAGGCGTAATCGAAGCCCAGCCCATCGGCCAGTTCGATCTGTTTCAGGGACTCCTTGAACAGTCGGTGCTCGCTGTCTTCCTGCCAGTCCCGGGGCAACTGGTGTTCGTAGAAGATGCCGAACTTCACGCGCATTTCTCCGCTGCGGAAGCCGTCATGTTGGCAGTCCGGCACCGCGACTGCAACGCCGTCGGCGCTACGTGCCTGTGTATAACCAACGCAAGGCATTGTGCGGATTGAAGTATTTGTGTGCTAGGCTCGCCGGTCCGTTTGGGGGAAACGGTCGGCGGCGCGTCCATCTGGCTCGCGGCCGCTGATCGTTGACGCAAGTGATCCTTGGTCACCGCGCCCGGCGCGGATTGGGGATTGGACAGTGATTTGCAGCGGACAGTGCGCTCACGGCGCAACGAAGACAGGAGTCGCCCGCAGGGGATTTGCCCGTTGGATGGCGGCTGTCCTGTTGCTGGCGCTGGGCGGTTTCGCTGCCGAAACTGCGTGGGCGCAGGGTGGTCCTACCGTGACGGCCGTGGATTTCGTTACCACAGCGGGCCCCGACGACACCCACAAGTACAAGGTTGGTGATGCCATTGAAGTTGATGTCACCTACAGCGAGGCCGTCTATGTATGGCCGGACGGAGACGGCGTCGAACTAAAACTGATCCTCGATATCGGTCAGCACAACCGCGAGGCGACGTTCATCGACGGCAGCGGCAGTAGTGACTTCAAGTTGCACTTTCGCTACACGGTGATACATGGCGACTACGATGAAGATGGGATCAGCATTGCGAACCTTGCTGACTCCTTGGTAGGTGGAACAATTGAGAGTGGCTCCAGCATTCCCGCAGGCCGCGGCTTCGCTGCTCAAGGTGCCAATCCGCGGCAAAAGGTGGACGGCATCAAGCCGAGGGTGACGAGGGGTGGTGTGGATATCACGTCCGAGCCCGAATCGGACAGCGACCACGAATACGGTCTGGCCGAAGATATCCTGGTCTCTGTCACGTTCGATGAAGTCGTGCATGTAGATGAAACGGTCAGCGAGCTGGTGCTGGTGCTCTCCATCGGCCAGCATTCGCGCAGGGCGACGTTCGTCGGCGGCAGCGGCAGCGCGATATTGAGATTCAGCTACACGGTGCAGCGTGGCGATGAGGACGATGACGGTATCAGCATAGGACCTGGGCTAAGAGCACTACAGGGTGCCGCCGTTACTGACTTCGCGGGGAACCCGGTGGATCGTGCATTCGATGGCGTTCCGGCGGTTGATGGCCGACACAAGGTAGATGGCGTCAATCCAGTGCTGGACGCCGTCGATATCGTCACACCTGATCCCCACGATGGAGTCTACAGTCTGAACGAAGAGATCAGGGTCACGGTCAACTTTGGTGAGGAAGTGCATGTCACCGAAGTTGACGGGGACAATCTGGAACTGATCCTCTCCATCGGCCAGCACTCGCGCTCCGCGAGGTTGGCCGACGGCAGCGGTACCACGACGCTGACGTTCAGCTATGTCGTGCAGGCGAACGACAAGGACGACGACGGCATCACTATCGGTCCCACGGCCCTCCAGGGGGGCCTTATCCAGGACTCGGCGGGGAACCCTGCAGACCGCACGTTTGCGGGGGTGGGGGCCCCCAACGATCACAAGGTGGACGGCGTCAAGCCGTCGCTGAAGGCGATGCAAATCGTGGAGCCTGCCGGCCACGACGGCGTATACGGCCTGAACCAGAAGATCATGGTGGATGTCGCCTTTAACGAGGAGGTGCATGTAGACGAGACGGAGAGCGAACTGGTGCTGGTGCTTGCCATCGGCCAGCATTCACGCCAGGCGACATTCGTCGAGGGCAGCGGCACCGGCACGCTCAAGTTCAGCTACGTCGTGCAGTCGGACGACAAGGACGATGATGGCATCAGCATCGGCCCAGGCATTGATGCTAACGAGGGCTCACTGACGGGAGCCAGGGTGCATGACAAGGCGGGGAACGTCGTGGATCGCACGTTCGCGGGCGTGGGTGCCCAAGATCGACACAAGGTGGACGGTATGATCGTTTCGCAGGCGGCGGTCCGGATCGTTTCGACACCGGCTGCCAGCGGCACCTACGGCCTGAGCGAAGAGATCAGGGTACAGGTTAACTTTGGCGCGGTAGTGCACGTTACGGGAACCGTGACCCTGGCACTCGACATCGGCGCGAACGAGCGCGAGGCGTCATATGCAGGTGGCAGCGGAACCGACACGCTGGAGTTCCAATACGTAGTGCGGTCGAACGACAAGGACGACGACGGCATCAGCATCGGCTCGGACGCCCTTGACGGGGGCACGATCGAGGACGGTGACGGAGATGCAGTGAACCGCGCCATTACGCGCCTCGCACCCGACAGCAGCCACAAGGTCGACGGGACCAGTGCGTCGTTATCGGGGGTCCGTATCGTGTCTACTCCGGACTCCGGCAACACCTACGGGCTCGGCGAAGAGATCAGGGTGGCGGTCGACTTTGGCAAGGTGGTGCACGTCACGGACCCGGGACAGGATCCGACGCTGCTCATATCCATCGGAGAGAACCTCCGCACCGCGACCCTCGCCAGCGGTAGCGGCACCGACACGCTGACATTCCGATACGTGGTGCAGTCGGACGACCAGGATGACGACGGCATCAGTGTCGGCGCCAATGCCCTGCAGGGGGGCGGCATCGAGGATGCGGCGGGGAACGAGATAGTGCGTACATTCGCGGGTCTCGCGGCCGACGGTCGTCACAGGGTGGACGGAATAGCTCCGGTGTTGGACCGGGTGCGCATCGTTTCGCCTCCGGGTCACGACGGGACCTACGACGTGAACGAGGAAATCACGATTGTGGTCGAATTTGGCGAGGAGGTGCATGTCAAGGGAGAGGTGACAGTCGATATCACCATAGGCGAGCACACCCGCAAGGCCACATTCGTCAGCGGCAGCGGGACCGACGCGCTGACGTTCCGCTACGTGGTGCAGGCGGACGACTACGACGACGACGGCATCAGCATCCCGGCCAACTGCCTGAAGGGGGAAGTGCGGGACGTGGCGGGGAACCCCGTGGACGTCACCTACCGCGGCCGGGCGAGCGACAGCGGGCACAAGGTGGATGGCCTGAACACGGCGCGGCTGGTTGTCCGGATCGTTCCACCTCGAGACCACGACGGCGTGTACGGCCTGAATGAGGAGATCCGGGTGGTGGTCGACTTCCCTGCGGAGGTACACGTCACCGGAGGCCCCACCCTGACCCTTTCTATCGGTGAACACTCGCGCGAGGCGACACTGGCCGACGGCAGCGGAACCAAGCGCTTGACGTTTAGCTACCTGGTGCAGTCGGACGACCAGGACGACGACGGCATCAGCATCGGGCCGAACTCGCTGCGGGGAGGCGTCATCGAAAGTGCGGAGGGGAACGGGGTGGCCCGCATATTCGCGGGGCTCCCGGCCGACATCGAACACAGGGTGGACGGTGTGAGCCCGTCGCTGACCCGGGTCCGGTTCCTGCCGCCGGCCAGCCACGACGGGATATATGGTCTGAACGAAGAGATCCGGGTCGAGGTTGACTTCGGAGAAGAAGTGCACATCACAGGACAGGTATCCCTCGTGCTCTCCATCGGTGAATACCTGCGTGTCGCGGCCCCGGTCAGCGGCAGCGGGACTGACAAGCTCACGTTCCGCTACGTGGTGCAGTCGGGCGATTCCGACGACGACGGCATCAGCATCGGCCCGAATGCCCTGCGGGGGACCAGCATCGAGGATGCGGCGGGCAACGCGGTGGTGCTTGCGTTCGATGGCCTTTCGGCTGATCGTGACCACAAGGTGGATGGGCTCAGCCCGGTGCTGGCGCGAGTCGAGATCATCGCGCCGGTTGGCCACGACGGGACCTACAGCCGGGACGAAGCGATCACGGTGGAGGTTGAGTTCGGCGAGGACGTGCACGTCACGGGCGGGGAAACGGAGCTGTCGATCATGCTTTCGATCGGTCAACGTCTGCGCGCGGCAATGTTCATTGAAGGCAGCGGCACGGAGATTCTGACCTTCCGCTACGTGGTGCAGGCCGGGGATTCTGACGACGACGGCATCAGCATCGGGCCCAACGCACTGCAGGGGGGAACGATCGAGGATACCGCCGGCAACGCCGTCGTGCGCACCTTCAATGGACTGCCTGCCGACATTCAGCACACAGTGAAGGCCGTCGCGGCCGTCGTCGCCAGAGTCGATGAGGTGATCTTCAAATCCAGTGCGGGATCGAACGATACCTACACGACGGATGACGATGTCCTGCTCGATGTCGTATTCAACGTGCCCGTATACGTCACCGGAGAGGCCCCGATCCTCAAACTGTCGATTGGCTCGGTGTTGAAGGATGCGCTGTTCCAGGAGGGAAGCGGCACCCCGACACTAGGGTTCCTGTACACAGTAGAGCCTGGCGACACCGACGACGACGGCATCAGCATCGGCCCCAACGCCTTGATTGGCACTTTCGAGGACGGCGGCGGGAACGCGGTGGACCTGACCCTTCCTGCGTTGGGAGCGCAGGGGAAACACAGGGTCAGCGCCGAACTGATGCTCTACCCGCTTTCGCTCACGTTGCTGGTGGGGCAATGGAGAGTCGTCAACCTGGCAGATCTGCTTGGGGACTTGCAGGTTGACTATGCCGGTCGATTCGAAGCGACTTCCGATGACTCCAGCATCGCGACGGCAGAGATCTCGGGCAACATGTTGACGATTACTTCAGTGGCAGAAGGGGCTGCGACGATTACTGCCAAGGCGGTGGATGCAGCGATCTACCTGGTTTTCGGAGTGTCGGTGGAGACCAGTCTGGAGGAGACCGAGGTGCTGGAAGGGGCGTTGGCTGCGGTAGGCCGGGGCGTCATCGCGAGCGCTGCCAGCACCATCGGTGGGCGGCTGGAATCGAGCGATACGGACTCAATGGACGTTTGGGGCGGGCGGGGCCTTGCTCCCGTGTCCGAGGTCACCCAGCCGCAGTGGTCCGCCTTCGACCGCATCGATCGCCTGGGAAGCGCGTTCGACGATGGGCGGTGGGGTCACGACGATCCGTACCTGCGGAAATCCACGGGCTACACGCTGGCGCAGTGGCTTCGGGGTGCACGGTTCGAGATGCCTTTCGGAGGATTCGGCAACCCGATCAATTCCTGGTCCGTGTGGGGCGCGGGAGATTGGCACGCGTTCGAGGGCGAACCGGAGAGTGGCCTGTACAACGGCTCGCTGACTTCCATATACCTGGGCGTCGACGCCAAGGGCAATGGATGGATCAGTGGCGCGGCCTTCTCCCATGCGATAGCTGACGCTTCCTACGAGTTCGGCGGGGACTTCAGAGGCGAAGGCCGCCTCGAGACGGAACTGAACGTGATCCACCCCTACGTCCAGTGGGCGTTCCGCGAGCGCGGGAAAATGTGGGCGATCTTAGGATTCGGTGCGGGCGAGGCGACTGCGGAACGCGAAGGCCAGGAGGCCTCAAATGCATCCAGCGACCTTTCGATGCTCATGGGTCTGAGTGGAATCCGCTATGACTTCGGTCCGATCGTCGGATTCGATTTCGCCGTCCGGGGCGATGCGGGATTTGCCCGGCTGGAGACGGACGAGGGGCCGCGGGCGATAGAAGGGATGATGGTGAATGTGCAGCGGCTGCGCATGGGTGTGGAGGCCTCGCTACCGATGGCGTTTGCAGGAGTTCCGGTGTCGCCGTTCATCGACGTGGCTGGTCGTTACGACGGTGGAGACGGCGCGACGGGCGGCGGGGTGGAACTGGCGGGCGGCTTCCGCTATCGGGGTCCGATGGTCGGCTTCGAGGTGAAGGGCCGCGCGCTGGCAATGCACTCCGACGAGAGTTACTCGGAGCACGGTGTGAAAGCCACGTTGGCCTTGGGTCCGGACGGGAGGAGGGGCTTCCGGCTCTTGCTTTCGCCGAAGTGGGGCGGCACTGCGGAGGCAATGGACATCTTCACGTACCGCGGACATCCGTTCGCGGGTGCGCTTCGCCGCGAGAATCGGGGTTGGGGACTGGGTACCCGCATGAGCTATGGCTTCGACATGCGGCGCAGACCGGGCACGATCGTGCCGTACTGGGAGCTGGATCTTTCGCGCGACGCCTACCGCCAAGCACGCCTGGGCGTGAGCTATGAATTGGCGAGCGCCTTCATGGGAATGCCGCATCGCCTGGAGATTTCCGGCGAAAGCACGGAAAGCGAGCAACACGGCAGCATCATGCGGTTCCTGCTGTCGGGTCAGGCGCACTTCTAGCGCGCCCTGAGTACGCCGCCGGGAAAGCCCAGCTTAGCCCGCATATATCACCAAGGCGCTTGTCGAGTCAGCAAAGGTCATCGTATTTCAATAAGTTACGTTCTATTTTCGACGTTCGTGCCGTAAACAGACTGCGCTGCCGCGCCCTCGCTTGTCTTTTGCCCGCGTGGGCGCACGTGCTTGCTGCACCATAAGCGATGGCTATGCTTCCGCTCGCGAGCACGCCCACGCGGGCAAAATCCTGCGCGATCATCGCGGCCCTTGGTGACATATGCGGGTTAGCTTCCTCGTAGCGCTTCCAGCACCTTCTGCGGGTGATCGGCCGCCCTCGGGACGCGGCGCCAGTGCCTGACGACCTTGCCTTCGGGATCGATCCACACGGTGGAACGGATGACGCCCATGACCTTTCTGCCGTACATCATCTTCTCGCCGTAGGCTCCATAGGTCTCCATGACTTCCCGGTCCGGGTCGCTCAGGAGCGTAAAAGGCAATTCGTACTTGTCGACGAACTTCCTGTGCGATGCCGCCCCGTCGGGGGATATGCCGAAAACGACGGCCCCCGTGTCCTCGATCTCGCCCCACAGGTCGCGGAATCCGCATGCTTCCTTCGTGCATCCGGGCGTGTCGTCCTTCGGATAGAAATAGACGACGACATGCTTGCCTCTCTGGTCTTTCAGGGCCACCTCGTTGCCATCGGTGTCCTGCAGGATGAACTCGGGTGCCGCCTTGCCTTCTTCGATTGCCATGAAATGCTCCGTTGGTGTTCTGAACGCCATTGTGCAGACGCGTGCGGCGCAATCAAGCGGAGCGTGCGAAAGCAACGGTGTGGCGGCGCTACCCGTAGCTCACACCCATGCCTACGCGGGCGTCGTTGTTGACGCCGTATGGCGCGATGGGATAGCGGAGTCCATTGCGGGACAGGTGGTCGAGGCCGTCGATGACCTTGGGGAGATAGCCGGGTGGAATCGCCATCAGCAGTTCGTCCTCCATCACGCCGCCGTAGCGCCTCTCGGCGAAGCATGGTATGGAGAGGCTGGGTTCGCGGGTCCTGAGCGCGCGTCCCCAGGAGTCCGCGCAGGCGGATTCGCCGACGCAGCCCCAGTCGAGCTTGTTGAATCCCGTCCACTGCAGACCGTTGATGAAGAGGATCATCTGCGCCGGCGTTGCGTAGATGAGGGCGATGTCTGGCGGGTCCAGGCGGCCGTTCGCCAGCGGGCTCACCGCCATGGCCTGGTACCTGCCGTAGTCGACGACGTCCATCGAGTGCTGGTGCCGACTCGAGTCCTCGAGGGTCTCGAACCAGATGCCGGCCATGTGTTCGCCGGAGAGCCACTCATCGTTTCGCGGATGCAGTCCGATGACGGTCGAGCACTGGGCGCCGACGAGGTCGTCGGCGGTGATGCCCACGGTCCAGCCGTTGCGGCAGGCCTGGCCCACGATCTGATCGGTGGTATGGACGGCACTGGGACGACGGATGCGTGGCACCGCCTCCATCTCTTCAACCGTCTCGTAGAGTTTCATGCCGATCGGGGTCGTACGCAGCCGCAGGAAACGGTTGAGATTGTTCACCAGCGCAGACCAGTCGCGGATGGTTCTGTCGGATGCGATCGTTTCGCTCATCGGTGGCGTCCTTCCTGCCTGGCGATAGCCTCAAGTGTACGAGACTGCGTTCCTTCCATCCGCAATGCCCGCGATACCCCTGCCGATCCACGACAGACGCTGTGTCGGTCAGGCTTGACGGCGGCCCGGATGAAACCCTATGGTCGAGACATTGCAAGGGAGGCCCATCGCATGCCGGAATACCATCTCGCCAGTTCGTTCACCTGACCCTGGGTCCAGCGCGCCGTGATTGTGTTGCGCGCCAAGAACGTGGACTTTGAAGTCACCTACATCAATCTGCGCGACAAGCCGGACTGGTTCCTCGAGTTATCGCCGCACGGGAAAGTCCCGATGCTGCAGGTGGACGGGCGACCGCTGTTCGAGTCGAACGCGATCGCCGAGTACCTGGACGAGAAGATCCTGCCTCGGTTGCATCCGGAAGACGCGTTCCAGCGTGCCCGGCATCGCGCCTGGAACGACTTTGTTCCCATATTTGCCTCGGGCCTGGGCGGAGTTTCCGTGGCTGACCTCAAGAAGCGGGAGGAGGCCCTCGAGGTCGCCAGGCGGCATGTCGGCAAGCTGGAACAGGCGATCTCCGACGAGCGCGACAACGAGGGACCGTTCTTCAGCGGTCCCGACCTCTGCCTCGTGGACGCGTCCTATGCGCCGTTCCTGATGCGCTTCAGCATGGTGGAGCCGCTGATCGAAAGCGGGCTGATGGCGGACTTCCCGCAGGTTTCCGCGTGGATGGACGCGTTGGTGGACGATCCTCGCGTGCGCGATTCGGTACCGGAACAGTTCAACGACCTGTACATGGAGCAGATGACCAAACGCCTTGACGAGGCCGCTTGACCGCGCGGGCTACCCTGAGGCCGCGCAAACGCATGCCGCGCTCCATGGAGAATTAGGCAAAGGTCGTCGTCATTGCTTCGACTCGTCGCGATCAATCATGTCGGACTTGCCGCAGTTTGAGTTCGCGGGCTGTCGGACAACACTGAAAAGTGTTCTGAGACCCGACTCTGCCGAAGTGTTGTGGGCGTAAGCCCAGTTTTCTGATCAGTACGTCCCCGCCGATTGGTCCTACCAATTTGGATCATATTATCGTGGTGTTCGGTTAGTGCATATGGCACAATACCGATAGCCAATCCGGTATGTGCCATTGTTGTGTCCAATGGCACCAACGTCGAATCGAGTTTATGGGGGAGAAATCACATGTTCCTTGCACGTACTTTCGCTGCACTGGTAGTCAGCGTGGCCGCGCTGGCCCTTGCTCCGGCAAGTCTTGCCCAGGAGGACGAGTCAGAGTTGGAGCCGGTGGAATATCCGGAAATTGTTGTCATCGGTATCCGGTCGTCTCTTGCAAGCGCTCTTGAAAAAAAGCGCGATGCGGACAATCTGATCGAAGTCATTCAGGCGGAAGATATAGGCAAGCTGCCTGACCAAAACCTTGCAGAGGTGCTTGAGAATGTGACAGGGATCCAGATTACTCGAACGGCCGGTGTCGGTACCGGTGTTCAGATTCGTGGTACTAACGCAAACCGTACCGAAATCAACGGTGTGTCTACCGTGGGCTCTGGTGCCGGACGTACCGGGATCGATTTTGAAGATGTTTCTGCGGCCATTATCGCTGCTGTTGAAGTGACCAAATCGCCTGAAGCGAAAACCATTGAAGGGTCTGTGGGCGGCACTATCAACCTGAGAACGATACGTCCTCTCGAGCTGGTCCAACGTGTAGCGACCATCCGCGCACAAGGGGAGAATAGCAGTCTTTCCACCGATGGCACTTTTACACCCAGGATATCAGGCACCTGGAGCGACAACTGGGCTACGGACACCGGGGCTTTCGGGGTCGTTCTCAGCGGAAGCATCACCGAGCAGGACGTCACCGCCTTCCGTCCTCGTACCGACCGCGACAACACCGTCGCTTCGGGTAGCGGCGCTGCAAGCGCTCAATCCTTCAATTTCCTGCCCATCCAGTTTCTTAACCAGGATTACGACAATTTTGAGTATGAAACCAAGAACTTTGCCGGTTCGTTTGAGTGGGCGCCGAATGACGATTTGACCCTGTATTTTGATGCGGTCGTCAATGATCAAGAGCGCAGACAAGAAAGTTCGAGAGTGCAGGGATCGGGCGTGAGTAGCCTTAGAAATGCTTCGATTCCCGATGCGTTTGAAACGGTCACTTTCGGCATGATCGATGGCCAAAACGGCTCACAGAACCTCGGTTCCATCGAGGCGGCGTTCCGAGGTGTAGTAGGCGTTGATTTGGCAGTTGACGATGACGATCCAAATCTGCGGTTCTCTTCGGACACAAACTCGCGCCTGACAGATAGCGAAATATTTCGATTGGGCGCCAATTGGCAAAGAGGCAGATGGTCTGGGCGAGCTGAGGTATCAACCTCAGCATCGGATTCTACTACTCCCAGCTTTAACACGACTCTCAACTTCATCAATCCGAACGTACCTTTGGACCCGGGCGGCGCCAACGACAACAGCACACCTTTTCGGTACGATTTGACAGGCGGTACACTGTCATGGGCCGTCGCATTTGGTGAGCCAGGCGCACCAACGGTGGCGCAATTGCTTGATCCCGCAAATGTTGTGCTACGTGATACCAACATAAGCCAAGACATAGCCGAAAGCGGCGAAGACGCGTTGGTCCTTGACGCCAGTTACGATCTGGACTGGTCAGGCATTACGATACTGGATTTTGGCTATCGCAATAGCAAGGCGTCCAATTTCAACAATGACATCCGGACTAACCGCGGGTTGAGGAGCATGTCTGATTCTCCTAGAGGTGATCTGTTTTCGGAACTCCTCACGCCAGGCCCCAATAACTTTAATGAGGCTGATGGCAGAGCGCTGTTTATCGGTGATTTTCTTCTCATTGACCCGGAGCTTGTGGCTTCGGATCCGGATCGCGTTTTAGCCACGTTGAACTCCGCTATTACGGCCCACGGAGGTTCCAGATCCATCAATGATCCAACATCGACGGTCGCTGCGTTCTTCGATATCGAAGAAGTGACCGACGCGCTGTACATGCAAGCGAACTTCGAGAGCGGAATTTTCCGAGGAAATCTTGGCTTGCGTTACATAAAGACCAACGTTGATTCGACCGGCAATTCGGTAACCAACGGTGTGGCGACCCCTACCACCTCGACCGGCAGCTATGACTTTCTGTTGCCACGATTCAATTTGGCTGCATTCGTTAGCGAGGATATCGTTGTTCGTGCAGGTTGGGGCAAGGACATCAGGCGCCCGAATTTCGACAGTCTGTCAACCTCGACTACGTTCAGCACCAGCCCCAACCCTCCTGTTTCTATTGGGAACCCGGGGTTGGAGCCGGAGGAGGTGACTTCGTTTGATATCGCTGCTGAATGGTATCTTGCGCCTTCAAGCGTTTTGAGTGTCGGCTATTTCAACAAGGTGCGCACGGGCCTTTTTGTGCGTACCCAGGACAATCCATTTGAAGATCCGGTCACTGGATTCCGCGACATTACCGCTCCCTGTGAACAAGGCGGCATCTTCAATCCCATCGCAGACATCAATGTCTTTGGCCCTGCCGGTGTAGGGGTCTGCGTTCCGGCAGCAACGACAGTCAACGGCGCGGGGGAAACCACGCAAAGAGGTGTTGAAATCGCCTTTCAATATGATCTTTCGCAGTTCGAGGACAATTTGGGTTGGGCATCCGGGTTTGGATTTGTTGCTAACATTACGACGCAGGATTTCTCTGGTGGGGATACGTATCTCAATCCAACAAGTCGTGCCCGTGCCGCGTTTGCCTTGACATCAACGGGCGCTACTGGCGTTACTCTGCGGGGGCAACTGATCGACCTCTCTGGAACCGCCTACAATATAACGACATATTACGAAAGGTATGGTATTTCAGCCAGGATGCGGTATACATGGCGTGAGGCATACCGTTCGACCGATTTTGGTAGTACTTCCAGCTTCCCTTGGGGCTTTCCGGTTGTTCAAGAGGATAGAGGGCAGCTCAACGCCAGCATCAGTTATGATGTGAATGATAGTCTGAACATTGGTATTGAAGCCGTTAACCTCACTGAGTCGGACGTTAGACAATCTTGTGTCAACGGAGGCGCTCTTGTGTGTTTCCAGGGCCTGACGGATCGCCGCATTACCATGGGTGCCACCTACCGCCTGTAAAGGCGAGCGCCGTGAGGCGGTGAGAAATAGGCGCACCACCAGGGGGACAGATTGCGGACTGGCTGGAATGAGGAAAGCCCATGCCGGGCCGTCCGAGTTCATCGGCTCTTGAGTGTGACTACTATCGGAACTGCAGAGGCCTTGGCGTGATGCGGTCCATGACGAGTGAACCACATGCTGTTCGAGCGATAAGCAGCTGCGCTGGCGTCCCGGGATTCAGTGAGGAGACGCTGAGCCTTTTGGATAGAGCGCGTGGTCAATGATGGCCCCGTGGTGCTGAACCACCAGACTTGCCATTCTGATCGCACTCCGTATCGCCTCAGGCATCGAAGCGCCCACAAGGCGTTCGGCCAGGTAAGTGCCGGCGAAGGAATCCCCGGCACCTGTCGTGTCCTTGGGATTGCGGTCGGTTGTGGTGGCCAGGTGCACCGGATCCTGGTCTTGCAAGTAGCCATAAATGCCTGCGGCATCCGCTTTCAGGACGATTTCGCCGATTTGCAAATCCTGCAGAAAGGTTCTCACGTCCTCGCTGCTTTGGTGACCGAAAAGCTCGTTGTGATCGGCCAAGCCCGGCAGAGCGACATCGGTCAGCCGGTAGGCTTCGGTGAGCCAGTGCGTGGCGTGGCCTATGTCATGCCACAGTACAGCACGGTAGTTCGGATCGAATGCGATGGTTTTGCCTTGCTCCTTCAGGGCGGCAATGAGGGCTATGAACGCGGCCTTGTCCTCATCTGTCAATATCGCCAGGGTAATGCCGGAAAAGAAAATCCAGTTGAATTGCGTAATCGCCCGGCAAATATCTTCGCTCATGAGTGACATGAGTTCAGTCGCGGCGGAATCCTTCCGCCAATACGTGAAGCTGCGCTCACCGTCATCATCCGTGGAGATTGCGTAAATTCCGGGGTGGGCGTTGTCAGAAGTCATGACCAGGGAGTGTCCGATGTGGTCTCGGTCCCACTGAGCCACCATCGCCCTACTGACCGGATCGGACCCAATCGCGGTTAGTATCTCAACGTCGATGTCTTCATGACGACGTTTGGCGTACACGGCACAGTTGTATGTGTCGCCGGCAAATGCACGAGCATAGGAGTCGCCATCTCCTGACAGTTCCATCATGCATTCGCCGATGACCAGCAACGATCTGGCGGTTTCCGTCGGCATGGCTAGCGATCGTTCATAGTGCGCCAAGCGGCAAAGTCCGCCAGCACCCGGGCGTCCGTGGCGGGGTAAAGGCCGATAATTGAGCGGCCCTTGTGGACTTCTTCGGTGACAAAATCCTCAAAGACTGTCATTTCCACCGCTTCCCTGGCGATTTCATCTGCCAGAATTGCTGGAATGACAACGACAGCCTCGCCGTCGCCGACGACGATATCCCCGGGCCAGACGGGTGCGCCGCCGCAGCCGATGGGCACGTTGACATCCACAGCCTGATGCAACGTGAGATTGGTTGGTGCTGAAGCACGCTGGTAGTAGGCGGGGAAGTCCAATCGAGCTATTTCCGGGCTGTCGCGAAAGCCGCCGTCCGTAACGATCCCGGCGCCGCCGCGGACCATCAAGCGCGTGATGAGGATTGAGCCGGCGGAAGCAGCGCGAGGGTCTTGCCGGCTATCCACAACCATGACGGCGCCGCGCGGACAAGCCTCGATGGCAGCCCGCTGGGGGTGATTTGGATTTTCGAAAACAGACAACGGGTTCAGATCCTCCCGCGCCGGAATGTAGCGAAGGGTGAAAGCGGGACCTACCATGTTCTTGGTCTGTGCGTTGAGCGGCTGGACGTTTTGAATGACCTGGTTGCGGAGTCCTCTTTTGTAGAGTGCGGTGGCTATTGTCGCGGCACTGACCGAATGCAGCGACGTTGTCGTTTCATCCGCGAGCGAGTTCTGGGTCATGGGTATCCGTTAAGTGAAGTGAAAGACCGTCTCTGGTGGTTTCATGGTAGGGCCACAGTCGCCTGATCCGCCGGACCAAGCGCATGATACGCGATCAATGCCTTTGCGGGACCGTTGCGGGCGCTAGGGAACAGCGGGGACTCCTTGGCCGGATATCATATGGTTCCGAAAAAACATATGAACGCTCCACGGCAGTAGATTGTTATGATCCGTTGAAGTGTTGTTCGGCGGAACCATCAAGCCGGTGGAGGACAGATCCTGATTGCGGGAAGGAGAAGGCATGAGATTTGATAACAAGATCGCAATCGTTGCCGGGGGCGCAAGGGATATTGGCCGTGCCGTCTCCGAGAAACTCGCTGCGGAAGGCGCAAAGGTCGTGGTCAACTTCTGCAACAGCGAAGAAGGCGCACATGCAACAGTGGAGGGGATTCGGAGTGCTGGCGGCGCTGCAGTTGCGGTCAAGGGCGACATGACAGTGGCCGCTGATGTGGCAAATGTCGTGCAGGTCGCCCAGGCGAACTACGGAAACGCCATCGACGTGCTCGTGAACGTGGTGGGTGGCCTGGTGGCCAGAAAGTCGTTGCTGGAGATGGACGAATCCTTCTTGGAGCATGTGATGAGACTGAATGTCACGAGCACTTTCCTGACCACCAAGGCGGTCATTCCACACATGGGCGACGGTGGTGCGATCATCAATTTCGCTTCCCAAGCGGGGCGGGACGGTGGCGGTTCCGGCGCTGCAGCCTACGGGGCCTCAAAGGCAGCGGTCATCGGGTTTACGCGGGCGATAGCCAAGGAATTTGGCCCCGCCAACATCCGCGTCAATTGCGTATGCCCGGGAATGATCAGCACCACTTTTCATGACACGTTCACGCAGGATGAGGTGCGAGCCAACGTAGCCGCGGGCACCGCGCTTCGGCGCGAAGGACAAACGAGTGAAGTGGCTGATTTGGTGGCTTATCTTGCGTCCTCTGAATCGAGCTTCATCAACGGCGCCAGTGTCGACATTAACGGGGGCACGGTATTCTCATAGTGCTCCATCTCGATTTGACGTGGGTCGTCGCGGGAAGGATCTGAACCCGCAACGATGACCAGGACTCAGACATTGGAGGAACATCGATGGCTGCAGAAAAACTGAATGACGAGGCGCTGCAATCCGCGCTCGCCGAACTCGATGGCTGGGCGCTGGACGATGCCGGCACGGGCATCGAGAAGACGTTCCGGTTCGACGACTTCAACGCCGCCTTCGGTTTCATGGGTCGGGCGGCGCTAAAGGCCGAGCAGATGAATCACCATCCGGAATGGTTCAACGTCTGGAACCGGGTCGAGGTGCGCCTGTCCACGCACGACGCCGGCGGGGTCACGTCCCTCGACATCGCGCTTGCGGGCTTCATGGACGGAGTCGCCTGACGGCGCCTCCCGGGCCGACGATGGCGGCCCTTCAGTATTCGCCTACGTCCCTTCGGACCAGGGTCTGTCCGTTGCTTCGTGCGGCCAGAGAAACTCGAAGCCGGCCTTTTCCGCAGGACGCTTGTCGAGGTCCTCGCGATCGCCGATGTGGTAGTACACCTCGGCTTCGAAATCGGCCTTGACGTCTTCGAGCATGTGTTTCGACACGGTGAAGTCGACCTCGATGCCGTGCCGTTCCCACATGGCCCGCTGCGCGCTGATGGGTCGGTCCGAACAGCTGCCGACGAGGAATCCGTGGCCTTTCACCTCGCGAACGAAGTCCATGGTCAGGACTCCCGGCGGGTCGCCTTCCTCCAGCGTCCCGTCAATGTCGAAGCTGATCAAAATCATTCTGTTACTTCCTTCTGTCAATAGTCCGGCGTGGCGCTCCAGCAAGTGAAGTTGCCGCCTGTCGGCATCGGGCCGCCGGACACGCCGATCACCGGCTCGACGCCTGTCACCTGGCGCTCCCCGGCGCGGCGCTGGATTTGCTGGATGCAATCCGTGTGCATCCAGAACCGGCTGCGCCCGCTGCCGATGTTGCCGCCGCTCGGCGACACCGGGTTGGGTCCGCTGATGCTGATGTCTGTCTGGTAGAAGTCGAGCGCCTCTCCGGGCTGCACACCCCGGTATCGGATCCCTTCCATGTGGAACTGGTGGAACTGCGGGAACCCGTCGTACAGGTTCTCGAAGGAGACGTCGTCCACGGTGATGCCCGCCGCCTCCAGCAGCTTGCGCCCGCTACTGGCGCACTCTGCCTCCACTTCGTCCAGGGTGGGCACGAAACTGCGCCCCTGGCCCCGGCTGGATGCGTGACCCAGGATGTAGACCGGCTTCTGCTTCAGGTGCCGAGCCCGCTCGGCGGTGGTGAAGAGGTACGCCGCGGAACACATGATCGGTATGTCGTTGTCGAACAGGTTCGCGGGCTTGGCGATCCAGCGCGCGGCCTTGTAGTCCTCCGGTGTGATTTCCTCCGGCCGGTGCTGCGCCCAGTAGCCCTCGGGGAACTTGAGCCCGTTGCGCCTCGAATTCGAGATGAACGGGGCCATCATGTCGTGGTTCTTGCCGTACTTGCGGCAGTACTCGGCGAACTGGATCGCCGTGCCATAGCAGGCGGGCGCGCCCCAGAGCGAACGCAGGGCGGGCGTTCCTGGTATCGCATCGTCCGCGTTCGGTCCGCTCTGGTAGTAGCGGCCGGGCAGGTTGTGCCAGGCCTTGAGCACGAGGCAGGTGTGCGCGAGGCCGTCGCCAATCGCCTGGGCGGCGACCACGATGGCGTTCGACATGCAGCCCGGACCGTAGATCGTGAACTTGTTGCCCGTGAGTTCCGGCATGTTCTTCAGGATCCACTCGGCGCTGAGTTGGGTGATGCCGTCCAGTGGCGCGTCGGTCGTGTTGTAGGCGTTGATCACGTCCCACGGCAACTCTTGCCCGCGGGGCCAGAATGCCCCGGTGGTCGTGCGTTCATCCATCACGAGTCCATCGATGTCCTCGGGGTTCACGCCCGCGTCTTCGATGGCCCGGCGCAACGCGATAAGGCTGATGGCGCCGAGCGAGGTGTCCGCCTCGCCGTCCCAGCGCCGGGATGTTGGACCATGTCCGATCCCCACGGCCGCGACTTTCCCGCGGTGTTCCCATACTCCCAGACCCTCCCGGGAGCGGTACATCGATTGGGGTGCGTTCTCGGTGCTCATTGAATCTCTCCTACCGCGCCGCCCGTGAGCGTTCCGGGGGCTGCGGATTCAGACGCCGGTTGCTTGTATCAATAGTCGCCGGTGGCGCTCCAGCACGTGAAGTTGCCACCTGTCGGCATCGGGCCGCCGGACACGCCGATCACCGGCTCGACCCCCGTCACCTGGCGTTCCCCGGCGCGGCGCTGGATTTGCTGGATGCAGTCAGTGTGCATCCAGAAACGGCTACGGCCGCTGCCGATATTGCCGCCGCTCGGCGACACCGGGTTGGGTCCGCCGATGCTGATGTCCGTCTGGTAGAAGTCGAGCGCCTCGCCGGGCTGGATGCCCCGATAGCGAAGTCCTTCCATGTGGAACTGGTGGAACTGCGGAAACCCGTCGTACAGGTTCTCGAAGGAGACGTCGTCCACGGTGATGCCCGCCGCCTCCAGCAGCTTGCGCCCGCTACTGGCGCACTCTGCCTCCACTTCGTCCAGCGTGGGCACGAAACTGCGCGCCTGGCCCCGGCTGGATGCGTGGCCCAGGATGTAGACGGGCTTCCGCTTCAGGTGTTGGGCACGTTCGGCCGTCGTGAACAGATAGGCCGCGGAACACATGATCGGTATGTCGTTGTCAAACAGGTTCGCGGGCTTGGCGATCCAGCGCGCGGCCTTGTAGTCCTCGGGGGTGATCTCCTCCGGGCGGTGCTGTGCCCAGTAGCCCTCGGGGAACTTGAGCCCGTTGCGCCTCGAGTTCGAGATGAACGGGGCCATCATGTCGTGGTTCTTGCCGTACTTGCGGCAGTACTCGGCGAACTGGATCGCCGTGCCGTAGCAGGCGGGCGCCCCCCACAGCGACCGCATGGCGGCGGTTCCCGGAATGGCGTCGTCGGCGTTCGGTCCGCTCTGGTAGTAGCGGCCGGGCAGGTTGTGCCAGGCCTTGAGCACGAGGCAGGTGTGAGCGCGCCCCTCGCCGATCGCCTGGGCTGCGACGACGATGGCGTTCGACATGCAGACCGGAGCGTACATCGTGAACTGCACCCCGGCGAGTTCGGGCATGTTCTTGAGAATCCACTCGGCGCTCAACTGGGTGATGCCGTCGAGCGGAGCATCGGTTCGGTTGTAGGCGTTGATCACGTCCCAGGGCAGTTCCTGGTCGCGGGGCCAGAAGGCGCCCGTGGTCGTGCGCTCGTCCATGACGAGTCCGTCGATATCTGCGGGATTCACCCCCGCGTCTTCGATTGCCTTGCGCAACGCGAGGAGGCTGATGGCGCCGACCGAGGTGTCCGCCTTGCCGTCCCAGCGCCGTGATGTGGGTCCATGTCCGATCCCCACGGCCGCGACCTGACCGCGGTGTTCCCATACCCCGAGTCCCTCCCGGGCCCGGTACATCGATTGAGGTGCGTTCGGCGTGCTCATCAGGAGTCGCCAACAACCCGCCACTCGGGAACTTTCTGCCCATTGGCCGCAGTTTCAA
This sequence comes from uncultured Pseudomonadales bacterium, assembly GCA_951813515.1. Classification (GTDB taxonomy): domain Bacteria; phylum Pseudomonadota; class Gammaproteobacteria; order Pseudomonadales; family Azotimanducaceae; genus VXNE01. The sequence goes on from OX638346.1 coordinate 3,416,743, forward strand.
ACACCAGTTCGACGGCGGCGCCGACCGGCACTTCGTCCACCGGCGTGCCGGGCAGATGCGAATACATCTGGATGCCCGGATCCTCGTCGAGGTTGATCACGGCGCAGTTGAATGGCTGGTCGTCCTGCAGAAGCCGTATCGGACAGTCGTGGACGACACCGTAGTGGTAGATGCGGCCCCGGCCGCTCATCTGTTTCCATTCCAGCGCCGCGTCCGACCCGCACTTCCCGCAGACCGGCGCCGGCGGATGCTGCAGCCGGTCGCAGTCCCGGCAATTCTGGATGACCAGGCGCTCCTCGTTGGCGGCTTCCCAGAACGGCCGCGTCAAGTCGTCGGGAATAACACCCTGTTTCATCCCCACCCCATTTTTCTTCGGAACGAAACACCGCATTGAATGCGAGAAGGCCGGACAGGTCAACCCGCCAGGTCTACGCGTGGTCTACGCGGCGTGCGTCGAGCCGCGCGAGGCTGGTTGTGGGCCGGCTTCGCGGCGGTCCGCTATAGCCCGCCCTCGAGTCGCGCGAGTTCGTCCTGGAGCATGCCCGCCATGCGATAGACGTGAGAAGGAAACACGTGCTTGGGCTGCTCGATGGGAGGCGAAGGCACGTCCTTGGCATCCAGCACCAGCGTCAAGTAAGCCAGTTCGGACAACAGCGTGGTAGCGAGATCGTAGACATCCGCCGGCGCGATGTCCCGGCGCCGGAGTTCACGCCGCAAGTTCAGCTTCAACGTCGACACGCCGCGTTTCTCGCCGATCACCGTCGCAAGCTCCAGGCATTCCAGTACCCTGCGGTAGACGTCGGCCGGGACCTTCCCTGGTTCGAGCGGTGGCAGTTCGCCATACACCGGGGTTGACTCGTCTTCGGTCAACGCGCCGGCGACGTAGGTGGCCGCCAGCTCCAGGCGTCTGTAGACATCCTCGGGCTTGAACTGCCGGTCAATCAGGAAACTCAACTGCCGGCCCGCCTGGACAATCTCGCGCAGGACATCCTTCGGTTTCTTGCTGCGGTCGAGAGCGCCGAGTTCCGCGCCGTAGGTCATCCCCAACTCGCGACGCACGGCATCGATCTGAGAGCTTGCCAGATCGACTACGCCCAACACGTCCGCCGGGACGATCTCCTCCTCCAACAAGGGCGGTGGAGCTGCTCGTTCGGCGCCGGCCAGTTCATCCGCGAGACGATTGGCTTTCCGCAATAGCGTCAACGCCTGATAGAACACGTGGCGTGACTGCGCATCGACAACGACCCAAGGTTCCGTGGTTTTTTCCGGGCGACCCATCACGTCCCGCACCAGGTCTACATTCGCGGAGAGCTGTTCGACCGCCTGGTAGACATGCGCCGGCGTGATCTCCTCGTCGGCGACCGCATGGAATCCTACGGCTGCCAAGGCCAGTGCCGCCACAACGCTTCGGTTCTTCACGATAGTCCTCCGTGGCCAGGGCCGAAGCATCATATCGCGGAATTGTTGACGGGGACGCCGTCTTGGGCAAACCTCATCGACACACCGAGCAGCGGAGCGAGTTCAAATGATAGAGCGACGAGTTGAGATCGAAACACCGGACGGCAGCATGACGACCTTCGAGTTTCACCCGGAGGAGGGCGGTCCCTACCCGATCGTGCTTTACCTCATGGATGCGCCGAGCATCCGGCCAGGCTTGATGGATATGGCGTCGAGGCTTGCGACCGCTGGCTACTACGTATTGATGCCGTATCTCTATTACCGCGTGAGCCCGTACCACGAACTGGGCGAAGACGACGACAGGCGTGCCCTCATGCAGAGCGTCACGCGTCATGGAATCATCCCGGATGCCGAAGCGATGCTCGAGTTCGCCTCGCACAACGACAAGGCGGACTCCGACGGCAAGATCGGCGCCGTCGGCTTCTGCATGAGCGGACCGCTCGTCATGGCGCTGGCGCAGACCATGCCGGACAAGGTGGGCGCCATCGCGTCCCTGCACGGCGCCTGGGTCGTGACCCACGAGGATGACTCACCGCACCGCCAGATCGACCGGATCAAGGCCGAAGTCTATTTCGGATGGGCAGATGAGGATCCCACGGCGACCGTGGACGACATGAAGGTCATGGACCAAGCCATGTCCGACGCGGGAATCAACTATCGAATCGACTTCATGGAAGGCGCGATGCACGGGTTTGCGCCTCCCGGGGGCGAGCGCTACCACCGGCAGGCGGCCGAGAAGCACTGGGAGCGGGTGCACAGCATGTTTCGACGCAATCTCGGGTGAGTCGACAGGCGCCACGTCTTCGCCAACGACATTGAGCCCGGACGACCGCAGTTCGGCGGTCCCCGGCCTTACGTCGGCGGGCGGAAGTTCTGCGGCTTTGTGACCACGTAGATCGAAGCCCAGGTGCCCAGAACCCGGACCGGCGTGGCCGACCATCGTGCCCGGAGGCGGCGCAGCGTTGGCTCGAGCAGATCGCGCCGGGGCGTCAGGAGAACGACTCGCCCGCCGTCGACTACAAGATCCAGCATGCGCGCGAGACCGGCTTCGTAGACACCGGGTCTGACTGGGACCTGTTTGCCCCAGGGCAGGTTGGCCATGACTCGATCAAACGTTCCTGCGTCATGGGGCAGGTCGTCGAGTGCGCACTGCCTGATCGACGCCTTCCCGCCGAGCCGACTCTTCGCGATTGACACGGCGTCGGTCGATTCGTCCGAACCGAAGACTTTCGACTGCGGAAACCGGGTGCTGCATTCAAGCAGCAACGTGCCGGTGCCGCACATGGGGTCCAGAACCGTTTGCCCGTCGCTCATTTGGGCAAGTTCAACCATGGCTGCCGCGATCGTCGGCCGCAAGGCGGCGCGGAACTCGGGCGGCCGTCGAGATCTGTATTTCAGTCTCTCGTCGCTGAGTCGCAACAGCAGTGAGGCGGTTTTGGTCCAGAAGACCCAGAACTCCAGGTCGGCGGGATCGTTCGCTCGCCAACGCGGAAAGGCGCTGCCAATTGTCGACATGACGCCCTGGGCGATTTTCTTTCGATGGATTGGGTGGTCCCTGCTCTGCCGCACAAAACAGAAATAGCTCGGCGCCTTCCGGCGACGATGTGGGGCCGCCCTGGAAAACTGATTTTTGCAGACGATTGCGTCGAGAACGGTCGCCCGCTTCAGTCCGGCACACAGTTTCCGAACGTCTCCGCTCGCGGTGATTCGATCAATCCGCGCAATCTGGAGAAATACGTCCTCGATGACGTGCAGGGAGCGCAGACGAGGCAACTGGTCCCGATCCATTCGAAACGATACGAAGTCATGATCGCGAATACGGGACGTCGCAATACTCGTGGCGGGAATGCGGGCCAGTGCCTTTGTGACCAACGGTCCCAATCCGGCGAAGCAGGTGACGCCGAGCGTGATCGTGTTGCCCATGGCTGGCGACGTGCGCTAAATCACGCCACTGTCAGACAGGCGCGCGAGTTCTTCGCACGATAGTCCGAGTTCCTCGCCGAAGATCTCGTCGTTGTGCTCCCCGACCAGCGGGGCGCGTCGCGAGATGCGCCACGGCGACCTGTTGAAAATGGCGCCGCTGCCGGGGTAGACGAAGGTGCGACCGAGCTCCGGATGCGCAACCTCGGTCCAGAATTCCCGGTCTTCGAGATGCCCGTCGGAGAGTAGTTCATCGGGTGCGCGCACCGCTCCCCAGGGATAGTCGCGCTCCTGGGCTTCGTGGTAGACCTCGTCCGCAGTGCGGTTCGCGATGAAGTTGGCGATCACCTCCTCGACGATGTGATGGGCGTTCGCCTTGATCACATCGGGATCTTGATAGCGCTCGTTCATCAGGTCGCCGGCGAGTCCATGGCTGTCGAACCATTCGGCCAGGCGCCGCACGGAGGCGGGATCAAGACGTCCGCCGCCGGTGAGCGCGTTGACGTATTTTCCATCCTTGGCGCGGTACTGCGCCCTCGGCGTGGGGCTGGCGGAGTGGTGGCGCCCGGTCTGCCGGATTACTACCTCGTCGCGATAGATGTAGGAGGCAACGGCGCTCTCGGTGGACAGTGCGCAGGCGTCGTGCACGGATGCGTCGATGTACTGGCCTTCGCCGGTAGCAGTGCGATGAACCAGCGCGGCCATGATCGCGACGTAGGCGTAGTGGGCGCCGGTATGCCATGCATTGCCGCCGCCGGGCGCGATGGGCGGCGCATTCGGAACATCGCTGTCGTCGTAGCCGCTGGAGGCCATCTGGCCGCCCGCAGCCATGTGCAGCAGGTCGCTCGACAGGTAGTCGCGCCAGGGACCGGACTGTCCGAACGGCGTCAGGGAACACATGATCAGCTTACGGTTGGTGGCGCTTAGCGGCTCGTATCCGAGGTCCAGGGACGCCAGGTATCCGGGCTTGAAAGTCTCCAGCACGATGTCGGCAGTCGAAGCGAGGCACCGGAACAGACCATGGCCTTCGCCTGATTCGAGATCGAGCGTGACGCCGCGCTTGGAGGTGTTGTAGTGCCAGAACGAAAGACTGCGGTTCGGTCCCGGAATGTCGTCCAGGAATGGACCCACGGTGCGGGTGGCATCTCCGCCGGGGGTTTCGATCTTGATGACATCGGCGCCGAGGTCAGCCATCAGCTTGCCGCAGAACTGGCCTTTCTCGTCGGCGAGTTCCAGCACGCGCAAACCCGACAGCGGACCTGTCGCGGACGCTGTCATTTCAGCATCTCCTCCATGTACGGATAGCGGGCGCGGTCGACGGGCCAGAACGTGCCGTCCTCGTAGCCGCTCACGAGATCCTCGTGGGGGAGTCCCAGGATGTCCTCGAACACTTGCCGGTTGTGTTCCCCGATCAGCGGGCTGGGGCGGTGGTTCACGGCCGGGGTCGCCGCGAGCTTGAAAGGCGCGTTCTGCAGCTTTCTCGAACCGAGCTCCGGATGTTCCAGCGCCAGGTACATGTCCCGGTGACGAAGTTGCGGATCGTGCTCCACGCGGTCTTCCGAACTCTGCACCGGCATGGCGCGCACGCCAGCCTCCTGGCACGATTCCGTCAGCTCGTACTTATCCAGGGTCGAGGTCCAGGCCTCGATTCCCTGGTCGAGCGCTTGCTGGTGCCGAACGCGGCCATCCAAGTCAGCCAATTCGGTTGCCGTGGCCCAGTCCGGCGACCCCATGAGCGGTACCAGGCGCTTCCATTCCTCGTTCGAGAAACAGGCGATGACGCACCAGTCGTTGTAGCCCCCCGGACTCGTCCGGTACGCGTTGTGCGGCGCAGCGGTCGGCCCGCGGTAGTTGTTCAGGAGCGGTGCGCCCGGCCAATGGGTGGCGTTGCCCGGCGGAAATCCCTCCCGGCGCGACGGCCGGCCGTTCACGGTGTGATCGAGGATCGCCGGGCCGTTCAGCGTGATGCCGGTGATCATCTGGGACAGATCGATGTGCTGGCCCTCGCCCGTGACGTTGCGGTGATAGATGCCGGTCAACACCCCCATGGCGCCGTATAGACCACCGGTGTCGTCGAGGTAAGACCACCCCCAGCCGGCGGGCGGCTTGTCCGGCAGCCCGGAGAGGAAGGTCAATCCCGAGACCGCCTGCGCCACCGGGCCGAACGTCTTGTAGTGGTGGTGGCGCCCGGTGTGCCCGAACCCGGACATGGAGACGTACACGATGTCGGGACGCAGCTTGCGGAGTTCCTCGTAGCCGAGTCCCCAACTCGTCAATACGCGGGAGCTGAAGTTCTCGATGACCGCGTCCGAGACCGATATGAGGCGCCTGATGAGGTCCATGCCCCTGGGCGACCGGACATTCAGCGTGATGCTCAGCTTGTTGGCGTTCGTATCGTTGAAGTTGCCCGATGTGTTGAGACCGCGCTCAACGTCCCGGGGGGTGGTGTTCCCGCCCGATTGCCGACCGCGCTCGGCCTCGGGCCATTCGACCTTGATCACTTGAGCGCCGAGCGCTCCCAGCCAACGCGTCGCCCAGGGTCCCGCGCGAACCCAGGTGAAGTCCACCACCCGAATCCCCTGCAGCGCTCGGGGCAGGGCCATGGTTCCTCCGTCATGTCGGTGATCGTCATGGTCATGTTACTTTTTCTCGTCGGCTGCACAAAAACGGGCGGAACCGAAATGATGAAGATCTCGTGTGGCTTCGCTCCGGGCCCGAATACGGTCAGGCACGCGAAGATCGCCGAGGACCTCGGCTACCACCGGGTCTGGCTCTATGACTCGCCGGCGCTCTGGCAGGACATCTGGGCGCGGATGGCGCAGGTCGCCGAGCACACTTCGCGCGTGCTACTCGGGACGGCGGTGCTGATTCCGAGCCTGCGCAACCCGGTCGTCCAGGCGGCCGCGATCGCGACCATCGAGGACATTGCGCCGGGTCGCTTGACCGCGGGGTTCGCGACGGGTTTCACAGGGCGAATGGCGCTCGGCCAACGTCGTCTGCCGTGGAGATACGTTCGCTCGTACGTGGAGCAGGTCAAGGGCCTGCTCGCAGGTGATCCCGTCGAGGTCGACGGGGCGATGGTCAAGTTGATCCCTTCCGAGGGATACATGCCCGAGCGTCCGATTCGCGTTCCGGTTTTGCTGGGCGCCAACGGGCCCATGGGTTGCGGTATCGCGCGCGAGATCGCCGATGGCATCATTTGCAGCGGGATGCCGCCGGAGCCCGGATTCGACACCTGTGCCGTGCTCCAGTTTGGAACGGTCCTGGACGCGGGAGAAGCGTTGGACGACGACCGTGTGAAACGCGCGGCGGGGGCTGCGATGGCCGTGCGGTATCACGGGACGTACGAACGCGCTCCGGCGGCCATCCATGGCCTGCCGAACGGGAGGGCATGGCGCGAGAGCGTCGAACGCGTGCCCGCTGAAATACGGCATCTGGAGGTTCACCAGGGCCATTGCGTCGATCTCAGCAACGATCATGACGAACAGCACATGGACTGGAGCCGACTCAAAGAGATGTCCTTCACGGGCACGGCGGACGAACTCGCGGCCCGCCTCGAGCAGATCGAGCGAGCGGGCGGCACCGAGATCATGTATGGGTCCCTGAATCACGACGTGCCGCGCGAGCTGGAAGCGTTCGCCCGAATGGCGGGCCTGTAGCCGAGTCTGGCGCGAAGGCGTGAAGTACAAGGATTAGTCGAGTGAAGAGAGCGATATGACGACAACACCATTCAGGATCGAAGTCCCGGACGCGGCGCTGGCGGATCTGCGCGAACGCCTCGAACGGACACGCTGGCCGACGGACCTGATGCCGGGCGCCGGTTGGACCTACGGCACGAACAACGCCTATCTGAAGGAGCTCTGTGCGTATTGGGCGGATGGGTTCGACTGGCGGGCGCAGGAGGCCGCCCTCAACCGCCACGACCACTACCTGCGCGAAGTCGACGGATTTCGCCTGCACTACATTCACGCGCCGGGGCAAGGCCCGGATCCCTTTCCGCTCGTATTCACCCACGGCTGGCCGAGCACCTTCTATGACTTCGACAAGCTCATCGGGCCGCTGGCCGACCCGGGCGCGCATGGCGGCAACCCCGCCGATGCCTTCGATGTGGTCGTGCCTTCCATGCCGGGCTACGCGTTCTCGGAGCGCCCGACGGTGACCGGCTACGGCCCGGCGCGCATCGCAGAGCTGTGGGACCGACTGATGACGGACATGGGCCACGCGCGCTACGGGGCGCATGGAGGCGACTGGGGCGGTCTGGTGACGGGCCTGATCGGCTGGAAGTACCCCGAGCGGGTGGTGGGGATTCATCGCCTGGTGGGTGGCATCCCCCGGCTGCAACCGAAACCGGGCGAGACCGCCGACGAACGTCAGATCCGGCTTGCGGATGGCGGCGGCTACGGACACATCCAGAGTACGCGTCCGCAGACGCTGGCCTACGGGTTGACGGACTCTCCCGCGGGACTGGCGGGCTGGATCGTCGAGAAATGGCATGCCTGGAGCGACTGCGGGGGGGAAATCGAGTCGCGGTTCACGAAGGACGAACTGCTGACCACGATCTCGCTCTACTGGTTCACGGAGACCATCTACAGCAGCACCTGCCTGTACCATGAAAACGCGCACAACAGCGTCAATCGCATCGCCGGTCGGATCGAGGTTCCGAGCGGCTACGCGGTATGCCGCTGGCTCAGGCAGACGAGGGATGAGCTTGCCGAGGAATCCAACCTCGTGCACTGGACCGAGTTCGATCGCGGTGCGCATTTTTCTGCTTTCGAGGAACCGGAGTTGCTTGCAGAAGACATCCGCAAGTTCTTCCGGCCCCTGCGCTAGTCGCGAGCCCTGATGAGACCGAAACGACTCGGCTTCGCCGCTTTCGTGGCGGCGCTTGTTTCCTCGCCGGCGATGGCGGAGGACATCGTGATCGCCAACGTGGACGTGATCTCGATGCTCGAGCCCGGCGTGCAGGAGAGTCAGAACGTCACCGTTCGCGGAGGCAAGATCGTCGCGATCGGCCCGGGAGAGGCGGCGGCAAGCGCGCGTGTCATCGACGGTTCTGGCCGCTTCCTGATTCCGGGCCTCGCCGAGATGCACGCGCATGTCCCCTTAGAGAACCCCGAGCGTGACGACGCGCTGTTCCTGTGGGTTGCGAACGGCGTGACGATGGCGCGGGGAATGATTGGCCACGCGACCCATCTGGCTCTGCGCGAAGACCTGCTCGCGCACCGCAAGCTCGGCCCGCGTCTCCTCACGTCGGGTCCGCCGTTTTCCGGCCAGGGGTCGAGCATCGCCGAGGTCGAGGCCTTGGTGCGGGAGCAGAAGACCGCCGGTTACGACTTCCTGAAGATCATCGGGAGCCTTTCGGCGGACCAGTTTGACGCGCTTGCCGTCGAGGCAGGCCGCGTGGGAATGAGATTTGAGGGCCACGTGACAGCCTCGGTGGGGCTGCAGGCGAGTCTCGAAGCGGGGCAGATCATCGTCGACCATCTCGATGGCTACCTCCAGTTGATCACGCCAGACGCCGAGCGGTACCCGGCGCACTATGCGGCGTGGTTCGGGGCGGCGCTTGCGCCGCATGTCGATCTCGATCTGATCCCGCGGGCGGTCGCGATGACGAAGGCGTCTGGGGCCGCTGTCGTACCTACCGAGACGTTGCTCGAGAACAGTTTTCGCGCCTACCGATGGGAAGAGATGAGCGCGCGCCCGCAACTCAGGTACCTGCCGAAGGCGTTGCGCGACAGCTACGTCGGGCACATGCGCCGCATGGCGCCGGGCACCAGCGCCGAGATGGCCGCCGAATACCTCGGCATCCGCAAGACCTTGATCAAGGCGCTGCACGATGACGGCGTGCCGGTGCTGCTCGGCTCCGACGCGCCGCAGATGCTCAACGTGCCAGGGTTCTCGATCCATCGTGAACTCGCCTCGATGGTGGCGGCCGGACTGACGCCGTTCGAGGCTTTGGCGACCGGAACTACGGCACCGGCGGCGTTTCTGGGCGCAACCGATTGGGGCGCGATCGAAATCGGGCGCGATGCCGACCTGGTGCTGCTGAACGCAAACCCGCTGCAGGACATTGCCAACACGCAGCGCATCGAGGGGGTCATGGTTCGGGGAAGGTGGCTCGATCGAGTCGCGCTCGACGCGGGCTTGAGCGATATCGAGCAACGCTATCGGTAGCCGAGCGAAGACTGCGACTCTAAACCCAAGGGAGGACCGAATGGAGCATGACCGGCAATTCGACGGCGAGATCGGACGCACGGTGGACGAGTCCAGGATTTCCTGGAAGGCGACACCGTCCGAGCTCAAACAACGCCCCAACATCGTCATGATCGTGCTGGACGATGTCGGCTATTCCCAGTTCGGCTGCTATGGCTCGGACATCGAAACTCCCGCTCTCGACAGCCTGGCGGCCGATGGCCTGCGCTATGCCAACTTTCACGTGACGCCGCTGTGCTCGCCCACCCGCACGTGTCTGTTGACGGGGCGCAATCACCACAGCGTCGGCATGGGCCGGGTTGCCGAAATGATGAACGGGTATCCGAATACCCGCGGCTTCGCCGCGAGGGAAGCGGCGAACCTGGCGGAGATGCTGCGCCCCCACGGCTACCAGACGTTGGCTTCCGGCAAGTGGCACCAGGTATCCATCAACGAGACAAGCCCGGCCGGGTCCTACGACCATTGGCCCCTGCAACGCGGCTTCGACCGCTTCTACGGATTCCCGGCGGGCGAGACCAACCAGTGGAACCCGGAGTTGATGCTCGGTAACGAACGCATCGAAGCTCCCCATGACGGCGAATATCACTTGTCCGAAGGCATCGTTGACACGGCCTGCAAGTGGCTGCGCCAGCTCGTCTCCGCGGCACCCGACAAGCCGTTTTTTCTCTACCTGGCATTCGCCGCCGGGCACTCGCCCCATCACGTGCCGCGCGCCTACGCGGACAAGTACCGGGGCATGTTCGACGACGGATGGGACGCCGCCCGCGAGAGAATCCTTGCCCGGCAGAAGGCTTCCGGCCTGTTGCCCCCTGATCAGCGCCTCGCGCCCCGCAATCCCCGCGTGCAGGTGTGGGACGAGCTGGACGCGGACGAAAAGCGACTGGCCGCGCGGTTCGAGGAGGTATTCGCGGGATTCCTCGACCACACCGACGTACAGATTCAGCGACTGCTCGACCAGCTCGACGCGCTCGGCAAGCGCGACGACACCATCGTGCTCGCCGTTTCCGACAACGGCGCCAGTTCGGAAGGCGGTCCGCACGGCACCTACGATCATCAGAGATCACGCAACGGCTTTGGCAGCAGTGTCGAGGAGAACCTGGCACGGCTCGACGACATGGGCGGTCCGCTCACATACAACCACTATCCCTTCGGCTGGGCCATGGCGGGCAACACGCCGTTCAAGCGCTACAAGGGCAATACCTATGCCGGCGGTGTCCGGGCACCACTCCTGATTCGGTGGCCCAACGGCATCCACGCGAAGGGCGAGACGCGCCGGCAGTTCTACCACGTGGTCGACGTCACGCCGACGCTGCTCGATCTGCTCGGCGTTCCCCTGCCGAGCCACGTCAACGGCGTGAAGCAGATTCCGCCGCACGGCACCTCGATGGCACACACCTTGAACGACAACGACGCGGATACCAGGAAGACCATCCAGTACTTCGAGACGATCGGCCAGCGGGCCATCTGGCACAAGGGATGGAAAGCGGTGACTTTCCACCAGCGGGGTGCGAGCTTCGACGACGATGTCTGGGAGCTCTACCACCTCGACGTGGACCTGGCGGAGATCGACAACCTGGCCGACGAGCATCCCGAGAGGCTGAAGGAACTCATCCGACTCTGGTGGCGCGAAGCCGAGCGCCACGGCGTGCTGCCGCTGGATGATCTTCTCGACACGGGTCGTGGTATAGGCTGGTGGCCCGAGCCGAAGAACCGCTGGGTGCTCTACCAGGATGCCGTGCTGCCGCACTTTTTCACGTCCGCGCCGAGAGTGCGTGGCGTGTCGCATCGCATCACGGCGAGGATCGAGCGCGACTCCACCCGTGCCGAGGGCGCGATCATCGTCGACGGGGGACGATTCGGCGGATGGAGTCTGTTCATTCTCGGCAATCGGCTGCATTACACCACCAACAACTTCGGCGAGCGCTGTCGCGTGACCTCGCCCGTGGCCATTCCGCCCGGCGCGGTTGCCGTTCGCGCCGACGTGGTCAGGACCGCCACCGATGCAGGCAGGGTGCGGTTCTACATCGACGACGAGCCGGCGGGCGACGGGATGCTGTCTCCCTTCCGCTACCAGAACTTCGTCAACGAACCGCTGGATGTCGGCCGCGACAGCCAGACGCCGGTGGACGATCTCTACGAGTCGCCGTTTGTCTTCGAGGGCACGATCGTCGATGTCGTGATCGAAGCGTTCGGCAGGGAAGTGGTCGATCCTGAGACATTGCTGGAAGAGTTGATGGCCACGCAGTGATGAAAATAACCAACGTGACCCTTCCGGGCACAGCAATTCTCATTTTGGGTGTTGCACCGGTGTTGTTCGCGGTTTCAGTCGCTTTGTCGGATTGCGTTGAGGCCGGTTTGGGCAGGCCAACCGCCGATCAGCGGGATCTGCGACTTTCAGTACCGGCGCGCGTCAAAATGAGAACTGCTGTTCCGGGTAGGGACTGGCTCAAGTTCATTGATGTGAGCTACGAGCTGAGACCATGCCCCGATTGCCGCGCAACGCCCTCCGCTGCCATGGTGCGCTCCGCCGATCCCGGCAACTATGGCGACGGCAACGGTCTGATGCTTCGCGTCAGGAAGAGCGGCTTGCGCTAGTGGATACAGCGGCTGACCATCGACGGCAGGCGCGTGGACCTGGGCCTGGGCAGCGCCGCCGTCGTCAAGGTCTATAACCGGTTGCGGTCATAAGTGCGCGCATCTATGCTTTCCGACTCGGCAGTGCGGGCTGACGCGGTGACCGCATGAACGGGCGGCAGTTCATTGGGAAGGTCCGCAGATGGGCGAGAGCGCGGAATCTGGAGGTCCGCTTCGTGGCGTCGGAAGGGCCAGGTTCGCACGGTACGCTCTACGCAGGGGACCGCAAGACGACTGTCAAGGACCGGAAGAAAGAGATCGGCAAGGGGCTGCTCGGCAAGATGCTCGGCGACTTGGGAATCGAAAAGGATGAATTCTAGATGGCGAAAGGCTGGAGTGCGCGATTGTGGAGGAACTAACCGATGTCTGACACCTACAACTACCCGGCCGAGATCGAGCGTGACGAGGACGGGCGCTATGTCGTAGCGTTTCCCGATTTCGGTTGGGGAGCTACAGATGGGGCAACTCGGGATGAAGCAATGGCCGAGGCTCGGGATCTACTACGAGAGTTGATCGCGGTAACGATGCGCGAGGGCGAGGATCTGCCGGACCCGTCGCGAGCCGCCGGGCAGCAGGCCCTTGTCGTCCCGCCGGTGCCGATTGCGCTTAAGGCGGCACTCTACGAAGCGTTTCGGGAGACTGGTATGTCGCAACGTCGTCTCGCCAAGGACCTTGGGGTGGCGGAGAGTGAAGTGCGGCGCATGCTGAATCCGGACCATGCCACGCGGGCGGGCACGATAGACCGGGCGTTGCGCAGGTTGGGGAAACGCGTGACGGTGACGGTTGGCGAGGCTGCGTGAAGGAATTTCAAAGAGGCGTTTCGAAGTTGGCGTTCGACGCGAAAGCGGCCAAGCTACCGCTCTGATCCCTCAACCGGGGCGACGGTCTCGGTTTCACTCAGGAGGTCTCTCGCGCCGCGCCCGACGAGCACCGTTGCCGTCGGCGCCTGGAAGAAGCTAAATCCTTCGCGGTTTCGCCACTGCACGGGTCCGCCGAGACTGCGGCCGGCGCCCAGGGTGGTGTCGTGAATCCTGGTGACCATGGCTTCGTATTCCGGTGTGCCCTGGGCGAATCCCGAGAAGCTGAAGAGATCCGTCGCGGCGGTAAAGATCACGTCAACTCCGGGGATGGTTGCGATCCGGTCAACGTTCTCCACTCCTGCGGGGGACTCGATCATGCCGACGACCATGATGTTGTCGTTTGCCGTCTGCCGATAGTCGCTGCCCCATAGCTCGCCGTACTGCCCGCCGCCGAGGCTGCGTGCGCCGACCGGCGGATACTTGGCGAACCGGACCGCCGCTTCCACTTTTTCGGGTTCGACCACCATGGGCACGATGATGCCGAGCGCACCGATGTCCGTGGCTTTCTGGACATCGCCTTCGGTGGCGTCGGGTACGCGAATGAAGGGTACGGCCGGAAGATCGCGGCCCGCCCAGATCATGCGCGCCACCTCCTGGTAAGTCAGGGGACTGTGTTGCATCTCGATCCACAGGAAGTCGAATCCGGAACGGGCCATGGCCCGGTATATCTCAGGATCCGGCGTGTCGATGGTGCCCCCGATGACCGGTTCGCCGTTCGCGAGTTTTTGCTTGACGGTGTTGTACATGGCGGTCCCTGTGCGTGAGGAAGACAGCGGATCCCGGGGATCCGGCGAACGCATGTTATGCGATTGTCGGGGTGAGGCGAAATCACACCTCAGCCGGGCCGGGATTTGCTGGCGCTACACAAAGGCCGGAGAATGGACACATGCCACAGAGATCCATATCCCTGTTCACCGACGCCCAGGACGGGAATCTTGTCAGGTCTTTCAACGAGTTGCTGGATCCCGACGCGGTGCAGGGGGTTGCTACCCTCGAAGCGGCCGCGCGCACGGCGTCGGATTTGCTGATTCTCTATCTCCCGAAATTCAATCGGGAAGAACGCATAGTGCCGGCTGCGTTGATCGATGATCTGAAGGGCAAAAAGATCCTCGCCGTCGGATTCACCGCAGGACGGATTTTCGATGAACTCGACCTGCAGATCGGTGCCCTACATGGCGTGATGCTTCAGGATCCGCTACCGAAAATACGTGCCGAACACAGCAAGCTCCTGGGCAACCCCGGACTGGGAAGCTTCGAGGGTCTCACGGGTCCCAGGCGAGAAGAGCACCATTTCCACAGCGTATCTCTGGACATTGCGCCTTTCGTGGACGTGATCGCCGGGGCCGAGTGGGATGGACCGACTACCTTGGCAGCATTGCTTCGTCAGGGCACCTTCGCCTACGCCGCGATAGCGGACGTGCCGGAGAATTGGTCGGACGAGTATCGATCGCTGTTTCGGCGGACCGCCCATGCGTTGGCAGCGTCGGTGTTCGAAGCGCCCCGGTTCGAGATGCCCACGACACCACCGGGAATCACTCACCTGCGTGTCCCCCCGGCGAACGAGGAGGGTGCCGAACGCGCGTTCTATTTCAAACTCGACCGGCCGACAACCTTCACAGTCACGCTGGAGCACACGGGCACGCGCGCAGCTATGTTGATGTTCTGGGGAGAGAAGGAGCGGCTCTACGCAACCCGCAAGGACGCCGAATACGGCGAATCGCTCACCATCACCGCGAACATTTCCCAGCAGGCGATCGAGCAGAACGCAGAGCGATACTGGATTGTCCACGTTGGCAATTTCGATCTGGAGAATGCGGCGGACATGACACTGTCGATTCGCTACAACGCCGCAGGGAACAACGAGCCGGCGATACAGGCGCTACCCTCGAATTTGAGCCACGAGTTTCTTGCCGCCTACGCTGATTCGCTGGTCGACGCAAACACGCGTGGCGAGGCGTCAGCGAGAGAACGGCTTGCCCGATACCTCGCGGACGTCAGCAGCGTGACAACAAGCGAACTACGTTTCGTGGCGGCGCGCGAGTTCGGTTTCGAGAACTGGAAGCATCTGCAGGCGCACGCATCCCCGCTGCCCGACTGGTGGTCTCGGCCGCACCTCAGGGTCGTGTATATCGACGGCTACTACGAAGAGTTGAAAGGCGCGTCCGGAGGAATTGGCGCTGCGGAAGTGATCGAGGGCGCCGCCACGCATTTCGGCAACTTCAGCGACGACCTGAAGCAGACGCTGTTGGCCGCAGAGACCGCTGCGAACGGAGCAGGGCACGCCGAGGTCACCGCGGAACACCTGCTCCTGCATCTGCTGGACAGCCCAATTGCACAGAGCGTTCTGGCCCGGGTCGCCTGCGATTTCCCTCGGTTGCGCGAACAGCTTGTCGCCGCAGTGGGCGAACTGGCCGAAACTGACAGCGCCCCACAGGTCTCACGACATTGCTTCGGTGCGCTATTTCGCGCATCGAACGTACCAACGCTCGGCATCGCCGAGCAGGTCAACGCAGCCAACGTGCTGATAGGAATGGCGCAGGAAGACACGCACGCTGCTGCGCTGCTGCGCGAGCACGCGGGCGAAACTGACCTTTATCACGTCGTGTCGCACGGTATTCCGCTGGTGCTGCCGGACCATCGACCTCCGGACTACATCCCCGTCGCGGAGGAAGCGCAACGGGTCTTCATGTGCATGAAGCGCCAGGCGAAGGGTCTTGCATTGTTTACCCTGGAACAACTGTTGCGCTCGACGCTCGACCATTCCGTGTTCGATAGTGTCGACCGCGACGGTCTGGATGATGCGCTCGCAAGGTTCATCGCGCGCACCACCCCTCGCTTGGACGCCAACGCCCGTTCCATCGTGCGTCCGACACTGGCGTTCGACCGCGTGACGAAGATGGCGGTGGCGCGCGCGCAAAGGCGGGGAGAGCCAGCGGGGACACTCGACCTCGTTCGCGCCATGTTGGGCGAAAGACACGGCTTCGCCACAGCGGAGCTCAAGGCGCGCGGCGTTACGGCCGATTTGCTTCAGTGAAGCAGTCGCTTCCGCGCGCGTCCGGAGACATCAATCTCCGGCCTTGACCCGCCATCGGATCACGCCCGCCAGGTTCGAGAAGTCATCGCGCCACACGAGGCGGCGCGGCGGGTTTAGTGGCGCCCAGGTCTCGTCGAGCGCAAGCCGGTCAAACATGGCGCGGTCGCGCATGATGGCCACCCATTGTGACGGTGCGCTGACGGGGTCGGTCTCGCTGTCGATGTTCTCGAGCTTTCCAAGCATGGCGGCATGCCCCAGGTCGTCAACGGCTCCGGCCACCACTGCCTGAAGGTCGATTAGGCGGTTCGATGTGTGGAGCAGCAGCACGCCGCCGTCTTCGAGCTTGCGCATGTACAGCGCCATCGCTTCCCGGGTCAGCAGGTGTATGGGGATCGCATCGGACGAAAACGCATCGATGACCAGTAGATCGAAACGCCGATCCGGCTCTCGCGCCAGGGTGAGGCGGGCGTCACCCAGCACGATGTCAGGCGCCGGGTCATGTGTCGGCAGGATGTCGAAATAGCCGCTGTTCGACGCGAGCCGCGCGACCATGGGGTCGATCTCGAAGTAGCGCCACGCGTCATCGGTACGTTGGTAGTAGGTGAGGGCACCTGTGCCCAGTCCCACCAGCCCGACGCGCTGGCGCTTCTTGAGCGCCTGCGTTGCGGCGATGATGTTCGCGACCGGGCTCGCCGGAGTGTAGTAGCTGGTCGGCTCGAGGGAACCGTCGTCCCTGGTCCACTGGCCCCCGTGATTGGTGGTGCCGTGTACGAGGCTGCGCATGGGAGGGTCTGCCTTTTCGACGACCTGGTAGACGCCGAAAAAGCTCCGCCCGCTCCAGACGGTGTCGTCGCTGCCCCAGGGCTTGTGGCCCGTGATCAACAAAGCCGCGAGGCACACCGCAAACCCCAGGGGACGAACCTGGCGCGAGAGCACGAACACGGCGAAGACTCCGAGCGCGCCTGCAAAGACGATGAAGGGCAGCGGCAACTCCGCCCATTCGGTGAACGATCTGCCTCCCAGGATGACCGCCAGAATGAGGACGGCCAGGACGATGTCGCCCTTACGCCAGAGTGTCCCACCGGGGGCTGTCACCGCCTCCTTTTCCCGTCTTGGCAGCAGCGCGGCGGCCAGCACCAGGCTTAGCGGATATTCGAGGACGGAATCGAATACCACGGGTGCGACGAGCGCCACGAAGAGACCGCCGATCAGTCCGCCCAAAGAAACGAAGAGGTAGAACTCCGTCAAGGATTCGGCTGCGGGACGGCGTTCGGCCAGGGCTCCATGGCAGGCCGTCGCGATGAAGAAGAACGCAACGAGATGCAGGGGCAGGAAAATGCTCGCTGGCTCACGCCAGGGAAACAGGGCCGCCAGGATGACAAGTCCGAATGCCATGCAGCGCACCGCCAGCCAGGATGGAATGAGCGGGCGGCGCGCGAATGCATTGACGAAGCTCAGCAGGTAGAGGGTGAGTGGCACGACCCACAGCAGCGGTGCCGAGGCGATGTCGGTGCTGATATGGCCTGTCACGCCGAGCAGGAGGGAGGAGGGAACCGCGCTGTACGCCAACCAGGTTGCCCGGCGGTGCCAGGTTGATCGTGGAGCGTCATTCGTCGACGCGGCGATGGCGGGTCGGCGCCACACGTTCGCGCCGCAGCCAATGATGCAAGCGGCAAGGACGGCGAAACCGACGGTCCATGCAAGCGCCTGCCC
The DNA here is from genome assembly GCA_951813515.1 of uncultured Pseudomonadales bacterium. Taxonomy (GTDB): domain Bacteria; phylum Pseudomonadota; class Gammaproteobacteria; order Pseudomonadales; family Azotimanducaceae; genus VXNE01. The sequence goes on from OX638346.1 coordinate 3,434,575, forward strand.
TCGTGTTCCGACCAGCGGTTCGATGACGAACGGAAACGCGAGCAGAACGGCCACGCTGCCGAGATTGCTGGCGGCGTAAAGGAAATAAGGATCGGATGCGTGCGGATGTCCCGTGCGGGAGAACCAGCGCTGCACGAGGGGTGCCGTGGCGGCAACAGCGAAGAACGGCGCGCCGATGGAGACAGCGAGCAGGCCCAGGAGCCAGAGGGCGGGCGGCGCGGCGGCGTCCGGGAGCCAATCTCCGGCGATGCTGATCGGCAGAGTGACGGCCGCCACGCCGAGCAGGCAGAAATGCACGAGGCACTGGCTGCGAGCACCGAGGTGGCGCGTCAGCAGATGCGCGTAGCCGTAACCGCACAGCAGCGCAGCCTGGAAGAAGACCATGGCGGTGTTCCAGACCGAGGGCGAACCGCCGAGCAGCGGCAGGACCATCTTCGTGAAAAGCGGCTGCACCCAGAACAGCAGGGCGGCGCCCACGAACATGGTCGTGGTGAAGAGCGAGAGCTGCGCACGCCGGGCAGCGCCGACCCGGTCATCCATGACGGTCGGACATTCGGACTCTGCTACGCACGAATTCCACGACTAAAAGAGCATCTCTCCCGTGAGGGCGAGCGCAAACCCGAACACTGCGCCGAGGGGAGGTCCCCAGTGCCGCTCCAGCCTGGCCTGGGGCGCGATGTCCTGGAAAGTGAGATAGAGAATGCCGCCGGATGCGAACAGCATGATCGAGCCCAGCACGGCGTCCTGATCGGCGAGCCAGAACCAGCCGGCCGCACCGCAGACGGGACCGAGCAGCGCGAGAACTGCCATCAGACTCAAAGCCCTGGCGCGGCTGAACCGCCCGGCGCCCAGTTCGCGCCAGGCATTGAATCCCTCGGGCAGGTTCTGCAGGCCGATGAGAAGCGCCAGGAGCGCCGCGCCCTCGGCGTTGGCCGCGAACATGCCGCCAAGGGCCAATGACTCGGGCAGGAAATCGGCTGCCATGGCGTTGAACTGGGGCGCGGGTTGATGTCGCTGCGCCTGGATGCGGTCGAGGACCATGAAGGCTGCGCCGCCCGCCAGGAGCAATAGGATGGCCGCCAGCGGTTGGGGCAGGCGTGCTATCCCCTCCGGCACCAGCACCAATGCGACGGCGCCCACCAGCACGCCGCCACCGAACGCGATGACAAAGTGGCGCAACTCCTCTTCGAGCCACCTCGGACGGATGTGTTCGATGTGCGCGAGCCCGGCGCCGAGGGGTATGCAGGCGCCGGCCAGCGTGGTCCAGAGCAGCAATTCGGCGAATCGATCCATCCCGTTCAATGCTCCGACTACCCAAACACCAGAATCAACATCAGGGTGATAGTGCAAGCAAGGATAAGGAACCAGAGCCCCCGGCGTTGTTCTCTGCCCTGCCGGGAGGCCCTGCGTTCCATTTTGTTGAGCGCGCGTTCGTCGAAGACTCCATGCAACATCATCTTCCTTTGTTTCCCCGTATCCCACGCGAGAAAAAAGAAATAGATAGATCCCAGCAACGAAGCCAATCCAAAGGCAATCACGACCGGGTGCTCCGTTGGAAGACACATGATGATGCCCTGGCACACGAAAATCGTCCCGAACCAGAGATATTCCCGTTGTGCCTGACCGAGTCTCTCGGACTGTCGATGCGGTCTCGACATCGGGCCAGTTGGCAACATCTCGACCTTCTGCGCAACAGCCATTCGGGTGAGGTCAAGTCCGGGCCAACAGGAATGGTGTATCGCGGTTGACCGGGCGAGAGTGATTTTGCTGTCATAGCCCATCCGCGTGCGTAGGTCGAGGCGGGCCGATCCCGCCGATTCGACCGACCGGCGGCCGGACGTACAAGCGTTTCTTGAGGGACTACACCATGCCGATGATTCTCAATGAAGAGCAGAACATGCTCAAAGACACGGCGAAGGAGTTCTGCACCGAGCGAGCGCCGATGGGTCAGCTCCGAAAGCTGCGCGACGACGCCGACCCCGACGGCTTCGATCGCGGCGTGTGGGCATCCATGGCGGAACTCGGGTGGGCGGGCATCCCGTTCCCGGAACAGTTCGGCGGACTCGACTTCGGCTACAAGGGGTTGGGGGTGGTCACCGAGGAGACCGGACGCACATTGGCGGCGAGTCCGCTGTTCGCGAGCGTGTGGGTATGCGGCACCGCGCTCAACGTCGGTGGAAGCGATGCGCAGAAGGCGGCGTTGTTGCCCCAGGTCGCATCCGGAGAATTGTTGCTCGCGCTGGCGCTGGAAGAGTCACATCGCCACGATCCGTACGGCGTTGCGATGGCCGCGACGTCCTCCGGCGATGGGTACGTATTGACCGGGTCGAAGACCTTCGTTCTGGACGGTCACGTTGCCGACCGCCTCATCGTCGCTGCTCGCACCTCCGGCGAGCGTGGCGAGCGGGACGGCATTACGCTTTTTCTCGTTAACGCGGACAGCAAGGGCATCGACATCACGCGGACGACGATGGTCGATAGCCGCAACGCCGCGAACATCGAGTTCACGGACGTCCGGGCGGGTGCCGATGACGTGATCGGCGAGGTTGACAAAGGCGCCGACGTGCTCGATCCATCCCTGGACATCGCCCGCATCGGCATCGCGGCGGAGATGCTGGGTTCGACCCAGGAGTGTTTCGAGCGGACCATCGCGTATCTCAAGGAGCGCGAGCAGTTCGGGGTGCCGATTGGCTCCTTCCAGGCGCTCAAACACCGTGCGGCCAACATGTTCTGCGAGATCGAACTGTCGAAGTCCGTGGTGCTCGAGGCGTTAACGGCGCTCGACGAGAAACGCGAAGCAGCGGATGTGGCGAAACTCGCGAGCCTGGCAAAGGCCAAGGTGGGCGAGACCTTCCACACCGTTTCCCGCGAGGGCATTCAGATGCACGGCGGCATCGGCATGACGGACGAGTTCGATATCGGCTTCTTCATCAAGCGTTCGGCGGTGACGGAACAGACGTTCGGCGACGTCAACTACCACCGCAATCGCTACGGCGAGCTGGAGGGCTACTGAGGCCCCTGGCATCGTTCCCGCAAGTTGCCGGCAATCCGTGAAATGACCGGATGAGCGCCACCCAGTCGGACGCCATCGAATCGCACCTCGCGGCACTTGGCTTCGATAACAGGTTCGCGGCCGAACTCCCGGCGGACCCGGAGTCCTCGAACTTCCGCCGACAGGTAGCCAAAGCCTGTTATTCGTGCGTCGAACCAACGCCGGTGACAAGGCCGAAACTGATCGGCTGGTCACCCGAAGCAGCTGCGCTGCTGGATTTGCCGGCCGACCCGGGCGATGGGAAGGCGCTCGCTGAAATATTCGCCGGGAACCGGCTGCTAGCCGGCATGCTGCCGATCGCGACCTGCTACGGGGGCCATCAGTTCGGCACTTGGGCCGGGCAACTCGGCGATGGTCGGGCGATCAACCTCGGCGAGATCGTGAACAAGCGTGGCGAGCGCTGGACGCTGCAGCTCAAGGGGGCCGGCCCGACACCTTATTCACGCACTGCGGATGGCTTGGCAGTGCTGCGGTCGTCGCTCCGCGAGTTTCTTTGCAGCGAGGCCATGTTCCACCTGGGCGTGCCGACCACGCGCGCGCTTTCGCTCGTCCTTACCGGTGAAGAGGTGATGCGCGACATCCTCTATGACGGGCATCCCGCGCCGGAACCGGGCGCCGTGGTGTGCCGGGTCGCGCCGTCATTCACGCGTTTCGGCCACTTCGAGATCCTTGCCGCCAGGCACGATGTCGAATTGCTGCGGCAACTCCTGGACTTCACCATCGCCACGGATTTCCCGCACCTGGACCACGCCGATCCCAGGACACGCTATCTCGACTGGTTCGATGAAGTGACGACACGAACCGCCGACATGATCGTGCACTGGATGCGGGTCGGTTTCGTCCACGGGGTTATGAACACCGACAACATGTCGGTACTTGGCCTCACCATCGACTACGGCCCCTATGGGTGGCTGGAGGACTACGACTCGGACTGGACGCCGAACACCACGGACGCATCCACGCGACGCTACCGCTTCGGCCAGCAACCGGCCGTGGCGCAATGGAACCTGGGGCAGCTTGGCAACGCTATCTATCCCCTGATCGGCGAGGCGGGACCGCTGAACGCAGTCCTGAACGGTTTCGCGAAGCGCTATACCGAAGGCGCGAGGGCCATGACGGCCGCCAAACTCGGTTTCGAGCGGTACATCCCGGAGCACGACGATGCGCTGTCCGAGGAACTGTTCGCGCTGCTCGGTGCGGTTGAGACCGACATGACGTTGTTCTTCAGAAAACTGGCCCAGGTCGATCCAGGCGATCTCGAGGGAGAGCCTCTCGACGAAGCGTACTACCAGCCCGCGCCACTCGATGCGACCTATCGGAAACGTCGGGCGGCGTGGCTCGCGGCCTATGCCAGGCGCGCGCAGATCGACGGTCGGTCCGATAACGACCGGAGGGCGCAGATGAACAGCGTCAACCCGCGCTTCGTGCTGCGCAACTACCTGGCGCAGTTGGCCATCGACAAGGCGGAGGCGGGCGACTATTCCATGATCGGCGAGTTGCTCACCGTCCTGCGCGATCCCTACAGCGAGCAGTCGGGGCGGGAGGAATTCGCCGCCAGGCGCCCGGACTGGGCGCGCCATCGTCCCGGTTGCTCGATGCTGTCCTGCAGTTCGTGAGGTTTTACCGGCGCTCTACCAGATACCTTTGAGTGCGCTGAGGCGAATGTTGCGTAGCGCTGCGCCGCTTCCGTTGGCACGTACCGAAAGGGTGTCGATGTACGCGTCCGGGAGAAAACAGAAGCTCGCGCTTGCGATCCCGCCATCCAGGAACACCTCGACGGAAGTCAGGTCGATCAGAAGGCGCACCGATGGCGCCGACGACGGCATCTGGACACGCCGGTCCCGGAATCGAAGGACATCACCTTCAAACGCCATTGGAACGCCGCGAATCCACAGGGTGACGCCTTGCGCCGAGCCGGGGTCGAGATCGAACTCCAGGTCGAATAGTCGCCCCTCCCGACGAATCGTCGTGGCCTTGCCGTCATCGAGTGCGAGGTGGCCGGTCGTTTCCGTTGTCTCGATGAGCCCTTCGATCTCGTGCACCGGCCATCTTCGCAGGCGCGGTCCGTCTGCCGTGCTCGCCAGCGTGAGGCAAACGGGAAAGGACATCTGCTGGTTGAAGGGCATCTCCGGGTACTTGCCCCCGGCCATCCACGAAATCTGTACCCGGCGGTTGTCGGGCATGTCGCTGTAGGTCTGCGCGGCGTAGCCGTTGGGACCCAGTTCGCAATCAATGGCCGGTGTTGCCGGCACGAACCGTCGGCCGTCGAACGTGCCTATCCGGTAGCGACCGCCGGCGGCCCAGAATACCCAGTGCTCCTCGCCCGCGAGCGATAGCGGAAAGAGGTCGGGGCATTCGGTGTTGCCGGCGATCTCTACGCTGTCGGTTTCCTGCCACGTCACGCCGTCGGGCGATCGGAACAGTGCGTACCGGTTTCCCTCGAGGTACAGCGGCATGACGAAATGTCCGCTTGGGGCATGGAAGAACACCTTCGGATCGCGGTTGTCGCCGGCAACGTGTTCGAGAACGGGATTGTCCGCGTATTTGGTCCAGGTGCGACCCCGGTCCCTGCTGTAGGCCAGGCATTGGGTATACGGCCGGGGCGGGTCCGCGAACGAGCCGGCTGCGGTGTAGTAGGCGAGCAAGGGGGGGTGTTGCGGGTCGGTTCCAAAACCGGCGCGGTCATCCCAGTCGACCATCGCCGAGCCGGAGAAGATCGTGCCGAGCGCGTCCGGATGCAGGGCGTGTTCGAGTTGGCTCCAGTGCACGAGATCGGGGCTGACGGCGTGCCCCCAGGTCATATTGCCCCAGACCGTCTGGTCGGGATTGTGCTGGAAGAACAGGTGGTACTCGCCGTCGAAGTGGACGAGACCGTTCGGATCGTTGGTCCAGTTCGTTTTCGGCGAGAAGTGGAACTGGGGCCGATGTGTCTCGCGATACATGCGTTGCGTCGAAACCGGTTTGCCCCGGCTCAGGTGACCAGGCGCGTGGCGTACGCGATCGAGCCAGACGTCAGTGTGCGCCGTCTCTGAAAAAGCGCCGCGGCTTCCGCGGGCGGTTCCCGCGAAGTCTGCCAGGAGTTCAGCCCGTCGTACCACGTCAGGAGCAGCATCCGGCCGCGAACCTCCGAACGGTCGCGCTGACAGAATAGCGCCTGCGCCTCGGCCTGGTACTCGTCGGGACTCTCGAATGTCTGCCACGCCTGCGCGGACAGCGAAGCGATCTCGTCGATGTCCGCGTTATGGACATCGAGAAACCGGAACACGTAAAGACCTTCCCGCGTCAACGGGTCGGCGCTTTTCGGTCGCGCCGTGGGCTTCAACATCAACGCATCGACATGGACCACGTCGAGATTTCGGGCGGTCTCGATGGAAGCATCCACCACATCGTCATCGCCAACCGTGACGGCGATAAGTTCGTTCGATCCCACCCCGAAGAGCCCATGGAACGTGCCCCAGATCGAGGCTGGCGCTAGGTGGCTCGTCAACGCCGAATGCAGGGGCTGCCAACCCCCCTCGCGAGCCGTGAGACGGAGAAATGCAAAGGTGTGCGACATGGCGTGCTCCGTGCGGGTAGACGCGGAATCGTAGCAGATCAACCCCAGGTGATCGTCGCTCGGGGACATTCGTCGTTGCCACGGCCGGTGGGCGTGGCGTGATAGTCTCCCGCGCGTTTTGACGTTAGGGAAGGATTTCATGAACGGAGCAGAGGGCCTGTTGCGTACACTGGCGGCACACGATGTGGCCGTGTGCTTCGCCAATCCGGGCACATCGGAGATGCACCTGGTGCAGGCCATCGATGCGTCCGGCGTGGTGCGCAGCGTGCTGTGCCTGTTCGAGGGCGTGTGCACCGGAGCGGCCGACGGCTACGCGCGGATGATGGGAAAGCCAGCCATGACGCTGCTTCACCTTGGAGCGGGCCTCGGCAACGGCATCGCCAACCTGCACAACTGTCGCCGCGGCGGCGCGCCGTTGATCAATGTGGTGGGAGACCATGCGATCCATCATGTTGCCTACGACGCGCCCCTGACGTCGGACGTCGAAGCCGTCGCGAAACCGGTCTCGGCGTGGATCAGGACCGCTCGGACATCGGAGGGGCTGGGCCTTGATGCCATCGATGCGGCGCGCGCGGCGCGGTCGCCCAGTCCGCAGCCGAGGGGCGGCATTGCGACCTTGATCGTGCCGGCGGATTGCGCCTGGGGAGAAGGTCGCGCACTGGATCGGGCCCCGGCGTTCGATGCCTCCATCCAACTGCCGCGCGTGAGCGCGGATATCGTCGAATCGGTCATCCGTAGGCTCGACGAGGATACGTTGATCCTCATCGATGGAAACGGACTCACCGAGGATGGCGTGCGGCAGGCGGGCCGAATCGCGGCGGCGCGGGGTTCAAGGCTCGCTACGCCGACTTTCCCTGCACGGGTGGAAGCGGGTCCGGACCTCCCCCTGGTGGAGCGACTGCCGTATTTTCCCGAACAGGTCCTCGACGCGCTCAAGCCGGTGAAGAAACTCGTGCTCGCCGGCGGCCAGGCGCCGGTGAGTTTCTTCGCATATCAGAATCTGCCGAGCAACCTGGTTCCCGACCACTGCGAGGTAATCCATCTCGCCCATCGCCACGAAGATGTCGCCCAAGCGCTGGCCGATGTCGCCGATGCGTTGGATGCGCCAGCCATGCCCGGCCCGGGCGGCGCGCGCCCCGAAATCCCGTCGGGGCCGCTGTCCAGGGGCAATATTGCCGCGCTATTGGCGGCGCGTGCGCCCGAGGGAAGCATCGTGGCGTCCGATTCCGGGGGCGGCGGGGCGGCCTTTGCGCCGATGCAGCGCTGCGTGCGGCATAGCTGGCTCAACCTGACCGGCGGATCCATAGGGGACGGCGGCCCGGTCGCGGTGGGCGCCGCGATAGCCTGTCCGGAGCGGCCGGTCTTCGCGCTGATCGGGGACGGCGGCGCGATGTATACGATCCAGTTCCTGTGGACGGCGGCGCGCGAAGGCCTGAATATCACCACCGTCATTTACTCCAACCGGCAGTACAACATCCTGGAAGTGGAGTACCGGCGGATGGGGGTCAACGACATCGGCGATACCGCGGCGAGCATGTTCGCCCTGTCCAATCCGGAAATCGACTGGGTGCGCCTGGCGGAGGCACAGGGGGTGCCGGGTTCGCGCGCGGCTACCTGCGAGGAGTTCGATGCGGCGTTGCAACGAGCGCTCGCCGAGGACGGACCGCATTTGATCGAAGCGGTCCTGTAGCAGGCCAGCGCCCCAGCGCCGGATCAGTGCATCTGGACGCCGCCGGCGACGTTCAGGGCGATGCCGGTCACGTTCGGCGCCGTTGCCAGGAAGACGGCGGCCTGGCCCATGTCTTCCGCGGTCTGCGGCCGCCCCAGCGGAATGGCCTCGCTCATGTTCTTTTCGAAGGCGTCGGCGCCCCCACGATTCGCCATGAGGTGATCGAACCACATCGCGGTGCCCACCATTCCCGGGCATAACGCATTGACGCGGATACCGTCCTTGGCGAGTTCCAGGGCGAAGGATTGCGTGACGCCGATCACTGCGAACTTGGAGCCGGCATACGCGGCGATGAACGGCGAGCCCTTCTTGCCGGAGACGGAAGAGGTGTTGACGATGGCGGCGTTGTCAGCAGCGCGCAGAGAGGCCAGGGCGGCGCGCGTCATGAGGAAGATGCCCTTGACGTTGACGGCGAAGATCCGGTCCCATTGGGCTTCGTCGAACCTGTCGATGGGACCGCTGCCGATGATGCCGGCATTGTTGACCAGCACGTCGAGTCCGCCGAAGGCGTCGACGGTTGCGGCCACGGCGGTCGTACAGGAATCGGCCCGCGTGACATCCACCGGTGTGCATCGCACGTCGCCGAGTTCGGAGAGTTCATCCACCGTGGCGTCCATCTCCGTGGCCGAAGCAAGCCGGTAGTTCCACTCCCTGCCGGGTTCTGCGGGGGTCTCGAGATCCGCGATCATGACCCGGTGACCCGCCTCGAGAAAACTCCTGGCGATGCCCTTGCCGATCCCGCGCGCGCCGCCCGTGACAAGCACGGTTCGTTGATTCTTCATGGAGTGCCCCGGAGAGAAAATGGGCGAAGGATTATATGGCGGCGGTCTCCCGTCACAAGCAGGCCTGCCGACACCTGCCGGCTCTCCAATTGAACCGGCTCCATCTTCGCCGTTACACTCTTATAGAACAGCGGCTCCCGGGAGCGCTAGCGACCGGGGGGGCGGCTGTTGCATAAGAGACGAGCGGGGCTGGGCCACAGGTGGAGCCGAAGGTGACGGCTGTGGGGCACTCTTTCGCAAACTCGAAACAACGACTCCACAGGAAATACGGATATGGCAATTCAAGAAGGCGGCAAACTCCCCGAGGCAACATTGCACACGATTCGCGATGGAGCGCCGGCGGCGGTCACTACCGGTGAACTCTTCAGCGGCAAGAAGGTCGTGCTGTTTGCGGTGCCCGGCGCGTATACCCCGACATGTTCCGAGCAGCATCTGCCCGGCTTCGTCGCTAATGCGGCGGCCATCAGGGGGAGGGGCGTGGACGACATTGTCTGCGTCGCCGTCAACGACGCATTCGTGATGGGCGCGTGGGGTCAGGAACGCGGCGCGGGCGACATCACGATGGTGGGCGATGGCAATGGCGACTTCACCAGGGCGCTGGGTCTTGAAATGGATGGCCGGGGATTCGGTCTCGGGACGCGTTCGCAACGCTATGCCATGGTGGTCGAGGACGGCACGGTCACCAAGTTGGCCGTAGAAGGGCCGGGTCAGTTCGAAGTCAGCAAGGCGGAAGCCATTCTCGAAGCGCTGTAGGTTGCGGCGTTCCAACCGGCCGGCAGGGGGACCGCCGGCCGGTGCAGGAGCTAGTCCGAGTGCTCTCCTGGGCTCCGCTTTGCCTGTTCGGGATCACGCGCCAACTCGTCATCCTGTATGCAATTCCACTCGCCGGTATCTCCCTCCTCCTGGCAGAACCAATCGGTTTCTTCATCAGGCGAATCTGGCGCTTGTGCCCTTGGGGGGGACCCTGAGCGGCACCCCGTTAGGGCCAATACGCAGAGAGCCAGGACCAGGGTGACTTTGACAAGGGTGGTCGGCATGGCGGGGTACTTTGCCGGTCCCCACGTCATCTGTCAAAGGCTTGCCGGGGTGCGGTGCGGTCCGCTCTGCGGTAACGCCGCCAGGCACGCGTTTGCCGGTGCCGAACCGTGAGCGAGGTCATCCCGCCAACAGTTCCTGCGGACTCCTCGGTGGCCGAGCGGAGCACGCTATCGCTGGGCGAACTCGGTCGCCTTGTATTGCGCACATGGCCGTATATGCGGCCGCAGCTTCCGCATCTCGTGGCCTGGGTCGTAGCGCGCTATGCCCTCGAACTCGTTTTCCTGTTCGCGACACTGGTTGCGTTCGATCTGCTCAACAACAAGATCCTGCTCGGCGAGAAGCTGCAACATGACCAGGCGGTGCTGTTGCAGTTGGACGATAGCTATGTCATAGCGCCGGGTGCCCAGGACGTGGCGGCGGAGGAGGAAGCGGCGGCTCCCGACGATGCCTCGCTCCAGGATGTGGATAGCGCGGAATCGGAAGCGGAAAAGGGGTTTGATCCCGCGGTGACCATGAACGCCGAACAGCGGCGCGTGGTTCGGAATCGGCTGGGCGTGATATTCGCCATTGCGACCGTCCTGGGTTTCATGCTCCTGCCGACTATCGACTACTACCGCACCTGGATCCTGCAGAGGGTCAACCAGTACCTGCGAGTAACGATGATGGAGCGCGCCGAACATCTGTCGTTGCGATATCACAGCCACGCCCGCACGGGCGACGCCATCTACCGCATCTATCAGGACAGCGCGATGATCACCAGCGTCATAGAGCGGATCGTGCTGGAGCCGGTGGTCGCGATGGGACACGTGGTGTTCAGCTTTTTCGTCATCTGGCTGTTCAGCCCGATCCTGGGTGGCCTGTACTTGGCGGGAATGCTGCCGATCCTGTGGCTGGTGGTGTGGTTCACGCCTCGACTGCAGATGCGGTCACGTCGCGCCCGAACGACCAATAGCGCGCTCACGTCGAGAATCCAGGAGGCGTTCGCTGCCATCCGCATTATCAAGGCGAACCGCGCCGAGCGCGTCATGGGCGCGCGTTTCGACAACGACTCGCGCATCGCGCTGGATGCCGCCTTCTATCTGCGCGTGGAGTTCATCTTGATGCGAGCGCTGATCATGGTCATCGCCGGCGCCATGATAATCGGCACGCAGTACCTGATGGCTGGCTGGACGATCACCGAATCGCCGACGTTCCTTGCCGGCGCCGTGGCGCTGGTTGGGTTCTCGATCTGGAACCTGGGGGCTTTTCAAGCGGCAGGTAGCCGGACCGAGGAGTTCGCTGAGGCTGGCGGGGACCTGATCCGTATGTGGGGCGTGATTCAGGATTTGGGGGTCGGCCTGGACCGCGCGTTTTTCCTGCTCGACCTGAAGCCGGACATCGTCGATGCGGACAACGCCGTGCCGCTGCCCGCGCCGATCCGCGAGATCCGGTTTGAACGCGTGGCGTTCGGGTACGACCCGGCGCAGCCGGTGCTGAAAGGGATCGATCTCAAGGCCCAAACGGGCACCATCACCGCCATCGTCGGCGGTACCGGTTCGGGCAAGTCGACCCTGATGTCGTTGTTGTTGCGGCTCTACGACCCCGACGCCGGCACGATTCGCATCAATGGCGTGCCGCTCGCCGAGATACAGACGGAAAGCCTGCGCGCGGGCGTGGCCATCGCCTTGCAGCAGAACACCCTCTTCGCCACGACCGTGGCGGACAACATTGCCTACGCGAAAGCGGATGCGAGCCGGCAGGCGATCGAATCCGCGGCGACGGTTGCCTGCGCGGATGCCTTCATTCGCGAGATGGCGCAGGGTTACGACACGGAACTCGGAGAACGCGGCGGCAAGTTGTCCACCGGCCAGCGCCAGCGGCTGTCCATTGCCAGGGCCATCGTTCGGGACACGCCGATTCTCATCCTCGATGAACCGACCGCGTCGCTGGATGCGGAGACCGAACACGCCGTGCTGCGGAACCTGGCAGACTGGGGACGCGAGCGGATCGTGTTTCTCATCACCCATCGCCTGTCCACGATCCGCAATGCCGATCAGATCGCATTTCTCGAGGATGGCGAGATCCGGGAACTCGGCGACCACGCGTCGTTGATGTCGATCCCCGAGGGCCGCTACCGGCGCTATGTCAATGCGGAAGTGGAAATCGATGTGCCGGAGGTGGGGCAATGAGCGACGCCACCGCATCGCATACGTCGACTACGCACTTCGACGACCGCCTCGATACCGACACCCGGATCAGCAACCTGGAAGTGGTGGGGATCCTGTGGCGGGCGCTGAAACTCGTCTCCAGGGCGCGCGGTCTGTTCCTGGGCAAGATCGGCCTGGGTTTCATCGCCCGGATCCCAATTCTCTACCTGCCGTGGCTCGCGAAGATCGTCATTGACCAGGTCCTGCTGCAAGAGCCGTTCGATCAGTCGGAAGTGCCGTTTCCGCCGCACGTGGCGCCCTTTGTCGCTGCCATCGCCGGTCTGTCGCCCATGGGCATCATGGCGGCGGTGACCGGTCTTCTCTTCGTATTGCTCATCTTCTTTGGCAGCGGCGAGACATGGGCACGCTTTTCCGAGGGCGAGGACAGCGCGACTCAATCCGAGAACGCCATAAGCGAGGGCGGCAGCGGGAGATCCGGCATTATCGGCATCCTCGAGACGCTGGTACACATTCGCATGTCGCAGCGTCTGACGAACCACCTGCGCACGGAGCTGTTTCGGTGCATGGGGCGCCTGCCGATGACGGTGCTCGACAACCATCGTATCGGGGACGCCGTGTATCGCGTCATGTACGACGCGCCGATGCTGCCCCGGATGTGTTACCGCGCCACGCTGGAACCGCTCTTCGCGCTCGTCGGCGCGGCGATTTCGCTGTACATGATCGGCTATTCCTATGGCGATGTTGCTCCGGAACTGGTCTGGGCGGCGTTTGCGGTGATTCCTGCAGGCTTGTGTATCACCGTGCCGTTCTCGGGGATCTCACGACGCGTGCAGCAGGAGAGCCGCGCCGCCGGTTCCGCCACGACCAACGCGCTGGAGGAGAGCCTGGGCAACGTTTCGGCGGTGCAAAGCCTGGGCGGGATGGCGCGCGAGAAGGAACGGATCGATGCGCGGAGCAGCGAGTCGTTCCGGCGCTACCGTTTCGTCAAGCTGGTCGAACTCATCGTCGGCTTCACAAGCTTCGGCGCGGTGGTCGTTTTCGGCTTTTGGGCCTATGTCTTCATCACCGATCAGGTCATCGACGGGGTTCTGACGCCTGGTGACTGGGGCGTGTTGTTCGGTCTCGGCCTTTCCCTCGGATTGACTGCGCTCGGCGTGGGCACGTTCTGGATCGAACTCCAGGGCAATGCAGCGGCGGTGAGACGGGTGTTCTTTTTCCTCGACCAGGAGATTGAAAAACCCGGCGGCGGTTCGTTCCGTCTGGAGGCCTTCGCCGGCAGTGTGCGGATAGAAGGGATCGACTTCACGTATCCGGATGGTCGGCAAGCGCTCAAGGGCATCGATCTGGACCTGGTTTCGGGTCAACTGGTTGCCATTGTCGGCCCTACGGGCGCCGGGAAGACCAGTCTCGCCTACCTGATTCCGGGGTTTATTCGGCCGGACTCGGGTCGCGTGCTGGTCGACGGCCGAGACATCGAAGAGGTCGATGTGGATTCGCTGCGTGACCAGGTGTCCTATGTCTTCCAGGAACATGTGCTGATGTCCGAGTCCATCCGTGACAATCTCCTCATGGTCCAGCCGGACGCGACCGAAGCGGACATGCTGGAAGCGCTGACGACCGCCGGAGCGCTGGAGTTCGTGCGCGCGCTGCCCGACGGCATGGACACCGTGCTCGGCCGGTCAGGCGATACGTTGTCCGTCGGGCAGAAACAGCGGCTCTGCATCGCGCGGGGCCTGATCCGGGACACGCCTGTCCTGATACTGGACGAGCCGACCGCCGCGCTCGACCCGCAGACGGAAAATGCCCTGGTGCAGGCTCTGCGAGACGCCAGCAGGGGACGGCTCGTCATCGTCATCGCGCACCGCCTCTCGACGATCCGCCAGGCGGACCGCATCGTGTTTCTGGAGGAGGGCGAGATCAGGGACATCGGAAGTCACGAAGCGCTGATGGGGGATCCCGCCAGCCGTTACCGCAGGTTTGTCGAGCTGCAGGGAGGCGGCTAGTGAGTCGACATCCATGCCGTGCCGCCGGGAGTCCTGGCGACCGCCGACTTGCCCGTGGCGCGATTGCAGTTGTCATTGCAGGGCTCGCCTGGGGATGTGCCAGCGTCCCGGTGGCGACCGGTCCGGAAACGCCGCCCCGCGAGGCGTCGGCGATGCTTGGGATCGAAAATGCCGCTGCTCGATCCTCCCGCGTAGGGAACGTGGCCTACATTCTGGAGTTCGAGCTCGATGGCGAAGCCGAGGAGTACACCGGGCGCGCCACGACCACGTTCGAACTGCACGATGCCCAGGCGGATCTGACGATGGACTTTGTCGGCGGCACGGTCCGAAATCTCGAGGTCAATGGCGAGACGATCGATGCCCCTTACAACGGCTACTTCGTGACACTGCCGGCGGCTTCGCTGCGGAACGGGTCGAATACGGTGGAGATATCGTTCTCGCACCCCTACAGCACCGACGGCAGCGGCCTGTATCGTTTCCGTGATCCGGTCGACGGACGCGATTATCTCTACACCAACTTCGAACCGTACGACGCGAACCGCCTGTTCCCGTGCCTGGACCAACCGGACCTCAAAGCCACTTTCGCGACCCGGGTGACCGTGCCGGCGGATTGGCAGGTCGTCTCGGTCGTCGCCGAATCGGAGATTGCCGACCTGGGCGACCGTAGAACCTGGACGTTTCCGCCATCGGATCGGATCAGCACCTACGTGTATGCGTTGCACGCCGGCCACTACCGGTCGTGGGAGTCGATGGCCGGTGAGATTCCCTTGCGCCTCTTCTCGCGGGCATCTGTCGCGGATTTCGTCTATCCGGAGCATTGGTTCGTTCCAACGCGCCAGGGGTTTGATTTCTTTGAGAATTACTTTGGGATCGCCTATCCGTTCGGCAAATACGACCAGGTCATCGTGCCGCACTTCAACGCGGGCGCGATGGAAAACGTCGGTGCCGTCACGTTCAGCGAGCGTTTCCTGCGGCGCGGTTCGGTCACCCGACAGGCGCGACGGTGGCTCGCCAGCGTGATCCTGCACGAGATGGCGCACATGTGGTTCGGAAACCTCGTCACGATGCAATGGTGGAACGGGCTGTGGCTGAATGAATCGTTCGCCACCTTCATGGCGAACCTTGCGTTGGTGGAGGCCACCGAATTCTCGGAGGGACGGCTCGGCGCCTACCTGAGCACGGTGCGCGCCTACCAGGCGGACGAACGCGACACCACCCACGCCATCGAACTCCCGACTCCGAACACGGACGCGGCTTTCGCCAACTTCGACGCCATCACGTACAACAAGGGATCGGCCACCCTGGCCCAGCTTAACCACCTGGTAGGACCGGAGGCATTTCGTCGTGGTGTGAGCGCCTATCTGAAGGCGCATGCATACGGGAACACCACGATCGACGACTTCCTCGCCGCGATCTCGAAGGCGGCGGACCGCGACCTCGAGGGATGGGCGGCCGACTGGCTGCACCAGCCGGGAGCCAACCGGGTAGTCGTTGATCTGAATTGCGAAGACGGAAGGATCGCCGAGATGGCCATCCTGCAGACCGCTTCGAACGCCTGGCCGACCTTGCGCGCGCATCGCACGCAACTCGGTCTGTATGATTTCAAAGCCGATGAAGTTGCGGTCCGGCTCGTGCCGGTGACCTACGCCGGTGCGCGGACCAGGGTCGCGGCGGTGGAGGGCGAGGCCTGTCCGGATTTCGTCAATGCGAACCACGGCGATTGGGATTACGCGCGGGTCGACTTCGACCGCAATGCAGTCACCATGCTCGGAGAGCATATCGCCGCGTTCGCCGATCCGCTGACCCGGCTGATGCTCTGGCAGGGCGTCTACGACATGGTCCTGCGCGGGCAGCTCTCGCCGTTTGAGTTCATCGACATCGCCCTTGCCAACGTGGACGCCGAGGGTGCCGACGACGTTGCCCGGAAGGTGCTGGCGGGGCTGCAGGAATCCTGGTCCTACCTCAAGCGCCTCGTGCAAGACCCCGAACTGCTGGACCGAACCGCTGCGCTGATAGAAGGCTACCTGTGGCAGGCGTTCCTCGACAGCGAACCCGGCAGCGACCGTCAGCTCATGCTGTTCGATCAATATACGGCGGCGGCAATGAGCGAACGGAGCCTCGACCGGCTTGCGGGTCTGCTCGCCGGGGATGAACCGCCGGCCGGCTTCGTATTCGATCAGGACCGCCGCTGGAATGTCGTCGAGCTTTTGAGCGGATTCGATCATCCGGGCGCAGCGGCTTCGCTGGCGGCGGAACGCGTACGGGACCTGTCCGACGACGGTCGACGGCGGGTGTTGGCCGCGCAGGCCGCCCGTCCGGATCCGGAACATCATCGATACTTGGTCGGGCTGCTCCTGAATCCGAACCCGGAACTGACCGTCGCCGATGCGCGGGCCCACGCGAGCGGGCTGTTTCCGGACCATCAGCAAGACCTGCAGCTGGGGATTGCCGGGGAGGTGTTAAATCGCCTGCTGCGTGCGAGCGACAGGCTGGATCCTCGCCATTTCGGTCCGATCAGCAACGGTCTGCTGGGGATGGTTTGCGACACGGACTATCTCGAAATGCTGGAGCGGGCGCTGATCCATTCGGAATCGTTGCACCCGTCGCTCAAGAAACGGTTGTTGAATTTGCGTTTCGAGATCAGGCGCTGCCTGGCGATCGGTGAAGTGCTCACTGTGCAACCCTGACCGGCGTTCGAGGCGACGCCAGGTGCCTGCGCCTAGTGCCGGTTGATGGGGTTCTCGCCCTGTGAGGACCCGCCCTGACGGTGCCACCCGTTTGCGTTGACACTGGCGATTCGTCAGAATGCGCCCGATTTTTTGGGGGACCTGTGTCATGTTGGCGACGCTCGATCAATTCGAACGCGTGCCTCTCATTCTCCGGCTCAATGTAGCCGGACAACCGGTCGACTGGATGAACTGGCGGGAAGCCGTATGCGCCTACGCCAGGGAACTCGTCGTCTGGACACAGGGCGATGCCGTGCTGCGTCTGCGCGGCGGACACTCCCGCGTCGATGGCACCCGGTCGCTGCTTGATGTGCACAGCATCGTGGCCTGTCGGGGTCGCATCGTGTCGCCCTCGCGCAGCGTGCCGCCGCTGACAAACTCGGCCCTGTTCAGGCGCGACCGTAACATTTGCCTGTATTGCGGTGGCAAGTTTGTCGATTTCGAGTTGACCCGGGATCACATCGTGCCCCGTGCGCGGGGCGGCCAGGAACGGTGGGACAACTGCGTCTCGGCCTGCAAGCGGTGCAACCACTTCAAGGGCAGCCGTCTGCTTCACGAGTGCGGCATGGAACTGATCGCGCTGCCGTATGTCCCGAATTTCGCCGAATACCTGGCGCTCACCAACGAGGGCAGGATTCTTGGCGATCAGATGGATCTCTTGCGGACCCAATTCGGCAAGGACAGCCGCCTTCTGATTTCCTGATCGGGCGCTCAGGCGAGCGTGGCGTGGTCGACCAGTATCTTCGCCATGCACGCGGTGACGCGCTTGCCGGTGGCGATGTCGAGAAACTCGTTCGGGCCGTGCGCGTTGGACCCGGGTCCCAGCAAGCCGGTAACGACGAACTGCACGCCGGGGTACCTGTCGCCGAGCATTTTCATGAACGGGATGGTGCCGCCGGTGCCCATGGTCAGGGCTGCCGTGCCGAAGAAGGCACGCGAGGCGTCGTCCGCCGACTTCCTGAGCCAGCCTGCGGTCGGCGGTGCGTACCACCCCGTGTGCGCGGGATCCAGTTCGAATCGCACGGCGGCTCCCGGTGGCGGATCGCGTTCCAGGATCCCCTTGATGCGCTGCGCCGCGGCTTCTGCATCGAGGCTGGGCGGCAGGCGAAAGACCAGTTTCGCGGAGGTGAACGGGCGCAGCGTATTGCCGGCATCGCTGATTCCCGGGGCGCCCCCGAGACCAACGACACCAAGGCTCGGTCCCCAGGTATTTGCGGCGACGAGATCGGCCAGCGGCGTGTCCGGCCGTGAACCCGCGGCCCACGGAAAGCGTTCGATCACGGTGGGTCCCAGGGTCTTGGCAACCTGCTCCGACTGGCGGCGGGCGTCCTCGGGGACTTCCACTTCGACTTCCGGAATGGCACCCGTCCCGGCGTGCTCCACGCGTTCCATCACATGCCGCAGCAGGCGGAAGCTGGACGGTACGATGCTGCCCGCCGCGCCAGAGTGGACGCCTTCTGTCAGCACGTCGACCGTCAGGGTGCCGGAAAGCATGCCGCGCAGCGACGTGGTCACCCACAGACGGTCATAGTCGCCGCATTCGGCGTCAAGGCAGATGACGAGATCGGGCGTGCCGATCCTGTCGCTCAACGCCTCCATGTAGAAGGGCAGGTCGAAGCTGCCGCTCTCCTCGCAGCCTTCGATCAGGACGAAACAGCGTGCATGCGGCAGGCCCTGACGCTGGGCGGCGGCGATGGCGGTGAGGCTTGCGAACACCGCGTAGCCATCGTCGGCGCCGCCGCGGCCGTACAGCCGGCCGTTGCGAATCACGGGCGTCCAGGGGGAAAGACCCACTTCCCAGCCGGTGAATTCGGGCTGCTTGTCGTAGTGTCCGTACCAGAGGATATTTCCCGGCGCATCACCTTCGATCTCGACGAGAAGGGTGGGTGTGCGTCCCGGTAGGGTCACCACGTCGACTTGGGCGCGCTCGATGGGAAACGACTCGACCCACCGGCGCAATTGCTCGACGGCCTCGACCATGTGCCCGTGGCGCTCCCAGTCTGGATCGAACGCAGGTGACTTGTTCGGGATGCGTATGTAGTCCTCGAGCGCAGGAACGATCTCGTCGTCCCAGACCGACTCGACGAAGCGGTACGTCTCCTGGGTGTTCATAGCCTGGTTGCGTGCTCACAACCGCACTGTGTATCCCGCCATGGCGCGTGCACCGGGGGTTCGATAACCGAAGACTTCCTCATAGTTCGTATCTAACGCGTTTTCGACCTGCAGGTAAATGCGCGCGCGCGCCGATATTCGAAAATCCAGGCCGCCATGCACGAGCAGGTAGGCGTCCAGGGTGCGTCGGATTGCGGGAAACGCGGAGAAGTCGTTGTCGTACTGTTGGCCGACGGCGGCTACGCCCAGGTTGAACCGTGTCGACGAGGCGATTCTGCCGGTGAGGTCCACGCGGCCCTGGTGGCGCGGCCGGCGAATCTCGATGCTGTCGTCTTCGGCGGAGTCGACATAGGTGTAGTGGGCTGCGACGTTCAGGAGGCCGAATGTATCGGAATAGCCGATTTCGACGCCCCGCCGGCGGCTCTTGTCCTCCCTGTTATCCGCGGTGAAACCTCCGCGCGCCGGATCGAAAACGAATCCATTGATTTCGTCCGTCAGCCTGTTGTCGAAACAGGTGAACGAAAAGCGACCGGTGGCGTAACCCGCCTCATACTCGACGGATCGTTCCGGCTTGACGTCGGGATTGCCGATGAACGTATCGGGCGAATAGCCGAAACGCTCCGTGAAGGTCGGGTTCTTGGTGCCGGTGCCAACATTCGCGAACAGGCGGCCGGGCCCCACCGCCCAGGCAAGGCCGGCATGGTAGGCGGTGGAGTTGTCGAACTCATCGTTCGCGTCGTACCGCGCCGACAGCGACGCGAGCGCGTTCCCGGTACGGTACTGGTATTCCGCCGCGATACTGGCGGTTCGGGTGTCCTGCTCCTGGTTCGGGTCCCCGAACGGCGTTGCCTCGGCCCGTTGCGTGAACCGTTGCCGCTCGATTTCGGCGGTGGCGTTCACGCGATGCGCGTCCGAAAACGCGAAGTTGTTGCTGAACGCGATGGCGGTCTTCTCGCCAAACGTCTCGGTCCGGCGCGTGGATTCGATGTTCTCGTCTCCCGAGCGCGCACCGCTAACGGTCAGGCGCGGCTCCCAGAACGCGGTACCGGAATGGCTCGCCTCGAATTTTGCGTAGCGGCGATCCGACACCGTGAGGTTGTCGCCGTCGGCGGGTATGTAGGCGGGGAAGGGCGTCGGATCGTATTCCACTTCGGCGTCGACGCCCCGAAATACGGCCCCCACGGTCCACGACCCCAGGTCCCGGGAGAGGTTCGCGTGCAGGGTCGTGGCGCGATGTCCGTCCTTCTCGTCGCCGATCTTCGCGAGGTTGTTGCCGTCGGTCGCAAAATGGCTGGCGGTGAAGACAGCGTGTCCCTCGGCGCTGGAACGCGATGCGGTGAGGCTCGCATCCCGCGTGGCCATGCTTCCCGCAGCGGCATCGATCGTCACCCCATTTTCGGCCGGCGTCGTATCGATATACATCAGTCCGGCAAGGGCATCGCTGCCCCAGATGGCGCTCTGGGGACCGTTCATGATCTCGACGCGCTTCGCGCCAGTCAGGTCCAGGTAGCCGAAGTTGTATTCGCCGCCGAGGGCCACGTTATTCATCTCTATGCCGTCCAGCATGACGAGCACGTGGTTGGCCTCGGCGCCCCGGACGCGGGCTTGCGTCAGCCCGCCGCGATTGCCGGCCTGGCTGAGCGCAATGCCCGGTGCCGCGCGCAGGATATCTGCCGCGTGATGCGCGTGCCTCGCGTCGATTTCGGCTTCGGTCAGGATCGTCGGCTGCTGCGTAGTTGCGCCGAGCCGGCTGGCGTAGACGACGATGGTTTCAAGTTCAGCCGCATGCACTGGCCACTGCAGCGCGGCAATCAGAAGGACAAGTCTTTTCACGGTATGCATCCCAGATCGGTCCGCTCACCCCGCGCGGCGTGGAACATCAGAATCTGGCCGGTCTCCGGACTCATGAGGCGGTGTGGACACCCGTCGCCGTAGCCTTCCCGTCTTCGACAGTGGCTTGAGACGGCGACGTTGCATCACCCGGCCGGTGCGACCGGGGCAAAGCCTCGAATTACCGTTGCGGGGGCAGTGCCGGATTCGTACCGGCTTCCCGTACACCAGATTCGGTCCGTTCAGTATAGCGGCAAAGCGGCGCGCTCAAGCCGCCCCGGCGCGCGCTATCGCATGACTTTCCAGCGAGTTCCGGATGCAGTGTCTTCAAGTTCGATACCGCTGGCCGCCAACTCCTCCCGGATGGCATCGGCGCTGGCGAAGTCACGGCTGTCACGCGCCCGGGCGCGTTTTTCGATCATCGACTCGATCCAGCCGGGGTCTGCGCCCGCCGCATGCTGGAAGTAGTCGTTTGCCGGCGTCCCCAGGATGCCGAGCAGCCATCCGCCCGCCAGGAGTTGGTCACGCAACGCGCGCGCGCGGGCCGCATCCCCGGTCTTGTGAATATCACCCGCGATGGCATGCATCGCCGCAAGTGCCTGCGGCGTGTTGAGATCGTTCCTGAGCGGGGCCAGGACCGTCTCGGGGAACGCATCGACGTTGGCGTCGTGAAAGTTCTCGGATGTAGCTCCGTTGTCGCCCGGCGCATCCACGAGCGCCTGGTAGAGCGTATTCAGGCTGGAGCGGGCCTGGCGAATAAGGTCGTCGGACCACTCGAGGCTGCCGCGGTAGTGCCCCGAAAGCAGCGCGTAGCGCAGCACTTCGCCGGGATGTTCCCCCCGAAGCGAGCGGATGGTGGCGATATTGCCGAGGCTTTTCGACATCTTTTCGTCGCCCATGCGCAGGAGGCCATTGTGCATCCAGTAGCGCACGTAGACCTGGCCGTCCTCTACGCACGTGCCCTGGGCGAGTTCGTTCTCGTGATGGGGGAAGGTCAGGTCGCTGCCGCCGCCGTGGATGTCGATGCTCGGCCCGAGATGCTTGCGAATCATCGCCGAGCACTCGATATGCCAGCCGGGCCGGCCCCGTCCCCAGGGGCTGTCCCAGCCGGGCAACTCGTCGCTCGAGGGTTTCCAGAGGACAAAGTCCTTGGGGTCGCGCTTGTAGGGGGCGACTTCGACCCGGGCGCCTTCCAGAATGTTCTCGAGCGACTGTTTCGACAGGCTTCCGTAGCTCGGGTCCGACGGCACGTCGAACAGCACGTGCCCTTCGGCTGCGTAGGCGTGGCCGCGGTCGATCAACGTCTCGATCATGTCGATGATCTCGCTGATGTGCTCAGTCGCGCGGGGCTCGACATCGGGATTAAGCACGCCGAGGGCGGCGATATCGGCGCGGTATTCGGCGGCGAATCGATCGGCCAGCGCGCGGATCGGCTCTCCGTTTGCAAGGGCCGCCGCGTTGATCTTGTCGTCAATGTCCGTGATGTTGTGGACGTAGGTGACGTGCTTGAAGTAAAGCCTCAGTACGCGTGCCAATACGTCAAACGCCACCGCGGGCAGGGCATTGCCGATATGCGCGAGGTTGTAGACCGTGGGGCCGCAGACGTACATCGAAACCCTGTCGGGTACGAGGGGTTCAAAGCGCCGCCTGGCGCCGGTCAACGTGTCGTGAATATAGATGTCCATGGGGTGTGTCCGAAAGAAAGTTCCGAAAGAAAGTCAGGTGCGGGCGAGTGCCCGCGCAGCGGCCTCGACTAGCGTCGATCCGGACAGGCGCAATGTGCGGCGTGATGGAACATCGCCTCCATTATCCCGCATTCGGCATGCGCACACTAGCCGCCGGCCCACCTGAGTGCGGCATTGGAGAAGTGCCCGGAAGGTTGTCCGATGGGACAGGAATTGTGGCATCGTTGCTGATCTCGATGAAACGGCGGCGTGTCCGATGCGCATACGCTCGCACCACCTGATCTGCGCGCTCCTGCTTGCGGCGTCCCCTGCGCTGGCGCAGACGCTTCCGGCGGGCCGTGAAGCAATCGATGTTTACAGGAACGCGATTGCCGCCGCCGAGTCTGGAGCGTCACCGCGCGGTATCGAATCGGTATTGACGGCAATCGACGACCTGAGAGATGTGCTCCTTGCCGATGTCCCGGGCGGCACGCGAACGGTTCTTGAGAACCTGCCTGAAACCGACTTCGCGCAGCTTGTTGAACTCCCGGGCCTGTTCGTACAGCGTATCGAGGCGCTCGTGATCAGTCGCGAGCCTAGTTTCTTCGTGGACCTCGCAGCACGGGTCGGGGACAAGGCCGATCAGAGGTTCGCCTCGACGCTGGCTGCCACGTATCGCAACGCAAAGTGGCCGATCTATGTCGAACCTCAGACGGACTACAGCGGATGCACGGTGTTCGGAGAAGGCCGGCTACTCGAAACGTATCTCAATTGGTTGGACATGGCGCGCGATTTCCCGGGCCGCTACGCGTCGGCCGTAACCCGGGAGCGCGGCCGGGTGCAGGACGCGATAGCGACCTCCACCTGCGCCTGTGGGGATGCGACGTCGTTCGTGAGCGAACTGGAGCGCATCGCGGCGGCGCTGAACCCGGCGGACCCGATGCTTCCGACAGTCAGGGAACGCCTGGCCGCGCTCGACGAGGGTGGCTCCAACATTCGTTTCGGCTGCATTTCGGGCTAGTGTCGTGTCGCACGAGTTATGACGCTTCAGCGCGTCCCACGGGGTTTGTGGCAAGGCGCGTCCCCGCCGGGAATGGTCGGCTCCATTTCCAAGGGGCGCAACACCGCCACAGGCCCCGTGGGGCGCGCCCTTCGGGAGATCGCCATGCACGCCACTGCCGCGTTGTGGCCCTTGCGAATATGCCAGATATTCACTGCGGACCACGCCTTGCATTGACGCGCATGGCGAACTCTGAAGCGCCAGAACTCGCGTGACACGACACTAATAGTCGAGGCGATACGCGTCCCCGTCGCGAACAATTTTCCCGGCTGTCGGGCCGGAGAAGTGGGTACCGATGATCAGCACGGGCCGGTCGGCGTAGCGCTCGACGAATGCCTTGCGCGTGGCGGCGCTCTCCACGGGGTCCACGCAGGCGGTGCAGGACCATTCGGGATGCGCCAGCTGGCAGGGGTGATGCATCAGGTCGCCGGTGA
Organism: uncultured Pseudomonadales bacterium; assembly: GCA_951813515.1. Taxonomy (GTDB): domain Bacteria; phylum Pseudomonadota; class Gammaproteobacteria; order Pseudomonadales; family Azotimanducaceae; genus VXNE01. Next base: position 3,458,708 of record OX638346.1, read on the forward strand.
TGATCGCTTCCTCGCCGCGTGACGTGATGTGCACGCTGACGTGTCCCGGCGTATGGCCCGGCGTGGACAGGAGGTCGACCTCGGCGTTGATGCGGTGGTCGGTGGCAACCAGGTCGGCGAGCCCGGCGTCGAAGATGGGCTGTACCGAGTCATCGATGATGTCGACGTACCGGCCCGCCCGTTCCCTGTCGCGCCAGTGGTCCCATTCTGCCTCGGCGAAGAGGTAGCGCGCGTTCGCGAAAGTGGGCTGCCAGCCATCGTCCACCCGACGCGTATTCCATCCCACGTGGTCGACGTGCATGTGGGTGCAGAGCACGGTGTCCACGCCGTCGACCGCAAATCCCGCGTCGGAGAAGTCCCGCAGGAAGTCCGATTGCATCATGTTCCAGCGCGGATAACCGCGCTGCTTGTCGTTGCCGATGCAGGTATCGACAACGACGGTCTGTTCGGGACTTTGGATGACCAAGCTATGGAACGAAAGCACGAGCTTGCGTTCCGGATTCACGAAAGGCTTGAGCCAGGGCAGGGTGTCGACAAGGTCGGACGGTGCCTGCGGGAGGATGTTGTTCCCGATGGTGGCCGAGGTGAGTTCCACGACACGGGTGATCGTGACGTCGCCGATGCGCCAGCGCAGGAAATCTTGCATGTGTGTCCTCCCCGGCGAAAACTTGTGTGTCCTCCCCGGCGAAAACTATAGCAGTCCAAGTGCGTTAGCTCGCTGAAATCGGCGTCCAACGCTTCCCTTACAGGCCCGTGACGGACGCTACTCAGAGTTTGGATGGGATCGAGAACCAATAGATCCTGTCTTGGACCTGATCGCTTCTACTTGTTGAAAATCCTCAAAGGAGATTAAAAAGCATTGTAAAACTTCATTTCTGATAACTAAAATGCCTGCAAATAGGACCACGAACGTTTTCTAATACGATGCAAAGGGTTCTCAATCGCCACGAAATCCAGTACTTGCAGGAATGGGCCGGTCGTCGTGTCCACAAGCCCCTGGTGATCCGAGGTGCGAGGCAGGTCGGGAAGTCGACCCTTGTGCGGGAGTTCGCTCGACGGGCGAACATGTCATTGGTCGAGGTCAACTTCGAGCGCAACCCGGAATTTCGTGAAACCTTCGACGCGAGGGATCCGGCTCGGGTTCTCTCGACGTTGGCTCTGCTGACCGCGAAAGAAATCGTCCCGGCTGAAAGTCTGCTGTTCCTGGACGAGATCCAGGCTGCTCCGGAGGCGTTGGTGGCATTGCGCTACTTCCACGAGGAGATGTCGCAGCTACATGTCGTGGCGGCAGGCTCGCTGATGGAGTTCGCCCTGGCTGATGCTCGGTTCCGCATGCCTGTGGGACGGGTCGAGTACCTGCACTTGGGTCCGATGGAATTCGAGGACTTTCTGGAGGCATCGGGGCATTCAAATCTCGCCGCGCATCTCCGCAGCTTCTCGTTGTCGGATGTGGAGAGCGGCGATTTGCCGATGGCCGTGCATCTGAAATGCCTCGACATGCTTCGCCAGTACTGGGTGGTGGGCGGTCTTCCGGAAGCCGTTTCGGCATACGTGGATTTGGATGAGCCGGTCGGCAGCGAATTCGAACGGGTAAGCCGGATTCAGCAAAGCGTCGTCGCTACCTATCGGGACGACTTCAACAGGTATAGCTACGGCCGCTTGAGAGACAGGATACAGATGGTATTCGACAGGCTCCCGGCCATGGTGGGACGCAAGTTCAAGTATGTGCAAATCAGTCGGGACCATCGGGCCGCCGAGCTGGCCGACGCACTAACGCACCTCTGCATGGCCGGTGTGGCTACAAGGATTCGGCATACGGCAGCTAACGGGATACCGCTGGGTGCCGAGGCCAACGAGCGCCACTTCAAGTGCCTTTGCCTGGATGTCGGCCTGATGTGCCGGGCGCTCGATCTCAACGTTCTTGATCTGGGCAAGGATGGCCTGACTCTGATCAATCACGACGCGCTTGCGGAACAGTTCGTCGGCCAGCACTTGCTATTCAGTGGACCGCGCTATCAAGCGCCTTCGCTGTATTACTGGGTTCGGGAAGCCAGGAGCGCGGCGGCCGAGATCGACTACCTGATGACGGCGGGACAGCAAGTAGTGCCCGTCGAGATCAAGGCGGGAACGACGGGTTCGCTCCGTTCGCTGCACCAGTTCCTGCATGACAAACGGTGCGAGTTCGGCCTTCGCTTCAACGCGGACGTGCCGAGCCTGCTCTCCGACTCGAAAAAGCTCTCCAACGGAACCGCGGTTGATTATCAACTGCTGTCGCTACCGATTTACATGGCGGGCCAGGCGCGGCGACTGGTTAGTGAATTCTTGACGCAATAGTGAAGTTGGACGAGGACGAGCCTTCGATCACTTGCCTTCCGACCCGGTTTCGCCGCATCGGGAGAACGTTTCCTTCAAACTGCGCGGTCAGATTGTTGCCATGTCGTCAGCCGAGGCTGTCGTAGACGGCGCGCTCGAAGGCCAGGTAGAGGGACAGGGACTTCTCGTCGGCGAACGGCAGCACTTGTGTCAGGTAGGCGCCGCCAACACCCCGCGCGGGATCGATCCAGAAATACGAGTTCGCGAGGCCGGCCCAGGCGAGGCTGCCCGCGGAGCGGCCGGTCGGCGCATCTTCGGTATTGATCATGAAGCTGAAGCCCCAGGTCTTCGGTATCTCCGGGAAGAAATCGGCATCGTTCGAAAAGGGTGGGATCACGGTCTTGAGCGGCACGACGCGGCATGACCCCATCTGGTTGCGGGACATCGCCGCCACGGTTTTCGGCGCGAGGATCTGCTCGCCGTTGACGCGCCCCTGATTCAGCATCATGCGGACGAAACACAGGTAGTCCCCGATCATGCCGTATAGCCCGGCTCCGCCCAGTTCGACCTCTGGGTCCTGGGGCAGTTCGAGGTCCATCTGGGGTATCAGCGAACCGTCGTCGACGCGCTGGTGAATCTTCGCCAGCCGGCTCCGCATCGCGTCGGTGATGCGAAAGGCGGTATCACGCATGCCGAGCGGCAGGAGAAGGTGGTCGCGGAAATACTCTCCGAGGCGCTGGCCGCTGACGGCTTCGACCATCTTGCCAGCCCAGTCGATGCTGATGCCGTACTCCCAGCGGTCGCCCGGATCGAAGAGCAGGGGGGTTTCAAGCGCCGCGTTCTGGCAACTGATGATCCCGGGCGTACCGGTGGCTGCCTGGTAGTTCAGGATCGATGCGTTCCAGGTCTCGTAGGAGAATCCGGCGGTGTGGGTAAGGAGGTGGCGCAACGTGATCTCGCGTCTGGGCGGCCGCGTGCGCGGCGCACCGTCCTCCTCGAAGCCCTCGAGGACACGTGCTTGACGCAGGGCGGGAACCACTTCCGACGCAGGCGTATCGAGATTGAGTTGGCCCCGCTCGACGAGTTGCATGGCAGCCGCGCCTGTCAGGGCCTTTGTCATCGACGCCAGCCAACCGACGGTGTCGGGGGTCATTTCATCGCCGCCGCCCAGCACGCGCTCGCCGAATCCGCCGAGGTAAAGATCTCCGTCCCTGTTGGTGGCGCCGGCGACGACACCAGGCACGGCGCCGTCGTCAACGGCATCTTTTAGAAGCGCGTCGGCGGTCTGCTGGATGGACATCGCGGTATTCCCGATACGGTAGTCACAGCCCGGATTCTGTCGGTTGCTGGTCGGCACTGCAACGTGGGGCACATCCCCTAGAGCCATAGAATCCGTCGCCCTGACAGGCGCCGTCTTCTACCCCCGCCCAAGCCCACTGTTTAGCCCATCCCGCCCGTCCCGGACCCTGCGCCCTTGATCGGCACTTGCGTGCCGTTCTACGGCGCATGACCCTAGCGCCATAGGATCCGTCGCCCTGACGGCCGCCGTCTTATACCTCCGCCCAAGCCCTCTGTTTAGCCCATCCCGCCGGTCCCGGACCCTGCGCCCTTGATCGGCACTTGCGTGCGGTTCTGCGGCTCACGCCACTAGCGGATGCACTTGATTTCGACGCCGGCCAGATCAAGTTGCTGCCAACTCTGGTCGGCGGTAAGCGCAGGGCATCCCTCCAGGCACGCCGTGGCGAGACAGGCCCGGTCGCCCAGCCCCAAGCCCAGGTGCCTGGTCGCACCACGATATTTGCCGCTCAACGTCGCGGCTTGAAAACTGAATGGCAGCAGTTCGATACCCAACTCTTCGAACGCGAGCACGACTTCAGCGTCGGTCCAGCGGTCTTGGTGAAGACGAGCCGAAACCTCGGCCGCGTTGACGGTAGACATTGCCGCGCCGGACCGTAACGCCACAGCTACGGCGTCGGCGCCGGATTCCTCGAATATCACCGCGAGCGTGGCGGATGCGTCCAGGACGTGCTTCATTCCGCGGCAGCTTCCGTGCGACGTTCGGCAATGAACTGATCGACTACGTTCGAGCCTGTAGCGCGTCTACGCCTCGCTATTGCCCGCACTCGCTCCAGCGCGGCATCAACCGTATGAAGCCTCACAGATCTGTCATTGACCGATATCACCAATACATCGCCATTGTGAATTTCGAGGGCTTTCCGGATGGTGGCGGGAAGGACAATTCGACCTGCAGGATCTACACGAACACGTTTCGGCTTGAAGTGTTTTCGTTGTGTGGTCGGTGGCATCGACGGGACATCCTGGGGTTTCAAATAGTATCGCCGTATATTTACTTTACGGTCAATAAAAATTTCTACCACATCTCGTTAGGTTGCCGCAATGTGCAATCTTGTCGGTGTCACACGCAATCGTTGGCCCTGAGCGTTTTCCAATGAGAACATGAGCCTGAACGAGGCTGAGGCTTGCTGGGGGCTTGGCCGGTCTGGACGTGTTGCGATGCCGGCATCGTAGTTGTTCGGGGCGGTCTTGGGCAAGGCTTCTGGAGCGTGGCACGAGCCCCCCCTGAAAGGGCTTTCCCGGAGTCGAAAAACCACTTTGTGCATTGCTGTCTTTTCGCGAAGCGTAGCCCTTTCAGGGGGGGCGGCGCCGGGCGACCACTCAGGCCGCGGCGTTGACGGCACGGCCGATGGCCCGGAACAGCTCGTCGCGCGCGCGGTTCGCCAAGCGGTTCGCGCGCAGGTCTGACATCGCGTGGGCGGTCTTGTCGAGTTCGCCGAAGGTCACGCCGGGCTTGAGGAAGCGCGCCGCGTCGGGCAGGGACTTCAGCTTCTCGTAGGGGGTGGCCACGTCCTGTCGGCGATAGCGGCGGCGGATCTTGCCGTTGCCGTCGCGCTCCACGGTGGCGAACAGGCAGGGATGGTGGTGGTTCAGGTACGGCGCGAGCACGCCCTGCGCGAAGGCGTTGACCTGGGGCGCGAAGCGCTGCGGGATGTGGTCGTGGCCGAGCCACTTGCGCACGAGACGGAGGCGTTCTTGCCTTCGACCAGGGCGTTGTCGTTCGAGCGCCGGGCGCGCGACTTCGTGAAGCCGGGGACGTGCAGCTTGTTGAGCAGCGCCGCGACCCGGTGGTTGATGTACTCGGAGCCGTTGTCGGCGTGGAAGCCGAGGACGACGAACGGCAGCGTCGAGAGCATCTCTTCCAGCACCGGGAGCAGGAAAGCCTCGGAGATCGCGACCACCGCGCCGACATGCTCGAACTGGGTGACCTCGTCGATCAGGTTGATGTCGTAGACGCCCTTCGCGCGGTCCCGGTCGCCCTGGTGCACCGTGTCCACGCGGACGAAGCCGGGCCTGCCGCCCGGGTCCGGGCGGCGCCTCTCGCCGATGCCGACCGTCGTCGGCCTGGTGCGGTTCACCGTGGTCCGCCTGGCGCGGTAGGTCTTCGTCCGGCGCAGGTTGTACAGGTGCGACGCGGACAGCCGCGACAGGCGCTCGTAGCGCCGGTCCCCGAACACTTCGAACTCCCGCCGCAGCACCTCGCACGCCGCCGGCCCGCAGAGCTGGCCGCCGATCTCGTCGGCCTCGGCCAGCAGGCGGATGTCGGCCCGCGTGTAGACCCGCGCGAAGGGCCGACCGCTGTTGCCGCCGCGACGGTCCTCGATCCGCCCCGTCTCCCGGTGCTGGGCGATGAGGCGGGTCACCTGCGCGCGCGCGAATCCCGTCGTCTTGACCAGGTACTCGCGCACCGCGCCCTTCCCGGACCGGTCCAGCGACGCGTAGCCAGACGCACCAGCGTCCGGCGCGCGAACCCGTACGCCGCCTCCCGGCCCTCGGGCTTGAAGTCCACCTCCGCGTTGCCGCCAAGGAAGGCCTCGATCTGCTCCACCGTGCGGAGCCGTTCGGTCTGTAGCGTCACGATCATCCTCCGAATGATCGTCCAGACCGGAACCTCCAGGCTCATCTAGCGTTGGAAACCGTGACCCTCCCCAGGCTCACTTAGCGTTGGACAACTTTGAGGGTGTAACATAGGCGGGAATTGCCCTAAAATCAGGGTGTTAAAGTCCAAGCCGTTCCGATTTTGATGGCGGCTTTCGAGTCGACCTACTCAGACTCTCTGCCGCTGTCAGGGGAGAGTGGCCGCTCGTCGTTGGGCGAAGACAGGCCGCACGCCTCCAAGCATACGTCGCGATCCAGTGCCGGCACATGCGGTGGCGCGCCAGCCCGCCCCGCCAGACCAGGGATCCTACGAAGAGGCACGAACACGGACCGTGTCCGGACCTTCGTTCGGCAATCCTATGGGGCTACCACACAGGATCGACAACGGAATCAAACTCCTTCGTAGCGGTCCTGAAGAGCTCGTGGTCGATGCCAGCCACCTTCTCCATGGCTTTCGTGATCAGCGTCCTGCCGTTCTTGAACAGTTGGAGGTCGTCGTCCGACACATTCCCTTCCTTCAAGTCCTGCATTGCGTGGTGATAGAGTTCGCCAAGGTGCTTCGCGACGCGAGCTGGACTGCCCAACACCATCCAACGAACCACCTCCTCAGAGAACATCTCGACATCTTTCTGCGTCAATTCCCCGTCCGCATTCCGATTCAGTGCACTCATTATCGGCGAAAACAGCCCCTCCGAATTACCTTCCACGATGCCAATGACTCGAATGAGCGTCGAGGACAGCACATCTGCGAACTCGAGCTGACCCGGCTCCGCGACGACATCGGCGCGGGCCAGACGCACACCTTCACCATCGGTCAGTCCGAAGTACCGGTCGCCGTCGCCGAACTGAATGGCCATCCTCAATCTGTAAAGCCGCTCGAAAGCGGGCGGATGCGCGTGTGGCGTGTCGTATACCTGCTGGTAGCGGGAGTAGCGCTCAAACAAGGACAACACGGAAAAGAACAACACTACGCCAGCAAAACGAACGCCTCTCCCTTCGATTCCACCGAGTCGCATGTGTAGACGAAGGGCAATTTCGTCCGCCTGCAGTTCCTGACCCATAGAGTAAGTTGCCAGCTGTGCTGGCGTCCTTTCGTTCTCGAGGAGAGCCACCGGTTTCCGATCGTGTCCTAGCACGAGATGGGCGATTTCGTGAAGTACCACGAACTGAAGTGCGTTGGAGACCAGTGCACTGACGAATTCGCGAGGCGGTCCCCGATCCGGCGCGACTTGGTCCAGACCCAAAGGAAAGCCCGTTTCAAGGAAGGCACCAACCCGGTCACGAAGCCGGCCTGCCGCGCGTTCGTAGGCACCGTCGGCGAAACTCATCTTCTTGGACTGCGGCCAGTCCTCAAGCGGGCGCAACTCTCCGAACACGTCGTACGCGATTAGACGTGTAGCATCCACCAATCCCCTGTTTATTCCAACCAGCTGCCCACGCGGGGTCTTGAACCACATTGCGTTCAGCGCCGCACTGTTCAGCACTGCGATGGTCGTCGTACTCAACCAACTCCCTTTCGAAGGGCCGAGTGCTTCGACCTGTCTCAGCATCTCCATTCCAAAGTCCCACTCCCCGGAACATTGGCGAAGCTCCAAATAGTCTCTGTGTCCGATGGCCTTGGCCAACGACTTCCTCGACCCCTGCAGCTGTTCGAGCAAGTCCAGTGGAGTCATTCGAGCGAGTCTCCTGAGCAGATCCTGTTGAGCGAGTACCTAGCCACAAGCCATGACAGCGAAAACGCGGGCAGAACCCCGAACGTGCCAGAAAGGAAGTCGAGAACGGCAACGGCGACCTCCGACTCTGGCTGCTCTTTGTCCCTCAGCGCTTCGATCACCGGTTGGCCACAAAGAAGCCCCCTTACCGTGTCTAGCGATGCTAGGAAGTACGCCTTGCCGGCACGCAGTGCCTCTTCCGAATCCGGCTGCGCAGCGCTCCCTGACACCGCATTGTGTAGCGACACATACAGTTGCTCGGTTGCATGATCCTTGAGGTCCTCAAGTTGCGTCGCCATGTAGCACGCTCCCTCGTTTTGTAACTATGGCTCCGCGACTAATCCTAGCTGGCGCCTCGCCTTTGCAGCAAGACCCGACCGGCATCGGTGGCGGATCCCTGCGCGACGTTCGTGAATAAAAGAGGCTAGAAGTTTCGCGCGCTCCTCCATTCACGTGGGTTCAGAACTGAGCAGACAGAACCTGCCCCGACTTCGGCGCCAACTAAGCGTTCCTGCAGAAGCAGAACGGGGCGTGAGAGGTTCTGCGACGACATGCTATGGTGGGTCGCTCCGCCACACGTTACCGGCCACACTCGAGTGCAGGGTCCCGCCTTCATAGGCCCCGGCCGTCCAATGCTCGTTGCACCAGTTGATCGAATGATCGATCAATCACGTCGCGGCTTGATCGGCCAATCAGTGACACGTACTCGTTTGTCCACTCGGAAGAAAGCGCCTTATCGCTCAGGGCCCTTAGAAGAGCCATGCCCGCAGGCCTCTCCCGAGGGGCAAGACGCTGAACTGGTACCAACACCCAGCACGGTTGAGGGAAGCTCACAGCCACAGCAAAATGTCCTTCAACACCCCTGTCGATCAGGCCCTCGAAATCCGCCGGCGTGAGCATCCGTGGCTTTCTAGCGAGAACCTCAGCCTCGACCTCGAAACGGCATTCCTTGCCGCCCTTGAGGCTAACGATGTCGGGATGCCCCTTCTGTTTGATCTTTACGATGCTGTGACCCAGCGCGAGAAGGACATGACCTGCCAGTGCCTGAACCCTAAGGCCGTATTCGGACGGGCTCACCCGCGAGCGCAGTCGCCTGAGGCAATCAGCGGCGAAGTATCCGGCAGAATCGGCGTCACTCGACAACAAGCTTCGGGCCATCAATGGGCGACCAGGCTCGCGGTTCTACAATGACGTAGGATTCGCGCGCAAAACACTTAGGCAGCAACTTACGGAATGTCTCGTTTTCCTGCGTGGCCACGACGACCTGAACCCGTTCTCCCAGATCCGCCAACCTCTCAATGAGTATCCGGATGTGCTCTCGGTCGAACGCTCGCGTTGGATCATCAAGAAGCACGAGATAGACCTCCGTCGGCGCCTCCTCTGCCTGGCTCAAGGCGAAATGCGGAACCAAGGCCAGTGCGCTCTCCGCTTGGCCGTTCAACACGCCCGTCGGATGCAGCATTCCTGTGGGATCGCTGCTACTGGCCACGAGGAGCTCAAGGTTTGGCAGTTTCTCGTCGTCGATGACCAGCTGATCGAAGTAGTCGTGCCTGGTCAACGCGGAGAACACCGCAGTGAGTTCTTTCGCCACGCTCGGTACTTTCTCGCGTAGCTCCTTCGTTAGCGTCAACCTCACCGAGTCCCGGATGCCCCTAACGGACTCACCGAACTCCACAACGTGTTCGAACGACCGTTCCGCCCTCTGCATCTCCTCATCGACAGCCTTCAAGGACTTCAGATTCTGCTGAATGCTCTGAAACCTCGCTTCCTCATGCAGCTTCGCGACCTTCGCTTGGACGCCTTTCAGCCAATCTTCAAATCCGCCGATCTGCTTCTCCTTTGACGCCTTCTGCTCTTTCACCGACTCAACGTAATCTCCGACACTTCCACCCACGACTGCGTCGGCCAGCTTCTCATCCTCAAATGCAACTACCTTCTCATTGAGGTCGTTCTCCTTATCGCGAAGCTCCTCCTTTAGCTGGTGTACAAGGCCATCGGCCTCTAGGGCTGCCTTCAGCTGGTCCTCCGTCTCCCGCAAGTCCGAGGCAATCTGCTCGCCGTCCTCCTTCGACAATGCCGAGATCAGGTCGCTTAGCGCATCCCGCTCGTGGTCGGTCCCGCAAATGGGGCACGGCGTCACTCCCATCTCATCGCTGCCGTCCATCAACTCCGCCGCGACCTCACCGAGCCGGTGGCCCAGAGCCACGGTTCCGGCATTTCGGCGTTGGGACTCCTCATGTGTGCGCAGATCGTCTAACGACGCGCCGTCGAGAACCTCGTCACAGGCTTCCACCGCCTCCCGCAACTCGTTTCTCTTGCTGTCCATGGTCATCAATGCAGCGCTAATCGTCTCCAATTCTGCCAATCTTCCATCCAGCCGCCCGATCTCCTCCTCAACAGGTATTCGGTCCACCCCGATCCTCTCCTCCAGAGCTCGATCCGCTTTGTCAACGAGAGCCTCAAGTAGCAGGGCACCGGGTTCGTCGTTCGCGTCGTCCAGCGTGATTTCCTTGATCAACTCCTTGGCCTTGTCCTCGGTTTCCGCGATTGATGGATGAAGCTCACCTTGCCAAGGAGGAGCCGCGAGAATCACTCCCCGCTATCGTTGCAACTCCGAGATTCGCTCTGTCAGGCGTTCGCGTCTCTCGTCCACGAGTCTGGTCAGTCGAGCCTCTTCCTCTTCCTGCTCCTTCTTAAAAGTCTCAAGATGGTTCACCAACGCGCTTGCGTCGGTTAGCCCCAGATGTCCGATCACAGTCTTCTCGAACGGGCTCAAATCCTCCGGTGGACGGCCAAGCGGCGCCGACTGTGCCGCGAAGATGATGTGCGTTCCTTCGCCAGCATCGAGTGAGTCAATCTGTGGTAGCACATCACGGATTTGCTGTACTTTCCCCAGGTGATCAACGAGTTCCGCTCGGCTCTCCCCACTTCCGGGCGTCAACACTCGACTGAGCTGCCACGGCTTCCCATCCCGCGACAAATCGATCACCACACGGCAATCGCCTCCATAGCTTCCGTTCCGTACGATGTCATTCCGTCGCCCGGAGGAGCCGAAGAGACCCCATCGAATAGCCTCGACAATGCTCGACTTGCCCTTCGCATTCGGACCAAGCAGGAAGACGTGGCGGTTCTTTAAGTCGATTTCCTGAGCTTTCGTAAACCCTTTGAAACCTTCGATCAGAATCCGCTCTAGCCGAAACCCCTCAGCCATCTATTCGCCCATCGACATGATCAAGCTGCTTCTCAACCTGATCCACAAGTTGCTGTCTCCGCGCCAGCAGGTACTCTCTCGCCGCGTCCGGCCCATCTCTATCGAATTGGTTCCGTAAGGGCACCCAAAGGGTTCGCGCTCCATCCTGCTGAGCCGACGTACCCAGCCGAACGAGTTCAGAAAACGTAGTCTTTCCAGGACTCATTCCTCCACCTCCAATACCCCGTCGCGTCCGACTCAGGGGAGCCGAGTTGCTAGCGTCGTCGATCGTATCACCGTTACCGGGCGCGGTCTTCGCGTAGGCTGCAATACGGCACTACCCCCTCGAAGCGAAGTGCGTCCCAGGTCGACACTCGTTGTAGGTACGGTCAACCGGCCAACCAGGTCCTTCGGTACCCAGCAAGTTGCCCGAAGCCCCACTTTGGAACCAGTATCGGAAGTAGCACCGGCGCAGCGTTTTCCAATGAGAACATGAGCCTGAACGAGGCTGAGGCTTGCGCTGGGGGCCTGGCCGGTCTGGACGTGTTGCGATGCCGGCATCGTAGTTGCTCGGGGCGGTCTTGGGCAAGGCTTCTGGAGCGTGGCACGAGCCCCCCTGAAAGGGCTTTCCCGGAGTCGAAAAACCGCTTTGTGCATTACTGTCTTTTCGCGAAGCGTAGCCCTTTCAGGGGGGGCGGCGCCGGGCGGCCCCTCAGGCCGCGGCGTTGACGGCGCGGCCGATGGCCCGGAACAGCTCGTCGCGCGCGCGGTTCGCCAAGCGGTTCGCGCGCAGGTCTGACATCGCGTGGGCGGTCTTGTCGAGTTCGCCGAAGGTCACGCCGGGCTTGAGGAAGCGCGCCGCGTCGGGCAGGGACTTCAGCTTCTCGTAGGGGGTGGCCACGTCCTGTCGGCGATACCGGCGGCGGATCTTGCCGTCGCCGCCGCGCACCTCGGTGGCGAACAGTGTACTCGCCGGGTTCTGCCGGGTATCGTCGCGTTGTGGACTTGCGTCGTGTCGCCGTTGTCGTCTGGCTGCTGAGCTGGTTTGGGCTGTACGTCTCGTACATCCTGTCGGTGCAGCAGGACCACATTCCGGGCTGCATTCCTCACCTTTCCGGCTGCACCAGCGTGAGCTCGTCCGGGCGCCATGGAGCCGGGTTCTTCCTGTTCAAGGCGACCATGCTGCCGGCCGCGGCGTTCCTCATGGTCTACTGGGTGTTGTGCGGCCATTGGCTGCGTTGCTGCGGCGAGGCCTCCGCCAGGTGGCGTTGGACGGTGGTCTCGGTTGGTTTGGTCGGCGCGGCCTTTCTCGTGCTCTACACGACCTTTCTCGGTTCGGAGGGCGACATCTACCGGACGCTTCGCCGCTACGGGACGGTGATGTTCTTTGGCATGACCTACCTGGGACAGTTGCTGCTCGCCTACCGCGCGCAGGCGGCGCTGGGCGACACGCCGCTGGTGCGCGCGAAGGTCTGGCTATGCCTCGCGGTGCTCATCGAGGGACTGGTGCTCGTCGTACTCACCAACGTGATCGAGGACGATGACTGGCTGGAGAACCTCACCGAATGGCACGTCAGCTCAGCGATTTCGTTCTATCCGTTTCTGACCTGGCTGATGTGGCGGAACACCGGGCTGACACTGGAGTTCTCGCTGAAACCGCGAGACAAGGGCGAGGCTGGTCAGGCCTGACGGCGCGGAGCCCCGCTGATCGTCAGGCAGGTGGTCAGACCAGCGTGGTAGCGATCAATCCGAGGTTGTTACCTTCCAGAATCCGCTCGGCGCGATAGCTGGAACGCACAAGAGGTCCGGACGCAACTTCCGTGAATCCGCGCGCGAGACCGTCCTCCCGGTAAGCGGCGAACTGATCCGGATGCACCCACCGCTCGACGGGAAGGTGATTTGCCGTGGGGCGCAGATACTGTCCCAGGGTCAGGACGTCGACGCCGGCGTCCCGCAGGTCGTCCATGGCTTGGCAGATCTCGTCATCGGTTTCGCCGAGGCCCAGCATCAGGCTGGATTTTGTCAGGACGGTCGGCCGGGCAACCTTGGCATGACGCAGCACGTCGAGGGTCTGGGCATACCCGGCGCGGATGTCGCGTACGGGGTGGGTCAGGCGCTCCACCGTTTCCAGGTTTTGCGCGAAGACATCGATGCCGCTCGCGACCACCGTATCCACCGCCGCATGGTCCCCGCCAAAGTCCGGTGTCAGCGCTTCGACACCGGTGCTGGGGTTCAGGCGCTTGATGGCGCGCACACATGCCGCGTAATGCCCGGCCCCGCCGTCGGCCAGGTCGTCGCGGTCCACGGAAGTGAGGACGACGTACTTGAGACCCATGAGGCGAACGGAATCCGCAGCGTGCTGCGGTTCATCCGGATCGAGACGGCCATTCGGGTTACCAGTGTCGACGGCGCAGAAGCGGCAGGCCCGCGTGCACACGGATCCCATCAACATGATGGTCGCCGTGCCGCGGCTCCAGCATTCCCCGATGTTCGGGCAATGGGACTCCTTGCAGACCGTGCTCAGGCGATGCTCGGTGACCGTCCGTCGGACCTTGTGGAACCCCGGGCCGCCGCCGAGGCGCACGCGAAGCCATGGTGGCTTCGGCCCGGTCGAGGAACGCGCCGCCGGATCAAGCTTGATGCCGTCCTTGATCGCGCGGATGCCATCGGCATTGCGAAACTTGACGCCGCTCTTGGTCATGGCCAGATTGTAGTGTGTTTTCGCGGTATGAATGTAACGTCCCGGATATGAGCAGGCCAAGCGTGTGACCTAGCAAAGATTGAATCGGGCGGACGGACTACGATAGGACGTGAGATCGGCCGAGCAGATGTTGGGGCGATTGGCGCATCGCGAGTGCCCTAGGGGCGATGGGCTGGTGGGTGTGGTGCAGTTGGCCCAGAATTGCGTCATGCCATGGAACATGAGAGACGCGGATGCGACAGGACGACTTTAGGCGGTGGCTGGAAGAACAGCAATACAAACCAAGCAGCATTCAGACTGCCCTATCCGACGCAAAGAGGATTGAAACCTACTACGGAGATCTCGACGACGGGTACGATGTGGACGAACTTCGGAACATGCTGGCGGCGTTTGAGTACACCAAGGCCGACGAACGGCGCAACCGCCCGAATCCTTCGAAGATTCCCATAGAAGCTCCCAGCCCGTACAGCGGTCTCCAAAGTTACAAATCCGCGGTCGTGAGGTTCTGTGCGTTCCGCAAGGCGGAGGAATCGAAAAGGCCGTCTGTTCTCCAGTGGGACAGGTATTTGGGCGCGGCAAAAGAGCTGATCGAGGATGGAACCGTTGATGACGAAGAGGGATACAAGGAACGCATCGGCAATACCATGGCGGGGGTCCGAACGGCGCTGCTGGGGGGTGAAGAAAACTGGTCGACTCTCTTAACTGCGGCTGTTCGGGACGGCGGCAACAATCTGATCGGCTGGCGCGACAAGGCGAAGATCGTTGACTGGATCGAACAGGACTTGGCGACGGTCGAGGGCGCCCTCGCTGAGATGTGGTCAGAAGACGGCGAAAAGTCACCCGTCGACCGCGTGAGGTCGTTCGACAGCAAGCTGCCGGAGGATGTCTTCACGGAAGGCCGTCGAACGGCACGGCTCGATCTGGCATCTTACCTCATGATGGCGATGCCCGAGGAACGCCTACCGCCGATCAAGCTCACCGTCTTTGAACGCTCCTACTCTGGACTTGGCTATCCAGCATCGGATGCGAATGAGGATGTAGCCGGGGGATATGGACACGCACTCGGATTTCTGGATCGTGTTATTGCGGAGGCCGACAAACGGGGCATGGACAGGCCGAGATCACGGCGCGACGCGCAATCGGTAGTTTGGTCGCTGCAGGATGCCAGGTGGAAGTCGGATTACGAACGCGACCGGGTAACGGAACCTTCAACACTCAATACGATCCTGTACGGACCGCCGGGCACGGGCAAGACGTACAGAACAGTCGAAAGGTGCGTGGCCATTTGCGACGGAGACGCGCCGAAGAACCGTGAAGAGGTGCGCCGACGCTATGAGGAGTTGGCGGCCGAGGGTCGGATCGAGTTCGTGACGTTCCACCAGTCGTATGGCTACGAGGAGTTCGTGGAAGGCATCCGGCCCGTCGAGGAAGACGGTCAGGTTGTCTATCGAGTGGAGCCCGGGATACTCAGGGAGCTCGCCGACGAGGCGCGAAACGTATGGAATTCAACGGCGCCCGTGGCTTCGGAGGCGACCGGGGTGGAACTGTTGACCGGCGATGCTGCGCTCCCACACATCGACAGCTCTGGGAGGAATATTAAGTATGCCTTGGAGGGCGCTTACGACCCCCAGCCCAAACCCGACAGCATCATTGACCACATCTACCGCACCCTGCGCGAATTCGACCAGCCGATGACGGGGGATGACATGGTCGCAAGCGTGCGCGGTTTCACTCGGCCGCGAACCGGCGAAGTAATGGACGACGGCGCCATCGCCTACACGCTGCGTTGGCTGGTAGGCAAAGGGCGGCTTCACGTAGTTGCGAACCGCGTCGGGACCCAACTGACAGTGGTCGGCACGGAATCCAACGCGACGGGTGCGAAGCCCCCGAACTTCGTGCTCGTGATCGACGAGATCAACCGTGCCAACATCTCGAAGGTAATGGGCGAACTCATCACGCTACTGGAGGAAGACAAGCGTGAGGGCTCGGAGAACGAGGTTACGGTCACGCTGCCGTATTCGAGAGAACCGTTCACGCTGCCCGCCAACCTGCACATTCTCGGCACCATGAACACTGCGGACAGGTCGATCGCACTACTGGATACGGCGCTGCGGCGCCGATTCGACTTCGAGGAGATGGCGCCGGACCCTGGTCTGCTGGAGGATGCAAGCGAGCGGACGGGCGTAGATCTGCCACGCGTTTTGACGACTATGAACAAGCGGCTCGAGTATCTGGTCGACCGTGATCACCTCATCGGTCACGCTTGGCTGATGCGCGCGAAAGATCGTCCGGGACTAGACAACATCATGCGTCGGAAAGTCATCCCGTTAATCGCGGAGTATTTCTACGATGACTGGCAGAAAGTCCGCGCCATCTTGGGGGGCACCGACGATTTCGTAGACCGAACGGCGCTTGAGGCGCCGCCGGGCATGGACGCCGACATGGTTGAAGGGCGGTACCGATGGTCTGTTCGGCGGGAGTTTGCCGAGGACGCGTACGAAGGGCTGCTGGGCGGGCCGGGTGGCTTTAGGGGCAACGGCTGACCGATCCGTGGACGTATTCACCGTTCGCGAGTGGGAGGAGCTTCCGATTGGGGAGAAGAGCGTGTCGCCCGGCGCCGCGAGACGATTGCACTCGTTCGCTGAGCGCGAAACGCGCCGTCTCCGAGTCCCCCAACCGGTTCTCAGCATGACGGCGCGGCCCGCACTTCGTGCCGGCCAGGTCGTTGGAGTGCTTTCAGTGCCTGGGACGAGTGTCGAGATTTTGCCCAAGATAGACGGAGAGAACGGCGCGGTGCGCCAGTCCTTGACGCGCATGCTCGCGGTCGTTCTGGGCATCTCGGTGGCGGACCACGACACGTCGTCAATGGCGACCCAGCGGGAAGACGTGCTTGAAATACTCATGAAGCTCTTCGCGGAGAGGTTGCTTGGGTCCGTCAGACGGGGTCTCCCGCACCGCTACCGCCGGTGCGAAGAGGATCTTGCCGTTCTGCGGGGGAAGCTGGATATCCCTCGCCAGCTGTTGCGGCACACCACTCGCGCTGACCGCTTGGCGTGCGCCTATGACGAACTGTCCGTGGACACGCCGATGAACCGGGTGCTGAAAGCGGCGGTCCAGCGGCTGTCGGCGGTGACTCGCACTGCGGACAACCGCCGAAGGCTCGGAGAACTCGCGGCCCGGCTGGGTTTCGTCAGCGAAAGTACGGACCCTCTGCGGGAGCCGGTACGTCTGGACCGTACCAACGCGGCGTTCCACCGCTTACACGCGCTCGCCCGGCTGTTCCTCCAAGGGGACTGGCAGGGCACGACGGCAGGCGGTGAGGAGGGATTCGCCCTGTTGTTCGCCATGAACGACCTTTTCGAGGCGTTCGTGGGCCGATGCATGCAGGCTGCACTGGCGCCGAGGTCTGTCCGCTTGCAACGACACGACCGGCATGCGCTCGAAGAGGGACCACGGGGCATATTCGGACTAAAGCCCGACATCGTCGTGGACGGCGACATCGTGGTCGACACGAAGTGGAAGCGGCTCGACGCCGGGAAGCCGAACCTCGGCGTGGCGCAGTCGGACGTCTACCAGATGTTGGCGTACGCGCGTGCTTACCATGCCAGACGTCTCGTGTTGCTGTACCCGTGGCACGAGGAGTTGCCCCAGCCGGGAGTGTGTCGGTACTGGCGAGTGTCAGGGTCGGTTACGACGTTCAACGTTGCAACAGTCGACATCGGCAGGCCCGATGACATGCGATCCTCGCTTCGAGGGATCGTTCCCAAAGCGGATTAAGGGTTTCGTGAGTCCGGCGTCGACCAGTGGACGCCTTCGTAGCTTGTGGTCGGCCCACTGCTGCATGAGTTTCCTGCGATGTTCGCAGAGGTCGCTGTGCAGGATCGGCGCGACGACCCAAGCGTCTGGGTTGACGGGGAGCAGGTATGACAGACGTCGCCCACCTGACGGGATGGGCTGTCCGTCATGACCAGCAGATGTGGTCCAGTCCCACTAGGGACGCGCTCCCAAGGGAAGGCCGTCATCTAATTCCCGAGCCAGCAGGAGGCGTATAGCGGCATGCCGCGAAGCTGGCTACCTACGGGCTACGTCGTCAACGCAACGCTCTTATGACGCCAAACGGGGTGCTATCCTGGACGCGGCGAAGGCCAATCACTACGAACGAAATATCTACCTTTTACCAGCGGGCGTCAGACCATGGACAAAAGCGCAGTCGTAGAGCGACTCAAGGAATTCGGCGAGACTCGTAGTGGCTCCGACTGGAGCGCCTTGGACTGCGCGACATCACGACTCGTCCGAAGGAATCCGTTCGCATTTCTACTTGCTGTGGCCTTTGATCGGGGGATGCCGTGGCAAAGAGCGTGGCGGATTCCGGTAGAGATCGATCACGCTGGCTGTCTGGACCCCGCGCGTTTGGCGTCGATGGACGAACTGGACCTGATGAAGTTGATTGATGGCTTGGCGGTCCGTCCGAGGTACGGTTCAAGGCAAGGCGCGAAAACCTTGTCGGATGCGGCACGCCTGGTATGTCAGCGATTCGGGGGAGACGCTGGTGCCATCTGGAACGGCGCGTCTCCGGCGGAGGTGGAGAAGACGCTGCGGGAGATTTATGGGCTCGGTCGCGGCATCGCATCCATGGCGACGCGCATCCTCCGCGACGACTTTGGCTGTTTCAAGGGACAGGAATGCCAGATAGATGTGAAGCCGGACGTTCATCTGGTACGCGTTTTCCGTCGCGTCGGATTCGTTAAAGGCGATTCCGCGAACGAAACGATTCGGGTGGCTCGGCGGCTGAATCCGGAGTTCCCCGGCCAACTGGACTGGCCGGCGTGGCGAATCGGGCAGCAGTGGTGCCACGCTACAGAACCAGATTGTGCTGCTTGCCCGTTGATTCGGGTCTGCGCCAGACGGATCTGAGTTTCCGCAAACGGGAACAAAAGTGGTCCAATCAGATCGGTCATTGAGCAACTGACGGCAGAGCGTGTAACCACGCGGGAGGACGCTGCCCATGCCTGATGGGTTAACCCTTGCAGAGCGCATCCGACGGTATACACGTGACCAGTACGTTCGGCCTGCGCGACAGGCTCAGGAGAGAACCGTGGTCATTCGGGCTGGCGACGTGCACCGAGACTTGGGTTTGACCGGTCGCGTTCCGGCCGTATGCAGCGCATTAGCGTCTACACTATTCGAGCGCTTGGCGGAGGTGACGCTCATAGAGCGCATCGGACCAAGGCAAAGCACGACGACCCAGTTCCGTTACCGACTGAAACAACATACCGGAGACGTGTTCGTCCGTCGCGTTGCTGAGGCCGCTCCGCCTCCGTATCGCCCGGCAGCGCCGCAGGGCATGGCGGCTTCCCGGATTGATTCGGTTGGCACCATTACTGCGGATTCCGCTGGCGGGCGCTGCCTCTTCCTGGTGTCGTGCGTGAAAACCAAACTGTCACGGCCGGCGAGGGCGAAAGAGCTCTACATTTCGGCTTGGTTCCGCAAGGCGCGCGCCTACGTGCAACGCGAAGGCGGCGCGTGGCGCATCCTGTCGGCCAAGTACGGTCTCGTCGACCCTGAGGACGTGATCCAGCCCTACGAGAAGACACTGATCGCGATGCAGGTGGCGGAGCGACGCGCCTGGGCGAGCAACGTGCTCGAGGCACTTGAGCCCTGCCTCGCTGATGCGGACACCGTGGTTTTTTTGGCCGGGGAGCGTTATCGCGAGTTCCTTGAGCCATCGTTGAGGGCCCGGGGTGTCGGGCTCGATGTGCCAATGAGAGGGCTCAGCCAGGGACGTCAGCTCGCGTGGCTCGGTGCGCGCCTGCGTGAATAGAGTCGCCGACACGATCCGTTTCTATCGGCTGCTTGAGCGGCTTGAGGCAAAGATCGGAGGGACGCGCCGTCTGGGCGAGTGCAACGGACGAATGGATTGGCCCCGACGTGGCCTGTATTTCTTCTTTGAGGCGGGCGAAATGCGCTCGGGGTCCGGTGAAGGGCGGCGGGTCGTCCGCATAGGTACTCATGCCCTCACTGCCGGAAGCAGGAGCACACTGTGGGGAAGGCTGTCGCAGCACCGCGGCGTGCAAGGCGGGGGCGGTAACCATAGGGGATCGATCTTTCGCCTACTCCTCGGTGTGGCGCTGGCGCGCCAGGGTGTTGCGTCCCTGCCCGTGTCCTGGGGTGTGGGGGCGGACGCTGGCACTGCGGCCAGACGGCTCAAGCTCGACCGCTCGGATGTGAGGACGACCGAAGCGGAACTGGAATTGCGCGTTAGCCAATACGTGGGCGAAATGCCGTACCTGTGGTTGGATATAGGCGACGAACCGAGCAAATCGAGTGAGCGCGGACTCATTGAGCGCAACGCGATTGCCCTGCTAAGCAGCTCTCGGGAACTGGCGCCGGACCCGGCGTCGAACGCTTGGCTTGGACGCTTCAGTGACCGCGAGCGCGTATGCCGTTCGGGCCTGTGGAACAACCATCATGTGGGCGAGTATTACTCGACGTCGTGGAGAGGCGAGTAGTAGCGCCTAGGGAAGGTCTGAACAACCGCCTGTCTGGCGGGTGAAATCGAGTCTCGTCGAGATTTTATCTCTTGAATGCAAATTGCAGCATTCTCTTATTGCGTAAAGCGATCATGAACGGTCGCGCGGCGCCGCTCTCCGCCCTGCGGGGGCACTCGTCCCGCGTCAGCCGGTCGCGTAGCGGCCGGCGATCAGCAGATTCGCGAAGCCGAGCAGCAGCGCGATGCGCTCTGTGTTCTTCGCCAAGCCCCGGTAGCGCACCTTGCCGTAGCCGAAGTGCCGCTTCACGTACAGGAACGGATGCTCCACCTTCGCCCGCGTCGAAGCCTTGCGCCGCTCGCGTCCCGCCACCAGGCCGTCCGGGTGCAGCAGCCGGCGCTCGCCCGGCCTCATCGCCACGCGCCACGCGACGGCGCGGTCCCGGTGCTCTTCGCGCTTGCCCACCCCCCGATAGCCCGCGTCGCCCCACACGCGCCTTTCGCCGCCATGCAGCAGCTTGTGCGCCCGCGTCACGTCCGACACGTTCGCCGCCGTCGTCGCCAGGCTGTGCGCCAGACCCGACTCGGCGTCCACCCCGATGTGCGCCTTCATCCCGAAGTGCCACTGGTTGCCCTTCTTCGCCTGGTGCATCTCCGGGTCCCGCGCGCGCTCCCTGTTCTTCGTCGAACTCGGCGCCTCGATGAGGCTCGCGTCCACGATCGTGCCCGTCTTCAGTCGCCGGCCCAGCGACGCCAGGTGCGCGTTGATCTCCGCCAACAGCGCCTCGCCAAGCCCGTGCCGCTCCAGCAGGTGGCGGAAGTGCAGGATCGTCGTCGTCTCGTCCGGCAGCGGATACGAGATCTGCTATACTGTATGAATGAACAGCAATCTGCAGGTGGGTGGAGTGAGCAAGTTGGTATCGCTCTTTGGAATCAAGTCCACCTGGAGGAGCAATTTCTGCTCGGAACGGCCTGCGGTGCGACCCTGACCTGGCGGAAACGAAACGAGGACCTTATCAATCGTCGCATGGTGGTAACGCTGGCTCTAAGGGGTCAGTGGCTGTGTAGACGAGCTGGGGTGCAGACGTCAGGTGGGACAACAAAGCACTAGTCAACTGTGTTTGTCGAGTCGGTTTGAGGTTGCAGCCAACCTGTGCGAGCTCGATGGTTGTCCGCTTGCGTTGGCCCTTTCGGACCGTATAGTTGCCGACACGCGCGACGATGGCGGGTACTAAGGATGAACGAGATTCTATCCACGTGGGCGAATCAATGCGGATTGGCTCATGTTCCGCTATTTGAAGCCGGTGAGACGGAGTTCGTCGATCAACATTGTGTGCTGTTGAACGGCGGCTACGGGAGCTTTGCATTGTCTCTTGCCTCGACACCAAGTCCATGGCCTGAGTCGACGCGTTGGGCGTGGTCGAGCAATCTCCCACATCATGTGACGGTATCTAAGGACGATGTCAGCGTAATACGGTGGGACAAAGGCGATGCGGAGATCTTCACTCGGTCCACGGTAGAGCGCGACTTGTCGAGGTTTCACAAGTTCCTAGAAAGTGATCGAGTGGAATCCACGCAGCATGTCGTGAACTTTATGCGGGGGATGTTCCGGCGGGTCCGATCATTGGTGACGGACGCAGGAATGTCGGACGAACAGAGTACCGACGCGTTTTTGGCTTTTGTTTCACGAGCGATCGAACGATGGCGGGATGCGCACTCCGTAGCTGAGTCGACTCTGACGACTTGGCCACAAGGTGAAGATTTCTTGTCATCGCTGTCGACGAGTGCGGTCGAAGCGCTTTTGCAGGAAATCGAGTCGCCGGGATGGTTTGGCATCAATACGGAATTCGTCCCGAATCTGGCGATTCGACACGCGGGGAGCGAGATCTTCCAGGAGGCTCACTTCGAACTGCTACGTGCACCACAGCCGGATCTGTTCGGCTTTGTCGCTCCTGCGGATAGCACAAAAGTGACAAGAGGTGGAGCACACTTCACACCGCCGGCCCTTGCGCGAAGTCTTGTCGAGCAGACCCTATCACAAATCCGGGATTTGACTTCGCGGGACAATCTGGTGATTGAAGACCCGGCTTGTGGTTCTGGCGCTTTCTTGCATGAATCACTTCGTACACTTCGAAGGCTCGGTTTCTCCGGGCATGTAACTCTGGTAGGACGCGACCTTTCCTCTGCCGCAGTCTCCATGGCGAAATTCGTTCTCGAAAACTCCGTCCTGGATTGGGAACCAAGAGGCGGAATGCTCATTGATGTGGCACGAGGGGATTCGCTTACGGATTCGCTGCCCCAAGCGGATGTGATGCTCATGAATCCACCATTTGTTTCGTGGGCTGGCCTCCCGCAGGAGCAACGGGAGACCATGAGGAAAGTTCTGGGAAAGAGCCTTAGGGGTCGTGGTGACCTAAGTATGGCTTTTGTTTCTAGAGCGGCGGGGGTTCTCCGGAAAGGTGGTGTATTGGGAACATTATTGCCTGGGAGTTTATTGACACTTGAGGCGTGCGACCGGTGGCGACGTGAGATATTGGAGAGATTCGATGTTGACCTCGTGGCATCTTTGGGGGAATTCGGACTATTCAGATACGCGCACGTACAAGTCGCTATGCTGGTGTTAAAGAGGCCGGACTCCGACTTGGAGAGATCGGAGAGGGTCTATGGACTGCTGGCCGACAACCGTGCAGAGGCTACTAGCAACGCTCTACGGGGACTTCGCAAAAGCAGGCGAACAGTTGCGGGATCTCAAGGCGAGGGATGGCACCTGTTTGCTACAACCAGACGGCGCCTCAGGGAGAAGGGAACGTGGAGGCTAACGCCTCCCAGTATTGAGCATGCCGTGGCACGGTTACGTGAGTCTAGCCGTGTCGTGGCAATAGGTGATCGATTCCAAGTGAGGCAAGGAATTCGCACGGGAATGAACTCGGTCTTCATGCTCACGCGTACACAACTCGATGAGTTGCCTCGGACAGAGCGTAGGTGGTTCCATCCGGCGGTAACAAACCAGTCGATACAAAGCGGGAAATTCGAACCCGGACGGTTTGTGTTCTATCCATATGACGACAGCGGATCTGCGATTCCCGATGAAGATACGCTGCGCCGCCTAGTGCCAACGTATTTTCGTCAATGCCTTGAACCGACGAGGTCACGTTTAGAAGGGCGGGCGAGCATCCGACGTAGTGCTCGGAGTGACTGGTGGGGATTGTCTGAGCGTCGTTCTTGGGCCCTGGATGCAAGACCCAAGATCGTGTCCAAGTATTTTGGTGCTGCGGGTAGTTTCGCAACAGATCTCGAAGGTGGCTTGCATGTCGTGCAGGGCTACGCTTGGTTTCTGAGGTTCGATGAGTCCCTGACATCTTTGACGAATATCGATGAGGAGGCAATGGTGTTTACGGAGAGGGACGCATTGCTTGCGTACTCGGCCATCATGAACTCGCATGCCTTTGTACGCGTCTTAGGCTTGTACTCAGCGCACGTCGCTGGCGGCCAGTTTGACATGAGTCCACGATACGTCAATGACGTGCCTGTTCCTGACATTTTTTGTTTGGCAGATGATGAGACCATCGGTGACGTCCTTCGGCGAATTGTGGAATTCCAAAAAGGGTTTGGGTCTAGGTCGGATGATGCCCAATTGGCAGACCAACTCTGTCAGGTCATCTACGGGGATGAGATTCTTCCGCGGGGATAGACGCTATATGGTCGATCCGCTGATATTGAAGGAGGTGCAAGTGCAAGCCCACTTGGCGGAATTGGGTCGGTTGTTGCAACGACACCTTCTCTTTCCTTCAGAAGTACGGTTGACGGCAGATTGGGGTGTTTCCCCGTTGGTTGCTGGGTTGGTAGGGGGTGGAAGCGAAACGGTGGCACGGAATGTAGGTAGGGATACCCCTGTCGCCCCAATATCTGATATAGACGGTGCTGGGCTTTATGCCTGGATTGGAATGCGGGAGGAGTGGGAGAGTGAGAAACAAGCAGGGCGAATCCGTCGATTCTCGTTTCGGTCGGTGAGCCTCACCGTGCATGCTGGATATCGGGGAAATAGATTCAAGCCGCAATTGTTCAGATCAGAGTGGTCAGGTTTTGCACGGTGGAACGGTACTGAGCTTGGACACCAGTCGCCAGGTGCGGGGCATCCTCACTGGCAGATTGACTTAGTGGAGAGCATGGAACGCATCGCTGCTCACGACGCCAATGATCATCGTGCTGCGTTGAGGAGGCAAGTTGGAGATGTGATCCCGCAGGACTTTCCACCAGGGGCAATGGGACGAGATGACCTGACGACCAAGGTTGGTTCGCTGAAGTTGAGTCGATTCCACATGGCAAGTGTCGCGCCGTGGTGGACGAGGGGAGTGGACGTACACATCAATTCACCGAGAGAAGCGCGTGACGTAGAGCTTTGGGTTGACAAGACAGTTTCGTATACAATTCAGGAACTTGGGCGCCTTTGAGTGTGAGCTCCAATCATCGGTAATGTGCTTGGACGATGATCCAGATCGGAGACGTCATCGACTAGTCGCTTGGCACCGCAGGATCAAGTCTACATCGGCGCCGACAAAGGGCATCCGAATTAGTAGCGTCCTTCTTCCCGCAGCCTCTCCCGAACCTGCATCAGCACCTTGCCGTAGGTGTTCAGTCCCCGGGTATCGCGACCGCAGCCCCAGTAGTAGTCGTACTGGCTGGTCTCGATGATGCGCCGCTCGCCGGTGGCCAGAAGTGCGATCGAAGCGTCCTCCGAAGTGCGGCACTTGCGGTATACGCCGCGCGTCATGTAGGTCTCCCGGAGGCTGTTCCAGTCGTTCCGGATGCGTCGCCGGTTGCGCTTGGCAAGCACCCGCGCCGCGTTCGGAGACTCGGCGGTGCAGATCGCCTTGCGCAGGTCGGCATCCGTGAATTTCATGGCCTCGACATAGTGCGCGACGGATGGCCACACCTCGCCGTCAAGTTCGAATCCGTGCCGGGAGTAGGCGGACAGGGGATCGTTGGCGTCTTCCATGGACACCAGCACGGCGTCCTGATCGATAGGTTCGAACGGCATTCAGAACGCGGCGCTGTTGGGCACCCGGGGGAACGGGATGGCATCGCGAATGTTCTCCATCCCCGTCGCGTACAGCAGCAGTCTCTCGAGCCCCAGTCCAAAGCCGGCGTGGGGGACGGTGCCGTAACGCCTGAGATCGCGGTACCACCAGAGATCCTCGGCGACAGAAGCGTCCATGCGGTCGTCAAGCACGTCGATACGTTCTTCGCGCTGACTTCCGCCGATGATCTCGCCGACCCCGGGCAGTAGCACGTCCATCGCGGCCACAGTTTTGGAATCGTCATTAAGACGCATATAGAAGGCTTTGATTTCCCTGGGATAATCAACCACGATTACGGGACCGTTCACGTGGTGCTCGGTGAGGTAGCGCTCATGTTCGGATTGCAGATCCCGCCCCCAAGCGACAGGAAACTCGAAGGACTCGCCAGACGCCTGGAGGATGTCAACGGCCTCGGTGTAGGTCAGACGTTCGAACGGGACGTCGATCACGCGCTGCAGCCGGTCGATGACACCCTTGTCTATGCGCTCGGCGAAGAACGCCATGTCGTCGGCGCATCGCTCGAGCACATCGGCGAGCACGGATTTGAGGAAATCGGAAGCGAGATCGGCGTTGTCTTCGAGGTTGGCGAACGCGACCTCGGGTTCCACCATCCAGAATTCCGCGAGGTGGCGCGTCGTATGCGAGTTCTCCGCCCGAAACGTGGGACCGAACGTGTAGACCTTGCTCATCGCCAGGCAATAGGACTCGGCGTTCAGTTGGCCGGACACGGTGAGAAAGGTCTCGCGGCCGAAGAAGTCGTCGCCGTAGCCGCCGGCGGGCCGGTTCGAGATGTCCAGCGTGCTGACGCGGAACAGGTCGCCGGCGCCTTCGCAATCGCTGGACGTGATGATCGGCGTATTGATCCAGAAGAAACCATGCGAATCAAAATATCGGTGGATGGCCTGCGACAGCGCGTTGCGCACCCGGGTTATGGCACCAAACGTGTTGGTGCGGGGACGAAGGTGGGCGACGGAACGCAGGTACTCGAACGTGTGACGCTTCTTCGCGATGGGGTAGGAATCCGGTTCGGCCACCCAGCCAGCGATACGGACGGCGTCAGCCTGAATTTCGCGGCTTTGCCCCCGACCCTGGGAAGCGACGACGACCCCTGTCACTTCGATAGCGCACCCGGCGGTGAGCGCGGTGATGTCGTTGTAGTTGGCGAGTTTCTGGTCAGCCACGACCTGGACGGCGTCGAAGCACGAACCGTCGTGCACGTGAATGAAGGAAAAACCGCCCCTCGAGGTACGCCGGGAGCGGATCCAGCCAGCGATGGCAACGGCATCGCCAACGGGGATATCCTCGTGAATGACGGCTGAAACCGGCGTATGTTGCTGCAACAGGGGCTCGCGTGCCGGGGCGACAAGCGGATTATAGGTTGCCGTGCGCAGGCCGGACAAATACGAAGGCGACAGGAGGCAAGCGCGTGAGGATGACGCCAAACCTAATCGCTGGGGCGGTGGCGCTGGCCATCGTCGGCTTCGGCTTCCTGCTGTGGAACGCTCTGATGCTCCGGGCGCCGGATTCGCCGGTATTTGGCCCGGCTACTGTACCTGAGGCGCCCGCGCCCGTTCCCGGCGTCATTGGGGAAGGGACAACCCCCTCCGAGCCGCCAGCGAGCGATTCCGGGTGCGTGCCGGTGCCCCAACCGGAATTGCCGCCGCTTGATCAGAGTGACGACTTTGTCTGGACGCAGATGGATGATTGCCTCGCCGCGCTCGTTCCGGACGAGGGCCCGATCGATATTCTCCGGCGCCTGGCGGCCGTGATGGAGAACGCCTCGCGGGGCGAACTGTCGCGTGCGGGATTCGCGCTTGTCGAGGCACCCGCTGGAGAGTTCAGCATAACGACGCGGGGGGAGCGGCATTACATCGACGATGCGACCTTTCGTCGTTACGACGCTACCGTGGATGCGTTGACATGCGTGCCGCCACAACGTCTCGCAACGCTCGTGCGGTTGTTCCGTCCCCTGCTTGCGCAGTCGCTGCGTGACCTCGGCCTACCCGAGGCGGACGTCGACGCGGTTATCGACGATGCGTTGCGAGGCATCCTGGCAGTGCCGGTACCGCTATTGCCCATAGAAGTCGTGCAGACACACAAGGGATATTCGTACGCATATGAGAAGCTCGAGGCCGCCTCGCCCCTGAGCAAACAACTGGTGCGGCTGGGCCCGGACAATCTCGTCAGGTTGCAGCGCTACGCGCGGGAGGTGCGCGCCGAGCTTCGCCAGCCCGCGCCCGAATGCGTCGATTGACCGAGTGGCCGACGACGGAAATGGTGATTGCCTGACTTCCGGGCTGAAGCTAGACAGTACGACTGTACGGTTCAAGGTGAGTGCATAAACCAGGTGGGTGCAGAGGAAGCCAGGCGGAAATTGCCCGAGCTGATCGATCGGGCCGAACGCGATGGAACGGTGACGATTGTCAGCAAGCGCGGTGTGCCAAGGGCCGCGATTGTCCCGATATCGCACGTCTCGGAGTCGGCCGCGCCGATGTTCACGTCCCTGCGAGGGTCGGCGCGAGGCTGCTATGGCGATGTCTCCGAGTACATTGACGAACTACGTCGCGAGTGGTGATGGTGGAGATAGGCGAATTGCCGCGTCGGGGCCGGGTCCTGGTGGACAGCGCCCCGATAATCTACTGATAGCGACGGTCTCGCTCGCCGCCGGCACGCCACCGGGCGGCGCTACCCGGCGGGCGGCTGGTCTTCCTCCCAGCGCCCGACGTAGCGAGAAAGGTCGATGTCCTTGCGAAACGGCGCGCGGGCGGTGGTCCATTCGGCGTCCTGTTCGACGTAGCGCTTTTCCTGCAGCAGGTAGCGCGCGACAGCCTGGCGAAGCCCGGTGTCCCTGATCCAATGAACGGAGTAGGTCGCCTGCGGCAGATAACCGCGGGCGACCTTGTGCGGACCCTGGGCCCCGGCTTCCACGCGTTGCAGGCCGTGCGCGATGGCGAAGTCGATGGCCTGGTAGTAGCACATTTCGAAGTGCAGGAAGCGATGGTCCTCGACGCAGCCCCAGTTGCGCCCGAATAGCGCATGGGAGCCGATGAAGTTCAGCGCCCCGGCGATGTAGCGACCGCTTCTGCGCGCCATGATCAGCAGCGTTCGCTCCGGCATGGATTCGTTCACCATGCTGAAGAACCGCCGATTGAGATACGGCGTGCCCCATTTGCGATTGGCGGTATCCATGTAGAAGTCGTAGAAGCAGTCCCAGTGGCGTTCGGTCAGGTCGCTTCCCGTGACCCACTCCACCTCTATCTCGTCGCGTACCGCTTCGCGACGCTCGCGGCGAATGTTCTTGCGCTTTTTCGATGCCAGTTCGGAAAGGAAATCGTCGAACGTGTCGAAACCCGCGTTCGACCAGTGATATTGCGTATCCACCCGTTGCAGCAGGCCGAGCTTCGCAGCTCGCTCCCACTGCGATTTCGGCATGAAGGTGTAGTGCAGGGAACTGACGCCGATGCGCTCGGCAACCTGCACGCTCGCGGCGAGAAGCTGTTCTTCCACGAGGCCAGCGCCTTCGCCGTCGGCGGGAAGCAGGCGAGGGCCGGTGGCGGGCGTGAAGGGAACGCTCGCCTGCAGCTTCGGATAGTACTCGCCGCCGGCGCGGTACCACGCCTCCGCCCAACCGCCGTCGAACACGTATTCGCCCCGGGAGTGCGACTTCAAGTACATCGGCGCGACGCCGATCGTGCTGTCGCCTTCCTGCAGCAGCAGGTGGAACGGCTGCCATCCGGTCTTGGGCGATGCGCTGCCGCTTTCCTCCAGCGCGTGCAGGAAACGGTGGTCGAGAAACGGGTTGTATTCGTCGCCTGCGTTCGCGCAACGGTTCCACTCCCGGGCCGAAATGCCGGTGATGCCGTTGCAAATGCTGGCGGTTCGTTCAGTCACTGGGGAGGCATTCTAACGGACGCCTCCCGGTCGCATGCATCGCGACGCACCGAATGCCATGAATTCGGCCGGCCCCTCGGTCCACCCGGGCCAAGCCCACCTATCACCCTGCGCCTTGATAGACTGCGCGCATGGACAAGAAAGCGCTCCTTTCCCAGCTCTCGATCGATCGGGATTCGGACGAGTCATCCTCGTCTGGTCGGCCGCTCAAGTGGCTTCTGCTGATCGCGGTCGTTGCCGGGGCGGGTTTCCTCGTCTTCACGGCTGTCCTGCCGATCGAGGCCTCGACGGTGGAGGTGCGTACGGCGGTCGCGCAGAACCTGGCAGCGGTCCCGGCGGGTGACAGCGTGCTCGATGCGACGGGCTACGTCGTGGCGCGACGCCAGGCGACGGTCAGTTCCAAGACCACCGGCAAGGTCGTGGAAGTCCTGGTGGAGGAGGGCATGCACGTCGAGGAGGGGCAACTCCTGGCGCAGCTTGACGACAGCATTACCCGGGCGCAGCTCGAATTGTCGGAGTCCCAGCTTCGCGCCTCCCACGCAAGCCTCGACGAAATGAAGGTGCAGCTCAAGCAGGCGCGGCTGGACCTGGAGCGGACCTCCGGGCTTGCCGGGCGGCAGCTCGCGAGTCAGGCTGACCTTGATCGCGACACGCTCACGGTGGAGGGGCTGGTTGCGCGGCTGGCCCGAGTCGAACAGGAGTTGAACGTCGCCGAACGCCACGCCGATGTGCAGCGACAGATGCTGGAGGACATGCAGATCCGGGCACCGTTCGCGGGGGTCGTCGTGGCCAAGGCGGCCCAACCCGGCGAGATGATCTCGCCGGTGTCCGCCGGGGGCGGTTTCACGCGCACGGGCATTTGCACCATCGTCGACATGGACTCCCTGGAAGTGGAAGTCGATGTCAACGAGGCGTATATCAACAGGGTCTTTCCGGGGCAGCCGGTTACGGTCGCGCTGAACGCCTATCCGGATGTGCAGATCCCTGCTTCGGTCATCGCGATCATCCCGACGGCGGACCGCAACAAGGCAACGGTACGGGTACGCATCCGCATACTCGACCGCGATGATCGGGTGCTGCCCGACATGGGGGTCAAGGTGCGCTTCCTGGACGATACTCCCGCGCCGCGGCCCGTGGCCGAAACAGGCGTCCTGGTGCCGGCCGATGCGGTCACCGACACCGGGAGCGAAGCCTACGTCTGGGTCGTGAGCGAGGATCGGGTAAGCCGGCGGCAGGTGGTCATCGCGGGGACGCGTGGTGACGCCCTGCGCGTCATCGCGGGATTGGAGGGCGGCGAGCGCGTCGTTTCCTTCCCTGCCGGATCCTCTGTAGACCTGGACCTTGCAGAGGGCGACCGTGTACAGATCGTGAATTGAACATGCGCTCGTTCGACTACGGATTCCCCGGAAAGTGCACGACTGTCCGGCCGAAGGGTGACTTTTCGCATGGCGAACACGCCGGTCGCCAGCGCGGACCAACGCAAGCCATCCGAACTCTGGTATAAAACGCCGCGCGAACCCGCCCGGAAGTTGCACAACCACGAAAACCGAAAGGTCTGGAGAGCCGTCCCATGCCCA
Source organism: uncultured Pseudomonadales bacterium (assembly GCA_951813515.1). GTDB lineage: Bacteria > Pseudomonadota > Gammaproteobacteria > Pseudomonadales > Azotimanducaceae > VXNE01. The sequence goes on from OX638346.1 coordinate 3,489,611, forward strand.
TCGTCAGTCTGAAGGAAGTTGCGAAGTCCTACAGGAAAGGCCGAGAGACCATCGATGTCCTTGAAGGCATTGACCTCGACATCGAGGAGGGCGACTTCCTCGCGCTCATGGGTCCGTCGGGTTCCGGCAAGACCACGCTCCTGAACCTCATCGGGGGCCTCGACAGCCCGACCATGGGTTCCGTCGTTGTCGGGGGACAGACGCTTGGTGAACTGTCCGGCAAGGCATTGGCCAGGTGGCGCTCCCGGAACATCGGTTTCGTTTTCCAGTTCTACAACCTGCTTCCCGTGCTCAATGCGCAGCGCAATGTCGAACTGCCGCTCCTGCTGACTAACCTGTCGGGAGCGCAGCGCAGGAAAAACGCCGAGACGGCACTGACAATCGTGGGTCTGGGCGACCGCGCCAGCCACAAGCCCGGAGAACTGTCCGGTGGCCAGCAGCAGCGCGTGGCGATCGCGCGGGCGATCGTCGCGGACCCGGCGCTCCTCGTCTGCGACGAACCCACCGGCGACCTCGACCGGGAGACGGCGGAAGAGATTCTGGACCTGCTCAGCATTCTCAACCGCGAGCACGGGAAGACGGTGGTCATGGTGACCCACGATCCGAAAGCCGCCGACCATGCCAGCCACATCCTGCACCTCGACAAGGGGCAACTCGTGAGGCAGGCCGCATGAACGCCCTGGGCCTCGTCTGGTCGAACCTGGGACGCAAGCAGGTGCGCACCGTGCTGACGCTGCTGTCGCTGCTCGTCGCATTCGTGCTGTTCACGTATCTGCGGGCGGTTGCCGTGGCGTTTTCGTCCGGCGGTTTTGGCGAAGCGGGCATCGACCGGCTGGTCGTTTCGCCGAAGTACTCCATTATCGACCCGCTGCCCATCAATCATCAGCAGAGAATCGCGACCGTCCCCGGCGTCGGGGCCGTGACGCATGCGGACTGGTTCGGTGGCATGTACCAGGAGCCGCGCAACTTCTTTCCGAAGTTCCCGGTCGACCCCGACGGGTATTTCGGGTTGTATTCCGAGCTGGTCATCTCCCCGGAGCAGCTTGCGGCGTTCCGCAATACGCGCACCGGCGCGGTGGCGTCCGCGGGTCTCGCGGAACGGTACGGGTGGAGCATAGGCGACAGGATCCCGATCGAGGGCGACATCTATCCGAAGCGCGACGGCAGCCGGCTGTGGGAGTTCGACCTGGTCGGCATCTACCGGGGCCAGCCGGACGACCCGGACCCGGGAGTGTTCCTGTTCCAGTACGACTATTTCGACGAGGCGCGCCAGTTCGGTCACGGAAGCGTCGGCTGGTTCATCGTGCGCGTGAAGGATCCGGAGCGGGCCCCCGAGATTGCGAGTGAGATCGATGGCCTGTTCGAGAACTCCATCAATGCGACTCGTACCGCGACGGAAGACGATTCGCAGCGGGAATTCGCCAAGCAGTTCGGGAACATTGGACTGATCACGACGGGAATCCTCGGCGCGGTGTTCTTCACCATACTGCTGCTGACCGCCAACACCATGGCCCAGGCGCTGCGCGAACGCATTCCCGAACTGGCGGTGCTGAAGACCTTCGGCTTTACCGACGGCACTGTCGGATCGCTCGTGTTGGTCGAGGCGATACTGTTGTGTGTCGCAGGCGGTGCCCTGGGCATCGGTCTGGCCCTCGGAACCCAAGGCGCTATGAGCGTATACCTCGAGCCGGTCATCGGTCCGATCAATATCACCTTGCCGATTGTCGCGCAGGGCCTTGCCCTCGCAGCGGGTCTTGGCGTGATCGTCGGCAGCGTGCCCGCGTTAACCGCGCGGCGGCTGACCATCGTGGACGCGCTCCGGGAGCGCCAGGCATGATCGGCCAGATCTTCCAGATTACGCTGCTGAGCCTTCGCAATCTGCCGTCACGCCTCGGCAGTTCCTCGGTCATCGTGGTCGGTATCGGCGGCGTGGTCGGCGTGCTTGTGGCCATTTTGGCGATGGCCAAGGGGTTCGAGGCGTCCATGTCCCGAGCCGGACAGCCCGACCGGGCGATCGTGATGCGTGGAGGTTCCATGAGCGAACTGTCAAGCGGAATGGGTCCGAGCGAGATGGCGGTGGTCGGATCCTGGTCGGAGGTCACGGCAGCCAGTGGCGAACTCTACCTCGTGGCCGACGTGCCGAAGCGCTCCAATCAATCGCTGGCCAACCTCGCGATACGCGGCGTGGAACAGGCCGCCTTCAAGATTCGCCCGGAGATCTCTATCGTCGAAGGCCGTCCATTCGCGACCGGCAGGACGGAGATGATTGCAGGCCGGGGCGCTGTCGCGGAGTTCGAAGGGGTCGAGACGGGATCGACAATCGAACTTCGGAACTCCACCTGGACCATCGTCGGCATGTTCGAGGCGGACGGGTCCGTGTACGAATCCGAAGTCTGGGCTGACCTCGCGACCGCCCAGTCCGTATTTCGCAGGGAAGGTGGCGTGAGTTCCATGCGCGTCCGGCTCGCCTCGCCGGACGTGGCGAGTGTTCTGTCGCAGCGGATGGAGGACGACCCCCGTCTCGACCTGACGCTCACCGGAGAGGACGAGTACTTCAGGAACCAGTCGCAGCAACTGACCACGCTCATCCAGACATTCGGCTATGGAGTGGCCGCGATCATGGCCGTTGGCGCCATTTTTGCGGCGCTCAACACGATGTATTCCGCGGTTTCGACGCGCACGGTGGAAATCGCTACCCTGCGAGCCTTGGGTTTCGGCGGCATACCGGTGGTCGCGTCCGTGGTGCTCGAGGCGCTCCTGCTCGCGATTCTAGGCGGCGTGATCGGGGCGGCGGTGGCCTATTTCGGCTTTAACGGGTGGACCGTCTCCACGCTGGGCGGGTCCTTTTCGCAGGTCGCCTTCGACTTTGCCGTCACGCCCGAACTCCTGGTCTTCGGGATCGTGTGGGCGGTGGGACTGGGCCTGATCGGCGGGCTGTTCCCGGCAGTCCGTGCTGCGCGGCTGCCGATAACCACGGCTTTGCGCGGGGAATAGCGCCGTGCCTGACGGCGCTTGCTATTGCGCCGTCAATGCCTCGATGACATCGTCCAACACCTCCCCGGCGAGGGCGCGCATCTCGTCATCCGTGCGATCCTGGATGGGATGGCGGACGAAACAGCGTTTCGCATCCATGCCGAGAGCGCTGGCCTGCGCTGCGGCCGCCTGCGCGAATTCGCTTGAGGCGATCGATACGGAGGGAACGCCCTGTATCTCGAACCATACCGTGTCATGCAAACTGCACGTGGTACAGGAGCCTCAGTCGGCGAGCGCCTCGATCACGAAGTCGTTGTCGTTCTTGATCTCGTGGCGCAGGACCCGTGGTGCGGGCTTCGTGAACGTCGGTTTGGCGTAGCGGTTGACCGCGACGTCGGGGAGGCGTTCACGCAGGAGCTCTTCCAGGCGGTCGAGCAGCACGTTGCCGCGCGGCTTCGAGATGTCGAGCAGGGCGAGGGTGCCCGTGATCTCCGGCGGTCGGGGTGATATGGCGCGCGCCACAGGCACGCGCTCGTCGGTGGGATCCATGATGGTGGTCATCCGAACGCTCCTCGAACTCGAGGCCGAAGATTATAGCGATGCCCCAGACGCCGTGCTGCCTGAGTGGGTTCTCGTCGCCACGAACTGCGTGGGAATGCCGAAGTCACGGAACCGGCCAACGCGGCGGGTTCGGCTGTTCAGGGATCGTCGATCTTGCGCGACACGGGCATGGACCCGCGTGGCCCGCTTGCCCAGCCGTGAAAGAAGGCAGAGAACTTGCCCGCCTCGGATCCGGCGACCACGAGGTGAATGTTGCCGGGCGAGGAGAACTTCGGCGCGAGGCTGTCGAGTTTATCGGCAGGCATGCCGGCGGCCAGCGCCGGATCGAGTCCGGCGCCGCTGCGCGCATCGGCGACGAGTTCGCGCAGGCGCCTGGAAGTGACCTCCTGAATCCGGTTGCGCACGTCCGCCTTCGTATAGTTCTCCGTGCGCAGTGTATCGATGTGTTCCGGAGACACGACCAGGATGCAATCACCCATATTGTGCGCGCGAACGTTATGCGCGGACTCCATCGACATGCCGAAGGAGCCAGCGAGTTGGCGCGCTGCGCGTGAAGTCTGGTCGACGATCAGGCTCGGGCCGCCGGTCATGGCGAACAGGGTTACGACGGACTCCCCGGCATCGAAACCGCGTTCGACATGCAACGCCGGCCAGGGGCTGCGCTCCTCCCACTCCGCGAAACACATGGAGTACTTCATCGGGTTTCCCAGCGTGGAACGTTCGGTGCCGCCCGGACGCGCGCCGCCGACATTGCGTAGCGCGAGCCGTACGGCGCGGCCGATCGTGGCGTTGGCGCGGTTGCCCTGACCGAGTGCGGACAGGCCCATGTTCATGCCGATGCGCTGACGGATGGGCCCGTTGACGACCATGACCGGAGAGGCACCCATGGTCGTGGCCATGACGCCGTGGACGTTGAACGTGTCCGTGCAGGCGGCCTCGATCGCGGCGATGACCACCGGCAGGTACTCCGGCCTGCACCCGGCGAGGACCGCGTTGACCGCGATTTTCTCGACTGTTGCGGGCGCCAGGTTCGGCGGGATGGTGGCGACGAGTGATTGCGGGTCCCGGGAAGTCCCTTCAAGCATGCGCAGGACGCGTTCCGGCGTTGGCGGAACGATGGGAAGCCCGTCCGAGAACCCCTGGTCGAACATGAACTCGTGCACGTCGTCATGCGGGGCAATCTCTACGCGCCGCGCGCTTAAGGGGCTGTTCTCGGAAGCCGCCCGTAGGCGTTCGCCGATGATCGGATCCTGGGTCAGCGAACCGCATCCCGGTCGCCAGTCGGGATAGGCGTCCCAATCCACGGTTGCCCCTGCCGCGTGACGTTCGAAGAACGCGCGCCATTCGTTCTTGTCGAAGCCGACCAGGCGGTCCGCTTCGACGCCCTCGTGGTCGGCCGCGATGACCAGGGGGACGGTCTCGACGTCGTAGGCAAACGAGACCGTCAGCTCGGAGTCGTCCAGCACGGGTGCGTTCAGCGCATGTCGGCGGGCCAATACCTGGTTGCCATCGACGGTCTGGCCGGTGACGAGGACACCGAGGCCCGATTCCCCGTGCAGCGCGTCGATCAGCGGCATGACGAGGTTGCAGGTGGGACAGTCTTCCTTGACGAAGCAGACGACGGACTTCGTTCCCCGCGGGAACGTGTGCGACCTGCCGTCCAGGTCCTGCAGCGAAAACGCCGGCAGCAGCGCTGACATCAGTGCGCCTCTATCCGCGACAATGGTCGTATGGTAGTCGCGGCAAAGACGTATTGGGAAGCGGATGCCAACGGTCGCGATGAAGGACTGGCAGACGGCTCTCGCTGCGAAGGCGACATATAATCCGACGACTGGCGCGTTCGGTATGGGTCATTGAGACATGTTGTTGCGGGAGTGCGGCCTGGGGCGATATTCATGATGTCGTTCGCCGCTGCCCTGTTGCTTGCCTATCTCGGATCCTGCGTGCTGCTGTGGGCGACGCAGGACAGTCTTGTGTTTCACCCTCGGCCCTTGACGTATCCGTCGGCACACTCGGCGGCCATCTCGGCGGAGATCGAGCGCTCCGATGCGGTCTTGCGCGGCTGGATCGTCAATGGCGAGCAGACCGATGGGCCGGTTGTCGTCTATTTCGGCGGAAATGCCGAGGAAGTATCGGTGAATATTTCCTCGTTCGCGGACCGACGCGCGACGACCGTGCTGTTCAACTATCGCGGGTACGGCGAGAGTACGGGAAAGCCCTCGGAACGCCACCTGGTGGGAGATGCCGTGGCCGTCGCCGAGTGGGCGAAAACACGGTTTCCGGACCGTCCCCTGGTGCTTTTCGGATCGAGCCTCGGCACCGGCGTCGCGTCACTCGCCGCCGCGCGGGTGGCCCCCGATGCGGTGATCCTCGTGAGTCCCTACCGCAGCATCACCCGGGTCGCCGAGAAGCACTTTCGAGTATTCCCTGTACGCTGGCTGCTGCGGCACCGCTTCCGCGCCGAAGCGGTCGTGGCTTCGATGCCGCCGACCCTGGTAATCGCGTCATCGGTGGACGGGATCATCCCCTATGCCGAAAGCCAGGCCATGGTGCAGGCAATGCGAGCCGTAGAAGACGGTCCCCCAGTCGCATTTCGCACTGTCGATGTGCCCCACGGTGCGTTTCCAGGCGAGCCGGAGTTCTGGAGGGCCGTGGATGACTACCTCGCGGGACTGATGCGGGCGTAAGGCTCCGGGCCGCGCTGGCCGCGAAACCTATTGCCAGAATCGTTCGCTCTTCATCCAGGACCGTACCGGTATGAGTTCGCCGGAAATCGCATCCGAGGCGGGCGATGCCAGGAATAGCGCAAGGTTGGCGACGTCTTCCGGATTGGGCGGCAGGTCGAGGCGCGGCACCGGGTTGCCCTCGTCATCGACCGATGACGGAATGATCCCGTAGCCCTTCAACTCATCCGTGGCGATGAGGCCGGGCAGTATGCAGTTGACGTTGATGTTGTGCCTCGCCCACCGGCAGGCGAGGTTGTTGGTCAGGCTGAGGACGCCCGCCTTGGCGGCGGAATAGTGGAGCTGGCCGGGGTTGCCCTTGCTGCCCGCAGTGGAGGAAACGTTGATGATCTTGCCCCCATTCTGGGCGATCATCTGCCTGCCGGCGGCGAGACAGGCAAGGAAACAACCCGTCAGGTTCAGTTCCACGATGTGTCGCCACTCATCAAGGGGCGTATCTTCCGGCGCATGACCCCGGCCCCAGCGTCCGGCGTTGTTCACAATCACATCGACGGCGCCGTACGCGTCGACCGTCTTGGCGATCAGCGCATCTACCTGCTCCGCGTCGGTGATGTCGACCGGAATTGCGAGGGCGGTCTGGCCCTTGCTCTCGATATCGGCCGCGACCTCCGCGATCGTTTCGGGGTTGCGGCTGGCCACTACCACATTGGCGCCCGCCGCGGCATACGCCATGGCCATGGGTTTGCCGAGGCCCCCGGCGCCGCCCGTGACGATGGTCGTCTTACCGTCAAGCCTGAAATTCGACACGGATTCTCCTCGTTGGTCGATGGTTGGAAGGCGTACTTCGACGGGAAGTGCTCCGCGGCAAACCCGCGGTGCTATTCGCGTTCGCGTTTCTTGACGTAGAGCACCAGTTCGTGGTCCACGAGCTGGTAGCCGTGCGCTTCGACGATCTCCCGCTGCAAGGTCTCGATACGCTCGTTTACGAACTCGGTTACGGCCCCCGTGTCCACGTCGACCATGTGGTCGTGATGATCCTGGTCCGCGAGCTCGTACACGGCATGGCCGTCGTCGAAGTTGTGCCGTTCGACGATGCCCGCGCTCTGGAACTGGGTCAACACCCGATAAACCGTCGCAAGACCGACCGAATCGTCGGTCTCGAGCAGGTGCCTGTAGACGTCCTCGGCGCTCATGTGGTGCGGCTCGGCGCTTTCCAGCACTTGCAGTACCTTGAGTCGCGGCAGGGTAACCTTGAGACCGGCCTGTTTCAGATTCTGTTGCGACATGACCCACCACGGCGACCCGAGGGGTCAAGGTACTATCCGCACCTGGAATCGTCCAGTCTTTGCTTTCGCGATGACGCGCTACAATGGTCGCTGCCGGATTCCGCAGACAGAGGGGACGATGCCGGATTTCATTGACGGGGAGACAGACGCGTGAGCTTGGTCGAGGTTCGTGATCTGCATGTGAATTTCGGCGATGTTGAAGCTGTGCGCGGGGTCTCCTTCGACATCGATCCCGGCGAGACGGTCGCGCTGGTCGGCGAATCCGGCTCCGGCAAGTCGGTAACAGCGCTGTCGATCCTGCAGTTGCTGCCGTATCCGCTGGCGAGCCATCCCAAGGGCAGCATTCTCGTTAATGGCGAAGAGATGCTCGGCGCCGACAAGGCACGGTTGCTGGACGTTCGCGGGGGGATGGTGAGCATGGTCTTCCAGGAGCCGATGACCTCCCTGAACCCGCTGCACAACATCGCCAAGCAGGTGGGCGAGTCCCTCGTCGTGCACAAGCACATGAACAAGGCCGAAGCCCGCGAGCGCACCCTGGAACTCCTCCACCGCGTCGGTCTGCAGGAAGCGGAGAGCCGCCTGGGCGCCTATCCGCACGAGCTTTCGGGCGGCCAGCGACAGCGCGTGATGATCGCGATGGCGTTGGCGAACGAGCCGAAACTCCTGATCGCCGACGAGCCGACCACGGCGCTCGACGTGACGATCCAGGCCCAGATACTCAGGCTCCTGAAGGAACTGCAGCGCGAGTTCGGTATGGCGATGCTGTTGATCACCCACGACCTCGGAATCGTTCGCAACATGGCCGACCGCGTGTGCGTCATGACCGAAGGCGAAATCGTGGAGACCGGTCCATCGGAACGCGTGTTCACCCAGCCGAGCCACAGCTATACGCAACATTTGCTGGCGGCGGAGCCCAAGGGAGACCCGGCGAAGAGCGATACCACGGCGCCGGTCGTGGCATCGGCGGAGAACGTGACCGTGAAATACGCCCTGGGCAAGAGCTGGTTGGGGGGTAGTCGCTACTTCACGGCGGTAAAAAACGTGGCTGTCACCGTTCGAGCTGGCCAGACCGTGGGGGTCGTCGGGGAATCCGGCTCCGGCAAGACGACGCTGGGCCTTGCCATGTTGCGGCTCCTCGCAGCGGAGGGGGACCTGCGCTTCGATGGCCAGGATATCGGCGCAGTAAAGCGGCGGGACCTGGTGGGGCTGCGCAAGAACATGCAGATCGTGTTCCAGGACCCCTACGGCTCGCTATCGCCGCGCATGTCCGCGCAACAGATCATCGAGGAAGGCCTGCGCGTGCACAATCCCGAGGTCTCGAAGGAGGAGCGCCGCGCGCGCGTGCGCGAGGTCATGGCGGAGGTCGGACTGGACCCCGATCACCTTGAGCGCTACCCGCATGAGTTCTCCGGCGGCCAGCGGCAGCGCATATCCATCGCGCGGGCGATGGTGCTGAGGCCGCGTTTCGTCGTGCTCGATGAGCCCACCTCGGCGCTCGACATGTCCGTGCAGGCGCAAATCGTCGACCTGTTGCGCGACTTGCAGAAGGTGCACAACCTCGGCTACCTGTTCGTCAGTCACGACCTCAAGGTCGTACGCGCGCTCGCGAACTGGCTGATCGTCATGCGCGACGGAGAAATCGTCGAGCAGGGGCCTGCGGACGAGGTGTTCGATCGGCCCCGTAACCAGTACTCGCGCGCACTGTTCGCGGCCGCGCTCGACATGGCCACCGACGAGGAAGCGTTGCAACAGTGACGCAGACACGCGTCGGCGGGAGTGCCACGGCGCCGAGCCCGCAACGCCATGACGAGGAGATCACGTTTCTGGGTCACCCCCGTGGGCTCTTCGTGCTGTTCTTCGCCGAGATGTGGGAACGGTTCAGCTACTACGGCATGCGCGCCCTCCTGGTGCTCTACCTGGCGCACCACTTCCTGTTCGACGATCGATTCTCGAGCGGCCTCGTCGCTACCTACGGTTCCATGGTGTACCTGATGCCCATCATCGGAGGCTTCATCGCCGATCGGTATCTCGGCTTCCGAAAGGCGGTGGTGGCGGGAGCGATTCTGCTCTGTTTCGGGCACGCCCTGATGGCGTTTGAAGGTACGCCGGCGACCCTTCTCGACGGCGGGGTGGTGCGCGACGATTTTGCGGTCGGAGTCCTGTATCTGGCCTTGTCGTGCATCATCGTGGGCGTGGGTTTTCTCAAACCCGCCATATCGAACATCGTGGGTCAACTGTACGGCCCCGACGACGCTCGGCGCGACCAGGGGTTCACCATCTTCTACATGGGAATCAATCTGGGCGCCTTGTCCGCAATGCTGCTGTGCGGATGGCTTGGACAGGCTTACGGCTGGGGCTATGGCTTCGGCCTTGCGGGCATCGGAATGCTGGCCGGGCTGGCGACCTTCATCGGCGGCCAGCGCTGGTTTAGCGGAGCGGGCGAACCGCCGGCGCCTTCGGTCCTGCGCGAACGCCTGGGCGGCATCACGCGGGAACACCTGATCTATGTCGGCGCCGTCGTCGCGATCGCGGCCACCTGGTGGCTGTTGCAGCACCGCGCCATCGTTGGAAGCCTGCTTGGCATCGTCTCGGCAGCGGCTGTCGTCGGTGTCGTGCTGTATTCGGTGCTGCGTTGCACGCGCGTGGAGCGGGACAGGATGTTCTCGGTACTGTTCCTGACGCTGGTATCCGTCGTTTTCTGGACGCTGTTCGAGCAGGCCGGAACCAGCATGACCTTCTTCACCGAGCGCAACGTCCACACGGACCTGCTGGGTGTCGAAATGCAGGCATCGCAGATGGGCTTCCTGAATCCCGCGTTCGTGATCCTCCTGGCGCCGCTCTTCTCGATCGCGTGGCGGGTACTGGCGCGTCAGGGCATGGAACCGTCGACACCGATGAAGTTCGGGCTCGGCGTGGTCCAGGCCGGATTGGGGTTCCTGGTCCTCGTCTTCGGCGCCGGCTATGCCGATTCTGCGGGACAGGTGGCCGTCGCCTGGCTCGTGCTGGCGTATCTGCTCCACACGACGGGAGAACTCTGCCTCTCGCCGGTCGGGCTGTCCATGGTGACCCGGCTGTCGGTGGCGAAGGTGCTCGGGCTGATGATGGGGGTCTGGTTCCTGTCAAGCGCCGCGGCAAGCTATCTTGCCGGACTGATCGCCGGCGCCGCCGCGGTGGAACGGGCGCCCGGCGCTGAGGTGGACGCGCTGGCATCGCTGCCCACCTACGTCGGGGCATTCGAGGTGATCGGCTATGCCGGCGTTGCCATCGGCATCGTCGTCATGCTGGTGACGCCCCTCGTCAGGCGCCTGATGCACGAGTAGATCCGATCGGTCTTCAGAGCGCCGACAAGGTGATGAAGACCGTAAGCAGAAACCCCGGGATCAGCATGACGGCGTAGCACGTCGTCAGGAAGCTCCACTTCACGGTCGTGAGAACGGGTCCGTCGCCGTAGTAGCGCAACAGCGCCAGGATGTTGTACACGGCGAGGGCGAGGAGGAGGACGATGTCCGGGATGCCGCCGATCATGGCGTCGGGCACGAGCGCCAGCACGGTGAACACCGCGAACGCGACCACGTGCACATGGGTGCTGAAGACGAGGTGTTCGACGTAGAAGCGCCGTTTTCTCCTGTAGAAGAGCGCGAGCAGGAGCGCAAACACGGGGAGCATGAAGAACATGGTGATCGGCAGGTTGTTCTCCAGCCGGGCCGCCGCGAGCCGCGGCGAGTGCAGCCAGTCGAGGCCCTGGGAGAGGTAGAACCGTTCGACCTCGGTAATCGCGTCCTGTCGGCGGTCGGCCCAGACGGCCAGTCCGTAGGCGAAGGACTTGGCCCCGGGATTGCTCTCGCGGGAGAGGGCTTCATCGAGCTTGTGGCGCCGCTGGGGTGAAAGCGCCTTTCTCAGCGCGGTGAAATCCACCGTTTCGGCCTGCTTCGCGTTGAAACTAGTCGCCGGGTCTTCTTCCTTGGGCCCTTCCGGTTTCGTGGACACCGACAGGACGAAGAAAAAGAGCAGGCTGAAGAAGAGGTAGAGGCGTATCGGTGAGGAGTAGTGTGCCCGGCGATTGCGGGAGAACTCGGCGGACAGTTCCCCCGGTCGGATGGCCAGGAGTTTCAGGGTGCGGAACGTGCGCGAATCGACATCGAGTGTTTCGCGTAGGACGTCCCGGACCAGCGACGGCAACGAGCGGATGAAGTCCCGATCGTTCTGCCCGCAGTGGGCACAGAAACTGAACGAACGCTCGTTGCCGCAGTTGGGGCAGTTCATTGGCGGCGGCGCGGGCCTGTCGACCGAGGCCGCTACGTGGATGACGGCTCGGTGTCGTCCGCGAGCACGGTCCTGATCGACTCCACCAGGTTCATCGGCAGCGGAAAGACGATGGTGGAGGACCGCTCGCCGGCGATTTCCGTCAGCGTCTGCAGATACCGGAGCTGCATGGAATTCGGCTGGCTGGAGAGTCTTTCGGCTGCGGCGACCAGTCGCTCGGCGGCCTCGAACTCGCCGTCGGCATGGATGATCTTGGCGCGACGTTCGCGCTCGGCTTCCGCTTGCCTGGCGATCGCGCGGATCATGCTGTCATCGATGTCGACGTGCTTGATCTCGACGTTGGCGACCTTGATTCCCCATTGATCCGTCTGTTGATCGAGGATGGCCTGGACGTCCGCATTGAGGCGCTCCCGCTCGGACAACAGTTCGTCGAGCTCGTGTTGGCCCAGCACGGAGCGAAGGGTGGTCTGGGCAAGCTGTCCGGTCGCCTCCATGTAGTCCTCGACGTTGATGATGGCGTTCTGCGAGTCGATGACGCGGAAGTAGAGCACCGCGTTGACCTTGACCGAGACGTTGTCGCGGGTGATGAGATCCTGGGACGGAATGTCCATCACGATGGTGCGCAGATCGACCCGCACCATCTGCTGCAACACGGGAATGATGATGATCAGGCCTGGACCCTTGACGCGATAGAAGCGCCCGAGCATGAAGACGACGCCGCGTTCGTATTCGCGCAGCACGCGAAACGCGCTCGCCAGGAGCGCCACCAGAATGCCGATGATGACTAGTCCAAAAATCTCCGCCATGCCTTGCTCCTTGATTGACTAATTCGTTTCGTCACCTGCCCGCACGACGTCCAGTCTGACGCCTTCCACCGCGGTTACCTTGACGCGTGCGCCCTTTTCAAGGGGCTCCCGACTTCGGACCTGCCAGATTTCGCCCGCGGCTCTGACCCGGCCGTCGCCGTCGAAATCGTCGAGCACTTCACCCTCGGCGCCGACCATGGCTTCCGCCCCCGATACGATAGATGCGCGCCTGGCGCGCACGGCGGCGCCAAGGGTCAGGAAGACCAGGGCCCCGCTCGCGGTTGCGATACCGGCGATGATCGGCACGGACACCTGGTAGCCGGGGAGGTCGGTATCCATGAGGATGACCGAACCGATGACGAATGCGGCGACGCCGCCGACTCCGAGTATGCCGAAGCTCGGCGTGAAGGCCTCGGCGACCATCAGCCCGATTCCGACCACGATGAGAGCGAGTCCGGCGTAATTGATCGGCAACATCTGCAGTGCGTAGGCTCCCAGCAACAGGCAGATCACTCCCACTACGCCACCGACGCCGGTGCCGGGATTGTAGAACTCGAGTATCAGTCCGTAGATGCCGATCATCAGCAGGATGTAAGCCACGGTCGGATCGGTGATGACGCTGAGAAGTTCGTAGCGCCAGTCCGTCTCGATCCGATGGATTTCGCTTGCGGCGGTCTCAAGCGTCACAGCGCGGCCGTTCACGTCTACCGTCATGCCATCGATCTGCGCGAGGAGGTCTTCCATATCCTCCGCCACCAGGTCGATGACCCCGAGTTCCAGCGCTTCCCGAGCGGGCAGATTGGATGCTTCGCGAACCGTTTTCTCGGCCCATTCGACGTTGCGGCCGCGCAACTCGGCGATGCTGCGAATGTAGGCGACCGCATCGTTGATGACCTTGCGCTCCATTGCCGTGCTGGGCGGAGACGCGTCCTCGTTCGCGGATTCTCCGCCCGCCGGCGACTCTTCGTCTTGCGGTTCTGTCGGCTGGGGAAAGGGCAGCGGACTGCCTCCTCCGATACTGACAGGCGTGGACGATCCGATGTTGGTTGCCGGCGCCATCGCCGCGATGTGGCTGGCGTACATGATGTACGTTCCGGCGCTGGCGGCCCGGGCGCCGTTGGGCGAAACATACGTGGCCACCGGCGTATTCGAAGCGAGCAGGGCCTTGATCATGTCCCGCATCGCCTTGTCGAGGCCCCCGGGAGTATCCAGTCGCAGGACAAGGAGGTCGACCTGCGCTTCGCCGGCATCGTCGAGCGCGCGGATGAAATGGTCCGCCGAAGCCGGCCCGATCGCGCCGTCGATATCGAGCAGCCATACCTTGGCACCATCCGCATGTTGTGCGAGGCAGACGATGAGAAACGCGGCGGCGAGGCGATGCACCATGTGGCACCCCGAATTCCGGGCTAATCCTTATACAGCCACCGGGGAGCGGATGCCAGTGTCCCACTCCTCTCCGTCGGGGCCGTCAGGGGGCCGGTATCGCAAGGTCGCGTTCGGCCAGCCAGTCGGCGTTGAAGAGCCGCGAGCGGTACTTGCTGCCGTCGTCGCAGAGCATGGTCACGACGACGTGGCCGGGGCCAAGCTCTTGTGCCACTTTCACGGCCCCGCAGAGATTGATGCCCGTGCTGGATCCCAGGAACCATCCGCTGCGTCGCAACTGCGAGTAGACCATGTCGACCATTTCCTGGTCGGACACCTGGGCGGCCCAGTCGACCTCTGCGCAGGCAAAGTTGTCGGTCACCCGTGAATTACCGATGCCTTCGGTGATCGAAGGTCCCTGGCTCATCACCGATTCGCCGGACGTGACGTAGTTGTACAGGGCGCTCCCCATGCAGTCGGACAGCACCAGTTGCACATCGGCATTGCGCTCCTTCAGGTATTGCGAGACGCCGGCCAGGGTGCCGCCGGTCCCCACGGAGCAGACGAAAGCGTTCACCTTGCCGTCGGTCTGACGCCATATTTCCGGCCCGGTCGACTCGTAGTGCGCCAGGGTGTTCGCGGTGTTGTCGAACTGGTTGGCCCAGACCGCGTTGTCCAGTGTCGCCGCGTACCGTCCGGCCTGCTTCTGGTAGTTCGCCTCGTCGGCGTAGGGTACGGTCTTGACCACCCGGACCTCCGCGCCAAGCGTACGCAGGATGTCGACCTTCTCCGGCGACTGGTTGTCCGGCATGTAGATCACGCACTCGTAGCCGCGCGCATTGCAGATGTGGGCAATGCCGATGCCGGTATTGCCCGCGGTCCCTTCGACCACGGTGCCGCCGGGTTTGAGGGCCCCGCTCTTCTCGTATTCGCGGATGATCCACCAGGCGGCGCGGTCCTTGACCGACCCTCCGGGACTCATGAATTCCGCCTTGCCCAGGATATCGCATCCCGTGGCCTCGGACAGGTCTGCCAAGCGGATGAGCGGCGTGTTGCCAATCGCTTCAATGAAGCCGTTGCGGGTATCCATTCAATGTCCGGCGACGAAAAAACGGAAATATTATCCCGGAATCCGCCATCCGCCGCGTGGTGATCACCGAGTCTCGCCCTGGTCACTGGGCGGAATCGTCCGGAGGGTTTCCGTTTGCATATCGCAGGCTTCCGCGTAAACCTTAAGGAAACCCCCTGAAGGCGCCTGGGAGGGCGAACGTGGATCAAAGATTCGTGTCGGAGCCGGAAACCATCGGCCTCGACCGGCAGAAGCTCGCGGAGCTCACGCAGCGCGTGCGCCAGGATGTCGACGAGGGAGTATTGCCGTCGGCGCAGATCGCCGTGGCAAGGGAAGGGCGCGTCGGGTTGTTCGAGACGTTCGGTGACGCCGACAACAACACGATGTACTGCGTCTTTTCGTCCACCAAGGCCGTGATGTCGGCGGCGGCCTGGCTCCTGGTTGTAGAGGGCGAACTCGACCTTGGGGAACGCGTCGCGGCGATCGTTCCGGAGTTCGCCACCAACGGCAAGGAGATCGTGACGGTGGAGCAGTTGTTCCTGCACAGCGCCGGTTTCCCCAGCGCGCCGTTCCGCCCGCTGGAGTGGGATGATCGCGAAGCGCGACTCGCGCGGTTCTCGCGTTGGCGACTTAATTGGGCACCGGGGTCGCGGTTCGAGTATCACCCCACGTCGAGCATGTGGGTGATAGCCGAGATCGTCGAACGCCGCAGCGGAAAAGATTTCAGGGAGTTCATTCGCGAGCGCGTCATCGAGCCCCTTGGCCTGACCGACCTGCATGTCGGCCTGCCGCCGGAGGAAAACCATCGCGTTGCCGAGTGCGTCCATGTCGGCGACGGACTGACAAGCGATGACTATGCGAGGCTCGGGATTCCGGAGCCACCGGTTACCGAAGTGACCGAGGATGCGATCCTGAGTTTCAACCGACCGGAATTCCGGGCCGTCGGAGTGCCGGGCGGCGGCGGTGTCGCCACCGCGGCGGGCCTGGCCCTGTTCTACCAGGGATTGCTGCACGGCGGCTCGCTCGGAGGACCCGAGGTCTGGAGCGCCGAAACCCTCGCCATGGCGCTTGAAGTGCGGAGCGGGGATCTCGTGGATCCGCTGTATGGCAAGCGGGTCAATCGGGCACTGGGCGTGGTGGTGGCGGGAGACCATGAGCGGAATTTCCGCGGCTTCGGACACAGGAATTCACCGCTGGCCTTCGGCCACGGAGGCGCCGGCGGCCAGATCGCGTGGGCTGACCCGGCGAGCGGGGTCTCCATCGGCTATTGCACCAACGGCCACGACCGCAATCCGTTGCGGATGGGGCGGCGCGGCGTGGGCATTTCGAATCGCGCGGCAGTCTGCCAGGCGGACTGACTTGGATCGCTTGCCGAAAACGCCTGTTGCGGCGCTGGATGATTCGATCGGCGAGGAGTTCTCGGCATTCCTCGAGGTGTTGCTTCGACGCGCGGGCGAAGTGGTCCTGCCGTACTTCCGGCAGCCCATAGCCGTGGATGACAAGCGCGACGGGCAGCCCGGCTATGACCCGGTCACGGCCGCCGACCGTGAAGCGGAGAGAGTCATGCGCGCGGCTATCCGGGCCCACTATCCCGGACACGGGATCTACGGCGAGGAATATGGTTTTGAACCGGGCGCGGCGGGCCTCACCTGGGTGCTGGACCCGATCGACGGGACGCGAAGTTTCGTCGCGGGGATGTTGCACTGGGGCGTTGTCGCGGGACTGTATGACGGCGAAAAGACCGTGCTGGGCGGGGTGTATCAGCCGGTGGTCGACGAACTCTTCACCGGTGACGGGCGTGCTGCGCGGTGTGTGAGCGAGGGTCAGGAACGCGAGTTGTCGGCGCGGGTCTGCTCCGGGATCGAAGAGGCGGTGTTGTGCTGCACGCACCCGGAGGTGTTCAAGGACGCGACAGAACTAGCGGCGTTCCACCGGGTGAGAGAACGCGCGCGGCTGTCGCGCTATGGCGGCGACTGCTACTTGTACTGCCTGCTCGCGATGGGATGTATCGATCTGTGCGTGGAAGCATCGCTCAAGCCATACGATATCCAGGGCGTGATCCCCGTCGTGCGGGGTGCCGGCGGAGTCATCACGACGTGGGATGGCGACGCGCCGGAAGATGGCGGACGCATCGTTGCCGCCGGCGATCCAAGGGTGCATGCGCAGGCCCTGGAACTCTTGGCAGGATGAGCCGAGCCGCATGAGCGACGACGATCCTTTCAGCTGGATCTGCCTGCGTTCCCACACCGCGCCCCAGCCGATCAACGAGGCGGCGCTGGTCCTGACGGCGATGGGTATCGACAACTACGTCGAACTCCAGGCCGGGGAGTGGTGCCTCTTCATCCGGCAGGGACACTGGAACGCGGCGGTGGACCAGCTCGAACGCTACCGCGCGGAGAATGTTCCACCAAGGGTCCGAATCCCACCGATCATCACTTTCGATAGCGGTTGGGCAGGGATACTCGGCTACCTGCTGGTGATCTGGTCGGTGCCCGGATTGGCTTCATGGGGCATGCTCGGCGAGAACTGGCAGAACGCGGGTCTCATGCAGGCCGGTCTCCTGGTGCAGGGCGAGTGGTGGCGCGCCGTCACCGCGCTGACGCTCCATGCCAGTTTTGCGCACCTGGTTGCGAACTCGCTGTTTGGTGCGGTGTTCGGGTTGATGGCCGGACGCTATCTCGGTTCCGGCTTCGCCTGGCTCCTGATACTCATGGGGGGCGTTCTGGGCAACCTGCTGAACGCCTGGGCGCGCCCCGACGAGTTTCGTTCCCTTGGAGCTTCCACGGCGACCTTCGCCGCAGTGGGACTCATCTCGGCGTTCGTCTGGCGTCGCGGCTATTTCCGGGGCCGCGGGTTGCGGCGTGGCCTGGCACCGGTCTTTGCAGGTGTCGCGCTGCTCGTCTTCACGGGGCTCGGCGGCGGGAATACCGACATCTTCGCCCACATTGCGGGATTCAGTTGCGGCGCGGGGCTCGGCTACCTGGCGGCGGGCTTCGACATCCGGCGGCTGGGATACAGCGGGCAGTACCTCTCCGGCGCCGTCGCCGTTCTCCTGGTGTTGATCGCCTGGTCGCTGGCCGACACGACGTGAACCCTGGCCAGCGCGGGGATTGCTACTGCGTCGCGGAGTGGGGCGTCGGCACGATGCGTTGCACGTGCACACCCCCCGGCTCAATCATGCCGGCTATCCGGGGCCCGATTTCATTCTTCCACGTGTCGCTGTCGTACACCTCGGCGTAGAGCCGCTCGCGTTCCTCCTCCGACTCGAAACGGCGCATCCAGACAAAGACCGTCTCGTCTTCCTCGCCCCGAAACATACCGGTGATGATCATTCCGCAGGCAACCTGGAAGGGAAGGATTTCCTCTTCCATGACCTTGATCCAGGCGTCCATCCTGCCGGGGACGATCTTGTACTGTCGAAGTTCATAAAACATGTTCAGCTCCTGTTGTTGAACGCCTCGGCTTCACCCGTGGCCCGTCAGTATTCGTACCGCTCGTAGAATCCCATGCTTCGCGCGACATCCACGGCGCGCCGGTAGGCGACGATGGCGTAGACCTTTTCGTCTTGCAGTCTTTCCAGTTCCGCTTCCAGTCTGCCGAGTTCGCGGTACATCTCATTCAGGTTGTCTTTCAACCTGTCCGCCGGCGGCCTGTCACCGTTGTCCGACGTGTCCTCGTCTTCGGGTGATTCGATCTCACCGATCTCCCGTTCGAGCTCCTTGATTTCCTCTCTTGTCGAGTGGATCTCGTAGTCGACACGGTGAACGGACTCGATTGTCTCGCGCACAGCGATTCCGACGTTGTACCCCTCGAGGAAATAGGGCTCCAGGATCGCCGGACAGACGCCCCGGTAGCCCAGGCCGACACGGCCTTCGTGGTAACCGCCGTCCTCGGTGCAGTAGACCATGAGCCCCTGGTCCCGGCCTTTGCTGTAGGCATCCTCGTCCGGATAGACGCCGTACTGCGAACATGCGTCGTGATACTGCGCAAGATGCGCGAGCGGCCTGCCCTCCTGTCCGTCCCGTTCCCCCACCGCGTACCAGTCGGCTGTCAGGCATTCGGACTCCGACATCACGGCGCAGCCGCAGAGGAGCGAGGCCACTCCCAGCATGGCCGGGAACAGCAGTCGCGCTCCGAAGACTCCACGACCCGTGGAATCGGCAGTTCGACCGCCGACGTCGACTCTCGATGATGCCGGATGTGCTCCCACTACGATTGCCCGCTGCCGTTCGATCCGGATGGTTGCTGCTGCACGGTCGCATCAGACATGACCCGATGCGCCCTGATGCCCTGCGCCTCGAGAAGGGCGACGATACCCCGGGGTCCCGGTAAGTGTCCCGCGCCCACGAGCACCAGGCAGTTGCCGGGCTTGCCGAGGAGGTCCTCTATGACTGCCGCCATGGTCACGTTCCTTTCGTAGATGAGCGTCTCCAGCAATGCCCGATCCGCAGCACTCCCGATCATGTACTGTTCGAAAAGTCGCAACATCTCGTCGTCATCGCCGAGGAACCAGGAGCGTACCAGTTGCGCTATCAGCGGTTCGATCCCTGCCATGTCGTCCACCGTATCGACGAGCAATTCAAACTGGTCGGGCATCGACACGCCGGCGAGCAGCGCGAACTGCTGCTCGAAGGATTCGAGTTCGTGAATGACCCGGTTGCCCCGACGGAGGAGGAAATGCGCTTCCACGCCGTAGTTCGGCTGGTATCCGAACTCTGCCAGGCGGGCAGCCGTGATCTGGGTGGCGATAAACATGGGCTTGAGCCGTTCGACCTGGGCGATGTCGATGTCGAGTTGCCGCAACACGCCTTGCAAGCGGTCAAGCTGTGCGTCATCCAGGCTCTCCTGGATTCGCGTGCCGCGGGGGAGGAGTGCGAAATTCGCGAATGCCTGCATGACCGTGGCGGGTTCGACGTTCACGACATCGGCTTCCACCACGATGTGATCCGCCTCGGTGAATGCCGTTTCGATCGGCTGTGGCAGTGGATATAGCCCGGCCTTCAGCGCATGGATGGTACCTACGATGTGGAGGCGCGATTCGCCGTCCTGGAAACGCCACATGAAGAGCGGATGCCTCGCCTCGGATCCTGCCTTGATTTCTACGGAGCTGGAGGCCTTCGCGTCATTCAGTCGAGATATCTCGCACGGCCTCTCCGATCCGGTTTCCTCGCGCGCGTCCTCGCATCCCTCGAGCGCGGCCTTGACGGCGGCGGCCGCGGTGGCATGCCCACCCGCGTTGAAGGCGACCGGGTCGTCAGAGAACGACACGGCCATCGCCTTGCTTCCTTCGAGTGCCGGGTATTCGCCGACTGCATCGTCCAGCGTGGCGGGCGTTGCTGCGGAGGCGGCAACCAGGCATGCCAGGCAGGCGAGATTCCTCATGCGAGACCAATATCTGAAATATTTCATAGGTTAGTCATATATATTATTGAAATCCTGAAATATTATAGTTTGGATGTTTATTTCGCGGACCAAGAGCGACACCAGATACGGTTGCAATGACCGGAAGATAAAGCTCACTTGTCCGCCAGCGGTCTCTCGCCGGCGGCGATGATGGTGTCCTTGACCTCTTCAAGCATCCTCGCGAGGTCCTTTTCACTCGTGCCCCGCATGACCAGCGTCGTCCCGTAGCGCTCGCTCCTGTAGAACGGATAGCTGCCGAGTTCGATAGCGGGATAGCGGGCCTGGATATCTGTCAATGCCGAGGCTATCTGGCTCTCACCCAGGTACGCGGTGACCGAGCGCGATCGCACGACGTCTCCGCCTTCGATTTCATTGCCGACCGTGGACAACATCGCCTGCATAACGGCTGGAATGCCAGCCATGACAAAAACGTTCTCCATCCGGAATCCCTGCGGTCCGCCGGTTGGATTGCCGATAAGGGTAGCGCCATCGGGGATGCGCGCCATGCGCAGGCGGTTTTCCATGACATCGTCGGGAGCGGGGCGGCGGCGCAGGCGTTCGGCGATTTCGGGGCTGACGACCAGGGGTACGCCAAAGGCCTTTGCGATGCAGTCCGCCGTGATGTCGTCGTGCGTGGGTCCGATACCGCCAGTGGTGAAGACATAGTTGAATCTCGCGCGCGCGGCGTTGACGGTGCCGACGATCTCTTCTTCGACGTCTGGAATGACGCGAGCTTCGGCGACCCGCACACCCCACGCGTTGAGTCGTTGCGCGATATGCGCGAGGTTGATGTCCTGGGTACGGCCCGAGAGGATCTCGTTGCCAATGATGACAACGCTTGCGGTGACGACTCGATCAGTCATGCCTGTCCGGCCCCGGCCTATCGGCCGCCGAACTGGGGCGTTCTCTTTTCGGCAAAGGCGCGCCGGCCTTCCCTGTAGTCCTCGGAATCAAAGCATTCGCTCACGAGGCGGCGCACGTTGTCGAGATCTTCTTCGACGCCGCCTCTCTCCCAGGCGTCGATGGCCGCCTTGGCGGCCTTGACGGTCAAGGGCGCATTCCGAGAGACCTTGTCGGCGTATTCGGTAACCGCGTCAACGATCGTCTCGCGTGCTTCGATGAAGTTGATCAATCCGATTCGAAGCGATTCCTGTGCGTCGAGAAAACGCGCGGACAGGAGGATGTCCCGAGCGGATGCCGGGCCGACGATGCGGGACAGCTTGGCCAGACCATCGTAGCCATAGCCGAGCCCGAGCTTGGCCGCGGGAATGCCGAACAGCGAGTCGGGCGTCGCGAATCGCACGTCGGCATTCAATGCCGCGGCGAGTCCGCCACCGATACAGTAGCCCTCGATGCAGGCGATCAATGGCTTCGTCAGGGAGGCCAAGGCTCTGCTGCCGCGCGCCGACGCGGTGCCGTAGGTGGCCATCTGCGCGGCGTTGGAGCGTTTGCTGTCGAATTCGCTGATGTCCGCACCGGACACGAATGCCTTGCCGCCGGCGCCGCGCATGATGACGACGCGAACGGCGGAGTCCTGTTCGAAGTGCTCTACGATGTCGCCGATGGCTTGCCACATTTCAAGGGAAACAGCGTTCCGGCGCCCTGGATTGTTGTAGACCATCCAGCCGGTCCCGCCCCGCTTCCAGGCGCGCATCTTGTCTGTACCGAGTTCGAGTTCCATTTCGCCAGGCTCCCTTGCCCGAAGCTCGACGGGTTCCGTGGCTCTATCGGCGAGCCAGCTTCTTCCGCTTGCCTTCGACGTAATCGATCAGCACGTATTCTCCGAGCCTTTCCGGCGACGTATAGAACACCCGGCCGCCGTTGATACGCGCGATCTGGTCCATGAATTCCTTCAGATAGTAGCTCGAATCCAGCATGAACGTATTGATCGCGATGCCCTTGCGCGTGCATCGCCGGACCGCGCTGTACGTCGCCCGATAGGTTTCCCGGGTCGGAGGATAGGAGAAATAGTGGCGACCGTTCGGCAGCAGATGGGCGGTCGGTTCTCCGTCGGAGATCATGATGATCTGCTTGCTGCCGGCGTCGTGTTTCGATAGCAGGCTTTCGGCCAGCAGCATGGCGTGTTGCATGTTGGTGCCCAGCACGTACTCGTCCCATTGCAGCAAGGGAAGGTCGTGGGCCTTCAGCTCGCGTGCATAGGCGGCGAAGCCGATGATGTAGAAGTCGTCGCGGGGATACTGGGAGGTGATGAGGTTGTGCAATGCCAGGGCGACCTTTTTCGCCGCCTGGAACGCGCCTCGGAGTGCCATGGACCAGGATTGGTCCACGAGCATGGCGGTCGCGGTCGAAGTCCGAAGTTCCGACCGATAGACCTCGAAGTCTTCCGGTTGCAGGCGCACCGGCATCGACGGCCCCTCGCGGTCGATCGCGTTCCTGATCGTGCGCGGCATATGCAGGTGGAACGGGTCGCCATATTCGTATGGCTTAGTCTGTTCCAGGCGGTCGCCGAAGCGCCCCTCTTCCGGCAGCGAGTGGCTACCGAGACGTTGCCGCCGCAGGCGCGCGTAGATCTCGCCGAGCGCCTTCTGGCCGATCATGCGGGCGCCCCGGGGGGTGAGTTCCCACCGGTCTCCATCGCGGATGTATCCCGCATCGCGCAGCGACTTCAGGAGTTCCTTGAGATTGTCGAGCGAATCAGCGGCTTCTTCGTCCAGCAGGTCGCGAAGCGCGTCCTGGTCGATACGTTCGACATCGCCGCTGCGTTCCGCCTCGCGCACCTGTTCGATGAGTTGGTCCAACTCGCGCATCTCGCCCATGAGCCGCATCGCGGCTTCGAGATCGAGTTCCTCTCCGCCACCGAATACATAGCGCTTGCCCTCGGGATTGAGGAAGTCCATTTCCTGCGCGAGTTTGACGAGTTCGGCCTCGAGCTCCGGGTCGCCAAAGCGGTCCGACATCAATGACTGCAACTGCTCGCGCTGTTGCGGCGACAGCGAGGAGAGCATGGATTGCGACGCCGCCATCTGCCGCCGCATCTGGTCAAGCAATTCGTCCAGCGACCCTGGAGGATCGTCGCCAAACATGTCGCCGAACTTGCGCATGAAGTCGTCGAAGCCCGGATCCTCGTTCCGGATCTTGCGCGCCAACATTTCGTTCAGCGCCTTGATCATGTCCTTCATGCGTTTGATGTCCTCGCCGGACATCTGGTTGACCATGCGCTCGATATCGTTGAAGAACGTCCGGGTCATCGCCTTGCGCAACTGGTTGAGCAGTTCCAGGAACTTGCGCTGGGCGTCCGGATTCAGGAACTCGTAGCTCTCGAGCGTGTTCATCTTGCCTCCCGCATCCTCGGGAAGGTCGTCGAGTGCTTCCTGGTTGCGTTCGGCGATTTCTTTAAGGACGCGGTCCGCGTATTCGTCGTCGTCCCGGTCCATCCACTCGTCGATCGTGTCCTGCTCCATGTCGACGATGCGCGCGAGTTGCTGCTCGATGTCCCGCATGACGCTGGACAGATCGAACTGCTCAAGCCGTTCGCGCCTGCGATCGCGCAATTTGCGCATGATGTCGCGCAGTCCCTGCACCGAGTGGTCGCCGGCCTGCATGCCGCGGGACATCAGGTTGCGCAGGGCCCAGCGGAGGTCGCCATACTCCGTGAGGTCATCGGCGATGGCGGCGAGGACGTCGTCCGCCGAGACATCGAGTTCCTGTGTCCCATCCCACCGGGAATAGCGAAAGCGTGTCGCGAGGTGGCGCAAGTGCGTCTAGCCCGACAGTCGCCGGGCTACGGAGTTTGGAAGATGGGAGCGATGGTTCGGTTTCACGCCGCGGCTACCCTGTGAAGACGGCCTGGCCACGGAGACCGTGCTTATTCAGCAACTCGTGCAGGTGCAGGCCTTCGAGGATAAACTCGATTGCAGCGGCTACCTGGCCCGGCCCGGTCTCGCCAGCCAACTCGGCGACGGCCTCGCGCAGACCATCCACCCGGCCCAGCATGTCGATGTACTCCTCGACGGGGGTTGCTTCTCCCGTCTCGATGGAAAGGCCTTCGTTGAACGCCATGGCAACGGTCTCCAGCCTGTCCGTGTCGATATGACGGTCGTACACGGTCTTCACGGCGGCGTTGATGATGCGCTGGAGAATCTTGTCCTCCTGGCCTTCTTCCATGGCTTCGAATTCGACCTTGCCCTGCAACGACGGACCGATGAATGACAGGTCGGAAATGCGCGGAACGACCTCGGGTTCGCCGAGTCGCAATGCTCGCCGGAACGCGTTGGCGAGCAGCGATTCGTAGTTGGAAATGGACATGCGCACGGAAACGCCGGAGCGCTGATTGATATCCGACGATCGCCTGGCGAGGTGTGTTACTTCTGCGACGATCTCGCGCATGTAGGCCGGCACGTGGAGTTCGCGGCCCATCATGTCGAACTGCGACGCTTCCTGCTCCATGATGGCGATTTCCTGTTTCGCGGATTCTGGATAGTGCGTACGAATCTGCGCGCCATATCGGTCCTTCAGGGGGGTGATGATGCGCCCGCGGTTGGTGTAATCCTCTGGATTCGCGGTCGCCACGAGAAAGACATCGAGGGATAGCCGCACCTTATGGCCGCGGATCTGGATGTCGCGCTCTTCCATGACATTGAGCAGGCCGACTTGAATTCGCTCGGTGAGGTCGGGCAACTCGTTGATGGCGAATATGCCGCGATTCATCCGCGGCACGAGGCCGAAATGTATCGTCAGGGCGTCGGAAAGGTATCGGCCTTCGGCTACCTTGATCGGATCGATCTCGCCGATGAGGTCCGCAATGGTGATGTCCGGCGTCGCAAGCTTCTCGCCATAGCGTTCGTCGCGGCGCAGCCATCGAATCGGTGCATCGTCGCCTTGTTCCCTGACGATAGCTTTCCCTGCTTCGGTGACGGGGCATTCCGGATTCTCGGGAATCTCGGTGCCGTCCAGGATGGGCGTGTACTCATCGAGCAGAACGGTCAGGCTGCGCAGGATGCGCGACTTCGCCTGGCCCCGTTCCCCAAGCAGAATCAGGTCCTGGCCACTCAGAATGGCGTTTTGGATCTCCGGGATGACGGTTTCGTCGTAGCCGACGATGCCCGGGAACAGGTCGTCGCCGCTTGAAAGCCTGTCGATCAGGTTCCGGCGAAGTTCTGTCTTGACGGACGGCACGGAAAAGTTGGCTGCCCGGAGTTCGCCCAGAGTGGCAGGCATCGGGTCCATTACTTTCTCCCCTCCATCACGCCAAGGCTCCTGTCTCGTCTCCTGCCGTCGGGCCGGGGGCGACGGATACCGTTGCCCGGTTCGCGCCATGCGGAAAGTGTGTCAGCTACGCGGGGGGATCGCAACGGGGAGAGTTGTCCAACGCTAAGTGAGCCTGGGGAGGGTCACGGTTTCCAACGCTAGATGAGCCTGGACGTCCTGGTCTGGACGATCATTCGGAGGATGATCGTGACGCTACAGACCGAACGGCTCCGCACGGTGGAGCAGATCGAGGCCTTCCTTGGCGGCAGCGCGGAGGTGGACTTCAAGCCCGAGGGCCGGGAGGCGGCGTACGGGTTCGCGCGCCGGACGCTGGTGCGTCTGGCTACGCGTCGCTGGACCGGTCCGGGAAGGGCGCGGTGCGCGAGTACCTGGTCAAGACGACGGGATTCTCGCGCGCGCAGGTGACCCGCCTCATCGCCCAGCACCGCGAGACGGGGCGCATCGAGGACCGTCGGGGCGGCAACAGCGGTCGGCCCTTCGCGCGGATCTACACGCCGGCCGACATCCGCCTGCTGGCCGAGGCCGACGAGATCGGCGGCCAGCTCTGCGGGCCGGCGGCGTGCGAGGTGCTGCGGCGGGAGTTCGAAGTGTTCGGGGACCGGCGCTACGAGCGCCTGTCGCGGCTGTCCGCGTCGCACCTGTACAACCTGCGCCGGACGAAGACCCGCCGCGCCAGGCGGACCACGGTGAACCGCACCAGGCCGACGACGGTCGGCATCGGCGAGAGGCGGCGCCCGGACCCGGGCGGCAGGCCCGGCTTCGTCCGCGTGGACACGGTGCACCAGGGCGACCGGGACCGCGCGAAGGGCGTCTACGACATCAACCTGATCGACGAGGTCACCCAGTTCGAGCATGTCGGCGCGGTGGCCGCGATCTCCGAGGCTTTCCTGCTCCCGGTGCTGGAAGAGATGCTCGCGACGCTGCCGTTCGTCGTCCTCGGCTTCCACGCCGACAACGGCTCCGAGTACATCAACCACCGGGTCGCGGCGCTGCTCAACAAGCTGCACGTTCCCGGCTTCACGAAGTCGCGCGCCCGGCGCTCGAACGACAACGCCCTGGTCGAAGGCAAGAACGCCTCCGTCGTGCGCAAGTGGCTCGGCCACGACCACATCCCGCAGCGCTTCGCGCCCCAGGTCAACGCCTTCGCGCAGGGCGTGCTCGCGCCGTACCTGAACCACCACCATCCCTGCCTGTTCGCCACCGAGGAGCGCGACGGCGACGGCAAGATCCGCCGCCGCTATCGCCGACAGGACGTGGCCACCCCCTACGAGAAGCTGAAGTCCCTGCCCGACGCGGCGCGCTTCCTCAAGCCCGGAGTGACCTTCGGCGAACTCGACAAGACCGCCCACGCGATGTCAGACCTGCGCGCGAACCGCTTGGCGAACCGCGCGCGCGACGAGCTGTTCCGGGCCATCGGCCGTGCCGTCAACGCCGCGGCCTGAGTGGTCGCCCGGCGCCGCCCCCCCTGAAAGGGCTACGCTTCGCGAAAAGACAGCAATGCACAAAGTGGTTTTTCGACTCCGGGAAAGCCCTTTCAGGGGGGGCTTGTGCCACGCTCCAGAAGCCTTGCCCAAGACCGCCCCGAGCAACTACGATGCCGGCATCGCAACACGTCCAGACCGGCCAGGCCCTCGGCGCAAGCACCCGCCTCGTTCAGGCTCATCTTCTTATTGGAAAACGCTCGGGGTCTCAAAGGTCGGCACTGAGCACGTGTGGTTGTCCACCATTACGCCTGGGATAACGCGCCGATGTCTGTTCGCCCTCATTTTGACGCCGAAGTGCCATAGACTTGCGCGACACGACACCAGGGGAGATTCCCGTGCTCGATACTCGCGTCGCACAATCCGCCATCGACCACGCCATCGCTCTCGGCGCCGACTTTGCCGAGGTGTTCGTGGAACGCAACAAGGTCAACAACATCGCGACGCTGTCGAACCAGGTCCGGGACGTCGCCTCCGGCATCGATTTCGGGGTCGGCGTGCGGGTGGTCTACGGCGCCAAGGTGCTCTACGGCTATACCAACAGCACCGAAGCTGACGAACTCAAGCGCATCGTCTCGCAGCTCGCGGCCAAGGATCGCCGCGACGCGACTGTTGCCACCCAGGCATTCGACTTCCGCACGGCGGCTGATATCCACGGTGCGCGACGGATCCTGAGCAGGGACGCGGAAGTTCGCGACAAGGTGGGCTATCTGCTTGACGCAGACCGGGCCGCGCGCGCTGCGAGCAACCTGGTATCGCAGACCCAGGGCGCCTGCGGCCAGCGCGAGCAGGCGGTCGAGATCTTCAACAGCGAGGGGTTGCACATCCGTGACACGCGGCACTACATTCGGACCTCCTTCCAGGTGGTTGCTTCCAACGGTAGCGAGCAGGCAACAGGGAGGAGGAACGACGGTGGCCTGCAGGGCTGGGAGATCGTCGAGACGCTGGATCCCGCCGAATGCGGCGCTGAGGCGGCAAGGCAGGCGCTCGTCAATCTGTCGGCGAAGCCCTGTCCGTCCGGGCGGATGCCGGTGGTGATCGGCAACGGCTTCGGCGGTGTGATCTTTCACGAAGCCTGCGGTCATCTCCTTGAGACCACCTCCGTTGCGAAAAAGGCGTCGGTGTTTCACGACAGGCTTGGCGAGATGATCGCGAATCCGGTGGTGAACGCCGTCGACGACGGAACGCTGGCGCGGGAGTGGGGCTCCATCAATATCGACGACGAGGGGATGTCCACCGAACGCACCCAGCTCATCAAGAACGGTAGGCTTGTCAACTTCCTCGCCGACCGCGTCGGAGCCGCACAAACGTCACTGCCCCGCACCGGCTCCGGCCGCCGCCAGAGCTATCGGTTCGCACCCGCATCGCGGATGCGGAATACGTTCATCGAACCGGGTACGGCCAGCTTCGACGACATGATCAGGTCTATCGACCGCGGCATATATGCGTCCCACATGGGTGGCGGCTCGGTACAGCCGGGAACCGGCGAGTTCAATTTCGCCGTTACCGAGGGCTACTACGTGGAGGGCGGGAGGATCCGCCACCCGGTAAAGGCGGCGACCCTGATCAGCACGGGGCCGGACGTGCTGAAACGCATCTCGATGGTGGGGAGCGACTTCGCCCTGGCGACCGGTATGTGCGGCTCGATCTCGGGACTGGTGCCCACCACGGTGGGTCAGGCAACCATGAAGGTCGACGACATTCTGGTCGGAGGAAACGCCTGATGGTCGCCGCCACCATCGAGGCCGACGCGCGGCGCGTGCTTGACAAGGTCGTTGCGTCCGGCGCGGAGGGCGACCTCATTGTCGAGGCGGAGTCGTCGCTCTCGCTTTCGGCCCACGCGGGCGAACTCGAAGAGCACAAGGTGAAGTCCACCCGTGTCTACGGCGTACGGGTGGTCAAGGACGACCGCGCGGGCATCGCCTACAGCGAAGCGGCCGATGCCGACGCCCTCGAATCGATGGTGGAACAGGCGCTGATCAACGCCTCCTTCGCCCGCGTCGATCCCACCGAGCGGATTGCCACCGGAGATACGGCGCTTGCCACGGACGATGCCGTGCTCTGTCCGGCGGACGCCACGCCGGTGGAGGCCAAGATCGACGCGGCACTCTATCTCGAGCGCGAACTCACCGCCCGAGACAAGGTCCGCAACGTGCCCCACAATGGCGTGCAGGACGTGACCGCGGAGCGACACGTCTTTGCCACCACGGGTCGGACGGCGTACAGCAGGAGCCGCGTGTGCAGCGCCTTCGCATACGCGCTCTTGAGCGATGGGGTCAAGGACGCCCTGGAAGGCGTGCAATGGCACGCACGCAGCTTCGAAGAGATCGACACAGACTGGATCGTCGACGAGACCTACCAGCGGTGTCTCGCCATGCTGCACGGCGAGGCCATACCGAGTCGACATTATGACGTCCTGTTCGACTTCGAGCGTCAGGCGGAGCTGTTTGCGGCGTTCCGGGACATGTACTCGGCGAAGACCGCCAGGGATGGCATCAACCCGATGCGGGACAAGTTGGGAGAGCGCATTGCCGTTGACAAGCTCACCATTCGCGATGCGCCCCTCGAACAGGACGGCCTTGGGTATGCGCTGTTCGATGATGAGGGGCTGCTCGCCGCAACCACCACGCTTGTCTGCGGCGGCGTCTTGCAGACCCTCGTGCACAATAGTGCGACCGCGTCGTATTTCGGCGTATCCAATACCGGAAACGCCGCGCGATCCCCGCGATCTGCCCTCGGCGTGGGCTTGCACCAACTCGAAGTCGCGCCAGGCGATGCCGACGAGCCGTCGCTCACCCGCGGCGAATACCTGGAAATTGTCGATCTGGCCGGCTTGCACTCGGGCTGCAACCCGGTCTCCGGCGATTTCAGTTTTGGCGCCGCCGGGTTTCTGTGCCGAGACGGCGAACGCATCTGCCCGGTGCGCAACATCACCGTGGCAG
Organism: uncultured Pseudomonadales bacterium; assembly: GCA_951813515.1. GTDB lineage: Bacteria > Pseudomonadota > Gammaproteobacteria > Pseudomonadales > Azotimanducaceae > VXNE01. Next base: position 3,519,670 of record OX638346.1, read on the forward strand.
GGAATTTCTACGAGATGCTCAACAAGATCGCCGCCATCGGCGACATCCAGCATTGGAACCCCGAGCGCTCGGCGCTGATGTCGCGCATCCGCTTCGCCGACGTTGCGATCTCCGGTTGAGTGCCAGGCTTCAATCGGACGTAGGTGCCTCCGGGGCGTCCGCCTCGGTCGCCTCCGGCTCGTCGTCGGCCTGCGGGGTGTCGCTGTCATTCTCAGAGCAGGACCAGCCGAGCCCGCGCAGCTTGTCCACGAACTCTTCGAACCTTGCTTCGCAGTAGCCGGCTTCGTTCTCGGCGCGCCAAAGAACCTGCTCGCCTAATTCCTCGGAGGGTTTCGAGTAGCCGATCTCGCATGGAACGGCCTCGCCGGGACTCTCGTAGCGCAGTTCCACAGTTCTCTCGAGCGACGTCATGGTGCAGGTAACTGTCTTTGCCCAGGCGAACTCGCCGCCCAGCGCGATCAGGCCGCAGACTGCCAACGTTAGATTTCGCGTCATGGCAATGCTCCTATTGATGCCAAGCCAACGGTCAATTGTGTCACACAGCAGCACTTTCATCTGTCGCCACTCATCGTCGGGCAGTGTGGAGAGGCGCTTTGCATAACGATGTCGGTTAGTGCCATAGCAGCCGTCGCCCTGACGGCGCCGTCTATTGCCTCCGCCCAAGCCCACCCATCACCCCGTCTGATTTGCCGCTAGCACGGCAAGTCGGACGGTCTGATAGGATTCCGGCATGCGTATCGCAACATGGAACGTGAACGGTCTGCGGGCGCGTCTGGACTTCATCCGCATCTGGTTGGAGCAGCGCCAGCCGGACATCGTGGGCTTGCAGGAGATAAAGGCGGAAGCGGACGATTTCCCCCATTCGGCATTTGAGGATATGGGGTACGAGACGGTGCTGCACGGTCAGAAGGGATGGAACGGTGTCGCCGTGCTTTCCCGTCTGCCGGTAGAGGACAGTTTTCGGGGACTGCCCAGCCAGAAGGACATGGGCGCGCGGCTTGTGGGTGCCCGTATTGCGGGGCTGACATTCGTCACCGTCTATTGCCCGAACGGCAAGTCCCTGGAACATGAAGACTATGGCAGGAAACTTGCGTGGCTGGACGATCTTGCGGCTTTCTGGTCCGGGCAAGGCGCGGAGAAGGGCATCCTTTGCGGAGATCTCAACGTCGTGCCAAAGCCGGCCGACGGTTGGCGCGGGGAAGAAGCCGACGGGGAGATCTTCCATACGCCTGAAGAAAGGAGGCGGTTTGACGCGCTGTTGCGCGCTGGACTAGTCGATCTCTTTCGCGAATTGAACCCGGATGCGAGCGCGTTCTCCTGGTGGGACTACCGCGGCGGCGCATTCCGCTTCGGGCATGGATTGCGGATCGATTTCCTGCTGGCTACGCGGCCGGTACTGGCCCGCGTGACCAAAGTCGAGATAGACCGGGACTTTCGCAAGAAGAAGGAAGGGCTGACGGCGTCGGATCACGCGCCGGTGATCGCGGATCTCGACTGGGGCTAGCCATCACCATCGCGGCGCACTAAGCTAGACGGCATGAGCACACTAACTGACGTGATTGGCCTCTTGGAATCGGGAGACTGGCAGACGGCTCATCGGCTCGTTCAGAAGGACTCCTCGCCGCAGGGTTGTTGGGCGCACGGGATCGCGCACATCATGGAAGGTGACATGCGCAACGCCGGCCACTGGTATGGACGTGCCGAAAGAGAGTTGCCTGAAGCCTCTGCCGTTGACCAGGAAATCCAGTTGCTGAAGCAACAACTGGCGTCCGACTAGGCGAGCTGGGAAGGGCCACGGGCGGCGCCGAAAGGCGACGTCCGTGCGTCTGCGACGGATCGCGAGTCAGCCTGTCCCGATGGCGGGCGTCTTGAGGTACTCCAGGACGGCATCGCGGTTGCCGCGGAAGACGATGCGTTCCCGTTTATTGCTGAGTTGGTAGTCATACAGCGGGTCGTAGTACCAGTCGAGAAGCATGCCGATCCAGGCGCGATGCGCATCGGCGTCCCCGTTTTCGAAGGCGCGGCGCATCTGTGCGCGAACCTGCGCGTGGCGGTCGCCGCCAAGGCGGCGACGTATATTGTCGAGTGAAGTCTCGAGCGCCTCTGGCAGATGTTCGGGATCGTCGGCGTCGGCGACGTACTCCCGGTAGATATTGTCGATCCGCGCGGGCTGGTCGGACTCGACGAGGGCGATAGGGGAGGCCTGCATGCCCCGGTAGACTTTCTCCGGAATGGCGAGGCGGCCAATCGTTCGGCTCTCGTCCTCGACAACGGTAGGCGTGGAGCATCGCCGCAGGAGTTCGACCGCCAGCGCATTCTCGAAACTGATCGGTGTGGGTTGCGGCGTGCCGCGCTTGCCAAATGCGGATCCACGATGATTCGCAAGGGCCTCGAGATCGACGCTGTCGGGCACCTGATTCACCACGTCGGTCTTGCCGACGCCGGTTCGTCCCCCGACGACAAACCATTCGCGTTGGCGGTTCAGCGTATCGATACAGAATTGCCTCAAGGATCTGTACCCGCCGTGGATGCGTGGCGCATGCCGTCCCGTATCTGCGAGCCACTGCTGCACCGTCTCGGACCGTAACCCGCCGCGCCAGCAATACAGCAGGGTATCCGGATGCTCGTCGACCACCTCTTGCCACGTTGCCAGCCTCGCCGCTTTCACGTCCCCGGAGATCAGGGCATTGCCGAGCGCCATTGCGGCCTCGCGTCCGCCGGATTTGTAGCGAATGCCGACCTTCTCGCGCTCGGCATCGGTCATAAGCGGCAGGCTTACTGACGTCGGGAAGGCCCCGCGCCGGAACTCCGTCGGCGAGCGGAGATCGATGAGTGGCGCGCCGAGGACAAGCGCGGCGGCATAGTCCGAAACCGACCGCACGACAGGATCTCCGCTAGTCCGCATATCTCACCAAGGGCCGCGATGATCGCGCAGGATTTTTTTCGCGTGCGGGTGCTCGCGAGCGGAAACATAGCCGCCGCTTATGGTGTAGCAAGCATGTGCCCGCACGCGGAAAAAAGTGCCCCACAGTCGGCCCCTTCGGCGCCGCCCGTGGCCCGGCCTCACCGTGCGAGGGCGCGGCAGCGCAGTCTGTACCCGGCAGAACCTCCACGAAACGAGTGCACCTGATTGAGGCGCAACAACAATCAATCACTCGACAAGCGCCTTGGTGATATATGCGGGCTACGGAATCAGTTCGATGATGGTGCGCCCGGCTTCAAATGCCTGGAGGTGTTCGCGCAGGATATCGATCGTGTCATCGTCGATCTGCTGAGCGTTCGCTTCGTCGAGCGCTTCCCGCTGCAACTCGATGGCACGCTCGAAGTCGCCGTTGGCGGCATAGGCGGCGGCCCAGGTGTCGATATATGCGGGTTCGCCGCGTGCGCTCTCGTTTTCGGTCATGACGTGATCCATGATCTGCAAGGCATAACGTTCGTCGCGAAGCCGCTCGAGATTCGACACCGCGAGCGTCCACGCCACGTCATTGACGATCCTCGCATGCGATGGCGACACCGCAACCGCAGATCTGAACCATGATCGGGCCTTTCTATAGTTGCGCCTGACGTGGACGCCCTTCGCGAACAGGTTTCCGAGCTGGACCCTCGCGTCCGCGCAAGGCACACGAAGGTCTTCGCAGGTCCTGCCGTTGTTGGCTAGCCCGGTGAGCCACCGGTAGGCCTGGTCGGTAAAGGCCTTGTCGATGTCCTCGCGCATGAGGAAGCGCGCATAGTCGACCTTGGCAACCGCATTGTCGAGAGATGCGGCGCGCCGATAGTATCTTTCGCTCCTGTCGTAGTCCGATTGGGCAGGTGGGTCCGAGGCCTCGAACCATCGGGCGAGGAAGAGGCAGGCTGCCGAATTGTCGAGATCGGCGGCCTGATCAATCAGTTCCAGACCACGATCGCGAAGCTCGCTGCCGTACACGCCCCAGGCGTATAGCCTTCCCAACTCGAACATGGCTTCATCGGAACCGATGTCGATTCCGAGCTCGTAGTTGCGGACCACTTCGAGCTGCACAGCCTCCCGCTCCGGTCCCGGCGGCGCGTTCACGGCCTTGGACCAGTAGGCTCTCGCAAGCATCAGGTGCGCGATCAGGTTGCCGCTTCTGCTTGCGGTCGCGAGCAAATCCATCGCTTGGTCCAGCATGTCCTCGTCCCGCCTGAGCGAACCGAGAAACGTCTGTGCCGCGGAGTCGTTTGCCCGGGCAAGGGCAAGAATGATGCGGACGGGATGAAAATCATCCTCTACCTGCGCCTCTTGAAGCCATTCGGCGTAGACGGCATCCAGATCGAAGTAAACGTTTTCGATGGGGCCCTCGGCGGGTTTTGCGGCGACCCTCAGAAGCAGAGGGGTCTCATCCATGAGAAGGTACATCGAGCCGACGGGAGTGCGCCCGGTGGCAAACAGGTAAGCGTTCGGTTCGGCCGGAGATATGACGGGCAGGGGCGATTCGAGCGTGCCCTTGGCGACATCATCCATGCTGGTGCGGATTCTGTTGACCCACTCCCTGTGTTCCGCGGCAGTGTCTTCGCGTTCCAGGTAGGAATAGAAAGTCGCCAGGGCGTGGTGTCCGGTGAGGCTCCCGGGATACCGATCAACTATCGCGGAACCAAGCGGACCCAACCGCAAGGGTTCTTCTTCTATCAGGTGGATGGCCTGGCTTTCGAGGCTCGAAATCTCCTGCAGTCGTTCGGAAAAATCCGGGGCGGCAACGAATGCCGCTCTCAGCGTCGCCGCATTCACGTCCTCGCCAGCCCTGATCGCCGCTGCCAGTTCGTCATAGGTCGGGACCACGTTGGTGGCGCAGCCGGCGCACAGCAACGCGCTGGCGACGAACGAAATCACGCCATGCCACGGGGCGCGGCGTTGTTGCTTCCGCCGGTCTGCGGCAGGTGTCGTCGGGGTTCGATCCATGGCACGCGCGTAGTGTAGCGCATCCTCCTGATAGCGCTGACCGTCTGGCGTTCGAATCGCAGTAGCGCGAGCGTTTTCCCGAGACATCTGCGGTGTTTTTTTCCCAACACGCGAGGATTGAACACCCGCGCATCTTGAACGGGATGAGGCCGATCTCGATAATACGCGTTTACACACCTCAATAGGCCCAATACGGTGGCATTACCAAGTCTCGACGACTACTTCCCTGACTGGAAAGAACGCGAAGCACTGGCCGAAGCGATGATTCCCATCATCGGGCGTCTCTACCGAAACAACGTCGTGACTTACTGTTACGGCAGGGCGCTATACAACCAGAGCGTCACCCAATTGATGTCGGCTCACCGATATGTGCGCCAGGTCGAGCACAATGAACTGTCGGAGTTCGAGAGCTATCCGGTATTGGAGGCATTGTCGAACCTCGACCTGGGCCCTTGCCACATCGACGTGGGGAAACTCACTGTCCGCTTCATGGAGGAATCCGGGTCGAACGGGGCCACGCCCACAACCTTCGTGCAGCGGGAATGCGCCGAGATCATCGGACGCCACGTGCCGCCCCTGGAACGGCCGCAGGACATCGTGTTGTACGGCTTTGGACGGATCGGACGACTCTTGGCGAGACTCCTGATCGAAAAGACGGGCGGCGGCGACCAACTGCGCCTGAGAGCGATCGTCGTGCGCAAGGGTGCATCCGACGATCTGTCGAAGCGGGCCAATCTACTGCGCAGGGATTCGGTTCACGGCGGTTTCAAGGGCACCATTCGCGTCGACGAAGAAAACAGTTGCATCATCGCGAACGGCAACGTCATCCACGTGATCTATTCGAACGCCCCGGGCGCGGTCGACTACGAACAGTTCGGCATCACCAATGCGATCGTTATCGACAACACCGGCGTGTGGCGCGACGAGGCGGGATTGAGCCAGCATCTCAAGGCCAGGGGTGTCGGGCGCGTGATTCTTACCGCACCCGGGAAGGGCACCATCAAGGACATCGTTTCCGGCGTCAACTCCCACCTGGTGAGCGAGAACGACCGTCTCCTGGCGGCCGCGTCCTGCACCACCAATGCGATCGTGCCGGTGATGAAGGCGATGAACGACGAATTCAGCGTCGTGCGTGGCCACATGGAAACGGTGCATGCGTACACGAACGACCAGAATCTGATCGACAACTTCCATCCAAAGGACCGGCGTGGCCGCGGTGCACCACTCAACATGGTGATCACGGAGACGGGCGCGTCGGACGCGGTGGCGAAGCTGTTGCCTGAACTCGAAGGCAAACTGAGCGGCAATGCCATTCGCGTCCCGACGCCCAACGTCTCGCTCGCCATCCTGAACCTCACGCTGGGCCGAAAGGCCACTGTTTCAGAGGTGAACGAATACCTTCGCCGCACCGCGCTGCATTCCGCCCTGCAGCGCCAGATAGAGTACGTGGACACATCGGAAATCGTCTCGTCCGACTTCGTCGGACGCCGCTATGCGTGTACCGTCGATGGCAACAAGACCATCGTCAACGGGGACGGGACGGTGCTATACGTCTGGTACGACAATGAAATGGGCTACGCCGCCCAGGTCGTTCGTGTTGTACAGAAGTGGGCAGGTATCAGCTATCCGCTCATTCCCGGGGACGTCAGCAAGACCGGTTACGGTTAAAGTCCAAGCGCAGCGTCCGGGCGAAGCACGCGTTCGTGTGGCACACTCGAAGCCCCGCCAGGGAACTAGCGTCTCGGGGCGCAGAGCGACCGGGGATGGTTGATCCGTGGCGGAGGAGATGGGCCGGGCCACGGGCGGAGCCGAAGGTGCCGGCAATGTCAGCAGGCCATAGCGGCCTGGTCGGAGTGGACCCTGGACCCGCGAACGATGGCCACGCTAGCGACAGACCGACTCAATATCCGACCCCTCGAAATGCGGGACGCGGACGCGCTGCATGCGTTCTGGGCGAACGCGGAAGTGCGGCGCTACCTGTGGGACGGGCAAATCCTTCCGATGGAGACGGTGCACGCGATCATTCGACAGAGCATTGCTGATTTCGAGGCGCATGGTTTCGGGTTCTTCTCGCTGGACCTCAAGGTGACGGAGCCGAAGGTTGTCGGCTTTTGCGGTTTTCGGCGCTTCGAAGACGGCGAGCAGATCGAGATGCTCTTCGGCATATTGCCGGAGTATTGGGGTGAGGGATTCGTGACGGAAGCGGCCAGGGAAGTGTTGCGGCACGGCTTCGAGGAAGCGGGAGTCAGTCGCATCATCGCCGCCGTCGACACCCCGAACCAACGTTCGGTGCGCCTCCTCATGCGTCTCGGCATGTCGTTCGAAGACCGTCGCGAATGGCATGGACTGGACACGGTTTTCTACGCACTGACGGCTACGGAGTTCAACGCGCAATGATGCACATCGGGATCCTGGGACTTGATTTCCATTTGGCCGGATGCCGTTCATTGAAGGAGAAGCGGAGCCGGCTGCAGCGCCTGCGGGACAAGCTTGGGCGCTCGACCAGCCTCGCGGTGTGCGAAAGCGGCTACCAGGATGTACTTTACCGCGCGCGCTGGTCGGTCGTCGCCGTGGCGTCGAGCCACGTCGTGGTGGAGCGATCCCTCGGGGATGTCGAACGCTGGGTGAGTGAAGGAATGGATGCCACCCTGGTTAACGTCGAAAGGGAGATATTCGCCGCGTGATCGTGCGAGGACCGCAACCGTGACACTGCTGGCTGGCGCCGCCGCCGTGGTGCTGCTCGCTGCTCTCCTGATCCGCGGGGCGCGGGCCAACCGCCGCTCGTGGCTGACTGCGCTCTCTTTGCCTGGCACGTGGGTGCTGCGCAACGCCGAGTCGCTGAGCGTCCTGTCGTTCGGAGGCGACCTCGACTCGGGTCGCTATACCTGGCGAGAGGACGGCAGCGAGGAGGAGGGCGAGTGGCGGCTGCACGGACGCACCCTGAAATTGACCCCGGACGGTGGCGAAGTGTTGGACTACGAGTTGCGAGCGTTTGGCGACGACTCCATTGGCATAGATGGACCAGGCCACCAGCGTTGCGTCTATCTTCGCCGGCGCGACAATGTCGTAACGCTTCGGCAGCGGTCATGACCGTTCGCCGATGAAGGACTCGTTGGAAAGCCTGGTATCGAGCGGTCACCGCCTCGTCCAGAGAGTCTCGGCGCTGCTGCCCGCGTCGGCGCCCGTCGACTGGTCGGAGACTCCCGCGGCGGTCTGGCGCGGCAGGGATCGGTTCGTCGCCCTCGATGACCTGGACGACATAGAACTGGATGACCTGCTCGAGATAGATCTGCAGAAGGAACGCATCGAAACCAATACCGCGCAGTTCATTGCCGGGTACCCGGCGAACAACGCGCTGCTGTGGGGGGCGCGGGGCACGGGCAAGTCGTCCCTGATTCACGCGTTGCTGAACCGCTACCGCGAAAAGGGATTGCGCCTCGTGGAGGTGGACAAGCGCGCCCTGGGAGACATCGCCGGGATCGTCTCGGAACTGCGCCACGAACCCTACAGGTTCATCATCGTCTGTGACGACCTGTCGTTCGAGCGGGACGATCCGTCCTACAAGGAACTCAAGAGTGCCCTCGAGGGCTCAGTCTTCCGGCAGAGCGAAAACGTGCTGATCTATGCCACTTCCAATCGGCGCCATCTGATTTCCGAGTTCATGTCGGACAATCTCGGTGCGCGGCATCACGAAGGCGAATTGCACGAGGATGAGGCGGTGGAGGAGAAGATCTCATTGTCGGACCGGTTCGGCCTTTGGCTATCGTTCCATCCGTTCAGGCAGGACGAGTACCTGGAGGTGGTGCGTCACTGGCTCGAGCGCCTCGCGCACGACCACGGCGCGCGGTGCGCCTGGAACGAGGATCTGCGCAAGGCCGCACTACAGTGGGCTCTCGGCCGCGGCACCCGAAACGGCAGGATGGCCTACTATTTTGCCCGCCACTGGATAGGCAAGTCGCTGCTGGAAAAAGGTTGCTCCGAGACCGCATAACCCGGGCTGATGCCACGCACCCGCGGCAGGGGGCTATTCGGTGTGGTTTCGTCCGGCGTCACGTGGATTCATCGAGGCGCAAGCCATGTCGAGCTTCCTCGGAAGCGCTGATTCGATCCTTGAGATCCCCGGCATAGTCCGCTTCGCCGACGGAATCCGCCAGCGGGGCCAGTACCCGCATCACGGCCAGCTTGTCGTCGGTATCCGCCACGCGGCCGACACGTAGCGCTGTCGCGGAATCGCTGGCATGTTGCAACCCCTCGATGATTTCGACCTCCTGCTCGACGCTGAGGTTGCCCTGGGCCAGGGCGTCGGCGGCGAGTTCGGGCGGCAGCGGGTTGCCGACGCGCAATGCCATCAGGACGAGGTGTTGCAGGCCCAGTCGTTTTGGGTCGACGGTGATCCTGTCGGCGAGCTCTGACACGACGGCCCGGGCGTGCTCCTGCTCGCCGCGTGAATGCAGTTGCCAGGCAACCACAAACGCTGCTTCCAGGATGGCAGCGCGATCGAGTTCGGGATCGTCTATCCAGGAGATCAACGCGTCGGCGGCGGTGGCCATCCAGGCCACGTCGCCCGACCAGTGGTGTTCTGTCCCGGCCGGGAATGCGCGTTCCCGATGAAGGATCAGCTCATGGAGCGCAGGGGGGGTTCCGGAGTAGAGGTTTGGTTGCCGCAGGCCGTAGAGTCGCCCCAGGTTGTTCAGCACGTCGATGAGCCGGTACCTCTCTTGCACCTGCGACTCCGGCAGCTCCTCAACGGAAGCCGCCCCCTGCCTTGTCGAACCGAGAAGAACCCGTAGCAGTTCGATTGCGCGCGAATAGTTTCCCGCCATGGCGTGTAGTCGTACCAGTTCCACGGCCTTCGGCCCGTCCCATGCGCCCAGCGGCATCTCCACATCTGTCGCGGTTGGCGAGAACCGAGGCGCTTCGGCAAGTGTTTCCACCGGCGTATGGAGGTGGGCGAGGATCCGCAGCAGGAACGCGTCGAAATAGGCCGCGTAGGCATCGTGCCGGTCGGCGCGGCGTGCGGATACCACGATGCTCTCCAGCGTGTCCCGGGCGGACTGCGGCGGCAGTGTCTCGGTCACTTCGCGCGCAAGCTCGGAGAGGTCCATGAGTGCCTCGGTCGAGCCCCCTATGACGATCATCCCCCGTCGGCCGGCGAACTCGCCGTGGCGCGCGAGTTTGGCCGTCAGGAGCCGATAGTGATCCGATGCTTCCTCGAACGCCCCGGCCTTGGCGTACAGCCTCGCCATGGCGAGGATCTGCAGTGTCGATGGGTCCTCGATCCTGTTCGCCCGTTCCCGGAAGGCAGCGTGATCGGCCTCGGTGAGGTCTTCCTCCTGCTCGTGGCGCAGGAGCATCCATAGCGTGAAGTCGTGGTCGCCGAGTTCACCGATGCGGGCGGACAGCGCTTCGAGCGGCCCGTCGTCAGCGGCAAATGCCTTGCGCAGCAGCCGGTAGAAGCGGTGCTGGTGCCGTCTCTGGTCGTCGATGAGTGAGCGCAGGTAGAGATCGAACTCGGTAGCGCTAAAGGGCCGCGTCGCGATCGTCTCGAACAGGGTTTGCGGATCCGGCGCGTCACCCTCCTCGAGGAGGGCGTCGAGCCGGAAGTCTCGGCTGGTCCCCCTCGGGAAGTAACCGTACCCATCCTCGGAATCGGGAACCAGCGGCAGCGACAGTAGGGTATTGATCATATAACTGGGCGGCGGCGCGTAGGCGCGTTCTTCGTTTGGAGCCAGCGCGCCGCGCCAAACGGTGCGCAACGTTTTCCGCGCCACGTCGTCGTCCTGCGGGTCGGCATCGTCGTCTGCGAGTTCGCGCAGGGTATCGACACCGCGGTCGACCTGTGGCGACAGGTAGCTCCAGGTGGGTTCCAGGGTGCCGCGATAGATCGCGCGGAAGATCTGAGGGCCGGAAGCGGGTTCGAAGGTCCGGGCAGCCCGCACTTTCTCAAGCAGATCCTCGATGACGGCCGACTCGCGCAGGTCGGGCCCGCCATCCGTCACGAGCGCGAGCGCCGCGTCGTACCGCTCCCGGTAGGTCAGGAGGTAGTACAGGGCGGCGCGCAGGACCTCATCCCCGGGTTCGCCTTCACGACATGCAAACAGCGCTTGCTCCGCCCGATCCCATTGCGCGAGGCCGAGATGCGCGATCACGAGTTCGCGCCGGTACCGCTGATCGTCCGGATAGCGTTCGATGAGGATTGGCAGCAGTTCTACGCGGCGCTCCATCTTCTCGCGCGAGGCCTGACCGCCGAAATACCGGTTGGAGAACTCGAACCGGTAGACGATACGCACGGTTTCGGCGTCGTATTCCGAGTCGCCGTGCCGGACCGCTTCCAGGATGCGTGACCGAACCGGGGCATACTTTTCATCGGTTCCCGATATGGTGCCGTAGTATCGAACGCCGGCTCGTTCCAGTTCGAGCAGTTTCGAAAAGGCTTCTTCGTCGGTGCCTTCCAGGATGCTCTTGAGGGTCCCGGGGATATCGAAGGTCATCTGGGCCATGCGCTGTGCCTGACCCGCGAGTTCATATAGCACGACCCGGTTGCCGGGATGCGACTCGGGCACCAGCAACACTTGGAAGATCGTGGATTGGGCGAACTCGCTCCTGAGATCCTGCTTGGAGAGGTATTCGCCGCCGGCCGCCTTCAGTGTTTCGCGTTGCGGCGGTGACAAATCGATCTTAATCAGGTCACGAAACACGGAAACGAAGGCACGGGACCCGAACTGGCCGCGCCTCTCCCGGGTGGCCGTCGCCGCGAGGTGGCGAAGCTGATCGTCGACGGATGCCTTCGCCTTGAGGTAGTCCCATACACCGTCGCCGGAGATGAAGAAGACGAAGCTGGGATCCGCCTCTGCGGCGGGGTCCGCAAGCATGTCGAGCAACTCCTCGACAGTGACGATTTCGCGACCCAGGTCCGCCTCGATTTCAAGCACGAGGTCGGCGTCGGCCCGGACCAGTTCGAGGAATGACTTGGCGCTGTCCTTGAGGGTCGTTGCGATCGCCGCAACCAGCCGCTTGAAGTTGCTCTCGTCCAACAGCGACCGCGCGTAGGCGAGACCCTCGCGGTAGCTGCCATCGTTGATCCGGTCCCGGAACAGGGCCAGGAGATCCTCGTCGTCTCCCGCGAGCCGAGCAAGGCGCACCGCGGCCTCGAAGTCGTCGTTGCGCTTCGCGTTTTCCATGTGCCGGCGAAGCAGCGGTCCGTCCGTCGAGACGTCGGCGACGGGCTCGGGTTCGACCGTGAATCGTTCCGCGAGAGCGACGTCCAGGTATGTATTGAGGTTGTCGTCCCCGGCGCGTTCGGCTATGCGGCGCGAAAGACCGGTGATGCGGTCGAGCCGCGTGAATTCCTCCAGCTCCATGCCCTCGGTTTCCGACCCGTTTGCACCATCGTCGTTGGCGTCTTTCGGAGCATCGGCAAGGACGACGGCAAGTTCCGAGTCGAACATTGCCTTGACGGTCTCGATGCGGGCTTCGGATTCCCTGGGATCGTCCGGCCAAGTCGTGAGAAGTCCCTGGGCGAGGTACTCGAAGAAGGTGCGGTAGTCGCGCGTGACACTCGTGTCGGGACCCAGGCCCAACAATGCGAAGGGCGAGGCGTTCGCGCCCGGGCGTTCCTCCACCCGTCTTGTGGCCAGGGTGCGCAGGACGTTCTCGACAGCCCGGAAGTACAACGCGTTGGCAACGTCGTCTTGGCCTCGCGCTTCCCGCAGCATCGCCGTCCTGGCGAGAAGCGCGAGGTCGTCGCGGTTCACGTTCAGTGCCCGCGTGTACCAGTTCAGGGACTCGTCCGCATGCCCGGCGTCGAGGAACAGCTCCGCCTTGGTCTTGTCCACGTTGATCAGACCGGTGATATCGTTGATCAGGTCGAACGCCTGCACGGCGGCCTGCACGGCGCCTTCCTCCAGGAGGACCTTGCCAAGGTTGATGAAGACCTCCGGCGGCAGTTCCTGGCGCAGCCCGATCAGGCGCCGGCCGTGCGTGAGCTGTCTTTCGGGATCGCCGGCGCCGGTCGAGAACCCGGCGAAGCCGGCCTGGGCGGTAGCCAATGTCACCAGTTCGCGCAACACCGAGGGGCGTCGAACCCCCGCTTCGGAGAGCGAATTCTCGACGGCGCGGAATTCCGCCTCGTCATCGCCCACCTCCTGGGCGATGTCCCCGAGCAGTTGGTACAGATAGAACTTGTCGTTGTGGCCGGCGATACGCTCCAGGATGATCCGCTGGCTCCAGCGGAACGTCCGCCGCATCGCCGGCGTCAGTTCCTCGGTGAAGGTGCGCGCGCCGATCATGTTGATGATGCCGTCGATGGCGACGACGAACTCGGCGTCGTCCGCGGCATGCTCTGCCACGTACTGCAGGATCGCCACGGCTTCGTCGCGCCGGCCCGAGTTCTTCATCAGGTCCGCCATGAGCAGCAGGTTGTCGCTGTTCTCGGGATGCAGGACAAGCGCGCGGCGGTAGCTCGCGATGGCTTCCGCATTGAAGCCTCCCATGGAGTAGATGCCCGCTTCGAACTCCCCGCTGACGCCTTGCTCGTCGAGTTCTCGCAGGCGGGCGAGCCAGAGCTGGACCTCGCCGAAGCGTTCGTCGGACTCTTCCGCGAGATCGAAGGCCAGCATGTTGAGCACGATGTTCTGGATGTGCTCGACCTCATTCTCGGGGTCCGCCGTCACGAGTTCGCGCAGCACCACGTCGTAGGCGGAATAGTCGGCGAGCATCATGTGGACCTTGCCAAGCTGGCGCAGGCGTTCCACCTCGCCCGCATCGCTGTAGCGGGCGTATTCCTCGATGACTTCGGTGGCGGAGAGGTGGTCGCCGACTTCGGTGTAGATTCGCACCAGGAGCCCGACCTCGTTGCGGTCCGCCTGTTTGAGGATGAGTTTTTCCTCCAGGTCCACGACGATGTCGCCCAAAGTGTTGAGTTCGGTCGCAAGCAGCAGGAACTGGCTTTCCGCGAGGTTTCTTCGGGCCGCGCTCTCAACGCTCACCCAGATTCCGCGCCAGGCCTCCAAGGCGTCTTCCTTGCGTCCGGCAACGCTGTAGAGCCACGCAAGCCGCATGCGTTCGTCGTAGCCGAGTTCGCCTTCGCGATTCCGCAAGCGCTCGAGGATGCGGATCGCCGCCTCCGGCCTGCTGAGCCGTTCATAGGCGTCGGCCAGGTCTCGAACACCCGTGGTGCCGTCCCCCAGGGCAGCTTCCAGGCGCGCGATCGAAGCGACGGCCTGGTCGGTTTCGCCGCGCCGCAGGCGCAGGTCGAACAGGAAGACGAGGCCCTGCGGACTCTCTCCCGAAGACGCCATGTGGTTTTCGATCACATCGACGGCTTCCTCGACGAAGCCCATCTGCACCATCGCCTCGCCGGCTTCGACGAGCACCTCGATGCGGTCGCTGTTGCTTGCTGCCAGCCGGTGCCAGACATCCAGCGCGTCTTCCGGGCGGGCCATGTTCAGGTAGTGGGACGCCAGGCCGGAGAACCATGCCACCACATCGGGCTCCCTCGCCATCAGCCTTTCGTATTCGGCCATCATGTCATCGGTCCGTCCGGCGGCCTCGTAGAGCTTGATGAGGCGACTGCGGGCGTCCACGTCAACGCGGGTGGTGTCGGCTGCTTCGTAGAACGCGATGGCCTCGTCGTAGTTCTCGGTCTCGATGAGGATGTCCACCCGGGCCTGGACAAGCATCGGGTCCGGTTCGCCGTTGGCCCCCGTCTGCCGGGCGAAATGGGCGAGCAGTTCGTCGAGGGCATCATCCTTGCGATACGACTCGGCGAGCAGCGCCAGCGCGTACAGGGCGTCGGTGCGGACCTGCGTCGCCTGGAAGGCGGTCCAGGACGCTTCCTGGGCAAGGTCAAAATCGCCGGCGTCAATGGCCCACTGGGCAACGCGGGCGTGCTGCCGGAACGGATTGCCGGACCCCTCGTCGGGATCATAGAGAGCCAGCGCCTGGCCGGAATGACCGAGGAGCGCCAGAGTGATGGCCGCCCGGTTGCGGAATGACGGGTCGCCCTGCTCGGCAAGCGTCACCAGTGCGTCGATGTTGCGGTTGCTGGCCTCGGCCATGGTGAGACGGATCCGGATGAATTCCTGCTCCGCCGCACTATCGGTGGCATCAGCGGCCTTCCTGTACCACTCGGTCGCCTCGAGAGGGTTGCCCGTCGCGTCGAGAAGACGGGCCTTGAGCAACAGGCCGTCCGGCGTCTCCCGGAGCGCCAGTGCGTTATCAACGGAACGCAGTGCCTGCTCCTGACTGCCGTGGCGCCAGTGGATGTGGGCGATTGTCAGGTGGTGATTGGCGCGCTCCTGCGCGGATTTGCCCCGATTGTCGGCGAACACGCCGATGCGCCTCACGGCGAGTTCGATGCTGTCATCCTGGAGGATGGTCTCGTCGTACAGCGCATCGATCTTCTGCAGGTCGACGCGGACGGATGCCGCATTCGACTTCACGACTTCAGCGAGCGCGCTGGCGGCTTGCGCGCTGCCCGGGAGCAGGCCAATGGCCAGCCCGATCGCCGCCATGTACCAGGACGCCCTTCTATGGAACAAACGGCTCCGGGGAGCGCCAGCGACCCGGGGCGGTTGTTGCATGGACGACGAGCGGGGCCGGGCCGGAGCCCTCAGCCGGGGAGCGCGAGGGGGCACCCCTCGCAAGAAGAGAGCCCTCAGCCGGGGAGCGCGAGGGGGCACCCCTCGCAAGAAGAGAGCCCTCAGCCGGGGAGCGCGAGGGGGCACCCCTCGCAAGAAAAAAAGCGAAGCCGAAGGCGCCGGCTGTGGGGCACTCACAATCGGACCTCCCGCGGCCAGCGACGATAGAGGAGTTCTCCGATGTAGGCAGCCAGGGCCAGCAACAGCATGAGCGGCCACAGCCGGGTTACCACGAACGACAACTCGCCCTGATTTCCGGCAAGCCATTCGCCGACCGGGCCCGAAGGCGGCGTGCCATCGACCCTCGCTAGGTGAACGCCGCCCGTGCGTCCGGCCAGGCGCTCGAGGTCCAGTGCCTTTGCCGGGTCGACCTGGGTTTCGTTCGCGATGTCGGAAGCCGCCGGAATGGCGATGCGCTGAACGGACCGGTTGGCGCGAGCAAGGCTGGCGGATACCTCTACCCGCGCGGTTTCCCAGGGCGGGAGGACAATCTCCGCTTCGAACAGCCCAGGTGCGTTTTCCTTGAACTCGATGGCCTCGGATGGCAGGGAGTTGCCCTGGGCATCCACCATTTCCGCCCGCGGAGCGAGCCCGGCATCGTGACTGGTTCGCTCCGCCGTCAAAACCAGCACTTGGCGGCGGCGCTTGAGGGTAAGGCGGAAGGGTGGGTTATCCGCTGCCGTCCGTGCGAGCAATCTGCCCAGGAAGGAACCGTAGTCCGGCCAATCCCGCCACCGGGCGGTGCCTTCGCCGACCGGCTCGGTCATGAGCGCGGTGACCCTTCCGAGCCCGAAGTGCCAGCTGGCGAGGATGGGGTCCTGTCCCGTGTTCTCTTCCAGCAGCGTCTCTGCGCCTACGCGCGACTCCACCTCGGAGTAGCCGAGCAACGCCGGAACACGCGGGTCCGCGTTGCCCCACCAGCCCTGTCCGCCAAGTGCCGTCAGTTCGAATACGCCCCGCTTGTAGCGCGGCGGCTTGCGGGTGGAAGGCTGCTTGAGGATGAGTTCGACGAGGCTGAACTGGTCGCCCACCGAGTAGAAGCGTCCCTGGCCCCAATTGGCGATGTCGGACATGATGAGGTTGTGTCCGCCCTGTCCGGCGAGGATCGTCGAAACGTTGATGTTGTCCCTCGAGATGCGGCGCACCATGCGCTCGTAGTTGCTGTCTTCCACGCCGGCGTCGGTAATCAGCAGGATGTGCTTGTAGCGGGTGTTGACGTTCTTCAGGCCGTAGTAGGCCTCCTGGATGGCGGGGTAGAGAATGGTGCCGCCGATGGCCTTCATGCGGCCGATGGCGCGGTCGATTTCGATCTTGTTGGAGGCCGGCTGCATCGGCACCGCCCAGTGCTTGGCGCCGTAGAACTCCACGATCCCAATGCGGTCGTGGGGTTGCAGGCGGCGCACGGCGATTCGGGCGACCTGTTTGGCCAGTTCGATGCGCGAACCGGCCATCGAACCCGACGTGTCGATGATGATGGCTAGGCCGACGCTCGGATCGATCTTCTCCTCTTCGCCGGTAATCTCGACCGGCAGCACGTCCGCGACCGGCGTGCCATGGTAGCCGCCATCGGCGAAGGCACCCCCGCCACCGCTCGCGAGAACGCCGACTCCCTGGTCCTGAACGGAGGCGACGAGGTCGCGCTGGGTTTCTGCGGGCAGCGCGCGCGCCGGCACGTCATCGAGCATCACGATATCGAATCCGGCGAAGTCGAACCCGTCACCGATCTCGCCCGGCGGCATCGCCGTCAGATCGAACCCGATACCGAGCAGCGACTCAATCCGGTCGACCGCACCGCGCTGGCGGTCGCCGACATAGAGCAGACGCAGGGCATCCTGGATGGCGACAACGCCGCGCAGCCGGTTGTTGGAGAGATCGCCGTCGGACCCCGACGGGGACCGGAGTTCGGCGCTGATATCGAGGAATCCGGCTTCACCCGCCTCGAACTCGATCCCGACGGGACATCGGGACTCGCAGTCGAACGGTCCCGACTGCCCCAGCGTATCGTCGCCGCTGGTGAGGATGACTTCCAGGGCCTTGCCGGCCCCGACAACGTCGACCGTGACGCGCACAGACTCTCCAGGTCGCGCGGTGGTGGATTGAAGATTGACCAGGAAGGGGTCTTCGCGGGACCGCAGCTGCACCGTGTGCACGGGAATATCGCGCTCGAGCAACTGGGCAAGCGGGCGTCCCCAGTGACGGTCGGTGCTGCGGCCGTCGGAGATCAGCATGACGGACCCGCTCAGTCCGGCGGGTATCGACTGGGCCGCGAGTTCCAGTGCGTCCCCCAGGGGGGATCGACCGTCGACGACCGACTGCACGCCGGCAGCAGGCGCCCGCATCCACTCGATATCCGCGTCGAGCGAAACGCGTTCGTCGCCGCCGACCTGGACGAGGGTGGCGCTTTGACCGGCTCCGAGCCGGGCCAGCAGATCGCCCGCCACCGCAACCCCGCCTTCACGCTCGCCCGCCAGAAGGCTCGCGGATTGATCGATGACGATGGCGTGGTGCTGTTCCACGGCGCTGCGGACCAGCACGGGCTGCATCAGTGCCAGGATGGCGAGAGTGAGAATGACGCTGCGGATTACGCCGTGGACGACTCTCGGTCGGGACGGCAGGAACCATACCAATGGCACCGCCAGGAAAAGCAGCGCCATGACCGGTTGCAGGAAGGACAGCGTCATACCAGTGCTACGGCATCAACCCGCGCTGGTAGAGGTACCACTCGACTCCGAGGAGCAGCAGGGCGGCGAGGATGAGCCAACTGACGAACCCGGTGTCGGCGAATCCGGCCCCGGCCTGGGACATGGCAAGCGGCGTCCCGGCGTTCCTTCCGGTCACGGTGTCGCTCAACAGGGCTACTGCGGCCTCCCCGCTGGAGGACATGACCGTCCCCGCGGCGCCCAGGACGTAGTCCGCCCCGAGGGCATCCAGCGATGGATCAGCAGCGGTTGCGAGTGACCACACCGTGGCCGGGGGCAGGGGTTTGCCGGAGGCAAGGTAGGGATGCCATGCAGGTTCCCCGGCCAGCCACCTGGCGGCACGGGAGACGAACAGGGGGAAACTCCGCGAGCCGGTGAAGTTGTAGTGGACGAGGAGTTCGTCCCAGACCGAAATGCGCCCTAGCTCCGCATGCCGGAGTTGAACCCCGACTGGCCGTCCGGCCTCGGCCGCCAGGCCGGCGGCGTCAATCTGGTCAAGGCCTATGGCGGCGATGCTTGACCGGAGAGCAAGTTCGGCGCTGTCGTCGCCCGTGTAGGCGATCTCGAACGCCGTCTCCTGGTCATCGGCGGACGCGAATTCCAGAGCCGGGAGGTCGCCAAACGACCCTGCGCCGCGCTCGCGGATGACGATCGATGGGTCCTCGGTGACGATTTCCAGACCCGGGTCGGCTTCGATTGCATGCTCCACGGCGGGATCCAGGTCCCCTGCGAGGGCAATCCGTACCGCGCGGCGGGTGGGTAGGGTGAGTTGGGCAACATCGTCCAACGCCAGTTCGTCGCCGGCATCAAGTCGGACCTCCACCATGCTTCCGTCCGCGGGTAGATCGCGCACCATGGCCATGTCAGCGGCGGGCCACTCGAGGCGATCATCCTCCAGAGGCTGGTTGTTTACTTCAACAACCATGGTGTCCACGGGAGCTGCGTCGGGCGTGCCGCCAATCCGGATCAGCAGGTCCAGCCGGTTCCAGCGTCCCGATGCGGCAGGATTGACACCGAGCGCCGCCACGCCGCGATTTGGCGTGCTTGCGGGATAATCGATGGCGCGGCTCACACGCATCCCCGGCGGGAGAGTCTCAAGAAGAGACGGGTCTGCGGGCGCGCGCCCATAGACAACCAAATCCAGCGACTCCGGGGCGACACCGGGCAACGAGAATAGGCGCAACTGTTCGTTCAGGGCGGAAGGGGCGGCCTCCGGCGCCAACTCGGCCAGCCGGTGTTCCAACAGCAATCGGTCTTCGCCCGCCTTCAGGAGCTTGATGTTTCGCGCGCCACCCCAGATCACTTCCCGGCCTGCATCGGGCAGGCCCGCGAGGTCCGACTTTAGCTTGGCGACGGCCTGCTCGAAGTCGTCGCCAGCGGCGTTGTGTGCGGAGCCGTCGAGAAACATCACCCGGTAGGTGGAAGTGCGGTCGTCGTGGGCTTCGGGACCGGCAAAGGCGAGCCAGAGCAGCGTGCAGATGGCGAGAACAAGTAGGTAGGCGAGGGGATGGCGGAACACCCCCCTGAGGACCCGGACAGGCGCTTCACGGGCCGCCGCTCGCCAGAAAAGCGTGGTGGAGACGGCCACTTCGACGTGGCGGATGCGCAATAGCTGCAGGAGGAAGAGGAGGGCGGCGATCCCGCCGATGCCGGCCAGGACTCCGATCAACGGCAGGTTGGCGAAGTTCATACCACGAGGTTCCCGGTCTCGAACAGCACGCCCAGTTGGTCGAGTACGTCCTCGTCTACGTCGATGCGCACGAGGCCCGCATCGTAGTCGGTGGCGAAGCGGGCAAGGCGTTCGTTGAAATCGCGATACGACTCGCGGTATCGGGCAAGCGTGGCGGGAGTAACAGTGAGGTCGACGGCGTCGCCGGACTCACAGTCGAGCAACCGGATATCGCCGTGCAGGTCCGGGTGCAGCGTCGGGTCGGCGTCGGACTTCCTGACGAGTTGCACGAGAAGCAGCCGATGGCGACACAGGGCAAGCGCTTGCGCGATTTCCTCGGCTCCCGCCGGATCGAAGAAGTCCGAGATGACCACGAGCAGTCCGCGGCGCAGGCGGTGCCCGGCAAGTTCGCCCAGGCTCCCGGTGAGATCGGTGCGGTCGCGCTCGTCGAGTGCTGCCAGGCGCTCGGCGAAGGACACCAGCCGATGCTTGCCGGCGGCGGCCCTGGCGTCGATGTTCAATACGCCGGAAAACGAGAACAGGCCGACGCTGTCATGCTGCCCGAGCGCGATCGACGCCAATGCCAGGGCGGTCCGAAGCCCCGCACCGATGCGCGGCGGGTCCTCCAGGTACATGCTGCTGGACCGGTCCACGAGCAGGTAGACCGGCAGGTCCCTGCGTTCCTCGAAGACCCTGATGAAGAGGCGTCCCAAGCGCCGGTAGATGTTCCAGTCAATGGCGCGCAGGTCGTCGCCCGGTACGTACGACTTGAAGTCCGCGAACTCGAGCCCGAAGCCCCGGTCGCGGGAGGTCTGCTCCGCCGGCCGCCCGTCCCGCGCCACGCGGCGGGCGTGCAGGCTAAAGGGCTGCAGGGCCGCGAGGAAGTCGGGGTCGAACAGTTCTGCGAACGTCGGAGCGCTGGCCACGGATGGTTCCCTGCCTGGTTCGCTGCTGCGCCGTCAGGCGGCCACGGCGTGGGGCGGGTGCACCGACTTCAGCACATCCTCCACCAGTTCGTCGGCGGAGACGTTGTTGGCCTGGGCGCGGAAGTTGAGCAGGATTCGGTGGCGCAGCACCGGCAGGGCTACGGCGCGGATGTCGTCGGGGCTCACCGCGAATCGGTCGTCGAGCAGCGCCTGGACCTTGCCGGCGAGGATCAGGCCCTGCACGCCGCGAGGGCTCGATCCGAGAGAGGCACATTCGGCTACGCTCGACGGCGCGAGGTCACTATCGGGCTGGGTTGCCACCACAAGACGAATGGCGAAGGTTCGGGCGGCCTCCGGCTCCGCCACCGCGCGGACGGTGGCGCGAAGATCACGAATCTCTTCACCGTCGGTGACCGGCTGGATGTCGACTTCGTCGGCGCCGGTAGTGCGGTCGAGAATGGCGTGGTACTCACTCTCGGCCGGATAGCCCACGACGAGCTTGAACAGGAAGCGGTCGAGCTGGGCCTCCGGGAGCGGGTAGGTGCCCTCCTGCTCGACGGGGTTCTGCGTCGCCATGACGCAGTACGGCTCGTCGAGCCGGATCGTGCGCCGGCCCACGGTCACCTGTTTCTCCTGCATGGCTTCGAGCAGGGCGGACTGGGTCTTCGGCGTTGCCCGGTTGATCTCGTCGGCGAGGATCAGGTTGGCGATAAGCGGCCCCTGCTGAAAAGTGAGTTCGTGTCCGCCGCCGCCGGTTTCCGTGAGCACCATGGTGCCCTGGATGTCCGCCGGCATCATGTCGGGCGTGAACTGGATACGGGAGAAGGCGAGGCTCACGGCCTCGCTCAAGGAGCGCACCAGCAGGGTCTTGCCGAGCCCGGGCACGCCCTCGAGCAGCACGTGGCCGCCGGCCATCATGGCCGTGAGCACGCCGTCGACCACGGGTGCCTGGCCGACGACCATCTTGGCAACTTCCGTCTTGACCCTGGCGAATACCGTCCTGAATTCCGCTGCGCGTTCCCGCGCTTCGTCTGCTGTCGTCATGTTGCCTCGTTCAGTCTGTCGTATTGGATGTGGAATCGGTTTGGGCCAGATCGCGCGCGCGTTCGGCCAGGAAATAGTCGCGCACCGTCTCCTGCATCCAGGGCGGCAGCGCTGGATGCGGCAGGTAGCCGATGGATTCGCGACGGCTGCCGCGTTCGGCCGCATTGGCGGCGAGCGCAGTCTTGGGTTCGGGATCGGCGCGTTCGCGCTCTACCTTGATGCGGCCCGGGTTGGATTTTCCGCGCAGGTGATCCGGCATTGGCACGCCGAGCAGCATGGCGGCCACGCCGCGGGTCTTTTTCAGGCCGCTGGGGCCGCCCCGGCCGTTGGCCTGATCGTTCTCCTGGTCGCTCAGGCCCGAAGGGCTCAAGGACCGGTCGACGGCGGCCTTGCGGTTGTTCAGCATGGGTTTGCTCGCCGACCCAGCCTTCTGTTCTTCGTCCTCCTCCTCTTCGGCGTCGTCGGTGGCATCGCCCTCGTCCTCGTCGTTGCGGGCCTTGTCGTCCGCGGCGGCCTGGTCGGAAGCGGATGTCCGACTTCCCGAACTGCGCCCCGTGCCCCCGCTCACCCCCTTGGACGCCTCGGGCTGTTGTTCTTTCGTTTCTTCCGGACGGCTCTTGTTTTCCCGGCGGGGCTTGGCGGGCCGTTCGCGCGGCGTTTGCTTTTTCGAGGATCCTTCGCCGGAAGCGCCCGCCGCCGCCTTGCCCGCCTGCTGTGCCAGCGACGCGGCCTTGCTGCTCTTCGCGGACGACGAACGGGCATCGCCGGTACCCGACTGGGACCGGGCCGCGCGCTCGGATTCGCCCCCTGGCTCCGCTTCGCTCACGGAGGAGAGGGGCTCGCTGTCGAGGCTGCGCCGGGAGGTTTCCTTCGGAAGGGGCGGCTCGGCATCTTTCTCCACGGGCGTTTCGACCGCAGTTACGAGTCGGGCCGGTGATTCGTCGGCCATCGCGATCACGGGATTGTTCGCGACAGGCGGAATCTCGCCGAGCAGGAGTGCGCCGGCCAGGACGAGCGCCGAGACGACGCCCAGCGGCCACCGGCGCGCGCGCAGGACAGGCGGGGGCGTGCGTACGGCCGGCAACTCGGTATCGAGTGCCTGCCGGGCAAACGGCGCGGCATCCTCGACCGCGGCGTGCTCGAAGGGATTCGCGGGGCCCCGGGACAGGAACTCGTCCGCCGTCAGCAGGCGTCCCTTGAAGCCGAGAAGCGTATCGAACAGGGCAAGGCACACGCGTCGGTCGGTCTTCTCGCGCAGGACGACGACAAGCGTGTAGACGGCGACGATGACAAGCGGCGCGACAACGGCGAGTACCACGGTGGGCACGGCGGCCAGGGGCCAGAGAGATGGACCGACGAGGCCGGCAAGGTTGCCGATCAACGCGAGGCATGGAACGACGAGGGTAGCGGAGAACAGGTGGATGACTGCCTTCGCCAGCGCTTCCTTCGCTGCCCATGCGCGCAGCCGCTTCCGTCCCCGGGAAACGATGTCCTCGAGATCGCCACCGATCCGCGCCGCTTCGGTATCGCGCTCAGCCATCCGAAGACTCCGTGGCAAGCAACGGATCGTTCGGATCGAGCAACGGGCGTATCCGCTCGAGGCCTTCGAGTGCACTCTCCTTGATAGTAGGCGGTGCCGGGGTCATGTCCGACGCGGCGCGCTGGTAGCTCGAGTAGGCTCGCCTGTGCCGGCCCAGCGCCTCGTAGGCGCGCCCGAGTTCGTGGCGCACCACGCCGTCCAGGCGCGGGTCGCCGTAGAACGCAGCGGACAGGAAGGTCTTCCAGGCATCGTGGGCCTTGCCGGCATGCAGGTAGCGGTCGCCGAGCATGAGCTGGATGTTCTGTCGCAGTGACGGCCTGTCGGAACGGCTGATATGGGCGAGGGCTTCCTCGCACAGCGCGATGACGAGGTCCGAGCGTTCGTCCTTGAGGTCCGAGTCGAACAGGGGAAAGGCGAACCCGGAGACATAATGCGTCTTGCGCGGTTCGGGCGTCACCGACAGGCCGATCCCGACCGCTTTCATCTGATCCGCGTCAGGGCGCCCCGATCGCAGCCCGATGTCGAATATCCGCCCCGCGGCCTCCTCGACATTGCGGTCATTCGGCCACCGGTCGGTGTATGCGAGCAGCGCCGGGATGTCCTCGCCCGCGGCCGCAGCATAGAAGGCCGCGTCCGCTTCCGAGTAGTTGCTGTCCTTCTGCGGTGTCAACGCGAGATAGCCGGCGGTCGGATTGATCTGCAGGCGGTATGCGGACCACAGGCCAAGACCGGAGTGCAACAACCAGTCCGCGTTGAGGCTTTCCGGCTGCGCGTCGAACGGCTGCGGGAACAGCGCCACCATGCCGGACAGTCCGAGGACGGGCGGCGCGCCGAAGGCGATGTCCTCCACGTCTCCCGCGGGCGTGCCGAGACTCTCGGCGATCTCCTGGTTCAGATAGGTGTGGTAGCCGGCGGTGCCGAAGGTCATCGACGCATCTTCGCCGCCGTCGTAGGAGACTGGCACGTAAACCTTGCTGTCCACCACGCGCACGCCCTGGACAACGGTCGCGAAGGCTTCCTCGGCCTCCTGGGCATTCGCGTTGGCGGCGGGTCTGAGCGTCAGTTCTTCCGCCTCGAAGTCGAGACCAAGGGCGAAGGGCCGCAGCACGGGCCAGCCGACGATGACCGAGACGTCCACGTTCTCGAGTTCGTTCGAGTGACTGGCGGTGAACTCGTCGAGGAACGGTCCGCCCGCCATGCTGACGGCATCCCTCGGCACCTCCAGCCGGAGTCCGTCGGCGATCACCTTGAGGGTCTGCTCCTGCTCTCCGAATGCCAGGGACTGGATCACATTCCCGTGCATCGCGAAGGCTTCTGGCGCGGCGTAATCGATGACCAGGTGCGTTTCCTTCTGGAAGGTCTCGGTCTGCAGCACGGCGCGGATCAGCACGCGGTCGCCGAGATACCTGGCCTCCATCTGTCCCCCGGCGCCCTGGGCGTTGGCGTCGCCGGTGAACGAACCGACACCTGCAGCCAACACGCAGCAAGTTATCGCACGGGCGCGATGTACGCCCCAAGTGCTAGCGGGTTTCGACCTCAGCACGTTCAATTCAGCTTGCCGCACAGCGTTTTGCAGGTGGAACTGCAATCTGATTGGCGAAGCTTACGGCAACCTGAACAGGCGTTCCTATTCGGGGAAAAGCTCGGACAGCTTCCTTTCCAGCGACTCGCCCCGCAGGTGCCTCGCGACCCGCTTGCCGTCGCTCGTGATCAGGTAGTTGGCCGGAATGCCCTTCACGCGGTACAGCTTCGCGATAGTGCTGTCGAAGGCTTCACCGTCGCAAACGTTCAGCCACGGGATCTCGTAATCGTCTACCGAGGCGGTCTTCCAGGCCTCAGGATCCTCGTCCAGGTTGACCGACAGGATCTCGAAGCCCTTGTCGCGGAAATTGGCGTAGGCGGACTTCAGATAGGGGATCTCCGCGATGCAGGGACCGCACCAGGAAGCCCAGAACTCGACCAGCGTGTACCGGTTCTCTTGCAGGACGTCTTCGAGCCGAACCTCCTCGCCGTCGAGGTTGAGCGCAGCGAAGTACTTCATGGCCCTGGCGATCTCCTCGACCCTGCGATTGCGCAGGGCGTGCATGAGATCGATGGCCCTGTTCTCCCCGAGGACAGCGCGCAGTTCTTCGAAGGTCGCATTCTGGTCATCGTCGTCGCCCTCCAGCCAGGCGGCCTGCAATGCCAGCAGGCGAGCCGTCGGATCGTCATGACCCAGGTAGATTTGCCTGAGACGTTCCTCGGTCTCCAACTCCGACTCGCCGGACGCCGACGACGGAAAGATCAACGGGTTGTAGTTCCCGCCAGTGAACCGAAGGCCGCCTTCGCGGGCATTGCTTGCGACCTGGAATCGACCGGCCGGCTCGATCACGCCGCGTACTGCAGCCGACTCTTCTTCCTCCACCAGCAGCCTTACGTCGACTACCAGCGGATTCTCGATGTCGGCGCGGACGGTCGCTTCGCCATTCTCGACAAACGCGAGGTCCAGAACCTCGAAACCACCGTCACTGCGCGGATCGGCATAGCCGAACTCGAGCAACTCGCCATCGTGTTGTTCGAAACCGGTGGCCGTAATCGTCGTTTCCGCAGCTTGTGCAACGCTGCCGAGGCACACCAATATTCCTAGCTTCAAGGCAATTTTGATCGTCGCCATCATGTCTCCCGATTGATCCGAACCACGCGGACGCATTGTTCAGCGCAATACTTACCGTATCCTGAAACCTGTTGTATCAAGTCGTCCAGCCCCCGCGCAACCCAGCGGGCAACGCCATCGGCGCGGCGCTGCCGAAGGTCGGGCACAAGACGACGCACCAGCGCGCGATGGCGCACAGGGAGGTCGGCGCGGCGGTGCAGAATGTGCGCAAGTGCAACGCGCTCAGTTCGACGAAGCTCGCGTTCGAGTTCCTCGTGCTAACCGCTTGCCGGTCCCAGGGAAGTGCGGGAGGTAACTTGGGACGAGGTCGATCCGGAGGCAGGCGTTTGGACCGTTCCGGGCGACCGCACGAAGACCGGGACCGAGCACCGCGTACCGCTTTCCCGCCGCGCAATGGTGGCGCTCGGCGAAGCCCGAGCCTTGAAGGAGAACAACCTACTCTTCCCGACGGCGACAGGTCGGACAATGAGCGACAGCACTTTGTCGAAGCTGCTTCGCGAGCTTGGGATCAGTGCAGTGCCCCACGGGTTCCGTTCGACGTTTCGCGATTGGTGCGGCGAGATGACCAACGCGCCGCGCGAGGTGGCGGAGGCGGCTCTCGGCCACAAGGTGGGTAACGTTGTGGAGCAAGCATATGCCCGCTCGGACCTGTTCGAGAGACGCCGGACGCTCAGTCTTGGGCAAGCTACGTGACTCACGAAGCGGGAGAGGTGATCAAGTTGCCGAAGGCGGTATGACATGGAAGAGAGCCCAGTTGGGCGGGACAAACTGCAGCGGGCAGGGAGGGGACGCCTGTTGTCTGGCAACTCCCGAGATTGCAGAATACACGTACACGGCTAGACGGGGGCCTGTGTCCTCGGATGTTCCGGCAACGTGGACGGAACGCGTAATGTGGCGACCGTAGCCAGATGAAGAACATGCGTCAGGATAATGTGAATGCATTGCGAAGGGAGTACGACTTCTCGCACGGGGGAAGGGGGAAGCACCACCAGTGCTATCGCCGAACCACAATTGTTGCCTTAGCTGCGACGTGCGCGACGAAGGTGCTGATTCCCTCGGTGACACCTGGGAAGGACCGGCAACCAGTAACGCAGATAACGCGATACGACCCGGAAGACCTTCGGGACAGCTAGCCGCAATGTTGTTCCACAAGACTGGTGCCACCAGTGGAATCGTTGGAACGTAGACTGGCACGACGCACTCGCACCGGCCGGCGAAACCACCGTGGTCTTCCGCGACAGTGCCTTCGCCGCCGACGTCGCCAAAACCAACCTGGCGGCGATACTGGAACAGCGCGGCCTTGGGAATGTCCGAAGTCTCTAGGCTGGGTAGATGGGGTGACGCGGCATGAACCGGCATGAGAGGCTGTTGCGGAGAATACTGGGCGGAAGGTCGGACGCGAACATCCGTTTCGATGAGCTACGAGCATTGATGCTGTATCTAGGCTTCGACGAGCGCATTCGCGGTAGTCACCACGTGTACCGCAGGCGGGGGATTTCTGAGAAGGTGAATATGCAACGCGACGACGGGAACGCTAAGCCGTATCAAGTCAGGCAGTTTCGACGTCTGGCACTGAAATATGAAATGGGAGGGGACGAATGATGTACAAGTACGAGATCATCCTCTATTGGAGCAACGAGGATGCGGCGTTCATCGCCGAGGTGCCGGAGCTGCCGGGTTGCATGGCTCACGGCGAGAGCCAGGCGGACGCTCTTACGAACGTGAACGAGGCGATGCAGCTCTGGATAGACACCGCCCGGGAGTTTGGCGATGCGGTACCCGAACCCAAGGGCGAGCGCCTGATGTACGCATGAAGACGGCCACCCGACACTGGCACAAGTCCCGATGAAGCCCAGGTTCGAACCGGATCTCGACTTCCAGTGGCAGGCCGTGGATGCCGTCTGCGACCTGTTCCGCAGCGTGGCCGTGAGGCACGCAAAGCTGCGGCGGGGTTGACGAAGCTCAAGTCATAGGTGTTGCTGGCACCGTTGCGCCAATCGCGTAGTCCGACGCCCCGGCGCAGAAACGCCGCTCCGAGTTGGCGGATGTGATGGGCCAGGTGGAGGTGATTCAGCGCGAACGCCTCAATGGCCGCAGTGGCAGCTACGCCGTGGATCGTCGGTAGAGCCATTCGCTCACGACTCCGCAAGTCTCGGACAGTCCTCGCCGCTCTTCCTGTTGACCCGGAACACGCTGTAGCGATCCGAGTAGTACGCCACCGACCGGCCGTGCGCCTCCAGATGCGCGCGCGTCGTCCGCATGTACGCCTCGGTCGTCTCCTCCGCGAAGAACCCCGTCGCCAGCAGCCGCGTCGTCGCGTCGTCCACGTACGCGATCAGCGTGCACGCCGGCGTCGGCGTGGGCTTCAACCTCGTCGCCGTAGGGTCCGAACTCGCAGCCGCCGACGGTCTCGATTTACCAGGCGCGGATCTGCCGCCGCCACGCCTTCGGCGGAGTGTGCGCGTAGGCGGAGCAGCGCGGCGATCTGCACCAGGCGCTCCTGGCAGTTCCTCGCGCTGCCGACCGACCGGATGCGGCTGCTACGTGGACGAACTGCCCCGCAACGCCACCGGCAAGGTGCAGAAGTTCCTGCTGAGGCCGGGCTGAGACTTTGTTGGTTCTACTGCGCGTCGAACCGGTCGAGGTTCATCACCTTTGTCCAGGCTGCGACGAAATCATCGACGAATTTACTCGTACCGTCATCCGCGGCATAGACTTCCACAACGGCACGCAGCTCGGAGTGTGAACCGAACACGAGGTCCACCGGCGTGGCGGTCCACTTGAGGTCGCCCGAGTCGCGATTCCGGCCATCGTAGATCCCTTCTGTGGTCTCGGACTTGGTCCAAGCCGTCGACATGTCTAGCAGGTTCACGAAGAAGTCGTTTGTCAGCATTCCAGGCCGGTCGGTGAAGACGCCGTGGCTCGCGGAGTCCGCATTGGCATTCAGCGCGCGCATTCCGCCCACCAGCACGGTCATTTCCGGGACCGTCAGCGTCAGCATGGCGGCGCGGTCGACCAGCATGTCGGCGGGCGAGTGCCGGTTACCGTTGCCGAAGTAGTTGCGGAAGCCATCCGCGTTGGGTTCCAGGACGGCAAACGAATCCACATCCGTCTGGTTCTGGTCGGCATCGGTGCGCCCCGGCGTGAACGGCACGTCGATCGATCGGCCGGCGTCGCCGGCTGCCTTCTCTATGGCCGCGGAACCAGCCAGCACGATCACATCGGCCAGCGACACGCGCTTGGCGCCGGATTGATTGTTGTTGAACTGCTGCTGGATGCTCTCCAGACGGGCCAGCGCATTGGCCAGTTCATCCGGCGTGTTGACCGCCCAGTCTTTCTGAGGCGCCAGGCGAACGCGGGCGCCGTTGGCGCCGCCGCGCATGTCGGTGCCACGGAAGCTGCCAGCGGATGCCCAGGCAGTACGGACCAGTTCCGGTACCGTCAGGCCGGAGGCGAGGACTTCCGCTTTGAGTGCTTCGATGTCCTGTGCATCGATCAGTTCATGGTCCACGGCCGGTACCGGGTCTTGCCAGAGCATGACGTCACCGGGCACTTCGGAGCCCAGGTAGCGGCTGAGCGGGCCCATGTCGCGGTGGGTCAGCTTGTACCAGGCCTTGGCGAACGCAAGCTCGAATTCCTCCGGATTCTCGTGGAAGCGCTTCGAGATTTCCCGGTAGCTGGGATCCACCTTCAGTGACAGGTCCGTCGTCAACATGATGGGCGCGTGGCGCTT
The DNA here is from genome assembly GCA_951813515.1 of uncultured Pseudomonadales bacterium. Taxonomy (GTDB): domain Bacteria; phylum Pseudomonadota; class Gammaproteobacteria; order Pseudomonadales; family Azotimanducaceae; genus VXNE01. The sequence goes on from OX638346.1 coordinate 3,549,489, forward strand.
GGACGGGTCGTGGGCGTCGGGAACGAAGCTCGATGCCTGGCCGCCGGCGGGAATCCACTGGGTTGCGCCCGAGGGACTCTTGGTCTGTTCCCACTCGAAGGCGAACAGGTTGTCGAAGTACTGGGTGGTCCAGGCGACCGGGTTCACCGACCAGGCGCCTTCGAGCCCGCTGGTGTTGGTGTCGACGCCGCCGGAGTTGCCGCACTTGTTCGTCCAGCCGAAGCCCTGTTCTTCGATGTCCGCCCCGGCAGGCTCGGGGCTGGCGCAGCCTTTGCCCCGGGCGGCGCCGTGCGCCTTGCCGAAAGTGTGGCCGCCGGCGATCAGCGCAACGGTTTCCTCGTCGTTCATGGCCATGCGGCCGAAGGTTTCGCGAATGTCCCTGGCAGCGAGTAGGGGGTCGGGCACGCCGTTCGGCCCTTCCGGGTTCACGTAGATCAGGCCCATCTGTACGGCGGCCAGGGGCTGCTGCAGTTCGCGGTCGCCGCTGTAGCGCTCATCGGCCAGCCACTGCTTCTCCGGGCCCCAGTACATGGTGTCGGCTTCCCAGTCGTCCTCGCGCCCGCCGGCGAAACCGAACGTCTTGAAGCCCATGGATTCCAGTGCCACGTTGCCCGTCAGCACCATCAGGTCTGCCCAGGACAGCGCGCGCCCGTACTTTTTCTTGATGGGCCACAACAGCCGGCGTGCCTTGTCGAGGTTGGCGTTGTCCGGCCAACTGTTCAGCGGCTCGAAGCGCTGCTGGCCGCCGGCCGCCCCGCCCCGGCCGTCTGCAACGCGGTAGACGCCGGCGCTGTGCCAGGCCATGCGGATGAAGAACGGGCCGTAGTGTCCGTAGTCGGCGGGCCACCAGTCCTGGGAGTTGGTCATCAGATTTTCGAGGTCTTGCTTCACCGCCTCGAGGTCGAGGGTCTTGAACGCTTCGGCGTAGTCGAAGCCCTCCCCCATCGGGTCGGATTCGGCGCCGTGCTGGCGCAGCGGGCTCAGGTCGACGCGTTCGGGCCACCAGAACTCGTTCGATTTGGGCGTCGCTTCGGCGTGGGCAGCGGCCGGCAGGATAAGTGACAGGGTGGCTGCGGCTGCGGTCACCAGACGATTTGGGAGTTTGATCATGGCAAGCCTCATGACTACCGTAGTGGGGACGATGTCGATGGGTCCAATTGATATTTTCGAATGCAATGATCGACTGTGTCAATTTCAACTGGAAATTGAGGGACTTGCGGGCACGCCCATCGACTCCCCCTCATTCCCCTGATCGCTGTCGAGCGGGTGGAAGTGCTGAAGGAAGGCGCCTCCGCCCTCTACGGCTCGGACGCGCTCAGCGGTGTGGTGAACTTCGCCACGCGCAGGAACTTCGAGGGCCTGGACCTCTCTGCCGCCCACGAAGCCATTGAGGATGCCGGCAACAGCAGGTTTTATGTCTGGCGTCCCCTAGGGGAGTCGAACCCCTGTTACTGGGATGAAAACCCAGTGTCCTAGGCCTCTAGACGAAGGGGACGCGCGGAAGGCGCGGATTCTAAGACCCGCGCAAAGTGGTTTCAACACAAAGTCGCGCGGTCTACAGTGCGCGGACTGTCTGAGGGGAGGGCGCGTGAGGCCCCTGAATCTGTACCTGGCCGGTACTGCGAGCTGGTTCGTCAATCACGGAATCCAGGCCGTGATGTTCGCCTGGCTTGTCACCATCGTGCTCCGGGAGTCGCCGCAGATGGTGGGAATCGCGCAGATGGCCATGCTGCTGCCGGCGCTGCTCTTCATGCTTGTCGGTGGAAGCATGGCGGACCGCTATGGAGGACGTCGCGTAGCAGTCGTGGCGCAGGCCCTTTCTATCGTCCCGGTATTGGGGCTGCTGCTGGCACTCGCGTCGGGGCAACTGAGTTTCGCCGTCATGATCGGCTATGCGCTGATGATGGGGTTTGCCCAGGCGTTCGTGACGCCTGCCCGGGACGGGTTGTTGAACCAGGTTGCCGAAGGCGGAATCCAACGTACTGTCGTTCGCGCGACGATGATCCAGTTCAGTGCCATGCTGATCGCATTTGTCGTCGTGGGACAGACGGATCGAGTGGGCGCTGTCCCCGTGATCGCGGTGCAGGCCGTAGTCCTGATCCTGGGTGTGATCGCGATGCGGCGCATGCCTGTTGCCGCGCCCGCTCGAAGACAGTCGGATTCCGGCATGTGGCGCGATCTGGCTTCATCGGTTGGGACCGGGCTCCTGACCGTGATGCGGTCGGTGCCGATGCGCACGGTAGCGATCCAGAACGTCGCCATAGGGATGTTCTTCATGGGATCGTACATCGTGACGATTCCGGTGGCGGTCCGGGACATTTACGACGGTTCGGCGGCCGACCTGGCCATGCTCAACGCGGCCAACGCGTTCGGCTTGGCGCTGACCTCGTTCCTGCTCATGCGTGCGGGACACATACGCCGTCCGCGACGCGCGCTCCTGCTGGCGCAGGCACTCGGGGCGGTGGCGTTGGGCATCGCGGGATTCGGTTTCGAATTTCCCGTCTTCGCAGCCTGCATCTTCCTCTGGGGCGGCTGCGGCGGTATCGCCATGAGCATGGCGCGCACGATCATGCAGGAGCAGGCGCCCTACGACCAGCGTGGGCGCGTGATGGCGTTTTTCTCGTTCTCGTTGATGGGTGCTGGGCCTTTCGGCGCCCTGCTGGCAGGCACATTGGCAGAATGGTGGGGACCGGGCAGAGCCTTGATTGCAGCCGCGTGCGGCATGCTCACGGTTCTTGCGGTCCTTGCCGTCGTTTCGCGGAGGTCGGCAGAAAGGGGTCTCGAAGGGGGCTGAACAAGCGCACAGAACCCGACCGGGACACACGAGGTGCGGCGCGCAATTACGGTATTATTTCGCGCGCCGACAATCGGGGCAGGAGCACCATGAAAAAAGAACAAGAAATCAGCCGTCGCAAGTTCATTTCGACAACCACCAAGGCGGTAGCCACCATTCCCGTGGTCGCCGTATTGGGGGAAGGAGCACTTGGAGAAGAGGCTGCCGCGACTGCGAAGCTTGACGAGAGCAACCCCACCGCGGTCGCCCTCGGATACAAGCACGATGCGAACGACGTCGATGTCGACCGCTTTGCCAAGCGGGCTACCGAGGAAGGCAAGCAGCAGTTCTGCGACAACTGCCTGCACTACAAGCCGTCCGATGAAGAAGGCTGGGGACCCTGCGCGATATTTCCGGGATTCAATGTGGCCGCGAAGGGCTGGTGCAACGTATGGGTGAAGGCGACGACGTAACGACTGCCAACCAGCGTCGGGTTCGCTTCAGTTCAGTGTAGTCGGCGTCGCGCTACGCGCGATCATCAGGAATCGGAGACAAACCCTGGCCCCGATCTAGTGTGATGGCGGCGGCAACGGTTCCGGCGCTATCTCTCCCCCGAGGTAGACGATGCGCGTCATCCAGGTGTAATCGGACTCCCATGCCATCAGGCTCACCAGCACCAGCAGCGCCCCGGGCGGGAGCATTATGGCCGTGATCAGCGCCACGCGTTCCCAGCGCATGTGCATGAAGATGGCGACGATGAAGCCCGCTTTCAGCATCATGAAGATGATGATTAACGACCAGCGCAGATAGCCCTGGAACCCCGCGTAGTCCACCATGTAGGAAGCCGCGCTGAAGACGAACAGCAGCCCCCAGATCCAGAAGTAGATGGAGATAGGATGTTGTTGACCGGTGTCTGCCATTGCCTTACCAGAGATAGAAGAACGCGAAGATAAATACCCACACGAGATCGACGAAGTGCCAGTAGAGGCCCGTGATCTCGACGATGTCGTAACCCTTTTCCTCGTAGCGGCCGCGCCACACGCGGGTAGCGACGATGGCGAGGTAAACAACCCCGGCGGATACGTGCAGGCCGTGGAACCCCGTGATCATGAAGAAGCAGGCGCCGAACTGTGACGCGCCCATGGGATTGGACCAGGGACGCACGCCTTCGTCGACGATGAGTTTCGTCCACTCGAACATCTGCATGCCGACGAAGCTCGCACCGAATATGGCGGTCACGATCATCAGCACCGCTGCCGCTTTGCGTTTTCGTCGATAGCCCATGTTCACCGCCATCGCCATGGTGCCGCTCGAGGAGATGAGGATGAACGTCATTATGGCGATAAGGAGCAGCGGCACCGGAACGCCGAACGCATCGAGGGCGAATACTTCGCTCGGATTCGGCCACGGCTCCGCCGTCGTCATGCGCACGGTCATGTAACCGGTGAGGAACGACGTAAAGATGAACGTGTCCGAGAGGAGGAAGATCCACATCATGGCCTTGCCCCACGGCACGCCCTTGAAGACGGCGACGTCCGCCGACCAGTCTTCGACTAGCTGCAGCCTCTGCGTGCTGGTTGCTTCGGCCATTCGGTTCCTATGCTCCTCTTGCGGTGCTTCGTGTGTTGTTTTCGGCTGGGAACTGCGTTCTATTCAGCGGCGGTCTTTTTCATGCGAGGGACACCCTCGCGCTCCCCGGCTGAGGGCTCTTTCATGCGAGGGGTGCCCCCTCGCGCTCCCCGGCTGATGGCTCCTCATGTGCGGGCGCTCCCCTCGTGCTCACCGCCCGGGGGTTCCGATTGCGGAATGAAATCGTCCTTCGCGCCGGGCACGCTGTAATCGTAAGCCCAGCGATGAACCGTCGGCAGTGTCGACTCCCAGTTGCCATGTCTCGGCGGGGTTTCCGGCGTCTGCCACTCGAGGGTCGTCGCCTTCCAGGGATTCGGTCCGGAATCCCTGCCCCTGTAGTAGCTGTAGATCAGGTTCCAGATGAACAGTATCTGCGCGACGCCGACGATGAGGGCGGCGATGGTGATGCCCTGGTTCAGCAACAGGACGCTTTCGTCGATGATCGCCATTTCGCCATTCGCGAAATATCGCCTCGGCACACCGACGAATCCGAGATAGTGCATCGGGTAGTAGATCGCGTAGGTTCCGAGGAAGGTGATCCAGAAGTGCACTTGTCCGATCCTGTCATCCAGCATCTTTCCGGTCATCTTCGGATACCAGTGATAGATCGCCCCAAAGATGACGAGAATCGGCGATACGCCCATGACCATGTGGAAATGCGCGACGACGAAGTAAGTATCCGATAGCGGCACGTCGACGATGACGTTGCCGAGGAAGAGGCCGGTCAAGCCTCCAACCACGAAGGTGATGACGAATGCGATGGAAAAGAGCATCGGCACCGTCATGTGGATGTTGGCGCGCAGGAGCGTCAGCGTCCAGTTGTAGACCTTGATGGCTGTTGGTACCGCGATGATGAGCGTCGTCGTCGCAAAGAAGAACCCGAAGTACGGGTGCATGCCGCTCACATACATGTGGTGCGCCCAGACGATGAAACTCAACACACCGATGGCGACGATGGCCCAGACCATCATCCGGTAGCCGAAGATGTTCTTGCGTGCATGGGTGCTGATGAGGTCCGAGACGATGCCGAAGGCGGGGAGGGCGACGATATACACTTCCGGATGGCCGAAGAACCAGAACAGGTGCTGGAACAGCAGCGGGCTGCCACCGCTATAGTCGAGTTGCTCGCCCAACGAAGAAATCGCCGGCATGAAGAAACTGGTGCCGATGGTCTTGTCCAGGATCATCATGACCGCGCTGACGAACAGCGCTGGGAAAGCCAGCAGGCCGAGGACGGTGGCCATGAAGATGCCCCAGATGGACAGCGGCATGCGCATCAGCGACATGCCCCGGGTCCGCGCCTGCAATATCGTCGTCACATAGTTCAGGCCGCCCATGGTGAAGGCGACGATGAACACGGCCAGCGAGACCAGCATGGTGAGGATGCCCCAATCGACCCCGGGCGTGCCCGTCAGGATTGCCTGTGGCGGATACAGCGTCCACCCCGCGCCGGTGGGGCCCCCCGGCACGAAATAGCTCGCGAGCAGGATCAGGACGGACGCGAAGTAGACGTGATAGCTGATCATGTTGACGAACGGGAACACCATGTCGCGGGCGCCGCACATCAAGGGGACGAGATAGTTGCCGAAGCCGCCGAGCAGCAGGGCGGTCAACAGGTATATCACCATGATCATCCCGTGCATGGTGATGAACTGGTAGTAGGCTTCGGGATCGATGAAATCGAAACTATCGGGAAAACCAAGCTGCAGGCGCATCATGCCCGACAGGACCAGCGCCACAAGTCCCACGCCTATCGCTGTTATCCCGTATTGGATGGCAATGACCTTGTGGTCCTGGCTGAACCAGTACCTCGTGAGCCAGCTATGGGGATGGTGAACGTCGAGCGCTTCCTGATAGGGGATTTGTGCCTCAACCGCCATCGGTTTCTCCTCGATCATCGATCGTCTGGCGCATGGCTGTCTGTGTCATGCGTGTACTCATCGTATTGATATAGGCGACAACATCGTTGATCGCGTCGTCGTCGCCCAACTGCTTGGACATGAGGCCCATCTGTTTGCCCAGGTTGTCCATGGGATGGCTGCCGCGAATGCCTGCGCGGAAGTTCTGCAATTGGCGAGCCAGATACCAGTCGGTCATGCCGGCAAGCCGGGGCGCGAAGGTCCCGTGGCTTCCGCCCCCGTCCGAGCCGTGGCATACGGTGCAGCCGCTATACAGGTTGGCGCCACGGTCGGCGTTACCGTCAATCGTCACGGGGGCCGGATCGTCCGGAAGGGATCGGATATACGCGATGACGTTCTCGGTCGTCGCGGCGTCAAACAGGGTGGCCACCATCGGCGCCATCTCCTTGCCGTAGGTGTCCTCTTCGTGGACGCCCCTCAATCCCTGCTTATAAGCCAGAATCTGGTGGCGCAGATACCATTCGTCCTGGCCCGACAGCTTGGGAGCGTTCAGTGCCACCAGGCCTTCACCCGCAGGGCCGTGGCAGGCCGCGCAGACCGCATAGGTCGCTTGCCCCGCGATCGGATCGCCTTGCGGACGGGTCGAGATCTGCGCGTAGGTCTGCTGGCCATCGAGCCAGGTGTCGTAGTCTTCCTGCGTATCGACGACGACAGTGCCGCGCATCGTGTGATGGCCGATCCCGCATAGCTCGGCGCAAAGCACTTCGTATGTGCCGACGCGCGTCGGCGTGAACCACATGTAAGTGATCATGCCGGGGACCAAGTCCATCTTCGCGCGGAACTGGGGGACGTAGAAGTCATGCAGGACGTCTTTCGAGCGGAGCAGGGCCTTCACGGGGCGGTCGATCGGCAGGTGCAGCGCCTCGCGCTCGATCAGGATATCATCCTGACCATCGGGATCCTCCGGATCCAGGCCGAACGGATTGTCGACGCTGATCAGTTTCGCGTCCACGGTTCCGAGAATCCCGTCTTCGCCAGGTAGCCGATAGCTCCACGACCACTGCTGTCCGACGATCTCGACTTCGCGCGCCTGGGGCGGCACGTTAACGTAGTCGTCCCAGACGAGGAGTCCCGGGGCCAGCATGCCGACGACGCCAATGGTCGTGAGGATGGTGAGAATCCACTCGAGCCGCTTGTTTTCGGGCTCGTACACCGCTGTCTGGCCTTCGCGACGACGGTACTTCCAGGTCGTGTAGACCATGAACAGGCCGATCAGGACGAACGCCACGCCGCAGATCCAGAAGGTGACGAACACGGCGAAGTCGATCCCGCCCCAGTTGGATGCGATTTCGGTGAACCACCATGGGCTCAGGAAGTTGAATACCAACGACCCGATGACGATGATGAACAGCATGATCGCGACGATCATGGCGCGTTTATCCCCCGCCCCGGCTTCGAAGCTCGTGGCAATCTCTCTGCGTTCAACCTCACGGTCTGGGTCGTCCCCCGTCTATGTCGACACCGGTTCGTTCGGCATCGAATGGCATTTCGATCAAGGCCGAGGCTATCGCCTGGGCCCGTTCCATGTCTTTTTGTCCGGTTCCGCGCTGGATGGGCCTCACAAGCCCTTCGTAATCGATGACGAATGCGGCCGGCAGTGTCCGACCGCGCAGATTATCGCAGAATCGGCGGCGGAATCGCTAGCAGTCTGTCGGACTTGCTGCGGGTGCGGCAGATCCAACCGTCTGCGGGCGGGGAGCACAGGGGCACCCTTCGCAAGTCCTTCGCAAGCAAAGGAGCCGGAGCCGAAGGCACCGGCTGTGGTGGCCGCGGTCGACTGAATCAAGCGGGTCAAGCGACAGGCGTCTCAATCGTCGATCCCGACCGTTCCGCGGCTCGCCTTTCTTGGCGAGCCGATTGCGAGGAATTTCGCACTTCGCGTTCGCCCGTACTTTACTACGTATAAGGTATTGAATTTTTGTATATATGTTGTAAACGAGCTCGACTGTTGTTGACACCACGCTGATTGTCTCGAAGGACCATCCTTGTACTATCGGCAGGATTCACCTGTCTCTGTTTGTTTTCGCTTTTCATTTTTGGAATCATACGTCGCGCCAACGAATCCAGGGAGAGTGCTATGGACTTTAAGGATTACGCAGCGGAAGAAAGAAAACGGCTGGTAGCTGAGCGCGATGTAATCGAACGTAAACTGACTGCGCTGGACAATGCCATCCGCGCGTACGAGGACTCGGTTGCACCGACCCCTGCGCCGGCCCCCAAGGCTGCGCCAGCGGCGCCAGCCAAACGAAGAAGACGCCGGCGATCCTCGCGACGTAACGAGATCGTTCGTATTATCGGCGAGAGCGGCAGCGATGGCGTTGGCCGCGCTGGCATCATCCTGGCGCTGGACGTAAAGGGCAACAAGTCGGCGGAGCAGTCCGTCAGCAATACCCTGTCTGCCCTGAAAAAGTCCGGCGAAGTTCGTCACGCGGACGGCAAGTATTTCGGAAGCTGATCCGGCGGGAACTTGCTCGCCGGCGGCCCGTCGGACAGCCGGTATATGCGGCTTTGTCCGAGGTGCCTCCTTCGTGCAACAATACCGGTTCGAGCGGGAATAGCTCAGTGGTAGAGCACAACCTTGCCAAGGTTGGGGTCGCGGGTTCAAGTCCCGTTTCCCGCTCCACAATCGTTCATCGGGCTGCTTGAACAATACCCGATAAGGGTGTCAAATCCGGCACCCGACTTTCCCAGAGAGACGAACATGAAACGGATCGCACCCGAGAGAGTGGCCGCGATTGCTGCCGCCATTGCGCTTTTCGGCCTGCTTGGTGCCTGCGCGGCGGTCCCTGCCCAGGTCGAGGAACCGGTTGCGGCGGCAGAACCGACGCTGGTCACCACGGTGGAGGGGATCACCGAATACCGCCTTGACAATGGGCTCAGGGTCCTTCTGTTCCCGGATCAAAGCAAGCAGCAGATCACCGTGAACATCACCTACCTCGTGGGTTCACGCCACGAGGGCTACGGGGAGACAGGGATGGCCCACCTGCTGGAGCACCTGGTGTTCAAGGGTACGCCGAAACACCCCGATATCCCCGGTGAGCTGACCGAGCGCGGGGCTTTCCCGAACGGCACTACCTGGTTCGACCGGACCAACTACTTCGAGACATTTCCGGCAACCGACGACAATCTCGAGTGGGCGCTCGATCTCGAGTCCGATCGAATGATCAACTCCTTCATCGCGGCGGAAGACCTCGAATCGGAGATGACCGTCGTCCGCAACGAGTGGGAGAGGAGCGAGAACAGCCCCGGCAGGGTGCTGCAGCAACGGGTCATGTCGGCGGCGTACGACTGGCACAACTATGGCAACACCACCATCGGTGCGCGGGCCGATATCGAACAGGTACCCATAGAGCGGCTGCAGGCGTTCTACCGCAAGTACTATCAACCTGACAACGCGGTCCTGGTCGTCGCCGGCCGCTTCGATCCTGGCCACGCACTCGGCGTGATCGTGGACAAGTTCGGGAGCATTCCGCGTCCTGACAGGACCGGGGCGAACCAGCTGTTCCCCACCTACACCGCGGAACCCGCGCAGGATGGCGAGCGCAGTGTCACGCTGCGCCGCGTCGGAGACGTCCAGCTCGCGCTCGCCATGTATCACGTGCCGCCCGGGTCCCACGAAGACTTCCCCGCGGTGCAGGTCATGACGCATGTGCTCAGCACGCAGCCGGCAGGCAGGTTGTACAAGGCGCTGGTGGAACCGGGTCTGGCTGCCGGCACGTCGGCCTTCGCGCTTCAGCTGAAGGAGCCGGGCATGTTCAGCGCGATGGCGCAGGTGCGCCAGGAGGACTCGCTGGAGGCTGCCGCCGAAACGATGTTCGCCACGTTGGAAAAGATGACGGAAGCGCCGCCGACCGAGGAAGAAGTGGACCGCGCGAAGACCGATTTCCTGTCGGGGATCGAACTCGCCTTCAACAACCCGCAGGGAATTGCGCGGGGTTTGAGCGAGTGGGCGTCGATGGGCGACTGGCGGCTGCTGTTCCTGCATCGGGACCGCCTTGAGAACGTGACGCCCGAAGACGTGCACCGGGTCGCGCAGGCGTATCTCAAGAACTCGAACCGGACCGTCGGCTACTTCTATCCCGCCGAAGAGACTCCGGCGAGAGCCGAAATTCCGGCGCCGCCCGACGTGGCGGCCCTGGTGGATGGGTACGTGGGTCGCGCGGCGATCGCCGAGGGCGAAGCCTTCGATCCTACGCCAGCCAATATCGAGGCGCGAACGCAGAAGGTCACCCTGGCCAATGGCCTGCAGGTGGCGCTGCTGCCGAAAGAGAACCGGGGCGATGCGGTGAACGTCAGTTTCCAGTTTCGCCATGGCAATGAAGACGCTCTCATGGGCAAGGCCACTGTTTCGGGACTTGCCGGCACCATGCTCATGCGCGGCACAAAGCAGCGTTCCCGCCAGGAGATCCAGGACGAACTGGATCGATTGAAGGTCCAGGGCGGCGCGGGGGGCGGCGCCGAATCGGCGTCAGGCGGCTTTTCCACGGTGCGGGAAAACCTGCCAGCGGCGCTGAAGCTCATGGCGGAAGTCCTGCAGGAACCTGCATTCGATGCCAAGGAATTCGAACTCCTCCGCGAACAGGGACTCGCCGGAATCGAAGCGCAGAGGTCCGAACCGCAACCGCTCGCGCAGCAGGCCCTGGGTCGACACCTGATGGACTACCCGGAGGAACATCCGTTTTACGTGCCGACCTTCGATGAGCAGATATCGAGGTTGGAGTCCGCGACCCTGGAGCAGGCGCGTGATTTCTGGGCGTCCTTCTACGGCACCCAGAACGGTGCGATGGCGATCGTCGGAGACTTCGACCCGGACGAGATCGTTCCGCTGCTGGAAGAGCTGTTTGGTGGCTGGTCGGCAAAGGAAGCGTATGTCCGCATGCCCCGTCCCTACAGGCAGGTCGAGACCCTGTCCGAGATCATCGAGACGCCGGACAAGGCCAACGCGCTGATGGTGACCGCGATGGTGATGCCCATGCGTGACGACCATCCAGACTACCCGGCGCTCGTGCTCGGAAACTACATGCTCGGCGGCGGATTCCTGAGCTCCAGGCTGGCTACCCGTATCCGGCAGAAGGACGGATTGTCCTATGGCGTCGGGTCATCGCTCGGCGCGTCCGCTCTCGATGAGCGGGCCACCTTTTCGGGGTATGCGATCTTCGCCCCGGAGAACAGCGACAAGGTCCTCGCTGCATTCCGGGAAGAAGTGGACAAGGTCCTCGCGGCCGGCTTTTCCGCCGAAGAAGTGGAAGCAGCCAGGCGCGGTTTGCTCGACGGCGCCCAGAGTCGCCGGTCGAGTGACGGTGGCGTAGCTTCTACTCTTGTCAGCAATCTGATCCTGGGCAGGACGATGGAATTCGTCCAGAAGCACGAAGAGGCGATCGCGGCGCTGTCGCCGGAGGATATTCAGGCCGCGATGCTGCGGCATATCGACCTGGAACAGATTTCAGTGATTCGCGCAGGCGACTTCGCCAGCAAGGCAGGTCAGTGATCCCGGGGCATGGGTGCAGCGCGGTGATCGAGGATGTTCCTGAAGGTCAGGTTGATCCGCTCGGCGGCTAGCCCGTGCCTCTTCGGCAATCGGTGTGCCCAGTTGCGCTGCATGCCCGGACCCATTTCTAGGTAGCTGCCGTTCGGCAGGCACACCGTCAGGCGCAAAGGCGCGCATCCGCCCGTTCGGTCGCGTGCGCTTCTGTGCCGCAGATCGAACGGTCGCTCCGATCCGAAACTGACGGACCCGATCACGGGGTCCTCGCCGAGTTCGGGTTCGTCGTCGCTGTGCCAGGAAACACTGTCGGACCCGTCGCGGTAGTAGTTCAGCAGGACGCTGTTGAACCGTGAAGCCGTCGCGGCCTCGATACGGGCCTTGATCCGCAGCAGCGTCGGCGTCCAGGCAACCGGCTGCGCGGAAATACCGGAATACGTGTAGCACATTCCGGGATCGCCGAACCAGGCCGTCAGGCGCGGCAGGGCGAGCGACCTGCCAAACATGGTGATGCGCTCGGACTTCCAGTCGACCCCTTCCCTCAGGGCATCGAGGAAACGCTCGCTTTCCTCGACGGAAAACAGGCTCGGGTACAGCCGCAGCCTGCCATCGGTGACGGGTATATCCCGAAAGATCCTCGATGCTGTGGGGATGCCCACGGGTCGGCGATCAGCCAACCTCCACCATTTCAAAGTCACTCTTCGGCGTCCCGCATTCGGGACAGATCCAGTCTTCGGGAACGTCCTCCCAGGCGGTGCCCGGAGCGATGTTGTCTTCGGGCTCGCCCTCGGCCTCGTTGTAGATGTACCCGCAGGTCATGCATTGCCAGAGTTTCACGGTTCGATGGTCTCCTTGATGTGTGGTACGCGAACGGCCCGTCGCCGCGCGTGACGGTGGTTTCGATGGACCGGCATTGAAGCCCGGCCCGGCCAGTTCATGCATACAGGGCCACGATCAGCACGACCGCAAGCACGGCCCCGATCAACACCACCAGCACGACCGCTCCGTCAGACAGGGCGTCCGTGCTGTCGCCAGCCTTGGGCGCGCTGCGCCGCGCACGCACAAAGGCATACGCCAACGCGATGAGTATCAGCGCCGGGATAAGGAATTGCACGATGTAGCGCATTGCCATGTCCCGTTCATCCCAGGGTCGTCATGCGCGTGTCGCAAAGGGGCGCTTTCCAGTTGCAACCGTCGCGCACGGCCATTATCGGCGTGCGTTTCGACAGCATCAAGGCGCGATTGGCCGACGTCGCCCGGCCCTTGACTTGCCCGATTCAGTTACACGGAGGATGATTCGCTCAAGCAACGAACTGGCAGAACCACTATGGCCGCTTTGGATGGATTCCGCGTTCTCGACATGACGCAGTGGGAGGCGGGGACATCCTGCACGCAATGTCTTGCCTGGCTTGGGGCAGACGTGGTAAAGGTCGAACAGCCGGAGATCGGAGATCCCGGTCGGGGACGCCCGCGCGGCGACGTGCTCGACGCGCCCTACTTCGTCAACTGGAACAGCAACAAGCGCAGCGTCACGCTGGACCTCAGCATCCCCGAGGGCCGCGAAACACTGCTGTCGATGCTACCGCACTACGATGCATTCGTGGAAAACTACGGACCCGGGGTCGTGGAAAAGCTCGACATCGACTACGACGTCATGCGCAAGATCAAGCCCGATATCATCTACGCGCGCATCAAGGGTTTCGGCACAAGCGGTCCCTACTCCGGCTACAAGAGCATGGACATGGTGGCGCAGGCGACAGGCGGCGCGTTTGCCATAACAGGCCACGCCGAAGGGCCGCCCATGCGACCCGGACCCACCATCGGCGACGCCGGCACGGGCGTGCAGGCGGCGCTGGCGATCGTGGCGGCATGGGCGCAGAAACTGCGCACGGGGGAGGGGCAACTGGTTGAACTGTCCATGCAGGAGGCGGTGACCTACTACCTGCGCACCGCAACGGGGGGCACGCTGTTCGGCACGCAGCCGTCATCGCGTTCGCGCGGTGGCCGTAACCCGTTCATGCGCCTCTATCCAAGCGCTCCGGGCGGTCCCAACGACTACGTGTTCCTGATGGCGGCTAATCCCCGCATGCAAAAGGCGACGTGCGATGTCATCGGCAAGGATCTCCTGTCCGATTCGCGGTTCGCCGGGGCGGAGAACAGCGAAGCCATGATCGAACAGATCGCCGAATGGACACGGCAGCGCACAAAGCGCGAGGCGATGGAGGCGTGGTCGGAAGCGGGCGTCTGCGCCGGGTCGGTCTACGGGCTGGAGGAGTTGTACACGGATCCGCACCTCGTGGAGCGCGGTTTCGTGCACGAGATTCATCACGCCCATTACGGCAACATCAAGCTCCTCGGCTGGCCCGCGAAGATGTCGAAGAGCAGGGTAGCGATATCGCCCGCGCCGCTGCTCGGCCAGCACACGGACGAGGTGCTTCGTGAAGACCTCGGTTTCGATGACGCGGCCATCGCCCGTCTGCGCGCGGCGGGCGCGATCGGCAGCGAAATGCCCGACAGTCCCGCGATCAGCCAGGTCGCAGGCTAGTCCCGAACTGCGGGAGATCCTGAAGTGGCAGGGCCGCTTGACGGTATCCGTGTCATCGACTTCACGACCATGGTCGCGGGGCCCTATGCCGCCATGCTTCTTGCCGACCAGGGAGCGGACGTCATCAAGGTCGAGGCGCCGCTGGCGAGCGATCACGCGCGTCGCGCGGGATACGGCGCCAGGCACTTCACCGCTGCGTTCGTCAATAACAACCGCAACAAACGCTCGCTGTCCGTCGATGCGAAGCGCGCCGCCGGCCGCGAGGCAATTCTGCGGCTGGTGCGAACGGCGGACGTGTTCCTGCAGAATTTTCGGCCGGGCGTCATGGCCCGGCTTGGGCTCGACGAGCCGGAACTGAGGAAAACCAACCCGGGCATCGTCTATGTCTCCATCAGCGGCTGGGGCGAGAACGGACCGCTCGCGCACAAGCCCGTCTATGATCCGATCATCCAGGCGCTGTCCGGCCTGGCTACCGTGCAGGCCGGGTCCGATACCGCGCGTCCGCGCCTTATCCGCACGATTCTTCCCGACAAACTCACCGGAATCACCGCGGCGCAGGCCGTGTCGAGTGCGTTGCTTGCGCGCGAACGCACGGGGCAGGGCCAGCATGTGCGGCTGTCGATGCTGGACGCCATTATCGCCTTCATGTGGGCGTCCGATATGGGTGGACTGACCTTTGTCGGCAAGGAAGTCAGCGTGCAGCGGGCGGCCACGTTCATCGACCTGATTTACCAGACCCGCACCGACTACATCAGCGTGTCGGTGATGAGCAACCAGCAATGGCAGGCCTTCTGCCGGGCGGTCGGTCAGCCGGAATGGCTTTCGGACGAGCGCTTCAAGACGCCCGCCGGGCGAGACCGGTACGCCAACGAGCGGCTCGAACTCATGCAGTCGGCCCTGCTCGAGCGAAGCGCCGAAGACTGGCTCGACCTGCTCGACGCGGCAGGGGTGCCCTGTGCTCCGGTACTCAACCGCGCCGAGGTGGTGGAACACCCGCAGGTTGAGGCCAGCGGGATCGTCATCGAAACAGATCATCCGCATGCGGGGCGTCTGCGCCAGGCGCGCAACGCCGCGGTGTTCGAAGGCACCCCGACCGAAGTGCGTCGAGGCGCCCCCCACCTGGGCGAACACACCGTCGAGGTGCTGCGCGAACTCGACTATTCCGATGACGAGATCGCCATGCTTCTGGATTCGGGCACCGTAAGCGTGCCGGGTGATCCGGGCGCGAATCCGGGCTAAGATCGATCGATTCGACAGGGGGTCCACGGCATGGGTCTGCAGCACAAACTACGTACACCATCGGCCTCCGAGGCGCTTCCGGGGCGAGACCGCCCGATGCCGATACCAACGCGGCACTTCGTCAACGGCAATGTCCTGAGCCCGCCGTTCCCCTCTGTGATGGAGCGGATGATCGTCGGGATGGGGTGTTTCTGGGGAGCGGAGAGGATGTTCTGGCAGACCCCGGGAGTCCACGTCACCGCCGTGGGATACGCTGCGGGCATCACGCCGAACCCCTACTACGAAGAAGTCTGTTCCGGCCTGACCGGTCACAACGAAGTGGTTTTGGCGGTGTTCGATCCGAAAGTCGTGACCTACGCGGAGTTGCTGAAAGTCTTCTGGGAAGGCCACGATCCGACCCAGGGAATGCGCCAGGGCAACGACCTGGGCACCCAGTACCGGTCGGGGCTCTATGTCTTCGACGCCGAGCAGGAGCGCCTCGCGGAGCGCTCCCGAGATGCGTACCAGGAGGCGCTGGTTGCCGTCGGTTACGGGCAGATCACGACGGAGATTCAACCCGCACCCGTCTTCTACTATGCGGAGGACTATCACCAGCAGTACCTGGCCAAGGTTCCGCACGGCTATTGCGGGCTCGGTGGTACCGGAGTTTCCTGTGACGTGCAGCCACTGGTGACACTGGAAGAAGGGTTCGGCGGCTGATCCACCGCGATTCGACGCGCTGCCAGAGCCAACCTGTCCTGGGTGAATCACGTCCAGTGGGGAATCGAATCGGCATCGGCATCGATTTCGGCACGTCGAACTCCGCGGCGGCGATCTTCGATGGGCAATCGGTGCGCCTTGTCGACCTGGAGGAAGACTCCCCGATCCTGCCGTCGGCGACGTACATCGACCGGGACCTGCGCACGCAGACGGGACGCCGCGCCATCGAACGTTACGTGGAGGACAACACCGGGCGCACGGTCGAACTCATACCGGAGGTGATTGGCGAGGCATCGCTTGCCCTGAGCGGCGACTCCGGTGGCCGTGAAGGGCCCAACGTGATGACCCGCAAGATCTATGGCCAACCGGTTCGGGATATCGGTCTGCGCGGCCGTCTGTTCCGCGGGACCAAGCGGTTGCTTGGCCGAAAGGACGTGCGGCGATTGATGGTCTTCGAGCACCCTTTTCGCCTGGTGGCGCTGATCACGCCGATCCTGCTACGTATCCGTGATGGCTTGCGGGACGTCGCCCCGGCCGACCCGCGACGCGGCTGCATGGGGCATCCTGTCAACTTTGAAGGTCGTGACGCCGATCGCAACGGGTTGGCGTTGTCTCGTCTTGGAGAGGCATACGGTCACGCGGGCTTCGACGATACGCGGTTTTTCCCCGAACCCGTCGCGGCGGCCGTCGGATACCTAAATGCGCAGCCGGACGCCGACGGAAGGCGGATTCTCACCGTCGATTTCGGAGGCGGCACACTGGATCTGTGCGTGCTTGAGAGAACCGGAGCGGGCACGGGCTTTCGGACGGTGGCAACGCATGGCATCGCGCTCGGCGGCGATCGGATCGACCAGCGCATCTTCCGCGAACTGCTGTTCCCTTTGCTTGGCAAGGGCGAGCGGTGGAAGCGCAGGGGAGCGGCGCGGTTCATCGAAACGCCGTTTCCCTTCGAGCGCTATGAGGACCTGCTCCTCAACTGGGCGGTGACCTACATGTTGAGTCAGAACCGGTACACCACGCCGGTGCTCGACTGTATCGCGCAAGGCGGTCCGGCGCGTTTCAAGTTCCGGCGCTTGCGGGACCTTATCCAGCAGAACTACAGCTACCGCGTATTCCAGGCGATACGGGCGTTCAAGGCCGAACTTTCGGGTGCCGAAGAAGCCGTGCTCGACATCCCCGAGATCGACGTCGAAATGCGGGTAACGCGCGCGGAGTTCGAGACCCTCATCGCAGACCTCCTGCAGGAGTTCGAACGGGCGGTCGACGACACCCTTTCCCGGGCCAGGCTGCCAGCGGACAGGATCGACATCGTCCTGCGTACCGGCGGATCCTCCCTTATTCCCGCAGTACGCCGGATTCTTGACCGGCGATTCCCCGGTCGCGTGGTGGAACATGACCCCTTTACCGGCGTGGCGTCAGGCCTCGCCATCGCGCACTACGATGGCCTCGCTTCCTGAAGAACGCTGCTAGCCGCGGCTGCTATAGGTCGGATCGAGCGCTTCGAACAGCGTTTCGATCATCCGGTAGGTCAGGCCCCAGACGAAATGGCCACCGGGAACCCGGTAGCCGTTGAATGGTGTCGGCACGCCGGCGATCAGGCGATCTTCGCTGGTGTGGCTATGCCCGCCATGCATTGGCGCGAGGGGCGACCACAACGCCGCGTCCACCTCGGAGCTGAGATCGAATGACGGATCCCCGTCCAGGAAAAAAACGAAAGGAGAAACGAGCATGTCGAACGCGTGGCGCGAGGGGCGCTGCTGCGACAGCTCTCCGATCATATTCGCGCGATCGACGGCGAGCCCGATCTCCTCCTGGGTTTCGCGCAGGGCGGCTGCGGCGAGATCGGCGTCGTGCGGTTCGCGGTGCCCACCGGGAAAGGCCATGTCACCCGACCAGGGGTCGCCTTCGTGCTCGGCGCGCTTGATCAGCAGGACGTCGGTGTCTTCTGCACGCTCGCGCAGGACGATCGCCACTGCGGCCTGGAGCGTGCCGCGCCCCGGAGCGAAGCGCGTCGGTTGGTGCGCGGCGAGCCGGGTCTGGATGTCCGTCATTGAAAGCACTCCGCTATGATACGCGCCCGATGTCGCTGCGATCTTCCGCCAACAGGTGTTTCGTTTGTGGTCCGGGCAATCCCTGGGGTTTGCAGGTAGGTTTCCGCCTGGACGGCGAAGTCTGTCGCGCAGAATTCACGCCGAATAACGAGTGTGTCGGCTATGAAGGCGTCACGCACGGCGGGATCCTCTTCAGTCTGCTCGACGACGTCATGGCCAACTGGGTCTTCCTCCGGGGCGAACGCTGTACGACGGCGAAGGCGGACATTCGCTATCGCCAACCGCTCCCCGTAGGAGTGCGGATCGATCTCGAGGGCAGGTTGCTCAAGCGCCGGGGGCGGGTCGCGATGCTCGAAGGCAAGGCTATCCGGCACGATGATGGAACTGTCGTTGCCGAAGCTGCCGGGAGTTTCGTTGTGGAGGCCTGGACCGGGGCAGGCATCGACGAAATCTGAGTCCTCCGAAGGCGATCCGACGCCAGATTGCTCCGCGATCAGGGCAGTGCGTCGGCCCCGGTGCCGGCCCTGCCGAGCAGCAGGTCTTCCGCGGCCTCGAAGGCATCGCCGACGACCCGCATGAGTTCCCGAATGCGCGCGGTAGAGCGAAGGTCCGGGTGCGCGAGCAGCCAGATCTCCCGTACGACAACCGGCCGGGGCGGTTCGACACGAACGAGTGCCGGGTCCCGGTCGCCGAGGGCGCACGGCAGTGGACCCAGTCCCATGCCGTTGCGCAGGGCGGCGTGCTGGATGGAGACATCGGTGCAGCGTGTTCGTGTCGGCGCTGCCGCGAAGGCATTGCGCTGGAAGTCGATGCGCAGTGGCGTCAGGTCGACCCATCCGACGGTGCTGTTTTGATGTTCCTCGACGATGTCTCGCGTCCCGTACACGGCGAACGCCAACTCTCCCACGCGCCGGCCGATCAGGTGCTGCGGCGGATCATCGGTGATCACGAGGGCGCAATCTGCCTCGCCGATGCCAACATTGGGGGGCGTGAATGGTGAGACGAATTCGATTCGCATTTCCGGGTGTGTGTTCGATAGCGAGGTGATGGCGGGGAGCGCCACAGGCGCAACGGAAGTGGGAACGTACACCGTGATGCGGCCGGCGAGGCGCTGGTCACTGCCTGCAACGGAACGACGCAAGTCCGCTATCTGTCCGGCGATCGTTTCCACCCGCGCGAGCGTGTCCCTGCCGGCATCCGTGATCTTGAGTCCGCCGGGATTGCGGCGGAACAGCTTCACGTCGAGCTGCCGTTCGAACTGGTCCAACCGGCGCGTGACAGTCGAAGCATGGACGTGAAGCTGCCGTGCGGCACGACGTACGGTTCCGGCTCGGGCAAGCGCCTGGAACATCCGGAGATCGTCCCATTGAAGGTCGGGCATCGTCACTTTCCTTCCCGCCGCGTCGATGACGGCGAAGGTTGAAGTATCGATCCGACGTCAGCATAAATGCAACACTATGTTGCACCGTGGGCTCTTGCGCACAACGTTACGTAAGGTAACATTCTTCACCAGTTTCGTTCCCTCCCCCCCGTAGGCTGCGTAGAAACCTCCCCGGTTTCTCCAGCCTACACTTACTTACTGATTTGCTTTGCTGACACCCTTAGTCTTCGGCAGCACCCCCTTCGTCAAACATGGCAGGGGGTTCTTCGACGTCTCCTTGCCGAGGACCCTCATCGAGGGAACGGTGCAGAAACGCGTAGGCAAGTGCCCACATATAGGTCCTCTGCGCGTTGTCCGCCGCGCCCGCGTGGCCGCCTTCGATGTTTTCGTAGTAGAGGACCGAGTGTCCCTGGTCAGTCATCTTTGCCGCCATCTTGCGCGCGTGGCCGGGATGAACGCGGTCGTCCCGCGTGGAGGTCATCACCAGCAAGGGCGGGTACCGGGTCTCCGGGTCGAGATTGTGATAAGGCGAGAAGGACCTGATGAAAGCCCATTCCTCGGGGTTGTCGGGATCGCCGTATTCGGCCATCCAGCTCGCGCCTGCCAGCAATTCGTGATACCGGCGCATGTCCAGCAACGGGACCTGCGCCACGATGGCACCGAACAGGTCGGGACGCATCGTCAGCATGTTGCCGGCGAGCAGCCCGCCGTTGCTGCCCCCCATCATGCCCAATTGTCCGGGCGTAGTGATTGCGCGCCGGACCAGGTCTTCCGCCACCGCGATGAAGTCCTCGTATGCGCGCAGCCGGTTCGCCTTGAGCGCGGCCTGGTGCCAGGCTGGGCCGAACTCGCCGCCGCCACGTATGTTGGCGACAACGTAGACGCCGCCCTGTTCCAGCCACATGGCGCCCACCCCCGGCGAGTACTCCGGTGTCATCGAGATCTCGAAGCCGCCGTAGCCGTAGAGCAGGGTGGGACGCGGACCCGTGGCTTTGGGATCGCGCACGAGGAAGTAGGGAACTCTCGTGCCGTCTTTGGAGGTGGTCCACTGCTGGGAGATGGAAAGGCCGCGCGCGTCGAACATGGCGGGCATGCGTTTCAGGACGGTGCTCGATCCGCCGACGGTCCCGAGCGACAGGGCGGAGGGGGTGATGTAGTCCGCGCTGCCGATGAAGTAGCGGTCGTCCCCGTGGGGATCGACCGCTCCCACGCTTAGCGTCTGCATTCCTTCGGCTGCGGTCAGATCCGTCCGCGTCCAGCCGTCCCGCGTGGGCGTGGCGACGTAGACACGATTGCGTACGTTTTCCAGCACGTTGACCAGAACGTGGTTTCTTGTCGGGCTGTAGTGCGCGAGGGAACCGGCAGGACTCGGGCTGTACAGGACGTCGAGTTTGCGTTCTCCGGCCAGGAACCGTTCGAAGTCCGTCACAACCAGGCTCCCGGCGGCATGCGTTCGCGCGCCGATGGTCCAGTCGCTGTCGAGCGTGATGAAGAGGCGCCCCCGGTGGATTCTCGCGGTCGCGTCGGAAGGTATCTCTATAGCCCGCAACTCGCCTCCTCGGCGGACGAACAGATTGTTGTTGTAGAAATCGATTCGGCGATAGACGAATTCGGCCTCAAATCCCGGAACGAGGGTCGTGTAGGCGCCGACCAAGACATCCTTCTGCCGGCCTTCGAAGACGACTTCCGCATCTCCGAGTGCCTCGCCCCGTCGCCAGAGCTTCACGATCCGGGGATAGCCGGAGTCCGTCATCGTGTCAGGGCCGAAGTCCCTTGCGACGAACAGCCGGTTCTTCCCGGCCCAGGAGAACGCGCCCTTGGACTCGGGCAGATAGAAGCCGTCTGGCACGAACGACCGGGTCGACAGGTCGAATTCGCGTACGACGACCGCGTCCGCGCCGCCGCGGGACAGGGCGATGAGGCAGCGGTCGTAGGTCGGCTCGAGGAACTCCGCACCTGCGAAGACCCAGTTCTCGCTCTCTTCTTGCGCCAGCGCGTCGACGTCGAGAATGGTCTCCCACGCCGGGTCGCGTTTGCGGTATTCGTCCAGGGTAACCCGGCGCCAGAGCCCCCGCGGATGTTCGGCGTCCTGCCAGAAATTGTAGTAGTACAGCCCCGACTTCGAGATGTAGGGAATCCGGTCGCTGGAGTCGAGAATCGCCCGCAGCCGCCGCTCGGATGCCGCGAACGTCTCTCCTTGTGCCAGTGCTTCCCGCGTGTCCCGATTGCGGCCCCTGACCCACGCCATGGCCCTGTCGCCATCGATGTTCTCGAGCCAGAGATAGGGGTCGTTTTCGCTCGCTTGCGTCATGTTGATTTGTCCGAACAGGAGGAGTGGGACGATTTGCCAAATCACGGCTCGGACTCCGTTCCTGGTGTGCATGCGAATTGCCTCAGGACTTGGTGTCGTACCGTCGAAGTGGATTCGCGGTCGATTCAAACTCAACCGTCGCGCGAGCCCTTGATGAAATGAAACAGGAGCAGCAGCAGGACGGCACCGACCGTTGCCAGCACCAGGCTGACCAGGTCGAAGCCTGTGACCGCGCCAATGCCCAGTTGCGTTCCGATGAAGCCCCCGACGACCGCGCCGACGATGCCGATGACGGTCGTGGCGATGATCCCTCCCACGTCTTTCGTTGGCGAGAAGACCCTTGCCAATGCACCGACGATCAACCCGAACAGGATCCAGCTCAGAATACCCATGGCTCTTTTCGAAGACGTTACGACGGCAACGATACTACGCCGGAAGCGGTGATTGCGTCCGCCACGAAGTCCGGTGCCTGCATGGGGATGAAGTGCGTCAGGTCCGGTCGGAATAGATCGCGTCCGCGCGGGAAGGCCGCGGCAAGCTGCTCCCATGTGGGCGAACGCGAGAAGTCCATCTGTTCCCGCGCTGCGTTTCGGGGCGGAGCGCGAATCACCAGCACCTCGTGCGGCAGGCCGCGAATCTCGGAATAGATGTCCGTGCCGCCACTTCCTAGATATATGGCGGACTCGACAGCGGGAGGGCAGGCGAGCGTAACTCCGCCGCCCGGTTTGGGCAGCACGCCATGACGGCAGTAGTCGCGAAGCACGTCCGCACGCCATAGCGTAAACGGTGAACGCGCGCGCAGTCGGTGGTGAAACTCGATCCAGGTACTGAATTCCGCCTTGCGCCGCGCGACCGGATGGGCATCCGCGGACGCCCACGGCCGCTCGCGATGCCAGTCCGGGTACGCTTCGGGCGGCAGGATGACGGGATCTACCAGCACCAGGCGTTCGAATTGCTCGACACGGTCCGACGCCGCCTGGACCATGGCGTGGCCACCCATGGAATGACCGACACCGACGACGCGCGAGAGACCAAGTCCGTCAACGAACGCGCTGAGGTCGGCGCCGAAGACTCGCCAGTCGTACGGTCCGGCTTTTCCGCTGCGTCCGTGGCCGCGCTGGTCGAGCGCGATCGCCCGGTAGTCCGAACCGAGGGCCTTCGCGACGGCATCCCAGCAACGCGCATGGAAACCCGTGGCGTGCGCCATGACGACCGGCTGCCCAGAGGGATCGCCCCACTCGAACCAGGCGATCTCGATGTCACGCAGCCGAGTGCGATGCTCGCGAGGTCCGTTCAATCCCGATCTCGATAGCGGATGGTTCCAGGTGGGGGATTATCCACTGTGGCGCCTGCGCCTGGGGAGTCGTGCGTGATGGACCCGGGCTTCGGCTAGAATGGCGATGTGACAGCGCAAACTACCAGGCACCAGATTGTCTCTTCCGATTCGGAACCGCTGATCCGGGTCAATGAGTCCGACGAGCCGGTGGGGTTTCTCGACAAATGGGCTTGCCACGAGGGCGGCGGCGTGCTGCACCGCGCGTTCTCGGCTTTCGTACTGAATGCAGCCGGAGATCTGTTGCTCCAGCAGCGCCAACAGAGCAAGAAGTTGTGGCCAGGATACTGGTCCAATAGCTGTTGCTCGCATCCTCGCGCGGGAGAGCAGATGGAAGAGGCCGTCGCGCGCCGGCTCGAGCAGGAACTCGGCATCCGGGCCGAAGTGGAGTTCGTTTTCAAGTTCGAGTACCGCGCTGCCTTCAAGGACATCGGGACCGAGCACGAACTCTGCTGGGTCTATGTTGGCCGTACCGACGCGGCGCCGGTCATCAACACGTCAGAAATCGCAGCCTGGCGCTGGATCGCCCCTGGCGACCTCGATGCCGCGCTGCAGGAAGATCCAGGAAGTTACACGCCCTGGCTCAAGATGGAGTGGGCACGCCTGCGGGCGACGAACGCCATCTAGGGGCCCGCGCCGTAGAACGGCACGCAAGTACCGATCAAGGCGCAGATCCGGGACGGGTGGGATGGGCGAAAAAGAGGGCTTGGGCGGGGGCAAAACACGGCGCCCGTCAGGGCGACGGGGTTTAGGCGCTAGCAAATCGCTGCTGGGCATTGCCGAGGTAAAGCACTTCCTCGGTTCCCGCGAACTCGCGCAGATAGTCCTTCGCCCGGTCGTCGTTGCGCGACTATGAAGGGGGCTTCACGCTGCGGAACGGAGCAGCGGCCGGGAACCGTTTCAGGATTCTCTCCAGCCACCTGTCGTTTCGACCCCAATCTTCGCGGAAGTGCAGCATGTCGATGATCTCCCGTTCGGAACGGGTCTTGAACACTGAGGGTCTACGGCGCCGCGTCGGGCAATCGACGGCGTCGGAATCCAGCAGCGGGGTATCCGCGGAAACATCCTCGGGAACTTCCGCGAACTGCGGGTTCAGCGCCGGTGCGATCACTTCGCCGTTCCGGCCAACAAAGACGACGTCACCGTCCTCGATCTCGATGTGGAAGGCGCCGTGGTGCAGCAGCCGGTGATGCGCGCCGCACAGCAGCACGAGGTTCTCAAGGCAGGTTTCCCCGCCGTCGATCCAGTGCCGGACATGGTGCGCCTCGACATAGCGCTGGTGCGCGCAGCCAGGGAAGCGGCAGCGGTTGTGGTCGCGCAGCTTCAGTGCCCGCAGCAGCCGGGCCGGCACGATCCGCCGCCGGCGCTCGTAGTTGAGCAGGTTGCCCCGCGCGTCCTCGATGAACTCGGTGAGATCGGCGTCGCAGGCGATCTGGCGGGCGTCCTCCTCGTCGATGCCCCAGTCGGGCTCGACGTGGTAGCGCGCGCCGCCCGCCGACTGCTGCTTGGCCAGCTCGTTGCGGTCGATGGTCAGCACCACCTCGTAGCGCCGGCCTGTGCGCCGTCGCTTCCAGTGCCCCGCGGGGCTCGCCAGGCAGTGCTCGGCCATGTCCACCAGCGCGTCGGCGAAGCGCTGTTCCCTGCTCGATAGCGCGAATGTCAGCCAGTCCGGAAGATCGTCCGTTTCCGCGGAAACTTCTCCGGCGCCATCCACGTCAGTCACATCCGCCCTGGCAATCTGGGAGGAGACCACTTTGCCGCTGTCCCCGCCAACGTGATCCTCCGATGTTTCCGCGGAAACACCTTCGGGAACATCCATATCGGTGACAGCTGCACTTGCAGCCCGCGTGGAGACCACCGCGCCGCCGTTCCCATTGGCGTGATGCTCCGGAGTTTCCGCGGAAACAACCGTCGAAACTTCCACCGCCGTCCATTCGGCCTCCGCGGGTGCCCCTTCGCCGTCAATCCCGCCAGCGCCTTCCGCCGCCGCCCCGTCGGATCCCTCGTCCGCCGCAGTCTCCCCGGGATAGGTGGCCCCCAGAAGGGACGCGCAGCGCGCCTTGGACTCGTCCTTCCTGCCGTCGATGACCTGTTGCAGCGCCTCGATCACCAGCGCGCCTCGCTCCGCGGGAACCGCTGCGGTCATGATCAACATGCCGTCCTCGTAGTACCAGCTCAGGCCCCGCCGCTGCTCGCTGCTGGCGCGCCCGCGATCGCTTTCGCCGATCCGCTCGTAGGTCCGGACCAGGCTCTCGAGCTGCGCCGCGCTGCTTCCCTCGGCGATCGCCAGCAGCATCGCCTCGGTGTGCGACGTCGCCACCCGGGTGATGGCCCGCACCTTGGAATAGCTGATCGCCCCGTCGCGGAACGCCGTGTCGATGCTCGGAAGCTTCGCAAGCGCCCGGCCGATGCGGATGCGCTCGCGGGAGGCGCAGGGCCCCAGGCCGCAGCGGTGGTCGAGCCAGTTGCCGAGATTGCAGTAGCCGCCCTCGCGCCATCCCCGGGTGCGGTCCATGGCGGCGATGAGCTTGACGAAGCGCCAGTCGGCGAGGTTGATGTGGGCCGCCATGCGGGTGACGGCGCTGCGCAGCTCGGCGGGGTCGTCGGGAATGAAGTCGAGGTGGTCGGAATCTGTTTCGGAGATGAGGGGATCGACGGCGGGTTCGGGGGCGAAGTCGAGATGTCGGACGACTTCTTCGGTCGGGACGGACATGCTTCAGGGCCTTTGATGCACAGGCTGACAATACTGTATATATTAATAGTATTCAGTCTGTTTATCATTGTATTTAATCATATTATCAGTCCTAAATTACCCGATACAGTGTCGCGTCCAAGACCCTGAGGCGCGATCGCCATGAAGACTCCTCGCCGTTCGCGCGCCCCGCATTTCATCGCTCCGGGAAGCTGCACAACAGCACGCGCACGCAGGAACCGGCGACGGCAGCACGGCCAATCGGGGCCCCAGACCGGGCAGGGGACTGGCCCGCTGGACTGACCGATTTTTTCTCCGCTGGCGGCGCGCGGGCGGCTATTATGCGCATCGCAACATCTGTTAGGAGAATCCCGTGAGCGAACTTGTGCAAAGCCTGGCGCGGGCAATCAGGGAGCGGAATACGTTCCCACCCATGCCCGAGAACCTCACGTTGGACGAGGCCTACGCCATGCAGGCGGAACTCGTTCAGGCCGTATGTGGAGGCGACGTCGCAGGTTACAAGGCGGGCCTCACGGCACCGGCCGGCCAGGCGCAGTTCGGCATCGACCATCCGCTCATCGGCGTGTTGTACGAATCGGGCAGGTTGCAATCCGGGGCATCTTTTGCCAGCGGCCCGGGGGTCATGCTGGAGTGCGAGATCGGGGTTGTGATCGACGCCACGGGCGCTGCCAGGACGGCAGGCCCCGTGATCGAGGTTCCGCGCGCCGCCTGGGC
Organism: uncultured Pseudomonadales bacterium; assembly: GCA_951813515.1. Taxonomy (GTDB): domain Bacteria; phylum Pseudomonadota; class Gammaproteobacteria; order Pseudomonadales; family Azotimanducaceae; genus VXNE01. Next base: position 3,576,278 of record OX638346.1, read on the forward strand.
AAGCCCGGCCGACGCCAAGGGAATCAATATGGCGGCCAGCAACATCGCTGCCGACCGGTTCATCACCGGCGAACAGGCGGAGTTGCGCGATGACTACGACGACCTGGCGGTAACCCTGACCCGGGACGGCGAGATCGTGACCCAGGCTCCGCTTACCGAGGCGCTCGGCGGTCCTCTCCCGGCGCTTCAATGGATGACATCCGTGGCGCAGGAACTGGAACGGCCGTTGGCGGATGGCATGCTGATGATTACCGGTGCCGTCGGCGGAATTCAGCCGGCCCAACCGGGAGAGTACGTGGCGGACTACGGCGTCTTGGGCAAGGTCACGTTCACGGTGACCTGATCCGGCGAAAACGTCGTCCACAGACGGCCGCCTGTCATGCCCCCTGTCAGCCCGTCAGAGATTCTCGAACACGCCGAGCGTCTGTACGATGAGGCCACGGTCGACTTTGCCATCGACCAGTTGGCCGTGCGCATGGCGCTCGATCTGCAGGATGCGCTCCCGATCCTGGTCTGCGTGATGAACGGCGGCCTGCCGTTTACGGCGGCGCTGATGAAGCGTTTCGCATTCCCGCTCGAATTGGACTATGTGCACACCGTTCGCTATCGAGGCGGATCGGTGATCTCCGACAGGATCCACGTGCCTCATGGGGGCGAACTGGAAGTGCGCGTCGACCTGGTCCGCGAGGTCACAGGGCGCACCGTCGTGTTGGTGGACGATGTTCTGGATGGGGGAACCACGCTGGCAAGTATCGTGGAACGTGTGCAGAACGCGGGCGCGGCGCGCGTGTACACGGCGGTGCTTGTCAACAAGAAGGTTCCGGAAAGGACGTTCACCCCGGACTACGCGGCGCTCGATGCGCCCAATCGCTACCTGGTCGGTTGCGGCATGGATTGTGGTGGCTGGTTTCGGAATCTTTGCGGGATTTACGCGCTTCCCGATGAAGTGGAGCTGACGCCTTGAAACTCGCCGTCATCGGCGGTACGGGATGTCAGCGGCTCACCGGGATCGGCACGCGCTGGCGACCCGCTGCCGATTCGGCAGACACGCCCTACGGCGCTGCCTCGGCAATCCCGCAGGTTTCCCCGACGGATTCCGGAGAAGTCTTCCTCCTCGCGCGGCATGGCTACCCTCCAGCGAAGGCACCGCACCTGATCAACTACCGCGCGAACATCTGGCTGCTGAAAGAACTCGGAGTGGATGCGGTCGTCGCTACCTACGCCGTCGGTGCCATAGCGCCGCATCTGCACAATGCGGACCTCGTGGTCCCGCACCAGATCATCGACTACACCTGGGGGCGGCGGCATACCTATGTCGAGACGGGCGAGATCCGTCACGTCGAGTTCTCGGAGCCATTCGATGGCGGCATCAGGGCCGGACTGATTTCCGCGGCAGACCAGTGCGACCTCGGCAGCACGCTACACGAACGCGCCGTGTACGGCTGCGTGCAGGGTCCACGGCTTGAGACCGCCGCCGAGATCGATCGCATGGAACGCGATGGCTGCACGGTTGTCGGCATGACCGCCATGCCAGAGACGGCGCTGGCCAGGGAACTGGGCATCCCGTATGCCGGGTTGTGCCTGGTGGTCAACGCGGCGGCCGGACGGGGAGAGGGGCCAATCACGGAGGCGGAGATCGAGGTCGCCCTGGAACAGGCCACTGCCGACGTCGAGCGTTTGCTGGTTGCCTTCCTGCCACTTAATACCTGACCGCGCTCCGCAATGTGAGCTCCTGCTTGACGTGGTTGCCGTTCGGGATTCGACAGCAATAGGCGACGGGCGCCGAATCGAGCCTTGGCCCAGGCGCTGACCATGAATCCCTTCCGGGGTCAGGATCCAGGGCCAGACATGTGAAACGGAATGTGCAGGCGACAAGTTGGCGGGGCTAGAATAGACGACCGTTCTGTGACTACAGGAGCCGACCATGTGGGAAACCATCGGATGGGGGGCGCTGCTATTCCTCGCCGCCTACGGGGCCTTCGCGCTCCTGGAGCGTTTCTACAGAACCGTTGCCAAGCAAAAACAGGCGACCAGCTTCATACTGAAACTGAGCGAAGTCCCCGCATCGAAGCAAGAAGTGTCGGAGATGATCGACGCGCTGCTGGCCGAACGGGTCGCGGAGAAGGAAATAGAAATCACCCCCGCCATGCGTCGGGGAATCCGGCGCGATGTACTCGACGAATTGGCCCGGGCGGACGTGGTGCGCTAGCCGTGCCTCACAGTTCCGAGCGAGGGTACTGACAGCAAAGGAGAACACCGACGGCAAGTTCACCCTTGAGCGTGCCTGCTGGCAACCTCGCCGGAAGGCTGCTTACCCTGAGCGGTGACACGATCAAGAGGAGACCGACTCTTCCTCTTGAGGATATGACTGAACGACTTTATCCAGAATAAACGACCTGACCGTTGAGTGTGAGTCGACCTCTTCCGACGGTATTCACGATTACTTCGCCATCGCCAACATCGACTATTACCCGTCCGCGGGCCGCCTGCACGACCACTTGGCCTGGTCCTGGGTCTAACTCGACCTCCCCTACACCGGGGCCGATGTGAAGTGTGCCGTCGGAGTCAACCAGCGTAGCTCTGTCTGAATTTTGTGCTGACATCGTGCTATATGACTCCCCTCAAATATGGTGTTTTCAACAAGTTAGTTTATTCTCTTGGCGCACCCGCAGGGACTCGAACCCCGAACCCCCAGGTTCGAAGCCTGGTGCTCTATCCAGTTGAGCTACGGGTGCGCGAAGGCGCGATTATACGCGGGCCATGCCGCCCTCCGGCGCGCTTCCGACGCTTCGTGGCATACTTTTGCGCGGCGACTATCTGGAGAAACACGTGGGTGAGCAGCCGCTTGAGGGCGTAACTGTCCTCGACTTCGGTCAAATCTATAACGGGCCCTATGCCGGCTATCTACTGGCGATGGCAGGTGCCCGGGTCATCAAGGTCGAGTCGCCCCTGGGTGAGGGATTGCGAGGCGCGACGGGTTCGGAGAGCTTCCCGTTCACCATGCTGAACGGGCTGAAGGAGACCATCACGATCAACCTGAAGTCAGAATCGGGGCGTGAATTGGTCGTCGGACTGGCAAAGCGGGCGGACGTACTGCTTGAGAACTTTCGTCCTGGCACCATGGACAAGTTCGGCGTCGGCGCGGAGGCGCTGCTGAAAGAAAACCCACGCCTGATCTATGCCGCGTCGACGGGCTACGGAAGCAGTGGTCCGCATCGGGACTACCTGGCCATGGACATTACCGTGCAGGCCATGAGCGGCGTCGTCAGCATCACCGGCAACGACGGCGAGCCGCCGCTGAAGTCGGGACCTGCCCTGTGTGACATGCTCGGCGGCATACACCTCTATGCGACCATCGTCTCTGCCCTCTACCGCCGGGAGCAGACCGGGAAGGGCGCAGTCATCGACGTGGCGATGCAGGATGCCGTATTGCCAACGCTGGCCTCGGCGCTGGGCGCCTACTACCGCTTCGGCGCCACCAACCCTCCACGCACGGGCAATCGCCACCAGGCCCTCGGGGTCGCGCCTTACAACCTCTACCCGTGCTCCGATGGCCATGTCGCGATCATCTGCGTGCGGGACGGGCACTGGCGCAAACTCGCCGATCTCATGGGCCGTCCGGAACTCCTGGACGACCCCAGGTTCGGGGACAAGGCAACCCGCGCCGAGCACATGGAAGAGACGGATGCGGCCGTCGAAGCGTGGACGTCGAGCCTGACGAAGGACGAGGTATTCCGACTCTGCCAATCCGGCGGCGTTCCGTGCGCCCCCGTGCAATCCCTTGACGATGTCGTGAACGACCCGCACCTGCACGCGCGCGGCGCTTTGCACAGGGCCACCCATCCGGTGTTCGGCGATGTCGTCGTGCCGACGACGGCGCTCAGAATACGCGATGTCAAACCGCCGACACCGCAATTCCCGCGCGCTCTCGGACAGGACAACGTGGCCGTCTATGGCGAGTTCCTCGGTCACAGCGAAGAGGATGTGGAGGCCTTGAAGGAGCAGGGCGCTATTTGACGCTCCGCCACCGCCAATTTGGCGCTACGCGAGTTGAAAGGTGGTCGCCACCAGGGAGTGGGGAGGCAGCTCGACGTGCGCCTGGTCCACGGTGGACCAGCCTTCGAAGGGTCTCGCGACCACGATGTCGGGCGCCTCGAAGGTGTTCTCAGCGTCGAGCGAGAGCGCGTGGACGATCTCGCTCGTGTCGACACGCAGAATCTCGCTCCCGCCGAGCTCGACAACGAGAGGCATCGGCTCCTCGGTGTGCCGGTTCACTGCGAAAAGATGCAGGGAGTTCCCCTCCAGGGTGGCCGCGGCGTCAAGGTATGACACCTCGCCATATTTGCTCTGGTAGCGGGGTCCATCGATCTGCGCGGACAAAGCCGTGCCTCCCTTGCGATCGGAAAACAGCTTGAAGGCGTAGAAGATCGACTGCTTGAGCAATGCATCTCCATCGGTGAGCAAGGGCCCGATGACGTTCACCAGTTGGGCGAGGTTGGCGACCTTCACGCTGTCCGCATGCCGCAGGAAACTCATCAGGAACGCGGCGACCACGAGGGCGTCCTCGAGGTTGTAGCGCTCTTCCAGGAGGTGCGGCGCGAATCTGCCGGCGCCGTCGATGTGGCTGGAGCCCCTGGTTCGGTACCAGACGTTCCATTCGTCGAAGCAGAGGAAGGCACGATGGCGGCTGTTGCGTCGCGCCTGGACATACCGGCAACAGGCGTTCACGGCTTCGATCTGCTGGTCGATGCTGCGACCGATGGCCAGATAGCTTGGACTGTCGCCGTCGGCATTGCCGACATAGCGATGAAGACTGACGTAGTCGGCCGCGCTGTCGAGCTCTTCGAGTACGGTGCGGTCCCAGTCTAGCCAGGTCGGCATGCCCGGACCCGACGAACCGCATGCGACCGTCTCGATGCCCCGGTCGCAGGACTTCATCATCCTGGCGGCCTGGCGAGCACGCAACGCGTACTCCCTGGCTGGCACATGGCCAAGCTGCCACGGCCCGTCCATCTCGTTGCCGAGGCACCACAGGGGTACGGCGTGGGGCGCTTCGGAACCGCCCGCGGCCCGCATGTCGGCGAATAGCGTGCCGGTCGGGGCGTTGCAGTACTCGACCCAATCGCGCGCTTCCTCCGGCGAACCCGTGCCGAGATTGACCGCGAGCATCGGCGTCCAGTCCAGCTTCCGGCAAAGTCGGATGAATTCGTCGGTTCCGAACTGGTTTGTCTCGATGCTCTGCCAGGCGAGTTCGCGCACGGTCGGTCGCGATGCCCTGTCTCCGACCCCGTCGCGCCAACGGTATCCGGAGGCAAAGTTGCCGCCAGGGTAGCGAACGACGGTCATGGCCAGTTCACGCAACGCCTCGACGACATCGGTGCGGAAGCCGTCTTCGTCGGCATGCGCCGATTCGGGATCGTAGACCCCCTCGTAGATCGAGCGGCCGAGGTGTTCCAGGAAGCCGCCGTAAAGCAGCGGGCTTACGGCTCCGATCGCAAATCGAGGGTCAAGAGCTATGCGCGTGACGTCCATCGTCGAACATTCCGGTCTTCAGACTCAACCGTATCAAGAGTGATACCCTGCGCGAGTTTAATGCAAATCCAGCGTGCAATGACTGACGGGACAATAATGTTCGACAGCGTGGAGGACGCTATCGAGGCCGTGGGGAAGGGCGAACTCGTCGTCGTCGTCGATGACGACGACCGCGAAAACGAAGGCGACCTCATCATGGCCGCATCGAAAGCAACGCCCGAGCGGGTCGCATTCATGATCCGCCACACGAGCGGGATTCTCTGCGCGCCGCTGACGGTGGATGATGCGAAGCGTCTGCACCTCGAACCCATGGTGGCGCGCAACGATGCGCCGCTGTCCACCGCATTCACGGTGAGCGTGGACTACAGGCACGGCCTGTCGACGGGAATCTCCGCCGAGGAGCGCGCCAATTCGGCACTGGCCCTCGCGAACAGCAATGTAGGCGCCGACGACTTTGTTCGCCCGGGCCACATCTTTCCCCTGACAGGCCGGGTCGGCGGTGTGCTGGTGCGATCCGGTCACACGGAAGCCGCCATCGACCTGGCGGCGGCGGCAGGGTGTCCGCCCGTGGGACTACTGGCCGAAATAGTGAACGACGACGGTTCCGTCAAGCGACTGGCGGAATTGAAGACCTTCGCCCGCACGCACGGCCTGAAGATCATATCCATCGCCGATCTCATCGCCTTCAGGCAACGGCGCGAGGTCCTGATCGAACTGACGCGCGAGTTCCGGGTACAAACGCCCATCGGTTGGGCCCGGGCGTACGCCTACCGGACGAAATTCGAGGATGCCGAACACCTCGCGCTCGTATTCGGACACCTGGATCCGGGCGTCAGCGTGCCGGTTCGCATACACCGGGAGCGATTGGTGGAGGATATATTCGGGCCGCAATCGAACCACGACTCGAGCCTGCTCGATCTTTCCCTCCGCCGCATCGACGACCTTGGCGGGGGCGTGATGATCTACCTGCGCAGCGGCTTCGTCGGGGTGCCGCTCGGAAGCCTCGACGATGCAGCGGCGTCGACACGGGAAAACGAGCGCAAGGCGGAGTGGCTCGAAATCGGCGTCGGCGCCCAGATCCTGAACAACCTGGGCCTCACCAACATTCGTATTCTTGCCGCGCGCGAGATCGACTATATCGGCCTGGAGGGCTTCGGATTGCGCGTGGACGGTACGGAGCTTCTCGTAGACCCCGTCGGGAACCCGGTTGGGAACCCAGTCGGGAACCCCATCGGCGGTAGCGATGCCTGACATTCCGGTCGTTGGCGTCACCCTCGGCGACCCGGCTGGTATCGGTCCGGAAGTGCTGGTCAAGTGTCTTGGCACACTGGATCGAAGCATGGCGCGGGTGGCCCTTTACGGGGTCGGCTGGTCGCTCGATCTCGGCGCAAGGTTTACTGGAACCACCATGCAATACGCGCGTTACGCGGACGTGCGGGACATCGACTGGAATGCCGATGCATGGCCGCTGATCGACTTGGGAATCGGCAAACCCGAAGACTTCGCGACGGGGCGCGTATCCGCCGCCTGCGGGGAGGTGGCGGTCAGGGCTGTGGAAACTGCCGCGCGCGACGCCCTGGCCGGTCACATCGCGGCCATGATGACCTGTCCTATCCACAAGGAATCTATCCACCAGGCAGGCTACGTCGATGACATCGGTCACCAGGAAATCCTCGCGCGGATGGCGAAAGCGGAGCAGACCGCGACGATGCTGATGACGCCAGGGCTGAAGGTTGTACACCTGTCGACGCACAAGTCTTTGATCGAGGCGGCTCGGTTCGTAGTGCGCGAGAACGTGCTGGCAAAACTGAAGCTGGCGGACGCGTCACTCTCGGCCTGGGGTCTGCAGGCGCCCAGGATCGCCGTTGCCGCACTGAATCCCCATGGAGGGGAGGGCGGCCTCCTCGGTCGCGAAGAGATCGAAGAGATTCGACCCGCCGTGGCGGATGCGGTGGCTGCCGGCATCAAGGCGGTGGGTCCGCTGCCGGCAGACTCGGTCTTCAACCGGGCCATCGGCGGCGAGTTCGACGCGGTGCTGGCCCTCTATCACGACCAGGGACACATCGCGGTCAAGGTGCACAACTTTCATCAGAGCGTAACCGCCACCCTCGGCATTCCGTTCGTACGCACTTCAGTCGATCACGGCACGGCGTTCGATATCGCGGGGAGCGGCGTAGCCGACGCCACCGGAGCTGCTGCGGCACTGGACGCGGCGATGGTCCTGGCGTCTGGCAATCTATCGCGGGACTAGGCACACTGCGGGAGAACACGCCCAGGTGTCGGGCCGGGCAAAGCCATTGAAGGAGATGCCATGAAAGCTGCGGTATTTCGTGAAATCAACACACCGATGGAAGTCGAGGAAGTGACTGTCGACAACCCGGGGCCGAACGAGGTGCGGCTGCGTACGGCAGCGGCCGGCGTCTGCCACTCCGACATGCATTTCTACAACGGCACCTATCCCGGCCACCGACCGATGATCCTTGGCCACGAGTCCGCGGGCGTCGTCGAGGCGGTCGGATCGAATGTCACCTACGTCAAGCCCGGAGACCACGTCATCACCTGCCTGTCGGTGTTCTGTGGCCACTGCGAGTACTGTCTTACCGGCCACATGTCCCTTTGCCAGGCGCCCGAAGTGCAGCGTGGTGCCGACGAGCCTCCGAGGCTGTCGCAGAACGGAGACGGCATCGTCCAGTTCGCGAATCTCTCGTCGTTTGCCGAGAACATGCTCGTGCACGAACATGCCGTCGCAAAGATCCGCGAGGACATGCCCCTGGATCGCGCGGCGCTGATCGGGTGCGGCGTCACGACAGGGGTTGGGGCGGTGATTCATACCGCCGGAGTCGAGCCGGGTGCAACTGTCGCCGTCATCGGTTGCGGTGGCGTCGGCCTGTCCTGCATCAACGGCGCCGAGATCGCGGGCGCAGGGCAAATCATCGCGGTGGACACGGTGACATCGAAACTCGAACTGGCGCGTAAGTTCGGCGCAACGGACGGTGTGAATGCAGCCGAGGGGGATGTGGTCCAGCAGATCCGCGACCTGACCGGGGGAGGGGTCCACTATTCCTTCGAGGCCATCGGCAACAAGGTAACCGCGCAGCAGGCGTTCAGGATGCTCCGGCCGGGCGGCACCGCGACCGTGATCGGCATGATCCCGCCCGGGGACATGGTGGAAATCCACGGTCCCGATTTCCTGCGCGAGAAGAAGATCCAGGGCTCCTCGATGGGTTCCAACCGGTTCCGCGTGGACATGCCGCGGTTCGTGGACTTCTACCTGCAGGGCAAGCTTCACCTCGACGACATGGTGTCGGGCCGAATCAAGCTCGGTGACGTGACGGACGCCTTGCTGGCGCTCGAAACCGGAGAAGTAGCGCGCAACATCATTGTGTTCGACAGCTAGCAGCGTGCGCCGTAGAACGGCACGTAGTGCCGATCAAGGCGCAGGGTGATAGGCGGGCTCTGGGCGGGGGTGAAACACGGCGTGCCCGAAGGGACGACGGGTTTCATGGCGCTAGCCCACATCGGTCCACTGCCCTGCGGCGATGGGCTTGCCGCGCGGCCGGGGCGGGAAACGTGAGGTGTGTCCACGGGATGCTCGTCCACGAAATGGCCTGAACGATGCAATCGAATTGCCGAATCGCGGTGGATGTGGGGGGGACGTTCACCGATGTCGTGCTGGAAAGCGGTGACAGGCACTTCGCGGCGAAGGTGCTCACGACCTATGCCGACCCCGTAGAGGCGGTTATGGAGGGGCTCGAACAGGTGATGTCCCTCGCCGGGAGGCCCCCGGGCGATGCCGAGATCATTCTCCACGGGACGACGTTGGCGACGAACGCGCTGATTCAACGCACCGGTGCGGTCACCGCGCTGATCGCGACGGACGGCCACCGCGATGCGGTCGAGATGGCTTACGAGAATCGTTTCGAGCAATACGACATCGACATCGATCGGCCGCAGCCGTTGACGCCGCGCAAGCTGCGTTTCGTCGTAACCGAACGGATGAACGCTCGGGGCGAGGTGCTGGTGCCCCTCGACGAATCTTCCGTGGAGGCGCTGGTGCCGGCGCTGGTGCACGGCGGGGTGACCAGCGTCGCCGTCGGATTGCTGCACGCCTATGCGAATCCCGTCCACGAGCAGCGCATCGCCGAGATTCTCGGCGAGCGTGTGCCCGGGATGTCCGTGACGCTGGCCTCCGAGGTGTGTCCAGAGATACGCGAGTTCGAGCGGTTGTCCACCGCCTGCGCCAACGCCTACGTAAAGCCGCTCATGTCCGGCTACCTGCACCGATTCGCTTCGGAACTCGAAGCACGCGGATTCAACTGTCCGTTTCTCCTGATGACTTCCGGAGGCGGACTGACCGATGTCGCCACGGCGGCGCGCTTCCCGATCCGCCTGGTCGAGTCCGGACCGGCGGGCGGCGCCATTCTTGCCAGCCGGATTGCTGCCGAGCGCAACCTGGACCGCGTATTTTCTTTCGATATGGGTGGCACCACCGCGAAGATTTGCCTGATCGACGATCGCGCTCCGCAGTTATCGCGCGCCTTCGAGGTGGATCGCAGCTATCGTTTCAAGAAAGGCAGCGGGCTACCGGTCCGCATTCCCGTGATCGAGATGGTGGAGATCGGTGCCGGCGGGGGTTCCATCGCGTTGGTGGACAGGCTCGGGCGCATCCGGGTCGGACCCGAAAGTGCGGGGTCCGAACCCGGCCCCGCGTGCTATGGACGGGGTGGCCGAAATGCGACGGTGACGGACGCGGATGCCGTCATGGGCAGGTTTGAAGAGCGGCGATTCGGGGGAGGCGCCATGACGCTCGACGTTCCGGCGGCCCGCGCGGCGGTGGACGAACGGGTCGCGTCGATGCTTGACATGGACTCCATGACAGCGGCGTTTGGCATTGGCGAGGTGGTGGACGAAAACATGGCCGCCGCCGCGCGCTCGCATGCCGCCGAGTGGGGCAAGCCGCTCGCCGAACGGGTTCTCGTCGCCTATGGCGGTGCAGCGCCCCAGCACGCGGCACAGATCGCCTCCAAGCTCGGTCTCGACGAAGTGATCGTACCGGTGAGCGCCGGCGTGGGGTCCGCCATCGGCATGCTGGCCGCGCCCGTGGCCTACGAGGTGGTGCGCAGTCGATACATGCGCCTGTCCGAATTCGATGCTGCCGTCATCGAGGACGTCAACGCGGACATGCGCGCCGAAGCGCAGGACGTCGTGGGATCGGCCACCTCCGAGCCGCTTGTCGAAACGCGCCGCGCTTACATGCGATATGTCGGCCAGGGCTACGAAATAGCGGTGACGCTGCCCGAGGCGACGAATCGCGTCGAGATCCTCCGGGACGCCTTCGAGGCGGCCTACCGGCAACTGTACGGAAGGATCATTCCGGGCCTTGACGTGGAAGTGATGAGCTGGACCCTGGCACTCGCTTCCGGCGCACCCGCGTTTCGTTTCCCGGGTACGGATAAGGATGTGGAAGACGCCTTGGTCTCGCAGCAGGGACCGATGTACGACCCGGTGCGGAACGCGGTCGTCACGGCGCCGCGCTTCACGCGCGAAACGCTGTCCCCGGGTACGGTGATCGATGGTCCCGCCCTGATTGTCGAAGCGCAGACGACGACCGTGGTCACATCGACCTTCACCGCGACCATCGCTCCCGGGGGAGACATCATCATGAAGAGGGCAGAGGGATGAAGGGAAAGACCGGACTCGATGCCATTCGGACCCAACTCGCCTGGAACCGCCTGCTCGCAATCGTCGAAGAGCAGGCGCAGACCATCATGCGGACAGCCTTCTCCACCGTGGTGCGCGAGGCGGGCGATCTTTCGGCAGGCGTGTTCGGCACGGACGGATCCATGCTGGCGCAGGCCGTCACCGGCACGCCTGGACACGTCAATGCCATGGCTTCTTCGGTTGGCAACTTCCTCGCACGCCATCCGTTGGCGACGCTTAGGCCTGGAGACGTCCTCTTGACCAACGATCCCTGGCTCGCGACGGGCCATCTGAACGATTTCACGGTGGTGACGCCGGTGTTCCGGGAGGACCATCCGGTGGCGCTCTTTGCCAGCACGAGTCACATCGCCGATGTCGGCGGCCGCGGTTTCGGCCCGGACGCCAACCAGGTATTCGAGGAGGGGATCAACATTCCCATCGGGCACCTGTTCCGCGGGGGAGAACTGAATCAGACCCTGATGGACATCGTTCGCGCCAATGTGCGCGACCCGGTCGTGGCGGAAGGCGACCTGTACTCGTTGACGGCAAGCAATGCGATGGGCGGCGAGCAGTTGCTGAAGATGATGGCCGATTTCGAAATCGACTCCATCGACGCGGTCGGCGAGCGGATCGTGGCGGCGTCGGAACAGGCGATGCGAAAGGAAATAGGGGCGTTGCCGAACGGTACCTACCGGCACGAGATGGATGTGGACGGCTATGACGAGCCGGTCCACATCGCCTGCGCGCTGACCGTGGAGGACGATACGATTGGTGTCGATTTCGATGGCACCTCCGGGCCGTCCCGGTACGGTATCAACGTGCCGCTCACCTACACCGAAGCGTACGCCTCCTTCGGAGTCCGCTGCGTCGTCGGCAATGACGTGCCGAACAACGCGGGGTCGTTGCGGGCGGTGCGCGTGACCGCGCCAGAGGGATGCATACTGAACGCACGTCGTCCGGCCGCGGTGTCGGCGCGCCACGCACTGGGACAGATGCTGCCGGACGTCATCCTTGGCTGCCTCGAACAGATCCTGCCCAATGCCGTTCCGGCCGAAGGGGCTTCGTGCATCTGGAACCCGGTGCTGCTTTCCTCTTCCCTCGCGGGAGCCGGCGACAACACGGGCGGCGGCGATTTTGTGACCAACCCGATATTCAACGGCGGAACCGGAGCGCGACCGGGCAAGGACGGCCTGTCCACCACGGCATTTCCCTCCGGTGTCCGAACCACACCCACCGAGGTCAATGAAGTGACGGCCCCGATCCTGATCTGGCGCAAGGAATACCTGGCCGACTCGGGCGGGCCGGGCGAACTGCGCGGGGGCCTGGGACAGGTGATCGAGATCGCACATGCCCGGGGGGCGCCGTTCGAGGTGTCGAAGATGTTCGACCGCATCCAGCACCCGGCACGCGGACGCCGGGGCGGAGGGTCAGGCCGCGCCGGCCGCGTCTACATCAAGCATGGCAAGGAACTGAAGGGCAAGGGCAAGGAAACCGTGCCTGCGGGGACGACACTCGTGCTGGAGACTCCGGGAGGAGGAGGCATGGGCGATCCAATATCGCGGGACCCGGCGGCGGTGCGGGCGGACCTCGAATCGGGGCTGGTTTCCGAAGCGGCGGCGAAGGAGTCCTACGGCTACGGCGGGGCCGATTGATTTCATCCTGGTGCCCGGGGCCGGAATCGAACCGGCACGGAGTCGCCTCCGAGGGATTTTAAGTCCCTTGTGTCTACCTGTTCCACCACCCGGGCGGGCCGGAGAGAATATCGCCGACGCTATTCGTTTGCACATCGAAGACAAGTACTCCGGTAGCGAGGCCGGAATCCACCGATCATGATGTTGCCGTTTAGAATAGTCACATAACACCCTGAATAACCGTAATCATTTTGTCTAACACGCGACCGGTGCAAGCCCTGTAACAACGGCGCGTCCGGGGGCGGGGCAGGACATGTTTTCGACCTTCAAGTATTATTGCGGCGGCTGCGTAGAAGGTTGCTTGAGACATGTCCCAATACGAAGCGACGGTCCTCGTGCCGATTGCGCGACGTATGGAAGCGATTGGCGATCACACGGGTGCACCGGGGCCAACGAGATTTGAACGCCGCGACCCCGATGAGGGCGGCGGCGACACGACGACGCCGGGATCCGGCACGACCGTTCTGACGGAAACCGCCAAACCCAAACTGAAACGTCCGCCGATGTTCAAGGTTATCCTGTTGAACGATGACTACACGCCGCAGGAGTTTGTCGTGCATGTGCTGGAAATCTTTTTCGGCATGAGCCACGAAAAAGCCCGGCAGGTTATGCTCACGGTGCATATGTCCGGCAGCGCACCCGTGGGAATCTACCCGCGCGACATCGCCGAGACGAAATCCGAGCAGGTCAATGAATATGCCCAGCAGAACAAGTATCCCCTCCTTTCCACTGTCGAGATGACCGACTAGCCATGCTTAGCAAGGACATGAACGCGACCATCGCCGAGGCGCTTCAGAACGCGAAGGCGAAACGCCACGAGTTTTTGACCGTGGAGCATCTGCTCCTGGCACTTCTCAACAACGCAGCCGCGAACGACGTGCTGGTCAAGGTGGGTGCCGACCTCGATCGCCTGCGCGCCTCCCTCGGCGAGCACATCGAAAAGACGACGCCGCTTATTCCCGCCGGCGACCGAAAGCGGGACCCGGAGATGACCCTGGGCTTCCAGCGCGTTCTGCGCCGCGCGATATTCCATGTTCAATCCAGCGGCCGCAAGGAAATGACCGGCGCCAATGCGCTCGTGGCCATTTTCAACGAGCAGGAGTCGCCTGCCGTCTACCTGCTGAAGCAACAGAACATCGAACGCATCGACGTGGTCAATTACATCGCGCATGGCATAGCCAAAGGCGATGAAGGGGAGAGTCCCGAGCACCATGGCAGTGTTGAGGGTACTGGCGAGGGCAAGCCGCAGAGCGCGCTGGAGACTTTCACCAGCAACCTGAACGATCTTGCCCGCGCAGGTGCCATCGATCCCCTGGTGGGTCGGGAACACGAACTGGAGCGCGTCATCCAGATCCTCTGTCGCCGCCGCAAGAACAACCCCCTGCTGGTCGGCGAGTCGGGCGTGGGCAAGACCGCCATCGCCGAGGGTTTGGCGAAGCGCATCGTGGATTCCGATGTGCCTGAGGTGGTCGGAGACAGCATCGTGTACCTGCTCGACCTGGGCGCCCTGCTGGCCGGCACGAAGTACCGGGGAGACTTCGAGAAGCGCTTCAAGATGCTCCTGAACGAACTCAAGAAGGAGCCGCGCGCCATACTCTTCATCGATGAAATCCACACCATCATTGGCGCGGGAGCGACATCGGGCGGCGTCATGGACGGATCGAACATGTTGAAGCCGCTGCTCGCTTCCGGCGACGTTCGATGCATGGGGTCGACGACCTACCAGGAGTATCGAGGCATATTCGACAAGGATCGCGCGCTGTCCCGGAGGTTCCAGAAGATCGATATCGTCGAACCTGACGTCGATGACACCTACAAGATCCTGAAGGGCCTCAAGCCCCGATTCGAGGACCACTACGAGCTGCGCTACACGGACCGCGCACTGCGTACCGCCGCCGAACTGGCTGCGCGCTACATCACGGACCGGTTCATGCCGGACAAGGCCATCGATGTCATCGACGAAGCCGGCGCAGCGCAACGCATCCTGTCGCCGACCAAGCGCAAGAAGTCCATCGGCGCCGGCGACGTGGAGCAGGTGGTGGCGAAGATCGCGCGCATCCCGTCGACGCAGGTCACGGTGTCCGACAAGGAGGCGCTCAAGGGCCTCGAAGAGAAGCTCAAGATGGTCGTGTTCGGGCAGGACGAGGCGATCGAGATGCTCGGATCGGCCATCAAGCTGTCGCGCGCGGGGCTCAAGGTGGAAGAGAAGCCGATCGGCAGCTTCCTGTTCGCCGGGCCGACGGGCGTCGGCAAGACCGAGGTCTGCCGCCAGCTTGCCATCATCATGGGCGTCGAACTGTTGCGTTACGACATGTCGGAGTACATGGAGCGGCACACCGTCTCGCGACTGATCGGCGCGCCGCCGGGCTACGTGGGGTTTGACCAGGGCGGGTTATTGACCGAGGCGGTCACCAAGCATCCGCACAGCGTGATCCTGCTGGACGAGATCGAAAAGGCCCATCCGGAGGTGTTCAACATCCTGTTGCAGGTCATGGACCACGGCACGCTGACCGACAACAACGGGCGCCAGGCGGATTTCCGCAACACCGTGCTCATCATGACGACGAATGCCGGCGCCCGCGAAACCTCGCGCGCCTCTATCGGGTTCGTCGAGCAGGACCACTCCACCGATGCCATGGAGGTGATCAAGCGGATGTTCGCCCCCGAGTTCCGTAACCGGCTGGACGCCATCATGCAGTTCAATGCGCTGCCCATGGAGGTCATCAAGACGGTGGTCGACAAGTTCCTGGTGGAACTGCAGGCGCAACTGGACGGCAAGAAGGTGCAGCTTGAGGTGGACGAAGCCGCCCGCGACTGGATCGCGCACGAAGGCTACGACGAGAAGATGGGTGCCCGGCCCATGCAGCGCCTCATTCAGGAAAAGATCAAGCGCCAGCTTGCGGATGACATCCTGTTCGGGGAACTGGAGCGCGGCGGGGTAGTCCGGGTCACCGTTCAGGATGGCGATCTTGCCGTAGAGGCGAAGGCGCCGGAGAAACACCCGGCCTGAGGCACACTCTGCAGTCGCGCTGCGATACGGCGCGGACTAGCGTTCGCGGAAAGTGATGCGGCCTTTGCTGAGGTCGTAGGGAGTGAGTTCCACCTTTACCGTATCGCCCGTCAGTATGCGGATGTAGTTCTTGCGCATCTTGCCTGAAATGTGGGCGGTCACCACGTGACCGTTCTCCAGTTCCACACGAAACATGGTGTTCGGCAAGGTATCGATGACCTTGCCCTGCATTTCTATCTGTTCTTCTTTTGCCATCTGCCCTGCATTCGGCGACCGCCGGACGGTCACGAGTGGATTGTCCTTCGCGGGTTGTGAGCCGCCGAAGGACGGGTCCAATTCTGCACGATGTGACGAATCAAGTCATCCTGCGTGATGTTGGGCCGATGGCGCTCGCCGTCATGTTGCCGTCGTCGGGGCGTCGAATCGCCAGGAGTATTGGCGCGTCGATTTGCGTCGATTTCGAGCCAGGCGGTCGAGGAACTCGCCACGCTGCATCGGCATTGCCCCGAGCGATTTCAGGTGGTCGTTGATGATCTGACAGTCGATCAGTTCGAACTCCCAGACGGTCAGTTGCCGGGACAGGTAGGCGAGGGCGACCTTCGATGCGTCCGGACGCTTGGAAAACATGGACTCTCCGAAGAACATGCGACCGAGGGATACCCCATAAAGCCCGCCGACGAGGTCACCGTCGCACCACGCTTCCACGGAGTGGGCGAACCCCAGTTCCGAGAGCTTCAGGTAGGCGCTCTGCATCGCCGGCGTGATCCAGGTCCCGCCGCCCCTGCGCGGCGCCGCGCAGCTTTCCACAACCGCCTGGAAGTCGGTGTCCATGGTGACCGCATAGTCGCCCCGTCTAAGCCGCTTGGCGAGACTCCGCGAGATCTTCATGCCGTCGGGTGCGAGCACGGCGCGCGGGTCGGGAGACCACCACAGCACGGGGCCGCGGTCGTCGTCGAACCAGGGAAAGATGCCGTGTCCGTATGCGCTGAGAAGACGTTGCGGGGACAGGTCGCCGCCAACCGCAACCAGACCCTCGCGGCCCGCATGCCTGGGATCGGGAAACGCAGGCTCGACGTCGGCGACGCCGGAGTTGGCGGAGAGGCTCATAGCGTGTCGATGTACTTCTCCGCATCGAGGGCGGCCATGCATCCAAATCCCGCGGACGTGATGGCCTGGCGGTAGACGTGATCCGCCACGTCGCCGGCCGCGAACACGCCGGGCACGCTCGTGGCGGTGGCGTTGCCATTGGCGCCCCTGGCGACTTCGATGTAGCCGTCCGTCATGTCGAGCTGGCCGTCGAACAGAACCGTATTGGGCGTGTGTCCGATGGCGATGAAAACGCCGGTCACGGAAACTTCGTGGGTCGCGCCGTCGGCGACGCTTCGCACTTCGATTGCGCTAACGCCGCTATCGTCTCCGCGCACCTCTTCGAGGGTGTGGCTCCACAGGAACCGGACGTTCGGTCTCGCGAACAGGCGGTCCTGCAGCACCTTGTCCGCCCGCAGGGTGTCGCGACGATGCACCAGCACCACGCTGTTCGTGATATTCGACAGGTAGAGCGCTTCTTCCGCCGCCGTGTTGCCGCCACCGATGACAGCCACGTCCTGATCTCGAAAGAAGAACCCGTCGCAAGTCGCGCAGGCGCTGACTCCGCGCCCCAGGTATGCCTGCTCGCTCGGCAGTCCAAGGTACTTCGCAGATGCGCCGGTGGCGATGATCAGCGCATCGGTGCGGTACTCGTCCCGGTCGCCCACCAGTTGGAATGGACGCACTCCAAGGTCCACTGCGTTGATGTGGTCGTCGACGATCACGGTCCCGAACTTTTGGACATGGCGCTTCATGCGGTCCATCAGTTCCGGTCCCTGCAGACCGTCCGCGTCCCCGGGCCAGTTATCGACGTCGGTGGTGGTCGTCAACTGCCCGCCGACTTCCACGCCGGTGATGAGCGCGGGAGCGAGGTTCGCTCTCGTCGCGTAGAGCGCGGCGGTATAGCCGGCGGGGCCCGATCCGAGCACGATGAGCTTGTGTCGGTTCATTGGCCCGAGCGGGCTGCGGCGGCTTCGAGCAGGTTGATATAGGGACCGGCCATGGCATGGTGGGACAGGTAGTGCGCCATGCTCTCACCGTCGCCGTTCTTGGCCGTTACATCGCGTCCTGCCTCCACGTAGAAGTCGAGAAACCGGGCGAAGTCGCCGGCGCGCATGCTTCGATACGCGAACAGCAGCACATGGAAGTCCGGGTCGCCCGGAAGGTCCGGCGGAGCCCTGTGCAGAAAACTCGACACTCGCTCGTCATCCCAGACTTCGTCGACCACCTTCTGTTTGTCGCGCTTCATGGCCTTCAGGCGTACGCCAGTCTCGAAAACAGCGGCAGATGATACTCCAGGCGAACGGCCGTACCGGTCACTCGCTTAAGGACTGGTCGCTGCGGCCGGAGTCCTTCATGTGGCGCACATCGGTTCCTTCGATGAGATAGACCGTGAGTTCGCAGATGTTCTTGGCGTGATCGCCAATGCGTTCGAGCGCCCGCGCGGCCCAAATGGTGTTCAGGGATCGCTGGATGCTGTCAGCGTGCGTGTACAGGCCCTGGGAAAGCGATTGGTCGATGGCCGAGAACATCCTGTCGACCTCTGCGTCGGCCATAATCACCGCACGAGCCGCATCGAGGTCGAGCCGCGCGAAGGCGTCCAGGGTATCGGAAACCATCCGGATGACTGATTCCTGCATCTGCTGCAAGTCCGCGTATTGATCGGCCGGCAGGGGAAGGTGAGAGATTTCTGACGCCATCCGTGCGATCTTCTCGGCCTCGTCGCCCATGCGTTCTAGGTCTACGCATCCCTTCATGATGGTGATGAGGAGGCGCAGGTCGCTTGCCGTCGGCTGCCGGCGCGCGATGATGTGGATGCATCGGTCGTCGAGAACGCGTTCGAGCTGGTTGATTTCCACTTCCCCCTCGCGCACGGCTTCGGCGGCTTCCACGTCATGCGTGGCGAATGCGCGCGCGGCTGTCTGCACCTGTTTTTCGACTCGCCCGCCCATGTTCATGAAGCCGAGCCGTACGGATTCAAGTTCGCTGTCGTACTGTCCCGAAATGTGCGGGTTCATCTGCGCTGCTTGACCAATCCATCAACCGTAGCGGCCGGTGATGTAGTCCTCCGTCTGCTGTTCCGAGGGATTCGTGAAGATCGTATCTGTGTCGTCGTGCTCGATCATTTCGCCGAGATAGAGGAAGGCAGTGTAATCCGAGACGCGGGCCGCCTGCTGCATGTTGTGGGTGACGATCACGATGGTGTAGTCGCTCTTGAGCTGGCCGATCAATTCCTCGATCTTCAGCGTGGAGATCGGATCAAGCGCCGAGGCGGGTTCATCCAGCAGGAGTACATGTGGTTCGACGGCGATCGCGCGGGCAATGACCAATCGCTGCTGCTGGCCGCTGGACAGTTCCAGCGCCGAGTCCTTCAGACGGTCGCTGACCTCATCCCAAAGCGCAGCGCTCTTCAGCCCCCATTCGACGCGGTCATCGATCTCCGACCGTGCCATGCCGCGCTGCAGCCGCAGCCCGTACGCCACGTTTTCGTAGATCGACTTGGGGAACGGATTCGGGCGCTGGAAAACCATGCCGACAAGCCGTCTGAGTTGCGCCACATCGACGGAAGGATCGTGGATGTTCTCTCCGTTCAGCGATATCTCGCCGGACATCCGGACGCCGTCGATCAGATCGTTCATGCGGTTGAAGCACCGGAGCAGCGTGGACTTGCCGCATCCCGAGGGTCCTATGAAAGCCGTCACCCGGTTCTTGGGAATCGTCAGCGAAATGTCCCGCAGTGCCTGTTTGTCGCCATAAAACACCGACAATTCCCGAACATCGAGGCAGGTGTTTTCGCGAACCGCGTCTCGCTCCTTCGCATGGTCTTCCGGCGTGCCCCCGGCGGGGTCCACAAGTTCCACCACGCGGTCGTCGTAAGGGCTCCAGCTCTGTCGATTCTGGTCCGGCATGGGCCCTAGTGCTCCGTCACGCCCAAATCTACGGGTATCTGCGGGTATTTTTCGCCCCTGGACTTCGTTGCTCCTCCTTGTGTGGGGCCTGCCACACGGCGTCGTCGCGCCTCGCCAGGAACCAAAAATCCCTCGCAGCTACACTCGCATCTTTGGGCGTGACGGAACACTAGGTCTCGGCGACCTGGTAGCGGTTTTCCAAACGGTTTCTGAGCATGATGGCCGCCAGGTTCAGGACGATGACTATCACGATCAGGAGCAGCGCGGTGGCGTAGACAAGCGGCCTCGCGGCTTCCACGTTGGGACTCTGGAAGCCTACGTCATAGATGTGGAATCCGAGGTGCATGAATTTCCGCTCAAGGTGGATAAAGGGCGGATTGAGGTCAACGGGCAATGCCGGCGCGAGCTTTACCACGCCCACCAGCATCAGCGGCGCGACCTCGCCCGCGGCCCGTGCCACCGCCAGTATTATACCGGTGAGTATCGATGGGCTTGCCACGGGCAACACCAGGCGGAAGAGCGTCTCGGCCTTGGTGGCGCCGAGCGCCAGGCTGCTTTCCCGCATCGCGCGCGGGATCCGTGTCAGACCCTCTTCGGTCGATACGATCACGACCGGCATGGTCAGCAGCGCGAGGGTGAGGGAGGCCCATATCAGCCCCGGAGTTCCGAAGGTGGGTGCCGGTTGCGCTTCACGGAAGAACAGGTCATCGATTGTCCCGCCGACGAGGTAGACGAAAAATCCCAGGCCGAACACGCCGTAGACGATGCTCGGAACCCCGGCAAGATTGTTCACCGCAATCCTGAGCAGCCTGACCAGCGGTCCTTGCCTGGCGTATTCGCGCAGATAGATCGCAGCCATCACGCCGAGCGGCGACACGATCACCGCCATCAGCAGGACCATCATGACCGTGCCGAAGATGGCAGGGAAAATGCCGCCCTCGGTATTGGCCTCGCGCGGGTCGCCGGTCAGGAAGACGGCCAGGCTCCGAACGTAGTGAAGCAACTTTCCGCCCACCGTCATCGCGTTTGGCCGCCAGACGCGTATGACGTCGCTCAGAGGCTGCCGGATGCTGCGGCCATCCATGATGACGATCTCGACAGCATCCCTGCGCATGGCTTCCGACAGGGCTCGAAGCCGCGATTCCGCCTCGTTGTAGGTGGCCATCAAGACGCGTTCCTGCTCTTCGATATCCGATGCTTCGTTGATTCCCTGCAGAACCCGCCGACGTTTTTCGAGGCGCAGACGCTCGAGCCCGTAATTGACGGTATCGATGGTCCTTGCCTGCGTTGCGGCAATTTCGTCACGCAGTTCGGTGACGCGCTCGAGACGCGATTGCAGTTCGTTCCAGGCCGGCGACCCGGTCGCGACAAGCGCGTCGTCTTCGTAGACAGCGGAAATGCGACCGTATGCATTGCCCCATTCCGTGCGCTCGAACACGGCGACGTCGGACGGGAAACTCCGATCGACGACACTGGCCGTCGGCACCCACCGGAAATCCGGGCCGTTGACGCGGCGGTTGCCGGTCTTCAGCAGCCAACGTTCAATCTGGCCGCTGTCCGGCTGGCCCGTCTGTTCGAAACTGGCGGGGTCGGTGAACTCGATGTCGACCAGTTCGCCGATCAGCGTCGTGCCGTCGTCGACCTGCAGCATTGCCACGTCGGCCGGCCAGAAGTGGGCCAGGCCGCGCGTGGCGATAAGGCCCAGCAGACCCGCAACAGCGGCGATACCGATACCGACGGCCATGGCGTTGAGCCAGATCCACGGGGCGCCGGATGACCACCAGCCTTCTCTAGGAGGGCTCGTCCCCTTGCTTCCCCCGTCCCCCGGGTTCGTCCGTTCCCCAGACGGACTGTTTGTCCTCGTCAAAGACAGCATCAGAGGTTGCCGTATCGGGACCTGAGGCGTTGACGAACAAGTTCGGCGCCAGTGTTGAAGCAGAAAGTCAGAACAAACAGTACGACCGCGGCGAGAAACAGGAGGCGATAGTGGCTGCTGTCCACCTCGGACTCGGGAAGTTCGACAGCGATGTTGGCGGCGAAGGTCCGCATGCCCTCGAAGAGGTTGAAATCCATCAACGGCGTGTTGCCGGTGGCCATGAGCACGATCATGGTCTCGCCAACGGCCCGACCCAGGCCGATCATCAGGGCGGAGAAGATCCCTGGGCTCGCCGTCAGGATGACAACGCGGGTCAGGGTTTGCCAGTTTGTCGCGCCGAGCGCGAGAGAACCGGTTGTCAGGTGGCGCGGCACACCGTGAATCGCGTCTTCGGAAATCGCGAAGACGACGGGAATGACGGCCAGGCCCATGGCTATCCCGACCACCAGCGCATTGCGCTGGTCATAGTCGAGTCCGAGTGCGGCGAGGAACCACGCCTGCGCATCTCCGTCGAACAAAAGGCGCTCAAGGCCGTTGTCGTATGCAAACACCAACCATGTCGTGACGACCAGGACAGGTATGCTGATGGCGGCGAACCACCCGTCGAACGGCTGCGTCACCCTCCTTGGCAACAGGTGCCAGAACCACGCGAAACCCAGCATGCAGAGGGGCACGGCGACGAACAGCGACAGCACCGCGGACAAGTTCTGCTCCACCAGCGGCGCGAACCACAGTCCAGCCAGGAAACCCAGGATCACCGTCGGCATCGCTGCCATGACTTCGATTCCGGGCTTGACCCAGCGCCGCATCCTCGGCGCCATGAAATACGCCGTGTAGATGGCCCCCATCACGGCGATGGGCGTCGCGAAGAGCATTGCGTAGAAGGCCGCCTTCAACGTCCCGAAAAGCAGGGGCGAGAAGGAGAATTTCGGTTCGAAGTCGTTGTCCGCCGAAGAACTCTGCCAGCTATGCACCGGCTCCGGATAGCCCTCGTACCAGATCTTGTGCCACAGCGCTGCCCAGGATATCTCGGGGTGGTGATTGGTGACGGCGTAGCGGCGCAAATCGCCGTTGGGCATCGCCAGCAGCAGCCGGTCGGAACGCGGCGAAAAAGCGGCCGCCGCCGGTGTCGAGAGTCCCGTCGGAAACGACGCCAGGTAACGTTCGGAAGTCGAATGCAGCAGGTGCATTTCGCCGCGGGAATCCAGCGCCATCATGCCTTTGCGGCGCGGTTCCGCCACGATGGCGGCAATGGGGTCGGCGAACTCGAAGTCGCGTGCGGCGACCAGCCCGGCGCCTTCGGGGCCACGTCGAAGGATCCACTGGGTCAGACGTCCGTTGTTGTCTGCCGCCATCAGCGAGTAGCGTCCAAGCAGCGGCGTCATGACGGAGAGTTCGGCGCCATCGCGAGTCAGGAACCCGGAATAGACCTCGACGGCCTGGTCGGGAACGGCGATGTCGTAGACCGCCACGGCGCCGCTTGAGTTCGTGGCGTAGAGCCAATCGCCTCGAGGACCGAAATCAAGGCGGTCGATGCTGCCCCCGGGACGCAGGTCGACCGCGGGCGGCTGAGACAACCTGTCATCAAGCTGATCGAACTGCCAGATTCGGATGTTCCCCGACGCATCCACTCCCGCGACCTTCAACACGGACTCGGCGAGGTAGAAGTCGAATCGGTTTTCATGATGGCCGGTCGCCTGTTCCACCGGAATCGCAGGCAGGGGCAGCGGTTCGCCGCCGAACAGGCGGTCCACGTGATCCTCGATATAGCCGACGTCGCCGTCGAAGCGCCTGCGAAACCAGACGCGAACCAATGTCGCCGTTCCGTCCTCGCCAACCAGCGCGAAGGTATCGTTGCTGGGAAACACGAGTCGAACCGCGGCGAGCGGGTAGGGCGTCAGGCGTTCGGAACCCCGCAGCGCGCCGGTGTCTGGATTGAGAAAGGAAATGGTTCCATCGGCCCCGATGGCGTAAAGCGACTCAAAGCTGTCGTTGCTGCCGGCGGCCAGCACCTGGCTCCCGGAAAGGCGCAGAACATCGAGTTCACTGATCTGCGCCGGGCGGAATATCGGAGCGGCGACCATGACCAGGTAGAAGAAAATGAGCGTAATCGCAACGATGATCGCGCCGCCGCCGAGACCGACGACGCGCGCCGTCAGCGCCTCGACGGCTCGCCGCCGCCAGGACAATCCCTGGATCATCGGTCTTCCTGGCCCAGGTATCGCAGTTCGCCGATCGCCTGGCGGGGGGACAGCGGGATATAGCCGTCCTTATGCACGACTATTTGTCCCTCGCGAGACAGCACGAACCGGAGGAACTCGGCTTCCAGCGGCGGCAGGGGTGAATCGGGCCGCCGGTTGATGTAGATGAACAGGAACCTCGTGAGCGGATAGGACCGATCCTTGGTGTTGGCTGCCGTGGCGTCGAACGCCTTGGCGGTGTCACTTCTCGCGAGGGGCACCGCGCGCACCCCGGAAGTCCTGTAGCCGATTCCGGAATAGCCGATCCCGTTCAGCGACGACGTGACTGCCTGAACGACGGAAGCCGAGCCGGGCTGTTCGTTGACAGTATTCTTGAAATCGCCCGAACAGAGTGCCTTTTGCTTGAAATAGCCGTAGGTGCCGGACACGGAGTTCCGTCCATACAGTTGCAACGGCCGCGTGGCCCAGGCGCCGGTAAGACCGGCATCGCCCCACGTCCGAATGTCCCTCCCGCCGCCACATCGGCGAGACACCGAGAAGACCGCGTCGACTTCCGGCAGCGACATGAACGTGATCGGGTTGTCCTTGTGCACGTATACGGCCAACGCGTCTACGGCAACCCGGACGGCCGTCGGCTTGTATCCGCGCCGTGTTTCGAATGCCTCGATCTCCTTGTCCTTCATCCGGCGGCTCATCGGGCCGAGATTGGACGTGCCCTCCGTCAGGGCGGTCGGCGCGGTGGAAGAACCCGGCGCCTGGACCTGGATGTTGACATTGGGGTAGTACCTCTTGAACGCCTCGGTCCACAGGGTCATGAGGTTCGCGAGCGTGTCGGACCCGGTGCTCGACAGATTGCCCGAAACCCCGCTGACGCGTTGATATGCTGGCAGGACTGCCGCGTTTTCGACGGCGGGGACGCCCGGGGCCAACATCGTCAGTGCGCCGGACGCCAGCAGGATTCGCTTCATGGCCCCGATCGTTCAATGCCGCGGATTTCGACTTCGCCGAGCGCGTCCGGAAACTCGCAGAAAAAGAGGCTGCCCTTGCCCAGTTCGCTCTCGACCTGCAGCACCGAGCCATGGCGTCGAAGTACGTGCTTGACGATCGCCAGACCGAGTCCCGTGCCGCCGCGAACACTGGATTGTGCGAGATCGATCCGATAGAAGCGTTCGGTGAGCCTTGTGAGATGTTCGGGCGCGATGCCCATACCCTGGTCCCGGACTTCAAAACGCGGGCCGTCGGGGCCATCGAACCAGCGCACCTCTATATCGCCTCCGTGGGGGCTGTAACGAACCGCATTCGTGATCAGGTTCGCGAAAGCGCTGTGGAGTTCCCCGGGGACACCCCTGATACGCAGGTGCTTGTCCGCCTGCAGCGTCAGCTCATGCCGCCCACCCGACAACCCGCGCGCATCGGCCGCGATGGGCTGCAGCATTTGGGCTACGTCGACGTATTCGATGTCGGACTCGCCCGGCATACCCCCCGATTCGAGTTGCGTGAGCGTCAACAGATCGTCGACTAGCGCCTGCATCCGCTGCACCGGGCTGACCAGCCTGGGCAGGATGGCCCTCAGCGTGGCGGGGTCGGCGTCCCCGGACTGCTCGAGATAGCCGACGATCACCGTCAGGGGCGTACGCAGTTCGTGCGACACATTGGCGACAAAGTCCTGGCGCATGGTCAAAGCGCGGTTCAATTCGGTGATATCGCGCACGACAATGAGTTTGCGATCATCGTCGATGACGATGCGGCGCAGTTCGATCCGGCGCGTGTTGTCCGCTGGCGCGGCGATTTCGACGATCTCGGTGTCGGAATCGCCGCGCAGCAGCGCGCCCGCCGAGGGGTCGCGCACGAGCGAGAGAATATTCTGTCCGCGGTCATGTGGGGACAGGCCTAGCAGGCGGCCCGCGGCCCGGTTGAAATCCTCTATTTCGCCGGATCGCCGGACCATGGCCCAGCCGTCCGGAACCGCTTCGGCCGTGCGCTGCATGGCGCGCAGCGACCGGAGCAGCATTCGGCTCCTGTCCCTGCCGGATCGAATGCTCCGATATACGCGATACGCGGCGATACGCCACCCGCGATCCGGCGTGCCTGGCTGCGTCAACGGACGCTCCGACCAGCGGAGAAACTGCCGGTATTGCAGGGCGAAGTACGCGATGGCGATGCCGAGTCCCACGACCAGGCCCCATGCGATGCTGTCGGTGGCCCAGGCCGCGGCCGCAGTGATCGCAACCACGGCCAGCAAGCGCCCCCGGTCGTTAATCGCCACCATCACCCCGGGCAGATTCATCGGCGGCGAACCTGTATCCGACGCCCCGAACCGTCTCGATGCGTCCATCAGCCCCGAATGGCGACAATGCCTTTCTCAGGCGCAGGATGTGCACATCTACGGTGCGTTCTTCGACAAAGACGTTTCGTCCCCATACGCGGTCCAGAAGCTGGGCACGATCGAAGGTGCGATCGGGCCAGCGCATAAGCTGTTCCAACAGGCGAAATTCCAGCGGCCCGAGACGTACGCGGGAACCGCCTACGGTGACGCGATGCGCGCGGGTATCCACTTCGATCGGCCCGGCGACGACCTTGCCATCTGCCGTACTTCCCGCCCGGCGCAAAAGCGACTTGACGCGGGCGATCAACTCCTTCGGCGAAAAGGGCTTGACCACGTAATCGTCGATACCGGCGTCGAAACCCGTCAGCTTGTCGGATTCCTCCCCGCGGGCGGTGAGCATGATCAGCGGCAGTTCCGCGGTCACGGGGTCCCGACGCAGGCGGCGCACGAGGTCCACGCCGCTCATTCCGGGTAGTCTCCAGTCGATGATGAGAAGTTTCGGGGGCGGTCCCTGCAGTCGCTCGAGCGCCGTCTCGGCGCTTTCGGTTTCGATGACGTCGAAGCCGGCTCTGACGAGCGAAAACGAGAGCATTTCCCGTATTTCCGGCTCATCCTCGACGAGCAGAATAGATTCGGCGGCCATGCGCTCCCCTGCTGCACGCTACCGGCCAGTCGTGCGGTCTTGAGTGTTGGCGACGGTAAGTATGAAGCAATCTGACAACGAAATATGACAAAAGGATGAACTGCCGGTCACGCCTTCCAAAGGGCGCGCGGATTTCTGGGCCGATCCTTGCAAACGTCGACGGGCGTCGTCGAATTTGTGCTTCAAAGAAACATCATTGACCCCGACAGGCTGTTTTTCGCGTTACACAATCAAAGGCAAGGCGTCAATGCAGGGAGGCTGGCGCGATGCGATTGTCGAGGCCATGTCGTCCTTGACATGCCATCGGGGTTTCGTGATGCTTCGAGCGCCACCCGTGCGCGGCGACGCAGGCGTTACGCTCCTTGGGATGACGAGCGACTGTGGCGTCGAGAGGGTCGAGGGAGACTGTCGAGGGGAACTTAAGGCGCCGAATCCGACGCATCGGAAGCGGTGTCGGGCAATACATCAACCGGACATCGCGTAGGAAAAGGAATGAAGAGACACAGTATTCTGAGACGCGCCGCGGTTTTGGCAACCGGGCTGGGGTGTGTCGTCGGCGCAACGGCCGGTGCGGCGACCCTGGACGACATTTTTGCCGTTGCCGATCGCATCAATGCACAGGCGCGCACCTCGCAGGGCAAGATCGAAGCCCTGACCGAAGAGACCCGCGACCTGTATACCGAATACAAACTCGTGCTGGACGAAATTGAAGGACTTCGCGTCTACAATCGACAGTTGGAGAGGCAGATTGCCGATCAGGACCGAGAACTGTCGCAGCTCTCCGAATCCATCGACCGGGTCACGGTCATCGAACGCCAGATCACGCCGTTGATGCTGCGCATGATCGATGGCCTCGAGCAGTTCGTGGATCTTGACCTGCCGTTCCTGTTGGCCGAGCGGCGCGATCGGGTCGAGCGGCTTCGAACCATCATGGACCGGGCCGATGTTGCGGTCTCGGAGAAATTCTCACAGGTGCTGCAGGCGTACCAGATCGAGAACGAGTACGGCCGCACGATGGAGGCCTATGGCGACACGATCGACGTTGACGGCACAAACTACATTGTCGATGTGCTGAAGATGGGCCGCGTCGCCCTGGTATATCAGACCAGTGACGGCGAACTGACGGGGATGTGGAATGATTCCGACAGACGCTGGGAGGCGTTGGGTGACGAGTACACCGCACCGGTGCGCAACGGCATTCGCATGGCCCGCCAGCAACTCGCTCCCGGGCTATTGATTCTGCCCGTCATCAACGCACCGGAGGCTCGATAATGAAGGCGACAATTTCCATAGCCGGGGCGTGGTGCCTCGCGTTGATGTGCGCGGTCAGCGTCGCAGCGCAGGAAGAAACCGAAGCCTCGATTGACCCGGCGCTTGAAGTCGTTCCCGCCGACACCCTCGGCGAACTGCTCGACAACGTGGAACAGAGACGGGTCGTGGAAAACCGCGAACACGTTCGCAGGGAACAGGAGTTCCTGCAGCGCAAGAACGAACAGCAGCGGATGCTCGACAATGCCCGCGCCGAACGCCGCCGTGAGGAGCAGCGTAGCGAACGCCTGGAAACGAAATTCGAGGAAAACGAGATCCTGATCGGTGAGCGGCAGGACCAACTCGACAAGCGCCTGGGATCGTTGCGCGAGTTGTTCGGAGTGCTGCAACAGGTCGCCGGCGACGTGCGCGGGCAGTTCGAGGGATCCGTCATCAGCGTTGAATATCCGAACCGCGGGGATTGGCTCGGCGAGTTCGCCGCGAAGATGGGGACGGCAACCCAGCTCGCGACTATCCAGGAGATGGAGGATCTCTGGTTCGAGATGCAGCGCGAAATGACGGAATCGGGCAAGGTCACGCGTTTCGATGCCACGGTCAACATGCTCAACGGCGAACGTGTCGAAGCGGAAGTCATCCGCGTCGGGGCGTTCAACGTCGTATCGGACGGCGAGTACATCAACTACGACGTCAATTCCGGCCAACTCGTGGAGCTCGGGCGCCAGCCCTCGGCGCGATTCGCGAATACCGCTGAAGATCTCACCGACGCCGACCCCGGCGAGATCGTTGCGTTCGCCGTTGACCCGTCCCGAGGATCGATGCTGACCCTTTTGATTCAGGCGGCCACGGTTGGGGAGCGGGTCGGTTCGGTATTCGGCGGCATCGCCAAGGGCGAGTGCTGGCTCCCGTTCTGCGACGGCCAGGGCGGCTATGTCGGCTCCGTCATTATCCTGGGCGGCATCCTCGGCGTACTGCTGGCATTGGAACGCCTGGTGACGCTTTTTCTCGTGCGCGGCAAGGTCAACCAGCAGAAGCGGTCGGAGACCATCAGCAACGACAACGCGCTTGGACGGCTGCTGAACATCTACGAAGAGAACAAGAACATCGACGTGGACACGCTGGATTTGAAGCTGGCAGAGGGAATCCTGAACGAAACCCCCAAGCTGACGCGCAATATCACCCTGATCCAGGTCATATCCGTGGTGGCCCCCCTGCTGGGACTGTTGGGCACCGTGATCGGGATGATCCTGACGTTCCAAGCCATAACGCTCTTCGGCACGGGCGATCCGAAGACCATGGCAGGCGGGATCTCCACCGCATTGATGACCACCGTGCTCGGACTGTGCGTCGCCATCCCGACGGTGTTGCTGCATTCGATCGTCAACACGGCCAGCAAGTCGATCATCCACATACTCGATGAGGAGGCCGCCGGTCTGATCGCAGAGCGCGCAGAGGCGGCCGGACGTCCGCTTGGGTAGCTCGAGTAGAGAGGTAATCCGTGATCGGTGACGCGTATCTGGCGATCGTCGCCTACATTGAGCAGGGCGGCAACGTCCTGTATCTGATCGCTATCGTCACATTCCTGATGTGGACGCTGCTGATCGAGCGGATCTGGTATTTCCAGAGCGAACACAAGCGGATTGTCGGCGATGCTTCGGATGAGTGGGAAGGCCGATCGGAACGACGTTCCTGGAGCGCGCACGAAATTCGGGCCTCGATCATTTCCCAGACCTCGGCCCGCATCACGGGTTCGCTGCCGATCATCCAGACCTGCGTGGCCTTGTGTCCGCTGCTGGGTCTGCTCGGCACGGTGACCGGCATGATCACCGTATTCGACGCCATGGCAACACAGGGCGGCAACGCCCGTTCCATGGCGGCCGGCGTATCGATGGCCACCATTCCGACGATGTCCGGGATGATCGCGTCCCTGTCAGGGCTGATGGCCAGCACGGTGGTCCGGCGAAAGATCGAGTACGAGATTGAGAGCTTTGAACAGCATTTGACGATGGACCACTGAACGACGCGAGGCGCGACTGAAGAAATTCCAGTGGCGGGATAGAGAGGCGGGATAGACAAGAGGACAATCCGGTGCGGAAGATTCGAACCCACTCCCGATCCGACGATGAGTCGGATCTGAACTTGACGCCGATGCTGGATGTCGTCTTCATCATGCTGATCTTTTTCATCGTTACCGCGACGTTCATCAAGCAGGCCGGTATCGAAGTCTTCCGTCCCGATGCCCTGACCTTCGAACAGAAGCCAACGGTGAGCGTGCTGGTAGCCATCAGCGAGGCGGGCGAGATCTGGATCGACAAGAAACAGGTGGATCCAACCGCCGTTGCCGCACACATCGAACGTCTCCACATCGAGAATCCCAAGGGAGGCTTGGTCATCCAGGCCGACCGGAACGCCAAGTACGAGGTGCTGAAGGCCGTGCTGGATGCGGCGCGCGCGGTGAATCTGAACGAGGTGGCAATAGCCACGGAGAACTAGCGATAGCTCGAAGTTGCGATAGTTGGCGAGCGGTGAGAGCAGTTAAGGAGGAATCCGCATGATCACACGATATGCCATTGGGGTGGCGGCCGGCCTGGTTGTCACCTTCTTCCTGTTCCTGCTCATGCAAGCGCTGATCAAGAGCGACAGGAGCCCGTTTTCGGACGCGGATCAGGGCCGGATCCTGGATTTTGTCCGATTGCAGGAAGATCAGGAACTGATCACCAAGAAGCGGAAGCCGGAACCACCGCCGCCGCCGGATGAGCCGCCTCCCAACATGCCGAAGCCCGACTTCGACTCTTCCATCAGCCAGGGCGTGGAGATCGGTGCCGTGACCGTTCAGGTGGATCACAACCTCTCCGGGACGGGCGGTTTCTCGGCCGATGGTGAGTACCTGCCCATTGTCAAGGTGGCGCCGATCTACCCTCGGCGGGCTCAGACCCGCGGCATAGAGGGATACGTGCTGCTCGAGTTTGTAGTCATGACCACCGGCGCCGTGCGCGATCCCGTGGTTGTAGACGCCAAACCTCCCGGCATCTTCGATCGCGCCGCAATCCAGGCCGCGCTGAAGTTCAAGTACAAGCCGAAGGTGGTCAATGGTGAAGCGGTGGAAGTGGCGGGCGTACGCAACCTGATCAAGTTCGAACTCGAAGACGGATAGGAGGCCAATATGCGTTTCAATACTGTCTTTAGAACACTTCTCGCCGGATTTCTCCTGGCCTGGTTGCCGGCGCCGCCCGACCTCTTTGGAGGTTCGGTTAACTCTGGCGGTTTCGGTTTAACCGGCGACACCGCATTCGCTGCGGAAGAGAAAAGAAAACCGACGCGGCGCGTGCCGACGATGAGCGAGTCGACGTACAAGAAGTTGGCCGAGGCGCAGGAACTCATCGATGCTGAGGACTATCAGGCCGCCTTGAACGCCCTGAGTGGCATGCTTGACCGGCAACGGCGATATAACGGCAACGAACTCGGCGCCATACACAACATGATGGCCTTTGTTCACTACGCTCTGGATCGCTACGACCGGGCCATCACCTCGTACGAGCAGGTGCTGGCGCAGGGCGACCAGATCTCCGAAGGATTGGAGACCCAGGTCATCTACAGCCTGGCCCAGTTACATTACACGGAAAAGAACTATAACGAAGCATTGCACTATATGCACAAGTGGCTGGACCAGGCGGACAACCCGAGTCCGGAGCCGCATATCTTCCTCGCCCAGGTCTATTACCAGATGGACGACTACCCGCAAGCCATAGTGCAGGTCGAGACTGCGATCCAGATCGCGCAGGACCGGGGCACGGAGGTCAAGGAAACCTGGTGGGGACTGTTGAAATACCTCTACTTCGAAGAGGATAACTGGGCAAAGGTGCTCGATATCCTCGAAATCATGGTGCGTGATTTCCCGAAACGCGAATATTGGGTACAGCTCGCGCAGGTATACGGCCAGGAAGGCTATGAAGACAAGCAGATGTATACCTACGAGGCCGCCCACACTCTGGGCTATCTGGAACGCGAGTCCGATATGCGTAACTATGCGGGCCTGCTGATGCAGAACGACGTTCCCTACCGGGCAGCGAAGTGGCTGCAGGAAGCTATCGACGAAGGCATTGTGGAAGAAACCTCGAAGAACCTGCAGTCCCTCGGTCAGGCGTACCAGATGGCGCAGGAGGTCGACGACGCGATTCCCACCTTCGAGAAAGCCGGCACCAAGTCCGACGACGGCGAGATCTTTGCCCGCCTGGCCAGCCTGTACCTGGACAAGGACGACTACGTGAAATGTAGCGAGGCGGCCGAGAAAGCGCTTGACAAGGGCGGCTTGAGGAAGGCCTACAGTACGGAAGTCGTTCACGGAATGTGCCTTTTCAACCGTGATCGCCTGACCCAGGCGCGAAGGGTATTCGTCGATGCGCGGGCAAGCGCGCGCCGAGCAAACGACAAGTCGATGGAAAGAATGTGTTCGCGCTGGGTCGCGCACATCGATAACGAGAAGAAGCGCCGAGATATCCTTGCGGCGGCGGACTAGCCTCCTGCCTTTGACCGCGCGGCGCGCTCGAAGGTGTTTACGGGGATTGTGCAGGGACGTTGCCAGGTCACCGAGGCGCAGCGGGAAGGCCCGCTGACCACGCTATCGGTGGATCTTGATGGACTCGCCGAGGACTTGCAGGCTGGCGCGTCCGTCGCGTTGAACGGCGTCTGCAGCACGGTCGTACGCGCCTCGGGGCCAGTCGCGACCTTTCACTTGGTCGAAGAGACCACGGACCTCACGAATCTTGGCGACGTCTCCGCGGGCCAACGGGTGAATGTCGAACGGTCGTACCGGGTTGGCGACGAAGTGGGTGGCCATGTTCTGTCCGGCCACATCGCATGCACCGTCCCAGTGACGGAAATCGAAACCGCCGAAGGTCGTGCCTCGGTTTCGGTATCGGTCCCAGGACATTGGTGCAGCTACATGATGGAAAAGGGCTTTGTCGCGTTAGACGGGGCTAGTCTGACCATCGCCGCCTTGAATCGGCGCACGGGGAGCGCAACCGTCAAACTGATTCCCGAGACCCTCGTTCGTGCCGGATTCGAAAACCGCAGGGTAGGGGATTGCCTGAACCTGGAAGTGGACTTTCGAACACAGGCGGTGGTCGACACCGTTCGGGAACTGCTGCGCGACAAGGAACTTCTACGGGAGATCGCGGGCTGACCGGCGACGACCCGGACAGTTCTGGATCAGGCTCTCTCGATCAGCCCCTCGTTCAGCGATCCGGACCGGAAACCGGCCATGTCTAGGGCCACGAACCTGTAGCCGCAGGCTTTCAATCGTTCGACGATGACTTCGCGCCGCGCCAGCGCCTTCTCGAACTCGGTAGCCACGAGTTCCAGGCGGGCGACATCGCCGTGGTGGCGGACTCGGAACTGCGAGAATCCCAGCGCGAGCAGCGCGCTTTCCGCGCGCTCGATCTGCCGTAGCAGGCCCGCGTCTATGGCGGTGCCGTACGGTACGCGGCTCGACAGGCACGCCGACTGCGGCTTCTGCGCGTTCTCGAGACCGAGGGTCTTCGCCAGTTCCCTGATATCGGCCTTGTTGAAACCCGTCTCGGCCAGGGGTGATCGAACGCCATGCTCCTTCGCCGCTATGAGCCCCGGGCGGTGGTCGCCGAGGTCGTCGAGGTTCGTGCCGTTGAAGATCGCGTCAAAACCCTCCGCGTCGGCGATCTGCGCCAACTGCGTATACAGCGATGTCTTGCAGTAGAAGCATCGGTTCGTCGGATTCGCGCGATAGTTGGGATCGTCAAGTTCGTCGGTCACGATCACCCGGTGTGGCATGTTCCACCGCTGGGCAAGCTCCCTGGAAAGGGCAAGATCGTCGCGTTTCAGGCTATTCGAGCCGGATGTCACGGCCAATGACCTCGATCCGAGCACTTCGGCCGTGACAAACGCCACAAGCGACGAATCGACGCCGCCCGAGTACGCGACCACGGCGGAATCGAAACCTCCGATGAATGACTTCAGCGCCGCATACTTGTCATGCAATGTGGTCATGCGTCCATCTTAACCCGGATAGCTCGCTCGGGAACGGCCGGGTACTACAGCCGATTGATCTGGCTGGCGAGGAAGCCCGCGCCAAATCCGTTATCGATGTTGACCACGCAGACGCCGGACGCGCAACTGTTCAGCATGCCCAGAAGAGCGGCGACGCCGCCGAACGACGCACCGTAGCCCACGCTCGTGGGCACCGCGATGACGGGCTTGTCCACGAGACCGCCAACGACGCTCGGCAACGCGCCTTCCATGCCGGCCACGACGATCAGCACCTTCGCTTCCCGCAACGCCGGAAGACGTGCCAGGAGGCGGTGCAACCCGGCGACGCCGACGTCGCTTATGCGCGTCACCGGCGTGTCGTAGAACTCGCACGTGACCGCAGCCTCTTCGGCGACCGGGGCATCGGAGGTTCCCGCCGTGACCACAGCGACACTGGTCGGCGCAGGTTCGCGACGGGAAGTCTTGCAGGTAACCACGCGGGCGGTGGCATGGTACCGAGCGTCGTCACCCAGCCTGCCTTCGAGGGCGGCATATTTCTCAGCCTGCACGCGCGTCACGAGGACATCTTCGCCACGGGCGCGCAATGCCTCGAAAACGGTCAGGATCTGTTCCGGCGTCTTGTGTTCGCCGTAGACGACCTCGGCCGCACCCGTGCGTCGGCGGCGGTCGTGATCGACGGTCACGTCTCCCGCGGCTTCGAAAAACGACGCATCGATGCGCTGCAAGGCGTCGGCGCGCGAAACATCGCCGGCCCGGTACGCATCGAGGACGGCGGCAAGGTTCTTCAGTCGTTCATCCATGCAGCGATCTCCTGGTCGACCGCGTCCTTCAGCGTCAGGTAACTCTCGCCGCGGGCGCGGGCAAGGGCGAGGACGTCCTCGTGTTCGGACTTCCAGCGCTTGCGGCCATCGGGCAGGTCGACGATTTTGACTCGAACCTTGCCGAATGTCGTCTCCGCAGTCGCGGTGCGCCGGGGCAGCATCCACTTCTTCACCTCGTGAAATCGCACGCCAATGGTTGTGGAATCACCCGTCAACCGCTCCACGATCGCCTCGAGGCGATCCGGGGGCGCCAGCACGGAAACGCGGTGTCCCGGTCGGGATTTCTTCATCAGGGCAGGCGTCACAACGACATCCATTGCGCCGACCGCGAACAGTGCGTCCATCAGCGGCTGAAACGCTTCGGGTCGCATGTCGTCAATATTGCAATCAATCTCGACGTTGGTTTCGACCTCGTAGGCCGACGCCCTGGCATCCCTGTCGGTACCGAGGGCGACGCGCAACACGTTCGGAAGGCTGAAGTCCTTGTGCCCGACCCCATAGCCGATGCGTTGCGCAACGAAGTTGCCCGGTTCGTCGAACGCGTTGACCGCGCACTTGAGAATCGTCGCACCGGTGGGCGTGGTGGCTTCGCCGTCAACTCCACCGTACCGGCAAGGCACCCCCCTGAGCAGCAGCGCCGTGGCAGGAGCGGGGACGGGCATCCGGCCATGCTCGCACATTACCGTGCCGCCGCCGACTTCGACGGGCCGCGACAGCACCGAATCGATGCCGAGATACTCAAGACAGAGCGCGGCGGAGACGATATCCACGATCGCATCCGTCGCCCCGACCTCGTGAAAGTGGACATCCTCCACGTCGATGCCGTGGACATCGGATTCGGCTTCTCCGAGGGCGCGGAACATTGCGACCGCGCGCCTTTCAATAGAGGGGCCGTAACCCGCGCGTTCGATGATTTCCACGATCTGCGCGAGATGACGATGGGGTCTCGGCGCGTCATCGCGCAGAACAACCGTGGCCCTCGTGCCCTTGATGCCCATCTTGGTCGCAGGTTCGACTTCGAGCCTGAATTCAGACGCAAGGGAGAGTCTCGCCAATTGGCCGCGCAGGTAGTCCACGGGTACGCCGATGTCGACCATTGCGCCAATGTGCATGTCGCCCGAGATTCCGCTGAAGCAGTCGTAGAGAAGGGTTGTCGCCATGGGGAGATGTTAACGCAGCGCGGCGAACGTGCTGCGGGCGCAGCACGTGAGGCAGTCTGATAGCCTTGCGCATGCATTTCTGCGCACTACAGCATGCACGCCCGCCCGGCGGCGCCAAGCTGGCGGGAAGCGGATCGATTACCGTTCGTTGGAGAATTCAATTGGCTTTTGACTACGACCTCTTTGTGATCGGTGCCGGTTCCGGTGGCACGCGCGCGGCACGCATGTCGGCCGCATTGGGTGCCAGGGTCGCAATCGCCGAGGAGCTCCATCTGGGCGGGACGTGCGTGAATGTCGGCTGCATACCCAAGAAGCTGTTCGTTTACGGTTCGCATTTTGCGGAGGATTTCGAGGATGGCGCCGCGTACGGCTGGACCACGTCCG
The DNA here is from genome assembly GCA_951813515.1 of uncultured Pseudomonadales bacterium. Lineage (GTDB taxonomy): Bacteria > Pseudomonadota > Gammaproteobacteria > Pseudomonadales > Azotimanducaceae > VXNE01. The sequence continues at coordinate 3,612,904 of OX638346.1, forward strand.
GGGAGACGTTCGACTGGCCAACGCTACGGGACAATAAGACGCGCGAAATCGAGCGCCTGAACGGCGTCTACGAGGGTCTGCTGGAAGGACCGGGCGCCGAGATCATCCGCGATCACGCGTCCCTCGTGGACGCACACGCGGTGACGGTGGGAAATGAGACCGTCACGGCCGAGAATATTCTCATCGCCACCGGCAGCCGGGCCATCGTCCCGCCGTTTCCCGGCGACGATCTCGTGATCACATCGGATGAAGCCTTCTACCTCGATGCGTTCCCGGAGCGCGTGGTGATCATCGGCGGCGGCTATATAGCCGTGGAGTTCGCCGGGATCTTCAGGGGGCTCGGCGCGGACACGACCCTTGCGTATCGAGGGCCGTTATTCCTTCGCGGCTTCGACGGCGGGGTGCGCGAATTCGTCGCGGCCGAGTTGTCGGAAAAGAACGTTACCTTGCGTTTCGACACGACAGTCGAAAGCGTGACGAGAGCAGCCGACGGCCTCATTGTTCGCACACACGCGGGCGATGTGCTCGAGGCGGACGTGGTCCTCTGCGCCACGGGTCGGGCACCGAATACCGCCGGTCTGAACCTGAGCGCTGCGGGGGTTGATCTCGACTCCTCCGGCGGGGTGCGCGTGGACGACCGCTACCGGACGACCGCGCCACACATACGGGCCATCGGCGACGTCATCGGCGGCCTGCAGCTAACTCCCGTTGCGATCGCCGAAGGCATGTGCATCGCCTACAACCTGTTCGGCGGGGAAGACAGGGAGGTGGACTACGAGGAAATCCCGACAGCGGTCTTCTGCCAGCCCAACATCGGCACAGTCGGCCCGACCGAGGAAGACGCCCGTCGCCGCTTTCCCGCCCTTACGGTATTCGAATCGACATTTCGCCCCTTGAAGCACACGCTTACAGGCCGCGCCGAGCGGACGATGATGAAGTTGCTGGTGGATGGCGATACCGACCGCGTGGTCGCAGCGCACATGGTTGGTCCCGACGCGGGGGAGATCATCCAGGGCCTGAGCGTGGCTATAAAGGCGGGCGCAACCAAGGCGGACTTCGACCGTACGATCGGCATCCACCCGACCGCTGCGGAAGAGTTCGTGACCATGCGCGAAGCCCGCGCATGACGGGTGTCCATCCGGTTACGCCAGAGGCGTTCGCCGGCCCCCTGCGCGGCAACAGACGGTCCTGCGCGCACGCGCGATGGTATAGTGAGCACCCACAAATACTCGGCGGGGATTGAAATGTCGTTGCGCGTCGCCTTCGATCTGGAAGAGACTGACCTCGAGTACTTTCGCTCGATCATCAGAAGAGCGGGTACGAGCGCCAGCAAGACGTCCGAAGAAGAAGTCGTTGCCCACGCCGAGGCAATGATCAACGAGGTCAAGGCGGCCGAGTTGCCCGCGTTCGCCGCGCAGCGAATCGATCGCGTCGGTGGCCTGATCGACATGTTGCAGGACGACGAATGGAAGCTCGCGGGAAACGAACGAAACAACGTCGTCACGGCACTCGCATACTTCGCCGATCCGAAGGATGTCATTCCGGACGACGTCCCCGTCCTCGGCTACATCGATGACGCAATCATGATCGAGCTGATCCTCCGGGAGCTGAAACACGAGATCGAGGCGTTCGACGATTTTCGTCGCTACCAGCGGGAAGAGGCGTCGAGAAACAGGGATCCGAATCTTACGCGCGAGGATTGGCTCGCCGCGAAACGACGTGAACTCCACCAGCGGATGAGACGACGCCGAAACTCCCGCAGCCCAAGAGCGTCCGGGCGTACGCGGGTGAGGCTGTTCTAACGTCGGTCCGGGTTGTCTAGCGGAGCGCGCCGAGTCCGCATGACTCGCAGATCGCGTAGACGTGCCTCGGGTCGTTCAGCGCCGCGAGCGATTCGACCCCGGCGATAATTGGCTTCAACCACGCGGCCGGACGCGACGACAATCCAACCTCGTCGAACAGTCGCATGAGAATCTTCTCCTGGGTGGACAAGTCCTTGTCGATGGTCACGACCTTGTAGTCCTCGATCCCCGCGCGCTCCGCAGCCGCCTCGATGGCATCGTCGAGGTGACCGAGTCCATCAACAAGACCCAGTTCCAGCGCCTTGCGCCCGCTCCAGACATGGCCCTGGGCGATCCCTTCCACGGCGTCGGGCGCCATGTCACGGCCGCGGGCAACGAGATTCACGAAGCGGTTGTACGTGTGTTCCACGGCCACTTGCAACACGTTGTCCATGCGCTCGCTCACGCCGCCAAAGGGGTCGAGGTCACCGGTCAGGGAAGTGGTGCCCACGCCGTCCCGCGCAATCCCTATGGATGCCAGGCTATCCTCGAATGTTGGCAAGACGGCGAACACGCCTATAGAACCGGTGATGGTGGTCGGCGTGGCCCAGATCTCGTCGGCCGTCGCCGAGATCCAATAGCCGCCAGACGCCGCGACGCCAGCCATGGACACCACCACGGGCTTGCCCGTGGCCTGCACCAATTCCAGCTCCTGGCGAATGACTTCGGAGGCGAACGCGCTACCGCCCGGGGAGTCGACGCGCAGCACCAGGGCCTTCACGTCCACGTCTTCGCGCGCCTGGCGAATGAGCCGGGAGGTCGAATCGGACCCGACGAGCCCGCGGGGTTGGTCCCCGGCCCGGATCACTCCGTCTACGGCGATTACCGCCACCTTGTGTCCACGCGATGGAAGCCTGGGGCCGCGCACGTCACGCAGGTAGCTCGGCAGGTCGGCTCGAATGAACTGTCCGTTGCCATTCGTCCCGACGCTCTCGGCGAGTCGATCCTGGAACGCGTCGTGCGTCAGCAGTTCATCCACGAGTCCATACTCGAGCGCGGCCCGTGCTGCATCGCCGTTCACTTCGCGGAGCAGGACGTCGTACTCGTCCGCGTAGTGCTGCAACGCTTGCGGGTCCAGGGACCGGTTCCGCGCCACCCGGTCGACATAGCTTTGCCATAGATCGTCAACGAGGCCCTGGTTCGCCTCCTTCGCATCAACGGACATGTCCGAACGCGTATACGGCTCAACCGCAGACTTGTAAGAGCCGATCCGGTAGACGTGCACATTGACCTTGAGCTTTTCCAGCATGCCGCCGTAGAAGTCCTGGTAGGCGCCGAACCCCGTCAGTATCAGTTCGCCGAAAGGATGCATGTAGACCTCGTCCGCGAAGCTCGCGAGGTAGTATCGGGACTGATTAAAGAAATCGCTCGCAGCCACTACGGTCTTGTCCGCATTGCGGAACTCTTCAATCGCCTCACCGATTGCTTCGAGGTGTGCGATGCTCGCGAATTCAAGATCGGTGAGATCCAGCGTCAGTATCTCGATCCGTTCGTCCGAGGCGGCCTGTCTGATCCCTTCGATAATGTCCGCCGCCCTGGTTTCAACCGGTGCGCCCGACAATGACGGCGGGAATCGTAAAGCCGGAAGCGCGGGCTGTTCGACGATCGATCCCTTCGGGGCTACGACGAGAGCGGCGCCATCGGGTATCTCGGCATGTTCCGGTGCGGACAGGACAACGGCGATTACCGCCAGCAACAGCAGCACGATGAGAATATTGGCCAACGCGGCTCGAAGGAACGCGAAGGCGCGGGAAACGGCGGCGAAGCACTTTCGCAGGAACTGGCCAAGCGACATATGGACACCGAATGGTATAAGGAGCGGCGATTGTCCCACAGGCGTTGCCCGCGTGCGCACGCGCGCAGCTTTCCCCGAAAGGAGAGCCGCACGACGTCTGGAGCAAACGATATAGGTATGCCTTGCATGAAGGTGGGAGATGAGTCTTTGGCGGTGGTCTGAGGTCTGCGAGGCGGTCGGTGCGCCGCGATCCGACGGCCCGGATATCAACGGCGTCAGCATCGATTCGCGCACGCTTGTCGGCGGAGAGCTGTTTGTCGCCCTGCCTGGCGATCCAGGGCCGCGCTTCTTCGTCAGTCAGCGGTCGGAACGCGACGGGCACGACTACGTCCCCGCCGCGCTCGATGCCGGCGCGGCCGGTGTCCTCGTGCAGCGGAAAGTGGACGGGGCTCCATGCATCCTTGTCCGTGACACCATCGACGCACTGTGGAACCTTGCCCGCGCCGCCAGGGCAAGGCTGACCGGCCAGGTGGTCGCCGTGACAGGCAGCAGCGGCAAGACCACCGTCAAGACTTTCATCTCGCGCGCCCTGGATGCCTTTGCCACGCACGGCAACCTGAACAACTACCTGGGCGTACCGCTGTCCGTGGTGCGTACACCGCCCGACAGCGAGTTTGCCGTGTACGAAATCGGCACCAGCCACCCGGGAGAGATTGCGCCGTTGGCGCGCCTGGCAGCGCCGGACGTGGCAGTCGTTCTCAATGTTCATCCCGCACACATCGAGCAGTTCGACGATATCGGTGCTCTGCTGCGCGAAAAACTCTCCATATCGGAGGGACTCGGCGCCGGGGGAACGCTGGTCTGTCTCGATACGCTCGACCGCAGCGGACTTGACCCTGGCATGCGCGTGATCACCTTTGGTCGCGGGCAGGATGCGGACGTGCGCTTGATGAGTTCGTCCGGTGGCGTTGCCGTTCTGGAGACGCCGTCGGGCCGTGTCGAAGCCGGGATTCCAGGTGGGGGCGAGCACCGCGCGATGGCTTTAGCAGCCACCGCGGCCGTCATTGCCGCACTGGACGGAAACCCGGCATCCATTGATCGCATAGGGCCCGAGGCCGTGCCAGCCGGAAGGGGAAACCGTATCCACATCGGTCCAGTGACATTGATCGACGACAGCTACAACGCAAATCCCGCGAGCATGACCGCGGCGCTGCACGCACTCGCGGGGGAACCGGGAAGGACGATTGCATTGCTCGGCGAGATGCTCGAACTCGGGGCCGATTCAGGTCGGCACCATGCGGCGCTGGCCAATGCCTGTCGCGGGATCGACCAGGTGATCTGTGTCGGTCGCGCCATGGAAGCGCTCTATACCCGATTGCCCGATCGGCAACGGCTTGCCTTTTTTCCTTCCCCCGAGGATATGGACATGAACGCGATCGTAACGTCGCTCCAACCCGGTGACCGCGTTCTGATCAAGGGCTCGAACCGGGTGTTCTGGGCACGCGACTTTGTCCGAACATTTCACCGCCATGTCGAGAAACGGCCCGACCTGGCACGACTTTCCGGTCCGCCGGATTGACGCTCCGCACCCCGAGGAGCATGACGACCGCCGTTGGCGGGCGGTTCGCCAACCGACCCGAATGGTGCTGGCTATTGACGCATGCGGTAGTATGGCGAACTGCATCGCCGCCCGGCCTGACCGCCGCGGGTCGGAACGTGCCCAGGTACTCATGAATGATCGTTGACCAACACGGACGCAGGTTCAGAAATTTGCGCGTCAGCCTGACGGCGGCGTGCAACTATGCCTGCACGTACTGCGTTGCCGACGGGAAACGGCTCCAGCCTGCAAGCCGGGAGCTGTCAGCCGAGGCGCTCGTAAAGGCCGTGCGGCTGATGATTCGGGCCGCAGGCATCGAGAAACTTCGTATCACGGGCGGCGAGCCGCTGCTGTCGTCGAAATTCGACGACTTTCTTCCGGCCGTTATGGTGTTACCCCTTTCCGATGTCGCCGTCACTACCAACGGACAGTTCCTCGTGCGCAGACAGGAGGTCATCCGGAAAGCCGGCCTCAAGCGGATCAATATCAGCCTCGACACCCTCGATCCGGGCCGCTTTCGACTGATAGCACGTTCCGGCGACCTCGATACCGTGCTGGCCGGCATCGATGCCATGATCGACATGGGCCTCAAGGTGAAGATCAACATGGTCCCGATGCGCACGGCCAATGCCGACCAGATCTTGCCGATGCTCGAGTTCTGCCTCGACCGGGGTATAGAGCTTCGCTACATCGAACTCATGAACATGGGTCATCTGAAGTACAACGCTGCCTACCAGCGCGACTTCATCGGAATGGACGAACTGCTCACCACCATTGGGACCCGCTTCACGTTCGCCCGGACCGATGCCCCCTACGACTCGACGTCGGTGCGTTTCAACGTGCCCGGATACGGCAACTTCGGCATCATCGCCAATGAGAGCGAACCGTTTTGCAGTTCCTGCACACGCCTTCGGCTGTCATCCAACGGGCTCCTCTATGGATGCCTGTCCAACAGCAACCATCACGACATCAACGCGTTGCTCGAAGCTCCTGAGCACGAGGCCCTGGTTCGCCTGCAGGGCGTGCTCGAGAAGGCGATAGCGGACAAGCAGACCGCCTTCACCGGCGAAGTTACGGTGATGAAGTTCATCGGCGGCTGACGCAGCGCGCAGACCCCAGCGACCGTCGATTCGAATCGGCAGCTTCGATTCGGAAGTGGAGCCGGTACAATTTTCTGATGGAGGATCGTTTCGACACCCTGCTGCAGGCCGCTGGCGACAGGAATCTCCCGCCTGTCGAGCAGTGGCAACCGCAGCACGTCGGAGACATCGACATCCACATCAAGGCGGATGGCCGATGGTTCCACGACGGGACCGAGATCAAGCGACAGCGCCTGGTTGACTTATTCGCGACGATCCTGCGCCTCGACGCGGACGGCTTCTGCCTTGTCACTCCGGCGGAAAAGCTGCGTATCCGGGTCGACGAGGCGCCGTTCATCGCGATCGACGTGGAATCCGACGGCGAAGGGCGTCAACGCCGGATCATTCTGACCACCAACGTGGGCGACCACGTGCTGGTCGGCTCGGCGAATCCGATCACCGTGCTCGACAACCAGGGCGAGCCCCGTCCGTACGTGGAGGTTCGCGCCGGCTTGCGGGCGTTGATTGCCCGCAGCGTGTTCTATCGACTGGTGGATCTCGGAGAGGTTCGGGACGGCAGGCTCGAACTGTGGAGCTGCGGGATACCGTTCGTGCTGGGCGACGTCTGACGCGGAGAAATCCCGAGCAGGTCGGGCGACCTCCAGGCAGGCCTACATGTTGGGGTAGTTCGGACCGCCGGCACCTTCGGGCACGACCCAGTTGATGTTCTGGGCGGGATCCTTGATGTCGCAGGTCTTGCAGTGCACGCAGTTCTGGGCATTGATCTGGAAACGCGGCTCGCCGTCCTGCTCGATCACCTCGTAAACCCCCGCCGGACAATACCGCTGCGCCGGCTCGTCGTACATTGGCAGGTTGTCGCGTATCGGGACGTCAGGATCTTCGAGGGTCAGGTGGCATGGCTGGTCCTCTTCATGGTTCGTGTTCGAGAGGAACACCGAAGAGAGCTTGTCGAACGACAGGACGCCATCGGGCCTCGGGTACTCGATCGGTTTGGCCACTGCAGCGGGCCGCAAGCTGGCATGGTCGGGCCTGTCTTCGTGCAGGGTGAAAGGCATGCGGCCGCGGGCGATGGTCTGGTCGAACCACGCGTAGGCCGCACCGGGCAACGTGCCCAGGCGATGAACCGCGGGCCCGACATTGCGCGAAGACTGCAGTTCCCGGTAGAGCCAGGAGCCGCGAAGGCGCGCGTCGAAATCGTCGATCTCGCCCGGGGGTGTTTCCTCCGCCAGGGCGGCGAACACCGCTTCGGCCGCGATCATCCCCGACTTCATGGCCGTGTGAGAGCCCTTGACCTTGAGTTGATTGAGAAAACCGGCGTCGTCGCCTATCAGCATTCCCCCGGGAAAGGTCGTCTTTGGCAAGGCCTGAATGCCGCCCTTGACCACGGCGCGCGCGCCGTAGGAGACGCGGTTTCCACCGTCCAGGAAAGCAGCGATCAACGGGTGATGCTTGAAACGCTGGAATTCGTCGAAGGGGCTCAGGTGCGGGTTGCTGTACGACAGGTCCACGATCAGTCCAACGGCGATCTGGTTGTCCTCCATGTGGTAGAGGAAAGAACCGCCCCCGGTACCGCGATTCGTATGCCCGAGGGGCCAGCCGAGCGTGTGTATCACCTTGCCCGGAACATGCTTCGCCGGATCCGCGTCCCAGAGTTCCTTCAGACCGATCCCATAGTGCTGCGTGCCGGTGGCGAGGCCGAACCTGGCGATGAGTTCCTTGCCGAGATGACCGCGGCAGCCTTCGGCGAAGAGGGTGTGTTTCGCACGCAGGGCGTAGCCGGGTTCGAAGGTCGCCTTGGGTTCTCCGGACGCGGAGACGCCCATATCCCCGGTCAGTACGCCGACGACGCGACCTTCTTCGTAGACGACCTGCGCGGCGGCAAAGCCGGGGAAAATGTTCACGCCCATCGCTTCCGACTGTTCCCCGAGCCACCGGCAGAGGTTGCCGAGGCTGAGCGCATACTTGCCTTCGTTGTGCAGCCCGCTCGGAATGAAGACCCTGGGTACCTTGATGTGGGTCTTGCCGTTTGCCAGGTAGTAGACCGTGTCTTCGGTGACCGGATTGGTGAGTGGCGCGCCGAGTTCGGACCAGTCGGGCAACAGCTCGTTCAACGCGGTCGGCTCGAAGATCGCGCCGGACAGGACATGGGCACCGATTTCGGAACCCTTTTCGACGAGGCAGATCGAAAGCTCACGATCGGCTTCCGCGGCGAGTTGCGCCAACCGGATGGCGGCCGAGAGCCCTGCGGGCCCGCCGCCGACGATCACCACGTCGAAATCCATGGACTCGTGTTGGACTTCAGCCACGTACGCCTCCGATGCTCAGTCTGCGGCACGTCCATGCGCGATACGAAGCGCCACTCGCCATGTATCCCTTCAGAGCAGGATGGAGCATCGCGGCGTCAACGCGAGAGACGCACGAGGATTGTAGCGCACGCACGGCGGTTCGGAAGCAGGCAGCCACGTCGGCAAACGCGGGCATGGGCGCTTGTGGCGGCATCCGAAAAAAGGCGAAAATACCCCGTCGCGACTATTGCTGCGGAGTTGGCGCAAGGCGGTACAACACGGCGACAGGCGGTCGAGGCGAAGTACATTTCCCCGAATATCTGGCCATTCTGGGACACCCCAGCGGAAGAGAACTCATGAAGGTATTGGTCCCCGTAAAGCGCGTCGTCGACGCGAACGTCAAGGTGCGCATCAAGCCGGATGGAAGCGGCATCGATCTGACAAACGTCAAGATGGCCGTCAATCCGTTCTGCGAGATCGCCATCGAAGAGGCGGTGAGGCTGCAGGAGGCGGGTGTTGCGACGGAGGTCATCGCTGTCTCCATCGGCGGCACGTCCTGCCAGGAACAGCTCCGAACCTGCCTTGCACTTGGCGCCGACCGCGCGATCCTCGTGCAGACCGACGAGGAGGCCCAGCCGTTGGCGGTCGCGAAGATCCTGAAGGCCATCTACGACCGCGAGCAACCCGGCATCGTCATATTCGGCAAGCAGAGCATCGATGGTGACAACGGGCAGACTGGACAGATGTTCGCCGCCTTGACGGGCCTTCCCCAGGGTACTTTTGCGTCGGAGCTCAGCGTGACCGACGGCAAGGCCGAGGTGGTGCGCGAAGTGGATGGCGGGCTGCAAACGGTTCTGCTATCGCTGCCCGCCGTCGTGACGACAGACCTGCGGCTCAATGAACCCCGCTACGCATCACTTCCCAATATTATGAAGGCGCGGAGGAAGCCCCTCGACACCACCACGCCGGAGGAACTTGGCGTCGATGCGGCGCCCCGGTTCGAAGTGCTTGGCGTGGAGCCGCCGCCGGGCCGGAGCGCGGGTATCAAGGTGGAAAGCGTGGAAGAACTGGTAGACAAACTCCGAAACGAAGCGAAGGTGATCGAATGAGCGTATTGGTCGTCGCTGAGCACGACAACAGCGTGCTTCGACCCGTTACCCTGAACGTGCTGGCGGCCGCGAAGGAGATCAGCGGCGATATCGACGTGCTCGTCGCGGGCAGCCAATGTGCGGACGTGGCGCAGAGCGCGGCGGCAGTCGGGGGCGTATCGCGCGTGCTGTGTGCGGACGCCCCGGCCTATGCGCACCAACTGGCCGAAAACCTGGCGCCGCTCATCGTCGAAGCAGGCGCCTCGCATGAGCACATACTGGCGGCGCACACGACCACGGGCAAAAACTTCCTGCCTCGAGTGGCAGCGTTGTTCGATGTGGCCATGATCTCGGACATCATCGGGGTCGACTCACCGAATACCTTCAAACGGCCGATCTACGCCGGCAACGGCATCGCCACGGTCAAGTCCAACGACGCGAAAAAGATTGTCTCGGTCCGTGGAACAGGCTTTGACCCGGTGCCGGGGGAGGGCGGTTCAGCTTCGATCGAGGCTGTGGGCAGCATTCACGATCCCGGCATTTCGGACTTCATCCGGGATGAAATCGCCAAGTCGGAGCGACCCGAACTGACGGCGGCACGCATCGTCATTTCCGGCGGCAGGGGCATGCAGAGCGGGGAGAACTTCACGCTGCTGGAGGCCGTGGCGGACAAGCTGGGGGCGGCCGTGGGGGCATCCCGCGCGGCGGTCGATGCCGGGTTCGTACCGAATGACATGCAGGTCGGACAGACCGGCAAGATCGTCGCACCGGAACTCTATGTCGCCGTCGGCATCTCCGGCGCGATCCAGCACCTTGCGGGGATGAAGGACTCCAAGGTCATCGTCGCCATCAACAAGGACGAGGACGCCCCGATCTTTCAGGTCGCCGACTATGGCTTGGTGGCCGACCTCTTCAAGGCCGTGCCGGAACTCGAAGACACCCTGTAACGGTTAATTGCCACCAAATAGCGAACGCGCTGTCGATATATCAATCTATATCATTAGGCGATAAAGATTCGCTAAAATACATTGATCGATCACAACGGCGATGTGGCAATGGACCCCCGTACAGCGAATTCTACCTGGCACATCGAATTGCAGAGAGCGCGCGTGCGGGCAGGGCTCTCACAGCGGGAGCTCGCGTCTCGCCTGGGGATGACACAGGCACACATTTCCCGGATCGAGGGTGGCCTGGTGGATCCGAGGCTATCGACCGTCGTAGAAATTGCGAGGGCCGTGGGTTCGATACCCATGCTGATACCCCGGCGGGCTTTGCCAGCCGTGCTCGGCGTTCTTCGGGACTTTGAGGGGAGCGGTATTCGGGGACGTCGGCCGTCAGCGGTCGAACTCCTGGTGGCAGACAACGAGGAAGGTGACCGGTGATCGCCCAAGAGCTGTCCGTTCGGCTGCGGGACGAGACCGTCGGCGCATTGGTGCGCTTCGACGACGACCGGATTCTGTTCGTGTTCGACCGGGCGTATGTCGAGCGGTCAGATCGACAGGTGCTCAGCCTGTCGTTCATGGACGAGTCCGGCGGGGTCCGGGACGATTCCCGGACGACTACCCGGCGTGCGCCGCCATACTTCTCGAACCTGCTTCCCGAGGGACATCTGCGGGAATACCTGGCCGCGAGAGCGGGCGTCAATGCATCGAGGGACTTTCCACTGCTCGAGTTGACGGGCAACGATCTGCCCGGTGCGGTCCAGGTGGTCGCTGAGTCCCCGCCCGTAACGGCGATTGCTGAGGAGGCTGGTTCCGATGGCACAGATTCCGGGGCCGAGGAGGACGAGGAGCTGCGGTTCTCACTGGCCGGCGTGCAGCTCAAGCTCTCAGCGGTGATGGAAACAGCCGGCGGACTAACCGTTCCAGCACGTGGGATGGGAGGGGACTGGATCGCTAAACTACCATCCGCGAGGTTCGTCGGGATGCCCGAAAACGAGTATTCGATGATGAAGATGGCGTCGATGGTGGGCATCGAGACAGCCGATGTGGAACTCGTTCCGATAGAACGTATCGCGGGTATTCCGGCGAGAATGGTGGATGAGGGGATGACGGGCAGGCAGGCTTTGGCGGTTCGGCGTTTCGACCGGCCGGGCGAGGGGCGTCGGATTCATACCGAGGACTTCGCGCAGGTGTTCGGCGTGTATCCACAGCGGAAGTACGATCGGTACGGATACATCGCGATAGGACGGGTGCTGGCCACGTATTCCAATGAGGCGGCTGTGGACCAGTTCGCAAGACGATTGGTTTACGGCGCCATGATCGGGAACGCGGACCTGCACCTGAAGAACTGGTCGCTGATCTACCGCAATGGCAGGACGCCAGAGCTGGCGCCGGCCTACGATTTGCTGGCAACGGTTGCGCATCTGCCCGACCGCGGGATGGCATTGCGGCTCGCTCCGCATGCGAAGCGGTGGAACGAACTGACAATCGGTGGATTCGCGTCGCTTGCCTCGGCCATGGGAGTTGGCCGGGAGGCGGTGTTGCGTCCTGTGGCTGAGACGGTCGAGCGGTTCCACGAGGTGTGGGGGCGCGAGAAAGCGCATTTGCCGGTGTCTGCGAGCGTCGCCGAGGCGATCAGCAGGCAGTTGATGATCGTTCCGGCGGCCGCGCGTTAGGAGTGACGGTCCCGCCGCTGGGCGCCGGAAGCGGGAATCCTGCAGCGCCGAATCCACGCGCACGATTCGCCAGCGCGTGCTGTTCCTGGAAGTGAGCTACGACGGGTTCGAATCGGACGGCCCTCGGCGTAGTATTCATTGAGTTCCGTTACCAGGATCGGCGATGAATCGTGACACTCGAATACTGAAACGGGGTTACGCGCTAGTCCGCGTGCTCATCGCTGGATTGCTGATGCTTGGCGCCGGCTGCGAAATGGTCAAGGACGCGGTCGCCCCTGCTTCCGACCAAGGGGCCGACTGGAAGATCATTCAGGCCTACATCGAACTGGATACGGCGTGGCACGCGAAGACTGCAGAGATACACAGATCGGATGATCCAGATGACGAGAAGGATCGTAGGCTCGCGGAGGAAGCGGGCGAGCATCCGGACATCATGCTCGCGGTAAACGCCGCCAGGGCCATCGTTGATGGTGGCGGGGAACGCGCGTTCGATGCGGCCAGGTTTCTGGTCGAGCATCCGCAGGGGCTGTCGAAGACGGAAGATCAGGACATCGAGTTCGGCATGGCGGCGCTCAAGTCCCTCGCCGGCGCCGACTGGTCCCGGGTTGCGGACTACAGGAACGCTCGCGAGGAGTGGCAGGCACAGTACAACGAGATCGGGGATGCCGACATCTCCGCCGACGAGAAGCGGGAGCGAATGGTTGAGTTGGCGGAAGTGCCCAAGGATCTGTTGGCCATCGGGGCGGCACTAGCGGTAGCGGAACTTGGGGCGGCGCATGGGCAGAGCCGCGAAGCTGCCGAATTCCTGATCGACTTCAGCTATGGTGGCCCCGAACCCCAAACAACCCTCATGGCCGCGCACCTTGTGTCGGAGCACTTTCCCGACTACGACGAGTGGCCGAAAGTCCTATCTCGGTTGGACTACATGCGGTCGGATACAACGGGCAGCATCGACGAGTTCATTGCCCATATGGCGTCGGACGCGAGCGACCCTGTCGTTCGCGCCACGGCACGCTACTTCGTGGCTGCCGGACTGATGAATGACCTGAACAAGGGGTCCATCACATCGGAACAACGTGGCGAGATGCGGCAGCGGGCATTGACGCACGCGATGGGCCTGAGCGTGGGCCTCGAAGACGAAGAGTTCGTGAGAAAGCCCTCGCAGGATGGCCAGTCGGTGACCAGAACACTCGCGCAAGCGGAGGCGATGCTCGTCCACGGCATTCGTCATGCAACCGTGGGCGGAACGCTGGCGGACGAGACGGGACGGCGCCTGGACGGCAGCGAAGAGAAACTCTCCGCCTACGCAGGCAAGGTTGTGCTCCTGGATTTCTGGGCGACCTGGTGCGGGCCGTGTGTAGGATCGATACCCGACCTCCGCGAGTTGGCCGGTGCGTATCCGAAGGACGCCTTCGAGATTCTGGGAATCAGCGTTGACGACGAGGCTGAGACGGTGACCGAGTTCATGACGGACGAACCCATGCCGTGGGCCCAATGGCACGTCGGTGAAAACAGCGAACTTGCGCGAACGTGGCAGATCCGCGTGTTCCCGACCTACATAGTTGTGAACGAGAACGGCCTGATCATGGGACGAAGTTCAGATTTGCAGGCGTCCAGGGCGCTGATCGAACAGGCGCTTCGTGCTCCGCTCTCGACGGCGGCGGAGACATAGCAGTCGTTACGCGGAGGGCTTGTCCAAGCAATGGACGACACCAAGGATTTGATTCTGAGTGATTTCCGTTCCTCACGGAAATCTCAGTTGCCACAACAGTGTCCACACGCTGCATTCCCGTCCTCTGCGCGTCTGCGAACAGATTAGTAGATTAGTAAGCGTTCGGTGGTGTCGGTACCAAGCGCACTATCCGGTCTAGCCTGACGACGTGGAACCCGGCGTAGATTGGGAATGCGAGGCATTTAAGGCGTACCGCACTGCAGCACTCTGGGTCGCCCGAACGCTTGCCGACGGCCCGCGGGCGCTGATCCAGCGCTCGTGGAGCTAGCCGCTCGAGGTTGTCTTCCGCGTCTGGATACTGCGCCACGACCTATACTAAGTCAGCAAGCATGGACAGACTGTCGAACAGCGACGAATACAGTGGGGTTGGTTCCCGCAAAACGACTAGGAGATGTTCGCGGCCACTGCGCTTTACCTGGCCCAGATGGGTACGGGATACGTGCCGGGCTACGTCAAAAGCGCCACGCGGGCATCCTCCTGTGACATGCCCACCGTCTCGGACTCCGAGTACACGCGGATACGCAGCAACATACGGAACACATCTTGGACCGTGTACCACTTTTTCAAAACGAACTGCCAACACTGGGCAAAGGCGCACAAGTGATGAAGACACGTACAGCAACGCTACTACTGATCGCGTTCGCCGGCATGGCGAACGCCGACCTCGAACGCATCTACGATCCGGTTACGCCGGATGCCGAAGCCTTCGAGATTGTCCGCACGGCCGTCGAGAACAGCGATCTTTCTGTTGTTGCGGCACTGGCACGGGTCCACATGTTCGAGAACGCGCGGGGACTCGGAGCCGAGTCCTGGCTCATGAGCTACCTAGGTACGGGCAGCGTACCGATGCGCGACTATGGACAGGTGCCCGGACTCAAGGAATTCCTGATCAAACACTGGCGCGAGAGTCACGCCGCGAACGGATTCAACGCCGACTATGACGCGAACACCAACGAGCCGTGGAAAGGCGTGCCAGGACTCCTGTCGCGCTTCTACCCGGGCGATCCCGACGTGCATGCCCTGATATGGGAGATCGTCAATACGGACGCCACGCCCGCCGTGTCGCTGCGGATGATGGCACTCCAGTGGTTGAACGTGGGTAGGTTCACAACGCACGAGGCCGACGCCTACCGGATGAATGTCCTCGCCTCGGAAACGCACCCGACGCGCGGCTACGTCAACGTTGGCATCGCCGCACAGGGCTTGGCACTGACACGGCGTCCGGAGGCACTGGGTTCGATGATCGACGCCTGGCGGGCTCATCCGCTCGCCGGCAACGAGATCGCTCTGGCCGTGGCATCCTACCCCACCGGCCAACTATCGCTCCATGCGGAGCAGCTACGGGGCTTTGTGGACGACGCGGCTTGGCAGGAGTTCGGTTCGGAGGCGGTCAAAAAGGCCATGATGCGCATCGGGGCCGCGCTTCCGGTCATTAACGAGCACTGACGTTGTAAAGTACAGTTCGGGAACTGGGATATGGTCGATAAGAACAGAACCCTTCGCGGCCAGAGACCATAGAACGCTGGCCGCGCCCGGACACGGAAGCCTATCTAATCCTCCTCACGGCCGCGCGGACACCCAGCGCGACCCGCCGTACACGGGGCCGTTCCACACGGCCGCGATGATCGTCAGCCAACGGTACTCGAAATCCTCACCATATGACCCATGGAACACTTCGAACGGAAACACGAACGTCGTCAACACCATCAGAATGGCGCCGGGAAACGCGAAAGCCGCCAGGAAACTCATGGGGCCCGCTAGCGCTACAACCGTCGCGCCGATAACGAAGGCGACCAGAGGCCGGGACAAGCTAGCGCTCGTCACGGACGTGCACGTCGCCATGGCGCTGCGCATGGAGGCGGCGTTCGGCCTGCGCCGGGAAAAGGCGATCAAGTTCATGCCCGCACGCGACGACCGGGGCGACCGCATCCAGCTGAAGGGCTCGACCACCAAGTGCGCCGTGTTGTCGGCGGGAGGGCTCCTGCCCCTGCCGCGGCGACCATGGAGGAATTGCGCGAAGAGGCGAGGGAGCTTGTGCAATCGGGGAGCTTTCTCGCGGAGGCGGCGCGAGGCGAGCCGCTCGCGGTCGAGAACTATCCTGGCGGCAGGGTCGTCGGATACGTTGCCGCCAACAGCGGCGCGTTCACCGTGGCCCCGTCCGACGCCAAGCACTATCGCGTGCACGGCCGGTGTCGCCAACATCGGTGTATTTGGATGGTGCCCAAGGACTCGAATGGATGCGCGCCAAGCTGGGAAGGTTATTTTTCGAGGGCGAGTTCCAGGCCGAGGAGGACGACGGACTTCGTTGGCTCCCCATGACACAGGACGGCCAACTTGTTGGTCATCTCGATCCCGCAGGGAGGGAGTTCCACGCTGTGGAAGCACAACGGGTGGCCACGTACACGGTGGATGGCCTTCCGGTGGCTGCGGAGACTATCGAAGAACTGCGATCTGAATTGAATGAGCGGTAGGTTGACGGATTTCATGGCCCTAGCGGGGTGTCCGCCTTGCGGTATACCAGTGCACCGCCTGGGCACCGACATGTACCCGATCCGCGACGTCGAGCACCATGGCGAATAACGCCATGCGCAGCAGCACGCCGTTGTCTGTCTGGCGGAAGATCGCGAGGTTCGGGTTCGCATCGAGGTCTTCGTCGAGTTCCCGCGCCTGCCTGCGGGAGTCCCGGGGCATCGGGTGCATGATGACGGTATTCGGTTCGCAGTGTTCCGTGTAGACCGCCTGGTTCAGCCGGAACAGGCCACGGTAGCGGCGTGCCGCTTCCGGGGACGGAAAACGTTCCTCCTGGGTGCGGGTGACATAGACGATGTCGACGTGGCTGATGCCGGCCTCCATGTCATGGATCACGTTGACGCGGTGTCCCCGGGCACGCAAAACGTCGGCGAGATCGTCCGCCAGTTCGAGGCCGGGCGGCGACACAAGCTGAAAAGTGATGGAGCGAAACAGTCCGAGGACCTTGCACAGGGAGTGCACGGCGCGCCCGTATTTCAGATCGCCGACCAGGGCGATGCGCAATTCGTCGATGCCGCGTCCCTGTTCGTGCATCTCCTTGCGTATGGTGTAGAGGTCCAACAAGGCCTGACTGGGATGCTCGTTGGGACCATCGCCGCCATTGATGACGGGAACGCGTGACGCTTGTGCAAACTCGCTTACCGAACCTGCGCGCGGGTGGCGCATGACGATGATGTCGCTGTAGCCCGACAATACGCGCGCCGTGTCGTGCAGGGACTCCCCCTTGGCCAGGGAAAGCGCCTTGACTTCCGTCGTCTCGCGCACCTCTCCCCCCAACAGGTTGAACGCACACCCGAAGGAGATCCGGGTACGCGTGCTGGGCTCGAAGAACATGCTGGAGAGGATCGCCCCTTCCAGGACGCGCGTGATCCGCGTTCGGCGCGCATAGGGTTCCATCTCGTCCGCGACGTCGAACAGGCGTTCGATATCGATCCGCTCGAACTGATCGACGGAGAGTATGTGCTGGCCGACGAAGTCCAAGAGGGCCCCCTTGGAAGAGGCATCATACGTCCTGGGGCGGCGACTTTCATCAGCGAAAGACGCGACCGTCGCAACTATGATGGCGCGGTAGGTCCTACAATTCTCTTAGACTCGATGGACGCGATGGAGTCCAGATGATGTCCCCATTCACGCACTTTGGCGCATCGAGCGTGAACCGATGAGTGTCGACCGATGGGCCGCGATCGCCGCGGCGGGCGCCCAGGACGAACGGGAGGCGGTGCAGGCGCGGCTCGCGGAGATTCCCTTTTCCTATGCTGAGAACCGCCGCGTGATGGATCGTGCCATCCGCCTGGTGGAAGGGTGTAGATCACGCGCCGACGAACGTTCCGTGCTCGACGTTTTCTTAAGCGAGTTCGGCCTGCGCAACGAAGAGGGCATCGCGCTGATGTGCATCAGCGAAGCGCTGCTCCGGATTCCCGACGAGGACACCGCCGAGGCGCTGATCGCGGAGAAGATCGCCACGGCCAACTGGGCGGACCATGTCGGACAGTCGGAATCCCTGTTCCTCAACGCGTCGGTCTGGGCGCTGATGCTGACCGGCAACGTCATCGGTCTAGGCGACGATATCACTGCCGACGTCCGAGGCTGGATCAACCAGTTGGCGGGGCGGGTAGGGGAGTCGGTGGCGCGTGCCGCGATGTCCCAGGCCGTGCGTATCCTGGGCGCCGAGTTCGTGCAGGGCAGAACCATCGAAGAGGCGCTGGCCAGGGAGAAAACCCACGGCGGGTTGTCGTCGTTCGACATGCTCGGCGAGGGCGCGCGTTCCTATCCGGACGCGGCGCGCTACACCGAATCGTACTTGCACGCGATTCGAACCATAGGGTCCGCATACCCGCGTGCGACGCCGAGGGACGCCTCCGGCGTGTCGGTCAAGCTGTCCGCGCTGCATCCACGCTTCGAACCGCTGCAGGAAAAGCGGGTGCTGGATGAACTGGGCGCGACACTGCTCGAGTTGGCCCGCGAAGCCGCGCCCCGGGGCCTGCACTTTGCCATCGACGCTGAAGAGGCGGAGCGCCTGGAGTTGTCTCTCCTGTTGTTCGAGCGCCTTGCCCGCGCGCCAGAGCTCAAGTCCTGGGACGGCCTCGGAATCGTGGTGCAGGCCTATTCGAAAAGGGCGCCCGCCGTCATCGACTGGCTGGAGGACCTCGGCAGGCCGGTCATGGTGCGGCTGGTCAAGGGGGCGTACTGGGACTTCGAGATCAAGCGCGCCCAGGTGGAAGGGTTGCCCGGCTACCCCGTATACACCCGCAAGCCGAACACGGATCTCGCCTATGTCGCCTGTGCAGCGCGACTCCTCCGCTGCCGGCACCTGTTTCCGCAGTTCGCGACCCACAACGCGCACACCCTGGCCGCAGTCCTGGAACTGGCATCGAATGCCGGTGCGGCGTACGAGTTCCAGCGCCTGCACGGCATGGGCGTGCTCCTCTATGACGAGGCGCGGCGGAGGTTCGACGACTTGCCGCCGGTGCGGGTCTACGCCCCGGTCGGGCCGCACAAGGATCTCCTCGCCTATCTCGTGCGCCGACTGCTCGAGAACGGCGCCAACTCTTCGTTCGTCAACCGTTTCCTCGACGACAAGGTGGCGCCGGCGGAGGTCGTGCGCGATCCGGTCAGCGTGGTGGCGGGAAACGATGGCGGGCCGCATCCCGACATCCCCCTGCCGCTTAACCTCTTTGGGGAGACGCGCCGGAACTCGTCCGGGCTCGATCTCGGAGACCGCCGCACGGTCCACGCGTTGGTCACCGCGGCGCGCGAGGCCAATCCTGTTTCGATCATCGACAGGAACGAACGTGTCGGAGACCTCGTTGCGCGTGCCGCCAATGCCTTCCAAGCGTGGGAGGCAACTCCGGCGGCAGAACGACGGGCGCGTCTCGACAGGCTCGCGGACCTGATCGAGGAGAACCGTCCCCGTTTCGTTGCCGTCCTTGCCCGGGAAGCCGGCAAGACACTGCGGGATGCAGTGGGGGAGGTCCGGGAAGCTGCCGACTTCTGCCGTTATTACGGCCGCGAGTGCGAGCGTGTTTTCGGCGCGGAAATGCCGCTGGACGGGGCCACCGGAGAGACAAACACCCTGAGTCTCCATGGCCGCGGCGTGTTTGCCTGCATTTCGCCGTGGAACTTCCCTCTTGCGATCTTCACCGGTCAGGTTGCGGCGGCGCTGGCGGCCGGCAACACGGTCATCGCCAAGCCCGCCCCGCAGACGCCGGCCGTCGCAGCCGAGGCGACCGCATTGATATTCCAGGCCGGTATACCCCGAGACGCGGTCTGCCTGGCCCCTGGCGGCGACGGCGTCGGCGCCGAGATCGTGGCCAACGAGGCCATAGACGGTGTCGCTTTCACCGGGTCAACCGCAGCCGCAAAGGAGATCCAGCGCGCACTCGCGGCAAAGGATGGCCCCATCGTGCCCCTGATCGCGGAAACGGGTGGTCAGAACGCCATGATCGTGGATTCCACTGCACTGCTCGAGCAGGTGGTGGACGACGTCATCGCATCGGCTTTCCGGTCCGCCGGACAGCGATGCTCGTCCCTGCGCGTGCTCTACGCCCAGGAAGAGATCGCAGACCGCCTGCTCGCCATGATCGCCCAGGCCATGCGAACCCTCGTCATCGGCGATGCCGCAAGTCCTGACACCGATATAGGACCCGTCATCGACGAGGCGGCGCTTGTGCGCTTGGCCAGCCACATCGAGGCGCACCGGGAACAGGTGGTGTATCAATGCGAGCTTCCGCCGGGCCTCAAGGGCTGGCATATCGGGCCTGCACTGATCGAAATCCCTTCCATCAGCCACCTCGATGCCGAGCACTTCGGCCCCATACTGCACGTGGCGCGATTTGCTCCCCACCGCCTCGAAGAGGCGCTGGCGGAAATCCAGGCTGTCGGCTTCGGCCTGACGCTCGGGATCCACTCACGTATTCACCAGCATGCCGAGGCGGTCATGGCGACAGTGAAAGCGGGCAACAGCTACGTCAATCGGGACATGATCGGAGCCGTTCCCGGCGTCCAGCCGTTCGGCGGCGAAAGACTGTCCGGAACCGGACCGAAAGCGGGTGGACCCTACTATCTGCCGAGATTCGCGGTGGAACGCACGGTCACCCGGAACACCGCGGCCATCGGCGGCAACGCGGAACTCCTGCGCCTGTCAAGCTGAACGTCGGTGCGACCCCGATCGCAGGTGTTGCACGGCAGGCCGATGGTCAGTCCTTCAGGAATCGGACCCTGCCCGCGAAATCCCGCTTGCCGATCTGCACGCCTTGCATGCGCAGCAGGTCGTAGGCCGTCGTCGCGTGAAAGTAGAAGTTCATCAACGAAAACGACAGCAGGAAGTCCGCGCCCCGGTAGGGCAGGCTGAAACTGCCGGACCTGAACTCCACCCGGTTTTCCGCGAGCCCGTTGATCGCGTCGGACGAGTATGCACTGATCGCTTCGCGTGTCTCGGCAACAAGCTGCTGAAGGGCACCGTAGTCCTGGTCGGTGTCCGACGGCGGCGGGCTGAACGTTCCCGCCTGCACGGCCCGGATCGCACCGACGGAATGGTGCGTCATCGCAACGACCTGGTATCGAAACGGGTGCATGTCCTCGATCAGTCGCATCCCGACAATGTCGTCGAGGTCGATGCCATTCGCTTCGCAGTGTTCGCGGCCCTTCTGCAGGACACGCTCGGCGCCGCCGAGAATCTGGACAAACGTAAGGGCGGTGGCGTCGTAGAGTGTGATGGACATGAACAGTCTTCCTTGCCCTGCGGGTATCGTTGAAATCGGCGGGGAAGTATCTCACACGACCGTTGGGGAGAAGTGACCCGCCATGGGCTGACGTTTCCTACTTTGCTTCGACGCCCCGGTCGTAGGCGCCCGTAATCATCACTGCAGTTGCGAGCACCAGATGGAAAATCGTCGGTATCGGCGAAGCGAACCACTTGACGTCCGCCATCGTGGTCAGCCCGAGGACCAGTCGAACCGCCATCACGCCGAAGTAGATGGCTCCGAGGACCATCACCGGTCTGCCGAATCGGGGTGGCAGGACCCTGCATCCGGCCGCCATCCGCGCGGAGATCCACGCGATCATCACGAGAATCCCGATCTGGGCCGCGAGGAGCACCGGGTACGGCAGGTTGCTGCCCTGCCACCTTTCGAGCGGCGGAAGAAACTCCACCGGCGCAATGACCTGGATGAACTGACCGGCGACACGGCTCAGAAATGCCAGTCCGAGAAGGAAGATGGCGAGGGCGAACCAGCGATTCATGAATGCTCGAGGGGCTTCAGTTCGCCGGTGTCAACGACAAGCCCGAGACCGGGCGCGCCCGACACGTCATTGATATCCAGCCGACCGGCTTCCCCGAATGTCAGGCAAGGCGTTGTCAGGTCACTTTGCAACAGCCAAGTGCCGAAGGCGCCTTCGGCAGCGACGAGGCTTGGGCCCACGGCGTGCATCACCGGCAACGCGGCCCGCGTGAGGATGCTGGTTTCTCCGACCTGGCAGCCGACGATGACGTCGATGCCCCGGCGCGCGGCGCGCTTCGCCACGTCGATCGACCGCAGGATTCCACCCATCTTGGATACGCGCAGATTGACGATCCAGCGTTCGGGGTCCGGCAGCCCCTCGAGCTGTTCCACGCGGAGCAGGCTTTCATCGAGCACAATACGCATGCAAGACGCCTCGGCTACGGCGTGGAATCCCTCGAGGTCGCCGACGCCGAGCGGCTCCTCGATCGCGAATGCCTGTCCCGGTAGGCCAGCCACGTGACGAATGCAATCACCAGCAGACGTCCAAAGGTTGTTGGCATCGAATCGCACGCGCACCCCCGGCGCCGACAATGCAATCATCTTGCGCCGGTCTCGGCCGGGACGGCCCGACAGCTTTACCTTGAAGTCGGAAAAGCCGCGCTTTACGTAGCGGCGGAGCTGCCAACGGTAGGCGGGGTAGGGCGCATCGCCGAGCACGGCCGAATACTGGAAGATCTCGCGAATGGGCGGCAGCCCGATGACTTCTTCGACGGTTTCGCCCCAGGCGCGCCCGAAGAGGTCGAGCACGGCAATCTCCATGGCGCAGAATGCGGCCGGATTGCGGTCGATGACGTCCCGGTGGGCATGAATCCAGGCACGCAGGCTCGCGACGTCGCTAACGTCGGCGGCCAGCGAATCCGCATGGGCGCGAACGAACGCCAATCCCCCTGGCACTGTTTCTCCTGTGACGTAGTGCCTGGGGCATCCTTCGCCGTAGCCCATGCCGCCGTCCTCCCCATGGGCCGCGACGATCAGGTTCTCGGCGCGGTCGCGGCTCGCCGACGCGTGTCGAAAGACCACCTTGAACGGAACGGGGAAGGTGGATGCGGAAAAGCCGTTGATTCGCACCGGCGATCACTCCGCACGCCGGAACGAATCGAAGTCGAAGCCGCAGTCGCCCGCGTACTGCAGGTGCAGGTATTTGAACTGGGCATCGCGCTGTCCCTGGGCCACGCGGTGCGCCCGGTACGCTTCCCCCGTGCCGCGCGCGAGCCACACCACGCGCAACGGTCTCAGGCGCTCGCTGGCGCGTTTCCCCTGGTACTCGATGTTGGCGCACTCGAGGCGGGAATCGACCAGCGCGGCGAAACCGGGATCCACGGCCCCGTCCCCGCGCGCCTCGACGTAGAGCGTGTATGCGGCGGTTTCCGGGTCCGCCAGGGCGATAAAGAAGCTGGTCTCGATGGCACGGTCCTCAAGCGCCGAGCAGACGGCGTCCAGTACCTGGGATTCGTGCAGTTTTTCGCCGGTGATGCTGGTCACTCCCTTGCCCTTTTGCACGAATGCCAGCGTCGGTGCATCGTGAACCCGTCCGGTAACGCGCACGATGTCGTTCATGTCGTACCGATAGAGACCATCGGCGGTGGTCACGATGACGTAGTAGTCGTGACCCACTTCCAGTTCGGCCAGGCCGATGGCCTCGGACGTGTCGCCGGTTTCCCAACCCTCGCGCGGCACGAATTCGAAAACCGTCTGGTCGAGGGTCGGCAGGCAGGCGCTGCGGCGTGGATCGACGTTCACGGTGCCATGAACTTCGCTCGCGACGTAACCCAACTCGATGATCCCGCAGTCAGCGGGAAGTGTCGGCATCAGGGTACGGATCGTGACCCCGCAGCTACCCCCGGTCCACGTCACAACACCCGCAAGGTTTGGCCAGATATCGGCGAATGTCAGCGCTCCCGCCGCATCCAGCGTGGCCTGAAGCCGGGCGGCCCGCCGTGGACGACGGCCGGGCGTTGCCTTCGACCGCACGCCGTCGGGGAGAGATCCGTCCGCCACCATGCGCAGCACGTCGTCCGGGTTCTGGTTGATGACGTCCAGCAAACGAATCAGCGTCGAGGAGTTCGGGATCGCGGCACACGTCACGTGCGGCTCGGCGATCCCGAACACCGCCATCGCCAGGTAACGCTGCGCGTAGTCTTCGATCTCGGACAACTCTGCCGGCAACACGTATCGGGCGCGAAGAAGCCGGGGCTGTCGCTGGTAGAGCAGGCCGGAAGCGGAGCCGAACGGTGTGCCGCCGGCCATGTGGCCTTCCACGGCAGCACCGGAGACGGCGAACACCTTGCCACCGAACAGTCCCGGCCATCGTGAGAAGCCGTAGGCGGCGAGTTGCTGGTTCCTCCGAATCCGCTTCAGTCCCGCTGCCGTGACCGGGATGTTCTTCGGTGCCGCGACCGTGCCGCTTGTGCGGTTGTAGTAGACGGGACGATCGGGTGTGAGCCTGCGCTCACCTGTGCGCTCCTGCGCTTCGATGTCTTCGCGCAAGTCCTCGTAGGTCTGCACCGGGACCGCTTGGCGAAAGTCCTCAAGGTTGCGTATGGAGGCGAAGCCATGGCGCGCGCCGAAGGTCGTGCCGGCGCCGGCCGCCGGTACGCGCTCGAGGACCTTCTGCTGCACTTCGGCGGGCGACCTGGCAGTCTCCAGCAGGCGCGAAAACCGTCGTCCATGCAAGGCGGACAGGCCCGCGCTCGCGAGCAGGTGGCCGAACGCTGGAGACATCAGGCCTTGTCCAGGCCCGGTACGAACGGGGTCTTCATCTGGGCAAGGAATCCAGTCGGGTAGTTTCGATTGACAAGCCCGAGCCTGCCGACCACCCGGTCGGCGGGCAGGAAACGGGTACCGAACAGGAGGTCCCAGATGATCAGGTTGTTGCCGAAGTTGGTGTCCGATTCCTGCGAGAACTCGGAATGATGCCACCGGTGCAGTTCGGGTCCGCTGACGACGTAATTGAGCGGCCCCAGACGCACGTCGCAGTTCGAGTGCTGGAAGAACCCGTTGATGGCGTAGAAGACGAAATAGGCGCCAAGGACATCGGTCGAGACGCCGACAAGCGCGAAGGGCAGGGTATCAACAGCGAACTGGACCGCCTTCTCGATCGGATGGAAGCGGCCCACGTTCAACCAGTAGAGCCGATGCGGCGAATGGTGAACCGCGTGATAGCGCCACATGAACCCGAACTTGTGGAAGCCGCAGTGAAGCCAGTATCGGAAGAAGTCCGCGGCGACGAGCATCAGGCACGCCTGCGCCGCCACGTGCCAGTCGTGAGGCCAGAAGCCTCCCGCCGTCAAGCCGCCGGCGCGCAGTTGTTCCGCGAGGAAAATCACCAGGCTGATGGACAGCAGGTAGGGCAGGGCGACCTGGACGACCAGCATGAACAGCGTGTCGGCCCCGACCTCGTGCAAGCCGGGGCGCCACTCGGTCCGGCACGGCCATTTCCACTCATGCAGCGTGACGAGCGCCGCACCGGCCACCGCGGAAATGTAGGCGGCCGGCATGACATGCACCTCAAGCGCCGCCAGGACGGTGAACAGACAGAAGGCGAAGGCGATGACTGCCGGATAGGAGACGACGGCGATCACCCTGCCCGCAGCCGTGGAACGAGTCATCTACGTAATTCCCAAAGGCACCGCCATGCGGGGACCAAGTTTCCCGATCGGGGAATAGCGTAGCACCCGACCCCGGACATCGGGTCGGACTCGAGGACGCGCCCCGCTGCTGGCTAGAATCTGGCGCGTACGCCGGCGGAAAGTGTGCGGTCCTTGTTGGGGCGGGCGCCGTAAGGATGCCGGCCAAGAATGCCCGTCGCGCGGGTCAGGTTTTCGACCCGCGCGAACACCGCGACGCGCGGGTTCAGCCGCCACGACGCGGCCACATCCACGGTCAATGCCGAGTCGGTCTTCTCAAAGTCGCCGCAGGACGCGCGCACGCACACCTCATCGACATAGTTCAGCGCGAGGTTGGCCTCGGTCCGCCCACGCAGGAGCCCGATCACGGCGTGCACCTGTTGCCGGGGAACGTACGGCAGCGGGTCGCCGCGCCGCACGTCTCCGAAGAAATCCGTGTCCGCCACGTCCGAGTCGAACCTGGCATCCATTTGCGTGAGGGTGAGCGTCAGCGGCAACCGAAAGCTCGCGCTGGTCGAAAGGTCGGTGCTGAACGACGCCTCGATACCGCGCACGGTCGCGGCATCGCCGTTGAAGGCATCCCCGACTTCGCATACCGCACCGGAGGAGGCCGTGCATTCCCCCAGCAGGTTGTCGTAATCGCTCAGGAAAGCGGTCAACTCGCCGCTCCACCGTCGGCCGTATATCCGTGCGCCCGCCTCGTAGTTGAACGCCGTCTCTTCATCGACGCCGGGCGCATTGCTGGGCGCCGTAAAGCCCTTGTGCGCGCCGACGAACAGCTCGGTATTTTCGGCGGCCTCGAAGCTTGCGCCGATGCCTGGCAACAGCACCCTGGTGACATTCTCGCGGCGGTCGCGCACGTTGTCCTCCGACCGTGCGGCGGGATCCATGGTGCGTCCAGGACGCGTTTCGAACCGCGTTCGCTTCTGTTCGATGTCCTCGTGGCGCAGTCCGATAGAGACCGACCAGCGGTCGATGGCGATGCGATCCTGGACGAACACCGCAAGGGCTTCGGCTTCCTGTATGCGGTTGCCGGCGTTTCCGAGCAGGCCTGCGTCGTCGAGCACGAGACGGCCGTTGCGCTGGCTATAGGCGCTGTTGCGTTGCAATCGGTCCTCCTCGTCGGCATGCAGCCGGGCGCCGATATCGATTGCATGTTCGGCATCGCCGAACGCGGTGTTCCACGCCAAACCGAACTGTATGCCACGCGAGAAGTACTCCCGGGCGTTCGATCGGATCTGGATGCTCCCGGGGGGCGTGTCGGCGTCGCCGTGCAGAATCGCCAGCAGCCCGGGGCTGTCGACTCCCGCTAAAGTCGCGCCCCGATTCGCCGCCCGAATCACGTTCGACCAACTGGTCCGCGACAAGGTCTGCGCGTCATCGCTGCCGTCGAAGTCGATGCCTTCGGTCTTGAACCAGTCCCGCATGTGCGTGTTGTTGTACGCGACCGCGGAGAACTCGACGGCCTGATCAAGAGAGAAGGCGTATCGGAGGATCATTTGATCATGCGCGGTTTCGATCTTGTCGAGCGCCGACAAGCCGTAACGCCTGAAGGGATCCCGGATGAAGTCCGCGTCGGTCAACCCGAGGTAGCTCTGATCGGAGACCTGGTCGGCAAACTGCAGCTTCACATCGAACCTGTGGCGCGAGGAGGGTGGCGCGAAACGTGCTTTGAGCGTGTAGTCGGCGATTTCGAGACCACTCTCGCCGCCACGGTCGACCGCCTGGTATCCGTCCGACAGCCACTGGTGGGTTTCGAGCAGAAATCCGAGGCCCTGATCCGTCGATCCGCCATAGCTCGCGTGCAGGCGCCACGTTCCATGCTGGCCACCCTCCGCGACGGCCGATCCGGTCATCTCCGAAGGCACAGGTGTTGAAACGAGGTTCAATGCGCCGCCGATGGTATATGGCCCCTGGGTGATGGCCGCCGGCCCTTTGAGGACTTCGAGGGAATGCATGCGACCGGCGGTGGGGAAGTAGTAGGCCGACGGCGCGGAATAGGGCGCCGGAGCGATCAGGATGTTGTCTTCCAAGAGCGTGATGCGTCCGCTGCGTTCGCTCGCCACGCCGCGGATGCTGATGTTGGGCCGCAGGCCAAAGCCATCTTCGACCTGTATGGAAACCCCGGGAACCTGCCGGGCCATGCGCTGGATATCGGTATAGGCGAATCGCTCCATGTCCTCGGGCCCGACGACGTGGGCGGCCCCCGGCATGCCCCTGACGTCGTCGCGGGTGCCGATGATCGTGACTTCCTCCAGCAAAGGCTCTGCGGCTTCCTCCGCAAAGCACTGGATTCCGACGGCAACAGCCGGGATAACGCATAGGTACGCGTAGGCCAACGGAGTCTTCATGGCGATAGAGGCGATCCTTCGAGAATGAGACGCGCACACTAATGTAAATGAGAATTGTTTACAACAATATGTTGTTTTGTGCGTGCCAACTGCGGAATATATGAAGCCGTAGCCACGCAAGGGACACGAAATGGCCGACGCGCCGAGGCACAGGAACGACATGTACGGGGCTGCCGGACGCCCGAAAACGGACCCGGCGCGGCCTGCGGTGCCAGCCGCTACGGTCGTGCTGCTTCGGGACACCGAACACGGACCACAGGTACTCATGCTGCGCAAGACGTCGCGTATCGCCTTCGGCGGCATGTGGGTGTTTCCCGGCGGACGCATCGATCCCGCCGACTACCCGGAGGAGGGCGATCCGCGCGCGCAGGACTACAGGCACAGCGGCGCACGAAACGCCGCGGCCCGCGAAGCGCGCGAGGAGGCGGGCCTCGACCTCGACGCGAGCGAGTTCGTCTGGTTCTCGCACTGGACACCGCCGCCGGATGTGCCGGCGCGTTTCGCCACCTGGTTTTTCGCCGCCCGGGGTCGAGAGCAAACCATCCAGGTAGACGGGGGCGAAATAGATGCCCACCGATGGATAAGTCCCGCCGAAGCACTGTCGAAGCATTCGGCCGGCGAAATAGATCTCGTCGCGCCCACCTGGGTCACGCTGTACCAGATGTCGCGACACCCAACCGTAACGGCATTGCTCGAGAGATTTCGAACCAATCCGGCCCGCCACTACATGACGCGGATCGCCCGCTCCACGGACGCCGTGCGCGTGGCCATGTGGCGCGAGGACGCGGGATACGAGGATTGGAACCTCGATGCCGCGGGCGCACGCCATCGGCTGTGGATGGCCGAGAGCGGGTTCACGTTCGAACACGGCGCCGTGGAGTATTGACCCCGTAAATCAAGCGGTTGTCACACAACGGCGGTATGATTCCGGATCGTTCACAAGCTGTGGCCCCGCACATGCAGGAACCACTCGAACTTGCCAATCCGCCGACGAGGCGATTGCCTTTCGCTTTCGCGAGGCGTTTCGGCGTGGCCATTACCGATAGCCCAGATTCCAACGGGCGCATGACCCTGGTTTGTCGGGAAATGCCCACGTTGACGATCCTGGCCGAGGTCAGGCGTTTCGCCGGACGCGGGTTTGCCCTACGCACGGTGTCGAACGGCGAATTCGAGCGACTTCTCGCAGACGTCTACGCCCGGGACGCTTCGGATGCGAAACAGATGGTGCAAGACTTGGGCGACGACATGGATCTGGCCCGCCTGGCGGAGTCCGTGCCGGAGGAGGGCGACCTGCTGGAGCAGGAGGACGATGCGCCCATCATTCGCCTGATCAACGCGCTGCTGGCGGAGGCGATCCGTGAGGACGCGTCGGACGTGCACATCGAGACGTTCGAGAGGGACCTCTCCGTACGCTTTCGAGTCGATGGCGTCATGCGTGAAGTGGTGCGGCCAAAACGCGCCCTGGCACCGCTACTGGTATCGCGCATCAAGGTCATGGCCAAGCTCGACATCGCCGAGAAGCGCGTTCCCCAGGACGGCAGGATCACGCTGCGCATCGGGGGCCGCGAAGTCGATGTCCGTGTCTCGACGCTGCCTTCGGCCAACGGCGAGCGCGTCGTCCTGCGCATCCTGGACAAGCAGGCGGAACGGCTGACCCTGCCGCATCTCGGCATGCGCCGGGATGTGCTCGAGTTGCTGCGCGAAGTGGTGCATCGGCCGCACGGGATCTTTCTTGTCACCGGACCGACCGGCTCCGGCAAGACGACCACGCTGTACGCCTCGTTGACCGAACTCAGCACGCAGACCATGAATATCCTTACGATCGAGGATCCGATCGAATACAACTTGACGGGAATAGGGCAGACGCAGGTCAACGAAAGGGCGGGCATGACCTTTGCCAGGGGCCTGCGTGCGATTCTCCGTCAGGATCCCGATATCGTCATGGTGGGGGAAGTTCGCGACCTGGAGACCGCGGAGATCGCGATCCAGGCAAGCCTCACCGGGCACCTCGTGATGTCGACGCTGCACACCAATACCGCCATCGGCGCGGTTGTCCGGCTGGTGGACCAGGGAGTCGAGCCGTTCCTGGTGGCCTCGAGCCTTGCCGGCGTACTGGCGCAAAGACTGGTGCGCGTCCTGTGCCCCCAATGCAAGGAACCCGTCGCGCCCAATGCATTCGAAAGGCGCTTCCTCGAAACAGACGACTCTACAACCATCTACCGCGCGCGAGGCTGCGAAGCCTGCGGACATAGCGGGTACCGGGGACGTACCGGCATCTACGAACTCATCGTTGTCGACGACGCCATGCGCGAACTGATCCACGACCGCGCGTCGGAGCAGACGCTGTCCCGCCACACGCGCGAGCGATTTCCCGGTATTCGGGAGGATGGCCGCGCGAAAGTGCGTCAGGGAACGACGACCGTGGAAGAGGTCATGAGAGCGACACTGGACGACGTCGAGTCCTAGGGTCGATCATGGCCGCGTTCGAATATGTTGCTCTTGACGCCCGGGGGCGAAGAAAGAAGGGAGTTCGGGAGGGCGACAGTCGCCGACAGGTGCGCCAGGCACTGCGCGACACCGGGCTCACGCCGCTCTCCGTGGACGTGGCGGAAGAGGGTGCCCGCGGGTCTCGCTGGATGTTCCCGCGCGGCATGTCCGCGCTCGACCAGGCCCTGTTCACGCGCCAGGTGGCGACGATGATCTCCGCTGGCCTGCCGGTCGAGGAAGCACTTGACGGGGTGGCCGGCCAGATCGAGAAACGCCGCGCGAGGGCCATGATCATGACCGTACGCACACGCGTGCGGGAAGGCCATTCCCTGGCCGCCGCGCTCAGCGAGTTCCCGTCCACGTTTTCCGACATGTACCGGTCTACGGTCGCGGCAGGCGAGCAGTCGGGCCACCTCGATGCGGTGCTGGAGAACCTCGCCGACTACACCGAGGCGAGTTTCGAGTCGCGCAGGAGCGTCGAGATGGCGCTTTTCTATCCCATCGTTCTGCTCGCCTTCGCCATCTTGATCGTCGGCGCGCTATTGATCTACATCGTGCCCGACATCGTCAGGGTATTCGAAGACACCGGTGGCGAGCTACCGATGTTGACACGTTTCATGATCGGCCTGAGCGAGTTCCTGCAAAGCTACGTGTGGGTGCTTCTGGCGGGCGTCGTAGTGGTCTGGTTCGGTATTCGACGGCTGTTGGCGCGTCCGGAGATACGCCTGCAATGGGATCGCCAGAAACTCTCCCTGCCCCTGCTCGGAAGGATCGCGCGCGGTGGCAACGCAAGCCGTTACGCGAATACGCTCTCCATTCTGACATCGAGCGGAGTGCCGCTGGTCGAGGCCATGCACATCGCCGCGGAAGTCGTTTCCAACCAGTGGTTGAAACGGGGCTTGAGCGACGCCGTTCGCCAGGTGAGCGAAGGATCAAGCCTGCGGGTGGCACTGGAATCGTGCGGGCACTTCCCGCCCATGTTCCTGCACATGGTCGCGAGTGGCGAATCGAGTGGCGAACTGGACACGATGCTGCGCAAGGTGGCCCGGTTTCAACAAAGCGAAATCGAACGCCTGACAAACGCCCTGGTACGGGTGTTCGAGCCCACGATGATGGTTATCATGGGGCTTGTCGTAGTCATGATCGTTTTGGCTATCTTGCTTCCGATCCTCAGTATCCATGAACTTGTGGCTTAGCGCCTTGAAATCCGTCGGCCCTTCGGGCGCGCCGTCTTTCACCCCCGCCCAAGCCCACCTACCATCCCGCGCCTTGATCGGCACTGCGTGCCGTTCTACGGCGCGGTCTGCTAGCCCATGAACCTGCGGCGGAGGCGCGGCGGCTTCACCCTCATCGAGATCCTGCTCGTGGTTGCGATCATCGGCATCCTCGTGGCCCTGTTTGTCCCCAACCTCGTCGGACGCAGCGACCAGGCGCGCCGCACGGCGGCGGAGAGCGACCTTCGCGGCATCGGTGCAACCCTGGATCTGTACCGCCTGGACAACGCCCATTACCCCTCCACGGACCAGGGGCTTGAAGCGTTGGTCAGCAAGCCGAGCGGCCTGCCGGAGCCGAGGAACTACAGCCCCGGCGGCTACGCCCGGAAAGTCCCGACCGACCCCTGGCAAAACCCCTATGTCTACATCAACGCACGTGAGACATTCGAACTGTACTCGCTGGGCGCCGACGGCAAGGAGGGCGGCGAAGGCGCGGCAGCAGACATCCACTATCGCGACCTTTGAGCATCGCCAGCGCGGCCCCGTGACGCCCCGACATTGCCCGCGGCGGTTCCCAGCAAGCGGCGGATTCACGTTCATCGAGATATTCGTCGTGATGGCGATCATCGGCGTCCTGGCGGGCGCAGTTGTCCTGCATTCGATCGGAGCCGACCGGGACCGAAACCTCGCCACCGAAGCCGAACGGCTCGCGGCGCTGATCGAACTCGCACGCGGTGAGGCGTTAAGTCGCAACGAGTCCTGGGGACTGTTCGTCAAACGCACGCGTTACGGATTCAAGGTCTACGACGAGCTGGATGGCACATGGGAAGCAGCCTCGAAACACACGTTTCGTACCCGTGAGGCACCGCAGGACGTAGAGTTCTCACTGGAGGTGCACGGGCTGCCAGCCGTTTCGACCGATACGCTATCCGGGCAACCCGAGGGACCGAATGCGGACGACGATGGCGACAACAACGCAGATCTCCCCGAAGTGCTGATCCTGGCCAGCGGAGAGCAGACTCCATTCGTCATCGGTGTCAGTGCCGCGGGATCCGTTTCGTGGCGAGTGCAGTCGGATGGAATCTCCCGCACACGCGCGTCTCCCGCCGTACAGCCGGAAGACCGGACATGAGAATCCCACGCGGCTTCACGCTTATCGAGTTGATGGTCGCATTGGCGGTCGTGGCGATCGTCGCAACCACGGTGCTCGTGCAGGGAGGGGAAACGGCGGCGCAGACCTATTCGATGGAACGTCGCGCGGTTGCGCGGTGGGCGCTGGAAAACGAAATCGAGCGGGCGCGCCTGCTCCAGGTGGTGAACCCCGAACCGCTGGCGGTCGGCACCAGCCGCCGCCGGGTCAATCTCGCTTCGCGGGAATGGCTGGTCGTCGAGGACACCTTCGAGACATCCCATCCATGGCTCAGGCGGGTCGAATACTCGGTGTTCGCGGTCGAAGATGGGCGCGAGGTGGGACCGGTAGACACCTTGACGACATTCATCGGGCAGCGCTGACATGCGCGCATTCGGATTTACGCTGATCGAGATGCTGGTCGCCCTGGCGGTATTCGCCGTGATTGGCGTCATGTCGAATCAGCTGCTGGTGCAGGTCATTGACCTCGGAGCACTCACCGAGGCGCGCGGTTCGCGCCTGGTCGAAGTACAGCGCGCGATGGAAATCGTACGCCGGGACATTCAGCAACTGGCGTACCGAGGCGTACGAGACGAACTGGGCGAGACCCAGCCAGGCTTCGAGATTAACGAGTTCGGGGTAATGCAATTGACCCGGCGGGGCTGGGCCAACCCCCTGGGACACCAGCGTTCGGAGATGCAGAGGGTTGCGTATGCCGGGGTGGAAAACTCGCTGTTTCGGCTGTACTGGCCGGTTCTCGACCGCGCGCGGGAAAGTCCTCCAGTTCGCCAGTTGCTGCTGCGGGACGTCACCGAGATGGAAGTGCTGGCGGTCGATGCCGAGGGTGTCGAACACCGGTTCTGGCCACCCGAAAACGACGCCGGGAGGAACGCGCTCGCCGCCGTTGTCGTGCGCATGACGCTGGCGCCATACGGAAGTGTCGAGCGGCTGTGGACGGTTCCTTCGACAATGGGTCCGCGTGTCGCTCCGGATGCCGGCACGGACATCGAATCGAATTGAAGTTCACGCATTAACTCATTGATGGATAAGAATGTACTTAGCTATCTCCGTCGTGGATGTAGCCGTCTATTCGTCGCTGGCCCTCCACGCCAACGCAACGTATCCGGCGTGGCATTGGTCAGCGTGTTGCTTGTGGTCGCACTCACCAGCGCTTTTGCGGCGCAGATGATATCTCGGCATGCGCTCACCGTCGCTCACGCCCGCCAGGTTTTCGATGGCGCGCAGGCGCGCGAATACGCCTTGGGTGCCGAAGCGTATGCGCGCCAAGTGTTGTTCGAGGACTGGACCACCGATAACACGATGGACACGCTCGTCGAAGCGTGGGCAGCGCCGACCCGGCCGTTCGAGATCGAGGGCGGGCGAATCGAACTCGCGATCGTCGATCTCGAACGGCGGTTCAATGCAAACGCGGTCACTTCGCCCGAGAACCTGGAACGGCTCAAGCGTCTGATGGTCCAGCTTGAGCTCGACCCGAACCTGGCGGACGCATGGCTCGACTGGATCGACCGCGACGAAGTCGTCCACGGATTCGGCGGCGAAGACGAAGACTACCTGCTGATGGTCCCGGCATACCGCGCCGCCAACCGGACCGCCGTCGACGCAAGCGAGATGATGGCCGTAAAGGGTTTCTCGAGGGATGCTTATGAACGCATCTTGCCCTACGTGGCGCCGCTTCCGGTCAACGAACTCAGGGTCAACGTCAACACCACGAGCGCAGCCGTCTTGCGAAGTCTGGGAGCATCTCTCGCACCGGAGGAGGCAGATGCACTTGCGGAATCCCCCAGGGAGTTCAAGGATGTTGCCGAAGCCGTCACCCAATACCCGGGTCTGGCCGAAAGCGTGGAACTGCTGACCGTATCCAGCGGGTTCTTTGAGGTTCGTGTACGGGTCGAATGGAACGCAGCGCGCGCCGAACTGATCTCGATGCTGTACCGCGACCCGGATAGCGGCCATATTCGATTGCTTGGCCGCAATTTCGGTCGCCGTGTTCCATCCATCCTCGGAGAAAACGATCTTGGTCGCGAAAGCGCAGGGAACGCCTGATGTCACCACGTTCCATGGATCGAGTTTTCCAGAGAGCATCCACGACCGGGGCGTCTCTCTGGGGCACGTGCATATTGCACCCAGCCGTCCGTTGGGTTACTGAATGCCATTGACCTTCGGCACGGCGGAGTAGGGGACACATCATGCGCCTGTTCGTACGGATCCGCCCCGGGCAGCAGCCGGCGGGCCACAGCGCGAATCACACGAGCGACGCGATGCGATGTGAGTGGATCGTGCGCAGTGGTCAGGGACAGACCCTTGCGCAGGGCGCCTCCGACGCCGGGGACCTCGGGGAGATCATCAATGCTAGCGGGATCCCCGACGCAGAAAGCGCACTCGCTGACCGGGACAACATCGTGATCCTCGTGCCGAGTGCCGAGGTTGCCTGGCTGTCCCGCGTCGTGCCCGGTCGCCGCGCCGCGCAGATACGGCGCGCATTGCCGTTCGCGGTCGAGGAGTTCCTGACCCAGGACGTCGAGTCGATGCACCTGGCGCACGGGCCGATTGTTCGAAGCCGTCCAGTTCGCTGTGCGCTGATCGACCGGCAAAGGATGGCCGATTGGCTCGACTGGTTGCGCGATTGCGGCTTGCAGCCCGGTCACATGGTAGCGGATGCGAGCCTGCTGCCTTGCGACGAGGTCGCTGCAAGCGTGCTCCTCGAAGGCGGGGAGGCCCTCGTAAGGACGCCCGAGCATATCGCCAGCGTCGAAACATCGTCGCTGCCCGACGTCCTGCAGGCGGTCCGCGCAAGCTTCGGCGAATCGGACGACTCCCTGGTGCTGCAACTCCTGGGCGCAGGTGAGCTATCCCGAACGCAGGCCGCAGCCGCAAACAGTGGCTTCGATGTCCACAAGACGCCTCTCGATGCCACCCCGCTCGAGTTCCTCGCCGCAAGGTGGGAGGAAAACCGACCGGAAATCAACCTGTTGCAGGGACAATTTGCGCCGATACGGCGCGGGGAGGCGTCGCCGCACGGGTGGCGAAGCGTGGCGGCCCTGGCTACACTGTTGGTGGTTACGGCCCTGGCCGTACTCATCGCCGAAGGCTACCTTGCGAACCACCGCGCAGGCCTGCTCGAAGCGGAGTCGGTGGACCTGTATCGCAGCATCTATCCGAACGAGCGCCGCGTTCCCAACGCCTATGCCCAGATGCGCAATAAGCTTCGCCAGGCCGATACCGGACAGGGCGCATTTCACCTGCTGGTGGGGCAACTCGCCGCTGGAACGAGCCAGGGGCAAATCAACGTCAGGTCGATCACGTTCAACGATTCCAGGGGCGAACTCACAAGCGAACTCTGGCTGCCCGGCTACGCCCAGATCGACGCTCTCAAGCGCGAACTCGAAAGGCAGGGCCTGACGGTCGACATCAATAGCGCTGAAGAGCGGGACGATGTTGTTCGGGCCCGCCTGCGAATAAGGCTACGCGGATGATCCTCGAACGCTTGCGCGCCGTACTCGGCGAGACGGGAATCGAACGGCGATACCGGGCCCTTGAATCACGCGAACGCCTGCTGCTGCATGTCAGCGGGGCCGTGGTTTTCGGGGCCATCCTGTACGCTGCGATGTTCGCTCCGGCGTACGATTTCCGCGAAACGGCGGTGGCGCGCTATGCGCAGCAGCAGGAGCGGCTGGAATGGATGCGCTCGCACGAAGACGATGCACGGCGACGAAATGATGACGCCGCCATTGCGGTCGCGCCGAATCGCTCGTTGCTGACACTGATCGACGCTACCGCGCGCGAAGCCAACGTCCGGCTCACGCGGTATCGACCGGAGAGCGACGGCAGCGTCAATGTCGTCATCCAGCAGCAGACGTTCAACGATGTGCTTCGCTGGACAGGATTGCTGGTGCGGGAAGACCTGCGCATCACGCAGGTGGCCATCGACGCGGAGGACACCGAGGGCGTGGTAAATGCCCGGCTGAGCATCAGGTAGGGGATGACTTCGGATTACGGCCCCTGATCCTATTTAACATAATAT
Organism: uncultured Pseudomonadales bacterium; assembly: GCA_951813515.1. GTDB lineage: Bacteria > Pseudomonadota > Gammaproteobacteria > Pseudomonadales > Azotimanducaceae > VXNE01. The sequence goes on from OX638346.1 coordinate 3,649,559, forward strand.
ATATTATGCGCAATACGATTTGGTTTTGTGAAGCACCGGATCAGGCTTGGCGCAACAGTGCCCGGCCAACGACCTTGAGGGCCAGCGTCTCTTCCGCGCCCTCGAAGATCGAGAGAACCCGCGCGTCGACGAAGTAGCGGCTCACCGCGGACTCTTCGCCGTAGCCCATCCCGCCGTGGATCTGCATCGCTTCCCGGGTCACGTTTTCAGCCACCTTGCACGCGAAGAGCTTGACCAGGCTCGCCGCCAGTTGCGCGTCGTTGCGGCCGTTTTCCGGGTCGCCACCGGCGTCGGTACGTTGGGCCACATCGTACGAGAACTGCCGACAGGCAACGATATACATGCCCATGCGGGCGAGCTTCTGCAGGGTCAATGGATACTCAGCCAACGCCCGACCGAATATCATGCGGTTCTCCGCGTACTCGAGCGCGGCCTCGAAGGCGGCGCGCATCAGCCCGCTGGCGCGCGCCGCCGTTTGCAGGCGGCCTCCCGAAAAACCCCGCATCGTGTAGTAGAAGCCCTGGCCACGACCGTGCGTCTCGCCCACGAGGGCGTCGTCCGGCACGAAGAAGTCGTCGTAGAACATTTCGAACGAGTGCATACCCCGATAGCCGATCGTCGGTATCGCACGTCCCGAGACCTTGCCGCCGCGTGGTTCGGCGTACTCGAAGTCGTGTCCGTCGTAGGCGGGTTTCTCGACCACGAAGAGCGACAGCCCGCGGTGCGCGGGACGGATGTCCGGATCGGTCCGGGCGAGCACCAGGATGGCGCCCGCCTTGCCGGCGAATGTGCACCAGGTCTTGCCTCCGTTAAGCCGCCAGCCCCCTTCGATCTTCTCTGCTCGCAGCGAAACCGACGCCACGTCCGATCCCGTGCCCGGTTCCGTGACGGAGACCGCACACAGGGGATCTCCCGCAGCCAGACCGGGTAGCCAACGCTTCTTCTGCGCCTCCGTGCCCCCTTCCAGGAGCGCCTGCGCCATGATTTCCGGACGCGTGATCAGGCTGCCGGCAGCGCCGAGCGATCCTCGCGACAATTCTTCCGTGACGATCACCATGCCGAGACGGTCCTCGCTGCCATCCGGCTGCAATCCTCCGTATCGCTCCGGCACGCACAATCCGAAACACCCGAGTTCCCTCAAGCCCTCGATGATCGTCTCGGGAATCATGGCGTCCTCGCGATGAATCGACTCGGCCAGCGGCGCCACGCGTTCGTCCGCGAACTGGCGGAACGTTTCGCGGATCATGAACTTTTCGCTGTCGAGGTGGTCGTGCGGCAACCGCCCGTTTCGGTCGCGCCACGCCTGGCCAAGAGCGCTCAGATGATCTGGGGACAGGTACTTGTCCGTGAGCTCCACGTAATCATTCGTGAGTTCGCCAGCGTCCATGCCGTAGGCGCTGGGCCGAAGCCGCAGCCTGTGTTGCAGGTTGCTGGTCGCCTCGGCACAGAACGTCAGTGCGAGCGCCTGCTTGAACGACCGCTCGCCAGGTGGCGCTTTGCGTGCGGCATACTCGAGCATGATTTCGGCCGCAGTGAGTTCGGCACTGGAGAACGCCAGATCGTAGAGTTCCATCTGTGCTTCTTCGTGCAGCCTGGCGGCTACCCTATCAAGCGCATTGCGCGCATCAGCGAGGATATCCCGCGCGCGCTCGCATCTATCCATGCCTAGCTTCGGGGCTAGCAAACGCGGGATTCTACTGCATAATCTGCGCCGAACCTGCGACCGGCAATACCGCCGCGAGGCGCACTTTGCACACAAAAGAAGGCCACCGGGACAGTTCGCGCTCGCCGCGTCGGGAGATTCCCGGAACCAAATCGCCGTGGCGATAGGAATCGATCCCGCACGCGAGCTCTTCCGCGAGTTGCAGGACGAGATCGAGGCGAAGTTCCGAGACCTGGAGGGTGAGGGCGGATTCACGGGACAGGCCGCCGCCCTGCCCCACGGCGGCCTCTCCCGACCCCGGGTGCTGCAGAACGGCGCCAGAATCGAAAAAGCGGCCGTCCTCTATACCCACGCGATCGGTGACAGCCTCCCGGCCGCTGCCACGGACCGCAACCCGCACCTCGCGGGACAGCCTTTCCAGGCCACCGCGATCTCGCTGATCGTGCATCCGCGCAACCCGTACGTGCCGACCGCGCACATGAACCTGCGGTTCTTTCTCGTCGGAACGCAGAACTGGCACTTTGGCGGCGGTTTCGACCTGACGCCCTTCTATCCGTTCACCGAGGATGTCGTTCACTGGCATCGCACGGCCAACGAGGCCTGCCGTCCGCACGGGGATGTCTATGCCCGTCTCAAGGCCAATTGTGACGCCTACTTCTACCTGCCCCATCGGCACGAAGCCCGCGGCGTCGGCGGCATCTTCTTCGACGACTGGACCGAAGGCGGATTCGACGCGAGCCTCGCCTTCGTCGAGAGCGTCGGGAAGCACTTCCTGCCCGCGTATGCCCCCATTTTCGAGCGACGCGCGACGATCCCCTGGGGCGAGCGCGAAGAAGACTTCATGCTGTTTCGACGTGGCCGCTATGCCGAGTTCAACCTGGTCGTGGACCGCGGCACCCGGTACGGCCTTCAATCCGGTCGAAACGTCGAGTCGGTGCTGGCCTCATTGCCGCCCCGCGCACGGTGGCCGTACGACTACAAGCCGCTGCCGAACTCGCCTGAAGCGGCGCTAACCGACCGTTTCCTTGCGCCACGCAACTGGCTGGAGGTTGTGGATAAGTCTGGGGACTGATTATCTACGGGATGGGGATGAAGTGTTACAGAAGGATGAAAATGATAGCTTTACTTCGTAAAAACAATGCGATACATAATATTTCTAATATTATAGATTCATTTTGGCAGGTAATTTGAGGCATGTCCGACAAGCGCGGCTTGTGAATAACAATTCCTATACCGGACGCGACACCCGTGCCCGAGAATCTTCTGCCCCATACTGGTGCGCGAATACACTAACCCTCTGAAACACCTCGTTTTGACATCCATCGTCCCGATCCCGGACCGGATATTCGGCTTTCGGGATCACCGGGCAAGCGGTAACCTGTGGCACGCGCTGAAGGTCACAGGATTGATGCGGAACGCGGTAACGATGCGCCCGCGGACCGCGCGGATGGCGTGAGCCAATGGAAGCATTCCAGCTATTGCTGAGCGGCCTTTCCCAGGGCTGTGTCTACGGACTCATTGCTCTCGGCTTCGTGTTGATTTACAAGGCCACGGAGATGCTGAATTTCGCGCAGGGCGACATGATGATGCTCGGCGCTTTCGTGGCGTTCACCCTGGTCAACCTGCTGGGCTTGTCGTTCTTCGTCGGGTTCTTCCTGACGCTTGTCGTCATGGTCGGTTTTGGCATGGCCCTCGAACGCACCGTGATTCGGCCGATGATCGGCGAACCGCCGTTCGCCGTGCTCATGCTCACCATCGGCCTCGGGTTTATCCTGCGGGCCGTCGCCGGCGCGGTCTGGGGTAGCGAGACAGAAACCCTCGACGTCCCGTTTGCCGGCAACGTGCTCGAAGTCGGCGGTGTCGTCCTCGGCTACGAGAACCTGGTCGTCATTGCCGGCACCGCCCTCCTCTGCGTCGCCTTGTGGGCGTTCTTTCGCTACTCGCGCATCGGGATCGCGATGCAGGCGGCATCCCAGAACCAGCTCGCGGCGTACTACAGCGGCGTTCCCGTCAAGCGCGTCACTTCGCTGGTCTGGGGCATCTCGGCCGCGATCTCCGCCACCGCCGGCATACTCGTCGCCCCGGTGATGTTGATCGATCCCATGATGGGGTTCCTTGGGATCAAGGCGTTCGCCGCCGCCATCGTGGGCGGTCTGGGCAGCTTGCCCGGCGCGATCGTTGGCGGGTTGATCATCGGCGTCGCGGAACAGTTCGTCGGACTCTATCTGCCGCCGGGTCTCGGCGAAGTCAGTGCCTTCGTGATCCTGCTCGTGATGCTCATGGTACGGCCGCAGGGCATCTTCGCTTCCATGCAGCAGAAGAAGGTGTAGCCATGCGATTCGTGCTTACCACCCACTACGGCCAGGACGTCAACCTGTTCCGCCACAACGGACAGCGGTTCTGGTACGCGCTGCTGGCAGTGGGCGCGGTCGCCGCGCCCCTGTTTCTGAATGCCTTCTACGTGGGCGAACTGGTACTGGTATTCATCTGGGCCGTCGCCGGTATCGGGCTCATGCTGCTGGTCGGATATACCGGACTCGTGAGCCTCGGACATGCCGCGTTTCTCGCCATCGGCGCCTACTGCCACGCGGTGCTCCTCGGCTACGGCGTGCCCTTCGCGCTGTCCGCGCCTATCGCCGTGGCGTTCACCGCCCTTGTCGGCGCCCTCGTCGGCATCCCCGCGCTGCGGATGACGGGCGTTTATCTCGCGATCGCAACTCTCGCGTTCGAACGCATCGTGGCGTATGTCATCGAGCATTGGGAACCGGTTACCGGCGGCCTGCGCGGGATGTCTGTCCCCCAACCGGAGTTTTTCGGCCTCAGCCTGGCCGATAGTTACGTGCTCTACTACTTCAGTCTCGGCGTCCTTGCGGCAGGCCTGTTTGCCGCGGCGAACCTGCTCCGCAGTCCCATGGGGCGGGCCTTCATCGCGGTGCGCGATTCCGAGATATCAGCCGAGAGCATGGGTGTGCACCTGGCGCGCACCAAGACGACCGCGTTTGCGGTCTCAGCGGCCTTCACGGGGCTCGCCGGCGTGTTGCTCGCTCACAGAATCGGCTACCTCGCGCCTGACGCGTTTACCGTGCAAACGTCGATACAACTCCTGCTGCTGGTCGTAGTCGGCGGGCTGGGATCGCTCCACGGCGTGGTCTTTGGCGCGATCTTCGTCGGCTACCTGCCCCAGGTGATTGCCCTGGCGCGGGATGTCCTGCCGTCGGCCGTTGGCCAGATTCCAGGTCTTGAACTCGGCGTCTTCGGCGCGATCCTGGTGTTGTTCCTTGTTTTCGAGCCCCTGGGGCTATACGGTCGCTGGCTCAAGATCCGGTCATGGCTCAGCCAGTTCCCGCTGTATCGGAAGGCGACGCACAAACGCCAGAAGTCCTATCTCAGAACGGAGCGAGTGCATTGATCCTGCCTGCGGGAGAACCCGCCCCAACGCTGTTCGAGGCGCGCGACCTGTCGCTCAGCTTCGGCGGCGTCAAGGCGGTGCGGGACGTATCGTTCGAGATTCGACGCGGCGAGGTGTTCAGCATCATCGGCCCCAACGGCGCGGGCAAGACGACGATTTTCAACCTGATCAACCGTATATACGACGCCGACGCGGGCACCATGTCCTTCAACGGCGAGGATATGAGCCGGGTGCCGGGGCACCGGGTCGCCGAGCTTGGAATTACGCGGACATTCCAGAATACGGAACTGTTCGATCGCGCGACGGTGCTTGAGAACCTGCTGATTGGCCGCCACGTGCATCGCCGCACGAACCTTGTCGCCGAGTGCCTGTTCCTGCCGTCCGCGAGGCGCCAGGAGGTCGCGTTCCGATCCTACGCCGAGCAGATCATCGACCTGCTCGACCTGCAGGCGAGCCGGGACCAGATGGCCGGCGCCCTCCCCTACGGGACGCGAAAAGTCGTCGAGATCGCCCGCGCACTGTGCGCCGAACCACAGTTGCTGTTGCTGGACGAGCCGTCGTCCGGGCTCAACCCCGAAGAATCGGAGGACCTCGCGTTCTGGATCGAGGACATTTCGGCGGACCTCGGCGTGACCATCGCCATGGTGGAGCACGACATGAACCTGGTCACAACCGTATCCAACCGGGTGATGGCAATGGCGGACGGGGCCGCCATCACCACGGGCACGCCGTCGGACGTGCAGAACCATCCGGAGGTTCTGCGCGCCTACCTGGGAGACTTCGAGGGATCAGACGTACCCGGGGAGCGCGAGGGGGCACCCCTCGCAAGAAAAGAGCCCTCAGCCGGGGAGCGCGAGGGGGAACCCCTCGCAAGAAAGGAGCCCTCAGCCGGGGAGCGCGAGGGGGCACCCCTCGCAAGAAAAGAGCAGTGCGAGGGGGAGCCCCTCGCAAACAAAGAACCGCCGACCGTGGAGCATTGATGTGGCGCTTCTGACGGTCAGGAACGTCGAGACCTACTACGGCCCCATCATGGCAATCCGGGGCGTTTCGCTCGCGGTCGAAGACGGCAGCATCGTCGCCGTCCTTGGCGCCAACGGCGCCGGCAAGACCACGGTGCTGAAAACTGTCTGCGGCGCCATGGATCCGCGCAAGGGCACGGTCGATTTCGATGGAACGGATATCACCGGTCTCGACCCCGACCGCGTCGCACGGCTCGGGATCGGTCACGTCCCCGAGGGGCGCGAAGTATTCCCGTTTCTCACGGTGGAAGAGAACCTCGTAGTCGGTGCGTTCTCGCGCAAGCGTGCCGACTTCTCCGACGACCTGCAGATGGTGTACGGCTATTTCCCGGCACTTGCCGATCGTCGCAGACAACCGGCGGGATACCTCTCCGGAGGCGAGCAGCAGATGCTCGCCATCGGTCGCGCGCTGATGCTGCGTCCGAAGCTGATGCTGCTAGACGAACCTTCGCTAGGTCTGGCGCCCACGCTGGCGCAGGAGATCGCGACCATCGTCGGGCGGTTGCGAGCCGAGCGGCGGATGGCGATATTGCTGGTAGAGCAGAACGCCCGCATGGCGCTGGACGTCTCGGACTACGGCTATGTCATGGAAACCGGCCGTATAGTCATGGAAGACACCTGCGAACGACTGAAGAATGCCGCCGATATCCAGGAGTTCTATCTCGGCATGAAGGATCGCGGGGTACGCGGACGGCGACGATGGAAGCAGCGCAAGACATGGCGATGAACGAGAACCATACCGCTATCGACGGCTGCGTCACCGTATCGGCGCTGTTCCGCAAGCGCGTGGCCGAACTGGGCGAGAGCAAGGTGGCCCTGCGCGAAAAGGACCTCGGCATCTGGAACGAGTACACCTGGGCGGACTACGGAGCGCACGCGCGCCTGGCCGGTATGGGATTGCTGGCGCTCGGGCTCAATCGCGGTGACATCTGTTCCGTCGCCGCCGAGACGGTCAAGGAGTGGCTGTTCGCCGATCTCGGCATCATCTGCGTGGGCGGCGTCAGCAACGGCGTGTATCCAACCGATTCATCGTCGCAGGTCGAATACCTCATCAACGACAGCGGCACCCGCTTCTACTTCGCAGAAGATGAAGAACAACTCGACAAGGTGCTGGCTGTCCGCGAACGCACCCCGACGCTCGAGAAGATCATCATCTTCGACATGGAAGGCCTGCGCGATCTGGACGACCCGATGTGCATCTCGTTCGAGGAACTGCAACGAATCGGCCGGGATTACGGCGCGGAACACCCGGATTCCTGGGACCGGGAGATCGACCGTGCCGCCCCCGACGACCTGATGATCCTGACCTATACCTCGGGCACCACCGGGCCGCCCAAGGGCGCGATGATCTCCCAGGGCAACGTCATGTTCATGATGGCCGCGATGATGGGAAGCTACACCGTCTTCGATTCGGACGAGCAGCTCGGTTTCCTGCCCCTGGCACACGTCGCCGGGCGCGTCTTCTACACCTTCCTGGGCATGACCGCAGCCTCCGTCGTGAACCTTGTCGAGAGCCCCGAAACGCTGGTCCAGGATCTGCAGGAGGTGTCCCCGACGGTTCACTTCGCGGTGCCGAGGGTGTGGGAGAAGCAGTTCTCCGCGGTGCGCATCATGCTGAAGGAGTCGACCGCCCTCGGTCGCTTCGCCTACAACGTCGCCATGGCTGCGGGCGCGCGCCGCGCACGCTACCTGAAGGAGAACCGGCCCGTACCGTTGCCGCTGCGACTGGCCTTCTTCTGCCTTGAGCGTTTGGTGCTGAAGAACGTGCGCCGGATGCTCGGAATCGATTCCTGCCGCTGGCTTTCCACCGCCGCAGCGCCCATCGCGCCCGATCTCATCGACTGGTACTGGGCGCTCGGCAAGCCGATGTACGAGGTATACGGGCAAACCGAGTGCAGCGGCATAGCGACGGCCAACCTGCCGGGCGACTTCCGCATCGGCAGCGTCGGCAAGCCGACGCCCGGCACCGAGGTCGTACTGTCCGCCGACAACGAGATCCTGATACGCAGTCCCGGCGTCATCCAGGGTTATTGGAACAAGCCCGAACAGACAGCGGATACGTTCGTCCAGGGCTGGCTCCACACCGGCGATGTGGGCCGGATCGACGACGACGGCTTCATCTACCTGATCGATCGCATGAAGGACATCATCATTACCGCCGGGGGCAAGAACATCACGCCAAGCGAGATCGAGAACCAGCTCAAGTTCTCGCCCTACATCACCGACGCCGTGGTCGTCGGCGACCGGCGACCGTATCTCACGTGCCTGGTCATGATCGACCAGGAGAACGTCACCCGGTTTGCCCAGGACAACGACGTGCCCTTCACGACGTACACGAGCCTGTGCCACACGCGCGAGGTCGAAGACCTGATCGGCACCGAGATCGAAGAGGTCAACACCCGGTTTGCGCGCGTCGAGACCATCAAGCAGTTCCGCCTGATCGACCAGCTTCTCGATCCGGAAGACGACGAGTTGACGCCGACCCAGAAGCTGAAGCGCAAGGTTGTCAACGAAAAGTACAGCGACCTGATCGACAGTATGTATCAGAGCGCCTGACGCCTCGGCCGAAGCTGCGGGGTCAGGTTAGGGAGCGGCTTTCGAATCCTCGGCCTCGGATTCCTTTCCCTTCGGTTCTACAAGGACCAGCTTGTCCATGATGTCGACCACGCCCCGAACCCCGCGGACCAATTCCAGGGCACGCGTACGCAACTCGGGGCTCTTGATCTTCCCGCGGAGCCAGACCACGCCCTTGTCCACATCGACCCTGATGCGAAAGCCGCTGAGTTCCTTGTCGCCAAACAGGCGCGCCTTGACGCGCACCTTGATGCTTGCGTCGTCGATCACCTCTCCGGCCGTCCGACCGGCGGATTCATCGACGTAGCCCTTGCAGCCGGCGGCCAGGAATGCCGCCAGGATGACCAAGAAAAAGGCTCGGCTCATGTCGGTTTTCATGTGGCACGTGAATCAGACCGACCTTAACATTCGCCCTACCTTCGCGCCAAGGAGTCAGCATGCATTCGCCACCCACGGTCATCGCTTCGGGGCTACGCTTTCCGGAGGGTCCTATCGCCATGCCCGACGGTTCGGTCATCCTGGTCGAAATCGCGCGCGGCACCCTCTCGCGAGTGTCGCCATCCGGGGAAATCACGGTCGTCGCGGAAACCGGCGGCGGTCCGAACGGCGCCGCCATCGGTCCGGACGGCAAGTGCTATGTCTGCAACAACGGCGGCTTCAACTTCTCGGAGCAGCGCGGACGCCTGCGCGTGCAGGGGCAGGCGACAGACTATCGCGGCGGCCGCATCGAACGCGTAGACCTAGACACGGGCGAAGTAGAGGTCCTATACACGCACGCCGACGATGTCCCGCTCCGGGGACCCAACGACATCGTTTTCGATGCCGCGGGAGGCTTCTGGTTCTCCGACCTCGGCAAGACCCGCCCGCGAGAGCGCGACCGCACCGGCGTCTTCTACGCGAGACCGGACGGCAGCCACATCGAAGAGGTGATCTTTCCCCTGGAAGGCCCGAACGGCGTCGGCCTGTCGCCGGACGAAGACGAACTGTACGTGGCCGAAACCCCGACCGGACGGCTCTGGGCATACGCGCTGAACGGACCCGGTGAATTGTCCGGCGAGCCCGCGGACAAACCCGACGGCGGCCGGCTCATTCCAGGCCGGCGAGGCTACTTCCTGTTCGATTCCCTCGCCGTTGACGCCACCGGCAACATCTGTGTCGCGACACTGCGGGAGGGCGGCATCACGATCCTGTCGCCCCGGGGCGACGAACCGGGTTTCGTACCCATGCCCGATCCGCTCACCACGAATATCTGTTTCGGCGGCCCCGACCTTGCGACGGCGTACATTACGCTTTCCTCCACGGGCCAACTCGTTTCCATGCCGTGGGGACAGTCAGGCCTGCCGCTGAACTACCTCAACAAGTGAACATCCGAAGCCGGACGGCAAGCGTCCTGTTGGCCATCCTTGGCTGCGCGATTTCCGGTGCCGCCGCGGCGGAACGCGTGCACGTCGTAATACCCGTCGCTGCCGGTGGCGGTCTCGACGGCACGGCGCGGGCTGCGGGACGGGCGCTGACGGAAACCGAGTTGGCCGAGACTGTTTCGTTCGAGAACATCGCCGGGGCCGGCGGCGGCCGGGGCTTGAGCATGTTCGTGGAGAACGCGGCCCGGTTCCGTGAAGCCCTGATGGTCAACTCCACGCCTCTCATCCTTCGGCACCTGCAGAAACTGTATCCCCTGAGCTTTCGTGATCTGACTCCGATCGTTGGCCTGGTTGCCGACTACGGGATCTTTGTCGTCAGGAGCGAATCCACCGAGAGCGACTGGTCCGGCGTCGTGGAGCGGCTGCAGGCGGACCCGCGAGGGGTCGTCGTCGGCGGGGGTTCCGCCCGGGGCAGCCTCGACCACATCGTTGCGGCACTCGCCCTCGACGCTGCCGGAGTCGATGCGCGGCGCGTTCGCTACCTGCCCTACGACGGCGGCGGCAAGGCCATGCTCGCCCTTCTTGGCAAAGAAATAGAACTTCTTTCCACCGGACTCGGTGAAACGCTGCCTTTCATACGCGCGGGAGAGGTGCGCGTCCTCGCCATCACGTCGCCCGAACGCGTTGCCGCTATCGAGCATGTTCAGACGTTGACCGAACTCGGCTATCCGGTCGTGTTCGCCAACTGGCGCGGCATGTTCGCATCGCCTGCGGTGGACGACGACGTGCGCGAACGACATATCCAGCGATTTCGCACCCTTACCGCGTCGCAGACCTGGCGCCAGACCCTGGAACAGTACGGCTGGGAACCGCTGCACCTGTTCGGAGAGGACTTCACACGATACCTTGAGCAGCAGGAGGCATTGCTTGGGGAAACGATGACCCGGCTCGGTTTCACGCAGTGACCGGCCGCGTCGTGCCCCTGGGCCTGCTCTTGGTGGCGGGCATCTACCTCTGGGCGACCGTGCGCATAGAGTTGGATCCGTGGTCGGCGGACGAACTGGTCAATGCCCGCGCCTTGCCGCTGTTCTGTGGAATCCTGCTCGCGCTGTTCGCAACAGTCATGTTGCTTCGGGGCCTCACGCCCTCGGAAACGGGCCGGCGATACAAGCCCCTCGCCCTGATGTCCGCGTGCATTGTCGCCTTTGCCGCGCTGATTCCGAACGTGGGCCTGTGGCCCGCGCTCGCGCTGTTCCTGGCAGTGTCCCTCGCGCTGCTTGGCGAACGCCGTCCCCTGGTTCTGACCCTCGCGCCTGTCGCGACTGCGCTGGCGGGTTGGTTGCTGATCGAGGTGGCGCTTGGCGTCTACATTCATCCCGGCGCCTGGTGGTCCTGATGTGGGAAGGTATCGCGCAGGGGCTTGGCACTGCACTCGATCCGGCAAACCTGCTGTGGGTGGCGGCGGGATGCTGTGCCGGAACCCTGATAGGAATGCTGCCCGGACTGGGCCCGATCACCGCCATCGCCCTGATGATTCCCGTGAGTTATACGCTGGAACCCGCGGCAGGGCTGATCATGATGGCGGGGGTGTACTACGGGGCGGTGTTCGGCGGTTCCACGTCGTCCATCCTGATCAACGCACCCGGCGTCGCCTCCACGGTCGCCACATCCTTCGACGGCTATCCAATGGCACGCAGCGGCCAAGCCGGGCGCGCGCTGGCCATCGCCGCCTACGCCTCGTTTGCCGGGGGCACCATCGGCGCGATCGCCCTGCTGCTGTTCGCAGGTGCCCTCGCCTCCTGGGCAACCGCGTTCCAGTCGCCCGAATACACCCTGATCCTGGTGTTCGCCCTGTCCAGCATCGCCGCCTTCGCCGAGCGCGGTCGCGTTGCGAAGTCGTGCGTCGCAGCCCTGCTCGGGCTGATGCTCGGCACCGTTGGCACGGATCAGTCAGCCGGAGTGCAACGCTTCACCTTCGGTCGTCTCGACCTGATGGACGGCATCAGTTTCATCCTCCTCGCCATGGCTGTTTTTGCCCTGGCGGAGGCTTTTCACATGCTGACCACAAGAGACCGGGGAGGCGACTATCGTCCGGCTACCAGCGTGCGCCTGGCAAAGGGCGACGCGCGCGCCATCACGCCGACCGTGGGACGCAACTCCGCCCTCGGTTTCCTCGTCGGTATATTGCCGGGCGCCGGAGCAACGCTGGCAAGCTTCTTCGCCTACGACTTCGAGAAACGCTTCACCCGCAACCCCGCGTGCGGCATCGCCGCGCCGGAAGCCGCCAACAACGCGGCCTGCACCGGTTCCTTCGTTCCATTGCTGACCCTCGGCATCCCCGGTTCGGGCACCACGGCGGTGTTGTTGGGCGTCATGCTGAGCCTCGGCATACAGCCCGGTCCCCGACTGCTCGAGACCGACCCCGCGGTGTTCTGGGGCGTGATCGTCTCGATGTACATCGGCAACCTGGTCCTGCTGGCATTGAACCTGCCCTTGATCCCCTACATTTCGCGACTGATCCAGGTTTCACGGCCGGTGCTCATTCCATTCGTAGCGGCGTTTTCGCTGGTCGGCGTATACCTCACCACATCGAATGCGTTCGACCTCTACCTCATGCTTGGCTTCGGCATCGCCGCGCTGATCCTGCGTTCGTGGGGATTTCCGCTGGCACCCCTCCTGCTCGGCTTCATCCTGAGCGGCATGCTGGAGGAGAACCTGCGGCGCACCCTGTACCTCGCCGACGGTTCATGGTCGATGCTCCTGGATCGCCCGGCAACGGTCCTGCTCGCCTTCGCCTGCGCGGCGATATGGCTGGCCCCGGCGATCCGGTGGTGGCGGAGCCGGCCTGCCGGCGAACCGGAATCATGAAACGTGTTCACGCGATCCATTCGATTTCGCGTGCGTGTCGGTTAACATAGGCGCAAGCGGCCGCGAAGATAGCGCGAGCTGGAACGGACGGCAGCCGACCAGACGGGGGAAGAGAACATGCGCAGGTACGCGAGACGCGACGAGGACGAAGGCGCACAAATCAACCTGACGCCCATGTTGGACGTCGTCTTCATCATGCTCATCTTTTTCATCGTGACGGCGACGTTCGTGAAGGAAGTGGGCCTGGACGTCAACCAGCCGGAAGACGACAAGCCGAAGACGGTCGACCCGGACAAGCGCAGCATCGTTGTGCGCATCACCAGCCGGGACCGCATACTCATCGCGCAACGCGACGTCGACTGGCGTTCGGTGCGCGCGAATATCGAACGCATGCACGCTGAAAATCCCGAGGCACCGGTCATCATTCAGCCGCATCCCGATTCGCGCACGGAAGTCATGGTGCATGTCATGGACTCGGCTCGGCAGGCCGGAGTGGACAACGTCTCACTGGCTGCCGGGAACTGACGCGCCGCCCGGGCGCAAAGCGGCGCAGGCAAAATCCGCCCCATCACTGAGTGCCTTCGGCCCTTGACGCAACTTCGGGGCTGATTTCGTGTCACGCGTCCTTGTGACCGGAACCCTGGCCATCGACTACGTGGCCGACTACGGCGGTCGTTTCGCTCGCCTCCCCGAACATCCCGGCGTAAACCTGTCCATTCAGCTCGATCGCATCGACCGCCGCTTCGGCGGCTGCGCCATGAATATCGCTTACGGGCTGCGCCGCCTCGGACAGGACGCGGTGCCCTTTGTCTTTGTCGGTGACGACTATGGCGCGGACTATCGCAGCCATCTCGAGCGCCTCGGTATGGATCAGGGCGGAATCACACGGCTGTCCGGCGCCGGATATTCATCTCACGCATTCGTTTTCACCGACGCCGGGGGCAATCAGTTCACCGGGTTTTTCCCGGGCCCGGCCAGGGTGGGAGACTTCGCCCCGCGCCTGTCGAAGTTCGTCCAGAACCGCCGCCCAGACTACGCGGTACTGGCGCCCGACATCGCGGTCAACATGATCGATGCGGCCGGCGTCATGCGCGCGCACGGCGTCCCGTTTCTTTGCGATCCCGGACAGGGCCTCACCGACTTCACCGCTCCCGAAACGAGCGAACTGGTCTCCATGTCGAACGCGCTGATCGTCAATGAGTTCGAATTCGCGACGGTCACGGCAAGATGCGAGGGGGCGCTGCGTGACCTCGAATACGTCGTCGTGACCACCGGCAAGACCGGATCGTATTGCGGCGAGGTCGTTGTTCCGGCGGTTCCGGCCGCGGTCGTCAAGGATCCCACCGGTTGCGGGGACGCGTATCGGACGGGCTTCGTTGACGCACTCCTGCGTGGCGCCACCATGCGCGATGCGATGCGCGCAGGCGCGTGCGCTGCCACCATCAACATCGAACACGAAGGTACGCAGTCGCACGACTTCAGCGACTACGCGCAGCGCTACCATGATTCCTGGAACGATGCGCCGACGTGGCTCGCCGCGCACACGCGCTGACGCGGCGAGTTTGTGACAGTCCGGGGCCGGGGCTACCATGCCGGCGTTCCGGGAGCGCACGCCGGGTGGAAAGGGTTCAGCCGACGCGCAATCGGATTCGGAGGGGAAAATGCCTCCAGGAAAGATCATCCTGTTGAACGGATCGTCCAGCGCGGGCAAGACGACCATCGCGCGCATGCTGCAGCAACTGTATCGGGAGCCCTACCAGCACATCGCCCTCGACCAGTTCCGGGACGGCATGCCCGACCGATTTCGCGGACTGAACTCGCCCGCCGGCGATCCCGGGGCACGCGGACTGAACGTCGTGCCGGTCGAACGCGATGGCACGCGGGTGACCGAAATCCGCTTCGGAGATGTGGGCAGGCGCGTTCTGCGGGGCATGCGCCGGGCCATCGCGATTTTCGCGCGTGAAGGCAACCACGTGATCATCGACGACCTGATGTTCGAAAAGTCCTTCCTGCTCGACTACCTCGAAGCTCTGCAAGGGCTGGATGTCACGTTCGCCGGCATTCGCTGCGATCTCGATGTCGTCAACGCGCGCGAAGCCACCCGTCCCGGACGGTTTCCGGGGACGGCGATTTCGCATTTCGATAGCGTGCACGCGCATTGCATCTACGACGTCGAAGTCGACACCACGGATTCCACCCCGAGACAGTGCGCGCAGCAGATCATGCATGCGGCCGGGGAGGCGCCCCGCGCATTCGACCAGCTTCGAGAGAACTACGGTGTCGGCTGACCAGCCCTCTTCTGTCGGCGAACGGCCGGACGTCCGGCCCGGAACCGGGCGCCGCAGGGTGCTCTCGGTCGAGAACATCCACACCCGCTTCCACACGCGCGAAGGGACGATATACGCGGTCAACGGCGTCGGTTTCGAGTTGGATGAAGGCGAGCTGCTGGGCGTCGTGGGTGAAAGCGGCTGCGGCAAGAGCGTCACGATGTTGTCCGTGTTGAAGCTCTTGCCGATGCCTCCCGCCGAGATCGTTTCGGGACGGGCCTGGCTCGACGGCAAGGACCTGATGGCGCTCGAAGCCGAGGAACTGCGGCGCGTTCGGGGCGCCGAGGTCGGCTTCATCTTCCAGGATCCCATGACCTCGCTGAACCCGGTGCTCACCGTCGGCTACCAGTTGACCGAGCCATTGCGAACGCACCTGGGCATGGACAGGACCGCAGCCCGTCGACGTGCAGTCGAACTGCTCGAGCACGTCGGAATTCCATCGGCGGAAGATCGACTCGCTTCCTTTCCCCACCAGTTCTCGGGCGGCATGCGCCAGCGCGTCATGATCGCCATCGCGCTGGCCTGCAATCCAAAGGTCCTGATCGCGGATGAACCCACCACCGCGCTCGATGTGACCATCCAGGCGCAGATCCTGGACCTGATCAAGGACCTGCGTCGCGAATTCGGCATCGCGATCGTCTGGATCACGCACGATCTCGGCGTCTTGGCCGGCCTCGCGGACCGCATCGTGGTCATGTATGCAGGCAGAATAGTCGAGCACGCCGAGGTCTCCGCACTCTACGGCGAGCCGCAACATCCCTACACGCGCGGTCTGCTGGGCACCCTGCCAAGGCTTGACGGCACCCGCAGCGAGCGACTGGCCACGATTCCGGGACAACCGCCCCATCTCGCCGAGCCTCCGGCCGGATGTCCCTTCGCATCGCGTTGTCCGCACGCTTTCGATACCTGCCGGCGCGAAAACCCACCCCTGCTCTCCGTTGGCGATGGTCACGATGTCGCCTGCTGGTACGACATGGATGCGGGAGCCGCCCGTGTCTGATAGCGCACCGCTGCTCGAGGTCGAAGGCCTGACCATGCACTTTCCCATCATGGCCGGCGTCTTCAGGCGACAGGTCGGCACCGTGAAAGCGGTAGACGGCATCGACTTCACCATCCGCGAAGGAGAGACCCTGGGCCTCGTCGGCGAGAGCGGCTGCGGCAAGTCCACCGTGGCACGCGCAATCCTGCGACTGTACGAGCCCACCTCCGGCCGCGTGCGCTTTCGCGGAGAAGACATCGTTCACCTCGACGGCGAGCCGTTGCGCCAACTTCGCCGACGGATGCAGATGGTCTTTCAGGACCCCCAGGCCAGTCTGAATCCGCGCATGACCGTGGGCAGCATTGTCGGCGAACCACTGCTCGAGCACGGTCTCGGCAAGGGACAGGCACTCGCTCCCCGGGTGGAGGCCCTGCTCGAATCCGTAGGGCTTGAGCGCAGTTTCGCCAACCGCTATCCGCACGAGTTCTCCGGCGGACAGCGGCAACGCATCGGGGTAGCCCGGGCGCTCGCGCTCGAACCCGAGTTCATCATCTGCGACGAGCCGATCGCGGCGCTCGACGTCTCGATACAGGCGCAGGTGGTCAACCTGCTGGAGGAACTGCAGGGGCGCCTCGGCCTCACCTATCTCTTCATCTCCCACGATCTTGGCATGGTGCGTCACATCGCCGATCGCGTCGCCGTGATGTATCTCGGCAAGATCGTCGAACTGGCGCCCAGCGATCTCCTCTATCACGAACCCCTGCATCCGTACACGAAGGCCCTGATGTCGGCCGCGCCGGTGCACGACCCGGAAATCGAGGCGCAGCGGGAACGCATTATCCTTCGCGGCGACGTGCCGAGTCCTTCCGACCCGCCGCCAGGATGTCCCTTCCACACGCGATGCCCGATGGCCGTGCCCGAATGTTCAACCCGCGCACCGCAATGGCGGGAATTGCGCCCGGACCACGGAGTCGCCTGCCACCTGGCCGAATAGCCCGGATTCAAAAGCGTCGACAGCGATAGCATAGGGACCGCCCCGCCAACAAAGAGACCGCGAAACCATGAACCTACGCCACACCTTGTCCGTTCTTGCCGTCCTGGTGTTCGTGGCGGCCTTCGCGCGCGGCAACTCCGAGCCGGCCTCCCAGGTCCAGGATCGACATCTAAACATTCTCTATTGGCAGGCCGTGTCGATCCTCAATCCCTATCTTTCCGGCGGCACGAAGGACATCGAGGCCGCTTCCATGGTGGTCGAGCCGCTCGCGCACTACGACGAGAACGGCGGGATGGTGCCCGTGCTGGCCGCCGAAATCCCGACGCTGGAAAACGGCGGCGTGGCGAAGGACTTGCGCAGCGTGACCTGGAAGCTGAAGCCCGACATCACCTGGTCCGACGGCACGCCCCTCACGGCACACGATGTCGCGTTTTCCGGCGCGTACTGCCGCCACGAAGAAGCGGGTTGCGCCGCTCTCGCTTCGTTTGCCGACGTATCGGCAATCGAGGCGCTGGACGATCACACCGTGCGGATCACGTTCAAGGTGGCCAAACCCTGGCCCTATGGGCCGTTCGTGGGGTCCCTCTCGCCCATCATTCAACGTCAACAGTTCCAGGACTGCCTGGGGGCGAGGGCGCAGGAGTGCACGGATCAGAATTTCGGCCCCATCGGCACGGGGCCATTCAAGGTCGACGAGTTTCGCGCCAACGACGTCATCAACTACTCCGCCAACGCGCGCTTTCGCGAGCCGGGCAAGCCGTGGTTTCGAACGGCCACGTTCAAGGGCGGAGGCGACGCCGCATCGGCGGCACGCGCGGTGCTCGAAACCGGCGAATACGACTACGCCTGGAACCTGCAGGTGGAACCCGAGGTGCTGGAACGCATGGTTGCGGCGCGCAGAGGCGAGTTGCTGATGGGGTTCGGTAGCCAGGTCGAGCGGCTGATAGTCAACCAGACCAACGACGACTCGAGTCTTGGCGATCAGCGCTCTCTCTACCTCGACGGCACCAATCCACATCCGTTCCTGTCGGACCCGGCAGTGCGACGGGCGCTGTCGCTGGCGATCGACCGCCAGGTGCTGGTGGAAGTGGGCTACGGCGCTGCGGGTCGAACGACGTGCAATGTCCTGCCGGCACCAGCGGCATACGCATCGGCTGCCAACGAGGCCTGCAAGACGCCCGATCCCGTCGAGGCGAATCGTCTTCTCGACGAGGCCGGCTGGGCGCGCGGCGGAGACGGCGTACGTACAAGGGACGGCGTGCGGCTGTCGATCCTCTACCAGACCTCCACCAACTCCGTGCGCCAGGGCACCCAGGCGTTGATCAAGCAGATGTGGGAGGCGATCGGCGTTGAAACCGAACTGCGCAACATCGACGCGGCGGTGTTCTTTGGCGCCGACCCCGCAAGTCCCGATACGTTCCAGAAGTTCTATGCCGACATCGAGATGTACACGAACAATTTCCAGGGCACGGATCCCGAGGTGTACATGGCCGGCTGGGCGTGCGACCAGAATCCCGGGCCGCACAACCAATGGCTCGGCACGAACATCCCGCGCGGCTGTTCGGACGAGTACGACGCCCTGGTCGAGCAGTTCTCGGTCACGCCGCCGGGGGAGGACCGTTTCCGGATCGCCAAGCGGATGAACGACATCATCGTGCAGAACCAGTTCGTCATCCCGCTCATCTGGCGCGCCACGGTCTCCGCGCAGTCCAGCTCGCTCAAGGGCGTGCGGATGAATCCCTGGGACTCGGAACTGTGGAACATCGCGGACTGGCACCGGTGAAATGATCCGCTTCATCACGCGCCGCCTGATGTTCGCGGTGCCGACGCTGATCGCGATCAGCTTTGCGATCTTCGCCCTGCTGGACCTCGCGCCGAACGATCCCACCGGCCAGTTGCCGCTCACCATCCCGCCCGAGGTGCGCGCGCAGATCCGCGACTCGCTCGGGCTGGACCAGCCGTTCCACGTGCGCTACGCGAAATGGATGGAGCAGTTCTTCGTCAACGAGCCACTGAATCTCCTCGAAGAGGCATTCGACATCGAGATCGGCGCCTCGAGCGAGCGGCCTCGGATACGCTCGTGGGCCACGCGCAGTCCGGTGGTGGACATCATCGCCGAACGCATGCCGCAGACCCTCTGGGTCGTGGGAATGTCTTACGTTTTTGGCATCCTCATCGCGGTGCCCATCGGCGTGATCTCGGCCTACAGGCAGTATTCCTGGTTCGACCAGATCGGCACCTTCATCTCGATGGTCGGTTTCTCGGTACCGACCTTCTTCACGGGCCTGCTGGCGATCATCCTGTTCAGCGTCATGCTGCAGTGGCTTCCGTCGATCTATGACACGACCCATGAGGTCACGGACCTTTCAAGCTTCTGGGTGCAGGTCAAGCAGATGCTGATGCCGGTGATGGTGCTGGCACTCTACAACGCCGCCCAGCTCAGCCGCTTCATGCGCTCGGCGATGCTCGACAACCTGAACCTCGACTACGTGCGCACTGCCCGCTCGAAGGGCCTGCGGGAGCGCGCCGTGCTTCTCATTCACGTGCTGCGCAACAGCATGATCCCGGTGGTGACGATGATTGCCCTTGGCGTGCCGACCATCTTCAGCGGCGCCATCATCACGGAACAGATCTTTCGCGTGAACGGGCTCGGACAGCTCCTGATCGTGGCGATCCAGGGTGCCGACATTCCGCTGGTGCAGACGCTGACTTTCCTTTTCGCTGTCCTGATCGTGCTGTTCAACCTCATCGCCGACGTCCTGTACGGGATTCTCGATCCCCGCATCCGCTACGACTGAGCCGAACGATGCCGACCGAGATACCCGATACCCCCCGCACACATCGCTCGCTCTGGATGGACGTGTGGCTGACGTTCCGCCAGCACACGGGGGCGCTCATCGGCGTCGGCGTTTTCGCGACCATCGTGCTGGCGGTGTTCCTCGGCCCGTTCGTCCACGGCGTCGATCCGCAGTACCTCGACCTCCAGGCGAGGAACCAGGGAGTTTCATTTGCGCACCCGCTGGGCACCGACAACCTGGGCCGCGACACCCTCGCGCAAGTCTTCGCCGGAGGCCGCATCTCTCTCGCCGTCGGGTTTGCCGCGATGTTCCTCTCGCTAGTACTCGGGACGGCGGTGGGCACGCTTGCAGGCTATTTCAGGCGCCTGGACGGGCCGCTGATGCGATTCACCGACCTGTTTCTCGCGTTGCCGCTCCTGCCGCTGTTGCTGGTCATCATCATGTTGTTCCGCGACACGCTGCGTAACGCATTCGGCCCGGAGACCGGCATCTTTTTCCTCATCGTCTTCGTCATCGGTATCACGAGCTGGATGCAGACGGCGCGGATCGTCCGCGGCGAGGTACTCGCCATCAAGGAACGCGAGTTCATTACCGCCGCCCGCAGCATCGGCACGCGGGAGCGGCGCATCGTCAGCCGACACATTCTTCCCAATGCGCTGAGCCCCATCATGGTCTCGGCCACGCTTGGCATCGCCAACGCGATCATCACGGAGTCCGCGCTGTCGTTCCTCGGGCTCGGATTTCCGCCCGACTTCCCCACCTGGGGTCGCCTGCTTTTCGACGGCGCGAACTTCATTACCATCACACCGGCGCGGGTCTTGTGGCCCGGGCTCGCGATCTCGCTCACCGTCCTGAGCGTCAACTACATCGGCGACGGACTGCGCGACGCCCTCGACCCCAGGTTACGGGATACCTGAGACGCCACAATGGGCCGGATCCCCTACCCGGCCCGAGGAATATCCGCTTGCACGAACGACTTGCTGCCAATATGACTTATTGGCTATAAGACCCGCCATGATTCTGCGAAGTCTGGTGCGTGAGGCCCGCAAACGCGCGGGACTCACACAGGTCGCCCTGGCGAGACGGGCCAACGTTGCCCAATCCACGGTTGCCCGTATCGAGTCGGGTGCGCGCGTTCCCTCTTCCGACATGATAGAGCGCCTGGTCCGAGCAGCCGGCTACGAAATATCTGTCGGTCTGAGTGAGGCGGATCACGACGCGAGTTCGCTCTTCGAGCGCACGCTTCGGCAAACGCCCAAGCAGCGTCTGGCCAGTGCCACGAGCACCGCGCGGTTCGTCCTCCGCGGTCGCGCGACCATGCGGCGGGCGAGCGATGGCTAGCCCTGAATCTGACTTATCATGCGGGCGGCGGCAGGAACGAAAAACGACATGGAGAACATCGGTCTTCTCGACGAAATGCGTCGGCTGCTCGATGCAGCGCAACGCGCGGTGGTCTTCACCGGCGCGGGGATCAGCACCGAATCCGGCATACCCGACTTCCGCAGCCCCGGCACGGGGCTCTGGAACCGGGTCAAACCCATCGAGTTCGACAGGTTCATGGCGTCGGATGCGGTCCGCCAGGAGTCCTGGCGCCGTCGGTTCACCGGCGCACGGGAGATGGAGGGGGCGAAACCCAACAAGGGTCACCAGGCGGTCGCGAAACTCGTCGAGGAAGGCAAGGTCGTCGGCGTCATCACCCAGAACGTGGACAACCTCTTCCAGGATGCCGGCATCCCGGAGCGGCAGGTCGTGGAACTGCATGGGAACGCCACATATGCCACGTGCCTCACCTGCGGCACGCGCTACGAAATGGAGGCGCTCAAGACCCAGTTCGGCGAGCGGGAACGGATAGATCCCTGCAGGTTGTGCGGCGGCATCATAAAGAGCGCGACCATCTCGTTCGGCCAGGCGATGCCGGAAGATGCCATGCGGCGCGCGCGGGAGTACACGGAATCCTGCGACCTGATGCTGGCCACCGGGTCGACGCTCATCGTCTATCCGGCGGCGGGATTCCCCGAATACGCCAAGCGCCTCGGCGCGCGGCTTGTGATACTCAACAGGGAGGCGACGCCGCTCGACGGCATTGCCGACCTCGTCGTGCATGACGAGATCGGCCGCGCCCTGTCCTACGTCGTGGGTATCAACTGAAGCGGCGGCCCGCCGGGCAACTCATTCGGTTACGTCCGGCTCCAGGGGCTTCTCAAGCTCGCGCCAGTCGATGTCGCCGTCGTCCGCGAAGTCCTCGAAGTCGAGAACGCCCATTTCTTCGAACTTCGGGCGGATCCGCTCGGTGAGCAGTCCTATGCGCTTGAGGTTGGGTATCACCCTTTCGTACAGGCGCGTCTGGAAATCGGCATTGATGCCGCGCTCGACCAGCACCCGTTTTGCTTCGTCGACATCCCAGCCGAAGTAGCGGAACACATCGGTCGCGATCAGCCGGTCGCGGCTGACGACGCAGGCTTCGTACGCGAACTGCGCGCGATCCTCCCGCTCTTCTTCCGACAGCGTCTGGATGAAGTCTTGGAGGTAGTTCACGCCGAACGTCACGTGTCGCGCCTCATCGCGGATGACGAGGTAGAGCAGTTCCTTCAGCACGGGGTCGTTGGTGTCGTTCCTCGCGGTGTGAAACGCGGCCAGCGCGAGCCCTTCCAGGATAATCTGCATGCCGATGAACTTGAGGTCCCAGCGTTCGTCCGTGAGGATCTTGTCCAGCAGATCCTTCAGGCCGCGCGTAACCGGATACCGGAATCCCACCTTGGTCTTGAGGTATCGATTGAACACCTCGACATGCCGCGCCTCATCAAACGTCTGTGACGCCGCATAGAGTTTTGCGTTGAAGGTCGGCGCGCTCGACGCGAGCTGCGAAGCGACCAGCAGCGCACCCTGCTCGCCGTGGAGGAATTGCGACAGTGACCACGCTTGATTGTGAAAAAAGTACTCGACCCTGCGCTCCGCGGACATTGCGTCCCACGGCGCATAGCCGTTCCAGGGGTTGTCCGTGAGCCATGACTCGATCTGTTCGTCGTCCCACGGCTCGGCATCCTGCCAGTCCGGGGTCTGGTCCCAGTGGATATCGAAGCTCGCGTTCCAGTTGAGACGCTTGCCGAGCTCGTAGAGTTTGCGTATGCGGTCCTCGGCGACCCGATAGTCCCAGTTGTAGCTGCAGGTGAGAGGGGTCTTGAAGATCTCAGCGACATGCTCGACCTCCGCGGGGCCAAGCGACGCTGGCTGTTCCCCGTCGCTAACGGTCCGCGCGATGCGTTCTTCGCCGTTTTTGGCCACTCGACTTTCGGGCCTGAACCGGGCGATCGAGCGCGGCGCGTCCTTGACGCGGTTAATCAACATTCCATCTTTTCCGGGTGTTTCGTTGTAGTTTTGGACAGTAGCACAGTCGGATAGCGGTAGCGTGACATATGGACCCTTCACGTGCGGTTAGGTTCCGCGGGGGAATGCGATGGTCGAACTGACTTCGGACGCCGGGATGGATCGTGCCGCCAGGACGATCCTGAGGCTAATGCCGACGTGGCGCGCCGACCGCGTCGAACGCATCACCTATCTCGACGGCGGCTACGCCAACGACAACTATCGCTTCGAATACGGCGGAGAGGCTTTCGTCGTCCGAATCGTCGGTCGCCCTACCCGTCCACGCGACCCGGAGATGCGCTTCATGCAGCTTCCGGTCGCGCCCGAGGTCGTGGCCGCAGATCGGGCTCGGGGCGATATGATCACGCGCTGGATCGAGGGTACGCTGCTGGCGAAATCACCCGCCGAACCGTACGAGGCCGCGATGTACCTCCAAGAACTCCACGGCACCGTGCCACGCGGCATAGACCGATACGACGCGGTGCGTATCGTTCGCCACTATTCGCGCGACGCGCCGGTTTCCCGGATTGCGGCCACGGCGCTGCGCCAACTCGACTGGTCGGTGGAGGACACGGCCGGTTGCCACAACGACTTGAACCCGTGGAATGTGCTTCGATGCGGCGAAACCTGGCGCACGCTCGACTGGGAGTTCGCCGGCGACAACGACCCGCTGTTCGACCTTGTTGGCCTCGGCTACGGCATGGAGTACAGCGAAGACGCCTTCGATGCGCTCGTCGCCGCCTACTATCGGAACCGCCCGAGCGACAGGCGCCTGGCTGCGACCCGAATCCTCTACCAGCTTCGGGAACATGCCTGGGCCCTGCATCAGATCCACCTCGGCAACACGCGCGAGGGAGTGGCGGCCCAGGCCAACGACACCGAACGGGAACTCCAACGCCTGACCGGGGGCTACGAGTGGTGAGGAACCGCGGTCTAAGGATCCGGCGGGTCAATGCCATGACGTTCCAGCACCGCCAGGGCGGATTGCAGCCGCGCGCCCTCGGTTCCGCCAACGATGCCGAACCTTGTCCCGCGTTCCGCGAGCGCTGCCTTATAGATGTCGAACAGCCGCTCCCGGTCAAATTGCGATTCGCGCAGCGGATCGGGTTCCCAAGCCAGATCCGGGCGCGTGAGCAAGTACGTGCGTGGAGGTTGCGAGCGAATCGTCGCCTGCACCCAGTCCGGCACCCGCCCGTATCTTTCCTGCCACCAGATGCGAATCACCAACATGTCAGTGTCCAATACGAGCACGCCGGGCACCCTCTTCAGCGCACGGTTCTCAAGGTCCACCTGGCCCCGGGCGATTGCCGCGAGGTCGTTCTCGTCGTAGTTTCGCCGGTCGGCCAGGTATGCGCGGGCGTATTCCTCCACCCACGGCGCACTGAATCGCTTCGCCAGCGCCACGGCGAGTGTCGTCTTGCCGCAGCTTTCGGGACCGACGATGGAGATGATCTGCGTCACCGCGCCAGTGTAGATCAGGAGGGCCGCCCCGGGGCATTCCCATCATGCGGGAGCCTTCAGCCGGGGAAGCTTCCCCGACCGCTGACGCGTAAGGAAGCACTGGCATTTCGCCCATCGCCGGAGGCGTACTTCCATGCAACGAGGACTTGCTAAAATCACGCCGGGTGTCGTGTTAGGACTCTTCATGACAAAGACTATCGCCATCGTCGAGGACGATCCGGATCAGCGTGCCAACTACGCGGACGCGATCACCGCGAAAGGTTACGACGTTACCGAGTACGACAATCGCGAGACGGCGCTTTCCGGTTTCGAGCGGCAACTGCCGGATCTCGTGATTCTCGACATCGTGCTCGGCAACGAAGTCGATGCCGGCTTTCAGCTTTGCCGCGACCTGCTCTCCCGGGCACCGTCGCTCCCGGTCATCTTCCTTACGGAACGGATCGACGAGATCGACAAGATTTCCGGGCTCAGGCTCGGCGCTTGGGACTATCTTCCAAAACCCATTTCCCTCGACTACCTCGCCGAGCGCATCTCCTCGCTGCTGCGCATAGACGAAGTGCGCACGACAAACCAGGGCAACTCGTCCGACCGCAGCCGACAGATCGGCGATCTCGACCTGAACCAGGATGCGCTCCTGGTCTCCTGGAAGAAACAGCGCATCAACCTGTCGGGCACCGAGTTCCGCATGCTGGCCAAGCTTGTCCGCCGTCCTGGACATGCTGTCAGCTATGAGATGCTCATGGACGCGACCATGCAGAGCTTCGTCACGAACAACACCATCAACACCCACATGCGGAACATCCGCAAGAAGTTCCAGGCGGTCGACCCGCAATTCGCCTGCATCAAGAGCGAGTACGGCTTCGGCTATCGCTGGTCGGTGACATGAAGATCGGTTCCAGGTTCCGCGGCCCGCGCCTGCGCACGAAGCTGCTGCTGCTCGCACTCGGTGTGCTGGCGCTGCCCTACCTGTCCTATCTCCAGCTCGCAGAAATGGAGCGGCTGCTGATCCAGGGCCAGTCCAATGCACAGTTGCTCACCGCCGAGGGCATCTCGACCCTGTTCAATGATCGCCAAGACCTGTTCAACGATCTTCCCGTCAGTCTGGAGGACTACGAAACGCTCTTCGCACATCCAATCGAAAGTCCCGTGCGCCTCGACGGCGGGATCGAGGATTGGGGCGAAGTGGAAACCCGGATGCAGCGATTCGGTGCCGAGGACGGCGAAGTCCGGGATGGCAGCTTCAGCCTGGTCCTCGGCGAACGGGGCGGATATCTCTACGGGTTCATGACGATCCTGGACGACCTGCGGATATACCGCGAACCGTCCTCCCTGCGGCTCGACAATGCCGACCATGTGCGTCTGAGCTTCATCCGTACCGACGGCGACGAGGGACGGGCCACCATCACCCTGCCCCGCCCCGGGGTCACCACGGCATATCGCATGCAGGAGGACTGGCGCTACGCGGAAACCGGCGCCCCGGCGAAACAGATCCAGGGATATGTGACGGAAACCGGGACGGGATACGACGTCGAGTTCCGGCTGCCGCTGTCGCTGCTCGGGTCGCGACGATACTTCGGCGTCGCCTTCGCGGATGTGGATGCTGAGACGGGCGAGATGCGTTCGCTCACACAAACGCTACCCACCGCCGGCAAGGAGAGCTTCAATCTCGTGATTCTCCGCTCTCCGGAGTTGCTGAACATCATCGAGGGACTCGGCTATTCGGGCTCCCGTATTCTCATCATCGACCCGGAGCGGAGAGTGCGCGCCGAAACCGGCAGCCACACCATCGCCGGCGAGCCCCGCGACGAGTCCGACTGGGTCTACAAGATCGGCGAGTGGATCCGCAGGTTCTCATCCACCGTGCCGGAGGCCGGAACGGTCGAGGAGGTCATTGACGCCTCACTTGAGGGCGGACCGATCGCGCTGCCGCGCGTGCTGGAGAACGGCGTAGAGATCATCACCGCGGCGTATCCCATCGTTTCGGAAGACGCCGTCCTCGGCACCGTGCTGGTCGAACAGAACATGGATGAGATCCTGGCTTTCCAATACCAGGCGATCGAACGGGTCATGCTCGTCTCCGCACTGATCCTGCTGTTCGTGTTCCTGGCGCTGTTCGCATTTTCGGCCCGGCTGGCATGGCGGATACGCAACCTGCGCCGCGAAGCGGCGGCAGCGATCGATGAATACGGACGACTGCGCACCTTGTCGCTCAAAGCCGAACGCGGCGCCGGCGACGAGATCGGCGACCTGTCGCGCAGCGTGTCCAACGTCCTGACCCGCCTGCACCAGCACAACACGTTCCTCGAGAACATGCCGCGCACGCTCCGCCACGAGATCAACAATCCGCTCAATACGCTAAGCACCTCGCTGCAGCACCTGGAACACGAGAGTCCCTCCGGCGCGAGCAAGTACCTGGCGAGCGCCAAGCGCGGGGTCATGCTGATCGGCTCCATCGTGCAGAATCTGGCCGACGCCGCGAATCTCGAGGAGTCCCTGCAGGCGGAGGAACTCGAAGTCATAGACATGCAGCAGTTCCTCGAGCGCTACGTCGGCAACCTGAAGGCGACCCAGAAGCATCGGGAGATCGTCTTCCGGGGCGTCTCGCATCCGCTGCTTGCCCGCATCGCGGATTTCAGGGTCGAACAGCTCCTGGACAAGATCATCGACAACGCCGTCGACTTCCACCATGCGGGTAGTCCCATCAAGGTGCAGCTCGACGACTACGGGGACTCGCTGCAGATTACCGTCGCCAATCGGGGACCCGTGCTGCCCACCGCCGACGGCCAGTCGCTGTTTGAATCCATGGTGAGTCACCGCGGTCCGCAGAGCCGGCTGCATTTCGGTCTTGGCCTCTACGTCGTGCGCGTGATCGCCGAGTACCACGGCGGCTCGGTCAGAGCCGCCAACCTGGCGGACGGCTCAGGCGTCGCCATCATGGTGCGCCTACCCTTGGTCTCTTCTGTCGCCGCGAACGAGGAACTGCGGGCAGCGCGGTCCAGCTAACTGTCTAACAGTCCAACGGGACAACGGCGCTTGTCAGCGCGTCGCCTCACCCAGCAATCCGACCGCTTCGTCCAGTTGCGCGTCAGTCACGTAGGGCGCGGGACCCATGCGAAGCACGGTCCCGCGGTGGTCCGTGAATACCCCGCAACGACGTAAACGTGCGGAGATTTCACCGGCACGGGGCGCCTCCAGCGCGAGGAATCCGCCGCGTCGCTCCAAGGGCAATTCCTGGTTCCAGGTCAGCACTGCCGGGTCGATGTCCAAGGCCTCGATACCCCGCACGAGCCTTGCCAGCTGGGCCTGGCTGACTGCGCGCAGCAGCGACGTGTTCAACCCCTCGGACCGAAAGAACCGCAACACGGCGCGAGCCCGGTAGTGGCCCACGGGATCGTAGGTCGAACCGGCGAATCGAAGCGGACCGTCGCCGTACGCGACTCGACCCGCACCCGGCTTGTCCGAGAGATTTCCGAACTCGCTGAACCAGCCAGTCAGAACCGGTCGCATCGAGCATTCGGGAGGGATCCGGAGGAAGCAGACGCCTTCACCGAACTGGCAATACTTGTATCCACCCCCCACGACGAAAGCCCGTTCGAGTCCCATCTTCGATACTGAGAACGGGACCACGTTGACGGAGTGGTAAGCATCCACCAGCAGGCTTGCGCCGACGTGATCGCACGCCCTGGCGACCTCCCCGAGACCATCCACGATAAGGCTGTTGCGGAACAGGACGGACGAAATCAGGACTGCGGCGGTACGGTCGTCCAGGGCGTCGACGACGGCCTGGGCGATGGCGCCGGACGCGATCTCCCCGGGTACCCGCACGACCTCCAGACCTTCCTCCTCCAGCCGCGCCAGTTGTCGCCGCACGGTATGAAACTCCCCATCGGTAGTCACGATCCGGGGCCGATCCCGCAACGGCAGCGCGGACAGGAAGCGGGTGACGAGTTCGTGGGTGTTCTGGCCCAGTGCGATGTGTCCATCGGCATCGTCGAGCAGGCGGCGGTATCCCTCTCGGACCTCGTCCGCAACCGCCAGCGCAACGTCCCACTTGCCGTCGACCAGTTCAGCGGCGTCGTGCCACGCCTGCATCTGCGCCTCGAAGGCGACATCGGGCCACGCTTGATGGGAGTGCCCGGTCAACAGAACCCGTTCAGCGACCCTGAAGCGCGAATAGTGTCGGGCAAAGCGGCGGGCCTCGTACCGTTCGGAACTCGTGGAGTCGGTCACGGGGTCGCGGCCGGCGATCAGAAGCGGTCCCTGACTTCCCAGAGATCCGGGAAGAACGGGCCGGCCAACACGGTGGACAACAGGTACTCCGCCCCCGACGATCCGCCGGTCCCCGTCTTCGTGCCGATGGTGCGCTGCACCATCCTGAGATGGTGATAGCGCCACTCCTGCATGCCCTCGTCGAGGTCCACGAGGCTTTCACAGAACGCGCTCAACCTGGCATCCTCCCGATAAACGCGGATCAACGCGTCCTGTACGTCCGAGTCAACCCCCACGGGCCGGCTCACCCACTTTCCCAGGCTCGATGCGGGAATGGAATATCCCGACCGCGCCAGCAGCCCAACGAACGCATCCCACAAGCTCGGCGCAGCCATCCGTGCCTCCAACCGTTCCCGTTCGGCCGAGCCGTCGGGAAACGACTCCAGCACCGATGGCCGCTTGTATCCGAGGATGAATTCGATCTCGCGGAACTGCGCGGACTGGAAACCGCTGGATGCGCCAAGACGTTCGCGAAACGCGCCGAACTCAAGCGGCGTCATCGTCTCCATGACGTCGAGCTGGCTTACGAGCACCTTCACGATTCGCAACGCGCGCTTCAGCGTCGACGCGGCCCGGTCGGGCTGATCCTCGGACAGTAGTCCGCCGCTATGCTCCAACTCGTGCAGCATGCATTTGAACCACAGTTCGTAGACCTGGTGCACGATGATGAACAGCGTCTCGTCGTGGGCGCGGGAGAGCGGTTGCTGCAACGACAGAAGTTCTCCGATCTTCAGATAGGTCTGGTAGTTCCGGAAACTGGGATTCGTGCTCATCGGCTTCGCTCGTGCGGCATACCCGACCGGTCGTCAGCGCCCAGGCCCATAGACCGCATCCAGCGCGACGTCCCCGTCGCAATGCACTTCACCGCGCTCGACCATGTAAAGGATCGCCGCAAAGACGCTTCGCGCCGCTGCCGGATACATGAACTCCGGCAACTCGGTGTACATGACGGGCACCATCTCCCGGATGGTCCGGATACCGCGCCCGAGACACGTGCGAATCTCATTCTCACGCTCGAGGCGATGCGCGATGAATGCCTCCACATGGGGTTTCGGTCGCGCGATCGCCGGCCCGTGCGTGGGCCAATAGACGGCGTCGTCGCGCTCAAGCAGCCGGCGCAGGCTCCCCATGTAGCTCTTCATGTCGCCGTCCGGCGGCGAGACGATGCTGGTGGACCAGCCCATCACGTGATCACCGGTGAATAGCGCCTGCTCTTCCCGCAGTTGGTAGCAGATGTGATTCGAGGTATGGCCTGGCGTATACACGCACTCCACCGACCAGCCGTCGCCTTCGATGACGTCGCCGTCGGACACCTTGACGTCCGGCGCGAAATCCATGTCGCCCCCCTCCTCCACCGGCACGCCCTGCTCGATCTTGCCCGCGCCGTGGGGTCCGTAGCCGTACGTCGGCGCATCGGTCGCCTCGCGCAGCAGCCGACACCCGGGCGAGTGATCCATGTGGGTATGCGTCACCAGCACATGCGTGATGCGCTCTCCTCGCGTCGCAGCGATGATGGCGTCGATGTGCGCGGGATCCGGGGGCCCGGGGTCGATGACCGCCACGCTGCCCCGCCCAAGGACATAGGTGCCGGTGCCGTACAGCGTGAAGGGGCCGGGATTGTCTGCAATGACCCGCCGGATATTGGGCGACAACTCGGCTGCTTCGCCGTACTCGAAGTGCAACTCGCGACGAAACGGGATCTCTACCGCCATCGCGCTGCGCCGGCGTTTCCAGACCCCTGCGGTGTTTCGGTCTGTCGGCAAATATCGTCCATTCCGGCGATAGTGCCACGAAAACGACACTGTAATCGCCTATCGCGGCCCCTATAATTGCCGGTTCGCTTAGCGCTCGACTCGCCTCGGAGATTGGAATGGGATACCAGCACATCGTAGTACCGGACAAAGGCGACAAGATTACCGTCGACGGCGACGGCAACCTGAACGTTCCGGACGATCCGATTATCCCGTTCATCGAGGGCGACGGCATCGGAGTCGATATCTCGCCGGTCATGATCAAGGTGGTCGACGCGGCGGTTCAGAAGAGCTACGAGGGTGAACGCGCGATCTCCTGGATGGAGGTGTACGCCGGCGAGAAGTCTCTCGCGCTGTACGGCGAAGACGAGTGGCTGCCGGACGAGACATACGAGGCGATGCGCGAGTTCCACGTCGGCATCAAGGGACCGATGACGACGCCGGTCGGCGGGGGAATACGCTCGCTCAACGTGGCCTTGCGGCAGGTGCTGGATCTCTATGTCTGCCAGCGGCCCGTGCGTTGGTTGCGCGGCGTGCCAAGCCCCGTGAAATCACCGGAAAAGACCGACATGACGATCTTTCGGGAGAACACGGAGGACATCTACGCCGGCGTCGAGTGGGAGGCAGACTCGGCGGAGGCCATTAGGGTCATCCGTTTCCTGCGGGAACAGATGGGAGTGCAGAAGATTCGTTTCCCGGAACACTGCGGCGTCGGCATCAAGCCGATTTCCGTCGAAGGCACCCAGCGCCTCGTGCGCAGGGCGCTGCAGTACGCGATCGCCGAAGACCGCGAGTCGGTGACCTTCGTGCACAAGGGCAACATCATGAAATTCACCGAGGGCGCGTTCAAGGACTGGGGCTATGAACTCGCCGCCTCCGAGTTCGGCGCGACCCTGCTGGACGGGGGTCCGTGGCACGAACTGACGAATCCGAACACCGGCAGGCAGATCATCATCAAGGACGTGATCGCCGATGCCATGCTGCAACAGATACTCACACGTCCGGACGAATACGACGTCATCGCAACGATGAACCTGAACGGCGACTACCTGTCCGATGCCCTGGCGGCCCAGGTCGGCGGCATCGGCATCGCGCCGGGCGCCAATATCGGCGACACGGTCGCGCTGTTCGAGGCGACCCACGGCACGGCACCGAAATATGCCGGCCAGGACAAGGTCAATCCAGGTTCGCTGATCCTCTCGGCGGAAATGATGTTGCGTCACCTGGGTTGGCGCGAGGCCGCCGACGCGATCGTGCAGGGCATGGAGGCCGCCATTTCCAAGGGCACCGTCACCTATGACTTCGAGCGCCTGATGACCGGAGCCACGCTGCTCAAGTGTTCGGAGTTCGGCGACGCGATCATCGCTGAAATGTAAGCGGCGCGCAGGCGGCGCTCAGTGCCGGGGCCAACCCAGGGAACCCTCAGCTACTCGCCGTCGTTCCGCCAGTGCTTCGCCCGCTCGAAGTCGTCGCCCGTGGAGCGGATCCACGTTCCTTTCGACCCGGTCCCGACCTCTTTCTTCCAGAAAACCGCCTTCGTCTTCAGCATGTCCATGACGAACTCGCAGCCCGCGAACGCGGCGCCCCGGTGGGCCGACGCCACAAGCACCAGCACGATCTGATCCCCCGGCTTGAGATCGCCGACGCGATGGATGACCACGACATCCTGTAGCGGCCAGCGCCCCCGCGCCTGCTCGACGATGCGCTCCATGCTCGACTCGGTCATGCCGGGGTAGTGCTCGAGAAACAGTCCGGACACTTCCTCGCCGGCCCTTGCGCGCTCCCGCACCAGTCCCGCGAATGCAACGATGCTGCCCGCGGAACCGCCGATGCGTTTTCGAAGCGCATCCCATTCTCGATCCAGGGAGAAGTCGTCCTCCTGTATGCGGATGGACACCGTTCAGCCCCCCGTCACAGGCGGCATGAACGCGATCTCGTCACCCGCCGCCAGCACCGACGCCTCGCCATCGTGCACCAGACGATGGTTGACGGCCACGCGAACATCGGCGGCGTCGAGCGCCGCCATCTGATCCTCGCGCAGGCGCGCGGCCAGGCACCGCCTGAGATCGATGAGACTGGCGCCATCCCCGACGTCGACATCGAGAACATCGGTCTCGACTGCTTCCCGGAGCGAGGCGAAGAAGAAGGCGCGCACCTTCATCGGCGCCACGCGCCGCTTGCGCCGCCTTCCTTGGCGATGAGTTGCACGCTCTCGATGCGCATGCCCCGGTCCAGGGACTTGCACATGTCGTACACGGTGAGGGACGCGACACTCGCCGCCGTCAATGCCTCCATCTCGACGCCGGTCTTCGCGCTCACCTTGCACCGCGCATCGATCCGCAGCCTGTCCTCGCCCACAACCTCGAAGTCCACCGTCACCGTGGACAGCGGCAGCGGGTGGCAAAGCGGAATGAGTTCGCTGGTGCGCTTGGCGGCCTGAATGCCGGCGATTCGCGCCGCCGCGAAGACATCGCCCTTCGGCACGTTGCCGGAGCGGATCTCCGCCAACGTCGAGGGTTGCATTGCGAGAATCGCCTGCGCCCGGGCTGTGCGCACGGTGACGGCCTTGTCCGACACGTCAACCATGCGGGCCGCGCCGTCGTCGCCGATGTGTGTGAGTCGCGCCATGCACGCGATTACAAACCAGCACACCGGACCATGCAACCAACGCAACCCGCATATCTCTCGGCGGGGCGCAACCGCGCGTACAATATCGGTTCCCCTCCGATATGGGACAAGTGATCGGTGACCGGGCCCAAGGTGATCGTCGGCATGTCGGGCGGCGTCGATTCAGCGGTCGCCGCCCTCCTCCTTCTGCGACAGGGATACCGCGTCGAGGGCATGTTCATGAAGAACTGGGACGAGGACGACGACGAGGAGTACTGCACCGCCGAAATCGATCGCGACGATGCGCGCTCCGTCTGCTCACGTCTCGGGATCACGCTGCACGAGGCGAATTTCGCCGCCGAATACTGGGACAATGTCTTCGCTGGCTTTCTTGCCGAGTATGCCGCCGGGCGCACACCGAATCCCGATGTGCTCTGCAACCGGGAGATCAAGTTCAACCTCTTTCTGGACTACGCCAGGCTGCTGGGGGCGGACATGATCGCTACCGGCCACTATGTGCGCGCAATGCATGCGAACGGCGAGTTCCAACTGTTGAAAGGCTTGGACCAGGACAAGGACCAGAGCTATTTCCTCCATGCCGTTCCTGGTGAGCAGCTCCAGCAGTGCCTTTTCCCGCTCGGCGAAATGCACAAGCGCGAAGTACGACGAATGGCCAGGGAGGCTCGCCTGCCTGTCCACGACAAGAAGGACAGCACCGGCATCTGTTTCATCGGCGAGCGGCGTTTCGCCGAATTCCTCGCGCGCTACCTGCCCGAAATCGAAGGGCGCATAGTCGACGTGAACGGCGAACCGGTTGGCGCGCATCGCGGCATCGCCTACTACACGCCCGGACAGCGGCAGGGACTCGGCATCGGAGGCCGGGCGGGTCGGCCGGAAGCGCCATGGTACGTGGTCTCAAAGGACGCCGAGCGCAACGAACTGGTGGCGAGCCAGGACCAGGCGGACCTGATGAGCGAATCCCTGATTGCCGACGAAATGAACTGGCTCGCCAAAGTCAATCCACCCTTCCATTGCGCCGCCAAGGTGCGCTACGGACAGGACGACCAGCGCTGCTTCGTGACCCGGCACGGAATGGGTATCCGCGTCGACTTCGAAGCCCCCCAGCGCGCGGTGGCACCGGGACAGCATGTCTGCCTTTACGACGACGAGCGGTGCATCGGCGGCGGCGTGATCGTCGACGCGTTGTCGGGGACACAACGGGCGGTGGCGTAATGGAATCCGGATCCATGACCGCCATCTCTCCCCTCGACGGGCGCTATCGCTCCCGGCTGGCGGCACTCGCGCCCCTGGTCAGCGAGTTCGGCCTCATGCGCAATCGCGTCATGGTCGAAGTGGAGTGGTACCTGCACCTCGCGGCAGAAGAGCAGATCCCTGAACTTCCAGAGCCGGACGACCCGGCCCGCCGTGCCGCGCGCACAATCTGGCAAGACTTCACGGTCACCGATGCCGAACGCATCCGGGACATCGAACGGACCACCAACCACGACGTAAAGGCGGTCGAGTACTTCGTCAAGGAGCGTATCCAGGCCGTAGCGGAAGAGCACCTGGAGTTCGTTCACTTCGGCTGCACGTCCGAGGACATCAACAATCTCGCCTACGCGGTCATGCTGAAACGCGCGCGGGAAGAGGTCATGGTTCCCGCCATGCGCGAAGTGATCGAACGTTTGCGGGAACTGGCGTCCGCGACCGCGAATGTCCCGATGCTCGCCCGCACCCATGGCCAGGCTGCTTCACCCACCACCGTCGGCAAGGAACTCGCGGTATTCGTCGCCCGCCTCGAGCGTCAGCTCAGCGGCTTCGAGAGTGTCGGTGTCCTCGGCAAGATGAACGGCGCCGTCGGCAACTACAACGCGCACCTCGCGGCCTTTCCGGAAATCGACTGGCCCGCCCTCGCCGCCCGCTTCGTCGAAGGCCTGGGACTCGGCTTCAACGCATACACCACCCAGATCGAGCCGCACGACTACATCGCCGAATACTTCGATTCGCTGGTCCGCTTCAACCAGGTGCTTCTCGACCTGGCGCAGGACGTCTGGGGCTATATCTCCGTGGGCTATTTCCGGAGCCGCCGCGTCGAGGGGGAGACCGGCAGTTCGACGATGCCGCACAAGGTCAATCCCATCGACTTCGAGAATGCGGAAGGCAACCTGGGCGTTGCCAACGCGCTGATGTCGCACCTGGCCCGCAAGCTCGCCGTTTCGCGCTGGCAACGCGATCTTTCCGATTCCACCGCGCTCAGGTCCGTCGGGGCATGTCTCGGGCATTCGCTGGTCGCCTGCAGTTCCACCCTGCGGGGCATCGGCAAACTCGAACTCGATTCCGATCGGCTGCAGCAGGACCTCGACAGCAGTTGGGAGGTGCTGGCCGAGGCGGTGCAGACCGTGATGCGCCGGGAGGGGCTAGCCGAGCCCTATGAACGACTGAAGGAACTAACGCGCGGACGGGAGCTGGACGAAGCATCGTACAAGAAGCTGATCGAAGCCCTCGACCTGCCAGCACCTGCGCTCGATGCACTGCGTCGGCTGACCCCGGCAGGCTATACGGGGCTGGCGCAACGGCTCGCGGAAATGCTCACCCAGCCGGATGCCTGACGCCGCGCGAGCGCAAATTCGCATCGTCGAGGCCGACTGGCGCAATCGGGGCACCGAATTGATGGCGATCCGAAACGCCATCTTCGTGGACGAGCAAGGCGTTCCCCCGGAACTCGAAAGCGACGGCCGCGACGGCGAGGCGATGCACTTCCTCGCCCTGGACGCGGCGGATGTTCCGGTAGGAACGGCGCGCCTTCTTCGGGACGGCCAGATCGGTCCTATCGCCGTGCTGTCGGCCTTTCGACGCCGCGGCATCGGTCGCCGCCTGCTGGATCGCGCAGTGGACTCGGCTCGCGCCAGGGGCGACCGGAAGGTCTGGCTACACGCGCAGATCGAGGCCCAGGATCTCTACCTGCGGGCGGGGTTTCACATCGTCGGCGAGCGCTTCATGGAGGCGGGAATCCCGCACATCGCGATGGAGCGCGACCTCGGATAGGGCGCTAGCAGCGTGCGCTGTAGAACGGCACGTAGTGCCGATCAAGGCGCGCGATGATAGGTGGGCTTGTCCGATAGTGATCGGACCACAACATTATGATTCTGAGAACTATATCGTTCCAAGCGCGCACTCAGTTACCACGGTGATGCCCACATGCACGCGTCGCGCTTTCTTAGAGGTTCGCAAGCCGGGAGTAACCGTCGGGCAACCCGGTGTCTGGCGTTACGTGGGTCGGCCGAGATGCCGGGAATGCCGCTCTCCATCGCGTTCCTTCGCGATGACGCACAAAAGCGCTTTGTGATGTACCGGCACGACCGAACGGTTACAACGGGGAAACGGGGAGTCGGGAAAGCAGACAACGCGGGGTCTGGTTGCCTGAGTCATTTTCGTCAATGCCTTCTCTGGAAGGTCAGCAACCCTTCCCAGCCCGAGGATCCGGCAGGCGATCGACCACGATCCGCTGCGCGGTGGCCCGGTATCCCGACCCACGCCTTGACTTGAGAGCGACCCGCGTACGCTGACCAGCTTCGGTGTTCTGACGACACGCGCCATGCCAACCCGGCGCGCGTCGTCCGCGGTGACAGCGCGCCGCCGCCGCGGCCAGCCGAAATCACTGCACTCAGGTTCCGGCCAGCCGAACCGAACAGCCGCCAGCCCGCGCCAGCAGCCGCGTAAGGTGCCGCACGCGCATTGGCGTAGCGACTGCCGACGCCCAACGGCACGCGACCACGGCCCGCCGACATTGCAAGGTCGAGGTGGCCCAAACCGTAACGTGCCCAAAGCCGCGCCAGTGGTAGACCGTCCCGATCGGCGATCCACCGTGAGGCACGAACGCGCACACCCGAGGACGGTCGCCCATCGAGCAGCCCTTCCAGCGCTGGCGCGTCCCAACGTAGAACGAGCGACGAAGATGCCGTCAGGACTTCTGCGTTC
Source organism: uncultured Pseudomonadales bacterium (assembly GCA_951813515.1). Classification (GTDB taxonomy): domain Bacteria; phylum Pseudomonadota; class Gammaproteobacteria; order Pseudomonadales; family Azotimanducaceae; genus VXNE01. The sequence continues at coordinate 3,686,980 of OX638346.1, forward strand.
TCTATCCGTTCGCAGGCGAGGTTCAACAGGCCGTGGCCAAACTCCACGTCCACACCCTGCTCGCCGATATCCACCGCGCATTCCTTCAGCGTGTCCACCACTTCCTCCGCCTTCTCGTACAGCTGGAACACGTAGAACGCCGCCGCCGCAAGCTTCGCTGACGCGTCCGAGGTGCCGCCCGTTTCCGCCTGGCGCCAAATCGCGAGGCACGCGTCGCGCGCCTCCCCGCAACGCACTAGGGTCTCGATGGGCTCGTAGCTACCCTCTTCATCGCGCTTCGCGTAGGTCACGAGCAACACCTTGCCCGTGGCGAACGCCTTCAGGTGGTTCCCGAACTCGTCCTCGTGCCAAGATGGATCGCGTAGCCAGTAGTGGTGGTCGGGACGCCAAAAGTCGCGGTCGCCGCCCGGGTGAAGGGCGTGAGTATTTCCCGCCGCGACCGCCCAGACGATATTGTGCGCCGCGACTATCCCCGGATCCTCGTCCTCCGAGAACGGGGCGTGTTGAGGCATGTGCGCCACTTTCGTGCGCGCCCGCAGATCGGCGTTCTGCTCATGTTCGAACTGACGAAGGTCCGTGGAGAGCGTCGTTTCCGGAAACCAGATCCGATCCTCCGGCACGCCCTCCTCGATCAGGTTGCGAAGCATGCCCTGCGCGTGATCCGTTACTTCGCTGTCGAACAGCGCCACCATCCCCTCGAAGCCCCCCGCCGCTTCGATCCGCGCCCCAAGCGCTTCCTTGCCCTCGATCTGCTCCGGTTCCGGCGGCGGCGGCTCCGGCTCCGGCAGGGGCCCCGCGATCATCGACCCGCCCGGCGGTCCGGCGCACCCCGAACACAACAGCAGCGTCAGCGCCGCCACAGCGTTGAGCCGGACCGTCACGGGCAGAAATCTTGGTCGCCGAACTCGCAGCATATCTCGCACACGTGATCGTGGTGGCAGTGCGCCGTCACCGCGGGAATCGGATTGCATGTTTCGGTCCTGTGCGAAGAGCAGAGTACACCGCCCCTGTGCCTGCTGTACTCGCACGACAAATAGCCGCCGTTCGGGTCCACCGGCGTCGTGCAGGAATGCCTGTGGCTGTTCGGCAGGCAAGCGTCGTTGCCGGTGCACGTATTCGGCCGCTCGGGCTGCGCGTCCATCCATGTGTTGCCGGCCTGGACGCACTGGCATTCGTCGCCGCATTCGCAGGTCCCATTGGTCGAATTCCAAACGCCGTCGGAGCAGGCGAATGTGGCCGAGCCGCTGTAGGGACTGTCTGCGTCAACCACCAAGTTTTGAGTGTCGTGCACAAACTTGTTTACCGAGGCCTCGCATGTGCGGGTTCCCGAGGTCCAGGTCACCGAAGCGGAACAGTTGATGGGACTCGGTCTATCGTCGCTGCAGGCCACAGCCCGTCCACCCTTCGTGCATCGCCACTGGAACCAGGCAGCTGCCTAAACACGACCCAAACTCCCTCGATCACGGCGAACAGCGCCATACCGCCCGCCATCCACGCAAAGGAGAGTAGCGTACGAATTTCAAACAGGTGGAATATCCCTGCCGCGATGGCCACACCCGCGACCAGCGGCCAACGGCTCCAGGCGACGAGTGCTATCTCCCGAGCGATCGAGAGCGCTGGCGCCATTCCATGATGGCGACCGCGGTCGTCACGCCGAGGACGGTCCATAGCAGCGTCCAACTCAATTGGAGAGGCAGTTCCGACAAATCCGCACCAACAATGAGGTAGCCAAGAACAGTGCCTACGCACAAGGCACTGCACCACAACAGAACGCCTTTGATGATTCGTACGATCACAAACGGAGCATAACAGCAGTCGCTGCACCTCCGGGGGCTTCTTCTTGTAGTGCTTCGGGGGGTTCGGCTTGGCGCCAGGCGTCGATCATGTCCACCAAGTCCTCTATCTCCCGCAGTCCGGTGCCGCAGGCAGGTTCGTCGGTTATGCTGACCACCGTTAACGGAGTGCCGATGAAGACGCAAGCGCCAGCGGTCGAGTTGGTCGACCTCCTCAGGTCCGCATATGACCCGTGTCCCGAATTCAAGGGAGATTGCCGCGATGTCGCGCGATGGGCACCGCACGAAGGGCATGTTCCACGCGGGTACTTTGGTGCCCACGGAACCCTCGACGAAGTAGAGGTAATCCTCTTGCTGGCGGAACCGGGAGACCCGTTCGAGGGCGATACGTTCCCGCTCGATATGGATGCCACCGCAATCATCGGCCGCGTATCGACAAACACCTCTCGGAACTATGGGGGCTCCTGCAAATGCATCCGGCAGCCCTGTTTTCACGCCAACATGCGCAAGATCCTCAACCTTTTGGTGCCCGATAAGCACCGCAGCAAGCAACTTCGCAAGGTGTGGATCAGCGAGACCTACCTTTGCTCCGCCCTTAACGAGGGTGGGGGCGTTCCCGCAGTCGCGGAACGTGCGTGTGCGCGCAAGTTTCTACTTCGTTAGTTGAGCCTCCTACCCGACCTCCCCGTTGTCGCCTTGGGCGGCAAAGCGCAAAAACGGATCCGTCGCTTGCTAAGTGACGTTCCTGGATTGGAGCATCGTTTGATCGATGCTTGGGCCGCATCACCGCCAGGTGCGAACAGTCCCAAGGCGCGCCAGTCGTGGGTGCTGGCGGCAGATCAAGTGCGCGCCTTCAGGCGTGAGATGACGAAGCAGTCGGCCCACTGCTGAACGGACCTAATCGTGGAAGGCCAGCCCCATCCTGCGACCGAGAACGCGCCTTCACAGATCCTGCTCTCCCTTCGACGACAACGCGTGCGAAACGCGGCAGACGTCCAGCCAGTTATCCGGCGAGCGAAAGGGCAACGACCGCGAGACGCAGGAGTACTACACGACCTAACGCGGGCACGGCGCGCTCGATGCACTACCGGCGACTACCGCGGCTGCATCGCCTCCTGCCGCATCGTGATCGACGAGGTGGGAAAGCTCCTCGGCCTGACCTGGCCCAGGACTTTGGAACTCGCGAGAGGAAAGAGCAAGATTGAGCGCGAGGAAGCCCTTTTTGCCGTTGTGCGGCACTACACCCATGGAGCCCACCATCGCGAACGAAAGGAGGTCTATCGTGGCCATTCACCCGTTCCCCATCGGAATACCCGCTGAAGTCACCCTCAACGACGTCCGATCCCGCGCCAAGGTGCTGTTGAAATCCATCGAAGCCGGCGCGGCGAGCGAACTCGAGCGGATCGAGCCCTACTTCGACGATCCGTCGTCGCTCACCCTCCAGCAAACGCAGCTTGTCATCGCCCGGGAATACGGGTTTTCAAGCTGGCGCAAGCTCAAGGCGTTCGTCGAAGTTCGGGACGAGTTGCATGCGTTCCAGCGCCAGGAAGCGCGCGACCTGATGTCCGTAGACCCCGGAGGGGTGGGCCGTAAGACTGGTCGTCTCACACGACAACTGGCGGCCGAGATGGGAAGAGAATGCGAGCAAGATGGCGGGCGCTGCAGCTTCTGCTTCAGTTCGCAATACAAGGTGGCAAAGCTGATCGTCGGCACCGGCTACTACATCTGCGGCGACTGTGTCGAGCTGTGTCTGAACCTGATCAACGAGGGTTCCGCACGCCCGGCCGCCGACGGCGACGAAGACCTGCGCTGCAGTTTCTGTTCAAAGCTGACAACCAAAATCGTGAACTTGGTCTCCGCGACCGGCGCGAGAATCTGCAACGAGTGCCTGGAACTGTGTGTTGAGATCATCCCGGAGGGTCCGGGATCGAACGGGGACAACCCGCACCTCCCCGCAAATAGTAGTGAGGTTATCGGCATGATGAATCCTGGCGTCAAACGAGTAATCGCCATTCTCGCAATCGCAGTGGTCGTGTTGGGATTCCTATTGATGGTCTCGGGCGGATCGGCGGTCTAACGCACACGCCTCGCAAATCGCCGCGTCGTCGACGTGCCTGCAAATGCGGCGGCGGTCGAGCCCGAAGACTGACGGGTAAGGCGTTCATCGGCTCTGGCAAGCTGTAAATTTTGATCGTTGTGAAGCGCCCAGAAACGCTACGACGCGGAGGGCTTGTCCGATAACGATCGGACCACAACATATTGATTCTGAGAAATATATCGTTCCAATCGCGCACTCAGTTACCACGGCGATGCCCACATGCACGCGTCGCGCTTTCTTAGAGGCTATGCCCACTTCGATAGGCGCGCAGTTGCACTCATCTCCGCTGCGATGCCGATGTCATTCAAGGTAACCGTCGGGCGCCTGGTGCACGGAGTCATTCATGTAGCGCCAGTGCGCGATGACTCGCCTACGATGATCTGGACGTGCGGCGACGGCAAATAGAGGGGAGATGGTGCCCCTTTCGGTGGAGGCGGCAGTCGGGGATCTGCGCATCGGAGGGTGAAACCGGATACCCCGCCGGCTGAAACTGCCGGATGGCAGGGAGTCCGATCCCGCGCGATCACATTCTGAACACTGCCTCAGCAGAGAAATTCCATCAACACAATGATTTAACTAGACTTGTTGACGTTTGTGCAGAACGGGTACGGGAGCAACTACTGGTTTGGTGGTAGGAACGCGCGCCCCGTGGCGGCACGTTTTACGACTTGATGGGACCGGCCGCGGCAAGCCCCGGCAACGGTCGCGGTTTCCCGTTGCGGTGGGAATGCCGGAGCCGTTGCGAAAGCCGACGATGCTGTGGAGCAGACTCAGCGGATCGGAAGCAGGTCAATGGGCAGGGCGCGGGTCCGTGGCTTCGGGACGCTACACCGGGCGGGCCGGAGGAATACCAGCGAGAAATGAGGGGTTGGCGCTTGTGACGTTGGCAGGGAATGAGTAGTAGAGTCTGTCTGTCCGTTAAGAAGAACAAAAAATAGATGATTAACTCGCGTTACTCGAGCATAACGCTAATTTTTCTCGACTTGCAAGCGGCATATGCAACTTTGTTCTTGTTGCCTCGGAGTCGGGCCACGGCGCTTCTCGCCGCTTCCTGCCCGCGCGTGTAGCGGCCCGGCATCGCAGGCGACGTCCAGCGCCCGATCACCTGAAGTTCCACCAGCGACACGCCGCGCTCGGCCAGCGACTGGGCGGCGCCGACGCGGAGCGAGTGACCCGATACGCGCCGGGCGATCCCGGCTTGGGCCGCCCGGCGTTTGATCGCTGCGCGGATGGCGCTGGTTCCCAGACGCGCCGCCTTGATGGCACCGCCATTGACCGGACGAAATAAGGGATCGGACTCGATGCTGGCTAGGGTCATCCACCGCCCAAGGCGTTCGGCGGCGTCCTTGCAGACGTGGAGAACTGCGCCCTCTCCATACTGGTCGGTCTTGCTCCGACGGATCTTCACGAGCGCGGAGCCGTCGCGTTGCGGCGACACGTCCTCGGCGTCCAGACCGGAGACCTCCGAGACGCGTAGCAGTGCGTGGGAGGCGACGCCAACCAGGGCCGCATCGCGCGCGCCCCGCGCATCGCCTCGGGCCTCGGCGCACTCGCTCATCCTGTCGGCGTCCTCCCAGAGAAGGGGACGGGCTTGTCCGCGCCCCCGATCGGCGCCTTCGCGACGGTACCGCTCAAGCCGCTCGAGCGTCACGGGGCCGACGGGATGCTCGCAGCAACGACCGCCAGCCCTGTTCAGATCGCGAACCGCGCGCCGGAGGGCGGCAACCACGAGTACGGCGCTGGCCGGGGCGAGGCCCCGCCAGAACATCTCGTCGAGGTGCCTCGCGAGGAGCCTGTCGGTGGGCGGTCGTTCGTTAAGCCAGTCGTCGAAGCGGCGTAGCGCGCCGGCGTAAGCCTTTCGGGTGGTGGCCGCCAGGGCCGCCGTATGGAGCTGGCCGATCGCCAGCCCTATGTCGAGGTATTTCGAGCCTCCGGTCGCGTCGTAGGTGCTCTCCAAACGTTCCGCGAGGTCGCGAACGAAGACGAGCAGCAAGGGCCGTAGGCCGAAGCGATGGCGGATTGGGGGAATCGGTTTGCGATGGTGGGCATGAGGCACGGATCCAAGGGTCATTTTTACGTCTCTCAGCTTCGGTTAACGCGAGTTAAACACGGTTGTGAATTGACGGCTCGGGAGTCGCGTTGAGCGAGCGGTTGACCGCGAGACGGTTGAAGAAGAGGAGCATTTGAAATGAACTCAGGATTGAGTATCAAAAACCTGACCGCGTTTGCGGTCGCATTCATGTTGGTGTTCGGCTATGGTCTGCTTGGATCGTCCTTGATCCCGGACGCGCCCGGTATAGCTTGGGCAGACGACGACGACGATGATGAGGAGGTAGTGCCGATCGTACTCGGCGGATACGCCGGCGATCAAATTTACGGACCTGGCGCTGGCATGCAGCCCGCCTACACGGAACAGGAGAGACAGGCACAGAAGAACTCCGCATGCAGGGCGGCGGCGAAAGTCGCGCAAGCGGCGGGAGCCACAGTCACAGGCGCAGGTGGTTCTGCGGTCGGATGGTTCAGCTGCGCCAAAGCTGGAGCGAAGGCAAAGAGCAAGAAGGCGAAAGCGGCTGCAAGCCTGGCATGCGCCCTGGCGGCAGGAGCCGCAGTCGGGGCGTGCCTGGACGCTGACGCGACAGCCTTGCCGTAAACGATGAATCGTAAACCGCTGCAGACCGCATGGAGCAAGTGGCCACTGGTCGCGGGCACCGCCATAGCGGGCGTATTGATGTATCCATTAGGCTTCATGTCGCCGCGTTATTGGATCGCGGCCACAGCGTTCATGGCGCTATTTGCTGTGGTTTACGGTTTTCTAAAGCGATAGGGCGGATCGGCGATTTGCCTCTGATTTCGAATGGATACAGTATCCAATGGTTGCCAACTTTGCGGAAGCAGAGGCGGCCTAGCGGCAACCGTTGCCTCCGGCCAGAATGAGGACGAGCAAACGGCTGTATCGGGCGGGGCCTTGGCCCGAAGGCAGGGGCATCGCCATGGAGCTTTCTTGTCTGTGGCATGACTACGGTTGTCCCGGTTTCATGCCCCGTCACTACCGGGTTTGTTGCATGGGTATAGCAGACGGTTGCTCGGATTTGCGGGCGTTGCGGAGTCCCGGTAGTGACGGGGCGCTAAATCGGCCTGAAAAGCAGTGGCGGCAAGGGATCTGCTAAACACGAGACTGATGCTGGCGTAATGACGGCATGGTACAGTCCGTCGCGCTCACTCGCCGCCTTTCGGGGGCGTTGCCCGACGAAGTGTCTGGCGTGAGACGGCACCGAATGGTGTCCAACGTGCCTCGCCGCAATTTGCGCGGCTGCGCGGTCGACGCGCCGCAAGGGCACCGTACGCCACGTCGCGGTCGCGCGCGAACGGGGGCGTATCCTCGACGGCCATTGCGCTGCGGCGCGCGGGAAACCGCGCGGGCCTGGCGAACAGTCGGGCGTGCAGATGGCAACAGGCCGTGGCGCGAGGTCTCGCGCGCGACGGAGGAGCGATCCGATGTCGTGCCCTTTATCGGGCCAGCGCAAGAGGCCGGCGCGTCGAATGGCTGGCGGGACTGGTGTCTTGACGACACGCCGCGGCCGCCGCATGCGACGGCAAGGGAATACGCGTCGAAGGGCTCGAACCGCAATTCGTTGCGGGGTCCGGACTGCCTGCGGGCAGAGCCGGATCGCCCAGCAAAACTAACCCGCACGCCGGCCCGGGCCGCTGACGCGGCGCCGGGCGCGGTAGATTCCTTCCGTTCCCGCCGAAAAAAGCTTCCAGAGGCGCTCTTGGCGTCGCTCCGGCGCACGGCGTTTCGCGCGGTCTCCTACTTGCTGAATTGCTAAACACGCGGCCTTTGACGGGCCGCGGGCACCGGCTATAGCGTTCCGGCCAGGGGAGGACGTTGCCCGGCCGTTCGCCGGGGATGGCGAGGCGGCAAGCTGGAAGGGGGTTGCGGTGCGCGACCTGAACTACGACCTGAAGCGACTGCAGGCGGCGCACGACGACGGCTCCCACGGCACGCGCGCGGCGCGCTCCTACGCGCTCGCGCAGATCGCCGACGCCCTGCACGATCTCGGCTTCAAGGGCCTGCGGGCGACCGGGCTGAAGCGCAAGCACGTCGCGGCGCTGGTCAAGGAGTGGAAGCGCCAGGGGCGCTCCATCGGCACGATGAAGAACCGCATGGCCCACGTGCGCTGGTGGGCGAAACACATCGGGCGTCCGGGCGTGGTGCCGGTCAACGGCGCCCTCGGCATCGCCAACCGCGAGTACGTGACCAACGAGGACAAGAGCGTGGTCCTCGACCCGGACAAGCTGGCGCTGGTGAAGGATCCGCATGTGGCTATGGCGCTGCGGCTGGAGGCGGCGTTCGGCCTGCGCCGCGAGGAGGCGATCAAGTTCACGCCATCGAGGGACGATCGGGGCGACCGCATCCGGCTGAAGGGCTCGACCACCAAGGGCGGCCGCCCGCGCGAGGTGCCGGTTCTGAGGGACAGCCAGCGCAAGCTGCTCGACGAGGCGCGCGACCTGGCGGGGGGCGGCGCGTTGATCCCCCCGGAGCGCAACTACAGGCAGCAACTGAAGATCTACGAGACCCGGACGCGGGCGGCGGGGCTGTACCGCATGCATTGGCTTCGACATGCGTACGCGTTGAAGAGGTACGAGGGGATAACGGGCTGGAAGGCGCCGGCGGCGGGCGGACCGCCGCAGCGGTCTCTGACGGGCGCGCGACGGCGGATCGACACCGAGGCGCGGCAAACGATCGCCGCGGAGCTGGGGCACGGCAGAAGGCAGATTTCGTCGATTTACATAGGTGCGTGAAGCGGCCGGCAAATCCGGGCGGCGTGGTGGGCGGACGCGAAGGGCTGGCCCGCGTCACCGGCCGCTGCCGCGTGCGTGTCGGTCGGCTGGCGGGTGGACTCGGTGACCGATCCGGCGCGGCTGGTGCGCTTCGTGCAAATGGATGGCGACGGGGGGCGTCCGTCCTCCGGCTGACCCGGCATCGCACAAGGATCGCATCCGGCCCGCGACTCTCGCTGCCGCTGGTCAAGGTCCATGGCGCGGGCCATGCCAAGGTGAATTGCTACTACCCGAGCGCGCCGAACAAAATGGCGACAACCAACGCGCACGCGACGGTCATGGCAACCAGTTTCGCGACGATCCACCAGTCGCGATCGACGCGCGTCCCGCCGCTGAGGATTTCGTGGCGTTCGAGCATTGGGGGATATTCATAGCGAAGGGCGGGCGGATTGACAAGCAACCGGCGACCGAGACGCGGCGACCGGAACTGCCGCGTCTCGACCGCGCAGTGGCGCGGTCAGTGGCGGCTCACGCGCCAACCGCTGTCGTAGATGGAATGGCGCCAGCCCTGCGTTTCCTTGGGCTCCGGGTCGGGCAGGGGCGACCAATAGGCGGCGGAGGGCTCCGGCTCGGGGCGCGCGTTCCACGGGGACACGCCGTAATCGAGGTTGCTGGCCTTGTGGACGCGTTCGGGCTGGGCGGCGAAATCGTCGATGGCCGCGGCGCTCGCAGCGCATGGCCGCGCGATGCGGCGGAAGGGGGCGGCCCGCTCCCCAGGCGTAGCGTGCCGCCGCCCACGTCGCGCAAAGGGTGTGCGTCGGGCGTAGCCGGAAGGCCTGGCGGCCGGAGTGGCCAAGCCGCGCGCCGAGTGATACGTTTGGGCTTGCGAGTCAGAGCGCATCCGATCCGCGCAAGGGTTGCCCCCATCTGACGAGATAGTGTCGACATAGCCTCTTTTCAGTCCGAGGGCGCGGATACTGGACGCGAACGAAAGGAGGTCTATGGTGGCCATTCACCCGTTCCCCATCGGAATACCCGCTGAAGTCACCCTCAACGACGTCCGATCCCGCGCCAAGGTGCTGTTGAAATCCATCGAAGCCGGCGCGGCGAGCGAACTCGAACGGATCGAGCCCTACTTCGACGATCCGTCGTCGCTCACCCTCCAGCAAACGCAGCTTGTCATCGCCCGGGAATACGGGTTTTCAAGCTGGCGCAAGCTCAAGGCGTTCCTCGAAGTTCGGGACGAGTTGCATGCGTTCCAGCGCCAGGAAGCGCGCGACCTGATGTCCGTAGACCCCGGAGGGGTGGGCGGTAAGACTGGTCGTCTCACGCGACAACTGGCGGCCGAGATGGGAAGAGAATGCGAGCAAGATGGCGGGCGCTGCAGCTTCTGCTTCAGTTCGCAATACAAGGTGGCGAAGCTGATCGTCGGCACCGGCTACTACATCTGCGGCGACTGTGTGGAGCTGTGTCTGAACCTGATCAACGAGGGTTCCGCACGCCCGGCCGCCGACGGCGACGATGACCTGCGCTGCAGTTTCTGTTCAAAGCTGACAACCCAAATCGTGAACTTGGTCTCCGCGACCGGCGCGAGAATCTGCAACGAGTGCCTGGAACTGTGTGTTGAGATCATCTCGGAGGGTCCGGGATCGAACGGGGACAACCCGCGCCCCCCCGCAAGTAGTAGTGAAGTTATCGGCATGATGAATCCTGGCGTTAAACGAGTAATCGGCATTCTCGCAATCGCAGTGGTCGTGTTGGGATTCCTATTGATGGTCTGGGGCGGATCGGCGGTCTAACCCAGGTCTAACCCACACGCCTCGCAAAGCGCCGCGTCGTGGCCGTGCCTGCAAATGCGGCGGCGGTCGAGCCCGACGACTGACGGGTAAGGCGTTCATCGGCTCTGGCAAGCTGGTTGAGGTGGCTGCCGTCGCGGCGGGGTCAGCTCAGGACTGGTGCAGGTAGTCGCTCCACTGGCGCATCAGTTCCCGCCGCCGCTCGAACAGATCGGAGCGCGCGTAGGCGGCCTCGACCGGGTTGCGGTTGGTATGCGCCAGGGCGGCCTCCATCACCGCCTGCGGCGTCTCGGTCATCTCAGCGGCCCAGTCGCGAAACGACGACCGGAACCCGTGCGGCACCGCGTCGACACCGAGTTCGGTCAGCGGCCTTCCGAGCGATGCGCTGGACAACGGCCTGTCGCGCCCGGGGGACGGGAACACTAGTTCCCCGTCGCGGAGGGCGGCAGCCTCGTTCAGGATCTCAAGCGCCCGGTCCGACAGCGGCACCCGGTGCTCGCGTCCCGCCTTCATGCGCTCCGCCGGGATCGTCCAGGTGGCGCGTTCAAGGTCGATGTCGTCCCAGAGGGCGTTGCGCGCCTCGCCCGAACGGATGGCGCACAGCACCATGAACTCGAGCGCGAGTATCGCGGAGAGATTGCCGTCTGACTGCCGAATCTTGGCGAGCGCCGGCCCGACTTCGTGGTAAGGCAAAGCCCGGAAGTGCGTCGGGGTCCGGTCCACTTTCGGCAGCGCGGCGCCCAGCGCCTCGCCGGCGGGGTTGTCCGTCCGGTAGCCCTGGGCGATGGACCACCGCATCACCGCCGAGATGCGGTGCCTGACGCGGTTGGCGGTCTCGTGCTTCGATGTCCAGATCAGCGTGAGCAACTCCATGATGTCGGCGGTGTCGATCAGGTGCACCGGCTTTCGCCCCAAATGCGGATAGACGTACATGTCGAGCGATGCGCGCCACTGCGCTTCCGAGCCGCTGCCCTCCCTCCATGCCGGACGGTGCATGGCGATCACTTTGTCGGCCGCCTCAGTGAACGTGGGAGAGACGCGCGTGCCGTTGGCCCTCGGATCGCCTCCCGCGCGGGCGATGCGGCGATTGTCCCACGCCGCCTGGCGCGCCTCCGCGAGAGTCACGAGGTCCGCGCCGCCGAGGCCGAGATCGCGTCGTTCTCCCTGTATGACAAGCCGCTGCACCCACGACTTGCCGCCGCCCCTGGGACCCGGCTTGACCAGCAGGTAAAGCCCGTTGCCGTCGCCGTAGCGCTTGAGGCGCGCCGTCGGCTTCACGGTGCGTACGAACGCGGCGGTCAACCTGCTCATCGCCGCGTCTCCCCTCGCGCCGACCGGGATGTGCGGCCGTCCGGATAGACGTACTCCGCCCAGCGTCGCATGAGCGCCCGGCGGCGCCCGAAAAGGTCCGAGCGGGCATAGGCCGCCTCGGTCCTGTCGCCGACCTGGTGGGCTAGCGCCGCCTCCATCACGGAGTTCGGCGCGGTCGTGCACTCCGCCGCCCAGTCGCGAAACGATGAGCGGAACCCGTGCGGATGCGCCCCGATGCCGAGACGCGACGTCAGTCGCGCAAGGGTGCGCTTGTCGATCGGCACGCCCGGCTTGCGCGACGGGAACACCAGCGCGCCGTCGCGGATCGCCCGCGCCTCCCGGAACACCGCAAGCGCCTGGGGCGACAGCGGCACCCGGTGCGCGCGTCCCGCCTTCATGCGCGACGCGGGGATCGTCCAGACCGCGGACTCGAGGTCCACCTCGTCCCACGTCGCGCGCCGCGCCTCTCCGGGGCGGACCGCGCACAGCACCATCGCCTCGAACGCGAACCTGACGCCGGGACCGGCGCTAGACTGCCGCACCTTCTCAAGCGCCCGCGAGACTTCTCCGTGCGGCAGCGCGAGCCGCGGGGTGGCCTTTCGGCTCACCTGAGGCAGCGCCGCGGCCAGGATATCCCCGGCCGGGTTGTCCGGACGGTATCCGCGCGCCACCGCCCACCGCATGACGAGCCCGATGCGCTGCCGGATGCGGCGCGCCTCGTCCAGGGGCGCCCAGATCGGCTGCAGCACGGCGAGCAGGTCCGCGGGGTTGATGGAGTCCACCCGGCGGTTCCCGATGCGGGGCAGCACATAGCGTTCCATGGAGGACCGCCAGCGCGCCTCCATCGCGTCCGGATCCTTCCAACTGGAGCGGCGCAGGGCGATCACGGCGTCGAACGCGTGCGCGAACGTGGGCATGCCGTTCTCCCGCCGCCTGGACGGATCGCCGCCGGCGCGGGCGGTGCGCCGGTTCTCAAGCGCCCGCCGCCGCGCCTCCCTCAGAGGCACGTCCCGAACGCTGCCGAGGCCGAGCTCGCGCGGGACGCCGCCGACGGCGATGCGCTGCACCCAGGACTTGCCGCCGTTGCCGCCCGTCGGAGTGACCACCAGGTACAGGCCGTTGCCGTCGCCGTATCTGCTAGTCTTGGGTCCGGGCCTGACGCTCGCGACGAAAGCGGGGTTGAGGCGGCCTGCGGGCACTGGTATTTCCCCAATTTGATTACCACACAGAGTATGAGATTACCGGAATCGGCGCGAAACCTGAAGCGTGATAATTGCTAAACAATTCAATATCTTATTGGTAAATTTGGATCGTTGTGAAGTGCCCAGAAACGCTACGACGCGGAGGGCTTGGGCGGGGGTGAAATACGGCGCCCGAAGGGCCGACGGGTTTCATGGCACTAGCCCGTATCGAGCGCTGTTATCCGCCGGCGGCGGCGAGGTCCGAGAGCAGCCCGGACAAACCCATGGCTTCGACGCCCGCGCCTTTGGGGAATCGGTCTTCCCTTCCATGCAAGATGATTGCGCGATCCGGCTTCACGTCTTCGAACGCCGTGTGCAGTGCTCGCTCCGTAGTCGCCAGTCCACGTCTGACCTCGATCGCCCATCGCCGACTGTTCGGCATGTCGAGAATGAGATCAAGTTCCACGCCGGTTGCCGTGCGGTAAAAACTAGCCTCCGTACGTTCCGGCACCGCCCGAAGGACCGTCTCGATCACGAAGCCTTCCCAACTCGATCCGGCAACGGGGTGGCCAAGTACCGACTCCTGTTCATCGAGACGCAACAAGGTGTGCACGAGGCCGCTATCTCGCACATAGGTCTTTGGAGACTTCACGAGCCGCTTGCGTATGTTGACATGCAGTGGCGGCAGACGGCGGACAAGGAGCAAGTCGACCAGAAGGTCGAGATAACGGGCGACGGTCTTCCCGTCCAGCGCAAGGCTGCGGGCCAGTGGCGCCGCGTTCCAAAGAGATCCTTGGGCATGAGCCAGCATGGTCCAGAAACGACGCAGGGTCTCGGCCGGTATCCGCGGCCCCAGCATGGGTATGTCCCGCTCCAGGTAGGTCGAGATGAAATTAGCCCGCCAGATGGCGCTCTCTCTATCGCTGGCCGCGAGAAAACTGCGCGGGAATCCGCCTCGAACCCATAGCCGATCCACTTGTTTCCGGCCAAGTTCCCGCGCGTCGAAAGGTCCAAGTTCAAGTGTCCCGATGCGTCCCGCCAGCGTTTCTCCCGCCTGGCGCAACAATTCGATCGAGGCCGAGCCGAGCAGCAGAAACTGGCCTGCGGTTTCGCCCGCTCGAATGCGTCCATCGATGACGCCTCGAAGGACCTGGAACAAGTTCGGCATGCGATGAATTTCGTCCAACACGACCAAGCGTCCGCGATGCCCGGCCAGATACGCTACCGGATCCGCGAGCTTCTCAAGGTCAGCCGGATCCTCGAGATCTAGGTAAACTCCCGGTCGCTGACTGCCATCATCGGCAATAGCCCGCGCCAATGTCGTCTTGCCTACCTGCCTGGGCCCAATGAGCGCGACGGCGGGGAAAATGCCCAGATACTCCCGCACGCGAGGACCGAGGTGGCGAACGATAGGCCGTGTCGTCATGCTTGTAATTATGGAATATGATTCCTAAATTACAAGTTTACTGCGCACGACCCACAACCCTATGCCGCTGGCTGGATGTAAACCATCACCGTGGCGTTGTCCTGGTGCGGCATCGACTTGCTACTGACCGCAGCGAGCAACCCCTCGACCATCGCCCTGCTTGAGGTGGCATGCGTTGTGGCGATAGTGGCGATCTCCTCCTCGCCGAGTGTTTCCAGTCCATCGCTCGCGAGGATCAGGACATCGCCCGGGTCCAACTCGATGGCATCGTCCTGCAGGTCTATCAGCGGAATGTCCTGACCCATCACCACCGAGCGCAGCCGGTGGTGACGGGCGTCCGTCGCTGCTTCCTCGGCCGTCAGAGAGCCGAGTTGCACCAGTTGTCTGAGAAGTGGCGACATGGAGTGATCGCGGTTGAGGCGCAATAGCTCTCCTGTCGAAAAGAGCCACATGGGCGAGTCGCCGACGCTAAGCCAGCGCAGGAACCGACCACCCATGATATGTGCCGCTACGAGGGTCGTTCCCATGCCATGCAGAGACGGGTTTCCTCGCGCCACGCTTCCGACCTTCCAGTTGGCCCGGCGAAGACAATCTTCCAGGCGTTCCGAGATCGCTCCCCGCGTGTCGAGGAAAGCGTCACCGAAGGTTTCGACGACGACCCGACTGGCAGTGGCGCCGCCGGCATGTCCGCCAAGGCCGTCTGCGACGAGCAACACGCATTGCTCGCCGACGTTTCGAAAGCCGGAATCCACCACCCAGCCGAAGCTGTCCTGCTGTTCCTGTCGCTGCCCCTGAATCTGGCTGCCCGCGCAGCCGGAAGGGCCTTCGACAGCGGGTCGATCAGGTCCCTGGACGGTGTGTTTCAAATCGATTCCCTGTGTTCGTTGCGAGTTGCCTGGCACCGAACCGACGCTTTCGGACACCTCACCCGACATTTCTTCGATTCTCCGGCGAGAAATCTCACCAACGTAGCCCGTCATGGTGCAAAATGATAAGCACACCTCTACTTCGAAATCCCTTCGGCGCGATGCCACGCCGAAGTCACTTGCTATAGGAGACCCGAATGGCACTGCACTATGTTCCCCGCAAGTCGCGGGAGGAACAGATTCGTGAGCTGGAACACGAATGGGAGACGAATGCGCGCTGGGCGGACGTGAAGCGCGGCTACCGTGCTGAAGACGTCGTCAAGCTCCGCGGCACCATCCCGCATCGAAGCATGCTCGCCGCCCACGGCGCCGACAAACTGTGGGAATCGCTGCAGACAGAAGACTATGTGAACGCGCTCGGCGCTGTCACGGGCGGACAGGCCGTGCAGCAGGTCAAGGCCGGCATCAAGGCGATCTACCTCTCGGGCTGGCAGGTGGCGGCAGACAACAACACGTCGGAGACCATGTACCCCGACCAGTCCCTGTACGCGGTGAATTCCGTGCCGCAGGTCGTGAACCGGATCAACAACGCATTTCGTCGCGCCGACGAGATCCAGTGGGCGAATGGCATCGACGACGGAATCGATTTCTATGCGCCCATCGTCGCGGACGCCGAAGCCGGTTTCGGGGGTGTGTTGAACGCCTTCGAGCTAATGAAGGCGATGATCGCGGCCGGCGCCGCCGGCGTGCACTTCGAGGACCAGCTCGCTTCGGTCAAGAAGTGCGGCCACATGGGAGGCAAGGTCCTGGTGCCGACCAAGGAAGCTGTGCAGAAGCTGATCGCCGCCCGTCTCGCGGCGGATGTCTGTGATGTCCCCACCGTCCTGATGGCGCGCACCGATGCGAACGCCGCGGACATGGTGGTCAGCGATGTAGACGAATGCGAGGCGCCCTTCCTGACCGGCGAACGTACGCCGGAAGGCTTCTATCGCACGCGCCCGGGCATGGACCAGGCCGTCGCTCGCGGCCTCGCCTACGCGCCCTACTCGGATCTCATCTGGTGCGAAACCGCCGTGCCGGACCTCGACGAGGCAAAGCAGTTTGCCGAGACGATCCACAGGGAGTTTCCAAACCAGATGCTGGCTTACAACTGCTCGCCGTCGTTCAACTGGAAAGCGAACATCGACGACGCGACCATCGCCAAGTTCCAGGTTGAACTCGCCGCCATGGGATACCGATTCCAGTTCATTACCCTGGCCGGTATTCACAGCATGTGGTACAGCATGTTCGAACTCTCCCGCGGCTATGCCGAACGGCAGATGTCCGCCTACGTCGAACTACAGCAGAAGGAGTTTGCGGCGGCAGAGGACGGCTACTCGTTCGTCAGCCACCAGCAGGAAGTGGGAACCGGCTACTTCGACGAGGTGGCCAACGTGATCCAGGGCGGCGAGTCCTCGGTCACGGCACTGACCGGGTCAACCGAGGAACAGCAGTTCCGGCATGCCCAATCCGGATAACGGGAGAGCGGTTCGACCCTAACCCGCATGTGTCACCAAGGGCCGCGATGATCGCGCAGGATTTTGCCTGCGTGGGCGTGCTCGCGAGCGGAAGCATAGCTGTCGCTTATGGTGCAGCGAGCATGTGCGCCCACGCGGGCAAAATACAAGCGAGGGCGCGGCAGCGCAGTCTGTTTCCGGCGCGAACGTCGAAAATGGAACGCACCTCATTGATATGCAATCACCCTTGTTGATTCGACAAGCGCCTTGGTGACATATGCGGGCTAACGCAAGTAGGGCTCCAGGGACGCTGCAAGCTCGTCGTAACCGCGAACGGCATCGATGGCCGGATGGGCCGCGGTGACTTTCGCCGGCGCGTTGAAGAAATAGCCGTGGTTCGCGGCCTGCAGCATTCCCACGTCGTTAAACGAATCGCCGGCAGCGCAGACGGTGTATCCGAGCGCCTGAAACCCCTCGACCGCCGCCTGCTTCGGGTTGTCCTGGCGGAGCCGGTAGCCGACGATGTAATCGTCTTCGACGGTGAGCTTGTGGCACAGCAAGAGCGGGTACCCAAGCTTGGCGACAAGCGGCATGGCGAACTCGTAGAAGGTGTCGGACAGTATCGCCAACTGGAACCGCTCTCGCGCCCAAGCGAGAAAATCCGTTGCGCCGGGCAGCGGTTCAAGTGATCGGATCACGTCGAGCATGGCGCTGAAAGGCACATCGTGGCGAGTCAGGGCACGCAACCGCAACTGCATGAGGTCGTCGTAGACGGGGACATCGCGAGTGGTCCTCTGCAGTTCGTCGATGTCGCGGTCCCTCGCAATCGCTTGCCACATCTCGGGCACAAGGACGCCTTCGAGGTCAAGGCACAGGATGTTCAATGGAGCCCCCAGGCAACGCGGAGCGCGTATGTTAGAACGAGGCTGCGGGTTTTACATCGTGGCGGCGAATCCGATCCCGATGGTTCCCCGAGCCGCTGACGTCGTCCCTTCCCGAATAATCCGGGATCGCAGTCGATTCCCCGCCTCCCAAGTGTAGTGAGCCTTATGTATATGACGAGACGGTATTACTTTTGCAAGGGGTAGACTGCTAGTCTTTATTCCGTTTCGTTGTAATGATCCCTTGATGCCCAACACGAGCACAGTTTCGCGCGTCTTGCCGGGAGCGTCCCAGGATGCCCCGGTGAAGGTGCTCGAGGACGCCTTTGCGCGTTTTGACCGGATCGCCATATCGTTCAGCGGCGCGGAAGACGTCGTCCTGATCGACATGGCGAGTTCGATCCTCGGGAAGGACGTTCCTGTCTTCACGCTGGATACCGGGCGTCTGCATCCGGAAACCTATCGTTTCATCGAAACGGTTCGCGAACGCTACGGTATCGCCGTGGAAGTTCGCTTCCCGGATGCGACCGCCGTTGGCGAACTCGTACGGCACAAGGGCCTGTTCAGCTTTTACCGCGACGGACACCAGGAGTGCTGCGCCGTACGCAAGATCCAGCCCCTGCGCGAGAAACTTGCCGGTCTCCACGCGTGGGTCACCGGCCAGCGTCGCGACCAGGGCGTCACCCGCACCGCCCTTCCGACCGAGCAGGTCGATACGGCCTTCTCCACGCCCGAACGGACCCTGGTCAAGTTCAATCCGCTGGCCGAGTGGACCAGGGCGGATGTCTGGTCATACATTCACGAGCACGATGTGCCCTACAACCCTCTCCACGACCAGGGGATGCCAAGCATCGGTTGCCAGCCCTGCACCCGCGCCATCGGGCCGAATGACAGCGAACGCGACGGGCGCTGGTGGTGGGAAAACGCAGACCACAAGGAATGTGGCCTGCACTCCCAGAACGTCATACCCGTGAAGCCGGTCACTGCTGACCTTTAGCGGATCGGCAGTTCGATGTCCGCGAAAAGCGCCTCCCGGCGCGCCCGGTTGGTCGTCGCGAGCGCGTCCGTCACCAGTTCGTCCGTCAGGTGGCTGGCGAATAGGCTGACGAAGTCCAGCATGAATCGCCGCATGAACGTTCCCTTGCGGCAACCGATGTAGGTCACGCTCGGACGGAACAGGTGACTTGCATCGATCGCCGTGAGATCGCTGTCCCACTCGGCGTCGTACGCCATGGTCGCGATGATGCCGATGCCGAGCCCCATGCGAACGTATGTCTTGATCACATCCGTGTCGGTCGCCGTAAAGACGATGTTTGGCTTGAGTCCCGCCGCGAGGAACGCCTCGTCGAGACGCGAGCGGCCCGTGAACCCGAAGACATAGGTCACCAGGGGCTGCTCCGCCACATCCTGCAGCGAAATGGATGCCTTGGACGACAACGGATGACCATTCGGGACCACGACGGCACGCGTCCAGCGGTAACAGGGCATCATGATCAGGTTATTGAAATGCTCCATGCCCTCCGTTGCGATGGCGAACTCGACCTCGCCGTTTTCCGCGAGCCTTGCGATCTGCTCCGGCGCGCCCTGGTTCATGTGCAAAGCCACTTCGGGGTATTCGGCCCGAAATTCCGCTATCACCGGCGGTAGCGCGTATCGCGCTTGCGTGTGTGTCGTCGCGATGGAGAGGCTTCCCCGGCGCTCGTTGCTGTATTCCTCGGCGACGCGCCTGATGTTCTCTACCTCGTAGAGGATGTCACGCGACATTTCGACGATGACTTCCCCCGCCGCCGTCACATGCGTCAGGCGCTTGCCGCTGCGGGCAAATATCTGAATGCCGAGTTCGTCCTCAAGCATCCGGACCTGCTTGCTGATGCCCGGTTGCGACGTGTAGAGGCTTTCCGCTGTCGCGGACACGTTCAGGTCATGATTGGCGATTTCCCAAACGTATCGCAGTTGTTGAAGTTTCACTGCGTGTCTTCCATGGCGCAGACGTCTCCGGAGAGTGTCAGCGACCCGCGGCGACCGTTCCGTGGACGGCAAGCGGGGCCGGGCCACAGGCGGAACCGAAGGCGCTGCCTATGGAACACTTATAACGCGAGAGACTTATGGTTGCAACAAAATGCCATTCAAGGCATATGCGTCGATTCCTCACTGTTCGGAGGAGGTCTATTCCCCGGGTTTCATTACGCCGTGCGGTACGTGTCCCGCTGTCATGTGACCCCTCGCATGCTCAACCACGACCGCCTGATCGTCGAAGAATACGTCTGCGGCGAATGCCTTCAGGAACTCGGTCTTGTTTCGCCCCCCCAGGAACAGGCATTCGTCCAGGCGGATGTCCCAGGCGCGCAGGGTCTTGATGACCCGCTCGTGCGCCGGAGCGCCACGCGCCGTCACAAGCGCCGTTCGTATCGGGCAGTTGTCGAGGGGAAATTCGTGCTGCAACGCCTGGAGTCCGGCGAGAAACGACTTGAACGGCCCTCCCTCCAGGGGTTCGTCGGCTGCTGCGGCCTCGCTGGCGGAGAAAGCATCAAGCCCAGAGGTCTGGAAGACGCGCTCCGCCTGGTCCGAAAAGACGACGCCATCGCCGTCGAACGCGATCCTGAGTTCCGTTGGCTCACGGTCCGACCAGGCCGTTCCGAAGATCGTCGCCGCCGCGACGCCGCTCGCCAGGGCCTGGGCAACGTCCTCCGCCACGGTCGACAGGAACAGGTCGCAGTCGAATGCGCGCACATAGCGGTAGGGATCCGCGCCACCCCCGAACGCCGCCCTTTGGATATCGAGCCCATGCGCGCGAATCGAGTTGAAGATGCGCAAGCCCGTATCCGCCGAGTTGCGCGACAGAAGGATTACATCGACTTTATTTTTGCCGAGTATTTGATTGATATTTATAAGTTTTTTGACGAGGGGGAAGGCGTCCCCAGGCTCGAGCACCTCGTCTTCGTGCTCGATCTGGTACTTGCGATAGGCTTCGAGCCCGCGCTCCTCGAAAACGCGATTGCTGGCGTCCAGATCAAACAGCGCCCTCGACGAGATCGCTACCGTGAGTGAGTATTCCCTTCGCATAGTCTCCAGCGGCCTGCCGAGATCGGCAGGATACGCGTCAGTTCGCTTCGGACGATCCCTGGCACGCGATGGGTGCCTGCCAACGAGGTTCGCCCCAGGGTCGAGCCCGCGTACTAAGGGTGCGCGCGCTTTCGCGTTGAAGCGTGGCTCAAGGCGTCATGCGTCGAGATCGGGGATGAGGCCGCTCTGAAGACGACTGATCATGTCCTTCAGACGAAGTTTCCTCTTTTTCAGCCGCTGAATCCGCATGAGATCGTGATGACCAGTCTCGATCAGGTAGCGGATGACTTCGTCCAAGTCCCGATGCTCGACCTTGAGCTCCTCAAGCCACTTCACTGTATCGGCTTCTTCCAAATTTGTTTCCATGAACAACCTGTCATTGGCATGATAGGGATGTTGATGCCCGCTGTCCCCCTTGAAGTCGAAAGATGAACAAACTTCCATCTTCTAAACGCGCGGTCAACCAGTTCCTGGCCAAGGTATCGGCCACGAAGCCTCCGGCAGAGGCTGTCTCGCAACGTCTCATATTCGCCATGGACGCAACGGCGAGCCGGTCGCCCACGTGGGATCTCGCCTGCTCGCTGCATGCGGAACTCTTCGGCGCCGTGCGCGATGCCGGCAACATCCTCGTTCAGCTCGTCTACTTCCGGGGATTTGACGAGTTCCGGGCATCTTCCTGGAGTTCCACACCGGACGCGCTGCTGAACACCATGCTGGGCGTACGCTGCCTGGGTGGCAGGACGCAGATCCTCCGGGTCGTCGAGCACGCGCGCCGGGAATGCGCGTCGCACCCGATCAGGGCACTGGTGCTCGTTGGCGACTGCTTCGAAGAGAACCCGAAAGAAGTCGTATCCGCCGCAGGACAGCTCGCCGTGTACGGAGTGCCGATTTTCGTGTTCCAGGAGGGACACGATCCCCACGCCGCGCAAGCGTTCGCAGAAGTTGCCCGGATTACTGGAGGAGCGCACGTGCCATTTCGGCAGGGAAGCGCGCAAGAGTTGCGCGAACTGTTGCGGGCCGTAGCCGCTTACGCCGCTCGCGGTCGCTCCGGGCTGAAAGCCGCATTGACCAATCCGATGGCGCACAGACTCCTGACGCAAATCGACCGATGATCGTCGCGATGGCCGGCATCATGGCGGCTGTTGGATTCTTCCTGCTCGTACGCCTCCTGTGGCTCAAGGCCCAACCCAAGGGTCACGTCGCGCTACTGACGGCGGCAAGCATCGCGCTCGTGGTGGGCCTCGCCCTGCTGGCGGCGACCGGCCGCCTGCATTGGCTGGTTGCCCTGGGCGCGGCGGTCTTCCCCTTCCTCCGCCGTTTCCTGGCGATCATGCCCTTCTGGCAGATGTTGCGGCGATTCGCGCCGATGGCGGGCCAAGCGTTCTCGAGTGCGCAGGGGCCCGCCGGGGGAAGCGCACCGGAACATTCCGAGGTGCGCACGGGCGACCTGAAGATGACCCTGCATCACGCCTCCGGGGAAATGGACGGCGAGGTGCTCGTCGGCCAGTTTCAAGGACGCAGGCTGTCCGAAATGGATCTCGACGACTTGAACGCGTTACGCTCGAGTCTCGCCGACGGCCAGTCAGCGCCGCTTCTGGACACTTACATGGAACGGCGGTTCGGACGCCGACAAGACGGGACAGACGGGAAAAGAGACGAGCGAACTGGAGCTTCCGAGCCCGAAGGCGCGATGACCGAGTCCCGGGCGCTGGAAATCCTCGGACTGGAACCCGGCGCCTCGGAGCAGGATATCGTGGATGCCCATCGCCGGCTCATGCAACGATTACATCCCGACAGGGGAGGATCGACCTACCTGGCGGCCACTTTGAACGAGGCCAAGCGCGTACTGTTGAATCGGTAGCGGCGCGGATTCTGTAGTCAGGGCGCCATCAGGCCCGCAGCTTCCTTCTCCAGCGCCACAAGACGTTTGACCCAGTTGTGCAGCAGCAGGAAGTCGGCGCTGTCGAAACCGAAGGCCTCGCTCAAGTCCTTCAGCAGGCACTCTTCCTCTATTTCGAACGCGCCATCGACGTAGCTCAGGCGCAACAGGTTCAACATCGCGATCGTTTGCGCGCGTCGCGTCGGGAAGATGTCGCCGACCCCATCCAGCTCCAGGTAATCGGCCTCGGTGGCCGGATGCAACGCCATCTCGCGTTTGAACTCATCGAGCATGGACTCTTCGTTGGGATCGAGAAGCCCGTCGGAAACCACCACATTGTGGGCCAGGCCAAGTAACGCCCGGCGCTGGTCATCCGTAAGCGACGATAGCCACATTGTCGAAATACTCTGTCAATCGCGCCACGAGATCAGAGGCCCCCGAGAGCGTCCATCGTGCTGGCTACAAAACTCGATACCATGATGACCACGACGAGCCATCCCCAAAGGAGAAACAGCTTCATCGCCCACGACTGGCGGCGAAAATCATCAAGCAGGTGGCGCATCGACGTCCCACTCCGGAAAAGTCGCGAGAATATCACAGGTGCGTCAAATCAAAGGGCGCTCGGGGCGGCACCCGGACCCGCGCCAGCATAGAATAGGTCCGTGCTCCCCCCGCTCGTCACCCTCGACGCAAACCTCCGCAGAACCTTGCCGGAGGCGACGGTAGCGGCTCCCCGGGCGCGTCTCGCCCGAGAGCTGACGTCCGCCCACGACCTGGCCATGGTTGAAGCCGGCAGGACCGGCTGGCGAACGGCGGACGTGTTACCCATCGACGCCTTGATCGCGCGGCGATACGAAGAACTTTGCGATGCGGGATGGGCTGGCGCCACCCGCACGCTCCTGTCCCGCGATGCATTTCGCATCGCCGCCGAACATGCCGCACCGGACGAAGACCTTGCAAGGCATGTCGAACTGTTCATGACCGCGTGGGGACTTGCCCACGAGTGGCAATTGTTCGATCACGCCTCGGAATTGCAGCGGTCCGAAAACGGTCGTGCCTTTCTTGCCTGGGCTCGACGTTTCGAAAACCAGTGCCGCGAGAACGGCTGGATCACCACGCCGGAATTGCCAGCGATTCTGGCGCGCTCCGCGCAAGACGGCAGCGCCCTCCCCCGCCACCTCGCGCTGGCAGGAATCGACCGCCTGTCCCTCGTTCGCCGAAGCTGGATTGACGCACTTGCCGCGTCGGGCACCCCCGTGACCGAGTTGCCCTTGCCGTCAGCGAACCGCAGTGCCCTCCCACGTATCGTGCGAACCGAGACATCGTCCGAAGAACTCGCCGTCGTGGCGGCGTGGACACGGGAAATTCTGGCTCGGAATCCCGAGACGACCCTGGGAATCGTTGTGCCCACGTTGAACCGCGCGCTGGGGCGATTCCGCAACCAGTTTCAGGCCGCATTTGACGATTTCGACGACATCGACGGCCTGGTGAACTTCGGCGGCGGCGGCCGACTGGCGGGCGAAAGCGCATGCCGGGACGCGTTGCGGCTCATCGAGTGGTCCCTGCATCCCCTGCACTTCGAAGCCGTCGCCGCCTTGCTTCGTTCGCGGTTTGTCCGGGTGACCGAAGATTCGGCAGCGGTGCTCCCGTTCACGTTGCCCACCTTCTTCGATCTGACGCGATATCTCGGACCAACCCACACGCTTGCCGGACTGACCCGCGATGCGCCAGCGGTTCAGAATCCGTCGGGTTGGGGCCGTCACTTTCGGCGCCTGCTGCGCGAGAGCGGCTGGCACGAGACCGACCTCGAGCGACGCGCACACCAGGCACGGGTGCAACTTGACACGTTACTGCTCCGCCTGGGCGCACAGGACCCCATAGTTGGCCGATGCAGCGGCGCCGAGGCGTTCCGGATCCTGAAGATGATCGCCGCTACCCGCACGTTCGCCGAGCGCGCCCCCGACGCGCCTGTCCAGGTGTTGAGCCGGGAGGATTCCCTCGGCCTCACTTTCGACAGGATGTGGGTCATGGGTGTCGACGACCTCGGCTGGCCAGGTCCGTCCGACCCCAACCCCTTCATTCCAACGCGGTTGCAAATGGATGCGGGCATACCGCGCGTGACCCAGACCGACCAACTCGAGCGGGCCCGAGACAGCACCGCATCTTGGCTCGCCAATGCCCGGGAGGTGACTTTCAGCTACGCCGAAACCGATGGCGACACCGAGCGGGGACCCAGCCGTCTCTTGCCGCAACTACGTCCCGTCGACGCTCGCGGAGTCCTGCGAGATCCCCTTCTCGCAAGACACCAGCACCCCTACATGCGCCGCAGGCCAGTCCGTCTCGAGGCCCAGGTGGACGAGTGTGGCTCGAAACTCGAGCCGTCGATGGTCGTTGGCGGCGGGGTTTCGGTTCTGCGAGACCAGTCCATTTGTCCTTTTCGGGCCTATGCGATCCACCGGCTCGGCCTCTCCGGGTCGCGGGACCCGCACAGTTTTCCCGATGCGCTTGACCGAGGCGCGTTGGCCCACGAAGTGGCAGCACATCTGTTCGCCGTTCATGGCACGTCGACCGCACTGCCTGGATTGTCGACCGACGATGTCCGCACCATCGCCGCCGATGCGGTCGACGCACATGGCGCCCGCTGGCCAAAGGTGTTCCGCGAACACGAGGCGGACAGGCTGGCATCGCTGTTCGTGGAGTGGCTGCAGATCGAACAGGACCGGCCCCCGTTCGAAGTCCAGGCGATTGAAGGCCCGATTTCCATCGATCTTGGCGGGCTTCGGCTTCGCCTCCGGCCGGACCGGCGTGACCGGACACACGACGGCCAGGTCGTGGTCATCGACTTCAAGACCTCACCGGCGTCGGTCATGGACTGGCGCCTGCCGCGTCCGCGCGAACCGCAACTGCCGCTGTATGCGACGGCTGGACCAGATGCGAACGCAGCCGCATTCGCGCAACTCGTGCCCGGTGAGATCCGTCTCGTCGGCGTCGCAGACGACGTGCCGGGATTCAGCAGGCCAAATCGGCTCGGCGCCGACGACTTCGAAACCCTGAAGGCCCATTGGCGGGACGCCCTGCTGGAACTGGCGCGCGAATACAGGGAGGGTCTGGCTTCGGTCACACCCCAGAGATCGACGGATTGCCGGAGCTGCCATCTCCACTCGCTCTGCAGGGTGTTCGAATCCACGTGAACGGCGTTCTGGAGGACAGCGCAGCGCGAGACCTTGCCGTAGACCCGCAGCACTCGGTCATCCTCCAGGCCCCTGCCGGTTCCGGCAAGACATCGCTGCTGGTCCGCCGATACCTGGCGCTGCTCGGCCATGTCGAGCATCCCGAGCAGATCCTCGCCATCACGTTCACGCGCAAGGCTGCCAACGAGATGCGCCAGCGAGTGTCGCGAGCGCTCGAAACGCGCGCGGAGGATGCCCTCGCCGCCATCGAGCGCGATCAGGACCTGGCGTGGCAACTGCTCGATCAACCCGAGCGAATGAAGATTCAGACGATCGACGCCTTCGCTTTGAGCCTGGCACGACGCATGCCGGCAGGGAGTCGCTTCGGTTTCGACGCCGATTTCGTCGAAGACGCCGACGCGGTCTACGCCATGGCCGTGGACCGGCTGTTCGAAAGACTCCGCAGCGATCCAGCGGCGCCGCTGCTCGCTGACTTCCTGGCCCTGATCGACAACGACTACCACGAAGCGCGTGCGCTGCTGACGGCGATGCTGGCGCGACGCGACCAGTGGCTCGACCCGATCATCGCCGTGGCGCAACACGCGGAGCATCCGGAGGTCGTGGCCGCAAGCGTCGAGAGCGCCATCGGCGCGTTGAATCGCACAATGATCGCGAGAGTCGCGGACGCCGTGCCAGGACCGTTGCTGGACGCACTGGCCCAGAGCACCGCATTTGCCGCGGCACAATCCGGCGTGTCGAAGCAGGATTCCGCCCAGACTTCACTCGACGCCGATGACATCGATGCCTGGCGTGCCGCAGCGAAACTGGTGACGACCGAAAGGGGCGCGGCCCGCCGGCGTCTCAATGCGCGGGACGGCTTTCCGAGGGACGCAAGAGCAGAGAAGGCCCGTGCCATGGAGGTGATCGAAGCACTCGACGCCCACGGCGCCACGCCGCACTTCGCTGCTCTCAGGGCGGCGCCCGCGAACACGTTGCCCGATGCCGAGCAAAAGGCCATCACGTGTTTCGCCGTCGCGCTTTCGCTCGTGAAGGTGGAACTCGACGCCGTGTTCCGCGATCTCGGCGCAGTCGACTTCCCGGAACTGATCATCAATGCGCGGCGTGCCCTCGAACGCGAAGGCGCGCCGACGGACCTTGCGCTCGCCCTGGACTACAGGATTTCGCACATCCTGGTCGATGAGTTCCAGGACACTTCCCTGGGTCAGTACCGACTCCTGCAGACGCTCACCGAGTCGTGGCACGAGGGCGATGGCAACTCGTTCTTCGCCGTCGGCGACCCCATGCAGTCGGTCTATCGGTTTCGAGACGCCGATGTGCGCCTTTACCAGGAAACGTTTGCCCGCGGAATTGCCCAGGTGCCCCTTCGCCGGCTGCAACTGACGAGCAACTTCCGGTCCCGCGCCGGTCTCGTGGACTGGTGCAACACGACCTTCGGCGCGCTCCTCCGCGCCGACTCGATCGACCAGGTTGGGCACCAGCCGTCGGTCCCCGCGACGACAGCGGGTGGCGACGTGCGAACTGTCGTGTGCCTCGAAGACGCCGCCGGCCAGCGGCAGACCAACGCCGTGGTTCAGCGAATTTTCGAAATTCAGCGGGTGAATCCCGAAGACTCCATCGCCGTGCTCGTGCGGGCGCGAACCGCCCTTGCGGGTCTTTTGCCTGCGTTGCGGCGCGCGGGTATTTCATGGCAGGGGAAGGACATCGAACTCCTGGCGGACACCAGCGTAGTGCGTGACCTGCATGCCCTGACCCTGGCCCTGGCAGACCCGAACGACCGTTTCGCTTGGCTCTGCGTGCTGCGTTCGCCACTGATCGGCATGCGCCTGACCGACCTCGAGTGCGCGGCACACGCGGGAAATATCGACGACATGCTGCGCGGGCGCGGCTACTCCCAGGACGGAGAACGCAGGATCGCGCGCCTTGCCCGGGCCCTCGCCCGGCAACCCCAGGGAGGCAACGCGCGCCGTCGAGTCGAATGGTTCTGGTTGCGTCTCGGCGGAGTCGACGCATACGACAGCGACACGCACCTGGACGATGCCCAGCGCTACTTCGACCTGCTGGAGGAGATCGAGCCAGACGCCGCCCCCAGCGCGCTCTGGGCCGCCCTTGGCCGGCTGTACGCGTCTTCTTCGGCCGAAGGTGGGGGCATCGAAATCATGACGATCCACAAGGCGAAGGGGTTGGAGTTCGACCATGTCATCGTGCCCAGCCTGGAGAAGGCAACGCGCCGCCCGGACCCGGCACTCGTGCTTTGGCGCCCGGAAGGCGACGACCTTTTGATGGCAACAGCAACCTCGCGCGAAACCGGCTCACTCTACCGATGGCTGGTTCACGAGGAGCGTATCCGGGACCGCAACGAACTCGGTCGCCTCACCTACGTCGCCGCGACCCGCGCGATCAAGTCGCTGACGTGGTTCGCGAGCCTTGAAAAGGGAGTCGATTCGCCACCGCCTCGAGACTCCATGCTGTCGATGATATGGCCGTTGATCCGGGAGCAGGCGGTGTTCGTGGAGCCTGCAAGAGATGCCGATCAGACCCCGCCAGAACATCGCGATGTCCTCCACACCCTGCCCCACGACTATGCCTGGAACCCGCCCATCACCCTTCCTGAAGTCGCCGCCGAGTCTGTTCCGGCAATCGAGGCAACAGCCGTTCCCCTGGTCCTGGATCAGCCTGAGACGGCCATCGGCAATATCGTGCACCGGGAACTGAAGCGGCTCGCTTCGAGGCCATTGCCCGATTCACACGCACACGTCGCGACACGGCAAACAGCCTGGGATCAGCTATTGCGCCAAGAAGGCGTCGAGACGCCGGACGTGCTCGCGGAGATTTGCCGACAGATCACCGCCGTCCTCTCGGATCAAGACGGACGCTGGCTCCTCGATGGCGCCCGCCAGCAAGCGGAGTCGGAGTCGCCGTACACGGCGTACATCGACGGCGAGTTCCGCAATGTTGTCATCGATCGAACGTTCGTCGATGACACCGGTAGCCGATGGATCGTCGACTACAAGACCGCGAAGCCCAGGGACGGCCAAGACGAGGCGGAGTTCGAGCAACTGCAACTGGAACGGCACGCGGCGCAGCTTGCCCTGTATGCGCGGGTGCTGTCGCAATTGGACGACTCCCGTCCCATCAAGACGGCGCTTTACCTGACGGCCCTGCCAAAACTGGTGGAGATCGAGTCGCACCAGTCAAGGCAGAGCACTTGACATTATCTCGGCGGACGCGAAAATCGTCAGCCTTCAACCCAGTCGATTCACTGGGTTGCATGAAACAACCCCCTGGGAACGACATCGACCCGGCGGTTAACGAGGGAAAAACTGCGAATGTTGGAGTTCACACAGCGTCAGATGCGCGCGCACACCGTGCGATCGTGCCGTTCGACGCCCATTCGCTGGCGACGCTACAGGTTTACCTACGTTAAGTTGTAGCGCGGCCCACCTGCGGGCAGCGCTAGCTGCCTCTTGAGTGAAAACCCCGATAGGCAGCGCCATCGGGGTTTTTCTTTTGCGCAACCGGCAACACTCTCCTTCAAGGAGGCACCCATGGAACACAAGACGGAGAACCTCAACGTGCTGGCACACGAAATTCTGCCGAGCCCGCTGACCGTAAAGGAAACCCTGCCTGCAGCGTCGGAAGTCGCCGCCGCGGTGCTGGAAGCCCGGCGGTGCGTGCGGGACATTCTTGAGCGGCGGGACCATCGCCTTCTGGTCGTTGTCGGGCCATGCTCGATCCACGACACCGATGCGGCGATCGAGTATGCGGGCAAACTCAAGCAGCTTGCCCGGGAAACATCGCAAAGCCTATATCTCGTGATGCGGGCCTACTTCGAGAAGCCGCGAACGACCGTCGGCTGGAAGGGCTTCATCAACGACCCCCATTTGGACGATACCTTCCGCATCGAGGAAGGCATCTGGCGCGCGCGCAAGCTCCTGATCGACGTCACACGCATGGGCATGCCGCTTTCGACCGAAGCTCTGGATCCGATCATGCCCCAGTATCTGCACGACCTGATCACCTGGTCCGCAATCGGAGCCCGCACGACCGAGTCGCAGACGCACCGGGAGATGGCGTCCGGCCTGTCTTCCATCGTCGGCGTAAAGAACGGAACCGACGGTAGCCTCGCCGTCGCCGTCAACGCGCTGCGGTCGATGACAAAGCCGCACCGCTTTCTCGGTATCAATCCGTCCGGGCAGGTTGCGGTCATTCACACCTGCGGCAACGACCTGGCACATATCGTCCTGCGCGGCGGCAACGCCGGCACCAACTACGATCGCGATTCGATTGCTGCGTGCGAAAAGTCGCTGCGGGAAGCGGGTTTGCCGACGAACATCATGGTCGATTGCTCGCACGCGAACTCCAACAAGGACCACCGCAGACAGCCCGCAGTGGCGCGAGCGGTCAGCCGCCAGATCGAAGATGGAAACGCGTCCATCATCGGCATCATGCTGGAGAGCAACCTGGCCGAGGGCGGCCAATCGCTGAGCGACGACTTGCGTTACGGCGTGTCGATCACCGACGCGTGCATCGGCTGGGAGTGTACCGAATCGCTGCTGCGCGAATTGGCGGACCGGCTCTCGCCTGCGCTGGCGCAACGGGCGGCGTGACCCGGGGACGCGCGACCATCGATCGAGGGAAGACGGCAGCTATCGATAGTAGGCGTTTTCCGCAAAACTATGGTCGGTAGCGTCCCTGATCGCCACGAGTTCCGGAACCTGGGCGATCAGCGACTTCTCGACGCCTTGCTTCAGCGTGATGTCCACCGCCGCGCATCCCTGGCAACCGCCGCCGAACTGCAGCACCGCAGTATCGCCGTCCACGACTTCGACCAGCGTCACCATGCCTCCATGCGCAGCGAGACCCGGATTGATCTCGTTGTACAGCACGTAGTTTATCCGGTCTTCCAACGGCGAATCCGCGTTAACGTTGGGCGTGCGCGCGTTCGGCGCGCGGATCGTGAGCTGTCCGCCCAGACGGTCTTCCTGGAAGTCCACCACCGCGTCCAGCAGGTAAGGCTCGCTCCGCTTTTCGAAGTACGCCGTGAAGCCGCCCATGTCCACGGCTACATCGTCGTCCTGCTCTTCACCGGGACGGCAGTACGCGATACAGGTTTCCGCATTGGGCGTCCCAGGCTGCGCCACGAAGACGCGAATGCCGCAACCCTCGTCCTGTTTCTCCAGCAGTTCCTTCAGATAGTCCCTGGCAGCGTCGGAGATCTCTATCACGGGGAAATCCTGATCAGATTAGTCGGGATATCATAACGCATCGCTGATGGCACTGACACGCGACCATGGCACATGAAATGAAGTCATGTTGCAGCGTCACAACTTCGATTGTGTTCCACTTCGACCAGACTAATCTGGAGCTTGCGCTAGTTTAGCCCGCAAAAAGCAAAGCAATGAAGCATCCCCTGGCAAAGGCGCTCGAAGAGCGAATCCTGATCCTCGACGGCGCCACCGGCACCATGCAGCAGGCGCAGAGGCTGACAGAAGAGGACTTCCGCGGCGAGCGATTCGCCTCCCATGGCCTTGAGCTACAGGGCAACGGCGACGTGTTGTCGCTCACCCGGCCGGACGTGGTCGAGTACACCCACAACGCCTATCTCGACGCGGGCGCGGATGTCATCGAGACCAACACGTTTACCGCAACGCGCATCGCCCAGGCCGACTATGGCCTTGAGGACGCCGTCCACGATATGAACCTGGCAGCCGCGCAGATCGCGCGACGCGCCGCGGATGCCCACTCCACGCCGGAGCGGCCACGATTCGTTGCCGGTGTGCTCGGCCCCACCAACCGCACCGCCAGCATCTCCCCCGATGTCGAGGATCCCGGGTTTCGCAACGTCCGTTTCGGTGACTTGGAAGAAGCGTACGTTGAAGCTACCACCGCCCTGATACGCGGCGGCGTCGACCTGCTGATGATCGAGACCGTCTTCGACACCCTGAACGCGAAGGCAGCCCTGTTTGGCATCCGGCGTGCCCTCGAACAATGCGGCGCGCGCTTGCCACTCATGGTGTCCGGCACCATCACCGACGCCAGCGGCCGCACCCTCTCGGGCCAGACCTGCGCCGCCTTCTGGCACGCGATCTCCCATGCCGAGCCGCTTCTCGCCGGACTCAACTGCGCCTTGGGCGCCGCCGCGCTGCGCCCCCACGTCGAGGAACTTGCCCGAATTTCCACGGCCTTCGTCAGCGTCCATCCGAACGCCGGCCTGCCCAATGAATTCGGCGAATACGACGAAACGCCCGAGTCCATGGGCGATGTGATCGAGGACTTCGCGCGGCGCGGCATGGTCAACATGGTCGGCGGATGCTGCGGAACGACGCCGGCTCACATTCGCGAGATCGCGCGGCGCGTTCGGGGTATGGCGCCGCGACGTCCGGCGGCGCGAAACGGACACCTTTCTCTCTGCGGCCTGGAAGCACTCGAAGTGACCGAGGACTCCCTGTTCGTCAATATCGGGGAACGCACCAACGTCACCGGTTCCGCCCGGTTCCGCCGTTTGATCAAGGGCGACGACTATGTTCAGGCGTTGGAAGTGGCCCGGCAACAAGTGGACAACGGGGCGCAGATCATCGACATCAACATGGACGAGGGCATGCTTGAAGGCGCGGAGGCCATGGGACGATTCCTCGACCTCGTCATGAGCGAGCCCGACATCGCCCGCGTGCCGATCATGATCGACTCCAGCAAGTGGGAAGTGATCGAAGCGGGGCTGCGCCGAGTACAGGGGAAGTGCGTGGTCAATTCCCTGAGCCTCAAGGACGGTGAAGCGTCATTTGTCGAGCAGGCCCGGCTTTGCCGGGCATACGGGGCAGCCGTCGTGGTCATGGCGTTCGACGAATCCGGCCAGGCAGACACCCTGGATCGCCGCAAGGAGGTCCTGAGACGCGCGTACGACATCCTCGTGAACCAAGTCGACTTTCCCCCCGAAGACATCATCTTCGACCCCAACATCTTCGCCATTGCGACGGGCATAGAAGATCACGCGAACTATGCCGTTGATTTCATAGAGGCGTGCCGATGGATCAAGCGGGAATTCCCGCGCGTCAACTGTTCCGGAGGCGTCAGCAACATCTCGTTCTCCTTTCGCGGCAACGACGCCGTGCGCGAGGCAATGCACGCCGTCTTCATCTACCACGCCATCAGGGCCGGCCTGACGATGGGCATCGTCAATGCCGGCCAACTCGGAATCTATGACGAGATTCCACGGGACTTGCGAGACGCCGTCGAGGACGCGGTGCTGAACCGCCGCGACGACGCCACCGAGCGACTCGTAGCCATCGCCGAACGCTTCGCGGGCCGGGCCAGCGAGGACATCGAAACCGAGGAATGGCGTGACGCGCCTGTGGCCGAAAGGCTCTCCCACGCCCTGGTGAAGGGGATCTCCAGCCATATCGTCGAAGACACGGAACTGGCTCGACGGGAAGCCGCCCGTCCCATCGATGTCATCGAGGGACCGCTGATGGACGGTATGAACGTCGTCGGCGACCTGTTCGGATCGGGAAAGATGTTCCTGCCCCAGGTCGTCAAGAGCGCCCGCGTGATGAAACAGGCCGTCGCTCACCTCACTCCGTTCATCGACGCGTCGCAACCGGCCGACGGCGGGAACGCGGGCAGCAAGGGCAAGATCGTCATGGCCACCGTCAAGGGCGACGTGCACGATATCGGCAAGAACATCGTCGGCGTCGTGTTGCGATGCAACAACTTCGACGTGACCGACCTCGGCGTCATGACGCCAGCGGAGACGATTCTCGACACAGCGGTCGAGATGGACGCCGACCTCATCGGACTGTCGGGGCTGATCACGCCTTCGCTTGACGAGATGACGCGCGTGGCTGCCGAAATGGAACGGCGCGACTTCCGGATACCGCTCCTCATCGGCGGCGCGACCACGTCCAAGGCGCATACGGCGGTCAAGATCGCGCCGTCTTATTCCGGTCCGACGATCTACGTCCCGGACGCATCGCGGGGCGTCGGTGTCGCGCAGAACCTGGTGTCCGACAACGCGCGGGAGGGGTTTGTCGAGGAAATCGAGCGCGAATACGAGACCATTCGCAGGCGCCGGGAAAACGGTGCGCGGCGCAGGCCGATAAGGTCGTACAGGCAGGCACTCGCCAACCGGCCGCAGCTCGACTGGTCGACCTACCGCCCCCCGCGACCGGCCCGTCCGGGCATCACTCGCCTCTCCAACTATCCACTCGGCACACTCGTGGGGCACGTCGACTGGACCCCTTTCTTCAGGACATGGGAACTCGCCGGCAAGTTCCCCGATGTCCTGCGCGACGAGACCGTGGGCGAAGCCGCCACGAGCCTGTATCGGGACGCCGGCGCCATGTTGGACCGGATCGTCGCAGAGAACTGGCTCACGGCCCACGGCGTCATTGGCCTGTGGCCCGCGAACGGCAACGGCGAGGACGTCCGAATCTGGCGCGACGACGCCAGGGAGGTGGCAATT
Source organism: uncultured Pseudomonadales bacterium (assembly GCA_951813515.1). Lineage (GTDB taxonomy): Bacteria > Pseudomonadota > Gammaproteobacteria > Pseudomonadales > Azotimanducaceae > VXNE01. The sequence continues at coordinate 3,721,201 of OX638346.1, forward strand.
GCCACATCGCACCACCTGCGCCAGCAGGCGGACAACGGCAAGCCCAGTCTGAGCCTCGCGGACTACGTGGCGCCCGAAGGTATCGATGACTACGTCGGCGGGTTCGTCGTCTCTGTCGAGGCAAAAGCCGAAGCCATCCGTCGCCTGGGCGACGACGACTATGGCGACATCATGCTGAAGGCGCTGGCGGACCGACTCGTCGAGGCTTTCGCCGAGCATCTGCACGAACGCGTGCGCAAGGAGTTCTGGGGTTACGCTTCAAGCGAGAGATTCACCAACGACGAGTTGATTGCGGAGCGCTACCAGGGCATCCGGCCGGCGCCTGGCTACCCTGCCTGTCCCGATCACGCGGAAAAGGAAACTCTGTTTGCGCTCCTTGACGCCACGGCCGCCACCGGCGCGACGCTTACCGAGAGTTACGCGATGTGGCCCGCAGCGACCGTCGCCGGCTGGTACTTCTCGCATCCGCAATCGAGGTACTTCGGTGTCGGCCGAATCGGCGAAGACCAGTTCGACGCCTATTGCCAACGCAAGGCCGTGGACCCCTCGACCGCGCGACGCTGGATCAGTTTCGTCCTCGACCGCTGACGCGTTCCCATTCATGCCACTGCCCAAGCCGTCGTCCATGGATGAACTGGATGCTCTAACCATATAGAAAATGGTTCGTTCTCACCCAGACACGGTATTGGTACGGTGCGCCGGATGTACCAATACCAAGATTTCGACCAGCGATTCATCGATGAACGCGTCGAACAGTACCGGGAACAGACCGAGCGATACCTTCGCGGCGAGCTGACCGACGAGCAGTTCCTGCAGCTTCGGCTGCGCAATGGACTTTATGTCCAACGCCTAGCGCCCATGCTGAGGGTCGCGATTCCATATGGGACGCTGTCATCGCGGCAACTGCGCGCGCTGGCCGAGATCTCGCGTCGCTACGACAAGGGCTACGGGCACCTAAGCACGCGCCAGAACATGCAGTTCAACTGGCCCGAACTCGAGTCGGTTCCGGACATCCTCGGCGACCTGGCGAAGGTCCAGATGCACGCCATCCAGACCAGCGGCAGCTGCATCCGCAACGTCACCACGGACCAGTTTGCAGGCGTTGCCGACGACGAGAGCGTCGATGCGCGCCCCTATTGCGAGATCATTCGCCAGTGGTCCACCCAGCATCCCGAGTTCGATTGGCTGCCCCGGAAGTTCAAAATCGCCCTCAACGGCGCCGCGTCGGATCGCGCCGCGATTCAAGTCCACGACATCGGCATACGCGTGGACCGGGATACTTCGGGCAACGTGACATTCGATTTCCTGGTCGGCGGTGGCCTTGGTCGCACGCCCGCCATAGCAAGTGTCATTCGGCGCGGACTGCCGGAGCCGCACCTCCTGACCTACCTGGAAGCGATCCTGAGGATCTACAACCGCCACGGACGGCGCGACAACAAGTACAAGGCCCGCATCAAGATCCTCGTGCGCGCGATGACGCCCGAGGCCTTCGCCGAGCGCGTCGACCAGGAGTGGGCATATCTCAAGGATGGTCCAAGCACGCTGACCGCCGCCGAACTCGATCGCGTAAAGGCGTGCTTCGCCCCGCCCGACTATCCGGATCGCGACGATCAAACGGCGCTGCTGGCGGAGCAACGCCTCAAGTCGCCGGACTTCAATAATTGGGTCCGGAACAACGTCTCCAGTCACAAGGTCGCAGGCTACGCGATAGCAACATTGTCAACCAAGCACCCGGGCGTGCCATCGGGCGATGTCTCCGACGCACAAATGGAAGCGGTGGCGGACTGGGCGGACGAGTTCGGCTTCGGGGAGATACGCATCAGTCACGAACAGAATTTCGTGCTTCCGGATGTCGCCCAGGACAACCTCTACGCGCTGTGGCAACGCGCCAGCGAGATGGCTCTTGCGACTCCGAACGCCGGACTTCTGACGGATATAGTCTGCTGTCCGGGCGGGGATTACTGCTCGCTGGCCAACGCGAAGTCGATTCCCATCGCCCAGGCGATACAACAACGCTACGACGACTACGACTACCTGCACGACCTGGGGCCCATCGATCTCAACATCTCCGGCTGCATGAACGCCTGCGGCCACCATCATGTCGGCCACATTGGGATCCTCGGCGTCGACAAGAAAGGCGCGGAGTTCTACCAGGTGTCGCTAGGCGGAGATGCAGGAGACGACGCGTCCCTGGGGCGGATCATCGGACCCTCGTTCGCCCGGGACGACGTGCCCCGGGTAATCGAGCAGATACTTGATGTTTACGTGAGCCGACGGATCGAAGAAGAACCGTTTCTCTCCTGTTTTCGCCGCATCGGCGTGCAGCCGTTCAAGGAGCGCGTCTATGCCGGTGCTCGTTAAGAATCTCGAAATCGTCGACGATCCCTGGACGCTGATTGACTCGTCCGACAAGGGCGATCCCGTACCGGGCGAGGGATCGATCCTTTCCTTTGAGCATTGGACCTCCCGGGCGCACGCAACGACCGAAACATGCGTCCGCTCACTTCGGTCTCCCGGGGTGGGATTCTGGGTGGACGGCGAGGTCGATGTCGAACGGGTCTGCGACCACCTTGATGGCGCGTCACTCGTGGCGGTGAAGTTTCGGGCATTCGCCGACGGTCGTGGCCTGTCGCTTGGCGTGCTGCTACGTTCCCGCTGCGGCTTCACGGGAGAATTGCGGGCGTTCGGAGATATTCTGCCCGACCTTGCGCAATACCTGCACCGCTCCGGTTTCAACGCCTTCGTCGTCGAAAATCACCGGGCCGCCGAGGTCGCCATCGCCTCAATACAATCGATCACGGACCACTACCAGGCGTCCGCGCTGCAGCCGGAACCCGCTTTCCGGAGAATCAGCGCGCGAGGTTGAGCCTTGCCGGTTCGCGTCCCGCAGGTTGGCGTTCCGCATCGACAGGCGGCTGCCAGCGTGTTCCACTAACCCCCACCGATTGCTTGTGCGATGCACGTGCCCCACGGCCGGCGCTCGGCGCTCATCGACCATGCAACAATAGTCCCTGGTCACTCGCGTTCCCTGAGAAGTCGTTCCATGGAAACTGGCATCATCGAGTCGTTCTTTCTCATTTTTGCCGGCGCGGCAGTGCTGGCAACGGTGGCCCTGTTCACGCGTCAGCCCCTGTTGGTGGCCTACATGGCCATCGGTGTGCTGCTCGGCCCGCACGGCTTCGCCTGGATACCCAATGCCGAGTTCATCAACGACATCGGACATATCGGCATCATCTTCCTGCTCTTCCTGGTGGGCCTCGACCTGCCGCCGGCCAAGCTGCGAAACATGCTCGGCGCATCCATCGTTACCGCCCTGGTCAGCACGGCCATATTCTTCGCCCTCGGCTTCGTCACGCTGTGGAGCTTTGGCTTTGACTGGCCGGAGGCCCTGGTGGCAGGCATCGCCTGCGTCTTCTCCAGCACCATCATCGGGATCAAGATGCTGCCGACGACGGCACTGCATCATCGGCACATCGGCGAGATCGTCATCAGTCTTCTGCTCATTCAGGACCTGCTGGCAATCGTCGCGCTACTCGCCCTCGCAGGCGTCAGCGGAGGCCAGGAACATCTGGTCCTGGGTCATCCCCTGTTGGTCGTCGCGGCCTTTCCAGTGATCGCTGGCGGCGCGTTCCTCGGCATCAAGTTCATCATCAATCCCCTGCTGGCCCGATTCGATGCCTTCAACGAGTTCATTTTCCTGCTTGTCATCGGCTGGTGCCTGGCGGTTGCAACGGTATCCCACCTGGTCGGCATGTCTCTTGAAGTCGGCGCCATCATCGCCGGGGTCGCGCTCGCGAGTTCACCCATCGCGCAGTTCATCACGGACACTCTGCGCCCCTTGCGAGACTTCTTTCTTATTCTCTTCTTCTTCTCCGTTGGCGCGGCCATCGATCCGGCCGTGCTGGCGAAGGTCGTGTGGCCTGCGCTGTGCCTCGGTGGCGCCATGCTCGTGTTGAAACCTCCGGTCTTCCGTTGGCTCCTGGCATGGCAGGGAGAATCGCGCGAAACATCGTGGGAAGTCGGCTGCCGCCTCGGACAAGCGAGCGAATTCTCCCTCTTGGTGACAACGGTGGCGCTCAGCGGCGCACTCATCGGCGGAGAGGCGGCCCATGTGATCCAGGGCGCGACGGTGCTGACCCTCGTCGCATCGACCTACCTGGTGATCTTCAGATACCCGAGTCCGATCGCGGTGTCCGAAAAGCTTCGCCGGGACTGAGGGCCTGAGCGACTAATCGTCGAGCTGCAAGACGCCGCGTCCAACCATCTCCCCGGCGAGGATGCGGTCTATGCCGGCGGACAGTTCCTCCAGTCGCATGGGCCTTTTCAGGGTATCCAGGCCATCGATCTTCCAATCCCCGCCCAGCTTTCGCCACAGGGCAGTCTTGCGTTCAATCGGAAGTTCAACCGAGTCGATTCCCAGCAGGTTCACGTGGCGCAGGATGAACGGCAACACGGTGGCGGGAATCATCGGCGATGCCACCAGGCCGCATGCAGCCAGGCTTGCACCGTACCTGAGCGATTTCACCGCGTTGAACAGGATATCCCCGCCGACGGTATCCACGACGCCGCCCCACGTCTCCCTCAGCAACGGTCGGTTGGCGCCGTCCAGCGCCGCCTCGCGATCGACGATCTCGGTCGCGCCGATGTCGCGCAGGAATCCATGCTGGTGAGCTTTCCCGGTCACCGCATGCACCGTGTATCCAAGTTGGCTGAGGAGCATCACGGCGACTGAACCGACGCCTCCGGTCGCCCCCGTGACCAGCACGGGTCCACCCGACGGCGTCATGCCGAAAGTCTCGAGCTTATCCACGCTCAAGGCTGCGGTGAACCCCGCTGTGCCCAGAATCATGCTCTGTTCGAGGCTCAGGCCCGTCGGCAACGGCGTCGCCCACCCTGCCGGGATGCGAATACGCTGACCAAAGCCGCCCGGGGTGTTCATGCCCAGATCGAAACCTATCGCGACGACTTCGTCGCCAGGACCGAACGCGTCAACCGACGACTCAAGCACGACGCCAGCGGCGTCTATGCCCGGGGTATGAGGATAGTTGCGCGTCACGCCAGGTTGCCCCGTCGCCGACAGGCCGTCCTTGTAGTTCAGCGACGAATACCGCACCTCCACCAGCAGGTCGCCCGCAGGGAGTTCGTCCACATCGCGGGAGATGATCGACCTGGCAAACGCGTCGTCGGCCTTTTCGATCCAGAACGCCCTGAATGCGCTCACTCAGAACCTCCCCAAAATCTGATCGATAGACCTGTTCACCGCCGCTGCAAATTGCCGCGCAAGCCGGTCGATCGGCTTCTCCGGCACGATCCAGCGGACCTCGAAGACATCCCTTTCGTCACAGGCGGCGACCAGGTATTCGTCGGACGTGCAGAGCTCATCCACGAGTTTTCGCTCGATGGCCCGCTGCCCGTACCAGGCTTCACCCGTGCCGACGGCGTCGAGATCGACGTCCGGCCGATGGTCGCCGACAAATGACTTGAACAGGGCGTGAACATCCTCGATCTCCTCCTGAAGCTTGGCGCGCCCGCTGTCCGTGTTCTGGCCCAGGACGGTCAGCGTCCGTTTGTATTCACCGGCGGTCAGCAATTCGACGTCGACATCGCGTTTCTTCAGGAACCGGTGAATGTTCGGCAATTGGGCCACCACCCCGATCGAGCCAACGATCGCAAACGGGGCCGTAACGATCCTGTCCGCCACCGAGGCCATCATGTAGCCGCCGCTGGCCGCCACCTTGTCGATTGCGGCCACCAGCCGGATACCCTTTTCCTTGACCCTGGAAAGCTGCGATGCCGCAAGGCCGTACGCATGGACCAGCCCCCCTGCGCTCTCGATCCTGACGACGACCTCATCGCCTTCCTGGGCACTGGTCAGGATCGCAGTGATCTCGTTCGTAAGGCAATCGAGTTGCGACGCCATGATATCGCCCTTGAAGTTCACGACGAATACCCGGCTGCGACCCGACTCCGTCTTCCGCTCGCGCTTGTGCTCCTTGTTCTCTTTCCGGCTCAGTTTCCTGCGCCGTGCGGCGGGCGTTACCGCGTGCTGTACCGCGCTGCGCAACGACCGCAAACGGTCATTGATACGAACCACCTGTATGCGGCCTTCAGGCGGACGGTGACTGCGGCGCGCTCCCGCAGCCGCGATGATCACGAGCAGCGCCGCAATGATCGTCACCGCCTTCGCGAGGAAGCTCAGGTAGTCGAACACGTATTCCATGAGGGATTCGCAAACGCACGGGGAGGCGGGCTAATCTACCACAAGAGGACGAACGGCCATGGAACAGAACCAACTGGCGCAGGAACTGCAAGCTCGCTACCGCGGCGCGGCCGCAACCGGACACGACCTTCATGTCGCCTTCGCCATTGCGGACAGACCACCGCTGGTATGCCGCATGCGCGAATCAGGCATTGTCTTCGATACCGGTTTCAAGCCCGAAGCGACCTTCTACTTCGATTCGGAGGACACGCTGTTGTCGATTCTGGGGGGAGGCGGGGACTTCGTCCGCGCTTTCATGCGCGGCGCTTTCCGCAGCGACGGACACATCACGCTCACATTCATATTGCTGATGGCCTTCCAGGCGGGCGGCACCTAGTGTCGTCACCCTGCGGGGTGTCTTCTACTGGTCGGGACGACCGTTGGCCTCGCTCCTTTCCCTGACGAAAGCGTCGATAAGCCATGCGGAGATCGCCTTGGGCGTTGGCGTGCTCGGGCGCTCGGCGTAGTGGAACCACCGTGCCTCGTCGATCTCTTCCTCCTGGCAAACGATGTCGCCGCCGGCATAGTCCGCGTGGAAGCCAAGCATCAGCGAGTTGGGGAACGGCCACGGTTGACTGCCCATGTAACGCAGCCCGGACACGGTGAGGCCCACTTCCTCGAATACCTCGCGATGGACCGCCTGCTCGATGGATTCACCGGGCTCGACAAAACCGGCAATCGTGCTGTACGTGCCATGCCTCCATCGGGCGTTGCGCGCCAACAGCATTTCGTCCTCCTTGCGCACCAGGACGATGATGCTCGGGGACAGCCTGGGATAGTTGAGCAGTCCGCAGCGAGGGCATTCCTTCGCTCGGTCGACCCGGTGATTGCGGGTCGCCGCACCGCAACGCCCGCAGAATCGATGCGTCCTATGCCAGTCGACGATCTGCTTGGCGCGACCCGCAAGGTAGAAAAACGCCGAATCGACTCGCTCCAGCCAGTCCCGCAACCCGACGGTGGCGAAACCTTCCGGAACCGTGCCATCGATAACCAACGCGTAGCAGGATCTCCCCTCCCAGCGTCCGAGATAGTGCTTGAACGACACCTCGACGTCGAACCAGCGAAACTCATCCCGCGTCACGGCCCTCGGAATTCCAGCCTCGCTGACACAGACGATCCGCTCTCCGATGAAGGTGAAATAAAGCGCGTCATCGGTTTCCGCACCCGCCGGAGCAGATACGAAGGACTCGAATGCGTCGGGCTCAATCGGCCACATCGCTGGTTGTCTCCGGCCATAAAAGGAGGCAACTATAAACCAACACTCCTCCCGGCCAGCCCGCATCTTCTGGATCTCCTGGACTTTCACCGCGCGTCCCTCGTTCTTGAGGAATAGGATATCGCCGTATGCACGGAGCAGCCCACAACTTGCCGCGGTCGAGCAAAGGCGCCGGTCTCGGGAACACCGGCCGGTATCCGGGTTCGAGTGCACGACGGCGGCACCGCAGGCCGCACCTCCACTTCCCAACCGATCACGGTGCCGCGCAGTGAAGGGCCTTCTGCGCGAGCCATTGCTGCACTTCCTGCTTGTCGGAGCTGCACTGTTCCTGGCGTTCGAGTGGGCGGGGAATGGCGATACCGCAAGTGACGACGAAATACGCGTCGATCGAGCTGCCCTCGTGCAGTTCCTGGCATACCGCGATCCCCGCCTCAACGTGGACTCGGCCGCAGAGACACTTGAAGCGATGACCGGCGAACGACGCGAAACGCTGATCGAGGAGTACGTTCGGGAAGAAGTGCTCTTCCGCCAGGCGCGAGCCATGGGTCTCGATTCCTACGACTATGTCGGCCGGCGTCGCCTGATCACGCAGCTCGACTACATCAACCGCGAATTCATGGAAACCACCCTGGCGTTTTCGGAGGACGAGGTACGGGACTTCTACGAGGGGAATGGGGACCGCTACTTTGTGCCGACCAAGATCACGTTCACGCACGTATATTTCAGCTCGGACAGCCGCGGGGAGAACGCAAAGTCGCTCGCCGATCTGAAGCTGGAGGAACTCAACGAAAACGCAGTGCCGTTTCATGCCGGCCCATCGCAGGGCGACGTATTCCTCTACCACAAGAACTACGTTGCCCGGGAAGCGGCGGAAATAGCTTCCCATTTCGGCGCCGGCTTTGCAGAGGCCGTCTTCGCGCAGGCGCCGTCGGAACGCTGGACCGGACCCATCGCCTCCGAGTACGGCTACCACCTCGTCATGGTTTCGTCGCGCAAACCCGGCCATTCGCCGCCGCTCGCGGAAGTCCGTCAACGCGTCATCCAGGACCTGATGTCCGAACGCATCCGCCTGGAACTGGAGAACTACTACCGGGACGCGCGAGGCGCCTACGACATTGTTGTCGACCTCGAGGCGCCACCGTGAGGTTCCTTGCGAGCCTCCTGTGCGTCCTGGCCGCATCGCTCGCGGCCGCCGATGACCTGCGGCCCCTGGTGGTGGAAATCAACGAGCACACCGATCACCGGTATCTGCTGCGGATCAGGACGCCGCCGCAGGTCCTGCCCAACAACGTCCCCCAGGTCGTGTTTCCCCAGACATGCAGCATCGGCGAATCGACCCGCGGCCCGACCCTGATCGCATGCGTCGACCCGCCCCATGGCGCCGAACTCTCTATCCGCTATCCCCGCCACGAGGTGGCCAACCCCACCGTGGTCCGGGTGAATCTCGAAACGGGAGAAAGCCACACGATGGCTCTGTCATCGGGGGTACGGTCATTCAGGATGCCGGGGCCAGAGGACGTCGTTTCGGTCGCCAGGCAGTACCTGTGGCTCGGAGCGGAACACATCTGGATCGGGTTCGACCACCTGCTTTTCCTCGTCTGTCTCATCTGGATCGCCCGGACCTGGAAGCGCATCGTGATCACGATCACGGGCTTTACCCTGGCGCATTCGGTCACGCTTGCCCTGTCCGCGCTCGAGGTCGTCCGGCTGCCCGTGCCGCCCATCGAAGCTGTGATCGCACTCAGCGTGCTGTTCCTCGCGAGCGAAGTGACCAGAGGTCCCCGCCAAAACCTGACCTGGCGTTACCCGATAGCGGTGTCCAGCGCCTTCGGGCTGCTCCACGGGCTCGGATTCGCTGCCGTGCTCAACGAGATCGGTCTGCCGCCGGTCGAAGTCGTTACGGGACTCGTGTTCTTCAACGTGGGTGTCGAGATCGGCCAGGTGATTTTCGCCCTGGGGGTCGTTCTTCTCATTCGGGCGTCCATCTGGATAGCTGGAGAGACGGTTCTTCAGCGGGGGCACGTCGTGGCGGGGTACGCGGTCGGCTGCATCGCCGCCTACTGGCTCATCGAACGGTTGGCCGGTTATGCGTGAAGCCTTTGCGCGAGGAGAGCCGTTCTCAAGACTGTGGCGCCGGCGCCGTTTCGCGCCAGACGACGCCGCTTTCGGCCACGGCTTCCACCCTGTCGAGGATCGCCTCGTGGCAAGCCATTTCCTCCGGCGTGGCCTGCACCACGGGTAGCCGAGGCCGATCAGCGGCAAGCCGTTGGAACTCCTCTGCGTTCGAGAGGGGGTCCTGTGTCGAATCGGCGTCGAACAGGGAGGTCTGGCCCCCGGTCATCAACAGGTAGACGTCTGCCAGGATCTCTGCGTCAAGCAACGCTCCGTGAAGTTCGCGCTGGGAATTGTCCACGCCGTAGCGCCGGCACAATGCGTCCAGCGAATTCTGCTGGCCCGGGTGCTTTTTGCGCGCCATATCCAGCGTGTCCGTCACGGTACAGATGTCCATGATGGATGGCGGAATTCCGTCCATCTCCGTCAGCAGACCGAATTCAAAGTCGACAAACGACACGTCGAACGGCGCGTTGTGGATGATGAGTTCAGCGCCCCGAACAAAGTCGAGAAAGTCCAGCGCCACGTCGGCGAACCTGGGTTCTTTCGCGAGTCGCTCCAATGTCAGGCCGTGCACTTCGAACGCCGCGTCGTCAATGGCCCGCTCCGGGTTCACATAGCAATGGAACCGGCTGCCGGTCACGGCGCGATCCACGATCTCTAGCGCACCGATCTCGATGACGCGATGTCCCCGCTGGGGCTCAAGCCCGGTCGTTTCGGTATCCAGAACTACCTGGCGCACTAGTGACACTAACCGCCAAGCATCGCATCTATGGCGTCGTTGGCGGCCTGGTCCACCCGCTCGTTCTCTTCCACACCGCTGTGACCCTTGACCCACAACCACTCCACGTCGTGGATCGCGGCAAGCGCATCAAGCCGTTCCCAAAGCGCCCGGTTCTTGACCGGACTCCTGGCCGACGTTCTCCAGCCATTTGCCTTCCAACGTCGCATCCACTGGGTGACGCCCAGACGTACGTACTGCGAATCCGTTGTCAGGCGTACGCGACGGGAGGCACTGCCAAGGGCCGCCAGTCCTTCGATGGCTGCCTGGAGTTCCATGCGGTTGTTCGTGCTGCTCGAGGCAGCGCCTTTCAGCAACGTCTCGGACTCGCCACACCGCAACAGGGCGGCCCAGCCACCCGGACCCGGATTCCCGCGGCACGCGCCGTCGGTAAAGACCTCGACCACCGACGCCGCGTTCACTGGCGGGCCATTGGCCTTGGCATGGCCAGGGGCGCGATATTGCTGCCCTCGGCGGTCACATGCCCGATGCCGGTTCGCGCGGCCGCGTTCTTGGCGGCGAGCACCAGGTAAACCCCGCCTGTCGGTACGTGCCGTTCGGCAAGCCAGTCTCCCACCTTGCGCCAACGTTCTCCGTCAAGCCGCAGGTTCATGTTGGCCCGATAGTTCATGTACCGAACGCCTTCCTCCCGGTCAAAGCCGAGAACCGCCAACCAATCGCTCAGCCGGTAGGCGGTGACCAGTGTCATTCCACGAGGCCTGCGCAGGTTCCACATCGATAACGGATTGAAGGAACAGATCAGCAATCTGCCCCCGGGGCGGATCACGCGGCTGATCTCCCGAATGGCGGCACGGGCATCCTCCGCGTATTCCAGCGCATGGTGAACAACGACTCCGTCCACGCTGTTCGAGGGAATTGGCAGCGCCCGTGAAGCTGATATCGAGGACGGCAACTCACTGTCACGGGCAGCGCTCGGGTCTGGAGAGAGGTAGAAGCGGCTCTTCACCATGCACCGCGCGGTCGCCGACGCAGCCCGCGGCACGGGGCCCATCCAAAGCAGGCTTTCGCCGTGAAAACGGCGCACCTGGCTGCGTATCAGCGCCGTTTCGCGCTGCAACAGCCGCTTGCCCGGCTCGGTTTCGAACCAGTTCCTCATGAATTGGAGCGCGTGAGAAGAAACCGGCGGAGCAAGGTTGCGAATGACGGTAATTTCCCGCAAAGTAGCGACGAGATTCGGCGCCATTTTGTACCGCGCGGAATCCATCCGCAACCCAAGAAGAACATTAAGAAACGCTCGCGATGCGTGTGAGAGACAACACGCCCACTGTTGCCGGAATCGTCGTCAACGTCGGCATTCCTCTACGCACCGATCCCGCCCGGGAACCGGCCGCACCAAGCGCCATTGCCGGGTTTTTTCGATCATTTTGCGCATTGCTCCTGGTTTCTGGCGCCTGTGCTGCGAGCGCGTTGACGGAGGAAACGCCCGAGTCTCCCGTAGCGGCCGCAGGATTTCTGGAGGTGCTTCGAGACGGGTTCTCCCTGAACCACAGACTCGACCAGCCAGTGGTCTTGCGCGAGATCGATCGCGTGAGGCGCAGCCCCTCCTACCTGGCAAGGCTGTCGCCTCGAATCGAGCGCTACCTGCCGGCCATCTGCTCACAAGCGCGCGATCGCGGGATGCCAGCCGAAATCTGCCTTCTTCCGATCGTCGAAAGCGGCGTCAACCCGGCGGCCGTGTCTCAGAGTGGAGCGCGAGGCCTGTGGCAGTTGGTTCCCGGTACCGCAAAGCGTTATGGCCTGGAGATCAGCTGGCACGTTGATGAACGCCGCGATCCGATCGCGTCGACGGATGCAGCGCTCAGGTATTTGACCGATCTGCAACGCCGTTTCGGCGACTGGACACTGGCGCTTGCGGCCTACAACTGTGGAGAAACAAAGGTAGCCAACGTGTTGGACGGCGCGGACGCGGGCGCGTCGTTTTTCGATCTCCGCTGGCCCACCGAAACGGCCGCCTATGTGCCGCGGCTGCTCGCGTTCGCGGCGATCTTTGCCGACCCGTCAGCCCACGGCATCGCCCTGCCCGAGGGTCTGCGTCAAGACACGGCGACGGCCGGGACCCGCGTGCGGGCCGATCCTACATCGGCCCTGACGACTCGGGGCAAGTTGTCTTACAGGTCCGCTTCCTCTCTCAGGGTTCCTAATACCGAAACCAGGGCACGCTGACTCGCCAGTTGTGCCAGGTCGCCGCGCAAATTGACGCGTTCCGCCTCGCTCATGGCTCCGTAGTCCCCCGGGTCCACGCGAGATATCACGACCAGGGCTGAGCTACCGTTTCCAAGCGGCGTCGTCGTCGCGGATCGTTCCTCGCCGACCGGCGGAGAAAGCCTGAAGGCAGCCTGGCGCACCGAAACGGGGATTTCGCGATCAACGTATCCGGTTGCCTCGTGCGTGTTCCAGGTCAACGCGTACTCGCCGGCTACGTCCGAGGCGGCATCGCCCGCAAGCAGGCGTTCGAGCGCCGACTCTGCCGCGACCGCCGCGGCCTCGCCAGCCCTCCGTGCGACAAGCGTTTCCCGCACACCGTCGGTCACCTCTTCGAGTGGGACTTCCGCGGCCGGACGATGCGCCGTGACCCGCGCCACTACTGCGGTGTCATCTCCGAGCTTGACCGCAGGACTGTTGTAGCCTTCGAGCACATCGACCTCGAAGACGGCCTCTCGCAGCACCCGGTCGCCAAATGGGTCACCACCGGCCTCGCGGGTCACCCCTTCGGCCACGCGGATTTCGAGGCCCAGGGCCTCGACGATGCCGTTCAGGGTATCCGGTTGCTCGAATGCGATTTCGTCCATCACCCGCAGATTCTCTTCGAAGATCGGGTCTGCTCGATCACGCTTGATCGTCTCCGTGAGACGCTCCCGCTCGTCTTCGAATACGCGCGGCTCGGCCTGCCTGACTTCGAGCAAGGTGACGAGATGTACGCCAAACTGTGTCGTTACGGGATCCGAGATCTCTCCGACTTCAAGCTCCCAAAGCGCTTCTTCGAACGACGTCACGAAGGTGCCGCGACCGGCAAACCCCAAATCGCCATCGTTGGACCCCGATCCCAAATCTTCCGACACATCCCTCGCCTTGTCCCCGAAGGACGCGCCGCCTTCGATCTCCGAGCGAATATCGAGGAGCATCGCCGTCGCTTCCTGTTCGGAGCGCGCGTCCGATGTCTCCAGCAGTATGTGCGCGGCCCGACGCTCCTCGCCCCCGCCCGATTCGACTCCAATGCGCTCCTCCTCTTCGAAGGCCGCGACGATATCGGCCTCCGCCACGTCCTGCTCCGCAGCCATGGCGTCCAGCGACAACTCGACATACTCGAGATCGACGTTTTCCTTTGTCAGGTAGAGGTGGATGTTCTCGTCGTAGTAGCGCGCCACCTCGTCATCCGAGACCTCGATGCCCTCGGTGAAGCTATCGGCGGCAAACTCCAGATATGCGATATCCCGCCTCTGTCCCAGGACCCGCGATGCATCCCTGACCTCCTGATCCGTCACGACCGCCGTGCTCTGAAGTGCGCCGGCAAGCTGATTGAGGCGAACATTGCGTTCCTGGTCGTCGAAGAACGATGCCGGCGAGAACCCGGCATTCGAGAGAAGGGAACGGAACCGCCCTTCGTCGAAGACGCCGTCTACCTGAAATTCGGACATTGATGTGATCTGGCGATCCAACTCGCTCCTCGCCACTGCCAGGTTCAGATCATCCGCCAGTTGGAGCAAAAGGGTGCGATCGATCAACGAGTCCAACGTCGATTGCCGAAGCTGCTCGCGGTCGATGAGGGCCGGGTCGAAATCTTCGCCCAGTTCTGCACGCAGGACCCGCAAGCGTCGCTCCGTTTCGTTTTCCAGGGACACCTCGCTAATGTCCTGACCGTTGACCGTCGCTGCGACGTTGTCGCCAACAGGGAACAGATTGAAGGCCCCGAAACCGAAGGCTGTCAGCACGAAGGCGATAATGGCCACCATGATCTTGGCGCCGAGGGATTGCGCGCCATCGCGCATCTTTTGCAGCATCATGTCAGCAGCATCACGTCATCGTGCTCCATGCGAACGCCGTCCGCCGGCCATGGCCGGCAGCCTTGGTCGCCGCGCGATCTTACAGCGCAGCCTCGCGAAACGAATCCTACCCGTTGACGGCGTCTCTGAGCGCTTTGCCCGCCTTGAACGCAGGCACCCTGGAGGCCGCGATTTCGATAGCTTCGCCCGTCCGGGGGTTGCGCCCGGTTCGAGCGGCCCGGTCGCGCACGGAGAATGTCCCGAATCCCGCAATGGCCACCGTTTCGGAGTTCTTGAGGGCTGAGCCCACCGCATCGCAGAGGGCATCCACCGCTCTACTTGCGGCTGCCTTGGAAATATCGGCCGAGCTGGAAATCGAATCGACTAGTTCTGACTTATTCATACTCAATCTTTCTCAGGTGGTACGTTTGAAACGGGTTGGGAACTGTTTCCAAGCTATCGCCGGGCAACACGAGTCTTATATCAACGGGGAAAAAACGCTGTCAACGGCAGAATCACCGCGACGGTCAATTCGGACGAAGGGGACGTCCTGATCCACTTCCTCGCCGGGTCCGGACCCTGGTTCCGGCCCGGACTCTGTCCTGGGCGCCGGAGAGCGTTCAAGGGCGGCTCCGATCACTTCGTCCATCCACTTGACCGGCAGGATGTCCAACGCGGACTTCACGTTGTCGGGCACCTCCTTCAGGTCGCGCGCGTTGTCCTCGGGGATGATCACGCGGCGGATTCCACCCCGGTGCGCGGCCAGCAGCTTTTCTTTCAGCCCACCTACCCGAAGCACTTGTCCGCGCAACGTGATTTCGCCGGTCATGGCCACGTCCGCTTTTACGGGGATTCCCGTCAAGACGGACACGAGGGCCGTACACATACCTGTTCCGGCGCTCGGACCGTCCTTGGGCGTCGCCCCTTCGGGAACATGTATGTGGATGTCATGCTTCTCGTGGAAGTCGACTTCGATGCCGAGATCTGCCGCGCGGCTGCGCACGAACGTCAGAGCCGCCTGGATTGACTCCTGCATGACATCGCCAAGGGACCCGGTCTTCGTCTGGCGCCCCTTGCCAGGCACCGCGACCGCCTCGATATTCAGAAGCTCACCTCCCACCTGGGTCCACGCCAGGCCGGTGACGACGCCTATCCGGTTCTCGTCCTCGGCCCGACCGTAATCGAACTTCCGCACGCCGTTGTAGCCTTCGACATGTTCCTTCCCGATGACGGTCTTGGGCTCGGTGTCACCAAGCGTCTGGTCCTTTACGACCTTGCGGCAAATCTTGGCAATCTCGCGTTCCAAAGCGCGCACACCGGCTTCACGAGTGTGGTAGCGGATGAGTTCGACAGTCGCCGGCTCCGAGATTTCGAAATCGACGGATGCCAATCCGTTCAGCGCCTTTTGCTTCGGAACGAGAAAGCGCGACGCGATATTGACCTTTTCGTCTTCGGTGTAGCCGGGCAGCCGAATTACCTCCATGCGATCAAGCAGGGCCGGCGGAATATCCATGGAATTCGACGTGCAAACGAAGAAGACATCCGACAGGTCGTAATCCACCTCGAGATAGTGGTCGTTGAAGGTGTTGTTCTGTTCCGGATCCAGCACTTCGAGCAGGGCGGATGCCGGGTCTCCCCGAAAGTCCATGCCCATCTTGTCCACCTCGTCGAGCAGAAACAGCGGGTTACGCACTCCGACCCTTGCGACCTTCTGCAGTATCTTGCCTGGCATCGAGCCGATGTATGTGCGGCGATGGCCCCGAATCTCCGCCTCGTCCCGCACGCCGCCCAGTGACATGCGCACGAATTTCCGATTCGTGGCATGGGCAATCGATTCTCCGAGCGAAGTCTTGCCGACACCGGGCGGTCCGACGAGGCAAAGTACGGCCCCCTTCACCTTGCCTACACGCTGCTGGACGGCGAGATACTCGACGATTCGCTCCTTCACTTCCTCGAGACCGTAGTGATCGGCATCGAGAATCGCCTCCGCGGCCTTGAGGTCCCGGCGCGTGCGGCTTCGCTTCTTCCAGGGAAGCGCCAGCAACCAGTCGAGATACCCGCGAATGACGGTCGCCTCGGGCGACATCGGCGGCATGCGCATGAGCTTCGAGAGTTCATGCTCCGCCTTCTCCTTCGCCTCCTTGGCACAGCCCGATTCGGTGATCTTCCGTCGAATTTCCTCGAATTCGTCCGGCAAGGCCTCGCCTCCGAGCTCCTGCTGGATCGCCTTCATCTTTTCGTTCAGGTAGTACTCGCGCTGGCTGTCCTCCATCTGCTTCTTGACGCGGCCGCGGATGCTTTTCTCGAGGCGATTGAGCGCCATCTCGGCTTCCATCAAACCGACGATCCGCTGCATCCGGTCGTCCAGGCTCACGGCCTCGAGGACCGCTTGGCGATCTTCGAGCTTGAAGGGAAGTTGCGTGGCGATCGTGTCGATCAGGCGACCGGGTTCATCGATGGACGACACCGAAGAAACTGTCTCCGGCGGCACCTTCTTCAAAGATCCCGAAGCTTCCGAGGATTCGACAAACGCTTCGAACTGTGACGACACCGCGCGCGTTACCGCTTCGGCCATTGCGGTCTCGACCTCGGGCTCTTCGAGCATCTCTACATCGGCAATCAAGTGCCGTCCGCTGTCGTGCACGTCGGCGATCCGCACGCGCCCAACGCCCTCCACCAGGACCTTGACCGTGTCGTCCGGCAACTGGAGCATTTGCAGCACCGTGGCCGATGTGCCGACGCCGAACAGGTCCTGCTGTCCGGGCTTCTCGCACTGGGCATCGCGCTTGGAGACGAGAAGGATCTGCTTGTCTCCGGCCATGGCCGACTCGAGCGCCAAGATGGATGACCGGGTGCTGACGAACAGCGATAGCACGCCGTGCGGAAAAGCCACGATATCGCGCAGCGGAAGGACTGGAAGGAGTGCGCGGTTCATTTCAATGTATTCATCGGTTATGGAACCACGCTCCCTGGAGAGACGTCTGTTCCATGGAGTGCCCTACAGCCGTCGCTTCGGCTCCTCCCGGAGCCCGGCCCTGCTCGTCGTCCAATTCAGTCCTTCGGTAGCGCGGTCGCGCGGTTTTCGTACATCAGCAGGGGTTTGCTCTCCCCATTGATGACGCTCGCGTCGATGACGACTTTGGCCACTGATTCGGAGGACGACGGCAGGTCGTACATCGTGTCGAGCAGCACGGACTCCAGGATTGAGCGAAGCCCACGCGCGCCGGTTTTGCGTTCCATGGCTTTCTGCGCCACGGCGCGCAGCGCGCCTTCGCGAAAGTCGACCTCCGCGCCCTCCATGCCGAACAGCTTCGCATACTGCTTGGTGAGCGAGTTTTTCGGCTCCGTCAGAATCCGTACCAGCGCCTCGGCATCCAGCTCTTCGAGGGTAGCCACGACCGGGAGGCGGCCGACAAACTCGGGAATGAGCCCGTACTTGATCAGATCTTCGGGTTCCACCTGCCGCAGCGTCTCGCCGATGTTCTTGCCGGAAACCTCTCTCGTCACTTCGGCGCCGAATCCAATCCCGCTGCGGTCCGAGCGATCCACAATGACCTTGTCGAGGCCGGAGAAGGCGCCGCCGCAGATGAACAGGATATTACTGGTATCGACTTGCAGGAACTCCTGCTGGGGATGCTTGCGTCCGCCCTGTGGCGGCACCGAAGCGATCGTGCCCTCGATGAGCTTCAACAGTGCCTGCTGTACGCCCTCCCCCGATACATCGCGCGTAATGGACGGGTTGTCGGACTTGCGCGAAATCTTGTCGATCTCGTCGATATAGACGATGCCGACCTGCGCCCGTTCGACGTCGTATTCGCACTTCTGCAGGAGCTTCTGAATGATGTTTTCGACATCCTCGCCGACGTAACCCGCCTCGGTAAGCGTTGTTGCGTCTGCGATCGTGAACGGCACGTCGAGCAGCCGCGCGAGCGTCTCCGCGAGAAGCGTCTTGCCGCATCCAGTCGGGCCGATCAGCAGGATATTGGATTTGGAGAGCTCGACATCCTCACCGTTGGCGCCGCCCGAAGCGCTCTTGGGCGCCGAGTTCAATCGCTTGTAGTGGTTGTATACCGCCACGGACAGGACCTTCTTCGCGTGATCCTGACCGATGACATACATGTCGAGGATGTCATTGATCTGGCGGGGAACGGGAAGCTTGTTTTTGTCCTTTCCCTGATCGCTATCCTGAACTTCCTCGCGGATGATATCGTTGCAGAGTTCGATGCACTCCGTGCAGATGAAAACTTCCGGGCCAGCAATCAGTTTCCGCACTTCGTGCTGACTCTTGTGGCAAAACGAGCAGAAAAGGGGTTTCCCCGAATCGCTGCCCTTGCCGCGTTGATGGTCCGCCATACAGCCTTTCCGTCTCTTGTGCTCGCGTTCCCTTTGTGGCGTTGCGTTGTGGCGTTGCGCCCGCGCTAGTCAGCGACTAGGACATCCAGTTTTCAACCATGCTTGCAAACGCGCCAAGTTTCAACCCCGGAAATTTCTAGACTGCGGCCTTGAGCTTGGGAGGCGGATAGTGAACCGCGTCGATCAGCCCGTACTCGACCGCATCCTCCGGACTCATCCAGTAGTCCCGGTCCGTATCTTCCGCGATGCGTTCGACCGGCTGTCCCGTGTGCTGGGCGAGAATCGTGTTCAACCGCTGGCGCATCGAAACGATTTCCCGCGCCTGTATCTCGATGTCCGCGGCCACGCCCCGGGAGCCTCCGGACGGCTGATGCAGCATGACGCGTGAATTGGGCAGCGCGAAGCGTTTCTTCGGCGCGCCCGCAGCGAGCAGAAACGCGCCCATGCTGGCCGCTTGGCCAATACACCAGGTGCTGACGTCGCACGAGACGAACTGGATGGCGTCGTAGATCGCGAGTCCCGCAGTGACCGAACCGCCGGGCGAGTTGATGTACAGGGATATGTCCTTTTCGGAATTCTCGGACACGACGTATAGCAACTGGGCGACGATGAGGTTCGCGACATTGTCGTCCACCGGCCCCACGATGAAGATGATGCGGTCCCTGAGCAGCCGCGAATAGATGTCGTATGCGCGCTCGCCCCGGGGACTTTGTTCGACCACCATGGGCACCAGCCCGAGATTTCTGATCGTCCGATCCTGATCGTTCACTGCTAATCCTCTTTCCAGCCTAACCGACACACCGGTCCGTTTTCGAAGCGCTCCATCTTTCTCGGCCGCCGACGTCAACGACAGGCTAAGCCTGTTCGGCGGCTTCGGCGGTCGACCCCGGGTTTCCGGACATCACTTCCTGAAATGTGCTTTGCACGGTTTCGACGGCCGCCAGACCAGCCACATGGTCGATCACCTGCTCGGTGAGCGTAGTCTGTTCCACCGACTGCAACAACCTCTCATCGCCATAGTAGGCATTGATCACTTCCTCGGGTTTCTCGTACCGGTCAGCGATCATTTCGATACGTTCACGGAGCTTGTCCGCGTCTACCGTCAACGACGCGTGGGCGACGATGGCATTCATGATCAGGCCGGTCTTGACGCGCTTCTCCGCTTCGGCGCCGACCAGATCCCCGAGCCGCTCGAGGTCTTCTTCCTGCGTCGGCAGCCCGATGCGGCGGCGAAGATCCGCGCTCATCTGTTCCCGCTCACGCTCGATCAATGCTTCGGGCAAGGTGAAGTCGTGCGTCTCCGCTACGGCGTCCAGGACCTGCTGATGCACCCGTTGGCTTATCGCCGCGTCGAGCCGCGCCTGCATGTCCTTTCGAATCGCTTCGCGAAAAGCCGCCTCGCCGCCTTCCTCGACCCCCAGCGCACCGAAGAACGTTTCGTCAAGATCAGGCAACTCGGACTCCTCGACCGACGCCACGGCCACCTCGAAGGAGAGTTCGGTGCCGCGCAGGCTCTCGTCCGGAAAGTCCTGGGGAACCGTCGCCGAAAACTCCTTCTCCTCGCCAGCGGACATGCCGCGCACGGCCTGGTCGACATCCTCCAGCACGTTGCCGTCGCCGACAATGAACGCCGCGTCTTTCCCGGGGATACGCGGGTGGCGCAACGAATCTCCAGCAAGGGTGAAATCCGCGGCAACCATGTCGCCCTCCACGGCTGGCCGATCCACCCGTTCCCACTTCCTGTTTCGTTCCCTCAAGGTCTGGATCATCTCGTCGACGTCCCCGTCCGTCACCTCGGCCTCCGGCTTTACGAGACGGATATCCGAGAGCTCGGCCACCTTCACTTCCGGCATGACCTCGAAGGCCGCGAAGAATGTGAACTCCGCGCCAGGGGCGATGTCCGGCGCTTCGAAGGTGGGGGGGCCGGCAAGTTCGAACGATTCCCGTCGCGCCGCTTCGACGAAGCTCTCCTGCATCAATTCGGCAGCCACTTCCCGGCGGATGGACGCGCCGAATCTGCGACTCGCTTCCTTCACTGGCATCTTGCCGGGCCGAAAGCCGTTCACGCGGGCTTCCCGCGCTACGACCCGCGTCTGTTCCGCGACCCGGTCATCGAATGTCGCGACGGGAAACGACACCTTGATACGGCGCCGCAGGCCTTCGGAGCTTTCGAGGGATACCTGTATTTCGCCTGGAAGCATCAGACTTCAAATCCTAAGGTTCGCGCGGCGCGGAAGTGGGATTGTGCTCCATAGAACGTAGTCTGTCTGTTCAGGCGCAAACGGGCAACCCGCCATGTGGAAAGGCGCATGGGAATTGGGGTGGACGATGGGGTTTGAACCCACGACCGCCGGATCCACAATCCGGAGCTCTACCTGCTGAGCTACGCCCACCACTGTTGCCCGCCGCTGCACCCCGCATGCCCGACTTTCATTCATGCCGCCGGGTGCGTTCGATCCTGGCACGCCCGGCAGGGCTCGAACCTGCAACCCTCGGCTTAGAAGGCCGATGCTCTATCCAGTTGAGCTACGGGCGCAATTGGCGTCGACACCTCCCATGGATCGTCGAATTTCCTCACCATGCTCTACAAGGAAACGGGAAACTTCCGCGCTTTTTGTTATGGCGATGTTCCGACGTGGTCGGGGTAGGGAGATTCGAACTCCCGACTTCCTGCTCCCAAAGCAGGCGCGCTGCCAGACTGCGCCATACCCCGCCATACGCTTGAGCGTTGCCCCGCTGAGCGCGCGAATCATACTGGCCGCCATATGGGCGGTCAAACGGGACGGGACGGGACCTGGCGAAGCTCCAACAAGGCCGGGAGTCGATGGGTTCTGGCGAATCGTCCATTGCGGCATCCCGCCCCGTGTAGTACGTTGTCGTACATGGCCACGTTGACTATTCGACTGGACGACAAGCTGGACTCCGACTTGCGCCGGTACCTGGCACGAACCGGTAGCACGAAGAGTGAGTTCGCTCGCGACGCGCTCAAACGGCAGCTGGCGATCGCTCGTTTCAAGGATATCCGAAGTCGGGTCGCACCTTTCGCCGAGGCTCAGGGCTGGCTCACCGATGAGGATGTCTTCAAAGACATTTCCTGATCCGTTGTCCAGGACCCTTTCCCAAAGACCATCCTGAACTTGCTGCCTCAGATCTTTGGCGCGAGGTGAGCGCATGAGGATTCTATTGGACACCAACGTTCTGGCAGCTGCGTTCGCGACGCGCGGCCTGTGCCAGGATGTGCTTCAGATCGTGCTCGCCGAACACCGACTCCTGGTGGGCCAAACGATTCTCGACGAGTTCGAACGCGTACTCCGGGACAAGCTTCGAATGCCGGTCAGACAGATCGAGGAGGTCGTTTCATTCGTCGTTGAGCAATCCGAGTTGATTTCACCTGCGGCACCCGCCGTATGGCCGCAAAACGATCCCGATGACCGGTGGGTTGTCGCTGCGGCACTCCACGGCTCTGCGGAGTTAATGGTTACGGGTGACAAGGATCTCCTGGAGGCAAGTTGCGGCGAGGAACTTCGGGTGGTCACACCGAGGGGGTTTTGGGACTTGCTGCACGACCAACAATGTCCACAATGAAAGCTCGACCACTTCGCAATTCAGTGTTTCGTCGGTGACCAACGTCTTCCCGTATTTCCTGCGCGCCTGCGAGCAGGAGCGCGAACGCGCGAAACGCCTGGTAGCTAGCGCGCATATGTCACCAAGGGCCGCGATGATCGCGCAGGATTTTTTTCGTGTGCGCGTGCTCGCGAGCGGAAGCATAGCCGTGCCTTATGGTGCAGCGAGCACGTACGCGCACACGGAAAAAAGACCAGCGAGGGCGCGGCAGCGTGGTCTGTTTCTCGTCCGAACGTCGAAAAAATGAAGGTACCTTTTTGAAATACGATGACCTTTGTTGATTCGACAAGCGCCTTGGTGAGATATGCGCGCTAGCGCCTGATCCCCAGAATCAATCGCAGTCCTTCCTCGACTTCCCCGAGTACGGCATCGGATACGCGGTCTACCCGCCGCGAAAGGAACCGTCTGTCCAACGTGACGACCTGAGAGACATTGATCACCGATCTCCTTCTCAAGGCCGTCGCACGCCTTGCGAGGGACACATTGCCCGGTGCCGCAGCCAGGCTCAGGTTTGTTGTTATCGCCAGCGCGAGGACGGTCCGAATCCGGCTCCGATTGAAGTCATCGGACTGTACGATCAGGACCGGGCGCCGATAGCCGGGTTCAGAGCCATCGGGCACCGGCAACTCGGCCCACCAGATTTCGCCGCGTCTTACCACTCCTCGTTCGTGTTCAGCGAGCGGAACTGCAACGCCTCCAGTCCCTCGTCAAGCGACGATGCGGATTCGTCATCGCCGTACACGCCATCGAGGCGAGCTGTTATGTCTTTCCCCGAATGTCGAGCGACGAACTCGCCAACCGCCTTCGAATAGAGTTCGCTCCGCGACATGCCCAACGCAGTCGCCACACGCTCGGCAGCCTCAAAAATCTCATCGCGAATGGAAATGGCCGTCTTCATGGCGAAAGTATGACCCAGGTTATACCCGCGACGCAACGAGGACGCGCGAGAATCATTGCGACATACACTGGAACCCAAGATCGACCGGAACGCCGCTGCGCGCGAAGGTGCGCACAGCGGCGGTCGGAGCGTCCATCACCAGGCAAGCTCCATCACGAAATCGACGAAGGCGACGCGGCGACGAAAATCAACGTGCGCGGAGTCCACACCGTAATAGCCGTCGAAGAAGGGGAAATCCGCGTCGAAGACATTCTGCACTCCGGCCGTAACGCGCCAGGGGGACTGGGGACGCGCAAAAGTTCCTTGCAGGTCGACCGTCGTGTAGCCGTCCACATCGGTTCGGGATACGCCGGTAGTGATGTTCTTGTAGCTGCCTGCGCGGTTGATCGTCAGGTTGGCGCCCCAGGGTCCGAGAGACCAGTCCACGTATGCGCTGCCTTTCAGCTCGACGGGGCCCTGGTTCGTGCCCTCCTGTTCCACGGGATCGACGCCCGGTCCCGAGACCGTTTCCAGTTTCAGCGTATTGGTCCCGAGAACACCCACCGCGAAATCGCCCATGGACGTGTCGAATGCATATCGCGCATCCAAGTCCACCGCCTCACTCGTCCTGTTGGACAAGTTGATGCTCTGCAAGGACAGGTACGTCAGAACTCCGTTTGCATCGCGCCTGATCTGGTCGGGAAACTGTTCCCAATTCTCAAATGCATACACCGGCGGCCAGCCGAAGGCGCTACTCAAGCTTCCAATAAGATGCTCGAAGTCGGTTTTGCTCCAGGTAAGGGAAAGATGCAGTCCCGGCATGGCGGCAGGCGTGTACTCGAACCCGAGGGTCGTTGTCTCGGAAGTCTGGGGTTGCAGATCGGGATTGCCGCCAAGAACGGTGGTGGGAAATACCGACGCGAACGGCCCGCCATTCTCAATGGGGTTGAGCGGATCGAGAAACCGGAAGAAGGTGTAGGTGTTTACTGGCCCGAACAGTTCCGGCAGCGTTGCCGCCAGGAAGGCCTGGCCCCACGTGGCGCGCAGCTTTAGACTCTCCACCGGGTAATAGACCACGCCAAACTTGGTTACGAAGTCATCGAAAGCGCGATTGCTCGCGGGTTCGAGAATGCCCTCGAACGGTCCTTCGATCCCGTATTCGTCATAACGGCCGGCCGCATACAACGTCAATCTATGGATGCCGGGGCGTGAATTCGCATCGCCGACAAGCGGGGCCGAAAGTTCCACGAACCAAGCCTTGTTTTCCGACTCCGGAACGATTTCCGGCGCATCCGGGACACGGAACGTGAACGGATTCAACAGGAACGAGTCGAAGTCGAGCGTATCGGTCCGGGTTTCGGCGCCCACGGCCAGTTCGACGGGCCCGCCGGCAAGTTCAAGCAACGGACCGGACAGGCTCAAGCCAACGACATCCTGCACACCCTCTCGCGCTCCGCGCGTGGCGTATTCCGAAAACTCGTTGAGCGTGGCGCGCTGCACGGTGCCGTCGCCGAACGGATTGATTGCTTCCGCCGGATCGCTGCTGGCAAGCGCCGCCTGGAACGCGGCGCCCCTGTAGTTGAAGGAGCCTGGATAGCCACCGTACGGATTGTCCTTGCCGTAGTTGGCAGAGAAGACGGCCGACCAACCCTCGATTGGCGTTTCCCATGTCAGGGATGTGCTTAGATTCACGCGATCAAGGTCGGTCGTCCTCGCAAAACCTGCAAGCTTGCCATCGGCTATTTCACGCTCAAACCGGTAGGACATGTAAACGGTTTCGCCGAACGGGTTGTAGTAGTTGCTTGCCGGAACCGGACCGCTGAAAGATTGGCCCACCGCCTCCTGAACGGAGTCCTGTCGCGCGTACGTTCCGGACAGGCTCAGCGTCAGATCCTCCCCGATGTCCTGCGTCACGCTCAGGTAGGCAGACAGGTGTTCCGACGCGGGAATCGCCTCGCCGTTAGCGGTAGCCGAAAGCCCCTTTTGCAGGAGATTGAAGTTCCCGGTCTGGGTCGCGACCTCCTCATTGGACACCCAGATGACATCCTCCGGACTGAAGTTGGTGCCGTCGCCGGCGGGCAGGATCCCATAAGTCGTGTTCGGCGGTGCTATCGAGGGGAGTCCAAACCGCAGGATATTGCCGGGTTGTCCGAAGGTGTTGGGATAGAGTCTGCCACCCTGCTCGCGGTAGTCCCCATCGGTGTCGAGTCCCGCATCGCGCGCAAATACCGGATCGTCCTCGCGATAGCTGACGGATGCTGTCACGTTGCCGGTGCTCCAGGAGGCTCCGAGGGTCTGCTCAACGACCCTTCGGTGTCCGCCCGAACTGCTGTCTTCGTAGCGAACCGACGTTTCCGATCCCCGGTAGTCCTTCTTCATTATGAAGTTGACCACGCCTCCCACGGCGTCGGAGCCGTACACGGCGCTGGCGCCGTCCGTCATCACTTCCACCCGCTCAATTGCACTGAAGGGGAGCGTGGAAACATCGGTAAAGGTGCCATTCTCGGAGGGCGAAGCCGCCAGGCGCCTACCGTCTACCAGGACCAGCGTGGACCCTTCTCCCAAGCCGCGGAGGTTGATCGTGACCGAGCCGATCTGGAAACGCGGTGACCGATTATCGTAGCTGCCTCCATTGGTGATCGTGGAAAAGTTCTGCGGCAGGTAGCGAACGATATCCTCGATACTCGTCAGCCCCCGCGCTTCGATATCGGTGGAGGTGATCACGGTGATTGGAGAGGCTGCCGGTCCGGCACGCAATCGGGTACCGGTTACGGTCATGGTCTCCAGTTCCCGGACCTCGTCTTCGTCTTGCCCGGTACCATCATTGTCCGTGTCCTGCGCAACTGCCGTCACCGGCGCAATGAATAGGAATATGAATGCCGCCAGCCAGCGGCGATGGGTCGTCCTCATGATGGTCTCCGTGACATGCCTTGGTGGCAACGTGTCATCAAAATTGGGGAGAAGGTGCTTTATTACTCTCTGTTGCAGTTTGTTGCAACTTGTTTTACAGCCCATGTCAACGCAAAGCAGGAATGTCCCCATTCCTCCAAAGTGGAGTATCCCTTTCAAGCTAGGTTTCGGTGCCCTGCTCCCGCTGCCGGCGCTGCTTGATCGAGACGTTGTTCTCAACAGAAAGCACGGGTGACTGCCGACAACGCCTTGGCCTTGCCCGACCCGGTTTCGCTGGACTCCGCCATGCCAACCCTCGGTGGTCCTCCCGCTCGATCCCGACTTCCACGGAAGGCGCCAATATGACAGCCCGTCGCGTCGGCTGCAGCCCGTGGCGCCTTTGCCAAGCCGCTATCGCTGCGGTGACCCGAGCGCGGCGAGGCTTATCGGCGGATCGTCGCGGCTAGCATAACGACCTGAAGCAATACGCCTCAAGAAAGTTCCGCGCGCCGGAGGCCTTGTGTCTCCGGCGCCGCGGAACCCGCCCTTGATCGCGTCCCGCCAGGGACCGCGCTAGAGCTGCATCTTCAAACCCAGGGTAAAGGTACGGCCCCGGGGATCATCGAACTTGGCGTTAACTACGGCATCATTAAGGTAGTCGCCACCAACGGCACTGAACTCCCTATGCTCCGCAAGATCATCAAACAGGTTGGTAATCCGCAGGCTCAGGACCGAATTGGACAACAGGCCGAACCGCTCGCCGAGTTGATATTGAGCGCTCAGATTCACGTACAGCGGTTCATCGTGCGTCACATTGATTTTGTCCCCGGGGAGGTACCATACCTCATAGGTTGTACTCACCGCAGATGCGTAAACAGCGCCCAGCCAGGCCGACCAGCGCTGATCGGCGGATTCGAACCCGACACTCAGCGTACTGCGGTATTCGGGCACCAAAGCCCAGATACGGCGAAAGGCTTCGACATCGCCGACATAATCGTATGGCTCACTGCCATCTCCGATGTCCTTGTAGAACGAGTCTGTCTGGGTTGTCAGCGCGTCGATGCTCCATCTACCCCAATCTGTTGACCAATCGTAGCGGACTTGAAGGTCCAGCCCTTCGTTGTTCCATGCGGCGGCGTTGACCGATCTGCGATCCGCGTAGTATGCGCCGTTGCCACTGGGATCAGGGAAAATGAAGGCATACGCTTCGGCCGGGTCCACGCCAACATAGTGAGGAACGTCACCGCGATTGCTTGCCCCGACAATCTTGTTCGTGTAGTCCACCGATCTCCAGGTCAGGTCTATCGACAGTCCCGGTATGGCCTCAGGCGTCAGTTCGACACCCGCCGAAATGCTCTCCCCTTCTTCAGGCAGCAGATTCGGGTTCCCTCCGAATACAAGGTGAGAGAAGTAGATGAACGACTCCCCAGGCGTCGTCGCCAACGAGCCGTCGGGATTCTGCCGTCTGGTCGGATCGCCGAGACAAACGCCCCCCGGCTCCAGTTCATCCCACTCTGGTTTTAGGTAATTGCAACGCCATTCCTGCCCGATAAAGAAATGATTGGGATCTTCCAACCCGTCCCGGGCGGTTGGGATGATGTACGAGGTCGAAAGGTTGGAATGCAGTCTGACCGAGCCGATCGGGCGCCAGACCGCGCCTATCGACCAGGTGGTGTCGGAATCATAATTGTCGTAGTCATCCCACCTTACCGCCGCGGACAGATCCAGCGATTCCAGAACAGGCGCCGCGAACTCGGCAAAGAGCCCGATGTTGTCATTTACGAATTCGTTGTCCCAAACGCCGAATCGGATCCCCAAACCTGGCTCCTCGGTCCAATAACTGCCATCGTTGCTGTTGTGACCATAGGAATTCTGCTTGTTGTCGGTCTTCAACCCCGTCGAGCGCCAGGCAGCGCCCACCACGAACTGCGCATCGCCTCCCGGCAAGCTCAGCCAGGAGCCTGACAGCGTCGCTTCGGCCCAGTCGGTGTTATTGGTCCAACCGCTTGACAAATCCTGGCCCCAGAACTCCCTGAAGGTCCCCATTCCTATGAACTCAACATAGTCAGGACGGACGGATGCCAATTCCCACGCCCGATACTGATCCGCCAGATTGGGCGGTAATTCAGGATCGTAGGATGCATACAAGTTACCCGTGTGCCGATTGTCACTTCGATCATTGGTAGTGCCGGCGCCAAACGCCCACTCCATGCCCAACACGGAACCGGTCAGATCGAAATTCAAGCGAAAAACTTCCTGTGTTGCGATGGAGTCCCTATCGATCCCCGGCACCGACCAATACATGAACGCATTGTCACCGTCGGGCCCCGGAAAAAGGAAGTGGGCAAAGTCTGCGTCCCCCTGATCCGTCGTTGTGATGCGATCCATATAGTAGGCTTCCGCAGCCAGGCGCGTGGCGCCGAAATCATGATCGAAGCCCAGCATCGCGCTGATCCGGTCCTGCTCCGGCAAGAGCGACGCGCTGTCCATCGTCGACTCCTGCCCGGTCAAATCGCCGCGAAAAGATCTCACCTTGATTGCAAGGGAGCCATCGGGTTGCAGTTCCGACAAATAGATATCCGCTACCCCGGGGGAACTGGTCGTTATGCCGGCTGGAAGTTGACTCGGCCGGTAGAGCGTTCCCTGGTACTCGTAGACGTTGCGTGAGCCCCGGATACAACCCTTCTTGCAATAGGCGTTCGAATCGTATTTGGCCGGGCGGTCCCTGCCGTAGAGGTGGCTGTGGCTGCTGGCCTGCACGTTGCCTCGCCACCGGGTTTCACCCCACAACCACGAACCGGAGAGCGTCAGCGCGCTCTCGTCGAATCCGCCCCGGCCCGGCACCGAGTGCATCACGTCCAGCTCGGCACCCTCATAGTCCTTGCGGGTAATGATGTTCACCACGCCGCCCACCGCATCGGAGCCATAGATGGCGGACGCGCCATCCAGCATGATTTCCACCCGTTCAATGGAGGCGGTCGGGATACCGGAGATATCCGTTACCCCACCGGTGAGACCCGAGGAGCCGATCCTCTTTCCGTCCACCAGCACCAGGGTCGCGCCATCCCCCAGACCTCTCAAGTTGATCGCCGATGCGCCGCTCAAATTGATTGCACCATTGAAATGTTGCCCCCCGAGCCTTGCATAAGACGCGGTTGAACTCGCCGCCAGTTGATTTTGCGGCAGCGCCCGCAACGCCTTGTCGAGGCTGACTTCGCCCGTGGACCGAAGCATGCCTTCATCCATAGTCACCAGGTTGGCCGCGATCTGGCTGGGCGTGCGTTCCAGACGCGTTCCCGTGACGACGATTTCTTCGACGGCGTCCTCAGGCTCGGCATCCGCGGTTTCGGCGGTGGCGCCGTCGTTGTCCTCGTCCGGCTCGGGTTGACTCGATGTGGACTGTTCCTCCTGATGGCGAACCTGCGCCAGAAGGATCGGCTCGGACTCGGGCCGGGAGTCCTCCGTCAAGTTGCCTGACCGCGCTTTGCCGGTGGAAGCCGCAGCACGGATCACGACAGTCTCTTCATTGACGAACTGGTACTCGAGACCGGTGCCTCTCACTAACGCATCGAGCGCGGCTCGCGGCTCGTCGACCCTCGCGACTCCCTGGGATACCTTGCCTTGCGCCAACTCGGCAGCGTAGCCAATCTGCAGCCCTGTCTGCTGCGAGAAGTCAAGCAGGGCAAGCGAAAGTGCCTGCTCCTTGATCGTCAGTGACGCGTCGTTGGTGCCTGCCTCGGCAACGGCCGATTGCGCGCCGAACAGGCAGACGATCGCAGCGACACAAACAACACGGGAACACGGAAAGTTCATGGTGAGGCCCTCTCAATTGATCTCGGGAAACGTCCCTTGGATAACAAGAGGCGAAGTTCGCGATTTTTGCTACCCGACTCTCGGGTTTCGTTGCCGATCAATCGACTTCGCGGGGCAAACGCAGCACGATGGTGCCGTCCGCACGCCGAGCGGATTCAGCCAGATCGGCGGTTGACAGAAACAACGCAAAAGATTCGGGGTCATCCGCGTCGAAGGACCCGCTGATCGACCTCTCGGCCAATTCGGAATCCCCGATTTCAATCTGCCGGTCGCCGTACAGGTTGAACTCCGCGACAACGTCGGCAAGCGGTTGCGACTCGAAAATCAGACGGCGCTCTCGCCACGCGGTTGTGTCCTCGGTGTTCGCGTCAACAACAACCACTTCGTGCGATTGCTCTTCTACCCGCGCCTGTTCGCCCGCGTCAAGGCGAACCATCCCGTCCCGGTCCCGCAACCCCCCAGGAACGGCTGCATCTCCGGCCAACGTCACCGCGACATCTGCGGACTTCAGGGCAGGCGATCCGGACCCGTCACGGGCATCGATCAACCGCACGTCGACCGTTCCCTCGATCACCGTGACGTTGGTGGCCTCACCACGTCGGCGCACATTGAAGACCGTGCCCACCGCGCGAATCACGGCGAGGTCGGTCAGGACGCGAAACGGGCGATCCGCATCCTCCCGGACCTCGAAGAGCACTTCGCCAGTCAGCAGCCTGACGGTCCGATCGATTTCGGTGTAGTCAACCTCTATCGACGATTGCGTGTTCAGGACCACCACCGACCCGTCCGACAGTGGAAACGCGGCCTGCTCCCCCACTCCCGTGGTATGGACCAAGGGACCGGTGGTCAGGGCGAACCAGATCCCGGCCAGGCCCATGATCGCGACCGAGGCGGCGGCCGTCCAGACGGCGCGGCGACCTCTCCGACCGGTGGCGTCACGAGGCTCCTTGCCGGTGACCGGGCGCGCCGCATGGATTGCCACGACGTTGTGTTGATCGCCACGCTCGCGGGCCAGTGCGACCAACGCATCCACATCCATGCCCGGCGACGACTCGCGAATCTCGCTAGAAACCGCAGCCACCGACAGATATTCGAGCACGTGCTCCGCCGAAGCCGCGAGCCAGGACGCAAACTCCTCGCGATCGGCGCCGGAGAATTCGGGCGCCTGGACACGCACGAACCATAGCGCGGCCTCATCGGTGATTCGATCAAGACGGCTACTCATGGGACCCGTCGCGCTCCTGTTCCGCGATTCTTCGCAGTCGCTTCCGGCAATGGGCAATGCCGCTTGCCAGGTACTTCTGCACCATTTGCCTGGACACGTTGATGCGTTCCGCGATTTCAGCCTGGGTCAGATCTTCGTGCCAGCGCAGCAACAGTGCTGCCTGGCACTTCGGCGACAATTCCTCCATTGCCCGCTGGACCAGTTCCCGGCGCCGCGCGAGCAGCGCCTGGTCAAAGGGCGACGGGTCCCCGGACCGCAGTTGATCGACGTCAACGTCGGCGAAACTGCTCGGGCGATGGCCGGCATAGAGCTCGTGGACGAGGTTGCGGGCGACGCGATAGAGGTAGGCTTCGGGGTGCCGGATCAGATCCGCGCGCTTCACCCGCAGGATGCGCAAATACGCTTCCTGCGCCAGTTCCGCCGCATCGTTCTGGTTTGCCAGGCGCTTTCGCAGGTACGCCTCCAGCCGATCATGATGATCGGCAAACAGATGTGCGACCTTCGCCTTGGCCTTGGCCTGCTCCTCGGCTTTACTCGGCTTCACGGTACCGCCCTGGATGGCACTCCAACAACTATGACGCGAATCGGCCGAAAAATGCCACCCTGTCGTCCGCGTTGTCCACAGCGGAGAAGGTCATTCGCACGGCAACCTGCGGATTTGGGCACGAAACACGCGTTCTATCCGCCAGCAGGCATGCGCCAGAAAACGCGGTCGGCCGTGAGCTCGCGATCCAGTGTCGTGGCCGTCGGCGCGCCGCTCAATTCAAACTCCGACAGAACTGTCTGTCCCTCGAATCGCACGGCAGCAGAAGCTTCGAATCTGTTGGATGCCTCCTTCCCGAAATACACTGATCTGTACCTGTCGCCACCACCAAGGTACGCAACATGGGTTTCGCGGGCATACGGATCGCCGGTCGGCCGGGCCTCTATGGCGATTCGGCCGTTGGGGAACTGCAGTTCGATCGACACGACTGTTTCGCCGTTTTCTTCGGCGATCCTGAAGTCCTGCCGCGTCTCGATCACCGGATATCCGAGACTCGTGAGCAACGTTTGCGCCGGCCCGTTCGCGGCGGCCCGTTGCAAGGCGTACCAGCCGGCCGGGGGAATCCGGGTCAGCACGATCGGGCTGCTGTCGCCCGCCACCGGAACAGCGCTGTAAGCATAGGCAAGCGGTTGCGGATCGAAGCTTCCAGAAGACTCCGGCACACAATGCAGCACATGGAGTTGCACGCGTGCCGTGCCGTCCGACTGTCGGACCTTGAGTCCCTCTGGCAGCCTCGCCTGAAGATGCTCCGGCGCCACGGCCCATTCCACGACCAGCCGGTCACAGGGCCAGGCGAGGCGCGAGTCAAGCGCATTGACACTGGAATCGCGCGTCGTGCCGCAACCGGCGGCGGCGAGGGCCACCGAACAATACAGACACACGATGTTCCTGACTCTCACTCTCTTACCTCATGGGAGAGCCATCATCGAGCCTGTGGGTCGTCACGCAGGGGCCGTTGCCCATTGTCCATCGCCCTCCCCGCCTGGTCGCTGGCGCTCTCCAGAGACGCTGGTTCCATGGATTGTGCTGGCTGCCGGATGGACGGTCAAACTTGAAGCATGTAAAACTCAGAAGCCCGGCGACGGCACGTTCCAGCCACAGCAGGACGGATATCATGACCAGCCGAATTCTCGACGGCAACGCGATCGCGGCGTCCATTCGGTCGCGGATCGCCGCAGCGGTGGCCGAGCGGCGCGCGAGGGATCTCAGACCGCCCGGCGTCGCGGTACTGCTGGTCGGAGACGATCCGCCCTCCGAGATCTATGTCCGGCTGAAGCAGCGGGATTGCCGGGAGGTAGGCTTCAAGCACGACATCCGCCACCTTTCGGCCAATACCCGGCCGTCGGAACTGTCGGCGATGATCGACGAACTCAACGCCGACGACAGCATCGACGGAATCCTCGTGCAGCTACCCCTGCCACCGCAGTTTGACGCCTCCCGACTCCTCGAACGCATCGACCCCGCCAAGGATGTCGATGGGGTGCACCCCTACAATATCGGCTGCCTGGCGCTGCGCAGGCCCACGCTTCGATCCTGTACGCCCAAGGGCATCATGACCCTGCTCGAGCACACGGGGCGGGAGTTGCGTGGACTCGATGCCACCATCGTCGGCGCATCCAACCATGTCGGCAGGCCGATGACGCTCGAGTTGCTCCTCGTCGGCTGTACGGTCACCTCGGCCCACAAGTTCAGCAGGGATACCGCGAGCCACGTCGCGACCGCGGATGTCGTCATATCCGCCACCGGTCAACGCGGTCTCATTCGCGGCGACTGGATCAAGCCCGGCGCGATCGTCATCGATGTCGGCATCACGCGCGAGAACAACAAGCTCTACGGCGACGTCGACTTCGAGGCGGCCCGCGAACGCGCCGCATGGATCACGCCGGTGCCGGGGGGCGTCGGCCCCATGACGCGGGTATCGATGCTGGAGAACGCGCTCGAGTCCGCCGAAGCGACATGACGGCGCTATTCGTATCGGACCTGCACATCGATGCCGAAAGGCCGCACGTGCTCCAGGGCCTGAAGTGCCTTGTCGAGCGCGAGGCTCCTTCGGCTGACGCGCTCTACATACTGGGTGATCTCGTGGAAGTGTGGATCGGAGACGACGACGACTCCGAAATCGCACAAGCCGTCCGCGAAGCCCTGTCCCGGGCGGCGCGCCTCTGTCCACTGCGCATCATGCACGGAAACCGCGACTTCCTTTTCGGCCAGCGGTTCGCCCGCGATGTCGGAGGTGAACTGATCGATGATCCGCATGTCGCCGAAATAGACGGACAGCGGGTGCTCCTCACACACGGCGACGCACTTTGCACGGCGGACACCGCCTACCAACTCGCCCGCCGCCTGTTTCGC
Organism: uncultured Pseudomonadales bacterium; assembly: GCA_951813515.1. Lineage (GTDB taxonomy): Bacteria > Pseudomonadota > Gammaproteobacteria > Pseudomonadales > Azotimanducaceae > VXNE01. The sequence continues at coordinate 3,755,247 of OX638346.1, forward strand.
TCCGAAGCATGGCAGCAGGACATCCTCGGCAAGAGTCTTGAGGAACGCCGCGAACTAGCCCGGCAAATGCGGGAGGAAAGCAAGCGGGCGAACGCCAACAAGGCCCAGAACATCATGGATGTGACCCCGGGGGAAGTCGTCGCATTGATGCAGCGCATGGGTTGTACGACGCTGATTCACGGGCATACGCATCGGCCCGGGGTGAGCGATGTGCCTCTCGGAGACACGACCGGCACGCGCTATGTGCTCGGCGACTGGGACCGGTGCGGCTGGTTCATTCGTTTTTGCGGGACGCCCGAACTTAAGTGTTTCCCGCTATAGCGGCGGGCCGCCGTGAAACCTTAGTTCCCGGTCGGGCGCCAGGATCAGCGCCCGCTCCACCTGCAGCAGTTCCCGCGCGCGATCGGTGATCGGCGATTCCGCGCAATGGCGGGCCAGACTGAGATAAATCCGAAAGTGGCGCGCCTCCGAAGCCAGCAGGTCCGTGTAGAAACGTCCCAGATCACCGTCCATCCGGCGAGAAAGTCGATAGAAGCGCTCGCAGGAGCGTGCTTCGATAATGGCACCGACGATCAACGTGTCGATGACCCGCGCGGGCTCGCCCTGGCGGACCTGCGCAAACAACCCGGCCGCGTAGCGCGACGAGGAAAGTTGTCTATACGTCACGCCCCGCGAGTGCATCATCTTGAGCACCTGCTCGAAGTGGCGCAATTCCTCGCGCGCGATCTTCGACAGCACGGTCAGCAAACGTGGCCGGTCGACGTAGCGGAACAGCATGTTGAGCGCGGTGCCCGCCGCCTTCTTCTCGCAGTTGGCGTGGTCGATCAGCAACGTGTCAAGAGAATCCAGCGCCGCGTCCACCCAGGCGTCGGGGGTATCGCAGGCGAGAAACGCGCGAACTGGCGCGATGTCCGTGTCGGTCATTGCGCGAGAATGCGAAAGTTCCGCTCGTAGGCGGCGGTGGCGCGGGCATAGAACTCGCGGTCTATGGCCCCGAACAACTCCTGCGGGGCGATTTCGGCGGCGAAACGCGTACGGGTGAGTCCCAGGGAGGCAAGGTCCGGCGCGCCCCGCGTCCGGCGCAAGATCTCGTAGGCTGCGCTCAGGCCCGTCCAGTCGGGCGCCGGCGCGATCCTCAGGGCGGCAGCGGCTTCCAGCAGGACCGTTTCGTCCTCGATCCGGAGAAACTCGGCGACGGCAGCGTCGCGCAGGTCACTCAGGCGCCGCCACACCGCCACGCGCTGCGCGTCCGCATACCCGTTCCACCCGGTCACTTCATGCGCGAAACGCTTGCAGCCGCGGCAGATCAGGTCGCCGTAGGTGGTCGAGCAGATACCGATACACGGCGTTTGCCGCAGCCTCAAGCGGCGGAACTCCCACACCACCGGGGAATGACATCAAAGATCATGGTTGTGCAGTGCGATCTGATCGCCGTCGAGTTCTGTCTGCCGGCGCAGCTTGCTCGCGTCGTTGCGGTCGAGCGAGAGGCGGTCGAGATAGGCATCGTCAATGTCACCCGTCACGTAGTGACCATCGAAAACCGAACAGTCAAAGGCCTCAAGCCTGGGATTGCCTTCCTGCGCCGAGGCGATGAGGTCCTCGATGGTCTGGTAGATCAGCCAGTCCGCACCGATGATCCGGCCCACTTCCTCTTCCGTGCGGTTGTACGCGACGAACTCGTTCGCCGCGGGCATGTCGATGCCATAGACATTTGGATAACGAACGGGCGGCGCGGCGCAGGCGAAATACACTTTTCGCGCACCGGCGTCACGCGCAAGCTGGATGATCTGCCGGGTGGTGGTGCCGCGCACGATGGAGTCGTCCACCAGCAGCACGTTCTTGTCCTTGAACTCCAGTTCGATGGCGTTGTGCTTCTGCCGTACGGACTGCCGCCGCTGGCTCTGTCCCGGCATGATGAAGGTCCGGCCCACATAGGGATTCTTGACCAGACCCTCGCGAAACTTGACGTCCAGGCGATGCGCCAGCGGCAGCGCCGCCGTGCGCGCGGTGTCGGGAACGGGAATCACCACGTCGATGTCGTGATCGCGCTGCGAGTAGCGGTCGACGATTCGGTCGGCCAGCGTCTCCCCCATCCGCAGTCGCGCCTTGTACACCGAGACTTCATCCATGATGGAGTCCGGACGCGCGAAGTAGACATGTTCGAAGATGCACGGGGAATACGCGTGCTCCGGACCGCAGCGCTTGGTGTGAAGATTGCCGTCAACGTCGATATATACGGCCTCGCCGGGCTTCACGTCCCGAATCAGCTCGAACCCCAGGGTATCGAGCGCGACGCTCTCCGAGGCGACGATGTATTCGTCGCCCGACTCTGTCTCGCGCCGTCCGAACACCAGGGGTCTTATACCGTAGCAGTCGCGAAAGCCCACGATACCGCCGCCGATGATCATCGCCACCACGGCGTAGGCACCGCAGCAGCGCCGATGCACACCTTCGACGGCAGCAAACACATCGTCCGCATCCGGCGTCTGGGCACCGGTCTGATCCAGTTCGTGTGCGAAGACGTTGAGCAGGATCTCCGAATCCGAGTCCGTGTTCACATGGCGTCGATCGGCGTGGAACACATCCGCCTCCAACTGTGCGGCGTTGGTGAGATTGCCGTTGTGGGCGAGCGCGATGCCGTAGGGCGAGTTGACGTACATGGGTTGCGCTTCCGCGGAACTTGGTGTTCCAGCAGTCGGATAGCGCACATGCCCCACCCCGAGGTTGCCTACCAGCCGCTGCATGTGACGTTGCTCGAATACGTCGCGCACGAGGCCATTGGCCTTGCGAAGCTGCACCCGCGTACCGTCGCAGGTGACCATGCCCGCCGCGTCCTGGCCTCGGTGCTGCAACGCAGTCAATGCGTCATACAGCGCCTGATTGGCCTGGGTTTTGGTAACGATTCCGACAACGCCGCACACGGGTCTATCCCATCAGGTCTTGAGAAGGGGCTGGGGCTCGGCCTCGGCATCCGGCAATTGTACGTCGGAACCCCGAAACAACCGCAGGATATCCTCTTCGAACACAAGCAGTTCCGGACGCAGCAGCGACTCCTGCCACCAGTCGGTCGTCTCCGCGAAGGGTCGCGCGACTATGAGTGCGGCGATGACAACCAATCCGCCGCGCAAAGCGCCGAACACAAACCCGAGAAACCGGTCGGTGCCGCCCAGGCCCGTGGACTGAATCAACCTCGCGAGAGACCACTGCAACAACCCGCCCACGATCAGAACGCCAAAGAAAACGATGACAAAGGCGACAACGACGCGGATCTGCTGACTCGCCTCGATCGCCGTCAGGTAGCCCGCGACGGGCGATGCGAAAACCATCGCGCCGACGATGGCGCTGGCCCAGATGGCGAGGGAAACCACTTCCCTGACCAGGCCCCGGAACAGCCCGATCGCCGCCGACAACAGGATCAGCGTCAGGATGACGATGTCGGCGGCCGGCAGTATCAATGCCGCGTCCTGGCGTGGGTGCCGTCATCGTTCGTAGCACGCGCCTGCATCAATAGCCGAACCGGACCACCATGGAGTCGAAATCGTAGCGTTCAGACAGTTCCGCCTTGAGGCCCTCGGCATCTTCGCGGTCGATCATTGGACCCACGGCGACGCGGGTCAGCCTGTCCGGCTTGTTCATGCTCGACAACAAGGCGTCGTAGCCGTCCGAACGCAGACGATCACGCAACGCTATGGCGCGCTCGTATTCCGCGAAGCTACCAACCTGGACCGCCCACGCATCCGCCGGCACTTCGATCGGCTCGTCCTCCGCGACGATCACCGGTTCCCCGATCTTGACACCTGTCTCGAGCCGATAGCCCTCGGGGTCCGTCTCTGCCAGGAGTTCATCCCGACCTGCAATAGTGGAAGCGAAGTCGGGCACCGGCTCATCCTGCACGGCTTCGGCCGCACTGACATCGATGTGCTGTTCAGGCACCGGGGGCAAAGCGAGGGGTTCGAGCCCGTCCCCGTCAAAGAGCATGGGAAAGCAGATGGCCGCCACCGCAAGCAGGAAAACGGTCCCGGTAACCCGGTATCGAGTTCGGTCGTTCAGCATCGGCCGCAGCTAGCCCGCCAGTATGCGCAGAGTGCCTGCAAATCGGAGCGGGGGCTTGGGTCAGTTTGCACGGATCAGTTCTTGGCGCGCACCGGCAACGGTATCGAACGAACCGAGCACGAGGATAACATCGTTTGCCTCCGTAGTAGATAGCGCGTACCGGATGGCGTCGCGAATCCGGGGCTGACGCTCGTGTCCGATACGCAGCCGTTCGCCCAGTTCGTCTGCGTTCAATCCCCTCGACGCCACGTTGTCGGTCAGCACCCAACGGTCCACGCAATCCGAGAGGGCGGCCACAACGCCGGCATGGTCCTTGTCTTCGAGCAATCCGAGAATCGCGCAGGCGACGCGCGTATCCAGCCTTTCGCGCAGAAACCGCGCCGCATCGGGGTTGTGCGCGACATCCAGGATCCAGCGGCGGTCGAAGCGGAAGATGCGTTCGTCGCGACCCGGAACCGTGGCCTGTCGACATGCCTCGACGACGGCCGCCGAATCGAAGTCCGGTTCGATCATGGCGAAGGCCTGCAGGGCCGCCGCGGCATTGTCCGCCGCCACCTTCGGACGTTCTCCGACCCGGAGCCGGCGGCCATTGCGCAGCTCGATGCTCCAGCCGCGCGCGTCATCGACGAGGCGATAGTCGACGCCATTCCTGGTGAGCGGCGCCTTGAGTTCCGCCGCGCGTTGGCAAACGGAATCCGGCACGTCGTGGGCACCAAAGATCACCGGTCGCCCGGGGCGCATCACACCGGCTTTCTCCGCGCCGATCGCTTCGAGGCCGGTGCCGAGATAGTCCTGGTGGTCGAGGCCGATGCTCGTGATCACCGCGACGTCCGCATCGACGATGTTGACCGCGTCCAGGCGTCCCCCGAGCCCCACCTCAAGCACCGCCGCGTCCACGTCGCGGTCACGGAACACGCGAAACGCCGCCAGGATCGCGTATTCGAAGTAGGTGAGCGCAACGCCGCGACGCGCGCTCTCCACGCGTTCGAATGCCGCCACGATCTCATCATCTCCGATCTCTTCGCCATCGACGCGAATGCGCTCGTTGAATCGTACGAGGTGCGGCGAAAGGGTGGTCCCGACGGTACGGCCGGAGGCCCGCAGTAGCTGTTCGAGAAAAACTGCGGTGGACCCCTTGCCGTTGGTCCCCGCCACGACGAAGTTGACCGGCGCCGGCGGATTCACATCGGCGCGGGCGGCGACTTCCGCGACGGGCGCCAGACCACGCGCAACGGTCTTCGGATGTTCGACGCCGATGCGGTCCAGCCAACCCGCGAGGTTGGACTTCATATCGTGTCGATGGCGTCCCGCAATACGCCCGCTTGCGCCTGCAGCGCCGAGGGGATGCCCTCGGGGTCCGCCGCGTGATCTCCCATGATGTCCACCAGCAGGCTTCCGACAACGATGCCGTCGGCGACCCGGGCCACGGCGCGGGCCGACTCCGCATCCCTTATGCCGAAGCCGACCTGGACCGGCAGATGGCAGACCTTCCGTAACGTCGAAATGTTGCGTTCGACATCCACCGTATCGAGGTGATGGGCACCGGTCACGCCCTTCAGTGACACGTAGTATATGAACCCGCTGGCGCGCTCCAGGATCCCCAGCGCCCGCACCAGGGTCGTCGTCGGCGCCACCAGGAAGATCAGGTCGATGCCCTGGCGCGCCAGCGCTTCCTGTGCCGCCGCGGCCTCTTCTGGCGGCAGGTTCACCAGGATCAGCCCGTCGATACCGGCTTCCCCCGCCCTCGCGGCGAACGTCTCGTACCCCATGCGCATGACGGAGTTGACGTACCCCATGAGGACCACTGGCGTCGAGCCGTCCGCCTTGCGGAATTCCGCTGCCATTTCCAGAATCCTCGACAGCGTCACGCCGCTTGCCAGTGCACGCTCGGACGATCTCTGAACGGACGGACCTTCCGCCTCGGGATCCGAGAACGGCATGCCCAGTTCAAGAATGTCCGCACCGCCCCTGACAAGGGCGTGCAGCGCCGGCACCGTCGCGTCAGGCGTGGGGTCCCCCGCGGTGATGAATGCCGTCAAGGCCTTCCTGTCCGCAGCTCCGCAAGCCGCCAGTGTTTCGGCGATGCGGCTCACAGTTCGATCCCATCGAGTCGGGCGACGGTGTTGATATCCTTGTCGCCGCGTCCGGAGAGATTCACGATGACAATCTCGTCGGCGGACCGCTGTCGCGCTTCCCGCGCGACCCACGCCACGGCGTGGCTTGATTCCAGGGCGGGCAGGATACCCTCGGTTCGGTTCAGCAGCCGAAAGCCCTGAAGCGCTTCGTCGTCGGTGACGGCCGTATAGCGGGCGCGGCCGATATCCTTCCAGTACGAGTGTTCCGGCCCGACGCCGGGATAATCGAGCCCCGCCGAGATGGAGTGCGTCTGCATGATCTGGCCGTCTTCGTCCTGCATCAGGTACGTGTATTGCCCGTGCAGGACGCCGGGCGTTCCCGCGTTCAAAGGCGCCGCATGCCGCGCCGTCGCGAGGCCCAGGCCCGCCGCTTCGACGCCGACCATATCGACGTTCTCGTCGTCGACGAACGGATAGAACAGCCCCATGGCGTTCGATCCGCCGCCGATGCAGGCCACGAGCAGGTCCGGCAGGCGACCTTCCAGGCGAAGGCACTGCTCTCGCGCCTCCTGCCCGATCACCGCCTGGAAATCCCGCACCATCATGGGATAGGGATGTGGTCCGGCAACGCTTCCGATGATGTAGTGCGTCGTATCGACATTGGTGACCCAATCGCGCATTGCCTCGTTCATCGCGTCCTTGAGCGTCTTCGAACCGGAATTGACCGGCACCACCTGCGCGCCCAGCATTTTCATGCGGTAGACGTTGGCGCTTTGCCGGGCGATGTCCTCCGAGCCCATGTATACGCTGCAGTCGAGGCCGATACGGGCCGCCACGGTCGCGGTGGCGACTCCGTGCTGGCCAGCCCCGGTTTCAGCGATGATGCGCGGCTTGCCCATGCGTTTCGCGAGCAGCGCCTGGCCCACCGTATTGTTGATCTTGTGCGCGCCCGTGTGGCTGAGATCTTCTCGCTTCAGGTAGATCTTCGCCCCGCCCAGTTCCGACGTGAGGCGCGCCGCATGGTAAAGGGGCGTCGGCCTGCCAACGTAGTTCGCGAGATCGTCGGCCAGTTCGCGCTGGAATTCTTCATCGTCCTTGACCGACTCGTAGAGCGATGTCAACTGTTCGAGCGCGTATACCAGGGTTTCCGCGACGAAACGGCCGCCATAGGGGCCGAACCGCCCTTCCGGCCCCGGTTGCCGATACGGAGACTTATTCGATCCCGACACGTCGCACCTCATCCATGAACGCCCGCACCCTGGCGGGACTCTTTACGCCCTTCTCTTCACCTTCGACCCCGCTGCTCACATCGACGCCGTAGGGACGCAGCCGGCGAATCGCAGCGCCGACGTTCTCCGGTGTCAGTCCGCCCGCTAGCACGAGCGGCTTGCCCGAACTTGCCGGCCACAGCGACCAGTCGAACGTCCGGCCGATCCCTCCCTTCGCGGCGGGGTCGAACGTGTCGAGCATGAATCCCGCCGCGGAGCCGTATTCCCGCTCCAGCGCTGCCATGTCTACGGGTCCGGGTTCCCGAACGCTGACGACCTTCGTGTAAGGAACGCCGAATCGTTCGCAAGCGGCCCGCGGTTCGTCGCCATGGAACTGCAGAAGCCCGAGGGGCACCTCCCGCAGCACCGCTTCGATCCGCGCAGGTTCGGCGTCCACAAAAATGCCGACCGGCGTTACGAAGGGCGGCAGCGAAGCCACGATATCTCGCGCCACGCGCGCGTCCACGCACCGCGGGCTTCCCGGAAAGAAGTTCAGGCCAATGGCGTCGCAACCCGCGGCGGCTGCCAGGGCAGCATCGCCCACGGAAGTGATCCCGCAGATTTTCGCCCTTGCGCGCATTCAGACTGGCACCTGGCAAAACGGTTGATTCTACGTCACAGCAGCGTCGGCGGAGGACGATAGGCGATATCCAGGTCCGGGTAGCTGACCTGCACGAGGTACAGCCCTTCCGCTGCCGCCGTCGGCGCCGCTCTCGTCCTGTCCTTGCGCGCCAGCAACCGCGCAAGGTACCCGGCGTCTTTTTCGCCGACGCCGACGCGTCGCAGACTGCCCGCGATATTGCGCACCATCCGCAGCAGGAACGCATTGGCGGCAATGTCGAGGACGACCTGGGCTCCGCGACGGTAGACCGACACCGCCTGAACGCAACGGTATGGCGTGTTGGACTGGCATCCCGCCGCACGGAAAGAGGTGAAGTCCTGTTCGCCCAGCAAGCAGTCCGCTGCCCTGGACATGGCCGCCTCGTCAAGGCGTCCGCGGGACCACGCCACTTTGCCGCGCAGCAGTGCGGGCGCTGTTTCCGACTCGTGGAAGATGTAAACATAGCGTCGCGCCACAGCGTCGAAACGGGCGTTGAATCCACCGGCCACCCGGCGCGCCCAGGTGACCGCGACCGCCTCTTCCAGGAGCGAGTTGGCGCCCCGGCGCCAGGCTTCGAGCGGTCTCTCGGCATGGGTCGAGAAGCTGACGACCTGTTGCGTCGCGTGCACGCCGGTATCGGTCCGTCCCGCGGCAGTAACGCGGATAGACTCGGCGGCAACCTCCGAAAGCGCTGACTCCAGCGTCTGCTGAACTGTCGGAACGCCCCGCTGCGCCTGGAATCCGTGGAACGCGCCGCCGTCGTACTCGAGTCCCAGTGCGACGGTCGCGCCAAGGCCAGACGTCACTCCATTCGACCCAGGAGTTCCTCTGCTTCGCGCCGCTCGGCGTCGCTGCCTTCCGCCAGCACTTCTTCGAGAACCTCGCGAGCCTGCTCCGTTCGGCCCATGTCGACAAAGGCGCGCGCAAGATTCAGCTTGGTGGACGACGCGTACTCATCGGATGCTACGTCCGGCGCCAGCCGGCCGGTCGCTATCCGCCTGGCTCCACGCGGCTGCGGTGCCGACTCTGCCGTGCCCTCCCGGCCGCCTCGAAACCTCATGTACAAGAAGGCGATAACAACCACGAGAAGCGCGGCGAGGGCAACTCCCGTCACCACGTTCCTGCGCGTCGCCTCGGCGTCGTCCCCAGACTGGGCGGCGGCCAACTGCTTCTCGCCTTCCGCAATTCGGCGGCGCATCGTCGAGATCTGAGCCTCCAGCGCCTCGTTCTTCGCGGTGGCGACATCTAGTTCCGTCCGCACAGCTTCCAGGCGCTCCTCCAGTTCCGCGTTGCGCAGAACGAGCTGCCCGGGATCTTCTACTCCGATGTCGGGCTCGGGGACCGGTTCTTCAAGAACAGTCTCCTCCCATGCAGGAGTGGGCGCTTCCTCCGGCAGGGTGTCCGGTTCCGGCATCTCCTCGACCATCGGCGTTTCCGTCGCAACTGCCGTGGTCGGAACCTTGAGCACCACGCCGCGCATCAACCGGTTGGGGTCGCCCTCGAGAAACGCATGCGGATTCATCCGTTGCAGGGCGGACACCGTTTCCGTCAACGTCAATCCATCCGGCCGCACTTCCCTGGCGATGGACCAGAGCGTGTCGTTCGGCGTGGTTGGCCCGTAGGTACCCGCTTCCAACGTTCCGGCTTCCACCGGGGCCAGGTCGATTTCCTGCGGATCCGCCGGCGCTTCTCCCGCCACTTGTCCGGCAGCGAGGCACAGGCCTACCATCCCCAGCCACTTCATTACCCGCGTCCTTGCCCACGTCCCGACGGTGTATTGCCCCCGCCCAATCCGGTCCATGCCTGCCTCCATCCCGCACTCTCCCGCTATGCCGCCAGTTTCGGCAGCAGGTGTTCGGCGATCTGGATGCTGTTGAGCGCGGCACCCTTTCGCACGTTGTCTGACACTATCCATAGATTCAGTCCATTCGGGTGAGAAATGTCCTCTCGAATTCGGCCTACGTAGACCGAATCGTTGCCGGCCGCGTCCCCGAAAGCGGTGGGATAGCCAGCGTCCTCTCGCTCGTCGATCACCGTGACGCCTTCCGCGGCTGCCAGCAAGTCCTTGGCGTGTTCGGCCGAAATGGGCGCCTGGGTCTCGATGTGCACCGCCTCCGAGTGACCATAGAACACCGGGATTCTGACGCAGGTCGGATTCACGAGGATATCCTCGTCGTCAAAGATCTTCTGCGTCTCCCAGACCATCTTCATCTCTTCGATGGTATAGCCGTTGTCCTGAAAGTCGTTGATCTGCGGGATCGCATTGAAGGCGATCTGCACGGGGTGCACGTCAAGCTCGGCATCCTGGCCGTTCAGCAGGTTCGCCGTCTGGCCCGCGAGTTCGGACACCCCGCGCGCGCCGGCGCCCGACACGGCCTGGTAGGTGGCGACGTTGATGCGCGAGATGCCCACGGCGTCGTAAATCGGCTTGAGCGCCACCACCATCTGGATCGTCGAGCAGTTGGGATTGGCAATGATCCCGCGCGCCGAATAGCCGTCGATGTAATCCGGGTTCACCTCGGGCACGATCAGCGGCACGTCATCGTCGTAGCGGAACTTCGAGGTGTTGTCGATTACGACCGCACCCGCCGCAGCCGCTCGCGGCGCGTGCTCCTCGCTGACCGAGCCGCCGGCCGAAAACAGCCCGATCTGGATGTCCTCGAAATCGAAGTCTTCGAGCACCTCGACCCGGTGGGACTTGCCGCAGTACTGCAGGCGCTTGCCGGCAGACCGAGGGCTCGCGAGCAACACGAGCCGGCCTACCGGAAATCCGCGTTCCTCGAGGACCTCTCGCATCGCCTCGCCCACGGCGCCCGTGGCGCCCGCTACGGCTACGTTGATTTTTTCCACGCGATTTCTCCCTGGACTCCGGGTCGACTAGACCGGCTCGTCCGTGGTGGCAGGGTCTCCGGCCAATGCCGCGATCACGGCATCGGCCATTTCGTCGGTGCCGACGCGGCGCAGATGCTCGCCGCCGCTCTCGGGAAATATATCAGCCGTGCGCAAACCGTCGTCAAGCACGTCGGCAACGGCCGATTCCATGCGGTCAGCGGCCGTAACCGCATTCAGGCTATAGCGCAACATCATGGCCGCCGACATGATCGTAGCGAGGGGGTTCGCGATATTGCGGCCCGCGATATCCGGGGCGGTACCGTGCACGGGTTCGTACATGCCCTGGTCGCCCGCGTTGAGCGACGCCGAGGGGAGCATCCCCAGCGATCCCGTCAGCATCGCGGCCACGTCCGAAAGGATATCGCCGAACATGTTGCCGGTGACCACCACGTCGAACTGTTTCGGTTCCCGCACGAGTTGCATGCCGGCGTTGTCGACGTACATGTGCGACAGTTCCACGTCGGGATAGTCACCCGCGACCTCGCAGACGACATCGCGCCAAAGCTGGGTCACCTCCAGTATGTTGGCCTTGTCCACCGAGGTCAGCCGACCGCGACGCTTGCGCGCGAGATCGAACGCGACACGCGCGACACGTTCTATTTCACGCTCGTCGTAGACGAGGGTATTGAATCCGCGCCTGCCGCCGTTTCCGACCTCGACGCCACGCGGCTCCCCGAAGTAGATGCCGCCGGTCAGTTCACGCACGATCAGGATATCGAGCCCCGCGACGAGTTCCGGCTTCAGGGACGACGCCTGCGCGAGCGGCTCGAACAGGATCGCCGGACGCAGGTTGGCGAACACGTCCAGGCCAGACCGCAAGCCGAGCAAGGCGCGCTCAGGGCGCTGGTCCATGGGCAGGTCGTCCCATTTGGGGCCGCCGACGGCTCCGAGCAGCACGGCGTCCGCCTGCCTCGCGGCTTCGAGCGCGTCGGGCGGCAGCGGAGTCCCGTGGCGATCTATGGCTATCCCGCCGACCTCCGCGTATTGGAAGTCGATCGCCGCATCCACGTGCTCGAGTACCCGAACCACGTGCGGCATGATCTCCGCGCCAATCCCATCCCCTGGCAGCACCAGCACATTCGCGCTCATGTCTGGAACACCCACGGTGCGCGCTGCCTGTGTTGCTGCTCGAAGGCGCGAATCGCCGCCTCGCACTCCAGCGACAGCCCAATGTCGTCGAGACCGCTCAGCAACCGCTGCTTGTGTTGACGACCGATGTCGAACCGCCACGATGCGCCATCATCCGCCGTCACGCATTGTCGTTGCAGGTCCACCTCCAGCTCGAACCCCCGCGCCTGGACGCGTTCGAACAACGCATCGATCTCGTCGGCTGCGAGCACGACCAGGAGCAACCCGTTGTTGGCGCTGTTGGTGGAGAAGATATCGGCGAAACTCGGGGCGATCACGCAGCGAAAACCGTATTCCATCAGCGCCCACACGGCATGTTCGCGGCTTGAACCGCAGCCGAAGTTGTCCCGCGCGATGAGTATGCTGGCGCCCTGGTAGCGCGCCGCATTGAGCACGAAATCCGGGTTCAGTTGCCGCTCGTTCAGCGTCTTGCCCATGTCGCCCTCGTCGAGATAGCGCCATGCGTCGAACAGGTTGTCCCCGAAGCCGGTACGTCGAATCGACTTCAGGAACTGTTTCGGGATGATCTGGTCGGTATCGACGTTCGCCCTGTCCATGGGCGCGACCAATCCCTTGTGAATATCAAAACTCTCCACGAGAACCTCCGGCTAGGCCGCCATCTCCCTCGGGTCGGCAAGGTAACCCGCCACGGCACTGGCGGCGGCCGTCGCCGGGCTCACCAGATGCGTGCGCCCGCCGTGGCCCTGCCGACCCTCGAAGTTGCGGTTGGATGTCGAAGCGCAGCGTTCGCCCTGGTAGAGGCGGTCCGCGTTCATCGCCAGGCACATCGAACAGCCCGGCTCGCGCCACTCGAAACCGGCGTCGACAAACACCCGGTCGAGCCCCTCCTCCTCTGCCTGGCGCTTGACCAGGCCGGAGCCCGGCACCACCAGCGCCTGGGGCACACGGACCTTTCGGCCACGGGCGATGCCGGCCGCGATTCTGAGATCTTCTATGCGCGCGTTGGTGCAAGACCCGATGAAGACCTTGTCGAGGGCGATCTGCGTCATCGGCGTACCCGGTTCGAGTCCCATGTAATCGAGCGCGCGGGACGCCACCTCGGCCTTGATCGGATCCTCCAACGCCGCCGGGTCCGGCACGCCCTCGTCGATGTTCACCACCAGTTCCGGCGATGTGCCCCAACTCACCTGCGGCGTCAATTTCCCGGCATCCATGCGCACCTCATGATCGAATCGGGCGTCCGCATCCGAATGCAGGGTCTTCCAATAGGTGACGGCGGCGCTCCAGTCGTCTCCGGACGGCGCCATGGGTCGGCCCGCCACATAGTCGAGCGTCGTGTCGTCTACCGCCACCAGCCCCGCACGGCCGCCCGCCTCGATCGACATGTTGCACAGGGTCATCCTCCCCTCCATGGACAACGCCCGGACCGCGGAACCGGTGAATTCGATCACGTGCCCCGTCGCTCCCGCCGTGCCGATATGGCGGATCACCGCCAGGATCAAGTCCTTGGCGTGCACCCCGTCTCCCAGCTCGCCTTCGATCTCGATCCGCATGTTGCCGCTCTTGGCCTGTGCCAGGCACTGGGTCGCCAATACGTGCTCCACTTCGGAAGTGCCGATACCCTGCGCCAGGGCGGCGAAAGCGCCGTGTGTAGAGGTATGCGAGTCGCCGCAAACGATGGTCATGCCCGGCAGCGTCGCGCCCTGCTCCGGGCCGATGACGTGGACGATGCCCTGGCGCACGTCGTTGATGCCGAACTCCTCGATGCCGAAGTCGCGGCAATTGGCATCGAGGGTCTCCACCTGGATGCGCGCAACTTCGTCGGCGATACCCTCGACCCCGGTCACCCGTTCGCTGCGCACGGTGGGCACATTGTGGTCCGGCGTCGCCAGATTCGCTCCCGTGCGCCACGGCGCCCGGCCGGCCAGCCTTAGCCCCTCGAACGCCTGCGGCGAGGTGACCTCGTGCAGGAGGTGCCGGTCCACGTACATCAGGCCCATGCCGTCGGCGCGCTCGCCGACCCAGTGCGCGTCCCAAATCTTGTCGTAGAGCGTCTTGCCGCCCATGCGTAAATGCCCGCCAATCGATTGAGCGAGCGGCGATTTTACGCCGGATTGATCGAATTTCGTATGTGTTGACACTATCCGCACACAACGACTTTCGCTCGTTCGGTCTGCAATGTGTCCCGCAGCCCATGTCGTAATTCGACGAGCGCCCAATGCCTCCACTCGGAAGCGCTGCACTTCCGAACTGCTTCAGAGTCCTTTGCAGAGTTCACGCTGCTTGCGCGGCACGATCTCGAAATCGCTCGGTCGGCTCGCCCGCTCGCCACCGATGGGACGGTCTATCGGCATCAGCCGGCATGCTGCCGCCGGTCAATCGGTGCTTTCGAACATCACGGCTTCCCAGAACCGCATCATGTCCGCCCGGAATTGTCGCGCCTGGTCACCCTCGCTGCCGATCCGCGCCCCTCGCCGTCCATAGCCCGCCTTCATCGCATAGACCATGACGTCGCGTTCGCTGAGATGGGGGTCCGCTTCCTGCGCCAGCGGATGCACCAGGGCACCGTCTTGGCGGATGTACACGGTGGGCGCTCCCGGCGCGACCGCCGCCTCTTCGATCAATTCCGGGGCCGTGTCGCGGTCGAAGCCGTGGTGCGCACCGCCGAAAATCCGGCAGTTTGCCGTGGCCCCGCAAAGTCGCATCGCGTGCATGTGCGCCTGTACCTGCTGCGGCAAGCACCACTCGTCCCGGTCCCCGATCACGGACCGCACGACCGTCGTCCCGACCCTCGGTTCCAGAAACTGTAACCCGGACCATGGATACGCGGCGTAGACGCCGCGCAAGGCTGCCGACTGGGGTTCCACGAGATGCGCCATGCAGGCCGCGGCCAGCACGGCTGAACCACCCCGGCTATGGCCTTGCGCACCGATGCGCGCGGGATCGATTTCGCTGCGCGCGGAGAGGACACGCGCCGTCGCGAGCACATCCCAGGCACTGGCCGCGAACGTGTACTGGGCCTGGTTCGCGACCGTCGACACCACCCCACGCAATCCAAATGGATCGACGACGCAGGCGGCGATTCCACGATCCGTAAGCAGCCGCGCCGCAGCCATGTGCGGCGGCGCGACCCCAAGGCTGCCCGGCACGACGACGACAACGGGACGCACACCCGACCCCGCCGGCACGAAGAGCCTGGCGCGAATCTCCGACTCCGGCATCGAACCGGGCGCCGATATGGCCTGAAAGAAGCCATTCGGGTTGGCCGTCGCAATGCGCAGAATCTCGCCGCCAATGCCATTGTCGAGTGCGGTCACATCATCGAAATACGCCATAACGCTACCTGGGCCTTGCCTTCAACATGTCGCCGGCCTCGCCACGGGACGCCGGGCGCGGATATTCTCTTTCCGCAAGGTGACGGGTCCGATCCAGTCACTCCGGCAGGGACAATACAATGAAGCGCGCAATCCTGGGTTTTCGCCGCGACGAACAGGGGGACTGGGTGGCCAATCTCGACTGCGGCCATGGTCAGCACGTGCGCCATCGCCCGCCCTTCGTCAATCGACCGTGGGTACAACGGGAAGAAACCCGGAACGGGATGCTCGGCATCGAACTCGATTGCCCGCGCTGTGACCGGATGGAGTGGCCCGACGATCTCGTGGCCTACCGCCGAACCGGCGAGTTCGACGAAAGAACGCTGCCTTCAGGTTTCGCGAAGGACCATGCCACCAAGCGGGGCGTGTGGGCGCGAATCCACGTGGTGTCGAAAGCGCTGAAGTACCATGTGGGGGAGCCGATTCAACGCAGCTTTCTCGTCGAAGCGCCGGCGACCGCAGTCATCGTCCCTGCGGTTCCGCACCGGGTCGAAACCCTTGGGCCTGTCCGCTTCTTCGTGGAGTTCTGGCGCGCGCAGCGCATGCCATAGCGATCTGCGTCTCGCGCGAGACGGTGTGCCACCAGGTCGGGGACCGGTAGCGTACCGGAGCCCTTCCGAGCCCGATCCCCGAAGCACGTCACGCATGGGCACCATCGGCATCACCATCTCCCCTTCGTTTGTCCGGCGCTTTGACATCATCCATATCGGAGTTTTTATTGTCGTATATTCAATTTGTAAAACCGGATATGCGACAACTTCTGGCTCGTTCCCGTTTGCTGGACGCAGTCTCGATTGCGCGGACGCACCGCGCACGACGAAGGCCATGCACATTGCCATCAACGATCTCGGTCTCGAGCACCTGTGGATCGTCTGTCCGGGCAGTGTCCGCTATCCGATCACCGACAGAATCACCGCGATGCCGCTGGTCGAAGTGAACGAGACCGCGTTGGGGTGGCGAATGGGTCCGCAGAGTGGGCCATGACACTTCATGGAACAAGCCCCTCCCGGAGCGCCAGCGACGGGGGATGATTGTTGCATGATCGACGAGCGGGGCACTCACGTGAACCCGATCTGCGACGTTCGTATAGCCTATTCATCCAACGCGGCCAATGGCACGGTGTCGACCTGGAGTAACCTGGTTGACCAATGGGGCCACCGCGCTTCTTGTGGATGGAAAAAACGTGGAGATAACGCTTCCGGAACTTTCGCTTGTCGTGCTCGTCGGGGCCTCCGGAAGCGGCAAATCGACGTTTGCGCGCAAGCACTTCAAGCCGACCGAAATCCTGTCGTCGGATGCGTGCCGCGCGCTTGTCTCCGACAACGAGAACGACCA
Source organism: uncultured Pseudomonadales bacterium (assembly GCA_951813515.1). GTDB lineage: Bacteria > Pseudomonadota > Gammaproteobacteria > Pseudomonadales > Azotimanducaceae > VXNE01. Next base: position 3,771,934 of record OX638346.1, read on the forward strand.
GTCGGTCACGACCGCTGCGTTTGAAGTCCTCCACTACATCGCCGGCAAGCGCCTGGCGCTTGGCAAGCTGGTTGTCGTGGACGCCACGAACGTCCAGCGGGACGCCAGGCGAAGCCTGCTGCGGCTCGCCCGCGAGTATCACGTGATTCCCATGGCGGTGGTGCTCGACCTCCCGGAGCGCCTCTGCCGCGACAGAAACGCCCACCGGAGCGATCGCAACTTCGGGTCGCACGTCGTCCGCAACCAGGTGCGCCAACTGCGCCGGTCCCTGCGCTCGCTGCGACGCGAGGGATTCCGCCAGGTGCATGTGCTCAAGACGCCCGACGAAGTGGATTCGGCCACCTTCGTCCGCCAGCCCATGTGGACGGACAAGCGCATCGAAACAGGTCCCTTCGACATCATCGGCGACATTCACGGCTGCTTCGAGGAGACGCGATCATTGCTCGCCAGGCTCGGCTACACGGTGTCGGAATCAACGCGGGAATCCGGAATCCGCTACTCGGCGACCCCGCCCGACGGGCGACGGGCCGTGTTCGTCGGCGACCTGGTGGATCGCGGACCCGACAGCCCCGGCGTGCTTCGCCTGGTCATGGACATGGTCGAGGATGGGGTCGCGATCTGCGTGCCCGGCAACCACGAGGCCAAGCTGCTCAGGAAGCTGTCCGGCAGGAACGTCCAGTTGACCCACGGGCTCGCCGAGACGATCGAGCAACTCGAAGGCGAGAGCGAAGCGTTCATTGACCGGGTGAAGTCCTTCATCGCCGGATTGATCAGCCACTATGTCTTCGATCGGGGACGGCTGGTCGTTGCCCACGCGGGCATGAAGGAAGCCTTCCAGGGACGGGGCTCGGGCGCCGTGCGCGCATTCGCCCTCTATGGTGAAACGACGGGCGAAACCGACGAGTACGGACTTCCCGTGCGCTACGACTGGGCCTCGGAGTACCGGGGCGATGCCATGGTCGTCTACGGCCACACGCCGGTAGCGGAAGCCGAGTGGCTGAACAACACGATATGCATCGATACCGGCTGTGTCTTTGGCGGCAATCTCACGGCGCTGCGCTACCCGGAAAAGGAACTGGTCCAGGTGCCGGCCGTGCGTTGCCACTACGAACCGGTCAGGCCCCTTGCGGCGGAAGAACCATCGAGTCTCGCGGCGCAGCACGAGCACGACGACATGCTCGATATCCAGGATGTCCTGGGCAAGCGCGCATCGAGACCGAATGGGGCAGGACCGTGACCCTGACCGAGGACCGAACGCTCGCCGCGCTGGAGGTGATGAGCCGATTCGCGGTGCATCCAAAGTGGATCAACTATCTGCCGCCGACGATGTCGCCGTGCGAAACGACCCGCAAGGCGAACCTGCTGGAACATCCGGAAGAGGCGCTGGATTACTACCGAAGGCAGGGAACGGACACGGTCGTCTGCGAAGAAAAACACATGGGATCCCGCGCCGTGATCCAGATCTGCCGGGACGCAGCGGCGGCCCGCGAACGGTTCGGCGTCGAGACCGGTGAGATCGGCGTCTGCTACACCAGGACGGGGCGTCGTTTCTTCAACGATACGACCCTTGAGGGAGAGCTCCTGGACCGGCTGGCCGCGGCGGTCTCCCGGGCAGGACTGTGGGACGAACTTCGGACGACCTGGCTCACGCTCGACTGCGAACTGATGCCGTGGTCGATGAAGGCCATGGACCTCGTTCGGACGCAGTACGCGGCGGTCGGCGCGGCGGCCAATGCCTCACTGTCGGCAAGCGTCGACGTGCTGGCCGGAGCGCAGGCGCGCGGTCTGCCGGTGGATGCGATGCTGGAGGAGCAGAAGCGGCGACTGGCCATGGTCTCCCGGTACGTCGCGGCGTATCGGGGCTACTGCTGGGACGTGGAATCGATGGACCAGTTGAGGCTGGCGCCTTTTCACCTCCTGGCAAGCGAGGGCGAGACGCACTTCGGCAAGCATCACCGCTGGCACATGGACACGCTGGCGGGTCTTGCCATGCCGGCGGACGAGGTGTTCGTTGCCACACCCTACAAGACGGCGAATCTCTGTGATCGGAGCGAATGCGACGACGTTGTGGCCTGGTGGGAGGAACTCACGGGTCGCGGCGGCGAGGGAATCGTGATCAAGCCGCTGGAATTCGTGTCCCGCGGTCGGCGCGGCTATGTCCAGCCGGCGCTCAAGTGTCGCGGACCCGAGTACCTCCGGATCATCTATGGGCCGGAATACTCGCGGCAAGAGAATGTCGAACGATTGCGGTCGCGCGGGTTGAGCGCCAAGAGGCAAATGGCGCTGCGCGAGTTCTTCCTCGGACTTGAAGGCCTTCGGCGATTTGTGGACAAGCAACCCGTCCGCAGGGTGCACGAGTGCGCGCTGGGCGTCCTGGCCCTGGAATCCGAACTCGTCGACCCGAGGCTCTGACGATGCTGTTGACGATCTCGACGACCCACAATCCGGCGACCGACCTGGGTTTTCTGCTGCACAAGCATCCCGACAGGCTGCAATCCTTCGACGTGTCGTTCGGCAAGGCGCACGTGTTCTACCCGGAAGCGACGGAGGAACGCTGCACGGCCGCGATGCAGCTTGAAATCGATCCCATCGGACTGGTCCGAAACATCAGGGGCCCGGGCAGGCACCGATTGCTGGAAGACTACGTGAATGACCGCCCCTATGTAGCGTCCTCGTTCTTCAGCGTTGCCCTCAACAGGGTGTTTCGTTCCGCGTTCGCCGGCAGCAGCAGCGAAAGGCCGGAACTCGCCGCTTCGGAAATGCCCCTCGAAGCCGTCGTCCACTGCCTGCCCTGCCGCGGCGGGGAGTCGGTGCTTCGGCGCCTGTTCGAACCGCTGGGCTACGAAGTCAGCGTTCAGTCGCACCCGCTGGATCCCCATTTCGATGCCTGGGGAGACAGCCCGTATTTCACCCTGAAGATCGCGGGCTCGAAGCGCCTCTGCGACCTGCTGCGCCACCTGTACGTGCTGATCCCGGTGCTCGACAGCAGGAAGCACTACTGGGTCGGCGACGAGGAAGTGGAAAAGCTGCTGCGCCACGGCGAGGACTGGCTGGAATCCCATCCGGAGAAGGAACTCATCGCCTCCCGCTACCTGAAGCACAGGCGCAGTCTTGCGCGCGCAGCCCTCGAGCGCCTGACCCAGGGCGAAGAAGCGCCGGTGTCGGAAGAAGAGCCAGGCAGGGAGCAGGGTCTCGAGGTGCCGCTTCGGTTGAACGATCATCGGACCGCCGCCATTGTCGCCGCGGTCAAGTCCATCGAAGCGGAGACGGTGGTCGATCTGGGGTGTGGCGAAGGAAAGCTGGTTCGCGAGCTTCTGCGCATGCGCAAGCTCAGGAAGATCGTCGGCATGGACGTCTCGAGCGTCGCGCTCGAGTTCGCCGAACGGCGCCTTCGCCTGCAGGAGATGCCGGAAAACCAGCGAAGGCGGGTCCAGTTGCTGCACGGGTCGGTAACGTACCGGGACGTTCGGCTGGACGGCTTCGACGTGGCTGTCGCCGCCGAGATCATCGAGCACATCGATCCCGACCGGCTCGGCGCCTTTGAACGGTGCGTGTTCGAGTTCGCAAAACCGGGCGCGGTCATCGTCACCACACCCAATATCGAATACAACGCGACGTTCGAAAACATGGGTCCCGGTCAGTTGCGGCATCCGGACCACCGATTCGAATGGACGCGGGCGGAGTTTGCGGCGTGGTGCGCCGAGGTATGCCAGAAGTACGGCTACGGCGCGGAGCAAAGCGGTATCGGCGATGCGCACCCGGATTTCGGCACACCGACACAGATGGCGATCTTCAAGCGGGCCTGATCGCCTCCAGCTACTTCAATCCGGATTCAGTCCGGAGTCCCTATTCCCGACTGACCGAAGCGTTCTGGGCGCGGTCCCGCAGCAGGTGGTCCATGAGAACCAACGCCACCATCGCTTCGGCGATCGGGGTCGCGCGCAGACCCACGCACGGGTCGTGGCGCCCGGTCGTCACCACCTCCACTTCGTTACCCGACGTATCGACGCTCCGGCCGGGGATAGCAAGGCTCGATGTCGGCTTGAGGGCGATGCTGACCACGATGTCCTGACCGGACGAGATGCCGCCAAGCACGCCGCCGGCATCGTTCTTGAGGAAACCGGTGCCACGGATCTCGTCGCGATGTTCGCTGCCGCGCTGACGCACGACATCGAACCCGGCGCCGAACTCGACACCCTTGACCGCGTTGATCCCCATCAATGCGCCCGCGAGCTCGGCGTCGAGCTTGCCGAATACAGGTTCCCCAAGGCCGACCGGAGGGTTCGATGCGACCACGTTGATCCGCGCCCCGATGGAGTCCCCCGCGGCGCGCAACTCGTCTATCAAGGCAGCGATGTCGTCGACGATATCCGGGTCCGGACAGAAGAACGGATTCCCGGCGATGGCGTCCCAGTCGAGCCTGCGCGGCGCGATGTCGCCGATGCCGGCCAGGTATCCCCGAACCGACACGCCATGTTCCTCGGAAAGGTACTTGCGCGCTATGGCGCCGGCGGCGACCCGCATCGTGGTTTCCCGGGCGGAAGCGCGTCCGCCGCCCCGGTAGTCGCGGATGCCGTATTTCTTGAGGTAGGTGTAATCCGCATGCGCCGGTCGAAGCTGGTCCTTGATGGCGCTGTAGTCGCGCGAGCGCTGATCCACGTTCTCTATGACCAGCCCGATCGGCGTCCCCGTGGTCACGCCCTCGAACACGCCGGACAGTATCTTGACCTGGTCGGGCTCCTGTCGCTGCGTGGTGTATTTCGATTGTCCCGGGCGGCGGCGATCCAGGTCGACCTGCAGGTCGGCCTCGGACAGCGCGAGGCCCGGCGGACAGCCGTCCACGACGGCGCCCATGGCGATGCCATGGCTCTCGCCGAAGGTCGTCAGCGTAAATGCCTGTCCGAAGGTGTTGCCGGGCATGGGGGTCGACGCTATCCGGGGATTCCCGCAAGTATCAAGAGTCGCTTTCTGGTTGACAAGTCAGGGCCGCGGCGTCGAGCACGAATATGCCGAACCCGCCATCGGACAGGCGCGCCGCTCCAGGGATCTCCGGCCACACGAAAGGCAGGTCGGGAAACGCGGCGCCGAGAGCCGCCGAGGTATTGCCCGCTTCGCCGACCAGCAGGCCATCGGCGCGCAGCCAGGCGCCGACTGACGCCAGCAGGCGACGCCAGCAGTCGAGGCCGTCCGCGCCCGCCTCCAGTCCGCGCCGGGGCTCGTGCGCGAACTCGGCGGGCAGGGCCAGGAACTCATGCTCGGGAACGTAGGGTGGATTGGCCAGCACGAGATCGAACACCTCGCCATCGAGCCCTTCGAACAGGTCGCACTGTCGCGCTTCGACCCGACCGGCCAGGGCAAATCGCTCGATGTTGATCCGGGCGTTGGCCACCGCCGCCGCATCGACATCGGCAAGCACGATGCGCGCGCCGGGAAACCGGAGCCCTGTCGCAATGCCGAGACAGCCCGTACCGCAACACATGTCGAGCACCGATTCCGGCGGCCGCTTGAGCCATGGAAGAAAGTCGCACCGGATGAGGTCCTGCATGGGTGACCGCGGGATCATTACGCCCGGCTGGACGGCGAACCAGCGGTCCGCGAACCACGCCTCGCCCGTGAGGTACGCCGAGGGCACGCGCCGAACAATCCGTTGCTCGAGAAGGCAGTCAAGTACGGCGCGCGTTGTCTCCGCTAGCGGATGATTCTCAAGATATCCCAGCACGAGCAGCTCCGCTTCGTTGCGGGGATTCGCCCCGCCATGACCGAAGGTTAGCGGTCCTGCTGCCAGGCGGTCCGCGCACGCCTCGATCAGCGCATCGACGCTCTCACTCACTGCGCAGGCGATACGGCAACACCAGTTCCACGCGGGCTTTTGCCAGACCTTCCCGCGGCCCCAGCGGTCCCAGTCCATGCGCCTCGGCAGCGACGCCGGCGACGCGCTGCAGGACTTCCGCCGCCGTCGCGGCGCAGCGCTCCGACGCCCGCTTCAACTCATCCACCGACGCCGATCCATACAGGTGGCACACGACATGAATGGTCTCGCGACCGAATGTTCCCAGGGTTGCGGCGACCGCCTCGATATCCGAGATGTCTTCTTCGGTCAGCGCGCCCACAGCGTCCGGAACGACGCCATCGATGACAGCGGAGCCGGTTCGCGCCAGGGTTTCCGCCAGGGTGCGATTGGTATCGAAAACGACTTCGTCATCCGGGACGACGATTTCGACGTGGGCATACAGGCGTCGATTGCCGCGCTGCACGGCATACACCGCCACCAGCTTCGCGACGCCATCGATGGTCACCGGCGCAGCCAGGTATGCCTGGCTGCGGGGCGGGGCGACCAGGAATCGAATGCCGAAGACGTCGTGCGCCCAGATGGTGCTGCGGCCGCAGTCCGGCCCTTCGCATGCGAACACGATGCCGGATCCAGCCGCCTTCAGGATCTCCCGGTAGTGGTCCACTATAGCGTCGAGTTGCTCGCCATCCGGGATGCGATAGGTCACGCGCTGCAACGGCCCCGAAACTCGCGCGCCTTCTATGCGCAGGTCCTGGCGAATCTTGTCCACCGGGGCCGTGACGAACCGATACGGCAGGGATTCGGCGACTTCCTCGTATTGCACGATGTAGGAGCGCGGAAAGCGGTCGAGGCCAGCGGGGTCTCGAGCACCGGGAACATCCTGCGCAGCCAACGGCGACGCCGCGGCGACGAGCGCCAACCCAAACCATTTCAACGTTCGTAACTCCACGTCTGCGGCGCAGCGAACTCGACGTCAGCCACGGCCTCGCCGGTCATGAGCCCGGCGATGACGGCGGCGATGTCCGCGCCATTGAACAACACGTCGTTCAGCCCTTCCATCAGGGGCATGTGGACATCCAGTTCCCTGCTCTTTTTCCGCACCACCGCGAGCGTGTTGACACCCTCCGCCAGCTTGCCGAGTTGGTTCATGGCCTGGTCCAGCGAATTGCCGCTGGCGACGCGATAACCCAGTTGAAAGTTCCGGCTCAAGGGCGAAGTGCAGGTGACGACGAGGTCACCGACCCCCGCCAGGCCGAGAAAAGTGAATGGATTGGCGCCGAGAGAAACCGCAAAGCGGCTCATTTCGGCCAGGCTGCGGGTGATGAGCATGCCCACCGTGTTCTGCCCGACCTCCAGCGCCGCAGCCATGCCGCAAACGATGGCATAGATGTTCTTGAGCGCACCGCCCAACTCGACGCCATAGACATCGGCGCTGGAATAGACCCGGAACTCGGCACTGCGAAGCACGATCTGCACCGCGCGACGCAACGCTTCGCTGCTGCTCGCCACAACGGTCCCGGCGTACTGACCGCTCGCCATTTCTTCGGCGAGGTTCGGACCGCTGATGACCCCCGTCGCACACTGCGGCAACAGTTCGTCGAGGATCTGGCTCATGAGGTGAAAGCCTTCGGCCTCTACGCCCTTGGTGCCGCTGACAACGAACGCCCCCGGCTGCACGTGGGGGGCGACTTCCCGCGTCACCTCCCTGAACGAAGCGCTGGGAACGGTCAGGAACACGATGTCGCTTGCACCGACGGCGACCGCCATGTCGCAGGTCGGGTCCACATGGCCTTCCAGTGGAAATCCCTTCAGATAACGCCTGTTCTCGCCGTAGGTGCGCATGTCGGCCAACTGTTCGGGATCGCGCATCCAGAGGTGAGTGCGATGGCCGTTTTTCGCGATGATGTTCGCAATGGCCGTACCGAAGTTCCCGGCGCCGACGACAGCCGCTCGCATATCGATGTTCTCATCCCTGAGGCGGGCTATGTTAGCAAACGCCCACCGTAACTCGGTTTCGGCCGGCATAACCTAGGGAGGGAGTTGCCGTAACTTAAATTAATTTGGAAGATAGTTTATTTAATCGACTGTTTTTGTTCGTCATTTATCAAAGACTTCTTTTCAAAACAGCAAAAGGCCGTCGCGCGGGCCAGCCGGGGCTTCACGCGAGCAGTTCCAGCAGCAGGGAATTCACCCGGCGAACATAGTCACCCGGGTCGCTCAGCGACTGGCCCTCGGCAAGACTGGCCTGGTCGAACAGGACCTTCACCAGGTCGCCAAAACGGTCCTCGTCAGCCTCGCTGTCCAGTTTCAGCACCAGCGGATGATCAGGATTGAATTCGAAATGCGGCTTCGAGTCGGGCACCGACTGACCGCTGGCTTCCATCAGCCGCCGCATCTGCGCGCCGATGTCGTGTTCGCCGAGAACCAGGCATGCCGGCGAGTCGGTCAGTCGTGTCGAGCGGCGCACGCTCTCGACGCGACTCTCCAGCACATCCTTGATGCGTTTGGCCAAGGCGTCTTCGTCTGACTCGTCCTCGGGCTTGCCCTCGCCATCGAGGTCCAGTTCTCCCCGCGTGACATCCTGCAGCGCCTTGCCGTCGAACTCGTTGACGAATGTCATGAACCACTCGTCGATCCGTTCGGTCAGGAGCAGCACCTCGATGCCCCGCTGCCTGAACACTTCGAGGTGCGGACTCTGCCTCGCCGCCGAAAGGTTGTCGGCGATGAGGTAGTAGATCCGATCCTGACCCTCCTGCATGCGGGCGACGTAGTCGGAAAACGAAGTGCGCTGCTCCTCGCCATCCTGTTCGGTGGAAGAGAAGCGCAAGAGCTTCATGATCGATTCACGATTGGCGAAGTCCTCGGCGATCCCCTCCTTCAGGACCTGGCCGAACTCGTCCCAGAACGCATCGTAGTCATCGCCTTTCAGTCTTGACAGGGTATCGAGCACGCGCTTGGCGAGGGCGTTGCGGATCGTGGCAACGGCAGGGTCCTCCTGCAGGATCTCGCGCGATACGTTGAGCGGCAGATCGTTGGAGTCGACGATGCCCCGAACGAAGCGCAGGTAAAGCGGCAGGAACTGTTCCGCATCATCCATGATGAACACGCGCTGCACATAGAGCTTCACCCCGCGCGGAGACTCCCGGTTCCACAAGTCGAACGGCGCGCGACGGGGAACGAATACGAGGCTCGTGTATTCGAGCCGGCCCTCCACCCTGTTGTGGCTCCAGGCCAGGGGGTCTTCGAAGTCGTGGGAGACGTGCTTGTAGAGCTCCTTGTATTCGTCGTCCTTGATCTCGCTTCGCGAACGCGTCCACAGCGCGGTGGCGGAATTGATCACCTCCTCCGCTGCGGCTTCGGCGTCCTCTGCGTCTTCGCCCTCGCCGTCGCTGTCCGCGGGCATCACCACGGGCACACCTATGTGGTCCGAGTACTTGCGCACGACGGTCTTGAGGCGGAACGATTCCGCGAACTCCTGTGCGTCGGGTTTGAGGTGCAATACGACGCGAGTCCCTCGATCCGCCTCGGCCGCCTCGATGGTGAACTCGTCCTCCCCTTTCGACTTCCAGCACGTCCCCTCGTCGGTTCCGGCCTTGCGGGTGACCACCTCCACTTCGTCGGCGACCATGAACGCACTGTAGAACCCGACCCCGAACTGGCCGATAAGCTGCGCGTCCTGGCGCTGATCTCCCGTGAGCCGCTCGAAGAACTCCGCCGTGCCGGACTTCGCGATGGTTCCGAGTTGCTCCGTCACCTCGGCGCGGGTCATGCCGATGCCGTTGTCGGCAATGGCAAGGGTCTTGGCATCGGCGTCGAACTCAATGCGTATCCTGAACTCCGGATCGTCGGCTATGAGCGTGTCGTCCGTCAGGGACTCGAAACGCAGTTTGTCGATGGCGTCCGATGCGTTGGAAATGAGTTCGCGCAGGAAAATCTCCCTGTTGGAATACAGGGAGTGGATCATCAGGTGCAGCAATTGCCTCGCTTCAGTCTGAAATCCGCGTGTCTCGATGGTCATGGGTCTGCCGCCTGGTGCGTGCCGACGTGTCTCTTGCTTGTGCCGGGAAGGTCTCGAGGACCCTGACACCTGAGCTTCGCCCGCGCGCCGACCCGAAGGCAAAACTCAAGATACCGGCCTATGGCGAGCCTATATGGGTTCGACACGGCTTTTTTCAATCCGCACCTGGAGCGGGTGCTAGGCGTTCGCGCCGGCCCAACCAGTGACTTCCGCCAACGCTGCGCCGATTTCCGCGAGACTCCGGACCGTCCGCACGCCGGCCGCTTCGAGTGCGGAAAGCTTTTCTTCCGCCGTACCTTTGCCGCCCGCGATGATGGCGCCCGCATGGCCCATGCGCTTGCCCGGCGGCGCGGTAACCCCGGCGATATAGGCAACCACGGGTTTCGTGACATGGGCGCCGATGTAGTCGGCCGCTTCCTCCTCTGCCGTGCCGCCGATCTCGCCGACCATGACGATGGCTTCCGTACCGGCGTCCGATTGAAACATCTCGAGGATGTCGACAAAGCTGCTGGCCGGGATCGGATCGCCGCCGATGCCGACGCAGGTGGACTGGCCGAAACCCATGTCGGTGGTCTGCTTGACCGCCTCGTAGGTCAGCGTACCCGAGCGCGAGACGATTCCGACGCGCCCCGGCACGTGTATGTCCGCAGGCATGATGCCGATCTTGCAGGCGCCGGGCGTAATGACCCCGGGACAGTTCGGACCGATGAGGCGCGTATCCGTCAGATCCAGCCGCGCCTTCACGGCAAGCATGTCGAGGGTTGGAATGCCTTCGGTGATGCAGACGATGAGTTCGATGCCAGCGTTGAGCGCTTCCAGGATCGAGTCCTTGCAGAACGGGGCCGGGACGTAGATCACCGATGCGGTGGCAGCGGTCGCCTCCACGGCTTCGCGCACGGTATCGAATACCGGCAGACCGAGATGTTGGCTGTCCCCCTTGCCGGGCGTGACTCCGCCCACCAGGCGAGTGCCGTAGTCGATGGCATGCTGGCTATGCAGTGTCCCCTGGGAACCCGTGAAGCCCTGGCAAATCACACGCGTGTCGGCATCGACGAGTATGCTCACGGATTCGCCCCCGCCGCCTTTACCGCCTGCTCTGCCGCGTCGGCGAGGGACTCCGCGGCGATCAGGTCAAGGCCGCTGCCGGCGAGCCGCTGCGCGCCCACCCGCGCGTTGTTGCCTTCGAATCGAACCACGACCGGGACATCCACTCCGACTTCCGTGATCGCCCCGATGATGCCGTCGGCGATGATCGCGCAGGAAACGATACCGCCGAAGATGTTAATGAGAACGGCCTTTACGTTGCGGTCCGACAGGATGATGCGAAAAGCCTCGCTGACCGCCTCCTTGGTCGCGCCGCCGCCGACATCGAGAAAGTTGGCCGGATTGCCGCCGTAGAGTTTCACGAGGTCCATCGTGCCCATGGCCAGACCGGCGCCGTTGACCATGCAGCCGATGTTGCCTTCGAGGGCAACGTAGTTGAGACCGAACGCATCCGCCTGCGCTTCACGCGGGTCCTCCTGGGATGCATCCCGGAGCGCCCGCAGCGCCGGCTGGCGGTACAGCGCGTTGTTGTCGATGTTCATCTTCGCGTCGAGGCAGTGAACATGGCCGTCGCCGGTGACCACCAGAGGATTGATCTCGACCAGGGAACAGTCGAGGGCGTGGAACATCCGGGTCAAGTTGAGAAAGAGGTCGGCGAACTCCCCCACCTGGGCACCTTCGAGCCCGAGCGCAAACGCCATTTCGCGGCCCTGGTGCGGCTGGGCGCCGACGTACGGATCGATCGTCGCCCGAAGGATCTTCTCCGGGGTCTCCGCAGCGACCTGCTCTATCTCCACGCCGCCCTCGCTGGAAGCCATGACCACCGCGCGACGCGACGCGCGGTCGATCACGGCCCCGAAATACAGCTCGCGCGCGATGTCTGCGCAGGCTTCGACATAGATCCTGCCGACCGGCTGACCGTTCGCGTCTGTCTGGACGGTCACCAGGCGATTGCCGAGCCAGCGCTCGGCGAAATCGCGCACGTCATCCATCGACTCCGCGAGTTTTACTCCGCCCGCCTTACCCCTGCCGCCGGCATGTACCTGCACCTTGCAGACCCAGCGCGACCCGCCGATCTCGCCCGCGGCCGCGACAGCTTCGTCGGCGGATTCCGCGGCGATCCCGGTCGACACTGGCATGCCGTATTCGGCGAACAGTCGCTTTGCCTGATACTCGTGCAGGTTCACGCTCGCCTCAAGATCCAAGCACTTTTGCGAATTCCAAGAGAGAGGCCGGGGAAACAGCCAATGCCGTGCCTACTATAGCCAGCGCGACGCTCAAGGGGTAGGGGAACGGGGTTCCCAACGGGTCAACGCCCCCGGCGTATTGCCGAAATGCAGCGAGTCTGTCAATCTCGCCGTTGTTCGCATGTTCACCAGGGGTAATCGATTGGAAGCCGACATCGATGCGCTGCGCGCAGCCTTCCTCAACCGTGAATTCGACGAAGCGACCTTCACGATCGAAGGCAACAGCTTCGCCGAATACGCCCGCACATGCGGTGAGCTCGACGCGCGCTTCACCGACCCGACCGACCCCAACTTTCAGGCGCCACCGACATTCGTGTCGACGCTGGTCGGTGGACTGGCGCTGCCGCCGGACTTCCCGAAGCTCAGCGGCGTCACCATGGATGCCGGCAAAGGTGTCGAGTGGAAGGCCCCGATACGCGACGGCGCGACGTTGACGGGCAAGTCCCACCTGCACGACATCTTCGAAAAGACCGGGCGTTCCGGACGCATGGTGTTTCTCGTCCGACGCATGGAGTTGTATGACGAGAACGGCACCCATGTCGCGAACGCCGACACCCGCACCGTGATCCGGGAGCCCTCCTCGTGAGCGCGCCCGTTGCCACGATCGACGATGTCGAGTTCGGCGTCGAACTGCCCACATTCTCGCCCGACACGAGTATCGACAACATCAAGCGGTTCGGCCAGCATGTCGGTTGGGGCGGACCGCGGTTCACGGATCACGAGGCGGCGCGCAAGGAGGGCTTTCCCGGAGCGCTCGTTCCCGGAGTCATGAGCCAGGGGTTTCTCGGGGCAATGATCCACCGCTGGGCGCCGAAGGCGGAAATCGTCGTCATCGACACGGTGTTCCGCGCTCCCGTGCTCGCCGACACGCCGCACTCCATCGCTGGAGTGGTGACCGATGTCGACGAGGAAGCGGGAACCGTCGAGATAGACATCACTATCGCCAACGCAGCACGGGAAACACGCGTATTCGGAACTGCGACAGTGCGCTTGCCGATCGAATAGCTCCCCACGTCGATGGAAAGACCACCGCAAAGGGTGCCGGATTGGAGGATGGCCGGTAGTCGCGCGCGTCGCTGCGGCGCGTGGCTCTGCGCGATCATATTGGCGCTCGCCGGTTGCTCGCCGGGATCGGACCCGTCGCCAGGCGACGTCACGCTGAATGACCGCGGCGTCGCCCTCATGGGCCACTACGACTACGAGACAGCGGAAGAGACGTTCGCCGAAGTGGTCGACAACTCCCCCCAATGGCTGGACGCGCGCGTCAACTGGGCGATAGCCACCCTGAACCGCCAGCACGAAGGGGATGAAAGGCGCGCCCTGGGAATCCTGGCGGACGTCCTCGAGCAAGACCCGGATCACGCCCGAGCCGCGTATACGAGCGGAATCCTGCACCTCTATCTCGGCGAGGCCGAGCCTGCGGAGCAGTACTTGCGGCAAGTCGTCGAAGCCGATCGGGAAGACGCGTTTGCCGCCTATTTCCTGGGCCAGGTCCTGCTGCAATCCGCGAGCCACGGGGAAGCGGCGTCCTGGTTCCTGCGCGCCGCGGAACTCGACCCCTATCTGCGCAGCGCCTATTGGGCCGGCTCGCAGGCGCTGCGGAGGGCCGGTCGCATAGACGAGTCCGAGGCGCTGCTCGCCGACTACCAGCGGTTCGAGGACAACCCGGCCGCGCACTCCGCGTCATTCAGCTATGGCCGCATGGGCCCCAAGGCGAAAGCCCTTGCCGCCACGCACCCCGACCAGCCGGAATCGGAGCGACCGGCGGGGTCGCTGTTCTCGGCGCGCATACGCATTGGCACCGGAGCGTGGGCTTCCGTCACGGCCGCGGATATCGACGGCGACGGGACACTGGATCTCGCCGCCTCCGGACCCGACGGCAACCACTTCTTTTTCGGCACGGAGGATGGCACCTTCGCTCCCGATGCCGACCATCCCCTCGCGGCGGCGGACCCCGGTGCGAGCCTGTGGGGCGACATGGACGACGACGGCGATGTGGACATGCTGCTTTGCGGGCCAGAGGGCGCCCGGCTTTGGCAGCAACTGGACCGTGGAAGCTGGGCGCCCCTGGAAATCGGTCACGATGCGCCGTGTGACGCAGGCGCGGTGTTCGACGCCGACCACGATGGCGACCTCGACGTCTTCGTCACCGGCGCGGGCGGAAGCGAGCTGCTGAACAACAATCGCGATGGTTCGTTCCGTCCACTCGCTACCGAAATGGGGATAGCCAGCGGACCGGGTCAGCAAGTGCTCGCGGCCGACCTCGACAATGATCGCGACCTCGACATCCTGGTCCTGAAAACCGAGCCTCCCCACGACATCTGGCAGAATGATCGCACCTGGCGTTACCAGGCTTTTCCCGGCCTGGACGACCTGCGCCGCACGCCGCTCGCGGCGGTCACTGCCGCCGACACCGACACGGACGGAAGGCTCGAAATCTACGCCGTCTCCTCGACCGGCGAATTGCTTGCCTGGCGGCGCAGCGGTGGTTCCTGGAAGAAGACACTGCTTGTTCCCGCCGAAACCGCCATACGGGGGGCTCAACTCGCCGTAGTCGACTTCGACGGCGATGGTCTGCTGGAACTGCTGCGCGTCGAATCCGCGCGCGTGTCCATCGTCGATCCACGTACCGGTGCCGTATCCTGGTGGCAGAGCGTCGGCGACGACGCCACCGCCCTACCCCTGCCGTTCGACCCAGCGAAAGGTCCGTCGCTGGTGGTCGCCGACGCCGAGGGCATCTATCTCTGGCCCCCGGGGCCGGGCCGTTTTCCCTTTCTGGCACTGTCGCTCAGCGGACGCAGCGAATCGGACCAGATGCGCTCCAACGCTTCCGGCCTGGGTACGCGCGTACAGGTCAAGACCCAGGGAAGCTGGACCGTTCTGGACAGCATCGACACGCACTCCGGACCGGGACAGAGTCTCGTCCCGTTGAGCGTGGGCCTGGGCGGGAGTCCGCGCGCCGAGTTCATCGCATTGCAATGGTCGGACGGCGTTGCGCAAACGGAAATGGACCTCGACGCCGGTCGCCTGCACGAAATCGCGGAAACGCAACGCCAACTCGCGAGTTGTCCCGTCGTTTTCGCGTGGAACGGCGAAACATACGGTTTCGTCAGTGATGTGCTCGGCGTCGGCGGGCTCGGGTTCTTCGATGTGCCCGGCCGCTATGCCCCGCCGAGACCGTACGAGAGTCTCCTGCTCGATGCCGCCGCGCTATCCCCGCGCAACGGTCGGTACCGGCTGAAACTCGCCGAACCCATGGAAGAGAACGCGTACCTCGACTCCGCGCGCCTGCGCGTATTCGATCTTCCACCGGACTGGTCCATGGTCCTCGATGAGCGCATGGCCACCGCCGATCCGCCGGTGACCGGAAGGCCCATCGCCTACCGGCAGAGCCGGGCGCCGAGACGCGCGACCAACGCCGACGGGGAAGACGTGCTTTCCCTCGTCGCCGAACGGGACCTGCAAGCCCCTTCGCCCGGCGTCCTGGATGCTCGGTTCATCGGTCTGCTGGAACGGGACCAGGTGCTCACTCTCGAATTCGGTGAACCCATCGAAGCCGACGGCGCCGTGCTGGTGGCGGATGGCTGGATCGAGTACCCCTACTCCCAGACCGTTTTCGCCGCGTGGCAAGCGGGGCTGCGCTACCGGCCCGCCAGCCTCGAGGCGCGCGGCCGGGACGGCAAGTGGCGCATGGTCGCAGCGGAGTTCGGGTATCCCGCGGGCATGCCGAGAACCATGGCCCTCCCTCTGCCGGATCTTCCGGCGGGGACAGACGCGCTACGGATCTCATCCAACATGGAAATCTACTGGGACCGTGTGCGGGTCGTCATCGAAGAGCCTTTGCCCATCGCCATGCCACCCGCGTTGCGGCCCGTCGACGCACGCGTCGGAAGAACCGGCTTCGCCGGGCGCACGACCGGTGCACAGCGCGTGCCCCACTACGACTACGAGGCACGCGCGCCCTATTGGGACGCCAAGTACCAGCGCGGCTTCTACACCTCGTTCGGGGATGCGGCCCCGTTGGTCGCGGACATCGACAGCGCCGTTGCGATCATCGGCAGCGGCGAAGAGGTCCACCTGGAGTTCCGCGCGGGACTGCCGCCAGCTCCCGGAGACCGCCGCTTCTTCGCTATCGAGTTCTACGGATGGGCCAAGGACATGGACCTCTACACCCAGCACGGCGATACGGTCGCACCCCTGCCACTGCTGGACAACACGGCAGCCGCTGCGCTTGAACGCCGCGCACGCCTCCACGCCCGCTACAACGTCCGCTTCCAGGCGGGCCTTTGAGAAAATCGTCTGTCACCGGGACGTCAAAACCAATGACCGGTCTTGATCCAGCCTGCGATGCAATCCCCACACCGAGAGACTACTCGTCCCCATTTCTGTATTGAGGCCGGGCGCCGCTCACGGCAAGGGGTGCCGCCGACGGATATGATCTTACACACTCAATGTGGCAGCCAACGATTGCCCGAGGGCGTCACCGTATGAACAACGCGAGCATGCCGGAAGTCGTCGGGCCGCGGTTACGCAAACTGCTCGTCGCCGTGCTCGTGCTCTTCGCGCTGCTGATCGTCAATTCGATCTACCTGGGCGCTGTTTCCCTGCTGCAATGGCACGAAGGCAAGAGCCTGGAGGGGCCGCTTTACCAGTCCATGTTCCTCGGCCACCTTGCCCTGGGACTCGTCATCACGTTGCCCGCGATCATCTACGCCGCACTGCACCTGCGCCGCGCTATCCATCGTCCAAACAGGTTGGCCATCCGGCTCGGCCTCGCGCTCTTCGCGGTCGTGCTGTTGCTGATCGGTACCGGCATCGCCCTGACGCGCGGCATTCCGCTGATCGAACTGCGCGGGGCTTCCGCCCGCTCCATCGCCTACTGGCTGCATGTCGCGGCGCCGTTCGCCGCGTGCTGGCTCTTTGTCCTGCACCGACTGGCGGGACCGGCCATCCGCTGGCGCGCGGGCGCCACTATCGCCCTCGCTGGTATCGGTCTCGGCCTGGCAGGGGCCTGGCTCGCCGAATCCCCGGCCACCGGGCGCGGCCAAGTCCAGGCCGACTTCTCCCCGTCCCTCGCAACAACGGCGACTGGCGGTTACATCCCCGCGGAAGAACTCATGCGGGACGAGTACTGCGCCCGCTGTCACGTCGACATCCATGCGCAGTGGCGCCACAGCGCGCACCGTCTCGCTTCCTTCAACAATCCGGCCTACCTGTTCTCGGTGCGCAATACCCGGCGCATGGTGCTCGCCCGCGACGGCGACGTTTCGGCAGCGCGATTCTGCGCGGGTTGCCACGATCCCGTGCCACTCTTCACCGGCGCGTTCGATGACCCGGCATTCGACGACGTGGCACATCCAACGGCGCACGCCGGTATTACGTGCGTATCCTGTCATGCAATCGAAAGCGTCGGTAGCGGCCCACATGCAGCGTCTGCCAGTACGGTTGGCAATGCCGACTACGTCATCGGTGTGCCGCAGCATTATCCGTTCACTTTCTCGGACAATGCGATCCTGGCATGGATCAATGGCCTTTCCATCAAGAGCAATCCAGACCTGCACAAGCGCGCATTCCTGAAACCGATGCACCGCACGGCGGAGTTCTGCGGTACCTGCCACAAGGTCCACCTGCCGGAGGCCCTGAACGCCTACAAGTGGCTGCGAGGCCAGAATCACTACGACTCGTTCCTCCTGAGCGGGGTGTCGGGCCATGGCGCGCAGAGCTTCTACTACCCCGAACGCGCACAGACCAACTGCAACGGTTGCCATATGCAGCCCGTGCCTTCCGCCGATTTCGCCGCCGACTTCGATCCGACGCTAGGAGAACCCGCGATCCGTGGGCACCAGTTTCCGGCGGCCAATACGGCGCTGGCCGCGCTGCTCGGATGGCCAGACGAGGTGGTCGATGCCCACCGCGCGATGCTGCAAGGCGCGCTGCGCGTCGACGTGTTCGCCATCCGCGCGGGAACCGACATCGAAGGCGAGGTCATTGCGCCGCTGCGTCCCGAGGTTCCCGTCCTGGTGCCCGGCGAGACCTACGTGTTCGACGTGGTGCTCCGGACCCTGCGCCTCGGTCACCTGTTCACGGAAGGAACGGCGGATTCCAACGAGGTCTGGCTGGACGTGACCGTAGAGAGCGGCGGCAAGGTCATCGGCCGCAGTGGCGCCCTCGATATGGTCGGCGCCGTGGACCCGTGGTCGCATTTCGTCAACGCGTATGTGCTCGACAGGAACGGCCATCGCATAGACCGCCGCAATGCCGAGGATATCTTTACCAAGCTATACGATCACCAGATTCCCCCGGGAGCGGCTGCCACCGCGCACTATCGCGTGCGGATTCCGGAGACCGCCGACGCTCCCGTCGAAGTGGCCGTCGCGCTGCGATACCGAAAGTTCGACACCACCTACATGCGGGCATTCCAGGGACAGAGTTTCGAGAAGAACGACCTCCCCATCGTCACGATCGCCGAGGACAGGGTCGCCTTCCCCGTAGGCGGCGCGCCAGCCGCGGCACCCGCTCCCGACATACCCGAGTGGGAACGCTGGAACGACTACGGCATCGGTCTTCTGGCAAAACCGGAACGCGGCGCCCTGCGCCAGGCGGAGAACGCGTTTCGTCGCGTCGCCGCATTCGGCAGACCCGAGGGAGACGTGAATGTCGCCCGGGTCATGATCCGTGAAGG
Organism: uncultured Pseudomonadales bacterium; assembly: GCA_951813515.1. Lineage (GTDB taxonomy): Bacteria > Pseudomonadota > Gammaproteobacteria > Pseudomonadales > Azotimanducaceae > VXNE01. The sequence continues at coordinate 3,790,716 of OX638346.1, forward strand.
CCGCCTCGATGAGGCAGCCGACTTGCTGCGCCGCGCCGCCGTCGATGGCGCCGATCCCTGGTCCGTGGCATGGTTCGGCGGGCTTGTTGACATGCAGAACGGCGAATTCGACGCCGCGATACGCAGTTTCACCGATCTGGCCGATACGCGCTTCGAAGAGGCGCGGCGGCGCGGGTTCGATTTCTCGCGTGACTACCGGGTACAGAACGCGCTGGCGCAGGCGCTGTTCGAACGCGCGAAGCTGGCGCCAACGGCCGCGGAGGAAGAAGAGTTCCTGCGCTCGGCCATCGACCGCCACGAAGCCGCGTTGGCGCTCGACCCCGAGAATGTCGCCGCCCACTACGGTCTGGCGCAGGTCTACGCGAGGCTCGGCAACCAGGAAGCCTCAAGCCACCATCGCGCGCTGCATGCCCGCTACCGACCCGACGACAACGCCCAGGACCGCGCAGTGGCTGCCGCCCGCCGCCGCGACCCGGCGGCCAACTTCGCTGCCGAGGCGCTTGTCGTTTACGACCTTCAGCGCAACGGGAACCCGTGAACAGCCCATCCGCGGGAGAAGCGCGAATCCGCCGCGCGGTGAAGCGATCGCTGGTCGCCGTCGTGCTGCTCGCGATAGCGGGCACCGCAGCGTTCCTGGCAACTCGATCAACCGAGCCCAAGGGGATCGTCGAAGACGCCGATGTTCCGGGCCCCGCGCCGGCCCCACAAGCGGTGGTCGACGCCCCTGCCATCGAGTTCACCGACATCACCGATCCAGCCGGCATCCGCTTCGTCCACGAAAACGGCGCGTACGGCGAGCGGCTGCTGCCGGAAACCATGGGCGGCGGGGTCGCGTTCCTGGACTACGATGACGATGGCGACCAGGACCTTCTGTTCATCAACTCCGACCACTGGCCATGGCGCCTCGCCCCGCCATCGAGAGCGACTTCAAGCCTGTACCGCAACCTCGGCGACGGTACCTTCGAAGACGTCTCCGCCGCCGCCGGATTCGATTTGACACTGTACGGCATGGGCGTGGCCGTCGGCGACTACGACGGTGACGGAAACCTGGATGCGTATGTGACGGCCCTCGGCGGCAATCGATTGATGCGCAATGTCGGCGGGCGCTTCATCGACACCACGGCCGCTGCCGGGGTCGCCGGCGAAGCCGATGCCTGGAGCACCGGCGCCGCATTTTTCGACTACGACCGCGACGGCGATCTGGATCTTTTTGTCTGCAACTATGTTCACTGGTCGCCGGAGATCGACCACGAGGTGGACTACCGCCTGACCGGCGTCGGCCGCGCTTACGGTCCGCCGACGGACTTTCCTGGCGCGGACAGCTACTTGTTCCGCAACGACGGCGGCCGGTTCACGGATGTATCCGGCGAGGCCGGAATCCATGTCGTGAATTCCGCCACGGGGATGCCCGCGGGCAAGGCACTCGCCGCAATGCCGGTAGATGTCGACCGCGACGGATGGCCGGACATAGCCGTCGCCAACGACACCGTGCGCAACTTCCTCTTCCTGAATCGTGGAGACGGCAGTTTTCGCGAGGCTGGCGTCGAATCGGGCCTCGCCTTCGACCCTGGGGGTCTGGCGACCGGGGCAATGGGTATCGACGCCGCACACTTCGCCAATGATGACCGGCTCGCCATCGCCATCGGCAACTTCGCCAACGAAATGACTTCGCTTTATGTCTCACGCGCCGCGACCGGCAATTTCAGCGATGACGCCATCGTCACCGGTGTCGGTGCCGACAGCCGGCGCGCACTCACCTTCGGCCTGGTGTTCTTCGACGCCGACCTCGATGGCCGCCTGGACCTCCTGGCTGCCAATGGCCACGTCGAACCCGAAATCGCCAGGGTCCAGGCGAGCCAGAGCTACGCGCAGCCGGCGCAACTGTTCTGGAACTGCGGCAGGGAGTGTGCCCGCGCCTTCCAACTGGCGGGCGACACGCTCCGAACTCCGCGTGTGGCACGGGGATTGGCCTACGCAGACATCGACGGGGACGGCGACGTGGACCTGGCGATGACGCAGGCCGGCGGAGCCGCAGTGTTGCTACGCAACGACCAGCGCCTCGGCAATCACTGGCTGCGCCTGAAGCTGCGGGCGTCACCGCCCAACGTACATGCGATCGGCGCGCGCGCGGTCGTCGAAGTCTCCCGAACGCGCCACTATCGCACCGTCATGCCGAGCCGCAGCTACCTGTCCCAGGTCGAGCCGGTACTCACCTTTGGACTGGGCGCCGCCGAACGCGTCGACGCAGTCACCATCACTTGGCCCGACGGCAGGACAGAATCCTGGACCGGCCTCGAAGCCGATCGCGTCCACATCCTGCAGCGCGGAGACCCTCAATAGCCGAAAGGCGCCTATCTCTGGCCACACTCACTGCTGGCCGTCGTGGCTCATGACGACAACCCACCACTCAGGCGGGCGCTGACCAGGCGATTGAGGCTCACCCCCTGCTCCGCCGCCTGGATTGCCAGATCGCGATGTGTCTCGGGCGGGATACGCACCACGAACCTGCCGCTGTATGGACGGTCCGCAAACGGCTTGGGCGGGGATTCGCCGGTGTCCCGCATGTCGGCCAGAACCTTCTGGACGAGATCCTGGATCCCGGCCAGCGCCTCTGCTGGCGTCGGCGCAAGCCAACTCAGCGATGGGAATTCGGCACACCGACCGACATGCTCGTCGTCTTCCACCGACCACGCGATTCGATAGGTGTAGCGGTCAATCATTCCCCTGCTCCAACTTCTCGATCGCCTTGATGACCTGTCGAACCTGGTGCTCCGTCACGCCCAAATATGCGAGTGTAGCTGCGAGGGATTTTTGGTTCCTGGCGAGGCGAGACGACGCGGTGTGGCAGGCACCACACAAGGAGGAGCAACGGAGCCTTCAGCCGGGGAGCGCGAGGGGGCACCCCTCGCATGAAAATTACCAGGGGCCAAAAAATACCCGCAGATACCCGTAGATTTGGGCTTGACGGAGCACTAGTACGCCTTGGCCATCCCTCGGTCACTCTGGATGTTCACCCGCGGGTCCCCGCGCCATGGCGTGCGGTACACGCGGTGACTCGTACTCCTTTGCCGAGGTTTGCCAAAGTACATGTCACATAGTCTGCACAAGTCCCGGTAGCGGACTCCCTGCGGATTCCGTCGGAATACATCCAGACTCACGACAGGCCACCATTGGTGAGGATGATACTATTAACGACACTAAAAATGGAGTTCTCACAGTGTCTCAAGCGTCCAGAGTCGGACAGATAGTTGACGCAGGACCTTTCCGTTTTCACGGCATCAAATCACTTGTCTGGCAAGCCACCGACGTATTGCCCCGTGGCATCGAAACGATATGTGTGGCCTGTTCCAGCCGGTGCATGGCCGGCCGCGACCTGGACCGCCAGTAGCGCCGATCATCCCTTTCGGCGGTCAGCGACGACGGTTCTCCGCTGCGCCACGTGATCGCCCCAAGGTCGCCGGTAGTCACCATGTGCGCTCCGATGGAGCGGTATCGCTCGACCACATCCGGATGCGGATGGCCGAAACGATTGCGAAAGCCCGCCGAGAAGATCACGACGCGGGGACACGTCCGCTCGACGAAAGCCGACGACGAGGACGTGCGACTGCCATGGTGCGGCGCCACCATCGCATACACCGGGCGCGCATGGATGCGCCGCTCGGCGGCGCTGCCGACGTCTCCCGTGAGCAGGGCCCGATGTTCGCCGTCGTCGATTTCGATGACGCAGGAGGCATCGTTGCCCGCCGCCGGGCCGAGGGGCCACAACACCCGGAAACGCACGCCATCCCAAAGCCACGCGTCCCCGCGCCGGCACGGCCGGGCCGAGAACCACTCTTCCGGTTCGCCCGCGCTGACGCCGCGAACCCGCAGTCGGGCCAGCACAGCCGTGGCGCCGCCCACATGGTCGATGTCCCCGTGGCTTAGGACGAGTTGGGTGACCTGCCGACCGTGCTCGCGCAACACCACCGGCGCGACGATGGCATCGCCGGCGTCGTAACCCGAGGGATAACGCGGTCCCGCGTCGTAGACGAGCGCGTGCCCGCGCGTCTTCGCCAGCACGGCCGTGCCCTGCCCCACATCCATGGCGATCAGGTCGAATCGACCCGGTGCAACGCGATCGACCAGCGGCAGCGTCGAGAACATCGCCGCTGCAAGAACGCAACGGGCAAGGCGCGACCACGGCAGGAGAAAGGCCAGGGAACACGCCAGCGCGGCGGCCAATACGCCAGCATTGTTACTCGCCGGAACCGTCGGCACCTTGCCGACACGTTCGAGGATCCACATGACCAGGCCAAGCATCGAGTCCGCCGCCGCCAGCAGGACCTCAGCCGCGGCCGGAGCGAGCGGCAATGCCAGTACGCCCATGACCGACAGCGGCGCCGCCGCCGAAGCCACGAGGGGGATGAGCACGAGGTTGGCGAACAGCGCAACGGGTTGAATTTCGCCGGCGAAGATTCCGAGCCAGGGGGCGAATCCAACACAGATGACGATCTGCGCCAGGACGAGTTCGCCCGCTCGCGCGCGAAGACGGGACACGGCTGTGCGTTCAGTCCGGCGACGCACACGGGGCGCGAAAAAGGCTATCAGCACTCCAACCGCCGCGAACGAAAGCCAGAAGCCGGTGGCGAGGGGTGCGATGGGATCCACCGCCAACACCGCCGCAAGGGCCAGCGCGAATCCCTCTGCCGCACCGATGCGCCTGCCGGCGATCGCCGCAAATATCCCAACGGCCGCCATGATGGAAGCCCGCGTCACGGGCAACGACCATCCTGCGACGGTCGAATAGGCCAGCACGGCGGCAATGCCCGTCAGTCCCGAGACGGCCCGCGCCCGGAAACGCCGCGTGAGCGGCAGGAAGCGCCCGACCAGGTTGCCGAACGCCATGCCCAGGCCTCCGAACATGCCGATGTGCAGACCCGATATGACCAGCAGGTGCACCGTGCTGGTGTCCCGGAACAACCGCCAGGCGGAAGCCGGAACCAGAGCCCCATCGCCCGTGCTCAGCGCGAGAATCAGGCCTCCATGCGAGAGGTCCATGGTCTCGATCCGTTCGCGCAGGCGCAGTCTGAATTCGGAAACCGGAGCGCGCGCAGCCGATACAAGCTGCGCATCCACAACATATCCCGTGGCGACGATGTTCCTTCGAACCAACCAGCGCTCGTAGTCGAAGGCGTGCGGATTGACGTAGGCGCGCGCCGGGTTCACCTTGACTTCCATCCGCCATCGCTGGCCAGGGCGCGGCATGCGTTCGCTCACCCAGGAAAGCCGAACGCGGTCGCCCGCGTCGAGCCCGCAGGCGGCACCGCGGCCAAGATCGCCCTCGAAGCGGTATGCATCCCCGGTCCGCGCCGGCAGGCCTCGTACCGTCACCTCCAAATCGATCGCAGTGTCGCAGCGGGATATCCGGCTCGACATCGCGTCACCGATGGCCCACCAGCCCCAGGCCAGGCCGAGCGCGAAAACGGCCGCCGCTCGCACGGCACGCACGCAGAGCAGCGCGGCGGCGCCGATGCCCACGATCATCGTCACCATCTCCGGCTGGGGTACCGCATGCGCGACGACGACACCCCCGGAAAACGCCGCTAACAGGGACCGCATGCGTCTTTGTCACATGGCGTTGGCATAATTGCGATATGCCACACCCGTTCTTCCAACGGTACCTGCCAACCGCAGACAGTATCCGTGAGAAACCGATACTGCGGCCGTTGAGACATCTCCTACAAAACCCCGAACTGTGGCATCTGCACCGTCGCTCGGTGGGCGGCGCCTGCTTCATCGGCATGTTCTGCGCCTTCATTCCGCTGCCCGGCCAGATGCTGATCGTCGCCGTGCTCGCCATAGCCGCGCGGTGCAACCTGCCCATCGCCGTTGCGCTTGTCTGGGTGACGAATCCCGTCACTTTCACGCCGATGTTCCTGTTCGCGTACAGACTCGGCGCATGGCTGCTCGACATGGAACCCGTCTTCAACGAACTGGACCTGTCGTGGGAATCGCTCCGCGCCAGTTTTGCGGCGTTGTGGTGGCCGCTGATCGTCGGTTGCCTGATCTGCGGCTGGGTGAGCGGACTCACGCTGATGGTGATCGCGCGGCTGACATGGCGGTTTCACATCCTGCGGCGCTGGCGGCAGCGACGAGAACGCCACCGCGCCCAGGCCCTGTCAAGGCCAGGGACTGCGCCGCAATAGGACGACCGGATCAGCCTTCGTGCAGAGCCTGGGCAGGATTCTCGGCCACGGCCTTCAGTGCCGGCCGCAATACCGCGAGGAAGCAAAGACCCAGCGATAACGCGGCGATAACCGCCAGGTCGCTTACCAGGACCTCGGACGGCATGCTGCCGAAACCCGTCCCAGAGAGGATGCTCTCGCCTGTCATCCATGCGATGACCCGAACCACCGGATCGACGTTCCACGCGGTCAGCACGCCGGCAGCCAGCCCGATGAAGGTCCCGATGATCGCCACCGAGAATCCCTGCACCAGGAAGACCTCCACGAGGAACCGCGATGGCGCACCGATGGTCGTCAGCATGGCGATGTCGCGACGTTTCTCGTTCACCAGCATGGTCTGTCCCGACACGATGTTGAATGCCGCAATCGCGACGACCAGGGCAAGGGAAACGAACATCAACGTCTTTTCCAGGCCAACGGCCCGGAACAATTCGCCGTAGCTGTCCATCCAGGTCGTGAGTCGCCAACCGGGCGCCAGCGCAGAGCGCAGATCGGCCTCGATCATCGGAACGTCGAGGGGATCACCGAACAGCAATCGCCAACCGGCGGCCCCGCTCGCGAGAAGCCCCCGCCGTTCGATGTCGTCGAACCGAACCACGGCCAGGGACGCGTCCGGCTGCGCGCCCACTTCGAAGGTGGCGCGCAGCGTGAACCGTTCGATTCGAGGACGTGCCCCATTCTTCGCCGGGACCATCAGGACGAGCGCGACGGGATCGCCGACTCCGATACCCAGGGCCCTGGCAAGGGGCGCCCCCAGCATGACTCCCCCGCGCGCCTCGAGCAGGCCTTCGAGCGATCCGTCCACGATGCTGTCCTCGATCAGGCCGAAACCATCCGACTCGTCAGCGTCCACGCCGAGAAGCGCCAGCGCCGTGACCGCCCCGCGTCGGGAGATCATTGCTGACCCCTGGAACAGACGGGCAACGGACACGACGCCATGCGCCGGTGCCGGTTCGTAACGTGTTTCAAAATCCCAGCCTCGTGGCGGAATTGCGAGGGCGTGCGGCACAGTGCCGAGCAGCCTGGATTTCAACTCGTGGTCGAAACCGTTCATGACGCTCACCACCACCGTCAGGACCATCACTCCGAGCGCCAAGCCGGCAAAAGACACCCAGTTGACGAAGGAAGCGTATTGATTTCGCCGTGCGATCAGGTAGCGCCGCGCCATCCAGAGCATGTTGAGCAGGTGCGTCATCGATCCGGATGCCTCAGGTCAGGACGCCGTCCCGGAGCACCAGCGTCCGGTCGAGGCGTGCGGCAAGGCGCTCGTCGTGCGTGACGACAACGAAGGCCACGCCGGTGGCGCCGACAAGCCGATCGATGACCTCCAGCACGCGCTCGGCGCTGCGTCGATCGAGATTACCCGTAGGTTCGTCGGCGAGAACGACCCGCGGCCTTCCCGCGAGCGCTCGGGCGACGGCGACCCGCTGGCGCTCGCCGCCGGAGAGTTCGTGCGGTCGGTGGCTGGCGCGCGCAGACAATCCGACGGATTCGAGCAACACGCGCGTATCTTCGACCACGTCGGCCATGGCTGCACCCCCGACCAGCCTCGGCATCGCAACGTTCTCCAACGCCGTGAACTCTGGCAGCAGGTGGTGGAACTGGTATACGAAACCCATGTGGGCGTTGCGCAACTCCGCCCGCCTGGCGGGATTCGCGGCGGTAAGGTCTTCGCCCATGACGCGCACGCTTCCCCGATCGGGATCCAGGAGCCCTGCCAGAATATGCAGCAGCGTGCTCTTGCCAGAGCCGGACTGGCCCACAATAGCCAATCGCTCTCCCGTCGAAACATCGATTTCGGCGCCGGCAAGCACCTCGATCCGCGCGCTTCCTTGGGAATACGCCTTGGTCAGTCCCCTGGCGCAGATCGGCGAGTTTTCATTCATGACGCAATATCTCCGCCGGGTTCATGCGGCCAGCACGCCAGGCCGGATACAGCGTCGCCGCCAGACTGAGGCCGCACGCGGTGGCCGCAACGCGTGCGATGTCGGCTGCGGCGAACTCCACCGGCAACTTGTGCACGAAGTACTCGCCCATGAGGTCGATGTTCCACGTCTCCTGCGCCCACCGGTAGCCTTCCTCGGTCAGCGCCCCGAGCCCCAATCCGAACAACAGTCCCAGTCCGACGCCCGCGAGCGAGACCAGCAGGCCGAGGACAACAAAGACGCCAACGATCAGGCTGGAGTGCGCGCCCAGCGTACGCAGGATCGCCACATCGGACCTGCGTTCGTTGACGATCATGACGAGGCTCGACACCACGTTGAACGCGGCCACGGCCACGAGCAGCGAGAAGATCAGGAACAGCATCCCCTTCGTCACCTGGATCGCGCGGTACACCGGACCCATCGAACGCAGCCAGGTGCCCGCCGCGAAGTTGTCCGTCCCCACCACTGCGAGCGCCCTCGCGGCAATACCCGGCGCGTCGAGAACCCGGTCGACACGCAATTCGAGCGCCTGCGGCCGCGACGGCGAGCGAAAGAGCCTTTGCGCGTCCCGGATATGCGTGTAGGCGACCTCTCCGTCGAGTTGCGACCAGGTCCTCAGGACCGCCGCCGCACGCAGTCTCTTGCGCGCCGGGAACGCCCCCAGCGGCGTGAGGGTCAAGTCCGGCATCACAGCGGTGACCGAATCGTCCGGCGCCAGACCCAGTTGATCCATGAGGCCGCGCCCGAGCACCACGTTGAAGCTCCCCGGCCGCAGTACGTCGATGTTCCCGCTCTCGAAAAACCGTCCAATGACCGGTTCGTAGTCGGTAGGGTCTATGCCCTTCAACCGCACAACGGCGACGCCCGTGCCCGTAGACAGCAGCACTCCACCCGAGATCACCGGTGCGACGTGTTCCACTCCGGGCACGCTTAGAAGTTCGCCCACAACGGCGTCCGGTTCCGCAGGTGCGTGGCGCGCCGCCATCGTCACATGCGGAACGACGCCCAGAACACGCTCTTCAAGTTCCCGCTCAAAACCCCGCACCACCGCCTGCACGTACAGCAGGACGCCGACCGAGAGCACCAGGCCCGCCAGCGCCGTCGCCCCAACGAAGGAGACAAACCGGTGCCGGCTCCCCGCATAGCGGAGTCCGACATTGACCGCGAGGGGACGGAACAAGAGAAGTCCTAAACAAGCTCGAAAGTGATTGTAGAACGTGCCGTTGCGGGTTGCGTGGTCAGTCCGGCGCCAACAGCGATTCCATGCGCGGCGTGGATCTCGATTCGAACCCGTCGCCTGTTCGCACGAGCAGATACGCCGCCAGGTCGTTTGAGTCCGCGAAAGCCAGCCCCGCCTCCGGGCCCAGGACAGCAATCAGGGTCGCATACCCGTCGGCCCACATCGCCGACGCGTGCACGACGGAGGCAGATGCCAGGTCATGTGTCACCGGTCTTCCCAGGCGGGGATCGATGGTGTGTGGGTACCTTTGTCCGTCGCGCTCGAAATAGTTCCTGTAGTCGCCCGATGTCGCGATCGCCCCCTTCGTCAACGCCAGGATCCGATGCGCCGCGCGCGCCTGTTCCCCGTTGGGAGACTCGATGCCGAGGCGCCAAGGGTGCCCCTCGGGACGATTTCCCCGCACGCGGACTTCACCGCCGATTTCCACAAGGTAATCCGTACATCCCTGTTCGGTGACGGTCTCGGCCACCGCGTCGACGCCGAAACCCTTTGCCAGAGCCGACAGGTCGATGCTCAGGTCCAGGGTCTTGCGCAATCGGTCGCCGTCCAGCTCCAGGTGTCGGAAACCGGTACGCGCGAGCGCCGCCTCGACCTCCATGTCTCCCGGCACTTCCCCCGCGGGTGCCGGACCAAAACCCCAGGCACTGACCAGCGCGCCCACGGAAACGTCGAAAGCCCCGTCGGACATCGCGCTTAGCTCCAGCGCAGTTCGCATCATCTCGGCAAGCGGCGGCGACAAGGTGGTCCACTCGCCGATGGGCGATGCATTGAATCGAGAAATCTCCGAGTTCTCATCCCAGTTGGACATCGAAGCGTTGACGCGGGCCAGGACGGCATCGATCGGAGCCTGGTCGAGAGTCGCCGGACATCGCGCGACCACTCGATAGGACGTGCCCATCGTCCGCCCGTCGACCGCCTGGTAGTCGGCGCCACCGCAGCCCGCAGCCAGCGCGGCGAATACCGGCAGCAACCAGACCTTCAAACATTTGTGCGGAAATTCCTGCATGGGGAGCGCGAGTCCGCCGGGTATCTTCGGCCCCGGTCAAAGCGGTTGACGTTGATCGAACCGCGCAGACAAACTTAGTGCCCGTCGAGTGTTTCCCTGCCAGACTGGCTCAATCACCCGACCGTACGCGCAACCAGCGTGCGAATCCGACCCAATGAGAGAGTAGCAAATGGAATTCTGCATCGTCGAAAAGGCCGATCATGTCCTTACGGTCACCCTCAACCGGCCCGAACGGCTGAACGCGCTGCATCCGCCGGCCAGCGCGGAACTCGGCAAGGTGTTCGACGACTACGCAGCCGACGACGATCTCTGGGTGGCCGTGGTCACTGGCGCGGGCCGCGCCTTCAGCGCCGGGAATGACCTGCGCTACGTGGCCGAAGGCGGCAAGCCTTTCCGCACCCCGGGAGGATTCGGCGGCTTGACTTCCCGATACGACCTGACCAAACCCCTGATCGCCGCCGTGAACGGCTTCGCCCTGGGCGGCGGCCTCGAAGTCGCGCTCGCCTGCGACCTCATCATCGCTTCCGAAGAGGCGGTTCTCGCGCTGCCGGAGCCGACCGTCGGCACTGGCGCAATCGGCGGCGGACTGCAACGGCTACCCCGGATGATCGGATCGAAACGCGCGCTCGGGATGATACTGACGGGGCGGCACATCACCGCCCGGGAAGGCTACGAACTGGGGTTCGTCAACGCTGTCGTGCCGCATGACCAGTTGATGGAGGAGACCGGAAGGTGGGTGGAGCAGATCCTGCGGTGCGCGCCTCTGGCCGTCCGGGCCAGCAAGGACGCCGTGTACCGCAGTCTCGACATCCCGTCACTGCCCCAGGCAATGGAAGCGCGCTTCGAGTCCGTGCGGGAAATGCTCCACAGCGAGGACTTTGCCGAAGGGGCAAGGGCGTTTTCAGAAAAGCGTCCGCCTGTCTGGAAGGGCCGGTAACCGCGGCGACCGACGCCCGGACGCATACGCGACCCTCCCGCCGATTACCCCATCCGGAACCGTGAAGACCGCTGTCGTCAATGTCCTCGCCTTCGGCGGCGGATTCGTGATCATGTCCCTCGAACTGCTGGGCGGCAGGGTGCTGGCGCCCTACTTCGGCGGCAGCATCTATGTCTGGGGCAGCATCATCACCGTATTCATGCTGGCGCTCTCGGCCGGTTACCTGCTCGGCGGCTACCTTTCCCTGAAGCGCCCGAAGCTGCGCACGCTCGGCCTGATCCTGATCGCTGCCGGCGTTCTCGTCTGCCCGCTGGTGCTCATCGCCGAACCCGCGATGGGCTGGATCTTCGACCGCGTCGAAGACCCCCGCTACGGGTCCCTGCTCGCGAGCCTCGTGCTCTTCATGCCGCCCACGATCATTCTCGGCATGATCTCGCCCTACGCCGTGCGCCTGCTCGTCAAGGCCACGGAAGAGTCCGGCCGCGTTGCCGGGACGCTGTATTTCGTTTCCACTTTTGGAAGCGCCCTCGGCACACTCGGGACATCGTTCTACTTCGTGCTCTGGTTCGAGCTAAACACCATCGTAGCCATGCTGGCTGGCGCGCTCGCCCTACTCGCGTGCCTCGCCTTCGCCGTCGGCCGAGCGGAATGAAGCACGCGCTGCTGCTCGCGTTCGGCCTCGCCTGCGCCTTCCCGACCGCCGAAGTCATCCACGAAGAACCGTCGCTTTACGGAAAGATCCTCGTGACCCGGGAAGCCGGCTTTCTGTGCATGCAGTTCTCCGGTCGCACCGAACGGCGCAGGCAGTCCTGTATCGACGAGCGGGCGCCAGGAAAGATGGCGCTGCATTACACCCGCATGATGATGGCCTCGCTGCTGCTGGCGCCGGAGCCCGAGAGCATCCTGATCACCGGACTCGGCGGCGGCACCTTGCCAAAGGCGCTCGCCGAGCTCCTTCCCGAAGCGCACATCGATGTCGTGGAGATCGACCCGGCGGTGGTATCCGTCGCCGACCGGTTCTTCGACTTCCAGGCGGTCGGAAATACAAGGGTCTTCGTCCGGGATGCGCGCGTCTTCACGCGGCGCGCGCTACGCGACGGGAATCGCTACGAATTGATCCTGCTCGACACTTTCGACGGCGACTACATTCCCGAACACCTGATGACGCTCGAGTACCTGCAGCAGACGCGCCGGCTGCTCGCACCGAACGGCGTACTCGCCGCCAACACGTTCGCGATCAGTCGACTCTACGACCACGAGTCCGAGACCTACTACCGCGCGTTCGGGCCATTCTTCAACTTCACCATCCGGGACAGCGCCAACCGTATCGTGCTGGCTTCGACCGCGCCGCTCCCGGACCACTCGACGCTCAGGCGGGCAGCCCGGTCCTGGCGCCAGCGCCTCGCGCCGTACGGCATACCCATCACGAGCTATCCCCGCCGATTCGACCGCGCACAGCGCTGGAACCGGGATCGGCGACCTTTGACCGACCAGTATTCGCCAGCGAACGTCCTGCAGAGGATGGACTGAACCGAACGGTCATCTTCGCCCGTCGATTGCGTCCGCTGCGCCGGCGAACGCGACATACAATGTCCCGATGCCCACGCACCATGCGCCGCATCCTCATCAGATAGCCCGCCCCTGGCGATGATCCGCGTACACGCCTCCAACCGCATGGAAACCCTCGCCGAATGGCTGGCGGACGACATGCGCGAACAGCCCGCCGAGGCGCTGGACGCCGAGCGCATTGTCGTGCCGCATCGGTTGCTGGGCGAGTGGCTTCGGCTGGAGCTGGCCACGCGTCTCGGCATAGCGGCACACCTCAAGGTCGAGTTGCCCGCCGAGTTCGCCTGGTCGGTGATGCGCGAAGCCGTGCCGAGCCTCCCGGTGGAGTCGGCATTCGAGCCTGGCGCGCTGCGGTGGCGAATATTCGATCTGCTGGGTCGCTGGGCGGGCGACGATGCCGTTAGCCGCTATCTGGCAGACGGAGACTCCCGGAAACGATTCGAACTCGCGGACAAGCTCGCGCTCGCCTACGACCGTTGCCTGGTGTTTCGGAACGGGCAGTGGAACGCGGGCGATCCATCGGATTGGCACGTCCGCCTTTGGGACGAACTCGTGCGCGACATGGGTGCGGCAACGCACTGGGTCGATGCGGTAGCCGCATATGGTCACGCAATCGAACTGACGAGCAGCCCGGACGGCGCCACTTCGAGACGCCCCAGGGTACGGCTGTTCGGCATCGCCATGCTCTCCCCTTCGTATCTCGAACTGCTGCGTCGCATCGGTGCCGTCATGGATATCGATCTGTTCCTGCTGAACCCTTCTCGCGATTTCCGCGCACCCGTTGTCCCACCCGCCGATACCGGGGGCGAGCGAAACGAACTGGTCGCGGTCTGGGGCCGCCTGGCGCGCGACATGCAAACGCTCTTGGCCGAAAGGCTATCGGCGGAGGCGGGCCGACAAAACCATTGCGCAGTCTCGGAAACATGCCTTGGGGAAGTGCATCGGGACATCCTCTCGAGCGGGTCGGCAACCGAAGCGCGCACCGCAACCGCAGACTCGGCAAGCGCGACGCGAATCGGTCGGGACGAAACCGTCCAGATCCATGTCTGTCACTCCGCGACGCGCGAGGTGGAAGTGCTGCACGACCGCCTGCTGGGCCTGTTCGACACCCATCCGGACATCCAGCCCGCCGATGTCCTCGTGCTCACCCCCGACCTGGACGCCTATGCACCCGTCGTCGAAGCCGTATTCGGGGCGGCGGACACGATTCCGTTCAACATCGGCAGGCAGCGCGCCAGGGTGGGCACGGCCATCAGCGCGTTCCTCGATCTCCTGGCGTTGGCGGGGTCGCGCTACACGGCGAGCGAATTGCTGGCCCCGCTGCGGGCGGCGTCCGTGCGGCATCGCTTCGGCCTTGACGAAGGCGCCCTCGCCGGCATTCGCGATTGGGTGGGCCGCGCCGGCATCCGCTGGGGCATGGACGCCGCGCATCGCACCGAGCAAGACGTGTCCGCGCCGGCCCACAACAACTGGCACCACGGCCTGCGGCGACTCCTGCTCGCATACGCGATACCGGGCGACGACGCCCTCATCGACGGCATAGTGCCGTGCCCTCTCGACCGGCGCGGCTACCAGTCCGGGGCAGGCGACTACGAACGCCTGGGATCCTTCGTCCACTACTGCGACCTCGCCCGCGAACTGAATGGCTGGATCGCCGATGAACGTACGCCCGACGACTGGGCGCGACTCTTGCGCGCGGAGGTTCTCGGGCGCTTCTTCGTTCGCCAACCCTTCGACGCGGAGTCCGCCCGCGAGATCGACGCCCTGGCGCGGCTGATTGACGACTTCGTCAGCGAGTGCGATATCGCGGACGCGGACGTCCCGGTGCCATTCGAGGTCCTGCGCGACGCCCTCGTGAGCCGCGCCGGCGTCGAGGCGCGCGCCGTTCCCCGGCTGGCCGACGGCGTGACGGTCGCCGGCCTGGCGACGGGACAGGTGTTCCCCGCCAAGGTGGTCTGCCTCCTCGGCATGAACGATGGCGCATTCCCGCGCAGGCCGCCAGCAACATCATTCGAATTCATGGATGGCCTTTTCGGCGACGACGCGCGACAACTCGGCGACCGCGATCTGCGCGATGAAGACCGGTTCGCTTTCCTCGAGGCGCTGCTCTCGGCACGACGGTGTTTTCTCGTGAGCTACACCGGCCGGGACCTGATGGAGGACAAGCCGATTCCGCCTTCCGTGGTGGTGAGCGAACTGATCGACTACCTGAGCCGACGCTTCCAGGCGGAGGACGGTTGGGAGACGCGCCACCCGCTGCAGCCTTTCAGCCGCCGTTACTTCGCGCCGTCGGAGCCGAACCTGTTCAGCTACTCGCAGGCGATGGCGAATGCCGCCCGGGCCGTCGAACACATTCCAGCACCGCCCGCGCGTTTCGTAGGCAAACTGGCTCCGGCGACAGAACGCCTCGCGGCACCAGGCGGCGAGATCCCGCTCGAAGAACTCATCCGCTTCTCCGCCAGCCCCGCGAAGTACTTCCTGCGCAACCGTCTCGGCCTGTATCTCGATGTATACGACGACGAGATCAGCGACGACGAGCCGTTCGAGTTGAACAGCCTCGAATCATGGCAACTGAAGACCGACCTGTTCCAACGACAACAGAACGCGGCGACCGGCAGCCACCCGCTGCTAGCCGCCACCGGCCAGCTTCCTCCGGACAACCTGGGCCGAATCCAGTATGGCGAGACGGCGAAGGAAGTCGCTGCTCTCGCCACCGCGTTGGAGCCCTACAAGGAGCATTGCGAGGAAGTCGCGGTGGACATCGCGGTCGATGGCTTCCGCATCGTCGGCACGGTCGGGCAGTTCCACCAGGACAGGACCGAATTCCTGTGGTGGCGCATCGGCGGCATCCGCCCAAAGGACATGGTGGAAGTCTGGCTGCGCCTGCTGGCGTCGACCTGCGTCGTCGAGCGACCTGTCACCGCATACCTGCTCGGCACCAAGGCGAACGCGCCGACCATCGTGCGGGGTCCCGATCCAGCCGACGCGCGTTCGCATCTGAATCGCTGGCTCGAGGCGTGGACGGATGGGCAGAACGAACCCCTGCCGTTCTTCCCGGAAACCTCCTGGACGTGGGTGACGAGTCCTTCGAGAGCGGAAGCCGTTTGGCGGGGTGACTATGGCGAAGGCAACGACGACTATCACCGCGTGGTCTTCTCCGAAGCCCCCTTGACCGAAGCGTTCCGCGCACTGGCGCAGAGGCTGCTTGAGCCGCTGGAAGAGGCCATGCAATGAGGGCTACGGTGAGAACGCGGCCGCTCGACGTGCCGCTCGACGGCGACCTGCTCGTCGAGGCGAGCGCCGGCACCGGCAAGACCTACGCGCTGACCACCCTGGTCGCGCGACTGATCGTGGAATCCGGGTGGCGTATCGACGACCTCTTGATCGTCACCTTCACCGTCGCCGCGACCGGTGAATTGCGCACGCGCGTTCGGAACACCTTGCGCGACGCGCTCGAAGTCGCTCGCGGCCAGGACGAAGGCGATCCGCTTGCGGGGGTCCTGGTGCGTCGCTGGCGCGCCGAGCGAATCGGGCGGAACGAGATCGAATCAAGGCTCGCCTGTGCCATTCGCGACTTCGACCGTGCGAATGTCATGACCATCCACGGCTTCTGCCAGCGCGTATTGGCGCAGTTCGCCTTCGACGCTCACATTCCGTTCGGTTTCGGGGTCAGCGGCGACGACAGGGCCGATATCGCCGCGGCCACGCGGGACTTCTGGCGGCAGCACATCGCCCCCGAACCCATTCCGCTTTTGGAGGTCGCGAAGTCCGATAGATTCAGCCTGGATGCGCTCAGCGAGTGGGTCGGCGCGCATCACGCCAAGCCGAGCGTGATTCGTGGCGCTGCGGACTTCGCCGATGGATATGCCAAAGCCGACGCCGCGCGCCTGAAGGCATTCCAGGAAGCGCGAAAGGCCTGGGACGACCCGGAGCAACGGGAGCGTTTCCTTGACGCCTTGGAAACACTGAGGTGGAACCAGAATCAGAACGCGGATCGCCTGGAGGAGGTTCTGGCCGCGTTCAACGCGAACGACCCCGACCTGCTCCCACTCCAGAATGCCGGCTATTTCGGCCGGCAAGCGCTCGCCGGCAAACTGAGGAAGAGACCACCGCAGGAATTGCCAGCCATCTCCCTCTACGATCACTTCGACGCATTGGGCGGCAACTCCGAGAAGATGCGCGAGCTGTGGTTGCCCGACCGTCGGCAGCGCCTTCTCGAAGACGCGAGAAAGTCGCTGCGGCACGACACCTGGAAGCATCGCCGCCTGAGCTTCAACGCCCTGCTCACGGAACTCCATCATGCGCTCGCTGGAGCACCGGGTGCGGCGCTGTCCGAACGCATCCGCGCGCGCTACCCCGTGGCCCTGATAGACGAGTTCCAGGATACGGACCGCTTGCAGGCCGGGATCTTCGAGAAGATCTACCCGCCAGGCGACACACATGCCGCTGCGGCGTTCCCGAAAGGCGGTCTCATGATCGTCGGCGATCCCAAGCAGTCCATCTACCGCTTCCGGGGTGCGGATGTCTTCGCCTACCTGAAAGCGACGGCCCACAGGCGCGACATGCGCAAGCTCTCGCTCAAGCGCAACTACCGATCAAGCCCCATGCTCGTCGAGGCCGTCAACGCCGTGTTCAAACGCGGCAATCCCTTCCTGCGCCCGGAACAGATCCGGTTCGAAGAAGTGCAAGCCGCCACCCGCCGCTCCGATGGCTTGCGGACGCGGGGCCAGGCGGTGGACGCCAAGCCCTTCCAGTTGCGGCTCTTCCCGGGCACGGCAGACGGCAGACCGTGGAACAAGGGCGACATGACCGAGATGGCCGCCGATCACGCCGCCGACGAAATCGCCCAGTTGCTGGCACTGGCGCGGGACGGCAAAGCCACCATTACGTCGAACGGAAGGCCGCAAATCCTCGTCGGCGGCGATATCGCCGTCCTCGTTCGCACCGGCGAACAGGGCCGCACCATCGCGGGCAAGCTGCGGGAACGCGGCGTTCGAAGCGTCGAGATGGGGATAGACAGCGTGTTCGAGACGCTCGAAGCCGTTCAGCTAAAGCACCTCCTGCGCGCGCTGGCGGCCGATCCGGCCGAATACAACTTTGCATCGCTGTTGCGCGGCGCGCTTGCGACCGATTTGTTCGGCCTCGCCATGTCCGATCTCGCGCAGCTCCAGGACGACGACGATACCTGGGCCCGCTGGACCATGTGGGCGCAAGACTCCCGCAGGACATGGAGCGAACGGGGCGTCGCGACCCTCATCCGAAAGCTGCTCTTCGCCAGGGACACGAATTGCGCCGCCCACCTGCTCGAATATCCCAACGGCGCGCGCCGCCTGACAAACGTGCTGCATCTCACCGAGTTGATGCAGGAGGCCGAGGCCGACGCACGGCTATCGCCGCAAGGGCTCGTCGAATGGCTCGCCCGCGCGTCAGCGCACCCGGACGCCAGCGACGAAGGCGCGCAGCTTCGCCTGGAAAGCGATGAGCAACTGGTGAAGATCGTCACGATCCACCGCAGTAAAGGACTGGAGTTTCCCGTGGTGTTCTGTCCGTTCGCCTGGGACGGACGCTGGAAACCGCGTACCGCCAAGACCGCCGAGTATCACGAGGAGGATGGCGATGTGGCGGTGCTCGATCTCAATCCATCGGAAGGTGCGGTCGCGAAGGAATGGATCGAGGCGCGGGCCGACGAGCTACGTCTGCTGTACGTGGCGCTGACGCGGGCGAAGTACCGTTGCGTTGTAACGTGGGCTCGGGTGAGATACGGCGAGAATTCACCGCTCGCGTGGCTCATTCATCGTCCCGAGCTGCTGGCCGAAAGCACGCTCGAAGAGCAACTGGACGCCAACGCCGCCCATGTCAGGTTGCTGAACGGCACGGCATGGCTCAGGGAGGTCGAGCGGTTCGCGAACGGAGCGTCCGAAGCTATCACCACAACCGTGTTGGACGGCGCGGCTGCGGTGCCCCGGCGTGTCGACGAGAATCTGGAGCTTCCCGGACTCGAGCACCTCGCCGCCCGGAACCTCGACCGTGAGCTTCAGCGCATCCGCCAGCGGACCAGTTTCTCTGCTCTCACTTCCGACATGGGCGCCGCCATGACCGCGGCGGAACACGAGGACGTCGACCAGCCGGATCACGATCAGGAACTGACCGTCACCGATGACGCTGACTCTATCGCGCCCGAAGCCGAGCCCGCACCTCATACGGAAGACCGGCTCGACGTGTTCACGTTCCCGAGCGGCTTCCGCCCGGGCAATTGCCTGCATGAGATATTCGAAAGGAACGTCGAACCGGCGGCAGATCTCGATCAAATCTGTCGGGACGTGCTCGCGAAATACCGCATCGACGCCAAGTGGGCGCCGGTCGCGCGAACGATGGTAGAGAACACCCTCAACACACCCCTCGAGAGTCCGCTTGACGGGAGCGTCTTCCGTCTCGCCGAAGTGGAACGGCCAATCTCGGAAATGGAATTCCACCTACCGCTCGCCGGCATGGATCGCGCGAGCCTCGCCCGTTGCTTCGCCGCGCACGGCTACAGCCACGGAATCCCCGACAGCGCAAGCGAGATCGACGGCTTCCTGCACGGATTCATCGACGTCGTGGCCCAGCACGGTGAGCGCTGGTACGTGATGGACTACAAGTCGAACTGGCTCGGCGACAACATTCACGCCTATTCCGAGCAGGCGCTGCGGGACGCCATCGGCGCGCATGGCTATGCGGCGCAGTACCTGTTCTACCTCACTGCCTTGCACCGCTTTCTGCGGTTGCGACTGCCGGACTACGACTACGAACGCCACATCGGCGGCGTGTTCTACCTTTTCCTGCGCGGCATGTCCCCGGACATGCCCGGCCGGGGTGTCTATCGCGACGCGCCGACGCGGGCCTGCATAGAGGCGATCGATGCATGTTTCGCAGGCTTGGCACGATAAACCAATCTTGCTCACGGAAGCGACTGACGATCTCCCTTTCGACGACTTTCAACTGGTCGATCTTGCCGGGATCCTGGCCGTGGTGGGACAGGTTGTGCTGGTTCGCCGGACGCCCGCCACCTTGGGCACGGTCTGGTGGTCCTGGATCATCACGCTGACCAATCGGGACGAATCCGTGGCGAGGATCAGCGGAATCAGGTCCAACAGGAGTTGACCCGCCCGACCAGGTCGGCATGGTCGGCGATGTCCGTCGGCGGCGTCGCACCAGACCACCGGTTTGGCTACCGTCGTCCACGCCTGCACCTGGACGAGGTCTCGTTCCGGGACCCACCCGGCTTCGAAGTAGGCATCGAGAACTCGTTAGTCGGTGGAACTCGACCGGGTGCGGAGCGACGCGGTCTAGGGTAACGTCATTAATTCGGTGTCTACGCACTTGCATGCTGAGTTTGTACGCCGAACTGCTTATATCCGATGGAGACACCTAATGCTCGTTTTGGAACAGATGGACACGCAACTCGTACCGAGTCCTGCACAATACGATGTGCTATTGCCACCCAGCTATGACTCGAGTGACAAGACTTATCCCCTGCTCTACTGGTTGCACGGCGGTGATGGTGGTGACGGATTCCTCGAACGTAACGTTCAGCAACTAATGTCAGCGTGGTCCGAGGGCATCTTATCCGAGGTGGTTGTCGTCACGCCGCATACGGGCGTGTTCCCCAACAACTACCTGGATTTCCCGGACGGCACCCGACAGTGGGAATCCTGGATCAAGGGTGAACTCCTCGATCACCTGCGCACGAAGTACCGTATCGCACAGGACAGAAGCGGCACATTCATCGGCGGCATATCCATGGGAGGCCTGGGCAGCCTGAAGATAGGGCTGAAACAGCCTGATACCTTTGCCGCTATCATCGCGTTTGAACCGCAGCTTGCCCCCACTTTCGAAAAGTCAGACGGCTACCCCAAATTTTACACACAAGAATTCCATGACAAGCACAATCCTGCCAGCATTGTCCGAGACAATCCTGACACGATCAGGAATTCAGGAATAAGGATCTACTTTGAGTGCGGTTCAAAAGACGAACTTGGGTTTTTTACAGGTGCAAACCTCCTACACAACACCCTGTTCGAAAACAAGATCCACCACGAGTACAAATATGTAGACGGAGGCGGACACGCGGACGAATCCTTTGACTGGCGAATGCCTGATGGCCTGGCCTTTCTAGAACGAGTCATCAATCCACCAGAGAAAGTCTCCAGACTCCGTAATCCTGAGGACGGCAAGAAACTAAGGGACAATCGGACACAATTTATAAAGGACCGTTGGAATCTTGTATTGAATTCATGATGTGCCGAATCGTTTAGGTCCGATGGAGTTACATAATGCCCGTTTTGGAACAGATGCAGGCGGAACTCGTACCGAGTCCTGCGCAATACGACGTGTTGTTGCCGCCCACCTATGGCTCGGGTGATAAGACCTATCCCCTGCTTTTCTGGCTGCATGGCGGTGGCGGGCCCGACGGTTTCCTGCAACGCCAGGCTCCGCGATTGACGTCAATGTGGTCGCAAGGGACGTTGTCCCAGATGGTGGTCGTCACGCCGCATTCGGGAAAATTCCCCAACAATTACCTGGATTTTCCGGATGGCTCCCGGCACTGGGAGTCTTGGATCGCAGGTGAACTCCTGGATCACCTGCGCACGAAGTACCGTATCGCACAAGATAGAAGTGGAACCTTCATCGGTGGCGTGTCGATGGGTGGCCTCGGCAGCCTGATGATAGGCCTGAAACACCTTGACACCTTTGCCGCTATCATCGCGTTCGAACCGCAGCTTTCGCCGTCCTTCAACAAACCGGAATACTCCCCTGCATTCTACGACCAGGCATTTCACGACAAGAATCAACCCGCCAACATCGTACGGGACAGCGTAGACGCGATTCGGAATTCAGGCATAGAGATTTACTTCGACATCGGGTCGGAAGACGCACATGAATTCTTCCATGGAACGAACCTACTGCATAATACGTTATTCGCTAACAACGTCCGCCACGAGTACAAATATGTGAGCCGTGCCTACCACCTCGGCGAATCCTTCGAGTGGCGAATACCCGACGGCATGGCTTCCTGGAACGAGTAATCAATCCGCCGGGAGACCCGATTGGCGTCGAGTACAGCAAGCGCATAAGGGAGCAAAAGACAAAAAGAAAAGAGTTCCTCAGGGAGCGCTGGAACCTAATAGGAATAAACATTCCATAGATCAGTTTCCTTCCAAGTGAATGCGTGACGCCCGCTCCCCGTCCCACCACCAAGTATCGGGGAAGCTAGTCAAATACTTGGCGTCAATTCCAGGCCGGCCGAACTTGTCCCAGTACACGACATTCCCCTGCTGCTGCCAACCGAATATGGGAATCATATAATGGCGCCAGAGCAGTGTACGGTCGAGTGCCCGGGCAGCAGCCGTCAACCTCTCAAGGTCATCACCGGATTCGCGCAGGGCCACGATCAGGGTGTCCACCACCGGACTGCTTACACCGACCAGGTTGGCCGAACTCCGCGTGTTGGCGGCATTTGAGTGAAAATGGCGGATAATCCCGGACGGAACCGGAAATCCAAATGGGACCGCGACCAGCAGGGCATCATAGTCAAATCGGCGCGTTCGGTTCACATATTGCGCCGAATCCATCAGTCGGATATTCGATACGATACCGAGTTGTCTGAGTTGATCCATATAAGGCAGCAAGGTTCGCTTTTTGCTGGGTGAGTCGCTGAGAAACTCCAGGGTAAACGCCTCACCGGAGGTGTTCATCATCACGCCATCGCGAATCGTCCAACCCGCTTCCTTGAACAACTCCCTGGCACGCACCAGGCCCGGCCGATACCGGCCATGGCCGGTTGTCTTCGGCAGCACAAAAGGCTCGGAGAACAGGCGCGCCGGTAGTTCCTGACGGAACGGTTCCAGCAATTCCAGTTCACCTTGCGACGGCAGCCCCCTTGCTGCCAAAGGCGAACCAGAGAAGTAACTGCCGGGACGTCCGAAAAAATCGATAAAGACCACGCGATTGGTCCATTCGAAGTCGAATGCCAGCATCAGGGCTTCCCGGACCCGTATATCAGACAGTTTGTCCCGGCGAATATTGAACACCAGGGCACTCTGAAACCCGGATCTCACCTGGGAGTTGTGCTGATCCATGATCAACCAGCCCCTATCCCGCGCGGGAACGTCGTACGCCGTCCGCCACCGGTAAGGGTCCACTTCCGTACGGAAGTCCAGCAACCCTTTGAGAAAGGCTTCGAAGGCGACGGTTTCATCACGGTATATGTCGTAGCGAATGAAATCGAAGTTGTGCCGCCCCTTGTTGACAGATAGATGCCGTCCCCAGTAGTCCGGCACCCGCTCCAGCAGTATGGAACTTCCCTGCTTGAGGTCGGCGATGCGGTAGGGCCCGCTGCCCAGAGGAGCCTTGAGTGTTGTTTCGGACAGATCCCGCTTGCGCCAATAATGTTCCGGCAGGATAGGAAAGTAGGTCATGGGCCCCATGAAATCGCGCTTGTTCAGCCCGGAGATTCGCCTAAAACGGAACAACAGCTCGCTTTCGTCAAGGATCTCGATTGACTCAATGGGCAGAGATGTACGCGCTCCCGACATTGAACTGGTGGTTACATGATCGAAAGTGAACTTGACGTCCTTCGCTGTAATCGGCACACCATCGTGCCAATAGGCGTTGTCGCGAAGCCTAATCTCCACTGTGCTAAGGTCATTGCCAATGCGAATACTCTCGGCAAGGTTTCCGTAAACGGAATAGAGTTCGTCATTAGCCGGAACGAACAGACTATCGTACAGCGGCCCCGGCGGCGGAGTCAGCATAAATCTCGGATACACGCCCCGGTAAAGAAACGGCGTCAAGTTCGTGAAATAGGTTCCAGCCAACACCAGCGTACCCCCTTTGGGGGCGTCCGGGTTGGCATATTCAAGGTGCATGAAGTCAGGCGGATACTTGAGGTTTCCGAACATCGAAACGCCGTGCTGCCAAGTCCGATCTTCCGCTACCGCAGGCAGCACCAACAACAATACGGTCAGCCTCAACACAACTCTGTTTTGCAGCATCGTTCACCAATTCCCATCGAACGCCACAAGTAACGATACCCAACAGGGTCTCATCGAGATCCGCCACTCATCCGAACCGCAGCGTCACAATAAGCATGGTTGCTTTCAACCAGATGATCAGACTATTCGAAGCAGTACTCCGAATGGCGAGGTAGGTGGGCGCCCTTACAGTCGCATCGAGACGGAACGTCCTTCATGGGAATCACAAGTGTTCGCAGCATTTTTTGTGGGCACCCAGCGTGCCCACAAAAACAAATCAGTCGGGCGTTCCCCTAGCGTCGACCTGGCGAGTATGAAAATTCGACGCCTACCTGGCGGGATGGTCCAAAGCGCATACCCCAGGGGTTATTCGAATAAACGATGATCTCATCGAAAAGATTGTCAGCAAACAGAGCTGCACGCCACCTTCCTTCTTGGTCACGTAATGTGAATCGTAGATTGGTTCGGTGATATCCCGCCGTTATATGCGAGCAGCAAAGATGATATCTTGACGACGGCACTCTCGCCCAGTCTGCTCGCACGCCGGCTGGGAACTGGCCCAGTTCAAACTGGTAGTCAGCCGAGACATTGTAGCTGTACTTCGGCGAATTAGGGAGCCGGGTCCCTGCGTCGAAATTTGTTGTACTGTTGCCGTCATTTGTCCCCTCGTCGAGTTGCGCTTCATCATTGTAGTCTCCGACTGCGGATAACGTCAGGCCGTCGAACACTTCCGCAGAGAACGACAGTTCGATGCCCTGGCTATGGGCAGCACCGCCGTTGATGCTGTAGTTGACCGGAAACGCACGGAGTGAGTGTGAGTAGTTTATAGCTAGAAGGATGTCATTCCAATCGATGTAGTACACCGAAGCGATCAGTCGAATGCGATCATTCATACGCAGAGCTTTCAGACCGACCTCGTAGTTGGTGACCTTGTCACCGTCAGCACTGAGGTTAGAAGATATGTAGTCCGCTTCAGCCAGTGCCTGGGGAGTGCCTAGTGACTGCAGGTTGGGAATTGCACCCAACCAGTCATTCGTTCCGTTACTCAAACCGGGCCGATACCCGGACGAGGTGGTAAAATAGACCATCGTACTATCGTTAGGCTGATAGTCGAGGGTGAATCGCACGCTGGATATATCCTCATCAATTTCAAGGGGATCATTTTCCCGACTGGTTTGGACGCTTGACTGCCGTAGTCCGAGACCGATCTCCCACTGCTCATTAAACCGGTAATTGACATTGCCGTATCCTGATAACTCTTCTGCTGTTTCACCCACCTCATTGCCGGGAAATAGAGCAAGCATCTGCTCCAGGTACGACTCCAAGCCAGGAACAGGATGTAGAACATATGTCGGCTTATCATCGTTACCTGTGGATCCATCAAAATCCTTGTAATACAGGCCAGCGACCCAGGACAAGGGACCGTCGCTTGTAGAGATCAACCGAAATTCCTGACTGAAGTTCTCGTAGGCAAGACCCCTTGCATTGTAAGCAGCCGCGGATAGCCTTGGTGGCGTGGCAGGGAATGTGGGATCGTAAATAGGATTGGCGACGAAGCCGCCCTCCCCATCTGGCAGGACCGGGATAGCGAGTTGCCCTATAAATCGTTCAGGGATGAAGGTACTAGGAGTTTGGGACGTGTAATCGTAAGTACGTTCGAAGCGAGACGTGCCGGAAGTAAAGGTAGCCCAGGGAAGATCATACCTGATGGCAAGGGTATAAAGATCCTGGGTGTCCCAGCCCGCATTGTTCACATCTGGTGAGTTTGTCCGGTCGGTACCGATAGCATAATGGGCCACCCTCGGACCCTTGATATCCTTGTCGATCCGGTTTGCAATAAGGGTAACGTCAAGCCCATCAGTGGCATACCAGGTGAGCTTCGCCCGCAGGCCGGTCACTTCGTCAGAGTCTACATCGTTCGCGACCCGATTACCGACGACATCAATCTGCCCGGCGTCGTCTCTTAGGTCGCCACTCAGTCTGAGTCCCAAAACGTCCTTAATTAACGGAATATTGACTAGGCCGACAACCCGGTGACTCAGGTCGTCACTTTCCGAGCTATTGCTTAGACGGGTCATGATTCCCCCGTCAAACTCGTTCGGGTCAGCTTTCTTGGTGATGTAGCGTATAGCGCCACCCATGGCGTTTTCTCCGTAAAGAGTGCCCTGTGGCCCTTTCAGTACTTCGATACGCTCCAAATCGAACACGTTGCCGGAGATCTGCCCGTTAAAACTGCCGGTTCCAAACCTGCCGAGCGGCGGCGACGGGATCGGCATGTCATCGACGTACACCGCCACCATCGCACCGCCAAGCAGTGTCGGTGGCGTCACGCCACGAATACTGATTGCATTTTCGCCACCGTCTCTGGATTGATAGGACAATCCGGGAATAAACGTGTAGAGATCGCTGATGTCGCTTATCCCGCGTTCAATGATCTCTTCATTGATCAATGCCGAGATGGCCATGGGAGTTTGCATCAGGTTCGTCTCATGGTAGGTCGCGGTGACCACGATCTCCTCTATTCGTTTTTCCTTTCCCTTCTGATCATCGTTGTTATCGGCTGCAACTGCACCATTGCTTATAAGGATGCCTGCCAATGCAGTGACCAATCTGTGTAGCACCGAGGGTGCTGGTTTGCCTGTGTTCAATGTTGTGTCTCCGCTATCAGTTCTGGCTGTCAAGCCAGCCGCTTCGATGGGCCCGTGCACGCGTTCTATGACGAATGCATCCTCCGCGACCTGCCGGTAGGTCAGTTTCGAGTCGCTCAACAGGACATCGAGAACCTCCAATGGCGCATAGCTGCCCACCACCTGATCGACGGCGTGTCCACTGACTTCAACATCGAGGGACAGCACGATAGTCAGATTCGCCTGTCGACCCAGAGTCAACAGGGCTTCCTTGAGCGTCGTGCCGGGAATATCGAACTGGACCTTATCGTCCGCAAACGACGGAAAGCACCAAAACAGAGTCAATATCAGTGCTGACGCGCGTGCACAGAGCGATATTCGCCCTCGAACGTTTATCGACATATTCGACACCGTCATTGTTGGGACACCAAGTTCATAGAACCACCCTAGTCTGTTTCTCGAGAATCTTCCACAGGCTCAGTAATGATCGGGATTGGCTGGGGTATCCATGGTCATGTACGACTCGATGAACCGTCACATGCTGCCCCACCACGGCTGTGACTGGACGCTTAGCACCGATGACCCGGCGATCGAACAGCAAATGATCGACAAGCTGGTACGTCTCATGGCGGAGAACGACTCACACTATCTCTTGCCTCATGACCAACGCCTTTGGCGGTGATTTGGCGGCTCACGAATAGGAGTCCTCCAGGAGACTCTCGGAACTGTCACTTTGGCCGTCTCCAAGCAAAGCAGCGCTTCATCGTGTATCGTGAAGCACTAGGGTCATGGCACTTTCCGGTGTCTAATTCAGATAGGTGAGCTGACCTGATAGAACATGCAGCAGGACGATCGAGACGCGTTTGTATCCGACCTGCACCGGGCGACCAGTAAGGATCTGGAGCGATACCTTGCCAAATCGCTCGGCAGCAGGGAAGCAGCCGCCGACGTGGCGCAGGAAGCCTATACGAAGATGTTCACGCTAACAGACCCTAGCCTGATTGAATATCCCCGAGCCTTTCTGTTCAAGGTGGCGGGAAGGTTGGCGCTGAATTACCTGCGTCAGGCCAGGCGGCGGCATTTCGACGACCCTAATGTCATCATGTTCAACGAACATGAACACAGTATGGAAAGTGACCTCGGGCCGGAGAAGATCATCAGCCACCGGGAGGAACTGGTGGCGGTCGACGGTGCATTGCAGAGCATGTCGGATAGAACGCGCGAAGTATTTGAGTTACATCGGTTCGAAGAGTACACCTACGGAGAGATCGCCGAACGACTGGCAATCTCCCGCAAGACAGTGGAGTACCATATGTCAAAAGCACTGAAGCACGTGATGTTCCACTGTGGTGATGTCGCGGACCCGGGTTGAGAGGATGGACGATTGATTGACTCGCAGATACAAAAGCAGGCGATTGACTGGTTCGTACGGTTACGTTCCGATGATGTTTCCGATTCAGACAGGACAGCGTTTCAGGCGTGGCTAAACCGCAGCCCTGAGCGCCAGAGAGCCTATGATAAGGTGGAGCTGCGCTGGCAGCAGATGGATCCCACTGAAGCCCCGGACGTGAGCGAATCTGGACTTCGTGATAGCGCACGACCAACAGTCAGCGGCGGACGAATCTTGCAATGGGGTGTCGCGATCGCTGCATCACTATCCGTTGTGACCATCTCGGTCCTGCTCACGGTCGATTCCGGACAGACATTCCGAAGTGAGATAGGCGAGCAACGCCGGGTGATGCTGGATGACGGTTCGAGCATTCACCTGAACACCGACACCGAGGTCAGGGTCATGATGTCGGACATTCGACGTGAGATCGTCCTCAAGAAAGGTGAGGTGCTGAGCGACGTAGCCCATGCGACTGACCGACCGTTCGTAGTCGTTGCCGGTGACACCGAGGTGATCGCACTGGGGACCCGGTTCAGCGTGCACCACAAAGAGAGCAGTACTCGGGTAACCGTTGTCGAAGGTCGGGTCGCAGTCAAAGCCGTTAAAGCGGCAACCAGCGCTGCTACAAGACAAACCGTCCTTAAATCCGGACAACGGCTGGACATTGCAATCCAGTCTGTATCCGCGATGCCGGAAGTCGGCGATGTCAAACCTGCGGCACCGCTGGCCTGGGACCAGGGACTGCTGGTGTTTGATGGTGTGCCGCTGGATGAGGCAGTAAGCGAAATCGATCGGTATTTTCCGGAAGAGTTGCGCGTCGGTTCCGATGTGCCCAAGGGCAAGACAATAATCGGAACATTCAAGCTGCGGGACCGCAACGTGATACTAGAGACAATATCGCAAGCGCACGGGCTCGCCGTGGTTGATATGAACGGAACTACGTTGCTGGTGCTAGCAGCTGACGATACGCAGTAACTGGCCCGGCTATCCTAAAAAGCGAGTAGGATCGGTGTAGATATCCCGGATGAACCAGGACACCTTCCATGGAACAGACGTTTCCGGCGAGCATCAGCGAGCGGGAGCGGTTGTTGCATGGTCGTCGAGCGGGGCCGGGCCACAGGCGGAGCCGAAGGCAACGGCTGGAGGGCACCTGCTCGCCGACCTCTGCGAGGCCCGGGCCATGGCGGACATCGACCGCTATTTCGCCCGACTGCTCGCCGAACTTGGCGCCGCCCCGGCCACATGCCTCGCGGGCGCAGTCACCAGCGCGATGCATCGAAGCGGACACGCGTGCCTGCCCCTGGCCAGATCCGCAGGCAGACCGATCATCGAAGTCCTGGAATGGTCTTCGGCGGAGTCGGGGCATGTCGGCGGGGATTTGCCCGACCACATCCGCCAGACGCGGCTGCCGGTGCTCGCGGACCTTGAGGTTGCCCTGTCCGAAAGCCCTGTAGTTGCTTGCGGCCAAGCGCACGAATCCAAACGTCCCTTGGTCCTCGATGGCGACAATCTATACATCTACCGCATGTTCGCAGCCGAATCACAATTTGCCCGACGGATGCGGGAGTTGGCGCGGGACGCTGCCACGCCCTGCGTCGATGTCGCGCGCTGGATGCGCGAAGTGCTCCTTGAGGAGTCCGAAGCGACCATCGCCGCCGCGAAGATCGCAGTCTCGCGCCAGCTCTGCGTGGTCACCGGGGGACCCGGCACGGGCAAGACCACCCTCGCCGCGAGCCTCATCGCGCTCCTGGCGGACTCAGGATTAGCCGAACCGCGCCGCATCGCGCTCGCCGCCCCGACGGGCAAGGCGGCGGCGCGGCTGCAGGAATCCGTGAGGACCCAGTTCCTCGCAAGAGCCTTGGCCGACAAGGTGCCCGCGCTGCGCGATTTCGTCCCCGTCGCAACCACGCTTCACCGGCTATTGAACCGGACCGACACTCTTATCGATGCGCTCCTCGTGGACGAGTGTTCGATGGTCGACCTGCCCCTGATGGCCCGGCTCCTGAACGGCCTGAAGGAGGGTACGCGATTGATTCTGCTCGGCGACGCGGGACAGCTATCCTCGGTAGAGCCGGGTTCTGTTTTCAGCGATCTCTGCGCCACATCCGACAGCGGAACCTCCCCACTGGCGCCATGCATCGTGCGGCTCACGAAAAGCCATCGCTTCGGTCCGGCCAGCGGCGTCGGGCGTCTCGCCAGCGCCATCGGTCGAGGCGATGCGGCCAGCGCCATCACCGTCCTCAAGGACAGCCCCGACACCTACCTGGCGGACCTGGCCGACGAGTCCGCATTCGACCGGTTCGCGCGCCAAACCGCTGAGGAGTGGGCCGTGCACATCGAGGATTCGCGCGCCGGGGACGCATTCCCCGCCCGCCGCGTGCTTTGCGCCCATCGGCGCGGACCGTTCGGCGCCAACCGCTTCAATCGCCTGGTGGAGCGGCGCTTGCGAGACACAGGGCGCATTCCCGCAAGTGACGAGTTCTATCCGGGCCGCCCCATCATCGTGACGCACAACGACCGGGTGACGGGACTGTCCAACGGCGACACCGGCGTCGTGATTCTCGACAGCCGGAACCGCCGTCGAGTATGGTTCCCCGACCTCGCCGGCCAAGATGGCGACGACGCCCGATTCCTTGTCTCGCCCTCCCGCCTCCCGGAGCACGAGAGTTTTTTCGCCCTCACGGTGCATCGCGCGCAAGGGTCCGAATACGACGAGGTGGTGTTCATCCCCGGCGACGCAGACTCGCGCGTGAACACGCGGGAACTGCTCTACACAGCAGTGACGCGGGCGCGCAACAAGGTGACCGTGCGCGCCGACGAAGACACTGTCGCCGCCGCGATACGCCGGACGACCGCTCGCGCCACCGGCTTGCCGGATCGATTGCAGGAATGATTTGAAACCAAGGACGATCCACCGCCAGGGTCGTAATCGTGGCGCCAACCTACTTGATTGGAAGTACGCCTCGCCTCCAGCGGGGAAATGCCGGCACTTCCTTACGCGTCAGCGGTCGGGGCAGCTTCCCCGGCTGAAGGCTCCCTGGAATCACCCCAGTTGGCGAATGCGCCGAAGAAAGTCGGCTTCGGACTCCGAGGCCACGGCCGCGGCGGCGATCGCCGCATCAGGCGACTCGGCGAAAGCGCGCCCTGCAAGCAGGGTGTCCGCAAGACCGGGTGAGATTTCAATGCCGCGAGATCGCAATATCCCGCACGCCAGCGCCGCCCGACCTGCGGTGTGGCCCTCGGCATGACCGACGTTGTACCCCTTTCGTCGCTGAGAGCGAAGCAGCGGGTCATCGTCGGGACCGGTGCCCTCTTCCGCGCCCATGGCCATCCCGACCCGCTCCAGAAC
This sequence comes from uncultured Pseudomonadales bacterium, assembly GCA_951813515.1. GTDB lineage: Bacteria > Pseudomonadota > Gammaproteobacteria > Pseudomonadales > Azotimanducaceae > VXNE01. The sequence continues at coordinate 3,821,992 of OX638346.1, forward strand.
CGCGCAGGTGAGTGCCGACGGCGTCGTCTCGTTCATCGCGTCGTGAATCTCGACCGCCCCCCACCCCGAAAACGCCCGGCTCTCCGGGGCGACCTCATAGCCGTTCTCTCCCAGCAGATAGATCGTCAATCCGGGAACCAGCCCTCGGGGACGACTCGACGCCGCCCGGTCCGGCACCTCCACCCACAACTCCGGGAATCCCCACGCCTCGTATTGCAGCAGCTTGCCTCGGCGCACATCCGTCGTGTGGTCCGCCTCCAGCACCACATCGGGGATGTCGTGCTCGCCGACGACCATGGCGCGAAGCCCGGGCAGGACCGCCCGATTCGGCCGCAGGTACACGGACTGGTCCGACTGCATGACCCGCCTGGGTTGCCCGTCCCCGTCGCGCTGAAGCAGATCCATCGCGCCGTAGCATGTGATCGGCGAACCGCGCACGGCGGCGATGCGCTCCGCCAACGCGGACAATGCTTGCCCCGGGCGTTCATGAACAGGGCTGGTCGGTTCGCGAACCACCCATGCCGTCTCCGCGCGCGCGTCCCAAAGCTCGAGGCGTCCGTCAAAAACCTCCAGCTCTTCGTGCGTCAGACGCATGGGTTCGCAGCCCGGAAACTTCAACGCGGGCAAAGATGCCGCACCCTGCTCCACCGACGCGTCCAGGATGCGCGGCAAGGCGAATATCCGAGGAATCCGGTTCGGGGATCGAGCGGGAAACCCCCGCCAAGGTACGTTGCTGGCCATGCCGGAATTCTACACTCGGGCTGAAAGAGGCGGAAGCCGACCCACGCTCGGCGACACGCCTCCTGCTTGACTGGTTCGACCTGAAAACCCGGCCGACCCCGCCCTTGAACTACGCCCGCTCAAGGGCCTTGTGGTGCTCGATGAGATTCACCGTTTGCCCTCCGCTGCTGCGTACTTTGGCCGATCACCAAAGGGTGACCGTGCGCACCGACGAATGCACTGTCGCCGCCGCAATACGCCGGAGGACGGCCCCCCGCGCAACCGGTCTGCCCGGACGGCCTCGGGACAGTTGAGAGCCCGCGCTACCGCCGTGCGAGCTGGATCTGCGAGAGGCGCGCGCCGCCATCGAGGATCAATGTCTCCCCCGTCACGAGGTCCGCCCCTTCGATGAAGTAAAGAATGGTTTCGGCCACGGTATCCGGTGTCGCCGTGAGTCGTAGCGGAGCACTCGCCTCCAGGGACGCCTTCGCGGCCGCATAGCGTTCCGCGCCCATGCCGCTTTCGAGCCAACGGCCCTGAATGAACCCGGGACACACGGTGTTCACGCGAATTTCCGGACCCAGCGCCCGGGCGAGCGACAGGGTCATGGTGATCAATGCGCCCTTGGACGCCGCGTACGCGACCGAACTGCCGCCCCCGGTCACGCCTGCGGTCGACGAGACGTTCACTATGCTGCCGCGGCCACCGGTGCGCATCGCGGGGACCACCGCGCGCGTCGCCTGGTACGCGCCCACGGTATTGACCGCGTAGATCTGCAGGAAGTCCTCCCTGGTCAACCCCTCGAGATCGTCGTGGGCATTGAATTTCGTCGTGCCCGCGTTGTTGACCAGCGCGTCGATGCGGCCCCACTTGTCAACCGCCGCGCGCGCCAGCGCTCGACATCCTTCGTCGTCGGCAACATCCGCCTGCACCACGGCCGTCTCGACCCCGAATGCCTCGCACGCCGCCTGCGTCTCTCTCGCTCCCGCCTCGTTATGGGCGAAATTGATGACCACATGGCAGCCTTTCTCCGCCAGTTGGCGCGCACAAGCGGCGCCTACGCCCGAAGAAGAGCCCGTTACGATCGCTACGCCGTCCTGAATGTCCATCCTGCATTGTCCCTTTGTCCGCGACTGGTGTCCGACGCGGCTTTCGGCGCCGGTCGTCCGAAACCCTATGATAAGGTCACGCCCGCGAATCGAGGGCGACTGATCGTCCACCAGCAAGTGCGGGGAAGAGACCCATGCGTCAAGGCATCGAAGCGGTCCTGTGGGACATAGGCGGCGTCCTGACCGCGAGCCCGTTCGAAGCCTTCAACCGGTTTGAAGCGGCGAACGGTCTGCCTCGCGACTTCATTCGCGGCGTCAACGCGACGAACCCGAAAACCAACGCCTGGGCGCAATTCGAGTCGAACCAGGTCGATGCCGATGCTTTCGATGCCCTGTTTCACGCCGAAACCGCGGCGCTCGGCCATCCGGTGCACGGCAAGCGGCTGCTCGAGATCCTGAGCGGCGCGCCTCGACCGCGCATGATCCAAGCCTTGCGCAGTTGCAAGGGGCATTTCCGCGTCGGCGCCATCACGAACAACATGAAACCCGCGAGCGAAAGCCCGCCGGCCACGAAGGACGCAAAACGCGCAGCGCTCATGGAGAAGGCGATGTCGCTGTTCGAGGTCGTCGTCGAGTCGAGCATCGAGGGAGTCCGCAAACCCGACCCCGCCATCTATCGCATCGCCTGCGAACGCCTGGGCGTCGAGCCGGCCCGAACGGTGTTCCTGGATGACCTGGGCATCAACCTGAAGCCCGCCCGCGCCATGGGTATGCACACGATCAAGGTGTTGAACGAAGACCAGGCGCTGGCCGAACTGTCGGCGATTACCGGCTTGCGCTTCGACTCCTGAGGAGTCCCACCGCCCAAGCGTGATGCGGATCTGAAAGTCTGCGGGACGAGTCGGCAAAGTTGGCGCGCGCGGGGCAGAGTCGACTCTGGAAACGCCTTCGGCGTTAACGTGAGCTACCGAATGGACGGCCGCATCACGGCGGGAGCGTGCTCCCATCCATACCGCCCGCCACGCTGCGCCGCTTCTGGACCATGCTGGCGCACTGGCATGGGGGGGGTATGGAACGGGGCTGAATTCGGTCGCGCATTCGGCGTTTCGCACACCACGGTCAGACGCTATCTGGACTTGCTCACATCGTTGTTCGTGGTGCGCCAACTGCCGCCCTGGTTCGAGAACATCAGCAAACGTCAAGTCCGCTCGCCGAAGGTCTACGTCGCGGACTCGGGCATTCTCCACGCGCTGCTCGGCCTGTCGTCCCGGGAAGATGTCCTTTCACATCCCAAAGTGGGCGCCTCTTGGGAGGGCTTCGTCATCGGCGAGATCATCCATGTGCTTGCCGCGCGTTCCGATCAGTGCTTCCACTGGTCCACCCATAGCGGCGCGGCACTCGATCTGCTGATCACCGACGGCAATCGCCGCTATGGATTTGAAGTGAAGCGCTCGGAAGCGCCCCGACTGACGCCATCGATGCGCTCAGCGCTGCAGACGTTGAACCTCGACCGGCTGGATGTGGTGCATGCCGGCACAGAACGCTACCAAATGGAGTCTCGAATCCGGGCTTTGCCAGCGTCCCACATTTCGGCCGAACTCCCCAGTGGGCGGGAATGAGCGGTCACGACGCGCCTGCGCTTGATGGCTGCACTAAACCCGCCGGAGAATCATCACCCTTCCTTAAGGATCCGAAGCGCGCGGCTCTCAAGGAGAAAGGCGATGGTTATCGTGGCACCGACGCGTCCTCGGAATCACTCAAGGGGCGAATGCGGCGCAGAAAGTCGGTTTCGGATTCCGCAGCCATGGCCGCAGCAGCGATGGTCGCATCGGACGATTCGGCGAAAGCTGGCGCTTCTTGCAGGGTGTCCGCAAGACCCGGTGAGATTTCAATGCCGCGAGATCGCAATATCCCGCGCGCCAGCGCCGCGCGACCTGCGGTCTGGCCCTCGGCATGGCCCTGGGCATGGCCGATGTTGTACCCCTTTCGTCGCTGAGAGCGCAGTAGCGGATCATCGTCGGGACCGGTGCCCTCTTCCGCGCCCATGGCCATCCCTACGCGCTCCAGAACCGCGTAGGTGAGTGCCGACGGCGTCGTCTCGTTCATCGCGTCGTGAATCTCGACCGCCGCCCAGCCCGAAAACGCCCGGCTCTCCGGGGCGACCTCGTAGCCGTTCTCTCCCAGCAGATAGATCGTCAATCCGGGAACCAGCCCTCGGGGACGACTCGACGCCGCCCGGTCCGGCAACTCCACCCACAACTCCGGGAATCCCCACGCCTCGTATTGCAGCAGCTTGCCTCGGCGCACGTCCGTCGTGTGGTCCACCTCCAGCACCACATCCGGGATGTCGTGCTCGCCTACGACCATGGCGCGAAGCCCAGGCAGGACGGCCCGATTCGGCCGCAGGTACACGGACTGGTCCGACTGCATGACCCGCCTGGGTTGCCCGTCCCCGTCGCGCTGAAGCAGATCCATCGCACCGTAGCATGTGATCGGCGAACCGCGCACGGCGGCGATGCGCTCCGCCAACGCGGACAATGCCTGCCCCGGGCGTTCATGGACCGGGCTGGTCGGTTCGCGAACCACCCATGCCGTCTCCACGCCCGCGTCCCAAAGCTCGAGGCGTCCGTCAAAAACCTCCAGCTCTTCGTGCGTCAGACGCATGGGTTCGCAGCCCGGGAACTTCAACGCGGGCGACAATGCCGCACCGTGATCCACCGACGCGTCCATGATGCGCGGCAAGGCGAATATCGGAGGAATCCGGTTCGGGGATCGAGCGGGCAAATCCTGCCAAGGCGCGTTGCTGGCCATGGCCGAATTCTACACTCGGGCTGAAAGAGGCGGAAGCCGACCCACGCTCGGCACCCCCCTTTCCATCTCTGGAAGCCGACTGTCTGTTATGCCACCGGGCCGAGTTTCGAGGTGGCAATCATCGATGCCACAGCCTCGCGGTCCGGGATGGAGCTGGCAGCACCTGCGCGAGTTGCGGCCAGGGCGCCCGCGGCGGAACCGGCAAGCAATGCATCTCGCATGCGTTGTCCTTCGAGCAATGCGGCCATCAGGTAGCCGACGAACGCATCGCCGGCGCCGGTCTCGTCCACCGCCTCCACGGCAAAGGCGCCGAAAGCGATACGTTCGGCACCCTTCCCGTAGCGCAGTCCATCCCGGCCGAGGGTGACGACGACATCGCATGACGGATACCGCTCGCACAGCGCCGCAAAGGCATCATCGACAGCCGATTCTCCCGACAGCGCCTGCGCTTCCACCTCGTTCACGATCAAGAGATCGACAGCGCCAATGTCGTAGTTGCCTATTCGATCATCAACCGGCGCAAGGTTGAGGGCAAGTTTCTGGCGCCTATCGGAAGCCATCTTAAAGATGTCTTCCATCCTGTTGATTTCGTTTTGCAAAAGGAGCCAGTCATCGGCATCGCATAGATTGAAGGCAGTATCGATGTCGGCATCGTTGAGCGTCCGGTTGGCACCTCCGGAGATGACGATCGCATTTTCTCCCGAGGGATTGACCTGGATCACCGCGTGGCCCGAAGGAGAATCCGTCTCGCGCACGGCGGCGACATCCACGCCGGACTTCGACAACTCCTGCTTCAGCCAGCGGCCTTCCGAACCGACGCAGCCCACGTGGATGACCTGGGCGCCCGCCCTGGCCGCCGCAAGCGACTGGTTGAGGCCCTTTCCGCCCGCGTGTATGGCGTACTCAAGGCTGGCGACGGTTTCGCCCGCAGCCGTGATGTTCGGCACGCTGTAGACGTTGTCGATGCACAACGATCCAAGGTTGACCAGTTTGGGCATCTATTTGCTCGGGGGGGGGGGGGGGGTGGTTAGCCGCCTTCAATGCGCTGCATGAAGAAGATTTCGCTATCTTCCCGAATCGGCTCGAGCCAGGCGTCCTGGTAGATCTGGCCGTCGATGGCGACGGCCGACTTGATCAGGACCTGCTCGATTCCCGGCCACTGCTTGTCCACGGCGCGTACGATACCCCGGTAGTTCGAGGCCTGGACCTCGATCTCCCTGGTGCCACCGGTGTGTTGCAGCAAATGCTCGGGAAATACCACCCTTGCCATGGCTCTGCTCTAGTGCTCCGTCACGCCCGAATCTACGGGTATCTGCGGGTATTTTTGGCCCCTGGTGGTTTTCATGCGAGGGGGTGCCCCCTCGCGCTCCCCGGCTGAAGGCTCTGTTGCTCCTCCTTGTGTGGGGCCTGCCACACGGCGTCGTCGCGCCTCGCCAGGAACCAAAAATCCCTCGCAGCTACACGCGCACATTCGGGCTTGACGGAGCACTCGCGATTTCGATCCCGTCAGGCCTCATCATGCGCGTCGATGGCCGCCAGCACACTCGGTGGCGACAGCGGCAAGTCGCTGATTCGGAATCCCAGCGCATCACTGACCGCGTTCGACGTCACCGCCAAGGGCGCGACGATGGGCGTCTCGCCGACGCCTCGGACACCATAGGGATGCGAAGGGTTCGGCACTTCGATGATCTGCGTATCGATCATCGGCATATCCGACGCTACCGGAATTCGATAATCGAGGAATCCCGCATTCTCCATCACGCCGTTGTTGTCGTAGACGTACTCCTCGTTGAGGGCCCAGCCGAGGCCCTGTACGGCACCTCCCTGCATCTGCCCTTCCACGTAGGCTGGATGAATCGCCGTTCCGGCGTCCTGGATCGCGGTGAAATTGAGGACATCCACCTTTCCGGTCTCCCGGTCGACGGTCACGTCCGCGAAGTTCACCGAAAACGACGCCCCGGCACCCTGCGCGTTCAAACTTGCCCGTCCGAGGATAGGACCGCCCGTGCGACCTGCGTTCCCCGCGATATCGGCGAGGCTCAGTGGCGCGACATCGATGTTGACGCCGGGCTTCGGAACCGCCTCGCCATCCGTCCAGTCCACCTGGTCCGCATCGATATCCCAGGTCATGGCCGCCCGCTGCTTGCACTCGGCGATGATGTCTTCGCAGGCCTGCACGACCGCCAGACCAGTGGCAAAGGTCGTTCGGCTACCGCCGGTGACATTGCAGAACCCGGTGGATTCCGTATCGCCCACATGGGCACGCACGATGTTGTACGGCACGCCCAGCGTCTCCGCCGCCATGAGGCACATGGACGCGCGCGAGCCCCCGATGTCAGGACTACCTTCCATGACCGTCACCGTGCCGTCCTCGGACAGCCGGACTTCCGCGCTCGATTGCATGCCGATGTTGAACCAGAAACCCGCCGCGATACCGCGACCGGTCCCTTCCGCTTTCGGTGTCGTGTAGTTCGGATGGGCCTTCGCCGCTTCCAGGCACTTCTTGATTCCTATGGGGGGGAACGTGGGTCCGTAGGGTGCGTGGGTGCCTTCGTCGGCGCAGTTCGCGAGCCGCAGATCGATGGGGTCCATACCCAGTTTGCGAGCGAGTTCGTCGATCGTCGATTCCATGGCGTGCAGCGACTGCGGCGCGCCGGGCGCCCGATAGGCAGCAGCCTTGGGCTTGTTGACCAGCACGTCGAATCCCTCGATGCGGAAGTTGTCAAGGTCGTAGGGGGCGAACACGGACATGCATCCCGGACCCACCGGAGCGCCGGGAAATGCGCCCGCTTCGTATGCGAGCCATGCCGTGGCCGCGGTGATCGTGCCGTCCCGCTTCGCGCCAACCTTGACCCGGCAATGCGATGCGGAGGTCGGCCCCGTAGCCCGGAACACTTCTTCCCGCGACATGACCATCTTGACCGGGCGACCGGTCAACTCCGACAGTTTTACCGCCAGGGGTTCCAGGTAGATGACTGTCTTGCCGCCGAAACCGCCTCCGATTTCCGACGGTATGACCTTGATCTCACCGACGCTCTTGCCGAGCACGCCGGCTGTCATCGACCGCACGTCGAAGTGGCCCTGGGTGCAGCACCAGACCGTCGCCCTGCCTTCCTCGTCCAAGGTCGCCGTGCACGCGTGGGGCTCGATGTAGCCCTGGTGCGCGGTGGGCACGCGGTATGCGCCTTCAACCACCACATCGGCTGCGGCAAACCCGGCTTCCGGGTCGCCGCGTTCGAATTTCGTGATGGCGGCTATGTTGCTTGGCGCATCGCCTTGACCGCCACCAGTGCGCTGGTGCTCGTCCACCAGCGGCGCGCCATCCGCCATGGCGGTATCGACGTCGAGCACCGGCGGCAACACTTCGTAATCCACGTCGATCAATTCGAGCGCACTTTCGGCCAGGAACGCCGTCTTGGCCGCGACCGCCGCTACGGCGTGCCCATGGTAGAGCGCCTTGTCCCGGGCCATGATGTTCTTCGCCAGGTCCGATACCGTCCCGCCGCCTTCGCCGGAGATCTCGCCCTCGGCGCCGGAAGGAAAGTCGGCCCCCGATATCACCGCGTAGACACCGGGCAACTGCAACGCCCGGCTGGCATCGATGCTCTTGATTCGCGCGTGGGCGTGCGGGCTGCGCAACACCTTGCCGTGAATCATGTTCGGCAGGGTCATGTCCGCGCCGAAGTTGGCGCGACCGGTGACCTTGTCCACCCCATCCGGCCGGACAGGCCGGGTGCCAATCGCTCTATAGTCTCGTGCTTCCGCCACTCGAGTTCTCCCTTAGGCTTCGTGGGCCAATTCCGTTGCGGCGTCCTGCACCGCGCGAATGATCTTGTCGTAGCCGGTGCAGCGGCAGAGATTCCCCGCCAACCAGTAACGAATCGTGGTCTCGTCCGGATTGGGATTCCGGTCGAGCAGCGCCTTCGTTGCGACGATGAATCCCGGCGTGCAGATTCCGCACTGCAATGCCGCATGTTCAAGGAATTTGCGCTGCACCGGATGCAGTTGGGAACCCTCGGCTATCCCTTCGATCGTCGTAATGTCGGCACCCTCGGCCTCGACGCCCAGCGTCAGACAGGAACACACGAGGCGTCCGTTCAACATCACCGAGCACGCACCGCAGTCGCCGGTCGCGCATCCTTCCTTGGTCCCCGTCATACCCAGTTCGTCTCGCAGGACCTCGAGCAGCGATTGTTGCGGTTCGCACAACATCTCCCGGGGTTCCCCATTAACGTTGGTGACGACATGTACCTTACTCATAGCGTGTTCTCATAGCTGTTTTCATATGCGAGTTTTTTTGCCAAGCTCTCGCGCATTAGCGCGCGAGTGCCCGGTCCCTAGCGTTTGCCCCGGCCCGACGACACAGCACCGCAACCACCTTCTGTCGATACTCGATGGTTCCACGCTTGTCCGTGATCGGCGACGAGGCGGCAGTACAAGCAGCCCCGGCGGCAGCGAGAGCCTCGTCGTCCACCGTGGTCCCGATCAGCGCCTCGGCAGCTGCGGGTACCAGCAACGCCGTCGGCGCCACCGCTCCAATGGCGACTCGGGCGGCCGTGCACGTGCCGCCATCGTCCAGAGTCAGGGCGACGCCAGCGCCAGCGACGGCGATGTCCATTTCGGTGCGCGGAATGAACCGCAGATACCCGTCCGCCGTGCGCCCTTTCGGTGTCGGGAACTCGAGGCCGACGAGCAGTTCGTCCGCGCCGAGGACATTCGTTCCGACGCCGGTGACAAAGTCCTCGCAGGCTACCCGCCGCGTACCCCCGGAACCGGCTATGACGCAGACGCCGGAAGCGGCGATGATGGCTGGAATGGTGTCCCCCGCCGGAGACGAGTTGCAAAGGTTGCCGCCGATCGACGCGCGGCCCTGAATCTGGGTCGAACCGATCAGGTCCGCCGCTTCGATCAGTCCCGGAAACAGTGCTTTCAGCTCCTGGTTCTCGTTCAATATGGCCGAAGGGATGGCCGAGCCGATGAATACGGTTTCCGAGCCGATTTCAAGCCTGTTCGTATCGGCGATGTGCTTGACATCGACCAGCATGCGCGGCTCTCGGTCTACCGACCGCATCTGCACCAGCACATCCGTGCCACCAGCCAATATCTGTGTCCGCCTGCCTTCTTTCGCATGCGCGGCGAGAACCGAAACCGCTTCATCCAGCGTCGTCGGTCTGGCGTAGGCATAAGCCTCCATTGCGTCTCCCAATCCAAGTTGATTGGCCGTATGTATACCATGAACTCGCGCGCGCCGGAATGTGTGTTTGGTCTATGCTTCCTTCACGCGGCGAATTCTGCGCGGTCGATCGGCATGTGGCCCGCCTGACACACCGCGCTGCTCCGTGCTTGACCGAATTGGATATTGCGCATGGCCGGATCACCAGCATCTCCCCCGCCATTTGATCGTCGCGCGTACGCCGACCATCTCGCCGCTGTATCGGCTACGTGGACGGCTGCGATGGAGACTGCGGGCATCGATGCCGTCGTCGTGCCGGCCGGCAACGCCGGTGTTTATTTCCAGGACGACATCTCCCCGCCCTTCCGCCCCAACCCGAATTTCGCGCACTGGATTCCGGACGACGGTACCGAGCACTGTGTGCTCGTGTATCGGCCCGGCGAACGACCGCATCTCTTCTTTCACCGCCAAGCCGACTACTGGTACCTGCCGGCAGCGGTTCCGGACTGGGTTGAAGAGGCTTTCCAGGTTGACGTTGGTGCCGATGCCGACGCGCTCGCCACCAGCGCCATCGACCTTGCCGCGCGCGCTGGCCGCGTGGCGTACGTCGGCCCATGGCACGGTATGCACAACGACAAGCGGGTAGCAGTCAACCCGAAGGCGCTTCTCTCACACCTTCAGCATGCCCGCGCCTACAAGACCGACTTCGAACTTGACGCCATGCGCCACGCGACCGATCTCGGCGTGCTCGGCCACCTGGCCGCGCGCACGGCGTATTTCGACGGCGCGAGCGAACTCGACATCCATCTCTCCTATCTGCGCGCGAGCCGGCAGACGGATGCGGACCTCCCGTATCCGAATATCGTCGCGCAGAACGACCACGCCGGCGTGCTTCACTACCAGCACCGAAACCCGCGCCCGCCGTCGCAACGCCGCAGCTTTCTCATCGATGCGGGCGGCCGACACCTCGGTTACGCATCCGATATCACGCGCACCTACAGCGCCGAGCCGGATGCGTTCGCGGAGCTCGTCGATGCCGTCGACGAGAAACAACGCGCTCTCATCGCCGACATCCGTCCCGGAGTCTCCTACGTCGACCTGCACGAAAGCATGCACCGCAGCATCGGCGAATTGCTGGCCCGGTTTGGACTGGTTCGCTGCGGGGCCGACGCGGCCTTCGATGCGGGCATCACGGACGTCTTCTTTCCGCACGGCCTCGGGCACCTGCTCGGGCTGCAGACTCACGATGTCGGCGGGTGGATAGCGGCTCCGGACGGCCAGGTTTCGGTTCCGCCGCAACGCTATCCCGCCCTGCGCCTGACACGACCCGTCGAGGCCCGGCAGGTCTTTACCATCGAACCCGGAATCTACTTTATTCCGCAGTTGCTCTCCGCCGCCAAGGAACGATACGGGCGGGAGGTCGCGTGGTCCCGTATCGAGTCGTTTCTGCCGTATGGCGGGGTGCGTATCGAGGACAACGTGCTGGTCACGGCGAATGGCGTCGAGAACCTGACGCGGCCCGCCTTTCGCCGCCTCGAACAGGCCGCCAACTAGCGGCACGGCACGGCCTTTTGCATCGTGCGCGTTACATGGTGTGCGTTCGGTAGTCCGTCTCTTGGGCGCCCGCCAGGTAGTTCTCGATCTTCTCCCGCAGGAAGCCGGAATCGATGCTGAACTGTACGCCCGCCCCGGCCACACGCTGGCCTTGCGCGCCCTTCGGCGTGACCCACACGACCTTGCCCGCCACCGGAATCCTCTCTGGCTCATCCAACAGGCGCAGTACCAGGAAGACCTCATCACCGAGGCGAAAATGCCTGTCCGTTGGAACGAACAATCCCCCATGCGTCAGAAACGGCATGTATGCGGCACGCAGTACCCGCCGATCCCTGATCCAGAGTGAAAGGACGCCGTCGTTTCTGCCCGACTCGGGCGCCTGGTGAGTCTGATCCGCCATGACGCAGGATTATGGCCGACCGCGACGTGCCTCGTCCGTAGGTCAGTGGCCCCGTCTGCCGTGGGAAATCTCAGTGCCTCAGGGCCCGCGCTTTCGGCGGCGACCGCGACCCGCCTCGCTCGTCTTCCATGGAAGCGAAGTCCAGGCGAACAGCAGCCGTTCAAGCTGGAGCTGGCGCCCGAGGCCGCTGCTGGTCAACGCCGCCATCCGCAGCATCGTAAGTTGCTCCGCGAAGTCAACCAGGGCCCGCGGGTCCCGGGCATCCCGCGCCATGCCGTGCACGATCCGCGCCCAACGGCCGGTGAGTTCGACCAGGTCTTCGTTGCGCCACGCTTCCGCGGCCTCGAGGCTCGACCGCTCACCAGAAGCAACCGCGTTCAACACGACCCGGATGGGGTCGTCTCCACGCTCCAATGCCTCCAGCACTCTATATGGCGCACCGCCAAGTTCCGTCGCATGCGCTGCAGCGAGATCCGCCTCGAAGCCCTGCGTTACGAGCCACGCAACTACATCCGCTTCCCCGACGGCGAACACGGGAACACGTTGGCAACGGCTGCGCACAGTGGCGGGCAACAGATCGGGCGCGTCCGTCACGAGAATGAGAAAACCTCCCGACGATGGTTCTTCCAGGGTCTTCAGCAGGGCGTTCGCCGCGTTCACCGTCATGCGGTCGGCGCGGTTCAATACGGCGACCTTCGCCGCGCCGCGCTGCGCGGTCTGATACATGAACTCGCCGATGCCCCGGATCTGGTCGATCCTGACCGTCTGGCCGTCCGGGTCGACCCAGCGCAGATCCGGATGCGCGAGGGCGCGGGCGTCTGATTCCGGCTGCAGTTCCAATAGCGTCAGCGCACACCACGACGCGAGCGTCTCCTCGCCCCAGCCGCCCGGACCATGCACCAGCAAGGCGTGCGGCGTGCGTCCGCTCGCCATCATCCGTTCGAAACGGCGACACGGCTCCAGCAGCCAGGGAGCAAGGCTCACGACGCCTCCCGGTACGCACGCAGGCACTTCTCGATCGCCGCTGCCACTTCGGCGGGCGATCGAGAAGCGTCGATGGCGCGGATACGCGCGTTTCCCTGTGCAAGTTCGACGTAGCGCGTGCGCACCCGTTCGAAAAATGCCCTTCGTTCGCGTTCGAAACGATCGAGTGCCCGCGCCCCTATGCGGGCGAGCGCCTGTTCCACGGGCACATCGAGATACAGCGTCAGGTCCGGTTCCAGGCCCGGATGGACAAGCGCAGCAAGGGTATCGATCTGCTCGGCGTCAACGCCGCGGCCGCCGCCCTGGTAGGCATGGGTCGCATCGGTGAAGCGTTCGCACAGCACCCAGCGCCCCGCTCGGAGATTCGGTTCGACGACCTCGGAAACGTGCTGCGCCCTGCCGGCGAACATGAGCAGCGTCTCGGCGAGGGGATCGACGGCTTCTTCCCGAGTGGACAAGAGCAGCCCTCGAATTTCCTCGGCAAGCGGCGTGCCGCCAGGCTCGCGCGTAACGACCACCTCGATGTCCATCGCGCGCAGACATCGTGCGGCAACTTCGACATTGGTCGATTTCCCGGCACCCTCGGACCCCTCCAGGGTAATGAACCGTCCGCGCGCCATCAGCGGCGTTCTCCGACGTTTCTCCTGTCGAGCTGGAACCGCCTCACCGCCTCGAGGTGCTCCTCCAGCGTCGTTGAGAATTTGCTGGACCCGTCGCCACGCGCGACGAAATACATGACCTCTTCCTCCGCCGGATGCAGCGCCGCATGGATCGCCGCCCGTCCGGGCAACGCGATCGGTGTCGGCGGCAGGCCGTACCGGGTATACGTGTTGTAGGGGTTGTCCCGGGCGAGGTGCGACCGGGTCAGGTTGCCGTCGAATTCCGGTCCCAGTCCGTATATCACCGAAGGATCGGCCTGTAGCCGCATGCCCTGTTCAAGCCTGCGGACGAATACCCCGGCGACCCTCGCCCGATCCTCTGCCAGGCCGGTCTCCTTTTCAACCAGCGACGCCACAACGAGAGCTTCGGATTGATCACGATACGGGAGGTCCACGGCGCGCGTATCCCACTCGGCCTGAATCACGGACCGCATCTTGCGGTACGCCATGCGCAATATCTCGGCGTCCGTAGCGCCCTTCGCATAGTGATACGTGTCGGGGAAGAACTGCCCCTCCGGGTGACCCGAACCCAGAGCCAGGTGAACCAGAAGTTCGCCGACTTCCGTTCCCTCGAGCGTCGATTCTAGTCCCGGCGCTTTCGCGGCGGCATCGAGCAGGTCGGAAACCGTCCAGCCCTCCAAGATCTGCAACCTGTAGAAAACCACATCCCCGTGGACAAGCTGCCGCAAGACGGTATTCGGATGGGCACCCGGCGTAAACCGGTATTCGCCAGCGCGCACGGACTCGGTCGCCTTCTCCAGGTGCGCGAGAGCCGAAAACAGGGTTGCACTCCCCACCACCCCTCTGTGTTCCAGGTCGCGCGCCAGGCGGCCAAAATCGGTTCCCGGTTCAATCTCGACAACGGCCGGTTCGAGCAGGGGCCCGGGCCGGTCCGCCCACGCGTAGACGAGCCTCCATGCGGCGAGCGATCCCAGCGCGATCGCCAGCGTGATGGCGGCAACGAGGCTGTACTGCAAACGCCGGGACATGGCATCGATTCTACTCGGAGGGAGAGTGTCCCGTTTGCGCCCGTCGTCCCGGACAGCCGGCTGGCTAGTCGCTAGATGCGCGTGAAGACCAGGCTACCGTTGGTGCCGCCAAATCCGAACGAGTTGGTAAGGGCCGCCTTGACGGGCATTTCGCGCGCCTCCCCGGAGACGTAATCGAGATCGCACCCCTCGCCCGGGTGCTCAAGGTTGATCGTGGGGTGGATCGCCTGGCGCTCCACCGACAACGCGGTAAAGATGCCCTCCACTGCCCCGGCCGCGCCGAGGAGGTGGCCGATCATCGATTTGCTCGAATTGACCGGCGTGCGCGTATCCGCGCCGAACACGGTCTTGACGGCGAGGGTCTCCGCCACGTCCCCTTGCGGCGTTGAGGTGCCGTGGGCGTTGACAAAGTCGATGTCGTCGATCGTCAGCCCGGCATCGCTGATGGCGTTCTTCATCGAAGTAACGGCGCCCGCACCGTCGTCCGGGGGACTGGTGATGTGGTGCGCGTCGGCGCTCATGCCGAATCCGGCCAATTCGCAGTAGATGTGGGCGCCCCGCTTCCGGGCGTGCTCGTATGACTCGAGCACCATGACGCCGGCCCCGTCTCCCAGCACGAAACCGTCCCGGTCCCGGTCCCACGGTCGGCTTGCGCCCTGGGGATCGTCATTGCGCGTGGAAAGCGCTCGCATGGAGGCGAAGCCCGCCACGGTCAGCGGTGACGTCGCTTTCTCGGAGCCACCCACGACCATGACGTCCGCGTCGCCGTATTGGATGGTCCGGGCCCCGTAACCGATATTGTGCGCGCCCGTCGTACACGCGGTAACGATGGCAAGGTTCGGACCCCTGAAACCGTATTTCATCGACAGATTGCCGGCCAGCATGTTGACGACGCTCGCCGGCACGAAGAACGGCGACACGCGGCGCGGCCCTCCCCTGTTCAAAGCTCCCTCGGTTCTCGTGATCGTGATGATGCCGCCGATACCCGACCCGATCGCGACGCCGACACGGCCGAGGGAAGCATCGTCCAGATCCCCTATGCCCGCATCCTCGACGGCCTGGATGCCCGCGATGAGGCCATACTGGATGAAGTCATCCATGCGCCGCGCTTCCCTGCGGTCCAGGTGCTCGGTCACGTCGAGGTCCTTCACCGCCGCGCTGATCTTGACGCTATGCGCCGATGTGTCGAAAGTGTCGATGCGCGCTGCGCCGCTTGCTCCGGCCAGCGCGTTTTTCCAGGACGTCTCGACCGTTTTGCCGATCGGCGAGAGCATGCCCAGCCCGGTGACCACTACGCGTCGTTTATCCATCATTTCCCTTTGTTCAGACGGTCGTCAGTGCAAATCGCTGCCTGTGGCCCGGCCCAGCGCGTCATCCATGTGAAGAAGCCCTCGCGGTCGCTGACGCTCGCAGAAGCCGCCGGTCCCTGCACGTGCCCCACAGCCGGTACCCTTGGCCCCGGTTGTTCCTTGCGAGGGGTTTCCCCCTTTCACGCTCTCCAATCTGAAGGCGCCGGCCCGGCCCGCGCGTCGTCCATGGAAGAAGCTCTCGCGGTCGCTGACGCTAGCGGGAGCAGCTTGTTGCGGGGAAGTGTAGGCACGGGTCAGTGCATGTGCAATCCGCCGTTGACATGCACGGTTTCGCCGGTGATGTACCTGGCCTCGTCGCTGACGAGGAAAGAAACGGCCCCCGCGACCTCTTCCGTGCCGCCCATTCTGCCAACGGGAATTTGCTTCACCATCTCGGCGCGTTGCGCTTCCGACAGTTCGGCGGTCATGTCCGTATCGATGAATCCGGGCGCGACGGCGTTGACAGTAATGCCCCGCGCGCCCACTTCGCGCGCCAAGGCCCTTGTGAAGCCTTCGATCCCGGCCTTCGCGGCGGCATAGTTGCTCTGCCCCGCATTCCCCATCCTGCCGACAACGGAACCGATATTCACAATGCGCCCCCATCGCTCGCGCACCATGGACCGCAGCAATGGTTTGGTCAGGCGGTAGACGCCGGACAGGTTGACATCGATGACTTCGCGCCACGCGTCGTCGGACATCCGCATCAACAGGCCATCGCGGGTGACTCCGGCGTTGTTGACGAGCACCGACGGCGAGCCGAAGTCCTGTTCCACCTTGCGCACCGCTGCGGCAATGGAGTCGCTCGACTGCAATCGCAGGACGACGCCAGCGCCGTTCTCGCCGAGCATTGAGCGAACACGCTCCGCGCCCTCATCCGCAGTGGCGGTGCCCACGACGAACAACCCGTCGCTAGCGAGGCGGGAGGCGACGGCGCGTCCGATGCCGCGGCTCGCCCCAGTGACGAGCGCTACGCGTTTCTTGTTCATGTGGAATCGGCACCAAGTCCAGCGCCTTCGACGGCATGGGAGCGCGCGCAGCCCTTTACCGCTACGCGGTACTCAAACCCTGCCGAATTGACCACTTGAATGGTTGAGATGCTGCGACGCCTGCCAGGAGCGAAGCAGGTTCGCGCGTCTATTGATGCGCGAGAATGTAGTCGATGGCTTCCTTGACGGTGGTGATCTTTTCCGCTTCCTCGTCTGGGATTTCGGTCTCGAATTCTTCTTCCAGCGCCATCACCAACTCGACCGTATCGAGCGAGTCCGCTCCGAGATCATCGACGAAAGACGCTTCGTCCTTGACCTGTTCCTCTTTCAAACCTAGCTGGTCGCAGATAAGCCTTTTCACCCTTTCGTCAACGCTACTCATGTTGTTCGTCCATGGTCTGTCGAAATTTCCGCGCTAAACCGCGCCGCCTACTCCCGAATTCGCGGTTCACGGCCGATCTCGGAGGGCGATGCGGTAGTGTAAGCACCGCTCCATCCATGTGCAATCAAGACTGACGCCTTGGCCAACCTTAAAGTCGCATTCGGAGCACCGTATCCCAAAAGAACCCGAAACATGCACGTGGTCATTCGAGCGCCGATTGCATGCCTTCCACGGTGCCTATGCCTGCGACTCTCAGAGACCTGTCGATGCGGCGCACCAGTCCCGCCAGGACGTTTCCAGGCCCGCATTCGAGCAACCTGTCCACGCCGTGGCTGCGGATGGTGGTCACGCAGTCGGTCCATCGAACCGGGGAGTAAATCTGTTGCATCAGTTTCTGCCGGATCGTGTCGGGGTCTGCCGACACCGTCGCGTCGATGTTGTGCACGACGGGCACGTCCGCAGAACACAAGTCAACGGCATCGAGCACCGCCTTGAATCGATCCGCCGCAGGTTGCATGAGTTCGCAGTGGAACGGCGCGCTCACGTCGAGCATGACGGCTCGCCGAGCGCCGGCTTCGGAACAGGCCGCGGCAGCAGCCTTGACAGCCGCCGCGGCACCCGAAATCACAACTTGACCAGGCGCGTTCAGATTCGCTGGCTGCGCGACACCTTCGACCGCCTCGCAGCACGCCGCCACGGCTTCGTCGTCCAGCCCCAATATGGCCGCCATCGCGCCCTCGCCCACCGGCACGGCTTCCTGCATGAAACGCCCGCGAGCGTTGACCAGGCGCACCGCATCCGCGAAGGCCATGCTCCCCGCCGCAGTGAACGCCGTGTATTCCCCGAGGCTGTGCCCGGCCATCACCGCGGGCATTGCGCCCCCCCGCGCCCGCCATACTTCCCAGAGGACAACGCCGACCGTGAGCAGCGCGGGCTGGGTGACTTCGGTCTCGACGAGACGCGAAGCGGGTCCTTCGAACACGATGCGGGCCAGGTCGAATCCCAACGCGTCGTTCGCTTCCTCGAAGCGTTCCCTGACCAGGTCTTCCGCCTCCAGGAAGTCAGCTGCCATACCGACCCGCTGGGCGCCCTGCCCCGGAAACACGAAAGCTATCGCCATGCTGGAGATCTCCCGATTAATGGGTGGTGGGCAGCATTTGGGGCAGCACGCAGGACATCACGTCCCGCGGTCGCGAGGGTCAATCTTCAGGTTCGAGGATGCTGCGGCCGCGGTAGAAGCCGTCCTTGGTCATGTGGTGGCGCCGATGCGTCTCGCCCGTGGTCGAATCGACTGACAGCACAGGCTTCGACAACCCGTCGTGAGAACGGCGATTGCCGCGTCGCCGGCGCGTCACCTTGCTCTTTTGTACTGCCATGCCGCTCTCTTCCTTTTCCGTTCCCGCTTGCCCGCCGCCCCGGTGAACGAGCACCTTCGCGCGCCCCGCCGACGGCAGCGCCGCGCATCATAGGGACGTGTGTCCTGAGTGTCAAAAGCCCGGCGAGCGCAGTTACAATGCCGCCCCCTTGAAGATCGTCCTGGCATCCTCGTCCCGCTACCGCAGGGAACTGCTCGGCAGACTCGGCATTGCGTTCGAGACCATCGCGCCCGGCGTAGACGAAACACCCCGCCCCGGCGAGTCTCCCGAAGGTCTCGTCCTGCGTCTGGCCAGGGCCAAGGCCGCGAGCGGAGCGCGACAAGGCGGACCCGCCATCGTCATTGCCTCGGACCAGGTTGCGACCAGCGGCGAGCGCACGCTCGGGAAACCCGGGACGGTCGAAGATGCCATAGCCAACCTCATGTCGATGGCTGGAACAACGGTGACGTTCATGACGTCCCTCGTCGTGGTCAATACGCAGGGCGCAACGCACGCGCATGTCGACAATACGCGCGTACGAATGCGCAGGTTCACGATCGACGAAGTCCGGCGCTACGTGGAGCTCGAGCGACCGCTCGACTGTGCCGGCGCCATCAAGTCCGAGGGTCGTGGCGTTCTGCTGCTGGACGCGATCGAAACGGAAGATCCGACGGCGTTGATCGGGCTGCCGCTGATCCGGCTCGGGGCGATGCTGCGCGCGGAAGGCATCGGACTCTAGTCTGGAACCGCTCCGGGGACCGCCGTGGCACATTGCGGCGGTCCCCGGAGCGTTCGCTCAGGAGTGCCGTTCGTCTGTCTCCGCGAGAGCTCCAGGACCCGCTGCCAGCATTTCCCAGGTCGCGAGAAACGGTGCGTCGGGCAGCGCTTCGTAGCGTCGCCGCTCATCCCCGACCGGTAGCGCCAGGGACGAGGCGTGCAGCATCAGTCGGTTGACTCCCGCGATTGCCGCCCCTCGGTCGGCGTACTTCTGATCTCCGATGATCGGGTGGCCGGAGGACGCCGTATGAACGCGAATCTGGTGCGTGCGCCCCGTTCTCGGAAATGCCCGCAGCCAGGTGGCGCCATCTCGCGCATCAACCCGTTCGAAATCCGTCCGGGCGGGCATGCCCGCCGAATCGGGACGGACGCGCCGTTCGCCGTTGGGCATCTCGTATCGCAACAACGGCGTGCGAACCGAGCGGAGCCGGCGCAGCCAACGCCCGTGAACGACGAGGTCATAGCCCTTTTTCACGCGGCCCTCGCGAAATGCGGCATGGTAGTGGAGCAAGGTGGAGCGGTCCTTCGCGATGGCCAGGCAGCCCGAGGTATCGCGGTCGAGGCGATGAACCAGCTCGAATGTCCCGCCGGGATGCAAGGCGCGGACCGCCTCGATGACTCCGAGCGAGATGCCGCTGCCGCCGTGGACGGCCACTCCCGCCGGCTTGTTCAACACCATCAGGTGTTCGTCTTCATGGATCACCGCACCGTCGAGCCAACTGCGATGGTTCTCGGCACGATCTCCCGCCGACGCGTGCGGCCCCTCGACCTGGCGGCGTACGCGGACCGGGGGAATGCGAACCACGTCGCCGGCGACGAGCCGCCTGGAAGGACGGCAGCGGCCACCGTTCACGCGTACTTCTCCCTTACGCAGCATGGAGTAGATTCGCGCCCTGGGAACGCCTTTCAGGAGCCCCAGGAGAAAGTTGTCGATACGCTGACCGGCGTTCTCCCTGATGACCCTGTGTGTTGCGGACGGCCTGCCGTTCAGCGCCATGAACGCTCCCATCGCTGACCATGGAACAGGCGCCCCGGTCGCCAGCGCTCACCGGAGAAGTACGCCACGTGGTATAGTTGCGCCGCCTCGGCAGGACATCAAGTGTGCGGGGCCACCGTCCGAACAAGATGGACGGCGGCCACACAGCCCCGGGCAAACCCCGTCGGGAGTCCATAAGACCGACACGCGCGGCATCGACAATGCCGCGAAACGGCGGCCCTGATTGCCGCGCTTTTATTGACTGTAGACGAAAGACGGACGCGTTTAGAGAATTATCGACAACAGGCATGTTGCGAGATATGGCCGCCATCAGGAGTCGGCGTATCTCACCTGCCATCCGCATTGACACACGCCGCGTGCGTGTAGACAACCCGCCAGCGAGCGGCAGTAAGCGGCACAAGGCCGCCAGAGTGAGCGTTTCTGGAATCAGGTAGAGACCCTATGGATGCCCGCAAGCTCGCTGGATCGGGAGCGGAGTGACCCTGCACGGAACCAGCGGACATCCCGCCTGAGGGAACGCGTGGTTGCCGCGCGCGTTGCGCGTGAATGTGCTTGAGCACATCTCGCTTGCCGCTAAGCAAGACAAGGCAACGCGGGGCAAACGGGGTCATTGATCCCGGTTACGAGAAGTCGAACTCCAGACGCGTCCTCGGTGAGAAACCAAGGACCAAAATACTATGAAACGCATGCTCATCAATGCGACGCAGCCCGAAGAGGTGCGCGTCGCGGTCGTGGATGGACAGCGCCTGCACGATCTCGACATAGAGAGCCCCGGGCGCGAACAGAAGAAAGGCAGCATCTATCGCGCAAGAGTGACCCGGGTCGAGCCGAGCCTCGAAGCGGCGTTCATTGAATTCGGGGTCGAGCGCCACGGATTCCTGCCATTGAAAGAGATATCCCGAAGCTACGTCCAGCCCGGCAAGTCCGATGATGACGGAGGGTCCCGCAGAACCGAAATCTCGGACCTGGTTCGCGAGGGACAGGAATTCCTCGTCCAGGTCGACAAGGAAGAACGCGGGACCAAGGGCGCCGCGCTGACCACGTTTTTCAGCCTTCCCGGGCGCTACATGGTGCTCATGCCCAACGACCCGAGAGCCGGCGGCATTTCCCGCCGCGTCGAGGGTGACGACCGCGATGCGCTGCGCGAATCGCTGAGCCAGCTTGAGATTCCCGACGGAATGGGCGTGATCGTGCGTACCGCTGGCGTCGGTCGAAGCCAGGAAGAACTGCAACGGGACGTCGACTACCTTCTGCAGCTCTGGCAGACGATCCAGAGCGCCGGCGAAGAACGTCGCGCCCCGGCGCTGATCTACCAGGAGAACAACCTCGTGGTGCGCGCTATACGGGACTGCCTGCGCGAGGATATCGGCGAACTGTTGATCGATAGCGAGGAAGCCTTCAGCGAAGCCGAGACCTTCATCGAGCAGGTGATGCCGCACTACAAGAGTCGCGTCAAGCTGTACTCCGACGATGTCCCGCTGTTCAGCCGCTACCAGATTGAAAGCCAGATCGAAACCGCTTTCGAGCACACGGTCAAGCTGCCATCCGGCGGCAGCATCGTCATCGACCCCACCGAAGCTCTAGTCGCCATCGACACCAACTCGGCGCGGGCGACGAAGGGGGCCGACATCGAGGAAACGGCTCTCAACACCAACCTCGAGGCCGCAGAGGAGATTGCCCGTCAACTACGCCTTCGTGACGTCGGCGGCCTGATTGTCATCGACTTCATCGACATGTCGAGCACCCGGAATCAGCGGGCGGTCGAATCGAAGCTGCGAGAAGCGCTCGAGACCGATCGCGCTCGCATCCAGCTTGGCCGGATTTCCCAGTTCGGACTGTTCGAAATGTCGCGCCAGCGTCTGCGACCGTCCCTGCAGGAGACGACCACCGAGATCTGTCCGCGATGCAGCGGCCGGGGCCGCATCCAGGACATTCAATCGCTGGCCCTTACCATCCTGCGCGTGATGGAGGAGGAGGCGCTGAAGGAGCGCAGCCGCATCGTCAGAGCATTGGTGCCGCTCAACGTCGCCGCCTACCTGCTGAACGAGAAGCGGCGCGACGTGGCGGAGATCGAAAAGCGAACCGAGACGCACTTCGTGATCGTGCCGAACGCAAGCCTCGAGACACCGCAATACGAGATTCAGCGCATTCGCGAAGATAGCGCCGAAGCCGAGGCCGAACTGTTGAGCTACGAACTGGCCGATACCGCCGGTGAACCGGAGCAACGAGACCGCGAAAATGATCGGCGCAGAAACGGCCGTCCCCCGCAGGAGCCGGCGATCAAGCCGGCCGCTCCTGCTCCCGCGCCACCTGTTCCGCCTGCTCCATCCCTCCTGAGACGGCTCTTCGCGGCACTATTCGGGCAGGGCGCCACTTCGACAACCAACCAACGGAAATCCAGTGGCACCAAGGCCAACGGGCAACCGCAACGTCGAAACCGCACGCAGGACAACAGGACGAACCGCAGGTCGCGCGGTCAATCCCAGAGGAACGAACGCCGGGCCCGAGGGGGCGGCGACCAGCGCAGCGGCGTTCGCCGCGGCGAACGTCAACAACGCTCCCCCCGCAGGTCACGGGGAGGTCAGGACCGCGGCGGGAATCAGGCACGCGGAGAACCGAGGGAAGGAGGCGACGGCCGGAATCGGTCTCGACGCAACGGCAACCGCCGAAGGGCCGACGCCGGTGCCGATAGGCGAAGGGCCGACGATGGCACCGATAGGCGAAGGGCCGACGCCGGTGGCGACAGGGGCGGCGACAATGCGACCAAGCGCAAGCCGCGTCGCGACCGTCAGGCCGTCAACGAGAACCGCGAAAACAGTCGGGGAGCCAGACGGGAAAGCGCCCCGCGCAGGGATCGCGAAACGACAACCGACCGCGATAGCAGAAGCGATAGCAGGCACGTGGAGGAGATCCCTCCAGTCGTGGACCAGGGGCAGCCATCCGTCGCCGCCGCAATGCGTGAGCTGGACGAAGCGCCTTCGACAGCGGCAAGCGAGGTCAAGGACTCTCCCGCGGAACAGTCGCCAACATCCCCCGATGTTGGTTTGACCTCCCGGGAAACGCGCGCTGGCACGAGTTCCGAGGAGCGTCAGCCCGCACCGGTATCGGAATCCGACGCTGCCTCCGGGCAAGCCGAGCCGGCCGAGCCAGCGGAAGCAAGCAGGCAATCGAGACCCGCCGGCAGGGCGAGCAATGATCCGCGCGAGTTGCGCAGGCGGGCAGCCGAGCAGACGCAAGTCTGATTGCAGGGCGCGATTGGGAGCGCGGGGCGAGCCCTCGCGCGATCAATCGTGTCCCAGGACCTGGGGTTCCAGGTCCAGTTCGATATCGAACTTGCGCGCAACGTCGTCCGCGATGCGCTGTGCGAGGGTCAGAATCTGTTCGCCGGTCGCCCGGCCATAGTTGACGAGCACCAGCGCGTGCGCGGGCCAGACGCCCACATCGTCGCGCCGGTACCCTTTCCAGCCCGCCTGTTCCACGAGTCTCGCGGCCGGCACCTTGAAGTAATCGCCGGCGTCGAACGCATCGATATCCAGGAAGCCCCGCAACCGGTCAAGCTCCCGGGCCGATAGCGAAGGATTCTTGAACGTACTGCCGGCGTTGCCCGTCTTGCGCGGGTCGGGCAGCTTGCGGCGCCTGATGCGAATCACCGCTTCGGCTATCCGTTGAGGTGTGGCGTCGCCCTCCATCCGACGCAGTTCTGCGCCGACGTCGGGGTATCCGGTTTCCAGTCCCCGGTCTCCAAGCCGCAGCACCAGTCCCGTGACGGCATAGCGTCCGGGTTCGTCGGACTTGAAAATGCTGTCCCGATAGCGGAAAGCGCAGGCGCGCGCGTCCAGGGTTGTCGGTCGCATGTAGTAGGTGTCGATCACGCTGACGCCGACCACCAGCGACGCCAGTTCCGCGCCGTACGCGCCTATGTTCTGAATGGGCGCCGCGCCCACCGTGCCCGGAATGAGTGCAAGGTTTTCGAGACCCGACACGCCCCGGTCGAGGCAGGCGCGAACGAGACCGTGCCAGTTCTCCCCGCCGGCCGCCCGCACAAGCACGGCATCGCCGTCCGGCTCGAACGAGACCCCCCGGCTCCGGATTCGAATCACACGGCCGTCGATCCGATCCAGCAGCAAGACGTTCGTGCCGCCGCCGAGCAATGTTACCGGCACAGAATCCCGTCGCGCCTGGGCCAAGGCATCCAGCAACTCCCTTTCGTCGCGCACTTCCACGTACTGCTCGGCAATGCACTCGACGCCAAAGCTGTTCGCTTCCCTCAGGGAAACGCCACGGCGAACGCGCGGCACAGATCCGCTCGTTGGGTCAGTAGGGGTCATATGGGCCTATGTGTTTCCATTCCAGGCCGCTCGGCACAGCCCGGTATACTAGCCGCCGATCAAGGGAGTACGCGAATGGACATCGAGGGGAAAGTTGCCGTAATCACCGGCGGCGCTTCGGGGCTGGGACACGCCACCGCCAGGATGATCGTCGATCACGGCGGCAAGGTCGCCTTGCTGGACCGGAACATCGAGCTCGCTCGCGAGGCTGCCGGGCAACTCGGCGACGCGGCGCGCGCATTCGCCGTCGACGTCCGGAGCGCGGAATCCGCAGAGACGGCCATCGGCGAAGTCATGGACACGTTCGGCGCGATTCACATCGACGTCAACTGCGCCGGAATCGGGCCCCCGGGGCGCACCGTGGGCCGCGACGGCCCGCTGTCACTCGACGCCTTCAACTTCGTCCTCCAGGTCAACCTGGTCGGGACGTTCAACACCCTGAGACTGTGCGCCGCCCGCATGCAGGAAAACACGCCCGGAAACGACGATGGAGAGCGCGGCGTCATCATCAACACCGCATCCGTGGCCGCATTCGAGGGCCAGGTAGGACAAGCGGCCTACAGCGCGTCGAAGGGCGGCGTCGTGGGCATGACGTTGCCGATCGCGCGGGACCTCGCACGGGCCGGGGTCCGCGTCTGCACCATCGCCCCGGGCATCTTCGGAACGCCGATGCTCTTCGGCGCGCCGCCGAGCCTGCGCGAGACGCTGGCGGAGATGACGCTGTTCCCGAAACGCCTCGGCGAAGCGTCGGAGTTCGCGCTGCTGGCAAAACAGATCGTCGAGAATCCGTACCTCAACGGCGAAACCATAAGGCTCGATGCCGGAATAAGGATGCAGGCTCGATAACCCGGATCAAAAAAAGAGGCGGGGACGCGCCTGCAAACCGAAGAGCCTTACTCTGTCCGCCTCTCGAATACCCGCCTCACCCGCTTGAGATCGGCCGGCGTATCGACGCCTCCGGGCACCGCCACGAGGGCTTCCTCTACCGCGATTCCCATGTCGTTCTCGAGAAACCGGAGTTGCTCGAGCGACTCCAGGCTCTCGAGCCGAGCAATCGGGAGCGCGACGAATCGCCGCAACGCAGCCACCCGATAGGCGTAGATGCCAATATGGCGGTGCCAGGTTCCGCTGGAAGCCGCAGGGGAATCCGGGAATCCATCCCGCGCATACGGAATCGGCGCCCGGGAAAAGTAAAGCGCGCGCCCGTTTCGAGTGACGACGACCTTGACGATGTTCTCATCATGCACGTCCGCCATGTCGCGAAGCGGTTCGCTCAACGTCGCCGCCCCAACGTCGTCCGACCTCTGCAGCAGTCCCGCCACCTGATCGATGACGGCGGCAGGAATCAGCGGCTCGTCCCCCTGCACGTTCACGACGACGTGATCGTCGGACCAGCCGCTCACTTCCGCAACTTCCATGACCCGGTCGGACCCCGACGCATGGTCCTTGCGCGTCATCATCGCGCGTACGTCCGTCGATGCCACGGCGTCAACGACGCGCGCATCGTCCGTCGCGACGATCACTTCCCGGGTGCCCGACTTCGCGACCCGCGCGGCCACATGCGCGATCATTGGCCTGCCGGCGATTTGCGCGAGCGGCTTGCCTGGCAGCCGCGTGGAAGCGAAACGCGCTGGAACGACGACGGAAAAGGCGCTCAAACGTCGATGCCGCTCTCGCGGAACTTCGCCTCGAGCGCTTCCACGAGCCCCTCCGAGGGCTGCATGACGATCTTCACGAACCAGCAGTTCTCGGGCGTAAACGCAAGGCTCCGCATCCTTTGCGCATCCTTCTCCGTGGTCACGATCCAGGTTCCGGCGCGAACCTCGAGATCAGCGGGAGTGAACAGGTGGTGGTCGGCAAACGCCCGCATGGTTGGAGCGAGGCCGACCTCGGCGAGCGTGCGCGAAAAGCGGCGCGGGTTGCCGATCCCGCAGATTCCGATCACGGGACCGTCGAGATGTTCCTTGAATTGCGCCGCCGGGACCGATTTCCCCGTCGCCAAGTTGTGGAATGTCGTGGGCCGGGCGGACATGGTGTGCTCTCCGGGGACGAGGCCCGTCGGCGCGCCGTTGGCGACGACGATGTCGACTTCGGACAACCGCGATACCGGTTCCCGCAACGGGCCGGCAGGCAGTTGGAGGCCGTTGCCGACACCGCGATCCCCATCGAGGACCGCGATCTCGACATCCCGCGCCAACGCGTAATGCTGCAGGCCGTCGTCACTCAGCACGACGTCACACTCGGATCGCGCCAGCAGCCGCTGCACGGCAGCCGCCCGGTCGGGATCCACCACTACCGGGCAACCCGTGCGTCGCGCGATCAATGCCGCCTCGTCGCCCGCCTGAGATGCCGGCGTATCGTTGCTGACGTCGAGCGGATAGGAGGCGCGCCCGCCGTGTCCGCGCGAGACCACGCCCACGCGGAGGTTTCGGCCGCGAAGCCACCGCGCGAGCCAGATGACCAGCGGCGTCTTGCCGGTGCCGCCGACCGTGATGTTGCCGACAACGACCACCGGCACCGGCGCGCGCCAAGCGGCCTCGGGTTCCGACCGATAGCGTTCGCGCCTGCGCCGCGCAAAGTACGCATAGAGGACCGACAGCGGCCACAGGAGTTTCGGCCAGAACTCCTCCTTGTACCACGCCTCCGCAATCACGCTTGTCGATAGCGTCTCCACTCTTTCCGGGACCGGTGCCGGAAACCGCGCCACGTCCCCCGCGCGGGATTCGCGCCCTTCGTCTCCGTTGGCAAAGTGCAGACGATGGAACCTGGCGTATGCCCCGCCCGCATCGAGCAACTCCTGGTGTTTGCCCATCTCGACGATGCGGCCGCCCTCGAGCACGGCGATCTTGTCGGCGTGTTCCACTGTCCACAACCGGTGCGCGATGACGACTGTCGTCCGGCCGCGCATGACCTCGTCAAGCGCATCCTGGACGCGGCGCTCGCTTTCGACGTCGAGCGCCGACGTCGCTTCGTCGAGAATCAGGATCGGGGCATCCTTCAGCAACGCCCTGGCCACCGCCACGCGCTGGCGCTGGCCGCCGGAAAGGCGCGTCCCCGCGTCCCCGACCACCAGGTCGAGGCCCGCCGCATTGCCCACGAACTGGTCGACATGCGCGCGCTGGACCGCCCGATCGATGTCCGCTTCGGGGGCATCCGCAAGGCGGCCGTAGGCGATGTTGTTGCGCAGGGTGTCGTTGAACAGCGTCACCTGCTCGGAGACCACCGCTATCTGATCCCGAAGATTGCGCAGCGTGTACGTGTCGAGCGGCTGCCCGTCCAGGAGAATCTCGCCGCGCGTGGGATTGTAGAAACGCGGTATCAGGTTCGCGAGCGTCGACTTGCCGCTGCCGGAGCGTCCGACCAGGGCCAGCGTCTCGCCCGGCGCGATCGAGAACGTCACGCCGTGCAGGATGTCGTCGCCGTCATCCTCGTACTTGAACCAGACGTCGCGAAACTCGACGCGCCCCTCGACCCGGTCGACCTCGACCTCGCCGGCATCGGGTTCCGCCTCCTGGTCGATCTGGGAAAAAATGTTGCTGGCGGCGGCAAGCCCGCGCTGTAGCCGCTCCGTGACCTCGGACAGGCGCTTGGTCGGATTCGCGAGCAGGCCGGCCCAGGCGATATAGGTGACGACGCCGCCCGCGGTGAAGGAGCCGCCGATATCGGGCACCAGCACCAGGGCCACAACGATACCGAGCAGACACGCCACGATCAGTTGAATGCCCTGCGTATTCCTGGCCTTGGTCGCCGCGAGCTTGGCGCTTCGCCGGCGGATGCGATCGCTCGCTTGCATGAATCGGTCGCGCTCCCTCCTCTCCGCGCCGAACGCGCGGACCAGCCGCTGGCCGGAGATCACCTCCGACGCGACCTGCGCAACTTCGCTCATCGACACTTCGAGTGTCTCACTGAGGTGCCGGTAGCGACGGGCGGCGGAGCGCACGATCAGGGCGATAAGCGGCGAGACGACCGCGAAGATGATCGTCAGCAGCCAGTTCATGTACAGCATGCCCCCCAGCAGGAAAATCAACTTGGCGCCATCCTGCAGGATGATCCGGGCGACCTCCGTCACCGTGTCGCGCAACTGGGCGGCGGAGTAGGTCAACCTGGAGAGCAGCTGGCCGCGGCCGGTGCGGTCGTAATACGCGCTCGGCACCACCAGCAGGCGCTCGAACAGGTCGCAGCGGATGACGTGCACGATGCCGAAGGAGATGCGGGACAGGAGCAGTTCTCCGGCGACCGCTCCCACTGCCCGGACGGCTGCCAGGCCCACCATGAGCGCCGGAAAGTACCAGATGGCACGCGCGCCGGGCGTATCCGACGCGTTAAAGTTGTCGATGATCTGGCCCAGGACGTAGGCGAACGAAGCCTCCGCGCCGGCGGCCAGGAGAAACCCGACTACCGCGATGACGAACCAGAACCAGTGTGGCTGCAGGTAGTGGAGCAACCGCCAGTAGAGCGAGAGGTCACCCTCCTGAATCGGATCCGTCAGTTTCGGGTCGTCTCGCTCGTCTGCGGGGTCCGGCGTCATTGGCGCGCCTCGGATGTGCAGGTTACCGACGTTGCCGGTTCACCATGTGTATCGCCCGCCCCCCGACTGCCAGCGCCGCCTCGTGCACGGCCTCGGCCAATGTCGGATGCGCGAACATGGTCAGCCCGAGATCTTCCGCGCTGGCATCGAATTCCATGGCGATGACCGCCTGCGCGATGAGTTCGGACGCCTGGGCGCCGAAGATGTGCACCCCAAGGATTCGGTCGGTCTCCGACTCGGCGACAATCTTGACAATGCCCTCGGCATCGTTCGCCGCGAGCGCGCGGCCGTTGGCGGCGTATGAGAAGGTGCCGGCGCTGTAGGCCTCGCCGTCCGCCTTGAGGTCCTGTTCGGTGCTGCCGACCCAGGCGATCTCCGGGTGCGTGTAAATGACGTTCGGAATGCACTCGTAGTTGACCATGGGCTTGTGGCCGGCGATTCGCTCGGCGACCATGACGCCCTCCTCCGCCCCCTTGTGCGCGAGCATGGGACCGCGCACGACATCGCCCACGGCATAGACGTCGGGGGCATCGGTGGCGCAAAGGTCATTGACGTAGAGGAAGCCGCGTTCGTCCAGGTTGACGCCGCTGTCCGGCGCCAGCAGCCCTTCCGTGTAGGGGCGGCGACCCACCGCGACGATCAGCTTGTCCACGGTGAGCGTGTGGTCGCCGTCCTTGTCCTGGTAGTCGACGGCCACCTCTTTCGTTTTCCCCCTGCCCTTCACACTCGCGCCGGTGACACGCGTGCCGAGGCAAATGTCGAGGTTCTGGCGGCCGAAGGCACGCAGGGCGTCGCGCGCGATGCGCTGGTCGGCGATGGGCAGAAACTCGTCGAGGGCTTCCAGCAGGACCACCTCGGAGCCGAGCCGGGACCAGACGCTGCCGAGTTCGAGGCCGATAACTCCGGCACCGATCACTCCGAGCCGCTGCGGCACCGCATCGAACTCCAGCGCCCCCGCGGAATCGACGATGACGCCGTCGACAAGCGGCACCGGATCGATCTCCATCGGCACGGATCCGGGTGCCAATATCACGTGCTCCGCAGCCAGTTCGGTGACCTCGCCCTCATGGTTCGTGTATTCGACGCGCTTGTGGGCGAGCAACCTGCCGCGGCCGGCTAGTGACTCGACCCCGTTGCCGCCGAACAGCGCTCCGATGCCGGCCGTCAGTTTCGCCACCACGCCGTCCTTGTGAGCCATCATCTTGCCCACGTCCACGGACAGGCCTTCGACACCGATACCCACTTCCTCGAAACCGTGGGCGGCCTCCACGTACTTGTGCGAGGCGTCGAGCAGCGCCTTGGAGGGGATGCAGCCCCAGTTCAGGCAGGTGCCGCCGAGCGTCGGATTCCCGTCCCGGTCCAGGGACTTGTCGATGCATGCGGCGCGCATTCCAAGCTGCGCGGCGCGGATGGCGGCAGCGTAGCCGGCCGGTCCGGCCCCTATCACCACGATGTCGTATTCGTTCGGCATAGATTTCAGATTTCCAACAGTATGCGAGCGGGGTCTTCCAGCAATTCCTTGATCGTCACCAGGAATCGCACGGCCTCCTGGCCGTCGATCAGCCGATGATCGTAGCTGAGCGCAAGATACATCATCGGGCGCGCGACGATCTCGCCATCCTCCACTATCGGCCGCTGTTCGATCTTGTGCATGCCAAGGATGGCCGTTTGCGGCGGATTCAGTATCGGGGTCGACAACAGCGAACCGAAAACGCCGCCGTTGGAGATCGTAAACGTGCCGCCCGACATCTCTTCGATGGTGAGCTTGTTATCGCGCGCCCTGGCGCCGAAGCCCGCGATCTGCTCCTCGATCTGGGCGAGGCTCGCCGCGTCCGCATCGCGCAGCACCGGCACTACCAGGCCGCGCTCCGTACTGACCGCCACGCCAATGTCGTAGTAGCCGTGATAGACGATCTCGTCCCCGTCGATGCACGCGTTGACCAGCGGGAACCGTTTCAACGCCTCCACGCTGGCGCGCACGAAGAAGCCCATGAAACCGAGACGCGTCCCGTTGTGGGCGCGCTCGAAGGCGTCGCGGTAGCGCGCCCGCAACGTCATGACGGGCTCCATGTTCACTTCGTTGAACGTCGTCAGCATGGCGGCGGTCTGCTGCGCTTCCACCAGGCGTTGCGCGATGGATGCCCTGAGGCGGGTCATCGGCACGCGGCGTTCCACCCGGTCCTCCGGCGACGCAGCCGTCTCGGACGCCCGGGCTACCTCGTGGACCGGCGCCACCGAGGGTGCCGGCGGCGCGACCGGCGCGGCGTTGACGGCGCGCGTGACATCGGCCTTCGTGATGCGTCCGCCGCGCCCTGATCCGTTCAGGGTGGTGATGTCGATCCCTTTCTCTTCGGCGAGTTTCCGGGCGGCCGGAGAAATCCCCACTTCGACCGCAGCAGCAACGGCCTGCGGTTGCGCGGTAGCCGTATCCGCCGGTGCCCCCGCCTCGAATCGCGCGATGACCTCGTCGCTCAAAACCGTCTCGCCTTCCGCCTTGACGATCTCCGTCACGGTGCCGTCGGCTGGCGCGACGATCTCTATCACCACCTTGTCGGTCTCGATTTCGGCCAGCATTTCGTCACGTCTGGCTGTCTCTCCTGGCTTTTTGTGCCAGGCGGCCAGGGTGCCGTCCTCAATGGACTCCGGAAACGTGGGTGCCTTGATCTCCATGGCCATCTACCCGATGAGTGCCTCTTCCACCAGCCGATTCTGCCGGTCGATGTGGTGGCTGAAATAGCCGCTAGCCGGCGACGCGAACGCCACCCGTCCGGCGTAGAACAGGTACAGCGAGACATCGTGACGCGCCAGCACCCGGCGCATGTGGTGCTGGCTCGAGTACCAGGCGCCCTGGTTCGCCGGCTCTTCCTGGCACCAGGTGACATATCTCAGGTTGCCGTACGGCGCGATCGCCTCGCCAAGTTCCTTTTCGGGGAACGGATAGAGTTGCTCGATGCGCAGGATGGCGACATCGTCGAGTTCCCTCTCGCGCCGCTCCTCCAGCAGGTCGTAGTACACCTTGCCGCTGCACAGCACCAGCCGCTTGACCCGGTCCGGGTCGAGATCGTCGATTTCCGGGATCACGTTACGATAACCGCCCTCGGCCAAGTCCTCCAGCGAGGACACGGCCAGCTTGTGGCGCAGCAGGCTCTTCGGCGTCAGCGCGACCAGCGGCTTGCGCAACGGTCGCATGACCTGGCGCCGCAGCATGTGGAACATCTGTGCCGGCGTCGTCGGCAGACACACCTGGATGTTGTGCTCCGCGCAAAGCTGCAAATAGCGCTCGAGCCGTGCCGACGAATGCTCGGGCCCCTGCCCTTCGTAGCCATGCGGCAACAGCATGACCAGACCGCAAAGCCGCGCCCACTTCGTCTCGCCGCTGGTGATGAACTGGTCGATCACCACCTGGGCGCCATTGGCGAAGTCGCCGAACTGCGCCTCCCAGATGACCAGCGCACCGGGCGTGGTCGTGGCGTAGCCGTATTCGAATGCGAGCACGGCTTCCTCCGACAGGAGCGAATCGTAGACTTCGAACGTCGGCCCGCCCTCCGACTCGAGAACGTGTTGCAGGGGGACGTAGCTATCCCCGGTCTTCTGGCTGTAGACCACCGCGTGGCGGTGCGAGAACGTGCCGACCCCCGTGTCCTGGCCTGTCAACCGGACGGCGTGCCCCTGATCGAGGAGGGTCGCGTAGGCCATGGTTTCCGCGAATCCCCAGTTGATGGGCGCGGCGCCCGCGGCCATGCGCCTGCGGTCGTCGAGCAAGCGCTGCACCTGCCGATGCACGGCGAACCCGTCTGGAACGGCGTTGACCTTGCGCGCCAACTCCTGCAGGTGGGCCAGGTCCACGCGCGTGTCCGCGGGCGTCGTCCACTCGTGATCGAGGTACGGGCGCCAGTCCACGAACAGTTCCTCGTCCGGTTCATGCACCAGGCTCCTGGCCACGTGATCGCCCGAGTCGAGCGACGTTCGGTAGTCCTCCGCGAGCACATCCACTTCGCCCGCGGCGATGGCGCCCTCCTCGACCAGCCGCCCGGCGTAGATCGCCCGCGTCGTCGGATGCTGCCGGATCGCCTGGTACATCAGCGGCTGCGTCTTCATCGGCTCTTCGGCCTCGTTGTGGCCGCGGCGCCGATAACAGACAAGGTCTATGACCACATCCTTCTTGAACTGCATGCGGTAGTCGACAGCGAGCCGCGTAACAAATATGACAGCTTCGGGGTCGTCCGCGTTGACGTGGAATATCGGTGCCCGGACCATCTTTCCTGCTTCCGAGCAGTATTCCGTGGAGCGCACGTCGTCGATGCGATGCGTCGTGAAGCCAATCTGGTTGTTGACGATGATGTGCAGGGTCCCGCCGGTCCGGAATCCGCGCGTCTGCGACATCTGGAAGGTCTCCATCACGACGCCCTGGCCCGCGAACGCGGCATCGCCGTGAATGACGATGGGCATGACCAGGTCGCCTGCCTCGTCGCGCCGCCGATCCTGCCTGGCGCGCACGGAACCTTCGACCACGGGCGCGACGATCTCGAGGTGCGACGGGTTGAAGGCGAGCGCGACGTGCATCTCGCCGCCGCTCGTCTCGACGTTGGAGGAGAATCCCTGGTGATACTTGACGTCCCCCATGGCGGTCGTCTCCGGCAGGCGCCCCTCGAATTCGTCGAACATGTCGCTCGGGTCCTTGCCGAGGATGTTGACGAGAACGTTCAGCCTGCCACGATGTGCCATGCCAATGACGGCTTCAACGACGCCGTGGGCGCCCGTGCGCTGCAACGTCTCGTGCAGCATCGGTATCAGGCTGTCGGCCCCTTCGAGGCTGAACCGTTTCGTGCCGGGATACTTGGCGTGAAGATACTTCTCAAGGCCCTCGGCAGCGGTTAGCCGATCCAGCACGGCCTGTTTTTCGGCGGCGTCCAGCGCCGGGTTCGAGCGCGCCGCTTCCACGCGCCGGCACACCCACAACTGTTCGGCGGCATCGGCGATGTGCATGTACTCCACCCCGATCGAGGAGCAGTAAGTGCGTTCCAGCGCGTCCAGGATTTCGCGCAGGCTCGCCGTGCCGACGTCGAAGAAATGCGCCGAGCCGGTCTGGAACACCGTGTCGAGGTCGGCCGGCGATAGCCCGTGGTAGTCGAGGTCGAGTTCGGGCGCGTCGGCGCGCCGCCAGACGCCGAGCGGGTCGAGACGAGCGCGGCGGTGACCGCGACTCCGATAGGCGGCGATCAGCTCGAGCACCCGCACCTGCTTCGTCGCGTGTTCGTCCGAAACTTCGGCGCTGACCTTTTCCGGCCGGACGCGCAGCCGATTGCGGCCAAGCTGTCCGAAGTGTTCGATGATCGGGCTGTGCGGGATATCGGGCGCCTGCCGCCGCCGGGGAAGCCCGTCGAAATAGTCGCTCCACTGCTCGGCGACCCCGCCCGGATCGTTCAGGAACGACTCGTAAAGCGATTCGAGATACGCCGCATTGCCGCCCGAGAGGTGGCTGCTCTTGCGCATCCGCTCAACGAAGGAATCCGCCATCGTGCTCTAGTCCGATTGGTTGGGGACGCATGGGACGCCCCGACATGTTCCCTATAGGGACTCTCTTTGCACGAGAATCAACGCCCGGTCAAGTTCCGTGGGTGACCATCATCGACTTGATCTTGCCGATGGCGCGCGTCGGGTTCAGGTCGCGCGGACAGACGCTGACGCAATTCATGATGCCTCGGCAGCGGAACACGCTGAACGGGTCCTCGAGTTCGGCGAGCCGCTCCGCCGTCGCCGTGTCGCGGCTGTCGGCCAGAAAGCGGTACGCCTGGAGCAGGCCCGCCGGACCGACGAACTTGTCCGGGTTCCACCAGAACGACGGACAAGACGTGGTGCAGCACGCACATAGGATGCACTCGTAGAGACCGTCGAGCTTCTCCCGCTCTTCCGGCGACTGCAGCCGTTCCTGCGCCGGCGGCGGCGAGTCGTTGATCAGGTACGGCTTGACCCGCTCGTACTGCTTGTAAAACTGGGTCATGTCGACCACGAGATCGCGGACCACGGGAAGCCCCGGCAACGGCCGCAGCACGAGCCGACCGCGCCTTGCGACTTCCGAAACCGGCGTGATGCAGGCAAGTCCGTTCTTGCCGTTCATGTTCATCCCGTCGGAGCCACACACGCCTTCGCGACAGGAGCGCCGGTAGCTCAGGCTCGGATCCCTCGCCTTCAGCATTTCCAGGAGATCGAGGACCATCATGTCCCGGTCCGCCGGCAGATCGACGGTGACATCCTGCATCCGGGGCGACTCGTCCGTCTCCGGGTTGAAGCGGTAAACACTGACTTCCATCGTCACTCCTCTCGTAGCTGATAGTAGCTGCTAGTAGCTGCGCTCGGTCGGTTCAAACGGCTCCACGATAGCGGGAGCAAAATTCACCCGGCGTTTGCCAACCCGCCCGCTTGCCGGCAGGTACAGGGAGTGGCATAGCCAGTTTTCGTCGTCCCGCGTGGTGTAGTCCTCGCGCGCATGGGCGCCCCGGGTCTCCGTTCGCGCCTCGGCGGCGATGGCCGTCGCTTCCGCCGTCTCGAGCAGGTTGTCCAGTTCCAGCGCCTCGAGGCGTGCGGTGTTGAACGCGGCGCTCTTGTCCGCGAGGTAGGCGTTGCCGATGCGCTCGCGCAACTCGGCCAGGGAGCGCATGCCGGCGCGCATATGCGTCTCCGTTCGGAACACGCCGAAATTCGCCTGCATGACCTCCTGCAGTTCCTTCTTCAGCTCCGCCACGCCTTCGCCGGAAGTCGATGCGTCCCAACGGTCGAGCCGCGCGCATGCGGCCTGGAGGTCCGTATCGCTCGGGTCCCGCGCGCCGGTTCCCTGCCGCATGACTTCTTCGAGGTGAACGCCCGCGGCGCGACCGAATACGACGAGATCGAGCAGCGAGTTGCCGCCTAGACGATTGGCGCCGTGCACCGACACGCAGGCGACCTCGCCCACCGCGTACAGGCCTTCGACCGGTAGATCTTCCTCGCCATCTGCTTCGCGGGTCAGCACCTGCCCATTCACCCGGGTCGCGAGTCCGCCCATCATGTAGTGGCAGGTAGGCACGACCGGGATGGGTTCCCTAATGGGATCGACGTGCGCAAACGTACGCGACAGCTCCAGGATGCCCGGCAGGCGGCTGTTCAGCACCTGTTCGCCCAGGTGGTCGAGCTTCAGCAGCACATGGTCCGATTCCTCCCCGCAGCCGCGGCCTTCGAGCATTTCGATGATCATCGACCGGGCGACGACATCGCGGCTGGCCAGGTCCTTGGCGTTGGGCGCGTAGCGCTCCATGAAACGCTCGCCGTCCCTGTTGACGAGGTACCCGCCCTCACCGCGACAGCCTTCGGTGACCAGGACCCCCGCGCCGTGGATGCCGGTGGGATGGAACTGCCACATCTCGATGTCCTGCACCGGCACGCCGGCGCGCAGCGCCATGCCGATCCCGTCCCCGGTATTGATGTGCGCATTGGTGGTGTTCGCGTAGATGCGTCCCGCGCCGCCGGTGGCGAGCACCGTGCCGCGCGACTTCACGAAGACGACTTCCCCCGTCTCGATGCGAATGGCGATGGCACCAACGACGACGCCGTCCTGGTTCCTGACAAGATCGACGGCGAACCATTCCGACAGGAATATCGTGCCTGCGCGAATGTTCGCCTGGTACAGGGTGTGCAGCAGCGCGTGACCGGTCCGGTCCGCGGCTGCGCAGGTGCGCGACGCCTGGCCGCCCCTACCGAAATCCTTCGACTGGCCGCCGAACGGCCGCTGGTAGATGCGCCCGTCCTCGTTGCGCGAAAACGGCAGGCCCATGTGCTCGAGTTCATAGACGGCCTGCGGACCGGTGGAACACATGAACTCGATGGCATCCTGGTCGCCGATGTAGTCCGATCCCTTGACCGTGTCGTACATGTGCCAGCGCCAGTCGTCGTCCGGGTCTTCGCTGCCTATGGCGCAGGTGATGCCGCCCTGGGCGGATACGGTGTGCGACCGGGTGGGGAATACCTTCGACAGCACGGCCGTGTTGAAGCCCGATTCCGCGAGTTGCAGGCCGGCGCGCATGCCGGCGCCGCCGCCGCCGATGATGACGCCGTCGAACTCGAGCACCCGCAAACGTGTCACGCGAGCCTCCAGATCACCGCGATCGCCCACGCCGCGTAAGCGAAGAGCACCAGCGCGATGGCCACGTGATAGGCGAAGCGAACCACCGTCGCGAGGCGCCCGAAATAGTGCGGCCTCAGGTAGTCCGTACCGATGGTCCACATGCCGATCCATGCGTGGGCGATGAGCGACGCGACGGCGAGCGTGGCGAACATCAGCATGGCCGGAGAACTGAAGTAGCGCACCAGTTCGGCGTGCCCCGCACCCGGATTGACCACGAACCAGCCGGCCACGCAAAGCGCGAACAGCGCCAGGATCACCGCGGTCACGCGCTGCACGAGGAAGTCGGACAGGCCGCTGCGGCCAAGGCTCGCGACGTTGGTTACCACAGCCACACTCCCAGCCCGATCGCCGCAAGCGCGGAAAGCACGAGGACGAGCCAGGAACTCCGGCGGCCCCCGGCAAGGGAGTCGCCGACGTGGAAATCGAGCAGCAGGTGCTTGAAGCCGGCGAGCAGGTGATAGCAGAGCGCCGCCAGCACGGCCCAGAGCGCGAACCTGCCCGGCAGCCCTTCAAGCATCGCCCGCGCCTCGGCAAACCCCGCTTCCGACCCGAGTGCCAGGTCCAGGAGAAAGACCAGGTATCCCGCGCCAACGAAGAGCACCACGCCCGTAATCCGGTGTGTGATCGACGCGACCGCCGTGACCGGAAGAAAACTCGTCGGCGAGAGATCGATGGGGCGATCAGCCGAAGCCCGCGCCATTGTGCCTCCGCATAGTCCGAATTCGCGAAAAGTCTAGCAGCCCGGCGGGCTTGCCGCTTGGGCTAAATTCGATACACCCGGGCCGCGGTGCCGTAGAACATCTCCTGTTTCTCGTCCTCGCTGAAGTTGGCGACCATCTTCTTCAGGCCGTTCCACAGCACGTGGTAAGCGATGGACATCTTGTCCACCGGAAAATTGCTCTCGAACATGCAACGCGCGGGCCCGAAGCAGTCGATGGTGTGCAGGTAGTACCGTCCCTGCGCTTCCACGAACTCGTCCGAGGTCGGCGGCAGCTCCCGCCG
The DNA here is from genome assembly GCA_951813515.1 of uncultured Pseudomonadales bacterium. Classification (GTDB taxonomy): domain Bacteria; phylum Pseudomonadota; class Gammaproteobacteria; order Pseudomonadales; family Azotimanducaceae; genus VXNE01. The sequence goes on from OX638346.1 coordinate 3,860,193, forward strand.
GTCCCAGCCGAAACCGTTGTCCGGCATCGCCAGGCCGCCGAGCTTGGCGATCACGTTGGGACACTCGGCGATGGTCGCGATATCCTCCTTCCACCGCGAGAAGATCTCCTCCTGCTTCCCCGCGTAGTGGCCGACGCCCAGCGGTGTGCCGAAATGATCGAGGATCATCGTGGTTCCGGGCAACGCGCGCGCCAGTGCCGCGTAGTCCCGGTTCTGGTGAAAGAAGTGCCACGTGTCGTAGGTGTAGCCGAGTTCGCCCAGCCTGCGCAACCCGGTTCGGAAATCGTCCTCGCCGTACGGACAGGGCCGACCCCTCCCGGGATTGGAGAGCGTGCCCGTGGTGTCGTGAGGCCCGGCATGGCGAATCCCGCGAAACAGGCCCCGACCCGCCTCCTCGTGCGCCTGCAGCACCTCTTCGACGCCCTCGGCAAGACGCAGGTCGGCGTGGCCGACGATACCGGCGATGGTCGCCGACCCTTCCGGCGCCGCGCTTTTCCCCGCGATGCAAGCGACGAACTCGGTCTCCCCCACTGGCCTGAGGTGCTCCGGGCCGTCCTCCCGATAGCCCGAACGGCACTCGATATAGACGGTCTTCTCGATGTTGTGTCCCGATTCAGTGTCCTGCCAGAGATCCTCCAGCATGTAACGACCCAACCTTCTGGGTGTGTCCCACAGGTGATGATGCGGATCGATGATCTGCCGCTCCGGATCGACAATCTCCTCCGCGACTGCGGCGTACCACTCCTCACTGTGCGGTTTCGGCATGCACTCCTCCCTGATCCATGGCTCCCGGTCAGCGGGTATTGTCGCCCAAATTGGATGATTCCCGGCAATGCAACGCCACCGGTCATCGTGCTGTCCTCCAAATCGTGCTGTCCTGATGCCATAGGTCGTCGTGTGTCCAAAAACGAGGCAACCAAGGTTTGGCACAAAACGGTCGTGTGTCCGAAACGTCGTGTGTGTGTCCGAAACACGAGGGTAGAAATGTCATGTGTCCCAAACACGAGGGTCCGAGGGTAGAAATGTCGTGTGTCCGAAACACGAGGGTCGTGTGTCCGAAATGTCTGTCCGAAATATCGTGTATGTCCGAGACACGAGGGCGAAATATCGTGTGTGTCCGAGACACGAGGGCGTGCGCAACGCGATATGCTTGAACGATGTTCGATCCCATCAAAACGCGGATCAGCCTGGCGCTCGCGGCAATGCATGCCCCGCCGCCCGCGGACACGCCCGAGCTCGACATCCTTTTCGCCAAGCTCGGAGCGGGCGGGAGTGACTACGCCGAAACGGAACAGCAGATATGGACAATCTGGTGTTCGCACGAGGATGACGCCGCCGCCCATGCGATGCTCGCAGCGGTCCGCTCGCTAGAGGGTAGCGACTTCGTCAGCGCGGGCAAGACGCTGGACCGGATGGTCCGCCGCTGGCCGAACTGGCCGGAAGCCTGGAACAAGCGCGCGACACTGCGTTTCCTGGAAGAGCACGATGCCGACAGCCTGAGCGACATCGTCGACACCCTGCAGCGCGAGCCGCGCCACTTCGGCGCACTCGCCGGCTTCGGCGAGATTTGCATGCGCAGCGGCGACATGGAGTCGTCGCTTTTGGCATTCGAACGCGTCCTTGTGTTAAACCCAGGTGCGCCAAAGTTGCGGCAAACTGTTGAAAATATGCGCAAAAAGGTCGAACGTACAATTCACTAGGCGCGTGATTTCCATCGACCGCCATCGAGCGCCCGGTGCGACCGCTCAAGCGTCGGGACTGCTCGAATTCTGGGCTGTTTCGGGTGGCAACCACCGCAGCCATGTTTGACAATCGAAGGCGGCTGTCGAGACAATGGACGGCTCACTGGGACACAGGTTCCATCCCGGGGAGGATGCAAAAACATGGGAGAAAGGATGGCACGCCTGACAGTCGACTCCAGGGATCCGATCGAGTTGCCAGTGCATGCCGCGAGCATCGGCCCCGACGTGATCGATGTGAGCGCGCTTACGAGTCAGGGGTACTTCACCTACGACCCGGGTTTCGTCTCCACCGCCTCCTGCAACTCCAACATCACCTATATCGATGGCGACGAAGGCACCCTTCTCCACTGCGGGTACCCCATCGAACAGCTTGCCGAACGCTCGGATTTCCTGGAACTGTGTTACCTACTGCTCAACGGGGAACTGCCCTCCGGCACCGAGAAGGACACTTTCCTTGAGGACATCGCGCGCCATGGCAAGGTGGATGCGCAAATCGAGAACTTCTACACGGGATTTCGGCGCGACGCGCATCCCATGGCGATGATGTGCGGCGTGGTCGGAGCGCTGGCGGCCTTCTACCACAACTCGCTCGACATCACGGACGCATCCGCCCGGCGCGACACGGCACATCGGCTCATCGCGAAAATGCCCATCCTGGCCGCGATGACCTACAGGCACACGCTGGGTCTGCCATTCGTTCATCCGCAGGACGACCTCGGCTACGCGGAGAATTTCCTGCGAATGATGTTCGCGCCCGAAGACGGGGATTACGAGGTCAACCCGGTCCTCGCCCGCGCATTCGACCGCATTTTCCTGCTCCACGCCGACCACGAGCAGAACGCCTCGACGTCGACGGTGCGCCTGGCCGGCTCAACGGGCGCCAATCCGTACGCCTGCATCGCGGCCGGCATCGCGGCCCTGTGGGGACCGGCCCATGGCGGCGCCAACGAAGCGGTGCTCAACATGCTCGCCGAGATCGGCACTCCGGACAACATCGGCAAGTTCGTCAAGCGCGCAAAGGACTCGGACGATCCGTTCCGGATCATGGGATTCGGACACCGCGTGTACAAGAACTACGATCCCCGCGCACGGGTCATGCAGCAGACCTGCCGCGAGGTGCTGGACGAACTCGGCGTGGAGAACGACCCCACCCTGCAGATGGCACAGAAACTCGAGAAGATCGCGCTGGAGGACGAATATTTCGTTGACCGGCGGCTATATCCCAACGTGGACTTCTACTCCGGCATCATCCTGCGCGCGATCGGTATTCCCGAAGACATGTTCACCGTCATCTTCACCACCGGGCGCACCCCGGGCTGGATCGCACACTGGTGCGAAATGGTGGCCGCGCCCTACAAGATCGGGCGTCCGAGGCAACTCTATACGGGCGCCTCGCGCCGGGATTTCGTTCCCATCGAAGAGCGCTGACGCCGCGGCGCGTCAGGCGCCCGGCCCCTTGTCAACCCGCCGCAACCGTTCCACCAGGCTGGACGTGTCCCAGCGTTCGCCGCCGAGCGCTTCCACCTCCGCGTAGAACTGATCGACCAGCGCAGCCACCGGCAATCGCGCCCCGAATTTGCGCGCCGCGGCGAGCGTCATGTCGAGGTCCTTGCGCATCCACTTGACGGCAAAGCCGAAGTCGAACTCGCGCTTCGCCATGGTCTCGGCGCGGTTGTCCATCTGCCAGCACTGCGCCGCTCCCTGGGAAATGACGCTGATCACGAGGCCGACATCGAGTCCCGCCTTCTCCGCGAAGTGCATGCCTTCCGAAAGGCCCTGGATGATCCCTGCGAGACACAACTGGTTGACCATCTTCGTGAGTTGGCCGGAGCCCACATCGCCTATCAGCGTGACCGCGCGCCCATAGTGCTGCATCACGGGCTCGGCGATGGCGAAAGTGCCGGGGTCGCCGCCGACCATGATGGTGAGTTGTCCGTTCTCGGCGCCCGCCTGGCCGCCGCTCACCGGCGCGTCGAGGAAACCGGCGCCGCGTTCCGCCGCCGCGCTCGCGAGTTCGCCCGCGAGATCGGCGGATGCCGTCGTATGGTCGACCACGACCGCGCCGCGCTTCACCCCCGCCAGCACCCCGCCGTCACCCAGCGTGACGCTCCTGACGTCGTTGTCGTTGCCGACGCACATGAAGACGATGTCCGCGTCCCGCGCCGCCTCCTGCGGAGTCGGAGCCGCCTCTCCATCGTGCTCCGCGACCCATTGATCCGCGCGGGCCGTCGTGCGGTTATAGACCCGGACGTCATGCCCCGCGGCAGCCAGGTGGCCAGCCATCGGGTAACCCATGATGCCGAGACCTACGAAGGCCAGTTTTTTCTTGTTTTGCATAGTCACCTGCCTGTCAATCCGTCATTCACCATACCGCAAAATCGGGATGCGAGGACGAGGAGTGCCCCACGCCGGCAAGAGCGCAAATGTTCGACAGGGCTTGGCATCGAGGCCTATCGAGCGACCTGAAGCCAGGGCAACGCGCGATCTATTCCTGTTCTTGGTCCGCGTCGCCGGAAATACGGAGCTGGACCGAACCTGAACCGAAACGCCCGACAATGCCGGGAAACTGCCGAAAACCGCCCGAGGCGGAACGCACCTCAAGCACACGTTCGCGATCGAGGCCGTATCTGCGCCCGAAGCGGATGGCCTCGGCTTCGGTTTCCGCCATCATCACGAGCATGCTAACCGGACCCCCGCGCAATTCCCCATCGTCGATTTCGTCGATCGCATCGATGGCGCTGTCAACGTCCACGTGCATCATCGCGCTCGCGATAGAGGCGAATGCCTGATCCCGCGCCGGACCACGCCGGAGACCAGACGCCTGTTCCAATGCGGACTCCGCATCGTTCTGCGCCCACATGGAGAAAACCATGGACGAGAGGCTGGCGCGCATGGTTTCGTTCTCCACCTCGTCCACAAGGGCGACCGCGGCCTCGGGATCGTTCCAGGCCATCGTCGGGATGACGGACGCATAGGCGGAAGCGCGCTCCTCCTCGGGCAGACTTTCCACTAGCGACAGGGCCGTCTGGACATCTTCCTGCGCGACGTTTCCCGCGATGCTCCCGACAAGGCCGGGATAGGCAGGGTCGTCCTCGTACCGTGACATCCACGCCAGCATCTCATTGGTGGACAGGTGCGACACCGTGTTCGCGAGACCCCCAAGGAAGGCGGTTCGCCGGGCGCCGGTCAAGGTGTCCGCATACGCGTTCGCGGCTTCCAGGTCCTTCCGGCTCCAATGCCAGGCCAACTGGTGCAGGCCATTCTGCGCGGTCTGACCGTCTTTGTCCGCAAGCCAACGCGCCGCCGCCTCCGGATCGGTTCTCGACCAAACCTCGATCAGCGAACCAGTCACCACGCGGCTCGCCGATCTGGGCATCTCATCGACCAGCGCTGCCGCAACGGCCGGGTCGTGTGATGCCATACCACCAATGAGCATGTGCAATCTAGGCAGGCGCTCCATGAGTTTGCGCTCGGCCAGGATGGACTCGAGTTCCGCGCGGGCATCCTCCACGGTGGGCGGCTGGCCGCTGCTTTGTTGGATGTGATCCATCGCATAGAGCATCGCATCCGCCTGCTCGGAGTCCGTAACGTGTCGCTCGATCAGCGCGCGCGCCGTGTCCGGATCAAATCTCGCGATGGACATCGCCGCCGATGCGATCAGCCTCTCGGCATCGGGAACGGCTTCCAGGAGTGATGCATCATCGAGAAACAGCTCGGGATATCCGTGCAGCGCAAGCTGGATCATCCGATCGGCCACCTCGCGGAGTCTCGGATCGTCCCGCGCCGCCGCTATGGCCTCTGCCCCGTCCGCCGCAAGCCAGGCGTTCATCGCCCGCCGAACGGCCCGGTTTCGTTCCCCCGGGGGCTGTTCCAGCGCCTGCAGCAGCTCTTCGCGGGGATCCGTGCTCCTCGTCGGATCCGGCGGGGATAGCCACAGGCCCGAAGAATCCGCCGCCCCGGACTGGCCCGGAATATCTATCTCAGGTGCGGGGTCGGGCGCGGTTATGCGGCCCACGAAGAGTCCCATGGCGACAGCGGCCAGGGCCACGAGAACAATAGGGAATGCGCGCATAGGGCTGCCACTCTTGCTGTCGGGGCTTCCATCATCCGCCCCCGAGGCGCTGGCTTCAAGGCAGACCAATACGCTCGGCTTGCCATGATGGGAGAGGCCTCAGAGGGTGAAATCGAAGGCAACGCCGAAGCACTTCGGACCGAATCTTCGCGTTCGAGCCAAGTCGGCAATGCAACAACCCATGCCTCATTGCTTCAAATTTGTGTAATCTCACGTCTGAGGCCCCGAGGGCGCTTTCGTCGACTGTATGTATTGGCTTCTGGCCACGTTCTTCCTGCTGGCGCTAGCCTTTTCCTTCTTCTGCTCACTGTGGGAGGCAGTGCTGCTAAGCATCCACCCTAGCCATGCGAAGCTGCAATCCCAGCAGGGCACCCTTACCGGAAAGTACCTTGAGGACTTCAAGGCCAACATCGATCGCCCGCTGGCCGCGATTCTGACGCTCAACACCGTCGCCCATACCGTCGGCGCCCTAGGCGTGGGCGGAGAAGCTGCCACCATATGGGGCCAGACGAGTCCCTGGATCACGAGGTTCGTGGTTCCGTTGGCGATGACCATCGCGATACTGGTGTTTTCCGAAATCGTACCCAAGACCATCGGCGCGCTGTACTGGCGGCGGCTGGTGACATTCACGATCCACTCGGTGCGCATCCTGACCATCGTCCTGATGCCCTTCGTATGGCTGAGCCAGTACATCACACGACGGCTGAAGACCGATTCGACCTCGCCGATACTGACCCGAACGGACCTGCTGGCGATGGCGGAACTCGGCGCGGAGGAAGGCGTGTTCGAGGCCGAGGAAAGCGAGATGATCGGCCACCTGATCCGTTTCCAGTCGGTCCAGGCGCGCGATGTCATGACGCCTCGCACGGTCGTTGCCCTGGCGTCCCAGACCGAGACCATCGCCGAGTACTACGGCAATGCCAAGCGGCAGCGGTTTTCGCGGATTCCCGTGTACAACGACTCGATAGACCACATCACCGGTTACGTATTGAAGGACGACGTGCTCTCCGCCCTGGTGGACGGACGCGGCGCCGAGCCCATCGCGAACCTGCGTCGCGAGATCGTCGCGGTCGGCGAGTCCTACGCCATCACGGACCTGTTCACCACCCTGCGGTCGCGCCAGGAGCACCTCGCCGTGGTGATGGACGACTTCGGCGGTATGGCCGGTATCGTCACGATGGAGGACGTCATCGAGACGCTCATTGGCCTAGAGATCGTAGACGAAACCGACGCAACGACGGACATGCGGGAACTGGCGCAGCGCCACCGAGTTCGGCGGGCGAGAGCGCTCGGCACCCTCGACGGACCGAATGATCAGACCGCCAAGTAGCTACTTCGTCGCGATCGGTACAACCTGACCACCCCCACCCACCGCATCGGGCGGCTCTCAGATACCCCATGGTGGTGATGTGGGTCCCAATTAATCGACACCACCCGGCTTTATCGCTTTCTTTATCGCTTTCGGACACACACCCCTTTACCGCACCGCTTCGGACACGTACCGCTTTCGGACACACACCCCCGCAGGTTCATCCGGCTTTCGGACAACACCCCCTCAGGTTCGGATGGTTCTCACGTACCGCTTTCGGACACACACCCCCGCAGGTTCATCCGGCTTTCGGACACACACCCCCTCAGGTTCGGATGGTTCTCGTACATACATCCCTGACCCTCACATGGGAAACTCCTCTAGATCGAGTCGGTCCGCCTGAAGGCGGGGATCTTCCACACCCAGCGGCAGCCATGTCCGCGGTCGGGTGACGTCGATCGATGACACACTTTGACGAACCACACCATCGACTCCGCGATCCTGATCCGGCCACACTTCCCCCATGGCGACTCCTCGATACATGCTCGTCGACGACCAGCAACCCTGCGACTACCACCTTGCCTCCCGCTGCGTCCGTCGTGCCTGGCTCTGCGGCCGCGACAAGCGCTCCGGTAAGGACTATTCGCACCGCCGCCGATGGCTCATCGAGCGACTTTTAATGCTGGCTCAGTGCTTCGCCGTCGAAATCTACGCCTATGCCGTCATGAGCAACCACTTCCACATCGTCCTGCACTACGATCCCAACGCCTGCCTTGCTTGGAGCGACAACGAGGTCGCCAAGCGATGGATCGAAGCCTTCCCGCCCAAACCCCGACCCGGCCAAGACACCGACACGGCCAAGGCGGAGGCCCGCGCAGTCCTGCTCAGCGACTCCGCGCGACTCGACCGCGCCAGGCGCACTCTCGGCTCGCTATCGCACTTCATGAAGCACCTGCGGAACTCGCCGCCATCGCATGCATAAGCGTTGTTCTTAAACAACTGTTTTTTATCGTTTTATTTCGATTTCGAGTTCGGAAACGCCGCCGCTCGACGCACTTCCATTACAACGTTTTTGCAACTTTCTGCCGTTGCGTTCCGGGGCGCGCCTCCGTGAGTCCCAGAGGCACGGCCTGAGCATTTCGACTCCGGGCGATTCGGGTGAACGCCGCGGGCGGTCACCGACTGACCTTCAAGCCTTAACGGATCACCGTCCTCAGAGCGCGTCGAAGAATTCGCGGTCCGGAGTCACGCGCTCAACCGTCTCGGAGACAACGCCCAGCCCCTTCTCCTTGAGGAGCAGGCAGAGTTGTTCGCCGTCGATGAGGTCGATCGCCATCGCCCCTTCCCGCATCGCCTCCCGCTCCGCCTCCCTGGTGAACCGCCCTGTGGTGATGAAGAGCCCCTTGTCCGCGCGGCCCGCCAGGGCACCGCGGAAGTCCCGGATGCTGGCCGGCCCCACAGTTCCCGCATAACGTTTGCACTGGTAGTTGACGTGAAACGACAGGAGGTTCACCCGGAGTACGCCCGTCCCGTCGATCCCGCCGTCGCCCGAGCGCCCAGTCACCTCGACCCTAGTGAATCCGTGCTCCCTGAGCAGCCGCTGGCAAAGTCGCTCGAACGCCGCCGGTTCGATCTCGCGCAGAACCCCGAGCAGGGCGGCCTGCCAAGAATCTCCGGTAGTCGCCTCGTCCGCTTGCTCGTCCGCGTCCACCCCCTGCGCCCGATCGTCCCGCAAGCCGCTGCGGTATTCCTTCCGCTGACGCCGGACCAGTTCCGATGTCTCCTCGGCCGAGCCGATCCGACGGCCCGCCTCGGTGATCGCCCACACCCCGCGCGCCGAGTTGTTCACCGCGCCGATGCGTCGCAGCCGGGTGCGCGCCCACGCGCACCTATACGCGAATTCCGACTGCGGCCCATCACCGTGAACGACGTCGAGGACCGCTTCACTGACATCCATGTCCGTCGCGACCCGGTCATCGACCTCGCGGATGGACGCCGAGCCGCCCAGTTCGTCCAGCGCCCGTAGCATTGGCCACATCAGTTCGACCTGACTCGGCATCTCCACGTTCTTCGCCATCCGTTCTTCCTCCAGCGCCGGCCATCGCCCGTGGCCTACTTGCGCGCTTCCACCGTCAAATTCAGCTTCCCGCCGAAGCCGGGTCAAGGGCCACCAGGGCGGCCGGCTTCACCGGCCGCGCCCCTTGACGCGGAGCAGGCGATGATACGCTGATCGCGGGAGCGGGCGGGGCGGCCGCACTCCGCAACATCGCGCCGGATCGCCGTAGTTCACCGCCCGTCCCACGCAGCCCGCCCGCTCCCTGCCCAGCGGCGAGCGTTCCTCCCGGCGCGCTCAGGGCGGCGCTGCTGCGGACCGGTGCCGTGATCCAGGTGGTGCAAGGCTTCGGCGATGGCGCTGCATCGGCCTTTGCATCCCATTGTGGGCGATGCCGCCGAGGGCGGCCCGGGCTCTATCGCCTTCGGCGACCAAGCCCCCTCCGGGGTCTTGTCCCTGGCGGGTGACGATCCCTATCGCTTCCGCCCTCCGGGCGGTGACGCCGCACATCGACGCATAGCCGGACCGCGGGATCCACCACTCGCTGCACACGTCCAGCATCCAGCGGTTCGATTCGACGGCTCGACTCCCCCGGCGCGGCGGCGCTCGGCGCGACCGGTCCCGCAGAACCACACCACCGTCCCGTCCGTCGGTTCGCCGACCATGCTGCCATGCGTGCTCGATCGGTCAACCCGTTGGGTTCTCCGCTGGCGCTGCGACCTCGCCGGGGGCGAGGTGACCGGCCTGCGCGCGCATGCCGCCTGTCCAGGCACCGACGCACTCCCGCGTCGGCAACAACCTGACAGGAGACCGACATGGACCTTCAAACCCTCGTCGCCCAGTGGAGCGGCAAACTCCCCGATGGCTTCGTCCCGCCCGCCGTCATGCGCCGGGATCCACCTCAGTGCGTGCAGCCCCGTTGCCGGAAACCCGCATCTCTCAAGGCCAACGGGGAGTATGCCAAGTCGTGCGACTCCTGCCGCATCCGCAGAGCGAAGTCCTGCAAGCGTCGCCGCGCCGCGCTGGTCGCACAGGGGGGCTGCCGAAGGTGCGCGTACCGCAAGAAACTCGAAGGCGACTTCCTCTGTGCGCGCTGCCGCGAGGAGCGCGACATCGAGCGCGCGCAGAAGCGCCAGGACGCCATCGACGCGGCCGCCATCGACGAGTTCGCGGCCAAGCCCGACAAGGCGCACCGCGCGAGCAATCTCGATATGGGCGTTTCGATCTGGAACGCCCGCCCGCCGCGGGAACCTTCCGCAGCCTACTGGGCGCCGCTACCAGACCCTGTGCCGAAGCAGGAGCGCGAATGGGAGCGGTCGATCTATGACGACGGCCGCCGATTGAGGTGAGTAAAGTTTTATGTGGAGTAGCCATGCCACTGCACTTTTGGATCAACGAGTTGGGCTTCGATTACTCCACATAAAATTCGATGATCGGTCTCCCGGCGGCCACTCCGGCCGCCCTTCGACAGGAGATCGATCTTGGTTTCACACAACAAGGCAAGACTGGGCGACGTTCCTCTGGGACGTCTCATTGCGCGCGCCCTGCGCCATCTGCAAGACATCGGATACAGCAGGAAGTCGCTGAGGAACTACGACGAGGTCTGGCGGCATCTCGTCGCCTTTGCCAAGGAGCAAGGGTTCGGGGACGAGTTCTCGGAGGATCTTGAGGCGGGCTTCGTGGAAGCCTGCCGCTCGCACCGCGACGCGTCCCGCCGCGATTGGCGGCGCCGCGCCGCACTCGGCGTGAGGATGCTCGGTGACTTTCGCCGCGACGGGCGCATCGAACGGTCCCGGACCGACAGGAGCAAGCTCAACATCCCGCCGGCGATGAGGAAGCCGTTGCGGGATTACGAGAGTTACTGCACCGATCGGCGCCACCTTAGCCCGAGGTCCGTCGCTACCTATATTCCGCAACTCGCCAGGTTCCTGGACTTCCTCGGCACCAGAGGCTTGCAGAGGCTGCCGCAGCTTCAGGCCGCGGACCTCACCGCCTACGTTCCCTGGCTCGAACGCTACCGGCCGACCACCATCGCGCATCACCTCGGCGTTCTGCGGCGGTTTGTCCAGTACCTGACCATGCGCGGCATCCTGCGGCAGGATCTCGCCGAGGCGCTCCCCAAGGTCCGCGTCATCCGCGACGCGGCCATTCCGTCGGTCTGGGACGCGGAACTCGTCGTCAAGCTGCTTCAGGCCGTCGATCGCAGCTCGCCGGTGGGCAAGCGCGACTACGCGATGCTGTTGCTGGCCTCGCGGCTGGGGCTGCGCGTGAGCGATGTCCGGACCCTGACGCTGGACGACCTCGACTGGGGGGCGTCGACCATCGGCTTCACACAGTCGAAGACCTCGGTGCCGCTGCGTCTGCCGATGTCAGAAGAGCTCGGCGAGGCGCTGATCGACTACCTGCGCTTCGGCCGTCCGAAGACGGAGTACCGGGAAGTGTTCCTGACGCTGCGGCGGCCGGTTGGGCCGTTCTCCGAGGACGCCAAGCTGTACGAGGTCGTCAACCGCTGGCGGAACCTGGCGGGCATCCGGTTCCGCGGCCGGCAGCGCCACGGCCTCCATTCGCTGCGCCACACGCTCGCAACGCAGCTCCTGCGCGAGCAGACGCCCATGCATGTGATCTCCGCGATCCTGGGGCATGCCAGCACGGCGTCGACCATGATCTACGCGAAGGCCGACACGGAGATGCTGCGAAGCGCGGCGCTGGATACCGAGGAGGCGCACGATGTCGAGTAGCACGTCCAAGGCCATGTTCAGCAGTTCGTTCGCGCCGCTCCTGGAACAGTTCCTGCGGGAGAAGCGCGCCGTCGGCTACAAGTACGAAGCCGCAGAGGGCCTGCTGATGCGATTCGATCGGTTCCTTGCCCAGCGGGCGGCCGTCGGCGACGGGCTGCCCCGTTCCCTCGTCCTCGAGTGGCTCGCCAAGCGGCCGACCGAGAGGCCGCAGACGCAACGGAACAGATTCGCCGTAGTCAGCGAGTTCGCGCGGTTCATGTGCCGTCTCGGCCATCCGGCCCACGTGCCCGACAGGTCGTGGCGGGTCAAGGACGACGCCAGCTTCCAGCCCCGCATATTCACTCACGCAGAAGTGCAGCGGCTGCTGCGGGAGGTGGACCGGCTGGAGCCGAACGCGTACTCGCCACTGAAGCATCTGGTCCTGCCCGAGGTCTTCCGCCTGCTGTACGGTTGCGGGTTCCGGCTCGGCGAAGTCGTGAACCTGCGGATCGACGACGTCGACCTCAACCGCGGCATCCTGACCGTGCGCGAAGGCAAGTTCGGCAAGGATCGCCTGGTGCCGCCCGCCCTGCCGCTCGTCGAGCGGCTGCGCTCCTACGACGCCGCGGTCGGCGCAGTAGTCGGCGACAGACGCGGCGGCGCGTTCTTTTTTCCAGCGGACCGAGGCGGCCCGTTCAGCCGTCAGAGGGTCTACGTCAACTTCCGGCGACTGCTGCTCCGCTGCGGCATTCCGCATGGCGGCAGGGGCAAGGGGCCGCGCGTCCACGACCTTCGCCACACGTTTGCCGTGCACGCCATGCTGCGCTGGTACCGCGAGGGCGCGGATCTCGATGCCAAGCTGCCCGTGTTGGCGACCTACCTGGGCCATCGGTCGCTTCGGGGCACCTCGCGCTATCTGCGCCTCACGGCGGAGCTGTTCCCGGAGGTCGCCGTGCGCGTCAACGCGGCGTTCGGCGACATCATTCCACGGAGTGCGCCATGATGAAGCCGACCGATCTCTCCGTGCATCTGACCGCCTATCTCTCGCACCACCTCGCGGCGCAGCGCAACCTTAGCCCGAACACCATCCGGGCCTACCGCGACACGTTCACGCTGCTGCTCCGGTATTGCCGCGACCAGCGGGGGATGCCCCTCGAACGTCTGTGCCTCAAGCAGCTCGACGTGCCGCTGGTGGAGGCGTTCCTCGACCATCTGGAGGACGACAGGCAGGTTTCGATCCGCACGCGCAACTACCGGCTCGCTGCTCTGCATGCGTTCTTTCGGTACGTGCAGTCGGAAGCCCCCGACCACCTGCTGCAGTGTCAGCGCATCATCGCCATTCCGTTGCGTCGCCATCCGCGCAGCACGGTCGGCTACCTCGCCAAGGAGGACCTCGCCAGGATCCTCGCGCAGCCCGATGTCCACAGCAGCGCCGGCCGGAGGGACGCCGTTCTCCTCAGCGTGCTCTACGACACCGGCGCGCGCGTACAGGAGTTGATCGACATGAGCGCGGGCGACGTGCGGCTGGAGCCGCCCGCCCAGGTTCGCCTGTTCGGCAAGGGCCGGAAGATGCGCGCCGTGCCGCTGATGGACGCGACGGCGCGGCTGCTTCGCGACCACCTGCGCGAGTGCGGCATGGACCGGCCCGAGCGGTTCGAAGACCCGCTGTTCAAGAACCGGCAAGGCGCGCGGCTCACGCGTTGGGGCGTACGGTACATCCTGGACAAGCACGTTCGGGCGGCGCGCAACGCCCATCCGGAGTTCACCCAACCGGTCACTCCCCACACCCTGCGGCACAGCAAGGGGATGCACCTGCTTCAGAGCGGCATCTCGCTGGAGATCATCAGGGACTTCCTCGGCCACGCGCATGTCCTGACGACCCAGATCTACGCCCGGGCCAACCTCGAGATGAAGCGCAAGGCACTCGCGCAGATGCCCGAAGACTCGACCTTCCCGGACATCCCGTCCTGGAAGAAGGATCGCACACTGCTCGATTGGCTTCATTCGCTGTGACGTTGGCGAGGCCACACGCGAGGCCGAATAGTCGCGATCCGCCGCATCCGACAGGTTTTATGTGGCGTCCTGCAAAGCCAGGTCCTTTGCGGTCAGCAACTTGAGGGCGATACTCCACATAAAAGCTCTCTCACCTCAAGCGCCTATATGTGGAGCTCCACATATCGCCGGTTCCATCGCTACTGATCCCGCCTCTTCGCCGGGGCGCGCAATCTCGCGGTTGCGCGTCCCGGTCCCTTCCCCCCGCCCGCGAGCGAGCCCCTCCGGCCCGCTTCACGCACCACAGTAAATCGACGACACCTCGCGTCTCCCGTGTCCGAGCTCCGCCGCGATCGTCTGCCGCGCCTCGGTGTCGATCCGCCGTCTCGCCCCCGTCAGCGACCGCTGTGGCGGCCCCCCAGCCGCCGGCGCCTTCCAGCCCGTGATCTCCTCGTAGCGGGATTGAGCATAGTGATGCCGAAGCCCGTGCATGCGGTAAAGGCCCGCCGCGCGCGTCTGGCTCTCGTACACCTTGAGTTGCTGTTTGTAGTTGCGCTCGGGCGGGATCAGCGCGCCGCTCCCCGCCAAGCGGCGCGCCTCGTCGAGCAGCCTGCGCTGGCTGTCCCTCAGAACGGGCACCTCGCGCGGCCTGCCGCCCTTGGTGGTCGAGCCCTTCAGCCGGATGCGGTCGCCCCGGTCGTCCCTCGACGGCGTGAACTTGATCGCCTCTTCCCGCCTTAGCCCAAACTCCGCCTCGAGGCGCAGCGCCATCGCCACGTGCGCGTCCCTGACGAGCGCCAGCTTGTCCGGGTCGAGGACCACGCTCTTATTCTCGTTGGTCACGTACTCGCGGTTGGCGATGCCCAGCGCAGCGTTGACCGGCACCACGCCCGGACGGCCGATCCGGTTCGCCCACCAGCGCACGTGCGCCATCCTGTTCTTCATTGTCCCGACGGAGCGCCCCTGGCGCTTCCATTCGCCGACCAGCGCAACGACGTGCTTGCGCTTCAGCCCGGCCGCCCGCAGGCCCTTGAAGCCGAGATCGTGCAGGGTGTCCGCCATCTGCGCGAGCGCGTAGGAGCGCGCCGTGCGCGTCCCGTGGGAGCCGTCGTCGTGCGCCGCCTGCAGGCGCTTCAGGTCGTAGTTCAGGTCGCGCACCGCAACCTCCTTCGGGCTTGACGACCTCGCTATAGCCGGTGCCCGCGGCCCGGTCAAAGACCGCGCGTGTATCAATTCGGTAAACGCGAAACCGCGCGAAACGCCGTGCGCCGGAGCGACGCCGGTTGCGCCTCTGGAAGTTTTTTCGGTGGGTGCTGGAAGGGAATCTACCGCGCCCGGCGCCGCGTCAGCGGCCCGGGCCGGCGTTCGGGTTAGTTTTGCTGGGCGATCCGCCGTCCTTCGACAAGGACGATGCGAACCCGCATTGCTGCGTCGAGCCCCAAAGATGCAGTTGCCGTGCCGTCGCTTGCGGCGACCCCGGCGTGTCTTTCGACATGGGCCGGTGGCCTCTTGTTCGGCGCCGATGGCGTCCCGGTCGCGGCGTTTGTCCACCGCACGTCCGGGAATGCCTCCCCGGTCCCCCGCGACTCGCCTCGGTCGCCACGACAGTCCCGGCTTCGATCGAGGACTCTGCTTCGTCCCGTCGTGCTCCGCGACTTTTCCGAAGGTCTCGCGAAGCCGCCGCCCTGCCGTGTGCTGGATGTCCCTGCGAACCGGCTTTGTGGCCGCCTGGCGCATCCGTCGATTCGCCCCTGCCGCCTGTAATGCGGCGACATGGCGCGTCCGTGCCGACGGGGTGCATCTCCCCATGCGATCCGCGATACTGGCGCATCGGAATCGCGTGGCACCTCGGCGTCGGCAGCCGCAAGCTACGGCTGCCGCGCCCGCCGGATTTCCACCGGGCTGTCCGGTTTCCCGGTCTGATCGAGATGGCTCCCGACCCACCGCCCCAGGGCGGCCCCAAACGGCCGGGAATATACACTTGGCACCAATGCAGCACCAGACAAGAATGTTTAGCAGCCTTGCCGCCGCTGGCCGCAATGCCGATTTAGCGCCCCGTCACTACCGGATTTCCGCGACCGCTTCTCACGCCGCGCAGCAGCGCTGCGACGTTGTGCGAACCCGGTGTAGTGACGGGGCGCGGCGGCTTGCGCCACAGGCCTACAGTCGACGTGGGCCCGCCGGGCACGTGGCGTACAATGCCGGACCATGGCCACCGGCGAACACGAAACGGTCCCGAAGGGCGCTCCAGCCGCTCGGGCGCCGTGCGTGCTCACCGACTACCTCGACCACGCCATCCCTGTGCTCGCCGGCATCGATCTGAATGCCGAGCCCGTCCGTGAACCGCTGGACGCCGTGTAGCCGCCGCGTCTTCGTCCGCCGCCTGCGCGCGCTCGGCTTCGACGGTCCCTGGTCCGGCTTCCCGCACCATTTCATGGTGCTCGACGGCCACCGCTTGGCGCTGCCGTCGAACGATGAGTACTCCGTGCGCAGCTACGCATGATGCTGCGCGAGGTCGAGGCCATCCTGGGACGCCGCCTCCGCGCCGCCGACTGGGCCCGGCTGTAGCCGTACGTGTTGGGCCGCCACGCCTCCCTAAGGCTGGCACGATGCATCGAGCAGTGCCGCGACGCCTCCATCGGAGAACGCCTGCGCGAAAACAGCGCCGCCGCCCTCACGGCCTACCTGCAACCTCTCGCCTCCGGCCTCGAGACGATCGCCGCGCCTCGACTCGAGGTCACACTCGCCGACTACCTCGATCTCCTCCGGGACATCGCCGCAGCTTTGGCGGAACCCGCCCCACGACCGACGGACCGAGTCTCCCGCTGGATCGCACGCACCGCCTCCCTGCGCAAGCGCCAGCGCGCATATGGGACCTTCCAATCCTTACAACGGTGGACTGAAAAGCGAGGCTTCCAGATGCGCGAGACTCCTCTGCCGTCCTGATCCTTCACGCTGCAGGTCAACGGCCTCAACTTCGTCCTGGACGCCATCGGAGTAACTCTTTTCTCACCGCCTCAGCTGCGACACAACGGAGCTGACACATCACGAGGCCTCCTCGTCGACGGCAAGCACCCTCGTACGGTTCTGCACCGTGCGTAGCCCCATTCTGGGCTTCCGATTGCCCGTCCCTACTCGTTGACCCAAGTCCACATGGTGGTTGCGTGCGTCCCGAATCCAGCGTGTGTCCCGAATCCAGATAGATATGTGTGTCCCGAATCCAGATAATCGACCGTCATGTCCCGCAGATCGCTACCCAGTGTCGACGCCGTGCTGTCGGACGAGTCCGTCGCGCCCGTCATCGGGCATTGGGGGCTGCAGGTGGTCAAGGACGCCGTGCGCCAGCTCCAGCAGGAAGCCCGCGGAAGCGAGGTTCCCGA
Source organism: uncultured Pseudomonadales bacterium (assembly GCA_951813515.1). GTDB lineage: Bacteria > Pseudomonadota > Gammaproteobacteria > Pseudomonadales > Azotimanducaceae > VXNE01. The sequence goes on from OX638346.1 coordinate 3,877,458, forward strand.
CTGGGCGACTCGAACATCGGGCTATGCGTCCGCGATAGACGACTGGATCACCAGTAGTGTTGGGCAGGGGTACCGGCGCGTATTCAACCTCACGGGCACCATCATCCACACCAACCTGGGCCGGTCGACCCTGAGCTCCGAAGCCATGACGGCCGCGATAGCGGCGGCGACGCGACCCGTCACGCTGGAGTACGACCTGCGGACCGGTCGGCGCGGCACCCGGGAAGGCATCGTCACGCACAGGTTGAAGCTCCTGACCAGCGCCGAAGCGGCCACGGTGGTCAACAACAACGCCGCCGCGGTGATGCTCGTGCTCAATACTCTGGCGCTGGACCGATCCGTACCGGTATCCCGCGGAGAACTGATCGAAATCGGCGGCAGCTTCCGCATTCCCGACATCATGGCCCGCTCCGGCAGCCGCCTGGTCGAGGTGGGCACCACCAACCGCACGCATCCGAGCGACTATGAGGAGGCCATCGACAGCTCCACCTCACTGCTGCTGAAGGTGCATCCGAGCAACTACCACATCGAGGGTTTCACGACGTCGGTCTCCGAGAAGGAACTCGTCCGCCTCGGCAAGGCGCACGACCTTCCAGTCTGCATCGACCTCGGCAGCGGTACGCTGCTGGACCTCGAACGCTTCGGCCTCCCGCACGAACCCACACCGCGCGAGATGATCGCGGCGGGCGTGGACCTCGTCACGTTCTCCGGCGACAAGCTGCTCGGTGGCGTCCAGGCGGGCATCGTCGTGGGGCGCGCCGACCTTGTCGCCCGACTCGACAGTAACCCGATGAAGCGCGCGCTGAGGTCAGACAAGATCACGCTCGCAATTCTTGACGCGACGCTGCGCGCATATGAAGACGAATCCACCGTGGCCAAGCGCATCCCGTTGCTCGCCACGTTGATGACGCCCCTTGAGGAACTCGACGCGCGCGCCACAGCCGTATCGGAAGCGCTCGCAGGCCGTACCGACGAAGCGCTGTCCATCAGCATCGAGACATCGCAATGCCAACTCGGCAGCGGTGCCCTGCCCGATCGGCATGTACCGAGTCGCGCCGTCGCAATTTCAGGTCACGGACGGGCGATTGAGCAACTCGCCGCAAAGCTCCGGCGCCTGCCCGTTCCCGTCGTCTCGCGTCGGCAATCCGGACGGCTGTGGCTCGACATGCGGTGCGCCGACCCGCTGGATGAACTGATCACCTCGCTCAAGACGCTCGCGTCGTGATCGTCACACTTGCCGGCCATGTCGATCATGGCAAGACGGCCGTCGTGCGGGCGTTGACGGGCGTCGACACCGACCGCCTCTCCGAGGAACGGCGCCGGGGGCTCACCATCGACCTCGGCTTCGCATACGCCGATATGGGCGGCGCGCGCATCGGCTTCGTCGACGTACCGGGCCACCAACGCTTCATTCACAACATGGTGGCGGGCGTGGCCCGCAACCAGTACGCCCTCCTCGTCGTCGCCGCCGATGACGGCGTCATGCCGCAGACGGTAGAACACCTGCAGATCCTGAAGCTGCTCGGCCTGCGCCAGGGCATCGTCGTCCTGAACAAGATCGACCGCAGCGAACCCGACCACATCGCCGCCGTGCGAGACGACATCCGGACGCTGACGGCGGATTCGTTTCTGCGCGATGCCGAGATCGTCGAGGTCTCATGCACCGACGGCCGCGGCATCGACGCGCTGCGCTCGCACCTGCAACAGGCGGGCGAAGCCTACGCATCCGCTCTGGACGACCGGGCTTTCCGCCTCGCCGTAGACCGGGCTTTCTCCCTGCGGGGCGTCGGCGTCGTAGCCACCGGCACCGTCGTATCGGGCGCGACGCGTGTCGACGACCATCTGGCTTTAGCGGCGACCGGCCAGCCGCTGCGAGTGCGCGGGCTGTTCGTGCAGGACACCCCGGCCGAACGCGCCATCGAGGGTGACCGCGTCGCGCTCAACGTCACCGGCGCCAGCCTCGATGACATCGCGCGGGGCGACTGGATCGTCGCCGAGTCCACGGCGGGCACGACGCGCCATGCAACACTGGAGCTTGAGGTAGTGGACGACTTTCCCCGGTCGGTGCGCCACTGGGCTCCGGTTCACGTCTATGTCGCGACCAGCCACACCCAGGGAAGGATCAGCCTGCTGGACGCCTCCCCCATAAAGCCCGGCGCCACCGCCGCCGCAGACCTCGTGCTGCAGGAACATGCGCACATGAAGGTGGGCGACCGCCTCATCCTGCGCGACCAGGACCTCGACCGAACCCTGGGCGGCGGCACGGTCATCGACATCGAGGCGCCGCACGGACGCCGCCGTGCGCCGGAGCGGCTCGAGCGCATCGACGCGCTGCGCCGCGCATCGACCGGCGACGCCCTCGCCGCACTGGCACGACGCGATGCCGTGCTTGCGAATACGTTCCGGCGCGACTGGAACCTGACGGCGAACGCCATGAACGAACTCGTGCAGCGATCGGGACTGATGACGCGCGGCGATCACGTCATTCATCCGGAACTCGCGCGCTCAACCCAGGGCGCCGTTGCCGACGCGCTAGCCAACCACCACCAAACGGAGCCCGAAAGCGACGGCATGTCACTCGAAGCTCTGGCCACTCCGTTGCGTGTGTCCACAACTATCACGCAAATCGCCCTCGAAAATCTGACCGAATCCGGCGAAGTTCGAGCACGGTCCGGCAGCTACGCACTCGCCGAGCACAGCGCCGAGATCCCGCAGGCACTAGCGGCCCTGTTCAACCGCATTGAACGGCTCCTTGACTCCCCCCAGCCTCCGAGCCTCGGCGACCTTGCCAAGCGGCTGAGAACACCGCTACCCGCACTGGAGCGCGATATGCGCGCTTTGGCCGCCCTCGGCCTATGCCAGCGTGTCAGCCCGAACCGGTATTTTCTCAACGCGCGTCTGCGCGCGACGGCCGACATCGCTTTGGGCTTGCCGGAAGGCTTTACCGTGCGTCAGTTCCGCGACGCCTCCGGCATGGGACGCAACGTCGTCATCGAAGTACTGGAGCATTTCGATCGCAAGGGTTTTACCCGCCGCGTGGGCGACGCCCGTCGGGTCGTGGGCGATCCGGGCCGAGTGTTAGACTGAATCGCGGAAGAGTATCGCTCCCGGTGGGGCGCGCGGCCTTCAAAGCCGTTGAGACGCGCAAACCGTGTCTGGTGGGTTCGACTCCTACCTCTTCCGCCAGGACCATGCAGCATCATGAGGTTTGATTGCGCTTCATTGCCGTCTGGCAGACTGGCCGCCACCCTTCCTTCTTTCGTTTGTCGACGCCCCCTTGCGCCTGGCTATTCATCCGCGAGCCGCCCGCATCACACCGGCCCTCCCGCGATCGCATCCGCGCAACGCGTGCAGCCCGCCCGATCACAGCGCGTCAACTCGGGATTTTCCCGAATCGCCGCTGCGCAGAGACAAAGGACATCCCTTGCGGAGAAAGCCCGCCAAAGGCTGTCGCCGACGCGGTCGCGCTGCTCGATACCGGCGAGTATTTCGGCGAAAGCACCGAAGCCGCGGGAGCAACCTCCCACCGCAACGGTGACCGCCTGGCCGTCCGGGCCGTTCGCCCAGCGCCGGAAAGGGCGCCTGCCGGCCAACTCTTCCGCCGCGTGCAGCGCCGTCATCGAGTCAAGCCCGACACCCATCAGGAGGATGAATCCGCCGTGCGCGGCCAACGCGCGGATCGGTGCGTATACGTCGAGTAGGCTCTGCGTCGAAACCAGGGCATCCCCCATCGGGCCTGCGGCCGCGAGCGAGTTGAGCGGATGCGCGCCCCGCGCCGCCCCCGGCATGCCCACGAGCGCGGCGGCCACCGCGCCCATGTCCCGGTCCACTTCGCCGCATTCGGGCGTGAATACGCGTCCGACGCCGCCCGTCGGACCGCGAAACCCCGGATCGACGCCATTTCGCGCCAGCGGCGCCAGGCTCCGAGGCCTGGGCACCCCAAAGGCCCAAGAGAACGCAGGCACCATCACTGTGCGGCCGCGTTCTTCAAGCAGCCCGCCCAGAACCGACGGCGCGCCGCCACGCACACGACCGAATGAAGCAAGACTGCCGTGGACCATCACCAAGCCGCTACCGAATCCCATTCGGTCCGCAGCCGACCTGACGTCGCGGCTGGAGATTGGCATCGTCTTCTGCCGGCCTACCTACAGGGGCCCGCGAACATACTCCATCGGTCGCCAACCCACCATAAGCGTTCGCGCCCCGCGATATCTTCCGAGGATCGGTCAACCGAATCTAGTCGCCGTGCAATCCGGAATACGACCCCTGACGCAGACGACTCGTCTACGTTACTCGTGCACTATGCGGACTCGCGGCCATCTTTTCGTGTACATCTTCTCGGCGATCCGCCTCTCGTACGTCTCGACGCTCACCCGCCTGGGATTCCGGCGGACCACCATCGAGAATAGATCGTCGAGTCCCAGCGGGGCCGTGATCGCGATGCCGCCATCCGCCTGCAGGCCGACGGCGACGGCCAGCGCGGTCTCCGGCCAGGTCTCCGCGGCATCTCGCATAGAGCGAAGCGGCTCTACTTCATGGCCGAACACCTTGTGAAACCACAGATGCACGGCGGCTTGATTCTTCACGTCCCAAGTCAGGTCGGGGCTGAGTTCCCTCAGCCGCCTCTCGTATCGTTTCTCCGTGGCTTCCGACAGGTCGTCCGGATCGAAATAGGGCACATCCACATCCGCCAGAAACGACGGGGTCGAGTACGCGTGCAAGGCGTCCCACACGGCGTTTCGAACCGCGCCGCTGCCGATACACGCTTCCGGCGGGGCGACCGAGCGAACGGCGCGCAATGCGCCCATGAACCACGACGTATTCCGGATGATTCGCCTTAGTTCGTGTTCGAGATCTTCAGCCATTCTCCGGTACGGGTCATTGGCCGTTGCGCGGGGCAATGCCCGCCAGTCAGAGCAGCGCGTCCAGGTCCTTGTTGATCAGAATTCCAGCGGTGGCCCCACCACGCCGGTCTCTCTCTGGCTAGGCACGCCCGGCAAGCCGACGGATGCGGTGGACACGCGACGCACTTCGCCCCTGGCCACGCGCCAACTCTCGTCCGGCTCGAAAATCCCCTCCACCTCCTCTCTCTCGAGTTCGACGACATCGCGCAGCTCGGTGGTGTGCAGGCCTCCGGAAGTCCGGACAACGAGCTTCACTAGCAACGGAAAGCCATAGTCGCGATTCATCCAGAACTCCAGCTCGGCGCCAGCTTGCTTCACCAAGGATCCAGCGCAGTCCAGGCCGTTGATTTCGCGTACGCCCAGATCGACCGCGTTCTTCGAAATCGCACCCCAAGAGGGATGCTTCGGAAAGCGGCGATCCGACGGATCCATTCGGTGGGTGCTGTACACGCCCCGCCTTGAGTTGGCTTTCCAGACGACGCCGGCGTCCGGGTCAATGGCCATCGACCAGTCGTCGATGTCGTGCCGGTACCGGCCCCTCTCGTCTTGAGCCCAGCGCCCGACCTCGACTCGGATGTGGCCACCCTCGGTTTCGGTGACCACGTGCTCGGCCTGGATTGTTCTCCCCGCGCCGTGCGCGGCGAGGCTGACAAAGGCCAGCGTGAAGATAGCGATCACTTTCATTCCAACCTCCCTCGTTCGTCGTGTTGGCGCTGCCGAACCGTGACTCCCTGTCCTCCCGAGCGAGCGCTTGCGCCTCGAAGTCTAGCGAGGCCTCGCCTCAGACCCACGAAGCATGTGATCGAACTTCCATGCTATGGATCTAATTGCACATTAGTGAGTTTTGAAACCCAACCGCAAACATAGAACGCGCTCAAGAATTCTAGCGCACGTCGCGCGATCGGTTTCTGAACCTAAGCTGAACGAACCCGAGATCGAAGCCATGGCGAAGCGGTGGCTCGCCACAAGGGAGAAGTGGAGACGCTGGCGCGCGTGCTGGACCCGGCCATTCCATCCGCGTGTTTCCAAGTCGGCCCGACAGAACATGGACCGGATGCGGCGTCGCCTTCGGCCCGCGATCTATTCGCCTACGGCGAACCGAGCCCGCCGGCGGTCTCGGCCCTTCGGTCCCGGCGAGCGTCCAGACTCGACCCGCGAGGTCGGCTCGCTCGGCCAGTGCTAACATAGACATATGGCGGAGACTGGCGCGTTCCTACGACCGGGGGAGGACAGGTGCAGCCGGTGACCCTCAGAACCGACCGGCTACTGCTGCGCCCGTTCGAGTTCACCGATGCCGACGACGTCTACGCCTACGCGCGGGACCCGGAGTGGGGCCGGTATCTTCCGGTTCCCAGCCCGTACGAGCGCAGACACGCCGTCGCGTTCGTGGCGCATTCGGCGCGCACTTCCTGGGTCACAAACCCCGTGTTCGCGATCTCTCTCGACGATCGGGTCGTCGGAGCGATCAACATGGCCGTGCACGCGCCCAACGCGACCGCGGAAATGGGTTACGGCATCGCCCGCGAGCGCTGGGGCATGGGACTCGCCGCCGAAGCGGGCCGAGCGGTCATCGGCTGGGCTTTCGGGACGTCTGATCTCGCCAAGATCACCGCGTCGGCGGATATCGCGAATACCCAATCCTGGAGGGTGATGGAAAAGCTGGGCATGACGCGAGAGGGGGTTCTGCGAAGCCAACGGCCCAGCAACGCCGAGCCCGGGGCTCGGCAGGACCGGGTCGTCTATTCCGTCCTGTGCGGGGAGTGGGAGGGATCCGCAGCCGACTAGCCAGCCGACCCCCACGCGTCCGACCGCCGCCGGTGTCGGATGCCCTTGCAGCGAGCGGGCGGCAGGGAGACGACGAACGCCTTTCCTCGAAACCTACGCGTCCCCGCTCGGCCAGCCTGTTCCGCGCTTCCAGCCGAGGCGCATGCCAAACACCTTGAGAACGAAGCGGGTGACGATCTACATATCCAGCCTCGCGGAGGTGTCGTCAGAGTAACCGCATCGAATCCGCGAAACGTCTCCTCAAGGATTCTTAGGCCGTCAGTTCACGCCACTTGACCAAAGCGGCGGTCCGGTATTATTTGAAAATGTGGCGGCGTTTGAGATTGCGTTGGTTGTTGAATGGTTGTAGATCGAAGAATGCACTGCGGCGAACTGTTGCAAGGTCTTGATGTCCCGAAACCGCGCCATCGCCCCTTCCCGCCTGCGAAACGGGAGATGTGAGTTTTCAGCCCGGTTGTTCAGCCAGCGCCCGCAGACCTGACGTCCCGGATTTCCGAGCACATTCATCGCAGCCCGATAGGACGGAAGCCGATCCGTCACAATTGACTGCGGTCGGCCATAGCGCTTCATCGTGCGCTTCAGAAACGTAAGCGCTGCCCGGCGGTCGCGCCGCTTCGTGACGAACGCCTCGAGCACTTCGCCTTCGTGGTCGACGGCGCGCCACAGATAGTGGCGCTCGCCGTTGATCCGGACAAAGACCTCATCGAGGTGCCACCGCCAGTTCGACCAGCCGCGTCCTTCAATGCGCCGCGTCCTGATCGCGCCGGCAAACATCGGACCGAACCGGTTCCACCAGTACCGAATCGCCTCGTGGCTGATATCGATGCCGCGCTCATACAGGATGTCTTCGACCTGACGCAACGACAAGGGATAGCGGACATACATCATCACGGCGAGGCGTATGACCGCGGGCGAGGTCTTGAAGTATCGGAAGGGATTGTTCTTCATCTTCGCAGACTACGAGAGCGGGCATTCCGGCTCAAGCAGGTTTTCTCTGACAGCGCCTATCGTCGTACCGAGTTTCTCGAGCCTGGAAGATTCTGACCATCTCTGGTGGTTGGACTGCGGCGACGCATCGTCCTTCACTGCGAGTTTCGGCGAGCAGTCCGGTCAATACGCCCATTTCGAGGGGATCGAAGGGGTCCGCGCGAGACCCGACTACTTCACGACTTCCCAGGTAATATCAAATGCCCAGCTGCAACTGCTCGTCGACACGGCCAAGCCACCACGGGAATATCTGGTCACAGTCAGCGTGCGTCCAATCCCTGCGAAGATCAAAGACACCTCGACGGCAGATACGTCAATGCTGGACATCCCGGCCAAGAGCCCCATGTCCGCGAAGAACTGGGATTTCGGCACGCGCATCTGCTCCGCAACCTGCGTTTCCATGGCGATGGACTATCTGGGTGTGGATCACGAGTTACATGAGCTGGTGATCGCCGCTTATCATCGCCCCGCCGATCGGTACGGCGTCTGGCCCCAGAATCTCTGGGCGGCCAGCCGTTGGGGTGTCGTCGGTGCGATCGAAACGACCACCGATTGGGAGGTTCTCGAACGGGCTGTCGCCGAAGAGCGCCCTTTCGTGCCCCTCATTGCATTCGACGAGGGCGAGCTGGAAGGCAGTCCTATCCCCGCGAGCCTGGGACACATGGTCATCGTTCGCGGCATACGGAACAATCGCGTAGTGGTACACGATCCCGTCGCAAACGACCTCATCAGTGTGCCTCGGCACTACGACTCGAACGAATTCCGAAAGGCGTGGCTTGGTGCCATGGGTTCTTCTACCTGTTCGCCGTCCCCGCATCGGATAGCTGATCCGGTTCGCCGGCCTGACGGCAGCTCGGGTCTGTTCCAGATCTGCTCAAGAATTCGTGGCTTTACCCCGGCGTTTCGGATATTCGTACGACGATGAGAACATTGAACCAAGCAATACGACTCGGTTTCGTATTCCTGACTTCCGTTTTCGCTTGCAGCGCTGATGCGAACGTTCTGGAGGACTTGGAGTTCAAGCACGGGATCGCGTTCTTCCAGGACCTCAAGTATCCCGCCGACTTCACCCACTTCGACTACCTGAATCCTGACGCCCCCAAGGGCGGCAAGCTGGTCCTCGCACACCCCTTTTCGTTCAACACGCTTGCACCCATGCCGCAGGGTGAGACCGGCGCTCCATCCGGGTACCTGTATCGCGGCGACACGCTTATCGTGCGCGGCGGGGACGAAATCACGGCATTCTACGGACGGCTTGCGGACGGCATCGCGGTTACCGACGACCGCAGGACGATCGTATTCAGGATCCATCCGGAGGCAAGGTGGGATGACGGCGTGCCGATCACCGCCGGCGATGTCGTATTCACCTTCGAGACGCAGAAAGACCAGTTGGGGGCAGGCTACTTCTTCCGCTTCATCGAGTCGGTCGAGGCACTGGACGAACGCCATGCGGCGTTTCGCATCATCGCCCCCCTGACGCACGATCACGTCACGTTGATCCAGTACATCCCCATCATGCCGCAGCACTACTGGCGCGACCGGGACCCGACTGCCCACACCCTTGAACCGCCCGTCTCCAGCGGGCCCTATCGCATCAAGCAGGTAAAGGCGGGTCGCTATATCGAGTACGAACGCAATCCCGACTATTGGGGCAAGGACCTTCCTCTCAACAGGGGCCGGTACAACTTCGACACGGTGCGCTATGAGGTGTACCGCGATGGCACCGTCGCAAGGGAAGCTTTCCGCAAGGGGTTGATCGACATCCTGGACGAAAGCGATATTCGGTACTGGGTGAACGGCTACGAGGGCCCCGATCTTGATAGCGGACGGATCAGGAAGGCCCGCCGGGAATACGGCATATCGGTAGGCATCGGGATAGCGATCATCCTCAACAGCCAGGTGCCCAGATTGGCCGACAGGCGGGTTCGAGAGGCACTGGCACTGGCGCTGAACTACGAGTGGATCAACGAGAAGCTGTACCACGGCGGGCGGACGCGGGCACTGAGTTACTGGCCAGATACCATCTTGTCGGCCACGGGATTGCCCAGTGAGGACGAGTTGGCCCTGCTGTCGCGCTTCCGGGACGCACTGCCTTCCGCGCTTTTCGAGCGACCTTTCGACTATTCGAAGACAGGAAGTCAGGCCACCTCCAACGAGAACCTGCTCGAAGCGCGGAGTCTGCTCGCCGCGTCCGGTTGGCAGTTCGACAACGGCGCACTGCGCGATGCCGACGGGGCACCGTTCACGCTCGAGTTGCTGACCCTCGATCCCGATAACACGCGAATCGTGTTGCCCTGGTCCGCAGCGCTTGAGCGACTCGGCATCGAGGCGAGGGTCCGTCTCGTGGACGTCACCCAATACACCAATCGCATCCGCCGCCGGGAATACGACGCGCTGATCCAGGACTACGGCATTCTGATGCCGCCGACCCTGGAGTTGCGTTCCCACTTCCACTCCACTTCGACAGCGCGGGAAGGCTCTCGCAACATCACCGGCGTTAGCGATCCTCTGGTCGACCATCTCGTCGAGAGCGCGGAAGCGGCCGACACCCTCGATCAGGTCATCGCGGCCTGTCGCGCTCTCGACCGTGTGTTGCTCTGGGGCCACCACCTGATCCCGCTGTACGCGATCGATCAGCGTCGCACGTTGCATTGGGACAAGTTCGGACGCCCGCCCGAACCGCTCTATCGACCTGCCTACCCCGACGGCTGGTGGTACGACGAATCCAAGGCCGAACGGCTGAATATGGAACGTTGATAGTCGTAGTGGGTATCGGAAGGGTTCAGGGCGCACCCGCCGAGGACGGCCGCGAGCAGGCAATCGCGCAATATCGAGCCAAGCCACGCAACTGGAGTCAGATCTCCAGTTCGACCGTGAGCCGCTCCAGCGTCTCACCGAAGCGGAACGCGCCCCGGTACAATCGGCTGATCGGAGCGCCCCGATTCTCGCCGCAACGTACGCCCGCATTCAGGCTTTTCACTTCCCACATCCTGGGAATGTCGGCACCGCCAGACGCCTGACCGTCGACAAACAGTTCGACGCGACCCGAGGACGCGGAGGTCTTTCGGCCGCGCAGTGTGAGCACATGCATCCCGGCCGGCACAGGATCACGAATCCTGGCGGAGTAGTGACGGCCGCGGGTAAACACATAGACGTATTCAAGAAAGCCGTCACGCATCAACAGCTCATATCCCGCCATGCTGTCACCCGATGCAAGCAACACGCCGTTGGCCCGGCCGGTAGTCAGTTCGACTTCCGCCGTAATCGTGTAGTCGTGGTTGAAGATGTCCGGAGCATTGCGGCGGTCGACGCGGGTCGCCCCCGGAAAGAACACGTAGCGGGAGCGGGGACGCGGCGCAACGTCGGCTTCGAGCGACAGCAGATCATCCTCCAAAGGAAGCACGTTGTTGCGCTCGGCTTCCCGGTACCAGAGGGTCGTCATGCCTGCCACCCGGTCCGGAAACTCCGCCGCCCGGTCGTGGATTTCGGAAAAGTCGTCCGGTGCGTGATACAGCGCCCAGTGATCGTCTTCGAAATCGGTGTCGGCCCGGTGCTGCGTGACGGCTTTCCAGCCGTCGACCCAGATGGCCCGGTCGCCGGCGGTCTCGTAGAACTGGACCTTCTTCCGCGTCGGCGCATCCGGGGAGTCGAACGTGTAAGCGAAGCTGATGCCGTCGACGGAATCGCCCGGGTGACCGGCCAGGCCGAGCAGCGTCGGGACGATATCGGTGACGTGATGGTACTGGCCGCAGATCGCGTCTTCGGGTAGTCCGCCGCCCGGCCAGTGGACAATCAACGGAGCACGGATGCCGCCTTCGTATGTGTCCCCCTTGTACAGCTTGAGCGGCGTGTTGCTGACCTGGGCCCACCCGGCCCCGTAGCTTGGCTGGCTCTGGTCGCTGCCCACGAGGTCGATGTTGGCAATCAGTTCATCGATGGGTTCCGGTTCGATATAAACGGCGCGGTGCACATCCAACCGGCCGGCGGGAGGCCCCCAGGAGCCGGCGCCGTTATCGGACAGCACCATCAGGACGGTGTCTTCGAGCCGCACTGCCCGTTCGAGAAAATCGACTAGGCGTTGCAATTGATCGTCCGTATGGTGAAGAAAACCCGCGTAGGCTTCCTGGGTTCGCGCACCGAAGCGGCGCTCATCGTCCGAAATGTCATCCCAGGCCGGAACGCCGGGGTTGCGCGGCGCAAGTTCCGCGTTTGCCGGCGCAATCCCGATCGCCTGCTGGCGCGCGAATCGTTCCGCCCGCACCGCGTCCCACCCCGCGTCGTACGCGCCGCGATGCCGCGCCATGTAGTCAGGAGGAACGTGATAGGGAAAGTGACAGGCGCCGAACGACAGGTACAGGAAGAAAGGCACGTCGTCGGCGGCGACGACATGGTTCCTGATGAAGTCGATGGACTGATCGACCAGGTCCTCCGTCAGGTGATAGCCCCCGCTCTTGTCCGGATAGACGGCATGGCGGTTGCGGAACAGTTCCGGGTGCCAGTGGTCGGCTGCCGCGCCCAGGAAGCCATACCAGTGGTCGAAGCCGCGCCCCGTCGGCCACTGGTCGAACGGACCCGTCGCGTTGCGCCCCTCGACGGGAGACAGGTGCCACTTCCCCACGGCATAGCTGCGGTAGCCGGACGGGTTCAGCAGTTCGGGCAACGTCCGTACATCGTCGCGGATCCAACCGCGGTACCCGGGATGATCACGGCCCCATTCGGCAATATTGCCGACCCCCGCGGCATGGGCGTTCATGCCCGTCATCAGGCTCGCCCGGGTCGGCGCGCACAACGAGGAAACATGGAAGTTGTTGTAGCGCAGGCCGTTGGCGGCGAGACGGTCCATGCATGGCGTGGGCACCTCGGACCCGTAGCAGCCAAGGTCGCCGAAACCCACGTCGTCAAGCACCACCAGGACAATGTTCGGCTTGCCGCCGCGCTGCCCGCGGCGCCGGGCGTCTTCGATTGCCGCAGCCTTGCTACCCCCGCTCAGCGCGGCGGCCGTGAGCAAGGCTGACGACTCTACGAATCTTCGGCGCGACAGAGTCATCGCATCACCACTGAAGCCATCGGTACGCGTCGATGATAGCCGCCCAGAGACCGTCAGGGATCGCGACCAGCGTCGCCCTGTAGATCGGGGAGTTCGCGCTTTGGCGCCGCACCACGATCGCGCCTTCAGTGTTGGTAACCTATGCAACGAACTACGACCCGTTCCAACAACCAGTCCCAAGCCAATGAACGAGACCGCTCTACCGCTGTGGCCCGAAGGTGCGCCTGGAGCCGTTGGGGACCTCGCCATCGATCGTCCCCAGTTGACCGTGCACCTGCCCGACCCCGCCGTCGCAACCGGCAACGGAGTCATCATCAATCCCGGCGGCGGCTACCGCATTCTCTCGTCGGACGAGGAAGGCCTGCAGGTGGCGCGCTGGCTGAACCGGCACGGCATCGCGGCGTTCGTACTGCGGTACCGGGTCGGCGAGCGATATCACTCCGATGTGTCGTTGCTGGACGGACTCCGGGCGGTGAGGCTTGTCCGGCACCGTGCGGCCGAATTGCGCGTTGCGACAAACAGGTTGGGGATGCTCGGCTTTTCCGCCGGCGGCCATCTTGCCGTCGCCGTGGGCACGCGATGGGACGCGGGAGATGGCGACGCGGTCGATCCGATAGAGCGTGTATCGAGCCGGCCGGATTTCCTCGTGCCGGTCTATGCGGTCACCAACGGGATTCTGCGCGGGCGCAAGGAAGCCGAATACACGCCTGCGGACACTCGCGTCAATGCGTCCACGCGACCGACCTTCCTGGTCCATACGCACGAAGACGGCATCGTACCCGCAAGCCAGTCGACGCTGTTCTACGACGCGCTACTCGAAGCCGGCGTCGCGGCGGAACTGCATGTCTACGGATTCGGCGAGCACGGCACGGGGCTTGGGGCGGGAGACCCGGATTTCAGCGGTTGGCCGAAGCTGATGCTGAACTGGCTGCGTCGGTGCGGCCTGCTGACGCAAGGCGAGAGGCAAGCTGTCACCGGTCGAGTGACATTGGACAGCAAGGTGATGGGCCGGGCGCGGGTGACCTTTCTGCCGCTCGACAGCAATGCACCGCCGGCGCGGGTGCGCACCTCGCGGGGAGACGACGGCCGGTTCTCGATTCCAGCTTCGCATGGCGTTGTGCCGGGGCCGCACCGGGTCGAGGTGCATCATCTGAGCGAGCAGTTTCCGCACACCAACACGGGGGTGTACACGCTCGACGACTCGGTGCGCTACCGCCTGGGCGTCATGCAGATCGGTGCCGAACCGTTGCTGATCGACGCCGACTCGACCCGGCCATCGGAGTCTGGCGTAGGCGGCTGAAGAGTCGGCGGGGCACGCCCATGCTCAAGGCCCAATCATCTATTGCCACCGCAAATGAGTCCCCGAGGACGGTCGCAAGCAGAGCAATCGCGCAATATATCGCGCAAGAAAGGACGTACGAAGACCTAAACGCGCAACATAATTTGCGCGATAAATTCTATCGTGCAACAATCGCGCAAATCGCGCAACCGTACAGCACCCACATGCTCGAGAACAGGTTCAGCGACATCGAAGCCGTCGTCCGACGTCACCCCGGCGGCATCGGCGTGAAGGACATCGCCCGTGCAATCAATAGCGCGGTGCCGAGGCGCACCCTTCAGTACCGGCTCGCGCGGCTGGTCGCCATGCGGCGGCTCGTCAGGGAAGCACGGGGACGTAGCACCATCTACCGGGCACCGCCAACCGTAGATGTCAGCGTCGACCCCCCGACCCCAAGCGTAACGGTCGACTCCGTTCCAGACGATCTCGCCCTGCTTCGCGACGAGTTGCGTCAACGGTACCTCTCCGAGCCCCCCGGTCAACGTCTGCCCGTCGGGTATCGGCGCGAGTTTATCGACGATTACCGTCCGAACGTCAGCGCCTACCTCTCGGCGGAGGAACGGACAAGACTTCGCAGTCTGGGGGAGTTCCACGAGACGCCGCAGCCCGCCGGCACCCATGCCCGTCGGATTCTCGACCGGATGCTCATCGACCTCTCCTGGAACTCGAGCCGTCTCGAAGGCAATACCTATTCGCTGCTCGACACCAAACGCCTGATCGAACTGGGAGCACCGGCGGCCGGCCGGGACATCCGCGAGACGCAGATGATCCTCAACCACAAGCACGCCATCGAGTTTCTCGTGGAGAACGCGGACGACGTCGGACTCGACCGTCGCACGATCCTCAACCTGCACGCGATACTGGCAGAAAACCTGCTGCCGGACCCCGCGGCTCCGGGCCGGCTGAGAACGATGCCCGTCGGCATTGGGGCCTCCGCCTACCGCCCGCCCGAAGTGCCGGCGCAGGTGGAGGAGTGTTTCCACCGCGTCCTCGCCACGGCGCAGGCGATCCATCACCCGCTCGAGCAGGCGCTCTTCTGCCTCGTTCAGTTGCCGTATCTCCAGGCGTTCGACGACGTCAACAAGAGAGTCTCCCGCCTTGCGGCAAACATACCGTTCATCAAGCACGACCTTGCGCCGCTCTCGTTCAACGACGTGCCGCGCGACTACTACACCGATGCGCTACTGCTGGTGTACGAGCAGAACCAGATCAGCCTGATGAAGGACCTATTCATCTGGGCCTACGAACGTTCCGCAGGTCGCTACGGCGCCATCCGGCAGTCCGTCGGGGAACCGGACCCGTTCAGGCTTCGCTACCGCGAGGCATTGCGCGAGATCGTTGGGGAAGTGGTCCGCAACCGTATGAACATCGAATCGGCTACCGCCCGCGTTGCCGCCTGGGTCGAGGCGAACGTGGAGGCGGGAGACCGAGCCCGCTTTCTCGAAGTCGCCGAGACGGAACTCCTTGGACTGCACGAAGGCAACCATGCCCGTTACCGGGTGTCGCCCCGGGAGTTCGACGCCTGGCGAGAAATCTGGGATTCCCGCACGTAGACGCTACGCCGTCAGCGCAAACGCCCCGTGCCCCGAATTCTCAACATCGCCAACGCCAAAGTATCCGAACTGTCCAGCAGGTCCTGGCACCCAGGCGGGATTGTGCGCCCCCAGCCATATTCCGTCGAAGCACCGAATTCCTATCAGACCGACCTCTGTCATTTGTCATTGGCTCGTCATTGACCCACGCGGAATCAAGCTGAGCCTCCCACCCCGCTCGATGACGCCCTTGCCATTCGACAGAGCCAGAATTCAAAACAATCAACCGCCGATCAGCCGCGCCTGCTTGCAATGACTGTCCAGAAGACCCGGTACGCGGGCGGGATCGGTGCGTCCCCAGCCGCATTCCGTAGAAATGCCGAAATCGTCCAGGTAATTCCGAGCGGTGGCTATCCGGGCCAAATCTCCCGCTTCGTCGTCGTGGTGAATGAGGCCCAGGTAAAGCTCGATGTCCCTGTCAATGCCCAGATTCTGCAGGGGCCGGAAATAACTGTCATCGGTGCGGGCCCTGGGCACCGGGATGTGTAGGAACGCGATCCTTCTCCTCACCGCGGCGTTCACGCCATTCAGCATTTCGACAAGTATTTCCGTGTCTCTCGGCATCACCAGGTGTTCGTCGGCAGGCGACCCGTAGCACAGGTGATAGCCGAGTTGCACATCCTCGGGGACGGCGTCACCCAGCCTGCCGAGCAGGTCGAATACCTGTTCCTTGTAGTCGTCGGGCCGATGCGGGAAGTAGTTCTCGAAGATCAGGACTTCCTGACAGACGTCATACTGAATGGCGAGATCCTCATGCGGGATCCCATCCAGAATCGTCTCCAATGCTGTGCGCAGGGACCGCTCGTATACGTTGATGAAATCCTGATGTGCCTTGTGGCTCATGTACATGTAGGCAGTGGACATGGGGGTGGGCAAACAGACCTGGAACCGGATGCCGTGCGGGATGCGCCCATCACTGCGCATGGTTTCGAAAACGCCATAGGAGTCCAGGGCAGCCCGGTCATAGCCCGTCTCGAAGCAGATGCCCTCGAGGTCCGTTCCGTCCTTGAAACGCAAAAGCGGCATGGCACGCAACAGTCGACCATTCCACTCGCGGATCTCCAGCTCCGGCACGGTGGGATCGATCTCGATATCCGGGTGTTCCATCAGCATCTCACGCTGAAAGGCGATCCACCGGGAGCGCTTGCCGGTCTCCCCGTCGGGAATGCGGCTGATATACGGGCCGACTGTTTCGGAAAGTCGCTCGAAGACCTCTTCACATGTGTCCATGGCAACACTGCCGACAAGGTGTACCCGCTTTTTCACCCTGCTGTCTCCTGATACCGTCTGCCAGCCCTTGGCTGCGATTGAATCGATGGTACATCCAGATGTTGAGCCGATGAGACCGAACGGAAAACCGCTGCCGCCTGCGCATAAACCAAACTGGAGGTCCCATTGAGGCCTGCCAATAATCCTTGCACCGACTATCGTGCACTGGTTCGGATGAGTTACGACCAGCTTGCCCCAGCTTATGCGGAAGCACGGGGCGGGACAGACCATCCGGAACTGGAGTGGTTGCAGAGCCGCCTGGACGATGGTTCGTCGGTGCTTGACATCGGTTGTGGCGCCGGGGTTCCGATCACGCGGTCGCTGGCGAAGCGGTTCGCGGTCACCGGGGCGGATGTTTCGAGGAGGGAGTAAGTTGGAAAGTGAGTCCCCTGCGCCCCTCGCGCGGTGCTCGCCGGCTCAGGCAAATTTCCTGATGCGGGCAGGGTCGAAGGTGTAGCCAGTCTCCAATGGGCCGTCAGCGACCACCGAATCGCAGATCCGGCGCCCGTGTTCCGACAGCAGGTCGAACATTTCGCGCGGCATCGCCGGTAGCTGGCGTTCATGGAACCAGGGCGCGAGGAAGATGGCGTTCGGAATCGCGCGCATCTCGTTCGACAGGTTCGGCGTGCCGCCATGCCAGGCGCGCAGATCCCGGATCAGCGCCGACCCGGCCGGCGCCGGACAGACTGTCGAGTACTTCATCCAGAGCGGCTCCTCGTCAAGCTCGGGTATCTTTTCCCGCGAGTTCTGCGTGCCGGGTATCTGCCGGGTCGGGCCGTTCGTCTTCGTGAAGTCCTGGGCGAGGAAGTTGCAGCAGACGGCCGGACAGGGCAGATCTCGGATGGAGAGGATGCCGCGCGGGTCGCTGAACCCGCCCACCCGATCAACTATGTCCGTGTGCAGGCGCTGGTACATCGCGCCGGGCAGGCAGAAGTCGCCGGCGGCGCGTCGTACGTGATAGTCCGGGGAGCCGAAGATCGCGGTGACGATGGGCGCAAGCGTTGGCAGGTCCACCAACATGACCCACTCCTCGCGATGCAGGAGGGAGTTCGTGATGCTCGCGCCGCCGTACGAGTAGCGGTAGCGGCCTTCGGGGTTCGGATCTTCGGCGACGACCGCCTCGGCTTCGCGCTCGCAGCCCCGCCGCAGGAACTTGACCTGATCGGCGGTCAGCACGTCGCGTACGACAACGAAGCCGTCCCGGTAGAAGATACGGACGGCCGCGTCGACTTCCTCGGGGCGCAGGATCTCGAGGCCCGGCATGCCGTTGTTGGCCTCCAGGTCGCGTCGCAGTGTTGCAACGTTCACGGTCACGCCGGCCGGGCAAGCAGAAATTTCAATGGAATGTGCAACCGCTCCCGCCATGCTCTCGGTGTGTGGTCGGCACCTTCAAATCGCCGCGTGATCCAATCCTCGCCTTCTCGATAACCCTTGTTGCGCATCAACTCATCCATCTTCAGTTGATAGGGTCCATTGTTGGAGTCGAGCGTTTCGGTACCCTGGTCGAAGTAAACCCGATGTGATCCCGCACCTGGCCAGTGCGCATCGAGCCATTCGAGAAAAGCCCCTTTCGCAGCGTTCCAGCCGGACGACATGCAGGCCCCGCCGGCAAAGACATCCGGGTATTCGGCGATGGCGTAAGCGGAAATCAGGCCACCCATGCTTGATCCAATGACGTAGGTGTCTTCCCGGCCTGGCCGGGTGCGGTAGGTCTCATCGATGAACGGCTTGAGTTCCTCGACCAGGAACTTCAGGTAGTTGTCGGATGTGAATTCCTCGCCACGGGAGTCCGGCTGCTCGCTGATCAGCCACCGCCGGACCTCGTCGGTCAGGATCTTCTGCGGCATGTACTCAGCCCGCCGGCTGACCTTCTTCTCGTCATTCATCCACACGGCAACGACGATCGCCGGCCCGATCTCCCCCTCCCGAATGAGCCGCGTCATGGTCTTGTCCACGTCCCACAACCAGTCGGTGCCCGCGTAAGGCGAGGGGTCTCGGTCGAACAGGAACTGGCCGTCGTGCATGTAGATGACCGGGTATCGGTCGGCGGATGCGGCACCATAGCCTTCGGGCAGCCACACATCCACAGGACGGGGTCGGATGCGTGTAGTGGGAAAGTCCTGATGGTGGACGATGGTGCCGGGGTTCGAAATGTCAGTCATCTCAGTCGAGACTAACAATGAAGAATCAGCCCAGCCAACGTGACTGACGCCGAAGGTCACCCAAAACCACCGGATCGTGCCGTCCGGCCGGCGAGACGCGACATACAAAACACATAAGGCAAAACAATAGGTTAATGTCACTCGGAACGGGTGTCGACTTTCGGCCGGGAGAGCACGGGGTCCATCGTCCCGATAGCGCGGGCGGTGACAAACGGAGGCTGAAATCCGGGAGAGAGTCATTGACGGGAGGCGTTCTCCGTGGCAAAGCCGTTGGCGTTACCCACGATTGGAACAGGAGAGCCGCATGGCATCCGAAACCGACCGTCCCGATGCTGGTCTTCCGGCCGAAACTCGACGCAATGTGCTGAAGGGCTCCGTTGCCGGTCTTGCGGCCGGACTCCTGGCCACGCCGCGGTCGGCGCTTGGCCAGAACGCTTCCACCGGACGGGCGCCCGACGTCGCCATCCCCGCGTTCGACAGCACGCACGAACCCAAGCCGTTGCCGTTCAGGGCATCGAGCCTGAAGGGGCTGTCGAAGGGCTTGATCGAATCGCACTGGTCGAACAACTACGGGGGTTCGGTCAGGGCACTCAACGAAACGAACCGCCGGCTCGCCGCGGCGCTGGCCGACCCCAACGTCCCGGGGTTCGTATACAACGACCTGAAACGCGAACACCTGATGCGATCCGGCTCCGTCGTGCTGCACGAACTCTACTTCGACAACCTGGGCGGCGACGGCAACCCGTCCGCCGATGTGCGCGGACTGATCGGGCGCGCGTTCGGCAGTTTCGACCGCTGGGAGACCGAGTACCGGCGGATCGCGGCGGGCCTGGGCGGCGGCTCGGGCTGGGTGGTGCTGGGATACAACCGGCAGTTCGGCGCCCTCGAGAACTACTGGATGGCAGACCACATGCACTTCCCGGTCGCGACCGACCCGCTGCTGGTGATCGACATGTACGAGCACTCGTATCACATGGACTACGGCGCGGCGACGGCCCGCTACATCGACGCGTTCTGCGCGAACATCCAGTGGGATGCGGTGTCGGCCAGGGCGGAAACGTTGTAGCGCCCCCGGCAAGGTGCGACGTCAGTCGATGATCGCCTGCCGGATGATCTCTTCGAAGTCGCGGCGCGCGGGGCCGTACGGTTGCTGCAGCATGATGACGCCGGCGAGTTCCTCCGCCGGGTCGGTCCAGGACAACGTACCCGCCGCGCCACCCCAGCCGAATGCCCCCGCACTGCGCTGGCTGGCCGCCGCAACCGGGTCGAGAACAACCGCGACGGTATAGCCGAAGCCCATCCCCTTGCGCCCCTTCGGACCGCCGGCGAACAGGTCGCCCACGTGGTTGCTGGCCATCATCGCGACGGCATCGGCGCTGAGCAGGCGCTGGCCGAAGAGTTCGCCGCCGTTCGCCAGCATCTGCTGGAAGCGGAGATAGTCCCTCGCCGTGCTCCACAGGCCACGGGACGTCGTCTCACCGTCCCACTTCGACATGTCGACACCCCAGATGACCATCCGTCGCGAGAGTTTCGATTGCGGGACCCTGAAGTGCGTGTCGTGCATTCCCAGCGGATCGAATATCCGCGTCTGCATGAACTCCTCGTACGTCACGCCCGAGACGACCTCGATAATGCGGGCGACGACCTGGAGCGCTCCACCGTAGGACCAGCGCGACCCGGGCTGGAAGTCCAGCGCGAAGTCCCCAAGCGCGGGAATGAAACTGGCAAGCGTCGTGCGGTCTGCCCCGGGCTCCAGCCGCGTTCCCAGACCGCCGCTCACGAGACCGGACGTATGCGTCAACAGGTGCTCGATCGTGATCGGCGTTTGCGCGGGAACGAGCCGGTGCGCTGGTGGGTTGCGGCGATTGACCTTGAGCGGACTGATGTCCTTGTCCGCGGGTTCCGCCAGCACCGCCACCTGCATGTTTGCGAATTCCGGAATGTACTTCTCCACCGGATCGCTCGGGTGAATCCGTCCTTCGTCGATCAGGATCATCGCGGCGACGCCGAGGACCGGCTTCGTCGACGACGCCATGACGAAGATCGCGTCTTGCGGCATCGGGCGTTCGGCCTCGACGTCGATCAACCCGTGGGCCTCGAAGTGAACCACCCTGCCCCGACGGGCCACGGCGGTCATCGCGCCCTGAATCTTGCCGGCATCGATGTGCCGCTGCATCGCCGCGTCGATCTGCTGCAGCCGCTCCGTCGACATGCCGACCGACTCCGCCTCGGCGACGGGAATCTCATCGCCGCAGACAGCGACCGCCGAGATCGCGCAGACGGTCGCAAGACCTGCTCTCAAGTTCATTCGCAGTACCCGTCACAAAAGAAACAGGATTTGGGCGCGGGCGCCCCTTGTCAACGCCGATGGCGCCTGGCAGCGAGGCGAATCCCCCATAACCGCCTGGCGCTCGATGCTGCGGATGAACAACGGTCACTGCTACTTCAGGCTGCAGCAGCGGGACAGCGCGGACCATACGCTTCCGGCCCGAGGCGTTAGAGTACGAGTGCTATCCGGTGGCGCTCCAGAACACCCGGGAGTTCCACGTGCTCCGCCAGTTGCCCAACGGCGCCCGTTGCCAGCTTTCTGATACTTCGATCATAAATCGCGTATACATCCTCACCGGTCAGGCGGGACGCATAGACCAATCCGTCTACATGCGTGTGTTCGGCATGGATGGTCTTCCCAAAGGCGCGTCCAGCTGCATGATTCCTCGCCTGGACCACGTCTGTCGGCGCCCCGATGCGCGTGCAACCATCTGTGCGAAGGTCGAGAAGCGTCAGCGGCGTGGCGGGATGCGCCGCGATTCGCACCCACATGCGTTCCATGATTTCGCGAAGCGAGACTTTCCGTGTTCGTCGATGCGCGAACCTGTCCCTAACGATTGTTTCTATGAACGCCGTGGTGAAGCCGGGGGCTGCATACAGCACGGTGTATCCCCCGGTCCGCGTCGCGAAGCGGGAGTCTGCGGCAGTTGTTCCCAACGGCGATCCGACATGCCGCTGCGACATGATCCGGTAGCTTTCCGGAAACGCTGTCCTGACCAGCAGCGGCTCGATCAGGCTCCGCGGATAGCGGCGTTCGGTCACGTAAAGGTCGCACCGAATCCCGCTGCCGCAGATAGAACCTCGTCGAGCCCACCGGACCGCAAGCGCTCAATGGGCCGGGCCACCCCGTCCTCGAAGGGCCAGTCCTGACTGAGGAAGGCCCAGGCAAGCTCGGGCTCCCCAACAACGTCCACGACTTCCGCCAATCCGGCAGTGACCCGGCCGGGTCCCACGATCTGACTTGCCGGGATGTTCAGTCGGCGCTTCGTGGACCGCCAAGCGATCAATGTGTTCCTGGCCGCCCAGTCGTATACCGTCGTGCGCGATACACCGAGTCGTGACGCCGCCTCCGTAACGCCGATCAGATCCTCTCCATTCCGATCAACCAAGAACCGCCGAAGCCGCGCGGGCACGTCCTCCGGTGATCTGGTCCCCTCCGCTCCCGATTGCGCCGCGGCAGTTTCCAGAGCCACCGCTACCGCTACGCGCGCCTCCTCGGGATGCTCGCGGATAAACTCCCTGGCGCCGCTCGACAGCTTCGGCGGACTATTCACGAGAAAACCCATCATCGTTCCTGACGGCTCTGCCATATCGTCCAAGTCATTTGTTCGTTCAAACGACCGAATAATTGCCCACAATGTTCAGTTTGTAAAGTCAGCTGAGGC
This sequence comes from uncultured Pseudomonadales bacterium, assembly GCA_951813515.1. Classification (GTDB taxonomy): domain Bacteria; phylum Pseudomonadota; class Gammaproteobacteria; order Pseudomonadales; family Azotimanducaceae; genus VXNE01. The sequence continues at coordinate 3,900,256 of OX638346.1, forward strand.
CGGAACGCCGCAAACTGGCGTGCAATCCCCGCAGGCGTCCACCCTGAGCGTTCAGAGAAGGTCGCGGATGGCGAGGTCAGCACACCATCGTTTTGTTCGGTTGTAGCAGCTAGAGTATTGAGGCGCGGAGAGTGACAACGAAGCAAGCAATATGAAAAGTCGATGGATCCTGGCGTGGCTCTGCATGGCTGTCCCGGGTTTGGCGTGCATGGCCGCCGATCACCTGAATGTTCTGTTCATCACGGTGGACGACATGAATCGGGACTCGGTGGGCGTCTACGGCGCGATGGTCCCGGACACGACGCCGAACATCGACCGGCTTGCCTCCCAAGGGCGGCGGTTCGAGCACGCGCATGTGACGGTAGCGATTTGCCAGCCGACGCGAGCGGTCTGGATGACCGGCCGCTATCCGCACAACAGCGGCGCGTTGGGCTTCGATGAGATCCGAGCCGGCGTACCCACCTTGCCGGAAACGCTGAGGCGCAACGGTTTCTACACCGGAATCCTCGGCAAGACCGACCACGTCGTGCCGTCGCGAAAGAACGCCTTTGAGTACCGTCGCCAACGCGAAGAGATGCTGTACGGGAGAAGCGCGGATCTGTATGGGAGATTTGTCGCCGAGTTTCTGCGCCATGCCAAGCGCTCGGATCGACCGTTCTTTCTCATGGTCAATACAGCCGATCCGCATCGACCGTTCGACACGCTAACACCCGCCGCGCAGCGGACACTTATCGAAGTCGAACCTGCGACAAGCGAGAAGAAGGCTTGGTACAGCCGTGAATTCCCCGCGCCATCTCGAATCTATCAGCCGGACGAAATCGTCGTGCCGGGTTTCCTGCCGGACTTGCCGGAGATCCGGGAAGAGATCGCGATGTACTACTCCTCGGTGCGGCGAGCGGACGATGTTGTCGGCCGGGTGCTCGATGCGTTGAAAGCGGCCGGGTTTGCCGACAACACGCTGGTGATGCTCAAGTCCGACCATGGCATTGCCGTGCCGTTTGCAAAGACCAATGTCTGGCGGCATTCGACGCTGACGCCCTGGATTGTCCGATGGCCGGGCGTGATCAAGCCGGGCATCCACGAGACCGAACACCTGGTGGCCGGCGTCGATTTCGCGCCGACCATACTCGAGATCCTTGGCATCGACGCGATGCAGGGTATGGACGGGCGATCCTTCCTGCCGGTGTTGCAAGGCAGGAAGCAGGATGGACGTGAATTCGTCTATACGCAGATAAACACGCTCGTCACGGGAGCGTCCTACACCATGCGATCAATCCAGGGAAAACGCTTCGGGCTGATCTGGAATGCCTGGAGCGATGGCGCGACAGTCTTTTCAAACGAATCGATGAAAGGGCTCACCTGGAACGCGATGGTCAGCGCGGCCGAGTCCGATCCGACGGTGGCGGCACGCGTGCAGCATTTTCAGTATCGCGTGCCGCTGGAGTTCTACGACTATGCGCAGGATCCGGACGCCCTCGACAATCGAATCCACGACCCACAGGCAAGGGAAACGATTCAGGCGCTGGCATTGCGGCTTGGTGAGTTCATGCGCTCCACCAGCGATTTTGCCCTGCCGGCCTACGAGAGAGGTGCGGGGGAGATCCTCCGGTAGTCGTCCCCGATCGAACAGGATCCCGATAGCACCGTCCTCCAGAACGGCGATCGATCAACCGGCAGGTGTGGTCTGCAAGTCCACGAACCTGCGGTAGTGTCCATCCTCACGAGCCATCAGTTCGGCGTGCGTGCCCTCCTCCACGACGCGACCTTCGTCGAGGAACACGACATGATCAGCGACGGCAACCGTGGACAGGCGATGCGCTATGACGATGACGATGCGGTCCCTGGCCGCCTCGTATAGCGCGTTCACGAGGTGCTCCTCGGTCTGGGGGTCGAGGGCCGATGTCGGTTCGTCCAGGATGAGGATGCGCGAGTCCTTCACGAGGCCCCGGGCAATCCCGATGCGCTGCTTCTGTCCCACCGACAGTTTGCTGCTGGAGGTGCCCAGCATGGTGGCGTAGCCCTCGGGCAGCGAGACGATGAAATCGTGAATGCCTGCGGTTCGCGCGGCCCGTTCGACCTCTTCGGCGGTGGCGTGCGGTTTGCCCAACCGGATGTTCTCGAGGATCGACTCGACCGTGGTCTGCGTCTCCTGGAACACGTAGCTGATCTGCCCGCGCAGGCTCTCGGTCGTCACGTCGTTCACGTCGTGGCCGTCGATCAGGACCTGGCCTTCGCTCGCCGCGTGATAGCGCGGAACCAAGTACGCGAGCGTCGTTTTTCCGGCGCCGGTAGGCCCGACGATGGCGATGATTTGTCCCATGCGGGCGTTGAAGGTCACATCCCGCAGGGCACGTCGGCCGTCCGGGTAGACGAAACCCGCCTGGCGGAACGACACGCCCTGCCGGATCGGGGGCAACGCGAGGCTTCCCGTCTCCGATTCGGGCGGCAGGTCGAGCATTGCGAACACCCGGCGAGCCCTGGCGGCATCCACCTGTATGTCAACCCAGAGTCTCGCCAGGTCCTGGGCCGGTCCCCGCATCGCGACGAAGTATCCGAGCACGACGACGTAATCGCCCGCTGACAGGTCGCCGAATATCACCCAGGCGACAACGTAGATGGTGAAGCCCCATTCGAGGAACTGGCTGGCGATCTGCAGGATGGTTCCCACCACGCCCTGGGCCAGGTCGCTGTAGCGGATGCGCTTGAACGACTCGGCGCTATCTTCGCGGAATCGCTCGCGTTCCGTCTCCCCCGCGCCAAGGCCCTGCACCGCCAGCATGTTGTCCATGCCTTCCTCGATGTTGCTGGTAAACGCGCTCTGGGACGCCAGCATGGCCTGCGCGCGCCGTCGCAGCATGCGCGCGAAAGGCGCTATGACAAGCAGGTACATCGGCAGCGCGCCCACGGCGAAAAAGGCAACGGCGGGGGAATCAGGGTAGGCGCTGAGCATCGTGGCGAGGGCCACGGCAAAGGTGGCCACGGCATAGATCGGCTGCTGCACCACGGTGGAGATGATGCCGGGAATCACCTCGGTGTCGTTCATCACCCGATACACGGAATCGCCGATCGGCTGGTCGTCGAGCTTGGTCATGGGCAGGGACTGCACGCTCTCGAACAGGCGGGAGCGCACGAGGTGAACAAGGGACTGCTCTATTCGAATGTCGAACAGCGCCATCACGTACCGATGCCCAAGCCTGGCGAGCAGGCCCACCACCGTGAGCAGCGCTATCCAGAACATGATCCACCCCGCGGACGCGCCTTCGAGCATCTGGACCACCGGGATCAGGAAAGACGGATAGCCGGTCACGTCCTCGACGGCGTCCCCGAGGACCACGTGGTCGATGATGATCTTCCCCATCCAAGGGGCCAACACGATTGCCAGGTTCTCGGGAATCCAGTGGCTCACGAAGCTGATGACATACCGGATCCACACGTACCTGAGGAACAGCACGCTTCGGCCGATGATCCGGAAGGTCTGGCGGTAATCGATGTCGGTCTCGCGGTCGGCGAGACTCGCGCGCTCGTCCAGGGCCTTCTCGTCCTGGCGCAGGGCGCGCAGTGAGAGGCGGGCGCGTTCGGGTTCCCCTTCCCGGGGGACCTTCCGTTCGGCTTCAGGCATCGTCCCGGTCGTCCTTGCTTTGCGCAACCAGGTTCGCCTCGGATTGCACGAACGCTCGATACCGGCCCTGGGGAATACCCATCAGGGTCTCGTGACTGCCGCTCTCCACGATGCGGCCGCCGTCGAGATAGAGGATGTTGTCCGCGCGGCGGATGGTCGAAATCCGGTGCGTGATCAGGAAGACCGTGCGCGCAGCCGTCCGGGTGCCTGTCTCCGTGACCTGCCCGGCGCTCCACTCGGCGAGGTTCGACAGGACGCGGTGTTCGGTCTCGGCGTCGAGGGCCGCGGTCGGTTCGTCCAGCACCAGGATGGGCGTATCGCGCACGACGGCGCGGGCTATGGACAGGCGCTGGCGCTGGCCGGTGGATAACCTGCCGCCGCGGTCGCCGAGGACGGTGTCGAGCCCCTCGGGCAACCCATCGAGGAAATCGTCCATGCACGCCAGCCGGATGGCCTCGACCACGGCCTCGTCGCTCGCATCCTGGGCGGCGTAGCGGATGTTGTCCCGGACCGACAGGCGGAACAGCACGTTTTCCTGCAGCGCGATGGCGATGTTGGCGCGCAGCGAGTCGACCTGGTAGTCGCGCAGGTCTCGACCGTCGATGCGTATCGACCCCTCGTCCGGGTCGTAGAGGCGCAGCAGCAGGTTCATCAGCGTCGTCTTGCCGGCGCCGGTAGGACCGACAATGGCGGTGACCGTGCCCGGCCGCGCGGCGAAGCTGACGCCGTCCAGCACGGGGCGATCCTCTCCGTAGGCGAAAGTGACGTTTTCGAAATACACCTCCTGCGAGAACCCCTCCAAGGGGCGCACGCCAGGCCGGTCCTGGACCTCGGACTCCATGTCGAGAATCTCGAATGCGCGGCGCAGACCCATGGCCATCACCTGGGCGCCGCCCCATGCGTCCACGAGTTTCGGAATGCGGGTGGCCGCGTCGGAGAACTTCTCCTGGGCCCATCGATAGGCAGCCAGATTCCACACTACGAACGAGAATCCAGCCAGCGCGATCAGTTCGTTCGCGAATGTCGGACGTTCCGCGTTCGCCCACAGCGCCATCAGGACGGTGCCACCCAATATGAGAGACCCGTAGATGAGTCCCATGGCCACGCCGACGACCGTATGCACGCGCGTTTGGCGGTAATCGGCGTTGAAGGCGATGAGCGAGTCCGATTCGAACCGGTCCTGTGACTGCCTCTCGACGCCGTAGGCCTTGTTGAGACGAACGGCGCGGAAGGCCTCCTGAATCCTCGAGGTCAGGTCGGCGTTGGCCATGCGCATGACGAGATTCCGCGTGCGGAACCTGCGCATGGCCCAGTACGCCAGCAAAATCAGGGGGAAGAAGCTGACGAAGACTGCCAAGCCCAGCCACGGAGACAGTAACGCCACCAGGACCACCAGGAACAGGCATTGGATGGTTCCCCTCGATATCCCCATGAGGAGAGCCAGGACGCCGCTGACCTCGCTGGCGTCGACCTGGATGCGAAAGATGGAATCCCCCGTGCGGTGGTCGCTGTGGTACCTGAGCGACAGGCGCTGCCAACGGTCCGCCAGGGCAAGGCGCAGGTCCTGTTCGATGTTCTGCATGAACCAGGTGCGGTAGTACTCGATGAGGGGCCCGAGGAGGAAGAGCGGCATCAGGACCGCGAATTCGATCAATACCACCTTCCAGATGAGGACCATCCGCTGTCCCTGCGTGAGTTGCTCCGTGACTTCGCTCGACATCTCGGGCTCACCGAAGAGCTCGGCCCTGCTGGGCGCCAGCGGGTCGGTCTGGAGAATGGACTGGTTGAGCAGGTCTGCCACCAAGAGCCCCATGACGAGAAAGAAGACGCCCTCGATCGCCACGTAGCCGTACCAGTAGATCATGTGCGACGCCACCCGCACGCGGCATCGAATGCGAGCCTCGCCTCCCGAGCGGTCGACTCCGAACTGCAATATCCAGCCCAGCATGCACGTGCCGGTGACGGTTCCCGCGTACCAGCCGTCGGCGGTGCCTTCAACGTAGGTGGCTGCCACCACGTTGGCGGCTACGCCGAAGATGAGCAGGGCGAACGCGAAGACCTTCTGGACGTTGCCGGTCGAAAGGGCAACGGTCCACGCGCACAGCGCCATGGCCAGTATGGAGGCGTACAGGATGTTGAAGGGATACGCCAGGCTCGCCGGAACGTAACCCAGGTAGGGACCGCCAATGGCCACCGCCGTAACCAGGGGCGGGATGTAGCCGAATCCATAGCCCCGGCCCGATACGGCTTCGGCCACCCGGTCCTCGATGCCCTGGCCAGGTACCCACCAGCGGCCGTAGACCTGCGGCCTGATATACGGCCAGGCGCGCAGAAGCAGATAGAGAACCGCCCTGATGCTGCCCCTGTCGTCGGCGACGCGCAGATCGCGATCGGGCGGGATCGGGTCGCCTTCACGAAAAAACGGCAAGGCCCTCACCAGGGCCTCGTGACGGCGGTTGTAGTCCGTCTTCAGAAGTGTCTCCTTCCCCGGTAGGGCCTACCGAAAAAGCGACAGGCAATACGGATAGAAATCAGCGTCACAAGCCATGCCCGAGGCTTCCTGCAATGGGACCTGTTTGTTAGCCTCAGGCCCGAAGTGCGAATTGTGCCCCGTGTGGCACATCCGAAACCAATCCATTCTCCGGTGAACGAGCAACGAAAGCACAAGCTTCACATGACAGCATTCACGATAACCCCCCTCACACCCAACTTTGGAGCTTTAGTCGGCGAGATAGATCTCAGCAACACGCTGACCGCACACACTATGGGAAACCTTGAGCGGGCACTGCTGCAATGGAAGGTCCTGTTTTTCAGGGATCAGGATATCGACATCGAGGATCAGAAACGCCTGGGATCCTGGTTCGGCGAACTCGAGGTGCATCCTACCGCCAAAAGGGACAGCGCAAACGCCGAAGTCCTTCGCATTGAGGAAGATGGTGAACACCGCGCTCACAACAACCTCTGGCACTCGGATGTGTCGTTCGAACTCGAACCGCCTCTCGGCTCCATTCTACGCGCAAGGGAGGTCCCTCCCGTTGGCGGCGATACGCTTTTCGCTGATATGGAGGCCGCCTATGCGGGGCTTGGCGACGACATCAAGGAGCGCATCGACGGCGCCAACGCCGTGCACGGCTGGCCACCCGCCTGGATCGATATCGCCATGCGACAGCGGGGAGTTACCGATCGCGAGGAGTTCCGTCGCCAATTCCCGGATCCGGAACACCCGGTGGTGCGACGTCACCCCCGGACCGGCAACAAGTGCCTGTACGTGAACACCGCTTTTACCCGGCGTATCGTCGGTTTGGAGCAGTCGGAAAGCGATGAACTGCTGGCGTTCCTGTACCGGCAGGCCGCGATCCCCGAATACCAGTGCCGTTTTCGATGGCAACCGAACTCCATTGCTTTCTGGGACAATCGCTGCACCCAGCACTATGCGGTGGCTGACTTCCACCCTCAGCGTCGCGTGGTTGAACGCATTACCATCTGCGGCGACCGGCCGATCTAATGGAAAAGAAGATGGACATTATCGACGACGCCATCGCCGCCATCGATCGAGACGGCTACGCGGTCATACGTCGCCTGGTGACGGGTGAACGATTGCGACGTCTTCAGCAAGATGCCGAAGCGCTGCTCATCCCAATTGAAGCCAAGGGCGTCGATGGCGGCTCGATAACGGGTCGAATGCACAAGGGCACGTTCGGCGTCAGCCGGGCCTTCGACGACATCATCATCCATCCGGTTCTGCTCGACATCGTCAATGGCGTGCTAAATCCATCGCGAGCCTCGGAGTATCCCCACGATGATGAACTGACCAAGTACATCACCTCACTGCCCCCCTCGGACCCGGGGATCATCTGCAACATCATGATCAAGGACGCCGCGCCGCGCGAGGACATCAGGTCACTGCACCGTGACGTCCGGGTACCCGTCCCCCGCCCACACCAACCGATTGTCTGCAACTCGCTGCTTGCGCTCGACCCATTTAACGACGAGGTCGGGGCAACCTGTGTCGTCCCCGGAAGTCACAAGTGGGAAAGCGATGCAGCCCCCGACATGGGAGACGCCATTCCCGTGGTAATGGACCCTGGGGACATCGTCATCTTCGATGGACTGCTATGGCATGGGCACGGCCCCAACTACTCATTCGACAGGAACCGGCGCTGCCTGAACCTCAACTATCACTACCGATGGATTCCCTACTTCCGCAACCCCAGACTTTCGGATGAGGTCTGGCGGGACCTGCCCCAGACACTGCGCGCCGTTGTGTAACCTCGTTCGTGACGGTAGGGTGGGCTCCACGTCGGGGCACTCCCGGCAATCTTCTCCCAACAGAAACAAGGATCAACATGGTCAAGATCGAAGATCTCTATTCGATGGCAGGAAAAGTCTGCGTCGTGACGGGCGGCTCCAGCGGCATTGGCAGCTACATGGCGGAGGGATTCCTCGCCGCCGGCGCCGCGCGGGTATACATCACGGCAAGGTCGGAAGACACGCTGCGGGCCAAGGCTGTGGAACTTACCGGCATGGGCGACGGCGAGTGCATCGCCATTCCCGGTGACCTCGCCACGATGGACGGCGTGGCGGCCCTGTCAGAGGCGCTGCGCCAGGAGGAAGACCACATCGATGTGCTGGTCAACAACGCGGGAATCGGTACCGGCGGCCCGTTTGAGCGCATGGCCGTCGACGCCTGGGACAAGACGATGGACCTCAACCTGAGGTCGCCGCTATTCCTTACCCAAGCCTTGCTCGACCTTTTGAAAAAGAATGCGACGCCCGAGGATCCCGCGCGCGTCATCTTCACCGGTTCGGTGGCAGCCAGCGGGATCTACCCCCATGTCATGGCCTATTCCACCAGCAAGAAAGCGGTCGAACATCTTACCCCGCCGCTCGCATTGGCGCTCTGCGAGGACAACATCCTGGTGAATACGATCGCGCCAGGAAGGTTCTACTCCGAAATGACCCGCGGCTCATGGCAGGACCCCGAGGGCGAATCGTTCAAACGCGAACTCGAGCGAATCCCGGCGCACCGCTATGGGGGGCTGGAAGACATGGCCGGTGTGGCGGTGATGTTGTGCAGCCGGGCCGGATCCTATTTCACGGGCGAGGTGCTCAACCTGGACGGCGGACACCGCTTGCGACATTGACGCCACGCTCGCCGGGGGCGTGGCGCCCGTCGCTATACCTTCGGAAGACCTTTCCCCTCTACCAGACGCCGGTAGTCCGCGTTCAGGCCGGCCTTCAGCGTCCGCACCGGAAGTAGGTCTTCGGTCCCGAATCGTCGGAGCAGGTCAGGTGGTACGGCATCAGCGTGACCCCCATGCCGTCGATCCGAAACGAACCGTCTGCTGACTCTGCGAGCATCCCCAGCGCTTCGTCGGGTCGCCGACCATCGAAAGGCTCCTCGTCCGGTATTGCCGAGACTTGCTGTGCCAGCGCAATCGGGCCCCGGGTGAAGGCGACCCACTGCTGGCCGCGCTCACCGTCCTGGACATGCAGGTTCAGTTCGAACTCCGCGTCGATGGCGAGGACATCGCCGCTTCCCCACCGGCGGCGCAACTCGTGGAATCCCCGTTCATTGACCGTGACCTCCGTGCTCGCGCCGTTGACCCGCACCTGCGAGAGGGCCGTGCCCGCGGGTAGTCTGAATTCGCAGGTATAGGTACCGGGGCTCTCGACCTGGAAGCGGACCTCCGTGGCTGGATCATCGGGAAAGTCGCTCTCCACTACCAGGGTGCCGCCACCGAACGCTTCGCCAAGCGCCACGGTGCACGGAGCCAGCGTACTGATCGAGAGATTGCCGTCGATTTCGCCAACGAGGTGACCGGCGATCATTTCCATTCCCCTCGGCATGCTCGAGGCGCAGCAGGTGATCCTGTCGGAGTAGTCCGGCCGCGCCTCGTTGGGGGACGTGAAATAGCACCATCGAACGCCATCCGCGTGCTGGTGGCCGTGCAGGCTGTTGTATAGGGTCACCTCCGCGGCATCGAGGTACGCGCTCTCGCCCGTGAGTTCGAAGAGATGCAGGCAAAGCTGCATCCAGGTCGCATCGCAGCAACCCTCCACCTTGACTTCCCAGGGATCGAAGTCGCCGGTGCGGGCGAAGCACTCCCGGTTGGCGTTGTAGGGCATCCACCGGGTCCACGGACCGCCGGTGACGAGGATGTGGTTGTTCCTGATTTCGGTCCAGCCGTTGATCGCCGTGTCGAGGTATTCGCGTTTGCCGGTGCACAGGTATAGACGGAGATAACCCAGCAGGTTCGCCATGAGCTGGTAGCCCTTGCCGTCGCCCGGACCCACCACGCTGCCGCCGCTTCGCATCGTGCTCATCAGCCTGAGACCCGGGCTGGCTTCCATTCTGCCGACGATATGCTCGGCGAATTCCAGGTACTTCGCGTCTTCGGTTCGCTCGTAGAGCATGACGATCGACTCGAGCAGCGTCGTCGCGGAGATTCCTCTCCGCGTCCCGTACTTCGTCAGGTCCGCCCCGTCGCCGCCGTAGACCTCGATCAGGAGGTCGGCCATGCGCCGGCAGGCGTCGACCACGCGCGGGTTCGGGAACACCGCCTCATAGGTCAGCAGACCGTAGAGGTTGTACCGGTGCGTCCAGACGTCCCAACCCGGACGGGGTTTCTGACCCGTCGTGCGGACATCCACGTCGTCGTGCGGTTTCGCCTGGGGACTGTTCTCGGGCCGGGCCACGAAGGTAGCTTCCGGTGCGTAGGTGCCGAGATAGCCATCCGGCAACTGCGTGGCCAGCAGGCGCTCGACGTTGCGTTCAAGTTCAGCCCGGAGCTTCTCGTCGCGTGTCGTCAGCCAGGCGAGCGTCGCGGCGTGCAGCCATTTGCCGAGATGTTCGCCCTGCCAAGGATGGGCGCCGGGCCGGTTCTCGAAGCCGTCGATGAGATAGCTCGACTCCGCCATGTACCACAGGCGGCGGTTGCGCCACAGGTCGAGTCTCTCCCCCTGCGATCCTGCCACCTCGACCGTGCCGAGTGCTTGCCAACTGTTCACGCTACCTCCCACTGTCTGCCGCGGCAGATTCGGCCTTCTCGGCCACCTGCATGGCGAAACATATCCGGTTGAAGCGGCAAAACCTATCACGGGTCCATGGATCGCGCCCCGCGACCTCGGCGATATCGCAGCGACAATGATGTCGATCATGCCGATCCCGTATCATTGACCCGCCACCCCACGCGGACTTCGAGATGGATCCCATCAGCCAGGGCGCCCTCGGCGCGGCCGCGCCGCAGGCCTTGCTGGGGAGCAGGAAACTCCGGGCATACGCGTTCCTCGGCTGCCTCGCGGGCATGGCGCCCGATCTCGACGTATTCATCGGTTCATCCACGGACCCGTTGCTGTTTCTCGAGTACCACCGCCAGTTCACGCATGCGTTGGTGTTCATCCCTGTCGGGGCCGCACTCGTAGCTGTACTGTTGCACGGGATCGTGCGGCGCACCCTGCGACCCCGGGAAACCTACCTCGCGTGCCTGATTGGCTATGCCACGCACGGCTTGCTGGACAGCTGCACCGCGTACGGCACCCAGCTCTTCTGGCCGTTCTCCGACTACCGGATCGGCTGGAACAACGTCTCCATCATCGATCCCCTGTTCACGTTGCCACTCCTTGGCCTGGGGATCCTCGCCGCCACGCTGCGTCGTCGCGTATTCGCCGTCGCGGGACTGATCTGGGCGCTCGGTTATCTCCTGCTCGGCGTCATCCAGCACCAGCGCGCCGAAACCGCCGGCGAGCAACTGGCGGCGGCGCGGGGCCACCAGCCGCAACGCCTTTCCGCGACCCCGGGCCTCGGCAATCTGCTCGTCTGGCGAGTCGTATACGAACACGACGGCCGCTACTATGTCGATGCCGTCCGCACCGGTGCGGCGGTGGCCATATGCCCGGGCGCCAGCATCCCGCAGCTCGACCTGCGGCGGGATTTCCCGTGGCTCGATGCCGGCAGTCAGCAGGGGCGCGACGTCAAACGGTTCAGTTGGTTCGCGGACGGCTACCTCGCCGTCGATCCGCGCGTGCCAGACCGGATCATCGATGTGGGCTATTCCTTCGTGCCCAACTCAATCGACATGCTGTGGGGCATCGATCTCGATCCGAAAGCCGGACCGGACCGGCACGTTCGCTACATCGAGGAGGAGCCTTCCGGCGATCTGGCCGGCCCGTACTGGCGACTGCTCGCCGGCGAGGACTGCCCCGTTCGCCTCGACGGCCAGGCGACAACGGCTATCCGCGCAGCATTCGCCGCAAGATGATAGGACCCCAGCCGTGACCGGGTCCTGGCTCGCCGAGCACTGGTTCGCGGTGGCGCTTGCCGTCGTCTACGCCGCGTTCCTGGTGGCGCACGCGCGTCTCGGCCTGCGGGCCGGCAAGACCGCGGCCGGCTTCTTTATCGGTGATCGCCGGCTTGGCGGCGCGGTCATCGGGATTTCGTTCTATGCCACTTTCGCCAGCACGAACAGCTACATAGGACTCGCCGGGAAGAGCTACGAGTACGGCATGCCGTGGCTGACCATGGCCGCGATGCTGGTCGTATTCTGCTGGCTGTCGTGGCGGGTGGTGGCGCCGCGGATGCGCCGCTTCGCCGCCGCGTGGGGTTCGCTCACCGTTCCCGATTTTCTCGCCGTCCGGTTCGGCAGCGACCGCGTGCGCGTTGCAGCGGCGGCGGTCATCGTGTTCTCGTGCCTGCTGTACCTGATCGCCGTGTTCAAGGGCGCCGGCAACCTCCTCCAGGTATTCCTCGGCATTCCCTACCAGGTCGCCGTAATCGTCACGCTTGGCCTCATCGTCATGTACACGATGCTCGGCGGATTCGTGTCGGTGGTGCGCACCGATGTGCTGCAGGGATCCCTGATGGTCGTCGGCTCCATCCTGTTGTTCTACTTCATCACGTCAGCCGCGGGCGGCGTCGGCGTTATCGCCGATTTGCCAAGCGAGCCCTCCCGGGCCCATCTCGTCGAACTGAACGGTGCGATTCCATTCGTGGTCCTGATCGGCATCGCGCTCGCCGGCTCGCTGAAACTCCTGGTCGATCCCCGGCAGGTGACCCGTTTCTACGGCTTGAAGGACGAACGCAGTGTGCGCGTCGGGGTCTGGGTGGCCGTCGTCGGAATCCTGGTGATCCAGTTCTGCCTGTTCCCGCTGGGCCTGTATGCACACTTCCTGCTGGATGGCGTGACGGACACGGACCTGGTGGTGCCGACGCTTGTCAACGATCCCGCGGTGATTCCCCCGCTCGCCGGCGATTTCCTCGTGATCGCGATTCTTGCGGCCGCGATGTCGTCCCTCGACAGCGTCCTGCTGGTCGCGGCCTCGGTGGCGTCGCGGGACCTGTTCGGCCGGCGCCAGCGCAGCGACGGTACTGTCGTGACCGGCGCCCGCCTCGGCGTCGCCGGCTTCGCCGTCGTGGCGGCGGTCATCGCGCTGAATCCGCCGGGCGGCATCGTCGAGATCACGATCTTCTCCGGTAGCCTGTTCGCGGTCTGCTTCGTGCCGACCATCCTGCTGGGGCTGCACTGGCGCCGCGGCAACGAAGCGGCGGCACTGACGGCGTTCGGCGTGGGGATCGCGGTGCTGTTGGGCTGGATATTGGCCGGGTTGGGCGACGTCCTCCACGAGGTCTTTCCGGCCCTTTTGGCATCCACCGCCGCCTATGTGATTGTCTCTATGCGCGGCTCACCCGTGACCGACCCGGAAGTGGCCCGGTTGTTCGAGACCGAAAGGGCCACCCCGAACCGGACGGATTGACGCGTTGCGTAGCACCGTTCAGCTTCTCAGCTTCAGTCAGTTGTGCAGCGGCGCAAAGCTGAAGACCCAGGGCGTTTCCGGCTCGACCGTCACCCGGACCGCTTTGATCTCCGGTGCGCCGTACACCTGCAACCTCGTGATGTTGGCGTATTGCCGTGGCGCCATTTCACCGCCCGAAACCATGAATGGTCGGTCAATCTCGAACGTGTGGAAGTCGCCGTGGACGACGAGAACCGGTCGCCCGAACTCGGCGCCCAAGTCCCGAATTGCCAATACGATCCAATGGAACGGACCGTCCGCCCCGCCGCGCACGGCAAGCCCCGTAAAGTCGCCGTCTCCGCGATCGGTAAAGAGCGCCGCATGCAGGGCAATGACCACGGCTCGCGCGTCACTCTCCTCCGCTTCGGCAAAGATGCGCTTGATCCAGTCGATATTGGCCCGGTTGCGGGTGATGGCTTCCAGCGCCCGCTCCCGGTCGTTGATGAAGAAATTGTTTGCCGAGCCCACAACGTGCACGGTGCCGAAGACAACCGCTTCGTGCGTCCAGGCCGCGTTCTCGACCATCTCTTCAAATTCGGTGACATCCGCTTGCCTGGTCAGTTCAATGGGATTGGTGCCAAGGCTCTTGTTGTCGGCGAAAAATGTCCTTCGAATGCTTGCCAGGCTCGAAAGCCCGTCAGCGGAGAGGATGCGGGCGTACGTGCCGTCCAGCGTCTTGGCGTCCGCAACGATTGCGATATCTTCCTCGGTCTGCGTTCCCGACAGGAATCGATTGCCGAGTCCGATGATCTCCGGCTTGGCGCAGTCGACCCATTCATTGTCGCCCGGCGTGTATATCACCGGATGGCTGTACTCCGCGAAAAAGTCCCGAATGCGCTGGTGTTCCGCATCGCTACACTCCTGCAGGCCCCAGGTATCGCCGACGTGAATGGTGAATGCGGGATTCGCTGAATTGATGGTCTGGATCAACGCCCGATACACGGGGTAGTCGTCCGGCAGGTTGTACGCCGTGTCACCGAGGGCGACAAAGTCAAACGGTTTCGCCAGCGCCGGACAGGAAAGTGCGAGGCAGGCAAATAGCAAGAGGCCCACGCGAGCCATGGTGATTCTCCAAGGGGAAGGATCGGCCAGTGTAGCAGTCGGGACCCGGCCATGGGATTGGAGATGACAGCTAATGGTGAAAGAGCCGCACCCCCGTGTGCACCATGGCGATCCCGTACTCCCGGCACGCCGCCTCGACCTCGCCGTCCCTGGCGGAGCCGCCGGGCTGGGCGATATAGCGGACGCCGTGCTTCGCCGCGTGGTCGACGTTGTCCCGGAACGGGATGAATCCGTCGCTGACCAGCGCCACGTCGGTCAGTCCGGCAATCCATGCATTCCGTGCTTCGTCGTCGAGCGCGGCAACAGGCTGCTCGAGCGACTCCGCGAACGCCGCCTCTTCAGTCGCCGTGAGATCACCTTCGATATAGCGCACGCGCCAGTTGATCCGGTCCTGGCGCCGCACGCTCCGCCTGAACACGAGGTCGAGCACCATCGGGCTCCTGCCGAGGTGCCAAACATCCGCCTTCGCCCCGGCGAGTTTCGTACAGTCGACGCGCGACTGCTGGCCCGCACCGATGCCGATGGTCTGGCCGCCGGCGACGTAGCAGACGGAGTTCGACTGGGTGTACTTGAGCGTCACCAGGCCTACCACGAGGTCGCGCCTCGCGGCGTCGCTGAGTTCTCCGCACACGATCCCGTCGAGGTCATCGAACGTGACGCGCCGATCATTTCGGTGCTGAACGAGGGTGACTCCGAAGACCTCGCGCGACTCGATCGGTGGCGGACGGTAGTCGGGGTCGATCTCCAGCACGACGAACGATCCGCCCTTCTTCGCGGCGAGCGTCTCGAAGGCCCCCGGTTCGAAACCGGGCGCCACGACCCCGTCGCTGACGACTCCCCTGAGATAGGTCGCCGTGGCCATGTCCACCGGCTCCGAGAGCGCCACGAAGTCCCCGAAGGAACACTTGGGGTCCGCGCCGCGGGCACGGACATAGGCGGTGGCCAGCGGTGTCAATTTCCGGTCGCCGACCTCGCAGGCGCGTCGGAGATTCTTCGGAAGCGGGACGCCGACTGCCACCCCGGCAGGCGAGACATGCTTGAACGACGCCGCCGCCGGCAGGTCCAGGACGCCGCCGAGTTCAGCAACGAGTTGCCAGCCGTTGAGCGCGTCGAGCATGTTGATCATCGACGGCGCACCGTTCCTGACGCGGACGGGCGGCGTCTCGCCCGATTCGAATGCGGCATTGCCCTGGTGCGGGTTGCAGCCGTATTTGAGCTCGACGCGCACTACAGACTCCTTGAGCGGAACTGATGGTAACAGTTGGGCTGCATATCAGATCGGACTCCGGCCGATGGTCTCCCCACAGGGCACTAAACGGCCACCGGCGCCTTGTACGACTATGAAGGCGGCGTCACGCCGCAGAGCGGAGCAGCGGCCGGGACCCGTTTCAGGATTCTCTCCAGCCACCTGCTGTTTCGACCCCAATCTTCGCGGAAGTGCAGCATGTCGATGATCTCCCGTTCGGAACGGGTCTTGAACACTGAGCGTCTGCGGCGCCGCGTCGGGCAATCGACGGCGTCGGAATCCAGCAGCGGGGTATCCGCGAAAACATCCTTGGGAACTTCCGCGAACTGCGGGTTCAGCGCCGGCTTGATTACTTCGCCGTCCCGGCTGACAAAGACGATGTCGTCGTCTTCGATCGTGATGTGGAAAGCGCCGTGGTGCAGCATCCGGTGATGCGCGCCGCACAGCAGCACGAGGTTCTCAAGGCAGGTTTCCCCGCCGTCGATCCAGTGCCGGACATGGTGCGCCTCGACATATCGCTGATGCGCGCAGCCCGGGAAGCGGCAGCGGTTCTTGTCGCGCAGCCTCAGTGCCCGCAGCAGCGGCCCCGGCACGATCCGCCGCCGGCGCTCGTAGTTGAGCAAATTGCCCCTCGCGTCCTCGATGAACTCCGTGAGGTCGGCATCGCAGGCGATCTGGCGGGCGTCCTCCTCGTCGATGCCCCAGTCCGGCTCGACGTGGTAGCGCGCGCCGCCCGCCGACCGCTTCGCGGCCAGCTCGTTGCGGTCGATGGTCAGCACCACCTCGTAGCGCCGGCCTGTGCGGCGCCGCTTCCAGTGCCCCGCGGGGCTTGCCAGGCAGTGCTCGGCCATGTCCACCAGCGCGTCGGCGAAGCGCTGTTCCCTGCTCGAAAGCTCGAATGTCAGCCAGTCCGGAAGATCGTCCGTTTCCGCGGAAACATCTCCGGAAGCGTCCATGTCGGTGACAGCGGCACTTGCAGGCTGCGTGGAGACCTCCTCGCCGCTGTCCTCGCCCGCATGATCGGCCGGAGTTTCCGCGGAAACTTCTCCGGCGCCGTCCACGTCAGTCACGTCAGTCACATCCGCGCTGGCGATCTGCTTGGAGACCACTTTGCCGCTGTCCCCGCCAACGTGATCCTCCGACGTTTCCGCGGAAACACCTTCGGGAACATCCATATCGGTGACAGCTGCACTTGCAGCCCGCGTGGAGACCACCGCGCCGCCGTTCCCATTGGCGTGATGCTCCGGAGTTTCCGCGGAAACAACCGTCGAAACTTCCACCGCCGTCCATTCGGCCTCCGCGGGTGCCCCTTCGCCATGAATCACGCCAGCGCCTTCCGCCGCCGCCCCGTCGGATCCCTCGTCCGCCGCAGTCTCCCCGGGATAGGTGGCCCCCAGCAGGGACGCGCAGCGCGCCTCGGCGTCGTCCTTCCTGCCGTCGATGACCTGCCGCAGCGCCTCGATCACCAGCGCGCCGCGCTCCGCCGGCACCGCCGCGGTCATGATCAGCATGCCGTCCTCGTAGTACCAGCTCAGGCCCCGCCGCTGCTCGCTGCTGTCGCGCCCACGTGCGCTTCCCCCGACCCGCTCGTAGGTCCGGACCAGGCTCTCGAGCTGCGCCGCGCTGCTTCCCTCGGCGATCGCCAGCAGCATCGCCTCGGTGTGCGGCGTCGCCACCCGGGTGATGGCCCGCACCTTGGAATAGCTGATCGCGCCGTCGCGGAACGCGGCGTCGATGCAGGGCAGCCTCTCAAGCGCCCGGCCGATGCGGATGCGCTCCCGCGAGGCGCAGGGCCCCAGGCCGCAGCGGTGGTCGAGCCAGTTGCCGAGATTGCAGTAGCCGCCCTCGCGCCATCCCCGGGTGCGGTCCATGGCGGCGATGAGCTTTACGAAGCGCCAGTCGGCGAGGTTGATATGGGCCGCCATGCGGGTGACGGCGCGGCGCAGCTCGGCGGGATCGTCGGGAATGAAGTCGAGATCGTCGGGGTCTGCTTCGAGGCTGAGGGGATCGACGGCGGGTTCGGGGGCGAAGTCGAGATGATGTCGGACGACTTCTTCGGTCGGGACGGACATGCCTGGAGGCCTTGCTGCGGAGAGCTGTGAATACTGTATATATTACTATTAAAGTAGTATTTTCTCATTGTTTTAATAGGATATTTTTCCTCATATCATCCGATCCGACATTGGCCACGCGAGAAAGACCAGTGTCTTGTTGGACACCCAAATGGTTCAGCTAGAGCAGTGCGGTCAACGTTCCCCAAAAATGCCATCGAATCCTCGCTACGGTCGCCACACTCTTCGAAGTCGGCTCCCGTCGGGGCTATTGCTCAGCATGTAGACGTCGGGATTGCTAAGGGCTTTCCATCCTTCGTAGCCAAACCTGGCGTCCCGGGAATGGAGCAGCAACGCCATGACATTCCCGTGGGTGACTACCAGTGGCAATCGATGTTCTCGTTCGAAAATGTCTTCTAACGCCGCATGGGCGCGGCAAAGCACCTGGCTCCCCGACTCGCCTCCGGGAGCATGCAGGTTGAGATCGTCAAAGGAACGCCGAACAAACCCTCTCCAGTCCGCGATGGGTTCCGCCGACAGGATGCGTTCATTGAGGCGGCGATCCTGGTGGATAGTCAGTCCGACTCTTCGCGAATAGGGTTCGATGGTCTGACGCGCACGCGCATAACGACTCGTGACAATGAAATCGACCGGATAGTCGCAGAGGAAGTCGGCGAGTCGTTCGGCCTGTTCGATCCCGACTTCCGTCAATCCTGCGTCTGGACTCTGGCTGATCGCCTGGCAGTGGCGGACCAGGAGAAGGTCTCTGCTATTCGACGCCGACTCCGGTTTCACACGCACATCGCTGTCTGTTAACTACTCTTGGCCGGAGCCTAGCACAGGAGGCCCTGCCCCAATGTCCGGGACGTGAGCTTCTCGCCCTCCTTCCGGGCGGTGGCATAATGCTTGGCGTTGCTGCGAGTGCATCACCCCCGTGATCGCCCACTCGACTGTATGGGTTGAGGAAATACCGGGTGAATCCCAAGAGCATCAGGCTCAACGACGAGCAAGTTCGGCGGTTTATCTGCGATGGCGTCCTCGTGCTCGATAGCGGCATCGCGCCCGAGGTCCACCAGCGGATCTACGACAGGATCCAGTGGAGCAGCAGGCACGAGTTCAACATGGGCAACAACGTGCTGCCCCGCGTCGCCGAGTTGCAGCAGGTTCTCGATGCCCCGGCGGTCCGCGGCGCCCTGGAGAGCGTGCTCGGCGACGGCTACCTCCTGCATCCGCATCGATTCATGCACGCCAGCGAGCCGCTCGACGAGGAGGAGCGCAACCTGTCCTTTGCCGGGCACGAGCACCGTCCTCCCATGGGCCGGGGATCGACGGCGAACAGCGGCTGGCACCGGGATGGCCAGATTCCGCTCGGCCGGGCGCGGTATCACGTCCCCCGGACCGCATTGATCTTCTACTTTCCGCAGGACACCCCGGTCGAGCGCGGCCCCACCCGGGTCATCCCGGGCACGCACCTGCAGTCCTGCGTGCAGGAAAGCGACTATCCGTTCGCCTTCGTTCCCCATGACATCAAGGCGGGCACCTTCCTGCTGGTGGCTTTTGACATGGCCCATGCGGGGCTCGGCAACCGAACCGAGCTGAGTCGGTACATGTTCAAGTTCGTGTTCCTGCGCACGCGCAATCCGGTCGGGCCAAGCTGGGACGGCGGCGAGGTGGAGTGGCACCCGCCGAAGGCGCGCCTGGGCAGGTACGATCACAGCCAGGCCTGGTCCTACATCTGGGACTGGATGCGCGGAGCGCCGCGTTGCGCCACGCGCCAACCCGCAGCTTCAAACGATTTGCAGAAGTGGATCGCGGCGCTCAACGACGCCGATCAGGCCGCCCGTCTCGAGGCCATCTACGAACTGGCAGCGATGGGCGCCGACGCCATCGCGCCGTTGCGGGAAAGCCTGCTGCAATACGCGGGCCTGCAGCGTGAACTCAAGGCGCCGAACGAGGTGTCCCAGGGGGCCGAGTACGCTCCGGAGGGCGATTCCGATGTGCGCCGTTGGAACGAATGGGCGTGCGTGCCACAGGACGAGGCATACGCCCTCGGCGCCATGGGCGACGTCGCCGTGGAACGGCTCATTGATCTGCTCAGGCACGACGATGCCTGGGTCAAGATCAACGCCGCGTTCGCCCTGGGGGAGACCGGCGCGCCCGCCGCCCGCGCCGTCCCCGTCCTGGCAGAGCTTCTGGATCATGAACGCCACCAGGTGGCGCGAGCGAGCCTGGATGCCATCGCCTATATCGGCGTCAATACCCGCGCCGCCCTTCCCGCCATCCGCAAAGTGCTGACTGTGCACCATCCAACCTGGCAGAGCCTCGACGGCGAACGCTGGACGGGTGAGAACCAGGCCAGGTTCAACGCGATGTGCGCGCTGCTGAACTCCGATATCCCCGTCGAAGAACTGGATGAGCTGATGATCCACCGCCTCGACGACGACGCGGCCTACGTGCACGCGCTCGCGCTCGAAGCCCTCACCCACCCGCGCCACGGCGAGAACCGCCCGGGGCTGCGGCATGCGCTCCACTACCTGAAAGCGCATCGCTGGGACCACATGCTGGCGCACGGCAAGCGCATTTTCTGAATCGCGGCCAGCGCGGTCCCGGGCGCGCCCCGATGGTTCGGCTCAACGGTGGCCAGCGTAGCTTCGATCCCTTCCGCCGCCGCAACCAGGCAATCCGGCTAGTTCAGGGTCACGCTCACGCCGGCGAACGCGGCTGCCGAGTTGCGGTACGTGGCGACGCGACCTGGCTTCGAGCGTCCCTATGGCATGGCATGGCTGCTGCAGCTTGCGGTCGAGTTGCATGAGTGGGACGACCCGGACGCGCGCGCCTGGCGCGATACGCTCCGCCCTCTGGAAGCCCACGCTGCCACGGTCTTCGAAGACTGGCTTCCGAGGCTCACGCATCCGGTGCGCAGCGGTACCCACGACCAGACGGCGTTCTCACTGGCCCTAGTTCACGATTCGGCACGGATCACGGCCGCGTCGCAACTGCAGGATCTCGTCGAGCGGCGCAGCCTCGACTTCTATGCTGCCGACCGGACGGCGCGCTGGCATACGAGCCGTCCGGACACGACTTCCTGTCTCCGAGTCTCGCGGAAGCCGACCTGCTCCGGCGGATCCTCCCGCCCGATGCCTACCGCGAGTGGCTCGCCGGTTTGTTGGATGCCTTTGAACTCGACCCGGTGACTGTCCCGGATCGAAACGACGGGCACCTGGTGCATCTCCGCGGCCTCAACCTGAGCCGCGCATGGATGCTCGAGGGCATTTCTTCGGTGGCGCCTTCGAATGAGATCGCCACGATGGCGGCCCAACACCGACAAGCGGGCCTTGGCGCGCTGGACAATCTCACTTACGCCGGCGCCCGCTGGTTGGGTACCTTCGCCGCTTACCTCGTCACCCGTCGCGGGCTATCGAGTTGAACCAACGTTGGGTTCCCTCCGCGAAATCGCCGTTCTTACGCGCCGTGGCATAATGGCCCGATGGTCGCCAACCCCTCATCCTCCCAGTCGTTCCTCAACCCGACGGATTGACCACACGCCACGCTAAGCCCAACGGCATCAAGCTCACCGACGAGCAGGTCCGCCGGTTCATCTGCGATGGCGTGGTCCTGCTCCAGAGCAGCCTTCCGCCCGAGGTGCACCGGGACATCTACGACAAGCTCCACTGGAACAGCAGCCACTGAACCACGATCCGATGACGCGCTCGATGTCGCGGCCGTCCGTCAACTCGTGCAGGTACACCGCCTCACACTTCAGCGAGCGCCACAGCTGCTCGATGAAGATGTTGTCTAGGTAGCGGCCGCGACCGGCCATGGACCAGCGCGCGCCCGCGACCCACGCGTGGTCGCTGCCTTCCTGGTGCAGCAGCATCCCCGGCCACGGCGCCGGCTCGCGGCGCTTGCGATGCTTGCCCCGGCACTTCGACTTCGACACCGCCCCGGACTTCTGCAGATGGTCCTTCACCCAGCCGTAGCTGCGCGTCCCGCCGTCGCGCCGGTACCCCGAGTAGAAGCGCCGAACGTTCCAGCCCTCGTGACGCGTCCGGTACCGGTCCACCATCCGCATCACCTCGTCCGCCGGCGCCGGGACGTCCGCGCGCTCACGCCCAACAGCTGCGCCGCCTCCTCCTGCGTCAGCCGACGCTCCGTCCACACCGAATGCGCCTCCTCGAACAACATCTTCCGCTTCTCCTCCAGCAAACTCGCCCTGCCCACTCACTCCCGCTCCAGCTCCAAAACCAGAACCACAGTAACCGGACACTTCATCTGTTCTTGAAGCGGACACTCTATTTGTTCTCAACAAAACACATCGGGGGAGCGTTGACAACTAAAGGTACGAGTGCAACGATCGGTCATAGCGTCAGCGAAGAGCGGACCGAAGGAGGCATGGTGTTTTTTCGCAAATGTCAAGCTACGATTTTGGCAGTATTCCTTTCGTTGCTTCCAGCATGGTGTTTTGCTGGCGCGATAGTCTACGTTTACGACCCGCCAAGCGATGAGCGGTACCCAACGGCGCGTGTCGATATCATTTTAGAGACAGCGGAGAATCTTGATTACGCCCATAACAAAATGGAGGAACAGTTGATCCACCCAGCTAACCGTTGGTTGGTCTGCGAATCATCTGGATGGTACGCTACGGCTATGGGTATCGAAGGTGGATTTCCGATGTGGTCCGAACTCTTGAGAACTTCTCCGGATGAACTTCCCGTGGTCGACTGGCCGGCAACTTCAGTAGCCGGAGTGTGCGGACTGGACTCGCGTGAGGACGCCGAACGCCGTGCCGTGTCATTGTGCAGCGAACACCGAGCCAACGTCACGTGTGAAGTTGGGTTCTCCGGATTCGACGATGGAACAGTATCGTTCTATTCCGAGTATTTTCCCTCAGAAGAAGACCCGGTTTGGGTTATGCGGAACCCGGATGCCGGGACATACTCTGAGTACTGGCTCGGTCACGTCGGTCATGCTCGCTATACAGGTCACCAGATTTCTGTCAAGCAGCATGATCAGGCTATGGAGATCTGGGCAAATCTGGGCAATATCGTATGGATTCCCAGCGAATGAATGTTTGATTAACACTCTTTCGCTTTTCGGCGCTCACTCCCGCGACCATAATCGCTACGTCTTTTTCGAAGGCTGTGGCGGCCGCGTGGCCATACTGCCGCCCTCCATAGCTGCTGCCGCCTGTTGTGAGGCCGTGTTGAGGTTCATTCGGGCCTCGGCCGAACAGGACGTGGCGAGCGACATCGCAGGTTACACGATCCCTGCAGCGTTTCGGCGTGCACCGCAAAAAACCGCCGCTACCGTTCTTTCGGCGCAGCCATGCGGTAACCGACCGCGCGTTCATTGAGGATGTAAGTCGGGCGAGCCGGCTCATCCCCTAGCTTGCGACGCACTTGGGTGACGAACGCGCGCACGCGGTCGGAGTCACCACGATTGGGATCACGCCAAATCTGGCGGATCAAAGATTCGTAGGTCACGACGCGGCCGGCGTTCACCGACAGGATGCGCAGCAATTCGTACTCGGTGGCGGTCAGGCGCACGCGGCGCCCTCCCACAGTCACCTTTCGCGGCTCGTATTCGATGACCAGATCGCCCAGTACGAATCGTTCCGGTTCCGGGCGCTTGCGCAACGCCGCTCGAATCCTGGCCGTGAGTTCGGTGGGCGAAAAGGGCTTGACGAGGTAGTCCGCCGCACCGGTCTCCAGTGCTTTGGCGATCGTTTCATCGCGACCGTACGCGGAAATGAAGATGACCGGCACGTCGGCCATCTCCGGTACGCTTTCCATGAGAGCGATGCCGTCGGCTCCGGGCAGCATCAGGTCGAGCAGGATCAGCTGCGGTTTCTCCGCCTTGATGACTTGTGAAAGATTCCTGTGTTCGGCGGTCAGGATTGGAGAATAGCCCGCGCTTCGAAGCGCCTCGCGCAGGAAGCGCAGCGTGTGCGGGTCGTCGTCCACCACCAGGATCGGCACGCGCGCGGTCGCCGTGCCTGGCGAGAGCGATCGACCGCGCATCTCGCCTCGCGCCTCTTGTTCGGCGATCGGGATCGTGAACGTAAATTGCGCGCCGTGGCCCGGCCCGGCGCTGGCCGCCCAAATGCGACCGCCGTGGGCCTCCACGAGGCCCTTGCATATTGAAAGCCCCAGTCCGGTCCTGCGAAGACTACTGGATCCCTCGCCGCCATAATTCACATGCTTGCGGAACAGGTGCGGAAGAAGCTCCTCGGGTACGCCCCGACCTTCGTCGCTGACGGAAATCGCCACGTGCGAGCCATCGTGCGCCGCTGCGATGCGTATGGGCGACGAGCGCGGCGAGTGCCGCGCGGCGTTTGAAAGGAGGTTGTTCAGCACCTGCACGATACGCTGCCGGTCGGCCGTCACCAGGGGCAGATCACGCGGGAGATCGATCAATACCGTGTGCGAACTGCCGCCGCGCAGAAACGCGGTCCTGGCCTGTTCCAGTATTTCGGCCACTACGGCAGGTTCCAGTGAGACCGACAGCGTGCCCGTGTCGATTCGGCCCACGTCGAGCAAGTCGCCGATCAGGTCGCGCATGTTGTCGGCCTGCTCGTCAATGACCCGAAAGAATTGCTTCGCCTCCACCGGATCCAGGGTCCGCACGGTATTCAACAACGTCGTGGTGGAACCCTTGATGGCGGCCAGCGGCGTGCGGAGCTCGTGGCTCACCATGCTCAGGAACTCCGATCGCATCCGGTCCAATTCCCGCAGCGGCGCCAGGTTCTGCATCGTAATGACCACCGAGATCACTTCGTCCTGCCCGGAACGGATCGGAGTCGCATTGATGAGCGTCGTGACGCTGCGTCCGTCGGGCACCGAGAGCTCCACCTCCTCGGCACGCACGGTCTCCGCATCCACGAACGCCTGCGCGATAGGGAATTCGCCGAGCGAGACTTCCCGGCCGTCCGAGCGCCGGCAGGTGACCACTTCCAGCAGGTCCTCCAGCGAACGGTCCGGCAACATCAGATCTTCCACGATCCTTGCCGCCTCCCGGTTGTATGACGATGGTTTTCCGGTTCTGGCGTCGAAAACCACCACCCCGATCGGGCAGGTCTCCACCAGCGCTTCGAGGTCGGCGCGAGCGCGTTGCTCGTCCCGATGCGTGCGTGCATTGGCGATGGCTGCGGCGGCTTGCGACGCGAACAGCACCAGCACCTCCTCGTCCTCGTCGGTAAACGCGTCCCCGCCTTGTTTTTCTGCGAGGAAAAAATTTCCAACATGAACGCCCCGGTGGCGCATCGGCGTGCCCTGAAAGTTATTCGACGGCACTATTTCCGTAGCGAAGCCCAGCGAGCGCACGTAGGCAGGCAAATCGTCCAGTCGCACTACGCCCTCAAGATCCCGGAAGTGCTCGAAAAGACGTGGCCCGTCCTCCCACTGCTCCATCTGCCGACGTTCCGCCGCCGTGAATCCCGAGGTCACGAAATCCTGCGCCTGGGCCGTCTCATCGATGGTGGTGATGATACCGAAGCGTGCACCCGTCAGTGCCCTCGCGCTGTCCACCACTTCCTGAAGGACTGTGCCGACATCCAGGCTGCCATTGAAGCGCAGGATCGCCGCGCTCAGCCGGGATGCGCGATCACGCCGCGCCCCGGGCTCCGGCAATTGTTCATCGCGGGTCTTCAATTGCCCCCCATACCAGCATCGCGGTCACCGGTCGTTCGGTGCCCCGACCAGCACCGCCGACGAAGGACACGTCGACACCGTGGGGAATCACGGATCGCTGGATCCAAGTATGACGCAGCGCCCCGGGACATCCACGCCCGGAGCCCTCGATCCGTTCCTCCGCGGGGCGAAAAGCACCGCGCACAAAACGTGGCACTGCAAAGCACTCTGAGCAAGACCGAAGCAATCTCCTAAAAACGCACAAATTTGCCCCTATAGCACACAAAAATCGCACACATTATTCGTAAGATCAACAACTGTCTCGATGAAGATAATTGAGATTATTGTCAAAAGGAGGAAGGGTTGAAGGACCTCATCGCAAGAGCACGGCCGTGGATTTTGGAACGCCGCGCGAAAGTCCTGTGGTTCACCATGTTGGTAGTGGCAGGTGCGGTCACGGTGTACTTGTCGCAAAGATCAATGGAAGAGCAGTTCACGTGGTCCCTGCCGGCCGCCGCGCAAATAGCGTTGGGAACTATTGCCCTAGGTTTGGCCGGTCATATCGTCCACTGCTTCACCCGAAATTTACCTTTACCGGACTGCCCGAAAGGCAAGAAATTGTCGCCCGAGTTGCGATCGATCTTCGTGTACGCCTACATAGTTCAAGGACTCTTGGTCTTAGTGTTGCTTCTGACGTTCGTAGCGCCGAGCAAACCTAGGTCATCTAGTTCGTCTTACGCCGGATTTGTTTACGGTTGCGTGCACGATCAAGAACGATACGGAAGCCAGTTGACTAGTTGTAATAGTGGATCAGCAGACCGGCAGTGGTTGCTGCATATCGGAAGTCGGTCGCTCAATGTGAGGCCTGATGGGGGCAACAACTTTGAAGCCCCAGTAGAATTGAGCCGGGGCTTGGTCGTGCCCCTTTATGTGGTTGTGCTGGCAATCATCGGGGGTGCCTTGGGGATGAACCGGCGGCTACCCGAACTCCAGCGACGGGCCGCGTATAGCTATCACAAGGATAAATGTCGTAAAGAAAACGACCCTGTTCCAATCTCGCCGATAGAAGCGCGGGAGCAAATTGTGTTCCAGCTTGCACAGCTTCTGGCGGCGCCGCTTATCGCGATCGTGGCATTCTCCGCATTGGAGCCTGACATCGTGCCTGCGGCTGTGTTAATAGGATTCGCGTCCGGATTCTCGTCCGAACCAATTTTGATGAAGCTCCGCGCCGCCAGCGAGGCCGTGGCGGGAATTCCCCCGCGAGGATCACGGAGGCATGGATGAAAGATGGCGGTCGTTTCATTGTAAAGCCACTTAAGCAGTCTAATGGTCATGGGAGGCACTCCCTTTCATTTGATCTCTGAGTTGCTTTGACCATTGGTTAGGCAACCTTGATCAGATCGCAGATTCGAGTGCCGTCTATTTGTGTACCCGAACATCTTGTTTGGGCGTTAAGTGCAATGAACAATTTCCCAAGTTACCTAAGGAACAATTGATATGTACGTAATAACTAACCGGAAGATTCACATTAGGAAAAAGGGTCTTAAAATCTTCGGCAAGGTTCCGAGCCAAGAGGGTCCCAATGAACTACGACTGGTGAAGGTAAATAACAATGAGACTACCGAACTGATTACCAACAAGTTATACAAGAAAGAAGCTAAAGCCCTGGCTGCGAAGCACAACCTAAAGCTTGATCTAAACAAGGGTTGGTACGCCAGTCTTCGAGTAGCGTGTGAAATGTTCGAGAGGGCAACTAAAGAAGAAACGCACCTGCTGATATTTGTTCACGGCTACAACAATGACATGGAGGACGTGATTCGTACGGCAAAAAGAATCGAAGACACCTACAACGTAATAGTGGTGCCTTTTTCTTGGCCAGCAAATGGTGGAGGGGCAGTATCAGGCAAATTCGGCTACCTGTCCGACAAAGCAGATGCGCGCGCTTCCGCAATGGCCTTACACCGGGCCGTAACGAAAATTGATGGGTATCACCGTCTACTTACGCAGGGCGTTCAAGAGCAACTTTGGAACAAAGCGGTAGCCAACAAACCCGAGAATCATCAACACGCACGCGCTCGCTTCAGTCAGCTCATAGAGGAAAGATGTAAGACGAAACTAAGTTTGATGTGTCACAGCATGGGAAATTATGTATTGAAGTATGCGACCTTGCCGAGCGAAAGCCACACGAGGAAATTGGTCTTCGACAATGTCTGCTTGATTGCTGCGGACGTAAACAATCCGGAACACGAGAATTGGGTGGAGTTTATCCCTGCGCGAAACCGCCTGTATGTATCGATCAACGAGAGTGATTGGGCTCTAAAGTGGTCCCGTGTTAAACCGGGCGCCGAACAAAAGGCGCGATTAGGCCATCACCTCAGAAATCTGGTTGCCAAAAACGCTTATTACCTGGATGTAACTCGAAACAAGAGTGTGGGTTCGGAACACTCCTACTTCCAAGGTGAAGCAATAAAGAACCCAACAATCGAGCGACTCTTCTCCAAAATGTTTGCAGGTGAAGTTGTTGAGCGTGAAATGCAGTATGACGCGAATGAGAACGTCTATCGACTAGCGGATCAGGAATGATCAGAAATTCGCTAACGATCCGGCCCCAGAAATGGAAGCCGCTCAATACAAGGAAATCCCACATCCGAAACCGCTCGGATTACGGGGGACGGTCAAAACTTCACGCCTACCATCGCGGTTCCTACGGCGCACCTCATAGTTAAACCTCTGTTGGAGGGCGCATATGGACCACTTAATCCAGATCTGCAATGCGTTTCTCGTAACGAATGGGCTATTCTTCGCTGCGTTGGGTGCGGCCGAGACAGCTAATCATAAGCTCAAGGTTGGGTTGTCTGTGGCCGGTTCCATCGTCTCGGCACTTTGGCTAATCAGCGCCTTTCATATGTACGCGGAGCTAGAGCACACCGTCCACGGTACTGTTTTGGCGATCGCTCTGCCTCTGTTTTTTGCCGTCGGATGGATCGCGTCGATTGGCATTCACCTCAAAAATCAGTCGTAACTTTCGCGTGGAGTACGCAACGCACCCATCATGCACGTGGATGATGGCGAGACCGTCGCTCGGACTAGGTCAATTTGCGGCCAGTTCGAGACCTACGGCTAGCGATAGTGTCAAGATTCTTTCGCATATGTGGTATGCCTCGCGTGTGCGCTGGAAGGAAGTGTGATAGTCAAGCTTAGGTCGGTTGCTTGCATATTTCCGGTGTTAAGGGTACGCATTAATGTCCTTTTTCGACAAGATAGGATGTCCGGTTTTCGAAACGTGTCCGTGTCCGGAACGAGTGGCTAACCCATTCTAGCCGGACGTATTTCAACACCTTGCGAGGTTTCGTCCTCGCTACAGTAATGGAGGAGAGTCAAATGGAGGGACAATCGAGCGTTGGGACAGAGTTCTGGTTTGGACTGGGTACCTACGTAGTCACAGTGATTGGATGGTACCAAGCGAAACGATCCCAGCTTAAGGCCGATAAACGACGATATCGGGCAAATTACTTAATCGAAGTAATAGGTGCAATTGGAGCGGGCGTAAGTCGCGATTTGGGCCATCCGATTAACAGGAATATCGCATTGGGCGTGGAACGCGCATTGGAGAAGATACAGTTCCTAGGAACTAAGGAGCAGGTCGATCTCACCCTAGACTTGATGAATCACCTGCAAGATAAGAAATTCATTTGTGCGGAAGATACTATGGCCAAATTGTTCACTAGTTTACGTGACGAATTACGCGGCGAATTCCGTCAAGAAGCTCTAGATCCAATACATGCAAAAAAATTTCCTTTCATACGATTTTAGGATTTCTAGGCGGTACCGTAACCCAAAATCCGGGTTGATGCAGTGAACTTGAATTCTCGTCGAGGCGACTTGTTGCGCTCGATCCTAGCCGCTGAACGATGCGGGCGACGTCGTAGCGTAACGGGTTGTCGGCGAACCACATTTTCCAGATTCGCGGCGTAAATTTGATGATGCGCTTTGCCGGATGCCGGTCTATTCACTGCGGTACGTCAACCAGGTGGGTATTAGACGCATGCTCAGAAGCGGGAACACACAATTGAACGGTAATTGACGAGGTTACATTGAGGTGGTCCCACTTTTTCGGACGGCAGGCGGTGGAGGGGCCTCGACGTGGTGTTCTCGCAGCCTGGATCGAAGCGCGGCGGGGAGCACGAGGCGACGATTCGGGACCTGCACGCGAAGATCGGCGAGCTGACGGTGGAACGGGATTTTTTTCTGCGCGGGTTGGCGCGCTGGGGCGTGCGGAGCGGACCGCGATGGTGGATCGCGGCTGCGGGCTATCGCTGTCGCGGCAGTGCGAACTGCTCGGCGTGAGCCGCTCATCGCAGTACCACGAGCCGCTGGGCGAGAGTGCGGCGAACCTGGCGCTGATGCGCCCCCTGGACGAGCTCCACCTCGAGCATCCGTTCTAGGGCAGCAGGCAGATGGCACGGTCTGCCGATGGGCAAACGGTCGTCCGCAAACAGCGCCTGGCACCAAGACGGACAGATTCCGAAGGGCCGGACCCGGTCGCACCTGCCGCGCGGATCGCCATGATCCTCTACTTCCCGCAGGACACGCCGGTGGAACGCGGCCCGACCGGGTCATTCCGGGCACGCACATGCAGCCTTTCGTGCAGAAAAGCAATCATCCGTTCGCGCTGGTCGGCGATCAAATCAAAGTGGGAACGTGCTTCCTGACCCACTTCGATATCGCGCACGCGGCGCTCAGCAACCGCTCGGATTCGACCCGCTACATGCTCAAGTTCATATACCTGCGCAGAAGCCATCCCGTGGCACCGAGCTGGGAAGGCGGCCAAGTGGCGTGGCGGCCGCCGAAGACGCGCCTCGGCAGGTACGATCACAACACGGCCTGTTCCTATGTCTGGGACTGGATGCGCGGGGCGCCGCGCACCGCGAATGCCGAACCGGCGGATCCGGACGACGTGCACAGGTGGATGAAATCGCTCAACAGCGCCGACCAGCCCGCCCCGCTCGAAGCCATCTACGAAATGGCCGCGATCGGCGCCGATGCCATTGCGCCGCTGCGGGAAAGTCTGCTGAAGCAAGCCGGCCAGGATCGCGAATTCGCCCGCCGCTAACACAAGAACGTAGCGGGCGCGTTCGTACCGATCGACGTTCCCAATGACCGACGTTTCAGTGATCACGCGTTCGCTCCGCAGGACGAAGCGTACGCGCTGGGCGCCCGGGCGAGGTCGCGTTGCAGCCGCTGCTGGAACTGCAAAGGCACGACGATACCTGGATGAAGCTCAACGCCGCCTACGCGCTCGGCGAGATCGGTCCGCCCGCGGCGTGCGCCGTGCCGGAACTGGCGAAGCTGCTGGACCACGAAATGCACCAGGTGGCGCGCGTGAGCCTGGATGCGATGGCCTTCATCGGCACCAACATACGTGCCGCCCTGCCCGCCATCCGCAAGCTGCTGACGGTCGACAATCCGGCCTGGAAGGAGACCGATCCCAACCGCTGGAGCGGCCAGATTCAGGCCAGGTTCAACGCCCTGTGCGCGCTATTGAACTCCGGTATCCCGGTCGATGAACTGGACAATCTGCTGGTGACCTTCCTCGACGATGAGTCCGCATACATACACGCGCTGGCGCTCCAGGCCCTCCCGCAGGAACGCGACGGCGAGGATCGCCCGGGGTTGCGTCATGCCCTCGATTACCTGATGACGCACCGTTGGGACCACATGCTGGCGCACGGCAAGCGCATTTTCTGAATCGCGGCCACCGCAGTCCCGGGCTCGATGGCCGGCCCGTATTCCGATCAGATCACGATGTCGATCGACGCCCGCACGTTGTCGTCGTCCACCTGGACCAAGCGGACCGTCTGCAGCGCGGCGGCTTCCGATGATCGCGCGAAGCCCCTGTCGCCGCCGAGTTCGTCGAAGTAGACCTGGCTCGTCAGGACCTCGCGTCCTTGCACCCAGACCTTGTAGTGGATGTGCTGCGCGGGCCGTGACCCGTAGCGTCCGGGGACGTAGGTGCGGAAGGCAAACTCGCCGCAGGCATCCGTGGCCGCCTCGCCGGAGTAGAGAAACTCTTCGAGCAGCCTGTCCTGACCGCGGTCGCGGGGATGCTTGTAGCGCCCCTCGGGGTCCGCCTGCCAAATGTCGACCAGGGCGCCCTCAAAGGGAGCACCATTCGGCGCCAGCACTCTGCCGCTCAAGTGCAGAACCTCGGAACGCGGCGTACCGGAGATCAGGTCGTTGGTTCGGTTCCGGGGGTCGACAGGATAGAAAGGCCCCGTGAAGTCGCGGGGCGTCTTTTTGCGCTGGGACGCGGGCACCATCGCAGTTCCCACCAGGAGCCCCGTCGCAGCAGCCGTCTGCACGATCTTGCGTCGGTTCATATCGAACGCCATCTCCTTGTCGCCGGTACAGCATATACGTCAGAGGCCGAGTTTCCCGTCCCAACCCAGCCGAGGGCCCGGCTGTGTAATAATTTAGCGTTTTCCGTTTGGGGGCATGCCGTGGACCGACCCGAAGTCATCGCAAACACCGCTACCAACGGCACGGAGACAGCGTCGTCTGCCTACGTGCCTTCGTTCCAGCTCACGGAAGGACAGCCGCTGCCCTTCGCGGCGAACGGCGGGCTTTCCTACATGTCGTTCGACAGGGACGGAGACGCGGGAACGGCCGAGGCGATGAAGCACGCGTTTGCCGAGGTTGCCTCGGGAGACAGCCAGGCGGTCATCGAAATGCTCAAGACGGCGTCCGCCGGTCCCATCGAGACCCAATGGGGCACTGGGTTCCGCACCTACGACGAGTGCATGGAATACATTCGCGAGAATGACATCAAGGCCCCCGAAGGCGGCCGGGCGCTACCTCTGCGCTACACGGTCTACGAGAGACCGTCCTACACCATCGTCCCGTCCAACGCATTCTGGCGCGACCCGGCGCGCAAGGACGAGGCGAAATCGTTTCGCAGGTACGAGCGGGAACTGGGTCGGCCCTGCCTCTACTTCCCGCAGGTGATGCGCGACGCGAGGCGCATGGGGGAGTACTACCCCGGGCTCTCCGCGGAAAGCCCCGAGTGCATGGACAAGCTCGGCGTCTCGCTGGCGCACCTCGAGTCGAAGTGCCGGAACTTCTACGACGCAGCCGAAGTGGAACGCGTCTTCTACCCGGAAATAGAAAAGCTGCTGCTCGACTTCTTCCCCGGCGCGACGGATGCGCTCGTGTACAACCACGACGTGTTCAACAAGGACTACGAGGGCGATCGCACGGAGGACCAGGACAGGAAGATCCCCGGCGTCGCCGCCAATTACGCCAACCTCGTGCACAACGACCTGAACGACAACAGCGGCCGCGTGCGCTGCCGGGAACTGCTCACGAAGAACCTGAGGAACTTCGGGCGCGAGCAGCACTACACGGAAGCCGAGGCCGACGCCAAGATGTCGCGGCGGTTCATGTCCATCAACCTGGCGAAGCCGATGGAGACCGTGGGGCAGTATCCCTTCGTGCTCTGCGCCTGGCCCTCTTTCGCCGACCAGGCCTATATCACCAACTACCGCATCTACGACGACCGCGTCGGCGAGACGACCCGTTTCACCTACCGGCCCGAACACGAGTGGTATTGGTTCCCGCAGCAGAAGTCGACCGAAGTCTCGATGCTGAAGTGCTACGACTCCGTCACGGACGGTTCCGTCTCGCGCTGGTCATTCCATACCGCCTGCGTCGATCCAACGGCACCCGACGACGCGCCGTGCCGCAAGAACGTGGTGGTGCGGTCCTTCGTTTTCTTCTGACAGGCTGCTGTCCGGCCCCTGATGCTCGTCAGAACCCGCGTGCCGATGCGCGCGGGGAACGATGAGCGCCAACACCTACAGTGTCGTGTCACACGAGTTATGACGCTTCAGCGCGTCCCACGGGGTCTGTGGCAAGGCGCGTCCCCGCCGGGAATGGTCGGCTCCATTTCCAAGGGGCGCAACACGGCCACAGGCCCCGTGGGGCGCGCCCTTCGGGAGATCGCCATGCACGCCGGAGCCTTCAGCCGGGGTGCGCGAGGGGGAACCCCTCGCATGCAAACTGCGTTGTGGCCCTTGCGAATATGCCTGATATTCCCTGCGGACCACGCCTTGCATTGACGCGCATGGCGAACTCTGAAGCGCCAGAACGCGTGTGACACGACACTAGCCGGCCTCGACAATCCGCCCGTACCCGACGACGCGTCGGAGGGACAATCCACAGGAGGGAAGCAGGGACCTTCCGCAGACTGAAACAAGCGTCCGTGCGGCTGGGAGCGTATGATTCAGCCGTTGCGGATAATACCGCGATTAGTGGAATTTCCACCATGACACTGCCTGAAGCGGTGCGAGTTCTTGTACTCGGCGACGGTCGAGATATTCCCGTACTTCGGAGGGAGACCCTCCACATCTTGTTCCCGGATGACTCCAACCGTGCATTGTCGGCGGGCATCTCGATGCTGCTCGAAATAGGACTCCTGGAGCGCATCGCCCGTGGCGTCTATCACAACCGTGCGGCAGTTGGAAACACCGAGCGGTTCATTGGCTTGGCGGTCGAAGGGTTGCGACCGGGACATATGAACTACCTGAGCTACGAATCAGCCTTGGCGAATGCGGGATCGCTCAGCCAGCAGCCGTATTGGTACACCTTCGCCACAACCGGCAATCCGGGAGAGTATTCAACGCGATGGGGCAACTTGTCGTTTCGCCACACGAACCGCTCTCGCAGAGAGATCGTCGCGAAAACCGTCGTGGATGAACACGGCGGGTACGCGGTGGCGCACCCGACGCTCGCCCTGGAGGATTTGCGCAGGGCGAACCCCGCGCTGGTGCCGAGCATTGACGAGGACGACCACGAAGAAATAGTCGCCGAGTGGGGTCCGTATCGTGGCTAGTGCTAGCGACTTCATGGCAGTGGCCGATGAAATCATAGGCCGCAAGGAGCAACTGGCACACTGCCGCAGAACGGTGGAGAAGGAGATTCTCCAGATGGAGATTCTCCGAGCGATGGAGCAAGCGGGCATTCTCCGACGGCTCGTGTTCAAGGGCGGCACATGCCTGCGGCTTTGCCGGGGTGGGGAACGATTGAGCGAGGATTTGGACTTCTCTGGAGGGCCGCATTTCGACCCCGAAACGATGGACAATCTCGAAAAGACCGTCGCGGCGCACCTGCGGTGGCATTACGGCCTGGAGAGCACGGTGCCTCGAATGCCGAAACTCACCGGCGATCGGGCAGTACATCGCTGGTGGGCGAGAATTGTGACACGCCCTTCCCCCACGGGGAGCCCGTCCAACATTGGCGTGCAGCGCATCAAGATTGAAGTGGACTCGGAGGGGCTGCCGGAAGGCACGTCCGTCGTGCGCGCAAGGTTCCCCCATCGCACCGTGCTCATGCCATCCGCCGAAGTTCCGCTCCGGTGTGTGCCGGTGTCGAGGACAATGGCTGACAAACTGGTGGCCTTACCCACATCCATCATGGAGCGTCGCAAGCCCCGCTTCCGAGACATATGGGACATTCACAGCTTCATGCCGCCGTTGGCGCGAGATCGTCGAGAGATCGTCGACGCGGCGCGAGATCGCGGCACCAGGATGGAGGGGCCACATGAGTTCGAGACCATCTTGACTTCGGCCACCGAAAAGCTCCCCGCGATCATCGCGTCAAGTGCATTCCGCAACACCCTTCGGAGATTCCTACCGATGGATGTGGCCTCGCGCACCCTCGATGATCCCCACTACCGCGAAGCAATCACCAACCATATGTTGGAGACCTTGGCACAGCTTCGTGATCCCCCAGGTCCGTAACAAAAACTTCACAGAACTTTTAACAGGACCGTCACACACCCTCGCCACAATCCTGCTCGACCGAACCGAAGCGGCCAAAGCCGCTCGCGGCTCTGAGGTCAATGCCATCCATTTGTGTCATGAGGGTTTTTATACATGCGTTTTCTCGGGTCAGCCTTAACCGTTTCGGCAGTCTCGATCTTGCTTGTCGCCTGCGAAGGCGGCGACATCGTCATCGCGCCGGAGACCACCGACGCGTCCACGGACAACTCCCAAAACAACAGCAACAACACCACCGCCGCCGTCGCCGACGTGCGCTGCGCCTCCTACACCAATAGCGGCGGCCAGACGATCGAAGGCAGCGTGGAGGGTTCCAACTGTGTCTACGCGCCCTCCTTCGTCGACGCCGGCAACAACCTGACGGTCGATCTGACCATTCCAGCGCTTGAGGACGGCGGCGCGCACATCTTCGAAGGCAGCCTGTTCGTGGGCGAGAACCACGACTCCGATTCGGATCTCGCAGCCGCCGGCATCGCGGAGGGCGGCGACGGTCCGACGCTCACCGTCGAAGCGGGGGCGACCCTCGCCTGGCGCGACAATACCAAGTTCGTGATCATCAACCGAGGCTCTCAACTATTCGCCGTCGGGGAGGCAGACAAGCCGATCACGTTCACCTCCGTCTCCGATATAGAAGGAACGGTCGGTGCGGAAGACGTGCAGCAATGGGGCGGCATGGTCATCAACGGCTTCGGCGTCACCAACAAGTGCGACTACACCGGCAGCGTCGGCGGCACCCTCACCACCTCCGACTGCCATGTCGCCTCCGAAGGCGCGGAAGGTCTCGACGAGTCCCACTACGGCGGCGCCAACAACGACGACAGCTCGGGCCGGCTCGAATACGTGCGGGTCAAGCACACCGGCGCGGAGGTGGCCAACGGCGATGAACTGAACGGCATCACGTTCGGCGCCGTTGGCCGCAACACGGTCGTCAAGAACCTGCAGGTGTACTCGACCTACGACGACGGCATCGAGATGTTCGGCGGTGCGGTCAACTTCGAGAACTACGTCGCCCTCTACGTGCGGGACGATTCCATCGACATCGACGAAGGCTACCGGGGCACCATCAACAACGCGCTGGTGATACAGCAGGAGACCGACGGCAACCGTTGCATCGAAGCCGACGGCATCGGCAGCTACAGCAACAAGACCGAGGACTTCATCAACGACATGTTCGCTCGCGGCCTGAACAGTCGCCCGACCATCAACAACCTGACCTGCATCGTCTCACCCAGTATCGGAACCCACGACCCGGGCGCCGGCTGGCGGCTGCGCGAAGGCCTCTGGCCGACGATTTCCAACGCGCTCGTCGTCAGTTCCTTTGGCGCACCCGCACAAGGCAGTGACAACTGGTGCATCCGCGTCGATGACACCGTTGCGTCGGAAGGATTCGCGAAGGGCAACGCCAGTATCTCGTCGACGGTATTCGCCTGCGAAACCAAGTCCTCCAAGAGCATCGCGGGCATGTCCATCCACGATTGGCTGGGCGCCAACGGCGGCAACGTATTCGTCGATGTCACCGGCGTCGTCGACGCGACCCCGAACGCGGACACGGGCGTGCAGTTGCTCGAGGGGACGCCGCCGATCTATTCCATCGACGCGGACACCAGCGTGCCCTCGGTTACCCCAATGGCGGTTTGCGGCGGTGGCCAGGCAGCGTGCGAGTTCGTCGGCGCCGTGAACACGGGATCCGACGACTGGACCGCGGGCTGGACCTACGGCATTCACGAGGGCAGCCGCGGACAGGCGCTCTGGTTCGAATAGCGCCACCGCTTCGAATTCCCAACGACAACCAACATGAAACGGAAAACCCCTGCATGAACAGAT
Organism: uncultured Pseudomonadales bacterium; assembly: GCA_951813515.1. Taxonomy (GTDB): domain Bacteria; phylum Pseudomonadota; class Gammaproteobacteria; order Pseudomonadales; family Azotimanducaceae; genus VXNE01. The sequence goes on from OX638346.1 coordinate 3,937,314, forward strand.
GGAAGCCAGGTTTGACGGCGGCTACGGCCGCCGTTGCCATTTTCTCGTTCGCTGCCAACGCCGAAGAGCTGTCGGACGAACTGCTCGCGGAAGGCGTCGACGAGGAAGTCATCGTCCTCGGCCGGCTCTACAGCTCGTCCCAGGCATTGATCGAGGAGCGCAAGGAGAAAGAGGTCGTGATCGACGTCATGCACGACGAGACGCTGGCCCGCCTCGGGGACTCCACCGTGGCGGCGGCGCTGCGCCGCGTGAGCGGCCTGACGCTGGTCGATGAGAAATTCGTCTACGTCCGCGGCCTCGGCGAGCGCTATTCGAGCACCTCGCTGAACGGCGCGCGCGTGCCCTCCCCCGACCTCACCCGCAACGTCATCCCGCTCGACATCTTCCCCACCTCCATCGTCCGGTCCCTCGTCGTGCAGAAGGGCTACTCGGCCGATGCGTCGGCCAACTTCGGCGGCGGCGCAGTCGACATCCGCACCAAGGCCGTGCCATCGCACTTCACCTTCGGCCTCGAAGTCGGCTCCGGCCTGAACTTCGCCACGGGGGACGAGATCCTGACCTACAACGGCGGCAGAAGCGATCGATGGGGCACGGACGACGGCACCCGCAAGCTGCCCGGCGTCATCGAGTCCAAGATCGATCGATACCGCGCCAACGTCAACGTGCAGCAGTTGCTCAACGAACTGCGCCGAGAAGGCAGGCACGACGCAACCGTGGCCGACGCCCAGGAGATCAACCGCGCCCTTGCGACCGCCCTGAACCGGGACATCTCCATCCTCTCGGACGACAGCAGTCCGGACATCGACGTCAAAGGCAGCATCGGGACGAATATCGATATCGGTAACCGGCTCGAGTTCGGTATTCACGGCGAATATTCCTACGATACGAACTGGCGCCACACCGAACGCACCAGCTACAACTTCCAGGCGCCGGAAGAGCGCACCGACACCAAGCGCGAATCGACCCGCTCGATGGACGTCACCGGCATCGCCAATTCGGGGTTGCGCTTCACGGACGATCACGAAGTCGCGGGCATGGCGCTGATGCTGCGCAACACGGACGACAAGACCGGGATCCGGGACTTCTTCGATGAGAACCGCGAAAGGTCGGACGGCCTCGGCAACCGCGAATACCGGTTGAAGTTCGAACAGCGCGAACTGATGGTCAAGCAGCTCCGCGGCACGCATCGCATCGGCGGCGAAACGAAGGACATGATCCCCGGCGACTGGCTCAACTGGATGCCGGAACTGGCCGAACTGACGTGGTTCTACTCGGCTTCCACCGCCGCAACCGACATTCCGAACCAGGTGTCGGTCGACGCCCAGACGGAAACCGATCCGGGGACCGGCGACGTGCTGGAGTCCCGGGTCAAGACCAGTTCCTCGGCAGCCAGGTTCCGCTTCACGGACCTCGACGACGAGATCATCAACTACGGCTGGAAGGCAACGTTCCCGATCGAATTCGGCTTTTCGCTCGTCGAACTCAGCGGCGGCTACCAGCACGAGCGCAAGGCGCGCACCTACGCCGAGTCGCAGTTCGGCGTCGGCCCGCTGTCCGTCGCCGATCCCGCCACGCTGCGCGGAGACCTGGACGATGTCTTCTCCAACCGCAATATCGAGGATCCGAGGAACGACTATGTGTTCTCGCTGCTCGGCTCGGGCACCCGCAGCTATATCGCGGCGACGATGACGGAAGCCGTGTTCGGCAAGCTCGACTGGACCTGGAACCACACGTTCCGTTTCAGCGGCGGCGCACGCTGGGAGGACTACAAGCAGGTGGCGCTGCCGTGGAACCGCTATGGATACTCGGTAGACAACCCGCAGATATCGACGGACCCGGAGTCGCTCGAAGAAGCCACCTTCCACGACGACCGCATCTACCCGGCGGCCTCGGTCATGTACATCGGCAGTTGGCTGGCCGAACTCTTCCAGGTGCGGCTCGGCTACGGCAAGACCACTGTATTGCCCGACCTGCGCGAGATCACCGACGCGAGCTACGTCGATCCCATTACCGACGAGATCGTGAACGGCAATCCGGGCGTGGTGCCGTCGCTGATCGACAACTACGACCTGCGCCTGGAATGGTTCCCCGCCAACGGCGACAACTACACGCTATCCCTGTTCCTGAAAGACATCGCCAACCCGATCGAGTACTTCGAGTCGCCGGCGAGCGACACCAATGTCGCGCGCGAAATCCTCAACGCCGACACCGCCGAGGTGTACGGCGTCGAGTTCGAAGTCGTGAAGCAACTCGGCTTCCTCGGCGCCTGGGGCCTGGGTGATTGGACGGAAGCGTTCTTCGTCCAGAGCAACGTCACGATCCAGGACTCCGAAATCGAGGTGGGCCCGGACGCGAACGCGCCGACGAACCCGACGCGGCCACTGACCGGCGCATCCAACTACGTCTTCAACATGCTGCTCGGATTCGATTCCTTCAGCGGCAAACACTCCGCGTCGCTGATCTACAACGTGTTCGGCGAAAGACTGTACGTCGCGGGCCGCCTCGGCGCGCCCGATGGCTACGAGCAGCCGTTCCACAGCCTGGACCTGACCTACTCCTGGTTCCCGACGGAAACCCTCTCGGTCAAGGCGAAGCTGAGAAACATCCTCGATCAGACCATCGAGATCCAGCGCGAATCGATCGTCACGTTCGAGGAGGATCCCGGACCGGCGATCGCTCTCAGCGTGAAGTGGGAGTATTGATCCGGCGCCTGCCCCGCAAAGCCATGTCCATGAGACACGGCTACTCCATGTTGCTATACAACATGAAGAGTAATTGTTAACTGATTGATAGAAAATGACTAGTCAATCGGGAACTCCCATGGCCAAAGGCGGGCGCAGCGCGTGTAGGCCAACCTCGGGCGTTGACGAAATCGCCGAGAGGGCGACGTCAGGCTGTGTGACCGATGGGGGGGCATCAAGGGATTCGGCCACAGCTTCGTGCCAGACGGCGCCATCCGCGACATTCAAGCCGCTGGCGAGATGCGCATCGTCGGCGATTGCCTGACGCCAGCCCTTCTCGGCGATGGTTCTAACGTACGGCAGGGTGACGTTGTTCAGTGCCAGCGTCGCGGTGCGTGGTACGACGCCGGGCATGTTCGTAACGCAGTAGTGGACGACGCCGTCGCGGACAAAGGTCGGCGCGTCGTGCGTGGTCGGACGACTCGTTTCGAAGCAGCCGCCCTGGTCGATGGAGATGTCGACCAGTACCGAGCCGTCGCGCATGTCGCGGACCTCGTCAGCACGTACCAGTTTCGGTGTCCTTGCCCCCGGTACGAGAACCGCGCCGATCACGAGGTCCGCACCGAGAACGTATTCCCGGGTCGTCGATGCGTTTGCGATGACCGTTCGGGCACGACCGTCGAACCGGTCCGCCAACCAGCGCAATCGGGACACGCTCTTGTCGAGGATCGTGACGTCGGCACCCAGGCCCAAGGCGATGGTGGCGGCGTTGGCGCCTGCCATCCCGCCGCCGATGACTGCGACACGGGCGGGAGCAACACCCGGGACGCCGCCAAGCAGTACGCCGCTGCCGCCGTTGGTTCGCTGCAATGCGTTGGCCCCCACCTGCACCGACATGCGGCCCGCGATCTCGCTCATCGGCGAGAGCAGCGGCAGGCTGCCATCGTCTGCGGTGACGGTCTCGTAGGCAATGGCGGCGGCGCCGCTCGCCATCAGCGCGTGGCTCAACGCGGGGTCGGCGGCCAGGTGGAGATAGGTGAAAAGGACCTGGCCTTTTTCAAGCATCGCGCACTCATCGAGGTTTGGCTCCTTGACCTTGACCACGAGGGTCTGGGCGAAGGCTTCCGACGCGGAGCCGATGCAAGCGCCGGCCGCGACATAGTCCGCGTCGCTAAATCCAATGCCGTCACCGGCATCGGCCTCGATTACGACGCTGTGCCCGCGATGGGTCAGTTCCGCAACCGAAGTGGGGGTGAGTCCGACGCGGTATTCGTGGACCTTGGTCTCCATGGGAACGCCAATTCGCATCGCCTTTCGCCTGCTCCGGTCAGCCAGTTGCATGACAGTAGACAACTCTGCGCGCAATCGGTTTGCGTTCTTGCCTACGGTATCGGAGCATATTCGAATTATCTTCGACAAAATCTGGTTCAAACGGTGGAATCAATCAGTATCGACAATCGGGACAGAATAATCCTGCACGCCATTCAGCAGAACGGACGGATCAGCAATGCGGACCTCGCCGAGCGCATCAGCCTGTCGGCGTCGGCGAGCCTGAGGCGCCTCAAGCGCCTGGAGGACGCCGGGTTGATCCGGGACTATGTCGGCCTGGTGGACCAGTCGCTGGCCGGCTACCCGGACAACGTCTTCGTGCAGATCACGCTGGCAAGCCAGCAGCGCGAAGACCTGGCAGCGTTCGAGCAGGCGATCGTCGAACTGCCGGAGGTCATGGAGTGCTACCTGATGTCGGGCGAGGCCGACTACCTGGTGCGTGTCATCGTGCGCGACGCCCGCGACTACGAACGCATCCATAGCCATTACCTGACCGCGTTGCCGGGCGTGGACCGGGTCCACTCGAGCTTCGCCCTGCGCACGGTGGTCAAGCGAACCGAATTGCCTGTCCGATAGTGCTCCGTCTCGGTCGACGGATGCGCTGGCCAAACACTCGCCCCTCGCCTCCTCGGGCTCGCGGGACCATCTTGCCCCACATGCTGGTAAGCTGTTGAATTCGGACGAATCCCGAAGGGAGTATCGATAGCGCATGGGCGACGAAATCGCGCAGCGGCACTTCAACGCTGAAGACTTCACCCGGTTCCGCCGACACCTCGACCAGGAAACAGAGTTGGTCGGGAACCTGTTCGAGCACGACGGCTTCAGCCATCGAGGCGACATCATTGGATTCGAACTCGAAGCCTGGCTGGTGGACCAGGCCGGGCAACCCGCCGCCGATAACGAGGCGTTTCTGGACAAGCTCGGCAATCCGCTGGTGGTGCCCGAACTGGCGGCGTTCAACATCGAGTTGAACGGCAGTCCCTGCGCCATGACGGGTCGGGTCTTCGCGCGCCTGTACGACGAACTCGCCGCCACCTGGGAAGCCTGTCAGCAGAACGCGCGGGACCAGAATCTGCAACTGGCGATCATCGGCATCCTGCCGACGATCAGCCCGACCCTGCTGAATTCCGGCTCCATGTCCAACATGGTCCGCTACCAGGCGCTGAACGATCGGGTGCTGGCGCTGCGCAACGGCGAGCCGGTCGAAGTGGACATCGAAGGCGCGGACACGTTGCGGCTGTCGCACGACGACGTGATGCTGGAGGCAGCCACGACGTCGTTCCAGATCCACCTGCAGTGCCAACCGAACTTCGCCGCGCGCACGTACAACGCCGCATTGGCCGCGTCGGCGCCGATGGTGGCGCTGGCGGCGAACTCTCCGTTCCTGTTCGGCAAGTCGCTGTGGCAGGAGACGCGCATCCCGCTGTTCGAACAGGCGGTATCGGTGGGACCCCGAACCCCGGCGCGGGTGAGCTTCGGCAGCGGATACGCCGACCAGTCGCTATTCGAGATCTTCAATGAAAACCTCGTCGAACACCCGATCCTGCTGCCCTCGCCCACCGGCGAACCGGCGCACAAGCTGAGCCACATCCGACTGCACAACGGCACGATCTGGCGCTGGAACCGACCGCTTCTCGGCTTCGATTTCGACGGCCAGCCCCACCTGCGCATAGAGCACCGCGTCGTGCCCGCGGGACCCACCATCGCTGACTGCATCGCCAACGCGGCGGTGTACTTGGGGCTGGTGCGCGCGCTCGTGGACGCGGAAACACCCATCGAGTCAGATCTCGACTTCGCCGCGGCGCGCTACAACTTCTACGCCGCCGCCCGGCAGGGGCTCGATGCACGGCTGCGCTGGCGCCGCGGCATGCGCGGCGCGCGGGAACTGCTGCTCGAAGAGCTTCTGCCGGAGGCCAGCGCCGCTTTGGCCAGGCTCGACATTCCGGACGACGACATCGACCGTTTTCTCGGCCTCGTCACGCAGCGCGTCGAGTCGAATACGAACGGTGCCGTGTGGCAGCGCCGCTGGGTCGAAAAATACGGCGCGGACTTCGGCGCATTGACCAACGCCTACGTCGAGGCCCAGGAATCGGGAGCGCCGGTGCACGAGTGGAGCCTATGAGCTCCGGACACCTGTCCACCTACAACGCGTTGCCCGACGGTCTTCTCGAATGTCCGGCGGCGCGACTGCGCGAAGTCCTATCCGGACCCACCCTGTTCGATCTTTCCGCTGGCCGAAAGGGCATCCTCTTCATCACCGTTCTGCAGCACGGCAACGAGACCTCAGGGTGGGACGCCGTGCGCACGCTTCTTGCCTCCGGGGACGCACCGTCGTTGATGCTGTTCGTGGCCAATGTCGACGCGGCACGGCAGAACGTTCGCAAGCTTCCCGGCCGCGTGGACTTCAATCGCGCCTGGGAAGGCGGCGACTCGCCGGAAGCCGCGATCGCGGAAGAGGTCACCGGGCGCGCCATGGCAGCCGAGCCGCTGGCCGCCATCGACATCCACAACAACACCGGCCGCAATCCCCCCTACAGCGTCGTCACGCGCACCGACGAGCGCTCGCTCGGCGCGGCGGCTGCCTTCGCGCAACGCGTTATCGTCATTGACCATCCGGGCGTGCAGACGCGACGTTTCTCCGAGTTCTGCACCGCGGTCACCGTCGAGGTTGGGACCGCGCGCGATCCGTCGAGCGCCGAACGCGCCAGCGCTTACCTCGAAGCCGCCTTCCGGTGGCGCGAACCGCCACGGGTGTCTTCCCGACAGCTCTATCTCTACCGGAACCTCGCGCGGATCCTGGTCGAAGGGGAGGACGACGCCGTGACGCCGTGCGAGGATTTCGAGGCGCTCAACTTCGAGCGCGCCGAGGGCGGCACGGTCATCGCGAACGTCCGCAACGGCCGGGGGCTGAAGGCAGTTGATGAGCATGGTGCCGACGTGACCGGCCATTATCTGGAGACCGAGGACGGGGAAATCCGGCTGCGTCGCGCCGTCATACCCTCGATGTTCACGACCGACCTCCGCGCCGCCCGCGCGGACTGCCTCTGCTACCTGCTCGAACCCCTGCCAGGCTCGTGAGCGACGCGCGCAAGTACGTCGAGATAGAGCGGCCCTTCAGAATGATGCGGGGCGTTCTGGCGCAGGCCGAGATCGCCTACGAGACCTGGGGCGAACTCTCGGTCGCCGGAGACAACGCGGTGCTGCTCTTCACGGGACTATCGCCTTCCGCTCACGCCGCTTCTTCGCCCCTCGATCCGACCACCGGCTGGTGGGAGGACATGGTGGGTCCGGACAAGCCGATCGACACGAACCGTTACTACGTGGTCTGCGTCAATTCGCTCGGAAGCTGTTTCGGCTCCACCGGTCCCGCCTCGATCGATCCGAGCACGGGAAATCCCTACCGACTCAGGTTTCCCACGCTATGTCTCGAAGACATCGCCAACGCCGGTCACGCCGTCATCGCGTCACTGGGCATCTCGCGACTGCACTCGGTCGTCGGCGCCTCCATGGGCGGCATGACGGCGCTGGCGTACGCCATGCTGCACCCGGACGCCGCCACCGGCGTCGTCCTCATCTCCTCCGCCGCCCGCAGCCTACCCTTCTCCATCGCCGTGCGCTCGCTGCAGCGTGAGATCGTGCGTTCCGACCCGACGTGGCGTGGCGGCGAGTACGCCACCGACGCGCTGCCGACGGTCGGCATGCGGCTCGCGCGGAAGCTCGGGATGATCTCGTACCGGTCGTCCGCCGAATGGACCATGCGCTTCGGGCGCGAGCGCGCCACGGACGAACCGGTGCACGAAGCCTTCGGCATCGATTTCGAGGTGGAGTCCTACCTCGAGGCCCACGCGGTGAGGTTTATCGGCACTTTCGACGCCAACTGCTACCTGTACCTGTCGCGGGCAATGGACCTGTTCGACGTCTGCGACCACGGCGGCAGCCTCGAGGCCGGCCTCGCACGGGTCAAAGCCGAGCGCGCGTTGATTATCGGCGTGGAGACGGACTTCCTGTTCCCGCTGGCGCAACAACGCGAACTGGCGGACGGTCTGAAGCGTACCGTGCCCGACGTCGATTTCCGCGTGCTGCCCTCGATCCAGGGCCACGACTCGTTCCTCGTGGATATGGACCGGTTCAGGCCAGCGGTGGCGAGCTTTTTCTAGGCCGGCCGCCTGCCTTGATCACATCCGCGGAACGATGCCGACCCGGCGCTTTTCGATCGCGCAAGCCATGATGGAGTACGGGATTCGCAGTGCATCTTGGCCGCATCGGGAAGACTTGAGACACCGCTGGTACTCGCTCAGATGAAGTGGTCTGCCATCCAGCCACCAAGCCCCGATCCCATCAGGTCGAGGCTTCTCTTTTGGGCGAGCCTGCAATAGCCTTGGAGGCACGGGCTGAAAGGATCTGTCGCGTGTTTGGAGTCGAGTCTACGGCACCGACCCTACGGCTGCAGCTCCCGGCTGCCGTTCTCATTCTCGTAGGCGTGTTCTGGCCCGCCGTAGAACTGTCCGTCGCGTGGCCTGGCTTCTCGCCAGTGACAGCGAACTATTCCTGGATAGACGTTCCCGGGGCGGGAGGCTTCACCGCGCTTCTGTCCGCGCTCGCGGCTCTCGGAGCGATACTCCGGCTGGGGCGATCACCGGACAAGCTTTGGCTCGTGATGATCGGATGGGCGCTGACGGTGATTCTCACGCTGTGCGTTCTGGTATGGCTCGCCACGCTCATGTACGCCGAACCCCGCGTGGCGCAAGCGATCGCGGACTCTCACGGCGGGGGGTTGATGGACGATCCGCGCATTGGGGAGCTTGTGTCTTCGCTCGGATACGGAGAGGTCAAAAGGCAGCTTGTGGACAACATCGCCATCGGACTCGCCGGTCCGATCCTCCTCTCGGCGGGGCTGGCCCTGCACTGGCTCGGCTTCCTTCGTCTGAGGGAACGTGCCGGGCAGGCAACCCGTGTGCCAGTCCGCCCATAAGTTTCAACCTGCGACGTATCCGCGCAACCGCAAGCTTTGAGCGGAGTACCGCCACCGCTACGTTGCGTTCCTCATGAACGAACCGCCTATCCGCCCCACCGATGCAGCCCGACTATCTTCGGCGGACAGAAGATGGTACCGAGGCGACCTGTGCCGCATGTTTTGTCAGCGCTACGTTCGAAGTTTGAGGGGACCTGCCCGATATCGACTTTCGCATGCAGCCATCAGTCCAGGACTACGACTCGTTCCTGGTAGATATGGACCGGTTCCGGCCGGCGGTGGCGAGTTTTCTCTAGCCCAGTCGCCCGCCTCGATCACATCTACGGAACGATGCCGACCCGGCGCTTTTCGACCGCGCAAGCCATGACGGAGTGCGGGATTCGAAGTGCCTCCTGGCCCCATAGGGAAGACTTGAGACCCCGCTGGTACTCGCTCGGATGAAGTTGTTTTTTCGGCTTGAGTCGAACGTGAAAAACTCTCATCTCCCGCCTCTTGGCAACCCGGAAACAGGCCCTATAGTGCGCGCGGCGCGACAGCGGGATTGCAACGTGACGGTGCAGTGGCAGAACGATGATCCAGACATTCGGCTCCATCGCCGCGCTGCTCCTGAGCGCCGCGCTTTTGCTGACGGGCCACGGCCTGCAGGTCGCGCTGTTGCCGGTTCGGGCCGATCTTGCCGGCTTCGCCACCCTTGAACTGGGCATCCTCGGCGCGGCCTACTTCCTGGGTTTCGCGGCGGGGTGCCTGATCGGCCCGCGCATCATCCGCCGGGTCGGCCACATTCGCACCTTCGCTGCCATGGTCTGCCTCGCCTCGACCATGGCGCTCGCGCACGCGCTGTTCACTGAGCCGGTCTTCTGGTGGCTCTGCCGGGCGATCACCGGGCTCTGTCTCGCGGTCCTCTTCATGGTCATCGAGAGCTGGCTGAACGCGCGCTCCACGAACGAGAACCGGGGACGGGTGTTCTCGATCTACACCATCATCACCCTCACGATGGTCTCGGCCGGACAGATGATCCTGGTCCTCGACGATCCCCGCGGGTTCGCGCTCTTCGCGGGCGCCTCCATCCTCGTGTCCTTGAGCGCCCTGCCAGTGGCCCTCGCCCGCGCCGAGGCCCCCGCCCCCCTGGCCTCGGTCCAACTCGAAATCGGCCACCTCTTCCGACGCGCGCCGGTCGGGGTCGTCGGCGCCGCCGTGGTCGGCCTCACCCTCGGCGCGTTCTGGTCGTTGGCGCCGGTCTTCGTCCAGCAGAACCCCCTGGCGCTCGACACCGACATGGTCGCCGTGTTCATGAGCGTGGCCGTGGTCGCCGGCGCCATCGGGCAATGGCCCCTGGGACGCGGGTCCGATCACATGGACCGCAGGAAGGCCATCCTCGCGACCAGCATCGCAAGCGCGATCGTCGGAGCAGCGATGGCGCTTTTTTCGGAGCGTTGGGCCGACGGCCTGCTCGTCTTTCCATTTCTCTTCGGCTTCTTCGTCTTTCCCCTCTACACACTGTGCGCGGCGCACATGAACGACTGGGTCGCCGCCGACGAGTATGTCGATGCATCCGGGGTATTGCTGCTGCTCTACGCGGCGGGGGCCATCGCGGGTTCGATTCTGGGGTCCGGCGCCATGCAGATCCTGGGTCCGAGCGGTCTCTTCCGGGAGCGAGCCACGGATGAGCCCCAGCGAGAATCCCTCGGTATCGACTTCGAGGTATGATGCCGTGACTTGTGGAGGTTCCCGATGCAGCCAGCCGAACAGAATTCGCGGTCGGACTTCCCAAAGACGGGATCCAGGACCGACTCGCGGCGCATGTGCTTCGAGCAAGGAAAGGCGTTCGTCTATATGCCCCCGGACGACGACTCACGCGTGATCACCGAATGGCCTAATGGCGTCATCGAACATCACCTGCTAGCCGACGACACGATCATGCGCAAGTGGCCCGACGGTCGAGTCGAGCATTTTTGCGCCAGCGATCCCGCCGCCAAGGAGTGCCCATACGTCGATCCGCCAGGCGCTTGATGCCGTCGCCCCGCTTCGTCATCGTCATCGGAGCGAACGGAGCCGGAAAAAGCACTTGGTGCCGCAGCCAGCGCAGGGAACTGCCGTCGAATTTCTACGACGCTGACTCCATCGCGCAAGGTCTCGGCAGCTACGACGATCCTGCGCTGCAGATCGAAGCCCGGGCCCTGGTCGATGCGGCTATTGAGCGGCACCTTGAACAACATGGATCATTCGGCTTCGAAAGCACGTATTCCGGCGCGTTCAGACCGCGCATCGCCCGGCGGGCGCACGAACTTGGCTTCTCGACCTACGCCATCCTTATCGGTACCCGAGACCCCGCCATCAATGTCGACCGTGTCGCAGCCCGCGTAAGGTCTTGAACCGGACATCACGTCCCCGAGTCCGAGATTCGGCGCCGGTGGACCGCTGCTCAAGACAACTTGGTCAGTACTGCTTCGATTTTCGACCGTATCCGGATCCTGGACAATTCTGGGGGCCACGCCCGAACTATCGCCGACTACATCGGCACCGGGCGCTGGCGCGCCGTTGAGACGCCATCCTGGGCCGCGCGCCTGTCCGTGGCCTTGATACGCAGTCGTACTATGCCCAGCACATCGGGTCCGTCACAAATTTGAGCGTCCACGTTATCCGTCGCGGTCCCCGCGCGCACGCACGGTCAAGGGACCGTCTTCGACGGTGCCGATCACGGCCGCCTGGGCGTAACCGCAGCCGCGCAGCGCCCTGACGCAATCCTTTGCCGAGGCCGCCGGCACGCCGGCAAGGAGTCCGCCCGCCGTCTGCGGATCCGCCAGCAGGCGAAATTCCGGTCCATCCCGACCGCATCCCTCGGTCATGAAATCGTCCAGTGCCTGCTGGTTGTTCGGCTGCAGTGAACTCTCGATCCCGGTCCGCATGAGTTCCACCGCGGCGGGAAAGAACGGAATCGACTCCAGCCAGAGCACCGCGCCAACGCTGGAAGCTCGCGTCATTTCGCTCAAGTGTCCCGCGAGGCCGAACCCGGTCACGTCGGTACACGCGGTCGCGCCGTGTTCGGCGACGATCCGCGCCGCGGCGGCGCTCGAAACGTCCATCGTGTCCATGACCTCGATCAGGTCCGGACCCGCTGTCTTTCCTCGCATCGCGCCCGCCAGGATCACCCCCGTGCCGATGGGCTTGGTCAGGATCAGGCGATCGCCGGCCTGCAATCCGCCCTTCGCCAGCAACTGCTCGCCGCCGCCGGCAAACGCCGCGAAACCCACGGAAAGCTCTGCACCTTCAGCGGAGTGTCCGCCGGCCAGGCTGACACCATGCTCGTTGAATACCGCGACGGCCCCCGACATGACCTGGAAAAGCTCTTCCTCCATCAGCGCATCGGCCATCGAAGGCACGGTGACGATGGCGAGCGCGTAACTCGGCGCGGCGTTCATCGCATAGAGGTCGTTCAGCGCGTGATGGGCAGCGATGCGACCGAAGCGGTAGGGATCGTCGATCATGGCGCGGAAGGCATCGCAGGTCGCGACCAGTGTCGGGTGCCTGAACTCGATGACCGCAGCGTCGTCGCCGATACCCTGCAACAGCGCAGGGTCTTCGCGCTCCGGCAAGCGCCGTAGCACGCGCGTCAGCAGGTCGGCACCGAGTTTCGCGCCGCAGCCGCCGCAGCGCATGGTGTCCGGCGCGTCCGGCCGCAACGCCGGGGCGAGCGCCGGTTCGTCTTCGGCCATCTCCGGCAGCACCTGGAAACGCCGCATGAAGCGGCGGTCGATCCAGTCCTTGCAGCACCAGACCCACCGGCCCGAAGCATGGAAGACTCCCCTTGAGGCCACCGCGTGGCCCTGCCCCGTGCCGATCAGTGCGAGTGCTTCGGACTGCGCCCGGTAGCGACGCAGCGGCTTTTCCAGCGCATAGCGTCGTAGGTTTTCTGACAGCGCCGGTCCCTGGCGTACCGCGAATACACCGGATTTGGACCGCGGCTGACCCTGCATCGCGGCAGCATCGCCGCTCGCGAAGACGTTTTCGTGGGAGGTCGACTGCAGGTAGCGGTTGACCGCGATGAAACCGCGTTCGTCCGTCGCCAATCCGCTATCGGAGAAAGCGTCGGATGCATCCACGCCGGTCACCCAGAAGACATGGTCATGCTCGATCGCGCGGCCATCGCCGGCGTGGACCGTATCAGCGTCAGCGCCCTCGGCGAAGAAATCGGTCACGACTTCGATCTCCCGCGCTCGCAACAGGGCGCGCAGTCTGCGCCGTACGGCGGCGGCATGGCCCGGCATGATGTCTGGATCGGCGGTAACAACGACGCAGCGAGCCGTATCCGGAAAACGGGTGCACACCGCAAGCGCGAGTTCCACGCTGCCGGGGCCGCCACCGACGATGACCAGGCGCACGGTTTCGCGCGCGAGACGCTCCGCCACGGCCCGCCAGCGCGGCAGGAAGCGGCCGATCGGCTTGACCGGCGTGATCCATTCTGCAGGTTCGAGGCCGCCGCCGGGAACGCCGCCGGTATTGATCGACAGGATGTCATAGCGCATCGGCGGACGGCCGCGCAGCAGGACGCGGTTCTGATCGGGTTCGACGCCGACCACCTCCCCCGCGATAAAATTGGCGCCGGCAAAACGCGCCAGGCGCGCGACATCGATGTGCAGTTCGCCTGCCTCGTAAACGCCCGCGACATGCCCGGGCAGCATCCCCGAATACGGCGTTTCGACTTCGCGCGCGATGATCGTGAGGCGCAGGCCCGGCTCGGGCCGCATGCCGAACCGGCGCAGGACCTGGACGTGGCTGTGGCCGGCGCCGGCGAGCAGGATGTCCTTGACGGCGGGTGCGCTTTGCATGGATTAAATGTCCGCCACCGGCGATCCGGCTTATCGCGCCGCGTCCACGGTCGGCACATGCCCTGCGGCAGAGTATTCCAGGATGCCGGCATCGGCCGTAACGAGCGCGGCAGTCCAATGCCGCGCGGTGGCAATCAGGAATCGATCAGCGGGATCGGCATGGAACTCCCCGGGCAGGCGTACGCTATCCAACGCGATCGCCGGTTCGATCGGACACAGATCGATTCCCGGCGAGCCGAGCGCTCTATCTATCCAGACGCCAACATCCATCGCCAGCCGCAGCCGGCCCGTGTCAACGAGGAGCGCGATCTCCCAAGGCGTAATGGCTGAAATGCCGACCCGGCCCGTGCGCCGTTCGTCGTCGATCCTCGCCCTGGCTTCCGGACCGATTCGGGGCGAATCCGCCACGGCCCAAACCAGCGCATGGGTATCGAGGATGATCACTTCAAGGCGGACCAGTCCGCAGCCGGTGCCGCCGGCTCGAGGGGATCGTCATACTTCAGCACGGTGCCGCGCATGCTACCGATGAACGACTGCGTCGGCCCGGTCGACGGCGGCAACGAAACGACGGCCACCGGGTGCCCCCGCCTCGTAACGGTGATCGATTCCCCGGTGTCCTGCATCTCCTTGATAATGCGCAGACACTTCGCCTTGAACTCCGCAGCCGAAACCTGCCTACCGCTCACGCATTCCCTTCCTGTACAAATTTAGTTGTACATCATACAGAGCGGAGGTGCGGAGTCATAGCGCGCCCTTATGGGCACCCATTCCAACACCGTTGAGGCAAACACCTGCGCGATCGATGGCCGTCCTGGGCAAAGCGCAGGTGCCGGTACGGCACCCTTGGTTCAAGCTACGTCCCATCTCACTGAGCGTCGGCGGCGTCTTCAACCCAACCTGTCGATGATGCGCGGGAGACGTTCAACCAGGTAAAGCGGCAAGGAGAGCAGACGGTATCGCACGGGTGTTGCGCCCGTACCTGTGATCGCGCGGGCCTCGATCATTTGCAGAGAGGGTTCGGCAAGATCGAAACGCACCGCGAGATCAGGGCGCTTTTCGGCGGCGAACTGGTGCAGGGATTTCAGGGCGCCGGCGCGTCCCGCCTTAACCTCGATGGGCACGATACGGCCGCCGAATTCCGCGACGTAGTCCACTTCCGCGTTGTTGGACCTCCCTTCGCGCAACCAATAGGTCAATTCGCGGTTCGGACGCTGTGCGAGCAGTTCAGCGAGATGCTGGCCGACAAACTGTTCGGCGTTGGCTCCCTCGTTGACCAACCTGGTGTCTGTTTGTCCTGCAATCGTGGCCCAGTTAAGCCCGCATACGGCGTTCATAAGGCCGACATCCAGGAATACGAGCTTGAAGACATTCTCCTTCAGGTCAGCCTGTAGTGGCAGACCTGAGCAGTGACTGTGTGTCACCTTGGCGATCACGCGCGCCATGGCCAGGATTTCTATGTCCCGGCGCAACGTAGCGCTCTGCTGATCGGGAAAGATGTTGCTGTACTTCACCTTTCGTCCGGCGCCCATCGCGGCGAAGTTGAATACGCCGAGCATTCGGGTCAAATCTCTCCGGGCGGCATATTTCGGGAAGTCGTCCCGGTACGTCTCGATGATGCTGGCATGAACGCCGCTCACCGCGTTCAGGTCACGCGTTTCCGCATAGACCTGAATCGCTTCGGGCATGCCGCCGATGAAGAGGTACAGCTTCAGAAGCTCCAGAAGACGCTTGTGAACCACGGGATGTGGTGATTCGGCCGCCTCCCCGGCCGCGTCGAATTCGAATCCGCCGACCTCTTCGGCGAGCGTCGATTCGCCGATGCCGGCAAGAAATTCGGTAAAGGTCATCGGGCCCATGTTCAGGTACTCGATCCTGCCAACCGGCATCGAGAACGAATGACTCGACAACAGGAATTCCATGAGCGATCCGGCCGCGATGACCGGTAGCTCCGGCATGTCCTCCAGGAAGTACCTGAGCATGGGCAAGGCGGCGGGAGCGGCCTGAATCTCGTCCAGGAAGAGCATGCTGTGCTCCGATAGTGCGGGCGCACCAGGCAGTACCTGCATCAGGTTCAACATTTCCGGGGGATTGCTGTCATTGAATGCCTGGGCGAGTAGCGGGTGTCGCTCCAGATTGACGGCGAACAGATCGGCATCCACATCCTCCTCCCCGGCAAGCAGTTCCACGAGGGTGGACTTGCCGACCTGACGCGCTCCGCGAATCACGAGGGGCTTGCGGTAAGGCGAGCGCAGCCAGCCTTTTAGAATGTCGAGTTGGCGGCGATGCATGAAGCTAACTAGATAGCAAAAACAGCATGATATTACGATATTAAGGGGTTATTTCAATAATCATTCTAACCACTTTTAGGGTTTATCACGTTGTGATGCGGATGGGGCTGCCCCCGATGATGACAAGCGCACGATTTCGCACGCGAAGACGGTGAGTTACAAGGTCCGGCTCGGGCCGCATGCCGAACCGCTCTCGACACCAGCGTTCCGGAAGATCGTTCCGGAAGATGAAGTGCTACCACTGCATCTTGTGTAAGCCGCCGCCGAAAAACACTACCATCAAATCATGACTTGATACTGTACATCGATACAGGGTAGCCTGTCCGGCCCCTGTATGGAAACACAGTGATGCATATTCAACCTCGCTTGCCGGATCATCCGGACCTCTGGAAGGCGCGCGAACTCGCGACGGACCCGAATCGCCGCCGAAACTCCGCAGACAATCACGCCACGGGCTTTACGCAACTCGACGAACTGCTATTCGGCGGCGGCTGGCCGGCCGCGGGCCTGATGGAACTCCTGTGCGACGTGCACGGCATCGGGGAACTGCGGCTGCTGGCGTCCGCCCTGACGCGTGTCAGCCGCAACGAAGCGCGCTGGATCACCTGGATCAATCCGCCTTTCGTGCCCTACGCGCCGGCGCTCGCCCGGGTGGGCATCGATGTGGGCAAAGTGCTCCTGGTCCACCCGAAAAGCCATCGTGAGGCGCTGTGGGCGCTCGAGCAGGCGCTGAAGACCGGCGCGTCGAGCGCCGCCCTCGCCTGGCTCGACGAGTCGGCGCTCAAGACCACCGAGATCCGCCGCCTGCAGCTCGCGGCGGCGACGGGCCGCACCTGGACGACGCTGTTCCGTCCCGCCTCGTCCGCCGACAAGGCGTCGATGGCGGAGCTTCGCATCCTGGCCGAGAGCGAACCGGCGGGGAGATGCGACCGCCTGGCATGCACCATCCTGAAGCGCCGGGGCGGCTGGCCCACTTCGCGCATCGCGCTCGATTTGGGCCACACGCCCATTCGCCGCGAACGCGCGGCCGTCGGGGAACAGCTCGCGTTCTGGCGCCATGGAAGCACGAATGCGGGCGGCTATCGCACGGCTTCCTAGTGTCGTGTCCCGCAAGTTTATGGCACTTCAGCGCGTTCCACGGGGTCTGTGGCAAGGCGCGTCCCCGCCGGGAATGGTCGGCTCCATTTCCAAGGGGCGCAACACCGCCACAGGCCCCGTGGGGCGCGCCCTTCGGGAGATCGCCATGCACGCCACTGCCGCGTTGTGGCCCTTGCGAATATGCCAGATATTCACTGCGGACCACGCCTTGCATTGACGCGCATGGCGAACTCTGAAGTACCAGAAACTTGCGGGACACGACACTAGACGCCTCCGGGAAAAGCATGGGACAGGCCGCCGCCAGAGTGCCGCGCGAACGGGGCGAGCGACGCGAACGTAGAGCAACGACGTTCGCGCGACAGACCGCGCTCTGGTACGGCGCGCACCTGCCGCATCTCGGCCTCGAGATCTTCGAACGCCGATACCCCGCAAGTCCTGACGAGCGCGGCCGGCCCACCGTGCTCATGGACGGCAAGGGAGTGTCGCTCATGAACATCCCGGCGCGCGCCGCCGGCATCGTGCCCGGTTCGACGCTGGCCACCGCCCGCAGCATCGCCGCCGACTTGAGGCACTTCAACCGCGACCTCGACGAGGAACGCAGGCGACTGCGCCTCCTGGCGGAGGCCGCATACCAGTACTCTCCCCGCGTCGGCATGCCGGCGGAGGACTGCCTGGTTCTCGATGCAGGCGCGAGCCTCAAGCTCTTCGGCGGCGCCGAAGCCCTCGCCGGCGGCCTCCTCGCGCTGTTGCGACGGCTGGGACACGCGGCGCGGATCGCTGCCGCACCCACTCCGGCGGCGGCGATAGTTCTCGCCCGCGCCGGGGTCCCCAACGTTGCCAGCACCAACAGGAGCCTCGACGCGCTGCGCGCCGCGCCGCTCGAATGCGCGGGCGACGAGATCGAGGCGCGAGATATCGAGCGGCTCGCCAACATGGGCATATTCCAGTTCGGCCAGCTCCTGGACCTGCCCCGGGACGAACTCGGCAAGCGTTTCGGGCCGGCGCTTCAAAACTACCTGGCGCGCATCGCCGGCGACACGCCGGACCCGGTGCGCGCCATCGTTCCGAGGGAGAAGTTCTCTTCGTCCCTGCACCTCATCGAGTCGATCTCGGACAAGGAAGCGCTGCTCTTCCCCATGCGCCGCCTGGTCTCGGAACTCGCCACCTGGCTGCGCGCGAAACAGCTTGGCGTCCGGATCCTGACGTGGCGTTTCGAACCGCTGGGCGGCGGCGGAAAAGACGGGGCAAACGACTGCGAACTCGCGGCAAAATTCGCCGACCCCCGGCTCGATGCCGAGGGCATCCTGGCTGTGAGCAAACTTGCGCTCGAAGGCGCAGAAGTGCCGGAAGAAGTGATGAGCGTATGTCTTAACGTTTCGGTCGCCGAACCAGTGCGTCCGGACCAGGTAGGCCCCGCCGATCTCTTTGGCGCAAAGCAGGCGTCCGAAGCCCTGCCGATGGAACTCGTCGACCTGATCGCCGCCCGCCTCGGACGCAACGCCCTGCAGGGGCTCGCGCTCTCGGACGACCATCGACCCGAGTTTGCCTGGACGCCGCGTTCGCCGAGCGCGAAACGCGGCACGCTACCGGAAGGGTCATTCCACCCAAGGCCGCTATGGCTCTTCGAACCGCCCCGCCCCATCGACATCAGCCATTTCCAGCGCTTGAGCGGCCCCGAGCGAATCGAGTCCGGCTGGTGGGGAGAGACCGTCGCCAGGGACTACTTCATCGCCGTGCACAGGAGCGGCGCGCAGTGCTGGGTATATGTGAATCGCCAGCCCGGCGCCGGCGAGACACGCCAAAGCGAAGACGGCCAGAACGCACAACGAGCATGGTTTCTCCATGGGTACTTCGCCTGAGAATTCACCTGAAAAGCGGCAGGCGTTCGCCGAACTGCACGCGGTCTCGAACTTCACCTTCCTGCGCGGCGCATCGCACCCGGAGGAACTCGTCAAGCGCGCCCACGATCTCGGCTACGCCGCCATCGCCATCACCGACGAGTGCTCCGTAGCCGGCGCGGTGCGGGCGCACATGGCCGCGAAGGCGTGTCGGGAAGAGGGCCACGGCATCGACCTCATCGTCGGCGCCGAATTCCACCTGGCATGGAACAAGGGCATCCGGGGAGCGCCAGCGACCGGGGGCGGTTGTTCCATGGTCGACGAGGACATCCACCTAGTGCTGCTGGCTCCGAACCGCCTCGCCTATGGACAGCTCGGAGCGCTCATCACCAAGGCGCGGCGCCGCAGCCCCAAGGGCGAATACGCGTTAAGCCTTGAGGACTTAGGAGGAGCGGTCGATGCGTGTTTCGCGCTCTGGATCCCGGGCGCGAAGCCCATCGGCGACCTGATGGCCGAAGGCCGCCTGCTGAGCGTTCGCCTGCCGCATCTCTGGATCGCCCTCGAACTCTTCCTTGAAGCCACGGACCTCGACAAGACCGCCAACGCCCTCACCCTGGCGACGCGCCTCGATCTCCCCATCGTCGCCAGCAACGACGTCCACATGCACGATGCATCCCGCAAGCCCCTGCAGGACCTCGTCACCGCGATCGCCAACAAGACGACGGTGGCGGAACTCGGCACCGCCGCACAGGCGAACGGCGAACGCCACCTGCGCCCCATCGACCGTCTCCTCGAGCTTTACCCCGGGGAGATGCTGGACGAGTCTGTCCGCATCGCCCGGCGCTGCGACTTCTCCCTCGACGAACTGCGCTACGAATACCCGGAGGAACTGGTTCCCCCGGGCGTCGAGGCGCACGAGCACCTGCGCCAACTCGTTTACGAGGGTGCCGCGGAGCGCTGGCCGGACGGCGTGCCTGACGACGTCACCGCCCTCATTGAGAAGGAACTCGCGCTCGTCAAGCAGCTTGCCTACGAGCACTTCTTCCTCACCGTGCACGACATCGTGCGGCACGCGCGTTCCTTAAGCATCCTGTGCCAGGGCCGCGGCTCCGCCGCCAACTCGGCGGTCTGCTACTGCCTGCACATCACTGAAGTGGATCCGTCGCGCATGCGCCTCCTGTTCGAGCGCTTCATCTCGAAGGAGCGCAACGAACCGCCGGACATCGACGTCGACTTCGAGCACGAGCGGCGCGAGGAGGTGATCCAGTACATCTACGAGCGCTACGGCCGCGATCGTGCGGCGCTGGCCGCCACGCTCATCACCTACCGGCCGAGAAGCGCCATCCGCGATGTCGGCAAAGCCCTGGGGCTCGACCTCGACCTGGTCGACCTGCTGGCGAAGTCCATGGCCTGGTGGGACAAGCGCGAAGCGATCGACGCGCGCCTTCGAGCCGCTGGCCTCGACCCAAAGAGCAAGATCGCCCGCCAGTTCCTCCACCTCGTGAACGAGATACTCGGCTTCCCCCGGCACCTGTCGCAGCACGTCGGCGGCTTCGTCATCTCGCGCGGCCCCCTGTCCGAACTCGTGCCGATCGAGAACGCGGCCATGGACGACCGTACCGTCATCCAGTGGGACAAGGACGACCTCGAATCCCTGGGGCTCCTCAAGGTGGACGTGCTCGGCCTCGGCATGCTGACGGCGATCCGCAAGACGCTCGACCTCGTCAACGACTTCCGCAGCGGGAGCCTCACGGTGGAGCAGATTCCGCCGGAGGATCCCAAGGTGTACGAGATGCTGCAGCGCGCCGACAGCATGGGCGTGTTCCAGGTGGAATCCCGCGCGCAGATGTCCATGCTGCCGAGGCTCCGCCCCGAATGTTTCTACGACCTCGTCGTGGAGGTGGCCATCGTCCGGCCCGGCCCGATCCAGGGCGACATGGTGCATCCCTACCTACGCCGCCGCCAGGGACTCGAGCCCGTCACCTATTCGAACGACGCCGTGCGCAACGTGCTCGAGCGCACCCTCGGCGTGCCGATCTTCCAGGAGCAGGTGATCGAACTCGCCATGGTGGCGGCGGGATTCACGGCCGGCGAGGCGGACCAGTTGCGCCGCGCCATGGCGGCCTGGCACCGGCGCGGAGGGCTCGAGCACTTCGAGCAGAAGCTCATCCGGGGCATGCTCGAACGCGGCCATGACCGGGAGTTCGCCGAGCGGATCTTCGAGCAGATCAAGGGCTTCGGCGAATACGGCTTCCCGGAATCCCACTCGTCGAGCTTCGCGCTGCTGGTCTATGTTTCCGCCTGGCTCAAGCGGTTCGAGCCGAGCGCGTTCTACTGCGGCCTCCTGAACAGCCTGCCGATGGGCTTCTACACGCCTTCGCAACTCGTGCAGGACGCCGCCGCCCACGGCATCGAAGTGCGCGAAGCCGACGTGCAGACGAGCGGCTGGGACTATCGCCTGGAACCCCCCGATCCCGACCGGAAACCCACCGGTCGCCTATGCTTCAAAGCTCCGCTCGCCCCGCAGCCTGCCATTCGCCTCGGCCTGCGCCAGGTCAAGGGCCTCTCCCAGGAGACCGCGGACCGCATCGCCGCCGCGCAGCCGTTCACGGACGCGAACGACATCCGCCGCCGCGCCGCGCTGGACAAGCGCGACCTCGACTTCCTCGCGCGCGCCGGGGCACTCAGCCAGTTGAGCGGGCACCGCTACCAAGCCCACTGGGACGCCGCAGGACTCGACAACCCGGCCGCGATCTGGTCCGCCGCCGAGGCGCACGCGCCCTACCGCACGCGCGTCCGACTCGACGGTCCCAACCCGGGCGAAGACGCCATGGCGGACTACCGCTACCTCGGCCTCACGCTAGGCCCCCACCCGATGTCGCTATTGCGCGAAGACCGCGCGTTCCGCCACTGCCGCCGCGCCGCCGACCTCTCCGACTACCGCCACGACCAGTTCGTCCAGGTTGCCGGCATCGTGACCTGCCGGCAGCGCCCTGGCACCACGTCCGGCGTCGTCTTCATGACTCTCGAAGACGAAACCGGCAACAGCAACATCGTCGTCTGGAGTTCCGTGCTGGAACGAGTTCGGGCAGCGTTATTGCAGGGACGGCTGCTCGTGATCAAGGGCGTGGTGGAGCGCGAAGGCGAAGTCATCCACGTGGTGGCGGGCCACGTCCGCGATTTGACCCACAAGCTCGCCGGACTGTCCCGGCGGGATACCGAGGAGAGCGCTTTTGTTAGTCGGAATTTTCACTAGCCCAGCTCGGCTAGTGGCTGGAGTTGAACACATCGTCGAGCGTGTCGGCGTCGAGCACCCTTTCGGCCCAGATCTCGATATCGGACGCGGACGCCTCGCCCAACCTCGCCGCGACTGCGGGGGATAGTGAACCGAACCGCCGCCGCAACTGTCGCTCCAGCAACGCTCGCTCCCCGTCGACGCGACCCTGCCTCATGCCCCGTTCGATGCCTCGCCGCATGCCTTCGTCGCGGGCCGTCTGCACGATGCCTGCCATGGCTTTGTTCTCCTCGGGAAATTGCTCCCTGTACCACTCGCGCTCATTGTCGGTAAGGTTCGCATAGATGTCGATGAAATCGATGTACTTCGCCCGCCTGCCGCCGTCTGGCTCCAGCGCAAGCAGGCCGCGCACCGCCTGGCCGTATACCTCGACCCTGCTTGTCTCCCCTCCACGCCTGTTGGGCAGGTTGACGCGAGCGACCAAGTTGTCGCTCGCAAGCCAGCGCCCGACCGGCATCTCCCCGATCGTGCAGGCGAGGTAGTCGAAGGTCAGGTAGGCCCGCCGCTCGGTGCTCAGGACGAGCGACCGGGCCGCCCCGCCGGCGTCGCGCAGGAAGATCGTCACCGGCACCACGCGCTCGGTCTCGAACATCATGGCGAGGTCGAGGCAATACTGCGCCAGCCGGTGTGGCGAGAACCTGCTCCAGTCCGACTCCTCCTCCATGACGAACAAAATGGCACTGCGGCGGTTGTCGCTCCACTCCACCAGCAGCGGCGTGTCGAGCACCCGGAAGCGGTCTCCCAAGCGCTCCTGCAGTTGCTCCTGCCGGACGGGGACGACCTGCGCCGCCTCTTCCGGCGTCGGCGCCTCTTCGGGCGCGAAGAACGAGAGCGCCTCGCGCGGATAGTCGAGGATCAGGTTCTTGAAGTTCTGGTCGTGGCTGAGCGCGTTCGCCATGTCGTTCGGCCGGGATGCCTTGCGCCGCATGGTCGGACAAGCGACCGACGACGCGCCACGGACGATGGCTGAAAATCCCGCGGATGATCGCCGCAATCCGCGTCAGTTGAAGCCGCCTCCCGCCGATGCGGCGACAGAATTGGATTCGGCCGTCGCTCACACAGCGCTCGGTGCAGCCGCCAGTCTCCGGTGGAATGCCGAGAGCGTCCGCAAGCATTTTCGGATCGCCGCACAACATGCTGTTGCATTGCTGGCGCGGAAGCCGAGCCGAGCCGGCCCCGATCAATCGACTGCGCCCCCAAGCCCGTCAAGCGCAAAGGCAACCCGCTCATCGACGGTGGGCGCAAAGCTGTCCCGCGCCAGAACCGCCCGCAAACGGTCATCCAGGCCGCTACCGTTCGCAATCTGGATGGACAGGCCAGGGCGTGCGTTCATCTCCAGCAGCAAGGGCCCGGCATCCGCATCGATCACGATATCGCAGCCCAGGTAGCCCAGCCGCGTGACATCGAAGCAGCGGCTCACCAGGCGGAGCAGGGCCGGCCAACCCGGAATGTGAATCCCTTCGAGTGGCACCTGACTGTCCGGATGATGGGTCACGGAGCGATCGTCCTGCACCGCGCCGACACTCCGTCCGCTGCGAATGTCGAGACCGACGCCGACCGCGCCCTGGTGCAGGTTTGCCCTGCCATCGGAGGCGCGCGTGCCGAGACGCAGCATTGCCATCACCGGGTAACCCTGGAACACGATCACGCGGATATCGGGCACGCCGCCGGCGCTCATGGAGTCGAACATCGGATGCGCGTTGACCAGGGATTCGACGATTGCCGAATCCGTCCGGCCGCCCAGCGAATGCAAACCGCTGATGATGTTGGTCAGCAACCGCTTGATGTGCCGGAGGTCCACCCGCTCGCCACTGCTCTTGACAAAGTACTCCCCATCGCGTCCGACTATCACGAGGATTCCGCGGCCGCCGCTCCCCTGGGCGGGCTTGATGACGAACTCCGGGAGATCGGCCAGTTGCTTGTGAACAACTTCGATCTCGTATTGATGGGATAGGTCGTGGAGCAGCGCTGGCGTCGGAATACCGGCCCTGGCGGCCAGTTGCTTGGTCAAGAGTTTGTTGTCGACGAGCGGATAGGCGCGACGACCATTGAAGCCGCTCACATAGTCGAGATTGCGTCTATTCAGGCCCATCACGCCCCGTTCCCGCAGCTCGGAAGGGGAAGCCAGCCAGCTCATGTGGATCGGTCCGCCAGCGGCCGGAAGCGACGCAATTCAAGCAGCCGATACCCGGTGTAGCGACCGAGCAGGAGTATCGCCGCCAGCACGCACAGGTGCAGCTCCGGGTAGTTGAAGGAGAGGTGACGGACGAGCGGCAGGGCCATTACGAGGTAAGCGCATATCGCCACCAGCAGACTGCCGAAGCCCTGAATCAGTGCTTCGCCGGCCCCTTCTTCTTCCCACAGTATGGACATGCGCTCCACTGTCCAGGCGAGTATCACCATGGGAAAGAAGGTGATCGCGAGGCCGCTGATCAGCCCCATGCGATAACTGACCACGGCCAACGTCGTCACGAGTGCGATCACTACGACGACCAGTGTCGCGATGCGCGCCACCAGGAGCAGATTCAGGGCCGACAGGTAGAAGCGCAGCAGCAGGGCTGCGCTGACCACCAGTACCAGTACGACCGTGCCGGCCAGCAGCTCCGTCTGCAGAAAGGACAGCGCGATCAACACCGGCATGAAGGTGCCCGCCGTGCGCACACCTACGAGCAGGCGCATAAACACCACCACGAGGGCGCCCACCGGCAACGTCAGGATGAGCTTGAACGTCGCCTGTTCGGCAATGGGCAGGCTATGCAGCGTCAGGTCGAGTGGGCCGTCGCGCAGCCTGGACAGGCCGAGCGCGGATCGGCTCTGGCTGGTCATGGAAAAAGTGACCCGGCTATTGACACCGCCGACCACGTCGAACAACGAGGGAGCATCGGTCTGCCAGAGCAGCAGTCGGGCGGTATCGTCGAGCCGGCCGCTCACCAGGTCGTAGAACAGCCAGGTGCCGTCGTGCCAGACCTGCACATAGTTGCGCAGTCGTTGATACCGACGGCCATCTGCGAGCGGCAACGCCTTGACCGTGCGAGCGGCGACGCCGGCCTCGTTAAGGAGCGCACTGATGAGGGGCCCCGGCGCGTGCCCCTGCAGCAGGAGACTCATGTTCTGGCTCAGTGGCCGCGTGTTCGCCGCCTGGACCAGTTGGTCGGCCAGCGTCCTGGCATTGGTCGCCCTGGGCATAATGGCGTCGAGCACCCCCTCCGCAGCGGTTGCGTAGGGACCTTCAAAGGAAGGCCGACGCACGTCGTCGGGCGGTACGGGTGCGACGCGGTGCGCGGGGTCGACGATCAATTCGGCCTGATAGAAAAGGACCTGTTCGCCGGTCGCCGAACGCTTCGTCCAATGTGCCCGTCGCTGTTTGCCTGACTGGTCCACGATGAAGCCAAAACCTGGAGAAGCGCCAGTCTCGCGCACGGCCAGGAACCCGTCCTGTTCGGGCGGCAGGGTGAGCAGGGCCTCGGCCGGCGCGCCGGTGGCGAGGAACTCGACGCGCGCTTCAACCTGCCAGACCAGGCGATCTTCGTCGGGCAGCACGGGGACTCCAGTGCTGGCATGGCGGTAGACGGCCACGCCAAGTCCCGCGGCGGCCAGCAACACCGAGCCAAGGAGATAGAACCAGCGTTCCATGAATTTCCCGTCAGCCTTCGGGTTCAGACAGCGGCTGCACGAACTCGCGGGAGACGTCGACCAGCATCGTATCCATGAGGAACTCGCGGCCGAGAATGACCGGGTGCCTCAGGTGCGTGCGATCCGAGAGGTTGAATTCGAAGCTGCCGAGCAGTTCTCCCATCTGCACCCGCAACTCCACCACCGGACGCCGGGTACCCGTGACATCCGACTGTTGGAAGACCCGCACGTGGCGGAGCACCCTTCGCTCGATGGTGTGGATCACGGAATCGACCTCGATGTCGAAGCGCACCCAATCGTCGCCGTCTCGCTCGAAATACACGACGTCGGTCGCGGTCACGGAATTCGAGTCGGCGCCGGTATCGACGCGGGCGGGGATCGGGATTCCCGGCGGGGTGATGCGGATGGTCTCCACCGCACCGACCGTCATCTTGGCTGCGCTGCCGTCCGGAATAACTTCGACAGGTGCTTCGCAGGGCTCCAACTCGGCGTCGGCGGCCGGCGCTTCCGGCATCGTGCAGACGGGAACTGGCAACGAGATCGGCTTGGCCAATTCCACATCAATCCCATCCAGACGGGTATCGATGGCCTCCTCCATCGCAAGCAACCGACGCGCAAGATCCTGCGTGGACTGCCCTACCACTTCCACTTCCCCAGCAAGGTCGCGCAATTCGCCGCGCAGCGCCTCGAGTGTCGTCTGCTGACGCTCCAGCGCGGCGCAGCCCGCCATGGCCAGCACGGGCAGCACGGCCAGCCACCGCTTCAAGCCTGCACTGCTCCTTGAAGACGTCGTTCTAACGTCGTTCCGATCTCTCACTCACGCTCCCCCAAGTCGCTCGAGCACCCGCCCCGAATGGCTGATGCCCTCGGCATACGTTGCACGGCTGCTTGCACCATGGTACGCGCAAGCCCAGAGGGGGGCCAAGGAAGGTCCCGATGGTTGTGGTGACTTGATGAAGCGCGCCATGACCACCTCCTTATTTGCACATGCCCGCACACTACTGCGGCAGAACGTCCAAATCTCTTCGATGTGATCCTCCATCCCGTCGGTGAGCCTAGTGTTTCGTCAAGCCCAAATATGCAATTGTAACTGTGAGGGATATTTGGTTCCTGGCGAGGCGCGACGACGCCTTGTGGCAGGCCCCACGCAAGGAGGAGCAATGAAGTCCAGCAACCTCTCGCCACTCCCCGTCGGCGAGTCCGAAGGCTGACAACACAGACGCCCATTCCCTCCATCCACCGGCGCAGGGCGTGGTTCCGTGGAAGTGCCCCACAGGCGACGCCGTCGGCCTCGCCTGTGGCCCGGCCCAGCTCTCCGTCCATGGAACAACCGCGCCCGGTCGCTGGCGCTCCCTGGAGGCGTCTGTTCCATGCGAGGATACGACCCGTGCAAGCCAAGCGACTCACCTTCCTCCGTGCCGCCTTCCATCGCTTCGCGCGGGTGGAAGCCCCCGGTCTCGATTCGCCGACATACGAGGAACTCGCCTACGGCGTCTCCAGGGACGAGGACCTGTTAGAGATCGCCGCGCACACACGGCGCCATCAGCCCGCACCCAACATGCTGTTCGCCGCCGTGCAGTACCTGCTGCTCAGCGGACTCGACCATCCTCTCGCCGCGCACTACCCCATCATTTCCGGCGAGCCTTGCCCGCTAGCACCCGCATACCCCCATTTCCGCGAATTCTGCTTCGAGTACCGCGAGCGTATCGTCGAACTCATCAGCACCCGCCTCACCCAGACCAACGTCGTGCGCCGCTGCACATGCCTTCTGCCCGCCTTCTCCATCGTCCGCCAAGAGACGTCCTCGCCCCTCGCACTGATCGATCTGGGCGCAAGCGCCGGCCTGAACCTCAACTTCGACCGCTACGCCTACAGCTACAAGCAGGACGGACGCGAGATCCTGCGGTGGGGACTGCGCGGTGCGCAGATCAGACTGGAAGCGGAACTCCGAGGAAACGGCGAATTGCCTCCCATTCCGTCGGCCATCCCCGTAGCCAGCCGAGACGGCATCGACCTCGATCCGGTAGACCTCGCCAATCCCGACCAACTCCTATGGCTGCGCGCCCTGATCTGGCCGGAGCACGTCGGGCGCCACCAGCAGTTGATCGACGCGGCAACCGAGTTCAAGGACAACGATATCCGCATGCACGCAGGCGATGCTGCCCTCGTCCTGCCGGCCTTAGTTGAATCCGTTCCCCGCGAGCACGCGCTTGTCGTCTACTCCACCATCGCGCTCCACCAGTTTCCCCAGGAGAGTCATCAGAGCATCATCAACACGCTTGCCACCGCCAGCGTGGAGAGGCCCGTCTGGCAGATCGCGCTCGAAGGGACTGACCCGGAACTCTCCATCACCCGTTACCGTATGGGCGCAGGCGAGACAGAGACGCTGGCCGATGCGTCGCCGCATGGGTGGTGGATCGAGTGGCGGAGCACCTAACGCCCGGCAGCGAGAACGGTCAACGACCGGGATGAAATTGCCGCAATGTCAACCCATCGCTATGATGGCGCCGCTCGCCAATGGCTAGCCACGTCCGTCGCCAGACCCGTTGTCGTATCAACCGAAGTGCGTCACCTCAACGGCAAGGCAAATTCTTCCGGAGGGGTGGCTGAGTGGACGAAAGCACTGGTCTTGAAAACCAGCGAGGTTAACGCCTCCCAGGGTTCGAATCCCTGCCCCTCCGCCAATATTTCATTAAAAACAATACCTTATATGAGTCATACCACAATTCATACCACAGGAATGATAAGCTTGAACGGCCCCGAGTGACTCTCCAAGACACCAACGACGCCTCAGTCCCCTTACCGGCCGGGTCAACAATTCCCTTCTACTGGAGCACAAAGAACAACACGACGTGCCCGCCGGGATCGACAAGCCCGAGAATCGGCCTCGCGCCGCCAAACGGCGGCGACTCACGCTGCCGTCGGAACGGCAGCCACGCCGGTAATCCCGGCAAGCAAGCGCGGCGATCGTAGCAGCGGCCTCGCGCGCCGCGGGAGCGGAAAACGCTTACCGTTTTGCTAAACGGTCCGTGCTTTGAACGCACCCTTGGGCCGGTCGCCCAGGTCTTGGCCGGTCTGCGACTAATCGTCGTCCAAGACCGAGAATGCGGGGTTCAGGCCCGCCGAATTGCAGGAAGCGTGGGGTTGATCGGCCGCGCTCCGCGGCCGCCTCGGGCGGTCGGGAGCGGGGCGTGGGTAGCTAAGTTGTAATGGGCGATCCGATTGCCTTCACATTTCAAGACATCCGGAGCCGCAGCAACGCTGCGATATTGCCCTTGACGCGATTTGCGCTGCCGTCCAGGTGCAGCGGCTGCGGCGCGTCGTCCCCGACGTTGGCCGCGACCCCGGTTTCGGCCCGACGCCCTTCGCGGTGCCGCGTTCCGGCACGGCCGAGGAGATTCCTCTCCAGCCCCCGCGAGTCGTCGCGCCACGGCGAGATCGGCTCTCTGCGCCGGGCTTTCGCCCGGTCGCCCGCGCGCCACGAGAGTTCCGCACGGAGGCCGCCTGGCCGTTCAATTGATCGAGCCCCCATCAGAAGCGATGTGGCCCATCGTGCCTTTTCGGTGCGTCTGCCCGGACACCGCCATTACAGCGATGTGGCACCGGGTCCGCCTTTCGGCGCCTCACGTCGGCTTCGCCGACCATGCCGCTTGCGCAGCAGTGAATGACCCGCACCTTAGGACCGCATCACGAAAGCGGCACTAGGGAAATGTTTAGCAAAACCCTTACCGCTCCTGGCCCGGAGGGCGATTTTGCGCCCCGTCACTACCGACTTACGCAACCGCCCGCGTAGCCGCGCATCGGCCCGCGAAACTCCGTGAGACAACCGGGTAGTGACGGGGCGCATACCGTGACAACGCCACCGTGCGGCACGACATTAGGCTCGCCACGCCGCTGCTTGCGTTCAGTTCAGGGAGACCGCCCGGCGACGCCATCGAGAGCTCGCCGGAACGGACTATCCTGGGACATCTTTTCCAGCCGCTCCGCCCAGCGGCGCACATGGATCCACCGAGCCCCCGCAGCGGCACGCCGAATTCCGCCCCACCGACGAGGAAATCATGTTTTCAAGCCGCAGCCTGCCTTGAACCGAGACCAAGGATGAGGTTTATGCGCAGGTACCCGTTGTTCCTCCTGCCGGAAGGCCTCACACCAATTCGTCGATAATCGAATCAAGCACTTGCATTTTAGAGAACTCTCGAACAACAACTTTGCTTAATCCTGTTTTGGTTAAAGGCACGTTGGTCTGCAACTTATCGCAAATCGCGGAGTGATTGATGCGATAGTCGCCGAAAAGGTGTTCGTACTTTAAGAATCGCTCTTTAAAAGCTACCCCGAGATCTTTCCGATTAGGAGTGTCTGCCTCAAAGTGCAAAACAATTGGTAATTGCTTTTCACGGACTTCTTTTTCTTCGATCCAGAACTCAATGTGAACCCCGTGCGATAGGTTGTTGTACCAATTCGCTTTGTAGAGTTGGAACGTGAATCCTCTACTGTGAAAACTCTTGTTGATGCACCATCCGTTGTCAAACCAGCTTTGAGATGCTAGCTCTCTTTGACATTTGTTGATTGCAGCGCTGTATTCATCAAAGATATCAATTGCGGATTTAGTCAGTTTAGGCATAGTTCTCTCCTAGGTTTCGAATGATATGACTGAGGTGGTCCTGGTTCGTTGGACAGTCCGAGGGCGGAAATAAGGTGTACTCCGACTGAATTGGTGCCCTCGATGAACGGAACCTGCCGATCTGTCTCGTCGATGCGGCTGCGGCCGTCGTTGTGAAGAGCCGGTCGGTGACGACCGGAAGTACCCTTCCGGTCGTCGTTAACCACTTCGCCGCGGCACTCGCCGTGTCACCCGAAGGGGCGCAACGCAGTGGAGCAGCCGCGCAACGGCTTGACGCGGCGAGGGCCGTGGCGTTCCCGGCTCGCATGTTCTCTGGCTGCCTCACGCGGCCTCTCCCAGGGCGCCCCGGTAGACATCGCCGGGCGTGCGGCCCCCCAGCGACGAATGCGGGCGCAGTTCGCCGTAGAAGCTGAACCACGATCCGATGACGCGCTCGACGTCGCGGCCGTCCGTCAACTCGTGCAGGTACACCGCCTCGTACTTCAGCGAGCGCCACAGTCGCTCGATGAAGATGTTGTCGAGGTAGCGACCGCGACCGTCCATGGAACAGAGCGCGCCGCAAGCGCGCACCCTGTCGGTGAACGCGATGCTGGTGAACTGCGCGCCCTGGTCCGTGTTGAATATCTGCGGGGTGCCGCAGTGTCGCGCCGCGTCCAGCGCCTCGACGCAGAAGGCGCTGTCCATGGTGTTCGACAGCCGCCACGACAGCACGTGGCGGCTGGCCCAGTCCATCACGGCCACCAGGTAGAAAAAGCCACGCGAAACAGGAATGTAGGTGATGTCCGCGCACCACACCTGGTCCGGGCGGTCGATCACCAGATCGCGCAGCAGGTACGGGTACACGCGGTGCTCCGGGTTGGCCGCGCTGGTGCGCGGCTTGCGGTACACCGCCTCCATGCCCATCAGCCGCATGAGACGACGCACGCGGTGCCGTCCGGCAACCACGCCCTCGCGGCGCAGATGCCGCGCCATCTGCCGGCTGCCGTAGAGCGGATGCTCCAGGTGCAGCTCGTCGAGGCGGCGCATCAGCGCCAGGTTGTCCGCGCTCTCTCCCAGCGGCTCGTAGTACTGCGAGGAACGGCTCACGCCCAGCAGCGCGCACTGCCGCGAAAGCGACAGCCCGCAGCCGCGGTCGACCAGCGCGGCACGCTCCGCACGGCTCAGCGCTCCAACCCGCGCAGAAAAAAATCCCGTTCCACCGTCAGCTCGCCGATCTTCGCGTGCAGGTTCCGGATCGTCGCCTCGTGCTCCCCGCCGCGCTTCGATCCAGGCTGCGAGAACACCTCGTCGAGGCCCTCCACCGCCTGCCGCTTCCAAGCGCTCACCTGGTTCGGGTGCACCTCGTGGCGCGCCGCGATCGCCTGCACCGTGGCGCGCTCCCGCAGCGCCTCCAGCGCCACTCGCTTCTTGAAATCCGCCGTGAAACGGCGCCTCTTCCGGGTCATTCCAGTGCCTTCTCTCGACACCGGAGTACACCTTAGCAACCTGTCCAAAAAAGTGGGACCACCTCAGTTGTTCATAACGAGCCTTTTTTTGAACTAATACATAAGCAACCACGCGATAGTCAATTCGATTGAGTCCGGCCACGACGTGCCGTACATGCCCGCCACCGGCGACGACCGCCGGCAGGGTTTCGTCCGCGTCGTGAACCACACGCCGGACGCCGGCGAGGTGACCATCGAGGCCTTCGACGACGCCGGCACCGTCTACGGACCGATCACCCTGTCCCTCGATGCAGACGAGACCGCGCACTTCAACTCCGACGACCTCGAACTCGGGAGTGCCGCCAAGGGTCTCTCGGCCGGCGTCGGAACCGGCGAGGGCGATTGGCGTTTGAGACTCACCAGTCTGCTGGAGATCGAGGTGCTCGCCTACATCCGTACCGACGACGGATTCCTGACCTCGATGCACGATCTCATGCCGGCCTCGGGTGCCGGTCGACGGGCACCCTTCTTCAACCCCGGCTCCAACGAGAACCAGTTCAGCATGCTCCGGCTGGTCAACGACTTCGGGGAGGAGGTTGAAGTGCTGGTCACCGGCATCGACGACGACGGCGTCGAAGGCGAGGTCAGGATCACGGTTCCGCCGAACGCCGCCCGCACGTTCACCGCGAAGGAGTTGGAGGAAGGCGGCGAGGGCTTCGAAGGCTCGTTCGGCGACGGCACCGGGAAGTGGCGGCTCCACGCGGAGAACGTCGCCCGCGCGGACAATCCGGGTTCGGACAAGGAGGTCCGGGTCATGGCCATGAGCCTGTTGGAGAGCCCCACCGGCCACCTGACGAACCTCTCCACCGTCCCCCGCAACCACTACCAGGGCACCCACGCCGTGCCGCTGTTCCCGTCGAAGACGGCGCAGGCGCGGCAGGGATTCGCGAGGATCGTCAACCTGCCACCCTGGCGGCAACTCCCGCCCGGTCACGCCTTATGGGCGTAGCCGGTCTTCGGAAAGGATCTCGATCGAGGATCGTCCCGGAGGCCATTGCGAAATCCCCGACACCACGAGGCGTCAGTTGGGCTTCTCAAGTATTCGATCGATTCCCGAGCCTTGTCCACCTAGCCCCGGATGCCGCGTCTCGAGCTCCGCTCTCTCCGCCAGGCTCGCTCGCCTTAGGCGATCCAGAATGCGATGTATGCGCTCCGTCACGCAGTCCTCAATGGAAGGCGTCAGATCGCAGAGACTCTCGGCAACGACCGGAAGCATCTCGGCGCGCAATCGCCTGCGCGCCGAGAAGAGTCGATTCTTCACGGTCGAAACCGGCAATTCGAGGAACTCTGCAATCTCCTTCTGAGGCGTCTCGGAGACGTAGAACATCACTGTGACGATGCGTTCATGTTCAGGCAGGGCGTTGATCGCATCGCGCACGGCACGGACCCTGCGCGCGTGCACGAGCACATCCTCGGGCGTGGCGGCTACGTCGTCCGCCATGGTGTCGTCGAGCGGCGTGGTCGGCAGTTGTGCTCGGCGGGTAATCCGATCGCATTGCTTCAACACGATGCGGCGCAGCCACGATCCGAAAGCCTCCGGGATACGAAGCCGGTCGAGGCCGAAGTAGGCTTCGAGAAAAGCTTCCTGAACGGCGTCTTCAGCGAGGTCGCGGTCGACGAGCCGACCGTATGCGAAGCCGACGGCCATGCCCTGGAAGCGCAGCATCAGGGTGCCGAACGCGACTTCGTCACCGGTCTTGGCGCGACCGACGAGGCGCGGTAGCGACATCGTGCCAATTCGCGGTGAAGGATCGTCGACGGCTTGGCCGAAGACCAGCCAGTAGCCGTTGCAGTCACGCACCCCGAAGTCCCGCATCCCGTGCGGCCATGTCCGAATCGGCCAAGTCACTTCGACCCGCTCGTTGAGCTCGTCCCATGCCATGTCCACATCCGGGGGGTACAGGTAGATCGATCCGGTCATGACGGGCCCGCTGTTCTCGGCACCATCCTCAAGCGGTACGAACACCAAGCTCGTGGTACCGGCTTCGACGTGAGCCCAGTCGTGGGTTCCAAGCTCTCGATCCAACCGTTTCCCGGCATCCGTTCCTGCCCGGCCCTTCAACTCGAAACCGAGCGTCCTAGTATAGTACTCGAGCGAGGCATCGATATCGCGGACCTGCAGCACCACGTCCATTCGAGTGAGCGTCATGCGCTCTCTCCAAAACGAAGTCGATAACCGTTGCAATCGCGAATCGTGAATTCGAGCGTGCCGCGGGCGTTCGTACTCAGTTCCCGCTCCACTTCCACATTGCCGCGGAGTTCCTCCCATAGACGTCCAACGTCTCGGGCATGGCAGTAGATGGCACCTGTCCACACCGGCGCACGCCGAGCACCGCCCTCCCGAACACTGAACATGACCTGCGCACGGTCGCGCTTGAGACTCGCCCAGGTCATCGCGCCGATCTCGGGGAAGCGACCATGCTGCTTGAACCCAAGTCTCTCGACGTAGTAGATCGCGGTGCCCTCGACATCCTCGGTCTCGAGCATCGGGATGGCGTCGAGGAGCTGCACTACATGCTCCTACGCGTCCTGCCCGAAGATCAGGAGATATCCATTGCAGTCGCGGATCCCGAACTCGCGCATGCCGTGTTCCATCGTCGCGGGTTCCCACGCCACACTCGCACCGTCGACGCGGCCCTTCAGGTTCTGCCAGAGCGCGTCCAGATCGGGAGGGTAGAAATACAGCGAGCCGGTCAACGAGGGCTCGGTCGTGCCATCGGCCTGGACGAACATCAGAGAAGCCCCGCCGGCGCGTAGCGAGCACCAGACCTTTGGTCCCTCCGCCGGCCAAGTTCCCTCCAGCGAGAACCCGAGGGACTGGGTGTAGAAGTCGACGGTCTCCTCCAGGCTACGGGCCTGGAGCATGGGAGTCACATCGTTCAAGCGCATTGAAAAAGCTCCACTTGGGTTCGTTGATGTCGTTGGTGCATTGAAAAAAGCTCCACTTGGGTTCGTTGATGTCGTTGATAGAGTCCCACCCGCACAGAAAAAGGTCTGCGGCACGCCCGGTTTGTCCACCAGCGACCGCCGGACCGAGGACGGGAGCGCGTTGACAGGCTTTTGGACGTGCAGAGTGACAACCAGCTTCTCCGAGGGTCTCGTTATGACCGAAGGTCGAATGAAGGACGACCCGGAGAACAACGATATTGGCGCCCCGGCCAGTCCTAGAACTCAATTGATAAGCAGTTGATTCTACGACACATCGTGGCCAAGGATTCGAACCTGTACCCACAAACATACGAACGTGGAGTAGCTG
Source organism: uncultured Pseudomonadales bacterium (assembly GCA_951813515.1). Taxonomy (GTDB): domain Bacteria; phylum Pseudomonadota; class Gammaproteobacteria; order Pseudomonadales; family Azotimanducaceae; genus VXNE01. Next base: position 3,972,635 of record OX638346.1, read on the forward strand.
GGTTCGCAGGTTCATTCGTCCAACCTACAATGGACCGAGGTCGGGGCAATGGAACAGTGCTTCGTCGGGAGTCCATCCGGCGTTGCGAGCCTTGCGTTCGAGGCTGGTCATAGTCTTCGGGCGTACGGCGCGCCTAACTTGGCACGGACCAGCTTGGGATCTTCGATCTGGCCGAGGACATCCCGTAGGAGTGACGAGAGTCGGTCTGCGGCCCGCTCTAGGACAGGGCGCATTGGGACATAGGCTTCGAGAAAAGTCGTCATAGACGCCTGGAGGACAATGGATTCGAGCGACGACCGTAAACAGGCCAAGTCGCGACAGCAAAATACTGACGACAGGAAGGGGCTTGGTCAACAGTCAACCGTGCTGGAGGGTGTCAAGCGACATCAGAAACTGACCCCTTGGCGACACGAAAACTGACCCCCGGCGACACGAAAACTGACCCCCCGGTTTGAACCGTGGCACCGTCGGTGGCGGGGGTTATACACGCCTTGTCCACGGTGCCGATCCCCGATTGATGAAAGGCGCGGTGGGCAAGGCGTGGATAACCCCCTGGACCACCTTCGCCACGGTGTCCGCCCACTCACGCCGTTGCCTGTGCCGGTGGCTTGGTCGAGGTGTTCAGCACGCCGGCGCGGCGCTTCTCGCGCAACCGGTAGCTCTCGCCGGGGATCGTCAGCACGTGGCTGTGGTGCAGCAGGCGGTCGAGGATCGCGGTCGCCACCACGGCGTCGCCGAACACCTCGCCCCACTCGGCGACCGAGCGGTTCGACGTGATCAGGATGCTGCCGCGCTCGTAACGCCGCGACACCAGTTGGAAGAACAGGTGCGCCGCATGCCGCTCGAAAGGCAGGTATCCGAGTTCGTCGACGACCAGTAGCTTGGGCTTGGCGTAGAACGCCAGGCGGTCGTCGAGGTGGCCCTCGGCGTGCGCCTTGACCAACGACGCCATCACCGCCTGCGCCGTCGAGAACAGCACCGAGTAGCCCTGGCGGATGCCTTCGCGGCCGAGGGCGATGGCCAGATGCGACTTGCCGACGCCCGGCGCAACAGCCACATACTGCCCGCTACCAAGCCCCGGTGACGATTCACTATCGCTTCCACCCCCGCGCCGGGCAGCGCGTCGAGGTGACCCGGCGCCACCGTTTCCGGGGAACCGAGGTCCTCGTCGTCCGCCAGCCGGACGGCACGCTGGCGCAGATCCCGATGTGGATGTGTTCGCCCGGGGCCGCGACGCTGGCGGTCGTCGATCGTCCGCGCGTCGCGCTGGACGCGTTGCGCGACCTGCGTCTGGTCCTCGACGCGGTTCTACCATTGTGCTCCCACACGGATGTAGGAGAACGACATGGGACGTCAGGAAGACCTTCTGGCGCTGCTCGAACCGGTGCCGGCGCCGACCCCGGCGATGCGCGAGACCCTGGTTCCGATGTTGGCGACGCTGCTGCTCGAAGCGCTCGGAGCCCGGACCCCGTACCCGGAGACGGCGGAGAGGGAGGTGCGCAATGAGCAAGATCGTGGCTGACCATCTGGCCCGCGAAGCGGTCGTCTACGTCCGGCAGTCGACGCCGGGCCAGCTCCGCCACAACGGCGAGAGCCGCCGCCGGCAGTACGGCCTACGGAACCGGGCGCGGGGACTCGGCTGGCGCGAGCCGGTGGTGATCGACGAGGATCTCGGTCGGTCCGGGGGCGGCACGTCGCGTCCGGGCTTCGACCGGCTGCTGGTGGCGATCTGCGAGGGGCGCGTCGGGATCGTGCTGTCGCTGGAGGCGTCGCGGCTGGCGCGCAACGGCGGGACGGGCGACGGCGCTAGGACGGTGTCTGGGTTCGGGTGGCGAACCGCGCCCACTGGTCCATCAGGACGTGCCGTTGCTCGAAGAGGTAGGAGAACGGTTACCTTTTAAGGCGTTGTTTTATCGTATGTTTTCGCCGGTTTTTGTTGAACGTCCCCACAATCGTCCCACCACCGAATTTGGGACGCAATGCGATTTCCTGACGCCAGTATTGTGGTGACTCGTTCCGCCGAAGGACGGAGTGGCGAACTACCGGCGCGGTGGCCCACGTCGGACTCAATCGTAGGGGAGGATGGGAGGCAGTGACGCATCAGCGACGATACCTTCTCAGATCGGGCGGTACTTTGGGATCTCATGGAAGTGATTCGCGTACCAGACGTACGTCATCGTGAAGAAGTGAGTTTTCTCCTCCAGGATGGGGGTGCCCTCATCGTCGGCGATTTGGTGAGCGGAGGAAGGAAAGATAGGGGCATTCCAGATGGTCAGGTGGGCATCAACGGACCTCAATACCTCGTGGACATCGAAAAGGCACGAGCTTCGCTCGGGATACTCATGGACTTTGAGTTTGACCTTCTCTGTTTCGGTCATGGATCTCCTGTCCTTAACCGAGCCAAACAAGTTCTTCGGCAGTTCATCGAGGATGACTCGATTTGGAAGAGCCTAGAATGTGAGCGAGAAGAAGAATTTAGGTTGAATCCTAATCTCCGCGAACTGCACAGCACACTCGGTGACGCCCTGCCCTGATTAGGCAACGCAGAAATCTACTCGGTGGTCAAAACCGTGACTAGGCCGCGTCGGCACAGGCCCCTACCACTGCCATTGACGCCAGCAGAGACGGAAGCCGCAAAGGTATCGATGCGCAACTTTGCTGATAGACCGATCGTTGGTCGAGAGCCCCTCGTTGGCGATGGCCGACCGTGCGAGGTGGCGACAGAGCTAGATTGTCCCGCATAGCGAGGATTGACGGAACACTAGCACGTTCTTCACGGCGAGAATCTGTTCCGATCCCGCGGGTACATTACCGTTTCGCGGATGTTTCGCAGGTGCAGGATCTGGGCTGTAAGTCGTTCCAGCCCTATTGCGAGGCCCCCGTGAGGTGGCATGCCCAATTGGAACATCCTCAGATGATCTTCGAATTGGGATGGGCCTACGGAACGACTGGACATGGAAGCCCGCAACGCGTCGTGATCATGATGACGTTGGCCCCCAGTTGTTACTTCAACGCCGTTCAACAGTAAATCGAACCCCTGCGATGCTCCTTCTTTTCCGCGCGGCAGGGTGTAAAAGGGACGTCCAGACAGAGGAAACCCCAGAACGAACACCGCAGCCACGCCGGTTTCCTCTTCGGCCAAAGCGCAGAGAAGGCGCTCCGCATTGGGGTCCAGGTCGTCTGTGAGGTGCGTCAGTCCATGGCAATTCGCAAGACGTGCGAGACACTCGTCGAATGTCCAAATCGGCGCCTTGGCGATGTCGGGAAGCGGCCATGCATCGAGTCTTTCAAGCGCTTCTTTGTGTCGCTTGGCCAGGTCAAGGAACATCGACTCGAGTAGTTTGCGTTCGATCTCAATCACGTCCTCCGGACCATCGATAAAGCCAACTTCGAAGTCGAGAGAGTAGTATTCCGTCAGGTGGCGGCTGCTCGCATGAGGTTCCGCGCGGTACACGTGGCCGGTTTCGAACACACGTTCAAATGCGACGACGCCATGCTCCTTATAGAACTGTGGGCTTTGCGCGAGGAATGCCTGCCTCCCGAAGTAGTCGACTTCGAATACGTTCGTGCCTCCTTCCGTGCCCCGCCCGACAAGTTTGGAGGTGATGATCTCGGTGAAGTGATTCGCCTCCATGAACTTTCTGAAGCTCCTCAACAGCGCATTCTTGACGTCGAAAATGTCCTTGAGCCGGGCGGTTCGCAGGGAGAGCGGGCGGTAGTCAAGCTGGGCGTTGAGGCTTACTTTCTTGATGTCCCCGCTAGAGTTGAATGGCAAAGCTCGCGAGGCCGCGCCCAACACAAGCACCTCTTCGACCATCACTTCAACTCCGCCGCTTGCACGTTGGTCGGCTCGGACCGTCCCGCGAATTTCGACCGCGTCTTCTTTTTTCAGGCGTAATGACCGCAACCTGGCAGTCGCCGAGACGCACTGTACTTCGCCGGTGCAGTCGCGCAGCACGATGAACGCAGTGTCGCTGAGCACTCGGAGGCGGTAGATCCAGCCTCTCAACGCGACGTAGGCGCCGATTTGTTGGCGAGCGTTCTCTACAAATGTGCGGGCGGTTTCGGTCACAGCAGCTTCCTCGGGTTGGAATTCTGCTGGAACCAGGAAAGTGGCGGTGCCATCCAGCTTCCGCGCGGTGCGGCGCGGCGCTCAATTAGCCAATCTCGCCGGCTACGCGTCCCACTCTAGTAAGGCCTGCTTGGGGCTTCCGGTTTGAATGGGCCTCTCGGAGGGGTCTGTCCTCGTCATCGAGTCGACGTTAGCCTAGTCGCCAATGAAAGGCGACGCAAGCCGATTATCAACAGCAAGAACCGGAGTGGTCTCAGACAAAAAGCGGCTCCTGGGGGCGCGGACCAAGCGTAGTTGGCGAGCACCGCTGCGACCTTCTCGATGTCATCGTCGAACGCACCCGCATCTGGGTTCCGGATCGCCCAGTCCAGCACGCGCAGTCGCGGCGGGCAGATCCAGAACGCGGCGTATGCGGAGTCCAACAGCCGAAGTTTCGTTCTTCCCGAACATGAACTGAACCGAGGGACACTGACTGCCGGTGTTGCTAAACTCGCCGCCCTTTCGGGTGAGATCCGCCAGCGGCTCCGGGCATCCAGAGCGCGGGACAGCATTGCACTGATTGTCGACGTGCCATCGCATGCAGCCCGCACGGACTACCGCACATTCCAATCAGACCATGTATCGAATCAAGACATTCAACAAGATAGCGTCCAAGGGTCTCGAGATATTTTCCGACCATGGCTTCGACGTTGGGCCGGGCACCGTCGATCCCCACGCCATCCTGCTGCGTAGCCATCGCCTGACGGATGGCGAGTTGTCGAATCACGTGGCGGCGGTGGCACGGGCAGGTATCGGGGTCAACAACGTTCCGGTGGATCTTTGCACCGAACGCGGCATCGTGGTCTTCAATACGCCGGGGGCAAACGCCAACTCGGTCAAGGAACTGGTCCTGGCGGCGTTGTTATTGACATCCCGGGACGTGCTCGGCGGTCTCGAATACGTGCGATCCCTCGACAGCGTCACCGACGAAGCCGAGCTGCACCGGTTGTTGGAATCGGAGAAATCGCGCTTCAAGGGCCACGAGGTGGCTGGACGTACCCTGGGCATCGTCGGCTTGGGTGCGGTCGGCTCCCGGGTCGCACGTGCCGCTCTGAATCTCGGCATGACCGTGCTGGGTTACGACCCGGCCCTGTCCGTCGACGCTGCCTGGCGCCTGCCAAGCGAGGTCAAGCGCATGGAGAACCTGACATCCTTATTCGCTCGTTCACAGTACATCACCCTGCACATCCCGGCGATCCCCGAGAACGTCGACCTTGTGGATGCCCACGTGCTCGCGAACCTGCAACCGAAGTCGGTAGTTCTCAACTTCGCGCGCCAGGAGGTAGTGGACGAGCAGGCGATCAAGCGCGCCCTGGAGTCCGGCCGGTTGGCAGCCTACTTCGCCGACTTCCCGAGCACCGTGCTCGCCGGCGAGGTCAACGCCCATACCACGCCGCACCTCGGTGCGAGCACCGCGGAGGCCGAAGAGAACTGCGCGGTGATGGCTGCCGACCAACTCCGTGCCTTCCTGCTCTACGGCAAAGTGGAGAACTCGGTCAACTTTCCCAGCGTATCCCTCGATCCTGCCGGGGGCTACCGACTCGGCGTCACCAATGCCAACGTCGCCGGAATGCTCGGCCAGATCATGTCCGCGCTTGCCGACGCCGGGATCAATGTCATCGACATGATCAACAAGAGCCGAGAGCAAGTGGCCTACAACCTGATCGACCTCAATACACCGCCGAGCGAATCGCTGATGGGACGTCTTGCCGCCATCGACGAGGTGCTGAGCGTACGTCTGTTCGACCCCCTCGACACTTGACGCCGGTTGCTCAGCTGCTTGACTCGCCCGTTCCTGGGAGTTCCCGGTCGAACCAAAGGCGGCGCTCGAGAGATCGTAGTGACCACGGCGGCGCTGGCCCGGAAGATCCTGGAATACCTCAAGATCGAGGATCTAACCGTTCCGAACGGGCTCCAGGCTGACCACGGGACGTATAGACTTGGAACCGTAGTCGATCGGATAGTCCACTTCGCGACGTCCGCACCGGATGCCGTCTCGCTCGACTGCTTGCACCGAGCCCCGCGCCCGGCTCGCACTACTCGATGCGGTGGAGAGCCTCTTGCTCCCGTATCGGCCCCGACAAATGTTCGCGTATGCGGGCCGCGATCGCAAAGCGCTCCGCAATGGGGGTCTTGTCAAAGTACGCTCCCCCGAAGATTGTGGGCCCTTCGTCGCCCTCTGGCCGTGGCACGACATGGATGTGCACATGAAACACCGTCTGCCCGGCGCTCCGGCCATTGTTCTGGAAAATGTTCACGCCCGGCGCCCCAAAGGCTGCGCAGGCCGCCGCTGCCATCTGCTGGGCGTGCACGGCAACGGCACTCCACTCCTCGGGCGTCATGTCGAAGACTGTTGCCACATGCCGATTTGGAATTACGAGCATCGATCCGGGACGAAACTGCCGGGGATTGACAAACGAACTGACGGTACTCGACCGGTTGACGAACGCGCATTGCGGATTATCGGAAAGGTTCTGGCAGAACGGGCATCCAGGATCGGCATCGAGTGCAAGGGTTTCCATTTGCTTAGTACTCACTCAGCAACGGCGTCCATACTATTTAACAACAAAGAGTAGAACTCGTTTTCCCTAAACGCGGGGCTCATGATCCAAAGTTGGTACTTGAAGAAGCGATACCCAATAGCACTCATAAGGTGGTTTTCCATTCTCTTGAACAGCCCAGCGTTCTTGCGTGGGCTGGGTAATCTCAAAATGGTAAAAGAACCTATCCATGCGATCTGCTAGTGAGTCTGTCGGCACCCAACCCTGGTCAGCATTGTCAATAACTATCTCGGAGTATGAGCCGATTCTTCGAGTTACGTTTACCCACTGAGATCTGGGCCAAACACGACCAGTCCCTTTCGTTCCCCGCAGTATGGAGTCCTTATAGAGCATCGTACCGTCTTTGAGCTCGACCGAAATCGAACCGAGGAAACGAACGAGACGTATTCCTGTTAAACCGGTTTCTTCAATAACTTCTCGTGTGGCCGCAGCACTGATTCGCTCTCCTGGCTCTACAGATCCCGCTGGAACTTGAACACTTCGATCATGTGTCTGGAATACAAGAAGATTGGGCTCACCAGACACAGACCGTCTTGTAACGTAAGCAGTGACTTTTTCTATTATGGCTGTCACGCGGATTCTCTAGCTTGATAAGGGTTGCGGGTTTGGTAGTTGGACTGCGCCCAACGCGCCGGCCCGGGTCGCGTCAGTCGAGCGCCTGCACGGCCATCTGGCGCCCGACGAGGCGGCTGTAGAGGCCGCCGTGGGCGACCAGTTCGTCGTGTCCGCCGGTCTCCCGGGTGCGGCCAGCGTCGAGCACGACGATCCGGTCGGCGGTGCGCACCGTGGAGAGGCGGTGCGCGATGACGATCGTGGTGCGTTCGGTCATCAGTTCCTCGAGGGCATGGCGCACGGCCTGCTCGTTCACCGCGTCGAGATGCGAGGTCGCTTCGTCGAGGATGAGCACCTGAGCGTCCTTGAGGAACGCCCGTGCGATCGCGACTCGCTGGCGCTGGCCTCCGGACAGCCGTACGCCCCGCTCGCCGACGCGCGTCTCCAGGCCGTCGGGGAGCGCTTCCACGAACGGGCCCAGGGAGGCCCGGTGCACCACTTCGTCGAGTTCGGCCGCGGTCGCCTCCGGCTTCGCGATGAGGATGTTGGCCCGCAGGGTCTCGTTGAACAGGTAAGTGTCCTGCGTGACCAGCGCGATGCGGTCGCGCAGTTCGTCGAGCCGGTAATCGCGCAGGTCGCGCCCATCGAACCGGATGACGCCCGTTCCCGGATCCCAGAAACGCATCAGCAGGTGCGCGGCGGTCGTCTTGCCGGCGCCCGAGGGACCGACCAGCGCCACCGTCTTGCCCGCCGGCACGGTGAAGCTCGCCCCGTCGAGCGCGAGGCGACGGTTGCCCAAGTAAGAGAACTGCACGTCGCGGACCTCGATCCCGACGCCCCCCGGATGCGATGGCGCACCTACCCCGGGCCCGTCGGTCACAGCCTCGACCTCGTTGTGGACCGCGTAGAGCCGCCGCGTGGCGCCGAGCGTGTCGGCGAGCTGCCGGCCGACGTGGGCGATCTCGGAGACGGGCAGGAACGCGGACATCGCGAGCAGGGTCAGCATGGGCAGGATCGCGGGCTCGAGCGCATCGATGGCGACCAGGTGCGTGCCGGTCGCCACGACCACGAGCCCGCCCAGACCGGTGACGGCCTCCAGGATCGCGGTCTGCTTCGTCAGGTCGGCAAAGAACGGCAGCCGCAGCCCCGTGTGGCGCTCGATGCGCGCAACGAACTCGTCCCCGCGGGCCTCGGAGCGCTGGAACGCCAGGATCTCGGGCAGCCCCTGGATGGTGTCCACGGCGTGGGCGTTCATGTCGCCGAAAGCCTCGCGGGCCCGCGAGCCCAGCACGTCGATGCGGCGCCGGGCGAGGAAAGGGCTGATCGCCACCACAGCGAGAAACGGCGCGAGGGCCAGCGCCATCAGCCAGCCGAACCAGGCGAGCGTGCCGATCACCGCTGCGGGAACCAGTATCGCGACGAGGAACGGGGCCACGGTGTGCGCGAAGAAGTACTCCACGAGTTCGACGTCATGCGTCGCCATCCCCACCAGGTCCCCGGTACGGCGCCGGACGAGATACGCCGGTGCGAGCCGTTCCAGCTTGTTGAACAGGGCGATGCGCATTTCCGCGAGCATGCGAAACGCCATGTCGTGGGCGCACCACGACTCGAGCCAGTGCAGCACGCCGGACAGCGGCGCGACGATCGCGAGGGCAAACAGGTACGGCGTGAACGGCTCGCCGCGCTTCACGGCGGCCACGGCGAGCGCGCCGGCCACCCCGACGCCGATCAGGGCCGCCACCCTGACGATCCCCAATACCAGGACGACCGAGAACTTCCCCTTCCACGGCACGACGTGGCGCAGCAGTTCGCGGAACACCCCGGCCCAGCCCATGCCCTCGGCGCGCAGGATCGCGTCGGTCGGTTCGTCGTGCGCACCGGCGCCGTCGACGTGTACGTCCTCGAGAGGCATCTCCCGCGCAGGCGCGCCGCCGTCGACGCCCAGCTCCACGGACGCGTCAGGATGCAGGCCTTCTTCCGCCTGGGCGCCCATCAGCCGGAAATACGCGCCTCCCGCACGCATCAGCGACGCGTGGTCGCCCGTCTCGACGACGGCGCCCTCGTCGAGTACCAGGATGCGGTCCGCCCCGATCACGCTCGACAGCCGGTGCGCGAAGATCAGCGTCGTGCGGCCCTGCATCAGCCGGTCGAGGGCGGACTGGATGACCGCCTCGTTCTCCGCGTCCACCGCGGAGAGCGCCTCGTCCAGGACCAGGATGGGCGCATCGCGCAGCAGTGCGCGGGCGATCGCGACCCGCTGGCGCTGCCCGCCGGAGAGCTTGATGCCGCGCTCGCCGACGACCGTGGCGTAGCCCTCCGGCAACTGCGTGATGAACGCGTGCGCATTGGCCGCGCGGGCGGCCGACTCGATCTCTTGCGCGGTGGCATCGGGCTTGCCGAAGCGCAGGTTGTCCTCGACGGTGCCGTGGAACAGGTACGTGTCCTGGTTCACGACCGCGACGTTGGGGTAGACATCGTCCGCGCGCAGTTTGCGCAGGTCGTGCCCGCCAATGCGGACGACGCCCCTGTCCGGATCGTGGAAGCGCAGGAGCAGCCGCACGATGGTGGACTTCCCCGCCCCGCTCTCCCCCACGAAGCCGACCCTCTCGCCGGCCTCGACACGAAACCCGAGCCCCCGGTGCGCGGCCCGCCGTCCGCCCGGGTAGGCGAACCACACGTCGTCGAACTCAACGACCGGGGCGAGGGGTCCGTCGAGGGCTACCGGGGCCGCCGGCGGTTCGACCCGCGGCCGCGCATCGAGCAGCGCGAAGATGTCGCCCGCGGCGGCCGGACCCATCATGCCGTTGTGCAGGAGCGCCCGCAGGTCGCGCTGGGGGCGGAACACCTCGATGCCCATCATCAGCACGACGAGCAGCAGCTCGAGACTCATCTGGCCCTCGGCCACGCGCCAAGCGCCGAGCCCCAGCACCGCCGCCGTGCCCACCGCGATGCCGGTGTCGGTGAGCCCCCGCCCGAGCGCGTTGGTGGCGAGCACCCACATCGTGCTCCGAAACACCTCGTGGGCGCGTTCGGCCAGGACCCGCCCGCGCGCGGCGCTCTGACCGAATGCCTTGAGTGTGGCAAGCCCCTGGATCGCGTCGAGAAACTCCGCCGCGAACGCGCGGTACGCCTCGGAGCGCCGCTTGCTGCTGCGCGCCTCGTTGTGCTGCAACGACGCTGGCGCGAACAGCGTGAACATGGCGAAGCCGAACATCAGCGCGGCAACGGGAAGGTCGTGGAAGGCCAGCACCACGAAGACGACGAGCGGCGCGATCCCGGCGACCAGGAGCTGCGGCAGGTACCGGCCGAAATAGGTCTCGAGCTGCTCGACCCCGTCGATCATCGAGATCATTACGGCCCCGGTCCGCTCCAGCCCGAAGTGGGAGGGGCCGAGCGCGACCACCTTGGCGTACAGCCGCTTGCGCAAGGCCAACTGCACCCGTATCGCGGTGCGGTGGGCGACCATCGCGCGCGCGTGCTCGAGCCAGCCGCGCAGCACCATCACCGCCGCCACCGCGACGAGGGGCGCGATCAGGTCCGCGAACGTGTCGCCAGTGAAGACACGCGCAAGGAGCCACCCGAGCAGCGCGAGCCGGCCGATCCCGACGAGCGACGACGCAATACCCATCGCCACGGCGGCCCCGATGCGCAGGCGCACGCCGCGCGTGAACTGCCAGAGGCGGGGGTCGAAGAGCATTGGGGCGGGATCTCGGTCCTGGTGCGTCGTTGGCGCACACGATTGTAGCCTGCGCCGGTTTACCGACAGCGACCAGGACATCGATGACATCTGCCAGGAGACCATGACCCGTTGCCCCGAGGCGGCACGGAGGGAGCGTCGCGACCGATGCGCGGCCCGCGCGGCGGTCATGTCGGCATTCCCTCGCGACGTTCCTCCGAAGCGGACCGGAGCAGGTCCTGGTGTTCGCGCATGCGGAAGCTGTTGCCGAGGATGCGTTGAGGACGGCGGAACGTGATAGCTTGTGAAGATGGTCGTTGTTCCACCCAATGTGCCAAAGCGCATTTCTCTGCTCGCGATCGACGTCGACGGTACGCTGGTCACCGATGACAATCGGGTGTCGCCGGAGACGCAGGTAGCGCTTCGTCGCGCCCACCGCGAAGGATTGCGGGTTATCTTGGCGACCGGAAGGCGGTACCGCACGACCGGACAGGCTCTGCAACAATTGTCTCTGAGACTGCCTGTAGTCTGTCTAGGCGGTTCACTGACCAAATCCACGGACGGCGAGACGCTGCACAGCGATCCATTCACGGTCGGCCAGGTCAAGCATCTCCTGGCGCTGGCGCGCAACCGCGGACAGGCGCTCATCCTACAGCGCGATGCCGATGGCGGTGCTGGCCCCGACTTCGTCGTGGACGGCAACGCGCCCTGGAACGAGCCGACTCGCCATTACGTGGACGTTGGAGGTGACTCTGGTAGCCAAGACGCTCGGCTGGAAGACGCTGGGCACGACGACATCCTCGTGGTGGGGGCATTCGGCGAACGCGAGGGCCTGCGTGCGCTGCAGGGGGATATCGCCCATGCCGGCGAATTCGCGACCACGCTCGTCGAGTCCAAGCGCACACCCGGTTGGTACCTCGAAACGACCCTCGGCCATGTCAACAAATGGGCAGCAATACAGCGGTTAGCTGTCGCTTCGAGGATAGACCCGCTCGCCGTCTGTGCCGTGGGCGACGCGGCCAACGACCTACCGATGATCCGTGGTGCCGCGTTTGGGGTCGCGATGGGCAATGCAGAGCGGGCGGTCAAGGAGGCCGCAGACTGGATTACCTTGAGCAACGAGAGAAACGGCGTCGGGGCGCTCGTGGACCGGCTCCTGGACGCCTGAAACTCCAGGCAGCTTGCTTGGTCACTGCGTACGTTGACAGCTGACACGTGCGGCATCGGACTCGACCTGGTCGAGGCTGAACGTGCGCCGCGCAGACTTCGCGTGGCCCTATCGGCTGTAAAGGGCTACCGTGCCCACGACGGGAGCGAACCTCGCCAAGGCTCACCCCGCGCGGCAATAATGACCGCCCCGTCCGCGGCGTCCTGGCTGCGCTCCTGTCCCGCCGGGCCATCCATGGCGGAACGTCGGTTCCGGCCATGGACAACCTCGTCGCCCGCCAGGCGCGCGACGACGACGCCGAGGCGATGCGCGACATGGGGCGTTTCGCCCGCCGGGTGCGTCGGCGTCTCGGTTTGACGCAGGTCGAGTTCGCACGGCGCATCGACGTGCCGCACGAGACCATCCGCAACTGGGAACAGGGCAAGCGGAGCCGACGGGGCGTTGCTCAGGACCTCGACGAGGCGCCGGAGACGGCGCCGACGCTCTTTCGCCGGAGACGCACTCATGCCATTCCGCCGTACCGAATCTGCAGATAGTCGCTTGTCTGCGATGTCGGCGCGTTCGCGCACACCAGCGGAAGCAGATCTTCGGTTGCCACCCCCTTGAACCGGCCCGGACGCGTGAGTGAGGCCCAGATGGCGTGAATGTCGGAACCGACCGGCGCCAGCGCCTTGGACGTGACCCTCTGCATCAGCTCCCGGTTCGCTCGAGGAGCGACATGCAGGAGCGTGACCACGTCCGCGTCCATCTCCCGGCATCTCTCCATCGCTGTGCAGAGCAGCTGCTGCCGCATCAACTGGTCGAAGGGATCGAAGAAGAGCGACTCCAGCGCCACGTCGCCTGCAATCTGGCAGTCGGGCTTCTCCAGGTGTTTGCGATAGATGCTGTCGAGGCGATCCGTTTTCGACCGGCTATATCGCAGGTCGACGCCCTTGGCGTAATTCTCGGTGTATTTCCACTCACCGGCCACAACCTGTATTCGCCCGTCCGAACGGCGGAACCTCAGACAGAAGTCCAGACTGGTGAAGTTCGCCCCTCGCGTGCGACCGTCGTCCGGCGCCTCTTTGCCGCGCAGCCGCTCTCCGAGATAGTTCCGGTTGCCGATCCACTCGAACGCAACGTACGGGGCCGCGCCGTCCCGCAATGCGCAATCGGCGTCGATCTCGAGCATCTCCTTTACGTCGTATCCAAGACCTCGAAGAACGAGACCAAGTTGATTCGGAGCCTGCACGAACGGGAACCAGAAATTCACGCAACAGCTCTGCGAACAGCACAGGTGGTTGCTCGGGCCGTTCCCCTTCCCGTCATGCCACCCGATCGCCCGATCCTCGAAGTAAGCCAGCGCCGGTTCGCGGATCCAGGCTTCCAGATTCTCCTCGCGAAAGTCCTCGTGCAGACAGAATTCCCTACGCGCTTTGCCGTACATCCCATCCCGACACGCCAGTTCGCTGAACAGCATGGGCTTGAGCGGCACCAGTCGTCTCTTCTCGCGATCTCTAAAGGCCACAGCTTCGTCCACGGTTGCTCCGACCGAGAATACTGACAGTGGCATCGCTCGTCGTCCATGTCGGTCGAACAACACGGGAAGACGCGCAACGCGTCGCAGACGTTCCACTGACCAAAGGAACACCGCGCAAGCAGTGCCGGCGGCGTCCGCAAGGACACAACGGGTGCGAAGAGGATGACCGGAGAAGTGACCCGCGATTCCGCTCAGCGCCGACCGAGCGACAAGCATTGATCGGATGCGAGAAATTTCTTACTCATCGCCGACCGCTTGTCCCCCACACAGGCCGACCGTCTTGCCGCTACGCCGTGCCCGATCTTAGGCCTGATCGCCGCCGCGCGGCCACTCGGCCCGTTGTCCGGAAACGGCCCCTCCAGAGTCCGATCCGGCCGGAATCTGCCTCCGAAAGGCGCGCGCGAGTGCTCTGGTTTTCCAGCACACGACCGAAGTACCGAACGAGGCCACTCTCCGCGCCGCCAGCGCCCACCATCACCCGACGTGCACGCGCCACCGGGTCACAAAACGCACCGCCACGCTTCATTTCTTCGCGGCGCAGAACCAGTAATCGCGCTCGTACGAGTTCTGGAAAAACAGAAAAAAGCAGTTAAATCAGCATGTTGATGGCAGTGGGCCGAGGCACTGATCTCGCGCGTGACCCTGTCGCGGGCGGTGGTTCCCCTGAACCGCGCTCGGAGCGTGACCCTGTCGCGGGCGGTGGTTCCCCTGAACCGCGCTCGGAGCGAGACCCGGGCGGACCGGAACCGGACGGTCGATTCCGGTGAGGTTGACGCGACAAACGGGCCGGTACATAGTTCTCGTCGAGACGCGCGACGCAAGTCCGGTCCTCTATCCGCTACCCAGGGTGGCAGCCCAACCCATGTCCCAGATCGAGGTTCGGAGCCTCGCCAAGGTGTTTCGCGTGGCCGAGCGCCGCGCCGGGCTCGCCGGTGCGTTTCGTGGTCTGGTCGATCGCCGTATACGCGAGGTCCATGCCTTGGCGGGCGTCGACTTCGATGTCGAACGTGGCGAACTGGTCGGCTACATCGGCCCGAACGGCGCCGGCAAGTCCACCACCATCAAGATCCTCGCGGGCATCCTTACGCCCACTGGCGGCACCTGTACGGTCGACGGCCTCACGCCCTGGCGCGACCGTCGCCGACATGCGGCGCGGATCGGCGTCGTGTTCGGCCAGCGCACTCAACTGTGGTGGGACCTGCCGGTCATCGAGAGCTTCGAGTTGCTGCAGCGCGTCTACCGCGTGCCCGCGCCGGTTTTCCAGCGCAACCGCGACCGCATGGTCGAATTGATGCGTCTCGGTCCTCTGCTCGACACGCCTGTACGCCAGCTATCCCTCGGCCAACGCATGCGTGCCGATCTCGCGGCCGCACTGCTGCACGGGCCGAAGCTGCTGTTTCTGGACGAACCGACCATCGGCCTCGACGCTGCGGCGAAGCTCGCCATGCGCGACTTTGTGCGCACATTGAACCGCGAAGAGGGTGTCACCGTCGTGCTGACGACGCACGACATGGATGACATCGAGGCGCTTTGCGAGCGCATCATGGTCATCGGCCAGGGACAAATCCTGATCGATGGCGGCATCGACGACCTGCGTCGCCGGGTCGGCAACTCGCGGGTCCTTATCGTGGACTTGGAGGACACGGTCAGCGTGGCTGCCCTGGAAGATGGACTCCGAGGAGTGGGGACGCGGGACGTGCGCGTTACAGGCAGGAGGGCGCGGATCGACTTCGATGCCGGTGTGATCGCCCCGGCGGCGCTGATCGCGCGGGTGACCTCGCGGTTCGAGGTGCAGGATCTCTTCGTCGAGCATCCGCCCATCGAGCACACGGTGGCCGAGCTCTACGCCGAGCACGGGGAAGGCGAGGCATGAACCGGCTGACTCCGTACACGGCGGTTGTCAGCGCCCGCTACCGCAACCTGCTGCAGTACCGGGCCGCGGCGTTCGCGGGATTCGTCACCCAGCTTTTCTGGGGTGCCGTTCGATTGATGATCTTCGGAGCGTTCTACGCGACGGCCGAAGGACCCCAGCCGATGAACATGGTCGAGGTGGTCGCCTACGTCTGGCTCGGGCAGGCGATGCTCGGGATGCTGCCCTGGAACACGGATGCCGATTTCCAGGAGCAGGTCGCCTCCGGGGCCGTCGCTTACGACCTGCTAAGGCCACTCGATCTCTATGGCTACTGGTTCGCCCGGACCCTTGCGTTCCGCACGGCGACGACGACGCTGCGGGCCATTCCGATGATGATCTTCGCCATGCTTCTGCTGCCCGCGTTCGGCCTTGCCGACTGGGCGTTGCCGGCACCGTCTGGCGCCGCGCTGATCGGGTTTCTCGTCGCGATCACGGCGGCCGCGCTCTTGTCCACGGCGATCACCGTACTCGCCCACATCTCCATGCTGTGGACGCTCTCCGGGGAAGGCGTCGACCGCATCATGCCGTCTTTCGTGACAATCCTGTCGGGGATGGTCGTGCCGCTACCGCTGTTTCCCGACTGGCTGCAGCCGTTCCTCGAGTGGCAGCCGTTCCGCGGGCTGTGCGATGTGCCGTATCGCATCTACAGCGGCAACATTCCGATCGCAGAGGCCGCGAGCGAAATCGCGTTCACGCTGGCCTGGACGGTCGTGATCGTCTGGTTCGGGCGTTTCCTGCTCTCGCGCGGCGTCCGTCGCCTCGTCGTCCAGGGAGGCTGACCGCATGACCGACTCGATCGCCATGCTGGCCCGCTACTTTGGCGTCTCGATCCGCGCCCAACTGCAATACCGCACCTCGTTCCTGCTCAGCGCGGCGGGACAGTTCCTCAACTCCGCGATCGAGTTCCTCGGCCTCTGGGCGCTGTTCGACCGCTTCGGACACCTTGCCGGCTGGTCCTTTGCCGAGGTCGCGTTCTTCTACGGCGTCATCAACTGCACCTTCGCCATCGCCGATGCGCTGACGACGGGATTCGACCGGTTCGGCTCGCACTACGTGAAGACCGGCGACTTCGATCGCCTGCTGCTCCGTCCCCGCCCCACGGCGCTGCAGTTGGCCGGACACGAGTTCGCGCTGCGCCGGATCGGCCGGCTGCTGCAAGGGCTGATCGTGCTCGCCTGGGCGATCTCCGCCCTCGATATCCCCTGGGACGCGGCCCGCGTGGCGCTGCTGTTGCTGACGGTCGCGGGTGGCGTCGCCTTCTTCTTCGGCCTCATGGTCCTGCAGGCATCGCTCTGCTTCTGGACCACGGAGTCGCTGGAGATCATGAACGTTCTCACCTACGGCGGAGTCGAGACCGCGCAGTATCCGCTGTCGATCTACCACATTGCGTTTCGCCGGATATTCACGTTCGTGGTGCCCCTTGGCTGTATCGGCTACTTCCCGATCGTCGCGGTGCTCGGGGTGGACGACCCGCTCGGCACGGGGCGCGTGTTCCAGGCGCTCGCGCCGCTTGCGGGCGTGGCGTTCCTGGGGTTGTCGTTCGTCGCGTGGGGTTTTGGCGTGCGGCGTTACACCTCGACGGGAAGTTGAGCGCGACGTCGCCATCGGTGACTATCCCGCGACTCCGAAGGAGGGAAGCCATGGCATCGCCGTGTTCGGGACGCGCGGACACCGCTGGGGCATTCTCCGAACGGTCGGGGGAAACACACTCAAGTGGGGCATCTGGCGCCCTTGAGGAACCCAATGGCGGATATTTTGGGCTGGTGGGACACCAGCGACCCGACCGGCCGTTCGGTTCGCGAGATCCGGATTGGGCGCGACGGTATCGGGCGACCCGTAACCGGAGGCAACGCCCCCGGTCATTCAGGTGAGCGACGAGGTACCGCAGCGCATCAAGGATGTGCTGACCGTGTCGTTCGGGCCGATCTAGATGAACGAGGAGTCGTGCGCCAGCCGATTGCGGGCCGTCGTGGAGCTCGTGATCGATAGTCAGGAGGTTCCTCGGAAAAGGCCGGCGGCTAGGTTCGTCCCCCTTCACGAGCGCATCGAGAGCTGGAGGTCAGGCTCGAAGAAGAAGGAAGCGATCGCGACGTCGTTGATGGCAATCAAGTGGCTGAGCAAAGTCGGGAGTCACGAACACGAGGCGGCTACTCGATGCCTACGAGATACTCGACCGGGTGTTGAAGTGGATGTACCCGGGAGACGACACGTACTTGGACGACTTGGACGACAAGATGGTGAAGTCCAAAGGGCGGCAAGGTTGACCGGCCGGTTGTCACCTGTCACCTCTCGAAGATAGCGCGCCGCACTTCGCTCGGGACATGGGATCGCGCTGTACCTCGACCCGGGCGCAGCGGTACGCGGCATCGCCGAGTTGACGGTGGGCGGTGAAGGGGGGCGTTGCATCCCAGCGATCACATCCGAACGGACCGAGTCGCAGTTGGGCTCGGGTCGCCAAAGCTGACGTGGTGATGCCCCATTAGTCGGCCCCGGTCCATTCGAGATCCTGAACAGTGTAGGCACTAAACGAGCCTTCGATGATGCGGTCGTGGGCGTATTTCCACCTCTCCTTGGCGTGGTTGGGAGTCTTGTCCCAGACCATCACACTGAAAACACATTCGTAGCTCCGAACTTGGCTATTCCGGCCTCGCGCGACCAAATCGGTTACGGCGTCGGAGAACTCTTCGTCGCTCAGCCTTCTTCCGTAGGGCAGTCCCGCTATGCGCAATCGCCTCCATTCCTCCACGTATGGAGTATCGCCATCGTCGGCGGCACCACCCGGCGGCGGCGGCCTACGGGCCAATTCGATGCTGTCTTCGTGAATCGCGACGTTGAACAAGTAGTGCGGTTTCTCCCGGGTCTTGTTCTCGCCAGCCTTGACGATTTGATACCAACACGGCGGGTTCTCGCCCTTGCGGCGAAACAGCTCCAGGTTGCGTTTGGCGATGGCGACGGCTTTCTCAGCATGGTTCAGGTCCTTGGCCGCCAATTCCGCCCTCTGGTGCGCCTGATCGCGTTCACGTTCCGCAGCGGCACGGCCGTTCGCAGCCGCCTCCGCAGCCCTCTGCGCGCGCTCTGCGTTGTCGCGTGTCTGATCCAGTTCTTGTTGCGCGGCGGCGAGTGCGTGTTCGGCTTGGTCCCGGGCCTCGCGTGCCTGCTTCGCAGAGTTGACCAGCGTCTCAATCTCCTCTGGACGGACCCAGATTCGCGGCGGGCTTGATGGATCGGACTCAAGTTGCGGGTCGTCGGGCTGGCTGAGGCCTAGCAGCGCAATGAGCAGAAGGAAGGTGAATAGGATGAACGCTTCGGCGACCGTTAGCCCTAGGACGGCCCCGCGGCGGTAGCTACTCATCGCCCTCGGTTCCAGAACGGAAAGCTCGATTTCTGGTTCTCCCGAAGGGCGTCGGCGCGCGCTTCGGCCGCGATGGCAAGGGCTTCAAGCGCCTGCGTGGCGCGCCGGGTTTCGCTTTCGGTCGTGTCTACGCTCTGGGCAAATGAGTCGAGCAGGCTTGCAGCCTTCGCAGCACGTTGAGTCGAGGCGTCCGCCACGGCAGCTATGGTCTGGAGTATGTCGCCGATCTGCCTTAGCGCCGTTGCGGTCTGTCCCGTACCGTCACTAGCGCGAATGTACCCGTTGAACTCCTTCAAGGACTCGAGCAGGCTCGTCAACGTCTCGGTGCCGGAATGTAGGGGCTGGAGGACCGGGCCCAGCTTTTGAAGTTCGATATCTAGAGATGCAGTCGACTTCGCAGCTTGGTCGGCGTTCTCGGCGAGGTTTGCACTGGAATGGGCTGCGCGTCCAAGGCCGGATTCAAAGTTACTGAAGGCCTGGTCGATGCGTTGACTGACGCCAGACAGGTTTCGCCCCACCGCGACGGACTGTGTTGCAGCGTCCGAGAGCTCCCGTTCGATGGCGCGCAAGTTCTCGTTGGCTGTGGACTGGATACCGTCAAGGGATGACTGAGTCGCATCGCGGATTGCGTCGACGTACCGTTCGTGGGCTGTCTTGAGCTCCGCTGGCAGAGCGTTGGCCTGTTGCGCGACTGTTCCGAAGGTCTGCCGTAGGGCGTCGAGACTCCGGCTGGTTGAGGACTCCATATCATGATGGAACGACCGCGTGGTTTCCCGCAGCTCCGTATCGTAGTCCGCGTGTGTGGAGCGGACCTGATCCAAGAGGGCTTCGGCCTGTCGCGCCACGGCTTCGAGGGACCCGGCGACGGCCTGGATAGTGCCCTCTGCGTGTCTCTTGAGTTCTTGGACAAATGTCTCGGTGTCGCGTCGGAGCGTGTCCTTGAACTCGGTAGTTTCCCGCGTGAGCGTCTCGCTGTGGCTGCGCAGATGGTCCTCGCTGCCGGTCGCATGGCTTCGGACGATCCTGTGGAACCGAGCGAGGGCATTGGCACCCTGGGTGAGATCGCGGGCGATCCTTTCGAGGACATGCCGATTGAACCCCTCTAGGTCCTTCGTACTTGCGCCTTGGGGCGGACGCGGGAACGCATCGTCTTCGGTGGGGTGACGTGGTTCCGCAGGCGAAGCCCTTTGCCAGTTCTGGAGTGCGACTCGCCCGGCGACGCCGACTACGGTGGAGGTCAGTGCAATCCCGAAGTTCTCGAGCAGGACGCGAATCTTCTCGGCATTGGGCGCAGTCTCAGTGTCCGCCCCAAAGAGCTCCACTAGTGTGAACATGAGAGAAATGAGGGTGAAGAGGAGCCCGAGATAGTAGATGTTGTCCCCCTCCTCTTCGGGGGCGTCCTCGTCGTTAAGCAAGTAGTAGATCGCAAGCGCTAGAACCACACCCGCCGCTACGATTGCCGCAAACCACGCGTCGGCGACCGCAGACTTCGCCCACCAGACAGCAGTTCCGCCGCCTAAGAGGGCCGCGAAAAACCACAGGGCGTTGGTTCTATTGGCCATGGCCGGGGTGACTCCTGTATTCGTCTGCTGTCGGTGTCCGACCGAGAGGCGTGGCGCTCGCGCGTTGCGGACCCGATCGTGTGGGGGTCGGAATCGGACGGCGGGATCGGATCCGTGGCGGGTTCAGATGGAGCCTTGCCACTCGACCTGTCCGCCCTGTTCCTGGACCAGTTCGGTCCACCAGTAGTAGTGGTGCTCGGTCTGCCACTTCGCATATTTCGGTCGTTCGAGCCGAAAAAGGCTCACCCTGGTGCCGGTGAGGTCCGTGAGGAGATCGCGGGCGAGGTGTCGCAACTGATCGGCGTCCGGATAGGATCCGTAGTGCGAGAGTCGCGGTGTGTGCTGCAGAAGATCGGAAAACACGATGAGATGAACGGGGAAATGTTCATCCCCCAGTTTTCCGGGCATGTGTCGCGGAGCAAGGACCGTGATGGTTTCCAGTAGCGGCGAGGTCGTCTGCTCTTCGCCGTCGCGTTCTGGGAACCCATTGGCGAGGGCGTCCTCGAAGCGGTTCCAGTCCCGTGCGGCAAAGCGGCGGCCCTGATGGATGTCGTCGCGCCAAGTGCGGTCCTTCGGGTTCTTGAACGGGCGACAGACTTCGAGCAGCTTGTTGGGGGAACCGGGGTCGTGCGTCATCTCATACACGGCGAGGAGTTCTCCCGGAGCGATGCCCATTCGGCCGGCGTTCTGCGAGGCGATTTGGCCCGCGAGGCGTTCGAGTTCGGCCCTATGCTTCGCAGTCAGTGGATCACTTGTGTCGAGAAGGAGGACGGTGGCACCGACTGCACCGGTGTCCTTGGGGCAGAGACGGTCGTCGGTTTCGGGCGGACGGTCGCCGACTTGGTAGAGGGCCACGATTCCGATGATGAGAAGCGCACCCAAGCCCAGTGGGGCCATAGTTGAGCGCCACTGTGCGATGACGTCGGCCTTGCGGCGGGCGCGCCGGCTCACGGAGTACGTTCCGCGTCGTCATCGACGACTTGGTCGAGCATCTGGTAGCGCGTGAGGAGTTGACTATAAGTCTCCTCCACCCGCTGGAAACCTGCTTTCGACTTCTGCGAGATGTCGCCCCACTCCGGGGAACTTGGCACATCAAACGTCGGTGCTTGGATGGTGTCCGGGTCAATCGTCAGCTCGATGTCGAAGAATGGCGGCGGCGGCGCCTTGCGAGCGGCCAGATTCGCGTCACGATAGGCAGCGAGAAGGTAGGCCAGATCCTTGTTGTACTGTCGAAGGTTCATCGGGTAGCCATCGAGAACCATCTTCAACCTATCCAATCCCGCTTTCCAGCCGGCCTGATCCATCTCGTAGCGGTCCTTGGTCTCTTCGATCACGATGTTGGCCTTGTCTCGTGCAGACCAAAGTTCAGCGAGCGCGTCGTCTAGGTCGTCTTGGTAGCGTCTACGCAAAGCCTCGGCCTTGCGGTGCTTCTTGCCGTAGCCTGGGAAGCGGTCGTCGGCCGAATAGGACTTGAACGCGGTAAGGGCGAAGACGAAGATGCCGACGAGGGCTAGTCCCGCGGAAGCGAGACTCTCCCAAGGCAGCGGTCGCTCGATCATCGTGCGCCAGGCAATGGCGAATGCTTCGTCGGGAGTTTCGAGTGCCCCCGTCTTCTCGGCGAGCACGTAGACGTCGCGGACATGGCCCGCGATGTCGTTCCAGAGCAGCGCGACTGAAGCGAAGATGGCGCTTGATACGTAGGCGAAGAGCTTGACGAATGTCGAGCGGACGTGAGTGCGGCGCCACGCGAACCCGGCAATGAGTCCGAGGAGTACGTTCACTATGGTCAGCACGACGGCGATCATCCACCCTTCGATGACGCCTCCCCGTGAGACGCTTCCCAGGAGGTTGGCGCCCGCGAAGGTCTCGATGATCATGAAGACCGGAACCCACAGCCAGTGCGCGAGTTGGTTGCCCGGATAGTCCGCGACATGCGATAGCCTGTGATGCTCACGGAACCGCTTCAAGTCGCGGGCGGCTTCCTCGAACTCCGCACGTTCCACGTCCAAATCGCCTATGCTCTTGTCGGCGATGGAGTTAAGGTCCCGGCAGTTCCGCGTGACAAGGGCATCTAGCGCGATCTCGGGATGCTCCTCTTCCCAGAGACTGCGCAGATCGTGGAGGTTGGCAAGTTCGTCCCTGATGTACTTTTCGACCTCTTGCTTGCAGTCTAGCGCCCGCTTCCGGACCCAGCTTTCGATCCTGTTGTAGATTTCATCGGGAAGCGTTTCGTTGGAGTCGGGTTGGTTCCGTTTCCCGCGCCTTTTGCCTTCCGCTCTAACCGGGTGGGCCGCGAGCCAAGCGTCACAGTCGAGGCGGATGTACGAGCGCTTCGCACGATCGAACCCTTGAATGTCCTCCCACTCGGAGCGCGGGGTGGCTGGTTTCATCGTTTGGACCTCATGTTCCCGGCTACGATCGAAACGAACATCGGGCCTGACTGAACGACCAAAACGGAGGTAGGCGACTTCGTTGGCTTCGGTTTTGCTCGAAGTGGCCGGCCGATCCGGGCACGGCCCGGAGTTCCCTTGGCCTCCGGTCGGAGTCCGCGGACCGTTTCGCGGACGCGCCAAACCCCCGATTCACGAAACGGTTCGCTGCCGCATACGATGCCACGGCGCGTCCGAAAGTCCACCCCCTATTCGTTAGAGAATCGTTTGGAGTTGCCTTATTTTCGTTCTATTGGTGTTTGGAAAGGACTCCACTGTCTCGCACTCGCCGGGGTTCGCGGCCGTCTCCGCCACCCCTCCGGGCCGAACTAAAGGGGCGCCGGTCGATCCTTCCCTGTCAACACGGTCTCGCTAGTTGGGCACGCCCCAGCGGAAGGCCCGAAAGGCACGCCAGCGTCTTGCCACGGTGACGGCGGTCGCGTTCCCGGCGTTGCGAGCAAGCGCCCTGCGTCAGGCTGCGGAATAGGCGACGCGCCGGAGCGTAAGCCCGATCCGTCACCGATATAGGCTAGTTCTTGTCCGTTAAAGCCGCGTTTTCGGGAGTTCGCACAGGCCGAGCATGGCGTCGAGCATTGAACGAGCGGGCCGGGCGACGCGTTTCGCCGGGGTTCGGAGGTGATGCGGCCGCTTTCGGAGGCGTTCGAGGATAGATCGAGTGGGTGACCGGCAAGCGAGGCATGCCTCGCCGGCCGGAGCGCGCGTCCGGTCGGTCGGCGACGGCTCGGGCGGGGTCAGGTCGGCTGCGGCAGCAGCCGGACGAAGCGCATCAGGTTGTGGGCGAACACCGCCGAACGCACATATGCCTTGAAGCGCGGCAGGCCGCGCCAGCGGCAGCGGCCGAGGCCGAAGCACCGCTTCAGGTGCGAGATGCCCGCCTCGATGCCGGCGCGGAAGCGCTTGAGGCGCGCGTAAATCCACGACGACGGGGTCATGTCCGCGACCCTCAGGCCGCGCTTCTTGTTGAACACGACGTGCTCCACGCCCAGGTCCTTCGCCGCCGCCAGGTTCGCCTTCGACGCGTAGCCGCCGTCGAACGCCGCCCGCGACGGCGCCGCGCCGTGGCGCTCGACGTGCCGCCGAAGCATCGGCAGGCAGCGCGCGCTGTCCGCCGGATTGCCGTCCTCCACCACCGCGTCCAGCACCAGTCCGCTGCGCCCGGTGGCGAAGTTGACCTTGTGGCCGTAGTGCGTCTTGCGCCCGCCCTTGACGATGATATCCGTGTGCGGCTCGAACAGGCTCACCACCTTCTCCGGCGCCGGCACCGCCTCGCCCTCGAACACCCGCCGCTTCGTCCGATCGACCACGCGGACAAGCAATTCGCCGTATTCGGCGGCGGTCTCCGCCCACGACCGCGCCCAGGGCGTCCCCGCCGCCGTCACCGCCGGCAACGCCGCCTCGACATAGCCCGCGGTTCGCTCCAGAAGCCGCAGCAGAGCGCGATAGATCCGCGCCCGCTTCTCCGCGCCCCGCGCCGCTTGGATCTCCAGCGCCCGACGCTTCGCCGCCCGGCGGTGGTCGTGGAAGCGCACCGCCTCCGCCCCCAGCTCCTTGCGCGCCGCGACCAGCAGCCGCGTCAGCACGCGCACGCCGTCGAACAGCAGCCGGCTGTCCGAAGGCTCCAGTATGTGCGTCTCCACCGCCGTGCTGTCGATGCGCACCTGGTCCCCCGTGTCGACATTCGCGTCGCGCGCCGCCTCCAGCAGAACCCGGTCGATCCGCTCCCAAGTCTCGGCGCGGATCGAGCCGACGCTCGCGGCCAGCGCCGACTTGCCCGGCAGCCGCGACCCTTCGACCCGCGCGAAGCGCCGCGCCGACAGCGAGTCCCGCAGCGCGAACTCCAGGCCCCGGTAGCTCTCCTGGCGCAGGTGCTTGAGCACCGCGCAGCGCAGCACCGTCTCGCAGCTCAGGCCGCGGCGGCCCCGGCCCGACCCCGAACTCGCGCCCAGGTCGTCGGCGACCTCGTCGAGCAGTTCCGGGTGCGCGTCCAGCCACGCCGACGCCCGCTCGAGGTCGTCGGCGACCGGGTGGTCTACGGATTGCGGATCGAATAAGCTTGTCTGTGCGTTGCGTTTTTCGCGCATTCGCGCCTCCGGCGTTTTGGCTTTCCAAAGTTTTCAGTGTGTTACGAGAACAGAGGATATCCGAAACGCCGGTTCAAAGCCAACTTTCGAGCGCTTTTCCGCAATAAAATCAACGCCTTGAGAGTTTTCGGACGAGAACTAGGCTAAGCCGAATTCGGCTGCTACGGCTCCGACATCCATGCACCGTATCGAGAAATGGTGAGGTTTCGTCCGGACGGTTCATGATGAAGACGCGCTTTCCGGGCTGTCCCACCGCAAGATCAAGACAGCGACTTTGCCAGCCGGAACTATCGCCAGCACACTACCCTCATGCCAACAGATCGACTCGCCGACCTCCGCGCAGCCTTCGATCGTTTTGCGCGGGTGAAGGCGCCCGGCCTTGCCTCGCCGACGTACGAGGAACTCGACCGCTACCCCGACCAACTCCTGTGGCTGCGCGCCCTGGAGGGAATGTCCGGAACTCTCCATTTCCCGCTACCGGAACGGCGCAAGGGAGACGGAGACGTTGGCCGATGCGTCGCCGCATGGGTGGTGGATTGAGTGGCGGGAAACAGGTGAGCACATCCAGCGAATCACCAGCATCGCATCGCCTGCCCCCGCCGCTAAGAGTGCCTTCGAGAACAATCGGTCCCCGGCCAGCCGCCGGACATGAAATTGTAGCGATACCAAGCTACGGCTATGATGGCACCGTGCGGTAAAACGCTAGCCGAACAAATGGAACCGTCATCGTGTCGGCGAAGCAATTCGATAAAGACCCGCCAACGGCTCGCGCATAGAGCAGCGGAGAGGGGGTCAACGTGAGCTATATCCCAGCACCACAGACCAAAGCCAACGATCTGATGGATCGGCTGATGGCCATGGATGCGCCGAACGAGATTACATTGCGCAGACTTGAGAGAGACGCCGAAGCGGCAATGGATGTGGATCCCGCCGTCGTTCACACAGTACTCGGCGGGGTCGCCAGTCTCCGAGGGGATATCAAGAGCGTCCGCGAGCATTTTCGGATCGCCCTGCAACATGCCGATAGCTCTGTGACTTACCAGAACTACTCCGTCGCCCTGTCACTGGTCGATGAATGGCGGGACTCGCTAGACGCCGCCGATACCGCGCACAGCAAGGCACCAGACAATACGGTGATTCTGGACAGTGCGATCAAGCGTGCCGTCGAAGCTGGGCAATTCCGGATGGCGCACAAGTACTGCAATCGACTCAACGCTTTGCGCCCTGGCGAGGCTCCACATTCCCTCACGGGACTGTTGGAGAAGTTCGTCGCTTCGCTTGACGCGGGAACCTTCGGGGAGTCGAACATCCAGCGGGTTCTCGAAATTGCCGGCTCAATACAGCGGGCCGAAAGTGTGCCCAGCACCGGAATCTCCGCCAAGCTGGACCAAGACGAGCCGCACTCATTCCTGTTTCGTCGATTCGTCACCGCCTCTCCGGAGATGGCGGCGACCCTCAACTCAACGCTCGCCGACGAGATCGTCTCTCACGACGATCTCGTGGAGGATCCCGGTCTCCTGTTCGTTCACCTTTTCGTCGGAGTGGGCGACTGAATGGGAGTGACGCCGGAGTCGATTCTGGAATCCGCCGCGACGATGAGCCAGGGCGGTGCCGAAGTGGATTGGCGCAACGCCACGAGTCGCGCCTACTACGCCGCCTACCACCGGTGCCGTGCGCTCGCGACGTCTATCGATCCCCACGCCGATCTATCGACGGCCGAGTCCCATCGTTTCGTTGCCGACATCCTCCAGCAAAGAAGCAGCCCGAACGCGGCACGAGGACTGGCCTACCAACTCGCCGCATTGCGGAAAGTCAGAAACCTCGCGGACTACGAGATCGAGGACCAATTCGACCAGGATTCGGGCCGCACCAGCGTAGAGGCAAGCCGCAAGATTCTTGACCAGGCTGACGCCATCTAACAGCGCTCAGTACGCTCTGCCATATGATCGACTTCCAGATCGGCATCGAAGAGGCCAGGAACGGCAATTGCTCAGAACCGGACCGCCTGCGTATCCGCCTCGGCCATGAATGCCTCACCCGCCTGGTCCGTCGCGGCAGCAACGCGCCCGACGACTGGCTGCACGCCCCTCCCGTTCCGCTGGCCTTCTGGTTCATTGACAACTGGTGGCGCCTACGCTGGGAACCGGCCCCCTACGCGGACCTCAACGCGGAGTGGCGACTTGCACATCACCTGTCGTCGGTCGGGGCTGGATACCATTGGCCCAACGTGTCGATCTGGGGCGAAGGTTCACGAGTTGGGTTCGCGGTTCACGCCGACGCCAACAACTTGCAACCTTCCCTGAAATTCGTTGCCCAGCCCCGGCTGACCTACGTGGCATCCTCGACGGTCGAGGACGCCATTGACCGTTTCGTTGGACATGTCCTGGAACACGTCGGGAACGCCTCCGACGGGCTCGACGCCGAATACCGCCAACTGCAAGCCGAGCGCACCGATTCTACGGTAGCGACCTGGCGCAAGCTCGAGGCCATGCTGGGATTCGATCCCGACGATGCGCCGGACGGCTTAGTTGACGGTCTGGAGACCCTAACGGAACGATACGGCTCCGAGCCGCTCCAAGAGGCGGCACTCGCCCACCAGGGAGAGGGGGCAACCGAAGCACTAAACAACTGCATCGAAGCGGCCGAGTCCTCAAACGTATTAATCCGCACGCCAATCGCTTTCGACACGCCAGACCCAAGAGAGGTAGGCAGGTCCTCCCTGGAACCACCTTGGCGCCTCGCCGTAAGTGCCGCCAAACAACTGCGCTTTTGGCTCAACGTTCCACCCGGACCCATACGCAACACGCGACTCAGCGAGATTGTCGGGACAAACGTCGATTACCTCGGGACTAAACGGCGATCAACTTTCGATGTTCCCTACGCCCTGCGGCTGCGCCAAGAATCTGGCAGCAAGCTCGCCTTGCGGTCCACCTGGTCGCACACGCGTCGGTTCGAAATCTGCAGGAGCCTTGGCGACATCATCTGGTCTCACGACGACGCCATGGGGCCATTGTCCGCCGCCAAGTCGGAGCGCCAGAAGTTCCAACGGGCATTCGCCCAAGGGTTCCTCTGCCCATTCGACGACCTTCGGGCGTACATCAACACCGACAAACCGGGCGAAGACGACATCCATGCCGCCGCTCGCCACTTCCACGTTTCCGAGCGTCTGATCGAGACAACGCTCGTCAATAACCAGGTCATCGACCAAGCCTCGTTCGAACAAATGGTGGACGCCTCGTAGCGAAGCCGGGAAAGGACGTGCCGTCCCCGCGTTGCCGGGTTTATCTTCAGGCGCTTCGGGCGACCGGCCACCGCGCACGGAGTAGCCGCTTTGCCATCCCAAGTCGTACATTGGCAGTGTTCGGCACGGTTGACTGGTCGCCGGCGTGACGGAGACCCAGCACCGAAGGGCGTTGTCGAGGACGACCAGTGATGCTGTAACGGTCTTTTGCCAAATTGCCGCAATGCCAAGCCACCGTTATGATGGCGCCGCTCGCAAAGGCTAGCCGCATCCAATCCGCCCAACCCGTTTTCGTATCAGCCTGAAGCGCATCATTTCAACTACGAGGCAACTTCTTCCCGAGGGTGGCTGAGTGGACGAAAGCACTGGCCTCGAAAACCAGCGAGGTTAACGCCTCCCAGGGTTCGAATCCCTGCCCTGCGCCACTCGCTCAGCGGTCCGTTCCGGGGACATGGTTTACAGTTCATTTTGGGCACACAGATCATCGAATACAGCCGGATGAACTTGTCGCGGATCTCGGGAGCCCCCCAGGAGGGGTGCTCGCGGTTGATGCCGAGGATGCTCCGCTCGACCTCGAGCGGCCGCTTATTGGCATGCCAGCAGGGTCTGCGGCCACGGTGGTAGAGCGCGTTGAGACCGCACTCCTTGTAGTGATTGAATATCTTGTAGCCGTGACCCGCGACATGCGGAACTCCCGGCACCGCGGTGCCATTTTCTCGCCCTCAAGCAGTCGCGCGACAAAACGTAGTCGTTCGTCCATCGGGTTTCACTCCTTCCAGGGCATTTTGGGGTCCCCCAAAATGCCGCAATTGTGCAAACCATCTCCTCGGAATAATCTGTCAGCTATTTGCCGATAGGCTCACAAAAGCGACGCGTTTCGTGCCCGCGCTACGAAGGCGCGATGATTTTGGGGCCGACCACAACTTCACCTTTTCTCCGAACCATCGGACGGATACCGAAGAGTTGCCGATCGACGTTGCTGCGACCCCGCTGCATTGCCACGAACGTGTAGCGAGTCTAAGATTGAATACAGTCGGGACGCCCAGCAAGTCGGCTGGAGGTCATCGACTCGAACTCTGGCTAGCAGCGTTATCAGGAGATTACGAAGTGGAACGGGTCGACTACGAGTCAATTATGCTGCAAGACCTTCTTGGCTACTTTGACCGCAACGAATTAGACATAGCGCCGTGGTATCAACGCAGGTCAGTCTGGTCCAAATCACAGAAGGCCTATCTGATCAACACGATTCACGAAAACAAACCAGTCCCCTCCGTCTACATCCGTCATACCGTTGACCTTGAATCGGAGAAGACTATTAGAGAGGTCGTCGATGGACAACAGCGTATACGTTGTGTCATCGAATATCGAGATGACCGGTTTCCAGCAACACATCCAGCGCACAAAACCCCTGTACACTATTCGCGACTTCGTCCGCGTGAACGCGTTCACTTTCTCCAGTCAGCGCTCTCCGTTGGGTACCTGATCGGCGCAAGCGATGCCAACGTGATGGAGATTTTCGGCAGGATAAACTCCATCGCAAAGACCCTAAATCCTCAAGAAAAAAGAAACGCCTTATTCAGTGGGGCCTACAAGCAGTTTTGCCTGAATGAGGCAGTACAACGTCTTGAGTTCTGGAGAACAAATAGAATCTTCACCGATACGCAGATTTCGCGGATGCTCGAAGTGCAGTTCATCGCGGATCTTGCCATGAATTTTTCTGAAGGGCACCTTCTGGATTTCTCTGCCAAACTACTCAACATGTATTACAAGAGATACGACGAATGCTTCCCTCGCGCCTCGGAGGTATCGAAACGCCTTGATCGCAGCTTCTCCCGACTTCTCTCGTTGCCTGAAGGCCTAATTAGAGGAACGATTTTTTCAACACCGCAGTTGCTATTCAGCCTCATGATGGTGCTCGACTCATTCTCGCGCATTAAGCACCGCGAAGTCATAGAATGCCTCATCGATATTGACAGCAGAGTTGAGGCCGTACGCACTGGTGACAGACCAGATGCGATGCCCGCCAACGTGTACGGCGCCTTCACCTCGGGCAATCTACATCGAATTAGATCAAGAAATGCGCGGGACCTAGAATTTCGATCGTACCTCACCTAACGTCCTTCTGATGCAGGCACCAAACCTAGCATCCGACCGGGACGCGTCCCTGGGTGAAATTGATCGATTGCGCTCCCTTGTTCAATCGATTGAGCCATTGCAGGTCCAGCACAAAAAGCTGATTGCTGAAATGATTGTCGTTCGGCTATTCATAATCATTGAGAACCTAATCTCTCGAACATGTAAAAAGATCCTATGTGAGGCTGTTTATCTGGATGGTACCATCCCACTGAGACTCGTCATTGCCACCTCAATGAGTAATGCACAACATTTGATGGCTAGTCACCAGCGTACGCGAGACCGAGCATTACGGTGGGGAAATTCGCGAGATATACGACAAAACATCAGCCATACCATCGACCCTAAGGATCCAATTGTCGATGTTGTATCCACATACGCATCATTCGTCACCGACATACGGTATGTGCGCAACCATATCGCGCACCGGAACCCCAATACGCAAGCAAATTTTAGGAAAGTCGTGCGCTCCTACTACGGAGGCCTCAAGCGAGGTACAACGCCAGGACTACTCTTACTGACAACAGCCACAAGGCCGGTGCCTCTCGTCATTTCCTACCTTACCTTCGCGCGTGCACTAGTCCAGGATCTACTTCGTGCGTGACCAATCAACTCGGGGTGGTTCGCGAACTGCTCACCAGAAAGACTAGTACCCGTAACATGACCGTAGTAAGACATGGTGAAGCGCCCAATAAATGCAACCCGAATTGCCAGCGTTTAATCCCTGCGAAACGCCATATAGTCGGCTTCGGTTAGACCACCAAGAATCTGATGGCGTTTGAGGTCGCCTTTGTAGGCGCCATCCGCCTTGTTCGACCTGACAAGCCGAGGCCGGTCCACTTCCCAGACATCATCGCGCTGCATGCGCCAGAAAGGACCTTCCGTGTGGATTGTTTTTCGATGGGGGCCAAACAGTCGTAGCAAACGTGCCAACCCCCGATCCACCAAGTCGTACGACGTCAGCCGATCTTCACCACGGAGACACCTACCAATCGCCCACAAAGCCAGTAAGGGTTTGTGCGGTGCTCGCTTGCCTCGGGCTTTCCAGACATTTTGTGCTTGGAACCGCTGCAGGACATCGTCTGGCACGCTTCTCCTCAATCCACCATATGCGCGACGCTCAGCGCTAACTATCCCTCATGTCAGAGTAGCAGACGCTCTGCTGCTCCTGTCAGCCAAATGTCTTGAAATGACTTCACTGGCCGGGCAAGGTCGGCGGTCGCCTCCTGGGAAACTGACAATGGCAACGTACAAGGAAATCCAAATCTGGGTGCAACATCAGTGGCTCGCAGCCGAAGACATGCTGGATCGCGCATTGCAAAGAGCTCAAGGGACTTCCCTTGCGCATGGCCTGGAACCGAACCGGGGAGCGGCAGGAGCCGTGTCCCGCAGACAAGCGGGACATCATTTTCGCAGCGTTTCGTCACTTCGGGATGATCGAGTAGCGTTCTCTCGACGCGCCCTGCGACTGGACTAGGAGATACCCGTCCGAGGCGCCTAGATTCCTTGAGCGGAGCTGATGTTAACAGTTGGGTTGCATGTCAGGCGGCGAGCTGGCGCCCTTCCCACAGCCGCTGCACTTCGCTGTCGAAGGAGTCGACGGCGCGGTTGAGGCGGGAGGCCGAGCGCGGCGGGACGTCGAACACCACGGACATGGCGGGGCGCAGTACGCGGGCGTAGGTCCGGTGGTAGCACAGGGCCGTTCGCAGGCCGTCGTCGGTGACGCGGTAGCGCCGGGTGAGCGGGATCTTCTCGATCAGCCCGGGCAGCCGCAGACGGCGCAGGTCGTAGGTCATGCGGCCGCGGCCGTACTCCTCGACGGACAAGCCGAGCAGCGGCGCCACGCGGCCGCGCAGATCCCGGTTCTGGAAGCCGTCGGGCAGCATGCTGAAGCCGAGCAGCGCGGCGAGCAGGGCCTGGGCGCGGGGGTCGCCGAAGCGCAGCGCCGAGGCGCGCTGGCCGCCGACGAGACGCGGCCGGTGGAGGTCGCCGAACCGTTGCGCTCCGATGAGGCAGTCGTGGCTGACGCGTTGGACGCGCAGCAGGCGCCGGTTGGCGGCGAAGCCGATCTTCTTCAGATCCTCGAGGTTGCGCAGCCGTCTGCCGATATCGAAGTCGTAGGTGTCGTTGACCACCGTCTCGGTGCGCAGGGCGCGACCCTCCTTGTGGTACTGCTTGATGCGCGAGTGCTTGTAGTCGACGTGCAGCGACGGGATGACCCCGTCGGTTATTACGCGGGTTCGGTACCGCGAGGGCGTGCGTCGCGTGACGCGCCGGTCGAAGATCAACTGCACGTGGTCGGGGCGGCCCAGGTCGAGGTTCTCGCGCACGACCTCTTCGAAGAACACCCGTCCCTGGACGGGGCGGTCGAAGACCTGGGTCAGGGCGAACTCCGCCTGAAGCATGGAGATGTCGTAGCGGATGCCCGCCGCCCGGTCGGCGGCGGTGAACGGGTGCGGCAGGCGCGCCAGCCACTTGCGCAGCAGGGCGTCGATCCGCGCCGCCGTCAGGCCGTCGGCCAGGCGTCGCATCAGCGCCGGGTCGGCGCAGCTCAGGACGCCGTTGTCCAGCGCCTCGAACGCGATGCCGCGCTTCGCCAACTGCCGCTTCAGGTACTCGTGGCCGTTGACGCAGAGTTTCGCGTTGTACGGGAAGTAGGAACAGAACTTGAGGAAGAACGGCCCGAAGTCGTCGTCCACCGCGTACACGTAGTAGTGGTTCACCATCGCCGTCGACGACACCAGCCACGGATACGGGCCGAACACCGGATGGTGACGCCGCTCCGTGCGCAGCACCCGCGCCCTCTCCTGCGCCTTGCCGATGTACAGCACGCCCTCGGCTCCCGCGAACTCGCGCAGGTATTCCCTCGTCCGGTCGTCCTTGCGCTCGAACCGCTCGAACCGCACCAGATCCACCCCCTCCTTCGCCGCGTACCGCTCGAGTTCCCGCACGAACGCCCGCGTCATCGGCTCCATCAGCGCCGACGAAGGCACCGGATTGCCGCGAACCTTCTTGAAGAAGTGCGCCGCCCCCGCGCCCGTCTGCAGCACCGGCACGTAAATGTTGAGGTACATCCGGTCGATGCACTCCAGCTCCAGCGTCGTGTGCTCGGCCAGCACCTCGCCAGCGTTTCGTGCTACGTTCATGGCTCGGACTCCGGTCGATGGGCTCCCCACCGGCCACTATACGGCCACCGACGCCTTGCGCGACTATGAAGGCGGCTTCACGCCGCGGAGCGGAGCAGCGGTCGGGGTCCGTCTCAACCTTTGCCGGAGACGAACACATGACTTGTCGGTCTGAGGCGAAGCCTCGCTAGCCAATGTGATCGTCGAAGTACAAGGAGCATCCCCAATGCCCAAGCAATCCAGACCCAACCTGTTCGACTACGCGACCAAGGAACTCTCTCAGGACGCCATGATCTGTTGGCTTCTCAAGTGGGCGGATGATCGTCACGCCAATGATGGCACGGCGGCGGAGCTACACGCTTGCGGTCGAAATTTCGCAAGGGCTTTGCTCGGCCAACATGGGAGCACCCCACTCCCCAAGACACTCGAAACCAAGATCTTCCAGCAAGACAAGGGCATTGACGTCTTGGCTCAAATCGGCCCGAAGCACGTGTTGCTGATCGAGGACAAGACCGGCACCTCCGAGCACGGCGAACAACTGAGAAGATATTACCGCTCAGTCGTCAACGGAGAGACGCAACTCAAGTCCGTGCCCAAGCAGAACGTCTATCCGATATTCCTAAAGACCGGAAATCAGTCAGTCGCGAGCGATCGACAAATTGAAGCGCATAGCGAAGAGTTTCACCGGTCTTTCAAGATCTTCAACCGAAACGATTTCCTGAGTGTGTTGGAGACATACACGGGAAAGCATCCGACGCTCTTGGACTACCGCGAGTATCTTCGCAAAAAAGAGGACGAGACCAATAGCTTCGCCACGTGGCACGTCAATGAACGCCCCCATTGGCCTTGGTCGTCGTGGGAGGGTTTTTTCAGGTGCCTAGAGTCAAGTCTTGAGCACTCGGATTGGGGGTACGTGCCGAATCCCTCGGGCGGCTTCCTTGGATTCTTTTGGAAGTTCACGGATCTGGGCACATCAGGGCACGGAGCCAGTATCTATCTCCAACTGGAGGTTGTCCCAGAAGACAAGGAGCGACAGAAACTGTGCTTCAAGGTCGGCGACGCGGAAAAGGAACATCAGCAGGATTTGAAGTGGCAATGGAACTCACGGGTGATGAAAGCGGGACGTGGTCTGGTCGACCGGCCCGGAGTACTTCGGGTGGGCCGGACAATGACGGTAGGGCACTGGAGTCGCGAGTGGTTGGCATTTGACGACTGTGTCATCGACCTCGCGAAGACTATTCAGAATCTCAAAGCCGCTGAAACGGTGTTGGAGGAAGCGGTCCAATTGGGATAAGCACTTCCTTGAGCGGCACCGATGCGGCCTTGGCCTTGCCCAGATGCATCTGGGGAGCGCCGGGTTCCAGTCAACCGCACAGGAGGGAGAAGACAAAATGAACTGGACGATCAGAAAGCAGAAGACGGGCTTTCAGGTGTGGCACGGTCACTCCCAAGCGGGCGGATGGAACAACCGCGATCACTTCTTTGTGACCGGGACTTACGCCGGCGCACGCTTCCATAAAGGGAGGGCAGTGCTCAAACGCCACGGCTTCAAGCGGGTAGTCCACTCGAACGGCTATGTCTGGTGGAAACTGCCTGACTGCCACATCGCAGAGTTTATGGATGCGCTAGATGAACTTGGTCGCTTGCCCTTGGGAGAAACCCTGTGATCCTATTCATGCACGACGCCTGCTACCTCGACTGGCTTGCCCGTCACCCCACTGGTTTCGTCGTCAATATCCGTCGAAACTTCAATCGCAACTACGTCGTCCTCCACCGCGCCACCTGCTGGACTATCTCATGCCGCCGCAACTATGGCGCCTACACCGAGCGGGGCTACCGAAAAATCTGCGGCGAATCCCTCGACGAGGTTCAGACCGCTCCCATCAAATGCGACCGGCCCCCCGGCGGTTTCACCCGCATATGTACGATCTGTCACCCTCTCGACTAAGGATGGACACAAATGCCTTCGCGAGGTGCCTGGGCAGATTCGAGTCGGTCTAGATTCCTTGAGCGCGATTGATGTTGACAGTTGGGTTGCATTTTCAGGCGGCGAAGTCGTGGCCCTCCCATAGCCGCTGCACTTCCCGGTCGAACGAGTTGACGACCCGGACGAGCCGGCAGACCGAACGCGGCGGTGCCTCGAAGACCACGGACATGGCGGGGCGCAGGACACGGGCGTACGTCCGGTGGTAGCACAGGGCGGTTCGCAGACCGTGGTCGGTGACGCGGTATCGGCGGGTGAAGGGGATGCGCTCGATGAGGCCGTGCAGCCGCAGCCGGCGCAGGTCGTAGGTCATGCGGCCGCGCGGCCGTACTCCTCCACGGACAGGCCCATGAGCGGCGCCGCGGTTTCGCGCAGGTCCCGGTTCTGGAAGCCGTCCGGCAGCACCCGGAAGGCGAGCAGCGCGGCGAGCAGGGACTGCACCCGGGCATCGCCGAAGCGTAGCGCCGAGGCGCGCTGCCGGTCGACGACGCGCGGCCGATCGAGGGCACATCGACACCGACAACCGAACGGGACGACATCCACGGATTGAATGGCGGGGAAACAGGTGAGCGTTTCTGGCCCAGTTCGGCTAGTGGCTTGAGTTGAACACATCGTCGAGCGTGTCGGCGTCGAGCACCCTTTCGGCCCAGATCTCGATATCGGACGCGGACGCCTCGCTCAAACTCGCCGCGACCGCGGGGGATAGCGAACCGAACCGCCGCCGCAGCAAGCGCTCCAGCACCGCTCGCTCCCCGTCGACGCGACCCTGCCGCATGCCTTGTTCAATGCCCTGCTCGATGCCCCGCCGCATGCCCTCGTCGCGGGCCATCTGCACGATGCCTGCCATGGCTCTGTTCTCCTCGGGATATTGCTCTCTGTACCGCTCGCGCTCATTGTCGGTGAGGTTCGCGTAGATGTCGATGAAATCGAGGTACTTCGCCCTCCTGCCGCCGTCCGGCTCCAGCGCCAGCAGGCCGCGTACAGCCTGGCCAAGGTGTCGGCCGCGATTTCAACCGCGCTCTCAGATGCTGGCAGCAGGGACGACGAAGAGAGCTACGAGGACCAGATCAATCGAATCATGGAGTCGCGCCAGTTGCTGTCCAACGCCAGTTACTTCGCGTTTACCGCAACGCCAAAGAACAAGACCCTGGAGCTCTTCGGCGAGCCGAACCCGCAGCCAGACGGCACCGTAAGTCACCACGCCTTCCACAGCTACACCATGAAGCAGGCCATCGAGGAGGGGCTTCATCCTCGACGTGCTGCGGCACTACACGCCGATGGGGAGCTATTACCGGCTCGCCAAGACAGTCGAGGACGACCCGGAGTTCGACACGAAGAAGGCGCAACGCAAGCTTCGCCGGTTCGTCGAGGGGCACGACCACGCCATCCGGCTCAAGGCGGAGATCATCGTGGACCATTTCCACGACCAGGTGATGGCGCGCAACAAGATCGGAGGGCAAGCCCGCGCCATGGTCGTCACCAACGGCATCGCACGGGCGATCCAGTACTTCCATGCGATCGAGGCCTACCTGCGCGAACGCAAGAGTCCGCATCGGGCCATCGTGGCCTTCTCAGGCGAGCACGACTTCGCGGGTGACTCCGTCACCGAAACCTCTCTCAACGGTTTCCCGTCGAGGGCCATCGCTGAGCACATTCGCGAAGAGCCGTACCGCTTCCTCGTATGCGCGAACAAGTTCCAGACCGGCTACGACGAGCCGCTGCTGCACACGATGTACGTCGAAAAGACGCTTTCCGGCATCAAGGCGGTGCAGACGCTCTCACGGCTGAACAGGTCGCACCCGAAGAAGCACGATGTGTTCGTCCTCGACTTCCTGAACGAAGCCGACACGATGAGGGACGCCTTCGCCGACTACTACCGAGCGACGGCCCTGGCGGACGAGACGGATCCGAACAAGCTGCACGACCTGCAGGCGGAACTCGACAATGCGCAGGTTTACTCGGCGGAGCAGGTCGAGACGCTGGTTCGACGGTTCGTGGGCGGCCAAGATCGCGACCGGCTGGATCTGCCGTCGCCGGAGGAGGATGACCTGTCGCGGGGCATCCTGGAAGCCATCGACATGGACAGCTACCGGGTGGAGAAGCAGGCCATGCAGCGCATCCTGCTCCCGGACGAGGATGCCGAAATCGCTCCGGTACCGACGGCCGGCCGCGGTGGGCGACCCGAACCCGAGATAGAGCGGCTGTCGAACATCATCCGCTCCTTCAACGAGCTCTTCGGGGACATTGCGTGGGAGGACGAGG
This sequence comes from uncultured Pseudomonadales bacterium, assembly GCA_951813515.1. Lineage (GTDB taxonomy): Bacteria > Pseudomonadota > Gammaproteobacteria > Pseudomonadales > Azotimanducaceae > VXNE01. Next base: position 4,010,324 of record OX638346.1, read on the forward strand.
ACCGCGTCCGGACGATGATCACGGAGACGATTCCCTCGCAGGTGGCAAACGATGAGAAGTTCCGCAACGCAAGACAGAACTCCGACGCCCAGAATGCCCGGATAGAGCACGATAAAGCCTTGGTGCGCGTCATGATGTCGCTGATGAAGGACGACGCGGAACTCTTCAAGCAGTTCACGGACAACGAGGGGTTCAAGCGGTGGATGGCTGATACGGTGTTCGAGCTTGCTTATCGTCGGTCCGGGGCTGGGGCGTGGGCGGAGGACGACGTGGGCTAGGCTCAATACTGTTCACTTAACTATGTTCATGGCATCATACGGTCGGTTTTTGTTCGGAGTCGGCCATGGCGAGGAAGGTTGCCGAGCTCCCGGCGGGGAGCCGGATCACGGACTACATCAGCCTCGGGGTGCTGAGCCAGATGGTTCCGCGAACGGCGGTGGACGCGGCGTTGGCCGCGACGGGCCGGGAGAGCCGTCGGCAGCGGGATCTGCCGGCGCACGTGGTGGTGTACTACGTGATCGCGCTGGCGCTCTACATGCAATCGTCGTACCGGGAGGTGTTGCGCTGTCTGCAGGAGGGTCTGCGCTGGTTGCACGATCCGTCGGCGAGGCCGAGGGTGACGGGCAAGTCGGGGATATCGCAGGCCCGGAAGCGACTGGGCCCGGAGCCGCTGCGGGCGTTGCACGACGCGGTGGCGAGGCCGGTGGCGGACGCGTCGGAGCCGGGCTGCGGGTACCGGGGCTGGCATCTGGCGAGCTTGGACGGCAGCACGCTGGACGTGGCGGACGAGCGGGCCAACGCGGCGGCCTTCGGGCGGCCGGGCGCGAGCCGGGGATCGAGCGCGTTCCCGCAGATCCGGTTCGTGTCGCTGGTGGAGAACGGCACGCATGTGCTGTTCGGCAGCCGGATGGCCGGCTGCGACGTGGGCGAGGTGCCGTTGGCGCGCGAGGTCGTGGCGGCGCTGTCGGCGGGCATGCTGTGCCTGGCCGACCGCAACTTCTTCGGCTACGCGTTGTGGAATCTCGCCCGCGGCACGGGGGCGGACCTGCTGTGGCGGATCAAGAAGAACCTGCGGCTGCCGCGCGAGGCGGTGTTGCCGGACGGATCCTACCTGAGCCGCATCTACCCGACGGACAAGGCCCGCCGGCGGCGGCGCGACGGCGTGCCGGTGCGCGTGATCGACTACCGCCTGCGCGGCGTCGGGGACGCCGAGCCGCTGTACCGGCTGGTGACCACCGTCCTCGATCCCGACGGCGCGCCCGCCGTGGAACTGGCCGCTCTCTACCACGAGCGCTGGGAGATCGAGACGGCCCTCGACGAACTCAAGACCCACCTCCGCGGCGCGCGCATCGTGCTCCGCAGCAAGACGCCGGATCTGGTGCGCCAGGAGTTCTGGGGCCTGCTGCTGGCGCACTTCGCGATCCGCTCGCTCATGCATCAAGCGGCGCGCCAGATCGGCGAAGACCCCGATCGGCTCTCCTACCTTCACGCCGTGCGGGTGGTGCGCCGCAACATCGTCGCCCAGCGTTCTTTTCCCCCCTCCGCATCCCGCCAAGCTCCGCCGACGCATCCTCGATGAGCTTCTCGACGAGCGCGTCGTCTCCAGCCGGTGCCGGCGCAGACCGCGGGGCGTGAAGCGAAAGATGAGCAATTACCCGGTGCGCCCGAAACCCTTCGCCACCGCGGCGTGGGATCCCGATAACGCCGTTGAAGTCGTCTAAGTGAAAAATATTATGTCTAGGCTGAATTCGGCCACTTTGGCTCCGACATCAACACACCAGTTCCCGACAGCCTGGGTGCCAACGTACTTCTGGATTCTTTTCCTCGATTGTGGTAGAAAAACCAGAAGTCGCTCTGGGCACTCGGAAACTCTATGGACACAATCGTTCATTTGGACACATTTTTAGTCGCCAAACGGTTGCAAGAACTAGGTCTATCCCAAGATCTCCTAGTAAATGCAGTGAATGCTGGCTATCAAGCTCGGTCAAACTGTATGGACATCGACCCCAAGATGTTTCCCGGACTGACAATGTGGGCAATCACTACGCGTGATCTACGGCTCAACCTATTGCCAAAAAAATGGCGGCAAAAGGACGACGCAAACCTCAGCCTCATTGTTTCTCCCGATGGACGGATTGCCATCGGCGTTGCGACAGGCGACGATGGAACAGGAATAGCCGACTTGATCCCTTCGACAAAGTCCAGGAAGGGTCCACGCACCATGGACGCCGTTGCCGCAAACAACCGGCAGCTAGAATTGGAATTCACGTTTCCTGACGGATGGAAGCCGTCATTTCCGAGTGACGCTAAAGGTGGAGATTGTGCGACTTGGCTCCTTCTAATTCACTGTGATGCTTCATCCGTCCGAGCAGAGCTTTCGCACCCTTTGAGCTTCGACGACAACAACCACGTCAACGGCTGGAGGGAACGCATATTGCTACCGACGACAAATATCGAACCGCTTGACGAAATCAAGCTTGACGACGACACGCCACCCATCGATGTTCCAGTACGTCGAAAAGCATGAGCAACGAGGCGTTTAACCCGCAAAGACTACTAGTCGCCAGGCTGCGACGCGGACTCACAAAGACGAAGCTCGCAGAGCATGTTAGCTTACAACCTCGATCAATCTCGGCATTCGAAAAAGACGAATTTCCTCCGTCCGCGGGCACGCTCACGAAACTGGCAAAGCAACTCCGGTTTCCCGCTAACTTCTTCTTCGGTCCGGACCTAGAGATACCCGATACTCGGTCGGTGAGCTTCCGTGCGCTCTCGCGAATGACCGCGGGGGAACGCAACGCCGCAATGGGGGCGGGAGCGTTGGCTCTTGCTCTCAACGACTGGCTCGATGGCCGCTTCGTCCTTCCACTACCCGGAGTGTCTGACCTGCGCTCGGAGGAACCCGAGATAGCAGCCGAAGTCATACGCTCCGACTGGGGCCTCGGCTACCAAGCCATTCCAAACCTGATTCACCTGCTCGAATCCAAGGGTGTGCGCATCTACTCGCTGACACAAGACACACGTAATGTCGACGCGTTCTCATTTTGGAAAGGTGGTACCCCGTTTATTTTTTTGGACAGGAGCAAAACCGCTGAGCGTATCCGCTTCGACGCAGCCCATGAGCTTGGGCACCTCGTATTACACAAGCACGGAGGCCCAATCGGACAAGACGCCGAGACGCAGGCAAATGCATTTGCGTCGGCTTTCCTCATGCCTCCGTCCAGCGTATTTCGTATAGTGACCAGGCCGGTGACGCTGCCCCGCCTAATTCAACTCAAGAAGACTTGGGGGGTTTCGGTTGTAGCACTCGCCTACCGGCTCCACAAACTTCGAGTACTGTCTGACTGGCAATATCGCTCGATGTGCATCGAGATGGCTCCGTATCGGCGCAACGAACCCGAACCAATGAAACACGAAATGTCGCAAGTCCTATACAAGATGTTCTCTACCCTTCGAGCCGAGGGGATCAATAAGAGTCAAATCGCAAAGGAACTCTGCATCAGTACAGCCGAGTTGGAGTCGTTGACATTCGGCATGGATGTGGCATACGGAGATCTTACTGCTGGACACTCAACCTCTGGGCGGGCAGATTTGAAGCTCGTGGAGTAAGGAGGTCCACTAATTGCCGAGGCATCTGCTGCCGCCGTGCACACCGCCTATCGCACGTTCCTCATCACGCAAATTGCAGGACTCCTATACTGCTGCCAGCGCTGCGCACGGGGCGTCACCTGACGACATCTCACGTCTCAGCGGCATCAACGTCTGTAGCAAACTGCGCCCGAACATGGTCCTGTCCAACAAGATTGCTCAATACGGTGTAATTCCCCCGCTCCCGGCGAATGCGCCCCGCAATGATGCTGGCGTCGATACCGAGCCTTTCGGCGTCCAGCCGCACCGCTTTCTCAGTGACCTCAAACCGAGATAGGCATCCATTCCAGCTTTCCTCCGGAATCAGGTTGTTCAATGCGAATGCATCGGCCTCTCGTTCAAACCTGTCCCCTGCTGCTGTCTCGTCCTCATCAAAGAAGTCGTAGCGCGCGCCTCCCATGAGATGCAGGAAGATGTGCCCAAGTTCGTGAAAAAGGACGAACCAGAAGTTGTCCAGACGGTCGAACCGAAGCGTGAGTCCGACGACGGGGTGACCATTCTCGTCCAGCATTGCCGCGCCGTCGAGATAGGTTCCCGGCAACTCCCTCTCCGTCACCATGGGAATCCCGTGGCTTGCAAGCAGTTCGGCTGCTTCCCCGGGGCCGCCCGGTCGCCTCGTCAAAGCAACCAGGTCTGGGAGCCAGCGATCATCCAACTGGAACGAAGGCAGGTCTTTGTGTCGGACCGTGTGTCTGGCCCTCTCTAGCACACGAGCTTGCCACGCCAACAACGCATACTCGTTCGGCGACGTATCGCCTCGCGACTTCTTTCTATGGAGCGCCGTCGCAAACTGCGGTCCCGCGGTTTCGCGGAAGTAGTCCTTGACGTCTTGCACGACATCCCCGCCAATCGTCACATGGAACCATCGCCGTTTAACCATCTCCTTGATCGGAAACCGCCGCCACTCGATCTCCTCGGCCTTCTCCCACGAGAAGACACCACCCTGACCAGCCTGTTCACTTCCGAACAACCCTTCGGTCTGAACGCCGAGAACTCTTGACACCTCAATCAGTCTGGCAAGGCTCGCGCCTCTGTAGCCAGAGGCCTCATAGCGCTGGATTTGCTGCGGCTTCACCTCCAGCGCCTGCGCGAGACTGGTCTGGCTCATGCCCGCAGCAATCCGCGCCTGCACGAGTATTGAAGGCAGGCTCTCCAGAGCAAAGGACTTTGCGAATGCAATCTCGCCGGCCTTGAGCATGTCGTAGTCAGAGATATCTGCCTCCAGCCGCTCGATCTCGCTGCGAATTGCATCCGTCTCCAAGTCTCTGAGCCAAGCTTCTACCGCGCGTTCTTCCGACGCCAGCAGCGCTTCCTTCAGTCGATCGACCTCCCGCACAGAGATGCGACGCTGTTTATCACTGTAGATCATGCCGTCACCTCGACTAAATCAATGGATCTGTGGTGAGTTCGACTTCCAAGATCCCTTTCCTGGTTCCGCTGTATCGCTCAAGTTGAAAGAACTCAAGGAATGTCTTTCCCACCGTATTCGCCGCTGCGGACGACGGGAAAAACTCACCCCCGGCGTACGCTGCTTTCTGGGCAGCCCGGTCGTTGCTGAAATCTCGGAACACCCGCGGCAGCAATCGGCCTACAACGCCGACCGGATCCCAACTGACATCGTAGTCACCCGGTATGGGTTTCCCCGTCACATAGCTGCCATCCAGATATAGCCGGGCACAACCCGCCGCCTTGAGGAGACGAGACGCTTCAAGCAGGCCGTCAAAAAGCCTCCTACGCCACTGGTTGATCGCGAAGGCTGCCGCAATTTCTCCCAAGTCCGCTTTGTGGACACTGGCCAAGGCGCGCCCGTCACGTCAATCAACTCCGGTATCATTTTTACAACAATAAAGTTGTAACTTGAGATGTGTCAACCGCTAGAGGCAGTCGGATTTGGCGGGGCGAAACCCGAAGGGCTGACGGATTTCTAGCCGTTGGGCATCCGCAGTCCGCACATCCCGCCCGTCTGGTACTTTGAATGAGTAGGTACAATGACACGGGCATAGTCACGATTGGGAGATCAGTGACAGGCGACCTCCTGGGACGATTTCAGGGACTGAATGTCTGGAAGCACGGCGATAAACGGGCGCCCCACAAGCCTCTGCTCGCGCTCTGGGCCATAGGTCGCTGCCTTCGAGGCGAGCCGCGGCTGACGTCCTACGAGCTTGTCGATCAGGAACTTGCGGACTTGCTGCGCCGGTTCGGCCCCCATCGCAAGACGATCCACACGGAAGATCCGTTCTGGCGCATGCAGCGCGATGGCGTCTGGGAGGTGGATCGGCCTTCGATGGTGCGGTCCAACGCTGAGGGCGGCCCATACAAGGGCGACCTCCGGCGTCACCGGATTCGGGGCGGCTTGACCGAATCAGCCTACGCGACGCTCCAGCGGCAGCCGCAGTTGGCGCGGCAGGTCGCAGAGTACCTCGTGGCAAGCAACTTCCCGGCGACGCTGCAGGACACGGTGCTCGACGCGACCGCAATTCTGCCGGATGGTGTTGTTGGAACCGAGATCCGCGACAGCGACGACTGGATCGACGGACGCCGGCGACGGCGGGACCCCAGGTTCCGCGCGCAAGTACTCGCGGCATACGGAAGCCGGTGCGCCGTCTGCGAGTTTGCGGGGCGACTCGGCGACACGCCGCTGGCAATCGAGGCGGCGCACATCAAGTGGCACGAGGCCAACGGACCGGCCGAGGTCGAGAACGGCCTGGCCTTGTGTTCCCTGCATCACGACCTGTTCGACAGCGGCGCGTTCACGCTGATGCCGGAACTACAGGTCATCGTGGCGGACACAGTCCGGGGCGCGGGCGTGGAGGCCTCGCTTGGTCGGTTCCACGGAAAGGCACTACGCGCACCGCCGGGAGCCGGGTTTCCTCATCCCAATCCGCGATTCCTGGCGTGGCACAGGAGCGAAGTGTTCAGAGTCCCCGGACTCGTACGTTAGGTTCCACGTGAACAGGTCGGCTATCCGCGTTTCGCCTGAGCAATCTATCGCGGGCAGCAACCGCGCCCATGTGTGCGGACCCGGCAAGTCCTTTAATCTCCCGTCCCCGACACGACTCGACCAAGAGCCTGCGGCCATGGAACACGACCGAAACTTCACCGGCACGATCAACCGCACCGCCGCCGAATCAACGATTGCCTGGGGCTCCGAACCCTCACCCCTGCGTCGGCGCCCCAACATCGTCATGATCGTCCTAGACGACGTAGGCTACGCCGAATTCGGTTCCTACGGCTCCGACATAGAAACCCCCGCCCTCGACAGCCTCGCCGCCGATGGACTTCGCTACGCCAACTTCCACGTCACCCCCCTCTGCTCACCGACCCGAACCTGCCTGCTCACCGGCCGCAACCATCACAGCGTCGGCATGGGCCGAGTGGCGGAGATGGTCAATGGTTTCCCCAACACCCGGGGATTGGCTTCCCGCGAGGCGGCCAACCTGGCCGAGATGCTGCGCCCGCACGGATACCAGACCCTCGCGGCGGGCAAGTGGCACCTGGGGTCCATCCACGAGACCAGTCCCGCCGGTCCCTACGACCACTGGCCCCTGCAGCGGGGTTTCGACCGCTTCCACGGCTTCATGCCGGGCGAGACGAACCAGTGGAACCCGGAACTGATCACCGGGAATGAGCGGGTCGAGGCGCCGAAGCGGGAGGGCTATCACCTGTCGGAAGACATCGTGGACCAGTCCTGCAAGTGGCTGCGGCAGTTGGTGTCCGCCGATCCCGACCGGCCGTTCTTCCTCTACGCCGCGTTCGCTGCGGGCCATTCCCCCCACCACGTGCCCTCCCCTTACATCCACAAGTACCAGGGCAAGTTCGATGACGGCTGGGACAAGGCCCGCGAGCGGATTCTTGAGCGCCAGAAAGAATCCGGACTTCTCCCCGAAGACCAGCGCTTGGCCCCCCGGAATCCGGGCGTGCAGGTCTGGGACGAACTCGACGACGACGAGAAACGCCTCGCCGCCCGGCTGATGGAGGTCTACGCCGGATTCCTCGACCACGCCGACGAACAGATCGCTCGGCTGCTGGCCCAACTCGATGCCCTCGGCAAGCGCGACGACACCATCGTGATCGCCATTTCCGACAACGGCGCGAGCCCCCTGGGCGGCCCCCACGGGACGTACGACCATCAGCGCAGCAGGATCGGACTCCGACCCAGCGTCGAGGAGAACCTGGCGCGGTTCGACGACATGGGCGGGCCGCTCACGTACAACCACTACCCGTTCGGCTGGGCCATGGCCGGCAACACGCCGTTCAAGCGCTACAAGGGCCACACCTACGGGGGCGGCGTGCGCGCTCCGCTACTCATTCGCTGGCCCGACGGGATTCACGCGAAGGGCGAGACCCGCCGGCAGTTCTACCATGTGGTCGATGTCACGCCCACGCTGGTGGACGTACTCGGAATGCCCCTGCCCGCGCAGGTCAACGGCGTGGAGCAGATTCCCCTGCACGGGGTGTCCATGGCCCACACCTTCAACGACAACGAGGCGGACACGCGCAAGACCGTCCAGTATTTCGAGATGGCCGGCCATAGGGGCATCTGGCACGAGGGCTGGAAGGCGGTCACCTTTCACGAGCGGGGCGTGGATTTCGATGCGGAGGCATGGGAACTCTACAACCTCGACGAAGACCTGGCGGAAATCGACGACCTGGCCGAGCGGCATCCGGAAAAGCTCGCGGAACTCAAGGACCTCTGGTGGCGGGAGGCCGAGCGCTACGGCGTGCTTCCCCTGGACGACATCAGCCGGCGGTCAAGCGTTGGTTGGTGGCCGGCGCCGAAGGACCGCTGGGTGCTGTACCAGGACGCGGTGCTGCCGCACCACTTCAAGACTGGACCCCGGGTACGGGGCGTGTCGCACCGGATCACCGTCCGGATCGAACGCGAATCCACCGAGCAGGACGGCTCCATCATCGCCGACGGCGGCCGATTCGGCGGCTGGAGCGTGTTCGTCGGGGGCAATCGGCTGCACTACACGACCAACAACTTCGGCGAGCGGTGCCGCATCTCCTCCCCCGTCGCCATCCCACCGGGCGCCGTGACGCTGCGGGCGGATGTTGTTCGAACCGGCGACGATGAGGGACGCGTGCGTTTCTACGTCGACGACGAGCCTGCGGGGGAAGGTGTCCTGTCCCCGTTCCGCCAGTACAACTTCGTCAATGAACCCCTCGATGTCGGTCGGGATAGCCAGACGCCCGTCGACGATCTCTACGAGTCGCCATTTGTCTTTCAGGGGACGATCATTGACGTCGTGATCGAGGCATTCGGCGAGGACGTGATGGATTACGAGGTGCTGCTGGAGGAGCTGATGGCGAGCCAGTAGGGGTCGCGGGTTACGAGGTTCGAAAAGCGTGTCTCCCTGATAGTACATCCGTTACTTTACGCCGATATTCGAGATCGGGAATGCGTTGATGCCAGAGACATCAGCCCATTCGCGAGTTCGTTCAATCGCCTCAACGCCCGACCAGCAGCAAAGGTGACGTAGTGCCGGGCAACTGGAGACAACATAAACTCGCGTCTCTAAACGATTGAAAAAAGGAACGTAAAGCATGGTCAGGTCAATCTCAAAGACCAGAATGCTTGATCTTGTCAAAACATTTCAAAGCGACGCCGTCGCTAAAGGTCTTCAGGAAAAACCTGAGCTCATCGAGTTTCGTGATGCGTCTGGTCGCAATTTTCTGCATCTTTGTGCCGGCGTAGATGTACGCAAGAAATCCAGGTCAGAGGCGTCGCATAGCATTTCCCTCGCGGGTGTTTTGCTAAACGCGGGAACGAAGACGGGAAAACCGCAACAGAGCTTCTATATCGAAAGCGAGATAGAGCCTTTCACAGAATTGCAGATCAACTGAAATGATGTGGTGATCGAGGCGTTCGTCACGAAGGTGCTGCAGACCTTGTGATTCCTTCCGGATCATGGAGGATCTGGATGGACAGGCGGCAGGCCACTCCGCACCCGCCAAGCAAACCCCCACAAACCGAGGTTCAAGGCGCAGCGCAGCGCGGGATGCCCCGACAGTATTGCTGTGTCCGCCCACCATGAAGCGCCCGAGTCGCGGCTACGAGTCGCAACTCGAAGGCGTCTCCCTGTCGGGAGCACGGTCCGCCACCGTGACGGATGTCGACCCCATGCGCAACGCGACTTGGCTCTCTTCGTGCTCGAAGGCCGGAGCGTACTCGTCGCATTGATCCTCGGTCACGCCGTTGGCCAGCAGACAACCGCGCCAGCGCGCCAAGATCGCCTCAGCCATGGACGTGGCCTGGTGGCGGGCATCGTCCTCGGCCTGCTCGAAGAACGGCGCTGCTTCCACCCACGCCTCGACCGATGCATGGAAACCGCTGAGTTCGCTGAGGCCGGTCTGGAGTTCCCGCTGACGGAACGGTTGCGGGTTGATGTCGAATGCCGGAGCGAGCACCCAGCTTCCCCCGCCCGCGTACAGGAGGCCGTGGTTCTTGAGATGATCGTCGTTGTTCGACACCAGGATGGTGAACAGTATGCGGCGGTGCAGTTCCGCCATCTCCGTCAGGGCTTCCTTGTCGGTGCGGCACACGGCGCGGAGCCCGTCCGCGATGTCGGTGTAGAAGCGCGCGTCACCCTTGCGCGCCTCGAGCAGCGTCTGCGCGGACATGTAGTGTCGACGACCGGGTTCACCCGGCTCGCGATCGAAACGCTCGACAAGCGCTACGGGCAACTCCCCATCGGGCATCGCCAGCGTCGCTTTCGCCGCTCGGATTCCGACATCGCGCGCGAGCGAGAGCGTGGCCACTTCGACGCGCTCCACCGGCATGGAGTCACCGACCATCGTGAATTTCGCGACATGGAGCATCCCGCCTTCGTCCACGACGACCGACTTGGGACGAGCGCCGCCGAGGCTCGCCGTGGCGCCGCGGAGCTCTCGCGCGAGTGACGCAAGATCGCCGGATCCCGACTCGATGCGTTGGCAAAGCCGTCGCAGACGGGGAAGTTCGAGAATCCGGGGAGTTGGCGGCGCGTCTTTGGCGAGTGCGTTGCCTTCGTCATCGAGGAACCGCAACGCGCCCTGTCGCGTCCGGTCATCCACCGCCAGCACGTAGCCCATCTCGTGCTGCGGAATTCCCGACGCGCGCGCGATAATCGACCTTCCCCAGGCGTCGGGAGCACAGTCCGAGAAGACGCCCGGAATGCTGGTGCCCGCGTCGTCGGGGAGGCTTGCGAAGTGGAACCATTGGTCGCTGAGCGGCAGGGAAGGCGCCAGGGCGAATGCGGCGGGATTCCGAATCCAGTCATCGGCGTAGCGGAACGAGGAAACCTGTTTCTGGCGCAGTCCGCCGAAGCGCACCGGGCCCACACGGTGAAGGCGTTCGCCAATGGCGACGACATGCTCGCCGTTCACAGCAGCGTGCCCTTGGGTTCGGACGACACCGGCAGTTCGGCGCTCTCATCCGCCGATATCCGGGGTGACCGCAACCTTACCCGCTGCGGGAGGGCGTCGATGTCCATGAGCAATCCGATGTCGTCCTGACCGAGATCGCCGAGGTCGTCAAGCCGGGACAGAATCCCCAATGAGAGTAGCGCCATGGCCAAGCTCCCCATCGAGACGCCGGGCTCGCCCGCCTCGAGAGCCCGCAGCGTCGACACGGACACACCCATGCGCGCAGCCAAGTCTCGTTGTCGAATACGACGGCGGCGGCGGGCCAGTTGAATTCCGCGCCCCAGGTTGCGGAGAGCGGCGGACGCGCTGGGAGATATGCTTCCTTTCCTCATAAGGACTGAAATAACACACCTTGTGTCGATTTTAGAGACTATATATTAGCGTTTATTTTGGAGGATTCGAATTACCCGGTACCCCACGTACGCGAGGTACCGTCGGTCACGGCCGAAATGCGCGTCCGGTCTCTGCGAGACGGTCCAGCGCTCGAACACGTTCGTCGCTTGCGCCCAAAGAGGCGACCAGAACGTCCCGCGACAGCTACAGTGCCGATTTTATCCTGTTTGCCAGCGCCCGCTCGACCTGATCCAGTACGGCGTCCAGGCGCGTGCCGAGATCTTCGGCGAGGAACCGCAGCACGAGGTAGCCGTTCTCCTGCAGCAACGCGTCCTTGCGCCGATCACGCCGGTACGCGTCAAGGTCCGTGAGATGCTGCGGGCCGTCCAACTCGATCACGATGCGCGCCTCGGCGTCCAGGAAGTCCACTTCCATGTCGCCCTGTTTGCAGAACGGGATCGGCAGTCTTGCGTTCGTTCGGAACCGATCACGGGTAGCAGGCGCACGCTGGAGGTGACGCAGCAGGAAAGCCTCGCTGGCGCTCCTCACACGGTCGGAGTCCGTGGTGATCTCGTCGACGAGCCGAAGAAAGAGATCGGCCCCCCGCGCGTCTACGCCATCGCGAGCGAGACGGCCAACGCTGGCCTGGAACCGTTGCTTCCAGAGATCGTGCGCCGGCAACTCGACGCTGGAGGGCCAGCCAGGAATAGCACTGGCCGGTAGCTCCACGGTGTACCCCTGGGCTTCGTAGGCGCGGCGGCGCCTTTCGAACATGCGCGCCAGCATCGGCACGTCGATGTCGGCATAGTCGTACACGCGCACTTCACGCTTGCCTTCGTGCAGACGATGCAAACGCCCGACATACTGCGCAACGGTACCTTGCCAGGAAACCGGCATGGTCAGGAACAGCGTGTCGAGGTGCGGCTCGTCGAATCCTTCGCCGACGAATCGACCCGTGGCCAGCACGACCTGCCGCCCCTGCGCTCCGCCGATCCGCGCGAGCGCGGACGACAACGACTTCGGGCTCATCCCGCCGCGAAGCGAGACGACTTCGAGTCCCGCGTCGGAAAGGCGACGAGCGAGGTTGTCGAGATGCTCGACACGTTCGGTCAGCACCAGCGGCGAGCGACTATCGGCGGTGCAGTCCGCTACGTCCCGGCAGATCGCCGCATTGCGCGTTTCGTCGGCGATCAACTGGCCGCAGAGGCGATGGAACTCCGCGCGGGGATCGGTCTCGGCATCTCCGCTCGGCCGAAACTCCGTAGGCCGCACCAGCACCCGCCGCGAGAACTGTTGCCCGACTACCGGAACCCGGCCATCGGCACGATGACGGATCGGACCGCAGTGCAGACAAATGATCGGATGGTGACCGTCCTTGCGCGCGATCGTTGCTGTTAGACCCGTGACGTATCTGGCCTTTGCGCGGCTCACGACCAGTTCGAAACTGCGGGCCGGGACATGATGGCACTCGTCGACGATCATGAATCCGTAGTCGGCGACGCGGTCGTCCACCTCCCCCTTCCTGACGAGACTCTGCATTAGCGCGACGTCCACCGCGCCGGTGAGTTTCTTGCGTCGCCCACTCAAGCGACCGATCTGATCCTTCCCGATATCCAGGAACTCCGCCAGCCGGTCGATCCACTGCTGCAGCAATTGTTCCCGATGCACGACGACAAGCGTGTTGACCCCTCGTTGGGCGATCAGCCAGGCGGCAACCACCGTTTTGCCGAACGCCGTGGCCGCCGCGAGGACCCCCGTGTCGTGCGCCATCAAGGCTGTCGCCGCCGCCTCCTGATCGGGGCGAAGTACGCCTATGAACGCAGCTTCGAGTGGCCGACCCACGCATCGTCGGTCCGTTATCGAGACTCCGATTCCAAGCGCCCGAAGCATCTCTACCGCTTCCTCAAGGCAGCCGCGTGGCAGGCCGACGTAGTTCGACCCGTCCTCGACGCAGTCGACGATTCTCGGTTTGCCGTAGGTGGGCAGCCGCATCGCCTGCGCACGATAGAACTCCGGGTTTTGAAACGCACTCAGGCGCATCAGCCGAGTGACCAGCGCGGGGGGCAGATCAGCCCTGGCGATATACACGCGATCGGCCAAGACCAGTTCCACGGTGTCGGGAAGCGGCCCGACGACCGGCGGGTCCGGTTGCCGCCGAGAAGGTGGCGCCGACCATGGGGTCATGGCAAAGGTGTCGTCCTCAACCACGGCGCGCACGCCCAGGACCCGTCCCTGGCGCTCTGCCCGGCCCACAAGGGACTCGGTGCTCGCTGGCGACATCCTTTCCAACCCGGAGAGGAACGCCCACTGGTCCGCGAGGGCATGCAGCTCGTCGTCCACGAAGACGCTATTTCCGGCGCGACGGGGTTCGCGTTGCAGCGGCAGGGCGATCAGGTTCCCGAAACCGCCGCGGGGCAATGTGTCCTGGCTCGGGAAAAACCGGTCGTACGAACGAAATCCCAGATCGGGCCGCTCATCCATGGCGGCGGTGAGCAGCATGGCCCCCAGGCGTCGGGCCAGTCCCGCTGGCACGGCCCCGCCGAAGAAAACCCAGACATGGCCCCCATTTCCGGAACGTGAGCGTTCCAGGGCCGCGGGAACGTCACGCGCGATGCAGGCGTTGAAGTACGCCACGGCGTCGGCGGCCCACGTTGGACCGTCGAAGTCGACCGCCACAAAGTGGCAGGTCTCGTCGAGCAGCGTTGGATAGACGCCCATCACAAAGGGCTTGCCGTGTTCGTCCGCGCCCAGCAAGTGCCCGCGAATCGCGTCGTCCGTGACGGCCAGAAAGCGCCTGTTCGGGCACTCGGCGCACTTGATGCGCGGCTTGCCGCAAACGCCTGGCACCCACTCGTTGTGGCAGGCGGGGGCGTATCCCGACCGGCCCGACGTGCGGCTCTCGAACCGTCGCGGATAGACGTCCTCGCGACCTCGGAAAAGGGACCGGAAGAGCGCGATCTTGCGGTTCGGAGACGAGCGATGATCGACGCTGGCGAGATCGATGGATGGCATGCAGCGCTCCATTCGGCATAGCGTAGCGGGATCGACCGCGCGGTACTACGATGGGACGAGGCGTTGCGCAATGAAACCGGGTAACGTTCGGTCAATACGGCCCCAGTTTTCCAAGGAGTCGCGAAAAACCTTGGAGTTGAGAACAGATGACCGACCTCGACATCGAATACGCCAACGAACAAGAGCTTGGGGAGTTGTTGCAGTCCGTGGCCCGTCCGGGCGGGTTCTGCACGCATGGCCGGGTGTTCGTTCCCATGCCCGTCCTGGAGGTGGAAGAGGTCGGCCTCCTTTCCTTTCCCGTTCCCGACTCCCAGGTTCGCCTGTTGGTGGACGCGGCCGAACGCGCGCACTATGGCAAGGGTGCCGATACGCTGGTGGACACGTCGGTTCGCGACTGCTGGCAGATTGACGCGGCACGGATACATCTGGGAGGGAGCGTCTGGGCGGACACCTTGCGCGGCGTTCTGGATACGGTGGCGACGGGGCTCGGCTGCCCGCCCGGGCGGCTCGATGCGAGGCCCTAAAAGCTGTTGATCTACGAACGGGGCGGCTTCTTCTCCGCGCATCGCGACACGGAGAAGGCCGATGGAATGATCGCAACGCTGTCGATCACGCTGCCGGCCGCCGGCACCGGTGGTGAACTCATCGTGCGCCACCTCGATCAGGAGATGAGTGTCGATATGAACGCCAGCGAGCCGTCCGAACTCGCGTTCGCCGCCTTCTACGCCGACTGCGCGCACGAAACGCGGCCGATTCGGGAGGGTTACCGGCTTTCGCTGGTGTTCAATCTCTGCCTGCGTCCCGGAGACACTGACACTCCCCAGCAAGCGCCCGACTATTCGGATCAGGCACGGAATACCGCGGACCTTCTCGTCGAATGGCGCAATAGCGGTTGCAGGCCCGACAAGCTGGTCTGGCTGCTCGAACACGACTACAGCGAGGCCGGGCTGTCCTTCGACGTGCTGAAGAACGCGGATGCCGCCAAGGCCAAGGTCTTGAAATCCGCAGCGGAACTGGCCGACTGCGAACTGCACGCTGCGATCGTCCACATCGAGGAAGAAGGTGCGGCCGAGTACATCGGCGATGGCTACTTCGACGAGTTTGGGCGGGCCCGATGACGATGACGTGGAAATGATCGAGGTGTCCTACGGGCGCTATTGGCTCGACGGTTGGGCGAGCGGGGACGGCGACTCCCCCGACTTCGGTGAGTTGTTCGTGAGCCCGGGAGAACTGCTGCCGGCCGGCGCGCTCGACGATGTGGCGCCCGACGAGCAATGGGTGAACGAAGCCTCCGGCAACGAGGGCGTCAGCGTGGAGCGGGCCTATCGGCATGCGGCCCTGGTGGTCTGGCCGCGGCGCCGCGCGCTCGATGTCCTCGCCCGCGAGAGTATCGAGCGCGCGGTCGACTGGGTGGGACAACACGTCGAGAGGGACGCCGTCGAAGCCCGCGACCTGATCGCCCGTCTGATCTCCATCTGGCCAACGGAAAGACCCACACAGAAAGGCGAGGGCCGTGCCGACATGCTGCGCGTGCTCGAAGGCATTGGTGACGCAAAGCTGGCGATGCGGTTTCTGCGCGAGGTTCTATTGCTCCGCTACGACGGCAGCGAAAACGATACCCTGCCGGTGGTGCTGCGCCGAGCCGAGCCGAAAGACACTGCCGAGTTTCTCGTCGAACTGGTGGAGTCGCACTTTCCGTTTCAGCCCGACGCCACGCTCGCATTGCTCCTGCGCCTCGGTGAATCCGGAGATTTCGATTGGCGGGACATGCTCGGCCGAAGCGTGCGCGCCGCCCTCGCCGCCCTGCCCCTGGCGCTGAGTCCCCGCGACGAGAAGCCCGAAGTGACCTGGCCACCCGCACCGACACGAAAACCCATTGGCGAAGCCGAACTCCGCGATCTTTTTATCCTGGCCTGGCGTTGCGGGCTGGCGGATGAAGCGGAGACGGCGGCGGCAGCGGTGATGGCAACGCATCCCAGCGCGATAAGTCCGCAACGGCCATCCCGGCGGCGTTGGAAGCGCTATCCCGGGAGGAGGGTCTCGCCGACAGCGAGGCCTGCACACTGTTGTGGCGCCATGCCGCCGACTCGCTGCTGGACCGCAGCGCGAAGCCGCCCGAGGCACCGCAGGACTGGGTGGTCGATGCTCGCATCGCCTGCGATTGCGAACTCTGCGCGGCGCTCAAGGCCTTCTGCGAGGATCCTGTCGACCGTGTCCGGCGGTTTCCGCTGCGCACGGACCTGCGCAAGCATCTGCATCGGCAGATCGATGCGCATCGGCTCGACATGTCCCATGTCACCGAGCGGCGCGGGCGACCCTATACCCTCGTTTGCACAAAGAACCGAGCGAGCCATAAGCGACGGCTCGCGGAATACGCCAGGGATGTCGAAACGATGCGTTCGTTGACGCGGATGGCGCCTGCCGGAGAACGGGTGTCACCGGTTGAAGCGCAAAGGCAACGCTTGCTGGAGGCGATAGCGGCGGCACGCTGACTTTTCGCTCAAGGACCATCGCGCGCGGAATGCCCATCGTACCGATCGGTCTTACCAAATTGTCAAACACATTGATAAAGAACGGTTGACACTGGTATTGCCTAGTGGCAATGTCACGGACTGATACGAACCGAATTACAGCGCAGTTTCATCAAATTGGTCCTACCAATTAGCTGCGCAATATCCAAGGGGGCCTCCACATGCGTACAACCACTGCTCTTACCTCAGCGCGTTCGTCATGGCTCCTTGTGCTATGCGCGCCGATGCTGCTCCCCGCGACCGCGGCCCTCGCCCAGTCGGACGACGAAGCCGACGTCATTGAGGAGATCGTCGTTGTAGGCGTGCGGCGCACGATCCAGGACTCGAACCAACTCAAGCGGAATTCAGTCATGATCGTCGACGGACTGAACGCCGACGAGATCGGTGCCCTGCCGGCCCTGTCCATCGGCGAAGCGCTGGAGACCGTTACGGGCGCGGCGACGCATCGCGAGAACGGAGGCGCCACCGAGGTTGCGGTCCGGGGTTTGGGGCCTTACCTCGGCAACACGGTCGTCAACTATCGAGAGTCGACCAACGGAAGCGGCAACCGCGCGGTCAATTTCAGCATCTTCCCGTCTGAATTGTTCAATGCCATTGCCATTCACAAGACGCAGTCTGCGAGCTACATCGAAGGCTCTGTCAGCGGTCAGGTTCAGCTAAGCACCAGGCGACCGATCGACTACGGCGACCAACGCGCCCAATTCAGTCTCAAGGGCTCGGCGCATCCTGACGATGGCGACATCAGCGGCCAGAGCAATGGTTACCGCTCAACCGGCAGCTATATCAATTCCTGGGAAGTCGAGGGTCTGGGTACTATTGGCATTTCCATCGGTGGGCAATCGCGCGACGATTCCAATCCCGAGGCGGAGGCGACTCACGGCACTGGAGGCGGGCGGTTCGAAGCCTGCGTGTTGGAATCATTCGATACCACGGCACAGCCACTCGATACTTCCGGTCGATGCGATGAAAACGGGAGCGACCCCGACCTGAGTAATGACCAGCTTCAAGACCTCATCGATTCCAATCCCAACTACAGTAGCGCCGCAGATATTCCATTTGCCTATATACCTCGTGATCGCACATTCCGGCGGAATACCACGGATGATGACCGCCAGGCTGTGTTTGGAGCGATCCAATGGCGGCCAAACGATAGCCTGGACGTTATGCTCGACTTCCAGCAGTCCGAGCGGGATCAGAAGGAACTCCGCCAGGATCTTCAATTCGGTGCAACCCAGAACAACCTGAGAAATGTCGTTTCCAACCCGCGTACAGGGCTACTGCAGAGTTTCATCACGGATACTGATATCCGATCCAATACGACGGACTTCACGCGCTTCGAAGAGTATCAAGGCGCCGGCTTCAACGTTGCCTGGCAAGCCACCGATAACCTGGAGATCGCGTTTGATGCGGCGTTTGCAGACACCATGCGGACCGAAACGGATGTTGAGGTTCGAATGGCCGCGAACGAGGTATTGATCACGGATCCTGACAGCACTTCAAGCAGAGAAGAGTTCCTGGTCAGTTTCGATGTGAATGCGGCCGGCACGGATGGACTTGCGTTGCCAACGATTCTCTGCACGGACGGCAGTAGTTCATGCGATCCGGATTCGCTGCTGGATTTTGACCTTACCAATCCCGCCTACTTTACCGCTCGCGACCGTGCGCGAATTCGCGCCAGGCAGCAGATTCGCGAGCACACGATTGATGCTTACAGGCTGGATCTGTCCTGGGACACCGATTCGCTGGGCATGGTCAACAACGTGCAGGCAGGCGTCCGCCTTTCCAGCCTCGAGTATCGGACCTTCGGTGGCAATCGCAATGACGACGGTGTCAGCCTGTTTGAGGACGAGGATTTCGACGGCGTCCCCGGCGGGACTTCGAACACCGCTGAAGCCCGCGCCGCCGTCTTCAATGCCGCCAACAACTGCGGCGAGTCCAGTTTCCCGGAGCCTGGTTTCCTGTCGGAGTCCAGGGGAGGCAAGGACCTTGTTACGGTTGTCAGTGGCATTGGTACCGGCACCGGATGGGCCACATTCGATCATGGCTGTTTGCTCGATATGTTGCTCGCAAACTACGGCGGCAGGTCCGCTGTCGGCTTCCAGAATGGAATCCAGACCAACAGCGTCGACTTGACCGAGGATGTGACGGCTCTCTACGTGCAGGCCAACTACGAATCCGAAATGTCCGGCAGGCCTATCCGTGGCAATTTCGGTGTGCGTGTTATTGATACAGAAGTCGCGTCGATTGGATACCGAAGCCCGCTAACCGTCATACAGGAGAACGGCCTGTTTTATGTCGAGCAGGCATCGGGCGCGAGTTTCGAAACAACACTGCAAACCAATAGCTATACGCAAGTCTTGCCCAGTGTGACCTTGGTCATGGACGTCAACGCCGATTGGGTATTCCGAGCCGGACTATTCAAGGGAATCTCGCGTCCGGATCCGGACTCCTACGGTAATAGTCGCGGTATCAATACCAATGACTCCGATGATCCTGACTCTGGCTACGCCAGCCTGGAAGAGGCCGTGCAAGGTATTGGCGCACCGGGCAATCCGAAGCTGGAGCCTTTGCCGTCCTGGAATCTGGACCTGGGTGTGGAATGGTATGCCAACGAAGACACGATGCTCGCAGCGGGTGTCTACTTCAAGCAGTTTCAGGGCGGTTTTGAGAACGCCTACCAGCCGGAAGACTTCCTGATCGATGGAAATACAGTTAGCGGAACCGTGAGAACCACGCAGGTGTCCGATGACACGAGCAATCTCAACGGTCTTGAACTCACCGCTACGCATGCCTTCGACTATCTGCCCGGGTTCTTGAGCGGCTTTGGCGGGAAGTTCAGCTATAACTTCGCGGACTCCGATTTTGAATTTGAAGATGGTCACGGCGGCGACGGTGTTTCCTTTGGCCCCAATGGCAATCCAAGTCGACTCCTGGGCCTGTTGCCACCAGCCGGGCTGTGGGGGCTGTCACGTCATACCAGCGCAACGCAGGTCTACTGGCAGAATGATCGCTTCCATGTACAGGTGATTTACAAGGCGCGTTCCCAGTACTTCCAGGGCTACGGTCGCGATACTGGCGCACGTATTCGATACGTGGATGACTACAATACGGTTGACCTTCGCATGAGATACGATGTCAACGACGCGATTCAACTGACCCTGGAAGGCATTAACCTGCTTAGCGAGCCACGTATCGACTTCCGTGCCTTGGATGGCGAGGTTGTTCAGACCCTGGAATACGGCCCGCGTGTATTCGCCGGCGCCAAAGTGAGGTTTTAGTAGAGCTTTGAACCAGTATCAGCTCCCCCGTGCGTGTTCTTCGGGTTGCGGGCAGGTCCTGACAAGGACCGTTTGCGGTCTGGTTGGAATGAGGGCAGCCCACGCCGGGCTGTCCGAGTTCCGCTCTTTGAATTTGACTACGATAGAACTACAACGACCTTTGCGGGATGCGATCCATGACGGCTAAGCGACTCTATCATTCGGTGGCCGAACAGATCGTCACCATGATCGATGATGGCATTTTCCCGCCCAACAGCCGATTGCCCGGCGAACGGGAGCTTGCCGAACAACTCAGCGTCAGCCGGGTGACCGTCCGGGAGGCCGAGATCTTCCTGCAGGCCCAGGGCATCATCCAGGTAAGGACGGGTTCCGGGGCCTATGTGCTGGACCCGTCAAAGCACAATGGTCGCCTGCCGAACGTCAGCGCCTTTGAGTTGACCGAGGCCCGCACGCTGTTCGAGTCGGAAGCGGCGGCGCTGGCTGCCCGCGATATCAGTGACGAGACCCTGACCCTTCTTGAGGAATACCTCCAGGAATTGGGCAGCAGCGACGGGGAAGTCGAAATCGCGGACCGGGAATTCCATCGGACCATCGCGTCGGCTTCCGGTAACGCCGCAGTTCGCTACGTCGTCGAGGTGCTATGGCGGATACGCATGGAATCCAGGGAGGTGCGCGAGGTGTACGACGCGGTGTGTCATGACGACGCCGAAGAGCGCGAGGCCGAACACCGGGCAATACTCGACGCATTGCGCGCGCGGGACCCGGCGGCGGCCCGGAACGCGATGCGTGAGCACTTTCGACGTCTGATCAAGTCGATGCTGGACGTCACCGAAGAGCAGGCACTGGAGGAGCTTCGCCGCAAGGCGAACGAGAGCCGCGAACGATTCCTCACCAGTTTTCAGATCTGACTTCGGGCTCAAGAGCTACCCGGGCCAGGCAGATGATCCGAATCACCCTGCTCGCGCTGTGCTTCATGCTGAATCAGCCGGGGCACGCCGAGACGCTGCTTGTCAGTTCCCAGGACGAATTCGAGGACGCCGTCGACGACCTTGCGCCCGGCGATACGATCATGCTGGCCAACGGCACTTGGCGTGATTTCGAAATCCTCTTCACCGGGTTCGGCACAGCCGAGAAACCGATCACGCTGACGGCCGAAACGAAGGGCGCGGTCATCATCGCCGGGCAGTCCAACCTGCGCATGGCCGGAGAACATCTCGTCGTATCCGGTCTGGTCTTCAGGGACGGCTACACACCCACCAACACGGTGATCTCCTTCCGGCGCACCCGGGGCGACTACGCGAGTCACTCGCGGGTGACCGAAACCGTGATCGACCGATTTAACAACCCGGAACGCTACGAGACCGACTTCTGGGTCATGATCTACGGCAAGCACAACCGCTTCGATCACAACCACCTGGAAGGCAAGAGCAACGCCGGCGTCACCATGGCGGTACGGCTCGACAGCGAGGAAAGCCAAGAGAATCATCACCGTATCGACCACAACTACTTCGGTCCCCGGCCGGTGCTCGGCTCCAACGGCGGGGAAACCCTGCGCATCGGAACCAGCCATTACTCCCTGACCAACTCCCTGACGGTTGTCGAAAACAACTACTTCGACCGGTGCAACGGCGAGGTCGAGATCATCTCGAACAAGTCCGGTGGCAATGTATTCCGGGGCAACCTCTTCTTTGAATCGCGCGGCACCCTGACCCTGCGGCACGGCAATGGCAACGTCGTGGAGAACAACGTATTCCTGGGTAACGGTGTGGATCACACCGGCGGCATCCGCGTCATCAACGCCAACCAGTCGGTCCGCAACAACTACCTGCGCGGACTGACCGGTCACCGCTTCGGCGGCGCGCTGGTGGTCATGAACGGCGTTCCGAACTCGCCGATCAATCGCTACCACCGGGTCGACAACGCCGTGATCGAGAACAATTCGATCATCGACAGCAACCACATCGAGCTTGCCGCGGGCAGCGATGAGGAACGCTCGGCGACGCCGGTCAACAGCGTGTTCAGATCGAACCTGATCTACAACGATGGCGGACGCGACGTCATTGCCGTGCACGACGACGTCAGTGGCATCGATTTCGAGGGCAACGTGCTGAACAACGTCGACGACCCGGTGCTGGAAACAGGATTCGTCAACACGGCGCTGGAACTGATACCAGCCGACAACGGACTCCTGTTTCCGGTGGACGAGCGGCATGCCGGGATCGGCGCGACCCGGGACATCGAGGTCCTTGACCGGTCCGGAACCGGCGTCTCGTGGTACCCGAAGCCCGATCCGGCGAACCGGTTCGACACAGGCAGGACAATCGCCATAACCCCCGGCCTGG
Source organism: uncultured Pseudomonadales bacterium (assembly GCA_951813515.1). GTDB lineage: Bacteria > Pseudomonadota > Gammaproteobacteria > Pseudomonadales > Azotimanducaceae > VXNE01. Next base: position 4,032,875 of record OX638346.1, read on the forward strand.
ATTCGCTTTTCGAAGCGGCAAGGGACACCGGCGCCGGCGACGTCATCGCGCTTGATCCGGGTGAGTATCTCGAGACGAAAACCCTCGTTCTCGACCGGCCGCTGACGTTTCGGGCCGTGCCCGGGACGGCGACGATCGAATTCGAACGCACGGCGCTGTTCGAAATTGCCGCGGGCGGCAGCCTGAAACTGAGCGGCGTGACGATATCGGGGCGGGCCGCGCCCGACGTGGCCGGCAACTCGGCCATCCGCACGAGCCGGTACTCGATGCTGGGCAACTACGCGCTGGTCGTTGCGAACTCCACCGTGCAGGACCTCAATACCAACCACTCATTCAACTTTTTCTCCCTCGCCAAGCACACGTTCGCGGACCGGCTGGAAATCGCCGATTCCACTTTTCGAAACATCACCGGACACGTCTTCGCACTGAACCTCGAAACCGACGACCTGGGCATCTATAACGGCGAGTACATTTCGATCACCGGGACAACTTTCGAGAACATCGCCGGCGCCGTCGCGGACATCTATCGAGGTGGGACCGACGAGAGCACCTTCGGGCCGCACTTCGAATTGCGCTCGTCGTCGCTGGCTTCCGTGGGTCACGGGTCGCGCAACAAGTCGGGTGCCTCCATTCGGCTGTTGGGCGTACAGGCGACCGACATATTTGACAACGTCTTTGCCGACAGCCAGCCGGTTCGGGTGATCCACACCGTCGGCGATCCCGTCACCCGGCTGGGCGACAACCGGTTTGAGGAAACGCCAGAACCGATCATTCAAGAATTTGTCCGGCAATGATGCTGCAACGGCCGGCAAGCGACACGACCCTTCTGCCGCGGGCTGCCGGCCTGCTCGCGGCCGTCGCGATGTCCGGCTGGGCTGAGCTTGCCTCGGCCGACCACCCTCGCCTGCTGCTCACGCCGACCGATGCCCAGCTCATCGCGGAGTCCCTCGACGAGTCGCCGAGTTACGCGCGGGTGCTGCGCGCCAAGCAGATCGAAATCGACCGCTATTTCGCATCACCCCCCGATGTCCCCCAGCCTCGGGACCCCGGCGGCGGCTACACCCACGAGCGGCACAAGAAGAACGGGGTCGCGATTAACGACGCGGGAGTTCTTTACCAGTTGACGGGCGAGCGCGTATACGCGGATCGGGCGAGGCAGCTTCTGTTGGCCTACGCGGACATGTATCCGGGTCTGGGCGAGCACCCAGTACAGGCGTCGCAGACTCCCGGCCGCCTGTTCTGGCAGACCCTCAACGAATCGGTCTGGCTGGTCTACGCGATCCAGGGTTACGACGCGATCCATGACGCGCTGTCCGACGAGGACAGGGCGCACATTGAATCCAGCCTGCTCCGCCCGTTGGCCGATTTCCTGTCGGTCGGATCGCCGCAAACGTTCGACCGGATTCACAATCACGGCACGTGGGCCGTCGCCGCGGTCGGAATGACCGGGTACGTGCTCGATGACGCGACCTATGTCGAACGCGCGCTGCATGGACTCGAGGGCGACGGCAGCGGCGGCTTCATGCGGCAACTCGATGAACTGTTCTCGCCCGACGGCTACTACACGGAAGGGCCCTACTACCAGCGCTACGCATTGATGCCCTTCGTCGTGTTCGCGCGCAGCATCGAGACCAACGATCCGAATCTTGCGATATTCGCATACCGCGACAGCATCCTGCTCAAGGCCATCTATGGCTGTATCGATCTGTCCTACGCCGGGCTGTTCTTCCCGATCAACGATGCCATCAAGGACAAGGGGCTCGGCACCGTCGAATTGCGCTATGGCCTGTCCATAGCGTACGGGCTGACGGGCGATCCCTCCCTGGTCTCGGTTGCGGACCTGCAGGACACCTATGTCCTCACCGGCGACGGTTTTCGCCTCGCCCGCGCCCGCGACCTTGGCGAGGCCGAGCCGTACGTCTACCGGTCCAGGTTTTTCCGGGACGGGCCGCAAGGCGAACGGGGTGCGTTGGCCGTTCTGCGCAGCGGCGGCACCGCCGACTCCCAGGCGCTGGTGCTCAAGGCCACGGCCCAGGGCCTGGGTCACGGCCATTTCGACAAGCTCGGCCTGTTGTTTTACGACAACGGCCACGAGATCCTCCCCGACTACGGCGCAGCGCGTTTCCTGAACGTCGAGCAGAAGGAAGGCGGACGCTATCTCCCGGAAAACACCACTTGGGCCAAGCAGACCGTCGCCCACAACACGCTGGTGGTCGACGAAGTCAGCCACTTCGAAGGCAAACTGTCCGTTGCCGAACGGCTGCACCCAAGACCGCTCCTGTTCGCGAGCAACGATCACATCCAGATCACGGCCGCCGAGATGCGGGGGGCCTACGACGACGTCTCGTTCAATCGCACGACGGCATTGGTGCGCGGCATCGTGGGGGATCACTCAGTCGTCGTGGACGTGCTCAACGCGGCCGGGTCGGGCCGACACCAATACGACTTGCCGGTGCACTACAACGGACAGATCGTTGACGTCAGTCACGCCCTCGAGAGCCATACGACGAACCTGCGGCCCCTCGGCGATGCCAACGGCTATCAACACCTGTGGCTGCGCGCCCGGTCCCGTGTCGCGACCGGCGAACATTTCTACGCGACTTGGCTGACGGACAACCGGTTCTACACCTATACCATGATCGCCCTCGACGACATGGAAGTGCTGTTCGCCGAACTCGGCGCCAACGATCCCGATTTCAACCTGCGCCGGGAACGGGCGATGATCTTCCGCGTCCGGGGAGCAGAGAACCACTCCTTCATATCCGTCCTGGAGCCCCACGGGGAATACAACGGCACGGAAGAATTTACCGTGGACAGCCGGGGAAGGATTGCGGAAATCCGGCACCACCGCGCCGGACAGGCCGACGCATTGAGTTTTCGGTCCCTGAGCGGAGCGGGCCACACACTGACGTTCTCCTACGACCCCGATAACGACGCCGCTCATTCGATGGACGTCGGAGACAACACCCATAGCTGGAATGGCTACTTCGGGTTGTTCCGCGACTAGCGGGGACGCGAAGCGAAGGAGAAAGCAAGGATGTTCCGAGGTTACTTGAGATGGGTCGTCGTAACCCTCGTGGCAATCGCCACGGTGATCAACTACGTCGATCGCAACGCGCTGGCCATCATGTGGGTCGAGATCGGTCCGGAGCTGGGCATGGACGAGTTCGACTACGCCCGGCTGGTGATGGTCTTCATGGTCGGCTACGCCATCGGGCAGGCACTGTTCGGCAAGATCTTCGACATGATCGGCACGCGGATCGGATTCGTGCTCGCGATCGTCATCTGGTCCGTTTCGATCATGTTGCACGCCGTCACGCGCAGCTTCGCCTCGCTCGCGGCGATGCGCTTCACCCTGGCCTTCGGCGAAGCCGGCAACTGGCCCGGCGCGACCAAGAGCAACGCCGAGTGGTTTCCCATTCGGGAACGCGCGCTCGCCCAGGGCATATTCAATTCCGGCGCGTCGCTCGGGGCCGTCATATCCGCGCCCGCCATCGCGCTTCTGTACCTGCAGTTCGGCTGGAAAGCCACGTTCGTCATCATCGGCCTGTTCGGATTCCTGTGGCTGGTGCCTTGGCTGCTCGTATTCAAGGCTCCGCCGGATCGTCACCCGTGGCTTTCCGCGGAGGAGCGCGAATACATCCTGACGGGCCAGCGGGATGAGAGTGCGTCTGCCGACGAGGAACAGGCTGCGCCCGGCTGGTTCGAAATGCTGCGCTTTCGCCAGAGTTGGTCCGTGGTCGCGTCAAGGTTCTTCCTGGATCCCATCTGGTGGCTGTTCGTCAGTTGGCTGCCGATCTATCTCGCCGCGACGTTTGGTTTCGACATCAGGCAGATTGGGTTTTCCGCCTGGGTTCCCTATGTCGGCGCCATGGCGGGCGCACTTTTCGGCGGCTGGCTGGCCCGCTACCTGCTTGGAAAGGGCCGAACGGTCAATTACGCGCGCAAGATGACGATCACACTGGGCGGGGTCATCATGCTGCCGGCGCTGCTCCTGACGGCAGCCGCAGCCACGCCGCTGGCGGCCATACTACTTATCGCGGTCATCCTGTTCGGGTTTCAGACCGCGATCGGCAACATCCAGACGCTGCCGAGCGACTTCTTTTCCGGCAAGTCGGTCGGCTCGCTCGCCGGCGTCGGCGGCGCCGCAGCCGTCGCGGGCGTGCTGGTCACCACAGAACTCATTCCGAGGATCATCGAGGCCTCGGGTTCGTTCGCCCCCGCGTTCATCTGGGGCGCGGTGCTGGTGCCGCTTGCGATCATCTCGGTGTGGGTATTCGGCGGCCGGATTCGACCGGTCACTACGCAGAAATAAGCAAGGAGAAACACTCGCAGCCGAGCAACCCTTCCGGCGAAATCACTCGGCACCGCAGACATTGCGGTCGCCGCGTTATTTCCCCGTCAAGCTACGGATCTGCGCCCGCAGTTCGGCATTTTCTGATTCTGCCTCGGCGGCACGCGCTTCGAACTCCGCAGCGCGCTCCTCCAACTCGGCAGCGCGAACTTCGGCTGCGGTCCGAGCGCTGGACTGTTCCCCAAGGCGGGTGTCGGCCTCTTCGAGGGCGCGTCTCATCTCCTGGTGGGTCTGCAGATCCCGACCGATCGCGGGATCGAACAACCGCAGTTCCGATCCCCTGAGCCACAGATGCACGCCGAGCGATTCGCTCGTATGGCCGTGCTGCCCGTTCGGCAATCGCACCAGCGGCATCGGCCGGTATGCGCCCTCGCGCAGCGCGAGACCCTGCAGCGGCGGCGCGAGATACTCGGCTCGCGGATCATAGAGGAAATACTCTTCGACGCCCCACGCGGCGTAGCGCCGCCGCTTGGTCGTCATGTCCTCCTTCCTCGTGCTCTTCGACGTGATTTCCAGTACGAAGGAGGGCGCCTTCTCTTCCCATATCTTGAATAGGTCACGACGGTGGTTCGGCACGCCGAACACCACGAATACGTCGGGGGCCAGGTGGCGGCGGGGGTTACCCGGCTCATCGTATACGAGCATGTTCGCGCCCACGTAGACATCCGGCGCGTTGGCATAGCGGATCTTCAAGGATTGCGCCGCGTAGGTTATGCGGTCGAAGTGCAGGTCCGTCTCCGCCACGGGCTTGCCATCAGATGTGGGGTATTCGACGGCGGAGGTGTTGACAACGGCTTCTGGCATTGGCTGCGCCTCGATAGGCGAACGGGCGGCGAACGCGTAGAACGTAGCAAGGCACGTTGGCCAACTCAATTCGTGTGCGTCGGGTCGGTGCGAAGGTGTCCGGCCGCGCGAGCATCGTGTCACTTTGCTTCCGTTGGACGCCCCTGTAATCAGGCGATGTCCGAGATGGCTGCAAGAGAATGCGGATTTTCTTGTGAGCCTTCAGCCCGGGTAAGCCCGCATATGGCACCAAGGGCCCACGTCGGCAAATCGCGCACCTTGCCAGTCGCGTCTCGCCCGCCCGCTCAAGCCAATTTCCGATTTCGAACAGAGTCGAAGGTGTACCCGGTCTCCAGGGGCCATCCTACGGCGCAAAGCCGCTACAGGTCGTCAATCACGTCCCTTCGAAGGAGCACCGATTCCGGATACTGCAGCTTCGAGATCAACCACTCGCCCTCGACACGCCTGAACTCCCAGGACCAGCGGGTGATTGACCTCGCAGTATTGAGTTCACCACCGACTCGCGTGCCTCCCGGGTCGATCAGGTCTTCGGCTTCAGGATCTGCAACGTAATGCGTCACGTAGTTTGTGGCCCTGGCATGATCTTCGTCATCGACATCGATCAACAGGTTGCTGCACAGGGCCACGTTGACGTTGTGATCGACCGCGGCGATTGCGGCGAAGTGCTCGCGGATCTTTTCGCGTCCAACAAGCTTGAATGCCTGTCCGTCCTCGGCGAAGAGATCGGCGGTTTTCGCCTGATCGGCTTCAAGTACCTGCAAGAACTTGTAGACGAGCCGTTCGCATTGGTGGTGAATTTCAAACGCTTTGGTAGATGTCATCGGCAGCTCGTCTTGTTGTTGTGTGGGACATTTAACCGGACGAGGCAAGCAGAAACTTCACCGGAATATGAAACCGCTCCCGCCACGCCTTCGGTGAGTGGTCGGCGCCTTCGAATCGCCGCGTGATCCAATCCTCACCTTCTCGGAAGCCCTGTTTCCGCATCACTTCATCCATCTCCCGTTGATAGGGTCCATAGCTGGCGTCATAACTTTCGGTACCGTAGTCGAAGTAGACGCGATGTGATCCGGCGACCGGCCATTGGTCGGCGAGCCAGTCGACAAAGGCGCCGTCCGCAATGACCCAGTGGGATGACAGGCAAGCCGCGCCGCCAAACACATCCGGGTATTCGGCGATGGCGTACGCCGAGATCAGGCCGCCCAGGCTTGATCCAAGGAGGAAGGTGCCTTCCGGACCCGGCCGTGTGCGGTAGGTCTCGTCGATGAACGGCTTCAGTTCTTCGACAAGGAACTTGAGGTAGTTGTCCGACGTGTATTCCAGGTCGAAAAGATCCGGCCGCTCGCTGACCATCCGCTGTCTGACCTCGTCGGTCAGGAACTTCTGCGGCATGTACTCGGCTCGCCGGTTGCTCTTCTCCTCGCCGTTCGTCCACACCGCTACGACAATCGCCGGTCCGATCTCCCCCTCCCGGATGAGCCGAGTCATGGTCTTGTCCACATCCCACTGCCTGTCCGTACCCGCCAAAGGTGAATCGCCTCGATTAAACATGGACTGGCCGTCGTGCATGTAGATGACCGGGTATCGATCGTCGGGTGCGGCGTCATAGCCCTCCGGCAGCCAAACATCCACGGGACGGGTGGGGACGCTTGCCGAGGGGAAGTCCTGATAGTGCACAACGGTGCCAGCGTTCTCTTTCTCTGTTTCGCTGCGAGCCTTCGCGGCGTTCACTTCCTCTGTCCACTCCTTTGTCCGTGTACGTCTTCGTTCGTCGATGACAGGATCGGGCTCTCGTCCCAAAGGCAGGACCTTGCCTTCGGGATAGTCGGCGCCCAACGCGCTGCGGCTCACCGAGAGGCTCCAGGCATCCAGTTCACTGCGCATGCGTTCGGCGAGTTCCGGATACAGGTGGATCAGGTTCTGCTCTTCTTTCGGATCGCCAATGACGTTGTACAACTCAAAAGGTTCCTTGATGGACTGACCACCAGGCTGGAAGGTGACGTTCTGAACGAGCTTCCAGTCGTTGTCCAACCACATCCTGCCGTCGCTCGCCCTGAAGCCCAGCGGTTGATCGCGTCGTGCCGGTTCCGACTTGAAGACGCCGGCCAGCGAGATGCCGTCGTGCACCTTGTTGATGGAATCCGGACTGAGCCCCGCCACGTCGATCAGCGTCGGGAACATGTCCACGGTGCCCGACGGGAAGTTGGAAGTCCGCGGTTGTATGCCGGCGGGCCACTCGACGATGGTCGGCACCCGCAGTCCTCCTTCGTAGAAGTCCTTCTTGAATCCGCGAAGATGACCGGTGCTGTCGGGGCGGACTCCTCTGTAACAGCCAAACTCCCTGGCTTCGTCGCTCGTAAGGTCGGGGTCGATGTCCGCGCTGCACTCCGACGGATAGTCGAGGTTGGGCGTGCCGCCGTTGTCGCTCGTGAACCAGACGAGCGTATTGTCGGCGATGCCCATGTCCTTGAGCCCCTGTCTCAGGTGACCGATGGATCGATCGATGGCGACAATCTCCCCGTGCATGTGCGCCGACGTTCGATCGACCACCCCCAGGAAAGGCTTGATGTCTTCCTCGGAGGCTTCCCACGGACCGTGGGGCGCTGAATACCAGATGACGATGAACACCGGCTTCTTCTCATCGACCTGCGTTGAGATGTACTTCAGGGCTTCATCGACGACGACTTCCGAGCCATCGCCCTGGAACTTCTCGCGGGCGCCGTTGCGGCTCAGTTCGAATCCGCCTCCTTCCATGCTGAAGCGATCGAATCCGCTGGTCGTGCTCAGCCAGTAGTCAAATCCCAGTTGCCCCGGGCCATGGGGGTCGTCGGCGGGAAGCGGGTGTCCCTTCGTTCCCGCCTGGTTCAGGTGCCACTTGCCGAAGTGCGCCGTCGAATAACCGGCGTCCTGGAAGGCAGTGGAGAGCATCCTTTCCTGCTTGTTGATGGCGTGTCCAACCCGAAACGCGCCGGTGCGGTCATTGGTCCGGCCCGTGAGAACCGATGCCCTGGTCGGCGTACAACTGGGGGCTCCCGCATAGAAACGGTCCATCCGCAGACCGCTCTCCGCCATGTCGTCGAGGTTCGGCGTCTTCATGACGGGGTGACCGTAGTAGCCGGTCTGCGCCCAGCCCATGTCATCGGCCATGAGCAGAATGACGTTGGGCCTGGTGTCGGCGAAGGCGTTACACGCCAGCACCAGGGCCGCCAGGCCAAGGATCGTCTTTCCGCCGTTTGACACGACGCGCGAATTGCTCGACGCACGCCAATCAAGTCGGTGCATCCGGTTCCTCCATCCGTGTTTGCATCGAGACTAGCAAACGCCAAATCGATGCGGATAGGGTGACCGACGCCGAAGATCACCCAAAAAACACAGGCGCAGGGCGTGCCTCCGGCAACGGCGTGCTTGCGTCTTCCGCCCTGCAGGACATCGGCGAATTCTCGACCGGCAGGCACCGCCGTTCCGGCGACCCTCATGTGGTAGAGTCGCTACATGAACTGTCATTGCGACACCCCGTCACTCCCCGCCATTGCCATGCGCATGCCTTGCGCCATGCCGCGCGAGGTGCGTCCCTGCCCAGATCCTTAAGTCCGAGTCGACTTAAGTCGTAATCGAAAAGCCCGGGCCGTCCTTGCGACGGCCCGGGCTTTTTTGTGCCTGACTCCCAACAAGACTGAGACGATGAAACGCCAGACCCTGTACATCTCGACATCCATTCCCTACGTCAACGCGACGCCGCACCTCGGGTTTGCCCAGGAGTTGGTGATTGCCGACGCGATGGCGCGGCACTACCGGTGCCGGGGATTCGACGTCCGCTTCCAGACCGGCAGCGACGAGAACAGCCTGAAGAACGTGCGCGCGGCGCAGGACGCCGGCATGCCTGTCCCGGATTGGGTCGCGTCGCACGCAGAGCAGTTCCGGTCGCTCAAGGGCACCCTGGACCTGTCCTTCGACGACTTCATTCGCACCAGCAGCGAACGACGCCATGCCGTCGGCGTCGAGACGCTGTGGCAGCGCTGCATGGCTAGCGGCGACCTCTATCGACGCTACTACCGGGGCCTTTACTGCGTCGGTTGCGAGCAGTTCTACGAACCCGGGGAACTCGTCGACGGCACCTGCCCGGAGCATCTCGCGCCACTGGAGACCGTCGAAGAGGAGAACTGGTTCTTTCGCCTGTCCCGCTACGCCGGGCCGTTGCGAAACCTCGTCGAGACGGATGTCCTGCATGTCCATCCCGCCAAGCGCAAGCGCGAGGTCCTCGACTTCATCGACCAGGGCCTGCACGACTTCAGCGTCTCGCGCAGCCGAGAACGCGCCCACGGTTGGGGAATCCCGGTCCCGGGCGATCCGGCCCAGGTCCTGTATGTCTGGTTCGACGCGCTCGGCAACTACGTCAGCGCGCTCGGCTACGGCAGTGATGACGACAGCCTGTTCTCGCGCTACTGGACCCGGGCGGCACGCCGCATCCATGTCATCGGCAAGGGCGTCGTGCGCTTCCACGCCGTCTACTGGCCCGCCATGCTGCTCTCCGCCCGCGCGCCGTTGCCGACCGGGATCAGGATCCACGACTACCTGACCGTGGACGGCATCAAGATCGCAAAGTCGGAAGGCAATGCCATCGGCCCCGATGACGCGGTCGCCCGCCACGGGACCGACGCCGTGCGCTACTACCTGCTGCGCCACGTGCGCACGACCGAAGACGGCGACTTCAGCTACGCGCGCCTGGCGGAGGCCTACCGGACCGAACTCGCCGACGGCCTGGGCAATCTCCTGTCTCGCACCCTGGGGCTGATCCAGCCGGGCATGGAATTGCCAGGTCGCGTGCGCGATCCGGAATTGAGCGAGCTGGCAAGCCGTCTACCGCGCGACATTGAGGATGCGGTCGAGCGCTTTCAGCTTCACCAGGGCCTGCGAGCGATCTGGCGGCTGGTGGACGCCGCCAACGCGTTTGTCAGTCGTCGCGCACCCTGGAAGCTCGCGCGGGAAGGCGATGAGGTCGGCCTGCAGGAAGTGCTCGACGATCTCCTGACCGTCCTGGAGAGCCTCGCCAGGGAGCTGGCGGTCTTCCTGCCGGCGACGGCAAGGCGGATGCAGGACGTCACGCGTGGCGCGCGGCTGGGCGAAAGACCGGTGTGCGTATTGTTCCCCAAGGACTGACCGGCGGGCTGCCAAGAGCATCAGGAAAGTGCCGGGCGCGCGACGTTCACTTCGCGAGCGCCGGCTTAGGCAATTTTGCCTTGAGGGCAAGGTCGTTCCTGTACCCGGTCTCAAGAGGACCATAGGCGACCGCCAACAACAAACGCAGGACACCCCTTTGGGGTGTGCACGCCGGGGGAGTCCTTTAGTCTCTCGATGCTCTCGGCAAACGCGACGACACCATCGTGATCGCCATCTCCGACAACGGCGCGAGCCCCCTGGGCGGTCCTCACCGAAGGACCGCTGGGTGCTATACCAGGACGCGGTGCTGCCGCACGATTTCAGGACCGGACCCCGGGTGCGGGGCGTGTCCCACCGGATCACCGCCCGGATCGAACGCGAATCCACCGAGCAGGACGGCGCCATCATCGCCGACGGCGGCCGGTTCGGCAGCTGGAGCGTGTTTATCCGGGGCAATCGGCTGCACTACACGACCAACAACTTCGGCGAGGGGTGCCGCATCTCCTCCCCCGCCGCCCTCCCACCGGGTGCTGCGACGCTGCGGGCGGATGTCGTGCGAACCGGCGACGATGAGGGACGCGTGCTGTTCTACGTCGACGACGAACCTGCGGGGGAAGGCGTGCTGTCGCCGTACCGCCAGTACAATTTCGTCAATGAACCCCTCGATGTCGGCCGGGATAGCCAGACGCCTGTCGACGATCTCTACGAGTCGCCGTTTGTCTTCCAGGGGACGATCATTGACGTCGTGATCGAGGCGTTCGGCGAAGAGGTGATGGATTACGAGGTACTACTGGAAGAGTTGATGGCACGCCAGTAGGCACGGTCAGTGACCGCCTTGCCCCGCCTCACGAGGTAACGGTCGCAGCAGCCGACCCATTCAGGGTGCGTTCGCCCGGCGCAGCAGCCACGGCCTTTCAGTTCCATGATCGCGGACTTATGCTCGGAGTCGGTGGTCTTCGTCATGCGCCTCCGATGGTTAGGGTGACTTGACGAATCACACGACTGCCTCCTCTTGCGCACAATCGGTCACACCGCTGGAGCAAAACATGCCAACCGATACCGACCTCATCCCGGTCGTCAGCCTCGGCGCTCTGCCGCTCGAATCCTTTGAGCGGGGGACTTCCTATCGGTCCTCGGACGCCGAAGGCCTGGCTGCGGGCCTCGGACTGACACGTCTCGGCGCAACCTACACGGAGGTTCCGCCGGGGAAGTCCTCCTGCCCTTACCACGTTCACCATGCGGTGGACGAGATGTTCGTCATCCTCGAAGGGCAAGGCGACTACCGATTCGGTGAGAGGCGCTACAGCGTGGGAGCCGGCGACGTTCTCGGCGCGCCGAGCGGCGGCCCGGAGTTCGCCCACCAGCTGACCAATACCGGTGCAGGAACTCTCAAGTACCTCGCCATTTCCAGCGTCTCGGATGCGGACGTGTGCGAGTATCCGGACAGCGGCAAGTTCGGGGCCGGGAGCCGAGAGGGCTTCAGGTTCATAGGTCGCCGAGGCGACAGCGTCGACTATTGGGACGGCGAACCCGACGACCTGAAGTAGCGCCGCGGCGGCAGCCCGGCGTCGTTCTACCAGCGCATCGACCCGCGAAGCCCGATCACGTCTTCGGAGTCGCCGTCCGGGTGCATACGACGCCCTGCTTCAAGCATTGAGCTCACCTTCGCGCCCGAGATGAGCTTTGCGCCCATCCCCACAGCCGAGGACCGTCCTCGACGGCAAAGATCCTCCTGGAGGAACTGATGCCCAGCCAGAGGGTTGTCAACGAAGCACTCCTCGATCAGTCGATCGAGTGCTTCCCTAATCGCCAGAAATCTCCTCAAGATGTGCGGCGACTATCCTACGCGATGACGGGAAAATCCGGCATTGCCCCGATTCTTCAGAGGGGAGTAGGATGTGCGCCATGGGTGCCCGATACGCTACTCCGCGCAACAAGCAAGTTGTGGAACTGATCGCGATCATGGCCGTTGGCGTAGCCGTGCTCGGCCAGGCCGCTTGGCTGGATGGAAAGATCGAGCGTCTGCAAGAGGGTCAGGCCGAGATCCGAGAGCGCCTGGCTGCGATGGAAACACGCCTTGCCAACCCGGTAGACCTTGCGCAAGCCGAGACGGAAACCTCGCCTTAGGATCCCGTCGCCGCTTCGCGTGCGCCGTGTTTCGTCCACCGAAGCCCGCTGTTTCGCCCACCCGCGGCGTTTGGCAAAGGCCATGACCATTGAGACGGGCCACACTCGACCAGGGGCGGGTCTGACCGGCTAAACGGCAGAAGGTCGACGCACGACCATCCACATGTTGTCGCTGGTCGGAATGCGATCCATCCACCGGAACTCGGCGACCTCCATGCCGACATCTTCCACCATCCGCCTCAGCGTCCTGGGCGTGAAGTAGTTCACGTGTCCCGGAAAACGGAAGCCGCACCATCCCGATCCCATGACGCGTCGATTCACGCTGGCGAAGTTGGGCACCTTCAGAATCATCGCGCCCGCGGGACGCAAGGCGCGGGCCGCGGCCTCAAGCAACTCCTTCGGGCGAATTTCGTGCTCCAGAAACGCGTTCGCCACGATCCCGGCCAGGCTCTGGGCGCGAACCCTCCCCAGGCCCTCAATGGCAGGCATCTGGTGCACCACCCCGCCGCGCGCCACCAGCCGCTCACGGGCCAAGCGCGCTTGTTCCTGCGATATCTCGATGCCCACGACCTCGAACCGCTTGGGCAGCGACGCCAGCTTATCGCCCCTGCCGCAACCGATATCGACCACCGGTCCTGCCGAAAACCACCGTTCGATCCGATGAACGAGCGGGTCCGAACGCAAGACGAGACGGGCCCGTAGCATCCGCGCCGTCCTCGACGCCCCGGATCTCACCCGGCTCTGCTGATACACCCGTTCCTCGCGTTCCTTGCCTACCCGCTCCCAAGCGAGGTCGGTCTCCAAGTCCTCGTACGCCGGCGGGTTCTCGAGGTAGACGAAAGCGCACTCCTCGCACCGCTTGAGCAACCACTTCTCGTACGAGTACTTCAGCGCCGTTCCGGCCGCGTTGCTGGTCCCGCACTGCGGGCAAAGCCGCGATGTCATCGCGGTCTCCCGAAACCAGCCCGGCCGCAGACACGACAGGCACGCGATGCGTTCGCTCTCACCTGTCGCCTCACAATGGAACCCGTACCACCAATGCCCCTCTCGTCCTCGCGGGAGGCAAACCGGCCACTAAGCGTCTTGTTCAACAGAACGACCAGCGCCAACAATGCCCAGTCTTGCCGCAAGGGCCCTCACTCCCAGGGCGAGCAGTATGACAAACGCTTCGACGATCAGCGCGATGCCTATTCCAAGAACCGCGGAATATCGCACGTTCCCGCTTTCGCGCCGGCTCTCGGCATCGTTGTTCTCGATGCCAAAGCGGATTGCGCCATTGATGCTCTCAGCGTTACCGGAATCCGACATCATGCCCCGAACAACGGATACTTCGTCGGTCCTGAAGGACACCGAAATGTCCAGATCGCCATACGAGATAGCCGGCACGTCACCCTCGGGACGAGCCTCTTCTTCTACAGCAGCGGGTTCTTCTACAGCAGCGGACCTAGCCTTCTTTTCATCTTCTTCAGTCACCTCCCGGTCTATCGACGAACCGAAGATACTGAAATAGGTCCTCACGTTCTCCGGCACTGAGAAGCTGACGCCGACATACAGCGGCTGCCATTCCTTTTCGAAGGAAACCTCATAGTGGATGCCGGGTCGCCGCAAGTCGATGGGGCTGAAATCCTCTTCGTTCTCTTCGACACGCATAGAGAACACCGGGCCATTGGCAGTCGAGTCTGGTTGGTCGAGCGCTCGGAGAGCACCGTCGACAACCGTCGCCCGGATCCTCTCCGTGTTGTCCCAGGGAACAGGGCCTGGACGCCCGTTCGCCGCTTCAGCGTGGGCTTTCAGATCGCCGCCAGCTGCGTACACCAGTTGAGGCTCATCACGAAAGCTGGCTGGCTGCAACGCCAGGTTGCTGCGCAGAACAAACGACTTCAACCAGCAGCCTGCCCCCAGCAGCGGTGCCGAATTGTCGTCCGAGAACCCAACCTGGAGGAAGGAGGGGTCGAACGAACCGATGTCGCCGTACAATTCGAACTGAACGCCTTCGCATCCCTCGGTATTGACATCCACCACCATCACGTAACGCGTCGGCGTCTGCGTGATCGAGGAGATTTTCTGCAGCGAAAACCAGCAGATGCCCAAGCCGACCAGCGTCAGCACGATGATGATGATGATGGGATGGCCTCTCCCGAGCACCAGGCGGGTCCAGTGCATGCGGGCGGTCGGGACCGTGTCTTCCTCTGCCATCGCCTATTCAGTGTCCTTTGAGGATTCGTCACTTGCAGCGAGTGTACTCGATGGGCAAGCTTCCTCGATGCGTCCACGCCGGCCGCGCCTGCGGCCGATGGCGCAAACAGACAGGTATCACGAGGCAACCCGTCCCATGGCAGACCGTCCCAACATCGTCCTGATCTTCTCCGATCAGCATCGGGGAGACGCGCTCGGCTGTGTCGGGAACACGGCGGTCCGAACACCGAATCTGGATGCGCTGGCTTCCGAGGGCGTGATCTTCAGAAACTGCAACACGAGTTCACCTCTGTGCATGCCCGCGCGGGCGTCGTTGATCACCGGCCAGCATGTCAATGAGCACGGCGCGTGGGGCAATCGATCCGAGGCCGATCCTCGGGGACCGAGTCACGTGAGAAACATCCGCACCGCCGGGTACTGCACCGCCGTGGTCGGCAAGACGCATTTTCGGGTACACCAGGCCGATGATGGACACACGCGCGACCATGCGTCCGAATTGCATGCATGGGGATACGAGTTCGCCCACGAGACCAAGGACACGATCCCCTCGGCGACCCACAGTTGCTACTACGCCGACTTCCTGGCCCAGCAAGGCAAGCTGCAGGTCTACGAAGACTGCGCACGTGTCTTCCGACGCGGGCAGAACGGGGGGTTCCTGCGCCCCTGGGAACACGTGCCCAGCCTCCTCGAAGAGGACGAGCACATCGACATGTACATCGCCAACAGGGCGTCGGACTGGATCAGGGGCTACGCGGACGACAGGCCATTCTACCTGCAGGTCTGCCTGATGGGACCGCATCCGCCTTTCGACGCGCCCGCGCGTTTCCGGGACATGTTCGAGCCGCAGGAGATGCCCCCGGCGATCCTGCAGGCGCCCGCGGAACCCGTTTCGCCGCAGGTGCGGAGGATGTTCTCGCGCAGGGGACTTGACGGCATGACCGAGTCCCAGAGCCGGACCATGACCAGCCACTACTACGCCAAGGTCGCGTTCGACGACCACGCGATCGGCGTCGTGCTCCGGTCCCTGGAGGAAAAGGCCCTCATGGACAACACCTGGATCGTCTATACCTCCGACCACGGCGAGATGCTCGGCGACCACCTCCTGTGCCAGAAGTCCCTGTTCTATGAGGGTGCGCTCAGGATTCCGCTCATCGTCAGGCCACCGGGTGGAACCCAACCGTGGATGGCGAACGGCTTGACGGACCACCATGACATTTCCACGACGCTGCTTGACGCCGCAGACGCCGCGCCTCTCGAGACCAGCCACGGTGTCTCGCTTGTCCCGAAGATCGAGGCTGGCGCTGATTCGCCATGCGCGCAGAGCGGCAAGGACATGGTCATGAGCGAAGTGAACGCGTACTCGATGGTCCGCATCGAGCAGTACAAGATGACCATCGATTCCGTCACCCGGCAGCCCCTGGAACTGTACGACATGGAGGCCGATCCGGACGAGTTGCGCAACCTCGTGGACGATCCGCGACTTTCGGACGTGCGCGACCGGTTCCTCAAGGTTCACTTCAGTCGGATGCTTGAGAACCTGAACGAACCGCAACTCAAGATCTATCAGGACGGCGGTATACCGACCAACCTCCACGGAGAGTATCCCGAGTACTGAATCGAGCGGCCCGGCGCCACCCATTGCCGTTTTTGGGTGATCGCTTCTCCTGCCGGAGTGGGCGATCAGCGAAGTAGACCTTATGATTGCGCCTTCCCTTTTTTCGATCCCCGGAGGACATTGGTGGACCTTCCCTGCACAGCCTCACTCAAGGCCGACTTCGATCGCGACGGTTTCGTGATCATTCGTGACTTCGCAACGCCGGACGAAGTTCGGGAAATCCGTACGCGTGCGGAAGCAGCGACCCGGGGAATCGCCCGCGAGGACATGTTCAGCAACATCACCAAGGGCCTGGAGCACCGCGACGGCTTTTTTGGGGAACTCCTCCACAACGGTCGGCACGTGCCCATCGTCGAGACACTTCTCGGCAGGAAACCCGAAGCGTCCACGGCCAGTCTCTTCACCAAGACCGACAAGGACCAGGAGGTGCACCCGCATGCCGACGCCGTGGAAGGCGCCGTGATCTGGATCGCCCTCGACGAAACCGGGAAACACAACGGCTGCCTGCACTTCCTGAAAGGCTCCCACAGGCGGCGGGCGGAGTTTGCCCACCTGCAGGCCCACACGCCGACCGACCTGTCAGATCATCCCGACACCTTCGAAGCGGCGATGCGCCCCGGTGACCTCGTGATCTTCAGATCGAGCACGGTGCACTGGTCCGGTCCCAACCACGACGGATCCGTCCGCCGGGGGTTCAACTGCTTCTACGTGGGACGCAAGGGTTGGGAAAAGGGCAGCATGAAGGACTGGAAGGCCGCCAAGAAGGCGAAAGCCGAGACCGCAAGCCGGTAGTATCGCGGACTCCGCCGGAGGGGCGGAAACCGCCCCCCGGCGTTCGACGGGTCGCCCTCAGTTGCCCAGGGTGTACTTCGCCTCGAGGAACAGCACGCGCTTGCGAACGCTCATGCGACTGGAGTCGTAGGGCCTGCGGCTACTACTCAGCATGAACGGGAAGTCGCGGTCGAAGATGTTCCGCCCGCCCACGCGGATCAACAGGCCGTTGTCCATTTCGTAGGCGGCCGTCAGGTCCACCGTGGTGTACGAGGCGACTGGTTCGTTGGGAAGCGGGTTGAAAGCGTTTTCGTAGTCGTTGTTGATATACCCCGGAATGTGGCGGATCCAGAGGTCCGCCGTGGTCCGCCCCGAGATCAGGCTTACATTGGCGTTCAGCTTGTACTTGTCGACGCCGATGGACTCGCCGAGGAAAGCGAACTCCTCACCATCGGCAACCGCTTGGTCGAACATGTCGATCACGCGGTGGTAGACCAGGCGCGGCCGAATAGTACCGAACGCGGTGTTCATCCTGTAGGAGACTTCCAGGTCCAACCGCTCGTCCGCACGGCGGGAGATGTTGACGCGTCTGCTGATGGACTCGATCAGATTTCCGGCGTCATCCCGCCGAAAGAACTCAGGCAGGTTGCCGTAGACCTCCACCGGCAGCAGACCTCGCAGTTGCTGGCTCCCGGCGATCCTGTCTTCAAGATCGATGCTCGACCAGGCCGCCTTCACTATCATCCCTTCGAGCGCGGGCGGCCGCCATTCCATTCCGAAAGTCCAGTTGGTGGAAGACTCAGGGAGCAAATCCGGATTCGGACCGAAAGTGATGAGTCCCGGGACCCAAGGCGGGTCCCTGAGCGGATCGAAGACAAAGTTCGACTCGATACTGCGATTCGTCCCTCCGTACAGGTCCGAGACCGATGGCGTCCTGAATGCTTCGGAGCGGGAGGCACGCAAGATCAGGATGTCCGTCGGATGCCAGGCCACGCCCACTCTTGATACGGTGTTGGTGAACTCCTCGTCGATCAGAATTGGATTTCCGCTCTCGTCGTTCTCGATCGAGCCCTCTACGTTGTAAACGTCGTAGCGCAACTGTGTGGATAGAACCAGACGTTTCATCAATGGGCGGCTATTGCCCTCGCCCACCAACGGGGCGGTTGCCTCGAGGAAATACCCCTTAAGGTCTCGCGTCGGGCGATCCGAGCCGATGTAATCGGCGTAGAAGTCGTCGCCCGGCGTCTCGATCCACTCCTTGCGCAGTTCAACGCCGGTCACGAAACCGATCCGGCCGCCCCAGATCTCCCAGAGTTCCCCGGTTAGCTTCGGCTCGATGATCCGCTGGTGGGTTTCGTCGTGGTCGTTCGCGAAACTGCGGTAAAACTCACCAATGGTCGAATTCTGCCCGGTGCCGTCACCGAACAGGTTGAGCGCAGTAGAGGGATCGGAACTCGCGAGCAGGCCGAGAAGGCGTTCAAGTCGCTGCGGGTCGTCCACACGAGACGAAGGCGGGGCGAACATGAATTGATCCCCTTCCGACGCCCCCTGCGCCTTTGTGTAATCGACTTCGAGGCGCAGGTTGTCGCTGAAAACGTAGGTAGCGCTGAGCACGTATTGCAGCTGCTTCTGCAGGTCCGTCTGTTCCACGTCCGGCACCAAGCCTTGTTCCACTTCGGTATCGGCGTAGTACTCGACATAAACGTCATGGCCGAAGTTGTTGAAGGCGTTGCTGGCGGGCACATGGATCGCACTGAAACCGAACGTCGACACTCTCGATCGCCTCTCGGTTTCGGACGAAAGCACGTCCGCCCGAAACTGGAGTTGCTCGCGAGCGCCAAAGTTCTGAAGCAGGCTCACGGTCAGAGCTTGTCGATCTGCGGCACTCGTGATGTCCTCGGGAATAACATCGAGATAATCGGAGGGCTGGGTTGCCACAAAGTCGCCCCGCTGGGCGTTGCGACCATCATTGCCCGGCGGGAGGATAAGCGAGGCGGGCCCCCACCGTGACAGTGCCACGGCGCCTGAGCGGGCGAATCCCTGATAGACCAGGTTGTAGCGCTGGTCGCCACCGTAACGGGCGCTATAGTCGTTCGACACCCAGCCGGTTTCTGCGGCCTTCACCGGGTCCGACTGGTGAGCCGTCAGGATGACCGAGACGTTTCCGCTGCCCCAGCCGGTGCCACCGTATAGATTGATGGAGTTCGCATCGCCGCCCGTATTGCTGTTCTCCATCTTGCCGCCAACGCTGAAGCCCTTGAAGTCGCGCTTCGTGATGACGTTGATCACGCCCGCTATGGCATCGGAACCGTAAACTGCGGAGCCACCGTCTAGCGATATTTCAACCCGTTCGATAGCTCCCGCCGGGATGTCGTTGAGGTTTGCAGCGAGTTGTTCCGCGCTACTCTCGATGCCCGCCAAGCGCTTGCCGTTCAGGAGTACCAACGTGTTCTTCGAGCCGAATCCGCGGAGATTGGCAGTGGCAGCGCCGAGGCCCAGGGCGCCGAGATTCGCATCCAGCAGTTCGCTGCCGAAGTGGAGGCTGTTCGAGCTGTTGATCGTCGAAAAGTTTTGCGGAAGTGAACGGATGACGTCCTCGAAGCTCGACAGTCCCTGCCTGGCGATCTCCTCCGCCGTGATGACGTCGACCCGGGCGGTCGGATCGCCCCCCAGCAGCCGTGTTCCGGTGACGATGACCTCTTCGACGATATCCTCGTCGTCCTGCTCCGCAACAGCGCTTTCCTCTTCCTGCGCTGCCGCAGGGCCAGACAACAATGAGACAGCCGCTAGCAGGGCCATAGTTCGACCGGCGCGCCCGGTCCACGCGTATTTAGATTCCATTTCTGTAATCCCCCGAAATTCCCTCATTCGCCCGCCTTCCAGCGATCGGCGAATCGTCATCGCTATTGACATAGCAAATGACATAGCCGCCGCCGTGTTGTCGGGCAACAATGGCGGCGAATCATCACCCACTATCCTTACCGGAACCTTACGTTTTCGGCGTACGAGCGGATAGCGGCTTTCGCTCCCCGCCGGCGTCAGCTTTCGGTAAGCTGCGCGGGATAGCGTCCGCATATGCAAATCGGACAGACCGCCATGAAAACCAGCCATTGGACCGCGCTCGCCGCGCTTCTTGCCGCGAGCGCCACCGCCGACGAAAAGAGCTTTCCCGAGATCCTCGACCCAGGCATTCCGGGAACGCCGCGACTGGGCCAGCCCATCCTCGTGATGGGATCGGCCGCGCCGATTCTCACCGAGAAACACGGCCTCGCCGCGCCGGCGTTGTGGGACTGGAACGGCGACGGCAAGCGCGATCTTCTCGTCGGCGAGTTCGAAACCAATTCAGGCGAGGATTTCCCGATGGGCGCCGCGGGGTCGACGATCCGCGTCTACCTCAATGTCGGCACCGATTCGGACCCGAGGTTCACCGATGAGTTCGAGTGGGCGCGCGATACCGAGGGCACCATCCTCGAGGTGCCGCAGTGGTGCTGCATCGGTTTCACTCCGCAGTTCTACGACCTCGACGACGACGGCCATCTCGACATGATCACGGGCCAGTACCATCCCGGCGACGTCACCTGGTTCCGTGGCAGCGACGCGGGTTTCCTGCCCGGCGTGACGCTGCCGCAGGAGGGCGACCCGGCGTCCAACGGTCAGCCGATGTTTGGAAACTACACAGGCGAACCCGGCGACATCGGCACGTTCCATTACTGGGTCTACTCGTCGGCGAGCTTCGGCGACTTCGACGACGACGGAGACTTCGACCTCATCGTCGGCGGCAGCGGCGGGCTGCGCATCAGCGAAAACGTCGGCAGCGCCGAGAAGCCGAGCTTCGCCATGCGCAAGCCGCTCCTCAACGTTGCCGGTGAACCGCTTCGCATTCTCGATCGCGGTCCGGAGTGGGAAGCCTCGCTCTCCGAGTGGGAGACCCTGCCGCCGCCGGACGGCGACGGCAAGAGCAGCCCGCTGGTCGTCGACTGGGACGGGGACAGCGTTCTCGATCTCCTGGTGACGGGTTCGTACCGGCATCCCGCGAGCCAGGCGGTGACCTTCTTCAGGGGTGTCAAGACCGAGGACGGCCACCGGTTCGTTCCCGGCGTCGACCTGCTGCCGGCGGCGGACGGCGCCAAGGCCCTGCCGGGCAGCGGACAGCGCGTCTACGTCGACGACTGGAACGGCGACGGCGTCAACGACCTCATCATCGGCGCCAGCGTCGCCACCGTGAACGGCGGCGAGTTCAGCGACGAGCTTTCCTGGGAGTGGGAAGACGTCACCGAGGTCGAGAGCGCCGGCAAGGACCCCGGACGCTATCCGCCGCGGGAACGTCCGACCGAAGAGTCGCTCGACATTGGCACGAGTAGGGAGTATTTCGGCGAGGAGAAGTTCCAGGAGCACGTGAAGATGAACCAGCAATACTGGGACGATACGATCGGCCGGCTGTACAAGGAGGGCAAGGCGTACTGGCTGACCATGCGCCACCAGGGCCGCATCTACGTGATGCTGGGCGAACGCCGGGATACGGCGGATACGGCAGCGACCGCCGGGACGGCGCCAGCCCGGAGTGCAACAGGCCAGCGACCGCCGGCACCAGCGCGCGGCACGTCGCCCGTCACCCTGGCCATCGAAGCCCCCGGCAACATCCCTCTCGGCGAAACGGCAGACCTCGCGGTCAACTTCACCATGCGCCCGGGCTGGTACATCTACGCGCCCACGGAGCGCAATGCGGCCCACCGGGCGATCCCGGCAAGCGTTGACTTCGAACTGCCGCACGGCGTCACACCCAAGGGAGACCCACAACTGCCCGTGCATCACTACAAGGGCGTCTACGACATCTACGAAGGGTCCGATCGACTTTGGACCCAAGGCGTCGCCGCGAAAGCTCCCGGAACCTACGAGGTTCTCGCCAGGGTGACCTACCAGACCTGCAAGGACGACCTCTGCCTGCCGCCGGTGACCGAAACCCTCGAGACCTCCTTCGCGGTGGTCAGCCGCAGCGACGAGACGGAAGTCGCCCGCAACTGACACGGCAGCGCCGGACTTCCCGATGAGAATCCTGCTGGTAGAGGACGATCCAAACCTCGGTGACGCGGTTTCGAGCCTGCTTCGCAACGAGGGCCACGTCGTCGACCTCGCGGAATCGCTCCGGATGGCCAAGGCGGCGGTCACGGACTTCGCCTACGACGTCGTGCTGCTCGACCGCATGCTCCCCGATGGCGAAGGCACCGAACTCATCTCCCACGCCCGCAAAGCGGCGGTGCAGACGCGGTTCCTCGTCCTCTCCGCCCTCGGCGAGATCGAGGAACGGGTGCGGGGACTGGACCTTGGCGCCGATGACTACATGGTCAAGCCGTTCGAGCCCGACGAACTGTGCGCGCGGATTCGCGCCCTCGTCCGGCGTCCCGTCCACGGAGAGCCGCGCGTCGTGGAATTCGGCAACCTGCGCCTCGACTGCGCAACGCGCGATGTCGTCGTGCGCGCCGCCGATGGCGGAGAGGAGATCCCGGTCATGTTTCCTCGCCGCGAGATGACGCTGCTGCAGACCCTCCTCGAGCGCAGCGGCCGGGTCGCGACGCGAGAGTTCCTGGAGTCGGCCATGTACGGCTTCGACGACCTGTTCCAGTCGAACACGCTGGAGTCCCACGTCTCAAGGCTGCGCAGGCACCTGGCCGACGCGGCGGCGGGCGTCACGATCCACACTGTTCGCGGGGTCGGCTACATGCTGAGAGAGCAACAGTGAAACCCCGATTCGTCCTGCCCTGGCCCCGCTCCCTGATCGCACGGATGATCGTCCTGTCCGTGGTGTTCCTGGTTCTCGCCGTAGTCTGGCTCGTCCTGGCCCGATACATGAGTTCGAGCGCGATCTCCCCGCTGGAGAGCACGCGATTCAGTGTCAGGGGCGAGATCTCAAGGGCGCTCGATCACGACAATCCCTCGGTTTACTTGCGGGAGTCAGCCGTCATCGCCGAAATCGCGAGGGTGAACGAGCGCTTCCGGTACTTCATCCGGAACGGCGATGAAGAGATCGGGTTCGGGCCGCCGCCAAGGCACGCGGCCATGCTGCCGCGCCTCAGAACCCTGGTGGACGAGTTTCAGACACAGGCGTATTGGAGCACCGACATCGACGAGGGACAGACGACCGCCCAGGTCAGCTTCAGCCTTCGCGGAGGCAAGGAGACCTTTGTCGAAGTGTCTGGCATCGACAGTCCCGTCGACCTTCGCGGCATCAATCTCGCGAGGTTTCTCCCCGACATATTGTGGTGGGTCGGCCGGGACCCCCTGATCGCCGGCGGAGGCGTCCTTTTGATCGCATTGATCGTGATGCTGCTGGCGGTTCGCTCGCTGCGAACGCTGACCCGCGCCGCCGACGCGTTCGATACGCGGACAGGGGAACAGGCGCTGTTGCCTGAGGAAGGACTGCCGTCGGAAGTGGCCTCCCTGGTCCGCGCGATCAACGAGATGATCCGGCGCGTCGAGACGGTGCACCAGGAGCAGGAGATGTTCCTCGCCACCGCCGCGCACGAACTGAGGACGCCGATGACGGTGCTGCGCACGCGTCTCGAAGAGCTGCCCGAATCCGACGCCAAGGTCGTGCTTCGCGACGACGTGCGCCGCATGGCGACTCTCGTCGATCAACTGCTCCGGCTCATGCAGATCCGCAACAGTCGCGACTTGCCGGACCGGGTCGATCTCGTCGCCGTTGCGCGGGAGGTCGTGGCCAACCGCGCACCCGTGAGCGTCAACCGCCAAGTCGACATTGAACTGGACAGCAAACCGGCGTCGCTTGTCGTGGAGGGTCACCGGGGGCTCGTGGAAGTTGCGATCGCCAATCTCGTGGACAACGCCATCTCGTTCAGCAAGCCGGGCGACACTCTCAAGGTGACCGTCGACGACTCCGGCCGGATCACCGTCAGCGACCACGGTCCCGGCATACCGCCCGCTGAACTCGAACGGATTTTCGAACCCTTCGCCAAGAGTCCACCGAATCGCCTC
Source organism: uncultured Pseudomonadales bacterium (assembly GCA_951813515.1). Taxonomy (GTDB): domain Bacteria; phylum Pseudomonadota; class Gammaproteobacteria; order Pseudomonadales; family Azotimanducaceae; genus VXNE01. Next base: position 4,056,886 of record OX638346.1, read on the forward strand.
GGACACGGCCTGGGCCTCGCCATCGTGCGTGCGGTCATGACGGCCCACCGCGGTGACGTCTCGGTGCGCAATTCCGAGGACGGCGGCGCCGACTTCGCGCTGCAGTTCAGGAACCCGATGCTTCCCCAGCCGGGGTAACAGCCGATCAGGGCGCGCGGGGCCGGTCCGGATCCTCGATCCACTCGCTCCACGAACCGGGATACAGCGCCGGCTCCGGCAGGCCCGCATCCACCATGGCGAGGATGTTGTGCGCCGACGTGACGCCGGAGCCGCAGTAGCTCACCACGTTGCGTCCGGCGAGGCCCGCGAAGCGTGATGCGTCGCGGCGGAAGCGCCCCGCGGTGTCGAGATTCTCGGCACAGGGATAGGAGAGCGCGCCGGGAATGTGACCGGCGATGTGGTCGATGGGTTCTTCTTCGCCGCGAAACCGCGATTCGGCGCGGGCATCGATCAGCGTCAGCGTCGAGCGTTCGGTGATGATGTCGTCCGCCTCGACCAGGCGCGTCAGGGACAAACGCGGTCGAAAGGCGGAGGGATCGACCTCCGGCACCTCGCGGGTCAGCTTTCCTCCCGCCTCCAGGTATGCGGCGATGCCCCCGTCCAGGACGGCGCACGACTCGATCCCGAGCCAGCGCGCCAGCCACCAGAAACGGCACGCGAACATTCCGCCCGCATCGTCGTAGGCGACCAGTTGATCGCCATGCCGGATGCCCCACGCGTCGAATCGCCCGGCCAGCACATCCCGATCCGGCAGCGGGTGGCGGCCGCGCTTCCCCGGCGGCCCCGCCAGGTCCCGGTCGAGATCCGCGTAGCGCGCACCGGGAATGTGCCCGCTCCGGTAGGCAGCAAGGCCGTATTCGGGATCCCCGAGCGCGGCCCGGCAGTCCACGGCAATCCATCCCGGCGCCTCTGCGCAGGATACGAGCGTAGCGCCGTCGATCAGAGTCGTGAACATGACAAAAAGACCATGGCCGGAAGGAAGACACACATGGCGAACCCCGGCGCAATCGATGAAGCCGTGGACGCTATCGGCCGTCGCCGCACACCGCGACTACCTGTCACAGCCGCCAGATCAGGCTGACTCCCACGCCGAATTCGCTGGTCGCCAGTTCGACGGGCACCGTCACGGCCACCTCGGAGAAATCGACGGTCCGCGTTGAACTGCCGTGGTCCGTGTAGCGCAACTCGCCCCGGATGGCCGCGCCGCCGAACGCCTTTTCGAGCCCCGCGCCGAATGTGCGCGCGTTGAACGACTCATCGTGCTGTTCTTCTCCGGATGTGAGTTCGCCCGGACCGCAACCCATCGGCGACAGGCACCCCGTGTAGGCGGTTTCGAAATCGGCGTCGAGACGGCGCATGCCAAAAAGAGCGTAGGCGCTGGCACCAAGCGCGGGGACTTCCATGCCGACCCGGACGGTGGCGCCGAAGCTGCGCTGCTTGGTCAGGGACCAGTCTTCCGGCCAAGCTTCACCGAGTTGGTTTCGCAGCAGCGAAATGCCCTGCCCCGCAAGGCGGGACGACACGCTTCCCCGGTGCAGGACGAGGTCACCCTCGACGTCCAGGTAGAGGGGTCCGAGGGGCAGCCGGTAACCCGCCAACAGTCCGGCGTCCCATGTGGCGCTATCCGCGGCTGCGGAAGCCCGGAAGATGCTGCCGGCGTTTGCGGAAACATTGGCGGGACTCGTGTTGTCGACGGCTTTCGAATAGTCCACATCGTAGAAGCTGCCCGACATGCCCACGCCTACGTACGGCCCGCCATCCGTCTGGGCGGCAGTGCCGCTGGCGGTCAGTATCGCAAGTGCGCACAGCGTGCCTGTCTTCGAAAGTGCCATGGAGAATCCCGCTCGAACGCTCGCGCGATTTTACACCCGACCCCGGTTCGCCCGCGCGCGCGCGCCGCACCTTGGTAGCCTTGATTCCATAAATATGGGAATATGGCCAAATGAAAACCACCATCGAACTCCCCGACATTACCTTCCGGCGGGTCAAGGCTTTCGCTGCCACCCGCGGCATCACGATGCGGCGGTTCTTCACCGAAGCTGTCGAGCAGCAGCTCCGCAGGGGCACCGCCGGCGTCCGGGACGCGGAACCTTCACGCGGCCCCGACACCTATGTGGAGCCTCCGTGGATGGCGGGGTTCGGGGGCCTTTCCGACCTGGGCGACGAACATCGACACGTCCTAGAGGTCATCGAGGAGGAGTTCGAAAAGCTCGCCCCCGATGACATCCCGTGATTCTCGACACCAATGCGCTGTCGGCGTGGGCCGAAGGACTGGCACGCGTCGCGACTCCGCTTCGTTCCGCCGACCGACTAGTAGTGCCGAGCGTCGTTCTCGGCGAGTACTACTTCGGCATCCGCCAATCGCGCCATAGGAACCGCTACCAGGAATGGCTTCGCCGCTACCTGCCCCTCGCCGAGGTGGCCACCATCAACTCCGCCACCGCAGACGTCTACGCCGACATCCGGCTACAACTCAAGCGCGCCGGCAAACCCATCCCGTCGAACGACGCCTGGGTCGCCGCCCTCGCCCGCCAGCATGCTCTCGCCGTCCTGAGCAACGACGCGCATTTCGACCTGGTCGACGGTGTCCGGCGGATCGCTTTCTGACGCCTCGGACAACCGGCGTCACCTGGCACAAACATCGCATCGGGAACTCGACCATTGCTCCGCTCCCGCGCCCTCCACCTCATTGATAGACTGGAATGGTTTCTGGTCCCCGCGAGGTACGAACCGTGTCGCTGCTAACCGGCAAGGCGAGCGACTTCCTGAAGATCGGCGTGGCGGCGGCGGGGCGCGGCGACATGGATACCGTGCGCGCGATTCTCGGGAAAAGACCCGGCTGGGTAGCGAGGATCGGTTCCCACGGCCGCACGATGCTGTGGGAAGCGGCGTACCGCGGGCGCGGGGCGATGGTGGATTACCTGCTCGACCATGGCGCGGACATCGACGCCTGCGGATGCCACTTCACGCCGCTCCTCGTGGATATCTCTCCCTATTGCGCCGCGAAGTTCAGGAGACACGACGCTGTCGCCGCCAGGCTGGCCGAACGCGGCACCGGCCTCGACGTGTACACGGCCGCGTACCTGGGTCAAGCCGAGCGCGTATGCGAGATTTGTCATCGCGTTTTTTCCATTTGCTTGCGGGCTTACGTAGCCAGACAATGAACGTTCGGAAACTCTCCCGCATGGGGGTCATCGGCCCGCTCCTGTGTTGGGGCGCGATCACGGCCAATGCGCAAGCCGCAGCCGGCATCTGCGAGCGCACCCCGCAGGTTCGCGACAGGATTCTCGAACAATTCCGTGACCTCGACTGCGAAGACGTCACCGACGAGAACCTGGCTTCGATAGAAATCCTGGACGTCTCGGAAAGCGGTATTAGCGCACTCAAGGCCGACGACTTCGCCGGTCTGACTGGCCTGAAGGATCTGTACTTTTCTGGCAACCAGTTGACGTCTCTGCCGGAAGGTCTCTTCGATGGCGTCGCCAACTTGGAGCATCTGCGGATCAACGGCAACGTGTTGGCCACGCTGCCGGCGGGCACATTCGACGGCTTGACGAACCTCGTATCCCTGCTCATGGGGAGCAACAGGCTCACCGAACTCGACGCTGGACTGTTCAATGGCCTCGCCTCGCTCGAGCGACTCTTTTTCGGCGGCAATCGACTCACGCATTTGCGTAGCGACACGTTCGAGGGGCTCGCCGGCCTGCAGTGGCTCTTTTTCGCCAGCAACGACTTGACAAGGCTACCCGACGGTCTGTTCGATGGGCTATCAAGCCTCCGGGGGCTGTATTTCTTCGACAACCGCCTGTCATCGCTACCCGAAGGACTATTCGATGGACTCGTCGACCTCAAGATACTGAGCCTTCAGAGCAATCGACTGACCCGGTTGCCGGACAGCCCGTTCAGCGGACTATCCAGCCTGGAGCAACTGAGACTCTACGGGAACCGGCTCACCACGCTGCCCGACGCCGCGTTCGAAGACACCGTCCGCCTGCGTACCCTGCTCGTGCAGGACAACCAACTGGTGCGTCTGCCCAGCGGGATTTTCGCCGGCCTGACCGAACTGGGCGCCCTGCATCTTCAGGACAACCGACTGAGCGCGCTGCCCGAGGGGATATTCACCGGCCTGGCGAAGTTGAAGGAGCTTTACTTCTACGGCAACCGGCTGACCTCTCTTCCCGACGGCGTGTTCGACGGCCTGTCCGCCCTGGAGGAACTGCATTTCCACGACAATCGTCTCACCTCCCTGCCTGACGCGGTATTCAGGGACCTGGCCAGCGTTCAGGAACTGCACCTTTACGAGAACCGGCTGACAGCGCTGCCCGACGGGGCCTTCGAAGGTTTGTCCAACCTCGTGGAACTGGACGTCCACGCGAATGCGCTCACCGCGATCCCCAATCGCGCCCTTGTCGGCATGTCCAACGTAGTGAGGCTCTATTTCAATGGCAACAACCTGACCGAATTGCCGACCCGCGCTTTCATGGGGCTGTCGAGCCTCCAGGTGCTGGACTTGGCAGACAACCGGCTGGCGAGGCTCCCCCAAGGCATCTTCGATGGACTGCCGCTGCTGCGGACACTGAGATTCCAGGGCAACCAGTTGACCGCGCTTCCGAAAGGGCTGTTCGCCGGGCTGAACCGATTGCGATGGGTGTGGTTCCACGAAAATCCCGGCGCGCCCTTTCCGCTCACGGCAACCCCGGCGACCCGCGACGTTCCCGTATCCGATGCGCGCCGCATCGCCCGGGTCGCCGCCGAGACCGCGACGGGCGCGCCCTTCGACATGGACGTGGCGCTGTCCGTCACGGGCGGCGTCGCAGATGCTCCGTCACTCACCATAGAGGCGGGAAACTCCAGCAGCGACCAGACCATTGTCATCACGCGAGACGGCGATGAACCCGTATGGGCCATGCTCGATCCTCCCGCTCTCCCCACTCGCCGGTGCGCGGGCGCGTTGTGTTACCGGGGGCTGATCGGGGCCGCCGGCGATCCGCTGCGGCTGTTCGATAACAAGCCGATGGTTTCTGAGCAGATAGCGGACCAGGAGGTGGGGGTGGACGGCGACTTCGTGACATTGCACCTGCCGCGTTACTTTTCCGACATCGACAGCGCATCTCTCAACTACATCGCCATATCAAGCGCACCCGACATCGCGACCGCCGTGGTGACGGGCGACCGCGCTACGATCATGTCTGTCGGAGATGCCGAGGGCACGGCCACGATCACGGTGCGGGCCACCGACAGCGACGGGTCAAGCGCTATGCTGGAGTTCACCGTCACGATACGCTCCGAGATCACTCGAAGTCGATGGCCGGCCTGGCGGCTGGCTGCCATCCTGGCGGCTCAGGAGACCGCAACCGGTTCCGCCGGGCAGTCCGAGTCGGTTGACGATCCCCTCGCCGACTAGAAGTAGCGAACCCGCAGACCCTACTCGGCGTCGCCCGCGCCAAACAAGACTGCCTGTTGCACTATGATACGGAGCCATCTGTCTTGACCGCGAGTCTCATCGGATGCGCATCACGCTTCTGGTCCAGGGCGCCCCCTACGCATCGGACGCACCCCACTCGGCGCTGCGTTTCGCGCGGGCCGCCGTGAGTTCCGGGCACCGCATACACCGCGCGTTCTTCTACAACGACGGCGTCTACATCGCCAACGCCTTCGCCACCCCGCCGAGGGACGAAACCGACGTGGCCGCACAGTGGATCGACTTCGCCCGCAGCCACGATGTCGACCTGACGGTCTGCGTCGCGGCGTCGCTGCGCCGAGGCATCGTCGACGACGGCGAGGCGGAACAGTACGAGCTTGGCGGCGCCAACCTGCGCGACGGCTTCGAGATCGTGGGCCTGGGACAGATGGTGGAAGGAATGCTGGAAGGCGACCGCACGGTGACTTTCGGTGCGTAGCGTTCTCTACCTCGTGCGCAAACCGCCGGGGCCGCTCGCGAACGAGATGATCGACATGATGCTCGTCTCCGGCGTCTTCGAACAACCCGCGCGCGTGCTGTTCCTGGACGACGGCGTCCGACAGCTTGCGGGCGGACAGGATGCGTCCGTCGTTGACAGGAAGGACACGGCGAAGGCCCTGAGTGCGCTTCCCGCCTACGATGTCGACGAACTCTTCGCCCATGCGGGGAGTCTCGTCGAGCGCGCCATCGACCCGGACGACATTGCGGTGGAGGCCCACATCGTCGAAGACGACGAAGTGGCCGCCCTGTTGCGCGCGGCGGATGTCGTGGTGACAGACTGACATGTCGCTCGTGCACCTGGTCGGCCGGGAAAGCGGCCTCGACGCCTGCCTGCGCTACGTCGGACCGGACGACGCCGTGCTGCTCTTCGCCGACGGCGTCTATGCGGCAAACCGCGCGCAGAAGACGACAGCCACCGTGCTGGCCATCAAAGACGACGCGAACGCCCGCGGCGTTCCTATCGAATCGCCCGTCGTGGCCGTCGGCTACGACCGCTTCGTGAATCTCGTGGTCAGCCACGATGCGAGCGTCACATGGACGTGACCGTGCCCGCGCTCGATCGCGACGGCTACCTCAAGGACCTGTCCGAATGGTCGGAAGACCTCGCCCGGGAACTCGCGAACCAAGCCGATGTGACCCTGACCCCCGAACACTGGCGCGTGATCGACATGGTACGCGCATTCCACGCCGAGACCGGCGTGGCGCCCGCCATGCGGCCGCTGGTGAAGCTCGCACGCCTGCGACTCGGCGACGAATACGGCTCGAGCATCGCCCTGATGCGGCTGTTCCCCGGCAATCCCGCCAAGCTCATCGCGAAGATCGGAGGGCTGCCGCGGCCCACGAACTGCGACGTTTAGCCCGCGTTCGCGGCGCATTCGCCAGCGTCGCCTTGAGGGGTGATGGGACCGCAGTTCGGCGTCAGTCGGTTCTTGCCAGCGTCAGCCCGAAACGCTCGATCATTTCATTGGCGCGTGCCCATCTCCTGCCAGGAAGGCGCCCAATCAAATCTGTGAACACACGGGCGAAAGCCCCGTTGATGGCTTTGTCCGTGAGTCGCTCGGCCTCGGGTGCGGCAAGAAGCGGGCGAATATCAGCGACAAGACCAGGGTCCGCGAGCTTGGCGAACATACGCTGCTCGGCTTGCGCCCGGGACAGGCTGAGTTCCTGCGCGGCCATATAGCGCTGGAATATATCGACCAGCCGGAGCGTGTCCAAACCGTCAAATACGGCAATCGCATGGGCAAGATCGAATAGGTCGCGCCCCTTTTGTCGCTGCATCAATGCGCGCAGCTTTGTGGCGAGCAATTCCTCGCGCGAGTACGTTGGAATATCCGCCTGCCCGGTAAACCACGGGTTGCCGACCCGGTATGTCATCAGACGGGGCTTGTCGTAGGTATCCGTATCCCGAGTGCTTATTTCGACTTTCAGGCGCAGCGCCGCGACACCCCCATCTTCGGCTTCCGCGCGGAAAATCAGCTTGGGAGCAACGGCACTGGGTCGAAAGCTGGCTTCCCCCAGCCACGGCTCGAGCACTTCACGGACATGCGTGAGAATTGGTTTGATCGGACCCTTGGCGGTCCTTACGAGGTCGATATCTTCCGAGTAACGGAAGGGCTCCGGAAAATGCAACTTGTTGAGCGCAGTCCCGCCGCAGAATAGCAGTTCCTCCTTGAGAAAGTCATCGTTGAAGAGTTCGACCAGTGTACGGCTGATTGCCAAATCCTGCTCTACTTGCCGCCGCTCCGCCCATGGCGCGACATTGCCCCAGGCGACGATGTTCATTGATGGAATCATGCGTCTGGCTGTGGCTCACGTCGCAGAATCAAATGCCAACGCTCGTCGCGTTCAATCGGCTCCAATGCGAGATCCCCGTTAACAGTTCCCCCCCGCTCCAGTTCAACCCAGGGCAACGCCGGTCGATCTCCCAGCAAGGCGGCGTGCAGGTGATTCGCTTTTGCTTGATGGCCGAGGGTATCGAGCAAGTGTCCGAGACGCTGCCTGACCGAGCGCTCAAACGCGGCCGAGATCAAAGCGAGCTTCTCGGCGCAGAGGCGGTCGCCGAGATCAGAAAGAACCGTAACGATATGATCAAGCCCACCAGCCGCATGCGGATAGCGCAAGAGATCCAGCGCAGTAAGCTCAATCCCGGAGACTTTCATGCGGCCTGTTTCGGTCTTGTGATCTTCGACTCCGACTTCGACAGCCTCCATTCTTTTGCGGTAGTAGAACCTGATCAACGACCGGCCCGCCCTGATTGTGGAGAGTTGCCTGTCCGTGACAACCTGGAATTCCATGACGGCCTGGTGTGTCGCGCCGTGTATCTCAGCCGCCTTTAGCAGGCCGACGTAATAGGGCCGTTGCTCGTGCCGCATCAGCGAATCGATGTACCAGGAAGGCGGCGGAGCCCCCCACGCGAGGAACTGCGGCGGCACGATGACGTAGAAGCCACGGCGTGGAGCGACCAAGCATTTGCGCTTCTGCTGCTTTTCTGCGGCGTCTAGCAAAGCGCCCCTGGTGATGCCCAGCGCTTCCTGTGCCTCGGCGCTCGAAAACACCAATTGCCCTCGCGAGAGCATGTGCGTCAGATAAGACGAGAAGGAAATCCTCTTTTTCATCATATTTGATTATCCGCTGAATTGGCGGATTTACCAATACGCTTTTGATAAAGCCTACCAAATCATATTGAAATATCCGCTAAAATAGCGGACTTTCCGATACGATTTATACGTTACCGGGATCGGCCGAGTTGCGCCCGCAGGTCTACTACCCGGCCGATGATCGTCGTTGTCGGCCCCGGCAGATCCGCCTCCTCCACCGCCTGTGCGAGTCCCGATATCGGTGCCGCCACCACCGCCTGGTCTTCGAGCGTTCCCCTGGAAATCGTCGCCGACGGGGTGTCGGGAGCCATGCCGTGCCCGATGAGCTGCGCCGAGAGTTGTCGCAGCCCGACAAGTCCCATGTAGACGACCAGCGTCTGGTCCGGCTTCGCCAGTTCCGGCCAGTCGAGATTGACGATGTCGTCCTTGAGGTGGCCGGTGACGAAGCGGACCGACTGCGCCCAGTCTCGATGGGTCAGCGGTATCCCCGCATAGGCCGCGCAACCGAGGGCGGCGGTAATGCCGGGAATGACCTCGAACTCGATGCCGTGCCGGCGCAATGTTTCGATCTCTTCTCCGCCCCGGCCGAATATGAAGGGATCCCCGCCCTTGAGCCGAACGACGCGGAGTCCCTGCTTCGCGTCGGCGAGCATGAGCGCGTTGATGTCCGACTGCCGGGTGCCAGAGAAGGCGCGACGCTTGCCGACGTAGACGCGCCTGGCGTCGCGACGGCCCAGTTCCAGCACCGCTGGCGAAACGAGGTTGTCATGGTAGATGACGTCCGCCCGTTGCAGCGCGCGCAGGGCTTTCAGGGTGAGAAGGTCGGGATCCCCGGGACCGGCGCCCACCAGCGACACAAAGCCTTCGGGCGCGTCTCCAGCGACGAGCCGCGCGAGTTCCGCATCCGCTGCGGCCTCGTCGCCTTTGCCGATGAGTGCGGCGACATTGCCGTCGAGCGCCTGTTCCCATAGGCGGCGGCGCGCATCGATGTCCGGCATCGACGCACGCACGCGCTCGCGTCTGCGCCCGAGAAAGTCGGCCAGCCGCCCAGTGGCGGCCGGCAGCAGCGTTTCGATCTGTTCGCGGATGCGTCGCGCAAGCGTGGGCGACGCGCCGCCGGTGGAAACCGCGACCGTCACCGGGGCGCGGTCGACGATGCTGGGGAAGATCGCGGTGCTGAGCGTGGCATCGTCCACGGTGTTGATCAGCACGCGGCGTTCCCGGCAGGCGGCGCAGGCCCTGCGATTGACCTCGGAATCCCCTGTCGCCGCGATCACGAACAGGCGACCACGGACATCGTCCTCCTCGAATTCCCGCAACTCGACGTCGAGATCGTGCCGCTCGGCAAGTTCGGCCGCGGCATCGCCGAGTAGCGGCGCGACGATGGTCACGCGCGCGCCGGCATCGACCAGCGAGGCGATCTTCCTCGCCGCCACTTCACCGCCGCCGATGACAAGGCACGGCGCCTCCGAGAGGTCCAGGAACAGCGGCAACCGTTTCACGGTTTTTCGAACCGCAGCCTCGTCGTCCCGGACATGTAGGGTTGCAGGGCCTCGGGCACGCGCACGGTGCCGTCGCCCTGCTGGTGATTCTCCAGCACGGCGATGAGACTCCGCCCCACGGCCAGGCCGGAGCCGTTCAGCGTATGCACGAACGCGGTGCCGTCTCCCGCCCGATAGCGCGCCATCATGCGACGCGCCTGGAAATCCAGGTAGTTGCTGCACGACGAGATTTCCCGGAACCGGCCCTGGCCAGGTAACCAGACCTCGAGGTCGATGGTCTTGGCGGCGGCAAAACCCAGGTCGCCGCCGCAAAGGACGACCGCCCGATACGGCAGTTCCAGCCGCTTGAGGACCGCTTCCGCGTGGGAAGTGAGCTCCTCCAGCGCGTCCCATGAATTCTCCGGCTCGACGACCTGCACGAGTTCCACCTTGTCGAACTGGTGCAGGCGGATGATGCCCCGGGTGTCCTTGCCGTACGTGCCCGCTTCGCGGCGAAAGCACGGCGTGTGTGACACGTAGCGCAAGGGCAGCGCGTCTGCCGGCAGTATCGTGTCTCGAATCACGTTGGTGACAGGCACCTCGGCGGTGGGGATGAGGTAGTAGTTCTCGTCGCCCCGAATGCCGAACTGCTCGACCTCGAACTTGGGCAGTTGGCCGGTGCCTTTCAGCGCGTCCGCGTTGACGATGTACGGCACGTAGAGTTCCTCGTAGCCGTGTTCCCGCGTGTGCATGTCGAGCATGAATGCCGCCAGCGCCCGGTGCAGGCGGGCGAGGTCGCCGGACATGATCGAGAACCGCGCGCCCGAGATTCGCGCGGCGGCGGCGAAGTCCAGCGCGCGGCCCGCGATGTCGACATGATCCTGCGGCTGGAAGTCGAAGACCGTGCGATCGCCCCAGGATCGAATCTCGACGTTTTCGTCTTCGCTGTCTCCCGGCGGCACCGATCCGTCGGGCAGGTTCGGTATGCCTTCGAGGAAGCCGTCGAATTCCCCGCGCAGCGCATCGAAACGCGCGCGGGCGTCGTCGAGACGACGTCCGAGGTCTCCCACCTCCGCGATGCGGGGCGCGATGTCCTCGCCCCTCGCCTTGGCGACGCCGATGGCTCTCGACTTGGCGTTGCGCTCCGCCTGCAGGGTCTCGGTCTCCTCCTGCAAGGCCTTGCGGGAGGACTCAAGCGCGGCATAGCGGTCCAGGTCGAAGTCGAAGCCCCGCACTTTCAGGACATCCCGCACTTCGGCCGCATGGTGCCGCAGGTAGTTGCGATCCAGCATTATTCTTCGCTCGACCCGGTCGTATCCGACGTCGTCTTGTTTTCTCCAGCCGCGTCCTGGGGCCGGCGGGCCGTTCGGCGAGCCGTCCGCGATTGATCCAGCTCGCGCAGTGTAGCCAATCTGTCGGCGATTTTTGCCTCGATGCCGCGCTTCTTGGGCCGGTAGAAGCGCACGTCCTCCATCTCGTCCGGGAAATAGCGCTCGCCGGCGGCGTAGGCGTCAGGTTCGTCGTGCGCGTAGCGGTATCCCTTGCCGTGGCCGAGTTCCGCCGCAAGCCGCGTCGGCGCGTTGCGAAACCGCGCCGGAACCGGGTAGCTCGGATGCGTCGCGACAAATTCCCGCGCGGCGCCAAGCGCCTCCTCCACCGCGTTGCTCTTCGGCAGGCAGGCGAGGTAGACGACCGCCTGCGCCAGCGCCAACTCGCCCTCGGGCGATCCCAGCCGGTGATAGGCATCCCATGCGGCTAGCGCCAGTTGCAGCGCGCGCGGGTCGGCGGTGCCGATGTCCTCGGTTGCCATGCGCGCCACCCGACGCGCGATGTATAGGGGGTCGCAACCGCCGTCGAGCATGCGCGCGAGCCAGTACAGCGCGGCATCCGGCGAACTTCCGCGCACCGCCTTGTGCAGGGCGGAAATCTGGTCGTAGAAGGCGTCACCGCGCTTGTCGAAACCGCGATAGCCCTGGCCGCCGGCGAACTCGACGTGCTCCGCGGTGATGCTGCCGTCGCCGAGTTGCGCCGCGATCTCCAGGGTATTCAACACCCGGCGCGCATCGCCATCGCCACTCGCAATCAAGTTGCGAAACGCTTCCGGCTCAATCTCGGTGCCTTCGAATTCGCGCGCTATCGCGCGGCGCGTGAGCGTCTCGAGGTCCTCGGTCGCGAGCGGCTTCAGGACGTAGACGCGGGTGCGCGAAAGCAGCGCGGAATTCACCTCGAACGATGGATTCTCCGTCGTCGCGCCGATGAATACGACGGTCCCCTGCTCCACGTGCGGCAGGAACGCGTCCTGCTGCGCCTTGTTGAACCGGTGCACCTCGTCGATGAAGAGGACCGTCGTGGTGTCTGGATGTGCCTTGGCGTCGGCAATGGCCGCGCGGACATCGCGCACGCCCGCAAGCACCGCCGAGAGGCTGGTCCAGCGCGCCCCCGCGGCTTCGGCCAGGATGCGCGCCAGTGTCGTCTTGCCGGTTCCGGGAGGGCCCCACAGGATCATGGATGCGACCCGGCGCGATGCCGCGAGGCGCGCGAGCGGGCGACCGGGCCCCAGGAGGTGCGCCTGGCCGACGAACTCGTCGAGACGGGTCGGCCGCATGCGCGCCGCGAGCGGCGCGTCAGCGAGCGGAACTTCGCGCGGGGGCATCGCCGATCACATCGACATCATCGGGAATGTGGAAGTCAAACGCGTCCGGCGCCGGTGCGGGATGCAATGTCGGGTTCCTGAAAACCACGCGGGTCTCCTGGTCGAGGTGATCGACGATGACGATGCCCACGAGGATCGCGCCGGGATTCGCCGACCCGCCTGCCGGTTGCGGTGAGAACGTGAGGTGAATCCGGCGGTAGAGCGCTTCTTCGTCCCTGGGGTGCAGGACAAACGCGTGGTCTTCCTCCCGGACGACGGCGAACGTGGATTCCAGGGCATCCATCGATCCGATGAGCAGGCGGGCGGGCGTGCCCTGGAGTGTCTCGTCGAGCGGCTGCACGGTGACCTGCGCCAGGTCGGCATCGAACACGTACACCGTCGTGCCGTCGGTCACGACAAGCTGGCTGTACGGCTCCATCACCTCCCAGCGAAAACGTCCAGGCCGTCGCAGGCGCATCGTCCCGGTCGCCTTCTGCAGCGGCTGCCCGCGCCCATCGAACACCACCTGCTCGAACTGCGCGGCGTACTCCTCCATGGGCGCCAGCAATTCGCGCAATGCGGCGGAATCGGAGACGGGCGCGGCGGCGGCGACCGCAGCGGCGACGATTGCGGCTAGCTCGATATTGAGCACGTGTCAGCGACTGTCCGGCACGAGAACCTGGCGGCTGCCGTTGGTGTCCATCGCGCTCACCACACCGGCCGCCTCCATCGTCTCGATCAGCCGGGCGGCGCGGTTGTAGCCGATCCGCAGCTTGCGCTGCACCGCCGAGATCGAAGCGCGCCGCGTCTCGATCACGTGGGCGACAGCCTCGTCGTAAAGCTCGTCCGACTGTTCCGGATCGCTGTCTCCGGCGACGGAGAGCGTGCTGCCCGCGACCTTTTCGAGCACAGCTGTTCGGTAATCCGGTGAGCCGCGCTCCTTCCAGTCGGCAACGACGGAGTGGACTTCCTCGTCCGACACGAACGCCCCATGCACGCGCACCGGGATGCTCGTACCCGGCGGCAGAAACAGCATGTCCCCGTATCCCAGCAACTGCTCGGCACCGCCCTGGTCGAGGATCGTGCGCGAGTCCACGCGACTCGACACCTGGTAGCTCATCCGCGCCGGGATATTCGCCTTGATCAGCCCGGTGATGACATCCACCGACGGTCGCTGGGTGGCGAGAACCAGGTGAATCCCCGCCGCCCGCGCCTTCTGCGCCACGCGGGCGATGAGCTGATCCACCTTCTTCCCGACGATCATCATCAGGTCCGCGAACTCGTCGATAACGACCACAATCACGGGTTCCTTCGCCAACGGCGGCGCTTCTTCCTCCGAATCCTCGGGCCACAGCGGATCGGCAACCGGCCTGCCGGTCTGCTCAGCTTCTTCGATCCGCCGGTTGTAGCCTTCGAGGCTTCGCACCCCGAGGGTAGACATCAGGCGATAGCGGCGCTCCATCTCTTCCACGCACCAGTTGAGCGCGGTGGCCGCGTCCTTCATGTCCGTCACGACCGGGGTCAGCAGGTGCGGGATGCCCTCGTAAACCGAGAGTTCCAGCATCTTCGGGTCCACCAGGATCAGGCGCAGTTCCTCCGGCGTCGCCTTGTACAGCATGGACAGCAACATGGCGTTGACGCCCACGGACTTGCCCGAACCGGTGGTTCCGGCGATCAGCAGGTGGGGCATCCTCGCTATATCAGCGATGACGCTGCCGCCCGAAATGTCCTTGCCCAGCGCCAGGGTCAGCGGCGAATCCGCGCGCTGATAGATGTCCGAAGCCAACACTTCGCGCAGGCGCACGGTCTCACGATGCTGGTTCGGGATCTCGATGCCCACAACCGTCTTGCCCGGGATGACCTCGACGATCCGAACGCTGATCACGGCGAGCGAACGGGCGAGGTCTTTTGCAAGCGCCGTGATACGGCTTACCTTGACGCCGGCGGCGGGCTGCACCTCGAATCGCGTCACGACCGGACCGGGCAGGACCGATTCCACCGTCGCCTCGATGCCGAAGTCAGCGAGCTTCGTCTCGAGCAGGCGCGACATGTCCTCAATGTTCTGATCCGAGAAGCCGCCGCGCCCGGTGGCTTCCTCCCTGTCCAGCAGGTCCAGATCCGGCATCCGCCCCGGGGGTTTGGGCGACTCGGCCGCCGCGCGCGGAACGTCAACCGTCGGCGGTTGTGCCGCGCCGGCCCTCGGCGCGGTCTTCCTTGTCTTCGAGCGGCTCGCTGGCACGCGACGCGCCGGTCGCTTTTTCGCCGGTGTCCCGACATGACCGGCGTCCGCTTTGGCCGCCAGCGCCTTGTTCCACAACGAACGCGCCATCCGTGCCGCCGCATCGACTGCCGCCACCGCCATGTGAGTCACCCTGTGTACGCCCTTGCCGGTCGCCTCGACGACGGCGACCCACGAAAACCCCAGGGCGGCCTGGGCGCCGATCATCAACATGACCAACGCGATCAACGTCAGGCCGACCCAACCCAGCACCGGCAAACCCATCGAAGCCAGCGCATCGCCGACGATGCCGCCCGGCCCCGCCCGCAGCACCGTGGTCGGCGCGACGTGCAGGCACGCCAGCACGCAGGCAGACACGACCACCGCCAGCCAACCGCAAGACCGGATGCCGAACAGCGGCCAAGTCCAGGGCTTGGGCGCGGGACGCAGGACCTTGACGCCCGCGACCACCAGCGCGAGCGGCAGCAGGTAGGAGATGCGTCCGAACAGGGACAGGATGATGTCGGCGACGAGCGCGCCGCTCTTGCCGACGAGATTGGTCACCGTGAGATCGGTGCCGGAAAAGCTCCAGGCGGGGTCGTGCTCCGAATAGGACGCGATGGCAAGGAAGACGTAGACCGCGAGCGCCAGCAGCAAGACCAGCGCGATTTCGCGCAGGGGCAACGCGGTGGTGCGAGTCTCGGCCAAATCATCCCTCGCGGTGGCGCAAAGCGGTATTTTACTCCCTTACGGCCCCTCTTTGGGATTCGCGGTCTCGCCTCGCAGCGAACCGCCTACTCCGCCGTCCAGACTCCGTCGACGCATCGATACGCCGCCGAACCGATAACGATGTTCCCTCCGACAAGACGGACAGGCGTATCCGGTGATGCCGCCACGGAGAAGTTCGAAGGACAGGCTGGCTCGCCATCCCAGGAGATATCCGCGCGAAGCAGGTCGCCGGCGAGGCAAAGCTCGGCTCGGTCCTGTCGTCCCGGCCCGCCGAACGGTCCGACCAGCAGCATCGCGCGCACGCATTCTTGCTGCGTGTCCGCCTCCCCTATGGCCGCCTCGTCCGCTGTCGGGGCGGCCACAAGGGCGGGTTCCGCATCGCGCGGGGGGCGTCGCTCCGTTGGCGGCACATCGAGTTCGATATTCGTCAGCACGATCGCAAGGACCAGCGCGATGGCGATCGTGAAGGCGGCACCCGCCACGAGCGCAACCACCCAGCGCCGCGTCGCCCGACGCGCTTGCCTGAGGATTCTGGCGTCGAGATCCGCCGGCGAGGTCTCGTCCGACCGATAGGTCTTGTCGAACCAGTCTTCAGACATACTCTCGCATCCCCCGCCTCAGTTTCGCCATGGCGTAACGCAGACGGCTCTTCACGCCTTCCTCCGTGACGCCCGTCACCTGCGCGATCTCCCTGATCGTCAGGCCGGCTTCCCTGTGCATGATCAACGCCTCCCGCTGCGCATTGGGCAAGGTTGCGATCAATTCGTTCAAGCGTTCCGTCGCCTCCAGGTTGGCGGCATCCCGCTCCGGCGATCCGTCTGCGATCGCCTCCACATCCGAGTCCGCCTCCCGAGGCTGACGGCGGAACTGATCCATCAGCACGTTGTGTGCGATAGCGAACAGGTAGGCGCGGAATTTCCCTTCGCCCCGGTATTGTCCGCGTTTCGCCACCACGCGCGACCAGGTCTCCTGGTGACCGTCGGCGGCGTTCGCCGGATCCGTAGCCCGCAGGAAATAGCGGTACACGGCGTCCTTGTGCCGCCCGTACAAGGTCTCGAACGCCGCGTAGTCGCCCGCGGCGAAACGACCCATCAGGTAGTCGTCCGAGGATTCAAACAATGCCGGGCACCACGTCGCATCTCTCCAGCAAAGTTAACCCCTTATCGGCTCTCTCCGTTCCAATCAACGTGCGGAGGCGGGAAAAGGGGTCACGTGTTGTTCCACGAAGATCGACTCCTCCAAGGACCCGGGCGCTGGCGGGCGTTCAGGGCCGAGGGACCTGCCGTTCGACTGACATGGGCATCCCTCGTCGCTTGATGTGCCCCATGAGACGGCGGGGACAGGTCAGGCACAAACCAAAATATTGTCTAATCTTTCACAAAGATACGGGGAATTTATGGATTCGAACGAAACATTTGACAATCTTTCTCGGAGGTGACTCTCAGCCGTTGCGCGGCGATGCCATGGCCCGGTTTGTCCGCGAACGCGAGCAACGCGCGGCGGAAGATGAAGTGACCGGGTGGAGGCGGTGACCGGGCTCCGCCGGGCGGCTCTACCGGCTTATCCCACCGTCGTGGTGCGCGAAGCCATCGTCAACGCCCTCGCGCATCGGGACTACGGACTAACCGGAGCGACCGTGGATGTCACAGTCCGGGACGACCGCGTCGAGGTGGAAAGCCCCGGTCCCCTGCCAGGCCACATCACGGTCGACAACATGCGCCGGCAAACAAGTAACCCTTTTCCCGGACCTCGTCCGTTCCAATCGATGTGAGTGAACGGAACAAGGTGTCATCGTGATTCATTCAAGACTAGCTTTGCAGGAACCCCTGGCAGTCCCCGGATGCGTGGGGAAGGTCGATAACGGGCAGATGGCGCGATATGCGATCAGCGTTGCAACGGGACTGGTCGCGACCCTGCTCCTGTTTCTTCTCATGCAGGCGCTGATCAAGAGCGATATGAACCCGTTCACCGATCCCGGAATGGGCCAGGTTCTCCAGTTCGTGCGCCTGCAGGAGGAGGTGGAGGTGCCGCCCCGGAGAGACCGGATAAAGCCACCTCCCCCGCCCGACGAGATGCCGCCGGATCGCCCCAAACCTGACTACGACATCGATGTCGGGGTCGGAATCGAGATCGTCCCGCTCACGATCAAACGAGAGAGAGGGGGACCCATCGGTCCCGGATTCAAGGCCGATGGCGAATACTTGCCAATCGTCAAGGTCAAGCCAGTCTATCCCCGCCGCGCCCAGCAGAGAGGCATCGAGGGGTACGTTCTGCTCGAGTTTGTCGTCACGACCTCGGGCGCGGTGCGCGATCCCGTGGTCGTCGAGGCGAAACCTCCGGGCGTCTTCGAGCAGTCGGCCATTCGGGCGGCGCTCAAGTTCAAATACAAGCCGAAGGTCGCCAACGGGGAGGCGATGGAGGTTTCGGGCGTCCGTAATCTCATCAAATTTGAACTCGAGGGCGGCTGAAGTCGGCGCGAACGCCTTGCCGTGACTCCGACGAACGCCGTAAGTTCCCGGTCATGGCTAGACACCCGAAGCGGGATCCGCGAAGCGATGCAGCGCTGGTGCAAACCTGTAACCAGGATGATTCCCGCGCCGCCCAAGCCGCATTCGAGGCCATCTACCTTCGCCACAAGGACTACGTCCTACGGGTCGCGCTGCGCTTCACGCCGGACATCGATCTGGCGCTGGATGCCTTGCAGGACACCTTCGTCCAACTGCTGCGCCGGTTCCCGCCGGCGGGTGACGGCATCACGCTGACCGCCAGGCTGACGACGCTGCTCTACCCCATCGCGCGGAACGCGACCATCACTGCCCTGCGCCGGGCCGGCAGGTTCCCGGTCGCCGATGATGTCGTCCCCGATCAGCTTCCCGCGCGGCCCGACCTGGACGACGACGACATCGCCAGGTTGCTCTCCGCTCTACCCATCGGCCAGCGAGAGGCGATCACGCTGCGTTTCGTGGACGGCATGTCGATACGGGAAGTCGCGCAAGCGCTCGACATACCCGAGGGCACGGTGAAATCCCGGCTTCACCAGGGCATTGCCAGGCTCAGGGCGTCCCCGGCGCTGAAGGACTTTTTCGATTGAATGAACCTTTTGCCGGTCTCGTGCGTTATATGGTCAGGAAACCATCGACATGACAGCCGAAATCGAACAAGACGAGCAACTGCCGAGCGCCCTAGTCGACGAATTGAAGCGTATCGACCAAGCGCCCTCGGTGATCACCTCCCGTGTCGACCGCACCCTGTCGACCATGGCGCACGGACATTTCTCGTCCCGCCCGGTGCGGCGATGGCGACAGCCCGCCTGGGGCGCAGCAGCCGCTTGCGTGCTGGCCGCGGTGCTCATCACGACCAACCCTCTCCAGGACCGAAGCGATAGGTCGATATACGCTGACGTGGACGGTTCCGGCGCGGTCGACATCGCGGATGTCCTGGCCCTGGCGCGCAGCGGGCAAGGCGTCGACCAGGGCGATCTCGATGCCTTCGCCTTCAGGCTCGTATCGCTCAATCGGGACGTTGGGCCATGAAGAAACTGCTTCTGACTCTTGCGCTGGCAGCCGTGTTCTCCACGGCCGCATGGGCAGAGCGCGCGCAAAGCCCCCGGTTCGTTCCGCTAGAAGTCCAGCTGGATAGCCCCGAACCCGTCGCCGCCTGGCAGTTCGAACTGGAGGATCGCCAGGCCGCGACGAAGGTCGTCGGTGTCGAAAGCGGCGGCCACCCCGCGTTTCGCACGGCGCCCTACTACGACCGAACGGCCGTCGCCCAGGGCGACACATCGAGAATCGTGGTCGCCGACTATTCACTCGCCGATACGGACCAGTTGCCATCTGGCCGTATTCGTCTCGCCACGCTGCACCTGATGGTGCGGGGCGAGCCCGATTTCGAACTGCGTTTGATTACGGCAACGACGCCAGATGGAGGCGCGATCGACGCGTCCATTTCCCTCGCGGAAACCAGCACAGACCCCAAGGAGAGATCCCCATGAACAGACAGATTCGATTTGCGCTCTCCGTGACACTTGCCGCGACAACTGTCTTGATCGGCATTACGTGGCTCGCATCGTGCACGGCCCCGCTGGAACAGGCGCCGGTACCGTCACAGTCGCCAGCGCCACACCCGACGTCATCTCCACCACCCGCGACCGAAGCCGTAGACCGAGTCGAGTTCCCGAGGTCAACGCATGAAACGGTGCTCAGCGCACCTTCGGACGTGGATTCCCAACCCGCGGTGGCGAAAGAGGAGATCTGGGTCATCGCGCAACCCAAGTCGGGCGACGGTCTCCCTCCGGAAGCTGCTGTCGTGGATATCCCCGTATCGGCCACCTACCACACCAGGCTCTATGACTCCCCTGCCGGGATCGTTTCGTCCGAAGAGGACAAACGCGTTGCGCAGCTCGTTTCCGAGGCGATGGCCGCGAACCACCCGTCGGAGGCGGACGACGACGGCGCGGATCCCGGATCCGGGGCGATGGTGGCGAACATTGCCGCCGAAACGGACGACGGCAGCACGCACCAGGTGCCGCTGCCCCTGCAACACACAGCGGTCGACGCCTCGGTCACCGGCCACATCGGTACGGTCAACGTCAAGCAGCAGTTCGCCAACCCGTTCGACACCAAGATCGAGGCCGTCTACCTCTTTCCGTTGCCCGAAAGGGCCGCGGTTACCGAGTTCCTGATGGTCATCGGAGAGCGGACCATCCGCGGAATCCTGCGCGAAAAGGAAGAGGCCGAGGCCATCTACCACGAGGCGCGCGCGCAAGGGTATCGCGCGAGCCTGCTGGTCCAGCGGCGGCCGAACATATTCGAGCAGAAGGTCGCCAACATCGAACCCGGCAACGCCATCGACGTCGACATCACCTACTTCCACACGCTGGCCTACAAGGACGGCTGGTATTCCTTCGTGTTCCCCACCGTGGTCGGTCCCCGCTTCAACCCGCCCGGCCGCGCGGATCCCATTCCGGCGATGCCGCGCGGCGGCAACTCCCATGCGGCCGGCGCAACCGGGGTGGAATACCTCAAACCCACGGAACGGTCCGGGCACGACCTAGCCATTACCGTCGAGATCGATGCGGGCGTCGTGATCGAAGAACTCAAGTCGACGCACGAGGTCGACATCGAACGCGACGGTTCGGCGTCCGCCACCGTCCAACTGGCTGACCGAAAGACCGTTCCCAATCGGGACTTCGTGCTCGACTTCCGCGTCGCCGCCGAGGACGTCAAGTCGAATTTCATGACCCACAGGGATCCGGAAACGGGCGAGGGGTTCTTTTCGTTGATGGTGATCCCGCCCCTCGATACCGAGGTCGTCGCCCGCCGGCCGATGGAAATGGTGTTCGTCATCGACTGCTCCGGTTCGATGTCAGGCTTACCCATGCAGCAGGCCAAGGAGGCCATCAGGACGGCGCTCGGGCGGCTCAGTCCGGACGACACATTCCAGATCATCCGTTTCTCGGACAACGCCTCCCAGTTCGGCGCCGCACCGGTACCCGCGACCGAGGCCAACCTTGCGGCTGCGCACAGGTATCTTCAGGGTCTGACGGGCGCGGGCGGGACCTGGATGATCGAAGGGATCAAGGCGGCCCTCGACTTCCCCGACAGCCCATCCCACTTCCGCTTCGTATCGTTCATGACCGACGGCTACATCGGCAACGAGGGCGAGATCCTGGCCGAGGTGCACCGCCGGCTCGGAGCGGCCCGCATATTCAGCTTCGGCGTCGGCAGCTCCGTCAACCGCTACCTGCTCGAACGCATGGCGAAGGAGGGACGCGGCGTGACCGCGTACCTGGGGCTCCACGATTCCGCCGAGGAAGTCATGGGGTCATTCTTCGAGCGCGTCAGCCACGCGGCGCTCACCGACATAGAGATCGACTGGGGCGGCATGACGGTTTCCGACACCTACCCCGCCCGGCTTCCCGACCTCTTCGTCGGGAGGCCACTCGTTGTCTCCGGTCGGTTCGCAGGCGAATCGGGTTCCGTGACGGTTTCGGGAACGGTCGGCGGTAGTCGCCGCTCCCTGGTGATCGACGCCACGGGCCAGGGCGCCGGGCCGTCCGTCGCCAAGGTCTGGGCACGCTCGAACATCGCCGACCTGTCCGACCGGCAGGCGACCGCCGGAGATCCCCATGGGAAGCTTGGCGACATCATCAGGCGCATAGCCCTCGAGCACCAGCTCGTGTCGAACTACACGTCGTTCGTTGCCGTGGACGCATCGGAAACCACCGAGGGGCAGTACGGAGTGACGGTGCACCAAGCGGTTCCGGTGCCAAAGGGCGTGCGGTACGACACGACCGTCGAATAAGAGCATCAGCACCGCCTTGCGGTGCCGGCGCCGCCCGCCTTAAGGTAGCGCGACCTCATCAAGGCGCGCCGGCGAGATGCTGAACTGGTCCTTCCCCTATGCCTCCAGGCGGGCGCCGGTGTTCGCGCGCAACGTCGTCGCCACTTCACAGCCGCTGGCGGCCGAAGCGGGCATCGATGCGCTGCGGCGTGGCGGCAACGCCGTCGACGCCGCGCTCGCCACGGCAATCACGTTGACGGTCGTCGAGCCCACCATGAACGGTCTCGGCAGCGACGCGTTCGCGATCGTCTGGGACGGCGAGGCGCTGCACGGCGTCAACGGCTCCGGCCGTTCGCCGCGCGCCTGGAACGCCGAGCGTTTTGCGCACCTTTCTGAAATGCCCGTCCACGGTTGGGACGCGGTTACCGTTCCCGGCGCCGTCGACGTCTGGTCGACGCTTTCTGAACGCTTCGGCGCCTTACCTTTCGACGCCCTGTTCGAGGCCGCCATCCACTACGCGCGGGAGGGGTTCCAGGTCGGGCACATCACAGCGCAGGCCTGGCAGGCGGCAGTCGAAACCTATCGCGGATTCGACGGGTTCATGGCCCATTTCGCTCCCGACGGCAGCGGGCCCGGACCCGGCGAACTGGTGCGACGGCCGGACATCGCGCGCTCGCTAGAGCAGATCGCCGAATCCGGCGGCGAAGCGTTCTACCGGGGAGCGCTGGCACAAGCCATTGTCGCCAACGCCACGGCCATGGGCGGCGCCATGTCCCTGGAGGACCTGGCCGATCACAGCACGGAATGGGTGACGCCGGGCGCGCAGGCATATCGCAACGTCACCCTGCACGAGATACCGCCCAACGGTCAGGGCCTGGCGGCGCAGATCGCGCTCGCGATCCTTGCACACCGGGACTTGCGCGCATTGCCGGCAAACAGCGTCGAATCCGTGCATCTGCAGGTCGAGGCGATGAAGATCGCGATTCGCGCGGCGTTCGACCACTTCGCGGACCCCGGTTCCATGGCCGTTTCGCCCGAAACGCTGCTGGACCCCGTTTCCATTGAACGGGTTGCCCGCACGATCGGACACGACGCGTCGAGGCTGCCCCCTGCGCGCCTGCCCGTCAGCCAGGACACCGTCTACCTCACCGCCGCCGACGCCGAGGGCCGGATGGTGAGCTTCATTCAATCGAACTATCGCGGGTTCGGTTCCGGCATCGTCGTGCCGGGCACCGGCATCGCCATGCAGAACCGGGGCAACGGCTTCACCCTGGAGCCGGGGCATCCGAACCAGGTCGCCGGCGGCAAGCGCCCCTACCACACGATCATTCCCGGGTTCGTCACCGAGAACGGCGCCCCGCGCATGTCCTTCGGCGTCATGGGCGGACACATGCAGCACCAGGGCCACGTGCAGATGGTGTACCGCATCTTCGATCTCGGCGAGAATCCCCAGGCCGCTTCCGACGCGCCGCGATGGCAGGTCCTGCCGGACTACACCCTGGCACTGGAAGACGGGTTCTCCGATCGCGTGGCGACGGAACTGGCCGGACGCGGACACACCGTGGTGCGCGTCGATCCCGACGTTCCCCTGTTCGGCGGCGCGCAACTCATCTACCGACTCGACGACGGCTACTGCGCCGCCTCGGACCACCGCAAGGAAGGATTGGCGGCCGGCTTCTAGTCGAAATGGCCGCGGCTGTGGCTATTCGTCCGCAAGCGCGTCCACCGGATCGAGCCGCGCCGCCCGGCGCGCCGGGATGATGGCGGCAACCAGGCCCGTCGCGACACCGCCACAGAGGGCGACTGGCACGAACCACCCAGCGAAGGCGATCGGGACCTGCGTAGATCCGAGCGGCGTTGCCAATGCAGCGAACCCGATGCCGGCCCAGTACCCGAGCAGAAGACCGGCTGCCCCGCCAACAAACGCCGCGATGGCTGCCTCGACAAGGAACTGGGAGGCGATATCACGCCGTCGCGCACCGACGGCCATCCGGATGCCGATCTCCCGGCGCCGTGCACCGACCGCCACCAGCGTGGTCGCCGTGACACCTACGATGGCAACCAGCAGCGCGACAGCGGCAATGCCTCCCTGGATGACGGAATGCAGGCCCCACATCCTGTCGAAGGTGTCGGCCAGTTCGACGTCGGTATTTATTGTGAACCCCTCGCGACCGTGTGTCCGGATCAACAGGTCCCGTATCGCCGAGGCGGTTGCCTCCACAGTGGTCGAATCGGCCACGCGCACTTCAATGGTGAGCGCGCCGAAGGGCTTGGTGAACGACCTGAAGCCATCGTCGATGTGGACCACAGGCGCGACTTCGGCGGGCGCGAGCAGGGCCCGGGCAGTGTGAAACGGCACGTAGGCGACATCGCCGAACGTCGCCCGCCAACTGTCCACCATCTCCTCTGGTGGTTCCATGCCCGGCGGGAGCGGAGATCGTTCGAGCACACCCTTGACCAGAAACGGGAACCCTTCGATCTGGACAAGCTCGCCAACAGGGTCGGTACCGGCCTCGAACAGAGCCTCTGCCACCGTAGGTCCGAGGACCACCACTTGCTCACGGCGTTCGCTGTCTTCCTCGGTCAGGAAGGCGCCACGGGCCAATGGCCATGGCCGCTGGTCGGCCGCGGTGGGTTGCGTCCGGGTTTCGGCGCGAATCTTTGTCTCTTCGGCTACGGTTCCCCACCGGATCGAAAGCGGACCCTGAATCGAAAAGTGCGTCGCCGTCACGATCGGGAATTCAGACCGGATCGCGTCGGCGTCAGCCGGCGTGAGTTGAACGGCAACGTCCTTATTCGACGACCCAAGAGAATGGATCTCGATTCGGTCGGCCTGGAGGGTATCGAGGATCCTACGCTCGATCCCCTCGGCGAGACTTAGCAGCGCGACCACCGATCCGACGCCGAGCGCCACGCTGAGCACCATGAGTGCCGTGCGCAGGGAATTCGCGCCAAGGCACGTCAGCGCGTCCCGAAGGAGAGCGGGCAATCCCAACCCCTGTCCTCGCCCTTTCCACGGCGTCTCTATGCGCGGCGGGACCTTTCGGGATTCGGATGCCATGGCGCCCGAGTCCGCCGCCACGCGACCGTCCCGCAGTTCGATCCGGCGGTTCGCGCCGGCCGCGACCGCCGCGTCGTGGGAGACGATCACCACCGTATGACCCCGCGCCGCCAGTTCCCTCAGCAGCGACATCACCTCCTCGCCCTGGGCGGAGTCGAGCGCACCCGTGGGTTCGTCGGCGAGAATCACGCGACCGCCGTTCATCAGGGCGCGCGCGATCGACGTCCTCTGCTGTTCTCCTCCGGACAGCTCCGACGGGCGGTGGTCCAGCCGCTCGCTCAAGCCGAGAGACTCCAGCAGCTTGCGCGCACGCGCCCGTGCCGGCGCCGCGCCCAGACCAAGGTAGCGCGCGGGAAGTTCGACGTTCTGCTGCGAGGTCGCGGACTCGAGCAGGTTGAAGGCCTGGAAGACGAACCCGAACTCGTTCCGGCGCATGCGGGCGAGCGCATCGGCATCGAGGACTGTCACGTCCCGCCCGTCGAATCGATACTCGCCGGCGCTCGGGCGATCCAGGCAACCGAGGATGTTCAGAAGCGTGGACTTGCCGGCGCCCGAGGGACCGGTAATGCAAACCATCTCCCCGGCCTCTATGGCCAGCGTCACGTCCGCAAGGACCTGCGTTCGAACGCCGTCCTCGTCTTCGAATATGCGGTCCACGCCGCGCAACTCGATCAGCGGCGACGCCGGGCTATGCTCAGCGGTTTCCACAAGTTCTCCCTCGACCATCCTAATTGCGTTCGGCAACATCCGCGGCGCTACCGCGACAACGCCGCCACCGGGTCGAGCGCCGCCGCCCTACGGGCCGGCACGATGCCGGCCGCGAGCCCGGTGCCCACGGCGCATGCCAGCGCTGCGAACACGAACCACAGCGACAGCGCTGCGGGTACGTCGAAGGCGTCGAATACAATCCGGCTCGCGAAACCCAGAACGGTTCCCAGCACC
This sequence comes from uncultured Pseudomonadales bacterium, assembly GCA_951813515.1. Taxonomy (GTDB): domain Bacteria; phylum Pseudomonadota; class Gammaproteobacteria; order Pseudomonadales; family Azotimanducaceae; genus VXNE01. Next base: position 4,082,790 of record OX638346.1, read on the forward strand.
CCGCCCGCCACGGTAACGGCCACCGCCTCCAGCAGGAACTGGCGCAGGATATCCTGCCGGCGGGCGCCCGTGGCCATGCGGATGCCGATCTCGCGGGTGCGCTCGCCGACCGACACCAGCATCACGGAAGTCACGCCCATGCCCCCGACGAAGAGCGAGATCGCGCCCACCGCACCCATCAGGGCGGACATCAGACGCTCGACGGTCGAAAACCCGATCATGGAAGGGATGTCCGAGCTCAGATTGAAGCCGCGGTGGCCGTGGCGGCGCGCGAGCAGGTTATCCACCGCCCGAGCCGTCTCGCCAACTCGCTTGGGGTTCTCTGCGACGACCGTGATCGCGTCCAGGGTCTCGCGGCCGAACAGCAGCGCCTGCGCGGTGCCGAGAGGGACCAGCACCTTCTTGTCGCGGTAGTCCTCGACCACGCTCCCCGGCCTGCCGAACCGGGCCAACACACCCTTGACCAGGAAGGGCGTCCCACCAACCAGCACGTGTCGGCCCACCGCCGCGCTCGTCGGGAACAGCTCATCGCGTATCGCCGCGCCGATCACCACCACCGGCTCCTGGTTCGCGCTGTCGCGGTCGGAAAAGAACACGCCCCGCGAGAGCCCGAGGTGCTCAATGACGAGTGTCTCCGGCAGGGCCGACTGCACCATCGCCTGGACCAGTCGATCCGCGTGACGCAATGTGAACTGGCCGCTGACGTGCGGCAGCACGCCCCGAATGTTGTCCACTCCGCGCCCAATCGCCTCGGCATCGGCCAGGGTCAGCCGCACGGGCGTCGACTCGCGGTCGCCATATTCCACGCCGGACCGGATGAAGATCCGGTCGGCGCCGATCCGGGAGACGGTCTCCACGCTCGCGCGATAGCCGCCCTGCACGACGCTCAGCATGGCGACCACCGACCACACCCCCACCGTCACGCTGAGCACGGTCAGCGCCGTGCGCAGCCGGCTGCCGCGCAACAGGTTGGCGCGCAACGACGCAAGCGTTCCCCGAAGCGACTCGGCGACACGTTCGAAGTCCAGGCGGGTCCTCCCGCGCCCAGACCGGGGCAACGGATCCGGCCCAAGGACCGCGCCACCTGCTTCCGCGCGCGCCGCGCCACCGGTGTGCCGGTCAGCAACGACCCGGCCGTCGAGCAGGTCGATGCGCCGCTCCGCCCAAGCCGCCACCTCCGGGTCGTGCGTAATCACGATCACCGTGTGGCCGCGCGTCGACAGGTCCGCCAGCACCGCCAGTACGTCCTCGCCGTTCTTCGTGTCGAGCGCGCCCGTCGGTTCGTCGGCCAGGATCACGCGCCCGCCGTTCATCAGCGCGCGGGCGATGGCCACCCGCTGCTGCTCGCCGCCGGACAGCGCCCGGGGCCGATGGCCGAGGCGACTCCCCAGGGCGAACGCCTTGAGCAGCGCCTCCGCCCGCTCCGAACGAAGCGCGCGCCCGAGATGGGCGTAGGCCGCGGGCATCTCGACGTTTTCCCGCGCTGTTGCGGAGCCGAGCAGGTTGTAGGACTGGAACACGAAGCCGAAAGACTCCCGGCGCAGGGCAGCCCGCTCGTCGGCGCCCAGCCGACCGACGTCCCGGCCCTGGAACCGGTAGACGCCCTGCGTCGGCCGGTCGAGGCAGCCGAGGATGTTCATGAGCGTGGACTTGCCGGACCCGGAGGGGCCCATGACGGCAACGAACTCGCCGGGGGCGATCCGGAGGTTCACGTCCGACAGCGCGCGGGTTTCGACGCCGCGTCTACCGCTGCCTGCCCGCCGGTAGACCCGCCCCACGTCGACGAGTTCGATCAGGGGAGGTTCTGCGGCGGCCATGGACTTGCGTCGTATCCCCGTTACCGGTCCGACGATAGCGCCGTGACCGGATCGAGGCGCGCGCCCCTTTGCGCCGGGACGAGCGCGAAGATCATTCCGGTCGCCACCGCGCATGTGATCGCCGCGGGAACGAACCAGGGGGCGAACGCAACGGTTGCCGAAGCCAGGTCGGACAACAACGGGCCACCCGCGAATACCAACAGCACGCCGCACGCACCGCCCAGGGCTGTCAGGACGCTGTTCTCGACCAGGAACTGCCACAGGATGTCACGGCGCCGGGCGCCCATCGCCATGCGGATACCGATCTCCCGCCTGCGCTGGCTTACCGATGTCAGCGTCACCGACATGACGCCGAGTCCGCCGACGAGCAGCGCGACCACACTGAGCGCGCCGACGATGGTCGCCTGCGTGGCCGAGAGCTTTCTGTACGCCGCGAGGCGCAGTGCGTCGTTCTCGACGGTGTAGCCCTCGACGCCGTGACGCCGGAACATGAGATCCTTGATCTCGATTGCCGTCTCGTCGAGACCCGACATGTCCCGCACAACTACGTCAAGTCGATGAAGGTTGTCGGTGCCGAACAGCATGTCACGGCCTGTCGCGAAGGGAACGTGAACAACCATGCCGAAGTACTTCAGGCCGGCCTCGGTGACCGAGACGGCCCGTAGCTCTTTCTCGTTCCGGGGATAGGTGGTGAGGACTCCCTTGACCTCGAAGGGCACCCCGCCGACGTGGACGTGCTGGCCTACGGGGTCTACTCCGTCTGCAAACAGTTGCTCGCGAACGGTGGGTCCGATGACCGCAACCTGCACTCCATCATCCTGGTCCCGCTGATCGAGATAAGTACCGCTCTCCAGGGGCCAGGAGACGCTGTCAGGGGTCCTCGGTTCGGTCAGCGGCGTCCCGTGAACATCGACCTGTTCCATGTGCTCGCCTTCGTACTGAACGGTAAGGGCTTTCCGCATCTCGGGAATGACCGTGCGGACATTGCGAATCTCCTCGGCGATGGCCCCCGCGTCCGCCATGGTCTTCGGAAGAAACTGCACCCTGTTGCCCACGATTGAGATGCCGCTAACGCTCAGGCGGTTCGCCCCCATACGCTCTACCGCCGCCATGACATCCCTGCGCGCACCCTCGACCAGGCTGAGCACAGCGCCGGCCAGCCAGATCCCGAGCGCAATGCTCAAGACCGTGAGCGCCGCCCGCAGACGACCACCCCGCAAGGAAGCCAATCCGCCGCGAAGTGCCGACAGCCAAGGCGTCCCGGAACGCGCGTGCGGCCTGGATGGCCGGTCGACGGGCGTTGCCGGTCCGGCACCGGAACCCCCCACGATGCGCCCGTCCCGCAACTCAATACGGCGGCGGGCGCGGTTCGCCACCGCCCGGTCGTGGGAGACGATGATCACCGTGCGGCCTTGCCCGGCCAACTGTTCAAGCAACGCCAGCACCTGACCGCCCTGTTCCGTATCGAGTGCGCCGGTGGGTTCGTCGGCGAGGATCACACCCGCGCCATTCATCAGTGCGCGCGCGATGGCAACCCGCTGCTGCTCGCCGCCCGATAACTCGGCGGGCCGGGAACCGGACCGCTCTTCCAGGCCGAAGGACTGCAGAAGCTGTTGGGCCCTTTTGCGGCGGTTCGATGCACCTGCCACGTATGTCGCCGGGAGTTCGACGTTGTCCAGCGCCGTCAACGACTCCAGCAGGTTGTAGGACTGGAACACGAAGCCGAACGACTCACGCCGCAGGGCGGCGAGGCCGTCGTCGTCGAGTCCCGCGATGTCGGTTCCCGCTATGCGACATTCGCCCGATGTCGCGCGGTCCAGGCACCCGATGAGGTGCATCATCGTCGTCTTGCCGGATCCGGACGGACCGGTCACGCAGACGAACTCTCCGGCGTCGATCCGTAGCGACACGTCGTCCAGGGCCCGCACCCGCTCGCCGCCTTCGTGTTCGAACACTCGAGTGACGCCGACCAGTTCGATCAGGGGTCCCGCTTGTGGCTCTTCCGCTGCCCGTTGCACCATGGTCCCGATACCATTCAATCCGCGCGGCGCCAGCCGCCGCCCAGCGCAGTATAGAGGTCGATCACGGCGAGCAGCGTGGCGAGCTTGTTGTCGAGCAGCGCGTTGCGCGCGCCGAACAGCGTGTCCTGGGCGCCGAGCAGCGCCTCGAACTCCTGCACCCCTTCGCGGTATCGGGCCTCGACGATGCGCAGCGACTCCTCGGCGAGTGCCACGTCCTCCGCGAGCACCTCGCCCAGCGAACCGAGCAGTTCAATGTCCGCCAGGGCTACTTCGATGTCGTTGAATGCGCCAATGACTGTGGCCCGGTAGTCGTCCAATAGTGACTCGAGGCGCAGTCTCGACGCCTCCAGGCCGCGACCCCGGCGACCGAGGTCGAAGAGTTGCAGGGCAAGACTGGCCGTCGCCCCGACCGTCGCCGCCGTTTCGGCGGACCCCAGTCCGCCGCTGCCCGTGAGCGAGATGCGCGGCAGGAACGCCAGCCGCGCCAGGTCCACGTCCGCCCGCGCTTCGCGCAGCGCGGCTTCCGCTTGCACGATGTCCGGCCGCCGGAGCAACAGGTCCGACGGCAAGCCCGGCGCAATGGGGGGCACCGCGAGTTCGGCCAGCGTCTGCCCCTCGACATCGAAGTCCCACACCGACTCGCCCACCATCAGGGCGAGAGAGGCCCGGGCCCGCAGGACCTCGAGTTCGAGTGTGCGCAGGGCATTGGCCTGGCGGCGCACCACGATGCGCTGGCGCAGACCCTCGCTGGCCAGCGCCGTGCCCGCGTCGACCCGCGCCCGCACGATGCGCTCGATGGCCTCGGCGTGCGCGAGGTTCTGCCGTCCCGCCGCCATCCGGTCCCGCAGCAGGAGGATGCGAAAGTAGCCTACGGCCGTCGCCGCGGCGAAGCGCGGCCGTCTCGAAAGCACGTCCGAATAGTCGACCCCGAGTGTCAGGTCAACAGCGTCGGATCCTCCGTCCTGGTAGTCCCCGTCGCGCGGTCGGGCGCCGGTGTAGCTCTGCCTCGCCCCCGCGCCGAGGGTCGGCGAGGGGAATCGGTCGAGACCCGCGTCGATGAGCGCGAGTTCGGCCGTGCGCAGGTTGCGTTCGCTGTTGGCAAGTTCGAGGTTGTTCTCCCGCACGCGCTCGAGCAGGCGGAGCAGTTCCCCGCTATCGAACGCGGGCCACCAGTGGGCGGCGGGCCACGCCTGGTCGCGGCTGGCCCCGCGCCACCCTTCGGGCACGTCGTCCGCCGGAAGGTCCGGCATCGGCGTGCTTGCACACCCGACGAGCCAGGTGCAGACCAGTACGGACGCGGCCCGCCGTCGCAACCGGAAGTCGGGCATGACCGCCCTACTCCGGCGCTACCACGCGGTCACCCTCGGCCAAGCCTGAGAGCACCTCGGCATACGTATGGCTGGTTTCACCGATGGTGATCTCCCGGACCTCTATCCGGCCGTCCGGAAACTGGACCCGGACCTGGGCCGGCGTCCCCGTCTCCGGATCGCGTTCGCCGAAGTCCGTCAACATCTCCAGGGGCACCGCGAGAATCTCGCGCGGCGCGGTCAGTTCGAAGAACACCTGCACCGTCATGTCGGCGCGGAGCACCCCGTCGGCGTTGTCCACATCGAACAGGGCCGTGTAGGTGACGACGTTGCCGTCCGTCTGGGCGCGCGGCAGGATCTGGTCGAGCGTGCCGTGCCAGCGCCGACCGCGGCCGCCGAGGGTGGTGAAGTGGACGCCCATGTCCGGCTCCAGCTTGCCGATGTTGGCTTCTGCGACTTTCGCTTCCACAGTCAACGTCGACAGGTCGGCCAGGTGCAGGATCACGGGTGTCACGTACGTCGCGGTGAGCGTCTGCCCTTCGGCGGCGAGCACCTGCAGGACCGTGCCGTCCGACGGCGCGTAGATCGTGCTGTAGCCGAGGGCCGCCTCGTCGCTCGTCAGCCGCGCCCGCTGCGACGCGATCTGCGACTCGAGCTGCACCATGGCGCCATGCGCGCGAACCAGCGCGTCCTGCGCCCGCTCGTACTCGACCTCCGTCGTCGCCCTTTCCGCCCTGAGGCGCTCCTGGCGCGCCGCTTCCGCTTCGGCGAGCCCGAGCGCCGAACGCTGCACCTCGAGTTGAGCTTCCTGGGCCGCGAGCGAAGCCCGGCTCGCCTCCAACAGGTTGCGCTGGATGGTCGCGTCGATCTCGGCGAGAAGGTCCCCCTGCACTACCGCGTCGCCGATCTTTACGTGGAGCTTCTGGAGTTGCCCGGATACCTGTGCGCCGACCTCCACCAGCCGGCTCGGCTTGAGCGTGCCCGAAGCGGTTACCAGGTCGCCGAGGCTGCGGTAGCCGATGGTTGCCGAGCGTCGGGGCGCTTCGTCTTCCGACGCACCGCCCCGGTCCGCGAACAGGAAATACCAGCCGCCCGCGGCCAGGATCGCCACCACAAGCACCCAGACCCAGGATCGGGTCAGGAAAGACCGCCGCTCCCCGGAGGGCTCATCGAGGCGGTCAAGGCCCGAAAGATCAGTCACGGCGAACCTCCGTCCGCCGGGTCGTCCCTTCGATTCGGGGAGGGGTTGCTACGCTCGACATACGGGCCGGTAGTGTAGCGCCCGCCAAGCCGGGCTGTCGCTTGCATTGACGCAGCTTCTAGTCCGTCGCCAGGGACGTCACCGGGTCGAGCCGCGCCGCACGCCGGGCGGGCACGATGCCAAACGCCAGTCCCGTGGCGATGGCGCAGCCGAGTGCAACCAGCACGAACCAGGGTTCGAACACCACCGGGGCACCGGCGAGTCGGGCCAGGAGGGAACTGCCCGCGAAGCTTGCGAGCGCGCCGAGCGCACCGCCGAGCGTGGTGGCGACGGCGGTCTCCACCACGAACTGGGCCGTGATGTCGCGCCGGCGGGCACCCACGGCCCTGCGAATGCCGATCTCCCGCCTGCGCTGGCTCACGCCGGCCAGGGATACCGCCACGATGGTCATCCCCCCGAGAATGAGCGCGATCCCGCCGATGGCGCCGAACAGCGCCAGGTGGATTGCCTTGAGCTTCTTCCCGGAAATCCAGATCAGCGCGTCGTTTTTGACCTCGTACTCCATGCCGTGATGACGGAACATCAGGTCCTTGATGTCCTCCGCAGTCTCATCGATCCGTTCGGCATCCGTGACCAATACGTCGAGTCCATTGAGGTTCTCCCGGCCAAAGACGAGATTTGCCCCGGTCTCGAACGGTATGTGGATGACCGTCCCAATCCAATCGTTGGCGTTAGGACCCGACCGCATCATCTCTCCCTCGCCTATCTGCCGGGGATGCGGCACCAGGACTCCCTTGACCACGAACGGCAACCCGTCGATGTCCACATGCTGGCCCAGGGGCGACTCGTCCGGCGAGAACAGGCGGTCTCTCACCGTCGGCCCGATCACGGCGACCTGGGCGACGGCGCCCCTGTCGTCTTCAGCCAGGTAGGTTCCCTCGGCAAGTGGCCACGACGCGTTCTGATGCGTGCGCGGTTCGACTACGGACAACGCCCGCACGATCACCGGGTCGATCAACTCGCCGCCGCAACTGACGGGCAATCGCTCCCACATGCCCGGCAGCACCGAACTGACGTTCGCCACCCGTTCGGCGATGGCGTCGGCGTCCGCCAGGGTCATGGGTAGCCGCTGCACCGAGCCTCCAGGGCTTATCAACAGGTTCGAGACGCTGAGCCGGTTTACGCCCATCTCTTCCATCGCGTCGGCGATGTCCAGGCGCACGCCTTCCGACAGGCCCAGGAGGGCGAGCACCGACCAGGTCCCCAAAGCCACGCTGAAGACGGTGAGCGCGCCGCGAAGTCCCGCCGTTCGCAATGCGATCAGCGCGTGCCGAATGGACGCCAGCCACGGGATCGCGCTTCTGCGCGCCGTGCGCGGCTCTCGCTCACGCGTGTCGGGGTCCGCCGCAAGCGGCGCCCCGGTGTCCCCGGAATCCTCGACCAGGCGCCCGTCAACCAGTTCGACCACGCGATGCGCCCGGTCGGCCACGGCCCGATCATGCGACACCACAACCACCGCGTGGCCCCGCTCGGCCAGGGCTTCGAGCAGATCCAGCACTTCGGCGCCCTGCCCGGTGTCGATCGCCCCGGTCGGTTCGTCCGCGAGGATCACCCGGGCATCGTTCATCAGCGCCCTGGCGATGGCGACCCGCTGCTGTTCGCCACCGGACATTTCCGCCGGCCGGTGATCGAGGTGGTCGCCGAGACCAAGGGTTCCGAGAATCTCGCGCGCCCGGTCATGGCGTTGCCCCGCCCGAAGCCCGGCATACGTCGCCGGCAATTCGACATTGGCCGCCGCGGACAACGATTCCAGCAGGTTGTACGACTGGAACACGAACCCGAAGGCGTGCCGGCGCAGGTCGGCAAGCCCGTCGTCGTCGAGCGTCCCGACATCGGTCCCGGCAACGCGGCACTGTCCCTCGGTGGCACGGTCCAGGCAGCCGATGATGTGCATGAGCGTGGACTTGCCGGACCCCGACGGGCCGGTGATGCAGACGAACTCGCCAGCGTGAATGCGCAACGAGATTCCGTCCAGGGCACGTACGCGATCCCCGCCTTCTTCTTCTTCGAACACCCGGCTGACGCCCGACATTTCGACCAGCGGCGCAGCATCGGTACGGTCCATCGGTTCTGGTGTCACGACGGCCCTTTGACCCCGTCTGGTCCGGGCATCTGGAGAGTTTCCACAATGATTTTCCAGGCGTCGCCATATCGGACCTGGAGCAGGTCGCGGATCTCGGTCGCGGTCTCACCGACGCGACCCTGGTCGTTTACGGCCACCCGCAAATAGCCTGGACTTGCGTCCCCGAAGAACATTTCTGTGCCAGTACGGAAAGGTACGTAGATACGGTTCGCAAGAGCGGTTGCAGCATGTTCGGCGTCCGGAAGATCCACACCCACAAAAGGAGGATGGGGAGCGAGCACCCCCTTGATGCTGAATTTCTCACCCTGAATGACGATTTCCCGGCCAAGCACGGCTTCTCCTGTATTGAACAACCGGTCTCGGACGGTACCCCCGATCACCGCAACGCGCCGACCCTCGACGTCGTCGCGCCGGGCGAGATACTCACCTTGCTCCAGTGGCCACACAGCCTGTCCGGACAACTCGGCCCAGGGACTCAAGTCCTCCATGGCGATGAGGAGGGCCTCAATCTCCCGATGCCCTCGCTGGATTCCTAAAACCTCGTCGTAAACCGGAGACGCACGAGTCACATTCGTCAATTGATCCAAAACGTACCTCGCATCCTCGAGAGTCGGGCCCGTAAGGTGAGTACGGTGAGCGTAGACGAAAATGTCGCGGACTATTTCGCCTCCCGGAGACCCGGTGCTCTGATGAACCGGGTCCTCGAATCGGGTCGTCACGACGGAGCACGCACTCGCGGCGAGGACGACTGCCATTGCTCCGGCCGACAACAGCCCACGTGTCACCAGGGTCATCCGGCTGCGCCGGGTACCGCGATGAAGGATCGACTGCAATCGGACGCGCAGGTTGCCGCGGCCGGCGTAAAGCCCCATCGGTCTGGCCCGGTGGTTGCGGCGGGCGACCGCCAGCAGTGTCTCGGCGTAGTCGCAGGGGTCGGCGCCATCCGCGAGCGCGGCGTCATCGCAGGCCTCCTCGGCATACCTTCGCTGGCGCAGCCAGACCGCCCACATCAGCGGCTGGAACCAGAACAGGTTGCAGAGCCACCGTGACAGCCCGTCAGTCAGGCAATCGCGGCGACGGATGTGGCCCAGTTCGTGCGCCATCACCGCGTCCCGCTGATGCCGCGGCCAGGTCTCGAAGTCCCCGGGCAGCACGATGACGGGGCGAACATGCCCCCAGGTCCACGGGGTCCCGCCGACGTCGGACCGGACATCGACGGTGTCCGGCGCGGGAACAGACCCCCGCCAGGCGGGCAGGCGGCGCACGTAGTTGGCGACCCTGCGCCGCCCGCCGAGCGTCGACAGTCCCAGGGTAACTGCAACAACGACATAAATGATCAAACCCCAGAACCGCCAGTCGATCGTTGTTGCGGAACTCGCCAGCGAAGCCACGGAGGCTGCGGCTGGCGCTCCGACCGAATTCGTCACGCCGGTAAGCAGCGGCGCGGCTTCGATGGGAAACACCGGTAGCGTCACCGACAACCCGGGAACATGGCCATGATCCGTCGACAAGGTCAGCACCGCGAGGACTGTCACCGCGACCAGGCTAGTAACGGCCACGGCGTGCCGTTCCGCCGCCGACAACCGCTTCAGGCAACAGACGGACAGCGCCAGGGCGAGGACGACGGTCGACTTGACCATGAACGCGATGGCGAGTTCAAGCATCGTCGTCGCCCTTGCTCCGCCTCGCGGCCGAGACCATCGCCTGGAGGCGCTCCAGTTCATCGTCGTCCACGGCGTCCTTGGATATCGCGAGGAGCGCGCTCAGGGCCTCCGCATTGCTGCCCCTGAAGAACGTGGCCACGATCTCGCGCAACGCGCTCTGGCCTGCGGACGACGAGTCCTGGATCGGTTCGTAGATGTAGCGGGGACCATCGTAGCGGTGGTTCGCCAAGCCCCTGGAGACGAGGCGCGAGAGCACCGCGCGGGTCCCGGAATAGGTGCCGCCCATCTCCTTCTGGAGTTCCAGCGCGGTGCAGGGAGCGAGCCGATGGAGCGCCTCCCATGCCTCCTGTTCACGTCGCGGGAGCTTTCTTGGGGATTCCATGCAGCAATACCCGACAGATTCGATTGCACAATTATGAACATAGTGCTCAATATTGTGCAATCGATTTCTCGATCATCCCGATAGCATTGACGGATTGACCCGGGTGAATCCCCGATTGGCCGCCCGGCGGCTGGCGAAGCGCTGTCAGCCTTCTTCGAGGTCCAGCGACGCGGAGTTCATGCAGTACCGCAGGCCCGTCGGGTCCGGGCCGTCATTGAAAACGTGCCCGAGGTGGGCATCGCAGTTGGCGCAGAGCGCTTCGATCCGGCGCATGAACAGGGACCGGTCCTCGCGCATTTTGACGGCGTCCGGCGAAACCGGCTGATAGAAGCTCGGCCAGCCCGTGCCCGAGTCGTACTTTGTTTCCGAGTCGAACAGCGGCGCGTCGCAGCACTTGCAGTTGTAGGTGCCCTCGGTCTTGGTGTCCCAATAGATGCCGGTGAACGCGGGCTCGGTGCCGCCACGGCGAGTGATCTCGAATTCCACGGGGGTCAGTTGCCGGCGCCACGTTTCCTCTGATTTTCGGGTTTTCCCTTCCTCTTCAGCCTCATGCATACGTCACCGACCCCTGCTAAACTTCGCGGCCCCATCGCCTCGGCAGGATTCTACGCGGGGTCACTACAGGTGCAAAGCACTGACAAGACGGCAGATATCGGCGCCGCCGAGGTAGCGGCGCTGCCGCAGTCGCGGCGCAACTTTGTGAAGTCGAACAAGCTCGACGACGTCTGCTACGAGATTCGCGGTCCGGTCCTGCATGAAGCGCACCGGCTTGAAGAAGAAGGCCACCGGATCCTGAAACTCAATATCGGCAATACCGCTCCGTTCGGATTCGAAACCCCCGACGAGATCGTGCGCGACGTCATTCACAACCTCCCCGACAGCCAAGGCTACGCCGACTCCAAGGGCATTTTCTCCGCGCGCAAGGCCGTCATGCAGTACTGCCAGCAACTGGCCATTCCCGATGTGGACATAGACGACATCTACATCGGCAACGGCGTGAGCGAACTCATCGCGATGGCCGCGCAGGGGTTGCTGAACGATGGCGACGAAGTGCTCATCCCCGCACCCGACTATCCCCTGTGGACCGCGGTCACGCGCCTCGCCGGCGGCGTCCCCGTGCACTACAGGTGCGACGAGGGCGCGGACTGGATGCCCGACATGGCCGATGTCCGGGCCAAGACCACGCGGCGCACAAAGGCCATCGTCATCATCAATCCGAACAATCCCACCGGCGCGGTCTACGAGCGCGACTGCCTGACTGAACTGGTGCGATGGGCCGAACAGCGGGACCTGGTGGTCTTCGCCGACGAGATATACGCCAAGGTCATCTACGACGACGCGCAGTACGTCCCCGTGGCATCCATTCCCGCCGATGTGCTCACCATCACCTTCAATGGCCTGTCGAAAGCGTACCGGGCGCCCGGGTTTCGTACCGGCTGGATGGTGGTGAGCGGGGCCAAGCGCCGCGCCGCCGACTACATGGAAGGGCTCGACATCCTCGCGTCCATGCGGCTGTGCGCCAACGTGCCGACGCAACACGCGATCCAGACCGCCCTCGGCGGCATCCAGAGCATCGAGGCCCTGATCCGTCCCGGCGGGCGGCTGGAAGAGCAGCGCACCCACGCCCACGCGTTGGTGGACGCGATCCCCGGCGTCACCTGCGTCAAGCCGAAAGGGGCCCTCTACCTGTTCCCGAGAATCGATGCGAAACGCTTCAATATTACCGACGACGAGCGCTTCGTTCTCGACCTGCTGCGCGAAGAACACATACTGGTGATCCAGGGGACCGGGTTCAACTGGCCGGAGCCGGACCATCTCCGCCTCGTCTTCCTGCCGAGGGTCGACGAACTGAGCGACGCCATCGGCCGCATGGACCGCTTCTTGCAGCACTATCGCCAGGGGTAGCGCCGACTACCGACGCCCGGGCGGATGCCGTTGCCGTTGAAACGCAGGCGTCTGGAACAGGTCGGACACCTCGCGTGGATCATGGTCGGCGTGTCGATCATCGTCGGCGGGACGCTGATCCCCTCCCCCACGCTCGCCATCCTCCTGATCGTCGTGGGATCGGCGATATGCTTCGGCGAGTGCATGTCCGCGCTGCGCGGCAAGCGCAGGGGGCGAAGGCGCAGGAAACTGGCCGTGTGGGTTAGGTACTTGGCGACCCTCGTCTGCGCAACCGCCTTCTTCGGCATCGCCTGGAAGGTCGCGGAACTTTGGTGGGTGCAGTTGATTTGGGTCACTACGGGGGTCGCGCTGTGCGTCCCTCCGCCGGAACTCGCCAGGAGTTGACCTGGTAGGGTCTGCAACGGCGTCAAGCCACAACCCGGGCGGCGGGTCGTCAAGCTAGCATTCGAGCTACCCGTTCCGCTATGGCGAATGAGGACGTGAGGCCCGGCGATTCGATCCCGAGCAGATTCACCAGGCCCGGGACTCCATGTTCGCAAGGGCCCTCGATCACGAAATCCGACGCCGGGCTGCCGGCCGGCGCGAGCTTGGGACGGATTCCGGTGTAATCGGGGTGCAGGCGATCGGGATCGATGTCGGGATAGTACGTTCGGATGGACTCGACGAAACGGTCGCGATTCGCCAAGTCGAACGCGTATTCGGCCTCGTCGATCCAAACGACATCGGGACCGAAGCGGGCCTGTCCCGCCAAGTCGAGGGTCACATGGACACCCAACCCCCCCTCGTCGGCCACCGGATACACCAGGTGCGTGAACGGACTCCTGCCCGAGAGCGAGTAGTAGTGTCCCTTCGCGTAGTAGCCCCGACGCTGGCCGCCGAGCGCGCTGGCAACCTGCGGCGCCTCGAGCCCGGCCGCGTTGACGACGATTTTCGCGGCAAGATCGAAGTCGCCACAGCGTACGAGCAGTCGACCGCCCTCCCGACCCAGACCCGTGACTTCCGTGTGGAACGATACGATCCCGCCGTGCGCCTCGACATCCCCGTGCAGGCTCAGCATGAAGGCATGGCTGTCGATGACGCCCGTCGTCTCCGAGAACACCGCGGCCAGGCAACGGACTTCGGGTTCGAGACTGAGCGCCTCATCGCGGTCGAGCCACCGCAGTTCTCCCACCCCATTGCGCAGCGCCTGGCGCTGGTAACCTCGCAGCACTTCCAGGTGCTCCCTGGATGTCGCCACGATGAGCTTGCCCAGGCGGTTGTACGGCACATGGCGACGATCGCAGTAGTCGTACAGCAGCGCCTTTCCCCGCACGCAGGTCTCGGCCTTCACCGACCCCGTCGGATAGTAGATTCCGGCGTGAATCACTTCGGAATTGCGGCTGCTGGTCTCTGCGCCGATCAAGGCGTTGCGCTCGAGCATCAGCACTTCCCGCCCTGCCAGCGCGAGTTCCCTCGCCACCGCCAAGCCGATCACGCCGGCGCCGATGACTACCGCGTCGCAGCGTTCAGCCAACGCCGTTCACTCCCGATCTGACACAGGCCGGCGGGGCGCGGCCCTCGATACGCCGTTCAGATGCATTCGAGCGAGCGCAGCCAGGCGATGTACTCCGCCGAAAGATACGGTTCACCTGCCGTCATGTGCGCGACATACCAGGCCGGCGGTTTCAGGTTCGGATCGATCACGGCACGGTTGGCGAAATAGGTCCACGCCCAGGTCGCTCCGCCATCGGTCTCGACGCGGATCGGTTCGCGGCTGTAGTGAACCGGCGCGCCCTCGAAGCGGTCCATCTTTGCGATCTCCTCCGCATCGGTCAGCCGATAGAGCACGCCCTCCGCCACGCCCCCGCTCTGGTACGCCAGGTTCGCGTGTCCAGCGCCCGCCTGAGTGCGGGAGCGCTTCTCGAACCGCACCGTGAAGCCCGCCGCCCGCGCCGCAGTGACATCGTCGTAACCGATGCCGCGCTCGGCAACCCTGCGCGGATTCATATTGCTGCCATAAGCGAAGTAGAAGCTCACGCCCGCTTTTCGATGACAAATTCGAGCCGGGGTCCCGACGCCCCGAACTCATGCAGCGCGTGTCCCATGAATCGGCAGAAGTTGCGAAAGTCGCGCGTGGTCGACGGATCGGTGGCGACGATGTGGACCGTCTCTCCCGGCTGCATCTCGCGCACCTTGTTGCGCACGATCATCAGCGGCTCCGGACACACGAGTCCGACCGCGTCGATTTCGAAGTCCGCAGCAGGGGGTGGCCCAGGCATGTGCGCGATGGTAGCCGAGTTGCTGGACAAAAATCACACATCATCCCGATCATGACGCGGATCGAGGCATGCATCGCATTCCGGCAACCGTCCACACGCTGTACCCGGCGACAATGTCCGGGTCAAACCTCTTGACTGCGGCGCGAGCCGGTACGACACTCGTAACCTAGTGTTATCGGGCGAAGGCAACCAGCGAATTCGCCCTGGAGATCACGATGAAGTATCGGGCAAGCTTCATTCTGGCCAGTTTGGCCATGGTCGGCAGTGCTTGGGCCGATGAGACGATCCGCGAGGCCCTGCTGGGGGAAAGCAGCGCCCTGACGCGCATCGAAGTGCAACTCGATGCCAACGAGTACGATGCGGCCGCTGTCGCCGCCGAGCAGATGGTCGAGGAAATCGAAGACCGTTCGCACCGGCATGACCTCGAACTGGCTCGGCCGCTCATGTTGCTCGGCGACGCCCGGCTGGGGCTGGCCGATGTCATCGGCGCGCTGGACGCCTATGACCGCTCGCTATTGGTCACGAGGGTGAACAAGGGCCTGTTCACGGCCGACCAGATCGAGGTCGTCTACCGCGAAGCGACCGCGTACGCCGCGCTCGGCGACCGCGAATCCGCCAACAACCGTCATCAATATGCCTACGACCTGTTGACTCGCACCTACGGCAACGACGATCCAAGGCTCATACCGGGCCTGTTCCTGATCGCCGACTGGTACAACGAGGAACACAACGTCTTTGTTGCCCGCAGGTTCCTGGCTCAGGCCGTCCTGCTAGGCAAGCGCCACCTGTCCGCCGACGACCCAAAGACCATCAGGGCGCTCAAGGGGCTTGCCCGTACGTTCCGTGAAGAACGGTTCCCGACTATCGTGCCCGAGAAACAGAACACCGGGAACCCGTCGTATTACCGCGTGAACAACCGCTACCAGCAGGTGCAGCTCAACAACTTCAGCCCCGGAGAGCGCGCACTGATCGAAGTCATCAACATCGAGATGGCAAAGCCGGACGGGTCGAACGCGGAAGTTGCCGCCGCCATGCTCGAACTCGCCGACTGGTACCTGCTGTTCGAAAAATACAATCGCGCGTTTCCGCTCTACACCCGCATCTGGGAACTCCTGGAGTCCGACCCCGATGGCCTGGAGGCGGTATTCAAGGATCCGACGCCACTTTATCTTCCCCTCCCGCCTCCACCGACTCAGGTTCTCGCCTCGGTGACAGAAGACGGCATAGTCGAGTTGGCGCTTACGGTGACGGACCGGGGCCTCGTTTCCGACCTGTCCACCTTGCGCTCGGAACCCGAGGGCATGATGGAGTTCAAGGTGCGCAAAGCCACGCGGCGAGCCCGCTACCGACCCGCTTTTGTCGAAGCGCTTCCCGTATTGACGGAAGACGTGCGGGTCGAGTATCACTTCCCTTACAAACCAGACCCGAAGACGGTCCCGGCAACCTGACGGAACCCCGCCTGCCCGCGGATCGAAGAGGCACGGCATTCGGGCTCTGCATTCTGGTTTGGGCAACGGAAAACCGCCGCCGATTCGTATATGAACCCTGCATGAACGATGCCGAACCTTTCGACCGCGTGTATGCCATACGGAGTATGATCGACACATCGCGTGCGCTCTCGGCACTCGGGCCGAGAGATCAGGGGCAGCTATGAGAAGGAGTTGTACCACGATGAACTTCGCACGGGCCATCATGTGTCTGGGTGTGTTGTTCAGCCTGGCGGCAGTTTCGTCCTGCAAGGCACCTCCCGTGTCGGGCACTCCGGGGATTCCGGGGATTCCCGGCACGCCGGGGATTCCTTCCCCCGTGCCAGGCTTGCCTTCGCCGGGTCTGCCTTCGCCCGGCTTGCCTTCGCCTGGAATGCCTTCGCCTGGAATGCCTTCGCCTGGAATGCCTTCACCGGGCATGCCTTCACCGGGTTCTCCTTCGCCGGGTTCTCCTTCGCCGGGCTCGCCTTCGGGTAGTCCCTCCGGCGATGCGCCGGACGATGGCGGAACCGGAAGGCCTCGCGACGGCGGCGATCAGGAAGGATCTGAGGACGATCAGGGCGGCTCTGGCGACGATGGCTGGGAGTCAAGCAACGAAGTGCCGGGACAGGAAGGAAACCGGCCGAACGACGGTTCGGCGGAGGACGAGTCCGGAAACTCTCGAGAAGACAGCGATTTCGAAGATGCGCTCGAGGTTTTTGACGGCCAGATCCTGAGCCAGAGGGAGGCGATTCGGGCGCGCCGGAACGAAACCGCAGGCCAGGGCACGCGGCCGGAGCCCGAAGAGCCCAAGCCTTCGGGTGGATCAGAACAGGAGGAGGCTCCGGGCGGCGGAGGAGGAGATGTCGAAGGTGAGAGCGCGCCCGCGCCAAAACCGCCCCCCCGGCTGCCCGTCCCGCCCGATGTCGCGGACGCCACGGACGACGATGTCGTGTGTCGGCAGATCCGGGAGGCCGCCATGGCGGAGACCGATGAGGAACTGCGCGAAAAACTCTGGGACGAGTATCGGCGCTGCGGAGGGCGAAGGTAGCGTGGTTCGAGACAGCGTGGCGCCGCCCGGCAGACTCCTGCTTTCCCCGATAGCGCGCGAACCCCAACGCCGGTGGCGGGCAACCTGTTTGGCTCTCCTCGCTACCATCGGCCTGGCCGGGTGCGTCACTCAGACTGTGCGCGTGGTGGACATGACGCCGCCCGAAACGCTAACTGAACCAGTTCCCGAAGAGTTGCTGCTCGATGTCGGTGTCGAGGTATTCGATGCCAATGTTCCGGAGGAATTCGACGAACAGATCAAGGCCAACATCTCCCCGGACGTGCGGCGGGCCGAAGGCAATTACCTCGCCTACTACCTGAAGGACCTGCTGCAATCCACGGGCAATTGGGGCGCGGTGCGCGTGGTGCCTCGAGCGACCCACGCAGTCGACGTGACCGTCCAGGCGACCATCGAGCACTCCGACGGCGAGTCGCTGGCGTTGCGCGCACGCGCGACCGACGTGCTCGGCACGGTCTGGTTCGACAAGGAATATCGCGCCCTCGCCAGCAAGTACGCCTACGACTCCGCGTACGAGCAGACGATCGACCCGTTTCAAAGCGTCTACAGGAACATTGCCGACGACATGGTCGCGTACCTCAAGAAGCTCGACCCGGATCGAATCAGGACGATCCGCACCGCAGCCGAAATGCGGTTCGCCCGCGACTTCGTGCCCGACGCGTTCGCAAGCTACATCACCCCCAGCAGGTCCGGAGGATTCGAATTGCGACGCCTCCCCGCCGAGGGTGATCAGAACCTCGCGCGTGTCCGACGCGTGCGCGAACGCGAGTACCTGTTCATCGATACCCTCGACGAATACTACGAAACGTTCGGCGCCAACATGTTTTCGCCCTACCAGAACTGGAGGCGGGCCACCTACGACGAGGCCATCACCTACAAGCGCGCCAAACAGCAGGCGCGGTCCCGCGCCATCGCCGGTTCGGCCGCGGTCGTCAGCGGCATCGCCACCCAGGCCACTGCGGAAGATGCAGTGACGTACTACGGCGGTGTCGTCGGCATCATCGGCGGCGCCGCGTTGTTGAAGACTGCGCTGGACAAGCGGGCCGAAGCGCGCGTCAGCGCGGACATGCTGCAGGAGCACGGCATGTCGGCCGAGGCGGCAATCTCGCCGTATACCCTGGAACTGGAAAATCAGGTCGTGCAGTTGCAGGGAAGCGTCGAGGCACAATACCAGGAGCTTCGTCGCATCCTGAAGGAAGCCTACTACCGGGAACTGGGACTTGTACTTCCGGAAGCGCCGGAAGCAGCGATGGACGCGAACATCTCCGAGCCATGCGAGGATGGCCTGGAAGAAGATGCCTGCGAACAGGGGCCGGACCAGACGCCTAACCACGCGCAGGTACCCACGGGACACTCGATTCGTCAACAATGACCGAGTCCGGAAACCGCGACCGCGTAGTCATCACGCCCGCGTCGGCACCCCTCTCAAGGCAGGATGACCCGCGGCGGACGCGCCTGCCGAAACCATCGCCGGGAACCTTCGTGCTCGCCGGAGTGCTCATCGCGCTGCTCGCTGTCGCAACCTGGATTGTCTTTGTCTTGCCGGACCACGTCGACGACGTGCAGACCGTCGCAATCGACGCCTCACCCGACGACGTTCAGCCTGCCGGGGACAATGGCAACTTCGATGCTTCCGTAGCAGATATCGTCCCCCCGTTTCGCGAGAGCGAACTCGCGAAAGCAAAGGAGCAGGCGAACGCGACCATTGCTGAAGTCGTAGAGCTGCAACGCCTGCTCGAACAGGAAATGAACGTCGAGAGCTGGGCAAGCGAGGCTTACGCCACCGTGCTGGACCAGGCGATCGAAGGAGACCGGCTGTTCGAGGAAGCCCGGTATCACGAGGCACAAGCGGGTTACGAAGCCGCAGCGGAGGGCCTTCGTGCGTTGCGCGACGAAGGTCTCGCAGAAATCGAGGACGCCGTGACCCGTGGAGGGACGGCGCTCGATGCCCTTGCAAGCGAGGAAGCCGCCGCCGCATTCGCCGAGGCCCTGGCGATACAGGCGGACAATGCCCAGGCACTCGCCGGCGCCGACCGCGCGGCGCTTCAGCCGCAAGTGCTGGAACTTGTGCGGGCCGGGGAACGGGCGCGGCTGCGCGGAGACCTGAAGCGGGCCGATGAACTCTTTCGCCAGGCGCGATCGCGGGACCCACTCACGCGAGGCGTGGATGCCAAGATCAGGGAGGTCCAGGCCGCCCGTGACGAGATTGCTTACCGGGAGGCGCTTTCCGCTGCATTCGCCGCGCTGGAGCGAGGCGAGTTCGACGACGCCGAAGCCGCCTTCAACCGCGTCCTTGCGACGCGGCCGGAGGATGCCGGTGCGCTGGCCGGGTTGCAGCAGACCGGGCAACGCCGCACGTTGTCGCGAATCGACATGCTGCGCGCACAGGCCGCCGTCCAGGAAGATGCCGACGACTGGGATGGGGCCCTCGCGACATTCGACGCTGCGCTTGAGATCGACCCCGCCCTGCAATTCGCGCGCGATGGTCGTGCGCGTCTGCGCCTGCGGGTAGAAATAGCACGTGACATGGACACCATCCTGGCCGACCCGGTAGCGCTTTCCGAAGACGCCCTATTCGACGAGGCGCAAGCCCTGCTCAAAAACGCGCGCGAGCAAACCGGCGCGGGCGGCGCATTCGAGGCAAAGTCACGGGCGCTGGCTGAACTGCTGTCACGGGCCGCGGAACCCGTCGAACTGGTGCTGGTCTCCGACAACGCGACGGACGTGGTTATCCAGAAGGTCGCCACGCTCGGGAGTTTCAATCGCCACGCGCTGAACCTGCGGCCAGGTCGCTACGTCATCGTCGGCAGCCGCGACGGTTACCGCGACGTGCGAGCGGAGATCCTCCTCGAAGCTGGGCTGCCTCCAGTGACCGTGCGCTGCGAAGAGCGCATCTGATAACGGAAAGGAACGGTCGCATGGAAGACGCCAGGGCGACGATCAAACCCGTAGCATTCCGGCCCACCGCGCCGGACGGCAGACGGAAGATCATCCGCCTCAACGCGTGGCAGTTGGCGGGAATCGTGCTTGCCGTCGCCGCCGCCTGGTTCCTGTGGTTCATGTTCACCGCGAAGTCGGTTCGGTTCGAGTTGACTCCACCGGCCGACGACGTGGTAGTGGACGGTGGTTTCCAACTGCGTATCGGCGAGATCAGCCTGTTGCGGGAAGGCCATTACCGCCTCCGGGCCGAGGCGCCTGGCTACTACCCCCTGGAAGTGGATGTGGATGTCGGCCCCGACCGCAACCAGGAGTTCGCCTACGCAATGGCGCCGCTCCCTGGCCGCGTCACGTTCGCATCTTCGCCCGCAGGTGCCCGAGTGCTCGTCGACGGAGAAGACATCGGGGAGACCCCGTTGACGTCGGACGTGGACGCCGGCTCCCGCGCGGTTGTGATCACCAAGGAGAACTACCAGCCCGCGTATCTCGGCGTCGATGTCGAAGGACGTCAATTGCCCCAGTCTGTCGATGCCGAACTGCTTCCGGACTGGGCCGACGTCACCATTCCTTCAATCCCTTCCGGGGCTGCCATCAGCGTAGACGGAGACCAGGTCGGTGCGACGCCCGGCCCGGTTCCCGTTCCGTCCGGCGAGCGCAGGATCCTCGTCAAGCTGCCGGGCTACAAGGGCTGGCGCGACATTCTGCAGGTTACGGCAGGACAGCCGCTGACGCTGTCCGAGATCAGGCTCGAGCGTGCCGACGGCCTGCTCTCGGTCCGTTCGTCGCCGCGCGGCGCCAGCGTCACCGTTGACGGACAATATGAAGGACTCACCCCCATCGAAATTGCGGTCGCGCCCGGCACCGCACTCGGCGTCCGCGTATTCAAGGTGGGCTACGCGCCGGTCGAACGCAGCATTCGCGTCGAGTCCGGAACCGAGCGCGCGATGTCCGTGGAACTGGAGGCGCTCACCGGTACACTCGTGGTCGTCGCGGAACCCGGCGATGCCGAGCTCTGGATCGACGGCAAGCGTGCCGGCGAACTCGGCGAACCCATCACCCTTCCCGCCGTTCCCCACGAGATCGAGCTAACGAAGGAGGGCTACGCCGGCTACCGCAAGACCGTGATGCCCCAGCCTGGCTTTTCGCAGGAGGTGAAGGTTCGGCTTCTGACCGTGGCCGAGGCCCGGCTCGCGCGCCTGAAACCATCGATCACCACCGCCCTCGGCCAGGAATTGCTACTTTTCCAGCCCTCGCCCATACAGCTTGGCGCGTCGCGTAGAGAACCCGGCAGGCGCGCCAACGAAGTCCTGCGCGACGTCGATCTTTCCCGCCTGTTCTACATCGGCACCAAGGAAGTCACCAACGCCGAGTTCCGCAGATTTGCGTCGGGACACTCGTCGGGAAGGTTCCAGGACGCCGATCTGGATCGTGACGATCTGCCGGCTTCCAACGTCTCCTGGGAGGAGGCGGCCCTGTTCTGCAACTGGTTGTCTTCGCAGGAAGGGAAAGACCCGTTCTACGAGGAGGAGTTCGGCAGCATAGTAGGAATCAACTCCGGCTCGCTTGGATACCGCCTGCCCACCGAAGCCGAGTGGGCGTGGGCTGCTCGCCATGTGGATGATGCATCGCCACTGCTGCGCTTTCCCTGGGGCGACCGCCTGCCGCCTCCCAGCCGTCACGGCAACTACGCCGACCGTGCCGCTGCCCATGTCGTCGGGCGCATCATCTTCGGCTATAACGACAACTACATCGGTCCCGCGCCGGTCGGTACATTCGGGCCGAACGCGAAACAGTTGTACGACCTTGGAGGTAACGTCGCCGAATGGGTGCACGACTACTACGAGATACCGGCGCCGGGCCAAAGCCTGAACCCGCTCGGGCCGCACGAGGGCGACTATCACGTGATCAGGGGTTCGAGCTGGATGCACGGGACGCTTACCGAGTTGCGCCTGTCCTTTCGCGACTACGGCGCCAAGGGCCGGAACGACGTCGGGTTCCGCCTCGCACGTTTCGCGGAGTAATGCGATGACGGACCAGATTGTATGGAACAATCGTCGCCGGGGAGCGTCGACCGGGGCACTGTTGCTGTGTTGCGCACTCGGCGTCAGCGCCTGGGCAGCGGAAGATTCGGAACCCCCGGATCAACCGACCGCCGCAGACACGGAGGAGATCGATTCCGAGGCCTCAGCCGACATCGAGGCCACCGCAGAGGCGCAGGTGGAGGAAGGCGCCGAGCCGCCGCCAGGCGAATCCCCCGAAATCTTCATCCCAACCGAGGACATCTCGGAGAGTATCGCCGTAAAGTTCCCCGTGGATATCTAGGTCACCCGCACTTATGAAAAACTTCGAATTCTTCTACCAGATCATCGCGCTCGTCGCGGCCGTCATCCTCGTGCACCTGGTCTACGTCACGATGATCCGGCCCAATGCGGAAGCCATCCTGGAGGTCCGCGCGCAGAGCGCGGCGATGGGCGAACCCATCGCCGACGACCGGTCCCTCTACGTGGTGTTGCGCGACTACGAGCAGGAGTTCTGCTTCATCCTGGGGTTGTGGGCCATGGCGATTGTCGGTTTCAAGGCGCGCAACTCGTTCAAGGAGCGCCGCCTGTTCGAGCAGGAGATGATCCGGGTGAGCGAGGGCTTGAGCATTCTGCCGGAGGATACGCGCGAATATGCGCGACCGTTGCAGGCCCTGCCCGACCGCGTGCGCGAGCAACTGCTCCCCCGTGCGCTGCTGGCGGCACTACAGCGTTTCTCATCGACCCGAAACGTGCAGGATGTCTCGGAAGCCATCCGCCAGGTGTGTGCCGCCGAGTCCGACCGGCTGGACAGCGAACTGTCGATCGTCCGCTATATCGCCTGGGCGATTCCTTCCATCGGCTTCATCGGCACCGTGCGCGGCATCGGCAACGCGCTTGGACAGGCGCACGAAGCGGTGGCCGGCAACATTGCCGGCGTCACGGAAAACCTGGGGGTTGCGTTCAACTCCACCTTCGTTGCCCTGGTGATCAGCATCCTCGTCATGTTCCTGGTGCACCAGGTGCAACTGGTGCAGGAGCGCCTGGTGTTCGATACCCAGAACTACTGCGATCAGCAACTGGTTCGCCACATGCAGGTGCGTTGACGATGTGGGTACTCGAACTCAACGATGCGGAAATCGCGGCCTCAAGGGATGGAGGCGTGCACTACCGGGAGCCCGGCGTGGCCTTGCTGGAGCGCCAACCGGTCTTCGGGGATGCGGCCCTCGCCGCCGCGCGCCTGCGACCCAGGCAGTTCCAGAGCCAGTATTTCGCCCGCATGAACGCCGAGCCGGTCGTTCCCGGCATATCCGGCATCGCAAACCAGGCCGACCTGGCGTACCAGCACTTGCGCCACATCAAGGCCGCAGCCAGCATCGGCGACGAGGATGAACTCTTCGTCTCAGTCCCCAGCACAAGCTCACCCGAACAACTCGGACTGCTTCTCGGCATCGCCCAGGAGGCGAAGCTCAATGTCCGCGCCGTGATCGACTCGGCGGTCGCCGCGGCAAGTTCCGCGCGGTTGCCCGAACGATGCGTGCTCATCGATGTGCTCCTGCATGGCGCGGTAGCCGTGGACCTGGCCATTGCCGACAACGCGCGCCGGGAAAGCGCGCGCGAAGTCCCTGACGTCGGCCTTCTGCAGTTGCTGGAAGGCTGGGTGGATGCGGTGGCCGACCGTTTTGTCGGCGAGACGCGGCTCGACCCGCTGCGCGTCGCCGAAACCGAACAGCAGGTGTTCGACCAGGTGTTCGCGCAAGTCCTGAAAGAAGACGCCGTCGAGTTGTCGGTGGGCGTCGAACATCGGAGCGGCGAGCGTCGCATCCGCTTGCCGGCCACGGCGCTGGCGGACAAATCGGCCCAACGCTACGACCTCCTCGCTCGGCGAATCGGCGCCGCCTCCACTCTCGCGCTGACACACCGCGCAGCGCGCCTGCCTGGCCTGGCGGACCGACTGCGGACGTCGGGCCACCGATTGATTCTGCTGGACCCGGACGCGGTCCGGGATGGCATATGGGAGTGCGCCGACGTCCTCCGGGGCGACGACGAGATTGCGTTCATTTCGTCGCTGCCGGCGAACAGCCAAGCGGCGGCACCGGAAGAGATTCCGCCGACCCACATTCTCTGCGACGCCATGGCGGTACCGCTCGGCGATGACTTCCACGCCAGTCGCCACCCCCGCGCGAACGCCCTCGGCGATGCATTCCGCATCGTGCGCCGCACGAGTGGCCATTACGTCGTGCCCGGCGCCGAAGCGCAGGTGATCCTCAACGAGCACGCCCTCGTCGCCGATACGCGCGTCTCTCTCGGCGACTCGATCAGGTGCCGGAAACTGGAGTTCACGGTCATCCATCTCGAGGGGAAATGAGCGATGGCGCAGTATTCCAAGCGACGCACAACCAATGTCTTTTCGCTCTCGTTCCTGGACGTCATGTCATGCGGATTCGGCGCCACCGTGCTGGTGTTCCTCATCATCAACCACGAAGTTGACGACGAGATCAAGGAGGTCAATCGGGACCTGCTGTCGGAACTGCGCCTGCTCAACTACGAAATCAACTCCGGTACGCCCAACCTGACCGAGTTGGAGAAACGGCTCGAGGACGTCAAGGCCCGGATCGCCCAAGCCAAGCGACTGCGGCTCGCCACCGTGGAAGATGCGGAACGCCAGCGCGAAGAACTCGAAACGCTCGAAGCGATGACGACAACGCAACGCAAGAGCCTGGAAGAACTGATGGCCGAAGTCGACATGCGCGAAGAGGAAGTCGAACGGCTCAAGTCCGCCGAAGAAAAGGAAGACGGGCGGGCGAACATCGAGATCGAAGGCCAGGGCGACCGGCAGTATCTCACCGGGCTGTTTGTTGGCGGCACGCACATATTGATCGCCGTGGATGCCTCCGCCAGCATGCTCGACAACACGCTCATCAACGTTATCCGGCGCCGGAACATGTCGGTTTCGCGCCAGCTTCAATCGTCGAAATGGCAACGCGCCGTGCGCACCGTGGAGTGGCTCGCCTCGCAGCTTCCGCTGGAGAGCTACTACCAGATTGTCCGCTTCAACACCGAGGCCGAGACGGTGTTGCCTTCGGACGATTGGCACTCCGCGATCGACGCGGGAATCCTGGCCGACGCGATCGATACGCTGCGCGAGACGCCCCCGGCGGACGGCACCAACCTCGCGAACCTGTTCAGCGCCATCGACAGCATGGATCCCCTGCCTGACAACGTGATGCTGATCATCGACAGCCTCCCCACCCAGGGCAGGACGCCGCCGCGCTCGCCCACCGTAACCGGGCGGGAGCGGATGAGTTACTTCGTGGAGGCGACGAGAAGGCTGCCTCGCAACGTACCGGTGAACGTCATCATGTTTCCGATGGAGGGGGATCCCCTGGCGGCGGGCGCCTACTGGAGCCTCGCGCAACGCACCGGCGGCGTCTATCTGGCACCATCGGAGGACTGGCCATGAAAGTGCCCCACAGCCGTCACCTCCGGTTCCGCCTGTGGCCCGGCCCCGCTCATCGCCCATGCAACAAGCGCCCCAGATCGCTGTCGCTCCCCGGAGGCGTTTGTTCCATGCCAGTGCCCCACAGCCGTCACCTCCGGTTCCGCCTGTGGCCCGGCCCCGCTCGTCGCCCATGCAACAAGCGCCCCAGATCGCGGCCGCTCCCCGGAGGCGTTTGATCATGAAAGTTCTCCGAAGACGCGAAATCGAACAGTTCAGCCTGTCGTTTCTCGACGTCATCTGCTGCGGTTTCGGCGCGATCGTGCTGCTGCTGATCATCACCAAGACCATGCAACCCATGGTGCTTGAGAAGACGACCGTCGATCTCGATGGCCAGGTCGCGGCGAAGAGAGAAGCCGTCAATACCATCCAGGGGCAGACGAGGATCGTAACGCGCCAGATCTCGGATGAGCAGCGCCAGCTCGACATGGTCCTCGAACTGCTTGCGCGGGCAAGGCGGGAGCTATCGGAGATCCTCGGTGAGTTCGCGTCCACCAATGAACAGGCGGACGAGCAGGCGATCGAAAACAGCCGCCTGAAGGCAGCGAAACAGACCCTTTCGGAAGAGATGACGCGCCTGCTCGGCCAGGGCTTCAAGCGGGATAGCAGGGTGATCGGCGGCATCACTGTCGACTCCGAATACATCATCTTCGTCATCGACACCTCGGGCACCATGCAGAACCACGCGTGGCCCCACGCTATCCGCAAGGTGAGCGAAACCCTCGACATCTATCCCGACGTCAAGGGAATTCAGGTCATGAACGACATGGGCGACTACATGTTTCCGAATTTTCGCGGTCAGTGGATTCCCGACTCTCCGGAGCGCCGCAGGGCAATCATGACGCGCCTCGCAACCTGGGCGCCCTACAGCAACTCGAGCCCGGTGGAGGGCATCGAGCAGGCCATCCAGACGTTCCGTTCTCCGGACAAGAAGATCAGCATCTACGTGTTCGGAGACGACTTCTCGACCCGGGACACCATCGAGGCGGTGGTCGACCGGGTGGACATCATGAACGCCCCAGGCCCGGACGGAAGCCGTCGAGTCCGAATCCACGGAGTGGGGTTTCCGGTGATCTTTCAACTGGACAGCCAGGCGGCCTCGGGTTTCCGTTACGCCGCGCTAATGCGGGAACTGACGTTTCGCAACGACGGCACCTTTGTGGGGCTACCGAGTTTGCAGTAGTCCCTGACCGCAGGAACCTATCGATCTCATGATGACCCGCTTCACCAACGCCCCGACGCAAACTGTGACGAAGGCTGTGCGCCCGGGGCTCGTGCCCTACTGGAGCCTCGCGCAACGCACCGGCGGCGTCTGCCTGGCGCCATCGGAGGACTGGCCATGAAAGTGCCCCTCAACCGTCGCCTCCGGCTCCGCCTGTGGCCCGGCCCCGCTCGTCGCCCATGCAACAAGCGCCCCAAGTCGCTGCCGCTCCCCAGAGGCGTTTGTTCCATGCCAGCGCCCCACAACCGTCGCCTGTCGGCGCCGCTCGCGGCCCGGCCCCGCTCGTCGATCATGCAACAACCACCCCCGGTCGCTAAAACGCGCCCGGAGGCATTTGGTCCATGAAAGTCCTTCGGAGGCGAGAAATCGAACAGTTCAGCCTGTCGTTTCTCGACGTCATCTGCTGCGGTTTCGGCGCGATCGTGCTGCTGCTGATCATCACCAAGACCATGCAACCCATGGTGCTGGAGCAGACGACCGTCGACCTCGATGGTCAGGTCGCGGCGAAGAGAGAAGCCGTCAATACCATCCAGGGGCAGACGAGGACCGTAACGCGCCAGATCTCCGATGAGCAGCGCCAGCTCGACATGGTCCTCGAACTGCTTGCGCGGGCAAGGCGGGAGCTATCGGAGATCCTCGGTGAGTTCGCGTCCACCAAGGAACAGGCGGACGAGCAGGCGATCGAAAACAGCCGCCTGAAGGCAGCGAAACAGACCCTGTCGGAAGAGATGACGCGCCTGCTCGGCCAGGGTTTCAAGCGGGATAGCAACGTGATCGGCGGCATCACTGTCGACTCCGAGTACATCATCTTCGTCATCGACACCTCGGGCAGCATGCAGACCCACGCGTGGCCTCACGCTGTCCGCAAGGTGAGCGAGACCCTCAACATCTATCCCGACGTCAAGGGAATCCAGGTCATGAACGACATGGGCGACTACATGTTCCCGAACTTTCGCGGTCAGTGGATTCCCGACTCTCCGGAGCGCCGCAGGGCAATCATGACACGCCTCGCAACCTGGGCGCCCTACAGCAACTCCAGCCCCGTGGAAGGCATCGAGCAGGCCATCCAGACATTCTGGTCTCCGGACAAGAAGATCAGCATCTACGTGTTCGGAGACGACTTCTCGACCCGGGACACCATCGAGGCGGTGGTCGACCGTGTGGACATCATGAACGCCGCGGGCCCGGACGGAAGCCGTCGAGTCCGAATCCACGGAGTGGGGTTTCCGGTGATCTTTCAACTGGACAGCCAGGCGGCCTCGGGCTTCCGTTACGCAGCGCTAATGCGGGAACTGGCATTCCGCAACGACGGTACCTTTGTGGGGCTACCGAGTTTGCAGTAGTCTCTGACCACATGAACCTACCCACCTCATGATGACCCGCTCGACCAACGCCCTGACGCGAACTGTGACGCAGGGAGTGCGCCTCGGGCTCGTGCCCATCGCCATGGCCTTCCTGTTCGGTTGCACGGGCGCCAATGTTGTCGTCGAGACCGTCGTGCCCTCGCCGTTGGTCGACCGCTTGCCCGTACGCGTGGGCGTGTTCTTCGACGAATCGCTCAAGGGTTACGTCCATGAGGAAACCCTCGAAGACCACGGCAACTTTCGCATCGAACTCGGTTCCGTGCAGGTGCCTGTCTTCGAGCGCGTTTTCGATGCGCTGTTCGAGGAGGCCGTGGCGCTCTCGACCATGGAGGCGGGCGATGGGGTCGAAGCGATCATCGTGCCGGTTTTCGAAGAGTTGCAGTTCGCCATTCCCGCCCAGACCCGCAGCCAGTTTTTCGAGGTCTGGATCAAGTATCGGATCGATGTCTACGATCCGGGCGGCGAACTCCTCGCCCAATGGCCCCTGCCCGCCTATGGCAAGAGCAATGAGCGAAACTTCGGATTCATGGAGGACTCCAAGGGGTCCGGGTTGACCGAAGCCTCGGTGCGGGCACTCCGCGACGCCGCCGCACGCCTGTCGTTCTACTTTCCGCGCGTGCCGGAGATCGCGGACCTGGTCGAGGAGGCATGAGAATGAGAGATTTGTATCTTCGAGTGGGGCCCTCGCGCGCCGCATGTGCCCGCGCTCCCCTATTGAAGGCGCTCCTGATCGGCGCGATCGGACTATCCGCCATGCTGCTCTCGGGCTGCGTGACCGCCACCGTGCAGCAGGTTCGCGAAGCGCACACGGGAATCGGTGAGGATGACCGCGTGGTAGTCCTCGGACGCAGGCACAAGAGCCGCAACGAGACCGAAACCGACTTCATCCACTGCGTGAGCGATCAGATCACGAAGAAGAGCGACGGCGTCAAGGTCATGACGGAAAACGAATTCGTGGACTCGGTATTCCCCTGGTTCGAGCCGCTCACGGCGCCCCTGGACGTAGACGACCTGACCAATGTGATCTCAAGGCCCCTCGTCGCCGAACGCATCGATGAGATCGGCGTGCGCTACCTGGTCTGGATCGAAGGCGACACCGTGCGGTCCTCGGAAGCCGGCAGGCTCACCTGCAACATCATCAGCGGCGCGATCCCGGCCTGTATCGGATTCCTGTCCTGGGACAGTGACTCGAACTACGAAGCCTCGATCTGGGATGTGAAGAGCGGCATCCACGCAGGCAGGGTGAGCGCCGAAGCCAGCGGGACGAGTTTCGTCCCGGCTGTTGTCGTGCCGATACCGATCATCGCGCAAGTGCGGCAGAGCGCCTGCACCGGCCTGTCGGATCAACTGCGGGAGTTTCTCGCCAGCGAATCCTGAGGCGGGATCAGCGAGCGCCCCAAGCCGGGCCCCGCCGTCAATCATGAAACGTCCGTCGAAGGACCGCGAACCTCCAATACTTCGCCGTGGGAACGCTCCGGCTCCACCGCGTACCACCCGGTCAGTTCAGCCCGCAATCCCTTTCTCCTGGCGCAGCAGTCGACCAACTCGTAGAACGGCGGACGGCCCGGATCGGCGATAACGACGCGGTTCGCACCGCCACGGATGGCGCGCGCGACCAGGTTGAGCATGGGTTTCACCATCCTGTCCCAGAAGCAGATGTCGGCGCCGACGATCAGGTTCTCCTCGGCGAGACGCCCGGTGGACAGCTTCTCAAATGGTTTGTGCAGACTCTCGACCTCGACGTCATTCAGCACCTCCAGGAGCTTCAGATACGGAAAGACATGCTCATCGGCATCGACACTCGTAACCCGGGCACCGAATGTCTTGGCGCAGTACACGCCCGCCGCGCCCCAACCGCAACCGACCTCCATCACCCGGGATCGCGTTTGCGGCGGATGGTGCTGCAGGTAGTCCATCAGGATGAAACTCGACTGCCAGGTCCTGTCGCCATGCAGCGACGGCGTGTGGGCGCGCTTCAGTCGTTTGACGAAACGATGCTGCGACTGCAACAGGTAGAGCCCGTACGCCTTGTAGATGTGGTCTTCCGGCATTTGCTCGAGTTTCGGCATGCTCTCAATTTCGTTCAGACCGACTTTGACTTCGCATCTTAGCCCGCATATGTCACCAAGGGCCGCGATGATCGCGCAGGATTTTGCCCGCGTGGGCGTGCTCGCGAGCGGAAGCATAGCCGCCGCTTATGGTGCAGCGAGCATGTGCGCCCACGCGGGCAAAAGACAAGCGAGGGCGCGGCAGCGCAGTCTGTTTCCGGCGCGAACGTCGAGAATGGAACGCACCTCATTGAAATGCAATCACCTTTGTTGATTCGACAAGCGCCTTGGTGACATATGCGGGTTAGTGCCCCACGAAGACGAATTGCATCCCCCAAGCAAGGGAACCAAATACCAAGCGATTTAGTCAGGATTTGTCTATAATCGCCCCATGGCAGAGGGCAACGACACTCTTCAAGAGCGCCTGTCGAGCGAATACAGCGCCGGCTTTGTCACCGACATCGAATCGGAAACGCTGCCGCCGGGCCTCGACGAAGACACCGTTCGTCATATCTCGGCGAAAAAGGAAGAGCCCCGGTGGATGACCGACTGGCGGCTGCAGGCGTATCGTCGCTGGCGCACCATGCATCCGCCACGGTGGGCACACGTGCAATTCCCGCCCATAGATTTCCAGGCGATCTCATACTTCTCCGCGCCCAAGGGCGACAGGCCGAAATCCCTGGAAGAGGTGGACCCGGAGATCCTCAGCACCTACGAGAAGCTCGGCATACCCCTGCACGAGCAGGAAGCCCTCGCCGGCGTGGAGCGGCCAAGGGTGGCGGTGGACGCCGTATTTGACAGTGTTTCCGTCGCTACGACCTTCAGGGAGACCCTGCGCGAGGCCGGCGTGGTGTTCTGCTCCATCGCGGACGCCGTGCGCGAATATCCCGAACTCGTGCGCAAGTATCTCGGCAGCGTCGTGCCCCGGGCCGACAACTTCTACGCAGCGCTGAACTCCGCCGTCTTCAGCGACGGGTCATTCGTCTACATACCGAAACACACCCGCTGTCCGATGGAACTGTCCACCTATTTCCGCATCAACGCGCAGAACACGGGACAGTTCGAGCGCACGCTGATCATCGCCGACGAGGGCGCGTACGTGAGCTACCTGGAGGGCTGCACGGCGCCCATGAGGGACGAGAACCAACTGCATGCCGCGGTGGTGGAACTGGTCGCCCTGGACGACGCCGAGATCAAGTACTCCACGGTGCAGAACTGGTTTCCCGGCGATGCCGAGGGCCGGGGTGGCATCTACAACTTCGTCACCAAGCGCGGCGCGTGTCTCGGCGCGCGCTCGAAGATCAGTTGGACGCAGGTCGAGACCGGATCCGCCATCACGTGGAAATACCCGAGCGTCGTGCTGCGCGGCGACGGCTCGACCGGAGAGTTCTACTCGGTCGCCCTTACCAACAATCGTCAACAGGCGGACACCGGCACGAAAATGCTGCACATCGGGCGCAACACGAAGAGCACGATCATCTCCAAGGGGATCAGCGCCGGCCAAAGCCAGAACTCCTATCGCGGACGCGTCCGAATGAACCCGGCGGCCACCGGCGCCCGCAACTACACGCAGTGCGATTCGCTGCTGATCGGAGACCGCTGCGGGGCGCACACCTTCCCCTTCATCGAGAGCCGCATTCCCAGCGCCATCGTCGAACACGAGGCGACGACGTCCAAGGTCAACGAAGACCAGCTCTTCCTCTGCCAGCAGCGCGGCATCGACCCGGAAAAGGCCATTTCGATGATCGTCAACGGCTTCTGCAAGGAAGTCTTCCGGCAACTGCCGATGGAATTTGCGGTGGAAGCGGGCAAGCTCCTCGAAGTGAGCCTCGAAGGCGCCGTCGGTTAGCCCCAGGGCATCCACGACGGGAACGGGACGATGCTGGAAATCACAGACCTGCACGCACGGGCGGCTGGCAAGCCGATCCTGAAGGGCATCGATCTCGTCGTCCGGCCCGGCGAGGTGCACGCCATCATGGGCCCCAACGGTTCGGGCAAGAGCACGCTCGCCAATGCCCTGGCCGGTCGGCCCGATGTCGAGGTCACCGCCGGCGACATGCGCCTCGTAGGCACCAGCCTGATCGGGTTGGCGCCGGAGGAGCGCGCCCATCTCGGCCTGTTCCTCGCCTTCCAGTACCCGGTGGAGATCCCCGGCGTCAGCAACATGGAGTTCCTGAAGGCCGCCGTGGACAGCCACAATAAAGCGCTTGAGCGCGACGAGTTATCTGCCGCGTCGTTCGTGGCGCTGGTACGGGAAGCCGCATCGCGACTGCATCTCGCGCCGGAGTTTCTGCGGCGCGGCGTCAACGCCGGGTTTTCCGGCGGCGAGAAGAAACGCAACGAGATACTGCAGATGCTGCTGCTCGAGCCCAGACTCGCGGTGCTCGACGAGACCGACTCTGGTCTCGATATCGACGCGCTGCGCACCGTTGCAAGCGGCGTCAACGCATTCGCCTCGGAGGCGAACGCAGTGCTCCTTATCACGCACTACCAGCGCCTGCTCGACCATATCACCCCCGACTTCGTGCACGTCCTGCTCGACGGCAGGATCGCGCGGACCGGCGACAAGTCCCTTGCCCACGCGCTGGAAGCCGACGGCTATGCGCGTCTCGCGGAGTCCGGCACATGACCGCCGCGGAACTGTTCCATGCGCGTGTCCTGGAGGACGGCCGACAGCTCCGGAACCGGCCGCTCTATGCCCCGTGGCTGGACCGCGGACCGAGTCTTGCGGCGCTTGAGGACGTGCCCCTGCCCGAGCCGAGGTCGTACACCTGGGAATACTCCAATCCCAACCCTTGGTACGAACGAAACGCATCGGGTTCGGACCACGACGGGTCCACCGAAGGCATCGCCGCGTCGAGGGGTGTCGAGGTCTCGGACTTCGATGCGGCGGAGTCCCGGGAACGCGACGTCATCGATGCCAATCTCAATGCCACCATAGACCGACGCCGCTATCCGCTCGCCTTCGTGAACGATGTCCTGCTGCACCGGGGGGTTGTCATAGAAGTGCCGGCAGGAGCGAGCGGGGCCGAGATCGAACTCGGCCCGCTCGGCGGCGACTTCGAACGCGTGCTGCTCGTCGTCGGCGACGGGGCCGAAGCGACGCTTCTCGAGCGCCCCGCTTCGCCCGCCCATCGCATCGTCGAATGTCTCGTCGGCGCCGATGCCAGCCTGCGCCACACGCGCCTGCAGAGCGCGACGGATTCGCTCGAATACCACCTGGTGTCGAGCCGCGTGAGTGCGGGGGCGCGCTATCGCTTCGCGCAGTACGCGCAAGGATCCACGATGCGTCGCAACGATATCCACATCGAAGCGGCCGGCGACGGCGCGGACATAGAAATTCACGGCGCCTGGCACCTGTCGGGCCGCCAGCATCTCGACACGCAGATCAACGTGCACCACAGCGCGGGCGGGGGCACCAGCCGCCAGACCGTGCGCGGCGTGGTGGATGACCGCGCCAAGGCGGTATTCAACGGCCGCATTCACATCGCCCCGGGCGCCCAGCGCACCGACGCGGCGCTTTCCGCGAAGCACATGCTGCTCGCGCCCGCCGCCCAGGCCTATGCCAAGCCAGAGCTCGAGATCTACGCCAACGACGTGAAATGCGCCCACGGCGCCACGATGGGCGAAATCGACAGCGATGCCCTCTTCTACCTGCGCTCTCGCGGCATAGGCGAAGCCATCGCGCGCGATCTCCTGGTCGCCGGTTTCCTGGAAGAAGCGCTGGGAGACCTCCACCCCGGCGAAGCGCGCGCATTGCTGAATGTCCAGGCCCGAGAGCGTTTGGCGTGAGCACGATGACCTTCGACGCCGAAGCCGCGGCACGCGACTTCCCGCTCATCGAGGGGGGGAAGAACGTCTACCTGGACAACGCGGCCACCACGCAGAAACCGGCGGTGGTCCTCGACGCCGTACGCCGGTACTACGAGACAACCAATGCCAACGTGCACCGCGCCGCGCACGCGTTGAGCGATGCCGCGACGCAGGCGTTCGAGTCCGCGCGCGCGGACGTCGCCCGGTGGATCAATGCGAATTCGACCGCCGAGGTCGTCTGGACGAGGGGCACGACCGAAGGCATCAACCTCGTCGCCCATTCCTATGGCGGCTCCGTCCTCGGGCCTGGCGACCGCGTGTTGATCACCGAACTCGAACACCACTCCAACATCGTCCCCTGGCAAATCGTCTGCGCGCAGACCGGCGCGGACCTGGCTGCGGCGAAGGTCACCGCGGATGGACGCATCGACATCGACGATTTCGAGGCAAAGCTCGATGGCGCGACCAAGATCGTCGCATTCGGGCATGTATCGAATGCCCTCGGTACGGTAAATCCCGTCCGCGACCTCGTCGCCCGCGCCCGGGCGGCGGGGGCCGTGACCGTCGTCGATGGCGCCCAGGCGATGGCGCACTTTCACGTCGACGTGCAGGACTTCGACTGCGACTTCTACGCTTTCTCCGGTCACAAGATGTACGCGCCCACGGGAATCGGGGCGCTGTACGGTCGCGAAACGCTGCTTGAAGCCATGCCGCCCTGGCAGGCCGGTGGCGAAATGATCGAAGAAGTGACCATCGAGGCGACCACGTACGCCCGGCTGCCGTTCAAGTTCGAAGCCGGCACGCCGAACATCGCGGGCGCGATCGGTCTCGGGGCAGCCGTCGGCTATCTCGAAGGGATCGACACCGAGGAACTCGCGGCCCACGAAGACCACTTGCTGCGGACCGCCACATCGCGCCTGAGCCAGGTCGAAGGCGTTCGCATCCTGGGCACAGCCCCCGACAAGGGACCCGTGCTGTCGTTTTTGATGCAAGGCGCCCACCCGCACGATGTCGGAACCCTGCTCGACCAGCAGGGCATCGCCGTGCGCACGGGCCACCACTGCGCGATGCCGCTGATGCGACGCCTGGGAGTCCCCGGCACAGTCCGGGCGTCCTTTGCCCTGTATAATTCGCTGACCGACGTCGAGCGACTGATTGCCGGCGTCCACAAGACGAGGTCCTTCCTATGACGGACACCGCAACAACCGCAATGCAAACGACCACAATGCAAACGACCGGAATGCAAAAAAGCTTCGATCCGGAGAGCATCACGATCACGCCGGGGGCCCTGGCGCACGTGAAGCGGCAACTTCGCGGCCAGGACGCCACCGTGCTGGTCCTCGGCATCAGGGAAAGCGGATGCAACGGATACATGTATGAACTCGACTACGCGCGCGGTGATCTGGCCGACGGTCGATCGTTTCGTTTCGCCGACGGCGTCAGCGTGTTCGTCGAGGAGGAGAACTGGCCCTTCGTGCGCGGCACGGAAATCGACTACGAAACCGAGGGGCTGAACTCGATGCTCACGTTCAACAATCCGAACGCCGACGCCAAGTGCGGCTGCGGCGAGAGTTTCTCTATCGCGTCGTCCGACTGAGCGCAGCATGCAAAGTCGAATCGTTCCCATCTCGCGCACCGTCGAGGCGCGCCTCGTGCCCACCGGCACGCCCACCACCATCCCGGAAGGTGCGTTCGTGACGTTGACGCAGACGCTGGGGGGTGCCTACACCGTGGTGTTTGAAGGCAACATGGCGCGCGTCGAGGGCGAGGATGGCGATGCCCTGGGGCTCGATCCGGTCGTGTTGGAGTTCGGGCCGCCGGCTGACGGCAAGCCGAGCATGGACCAGGTCCGCCAGGCGCTCGCTTCCGTGTACGATCCGGAAATACCGGTGAACATTGTCGAGCTGGGACTGGTGTACCGCTGCGACATCGTCGCCGGCGATGCCGCCTCGCGCTCCCCGTCCAAGGCCCGGGACTACGCCGTGCACATCGACCTGACATTGACCGCACCCGGCTGCGGCATGGGGCCGGTACTGGTGGAAGACGTCAAGCGACGAGTCGCCCGGGTGCCGTTCATTTCCGATGTCGTGGTGCAACTGGTCTTCGATCCCCCCTGGTCGCGCGACATGATGACCGAAGAGGCCCAACTCGCGCTCGGGATCTTCTGACTCCCGCGCGATGACAGACCTCGACGAAGTACGCGGCGCCTTCGAGCTTCTCGACGACTGGGAAGACAGGTACCGGTTCATCCTCGATCTCGGCAGGTCAGTACCCGAGCTCGACCCCGAACTGAAGACCGACGAGCGCCTGGTTCGGGGCTGTCAGAGCCTGGTATGGCTGGTTCCACGCCTCGATGCCGAGACGGGACGCCTGCATCTTACGATCGACAGCGACGCGCATATCGTGCGCGGCCTCATCGCCATCGTCCTCGCAGCCTACGACGGCAACGGGCCGGACGAAATCCTCGATTTCGACATCGAGGGGCTGTTCAGCGAACTCGACCTCTTGCAACACCTGAGCCCGACCCGCGGCAATGGGCTGCGGGCCATGGTCGCGCGTATCCGGTCGGTCGCGGAAAACGCTGCGGCAGTTTAGCGGGTAGTCGGGGGGCTGCGCTGCGGGCAGGATCCAATTCGCGGTCTCACCAAGGGCCGCACAACCCGCGGTGGGCGCGGGTCATTCGCCGACACAGCGACGCAGCGACGCACTTCCCTTGATACTGGACATGCGTACATATATCCTAGGCCCATGGCCGACACCGTCCTACGTGTCTTTCAGTATGCACCTCCGCTCCTGGAGGTTACCGAAGAGGACTGGCAGAAATTCTGCGCAGGCGCGATACCCCTACAGGCAGAGTTGCCCGCGCGCCGCATACACATCCTCGCGGTGACGCTTCTGGCACAGCCCGAGAAGGCGATAGACACCGACGAAAACGCCTGTCGGAGCATCGAACCGTTTCTCGTCGATGTGGACCCGAGCGGTTATCTCGTGTCCAGGGACGCCACGCTCGCTCCGCTCGACACGGGAGATTCTTCAGTGATCGATCTGCGTCCTCGGCTTCTGTCGCGCTACCTGCGCCAGGCGTACGGCTGGTCGCCGCCGGCGCCCGTCCTCTCGGAAGCGCTGCAACGTTCCCTCGCAAGCGTTGTCCGCCCGTCGCGCGTTTCGTTGTCTACCTGACGTCTCGGGCAGCCCCTTCGCTTTTGCGCCAGCGGACGTAGTCGGCTTGGTCATCGACATCCCATAGCGTCTCGAGCAACTCGACATGCAGACCGGCGGTGGCAGCCCGATTCAGGGTCTGTTGCACCACTCCCTCCGTGCTCCATTCGATCGATCGAAACAGTTCCGCATGGGGTCGGTTCATGCCGATCAGGCAATAGCCGCCGTCCTCCACCGGCCCGAGGACCGCGTCCGCGCCGTCAAGCCTGCCCAAGGCCTCTTCCACGTAGGCCGACCCTAGCGGCGGAATGTCCGAGCCGACCACCACCTTCGCTCCCGCCGCTATGGCCGCGAGCATGCGCCCGCCCAAATCCGTCGCCGGTTGTCTGTATGCCGGCAAGCGATACTCGGATATCCATCGCCTCAAGTAGTCGTTCTGCTCACCCTCGAACCAGATTTCACAGTCGAAGGCGCCCTCCTCCAACTTCCCCAGGGTGTCCTCGACGAGTTCGACATACGCCTGCAACGCTGCCGACTCCCCCAGGTCGCGCGCAAGCCGGGTCTTGACCCTGCCGGGTTCGGGAGCCCGCAAGAAAACGGCAACGCGGCACGGGCTATTCAAGGGTGCCCCGCAGCCGACTCCTCCCGTCCGAATAGTAACGGGCGTGCAGTTCTTCCGGCCGCGCGCCGAGGAAATAACGCAGCCGGATGCTCCACATGAGCAAGGTCGTCCGAAACACTCCGTTGCGCTCCCAGCGCCGCGACGACGCCACCAGCCGCTCCCGAATGCGTCTCGGCCTCGCCAGGCGCCGCAGCCGTTTTGAAAGCTCGATGTCCTCCATCAGGGGCTGCTCCGGCATGCCTCCCACAGCGTCGAGCAATCTGCGGGAAACGAAGATTCCCTGGTCTCCCGTGCAGATTCCGGTCAGGTGCGAGCGATGGTTCATCAGCCAGCCAATTGCCTCGAACACCGGCGAAGCGCCCGACAACCGGACATCGAACCGCCCCCAGAGGACGGACCCCGCCGCGTCTCGAAGCACGTCCAGCAACGCCCGCTCCACGTAGGCGTCCGCGTGCAGGAACCAGATCAGTTCACCGCGGGCAAGCGCCGTTCCACGTCGCATCTGCCGCGCGCGATGCGGCTCCGAGCGCGCGAAAAAAACGCCGCAGCCCTCGCAGATCGCGCGGGAATCGTCTCGGCTACCGCCGTCGACGACGATGACTTCGAAGCCGTCGGCGCTAGCGATCTGCCCGAGCAGTTCGCCTAGCGGACCGGCGTCGTTCAATGTTGGAACGACGACGCTCACCAACGGGTTCGGATTCGGTTCCATTCGTTCCGTTGACCTGCCATTCCCTGGCAGCCCCGGCAGGAATCGAACCTGCATCTACCGCTTAGGAGGCGGTCGTTCTGTCCATTGAACTACGGGGCCATTCTGATCGCCCCGCCCCGGCGGCGGCACCGCCGCCCGGGCGAAACGCGATCATACTGGCAGGACAGGCCCGTAACCACCGCGGGTAGACTAGAACCGGATGCGCACTCCCGCCTCGATGGTGCGGCCCGGTTCCGGGACGAGATCCTTCACCACGGACGTGTGTTTTCGCTGCTCGTCGTCGGTCAGGTTCTTGCCCTTCAGGTACACGCTGACCGCCATGTCGCCGACGTTCAGATCCCAGTCGACGTACGCCCGCAGGTCGGTGTAGCCGTCCGTTTCAAACTCCAGGTCGGCCGCGTCCTCCTGGCTGAAGACGCGCATGTAATCCACGTGGGCGGAGATCGGTCCATTTGTGAGGGCGATGCCGAGACCGGCGCGAGCGGGCGGTATGCGCGGCAGATTGTCGTTGCCCGACACGTCCACCGTTGCCGAGACCGTGTCGAACAATCCACTGAGCTCAAGTTGACCGCCTGCCCATGAAGCAACCGTAACGGAACCCTCCAGGTCCAGTCCGCTGAATGTCGCATCCGCCTGGTTGAACTGGCGAACGGCAAGCCCCTCCATGTAGTCGCCCGTCGCCGCCTGGAAAATAAAGTCGGAGAACATCGTGCGGTAGACCGTCCCGAGAACCGACCAGCCGTCTCCGCGTCGATTCAGGGTCGCCGACAGGTTGAAGGCCCTTTCCTCCCCAAGGCTCGCCTCGCCGATCTCGAAACTCCTGGTGGCGAAGTGCGGACCGTTGGAATACAACTCTTCGCCCACCGGGGCGCGGCTCGAGTAGTCGGCCAGCACCGTGCCCGTCCATTCGTCGTCGAAAGGAACCACCATGCCGAGAGAGGCGCTGACGCCGCCGAAACTCGAGCTCTCGCCTTCGGCGGGATCGTGTTCCACGCTGTCGAAGCGAATGCCCGTCTCCAGTTGAAAGCCGGGAAAAGACCGCTCCGCCACCCAGAACACGCCGAATGTCTTCGTGTCCACGGGCGGCGTGAAGGCTTCTTCTCCGACTACGGAGAAGCGCCGGTCGCCCATCTGGGCGCCCGCTACCCCTTCCCATCCGGCCACCACGTGGTGGGACATCTCGCCGCGGGCCTCCCACGCTTCGTTCTCGAACGCCGAGCCGATCTCGCCGGACGGCTCCACTTCGTTGTGGGTATAGCTGTTAAGGCCGAACCTGAGATTCAGGCTGGAGAAACCCGGCAGCGGATTGGCGACTGCCGCCTCGAAGTCCACCCGCGTCTGCTCCAGGTCGGCGATGGGCGTGCCTTCTTCCTCATGGCCTTCTTCCTCTTCATCGTGGTCCTCTTCCTCTTCTTCGCCTTCCTCGTGTTCTTCTTCGCCTTCCTCGTGGTGGCCGTGTTCTTCGTGGCCGTGCCCCGGTATCCCGTATTCGGCGGCGATTTTGCTCACCGCCACGCCAACGATGAAGTCGCCGTTGTCGACGAGGGAAAACCCGGCAGAACCGCCCTGCACCTCGAAGCCGCTTCCGGGCAATATGCCGGAGAATTCTTCCTCTTCCTCCTCGTGGTCCTCTTCCTCTTCTTCCTCTTCGTCGTGATGTTCCTCCTCTTCCTCTTCCTCTTCCCTCGCGAGTTCACGCGCGGATGCCGCGAAGCCCGGAATCTCGTAGTCGCCCGCGCGTCGCGAGAATCCGTCCAGATGCCAGCCCAGCATCCCAATACCCCCGTCGACGCGGAACGAGCCATTCCTTCCGTCCCCGTTGTCCGATGACTTGAGGTCGAATCTGCCGCCAATCCCCTTGAACGCGTTGTGCGGTATCCGTCCGGTGTGCACGTCCACAACGCCACCGATCGCCCCCGAGCCATAGAGCAATGTTCCGGACCCCTTGAGTATTTCCACCTGCTCAGCGATGAACGGATCGACGGTCACGGCGTGGTCACCGCTGGTGACAGAGACGTCGAGCGTATCGATGCGGTCTTCCATGATCCGCACGCGCGCCCCGTCCAGACCGTGGATCACCGGCCTGCCGACGGCTACTCCGAACGAGCTGTTGTGGATTCCCGCTTGTTGGCCGACCGTGGCGCCGATGCTTTCGGCAGCCTTCCGGTCCAGTTCCTCACCGGCCAGGACGTCCGTCGCCTGGGCCAATCCCTCCCCGGACAGCGGATGTCCGATGACGATGACTTCCTCAATCTCCGACGGCTCTTCCCCGTCGACCACCTCTCCCGCGAATGCGACCGCGCCCAGGCAAAGCGCCGTGGCCACCAGACTTAATTGCGTGCGATTCATAGCCCATCTCCGAATAACCGAACAGGCGCGACACCCCGCAGGGGTCGCGCGACGTTGCTTAGCTGAGGTCAGGAGATGGGAGGCGCGCGGGCGCGGCTTACCTCGAATGGTCGGGGAGAGAGGGTGGCCAGGAACACCGGCACGCTGTCGGTGCGGTGCCACGCACGCGGCTGGCCTTCGTTTCCTCCAACATCCAGGATGGGTCCCGGATCGGAGAATCCGCACAGCGTGCAGACCTCCTCTTCGGTCTCATCCAGGTGCAGGTGTGTATCGGCGGCCGCCTGACCGAAACAAAGCGTCAATGCTGCGAGCCACGCGAGGCGTTGCAGCACGCGATGACGGTTCATTAGCGCCCTCGACATGTCGCCATACTACCAAGTCGGGGGTACACGTGAAACGCGTCTACTGGCGCGGGTTCGACCTTCGAGAGTCGAAGGCGACCACGTTGTCGCCGGAAACCACTTCGCGCCGAGGGTATATCGCCTTCCAATCCAATGACCGGGCTCGAGAGTCACGTGCCCCAGCGATATCTCAGCTTCAGCACCAACTGTTCAGCGGCGGGGTTGTCGAACGCATCCGTCAACATCGAGCCGAAATCCTGACCCACGCTCGAAGGCAAGTCGGCCTGCCTCGTGTAGACGAGGAACAGGTCCGACATGGGAGCGATCTCCCAGCGATAGCGGATCTGAAAACTCATTTCCGAGATGGAGAAATCCTCGCTGCTCGGGTCGACAGCCGCCTCGCTGGGAAGAAGGTCGCGCGAGGGTGCCAGGTCGTAGAAACGCGCGTCGCCGGCGCGGACGCCCGCCCATTGCAGCGCCATTCGAAGTTGCTGCTTGCCGGTGATGAAGTAATCCAGGCTGAATTTCGGCGACCATTCGTCCGCCGCAAACAGCGCGAACCGCTTCTCTTCGCGGTGCAGGACCCAACCTTCACGCTCACCGTAATCAACGCCGAACTCCATGGCGAGCCTGTCCGCCGCCCTCCAGGTAATATCGCCACCGTAGGCGCGGCGAGGGCCGCCCAGGTCCTCCTGGCCCCATCGGGTCTGGAGGCGATAGCTGATGGGACGCGTCTTGTCGGATTCGTAGCGCAGCCGCAGGCCCCAGGCTTCCTCGACACGGTAGCTGCCATTGCCGAAGCTGTTTCGATCCTCGAATCGCGCCGGAGACCACGTGGCGCTTATCCGCATGCTCGAAAGGTTGGCCAGACGAATGTCCTGCGACAGACCCGCGCTGCCGAGTACGCGTTCGCCAGCGCCGTTGTATCCCTGGGTCCAGGCGAAATCGGTGCGTGATTCGCTCGCCCAGGCGAGGTTCGAGCGGGACAGGCGCGCCGTGTATTGGTAGCGCGTCAGGTCGTTGCGCCTCAGATATCCGAGATCGTTGATCGCGAGATTGGCGTCGTAGTGGTCCATCGCCAACGTGTGCGTCATCCCCCGAACGGGCGCGAACTTGATGTCGAGCAGGCCGCCATAGCCGTCTTGTGCGCCAGGCACGGAAGAAGTGATCACCTCGCCGTCGACTTCCCAGCGGCCGGTGGCCGTCAGCGCGTGTCCGTCCACCGCATGCACCGCGGCGTCGCCGTCCGGACGCTGCGCGACCGTCGACATCCACCCCAGGGCGCGCGAGTGTGCTTCGCCGCCTTCCCACAGCGCTCGGGCGACGCCGTAGTTCCTTCCGCTCTGTCGCAATGGCACGCGCTCGCCTTCCGACGAGCGTCCCTCGAACACGGTTTCGTCTTCTCCGGCGAGCAGGAATCCAAAGCGCAGGCCTTCGCGTTGGCCCGTCGCCTTGACGGCACCGAGGATGTCCGTTGGCCGCGCCAGATCTTCCGACGGCAACGTCACGTCATCGGGCACATCCGGCGCCAACGGCCGACCCCCGATCCGGCGCGTATGCAGCAGCACTGTTGCCGGCGGTGCAGACCTCCGGCTGAAAGAGCTCCGCGTCCCGGTGCTGAAGACCTCCTGGCCTTCCTGGAAAAAGAGGCGCTTCTCGGGAAAGAACGTTTCGAAAGCGGTCAGGTTCACGATGACGTCGTCCGCTTCGACGTCGCCAAAGTCCGGATTGGCGGTCGCCGTCACCTGCAAGTTGGTGGACGGGCGCCAGAACAGATCGATGCCGGCGTCAGCGACGACATCGCCGTCGAGATTGTCCAGCACCGAGGACACGTAGGGATAGACGCTGTACTGCTGGCGCAGATCGACGCCGTTCAGCACCACTTCCTGGAAATCCGACAGGAACTTCGGCGTGGAGAAGGCAAGCGCCGGCCACGACCACTGTTCGTCCAGGTACGCGACGGTGCGCCTGGCCAGGAAACCCATGGTCCGGTCCCCGGTTGACCTTGGCATGCTGACCAGAGACCAGGGAATATGGAATTCGGCGGTCCATCCCGTTTCGGTGCGGGATGTCGCCCCATGCCATGCGCCGTCCCAGTTCATGCTGAACTGGCGCTCCGGCAGGATCGTCCCGTCAGCCATGCTGCCGCCGAGACTGAGCCGAAACCAGAAGCCGTAGCGTCCTTCTCCGGAAGTGTCCAGGAAGAACATGAAGGAATCGCGGGTATGCCATTGGTCGCGGCTGCTCAATCGCTCGATCAGCGTCTCCGGCGCCTGCTCCATGTCCACCGACAGGTAGAAGCCCCTGGAGGTATAGAAGAACTTCATTTCGGTCCCGA
Organism: uncultured Pseudomonadales bacterium; assembly: GCA_951813515.1. Lineage (GTDB taxonomy): Bacteria > Pseudomonadota > Gammaproteobacteria > Pseudomonadales > Azotimanducaceae > VXNE01. Next base: position 4,126,442 of record OX638346.1, read on the forward strand.
GCCGTGGCGACGCCATCGTGTCGGGCGACACGACCCTGAATTCCCCGTAGCTGGGAAGCGTGCCCCATACGGCATCGTCCAGTTTGCCGTCGACGACGACATGCACATCGTCTCCGGCACGAACCGGGACGATGGGCGGCACGTGACCTATATCGAGAAATGCGAGGTCAGGATCGGGGGAAACGGACCCGGAATCAGGCGATGACGCATCGCCCCAGGTCGCTGTCGACACGGCCGCATACACTGTCGCCAGCAAGGCCCATTGAACGGCCGCGCGCATAAACTCTCCCAGGAAAACAGCCCATTCTACGCCATCTGCCCGCCAAAACTCAAATTACTCAATCGCTTACATGCGCCTTCCCCGGCGTTCAAACCTATTGGCGGCGAGCACGGCGGGAGCACATCGGCCTGACACCGAGCGCGAGTACAGGAGCAAGACGCCCATCCCTATCCTGCGATTCGTCCCTGTCAAATGCGTGGGGGCACGAGGCGACGGACGCTATCCCACCAGGAGTATCAACACCCCCGCAGCCACGGTCGAGCCGATCACGCCGGCGACGTTGGGGCCCATGGCATGCATCAGCAGCAGGTTGCCCGGATTCGCGTCCTGGCCGACCCGGCTGACGACGCGCGCCGCCATCGGCACGGCCGAGACGCCGGCGGCGCCGATCAGCGGATTGATGGGCCGCTTGAACACCAGGTTCATGCCCTTCGCCATGAGAACGCCGCTCGCCGTGCCGATGGCGAATGCGGCGACGCCGAGCAGCAATACACCCAGGGTTCCCGGCGTGAGGAACTGGTCCGCGCCGAGCTTCGAGCCGATGGCGAGGCCGAGAAAGATCGTCACCGTGTTGATCAGCGCGTTGCGCGCCGTGTCGGTGAGCCGGTCCACGACCCCGCATTCGCGCATGAGGTTGCCGAAGCAGAACATGCCGAGCAGCGGCGCTGCCGTCGGCAGGACCAGTCCGACGACCAGCACCAGCGCCAGGGGAAAGAGAATCCGCTCGCGCCGGGAGACCTCCCGCAACTGCGTCATCTCGATCTGCCGCTCCTGCTCCGTCGTCAGCAGGCGCATGATTGGCGGCTGTATCAGCGGCACCAACGCCATGTAGGAATAGGCGGCGACCGCGATGGCGCCCATCAGGTGCGGCGCAAGCTGTTCGGCGACATAGATCGCCGTCGGACCGTCCGCGCCCCCGATAATGGAGATGGCCGCCGCCTCCCGGAGGGAAAAGTCCATAACTCCGAGGTGCGTCAGGCCCACCGCGCCGAGCAGCGTCCCGAAGATTCCGAACTGGGCAGCCGCGCCGAGCACCAGCGTCCTTGGATTGGCGAGCAGGGGTCCAAAATCCGTGAGCGCGCCGATCCCCATGAATACGAGCAGCGGGAAAACCGCAGTATCCACCCCAACCAGGTAGATCAGGTGCAATATCCCGTCCCCGGTCGCGATCTCCACACCCGGAATGTTGGCCAGAATGCCGCCGAAGCCGATCGGGACCAGCAATAGCGGTTCGAACCTGCGCGCGATGGCGAGGTACAACAGAAGCAGGCCCACGCCGATCATGGCGCATTGGCCGAGCGAAATCTGGTACAGGCCGGACGCCTGCGCCAACTCGATCAACTGCGACACAGGCGCTCCCTACGCCGTCAGGCGCGCTGCCGCGTTGCTTGAGGACGCGGCGCCCTCGAAAGCTCAAGCAAGGTCGAACAGCGCTTCGCCGACGGCTACCGCATCACCCTGGGCGACATGCAGCGCGGTCACGGTGCCAGCCCGCGGAGCGACCACCTCGGTCTCCATCTTCATCGCTTCGAGCACCAGTACGGTGTCCCCCTGCTCCACGTGTGCGCCAAGCGGCACAACGATCTTGAAGATGTTGCCCGCCATCGCCGCCGACACCGCGGCACCGTTGACCCGGGGACGCGGAATCGGGGGCGTTGTCACCTCGCCGCTTGCGGAAACCTCCACCGTGAAGGCCTTGCCGTTGATGCGAACTTCGTAGGTTGCGGCTTCTTCCGACATCGCTGCCCGAGGCGCGACTTCCTCACGGGGAACAGCTTCAAACTCCTCGGGATTGTCGCGGTTCTCGAAGAACTTCAATGCGACCTGCGGGAACAGCGCGTAGGTCAGGACATCGTCGACACGTTCCGAAGCCAGGTCGAACGACCTCTGTTTCGCGAGCTTTTCCAGTTCCGCCGACAGTGTTTCGACTTCGGGCGGCAACAGGTCCGCAGGCCGGCAGGTGATGCGCTCTACCGAATCCGCCAATCGCTCGAGCAGTTCCGGCGACAGCGGCGCGGGCGTCGCTCCGTACTCGCCCTTCAGCAGGTTGGTCGTCTCCCTGGTCAGGCTCGTATAGCGTTCGCCGCGCAGCACGTTGATCACCGCCTGGGTTCCGACGATCTGCGAAGTCGGCGTCACCAGCGGGACGAAGCCCAGGTCTTCGCGCACCCTGGGAATCTCCGCCAGGACTTCATCCAGCTTGTCGGCGGCGTTCTGCTCCCGTAGCTGGCTCTCGAGGTTGGTCAACATGCCGCCGGGCACCTGCGCCACGAGGATGCGTGAATCGACGCCCCGCAGGCTCCCCTCGAACGCGCCGTACCTCCTGCGGACCTGGCGGAAGTACGCCGCGATATCTTCCATCAACTGGATATCCAGGCCCGTGTCCCGGCCCGTGCCCTCGAGGATCGATACCAGCGACTCGCTGGCCGAGTGGCCGTAGGTCATGCTCATGGACGATATCGCGGCGTCCACGTTGTCGACGCCCGCCTCCACCGCCTTCAGGCAGGTGGCGGTGGACATGCCCGTGGTGGCGTGAGAGTGCAGGTGCACCGGAATCTCCAGCGTCTCCTTCATCCGCGAGATCAGTTCGAACGCGACATAGGGCTTCAACAGGCCGGCCATGTCCTTGATGCACACCGTGTGAGCGCCCATGTCCTCGATCCTGCGCGCAAGGTCGAGCCACAGGTCGATCGTGTGCACGGGACTCACCGTGTACGCCATCGTGCCCTGGGCATGCTTTCCCTGTTCCATCACGGCGGCGATGGCAGTTTCCAGGTTGCGCGTATCGTTCATCGCATCGAACACGCGAAACACGTCGATGCCGTTCGCCACGGCCCGTTCGACGAACTTGCGCACGACGTCGTCGGCGTAGTGGCGGTAGCCAAGAAGGTTCTGCCCCCGAAGCAGCATCTGCTGCGGCGTGTTGGGCATCGCCGCCTTGAGCTTGCGGATGCGCTCCCAGGGATCCTCGCCGAGATATCGGATGCAGGCATCGAATGTCGCCCCGCCCCAGGACTCGATCGACCAGTAGCCGACCCGATCCAGCCGATCCGCCGCCGGCAGCATGTCCTCCACGCGCATGCGGGTCGCCAGGAGGCTCTGATGGGCGTCTCGCAGGACGAGTTCGGTGATCCCGAGCTTGCTCATGGCCGGACCTACGGCCCCGTCGCGGCCCCGGCCGTCGCACGCGCGTGGTGGTGGCGGTGGTGTCGTATCGCGGCCGCTACGGCGGCAGCCATCTCCGCCTGCGCGTCGGCGTCTTCCGGAGTCTCGGCGGGTTGTGCGGGCCGGGGTCGGGGATCGATGAGCCGGGACATCACGGCGACAGCCGCGATCAGCACAGCGAGCAGGCCGAATACCGTCGCCATGCCGACGAACGCCAGCGCCAGCGCCTGCGGAAGCAAATCGGCACTCACGAGGGCACCGCTTTCGCAGAGTCTTCGTGGACGCCCGCGCCCGTCGTCTCGGCTTGCTCCATCGCCCAATCCTCGTCCTTGCCAAGGATATGGCGCACCCGACAGGATTCGAACCTGTAGTCCCCGGTTTCGTAGACCGGTGCCTTATCCAATTTGGCCACGGGTGCGCATGCAAAAAGGGCGCGTATTATCGAGGAAAGGAAGCGGCGGAAACAAGTAAATCCGCACGAAAAGCAGGTTGTCCCGGCTGGCTCCAACGCGGTCGCAGGCGAAACCGATTCCGCCGCATCGTACTACCAGCACCCCACCCGACGATTCCACCGGTGGTAGAGGCCATCGCCTGTTTCCTTCAGGACAGGGCCTTGTCCAGGGCCGCTTCGATCTTCGGCCATCGGAAGTTGAAGCCGTGTTCGACCGCCCTGGCCGGTACGGCCCGCTGGCTCGCCAGCATGAGTTCCCGAGCCATGTCGCCCATCGCCGCGACAAGTACGAAGCGGGGTATGGCGAGCCAGGCCGGACGTCCAAGCGTGCGCGCGAGCGCCTGCGTGAATTCCTGGTTCGTGACCGGGTAAGGCGCGACGGCGTTCAGCGGCCCCCGGATCGATTCATTCGCGGCCGCATGGACGATCAACCGCACGAGATCGTCGCGCTCGATCCAGGACATCCATTGCCGGCCGGAACCCAGCCTGCCGCCGAAACCCAGGTCGAAGGGCGCAAGGAGTTGCGCCAGGAGGCCGCCTTCGCGACCAAGCACCAAGCCGATGCGCAGCACTACAACCCGCAGGCCGCGGCATTCGGCGAGCATGGACGCCGCCTCGGCGGCTTCGCACGAGCGGTGCGTGAAGCAGTCGCGGCCATCGGCGCGCTCATCGAGAACCTTCTCGCCGCAATCGCCGTACCAGCCGACGGCGGATGCGCCGATCCAGACCCCCGGCTTCACCTTCAACCGGTCCACGAGATCAATCAATCGACGTGCCATCTCGGGACGGGAATTCGCGATGCGCCGACGTCTCGACCTGGTCCACAAGCCGCCGGCGACGGGTTCGCCGGCCAGGTGAACGATGACATCGATTCGTTCGTCCGGGCGAATCTCCGCGAGGTCGGAAACTACGCGAAACGGCGGCCTTAGCGCGCCAGCCCTGGCCACGTCTCGGGTGAGCACGGTGACATCGTGGCCGCTGCTCGTAAGCGCCTCCGTCAGGCGTCGTCCGACGAATCCCGTCGCGCCGGTCACCAGCCAGCGCAGACGTCGCTTCGTCTCCAGGTGCAGCGGCCGGGCCTGGAACGCTCCTGCGCGTCGCGCCGCCGTGAAATCGCGGGTCGCCATCGCAATCAAGCCGACGCTTGCCGCAGACGCCAGCCATGACCAGACGCCGCGGTGCACGAGTTGAATTGACGTCGACGCATGCAGCCAAGTCCAGATGACGGGCACGAGTAGCGCCAGCAGGGCGCCGAAATTGATGGCCAGCAACCCGTGCAGGGCCCGTTCCGACCAGGGCAGGCGTCGGCTGGAGTCCTCCACGAACCAGTCGACAAACGTGATCGCCATTTCGATGGCGAGCAGCCCTACCAGCAACAGGGATGCCCAGCCGAGCGGCACTACCCAGGCGAGAACCAGGAAAATCGCGGCATAGGCCAGGTTGCGCGCGCCGTGCAGGCGCAGTTCCCGGCCCGCGTCGGCCCGCCAGGGCAGGCGCGCGACCATCTCGTGGTGGACGACGACATCGAGGAAACCCAACACGACCTGGATGGAGACGACGACCCAGACTGACAGTGGAATCACGGCGGATCCTCAAACACGGCCTCCTGGCGCAGGACAACGCCGAAGCGAGGGTGGGTCAACTTGAGGCTGAAGCGAAAGTGGGAGGAAGCAAGCTCCACATGGCGCACCGTCAAACGGCCCGGGGTCAGCCAACGGGGCAACGGCACGCGCCGCTCGCCGAACGCGAGGTAGTAACCCGCGCTCTCGAACACCAGGGACGGACCCTGGGCGCGCACTCCGAGCGCCATGCAGATGCCGCAACCGATGTATTCCTCAAGCCCCGTAGGACCGGAGAAACGTTTCACCGAACGAATGGCCTGGGAGCGACCGCCTCTGGCCCGATAGACGCGCGTCCACGCCGAGTCGTGCTCGTCGACGGTCATTACGACCACCGCTGCCGGACCCGTCGCGTCGCCCAGCGGCAGGGGGCTGCCCACCAGCCGCGCCACCTGTCGAAAGCAGCGGCCGACCAGGGTCGATTCCGAGCGCACGACGCGCCCGCGATAGCAGACAAGCTCGCGTTTGAGTTCAAACCGGGCGCGGGTCCGCGCCGGCAGGTCGCGCCAATGTCGGCCAACGAGCGTTGCGTAGCTTGCCGGGGGTAGCGTCGGGGAGCCAGCGCGATCGAGGATCGGCATGAAGCCTTCCATGAACTCCCCAGATTCGGATATTTCAGGTATTTCTGTCACAACAGAAATAATAGCCAATTGTGACACGGAGTCAACTGGCATCGCATGCATCTGGGGCGGCTAGCCGGTGATGACCCTCACACCGCCTGGTATCGTCCACAATGGGGTGCGAGACCCCTTCAATCCGAGACGCGGCGAGAGGTCAAGACCAACCGGTAGCGGCGGTCATGATTCGAGATCACGTTCGCCCGCGCTTGCAGCGCGATGATGCGCCCGACGAACGTGGCAAGGAAACGCGGGTTGCGCTTAGCCTACGCCACCACCGGCACGAGTTCCCGCCAGGCGCTCCTCAGCACCCTGCTCGCCGAACGCAGGAATATCCCCAACAGGACCACCGCCACCACCAGATCGGGCCAGGGCGAGGCAAAGACCCACACCGCCGCCGCCGCACCGATCACGGCGATCCCTTCGATGACGTCGTTGCGCGAACACTCCCACGACGACGACATGTTCACGTCGCCTTCGCGGTATGGGGTCAGGAGCTTGAGGCAAACCGCGTTTGCCACGAGATTCAGCACGGCCGCCGCGGACATCGTGCTCGCCACCGGCACGTCCAGCTCCGTCAACCGCCAAGCGATCTGGACGGCCACCGCCAGGGCGGCGCCCAAGATCAGCAATCCCTTGACCATCGCGACCCGGGCCTTCGCCTGCGCCGATGCGCCGACCACCGCCATGCTCAGCGCGTAGGTAAGCGCGTCCCCCAGGTTGTCCAGGGTTCCAGAGAGCAGCGCGGAGGAACCGCTCAGCACCGAGCCCGCCAGCATCATGACGAAGGTCGCGACGTTGATTCCGAATACCCAGGCCAATACGCGGCGCTGCCTGGCCTGGAGGCCCGCCAAGTCGATCGTATTGCTGCAGCAGGAGTCCAAGGTAATCGCGGGTCTTTTGCCTGGGTTTCCGGCGCCTATGATCGCACACCGACCGCCGACCGTGAGCACGAAGGGGCAATTGGTGCGCAGCATCCATGCGCGTCACGACGTCGACTCAGGGGACCCGGATGTTGCCCCGTTCGTCGATCTGGAGCTCGGTCGGGCGGTAGCGCTCCGCCTTGGCGGGATCGGTACGACGCAGTTGGAAATACATCGTCATCGCTGCATGCCTCCGGGCCTCCTCGCTAGCCAGGCGGTTGTACATCCGCTCCGCCAGGTCCGTATTTTCCGAGAAAAGGGCTTGGCGCAAGATGCCTTGAATTGCCCAATCGCGATCGGAAGAGGGAATCTGATTGAGGAACGCCATGGCACCCTCGCGGTCGAAACCCGCCCAACTTGAGAACGCATTCGCATACAACTGCTGGCTCAGTTCGTCGTCCATGCGCGCAATCGCGCGCACCGCGGCTCGCGGGTCGGTCTCGACCCACCTGGACACCAATACGCCGCCGGCAAACTGCTTGACTTCGCTATCCTCAATACGGTCGATCAGGTGCCGCGCCGACTCTGGTGACTTGACGGCAACCGCGTGGACGACGGTCGAGATCGACTGGCGTTGAGCTCCGATCGACCGCTTCAACAGCCAGTCGAAGGCGGCATCGGGATCCAGGTTGGTGTATCCGCGGACGACGGCCGAGACGGCGGCCGTGTTCTCGTCGGGCGAGGAGTCGAGCCAGGCCGCAGCAGCCAGCGGGTCCTCATTGGCCCACTGCCGAACGACGGCTTCGACTGCCTTCGAACGGAGTTCCGCATCGAGGCGGTCCGCAAGAAACAATGCCGTTTCGGGATCGGAACTCGCGTAAGTGCCCAACGTCGTGGTGAGCGATGACGACCTGCCGGCGGACGGGGGTTGGGCCAGCGCCCAATCGAACGCCGCGCGGGGATCGGAACGCGCCCAGGAGGTGACCATTGAATGCTGAACCGCCTGTGTGAGTCCCGGATCGGCCATTTCCTCGAGAGCGGAAAGCGCGGCCAGGGGATCGGTTTGCGCCCAAACGTCGAGTACCCGCTGCGCGACCTGGCGCCGTTCCTCCGGATCGAGTGTATCCGCGACCTCCAGCATCTCTGTCGGCGAATCCACGGCAACAGCAGCCGCCACCTGGCGGAGCATCTCCGTACGTTTCCCTGAATGCGGCTGCGCGAGAGCCCAGTCCAGCGCGGCATCGCGATCCGTGGCGATCCAGCGCCTGATCAACGCCCGTCGCCACGAATCCCGCACATCCGCGTCGGTGATGGAATCCAATGCCGACAGCGCGGCCAGGGGATCGTCGCCAAACCAGGTGTAGGCGATACCCCAAAGTGCCTGCGTTCGTCTCTCTCCTGCCTCCATCGACAGCGCATTTTGCCAGGCGCCCTCAGGGTCCATCCTGGCCTCGACGCTTGCCCGCACTTGCTCCAGGTAGGGTTCCATCGAGAACCGGAGCGCGATCCGCTCCTTGCCGCTTTCGCTCAGGTCTTCGCCCCGGCTAATGATGTACATGGCCGCCTGGTTTCCGAGCGACGGTTCGAGCGTTTCGAGGAACGCCAATGCCGCATCAAGATCGTCACCAGCCCACACAGCCAGGGCATGCATCAGCTCCACCGGGCGATCACGCTGCTCGGCGAGAAGCCTTGTCACGGCCACTCGTGGCGAAAGCTGTACGTAGCGCGAATAGATTACCGACCGCAACGATCCGCCGTCGTTCGAAAGGCCGTCTGCCTCCTCGAGCAGTTTTTCCACTGTCCGCACGTCCGCAGATCGCAACAGGTCGTACATCGCGGCAATCCGGTCGAACCGGCTTGGCATTTCACGGATTTCCGCCACGGAGACGGCGCGCGAACCCGGCGCCGCTGGCTGAGACGCTGAAGGAGCCGGAAGGCCTGCAGTTGGATGGGCAGCACCGCGGTCGTCCGCCGTTCCTTGACGCATGATCAGCAGCACCGCACATGCACCGAGCGCAAGTCCGGCGGCGAATGTTCCGATCCACTTGATCATGCGTTGCGACGCGCGATGCAGAAAATCGACGTGTGTTCGATCTCCGTTGCCACTTCGCCGTCCACGACATAGGCGATGCCGAGGTCCACAAACTCGTATCCCTTGCGCCGCCACTTTCGCGTTGGCACGGTCCGGACCTCGATTTCTTCCCCCACGCGTAGAAGCCGCCGGAAGCGCACCACGGAGCCGACGTGGATCCACGCCGGCAACACGTAGCGCCGGATGAAAGTGCGGTTAGCCGTGCTCAAGATTGCGTGCGGGTGCAGGACGCCCGTCCGGTAGCAGGGCAAGCCGTCTTCCACCTGCGCTGCGAACTCGGCGTTTTCGATCGCATCCGGCGACCATGTCCAGGCCGGGAACGGTTCGCCGACGTTGACGTTGCCCCATGCGATCTCGGGCCGCTCTGTTACCGGTGCGCCAGAGTCGATAGCGGTGGGTCTTGAGTCCGGGGCGAGCGGGTGCGTGCGTAGTTCGGCCAGCAGGATGTCCCGCGCGCGACACTCGACGGTGTGGGTATCGCCTTCGACGTGGTGTGAGACGGCAAGCGAGTCGCCGTCGTAGGCGGGCTTCGCGAACCGCACGCTCACCTGCCACCCCGAGAGCCAGTCGGGCCCGAGCGTATCGACCAGCGGATGGGTCATGTACCCGAACACTGCCGCGCCCGGGACCAGGGCACCCTCGAACCCGAATTGCGCCGCGATTGCGTCGCTATGGATCCGGTTCTCGGCGTTGGCGGAGAAGTTCCGCGCGGTGGTCCGGTAAACGCTCACCCACCCCTCAAGCATCAGTGTCCCTTGTGCCAACAGAGTCTAAACGTTTCGTCGCGATGCCGGCCGCATATCCAGTGCCCGCGCTCAATACCCGGGCTTTCGGCGGAGCCGAGGCCGATGCCCCGAAGATCATGGACCGAACGGGCAGGCCACGAGCTGTCCGTGTACGAATCGACGGTATCGACACATTTGCGAACCGAACCCTCGTTGTGACACACCGGCATGTGATCGAAATACCGCATCGTCGCCACATTCAGGCGATCCGGGTCCATGCGTTCCGTCGCCACGCCTTGCGCAGCAGGTCAGGGACGATTCGTTTGCGGGCGTTTCCAGCCTGCGGCTTCAGGCCAGGTCTCAAGGCTCTCGTCCACAACGGTCCACGATGCGCGCGAATCAGTGAAGATATTGTCGCCCGGTCTCTCCCCCGGATCCGTGTCGAGGCAGCCGGCGGGCACGCACACCTGCCCTTCCCGCTCCCAGGGGGTACGCGAACCACAGGTACGGCAAAACGCGCACTCGAACCGCGTGCCCGGCAGTTGGTACCGGGTCATGTTGTCGGCGCCAGCCAGCCAGCGAAATCCGCTGCGACGCGCACGCAGAACAGTCTGGTAGGCGGCACTTACAGTGCGCCGGCATCGCGAGCAGTGGCAGTTGTACATCCGCAACGGCGGGCCATCGAATTCGAATGCGACAGCGCCGCAAAGGCAGCTTCCTCCAATGGCGCCCCGCGTTCTCGGCACCCGCACAGGACGTTCCACCACAATGGCGTCCGGGCCGAATTCGGCTGGATAGGTCTCATGTTGCGGCAGGTCGTCGACGATCGTGTGCCAGGGCGCCATGGACCTGGCGAAGAGGTGCAGGCCTGGGCGCGTGCCGGGGTCTTCGGCGACATTGCCCATGGGAACCAGAACGGACGGCAGGTTTTCGCCGGTCGCCGGGACGGTGGAACCGCAACGGGGACAGAAAGGTCGGCTGCCCCTGGCGGACGACTGATATCTCCTGACCCCCTCCGCCCCGCGCACCCAGCGGAAGTCCTCGGGCGCTGCAGTACCGAAAGTCGCGAACGCACTGCCGTGAAACTTGCGGCACATGGAGCAGTGGCAGTGAGCAGCCATGTCCACCGGCCCATCGATCTCGAATGCGATATCTCCGCACAGACAGCTTCCGGTCAGCATGGCATTCCTCCGCCTGTCGTCGGGCGGTGGATGTGCCATGTTGCCAGCAACCCCATCGCCGACGCGCCCGCACTGAACTGTAAACGATGGCACCGGGTGGCCACCACGACACTGTGAACGGCCACACCCCAAGTTGCTCGCAACTTCGAACCCGCCGAAGTCCGCTCTGAACACGCTGTCCGGGAACGGAATGCCTGGACGCGTCCCGATAGAACCCAACGCCAGCAATAGCGGGCAAGGTTTCATCGGAACATACATCGCCAATATGTTCTATTTTTCTACCATATAGGCACATATGCATGTATTTTGTTCCGATCATGGCGCGTCGGCCGAGCCCGATCCTTCTCCTGGAGAACGGGCGCGACCGGCGGAGACGACAACATGAACGACCGCGCACCGCAGGGCATTCCGGGCGACAGCCTGAACTGGCCGATGCTGAAGATTGCCTACCCGACGGATCCGACCCGCGTGGCCGCCCTCCTGCCGCCGGGGATCGAACCGGTCGGTGAGCCAGAAGTCCGGCTCACCGTGTACCACTTCCCCGTCCTCGCCGAACCGGAGCGGGGCCTCGTGGTCAACGTGACCGCGATCCATGAGGAGATCGAAGGGGAGTACTCGCTCGCCTACGCCATCGACCAGGAGCAGGCCGTGTTCATCAGCCGGGAACTCTGGGGCCAGCCCAAGTTCCTCGCCGATGTCCGCTACTTCCGGCTCGGCAACCAGATCGAAGCCGCCGTAACGCACAGGGGACACACGTTCTTCGAGTACCGGGGGACGGTGGCCGGGACCGACGAGTCGGGCGAGGTGACGGAAGTCAACGAATGGTGGATCAAGTGCGCGCGGGCCGTGACCATGCGGCCGAACGAGTACGACTATCCGCCCCGGGTCGTGCGGGTCCACGCGAAGTATCGGACCGCTTTCCAGCAGTCCGTTGACGGCGAATTGACGCTACGCGACAGTCCGTGGGACCCGCTCGCCACCGCCCTGCCCATGCGGGGACCGGCGACAGCCCGGCTCTGGTGGCCCGAGTTCCTGGCCCGCGAGATCACGCTCGCCGGGGCACTGGACCCCGAAGGATTCTGGCGGTTCGCCGACACCGTCGGCGGCTCGCGATTTCCGGGGCAGGTCGGCGGTCCTCCGCCAAGCGACGCCCGATGAGCGACCGGGAGCGACAACATGGATGACTTCACCGGCAAACTGGCCGTCATTACCGGCGGGGCGAGCGGCGTGGGCCGCTCCCTGGCCTTCGCGCTTGCGGGTGCCGGGGCACGGGTTCTCGTCGCAGACGTAGACGCCACCGCACTGGCGGAGACTCGGGCCGCGCTCAAGGCAGCCGGAGCGACGGCCCACACCCGCGCCTGCGACGTGACCGACCCGTCGAGCCTCGGCGAACTTGCCGCATTCGCTTTCGATGCGCTCGGCGGCGCACAGTTCGTGTTCGCCAACGCCGGGGTGGCCTCGGGCGAGGCGGGTCCACTGTGGGGCTATGCCGAGAACGACTGGAAGTGGTGTTTCGAGGTGAACTTCTGGGGCGTGGTGAACACGGTCAACGCCTTTATGCCCTGGTTGGTGGAACAGGGCGACGAAAGCCACCTCGTGATCACGGGCTCCGCCAACGGCGCCTTCCTCGTCTACCCGGACCAGCCCATCTACTCGGCGACCAAGGCGGCAGTGCAGGTGGTCGCGGAGGCGCTGTTCCACCAGACGAGCGCGCCGGGGAACCCCGTGCACGTGCACGCGCTGTTTCCGGGGCCCCACGTCGTCGAAACCGGCCTCTTCAACTCCAGCCGGGTGCGCCCGAAACGGTTCGCAAAGCCGGCCGGCGCGCCCGATACCGGCATCCGCTCCGCCGACGACCTGCGGCGGCTGATGGAGGCTTTCGGCACCAAGCTGGAGACGACGCACCCCGACGAAGTGGCGCAAGCGGCCCTCGACGGCATCCGCCAGGGCCGTTTCTGGATACTTCCGCTCACCTCCGCCACCGAGTCGCAGATCAAGGCGCGAACGGAAGCGATCCTCGCCCGCACGGACCCGCCAGCGCCCACCATCGGATAGAAGGAACAAACCATGGCGCGACGTACCGATCACACCATCGAGCTCGGCCGGTTCGCCCTGGTCTACAGTGACGGACTGGCGGTCGGCGGCAGCCACTGCGCGGGCGGCAGGGTCGCCTAGTCACGAGGAGGCAATGCAAGTGGAACGATTCACCGTTATTTCTTCCGACTGCCATGCGGGGCTCCCTCCGGAGCGCTACCGGGCCTATCTCGATCCTCAGTACCGGGAAACCTTCGACCAGGTGCTGCCCATCCAGAAGCACATGACCGACAAGGCCGAACAGGTGTTTCTGCTGAAGGACATCAACGAGCAATGGCGGGCAGGCGTCGAGATCCAGCTCGCGGGAGCATGGGACCATGCGCGGCGCACCGAAGTGCTCGACGCCGACGGCGTCGCCGGCGAGATCGTGTTCCCCGACGGCGTCACGCAGCAGAACGCCCCGCCCTTCGGCGCCGGGCTTGCCCTGCCCACCAAGAACATCGTGCCCGATCTCCAGTGGGCCGGCGCCCGCGCCCATAACCGCTGGCTGGCGGAGTTCTGCGCACTCGATCCGGTGCGCCGTTTCGGTGTGGCCGTGTGTCCGCTGCTGTGGGACACGGAACGCGGCATCGAGGAAGTCCGTTTTGCCCTCGATAACGGCTTGGGAGGCATGCTGATCCCCGCGATCACCTCCGGTTTCGAGGCGTACCACAACCGCTGTTACGACCCGTTCTGGGAAGCCTGCGAAGACACCGGGACAGTCGTCTGCTTCCATTCCGGTCCGGGGGCCTTCGACGACGTCTTCGGCCCCGGTTTCCCGGAAGGCGACCAGGACCGGTACCCCGGTGGTGTCGGGGTTTACATCTCCGAGGTGTTCTTCTGGACGTACCGGCCGCTCATCTTCATGCTGTGGGGCGGCGTGTTCGAGCGCTTTCCAAAACTGAAGGCAAGCGTAACCGAGACCGGCCAGGGCTGGCTCCTCCCGCCGCTACTCCGCATGCTCGACCACCACTACAACGACACCGTGTTCAGCGCGAAACTCGGCGACTTCCGCAGCCACCTGTCCATGTCCCCGGTCGACTATTTCCGGCGCAACTGCGCGGTCGGTGCATCGTGCATGCCGCGCGAAGACGCCGAAATACGTCACGAAATGGGCATGGACCAACTCATGTGGGGGACGGACTTTCCCCACCCGGAAGGCACCTGGCCCAACACGGCAGCGCGGATGCTGGAGACCTTCCGCGGTCTCCCCGAGGCGGATGTCGCGGCCATGCTCGGCGGCAATGCCATCGACTTCTACGGTCTGGACGCAGCGGGGCTCAGCGAGGTCGCGAGTCGGGTGGGTCCACCGAAAGGGCACTTCGGGGCGTGAAACGGGTGGTCCTGAACCCTCTGGAAGAAGTCACGAGCATTGGGGGGTGGGCGTCCAGCCGGGCCGAAGCGGTCTCTGGGTCATCGGCGGCCGAGTAGTCAGTTGATGGGTGATCGAATAGACTGATTTGCGTGGTGCGGCTCTCGCGCATTGCAGCTTCCGGTGGTTTCGGTTTTGCGCAACCCAAAGCGCCAAAAAATCCAGCAAAATCAAATCGTCAGGTGTTTCGTACAGGAATGGGCCAAATTTGGCACTGGCAGAAACGACTCGACAAGATTGCATTGAAAGAGACAGCACCCAGGAAAGTGGAACAACACGACGCCGGGCTATCGGGCCTGCCACTCGCGTTGCGCGGGGAAGTGCGTTTGCTGGGAGACCTCTTGGGTCGCGTGATCGCAAATGATCGCGGCAGCGAATTCGTAGATCGGATCGAAACGATTCGGGCCTTGGCCAAGCAGGCTCGCCAGGGTTCCGCTACCGACTGGAAAGCGCTGAGCGACTACTTGTCGTCATTGCCCGAAGACTCGCTTGTCGACATCGCCCGGGCATTCAACCAGTTCCTCAACCTGGCGAACATTGCAGATCAAGGACACGCCGCGCAACACACTGTTTCGCCACAGAACCTTCAGATCGAGCAGCTCGCACAGATCAGAGCGGAGCTGGTCCTGACCGCACACCCTACCGAAGTGATTCGCCGCACCCTGATCCGCAAATATGACGCGATCGCGGGGCTGTTGAGCGAGCGCGCTCGCTGCCCCGAGCCAGAGTTCCCCTCCATCGACGCGGAACTGGAACGCCTTATCGCCGAGGCTTGGCACAGTGACGAAATACGCCGTGAGCGACCCACTCCCCAAGATGAAGCGAGGTGGGGATTCGCCGTGGTCGAGAACTCGCTGTGGGATGCTGTTCCGGCAGCCATGCGCGACCTCGACCGAGCCGTTGGCCGCCCCGTCCCGCTCGACGTCATGCCGTTTGCGTTCTCGTCCTGGATGGGCGGCGACCGGGACGGCAATCCCAGCGTCACCGCTGCCGCAACTCGCGAAGTGCTGCTGATTGCGCGCTGGGTCGCGACCGACCTGTTTCTGCGCGATGTCAACGGCCTGATCGCATCCTTGTCGATGACGGTCGCCACTCCACCGCTTCGCAAGCAGGCGGGGGATGCCGCGGAACCGTACCGTGCAGTGCTGAGGAAACTCCGCGCAAGGCTTGCGAAGACGCGGCAATGGATCGAGCGCGGTGGCTCGCCGGGACCGGAGGTAGTCCGCACCGATGCGGACCTGTTGGAACCGCTTGAACTCTGCTTCCGTTCGCTGAGCAAAAACGGCATGCAATCCATCGCCAACGGTCCGCTGCTGGACTCCCTGCGTCGAGCGAAGTGTTTCGGCGTTCACCTCGTTGGAATGGACATACGCCAGCACGCCGCACGGCACGCCGCCGTCCTGGATGAACTCACCCGGTACCTTTCGGCAAATGTGCGTAGTTTCGAATCCTGGCCTGAGTCCGAGCGGTGCACATGGCTGCTGTCCGAACTGAGTGGCCGCCGACCCCTCATTCCGTCCTCCTGGCCAGCCAGCGAAGACGCCCGTGAGGTGATCGAGACTTGCAAGGTGGTCGCAGAGAGTGACGCCGCAGGCATTTCCGCTTACGTGGTCTCGATGGCGGGCGCTCCCAGCGATGTGCTCGCGGTCGCATTGCTGCTCAAGCAGGCAGGACTACAGCGCAAACTCCCGATAGTGCCGCTGTTTGAAACCCTGGCCTCTCTCAATAGTGCCGCCGAGACCGTGGATGCGCTGTTGTTGATGCCGTGGTACCGCGACTACGCCGGCGATCACATCCAGGTCATGATCGGCTATTCCGACTCCGCAAAGGACGCTGGCCAGTTCGCGGCAGCCTGGGCGCAATACCGGGCGCAGGAAGCGCTCGTGGAGGTCGCCTCCCGTCACGGCATACGACTCACCCTGTTTCATGGCAGGGGAGGTGCAATCGGTCGCGGCGGCGGCCCTTCCGCGCAGGCGATCGGTTCGCAACCGCCGGGATCGGTGGCCGG
The DNA here is from genome assembly GCA_951813515.1 of uncultured Pseudomonadales bacterium. Taxonomy (GTDB): domain Bacteria; phylum Pseudomonadota; class Gammaproteobacteria; order Pseudomonadales; family Azotimanducaceae; genus VXNE01. The sequence continues at coordinate 4,142,888 of OX638346.1, forward strand.
GTCGTTGCGGGTGACCGAACAGGGGGAGATGATCCGATTCAGAATCGGAACACCGGCGATTGCCAAGGCGACGTTGAGCCACTACCTGACGGCGACGCTGAAAGCAACGTTCGACCCGCCGACGGGACCAAACGCGGCGATGCGCACTACCATGGACGAATTGGCAGCCGCATCGCTCGATGCCTACACGGCAACCCTCCGCGACCCCGGATTCGTAGACTTCTTCCGGGCATTCACGGCAGAAACCGAATTGTCCGAACTGGCCCTCGGCAGCCGTCCCGCGCGCCGCACTCCCGCACGCGATATCGATAGTCTGCGCGCAATTCCGTGGGTGTTCGCGTGGACCCAGGTACGGCTGATGTTGCCCGCCTGGCTCGGCACTGAACGCGCTCTCCTGCGCCTCGCCAAATCGCCCGGCGACATCGACGCGCTACGTTCCTGGCCGTTTTTCGCCATGCAGATGGACATGCTGGAGAGCGTGATCGCCAAGGCCGATCCCATGCTGGCGCGCTACTACTCGCGCCGATTGACGACCATGGAACAACAGGCGATGGCCGAGACATTGATCGATCGCCTGAACGGTCTCAGGGAACGCGCCTTGACGCTCACCGGCGACGGTCAATTACTCGCGCGATCGCCGGAGATCCGCGACTCCATCGCCGTCCGCAATACCTACCTCGATCCGCTTCACCTGCTGCAGGCAGAACTGCTGGCCCGCCGCCGGGGTGGCTACATCTCTTCCGCCGTGGACCTCGCGCTCAAAGTCACCATGGCAGGAATCGCGAGCGGGTTGCGGAGCACGGGATAGCCGATCAAGGCACAAAGCCGAAGTCACACTCCTTGTCGGCCGGATTACGTGCCTGGCGTACCAGACGCGCACCACGGCGTCAGACGTGGCCACCATCGACGCACATGCAGGCAATAGGTTTCGTAGGACCCGCCGAATCTCCGACGGAGAGTCGGCTCCTCATAGAGGAGAACGAACAAGTAGAACGCGACCAGCAGCACGCCTGCGTATGGCAACAGCAAGCCTTGGCCAAGGAGCAGCGCTTCCCCAAAAACGATAATCAAAACGCAGATATGCATGGGGTTGCGCACAAAACGGTACAGGCCGGACACTACCAAAACTTCGGTCTGCTCCACCGGCCCCGGTGTGCCGCGCCCCTCGACCACGAAACGAGCGAAGCAGTGCAGCAGAAAGGCCAGGCCGACCCCGACCGCCACGATACCCACCAGCCGCTCCCCCGGCACCCCGAACAAGGGTGGCTGCAACGTCCACCCTACCAGGGCAAAGGGAACGACGCCGGCAACGACACCGGGAGCGGCCAGGAAAAAGACGAACGACCCCAAAACCGCCCGCGTCCGAGTGCCCTTCTCAAACACCTCGGGGGACCCCAAGGCCTTCGGAGACGATGTCCATCTACGCGTTGACTGGGAGTTGGTGGTGGACTACAGTTCGATTCGAGGCGCTGGAGAGATTCCTGCCCTCCTTCCGAGGCCCGCAGCGAGTGCGGGCCTTCGTGTATTTGGAGCCACGATGACGTACATCGCTTACCTCGACGAGTTTGGCCACATAGGCCCTTACATCGCCCTAGATGACCCTAGGCATAACGACAGTCCCGTGTTCGGGCTGGCCGGATTCATTATGCCACTCGAAGTCGTACGGGGCTTCGGAACGTGGTTCTACCAACGCAAGCGCGATCTCCTGGACTTCGAGATCCAGCGCTCGGGAGAGCACCCGGCCGTCTGGGAGAAGAAAGGCTCTAGCCTCTACACAGTCAGGAACGTGACCCAGTAACCTGAGTTGCGGCAGACCTGCTGAATAAGACCCAGAACCTGGGCGGACACGTTTTCTATTTCGGTATCCGGAAGACGGCGGACCCCGTAAACCACGAGGCGAACTCGATGTACGTGATCATACTGGCGGAGGCGATCCGGCGGCTCGACCTTTTCTGCCGCGAAGATCACGCCTCGGCCGAGCGATTCCTGCTAGGGAAGGTCTGAACAACCGCCTGAGCGCGGCGCGGTACGGCTCAGGGAGTGCGGAAGTGCCGCGCCCACACCGGAGCGATGGCGGGGCGGGCGGCGACCGCCCCGGTCAGGCACTCCACCTTCGGAATGTGGGTGGGCCGCCATGCGTTCTGCTGGGCCCAGCGGCTGACCACCGCGAGGTAGATGTCGGTGAGGGAGAAGCCGTCACCGGACAGATACGGGTCCCCGGAGACGTTCTCCTCCACGACGAGCCACCTCGTCCGCCAGATCTCCCGCGCTCGTTCGCGCGTTGCTTCAGTCTCGGCCGGGGCGGTGGCGAAACGCTCCGGATAGTCGTTGATCTCGACAATCGGGTAGATCTCGGTCGCGGCGAAGAGGAGCCAGCGAAGGGCGTGCGCGCGCCCGGCGGTCCCCTTGGGCGGGAGCAGCCCCGCTTCCGGGTGGCGCTCCTCCAGGGTCAGGAGGATTGCCACCGACTCGGTGAGGAGCTGGTCCCCATCGATAACGAGGGCGGGCACCTTGCGCTGGGGGTTGATCGCCTCGTACTCCGCCCCGCGCTGCTCGTCGTTTCGGAGCGAGAGCTTGCGGAGCTCGTAGTCCGCCCCGATCTCGGCCAGCGCGCACTCGATCGCGCAGGATCCGGAGGCCCGGGCACCGTAGAGAAGATAGGTCACCGCCCACTCCCGCCTGAATTCGGGCGGCGATGATTCCCGCCTCCCCCGTACCTGTCAACCCGCCCGCGAATGCTGCCGATCTTCGACGCCCGCGCGACGATGATCGGTGGAGTTTGCGGGCCAGGCTTCAGGCCCACTCGCAGGGGTGGCTCCCGAGGGGGGCGGCGGGAAGGGCGAACCGGGGCGGGCTCGCCTCGTCGAGCTGCGCCGCAATCCGAAGCGTCCGGCTTCGGTGCGCACCGTCGCCAACTACCGCGACTGCCTGCTCCAGAGGCGAAGCTCGAGCATCGCGTTCCTCTCTCAAACCGCGCAATGGCCGTCCTCGACGAGGCGCGGAAGATTGCCGACAAGAGCGGCCTCGTGTTCCCGTCCCCAACGGGTCGCGTGCTCAGCGACAGCACGCTGTCCAAGCTGTTGCGCGAGGTCGGCATCGGCGCCGTACCGCACGGCTTCCGCTCCAGCTTCCGCGATTGGGCGGCTGAGAGGACCGAGGTACCGCGCGAGCTCGCTCTGGCGCACGTGAACAGTGACCGAGTAGAAGCCGCCTACCGCCGTAGCGATCTCTTCGAGCGCCGCCGCCGCTTGATGGCCGACTGGGCCCACTACATCGGTCGGGGCGCCACACCGCGAGCCTAAGACCGGGCCGACCTTACCTGGACGCGACACCGCTCGCCGCATCGCGGAAAGGCAGCTTCTAAGACCATCACGTCTCCTGCCGCAGAAGTTCGGCCCATGGGATGGACGACTCTCCGCTCTCCAGCGTCAGGTGGACCCGTTGCGACGTCCGCACGTCGCCTGGCTTCCCTTCGATCTCGAAGGTCGTGTCGATGTCGATCTCGTAGTTCATGCCGGCGACTACGCACTCGTCCGCGATCACACGCGCCGCCTTGCCAAGTCCCCACAGGCGGTCCGTATCGACCAGCGCCCGAATGGCGTCCTCGCCGATGCCCTGTTCGAAGTACCGCCACCTGCCGAACACCTCCCTACTGTCGCCAAGCACTTCAGCGATCTCCGGGAAGTCGCCCTCGAGGCGCCCACGGCTGTCACCCGGCATTTCTTCGTAGAGCGCCAGCAGGTCATGCTTCTTGGCTGCCGTATCCAGCCGCGTGACGAGGATCGCCTTCATCCCCACCTCGCAGGCGAAGGCACTAGCCATTCCCGCGACGAGGGCCGTGCCCATCCTCGCCATCAGTTCGCGGTTCGATGGCTTCTTGTAGACGGCAGGAATACGCCCGGCGACATGGATCGTTCCGTCGCCCGCCGTACCGTCGATACCGACCAACTGCGGTTCGCCGTACTCCAAGTCGGTCAGTGCGATCGCGGCCTTCTCGCGGGACAGGCTCTCGACACCTGCTAGGAACGCTCGCGCCTGCGCGTGCAGATAGCCTGCGGTCCCCGGTGGGAAATCATGCCGCGTCAAACGCCCGCCCTTCCGTCCTTCGGCCAAACTGGCTTTGATGCGCTGCTCGACTACCACCACGTCGCGGTCCATGTCCGGTAGGAGCTTGAGTACGAAGCCCGCGTTCGCCCTGTACATCGCCGGCTGCCCGACCCGCGCTGCTGCCATGTTGTCGTGCGCCTCTCGCTGCATGGCTTCGACCTCGTGCACGGCCTTCTCTTCGTCGACTGAACGACCGCAGAGCAAACACTCGATGTGATTCCATCGGCCCGACGCGTCCCTCGTTCCTGCTATCGGCCCCCAGCAGTCCGCACATCGCCCACTGACGTCCACTACGCGGGCGGGCCCTGGTTTGAGATCTTCGGGGGACCGATCATCGAACTCCTCCCGGTGATCGAAGTTCTCTCGCGTCGCATTGCCCGTATCCTCGGGAGGCGACTCTCTCGTCCTTGCCATCAGCGCTTTTTCCCCGCAGCGATACCCACCACCGAACCACTCTCTGGTCCGGCGTGTCAACCACGGCCATCTTTCGACCGCAACGGCCATGTCCCCGTCGCGCTGTTTGGCGGCGGTACGCCCTTCAGAACCCGACGGCACCGCAGTTGCAGCGTTCTTGTCCGTCGAGGCTGGCCCAGTGTCACACGCGGTCAACCGAACGGTTCTCCGCTTCGCTCCGACCTCGCTAACGCGAGGTGACCGCCCTGCGCGCACGTGTCGCCCGTTCAGCCACCGACGCACTCCGCGTCGCAACCCTGAATCCGAGAACCTCATGGACCTTCAACTTCTCATCGCCCAGTGGAGCGCCAGACTCCCCGAGGGTTTCGTCCCGCACGCCGTCCTCCGGAACGGGCCGCCACGGTGCTCGCAGCCGCGATGCTCCAGGCCGGCCGCGCGCAAGTCCGACCGGGGATACTGGAAGAGTTGCGGCCCCTGCCGGACCCGACGGTCGAAATCCTGCAGGCGCGGCCGTCGCGCCCGGTCAACTCCTCACGCTCGGGCCAGTCGGGGCAGCGCCACACGGCGTCGATCTCGAACTCCGGCTCCTGAAGCGCCAACCGCATGAACAGCTGCTCGAACCACCGTCCCTTCTCGGACTCGTCCCGGCTCTCCCAGCGGATTCTGCCAGAACCTCGCCGGCGGTCTGCTTGCCGCCGAAGTCCATCTTGGTCTGCTCGCCGTTCACAAGACGACGCCGGTCATCGAACCGCGTGCACCTTGAGGTGCAGACCCTCGCGTTCCTGAAGGCAGCTGATGATCTCGAACAGATTGCGCGCCTGCGGATTGCCGTTCGGTCCGAGCATCCGCATCAGGCTCTTGGGCGACTTCGCGGTCAGCCCCCCGAGTTCCTGAAACCCAACGGTCGCGTTGATATAGTCGCGCAGGACAGACTTGCCAACGTCGACCTCGCCGGCGAGAAGGCACTGCACGCCTTCTTCGAGCATCGCCTCGCGAAAACCCGGATCGCGCGCTAGCCGCTCCCGGATCGTTATCCTGAAATCACGCGTCAATGGCATGGTTCTCAACCCTCCTGCCGCTTGTTCCGCCTGTACTCGCGCCACAACGCTACCGCGGCCTCGATGTCGCGTTGCTGGCGCGCCTTCGTTCCCCCGCCGAGAAGGATGATCAAGGCATCGCCATCCCGTCCGAAGTAGATCCGGTAGCCCGGGCCGAAGTCGATTCGGTACTCCAGTACGCCGCCACCGACGCCCTTCGCATTCGACAGGTTGCCCATCTCCATGCGGTACAGCGCGGTCGCCACGCGCGTGCCAGCGTGACGATCAAGGCCGCTGACCCAGCGACCGAAGGGGCTGCTTCCTCGGGCATCGACGAACTCCCCGATTTCGAACATCAAGGCATGGTAACTGATGCGTTACCCAAATGCACTTGGCGATGCACTTGTCAGTGTCTGGGCGTCGCCAGTTTCACGGATGACGATTAAGTCTGGGCGTGCCGAAAAGACGAAGAATGGCGCTGGCCGCCTGCAACCGCCGGCTACAAGGGGCCTGACCGCTGAGCGCGGGCGGATCGCCGTAAGACGTGCAGACGATGCGTTGGCAACGTCTGGTTCACCAACGCGCGTCTAGGTGGCCCCCTGATCCCCCTTCATCTTGGCAAGCGCCAGAGCATCTTCATGTCCGGCTATGACCCGAGAGTTCCAATGCCCGTTCTCACGCTCAAACCGAACGACAGGGAGTCCTATGTCGGGCCGGGCGTACATTTCCCCGTTCGGCCAGAACTGGTAACGGACACCTTGCTCGTCATGGATTTGCATGGACTCCTTCGCTATGCCCACCCGGACCAGTTCGAAGTAGTTGAAGAACGCCACATCGGGCGTTCGGATGAAATCCATCTGATGCCCTGCGACTCCTTTGCTGTACGCCAGTTTCGAGCCGTGTGGAGGCATTTTGCCAACGGTGACTACCGTTGCCTTCAAAAGTCCGTAGCCGACCTCGTGGACTACGTTTTCGTCAAGCAGGTGTCGGCGCATCCGGTTGTTACGTGTCGTTTCATGCACGTACAGGTCGCCCTTGCCGTCTATTTGAAGGTAGTGGCATTGGCACTTGTAGAGCGGCCAGCCGTCCAGCAAGCCGCCTCGTTTCGTGTTGCAGTCCGGGCACGTCGGTTGCACGTTCCAATCGGCCATGAAGTCTTGATGCCGCGTCCCCGTCATTCTGGCGTGAATGAAGGACTTGGAGACCATGTGGTCTCTGTTGGCGGTCCGACCGGTCAAAACAGTCCCGCATCCGCCAATGTGAACGCCGCACTTCCCGTCGCGTTTGAGAATGCGCGACAGTTGGTTTCGAGGCTTGGGCATCGCCTCCTCCTACTCGAACTTTGCGTCCTTGCTCAGATTGCACCGTGCGCATCGCGGAAGACTATCGAAGTCGTCCGTGCCTCAGCGCCTGGCCGGCTGCCCGAACGGTTACGTCGCCGCGGATCAGAAAGTGTCCCGAGTAGTCGCCATATTAGTGATATCGGAAATGATATCAACCAGAGCAAGAAACCTCATAACATATTGTATGATATACATTTTTTCTAATTCAGTGGCGGAGAGGGAGGGATTCGAACCCTCGATGAGCTTTCAACCCATACTCCCTTAGCAGGGGAGCGCCTTCAGCCGCTCGGCCACCTCTCCGGGGGCGGAAATTGTAGCACCACGATCTTAGACTTGGACCGCTGGATGGACGGTTGGAACCGGCACCAGGTGCTCTTCAAATAGGCACCGTGTCCTCAAACTGTTTCGGGCTACTCCTGCTTCGGGAGGGATTATTCGCCGCCTACGGCGGCTCACCCCTTGCGGGGGCCGCTCGGCGACTTCGTCGCCTACGCGTTCTCTCCCCGCCTTCGGCGGATCGAGTCGAACCCTCGATGAGCTATTAGCTCGTACGCCCTTCTTGGAGTGCGGCGCTTTCTGCGACCTCCCCCGGTGTCAGTCCTTGACGGGTGGGTCGGACAGGTCGAAGGTGGAGTGGATCGCGCGGACGGCGAGTTCGAGGTAGCGTTCGTCGACGACGACGGAGACCTTGATTTCCGAAGTCGAGATCATGCGGATGTTGATGTTCTCTGCGGCCAGCGCGTCGAACATGCGGGTTGCGACGCCGGCGTGGGAGCGCATGCCGACGCCTACGACCGAGACCTTGGCGATGTGGTTGTCGCCTTCGACGTCGCGCGCGTCGAGATCGGCGCTGACCGCGTCCAGCAGTTCCCGGGCGCGGGCGTAGTCTTCGCGTTTGACGGTAAAGGTGAAGTCCGTCGAGCCGTCGGCACCGACGTTCTGCACGATCATGTCCACTTCGATCCGCGCCTCCGCGATGGGGCCAAGGATCTTCGAGGCGATGCCGGGCACGTCCGGGACGCCGAGGAGCGTCAGCTTCGCCTCGTCGCGCGCATAGGCGATACCCGATACGACGGGTTGTTCCATGTCCTTTTCCTCCGTCGTGATAAGCGTACCTTCCCCCTCGCCAAAGCTGGAGAGCACCCTTAAGGAAACGCCGTACTTGCCCGCGAACTCCACGGATCGCGGGTGCAGCACCCGCGATCCAAGGCTCGCGAGTTCGAGCATCTCTTCGAACGTCACCACGTCGAGCATCGAAGCGCCCTCGACGATGCGGGGATCGGCGGTGTACACACCGTCGACATCCGTGTAAATCCGGCATTCGTCGGCATTGATCGCTGCTGCCACGGCGACCGCCGTGGTGTCGGACCCGCCACGGCCGAACGTCGTCATGTTGCCGTGCGCGTCGATACCCTGGAAGCCTGCGACGATCGGGGTTATGCCGTTCTTCAGATCCTCGCTCAATGCATCGGTGTCGATGTGTTCTATCCGCGCCCGCGTATGCGCGTCGTCGGTCCGAATCCGGACCTGCCAGCCGAGATAGGACCTGGCGGCGAAACCCCGCTCGATCAGCGCCATGGCCAGGAGCGCGATCGACACCTGTTCTCCGGATGACAGGAGCACGTCGCGTTCCCTCGGAGCGATTTCTTTCGCGACGTCGCGCGCGAGTCCCTCCAGCCGATCCGTCTCGCCCGCCATGGCGGAGAGGACAACGACGACTTGCTGGCCGGACTCGAGGCTGCGCGCGACCCGATCCGCGACGGCGTGAATGCGTTCGACGCTGCCTACGGACGTGCCGCCGTACTTGTGTACGTATCGCGGCGTTGCCTCGGAGGATTCGCTCCCCGCTGCTGATTGATGTTCCATTTTCTTGATCGTTTTCGGGTCGCGTCGGCTCAGTCGGCCCCGACGCGCTCTTGTACCCACTTCCTTACCGAAGCGAGGGCCGTCGGTAACGCCTCCGGCTTGTCGCCGCCACCGCCACGGGCCATGTCCGGTCGGCCGCCGCCGCCCTTGACGCCCACCTGGGTGCCGACGAAGCGGATGACATCACCGGCGGTAAAACGATCCGTCAGGTTCTTCGTCACGCCCCCGGTCAGGTTGACGCGGCCCGCGTTCACCTGCGCGAGAACGATGACGGCGGTGCCGAGCTCTTCCTTGAGCCTGTCCAGCGTCGCGAGCACGGTCCTGGAATCGCCCTCCACCTCGGCGCCCAGCACGCGGACACCGTTGACGTCCACCGCGTCGTTGGCGAGGTCGAATCCGCGCGACTGCGCGAACTGGCCCTTGAGCGTCTCCAGCTCCTTCTGCAGGGATCTCGCCTGTTGCGAAAGGGTTTCCACCTTTTCGAGCAGGTTCTCGCGGCCGCCGCCTACGACCTGACCGATGTCGGCGATCAACTGTTCGGCGCCGCGCGCGTGTGCAACAGCGCGCTCGCCGGTGAGGGCTTCGATGCGCCGGGTTCCCGCCGCGACGCTGGATTCGGAGGCGATGCACATGTACCCGATGTCGCCGGTGCGCCTTACGTGCGTGCCGCCGCAAAGTTCGACCGAGTAGTCGCCGCCCATCCCGAGCACGCGTACCACGTCGCCGTACTTCTCGCCGAACAACGCGATGGCGCCCTTGTTCATCGCCTCGGCATAGGGCATCTGCTCCGCGATGGCAGGTGAATTCTCGCCGATGCGCGCGTTGACTTCGTATTCGATGGCGCGCAACTCGCTGTCGCTGACCCGCGCCGGATGGGAAAAGTCGAAGCGAAAGCCTTCGGGACCGACTCGCGAGCCTCGCTGCTGGACGTGGGCGCCCAGCGTGCGCCGCAGGGCCGCATGCAACAGGTGGGTGGCGGAGTGGTTGCGCACGATGTTCCACCGGCGCTCGGCGTCGACGGTCGCAGTCACTTGCTGGCCGACCGTGAGGGCGCCCTCCTCTACCGTGCCGCGATGCAGATGTTGCCCGCCGCCGCGAGTTGTGTCCGCGACCGTAAATCGAACGCCGTTCGCTGCAATCACGCCGGTATCGCCAACCTGGCCGCCGGACTCCGCATAGAAGGGCGTGCGATCGAGCACCACGTAGCCCGATTCCGAAGCTTCCAGGCGCTCCGTTCGCACCGGGCCGGCGCGTTCGGCTGCGCTACCGTCGTGCTCCCCCAGACTGAATATCGACTCAATGTTCGCCTCGACCTCCAGCGACTCGTAGCCCTCGAACTCCACCTCGGAGTCGATCTGTACGCGCTGTTCGGCACTGGCATCGAATCGGCCCGCCTGCTGCGACCGCTCCCGCTGTTCCTGCATGGCGGATTCGAAACCCTCCATGTCCACGTCGAGTCCGCGCTCGCGCGCGACGTCGGCGGTCAGGTCCGCCGGAAAACCGAAAGTATCGTAGAGCTGGAACACAGCGCTGCCGGGGATCTTCTCGTGGCCGCCGTGTGGATCCTCGGCCTTACGTATCAACGCGTTATTGATATAGGTATCGAGAATCACCATGCCCCGGTCGAGCGTTCTCGCGAAGCGCTCTTCCTCAGCGAGGAGTATCGCTTCGATACTGTCCCTGCGCTCCTCGATCTGCGGATACGCCTCGCCCATTTCATCCACCAGCGGCGCCACGAGCCGATGGAAGAACGGTTCATGCAGATCCAGCTTGTGTCCGTGCCGCAGCGCGCGACGGATGATCCGCCGCAGGACGTAGTCCCGATCCTCGTTGCCGGGCATCACGCCTTCCGCAATCAGGAACGCGGTGGAGCGGATGTGGTCCGCGATGACGCGCAGGGACGGGTTGGCCAGCATTTCGGCCTCGTCATTTAGCCGGGCCATGCGCCCCGCCGCGAAGACGATCTCGCGGAGTATGTCGTTCTCGTAGTTGGAGCGCACGCCCTGGGAGATGGCCGCGGCGCGCTCAAGGCCCATGCCCGTGTCGACGCCGGGACTCGCCAGGGGGGCAAGTTCGCCGTCGGCCGACCGATCGTATTGCGGGAAGACGAGGTTCCAGACTTCCAGGAATCGGTCCCCCTCCTCTTCCGGCGAGCCCGGCGGTCCTCCAGCGACCGAGGGGCCCTGGTCGTAGAAAATCTCCGAGTCGGGGCCACAGGGGCCGGTGTCGCCCATCGCCCAGAAGTTGTCCGGATGGTCGATCACCCGCTCGGCCGGTACGCCGATCTTGTCGATCCAGAGCTTGCGCGCCTCGCCGTCGGTGGGATGCACCGTCACCCACAATCGGTCACGGTCGAACGCGAGAACGTCCGTGACGAATTCCCACGCCCAATCGATGGCGTCTTCCTTGAAGTAGCTGCCGAAGCTGAAGTTGCCGAGCATCTCGAACAGCGTCTGGTGGCGCGCGGTATAGCCGACGTTCTCCAAGTCGTTGTGCTTGCCTCCGGCGCGCACGCATAGCTGGCAGGACGCCGCGCGGTCGAATCCCGGGCGCTCGCGCCCCGTCAGCGCGTCCTTGAACTGCACCATGCCGGCGTTGGTGAACAGCAACGTCGGATCGTTGCCTGGAACCAGGCTGCTGGATTTGACGACCTTGTGGCCACGAGCCGCGAAGAAGTCGAGGTAAGCGGCTCGAATCTCGGCAGTTTTCACCGTCGCGATCCCGAACTTGAAAAGGCGGCGGATTATACGGTCTGCGGGCCGAGCGTTCGATAGATGATGTCGGATGCAAATCCGCGCGCCGCAAGGAAACGGGCGCGTTTCGCCCATTCGGAGCGGTTCACCGGAGCATCGATATCGCTGTTGCCGCTGGTACTGGTGCCATCGCCGGCCCTGCCGAAACGCTTGACCTGCACCGCCCGGGCTCGCCGAAGCCAGAAATCGTCGGGAAAGGTGAGCGTATCGTCGATGATGTCTTCCGCCACGCCCCTGTTGCGCAGCTCCGCGCGAATCTTGATGGGACCTTGACCGCGATCGACGCCGCGACGGACAAACGCCTCGGCGAAGCGAACATCCGACAACAGGTCCCGGCTCGCTAGATCGTCGAGTACGGTGTCCACCTGCGCTTCGATATTCGTCGGTGCTTCCGCGTCTGCTTCGGCTTCTGCTTCCGCCTGCGCGGTTGGCTTTGTCTGTGTTTTTGAGGAATCGGATGCGCGGCAGCGCAGCAACTTGCGGCGCAGTTCGAATCGGGAATGTTCCCGAGTTGCGAGCAGACGCAGGGCTCGCTCGGTCAGGGTTGCCTCGGTCAGTCCGGATTGGGGCATGTTCATCGAGCTATCGCTACAAGGTTGATGCTATGCGTGGCTATTCACGCGGCTATCTCACGCGGCTATTCACGCGTCACGCGCTACTCAGGCGGCTGCTCGCGCGTCACGCGGCGATTCAAGCGTCAAGCGGCTACTCGGACGGTTTCGGCTAGTGCCATGAAATCCGTCGGCGGCTTCGCCTACGCCGTCTTTCACCCCCGCCCAGAGCCCACCTACCACTCGGCTAGCGCGACCGAAGAGCGGCCGGGTTGCCCTGCTGATCGGTTTCTCCGCCCTGGCTTTCACTCTCTTTGCTCTCCGCCGGCTGCGGCAGCAAGGCTGCGCGCACGCGCGCATCGATTTCGCTTCGAAGCGCTTCGTTGCTGTTCAGGAAGTCCGCCGAGTTCTTGCGTCCCTGGCCGATGCGGTCGCCGTTGTAGCTGTACCAGGCGCCCGACTTGTCGACGATTCCATTCGCGACGCCGAGGTCGATGATCTCGCCGGTCCGGTTGATTCCCTTGCCGTAGAGGATCTGGAACTCCACCTGCTTGAACGGCGGTGCCACCTTGTTCTTGAGCACTTTTACCCGGGTCTCGTTGCCTATGACCTCGTCGCCGTCCTTGATGGCGCCGATGCGGCGGATGTCGAGGCGCACCGAAGAGTAGAACTTGAGCGCGTTGCCACCGGTCGTGGTTTCCGGCGAGCCGAACATCACGCCGATCTTCATGCGGATCTGGTTGATGAAGATCACCAGCGTATTGGACTGCTTGATGTTCGCCGTCATCTTCCGCAGCGCCTGGCTCATCAGGCGCGCCTGCAGGCCGACGTGCGAGTCGCCCATGTCGCCTTCGATTTCCGCCTTCGGCGTCAGCGCGGCGACGGAGTCTATGACGACCACATCGACGGCCCCGGAACGCACGATCATGTCGCAGATTTCGAGCGCCTGCTCGCCGGTGTCCGGCTGCGAGACGAGCAGGTCGTCCGTATTGACGCCGACCGCCTCCGCATAGATGGGATCCAGGGCATGCTCGGCGTCGATGAACGCACAGGTGCCGCCAACGCGCTGCGCCTCGGCGATCACCTGCAAGGTCAGCGTGGTCTTGCCGGAGGATTCGGGCCCGTAGATCTCGACGACCCGTCCCCGGGGCAGGCCACCCACACCGAGCGCGGCATCGAGTCCGAGGGAACCTGTCGACACGGCTGGAATCGCCTCCTGCTCGCGGTCGCCGAGCCGCATCATCGAACCCTTGCCGAATTGCCGCTCAATCTGCGTCAGCGCCGCCCTTAGGGCTCGGTTTTTTTCGGTTCCCGCCATTTTTGTGAATCTCCTTCAAGAATCTCCGCTGGGATGTGAATTTTGCGGTACTGTATATCCGACCAGTAAGAAGTGCAACCGTCGATTTGCAGAAAGCGTCATGTCCTACGCCCTTTTCCGCCCTGGCTTACAATACGCCCTTCCCTGGCCCCCTGATTTCTTGACCGCAGGAAACCCGTTGCAGTTGCGTCGAATTCCATTCGCTGAATCTGGTCTATCTCCCAAGGCGCTCGAGGCGAAATGAACGCCTCGGCCCACACCCCGATGATGCGGCAGTACCTCGGCATCAAGGCCGAGTTCCCGGACATCCTGCTGTTCTACCGCATGGGCGATTTCTATGAGCTGTTCTTCGACGACGCCCGCGAGGCGGCGAGCCTGCTCGACATCACCCTCACCGCCCGCGGGCGCTCGGCGGGGCAACCCATCCCCATGGCGGGCGTGCCCTTCCACAGCGTCGACGGCTACCTGGCGCGGCTCGCACGGATGGGAAGATCCGTGGCGATCTGCGAACAGATAGGCGATCCGGCCAAGTCGAAGGGACCTGTCGAGCGCCGCGTGACGCGTATCGTGACTCCGGGAACGCTGGCCGAAGACGGGTTGCTGGACCCCGACAGTGAGAGCGTGCTGGCGGGCGTGCAACCCGACGGCGACGGCTGGGGATTGAGTTGGCTCAATGTTTCTTCCGGAGAGTTCCACATCCGCGAATGCGATTCGACAGATGCGCTGATCGCGGAGCTGGACCGAATCGGCGCCGCGGAACTGGTGACGGCGGAAGATGTCGTCATCGACCCGGGCCGCGAGGTCACGCGCCGTCCCGCCCTCGATTTCGATGTCGATCTCGCCGAACGGTTCCTGACCGAGCACTTCGGCGTGCGCGACCTGACGGGTTTCGGCATACACGAAGTGACCGCGGGCGTCGGCGCCGCTGGCGCGGTGCTGCGCTACGCACAGAACGCGCGGCGACAATCCCTCGACTACATCGTATCGGTCCGCCGCTTCGAGGCCGGCGACCACGTGATCCTCGATCAGCGCACGCGCCGCAACCTCGAAGTCGATTCCCGCCTCGATGGTCAACCCACATCCCGAGGCACCGTGTACGGCGTACTGAACGAGACGCGCACGCCCATGGGCGCGAGGCTCCTGAAGCGCTGGCTCGCGGCACCGCTGAGAAACGCCGACGCGGTGCGCGAACGTCAACGGGCAGTGCTCGCCCTGATCGATACCCGCGGTGCCGAGCGGCTCCAGCCTGCCTTGAGAGAGATCGGCGATATCGAGCGAATCGTCACGCGAATCGCCCTGCGCAACGCTGCGCCGCGCGATCTCGCGAGATTGCGCGCGAGCCTCGCCGTGTGGCCCGATATCCGCGCACTGGTCGAGACGCTCGATGCGCCGGCACTCGTGCAACGCTTCGCTGCCCTGCCTCCCTTCCGGGAGGAACACGACCTGCTGGACCGCGCGGTGGTCGATCAACCACCGGCGACATTGCGCGAAGGCGGTGTCATCGCGCGCGGTTTCGATGCAAAACTCGACGGCCTGCGCGACCTCACGGAAAACGCCAGCGGCTTTCTTTCGGACCTCGAGGCCCGCGAGCGGGAACGCACGGGAATCGCCTCGCTCAAGGTCGGCTACAACCGCGTGCACGGCTACTACATCGAGACGAACCGGGCGGCAGCCGAGGAGGTGCCCGCCGAGTACATCCGCAGGCAGACGCTGAAGAACGCGGAACGCTACATCACGCCGACGCTGAAAAAGTTCGAGGACGAGGCGCTCACGAGCCAGGCGCGGGCGTTGCGCCGGGAAAGGGAACTCTATGACGACCTGCTGTCGCGCCTCGACGAGTCCGGGTCGGCGCTGCGGGCCGCCGGCGAAGCGCTGGCCGCCCTCGACGTGCTCGCGGCATTTGCCGACCGCGCCGACGCACTGGGCCTCGTCGCGCCGGAGTTGACCGATGTCCCCGGCATGCAGATACGCGGGGGACGCCACCTGGTCGTCGAGGCGGAGTCCGACGCGCCGTTCGTGCCGAACAACTTGGATCTCGACGAGTCGCGCCGCATGCTCGTGATCACCGGTCCCAACATGGGCGGAAAGTCGACCTACATGCGCCAGACCGCGCTGATCGTCCTGCTCGCCTGGACCGGCTGTTTCGTTCCGGCGACTTCCGCCGCTATCGGGCCGGTCGACCGCATATTCACCCGCATCGGCGCGTCCGACGATCTCACCAGCGGACGCTCCACATTCATGGTCGAAATGAGCGAGACGGCAGACATCCTGCACAACGCGACGCCCGAGAGCCTGGTCCTGCTCGACGAAATCGGGCGTGGCACGAGCACCTACGACGGCCTCGCGCTGGCGTGGGCGGCGGCGCGCCACCTGGCGATCCGGCTGCGTGCGTTCACGCTCTTCGCGACGCACTACTTCGAACTCACCGCGCTCCCGGAAGAGTTCCATGGCATCGCCAACGTCCATCTCGACGCGGTGGAACACGGCGCGGACGTGGTGTTCCTGCACATCGTCAAGGATGGCCCGGCGAACCAGAGCTACGGCGTGCAGGTGGCGAAACTCGCCGGCGTGCCGGAGGCGGTGCTTGCGCTGGCTCGCACGCGGTTGGCGCGCCTCGAGACCCAACACAAGCGGAGCGACGCACGGCAGGGGGACCTGTTCGCGCCACCACCGGACGAAGTTGCGGGTGTCGATGAAGACACAGGGGAGGAAGCAGTCCTGCGTGAACGTCTAAGCGAGGTGGATCCCGATCAGTTGACCCCTAAAGCGGCGCTTGACCTCGTGTTTGACCTCAAGAACCTGCTGTAGAATACGCCGCCCGAAACAGTCGAGGAAAGGAGACGAGGACACCCATGACTTTCGTGATCGGCGAAGCCTGCATCAAGTGCAAACTGACGGACTGCGTCGAGGTGTGTCCAGTCGACTGCTTCTATGAAGGGCCCAACATGCTCGTCATCCATCCCGACGAATGCATCGACTGCGCACTGTGCGAACCCGAGTGCCCGGTCGACGCGATCTATTCGGAGGACGAGTTGCCCGAGGACCAGGAAGACTTCCTCGATCTCAACGCCGAACTCGCGGAAGTCTGGCCGAACATCACGGAAGCGAAGGACGCGCCACCCGACGAGGCCGAGTGGCGCGAGGTTCCGAACAAGCGCGAACTGCTCGAACGCTGAACCCTGCCAGGCGGCGCGGGGACCCGGACAGAAAGGCCAGGTCCCCGTCGTAGCCTGTCTAATGACGTTACATCGGGCTCCACATCACGCGGAAGTAGGTGTAGCCACCGTTGAAGGAGAAGGGAGACTGCTCGGGATAGATCAGTCCGGCCACCTCTCCGTGAGGGTTCTCATCCGGGTATTCGTCAAACGCGTTCTGCAGGCCAAACAATAGCGACAGCTTGTCGGTCACGTCGTACGCGATCTCGGCGTCGAACAGCATCTCGGGCTCCGGATAAAACGCCACCGAACCGTCGTTCGTCGGCGCATCGTAGTAACCGCCGTAGTGGCGCATCCGGGCCATGAGCCGCCAGGAGCCTTGCAGGTGATTCCAGGTCACCGTGACGCGAGAGTCCGGCCGGCCTTGTTCGATCTGCAGACGGCGATTTTCACTGGTGAACTCGGGATCGAACTTTGCAAGTTCGATATCCGAGAAATTCGCCGCCAACGTCAGGGTGGATACGCCGCCCGCAAGGTCGAAGGGCAGATTCGCCACGACATCGAAGCCCGTTGCCTGCACGGTCTGCTGGTTGGAAAAGAAGCGTACCGACGAGAAACTCGTGGCGTCGGACACGCCCACGGCGAGCAATGCGTCCTTGTCCGCCTCGGTCAGGCTGAACCGGCTCGTGAACGCAATGCGGTCCGTAATCTCGATGTTGTAATAGTCCATCGTCACGTCGAGGTCGCCGACATGGAACACCAGGCCGAACGTCAGGTTGACCGACTCTTCGGGAGTCAACTCCTGCGCGCCCTTCTGCTGGGCGATCGGGTTCGACGGCGGCAGCGTCGCGATGTCCGCCAGCGCGCCGTTCTGGAACTCCGTCGTGACGTTGCGGAGATTGGCCTGTCCGGCGGTCGGCACCCGGAAACCGGTGCTCGCGGCACCGCGCAGCGCGACGCTATCCGAGATCTGCAGACGAGCCACGATCTTGCCGTCCAGCGTCGTGCCGAATACCGAGTAGTTCTCAAAGCGCAAGGCACCGCCTAGCAGGAGACGCTCGGACACGTCGGACTCGAGGTCGACGTACGCAGCCGTGGCGCGCACGGTGTGCTCTCCCGCGTCGCCGGGCTGAAATCCGGCAAAGCCGTTCGAGCCGACGCCGAAGCCCTGTGCCGCGAGGCCGAACTCGATGTTCGGATCAATGTAGAACGAGTTGGGATCGCCGTTGTGGATGCGGAATGTCTCGTCCCGGTACTCCAGGCCGGCGCCCACGTTGAGAGGACCCCACAGACCCACCTCGAACGGCCTCGACACGTCAAAATTGACCACCCGGTCCGTCTCCGTGTAGGCCCCGGCGTCGTAGTAGACGGGAATGTCGTTGCGCTGCGCCAACAGTTGCGGATTGATGGTGTTGTAGATGTAGAACTCGGCGTTGCTGCGGCCCGCGGTTACGCTCAGGTCGTAGTACCAGCCTTCGCCGATATTGCCGCGCACACCCCCGGCCACCGCAAAATCGTGGATATAGCCGCCGAATTGCGGCGTGAAACCGCCGGGGAATTTCTCGATGAGCGAGTAGCAATTCGGATCGCTCGCGATCTGTGACAGTGCCGATTGGTCGGCAACATAGTTCACTATCCTTACCGCCGGGCAATTGCCCGACATATCGCCGGAGAGGTCCGCCACCTTGACGGTGCGAGTGACACCCGCCGTATCGACAACCGGTGAGCCGTCCCCGTAGAACAAGTCGACACCGTCGTCGAGGTCGCCCTGGCCGGGCGAGACCAGGTCGCCATCATCGAGTTTGAAAACCGGCGTGCCATTGGCGTCCAGCACCGGCCCGCGGAACACGCCGTTGCGCGTGTGCGGGTTCCGATAGTAGAAACCGCCTTCCACCTGCCGCTCGGCCCAGTTGCCGAAAGCGTACGCCTCGCTGCCGTTGCCGAGCTCGATGCCGAAGTTGCCGAACAGCTTGAAGTCGCCGGATTTCTCCGGTGCGCCCCAGATCTGCGCCGCCGGCTGCCGCACATGGGTATTGCCGGCGTTGATCAGCGCCTGCGCGTCGCCGCGCTGGCGGCTCCGGCTCGTGGGTTCGGTTTCTTTCCACTCGAAGCTCAAGTTGGCGAATCCGGCGTCGCTGAGCGGCAAGCCCACGTTGGTGGCTACGGTCAGCCTGTCGCCGTCGCCTTCGAAATATTGCCCCCATTTGGCGTCGACCGTGGCGCCGCTATCGTCTTCCTTGAGGACGAAATTGAGGATGCCGGCGATCGCGTCGGATCCATACTGCGCTGACGCGCCATCGCGGAGCACTTCAAGACGGTCGAGCGCAATGGCGGGAATCGCGGACAGGTCGGGGCCTTGCGACCCGCCGGAAATGCCGGCGCCGAGCAGGGCAATAACGGCCGCGCGGTGGCGACGCTTGCCGTTGACCAGCACCAGCGTGGCGTCCGGCGGCAGGGAACGCAGCGTCGCCGGACGGATAAAGGTCGCCGCATCGCTGATAGGTTCCTGGGCGACGTTGTACGACGGGACGGTTGCCGCAAGCAGCGAGTCCATGTCGCTGTCGCCGTGCGCGCGAAAGTCGTCGCCGCCGATCACATCGACCGGCACCGGCGAGTCAGCAGCGGAACGGTCCCTGCGCCGCGACCCTACCACTACCACTTCTTCGATCTGACCGGAGGCCTGCGCAATTGGCGCCGCTTCCTCCTGGGCGGAGGCGACAGGCCCCGAGGTCAGGCAAACCAGCAAGGACGCAAGGAATGCCGGACCCGCGACGGCAACACTCGACATGACGCGACGAGGCTCCGAACGCTTGTGGCTACCCTGAGTCTTGATCTCAACGAGGACATTTCTGTGCATTTCGACTGTTCCTTACTACGTCTCGATCCAACATCCTATGGTGCACTCAAGCACCCGCTGTGTGCAATTCAGCCACCGCCGTAATTGCAATAACTAATACTCCTTTGGCATATGGAAAAGAATACTATGGCCGCACGGCAAGTCCCTCTACCGAAAATTGCCGCCATTGCCGGCCTTAAACGGTCCATGGATCGTTGAGCCTGCAGGCGCATTTTGCTATTGTGTCCGCCCATCTTGCCGCACACCGGCGGCAGCGGGTGGTTCGTTGACGCACTACATTTTCGTAACCGGGGGCGTCACTTCTTCTTTGGGGAAGGGCATTCTCACCGCCTCCCTCGCGGCCATCCTCGAAGCCCGCAAACTCAAGGTCAATATCCTCAAGATGGATCCCTACATCAATGTGGATCCCGGCACCATGAGCCCGTTCCAGCACGGCGAGGTCTATGTCACCGCGGACGGCGCCGAGACCGACCTCGACCTCGGGCACTACGAAAGGTTCATCCGCCGGCGCATGTCGCAGCACAACAACTTCACCACCGGCAGCGTCTATGCCGAAGTCATCCGAAACGAGCGCCGCGGCGACTACCTCGGCGGCACCGTGCAGGTCATTCCCCACATCACCGACGAAATCAAGCGACGCATTCTCGCCGTGGGCGAAGGCGTGGATATCGTGCTGGTCGAAATCGGCGGCACAGTGGGCGATATCGAGTCGCTGCCTTTCCTCGAAGCCGTCCGCCAACTGCGACTCGAGGTCGGGGCGTCCCGCACCCTCTTCATCCATCTGACACTGGTGCCCTACCTGAGCGCGGCGGGCGAAATAAAGACCAAGCCGACGCAACACTCGGTCAAGGAGATGCGAACGATCGGGCTGCAGCCGGACATTCTCGTATGCCGGTCCGAAGAGTCGATCACCCAGCCTACGCGCAGCAAGATTGCGCTGTTCACCAACGTCGAAGAGCGGGCGGTAATCCCGTTCGAGGACCTCGATGCCATCTACGAGGGCCCGCTCAAGCTGCACGCCGAGCACCTGGACGACATCGTGGCCGAGAAACTGAAGCTCGAGTGCGGCGAGGCGGATCTCGCCGAGTGGCAACGCGTGGTCGAAGCGCTGCACAACCCGGCGCGCGCCACGCGCATCGCCATAGTCGGCAAATACCTGGATACACCCGACGCCTACAAGTCCCTGGTCGAGGCGCTGGCCCATGCCGGCATCCAGACGCGCACCCGCGTCGATATCGAATACCTCGATGCCGAGGTCATCGAAAACAGTGGCACCGGCGTTCTGGACGACGTCAACGCGATTCTCGTCCCGGGCGGGTTCGGAGAACGCGGCCTATTGGGCAAGATTGAAGCGGCGCGCTACGCGCGAACGAACAATGTGCCGTATCTCGGCATCTGTTATGGGCTGCACGCCGCGGTCATCGAATTCGCCCGGAACGTGGCCCGGCTCGAAGGCGCCAGTTCAACGGAAATCGACCCCGACACCCGCCATCCGGTCATCGGGCTGGTGGAAGAGTGGATGGACGGCTCGGGGAGCATGGCAAGACGCGAAAGGCGCGACGGCTCGGAGGACATGGGCGGCACCATGCGCCTGGGCGAACAGGCATGCACGCTGCAACCGGGTTCACTGGCGCATCGAATGTATGCGGCCAGCAGCGTCAACGAACGCCACCGGCACCGCTACGAGGTGAACGAGGCGTACGTTCCCCGATTCGAGAGCCTGGGCCTCAGGGTGGCCGCGCGAAGCGCGCGCGACTCGCTGGTCGAAATGATTGAACTGCCCGGCAACGACTGGTTCGTGGCGTGCCAGTTCCACCCGGAGTTCACATCGTCGCCGCGGGACGGCCACCCGCTTTTCACCGGATTCATCGAAGCGTCGAACCGCTGCGCGCACCGACGGGCCACGGACACCGACAGCCCGCGAAGTCAACGCAGGGCCAACGGTCGGGGGATTTCGGCCGAACAAACCCTGCAGGGGGGCTAGTCTGAAACTCTGTTCCTTCGAAGTCGGCAATGCCGACCCCATATTTCTCATTGCCGGACCTTGCGTCATCGAGAGCGAGGGAATGGCAATGAAGACTTCGACGCGGCTGAAGGAGATTACCGGCAGGCTGGGGATTCCCTTCATATACAAAAGCTCCTTCGACAAGGCTAACCGGTCCTCCCACACGAGCTACCGGGGACCCGGTCTCGAAAGCGGACTGCGGATCCTCGAGCGGGTGCGGGACGAGGTGGGGGTGCCGGTGTTGACGGACGTGCACGAAGACACTCCGCTGGATGAAGTGGCGGACGTGGTCTCCGTGCTGCAGACACCGGCGTTCCTGTGCCGGCAGACGAATTTCATTCAGAACGTCTGCAGGTGCGACCGGCCGGTCAACATCAAGAAGGGGCAGTTCCTCGCGCCCGCCGACATGCACCACGTGGTCGACAAGGCGCGCGCCACCGGCAACGACGACATCCTGGTGTGCGAGCGCGGCGTCACCTTCGGCTACAACAATCTTGTGTCGGACATGCGTTCGATTCCGATCATGCGGGACACCGGCTGTCCCGTCGTGTTCGACGCCACGCATTCCGTGCAGATGCCCGGCGGACTGGGCAATGTCTCGGGTGGCCAACGTGAAATGGTGCCGGTACTGGCGCGGGCAGCGGTCGCGGCCGGGGTCGCGGGCGTATTCATGGAAACGCATCCGAACCCCGACGAAGCACTCTCCGACGGCCCGAATTCCTGGCCGATGGATTTGATGTCGGACCTCGTCGAAGACCTCCTCGCCATCGACACCGCGGTCAAGTCGCGCGGCTACATGGAGACCCGTTCGGGGACCCATTCGGGGGACCGCATGCCATGAGCATCATCCAGGACGTGGCGGCCCAGGAAGTCCTCGACTCCCGCGGCAACCCCACGGTGCGGGCGGAAGTGGTCCTGCGAGGCGGTGCGCGCGGTGACGCTTTCACGCCTTCCGGCGCCTCCACCGGATCTCGCGAGGCGCTCGAGCTTCGGGACGGTGATCCAAAGCGCTTTTCGGGCAAGGGCGTGACGAAAGCCATCGCCGGGATCGCCAGCGAGATCGCTCCGGCAATCCGCGGCATTGATGCGCTGGACCAGGAAGTCCTCGATCACGCGATGATCAACCTAGACGGCACCAGCGACAAGTCGCGCCTTGGCGCCAACGCCATCCTCGCCGTTTCCCTGGCCGCTGCCAAAGCTGCCGCCGCGCACAAGCAGGTTCCGCTGTTCGAGCATATCCACGACATCTTCGACGGTGGCGAAATGCGTCTGCCCGTGCCGATGATGAACATCCTCAACGGCGGCGAGCACGCGAGCAACAACGTGGACATCCAGGAATTCATGGTGCAGCCGGTCTCGATGTCCTCGTTCAGCGAGGCACTCCGTTGCGGCGCCGAGATCTTCCAGGCTCTGAAGGGCGTATTGAACGAACAGGGGCTGTCCACCGCCGTCGGCGACGAAGGCGGCTTCGCGCCGGACCTGCCGTCGAACGCCGCCGCCCTGGACATGGTCGCCCGTGCCGCCGAAGTGGCGGGCTACGAGATCGGCAAGGATGTCATGCTCGCCGTCGACTGCGCGGCGTCGACATTTTTCAACGATGGCAAATACGCCCTGGCGGGAGAGGGGTCGACCTATGCGGGCGATGAGTTCCGCGCATATCTTTCAGACTTGGTGGACCGCTATCCGATCTCCTCCATCGAAGACGGTCTGGACGAAGACGACTGGGACGGCTGGTCGAAGCTGACGGATGCGCTTGGCAATCGGGTTCAGCTTGTCGGCGACGATCTCTTCGTCACCGACACGGCGCTGTTGCAGCGGGGCATCATCGACGGTGCCGCCAACGCGATACTGGTCAAGCTGAACCAGGTCGGCACACTGACCGAGACCCTTGCCGCGGTGCGCATGGCGCAGGACACCGATTACGCCGCGGTCATATCCCATCGTTCCGGCGAAACCGAGGATACGACCATCGCCGACCTTGCCGTCGGCACCGGCGCCGGACAGATCAAGACCGGAGGCCTCTGCCGCTCGGATCGCATCGCCAAGTACAATCGGTTGCTCCAGATCGAGGCGCTCCTCGACGACGCGGCCATCTATCGCGGGATGGGCGAGCTGGCGGCGGCGCAGGGAGACGCGTGACGGAGACAACGACAGTTGGGTAGCAGGTAGCCGCCGTGAAGTTCTTCGTATGCCTGGGTATCCTGGCCATTCTCGCCCTGCAGTACCGCTATTGGGTCGGCGATGCCGGTCATCTCGCGGTCGTCGAGTTGACGGAAAGGATCGAGGCGGAACAACGTCTCAATGATCGACTGACGCGGCGCAACCGTTTGCTCACAGCCGAAATCGCCGCGCTGAAGGAAGGCCTCGATGCCGTGGAGGCGCGCGCGCGGACGGCTCTCGGCATGGTTGCACAAGGCGAAACTTTCTTTCTCGTGGTCGATGATGATGAAACCGGGCCGGAGGGCGAAGGCGGGCTGCGAACGCCGTGATGCACTGGCCCCGCGCCCATGCCGGCGCGCGGAATGTCACCGGCATTCTGCGCCTGACGCCGGACGACTTCCAAGTGACCGAGTCCTTGACGTTCGAGCCCACCGGGGAAGGCGAACACCTGTACCTTCTGGTGGAGAAACGCGGACTCACCACGCACGCGGTGCAGCAGATGCTTGCCGGTAGTTGCGGCGTCCCGATTCGCGACGTCTCCTTCGCCGGCATGAAAGACAGGCGCGCTGTGGCGCGCCAATGGTTCAGCGTGCGCCTGCCCCAGCGAGAAGATGTCCATGTCGGCGAAGGCGTGCGTATCCTGCGACAGGTCCACCATAGGCGAAAACTCCGGCGCGGCGAACTGGACAGGAACCGCTTTAGGATTCGTATCCGCGACCTCGCGGGAGATCCCCAGGCGGCGCTCGCGCTACTCGGCGAGCACGGTGCGCCAAACTATTTCGGCGCGCAACGGTTCGGCGCCACGGGGCAGAATGTGGGTGCCGCCCTGGATTGGGTGCGGGCGGGCAAACCTCGAATCTCGCGGTTTCTCCGGTCCGTGTACCTGTCGAGCCTGCGCAGCTTCCTGTTCAACGAGGTCCTCGGCGAGCGGGTCTCGGGGGACACCTGGCGCAGTTTCCTTGACGGCGAGGCCGAACTGGATGGGCAGCCCACCGGACCGCTTTGGGGCCGGGGTAGACTGCCGAGCAGCGGCACCGCGCGCATGCTCGAAGAACGCTTGATCGAGGCCCACGCCGAGATCGCCGATGCATTGGAGTTTGTCGGACTGCGCCAGGAACGGCGACCGCTGGCAGCGATTCTCAAGAATCTGTCCTGGCACATCGATGAAGGCGCGATGACCGTCGAATTCGCGCTCGGCCCAGGCACCTACGCGACAACGGTGCTCCGTGAAGTCGGGGAGTTCCACGATGCGCCGCGCGATTGCGATGCGACCAGGCGATGACACGCCTGCGGGGTTGGCGGGAATGGCTCGGTATCGTCGCGCGGGGCGTCGCGATGGGCATGGCAGAGGTTGTGCCTGGCGTTTCCGGCGGCACGATCGCGTTCATCACGGGTATCTACGAACGGTTACTGAACGCCCTGGCCGCCTTTTCGCCAAGTTCGCCGAGGGTGCTGTTGCGCGACGGCTTCGGCGCATTCCACCGGACCCACGACCTGTCGTTCCTGGCCGCGCTTGCGCTTGGGATGATCGTCGGTCTGATAATATTCGCACGCGTCCTCGGCTACCTACTCGATACGCACGGACCGGTTGTATGGGGTTTCATTTTCGGGCTGATCACGGCGTCCCTGCCCAGGGTCGCGCTCCGCACCACGTTGCCCTCCCTCGCGACCTTCGGCATCGCCGGAGCATTCCTGGCCGTGTTCGTGGCAACCCTGGCGCCGACGAGTTCGGACCCGACCTACCCTCGCTTCCTGATCGGCGGCGCGCTCGCCGCTACCGCGTGGATACTGCCCGGCATATCCGGCAGCCTGGTCCTGGTTCTCCTTGGTCTGTGGGAACCCCTGATCGCCGCGCTGAACACGGCTCAACTCGACATCATCGCCGCGACCGTGGCGGGCATGGCAATCGGGCTGCTGTCCTTCGTCAGGCTTCTCGCGCGTTCGCTGGAACGCTATCCCGGCGCCGTCTTCTCGTTGCTGACCGGGTTGATGGCCGGATCCCTGGTCCGCCTGTGGCCCTGGCGCGTGGACGACACGATGGTGCTGCCCGCAACCTATCGAGCGAGCACGGGAGATGACCCGATGATCGCCTGGGTTGCTGTCGCCGCGTGTCTCGGCATCGCTGCCATTACGGTACTCGCAAAAAGTGGCCAGCCAGCGAATCATTAGCCTGTTTGTCTGCGCGACGCTCGCCGCCGGCTGCGCCACGCCGTCGCGCGCGCCCGTCCAGGACCGGTCGGAGCCGATTTCGAAACCGGCCATCAAGACGTCGGGCGAGTACATCGTGAGACCCAATGACTCCCTCTATGCGATAGCCTGGAAATACCAGCTCGACTACCGGGATATCGCGCGTCGGAACGGAATAGCGCCCCCCTACACGATCTACCCCGGACAAAAGCTGTTGCTGTACGGCATGAAGAGCGAGCCTTCCGCTGCAACGGACTCCACGGGTGCGAGCATACCGGCACCGGTGCAGACCAAGCCAAAGACCGCTGCGCGCCCGGCGCAGCCTCCGGCACAACCCGTCGCCAAACCGGCGGCAAGACCCGTCACCAAACCGGTGGCAACACCGGTAGTAGAACCGGTCGCCAAACCGGTGGCAAAGTCCGTCACCAAACCTGCGCCGCGCGCACGCCCCACGCCGTCCACCGCGCAGAAGTCAGCACCCAGCCAACCCGCGCCAGCGCGCGCGGGATGGCGTTGGCCGGTCAACACGCAGCCCGCACGCGGATTTGGCCGCGGCAACAATGGCCTGGACTATCTGCTTCCGAACGGCCACCGGGTGATCGCGGCGGCGGCCGGCGAGGTGGTGTATGCCGGCGCCGGTATCGGCGGGTATCGGTACACGATTATCGTCGAGCATTCCGACACGTACCTGTCGGCTTACAACATCAACGTAGAGCCTGCGGTCGCCGAGGGAAGCCGGATCGCCAGCGGCGGGAAGATATGCGACATCGGATCCGGCAGTCCCACCACGCGCCGGCTGCACTTCGAGATTCGCCGCAACGGCGCACCCGTGGACCCGGCAAAGATCATCGGCAGGGGATAGCGCCAGGAAACCCGTCCGCGGCTTCGCCTGCGCCGTCTTTCACCCCCGCCCCGAGCCCACCTACCACTCTGTCGGACTGTTAGCGAAAGATAATCAGCCGCCCGTCCACACGGGACTCCATCCCCCTTTCACCGCGAACTCCTCGGCGAGAGCGACTCCCGGGACTGCGACCAGCAACTCATCCAGGAACAACAGCGGCCACAGATCTCTTTGCCAGGGGGGAATCCGGTGCTCCTGGAAGAGCGCCTTCAAGCGCTTCGAGACGCCGCGTCCCACGGGCACCAGGCGTTCGCTGCCGCTACGGTAACGGACCGTCAACTCCAGTCCGTCAGCGAGCCCCGCATTCACCCGCCGCCAATCGATCGTGCCATGGGGCAATTGCTCGGTGCGGCCCACCTCAATGCGCCTGTTCTCGCTTTCGCGAACCTTCGGCATGGGAAGAACGGGGACTCGGTATAGGCGGTCGGCATAGCGCCGCACAGTATCTCCCCCCGGCAACCGGACAACGGGGTTGGCGTCGGCGACGGCATGCGCCTGGCGGAGCATTTCCGCGATACGCCGGTCCGGCACGCCGAAGCCGAGCCATGCCCGAACGCCGTTCGCCGTAAGGCCATCGATCGGCAAGCTCGCGTCCGGACCGGCGAAACGAGCCGGCGCGATGCTGGACAGGATATTGACGGCACGGGGGAAGCGCGCCTCGAGGTTCGGCATGATCTCGTGGCGGATGAAGTTGCGGTCGAGCCTCCTGTCCGCGTTGGCCGGGTCTTCCACCCAGGCGAGGTCGTGCGCTTTCGCATAGGCGGCGAGCTGCGATCGGCGCAGATGCAGGAATGGCCGCGCCAAGCGACCATCGCCCAGGGGCCGCTCCTTCGGCATGCCCACCGGCGCCCGCCCGGTGAACAGCCGCCACAGGACCGTTTCTGCCTGGTCATCGGCATGGTGGCCCAGCAACAGCCGTTCGGACGGTCGGAGCGTCTCTCGCCATGCGCTGTAGCGCGCGCGCCTCGCCTGCGCCTCAACGTTGCCCGCCTCCACGGTCACGCGCAGCACATCGATGGCGACACCCAGCGTCTCCGCCACACGTTCGCAATGGCGCTGCCAGGCTCGGGCTTCAGGTTGCAGGCCGTGGTTGACGTGCAGCGCTCGCAGTCGCTCAGGCGGCAAACGCATCGCGGCTGCATGTAACAGCACGGTGGAATCGAGCCCTCCACTGTATCCGACGGCGAAGCGCCCCGAATCGGAAATCGACGCAACCGCCCGCTCTACATCCTCAGTCAACCTGCCCATGACTCCAGGTCCGCGCCGTTCGCTCCTCAGGCGGTCACGCCTACTCCAGGTCGACTTGGACGGGGATGAAATACGGCGCAGGCGAAGGACAGACGGTTTTCATGGCACTAACCCTGGCCGGGATACGCGAATCCCACCCGTTCCGCGCCGAACGCCGCGCCCAGTTCCTCGATCAGCGCATTGCTTGGCACAACGCGCCACTGCTCTCCGAGATCGACGCGGACACACGCCTTGTCGAAGCAATACTCTACGGCGACCGGACAACCGTCTGCCTCCTCGTCGCGCCGATACGATTGCAGCAGATCGCGCAACCGCAACGCGAGCTCCCCGTTCGCGCCGTTGGCGTCGACGGAAATCTTCAGGCATTCCGCTAACCGTGCCCGCGCTTCTTCGAGAGTTTCCACCGACCTGGCACGAAGTCTCAGCGAGCCGGCATAGTCGTCGTATTCGACCTCCGCCTCGACAACGAGCACGGCATCGTTGACAAGCTTGTCGCGGGCAGCGTCCAGCGCCTTGTCGGACACCGTCGCCTCGACCCTGCCGGTGCGATCGTCGAGCACCACGAACGCCATGGAGTCGCCGCGCCTGCTCCTGCGCGAACGGACCGAAACCACGAGACCGGCGACCGTCTGCGTGGCTCGTCCCTGGACCAGGGACTCGATGGCGGTCGATCGCAGCGTTGCGATTTCATCGAGGTAGGCATCGATGGGGTGTCCTGTCAAATAGAGACCCAGACTCTTCTTCTCCGCGGCGAGTCGCTCGCTCCTGCTCCAGGAGGGAGTGTCCACGGGCCCAGCCCGTTGCTCGCCGACGATGTCCCCGAACATGTCCCGAATCCCCATGGCGGCATCACGGGCCCCCTGCTCGGCGCGCGCCAGCGCCGTCGGCAACTCCTTCATCAGGCGCGCCCGCAGGTGATCCACGTTCTCGCGGTCAACGGCGAAACAATCCAGTGCACCAGCGCAAATCAATGGTTCGATGACGTGCTTTGCATTGCGGCCCGCGTCGGATCCCTGGATGCGGGAACAGAAGTCGAACAGGTCCTTGAACAGACCATCGGATTGCCGTTGCTCGACAATCGCTGCGACCGCGCCGGCGCCGACACCACGGACCGCGCCCAAACCGTAGAGAATTCCGCCGCCGATCACAGAAAACCTGAATTGGCTTGTATTGATGTTTGGCGGGAGAAGCGTCAGATCCATGCGTCGCAACTCGTGCACCAGCGCGACCATCTTGTCTGCGTCCTGCATGTCCGCCGACAACACGGCCGCCATGAACTCCGCCGGATAGTGGCATTTGAGCCATGCGGTCTGGTAG
This sequence comes from uncultured Pseudomonadales bacterium, assembly GCA_951813515.1. Taxonomy (GTDB): domain Bacteria; phylum Pseudomonadota; class Gammaproteobacteria; order Pseudomonadales; family Azotimanducaceae; genus VXNE01. Next base: position 4,172,107 of record OX638346.1, read on the forward strand.
GTGACGATGCCGTAGGTCGTCGCGTGTCCCTTCGGAAACGCATAGCCGGAGAACTTCTCCATCTGATCGAATATATGGGCGGCGCGGTTCTCTGGAACGCCCTGCGACAAGGCGCCCGCCATGAACTTCTCACGCACCTTGACCATCTCTTCAGGCTTCTTCTTGCCCATGGCGGCGCGCAGCACGTCGGCCTCGCCCAGGCTGAATCCCGCCAGCACGCGGGCGGCGTACATCACCTGCTCCTGGTACAGCAGGACGCCGTACGTCGCCTTCAGACCCTCCTCGAGCTTGGGATCTTCGTATTCGACTGGTTTGCGGCGATGTTTGCGATCGATGAAGTCATCCGCCGTGCCGGACTGCAGCGGACCGGGCCGGTACAGCGCCACAAGGGGGATCACTTCATCGATGTTGTCTGGTGCCAGGCGGCGCAGCAGCTCCTTCATGCCCTGGGACTCGAGCTGAAAGATGGCCGTCGTTTCGCCCGTGCGAAGCAGGGCAAAGGTCGCTTCGTCGTCCAGCGGGATGGCATCGATATCGAGGGATCCAGCGCCCTCCTCCCGGCTGGCGTTCACCGCCTTCACGGCCCAATCGATGATGGTCAAGGTCCGCAGGCCGAGGAAATCGAATTTTACGAGGCCGGCCCGTTCAACATCGTCCTTGTCGAACTGGGAGATCGTGCCGCCGCTGCGATCGTCCGCATATAGCGGCACGAACTCCGTCAGCGGCCCCGGCGCGATGACGACGCCGCCCGCGTGTTTGCCGACATTGCGGACGATGCCTTCGAGCTTGTAGGCCATGTCCACGATCTCCGCAGCATCCGCGTTCTCGTCTATGAAGCGCTGCAGTTCTTCTTCGCGCGCGACCGCCGTGGCGAGGGTCATGCCCACTTCCGCCGGAATCATCTTCGAAAGCCTGTCCGCCAGTCCATATGGCTTGCCCTGGGCGCGCGCCACGTCACGCACCACGGCTTTCGCCGCCATCGTGCCGAAGGTGGCAATCTGCCCGACCGCGTCCGCGCCATATCGCTCGGCGACGTGGCGAATGACCGAATCGCGCCCCTCCATGCAAAAATCGATATCGATGTCCGGCATCGACAGGCGCTCGGGGTTCAGGAAGCGCTCGAAGATGAGATCGTATTCGAGCGGATCGACATTGGTCACATTGAGAGCGTAGGCGACGAGGGAACCGGATCCGGAGCCCCGGCCCGGACCCACCGGAACGCCGTTGCGCCTGGCCCAATTGACGAATTCCGCAACCACCAGGAAGTAGCCGGCAAAACCCGTCTCCTCGATGATGCCGAGTTCGTGGTCAAGCCGCTCCACGTAGGTCTCGGCCTCGATGCGGGGCGCCGTCCCGACGCGCGCCTGCAGCCTTGCCTTGAGGCCCTCTGTTGCGCTGCGACGAAGAAACGCCTCGAGCGACTCGCCATCCGACGTGGGGTAGTTCGGTGGGTGGTATTTTCCGAGCTTCAGGTCCAGGTTGCACCGCTTCGCGATTTCCACGGTGTTTTCGAGCGCTTCCGGCAGGTCTTCGAAAAGAGCCTGCATCTCCTCTGCGGAACGCAGGTACTGCGCTTCCCTATAGCCGCGTTCGCGCCGGGGGTCGTCCAGGGTCCGGCCCTGCTGAATGCAAACGCGCGTTTCATGCGCTTCGAAATCGTCCGGTTGGAGAAAGCACACGTCGTTGGTCGCCACGACGGGCAGCGACCGCGCGCAGCACAAATCTACCGCCGACCTTACGTAGTCGTCTTCGCCGGGACGTTCGGTGCGCCGCACTTCGATGTAGTAGCGGTCGCCGAACGCTCTCGTCCAATCGTCCGCCAGGCGTCCCGCCCTCGGCGCGTCGTCGGCAAGCAGCGCCCGCCCGACATCGCCCTGGCAACCGCCCGAGAGCGCGATCAGCCCCTCCGACGCGGACAGTATCCATTCGCGTTCGAGCAGGCCGTGTTCGCGCCGGCCGCGCCGGTCTGTTGCTCGCCCGACCCCCGTCTCAACATAGGCTCTCGACACCAACCGCAGAAGATTGGCATAGCCCGCATTGGACGCGGCGAGCAACACGCAACGGTTCACGTCACCGCCATGGCGATAGTGGAAGTCCGCGCCGACGATAGGCTTGACCCCCGCAGAGAGGCAGGCGTCGTAGAACTTCACCAGGCCGAAAAGGGCGCACCGGTCAGTCATGGCAACCGCGGGCATCGACATCTGCGCAGTCCGACGCGCCAGATCGCCGATCCGCACGAGGCTATCGGAGATCGAATACTCGGTGTGCACCAGAAGGTGTACGAAACCTGTCGCTGTCACAGTAACTCCACTTGACCCCTCGCCGCATACGCCGCCGATACGGGCGCGAAACTCCGCCGATGGATGCGCGAGGGACCATACCGATGCAGGGCCTTCAGGTGCTCTGCCGTGGCGTAGCCCTTGTGCCGCTCGAAACCGTATTCAGGGTGGACAGCAGCGAGGCTCACCATGTCAGCGTCCCGCGCGACCTTCGCAAGGATGGATGCCGCACTGATGGCCGGCACGGTGGCATCCCCGCCGATAATCGTCACCACCGAGCAAGGCAGCAGCGGCCTGGCGTTGCCATCGACTAAAGCCACGTCGAGCGGGGTCGAAAGCCGGGAGACGGCGCGCCGCATTGCCAACAGCGCGGCCTGCAGGATATTCAGTCGATCGATCTCCTCCACCTCGGCCCGGCCAACGCCCCAATCCAGCGCCTCGTCCCGGATCCGCTCCGCCAGGGTGTCCCGTCGCTTCGGGGACAGCCGCTTGGAGTCGGCAAGACCCCTGATCTGCCGCGACGGATCCAGGATCACCGCTGCGGCCAGGACCGGACCCGCAAGCGGTCCGCGCCCAGCCTCGTCGACCCCCGCCACGCGCGCGGCGTCATCCCGAAACGGTCCGAACAAATCCAGGGTCATGGGTCCGCAACCAGGGAAAGCACTGTCTCCGCCGCGCGTTCCGATGCACCGCGCCGCAATGTCGCGTGTTGTCGGTCGAACTCGTCAAAGTAACCGGGTTCCGTGCGCGAGCGCCGCATTTCGGCAAGCAAGGCATGCGCCAGACCCTCCGGCTCGGCTGCGTCCTGCAGCAGTTCCGGCACAAGCCGGCGTCCGCTCAGGATATTTGGCAGAGCCACGAACTCCGAAGACTTGAGCGCATTCACGATGCGATAGGTCAAGGGCCCGAGGCGATACGTCACCACCATGGGACGGCGCAGCAGCATGGCTTCCAGCGTTCCGGTGCCGGACTTCACCAAGACCCCATCCGCCGCCGTCATCGCCTCGACGGAGTTTCCCGCAGTCAGTCGAACATCGAGCTGGTCGAATCGTCCGCAAACCATCTCGCTCAGCATGTCGTGAATTCGCAAATCCGCACAGGGAACGATAAAGGCGCACTCCCCGAGTTCGGACTGCAGGCGCACCGCTGCTGCAAGGAATATCTCACCGAGCGCATCGATTTCCGACAATCGGCTACCGGGCATCAGCGCGATCACCATGGCATCTTCGTCGAGTTCCAAACGCTCCCGCGCAACCATTCTAGCCGCCTGCGAGCCCGACTCCGGTCCTATCTCGTCCGCCAGCGGATGCCCCACGAAGACGGCGCGAACGCCGTGATCCCGATACAGCGCGGGTTCGAACGGAAACAGCGCCATCACGACATCCGCGGCGCGACCTATGCGCTTCACCCGACCCCGGCGCCACGCGTAGACGGACGGGCTCACGTAGTGCGCCGTCGGGATGCCCCGCCGCTTCGCCAACCGCTCGGCCAACAGGTTGAAGACATTGAAATCCACGCCGACGACCACATCCACTCCCGTCCGCGAGAAGTGGCGCACCAGGTCCAGCAGCAGGCGGAGGAGGTCCGGCAAGCGTTTCAGCGGATCGATAAAGCCGTTGACGGCGAGCCTTGAGAGGCAAGCGCGGGATTGCAAGCCTTGCGCCAGCATCTGATCTCCGCCGATCCCGGTGAATTCAACGCTCTCGACACGGCGCTCGATGGCCCTCATCAACCGGGCACCGAGGATGTCTCCCGATGTTTCGCCCGCGACGATGCCAACTCTCAGGGCCACGTCAGGCGGCCATCGGATCGAAGCGAGCGGGGCCGGGCCAGGAGCCCTCAGCCGGGGAGCGCGAGGGGGTACCCCTCGCATGCAAAAAGCGGTGCCGAAGGCGACGGCTGTGGGGTACTTCCATGGAACAAACGCTCCCGGGAGCGCCAGCGACCTGGAGCGGTTGTTGCATGGTCGACGAGCGGGGCCGGGCCACAGGCGGTGCCGACAGGCGACGGCTGTGGGGTACGTTCAAGTTGCCGGCGAGCCGCGTCGCGGTCGAATGATGCCGTGTTCCGAAGACCGTATCGCGTCCACGAACATCCTCACTTCGGGATGACGGTTCGCCTCCTCATCAAGCGCATCGCAGGCTTCTTTCGCCGTCAACCCGGCGCGATAGACAGTCTTGTAGGCGCGGTCAAGCGCGACCGACACGGCTTTCGGGACAGCGCGCCTGCGCATCCCCTCTACATTCAGTCCCACCGCACCCGCCGGATTGCCCTCGGCGGTCACGTACGCGGGAACATCCTTGCGAACGTATGCGAATGCAGCGACATGGGTGAAGGCACCGACCGTGCGAAATTGCAGTACGCCGGCATAGCCGCCGATATTGGCATGATCGCCAACGGATACGTGTCCCGCCAGGGAGGCGTTGTTGGCCATGATGACATCATCGCCCACTACGCAGTCATGGCCGATGTGCACGTAGGCCATGAAGAGATTGTTGCTGCCGATCACAGTGGCGCCTCGGTCCTGCAACATGCCGCGATGGATCGTTACCCCTTCCCGAATAACGTTGTCGTCGCCCATGATCAGAGTTGTCGGTTCACCCCTGTACGCCAGCGCCGGCGTATCTTCACCCACGGTCGCGAACTGAAACACGTGGTTGCGCCTGCCAAGGATGGTCGGACCCTTGATGATTGCGTGTGGTTCGATGCGACAGCCGTCCCCGATCGTCACATCCGGTCCGATCATGGTCCAGGGACCCACCTCCACATCGGCGCCGATGACCGCGCTCGGATCGATGATGGCTCGGGGATCGATCAATCTTCCGCTCTCTGCCGCGCGCACAGCACTTCGGAAGCGCACACAAGATTGCCTTCAACAAACGCCTTGCAATCGAACTTCATCATGAAGCGATGCTGGTTGACGATCGTCGCTTCCATGTCGAGCCGGTCGCCGGGCCGCACAGGCCGCTTGAACCGCGTCTTGTCGGAACCGACCAGGTAGTAGACATAGCCTTCGGCAGGTTTCTGTCCGTGCGTCTTGAATGCCAGAATGCCTGAGAGCTGCGCCATCGCCTCGACCAGCAGGACGCCGGGCATGATGGGATGTCCCGGGAAATGACCTGCGAAGAAGGGCTCGTTGACCGAGACGTTCTTGAATCCCTTGATCGACTCGCCCGGCTCGATCGCGGTCACGCGGTCCACCAGCAGAAACGGAAACCGGTGCGGGAGATAGTCCATGATCTCGCGCGTGTTCATCATCGTCTTCCGCTCTTTGTTTCCAGTTTCTTTTCCAGCCTGGCCAAGCGCTTGGCAATTCCGTCGAGCTGCGCGAAACGCAGTGCGTTGCGCTTCCACCGACGGTTCGTATTATGCGGCACGCCACCGGAATAGATACCCGGTTCCCTGATCGAACCGGTGACATGCGTCATCGCGCTCACAACGACGCCGTCGGCGAACTCGACCGGGCCGTCGCCCGCCACGCCGACGCCACCCCCCAGAATGCAGTGGCGACCGATACGCGTGCTCCCGGCCAATCCGACGCAGCCGCAAAGGACCGTGTGGGCGCCGATGCGGCAGTTGTGCCCGACCTGCACCTGGTTGTCGATCTTTACCCCGTCCCCGATCACCGTGTCGTCAATGGCACCCCGGTCGACCGTCGTGCAGGCTCCGATGCGGACATCATCGCCAATCCTGACACCGCCCAACTGCGCGATCATCTGCAATCGGCCGGTGTCGTCAGGAGCGAAACCGAAGCCGTCCGCACCGATGACAGCGCCTGAATGGATGACGCAACGGCAGCCGATTCTCAATCCGTGACAGAGCGTGGCGTTGGGCATGACCACGGTGTCCTCGCCAATGATCGTGCCAGCGCCCACGAATGCGCCAGCACCGATCTCCACCCGATCGCCCAATACGACATCCGCCATGACCACCGCTGCCGATGCGATCGCGACCCCTTCGCCAATACTTGCTGTCGGGGCGACCGTGGCGGATGCATGGATACCCGGAGTCGCTTCGGGTCTCGCGTCGAACATCTCCGACGCCACGGCGAAGGCGTGATAGGGATTGTCGGTCACCAAGGCATTCGTTGGACAGGCAGCCACGTCCTTCTCGCCAAGGATGACGGCAGTAGCCGTGGTGTCGGCAAGGAATCGCCCGTAGGCCGGATTCGAAAAATGCGTCAGTTCGCCGCTTCCGGCGTTCTCAAGCGATCCCAGGCGGCTTACCCTCGCGCCGCCATCGCCGCAGACGACAGCACCGATGCGTTCGGCGATTTCCGCTAGCGTGAATTCCTTGAGGCCGGCGGCCACGGACCGCGGTTACTGCTTCTCGTTGAGCTTTTCGGTGACCTTGCGCGTGACATCGTGTTTGGAGTTCACGTACAACAGTCCCGCTCGGGGAAGCACGACGTCGTATCCCTCGATCTCGATCAGGTCGGTCAGCACCGCATCGAGCTTCGGCCCCATCTGGCGAAAGATCTCCTGCTGGCGATCCTGCAGTTCCTTTCGGAACTTGTTGACACCGAATTCGTAGTCGAGCTGTTTGTCCTCGATGTCCTTCTGCAGACTGCGCTTCTCGGCATCGCCCAGGATCTCGGCATCGTTCTGCAACCGTTCCTGCACGGCCTGGATATCTTCCGCGAGCTTTTGCAGCGCGTCCTGATCCTCCTTCAGGTCCTGCTCCACCTGGGCCGCCAGGGACTTGGCCTCTTCGCTGTCGCCAATTGCGCGCTGCACGTCAAGCACGGCGAACTTGTACTCCGCCGCGACGCCGACGGCTGCAAAACAAAAAAACGCGAGCAACGTCGCCGAGAGCCTCTTGACCACACCCATTCTCCTCATCGTTAAACTCTAGCCCCGCCGGCGATGCTGTCGATAATCCCCGCGATTGTAAGTGGATGCTGTCCGATTATCACGCGCGGATTCGTTCTGGCCGACGGGGAACGACCGTCCGCGCGCTATAGCGTTCGACCGATTTCAAACGAAAATGTCTCTTCCTCGTCGAACGGGCCTGCGTTGAACGGCGACGCGAGCACGAAGGTCATCGGTCCCATGCCGGTCAACCACGTGACGGAAAAACCCGCGCTGTAGCGCAGGGCATCGACGGCGAAGTCCTCACAGCGCACGGTCAGCTGCGATGCATCGAATTCGCCAACCATTGCGAGGCGCTCCGGCGTGGGACAGTCCGTGTTGAACACGTTGCCCACATCGACGAAGAACACCGGCCGGAACTGGCCCCGATTCTCGAGGAATGGGAGCGGGAAGATCAGTTCCATGCTCGCCTCGAACAGCAGGTTGCCTCCGATCGGGAGACCGTCCGGATCGATGAACGTTGAATTGGGCGGCTCCGTCCCCCTCGGACCGAGCGAGCTGCGTTCAAAGCCGCGCACGGAGCCGAAGCCTCCGGCGAAAAAGTGCTCGTAGAACGGGAACGTTTCCGTCTCTCCGAACACGCCGCCGTAGCCGACTTCCCCTCTCATCCTGAGCGACCAGCCGCGAGGCAGACGAAAGTACTGGTCACCGGCGTACTGCAACTTGTAAAAGGACAGTTCGCTGCCCGGGATCGCCACCTCCAGCGCCACTGACTGGCTTCGCCCGGCCGTGGGGAACAGACCGCGGTTCAGGGTCGAGCTCAACCAGGTGCCTTCCACTTTCCAGTTGAGGAAATTCCCCTCCTCACGCTCGATAAAGTCGGCTATTTCGAGTGCTGCGAACAGCCCTTCCGTAATCTCGGTCTGCTCGACCGTGAACCCGAACTGGAGGCGTTGCGTTTCGCTGATCGGAAAGCCGAACGTGGCACCCGCGCCGAGCGCGTCGGTCGAAAACCGCGCGAGATTCAGGCCCGAGTAGTCCGAACGCCGGAAATAGAAACTGTAGCCTCGGCTGACTCCGTCCATCGTGAAATAGGGGTCGAAGAAGTTCCCGGTCACGTGCTTGTAGAAATCGTTCCAGCCGATGCTGACTCCGATGCTGTTGCCGGTGCCCGCCACGTTCTGCTGCTGGTAGCTAGCGCCCAGGTGCAGTCCGGTGATTTCCTGGTAGCCGAGCTGGCCCGAGATGACGCCCGTCGGTTGCTCCTTGACCGAGAACTCCACGTCGATCTGATCATCCGTGCCAGACACCTCCGGCGTCTCGACATTGACTTCCTCGAAGAAACCGAGGCGCTCGAGACGAACCTTCGACAACTCGATCTGCGCGGTAGACGCCCATCCCCCTTCGAGCTGGCGCATCTCCCGGCGCAGCACCTCGTCGTGGGTCGTCTTGTTGCCGACGAAGGAAAGCCTGCGCACGTAGGCGCGCTTGCCCGCCTCGACGTAAAACGTGACATCCACGGTGCCGTCGTCGCGCGTTTCCGGGATGCCGGTGGCCGAAGCGAAGGTGTACCCGGAATTGCCAAGCACGGCAGTGATCCGCTCCTCGGTAGCGGTCATGAGAGCGCGCGAAAACGTCTGTCCCTCCTGCACCAGGAACAGGGACTTGATCACGTCGGGATCCACCTCCCGAAGTTCGCCCGCCAAGTCGACCTCGTTGACGGTGTACAACCCGCCCTCATCGACGTTGACGGTCACATAGACCTGCTTCCTGTCCGGCGCGATGCTGACCTGGGCCGAACGCACCGACATTTCGACGTATCCGCGATCCTGGTAATAGGATTCGACGCGCTCGATATCGCCCGAGAGCTTCTCCTGCGAGTACTTGTGGTCGCCGCGAAAGAAGGAGAAAAGGGTGGGATGCTTGAGTTCGAGGCTCTCCAGCAGCTCCGCCTGGGAGAAAACCGTATTGCCGACGATATTGATGTGGCGAATGCCCGAGTTGTCGCCTTCTTCGACGTTGATCTCGATCGCGACGCGATTCCTGGGCAGTGGATTCGCCTTGGTTTCGATCGACGCGTTATAGCGTCCCTGCGCGACGTAGCTGCGCTCGAGTTCGAGCCCGACGCGCTCCAACGTCGCCTGCTTGAATATCTCTCCTTCCCGAAGCCCCTGCCCCGACAACGCCTCCATCAGGCTCTCGGTCTTGATGGCCTTGTTTCCCTCGATTTCGATCGATTCGATCGAGGGCCGCTCCTTCACGCTGACGATGAGGATGTCACCGTCGCGCGACATGGCGACATCGTCGAAGTAGCCGGAAGCGAAAAGCCCCCGCACGAGCTGGCGCACGCTGACGCTGTCGACGACGTCGCCGACGGACACCGGCAGGAGATTGAAGACTGTGCCGGCAGAGACCCGTTGCAAGCCCAGCAGGCGGATGTCACCGACGCGAAATGGATCCCACGCCGACGCGCTGACCGCGAAGAACGCGGCGAGCAGGCCAAGCACGATAGTTCGTTTCACTCTAATCCTCGACTGCTGTCGAACGTCGACGTACCACCCACGGGCCATCAAAGCAGACGCGCCACGTCATTATAGATGACGAACAACATCGTGAAACTGACCAGGAACAGCCCGACCCGCATGCCGATGGCCTGCACTTGCGCCGGCACCGGTCTGCGGGCAACGATCTGGGCAGACGCGAACAGGATGTGGCCACCGTCCAGTATCGGTATTGGCAGTAGATTGATCACGCCGAGGCTGATCGACAACAGCGCCAGTATGTGAAGGAAGTTCCGCCAGCCCGTTTGCGCCGAGTCCTTCGCAACCTTGGCGATCATGACCGGTCCCGAGAGATTCTTCGGCGAAACCATCCCGGCGAACATTTTGCCCAGGAGTTTCAGGGTGAGGACGGTCTTTGCGGCGGTTTCGTTCGCGCTCCAGGCCAGGGCTTCGGTCATCGAGTACCGAACTGTCCGCACCGGCGCCTCGACGCCGGCGAAACCAATCATCTCTTCGCCCTGGGACCTGGCGCTCGGCGTCAGCCAGACTTCGACTTCGCGTCCGCCGCGGTCCACGCGCAACAGGACGGCCTGCTCAGGCGCCGCCCGCACCGCACCGACCCAGTCGACCCAGCTCTCCACGACAACGCCGTCCACCGCCAGGATCCGGTCCCAGGCGCGCAAGCCCGCCCGCGCGGCGGCGCTGTCGTCGAGAACCCGGCCGATCACGGCGGGCAGAGCCACAATGCCAAGGTCGGCAAGGAGATCCGGCGCTTCCTCCCCTCGCCGCCAATCTTCCACGGGAATACGGTATAGGCGCGCCGACGAGGCATCCGGGCGCCGCGCCTCGATGTGAATATCGCCGGTCTCTCCAAGCCGCCCGGCCAGGGCCACGCTCACTTCCGCCCAGGTCGGCGTCGATTGACCGTCAATGGCGATAAGTTCCTCGCCACCGCGCAAACCGGCGACATGAGCCGGCGTGTCCGATTCAACCGTGCCGACGATGGGGACATACGCCGTTACGCCGGCAACTGAAACCACCCAGTAGACGAAGAAGGCAAGCACGAAATTGGCCCCGGGACCCGCCGCGGCGATAACGATTCGCCACCAGGGCGAAAGTTTGTCGAAAGGAATGTTCGGGTAATCCGACCCTTCGTTCGGTTCCCAATGCCCGGTGTCTCCATCCTCGCCGTGCATCTGGAGGTATCCGCCGAGAGGGATGGGAGCGAGGGTAAAAGCGGTGCCGTGCCTGTCCGTCCACGATAGTAGCGGGCGACCGAAGCCTACGGAAAACCTCAGGATCCTGACGCCGGAAGCGCGTGCGGCGAGATAATGCCCGTACTCGTGCACCGTGACGAGGATGGTGATCGTCACGAGGAGGTACAGGACGTACTGCAGTGCTTCCATGGGCTGTCGTGCCGTACTGGCGCGCGCGGAAAGCGCGGCCCGATTCACATCATAACAGCGTCGTGTCGCGACACAGCGTCAAGAGAGCGAATATCGGCACCACGGCGATGGTCGAGTCGATGCGATCCAGCACGCCGCCATGGCCTGGCAAGAGGGTACCGGAGTCCTTCGCGCCAGACGCCCGTTTGACGACACTCTCGAACAAGTCCCCGAATACCGCGACGACCGAAAGCGCGAGCGCCATGAAGGTCCACTCCGCCAGCGACCCCAGGTCGAACGCCCAGGCCAGTCCCACGCCCACCGCGAGGCCGGCGCTGATACCCCCGGCCACGCCCTCCCATGTCTTTCCAGGGCTCACGCGCTGCGCCAGTTTGATCCTGCCCAGCGTCCTGCCCGCGAAGTACGCTCCCGTATCCACCGACCAGGCCAGCGCAAACGCCCAAATGATCAGCCAGTACCCGTTCTCGGAAGCCTGCAGCAGCACCAGGCCCAGCCAGGCACCCACGAAAATGAGGATGCCCCCCGCAGCCATCCATGTCAGCCGCAACAGGGTTACAGGCGCCTGCGCCCCCATGTCGCCGGGACTCGAAACATACCGGTCGAAGCGCCCCGCCGCCCACAGCACCACGAGCACGCACGCGAAGAGCCAGAAGATGCATGTCGCGACAAGCAACGGCATCCGCCATTCGGGCAGGAGCCATGACGCGTACATGCATACCCCGGCCAAAAGCACATAGATGATTCTCGTCCGCGCGCTCGCGATGCCCGCCAGCCCCGCCCACTCGTAGAGGCCGAAAGCTCCCAAAAGGAAAACGAACAGCGCAAAAAGCTGGTTCGGCAGAAAAACCACCCCGGCGAGGACCGCCGGGGCCAGGACAAACGCGGTAGCGAGACGGCGCTTAAGCAATCAATCGCCGAAACGGCGCTGGCGCAAGCCGAACTCCGCCAATGCGCGTCGCACGGCATCGGCGTCGAAGTCCGGCCAGCATTCCGTGGCGAAATAGAGTTCGGTGTAGGCGAGATCCCACAGCAGGAAGTTGCTGATCCTCTGGTCGCCGCCGGTGCGCACGCAAAGATCCGGCGCCGGCAGCGTGGCGAGATTCAGGTATGACGCGAACAGGCCATCGTCGATGCTCACCGGGTCGACGCGACCGGCGCGCGCGTCCATTGCGAGCCGGCGTGCGGCCTGGGTTATGTCCCAGCGACCGCCGTAGTTCGCCGCGATGGTGAGGAACAGGCGTCCATTGGATTCGGTGAGATGCTCCGCGCGGTCCATCAACTCCCGCAGGTCTCGCGCGAAACGCGTCCGGTCTCCGACGATATTGAGTTTGACGTCCTTGTCGTGGAGTTCATCCACGTCGTCCTCGAGGAATCCCCGCATGAGATCCATCAGCACGGACACCTCGCGTTCGGGCCGAACCCAGTTCTCGGTGCTGAAGGCGAAGAGCGTCAGGTACTTGACGCCCGCGTCGGCACACGTTTCGGCGACGACCCGGACATTGCTCGCCCCTGCGCGATGGCCATTGGCATCCGGCACCTTGCGTCGCCTCGCCCACCGACGGTTGCCGTCCATGATGATCGCCACGTGACGCGGCGCGGCGCCGTTATCCGCCGCCTCCCACAAGTTCGATTTCCGCTGCAATTCGACGGCCATCATCTCCCACGCACCCAACAGACCACACCGCACAGACTATCGCCCACGCGGGCCGCAATCGTGCAAATCGCCCTCAAATCTCCATCAAGTCGCTTTCTTTGCGCTCGAGCGCGCTGTCCGCTTGCGCCACGCGTTCGTCGGTCACTTTCTGGATGTCCTGAATTGCGTGGTGGGCCTCGTCCTCCGTGATCTCCTTTTCTTTCAGGAACTCGCGGATGTCGTGATTCGCGTCGCGACGAACATTGCGTATCGCCACGCGCGCGTGCTCCGTCTCGTTACGAGCCTGTCGGGTCAGGTCCCGCCGGTTCTCCTCCGTCAGCGGCGGCAGCACCAGCCGGATCACGTCCCCCGCGGAAGCGGGCGTCAATCCGAGGTTGCCCCTCAGGATTGCCTTCTCGATATCCGGCACCATTCGCTTTTCCCAGGGCGAGATCGCCAACGTGCGTCCCTCCTCCACCGTCACGGTCGCGACCTGGTTGATGGGCGTCGCCACGCCGTAATAGTCGACCTCGACGCCATCGAGCAACGAAGGATGCGCGCGCCCGGTGCGAATACGCGCGAAAGCCGCGTGCAGCGCTTCCAGTGACTTCGCCATCCTGTCGCCGGCATCGCTGACAATTTCGTCGATAAGTTCCATGCGATCACCTCCCATTGTCACCAATCCGCGCGCGACCCCGGCGTCGCGGCCGGTGGGCTTGCGGCACTGAAATGGGCGGCTCAGCCTACCCTGGTGTCGCTATTGCCCGACCTCCAACCGAACGAGCCGAACGCAGCGCGCGCCTGCGTCGGAGAGCAGCTTGCCCACCTTCTGCTTGGGGTCCTTGACGAACGGCTGCTCGACGAGGCTAAGCTCCCCCAGCGTCTTGCGCAAACGGCCAGCCACCATCTTCTCGGCGATCTCGGGCGTCTTCGCGGTGGACGCCGCCTGCGCCACGAGAATCTCGCGCTCTTTTTCCACGAATGCCGGGTCAAGCTCCTCCGGCGCCACGACCACCGGCGCCGATGCCGTCACATGCATCGCCACGTCCTTGCCGAGCGCGGCGTCGCCGCCCTCCAACTCGACCAAGGCCCCCTTGCGCTTGTCCATGTGCACGTACCCGTACACCGCTCCGGAGTCGGTCTCGAAGGTGACCACGCGCCGAATGGTGATGTTTTCACCTATTTCCTGTACAAGCGCGGCTCGCGCGGCCTCCAGGTCTCCCGTCATGAGCGCCTCCGCACTGTCGCACCCAGTGTCGAAAGCCGCCTCGGTCACGGTATCCAGAAAAGCACCGAACTTCGCATTCCGCGCCGCGAAATCGGTTTCGATGTTGACCTCCACCATGGTGCCTCTTCCCGCATCGGAGTCGAGCCTGATTCCGAGCAGGCCCTCGGCCGCCGTCCGACTCGACTTGTCCGCCGCCTTCACGGCGCTCCTGGTGCGCAATATCTCGATCGCCCGGTCAATACCGCCTTCGGCCTCCTCGAGCGCTCGCTTGCAGTCCATCATGCCGAGACCCGTTCGGTCTCGCAGTTCCTTGACCAACCCCGCGCTGATCCTTGCCACCTTCAATTCTCCTCTTCCGCTTCCGCGTCGGACGCGGCGAGATTCGGCTGTTCCGCCGCTTCCTCCTCGCTCCCGTTCTCGCCCGTCGCCCCTTCGGTCTCGTCCGCCGCACCCAGATTCTCTTCAACCGCGCTTTCCACCGCAGTGTCCGACTGTTCCGGCGCAGGGTCGGGATCGTCTAGCTGTGCATCCATCGCCTGGGCCAACGCGGCGCTCGAGTCTTCCTCTTCCACTTCCACGAACTCGTCCGCCGAGACCAGTGCCGCGTCGTTCCGGCCTTCCTCGATCGCATCCGCGACGCCCATGACATACAGGCGAATCGCGCGAATAGCATCGTCGTTGCCGGGGATGACATAGTCGATGCCATCCGGATCACTGTTCGTGTCCACGACCCCGATGACCTCGATGCCGAGCTTGTTCGCTTCGGACACCGCGATGCGTTCGTGCTGCACGTCAACGACGAACAGCGTATCCGGCAATCCCCCCATGTCCTTGATGCCGCCGAGGCTCCGTTGCAGCTTCTCCATCGTGCGGCGTTTTCGCAGCGCTTCCTTCTTCGTCAGCATCTCGAACGTTCCGTCTTCCGCCTGCGTCTCGAGATCCTTGAGATGCAGGATCGACTGCCGGATGGTTTTGTAGTTGGTGAGCATGCCGCCGAGCCAGCGCTGGTCGACATAGGGCATGCCTACGCGTTCGGCCTGTTCCCGGATGACCTTTGCGGCGGCGCGCTTGGTGCCGACAAACAGGATTTTCTTGTGTGCCGTGATCAGAGTGCGCACGTGGTCGAGCGCCTCGTTGAACGCGGGCAGCGTGTGTTCGAGATTGATTATGTGAATCTTGTTGCGAGCACCGAAAATGTACGGTGCCATCTTCGGATTCCAAAAGCGGGTCTGGTGGCCGAAATGGGCGCCGGCCGCCAGCATGTCGCGCATGCCTATCGAGGTCATCAAACTATCTCCGGGTTGGTTCATCCGTGCGACCCACTGCCGGATACGATTACCGCATGCCATTCGCATCCGGCATCCACCCGCGGCAGATCCTCTTTCGCCACACGTGATTTGCCCAAGCGCAAGCGATGCTGCTGCGCCTGGAATGTCCAAACCACGCCTTATACCATAAAGTGCGTGTCCCCCCTTAGTCCGCGCGGTCAATAAACGCATGCCCTCAACTCCGAAGACAGCAGACGAGATCGAGAAAATGCGCATCGCCGGCCGTCTCGCGGCGAGCGTTCTCGAGATGATCGGCGAACACATCAGACCCGGCGTAACGACGGAGGAGTTGAACCGTCGCTGCCACGACTACATCGTCGACGACATCGACTGCGTCCCCGCTCCGCTCAACTACTCGAACATGCCGGGCCAGCCGCCGTTTCCGAAGTCCATCTGCACGTCGGTGAACCATGTCGTCTGCCACGGCATCCCTTCGGATCGAAAACGACTCCGGAACGGCGATATGCTCAACATCGACGTGACGGTCATCAAGGATGGCTGGCACGGCGACACCAGCAAGATGTATTTCGTCGGCAAACCCGGCGTGCTGGCCGAGCGCCTGGTGCGGGTCACGCAGGAGTGCCTGTACAAGGGCATCGAAGCGGTGCGGCCGGGCGCGCACCTCGGCGACATCGGCGCAGTCATTCAGAGGCATGCGGAGGCCCACCGCTTCTCGGTGGTCCGGGAGTTCTGCGGCCACGGCATCGGCAGGACGTTCCACGACGCGCCCCAGGTCCTGCACTACGGCCGACCCGGTTCCGGGGAAGTCCTCGTGCAGGGCATGACCTTCACCATCGAGCCCATGATCAATGCCGGCAGGCGCGACGTGAGACTTCTTCCCGACGCCTGGACCGTGGTGACCAAGGACCACAAGCTATCGGCGCAGTGGGAGCACACCATCGTCGTCACCTCGACCGGTTCTGAGGTGCTGACGCGCCGCGCCGAAGAATCGACGCTGCATTGAGCCGGCTTCCCGACACGGCGGAACTGCGACACCGCATCAGCCTGGCCGACGCCGCCCTGGCCGACCGGTTCTGGTCTGGTGAGGATGTCGATATGCTCGTCGCCGAGCGAGCGCGGTTCATCGACGGCTTTCTGGCGGAAATCTGGCAACA
The DNA here is from genome assembly GCA_951813515.1 of uncultured Pseudomonadales bacterium. Classification (GTDB taxonomy): domain Bacteria; phylum Pseudomonadota; class Gammaproteobacteria; order Pseudomonadales; family Azotimanducaceae; genus VXNE01. Next base: position 4,188,408 of record OX638346.1, read on the forward strand.
CTGGTTCGAGTATCGCAGCGACATCGCGCTTCTCGCGCTGGGCGGCTATGGTCGGGGCGAACTGCATCCGCAATCCGATATCGATCTCCTGGTTCTCGTCAACCGCTCCCGAACCGGCAGCGAGGAAATCGCGGCTTTCGTGCGCTTCCTGTGGGATTTGAAGCTCGACATCGGGCACAGCGTGCGCACGGTGCGCGATTGCGTACGGGAAGCCGCGCGCGACATCACGGTCATCACTTCGCTGTACGAACGCCGGCGGCTGACCGGGTCCGCAATCCTCTGTGGCAAGCTCGACCGTGCCCTGGGCAGGAGGCGGATCTGGCCGAGCCGCGCGTTCTTTGCCGCCAAGCGCAACGAGCAGGCGCAACGACACGCGCAATTCGACGATGTCGAGTACAACCTCGAACCCAATATCAAGGGCGGCCCGGGAGGCCTGCGAGACATCCAGACCATAGGCTGGATCACCGAGCGGCACCTCGGCACGTCTCACTTGAGCGAACTCACGCGACACGGCTACCTCACGCCGCAGGAGCGCACCTGGCTGGTCGACGGTCGCCGATTCCTGTTCAAGGTGCGTTTCGGGCTGCATCTCGTCGCGGGACGCAAGGAGGACCGGCTGCTGTTCGACCACCAGCGCGCCCTGGCGCAGCGTTTCGGCTATCGCGACTCCGACGCGCAGCTCGCCGTGGAACAGTTCATGCACGACTACTACCGGCACGTACTGGCGCTGCGGGAGGTCAACGACATGCTGCTGCAGCACTTCGACGAAGCGATTCTGCGCGCCAGGGAACGTCCGCGCGTCGAACAGATCAACGCGCGGTTCCAGTTGCGCAACCACTACCTGGAAACCACCTCACCGCAGGTGTTTCGGGAAGACCCCGCCGCACTGATAGAAGTGTTCCTCATCATCGCCAATCGGCCGGACATCGCCGGGGTCCGCGCGGAGACCGTGCGTTGCATTCGCGACAACCTGGAACTCATCGACGACGACTTTCACCGCAACGCCAAGGCGACGGCCTATTTCCTGGAACTTCTCCGGTCGCCGAACGCGCAACTTTCCCGAATGCGGCGCTACGGCGTGCTCGCTCGCTATATCCCCGAGTTCGGGCGGATCGTGGGCCAGATGCAGCACGATCTGTTCCACATCTATACCGTCGACGCGCATACGATCATGGTGACCGAAAATCTCCGACGCCTGCGCGACGGCTCCACCGCTGAACGCTTTCCCCTGGCGACGCAATGCGCGCAAGACGTGCCGAAGGTCGAACTGCTTTACCTTGCGGGACTGTTTCACGACATCAGCAAGGGCCGGGGCGGAGACCACTCGGAACTCGGCGCGCTCGACGCCATCGCATTCTGCCAGCGCCACGGCCTCCCCCCCGACGACACCGAACTGGTGGGATGGCTGGTGCGTGACCACCTGGTCATGTCCACGACCGCGCAGCGCGAGGACATCTACGATGCCGTCGTCGTCGAGGCGTTCGCCGAACGCGTCGGGACGCAGGCGCGACTGGACTACCTGTACGCGCTCACGGTAGCGGACATCACGGCCACCAATCCGAGCCTGTGGAACAGTTGGCGCGCCACCCTCATGAATCAGCTCTACGTCGAGACGCGCCTCGCGCTGGCTCCCGGCGAGACCCCGCAACCAGAAGACCGCGTTGCCACACGCACGGCGAGGGCCCTTGAGACACTGGCGCAGCGCGGCATCGCGCGTGACGAGGCCCTGGCGCTCTGGGACGATCCAACCAACGAGTTCTTTCTGCGTCACACGGCGATGCAGATCGCCGACATCACCGCCGCGATGTACCACCACGACGTGCTCTCGGGTCCGCTGGTGTTGCTCCTTGATCTGCATGCACCGGGCAGGGAAGAAGGCGTGACGGAAGTGTTCGTCTACACCCCCGATCGCCCCAGGCTGTTCGCCGCCAGCGCCGTCGCATTGGACCAGTTGAACCTGCAGGTCCACGACGCCAGCATCAACACCAGCGCCGGCGGGTTGTGCTTCAACTCCTACATCGTGCTGGACGAAGACGGCCGGTCACTGCAACAGGATGACGCGCGCCGAGGGCGCATCCGCGAGGTCTTGGCCAGCGCCCTGGCGAATCCGAATCCAGTTGACGGAGCGCCGACGCGGCATGTATCGAGGCGACTGAAACAGTTCGTCACGCCGACCGAGGCAACCATGAGCACGGCGCCGGACTGGGACCACAGCGTGCTCAAGGTCGTAACGTCCGATCGACCAGGCCTGCTGGCCCGCCTCGGCCTCTTGCTCGTCGAACTCGGCATCTCGGTACAGCGCGCGCACATCACCACGCTGGGCGAGCGGGTCGAGGACATGTTCCATATCGCCAAGGTCCCGGATCCGGCGCACGCCGAACGCATCTGCGCCGCGATCCGCGACCGCCTCGACACCGCGCATGGCGCCCTCAGCCCCGCGCATCAAGACGCAGTCGGTGTTCACGAACGGGTCCACGAACAGGACCAGCGGCGCGGGAACGCCTGATGAACCCACATCTCGACGCCCTGCAGGCGTATCCCTTCGAACGCCTGGACGTGTTGAAGGCCGGCATCAAGCCACCGGCGGGAACTACGCACCTGCCCCTCTACATCGGCGAGCCGAAGCACGCACCCCCTGCCTTCGTCATCGAGTCCCTGCGCGATACGAACGTCCTCGCCTCGGGGCTCGGCGCTTATCCACCGACCCGGGGAGGCGGTGCGTTGCGCGCCGCGGTATCGGAATGGTTCGCGCGCCGCTATGGCGCCCGTGTCGACGGGGAGCGACAGATCCTGCCCGTCAACGGCACCCGCGAGGCTCTCTTCTCCTTCGCCCAGGCGGTTCTATCGGGAAGGAACTCCGCGCGGGTCGTCATGCCCAATCCGTTCTACCAGATATACGAGGGCGCAGCCCTGCTACGCGGCGCCGTGCCCTGCTACGCGCCTTGCGCGCCGAGCGGCAACCCGGATTTCGATCGCACCGACGACGCCACGTGGCGCGCCACGGAACTCGTCTACATTTGCTCGCCCGGGAATCCGACGGGCGCCGTCATCCCGGAAAGCGAACTGAAAAAACTGATCGAGCGCGCCCATCGTTTCGACTTCGTCATCGCCTCTGACGAGTGTTATTCCGAAATCTATCGGGACGACGCCGCGCCCCCGGTCGGACTGCTGCAGGCCGCCGCCGCCATGGGCAATGACACGTTCCAGCGATGCGTGGTCTTCAACAGCCTGTCGAAGCGATCGAACCTGCCGGGACTGCGTTCGGGATTCGCAGCCGGAGATGCCGACATCATCGAACGCTACTACCTCTATCGCACGTATCACGGCTGCGCCATGCCGGAGCATGTGCAGGTCGCCAGCGCGCTCGCGTGGGGAGACGAAGACCATGTCCGCGCAAACCGCGCCCGCTACCGGAAAAAGTTCGAGGTCACGCAGCCCATCCTCGCCGAGGCGATGGACGTGGACACGCCCGAAGCGTCGTTCTACCTGTGGCCGCGAACCCCGGTGGACGACGAGACCTTCGCGCGAGAACTCTACGCAGCCGAGAACATCACCGTCATGCCAGGCAGCTATCTCGGGCGCCGCCACGACGGGGTCAATGCCGGCGAGAACCGCATTCGAATCGCCCTCGTCGACGACCTCGCGACATGCGCCCAGGCGGTGCAGCGGATTCGGGACTTCGCGCTTACGCTGACCCGCTAGCCATGAAATCCGTCACCCTACGGGTGCCGTGCTTCACCCCCGCCCAAGCCCACCTACCACTCCGTCGATCTTGCGCCTAACGCCGCAAGGCCGACAGACTGTTAGCGCCATGAAATCCGTCACCCCGCAGGTGCCGTGCTTCACTCCCGCCCAGACGCCCAGAGTCCACCGATCAAGCTACACTAGCGGCCCACGGCTCAAGCCAAGGCAACGCAATACATGAGCGACTATTTCAGTTTTGCACTGGGCTCAAGCACCAGGAACTCAAGCGGGGACATACTCGATACCTGGTTTCCGCTGCCACTCCGACAACCATCAGGCAACGCGGCCGAAGCGGCGCGGCGGGTCGGCAACCATGAAAGTGCCAGTCCCGAAGAGGCGACCCTGATCGCCGACGCCCTCGACGCCGACGGGCAGGCCGCCGGGGCGAAGGCCTACCGCATGCTTGCGGAAATTGACCAGCCATTGACGGCCGTGGCTCTCGAGACGGACGGCGACATCACTTCCGCGCCTGAGGCGTACCTCAAGCTACACCTGCTGTCGCACCGCCTCGCACTTCCCAACACCTTGAACTTGAACGGTATTTTTGAACACTTGCCTACGGTCGCCTGGACCAGCCAGGGTCCCGTCGACCCGGCGGAGGTGCCGGCGCGACTGGTGGCCGCCCGCGCCGCGCGCGAGCACCTGACGGTCTTCGCCGTGGACAAGTTTCCGCGCATGACGGACTACGTGATTCCTTCGGGAGTGCGCATTGCGGATTCGAGCCGCGTCCGGCTCGGCGCCTATCTCGGCGACGGCACCACGGTCATGCACGAGGGTCAGATCAATTTCAACGCGGGGGCCCTCGGTCCGAACATGGTCGAGGGGCGCATTTCCCAGGGCGTAACTGTCGGCGCGGACAGCGACCTGGGCGGCAGCGCCAGCACCATGGGAACGCTTTCGGGCGGCGGCGAGATCGTGATTTCCATCGGTGAAAAATGCCTGGTCGGCGCCAACGCGGGCTGCGGCATACCGCTCGGCGACCGCTGCACCATCGAAGCCGGTCTCTACATCACGGCCGGCACCGTCGTTCAGGTGCTCGACGAGTCGGGTGCCGCAGTCGGCACGGTCAAGGCGCGCGACCTCGCCGGACAGGACGACATGCTGTTCATCCGTCACAGCCAGACCGGCACGGTCCAGTGCCGCACCAACCGGCGCGCGATCGAACTGAATACACGCCTGCATGCGCACAACTGACGGCGCAGTCCTGGCGCTGACCCGGAAGCTGGTCGCGCGCGCCTCGGTGACGCCCGACGACGGCGGATGCCAGGACTTGATGGTGGACCACCTCGCGCCCCTCGGCTTCGCGGTGAAGCGCCTGGCCTTCGGCGATGTGCGGAACTTCTGGGCGCGCCGCGGAACGAACGGCCCGCTGTTCGTTTTCGCCGGACACACCGATGTCGTGCCGACCGGACCGCTCGACGCCTGGGCATCGCCACCCTTCGTCCCCGAGATTCGCGACGGCCATCTGTACGGCAGGGGCACCGCCGACATGAAGTCGAGCCTGGCGGCGATGCTTGTTGCGGTGCGCCGGTTCCTCCGCAACCACGATGGTCACACCGGCTCGATCGGTTTCCTCATCACGAGCGACGAGGAAGGACCTGCAATAGACGGCACGGCCAGGGTCATGCAATGGCTGCAGGAACGGGACACGGCCATCGACTATTGCCTGGTCGGCGAACCGTCTTCCCGCGAACGCATCGGAGATGTCGTGCGCGTCGGCCGTCGTGGTTCCCTCAGCGCGTCGCTCACCGTGAAGGGCGTTCAGGGCCATGTTGCCTACCCCGAAGCAGCGTCGAACCCGATTCACAGCGTCCTTGGCGCCCTGCATGACCTGGCGCGGCGCGAGTGGGATCAGGGCAACGCCTTCTTTCCGCCCACCAGCTTTCAGATTTCCAATATCAATGCGGGCACCGGCGCGTCGAACGTGATCCCCGGCGAGCTGACCGCGCAGTTCAACTTTCGCTTCAACACCGAGCAGACTGCCGACGGGTTGCGCGCCCAGGCGCACGCGGCACTCGAGGCCTCCGGCGCAGAGTTCGAGCTTGCGTGGGCGACGCCGGGTCAACCTTTCCTTACGCGCCCCGGACGCCTGACGCAGGCTGTGCTGGACGCGGTGCGTGACATCGCGGGCCTGACCGTCGAGACATCCACCGGCGGCGGCACGTCGGACGGCCGTTTCATCGCGCCCGCCGGCGCAGAGGTGGTTGAACTCGGCCCCGTCAACGCCACCATCCACAAGGTCGACGAGAACGTTGCCGTCGCCGACCTTGAATCCCTTGCGCGCATGTACGAACGCGTACTGGAGAACCTGCTCGCCGGCTGAACATCGGCCCGTCGAGTCATGTGATGCCCCACAGTTGTCGCCTTCGATGAAAGTGCCCCACAGCCATCGCCTTCGGCTCCGCCTGTGGCCCGGCCCCGCTCGTCGATCATGGAACAGCCGCCCCCGGTCGCTGGCGCTCCCGGACACGTTCGTTCCATGAAAGTGCCCCACAGCCATCGCCTTCGGCTCCGCCTGTGGCCCGGCCCCGCTCGTCGATCATGGAACAGCCGCCCCCGGTCGCTGGCGCTCCCGGACACGTTCGTTCCATGAAAGTCTTCTACGTGCTGGTAGGAGTCCTGGCCCTCGTCGCCTGCGTCGGGTACATGGCGCCGGCGACGCTCCTGCCGGCGGTGCTCGGTGACGAAGGGCCGATCCGGCTCACGCAGGCGCGGGGGCGCATCTGGGACGGCACGGCTGCGGTCGGATACCAGGGCCACGCGCTCGGGTCGCTCGCCTGGCAGTTCGATGCGGCCGCACTTCTGCGCGGTGAAACGAAGGTCGACTGGCGATTGGCCAGCACGGGGCACAGGCTGTCGGGGAGCGCGCGCATCGGGTTCACGGGACTGCAATGCACCGCCGCGGGCACCGTTCTCGGCGAGACCATGCGCCGCATCCTGGCGCCCTATTGGATAGAGGCTGCGGGCGACATCGGTATCGAACACATCGATGCGACCGTCACCTACCGCCCGTCTCTCGAGAGTCTCGTCGGCGAACTGTCCTGGAACGGCGGCAAGGTGCGCTATCGCCTTGCCGGCGAGCACTCTTCCATCGTCCTGCCGCCACTCACCGGAGTACTCGAGTCCGTCGATGCGGATCCGACCCTCGTCGTGTTCGCACAGGGCGTTGACGCCCCGATCCTGCACGTTCGCCTCGGCACGGACGGCTGGCTCACGATTGGCGTAACGAAAAAGTTGACGAAAATGGCGGGATTTCCGTGGCCGGGAGACGAACCCGATCACGCAATCGTCATAGATGTGAGCGAGCGTCTGATTTAACCTCGGCCTTGATGGAAGATTGCGCCCGCGCGCACCGGCGACGTTTCGCCGCTGAGAGTGCGCGGGCGGCGGGATGCTGAAGACCGAAATGCTCAACCCTTCGACCGCACTACTCGTGACCGCGCGGGTGATTGTCATCGGCGCCCTCGCCGCGACCCTGGCCAGGGCGATCTGGTCGTTCGCTCTCGGTCCCGAACCCGCCCAATTCGTCGAATCGACCGGTACGGAAGATCGACCAGAGCAGTACGTCATGGATATCGAAGAGGTGGCTGCACTCAACCTGTTCGGCACGCCGCAAACGGGCGCGGGCGGCCTCGACGTCGATGCCGCGCCGGACACCGAGCTGGATCTCAAGCTGCTAGGCATCTTCCTGGCGAGCCAGCCCGAAGCGTCTGTCGCCATCATCGGCTCCCGCGGTGACCCTGGCGGGGCCTACGGCGTTGGCGATGCGATCCTCGGCAGTGCAAGACTCAAGGAGATTCACGAGGATGTAGTCCTGATCAGCCGCGCCGGCATCATGGAAGCCCTTCGTTTCGACGACGATCCCCCGCTGGCTGTGAACCGCGGGCCGCTCACCACCTACCAGGACCGGGAGTACCTACCGGAGGAGCCACTGGCGGCGGTGCATCCCGGGGCCACCGTGCCGAACGAACTCGAGGAGTCCATAGAACTGTTCCGCAACCGGCTTGAACAGGACCCCGACGGGACGCTTCGGGCCGTCGGACTCGAACCCGTTTCCATCAACGGCGACACGGGATACCGCATCGGCCAACACGCGGGTTCCCGCCAATTGGGGCGCACGGGCCTGCAACCCGGCGATACCATCATATCGATCGACGGGCAGCCCATAGGCGACATCCGGCAGAGTCCCGAGGCGTTCGGCAACGTGCTCGCCAAGGGTTCGGCTCGGCTCGAGATTCAGCGCGGAGAACGCCGGTTCTTTGTGACAACATCGATTGCGACACTCGTTGCCCTCGCCGCGACAGAGCGCGAACCAGCCTGAGCGAAGCCATGAACCCACGAATGAAACTGCGATGGCTCGACCGCCGCCCGGGATCAGACCCGACGCCAGGTCGAATCCGCATCATTGCCCCCATGCTCGTGGCCATGCTGACGGCTGTTGGGTCCACGGTCGTCGCGGCACAAGATTCCACCGAAGAACCCGAGACGTGGACCATCAATTCTCCCAACGTCGACATGCTGCAGTTCATCACGCAGATCGCCGACATCACCGGCAAGACCTTCGTCATAGATCCGCGCATCAAGGGCACTGTCAGCGTCGTCTCGCAGGCGGCGCTCGACAGGGATGAGGTCTACAACCTGCTTCTGTCCGTGTTGCGCGTACACGGCATGGGCGCCGTGCCCATCGGCGACGGAGACGTCGTGCACATTGTCCAGAACGTCAACGCGGTCAAGCAGTCCGGCGGTGTGGTCGGGGAGACTGCGGCGGTGCCCAGCCAGGAAATGGTCACGCAGTTGATACCGGTGCAGAACGTCGAGGCATCGGAACTCGTCAAGATACTGCGCCCAATGAGCCCGCAACACGGCCACGTGGGCGCCGTCGTCGACCGCAATGTCATCATCATCAGCGACCACGCGAACAACGTGGAACGCCTGCGGCAGGTCATCCGGGAACTCGATGTGCTGAACGACGACGAAGTGGTCGTACGCGCCCTCGAGCACGCCTGGGCAGGTTCGGTCGTCACCATCCTGGAACAGGTGGCGCCCGAACAGATGGCGAAGGGCGCGGTCGGTCCCCAGTCCATCCGCATCATCGCCAACGAACGTAACAACAGCCTCCTGCTGCGGGGCAAACCGCAACCGCTGGCGGTGGTGAACGATCTCATCGACAAGCTGGATGTGCCGGCGACCGCGATGAGCAATACCCAGGTGATCCACCTGTCCTACGCCGACGCCACCGAGCTTGCCGAAACGCTGAGCCAGTTGGTCGGCGGAAGAGCCATGGACGAATCGGAATCGCCGATCGAGACCACCATTCAGGCCGATGTCGCCCTGAACGCGATCATTGCCCGGACCAACCCGCGGACGATGGACGAGATATTCAACATCGTCAAACAACTGGACACGCGCCGCGCGCAGGTGCTCATAGAAGCCGCGATCGCCGAAGTCTCGGTGTCGGAACTGTTCAGCGTCGCCGCCGAAACCGCCGCCGCCGACGAACGCGGGCGGTCGGTACCCGCCTTCAACGCCACGCTCAACGGCATCATCGGCGCACTACTCGGTGGCAGCGGCACGGACTCGGTCAGCCCCGTGGATGTCCTCTCGCAGGCGGAATCGCCCACCATGGGCATCGTCAAACTCGATCGCGACGGCGTCACCTTCGCCCTCGTCCTGAACGCCTTGTCCACCAACACCGCCGCAGACCTGCTTTCCGCACCCAGCGTGCTCACCCTGGACAACCAGGAAGCCAGCATCCAGGCCGGCCAGGAGGTTCCGTTCCGCACCGGCTCCTTCAGCACATTGGGCGAAGGCACGACCAACCCCTTTACCACGGTCCAGCGAGAGCCCGTCGGAATCACCCTGCGGGTGACGCCGCACGTGCACGAAGGTACTGCCGTGCGGCTGGAAATCATGCAGGAGGTGTCGAACCTGCTCGATTCGGGGCTGGCGTTGAACGCCGCCGACCTCATCACCCAGAAGCGCAAGATCGAGACGACCGTACTCGCCGAGAGCGGCGAAACCATCGCCCTCGGTGGACTGATTCAGAACGACTACCGGGACACGGCAAAGAGAGTTCCCCTCCTCGGCAACATTCCGCTGGTGGGCAGGTTGTTCCGCAGCACATCCCAGACGCGCGACAAGCGGCACCTGCTGGTGTTCATTCGTCCAACCGTCGTACGAACCCAGGAAGACGCGAACCGCGTCACCGCCCGGCTGTACGAGTACATCTGGGAAGTCCAGATCTACTCACGCTCGCCGACACCCGCCCCCGATAGCCTGTTCGAGGGGCAATTCGAGGATTGAGCCACATGCGCCGCGAGCAGGGCAATCTCAAGATTGCGTCATTCTGCAAACGCATGAACTACGCCGTGGCGCACGCGGTGGTGCGCTGGCTGATACGTCCGGCGACGCCCGGAACGCCGGCGACCGATCCCGTCAACACCATCTATGTGCTGAGGTCGCCCTCCCTGACCGACCTGATCGCTCTGGACGTGGTCGCACGGCAGATCGGTGCCGCGCAACCGATGGACGCTTTCGAGGCGGACGGCATAAACGAGGCGCACCGGTTCTTCTTCCTGTATCGCGGCGGATTCCGGCGCCGGCCCACCCGCGGGCACTCAAGGCGCATGCGTCGAATCGAGCACTGGCTGCTCAGTCACCCGGGCGCCGAAGCCACGTTGATCCCCGTCTCGGTATTCTGGGGGCGCGCCGGGAACAAGGACCGGTCGCTCCTGCGCGCGCTCTTTTCCGACGACTGGTCGGTCACTTCGCGGTTCCGCCGGTTCATGAGCCTGTTCTTCAACCGCACCGACATCCTGGTGCAGTTCGCAACACCGATACCCTGGCGCGACATCATCGATCCGGGCATGGACCCAAACCGCCTTGCGCGCCGAACAGCGCGACTCGTGCGCGTCAAGCTCCGCAATCAACGCACGTCAACGCTTGGTCCCGACCTCTCCCACCGGGGCAGCCTCGTACGGCGGATACTCGGGAGCGAAGCTGTGCGGTCCCTGGTCGAAGCCAGCGAAGAGAAGGACGCCTCCGCGCGGCTGGCCCGGCACTATGCGGACGAAATCGCGTCCGACCTGTCCTATCCGGGGCTCAGGCTCTTCAACGGTTTTCTCACCTGGTTCTGGCACCGTATCTATGCCGGCATCGAGGTGAGAGGCCTTGAGCGATTCGCCGCCATCGCCGAAACACACACGCTAGTGTACGCGCCGAGCCATCGCTCTCACATCGACTACCTGCTGCTGTCCTACGCGCTGTTTCACGCAGGGCTGATGCCGCCCCACATCGCCGCCGGCGAGAACCTGAACCTTCCGGTCCTCGGGCCACTACTCCGCCGCGGCGGCGCCTTCTTCATGCGCCGCAGTTTCGCCGACGATCCACTCTATGCGGCAGTGTTCTCCGAGTACGTCCACCAGGTGCTTTGGCGCGGACATTCGGTGGAGTACTTCATCGAGGGCGGACGTTCGCGAACCGGGCGCCTGCTCGATCCTCGCACCGGCATGTTGCGCATGACCGTCCGCAGCCACAGGCGCGGCGTGCGGCGCCCCATCGCCATCGTGCCGGTACACATCGGTTACGAGAAGCTGGTGGAGGCCGGGTCATACCTGGAGGAATTGCGGGGCGAGGCGAAGCCCCGGGAATCGGTTCGCAGCGTCGTACAGAGCCTGCGGCTGGTCCGCCAGTCGTTCGGCAAGGTCGCCCTTGACTTCGCCAAGCCGATACCGCTCGACGAGTTCGTGCCCCCGTCCGGAGAGGATGGGGACCAGGACGGCCCGCTCGTGCGTGCGCTGGCTGTGGAGATACTCACGCGCATCAACGCCGTTGCGTCAGTCAACCCCGCCAACCTCGTCTCGCTCGTCACGCTGTCCATGCCACGCCATGCCATCGACGAGAGGCTGGCGCTCGAACAGATCGATTGTCTGCGCGACCTGCTCGCCCTCGACGCCGACCGCCACCAACACCATGTCACATCGATGTCCGCGAGCGATGTCCTCGTCCATGTCGAATCGCTCGGCATGCTGGATCGCGACGTGCACGATTTCGGCGACATCCTGGGCCACGACAACTTCGCCGCCGCACGCATGACCTGGTACCGGAACAACGCGCTGCCGGCGTTCGCGGTTCCGGCGCTCATCGCCTGCCTGCTGGTCAACCGGCGCCGGCGCGCGCGCGCCGCCGACCTCGCGAAGTACTTTCACGCAGTGTTTCCCCACATGCGCGCGGAGCTCTTTCTCGAACCCGCAAGCGAAGATCTCGTGGATCGCTGGCTGCGTCACATGGCGCAACTCCACCTCGTGGTCAGGCACGGGGAAGACGCGTACGCGCCGCCGGCAAGGCACGCGCCCGCGCATTTCCGCCTCCGGCTCCTGGCCAACATCGTCATGCAGACCATCGAACGCTACTACATCGTCGGCACCCTGCTGACTCGCCATGGCACCATGACGCGCGCCGATCTCGAACGCGAATCCGTCATCGTCGCGCGACGCATGACCCGGATATACGGCATCAATGCGCCGGATTTTTTCGACGCGGCGCTATTCCGCCGCTTCGTTCAGACGCTGATCGAGCGCGGCGCGGCAGTCGAATCGGAAGCGGGCGAACTCAGCCCCGCTCCCATACTCCGGGAGGTGCTTCGCGGCGCCCGGGGCGTCATCAGCGACGAGTTTCGCCAAGCGGTCTCGCGCCAGCGGCAGTAGGTGTCACGCGGTAGATCCGGCCGCCGTGGTCATCCGAGATCAACAGCGTTCCGTCCCGCGCCACGAGCACATCCGCCGGACGCCCGCTGAACGACTGTCCATCCAGCCAGACGTCGACGAACGGTTCCGCCCGGGTCTCTCCCGCGCGCACCACGCTGACCCGGTAGCCCACCTTCGACAGTCGGTTCCACGACCCGTGCTCGGCGATGAACAGCGCTCCCGCATACACCGGGGGAAACCTGTCTCCATCGTAGAACGCCATGCCAAGCGCTGCGGAGTGCGCCTGGATCTCGTACACCGGCGGCACGTAGTCGGCGGGGTCGTGGTCCGCGCCGAACTCCGGGTCGCGGATGTCCGTGCCGTGAATGTGGGGGTAGCCGTAGTGCGCTCCCGCTTGCTCCACCACGTTCACCTCCTCCGGCGGGACGTCGGGTCCCATCCAGTCGCGGCCGTTATCCGTGAACCACAACTTGCCTGTCCCGGGATGCCAGTCCATGCCAACGCTGTTGCGCACACCGCGCGCATAGATCGACCAGTCGCCGGTGTGCGGATGCATGCGGAGAATCGTAGCGAACACTTCGTCCTCCGGATGGCAGATGTTGCACGGCGCGCCGACAGGAACGTAGAGGTAGCCGTCGGGACCCACCGAAAGGTATTTCCAGCCGTGGTGACCCTTGTCGGGTAGCGCATCGGTTACGACCTCGGGCGCCGGACGGTCCATGAACGTGCGCTCGATGTCCCGATACCGCAGCACGCGGTTAAGCGCCGCGACGTACAGATCGTCGCCGATGAGCGCGATTCCGCTCGGCACGGGGAGACCGCTGGCGAAGGTCACGACTTCCGCCGTGCCGCCGGGCACGAGGGTCACCGCGTACAGCTTGCCCGCCCTCCTCGACCCAACCAGCAGCAGGCCCGAGTCGGTCTCGGCCATCTGGCGCGCGTTCGGCACGTCGTCCGTCACCACCGACAGCGAGAAGCCCGCCGCGACTCGCTCCTCGGCTACGGCCGGCTCGGGAATGACCGCCAGCGCAAGAACCAGCGCCCCTACTACGATCCGGCGTGCATCTCGTGGAAAGCTCATGCACGTAAGCTTGCTGGACTCGACGTGCCGGGGTCAATGTTCAAGAGAATTCCCAACCCCTTGCGGCATTCTTCTTCCACTGCCAAATGCGGCGTGACATGATCCATTGCGCTCATTCGTCCGCCGCCGATCACCATGACCAGCTATTTCGTTCGCCGCTTTTTGCTGATCGTCCCAACCTTCATCGGCGTCACCGTCCTGGTATTCGTCCTGACACGCCTGGTTCCCGGCGGTCCCATCGAGCGCATGCTGCAGGAAGCGGCGATGGCCGGCGGCGACTTCGCCGAGGCGACATCCGGCTACGACGGCCTCGGCGGCAGCGCACTGTCCGACGATCAGATCGCGGAACTGGAGGCCTACTACGGCTTCGACAAGCCGGTCCTGGTCTCCTACGTCGAGTGGCTCGGCAAGGTGCTCGTGCTCGATCTCGGCACTTCGACCCGCTACAACGATCCCGTCTGGGACACCATCAAGGAGCGTTTCCCCATTTCGATCTTCTACGGGGTGGCGACGCTGATCCTCACCTATGGCGTCTGCATCCCGCTCGGCATCGTCAAGGCGATCCGCCACAAGACCGCCTTCGACAACGTAAGTTCCGCCCTGGTGTTCTTCGGCTACGCCATCCCCAACTACGTGGTCGGCATCGGGCTTCTGGCCCTTTTCGCGGCGCATCTCGAGTGGTTCCCCCTGGGTGGGTTCGTAAGCGACGACTTCTACGCGCTTTCCGGGTTCGGCAAGGTCGTCGACGTGCTGTGGCACGCCACGCTGCCGTTGCTCGCCTACACGGCCGGCAGTTTTGCGGTGATGACTATGCTGATGAAGAACTCCCTGATGGACAACCTGGCGGCGGAATACGTGCGCACGGCCATCGCCAAGGGCATGAACTTCAGGCGCGCCGTGTTCAACCATGCGTTGCGCAACAGCCTGATCCCCATCGCCACCTCGTTCGGGTCCAACATCTCGCTGATCCTGACGGGGTCCTTTCTGATCGAGAAGATATTCAATATCGATGGATTCGGGTTGCTCGGTTTCGAGTCCCTTGTCGAACGCGACTACCCCGTGGTGATGGGCATACTGGTGATCTCCGCCCTGTTGTTCTTGATCGGCAACATACTCTCGGACATCTGCGTCGCGCTGGTCGACCCGAGGGTCAGGTTCGGCAGCGGAGAGTCGGCGCAATGAAGGCCGACCAACCTCGGGATCAAACGCTTGGCTGGCTGGCTCTCAATCCGCTTACGGTCAAGAAGTGGCAGCGCTTCAGGTCCATCAAGCGCGGCTACTATTCCGCCATCATCCTCGCCGTCGCCCTCGTCGCCTCACTCGGTGCGGAGTTGCTCGTCAATAGCCGCGCCCTGATCGTCTACTATGAGGGCACGGTGGCATTCCCGACATACGGAGACGTCATTCCGGGCAGGGCCTTCGGCCTGGATTACGACTACGAAACCGATTACCGCGAACTCAAGCGCCGGTTCGCCGAACAGGACGAAGGCGATTGGGTACTGATGCCGCCAGTAGCCTACGATGCGCTCGAAAACGACCTGCGCGCGGACGCCTATCCGCCCTACCCGCCATCCTGGTCGAGCGGTCACTATCTCGGCACCGACTCCACCGGACGCGATGTGCTGGCGCGGCTGGTGTACGGCTTCCGGATCGCATTCGGCTTCGCCTTTCTCCTGCTCGCCTGCAACTACCTTCTCGGCATAGCGCTCGGCTCTGCCATGGGATTCTGGGGCGGGGCCTTCGATCTCCTGTTCCAGCGCGTGATCGAGGTCTTCAACATGGTGCCCCTTCTCTACGTCATCATGATCGTCGCCAGCATTGTGGTGCCGACCTTCTGGACGCTCGTTGGGATCATGGTGATCTTCAACTGGACGCAGATGACCTGGTACATGCGCACGTCCACATACAGGGAGAAGTCCCGCGAATACGTTCTCGCCGCGCGCGCCCTCGGCGCTTCCAATTCGCGCATGATTGCCACCCATATTCTCCCGAACGCGATCTCGGTCATCGTCACCTTTATTCCGTTTTCCATCGCCACCGGCATTGCGCTGCTGACCGCGCTCGACTACCTCGGTTTCGGCCTGCCGCCGCCGACCCCTAGCTGGGGCGAAATGCTGGCGGAGGGCACGAGTCACCTGGAATCGCCGTGGATCGTTGCGTCGGTGGTCGTGGGCATGGTGCTGGTGCTGCTCATGGTGAACTACATCGGCGAGGCGGTTCGAGAAGCATTCGATCCCAAGAAATTCACCTACTACGAATAGGAGAGGTCTCCATGGCATCGCACATCCAACGATATTGCAGTCTGCCCTGCCATGACGTCCCTCGGGAGCGCGTCTGGCAGAAGGCTCGCCTCAGTGCATCCGTGATCGCCCTGGCCGGCTGCGCAGCGTTCATGGCAGCCTGCGGTACCGAAACCACGCCACCGGACGACGAACCCGCCACGTCCGTAATCGAACTGCCGCCGATCGAAGTACGCGAAGGCGACGGGCTCCCGCAAACGCTGCCAGCGGACCTCGTCTGGGAAACCAATGAATCCGATCCGGTGTTCGCCTCATCCAAGGCCAGGCGCGGCGGCACCTTCCGCACCTGGATGCTCGGCTTCCCCCTCACGCTGCGCAGGGTGGGTCCGGACTCCAACGGCGCCTTCGCCGGCTACCTGCGCTACAACCAGCTCGGACCCGTGAGCTACCACCCCATCACGCGCCGGCCGATCCCGTCACTGGCGACGCACTGGGCCTACGGCGCCGATGGGCGCAGCATCTACTACCGCCTCAACCCCCGCGCACGCTGGTCCGACGGGGTGCCCGTGACCGCCGACGACTTCGTGTTCGCTTTGCAGTTCATGCGATCCAAGGTGATCGTCGCGCCGTGGTACAACAACTATTACACGGAACGCATCCGCGACATCAAACGATACGACGACCACACCATCGGCGTGCAGGGCGCAGACCCGAAGCCTGTCAACGAGATGCACGCCGCGTACGGTTTCGGCCCGCAACCTCGCCACTTTCATGTGCCTACCGACGACTGGGTGCAGCGCAACAACTGGGAAATCGAACCCAACACCGGGCCGTACCAGATCAGCGAGGTCAGGAAAGGCAAGCACATCGAATTGACCCGCAAGGCCGACTGGTGGGGCGACGAGATCAAGTACAACCGTTACCGCTTCAACCCCGACAAGGTGCGCGTTCGGGTGATCCGGGATGCGAATATCGCATTACAGCACTTCCTGAAGGGCGACCTGGACGCCTTCGACCTGGTACTGCCGCAGTTCTGGCACGACAAGGTGACGGGCCCGCCGGTCGATGCCGGCTACATCGCGAAATACTGGTTCTACAACGATCTCCCAGTGCCGTCCGCGGGCATGTTCCTGAACACGGCCGATCCGATTCTGGCGGATCGGCAGGTCCGTCTCGGCCTGGCGCACGCAATGCACTTCGACCGCGTCATCGATACCGTGCTGCGCGGCGACTACGAGCGGCTGCCGACCTTCCAGCTCGGCTTCGGCGAGTACGACAACCGTGAAATCGAGGCGCGGGAATTCGATCTCGACAAGGCGGGCGAGTACTTCGATGCCGCCGGGTTCGACCAGCGCGGCGGCGACGGCATCCGGCAACGCGACGGACAGCGGCTGTCGCTCAGGGTCACCTATGGCAACTCGCTACACACCGAGCGCCTGGTCATCCTCAAGGAGGAGGCAAAGAAGGCCGGCGTCTCGCTCGAACTGCAACTCCTCGACTCCTCCGGATCGTTCAAGCAGATGCAGGAGAAGAAACACCAGATCGCCTGGATGACCTGGGCCAGTTCGGGACTGTCACCGCGCTACTGGGAACACTTCCACTCGGTGAACGCCAACAAGACGCAGACCAACAATCTCGCCAACTACGGCGATCCCGTGATGGACGAACTTATCCTGGCTTTCCGCGCTTCCGCAGATCTTCGCGAACGGGTCGACATCGCGCATCGGCTGGAGCGAATGGTGTACGACGCGGGCGTTGTCATCCCGACGTTCCAGGTGCCCTATACCCGGGCTGGCGCGTGGCGCTGGGTGAAGCTTCCGCAATGGCTCGGCACCCGCACTTCCGGCTCGCTGTTCAATTCGCAGGCCCTGTCCGCCGGCATCTTTTCTTCCGGAGGACTGTTCTGGATCGACGCCGATGAAAAGGAACGGACGCTGAGAGCGAAAGACGAGGGACGCACGTTCAAACCGGTCACCATCGTGAACACGGAATACCGGGCGCGCTGAAGCATGGCGGCGCTGCTCAGAGTCGAGGAACTGTCCGTCGGCTTCGACACCGAGGACGGCTTCGCGGACGTGGTCGATCACGTGAGCTTCGATCTCGAAGCTGGCGAGACGCTGGGCCTGGTGGGAGAGTCCGGATGCGGCAAGAGCGTCACGGCCCTGTCCATCATGGGCCTGCTGCCGAAGCCCGCCGGCCGCATCCACGGCGGGGACATCCTGTTCAAGGACGAGAGCCTGCCAAGAATTCCGCCCGATCGCATGCGTGCCATCCGGGGCAACCGCATCGCGATGATCTTCCAGGAACCCATGACGGCGCTGAATCCGGTGCAACGGGTCGGTCACCAGCTCGCCGAGACCTTTTCCCTGCACGAACCCGGCCTGTCGACCGAGACGGTGACGCGACGCAGCCTCGGGCTCCTCGAACAGGTGGGCATCCCGGCACCGGAGCAGCGTTTGCTCGAATACCCGCACCAACTCTCCGGCGGCATGCGCCAGCGCGTGATGATCGCCATGGCGCTGGCAAGCGGGCCGGACATACTTATCGCCGACGAGCCGACCACGGCGCTCGACGTCACCATCCAGGCGCAGATACTGGAACTGTTGCGCGACCTCCAGCGCGACACCGGCATGGCCATCATCTTCATCACCCACGACCTCGGTGTCATCGCCGAACTCTGCTCACGGGTGGTCGTCATGTATGCGGGCCGGATTGCCGAACAGGCGCCTATCGGTCCGCTTTTCACCCATCCGCTACATCCCTACACCCGCGGTCTGCTGGCGTCCATTCCCCGCCTCGACGACGAGCCCAAGACCCTCCTGACAACGATTCCCGGCTCCGTGCCCGGCATCGAAGAACTACCGAGCGGCTGCCGCTTCGTCAACCGCTGTCCATTCGCCGTGGAGCGGTGCCACGGCCAGGCGCCGGTGATCGATGCGCCCGCGCCCGGCCGCAAGGTCGCCTGCCACCGCTGGCGTGAAGTCAATGCCGGCGATGCCGAGGCGCGCAGTACGTGAAGGCCAATCCAGACGCGCCGCTGCTGCAGGTGCGGGGACTGACGAAGCACTTCCCGGTGCGCGGCGGGATTTTCCTGCGAACGATCGGGCAGGTGCACGCGGTGGACGATGTCTCCTTCGACCTCGACACGGGCGAGACCATCGGCCTCGTGGGCGAATCCGGATGTGGCAAGAGCACCGTCGGCAAGACGCTGCTGCGCCTCTACGATCCCACCGCCGGCACGGTGTTTTTCGATGGCCGGGACATCGCCTCGATGAGCCGGATCGAGCTACGGCGCCTTCGCCGCGACATCCAGATCATCCTGCAGGACCCTTTCGAGTCTCTCAACTCCCGGCATACGGTCGGCAAGATCCTCGAAGAACCGTTCATCATCCACGGCCTGGGCACGCCCGCAGAGCGCCGCCGCCGGGTGGATGAACTACTCGAGCGCGTCGGCCTCGACGCCGGCGCCGCGAACCGATTCCCGCACGAGTTCTCCGGCGGCCAGCGGCAACGCATCGGCATCGCGCGCGCCATCGCTCTCGAGCCCCGCCTCATCGTCTGCGACGAGGCGGTGTCCGCCCTGGACGTGTCCATCCAGTCCCAGATCATCAACCTGCTGCTCGAACTGCAGCGGGAAATGCACCTCGCGCTGATCTTCATCGCCCACGACCTCGCCGTGGTGAAGCATGTCTCGGACCGTATCGCCGTGATGTACCTGGGCGAGGTGGTAGAAACCGCCGACGCGACGGACATCTACGAATCGCCGCGCCATCCGTACACGCAAGCGCTGATCTCCGCCATTCCTGTTCCGGACCCAACCGCGCCCCGCGATCGCATCGTGCTCGTCGGCGATGTCCCGTCGCCCATCGACCCACCCCAGGGCTGCCGTTTTCACACCCGCTGTCGCCACGCCCGGGACGATTGCCGCCGAAGCAAACCCGCGCTGACGGCGTCCAGCGACCGCGCAACGGTCGCGTGCCATCACTGGCGAAACCTAAAGTGACGGCAAGACTAGATCTAGATCATGCTTGATTTGTCGTCGCTGGCTTCGGCGCCTGATTAGCGTTTCATACGGCTCCGCGAGCGAATAGGCTGGGACAACAAGAGTTACCCGACCACCCTCGCAAAGGTCCAGCAACTTCTCGCAACTGGCCGACTGCTCCTGCCGAAGCGCAAGCTCCAAAACGAAATTCGACTCGACATAGACATTCACACAAGCGCTTCGTACTCAATTCGACCATCACGGACCGCCGTGCTAAATCCAGACTCATCCAGCCAGTCTTGGTGACTTGCTCGGTCCTTCGATGCCCTCGATAATCGAGTGAGGTCGCTGAGCCAAGCAGCGACGAGCAGTTCAAATGCCTCACCGCTGACGTTACGAGGGTTCAGACCCACGTTATCAAAGTAGGGCGCAAAAGTAGGGCGCAAGTCTGCAATGTGATTCGGTGGACTTTCGATGGGATCGTTTCCGGCGTCCTTCCATACGTAGAGCCGGTCGGGCGTAATCAGCAGAAAAAAGTCGGACTTCCATTGTCCCCCATGCGCCAGGATGTTGCGCCGGGTCCGGGCCGCCCACTCCGGGGAGGTTCCAAGCCTGTTCTTTATCTCCGCTATGGCAGTCAGACGTCCCCTCGCATCGTACAGTGCGAGGTCCGCACACATAGTCATTTCAAGTTGCCGATCATTACCATCGGCCCGGAAGTATCTTCACGCTTCGACCGAGCGTCAAGCTAGCCAGTCCGTCACTCGCGGACTTGTCGCGTGGCCCTTTCTGGAGACTTGCAGTGGCAGGACGCGACCCGCGCGACGACTGACGCCAAGACAAGCCTGAGCTTGCTGCAGTGGCCGATGGCGAGCGGCGGTGGCATGACACGATCGGTAGGACCGACCGTGAACTCCCAAGCTAACCCGGTCGAATTCCCTAACGAAGCGAATTCTCTATGCCGAGGGACGATACACATCAAAGCGCACCGTCCGGCCGGGGATGCGCCAGTCCGGATCGCCGACGGCGGGTCCGTGCGCACGCTGCTTCATCACCACGCGGCTTAGCGCGCAGCGCCGGGCGCGTTGCAGGAGATCGGATATGTCCGGCGTCCCCTCGCCGACGATCTCCCGCAGCACCTGCAACGGTTTTGCCGGCAAGGCGGTCTTGTTAGTAGCTGGAAACATGGGATCCAGGTAGACGACGTCATAGCGCTCGCCCTCCGGGCCTGGCATCCATGACCGCGCATCCGCCAGTTCCGTCTCGGCACAGACGCCGCTGCGATGCAGGCGATCGTCCAGCATCGCAAAGACCAGGGGATTGACTTCGACCATTCGCACGCGGCAGCCGAGACGCGCGAGGGCCAACCCGTCCGTACCCCAACCTGCCATGGCGTCCAGCACCCGCACACCGGGACCCACAGCACAGGCGCGGGCCAGGGCAGACCTGGAAGCACGCCGCCGACCATGGGCGGGTTCATCAGGCCAGCGAAATCTCGCGTTGCCTCCGTCACGCAGCGTCAGTCCATTCCTGTCAACGAACAGGCACCAGCCGCCAGCCGGGGCTGCACCCGATGCCAGCGCAAACCCATCCGGTAGTCGCTGCGCTATCTCCCGCGCCAACGTCTCGGCAGAAGCATCGAAATAAATGATGCCGCCAGGGTCCGGCATTACTGCACGCACCAGCGCCGCATCCGATAGCCGCTGCCCATGGCTCAACCGTCGGCAGAGGACCCGGTCACGCCGGCATCTTCTCGCGACTCGTCCATCTTTCGCCACGGCGAATCGCCATCGACATAGAAGGGCACCGCCCGTTCGGGATCGAGCTTCGGTTTGTTCATGGCCAAGGTCCCCAACACGGCGGCGCGCAAGGGCTGCTCACGACGCGACAGCAACCAGCCTTCGGGGACGGCCGGCAGGGCATCTTCCGGAACCAGCGCGTCGAAATCTTCGCACTCAAGGCCCGTGGGCGAGAAACGATAGCGCGCGGCGTAGACCCAGCCGGTCCTCGAGCCGCGCGCCACGACGACGCCGCCCGCCGAGCGATTGCGCCGGCGAACCTGTTCCGCCGCCACTTCCGATGTCGGCACGGGGAATACGGAAATCCCGCCCCCGAAAGCGATTCCCTGGGCAATCGCCGCGCCTATCCGCACTCCGGTAAACGAACCGGGTCCGGCGGAATAGGCAACGCCTTCAAGATCGCGCACGTCCAGGTTCCCGGCTGCGATCACCGCATCCACCATCTTGAGCACCAACGCGTTGTGCCGCCGGGGCGCGATTCGTGTAAGTTCCAACACTTCGCCTTCGCTGACGAGCGCCACCGAGCATGCTGATCCCGTGGTTTCCAATGCGAGAACGGTCCCGCCGACGGTCTCCGATTTCCCGGCCGGTTGCGTCAATTTCGACTCTTTCCTGATCATCGACCCATGCTAAACGCTGACGACGCTCTCGCGAAACTGCTTGCCTCCGTCAAACCCGTGAAGGGCAGCGAGGTGGTACCCGTCGCGGAAGCTCTCGACCGTATCACGGCAAACGACATAGCGGCGCCCGTCGATCTGCCGCCGTTCGACGCTTCCGCGATGGATGGGTACGCAGTCGCCGCCGCCGGCTTCGCCGAAGGGCCCCCGCACATGGTCGAGGTGGTCGGCGAAAGCCTCGCCGGCCATCCCGCGAGGGTGCGTGTTTCAGGCACGGATGCGGTGCGCATCTTTACCGGCGCACCGATTCCGGAAGGCGCGGATTCCGTAGTTATCCAGGAAGACACGCGACCAAATCCGGACGGCATAGAGCTCAAGGAGACCCCCCGCCGGGGTGACAACGTCCGGCCGCGCGGACACGATGTCGCTCGCGGCACCCCCATCGCGCGCAAGGGCGACCGGCTCGATGCCTACCGGCTGAGTTGGCTCACCGCTTGCGGAATCGACCGCGTGGACGTCAAGCGGCGGGTCAACGTCGCGATCTTTTCAACTGGCGACGAACTCGTCGATACAGGCAAGCCCCTGGGACCGGGACAGATCTACGACTCGAACCGGTTCGTCCTGACGCGGCTCATGTCGGATCAGCCGGTGCGGCTCACCGATCTCGGATGTCTGCCGGACTCTCCCAATGCCATCCGCGCCGCCCTCGAACAGGCTGCACGCAGCTCCGACATGATCCTCACCAGTGGCGGCGTATCCGTCGGAGATGCGGACTACGTCCGCGACATCGTCGAGAAGATCGGGCACATCGAGTTCTACAGGATCGCTTTGAAACCCGGTAAACCACTGGCGGTTGGGAAGATCGGCGACCTCGACTTCTTCGGCCTGCCGGGCAATCCCATTTCGACCATCGTCACGTTCCTCCTGTTCGTCGTGCCTGCCATCGCGGTCCGCTCGGGCGGACGCCATGCATCGCCATTGGAGTTCTCGGCGGTGCTCGCCGACGACATTGCCCACACGCCCGGACGGCGCGAGTACCAGCGGGGCGTGGCGGAGAACGAAAACGGGGGCCTCGTCGTCCGCTCCACCGGTGACCAGAGCTCGAACCGGCTCGCGACTTTCGACGGGGCAAATTGCCTGATACGGGTGCCGGAGGACCGGGGCGACCTGGCCGCCGGCGAGAAAGTGTCTATCGTGCTGTTGCGCGACCGGGGGCGCCTGTTCTAGGAGATGCCCGCCAGCGCCTCCAGTATGTTCCGCCTGACGCCGTCGACGTCGCCAGCGCCATCCACCGCCCGATACGCAAGCGATGTCGTCCGCGAAAGTTCCCGGTAGAAGTGGACCAGGGGTTCCGTCTGGCGCCGGTACACGTCCAGGCGATCGCGCACCGTGCCCTCTTCGTCATCACTTCTTTGCGTCAGGGGCTCCCCGGTCTCGTCGTCCCGGTCGGCGACCCGAGGCGGATTGAACACGACGTGATATACGCGCCCGCTCGGCTCGTGCACGCGCCGGCCCGTAATGCGCCGCACGACCTCGCCGTCGCCCAACTGCAACTCGATGACGCGGTCGATTTCCACCCCTGCCTCTAGCATCGCTTCGGCTTGGGGGATCGTGCGGGGAAACCCGTCGAACAGAAAACCCGCTTCGCAGTCCGGCTGCGCGATTCGTTCCTTGACCAGTGCGATGACGATGTCGTCCGAGACAAGGTCACCGCGTTGCATGACGGACTGTGCCATCCGGCCCAATGCCGTCCCCGCTGCTATCGCCGCCCGCAACATGTCGCCGGTCGAAATCTGCGGTATGCCGCAGGTTTCGCAGATGAACTGCGCCTGTGTGCCTTTCCCGGCGCCGGGCGGTCCCAGCAGAATGAGCCTCATGACCGGCGGACGTCGCCCACACTCGGGATACGTCGCAGCCGATCGATCGCCAGGGCGAGCTGCAATATGTCGCGCACGCGCAGACAGATCGATATGGCTGCGGACTCTTCCTGCGCATCGGCGCGCGCCACGGTGCTTACGACATCGATGTCCATCGCCGCAAGGACGGACGTGATGTCGCGCAGGAGGCCCTGGCGATCCTCACCCGTGATGTGAATCTCCTGGACCGATGCTGCCTCCTCCGGCTCCGGCGCCGCGGGCAATAGCGAGAGTTGCCTGTCCTCGACCCGGTGTCGTCCGATGAGGCGCACGAGATCGATGATCTGGCATTCCCCGACACCCACCGCCCGCCACAGTTCGTTCTCCGACGCGTAGCCGGCCTCCCGTGCCAGTTCGCTCGCGTCTGCCGACAGGTCGAGGCGCCTCAGCGTGTCAAGCAGCAAAGTGCGGCCAGCCGCCACGTTGGACTCGACAACCTGCTCCCGGAACCAGGATTGAATCTTCATTCGCGCGCGCGCCGTCTTGACGAAGCCGAGCGCCGGATTCAGCCACTCCCGGCGCGGCTGTTCCGTCTTGTCGGTAGTGATCTCGACGGTCTGACCCGTACTCAGCGGCGTATTCAACGGCACCGGAAACCCGTCCACCCTGGCGCCGACGCATCGGTGGCCTATTTCCGTGTGCACGCGATAGGCGAAATCGACGGGCGTCGCGCCCTGGGTCAGGTCAAGGACATGCCCCTGCGGCGTCGCGACGTAGATTCTATCGATCGATACCGGTTCCGTTTCCAGATCGGACAAGTCCGCGAGATCCGCAACGTCGTCATGCCACTCCAACACGCGGCGCAGCCAACTCATCTTGTCCGAATGCAATGACTGGCGCCGTTCATCCTTGTACTCCCAGTGCGCGCAGAGGCCGATCTCGGCCTGCCGGTGCATTTCCCTGGAACGAATCTGGACCTCAAGCACCCTCCCCTCCGGCCCCATGACTGCGGTGTGAATGGACCTGTAGCCGTTTTCCTTGGGGTTGGCCACGTAGTCGTCGAACTCGCTCCCGATGTGCGGCCACGCGGTATGGACGACGCCCAACGCCCCGTAGCAACGTTGCACATCGTCGACGATCACACGAACCGCTTCGGCGTCGTATACCTGGGAAAGGTCGATGCCCTTGCGACGCATCTTGCGCCAGATGCTGTAGATGTGCTTCGCGCGGCCGATCACCTCCGCCTCAATGCCGGCATCGGCCAGGCGGCGCTTGAGTTCCTTCACGATCTTGCCCACCCGCCGCTCGCGTTCCTGGCGACGGGCAGCGAGAGACGTGGCGATACGCTTGTACTCGCCGGGATGCAATTGTCGAAATGCCAGGTCTTCAAGCGCCCACTTGAGCTGCCAGACGCCAAGCCGGCCGGCGAGCGGAGCGAAGATCCTGAGGGCTTCGCGCGCAAGGCGACGAACCGTCTCCGGATCCTGCGTCTTCGCCATGCGCAATGCGATCACGCGTTCCGAGAGCTTGATGACCGCGACGCGCGGGTCGTCGATCAGCGCCACCAGCAGATTCCGTACGTTGTCTACCTGGTTGCGCGCCTCGTTGCCGAGCATCGGCAGGTTGGACAACTGGTACTCGCTGGTGGATGCCATCCGCAACATGGCGTCCACCAGGTTGGCGACAGTGCCGCCGAGCGTTTCCTCAAGCGTCTCTTTCGACAGCGCATGCGTGCGCGCCATCTCGTATACGAGGCCCGTGGCCACCGCATCTGAATCGAGTTCAAGATCGACGAGGAGTTGCGCCAGGTCGAAGCCGAACTGTCGGCAATCCTCGTCTTGGACCAGTTCTATCGCGGCGCGGATTTTCGGCCGATCACTGTCGCTCAGACCTTCCTTCCAGGCGTCTACGTCGACGCGGCCAGTATCCTGCTGCGGGACATCGAGCCTGATCTGGACCATCGAGGAGGGGTTCTCTCGTCAAAGCCGTCGCACACGGCCGAACCGCCTCAACATATCAAAAAGGAGAGGATTCTTCTCGCTGCGGGGGCCGCTATTGGCCTCGGAACAGTTCGCGAGAGGCCAGGGGACGCGGCCCGAGATGGGGCCTCAGCGCGCGGCGCAGAATGATCTTTGCCGCGCGCCGGACATCCGTCGCCTGGTAGCGGTCGTGAGCGATTTCCTTCAACACCCGCCCCGGAAAGGTGTCCCGGTGCGCCGTGCCGGCGACCCGGAAGCCCTCTTCCTCCGCGAAGACATAGGCGCGATCGTCCACCATCGCCTCGCCCGAGACGCTTTCGACATCGAAAGTCGGCGCGTAGCCAAGTTCGAACAGCAAACGCTTCTCGAATATCCGCAGCGGCGGCTCGAGATCCACCTCGGATGCGAGTCGCTGCAACGCAACCTGGTAGGCCCGGAACAGGTTCGGAACCGCCTCGGCCGGACGCAATGAACGGACCAGGAGTTCGTTGACATACATGCCCGCGAACAGCGCCCGGCCGGTGAGATGCCACCGATGCACCACCTCCCGGGCGGTCACGGTGACCAGCGATCCTCTTCCCCGCCATCCGATCTCCAGCAGGCAGAAAGACTCGATCGGCTGCGGACGCCGTCCGCCCCGCACGCCGCGCACAACACCCGCCACGCGGCCATGCTCCGCTGTCAACAGTTCGACTATGGCGCTGGTTTCCCTGTACGCGCGGGCGTGCAGCAGGCAGGCGGGCTGACGTAGAACGGTCACCGTCATCGGTAGCCAAGCGTTGCCAGCACGCGAGTGTCATCGGTCCAGCCCCTGCGAACCTTCACCCACGTTCGGAGCATGACGCGCCGCCCCAGCAACGTCTCGATGTCGGCGCGGGCATCCTGGCCGATGGACTTCAGGCGAGACCCGCCGCGACCGATCACTATGCCTTTCTGACTCGCGCGCTCAACGTAGATCACCGCGTCCACTTCCGCCAGGTGCGGCTTCGTCGTGAATCGCTCGACCGCCACCGTTGCACGGTGAGGAATCTCGGCGCCCAGTCGCCGCACGATCTTTTCCCGAACGATTTCCCCGAGGAAAAACTCCGTCGGTCGATCCGTCACATCGCCCCGGGCGAACAGATGCTCTCCCTCCGGCAGCAGCCCCGACACCTCCTGCCACAGCGCGTCCAGCCCCTCTCCCTTGAGCGCCGAGATCGGCACGATGGCCTGGAAATCGTGACGTGCGCGCACATCGTCGATCATCGGCAGCAGCGTGCTCCGGTCGCGCAGGCGATCGATCTTGTTGATCGCGCAAACGCACGCGCACTGCGCCTCCCCGACCCGCCGCAGCGCGAGTTCGTCTCCCGGCATCCAGCGCCGCGCCTCGGTCAACAACACCACGACATCCGACCCTCGAATCGCGCTGGATGCCTGCCCCGACATGTAGCGGTTCATGGCCCGTCGCCCCGGCCTGTGAATGCCGGGCGTATCGAGAAAGATCGTCTGCGTCTCGCCGCGCGTTTCGACCCCCAGCAGGCTGTGACGCGTGGTCTGCGGCTTTCGTGCCGTGATGCTGAGCTTTCGTCCCAGCAGGTGGTTGAGGAGCGTCGACTTGCCGACATTCGGCCGTCCGGCCAATGCCACGAACCCGCAACGTGTCGCAGTCATGCCATCTGCTCAAGGCGCCCGAGCACATCCAGGGCGGCGCGCATCTCCGCTTCCTTGCGCGAACGCCCCGAGCCGGTGCCTGCGAGGTCGAGCGCATCGACGCTGCAACGTACGACGAATCTTGGCGCATGGTCCGCGCCCTCGACGCGCATCACTTCGTATTGCGGTAGCGCCATACCGCGGCTCTGGGCCAGTTCCTGCAGCAGGCTCTTCGCATCCTTCCTGACGACGCCGTCGAGATCGCGAAACCGCTCGCCGAACAGTGTATCCACCACGGTCGTCGCTGCCCCGACACCGCCATCCACGGTTACCGCGCCGAGCAGGGCTTCCAGCGCGTCGGCCAGCAGCGAGGGCTGATTGTGGAGGCCACGCCCGCGCTCCCCCAGGCCCAGGCGCAGGTTGCGCCCGATGTCGAGGTCACGGGCAATCTCGGAAAGCGTCTCCTTCCTGATAAGGCTGACGCGCATCAGGGTCAGTTCCTGCTCGCTGGCTAAGGGGTGACTTTCGAAAAGACGCCTCGCCACCATGCATCCGAGCACGGCATCGCCGAGAAACTCCAGGCGTTCGTAGTTGTCCGAGCCGCCGCTCCTGTGTGTGAGCGCCCGGACAAGGAGATCTCGGTCGGCGAAAGCGTGCCCGATGGCGGTCTCAAGGCGGGCCAATCCATCGCTCACGGATCAGCGATCCACCTTGAGGACCGCGAAGAACGCTTCTTGCGGTATGTGCACGCTGCCGAGCTGTTTCATGCGCCGCTTGCCTGCGCGCTGTTTCTCAAGCAGCTTCCTTTTCCGCGTCACGTCGCCGCCGTAGCACTTGGCCGTGACGTTCTTCCGCAGGGCCTTGACGTTGACCCTGCCGATGATCTGGTTGCCGATCGCCGCCTGGATCCCCACATCGAACATCTGACGCGGGATCAGCTCCTTCATCTTGCGAATGAGATCCCGTCCCTGCGCCTCGGCCTGTTCCCGGTGCACGATCATTGCAAGCGCATCGATACGGTCGCCGTTGATGAGCACATCGAGTTTGACCAGCGGCGCCGCTTCGAAGCGCACAAAACCGTAGTCCAGCGAAGCGAATCCCCGGCTCACCGACTTCAATCGGTCGAAGAAGTCCATCACCACTTCCGACAGCGGCAGTTCGTACGTGAGGGCCACCTGGCCGCCGGAAAACTGGGCGCTTCGCTGGACGCCCCGACGCGCCACGCAAAGATTGATCACATTGCCAAGGTATGTTTGAGGCACGAGAATCTGCGCCTGGGCGATGGGTTCGCGCAGCTCGGCAATCTGCGCGGGTTCCGGCAAGCGCGATGGGTTGTCGACCTCGAGAATCCGGCCGTCGCGGGTGGCAACCTGGTGCACCACTGTCGGCGCTGACGTGACGAGGTCGAGGCCGTATTCCCGCTCCAGTCGTTCCTGCACGATCTCCATGTGCAGCATGCCGAGGAATCCGCAGCGGAAGCCGAAGCCGAGGGCAACGGAAGTCTCCGGTTCAAAGAAGAGCGCCGCGTCGTTCAGGGTCAACTTTGCCAATGCGTCGCGAAAATTCTCGAAGTCGTCGGACGAGACGGGGAACATGCCCGCATAGACCTGCGGTTTGGCCTGGGCGAAACCCGGAAGAGCGGCAACGTCCGCTTGCCTGGCGGCTACCAGGGTGTCTCCCACCGGTGCGCCCTGTATCTGCTTGATGCCGGCAACCACGTAGCCGACATCGCCCGCTGACAGCGCCTCGCAGGTCTCGCGCTTTGGCGTGAAGCGTCCAACGTCATCGACCACGTGAACGCGTCCGACCGACTTCGCCAGGATCCTGTCGCCTTTCTTTACCGTGCCTTCCACGACACGCACCAGCGACACAACACCCAGATAGTTGTCGAACCAGGAGTCGACGACAAGGGCTTGCAGCGGCCCATCCGGATCGCCTTCGGGCGCGGGAATGTCGGTCACGAGCCGCTCCAGCAAACCTTCCACTCCGGTTCCGGTCTTCGCGCTCACGAGCAACGCATCGGTGGCATCCAGACCGATGATGTCCTCGATCTCGGCACGCACGCGATCCGGATCCGACTGCGGAAGGTCCACCTTGTTCAGCACCGGCAGCACCTCGATGCCCTGATCGATCGCGGTATAGCAGTTGGCCACCGACTGCGCCTCGACACCCTGGGCGGCGTCGACCACCAGGAGCGCGCCTTCGCAGGCGGCGAGGGAACGCGAAACCTCGTAGCTGAAATCCACGTGACCGGGAGTGTCAATGAAGTTGAGCTGGTATGACTGACCGTCGCGGGCCACGTAGCGCAGCGTGACGCTCTGGGCCTTGATCGTGATGCCCCGCTCGCGCTCGAGCTCCATCGAGTCGAGGACCTGCTCCGCCATCTCCCGCTCTGGCAGGCCACCGCAGAGCTGTATCAACCGGTCGGAAAGCGTCGACTTTCCGTGGTCGATGTGCGCGATGATTGAGAAATTTCGGATGTGGTCGATGACCGGCAACGCATTAGGCCGTCACGCAGAACGCGGTCGAATTTTACCTGTTCTCACTCTCGCCGGCACGATCATTGCCTGCTGGCTGCGGCCGCCGGGCACGAATCTCCACCAGGACCGGATCCACCCAGTCGCCCAGTCCGGCGCGCCGGGCGATGAGCAACGCCAACGCGCCCCCGCCGCAGAGCCCCGCCGCTGCACCTCCGAATGGCACTCCCCACACCAACTGCGCCGCGATCGCAGCCACCAGCATGAGGACCAGGGGGAGGCCGAATACGACTCCGGCGGCGCGCGAAACGCCCGTACGCGAAACGCCGACCATGACGCAGTCTCCACTCACAACACCCGTCGCGCCGACTTCGATCTCGCGCGGGAAAGCGAATCCAACGCCGCAGCGCAGCTGCACACCAGGACCATCAGCGGTTTCGGTTGCCGGACAAATGGCGCAATGGTCGCGCCTCAACGCGACCCGACAGGTGCCGTTGTCCGCCGAGACCACCGTTCCGCTGCGCAAGATCAGCCGGCCAGGATCACCAGGGGCCGGACGGCCCGGATCAGTCCTGATAGTAGACCGATCTCGCGATCCGCGAGGCAGTATCTGTCGGCACCTCGCCAACTACGGTCACGAGGTGCGGGTCCACCTGTGTCGGCTTCACGACATGCGTCACCACCACCGTCGCGCCATTCCGCGACACAAGGTCTGGAACAGGGCTATCAGGTGTCGATTCCACGAATACGTGGAACGCGGCCAGGCCGTCGCTCCACATCATGGCGGTCACGGCCTCGCCTGATCCCCGCAGGTCGCACACTTCGGCGTCGGCCATGACGAAACCATCGGGTACCCAACCGGCATGCCACCTGATAGGCGCATCGGCTGAGCGCTCGACACCATGCTCCGAAGTCAGGGGCTCGTGAACCCAGCCTTCTCCCGGCTCCGGCTCCAGCGACGACTCGGAGATGTCGTCTCCGATCACCACGGACGCGAACTGGAACACCTCGAGATTGTCTCCACGAGCATCGTGCAACTCCGAGCGGAGCAGCAGCCCGGTATCGTGATCAAGCCATAATCGGTGCCCGAAACGATCCTCGGTCCAGGGACGCAGCATGATCTGTACGGCCCGTCGACCGGCGATCCTGTCCTCGCCATCGATGTGTATGCGGTAGTGTTGTTCCGCGACTTCGAATCGAGGGGCGAAGGAGCGTCCCCACGGTCCCGGGGTGGCGCCGCCAAGGCGCAGGCGTTCGTCGTCCGGCGGCGCCATTCGCACGACATGATCGCCGCGTCGAATGACTTCCCGAGGCACGCCGTTCAGTTGCACCAGGCGTACCCGTTTCACGCCGTCTACATTGAGGTGGACGATCCTCAGCGTCGCGAACTCGGAACCACCGCGATACATGAACACGCCATCGTAGCCGAGTTCGTCGAACGCGGCGTGCATCGCCTTCAGCCATTGTTCGGGAGTCTTTCTCTGGCTGGGGTCGGACTGCGCGTACGACGTGACCGCGCTCGCCGCGAGCAGCCAGGGTAAAACAGCTGCATGGAACAACCGTTGGGCACTAATCATTACCGTCTGCCTGGCCTTGCGGCCGATAGGTCGCCAGTTTCGCGATCGGGATTGGATGGGCACGGTTCGCCATCGATTGCCGGCGCAGATGCTGCAACATGTACTCACGAGCGCGTGCGCGGTCTTCCGCAGAAATGGACTCCCACGACGCGTGCTGTACAAGGTTGGCAGGCGAATCAACCTGGGCGACCGGGTCTACCGGCAGTCGCACGCCGCCGGGATGCTGGACCGGATACAACCAGACAGCCAGCACGGTTGCCGCGGCGACTCCAAGCACCGCTGCCCCCGTCCGCAGACCGAAGGGATTGTGTCGAGGGCCACCCTCAACCGTCTCCGTCGATTCCTCGCCAGCGCCGCCATCGACCGCGTCCCACAGGCTCGCGATCGCTTCGGCGCCATCCGTCGAATCTATGGGCTCGTCCGCCATCGCAGCGCGCGCCAGGTGAAATCGATCCCAGGTCTCGCGCAGATCATCGTCTTGCGCTATCTCATCAAGAACGCGCCGCGTTTCAAGCTCCGACGCCTCACCATCCATGATGGCCGACAGAGCTTCCTTAACTTTATCAGTCACTTTCAACCATCTCCCACAACTGTATTCGCCCGCATACCGGATGCTGCACCATCTTGCCGCCGCCTTGGACCGACGAGAAAGCTAATTCGCTCGTCAATCGATTCACGTGCTCGGAATATGCGTGAACGAACGGTACCAACAGGACAATCCGTGATTTCGGCGATTTGTCGATAACTTAGACCATCAAACTCTCGAAGAGTTACCGTCGTTCTCAAATCGTCCGGCAGATCCATGATGGCCTGCCTGATCGCGGCGGCGAGTTCGTCCCGGCGAAGTGCTTGTTCCGGACTCTCGGAATCGCGCAGCGCATAGGCGCCGTCGGTCTGTTCAAGTTGCTCCGCCGTGCCAATATCCATGTCGACGGTCGGAGTACGGCGGCTCGAAGCGGCGACGTAGTTCTTCGACGCGTTGATGGCGATCCGGTAGAGCCAGGTGTAGAAGGCGCTATCGCCCCGAAAGTTCGGCAATGCGCGGTAAGCCTTGATGAAGGCCTCCTGCACGACATCGTCGAGTTCCGCCGTGTCACGCACGAAACGTCCCACGAGACCCCTGATCTTGTGTCGATAGCGCAAAAACAACAGGTCGAACGCCCGCCGGTCACCTTTCTGCGCGCGGCGCACAAGTTCCTGATCAGGCTCCACAGAAGACAACTATCTAATCCCTCTCGGCCATCGGCATCCAGGACACCTCCGTCGTTTCGGCTCGACATTTTGCATCTTGCGCGCGGTATATACTAGCCCGCGTACTCCGCCAAGCCACTTGTCGACCGACAGAATGCCCCTTAATTTCAATCGGATACATGCAGATTTTGGGAAGCGGGAATCCGCTTCCGGAAGCTGGCCCAACCGATGAACGACCGCCATCACGCCGACGTGCTCATCATCGGCAGCGGCGCGGCTGGCCTCGCGGCCGCAATCCAGCTTGCCGACCGGGCGCACGTGATCGTGTTGTCGAAGGACAGCATAGACGGCGGGTCCACGAACCGCGCCCAGGGCGGCATCGCTGCGGTCACAGGCCCCGGCGACTCGCCCGAAGACCATATACGGGACACCATGCGCGCCGGCGCGGGACTATGCGACGAACAGGTCGTTCGCTATGCGGTGGAAAAGGGTCCCGAAGTCATAGACCTCCTGATGGACTACGGCCTGTTGTTCGACACCGACAGCGAAGCGACATTCCACTTGACCCGGGAGGGAGGACACAGCCATCGCCGCGTCCTGCATGTGGCCGATCACACCGGTCGTGCGATCGAAGGCGCGCTAACCCAGCGTGCTCTGGAACATGCCGGCATCGAGTTCCTGATCGGCCGCCTGGCAATCGATGTCGTTACAACCGGCAAGCTGGGGATTCTGCCGGACCGTGCGATCGGCGCCTATGTCTACAACCGCGAGACGGATGATGTAGAACTGATACAGGCGTCAAACATCGTGCTCGCGACCGGCGGCGCCAGCAAGGTCTACCTTTATACGAGCAACCCCGACGGGGCTACTGGAGACGGTGTGGCGATGGCCTGGCGGGCAGGATGTCGCGTCGCCAACATGGAGTTCAACCAGTTTCATCCGACCTGCCTGTACCATCCGCACGCAAAATCGTTTCTCATCTCCGAAGCCGTCCGGGGCGAAGGCGGTCGCCTGCTGCTGCCGAACGGGGACAGCTTCATGCACCGCTTCGACCCACGCGGAGAGCTGGCTTCCCGGGATGTCGTCGCGCGTGCCATCGACCACGAGATGAAGCGGCTGGGGGCCGACTGCCTGTATCTTGATGTCAGTCATCGCTCGGCGGATTTCATCGAATCGCATTTCCCGACCATTCGCGCGCGCTGCGAGAGGTTCGGCATCGACATGACCAGGGAGCCCGTACCCGTGGTGCCCGCCGCCCACTACACCTGCGGCGGCGTGCTGGTCGACCGTCACGGCGCGACGGACGTGCCGGGGCTATACGCCATCGGCGAAACCGCCTGCACCGGACTGCATGGCGCCAACCGGCTGGCGAGCAACTCCCTGCTCGAGTGCATGGTGTTCGCGCACTCCGCCGCCGATCACATCCTCGGAGATCTCACAAGCGGGAAGCCGCGCCTGCCCGATGCGCCCGCCTGGGACGCGAGCCGCGTGACGGACTCCGACGAAGATGTGGTCCTGTCCCACAATTGGGATGAACTGCGGCGTTTCATGTGGGATTACGTAGGGATCGTAAGGACCAACAAGCGCCTCGAGCGTGCGTACCGGCGCATCGAACTGCTGAAAAAGGAAGTCCACGAATACTACGCGAACCATCACATTTCGAACGATCTCATCGAGTTGCGCAATGTCATACTCGTGGCCGAGCTCATGGTGCGCTGCGCCATGTCGCGCCGTGAGAGTCGAGGGCTGCACTACACCCTGGACTATCCCCACACGCTGAAACGTGCCTTGCCGAGCGTCCTCAGTCCCAGCGCGGATCCCTGGGACGTCCTTCAGCCGCTGGCCGATCGCCGCAGTCGAGCGAAGTCCTGAGCCGACAACCGGCCGCGCCGGACGGGCAGCACACGCCGGGTGGTCGGGATGACAAGCCATCTCCGGGTCATCCAGCACGCACCCGCCAGGCGCAGCACGTCACCGTGGCGGCGCACCTCCAGGTGGTCATCGAAAGCGATCAACAGGTACGTTTCACCCGGTCGGGCGCGAATGAATTTGAATGCGAAGCTCGCTGCGCATGCGGCGATCCACCAGGGCGACAGCAGCGTTCCGAGCACAAGCGCAAGCAACGCGTGCAATGTCCCGACCGCGATGAACCAGTCCGCGCCAAGCGACCACCGAATCACGGGGCGTCCCGAAAACCGGGTTTCCAGGGACATCACATGGGCTTCTTGCGGCCCGGAACGGTTCGGTCCGATGTCGTCTCGGTCGTCTCCCGCAGGCGTTGCCGCCCGTTTCGACGGGCCGATGAGACCGAAGAACCAGCTACGGAGATCGGCCACGACCCGGGACACGACACTAGTCCACGGCGAACCAATCAACGGGATCAAACCCCCGGGCCTGAAGATATCGATTCGCGCTGGAAAAGTGACGGCAACCGAAAAAGCCCCGGCCCGCCGATAGCGGCGACGGGTGCGGCGCCGTGAGAACCAGGTGTCGGCGCGTGTCCACGAGCGCGCCCTTGCGTTGCGCGTAGCTTCCCCAAAGCAGGAACACCACCGACTCCCTCTGGTCCTTGATCAACTCGACAACGCGGTCGGTGAACGTCTCCCAACCGCGTCCCTGGTGCGAGCCGGCGTTTCCCCGAACGACGGTCAGCACGGAGTTCAACAGCAGCACGCCCTGCTTCGCCCAAGGTATCAGGCACCCGTGGCCCGGTGGGATTTCACCGCCGCCGACGTCGTCGGACACCTCCTGAAATATGTTCTCCAGCGACGGCGGGCGAGGTACGCCGGGGCGAACGGAGAAACAAAGCCCATGTGCCTGGTTGGGCCCGTGATAGGGATCCTGGCCAATAACAACCACGCGCACCTTGGGAAGCGGCGTCAGGTTCAGCGCGGCGAATATCTCGCTGCCCTTCGGATACACGGTCTTGCGCGCGCGCTTCTCGGCGAGGAGGAACTCCCGCAGTCGCTGCATGTAGGGCTTTTCGAACTCGGCCAACAGCGCCGTCTTCCAGGACGGTTCGAGCATGATGCGATCCGCTGCTTCGCTCATGTCTCGACCTTGCGCATTTGCGGGAACAGCAGGACGTCTCTTATGGAGGACGCGTCGGATAGCAGCATCATCAATCGATCGATGCCCACGCCTTCGCCCGCCGTTGGCGGCATGCCGTATTCCAGCGCCGTGACGTAATCGGCATCGTAGTG
The DNA here is from genome assembly GCA_951813515.1 of uncultured Pseudomonadales bacterium. Lineage (GTDB taxonomy): Bacteria > Pseudomonadota > Gammaproteobacteria > Pseudomonadales > Azotimanducaceae > VXNE01. The sequence goes on from OX638346.1 coordinate 4,224,488, forward strand.
CATGGCTTCGTCGTCACCGCGGGATTTGAGTTCGGCCTGGCTGCGAAACCGTGCGGCCTGGTCCTCCGGGTCGTTGATCTCGGAAAACCCGTTGGCGATTTCACGGCCGCCGACAAAGTACTCAAACCGTTCGGCGATGCCGGCGTCTGTATCGCTTCGGCGCGCGAGCGGTGAAACCTCGGTCGGGTAGTGTGTGATGAATGTCGGCTGCATGAGCTTGTGTTCGACCTGACGTTCGAACAACTCCGTCAGTACCCGGCCATAGCCCCAATCGTCTTCGACGTCGACGTGCCTTTCGCGCGCGGCGTTCCTGAGGCGCGCCTCGCTAGCGAGATCCTCCGATGTCATGTCCGTGTGCTCAACCAGCGAATCGGCCATCGTGTAGCGTCGCGCAGACGCACCAAAGTCGACTTCGGTGCCCTGGTAGGAGACGACGCAGGCGCCGGTCACCCTGCTCGCCACTTCGCGCATCAACTCTTCGGTAAGGCGCATCAGGTCTTCGAACGTGCTGTAAGCCTGGTAGAACTCCAGCATCGTGAACTCCGGATTGTGCCGCCTCGACAGGCCTTCGTTTCGGAAACTCCGGTTGATTTCATATACGCGTTCAAAACCGCCTACCGTCAATCGCTTCAGATACAGCTCCGGGGCAATACGCAGGTAAAGGTCCATGTCGAGTGCATTGTGTCGCGTAACGAACGGCCGCGCCGCGGCTCCGCCGGGAATCGGATGCATCATCGGCGTTTCCACTTCGAGGTAGCCCCGGGCGTCGAAGAACCGCCGCAGTTCCGCCAGCAGCCGCGAGCGCATCGCGAAGCGCGCGCGCGACTCTTCGCTCATGATGAGATCGAGATAGCGCTGCCTGTACCTGATTTCGGTATCCGCGAGGCCGTGGTATTTCTCTGGCAACGACCGCAACGCCTTGGTCAGCATGTGAATCGTCTCTGCAGCGACGGTGAGTTCGCCCCTGTTGGTACGCATGAGGGTCCCCGAGACGCCGACGATATCGCCAATGTCATACAACTCGCGGAAGTCCGCGTAGGCGGAATCACCGACATCGTCACTGCGCAGATAGCATTGAATGCGGCCGCTGCTGTCCTGCAGCGTGATGAAACTCGCCTTGCCCATGACCCGGCGCAACATCATGCGTCCGGCGACCGTGACGGATACGGCCTGCCCTTCAAGCGCCGCCTTGTCAGCCGCCGCGTACGCTTCGTGCAGTTGTGCCGCCAGCGAAGAGCGCTGGAACCCGCTCGGATACGCCAGGCCACGTTCTCGCAGCACGGCCAGTTTGCCGCGGCGGACCGACAGGATGTCGTCCTCTTCCGCCATCAGCCACCGAACCCGGTCTTGAGACTGGCCTCGATGAAGTCGTCGAGGTCGCCGTCGAGGACATTGTTCGGATCGCCGCGTTCGACGCCGGTCCTCAAGTCCTTGACCCGCGATTGGTCGAGGACATAGGACCGAATCTGGTTGCCCCAGCCTATATCGACCTTGCTGTCTTCCACCGCCTGTTGCTCAGCCTGGCGCTTGCGCAACTCGTGTTCGTAGAGCTTTGCGCGAAGCTGCTTGAATGCCCTGTCCTTGTTCTGGTGTTGCGAGCGTTCGCTCTGGCACTGGACGACAATCTCGGTGGGCAGATGCGTCAGCCGCACCGCGGAGTCGGTGCGATTCACGTGCTGTCCCCCTGCGCCGCTGGCCCGGTACGTGTCGACCCGGACATCGCCAGGCGCGATCTCGATCTCGATATCGTCGTCAACTTCAGGCGATACGAAAACAGAGGCAAACGAAGTGTGGCGCCTGTTGCCGGCGTCGAAAGGCGACTTCCGCACAAGTCGGTGCACGCCCGTCTCGGTGCGCAACCAGCCGTAGGCGTAGTCTCCCGTGAACTGAACCGTAGCGCCTTTGATCCCGGCAACGTCACCGACCGACACGTCGATGACATCCGTCTTGAAGTCGCTCCGTTCACCCCAGCGCAAATACATGCGCAACAGCATCTCGGCCCAATCCTGGGCCTCGGTGCCTCCGGAGCCCGACTGGATCTCCAAAAAGGCGTTGGCGGGGTCCATCTCGTGATTGAACATGCGGCGGAACTCGAGTTCCGCGATCATTGTTTCGACGCCGTCCAGGTCAGCATCGATGTCGTCCAGCGCATCCGCATCCTGTTCTGCGGCGGCGAGTTCCGCCAGTTCCGATGCGTCGGACAAATCGGCGGTCATAGCAGCAAGCCCGCCGACAATCTTGCTCAGCGCTGACCGCTCGCGCGACAACGCCTGGGCTCGATCCTGATTCTGCCAGACATCAGGCGCCGCAAGTTCGCGCTCGACCTGTTCCAGCCGTTGCTGCCGTGATTCGTAGTCAAAGATACCTCCACAGCGCTTCGCGACGCGCGTCAAGGTCCTTGATCCGGTCGCGGATTGAATTGAATTCAGCCATGGGAGAGTCCAAAAGTCAGAATTGTACCCTCTACCGAGAGGCGGACACATCTTCGAGCGCGGACATCAATGCGACTCTTAGCCCTTGGCCGCAGACAGGCGGACACACATCTTCAGACAGGCGGACACACATCTTCGAATCCACGCATTTCTTCGGACCGCAAAACACAACACCCTCCCGGTTTTCGGACACACACTCCTCGGTTAGATATGGTTTCGAACACACACTCTGGGTCGCAGAGTACGGCCAACACCGGCACGCCATGGCGCGGATGTTTCGCACCCACAGCAGCGACCATGTCGGCGCCCAATCGCTGGTAACCGCCCACGCTTCTTGCCGACCTGTGCCATCGACGCCACGCGTCTCCCCCGCCACACTTCCCGATATGGCAACTCCACGACACATGCTCGTCGACGACCAACAGGCCTGCGACTACCACGTCGCCTCACGCTGCGTCCGCCGGGCATGGCTTTGCGGCCGCGACAAGCGCTCCGGTAGGGACTACTCTCATCGTCGACGATGGCTCGTCGAACGCATCCTCATGCTGGCCCGATGCTTCGCTATCGAAATCTACGCCTACGCCGTCATGAGCAACCACTTTCACATCGTCCTCCACTATGACCCCAACGCCAGCCTCGCCTGGAGCAACGAAGAGGTCGCCCATCGATGGACCGAGGCGTTCCCGCCGAAGGTTCGCCGGGGCGACGACTTCGACGCGGCCAAGGCGGCGGCCCGCGCACTCTTGCTGGGCGACCCCGTACGCCTGGCCCGAGCACGGCGCACCCTCGGCTCGCTGTCCCACTTCATGAAGCACCTGCGGAACTCGCCGCAATCGCATGCATAAGCGTTGTTCTTAAACAACTGTTTTTTATCGTTTTATTTCGATTTCGAGTTCGGAAACGCCGCCGCTCGACGCACTTCCATTACAACGTTTTTGCAACTTTCTGCCGTTGCGTTCCGGGGCGCGCCTCCGTGAGTCCCAGAGGCACGGCCTGAGCATTTCGACTCCGCGCGATTCGGGTGAACGCCGCGGGCGGTCACCGACCGACCTTCAAGCCTTAACGGATCACCGTCCTCAGAGCGCGTCGAAGAATTCGCGGTCCGGAGTCACGCGCTCAACCGTCTCGGAGACAACGCCCAGCCCCCTTCTCCTTGAGGAGCAGGCAGAGTTGTTCGCCGTCGATGAGGTCGATCGCCATCGCCCCTTCCCGCATCGCCTCCCGCTCCGCCTCCCTGGTGAACCGCCCTGTGGTGATGAAGAGCCCCTTGTCCGCGCGGCCCGCCAGGGCACCGCGGAAGTCCCGGATGCTGGGCGGCCCCACAGTTCCCGCATAACGTTTGCACTGGTAGTTGACGTGAAACGACAGGAGGTTCACCCGGAGTACGCCCGTCCCGTCGATCCCGCCGTCGCCCGAGCGCCCAGTCACCTCGACCCTAGTGAATCCGTGCTCCCTGAGCAGCCGCTGGCAAAGTCGCTCGAACGCCGCCGGTTCGATCTCGCGCAGAACCCCGAGCAGGGCGGCCTGCCAAGAATCTCCGGTAGTCGCCTCGTCCGCTTGCTCGTCCGCGTCCACTCCCTGCGCCCGATCGTCCCGCAAGCCGCTGCGGTATTCCTTCCGCTGACGCCGGACCAGTTCCGATGTCTCCTCGGCCGAGCCGATCCGACGGCCCGCCTCGGTAATCGCCCACACCCCGCGCGCCGAGTTGTTCACCGCGCCGATGCGTCGCAGCCGGGTGCGCGCCCACGCGCACCTATACGCGAATTCCGACTGCGGCCCATCACCGTGAACGACCTCGAGGACCGCTTCACTGACATCCATGTCCGTCGCGACCCGGTCATCGACCTCGCGGATGGACGCCGAGCCGCCCAGTTCGTCCAGCGCCCGTAGCATTGGCCACATCAGTTCGACCTGACTCGGCATCTCCACGTTCTTCGCCATCCGTTCTTCCTCCAGCGCCGGCCATCGCCCGTGGCCTACTTGCGCGCTTTCCACCGTCGAATTCAGCTCTTCCCGCCGAAACCGGGTCAAGGGCCACCAGGGCGGCCGGCTTCACCGGCCGCGCCCCTTGACGCGGAGCAGGCGATGATACGCTGATCGCGGGAGCGGGCGGGGCGGCCGCACTCCGCGACATCGCGCCGGATAGCCGTAGTTCACCGCCCGTACCACGCAGCCCGCCCGCTCCCTGCCCAGCGGCGAGCGTTCTTCCTGGCGCGCTCGGGACGGCGCTGCTGCGGATCGGTGCCGTGATCCAGGTGGTGCAAGGTTTCGGCGATGGCGCTGCAGCGGCCGTTGCGTCCCATTGTGGGCGATGCCGCCGACGGCGGCCCGGGCTCTATCGCCTTCGGCGACCAAGCCCCCTCCGGGGTCTTGTCCCTGGCGGGTGACGATCCCTATCGCTTCCGCCCTCCGGGCGGTGACGCCGCACATCGACGCATAGCCGGACCGCGGGATCCACCGCTCGCTGCACACGTCCAGCATCCAGCGGTTCGATTCGACGGCTCGACTCCCCCGGCGCGGCGGCGCTCGGCGCGACCGGTCCCGCAGAACCACACCACCGTCCCGTCCGTCGGTTCGCCGCCCATGCTGCCATGCGTGCTCGACCGGTCAACCCGTTGGGTTCTCCGCTGCCGCTGCGACCTCGCCGGGGGCGAGGTGACCGGCCTGCGCGCGCATGCCGCCTGTCCAGGCACCGACGCACTCCCGCGTCGGCAACAACCTGACAGGAGACCGACATGGACCTTCAGACTCTCGTCGCCCAGTGGAGCGGCAAACTCCCCGCCGGCTTCGTCCCCCCCGCCATCCTGCGCCGGGATCCACCTCAGTGCCTCTTATGTGTAGCTCCACATAAGGCGCATTATGTGGAGTAACGACTTATGTGGAGTTGCTGCCCATAGCGTCACTCCCCCATCAGGCACATAGGCTTTGTCGACTACACATAACATTTGAAGATTGGTCTCCCGGCGGCCACCCCGGCCGCCCTTCGAACAGGAGATCGATCTTGGATTCAACCAACACAACAACAACGAACGACCTTCCACTGGAACGGGTTGTTGCGCTCGCGGTCGGCGAACTCGAGCGTCTCGGCTACAGCAGTCGCACGCGAGACCGCTATCGGGCGACCTGGCGCCGGCTCCTCTCATTCGCTCAGGACAACGACCTCGGCCCCGGGTACTCGGATGAGCTGGCCACTCGCTTCGTTGACGCGTTTCGCCCTCCTGTCGGAGAGCGCCTCGAGCCAGGCGACCACTGGCGCCGCAACATGGTGTACGACGTCAAGGTGCTCGGAGACTTCAAGCGCGACCGGCGCATCGTCCCCTACAGCGTGGACAAGCTGACGGGCACGCTTCCGCGCGCGATGAAGAAGCCCCTGCGGGACTACGAGCGGTACTGCACGGAACGCCTCCGCCTCCGGCCATCGACTCTCGCCGGGCGGATTCGGGAGATCGCGCAGTTCCTGCATTTCCTGCTCTCGATGAGGAACGTGCAGAGCCCTCGGGACATGCAGCCCGGCGACGTGACCGCTTTCGTCGTTTCCCGGGAGCATTACCGGTCCAAGACCATCTCGGGGATCGTCTCCTGCGTGCGTCAGTTCCTCAAGTTCCTCACCATGCGCGGCACCCTGCGGCAAGACCTCAGCCAAGTGCTGCCGACGGTCCGCATCGTCGCGGACGCCACCATCCGGCCGGTCTGGGAGCCGGAGGCCGTCGTCAGGTTGCTGGAAGCCATCGACCGCAGTTCCCCGAGGGGGAAGAGGGACTACGCCATCCTGCTGCTGGCCGCTCGGCTCGGCCTGCGACCCGGCGACATCGCCGCGCTGAGACTCGACGAGCTGGACTGGGAAGCCGCGTCGGTCAACATCACGCAGTCCAAGACCGGCGCACCGCTCCGGCTGCCGCTTTCCGAAGAGGTCGGCGAAGCGCTGATCGACTACCTCCGCTTCGGCCGCCCGAAGACGGAGCATCGCCAGGTATTCCTCAAGCTCGCGTCGCCGGTCGAGCCATTCCACAGCGGCAAGAACCTGTACCAGCTCATGGCTCGTTGGCGATACGCCGCAAGGATCGACAACCGCAGAGGACAGCCGCCGGGCCTCTATTCCCTTCGACACAACCTGGCAACGCAGTTGCTGCGGGAGGAGGTCCCCATCCATGTCATCTCCGAGATCCTGGGACACGCCGCGTCCGCCACGACCATGATCTACGCCAAGGCCGACACCGAAGCGCTACGCGGCGCCGCACTGGACACCGAGGAGGCGCACCATGTCGAGTAGCCAACGCAAGCCCGTGTTCGAGAGTCCGCTGGCGCCGGTGATGGAGCAGTTCGTGCGGGAGCGGCGTGCCATCGGCTACCGGTACGACACCGCGGCTTACCATCTGATGCACTTCGACCGTTTCCTGGCCCGCGAAGCGCCGCAGGACGAGACGCTGTCCCGTTCGGCGACCCGGAAGTGGCTGGCCAGGCGCCCGCAAGAGAGCGGCGGCGCGCAACAGAACCGCGTGGGCCTGGTCCGCGAGTTTGCCAAGTTCCTGTGCAGAACCGGACAACCGACGTACGTGCCCGAGCGATCCCTGGCGGCGAAGCGCGACAGGGGTTTCTCGCCCCGCATCCTGACCCACGCCGAAGTCGGACGCCTGCTCCAGGCGGTCGACGAGTTCGCCCCGACCGCGAGGTCACCGTTCCGGCACCTCGTCATGCCGGAGGTCTTCCGCCTGCTGTGCGGCTGCGGCTTCCGTGTCGGTGAAGTCGTCAAGCTGCGGGTCGCGGACGTCGACCTCAACCGCGGGGTGCTGACCGTCCGCGACGGCAAGTTCGGCAAGGACCGCCTGGTGCCTCCCGCCCTGTCGCTCGTCAGGCGTCTGCGCGCCTACGACGCGGCGATGGGCGGCCGGCCGGACGACGCGATCTTCTTCCCGTCGCACCGCGGCGGGGGGTGGCGCTCGGGGTCGGTCTACGAGTTGTTCCGGCAACTGCTGTTCCGTTGCGGCATTTCGCACCGCGGCCTGGGCAGCGGACCCCGCCTCCACGATCTCCGGCACACCTTCGCCGTCCACACACTGCTCCGCTGGTACCGCGAGGGCGCGGACATCGACGCCAAGCTGCCGGTGCTCGCGACCTACCTGGGCCATCGGTCCGTTGTGGGCACGGCGCACTACCTCCATCTGACAGCCGAGCTGTTCCCCGAGGTCACCAAGCGCGCTCACGCCGCGTTCGGCGACGTCATTCCCCGGAGGACGCACTCATGAAGGCAGAGGACTTTTCCGTGCACCTGACCGGCTTCCTGACGCACCACCTCGCGGCGCAACGGAACCTGAGCCCCAACACCATCAGGGCCTACCGCGATGCGTTCACCCTGTTCCTGCGGTTCTGCCGCGACCAGCGTGGGATCGCGCTGGAACGGCTGCGCCTGAAGCACATCGACGTGCCGCTGGTGGAGTCGTTCCTCGATCACTTGGAAGACGACCGGCACGCGTCGATCCACACGCGCAACCACCGGCTCGCGGTGCTGCATTCTTTCTTCCGCTACGTGCAGTCGGAGGCACCCGAGCACCTGCTGCGGTGCCAGCAGATCCTCGCGATCCCGTTGCGCCGGCAGCCGCGCAAGCTGATCGGCTACCTCTCCAAGGAACGCCTCGCCGAGATTCTCGCGCAGCCCGATCTTCGCCACCGCGACGGACGCAGGGACGCGGTGCTGCTGAGCGTCCTCTACGACACCGGCGCGCGCGTACAGGAACTGATCGACATGACTGCCGGCGACGTGCGGCTGGAACCGCCCGCGCAGGTCCGGCTGTTCGGCAAGGGTCGGAAGATGCGCGCCGTGCCGTTGATGGACCCGACGACCGAACTCCTTCGCGACCACCTGCGCGAACACGGCGTGGACCGCCCCGAGAAGTCCGCGGAGCCGATGTTCCGGAACCGGCAAGGCGGGCGACTCACCCGTTGGGGCGTCCGCTACATTCTGGACAAGCATGTCCAGGCCGTGCGGAACGCCCGCCCGGGCTTCACGCAGCCGGTGAGCCCGCACACCTTCCGGCACACCAAGGGCATGCACCTGCTCCAGGCCGGCGTCTCGATCGAGATCATCCGGGACTTCCTGGGGCACGAAGCCGTGACGACGACCCAGATCTACGCCCGGGCCAATCTCGAGATGAAGCGGAAGGCGCTTGAGAAGATCGCGGACGGATCGACGTTCCCGGACATCCCCTCGTGGAAGAACGACCGCAGCCTGCTCGAGTGGCTCCACGCCCTATGACGGAGAGGGCGCGAGATCCAGGCACCCCGCCGCGTAACCGCGGCCCGCCGCACGTGGCCGGCGACACTTATGTGGAGTCCCAGCGGCTGAGATCGATCAAATTCAGCCACTTGCCTTTGCAACTCCCCATAAGAACTCTCGCCACATAATGCGTGCAGCCTCGTTGCCGGAAGCCCGCATCCCTCAAGGCCAACGGGGAGTACGCCAAATCTTGCGAGTCCTGCCGCATCCGCAGAGCCAAATCCTGCAAACGTCGCCGCGCCGCCCTGGTCGCCGAAGGTGGCTGCCGCAGATGCGCGTATCGCCAGCGGCTGGAGGGCGACTTCCTCTGCCGGCGGTGCCGCGACGACCGCGACGCCGAGCGCGCGCAGAAGCGCCAGGACGCCATCGACGCGGCCGCGATCGACGAGTTCGCGGCCAAGCCCGACAAGGCGCACCGCGCGAGCAATCTCGACATGGGCGTTTCGATCTGGAACGCCCGCCCGCCGCGCGAACCCTCCGCCGGTTACTGGGCGCCGCTACCAGACCCTGTGCCGAAGCAGGAGCGCGAATGGGAGCAGTCTCTGTGGGATACGGGTCGCCGGTTGAGGTGAGAGAGCTTTTATGTGGAGTATCGCCCTCAAGTTGCTGACCGCAAAGGACCTGGCTTTGCAGGACGCCACATAAAACCTGTCGGATGCGGCGGATCGCGACTATTCGGCCTCGCGTGTGGCCTCGCCAACGTCACAGCGAATGAAGCCAATCGAGCAGTGTGCGATCCTTCTTCCAGGACGGGATGTCCGGGAAGGTCGAGTCTTCGGGCATCTGCGCGAGTGCCTTGCGCTTCATCTCGAGGTTGGCCCGGGCGTAGATCTGGGTCGTCAGGACATGCGCGTGGCCGAGGAAGTCCCTGATGATCTCCAGCGAGATGCCGCTCTGAAGCAGGTGCATCCCCTTGCTGTGCCGCAGGGTGTGGGGAGTGACCGGTTGGGTGAACTCCGGATGGGCGTTGCGCGCCGCCCGAACGTGCTTGTCCAGGATGTACCGTACGCCCCAACGCGTGAGCCGCGCGCCTTGCCGGTTCTTGAACAGCGGGTCTTCGAACCGCTCGGGCCGGTCCATGCCGCACTCGCGCAGGTGGTCGCGAAGCAGCCGCGCCGTCGCGTCCATCAGCGGCACGGCGCGCATCTTCCGGCCCTTGCCGAACAGGCGAACCTGGGCGGGCGGCTCCAGCCGCACGTCGCCCGCGCTCATGTCGATCAACTCCTGTACGCGCGCGCCGGTGTCGTAGAGCACGCTGAGGAGAACGGCGTCCCTCCGGCCGGCGCTGCTGTGGACATCGGGCTGCGCGAGGATCCTGGCGAGGTCCTCCTTGGCGAGGTAGCCGACCGTGCTGCGCGGATGGCGACGCAACGGAATGGCGATGATGCGCTGACACTGCAGCAGGTGGTCGGGGGCTTCCGACTGCACGTACCGAAAGAACGCATGCAGAGCAGCGAGCCGGTAGTTGCGCGTGCGGATCGAAACCTGCCTGTCGTCCTCCAGATGGTCGAGGAACGCCTCCACCAGCGGCACGTCGAGCTGCTTGAGGCACAGACGTTCGAGGGGCATCCCCCGCTGGTCGCGGCAATACCGGAGCAGCAGCGTGAACGTGTCGCGGTAGGCCCGGATGGTGTTCGGGCTAAGGTTGCGCTGCGCCGCGAGGTGGTGCGAGAGATAGGCGGTCAGATGCACGGAGAGATCGGTCGGCTTCATCATGGCGCACTCCGTGGAATGATGTCGCCGAACGCCGCGTTGACGCGCACGGCGACCTCCGGGAACAGCTCCGCCGTGAGGCGCAGATAGCGCGAGGTGCCCCGAAGCGACCGATGGCCCAGGTAGGTCGCCAACACGGGCAGCTTGGCATCGAGATCCGCGCCCTCGCGGTACCAGCGCAGCATGGCGTGCACGGCAAACGTGTGGCGAAGGTCGTGGACGCGCGGCCCCTTGCCCCTGCCGCCATGCGGAATGCCGCAGCGGAGCAGCAGTCGCCGGAAGTTGACGTAGACCCTCTGACGGCTGAACGGGCCGCCTCGGTCCGCTGGAAAAAAGAACGCGCCGCCGCGTCTGTCGCCGACTACTGCGCCGACCGCGGCGTCGTAGGAGCGCAGCCGCTCGACGAGCGGCAGGGCGGGCGGCACCAGGCGATCCTTGCCGAACTTGCCTTCGCGCACGGTCAGGATGCCGCGGTTGAGGTCGACGTCGTCGATCCGCAGGTTCACGACTTCGCCGAGCCGGAACCCGCAACCGTACAGCAGGCGGAAGACCTCGGGCAGGACCAGATGCTTCAGTGGCGAGTACGCGTTCGGCTCCAGCCGGTCCACCTCCCGCAGCAGCCGCTGCACTTCTGCGTGAGTGAATATGCGGGGCTGGAAGCTGGCGTCGTCCTTGACCCGCCACGACCTGTCGGGCACGTGGGCCGGATGGCCGAGACGGCACATGAACCGCGCGAACTCGCTGACTACGGCGAATCTGTTCCGTTGCGTCTGCGGCCTCTCGGTCGGCCGCTTGGCGAGCCACTCGAGGACGAGGGAACGGGGCAGCCCGTCGCCGACGGCCGCCCGCTGGGCAAGGAACCGATCGAATCGCATCAGCAGGCCCTCTGCGGCTTCGTACTTGTAGCCGACGGCGCGCTTCTCCCGCAGGAACTGTTCCAGGAGCGGCGCGAACGAACTGCTGAACATGGCCTTGGACGTGCTACTCGACATCGTGCGCCTCCTCGGTATCCAGCGCCGCGCTTCGCAGCATCTCCGTGTCGGCCTTCGCGTAGATCATGGTCGACGCCGTGCTGGCATGCCCCAGGATCGCGGAGATCACATGCATGGGCGTCTGCTCGCGCAGGAGCTGCGTTGCGAGCGTGTGGCGCAGCGAATGGAGGCCGTGGCGCTGCCGGCCGCGGAACCGGATGCCCGCCAGGTTCCGCCAGCGGTTGACGACCTCGTACAGCTTGGCGTCCTCGGAGAACGGCCCAACCGGCCGCCGCAGCGTCAGGAACACTTCCCGGTACTCCGTCTTCGGACGGCCGAAGCGCAGGTAGTCGATCAGCGCCTCGCCGAGCTCTTCTGACATCGGCAGACGCAGCGGCACCGAGGTCTTCGACTGTGTGAAGCCGATGGTCGACGCCCCCCAGTCGAGGTCGTCCAGCGTCAGGGTCCGGACATCGCTCACGCGCAGCCCCAGCCGCGAGGCCAGCAACAGCATCGCGTAGTCGCGCTTGCCCACCGGCGAGCTGCGATCGACGGCCTGAAGCAGCTTGACGACGAGTTCCGCGTCCCAGACCGACGGAATGGCCGCGTCGCGGATGACGCGGACCTTGGGGAGCGCCTCGGCGAGATCCTGCCGCAGGATGCCGCGCATGGTCAGGTACTGGACAAACCGCCGCAGAACGCCGAGGTGATGCGCGATGGTGGTCGGCCGGTAGCGTTCGAGCCAGGGAACGTAGGCGGTGAGGTCCGCGGCCTGAAGCTGCGGCAGCCTCTGCAAGCCTCTGGTGCCGAGGAAGTCCAGGAACCTGGCGAGTTGCGGAATATAGGTAGCGACGGACCTCGGGCTAAGGTGGCGCCGATCGGTGCAGTAACTCTCGTAATCCCGCAACGGCTTCCTCATCGCCGGCGGGATGTTGAGCTTGCTCCTGTCGGTCCGGGACCGTTCGATGCGCCCGTCGCGGCGAAAGTCACCGAGCATCCTCACGCCGAGTGCGGCGCGGCGCCGCCAATCGCGGCGGGACGCGTCGCGGTGCGAGCGGCAGGCTTCCACGAAGCCCGCCTCAAGATCCTCCGAGAACTCGTCCCCGAACCCTTGCTCCTTGGCAAAGGCGACGAGATGCCGCCAGACCTCGTCGTAGTTCCTCAGCGACTTCCTGCTGTATCCGATGTCTTGCAGATGGCGCAGGGCGCGCGCAATGAGACGTCCCAGAGGAACGTCGCCCAGTCTTGCCTTGTTGTGTGAAACCAAGATCGATCTCCTGTCGAAGGGCGGCCGGAGTGGCCGCCGGGAGACCGATCATCGAATTTTATGTGGAGTAATCGAAGCCCAACTCGTTGATCCAAAAGTGCAGTGGCATGGCTACTCCACATAAAACTTTACTCACCTCAATCGGCGATATGTGGAGCTCCACATATAGGCGCTTCCGCCGCTGCTGATCCCGCCTCTTCGCCGGGGCGCGCAATGTCGCGGTTGTGCGTCCCGGTCCCTTCCTCCGCCCGCGGGCGAGCCCTCCGGCCCGCTTCACGCACCACAGTAGATCGACGACACCTCGCGTCTCCCGTGACCAAGTTCCGCCGCGATCGTCTGCCGTGCCTCGGTGTCGATCCGCCGTCTCGCCCCCGTCAGCGACCGCTGTGGCGGCCCCCCAGCCGCCGGCGCCTTCCAGCCCGTGATCTCCTCGTAGCGGGATTGAGCATAGTGATGCCGAAGCCCGTGCATGCGGTAAAGGCCCGCCGCGCGCGTCTGGCTCTCGTACACCTTGAGTTGCTGCTTGTAGTTGCGCTCGGGCGGGATTAGCGCGCCGCTCCCCGCCAAGCGGCGCGCCTCGTCGAGCAGCCTGCGCTGGCTGTCCCTCAGAACGGGCACCTCGCGCGGCCTGCCGCCCTTGGTGGTCGAGCCCTTCAGCCGGATGCGGTCGCCCCTGTCGCCGTGCGCGGGCGTGAACTTGATCGCCTCTTCCCGGCGCAGCCCGAACGCCGCCTCGAGGCGCAGCGCCATGGCGACATGCACGTCCTTCACGAGCGCCAGCTTGTCCGGGTCGAGGACCACGCTCCTGTCCTCGTTGGTCACGTACTCGCGGTTGGCGATGCCAAGGGCGCCGTTGGACGGGACGACCCCCGGCCTGCCGATCCGTGTCGCCCACCAGCGGACATGCGCCATGCGGTTCTTCATTGTCCCGATGGAGCGCCCCTGGCGCTTCCACTCCTTGACCAGCGCCGCGACGTGCTTGCGCTTCAGCCCGGTCGCCCGCAGGCCCTTGAAGCCGAGATCGTGCAGAGTGTCCGCGATCTGCGCCAGCGCGTAGGAGCGCGCCGTGCGCGTGCCGTGGGAGCCGTCGTCGTGCGCCGCCTGCAGGCGCTTCAGGTCGTAGTTCAAGTCGCGCACCGCGACCTCCTTCCGTTTTGCCGGCCTCGTGGTCCCCGGCAAACGGCCGGGCAACGTCCTCCCTTGGTCGACACGCTATAGCCGGTGTCCGCAGACCCGTCAAAGACCGCGTGTTGAGCAATTCGGTAAGCGGGAAACCGCTTGATGCGCCGTGCGCCGGAGCGACGCCGGGCGCGCCTCTGGAAGTTTTTTCGGTGGGTGCTGCAAGGGAATCTACCGCGCCCGGCGCCGCGTCAGCGGCCCGGGCCGGCGTACGGTTCAGTTTTGCTGGGCGATCCGCCGTCCTTCGGCGAGGACGATGCGAACCCGCATTGCTGCGTGAAGCCCATCAGATGCAGTTGCCGTGCCGTCGCTTGCGGCGACCGCGGCGTGTCTTGCGACATGGGCCGGCGGCCTCTTGTTCGGCGGCGATGGCGTTGCGGGTCTCCGTTTCCGGCACACCAGGGGATGCCTCCCCCGGTCCCGCGACCACCTCGGTCGCCACGACAGTCCCGGCTTCGATCAAGGACTCTGCTTGGTCCCGTCGTGCCCCGTGAACGTTCCGAAGGTTTCACGAGGCTGCCACGCTGCCGTGTGCTGGATGTCCCTGCGAACCGGCTTTGTGGCCGCCTGGCGCATCCGTCGATTCGCCCCTGTCCGCCTGAGATGCGGCGACATGGCGCGTCCGTGCCGACGGGGTGCATCACCCCATGCGAATCCGCGATACTCGCGCATCACCGGTCGCGTGGCACCTGGGCGTCGGCAATCGCAAGCTACGGCTGCCGCGCCCGTGCCGGATTCCCGCCGGCTGTCCGGGCCTCCCCGGTCTGGTCGGAATGGCTCCCGACCGACCACCATACGGCGGTCCCTAGGCGGCGCGGAATATACACCTGGCACCAGGGCGGCACCAGAAAAGAATGTTTAGCAGCCTTGCCGCCGCTGGCCGCAATGCCGATTTAGCGCCCCGTCACTACCGGATCGCCGCGACCGCCATCAGCACGGCGCAGTCGCGTTGCTACCTTGTGCAATGACAGCGGTAGTGACGGGCGCATCCGCCGCCTCGTTCGTCCCGGATCCCTCCCCATGCGCGGCGGAGTCCGCGAGGACAACGCCCTTAGACCCCGCGTTCGCGCGCCGCCCGCAACGCTGGCTGCATCGCATTCGTCCGACATCCGCAGCCGGTCCGGCGTCCGCCGCTCTCCGCTCACGTCCCTCTGCGGACCTTCGTCCAGCCCCCACCCGGCTCCGCTCACTTCTAGCAGCGACCCCTGATCTCCTGTCGTTTGGCCGACCCCCTCAACCACCCTATCAAGGTGTCTACCACAACCGACAGCTCCCCCCGTCCAGTCCCCCTCAATGCGCACTCCCAGACCGTCATGCAGCGCCATCCGTCGGCCTCCAGAGCTTGGAGGACTTCACTATCCCGTTCCCGATTCCGCGAGATCTTCGCCTGCCAGAAGTCACGACGCGTAGCCGGCACCCGGAACAGCGGACAGTCGTGGCCGTGCCAGAAACACCCATGAACGAGGATCACGGCGCGAAACCGACGCAGGACGATGTCGGGCTTCCCCGGCATGTCGGCGACGTGCAGGCGGTACCGAAACCCTCGCGCGTGAAGTGCCTTCCGAACGACCAGCTCCGGACGCGTGTCGCGCGCCCGGACTCCAGCCATCATCCGGCTGCGGGTCCTGCGGTCGACGATGTCAGCCAATCTGTCCTTCGCTTCAAGCTACGGTTCCGCCACAACCGCCACGCGTCCTCGCGATCCCGGTGCGGCGCGCCGAGCCCACGCGAAGCAGGTGCGTTCATTCCGCCATTATGGCAAGATTCGTCCCGTGGAGGCGTCATATACGGACACGGAGTTTCGCCAACTCCGTCGGCGGGTGGGTCTGACCGTCGCCGAAACAGCCATGGAAACCGGCTATTCCGAACGGACCATCTATCGATGGGACCGCGGGGAAACCTCCCCAAGAAGGGCCGCCATCGACTGCCTGCGGTCCCGCCTCACGCATCGCGTCGCCAACCGCCCCGACTTCAAATTCATCGATCTCTTTGCAGGTATCGGTGGTCTACGCCAAGGTTTCGAAGCCGTCGGCGGCGAGTGCATCTTCGCATCCGAATGGAACCGATTCTGCCAGACCACCTACGAGGCCAACTACGGCGACGACCACGTCTTCGCTGGCGACATAACCACGCTCCAAGCAGACGACATTCCCCCACATGACGTGCTCCTCGCCGGGTTCCCGTGCCAGCCATTCTCCCTCGCTGGCGTCTCCAAGAAGAACGCGCTGAACCAGCCGCACGGGTTCCGGTGCGAGACGCAAGGGACACTGTTTTTCGACGTCGCCCGAGTCCTCGAACATCGTCGACCTCCGGTCTTCCTCCTGGAGAACGTCAAGAACCTTGTCAATCACGATCGCGGTCGGACCTTCCGCGTCATCAGGGACACGCTGGAGAAGGATCTCGACTACCGGGTTCACGTCCGCGTTCTCAACGCCCGATCATGGGTGCCACAGCACCGCGAGCGCATCTTCATCGCCGGTTTCCTCAATGACACGGGCTTCTCCTTTGACAGCATGGAAGTGCCGGAGCCCTCGGCCGGCCCACGCCTAAAGTCCATCCTACATCCGGAGGACGGCACGGAAGCGGCGGAGCACGGTTACACGGAAGGCCGCCTTGCCAAGGTGAATCCCCGCTACACCCTCTCCCAGCACCTCTGGGACTACCTCCAAGCGTACGCTGCGAAGCACCGCCGCAAGGGGAACGGCTTCGGATTCGGACTCTTCGGCCCGGACGACGTGGCCCGAACCCTCTCTGCGCGTTACTTCAAGGACGGTTCCGAGATCCTGATCCGTCAGTCAGGGAACCGGCGTCCCCGCAGGCTGACACCTCGCGAGTGTGCCCGCCTGATGGGATTCGACCGAGGCGACCGCGAACCGTTCCAGATACCTGTTTCCGACACGCAGGCCTACCGCCAGTTCGGCAACGCCGTCGTCGTCCCAGTAGCCGAAGCCGTCGCAAGACATATGGAGCCGCGCATCGCGGCTGCGCGCTCCTATCCTCGCCTCGATGCCGGGGTGCGACTGGCAGCAAGACGCGGCCCAATGGCCCCGGCATCTCATGGCCCTGATTGACGTAACGGACTGGATCGCCGAAAACGACTTCGCCGAAGAGGGCGTCGTCTGGTGCGTCAAGCGTCTGTCGGCAAACGACACTCTGGCGACCGGCGCACACCAAGCTGGCACTTACATGCCCAAGGACTTCATGTTCGAGGCGTTCCCGAACATCAACCGTCCGACCGCAAGGAACCCCGACGCCGAATTCGACCTGTACGTCGACTCCCACGCCGACCATCGGCGGGTCCGCGCCGTCTGGTACAACCATAGGTCGCGCAACGAGGTCCGCATCACGCGCTTTGGCGGCGCCAGCTCGGCTTTGCTCGACCCCGACAGCACCGGCGCCCTGGCCGTCTTCTCGTTTGTTCTCGATGCTACCGGAGCATCGCAGGAGTGCCATGTCTGGGTCTGCGACTCTGCGCCCGAGGAGGATGTCGTTCTCGACACTGTCGGATGGGTAGAACCCGGCACGTTTCGATTCGCAGGTCGCGCTCAGGACGCTGTCTCCGCCAACAACCGGGATTGCCGCCTCTCGCCCGAAGACATGCCTGCCGACTGGCTCGACGACTTTCCCGACGCCAACGCTGTCTTGGCCAAGGTAATCGAACTCAGACCGCTGTCTGGCTTGGATCCCGACGAGCGCCTGATCCGACGCCGCGACTGCGAGTATGAGCTTTTCCAAAGCGTCGAGGAAATGTTGGTGCTCCCGACCATCCGGCAGGGCTTCGACAGCATGGACGACTTCATCGCCTTCGCCCAGACGACGCTCCAGCGACGCCGTGTCCGGTCGGGCCGCTCACTGGAGCTACACACACGCCGAATACTGATCGAGGAAGGTCTGGCGGAACACCGCGACTTCACCCATGGCGCACAGTCCGAATCCGGCAAACGGCCCGACTTCCTCTTCCCCTCCAAGGCGTGCTACGACGACCCCAGCTACCCGGCCGAACGCCTCAGGATGCTGGCCGTGAAGACGACCTGCCGCGATCGTTGGCGCCAGGTCACCACCGAGGCAGACCGGATCCCGAACAAGCACCTCCTGACGCTCCAGGAAGGCGTTTCGCAAGGCCAATTCGAGCAGATGAAGGGTGCCGGCGTTCAACTGGTCGTCCCCGCCGGGCTGGTTCCATCGTACCCTTCAACGATTCGTCCCGAGCTCACGACGCTCGAGAGCTACATAGGCGACCTGCGCCTTCTCAGACCGACGGACACCGCGTGAAGACCTGGGCCCTGTCGCCTAGCGGGGTGCTAGGCGTCTCCGACCAATCGCGGTGGTCCCCGGCAACCACCGAACAGATCTACGGGTCGATCGTCGAGCGAACGCCCGCGTGGCCGGACCTCGCTGGCGGCAGGAACGGCGCTGCGGACGAACTGACCTTCTATCCGTATCCCGCCAACGTCACCCTCGTGCTGCACGCCAGCGACGATCAACTCCCAGCCATCCGCCTCGAGGGACAGACCCAACTCGGCCAGACGTTCCCGCTCTCGGCCGAGGCAGTCCAGTGTGGACACGGTGTGCACCAAGGCGCCTGGTATCCGCTCTCTCCCTCCGACTGCGAGGCCATTTCTGCCCTGCTCGCTGAGATCAATTGGAGCGAGGATACTCCCGCACCCACGACACTTCGGCAATGCCTGGCAATCAGACGCGCCGCCGCAGACGGCGCACCTGTCGTCGATCAGCTACCGGACGACATCCTCCTGAATCTCTCGTCATTGTCCGGGGACGAACGGCCCCAAGGCGTCGCCGCCTCACTGTATCCCTACCAGGTTCACGGATGGCAGTGGCTCCGCTTCATCATGTCCGAGCAGGCCGGCGGCCTGCTCGCCGACGAGATGGGTCTCGGCAAGACCCTGCAGATCATCACCGCCCTGAACGATCCCGGCACCCAAACCGATCGAAACCCGTCCCTGGTGATCGCGCCAGGCTCGTTGCTCGAAAACTGGGTCCGGGAGATCGCCAAGTTCTGCCCACAGCTTCGCGCCGCGAAGCACCACGGCCCGGACCGGACGGGGAGTCCAGACCACTTGCGACAGGTCGATGTCGTCATCACGTCCTACGAGACCGCCATCCGCGACCTGTCCCTTTTCCGGATGATTCGATGGCACGCCGTAGTTCTGGATGAAGCCCAGTACATCCGCAATCCCGACACCCGTCGCGCCAAGACCGTCAAGCAGCTGCACCGCCAGGTGTCATTCGCGGTGACCGGCACCCCCGTCGAGAACCGCCTGCGGGACCTATGGTCCATCATGGACTTCATCCTGCCGGGATACCTCGGCGAGCTTTCCGCGTTCGAAGCTCGATACGGGGACAACGACGATGACGCCGCTTCGTTGGAGCCCCTTGTTTCGCCGCTCATCCTCCGCCGTCGGGTTAAGGAAGTGGCCCAGGATCTTCCGCCCCGCATCGACATACCGGAAATCCTCGAACTGAACGAGGAGGAGGCCTTCGCCTACGACGATGTCCGAGCCGCCATTCACCGCGAGTACGGCCATGCCGCCACGCTGGTTTCCCTCACGAAGCTACGCCAGTTCTGCGCCCATCCCGCGCTCCTGAACGAGCGTACGCGCTTTCGCGACTACACCAAGTTCCAGCGCCTCAAGTCCCTGCTCGCCGAAGTTTTCCATCGCAGAGAGAAGGTGCTTGTCTTCACCGCCTTCACGGCCATGGCGGACAGGATCGCCACGCTGGCACAGACCGAATTCGCCGTGCTCTCCGCAACCGTCGACGGACGCCTGCCTATCCCGGAACGACAGCCGCTCATCGACCGGTTCACGGCATACCAAGGACCGGCAGTTCTCGTACTCAACCCCCGGGCCGGGGGCACTGGTCTCAACATCTCCGCTGCCAATCACGTGATCCAGTACAACCCCGAATGGAACCCCGCGATCGAGGACCAGGCCGCAGCACGCGCCCACCGGCGTGGCCAGGAGCATCCCGTCACCGTCAGGCGTCTCATCATTGCCGATACCGTCGAGGAGGTCATGAACGAACGCCTGCAGCGCAAGCGCGACGTCGCCGACAACGCAATCGTCGGCGTCCGCGGCGAACCGGACGACTACCCCGACATCGTGGCGGCGCTCACCCGTACCCCGGTACCAAGGCGGGCCACCTCATGACTCCTCGATCGATCAGGAAGACTCTCAGCGCCAACGATGCGGGTGAAACGGGCGGGCATCAGGCAGGCATCCTGATCCCGAAAGACCCACGGATCCTGTCCTTCTTTCCGCGCCTCCACGCGCGCGAACGCAATCCCCGAGCCCACATCCTCTTCGAAGACGCGGCAGGGCAGCGTTGGGAGTTTGCGTTCATCTACTACAACAACCGCCAGTTCGGTGGCACACGCAACGAGTATCGACTGACCCGCATGACCCGCTACATCAAGGAGGCTGGTCTGGCCAGCGGTGACGAGATCATCCTCCAGCGCGACGAACACGGCCACTATTCCATCGAGCACGAGATCGCCGGCCCCGCCAGCCCCGCCTCCGGGAACTCGGTCCTCACCCTTGGCGGAGGGTGGCGCATCATCGACATCTCAAGATAAGGAGCCCCGCAAATGCCACAAGAGACCGTCACGGTCATCCCAGACCCCACCCGAACCATGGAGGGTCTACGGGACACCGGCTACAGCTTCGAGACGGCAGTGGCCGACCTCGTGGACAACTCCATCGCCGCGAACGCTACGACCATAGACATCGGCGTACAGCTCGACCTCCGAGGTCAGGTTCGACTGGCCATCGCCGATGACGGCGATGGCATGGATCGCCCGCATCTCGAGCAGGCAATGACGTATGGGTCCCCGAAACGGCCGGATCCCGCGAGCCTCGGCAAGTTCGGTCTCGGACTCAAGACCGCTTCAACGGCGTGGTGCCGACGGCTGTCGGTAATCAGCCGTCCATCCTGCGACGACCCACCGTTCATGGCCACGTGGGACCTGGACTACGTCAAGGAGAAGCGCGAATGGTTGCTCCTGGTCACCGACGAGCCGGACGCCGAAGCCGTCGAGCATCTTGACCGAATCGCATCCGGTCACGCCGGCACGGTCGTCCTTTGGACCAAAGTTGATCGCCTTCTGCGGAGCTACACCAATCCCACCGGTTCCCGCGCTCAGAGAGCCCTGGCGCGCCGCTGCGATGACCTCCGATTCCACCTGGCCATGACCTACCAGCGTTTCCTGGACTCCAAGGACAAGCGCGCCCGGAAAATTCGCATAACGTTGAATGGGAAGTCCGTCGGTGCATGGAGTCCATTCCAGGAGGGACTCTCAGAACTGGTCGCCGACGAAGCCAAGGCGGTTGACACCGGCGCAGAGTTCAGGGTCCGTGCTTTCATCCTCCCTCGCCGGGAGGAGTTTCCGGATGATGCCCAGGCGCGCGAGGCCAGACTGTCGCCCGATCTGCAAGGGATCTACATCTACCGCGAAAACCGCCTCATCCACAGTGCCGACTGGCTCGGCATGTTCCGGAAGGAACCCCACTCCAACCTGCTTCGCGTCGAGTTTTCCTTCGACCATCGCCTAGACGACGCTCTTCAGCTCGATGTGCGCAAGTCCAAGATACTTCTGGACGACAACCTCCTCCGCTGGCTTCGGGAGGAGTTTCTCACCGCGCCCCGACGAGAGGCCGACCGCAGATACCGCAAAGGGCGCGCTCAGGACATCAGCAAGAAAGCGAACAAGGGCGGGCACCTGGCTTCGAACAAGAACATCGCGAACAAGGAGTCGCAGGTTGGAGGCCCCACAGTCACCGTCACGAACCCGGCTACCGGAGCGGTCAACGTGACCAACCAGCAAGGCACGTTTGCTGTCAAACTGCCCGTCGGTTCCGCCACGACACCCGGCCAGGTTCACGTCCAGCCGGCCGACGACGTCGCCGAAGGCGTCCTCTTCGAACCTGCACTGATCGAGATGCACAAGGCCGTTCGAATCAACACGCGGCATCCCTACTACCACAAGGTCTATGTCCCCAATCTCAACGACAGCGTCACCGTCCAGGGGCTGGACTCGCTGCTATGGGCGCTTTGCGTCGCTGAGCTGAGTTCGACGACTGACAGTACCAGCGAACTCTTCGGCGACATGCGCTACGAAGTCTCGCGGATCCTACGGAAACTCGTCGAGGGCCTCCCAGACCCTGCCGACTCCGACATCTCCGAAGAAGCCGATGGTCACTGAGTCGCAGCAGCTTGCCCGATTAGTCGCCGCCGAAACTGGCCTCGCATGGGACATCGAAGACGGTGTCGATACCCGCGGCGATCCATGGCGCTTGCTGCGTCCTGCGGGCGCGCCGATCGACCACGCCTTTGCCATTCGCGTGACGACCCGCTGGCGCCGCGTCGTCATCACGTTCGAACCGGGGCAGTTCGCTGGCGACCTACTGGCTGCCATGGGCAATGCTGATACCGCCGGCCGGGCATGCTTTCAGGCAGTTCTAGCCGAGTGTTGCGAACTCGGTGGCGAGGTGCAGTTCCGCATCAACGACGCCGCCTGCGATCCTCAGAAGGAGGAGCGCTGGCCCTCCCATTGGTCCCGTGTGTCGCTCAGTCTGAACACCCGAACCGATCCCGAGGTTCGCGACGGCGACCCGGGGCTCGACAACGCGCAGCGGTGGTCGCGGCTCTTTATTGCCGCCATCGTCGCGCTCCTTCCCGTCCAACCACACCATGCTGACGAAGCGCAAGTTCCTATCGTCGGCTTCGCGGAAGGCGGAGCAACCATCCTTCAGTCGACTCGCTATGAGCGCGACCATCGCAACCGAGCAGCGGCGATCGCGATCTGGGGCTGTAGATGCCAGGCATGCGGAATGGATTTTGGCGACCGATACGGCGACGTAGCTAGCGGCTTCATCCACGTGCACCACACGAAACCGGTCTCGGATCTTGCTCCTGGCACCGTCGTGAATCCGGCCAAAGACCTAGTCCCGCTTTGTCCTAACTGCCATGCAGTTGCACACCTCCGAAATCCACCGTTCTCTGTCGAAGAACTACGTGCCCTTTGCCACACTGGCGACGATTCTGATTCAGATTGACGTCACGAAACCCAGTATTTCCGCCACCGCCCCAAGAACAAACAGCGCAGCAACTACCTTTCCCCACAATGGCCAGAGTGCCATCTCCCGTCTGAGACGCTTGATCCTGTTGGGCTCAACAAAGCGCCGATGGGAGCGAGCAACCGCCACGAGGCAATGGCCCACCGACGGGTATCTTCCCTCAAACTGCCAACCAGGTATCTCCGACCGTACGAGTGTCGTTTCGTTCTGCCCATAGTGCCAGACGACCTCTTCGTCCCCGATCTGTCCGCCTCGGGCGTTCACCACCTGCGCGATGATCTCGCCCCTGCACTCAATCCAGTGTTTGTGGCCGGCGTGGTTGTGCCCTACACGGTACTCTCCGAACGACTCCATTCGTTCCCTTCCGGATCCGAAATCGCAATTCGACCAGCCCAGCTGGGCGCTCGTCAACCAAACGCGCGAACCCGGCGAGACCCGGACACTCGACACGAATTGCGCGTCTTGCGAAGATCTGCCGACAGTTCGACGAACCCTTCTAACCATGCCAAATCCCGCCGCTCAAGCCTCATCCAAGACCTATCGCCATGCCACGAATCTGTTGGCCGACGAACTCGACATCGAGCCCGACCACACGGCCCGACCGAGCGATGACTACCTCCGCGCCCTGGACCTCGTGGGCGATAAGCTCCGCGAGCGAGCTCGGAAATACTACCGACTCGGCGTCCGGCGCGGGCTTATCGCCGCATGCAACAGAATGCTCCAAGGCGACCTGACGCTCGACGGCGACACGCTTCGGCTCTCCGAAAGCGGCATAACGGTCATAGTCAAGATTCGATACGCTCCCGACGACAACAAGAAACGCCAATCGTTCAAGTTCACACCGGCAGAGCTAGAGTTCGAATCTTGAGCGAGACCCCGACTTCCACTCGTTCTTCGGGCGACGATCCGCCGATCTGTCAAGCCATCTGGCCACATCGCCGTCGACATCGAGCCAAATCGCGCTGCCTAACCTAGGGCACCCGCGTATCGCTCCATCAGCGCGCGGCGCGTCTCGACCATGTCCGAGCGCGCATAGCTTGCGACGACCAAACCGCCCAGTTCTCGCCGCGCTCCTGCGCCCAGGTCCGGAACGTCGAGCGGAACCCGCGCCGCGACATCGCAACGCCCGCCCGCTGCATCGCCCGGCGGATCGTCGAGTCCGGAATCACGCCGTCGGCAGGCCGGATTGGTGAAGACCACGCCGTGCGACCGCGACAGCTCGACCGCGCAATGTAGCACCTGCATCGCGACGTCCGACAACGGCAACACTGTGCCTTTCCTACCGGCACCTTGGACCCTGGAGTCGGAACCAAAGCAACCGGAATCCCCCTCGCTCGTCAACGTGACAGGCTTGGGGCCGAGCGTACTCGGCGCAGCGTCTTTGTCCCTGCGTAAGGTGAGCGTGGTCGACGCATTGCGACGCTAGCAACTCCACTTGGCAACCCGGTAGGCGATTCTTGAAGTGGGCGGCTGCGAATGCGTCACCCCCTCGCAGCCTCGCCGACGCAGTGGCGATACCATGCCGTTGCCACATCGACGAGTTTCCCTCATCGAATTGGTGAATGGCAATCAGCGCACCGTCGACTGATTCACACAGGGCCTTCCAGTCATGTTGCGCCTCGTAGAGTTCGTCGCGCCAAGCATGCCGCGGCCTCCCCACCTGGCCATCCCGTCCAAGCCAGTTCTTGATCGCACGACCGCGTTTCCCTGGACAGGAGACGCCGAAACCGTCGTAGCAGGCACAGAGGATGAATCGTTGTCCGTTCGCTAGCTTAACGACGCGCCGGCACTCGGAGAAATCCCGGGAGGAAATCTCAAGGTTTTGCGCCTCAAACCCTTTTACCGGGAATACCTTGCGCCCAATGCCCGTCACTCCAGCCGGTCCCCAAGCCACGCACAACTGGTCTCCCTTCTTTCGTTTCGGCGCGGTATCGACCCCCAGCACTAGGAGCGATCCCGGCGCACGAGAGTCCAGTTCGGTGGCCGATCGACAAAGCTGTTGAGCAAAGGAAGCTCGCTCTATCCTGCGTTTCCTCGCCGCGAAGCCCAGTTGGCCCAGATCGGTATCCGCCAAACGGAAGTAGCCGCCGGGGAAAAGCACGACCACGACTCGGTGCGGATGCTCGAGGATGGTTCGCACGACTCGCTTCACGAGCTGGGTTCGCTCCCGATTGTCTTCGGCGCCTTGGGAAGTGACGCCCTTGAGAGTGACGGTGAGGGCGAAGTTTGGTTCTCGCATGGCGATCTTCATGACAGATGATCCTCGGCGAGCTTACGGTAGGCAGAGAAACATGTCATGAGACATGACCGAAGCCCATGAGATCGTACCGCGGTGCGCCTACGGGATCTCGCGGGGAATCGCCCGCCGAGGGCACGGGCCGCTCAGCGGCCGCTAACACGTTCTCCCCATGTTTGTGCAGTGCAGCGCGCGGAGGTTAGGTCGTATGGCACCGGGAGGTCACCTACCGCTCCGCCACCTTGCCTGTACGGCATCGCGCCCGCCCCTTTCCATGCAAGTGTCCGGTGCGCCTGAGCCACCGGTCCCCGCCTTTCTCCAGCAGGTCGTCGCCGGGTAGGCTGCAACCGTCGCCGAGCCGCCCAACTCCGGTTTCAGACGCCGAGCGCGCCGGCGTAACGCTCCATCAGTGCGCGGCGCATCTCGAGCATGTCCGAACGCGCATAACTCGCGACAACCGAACCGCCGACCCGGTGGCTCAGGCTGATCTCCGCCGCCTCCCAGTTCTCGCCGCGCTCCTGCGCCCAAGTCCGGAACGTCGAGCGGAAGCCGTGCGGCGACATCGCAACGCCCGCCCGCTGCATCGCCCGCCGGATCGTCGAGTCCGGAATCACGCCGTCGGCGGAGGCCGGGTTGGTGAAGACCACGCCGTGCGCCCGCGGCAGTTCGAGCGCGCCACGCAGCACCTGCATCGCGGCGCCCGACAGCGGCACGACGTGATCCTCCTTGATCTTGGCGTCCGGGCGGCCCGGGATCGTCCAGGTCCCCGCGTCGAGGTCGATCTCGGCCCACACCGCCCGGCGCACCTCGCACAGCCGCTTCGCCGTCAGCGCCGTGAACCGGACCGCCTGCTTCACCGCATCCGAGCAGCCCGAGGCGTCGAGCTTCGCGAGTTCACCGGCGAGTTCCTCCGCCGGCAGGAACCTCGCGTGCGTCGGCGGCGGCACGTCGATCTGCCTCTTCGGACCGCTCGCCGGGTTCGCGATCTCCCTGTGCCCGCTGTCGATCGCCCACTGGCACACGCGCTCGATGCACGACAGCGCGAACTTCGCCGCCGAGGGCGTGTCGATCATCGTAGAGGCGATCGCCGCCGTCTGCTGCACGGTCACCTCCGCGACGGGCACCGCGCCGATGCGCGGCAGCACGTGCCTGCGCATCGTGTAGTCCCACCGGTAGCGCTGGTTCGACTGCCGGTTGTCCGCCCTGGGCGGCGGGAAGCGCTTCCAGCGCAGGTATTCGTCGTTGGCCTTCGCGAACGTCAGCGCGTCCCCGTTCCCATGCCGCGGATCGAAGCCGCCCTTGGCAAGGGCACGGTTGTTCGTCGCAATGCGCCGGGCCTCCTTCAGCGTCACGTCCGGGTACGCGCCGAGCCCCAAGTCGAGGCGCCTGCCGTCGACGCGCAGCACCTGCGTCCACGACCGGCTACCGCGCTTCTGCACCATCAGGTAGAGTCCGTGGCCGTCGCCGTGACGGCCGGCCGGCAGGTTCGGAATCGCCTTCGCGTTGAGCTTCACCCGTCCTTCCCCGTGTTGTCGAACAGACGGACCAATCGTAGACGCCCAGCCCCTTGATTACAACATTAAGTTACAACAATTCGCTTCCGTACCAAGTCGCCTCTTCTTGGCCCAGATGGCCCCGATTTTCGCAAAAAGATAACCATTACAGCAATTTAACACCCGGATAAGTCACCCTGCGGAATCCAGAGCGACCTCCCAGAACACTATGCTTCGATTATGAAGCACCTCAAGCAGCCCATCGCTCGGCGCGCCAATGGCGAGGACGGCTGCGACGGCCACTTCTTCGAGCAGCGCTTCTACTCCGGCGCGCTTCTCAGCGAGAAGGCCATCATCGCAGCCATGGCCTATGTCGACCTGAATCCCGTTCGGGACAGGCTGGCGCAACGCCTCGAGCAGTGCCGAGACGCCTCCGTCGGAGTCCGTGTGCGAGAGAACAGCGCCAACGCCCTCACCGCCTACCTACAGCCCCTCGCCTCTGGACTCCCTCAGCCGACCGTCCCGCGCCTCGGCGTGACTCTCGCCGACTACCTCGAACTCCTGGGCAATATGGCCGACGCCCTGACCGGATCCCAGCCTCAACCGTCTGATCACATCGCGCGATGGATCGCTCGAACCGCCTCCCTGCGCAAACGCCAGCGCGCATACGGACCGGTCGAATCCCTACGACAATGGACCGGGCACCGCGGTTTCCAGCTGCGCGAGGAACCTCTGCCAAACTGACACTCCCCGCCCGGCGGCGAGCGTTCTGAACTAACTTCAACGGACGCTTGACGCCCTTGACTTTTCTCACGGCCCGCCTTCCGCTCGCCCACAACGGGGCCGTCCGTTCAACCCTGTGGCCTTTCGTGGCCATCGAGTCAACTGGACTATGGCCGAACCTTCTGCCCCACTCCACACACTGCATTGTGAGCCTCGAATTCAAGCTGTCTGTGTCCCGAATCCAAGTGTCCCGATACACACCGTAGTTGTGTGTGTCTCGAGTCCACGAGTCCAACGTTAAAGACCAAGGTTTTGAACTATGTGTGTCTCAAGACCATCGAGACCACGGGTTAAACCACCGGTTATGTGTGTCTCGAAACCGCGTTGCTGGTTAAACCACCGGTTATGTGTGTCTCGAAACCACGGGTTCCAGGTCGTCCATGACCAACTGAAGGGTCTCCATACCCGAGTAGTCGTTCACGCCGAGGCGATAGAGAGCCCGGATGCGGTCGGCGCCGACGGGACCATGGTTGAACGCTATGGCATCCACCACCGTGTCCCCATGTCGCAGTGTGAGTTTCAGGTGTCGCTGCCCCACCACACGCTCGGCGATGACTTCGAAATCGCCATGGAACATCGGTTCCTCGAAGCTCTGACCCCAGGGCCCGTGTCCTGCGATCAGGCGCGCGTTTTCCAGCACGACGTCCGAGGGTTCGAGTTCGCCGTCGGTCACGCGGATGCCAGCGAGATCCCGCTCGCTGACACGCGCTTCGACGGCTTCGGAAAAAGCCTTCGTGAAGCGATCCAGTTGCGACCGCTTGATCGACAGGCCCGCAGCCATCGCGTGGCCTCCAAATTTCACCATGAGTCCAGGGAAACGCGCTGCGACATCATCGAGAGCGTCGCGTATGTGGAGCCCGGGAATGGAGCGGGCGGATCCCCTGAGTTCGCCCGGAGCGGCTTTGCCCGCGTCAGCGAAGGCGATGACGGGACGATGAAAGCGTTCACGAATACGCCCGGCGACGATACCGATGACTCCCTGGTGCCACGAGGCATCGTAGAGACAGATCACGCTCCGATGCTCCATGTGGGATTCATCCACCAACAACGTCGCATCCATGGTCATGTCATGTTCGATGTCCCGGCGCTGCGTATTGAGCTGATCCAACTCCGTGGCAAGCCGTCGCGCCTCTACCGTCTCCGTGCTGAGCAGGCACCGAATACCCGCGGTCATGTCGGATAGCCGGCCCGCCGCGTTCAGTCTCGGGGCGATGGCGAAACCGAGATCCTGAGCGGACACTGTGTGCATGCTCCGACCCGCCACCTGGGCCAGGGCCCGGATTCCAGGACGCGCTCCTCCGGCCCGCATGCGCCGCAGCCCCTGGTGCACCAGGATTCGGTTGTTCAGGTCCAGGGGCACGACATCGGCGACGGTGCCGAGAGCCACCAGATCAAGCCAATTCGAGAGCTTCGGGGAACTCAACCCTCGCCGCTTGAAGAACCCGTCCTCCACGAGGATCGCGCGCACCCGGCTCAACACGTAGTAAATGACGCCGACACCAGCAAGCGCCTTGCTGGCGAATTCGCATCCCGACGCGTTCGGATTGACGAGGGCGCACGCCGGCGGCAACTCCTTGCCGGGCAGGTGATGGTCCGTGACGACGACATCGACGCCGGATTCCTGCGCCAGCACCACGCCGGCCACACTCGACATGCCGTTGTCCACGGTGACGATCAAGGCCGGTTCACGTTCCAGCGCAACGCGTACGATCTCCGGCGTCAGGCCGTATCCGAATGCAAACCGGTTCGGCACCAGGTATTCCACGCGGTCCGCGCCAAGGGCATTGAGCAGCGACACGGCAAGCGCCGTGCCGGTGGCACCATCCGCATCAAAGTCGCCAAGAACCAAGATGGCTTCACCGCCGTCCACCGCGCGAGCGATGCGTGCCGCTGCCGCATCTATGCCGGACAAACCGTCTGGCGGCAGCAAGCGCGACAATGAGAGGTCCATGTCTTCGATAGACGCGATACCTCGCCCGGCAAGCACCCGCGCGAAGAAACCGGGAAACTCTCGAAGAAGATCGGACGAAAGTTCCGGCACCTCTCGGGATTCGATTTCGATCAGTTCGCTCCCGTCACGCCGTACCCATCACGTTGGAGTCGCACGCGCCAACCCCGA
Organism: uncultured Pseudomonadales bacterium; assembly: GCA_951813515.1. Classification (GTDB taxonomy): domain Bacteria; phylum Pseudomonadota; class Gammaproteobacteria; order Pseudomonadales; family Azotimanducaceae; genus VXNE01. Next base: position 4,254,047 of record OX638346.1, read on the forward strand.
GGACTATTCGCCGTCCGAGTTCTCCAGGTTCGCTACGCGAATACGCCTGACCCTTCCCGTCACGCCCGCCAGTTTCTCGATGTCGGCCACAGCCCGTTCGGCATCGAGTTCGGCGACGACGTCGGTGAGGATGACGATCGGCACCCACTCCGACCCCCGCGCACCCCTTACCGCCTCCGCGCGCTGAATGACGCCCTCGATCGATATGCCGTGCCGGCCCAAAGTCTGTGCGACATCCGCGAACACGCCCGGCTGGTCCTCGGCTGGCACGTTGAGGTAGTGCGCACACGACACCTCGCCAATCGGCGAGGACTCCCAGTCACCTTCGATGGGAAATACCGCGCACGAGTCAGCGCCACCGCGCGCGAGTTCAACGAGGTCTGCGACGACCGCGGACGCCGTAGGCCCGGCACCCGCCCCCGGTCCGACGTACAGCGTAGAACCGACGGCGTCACCCCGCACCTGTACGGCATTCATGACACCGTCCACCTTGGCGATCAAGTCCGACTCCGGTGTCAGGCATGGATGCACCCGTGCCTCGACGCCCCTGGCGGTGCGCCTGGCTATCCCGAGCGGCTTGATCCGGTAGCCTAGTTCCCGCGCGTACCCCACATCCTCGGCGTCCACATCTGCTATCCCCTCGACATGGACGCTCGCGAAATCGAACGGCGTACCGAAAGCCAGGCCGGCCAGGATCGCGAGTTTGTGCGCGGCATCGATGCCCTCGACGTCAAACGTCGGGTCGGGTTCGGCGTAGCCGAGCCGTTGCGCCTCTCGAAGCGCGGTCGCGAAATCCTGCCCGCCCTCGGACATTGCCGTCAGTATGTAGTTCGACGTGCCATTGATGATCCCTGCCAGCCATTCGATTCGATTGGCGGGGAGACCTCGCGTCAGCGCGTTGATGATGGGAATACCACCCGCAACCGCCGCTTCGATGCCAACGAAAATTCCGGCCCGGCGGGCATCGCGCATGAGTTCGTTCCCATGCAACGCAATCAGGGCCTTGTTCGCCGTAACGACATGTTTGTTCGCCGCGATGGCTGCGGCAAAAAGCGTCTTCGCGTCCTCTTCGCCGCCAATGACCTCGACCACCACGTCAACGTCGTCCGCAGCGGTCAAGTCCGCCAGATCCGTGGAAAAAGCGGCGCCACCCAAATCGACTTCCGGACGGGGAGTGCGGCTCGCCACGCGGGTGAGTTGAAGCGTGCGTCCCGTCGCCGCCAGCGACGCCGATTCCCGTTGCAGCAGACCTACGACTCCCCGGCCCACCGTGCCGAGACCTGCCAGCCCTATTCTCAGTGGCGTCTCAACGCTTATTGCACGCCCAACCCTTTTGCCATTTCAGCCGCCGGAACGTAGCCGCCGATCACTTCGCCATCAGCCGTGATGATGGTCGGCGTGCCCTGGATGCCGATGATCTGGCCAATCTCATAGTGCTCCGCCACGGGGTTGTCGCAGCTTTTCGAGGGAATGGTCCTGCCTTGCTTCAGCCGCGTCATGGCGTCGTTCCGATCATCCGCGCACCACGCGGACACCATCTTGTCGTAAGTTTCCGAGCCTATGCCCGCTCGGGGAAACGCGAGGTAGCGCACTTCGATGCCGTACGCATTGAGTTCGGGCACGTCCGCATGCAGCTTGCGGCAAAACCCGCAGTCGGTATCGGTAAACACGTTGAGCACAGCCTTGGGTTCTCCCCCGGGCGGGAAGACGATCATCTGCTCCGTGGACAGATCTGCCAGCAGAGCGAGACTCGCAGCCGCCCTGCGGGCTTCCGACGTGTCAACCGGCCCGTCGTCGGTCAGTTCGTAAAGAACCCCGGCAATCGCATAGGAGCCGTCCTCCGTCACATATAGCGTAACGCCGTTCTGGATTTCAACCGCGCGCAACCCGGGAATGGGGGACGATTCGATCGCGGCAATATCGATATCCGGCAGCCGACGCTGCAGCACGTCGGCGAAGTCCGCATCACCCGCCGGACTTGCTCCCGCCACCGCTTCGTCTTCTGCGTTATCCGCACCGCCAGCCGCCGCGATCGTTGCGAGGGCTGCCCACGCCGCCAGATTTTGAATCTTGCCCATCCGCTCTACTGCTACCGGAACCTGACGTTTAGAGTGCGACCGTGGCCAATCGTGCGATTCATCCTCGCGGATGATGCGTCGAGTGTAACCGCTTCAGACGATCCCGCGCGACATGGGTGTAGATCTGGGTCGTTGACAGGTCCGAATGACCGAGCATCATCTGCACCGACCGCAGGTCGGCGCCATGGTTGATGAGGTGCGTCGCGAACGCGTGCCGTAGGGTATGCGGCGAAATGTCGCGCACGATCCCCGCACGTAGCGCGTAGCGCTTGATCGCGTGCCAGAATGTCTGCCGCGTCATGGCGTTTCCACGCCTGCTCGGAAACATCGCATCGCTCGGTTTGCCGCGCAAAAGCCCGGGTCTCGCTTCCGCCAGGTAGCGCGTCAGCCAGTGCAGCGCAACCTCTCCCACGGGGGTGAGCCGCTCCCGGCCACCCTTGCCGACGACGCGCACAACTCCCTGGCGCATGTTGAGGGACGAGACGTCGAGCCCGACGAGTTCGGAGACGCGCAACCCGGTGGCATACAGCAGTTCCAGCATCGCGCGATCCCGGAACTCCGTGGGACAGCCGAGGGGATCGTCCGATTCGGGCGCGGCCAACAGCGCCTCCACTTCGTCCTCGGATATCGACTTGGGCAACGGCCTGCCGAGCAACGGTTGCGCGACATCAAGCGTAGGATCACATTCAAGGCGGCCCGCATCGACCGCGTCACGATAGTAGCCGCGAAGACAGGACAAAAGCCTGGCGGTGGAGCGGGCAGAAAGGCCTCCGCCGTGCCGGGCGGCCAGGTATTGCTCGATGTCGTAGTCCCGCGCCTGAACCAGGTCACGACCTGCCTCGACCGCGAGCCAGGTGCCGAACGCGTTCAGGTCGCGGCGATAAGCCGCCAGGGTATTGGCGCTCAAGCCGCGCCGAAGCCAGACCCGATCAATATAGGCGTCGATGTCACGTGCGAGCGGCGAGTTCTTTCCCGGTTTTCCCGGCGCCGCATCGCTTGCCGATACGTCAGCCTGCATGACCGTCCATGGGTCGTTGCGCCGGGACGTGCCTGGGGACTCCTTCAAGAGCGAGCTGACGCAGGCGCACCGTGCGGGGCACAGCGGCGTTATCGGTCAGAGCGGTCAGACTTTTTCCTTGATCCGCGCCGCACGACCGGACAGTTTGCGCAGGTAATAGAGTTTCGCCTGGCGCACATCGCCGCGGCGCGTGACGTCGATGCTGGCGATGATCGGGCTGTGCGTCTGAAATGATCGCTCGACGCCAACCCCATGCGAGACCTTGCGCACGGTGAAGGAGGAATTGAGACCCCGGTTGCGCTTGCCGATGACCACGCCCTCGAATACCTGCAGCCGTTCGCGCGCACCCTCGCGCACGCGCACCCGCACGGCGACCGTGTCTCCCGGCCGAAACTCGGGCAGATCGTCTCTGAGCTGCGAGTTCTCGAATTCTTCGATGACCTTGTTTCGCCGCATGGAACCTACTCCGCCGCTTGCAACAGATGTTGTCTCAACAAATCCCGATCTTCGGCAGAGAGCACCCGGTTCACCAACAGGTCCGGGCGACGCCGCCAGGTCCGAGCCAATGCCTGTCCTCGACGCCACCGCGCGATCGCGGCGTGATCGCCGCTCAGCAGTACCGAAGGGACCTCCGCGCCACGATACTCGGGGGGGCGCGAATAGTGGGGATAGTCTAACAGGTTGTCGGCAAAGGACTCGCACTCTGTCGACGCCGGGTTGCCAAGCGTCCCGGGCAGGAGGCGCGCGACCGCGTCCAGAACGACCATGACCGCGAGTTCGCCCCCGGTCAACACGAAATCGCCCAGGGAGAGTTCCATGTCGACCTCGCGTTCGACGAAACGCTCGTCCACGCCTTCGTATCGACCGGCCACGAACAGCAGGTTGTCCAGACCCGCGAGTTCGGCCGCTGCAGCCTGATCAAACCGTCGGCCCTGCGGGGACATGTAGACCGTCGTCACGGGGCCGGGTGCCGACTTCCGGGCCTCCCGTACCGCATCGGTGAGCGCCGGCGCCGTCATCACCATGCCGGGACCACCGCCATAGGAATGGTCGTCCACCGAACGTCGGCGATCCGCGGCGAAATCCCGGGGATTGATCACCCGCAGCGACATGTTGCCGCCGGCTATGGCCCGAGCGACCACTCCATCGCCGGTCAAGGCATGGAACATTTCCGGAAATATGCTGACGACGGCAGTCCACATGGCGGATTAAACCGGCTCTTCCCAGTCGACGACGATCACCGATCCGCCCAGGTCGACATCCTTGACCACCGATTCGATAAAAGGGATCAGTCTCTCTCTCTCGCCGTCGCTGACGACCAGCGCGTCGTTGGCGCCCGTGGCCATGAGGTTATCCACCCGCCCAAGTCGGTCGCCGTCAACCGCAACCACGTCAAGTCCGATCAGATCGCGCCAGTAGTATTCGTCGGTTTCCGGTTCCGGCAAGGCGGTCTCGGGCACGCCGATAAGAACGCCGCGCAGACCCGCCGCCGCATCCCGATCGGCAACCCCGTCGACCCGGCAAAGAAAGCCATTGTCACGTCTTCGCGCCCCCTCCGGACACGCCGCCACCTCGCCCCACGCGCCGTCGCGAAGAAAGCTCCACGGAACATAGCGCAACAGGTTCTCTGCGGGATGGGTGAACGAGACGACGCGCAGCAGGCCACCGGTGCCGTGGGGACCAACCACCTTTCCGACCACGACCATGTCGTCGTCACGCAATGGATCCGTCGCGAGGTTCGACATTGTGCGGCGGCCTCCCGCAAGGGAAGCACTAGTTCGACACTGCTCCTTCGCGGCGCGCCGTGCCGATGAGTTGGCTCGCGCGTTCGGAAGGCTGGGCCCCTACCGACAACCAGTAGTCGATACGGTTCAGATCGACCTGCAACCGCTGCTCATCGCCTTTCGCCAGCGGATTGAAAAAACCCACCCGCTCAATGAAACGACCATCGCGCTTCGCCGACTTGTCCGCCACGGTCAGGTGGTAGAAGGGTCTTTTCTTCGCGCCGTGTCTTGCCAGTCGAATCGTGACCATTCGGATCGGCTCCCTGTGAAAGGCGCGCATATTACCGCAAGCAGCCAACCTTGGCACGATGCGGCAGCGGGTGGATTCGCTCTGGACGTTTGTCCGGCGAATCCTTAACGCCGCCTAACGCAAGACACGAGTGCCGCAGATCCGCCCCGCAATGTCCGTGGACGACCGCAGACCCGGCATCAGCGCCTGAAACGGGGCCGTTGCGCCACCTGGCCCTGTGCCTGAAGTCTGCGCATCATCTTGTCCATTCCCCCCCGTCGGCTGGCCTTGCGCATGACCTTCTGCATCTGCCGGTGCTGCTTGAGGAGTCGATTGACGTCCTGTATCCGGGTACCGCTTCCGGCGGATATGCGCCGCTTGCGGGACCCGTCGATGGTGTCTGGGAAGCGCCGTTCACGAGGTGTCATGGAGTTGATCACCGCTTCCATGCGACGCAGGTCGCCGTCGTCCACCCCCGCCTGGGGCAACTGGTTCGCGCCCGGAAGCCGGTCGAGCATGCCGCCGACTCCTCCCATTCGCGCCATCTGCTGCAGTTGGTCGCGAAAGTCCTCGAGATCGAATCGGCGACCCCTGGCAACTTTCCTCGCCAGGCGCTCGGCCTTCTGCTTGTCGACCTTTCGCTCTGCCTCTTCGATCAGGCTGAGCACATCGCCCATTCCCAGTATGCGCGATGCGATCCGGTCGGGATGAAACGGCTCCAATCCGTCCGTCCGCTCGCCGACCCCGATGAACTTTATCGGCTTGCCGGTAATGGCGCGCACGGATAGCGCCGCGCCGCCCCGGGCGTCGCCATCCGCCTTGGCCAGGACCACCCCCGTAAGTGGAAGCGCCTCGTTGAACGCCCTCGCCGCCCGCGCGGCATCCTGTCCAGTCATCGCGTCGACGACGAACAACGTCTCTACCGGCTGTAGCGCCCGATGCAACCCCGCGATCTCGGCCATCATCTCTTCGTCGATCGCAAGGCGGCCCGCCGTATCGACGATCAGCACATCGTCGAACCGGGTCTTCGCATCGGCCAGCGCTGCATCGGCGATGTCGAGCGGCTTTTGTCCGACGGCACTCGGAATGAACCGCGCGTGGACTTCCTGGCCAAGCGTTCGCAGTTGCTCGATGGCGGCAGGCCGATAGACATCCGCGCTTACCAGGGCGACCTTTTTTTTCTTGCGTTCGATCAGCAAGCGCGCGAGCTTGGCCGCAGTCGTGGTCTTGCCCGCACCCTGCAGGCCAGCCATGAGGATGACGGCCGGCGGGGACGCGGCGAGATTCAACGCGTCATTGCGTTCGCCCATCAGCGTCACGAGTTCCTCTTGAACCACCTTGACGAAGGACTCGCCGGGGTTGAGCCCCACCGCTATGGATTGACCGATGGCCTTGCGCCGCACCTCTTCGGTGAAAGACCTGACGACTTCGAGCGCCACGTCCGCGTCGAGCAGTGCCAGGCGCACCTCGCGCAACGTCGCCTGGATGTTCTCTTCCGAGAGATGCGCCCTTCCCGCCATGCCGCGCATGGCGGTCGTCAAGCGCTGGCTCAAGCTGTCGAACACTGGCGTCTCCATGCCCCGGACCGGAAGCGGAAAATTATAGTCCGTTGCAGGTCATCCGTGATGGGTGGACATCGAGCGCACAGTGGTAACGCGCATGCTGGCGCAAGGCGCTGGCAATGTGCCAAACTCCAGCCATCATGCTCTCGCAATCGCGGGTGGCGGCGCATCCGCCAAGCGGCCGATGAATCCCGTCTATCCCGGAATTTTCGCCATACTGCTCTACGCCGCCGGATGCTTCGCGCAGTTCCGCGCGCTCTCCGCGCGCGACCCCGAACCATCGAAGGGCCTGCAGGGGCTTTGCGTGCTCGCGGTCACGATGCACGGGCTGTGCGTCGCGTTGGTCTTCTACGCGAAGACCGGCATAGACCTGTCGTTGTTCACGATCGCCTCGCTCATCGCGTTCGCCGCGACGGTGACGATACTTGCCGCCTCCCTCGCTCAGCCCCAGGGCAGGTTGCAGAACCTCTACCTGTTCGTCTTTCCGCTCTCGATCATCGCCGTCGCCGGATCCCTGGCGTTCGGCGGAACAAAGGTGCGCCAGATCCTGGAAGGCGGATTGCTGGCGCACCTGCTGGTTTCCATCTTCGCCTACACGCTGCTGACGGTTGCCGCGTTCCAGGCGATCCTTCTATGGGTGCAGGAACGCCACATCCGCCACAAGGAGCCGATCGGCGTGATTCGCATCCTGCCCTCACTCGAAGCGCTGGAAGTCGCCCTGTTTCAGCTCCTGTGGGCCGGCTTCGCGCTGCTTACTGTTTCCATCGCGATCGGCTTCGTGTTCCTGGACAACGTGCTCGCGCGAGACGTGATCTCCCATACGGTTCTCGCGACCGTATCGTGGTTCATCTACGTGGGTCTGCTGTTAGGCCACCGGGTCCTCGGCTGGCGCGGCAAGATGGCCGCGCGATGGACGCTCTGTGCGTTCGCCTTGCTGGTGATCGGGTACTTCGGCAGCCGGTTCATACTGGAGTTCGTGCTGGGCGCCGGCTGACGGAAACACCGACGGGCGCAATGCTCCTCGCCGTTTTGCTGCTGATAGCTACCGACTTATCTTCCAGCGCCGATTGACGGCGGAAACAATGGCCGACAACGAGGCGGTGATCGTGTTTCGGCTCATGCCGATGCCGTAACACCGCTCTTCCCCGTTGTCGATGGCCAACAGGCAAAGCGCCGCGGCGTCCTTGCCCGTGGACAGGGCAATCTCGCGGTAGTCGATGATGTTGAGCGGCTCGTTCAATGTATCAACCATGCCGTTGACGAACGCTTCGATGGGGCCGCTGCCCTGGCCCGCGATGCGTACGTCATTTTCGGATACCTCCACCACCGCAGCGCAGCGCTGCGTGCCGTCCTCGCCTTGCGTGAGGTCGTAGTCGATCAGTCTGTACGGCCCGTCCTCGCACAGGTACTCGTCGATCAACGCCTGGAATATCTCCTTCGCGCGCACTTCACGGCCGAGGCGCTCGGTCATGTCCTGAACGTGGCGGGAAAACTCCACCAGCATGTCCCGCGGCAGCGGCACGCCGTAGTGCTCTTCGAGCACGAAACCGACGCCACCCTTTCCAGACTGGCTATTGACGCGAACGGTCTCCTTGTACGACGAGCCGACATCCGCCGGATTGATGGGCAGGTACGGAACCTCCCACCTGTCGTTGCCCACCTCCGCCATGCCCTTTCGGATCGCGTCCTGGTGCGAGCCGGAGAATGCCGTGAAGACCAGGTCTCCCGCATAGGGATGGCGTTCGTGTACCGGCAACTTGTTGATGGCTTCGACTGTTTCCCGGATGCGTGGCATATCCCGAAAATCAAGCTCCGGATCGACTCCTTGAGAGAACAGGTTCATGGCGACAGTGACGATATCGCAGTTGCCGGTGCGTTCTCCGTTGCCGAACAGGGTGCCCTCCACCCTCTCGGCACCAGCCATGAGCGCGAGCTCGGTCGCAGCGACGCCAGTCCCGCGGTCGTTATGCGTGTGCAGACTGACGACGATGCTGTCCCGTTCGGGAAAGTTGCGACAGAACCACTCGATCTGGTCCGCGTATACGTTCGGCGTCGCCATTTCGACCGTGGAGGGAAGGTTGACGATGATCCTCTCCTGGGTCGTCGCGCCCCACGTTTCGGTCACGGCAGCGCAGATCTCCACCGCGAAGTCGAGTTCCGTCCCGGTGAAGCTCTCGGGCGAATATTCGAACGTGACATTGGCATCCGACAGCGCGGAGAGCCCATCCCGGACCAGCCTGGTTCCGTCCACCGCCAGCTTGATGATGCCCTCCGGTCCCATGCGGAACACCACCCGCCGCTGCAGGGCGGAGGTCGAGTTATACAGGTGAAAGATGACGTTCCGAGCGCCGTCCAGGGCTTCGACGGTCCGCTCGATGAGTTCCGGGCGCGCCTGGCACAGCACCTGGATCGCTACGTGAGCCGGGATGCGGTCTTCATCGATAATGCGGCGAATGAACTCGAAGTCCGGCTGCGACGCGGCCGGAAAGCCAACCTCGATTTCCGAGAATCCGACGGCCAGCAGCAAGTCCCACATGCGGATCTTCTCGTCCACGCTCATCGGATCGATAAGCGCCTGGTTGCCATCCCGGAGATCGACGCTGCACCAGCGCGGCGCGCGCGTGAGCGCCGCCGCGGGCCAGGTGCGATCCGGCAGTTCGATCGGCTTGAAGGCACGATATTTCTGGAATGGCATGGCGCCCACGCGAGCGCCAGCGTGGCCAACATCGAACTCTTGACTAGAATGCATGGCGAATTTCTCCCGAATTCGTCCCAAATTCATTTGGTGGTGGCGGCGGGCCGAAGGCCCGGATGTCAAGATATATGCCGGCTAGGCCGGCAGGAGCAGGAGCAGGAGCAGGAGCAGGAGATGCGCCAGCGGGAACGCGATCGACAGAACTGGAATGCGTTGCGCCATAGCGCCGCACTATAGACCTGTTTCGGCGCTTGTCAACGCAGTGACCGAGGCCGCCGGCCGAGCGCCAGACGTTGTCTTAGCCCGGTCGGACTTCGCAGTGCACGGCGGCGGCAGCAGTTCTCGCCTTGCTGCGCGCCTCGTCGATGGATTCACCGATCGCCAGGGCTACGCCCATGCGTCGTTCGCCGCGCACTTCGGGTTTCCCGAACAGCCTGATCTCCGTGCCCGGCGCCGAGAGGGCCACATCCAGCCCCGAGTACGTCACCTCGTCGGAGTCGCCGTGGGCGATGATCACCGCCGAGGCCGACGGTCCGCGCTGCACGATTTCCGGCACCGGCAGACCCAGTATCGCCCGGGCATGCAGCGCGAACTGGGACTTGTCCTGACTGATCATCGTCACCATGCCGGTGTCGTGCGGCCGCGGACTCACCTCCGAAAATATGACGTCGTCTCCCTTGATGAAGAACTCGACCCCGAAGATGCCCCGGCCGCCCAGATGGCCCGTAACCAGCGCCGCTATCCGCCGCGCCTCGGCGCGGGCCGCCTCGCTCATCGGTTGCGGCTGCCAGGATTCCCGATAGTCGCCACCTTCCTGGCGATGCCCTATGGGTTCGCAGAACGACACCTGGCCATCGCCATGGCGCACCGTCAACAACGTGATCTCGTAGTCGAAATCGACGAAACCTTCGACGATGACGCGGTCCGCCGCGCCCCTGGCGCCGCTGTGGGCAAGCCGCCAGGACTCACCCGCATCGTCACGCGTCGCCACGGTGGATTGCCCCTTGCCGGACGAACTCATGACCGGCTTCACGATGCACGGCACCCCGATCTCGTCGATGGCGGCGAGATACTCTTCCTCGGTCTGCGCGAAGCGATAAGCGGAAGTCGCGACGCCGAGTTCCTCCGCCGCAAGCCGGCGAATGCCTTCGCGATTCATGGTCAGGCGCGCGGCGCGCGCAGTCGGCACGATGTGGTGGCCCTCGCGTTCGAGTTCGACCAGCGTAGGTGTCGCGATGGCCTCGATTTCAGGCACCACCAGGCGCGGGCATTCCGCCTCGATCACCGCTCGCAGCGCTCCGCCATCCAGCATGTCGATCGCGTGAGCCCGATGCGCCACCTGCATCGCCGGCGCATCGGCGTACCTGTCCACCGCGATGACTTCCACACCGAGGCGCTGCAGCGCGATCACCACCTCCTTGCCGAGTTCCCCCGAGCCGAGCAACATCACCCGCGTCGATGACCCTGATAAGGGCGTGCCGATTTCGATCATTCCCGATCCGCTTCCTCTTGCAGTTGCATCTGCATTTTGTACGACTTGAAATTATTCACATAAAGATTTGAAAAATATGTGATTTCGTCTATTTCTTCCGTAGTCAGGTCGCGTACGACCCGTCCCGGCGAACCCAATACCAGGCTGCCGTCGGGAATCGTCTTCCCCTCGGTAACCAGGGCATTGGAACCAATGAGGCAGTTCTTGCCGATCCTCGCGCCATTCATCACGACGGCATGGATCCCGATGAGCGAGTTGTCACCAATCGTACAGCCGTGCACCACGGCGTGGTGACCCACGGTTACGCCTTCACCGACAATGACCGGATAGGTGTCATCCATGTGCACGACAGCGCAATCCTGGATGTTCGAGTTCGCCCCGATGGTGACGGTATCGTAGTCGCCGCGCACGACGGCGCCGAACCAGACGCTCACGTTGTCGTGCAACACCACGGAACCGATGACTGCCGCCGACTCGGCAACGAAATAGTCGCCAAGTGCCACCACGCGCCGGCCATCCAAGGCATAGATCACGCGCTTTCGCCCTCCCGACGGTGCCTGTCCCCTGCGAACCACATTGTGTCGAAGCCGCGCGCGCAAATCCATCGCAGACCTCTGATCCTCTTGACCGGTGGAGCACAGGCAGGGGCAGCGCCGCGCGAGGCTATAATCACCCGCGTGAACTATTGCAGCAGTTGCGGGGCACCGGTATCGAAGCAGATCCCGCCGGGGGATGACCGCGAACGATTCGTGTGCTCCGCCTGTGACACGATCCACTACGCGAATCCGAAGATCGTGACCTGTTGCCTGCCCGTCTTTGAGGGCCGCGTACTGCTGTGTCGCCGCGCCATCGAACCACGCCGCGGGCTCTGGACTCTGCCGGGCGGTTTCCTGGAGACCGGAGAGACCGTGTTCGGTGGCGCCGCCCGAGAAACGCGGGAAGAAGCGCGGGCCTGCGTCGACGGCCACTCTCTGTACACGATATTCAACCTGCCCCACATTTCGCAGGTCTACATGTTCTTCCGCGCGCGCCTGGTCAATGGTCGCTATGGTGCCGGTGAAGAGACCCTGGAAGCCCGCCTCTTCCGCGAACCGGAGATTCCCTGGAACGAACTCGCGTTCCCGGTTATCTCCCGGACTCTCGAACACTACTTCCGTGATCGACAGAACGGGATATTCCCCGTACGGGTCGAGGACATCATCATTGAGAACGCCATCGGCGAACGTCCAACAGTCACCATCCAGGACGGCGGCGCGGGGCAGTAGCGGGTCGCCCGACGCCGCAGACCGTCCAGCGGGTGCAGATCAGACCGACGCCGCAACGCGAGCCGCCGGCGCCTTCGGTATCGCCGAGCCCGCACGGATCCATCGCTACGGCTCCGGCAACATCAACGACAGCTATCGCCTGAGCGCCCCGGACGGCGGCGACTACCTGTTGCAGCGAATCAACCGGGCCGTGTTCGTGCGTCCCGAATGCATCGCCCACAACCTGGAGCGCCTGTATGAGGCAAAGCCCCACCGGCTGCCGGAAATCCTGCGCGCGACGGAAGGCAGACTGCTTCATCGGGATGCCGATGGTGAGTTCTGGCGCCTGTACCGCTTCGTACCCGGTAGCCGCAACATGGACACCGCGACAACACCCGAACTGGCCCACGAGGCGGGCCGCGCATTCGGCGCATTCCTGAACGAAACCCGCCGCCTGCCACTCGACGATTTCGAGGACACCGTGACAGGCTTCCACGACCTGCGCGCCCGCCTGGGCGCGTTTGAACACGCTGCCGGCATCGACGCCCATGGCCGCGCGCGGCAAGCGCAAGACGCCTGCGCCGCCATTGAACGCTTTTCCGACCTCGGGACCATCGAACTCCCGCGCGACCGTATCGCGCACAACGATTGCAAGATCAGCAACGTGCTGTTCGACGCCGACGGCCCGCGCGCACTCTGCGTAGTCGATCTCGACACCGTCATGCCCGGCGCCGCGGGCTTCGACTTCGGCGACCTCATCCGCTCGGCGGCGGCGCGCACCGACGAAAATGAAACCGACGCATCGCGCATCGGTCTCGACCTCGCACGGGTCGAGGCTATCGCGAGCGGGTTCTGTACAGCGACCGCCCTGACACCTGTGGAAATGGACACCCTGGTCGATGGCATCCTGTACGTCACATTCATGCTTGCGGTGCGGTTCCTGACCGACCACCTCGAAGGCGACAGGTATTTCCGCACTACCCACGTTGATCACAACCTCGACCGGGCGCGCAACCAGTTGGCGCTGCTGCGCGACATGGATCGCCAGCGCCTGGCGCTGGACAGGATGATCAGGACCGCCGCGAAGGACGCATAGCGCGCGCCCGGCACCTTGTCGCACCAAACCAGCGCCGGTAATCTGGCCCTCTCAATACACGTACGGACGCAAGCGATGAAATACCTCCACACCATGGTTCGGGTGAACGACCTCGACGCCTCCATCGACTTCTACACGAAACTGGGGTTAAGGGAAGTTCGCCGCCACGACATTGAAGCCGGACGCTTCACGCTCGTCTTCATGGCGGCACCGGGAGACGAGGACGCGCAGATCGAACTGACCTACAACTGGGATCCCGAAAACTTGAGCGGCGGTCGCAACTTCGGGCATCTCGCTTATCGGGTGGACGATATCTACGCACTCTGCCAGTCGCTGATGGACGCGGGGGTCACGATTAATCGCCCACCCCGGGACGGGCACATGGCCTTCGTGCGCTCGCCCGACAACATTTCCGTCGAACTGCTGCAGAAAGACGGGTCGCTGCCGCCGGCAGAGCCGTGGGCCAGCATGCCGAATACTGGCGAGTGGTAGGGCGGCACAGCCCATCGCTGGCGAGAAGGCGTAGAATGCGAGACATAGGCCGGGGAGGAACTTAGATCATGGCAGAACCCGCAATCAAAACGGAAGAACCCGCAACCAGGACCCAGACCACACTCGATCGCTCATGGAACGAAATCTGTGAGCTTGGCTTGCAGAAGCACGTCGCTGAACTCGACGCCTACGGTTACACCATCGTCCCGCCCGAGATCGCGAACCCCAACAACCTCGCGGAGCGATTGCTGGATAAGTGCCTCGATATCGCCGAGCGGCGCAACGGCGAGCGTCCCGATCTGGAGAACGGCTCGACGCACGTCAACCTTGAGGGGACGGAAGTCGGGATGCGTTACGTGGGACATACCTATCATCCACACGGCCCGCTGGGCGACGTGTTCCATTCGCTGCTGCTCGAAGACGAGGTGTTCCAGGAGGCGCTGATGAACCCCGTGCGCCTCGCGCTGGTCACGCACCTGCTCGGTTACAACGCGGTCATGTCCAGCATGGGCTGCTGGATGAAAGGCTCCGGCAGCACCACGCTGGCGCTGCATGCGGACAACTCGCTGCCTTCACCGCTGCCGCCACATGCCATCGGCTGCCAGACGACCTACTGGCTGACCGACTACACCCGCGAGAACGGTTCGACGGCAGTCGTGCCGGGCAGCCACAAGTGGTGCAGACAGCCGCATGGCGAAGAAAAGATCGTGCCGGAAAAGCCGGGTGATCGCGGCAACCAACAGGCGATCCCGCTCGAGGGCAAGGCCGGTTCCCTGCTGATCCACCACAGCAACCTCTGGCACGGCGCGTACAACCGCACCGCGCCGGGAGTGCGCGTCAGCCTGACGAACTACATGCTGCGGCACTTCATGCGGACCACCGAGAACTACATCGACAAGATTCCGCAGGAAGTCCTCGACCGGCATCCGCCGCGGTTCGCGATCCTGACCCAGCAGGGCGTCAAGGTGGGAGGCTCGAACCCGGAAGAGACAGAGCACAGGGTGGAGACCGCCGAGAAATACCTCGCCGCCTACGCGAAGGAGATCGGGGAAGGCTACCGACCGGTGGAACAGTGACGGATCGCTGACGCTGATCTGAAGCAGGGATCGCACGAACGCGATCACCTGCGCTCTCTTGCAAGCAATTGCTAGCGATGCACGCCCTTTTCCCAGTGCTGGACCAGCGGCTCGAGGTCATCCCAGAATGCCTCGGGGATTTCCACCGATCCCGCTTTCGCGTTCGCCGCGGCCTCTTCCGGTATCCGACCGCCCGGAATGGCGCAGGCGACCTGCGGATGTCGCGTGCACCACTGCAGTGAGGCCGCCAGCAGGGGAATCCCATACTGTTTGCACAGGTCCTCGATCTTGCCGACCTGGGCCAGACACTCCGGACTGAAATTCCGCCGACCTTCCGCCGTTGCCTGAGAAGGCCCCGTGGCCAGGAGTCCGATCTCGAGCGGCGTGGCGCAGGAAATTCCAATGTTGTATTTCTCCGCCGCAGGCAGGATCTCTTCCGCCGCCGTCTGGTTCAGCAGGCTCCAGGCGTCCGGAACGACCGCGGCGTCGAATTCTCCCGTCACGATAAAGGGCGTATTGATCTCGGGATCGTTGCAGGCAATGCCGATGTGACGGACCAGCCCTTCGTTCTGGAGCTTGCGCAGCGCGCCCAGCGCGCCACCGTCGCTCATGACTTCTTCCACCGGGTAGCCGCCTGCATCGTGGATATAGACGATCTCGAATTTCTCTAGCCCCAAGCGTTCCTGGCTGCCTTCAAAGGCCTGCAGAATGCCGTCGAATGAATGGTCGCGTCCTTCTCCGAGATACCCCACCTTGGTGACGATGTTGCAGCCGGCCGCCAGGTCGGGACGCCGCTTGAGCGCCTCGCCGACGATCTTTTCGGATCCGCCCCGCGAGTAGACGTAAGCCGTGTCGATGAGCGTGCAGCCCCCTTCCATGGCGGCCAGGATCGTCTGTACGCCAACCTCGAAGTCCATGTCCGGCGTGCTGATCCCGGAATTTGGGGGCTTTCCGGAGTACATGGCTCCAAGCCCGACAATGGAGACCTCGAGACCTGTCCGTCCCAGAGTTTTGGTTCGCATGATTCCTTCCTTTTCCCGTTCCTGATGGTGCCCTGCCCCGCAAGTCTAAGCTACTTTGGTGGGCCTTCGGGCCTGCGACCCAGTCGTCATTGCTCGGGACGCACGTCGTAACCCGCCTCCCGCAGCGATCCCACGACTGCTTCAACCTGTTCTTCGCCGCGCATCTGCAGCACCAGTTCGACCACGGTGGCGCGCACCGTGGACACGCCGAACGCGCGCTGGTGCACGATGTCCACGATATTGCTGTCGAGGTCGCCGAGGCGCCGGGTGAGTTCGCCCAGCGCACCCGGCTGGTCCGGTATCTCGACCCCGATACGCACCAGCCGACGCCCGCGCACGAGGCCGCGCTGCACCACGGACGACAGCATCATCATGTCGATATTGCCTCCGGTGAGCACAGCCACTGTCTTGCCGACGGCGAGCGTCGGGTCCGCGATCACTGCGGCGAGCGCGGCGGCACCCGCGCCTTCGGTGACGGTTTTCTCGATCTCCAGCAGTTGGAAGATCGCGCGCTCGATATCGCGTTCCGACACCGCGACCATGCGGTCCACGGTCTCGCGAATGATGCGCATGGTCATCTCACCCGGCGTATCGACGGCAATGCCTTCCGCGACGGTGCCCGGCCGCGCGGGACCCGGATCACGTCCGTCGAAGGCGGCCACAGCGGCACTGAAACGCTCCGCCTGCACGCCGACGATCGTGACGGTCGGCCGGAGAGCCCGCATCGAGATAGCGGTACCCGCGATCAGACCGCCACCCCCCACGGGCACGATGAGCGTATCGATGTCCGGCACCTGCTCCAGCACCTCGATGCCGAGCGTGCCCTGGCCGGCGATCACCGCCTCGTCCTCGAATGGATGCACCAGGATGCGCCCCAGCTCGCGGGCCAATCGATGCGTATATTCCAGCGTCTCGGCAAAGCGGTCGCCATGCAGAAACACTTCGGCCCCGAATACCCGTGTCTGCTCCACCTTGGCGTTCGGCGTATGGCGCGGCATGACGATACTGACGTGGATTCCCAACCTGCGGCCGTGGTACGCAAGCGCCTGTGCGTGATTGCCTGCGGACATGGCAATGACACCCTGGCGGCGCTCGTCCTCGCCGAGCAGCAGCAGTTTGTTCAATGCGCCGCGCTCCTTGAATGACGCCGTGAACTGCAGGTTCTCGAACTTGAGATACAGGTTCGCCCCGAGGGCACTCGACAGGGTTTCCGACCGCGTCAGCGGCGTTTGCGCGACGGCGTCTCCCAGCCGCGCTCGCGCCGCTTCGATGTCATCGAAGGTGACGGTCATGTTCAGTGCCTTCCCTGTCGTTCCACGCGCTTGACATTGTACCGGCGGAGCGAGGCGCCCACGGCCCAACACCTTGGCCCCAACGGAAGGTCTCTTGCGTCACTCAGGGCTCTAAGGTTTGTCGCGTCTCGGCGGCGTCGACTATGTCGTTCCAGTCCCAAAGCTGCGGAATCGTCTCGACATCGGCCCACAGCCTGGCCTGATCCGCGTAGTGCGGGCTACCCGGATGCCCCGACGCGCCCAGGGGAACGATCCATCGCGAATTGCGCCAGTCGGACGGATCATGGATGTAGCGGTTGACCGACATCAACGTGGCAACGCACCGATCCTGCGTCGAATAGGCGCCGGCGAGGGGGGTGTCGCCATCGCCGTGCGCTTGCACCTGCGGAGGATCGAGACACTCGGCGCACTCCGGAAACACTCGGGATAGCGGATGGCGGGGACGGGTGTGGTGAACATCGCCCCACCTCCATTTGCGCATGTCGTCGCCCAAGCGGTCGCGAAGTTCGCGAACCGCCCGCGTGACGGCGGATTCGATGCATCCTGCCCATGTCTGGCCGACTTCGAGGCACGAGTCGTCGTCCTCCGCCATGGATGCGACGGCGCGCACGTAGAGTGTCCCGGCGTGCGTTGCAGGCCCCCGACCGATTCCCCCCGGCGCACCGAGAACCGTGTCCGCCAACGGGCCGAATGCGGCCTTTACGATCCCGCGGAACAGGTAGGCCCGGATCACGCCGTAGATCGCAGCACCCGGCGACGAGCGGTCCATGCGGCAGTCCCAGTCTACGAGGATATCGCGAGCCCTTCGCACATCCTCGCCCGTTGGATGCATCGCGGCAATGCGGTTCACGAAAGTCCTCGCGGGAATCGACTCCCGATCCGCATGGATGGACGCCATGTCTTCCGGCGTCGCCGTGCCGGGTGGTATTGCCGACAGCCGCGCGCTAACGCGGCGCGCGCGCCAGTCGGGAGAGAAGAAGGTGTTGATGTAGTGAGGATAATCGGCGGTTGTCGGCGCGTTGTTGCAGGTGACGACGAAGCCGGCCTCAGGGTTGCGGGAATGCGGCAACTCCTCGAACGGAATCTGGCCCCGCCACTCGTGCTCGCCCGTCCAGCCCGGCACTGGAATCCACGCGTTGGCCATGGACCGAACGGGAATCCGGCCCCGGTACCGATACCCAAACGCGCCCTGGACATCCGCATAGACGAAATTGTTGACCGGTTCGGTCCAACCCTTAAGCGCGTCCTCCGCTTCGTCCGCCGACCGGGCGAGAAGGAGGTCGTGGAGCGTGTTGGTCCAGGCGGTTCCGCTGTTCGTGCCGGGATGACTGAACGCGACGCCGTATCCGGCATCGGGATCTCCAGCGACGATGGGACCGTGTCGCGTCCGGACGACTGTCAGCGTCTCGGGCGGACCGTCTCGAACAACAAGTTGCTCCCTGCGAACTTCAGCAGGCAGCCAGGTCGTGCGCCAGGCGTATTCGAGCCGTCCCTTTTCGGTGCGGAAACGTTCGATGTAGAGATCCTGGTAGTCGCCGAGACCGTGGGTCATGCCCCAGGCGACATGCTCGTTGTGACTGAAATGCGGCATCCCCGGCACGCCCGGCAGCGCGTAGCCGCTGCAGCGGAAATCGGAACAGGTGACGTGCGTCTGGTAGTAGACGTTGGGCGTGTCCAGCGCGCGATGGGAGTCGCCGGCGACCAGCGGCAGGCCCGATGCCGTGCGCTCACCCGAGATGGCCCAGGCATTGCTGCCGCCGTCCGGTTCGCCGAGCCAATCGAGTTCCGCCGCCGCAAGCACGTCGAGACTGTCCAGCGCGTTGTCGCCATAGGCCTCCCCCGGCGGGACCGACACGAGGCCGTGGGCCGGGTATCCAGGAAACAGCGACGCTGCCCGCTCAGCTCCAAGGACGCGCGCCAGGCGCGCACGCCACAGCTTAATTTCAAAGGTCCCCATCAACATGTTTCGGACCTTGTAGACGGCAAGGCAGTGCCATGGCTGCCAGGATTCCGGCGTTGCATCCAGAAGCTGGTACTCCACGGGAAGCGACTCCGTGGTCTGCATGAACGCGTTGACGCCCGCCGAATAAGCATCGAGCATCGCCCTGGCTGCTTCGCTCGACACGGCGAGATCGGCCTTCGCGGCGCGTTCGAGATCGAACGTACGCATGAGCCGGTCCTCCGCGATGGCTGACTTTCCCACGAACTCCGACCAGCGGCCGAGAGCCCGGTGACGATCGTAGTCCATGTGCCAGAGCCGGTCCTGGGCCGTGACGAAACCCTGGGCGAAGAAGGCATCCTGTTTCGTCTGGGCGCGGATGTGAGGGACACCCCAGCCGTCACGAACGACCTCCACGGGCTGGTCCAGTCCCCCGGCGCGGACCGTCGATGTCAGGTCCGGCAGTGCCGCCTTGAGATCCGCTCGGACAGCGCGCATGACCACTCCTTAGGAAGGCGGCAACTGTAACGCAAGTTCGCACTCAGACAATCCAAGGCTCGGTCGCACGCGACTTTCAGCGCTTTCCCAACCCGCACTGCGTCAGTCTCGTACAACATGCGGAAAGCCGAAAGCGCATGATCGGAGACGACAGAACGACATGAGAACGATGGTCGGCGAAGGGGGCCGGGCCACGGTCGAATTGTTACACTTCGCAAGGCGAACGGGAAAAGATGAACGCGACCGTGATCGATACGCTTAGATTCGCGGACCGGTTGAAGGCGGCGGGCTTTGAGGCTCCGCGTGCCGAGGGCCTGGCACGCGCGCTTGGCGACGAGTTGGCGGAGCGGATCGTCACCAAGAGCGATCTCGACGAAGCCCTGCGACCAATCTACGCCAGATTCGACGCGATCGACGCCAGGTTTGACGCGATCGAGGCCAGGTTCGATGCATTCGTTGCCAGCACTGACGCCAGGTTCGATGCGATCGAGGCCAGGTTCGATGCGTTCGTTGCCAGCACCGACGCCAGGTTCGACGCGATCGAGGCCAGGTTCGATGCGTTCGTTGCCAGCACTGATGCCAGATTCGAATCGATCGACGCCAGATTCGGGTCAATCGTTGCCAGCACCGACGCCAGGTTTGACGCCCTGGATGCGAAGATCGATTCCGTGCATCGGGAACTCTCCGGCAAGTTCAATGTCCTGATCGGCGTTATGGCCCTGGGATTCACGCTGCTCGCCGGCATCGGCGGATACAACGCTGTTTCTCCCCGTTACGCCCAGTCGGTCACCCAGGCACCAGAAGTGCAGCAGGAGGCGAAAGAACTCCCTGGTGTGCCATCGCGACCAATTGTCGAAGGCTGACCCACCGCCAGGGCCGACATCCCGCACCAGCTTAAGCCCCCGAACAGGGCAATCGTTCGCCCGGTGAGGGAAGAAACGCGCGTGTTATGTTGTCGCAGCGCGGAGGGGCTGTTGTATGGCCAGGAACATCAAGGCGGCGGTGCGGGAGATCTGTCTCTCGTTCCCGGAAGTCGAGGAGCGCTCGGGCCATGGAATGCCGGACTACAAGGTCCGAGGCAAGTCGTTCGCCCTACTCGCGATCAACCATCACGGCGACGGTCGCATCGCCCTGTGGGTCCATGCGCCGCCCGGCGCCCAGCACCTGCACGTCGACGGCGAACCGGCGTTCTATTTCGTGCCTCCCTATGTCGGACCTCGAGGATGGCTTGGCGTGCATCTCAACCGGGGCAACGACTGGTTCACCATTGGAGTCCGGATCCGGGAGGCTTACGTGCAGGTCGCGCCGCGCGCCCTCGTGGACCGACTCGGCGAGCTCATCGAAATCGAGCCGCCCACCGAAACCGTGGATCCCGAGGACTTCGACCCGCTATCAGCTCCGCATGCCCGCGACAAGCTTGCGCGCGTCCGCGCCCTCTGCACGGGGCTGCCGGAAACCTCCGAGGGCACCCAGTTCGGCATCCCCGCGTTCAAGGCTGGAAAGAAGACCTTCCTCACCGTGCATCGCCATGGCAAACGCATGCGTCTCGAGTTCTGGGTAGGTCCGGAACTGCAAGCGACCCTGTGCGATGATCCGCGCTTCGCCATTCCGGCCTACATCGGACACCGAGGATGGATCGATCTCGACGTCGAGGATCGTTTTGACTTGGACGAGGTCCGTCGCCTCGCACTAGGGAGCTATCGACACTTCGCGCTGAAACGGATGTTGAAAGCACTCCCCGGTTCGCTCGGCGCACCGAGCGACCGGTGAGCGCGCCCGAATCTTCGCAGAAGTCGATCTCCGTCGCTAGTTCAGGGGTATGGGCCGGCCTGCATCGGGGCATGTCGCTCGCCTCCCTGGCGATGGTCCTGGCGTTCGTCACCTTCACCACGGTCAACGTGGACCAGGCCGGTGCGGTCTATGCTGGGGTCAGGAATTGGATCGAGTCCACGCTCGGCTGGTTCTACATCGTGGCTATCTGCATCATGCTGGCTGCCTGCCTCTACCTCATGTGCAGCCGTCACGGCAAGGTGCGCCTGGGCGACGACGACTCGCGGCCCGAGTTCAGCACGTTTTCCTGGCTCGCCATGCTGTTCTCGGCCGGGCTGGGCATCGGACTCCTGTTCTTCTCGATCTCCGAGCCGATGTTCTACTTCGACAACTCCGTGTCTTTCGGATACCCCAACAATCCCCACGCCGACATGGCCGGCGCGGCGAAGCTCGACGAAGCGCGCGCAGTGGACGCCATGCGCGTCACCTACTTCCATTGGGGATTGCATGGCTGGTCGGTCTACGTAGTCGTCGGTCTCTGCCTCGCCTACTTTGGCTTCCGCAAGAAACTCCCCCTTACCCTGCGGTCCGCCCTGCATCCGATCATCGGCGAGCGCATTTACGGGCCCGTGGGTCACGGTGTAGACCTGCTTGCCGTGTTCGGGACCGTGTTCGGCGTCGCGACATCGCTCGGACTCGGTGTCAAGCAAATGTCCGCCGGGCTGGACACGCTGTTTGGAATCGCCCCGAACCTGACGACGCAAATCACCCTCATCGCGGTGATCTCGGCGGCAGCGACCCTGTCGGCGGTGTCAGGCGTGGCGCGGGGCATCCGCATCATCTCCGAGTGGAATATCTATCTCAGCATCGTCCTGTTGGCGTTCTTTCTGTGCTTCGGGCCGATCGAGTGGCTGATCGGATTCTTCGGAACAACCGTCGGCGACTACCTTTGGAACCTGGTGCCAATGGGACTCTGGGTCGCAACTGAACCGGACCACGCCGCCTGGCAGGGGGCCTGGACGGTGTTCTATTGGGGATGGTGGATCGCCTGGGCTCCCTTCGTCGGCATGTTCATCGCCCGCATCTCGCGGGGCCGCACGATTCGAGAGTTCACCGTCGGCGCGATGTTCGTCCCGACCACGGTCGGCATGGTCTGGATCTGCCTGTTCGGCGGCAACGCTCTCCACATGGAGTTGAACGCGGTCGGCGGCGCCGGCACCGCGGGCATCCTGGACCTGGTACGGGAGTGGCAACTGGAAGCTGCGCTATACGGCACCATCGAGCGGATGACCGACATATCCTGGCTGGTATGGTCAATGTCCGCGCTGGCGACGTTCTTGCTGGCCACCTGGTTCATCACTTCTTCCGACTCCGGCACACTGGTCATCACGACCATGCTGAGCATGGGCGATGACGACCCGCCACGCCGTTTCCGCGTCGTTTGGGGCGTCGCCGTCGGCGCAGTGGCGGCGGCATTGCTACTTGCCGATGGTCTGCAGGCGCTGCAGGCCGCATCCATCGCAGCCGCCCTCCCCGTCTGCGTCATCCTGCTGGCGATGACTGTCGGAGTCATCCTGTCATTGAACCGCGACTCCTCGGCCACTGCGGACACCAATATTTCAAACCAGGGCTGAACCGAGTTCCGCCCCGACGCTTGACCGATCCCGTTTCGCGGTACGCATCAGGTCTTGCGAAAGTCTCTACCCTTGCGCCTCAACAATTCCAGCCGGCTGTAGAAGTCGTCGCGAGAAACGTAGCACCCCTGGAGCATCCGACTACCGGTCTTCGGGTCGAAGGCCAGGCGGGCATGCATGATCCGACGGTTGTCGAATACCTGGCACTCGCCGCATCGAGGCGAAATCTGAACTGCATCTCGTCTCTCGACACGATGCCGAGGAACTCCCGATGGGCCCGATAGAACGCCATCTGTGACTCCGGTTCGATATCCACCGGGCCAATCAGCGCTGGATGCAGGCGTGTTCCTGCAATGTCACCGTCGCCATCCACATCGATCACCGTTGCGCGGTTGACGATATGCCAGTCGTCGGCGACGGAAGTAAATGCGACCTCACGCGTGCTCAGCAACTCGAACGCGCCCCGGTCCGACTGCCGCAGCGCCTCGGCACAGGCAATCCCATCGACCAGCACGCTGTCGCCGCCGGTTACGTCATTGCGAAGACAGTGAAGGAACTGGATGCCCGGCGGGTAGCGACGGCTCGGGAGGTCGTTGTGCGGATAGAGTCGGCGGGGCGTGTAGGCAAGGTTTTCCGCGTCCGGTTTCGACTGCACGTTGAAGTGGTGGCCGAAGTGGGAACCCTCGATCAAGGCGATCCGCTCGGCCAGCGCCAGCACCACGAGGTCTTTCGCGGGAATACCCGTCACCAGCGCAACACCCCTGTCGTCAACGTGATCGAGAAGCTCCAGCAATCCAGCGTCGGTGGCCATGACACGGTCGAAGTCGACGGACATCGCCTGCTTGCTCCATTCGGCAACGGACGATGAACGCGGACGCTGCTTTCGCCGCAGGCGTATTTCGCGCTCCGTTCGGTGAGCGTCGAGCCAGGCCCAACTGAAGAAGCTCCCGTCGCAAGGGGCGTCGTGACGCGGCCACTGGATGTGCAGCCCCTGCACGTCGGCGCTGATGGACGCAGGTGCCAGGTCCAGCGGAATGGCGAGAAAGTCCACCGTGCGCTCCCAGGCCTGCGGGTGCGTGCACTTGGGACAGTGACAGTTCTCGCGCAGCCAGTAGTACAGGTGGCGGCTGTGGTCCCCGCCGGGCCAAGTGATGTTGACGCCGTCCGTTCCCGGCTCTATCTGCGGTTTCGACATATCGGTGATCTGCTACGCGCCGACGCAGGGGGCGTCAACCTCCACACTCCCTCTTGTTTCATAAGTCGATTGATCCCACTCGTGCCGAGCCTGAACGCCGGCGGAATTTCCGCTGACAGGTTCACTGATCCGCTCTTACATCGCTCTTACATGACGCATCCCAACGATGTCAATGCCTTGCCGCAGCACCGCAGTCGGGTGTCGGAACGCGTTACGGACCATGTCGTGGTCCGTACCCGATTTCGACGGAAATCGGGACAGCGTGAGCAGTCTGGACCACCGTACAATGCTCCCATGGCACAACGATTGAGTGACGCGTCAGCGGCGGAGACATTGCGGGAGGAGCGCAAGCGACAGGTTGCGCTCGGCTACCGCGTCTTTGCGGCCCTCGGCTGGGGCGATCTCGGCGATGGGCACATAAGCGCCCGAGATCCGGAGCGTACGGACTGCTTTTGGCTGCTTGATACTGACGTGGCCTTCCGTGACGCCGACGTGGAATCCCTCGTGCTGGTGAGTCCCGACGGGACCGTCGCCGACGGGCGTCGCCGCACGAACTGGCCCGCCTACTACATCCATCACCCTATCCTTCGCGAGCGGCCCGAAGTGGTAAGCGTTGCGCATACCCACACGCCCTACGGCACGCCGTTCTCGGCGTCGGCAACACTGTTCGAGCCCATCACCCAGGAAGCCTGCATTTTCTTTCAGGACCACGCCCTGTTCGATGACGACGAGGTGCAGGTGCAGAACCTCGAGTGCGGCGCACGGATCGCCCGCGACCTTGGTCGCAACAGGGCGATCGTGCTGCGCAATCACGGGTTGCTGACAGCCGGGGCGACCGTAAAGCAATCGGTGGCAACTTTCGTGATGATGGAAAGGGTCGCCGAAGCGCACCTGAAGGCGCGTGATCCGAAGCCGATTTCACACAACGCGGCGCTATATGCCAAGGCCGATCTGTCCACCGAGGGCTACGTCCACTCGGTCTTTGATTTCCTCGTCAGGCATCATCTCGGATACGAGCCCTGAGCCATTTACGTCGCCGGCTCCGGGACGCTGGAGTTCGGTTCGGATGCGGACGCTTCGCGCTCTTCCAGCAGTCGAAAATGACGCACGTACAGGCGGTAGCGATCCTGGATATCCCGCACGTAGCGGACGACTTCGTCGCCGCGCACGTATCCGTAGACCGCGTTTTTTGCGTACTCCGGCTCGGCCAGCTTCAGCATCGCCCGCTCCACGTTGTCGAACCAGATCGAACCGTCGAGACCGAGTTCCCGCGCCAGCCGACGCCCGTCACGGATGTGTCCATGTCCGGCGTTGTACGCCCCCAACGCAAACAGAATCTGCTCTCCCACAGGCAGATCGGGGAAGCGTTGCCGGGTCCAGCCAAGATAGGCGACACCGGCGGCTATGCCCGTTTCGGGGTCACGGAGTCTGTCGGCGTCGACCCCGAGATCTCGGGCCGTTCTCGGCAGCACCTGGAGCAGGCCCTCGGCACCGGCAAAACTCGTAACGTCCGGGTCGAAGCCGCTTTCCTGGTACATCTGGGCGACGATCAGTCGCCAATCGAACCCCGCTGCCTGGGCCGCCGGCCGAACGATGTGGTCGTGCGGCGATAGCGCATCTCCCGTGATCCTGTGCTCCCGGTGGCGCGCCATCCTGCGCTGGTTCACGAAATACTTGTTGCGCAAGACGTTGAATTCGTAGCCCCGGTAACGTTCGCGAATGAACGCATCGAGACGGCGCTTGAGTTCCCCGTTTTCGTCGCGCACCGCCCAAGCCAGTCCCTTTTCAGGCTCGAGGGCAAGGCCGAGGGACAGGCGCGAATCGAATGTCGTCTCCAGCCCCGCACGGTGGCTGTCGACCAGGGTGGCGTCCAGACTGCCCCGAGCGACATCCGCGAGAATAGCGCTGGTGGACCGGTCGGTGTACGCCACATCGAAGCTCGCCCTCTCGTGCAGGTCGGTGAGCGTGGCGGCATAGCTCGTCTGCGGGTTGACTGTGATCCTTCGTCCCGCGAGCCCATCAAGGTCCGCTATAGGCTCTGAAGCGGTGACAAAGACCTCACGAATCCGCAAGTACGGGCGGGTGAAACGCAGTCCCATCTCGACGCGACTGTCTGTCGGGACGATGCCAGCGGCGATCATGTCGCCGCGACCCTGGGTGAGCCCTTCGATCAGTTCGCCGATATCTCCGGCAACGATCACTTCCAACTCGAGATCATGCGCCTGGGCGAAAGACTCGACCAACTCGTACTCGAAGCCGAACAGCTCACCCTGCCACAGGTAGTAGGTGGCTGCCGTGTTGAGTGTGAGCATCCGGATGCGGCCGGAGCCGACGATGGCGTCCCAGTTGCGCGTCTCCTCGTGGCGATCCTCGATCGTATGACGTTCCAGCAGGTACGCATCGAGCAGCGCGCGCAGCATCGGGTTGTCGCGTCGCAATGCCCATGCATGGTCCTTCAATTCGGGCAGTTCGCGCAGCTTCTTTACGCGCTGACTCGTCGCCACGATCACGCGCGCGGCGGCTTCATCCATAATGGTTGCATCGATAGTGCCCGCTTCGATTAACGCCTCGAACCCTATCGGATCGGTGTCCGCCGGCACCGCGACACGCGGCGATTCGGGATAGTGGCTCGTCAACGTGTCAACGTAGGCGGAGTCCTCCGCAACCCCGAAACGGCCCTTTTCGGATACGCCGATCACCCATTCACGGGAGCGCGTAAGCGGCAGCGAAAAAGCGATGCGTTGCTTGCGCGATTCCGTGACCGTGAGGTTCCACACGGCAATGTCAGCACGTCCTTCCTCAATGCCCTGCAGCAGGTCGTCAAGCGTGGAAGCGACGATCCACTCGACGCCGAGCCCGTGACGGCTGGCGAATCTCTCCGCCAGGCGATGGTACTGTTCAGTCGACAGGCCTTGCGATGGCAGCGTCTCGAAGTCGGTCCACGCCCGGCGCGCAAGTCGAATCGTGCCGCGCTTTTCTATCACCGGCCAATCGCCCGTGGCAGGCAACGCCTCGCCCGGTTCCGAGACAACCCCGCGGTCGGGTTCGCAGGACGTCAGCACGATGATCACGATGGTCGCCAGCGCGGCGGACCATGGGCAGGATGTCACCACCATTCTCAAGATCGACATAGGAGCTTTCCGGATTCCCGTCACCACGTGCGCCTTCTTTCCCGCGCCCGGAATTGAGACTCCGGGCGCGGCGGCCTGGTTCATTCCCATCGCACTCGCGCGACCGCTACTCGACCAGGGAGTGCATGGGTAGGGCCGTCGTGTACTTGACTTGGCGAAGCGCGAACGTGGACGTCAGGTTGCCGACCTCCGGCAGGTGTACCAGCGTACGCTTAAGCAAGCGCTCGTACGCGCTCACGTCCGCCACGACGACGCGCAACAGGAAGTCGGTTTCGCCGGAAACCGTATAGCACTCGACAACCTCGGGAACGTCCTGCACGGCCTCCTCGAAGCGACTCAGCGCGTTTTCCTGGTGGCGCCTCAGGTTGACGTTGACGAATACATTGACCGTGAGGTCGAGCCGGGCGGGATCCAGCAGCGCGACGCGTTGCCTGATGAAACCTCCCTCCTCAAGCCGTTTCACTCGTCGCCAGCAAGGCGTGTGCGACAGTCCTACCCGTTCGCCGAGTTCCTGCATCGACATGTCCGCGCAGTCCTGTAGTTCAACGAGAATCCGCCTATCGATTCGATCAAGGTGTTTCATCCTACTTTATTTATGGAGTTAGGAACATTTTTGAAAGATTGCCGCACTAGCAACAATAAATGCAACGCCATTCTCAGGAATTCGACATATGATCGTTGACAGGAATCCAGGTGCTGATATGCAAACCAAGCGCCTTGCCACAAACGAACCGCGCAAGATTCACGCAGGAGAACTGCTCGCTGAATCGCGCTATCGGGACGACGGGGGCATCGCCTATCTGACGGGCATTCAGGCAGTCGCCCGACTTCCCCTGGACCAGCGCCGACTGGACCAACTCGCGGACCTCGATACCGCCGGATTCATCTCCGGATACCGGGGCTCTCCCCTTGGAGGACTGGACCAGGAACTCTGGCGCCTGTCCAGCGAACTCAAGGCCCACCGCGTCGTTTTCCAGCCCGGCACCAACGAGGACCTGGCTGCCACCGCAGTGTGGGGCAGCCAGCAGGTCGGGCTCTTTCCCGGCGCTCGCCGGGAAGGCGTATTTGGCCTCTGGTACGGCAAGGCGCCCGGACTCGACCGCTCCTCTGACGCGGTGCGCCACGCCAACGCAGCCGGCACCAGTCCTCGCGGCGGCGTGTTGCTGGTGGTGGGAGACGACCACGCCTGCAAGTCCTCCACCCTACCGAGCGCGAGCGAATTCGCATTGCGTGATCTCGGCATTCCGGTCCTCGCACCGTCGGACGTGCAGGATGTGCTCGACTTCGGGCTCGCGGGATGGGCCATGTCGCGCTACTCCGGCTGTTGGACCGGGCTCATCGCGCTGACCGACATCATGGACAGCGCCCTCACCGTGGTGATCGACCTCCAACGGCACCGCTTCGTCAATCCCCCGCACGAGGAAGAGTTTCCGCATATCCGACTTCGGGATTCGCCCGCGGACCAGGAGGCACGACTGGAAACAAAACTGCGTTTGGCGCGGTCGTTTGCATCGGCGAACTCCATGGATCGGGTCGTTACTTCCGTACGTTCACCACGACTCGTGCTGGTCACTGCCGGAAAGACCTACGCCGATGTCCGCGAAGCCCTGGCAAGGCTTGGTCTACAAACGGAGGCACAACTCGTTCGCGCCGGCTTGCGCCTGATCAAACTCGGCATGACCTGGCCGTTGGACGCCGCGCTGGTCGACGATTTCTGTCGCGGCGCGCGGCGCCTGATGGTGGTCGAGGAGAAACGACCGTTCATCGAAGACCAGCTCCGGACGATTCTGTTTGATCGACCCATCGAGCTACTCGGAAAGAGCTATGCCGGACAACCAGCGATACGGGACGATGCCAGCAGCGGCTTCCAGGGAAGAAACGTCTTCGGGTGGCCACTGCGACCGGGACAACCTGTTGCGGGGTCAACGGGTGCAGCTCACTTGCTACCTGCCACTGGTCAACTCGATGTGGCCACCATCGCCAGGGCCATCGCCGACTTACTGCCCGCCGTAGCCGATGCCGGTTACCTCGGAGAAATCGCAACCTGTGCCGACACGTTTCCGACCGACGCGCAACTCTCGAAATACATGCGTAAACCGATGTATTGCGCCGGCTGCCCGCACAACACCTCGACTCGCGTACCCGAGGGCAGTCGCGCCGCCGCGGGTATCGGCTGCCACTACATGGCCCAATGGATGGATCGCAATACCAGCACCGCCACGCACATGGGCGCGGAGGGCGTGAACTGGATCGGCCAGGCTCCGTTCACCGATGAGCCCCATATCTTTGCCAATATCGGCGATGGCACCTATTTCCATTCCGGGATCCTGGCAATTCGCGCCGCTGTCGCCTCGGGTGTGAACATCACGTACAAGGTGCTCGCCAACGATGCCGTGGCCATGACAGGTGGCCAACCCGTGGACGGCTCGCTGACGGTCGAGGATATCGTCGCCCAAGTCCGCGCCGAAGGCGTGGCTGCGGTCCGGGTCGTGAGTGACGACCCCGAGAGACATCGCAGGGCTGGATTCCGCGTTGATCCGCGTGATGCCCTGGATGCAGTGCAACGCGAGTTGAAGGCAATTCCCGGTTGCACGGTGCTGGTCTACGAACAGACCTGCGCCGCCGAACTACGCCGGCGCCGGAGGCGCGGCCTCGCGGCGGACCCGGACGTCAGGGTCGTGATCAACGATGCCGTCTGCGAAGGCTGCGGCGACTGCTCGACCCAATCGAACTGCGTCGCCGTGGAGCCCCTCGACACCGAATTCGGGGTAAAGCGCACCATCAATCAGACCGCCTGCAACAAGGATCTTTCCTGTATCGATGGCTTCTGTCCCGCGCTCGTCACGCTCACCGGCGCCAGGCTCAAGGTCGCATCCGGGATAGACGACGCCAAGCCGCTCGTGCCGCTGCCCCCCGGCAGCAGGAGCGCGGCCAACATCCTCATCGCAGGCGTCGGCGGCACGGGCATTGTCACCGCCTCCCAGATACTCGGTACCGCGGCGCATCTTGACGGCAGCCATGTTTCAACGCTGGACATGACCGGCCTCGCACAGAAGGGCGGAGCCGTCGTGAGCCATGTCCGAATATCCCCTGCGGGGAAGTCGCATTCGCCTACCGGAATTCCGACAGCGGGGGCAGACATGTTGATTGGAGCCGACGCGGTCACGGCGGCCGGTGCGGACGTAATTCGCCTGGCATCGGCGAAGAAGACCCACGTCATCCTCAACACACACCTCGTGCCGACGGCTGAATTCGTGCTCCACCAGCGGCAAGGGTTCGACTTCGAGCAACTTCAGGACCAGTTGCAGGTGCACGCAAAACGTTTGGCCACGGTGGATGCCCATGCTGCGACGGAGACGCTATTCGGCTCCAGCGCCTACGCCAACATCTTTCTCCTCGGCTATGCCTTCCAGACGGGCGGCATTCCCGTATCCCTGGAATCCCTAAAGCGGGCGATTACGTTGAACGGCGTTGCCGTCGAGCAGAACCTGTCGGCGTTCCAGCACGGTCGCACGGCGGCGCACGAGGTCGAATCGTCGCCAGCCAAACTGGCGACCCACCAGCGTCGGCCACGCAACCACGCCATGCAGCCACGGCGCTCGTCGAGTCTGGATGATCGCGTTGCCACGCGACGCGCGTTTCTGACCGAATACCAGAACGCAGCCCTCGCGACCCGGTACGAGGGGCTGGTCAAACGGATTCGCGACCTGGAGAAACGCTTGAAGCCGGGTAGCACCGCCCTGGCCGAGGCGGTCGCCGAAAGCTATTTCAAGCTGCTCGCAACCAAGGACGAATACGAGGTGGCGCGCCTCTTCACCCGCCCGCCAACGGTGGGGGACCGCGACTTTGCGTCAAAGCTCACCCGACAATTCGAACCCGGATTCAGAACGACCTTCCATTTCGCGCCGCCAATCCTCGCCCGCAGGCGCGCCAACCGGCGACCAGCGAAGATCGCCGTCGGCGGCTGGATCCTGCCCGTCCTGAGACTTCTGGCGAAAATGAGGCGGTGTCGCGGCGGGGTCTTCGATCCGTTTCGATACACCGCAGAGCGCAGACTTGATCGCACATTGCTTGGCTATTTCGAGGCCGACATCGAGGTGATCGCCGCGCACCTTGATGGCGCCAATTTTGAAGCGGCGGTCTCCCTCGCGCGTCTGCCGATCACAATCAGGGGCTTCGGTCCGGTGAAGCGGGCAGCCGCCGAGTCGGCGCTCAAACGCAGGAACCTCTATCTGGCCCAGTTGCTCACCCCGCCGAGGCTCGCGCAGCCGCACCCGTGTTCGCGGGCGAGGAGTCGCGAAGCCGCCGCGTAGGACCCGCCTTCCGTCCGGTTCAGGACCCCAACTGTTCCCCGCCCTGCGGCAGGTGCAGTCGCGTCGAGGGGTCCCGTCTGTCGACCATCGATGCCCGACGGTCCTCCATCCGCCGGTGCAGACGGCGAATACAACTGCTGCCCGTCGTGACAAACAGGAAGGGAAAGAGGGCATGGACCAGGCAGGCGAGGCCACCGGCCACCATGGCTATCCCAAATCCCACCGCCTTCACGAGGTGCTGCGTGTAGGTTTCTCCAACCTCGGTCAAATGTTCGGTCAATGGATTCATCAACGCGCCGAATGATTTTTCCACCATTAGAACCATATCCTAGAAAAGCAAGAAAATTATTCTAAAGTGCGCGCCATTTTTGCCAAATTGTAGAATTTCATTTTGATATTGTCCCAATTGGGCGGCGCGCGCATCACGGGAGTACCACATGGATCGCATCGACCTGAGAATCCTCGACCTGCTTCAGCACGACGCCACCCTCTCCACGTCGGACATCGCGGAGGCCGTCGGACTGAGTACGACGCCGTGCTGGCGCCGAATCCAGAACCTGGAAAAGCAAGGCGTGATCACGCGTCGGGTGGCGCTGCTCGACCGCGACCAGCTCAACGTTGGTGTCGACGCATTCGTCGCCATCCGCACGGACGAGCACAACAAGCGCTGGCTGGATGCGTTCGCGAAGGCAGTGGCCGCATTCCCCGAAGTGATCGAGCTCTATCGAATGAGCGGCGAGGTGGATTACCTGATGCGCGTCGTGGTTCCCGACCTCGCCGCCTACGACAGCTTCTACCTGCGCCTCATACGGGAGGTCGATCTCTACGACGTGAGCTCCAGTTTCGCGATGGAGCGCATCAAGTACACCACCGCCCTACCCCTGACCTATGTCATGAAGAAGTGACCTCCGCGTCACGTCGGTACGACTGTCCCATCCATTGAGGACGCGGGTCGTGGTCATGCTACGATCTCGCGCAAGGGAAACGAGCATACGGGCGACTCCAGTGCATCGAATGACGAGTCTGGTGCTGGCCTTGCTGGCGGCGTTGGTCACATTCGGACCTGCCCATTCGGCGGCGGAATCCGTGACGCTGGTCTCGTGGGGCGGGTCCTACGCCGATGCCTGCGAGGAGGCTTATCTCAAGCCCTTTGCCGCCGAAGCCGGCATCAAGGTTCTGCTGGACGACTACAACGGCGGCCTTTCGCAGATACGCTCCCAGGTAGAAGCGGGTCGTGTTTACTGGGACATCGTCGATATCCAGTTCCCCGACCTGATCCGGGGTTGCGACGAAGGACTTTTCGAGAGACTCGACACCTCGCTGCTGGCGCAAGGAGCGGACGGTTCGATGCCCGAGGACGACTTCTATCCCGACATGATCAGCGAATGCGGCGTCGCCATGTTGTTCTTCTCTACCGTCGTCGCCTACAACCATGAGCGGACGACGGGCGAGGTTCCCCGCACCATCCAGGATTTCTTCGACCTGGACCGGTTCCCCGGGCGGCGCGGCATGCGCCGTTCGCCGCTGGCGAATCTCGAGTTCGCGCTGATGGCGGACGGCGTCCCTGCCTCGGAGGTCTACGCCGTACTCGATACCGGGGAAGGCGTCGAACGGGCCTTCGGGAAGCTGGACACTATCAAGGATCAACTGGTGTGGTGGGATGCCGGCGCGCAACCGCCGCAAATGCTCGCCGATGGCGAAGTGATCATGACCACCGCTTACAACGGCAGGATCTTCAACGCGCAGGTGCTTGAGAACCAGCCGTTCACGATCGTCTGGCACGGCCAGATTCTCGAAATCAGCAACCTCGCCATCCTGTCCGGGTCGCCCAATCTGGCGGCGGCGCGTCGACTCGTCGCGTACGCCTCCCGGCCCAGCTCGATGGCCGCTGTCAGCCGCTATATCGCCTACAGCCCTTCGCGCCGCTCCGCGGAGGGGTTTGTCTCGAACCACCTCGCCACGGGCGTGCCCATGGCCAGCCACATGCCCAACGCTCCGGAGAATACGAAGTTGGCGCTGCGCAGCGACTGGTTGTGGTGGGCCGACAATGGAGACGACATGAACGAGCGGTTCGGTTCCTGGCTATTGCGCTGATGTCCTCGGCCCAGCGCTGACTACGGGACGCGGGCTGGCCTCGGTCAGCTCAGACCCTGCCGCAGTGCCGAGCTAACTCGGCTTGCCTCCCTTGACGACAATGCGATGCATGATGCGCTGCTCGTCGTAGTCGCGAATGGCATAGTGCATCACCGAGCGGTTGTCCCACAGCACGAGGTCATCGAGTTCCCATCGATGCCGGTAGGTGAATTCCGGTCGAGTGGAGTGTACGAATAGCCGGTACAGCAACATCTCGCTCTCGTTGCTCGGCGTGTCCAGGATGTGCCGGGTGAAATTGGCGTTGACGTACAGGGCTTTGCGACCCGTCTCGTCGTGTGTGCGTACAACCGGATGCACCGAGTCCTCCACGTCCGGACCGAATACCTTGCCCGTGTGAAACGCCTTCAAATCCGCGATACGTTCACGGACTTCTTCGTCGAGCGTCTCATAGGCGAGATGCTGGTTGGCGAACGCCGTGTCGCCGCCCCGCGCCGGAAGGCGCTGCGCGTGCAATGCGGTGATGATCGGCGGCGTGGAGTGCCAGGTCATGTCGGAATGCCATCCCCCGCCGAACGGATGCACTCCGCGGAAGAACCTGAACTTCCTGTCACTCTTGCTGCCGATCCATTGCACATAGTCCGTGTCGCGGTGTTTGGTCGTCGGATGGGTCAGGAGTTCACCCCAACGTCTGCCAAAAGTGGCCAACTCCAGTGCCGAGAGTCGTTGATTTGGGACAACCAGCAGGTGATGGTCGAGCAGCAGTCTACGCAACTCGCCGATGACCTCCCCGCCACTGTCCCGCGAAAGGTCCAGATTCTCGATGCGCGCCCCCATGGCAACGCTTACGGGAGTTGCTGAAATCCCAATGTCCACGGCCGCTTCAGCCATAACGAATCCCCGATGCCGTTGTTCGCCAACAATCGTCCCGCGTCCAATTGAAGGCGTCAAGCGTGATCGCGGAACGGACCTTGAAACACGTTCGCGGCTAGTGTCGTGTCACGCGAGTTCTGGGCAGACGCACCAAACCGCTTCCCAAACCGGAAACTGCTATGCTCCGCGCGCGTCTTCGCTTGGTGTCTCGGTGGCCTCTCCTGATGGCTATATCTCTCGGTGTGCATCTCGGCCAACAGGGCATCCCCATGCCGGAACTGCGGGCACTATGGCGCAAGCTTGACGCACACGGTGTCGATTGGATTTCGGTGCGCGACCATCTGTACGAAGCGCCGTTCGAAGGTGGCGACGAGCCTCACTTCGAAGCGCTCGCCACGCTTGGTGCGCTGGCGGCGGAGACAAAGCACGCCCGCATAGGCTGCCTCGTGTTCTACATCGGCTACCGCAACCCGGCCCTCCTGGCAAAGGCGGCGATAACGATAGACCACATTTCCGGCGGACGCTTCGAACTGGGCATCGGGGCCGGATGGCATGTCTGGGAAGCCTATGCGTACGGCTTTCCATTCCCAGACATAGGGACTCGCCTCGACATGCTCGACGAGGCGGCCGAGGTGATCCACCGACTGTTCACGCAAGACCGTACGACCTATTCCGGCAGACACTTCCAGGTCGACGACGCTTCCTGCCTGCCGAAGCCGGTACGGCCACGACTGCCCATCTGGATCGGCGGCCTTGGAGAACGTCGAACGCTCGAGATCGCGGCGCGACGCGCCGACGGATGGAACGCCGCATACGTCAGACCTGAAGAGTATCGTCGCCTGAACGGCGTTCTTGATCACTGGTGCGAGGTGAACCAGCGAGAACCTTCAGAGATCAGGCGCGCGGCCAACGTGGCGTTTGCGTTGGCGATGAACGAGTCGCGCGCGAAAGTCGAACGCCGAAAGCTGCGGGCGCTGGACAGCGGACAGCAGCTCGATGACGGGGCGCTGACCGGCACGCCGGACTCGGCCGTCGAACAGGTAATGCAGTACGTAGAGGCTGGCGCCCAGGACGTCAATGTATTGCTGCAGCCGCCCTGGGACGAGGACGCGCTAAACGCCTACCTCGACGACGTCATACCCGCGATCCACAAGGAAACGGCCGGGTCGAAGTAAGCTGCGGCGTCCAACCACCCCAATCGCTTACGCGCTTCGGAGGCGGTTATTCCATGGAAGGACGGCTGGAAGGACGGAAGGGAAGCTGAAAAAATCGCTTGGCTTTGGAGGTGTCTTCGGCGGTCTTCAATCCACAATCCCCTTTCAGGCGACAACTGAAGTTCGACAGCACTGGAATCATGCAGAAGGCCGCCACTACCAGGTACATGGATTCATGGCGGTGGGCAATCCAGTCCCCGCGCAGGTGCGGCACCATCTGGAAGAACAACGCGAAGTAGCAGAACATGGCGACGGTGGCGCCAATGGCGCCGGTCCATGCGACCGGGTTGGATATCCGGGACTTCAGCGACAGGAGCGCTACCAGCGCGCCGTATCCGTAAATGAGAGACCAGGGTGCCGAGTCGTCTTTGCTCAAGTAGCTGAAGGCAAGAATGAGCAACGCCACACCGATCAACCCATTCACGTACCGCATACAGCGTCCTTGCCCCTTCGCGTCAGCGCCGGAAACACAATACTCGTTAATCGCACGCGAATATTCAACTATTTGTTACGAATGGTGACACATGGTGGCGGATCCTGGCGCTGAGTCCTGCCAGCATGACGACACTAGGCCCTAGGCCGCCGACCGATCTCCAGCGTTTGCGCGGGCCTTGCGCACGGTATCCCACGCCGCCTTGATCTGCTGGGTACGCTCGGTGGCGGCCCGCATCATCTCCTCGGGAAGTCCTTTCGACGCGAGCTTGTCCGGATGGTGCCGCGACATCTGTCGCCGATAGTGACGCTTTATCTCGGCGTCCGACGCATCGGGCGATGCGCCGAGGGTGGCATAGGCGTCTTCCAGCGACATGCCCGAATCGGCATCGCCGCCGGAATGAATTCCCGATGCGATCAGGCGCTCGAGTTGCAGGTAGTCCGCGCGAGACAGCCCAAGGCGCGCCGCGACGTGCAGCAGGATACGGCCTTCCTCGGCGTGAATCCGGTGATCGGCGGCGGCTGCCTGGATCTGGATTTCCACGAACATGCGGATGAGATTGGTCGCCCGACCGCACTCGGACCGAAGTTGGTCCAGGACCTCGTCAAGGGGGAACTCACTCCGCTTCCCTTCGTTGAAGAGCGCCCGGGCAGCCGTGCGCTGCCGCCCGTCGAGACCAAGCTGGTCCATCACCTGGTTGGCAAGACCGATCTCCTCGGCAGTGACGCGTCCATCGGCCTTTGCAACGTGCCCCATGACGCCGAAGACGGCAGCGAAGAACGCAAGCTGAACGCGCTCCGGGCCCGGTCCCCCGGGGTCCACGCCTTCCCCGGCGCCGATCCCGCTCAAGGGCCGTCCCAGGCTTCGTCCCATGGCGGCGCCGAGCAGCGCGCCGATGGGACCTCCCAGAAGGTAGCCGAACGCGCCACCCAACAGCAGACCCCACCAGCTCACGGAGTCAGTCCCCGTGACGCGGGGGGCATCCCCGAATGGCGCACAGCCGTCGCGGGGCGGCCCGACACCGGCTCGCCAAGAGCTTGAACTATCCGTTTATCCATCGACAGCCGCATCGTACACTAAGGCACGAACGGCAATAGGAGATTGGCAGGGTGGCATTCGGCGGCATCGACAAAGCGAAATTCGGGGTTTCGATCTTCCCGACAGACTACGCCATACAACCCGCGGAACTGGCGCGGGAAGTGGAAGCCCGGGGCCTGGACAGCATGTTCTTTCCCGAGCATACGCACATTCCAGCAAGCCGGCTGACGCCCTTCCCCGGCGGCGGAGATCTGCCGCAGCAGTATTGGCGCGCCCACGACCCCTTCGTCGCGCTCGCAACCTGTGCCGCCGTGACCGAGAGAATTTCGCTCGGCACCGGCATCTGCCTCGTCATCGAGCGCGATCCAATCACCCTGGCGAAGGAGATCGCATCGCTCGACATGGTTTCGGGCGGACGCGTCATCCTCGGCATCGGTGCCGGATGGAATCGCGAGGAGATGGAAAACCACGGCGCCGTCTACAGGGATCGATGGAAGATCACGCGGGAGAAAGTGCTGGCGATGCGCGCCATCTGGACCGAGGACGAAGCGCAGTTTCACGGCGAGTTCGTCGATTTCGATCCGATCTGGTCCTGGCCGAAGCCCGTTCAGCCCGGCGGACCTCCGATCTGGATCGGCGCCAACTCAAGGTGGGTTTTCGATCGGGTAGCGGAATACGCGGACGGCTGGATGCCCATCGGCGGTCCGGGCTCCGGCAACATGCAGCGCCTCGCCCAGGCCATGCAGGCGAGGGGCCGGGAAATGACCAATCTCG
Organism: uncultured Pseudomonadales bacterium; assembly: GCA_951813515.1. GTDB lineage: Bacteria > Pseudomonadota > Gammaproteobacteria > Pseudomonadales > Azotimanducaceae > VXNE01. The sequence goes on from OX638346.1 coordinate 4,292,030, forward strand.
ACCTCGCTTTGTTCGGGGCGCCCATGGACGCCGCTCAATGCGCGGGACGCATAGGGCAGGGATTCGACCATATCGTCTTCGGTTTGCCGTCAGCCGATGCGGACACCGTGCTACCGCAGCTTGACCGTATTGTCGAAGTCATCGCCGCCATCCGCGGCGACACTCGCCCATGAGGAAATCAGGCCAAGCAGGCTCTGACCGGGGGTGAACACAGCACCCGCGGGGTGACGGATATCACGGTGCGAGAAGCGTCCGGTGCTCGGGCACCAGCGGTAAGGTGCGGGCATGCCGCCGGGCGAGCGGCGACATCTTGGTCCACGTACGCTTCAAGATATGCGCGACCTGTGCCGGGTTACGTCGTGCGGCGAACCGATCAAGTTCCGATTCCAGGAAGACGAGACATGCACAGTCCTCGAGCAACTGGACCTCTGGGTTCCGTTTGAGTCCATGCTTTTGGATCAGTCCGCCTACCCGCTCGATTGCCGCCGGGGCTACCTCGCAGGAGGCGAGCAGATCGCCAACCGCTTGCGCCTGTCGCCGTGCAGCATGGCGCCGCCACCGAAGGTATCCCTCGCGGCCCGGGGGAAAGTCCTGCCGAGGATAGCGCCACCGCTCGAAATGCTGCGCGCGGACCGCTATCCTGAGTTCGTCGGACGCGGCCTCGGCAAGCAGGCCTAGCCACGCCGACATGCGCTCGGCATAGTCCAGTTCGCGACCCGCAGGGTCATCCGCATGGCGGCGATCAATGGCAGCGATGACTTCGGTAAACGTGCGGCTTTTCACAGGTTGAACCCCAAGCACCTTCTCATCGTATATCACTCGCAGCGCGGCAGCACCGGGCGCATGGCACAGGCCGCCTTCGACGGCGCGACGGACCCCGAGATCGAGAACGTCGAGACCAGATTCATGCGCGCGGCTGACGCCCAGCCCGAGGATCTGCTCTGGGCCCAGGGCTTGCTCATCGGTACCCCCGAGAACTTCGGCTACATGTCGGGCGGCATGAAGGATTTCTTCGACCGCACGTTCTATCCCGTCGAGGGCAAGATCCAGCCGCTGCCCTACGCGGTCTTCATCAGCGCCGAGAACGACGGAACCGGTGCCTTGCGGGCGATACGTCGGATCGCCACGGGGTACCCGTTCAACGAGGTGGCCGAACCCGTAATCGCAAAGGGGGACTTGACCGAAACCCACCTCGACCGGTGCCGAGAACTGGGCATGACGTTGGCAGCCGGACTCGATGCGGGCATCTTTTAGTGCGCCAGGGGCCTGCGCCGTAGAACGGTACGCAGTGCCGATCAAGGCACAGGATCCGGGACGGGTGGTTGGGCGAAACAGAGGGCTTTGGGCGGGGTAAGACACGGCGCCCGTCAGAGCGACGGATTTTATGGCGCTAGTCGGTCAAACCGTCTTCACGTTCCGATTCCTGATCCGTCGTTTCGGGGACCGGTGGAACGAGGGGGATGTCGACGATCATCTCGGTGAAGCTCCCCTGTTCCGACTCGACACGGATGTTGCCGCCATGTTGCCGGACGATGTCGCTCGATATCGCGAGACCCAGACCGTTGCCCTTGTCCGTGGGCTTGGTGGTAAAGAACGGATTGAAGATCTTGTCGATGACCTCCTGCGGCATTCCCGTACCGTTGTCCCGCACCCGAATCTCGACCGTCTCTTCCGTGCGCCGCGTCGACACCGCGAGGATCGGCTTGTAGTCGTCGCCGGATGCCACGCGCCGCTCATTGGTGGCGTCGCAGGCGTTGCCCACCATGTTCAGGAAGACCCGGCCCAGGTCCTGGGGAACGACACTGATTTCGCCGGCATCGGGGTCGAAGTCCTCCTGGATATCGAGCTGGAAGTTCTCATCTGCGGCTCTCGCGCTGTGAAAAGCAAGGCGAACGTGCTCTTCGAGCAGGGTGTTGATGTCCGTCGGCTGTCGGTCGCCAGAACTTCGCCCCATCCTCAACATGTCGCGCACAATGCGGTCGGCCCGATCTCCGTGACCACCGATCCGCTCCAGGTTCTCCGTAAGGTCCTGGCATATTTCGTCGATCAACTCGCGCTGTTCGCCTTCCATCGAATCGCCGCTCTCGTTGAGAACTTCCTTGAGTTCCTCGATCAGTTCGCTCGATGCCTCCGCAAAGTTCTTGACGAAGTTCAATGGGTTCTTGATTTCGTGTGCGACGCCGGCCGTCAGTTCGCCCAGTTCCGCCAACTTCTGCGATGCGATGATCTGATCCTGGGCCTCGCGCAAATCAGCCAGCGCCTTTTCGATGGCCGCGTTCTTGTCCTGCAACTCTTCTGCAAGCTTCTCCACCAAGTTCAACCGTTGAACCTCCAGGGCGTGGCGTCGGAAAACTTCAAGAGCGGCGGCCATTTCCGCGACTTCGTCGTGTCCGCTGATGTCGACTTCTGCTTCCAGGTCGCCGTCCGCCATGCGACGCATTCGATCGGACAGACGGTCGATGCGGCGTAACAGGACACCGCCCACAAACAGCCAGGCGATCAGTATGGCACCGACTATGCTGACAACATTGAGCCCCAGCAACACGCGGCGGCCTGTGAGGATTGCTTGCGTGGACGACCCGGTAGCTTCGTCGACGCTCGCGCGCACCGAACCGACATAACTCTCGACATCGGCAACCAGGTCGATTTCCAGGTCGTGGTTGCGTTTCTCCAGTTCCCGCTGCCGGTCGACGAGCCGCAACGCCGATGTTCGCACATTGAAGCCGCCCAATTCGCCGACGCCAAGTTCCTCTAGACGGGCGAACAGGGGCTCGACTGCCTCTCCGGCCGAAGAACCCTCAAGTGCCGCAAGGCTCCGCTCGATACCTCCGATTGCGGCTTCGAAACGCTCGCGCAACGGCTCTATCAGAGGCGAATCGGACATGTTGAAGGCACTGGCCAATAGCTGCGTCGCGATGCTCGCCTCGCGCCTAAGGGAAGCCAGGTGACGATAGCGATCGAACTGGGCCGTGGAGAAATACTGATCGCGGGGATCCCGTGGCCGATCGAGATCGCGATAGCCAGTCATCGCATAGAACAACTGGTCGTCGATCGCGGTCGTCAGGACCACGGCCAACCGGTTCTCGAGCCCCAACAGTTCCGTGCGTACCGACTCGCTTTGTCTGGCAAGCTCGAAACCAGCGCGCACGGACTCCTTGATCGCCTCCGTATTGGCGATGAGTTCCGCACCGTGCTCACGAACTCGTTCATAGATATCGCCCTTGTCGCGTAATTCCAACAACGACGACTCGAAGGCATTCCGCTCGGCATCTACCCGCTCGGAGACATCCGTGAAGGACAAGGGGTCGGCCGCGGTAAGCCGCGGCGCCGCCGCGACCAGCGCACCGCTCTGTTGCACCACGGCGAACGCCGCCTCCATTTCCGGCACGCTGTATTCATTTACATGGCGCTGCAGTTCACCCACCTGGTTGAAGGAAAACCAGCCCACCAGGCTGGCGACCGCGGTAAACGCCACCGCGAAGCCGAGACCGGCATAGAGTTGCACCGAAATCCGGCGACTGGCTCGCAGCAGGCGACTTAGTTGCTCTCGGATCACGGCGCCAGGCCCTCGAGCGAATCGACCTCTCGGTAGCGGCCGCCGTCATCGATCATCGTGAGGAAAACCTTGTCCGATCCCTGGTTGTCGTTGTCGCCATAGCGCAACTCGAACCCGTCCAGGTCAATCGGCTCGGCATCGCGGAGTACGTCGAGGAAGGCGCTCCTGGTGACGTTCTCGCCGCAGCGCTCTAGCGCCGCGATCGCCAGGCGTCCCGCCAGGTATCCCTCGAAAGACACGAAACCGGGAACCGCGTCCGAGTCGTGAGTAGCCAGCGCTCGCACATAGCTGTCCACTACCGGCGGCGCTCTGCCCGTCGGGAAGGGCACGACCTGCGTGACGACGACGCCCGCGCCGCCCTCGCCCAGTTCGTTCACCAGGGCATTGCTGCCGACAAAGGATATCGTCACAAGCACCGGATCGAATCCCGTGTGACGTGCCCACTTGATGAACGCGGCGACAGGCTGGTACGCCCCGACCAGGATCACCGCGCCGGGGTCCGTCTTTCGGATGTCCATCAAGCCCGTCTTCACGGCGGTCGTGTTCCGGGGATACACCCCCGTGGATACGTACTCCATGCCCCGCCGCGCAAGGGCCGCCCGGACCCCCCGGTAGCCCGCGCGCCCAAAGGAATCGTCCTGGTACATGATGGAAATCCGTTCGATGCCGAGGTCACCGATCAGTCGCGCCACCATCTCCTCGGTTTCCTGGTCGTAGGATGCCCGCAGGTTGATGACGTTCCCGAACTCCGGACTTCGCAGAAAAGCCGCCCCGGTGAACGGGGCGACGTAGGGGATGCCCGCGTCGGCGGCCACGGGGGCGGCCGAGCGTGAAGTCGGCGTACCAACAGCACCGATCAGGGCAAAAACCATGTGCTCGCCGATCAGTTGCTGCGTGTTGACGACTGCCGTTTCCGGTTCGTAGGCGTCGTCGAGCGATACGAGTTCCAGCCGCCGACCGTGCACGCCACCGTTTCGGTTCGCCTCGTCGAAAGCAGCCCCTATACCGAGACGCATGTGCGTTCCCAACTCGGCCGCAGGGCCGCTAAACGCGGCAGACTGTCCGAACAGGATACGATCCTTCGTCACTCCGGACACCGCAACGGCCGAAGGTCCTCCTGCGCCGGTTTCCTCTACGTTCGCCGGCTGAGCGCCCGTCGACAGGGATGCCGCCAAACCGCCGGCCAACGCCAAACGGCGCCACCGGTGCCAGTTGTTGCGTGGATGACGAGCTGGGCCGGGCCACAGGCGGCGCCATCGGTGCCGGCTGTGGGGCACTTGCATGGAACAGACGCCTCCGGGGAGCGCCAGCGACCCGGGGCGTGTGTTGCGTGGACGACGAGCTGGGCCGGGCCACAGGCGGCGCCATCGGTGCCGGCTGTGGGGCACGAGGATCCGGCATTTCACGGCAGCCGGCACTCTCATCAGATGTTGCGCTTTGTCAGCGTCAGGCGATTGCGGTCGTTTTCGCGCCGGTACTCAACATCATCCATCAGCGTTTTCACGAAAAAGACACCCAGACCCCCGATATTGCGCGCTTCCAGCGAAGCCTCCACGTCCGGCTCCGCCGCCTCCTGCAGCGGGTTGAAAGGCTGGCCATCGTCGATGACATCGATAACCACGCCGTCGCTGTCCGATTTGACCCTCACCTCGAATTCATGGACCCCGTGATCTTCATAGGCATAGCTGATGACGTTCATCACGACTTCCTCCAACGCCAACTTGATGTGATAGGACATCTGCTCCGACCATCCCTGTGTCTGGCCGAATTCCTCCACGGCACGGTCCAGGCGGGCCATCTCGTCGGTATTGTTGAGAAGACAGAACGTCGCCTCGGCGCCGCTGTCCCCCGCCTGGCTTCGGGCAGTCGGTTCGTTGGGACTCACCATCACTCCTCGACGCGCTTCAGGGTTACGCACGTAATGTCGTCGAACTGCGGCGCGTCCCCCGCGAACGCCTCGACGGCGTTGAACACTGCCTCGTTGGATTCCTGGACGGAGCCGGGAGGCCCGTCATGGAAGACTTCCTGCAGCCGCTCCGGACCGAACTCTTCACTGTCGTCGTCGATCGCCTCGGTCACGCCGTCCGTATACAACACCACCATTTCTCCCGGCGCCAACGTGACACGATTCTCCTCGAAGTCGTAATCCGGCATGACACCGAGCGCGACCCCGTCTGTCGTGGGCAAGTACTCCGACGATCCGTCGGCGTGAACCAGAAGGGGCGGGTTGTGGCCACCATTGGCATAGGAGAACACACCGGTGGCCGGATCGAATACCGCATAGAACACCGTGACGAACATCAACGACTCGTTGTCCTCCTCAAGCAGGCTATTGACCGAACTCAAGACTGTGCCGGGTATCTCGGAGCCGATTGCCGAACCTTTCAGCAGCGTACGGCTCGACATCATGAACAATGCGGCGGGAACCCCCTTGCCGGAGACGTCCGCAATGGCGACACCCAACCGGCCGTTCTCGAGGCGTACGAAGTCGAAGAAGTCACCACCGACCTCGCGCGCTGGCACCATGTTGGCAAAAGTCTCGTAACCCCTACCCTTGGGGAATATCTTGGGCAGTATTGACTGTTGCATCTGGCTCGCAACGCCCAGTTCGTTTCTGATCGCGACCAGTTGATCCCGGGACTCCAATGCCTCGCGCCAGATCGCCATGTGCACTAGCGTTCGATCGATCGTGATTCTCAAATCCTCGAAGTCGATGGGTTTGGTAATGAAGTCGAACGCACCGCGGTTCATGGCCGTACGGATGTTCTTCATGTCACCGTATGCCGACACGATCACGGAACGAATGTTGGGGTCCACCTGGGCAACCTGGTCCAGCAGGGCAAGTCCGTCCATTTGCGGCATGTTGATATCGGACAGGACCATTTCGATATCGGGCTGCTCGTTCAGTCGATCAAGCGCCTCGACGCCGTTTTGCGCGAACACGAACTCGTAGAGTCCCGCCCGGACATACCGGCGCATGCGCTGCCGCATGAGATGTTCCAGATCGGGTTCGTCGTCAACAACAAGGATCTTGTGTTCTGCCATCGCTCCGTCCGCGTTCCTGCTCAGGTCGGCCATTTCCTGATGCGACCTTGCATCACCATTTCGATTAGCCCGTCGCCACTATCCTATAATAGACGCCTGACGGACGCCCTCCCGCCGGCCAATCCATGGATTGCGCCTACAACCTCGCAGGATCGTAGGTGGGCTTGGGCGGGGGTGAAGGACGGCGTCGGCGAAGCCGACGACGGATTTCATGGCGCTAGCAGTCTGTCGGTCTCGCCGCGCTAGCGGCAAGATCGACAGAGTGGTAGGTGGGCTTGGGCGGGGGTGAAAGACGGCGTCGGCGAAGCCGACGACGGATTTCATGGCACTAATCCACAAGCGAGGAAATCTCGGCCTCCGTAAAGCCGAATTCCCCGAGGACTTCCCGCGTGTTGCTACCGGAATCCGGCGCTGCCCGATCAAACCGTTCCGGCTGGGGGAACCTCGACAGGTTGATCGGCGACCGGATCAGGTTCACGTCGCCGAGTTCGTGATGCGGCGCCGGCTTTGTCATTCTCAGGAACTTTGCCTGGGGGTTTTCGTAGGCCTCGGCAATGTCGTTGACCGGCCCGCAAGGGACGCCGACCGGATTCAGGCGTTCGACCAGCTCGGCAACGGTGAAGTCCGCGATCACCGCTTCGATATCACGCGTCAACGCGGACTTGTTTCGCGAGCGGTCCTGAAACGTCGCATAGGCTTCGTTGCGCAGCAGGTGCTCCGCATCGACAGCACCGCAGAAGCTCTTCCACATGCGGATAGAGGACGCCGCGATGTTCACCAGTCCGTCGCCGCACCTGTAGGTGCCCATCGGCGTTGCCACGGGATGATTGTTGCCCTGCTGTTTCGGAATTTCCCCAGACATCGTGTAGCGCGCGCCCTGGAAATCGATCTTGTTCAGCATCGCTTCGAGCAGCGATGTGTGCACCCACTGGCCTTCGCCTGTTCGCTCCCGGTGGAGCACCGCCAACAGGATGCCCTGGCCGAGAAACATGCCCGCCGCCGTGTCGCTGATGGCGATGCCGACACGCATCGGACCGCTCTCCGGCGTACCGGTGATCGACATCAGCCCACTCATCCCCTGCACGATCTGGTCCACACCGGGACGCGAACTGTAAGGACCGTCCTGACCGAAACCGGAGATGCTGGCGTAGATGATCGCTTCGTTCGCGGCCTTGACGGATTCGTAGTCGACGCGCAGCCGGTGCTTCACGTCGGCGCGAAAGTTCTCAACAACGATATCGGCTGAAGCCGCCAGCCGCATGAAGGCCGCGTGACCCTCCTCGCTCTTGAGGTCGAGCACGACACCGCGCTTGTTGCGATGCAGATTCTGCTCGTCCGGCCCGCGACGCGCACCGATGAGCCTGCTATTCCCTCCCGGGGGCTCGATCTTGATGACGTTCGCTCCCCAGTCGGCAAGCAACCGCACCGCCGTCGGCCCCGCACGGGCATGCGTGAGGTCGAGAACCGTATACCGGCTTAAGGGTAGTTCCTGCATCGGATCTTGCTTCGATATCGAGGGGGTCCGCCCATCATACCCGACCGAATACCACCTCGTTGCCCCGCGCCGGCTGTGCGGGGACATTCTGCGAAAGACTCAGCGAACAGGCGGCAAAGCCCGCACCAACCAGGAATACTGCGGCCGGCGAAACGATCCACACCATCCCGAGAACCGCCGGGATGATGACCGCGGCGATGTGATTGATGGTGAAGGACACCCCCGCCGTGGAGGCGATATCTGCCGGATCCGCAATCTTCTGGAGGTACGTCTTGATGGCAATGGCGAGCGCGAAAAACATATGGTCCGCCACGTACAGTCCAGCAGCCAGGTAGGCGTTATCGACAAACGCATAGGCGGTGAAGACGCCGATCAGGCCGATGTACTCGAACGTCAGCGCGCGACGTTCGCCGATACGCCCGATAATCGCGCCGATACGTTCCGCAAAGAAAAAGTTGAATACGTGATTGATAAGGAAAAGCGCGGCGATGTTCGCCGCGCTGTAGTCGAACTTCTCCACCATGAGAAAGCCGGCGAAGACGATGAAGATCTGGCGGCGCGCGCCGGACAGGAACGTCAGTCCATAGTAAAGCCAGTACCGTCGCCGAAGGATGATGCGCTTGCGTTGCGGCGTCTTCGACGGAAACTGCGGGAAGGAAGCGAGCACGACCGCGAGAACGAGCACGCCGCCGCCCGCCGCCAGGTAGATCCACACGTAGTCGATCCCGATGGTCAGCGCTGCCCACACCACCGCAAAGCAGACGAGGGATGACATGGATCCGACGGCGATCAGCCTGCCGAGAATGCGCGGCGCTTCCTCCTTGGACAGCCATTGCAGCGACAGGGATTGCTTGACCGTCTCGAAATAGTGAAAGCCGATCGACATCAGCACCGCCGTGCAGTACAGACCGTACTCGAAGGGGAAGAAGCCGGTCAGCGCCGTGCCAAGGCCGAACAGTGCGATGGCGATCACCGCGAACGTCTGCTCCTTCAGCACGAGCAGCACGAAGACGGCGGTGAAAGCCAGGAACCCGGGAACTTCTCGCAGGCTCTGCAGAATGCCGATCTCGACGCCGGTGAACCCGGCGCGCTCAATGACGAAGTTGTTCAGCAGCGCCTGCCAGGCCGCAAAGCCGAGCGGTATCGCGATGCTGGCAACAACGAGGAAGAACCTCGGCGTGCGGAGGTGTTCCGGAATCAGGTCGGTGCCGGGCGAATCCCGCGTCCCCCAAATCACCTGGTCAGGCTCGCATAGACGCGGTCGACGAAGCCGAGCGAAGCCGATTCCAGGCCGTAGGTGTCGTCATAGTCGGCGGTGATCTTCGCGGCGATCACCTCTTCCCTGGTCTTGCCCTGGTCGATGAGGTCGGCCACCCGAGACCGAACCGTTTCCAGCATGCCGACATAGGCTTCGACCGCGGCACGGTCCGCCAGCCGGCCGTGCCCGGGAATCACCACGGCGTCTTCGGGAAGTTCATCGAGAACCGTTCGGCAGAACTCGATCATGCCATCGATGTCACCACCGCTATCGACATCGACAAAGGGATAGCCGGTGGTGATGAACACGTCACCGAAGTGCACGGCGTTCTGTCCACGAAAGATCACGGCGGTGTCGCCGGTGGTGTGGGCCGGTCCCGCATGAATGAGATCGATCTGTTCGCCGTTGAATCGCAATCCCATGCGCCGGGTATAGGTAATCGCCGGCAAGGCGTCCTCGGGATATGGCTCCTGGCGGTACTTCGCGATGACCAAGTTGATCAGTCCGCCGCGGGCCATGTCGCGACGCGCGTTGGCATGCGACAGAATGCGCGTTCCAGCGGGCCCCAGCGCCAGGTTGCCCTGGGCGTGGTCGAAGTGCCAATGGGTATTGATCACGTAGTCGATCTCGCCGGCCCCGGTCTCTCCGCCGAGTGCTTCGATGGCAGCGCGCATCTTCGGCACCATTTCCGGAAACTGGTCGTCAACGATGAGCACTCCATCCGCACCGATGGAGACGGCGACGTTGCCCCCGAGTCCGAACAGCGCATAGAGGCCGTCGCCCACCCGTTCGGTAGTGACCACGGCCGTGTCGAAATCCCACCCGAACCGTTCGAGCAGTTCGTCGAGGGACATGGCATCGTCTGCGGCTGCCGCGCCCACCAGCCACACCAACGCCGCGGCGATCATCGTCTTCGTTGCGTTCATCGGCGCTTGCACGAGGTCAGTCGGGCAGTCCGAGAATGCGCTTCGCGATGATGTTGAGCTGGATCTCGGACGTTCCGCCCTCAATGCTGTTGGCTCTTGAGCGCAGCCACTCGCGGGTCGTGGCGAGTTCCCTGTCGGCGAATCCGTCGCCCGACCAGCCAAGAGCCCGAACGCCGAGTAGCGATGTCAGGATTTCGTACCGGTCCTTGTTCTGCTCCGTCCCGTAGTACTTGAAGAACGACGAAGTGAACGTCGGCGCCCGGCCGCTCCTGCTCTCCTCGCCGTTGCGGCGCATCGAGAGGCCGAACGCGCGGTCGTTCATGGAGTGCTCGACCACCCGCCCGCGCAACCCGTCGTCGGCGATGCGGCCCCGAACGTGGCCCGCATAGCGCTTCGCGAGCGCCTGTAGCGAGCGCGCCCGGGTTCCGCCGCTGAGGCCACCGCCCATGCCTCCACCGATCGACGTTCTTTCGTACTGGAGCAAACGTTTCGCCACGGTCCAGCCCTTCCCGGGCTCGCTGACCACATTGCGCTTCGGCACCCGCACATCGTCCAGGAAAGTCTCGCAGAAGGGCGACGCACCGCTGATCAGGCGTATCGGCCTGACGGTGACGCCCGGGGATGCCATGTCGAACAGAACGAACGTGATGCCGTCATGCTTCGGCACGTCCGGATCGGTACGCACCAGGCAGAACATCCAGTCCGCACGGTCGGCGTTCGAGGTCCATATCTTGGAACCATTGATGACGTAGTCGTCTCCGTCCTCCACCGCGCGGGTCTGCAGCCCGGCAAGGTCCGAACCGGAACCGGGTTCGCTATATCCCTGGCACCACCAGATCTCGCCGCGCACGATTTTCGGAATGTGCTCGCCGCACTGTTCCGGCGAGCCGAATTCCAACAACGCGGGACCGATCATGCTCGTTCCCATGCCGCCGCCGAGGGCAGGCCGCGCATTAATCCGCTGAAGTTCTTCCTCCAGCACCCGCGTCTGCTCCTTCGACAGGCCGCCGCCCCCGTATTCCGCAGGCCACAAGGGCATCGTCCACCCGCGCTCCGCCATCCGGTCCAGCCACAGCTTGGTGTCCGGATTCTTGTAGCGGGCACGGCGACCGAAATCGGGAAATTCGTCCGCCGGCATGGGCGTGCGCATGCTCTCCGGACAGTTCTCCTCAAGCCACGTCCGCGTCTCTTCTCTGAAGCTCATATCAACTACTTCCATGGACTACTCGCCTTTCACTTTCCTTCCTCTCGCCAATACCATCACCGGCGACTCCAGCACGCCGAGATCCGTCAGCGGATCTCCCTCCACGAACACCATGTCGGCAGCATGGTTCTCCGCGATGCGTCCGGTCACCTCCCTCAAACCCAGCGCATTCGCGCAATCCGACGTCGCCGAGCGCAGCACCTCGACGGTCGTCAGTCCGGCGAACCGCGCAAAGACCGGCAACGCCTTGGCGAGATCCTGGTGCCGCACGTTCGGAATTCCGGCGTCCGTCGATGCGACCAGGCGCACCCCGGCGGCGCGCATGCGGGCGAAAATTCCCTTCACCAGTTCTTCGAACTTGCCGTCGCCACGGGTGAACCGACTCCAGCCAGCGTTGATTGTAGGAGAAACCCAGATACCCCGGCGCGAGATCTCGGCCGCCACCTCCGGATCGTATCCACTTCTGCGCCCATCGTCGCCAATCCATGAACAGTGTTCGATGGTCGCGACACCCGCGCTTGCCGCGTGAGCAATTCCCTCGGTGCCATGGCAATGCGCCGCGACGTCCAGGCCGCTCTCCCTCGCATGGCGCACGATGGCGCTGGTCGAGTCCGCGTCGAACTGCGCCTTCCGCGGCGACGAGCCTTTCGTGAACATCCCGCCGGTAGCCATGATCTTGATCAGGTCGACGCCATGCTCGAGCTGGCGATCGATTACGCCGCGCGCGGTGTCCGGATCGTCCGCCTCGCCGCCCCAGAAATGGCAGTGCCCCCCGACCGACGTCACCGGTTGCCCCGCACACAGCAGCCTGGGTCCCGTCAATTCGCCGGCGTCGATGCGGTCCCTCAGATCGATTTCGAGCCACTTGCCCCCGCCGAGGTCGCGCGCGGTCGTGATGCCGGCCCGCACCATCCCTTCGGCACGCTCCACCATTCCACGCCAGACCTCCTCGTCGGTTACGGCAAGCTGTTCTTCCGGCGTGCGCAGACCCGGGTCCAGCGTCATGTGCACGTGCGCATCGATCAGGCCCGGCACGAGCGTCAGGCCTGACATGTCACGGACATCATCGCCATCCGTGTTCTCGTCCACGGCAACTATGTGCCCGTCCTCTACGGCGACGGAACCAACACCGAGATAGTCATCGGCCACGCCATCCCAGATGCGGGCATTTCGATAGGCAATCCGTGCGGACACTTTCGATCAGCGCGCCGTCAGCCGGGCAACCGCGGCCTCGTTGAGATCGATGCCCAACCCCGGTCCATCGCCGAGAATCGCGACTCCGTCCTTCGGCAATACGGCCTCTCCGTACAGTTCGGCCACCTCGTCCAGGGGACCGGAAAACTCGATGGAGAACTCGTGCGGGCGGGTGGCGTTCTGCACGGTTGAGTAGACGTGCAGCGACGCCATGGAATTGATCCCCGCCTGCGGACTATGGGGCATGACGGGCTTGTTGAGCACGGTCGCCATTTCGTAGATGCGCTTGACCTCGCTCGGACCGCCGGCATTGAGAATATCGGGCTGCAGTATGTCCGGATCGCCCAGCAGAACCAGGTGGTGGAACCACCAGCGGAAGGCATCCTGTTCGCCCGCAGAAACGGCGACATCAAGCGCATCGCTCACCTGCTTGAGCCCGGGCAGATCGTAGTGCGGAATCGGCTCCTCGAAATGGTCGATGCCCAGTTCCTCGAAACGGCGTCCCTGCTGGATCGCGGTGGACACCGAGTAGCCGTTGTTGGCGTCGAAACCGAGGTACTCGCCCCCGGACAGGTACTCGCGCACCAGTTTGAACATGCTGTAGTCCTTGGACGGGTCCACATCCTGGCGCCAGCCACGCCAGTCCATGCGAATCTTGAACGCCCGAAAGCCCTCCTCCCAGCCGTTCTGAACCAGGCCGAGCATTTCTTCGGGACGCATCCTCCAGCCGGACCCGGTGCTCCAGTACAGCGGGATTGCGGTCCGCCTGGCACCGCCCATCAGCGTGTGCACGGGCAGCCCCGCATCCTTGCCCAGGAGGTCCCACAAGGCGATGTCGATCACGCCGACGGCCCAGCCCGGCAGCTTGTAAGCGCGCTCGTCACGTCCGAGAGCCAGGGTCTCCCAATGCCGGTCCACCAGGCACGGGTTTTCGCCGACCAGCGCGGGCTTCATCGCGCCATCGAGGTAGGCGTCGAAGACCGCGCCATGGCGTCCCGGCACTTCCGCATGGCCTTCGATGCCAGCATCCGTCTGCACGCGCAGCAGGCCCTTGCCGATGGTCAGGGGCGTGTGGGTGATATCGGTGATCTTCATGATCGACAGCGTTCTCAACGGGATGGCTGGCCAGCGCGGCGAGCACTTAAGGTTCGGCCGGATCGCATCACTATACCAAACCATGTTCTGGCCCCCCTTTCCCGCGCCCAACAAAACGGAGGATGCGGAATTGATCCTCCTGTGTTCCAGGTATTCAATGATCGCTACCGCAGACGCATGACGAGAGGGATGGACGATGGATCTGGGATTGGCAAGCAAGCGGGGCCTGGTGGTTGGCGGCAGCCGCGGCATTGGCAAGGCGATCGCACTCGAACTCGCGCGCGAAGGCGTCGACCTGGCCATCAGCGCACGGAACGAGCAGGAGCTTGAGCGAACGGCGCAGGAGATCTCGACCGCCACCGGGCAGCGCGTGTTACCCATCCCCTGCGACGTCACGGACCGCGACCGCGTCGAAGCCGCAGTGGGTTCTGCCGCCCGGCAGCTCGGGGGCCTGCAAATACTCATCAATAGCGGCTCCCGGCCCGGGGGCTCGCCCACGGCGACCGGTCGGATCGACACCATCGTCGACGAGGACTTTCTCGACGACTTCAACGTCAAGTACATGGGCGCCTTGCGTTGCGCCCGCGCCGCTATCCCGCATCTCAAGGCCTCGGGCTGGGGCAGGATCGTCAACATCAGCGGCCTGAATGCCCGCGTCGCCGGCAACATGAGCGGCGGTGCCAGGAACGCTTCCCTGGTGCACCAGACGCGCACGCTCGCGATGCAGTTGGGACGCGACGGCATCACGGTCAACTGCATCCATCCGGGCGCCACCCGCACGGAACGCACCGCCGTGGTGCTAGAGGCGCGAGCCGAAGACGCCGGCCTCTCACCGGCCGAGGTGGAAGCGCGCGACTACGCGTCGGACAACCCGCGAAGCAACTCGATCGGAAGGATGGTGGATGCCGCCGAGATAGGCCTTCTCGCGGTATTCCTCTGCTCGGACAAGTCCTGGGCCATCAATGGCGAAGTGATCGCCGCCGACGGCGGCGGCAGCCGGGCGGTGTACTACTGATCCCCGTCAACCAAGGAGCTATTGTCTCGCGAGCCGGATCCGCGGCGCTTCCGACGGGTGCGTCGATCGAAACGGATTGATGTCTATGCCGCCGCGACGCAGGAACCGGCCGTATACGGTCAACCGCTCGCAGGCGCATCGTGCCTTGATGTCGACGAATATCTGCTCGACAACTGTTTCGTGGAACGCGCGGTGGCGACGGTAGGAAACGAGATACTGCAGTAGTCGTCGGCGATCGATCTGCGGCCCCCGGTAGGTGATGAGTACCGATGCCCAGTCGGGCCACCCGGTGACCGGACACAAAGAAGCGAACAGGTTCGTGTGCAATGTCTCTTCCACGACACGGGTCCCGCAGGCGCGATCCAGTATCGCCGCGTCGCGCTCATAGGTCTCGATGGCGACCCGCTCGTGATCGAGAGACTGTCCCGGCGCGGGAGCATAAGGAACTGCGTCGTTCGGTTCCAACAGGGCTACCTCCGCGGCAGCCCCGAAAAGCCCACTCAGATCTTCCCGGATCAGCGCGAGGATGTCCGCTCCCTTCGCAAACGTCGTCTGGGAGAAGGCATTGAGGTAGAGCTTCAGGGACTTGCTCTCAACCGTCGCCGGCGTCGTGCTCGGCACCCGGATCTGCAACGTCCCGACGGCCGGAACGCCCCGCTCCGTCAACCAGGACAGTTCGTAGCAGTTCCAGATATCCTCTCCGACGAAGGGCAGAGACGCCGCGGCGAGGCCCAATGCCCGTCGCTGCTCCGAGCGATCAACGGGACACAGGAGCGCGGGAGTCGATGTGCCAGCGCATGGCATCGCCAGGGGTGTGGTTACACGTCCGGGCTCGCCGTCACGACCGGCAGGCCTCGGCGCGCTCCGGGCACGGCGCCGATGACGACGCCGTCCGCGTAATCGAAAGCATCCACCACAATACCGGGGCCGTGCCGCCCGCGGACCGTTGGACGCACGACTTCAAGTCGCTCTCCATCGACGATCCATACCTCGGCGCCCACCTGCTCCACCGCTTCCGGCAGGGTATAGGTATTCGGAAGCGCAGGGCCCGCGATCTCTATGTCGACGAAGGTCCCCGGTGGCAAGGCGGGCGCTTCCTCGAAGGAAAGAAACAGGCTCGCGAAACGTGTCCGCGCGTCGAGTTCGGACGAGACCCGCTCCACGACCGCCGACAGTACTTCTCCGTTGGCGCGAACCGTCGCGCGGCGCCCCGCCGCGGGCGAAATTCGGCGCAGGTCATCCTGGCTGATGAAACCCACCGCTTCCACCGCATCGAGGGCAAACGCCTTGCCGAACGGTTGCCCCTTGGTCAACACCTGCCCGACTTCCGCGGCCGCCTCGGTCACGCGACCGGAGAACGGCAGGGAAAAATGGGTGCGGGACAGTTCCAGCGTGGCCACCTTGGAGCGCGCCAGGGCAGAGGCGAGCCGCGCGCTGGCCTGTTCGATCTGCGGCACTCGCGCGACGAGCGGCGGCACCGCTTCGCCCGGATGCAGGATGGCATAGTTCGAACGCGCGGCATCGCCTTCCGCCTGCTGCAGCCTGAGCGTCGACTCCGCCGACGCGACGTCGGCCAGCGCCTGCTCGACCGCCAGTTCGAAGTCGCTGGTCTCGATGACAAGCAATTCCTCGTCCGCGGCAAACGATCCCCCGGCTCTCAGGTTGGCAGAGACTGTCGCCACGCGGCCGGTGATCTGCGGTGTCAATGCGACGTGGTTGCGGACGTTGATCGACCCTGTCGTGACAACCCTGAGGGCCGTCGTTTCCAGAACGGGCCGGATCACTCGTACTACCGGCGGCGGCACGGATCGATCGAGTTCCGCCAACCCCTCGGCACCCAGCACGTCCTCTTTCGACGGCGCCCGCGTAAAAACCAGGGCGGCGATGACCACCGCCGCCACGGCGAGTATCTGGATCGGACCGACAACGCGAAAACGACGGCCCTCGGACCGCGGCCGGTCGAACATGCTCTTGGGCAACCGCATTTGGCCATCCGCGCGCGCAGTAAAACGGTGCGGATTATGGCAACCTTCGAAACCCAACCCAAGCAGAGATCACGGCCCCCAGGTCCGAGGGCCTCGACATGGACACGGCGGCCCGGTCGGGTGGCCTGGCCTTCGGTCGTACAGGGACACCGCCATGACAGATCGTCCGACCATGCCCGGCAGCCACAACACCATCACCGTCGACTGGATGCAGCAGGCGCTGGCGGCGGGAGGCGCCGTCGATATTCCGCCGATCAAGGCCATGGATATCGAACCGATCGGCGTCGGACTCGGCCTGCTCGCGGATATCCTGCGCTGCCACCTGACCTATCAGGATGGCGCCGGCAAATCCTCCAGCGAGCGAGCAACGGCGCCTGGTTCGGTCGTC